>NZ_RCZC01000001.1 GCF_006439055.1 Sphingomonas glacialis
CCCTCCCGCTTGCGGGAGGGGGACTCTGGCAGCGCCTGATCCATCGGAATAAACCACTGCGGCGTCGCGCGAAAAATGACCTTCGCCTTCGACCGCCACGAATGCGGATAGGAATGCGCGAAATCATCGCTCGCCGCGAGCAACGCACCCACTGCGCGCAGGTCCGAACAGATCGGCCCCTCGGCGGAGACGAACTTCTTGTTGATCACCGAGCCCTGCCCGCCGAGCCACGCCCAATCGTCGCGATACATCCCCGCGCCATCGACCGCGAAGACCGGCTCGATCCCGTATTGCTTGCACAGCAGGAAATCGTCCTCGCCGTGGTCGGGCGCCATATGGACGAGCCCGGTGCCCGCCTCAGTTGTGACGAACTCACCCGGCAGGAACGGCCGCGGCTTGGCAAAGAACCCGCCGAGCGCATGCATCGGATGGCGCGCGGTGGCGCCTTCGAGTTGCGAGCCCTTGAACACCGTGTCGCCGAACAAGTTGAGAATGTCGGGCGTCTCGCCACCAATGTCAGACCAATCGATCCGAGCTGCCATTCGCTTCAGTCGCGTGATGAACTCTTGCAAGAGCGGCTCAGCGACGAGCACCTTGCGGCCGATCGGGATGCCGTGTTCGGCCATCCGGTTATCGGCAATCGTGCTTTCTTCAGCGCCCATGCCCGGCTCGGTGAACAAAGTGACCAAGACATACTCGATCTCCGGCCCATAGCTCAGCGCCTGGTTCACCGGGATCGTCCACGGCGTCGTCGTCCAGATCACCGCATGCGCACCGACCAGCTCGGGCGCGTTCGGTGCGTCCATGATCTCGAACGCCACGTCGATCTGCGTCGACACGACGTCCTCATATTCGACCTCGGCCTCGGCGAGCGCGGTCTTTTCGACCGGCGACCACATCACCGGCTTGGCGCCGCGATAGAGCTGGCCGCTCTCCGCGAACTTCATCAGCTCGGTGACGATCGTCGCCTCGGCGGCGAAGTCCATCGTCAGATAGGGATGGTCCCAGTCGCCATTGATGCCGAGCCGCTTGAGCTGCTCGCGCTGCACGTCGACCCAATGCTGCGCATACGCGCGGCACTCGGCGCGGAATTCGCGCGGCGGGACCTCGTCCTTGTTGCGCTTCTTGGCGCGATACTGCTCTTCGACCTTCCACTCGATCGGCAGGCCGTGGCAGTCCCAGCCGGGCACATAGGGCGCGTCCTTGCCGAGCAGCCCCTGCGTGCGGCACACCGTGTCCTTGAGGATATGGTTGAGCGCATGGCCGATATGCATGTCGCCGTTCGCGTACGGCGGGCCATCATGCAGGATGAACTTCTCGCGGCCGCGGCGGGCTTCGCGGGTCTTCTCGTAGAGGTTCATCGCCTGCCAGCGCGCGAGGATGCCGGGCTCCTTGGCGGGGAGACCGGCTTTCATCGGAAAGTCGGTCTTCGGCAGGAAGACGGTGTCGCGATAATCGCGTTGGGCTTCGCTCGCGGCGGCTGCGGTGTTTGGCGTGTCGGTCATTTGAGTGCGGCCTTAGCCGAGCCGCCCTGCTGTATAAAGCCCTCCCCGCAGGGGAGCTTCCAATCACGATGATCCTGCGTTGCGCGATGGGGGCGTCTTCGTGGCTTCGCGTCTTTGTGTGAAACCAGCTTCTTTCTCACGCGAAGACGCGAAGACGCGAAGACGCGAAGCCACGAAGAAGAGAAGAAGCGTCGCCGCGAACGCATCACCTCCGCGTCCTCTGCGCCTCTGCCCGAACCGAAATCTTCTTTTTGCGCGCAGAGAGGGAAGCCGCTTCGCGGGTGCGCTCAACGAGCGCTCACCAATTCCACACCATCCCGGTCTCGCTGAACGGCTTGGGCTCCATCGGCGGGATCGTCGCGTCGTTGAGGTCGCAGTGCCAGTATCCGACGTCGATCCAGCGCCCGTCCTTGTAGCCCGCCTCGCGGAAGAACCCGGCGCGCTTGAAGCCGACCGATTCGTGCAGCCGGATCGAATGATCGTTGGGCAGCGCGATCACGCCGATCGCATGCGTAAACCCCTGCGCGCGCACCGTGTCGATCAGCGCATCGTACAGCTGCCGCCCGTTGCCGCGCCCCTGCGTGCCCGTCTCGAGATAGACCGTCGTCTCGATCGTGAAGCGATACGCCGGCCGATCGCGGAACGCCGAGGCATAGGCATAGCCGAGCACCGCCCCGCCCTCGCCTTCGGTCGCGACCAGCCACGGATACAGCCCGCCCGAAGACGCCATCCGCTGCGCGATCACCGTGGCATCGGGCGCCTCGGTCTCGAACGAGACCACGCCGCGCTCGACATAGGGGCGGTAGATCGCCGCGATCGCCGCGGCATCGTCGGGCGTCGCGGGGCGGATCGCGACGCGGGTGGGTGCGGGATCCATGCTCACAGCCCGAACCGCGCGAGCACGAAGTCCATCAGCCGCGCGTCCCCGGCGCGCGGCGCATTGCCGCCGACGCCCTCGCATTCGAGGCAACGCGCCTGGATCGCAGCACCCGTGCCGATCCGCGTCACGTCGCCCAGCGCGCGCGCGAACACCGCACGCCGCTCGGCCGCCATCCGCGTGAAGGCGTCGCCCGCCGACGCGTCGTCATCCTTGTTCGAATCGGCGAACTGCTGGATCATCTTGGCGAACGCGCTCGGCTTCTTCTCGAGATATTCGGCGTGATAACCGTCGGCCTTCAGCCCCGCGCGCCGCGCCGCCTCGGCGATCGCATCCTGCAACCCGCCGAACTTGTCGACCAGGTGGAGCTGCAACGCAGTCCCGCCATCCCAGACACGCCCCTGCCCGATCTCGTTGACCTGCTCGGGCGTCATTTTGCGCGCATTGGCGACCCGCGTGATGAACTGGCGATAGCCATTCTCGATCCCCGCCTGGAAGATCGCATCGGTCTCGGGGTTGGTGCCGCCATAGATATCCGGCTGTCCCGACAGCGGCGTGGTGCGCACACCATCGGTTGTCAGGCCGACCTTCTTGAGCGTGTTCTCGAAGGTCGGGATGATCCCGAAGATGCCGATCGACCCGGTGATCGTCGTCGGCTGCGCGAACACCATGTCGCCCGCGGTCGACACCCAATAGCCGCCCGATGCCGCGACCGAGCCCATCGACACGACGATCGGCAGCTTCTGCGCCTTCGCCTCCTGGATCGCACGGCGCATGTCTTCCGATGCGAGCGCCGAGCCGCCGGGCGAATCGACACGCACGACAAGCGCCTTGAGGTCCTTCTTGGCGAGCGCGTCGAGCAGCAGCTTCGACACCGTGTCCGACCCGACATTGCCGCCCTGCGACTTGCCGTCGACGATGTCGCCGGCGATCGTCAGCACGCCGACCTTGTCGCCGCCGGTCGGCAGCGGATTGGCGGCGACATAGGCGTCGTACTTGATCGTCTTGAACAGTCCGGCCGCCTTGCCGGCATCGGCGCCGGCGATCTCCGCCACGCGCTTGCCGAAATCGAGCCGCGTGCCGAGCTTGTCGACGAGGCCAGCATCGAGATTGGCCTTGGCGATGTCGCCCTGCGCCGCGGTGATCACCGCGCCCGGCGTCGCGAGGAACGGTGCGAACTTCGCCTTGGGACGCGCGGCCGCAACCGACTGTTGCCAGTTGGCGAACAGCACCTGGTCCAGCTTGACCACTTCTTCCTTCGCCTCGGGCGAGGCTTCGGTACGCGTGTACGGCTCGACGAACGACTTGTACTTGCCGACGCGGTAGACGTGCGCATTGACGCCGAGCTTGTCGATCAGGCCCTTGTAATAGAGTTGCGATCCGCCCGGTCCCATGAACAGCGTGCCGCCCATCGGGCTTTCCCAGATCTCGCTCGCATTGGCAGCAAGGCGGTACCCGGAATCGGTATAGGCTGTCGCGAACGCCAGCACAGGCTTGCCACCATCGCGCACGCGCTTCAGCGCCGCGCCGACTTCGTTCAGCGCCGCCGGATAGCCGCCGCCGAACGAGTCGAGATCGAGCACGACGACCTTGACGCTGGCGTCCTTGGCCGCCTTGTCGAGGCTGCGGACCACATCGCGCAGGCGATATTCGTGGTTGCCTCCGTCGCCGCTCAGGCTGGCGAAAGCGCCGACGTCCTGCGTCTGCTCGACGATCGGGCCATCGAGCTTGAGCACGAGCGCCCCGTCGCCGACCGCGCGCTTGTTCGGTTTTGCCGCGAGCGCTGCGAACAGCAGGCCGAAGAACAGCAGCATCGCGATGAGGACCAGCGCGTCCTTGATGCCGACGAGTATCTTCCACGCGCCCCGTACGAGTTTCATCTGGCCGATCCCTGCTTGGCGGAAATAGGGCCCTTCGCTACGGCAAGCCACGGCGCGAGTAAATGCGTGTTAGTTCGCCAACACGCGCAATCCCTCGCACCAGAAAATGCGGTGGTGGCGGTTGACGATGCGCGGTGTCGCTATCATATCCCGCCCTGCTGGCACTCACCAACGTCGAGTGCTAACACCTGTTCATCATAAAGGGACTTCGCCCATGACCTTTCGTCCGTTGCACGATCGCGTGCTCGTCCGCCGCGTAGAGGCAGAAGAAAAGACCGCCGGTGGGATCATCATCCCCGAGACCGCCAAGGAAAAGCCGCAGGAAGGCGAAGTCGTCTCCGTCGGCACCGGCGCTCGCAACGAAGCCGGTGAAATCCACCCGCTCGAAGTCAAGGCCGGCGACAAGATCCTGTTCGGCAAATGGTCGGGCACCGAGGTCAAGATCGACGGCGAAGACCTGCTGATCATGAAGGAATCGGACATCCTCGGCATCGTTGGCTGAGCTGCCCCCCGTCTGCGCGCAGGCGCGGATGGTGTGACTTTCGTGTGACTTTCCAGACTCAACAGACATAGAAAGGGTAGCCTCATCATGGCAGCCAAGGACGTAAAATTCGGCCGTGACGCGCGCGAGCGCATCCTCCGCGGCGTCGACATCCTCGCCGACGCGGTCAAGGTCACGCTGGGGCCAAAGGGCCGCAACGTCGTGATCGACAAGAGCTTCGGCGCACCGCGCATCACCAAGGACGGCGTCACCGTCGCCAAGGAAATCGAGCTCAAGGACAAGTTCGAGAACATGGGCGCGCAGATGCTGCGCGAAGTCGCCTCGAAGACCAACGACATCGCCGGCGACGGCACGACCACCGCAACGGTTCTGGCGCAGGCCATCGTTCGCGAGGGCATGAAGTCGGTTGCAGCGGGCATGAACCCGATGGACCTCAAGCGCGGTATCGATCTCGCGGTCATCAAGGTCGTCGAGGACGTCAAGTCGCGTTCGAAGCCGGTTTCGGGTTCGCACGAAGTCGCTCAGGTCGGCATCATCTCGGCCAATGGCGATCGTGAAGTCGGCGAGAAGATCGCCGAAGCGATGGAGAAGGTCGGCAAGGAAGGCGTGATCACCGTCGAGGAAGCCAAGGGTCTCGAGTTCGAGCTCGACGTCGTCGAAGGCATGCAGTTCGACCGTGGCTACCTCTCGCCTTACTTCATCACGAACCCCGAGAAGATGTCGGTCGAGCTTCAGGATCCCTACATCCTGATCCACGAGAAGAAGCTGTCGAACCTGCAGGCGATGCTCCCCATCCTGGAAGCCGTCGTTCAGTCGGGCCGTCCGCTCCTGATCATCGCCGAGGACATCGAGGGTGAGG
The DNA here is from genome assembly GCF_006439055.1 of Sphingomonas glacialis. Classification (GTDB taxonomy): domain Bacteria; phylum Pseudomonadota; class Alphaproteobacteria; order Sphingomonadales; family Sphingomonadaceae; genus Sphingomonas; species Sphingomonas glacialis_A. The sequence continues at coordinate 5,624 of NZ_RCZC01000001.1, forward strand.
CTCTGGCCACGCTCGTCGTCAACAAGCTGCGCGGCGGCCTCAAGGTCGCAGCGGTCAAGGCACCGGGCTTCGGCGATCGTCGCAAGGCGATGCTCGAAGACATCGCGATCCTGACCAAGGGCGAGATGATCTCGGAAGACCTCGGCATCAAGCTCGAGTCGGTCACGATCGGCATGCTCGGCACCGCCAAGCGCGTCACGATCGACAAGGACAACACCGTCATCGTCGACGGTGCTGGTGACTCGGACGCGATCAAGGGCCGCACCGATGCGATCCGTCAGCAGATCGAGAACACGACGAGCGACTACGACAAGGAGAAGCTCCAGGAGCGTCTCGCCAAGCTTGCTGGCGGCGTTGCCGTGATCAAGGTCGGCGGTTCTTCGGAAGTCGAAGTCAAGGAGCGCAAGGACCGCGTCGACGACGCGCTGCACGCAACCCGCGCAGCCGTTGAAGAAGGCATCGTCCCCGGCGGCGGCACGGCTCTCCTTTACGCCAGCAAGGTCCTCGACGGCCTGACCGGTGCGAACGAAGACCAGACGCGCGGTATCGACATCGTCCGCAAGTCGCTCACTGCACTGGTGCGTCAGATCGCTACCAATGCCGGCCATGACGGTGCGGTCGTTTCGGGCAAGCTGCTCGACGGCAACGATCCGACGATCGGCTTCAACGCAGCGACCGACACGTACGAGAACCTGGTCGAAGCCGGCGTGATCGATCCGACCAAGGTCGTCCGCACCGCGCTGCAGAACGCAGCATCGGTCGCCGGCCTGCTCATCACGACCGAAGCGGCCGTGAGCGAGCTGCCGGAAGACAAGCCCGCAATGCCGATGGGCGGCGGCGGCATGGGCGGCATGGGCGGTATGGATTTCTGAGCCAACGCGGCCTGAGCTAAGCCACGGCTTAGCTCAGGACTCGCGTGGCTCCGGCCGGCGGGTCGTCGAGTTCACTCGACGATCCCGTCCGACGGGCACCGGCTCTGCCGGTGCCGGAAGCCCGGACCACCCAGCCCCAGGCTGGACAAAACGAAGGGCCGGCGGAGCGATCCGCCGGCCCTTTGTTTGTCTGCCGATACGCGGTATATTTCACGCCATGCCCGCGATCGCTCTCGACCCAGCCTACCGTCGCATCAGCGTCGAGGAATTCCTCGCAATGGATTTCGGCGGCGCGAAGGCCGAACTCGAGGATGGCCTGATCTATATGATGGCCGGCGGCAGCGAGCAGCATGCGCGGATCGCGTTCAATATTTTGATGGCGCTTGGCCCACGTCTGCGCGGCTCAGGCTGTCGTCCCTACGGCTCTGATCTCGCCGCTCAGACTGAAGACCGAACGGTGCGCTTCCCTGACATCAGCGTCTATTGCAACAATCCCGCGGCCCCGGAGAACGCGCGCAAGAAATTGCTCGGCGATCCGCAGGTGATATTCGAGATCCTGTCGCCCTCGACCTTCGCTTACGACCAGAAGGTCAAGCTCGCAGAATATTGCGCGCTCGCCGGTACGCGCGAAGTCATCCTCGTCGATCCCGCCGAACAGCGCATCCACCTCGTACAACGCACCCCTACCGGCGGCTGGACCGCCGACTGGCTCGCGGCGAGCGACGATCTGACCATACCCTCGCTAAACCTCACCATCCCCCGCGCGGAAATCTTCGCGCGCGACTGACGGCTCAGTTCGACGTCGGCAGATCCGCCACCGCTGCGCGCGTCGGCGCTGCGGGCGCCTGGCATTTGCGGGCATAGCCCAGCCCTTTGAGATACGCCCGCCGCGTCTGCCCGGCATAGACCGCCGCCTCGGCGCGGCGCTGCTCCTTGTCGGCCCCCGTCAGCACGCGCACCAGCCCGAGCCCCGGGATCAACGTGCTGACCGCAGTCCGAGCCGCCACCGCGGCAACTTCCGCGCCCTCGCCCTTGGGCTTGCCGGGCACATCGGCATCGGGGCCGAGCGCACCATCGAGCCGACGCACCTCTGCGGCGATCGTCGCGCAGCTTCGCGTGTTTTGCGAGGAATAGGGTGCCGATGCGGCGAGTTGCAGGATCGGCGGGATTTTGGTCTTCGAGATGCGCGTGTCGCGCAACGGCTGCGTGATGACATGACCGAGATCGTCGCGCTGCTGCGCGTCAGCGCCCGACCAGGCCAGCGGTGCCGCCGCCAGCGCGATCATGCCCCATATCAGTGTCGTGCGATGCATCATCGTCCTCCGGGTGCGTGTGTCCGAAGGACGCGAATACCCTAAAGAAGTTCCGATGCCCCGCATCCATTCGAGAGACGTGGCGAAATCGTCACGCTCCCGTCATGGACAGCGCATAAGGACGCCCCAACGCGGCACGCTAGAACATTCCAGGCGGGCGCTGCGACCAAGGGGAATTCTGATGTTCGGACATATCCGGGCGCGTAGCTTCGCGTCCAAGGCAGGCCTGTGCGCGGCGTTGCTCGGCTCCACCGCACTGCCGGCTTACGCTGCCGACGTGTCGGGCCGCGTGCTCGATCCGACGACCGGCGCGGCCCTGCCCGGCGCGACGATCGCCGCCGCCGGCCGCACCGCGATCGCCGACCGCGACGGCGTGTTCGTGATCCGCGATCTTCCGGCGGGACCGATCGAGCTGACCTTCACCTATATCGGCTATCCGAGCGTTACGCGCAGCGCGACGTCGAGCGATAGCGCCGCGATCGTCGACTTCCGGCTCAATCCGCCATCGGGCGACGTCAGCGGCGGCGAGATCGTGGTCACCGGCCAGCGCGCCGCCGAACGCCGCGCGCTCCAGGCGAAGCGGTCGTCCAACTTCATCCAGGACACGCTCAACGCCAATGACGTCGGCAAGCTGCCCGACCAGAACGTTGCCGAGGCGGTCCGCCGCCTGCCGGGCATCTCGGTCGCCAACGATCAGGGCGAAGGGCGCTACGTCATCATCCGCGGCGTCAATCCCAACCTCGCCAATGTGACGATCAACGGCCAGACCGCCCCCGCGCCCGAGCCCGAGAGCCGACAGGTCAAGCTCGACGACATCCCCTCCTCGCTGATCGGTTCGGTCACCGTCGTAAAGTCGCTGACCCCGGACCGCGACGCCAATGCGATCGCCGGTCAGGTCGACATCAACACGCTCACCGCGTTTGACCGCACTAAGGCGTTCGCCAACGCGCGGCTTGTCAGCGGCTACAACACGCTCAACAGCCGCAGCCCGTATGAGGGCGATATCACCGCGGGGACGCGCTTCGGCCCCGACAAGACCTTCGGCGTCGTGCTCTCGGGCAACTATTCCAGCCGCCCGATCGAGTCCGAGAATCTGCAGGGTTCGTCGAACTGGGGCACGCCGACCGGCGCGAGCCGCGCGCTGCCCGACGATTACCGCATCCGCGATTACAATCTCAACCGCACCCGCTACGGCGTCGTCGGCAATTTCGACTGGCGGCCGAGCTCGGACGTCAACGTCTATCTCCGCACGCTCTATTCGACCTTCAAGGACCACGAGACGCGCGACCAATCGCGAATCGAGATCCCGGTCACCTATGCCACGACCAACGCCGCGGGCGTCACCACCCAGCCGACCGCGGCGCAGCAGGCGGTCAATGCCGCGATCTCGAACGGTGGCACGTTCAGCAGCCGCGGCACGCGCTTCCTGCGGCTGCGCAACGAGGATGACTCGACCTTCTCGGGCGAGCTGGGTGGCAAGTTCCGCTTCGGCGGATCCGAGCTGCAGGTCGAGGGCACCTACAGCAAGGCGCTCAAGAAGGATCCGCTGCGCTCGGAGTTCTCGTTCCGCACCGGCAGCACCGCGCTGACCGGCCTGTCGCTCGACCTCGCCGACACGCTGTTCAAGGTCAACACCGCCAACGGTACGCCGTATAACAGCGCGCTCTACAGCGGCTATCGCGTCAGCTACGACCGCCGCCGCGCCGAGGAGAATCTCTACCAGGCGCGCGCCGACCTGACGATCCCGATCGATTTCGGCAGCGACAGCACGATCAAGCTCGGCGGCAAGTTCCAACAGACCGACAAGTCCAACAATCGCGACTTCCAGCAATATTCGCTAAGCGGCACGCTCGCCGCAACGGGGGCGGCCTCGGACGATGGCAGCGCGATCTATGACGGGCGCTATCTCGTCGGTCCGCGGATCAACTACGACCAGGCACAGACCTATTACACCGTCACCAACCCGTCCGCCCGGACGCAGAGCGCGTCGGACTCCGCCACCTCGGTCGCCAACTCGCTCGTCAACGACTACGATTTGAGCGAGAAGGTGTTCGCCGGCTACATCATGGGCACCTTCAAGTTCGCCAAGTTCACCATCGTCCCCGGCGTCCGCGTCGAGCACACCGATGGCACCTATAAGGGCAAGGCCTTCACCGCGACCTCGCTGGTGACGCAGGGCTTCAACGTCTCGAACTCGCGCGCCTATACCGACGCCTTCCCCGACCTCAACGTGCGCTTCGACGTCAACGATCGGCTCGTCCTGCGCGCCGCTGCGACCACCGCGATCGGCCGCCCCGACTACAATCTGCTGGCACCCTATGTGAACGTCAGCGACACCACGCCCAACGCCGGGGTGGTCGCGCTCGGCAATCCCAAACTCAAGCCGTACAAGGCTGTCTCGGGCGATTTCTCGGCCGAATATTATCTCGCGGGCCAGGGCATCATCTCGATCGCCGGCTTCTACAAGCATCTCGACGATCCGATCTTCACCGTCGGCACGACGCAGGGCGGCACCTTCGGCGGCACGACCTTCACCCGCGCGCAGGTGACGCAGCCGGTCAATGGCGACAGCGCGAAGATCTACGGCGTCGAGGCCAACCTCCAGGCGCAGCTGACCTTCCTGCCGGGCGCGCTGTCGGGCTTCGGCGTCTCGGGCAACTTCACCTATACCGACGGGTCGTCGCGCGGCGTGATCGGTCGCGCAGGTTCGGTGCCCAATTTGCTCCAGTCGAAATATATCGGCACGGCGCAGCTCTATTACGAGAAATACGGCCTGACCGGGCGGCTCGCCTACACCTATCGCTCGGCCTATCTCGACACGCTCGGCACGACCGCGGCGACCGATCAATATACCGACGAGAACAATTCGCTCGACGCGCGGATCGGCTATTCGCCGGTCAAGCAGTTCACTGTCTTCGTCGAGGCGAGTAACCTGCTCGACTCACCGTGGCGGCGCTACCAGGCGGTCAAGACGCAGCTGATCGAAAGCGAGCGCTATCGCCAGACCTTCCGGATCGGCGTCCAGCTCGCTTATTGAGCGCGATCGAGCGGGTAGAGCATCGCGATATTGCAGCGTTCGTAACGCGCGCCGAACTCCGCCATGATCCCCGGATCATGGCGGAAGCCGGCTTTCTCATAGAGGCGGATCGCCGTCGCGCTCTTGGCATTGCTGAGCAGGTACAGCCGGCGCGCACCCATCGCCTTGGCACGCGCGATCATCGCATCGAGCAGGAACGCGCCCGCCCCGCGCCCACGCGCGGTGTCGAGCACGCCCATCTTCGTCAGCTCGTATTGATCCGGGCCGGTCCGCTGCAGCGCGCACGCACCAACGATCCCGAGCCCCGCCGCTTCGACGAACAGGATATCGCCGCCGGGCGCGATGATCCGTTCGAACGGATGCTCGAGCACATCGCGATCGGTCTGCTCGAGCCGATACATCGCGCCGATCCACTGCGCGTTGATATCGTGGAACGCCTGCGCCAGGTCGTCACGATACGCGTGGATCGTCAGCCCGGTCATCCGCGCTTCTTCATCGCCTCGATCAGCGCCTTGACCTCCTGGCTGCGGCCACGCGGCAGGATCAGGATATCGGTGCCGCTCGCGACGACGATAAGGTCCTCGACGCCGACCATCGCAATCCGCGCACCGTCGCTGCGCACCAGACAATGCGCGGTATCGATCGCAATCACTTCGCCCTGATGAGAATTTCCGCTCTCGTCGAGCTCGCTGATCTCGTGCAGCGCGTCCCAGCTGCCCAAGTCGCTCCAGCCCATCTTGACCGGCACCACCGCGACGCGCTCGGCCTTTTCCATCACGGCGTAGTCGATCGATTCGGCCGGCGATGCCGCAAAGGCCTCGGCTTCGGGGTAAATGCGCTTGCCCTCGTGGCGCGCGTTGTCCATCGATGCCTTGCACGCAGCGAGCGTCTCGGGATCATGCTGTGCCAGCGCTTCGAGATACGAATCGGCGCGGAACAGGAAAATCCCGCCGTTCCAGGCATGGTCGCCAGCGGCAAGCATCGCTTCGGCCGCGTCGCGCGGGGGCTTTTCGACAAACTTCGCGACGCGGTGGACGCCGGCCGCGATTTCTTCGCCCATGTGAATATAGCCATAGCCCGTTTCGGGCGCGTGCGGATTGATCCCGAAGGTCACCAGCCAGCCCTGCTCGACCATCGGCAGCGCTGCTTCGACCGCGGCATGGAACGCCGGTACGTCGAGAATCACGTGATCCGACGGCATGATCAGCAACGCCGCATCGCCCGACCCCGCCGCGATCGCCGCCAATGCGATCGCCGGTGCGGTATTGCGCCCGATCGGCTCGAGGATCAGCGCATCGGCGGTGGCGGATGCCGCCTCGAGCTGCGCTTCGACCATCGCTGCGTGCTTGGCATTGGCGACGACGATCGGCGCGCTGAACCGCTCGCCTTGCGCGCGGCGTGCGGTGAGCTGAAGCATCGTCTCTTCCGCGGTAAGCGCCAGCATCTGCTTGGGCATTGCGGGGGTGGACATCGGCCACAGTCGTGTGCCCGACCCGCCCGACAGGATTACAGGGACAATCGGCTGTAGCTGTGGCATAAAAATTCCTCCTAGGTCGCGGCGCTGTAGCGGCTCCCGCGCCGGAAGGTAATCCCTTTGCCCGATCCCGATCCGGACCTTTTAGCTTTTCTTTGTCAATTTCTGCGACAGCGGCTTGCCCGTGTCGGAATCGCTTACACCCCCCGTACGAGCACGGACGAGGTTCACCCCTGATGGTCAGGTTGTTCAAGCACTACATCCCCAATGCCGTGCTGCTGCTCGGGCTGATCGACTTCGTCCTGCTGATCGCTGCGGGCGAGGTCGGCTACACGCTGCGGATGGGCCAATTGCTCATGCCGATGACGCCGATGCAGGCGCGGATCCCGCAGCTGCTGACCTTTGCCGCCTCGCTCGAAACGGCGATGCTGGCGGTCGGCGTATATGGCGCCGGCGCATTGCAATCGCTGCGCTACGCGACCGCGCGGCTGCTGGTGGCGATCTCGCTCGGCGTGATCTTCCTGAGCGTCGTGTTCTTCATCCTCCCCTCGGCAAGCTTCTGGCGCTCGAACCTGCTTTACGCGATGGGCGTAGCCGCGGTGCTGCTGATCGCGTTGCGCGTGCTCGTCGGCAAGCTGATCGGTGGGCAGGCGTTCAAACGCCGCGTGGTTGTCCTCGGCGCCGGCGCGCGCGCGGCACGGCTGAAGGCGCTCGCGCAGACGCCGGGCGCCGGGTTCGTCGTCGTCGGCTACATTGCGATGAGCGAAGCCGCACGCGTCATCCCCGAGGCGATCGCGCGCGATGCGATCTACAATCTCGCCGATCACGTCGTACTGCTCAATGCGAGCGAAGTCGTGCTCGCGCTCGAGGAACGCCGCAACGCGCTGCCGCTCAAGGACCTGCTGCGGATCAAGACCACCGGCGTCCACGTCAACGAGATCTCGACCTTCCTCGAACGCGAGACCGGCCGGATCGACCTGCAGAGCGTCAACCCGAGCTGGCTGATCTTTTCCGACGGCTTTTCCTCGGGGCGGATGTTCTCGAGCCTGTTCAAGCGATTGTTCGATATCACCGCGAGTCTGCTCCTCCTCGCCTTGACGCTGCCGCTGATCCTGCTCACCGCGCTCGCGATCAAGCTCGAAAGCCGGGGGCCGGCTTTCTACCGCCAACGCCGCGTCGGGCTCTATAATGTCGGGTTCGATTGCGTGAAACTGCGCTCGATGCGGATCGATGCCGAGGTTGCCGGCCAAGCGGTGTGGGCCGAGAAGAACGACCCGCGCATTACCCGCGTCGGCCGCATCATCCGCAAGCTCCGGATCGACGAGCTGCCGCAGACCTGGTCGGTCCTCAAAGGCGAAATGAGCTTTGTCGGACCGCGCCCCGAGCGGCCGCAATTCGTCGAGGATCTCGAGCAGCAGCTGCCGTATTACGCCGAACGTCACATGGTGAAGCCCGGGATCACAGGCTGGGCGCAGATCAACTATCCCTATGGCGCGTCGATCGAGGACAGCCGGCAAAAGCTCGAATATGATCTCTATTACGCGAAGAACTATTCGCCCTTTCTCGACCTGCTGATCCTGCTCCAGACGGTCCGCGTCGTCTTGTGGCCGGAGGGCGCGCGGTGAACGGCGCCGCCACGCTGATCCTGTGGAGCCACGCGCTCGCCGCCTTCCTGTTCGCGGGGGTCGCCGTGTCGCGACTGCGCGAAAAGGGGAAAGGGCTGCCGCGCCTAACGTTGGTCAGCGCGCTTGGCCTGACGGCTTTGTGGGCGCTCGCGGTCGCGGGAATCGAGGGACTCGATGTCGTAACGCGCGTCGTCGAGGCGCTGCGCAACCTGGCCTGGCTCGGCTTCATGTACGCGCTGATGGCCCGCGACCGTACGGCGCGCGAGCATCGCGCGGTCAGCGTGATCTATGGCGTCGTCGCCCTTGTCCTGGTCGCCGGGATCGGGCTTGCGATCCTCGAGCAGGCGATCGGCACCGCGCTGATCCCGCAACTGACCGCCGTTCGCCTCCTGCTGCGCAGCATGGTCGCGATCGCCGCGCTGCTGCTGCTTCACCAGCTTTATGCCGCCGCGACGCCACGCGCGCGCGCCGGCTTGCGGCTCGTCGTATTCGCGCTGGGTGCGATGTGGGGCATCGATTTGCTGCTCTATCTCTCGGCCTATGTCAGCGGCAGCTGGCCGGTTACGCTGACGATCGGGCGCGGCTTCGTGATGGCACTGGTCGCGCCGGTGCTCGCGGTCGCGGTACAACGCAATGGCGAGTGGACGCTGCAAGTCTCGCGCACCGTTGCGTGGCAGACCGTGTCGTTCGCGGTCACCCTGCTCTACGCCGCGGTGATGCTCGTCGCGACCAGCGCGATCGCCTCGGTCGCCGGCAGCGACGCGCGGCTGTGGCAGACCGCATTCGTGTTCGGCTCGACTGCCGCCGGGGTGACGATCCTGTCTTCGCCCTGGGTGCGCGCCTGGGCCAAGGTCAAGGTGTCGAAGCATTTCTTCCGCCACCGCTACGATTATCGCGCCGAGTGGATCCGCTTCACCGATACGCTCGGCAAGCCCGACGACGCCGCACCGCTCGACGCGCGAATCGTCAAGGCGGTCGCCGATCTCACCGATTCACCCGCCGGTCTATTGCTCGTGCCCGATGGCGCAGGGCTCGGCGTCGGCGCGGGATGGAACTGGGAGGCGCCGAGCGCCGGTGCCGAGGCGTCTCTGGTCACGCACCTCGCCACCACCGGGCGGATCGTCGAACTCGACGCAGTGCGGGCCGATACGACCGACGCGACCGAAAGCGCGAGCGTACCCATCTGGATGCTCGATGCCGACGGCTGGGTCCTGCTCCCGCTCGTCCATCTCGACCGGCTGCAGGGCGCGATCCTGCTCGCCCGCCCGCCGATCGACCGCGCGCTCGACTGGGAGGATTTCGATCTGTTGCGCATCGCCGGGCGCCAGGTCGCGAGCTATCTGGCGGAAGAGCGCGCGCAATCCGCGCTCGCCGAGGCCAAGCGCTTCGACGAATTCAACCGCCGCTTCGCCTTCATCCTGCACGACATCAAGAATCTCGTCAGCCAGTTGAGCCTCGTCGCGCGCAATGCGGAACGCCATGCCGACAATCCCGCCTTCCGCGCCGACATGATCGCAACGCTGCAGGATTCGGCCGGGCGGATGAACGATCTGCTCGCTCGGCTGTCGCAACATCACCACGCTCGCGCCGAGGAACTGCGCCCAGTCGACCTCCTCGCGCTCGCCGAACAGGTTGCGGCGCGGCGGCGCGCGCAGCATCCGGTGGTGGTCAGCGGCATGCAGCAGTTCGCGCAGGCCGATCCGGTCCGGCTCGAGCAGGTGCTCGGCCACCTCCTGCAGAATGCGATCGAGGCGAGCGCCCCCAGCGAACCCGTCACGCTCGCCCTCTCGGGCGACGCCAAGCGCGTCTCGATCGCGATCATCGACCAGGGCTGCGGGATGAGTCCCGCTTTCCTGCGCGAACAGCTCTTCAAACCCTTCGCCTCGTCCAAATCGGGCGGCTTCGGCATCGGCGCGTTCGAGGCGCGGCAGTTGACCGAAGCGATGGGCGGCAGCGTCGCGGTCGAAAGCCGCGAGCGCACAGGCACCACTTTCCACGTCACGCTCGCCGCGGCGCGGACGATCTCGCTGGACGAAGCTGCATGACCGACAAGCCCAAACTGCTGATCATCGAGGACGATCTCGGCCTGCAGCGCCAGCTCCGCTGGGCGTATGAAGGCTATTCGGTCGTTACCGCGGTCGATCGCACCACCGCGCTCGACGCGATCCGCGCCGAGGAACCCGCGGTCGTCACGCTCGATCTCGGCCTGCCGCCAGATCCAGACGGCACCAGCGAGGGGTTCGCCACGCTTGCCGAGATCCTGCGGCTCAAGCCCGACACCAAGGTGATCGTCGCCTCGGGCCACGGCGCGCTCGAAAGCGCCCGCCAGGCGATCGCCGATGGCGCATGGGATTTCTACGCCAAGCCGATCGACATCGATGCGCTCGGCCTCATCGTCGCGCGCGCCTTCCACGTTCATGCGCTCGAAGCCGAGAACCGGCGGCTGGCCGCACGCGGGAGCAGCACTGGCCTCGGCGGGATGATCACCGCGAGCCCCGAAATGCTCAAGGTCACGCGCACGATCGAGCGCGTCGCGGGCGCCGACGTGTCGGTGATGCTGCTCGGCGCGAGCGGGACCGGCAAGGAACTGCTCGCGCGCGGCCTGCACGATGCGAGCCCACGTGCAAAGGGCGCGTTCGTCGCGATCAATTGCGCCGCGATCCCCGAGACCCTGCTCGAAAGCGAATTGTTCGGCCATGAGAAAGGCGCGTTCACCGGCGCGGTGAAGACGACCGAGGGCAAGATCGAACAGGCGCAAGGCGGCACCTTGTTCCTCGACGAGATCGGCGACGTCCCGCTCCCGCTCCAGGTCAAATTGCTCCGCTTCCTGCAGGAGCGCACGATCGAGCGGATCGGCGGTCGCAAGGCGATATCGGTCGATACGCGGATCGTCTGCGCAACGCACCAGGACGTCGATGCGATGGTCGCCGCCGGCTCGTTCCGCGAGGATCTCTATTACCGCCTAGCCGAGATAGTCGTGCGCATTCCATCGCTCGCCGAGCGCAGCGGCGACGCGGCGTTGCTCGCGCAGCATTTTCTCAAAGTCTACGCCGCGTCGATGCGCTCGGGCGTCACCGGTCTTGCGCCCGACGCACGCGCCGCGATCGCGTCCTGGCCGTGGCCGGGCAATGTCCGCGAGCTCGAGAACCGCATGAAGCGCGCGGTGATCATGGCCGAGGGCAAGCTCGTCACCGCGGCCGACCTCGATCTTGCCGAGGGCCATGAGGAGCCACCGCTCAATCTGCGTGCAGCGCGCGAGGGCGCCGACCGCGCGACGATCACCCAGGCGCTCGCGCGGGCCGAGGGCAACATCTCGAACACCGCCAAATTGTTGGGCGTCAGCCGCCCGACGCTGTACGATCTGCTCAAGAGCTATGACCTCCATGCGTAACACCCTATCCAGCCGCTTGGCATCGCTCGCCGCGATCGGTGCCGCGGGTCTGCTCGTGGCCGGCTGCCACGCCCCGGTGCGGGTCGATCCCGCGGCCGCGCGGACCGAGCTCGCGCTCAGCGTCAAGGCGCTCGGCATCGGCAATTACAGCGCGGCACGCAACCATGCGCAGTCCGCGATCAAGGCAGATCCGCGCTCGGGGCTCGCGCACGCGCTGCTCGCGCGCAGCTATTTGTCGCTCGGTGACGGCATCGCTGCCGAAGGCGAACTCGGCCGCGCCAGCGCGGTGGGGTTCGATCCGGCGCGCACGCATCATCTGCTCGCGCAGGCCTGGCTACTGCAGGGGAAAGCCGACCGTGCGCTCGCGGAGGCCGCCAAGGCGTCACCCCGCTACACAGGCTATGCGATCCGCGTCGGCGCGCGCGCGCTGGCGGCACAGGGCGATCCCGCCCGCGCGCAGGCGGTGCTCGCGACGCTGCTCGCCTCGGCGCCGAACGACAGCTTCGCCTGGTCCGATCTCGGCCGCATTCAATATCAGACCGGCAATATCGCTGGCGCGATCACCGCCGCGACGCGTGCGACCGCCGCGAACGCCAACAATGTCGAGGCGCTGACACTGCGCGGCGAGCTCGTCCGTACGCAATACGGCCTCGTCGCAGCGCTCCCGTGGTTCGAGGCGGCGCTCTCGCACGATGCCTATTACGTCCCCGTTTTGATCGAATATGCCGCGACGCTCGGCGAGGTCGGGCGCTATCAGGACATGCTCGCCGCGACGCGCAAGGCGCTCGCCGCGCGGCCGGGCAACGCGCAGGCGCTGTATCTGCAGGCGGTGCTCGCCGCGCGCGCCGGCAAGGACGATCTCGCCCGCCAGTTGATGGCGCGCACAAAGACCCAGCTCGATGCCCTGCCCGGCGCGCTGCTGCTCAACGGCGCGCTCGCCTATCGCGCCGGCGTGTACCAGCAGGCGATCGATGCCTGGTCGCTGCTCGTCGGCCAGCAACCGACCAACATCGAGGCGCGGCGCCTGCTGGGAGCCGCGCTGCTGCGCTCGGGCGACGCGCGCGGCGCGCTCGACATTCTGAAGCCCGTCGCGCTGCGCGCCGATGCCGACAGCTACACGCTCTCGCTCGTCGGGCGCGCCTTCGAGCAAGCGGGCGAGCGCGACTGGGCCGCCAAATATCTCGACCGCTCGGCGATCCCCGTGGTGGCGGGATCGGCACCGCTCGGCACCGACGATGGGCTCGCCGGACTGAGCCTTGCCGCACGCGACGCGCCCAACGAACCCGTCGCGCAACTCGGTCTGGTGCGCGGCCTGCTCGAAGCGGGCGACTCCGCCGCCGCGCTCGCCAGAGCGCAGGGTCTCGTAGCGCTCACCCCCGGCGCGCCCGACGCCTATCTCGCGCTCGGCGATACGCTGATGGCGCTCAATCGCTACGGCGATGCTGCCGCAGCCTATCGCCATGCGATCGACATCCGCTTCGACGAGCCGACGATGTTGCGCACCGTCGATGCGCTCGACCGCGCCCGGCGGGCGGGCGAGGCGGCGAATGTGCTCGCGCTGTTCGTCTCGCAGAATCCGCAGAACATCGCGGGCCAGCGGCTCGCGGCGCATTGGCAGATCGCGGGCGGCGACTGGGAGGCGGCGATCGAGACGCTCGAACACCTGCGACTGCGGATCGGCGATCGCGATGCGGCGCTGCTCGCCGAGCTGTCTTATGCCTATACCGGCGCGGGCGATGCCGATGCCGGTTTTGTGTTCGGCAAGGCGGCCTATGCGCTCGCGCCGATGAACCCGGCGACCACCGACGCCTATGGCTGGGCGCTCTACCAGCAGGGCAAGAGCGCCCCCGCGCTGCAATTGCTCGAAAAGGCTGCGTCGATCGCTCCCGATCGCGCGGCGCTCCGCTGGCATCTCGGCCAGGCCTATGCCGATCTCGACCGCAGCGCCGAAGCGAAGGCGCAGATCCGCGCGGCGCTCGCCGATCCGCGCTTCGACGATCGTGCGGCGGCGCTGGCGGCGCTCAAGGTGCTGGGCTGACCGCTGCACGGTCCGGCCAGGCACGCCTAGCGAAGCGTCCGTCCGGCGTGTAGCAGGCGCGACATGACCGAGCCCAGCACCGATCCCCTCGCCCGCATCGCCGCCGCGCTCGAACGCCTCGCACCGCCGCGGCCGGTTGGCGCCGATCCGCTCGCGCACTCGGCCTATGTCTGGCGCGGCGCGGTGCTCGAGCCCGTGCGCGACTTCCGGCCGCTGCCGCTCGATCGGCTGCACGGCATCGACGCGCAACGCAACGCGATGCTGGCCAACGCGCGGCACCTTGCGGCGAGCGCCGCGGCGCATGACGCGCTGCTGTGGGGCGCGCGCGGGACGGGCAAGTCGGCCTTGGTCAAGGCGGTGACGGGCGCGGTGCAGGCCGAGGGTGGCGCGCTGGCGCTGGTCGAGATCGTGACCGCGCAGCTCGATACGCTGCCGGCGCTGTTCGCGCAGATCGCCGACCTGCCGCGCGCCTTCCTGCTGTTCCTCGACGATCTCGGCTTCGACGCTGCCGCCGATGGGCGCGCTTTGCGCTCGATGCTCGACGGCGGGGCGGAGGCGCGACCGGTCAATGCGCGGCTCGTCGTCACCTCGAACCGCCGCCATCTGGTGCCGCGCGAGATGATCGACCAGCCGCCAATGGGGAGTGGGGGCGCGGTCAATCCGCGCGACGCGGCCGACGATGCGCTCGCGCTCGCCGACCGCTTCGGGCTGAGCCTCGGCTTCCACGTCGTCGATCAGGACGGCTATCTCGCGATCGTCGCGAGCTATGCGAAGGCCTACGACCTGCCGTTCGATGCGATGGATGCCGTCGGCTTCGCAACCCGCCGCGGCGCGCGCTCGGGGCGTGTGGCGTGGCATTATGTCGTCGAGCTGGCCGGGCGGCACGGACGCGCGCTGGGGTGAGCGAGCCCCCGCCCTCTCCCGCATGCGGGAGAGGCTACGAAGACTTGGTCCGCCTTCTTCAGGCGGGCCTAGTCGTAGTCGGTGACGGTGTTCTTCTTCCTCATTTGGCGAAGAAGAAGAAGAAGAAGACCCTCACCCAACCCTCTCCCGCGAAGGCGGGAGAGGGCTAAGAGGCTAGAAAGCCTACAAACTCACGCCTGCCCTTCGACCATCTCGGCCAGTTCGAGCCAGCGCAGTTCGGCCATGGTCTTGTCTTCCTGCGCCTGGCCGATCGCCTCCATCAGCCGCTCGAAGGCATCGGGGTCGCGCGTGTAGAGATCGGGGTCCTCGAGCAGCGTCTGGTCGCGCGCGATCGCCGCGTCGAGTGCCTCGATCCGCTTGGGCAGCAGCTCGTAATCGCGCTGATCCTTGTAGGTCAGCTTGACCTTCGCGCCCGGCGCCGTCGGAGCAGCCGCCGAAACCGCATTCTTGGCGATCGCGCCGCGCTTGGTCGGCGCCTTGGCCTTGCGGCGACGCTCCCAATCCTCGTACCCGCCCGCGACAACATCGACCGTGCCCGAACCGTCGAGCCCGAGCGTGATCGTCACCGTGCGATCGAGGAAGTCGCGGTCGTGGCTGACGATCAGCACGGTGCCTTCGTAATCGCCGATCACGTCCTGCAGCAGGTCTAGCGTCTCGAGGTCGAGATCGTTGGTCGGCTCGTCGAGGATGAGCAGGTTCGACGGCTTGGCGAACTCGCGCGCCAGCAGCAGGCGCGAGCGCTCGCCGCCCGACAGCGTACCGATCTTGGCGTCGAGCACGCCGGGTTCGAACAGGAAGTCCTTAAGGTACCCAACGACGTGCTTGCGCGAGCCCTGGACCTCGACCCAGTCGCCGCCATCGGCGAGCACGTCGCGAATCGTCTTGTCGGGCTCCATCTTCGAGCGCTGCTGGTCGATGACGATGCGCTCCAGCCCCTGCGCCATCCTGATCGTGCCGTGGTCGGGCGCGAGCTCGCCGGTCAGCAGTTTGAGCAGCGTCGACTTGCCAGCGCCGTTCGCGCCGACGATGCCGATGCGATCTTTCCGCGTCACGCGCAGCGTCAGATCGTCGATGATCGTGCGGTCGCCGAACGCCTTGGTGATGTGCTTGGCGTCGATCACCACCTTCGACTTGGCGTCGCCGGTGCCGATCGAGAGGTTGGCGGCGCCCGCGGGGCCGACCATCGACGCGCGTTCGGCGCGCATCTCGACCAGCTTGGTGAGGCGGCCCTGGTTGCGCTTGCGGCGCCCGGTGACGCCCCGCAGCAGCCAATGCTCCTCGAGCTTGAGCTTGGCGTCGAGCTTCTCGGCGTTGCGCGCCTCGTCGGCATAGACCGCCTCGGTCCAGGCGTCGAAGCCGCCGAAGCCGATCTCGGCACGGCGTAAGTTACCGCGGTCCATCCACAGCGTCTGCTTGGTCAGCTTGGTAAGGAAGGTGCGGTCATGGCTGATCACGACGAACGCGCCGCGGAAGCGCTGGAGCCATTCCTCGATCCATTCGATCGCGCCGATGTCGAGATGGTTGGTCGGCTCGTCGAGCAGCAGCACGTCGGGGTTCTGCGCAAAGGCGCGCACGATCGCGGCGCGGCGGCGCTCACCACCCGAGGCCTTGGCGGCCTCGCGCGTGAGATCGATGCCGAGCTGGTCGGCGATCGCCTCGGCCTCGTGCTGCCGCGGCGCGTCGTCGCCGCCCAGCACATAATCGGCAAGCGTCGCACAACCGGTCATCGCCGGTTCCTGTTCGAGCAGGATCACGCGCGTGCCGGGGACGATCGTGCGGCGGCCTTCGTCGCTGTCGATCTTGTTGCCGAGCAGCTTCATCAGCGTGGTCTTGCCAGCGCCGTTGCGGCCGATCAGCGCGAGCCGATCGCGTGGGCCGATGTGGATGTCGAGGTTGCGGAAGAGCCATCCGGACCCCTGGATGACGCCGAGATTTTCGTATGCGAGGATTGGTGCTAATGCCATGGCCGCGCGGCCTAGCGATTTAGCGCGGGTAAATCGAGGCTAAAGCGCGGCGCGGCCGGCCTCGCCTCGAGCGAGGTGCGCTTTCCAACTTAAAAGCCCCTCCCCTTCAGGGGAGGGGTTGGGGTGGGGAAGTACAAGGCGCGGACCTCTCTGCGAGGCCCGCCCCACCCCCAACCCCTCCCCTGAAGGGGAGGGGCTATCCTCTCCTTAGGCCCCGCCGCGGCAAAGCCGCGTCGTCGGACGGGTTCGCTTGCGCGACCCGCCGGCCGGCCTGGCGCGAGTCAGCCGGGCGTAGCCGGCTGCCGCGCTGCGGCTCATTCACAGGCTGTTCAATCCTTCGTCCCTATGCGAAGCCGATGTCGATGCTCGTAACCGTATTGTTGGGACTGGCCACTGCCACCGCCCCGCCCCCACTGGCGGGCGTATGGCTGCAACATGTCGACCAGCGCGAAGCCTGGCGCGCACGCCGCGAAGGCCGCATCCTGCCGATCCGCGAGATCGAGGGGCGCGTCCTGCCGACGATGCGTGGCAGCCAGTATCTCGGCTTCGACTTCGACGCAGAGCGCGGGATTTACACGCTCAAGTTCCTGCGCGATGGAACCGTCATCTGGGTCGAGGTCGACGGCCGTTCGGGCGCGATCATCGGCCGCACCGGCAATTGAGCGCGTCCGCGCTCGTAAAGGGAACACAGACATGCGCGTATTGATCGTCGAGGATGAACCGAGCCTGGGCCAGCAGCTCAAGGCCACGCTGGAAGGTGCCGGCTATGCGATCGACCTCGCCACCGATGGCGAGGAAGGGCATTTCATGGGCTCGACCGAGAATTACGACGCGATCATTCTCGACCTCGGCCTGCCCGAGATCGACGGGCTGACCGTGCTCGACCGCTGGCGCAAGGAAGGCCGCACCGCCCCGGTGCTCGTGCTCACCGCGCGCGACAGCTGGTCGGACAAGGTTGCCGGGCTCGATGCCGGCGCCGACGATTATGTCGCCAAGCCGTTCCAGTCGGAGGAACTGATCGCCCGCCTGCGCGCGCTGATCCGCCGCGCCTCGGGCAATGCCTCGTCCGAACTGACCGCGGGCGGCGTCCGCCTCGACACGCGCAGCGGCAAGGTCACGCTCAACGGCGACCCGGTCAAGATGACCGCGCAGGAGTATAAGCTCCTCAGCTACCTGCTCCACCACAAGGGCAAGGTGGTCAGCCGCACCGAGCTGATCGAGCATATCTACGACCAGGATTTCGATCGCGATTCGAACACGATCGAAGTGTTCGTTACGCGCATCCGCAAGAAGCTCGGCCAGGACGTGATCACCACGATCCGGGGTCTCGGCTACAGCCTTGAAGATCCGGACGCGTAAACGTGGCCGAAGCCGACGCGACCGATTTTGTAGCGCCGCCCCTGCCCCCGCTCGAGGGCGATGCGCATCCGGCGATCCCGGTGCGCACCACGGGGTCGCTGTCGCGCCGCATGATCCTGATTGCGGCGGCGTGGATCCTGCTGCTGCTCACCGGCGGCGGCTATGCGCTTGACCGCGTGCTGACCGACGCGATCACGCGCAATGCCGACGCGCAGCTCGAAGACGTGCTGACCGCTTTGATCGTCTCGGGCGAGATCGGCCCGCAGGGCGAGGTCATTTCGAGCCGCGAGCCCGCCGACCAGCGTTTCCTCGAACCCAATTCGGGGCTGTATTGGCAGATCAGCGCGCCCGGCCAGGACTGGCTCGCGTCGCGCTCGCTCTGGGATCGCCGGCTCGCTTACGGCACCAAGCATAACGACCTCGGCGTCCATTCGTACGACAGCAACCAGTTCTTCGACCCCAAGGCGGAAAATCCCGAACGCCTTCGCATCGTCGAGCGCGACGCGACGCTGCCGGGGTCGAAGGTCCGCTGGCGCTTCCAGGTCGCGCAGACCCGCGACGGGCTCGACGCGCAGATCAAGGTCTTGCGCAAGACGCTGGTGCGCAGCTTCGCGCTGCTCGGCTTCGGGCTGATCGTGATGGCGGCGTTGCAGACCTTCTATGGCCTGTGGCCGCTCCGCAAAGTGCGCGAGGAGATCGCCCGGATGCGCGCCGGCAAGGCGCGGCAGATCGAACGGCCGATGCCGATCGAGGTCGCGCCGATGGTCGAGGAACTCAACGCGCTGATCGCGCATAACGAGCGCCAGGCCGAGGAAGCGCGCCGCCACGCGGGCAACCTCGCGCATGCGCTCAAGACGCCGCTCACCGTCATCATGAACGCCGCCACCGCCGAAGCCGTCGATCTTGGCGAGACGGTGGTGCGCGAGGCGCGGACGATGCGGCGACAGGTCGACCATCACCTTGCGCGGGCGCGCGCGGTCGGGCGGCGCGGGTCGGCGCACAGCCGAGCGGATGTGTGGCCGAGCCTCGAATCGGTCGAGCGCGCGGTCGGCATCCTCTATCGCCATGTGCGGATCGACACCGATGGGCCGAAGGATCTGCAGGTTCACGTCGAACGGCAGGATTTGGACGAGATGCTCGGCAATCTGATCGAGAATGCCGCGAAGTACGGCGGTGGATCGGTGTTCGTCACCGTCTCGAAGCATTCGGGCTTCGTCGAATTCCTGATCGAGGATGACGGCGTCGGCATCCCCGAGGAACAGCGGCTGCGGATCTTCGACCGCGGCGTGCGACTCGATTCGGGCAAGCCGGGCACCGGCCTGGGCATGGCAATCGTGCGCGATGTTGCGGAGATTTACGAAGGCACGGTGTCGCTGGAGGAGAGCGAAGATCTGGGCGGGTTGCTCGTGCGCTTGCGATTGCCGGCGGCGAATTGAGCGGCACGTGGCGGAAGCTCCGCGGCGGTAGCCCGCGGCGGCTTCCGACGACTGTACGCCATTGCCCGGCGTCGACTCGCGTCGGGAAAGCAGTCGCTCGCGTGGGGTTATCATCGATCGGTTGGTTCGCTAGCATGCACCGATGAAGCTTGCGGTTATCTCTGACATCCACGGAAATGTCGCCGCGCTCGATGCCGTCCTGGCCGATGCCGCTACTCGGCAGGTTGAGCAGATCGTCAACCTTGGGGACATCTGTTCCGGCGGATTGTTCCCTCGCGAAACGGCCGAGCGGCTGATGCCGCTCGGTTTTCCGACGATACGCGGCAACCACGAACGCCAGCTTTCGGACCAGACCCTTGAGCAGATGGGCCTGTCGGACCGGCACGCTGCCACGACGATGCTTCCCGAGCAGCTTGCCTGGCTCGCAGCGCTGCCGGCGACACGTCGCGTGTCCGATGATGTGCTTCTTGTTCATGGCACGCCCGACAGCGACCTGACCTATCTCCTTGAAACCGTGACGGAGCGGGGCATCCGCCCGGCCACCGCCGACGAAGTCGAACAGCGCCTCGGGAGCGTCGATGCGTCGGTGATCCTGTGTGGACACACCCACCTGCAACGCGCAATGGCGCTCGATGATGGACGTTTGATCGTCAATCCAGGAAGCGTCGGCCTGCCTGCCTATGAGGATGACCGGCCTTATCCGCATCTGGTGGAGAGTGGATCGCCGCATGCACGATACGCGGTCTTGTCCAACGAGGGCAGCGGCTGGGCGGTGAGCCTGCTTTCCGTTGCGTATGACTGGGAGCAGGCCGCGCGTGACGCCGAAGCCAATGGTCGCGCTGACTGGTCGAGAGCGTTGCGGAGTGGTCGCGTCTAGCACGGCAAGCTATCGACCGGTTGCCGCGATCGCGAAAGCAGACCTGGACCTGTGCGCCAGAAGCAGACCGGCCCGTCGCCCCGGCGGAGGCCGGGGCCGCTCGGTGGCTTGGCGGACGGTTTGTCCCAAACGGAGCGACCCCGGCTTCCGCCGGGGCGACGGTCGGGTTGACGGCAGCTATCCCCTAAACGCGGATATACCCCCGGCCAAAGGGGGGGCGGGTGCGCGGAGACCAGCGTTGGCCATCGGCCGACAGCTGCGACTCCCCCCGCGCAATTAGCGCCAGCTACGGCCGTCCGCCCCGGCGCAGCCATACGGCGGCAATTGCCCTGGGAAACGCTGCTGCAGCTTGTGGCAGCCCCAATTGCGCAGCGGCCCGGGCATATAGCCGTTGAGCGCGATGCCGACCTCGTCATACGGGCTCTGCGCCTGCGCGACGTACATGTACCAGCGTCCGCCGAACATCACCGCGGCCGCGATGAGGACGACACATACGACTTGAAAGATTTTCTGCATTACGGCCCTTTTTGAAACGGGGGCCGCCCTTGGCAGACAAAGCCGATGGCATTCAACCGCTAACGGGCGAAGCGTTCCGACCGTCCGCCCGCCTTCGACCCGCCGCTCATTCGTTCCCGATCAACCCGCCGAGCAGCCCGCCGACCACCGCGCCCGCAGCACCGCCGCCGACTAGGCGGCCGATCCCCGCGCCCGCTGCCGCACCGCGCTCCTCATTCCCCGGCAGATGACGCGCGACCTCTTCCGCAAGATTCATGATCGGCATCGATTGCAGCCAGACCTTGCCCGGCCCGGTGAGCGTAGCGAGGAACAGCCCCTCGCCGCCGAACAATATGTTGCGGAAGCCGCGCACCATCTGGATGTCGGTCGAGACGGTCGGCTCCTGGATGCCGATATGCCCGGCATGGACGCGCAGCCGCTCGCCGGGGGCGAGGTCCTTCTCGATCACCTCGCCCGACAGGTCGAGGAACACCGTGCCCGGCCCGGTGACGCGCTGGAGGATAAAGCCCTCGCCCGCGAACACGCCGGCGCCCAACCGCTGCTGGAAGGCGATGTCGAGCGACACCGAATATTCGGCGCAGAGGAAGGTCTCCTTGCGGCAGAGCAGCGATTCGCCGGCACGCAGCGTGCGCGCGATGATCTTGCCGGGGAAGCGTGGCGCGAAGGCGACGTGCGCGGGATCATCGGCGATATATTCGGTGATGAAGATGCTGCCGCCCGACATCGCGCGCTTGAGGCCGGCGAAGAGGCCGCCGCCGGTGTGCGTGTCCATCCGGATGCCGTCGCTCATCCACGCCATCGCATGCGTCTGGCTGACGATCCGCTCGCCGCGATCGAGATCGATCGAGACGGTCTGCATTACGGTGCCTGCGATGTCGTAGCGCATGGTTGGAGCGCCCCTGGCTGTGGTGCACTGACGTAACACAGCTCGGGCAACGATGGAATATGCGCGCCTCCCCTCGTCACTCCGGGCTTGTCCCGGGGGCCACCGTGCCGCGCGTTCTACGGTACCAGCGTGCGCGCCGCGGTGAGCCCCGGGACAAGGCCGGGGTGACGGCGGGCATTACGCCGCGATGGCGACGTCTTGCATGACCTGCGCGGTGATCGTCAGACTGCGCTTGCGCGCCTCGTGATCGTAGATCGAACTCGCGATCATCAGCTCATCGACGCCGGTGCGCGCGACGAACGCGGCGATCTCGCGCGCGACCTTGGCCGGGCCGCCGACCGCCGAGCACGACAGCACATGGTCGAGGATCGCGGCACCTTGCGCACCGAGGCTGTCGCGATAGCCCGCGACGGGCGGCGGGAGTCGGCGCGGGTTGCCGGTGCGCA
The DNA here is from genome assembly GCF_006439055.1 of Sphingomonas glacialis. Classification (GTDB taxonomy): domain Bacteria; phylum Pseudomonadota; class Alphaproteobacteria; order Sphingomonadales; family Sphingomonadaceae; genus Sphingomonas; species Sphingomonas glacialis_A. Next base: position 27,782 of record NZ_RCZC01000001.1, read on the forward strand.
AAGCGACGAACGCCTGCTGCTGCGAGCTCGCGAGCAATTCGCCTTCAGCATCGGTATCGGCAGCGAAGACGTTGAAGCCCGCCATCACATGCGGCCGGGCGAGCGCAGCCGAGGGGCGGAACGTCCGGCGATAGATGTCGATCGCCGCCATCAGCGAATCGGGCGCGAAGTGCGAGGCGAAGGCATAGGGCAGCCCGAGCATCGCGGCGAGCTGCGCGCCGAAGGTGCTCGACCCGAGGATCCACAGCGACACGTCGGCGCCCGCGCCGGGCGTCGCGACGATGCCGGTCTGGCCGTCGTTCGCGAAATAGCTCTGCAGCTCGACAACGTCGCGCGGGAAGGCGTTGGCGTCGGTCTCCAAGTTGCGACGCATCGCGCGCGCGACAATCTGGTCAGAACCAGGCGCGCGGCCGAGGCCGAGGTCGATCCGGCCGGGGAAGAGCGCGTCGAGCGTGCCGAACTGCTCGGCGATCGCGAGCGGGGCGTGGTTGGGGAGCATGATCCCACCGGCACCGACGCGGATCGTCGAGGTGGCGGCGGCGATATGGCCGAGCACGACCGAGGTGGCGGCGCTGGCGATGCCGGTCATGCCGTGATGCTCGGCGGTCCAGTAGCGGTTGAAGCCTTGCGCCTCGGCGTGCTGTGCGAGGTCGGCGGCGTTGGCGAGCGCCTGCGCCACGGTGCCGCCTTCGACGACGGGGACGAGATCGAGCAGGGAGTATTGGGTCATGTAAGGGATGTGGGGAGGATTTGTGGTTGCGCTAGGGGTGTGTCCGGCCCTCGCCCCGAATCTCCTCCCCTCCCTGGAAGGGTGGGGGTGGGCGTGGGTTGCTCTCAATGGGAACGTCACGGCCGCCACGGGCCGACCCACCCCCAGCCCCTCCCTTTCAGGGAGGGGAGGAACTTGCCGCAGCGGCGCTCGCCGCTTAGAGCCACCCCATGGACCCACGCCTCGCCCATATCCGCACCTGGATCTTTGATCTCGACAACACGCTCTACCCGTCGAGCGCACGGCTGTTCGACCAGATCGACGCACGGATGACGGGCTATATCGCCGACAAGTTCCAGGTCGATCTGGTCGAAGCGCGCCGTATCCAGAAGGGCTATTTCCACGCCCACGGCACCACGCTCGCCGGCTTGATGGCCGAGCACGACGTCGACCCCCACGCCTTTCTCGACCATGTCCACGACATCGAGATGGACGTGCTCGAGGAAAACGCGCCGCTCGCCGCCGCAATCGCCAAACTGCCGGGGCGGAAACTCGTCTTCACCAATGCCGACGTGCCGTATGCCAGCAAGGTGCTCGCCAAGCTCGGGCTCGGCGAGAGCTTCGAGGCGATCCACGACGTCCATGCGATGGACCTGATCCCCAAGCCGCAGGCGTCTGCGTACGCCGGGCTGTGCGCGGCGTTCGATCTCGACCCTGCGACCTGCCTGTTCGCCGAGGACATGGCGCGCAACCTCGCGCCCGCCAAGGCGATCGGCATGACGACCCTGTGGGTCGACAATGGCTCCGAGCAGACGCCGGGCGGCGACGACCGTTCTTTCATCGACTTCACCTGCGCCGACATCACGGCGTGGCTCCACGACCATACGGGGGATTCATGAGCGACCTGCAACAGACCATCGAAGGCGCGTGGGACGCGCGCGACACGATCAGCTTCGAGACCAAGGGCGATGTCCGCGACGCGGTCGAGCAGGCGCTGCTCCAGCTCGATTCGGGCGCGATGCGCGTCGCCGAGCCGACCGGCGACGGCAGCTGGCAGGTCAACCAGTGGCTCAAGAAAGCAGTGCTGCTGTCGTTCCGGCTGAACGACAACAGCCTGGTCGAGGGCGGCGCAGGCGGCGCGCCCGCATTCGACAAGGTGCCCTCGAAGTTCGCCGGCTGGGGCGAGGCCGAGTTCCGCGCGGGTGGCTTCCGTGTCGTTCCAGGCGCGGTCGCGCGGCGTGGCGCATTCATCGGCAAGGGCGCGATCCTGATGCCGAGCTTCGTCAACATCGGCGCATATGTCGGTGAAAGCACGATGGTCGACACTTGGGCGACGGTCGGCAGCTGCGCGCAGATCGGCAAGGGCGTGCATCTCTCGGGCGGCGCGGGGATCGGCGGCGTACTCGAACCGCTCCAGGCCGACCCGGTGATCATCGGCGACGGCGCGTTCATCGGCGCGCGCGCCGAGGTCGCCGAGGGCGTTCGCGTCGGTGAAGGCGCGGTGCTGTCGATGGGCGTGTATCTCGGCGCGTCGACCAAGATCATCGATCGCGCGACGGGCGAAGTGTTCCGCGGTGAGGTGCCGCCGTATTCGGTGGTCGTGCCAGGCTCGACCGGTGGCGGCGACGGCAAGCCGGCGCTGTATTGCGCGGTGATCGTCAAGCGCGTCGATGCGCAGACGCGCTCGAAGACCAGCATCAACGAACTGCTGCGCGACTGACGGCTCCTCTCCTCCCTGGAGGGGAGGGGATCGAGGGGTGGGTTGCTCTCAATGGGAACGTTACGCCCGCCACGGGCCGACCCACCCCAACCCCTCCCTTCCAGGGAGGGGGAGAAGGTCAGTCTCGACAACGTAACGAACGCCGCCTAGTCCCTCCGCAAACTAAGAGGATGCTTCACCGATGACCGCTACCGCTTCCAAGACGCTCGACCGTGTTCTCGTGCTCGAAATGGTCCGCGTGACCGAGGCGGCGGCGATCGCCGCTTCGACGCTCACCGGGCGCGGCGACGAGAAGGCGGCGGATGCGGCGGCGGTCGATGCGATGCGCACCGCGCTCAACTCGCTCTACATGGACGGCACCGTCGTCATCGGCGAGGGCGAGCGCGACGAGGCGCCGATGCTGTTCATCGGCGAAAAGGTGGGCTCGGCGATCGGCAAGGGCCCGAAGATCGACATCGCGCTCGATCCGCTCGAAGGCACGACGATCTGCGCCACCGCCGGCCCGAACGCGCTCGCGGTGCTCGCAATCGCCGAAGAAGGCGGGCTGCTCAACGCGCCGGACGTGTACATGGACAAGATCGCGGTCGGTCCGGGATATCCCGAGGGGATCATCGATCTCGACAAGTCGCCGACCGAGAACGTCACAGCGCTCGCCGCTGCCAAGGGCGTCAAGCCGTCGGACATCATCGCCTGCGTGCTCGACCGCCCGCGTCATGCCAAGATCATCGCCGAGCTGCGCGCGATCGGCTGCGGGATCATGCTGATCGGCGACGGCGACGTCGCTGGCGTGATCGCGACGACCAACCCCGACACGACGATCGACATCTATATGGGCTCGGGCGGCGCGCCTGAGGGCGTGCTCGCGTGCGCGGCTCTCCGCTGCGTCGGTGGCCAGTTCAAGGGCCGCCTGCTGTTCCGCAACGACGACGAGCGCGCGCGTGCGGCAAAGTGGGGCGTGACCGATCTCGACAAGCAGTACGATCTGACCGAGCTGGCGCGCGGCGACTGCATCTTCGCGGCAACCGGCGTGACCGACGGCTCGCTGCTCGCCGGCGTCAAGCGCAAGGGCACGATCATGACGACCGAGAGCGTCGTGATGCGTGCGAGCTCGGGCACGGTGCGCTGGGTCAAGGGCGAACACCGGATCTGAGGCGATCGAAGCCCCTCCCCTTTAGGGGAGGGGTTTGGGTGGGGAAGTGCCGGGCGCTGGTCTCTGCGAGGCACGCCCCACCCCCAACCCCTCCCCTGAAGGGGAAGGGCTTATAGACAATCGTCACCCCGGGCTTGTCCCGGGGTCCACCGTGCAGCACACTTGCGGTGTGAACGTTCGCGGCACGGTGGACCCCGGCACGAGGCCGGGGTGACGTTTAGGGGTTCGGTATGCGGAAAGTTGTGGCGGCGCTGGCTGCAGGTGTAGCGCTGGCCGGCCCGATCGCCGCGCGACCGCAAGCGGCGCCCGTAGCGGCCCCTGCCCCCGCGCTCTCCCCCTACACCTACGAAGAAGTGATGATCCCGATGCGCGACGGCGCTCGGTTGCAGACGGTCATCCTGCGCCCGCGGAACCAGACCGGGCCGCTGCCGATCCTCTTCTCGCGCACGCCCTACGGCGTCCCCGATTCCGCCCCGAAAAAGACTCCCGGCAACCAGGTCGCGCTCGACCGCGACGGCTATATCTATGTTGATCAATCGATGCGCGGGCGCTTCAAGTCCGATGGCGTCTTCACGCTGTCGACCGCGGTGCATCCCGGCGACCCCAAGCTGGTCGACGAATCGACCGACGCCTATGACAGCATCGACTGGCTGGTGAAGAATGTTGCGCAGAACAATGGCAAGGTCGGGATGTGGGGCGTCTCCTACCCCGGCTTCGCCGCCGCGATCGCGCTGATCGGCCCGCACCCCGCGCTGAAGGCGGTGAGCCCGCAGGCGGCGTGGGTCGATTACTGGCAGTCGGACGATCTCCACCGCAACGGCGCGCTCCGTCTCTCCTATGCGACCGATTGGCTGGCGATGCTCCAGCTCGACAAGACGCAGGACACGACCTTTCAGTACGATCGCTACGATACCTACGACTGGTTCCTCGCCAAGGGCCCGGTCGAGCAGATCGACAAGACCGAATTCAAGGGCAAGGTGCCGATGTTCACCGCCTTGCTCGACCATCCCAATCACGACGCCTTCTACACCGACCAGCGCTGGAGCGATCGGCTCGGCAAGACGACCGTGCCGACGCTCAACGTCGCGGGCTATTGGGATCAGGAAGACCCTTCGGGCTCGTGGCAGATCTATCTCAAGCAGGCGCAGAACGATCCCGACCATCTCGCCACGATGGTCGCGGGCCCCTGGGCGCATGGCTGGTGGCAGCGCCCGACCGATGCGCTCGGGCCGATCCCCTATGGCGTGCCGAGCGGGTCGCAGTTCCAGGAACAGATCCAGGCGCCGTTCTTCGCCTATTGGCTCCATGGCACGGGCGCGAAACCGACGACCGGCGTGAAGAGCTTCCAGAGCGGCAGCTGGACGTGGAAGAGCTACACGGCGTGGCCGGCGGCGGACGCCAAGCCGACCGACCTGTATCTCCATGCCGACGGCTCGCTGTCCTTCACCGCCCCCGCCGCGGGCGAGGTGTGCCGCGACTATGTCTCGGACCCGGCCAACCCCGTGCCGTTCCGCGCGCGGCCGATGTCGGGGACGTATCTCTCGCCCGACTGGTCGTGGTGGGAAGCGGCCGATCAGCGCTTCCTCGGCGGGCGGCCCGACGTGCTGAGCTATACCAGCGCGCCACTGGAAAAGGATCTGACCGTAACCGGGCATGTGCTGGCGCAGCTCGCCGCGTCGACCAGCGGGACCGACAGCGATTTCGTCGTCAAGCTGGTCGACGTCTATCCCGACACCCAGGTGCAGAACGCCGAATCGCCCAAGCCGGGCGATTATGCGAAATCGCTCAACGGCTACCAGCTCCCGATCGCGATGGACGTCCGCCGCGGGCGCTTCCTGGCGAGCGACACCGCGCCGCAGCCGCTGGTGCCGGGCAAGGTGACACGCTGGGAGGTCCCCTTGCGCGAGCACGACCATGTCTTCCTGAAAGGCCACCGGCTGATGGTGCAGGTCCAGTCGAGCTGGTTCCCGGTGATCGACCGCAACCCGCAGCGCTTCGTACCCAATATCGCGCGCGCGAAGCCGGCGGATTTCGTCAAGGCGACGCAGAAGGTGTGTGCCGGCTCGAAGATCGTATTGCCGGTGATGCCATGAAATCCTCCCCCGGGAACCGGGGGAGGTGGCAGCCGAAGGCTGACGGAGGGGGCCGACACGGGCGGTGTCCTTGCGGAGAGGTCGTCCCCCTCCACCCTTCGCTGAAGGCTCAGGGTCCCCCTCCCCCGCTGCGCGGGGAAGGATTTTTGCTTAGTTCTTCATGCGCCAGCCGGTCTTGAAGATCCACGAGATCACCCCGAGGCACGCCACCAGGAACAGCGCCGTTACCCCGAGGCTCAACCCCACCGACACGTCGCCCTTGTCGAAGAACGCCCAGCGGAAGCCGCTCACCAGATAGACCACCGGGTTGAACAGGCTGACCGTCCGCCACGGCTGCGGCAGCATGTCGATCGAATAGAAAGCGCCGCCGAGGAAGGTCAGCGGCGTGATCAGCAGCGCGGGGATGAAGTTCAATTGCTCGAACCCCTTGGCCCAGACGCCGATGATGAAGCCGAACAGGCTGAACGCCACGCTTGTCAGCACGAGGAAGGCGAGCATCGCGAACGGATGGACGATGCTGAGCGGCACGAACAGCGACGCGGTGGCGAGGATGATGAGGCCGAGCACGATCGACTTGGTCGCAGCCGCGCCGACATAACCGACCACCATTTCCATCGCCGAGACGGGCGCCGAGAGCAGTTCGAACACGGTGCCGGTGAATTTGGGGAAATAGATGCCGATCGACGCATTCGAGATGCTCTGCGTCAGCAGCGACAGCATGATGAGGCCCGGCACGATGAAGCTGCCGTAGCCGACCCCGCCGACGGTGCTGATCTTCGACCCGATCGCCCCGCCGAACACGACGAAATAGAGCGAGGTGGTGATGACGGGGGTGACGAGGCTCTGCCACAGCGTGCGCAGCGCGCGCGCCATCTCGAAGCGGTAGATCGCCCAGATGCCGTGATAGTTGACCGCGGGGGCTTTCGTGGCGCTGCTCATGCCGCGTCCTTCTGTTCGACCAGGTCGACGAAAATGTCCTCGAGCGAGCTCTTGTGCGTCTCGAGGTCCTTGTAGCCGATGCCCTGCGCGCCGAGCGCGGCGAGGAGATCGGGGATGCGCTCGTCCTCAGCGTCGAAGGCATAGATCAACCGCCCGTCCTCGGCGATCTTGAGCGGCCACGCGGCAAGCGCCGCGGGAACCGCCGACAACGGCTCGGACAGCGTGATCCGCAACTCGCGCTTGCCGAGCTTGCGCATCAAGGCGGCCTTCTGCTCGACCAGGATGATCCGGCCCTTGTCGATCACACCGACGCGGTCGGCCATTTCCTCGGCCTCCTCGATGTAATGCGTCGTCAGGATGATCGTCGTGCCGCCAGCGCGCAGCTTGTGGACGAGCCGCCACATATCGCGGCGCAAAGCCACGTCGACACCCGCAGTCGGTTCGTCGAGGAAGAGGATCTCGGGTTCGTGGCTCAGCGCCTTGGCGATCAGCACGCGGCGCTTCATCCCGCCCGACAGCTCGCGGATCTTGGCGTCGCGCTTGTCCCATAGCGACAGGTCGCGCAGCACCTGCTCGATATGCGCATCGTCGGGGGCCTTGCCGAACAGGCGGCGGCTGAACTTGACCGTGGCGAGCACCGTCTCGAACATGTCGACCGACAGTTCCTGCGGCACGAGGCCGATCGCGCGGCGCGCACTGCGGAAATCCTTCTGCGCGTCATGCCCGAGCACAGTTACGGTCCCCGTACTTGGCGTCACGATGCCGCAGATGATCGAGATCAGCGTCGTCTTGCCCGCGCCGTTGGGCCCGAGCAACGCGAAGATCTCGCCCCGCGCAATGTCGAGATCGACCGGTTCGAGCGCGCGATGTCCCGAGGCGTATGTCTTCGACACGCCCGCGACCGATAGAATGGTGTCCATGCTGCCCCCGTTTCTGCTGGCGCAGATAGGGCGGCGGCGGAGAGATAACAACCGCTCGGTACACAACGTCGCCCCGGCGTAGGCCGGGGCCGCTGCATTTTGTGCGAACTGGCTGCCACCACCGCAGCGGCCCCGGCCTTCGCCGGGGCGACGGTTACTTTTTCGCGCGCACTTCGGCGATCGCCTTTTGCAACTCCTCGAGCGGGAGCGCCGACGACACGATCTTGTTGCCGATCACCCAGCTCGGCGTGCCCGTCATGCCGAGCGCACGCGCGATCGTCTCGTTCGAGGTGATCTCCTGCTCGGCACGCGGCGCATAGGCCGCGGCGCGCGCAGCATCGACACCGGCGGTCTTGGCCGCCGCCGCGATGCTCTGCGCGGTCACCGGGCCGCCGGCATAGAGCGCATCGTGGAACGCCTGGAACTTGCCCTGCTCGGCCGCCGCCAGACTCATCCGCGCGGCATCGACGCTGCTCTGCGCGAGGATCGGGAAGTCGCGATAGACGATGCGGATCTTCGGGTCGCTCTTCAGCAACGCCGCGATCGTCGGCAGGCTCGCGCGGCAATAGCCGCAATTGTAATCGAAATATTCGACCAGCGTGACGTCGGGGTTGGCGCTCCCCGCCCAGGCGCTGCCGACGGGCGTGTAGATCGCGCTGCGGTTCGCAGCGATCGTCTCGGCATGGCCGCGGTCGCGCAGCGCGTCCATCGCCGCAGGCAGAATCTCGGGATGCGCCATCAGATAATCATGCACCACGCCCTCGACGCGTGTGCGTTCACCCCCGCTCGCCGGGATCAGCCGCTCGAGGCTGGCAAAACCCGCCGCGCCGATCAACCCCGAGACCAGCGCGAGGGTTATGGAAGTCCAGGCCGGGCGCATCAGCGTTTCTTCTTATATTTCTTGGGATTGTCGTCGATCTCGTTCTGCGAGGCGAGCGCGATGTCCTGCGCACGGATCCAGTCGACGCCGTTGGGCGGCAGCCCCTGCATCGCACCCCGCGCGCTGTACGCCGCGAGCCGGACGTTGCCCGTCAGGCTCGCTTGCTCCGCGCTGGCGAGCAAGGCGCGCGGCTGGTCGCCCATCGCCTCGTAAACGGTGCCCAATTGATACCAGGCGAAGGGATTTTCATCGTCGCGCGCCACCGCCTGGCGGAGCACCTTGACCGCCTCGGGGTAGTTCGCCTTGTCCTCGGTCGCGATCAGCGCGTGGCCGAAGGTCGTCGCGATCAGCGGCGCGTTGCGCGACAGGTCGGTCGCCTCGCGCAAGGGGGGAAGCGCCTGGAGCGGCTTGCCCGCCTCGAGCAGGATCTGGCCCTGGATCTCGAGGAAATACGGATCGTGCGGCGCGGCCTTGATCAGCGCGGCGGCCTCGGCATCGGCTTTCTCGGGGTAAGCCGATTTGTGCCAGGCATAAGCGCGCGCATAATGCGCGTAGAGGCTCTGGTCGGAGTCGGGATAGGTGTTGAGCGTGGTCTTGGGGTCGGCGACATAGCCGAGCAGCTTGGCCTTCACGCGCTTGAACTGTTCCTCGAGCCCCTGGTCAGGCGTCTTCCCGTATGCCGGCGATGCGATGACGTCGGCGGTCAGGCTGGCGATGCGCTCGCCCGAGAGCGGGTGGCTCTGCGCGAACGGGTCGATGTTCTTCAGGCCGTAGGCATATTCTTCGTTCTGCAGTTTCTTGAAGAAGGTCAGCATGCCCTTGCCGGTGACGCCGGCCTCGCGCAGGAATTTGGCGCCGGTGGCGTCGGCGGTCGATTCCTGGACGCGGCTGAAAGCGAGGAACTTGCCCTGCGCCGCGGTCGTGCCGGCCGAAAGGATCCCCGCCCCCGCCTCGGGTGCCCCCGCCGCGATCGCCGCGACGCCGAGCACCATGCTGAGGATCGAGATGCCGAGCGCGGGCTTGATCCCGGCATCCATCAGCACGACGTGCCCGTCGGCGACGTGGCCGAGCTCGTGCGCGATCACGCCCTGCACCTGATTGGCATTGTCGGCGGCCTGGATCAGCCCCGAATGGACATAGATCGTCTGCCCGCCGGCGGTGAAGGCGTTGATCGAATCGTCGTTGATCAGGACGACCTTGACGTTATTGGGCGAGAGGCCGGCCGCCAGGATCAGCGGGCGCGACATCTCGTTGAACATCGCCTCGGTCTCGGCATCGCGCAGGATCGACTGCGCCGCCGCCGGTTGCGCCCAGACAAGGAGGGAGGCCGCGCAGACCGCGAAGAACCGCTTCATACAGCCCGTATCGCCGAGATCGGTGATCGGGGCAACGGGATTGCGGCGCTACGCCATGCCGAACGGGACGACGTGATTGCCCGCATCGTGGCCGATCTCGGCGCGCCCGAGATAGCGCACCCCCATCTCGCCGCACCAGCGCGCGATCATCGTCTCGAGGCTTTCGCCCCACGGCGGCGTATTGGGCTGGACGTCGGTGACATGGCCGAGCCGGACGCCGGCGATCCCCTTCAGCTGCGTCGCCTGCGCCATGGTGAAGAGCATCCGGTCGATGCGGTAGAGCGGTTCGGACACTTCCTCGATCAGCAGCACGTGATCGGTGAGATCGGGCAGCCACGGCGTGCCGATCAGCGCGGTCAGGATGGCGAGGTTGAACGCGGCGGCGGGGTGGCCGTCGAGCCCGGGTTCAAGCACCGCGCGGTCCTTGTTGGCGAGCCAACGAAGCCCGCGCGCGAAGGCGAAGCCGCCATCGCTGCGCTGCGCGTCGGATACCATCGGGCCGTGCACCGGCCGCCCGATCTTGGCGGCATAGAGCGCGCCGAGCAGGAACCCCATGTCCGAGAAGCCGAGATAGGTCTTCCGCCGCGCGGCCTCACCGAGCTGCGGCATGACGGTGTGGAGGATGCGGTTCGAGCCATAGCCGCCGCGCGCGAACCAGATCGCATCGAAGGCGGGGTCGTTGGCGAATTCGAGGAACGCGGCCGCACGCGCCGCGTCGGGGCCGGCGAAGTGGCCGTCGGAGAGAAAGCATTGCGGGTGGAAGACGAGATCGACCGCCGGCATCGCCACCGCGGCCAGCCCGAGCGCACGCGCCGCCAGCGCTTCGTCGATCCCCTTGGCGGGTGCCACGATCCCAATTCGCATGCTCAGCTCCGTTGCACTCGGTCGCCGCCCGCGATAGCCCGCTGCGATGAGCAACGGCAAACCCTACTTTTTCGTCGGCATAGGTGGCAGCGGCATGATGCCGCTCGCGATGATCCTCGCGGGGCGCGGGGCGACCGTCGCGGGATCGGACCGCACGCTTGATCGCGGCGCGCTCCCCGCCAAGTTCGCCGACCTCGCCGCCAAGGGCGTGACGCTGTGTCCGCAAGACGGGTCGGGCGTGACGTCGGCCGAGCAGATCGTCGTCGCCTCGGCGGCGGTCGAGGCAACCGTCGCGGACATCGTCGCGGCGGAGCGCGTCGGCGCGCAGCGGCTGAGCCGGCCCGAACTGCTGGCCTCGCTGTTCAATGCGAGCGTGCTGCCGATCGGCGTTGCGGGGACGAGCGGCAAATCGACCGTGACGGGGATGATCGGCTGGATCCTCTACGCCTGTGGCCGAGACCCGACCGTGATGAACGGCGCGGTGATGAAGAATTTCGTCGCGCCCGACGCGCCGTTCGCCAGCGCACTGGTGGGCGCGGGCGAAGCGTTCGTCAGCGAAGTCGATGAGAGCGACGGCTCGATCGCGCTCTATGCGCCGCGGATCGCGGTGCTCAACAATGTCAGCCTCGACCATAAATCCCTCGAGGAACTGCGGGAGCTGTTCAGCGATTTCGCAGCCAAGGCGCAGACGACGGTGCTCAACATCGGCGACGCCGAGACCGCCGCGCTGGCTTCGACGCTCGATCGGGCGAAGCTCGTGACGTTCGCCGTCGATGCGGACGCAGACCTGAGCGCGCGCAATCTCGCGCCCGCGCCGTTCGCGATCGGGTTCGACCTGGTCGCAGATGGCGAAACCCACGCGGTCCGGCTCGCCGTGCCGGGTCGGCACAACGTCTCCAACGCACTCGCTGCGCTCGGTGCGGCACGCGCGGCAGGCGTGCCGCTTCCTGAGGCGATCGCCGCGATCGCTGGCTTCACCGGCCTCAAACGCCGCTTCGAGCTGGTCGGCGAGGCCGCCGGTGTCAGCGTGCTCGACGATTTCGGGCACAATCCCGACAAGATCGCCGCGACGCTCGCCACGCTTCACGCCTTCCCCGGACGATTGCTGCTGCTGTTCCAGCCGCACGGCTATGGGCCCTTGAAGGTGATGCGGTCGGAGCTGGTCGCAATGTTCAACGCGTCGCTCGGCGCCGACGACCAGCTCGTCCTGCCCGACCCGGTCTATCAGGGCGGCACCGTCGCGCGCGAGGTGACCAGCGCCGACATCGTCGCCGAGATCGGCCCGCAAGCCCACCACATCGCCGATCGCGCCGCCGCCGCAGCCTGGATCGTCGAGCAGGCGCGACCCGGCGACCGGATCGTGGTAATGGGGGCGCGAGACGATACGCTGAGCCAGCTTGCTGCCGACATGTTGCCACAGATCGCCGCTAGACTCAGCTGAACTACAAGGAGCCGCCTTATGTTTCGCCGCCTGTTCCTCGATCACCCCGCCTCGGTCGGCGAGACCTTTGGCGAGCATTTCCTCGTTGCCTCGCGCTTCGGCCTGACGATGATCGGCGGCGGGCTCGCCGGCGTGGTGCATGCGTTCCTGCCCTTCGCGTTCAAGACCACCGGCAGCCGCACGGTGATGCGGCTCAACGCGCAGATCGTCGCGAAGCGCGCGGCCGCGAGTGCGGATGAATTGCAGCGGCGCACCGTCGAATATGTGATCTGATCCTAAATCCTCCCCCGGAAACCGGGGGAGGGGGACCGCCAGCCTTCTTCAGGCTGGTGGTGGAGGGGGCCCCCACAAGCGTAACGCCTGCGGAGACGCCCCCTCCACCCTTCGCTGAATGCTCAGGGTCCCCCTCCCCCGCTTCGCGAGGGAGGATTTAGGAGTGCAGTTCCCGAACGCCCCCTTCCCCGCTACAGCACCGCGATGCTCCGCATCACCGAACTCAAGCTCCCGCTCCACCACGCCGACGAGGAACTGACCGCCGCGATCCGCAACCGTCTGCGGATCACGCCACGCGATCTCGTCCGGTTCTCGATCGCCCGCCGCGCGCACGATGCGCGGATCAAGAGCGACATCCAGCTCGTCTATTCGGTCGACGTGACGCTGCGCAACGAAGCCCCCGTGCTCGCGCGCTTCAAGAAGGACCGCCACGTCCAGCCGACGCCGAACACGAGCTACAAGTTCGTCGCCCAGGCCCCCGCCGACTATAAGGGCCCCCGCCCGGTCGTCATCGGCACCGGCCCGTGCGGCCTGTTCGCCGGGCTGATCCTCGCGCAGATGGGCTACAAGCCGATCATCGTCGATCGCGGCAAGGTCGTGCGCGAACGCACCAAGGACACGTGGGGCCTGTGGCGCAAGAGCGTGCTCAACCCCGAATCGAACGTCCAGTTCGGCGAGGGCGGCGCGGGCACCTTCTCCGACGGCAAGCTCTACAGCCGGATCAAGGACGCGCGGCATCTCGACCGCAAGGTACTGATCGAGTTCGTCAAGGCGGGCGCGCCGCCCGAGATCCTGACCGAGGCGCACCCGCACATCGGCACCTTCCGCCTCGTCACGATGGTCGAGAGCATGCGCGCAACGATCGAGGCGCTCGGCGGCGAATATCGCTTCGAGACGCGCGTCGACGGGATCGACGTCGCGACCGCCGCCGACGGCACGCGCAAGGTCCGCGGGCTGCACCTCCACACCGGAGACTATCTCGAGGCCGAACAGGTCGTGCTCGCGGTCGGCCACAGCGCGCGCGATACCTTCGCGATGCTCCACGCCGAGGGCGTGTACCTGGAAGCCAAGCCCTTCTCGATCGGCGTCCGCATCGAGCATCCGCAATCGTGGATCGACGATGCGCGCTTCGGTCCCAACGCCGGCAACCCGATCCTCGGCGCGGCCGATTACGCGCTGTCGCACCACGCCAAGAACGGCCGCACGGCGTACAGCTTCTGCATGTGCCCCGGCGGCACGGTGGTCGCGGCGACCTCGGAGGAAGGCCGCGTCGCGACCAACGGGATGAGCCAATATTCGCGCAACGAGCGCAACGCCAATTCGGGGCTCGTCGTCGGGATCGACCCGGCGCGCGATTATCCCGGCGATCCGCTCGCCGGCATCGCGTTGCAGCGCCATTGGGAATCGCGCGCCTTCGTCGCGGGCGGATCGACCTATGCCGCGCCGGCGCAATTGCTCGGCGATTTCCTCGCCGGGCGCGCATCGACCAAGCTCGCCAGCGTCGTGCCGTCGTACAAGCCCGGCGTGTACATGACCGACCTCGCGGAATGCCTGCCCGAGTTCGCGGTGACCGCGATGCGCGAGGCGCTCGTCCAGTTCGGCCGCGAGATCCCCGGCTACGACCATCCCGACGCGGTGCTGACCGGCGTCGAGACGCGCACCTCCTCGCCGGTCCGCATCACGCGCGGCGACGATTTCCAGAGCCTCAACACAGCGGGGCTGTTCCCGGCGGGCGAAGGTGCGGGATACGCTGGGGGCATTTTGTCGGCGGCGGTCGATGGGATCAAGGTGGCGGAGGCGGTCGCGCGGGCGATGACCGCGTAAGTCGGGCTGGTTCACCCCCCCATTCGTCACCCCGGGCTCGTCCCGGGGTCCACCGTGCCGCGAATACTCCATGGGCAGCATGCGTATCCCGGTGGACCCCGGCACAGGGCCGGGGTGACGGAGAGGCACACGCGCCCCACAAAGCCGATGGAAAGCTCGCTTGACAGACAAGCAACCTTGACTGTAAAGCTTCCTTCACAAACGTGAAAGGGAGCTTTCCATGCAGCGCACCGTTGCCGCCCGCCGCTATCAAGTCCGGACGATCTGGCTGGCGCTGCTGTACGCCGCCGCGTTGCTTGGCGCGGTCTATGCGTTCAAACATCAAATCGTCGCTGGCCCCGCCGCCTGGATCGTCGCGGTGCTGCCCGCGCTGCCGATCATCGGCGTGTTCGTCGCGATCGGGCGCTATCTCGTCGAGGAGCGGGACGAATATCTGCGCATGCTGATGGTCCGCCAGACGCTGTGGGCGAGCGGCTTCGCGCTCAGCGCCGCGACCTTGTGGGGGTTCCTCGAGGCGTTCGATCTCGTCGGCCATGTCGAGCCCTATTATGTCGCGGTGCTGTGGTTCGGCGGATTGGGCCTGGGCAATTGCGCCGATCGCCTGTCGGGCGCGGACGCCGCGCTGTGAGCCGCCGCATCGACCCGGCCGACCGCGCCTATCTGCGCCGCTTCGTCCCCGCGATGGCGCTCTATGTCGTGCTGGTCTGGGTATCGCCCTTCCTGATCCGCGCGCTGCACGCCGACGGGCCGCTGCTGTGGCTGATCGCTTTGCTCCCCGCCTTCCCGCTCAGCGCAGTGTTCTGGATCATCGGCCGCTATCTGATCGATCTGCGCGACGAATATCGGCGGATGCTCGAAGTGCGCAAAGCATTGGTCGCGACGGGCTTTGCGATGACGCTGGCGACCGGCTGGGGGTTCCTCGAAGTCTATGCGCATACCCCGCACATCCCCCTGTTCTTCGTACCGATCGCATGGTTCGCCGGGCTGGGCCTCGGCTCGGCGGTCAACGCCGTGATCGAGCGGCGCGGCGGGGACGCGGCATGATCAACCGCCTGCGCGTGCTGCGTGCCGAGCGCAACTGGAGCCAGGGCGATCTCGCCGAGCGGCTCGACGTATCGCGCCAGAGCGTCAACGCGATCGAGACCGGGCGCTACGATCCCTCGCTGCCGCTCGCCTTCCGCATCGCCGAACTGTTCGAGCTTCCGATCGAAGCGATTTTCGTCAGCCCCTCCAAAGGAGATGCATCGTGAAGCCTGCCTTCAAAGCCTGCCTCGTTGCCGCGCTTGCACTGCTCCCCGCCGGGCCCACGCTCGCTGTGCCGGCCGTGCCGACGCCCGAGGTGCGGTTGCCGCACATCTCGATCGTGACGATCGGTACGGGCAGCCCGGTGATCCTGATCCCTGGCCTCGCCTCCCCGCGCGCGGTGTGGGACGGCGTCGCACCCGCACTTGCGGCGAAGCACCGTGTGATCCTGGTTCAGGTCAATGGCTTTGGCGGCGATGATCCGGGGGCCAATCTGCAGCCCGGCGTGCTCGACGGGATCGTCGCCGATCTCGACGGCTATATCGCGGCGGAGAAGCTGCAGAATGCGCTGGTCGTCGGGCATTCGATGGGCGGGCTGGTCGGCCTGATGCTCGCCAAAGCCCATCCGAGCGACCTGTCGCGGTTGATGATCGTCGATTCGCTGCCATTCTTCGCGGTGATCATGGCCCCGCCCGGGGTCGATCCGACCCCGGCGATGGTCGCGCCCTACGCCGCCAAGATGCGCGACGGGATCGTCGCGACCTACGGCAAGCCGCTGAGCGACGAAATGGTCGCGGCGCAGACGCGCGGACTCGCGCTCAAGCCCAGCAGCGTCGTCACGATGTCAGCCTGGGCGAAGGCCGCCGATCCCCGCGTCACCGGCGAGGCGATGTACGAGGACCTGACGACCGACCTGCGCCCGTCGCTCGCGACGATCGCGACGCCGATCACGATGCTGTATCCGTGGAATGCGGCGTCGTTGCCCAAGGCGAAGGCCGACGCCTTCTATCGCAAGCAATATGCCGCCGCGCCGCATATCGCCTTCGTCGACATCGCCGAGAGCGCGCACATGGTGATGCTCGACCAGCCCGAGGCGTTCAAGGCGGCGGTGGTCGCGTTCGTCGAAGCGAAGTAGCGACCCGCCGAGGCATGCGGGAAGGGAAAGCGCGATTTCCCCTCCCGTAATCTTCCGCTAAGCCTCCGCGCCATGACCGACACGCTCTCCCCCACCCCCGCCCGCCCCGCGCTCGCCTATCATCTGACCGAGGGCACCGGCCCGACGATCGTCTTCCTACCGGGCTATGGCTCCGACATGGAGGGCAGCAAGGCGCTCGCGCTCGAGGCGTGGGCGAAGCGCACCGGCCGCGCCTATCTGCGCTTCGATTATGGCGGCTGCGGCAGCAGCGAGGGCGAGTTCGAGGAGCAGACGCTCGCCGGCTGGCGCGACGACGTCGTCGCGATGCTCGACGCAGCGGCGGGCGGCCCCGCGGTGCTGGTCGGATCGTCGATGGGCGGCTGGCTGATGCTGCTCGTCGCGCGCGATCATCCCGAGAAGGTGGCGGCTTTGGTCGGGATCGCCGCGGCGCCCGATTTCACCGACTGGGGCTTCACCGTCGACCAGAAGCTCGCGATCCTGTCCGAGGGACGGCTCGAGAAAGTCGGACGCTATGCCGACCTGCCGATGGTCTATACCCGCGCCTTCTGGCAGTCGGGCGAGGCCAATCGCGTGCTGTTCGCCGGGCTCGCGATCGACGTGCCGGTGCGATTGCTCCACGGCATGGCCGATACCGAAGTGCCCGCCAACCGCTCGATCCATCTGGTCGAGCAGCTCCGTTCAGCCGATGTGCAGCTTACTTTGGTGAAGGGGGGCGACCACCGCCTGTCGCGCGACGCCGACCTCGCGTTGCTCGAGGCGACGCTCGAAAGTGTGATGGCCGATCTATGACCCTGTTGCTGCTCGCTCCCCTGCTGCTCGCGCAAGCCACCGCACCGATCGGTCCGCCCGCGCCGCCGCCGTCGCAGCGCTACGAAAAGTGCCTCGATCTCGCCAACAACAACCCGACTTTGGCCGAGGCCGAAGCCGGGCAATGGCAGCTCGCCGGCGGCGGGTTCCTCGCGGGGCAATGCCTCGGCATGGCCTATGCCAATGAGCAGCGCTGGCCCGCCGCCGCGACCGCATTCGATGCCGCCGCACGTGCGGCCGAGAAAGCCGGCGATGGCCGCTCGGTCAATTACTGGGCGCAAGCCGGAAACGCCTGGCTCGCCGCAGGCGATGCGCCCAAGGCGCGCGCCGCGCTCGATGCAGCACTCGCGGGCGGGTCGCTGACCGGCCTGCCGCTGGGCGAGGCGCATCTCGACCGCGCGCGCGCGATGGTTGCGGGCGACGATCTCGACGGCGCGCGCGACGATCTCGACCGTGCGCTCGCCGAGGCGCCGGAGGACCCGCTCGCCTGGCTGCTCTCGGCGACGCTCGCGCGGCGCCAGCGCCAGATCGTCCGCGCGCAGCACGATATCGCCGAGGCGTTGCGGCTCGGCAGCGACGATCCCGCGGTGCAGCTCGAGGCGGGCAATATCGCCGCCTTCGCCAAGGACGAGGCGGGAGCCCGCGCCGCCTGGCAGCAAGCGGTGAACCTGCGCCCCGACAGCGCGGCGGGCAAGTCCGCCGCCGCCGCGTTGCTGCAGTTCACCGCCAAGCCCTGACGCTTTTCGGCGCGCGACAGGGTGGCATCGCCCCTCGCGCGCCCCTATCTCGGCGCAAAGCATAACGGAGCGCGTCGATGAAATATCTCCACACCATGATCCGCGTCAGCGATCCCGACGCGACGATCGCGTTCTTCAACCTGCTCGGGCTCGAGGAAGTGCGGCGCATGGACAGCGAGAAGGGCCGCTTCACGCTGATCTTCCTCGCCGCCCCCGGCGACCATGACGCGCAGGTCGAGCTGACGCACAATTGGGATCCCGAACCCTATACCGGCGGTCGCAATTTCGGGCATCTCGCCTACCGCGTCGAGAATATCTACGAGACGTGCCAGCGGCTTCACGACGGCGGCGTGACGATCAACCGCCCGCCGCGCGACGGCCACATGGCGTTCGTCCGCACGCCCGACAACATCTCGATCGAACTGCTCCAGGAAGGCGGCGCGCTCGCCCCGGCCGAGCCGTGGGCGTCGATGTCCAACACTGGCGAATGGTAATGGCGGGCGCGCTCGAGATCGTCCGCATCCCGGCACTCAGCGACAATTATGTCTGGCTGGTGCACGATCCCGTTTCCGACGAGACCGTGGCGATCGATCCGAGCGATGCCGCCCCCGTGCTGGCAGCCGCCAAGGCGCGCGGCTGGACGATCTCGCAGATCTGGAACACCCACTGGCATCCCGATCACACCGGCGGCAATGCCGCGATCAAGGCGCTCGGCGCGGTGGTCAGCGGCCCGGCGGCCGAGGCCGGCAAGATCCCGACGCTCGATTACGGCCTGCGCGAGGGCGATTCGGTGCGGATCGGCGCGCATGTCGCGCGCGTGATCGAGACGCCGGGGCATACCGCCGGGCACATCGTGTTCTACATGGCGGACGACGCTGCGCTGTTCAGCGGCGACACGCTGTTCGCGATGGGCTGCGGTCGCCTGTTCGAAGGCGATGCCGCGCAGATGTACGGCAATATGCAACGCCTCGCCGCGCTGCCGCCCGAGACGGTCGTCTATTGCGCGCACGAATATACGCAGTCGAACGGCCGCTACGCCGCCGCCGCCGAGCCCGACAACCAGGCCGTCACCGCGCGGATGGTCACGGTCGATGCGCAGCGCGCGGCAGGCGAGCCGACCGTCCCGACGACGATCGCGCTCGAGCTGGCGACCAACCCGTTCCTTCGCGCGACATCGGCCGATCAGCTTGCGCAACGGCGTGCAGCCAAGGATGCTTTCTAGCCGTATTTGCGGTATGAAGCGGATGGGGGCGTCGCGTTTTGAAAAGGACCAATGGCATGTTCCGCTTCATTCTTCCGCTTATCGTGCTGGTCGGCGCGAGCGCCGCGCTGTCCGCCGACTCCAAGGAATATCGCGCACGCGAGGCCGCGCGCGATCAGGTCGAGCTCGACAAGCAGCTGACCGGGCTTGTGCCCGGCAAGCCGCAAAGCTGCATCGACACCTTCCGGTACCGCGATTCGACCCGCGTCGGCGACAAGATCCTCTACAAGAACGGCCGTAACGACGTTATGGTCAACGATACCGGCGGCGGCTGCTTCGGGCTGCGGCGTGGCGACGCGATCATCACCAAGACCTTCGGCAGCCAGTTCTGCCGCGGCGATATCGTGCGGACGGCCGATCTCGTGACGAGCATGCCGAGCGGCAGCTGCAGCTTCGGCGATTTCGTCCCCTATCGCAAACCGTGATCCGCGCGCTGCTGCTGGTCGCCGTGCTCGGCGGCGCGACCGCCGCGGACGATGCGAAGGACCTCGCCAAGGCACTGGCCGGACGCGTGCCGGGCAAGGCGGAAACCTGCGTATCGCTCAGCCGCGTCGGCAGCCCGCAGATTTTTGGCGATCGCGTCCTACTGTACCGCGACGGCGCGCGCGTGTGGCGTAACGACTTGCCCGAGTCCTGCCCCGGCCTCGACGCCGACCCCGTCGTCGTCACCGAAGTGTATGGCGGGCAGGTGTGCCGCAACGATCAATTCTACACGCTGCAGCGCGGTGGCGGCAGTATCCCGGGCCCGCGGTGCCGGTTGGGTAATTTCGTGCCGTGGGACAAGGCGCGGTAGCCGACCGCAAACGCGTGTGGAGACTTACCCGTCACCCCGGCCCTGTGCCGGGGTCCACCGGCCCTCAGATACTGCCGTCGTAGCACACGCGGCCCGGTGGACCCCGGGACGAGCCCGGGGTGACGCCGAAGAGGAGCCGAAAGCGTCTCTTCCCTTCCCGCTACAATACGAACCGGCTGAGATCGGTATTGCGCGCAATGCTCGCCAGATGCGTCTCGACATAGGCGGCATCGACCACCACCGTCTCGCCACCGCGATCCTCGGCGTTGAAGCTGACATCCTCGAGCAGCTTTTCCATCACCGTCTGCAAGCGCCGGGCCCCGATATTCTCGATCTCGCCATTCACTTCGGCCGCGATCCGCGCGACCGCACGAATACCGTCCTCGGTGAACTCGACACCGACGCCCTCGGTCGCGATCAGCGCGACATATTGCTGCGTCAGCGACGCCTTGGTGTCGCTCAGGATCGCGACGAAATCGTCCTCGGTCAGCGCCTTCAATTCGACGCGGATCGGCAAGCGGCCCTGCAGCTCGGGCAACAGATCGGACGGCTTGGCGACGTGGAACGCGCCGCTCGCGATGAACAGCACATGGTCGGTCTTCATCGGCCCATATTTGGTCGCGACCGTCGTCCCCTCGATCAGCGGCAGCAGATCGCGCTGGACGCCTTCGCGGCTGACCGAACCGCCACGCCCATCGCTCACCGCGATCTTGTCGATCTCGTCGAGAAAGACGATCCCGTTCGCCTCTGCGTCGGCAATCGCCGCGCGGCTGAGCTCATCCTGGTCGAGGCGCTTGTCCGCCTCTTCCTCGACGAGCTTGTCCCAGGCCGCAGGCACGCTCAGCTTGCGGCGCTTGAGCTGGCCGCCGCCGAACGCCTTGCCCATCATCTCGGACAGGTTGATCATCTGCGCGCCGCCGCCGGGCACATCGAACGGCATCGCGGGCGCCGCCTCGAGTTCGATCTCGATCTCGGTGTCGCGCAAGTGTCCATCATGGAGCCGCTGGCGGAACGCCTCGCGCGTCGCCTCGCTTGCGCCCTTGCCGGTCAGCGCGTCGAGCAGCCGCGCCATCGCGGCTTCCTCGGCCTTGTCCTTCACTGCACCACGCCGGCGTTCCTTCTCGAGCCGGATCGCTTCCTCAACCAGGTCGCGCGCGATCTGCTCGACGTCGCGGCCGACATAGCCGACTTCGGTGAACTTGGTCGCCTCGACCTTGATGAACGGCGCGTCGGCGAGCTTGGCCAGACGGCGGCTGATCTCGGTCTTGCCGCAGCCGGTCGGCCCGATCATCAGGATGTTCTTGGGGCTGACCTCGTCGCGGAGGTCAGGCGCGAGCTGCTGGCGGCGCCAGCGGTTGCGCATCGCGACCGCGACCGCACGCTTGGCGTCGGCCTGGCCGATGATGTGCGCGTCGAGCGCGGCGACGATGGCTTTGGGGGTGAGGTCCTGGTTCATCTTGCTCTCACTCCCCTCCCTGGAAGGGAGGGGTTGGGGGTGGGTTGGTCTGGGGGAAGGGCCGACGCCGCCACGGGCCGACCCACCCCCGGCCCCTCCCTTCCAGGGAGGGGAGGAGGATCACGCGCTCGCGTCGAGTCCTTCGACGGTCAGCCGGTCGTTGGTATAGACGCACAGCTCGCCGGCGATCGCCATCGCCTTGCGGGCGATCTTCTCGGCATCGGCTTCGTAATCGGCCAGCGCACGCGCCGCGGCGAGCGCGAAATTGCCGCCCGAACCAATCGCGGCGATCCCCGCCTCGGGCTCGAGCACGTCGCCATTGCCGGTCAGGATCAGCGTCACGTCCTTGTCCGCGACGATCATCATCGCCTCGAGGTTGCGCAGATATTTGTCGGTCCGCCAGTCCTTGGCGAGCTCGACCGCGCTGCGCAGCAACTGGCCGTGATGCTGTTCGAGCTTGCGCTCGAGCCGCTCGAACAGCGTGAAGGCATCGGCGGTCGCGCCGGCGAAGCCGCCGATCACCGATCCGTCGCCGAGCCGCCGCACCTTCTTGGCATTGGGTTTCATCACCGTCTGGCCCTGCGTCACCTGGCCGTCCCCGGCGACGATAACGCGCCCATTCTTGCGCACGGAAAGGATCGTGGTGCCGTGCCACACAACTTTGTTCTCGCTCATGCTGGGCGATATGGGATGCAGGGTGGCGCTGTGCAATCCGGCTTGCGTGCGTGCGGCGTACTCGGCGATACGGGTGCCAGGGGGAATGTACGCGTATGAGTGACCAGCACGGCCATGCAGGGCCCGATCACCCGCTCGAGCGGCTGATCTTCTTTTCCGACGCGGTGTTCGCGATCGCGATCACGCTGCTGATCATCGAGGTTCATCCGCCGCACCTGCCGCACAGCGCGCCGTGGCAGGCCTATACCACCGCGTTGCTCGACCTCACGCCGAACTTTTTCGGCTTCTTCGTCAGCTTCTTCGTGATCGGCGCCTTCTGGTCGGGACACCACCGCGCGTTCGGGCTCGCCGGGCACTATTCCGACAGGCTCGTCGCACCCAATCTGCAAATGCTGTGCGCGATCGTGTTCATGCCGTTCGCCACCGCCTTCATGAGCGCGAACCTCGGGACGCTGGTCCCGTCGCTGCTCTACGCGCTGACGCTGATCGTGACGGGGTTCCTGAGCATGCGGCTGACCCGCCTGACCACCAGCCCCGGCATCGTGCGCGCCGACGCGCCGGCGGCCGACATCGCGCTTGCCCGCGCGCGCGGCGGCGGCGTGGTGCTCGGCGCGCTCGTCGCGCTGGGGATGGCCTTCATCATCGCGCCGCTGAGCCAGGTCGGGCTGATCACCATCCCGCTGTGGCAATGGCTGCTGCGGCAGCGGGTCCTGCGGCGCCTCGCCCGCACGTCGGCCTGAACCGACCTGCGGGCGAGCTGCCGCGCGACGGTCAGTTCGCCGGCGCGGTCATCGCATTCATCGAGCCGTTCGACGCGGTCATCGACGGCTTGCCGACCGGCGGGCGCAGCGCCTCGCGCTCGGCGGCGGTCATCACCGCATCCATGTCGGGGCGGAAATCGGCGACCGCGCGGTCATCGGCGTTGCGGGTGGGATCGAGCAGGTCGGTCGGGACATGCCCCTCGGCCGTCCCCGATGCCTTGGCGAGCGCACTCGCAATCCGCCCGCGCGTCAGGAACGCAGCGAGCCCGGCGCCAGCTGCGACCACGACCGCACCGATCGACCAGGCAGCGTTGCTGCTGATCGCGAGCTTGGAACTCGCGGCCGTCTGGGCGGGCGCGCGCTTTGCCGGCGGACGCTTGGCGGGGGCTTTGGGGGTTGGGGTCTTGGCCATGTCGAATCTCATTCTTCAAAATCGGGCGCGCGACGACCGGGGCCGCCGCGCGCGAGGAGTTTAGCGGCAGCGCGCGTCGCGCGTGCTGTCCTTGTCGATCGCCCGACCGGCCAGCGCACCGCCCGCCGCACCGAGCAGCGCACCGAGCACGCCCGAGCCACCCGGCGCAATCGCCGCGCCGAGCGCACCGCCGGCGATTCCCCCGACGACGAGGCCGGTCGTCCCGTCATTGTGGCGGCAATAATAGCGCCCGTCGCTGCCACGATAGACGCGGTCGTTGTTGCTCAGGCGGCGCTCCTGATAGCGGCGGTTGTCGTCGCGATAGTAACGCGACGCGTCATAGCCGTTATACGCCGGATCGGGCCGATCGTAATCGTATTGCGAATAGCCGCCACCATAGCCGCGACGCGGGCCGCCGCCATAATCGTCACAGCCAGCGACGAGCGTCGTCGCGGCGAGCAGGCCGAGCGTGAGTGCGCGCATGAGGATCCTCCTGTTATCGTATCCTTGGGAAATGCACGGGCAGCGATAAGGTTGCTGTCGAGCCCCCTGCCGTCCCCGCCCGCGTAGTTTCCGAAGGCCCCGCTCGGCAGAGCCGCGCCATCGCGATCGCCCCTCCCCCGCCCCCACCCCACCGGAAGCGCCGCCAGCGGGACAGGCTCGCCCCGGCCGCGATCATCGTGCAGCGACCGCGATCCGGACGTTGCATCGCCGGGCACAATGCGGCGATAGTGGCGTTGCGCCGTCGGAACCGGGGGCGCCGGACACGGGACGCGGCGGGGGCCGCGAGCCCCGCGTCGGCACGGCAAGCCGGGGGGCCACAGCCATGAGTCCATTCGAGTTGGTGTTCGCGATGTTCGGCCTGCTGCTAGGCCTCGCGCTGGCCGAGGTGCTCGGCGGCTTCTCGCGCGCGCTGAAGCTGAAGCGCGGCGCGCGGCCGGTGCGGGTCGGCTGGCTGACGCCGTTGCTCGGGCTGGTGGTGATGCTCGACCTGACGACCTTCTGGCTGCTCGCCTTCGATGCGCGGACGCAGATCGGCGCGAATTACATCACGCTGATCTGCGTGCTGGCGACGGTCGGCGTCTATTATCTGGCGGCGACGCTGATCTTTCCCGACGCGCCCGAGGACTGGCCCGATTTCGACGAATGGTACGACAAGCAGAACCGGCTGGTGATCGGCGGGCTGTTCGCCGCCAATGTGGCGAGCACGACCGGATCGATGGTGCTCGACGCGATGCACCCGTTGCGCGAGGTGGCGGAGACGGTGGGGAATGGGTGGTTCGTGCTGGTGTATGTGCTGAGCGGGTTCGGGGTGCTGGCGCTGCTGATCGCGCTGCTGCTGGTGACGGGGCGGCGGGCGAATGTGGCGATGCTGGCGGGGGTTTGTGCGTTGTTGCTGGTGAGCGGGGCGGTGGAGCCATGGGTGTAGCCGCGCGGACAAGGCTTTAGCGAAGCTAAAGCCGAGCGCTCAAGCGCGGCTCGGCCGGCGGCGCTACAGCGCCGACCGACGGCCGGGTCCCCACAAAGTATTACTTTGTGGGGTGCCCGACGCGGCTTTGCCGCGGCGCCCCTCGCATAGTCCGCGCTTGACGCAACCGCACCGCTCAAACACTCTCGCGACCAATGGCACAAAACTTCATAGAGCCCAGAGGCTTGCGACACACGGTCGAGACGATCGACGGGGTCGAGCGCTTGCGCATCCCGATCCGACGGCAATGGTTCATGGTCCTCTTCCTGCCGTTATGGCTGGTCGGCTGGGGCTTCGGCTGGTTTTCGGCGGCTATGCAGATTTCGCAGCATTTCGACACCTTCCTTGCCGTGTGGCTGTGCGCCTGGACCGTCGGCGGAATTTTCGCAGGCGGGATCCTGTTCGGCCAGCTTTTCGGCGCCGAACTGGTCAGCGTCGTCGGTCGCGACCTGCAGGTGCAGGTTGGCGTGGGCCCGCTGAAACGCATCTGGCGCTATCGCGGCGACCGGATCGAACATCTGATCGGCTGGACCGCGGTCGAAGACATGTTCGGGATGCGATCGATGCAGCGCCCATTCTGGCTGCGGCCCAAGTCAGGCGCGGTGAAATTCGATTATGGCGCCGACAGCGTGTTCCTCGCGCCCGGGGTGGACGAACCCGAAGGGCGCGTGATCGCGGCGTGGCTGGCCAAGCGTCTGCCGCGGAGCGCGAGTGCGATGCCGGAGTGAGGGGCGATCTCGGCATCCTCACCCGCGACCGCCGCCGCTGCCGAATGCGGCGTGGCGAAGCGGCAAGCGACGCTGCGGCTCGACCCCGACGTGATCGACCGCTTCCGCGCCGGGGGGCCTGGGTGGCAGAGGCGGATGAGTGCGGCGTTGCGGAAGGCGGCGGGGTCATAGATTCGACTCACCGCGGCGCAGTTATAATACTCTTCTGCTCTCGAAATTAGGGCAAGACTCAGGCACCTTTATCGTTAGTGCTACGATATACAAAAAACCGAGTGGTCTGAGGGGAGTAACGTTGGCAGATTTAATCGACGTACGTGTTCGTTACCGATTAGCAAAATTTGTTACGGCGACAGACCCAGACCTCGCAGTCCCTGATGCCGCAACGCTAGAGTCGATGGTAAGGGGACTCTTGGCCGGACAACTCGGGAATGACGTGAACGAGCGCGTAATCCCAACGGTTGAGGATGTCCGTCACAGTATTTGCCTCCATTTTTCGCAACTAAACGAGGGCGCACTAGCGTTCGATTTGCTCCATCTTGACGATCGGAAGGTGGTTCCCACTTGGAAACGGCCTACTAAGCCGGTCCCAGTCTCTACTTTGGGCGGCACAGCGATCGCGAAGGACGAAGTAAATCTAAACGAACCAGCATACCTAATGATAAGCGGAAATCACGTAGCCGTAATCGAAAGAGTTGGCCTAAGAACGCCAACGATCGAAAATTACTTAAATGACATTTTGTCCAAGGCATCTACGTTCGACAAAGAAAATCAGTACTGGAAATTAGTTCCGATAGTCGAGGCCATTGGAGTTTCTGCGTTGAAAGGCGGCGTGGAGAAAATTGTTCTAAAACCGCACGCTGCGCTTATTGGCGAAGCGATCTCGCAGGTTTCACATGACCACAAACCAAGAAGATATACTCGAAAGATAGATGAGTTTATCGGTTATGGACAACGGATTATCGACATGTTGGAGATATTTGGCGCAAAAGAAGGAGACATAGAAAATCTTCGAAAGAAAATGAGTAGCGATCTGGTACTTAAAGCAAGAGTCGAGATTAGCGTGTCTAGAGCGGAGCGCTCCTCAGAAGCCAAGGTCTCGGCAGACGATATACAAAAGGCATTCGCAAGCATAACGGATGGTGCGGATATCAACGTCATCGATAAAGATGGAAATACCAACGGAAAAATCACACAACTGTATCACCGAGTCGAAGTTGCGCATGAGAACGGCATAATCGACATGAAGCATGCCGTTAACGCCTTAAGCGCTGCAATGGCGGCATGGGCGGCGAAAGGCGTAATAGAGTTGCAATGAAACTCGCGGACTTCCTTAAAATGGCTCTAGGAGGTGCTATAGCACTCATCCTTCCAAGAGAGGGCATCTTGGAAGGATCTACTAGAATAATACCATTTTTTGCTCTGATGATGGCGGGCGTTTTTCCAGCCATGATGCAAACGGTGACAGTTATCAAAGGCGACGATCTAAGCCCAAAGGCCGTCAAAGAATATGGTGACGCGCTAAACGAACAGCTAGCATTTTGGGCAGCCTTGATTGCCACTGCACTTACAACTGTTGGCTGCCTGACTCTCGCTGTTATCCTAAGCAAATCGTCCGAGCTTTGGACGCTACCTTACAATTACTACATTAGTAGAAATTTCGCAGTAGATGTCTGTATATTCCTGTTTGGGTTCACAGCCACTTCCGTAATAACAAGATTTACAACGGCTTATGGAGGACTCAAGTCGCTTCTGCGGCTGAATCTTTCACTAGCCGAAAAGAAAAGTCAAAAAGGGCTCTCCGAAAAGGTAAAGAGACTTTCAAAGCCCGAAGGCCAACCCTCGGTAAAAACGTTTGAGTGACGGCAGAAGAATTTGGATTTTATTCAATCCATCTGCCGTATTTCGATATAATGCGGGTCATCAAGCCCCAATTTTACGCCCCCCCCACATCGGCCGCAATTGCGTGTCGCTAAGCAGCGGAGCCAAGTAACTTGCGAGCCGCCGCAACTTTCAGCGACAGCTCGCTTCGCCACTACCATTACTTCCCCAACAACGGCGCCAAATACTTCCCAGTAAACGACCCCTTCGCCTTCGCCACAACCTCAGGCGTCCCCTGCGCAACGATCTCGCCGCCCTTCACACCCCCCTCGGGCCCAAGGTCGAGCACCCAGTCGGACGTCTTGATGACGTCGAGGTTATGCTCGATCACCACCACCGTATTCCCCTGCTCGACCAGCTGGTGGAGCACTTCGAGCAGCTTGCGCACGTCCTCGAAATGCAGCCCCGTCGTCGGCTCATCCAGAATATACAGCGTCTGCCCGGTGGCGCGGCGCGACAGTTCCTTGGCGAGCTTGACGCGCTGCGCCTCGCCGCCCGACAGCGTCGTCGCCTGCTGGCCGACCTTGACGTAGCCCAGGCCCACTTCCTGCAGCATCGCCATCTTGTCGCGGATCGGCGGGACCGCCTTGAAGAATTCGACCGCGTCCTCGACCGTCATGTCGAGCACGTCGGCGATGCTCTTGCCCTTGAACTTCACCTCGAGCGTCTCGCGATTGTAGCGCTCGCCGTGGCAGACGTCGCACGTCACATAGACGTCGGGGAGGAAGTGCATCTCGATCTTGAGCAGCCCGTCGCCCTGGCACGCCTCGCAGCGGCCGCCCTTGACGTTGAAGCTGAAGCGCCCGGGCTTGTAGCCGCGGGCTAAGCTTTCGGGGAGGCCGGCGAACCAGTCGCGAATCTGGGTGAAGCTGCCGGTATAGGTCGCCGGGTTCGAGCGCGGGGTGCGGCCGATCGGCGACTGGTCGATGTCGATGACCTTGTCGAGATATTGCAGGCCGGTGATCTTGTCGTGCTTGCCCTGGACGATCCGCGCGCCGTTGAGCGTGCGCGAGGCGGCGGCGAAGAGCGTGTCGATCGTGAAGCTCGACTTGCCCGACCCCGAGACGCCGGTGATGCAGGTGAAGGTGCCGAGCGGGAGGCTCGCGGTCACGCCTTTGAGGTTGTTGGCAGTCGCGTTGTGGACGGTGATCTTCTTGCCGTTGCCCTTGCGGCGGGTCTTGGGGACGGCGACTTCGCGGCGGCCCGAGAGGTAATCGGCGGTGATGCTGTTCTCGTTGGCGAGGACTTCCTCGAAGGTGCCTTGCGCGACGATGTGGCCGCCATGGACGCCGGCGCCCGGGCCCATGTCGATGACATAGTCGGCGGTGCGGATCGCGTCCTCGTCATGCTCGACGACGAGCACGGTGTTGCCGAGATCGCGCAGCCGGCGCAGCGTCTTGAGCAGCATGTCGTTGTCGCGCTGGTGCAGGCCGATCGAGGGCTCGTCGAGCACGTAGAGCACGCCCGACAGGCCGCTGCCGATCTGCGACGCAAGACGGATGCGCTGCGATTCGCCGCCCGACAGCGTGCCGGAGGTGCGGTCGAGGTTGAGGTAATCGAGCCCGACATTGTTGAGGAAGCCGATCCGCTCGAGGATCTCCTTGAGGATGCGCTCGGCGATCGCGTTCTGCTGGTCGCCGAGCTGGCTCGGGACCTGCTCGAACCAGGCGAGCGCGTCGACCACCGACAGGCGCGTGACGCTCGAGATGTCGCGCATGCCGATCTTGACCGCGAGCGCCTCGGGCTTGAGGCGCGCGCCCTTGCAGACTTCGCACGCGGCGGAGGACTGGTACTTGCTCAGCTCCTCGCGCATCCACGCGCTCTCGGTCGAGAGCATGCGGCGGTTGAGGTTGCCGATCACGCCCTCGAACGGTTTCTTGACGTCGTACGACTTCTTGCCGTCGATGAAGGTCAGCGTGACCGCCTTGCCCTTGGTGCCGTAGAGGATCGTGTCGCGGGCGGTTTCGGGCAGGTCTTCCCACGGCGTGTCGAGCTCGAACTTGAACTCGCGCGCGAGGCTGCCGAGCACCTGCATGTAATAGGGCGACGGCGGGTTGGACTTGGCCCAGGGCACGACCGCGCCCTTCTTGATGCTGAGCGCGTGGTTGGGGACGACGAGCTCCTCGTCGAACAGCATCTTCTCGCCGAGGCCGTCGCACGCCGGGCACGCGCCCTGCGGCGCGTTGAACGAGAAGAGCCGCGGCTCGATCTCGGCGATGGTGAAGCCCGAGACGGGGCAGGCGAACTTTTCGCTGAACACGATGCGGCCCGGAGGCGCGTTGTCGCCGAGCACTTCGTTCTTGGGGGTGTGCGGTTCGACAGGATCGGCCGGGTCGACATAGGCGAGCCCGTCGGCGAGTTTCAGCGCGGCCTCGAAGCTTTCGGCGAGGCGCGTCGCGATGTCGGGGCCGATGACGAGGCGGTCGACCACGACTTCCAGGTCATGCTTGTACTTTTTGTCGATCGCGGGGGCTTCGTCGATCTCGTGGATCTCGCCGTCGATGCGGACGCGGGTGAA
This sequence comes from Sphingomonas glacialis, assembly GCF_006439055.1. Taxonomy (GTDB): domain Bacteria; phylum Pseudomonadota; class Alphaproteobacteria; order Sphingomonadales; family Sphingomonadaceae; genus Sphingomonas; species Sphingomonas glacialis_A. The sequence goes on from NZ_RCZC01000001.1 coordinate 57,623, forward strand.
GCCGGCCTTCTGCCACTCGAGCAGTTCCTTCTTATACTCGCCCTTGCGGCCGCGCACGACGGGGGCAAGCAGATAGAGGCGCGTGCCCTCGGGCAGCGCCATCACGCGGTCGACCATCTGGCTGACGGTCTGCGCGGCGATCGGCTCGCCGGTCGCGGGGGAATAGGGGATGCCGACGCGCGCCCACAGCAGGCGCATGTAATCGTAGATTTCGGTGACGGTCGCGACCGTCGAGCGCGGGTTGCGGCTGGTGGTCTTCTGCTCGATCGAGATCGCGGGGCTGAGGCCCTCGATGTGATCGACGTCGGGCTTCTGCATCAGCTCGAGGAACTGGCGGGCATAGGCGCTGAGCGACTCTACGTAGCGCCGCTGGCCTTCGGCGTAGATCGTGTCGAACGCGAGGCTCGACTTGCCCGATCCCGACAGGCCGGTGATGACCGTCAGCGTATCGCGCGGGATATCGACCGACACGTCCTTGAGGTTGTGCTCGCGCGCGCCGCGCACGGAAATATGAGTCAGCATGGAGCGGTTTGTTCCAGATTTGTTCGGATGGCGCAAGCGACCGGTTGCAGGAGCGAGATGGGGTTTGCAGGCGGATGCGGCAAGGTCGCGACGGTGATGTCGCGGCGCCGCGCGTGGCGCCCCCTCCCCCGGTTTCCGCTGCTGTCACGCCCGAGGATACGCCGCCCGGCGCGGCAAGTTCCGCAAATTACATATCAGTCGCGGCAATCAGGATCGAAAATGTGCGGACGTCCTCCTAAAAATACGCTATAAATCCGCGCAGTATCGCGATCGTACCATCGCCTGTCGCGTCGATCCTGTGCCGATCCGACGCCGGTTGAGATGTAGCGCGTATCACCACATCATAGCGGGGGAGCAGCAATGTCCTTTGGTAAACGCATGCGGTCGTCGATCCTTGGCGGGTCCGGCCTACCGATCCTTGTTTTCGTCACGCTCGCCACACCGGCGTATGCGCAATCGGGCGCGCTGCAGGGATCGGGTTCGCTCGTCCAGCCGGACTTTTCGGAGTGCGGCAACACCAGTGTCGCGGCGTCGGATCCGGCGCGCGGCGGGGGCACCGTGGCGGTCGGCCAGACCACCGCCGGTGCGGCCAACACCGCGAACGATCTGGGCACGAAATGCCATACCGGCCTCGGCGTCGTGCCGAGCGGCGTAACGGTCGCGTTCCAGAGCCAGCCGGGCACCCCGCAGACGCTCGAGAGCGATTCCGCCGCCCCAGCGCTGCTCGCGAGCGAACGCCCGTCGGTGCTGAGCCTCACCGCAGCGCAGCTGGCGAGCCTGCGCCGCGGCGTCGCGCAGATGAAGGCGTGGAACAGCGAGCCGCACGGCAGCGCCAATTTCCGACGAAGCTGGATCTATTGGGCAAACATGCACTCCTATTTCGGCACCGGCTGCGCGGCCGTATCGGGATTGAGCGCTGCAGGCATGAGCGGCCTGACCGCGCAGTCGAAGAGCAATGCCGACGAACAGGCAACCTGGTGCACCTGCCAGCACGGCACGATCCAGTTCCTGACCTGGCATCGCATGTACCTCTATTATTTCGAGAAGGTGCTCCAGGCCGCGGCCGGCGACGCCAATCTGCGGCTGCCCTTCTGGGATTATGAGAGCAATGCGCAGATGCCCGCGGCGTATCGCGACCAGACCTATGTCAACAGCATGGGCCAGACCGTCGCCAACCCGCTCTATATCCCCAACCGCCAGCCGCAGCTCAATGCGGGCACGAGCAGCCTGAGCGCCTCGGTCGTCTCGACCTCGAACGCGATGGCGCAGACGAGCTATTCGCCGTTCAACAGCGCACTCGAGGGGACGCCGCACGGCGCGGTGCATTGCGCGGTCGGCGTCGCCAACTGCCCGACCGGCTATATGGGCGCCGTCCCGGCGGCGGGGAACGACCCGATCTTCTATACGCATCACACCAATATCGATCGACTCTACGAATGTTGGCTGCGGGTCAGCCCGACGACGCGGCTGCCGACAAATGCGGCGCAGCTCGCAACGATCTTCAACTTCATCGACGGCAGCGGGGCGCTGGTGCAGAGCAAGGTCGCCGACATGCTGACCGTCGCGCAGCTCGGCTATCACTACGCCGCGGGCGGCGGGTGCCCGGTGACGCGCAGCGCGGGGTTCACCGCTGCGCTCGAACGGGAGACGCCGGTGCGCACGATCCCACTGCTCGGCCCGACCGCGCTGAAACGCGGCACGACCGTCGTCCCGCTGACGACCGCGCCGCAGACGCGCTCGCTGCTGCTCGGCGCGGTGTCCGATGGCGGCAGTGCGGCGACGCGGTTGCGGCTGGTGATCGACGGGCTGACCTATGACGAGGCGCCGCAGGTGCTCTACGAGGTCTATCTACAGGACAGCGCGGGCAAACGGGCGCTGCTCGGCGTGATCAACTTCTTCAACCAGTCGGCGCCGCATATGGAGCATGACGGGATGGCGATGGCGGCGCCCGCCAACGAGACCGTGTTCGATGCGACCGCGGCACTCGCCGCGCTCGGCACGGGCGCGACCGCGCTGGTGCTCGAACCGTCGAGCGGGGTGAGCGGCGGGACCGTGGCCGCGGCGAGCCAGCGGATCAGCGCCCGCGCGAACGTCCGATTCAGCGCGGCGCGGATCGAGGAGCGCTGACCGGGCGCGGTGCCGACGGGCCGGGTTATCCCCGGCCCGGTCCGTCGTTCGCCGCTCCATCGCGATACGCCGGCAGCGCGAGCCGCCAGCGGATCGCCGCCGCACGCAGCGCGAACCCGCACACGGCAGCGATCGGCGCGGCAAGGCTCGGCGACACGCCTGCGACGACAAGCACCACATACGACCCCGACGCCAGCGCCGCCGCGGTCACATACAGTTCGGGCCGCATCAGGATCGACGGCTCGCCCGCGAGCACGTCGCGGATGACGCCGCCGATGCACGCCGTCACCACGCCCATCAGCGCAGCCGGTACAGGCGGGATCCCGAACGCCAGCGCCTTGGCCGCGCCGAATACGGCATAAGCGGCAAGGCCGACCGCATCGAGCCAGTCGAGCGCAGTGCCCTTCCACCACCGCTCGGGCGTCGTCCACACCAGCACCGCGACCGCGAGGCATGTGCCCGCGACGAAGCGGTCATGCACCCAGAATACCGGCGCGCCGATCAGCAGATCGCGCACCGATCCACCGCCGACCCCGGTGATCAGCGCGAAGAAGGTAGCGGTGACGAGCGTCTGGCGGTGGCGGATCGCAGCGAGCGCGCCGGTGATCGCGAACACGGCGATCCCGAACAGATCGAGCCAGGGCAGCGCGGAGCCGAATTGCCAGGGGAATTGCGAGGGCATGCGCGCCCCCTACCCGCGCAAAGCGCGCGAGGGAATGCGGCGCGCGACCAAGAGCCGCGCGCCGTAGCGATCAGCGAACGGCTGCCGCGTCGTTGGCGACGACTTCGCCGCGCTGTTCGGGCGTCATCGCTGCCGCGTTGACATCGGCGGCGCGGATCGCGTCGGCGCGGTCTTCGCCGGTCTTGCGCTCGGCTTTGGCCTGCGCCTCGAGGTCCTTGGCATTGGCCTCCATCGCGTCGGCGCGGTTGTCGGCGGCCTTCTCGACCTGCTTGGCGAGCTTGCCATCGCCATTGCCGCCGCATGCGGTGAGCGGGAGTGCAACCAGCGCCAGCGCCGCGATCATCGTCTTCTTCATCGGTAACCCCTGTTGGACACGTACCGAGATGGTACGCGCGGGAAAACCGCCGTGCGGCCCGATCGTTCCGCCTGCGCAGCGAGCGCGACGCTGGCATCGCCGCAGCGCATCGGGCATGATCGCGGCCATGCGACGGTATCAGCGCTCCACCCTCCTCTTCGCGGCGTGCCTCACCGGACTGGCAGGGTTCGTCGATGCGCTGGCCTATTCGAGCATGGGCGGCTTCTTCGCCTCGTTCATGAGCGGCAACACGACGCGGCTCGGCGTTTCGCTTGCGACGGATGCGACGCATGACGCCCGGATCGGCGCCGGATTGATTTTGAGCTTCGTCAGCGGGGTGGTGGCGGCGACAATCGTCGGCCGCGCACGCCCGCGCCAGCAGCGCGTCGCGGTGATGGGGCTGGTCACGCTGCTACTCGGCGGGGCGGCGCTCTTCGCGCCCTATCACCCCGCGATCGTCCCGCTGCTGCTGCTGGCGACCGCGATGGGGGCAGAAAACGGCGTGTTCACCCGCGACGGCGAGGTCAGCATCGGGCTGACCTATATGACCGGCGCGCTGGTGCGGATCGGCCAGGGGCTGGCGGCCGCGTTGATGGGCGATGGACCGCGCTGGGAATGGGCGCGGCATCTGCTGCTATGGCTGGGGTTCGGTGGCGGGGTGATTGTCGGCGCGCGGTGTTACGGCACGTACGGGATTGGCGCGCTGTGGATCGCTGCTGGGGCGGCGGCGGTGCTGACGATTGCGGCGCGCGCGACGCAGCGGGATCCGGCGTAGGGGGGACATGGCCTCCGCTGAGCAGATTTACCTGAGCCGTTCCCCGGCGAAGGCCGGGGCCCAGGAGCTACGGCCGTGGAGATCGAGCGGTACCGCTCGCTTACCTCCACCTTCGCACCTGGGCCCCGGCCTTCTCCGAGGAACGGAGGTGTGGTCGGTCGGCTTCCTTGCGGGCAGCGGCGTGGCGAAGCCACGCCGTCGGTCGGCGCTTTGGGCGCCGCCGGCCGGACGCGGCTCGAGCGGGCGCTTAGCTTTCGCTAAGCGCCTCGCCGCCGCGTCTCAAACGTGGATCGCCTTCCCACGCACAGCCATCGCAGCCTCCTTGATCGCCTCGCTATGCGTCGGATGCGCATGGCAGGTGTAGGCGATGTCCTCGCTGGTCGCGCCCATCTCCATACCCAAAGCGGCCTCGGCGATCATCGTGCCCGCGGGCACCGCGATCGCCCAGACGCCGAGCACGCGATCGGACTTGGCATCGGCGATGATCTTCACGAAGCCGTCGGGCTCGTGATTGGTCTTAGCGCGGCTGTTGCCCGCCATCGGGAACTTGCCGACCTTGATCTCGCCGCCGTTCTTCGTCGCCTGCTCGCGGGCAACCTCTTCCGTGAGGCCGACACCGGCGATTTCGGGCCAGGTGTAGACGACGCTCGGGATCACCGCATGGTTCACGATGCCGGTCTGGCCGGCGATGTTCTCGGCGACCGCGATACCCTCGTCCTCGGCCTTGTGCGCGAGCATCGGGCCGGGGATGACGTCGCCGATCGCCCAGACGCCGGGGACGGTCGTCTGGAAGCGGTGATCGGTGTCGATCTGCCCGCGGGCGTTGACCGTGAGACCTGCCTTTTCGAGCGCCAGGCCATCGGTGTTAGGACGACGGCCGATCGACACGAGGACGCAATCCGCCTCGATCGTCTCGGCTGGGCCACCTGCCGACGGCTCGACGGTGAGCGTCGCCTTGTCGCCGTTGACCGTCACGCCGGTGACCTTGGTCGAGAGCTTGAACGCGATGCCCTGCTTCTTGAAGATCTTGTTCGATTCCTTGCGGATATCGCCATCGAAGCCGGGGAGGATCTGGTCGAGATATTCGACGCAGGTGACCTTGGCGCCAAGCCGGCGCCACACGCTGCCGAGCTCGAGCCCGATCACGCCGCCGCCGATCACGACCATATGCTCGGGCACCTTGTCGAGCTCGAGCGCACCGGTCGAATCGACCACGACCTTCTGGTCGACGGTGACGCCGGGGAGCGGGGTGACCGACGAGCCTGTGGCGATCACGATGTCCTTGGCGGTGACGGTCTGCTCGCCGACCTGGACGGTGTGCGCATCAACGAACGCGCCGCGGCCCTTGAGCCAGGTGACCTTGTTCTTCTTGAATAAGAAAGCGATGCCGCCGGTCAGCTGGTTGATCGCGTCGATCCGCTGGGCGTGCATCTGCAGCAAGTCGAGCTCGGGCGTGACCTTGATGCCCATCTTGGCCATCGTGCCGTTGGCGGCCGCGTCGAAATATTCCGACGCGTGCAGCAACGCCTTGGACGGGATGCAGCCAACGTTGAGGCAGGTGCCGCCCAGCGTCTCGCGCGATTCGACGCAGGCGGTGCGCAGGCCCAGCTGGGCGGCGCGGATCGCGGCGACGTACCCGCCGGGACCCGAGCCGATGATGAGGACGTCGTAATCGTAATCAGCCATGTGTCACTCCGTTCGCCCCGAGCTTGCCGAGGGGCTGCCTTCTCTTCCGTCCGACAGACAAGGACAGTGCTTCGACAAGCTCAGCACGAACGGAATATGGGTAGATGCAATCCGATATTACAGGTCGATCAGGATCCGCGTCGGATCTTCGATCGCGTTCTTGAGCGCGACGAGGAACGTCACCGCTTCGCGACCGTCGATCAGGCGGTGATCGTAGCTGAGCGCGAGATACATCATCGGGCGGATCACGATCTGGCCGTTCACGACGACCGCGCGGTCCTCGATGCGGTGCAGGCCGAGCACGGCGGCCTGCGGCGGGTTGATGATCGGGGTCGACATCAGCGAGCCGAACACGCCGCCGTTCGAGATGGTGAAGGTACCGCCCTTCATCTCGTCCATCTTGAGCGTGCCGTCCTTGGCGCGCTTGCCGAAATCGCCGATCGTCTTCTCGACCTGCGCGACCGACATCTGGTCGGCATCGCGCACCACCGGCACGACGAGCCCGCCCGGCGACGACACTGCCACCGAGATATCGGCATAGTCGTGATAGACGATCTCATCGCCCTCGATCGAAGCGTTGACGCTCGGGATGTCCTTGAGCGCAAGGCACGCGGCCTTCACGAAGAAGCCCATGAAGCCGAGGCGGACGCCATGCTTCTTCTCGAACAGGTCCTTGTACTTCGCACGCGCCTCGATGACCGCGGTCATGTCGACGTCGTTGAAGGTCGTCAGCAGGGCTGCCGTGTTCTGCGCTTCCTTGAGGCGCTTGGCGATCGTCTGGCGCAGGCGCGTCATGCGGACGCGCTCTTCCTTGCGACCAGTGGAGGCGGCGACCGAAGCCGAGACCGGCGGCGCTGCGGCAGGTGCCGGTGCGGGCGCGGGCGTCGAAGCGGCAGCGGCGGCGACGTCGTCCTTAGTCAGGCGGCCGTCCTTGCCGGTGCCCTTGACGGTCGCCGGGTCGACACCGTGCTCGAGCACCGCGCGGCGCACCGACGGCGACAGGGCAGCAGGCGTGTCGCGCGGGTCGGAGGCGGGTGCCTGCTGGCCGGCGGTCGCGGCGGGCGATGCCTGCGCCTCAGCGGCGGGCGACTGGAGCACGGCGGGCTGCGGCGCGGCAGCGGCGGCGGGGGCGCCGTCACCGGCATCGATCGTCGCGATCATCGCGCCGACGAGAACGGTGTCACCGACCTGCACCGCATGCTGGCCCATCACGCCGGCGACCGGCGAAGGGACTTCGACCGAGACCTTGTCGGTCTCCAGGCTGGCGATCGGCTCGTCGACCGCGACCGCGTCGCCGGGCTGCTTGAGCCATTCGCCGAGCGTCGCTTCGGTGATCGATTCACCGAGTACCGGTACTGTGACTTCGGTTGCCATATCAGCCTCTTTTCTCTTCCCCGGCGAAGGCCGGGGGCCCAGGTGCGGAGCGCTTGCCGATCAAGCGCTACGCGAAATTACGAAGGCCCGGCTGCTCGCGCAGCCGGGGTAACGATCAAACCTTGCGCGTCCGGCGAATTTCTTCGCGAACGCTGTGGCCGAGCGCGTCGGCGACGAGCGCCGCCTGCTCGGTCTGGTGGCGCTTCATCAGGCCCGTTGCCGGCGATGCCGACGCCGCACGCCCGGCATAGCGCGCACGCTGCACCGTGCCGCCCGCCTCGATCAGGCATTCCTCGATGAACGGATCGACGAAGCTCCACGCGCCGTTGTTCTTCGGCTCTTCCTGCGCCCACACCACCGTCTCGAGGTTGGGCATGCGCTTGAGACGCTCGACCAAAGGCTCGCCCGGGAAGGGATAGAGCTGCTCGACACGGACGATCGACGTGTTCTGGTCGCCCGCGGCGTCGCGCGCTTCCATCAGGTCGTAGGCGACCTTGCCGGTGCACAGCACGAGGCGCTTCACGTCCACATCGGCCGGGGCCGAAGGATCGCTCAGCATCCGCTGGAAGTGGCTGTCGCCGGTGAAGTCGGCGGTCTTCGACACGGCCAGCTTGTGGCGCAGCAGCGACTTGGGCGTGAAGATCACCAAGGGCTTGCGGAACGAGCGGTGCATCTGCCGGCGCAGCAGGTGGAAATAGTTGGCCGGAGTCGTGCAGTTGGCGACCTGGATATTATCCTGCGCGCAGAGCTGAAGGAAACGCTCGACGCGGGCGGACGAATGCTCCGGCCCCTGCCCTTCATAGCCGTGCGGCAGCAGCATCACGAGGCCGTTGGCGCGGAGCCACTTGGCCTCGCCCGATGCGATGAACTGGTCGATCATGATCTGCGCGCCGTTCATGAAGTCGCCGAACTGCGCCTCCCACAGCACCAGCGTCTTCGGATCGGCAAGCGCATAACCGTACTCGAAGCCGAGCACGCCATATTCGCTGAGCGGCGAGTCGAGCACTTCGAAACGGCCATGCTCGACGGTCGAGAGCGGGCGATACTTGTGCTCGTCGGTCTGATCGACCCACACCGCGTGGCGCTGCGAGAAGGTGCCGCGCCCGGAATCCTGGCCCGACAGACGGACGCCATAGCCTTCCGAAAGCAGCGAGCCGAACGCCAGCGCTTCACCGGTCGCCCAGTCGAAATTCTCGCCGGTCTTGAACATCGCCCGCTTGGCGTCGAGCACGCGGTTGAGCGTCTTGTGGACGGTCAGCCCCTCCGGGATCGTCGTCAGCGTGCGGCCGAGCGAGTCGAACAGCTTTTGCTCGATGCTCGTCTCGACGTTGCGGCGCGCGCTCTCCGAATCGGCAGGCGAATGCAGCCCCGACCAGCGCCCGGCGAACCAGTCGGCCTTGTTGGGCTTGTAGGTCGCGCCAGCCTCGAACTCGCCCTCGAGCAAGGTCGTGAACTGCGTGATGTTGGCGTCGATCCAGGCGCGGTCGATCACCTTCTGCTCGATCAGCTTCTGGCCGTAGACCTCGCTGACGGGCGGATGCTTCCGGATGATGTCGTACATCAGCGGCTGCGTGAAGGACGGCTCGTCGCCTTCGTTGTGACCGTTGCGGCGATAGCACCACATGTCGATCACCACGTCGCGGTGGAACTTCTGGCGATATTCGATCGCCATCTTGGTGGCGAAGGTCACCGCCTCGGGGTCATCGCCGTTGACGTGGAAGATCGGCGCCTGGACGCCCTTGGCGACGTCCGACGGGTACGGCGACGAGCGAGCGAACTGCGGCGACGTCGTGAAGCCGACCTGGTTGTTGATGATGAAGTGGACGCAGCCGCCGGTGTTGTAGCCGCGGATGCCCGAGAAGCCGAGGCACTCCCAGACGATCCCCTGCCCCGCGAACGCCGCGTCGCCATGGATCAGCACGGGGAGCGACGCCTTATGCTCGTCGAGATCGCCCGCGATCGTCTGGATCGCGCGGGTCTTGCCGAGCACGACCGGATCTTCCGCCTCGAGGTGCGACGGGTTGGCGACCAGCGACATGTGGACGCTGATTCCGTCGAATTCGCGGTCGGTCGAGGTGCCGAGGTGATACTTCACGTCGCCCGAACCCGCGACGTCGTCGGGGTTATCCGACCCGCCGCCGAACTCGTGGAAGATGATGCGGAAGGGCTTGGCCATCACGTTGGTGAGGACGTTCAAACGGCCGCGATGCGCCATGCCGAAGACGATCTCGTTGACGCCGAGCGAACCGCCATATTTGATCACGCTCTCAAGCGCCGGGATCATGCTCTCGCCGCCGTCGAGGCCGAAGCGCTTGGTGCCGACGTACTTCTTGCCGCAGAACCGCTCCCACTGCTCGGCTTCGATCACCTTGTTGAGGATCGCCTTCTTGCCGAGGTCGGTGAACTCGATCGCCTTGTCCTTGCCTTCCATGCGCTCCTGCAGGAATCGACGCTCTTCGACGTCGGCGATGTGCATATATTCGAGGCCGACATTGCCGCAATAATTGGCACGCAGGATGTCGACGACTTCGCGGATCGTCGCCCATTGCAGGCCCATCGTGCCGCCGAGGTACACCTTGCGGTCGATGTCGGCGTCGGAGAAGCCGTGATATTCGGTCTTGAGATCGTCGGGCATCTCGCGCTGCGACAGGCCGAGCGGATCGAGATTGGCCGCGAGATGGCCGCGGACGCGATAGGTGCGGATCAGCAGCATCGCGCGGATCGAGTCGCTCGCGGCGCGGAGGATCTCGTCCTGCGAGGGGGCTGGAGCAGCCGGCGCTGCGGGAGCAGGCTTGGCGCCGCCACGTGCCGGCTTGGGCGCGGGCTCCATCTGGGTCGGGTCGAGCGCCGACGTCAGGTCGTCGGTCGAGGAGAGCGGCCAGTTCGCCTGCTGCCACGAAGCGCCTTCGGTCGAGCCTTCAAGGCCTTCGAACCAGGAGCGCCACGACGGCTCGACGCTGTCGGGCGACGCCTTGAAGCGTGCGTAGAGCGACTCGATGAAGGCGGGGCTTACGCTACCCGCAACATCCGCGAAATCCTGGCCTTCAATGCCCATAATCGTCGTCCTCTTTTCCCTCTCCCCTTGTGGGAGAGGGAGGGGCCCACCCGCTCTTGCGGGTGGGAGGGTGAGGGGGACCACAGCAGCGGCCCCCTACTCCCCCTCATCCGGCCCTTCGGGCCACCTTCTCCCACAAGGGGAGAAGGGTTAGATTCAACCGTTAAGCACTGCCAGCAAGGTCGTGCCCAGTTCCGAGGGGCTATCCGCAACGCGGATACCCGCAGCTTCCATCGCCGCGATCTTGTCCTCGGCGCCGCCCTGGCCGCCCGAGACGATCGCGCCGGCATGGCCCATGCGACGACCCGGAGGCGCCGTGCGGCCCGCGATGAAGCCGGCCATCGGCTTCGAGCGACCACGCTTGGCTTCGTCACGCAGGAACTGCGCAGCTTCCTCTTCGGCCGAGCCGCCGATTTCGCCGATCATGATGATCGACTTGGTCTCGTCGTCGGCGAGGAACAGCTCGAGCACGTCGATGAAGTTCGTGCCGTTGACCGGATCGCCACCGATGCCGACCGCGGTCGTCTGACCAAGGCCTGCGTTCGACGTCTGGAACACCGCCTCATAGGTGAGCGTGCCTGAACGGCTGACAACGCCGACCGAACCCTTGCGGAAGATGCTGCCGGGCATGATGCCGATCTTGCACTCGCCCGGCGTCAGCACGCCCGGGCAGTTCGGGCCGATCAGGCGCGACTTCGAACCCGACAGCGCGCGCTTGACGCGGACCATGTCGAGCACCGGAATGCCCTCGGTGATCGCGACGATCAGCGGAACCTGCGCGTCGATCGCCTCGAGGATTGAGTCGGCCGCGAAGGGGGGCGGAACGTAGATCACGGACGCGGTCGCGCCGGTCTTGGCGACGGCCTCGGCGACGGTGTTGTACACCGGCAGATCAAGGTGGGTGGTACCGCCCTTGCCGGGCGTCACGCCGCCAACCATCTGCGTGCCGTATTCCAGCGCCGCCTTGGTATGGAAGCTGCCGGTCTCACCGGTCATGCCCTGGGTGATGACCTTGGTGTTCTTGTCGACGAGAATGCTCATGCAGCGTTCTTCCTGTTGGGAGAAAGCGGTGGTGCGATCAGCGCACCACCGGCAGAAAAATCAGTTGAGCGACCCGTCGATCGCCTTGCACGCGACCAGCAGTTCCTTGACCGCGTCGACCGAGACCGAGAGATTGCCCTTGGCTTCGTCGTCGAGTGCGATCTCGACGATCTGCTCGACGCCGCCCCCACCGATCACCACCGGCACGCCGACATAGAGATTGTCGATGCCATACTGTCCGGTGAGGTGCGCTGCGGCCGGAAGCACGCGCTTCTGGTCGTAGAGATAGGCTTCGGCCATCGCGATGCCGCTGGTGGCGGGCGCATAGTAAGCCGAGCCGGTCTTGAGCAGAGCAACGATCTCGCCGCCGCCGCCGCGCGTGCGCTTGACGATCGCGTCGATCTTCTCCTGGCTCGAACGGCCCATCGCGATCAGATCAGGGACCGGGATGCCCGAGACGGTCGAATACTGGATGACCGGGACCATCGTGTCGCCATGGCCGCCGAGCACGAAGCTCGTGACGTCCTTGACCGAAACCTGGAATTCCTCGGCGAGGAAGTGGCTGAAGCGCGCCGAATCGAGCACGCCGGCCATGCCGACGACCATGTGATGCGGCAGGCCCGAGAATTCGCGCAGCGCCCACACCATCGCGTCGAGCGGGTTGGTGATGCAGATGACGAACGCGTCGGGGGCGTTGGCGGCGATGCCCTCGCCGACGGCCTTCATGACCTTGAGATTGATGCCGAGCAGATCGTCGCGGCTCATGCCGGGCTTGCGCGCGACCCCTGCCGTGACGATGATCACGTCGGCGCCGGCGATGTCCTTGTAATCGTTGGTGCCGGTGACCTTGGCGTCGAAGCCCTCGACCGGCGAGCACTGGCTCAGATCGAGCGCCTTGCCCTGCGGCACGCCTTCGACGACATCGAACAACACCACGTCGCCCAGACCCTTGAGCGCTGCGAGGTGCGCGAGCGTGCCACCGATGTTACCGGCGCCGATCAGCGCGATCTTCTTGCGAGCCATCTGGGATCCTTCCGACTATCGCCCGTTCGCGGGCGTTGTGATTGGGGCCGCGTACGCGCGGCGGGGCAGATGGCGCGCGGCTTAGGCCGGTTTGCGAGTCGGGGCAACCGTAAAGGCGACGACGTTAACAACCAGTATTGCGACTAATTCGCAAGTGCAATTAGGGCGGGCGACTGTCGTATCCAAGCTGAACGCCGCAGCGCTCAGTCTGTGCCATGTCCCTGCGCAAGATACTCTTCCGAGCGCATTTCTTCGAGACGGCTGATCGTCCGCTCGAACTCGAAGCGGCCATCACCCGCCTCATAAAGCTGCGCGGGCTCGGCATCCGCGGCGGCGAGCAGTTTGACCTTATGCTCGTACAGCGCGTCGATCAAAGCGACGAATCGCGCCGCCTCGTTGCGCATGTCGGGGCCGAGCTTGGGGATGCCGACCAGGATGATCGTGTGGAAGCGCCGCGCGATCGCGATGTAATCGGCCGCGCCCCTCGCCTCGCCACAGAGCCGCTTGAAGCTGAACACCGCGACGCCCTTGATCGCCTTGGGCACCTGGAGCGTGCGCCCCTGGACGATCATCTCCTCGGACGGCACGTGCGCGCGGTCCTCGACCGGGAAATCGGTGAGACGGAAGAAGTCGCCCGACAGCGTCGCGGTCGCCTCGGGGCCGTTGGGGACGAGCCAGGTGTCGACCTGCCCGAGCCGATCGCGGCGGTAATCGGTCGGGCCGTTGAGCGTGATGATGTCGAGCTTTTCCTCGACCAGCGCGATGAACGGCAGGAAATGCTCGCGGTTGAGCCCGTTCTTGTAGAGATCGGCGGGCGGGCGGTTCGAGGTGGTGACCACCGTCACACCTTCGTCGAGCAGATGCGTGAACAGCCGTGACAGGATCATCGCGTCGGGGCTGTTGGTGACCATCATCTCGTCGAACGCGAGCAGGCGGGTTTCCTCGGCGAAGGCCTTGGCAAGCGGCGGGATCGGATCGCCGAGTTCCTTGGCACGCTCGGCGGCGAGGCGCTGGTGCACTTCGAGCATGAATTCGGCGAAATGGACGCGACGCTTGCGGCGGATGTCGACCGAGTCGAAGAACAGGTCCATCAGCATCGACTTGCCGCGACCCACACCGCCCCAGATGTAGAGCCCGCGTGGCGGCTCAGGCTTGCGGCCGAGCACGCGCCACAGCGTGGAGCCGCGTTTGGGTGTGGCCTGGAGTGCGGTCGCGAGATGCGCGAGGCGCTGGGCGGCGGCGGCTTGCTCTGGGTCGGGTTTCAGCTCTCCCGAGGAGAGCAAAGCGGCGTAGCGCTTAAGGATGTCGGTCATTCTTTTCCCTCTCCCCGCTCGCGGGGAGAGGGCAAGCGAGGCGTAGCCGAAGCGCGGGAGAGGGGCTGTACTGCATTACGGAGCGCCGCGTTCGCGGCACGCCCCCTCTCCCCGACCCTCTCCCCGCAAGCGGGGAGAGGGAGAGAAATCAAACGACGCGTTCGACTTCCATCTTCTTGATCTCGGCGATCGCCTTGGCGGGGTTGAGACCCTTCGGGCAGACGTTGGCGCAGTTCATGATCGTGTGGCAGCGATACAGGCGGAACGGATCCTCAAGCTCGTCCAACCGCTCGCCGGTCATCTCGTCGCGGCTGTCGGCGAGCCAGCGATAGGCTTGCAACAGGATCGCCGGGCCGAGGAACTTGTCGCTGTTCCACCAATAGCTGGGGCACGCCGTCGAGCAGCAGGCGCACAGAATGCACTCGTACAGCCCATCGAGCTTCTCGCGCTCGGCCGGCGACTGCAGCCGCTCCTTGCCCGAGGGCGGCGGCGTCACGGTCTGCAGCCACGGCTTGATCGAGCTGTACTGCGCGTAGAAGTGCGTGAAATCGGGGACGAGGTCCTTGATCACTTCCATGTGCGGCAGCGGCGTGATGCGCACTTCGCCCTTCACGTCCTCGATCGCCTTGGTGCAGGCGAGCGTGTTGGTGCCGTCGATGTTCATCGCGCACGACCCGCAAATGCCCTCGCGGCACGAGCGGCGGAAGGTCAGCGACGAATCCTGCTCGGACTTCATCTTGATCAGCGCGTCGAGCACCATCGGGCCGCACGAGTCGAGATCGACCTCGAACGTGTCGTAATGCGGGTTCTGGCCGGCATCGGGATCGTAGCGATAGATCTTGAAGTTCTTGATCCGCGTGGCGTCTGGCGCCGCTTTGTGGACCGTGCCGCTCTTCTTGATCTTCGAATTGGCGGGAAGGGAGAATTCGGCCATCGCTGTCTCGTTTCCGTGATGCGTAGCGCCCAAGAGCGCCGGGTTTGCGACCGCTCGTACACAGACTGAGCGCGCCCCGCAAACCCTAGCTCTGCATTGCAGCATGCGATTCAAAGGGGTGGGCAATTTGTCCAGCGCATGGCGTCGCGCTTCCCCTCCCTGGAAGGGAGGGGTCGGGGGTGGGTCGGCCCGTTGTCGCAGGTAGCGCCCGCCCTAGGCCGACCCACCCCCAGCCCCTCCCTTTCAGGGAGGGGAGCCGACTAGATCACGTCCAGCACAAGCCCCAAATCGCGCGCTTCCTCAGCCTCGATATACCAATTGGCCGGCGCCTTCTCGCGCAGCTCCTCGAAATCGACCTGGCTGTCCTTGACGATCGCGCGGAAGCCCTCTTCCTCGATTTCGATCGAATGCTCGACCTCGTGCAGCGCTGCCTTGATCGACGCGACCACCATCCGCAGCGGACCGTCGAGGCTGATCTCCTTCGAGATCTTGCGCTCGTGGATCATCAGCCGCGTGTGCCGCGTGAGGAAGCGGCGATCGACCGGAAACCCCGCCATGAAGGTCGCGCCGGCCGAATAGACCGCGACCTTGCCGAGGAACAGGATCTCGCGCTGGTCATACTCGCCGAGCAGCCGGATGTCGTCGGCCATCGTTCGCGCGACCTCGGGATCGCCGCCGAGCGTCGTCAGCGCGATGACGATCGTGCCCTCGCTCGGGCAGGCATCGAGCTGCTGGCGGAAATTGGTGTACATCAGCTGGTCGACCGGACCCGACAGGCGGATGTGCGGATTGGCGAGCAAGGGATAGCGGGTGGCGTTCATGCCCGCCCAAACCGGCGAGACCCGGCTGAGTTCCGGCCCTTTCGGTCCGATCGCGAATTTACTGCGCGCAGGCCCGATCGGTCACTTCGCGTCGAACAGCGTCGTCGCGGGTCGCCCGACCGGCGCGGTCTCCGCCGCGGGTATGCGCGCGTCGAGCGGCGCCAGCCAGCGCTTGGCATCGACCCCGATCTCGATCTGCGGCGCCGACGGAGCGAGTCCGCTCGCGCCTTCCCATGTCGCGATCAGCGACACCGCCTCGGAATTGGCGTCGCTCAGCGACTGGCGCTTGCGCAGCGCATGGTTGATCAGCGCATCGCCGAAAAAGGTCCAGTCGCTGTCGGCGTGACAGCCGAACGAGGTGCGATCGGCCGCGGCGGCGGTGATCACGACGCTGTCGTCGCTCGCCAGCATCGGCACGAACACCCCGGCATAACAGGCGCCGACCATCACCAGCCGCCGCGCGATGCCGAGCGATTCGAGCATGTCGGCAAGCCGCACCGGCGAGATCGCGCCATAGCCCTGGTCGCCGTCATTATAGACGATGCCGAGCGGTACGCCGTGGCTCGTGACGTAGAGGATCAGCACATCCTCCTTGCGGTCCATCACTTCGGCAACGCGCGCGAGCACCGCCGCCAGCGCCTCGGGCGAACCACGCGGCAGGTCGCTCGGTGCATGACCGTCGCTGCTGGCGAGTACGATCGTCCGCCCCGCCGCGCCATAGCGCCGCGACAGCACCCGCCCCGCCTCGCGCGCTTCGCGCCCGAACACCGGATCGCTGTCGAGCCCGACCGCGACGACATAGGCGTCGATCACCCCCGGCCGCTGCGGCGCGAGACCGGCGAGCGCGCGGTCGAGCCGGCGATGCTCGGCGAGGATCGCTTGCGGGGTGCGATCGCGCTCGATCGTGATGCCGGCATTGGCCTGGACGACCACGTCCTCGTCACTCTGTCCGATCAGCGGGGGCGGCAGCGTATGGCGCGGGGGATCATAGGGTTGCGCACAGGCGATCGGGCTGACTGAGGCAAGCCAAGCGAGGACGATCGCCCACGTGATCCGTAGCATGTTCGTTCCTCGAGTGCCCACAAGGCCAGTCTGTGCGATGTGATCGGCCTGTCAAGCTGGCGCAAAAGCCCACCGATTGCGAGATCAAGAGGCATGTTCGAGTTCGACCCCCGCCAAGAGCGAAGCGAACAAGATCAAACACCTTCTCGATTGTGTTGAGGCTTAAGCGCTATGGGGGTGATGAACACCTGACCACTCTGGGCGTGGTGGACTATCGCGGATAAGCGCGACATCTTTCCCTCGGAACCATTGACCATCGCCGCTGGACGGCAACCGCGAGGATATCGATCATCTGATCGCTTGGGCGGCAGCACAGCGGGCCGCTCCACCGAAGCCGTAACCGACCACCCTACAAAACTATCGCGCGTGGACCCGACAGCGCGCCCGCACCGTATCCACCAGCGTATCGAAATCATATTCGCTCGGTAGCATCGAGCAGGCAATGGTGAACTTGCCACGCGGGTGCCGGAGTTCGAGAAAGCGATGCGACCGGATCTGCGTCAGCCGCAGGCCGCTAATCTCGGCATAGCGGACGGTCTCGACGGTACGGCTGAACCCGCTCTTGGGCGCAGAAATGGCATGCCGGTCGAGGACGACTTGCACAGCCGGGCCGAACGACCGTGCGAGCCCTGCCAAGGCGATGAACAGTCCGACGGCAAAAGTGCCGGCAACTGCCCATTGAAACACCGTCGCCGCGCCGCGGTCGAGCCGGATCAGGCCATCGATGATCATCCCGCGATCGTTATCGAGCGCGAACTTCGCCATCAGCACCGCCGACCCGGCGCAGAAGGCGGCGGCGAGCGCGAACCGCAGCGTATTCGGTTGGTAGTCGTACCGAATCGTGTCCACGGCGCGCGCCCGCTTTTCGCTCAGTAAACCCGCTTCTTCGGCTTGATATACTCGGCCTCTTCGGTGAGCGTGTAATCGTGGACCGGGCGATAGCCGATCTCGACCTTGCCGCCGACGCCGCCCCAGCCCGTGAAGGTCGCGGTGGTGTGCTTCATCCAGTTCGCGTCGTCGCGGTCGGGATGATCCTCGTTGACGTGCGCGCCGCGCGATTCCTTGCGGTTCTCGGCCGACTGCATCGTCACCATCGCCTGCGCGAGCAGATTGTCGAGCTCGAGCGTCTCGACCAGATCGGTGTTCCAGATCAGCGAGCGATCCTTGACCGCGACGTCCGCCAGCTTGGCATAGGTCGCCTTGATCTGCGCGACGCCCTCGGTCAGCAGCTCGTTGTCGCGGAACACCGCGCAATTCTTCTGCATCGTGCGCTGCATCTCGACGCGGATCTCCGCGGTCGGGATCGTGCCGGTCGCATTGCGGAACCGGTCGAGCCGGGCGAGCGACAGCTCTTCCGAACCCTTGGGCAGCGGCTGGTGCGGCGTGTTGGGCTTCAACGTGTCCTTGATCCGCAAGCCCGTCGCGCGGCCGAACACCACGAGATCGATCAGCGAGTTCGAGCCCAGGCGGTTTGCGCCATGGACCGAGACGCATGCCGCCTCACCCACCGCGAACAGGCCGGGGACGACCGCATCCGGGTTGCCGTCCTTCAGATGGACGACCTCGCCGTGATAGTTGGTCGGGATACCGCCCATGTTGTAATGCACAGTCGGCGTGACAGGCAGCGGCTGGCGCGTCAGGTCGACGCCGGCGAAGATCTTGCCGGTCTCGGTGATGCCCGGCAGGCGCTCGGCGAGCACCTTGGGGTCGATATGGTCGAGATGGAGCCAGATATGGTCGCCATTCTTGCCGACGCCGCGGCCCTCGCGCATTTCAAGCGCCATCGAGCGCGACACGACGTCACGCGACGCCAGGTCCTTCGCGCTAGGAGCATAGCGCTCCATGAAGCGCTCGCCCTCGGAGTTGGTGAGATAGCCGCCCTCGCCGCGCGCGCCCTCGGTGATGAGCACGCCCGCACCGTAGATGCCGGTCGGGTGGAACTGCACGAACTCCATGTCCTGCAACGGGAGCCCTGCGCGCAGCACCATCGCATTGCCGTCGCCGGTGCAGGTATGCGCCGAGGTTGCCGAATAATAGGTCCGGCCATAGCCGCCCGTCGCGAGCACGACGTTGTGCGCGCGGAAGCGGTGGATCGAGCCGTCGTCCATGCACAGCGCGATCACGCCGCGGCACACGCCGTCTTCCATGATCAGGTCGAGCGCGAAATATTCGATGTAGAAGTCGGCGTCATACTTCAGGCTCTGCTGGTAGAGCGCGTGGAGCATGGCGTGGCCGGTACGATCGGCGGCAGCGGCGGTGCGCTGGACCGGAGGCCCCTCGCCCATGTTCTGCATGTGGCCGCCGAACGGACGCTGGTAGATCGTGCCATTCTCGTTGCGGCTGAACGGCACGCCGGCATGCTCGAGCTCGTAAACGGCCGCCGGTGCTTCGCGCACCATATACTCGATCGCGTCCTGGTCGCCGAGCCAGTCCGAACCCTTGACGGTGTCGAACATGTGCCACGTCCAATGGTCGGGCGAATTGTTGCCGAGCGACGCGGCGATGCCGCCCTGCGCAGCGACGGTGTGCGAGCGCGTCGGGAACACCTTGGTGATGCACGCGGTCTTGAGACCCGTCTCGGCGATGCCCATCGTGGCGCGAAGCCCCGAGCCGCCGGCACCCACGACGACAGCGTCATAGGTATGGTCGATGATCTTATATGCCTCAGACATGCGGCACTCCGGTGGTGGCGGTGAAGGCGACCTTGAGGATCGCGAAAAGGGCGATGGCGCCGCTGCCGAAGGTGAAGAAGTTGAGCAGCAGCATCAAAGCGACCCGGCTGGCGCCGTGCTGATAATCCTCGATCAGCACCTGCAGCCCGAGCCGGAAGTGATAGAAGACCGAAAGGACCAGCAGCACGAGCGGGATCGCCGCCCAGGGCGAACCGAGCCAGGTGTGGACCGTGTCGAAATCATAGGCCGGCAGGCGGACGAGCGCGACGAAGAACCAGAGCGTGAGGAACAGGTTCGATCCGGCGGTGACGCGCTGCGCCCACCAATGGTGCGCGCCTTCCTTGGCGCTGCCGAGACCGCGGACGCGGCCGAGTTCGGTTCCGTTACCCATCTTACTTGACCCCCAGGATATAGGCCCAGACGAGCACCGTCGCCACCACCGCGAAGACCATCGTCGCGATCGAACCCGCGCGGTTGACCTTCAGCTCGTAGCCGGCGCCGGCATCGAGGAAGAAGTGGCGGATGCCCGTTGCCATATGCTGAAAGAAGCACAGCGTCATGCCGATCCCGAACAGATAGCCGAGCGCGCCGCCGGCGACTTCGCCGAACACGTGGTAGAAGGTGTGATAGCTCTCGCGCCCGGCCGCGATCGCGGCGAGCCACCAGACGAGCACGACCGTACCGACGGTCGCCATGCCGTCGCCGGTGATGCGGTGCAGGATCGAGACCACCATGTGCGGACCGGGTTTCCAGATCGACAGATGCGGACTGAGCGGTCGGGCGCGGGGTGTTGGGCTGGCCAAGGCTAGGACGTCCTCGTCATATTGGGTTGTCGCTCTCTTAGTCGGCAAGTCGCGCGATGCAAGGTTTCTGGCATGCCACGCAGCTGCAGCAATTGCAGCTGGGCACTTTGCCCCAGGGGCTACCTAGGGCTTACTGGGCGTTAACCAAATGGCGGTAAGCCATCCGATGACCGCCGGCCTGTAGCGTACAGCCCTTGGCCGCGGCAGATTCGGAGCTTCGCCTTGAACGCCACTGTTATGCCTGCCCCCGGAACGGTCGCCGCGACCATCGATATCCGGGCGCGCCTGCGCGCCTTCGATTTCGACAATACGCTGGAAGCCGCCGCCCGCACGGTCTGGAGCGTGCTCGAACCCGACGCCGCCGAGATCGCGCTCGCCTTCTGGGCGCAATGGCGCCGCGCGAGCCCGGGCGAGAAGAGCTGGCAGCCGCATGAGGAGGCCAAGATGATCGAGCTCGGCGTCACCTACCTGCGCAACCGTTTCTGCGATGTGTCCGGCCGCGCCTGGATCGAGTCGATGGAGCGCTCGGTCGCCTCGGGCTATAAAGAAGGCGTATCGACGATGGCATTGCTGTCGATGACCTGCGCCAGCGACCGCGCGGCGCTCGACATCCTGTTCAAGCGCGTCAAGGGCGACGATCCGCGCCTGCCGGTGTTCATCGACACGCTGATGCGCCTCACCGGGCTCGAGGCCGAGATCACCGTCGAAATCTACAACGCCTTCCGCCTCAACAGCGCGCAGGGCGAGCGCGACCGACTCGCCACCGAATTCCGCGAGCGCATCGCCGCGACGGTCGAGGAAGCAACGCAGGAATCCGAAGTGCTGCGCGGCCAGTCGGTCCGAACCTCGACGTCCGCGCGCGGCATGCTCGGCAAGACGAGCGAAGTCGCTGCCGCCGCCGAACAGTCGGCGATGGCGATGCGCGAGGCCGCGCAGACCGCCGCGGGCCTGATCCGCGCGATCGAGGATGCGCGCAGCGAAGTCGAAGCCGCCGCCGAAATCGCCACGCGCGCCTCGACCCAGGCGAGCACCGCGGTCGGCATGTCGGAAACGCTCAGCGACCACGCGAAATCGATCGAATCGATCCTCGGCCTGATCCGCGACATCGCCGGCCAGACCAACCTGCTCGCGCTCAACGCCACGATCGAGGCGGCGCGCGCCGGCGATTCGGGGCGTGGCTTCGCCGTCGTCGCGCAGGAGGTGAAGAGCCTCGCCAACCAGACCGCGCGCGCGACCGACGACATCGCCGCCAAGATCGCCGCGATCCAGTCGGCAACGCGCTCGACCGTCGCGACCAATGCCTCGATCAAATCGACCGTCGCCGAGGTCCAGGAAAGCGCCAACCGCATCCGCTATGCGATGGAGGCGCAGGCGCACACCGTCACCGCGATCACCGCCGCGGTCGACGAGACCGCGCTCGCCGCCGATTCGATGTCGAACACCATCACCGCGATCCGCGAGGACACCGAATCGGTCGCCTCCGAGATCGACAGCGTCGGGCGCGGCTTCGATTCGCTCGACCACAAACTGGGTACACTAAAGAACCGTGCGAGCGACTTTGTCGCAAAAGTCGCGGCGTAAAACCGGGAATGAGGATATGAGATGGCAGTAAGCGAGGCGCCTGCGCGCGCGATTCCGGGTGGGTGGAGCGGCGAAAACCGCACCGCCGCCGCCCGCGTCGCGGATTACGACTGGGACGGCAGTGTGCATGCGTGCGCCGACGAGATCACCCAGGCGATCGCGGGCTACGAGGCCGAGATATCGCGCGCCTTCTGGGAGCATTATCTGTCGCTGCCGGTGACCGCGCATATCCGGGGGCATTTCACCGCGGACTATCTCGAGACCCGGATCGCCAACAGCGCGCGCTATACCCACATCAAATATGCCGCGCCCTATGCCGACGATTGGATGCGAATGGCGACGCGCCATGCCGCCGCCTCGCAAAAGGCCGGCGTGCCGTTGCAGGCGCTGCTCTCGTCGCTGAGCTTTGCGCATAGCCGCACGCTGATCGCGATCGAGGCGAAGCTCGGCAGCGGCTCGGCGCGCCTGTGTGCGCTCGCTGATTGCGTCCAGCGGCTCGGTCTGGTCGAGGCCGACGTGATGGCGTCGTATCTCGGCACGTACGATGCCGAACGCGCGCGCGCCGAACGCCGCACGCGCTCGGCCGATTTCAGCGCGACGATCGCCAGTTCGATCGAGGGCGCCGCCACGCTCGGCAACCGCATCCGCGTCCAGGCGCAAGGCGCGTCGCGCGCGGCGCGCGGGATGCTCGGCCAGACGAGCGAAGTCGCCGCCGCCGCCGAACAATCGGCGATGGCGATGCGCGAGGCGGCGCAGACCGCCGCCGGGCTGATCCGCGCGATCGAGGGCGCGCGCGGCGAAGTCGAAGCCGCCGCGGAAATCGCGACGCGCGCCTCGACCCAGGCAAGCACCGCGGTCTGCATGTCCGAGACGCTCAGCGACCATGCCAAGTCGATCGAATCGATCCTCGGGCTGATCCGCGACATTGCCGGGCAGACCAACCTGCTCGCACTCAATGCGACGATCGAGGCGGCACGCGCGGGCGATGCCGGCCGCGGTTTCGCGGTGGTCGCGCAGGAAGTGAAGTCGCTCGCGAACCAGACCGCCCGCGCGACCGACGACATCGCCGCCAAGATCGCCGCGATCCAGTCGGCGACGCGCTCGACCGTTGAGACCAACGCCTCGATCAAGGCGACCGTCGCCGAGGTCCAGGAAAGCGCCAACCGCATCCGCTATGCGATGCAGGCGCAGGCACAGACCGTCACCGCGATCACCGCGGCGGTCGACGAGACCGCGCTCGCCGCCGATTCGATGTCGGGCACGATCACCGCGATCCGCGCCGGCACCGAACATGTTGCGGGCGAGATCGACACGCTCGAACGCAATTTCGGCGATGTCGACGATCAGTTGAACGAACTCAAAGGCGCCGCCGACACCTTCTCGGCCAGCGTCGCGGCCTGACTCCCTCCCCCTTCTTCTCCCCTCCCTGGAAGGGAGGGGCCGGGGGTGGGTCGGCCCGTGGCGGCGTCAGCCCTCTCCCTAGGCCGACCCACCCCTCAATCCCCTCCCTTTCAGGGAGGGGAGGCAGGTAGCGCGTGCGGACACGTCCCGCTAAGCTAAGCCATGACCAACATCCTCATCACCGGTTCCTCACGCGGGATAGGTGCCGCCACGCTCACGGCGCTCGAAGCCGCCGGCGCCACCGTCATCGGCCACGGCACCCGCTCGGGCATCCCCGCCGACTTCGCCGACCCGGCCGCGCCGCGCGCCCTGTGGGACGCAGCGCTCGAGCGCTGCGACGGGCGGATCGACGTGCTGATCAACAATGCCGGCGTGTTCGAGGCCAATCCGATCGATTCCGACGATGCCGCCTGGCTCGAGCAATGGGAGCGCACGCTGCGGATCAACCTGACCGCCTCGGCCGAACTGTGCCGCTTCGCCGTGCGCCACTGGCAGGAGCGCGCATCCGGCGGACGGATCGTCAACATCGCCAGCCGCGCCGCCTATCGCGGCGATTCGCCGGCGCACTGGCACTATGCCGCGTCCAAGGCGGGGATGGTGGCGATGACCAAGTCGATCGCGCGCGGCTACGCCCGCGACGGGATTCTGGCGTTCGCGATCTGCCCCGGCTTCACGATGACCGGAATGGCCGAGGACTATCTCGAAAGCCGCGGCGGCGACGCGCTGCTCGCCGACATCCCGCTCGGCCGCGTCGCCGCGCCAGAAGAAGTGGCGGAGGCCGCACGCTTCCTCGCGCTCACTGCCCCGCCCTCGATGACCGGCGCGGTGCTCGACATCAACGGCGCGAGCTACGTGCGCTAGCCGAGCAGCCGGCGCACAGCGGCTTCGAGGGAATGGCATGAAAGTGACGGGCACGATCGCCGCCGGGGAAAGCACGAGTGCCCTCGCCCATATCAAGGGCCGCCGCGGGATCTCCCCGCGGCAGACCAAACTCGTCCTGCTGGTCTGCATGGCGGCGGTCGGTATCCCCGTCGGCGCATGGACCGGAGGCGCCTGGACCGCGGGGACGATCACGGCGGCCGCGATCACGGTCGAGTTCGCCTTCCTCGGCCTCGCTCTGGGCGCGTTCATCATCGGCCGGCTGGCGGGGCCTTCACTGCGCAACGCGCTCGCCAGGCGCGGTCAGGCGTACGAGCAGCCCCTTACCTTCGAGCTCACGCCGGAAAGCCTGGTCTACAATCTCGCCGACGTCACGATGGCGGCGCGCTGGTCTTGCGTCACGGATCTCTATCAAACCCGCAGATACTGGGTCTTTCTCGTCCAAAGCAGCGCGATGGTCCTCCCGCGCCGCTTCTTTGCCGATCGCGCGGCCGAGCAGGATTTCATCGCAGCCGTCACGGCGCGCATGACGGCGGCAGCGCTGGCGAGAAGCCCGGACGCATCGCGGTTCGTCGCCGGAGCCTAGCGCAACGCGCGCAGCCGTTCGAGATCCTCGGGCCGGTCGATGTCGAGCAATTCCGCCTCGGGCGCGATGACATGGCGCCCGGCGCGGACCATCGCGCGCGCGCCTTCGTCGCCCGCCAATTCGAGCAGCGCCGGAAGCCGCCCCGCACCGAACAGCGCTGGCGGGCTCGTCTGGACGCCGTTGCTCGAGGCGATCACGGCATTCTCGCCAGCGCCATCGACCGCCTCGGCCAGGCGATAGATGTGCGACGCCGTGACGCGCGGCATGTCGGCAAGCACGATCACCGCGCCCGCGCAGCCGAGTTCGATCGCCGCGCGAACCCCCAGCTTGACCGACCCCGCCATCCCGTCGCCCGGGTCGTCATTCTGCAGCACGGTATAACCGCGGCTGGCGAAATCGAGCGCAGTGTTCGAACAGATCGCAAAGCGCGCCTTGAACGGCACATCCTCGAGCGCGGTGACGACATGGAAGGCGAGCGGCTTGCCGAGAAACGGCGCCTGCAACTTGTCGGCATCGCCGAACCGCTCGGACCGCCCCGCCGCCAGCAGGATCAGCACACACTCCTCGATCGCGATCATCTCGGGTCTCCGGCTCGGCAAGATGGGCATGGTCAGCGCTCAACGCACGCGCGCACCGCTATGCTCCGCAACGCGCTGCGCTTTCCAGGCTTTTCATGTGGCGCGCTATCGTCAAACTGTCATCGTCTTGCCCCATGCCGGCCGAGAGACGCTGCCAAGAGGATTTTCCGAAGATGACGCATTCGAGCACCGCCAAGGCGGCCCAGACAGTCGCGGCGCTGTGGCTGGCGCTGGCGTCGAGCGCGGCGATCGCG
This sequence comes from Sphingomonas glacialis, assembly GCF_006439055.1. Taxonomy (GTDB): domain Bacteria; phylum Pseudomonadota; class Alphaproteobacteria; order Sphingomonadales; family Sphingomonadaceae; genus Sphingomonas; species Sphingomonas glacialis_A. Next base: position 83,147 of record NZ_RCZC01000001.1, read on the forward strand.
CAGACTGGCGCGATGCCCCATCCCGTGACCGTGCAGCCGCTCTCCCCGCCGATCGTCATCGCGCATCGCGGCGCGAGCGGGCTGCGGCCCGAGCATACGATCGCCTCCTACACGCTCGCGATCGAGCAGGGCGCCGATTTCATCGAGCCCGATCTCGTGCTGACCAAGGACGACGTCTTCGTCGCGCGCCACGAGAATGACATCATCGGCACCACCGATGTCGCCAAGCACCCCGAATTCGCCGCGCGCAAGACCACCAAGCTGATCGACGGCGAAAGCCATACCGGCTGGTTCACCGAGGATTTCACGCTCGCCGAGTTGAAGACGCTGCGCGCGGTCGAGCGGCTGCCCAAGCTGCGCCCCGACAACACCAAATATGACGGCCAGTTCGAAGTTCCCACGCTCGCCGAGGTGATTGCGCTCGCAAAACAGCATTCGGTCGGCGGGCGCGTCGTCGGCATCTATCCCGAGACCAAGCATCCGAGCTATTTCGCGAGCATCGGCCATCCGATGGAAGCGCGGCTCGTCGCGCAGCTCAAGGCCGCAGGCTGGGACAAGCCAAGCGACCCGGTGTTCATCCAGTCGTTCGAGGTCGATAATCTCAAACGCATCCATGCGATGACCGGATTGCGGCTGATCCAGCTAATGGATGCGAATGGCGGCCCCGCCGACCATGCCGCGCCGAGCTATGCCGCGATGGTGACGCCCGAGGGGCTCAAGGCGGTCGCAAAATACGCATATGGCATCGGCCCCGGCCTCGCGATGATCGAGAATGGCGATGCACCGCCGACCACCCTGGTCGCCGATGCGCATACCGCAGGGCTGCGGCTCCACCCCTGGACCTTCCGCGCCGAGAACATCTTCCTGCCGCCGAGCCTGCAGAACGGCACAGATCCCGCCGCGCACGGCAGGATCGAAGATGCCATGCGGCGCTATCTCGCGCTCGGAATCGACGGCTTCTTTACCGATTTTCCAGGGATTGGCGTAAAGGTGCGCAACGCCCTAAAGGAAAAATGATGAAGTACCGCCCCCTGATCGCTGCCGCCTTGCTCCCGCTGCTGATGGGCGGCTGCGTCCGAACCGCCGCCAGCATCGTCACCTTCCCGGTCAAGGCCGCGAGCAAGACGGTCGACTGGACGACGACCAGCCAGTCCGAATCGGACCGCAATTACGGCCGCAAGATGCGCAAGCAGGAGGCGCGCGAAGGCGCCGAGCGCAAGCGCTGGGCGCAGGAATGCCGCAAGCAGCAGCGCCCAGACTGCAATCGCTACGACGGGTATCAGGCGGGGCGCTGAGCCCCTTTCGTCACCCCGGCCGTGTGCCGGGGTCCACCGGCCCGCACATCCTGCCCGCGTAGCACGCGCGGCACGGTAGGCCCCGGCACCAGGCCGGGGTGACGGTCGGCAAGACCCTTCGCTCAGGCCTCAGTGCCGCCCAGCACCTGCGCCACCGCGAGCAACACCGCCGGCCGCACCTGCACGCCGACATGGCTGCTGCGCACCTCGACCGATCGCCCGTCGGCGTCGTGGCAGATCATCCCGTTGACCAATCCATCACTGCGGCTCCAGATCGCGGTGCTCGGCACCGGCGGAGCCTGCGCGACGAGCGCGCTGTGCGCGACGATCTCGGGCGCATCGATCCGGTCGCCGGTGAAGAATTCGAACGCGCGCCAGACATTGGTCGCGCGCGGGCTGCCAGCATAAGGCGAGCTGATCGTCACCACTTCGCGCACCAGCTCAGGCCAGCGATGCGCCGCAAAGCGCGCCATGATCCCGCCGAGACTGACGCCGACCAACGTCACCGGCTCGCCACTCGCCGCAGCCAGCGCCGCGATCCGGTCATGCAGCCGCTCGCCATCCACGCCGATCGTCCGCGCACCGAGGTTACGCCCGAGCCCCCAGCCCTCGGCGCGATAGCCGAGCGAGACGAGATAGCGCTGCAGGAACACCCCCGACAGATCGCTGTTGAACAGCCCCGGCAGCAGCAGCACCGGCCGCCCATCGCCGCGCGGCCCCGTGGCGAGCAACGCACGCGCGCCGAGCAAAGACGCCAGCCCCCACGCCCCGCGCGGCACTTCGAGCGCGAGCAGCGCCTTCGACGGCGCCTTCATGTCGCGTCTCGCGGGGGCGCGAACCAGCCGAGCACGGTCACCGGAAACGGCGTCCACGCCCCGATCCGCACCCCGGCGGCGCGCAGAGCGTCCCCCGTCCAGGCGTTACACGTTTCGATCGCGCTGTAGCGCCCGCGCGCCTGGTAGAAGGCGTCATTGCCGCCATAGCCGGTGCGGTGCCACGCCTGCCGCCCCGCAAAGCTCGCGCGGATGAATGCCGCGAGCCGGCGATATTCGTCGGGCCGCAGCACCACCTCGCGCGCATCGGCGGCCGCGGCGGGCGGCGCGATATGCTCGACATGCAGCACGGTGCGATCGCTGCCGAACGCGGCACGCAGCACTGTCAGCGGCTTCACGTCGCTCCAGCGCGGCGTCTCGAGATAGAAGGTCCGCTCGCCCCAGCCAATCGCGACGTGATCGAAACCCGCATAGCGCGGATCGGCAAGATCACTGCCGGGCAACAGATCGCGCCAATCGACCCCGGCCGCGACCTTGGGCAGCACCAGGTCGGTATGCACGCCATTGCTCTCGACCAGGATCCGCACGCCATCGCGCGGCTGGCTCCAGCCGGCATTGCTCGGCACCGCACCGCCCGCCATCCCCGCCGCACCATAAGCGACGAGCCCTACGGCGACCCCGCCAAGCACGCTCCCTGCCCGCCCAAGAATTCGTTTCATCCGTAAGCATTCCAGACCCGCGGTGGCTGTGATACCCTGTCGCGATGACCGATGATACGCACGTTCTCGACCGCCCCCCGCCCGGAGCGTCCGCCGATTGGACGATCCCGCAGGACTGGGCGCATTTCAGCCAGGAAGAACACCACGTCTGGGACACCTTGTTCGCGCGCCAGGCAAAACTGCTGCCCGGTCGCGCATCGGACGCCTATTTGCGCGGGCTAGATGTACTCAAGCTGTCTAAACCGGGGATTCCCGATTTCGAGGAATTGTCCGACCGGCTGATGAAGCTCACCGGCTGGCAGGTCGTCGCGGTACCCGGGCTCGTTCCCGACGACGTGTTCTTCGACCATATGGCCAACCGCCGCTTCGTCGCGGGCAATTTCATCCGCCGCGCGGACCAGCTCGACTATCTCCAGGAACCCGACGTGTTCCACGACGTGTTCGGGCATGTCCCGATGCTCGCCGACCCGGTGTTCGCGGATTATCTCGCGGCATACGGCCGCGGCGGGCAGCGCGCGCAAGGGCTGGATGCGCTGAAATATCTCGGGCGGCTGTATTGGTACACGGTCGAATTCGGCCTCGTCGCCGAGCCCGAAGGCTTGCGGCTGTATGGCGCGGGGATCGTGTCGAGCTTCGCCGAGAGCCGGTTCGCGCTCGACGATCCGAGCCCCAACCGGATCGCGTTCGATCTCGAGCGTGTAATGCGCACCGAATACCGGATCGACGATTTCCAGCAGAATTACTTCGTCATCCCGAGCTTCGAGGAATTGCTGCGCGTGACAGTCGAGACCGATTTCGCGCCGCTCTACGCCAAGCTCGCCGAAATGCCTGACGTGCCGGTCGCCAAAATCCTGCCCGACGACACGCTGCTGACGCGCGGGTCGCAGGCCTATGCACTGGAGAAGGCACAGTGAGCCGCGCCGAACGCGAGCGCTGGGCGATGGCTGAGGAACAGTGGCCGACGCTGCAGGCCTTCATGACCGAGCGGCTCCATGTCTTCGGCCATTTGAAGGCGCTGCATGCCGAGATCGCCGAGGCCCTGCAACAGCTGAGCTTCGACGAGCGCGCGACGATGGCGAGCGAATGCCGCGATTTCCTCCAGACTTTCAAGACGCGCTACGACGACCGCGAATTCCTGCGCGACGGCTTCGGCGTGCGCGGCGAGCTGCCGATCGACGATCGCGGGCGCAGCCAGGCCGGGCTGACGCGCGCCAAAGTCGTCTACGATTCGCTGCTCGCCTCGCTCCGGCGCGAAAAGGCCGAGTGGCAGCCGACCTGACGGGTCGCTAGAGATCGAGCGCCCAGCCGTCGCGTCCCTTCGGATCGATCGGCTTGGTCGGCACATAGCGCACCGCGCCTGCCGTCAGCTGCAGGATCGTCCAGTCGCCGCGCCGGTCGGTTTCCGCCAGCGTGCAACCGCAACCGGCGAACGCCGCGACGACGTCGGCGCGCTGCGTTTCGAGCAGCCCCGCGAGCACGATCGTCGCACCGGGCGCGGCGATCGCGGCGAGCTCGGGCGCCATCGAGACGAGCGGTCCGGCGAGGATGTTGGCGATCACCAGATCATACGGCGCACGCGCGGTGATCGTGTCGTCGAGCGCACCATCGGCGACGATCAGCGCGATCCCGTCGAGCGCGTTCAGTTCGGCATTCTCGCGCGTGACGATGATCGCGCGCGGGTCGATATCGGTCGCGACGATCTCGGCCGCCGGCCACAAATGCTGCGCAGCAAAGGCGAGCAGCCCGGTCCCGGTGCCAATGTCGATGATCCGCGTAAACGACTGGTCGGCGAGCCGATCGAGCATCGCGAGGCAGCCCGAGGTGGTCGCGTGATGCCCGGTCCCGAACGCCTGCCCCGCCTCGATCAGGAAGGCGCGCCCGCCTTCTGGCGCGGCGACGGGATGCGCGCTGGTATGGACGACGAAGCGCCCCTCGGCGATCGGCTCGAGCCCGTCCTGGCTGAGCGTCACCCAATCCTCGTCGGGGAGTTCTTCGACCACCGGCGCCACGTCGCCCGCACTCGGCGCGAGCAGGCGGATCGCGGCGATCGCCTCGGGCGTCGGCGCAACCTCGAGATAGGCGTCGAGCCGCCAATGCTCGCGATCGTCCTCTTCGAGTTCGGTCGTCATCAACACCATGCCCTCGGCGGCATCATCGGCGGCATCGATCGCCTCGGCCTCGGCGCGGGTGCAGGGGAGCGTCACTTTCCAGCTGGTCATAGCCACCTCCTGCCCGCCGCCCTCTTTGGGCGCAAGCCGGCATAACACCGTCTGCCGATTGTCGCGCGCGCCGCACGCAACCCGACTCCCCTCCCTGGAAGAGCGTCGGGTGAACAGCGCCCCGCGCTGTTCAGGTCACGCCGGGGGCGTGAGCGACCCGACGCTGGGCTGGGGGTGGGTCGGCCCGTGGCGAGGTCAGCGGCAGCGTTAGGCCAACCCACCCCCGGCCCCTCCCTTCCAGGGAGGGGAGAATGCCTCGAACCTACATCCCGAGCCGCTATTCGTGGCGGAGCGCGTCGATCGGGTTGAGCGCGGCGGCGCGGCGCGCGGGGAAGTAGCCGAAGACGACGCCGATCAGCGCGGAAATGCCGAACGCGATCAAATTGATCCGCGGCACGAACAGGAAATCGACCTTCATCACCGGCGCGATCCCGAGGATCGCGAGCTGCGCGACGACCAGACCGATCAGCCCGCCGAGCATCGACAGCGCGATCGCCTCGACCAGGAACTGCATCAGCACCTCGCTCGCCACCGCGCCGATTGCCAGCCGGATACCGATCTCGCGCGTCCGCTCGGTCACCGACACCAGCATGATGTTCATGATCCCGATCCCGCCGACGATCAGGCTGATCGCCGCGACCGCGGTCACGATCCCGGTCAGCAGCGTCGTCGATTGCGTCAGCGTCGCCGAGATCTGGGCGGTATCGAAGATGTTGAAATCGTCGTCCTTGCCGCCGTTGATGTTGCGGCGTTCGCGTAAGAGATCCTCGATCGAGGATTGCACCGCCGCGCTCGAATAGGCCTGATCGACGCCGACCAGCATCAGCTTGAGGTCGGTCGTGCCGGTAAAGCGGCGCTGCACGGTCTTGAGCGGCATCAGGATGACGTCGTCCTGGTCGCCGCCGAAGCCGGCCTGGCCGCGCTTCGACAACAAGCCGATCACGTCGCACGAAATCCCCGCGATCCGCAGCCGCGTGCCGAGCGGCGAGGCGCCGCGATAGAGATTGGTGTTGACGGTATTGCCGATGATGCACACCGACTTGCCCGCCGCCTCCTCGGCCTCGGTGAAATAGCGCCCTTCGGCGAGCGGCCAGGGCTGGACCTGGAAATAGGCGTTGGTCGTGCCATTGACCGTGGTCGACCAGTTCGCGCCCTCATAGATCGCGGTGCCGCTGGTGGTCGCCTGTGCGGCGACCGCGGTGACGCCGGCGATCTGGTCGCGGACCGCGATCGCGTCGGCCGGCTTGAAGTCGGGCGGCCGCGGACCGCCGCCGCCGCGGCCGAAGCCCTGGCCGGGGCGCACCTGCAGGATGTTGGTGCCGAGCGCGGCGATCGATTTCTGCACCGCGGCGGTGGTCGCCTGGCCGAGCGTCACCATCGTCACCACCGCCGCGACACCGATGATGATGCCGAGCGTGGTGAGGAACGAGCGCAGCTTGTGGCGGGCGATCGAGCGCAGCGCGAGGAGGAGGGTTGTTCCGAACATCTACTTCTCCCCTCCCGCTTGCGAGTTCGGGGTCGACAGCGCCCCGCGCTGTCGAGGATGTGCCGGGGGCACATCCGACCCCGAACTGGGTGGGGGGAGGGCCTGTCCGGAAGGGCCGTCGCTTGCTGACAGCCCCTCCCCTAGCCCCTCCCGCAAGCGGGAGGGGGATTCTTCGGGAACTTCGCCCGCCCGATGCTGCGCCTCAACGCGCTCGACCAGCCCGTCCTTGAAATGCACGATCGTCCGCGCGAACGCCGCCATGTCGGGCTCGTGCGTCACCATGATCACCGTGATCCCGCTGTCGCGATTTAGCCCGGCGAGCAATTCCATGATCTCAACCGAACGCTCCGAATCCAGATTCCCCGTCGGCTCGTCCGCGAGCAACACCGCCGGCGACGTCACGATCGCCCGCGCGATCGCGACACGCTGCTGCTGTCCGCCCGACAGCTCGGCCGGGGTGTGGTCCCACCAATCGGCAAGCCCGACCTTGTCGAGCGCCGCCATCGCCGAAGCGCGCCGCTCCTTCTTGGCATCGCCGCGATACAGCAACGGCAGCTCGACATTCTCGAGCGCGGTCGTCCGCGCGAGCAGGTTGAACCCCTGGAACACGAAGCCCAGATACTTCCGCCGCAACAACGCCCGCTGGTCGCGGTCGAGCGTCTCGACATGGACGCCCTTGAACAGGAAGGTCCCGCTGGTCGGCACGTCGAGACAGCCGAGGATGTTCATCGTCGTCGATTTGCCCGAGCCCGACGCCCCCATCACCGCGACGAAATCACCCTGCGCGATGTCGAGGTCGATGCCCTTCAGCGCCTGGAATGCGGTCGCACCCTCGCCATAGGTCTTGACGACGTCGCGCAGCGAGATGATCGGCCCGCCCGCGGCGGGCACATATTGCCCCGCGGCGGGCGCGGCGAGCGCGTTACTGGCCACCGGCCTGCCCGCCCGACCGCTTGCGCTTGCCGGCGTCAGACGCGCTCGCGCCCGCCGCCAGCTGCCCGGTGATGACCTGATCGCCCGGCTTGAGATCGCCGCCGATCACTTCGGTCATCGATCCATTGCTCTCGCCGGTGGTGATCTGCACCGGCTGCGGAACACCCGCCGCATCGGCTACGTACACCGTCTGCGACCCGCCGCGCTTGACCGTCTCGCCCTTGCCCGTGCCCGCGCCGCCGCGCCGCGGCCGGCCCGGCATCAGCGCGCCGGCGATGCCCTTGTTCGCGCTCGCGCCCGAAGTGTCGGTCGGCTTGAAGCGCAACGCCGCGTTGGGGACGAGCAAGACGTTGGTCTTGGCCGTCGTCGTGATGTCGGCGGTTGCGGTCATGCCGGGGCGCAACTGCAGATTGGCGTTCCCGACGCTCAGCGTCGCGCTGTACGACACGACCTGCCCGGTCGTGCTGGTTGTGGTGGTCGTCGTCGAGCTCGATTGCGCCGACAGGTTCGATCCAAGATCGACGCGCGTGATCGTCGCGGGGAAGGTCTTGCCCGGGAAGGCGTCGACCGTGAACACCGCCTGCTGGCCTTCCTTGACCGAGCCGACATCGGCCTCGTCGATCGCGACCTCGAGCTTCATCCGGCTGAGATCCTCGGCGATGACGAACAAGGTCGGCGTGCTGAACGACGCGGCGACGGTCTGCCCCGGTTCGATCTGGCGCGCGAGCACGACGCCGTTGACCGGCGAGCGCACCACGGTCTTCACCAGCTGCGTCGCGTTCGACGACAGCGTCGCGCGTGCCGAGGCGACGTTCGCCTGCGCCGCCTTCAGATTGGCGATCGCGCGGTTCTTGTCGGCGATCGCCTGGTCCATCTCGGTCTTGGCGGGAACGCGCCCGCCCGAGAGGCGGCTGACCTCCTGATAGCGCGCGAGGGTCGCGTTCGATTGCCCGAGCGTCGCCTGGTTCTGCGCGACCGTCGCGACGGCTGCGTCGAGCGCAGCCTGGCTCTGGTTGACCGCATCCTGGAAGCGCGACGGATCGACCAAAGCGAGCGGCTGGTTCTTGGTCACGCGGTCGTTGACGTCGACGACGACCTTGGTGACGAGCCCCGACAGTTCAGAGCCGACATCGACCTGGTTGGTCGGCGCGAGCTTGCCCGTCGCCGAGACGCTGACCGCGAGCTCGCCGCGGGCGACGGGCTCAGTCGCATATTCGGCCTTGGCGGTGCCGCCGAAGCAGCTCTTGAGCAGGAGCAGCAGCAACAGGATGCCGACCGCGACCACAGCCCATTTCGCCCAGCGGCGCCAGGCCGGGACCGTCTTGGCGCCGAGAAAGTCGTTGAGGTCGGTGCGCGCGGGATCGGCCATCTATCGTACCTGTGCGGGAGAGATTGGGAGGACGGTCGGATCGGCGGCACTGTCCCAGCCACCGCCGAGCGCGAGATACAGTTGGACGAGTGCGGTCGCCTGGTCGGACTGCGCCTGGCTCAGGCCATTGCGCGCGGTGAGCAGGCTCGCCTCCGAGGTGTTGAGCGTGGTGAAATCGGTCAACCCGGCGCGGTACTGCGTGCGCGCGAGCAGCGCGCTGTTGTTCGCGGCATCGAGCGCGATCGCGAACTCGGCCGCGCGGCGCTTGGCGCTGTCGAGCGCGACGACGGCATTCTCTACATCCTCGAGGCCCGTCAGCACGGTCGATTTGTACGCCGCGAACGATCCCTCGGCCGCCGCCTCGCTCGCGCGGACCTGCGAGCGCAGCCGGCCGCCGTTGAAGATCGCCTGCGTCAGTCCGGCGAACACCTGGCCCGCGACGCTCTGGAACAGGTCGCCGATATGCGATGCATCGGTCGAGACGCTGCCGCTGATCGCCAGCGCGGGATAGAGCGCCGCCTTCGATACGCCGATCTGCGCGGTGGCCGCGGCAAGCGACCGTTCGGCCGAGCGCACGTCGGGGCGCTGGCGCAGCGTGTCGATCGGAATGCCGATCGCTACGCTCGCGGCCCCGGTCGGGATCGGTCGGACCGCCGCCAGCTCGGCCTTGAGCGCACCGGGCGCCTGGCCCGTCAGCACGCCGAGCCGCGAGACCGCGGCATTGTAATTCTGCTCGATCGTCGGGATCGTCGCCGCGGTCGAGGCGCGTTGCGACCGCGCCTGCTCGGCATCGAGCGAAGAAACCAGCCCCGCCTGGACGCGGAAGCCCGCGATCTGGAGATTGTCGTCCTGCAGACGCAGCGAATCGCGCGCATTGGCCAGCTGCGCCTGATACAGCCGCGCGAGCATGTAGTTGCGCGCAGTCTCGGCCTGGGTCGAGAGCACGACGGTCGCAAAATCATAGCCCGACGCTTGGAACTGCGCGCGGCTCGCCTCGACCGTGCGGCGGATCTCGCCGAACAGCCCGACCTGATATTGCACGTCGAGCCCGAGCGACAGCGTGTCGCCCGATCCGCGCCCGGTTATCACGGTCGCGCCGCCCGGCAGCGTCGTCGTGCCGCCAGCGATGCTCTGCGAGCGGGTATAACCGGCCGATCCGCTCAACGTCGGCAGCAGTTGCGCGCGCGATTGGACCAGTGATTCGCGCGCCTGGCGTAACCGCGCGACGGCTTGTGCGATGTCGAGATTGTTGGTGCGTGCGCGCTCGACGATGCTCGCCAGCAGCGGATCGTTGAACTTTGTCCACCACGCGGTGAGGTCTGCAGCGGGGCGCCCGTCGCTCGGCACCGAATACAGATCGGGCATGCCGAGCGTCGCCGGTGTGGCGGGGTGGTAATTGGGGCCAACGGTACACGCCGCCAGCGGTACGGTGACGGCAAGCAGCAGAGAGAGGCGATGGCGCATGGTGTTCGTGTGGACTAGCACACCGCGCGAGGTCCACCGATTTATTGTCGCAAACTGTCGCGGATCGGCCCTAACGCGCATCTTATGAAGTGCGTGCAGGCCCGGCCCCGCAACGCTCATTCCATCTCGAGGATCACCGCATCGACCGCGAGGCTGTCGCCCGGTGCGGCGTTGACCGATTTGACCGTACCGGCCTTCTCGGCGCGCAGGATGTTCTCCATCTTCATCGCCTCGACCACCGCAAGCGGCTGGCCTGCCTCGACCTTGTCGCCGGCGGCGACGTCGAGCCGCATCAGCAGACCGGGCATCGGGCAGAGCAGGAACTTAGACAGATCGGGCGGGATCTTGGTGATCATGTGCTGCGCGTAGGGCGCGACATGCGCGGGGAGCACGCGCGCGACATGGCTTGCGCCGCGCGTGGTGAGCTTGAAGCCGGTGCGGGTGCGCGAAATCTTGACGGTCAGCGGGGCGTCGTCGAGCTCGGCTTCGACGGTGCGGTCGCCCGGCGTGTATTCGAGCGCGATGTCGAGATCGGCATCGTCGACGGTGATCCCGTCGGTCGAGATCGCGACAAGGTGATCGGTCTCGCCGATCCGCACCGACCAGTCCGACGGCGGGCGCAGCCGCTTGCCGAGCTGCCCGTCGATGCGCCGCGCGCGGTCGGCCTCGGCAGTCGCGGCGAAGGCGGCGATCGCGGCGAGCGCCTCGATCAATTCGGGCTCGGCGGGGGCGCCGTGGAAGCCGTCGGGATATTCCTCGGCGATGAACCCCGTCGTGATGTTGCCCGAGCGGAAGCGCGGGTGCTGCATCAAGGCCGAGAGGAAATCCAGATTGTTGCCGGGGCCTTCGATCTCGAACGCATCGAGCGCGGCGATCTGCTCGTCGATCGCCTCTTCGCGGGTGGGGGCCCAGGTGATCAGCTTGGCGATCATCGGGTCGTAGAACATGCTGACCTCGCCCCCCTCCCGCACGCCGTCATCGACGCGGGTATAGGCTTCTTGAAGCCCCTCCCCTTTAGGGGAGGGGTTGGGGGTGGGGGGCGTCTCACCGAGCCCGGCACCTGCGTCCGCGGCACGGCCCCACCCCAACCCCTCCCCTGAAGGGGAGGGGCTTAGTTTCACGTAGGGCGTCTCGCTGCTTTCCGGCGGATTATACCGCACCAGCCGCCCAATGCTCGGCAGGAACCCACGATACGGGTCCTCGGCATAGACGCGATTCTCGATCGCCCAGCCATTGAGCGTCACATCGTCCTGCCCGAACCCGAGCGGCTCGCCCGCCGCGACGCGAATCATCAGCTCGACCAGATCGAGCCCGGTCACCGCCTCGGTCACCGGATGCTCGACCTGCAGCCGGGTGTTCATCTCGAGAAAGTAGAACCCCTCGCCCGTCGTGTCGGCGCCCGACACGATCAGCTCGACCGTCCCCGCCGAGAAATACCCGACCGCCCGCGCCAGTGCGACCGCCTGCTCGCCCATCGCCTTGCGCATCTTGGGCGTAACGAACGGCGACGGGGCTTCCTCGACCACCTTCTGATGGCGCCGCTGGATCGAGCATTCGCGCTCGCCGAGATAGACGATGTTGCCGTGCTGATCGCCCATAACCTGGATCTCGATGTGGCGCGGGCTTTCGATGAACTTCTCGATGAACACCCGGTCGTCGCCGAACGACGCGAGCCCCTCGCGCTTGGTCGCCTCGAAGCCCTCGCGCACGTCCTGCTCGCTATAGGCCAGCCGCATCCCCTTGCCGCCACCGCCAGCCGAGGCCTTCATCATCACCGGATAGCCGATGTCGCTGGCGATCCGCGCCGCCTCCTCGGTATCGGCGATCTCGCCCAGGAAACCGGGGACGACGTTGACGCCCGCGGCCTTGGCGAGCTTCTTGGACTCGATCTTGTCGCCCATCGCGGCGATCGCTTTGGGCGGCGGGCCGACAAACGCGATCCCGGCATCGGCACAGGCGCGCGCGAAGCTCTCGCGCTCGGACAGGAAGCCGTAGCCCGGATGGATGCAGTCCGCGCCGGTTTCCTTGGCCGCGAGCAGGATCAAATCGGCGAGCAGATAGCTCTCACCCGCCGGCGGCGGCCCGAGCCGGACGCTCTCGTCGGCCATCAGCACGTGCGGGGAGCGCGCGTCGGCGTCGGAATAGACCGCGACCGTCGCGATCCCCATCTTCTTGGCGGTGCGCATCACGCGGCACGCGATTTCACCGCGGTTCGCGACCAGGATTTTCTTGAACATCAATCGCCCTTTGTCGAAGTCACATCGCGGACGATACGCCGCGCGAGCCAGTGGCAGAAAAACAATGTGATGACGGCGTAGAGGGCGGCGGGGAGGCAATTCGCCATCGCAACCATCCAGAAGGGTGCTACATTATGCCCCGCCAAAGGGTTCATCATGCTGAGGAACGCGGCAACGCTTTCCCAATAGATCGCCGATCCGATAGCGAACAGAATAGCAGGCCTGCGAACCCGCATCCTCATCAGCCGCCCCACACCAACGACTTCAGTTGCGCCGTGCGTGCACGGGTCAAACCCGTCCGGCACGCCGCCGTTGTCATGCCCTGCGCCGATCCGCCGGCATATTGCCCGCCCTCGATCACGCACTGCGTATCGCGATACTTGAGCCACGCACGCTGGCTCTCGAGCAAGGAGCCCGCATAACCGAAACCGCCGCCGCGCGACGTGTCCTGCGCATCGCGGCCCTTCATATAGGCATAGGTCCGCTTCCACTGCGCGGTCATCGCGGCATCGGCCTGCGCGTAACTCGCGCCGCTCGAGCGGTTCATCGCCGCCTGCGTCTGGACCGGCGCGGCAACGGTGAGGAGCAGCGCGATCAGCAGCACGTCTTTTCCTTTCGCATCGGTTCCTCGCCCAGCATCGGGACGAGGCCGAGCTTGGCCAGCAGCGCGGCATCCTTGTCGTCGCCGGCATTGCCCGTGGTAAGCAGCTTGTCGCCGGTGAAGATCGAGTTGGCGCCCGCCATGAAGCACAGAGCCTGCGTCGCCTCGGACATGCTCTCACGCCCCGCCGACAACCGCACCATGCTCAGCGGCATCGTGACACGCGCGACCGCGACGGTGCGGACGAATTCGATATCGTCGATCGCGGCAAGCGGCGTGTCGGCGAGCATGTTGCCGAGCACTGTGCCCTTGACCGGCACCAGCGCATTGACCGGCACGCTCTCGGGATGGCGCGGCAGCGTGGCGAGCGCATGGACGAAGCCGACGCGATCGCCGCGCGTCTCGCCCATACCGACGATCCCGCCGCAGCACACGTTGATCCCCGCCTCGCGGACGTTCTCGAGCGTGTCGAGCCGGTCCTGGAAGGTGCGCGTGGTGATGACCTCGGCATACTTTTCCGGCGAGGTGTCGATATTGTGGTTGTAATAATCGAGCCCCGCCGCGGCGAGCTGCTCGGCCTGGCCGGGCGTCAGCATGCCGAGCGTCATGCAGGTCTCCATCCCCATCTGGCGGACGCCCTGCACCATCTCGATGATCGCCGGCATGTCCTTGTCCTTGGGGTTGCGCCAGGCGGCGCCCATGCAGAAGCGCTGGCTGCCCGCATCGCGCGCCTGGGCGGCGGATTGCAGGACGGCGCGCACGTCCATCAGCTTGCTGGCCTTGAGCTCGGTCTCGGCCGAGGCGGACTGGTTGCAATAGCCGCAATCCTCGGGGCAGCCGCCGGTCTTGATCGACAGCAATGTGCACAGCTGCACTTCGCCCGCGGCGTGATGCGCGCGGTGCGTGGTCTGCGCGCGGAACATCAGTTCGTCGAACGGGAGATCGAACAAAGCGGCGATCTCGGCGCGGGTCCAGTCGGTGCGCACCTGCTCCCCTCCCGCTTGCGGAAGGGGTTGGGGGAGGGGCGTGCCAATGGCGCCATCGCTCGTTGACAGGCCCTCCCCTAGCCCCTCCCGCAAGCGGGAGGGGGACTCGCGTACATCACTCATTCCGAAACTTCCTCAACCGGGGGCATATTATGCCCCAGCAATCGCAACACTTCGCCCGCAGCCTCGACCAGGTTCGTCCCAGGCCCGAAAATCCCCTGCACGCCGGCATCGCGCAACACCTGATAATCCTGCGCCGGGATCACCCCGCCCGCGATCACCTTGATATCGCCGCGGCCGGCCTCGCGCAGATGGCCGATCAGCTCGGGGATCAACGTCTTGTGCCCCGCAGCGAGCGACGACGCGCCGACCACATCGACATCGCTTTCGATCGCGAGCTTGGCGGCTTCGGACGGCGTCTGGAACAACGGCCCCGGCACCACGTCGAACCCGAGATCACCGAACGCCGACGACACGAGGTTGGCGCCGCGGTCATGCCCGTCCTGCCCCATCTTGGCGACGAGCATCCGCGGTTTGCGACCGTTGCGCGTCTCGAGCGAGACCACGCCTTCCTTCAGCCCCTGCCACGCGGCGTCGAATTCGTGCGCGCCGCCGTAAATGCCCGAGACTGGCGTCGGCACGGTATCGTAGCGCCCGAACACATCCTCCATCGCCGAGGAAATCTCGCCGAGCGTCGCCCGCTGGCGGGCACATTCCACCGCGAGCGCGAGCACGTTGGTCGTACCGCGCGCCCCCTCGCGCAACGCGTCGAGCGCCGCCGTACATTTCGCCTCGTCGCGCCCGGCCTTCGAGCGCGCAATCCGCGCGATCTGCGACTCCCGCACCGCGACGTTATCGACATCCAAAATGTCGATCGGGTCCTGCTCGGCGAGCTTGTACTTGTTGACGCCGACGATGACGTCCTCGCCCTTATCGACGCGCGCGGCACGCCCGGCAGACGCCTCCTCGATCATCGCCTTGGGCCAGCCCGCCGCGACCGCCTGTGCCATGCCGCCCTCGGCCTCGACGCGCTGGATGATCTCCCACGCCTTGTCGACCAGCTCCTCGGTCAGGGCCTCGATATAATAGCTGCCGCCGAGCGGATCGACGACCTTGGTCATCCCCGTCTCTTCCTGCAGCACGATCTGCGTGTTGCGTGCGATCCGCGCCGAGAAATCGGTCGGCAGCGCGATCGCCTCGTCGAGTGCATTGGTGTGGAGGCTCTGCGTCCCCCCCAGCATCGCCGCCATCGCCTCGACCGTGGTGCGGATCACGTTGTTATACGGATCCTGCTCGGTCAGCGACACGCCGCTCGTCTGGCAATGCGTGCGCAGCATCTTGCTCCGCTCGTCCTTGGCACCGAGATCGGTCATCACGCGATGCCACAATTTCCGCGCCGCGCGCAGCTTGGCGACCTCCATGAAGAAGTTCATGCCGATCGCGAAGAAGAACGACAGCCGCCCGGCAAACGCATCGAGATCGAGCCCCGACGCCATCGCCGCCTTGGCATATTCGCGCCCATCAGCGATCGTGAACGCCAACTCCTGCAGCTGCGTCGCGCCCGCTTCCTGCATGTGATAGCCGGAAATCGAGATCGAATTGAACTTGGGCATGTGCGTCGAAGTGTAGGCGATGATGTCCGAGATGATCCGCATGCTCGGCGCCGGCGGGTAGATATAGGTGTTGCGGACCATGAACTCCTTGAGGATGTCGTTCTGGATGGTCCCGTCCAGAAGCGCCTGAGGAACGCCCTGCTCCTCGCCCGCGACGATGAAGAAGGCGAGGATCGGGATAACCGCGCCGTTCATCGTCATCGACACCGACATCTTGTCGAGCGGAATCCCGTCGAACAGGATCTTCATGTCGTCGATCGTGTCGATCGCGACGCCCGCCTTGCCGACATCGCCGGTCACGCGCGGATGGTCCGAGTCATACCCGCGATGCGTCGCCAGATCGAACGCGACCGACAGCCCCTTCTGCCCGGCGGCCAGGTTGCGCCGATAGAACGCATTGGAGGCCTCCGCGGTCGAGAAGCCCGCATATTGCCGGATCGTCCAAGGCCGCCCCGCATACATCGACGCACGCACCCCGCGCGTGAACGGCGCGAAGCCCGGCAGACCGGGGTCGATGCCCTCGACATCGGCCGCAGTATAGAGCGGCTTGACCGCGATCCCCTCGGGGGTCTGCCAGGTCAGGTCACGCCCCTTGACCTCCTTGGCAGCGGCGGCCTGCCAGGCATCGAGCGTCGGTTTTTCGGTCATAGCGGGATGTTGTCGTGCTTCTTCCAGGGGTTCTCAAGGCTCTTCCCGCGCAGCTTGCGCAAGCCGAGCGCGATCCGGCGGCGCGTCGAGTGCGGCTGGATCACCTCGTCGATAAAGCCCTTGCTCGCCGCGACGAACGGGTTGGCGAAGCGCGCCTCGTACTGCGCGGTCTGCTCGGCGATCTCGGCGGGCGAGCGGCCGCGGAAGATGATCTCGACCGCGCCCTTCGCGCCCATCACCGCGATCTCGGCGGTCGGCCAGGCGTAATTGAGGTCGCCGCGCAGATGCTTCGACGCCATCACGTCATACGCGCCGCCATAGGCCTTGCGCGTGATCACGGTGATCTTGGGCACGGTCGCCTCGGCATAGGCAAAGAGCAGCTTGGCGCCATGCTTGATGATGCCGTTCAGCTCCTGCGCGGTGCCCGGCAGGAAGCCCGGCACGTCGACGAAGGTGACGATCGGAATCTCGAACGCGTCGCAGAAGCGCACGAACCGCGCCGCCTTCTTCGACGAATTGATGTCGAGGCACCCGGCGAGCACCATCGGCTGGTTGGCGACGAAGCCGACGGTGCGCCCCTCGATCCGCCCGAAACCGATGATGATGTTGCCGGCATGCGTCGGCTGGACCTCGAAGAAATCGCCCTCGTCGACCGTCTTCCGGATCAGCTCGTGCATGTCGTACGGCTGGTTGGCGCTCGCCGGCACCAACTGGTCGAGGCTGTGCTCGATCCGGTCCCACGGGTCCGACGACGGCCGTTCGGGCGAAGCCTCGCGGTTCGAGGCGGGAAGGAAGTCCACGAAGTCGCGGGCCGCAAGCAGCGCCTCGATATCGTTTTCGAAGGCCACATCGGCGACCCCCGACTTCGTGGTATGCGTCACCGCTCCACCCAGTTCCTCCTGCGTGACGATCTCGTTTGTAACGGTCTTCACTACATCTGGGCCAGTGACGAACATGTAGGAGCTATCCTTCACCATGAAGATGAAGTCGGTCATCGCCGGGGAATAGACGGCACCCCCGGCGCATGGCCCCATGATGAGAGAAATCTGTGGCACGACACCACTTGCCAAAACGTTGCGCTGGAACACTTCGGCATAACCGCCGAGCGAGGCGACGCCCTCCTGGATGCGCGCGCCGCCGCTGTCGTTGAGCCCGATCACCGGCGCGCCGACTTTCAACGCCATGTCCATGATCTTGCAGATCTTCTGCGCATGGCGCTCGCTGAGCGAGCCGCCGAACACGGTGAAATCCTGGCTGAAGACGAACACCAGCCGGCCGTTGATCGTACCCGATCCCGTGACGACGCCGTCGCCGGGGATGATCTGGTCCTGCATTCCGAAATCGACGCAATTGTGCTCGACGTACATGTCGAGCTCCTCGAACGATCCTTCGTCGAGCAGCACGGTGAGCCGCTCACGGGCGGTCAGCTTGCCCTTGGCGTGTTGCGCGGCGATGCGCTTTTCACCGCCACCCATGCGGGCGGCTTCGCGCTTGCGTTCCAGTTCGGCGAGGGTCGAAGACATGCGCACTCCCTTAGGTCGCGCTCGTCTTGCCGCTCTGCGCGCACTATGCAAATGTGGTTTTGCAAATATGCGTGTGGAAACTTCACAATGCCCGTCCCCCAATCGCGCCGATCGTTCGACGGCTACCGCGTCCGCGCGGTGCGCAAGCAGCTCGGCCTGAGCCAGGCCGAGATGGCGAAGTCGCTCGCCATCTCGGTGTCGTATCTCTCGCAGATCGAAAGCGGCGACCGGCCGATCACCGGCAACGTGCTGGCAGCGCTGGCGACGCATTATCCGCACGACTGGTCGGCGATCGACCCGAGCGAGACTGAGACGCTGCTGTCGGACGTGATCGACGCCTGCTCCGACCCGAGCGTCGCCGACGTCGTCTCCGACCTCAGCGATATCGAGCGCGTGATCCGGCAGCATCCGCTGATCGCCCGCCGGCTCGCCGCGCTTTATGCGACGCAGCGCGCCAATCTCGCACAATTGCGCGCGCTCGACGATCAGGTCGGCGCCGAGGGCAGCGCGCGCCGCCTGCCATGGGAGGAAGTGCGCGACTGGTTTCACGCGCAGCAGAATTACATCGACGAAATCGACCGCGCCGCCGAACGGATCGCCGCCGAATTCGCCGACGGCCCGGCGCTCCGGCGGATCGAGGCCCGGCTGCGCGACCGCTTCGGCGTGCGCGTCGCGCCGATCGCGAAGGGCGACAGCGCGATCCGCGCGTTCGATCCGGCAGGCGTGCTGCATATCGACCCGTCGCAGCCCGCCGAAAGCACCCTTTTTTCCGTCGCCTATCAGCTCGCCCGCCTCGAATTCGGCGAGCTGATCGAGACCATCGCCGCACGCGGATCGCAGAGCAGCGTCGGGCGCCAGCTCCTTGGCGCCGGCATCACCAATTATGCCGCCGGGGCATTGCTGATGCCCTACCTCGCCTTCCGCCAGGCGGCGCGCGAGTGCCGCCACGATGTCGACCAGCTCCGGCTCCAGTTCGGCACGAGCTTCGAACAGACCTGCCACCGCCTCTCGACGCTCCAGCGCCCCGGCGCGCTCGGCATTCCGGTATTTTTCTGCCGCGTCGACATGGCGGGCAACATCACCAAGCGGCATTCGGCGACCCGCCTCGAATTCGCGCGTTTCGGCGGGGCGTGTCCGCTCTGGGTGGTGCACGAAGCGGTGGCGATCCCCGATCGCATCCTCGTCCAGCTCGCCGAGACGCCCGACAGCGTGCGCTACGTCTCGATGGCGAAGGGCCTCGTCAAACCGTCGAACAGCTACACGCGAGCCCCGCGCCGCTACGCCGTCGCGCTCGGCTGCGAGGAGCGCTACGCCCCCGCCTTCGTCTATGCCGACGGCCTGCGCACCGACAGCAGCGCAACGCCGATCGGCAGCTCGTGCCGCGTCTGCCCGCGCGCCGACTGCGACCAGCGCGCCTTCCCGCCCGCGGCAAGCGATCTGCACATCGACCCCGACCGGCGCGGGCGGATCCCCTACGAGCTCCGCACCACGCCGTAGCGCAGCGGCTACGCCATGCTCTCGAGCACGCCGTCGCGGCGGATCCAGCCATGGAACAGCGCGGCACCGAGATGCGCGAGGAAGGTCGCGAACAGCAAGACCGCGAACACCGTGTGCAGCGTCCGCAACACCGCGAACAGCGCGACATCGTGCGGCAGGATCGCGGGCAGATGCACCACGCCGAAAACCAGGATCGGATAGCCGCCCGCCGACAACATCGCCCAGCCGATGATCGGCAACACGATCATCAAGCCATAGAGCAGCCAGTGCGACACGCTCGCCAGCGCCTTCTGCCAGCCCGGCAGATCGCGCGGCAGCGGCGGCGGCGGGTTGATCGCGCGGTTGATCAGCCGGATCGCGACCAGCACGAGGATCGCGATGCCGATCGAGCGGTGCACCGACAGAAAGCGATAATAGTCGGGCCCGGTGGTGCTCACCATGCCGATGCCGATCAGCAGCATCGCCAGCACGAGCACCGCCATCCCCCAATGCAGGATGCGCGAGGCGAGCGGAAAGCGTTGCGTCGAAGCGCTCATGGCCGGGTCCCCGCGGATTGGTTGGCGACCGCGCTCGGCGGTGTGTGCTCGCGCGTGCGGCGGCGGAACGAGGTCGCATAGACCGCCGATCGCGCGAACGGGATCGGATCGTCCGACGGCAGCATGCCCGCTGGCAGCACGAGCGGATCGAAATTGATGTCGCGGCAATTGCCCATCGCTTCGCTCTCGACATGGTCGATCACCAATTCGCCGAGATCGACCTTGGGCCGGTCGGCGGGCCAGACCTCGGCGGCGCGATTGGGATCGCCCGGTTGCGCGAGCGTCGCGACCAGCCGCCACTTGAGCGGCCCGGTCGTGGCGCGCGCGAGCAGATCCTCGAACATGTAATTGGCCGATCGTCCTGCGCGCGCCGCGGGCGTCAGCGTGGCGAACGGCGCCTCGGCCTGCATCGTCCAGCGCACCAGCCGCTGCGTCCCGTCGGGCGCGACGAAGAGGAAGCCGTCGATGCTGTTATAGCTGTCATTGGCGAAGCCCGAAGCCAGCGGCTTGGCCTTCATCCGCGCGAGGAACGCCGCCGATTCGGGATGCTTGGCGAGATACGCCGCGACCTTGGCCGGGTCGGGCTTGCCGGTCTTGGGATCGGGGACAGAGGCGAGCGCGTTTTCGTAAAAGGCCTCGGGCGTCGAGACGTGCAAGCCCGGCGTGTCGTTGATCGCCATCCGCCATTCGTCGCCACCGACGGGCTGCAGCCGCAGCGCCATGCTGCGCACGCCGACCATCGGGTCCTTGGCATACGGGTCGGGCGTCGCCTCGGCGAAGCGGCCCGTGACCGGAACGGGCCGGCCATCGAACACGCCAGCGCTCGACAGGCCACGCGCCGCCGCGGCGGTGCCGGTGAAAGTCCCGGCGATGCAGATGCCCTTGGCGTGCGCGCGGCGGAAACCCGCATGCGCACCGCCGCCGGTCGCCTCGAGCGCATTGGCGATCTTGTCGGCGCCGAGCCGGTCGGGGGTCAGGAACCCGCCGACATAGGCAAAGCCGCCGACCGTCGCGGCGAGCACGACCGCGATCCCCACCGCCGCACCCGAATGCCGCCGCAGCAATGCGAGCGTGCTTTCGCCAGGCGGGTGATCCTCCGGGGGAACGGGCGCAGCGGGGGGATCTTCGACGTACGGCATGACACTCTCCGTACCACCCCGCCGCCAATGGCCGATACGCGCCACGGACCGAACCGGTGATAATAAACTCGGTTAGCAGACTATGGTCGAGCGCGCATAGCGCCGCCTATTCGAAGGTGCGCGCCAGATCGGCAGGAACGTCCGCCTTGGGATCGTTGCCGAAGCGGTTGGGGCCCGGCGTGCCGGCGGTGCAATACCAGACGAACACCAGGATGCTGCAGATCAGCGCGGCAAGCCCTGCGACGCCCGCCACGATCATCACGCCCATATTGCCCGACGCCGCGCTGCCCGCCATCGCGAAGATCGCGACGAACACCGGGACCATCGGCAGCAGGATGTACCAGCCGCTGCGGTTGATGTCGTGCATCCGCCGCACCGCGACCGCGATGTTGGGCAGCAACACGGCGAGCGAGAAGATATTGCTGAGGATCCCGCCGCGCAGATTGCCCGCCGCGGCGACGCTGCCCGGCACCGAACTCGTCGCGCCCGTCGCCTGGCCTCCAAGCCCGAGGGCTGCATCGACGAAGCTGAGCACGATGCCGACGATCACCTGGAACAGGATCCACATCCAATATTCCTTGCGGCGCGAGCGGCCATTGAACTGCGCATAGCGCTTCAACGGCAAGATCATCCATTCCATCGTCGGTCCCCCTATTCGGCGCGTCGTGCGTGCCTGAGTGTCGCTGGCAAACGTTTCGCTAGCAAGTCACTGTGCAACAACGCGCTCAACCGCGTGGTGGTTGCCGACGATAGCTCAGCGCCTCGGCGATATGCAGCCGCGCGATCTGCTCGACCCCCGCAAGATCGGCGATCGTCCGCGCGACGCGTAGCACGCGCGTATAGCCACGCGCCGACAGCCCCATCGCCGCCGATGCCTGCGCCAGCAATGCCCGGCCGGGATCGTCGGGCGTCGCCACCGCGTCGAGCAGGTCGCCATCGACCTCGGCATTGGTGCGCACCGGATGATCGGCATAACGCAGCGTCTGCACCGCGCGCGCCGCCGCGACGCGCGCCGCGACCTCGGCCGATCCTTCGGCGGGCGGCGGCAGCACGAGATCGGCGGCGCTCACCGCCTGGACCTCGACGTGGAGGTCGATCCGGTCGAGCAGCGGCCCCGACACTTTGGCCTGATAATCCGCCGCACACCTCGGCGCGCGCGAACACGCGAGCGCCGCATCGCCGAGATGCCCGCAGCGGCACGGGTTCATCGCCGCGATCAGCTGGACGCGCGCCGGAAAGGTGACATGCGCATTGGCGCGCGCGACGCTGACCGATCCGGTCTCGAGCGGCTGGCGCAGCGAATCGAGCACCGCGCGCTGGAATTCGGGCAATTCGTCGAGGAACAGCACGCCGAGATGCGCGAGGCTCACCTCGCCCGGCTTGACCTTCAATCCCCCGCCGACCAGCGCCGCCATCGACGCCGAATGGTGCGGCGCACGGTACGGCCGCGCCCGCGTCAGCCGCCCACCGCTCAACGTTCCCGCGACGCTCGCCACCATCGACACTTCCAACGCCTCGGCCGCGTCGAGCGGCGGCAGGATGCCCGGCAGGCACGACGCCATCAGCGATTTGCCCGATCCCGGCGGCCCGACCATCAACAGATTGTGCGCCCCCGCTGCCGCAACCTCGAGCGCGCGCTTGGCGGTCTCCTGCCCCTTGACCTGGCGCAGATCAGGTCCCGCCGCCGCGCTCTCGATCGCGCCCGGCTGCGGCGTGGCGAGCAGGCCGTGGCCCTTGAAATGGTTGATCAGCGACAGGATGTCGGGCGCGGCGATCACCCCCTGCCCCGCCCAGGCCGCCTCCGCACCCTGCGCCGCCGGGCACACCAGCCCGAGCCCGCGTTCGGCCGCGTGGAGCGCGGCGAGCAGCACGCCAGGCGATGGCGCGATCCGCGAGTCGAGACTCAGTTCGCCAACGACGAGATAGTCGCTCAGCGTTTCGGCATCGACCACCCCCATCGCCGCGAGCAGCCCGAGCGCGATCGGCAGATCGAAATGCGATCCTTCCTTCGGCAAATCGGCGGGCGACAGATTGACCACGATTCGCTTGGGCGGCAGCGCTAGCCCCATCGCCGCGATCGCGCCGCGAACGCGCTCGCGGCTTTCGCCGACCGCCTTGTCACCGAGTCCCACGACGTAGAAACCGGGCAAACCGGGGATCAGTTGCACCTGGACCTCGACCGCACGCGCCTCGAGCCCGAGATACGCCACCGTGGATACGCTCGCGACCATCCCCTCACCCCCCAGCAAGTCCCCACGGTATAACGGAATTAGGACCGTTACGAATACGTGATCCAGACGCGCGACTTGTCTTAGTGATCGTCGTTGCCCACATCGGTGGTCGATGAAGCCGCAACGCCACCCCATGCTCCGGACCTTGTGGTTCTCGACCGGCGTCGTGCTGGTGATTCTCTCGCCGCTGGTCGGCGCGATTCCGGGGCCGGGCGGGATCTTCGTGTTCGCCGCGGGGCTCGCGCTGATGCTGCAGAACTCGCAGCGCACCAAGCGGTTGTTCGTCGATGCCAAGCGCCGCTGGCCGAAATTCGGCCATTACGCCGATATGGGTCTCCGCCGCCAAAGTGCCGCGCGCCGCCGCGCACGCGACAAGGAGTTGGCGCCCGATGGTCCGCCGCTGACCTTCCGCCAGCGCCTCGCCGAAATTCTCGCACCGCCGTCGAACGATCGTCCGCGTTGACTTTGCCGCCCCTCGCATTTATGCGCAGCCCACCAAGGCCGTCCTCGTGGCGGCCCTTTTCTATTTAGACGTGCCCCGGGCAGAATTTTAGGGAATGAACGATGAAGCGGACCTTTCAGCCGAGCAATCTGGTGCGCGCACGCCGCCACGGGTTCCGCTCGCGCATGGCGACGCCGGGCGGCCGCAACGTGATTCGCGCACGCCGCAATCGCGGTCGCAAGAAGCTGTCGGCCTAACCAACCTCCAGATTCGCCGCGATTTTCTCGCGGCGAATTCGGGCAAGCGTGCGCCGATGCCGGGCTTCGTCCTGCAAGTGCGCGCACGCGGCGACGGGTCGAGCGACATGCGTGTCGGCTTCACCGTTACCAAGAAAATCGGCAATGCCGTGGTGCGGAACCGGATGAAACGCCGGTTGCGCGCTTTGGCGCGTGACGTGCTCCCCGATTCGGGCGTGCGCGGCGCGGACCATGTGCTGATCGGCCGCAATGGCGGGATCGAGCGCGACTATGCCGTGCTCCGCGCGGAACTGGTCAAGGCGCTGGCGAAGGTGGCGCGGTGAGCCGTCCCCACCCTACCGTCACCCCGGCCTTGTGCCGGGGCCCACTTCGCACCCCGCGCAACGCCCGGATTGCAAGGGATGCGCGAGCCGCCAGCTGGACCCCGGCACACGCCCGGGGTGACGGATGGGCGATTCGCGCCGGAGCGCTGCCATGCTGACCCGCCTCCTCGTCCTGCTCGTCCGCGCCTGGCAAGTCGGACCCTCGGCGATCCTCCCGCCCTCCTGCCGCTATCAACCAAGCTGTTCCGCCTATGCAATCACCGCCTTACGCCGCTATGGCGCGGTGAAAGGTGGGTGGTTGGCGGCCAAGCGAATCGCGCGATGCCATCCCTGGGGCGGGTTCGGACCCGATCCTGTGCCCTGAGGACTCCTGCGAGTGACGAACGGATACCGCTAGCGTGAAACAAGATACCCGCAATTTCATCCTGTTCGCGGTGCTCGCCGCGATCATCCTGTTCGGCGGGAATTTCCTGTCGGCGCGCTTTTTCCCGCGCGCGGCGAATCCGCCGGCCACGAAGATGGTCGATGGCAAGAGCCAGGTCGTCAACACGCCGACCGGCCCTGCCGCGACCGGGGCCGCCGCGGTGCGCGATCTCAAGATCGTCCAGGCCGAGAGCCCGCGCGTGCCGATCCGCACCGCCGACCTCCAGGGTTCGATCAACCT
This sequence comes from Sphingomonas glacialis, assembly GCF_006439055.1. GTDB lineage: Bacteria > Pseudomonadota > Alphaproteobacteria > Sphingomonadales > Sphingomonadaceae > Sphingomonas > Sphingomonas glacialis_A. The sequence continues at coordinate 108,102 of NZ_RCZC01000001.1, forward strand.
CAAGGGCGCGCGGATCGACGATCTGACGCTGACCAACTACAAGCAGACGATCGACAAGAACTCGCCGCCGATCCGCTTGCTCTCGCCGCGCGGCACCAAGGATGCCTATTTTGCCGGCTTCGGCTGGAACGGCGACGGCGTCACCGTCCCCAACGGCGACACGGTCTTCACCGCGAGCGGCGGGGCGCTCACCCCGACCACGCCGGTCACGCTGCGCTGGGCGAACGGCAAGGGCCAGGTCTTCGCGCTGACCTTCGCGATCGATGCGAAATATATGTTCACCGTGCGCCAGAGCGTCGGCAATGCCGGCCCCGCGCCGATTGCGCTCCGCCCCTACGCGCTCGTCTCGCGCTCGGGCGTCGGCACCGAGGCCGATACCTGGACCAACCATATCGGCCCGATCGGTGTGTTCGACAAAGGCGCGACCTACGACATCACCTTCGACAATCTGAAGGGCAAGGACGCGACCTTCATGGGCCGCATCTGGGGGAGCAACGCCAAGGCCGGCGACAACTTCTTCGACGCAAAGGGCGGCTGGCTCGGCTTCGGCGACAAATATTTCCTCGCCGCGGTCATCCCCGATCCCAAGGCGCAGGTCCATGCCGGCTTCCACGCCGCCAATGGCGACACCTTCCAGGGCGACTTCACGCTCGCCCCGCGCGTCATCGCGCCGGGCAAGGCGCTCGTCTCGACCGCGAAGTTCTTCGCGGGCGCCAAGGAAACCAACACGCTCGACCGCTACGAGGATCGCCTCGGCATCCAGCATTTCGGCAAGGCGATCGACTGGGGCTGGTTCGAGATCGTCGAGAAGCCGATCTTCAAGTACCTCGACTGGCTGTTCCGCATGATCGGCAATTTCGGTGTCGCGATCATCCTGCTCACCGTCACGATCCGCACGCTGATCTTCCCGGTCGCGCAGCGTCAGTTCGCCTCGATGGCCGCGATGAAGGCGATCCAGCCGAAGATGAAGGCGATCCAGGAGAAATATAAGGACGACAAGGCACGCGCGCAGCAGGAAGTGATGGCGCTGTACAAGGCCGAGAAGGTCAACCCGCTCGCGGGCTGCCTGCCGACCTTGATCCAGATCCCGATCATGTACTCGCTGTACAAGGTGCTGCTGCTGACGATCGAAATGCGCCATCAGCCGTTCGTCGGCTGGATCCACGATCTGTCGGCGCCCGATCCCGCGACGATCCTCAACCTGTTCGGCTATCTGCCGTACCATCTGCCGTCGTTCCTCGCGATCGGCGTGGTGCCGGTGCTGCTCGGCGTGTCGATGTACTTCCAGTTCAAGCTGAACCCGGCGCCGATGGACGATGCGCAGAAGCAGGTGTTCGCGATCATGCCGTGGGTGCTGATGTTCGTGATGGCGCCGTTCGCAGTCGGCCTGCAGGTCTACTGGATCACCTCGAACCTGTGGACCGTCGCGCAGCAGCGCCTGCTGTACGCGCGGCACCCGGGCCTCAAAGAGCCGGCGGTGACGAAGTGAGCATTTCCCTGAAAATCCTCCCCCGGGAACCGGGGGAGGGGGACCGCTCGGCTCCTTCAGCCGAGGGGTGGAGGGGGGCAACGGCTATTGTTGCGTCCAGCCCCCGCCCCCTCCGTCTCGCTGCGCTCGCCACCTCCCCCGCTGCGCGAGGGAGGATTTAAGATGGCATTCGAACCAGAAGACGTCGAGATCGCGCGCAAGCTCTTCGCCGGGCCGATCGCGTTCCTGAAATCGGCCCCGACGCTCGAGTTCATTCCCGAGCCGACGGTCAACGAAGTGGCCTTCGCCGGCCGCTCGAACGTCGGCAAATCGTCGCTGCTCAACGCGCTGACCAACCGCAACTCGCTTGCGCGCACGTCGAACACGCCGGGCCGCACGCAGGAGCTGAACTTCTTCGACGTCGGCAATCCGCTGGCGTTCCGGCTGGTCGACATGCCGGGCTATGGCTATGCCAAGGCGCCGAAGGATCTGGTCAAGAAGTGGCGCTTCATGGTCAACGATTTCCTGCGCGGGCGCGACGTGCTCAAGCGTGCGCTGGTGCTGATCGACGCGCGCCACGGCATCAAGGAGGTCGATCGCGACATTCTCGAGATGCTCGACAAGGCAGCGGTGAGCTATCGCATGGTCATCACCAAGGCCGACAAGATCAAGGCGTCGGAGCTGGTCGAGGTAACCGAGGCGACCGCTGTCGAGGCGCGCAAGCGCCCGGCGGCACATCCGGAGATCCTGGTGACGTCGAGCGAGACTGGCCTCGGCATCCCCGAACTGCGCGCGGCGGTGATCGAGGCGGTGCGCTGAGCCTGGACGCCGTATCGGTCCGCCCTTAACTTCCAATCCTCCCCCGCCAGGGGGAGGTGGCACGCGCAGCGTGACGGAGGGGGCGGTCGGGGATGCGGCTCGAAGGATCGCCAAGCGGCAAGCAAAACGCCAAGCGACTGCGGCAGGAAATGACCCCGCCCGAGATCGCGCTCTGGCTGGCATTGCGCCGAAACGAGGCCAACCAGCGCTTCCGCGGACAGCACGCCGTCAACGATTACGTTCTGGATTTCTACTGTACCCCGGCTCGTCTCGTCATCGAGATCGATGGCGAGGCGCACACCCGCGGCGATCGGCCGGCGCGAGACGTCGTGCGCGACGCATGGCTCGCTGCGCGGGGATTACGGGTGCTGCGCTATCCGACGTTCGATGTGCTGGCGAATTTGAACGATGTCGTACGCCAGATCATCGCCACTGCGCTCCAGCGACGCGATCGATTTGAGAGCTGACCGCCGACCGCCCCCTCCGTCGCCTTCGGCGCCACCTCCCCCTGGCGGGGGAGGATTGTGCGTGCCGCGTCGATAAAACGCTGTCCTACATCGCTGGTTTTTGAGACTATCGCCAACAAACACGCTCTTTCTCACCGTCGAGTCCATGCCAACACGCCGACCTGATCGGCGCGACCCCGCGATGGTGCGACTTTCGTGTGACTTTCCAGCAAGACCCAGCTCAAACCTCGACGTAGCTCGCCGCAATCTCCACCGGGAAATTCACCGATCGCGCGATAAAACAATGCGCATGAATCCGCGCATGGATCGCATCCGCCACCGTCAGGTCGCTCCCCGCAGCTACCTCGATCCGCGGCCGCAGCACTGCCTTCACGAACCGCCCGGTCCCATCGGGCGCGCTCTCGCCCACCCCAAGCGGATCGTCGGCGTACCCCGTCACCACCACGCCCGCGACGCTCGCCAGATGCAGATACCAGAGCATATGGCACCCCGCTAAGCTCGCCAGCAGCAGGTCCTCGGGGTTGGGCAGCGCCGGATCGCCGCCAAGCCGCGGGTCGTTCGAGCACGCCACCACCGCCCCGCCGGGCGTCGCGATATCCCACGTCCGGTCGTAACCGCTATAGCTCGACGTCCCCGCCCCGCGGTTGCCCGTCCAGGCGATCCGCGCGGTAAAATCGTGTCTCTGCGTCATGCCTTGCCCTCCACCAGTGCCACGAACGGCTTGGCGAGCCCGTGATACAGCCGCTCGCGGCACACCAGCGTGCTCGCCGCATCGGCGATCAGCGCGGTCGCGAACAAGGACAGGATCAGCCCGCGCGCCGCGGTCGCCTCCATCACGATGATCACCGCGGTCAGCGGCGCCCGCACCACGCCGACGAAATAGGCGGTCATGCCGAGCAAAACGACCGCGCCCGCCGGCTGACCCGCAAACAGCCCGGTCAGCAGATTGCCGAACCCCGCCCCCACCGCGAGCGACGGCGCGAAGATGCCGCCCGGCGCTCCGCTCAGCGTCGTGGCGAGCGCTGCGAGGAACTTGGCCGGCCCGAACCAGTCCGATTGCCCCTGCCCCTCGACCAAGGCACGCGTCGCGCCATAGCCCGTCCCCCAGGTCGCCCCGCCCGTCACGATCCCAAGCACCGCCACGACGAGCCCGCACCCGGCGGCAAACGCGATCGGATGCGCCCGCGCCGCCGCGATCGGACGCCACTGCGCCCCGGCAAAGCCCAGCACCAACCGCGAGAACAACCCGCCCGCAGCCCCGCCGAGCACGCCCGCCACCGGCGTGATGAGCAAGACCGCCGACACCCCAAGCGTATCGCGCATCACGCCGAAATAGACATAGTCGCCCGCGATCCCGAGGCTCACCAAGCCGGCGATCATCACCGCGCCCATCACCAGCACCGCGACGCGCTGCTCATACGCGGCGGCGAGCTCCTCGATCGCGAAGGCGACACCGGCAAGCGGCGTGTTGAACGCCGCCGCAACGCCGGCCGCGCCACCGGCGATCAGCACGCCCGAGGTGATCGGCACGCGGAAATAGCGGTGGACCTTGACCATGATCGCCGCGCTGATCTGCACCGTCGGCCCCTCGCGCCCGACCGACGCGCCGCCGAGCAGCATCACGATCGTCAGCACCAGCTTCACGCACGCCGTCCACAGCGAGACGAGCGCATTGCTCGGCGGCGTATCGGGCGCGCGACTCGCGGCGATGACCTGCGGGATGCCCGACCCGCGCGCAAAGGGCGCGGCGCGGCGCGTCACCCACACGACCAGCGCGAACAATGCCGGGGTCAACGCAAGCGGCGCATAAGGGAAACGCGCGACGAACCCGCCGAACAGCGCCTGCGCGCGGTCGCTCGCCCCCGCAAAGACCAGCGCGACCAACCCGAGCAGCACTGCACCAACACCCGTCGCGAGCCGCCGCCGCAATCGACCGAGTTGCATCCCGGCCTGCCGCGCACCGCGACGCCGCCACACGATCGAGACCAGCCGAAGGGCATAAGGCGCGTTGCGATTCATGGCTCGGCTCATGCGCGATTGTGCCGCCGCGCGCCACCGCGGATGCGGTTGCGTGGGCTGGCCTGCTCGCTTAGGCAGGGCCCATGAAACTCATTATCGGCAACAAGGCCTATTCCTCCTGGTCGCTGCGCGGCTGGCTCGCGTGCAAGCAATCGGGCCTGCTGTTCGAGGAAGCGGTCGTCCCGCTCTACGACGCCGAGTGGGACAAGCGCCGCGAAGGCGACGAATTCGCCCCCTCCTCGGGCAAGGTGCCGATCCTGTGGGACGGCGATGCGGTCGTGTGGGACAGCCTCGCGATCGTCGAATATCTCGCCGAGAAGACGTCGCGCGACCTCTTCTGGCCGGCCGATGACGCCGCCCGTGCGATGGCGCGCTCAATGGCGGCGGAGATGCATTCGAGCTTCACCGCCTTGCGCCGCAAGCACAGCATGAACGTCCGCCAGATCTTCCCGCCCGTCGCGCCCGACGCCGACGTGCTCGCCGATCTCGAGCGGATCATGGAGCTCTGGGCGCAGGCACGCGCGCGCTTCGGCGGCGAGGGCGATTTCCTGTTCGGCGCGTTCGGCGCGGCCGACATCATGTACGCACCGGTCGTGACGCGGATCGTCACCTACAGCCTGCCGATCGCGCGCTTCGCCGCGCCCTATATGGACGCGGTGCTCCACCACCCCTTCATGCAGGACTGGATCGCCTCGGCACAGGAAGAGGAATGGGTGATCGAACAGTTCGAGCAACCCGCCACCGCGTGATCGCCTACGGCAGCCGCTCGGTCGGATAGGGCGTTCCGTCCTTGCGCTCGTAGCGGCCGGGCAGGAAGCGCATGTCGATATCGGAATACTCTCCGCCCTGCAGCCGCGGCCCCGCGCCGATCGCGACGAACACGCAGGCCGTATCGCTGCGGTTCTGCAGATGATGCCCATCCTCGACCCCGGCCGCAAACGTCGCGACGTCGCCAGCGCGCAGCAGCGTCTCGCCGCCGTTCTCGACCAACACCGCCTCGCCCGACAGCATCACGAGCAGTTCGTCCTCATCGGCATGCCAGTGCCGCTGCGACGACCAGCCGCCGGGCGCGAGCGTTACATGGCTCGCGCCGAAATGCGTCAGCCCAGCAGGCGGCGCGAGCCGGCGATACCACCGCCCCTGCACCGGCGCATCGAACGGCGGCGGATAGCCCGTCGCATTGGTTTGCGGGATTGTATCGAGGTCGAGCTTGGGCAATGTCGCCTCCATGGATAACGCGACCACCCTGCCTGACTGCATCACCCTCGCCAAGGCGCTGCTCGCTTGCGAGAGCGTGACCCCGGCGCGGGGCGCCGTGTTCGACGTGGTCGAAGCGGCGCTGCTGCCGCTCGGCTTCACGGTCGATCGCTTCACTATCGGCGAAGCCCCCGACGGCCCTGTCGAAAACCTGCTCGCGACGCGCGGCGGGACCGGCCCGCACCTCGCCTTTGCCGGGCATCTCGACGTCGTGCCCCCCGGCGAAGGCTGGACGAGCGGCGCGTTTGCGCCCGAGATCCGCGGCGACCTGCTCTATGGGCGCGGCGCGGTCGACATGAAGGGTGCGATCGCCGCCTTCATCGCCGCGATCCCGCCCGAGCCCACCGCCCCGCTCAGCCTGATCCTGACCGGCGACGAGGAAGGCCCCGCCACCTACGGCACGTGCAGCCTGATCGAGCGGATGGCGGAAACGGACGTGCAGCCCGATTACTGCCTGGTCGGGGAACCGACGTCGTCGGCGAAGCTCGGCGACATGGTCAAGATCGGCCGGCGCGGCTCGGTCAATCTGTGGATCGCGGTGCCGGGCAAGCAGGGCCATGTCGCTTATCCCCAGCTTGCCGACAATCCGATCCCGCGGCTGGTCGCGATGCTCGCCGAGATCGACGCGATCGTGCTCGACGCCGGCAATGCCTGGTTCCAGCCGTCGAACATCGAAGTCACCGACATCACCGTCGGCAACCCCGCAACCAACGTCATCCCGGCCAAGGCGACGGCGCGCCTCAGCATCCGCTTCAACGACGAGCAAAACGGCGCTCGCCTGGTCGAGCGGATCGAAGAACTCGTCCACCGCCATGATCCCGCCGCGACCGTGACCGCACGGATTTCGGGCGAGGCGTTCCTCACCGAACCGGGACCATTCTCGGCGCTGATCGGCGCCGCGATCGAAGCGAAGACCGGTTTGGTGCCGGCGCTGTCGACCACCGGCGGCACGTCCGACGCGCGCTTCCTCTCGGCGCTGTGCCCGACGGTCGAATTCGGTCTGGTCAACGCGACGATGCACAAGCTCGACGAAGCGGTGGCGGTGGCGGACCTCGTCGCGCTGACCGCGATCTACGGCGAGATCATCGCCCGAATCGGCCGGTCCTAACCGATTCCAAAGCATCGGAACTCGGCGCGACTCGTGGAGATTCCTAGCTTTTCATGGACGCGAGTCGGCAGATGCGATACGCATCGGATTAACCTTAACGGTGCGCGGGCATGCCGATCGATCCCTGGTTCCTGATTGCGATCGCATGCAGCTTGGTCGGCTATGGCCTGTACCTGGTCGGCCTGCGTCGCCATCTCGTCCAGCCCAACCGCGCCTCCTGGCTGATCTGGAGCGCCGCCACCGCGGTCGAGGCTGCCACTTATGCCGCGGTCAATCCGAGCGCGCTCCCGGGCTGGGTGTTCGCGCTGTCGGCATGTGCGTGCGCCGCAGTGACGATCGGCATCTGGCGCCGCTCGATTTGGAGCGCGCCCTCACGCGGCGAGCTGTTCTGCATGGCCGCGTGCCTCGCCGCGCTGACACTGTGGATCGTTTCGCGCAACGCCTTCTGGGCGCATATGCTCGTCGTCGTCGCGGTACCGGTGAGCTTCTGGCCGACCTGGCAGAGCGTGCTGCAGGACCGCACCCGCGAACGCTCGCCCGCCTGGGGGCTATGGTCGATCGGCGACCTCGCCACCTTGCTCGTGGCGACGCGCAGCGGCGATCAGCATGTCGGCGAATATGCCTATATCCTCGTCGAATTGCTGTGCCATGCGAGCGTGTGGTTCATGGTCGGCTTGGCCACGATCAACCCCTTGCGCTCGCTCGGCTTCCGCCACGGCCGCTTCTACGTGCTCGACGCCTATAGCCCCGCCGCCAATCTGTTCGCGGTCGGCGAGACGCATCTCGGCAAGGCGGTCTATGCCGCGCAAGGCTTTGCCGAGGGCGATGCGATCATCCGCTTCACCGGCCGCCGCTTCCGCGCGGACCAGGTGCCGAGCCTGATGCGCGGCTCGAGCGACCGTTTCGTTCAGGTGACCCCGCAGCATTTCATGGGGCCGTCGGGCAAGATCGACGATCTCATCAACCATAGCTGCGACCCCAATGCCGGCCTGCGCTTCGCCGGCGGCAGCGTGACGCTGGTCGCAGTGCGCGACATCGCGCCCGGCGAGGAGATCGCCTGGGATTATTCGACCACGCTCGCCGAATCGAACTGGCACATGATCTGCCAGTGCCGCAGCCCCGAGTGCCGCCGTGTAATCGGCAATTTCTCGACGCTGTCGCAGGCGCGCCAGGAATGGTTCCGGTCGCGCAACCTCGTCGCGCCCTATCTGCGCCGCCGCGATGCCGTGACGGCGCGCGACCGGGCAGCGTAGCAGGTCACCCGCCGAGCATCGCGCGAATCCGCTGCGCCAGCGTCTCGATCGCGAACGGCTTGGCGAGCAACGCCATCCCCGGCTCGAGCGCGCTGTCGCCGACCACCGCATTCTCGGCAAAGCCGGTGATGAACAGCACCGGCAGCATCGGCCGCGCGACCCGCGCCGCATCGGCGACCTGCCGGCCGTTGAGCCCACCGGGCAGCCCGACATCGGTCACCAGCAGGTCGATCCGCTCGGCCGAGCGCAACAGCTCGAGCGCCGCCGCGCCCGTCGCCGCCTCGAGCGCGACATAGCCGAGATCGCCGAGCACTTCGCTCACCAGCATCCGCACGCTCGGCTCGTCATCGACGACGAGCACGGTCTCGCCGCGCTGCGCCCCGCCGAGCATGGGCCCCGCCTGGGCCGGCGCGCCGTCGCCGACGGCACCGTCATGCCGCGGCAGATACAGGCACATCGTCGTGCCTTCGCCGAGCCGCGAGTCGATCTGCACCTGCCCGCCCGATTGCCGGACGAAGCCGTAGATCATCGACAGGCCGAGCCCCGTCCCCTGCCCGGTCGGCTTGGTGGTAAAGAACGGATCAAACGCGCGGGCGATCACCTCGGGGCTCATCCCCGTTCCCGAATCGGCGACGCACAGCACGAGATAGGCACCGGGCACGAGGTCGCGCAGAGCCGCGGCAGCGGGATCGAAGGTCTCGTTATGCGTCGTGATCCGCACCGTGCCGCCGGCCGGGCTGGCATCGCGCGCATTGATGCACAGGTTGAGCACCGCGTTCTCGAGCTGGTTGGCATCGGCGAGCACCGACCAGCTGTCGGCGTCGATCGCGGTCTCGAGCGTAATCGACGGTCCAAGTGTCCCACGTACGAGGTCCTCGACCCCGGCGATGAGCTGCGGGACATGGACCGGGCGCGGATCGAGCGGCTGGCGGCGCGAGAAAGCGAGCAGCCGGTGCGTCAAGGCCGCCGCCCGCACCGTCCCCGCCTGCGCCGCGTCGAGATAGCGCGGCAGATCATCGCTCCGCCCCTGCCGCACGCGCAGCTGCATCAGTTCGAGCGCGCCCGAAATGCCCATCAGCAAATTGTTGAAATCATGCGCCAGCCCGCCGGTGAGCTGCCCGACCGCTTCCATCTTGTGCGCCTGGCGCAGCCGCTCCTCGAGCTCGCGCTGGCGACTGACATCGACGCCGACGCCGACCACCGTCTCGGGCCGGCCGGCGGCATCGTGCTGGACATGGTTGCGCGCCATCACCCAACGCACGCTGCCATCGGGCAACAGCAGGCGATATTCGTGCGCCCCGTCCTGTCCGGTCTTGCGGGCAAGCTCGATCGCGGCGTCGAGGATCGGCCGATCCTCGGGATGGATCCGCCCCGCCACATCGCAAAGCGAGACGCCCGCCTGCATCTGTTCGGGGGTGAAGCCGTACAGCTCGGCAAACCCGATCTCGCTGTCGAAACGGTCGCGGACGACGTCGTAGGTCCACACCCCGACCCCCTCCATCGCATCGAGCACGATCCGCGTCCGCGCATCGGCGGCACGCAAAGCGGCTTCCTGGCGCCGCTCCTCGGTGATGTCGCGCGCATTGGTATATATCCGGTCCCCGACCAGGATCGTCTGCCAGGCGAAGGTGCGGTAACCGCCGTCGCGCGTGCGCAGCCGCTTTTCGAGCCGGTGCGTCGTCCCGCTCGCCGCGATCCGTGCGATCTCGGCGGCGTTGCCGCCCGCATCGTCGGGATGCCGCAGCCACTGGCTGTCGCGCCCGATAATGTCTTCGCTCGCCCAGCCGAGCAACCGTTCCCACGCCGGATTGACCGAGATCCAGCGTCCGTCCCGTTCCGCGATGCCGAGCAGATCGGTGCTGAATTCCCACAATTGGTCGCGCTCGGCGGTGCGCGCGGCGACCTTGCTCGCGAGCTCGGCATTGAGCGCGCGCAATTCGGTGACCGCGCGGACCCGCGCGACGGCGTCCCAGCTCAGTTCGGCGACTTCCTCGACCAGCGCGATCTCGCCCCGCGTCCAGGCGCGCGGTTCGGCATGGCTGATATAGAGGGCCGCCTGCAGCGTCCCCCCGCGCACCAGCGGCACGCTCATCCCCGCCTTGGTTCCGGTCGCGCCGAGCACGGCTTGCGGGGGCGCATCGGGGTCGTCGGGCGCGCTGAACGCCAGCGTATTGCCGAGCTGCACCATTGTGCCGACCATCTTGCCGAACATCACCGTCGGCATCGTGCCGGTCAGCGCCGACAGCCGCCCACTGACCCAGCACGCGCCATATTTCAGCAGATCGTCGGGCGTGACCTCGAAAAAGCCGACCCGATCGACCTCGAGAAACTTGCCCAGCACCTCGGCGGTGTGCTGCATGACATCGTCCGGCGCGGGCTGGATGCGCTGTTCCTCGACCAGGGTGAGGATGAAATCGCGCTCGCGCTTGGCCGCGCGGAGGGCCTGCTCGGTCTCGACATGGCCCGTCACCTCAAGGCCCTGGTTGAACAGGCCGCAGACGGTACCGTCCTCGTCCTGGATCGGCGAAATGTTGTAGGTCCAGTAGGTGAGCGACGGCGCGCCGTCGCGCAGCATCGTCACCGGCTGCGCCGAGAAGGTCGCGCCTTCGCCCGTTTCGAAGGTGCGACGGAAATGCGGTTCGATCATCGGCCACAGTTCGGGCCGCGTCTCCGCCACCGGACGCGCGAGCTTCGACCCATCGGCGTCACCATCGGATATGCCGGTCCAGGCGTCGTTATAGATCAGCCAGAAATCCGCGCCCCAATAGACTGCGCTCGGGAAGCGCGCGCGCAGGCAGAGGCTAACACTGAGCTTGAGCGTGGCGGGCCAATCCTCGGGCGGCCCGAGCGGATGATCGCTCCAATCGCGCGTCCGCAACCGCGTCGCGGTCGGCCCCGCGCCATCGAGAAAGCGCAATTTCGCTGAAATCGACTCCGCATTCGACCTCGGCACGAGATCGGGCACGGGATGTTCAACGGCCATAGGCTCAGCTCTCGTACACGGGCTCTGCGGCGCCGGACGGCGGCCGCCAAACCGTGCGGGCTCATGGCAACGCTGTCAATATGGCAATAGGCGGCCCTAATAATAAGCGCTGTCAGCGCGCTTCACAGCGCGCCGAGATCGATCTCCGCAAACCGATCGACCGCGGCATTGGCCTCGGGCATCGGGTATTTCAGCCCGGTCGCGCAGTTGAACAATACGACGCGTTCCTCCTCGTCGACCTCGCCGGTGCGCAGCGCCTCGCGATAGGCGGCAAGCGTCGCGCCGCCTTCGGGGCAGAGCAGCAGCCCGTCCTTCTTCGCACAATCATCGACCGCCTTGAGGATCGCGGGATCACCGACGCCGAGCGCCTTGCCGCCGCTCTCGCGCACCGCGCGCAGGATCAGGAAATCGCCGACCGCTTTCGGCACGCGGATGCCGGCGGCGACGGTCGCCGCATCTTCCCAGCGCTCGGCATGTTCCTCGCCCGCCTCGAATGCGCGGACGATCGGTGCGCAGCCGCTCGCCTGGATGGCGTACATGCGTGGACGCTCCGACCCGATCCAGCCGAGCTTTTCGAGCTCGTCGAACGCCTTCCACATGCCGATCAGGCCAGTGCCGCCGCCGGTCGGGTAGAAGATCGCGTCGGGCAGTTTCCAGCCGAACTGCGCGGCGAGTTCGAGCCCCATCGTCTTCTTGCCCTCGATCCGATAGGGCTCCTTCAAGGTCGAGAAGTCGAACCAGCGGCCTTCGGCAGCGCCGCGCCCAACGATCGCACCGCAATCATCGATCTGACCGTTGACGCGGTAGACGCGAGCGCCCTGCGCGGCGATCTCGCGGATATTGACCTCGGGCGTTTCCTGCGGCGCCAATACGATCGTCTCGATCCCGCAGCGCGTCGCATAGGCCGCGAGCGCCGCCCCCGCATTGCCGTTGGTCGGCATCGCGATCTTGGTGACGCCCAGCTCCTTCGCCATCGCCACCGCCATGACGAGGCCGCGCGCCTTGAAGCTGCCCGTCGGCAGGCGCCCTTCGTCCTTGACCAGCACGTTGGCGCTCCCCGAGCTCTTGGGGATCGGCACCAGTGGCGTCTCGATCTCGCCGAGGCTTACGATGTTGCCGGTATGGCGCACCGGCAGCAGCTCGCGCCAACGCCACAGATCGGTCTGCCGCGCTTCGAGGGTCGCCTTGGGCAGCGCGGCTTTCACAGCGTCCAGATCATAGCGGACGAGCAACGGCCGCCCGACGCGCGACAGGCCGTGGAGCTCGTCGGCCTCGTAGCGCTCGCCGGTCATCGAACATTCGAGATGCGTGACGAAGGTCTGACGGTCGGCGGTCAGATTGGCGTTGATCGACATGAAGCATCTCCGACTCGCACGTATCGCGCGGGGTAAGCCCAGGAAAGGCGAGATAAGGGCGCTGGTAGTCGCTACCGGCCGCACAGAACCGCGCTAGCGGCGGGGATGGCAAACCCATACCCGCCAAAGCGCGAAACGGCGGTCAGCCCGCCTTAGCCACGCCCACCAAAGCCGGCCGCAACAGACGGTCCTTGATCATGTACCCAGCCTGCATCTCCTGCACGACCGTGCCCGGCGCCTGGTCGCTCGGCAGTTCGAACATCGCCTGGTGGAAATTCGGGTCGAGCTTCTCGCCGATCGCGACCATCTTCTTGATGCCGTGGCGCTGGAACACCGCCTCGAGCTCGCGACCCGTGGCTTCGAGGCCCGCGACGAGGCCCTTCATCTTCTCGTCGGCGCGCAGCTCGGCCGGGATCGCCTCGAGCCCGCGCGAGAGGTTGTCGGCAACCGACAGCAGGTCGCGCGCGAAATTGGTCGAGGCGTAGGCCTTCGCGTCGGCGGTTTCCTTCTCGGCGCGGCGGCGGACGTTCTGCGCCTCGGCATGCGCATAGAGCACGGCGGCCTTCGACTCGGCGAGCTCGGCGCGCAGCTTGGCGGTCTCGTCATGCTCGGCAACCTCGGGCGCCGCTGCGGCGGTTTCTTCGCGCAGCTCGGCCGCGTCGTTCGCCACGGTGTTTTCGTCTTCGATCATGTCGTCTCTAGTCCATCTAAGCCATCAGCCGCGCGAGTGTCGCGGCGGTATAATCCACCATGGGCACGACGCGCGCATAGTTCAACCGCGTCGGACCAATCACGCCGACCACGCCGACCACGCGACCGTCCAATCCGCGGAACGGTTTGGCGATCACCGACGAGCCCGACAGCGAGAACAATTTGGTCTCCGCGCCGATGAAGATCCGCGTCGCATCGCCCGCGCTGGCATTGTCGAGCAGGCGCGCAATGTCCTGCTTGCCCTCGAGATCGTCGAGCAAATAGCGCACGCGTTCGAGATCGGCGGCGGCGGCATCGTCGATCAGCCGTGCCTGGCCGCGCACGATCAGCACCGGGCGGCGCTCGCCATCCTCGCTCCAGATGGCGAGGCCGCGTTCGATCAGCGCGCGTGCGGCGCCGTCGAGCTCGGCGCGTTCTGCGAGCAGTTCGCGCTCAATTTTCGCGCGTGCCTCGAACAAAGTGAGGCCGCCGAGCATCGCGCTCATATAATTGCCCGCCTCGATCAGCGCCGACAGCGGCAGGCCGGCCGGCAGGTCGATCACGCGATTCTCGATCGAGCCGTCCTCGCCGACGAGCACCGCGAGCGCCTTGTCGGCCGACAGCGGCACGAAGCTCATCTGGCGCAGCACCAGCTCGCGCTTGGCGACCATCACCATCCCGGCGCAGGCCGACAGACCCGACAGTGCCGCGGTGGTGGCGGCGATCGCTTCCTCGACCGGGCCGGTCTGGACGAGCTGGCGTTCGATCGCGGCACGCTCCTCGAGCGAGGGTTCGAGCGCCTGCATCATCCCATCGACGAACAGCCTGAGGCCGATCTCGGTCGGCATCCGCCCGGCGCTGGTGTGCGGCGCGGCGAGGAGCCCCAGTTCCTCGAGATCCTGCATCACGTTGCGGATCGAGGCGGGCGACAGATTGAGCCCCGACAGGTGCGCGATGGTACGCGACCCGATCGGCGCGCCGGTATCGAGATAGCTCTGCACGACGACGCGGAAGACGTCGCGGGCGCGGTCATTGAGTTCGGAAATCGGGGGCAGCCGCATACACCCTATATGGGGGGCACGCGCGAAAGCCTCAACCGGTTGCGTGGACAGGCTCCGCGGTCAGCGATCGCGCCCCACATCACGATCCGGATCGCGCGTCACCGTCCATTCCTGTTCGAACAGCGCCGAGTCCGCCACCTTGCGCCCGCTCGCATCGCGCGCCGGGCGGAAGCGGACGTGCTGCAGCGCGAGCGCGCAAGTCGCGGCATCGAGCGCGCGATTGCCACTCGACTTCACCACCCGGCAATCGCTGAGCCGCCCGTTCACCCCGATCGTCGCGCGATATGTCACCATCCCGGCGGCCTGCGATTCATACACGTCGCGCGGCAGATCGCGGTAGCGCAGTTCGTTGCTGACAAGCTCGGCGTCGGTCCCGCCGCCCCCGCCGTCGCCGTCGCCGCTATCGCCGCTGCCGGTGCCATTACCCTGCCCGCCGCTCCCCGTTCCCGGCCCGGCAACGGGCGCCGCGCCGGTTGAACGCTCGGCGCCGATCCCGGCGATCGGCGCGACCACCACCGGCGGCGGCTGTTGCAGCACGATCGGCGGCGGCGGGGCGACGATCTCGGTCGCCTTTGACTTCAGATTGGGCGGCGACGCCGCGCCCTCCTTGCGTTTCTCGGCCTTCTTTGGAGCGGGCACCGGATCGGGCTTGGGCGGCGGCGAGTCTGGCAGCACCGAAATCACCGTCAAATCGTCGACGATGCGGCGCTGGAAATCGACCCCGAGCCCCATCACCAGCCCATAGCCGATCAGGCCGACCAGCACCGCAGCGCCGCCCGCCCCGATGATCCGGTCCTGCCGTGTTGCTGCTGCGTACCCCGTCATGTGCGTGCGTCGTCCTTCGCCCGAATGTGGGCATTCGCCGCCCCGAGCCAAGGGGTGACACCCGCCCAACGCACAGCTAGGGCGACTCGATCATTTCCAGGAGAGTCCCCATGCGCCCAAGCGGCCGCACCCCCGACCAGATGCGCACGATCACGATCGAGCCGCGCTTCACCAAACATGCGGAAGGCTCGGTGCTGATCGGCTTCGGCGACACCAAGGTGCTGGTGACGGCGTCGATCGAGGAGAAGGTCCCGCCGTTCCTGCGCGGCAAGGGCGAAGGCTGGGTGACGGCCGAATACGGCATGCTCCCGCGCGCCACGCACACCCGCGGCAGCCGCGAAGCCGCCAAGGGCAAGCAGTCGGGCCGCACGCAGGAAATCCAGCGGCTCATCGGCCGTTCGCTGCGCGCCGTGACCGATCTCAAGCTGCTCGGCGAGCGCCAGATCGTGCTAGATTGCGACGTGATCCAAGCCGATGGCGGCACCCGCACCGCGTCGATCTCGGGCGCATGGGTCGCGCTGCGGCTCGCGATCGACGGGCTGATGGCGAGCGGCAAGCTCACCGCCGACCCGCTGACGCAGAAGGTCGCGGCGATCTCGTGCGGTATCTTCAAGGGCACGCCGGTGCTCGACCTCGACTATGACGAGGATTCGAACGCCGACGCCGACGCGAACTTCGTCCTGCTCGAGAACGGCAACATCGCCGAAGTCCAGGCGACCGCCGAGGGCGCGACCTATGACGAGGAGGCGCTGCTGCGCCTGCTCCGCCTGGCGCGGATCGGCTGCACCGACATCTTTGCCGCGCAAGCCAAGGCCGTCGCAAAATGAGCGAAGCGGTCGTGCCGCAGGCGATCCGCAAGCTCGCCCCGGGCAAGCTCGTCATCGCGAGCCACAATGCCGGCAAGGTGCGCGAAATCGGAGCCCTGCTTGCCGAGCATGGCATCGAGGCGATCTCGGCAGCCGACCTCGACCTCCCCGAGCCCGAGGAGACCGGCACGACCTTCGTCGCCAATGCCGAACTGAAGGCGTTGCAGGCGGCCGATCTGTCGGGCCTCCCCGCGCTCGCCGACGATAGCGGACTGTGCGTCGAGGCGCTGAACGGCGATCCCGGCGTCTATACCGCCAATTGGGCGGAGACGCCGAACGGGCGCGACTGGACGCTAGCGATGACCAAGGTCGAGCAGGCGCTCGCCACCAAGGGCCCCGACGCCAGCCGCGCCGCGCACTTCGTCTGCGTCCTCGCGCTGGCTTGGCCCGACGGGCATGTCCAATGGTTCGAGGGCCGCGCCGAGGGCACGATGATCTGGCCGCCGCGCGGTAATGTCGGGTTCGGCTATGATCCGGTGTTCGTGCCCGCGGGCGGCGACCAGAGCTATGCCGAGATGGACCCGGCACAGAAGCATGCGATCAGCCACCGTGCCGATGCCTTCGCGCAGCTCATTGCGGCGGTGCTCTAAGCCCTAACCCGTCACCCCGGCCCTGTGCCGGGGTCCACCGGGAGGCACGCGCAACGCTTCAGTCGTGCGGCATCCCGGCGGCTTGGTGGACCCCGGCACACGGCCGGGGTGACGGTGGGGTCAATCCGCCACGCGCTGTCCCACCACATTCCCTGGCGGCGTGTAGCGGCACACCAGATAATCGTCGCGCGCACTGCTCGCGAGCGCACAGCCGACCTGGCTGGTCCGCCGCCAGACGATCTGCGTGTAATGCCCGACATCCTGCCAGCGTCCGGTCGTGCTGATGTCGGGCACCGCGCCAGCGCGATAGAAACGCCGTTCGTCGGCCCACAAGCGCACCATCTCGTCATAGCGATACGCTCCGCGCGATCCCATGAAGAGGTTCTCGCCCTCGGGGATGCGCCCGCGCACGCCCGTCGAATGCTTGAAGTCGCGTGTCGCGGCGAGCACCGCGGCATAGCGCGCGGCATCGGCGGCGAGTTCGTCGCTCCACGTCAGCGGCGCCGCGCCGACCGCCGCGCGCGCGGCATTGTGCTCGACCAGCATCGCCCGCCGCAGCAACGCGTCGCCGCGCGCGGCGGGGCGATCGTCGGGGCGCAGTTCGGTGACGCGCGGCGGTTCGTCGGGATCGGGGGCGGCGCATCCCGCCAGCATCGCAAGCGCCGCCAAAGCCAGCCAGTGAACGCGCATCTTTCGTAATCTCCCCGACACGCCCATAGGCTCCCGCTGATGAATGACCCCGAAACGCCCCTGCTAACGCCGCCGCTCGCGCTTTATGTCCATTGGCCGTTCTGCGTCTCGAAATGCCCCTATTGCGATTTCAACAGCCATGTCCGCGAGAGCGTCGATCAGGCGGCGTGGCGCGACGCGCTGCTCGCCGACTTGGCGTATGAGGCCGCGGCGCTGCCCGGGCGGCGGCTCGGCTCGATCTTCTTCGGCGGCGGCACACCATCGCTGATGCCGCCCGTGACGGTCGCCGCGATCATCGATGCGGCGACCACCTATTGGCCGCCCGAACCCGATATCGAGATCACGCTCGAGGCGAACCCCTCCTCGGTCGAGGCGGCGCGGTTCGCCGATATCGCGCGCGCCGGGGTCAACCGCGTGTCGCTGGGGTTGCAGGCGCTCGACGATCAGGCGCTCGTGTTTCTCGGCCGAGCGCACGGCGTCGACGAAGGCCTCGCCGCGCTCGCCACCGCGCAGGCGGCGTTCACGCGCGTCAGCTTCGACCTGATCTATGCCCGCCCCGGCCAGACGCTCGCCGCCTGGGATGCCGAGCTCACCCGCGCGCTGTCGTTCGGCACCGAGCATCTCTCGCTCTATCAGCTCACGATCGAACCCGGCACGCGCTTCGCGACCGAGGCGGCGGCGGGGCGGATCGTCATTCCCGAAGGCGATGCCGCCGCCGATCTGTTCGAGGCGACGCGCGCGACCACTGCGGCGGCGGGACTGCCGGCGTACGAAATCTCGAACCATGCGCGGCTCGGCGCGGAGAGCCGGCACAATCTCGTCTATTGGCGCTATCGCGATTATGCCGGGGTCGGTCCGGGCGCACACGGGCGGCGCGGCGGGCTGGCGACTGCACGGCACAAGAAGCCCGAGAACTGGATCGGCGCGGTCGCGCGCAACGGCCACGGCGCGCAGATCGAGCAGCCGCTGGTGCCGAGCGAACGCTCGACCGAGGCGCTGCTGATGGGGCTGCGGCTACGCGAGGGGGTCGATCTCGCGCGGATCGCCGGCCTTGGCGAAACGACGGTCGATGCGCTGATCGACTGGACGGCTGCGGCGAAGCTCGAAACGCAAGGGCTGCTTGCGCGCGCGGGCAATCATCTGCGCGTCACCGAGGCCGGGATGCTGCTGCTCGATGCGATCCTGCCGCTGATCGTCCTAAGCCCCTCCCCTTCAGGGGAGGGGTAGGGGGTGGGGGGTGCCTCGCAGAGACCTGCGCTTGTGACTTCCCCACCCCAACCCCTCCCCTGAAGGGGAGGGGCTTTTTATGGGTCAGAACCCGCCGGGCGCGGGCGACACCGTCACCGTCGTGCCGTGACGGATCTCCTGCACCTCGAGCGCACGCTCGGCGACATTGTCGCGGCCGAAGCGGAACGCGCCGTCGATGCCGGAGAAACCACCGCGATCCTTCAGCCGGTCCTCGGGGAACGGCGTATTCATCGGCCAATCGCGCATGATGCGGATCGTCAACAGCACCGAATCATAGCCGAGGCTCGACAGGCGGAACGGCGCCGCGCCGAAGCGCGCGCGATATTTCGCGGCATATTGCCGGTACAACCCGTCCGAGACGCTCGCGAACCACGCGCCTTCGAGCGCAGGCTTGCTCGCGATCGAGGCTTCCGAATTCCAGAGTTCGGTGCCCAGGATATGCGCGCCGCCCATGCCGTTGCGACGCAGCACCGGGACACCCGCCGCCGCCGCCGCGCCACCATCGGCGATCAGGATCGCCTGATACGGGGCGCTCTTGGCCATGCGCGTGATCGCCGCGGTCATCGATCCGGGGGCGCGGTCATAGGTCTGCAACGCGCCGACGCGGCCGCCCGCGGACTCGACGGCGCGCAGGAACGCCGTCGAGGCCCGCTCGCCATAAGTGCCGTTGGGGACGAGCCCGCCGAAGCTCGCCACGCCCTGATCGTGCGCGTAATTGACGACGCGGATGATCGACTGCGCGGGCACATAGCCCATCAGATAGGCGCCATTGCCCGCCGCCGTCGCGTCGTTCGAGAAGCTGACGACGGGAACGCCGGCGCGCCGCGCGATCGGCGTCACCGCTCGGACGTCATCGGCAAGCAACGGACCGAGGATCAGCTGGTTGCCGTCGTCGAGCGCGCGCTGCGCGGCGAGCGCCGCGCCGGCGGCAGTGTCGTAGCTGGTGATGCGGACGCGCTCGTTCTTCGAATCGAGCAACGCCATCTGCGTCGCATTGGCGAGGCTCTGCCCGACGCCGGCATTCGCGCCCGACAGCGGCACGAGCAAGGCGACCCGGTGCCGCTGCGTGTCGGTCGGGATGCCCTGCTCGACCGCGGGTTGCTGCCCCTGCGAGGGGCGCTGCGTCGGCGGACGCCGCGACGGGCCCGGTCCCGGCACGACCGTCTGGCAGCCCGCGAGCAGCACAGCGCCGACCAGCGCCACCCCACGCAAAAGCCGCTTAATCCCGATGGGACGTTGCGCGCCCATATCCTGCTCTGCCATGACCGCTCCCGATGAACCCTGATCTTTCGCCCGGCCTCTACATCGTTGCCACCCCGATCGGCAATCTCGGCGATCTCTCGCCGCGTGCGGCGCACATTCTGGCGCATGCCGCGGTAATTGCGGTCGAGGACAGCCGCGTGACCGGCAAATTGCTCAACCATATCGGCGTCAAACGCCCGATGACGCCGTATCACGACCATAATGCCGAAGACGTCCGCCCCGGTCTCATCGCGCGCATGGGGACCGAGGCGGTGGCGTTGGTGTCGGATGCGGGGACGCCGTTGATTTCCGACCCCGGCTACAAGCTCGTCCGCGATGCGCGTGCGGCGGGGCATACGGTGTGGACGATCCCGGGGCCGTGCGCCGCGGTGGCGGCGCTGACGCTCGCCGGGCTGCCGACCGACCGTTTCCTGTTTCTCGGTTTCCTGCCGTCGAAGGTGCAGGCGCGCGCCGCCGCGATCGCCGAGGTCGCAGCGATCCGTGCGACGCTGGTGCTGTACGAATCGGGGCCGCGGCTCGGCGTGATGCTGGCGGCGCTCGCCGAGGGGCTCGGCGACCGCGAGGCGGCGGTGACGCGCGAGATCAGCAAGCATTTCGAGGAAGCGGTGACGGGCACGCTGTCCGAGCTCGCCGCGCGCTACGCCGAGGCGCCGCCCAAGGGCGAAATCGTCGTGGTGGTTGCAGGGCCGGGCGCGCCCGAGGCGGCGAGCGCGGCGGATGCCGATAGCGCGCTGACCGAGGCGCTGACGCGGCTGTCGACCGGGCAGGCGGCGAGCGAAGTCGCCAAGGCGCTCGGGCTCGACCGCAAGACACTCTACGCACGGGCGCTGGAATTGAAGGCCTGATGGCTCCCGTCCCCTTCCTTCTCCCCTCCCTGGAAGGGAGGGGTTGGGGGTGGGTCGGCCCGGTAGGCGAGGTGGTCGCGATCCTCGGGCCGACCCACCCCCGGCCCAGTGTCGGGTCGGTCCTGCCCCCGGCAGGACCTGAACAGCGCGGGGCGCTGTTCACCCGACACTCTTCCAGGGAGGGGAGGAAATGAGGGACCGCCGTGTAGCCGAAGCCGCGGGCCGACGCGGCGAACGCTTGGCCGGCTGGTGGCTCCGCCTCAAAGGCTGGCAGATTCTCGCACGCCGCGTCCGCACCCCCGCCGGCGAGGTCGATCTCGTCGCCCGCAAGGGCACCCTCGTCGCCTTCGTCGAAGTGAAAATGCGCGCCACCGCAGCCGAACTCGACTTCGCGATCGACGAGCGCCGCCTCGCCCGGGTTGCCGCGGCGGCGGAATATCTCATGCCGACCTATGCCGGCCCCGGCGACGATATCCGAGTCGATGTCATCCTGCTCGCGCCGGGCACGCGGCCGCGCCACATCGAGAATGCGTGGATCGGCTAAGGCGGGGCGGGTGACAGCGCGCCCCGCGCGCCCTATCTGCGCTCCCGTTACCTCGGCCGAGGCGGGGTGACGGATTTGGACGGAGAATTTCGATGAGCCTGACAGTCGCCGTCCAGATGGACCCGATCGCGCATATCAACATCGCGGGCGATTCGACCTTCGCGCTGATGCTCACCGCCCAGCAGCGCGGGCATAAGCTGTTCCACTACAACGCCGAAGACCTCAACTATTCCAACGGCCGCGTCTGGGCCAAGGCCGATCCGGTCACGGTGCAGCGCGTCGTTGGCGATCACTACAGCTTCGGCGAGCCGGTAAGCCTCAATCTCGGCGATGAGGCCGATGTTATCCTGATGCGCCAGGATCCGCCGTTCGACCTCGGCTATATCACCGCGACGCATCTGCTCGAGCGGATTGCGCACAAGACTTTGGTGGTCAACGACCCCGCCTCAGTCCGCAACGCGCCCGAGAAGGTGTTCGTGCTCGATTACCCGCAGTTCATGCCGCCGACGCTCGTCACGCGTAGCCTCGACGAAGCGCGCGCCTTCCTCGCGCAGCATGGCGAGATCGTGATCAAGCCACTCCACGGCAATGGCGGCAAGGCGATCTTCAAGGTCGGCGCCGACGGCGCGAACCTGTCGGCGCTGATCGAAGTGTTCAACACGATGTGGCGCGAGCCGCACATGGTCCAGGCCTTCCTTCCCGCGGTCGCCAAAGGTGACAAGCGCATCGTGCTGATCGACGGCGAAGTCGCTGGCGCGATCAATCGTCTGCCGGGCGAAGGCGAGATCCGCTCCAACCTCGCGGTCGGCGGCTCGGCGGTGAAGACCGAACTGACCGAGAAAGAGCGAGAGATCTGCGCTGTGCTTGGGCCGGAACTCAAGAAGCGCGGGCTGCTGTTCGTCGGGATCGACGTGATCGGCGGCGAGTGGCTGACCGAGATCAACGTCACCTCGCCGACCGGGATCGTCGCGATCGAGCGCTTCGATGGGACCGATGTCGCCGGGCTGATCTGGGATGCGATCGAGCGGAAGGTTGTAGAGCGTGGGTGAGGTAGCCTTTTCCTTCTCCCCTCCCGCTTGCGGGAGGGGCTGGGGGGGGGCGCGCGCTATCGGCCGGTGCTAGCCGTGAGAGCGCGCGCCCACCCCCGACCCCTCCCGCAAGCGGGAGGGGAGTGAAGGCGTGACCGACTTCATCGTCAACCTCACGGCATGGGGCGGCTATTTCGGCATCTTCGTGCTGATGGTGCTCGAAAACGTCTTCCCGCCGATCCCATCCGAAGTGATCATGGGCCTCGGCGGGATCGCGGTCGCGCGCGGGCAGATGACGCTCGTCCCGCTGATCGTCGCGGGCACGGTCGGGACGGTCGTCGGCAATTATTTCTGGTACGCGATCGGCTACCGGCTCGGTTATCACCGGCTGCGGCCGTTCGTCGATCGCTATGGCCGCTGGCTGACGCTCGACTGGCAGCATGTCGTCGCGCTCGAGCGCTTCTTCCGGTCGCGCGGGCAATGGGTGGTGTTCGTGTTCCGCTTCATGCCCGCGTTCCGCACGATGGTGTCGCTGCCCGCCGGAATGGCGCGGATGTCGCACCTGCGTTTCCTGCTGTGGACTGCGGCGGGCTCGGCGATCTGGAACACCGGGCTGGCGTTTGCCGGCTATTATCTCGGCGCCAATTTCCGCGAGCTCGATCGGTTCATCGGCCCCGCCGCGATTGTGCTGACCGTGGCGATCATCGGCGGGTATCTGTGGCGACTGCTGCGCTGGAAGCCGCGCCCCTGAAGTCTGGTCGCCCCCTAAACCGTCACCCCGAGCTCGTCCCTGGGCCCACCGGGACAAGCGCCCCGCTCGCGAAGCTCGCGCGGGGCGATGCCCCCCGGCACGAGGCCCGGGTGACGAAGAAAGAGCCTAAGCCCGCGGATGCGCGTTGCGGTAGACGTCGAGCAGATGCGCCGCATCGACCTGGGTATAGACCTGCGTCGAGCTGAGGCTCGCATGCCCGAGCAGTTCCTGCAGCGCACGCAGATCGGCGCCCCGCCCGAGCAGATGCGTCGCGAACGAATGCCGCAGCGCGTGCGGCGTGGTGCGATCGGGCAGGCTCAGCCGCACCCGCGCGCCCTGCACCGCGCGGCGCACCAGCCGGGGTGACAGCGGACCGCCCTTCGCGCCGCGAAAGATCGGCGCATCGCGCGCGGTGCCGTACGGGCTTAGCGCGACATACGCCTCGACCGCCTCGCGCACCTGCGGGAGCAGCGGCACGATCCGCGTCTTGTCGCGCTTGCCCGTGACGCTGAGCGTCGCGCCGAGCGGCAGCACCGCGCCGGTCAGTGAGAGCGCCTCGGCGACGCGTAGCCCCGCGCCGTACAGCAGCAGCAGCACCGCGAGATCGCGTGCGCCGATCCACGGTTCGCTCGCATCGTCGGCAACATCGTCGGCGAGCGCGACCGCCTCGTCGGGCGAGATCGGCCGTGGCACGCCTTTCTTGACGCGCGGCCCTTTGAGCCGCGGGGTGGTGCCCTCGCCCGTCGCGAAGGCGAGGAAGCCGCGCACCGCCGACAGTTCGCGCGCGGCGGAGGCGTTGGTGAGGCCCTCGCCGCGGCGTTGGGCGAGGAACGCGCGGAGGTCGGCGGTGTCGGCCTTGGCGAGCGCTGCACGGTCGATCGCCTCGCCCCAATGCTGGGTGAGGAAGCCGCACAGCCGCGTCGCGGTCGCCTCATAGGCGCGTACGGTATGGACCGAGCGGCGCCGATCGCGCGCGAGGTGGTCGGCATAGAGGCGCGGCAGTTCGGACATGGCTGTGGGTGTAGCACGAGCTTGGCGCGACATAAGCCCCTCCCCTTCAGGAGTGGCGGGTGAACAGCGCCCCGCGCTGTTCAGGTCATGCCGGGGGCATGACCGGCCCGCCGCTGGGTTGGCGTGGGGCTGTAACAAGCGCCACGCTCTGCGAGGCTTCCCCCACCCCCAACCCCTCCCCTGAAGGGGAGGGGCTTAGGAAAGTTCAACCCTTTGCACCCGCCGCCTCGACCCGCCATATGCGCTCCATGTCCCGCGCCCGCGTCCTCGTCCTTAATTCCGCGCTCGGCCCGCTCGATTACCGCGTGCCGCACGGCATGAGCGTCGAGCCGGGCTCGGTCGTCGTCGCGCCGCTCGGGCCGCGGCAGTTGCTCGGCGTGGTGTGGGAGCCCGAGCGGATGCCGTCCGACGCCGAGGTCGGCGACAATCGGCTGCGCAATCTCGTCGGCGTGGTGCCGGTGCCGCCCTTGGCTGCGCCGCTGCGGCGGCTGATCGAATGGACCGCAGACTATTACCTCGCGTCCCCCGCAGCGGTCGTACGGATGGCGCTGTCATCGACCTCGGCGCTCGAAGGCAGCAAGACGATCACCGAATATCGCGCGACGGGTGACGTGCCCGCGCGCCTCACCCCGCAGCGCGAACAGGCGCTCGAGAAGATCGGCAGCTTCCAGGGCCTGATCCGCGAACTCGCCGCGCTTGGCAACGTGTCCGACGCAGTGATCCGCGGTCTGGTGAAAGTCGGCGCGCTCGAGGCGGTCGAGGTCGATATCGACAGCCCCTTCCCCGCCCCCGATCCCGATTTCGCCGCCCCCGCGCTCTCGCCCGACCAGCGCGCCGCTTCGGGCACGCTCGTCGCCGACGTCACCGCGCGCGCGTTTGCACCGACCTTGCTCGACGGCGTCACTGGCTCTGGCAAGACCGAGGTCTATTTCGAAGCGGTCGCCGCCGCGATCCGCGAGAACCGCCAATGCCTCGTGCTGCTCCCCGAGATTGCGCTGACCGAGCCCTTCCTCAAGCGCTTCGCAGCGCGCTTCGGCGTCCAGCCGGTCGCGTGGCATTCGGGCCTGCGCCAGTCGCAGCGGCGGCGCGCGTGGCGCGGTATCGCCAGCGGCCAGGCGCTCGTCACCGTCGGCGCGCGTTCGGCCTTGTTCCTGCCCTACGCCAATCTCGGCCTGATCGTCGTCGACGAGGCGCACGAGACGAGCTTCAAGCAGGAAGAGGGCGTCCACTACCACGCCCGCGACGTCGCGGTGATGCGCGGCAAGTTCGAGGAGATCCCAGTGATCCTCGCCTCGGCCACCCCGGCGATCGAGACGCGCCAGCAAGTCGCCCTCGGCCGCTATGCCGAGGTCAAGCTCCCCGGCCGCTGGGGCGCCGCCGAAATGCCCGCGATCGAGGCGATCGACCTGATCGCCGAGCCGCCCGAACGCGGCCGCTGGATCGCGCCGCGGCTCGTCAAGGCGATGGAAGCAACGCTCGAACGACGCGAGCAATCGCTCCTCTTCCTCAACCGACGCGGTTACGCGCCGCTCACGCTGTGCCGCACCTGCGGCCACCGCTTCCAATGCCCCAATTGCACCGCGTGGATGGTCGAGCACCGCCTCGTCCGCCGGCTCGCGTGCCACCATTGCGGCCATACCGAGCCGGTCCCGAAGATCTGTCCCGAATGCCATAACGAAGACACGCTCGCCGCGGTCGGCCCCGGGGTCGAGCGAATCGCCGACGAAGTGACCGAGCTGTTCCCCGCCGCCAAGATCGCGGTGGTCACCTCGGACACGATGTGGTCGCCCGCCAAGGCCGCCGAGTTCGTCGCGCGGATGGAAGCGCACGACATCGACATCGTCGTCGGTACGCAGCTGGTGACCAAGGGCTATCACTTCCCCAACCTCACGCTGGTGGGGGTGATCGACGCCGATCTCGGGCTCGACGGCGGCGATCTGCGTGCGAGCGAGCGCACCTTCCAGCAGATCTGCCAGGTCGCCGGGCGCGCGGGTCGCGGCGCCAAGCCGGGCCACGTCTACATCCAGACGCACAGCCCCGACGCCGCAGTGATGAAGGCGCTCGTCTCGGGCGATTCGGAGGCGTTCTACAGCGCCGAGACCGAGCATCGCCGCGAGGCCAACGCCCCGCCGTTCGGCCGCTTCGCCGGGATCGTCGTGTCGAGCGAGGACCAGCAGGCGGCGCTCGAAACCGCGCGCCAGATCGGCCGGGCGGCACCGCAGCTCGAGGCGATGGAGGTTTATGGCCCCGCCCCCGCCCCGCTCGCGATGCTACGCGGGCGGCACCGTTTCCGCCTGCTGATCCACGCCAAGCGCGGGCTGGCGGTGCAGGACGTGGTGCGCGACTGGCTCGGCGGGCTCGACTGGCCGAGCAAGGTGCGCGTCGTCGTGGATGTGGACCCGTACAGCTTCGTGTGACGCCGCCGCGCGTTCACACCAACAACGGCGGCGCCTCGACGATTGACGGCGCGGGCGCGGGACTCGGCGATCGCGCGCCGTGGCGGAGCCGGTCGTTCATCCGCGCGATCAGGACTGGGTCGATTGGGCCCTCGAACGCCAGGCCGGCGGCGTCCTCGCGGCTCCATACGACGGTCGCGACGACGACCGTGTTGCGGATCGTCAGGATCAGCGCGGTATCGCGCTGCAGCTGCGGGAGAGCCCCACGGATCATCGCGCCGCGCGCGGAAATGTTGGGGATTTCGACCGGCGTCGGGATGACGCCGTAGCCGCTCACCATACCGTGCAACGCGACCTCTAAGCGATCCGCATGGCGTTGCTCGCCATAGGCCGCGCGACGATCCAGCTCCGCCATCGCCACCGTCGCCAAGGCCGCCAGTTGCTGGCGCTCACGGCTGCGAAAGTCGTCGCGCGGCGCCGAATCGATGACGCAGAGCGTCCCGATGTTGAAACCGGCGGGCGTCGTCAGCGGCGCACCGGCATAGAAGCGGATATACGGCGTGCGCACGACGAGCGCAGTGTCTCTGAACCGCGGGTCGCGCATCGCGTCGGGAACCACCATCGGCGCATCCGACAGGATCGTGTGCGTGCAAAAGGCGTCTTCGCGCCGCGTCTCGGCAAAGGCGATCCCGCGTCGCGCCTTGAACCATTGCCGATCGTCGTCGACGAACGACACCGCGCTCGATGGCACCGCGAACACGCTTTGCGCGAGCTTCACGACATCGTTGAAGACCGGTTCCGGAGCGGTATCGAGGATCGCGTAGCGCGCCAGCGCGTCGAGCCGCGACGCTTCATTGTCTGGGACGGGATAGCGCCGGTCGGAAAGCATCGCAAACCTTTGAAAACCTCTCTGTTGCTACGGCATTAAGTGTCTCTGCTGCCAAATCCTGTTCGGGGCTTTTCCGGTATCGACAGGGATCGCTCCGACACTGAACAGCCACTTCTCTTTCTATAGAGGCTTGGTGCCTCCACATTGCCCTTAGGGAAATCTACAACAGTCGGGTGGATCCCTGCCGTCGTGGCGTCGAGGAAGGGCTTGGTCGCGCGCGCGCCCCGGGCGATCGAGCCGGTACACACTTTCCCCTGTCCCGCGCGACGCGATCCTGCCAGAATCGGGCGATGTCCTGCCTGCCCTCCCCGTCGCGTCGCGACAGCGGTCTTCGCGCCGCGTCGCGCGATGTCCTTGCCATAGTTTTCAAGCGGCATTGCGCGGCGTTGCTTGCCCTGATCGCGACGATGCTCTTCGCCGCCGCCCCCGCGCACGCCGACGACATCTCCGCCACCGCGCGCAGCGTGGTACGCGTCGTGACGATCGCGATCGTCGATGATGAAGTCGTCGGCTTCGGCCATGGCAGCGGCTTTGCGGTGGCGCCCAACCGGATCGTTACCAACGCGCATGTCGTCGAACTGCTGTCGCGCTATCCCGGCAATGTCGTGATCGGCATCGTGCCGTCGGAGGGCTCGAAAAGCTATCAGGGCAAGGTCATCGCGCTCGACACCGCGCACGATCTCGCGCTGATCGAATTTACCGGCAAGCCGATCCCGACCAGCGCGATCTACACCGGGCCGGTCGACGAAGGCAGCCTGGTCACCGCGCTCGGCTATCCCGGCAATGTCGATATGGCGACCGCGAAATCGGCGGTCGACTACATCCATCCGCTCTCGCCGATCCGCTCGGAGGGCGTGTTTTCGGGGCGGCGGCAGATGTCGGGCACCGCGGTGATGCTCCACACCGCGCAGATCGCGCGCGGCAATTCGGGCGGGCCGCTGCTCGATCCGTGCGGGCGCGTGATCGGCGTCAATTCGGCGATCACGCGCGGCGAGGAAGGCGATTCGAGCTTCGGCTTCGCGATCGCCAATAGCGAGCTCACCGCCTTCCTGATCCGCGCCAAGCAAAGCTATGCCGCGGTCGGTACGCCGTGCACGAGCATCGCCGACATCGACAAGGTCGACGCGCAGGCCGAGGCCAAGGCGGCCGCCTTGGCCGACGAAGCGCGGCGCACCGCTGCGGGCAAGGCGCTGGTCGCGCGCGACGCCGCGTGGATCGCCGCGCGCGACGCCGCCGATCGGCACCGCGAAAACGTCATGGCGATCGCCACTTTGCTCCTCGTGCTCGGCGCGATGGCGATCGGCCTGGGCGGACTGCTCGATGCGCAGGCGCTGCGGCGTGGCGCGATCTGGGCGTGGGGGCTTGGCGCCTTGATGATGGTGGGCGCCGTCGTGCTCTTCCTGCTGCGCCCGACCGGCACGCCGATGCTTGCCACCAACGAAACCGCGAAGATCGACGCGCCTGTCGCGCCGATGTCGTCGAGCGTACCGCTCGGCAAGATGGTGTGCAGCTTCGTCCCCGAACGCAGCCGCGTCGTGTCGTCCTCGACCGAGGACACGGTGATCGACTGGGGCCAGGCCGGCTGCATGAACGGCCGCACGCAATATGCCGAGAATGGCAGCAAATGGGACCGCATCCTGGTGCCCGCGCAGGAGCAGACCGTGTCGGTGCTGCAGTTCGATCCGGCGACGCGCCGCTATGTCACGACGCGGTACTTCCTCGGGTCCGACCAGATGGACGAGCTACGGAAAATCCGCTCGCAGGTGACGCTCAAGGCGTGTTCGCCGGATGAGGCCGGGCGCGCCAACCTCGCCTCGCAACAGGCGGCGATCCGCACGAGCCTGCCGGCACGGCCCAACGAGAAGATCGTCTATCAGTGCACGCCCGCGCCGGCCGGGGCGTCCAGCAGCCCGACGCCGTCAGCCGGCTGAGCCGCGGTCGATCCGCGCGGCGAAACAGCCCGGCTTGGCATTGTGCGCGTGGAGATAGGCGATGGCGGGGTCGGCGAAGAAGCGCTCGATCGCCGCGACCAGATCGCGGCCCTCGACCACATCGGCGTCGCGCATCATCCCTGCGGCGTCGAAGGCACGCAGCGACAGCAGCCGGATCGCCAATTGCCGCGGCACGTGGTCGACATGATACGCCGCCTGCGCCTCGCCTTCGCGCACGAAGATCGCATGGCGCGCCCGGTACGGCGTATCGACCGGGAGATGCTCGTAATTGAGCAGCAAGACCGACTCGCCGACTACGGCATCCTCGAGCGAGACGCGGCACGGAAAGCCGGGGCTGGCATCGACGGTCATCCGCAGCGCGCCGTGCTCGCGCAGCGCCGCATCGGACAGGCCGTAGAGCGGGACGAATGGCGCGGGGTCGATCCCGCGAAGGACGAAGCCACTCACTTCACCCCCTCGCGGTCGCGCAGCGCGACCTTGCGGTCGATCCCATAGGCATAGCCGCCGAGCGTCCCGTCGCTGCGCTGCGCGCGGTGGCACGGCACGATGATCGAGACCGGATTGGCGCCGCACGCGCTCCCCGCAGCGCGGACCGCCTTGGGATTGCCCGCGGCGGCGGCGAGTTCGGCGTAGCTGCGCGTCTCGCCCAAGGGGATTTCGCGCAGCGCCTGCCAGATCGCCTCCTGGAACGCCGTCCCGCGGACGTCGAGCGGCAGATCCTGGTCGCGCTCGGGCGATTCGACGCTGGCGACGACCTGCGCGGCGAGATCGGCCAGCGCCGTGCCGCCGGGGACGATTTCCGCGCGCGGGAAGCGTGCCCGCAACGCACCGTCATCCTCGTCGAACGAGACGCGGCACAGCCCCGCATCGGTCGCCGCGACGAGCACCGCACCGAGCGACGTCTCGGCGAGGATCCAGCGGATCGTCACCCCCTCGCCGCCACGCTGCCACGCGCTCGGGCTCATGCCGAGCCGCTTGGCGCCGCCTTCGTAGAAGCGGCTCGGCGCCGAATAGCCGGCCTCGTAGAGTGCTGCCGTCACGGTGCTCTCCTCGGTCAAAGCGCGCGCGGCACGGCCCGCCATCAACCCGCGCGCGTAAGCGGCAGGCGTCACGCCCGTCGCGCGCTTGAACAGGCGGTGGAAATGATGCGGCGCATAGCCGACCTGCGCGGCGATCGTGTCGAGCCCGACCAGTTCCTCGGCCGCCTCGATCAGCGCGATCGCGCGCGCCACCGCGATCCGGTCGCGCCCGACCTCGTCGGGGGTGCAGCGCAGGCACGCCCGGAACCCCGCCCCCCGCGCTTCCTCGGGCGTGCGATAGAAGTCCATATTCTCGCGCTTGGGGCGCCGCGCCGGGCAGCTCGGCTTGCAATAGATGCCGGTGGTCTTCACCGCGCCGACGAAGCGGCCATCGGAATGCCGGTCGCGCGCCTCGAAGGCGCGCCAGGCGGCGTCTGGGTCGAGCGGGAGGCGCGGCGTGGTCATGCAAGCGTTGTAGCCGCACGCTCACGCCGCGCCATCCCGGCGCTTGCGCTCAAAGCGAAGCGTCAGCCTGCGTTAGCGGCGAACAGCTCGAGCGTGCGCGCCTTGGCGAGCTTGGCGCTCTCGGCGTCATAGGCTTCGCGCCGGTCCGAATTGAAGCCGTGGCCCGCTTCGTAGACATAGACCGTCGCGTTCGGCCACTCCTTGGCGATGACCTTCTCGACGCCCTCCATCGGGATGCCCTGATCCTCGCGGCCGAAATGGAGGATGACGGGAACCTTGGGCTCCTCGTCGGCGGCGGCGGGCACCATGCTGCCGTAATAGGCCGAAGCCGCCGCGACATTGTGCATCCGCGTCGCCGCGAACCACGCGACCGAACCGCCATAGCAATAGCCGACGACGAACACCGGCCCGGCCTTGGCCAGCGCATCGACACAGGTCTGCACGTCGGCGAGGCTCAAATCGAACGGATGGACTTCGCGCGCGAGCTTGATGCCTTGCGCCATGCCCTCGGCATCGTGATCGGCCTCGAAGCCGGGATGCTCGCGGTCGAAGATCGCGGGCGCGAGCACTTCATAGCCGTCCGCGGCATATTCGTCGCACAGCGCACGGATATGCGCGGTGACGCCGAAGATCTCCTGGACCAGCACCAAGCCGCCCTTGCGGGTGCCGCTCGGCTGCGCGTGATAGACGCCGATCGTTGCGCCATCGGACATCGTCATCTGCTGCATCTGGCCGGTCATTTTACTCTCCGTCACTGTCGCCCCCGCGACCGCGCCGCTAGCAACATTGCGGCGTGCACGGAAGCGCGATCAGGCGGCGCGGACGTCGGCCATCAGCTGGTTGATCTGCCCGCGCAGCCGTTCGACGCTGCCCGCGACCTCCTCGGCGGTGCGCGTCACGTCGTCCGACGTCTGGCGCGAGCGTTCGGCGCGTTCGCGCAGCGTCTGCATGTTGGCGGCGGCGTCGGCAGTGCCGTCCTCGACCTCGGCGATGGCATAGGCGATCGCCTGCGTCATCCCGCGCTGCTGGTCGACCGCATGCGCGACATTGGCCGACGACTGGTCGAGCTCGGCGACCAGCCCGTCGACCGATTCGATCGTCGCGAGCACGGTGTCGCTCGCGGTGCGCACCGCCGCGAGCCGTGCCTCGATCCGCCCCGCCGCGGTCTGCGTCTGGCGGGCGAGCCCCTTCACTTCCTCGGCGACGACGGCGAAGCCCCGCCCCGCCTCGCCCGCGCGCGCCGCCTCGATCGTCGCGTTGAGCGCGAGCAGATTGGTCTGCCCGGCAACCGCGGCGATCATGTCGAGCACTGCGGCGATCTCCGCCACGAGCGCCCCCATCGATTCGGCATGGCCGCGCCCCTCGAGCGTGCGCTCGCGCACCGTCGCGACGCCCGCGCGCGATTCGTTCGCCGCACGGCTGATCTGCTCGATCGCGCCGGCAAGCGCGGTGGCCGATTGCGCGATCGTGCGCGCATTGTTCGCGCTCTGCTCGGTCAGCGCGGCGGTTGCCATCGCATGTTTCTCGGTCGTCCCCGCCTCGCTCGACATCGCCGCGGCGGTCTCGCGCAAGGCCGGGCCGGTCGAGGCGAGCTGGCGCACCGAAAGCCCGGCCGCGCGCTCGAACACTTCGAACAGCGAATCGAGATAGGCGGCGCGCTTGGCGCGCGCGGCATCCTCGCGCCGCTCGCTGGCATAGAGCGCGTCGGCGGTGTGGCGGGCTTCCTCGCTCAGCCGGCGCGCATCGGCCGAGCGTTGCCGCGCAAAGGCGAGCGCGCGGGCGATGTCGCCGATCTCGTCGCTGCGGTCGAGCGCAGGGATCGGCGCGTCGGCACGTTCGAGCGTGATGTCGCGCGTCGCCTCGGCGATCAGCGCGAGCGGCCGTTCGACGCGCAGGCTGAGCATCCGCATCCCCCAGAATGCGACGAGCAACGCCACCACGGTCACGAAGGCGACGAGCAGATAGACCTCGACGAACCCGGTATCGAGTGCCGCGCTTTCGCGCGTCGCATCAGCGCGCAGGTCGGTCATCAGCGTGGTGCTCGACGCGGTCAGCGGATCGATCGCGGCGTAGAGCGGCCCGCTGACGAAGAAATCGAGCTGGTCGAGCCGCCTGGCGCGCAGCAGGTCGAGCAAGCGGTCGAGCGCGGCATCGGCCTCGTGCCGCGCCGCGGCGACCTGCGCGACCTCGCCCGCCCGCCGGGTGTCGAGCCTGTGCTGCGTGAACGCCGCCCAGTTCGTTGCGATCTCGGCGCGCGTCGCCTGGATCGTCGCGACCGCGCCGGTCGCCGAGAGATTGCCGCTGCGCACCTTGTGCGCGGTGAGCAGTGCGGTCGCGTAGCTGGCGTTGACGCGCTGCAATTCGCCGATCGGATAGAAGCGATCGACCACCAGCACGCTGACGCGGTGGCTCGTCGCCAGCGTCGTGCCGATCAAGGCGAGCGCGAGCAGCGCCTGGATCGCCAGCAAACCGCCGACGATCCGCCGCAACTGCATCCGCAGATTGCGCCCGCCAGCGTCCCAGCGCGCAGCAATACGATCGATCCAGAAGCGAAACAGCGGGATGTGCGGAGCGAAAGCGATTCGTTTCATGTCCGACATTATTGTCGGAAAGCTCCCAACCAATGGTTAAGCGATTATTACAGTTACGTGAAAGCAACGCCTTGTTGAGGGCAATAGGGCCGCTTTGTGCGCATGGCTTGCAAGCGACCCGAGCCGATGCTAACCGCTCGCCATCCCATCTGAAGGCGCATTCCCCAGCGCCCTCTTTTTGCATGGGGCCACCAATCGTGCCCAAGAGGACCTCAATCGCGTGGAAGCATCCGGCGGTATTCAAGCAAGCTTAAGCGGCCGCTATGCCACCGCTTTGTTCGAGCTCGCGCGTGACACCAAATCGATCGACGCCGTCGAGGCGAGCCTCGGCCGCGTCCGCGCCGCCATCGCGCAGTCGAGCGAGTTCGCGCAGCTTATCGGCAGCCCGGTCGTCTCGCGGCAGCAGGCGGCCAAGGCCGTCGCGTCCGCCGCCGAGATGATCGACGTCGATGACACGACCGCGAAGTTCCTCGGCGTGCTCGCCGACAATCGGCGCCTGTCGCAGCTCCCCGCGATCATCCGCGCCTTCCGCGACCTGGCGGCACGCCACCGCGGCGAGACGACCGCCGAAGTGACCTCGGCGCATCCGCTCACCGAAGAGCAGGTCGAGGCGCTCAAGCAGCAGCTGCGCACCCGCATCGGCACCGACGTTTCGGTCGATCTTTCGGTCGACCCCACCCTCCTCGGCGGTCTGGTCGTCCAGATCGGCTCGCAGCGGATCGACAGCTCGATTCGCACTCGTCTCAATGCTCTCGCGCACGCGATGAAAGGTTAAGTCATGGATATCCGCGCCGCAGAAATCTCGAAGGTCATCAAGGACCAGATCGCCAATTTCGGCACCGAAGCGCAGGTTTCGGAAACCGGCCAGGTGCTCAGCGTCGGTGACGGCATCGCGCGCATCTTCGGGCTCGACAACGTCCAGGCGGGCGAGATGGTCGAATTCTCGAACGGCGTGCAGGGCATGGCGCTCAACCTCGAGGCCGACAATGTCGGCGTCGTGATCTTCGGGTCGGACTCGCAGATCAAGGAAGGTGACGTCGTCAAGCGCACCGGCACGATCGTCGACGTCCCCGTCGGCAAGGCGCTGCTCGGCCGCGTCGTCGATGGCCTCGGCAACCCGATCGACGGCAAGGGCCCGATCGAGACGACGCAGCGCAGCCGCGTCGAAGTCAAGGCACCGGGCATCATCCCGCGCACCTCGGTCAACGAGCCCGTCCAGACCGGCCTCAAGGCGATCGACGCACTCGTTCCCGTCGGCCGTGGCCAGCGCGAGCTGATCATCGGCGATCGCCAGACCGGCAAGTCGGCGGTCGCGATCGACACCTTCATCAACCAGAAGGCAGCGCATCAGGGCGACGACGAGTCGAAGAAGCTCTATTGCATCTACGTCGCGGTCGGCCAGAAGCGCTCGACCGTCGCACAGCTCGTCCGCACGCTGACCGAGCAGGGCGCGATGGATTACTCGATCGTCGTCGCGGCAACCGCGTCGGACCCTGCCCCGCTGCAGTTCCTCGCGCCGTACACCGGTTGCGCGATGGGCGAATATTTCCGCGACAACGGCATGCACGCCGTCATCGTCTATGACGATCTGTCGAAGCAGGCCGTCGCCTACCGCCAGATGTCGCTGCTGCTGCGCCGCCCGCCGGGCCGCGAAGCCTATCCGGGCGACGTGTTCTATCTTCACTCGCGTCTCCTCGAGCGCGCGGCCAAGATGAACGACGCCAACGGGGGCGGCTCGCTCACCGCACTGCCGATCATCGAGACGCAGGCGGGTGACGTGTCGGCCTACATCCCGACCAACGTGATCTCGATCACCGACGGCCAGATCTTCCTCGAGACCGACCTGTTCTTCGCGGGCATCCGTCCCGCCATCAACGTCGGTCTGTCGGTGTCGCGCGTCGGCTCGGCCGCCCAGACCAAGGCGATGAAGAAGGTCTCGGGCTCGATCAAGCTCGAGCTCGCGCAGTATCGCGAAATGGCGGCGTTCGCGCAGTTCGGCTCGGATCTCGATGCCTCGACGCAGAAGCTGCTCAACCGCGGTGCGCGTCTGACCGAGCTGCTCAAGCAGGCGCAGTTCGCGCCGATGCCGTTCGAAGAGCAGACCGTGTCGATCTTCGCTGGCACCAACGGCTTCCTCGATACCGTGCCGGTCAACGCGGTCGTCCGCTACGAGCAGGCGATGCTCGCCGAGATGCGCAGCAGCCACGCCGCTCTCCTCACCGACATCCGCGACAAGCGCGACCTGTCGAAGGAGACGACCGAAGCGCTGAAGACCGCGCTCGGTGCGTTTTCGAAGACGTTTGCGTAAAACCAACCACGTCGCCCCGGCGCAGGCCGGGGCCGCTCAGTAACAGAGCGATCCCGGCCTTCGCCGGGATGACGGCAAAGGGAAGAACGAGTTGGCAAGCCTAAAGGCCCTCAAGATCCGCATCGGCTCGGTGAAGTCGACGCAGAAGATCACCAAGGCGATGAAGATGGTCGCCGCCGCCAAGCTGCGCCGTGCCCAGGAAGCGGCGATCGCGGCGCGTCCCTATGCCCTTCGCCTTGAGCAGGTGATGGCGAGCCTCGCCTCGAAGGTGACCGTCAGCGAATCGAGCCCCAAGCTGCTCGCCGGCACCGGCAAGGACCAGGTCCATCTGCTGGTCATCGCGACCTCGGAGCGCGGCCTCGCAGGCGCGTTCAACTCGAACATCGTCCGTGCCGCACGCCGCAAGGCGGAAGAGCTCGAGCGCGCGGGCAAGACGGTGAAGTTCTACATCGCCGGCAAGAAGGGCCGCGTGATCAAGCGCTTCTTCCCGACGCAGATCCTCACCGATCACGAGATGAGCCACATCAAGACCGTCGCCTTCGTCGATGCCAAGGCGATCACCGACGATCTGATCGCACGCTACGAAGCCGGCGAATTCGACGTCGCGCATCTCTTCTACGCCCGCTTCCAGTCGGCGCTGGTGCAGGAGCCGGTCGGCCGTCAGATCATCCCGGTCGCGCTGCCGTCCGCGGCGAACGACGTTGCCGCGACTTCGGCGACCGCCGCGGTCGAATATGAGCCAGACGAGGAATCGATCCTCGCCGAGCTGCTGCCGCGCAACATCGCGATCCAGATCTTCGGCGCGTTGCTCGAAAATGCCGCGTCGGAGCAGGGCAGTCGCATGACCGCGATGGACAATGCGACGCGCAACGCCGGCGACATGATCAATCGCCTGACGATCCAGTACAACCGCAGCCGCCAGGCCGCGATCACCACCGAGCTGGTGGAAATCATCTCCGGCGCCGAAGCGCTCAAGTAGTCGATACGAGGAAAGCATCATGGCAACCGCCCCAGACACACTCCCCCCGGTCGCGACCACCAACAGCGTCGGCCGTATCAGCCAGGTCATCGGCGCCGTCGTCGACGTCACCTTCGAGCAGGATCGCCTCCCCGCGATTTTGAACGCGCTCGAGACGTCGAACAACGGCAACCGCCTCGTGCTCGAAGTCGCGCAGCATCTCGGTGAGAACACTGTCCGCACGATCGCGATGGATTCGACCGAGGGTCTGACCCGCGGCCAGGAAGTCACCGACACCGGCTCGCAGATCCGCGTTCCCGTCGGCCCGCAGACGCTCGGCCGCATTCTCAACGTCATCGGCGAGCCGATCGACGAGCGCGGGCCCGTCGGCCACACCGAGACGATGCCGATCCACGCACCGGCTCCCCTCTTCGTCGATCAGTCGACCGAGAGCGCCATTCTGGTCACCGGCATCAAGGTCATCGATCTGCTCGCTCCTTATGCGAAGGGCGGCAAGATCGGCCTGTTCGGCGGCGCCGGCGTCGGCAAGACCGTGCTCATCCAGGAGCTGATCAACAACATCGCCAAGGGCCATGGCGGCACCTCGGTGTTCGCGGGCGTCGGCGAGCGTACCCGTGAGGGCAACGATCTGTACCACGAGTTCCTCGACGCAGGCGTCATCGCCAAGGATGCCGACGGCAATCCGACGCCTGAGGGCTCGAAGGTCGCGCTCGTGTTCGGCCAGATGAACGAGCCGCCAGGCGCGCGTGCACGCGTCGCGCTCTCGGGCCTGACGATCGCCGAATATTTCCGCGACGTCGAAGGCCAGGACGTTCTGTTCTTCGTCGACAACATCTTCCGCTTCACCCAGGCGGGTTCGGAAGTGTCGGCACTGCTCGGCCGTATTCCGTCGGCAGTGGGCTATCAGCCGACGCTGTCGACCGACATGGGCGCGCTGCAGGAGCGCATCACGTCGACCAACAAGGGCTCGATCACCTCGGTGCAGGCGATCTACGTTCCGGCCGACGATCTTACCGATCCGGCTCCGGCAACCTCGTTCGCCCATTTGGACGCGACGACCAACCTCAACCGCGCGATTTCGGAGCTGGGCATCTACCCGGCCGTCGATCCGCTCGACTCGACCAGCCGCGTGCTGACCCCGGCGATCGTCGGCCAGGAGCATTACGACACCGCCCGCCGCGTTCAGGAGACGCTGCAGCGCTACAAGTCGCTCCAGGACATCATCGCGATTCTCGGCATGGACGAGCTGTCGGAAGAAGATAAGTCGACCGTTTCGCGCGCTCGCAAGATCCAGCGCTTCCTGTCGCAGCCGTTCCACGTCGCCGAGGTCTTCACCGGCATCAGCGGCAAGTTCGTCCAGGTCGAAGACACCGTGAAGTCGTTCAAGGCCGTGGTCGACGGCGAGTACGATCACCTGCCCGAGAGCGCCTTCTACATGGTCGGCGGGATCGACGAAGTGATCGCCAAGGCCGAGAAGATGGCCAAGGAAGCGTAAGCTACCCCTTACTAGCCCGCTCCCGCCTTCGCGGGAGAGGGTTGGGTGAGGGTCTTCTTCTTCGCCGCACTCCGGACAGGAAGAAGACCCTCACCGACTTCGACTAGGCCCGCCTGAAGAAGGCGGCCCAAGTCTCCGTAGCCTCTCCCGCGCGCGGGAGAGGACCAGGAGAAGGACAAGACATGCTGCACTTCGAACTCGTCACCCCTGAAAAGCTCGTCCGGTCGGAAGAGGTCTATATGGTCGTCGTCCCCGGCACCGAGGGCGATTTCGGCGTGCTCGAAGGCCATGCGCCCATCATGTCGACGATCCGCGACGGCGCGCTGTCGGTCTATCGCACCGAAAAGGGCGAGCCCGAGCTGATCGCGATCGAAGGCGGTTTCGCCGAAGTCAGCGCGACCGGCCTCACGGTGCTCGCCGAGCGCACCGCTTAAGTTTTACGCTCTCCCGCGATCGGGCACTGTCATCGTCATGATGACGGTGCCCTTTTCGTTTTAGCGGTCCGCGCCACCCGGGCGCGCGGTTTGGTTAGGAAAATGTCAAACACTCTCCCCTAACGCTTGTCGCCAAGCATGAGGAAACTGGCGGCATGAGTGCATTTGGGCGTCGACCTGGCATGACGGGCGCAGGCGCGAGACCCGCGTTCGGCGTCGCGCGCCCGATGCAGGGCGGCGGTTCGCGTCCCGCCGATGGCGAAGCGGCGCCCGGCGCGGGCGAGCAGTTCCCCCCGCTGCCGAGCGGCGCAGAACCCGAAGCGTTCGGCACGATGCCGGGCATGCAGCAGGACGCGATGCAGCGCCTCGCCGACCGCCAGGCGCTATCCGGCGAATCGGGCAGTTCGAGGGTCGAGGGCTTCGAAAGCTCGATCCACAAGATCAAGGAGCAGGTCCTCCCGCGGCTGCTCGAACGCGTCGATCCCGAGGCGGCGGCGACGCTCGACAAGGACGAACTCGCCGAGGAATTCCGCCCGATCATCGGCGAAGTGCTCGCCGAGCTGAAACTCACGCTCAACCGCCGCGAGCAGTTCGCGCTCGAAAAGGTGCTGGTCGACGAACTGCTCGGCCTCGGGCCGCTCGAAGAATTGCTCGCCGATCCGAACATCACCGACATCATGGTCAACGGCCCCGAGCAGACCTATGTCGAGCGCAAGGGCAAACTCGAGCTCGCGCAGATCCAGTTCCGCGACGAGGAACACCTGTTCCAGATCGCGCAGCGCATCTGCAACTCGGTCGGCCGGCGCGTCGACCAAACCACCCCACTCGCCGACGCCCGCCTCAAGGACGGCAGCCGCGTCAACGTCATCGTGCCGCCGCTGTCGCTGCGCGGCACCGCGATCTCGATTCGTAAGTTTTCCGCCAAGCCGATCACGCTCGACATGATGGCGGGCTTCGGCTCGATGTCGCCGAAGATGGCAACCGCACTGAAGATCGCCGGCGCGTGCCGCTTCAACGTCGTCATCTCGGGTGGTACCGGCTCGGGCAAGACGACGATGCTCAACGCTTTGTCAAAGATGATCGACCCGGGCGAGCGCGTGCTGACGATCGAGGACGCGGCCGAACTCCGCCTGCAGCAGCCGCACTGGCTCCCGCTCGAAACGCGCCCCGCCAACCTCGAGGGCCAAGGCGAGATCAGCATCCGCGATCTCGTCAAGAACGCGCTGCGTATGCGCCCGGATCGCATCATCCTCGGCGAAATCCGCGGCAGCGAGTGTTTCGACATGCTCGCGGCCATGAACACCGGCCACGACGGTTCGATGTGTACGCTCCACGCCAACTCCCCGCGCGAGGCGCTCGCGCGTATGGAGAACATGGTGATGATGTCCGACATCAAGGTGCCGAAGGAAGCGATCTCGCGTCAGATCGCCGATTCGGTCGAGATGATCATCCAGGTGAAGCGTCTGCGCGATGGCTCGCGTCGCGTCACCAACGTCACCGAGGTGATCGGCATGGAAGGCCCGGTGATCGTCACGCAGGAGCTGTTCAAGTTCGAATATCTCGACGAATCGGCCGACGGGAAGATCATCGGCGAATATCGCTCGATGGGCCTGCGTCCCTATACGCTCGAAAAGGCGCGGACCTTCGGGTTCGACCAGGCGTATCTCGAGGCGTGCCTGTAAGGCGGCGCGAAGCTGGCCGGTGCTCGCGGGAGCGGCGGCTGGATCGCTTTGCGCCCTTGTGCTTTTGTGTCAAAAATTCTTCCTCATCTACGGCAGAGGGAAGAAGAAGGTGACTCAAACGAAGGCACCAAAAGGAAGGATTACGGTGTTGCGCGGCGCGCCGCGAACCTGCGCCAAGCGCAAAAGCTGCGTGGCAAAGATCGTACCACTATCGCCGTTCTATCCCACCAGAGGCGTCCGCAAAACCGGCCATTCTGCCAATGTAATTACTACGAGACCGGCGGGTGCATTTTAAGCCAGTCCGCCTCTGAATATTCTACACAATCCCTCTCGGTAGAGCAGTGCAACCGAGCTTCCATTTCGCGGCGCACACGGAGAACTTCTGCACAGTTCGCGTGTGGTTCGGGGACGAGCGCAGTGACAGGACGGGGATTCAATGATCGCACCTGATCTAGATAGTCGTTGAGGGTCGGCCGATCGATTGCGACACCGTTCCAAAGGATCGCCGACGGAGACAACACAAGACGGTTGTATGTCATCAACTCGCCAGTCTCAGCCCCACTCGCGCTCCAAATGGGCTGACCGCCACACAGGTCTTTTGAATAGCTCGCGGGATTTTGACGCTTAATAGGTACAGAGTTGCACCCGGCGACAATCAGCGCGAGTGGCAGGCACGTTCCGCAGACAGACCACCGATTAGGAAGCATTTTGCTACGCTAACAGAGATGTGGCCGCTTTCAATGGGGAGAGGCCAAGAGCAAACTATCGCCTCTTCACCGCCATAAGACAGAGCCTCACCGGCGCCACGCCAGCGCCGCGCAAAGCGCGGTCGCCACCAGCGCGAGGACGTGGAGGGTGCGCCAGTCGATCCAGCCGACCGCGTCGAGGTCGTCGCGCCGCTGCCGCCGCCAGTCGGCGACGCCTGCCCAAACCGCGACGAGCATCGCACCCGCCGCACCGATCCACCACCCCATCGCCGAATCAGTCGCCGAGCTTCTCGATCTTCTCGTTCAGCCGGCCGAGCTCGGCCTTGAGCGCGGCGATCTCGTCATCCTTGCTCATCGCGGCAGCTGGAGCAGGCTTTGCCGCCCCACCGGGCACCGCGCCGGGCTTGAACGCCGCGGTCGCCGCTTCGAACATCGCCATGTTCTGCTTGGCGATCTCGGCGAACGGCGTGTTGGCGAAGGGCGACTGCGCGAAAGCCCCCTCGACCGCCGACTTGAACTGCTGCTGGTTGTGGCGGAAGCTGTCCATCGACGCTTCGAGATAGCCCGGCACCATCGCCTGCATCGAATCGCCGTACATCGCGATCAGCTGGCGCAGGAAGTTGACCGGCAGCATCGTCTGGCCGCGCTGTTCCTCCTCCATGATGATCTGGGTAAGGATATTGTGCGTGATGTCTTCTTCGGTCTTCGCGTCGAGCACCTTGAAGTCGCGCCCCTCGCGCGTCATCGCGGCGAGATGCTCGAGGGTGATGTAAGACGAGGTCTCGGTATTATAGAGCCGACGGTTCGCATACTTCTTGATCGTCACCGGGCCGTCGCCCGGAATGGTCTTTTTCATGCAGAAGGGCTCCCCGATATATGTTTGGCCAGATGCTACCACCAATTATTACCGCATCGCAACACGGCCCGCGCCCGCTGCCATTATTCCTCGAAATGCTGCTTGCCGAGACCGCGACCGCGCCCGAACGCCGCGCCGCAGCACTGGCGGGACTGCGCGCCTATCAGGACGCGCCGCGCGGCCGGGTGCGGAAACCGATGCCCGCGCGCTACCGAAAAGGGAAAGCGCGGCTGCGCGATTACGGCGCGAAAGGCGCCACCGGACGCGCGGTGCTGTTCGTCCCCTCGCTGATCAATCCGCCGCATATCCTCGACCTGCTGCCCGACGTTTCGCTGCTGCGCTGGCTCGCGGCGCAGGGGCATCGCCCGTTCCTGCTCGACTGGGGGACGCAGGCGCCGGCAGGCGGCACGCTCGACCTCGATGCGCATGTCACGCGCGTGCTGCTGCCGCTGATCGCGAAGTTCGACACGCCGCCGATTCTCGTCGGCTATTGCCTCGGCGGGACGCTGGCGCTGGCCGCGGCGTGTCTCACCGAGGTCGCGGGGTTGGCGCTGATCGCGGCACCGTGGCATTTTGCGGGGTTCGGGGCTGCGGCGCGCGCCGACATGGCGGGTCTTTGGGCATCGGCCAAGCCGGCGTGCGAGGCGCTGGGGCTGGTCCCGATGGAGGTGTTGCAGTCGGGCTTCTGGCGACTCGATCCCGCACGCACGATCGCCAAATATGAAGCCTTCGCCGCGATCGAGCCCGGCAGCGCCGCGGCGCAGCGCTTCGTCGCGATGGAGGATTGGGCGAATGGCGGTGCCCCCCTCCCCTATGCCGCCGGGCGTCAGCTGTTCGAGGAGTGCATCGCGCAGGACCTGCCCGGCAGCGGCGCCTGGCAGATCGCCGGCACCACGATCGACCCTGCGGCGCTGCGCTGCCCGACGGTCGATTTCGTCTCGCTCAACGACCGCATCGTTCCCGCCGCCACCGCCGCCAATCTTCCCGATCGCCACGATCTCGGCGCGGGACATGTCGGGATGATCGTCGGGCGCGGCGCGCGATCGCAACTTTGGGAACCGCTGGCGGGGTGGTTAAACGCCCTGCCCCCCGCTAAATAGCCGCCAGATCATTCCGCCGGAGAAGAGCCATGCAGGACATCGTCATCACCGCCGCCAAGCGCACGCCCGTCGGCAGCTTCCTCGGCGCCTTCGCCGCGACGCCGGCGCACGAACTCGGGCGGATCGCGATCGAGGCGGCGCTCGCGCAGGCAGGAGTCGCCGGCGAGGACGTCTCCGAAGTCATCCTCGGCCAGGTGCTGACCGCCGGCCAGGGGCAGAACCCGGCGCGCCAGGCCGCTATGGCGGCGGGCATTCCCAAGGAAATCCCCGCCTGGGGCGTCAACCAGGTGTGCGGCTCGGGCCTGCGCGCGGTGGCGCTCGCGGCGCAGGCGATCGCGTGCGGCGACGCGCGCATCATGGTCGCGGGCGGCCAGGAATCGATGTCGCTCAGCGCGCATGCGCAGAACCTGCGCGGCGGCACCAAGATGGGCAATGTCACGATGGTCGACACGATGATTAGCGACGGCCTGACCGACGTGTTCAACAACTATCACATGGGCATCACCGCCGAAAACCTCGCCGAGCAATATCAGATCAGCCGCGAGGCGCAGGACGTCTTCTCGGTCCGCTCGCAAAACCTCGCCGAGGCCGCGCGCGGTGCCGGCCGCTTCCGCGACGAGATCGCGCCGGTCACGATCAAGGGCCGCAAGGGCGACACGATCGTCTCGGACGACGAATATATCCGCGCCGGTGCGACGCTCGAAAGCGTTGCGGGCCTGCGCCCGGCGTTCAAGAAGGACGGCACCGTCACCGCCGCGAATGCGAGCGGCCTCAACGACGGCGCCGCCGCTTTGGTGCTGATGACGCGCGCCGAGGCCGAGAAGCGTGGGAGCCCGATCCTCGCGCGAATCGCGAGCTGGGCGTCGGCCGGGGTCGATCCGTCGATCATGGGAATCGGCCCCGTCCCGGCGACCCGCCGCGCGCTCGAGAAGGCCGGCTGGAGCATTGCAGACCTCGATCTGATCGAGGCGAATGAGGCGTTCGCGGCGCAGGCGCTGTCGGTCGGCAAGGAACTCGGCTGGGATCCCGAGCGCGTCAACGTGAACGGCGGCGCGATCGCGATC
This sequence comes from Sphingomonas glacialis, assembly GCF_006439055.1. Taxonomy (GTDB): domain Bacteria; phylum Pseudomonadota; class Alphaproteobacteria; order Sphingomonadales; family Sphingomonadaceae; genus Sphingomonas; species Sphingomonas glacialis_A. The sequence goes on from NZ_RCZC01000001.1 coordinate 152,180, forward strand.
GGCCATCCGATCGGCGCCTCGGGCGCGCGCGTGCTGACGACGCTGCTGTACGAGATGGCCAAGCGCGATGCGAAGAAGGGGCTGGCAACGCTTTGTATTGGTGGGGGAATGGGGATTGCGGTGTGCGTGGAGCGGTGACGCTCTGATTGGGAATGGCGACGCGTCGTGCCCAGGCTAGGGGTGGCGACCGTCGCATTTCAAACGTGACATTTTGATCACATTCCCACGAAACCTTCATACTAGGTTCATGTTCGGCAACAGTAGGTATTGCGGCGGCCCTATATTTCTTATTTGTTACCCCCAATCGAGACGGCCGAACGCCGCCCGGTAAATGGGGGTTCAAGTGAAAATACACGCATTTCTGTCGGCAACGGCTCTTGGCAGCCTGACGCTCGCTCTACCCGCCGCCGCCTGGGCGGCCGAACCGGTTACGGCCGCCGCGGCCGTAGCTGCCGCACAAACCGAGCAAACGACCCCACCGGCCCCGGCGGACGGGACGTCCGCCTCGGAAGAGGACGATAGCAACATCGTCGTCACCGGGTCCCGGATCCGCTCGCCCAACGCCGAATCGAACGTGCCGATCACGTCGATCTCGAGCGCCGAGATCTTCCAGAGCGGCCGTGTCCAGATCGGTGACGTCCTCAACGATCTGCCGCAGCTGCGCTCGACGCTGAGCTCGCAGAACTCGCTCACCGGTTCGCTCGGTCTGCGCGGCATCAACGCGCTCGATCTGCGCGGCCTCGGCACGGTGCGTACGCTGGTGCTCGTCAACGGCCGCCGCGAAGTCGCCGCCGACATCGTCAACAACCGGGCGATCGTCGATACCAACACCTTCCCGACCGACCTGATCGAACGCGTCGACATCGTGACCGGCGGCAACTCCTCGGTCTACGGCTCGGACGCGGTCGCCGGTGTCGTCAACTTCATCCTCAAGGACAATTACGACGGGCTTCGCCTGCACGGCCAGACCGGCATCAGCAAATATGGCGACGGTGGCAACCAGTACATCTCGCTCGTCGCGGGCAAGAACTTCGCCGACGGACGTGGTAACATCGCCATCAACGCGGAATTCGCGCATCAGGAGCGGTACTTCGCCTCGGATCGCCCGGCTTTCTCGCACAATGACGGCTTCGTCACCGTCGAAACCGATCCTGCCGGATCGGTGAACGGCTCTGATGGCATTCCCGATCAGACCTTCTTCCAGGACATTCGCTCGAGCACGATCTCGCTCGGCGGTCAGCTCGGCTTCCGCTATTCGAACGCGGCGGCGCCGTGTGGCCTCGACGGCAACGGCAACGCCGCAGCGCGCTCCGCCTTCACCTGCACCTATCTGTTCCAGCCGGACGGTTCGCTGGTCCAGCAGACCGGTCAACGCGTCGGCATCGGGCCGAACGGCAGCTTCCTGTCGGGGAACGGCTATTCGGGTCGTGAACGCGAATTGGTGGCGCTGACGCCCGACCTCAAGCGCTATGCCTTCAACGCAACCGGTCACTTCGAAGTCGCGCGCGCGTTCGTGCCGTTCTTCGAAGCGCGCTTTGTGCGCACCGAGGCGTTCGGCTCGTCGAGCGGTCCGTTCTTCTCGCAGGGGCAGACGGTCGGCGATGCAACCACAGTGGCCGGCTTCACCGACGTGTCGTATTCCAACTCGGCGACCAACACCGTGGTCAACCGCGAAGGCATCCGGCTCGATAACCCCTATCTGTCGGCCCAAGCGCGCGGCGTCATCCAGTCGCAGCTCGTCGCGTCGGTGAATTCGGGCGTTAACCCCAATACCGGCACGGCCTATGGCACGACCGCGGCCGGCCTCGCCGGGCAGGCGGCGGCGCTGCGGCAAATCGCCGCCGGCACGTTCCGCTTCTCCAACCGTCGCAACTATCTCGACCTCGGCGTCCGCGACGAAGCCATCAAGCGCGACACCTACAAGGCCGTGATCGGCGTGCGCGGCGATTTCAACGATGATTGGCACTATGAAGTCTCGGCCAATTATGGCCGGCATGAAGAAACCAACATCATCGCGGGCAACATCAACGCCCAGCGCTTCCTGCTCGCCAACGACACGGCGCGCAACGCGGCGGGCCAGATCGTCTGCCGCTCGCAAATCGACCCGGCCTATGCCAACTCCCGCGCGGGCACGACCGGCACGCCGACCTCGACCAAGGCCGCGATCCTCGCCGCCGACGTCGCAGCCTGCGTTCCACTCAACCCGTTCGGCGAGGGCAACATCAGCGATGCCGCGAAGAACTATCTGACCTCCACCACGACGGCAGGCGGGCGCTCGACCCAGTTGGTCTTGAATGGCTACGTGTCGGGGGATTCGAGCCAGCTGTTCAGCTTGCCCGGCGGCCCGGTCGCCTTCTCGATCGGCGGCGAATATCGTCGCGAGACGCTGAAGTACACGCTCGATCCGGTGACCCAGGCCGGCTACAACTTCTACAACGCAATCCAGAGCTTCAACGCCCCGTCGTTCGAAGTGAAGGAAGCCTTTGGCGAGCTCCGACTGCCGATCGTCAAGGACCTTCCGCTGCTGCGCGAACTGTCGGTCACCGGTTCGGGCCGCGTATCCGATTACAAGGGTTCGGTCGGTACGGTTTACACCTACAGCGTTGGCGGAACGTATAAGCCGATCACCGACTTCGGCTTCCGGGGCTCCTATTCGACCTCGGTTCGCTCGCCCTATCTCGGGGATCTCTATTCGCCTGCGGGTCAGAACTTCGCGACGGTCACCGATCCGTGCTCGAACCGCAATCTGGCCAACGGCACGACCTTCCGCGTCGCGAACTGCAACGCAGCCGGCAAGCCAGCCAACTATGACTATGTCTACAGCAGCTCGCTCGAGATCATCAGCGGCGGCAACCCAAACCTGAAGGCGGAGACTTCCACCTCGCTGACGCTGGGCGGCGTATTCTCACCGCACTACGTTCCCGGTCTGACGCTCACCGCCGATTACTGGAACATCACGGTGAACAACGTCATCAGTTCCGTCGCAGCACAGACGATCCTCAACCTGTGCTACGACTCGGCGACGCTCAACAATCCGTTCTGCGGACTGTTCTCGCGCGCCGGCGCTAGCGGCGGCGCGCGTGGCGAACAGCAGTTCCGCGTTCTGGAAGGGTCGCTGCTGCAGTCTTCGGCGAACTTCGCCAAGCAGAAGGCCCGCGGCGTCGATTTCACGATGGACTACACGCACCAGTTCGACTTCGGGCGGGTGAACCTGAGCGGTGTGTGGACGCATGTCATCCAGCGCGACAACTACAACAACCCTTCGAATCCGTCGTTCAAGGATGTGATCTCGCAGGAACTCGGCGATCCGCAGGATACGTTCAACATCAACGCGAACGTCAAGCTCGGCGTCGTGACCCTCGGGTACGGCCTGCGCTGGATCGGCAAGCAGTATCTCGGCGCCTACGAGAACTATAACGGCGTTAACGGCCAGCCGCCGCAGAACACCGATCTCGCTCAGGTCGTCTTCTATCCAGCGACTGCCTATCACGATCTGCGCATCGGGGTTCAGGTCAACGACAAGTTCGACCTCAACCTGAACGTCAACAACGTCGGGAACACGCTCCCGCCTTATGGCCTCACCGGCTCGGGCAACGGCGCGATATACGACAGCCGTGGTCGGTACTTCTCCGTGGGCGTCCGCGCGCGGTACTGATCAAACACACGATCACAACGCGACGGCCGGGGCTCATGCCCCGGCCGTTTTCGTTTGTGGCCCGGCCGGCGTTCGAGGGGGATCGTCCCCGGCGGATGGTCGTGGGTCAGGGTGGTGCTATGCGGTCCAAACCCGCGCGAACCGCTGCCCCAACCCCGTCAGCAACTCATATTGCGACATGCCCGATGCGGCCGCAGCCGCCGGCAACGCATAGTCGAGCGAAACCCAATCACCCTCGACCAGCCCCGGCGCCGCCGCAACCGAGATCGCGGTCAGATCCATCGACACCCGTCCGATCACCGGCAGCGCTGCATCGCCGACGCGCGCGCACCCGGCATTGCTGAACCCGCGCCAATAGCCGTCGGCATAGCCGATATTGAGGATCGCCACCTCGGTCGCTGCCGTCGCCGTGAACAGCGCGTTATACCCAATCGACTCGCCCGCCGCGAGCGTACGGCGCTGGAGGATCTGTGCCTCGGGCGTCACGACCTGGTGTAGCACGCCCGCCAATTCGCCGCGCGGCACGCCGCCATAGAGCGCAAGCCCCGGCCGCGTCAGGTCGAAGGCATAATCGGCGCCGAGCGCGATCCCCGCCGAATTGGCGAGGCTCATCCGCCGCGCCGCGGTGCGTCCGCCGAGCTCGCGCAACGCCGTCGCTTGGCGCGCATTCATCGCGCTGTCCTCGTCGGCGCAGGCGAGATGGCTCATCAGCGTGTCGATCGCGAGCCCGTCGAGCAGACCGTCCTCCACCTCGGCGATCGAGACGCCGAGCCGGTTCATGCCGGTATCGACCATCACGTCGCAGCGCCCGCCACCGCCCTCGCGCCAGCGCGCGATCTGCGTGGCGGTGTTCAGCACCGGCCGCGCGATGCCGCTCGCGGCGGCCGCCATGTCCTCGGCGCGCGCGCCGTGCAGCACCGCCACGTCGAACCCGAGCCCGGCGAGGCGCTCGGCCTCGCGCCAGGTCGCGACGAAGAAATCGCGGCATCCAGCACCCGCTAGACGCTCGGCGACACCCGCCGCGCCGAGCCCATACCCATCGGCCTTGATCGCAGCACCACAGGCCGCCGCGCCGCTCAGCGCGTCGAGCGCGCGCCAGTTCGCTACGAGCGCGGCGGTGTCGAGGCGGAGGCGGAGCGGGGCATCGGTCATGCCAGAGCGGTTAGCCGCCGCGGCACGGCCGCGCCAGTGCGGCGTTCAGTCGGCGCTCGCCCGGCCGGGCTTGCTTTCCTCGAGCCCGTACAGCGCGACGACCAGCGCCATCGCCACCACCGCGATCGTGTACCACAGCCCGGCATAGGGGTTGCCCGTGCGCGCGACGATCACCTGGCTGATCAGCGGCAGGAAGCCGCCGAAATAGCCAGTGCCGAAATGATAGGGGATCGACATCGAACTGTAGCGGATCCGCGGCGGGAACATCTCGCAAAGCAAGGCGGCGACGGGGCCATAGGTAATCCCGGCAAGTGCGCTGAGCGCAAAGATCGCGAGCAGGATCAGCGCGATATTGCCTGGCGACGGCACGACCGGGCGCAGATCGTATCCGCCATTGGCCAGCGCGGCATCGATCCCGGCGTCGCTCAGATCCTCGACGCCGACGCCACCGATCAGCACCAGCGTCACCGGCGTATGCGCCTTGGTGTAGGGCACGCCCTTTTTCGACAGATAGTCGAGCAGGCGGCGGCATTCGGTCGGCTTGGCCGGGAACAGGTCGTATTGGCACGCCGGGCCCGACACGACGACAGGCGCGCGCTTGGCGGCATGCGCGAGTTCGGGATTGGCGGCGCTGCCCATCACCCAGAAGATCGGAAAGAGCAGCACCAGCGTCAGCGCATAGCCGATCACGATCGGCGTCTTGCGCCCGACTCTGTCCGACAGCCAGCCGAACAGCACGAAGAAGCCGAGCCCGCCGAGCGCGCCGAAACCGACGATCAGTTGCGCCGCGGTCTCCTGAACGCGTATCGTGCCCTGGAGGAAGGACAGCACAGTGAACATCGCGGTGTACCAGATCACCGTCAGCCCCGCCGCGATTCCGAACAGCGCGACGAACAGCCGCTTGAGGTTGCCCGGATAGGTGAAGCTCTCGACGAACGGGTTCTTGGCGGTCTGGCCCGCCGCCTTCATCTGCTTGAACACCGGGCTTTCGGACAGCTTCAGCCGCATCCACAGCGACACCGCAAGCAGCACGAGCGAGAAGACGAACGGCACGCGCCAACCCCATGCGTCCCAAACGCCGGCGGGCATCACGGCCTTGGCGAGCAGGACGACGATCAGGCTGAGGATGAACCCGCCCGCGACGCTCGCCTGGATGAAGCTGGTGAAATAGCCGCTGCGCCCCGGCGGCGAATGTTCGGCGACATAGATCGCAGCGCCGCCATACTCACCGCCGAGCGCGAGCCCCTGCAGGATCCGCAGCCCGATGACGATAAACGGCGCGGCCAGCCCGATCGTCGCCGCGCTCGGCACCAGCCCGACACCGGCGGTCGCCAGCCCCATCAGCGTGATCGTCACAAGGAAGGTGTATTTGCGCCCGAGCTTGTCGCCGAGAAAGCCGAACAGGATCGCGCCGAGCGGGCGAAACCCGAACCCGACCGCGAAGCCCGCCCAGGCATAGAGCGTCTGAAGCAGCTCGCTCTGCGCGGGAAAAAAGGTCCGGCCGATGATCCCCGAGGCGGCGAGCGTGCCGTAAATGAAGAAATCATACCATTCGAAGATCGTGCCGAGCGACGAGGCGGTGATGATCAGCTGGATGTCCTTGCGGCTCGGCGCCGCCGGTGCGTCCGGCCCCACATCGCTCGCCAAGATCGTCGCCATAGTCGCTATCCCCACCCATGCTTCGGGCCCGGCGCGACGATAAGCGGTTTCGCACGTGCGGCAAGCCGTGCAGCGAGACGCATCCCGCCCGCACGCTATCCGATGCGATTATCCCGCGTCGCGCACGCGCTCGTGATGGCGGATCACTTCGTCGATGATGAAGCGCAGGAATTTCTCGCTGAAATCGGGATCGAGATCGGCTTGCTTGGCCAGGCCCCGCAGCCGCGCGATCTGCGATTCCTCGCGCCCCGGATCGGCCGGCGGCAGCCCCGCGGTCGCCTTGTAGCGGCCAACCGCCTGCGTCGTCTTGAAGCGCTCGGCAAGCAGGAAGACCAACGCCGCATCGATATTGTCGATGCTCTGGCGGTATCCGTTCAGCGTCTCGTCGGCCACCGACTGCTCCCCATCTGATGTCCTCGCCCTATTGCGGGCACGGGAGGACCCATGCAAGCCGGGAAACGCTTGCCTTTGGGCGCGCGCGCGGCCACATCGCAGCCCACATGAGCGCCACCCTTCTCCGCCTCGATCCGAGCCGCGCCCAGCCCTCGCTGGAGCCGATGGTGCAACTCGTCACCGGCGACATGAACATGGTCAATGCCGTGATCCTGTCGCGGATGCAGTCCGAGATCCCGTTGATTCCCGAACTTGCCGGCCATCTCATTGCCGGCGGCGGCAAGCGGATGCGCCCGATGCTGACGCTCGCGAGCGCGCGGCTGCTGAGCTATACCGGCACGCGCCACCACCGGCTCGCCGCCGCGGTCGAGTTCATTCACACCGCCACGCTGCTGCACGACGATGTCGTCGACGGCTCCGACCTGCGCCGGGGCAAGCGCACCGCCAATCTGATCTGGGGCAATCCGGCGAGCGTCTTGGTCGGCGACTTCCTGTTCAGCCGCTCGTTCGAGCTGATGGTCGAGGACGGGTCGCTGAAAGTGCTCGGTATTCTCGCCGGCGCGAGCGCGATCATCGCCGAGGGCGAGGTCAACCAGCTCACCGCCGCGCGCCGGATCGACACGCCCGAGGAACGCTATCTCGACATTATCGGCGCGAAGACCGCCGCTTTGTTCGCCGCGGCGTGCCGCGTCGCGGCAGTCGTTGCCGAGCGGCCCGAGGCCGAAGAGCTCGCGCTCGATTCGTACGGCCGCAACCTCGGCATCGCATTCCAGCTGGTCGACGATGCGATCGACTATGTCTCCGACGCGGGCACGATGGGCAAGGATGCCGGCGATGATTTCCGCGAAGGCAAGGCGACGCTGCCGGTGATTCTCGCTTACGCTCGCAGCACGGGCGACGACCGCATCTTCTGGAAGGCCGCGATCGAGGGCCATCGCAATCGCGACGAGGATTTCGCGCGCGCGATCGAACTGGTCCGCACGACTCGCGCGGTCGACGACACGCTCGCACGCGCACGCCATTATGGCCAACGCGCGATCGATGCGCTCGGCATCTTCGCCAATGGCAAGGCCAAGGACGCGATGATCGAGGCCGTCGAATTCGCGATCGCCCGCGCATATTGATCCGCTAACGCCGCCGCTTTGGCGGCCTTTGCAGCTTCCTAATTCGGCGGAATAGAGCATAGTGCCGCGGGTGCGGCACAGGAGCATCGAGCATGTTCGTCGATTTCCGGAACGAATGGACCCCGCCCGAACGGCCCGAACCCAAGCCCGCCCCGCGCCAGAACAAGCGTGCCGAATCGGTGGCCGCCTGGATCATCGGCTTCAACCTGCTGATGCTGCTGGTAGGGCCGCTCGCCGGGGCGACCTTGTTTGATGCGGTCGTGGCGCTGTTTAGGCGCTGAGCGGCGGCGGCGGCTGACAGCCCGATTTGGCGGTCTGCGCTTCGGCGCCGACCAGTTCGACCTGCAACGTTGCATGACCGATCCCGAAACGCTTCTTGAGCATGGCGCGGGCGCTATCGAGAAACGCGTCGCCCGGATGCCCGTCAGGCATGACGAGATGCGCGGTCAGCACGGTTTCGGTCGTGCTCATCGGCCAGATATGGACGTGATGCACGCGCGCGACGCCGGGCAGCTCGCGCAATTCTTCCCAGACCTCGTCCGAATCGATGCTGCGCGGGACCGCCGCCAGCGCCATCTCGACCGATTCGCGGAGCAAGCCCCAGGTCTGCAGGAAGATCAGCACCGCGATGACGATGCTGACGATCGGATCGATCCAGGTCGCGCCCGAGAGCCAGATCACCAGCCCCGACACGACGACGCCCGCCGACACCATCGCGTCGCTCAGCATGTGGAGATAGGCGCCGCGAATGTTGAGGTCGCCCTTGCGGCCGCGCATGAACAGCAGCGCGGTCGCGCCGTTGACGAGGATCCCCGCCCCCGCCACCCAGGCGACGGTCGGCCCGTCGACCGGCGCCGGCACGGCGATCCGCTGCACCGCCTCGAGCACGATCGCGCCGAGCGCGACGAGCAGCAGCAGCGCGTTGAGCAGTGCCGCGAGGATCGTCGAGCCCTTGAGGCCATACGTGAAGCGCTTCGACGCCGCGCGCCGCCCGAGCGCGATCGCCGCCCAGGCCGCGCAGAGGCCGAGCACGTCGGACAGATTGTGCCCGGCATCCGCCAACAACGCGACCGACCCGGCGATCAGCCCGAACACAACTTCGCCGACGATGAAGGCGAGGTTGAGCGTGATCCCGATCGCAAAGGCGCGGTCGTGGCCCTCGGCCGGCGGGCCGTGATCGTGCCCGGCATGGCTATGCCCGCCCCCATGCGAATGGCCGTGCGAATGTCCATGATTGTGCGAATGGCCGGCCACGACGTTCTCCGAAACTCTGGGCACCCGCCTAGCATCGCGATTGCGGGATATACTAGGACGTTGGGACCGTCTTTGCGGTTCCCGCGTGGCCGGTCGGATGCCCCCGAACAACGCGCTGTTCTCGCGTCGCACGATCGGGCACAGCGCGGTGCATCGTGGTCGCTTTCGTTCCCCCTTTCCGTGTGCGTCGGTTGCCATGACGCTGCCGATCCTCGCTGTCCTGCCCGCTCTGCTCGCGACGTTGCGCGACACCAGCAACGCGGTGCTCGTCGCACCGCCCGGCGCGGGCAAGACGACCGCGGTCGCCCCTGCCCTGCTCGACCAGGCGTGGTGCAGCGGCGAGATCCTGCTGCTCTCCCCGCGCCGCCTCGCCGCGCGGGCAGCAGCCGAGCGGATGGCGGCGACCGCCGGCGAACCGGTCGGGCGCACTTACGGCTATGCCACACGGATGGATTCGAAACGCTCGGCGGCGACGCGCGTCACCGTCGTGACCGAGGGCATTTTCGTCGCGCGCATCCAGCACGATCCCGAACTCGCGGGCGTGTCGGCGGTGCTATTCGACGAGGTGCACGAGCGCAGCCTCGACAGCGATTTCGGGCTCGCGCTCGCGCTCGATGCGCAGGCCGGGCTGCGGCCCGATCTGCGGCTGCTCGCGATGTCGGCAACGCTCGACGGCACGCGCTTTTCGGGGCTGATGGACGGCGCGCCGGTGATCGAGAGCGCCGGGCGGATGCACCCGCTGACGCTGCGCCATCTCGGGCGCGCGGCCGAGGCGCGGATCGAGGATTCGGTCGCCGCCGCGGTGCGGCTCGCCTTGCGCGAGGAGAGCGGCGGGATCCTCGCGTTTCTGCCGGGCGTCGCCGAAATCGAGCGGACTGCCGAGCGGCTCGACGGGCTCGGCGAGGGCATCGTGCTCCATAAGCTGCATGGCAGCCTCGACCCGAGCGCCCAACGCGCGGCGATTGCGCCTGACGGCGCGGGGCGGCGCAAGATCGTGCTCGCGACCTCGATCGCCGAGACCAGCCTGACGCTCGACGGCATAGCGGTGGTGGTCGATTCGGGACTCGCGCGCCGTCCGCGCTACGATCGCGCGGCGGGGATGACGCGGCTCGTCACCGAACGCGCGAGCCAGGCGGCAGTGACCCAGCGCGCCGGACGTGCCGCGCGCCAGACCCCGGGGGTCGCGTATCGGCTGTGGGAGGAGGCTGCGACCGCCGGGCTCCCGCGCTTCGATCCGCCCGAGATCCTCGAGGCCGATCTGTCCGCCCTGACGCTCGACTGCGCGCTGTGGGGCGTCGCCGATCCGCGGCAGTTGCGCTGGCTCGACGCGCCGCCCGAGGCCGCGGTGCAGGAAGCCCGCGCGCGACTGTCGGCGCTCGACGCGCTCGACGAGGATGGCCGCCCGACGCCGCACGGCCAGGCGATCGCACGGCTGCCGCTCGCACCGCGGCTCGGGCATATGCTGGTGCGCGCCGGGGGGCTCGGGCTGGCCGACGTGGCGGCCGAGGTGGCGGTGCTGCTCGGCGAGCGCGGGCTTGGCGGGAGCGATGTCGACCTCGAGACACGGCGCCGCCGCTGGCGCAGCGAACGTGGGCCACGGGCTGAGGCCGGGCGGAAATTGGCGAAGCGTTGGGCCACACTCTCTCCCTCTCCCCTCCGGGGAGAGGGTCGGGGAGAGGGGGACGCCCGCCCCAAACCGAGCGCTCGCGGCAGCGTTCCCCTCTCCCCGGCCCTCTCCCCTGAAGGGGAGAGGGAGACGGCTGTCGCCATCGCCCTCGCCTTCCCCGACCGAATCGCGCGCCGCCGCGACAGCTCGGGCGAAACCTGGGCGTCGGTCGGCGGACGCGGCTTCAAGCTCGATCCGACAACCAGCCTCGCGCGCGAGGAATGGCTCGCCGTCGCCGAGATGCAGGGCATGGCGTCGGGCGCGCGGATCCTGTCGGCCGCCGCGTTCGACCTCGCGACGATCGAGTCGCTGTTCGGCGACCGGATCGCGACGCATCGCACGGTCAGCTTCGACCCCGCGACCGGCGGCATCCGCGCATTGCGGGAGCGCCGCCTGGGATCGCTGCGACTGTCGAGCGGCCCCGATGCGAACGCCGACCCCGAGGCGATCGCCGCTGCGCTCCTCCAAGGCATCCACGCAACCGGCCTCGCACGCCTGCCGTGGAGCGACGCCGCGCTCGCGCTGCGCCACCGCGCCGCCTTCGCGCAGGAGCATGGCGGCGCCGAACTCGCGCTCGACGATGCAGCCCTGCTCGAGCGTGCCGACGAATGGCTCGCCCCGCTGCTCGCCGGAAAGCGCCGCCTCGACGCGATCGACCCCGGCGCGCTGACCGAAGCCTTGCGCACGCTCATCGGCTGGGACGCGTTGAAGACGATCGACCGCCTCGCCCCAACGCACTTCACCAGCCCGGCGGGATCGAGCCATCCGATCGACTATGACGCCGAGGGCGGCCCACGCGTCGACTTGCGCCCGCAGACGCTGTTCGGGCTCGCGACGCATCCGATGATCGCGGGCGGGCGCGTCGCGCTGGTGCTGAGCCTCACCTCGCCCGGCGGGCGGCCGATCCAGACGACGCGCGACCTGCCCGGCTTCTGGGCCGGAAGCTGGTCGGCCGTCGCCAAGGAAATGCGCGGCCGCTACCCGCGCCACCCCTGGCCCGACGACCCCGCCGCAGCCTCTGCGACACTGCGCACGAAAAACGCAGATGCGCGGCGCCAAGAAGCACGATAAGGAGACCCCATGTCGATCGCCCGAATCTATCAGCGCCCCAAGAACGCCATGTCGTCGGGCCGTGCCCGCACCACCAGCTGGGTGCTCGATTTCGCCCCCGCAGAGGCCAAGCAGCCCGACCCGCTCACCGGCTGGGCCGGCTCGGGCGATACGCGCGACCAGGTGCGGCTGAGCTTCCCGACGCAGGAAGCCGCGATCGCTTATGCCGAGCGCGAGGGCCTCGCCTTCACCGTCGTGCCCGCGCCGACCCGCACGCTCAAGCTGCAGAGCTACGCCGACAATTTTCGCTGATTGCGGTCGGTCCGCACAGCTGTACCGTAGCGTAGCGCTCCGTCGCCACGGCTGCGATGCAGCCGCTGCGTCGCGGATCAGCCCGTCAGAATTCCGCCGCTGAGCAACAGCAGCATCTTCACGTCGATCGCGACACCCTCGCTGCGCTTGGCGGCGACGAACGCGGCGATCTCGCCGAGCGGAACGCGGTGCACGGTGATGTTTTCACCGTCAACACCGCCGCCGGCGCTCACCTTGGTCAGCCCTGTCGCGCGGACGAGCGTAAAGCCTTCGGACACCATCCCCGGCGACGAATGGAAGAAGCCGATCGATTCGATCTCGGCCGCGGCATAACCGGTTTCTTCCTCCAACTCGCGCGCAGCGGAGGTGTGGATGCTCTCGCCCTCGGTTTCATCGCCGACCAGGCCAGCCGGCAATTCGAGACAGCGCCGCCCGAGCGGCACGCGATATTGCTCGACCAGGATCACCGCACCATCGTCGATCGCCAGGATGACCGCGGCGCCGATCCCGCGGGCCCGCGCGACATATTCCCAGGTTCCGTCTTTGATGACCTTGATGAACTTGCCGTCCCACACCGTCTCTGCGGTCATACTTCGATCAGCCTGTCGGGAAGTTCGTTGCGGTCGTCGGCGGTCTTGGGGAAGGTTTCCGAGAGGATCACGCCGATCTGCTCGACCGCCGCAGCCATGCCCGCGGCGGGTCGCCCGGCGCGCGATTCGGCGACCAAAGCCGCCATCGCCGCGCCCCAGCGTTCGGCCGGGACCGCACGGTGGATCGCTTCATCGGCGACGATTTCCGCCATGCGCTCGTCACGCGAGAGATACAGCAGGATGCCGACGCGTGCCGCGGTACGCCGCTCGGCGCCGACCTTGAAATATTGGATCGCACGACGCCGCACGCGCCGCGCGCGCGTCGCCTTCGGCACCAAGGCGATCCGCCACGCCGCATTGCCCAGCGCATAGCGGACGATCAGGAAGACGATCGCCTCGACCACGAGCAACGCCGACAGCAGCAGGCGCGGATCGGCCGGCGCATCCCACTCACCCGACAAACCCCCGAGCCAGCGCTCGATCGCCAGCGGGTCGATCGCGAACAGCGCGACGACGAGCAGCATCGCCGCCACCGCATAATGCAACGCGGCATCGCGATACTTATCCGAGCGTTCGCTGACGATCGTGACGATCTCGCCGTCGGTCCCCGCCTCGGCGGCCTTCACCGCGGCGAGGACGAGCGCATGGTCGTCCGCGGTCAGATGGGCAGTGCGCGGCATTACCAGTCTCCCGAGGCGCCACCGCCCCCAAAGGATCCGCCGCCACCGCCGGTGAAGCCACCGCCGCCCCAACTCCCGTCGGAACCGCCGCCACCACCGCCGCCCCAGCCGGAGTCGCGGCGCGAGTCCCCGCCGCCTAGCCCGCCGAGCATCGCGCCCCACAGCACCGCAGATCCGACCCCGTCATTATATTGCTGCCCGCCGCCGCGCCGGCGCAGGCTCGACAGGATGACGAAGCCGATCACGAGGCCCCAGAAGATCAGGCCGAACGGAATGCCGCCACCTTTCGCGCTGCTGCGCTTTTGCGTGGCATCGAACGAGGCTGCGGCTTTGTCGAGATTGGCCTTCTGCTCCTCGGGCGATGCGCGCAGTTGCGCGATCACGGCATCGGTGCCCGCCTCCATAGCGCCGGGAATGTCGCTCGGCTGCTTCTTGAGCAGCGGCAGCATCTTCTCGCGGATCATCACGCCCGAAAAGGCGTCGGTCAGGAAGGGTTCGAGCCCATAGCCGACTTCGAGCCGCGGGCCGCGATGGCCGGCGGCCTCGTTCGGCGCGATCATCAGGATCGCGCCATTATTGACGTCCTTGAGCCCGACGCCCCAGGCACGCCCCAGCCCGACGCCATATTCGGACAGCTCGCGCCCCTGCAGATCGGGGATCGTCGCGACGACCAATTGTCGCTTGGTGTCCTTCTGCAGCGCCTCGAGCTTGGCCGTGAGATCGTCCTTGGTCGCCTCCGGCAATACATTGGCGGCATCGACCACCAGCCCGGTGAACTTCGGATAAGTCTGCGCTGCTGCGGGGACGAGCCCCAGCAGCAGCGCGACCAACGTCGCAAGCAAGGCCTGAATCAGGCGCATCGGCATCAAATCGCCTTCGGGGCCTTCGGCCCGGTTATTTTAGTTGGTGTTGCCGAAATTGACCGCCGGTGCCTCTTCCGCGCCCGCGCTGGTCGCCTTGAACGGGACCAGCGGCTTCGCGCCGTAGAACACCTTCGCGCCGATCGCGTCGGGGAAGGTGCGGATCGTCGTGTTATACGATTGCACCGCGTCGTTATAATCGTGGCGCGCAGTCGAGATGCGGTTCTCGGTGCCCTCGAGCTGCGTCATCAGCGTGGCGTAATTGCCCTGCGACTTGAGCTCGGGATAGGCTTCCTGGAGGCGCTGGAGCGACATCGTCACACCGGCCTGCGCCTTCTCGTAGCTGGCGACCTTCGCCGGATCGCTAAGATCGGCACCCGACACCTTGACCTGCGACGCCGAGGCGCGTGCCTGGGTCACTTCGACGAGGATCGACTTCTCCTGCGCGCCGGCGGCCTTCACCGTCGAGACGAGGTTGGGGATGAGATCGGCGCGGCGCTGATAGTAATTCTCGACATCGGCCCATTTGGCCTTGGCATTCTCTTCCGCGGTCGGAACGCTGTTGAGCCCGCAGCCGGCCAAGGTGACGGCGCCGAGGAGAACGAGCGGAGTGCGGTACTTCATGTCGTAGGGATCCCTTCAGATCTTGCGTCACCATGATAGCCGGGTACGGTGGCCTCGCGAAATGAAATCGGAAGGGCGCGTGTGATGTTCAAGGAGTTCAAGGCATTCATCGCCCGGGGGAACGTGCTCGATCTCGCCGTTGCGGTGATCATCGGTACGGCGTTCGGCAAGATCGTGACCTCGCTGACCGACGACGTGATCATGCCGATCATCGGCAAGATCTTCGGCGGACTCGATTTTTCGAGCTACTTCGTCGTGCTGGGGAAAGTGCCGCCGGCGCTCGCCGGATCGTCCGATTATGCCGCGCTGAAAAAGGCCGGCGTGCCGCTGTTCGGCTATGGCGCGTTCGTCACCGCGGCGGTGAACTTCCTGATCGTCGCGTTCATCATTTTCCTGATCGTGCGTGCGGTGAACCGGCTGATGCCCAAGGCGCCCGAGGTGATCGCCGAGCCGGTCGAGCCGACCGACGTCACGCTGCTGCGCGAGATTCGCGACGAGCTGCGCCGGCGGTGATGGCCGATAGCCCCTCCCCTTCAGGGGAGGGGTTGGGGTGGGGACGTCCAAGCACGGGCAGGTCTCGGTGAGACTCCGCCCCACCCCCAGCCCCTCCCCTGAAGGGGAGGGGAGCAAGTCAGGCCGCGACCAGTTCCTCGGCGGTCGCATCCGCCAAGCTGGTGCCATCCAAAATCCGCGCAGTCTCGTCGCGCACGCGCATCATCGCGTGGCGGATCGCGCAGGTCGCCTCGTCCTTGCAATCCTTGCACGAGCGGTACGCGGTACGGCTGACGCACGGCACCAGCGCAAGCGGCCCCTCGATCACACGGATGATCTCGCCGAGCGAAATCAAATGCGGCGGGCGCGACAGGCAGTAACCGCCCATCTTGCCGCGATGGCTGTGGAGGAACCCCGCCTCGCGCAGATCGGCGAGGATCAGCTCGAGAAACTTGCGCGGAACGTTCGCCTCGGCGGCGATGCGGTTCATCGGGATCGGGGGGCTTCCGGCGGGGGCTTCGGCCAGGAACATCATCGCGCGAAGCGCGTAGCGGGAACGTTGCGTCAACATGATACTATACCCCATGCACCCGATTTGTGGCGAGTGAAAGGCGGAAGGTGTCAAACCGGGCCTTTTCATCGCGTTGCGCGCGGCTCTTTTCACCGCTGCGCGACCGGCCCTTTTCATAGCGCTGTAACATGCCTATATCGTTCGTGCCGGGCTTGCCCGGCTATGGTGATAAAGTGCGGCGTAGAATAGATGCAGCGGACCCGGGGGCAGTACCCGGCGACTCCACCACACCCCCTCTCTCCAGAGGGGTTATGACGGGGTCGAACTAGGATCGACGTGTATTGAAAGGCGCTGTTTTTGCCCAGGCTGAGTAACCTGTTCAAGGCTCATAACCACAAGTGCAAACGATAACCATGCACTCGCGATTGCTGCGTAACACTAAGGCCTAACGGTCTAAGTTACTAAGTTAAAAGCGCGGTCCGAGCCGCACCGGGCAACAGAAGCGGACACCGGCGGTCCGGGGGGCACCGAGCAACAGAAGCTCCCCACCTATCTCTTCGGCGAGTAGCGTTCCGCGAAGCATGGCCGACTCCGAAGACGCCCCCCCGCCCCAACAGCGCAAGATCATCCATATCGACATGGATGCCTTCTATGCGTCGGTCGAACAGCGCGATGATCCGAGCTTGCGGGGCCGCCCCGTCGCGGTCGGCGGATCGCGGGCGCGCGGTGTCGTCGCGGCGGCGAGCTACGAGGCGCGGACCTTCGGCGTGCGTTCGGCGATGCCGTCGGTCACCGCGCTGCGGCGCTGCCCCGACCTCGTGTTCGTGCCGCCGCGCTTCGACGTCTATGGCGCGATCTCACAGCAGATCCGCGCGATCTTCGCCGATTATACCGACCAGATCGAACCGCTCTCCCTCGACGAGGCGTATCTCGATGTGACCGAGGACCGGCACAATCTCGGCTCGGCCAAGGCGATCGCCGAGCAGATCCGCGCCCGGATCAAGACCGAGACGCGGCTCACCGCCTCGGCGGGGGTGAGCTACAACAAGTTCATCGCCAAGCTCGCCTCGGACCAGAACAAGCCCGACGGCATCTGCGTCATCCCGCCCGCGCGCGGCGCGGCGTTCGTCGCGAGCCTGCCGGTCAAGCGCTTCCACGGCGTCGGTCCGGTGACCGCGACGCGCATGGCGGCGCTCGGGATCGAGACCGGCGCCGATCTGCTCGAGCAGCCGCTCGCCTTCCTCCACGCGCATTTCGGCAGTTATGCCGACTATCTCTACGGCGCGGCGCGCGGGATCGACCATCGCCCGGTGCGCAGCAACCGCGCGACCAAGTCGGTCGGCGCCGAGCGCACCTTCGAGAGCGATATCGCGTCCCCCGCCGACCTCCACGCCGCGCTCGACCGTGTCGCAGAGGCGGCGCTGGTGCGGATCGAGCGCCACGGCGTGCGCGGGCGGACGGTGACGCTCAAGCTGCGTTTCTCGGATTTCCGGACGATTACGCGCGCGCGTTCGCTCAGTCGCGGCGCGTTCGACCGGGAGAGCTTCATCGCGGGCGGACGCGAGTTGCTCGATGCGCAGCTTCCCGTTCCGCTCGGGGTGCGGCTGCTGGGGCTGACGCTGTCGGGAATTCACGATGGCGAGGAAGCGACCGAGCAGGCGACGCTGCCATTGTGAGCGACGGCGCTACGCCACCCGCTCTCCGACCCGCTGCAGATCCTCGACGAACCGCGCATATTCGGCATCTGCCTGCGCGCGATCGGGAATGCGCAGCAAATAGCTCGGATGCACCGTGATCCACGCCTCGCCCCCACCGGGCAGCGTCAGCGCGCGCCCGCGCTCCTTGCCGATCGTCACGACGCGCTTGAAAAGGCTACGCGCCGCGGTCGCGCCGAGCGCCACCGTCAGCTGCGGGCGCACCAGCAACTGCTCCTGCTCGACCCACCAGCGGCAAGCGTCGATCTCGCCGGCGTCTGGTTTGGCGTGGATGCGCCGCTTGCCGCGCGGCTCGAACTTGAAATGCTTGACCGCGTTGGTGACGTAGACGCTCGACCGCTCGATCCCCGCCGCCGCCAGCGCACGGTCGAACACCTGCCCCGCCGGCCCGACGAACGGCTTTCCCGCCAGATCCTCCTGGTCACCCGGCTGCTCGCCGACGAACATCAGGCTGGCATCGACCGGCCCCTCGCCGAACACCGTCTGCGTCGCGGGGCGGTAGAGCGAACAGCGCGTGCAGCCCGCCGCCTCGTCGCGCAGCGCCGCCCAGGCCGCGTCGATATTGTCGCCCACGTCGCGCTTGGTCTGCGCCGTCGCCATCATCCCGCTCTCGCGCGCCTGCGCGCCCGCGATCAGCCCGGGCACCAGCGCAGTCTCGGGCATGTTCTTCCAATATTTGCGCGGCATCTCCTTCAGCATCGCGCCGATCTTCAAGCGCGCCGGGTTGAAGATCGAGGCGTAATAGGTCTTCCACACCTCCTCGATCGGGTCGCCGTCAGGCGCATCGCTCTTTGCGGCGCCGGGGCCTTCGGCGAGCGTCTCGCCGTCCCAGTGCAGCGACAGCTCAGGCGTGAGGATCGACCAGCGCATGCTCGCGAAGCGATCGAGGAAGAAGCCGGCATTGGCACGCACGATATGATGCTCGGGCTCGAACCAGGCGACGAAGCGCGCCGTGCCGCCCTCGTCGACTTCGCGGAAGCGCAAGAAGGCGCGCATCTTGTGGATATCCTTGCGCACCTCTTGCGCGAGATGCTCGAGCCGCCGCAGCAACGGATCGGCGTGATCCTCGATCGCGCCCGGCTGCACCCGGATCCGCGCGAGCAGCGTGTAGAGCAAGGCGAAGCGCTCGGGATCGCTGTGGAGCACCACCTTCTTCGCCAGCTCGATGAACGCGCGCGGCACCGCGAAGGCCGGCCCGGTCGGCACCGTCGTGTCGGCAGTCGCGGCGAACAGGTCGGTCGGGCTGCCCGCCCCCTGCCAGACGACATCTTCCGGAGCGACACCAGCCGCGGCAAGGCTGCGCGCGGCATCGCGCCAGCCGTCGAAATCATCGGGTTCGGCAAGAGTTATCGCGTGCATCAAGCTCCCCTTATGCCGCGAACAACTCCAATTGCTGGATCTTGGGTGCAACCACCGGCCGCAAATCGGCACGATCACTGAGCGCGACCGGTCGCCAATCCTCGGCGATCAGGAACGGCCGTACCTTGGCGACCGACACCGTCAGCCGCGCGACATCGGCGAGATGCAGCCGCCGCCAGCGCCGCGCCGCGAGGATGGCAGTGACCGCCTTCACCCCCAACCCCGGCACGCGCAGCAACGCCTCGCGCGGCGCGCGATTGACGTCGACCGGGAACGACCCGCGGAACTTGAGCGCCCAGGCGAGCTTGGGATCGATATCAAGCGGGAGCATCCCCGTCGTCGCATCGGCCGCGGCGACGACATCGGCCGGGGTGTAATCGTAGAAGCGCATCAGCCAGTCGGACTGATATAGCCGGTGCTCGCGCATCAGCGGCGGGCGTTGCAGCGGGAGCACCGCGCTCGCATCGGGGATCGGGCTGAACGCTGAATAATAGACGCGGCGCAGGCCGAAACGGTCGTACAGCGTCGAGGCCTTGGTGACGATATCGCCATCGGTCGCCGCATCTGCCCCGACGATCATCTGCGTCGATTGCCCGGCGGGCGCAAAGCGCGGCGCCGATTTGAAGCGCTTCTTGGCATCGCCCGTGTCGAGGATCGCGGTCTTGGTGTCGCCCATCGCGCCCTCGATCCGCGCCGCCGACTTTTCGGGCGCGAGCCGCGTCAGCCCGGCGACGGTCGGCAGCTCGACATTGATCGATAGGCGATCGGCATGGAGGCCGGCCTGATGGACGAGCTCGGGATCGGCGTCGGGGATCGTCTTCAAATGGATATAACCGCGGAAATCATGATCCTCGCGCAGGCTGCGCGCGACCTTGACCATCTGCTCCATCGTATAGTTCGACGATCCGATGATCCCCGACGAAAGGAACAGCCCCTCGATATAATTGCGCCGGTAGAAGGACAGCGTGAGGCGCACCACCTCCGCCGCGGTGAAGCGCGCGCGCCGCACGTTCGAGCTCTTGCGGTTGATGCAATAATGGCAGTCGAAGATGCAGCTGTTGGTCAGCAGGATCTTCAGCAGCGAAATGCAGCGGCCATCGGGCGCATAGGCATGGCAGATCCCCATCCCCTGGTCGGTCGAGCCGACCCCCTTCCCGTCGCGCGACGTGCGTTTGACCGAGCCCGAGGAGGCGCAGGACGCATCATATTTGGCGGCGTCGGCGAGGATTGCGAGCTTTTGCTGGACGTCGAGTTGAGCCATGTGTTCGATATATGTTCCGAACTGCGGGCGCGCAACCCGCCTAATCCTGGGGGAGCCGGAGAGGCATCTGGTTCGTGGCGCGGCTACATCGGTCGCCGACCCGCTCTTTCCACCGGGCAGTCCTGTCGATACGCTCATCCAATGTTGCTGATCGTCGGAACCCTCCGCCTACCGCCCCACAAGATGGACGCCGCTCGCCCGATCATGCAGCGCATGGTGTCTGCCAGTCGGTCGGAAGACGGCTGCGTCGAGTATGGTTATGCACAAGATGTGTTCGACCCCGGCCTCATCCACGTGAAGGAGCTGTGGACCGACCAGGTCGCTCTGGATCGCCACTTCGCCTCCGCCCATATTGCCGAATGGCGTGCGGCGTGGCCCGACCTCGGCATCGGGGATCGCGACCTGCGGGTCTATGACGTCACGGAACCGCGCAGGACGTAAGCGAAGGCCGCTCGCCCGCCTGCAACCCCAGCTCGAGCCCCAATCCCAGCCGCTTCTCGTGCGTCACGTCGCTCTTCGAGCCGACCAGCCGCGTCGCCTTGCCATCGACGCATTCGACTTGCGCGACGATCCGGATCCAGCGCGAGCCCGTCGCGGTCTCGATCTCGGCGTCGAGCGCGAAGCCGGTCTTGTCGCGGATCGCGGCGACGCGCAGGCATTCGAGCGCGACGCGCGAGGCCGGCGTATAGCAGGCCGCGGCGCGCGCGCGGTCGGGCACGCTGCCGCACGGCACGCCGAAAAGATGATAGACGCCGTCGCTCCAGGTCAATTCCTCGGTCACCAGATCGCACGCCCACAGACCGACCGTCGTTCTGGTCGGCAGATCCGGATCGTTCATTGTCTTCCCCTGACGACTCATCGTCCACAGCATAGTCAACCGAGGTTAAGCAGATATGGGCGAAACCCGACGTTCCGGAGGCGATGCAACTTGCACCGCCCTGGAACGTTTCGCTGGCTCAATCATAAAAGGGTATCTCGATCATGCGCCATCTCTTCCTATCGCTTGCCGCCGCCTCGCTCGTCATTCCGGCGACGATGGCCCTCCCGACCGACAAGGCCGAAGCGCGCAAGCACCGTTATTATGGCAAGTCGAGCCGCCACTATAACTGCCGCCGTTCGTCGGGAACGACCGGCCTGCTCGTCGGTGGTGCCGGTGGTGCGCTCGCCGGTAACGCACTCGGCGGCGGCGTGCTCGGCACGGTTGCCGGCGGCGTCGGCGGTGCGTTGCTCGGCAAGCATCTCGACAAGCGTCACGACGCTGCGCAGAACCGTCGCAACGGCTGCTGATCCGACTACTCGGCGGCGAGGAGGCTTTCCGCGCCGCCGAGATCTACCGAGACGAGGCGGCTGACGCCTTGCTCGACCATCGTCACCCCGAACAGCCGGTGCATCCGGCTCATCGTCACGGCATTGTGCGTGACGATCAGGTAGCGCGTCTGCGTCTCGCGCGTCATCGCGTCGAGCAGCCCGCAGAAGCGCTCGATATTGGCATCGTCGAGCGGCGCATCGACCTCGTCGAGCACGCAGATCGGCGCCGGGTTGGTCAGAAACAGCCCGAAGATCAGCGCGACCGCGGTCAGCGCCTGCTCCCCACCCGATAGCAACGTCAGCGACTGGAGCTTCTTGCCCGGTGGCTGCGCCATGATCTCGAGTCCCGCCTCGAGCGGATCGTCCGAATCGATCAGTTCGAGATGCGCGCTGCCGCCGTTGAACAGCGTCGTGAACAGTCGGCGAAAATGCCCATCGACCGCCTCGAACGCCGCGAGCAAGCGCTGCCGGCCCTCGCGGTTGAGCGTGCCGATCGATCCGCGCAGCCGGTTGACGGCCAGACCCAGTTCCTCGCGCTCGGCCGCATTGCCCGAGCTTGCCGCTTCGAGTTCGGCGAGCTCGGTCTCGGCGACGAGATTGACCGGGCCGATGCGATCGCGGTCGAGCATCAGCTTTTCGTGGCTCCCCGATTCCTCGGCGGGGCTGCGCACCGTGGCACCATCGAATCCGACGCGCTCGGGGAGCAGCACCGAGGGGCATTGAAAGCGCTCGCCCGCCAGCCGATTCATCTCGACGCGGCGCAATTCCTGGTTTTCCGCGCGTGCCGTCGCGCCAGCGCGCGCCTCTCGCGCTTGCGCCAGCGCTTCCGCCGCCGCTGCCGCGCGCGCTTCGGTGTCGCGTAGCGTCGCTTCGGCGGCGCGCTCGGTCACTGCTGCGTCCTCGGCTTCGGCGCGCGCGGCGGTGTGCGAGCGTTCGAGCGCCGCGACTTCCGCCGCAAGCGCCTCGGGTCGGCCGATCAAAGCCTCGGCTTCAACGGCTAGCTCGCCATCGCGCTTGTCCATCTCGGCGATCCGCCGCGCCGCCTCGCCCGCGCGCGTCCGCCAGCCCTTCGCTTCGGCCGCCATCGCCGCGAGCCGCTCGCGCGCACTCGCGACATCGCGGTCGATCCCGGCGCGATCGGCGCGCGCGGTCGCGATCGCGCTGCGCCGCGCCTCGGCTTCGGCGGACAGGGTACGGACGCGCTCGCGCGTTGCGCTGCCGTCGGGGAGCGCCGCGTGAACCGCGGTCGCGCGCGCCACCTCTGCCCCCGCCTCGTCATGCTCGGCATCGATCCGCGCGCGCCGCGCGGCCAGGTCCGCGCGCTGCCCCTCGATCCGCTCGATCGCCGCAGTCGCCCGGTCTTCCGCGCGGGCTGCTTCGCGCGCACGGGTTTCGGCGCTTTCCAGCGTACGCCGCGCCGCAACCGCTGCAGCGCGCGCGTCGGCGATCGTCGTGGCGATCCGCGCGAGCTCGGCGTCCGCCACCTCGACCGCCAGCGCCGCCGCCGGACGCAGCGCGATGATCGCGCGCAGCCGGTTGATCCGCTCGAGCCGTTCGGCCGCCGCCGCGCCGCCCGACTTGGCGACATAGCCGTCCCACCGCCGCAGCACGCCACCAAGCGTCACCAGCCGTTGCCCGACCGCGAGCGCGGCGCCGTCATCGCTATCGACCACCATGACTTGCGCCAGCCGCCGCGCGAGCGCCGCCGGGGCCACGACATGCTGCCCGAGCGGCACCGTTCCCGCCGGCGGCGGCGGATCGCCCGGCACCACCGCGGCGCCGGCCCAGTGCCGCTCCCCCGCCGGATCGAGTCCGGCTTCGAGATCGTCGCCAAGCGCTGCGGCGAGTGCGCGCTCATAGCCCGGCTCGGGCTGGACCTGGTCGAGCAGGCGGTCGCGGCCGTCGCGCTTGGTCGCCTTGGTCAGCGCCGCCGCTTCGCTGTCGAGCGCGGCGAGATCGGCATGCGCGGTCGCCCGCGCCGCCTGCGCGCCGTCGCGTTGCGATATGCTGCCGCGTTCGTCGGCATCGGCGCGCGTCAGCGCGGTGCGCGCATCCTCGCCATCATCGAGCGCTTGGGCGCGCGCCGCCACGGCCTCGGCGCGCTGGGCGATCAAGGGTGCGGCATCGCCAAGGGCAGCGGCCTCGGCGGTAACGCGCGCGAGATCGCGCGCACTGCGTTCGGCGCGCGCCCGCGCCGCCGACAGCGCCGCATCGGCGACACGCGCGTCGGCCGCCTCGGTCGCCTGCGCGGCGAGCGCTTGGGCGAGCGCGACCTCGGCGTCGCGCCCGGCGCGTTCGGCCTCGCTCAGCCGCGTTTCGAGCTCGGGCACGCGCGCAATCGCTTCGGCGAGCGCTCCGTCGAGCCGCTTGGTCTCGTCCGCCAGCCGCGCGATCGCCTCGGCGGCATCGCTCGCCAGCGAGCCTTCGCGTGCGCGATCATCGGCGAGCCGCAACCGCGCCGCCGCGAGCTCCTGCGTCCGCTGCACCGCCGCCGCCTGTTCGCCACGCAACCCGCCGAGCCGATGCCCCGCTTCGCTCGCCGCCTCGCGCAACGCCTGCGCCGCGCCACGCGCTTGCGCCAATGCGTCGGTCGCGGCCAGTGCATAGGCCGCGGCGCCGCGTTGCGCCTCCGCGGCGGCGACGACGCTCGCTTCGCACGCCACCGCCTCGGCCTTCGCCGCATCCGCCGCCGCCTGCGCATCGCGCCAGCGCGCGAAGATCATCCGGGCCTCAGCGATGCGGATCTGGTCGGAGAGCGCGCGGTAGCGTTCGGCCTGCCGCGCCTGCCGCCGCAGCGCGTTGGCGCGGCCGTCCTGTTCGGCGATCAATTCGTCGAGCCGCGTCAGATTGGCCTCGGTCGCGCGCAGCTTCTGCTCGGCATCCTTGCGGCGGACGTGCAGCCCGGCGATGCCCGCGGCTTCCTCGAGCATCGCGCGGCGTTCCTGCGGCTTGGCGGCAATGATCGCGCCGATCCGTCCCTGGCTGACGAGCGCGGGCGAATGCGCGCCCGTCGCGGAGTCGGCGAACAGCAACGCCACGTCCTTCGCGCGCACGTCGCGCCCGTCGATCCGGTAGGCAGAGCCCGCCCCCCGCTCGATCCGGCGGACGACTTCGCTTTCCTCGCCTTCTGCCTCGATCAGCATCGACACTTCGGCGAAGTCGCGCGCAGGGCGCGTGTTGGTGCCGGCGAAGATGACGTCGTCCATCCCCGCGCCGCGCAGCGACCGCGCGGACGTCTCGCCCATCGTCCAGCGTAGCGCCTCGAGCAGGTTCGATTTGCCGCAGCCGTTTGGCCCGACGATGCCGGTCAGCCCCGGCTCGATCCGCAGATCGGCCGCGTCGACGAAGCTCTTGAAGCCCGACAGACGGAGCCGCTTGATCTGCATATACTCCCCTCCCCTTTAGGGGAGGGGCTGGGGGTGGGGAAGTGACTCCGGTCGGTGCCCGTTACGGCCCCACCCCAACCCCTCCCCTGAAGGGGAGGGGCTTAAGCGTTCACCGAGCGCCCCCACGCCCGCCAACGTTACGCGCCGGCGCGCTTGAGCGCTGCCTCGACGTCAGGCCAGCTCACGCCGTCGACCTTCGCGCCGTTGATGATGAAGGTCGGCGTGCCCGTCACCGCCGCGCCGTCGCCCTTGCTCATCATGCCGATGATCTCGTCGAGCGCCGCCTTGTCGGCGATGCACGCGCGCGCCTTGGCCTCGGGGATGCCGCGCTGCTTCACGAACTCGACATAGCCGAGATAGTCGCCCCAGGCGGCGGCCGCCTCGTTCGGGGTCTTGCCCTGCAGCTGCGTCTGGAGCGCGGTGGTCGCAGCCTGATCGGCGAGTTTCGCCTCGAACTGCGGCTGCGCCATGTACATCGCTTCGAGCAGCGGGAAGAAGGTCGCGGTGCCGACGCAGCGGCCGAGCAGGCTCGGCGCGAAATCGGGCTGGCCGTGGACCAGGTAATCGCGGAACTCGTAAGAGACCTTGCCGGTCGAGACGTAATTGTCGGTCAGCGGCTTCTGGCCGGTCTGGCCGAACGCGCCGCAGGTCGGGCACGTACGCGAGCCATATTCGACCAGCTTGATTGCAGCATCGGGGTTGCCCATGCGATAGCCGCCGTCGGGCGTCTTGACGACGGTTTCGGTCCAGTTCTGCCCGGTGGGCGCAGGCTTGGCGGCAACCGGTGCCGATGCGGCGACGTTGCTGTCCGAGCTCGTGCCGGTTCCGCCGCACGCGGCAAGCGACAGCGCGGCAACCGCCGACAACAGAATACGAGGGGTCATCGATAGGCTCCTAGTCAGAAAGATCATTTGGCGACAGCGGCGCGCAGCAGCGGCTCGAGCGTCGCCCAGTCGTACACATTGGCTTGCGCCGCGCCGTTCAGCACGAAGGTCGGCGTGCCGGCCACCGCATAGGCCTTGCTCGCGGCATCAGCGCGCGCGACGAGCGTATCGACCTTCTTGCGATCCGCGAGGCACGCATTGGCCTTGGCGAGCGGCAGGCCATGCTTCACCACGAAGTCGGTATAACCGTAGAACCCGGCAAGATAGGTCGCGATCGCGTTGGGCGTCGCGGTCTGTAATTCCTTCTGCTTGGCATCGGGGATCGCGTCGCTGCGCCCGACCAGCGTCTTCTGGTTGGCCATCATCGCATCGAGGATTGGGAAGAACGCGCGCGTCGGGACGCACTGGCCGAGCAGGATCGGCCCGAGATCGAGCGCGCCGTGCACGGGAAAATCGCGGAATTCATAGGAGACCTGCCCGCTCGCGATATAGCCGGTCTTGAGCGCCGGAAGGCCCTCGACGTCGAACCGCGCGCAGAGCGGGCAGGTCCGCGAGCCGAACTCGATGAGTTTGACCTTCGCCGCCGGGTTGCCCATCCGCACCCCGCCCTCGGGCGTCGCGACGACCGTCTGCAACCAGGCGCTGCGCGCCACCACCGGCGTCTTCTTTTGCGGCGCAGCCTGCGCGCTCGAAACCAGAGCGGCGCCCATCGCCAGCGCCGCCAACCCAACCCGCATCATTCGTCTCCACTCACGCTCGGCGCCCCGCGCGTCGCCGCGACACCCGCCGCCAAAGCCTCGAGCACCGCCTTCAATTCGGGATCGGCGATCGTCCGCAGGCTCGCGCCGAGATCGACCGGCACGGGCTTGAGCGACGGCGGCGCGGCGCGCGGGCGCGGCACGGGCACGTCGCCCTGGCGGAACTGCACCTTGGCGACCGCGGCATAGCCGAAGAAGCGGTTGACCCGCTCGATGATCTCGGGCGCGATATGCTGCATCATCGTCGCATGCGCGCCGCGCACGACCAAGTTGAGCGTGCCGCCGATGCGCTCGCCATGCGGGAATTTGATCGATTCGGGCGACGACACGCCGGCATAGCGCGGGCCGACGATCTCGCTCCAGCGGCTGACGACGGCGCTCTGGACGAAGCCGAAGCGTCGAAACGCGGCGCGCCCGGCATCGGGCAGCAGCTCGGCGACCGAGCGCGCACGGCCGCCGCGGGGGCGCTCGGCGGCGGGTGCTGGAGTGGCGCGCTTGCTCATTGCGTCGTCCATGCCATAGCGGGGCCGTGTCCGCCAAGCGTCCTTCCGCCCCGCCCGCAAAACTCCTGCTCGATTGGTACGATAGCCACGCGAGGGAGCTGCCGTGGCGCGCCGCGCCGGGCAGCAATGCGCCCGATCCGTATCGTGTGTGGCTGTCGGAGATCATGCTCCAGCAGACGACGGTCGCCGCGGTGCGGCCCAAGTTCGAAGCGTTCGTGGCTCGCTGGCCGAGCGTCGAGGCGCTCGCCGCCGCGCCCGAGGCCGATCTGATGGCGGCATGGGCAGGGCTCGGTTATTATGCCCGCGCCCGCAACCTCCACGCCTGCGCCCGCGCCGTCGTCGCACTGGGCGATTTCCCGACGACAGAAGACGGCCTGCGAGCGCTGCCCGGTGTCGGTGCCTACACCGCCGCCGCGATCGCCGCGATCGCTTTTGGGGAGCGTGCTGTGGTGGTCGATGCCAATGTCGCGCGCGTCGTCGCGCGGCTGTTCGCGATCGAACGGCCGCTTCCGGGCGGAATGCCCGAAGTGCGCGCGGCGACCGACCAGATCACCCCCGACACGCGATCGGGCGATTTCGCGCAGGCGATGATGGACCTCGGATCGTCGGTCTGCACGCCCCGGAGCCCGCGCTGCCTCGCCTGTCCGCTGTCGTCGGTGTGCGAGGGCTACCGGCTCGGCCATCCCGAGGGCTTCCCGATCAAGGCGGCGAAGCTCGCCAAGCCGCAGCGCCACGGCACGATTTTCTGGGCGCAGCACGACGGCAAGGTCCTGCTCGTCCGCCGTCCGCCGCGCGGCTTGCTCGGCGGCATGCGCGCGCTGCCGACCGGGCCCTGGGCCGACACGCCACCCGGCCTCGCCGACCCGCCGCTCCCCGCCGATTGGCAGCTGCTCCCCCAAACCGTCGCACATGTCTTCACCCACTTCCGGCTCAAACTGTCGCTTGCGGTCGCGCGCGTGGATGGGCATGCCGCGGACGGCGAATGGTGGGACGAGACCGGGATCGACTCGGCGGGCCTGCCGACGGTGTTCGCCAAGGCGGCGGACGCCATCAGGAGGGCAAGATGGTAGCATTGCGGTTCAAGTTCGCGGCGGCAGGATTGCTCGTCGCTGCAGGTGGCACGGCGATCGCGCAGCAGATGGCGCAGCCGCAACCCGTCCTCCGTCCGGCCCCGGCCGCAGCACCTGCCCCCGCACCCGCCACGGCTGGAGCCCTCCCCCGCACGCAGGCGCTGTTCAGCGGCGACGTCGCGGCGAACCAGTTCCCCGGCGTGGTCGGCGTGTTCGGTCGCGGCGATGCCCCTGCGATGGTCGTGGCGGCGGGCAAGATCGGCGACGAACCCGGCGCCCCCGCGACCGACCAGGACAGCCTGTGGCGCGTTTATTCGATGACCAAGCCGATCACCGCGATGGCCGCGATGATCCTGATCGAAGAGGGCAAGATGCGCCTCGACCAGCCGGTCAGCGACTTCATCCCGGCGTTCAAGACCATGCGCGTCCAGATCAGCCCAGATTCGCTCGAAACGCGCCCCGCGACCAAGCCGATCACGATCCGCAACCTGCTCACCCACACCGCCGGGCTCGGCTATACGATCATCACCAAGGGCCCGCTGCTGAAAGCGTATGAAGACGCCGGCATCACCCCCTTCACCTCCGACGCCAAGACCGAAGCGCAGCTCCGCCTCAAGCGCCCCGCGACGCTCGAGGCGTTCGCGAACAAGGTCGCCACGCTCCCGCTGATCGCCGAGCCCGGCACCAAATGGAGCTATTCGATCGGCCTCGACGTGCTGGGCCGCGTGATCGAAGTCGCCTCGGGCCAGTCGTTCGACGGCTTCCTCCAGCAGCGCATCTTCACCCCGCTCAAGATGAACTCGAGCTATTTCCAGGTCCCCGCGTCCGAAGCGCGCCGCCTCGCGACGGGCTATTTCATCGCCGGCAACAATCGCGTCCCGCTCGATCCCGGCGCGACCTCGGTCTATCTCCAGAAGCCGAGCTTCCCGTATGGCGGCGCCGGGCTCGTCACCTCGGCGGGCGATTACGACCGCTTCCTGCACATGCTGCAGAACGGCGGGACGCTCGACGGCGTGCGCATCCTCAAGCCCGCCACCGCCAAGCTCGCCATGTCGAACCTGCTGCCGACCGGGGTGATCTATCCCGGCGCGGTCTCGGCGACCGGCGGGACGACCAACCCGCAAGGGTTCGGCGCGGGCGGCTCGGTGACGCTCAACGACGTGCCCGGCGGCCCGGCCAAGGGCACCTATGGCTGGGGCGGCGCCGCGGGCACGATCGCCTGGGTCGATCCGGTCAACCAGGTCCGCGCGACGATCATGGTCAATTACCTGCCGGGCGACAAATGGCCGCTGCGCGCCGAATCGACTAAGGCGGTCTACGCCGACCTCGCCCCCTACCTCCTGCGGAAGTGATCGGCACAGCGTGATGTCTCCAGGCTTTACCGGCGGTCTGCTCGACCGCGCCGATACGCTGCGCCACGATCCCGAGGGGCTCGCCGCTGCGCGCAGCGATTGGCGCGCGCGCGTGCTGCGGCTCGACCGGTTCGAGCCCGAGCTCGATGGCGAGGGCCGGCTCGGCTGGTCCTCGCTCGCCGAGACGCCCGAGGAGGCCGAGCTGATCCTGCTCGGCTTCGACGAGTCGCGCCGCCCGCATTTCGCGGCGTACCTGCCGGGAATGCGCGCGCCCGCCGGGCGCTCGCCGCGGCTGTTCGCTTTGCTCGACCAGTTCGCGCCGGGCGAGGCGGCGACCTATGCCGCGGCGCGCTCGGTGCTCGACTGGCACAGCCGCCACCAGTTCTGCGCCAATTGCGGGCACCAGACCGCGATGTTCCGCGCCGGCTGGGGCCGCGCCTGCCCCAATTGCAAGGCGGAACACTTCCCGCGCGTCGACCCGGTGGTGATCATGATCGCAGAACATGACGGCCGCGCGCTGCTCGGTCGCCAGCCGGCGTTCCCGCCGGGCCGCTACTCGGCGCTGGCGGGGTTCCTCGAGCCCGGCGAGTCGATCGAGGAAGCCGTCGCGCGCGAGATCATGGAGGAGGCGGGCGTACGCGTGACCGACGTGCGCTACATTGCCAGCCAGCCCTGGCCCTTCCCCTCCTCGCTGATGATCGCCTGCGTCGGCGTCGCCGAGAACGACGCAATCACGCTCGACACCAACGAACTGGAGGATGCGATCTGGGTGTCGCGCGACGTGGTGCGCGCGGTACTGGCGGGCGAGGCTGGGCCGTTCTTGCCGCCGCCTTATGCGATCGCGTATACGCTGCTGAAGGCCTGGGCCGAGGGGTAGCGGGCTCCAGGGCGGCCATCGTTCATGCCGCCGAAGATGGCCCAAGCTGATCGGTCAGGCCGACACCGTATCCCCGGGGTGCCGCCCCTCAAAGCCCCCAACCCAACGCGAGA
Organism: Sphingomonas glacialis; assembly: GCF_006439055.1. GTDB lineage: Bacteria > Pseudomonadota > Alphaproteobacteria > Sphingomonadales > Sphingomonadaceae > Sphingomonas > Sphingomonas glacialis_A. Next base: position 182,788 of record NZ_RCZC01000001.1, read on the forward strand.
TGCCTCAGCCCTTAAGATACGGTGCCGCACCTGCTTTGGGCGAGTCATGTTCGGAGATCGAATTCAGCTGGATGTAATTGTGAATGCCCATCCGTTCGATCATCTCGAACTGGCGTTCGAGCGTGTCGACATGCTCTTCCTCGCTCGCAAGGATACGCGCGAACAAGTCGCGACTGATATAGTCCTTGACCTCTTCGCAATAGGCGATCGCGCCCTTGAGCTGGACGGTCGCCTCGACTTCGAGCGCGAGATCCGACTTGAGGACCTCCTCAACGCTCTCGCCGATCCGCAGGCGGCCGAGCAGCTGGAAATTGGGCAGACCATCGAGGAACAGGATGCGCTCCGACAGCCAGTCGGCGTGCTTCATTTCGTCGATCGATTCCATCCGCTCGTACTGGGCGAGCTTGTAGACGCCCCAATGGTCGAGCATCCGGTAATGGAGCCAATATTGATTGACCGCGGTCAGCTCGTTCTTGAGCGACTCGTTCAAATACTCGATTACTTTGGGGTCGCCGCGCATCGCCATATCTCTCTCAGCCTTAGCGGGGTGTACCGTTGGCGTGTCGCGTTGGGCAAACGAAATCGGGGGATTTCCCCGCGTCTCGAGCCTCGAGCGGGTTAAGCGGCCGCGAGTTCTTCGTCGATGATCGCGCGCGCGGTCGATGCGCACTGACCGCATTTGGGCTGACGATTCATCGAGCGAAACGCTTGGCATGGAGTCCTGCAGCCCGAGCGCGCGCACTGGCGAACATCGGATTCTCGTATGGCATTGCAAACGCAGACGACCATGGAATCTCCCTCTCGATGGAGCCGCAATAGCGCTAATGCGAACCAGTCGCAAGCTAATTGCGTGTGGTTCGCAAGTGGCCAGGGGTAAGCCTTGGCTTGGAAGCGGTGTTTCAGTCCGCAAGAGACTAGCAGCAGGCGGCTGTCCTACATCTCATGGTTCATAATATGTACTGATACGCTCTTTAAAATCGTTGGACCCGCGCCACCGGATCAGCGCAGAAATGGAAACGATCGGCGTCGTAAACATCCCGTCCAGGGGTCAATCGAGTCAACCATCCACCGCCCTTAACGGCGCGTCAGCCCTTCCCTCACCCCCGCACGCGCGCGCGCCGATACGTCCCCAGCACGCGCACCCATTTCGAATGGAACCCGAGTTCCTCGAGCGCATGGTCGAGCCCCGGCTCGCCCGGCCGCCCCTCGACATCGGCGTAGAATTCGGTCGCGGCGAAGCTGCCGCCGCGCTGATAGCTTTCGAGCTTGGTCATGTTGACGCCGTTGGTCGCAAAGCCGCCCATCGCCTTGTAGAGCGCGGCGGGGACGTTCTTCACCTCGAAGATCAGCGTCGTCATCCACGCGCCGTCGCCGCCCTTTACCTCCCATGGCGCGGGATGCCCCGCGCGCGCCAGCACGACGAAGCGCGTCGTGTTGTGATCGGCATCGGCGATATCATTGGCGAGCGTCTCGAGCCCGTACAGCGCCGCCGCGCCCGGCGGGGCGAGCGCCGCGAGCGTCGGGTCGCCACGCTCGGCGACCACCGCCGCTGCGCCCGCGGTGTCGGGATAGGCGACGGGCGAAATGCCGCGCTCGCGCAGCCAGTGCCGGCACTGGCCGAGCGCCTGCGGATGGCTCATCGCCTCGCGCACGCCGGAGAGCGGCCCCTGCCCCATCAGCGCGTAGCGAATCCCCAGGAAATGCTCGCCGGTGATCACCAGCCCCGATTCGGGGAGCAGGAAATGCATGTCGGCGACGCGGCCGTGGAGCGAATTTTCGATCGGGATGATCGCGCAATCGGCGCGCCCGTCGCGCACCGCATCGATCGCATCGGCGAAGTCGAAACAGGGCAGCGGAAGGCCATCCGGGAACGCCTCGAGCGCGGCGATGTGCGAATTTGCGCCGGGCGCGCCCTGGAAGGCGACGGCGCGGCTAGGCGCTGCGGCGGCGGCTTCGGTCATCTGGGCGACAAGCGCGCGGGCGGGTTCGGCGAAATTTTCCATGGGAGCCGGGCGGTAACGGTGTCGCCGCGTCGCGGCAAGCTTGGCTTGCGGTGTCGGACCAGCGAATCTATGGGTCAAGACAACTACGTGGTCCTTCAGGGGGACCCTCCTGCGGCAGAGGCGGAAAAACGAGCATGGATAACCGGACCAACACGATTGCGGGCTGGGTTTTGGGCAGCATGGCGGCTGCGCTCGCGCTCGGTATTGCCGGCCACATGATCGTCGCGCCGATCACGTCGGAAAAGGAAGGCTATCCGATCGAGGCGCCGGCCGATGACGCGGGCGGCGGGCCCGCAGCCCCCGACAAGCCGATCGCCGAACTGATGGCGACCGCCGATGCGGCGCACGGCGCCGACGTCTTCAAGAAGTGCGGCGCCTGCCACACCGTCGCGCAGGGCGGGGCCAACGGCATCGGCCCGAATCTGTGGGCGACGGTCGGCGAAGCGATCGCGCAAGGGAAAGGCGGCTACGCCTTCTCCGACGCGCTCAAGACCGCGGGCGCAGGCAAGAAATGGGATTTCGAAGAGCTCAACAAATGGCTGACGAGCCCGCGCGCTTATGCCTCGGGCACCAAGATGACCTTTGCCGGCCTGACCAGCGCGAAGGATCGCGCCGACGTGATCCTGTATCTCAACACCCAAGGCTCGAACCTGCCGCTGCCGGCACCACCCGCCGGCGCACCGGCTGCGACCGACGCGAAGGCGCCGCCGGCCGCAGGCGCCGCCGATCCGGGCGGCAAGGCCTCGCCGGGCACGACCGACCTCGGCAACGCGACCGCCCCGGCGGCGGCTGGCAAGGTCTCGTCCTCGCCGACGGGCGAAGCGACCGCCGCACCGGTCGCGAAGTAACCTGAAAAGAGAAGGCCCCTTCCCTTCAGAAGTGGCGGGTAAACCGCGCCCCGCGTGGTTTAGGTCAGGCTGGGAGCCTGACCGACCCGACACTGGGTTGGGGTGGGGACGTCACCGCTTGGGACATGTCTCGGTGAGACACTTCCCCACCCCCTACCCCTCCCCTGAAGGGGAGGGGCTAAAGAGCGACCGCCTTCACTTATCGCGGTAGAATTCCTTCACCACCGCCCAGCCTTCCTCGGCGGTTTCGACGAAGGTGAAGATGCCGAGGTCCTTGGCCGACACCACGCCTTCCTCGACCAGCGCCTCGAAATTGACGACGCGCTCCCAGAATTTGCGACCGTAGAGCAGCACCGGGATCGGCTTGATCTTACCCGTCTGGATCAGCGTCAGCAGCTCGAACAGTTCGTCGAACGTCCCAAACCCGCCCGGGAACGCGGCCAGCGCGCGCGCATGGAGCAGGAAGTGCATTTTCCGCAGCGCGAAATAGTGGAACTGCATCGACAGCGCCGGCGTCACATAGGGGTTCGGCGCCTGTTCGTGCGGCAGCACGATGTTGAGCCCGACCGATTCGTAGCCCGCCTCGGCCGCACCGCGATTCGCCGCTTCCATGATCGACGGCCCGCCGCCCGAGCAGACGACGAACTGGCGCTTGCCTTCCTCGTCGATAGGAAAGGCGCTGACGAGCTGCGCGAGCTCATAGGCGACGTCGTAATATTTTGACTTCTCGACCAGGCTTTCGGCGATGCGGATCGCCTGCGCGTTGCCATCGACCGCGTTGCGCGCGAGATCGAGGAGCGCCTGCGCCTTGGCGGGCTCGGGGATCCGCGCCGATCCGTACATCACGAAGGTCGAGCCGATCTTGGCCTCGTCGAGGATCAGTTGCGGCTTGAGCAATTCGAGCTGGAAGCGCACCGGGCGCAGATCCTCGCGCAGCAGGAAATCCATGTCCTGGAAGGCGAGGCGATAGGCCGGGTTCTCGGTCTGCGGCGTGCTGACCGCGGCCTTGGCGGTCTCGGCATCCTGCCGCGCGCGCGCGAAGACGCGGTCGGGAACGTGCGTATGCGTGTCGGGGGTCTGGCTGTCGGGATGCGGTGCGTCCGGGCTGCCCGGTTTCGGAGTCTCTGTCATCCCACGCCTCTAAAACAAGCGCGCGCGGATTTGAAGCCTAGCGGCAGAAAGCCTTGTGATCGTCCTCGAAATGGAAGTGGTTGTAGTGCGCCGCGTTGTAATTGGGGCTGAGCACCGTGCCGAAGCGGCGGCACGCCGAATCGTGGATCGTGCGCAGGAACGCACGCGCATTGGGATCTCCACCGTTCCAATCCTGCTGCACGGTGATCCGCCGCCCATTCTTGAGCACGACGCCCGAAAAATCGACCGCATTGGCGAGCGCGTGGCCCGACAAGCGCCCCGCCCCCGCCGCCGAGCCGATCACCGCACGGCAGGCATAGGTCCCCATGCTCTCGATCCGCACCACGTCACTGCCGAGCATCTGGCGCGCCGCGGGGGCGACGGCATGTTCGATCCACCCGGTGAAGCTGCGCGCGAGACCGCAGCGCATCGCCTTCAGATTCGTGACGGGCACGCCGATGTCGATCAGCTGCACCGCCCCGACGATCCGGCATCCGCCGCCATAATCGCGATCGGGCAGCGGCGAATAGCGGACATCCTCGCGCGACAGATCGGCGAAGCACGCCTGCGTCTCGCGACTCGTTGGCAGGCTGAGCGTGATCGGCCGGCTCCCGCGCGGTCGCGTCGGAGGGCGCTGGTCGTGGCCGTTCGAGCAAGCGGCAAGCAGCAGCGACACGAGGACGATGACGATTCGGCGCGACATAGCCCCCCCGATACCCGCGTGTCGGTTAACGCCGCCACAACCTTGCGACGAACGACTCATCGCTTGACGCGCGCCGCCACGCCACTAGGACCGGCGACGGGCCACGCGGTCCCAACGCCGCGCGTGCTCTCTGTGAGGAGAGACTACATGACTGACTTACCTGCCGTCCCGGCGATCAAACCGGCGCGTCCGTACTTTTCTTCCGGCCCGTGTGCGAAACCGCCCGGCTGGTCCCCCGAAAACCTGGCTACCGAATCGCTCGGCCGCTCGCACCGTTCGAAGATCGGCAAGACGCGCCTGCAGCTCTGCATCGATCTGATGCGCGAGCTGCTCAAGCTCCCCGACACGCATCGCATCGGCATCGTCCCCGGTTCCGACACCGGCGCGTTCGAAATGGCGATGTGGACGATGCTGGGTGCCAAGCCCGTAACCACGCTCGCGTGGGAAAGCTTCGGCGAAGGCTGGGTCACCGACGCGGTCAAGCAGCTCAAGATAGATCCCACCGTCGTGCGCGCCGATTACGGCCAGCTGCCCGATCTGAACGCGGTCGATTGGTCGAACGACGTTCTGTTCACCTGGAACGGCACCACCTCGGGCGTGCGCGTGCCGAATGCCGACTGGATCCCCGAGACTCGCGAAGGCCTGTCCTTCGCCGACGCGACCAGCGCGGTGTTCGCCTATGACATCGACTGGGCCAAGATCGATGTCGCGACCTTCTCGTGGCAGAAAGTGCTCGGCGGCGAAGGCGGTCACGGCGTGCTGATCCTCGGCCCGCGCGCGGTCGAGCGGCTCGAGAGCTACACCCCCGCCTGGCCGCTGCCGAAGGTGTTCCGCCTCGTCTCGAAGGGCAAGCTCACCGAGGGCGTGTTCAAGGGCGAGACGATCAACACCCCGTCGATGCTCGCGGTCGAGGATTGCATCGCCGCGCTCGAATGGGCGAAGTCGGTCGGCGGCGCAGACGGGCTGATTGCCCGCTCGGACGCCAATGCCGCGGCGCTCGACCAGATTGTGGCGGAGCGTTCGTGGCTCGGCCATCTCGCCGCCGACGAAGCGACGCGGTCGAAGACCAGCGTCTGCCTGACGGTCGAGGGCGCCGACGAGGCATTCATCAAGACCTTCGCCGGTCTGCTCGAAAAGCAGGGCGCGGCGTATGACGTCGCCGGGTATCGCGATGCCCCTCCGGGCTTGCGCATCTGGTGCGGCGCGACGGTCGACACCGCCGATGTGGTCGCGCTCGGCCCGTGGCTCGACTGGGCCTACGCGACCGCCAAGGCCGCCTGAGCTCTTCTCCCTCTCCCCTCCGGGGAGAGGGTCGGGGAGAGGGGCTGTCACAGACACCGCCCTCTCCCGTATTTCGCATTCCCCCTCTCCCCTACCCTCTCCCCGCAAGCGGGGAGAGGGAGCAGAAGGAAAAACCCATGCCAAAAGTCCTCATTTCCGACAAAATGGACCCCAAAGCCGCCCAGATCTTCCGCGAACGCGGCGTCGAGGTCGACGAGATCACCGGCAAGACCCCCGAAGAAGTGATCGCGATCATCGGCCAATATGACGGCCTCGCGATCCGCAGCTCGACCAAGGTGACCAAGGCGATCCTCGCCGCCGCGACCAATTTGAAGGTCATCGGCCGCGCCGGCATCGGCGTCGACAATGTCGATATCCCCGCCGCCTCGGCGCAGGGCGTCGTCGTGATGAACACCCCGTTCGGCAACTCGATCACCACCGCCGAGCACGCCATCGCGCTCATGTTCGCGCTCGCGCGCCAGCTGCCCGAGGCCGACGCCTCGACCCAGGCCGGCAAGTGGGAGAAGAACCGCTTCATGGGCGTCGAGCTCACCGCCAAGACGCTCGGCCTGATCGGCGCGGGCAACATCGGCGGCATCGTCGCCGACCGTGCGCTCGGCCTGCGGATGAAGGTCGTCGCCTACGATCCGTTCCTCTCGCCTGAGCGTGCCGTCGAACTCGGCGTCGAGAAGGTCGAGCTCGAAGAGCTGCTTGCCCGCGCCGACTTCATCACGCTCCACACGCCGCTCACCGACCAGACGCGCAACATCCTGTCAGCCGAGAACCTCGCCAAGACGAAGAAGGGCGTGCGCATCATCAACTGCGCGCGCGGCGGCTTGATCGACGAGGCGGCGCTCAAGGCAGGCCTCGATTCGGGTCACATCGGCGGCGCGGCACTCGACGTGTTCGTGCAGGAGCCGGCCAAGGAATCGCCTTTGTTCGGCACGCCCAACTTCGTCTCGACACCGCATCTCGGCGCCTCGACCGACGAAGCGCAGGTCAATGTCGCGATCCAGGTCGCCGAGCAGATGTCGGATTATCTGATGTCGGGCGGCATCACCAACGCGCTCAACGTGCCGTCGCTCTCGGCCGAGGAAGCGCCGCGGTTGAAGCCGTACATGGCGCTCGCCGAGAAGCTCGGTTCGCTGGTCGGTCAGCTCACCACCGGCTCGATCGGGCGGATCTCGATCCACAGCGAGGGTGCGGCCGCCGAGCTCAACCAGAAGCCGATGGTGTCGGCGGTGCTCGCCGGGTTCCTGCGCACGCAGACCGACACGGTCAACATGGTGAACGCGCCGTTGCTCGCCAAGGAGCGCGGCATGGAAGTCCGCGAGATCAAGACCGAGCGCGAGGGCGATTACCACACGCTGCTGCGCGTCTCGGTCAAGACCGATGCGGGCGAGCGTTCGGTCGCGGGCACGCTGTTCGGGGACGCCGCGCCGCGGCTGGTCGAACTGTTCGGCATCAAGGTCGAGGCCGATCTCGCCGGGCACATGCTGTACGTCGTCAACGAGGATGCGCCGGGCTTCATCGGACGTCTGGGCACGTTGCTCGGGACGGGCGGCGTCAATATCGGCACCTTCCATCTCGGTCGCCGCTCGGCGGGTGGCGAAGCGGTGTTGCTGCTGTCGATCGACGAAGCGCTGACGCCGGAATTGCTGGCGCAAGTCCGCGCGCTCCCGGGCGTGAAGACCGCGATGGGCTTGGCGTTCTAAAGCACTAACGGTACCTTCTCTTCTCCCTCTCCCCTCCGGGGAGAGGGCCGGGGAGAGGGGCCGTGCCACAAACCGACAAGCAACTGCTCGCACGCGCCAAACACATGCGCAGCAACCCGACACCTGCCGAAGCCCGCCTCTGGTATAATCTCCGCGCCAAACGCTTCGAAGCCGTCAAGTTCAGCCATCAAGTCGTCATCTATCCCTACATCGCCGACTTCGTCGCGCGCTCCAGAAAACTCGTAATCGAGCTTGACGGCGACACCCACGCCGACGACGGAGCCTATGACGCCCGCCGCACCACGTGGCTGGAACAGCAAGGGTATCGCGTGATCCGCTTCGCTAATGCCGACGTGGTGGGAAATCTCGACGGCGTGCTTGAAGTCATCAGCGCCGCGCTTGTGACTGCCCCTCTCCCCGGCCCTCTCCCCGAAGGGGAGAGGGAGAAAGAAGCGACGTGACCACCGCCCTCCTGCCCACCGGCTTCCACGACCGCCTCCCGCCCTTCGCCGATGCCGCCGCGCGGCTCGAGCAAGCCTTGCTCGGCGCAGCGCACGCCTATGGCTACGAACGCGCTGACCCCGCGCTCGCCGAGTTCGAAGCCGGCCTCGCCGGTCGTCTCAAGGCCGCGCGCGCGCAGGATGCCGTGCGCTTCGTCGATCCCGTATCCCAGGCGACGCTCGCGATCCGCCCCGACATGACCGCGCAGATCGGCCGCATCGCCGCGACCCGGATGGGCCACCACCCGCGCCCGGTCCGCCTGTCCTATGCCGGCCCGGTGCTCAAGCTGCGCGCCTCGCAACTCTCCCCCGAGCGGGAAATGCGCCAGATCGGCTGCGAACTGATCGGCCTCGACACGATCGCCGCCGCGCGCGAGATCGTCGAGGTCGCGGTCGCCGCCCTCGCCGCGGCGGGTGTGGCTGACGTCTCGATCGATTTCACGCTGCCCGATTTGATCGATGTGCTCGCGAACGGCCCCTTTCCGGTCGAACCCGGCCAGATCGACACCCTGCGCGACCGGCTCGACGCCAAGGATGCGGGGGCGGTCGCCGCGCTCGCTCCCGCCTATCTTCCGCTGATCGAGGCGGCAGGCCCCTTCGAGACCGCGCACGACCGGCTCTGCGCGTTCGATGCCGGCGGTGCGCTGACCTCGCGGCTCGACGGGCTGTGGCAGATCGCCGAAGGGCTGAAGGGCCGCGTCGCGCTGACGCTCGACCCGACCGAGCGGCACGGCTTCGAATATCAGAGCTGGCTCGGCTTCTCGATCTTCGCGGGCGGCGTGCTCGGCGAGATCGGGCGCGGCGGCAGCTATACGATCGTCCATGAAAACGGCGCGGAGGAAGCCGCGGTCGGCTTCTCGCTCTACGCCGATGCGATCGTTGCGGCGGGGCTTGCCGAGGTCGACCGACGCCGGCTGTTCGTGCCGGTAGGCACCGATCCTGCGGTCGCAGCCGCGATGCGCGCGGCAGGCTGGGTCACGGTCGCGGCGCTCGAAGCGGGGGATACGCCCGAGGCGCAGGTCTGCACCCACGTGCTCGCCGACGGTGAACCGCGCGCGCTGTAGGCGCAACGCCCGCGGCACGGCGCGACTGGTAGCGCTGCTGCTTCACGTCCATCGGGTGACTGTCCGCACGACGGGCAAACGTAAGGCCGCGCGCGGAGCCGCGGGCCGATCGCCTACGCACATCCCCGGAAGAGCAGGCGCCGCCGCCGCGCGGACGATAACGCCCCCTCCCGGCGCCCAGGCGATTTGGTGACAAATTTCGCACAACGTCCATGTTTTCGTTTCGGACGGCGTCCAACGGCGGTTAATTTGTAGTACAAGCCTTGCACGCGGCCCGATCGGCTGATACGCACCCCCTCAATCGGGCAAAGCCGAAGACATTGGAGGGGAAGGACATGAGCTTGTTCACGACGACCGCACTCGGACGCATCCTGGCATGTGGCATGGCGGTTTCCGCCAGCAGCGCAGCCTTTGCGCAAGCCGCGCCGACCCAGCCCAACGATCCCGCCCCTTCGCCGACCGCGCTCGCCGAACAAGGCACGCCGGCGGAAACCGCGGGCACCGACATCATCGTCACCGCGCAGAAGCGCGCCGAACGCGTCCAGGACGTGCCGCTCGCGGTGCAGGTGCTGACCGGCGACGCGCTCCAGGCGCAGGGCGTGCGGCAGTTCGCCGACCTCACCAAGGCGGCGCCGTCGCTGATCATCCGCCCCGCCGAGCAGCCGGTCAATGCGTCGATCTCGATCCGCGGAATCGGCACCTTCGCCTTCTCGCCGAGCGTCGAGCCGAGCGTCGCGGTGCAGATCGACGACGTCCCCGTGCAGTTCCTCGCACGCGCCTTCGCCGATCTGTCGGACATCGAGCGGATCGAAGTGCTGCGCGGTCCGCAAAGCACGCTGTACGGTCGCTCGGCCTCGGCCGGCCTGCTCAACATCGTCACGCAGGGCCCCAGCGCGCATCTCACCGGACGCGTCGGCGGGCTCGTCACGACCGACCGCGAATATAGCGGCAACGCCGCTCTGTCGGGGCCGATCACCGACACGCTCGGCTTCCGCACCAGCGTCAATTACGACAATTTCGCGGGCAACGTCCGCAATTTGTACAATGGCGAGCGCGTCAACGGCTTCCGCACGCTCTCGACGCGCGGCAAGCTCGTCTGGAACCCGACGCCGACGCTCAACCTGACCGCGCAGATCGGCTATATCGATGGTCACACCACGATCGGCCGTCCCTTCGCCCGCGTCTCGCCCAATGCGCGGTTGCGCGGCGTCGCCGCCTATACGCCCGCAGTGTTCGCCCCCGGCGTGACCTTTACCGACGACAACACCAACGTCGTCAACAACGTGACCTCGGGCACCGATTACAGCGACTTCTCGCAGTCGCTGCGCGCTTCGCTCGATCTCGGTTTCGCCTCGCTGGTGTCGATCACCGCCTGGGACCACTTCAAGCAGTTCGACATTCTCGACCAGGACGAATCGGCGATCGCCGCGCTCGACAATCGCCAGTTCGGCACGTTCAACACGCATGCTTTCTCGCAGGAACTGCGGCTGGTCTCATCGGGCAAGACGCGCCTGCGCTACACGCTCGGCCTGTTCTATTCGAACCTCAATCTGACGCGTGATTTCACGCGCGGGCCGTTCTTCTCGGTGGCGCGCTGGTACGCGACCAACGGCAACAAGCAGTACGCCGCGTTCGGCCAGGCCGAATATGAGATCATCGACGGCACCTCGCTGATCGGCGGCATCCGCGCGGGCCACGGCAAGATCGACTACACCTTCCTCGATTATGCCGCGAACAATGCAAAGTTCGCCGGCAACAATTCGGAAGATTACCAGACCTACAAGGCCGGTATCCAGCAACGCATCACCAGCGACGTGATGGCGTTCGCCACCTTCGCCACCGGGCACAAGGGGCAGGCCTATGACATCGGCACCGGCTTCAACCTGGTGCGGCAGAATTCGGGTCCGGTCCGCCCCGAGACGTCGAAGGATTGGCAGCTCGGCGTCAAGTCGCAGTTCCTTGATCGCAAGGTCACGCTCAACGTGACGCTGTTCAACACGACCTTCGACAATTTCCAGGCGCAGGGGATCGAGACGCTCGCCGACGGGACGATCAACTTCCGCCTCGCCAATGTCGGCAAGCTGCGGACGCGCGGCGTCGAGGTCGAGGGCGGCGTACGCTTCAGCCGCGATCTCAATCTCAGCGGCGGCGTGACCTATGTCGATGCGAAGATCCTCTCCTTCCCGTTCGCGCAATGCTATCCCGGCCAGACCGTCGCGCAGGGCTGCGTCGGCAGTCCCTCGCGACAGGATCTGGCGGGGTATCGCCCGGCACAGGCGCCCGAATGGAAACTGTCGGTCAGCGCCGATTACACGCCGAGCCTGACCCCGACGCTCGATGGCGTCTTCCAGGCGGCATATAACTATCAGAGTTCGTTTAACTTCGGGATCAACCGCGATCCCGAGACGATCCAGAAGGCCTATGGCATCCTCAATCTGTCGTTCGGCATCCGTGGGGCCGATCGCAAATGGGAGCTGGTCGGCTTCGTCAACAATGTGTTCGACAAGCACTATTTCTTCAACGTCAACAATTCGTACGGCAACCAGGGCAACGCGCAGGCGACGCAGAGCAACCTGCCGCGCGACTTCAACCGCTATGCAGGGGTGCGGGCGAGCCACACTTTCTGAAGCTGGCCGACGAACGAAAGGCCGGGCGCTCCGTCGAGCGCCCGGCCTTTTGCTGTGTGATGCGCGCCCCGCCCCAAAATTCGTCACCCCGGCCTTGTGCCGGGGTCCACCGGGATACGCGTCCTGCCGCTAAAGCGCGCGCGGGACGGTGGGCCCCGGCACAAGGCCGGGGTGACGGGGGGAGGATGAGACCCTAGTCAACCCAACGCCAAACCGCTCAGCGCAGCTGGCAAATATCCAGCACGTTCATGTCGTTATAGTCGAGATTCTCGCCCGCCATCGCCCAGATGAAGCCGTACGCGCGCGTCCCCGCGCCCATATGCACCGACCAGGGCGGCGAGATCACCGCTTCCTCGTTCGCCAGCACGATGTGCCGCAGCGCATCCTCCTGCCCCATATAATGGAACACGCGGTCGTCGGGGCCGAGATCGAAGTAGAGATAGATTTCCGAACGCCGCTCATGGATGTGCGGCGGCATCGTGTTCCACACGCTGCCGGGCTTGAGCAGCGTCATGCCGAGGCACAGCGACGCGCTCCCGCAGGTATGCGGCAGGAGCAGCTGGTAGATCGTCCGGTCGTTCGATTCCTCAAGGCTGCCACGCTCGAGCGGCGTGACGTCGGCCATCGCCAGCTTGCGCAACGGGAAGGCACGGTGCGCGGGGACGCTCAGCAGATAATAGCGCGCCTCCGCACCCGCGAAGGTCACGTCGACCGACCCCATCGGCACGTACAGCGCCTCGCACCGATCGAGCGCGAACGCCTCCCCGTCGACCGTCACCACGCCCGGCCCGCCGATATTGACGATCCCGAGTTCGCGTCGCTCGAGCAACGGATGGCCGGCCGCACTCGCCGGCTCGGTCTGCTGCGGCAGTGCGAGCGTTCCCGCGCCCGGCACCGCGCCACCGATGATGAAGCGCTCGCCATGCGAATAGGTCAGCACGATCTCGCCGGAGCGGAACAGGCCGCCGACGCGGTAGCGATCGCGCAGCTCTTCGTTCGACGCGCACGCCATCATGTCGGGGTGCGTCGCGTAATAGGTCTTTTCGAACACAGGGGGTACTCCGGGAAAGGTCAGCGCTTGGACGGCGCGCGATCGAGCTCGGCGACGGCGGTCGCCGCGAGCAGGAAGGCGCCGACGCCGTAGAATTGCGTGTCGTCGGCCGCGACGCGTTCGGGGCGGTCGCTGACCTGCTGCACCCAGCCAAGCCGCCCATCGGGTTGCAGGCTGCGGACGAGCGCGTCCCAGCCCTTGCGCACCACCGGCGTATAGGCCGCGCGGTCGAGCAGGCCCGCTCTGACGCCCCACGCCATGCCATAGGTGTAGAAGCCCGTCCCGCTCGATTCCGGCGGCGACTCCTCGGGCGCGAGCAGCGACGGCGCCCAATAGCCGTCGGGCTTCTGGAGGCCCTTCAGCGTTCCCGCCATTTCGACGAACAGCTTTTCCATCCGCACGCGGTCGGGATCGCCCTTGGGCAGCAGCGGGATGATCCGCGCCATCGCCGCGAACACCCAGCCATTGCCGCGGCTCCAGAACTGCTTGCGCTGCGCCTCGTCGCGGCGTTCGAAGAAGCGGCTGTCGCGGTAGAAGAGGTGCGCGGCGGGATCGAACAGGAAGTCGGTCGTCGCCCAGAACTCGCGCAAGGCATAGTCGCGATAGCGGCGGTCGCCGGTCTGGCGCGACAGCTCGATCATCGCGGGCGGCGCCATGAACAATGCATCGCACCAGCAATAGCGCGTCAGGCATTCGGTGCCGTCATAGCCCGATGGCGGCTGATAGAAAGCCAGCCCGACGCGCGGCGGATTGGCGACGATATAGTCGAAGCGCGCGCGTGTCGGGGCGATCGCCGCGGCGCCCGCGCCATGTTTTGCCGCCCACAGATACGACTGCGTGATGACCAGATCGTCGGCATGATACGGCCGCTTCGCCGGCGTCCAGTCGTTGGCGCGCCCCGTCGCGACCACCGCCTGCGCGATCTCGGGCGGGGCCCCTGCATCAGCGAGCGCGGTCATCCCGACCCAGAACACTGCTTGTTCCCAGGCGCGCGGATTGCGCGTCTCGGTGGTGATCCGCGAGACATGGCCGGTGTCGGTCATGTGCGCGAGCTGCCACTGCGCGAGCTTGGTGGCGAGCGCGACAGCGTCGCGCGCCTGGGGCGCCGCAGCCGCCTGTGGCGCAGGCGCGGCGAGGAGCGGCGTCGACAGCAGCGCGGTGCTGGCGAGCAGGACGAGCGAGCGAGCGATCATGACGAACCTTCCGGAAGGGGCGTGCCGGCCGGATCGACAGCGACCCGCGCGAGCCTGGGACTGAGCAAGTGGAGCGCGATCAGCGCGATGAAATAGGCGCCGCCCGCCACCGCGAAGATCGGCGCATAGCTGCCCGACAGATCGAGCACATAGCCGACGAACTTGGCGATCAGCATCCCGCCGATCGCCCCCGCCGTCCCGCCGATCCCGACGACCGACCCCACCGCGGTGCGCGGAAAGAGATCCGACGGCAAGGTGAGCAAATTGGCGGAGAAGGCCTGATGCCCCGCGGTCGCCAGCCCGATCAACAGCACCGCGGTCCACAGCGAATCGATATATTGCACCGAGACGATCGGCAGCACGGCGAACGCGCAGACGAGCATCGTCAGCTTGCGCGCAGCGTTGACGCTGACCCCGGCGCGGATCATCCGCGACGACGCCCAACCGCCCGCGATGCTCCCGAGATCGGACATCACGTAGATCACGATCAGCGGCGGGCCGAAGCTCTTGAGATCGAGCCCGTAGCGCTTGCCGAGGAAGTCAGGCAGCCAGAACAGGAACATCCACCAGATCGGATCGGTGAGGAATTTGGGCACCGCATAGGCCCAGGTCGCGCGGATCCCGAACAGCCGCCGCCACGGCAGCGGCGCGCTCGGCTGCACCGGATCGCTCTGGATCAGCGCGAGTTCAGCGGCGGAGACGCGCGGATGCTCGGTCGGGCGGCGATAGATGGCGAGCCACGCGACCAGCCAGATCACGCTGAACGCGCCGGTCGCGATGAATGCCGCGCGCCAGCCGTACGCGAGCGCGATCGCAGGGACGAGCAAAGGCGTGACGATTGCGCCGACATTGGCGCCGGCGTTGAAGATGCCGACCGCGAAGGCGCGCTCACGCTGCGGAAACCATTCGGCGACCGTTTTCAGCCCCGCCGGGAAATTGCCCGATTCCCCAAGCCCGAGCGCGAACCGCGCGATGGCGAATTGCGTGACGCCGCCGACAAAGCCGTGCGCGACATGCGCCAGCGTCCAGAAGGTGAAGGCAATCGCATAGCCGACCCGCGCGCCCGCGACGTCGATCATCCGCCCGACCGCGAGGAAGCCGATGGCATAGGCCGCCTGGAACCAGAAGACGATGTCGGCATATTGGCTCTCGCGCCAGCCGAGATCGGCCTGCAGCAAGGGCTTGAGCACGCCGATCATCTGGCGGTCGACATAGTTGATCGCGGTGGCGGCAAACAGCAGCCCGCAGATCACCCAGCGATACGATCCGGCGCGGCGCGCGGCGTCGGTGATCGTGGCGTCGGCGGCGGTCATGGCTGGGGGCGCTTCATGGCGCGGAATGGTCGAAGGCCCGATCGGCATAGTCTACGCATTCAGGCCACTCACCTTCCCGGCTGCCCCGAAATCTGACGCCGGGATCCGCCTACTTGTAGTACAACTGAAAAGCGGTCGTCAATCGCTCGTGCCGCTATCCTCCACCTTCGGGCGCAGGCTGGTCGTCTCGCTCAATTGCGAGTGGCGGCTGAGGCTTTCCTGCATGTGATGCCGCGCCGCTTCGCGCGCGCGTGTCGAATCCATCCGCACGATCGCGTCTAGGATCGCCTCATGCTCGCCCTGCACCTTGGCGGCATAGGCGCGGTGGGCTTCCTCCGACTGATCGCGCAGATAGAGGTTGCGCGGCGGGACGAGGCGCAGGCCCAGAAATTCGATCAGCCGCTCGTAATAATGGTTCTGCGTCGCGCGCGCGATCGCGAGGTGGAAGCCGCTGTCGGCGCGCGCGGCAGCTTCGGGATCGTCGATCACCGCCTCCATCTGCGCGAGCGCGTCGCGGATCGCGCCGATGTCGGCGGTAGTGCGCCGCGCCGCCGCCAGCGCCGCCATCTCGGTTTCGAGCGCGAGCCGCATCTCGAGCAATTTGATAACGTCGGTGAGTTCGCTCATCTCGTCGCGCGTCACCTGGAAGGCGCGGTATTGCGCGGTTGCGGCGACGAACACGCCCGACCCCTGGCGCGACGTCGTCAGCCCCTGCGCCGACAGCCGCGCGACCGCCTCGCGCACCACGGTGCGGCTGACATTCTCCGCCGCCGAGATCTCGAGCTGCGTCGGGAAGCGCGACCCCGGCGGCATCGCGCCGCTGCGGATCCGCTCCTCGAGCTTGGCGAACAGCCCATCGGTCAGCGAGGCTGAATTTCGTGCCACCGGCGTCTCCTTCGCAACGGCGCCGAGAAAGCGCGGCGCTCGCTGCTTGTCATACGAATTTTGCAGTTGTAGCATAACTGCTAACATCGAAGAGCGCTGAGCGCTACGGTCAACGGAGAGGCGTCATCGTGCGTTCGGCATTCCCCTTATTGCTCGCGGGCGCAGCGTGTCTCGCGCCGATCACCGCGGCGGCGCAGAGCGCGCCCGTCCCACCGATCCAGCCACAAATCTCGTCAGATCGGCCCGATTGGGAAAATCCTGCCGTCTTCGCAATCGGTAAGGAGCCGCCGCGTGCGACGGGCTTCCCATTCGAGAGCCGCGCCAAGGCGATCGCCGGGCACCGCACCAAGTCCGATCGCTTCCTGCTGCTGAGCGGACAATGGTCGTTCGCTTTCTCGCCCAACGCCGATCAGCTGCCGGCCGGCTTCGAGAAGCCCAATTACGACGTCTCGCAGTGGAAGACGATCAAGGTCCCCGCCGACTGGCAGGCCGAAGGCTACGACCAGGCGCGCTACAACAACATCACCTACCCCTTCCCCGCCAACCGCCCGCTGATCCCGCACGCGACCAACCCGGTCGGATCGTACCGCCGCGATGTCGAGGTGCCGGCGGGCTGGTCGGGCAGCGACGTGATCCTGCACATCGGCGCGGCGGGATCGGCCTATTACGTCTGGGTCAACGGCGCCAAGGTCGGCTATTCCGAGGACAGCAAGCTGCCGTCGGAATTCGACGTGAGCCGCTATCTGAAACCCGGCCACAATACGATCGCGATCCAGGTCTATCGCTGGTCCGACGGCAGCTATCTCGAGGATCAGGATTTCTGGCGCGTCTCGGGGATCGAGCGCGAAGTGTTCCTGATGGCGGCGCCGAAGACGCGGATCCGCGATTTCTTCGTCCATGCCGGGCTCGACGAGCGCTATCGCGACGGCAAGCTCGCGGTCGATCTCGCGGTTACGCCGGCCAAGGGTGCGACCAGCGCGCGGATCGTGCTGCTCGATGGCGACCGCGTCGTCACCGAGAAGTCGGCATCAATCGCCGCGAGCTCCGCCGAACGCTCTGTCTCGATCGCGACGACGATCCCAGACGTCAGACCCTGGACCGCCGAGACGCCCAATCTCTATATGCTGCTGGTCGAGCTCTACGACGCGAAGGGCGCGATCGTGCAGTCGACCTATAGCCGTATCGGCTTCCGCACCGTCGCGATCCAGAACGGCCTCGTCACCGTCAACGGTCGGCCGATCACGATCCGCGGCGTCAACCGCCACGAGCATGATCCCGAGACCTTCCACGTCATCTCGCTCGAATCGATGGAGCGCGACATCCAGCTGATGAAACGCGCCAACATCAACGCGATCCGCACCTCGCATTACCCCAATGACCCGCGGCTCTACGAGCTCGCCGACCGCTATGGCCTCTATGTCATGGACGAGGCCGATATCGAGAGCCACGCCTATATGGACTGGTCGAACAACCATCCCACGCAGCGCGGGCAATATCAGCTCGGCTTCGATCCCGCCTGGAAGGCCGCGCACGTCGCGCGCGTCACCAACATGGTCGAGCGCGACAAGAACCACCCCTCGATCCTCTTCTGGTCGCTCGGCAACGAGGCCGGGATCGGCCCGAACTTCGCCGCCGCCGCTGCCGCCGCCAAGCAGCGCGATCCCTCGCGGCTGATCAGCTATCTAGGCTGGGGCACGTGGGACGGGCGGTTCGAACATCACCCCAACGATTTCGCCGACATCTATGCGCCGATGTACGACACCGCCGCCAAGCTGGTCGATTACGCGACCAACTGGTCGTTCCGGCAGCCTTTAATCATGTGCGAATATGCGCATATGATGGGCAATTCGGGCGGCGACCTGAAGGAATATTGGGACGCGATCTATGCGCATCCCGACAAGTTGCAGGGCGGCTTCATCTGGGACTGGGTCGACCAGTCGATGTACCGCAAGACTAAGGACGGTCGACGCTATTGGGGCATGGGCGGTGAATATGGCCCCAACCCCGGCGGCGAATTGGAATTCGGTGACGGCCTGATCCAGTCCGACCGCACGCCGAACCCGCAACTGTTCGAGCTGACCAAGGTCTATGCGCCGATCCAGTTCGAGGGCTTCGACCCCGCCAGCGGTGCGCTGCGGGTCACCAACCATTATGATTTCGCCAGCCTCGCCGGACTCGATCTCGGCTGGCAGATGCTCGAGGACGGCGTCGTCGTCGCGCGCGGGACGATGCCCGCGCTCGCCACCGCGGCGCGCGGGCACGAGACGACGACGCTCGCTTTGCCCGCGATCGCGCGCAAGCCGGGCGCCGAATATCTGCTCAACGTCGTCGCCCGCGCCAAGGACGCCAGCACCCCCGCAATCGCCGCGGGCCAGGTGATCGGCTGGGAGCAGTTCCCACTCGGCGCCGCTGTGGCGGTCGCGAAACCTGCCTCCTCGGGCAAGGTCGACGTCTCGCAGGCAGGCGGCATGGTCAAGCTGCGTGCCGCGGGCGCCGAACTCGTACTCGATCGCAAGACCGGGTTGCTCGTCCGCTACGCCGCGAACGGCCGCACGCTGCTGCGCGGCGGCACGCCCGATTTCTACCGCGCCTTGACCGACAATGACGTCGGCGTCGGCGTCGAGCGCACCCATACCGTGTGGAAAACAGCGTCGAGCGAGCGCACCGTCGAGGCGGTCGAGCAGCACACAACCCCCGGCGGCGCCGACGTCACGATCCGCTACCGCATCGGCAAGGACGTCGCGCGCTTCGTCACGCGCTACGCGATGGCGGGCGACGGCACGGTGGCGGTCGAGGGCAGCTTCACCCCGCTGCGCACCGATCTGCCCGATCCGCTGCGGATAGGCCTGTCCTATGCCATGCCCGGCAGCTTCGACACGCTCGAATGGTACGGCCGCGGCCCGCACGAAAGCTATTCGGATCGCAAGACCAGCGCGCCGATCGGCTTGTGGCGCGGGGCGATCGCCGAGCAGAACCACGATTACATGCGGCCGCAGGAAACCGGCAACAAGGTCGATGTGCGCTGGATGGAGCTGTCGGATCACGCCACCGGCGGTCTGCGCGTCCAGGGCGACGTACCGCTGTCGATGAACGCGCTCGCCTTCCCTTACGACGATCTCTCGCACCGCGCGCCGGGCACGCGCCGCAGCTCGGATATCGTTCCCCATGATGAGGTTTCGTTGATGATCGATGCAGTCCAGTCCGGGATCGGCGGCGACACGCAATGGGACCAGACCGGGCGCCCGCTCCCCCGCTATCGGATCGCGCTCGCGCCGCGCAGCTTCGGCTTTCGGCTGAGCCCGTTCAGCGGCGCGGGCACCACCCCGACGCTCGCCCGCCCCGCCTCGGCGACCGGCGTCGCGGAGGTGATCCAGTGAGCGCGCGCGTTCACTCCCGCCTGCTCGCCGGCACGATGCTGCTCCTCGCGGGCGCCGCCGTCGCGCAGGAGGCCACCACTCCGACGATGCCCCCGATCAGCACCCCGCTGCCGCCCGCGCCCGACCGCCAGCCGCACGCCGCGGTCAAGCTCGCCGACTATCGCTATGACGATCTGCTGTGGGAGAACGATCGCACTGCGCACCGCATCTACGGCCATGCGCTCGAGGCGGCCGAACCACCGTCGGGCTCGGGGATCGATTCGTGGGGCAAGAATGTCATCTGGCCGTTCGCTGATCGCCAGCTGCGCAGCGGCGACCAGCACAGCTATCATGGCGAGGGGCTCGATTTCTACAATGTCGGCACCGGGCGCGGCGCCGGCGGGCTCGGCATCTGGCACGACAACAAGCTGTGGACCTCGCGCAACTACACCCGCTACCGGATCCTCAAGAACGGCCCCGACGCCGCGGATTTCGAGGTCGATTATGCGCCGTGGCCGGTCGAGGTCGATCGCCGCGTGTGGGAGACGCGCCGCTTCACGCTCCCCGTCGGCACGCAGTTCACGCGGATGGTCTCGACGCTGTCTTCCGACAAGCCGGGTCCGCTGACCGTCGGCATCGGCATCGGCCGCCACGCGATCGGATCGAGCGAAGGCGCGCTGACGGTCGACCGCGCGCACGGCATCCTCTCCTTCTGGAGCGCCGAGGATGGCGTCCACGGCCGGATGGCGATCGCGCTGAAGGTCGATCCGGCGATGATAGTCGATGTGAAGAACGACTTCGACAATTACCTCGTCCTGCTCAAGGTCGAGCCGGGCAAGCCGTTCGTCTATTATTCGGGCTCGGCGTGGGACAAGGGCGTCGGCGGCTTCCGCACACGCGCCGAGTGGGACCGCTACGTCCTTTCCGCCCCCGCCGATTTCCGCGTGCCGACCGACCGCCGCCAGGGGAAGACACGATGAAGCGCCGCGACTTCATGGCCGCCGCGCTCGCGACCGGGTTCATCGCCGACACTGCACTCGGCACCAGCGCCGAGGCCGCGCCCCGCGCGCCCACCGGATCATCGGACCGCGCCTATATGGTCGATCTGCTCGCGCGGATGGCGAAGCCCGTGCTCGGTCCGATGGCGACCGGCCAGCTCCACGCGCGCTTCAAGCCCGAGCTCAGCCCGACCTGGGACGGGCGCGATCCCGGCGTCGCCTATCTCGAATGCTTCGGCCGCCTGATGGCAGGCATCGCGCCTTGGCTGTCGCTCCCCGCCGACACCACCCCCGAGGGCCGACTGCGCGAGACGCTCCAGCAGCAGGCGGTGGCGAGCTATGCGCATTCGGTCGATCCGCGCAGCCCCGACTGCCTGTTGTGGCACGGCCAGGCGCAGGCGCTCGTCGACTCGGCCTATTTCACCAACGCGCTGATGCGCGCGCCCAAGCAATTGTGGGAGCCGCTCGACACGACGACGAAGCAACGCATCGTCGCGGTCATCAAGGGCCTGCGCGACGTCTCGCCGCCCTATACCAATTGGCTGCTGTTCGCGGCGATGAACGAGGCGTTCCTGCTGTCGATCGGCGAGCAATGGGATCCGGTGCGGATCGACCTCGCGATCCGCAAGGTCAACGAATGGTATGTCGGCGATGGCTGGTACGGCGATGGCCCGCACTTCCATTTCGACTTCTACGGCGCGTACGTGATCCATCCGATGCTCGTCGAGATCCTCGAAGTGCTCGTCGCCACGGGCGCGAAGTTCAATAGCCTGGCGACCAAGGATCTGCTCGATCAAGCCTATCGCCGGATGCAGCGGTTCGGCGAGTGTCTCGAACGGATGATCGGCCCCGACGGCAGCTATCCGCCGATCGGCCGGTCGCTGACCTATCGCACCTCGGTGTTCCAGCCGCTCGGCCTGCTCGCCTGGCGGGGCCGCCTGCCCAAATCGCTCCCCGCCGGCCAGGTGCGCGGCGCGACATTGGCCGCGCAACGTGCGGTCTTCCGCTTCCCCGGCAATTTCGACGCGAACGGCTATCTGACAATCGGCTTCACCGGCCACCAGCCTGCGCTGGGCGATTGGTATTCGAATGCCGGCAGCATGTATCTCGTGGCGGAAAGCCTGGTCGCGCTCGGGCTCCCCGCCGACGCGCCCTATTGGACCGACCCGCTCCAGCCGTGGACCGCGAAACGCGCCTTTGCCGGGGAAGCATTCGCGAAGGATTATTATTCGGACGCTTAACGTCGCGCGAATATCGCGAGACGCGCGGGGCCGGGCGGCGTCGTTGCGCGACGAACCCGACTGACAGGATGGGACGTCCGCCCGCGACGCCCGCCAGCCCCCCGCTTGATTTACCCCGCCACACGCGCTACGCCGCATCCATTCCGAAATTGGGAATTCTCGTCATCGGGCCTTGGCAGGTCCGGGCGGCGGGCCCATGTCCAAACTTCGGCTAAAAGAACATGAGTGCAAAGACCGTGGCGAAGACGACTCCCCTCGAATTCATCCGACAGGTCCAGGCCGAGACCAAGAAGGTCGTCTGGCCGACCCGGCGCGAGACGATCATGACCGGCGTGATGGTCGTCATCATGACGACGCTGCTCGGCCTGTTCTTCTTCATCGTCGACACGGGGTTCGAAGCGATCGTCCACCTGCTGCTCAGCCTCGCCAAATAATCTAGGTAAAAGACACATGGCACGCTGGTACATCATTCACGCCTATTCGGGTTTCGAGGGCAAGGTCCGCGATTCGATCATGGCCGAGGCGACCCGCATGGGCCTCGAGCAGCTCGTCGAGCAGATCGAAGTCCCGACCGAGACGATCACCGAGGCGCGCCGCGGCAAGAAGATCCTCGTCGAGCGCAAGTTCATGCCGGGCTACGTGCTCGCCAAGCTCAACATGAACGACGACGTCTATCACCTCGTCAAGAACACCCCGAAGGTGACCGGCTTCCTCGGGCCGAACGGCAAGCCGCAGGCGATTCCGGAATCGGAAGCCGCGCGGATGCTCAGCACCAAGGACGAGGCCGCTGCCGCCGCCCCCAAGGCGAAGGTCAAGGTCGACTTCGAGATCGGCGATTCGGTCAAGGTGCTCGACGGCCCGTTCGCGAGCTTCAACGGCATCGTCGAAGAGCTCGATTTCGATCGCAGCCGCGTCAAGGTGTCGGTTTCGATCTTCGGTCGTGCGACCCCGGTCGAGCTCGAGTTCGAGCAAGTCGAACGCAGCAAGTCGTAAGGCGCAGGCCGCACGCGGATAGCGAAGCTATCCGCGAGACGGCCAAGACCGGCCGGCGGGTCGCGGCACGCGAGCCCGTCCGACGCCAGACGCGGGATTTACTCCCGCGTCCCTTCCCGCAAGCGCGCCCAACCGTCACCCCGGGCTCGTCCCGGGGTCCACCGGGATACGCGCCCTACGACCGCAGCACGTGCGGCACAGTGGCCCCCGGCACAAGGCCGGGGTGACGGTGGAGGTTAATAACGGGCCGAGACGCCCGACTCGCTTCAATCGTTCAGCAAGTTCAAATGCAGATAGGCCGACTGAAAATCGGCCACCGACCGTAGCTGCGCCGCATCAAGAATCACGATCGTGCGCGCGCGCCGCGCGATGAGCTCGTCGCGCTCAAGCAGCTTGAGCATGCGGTTGACATGGACCGGGGTCAGCCCGAGCGCATCGCCGATCTGCTCCTGCGTCATCGGCAGCGTGTCGCAATCGCCGCTCTCGTCATTGACGACTTCGAGCCGCACCGCACATTCGCACAACAGATGCGCCAGCCGCATCAGCGCGTCGCGTCGCCCGATATTGGCGATCCACTCCCACGCGATCGAGCCGTCGACCAGCGTGTCGAGCCAGAAGGCATGCGCGATCGCGGGATATCTTGCGGCGATATCCAGCAAGTCGACGCGCGGAATCCGGGCCATCGTGATCGCCGTCAACGCCTGGACGCTGTGATCGGCAATCTTGAGCAGCGAGTTCTGCAGATCGACCGCGTCCCCGGGCACTTGCAGCGCGATGATTTGCCGCCCGCCGTCGCCCACGATCTTCTGCCGATAGGCGAAGCCCTCGAGCAGCACGCAGGTAAAGTCCGCCCGCTCGCCCTGGCGAACCAGATAATGGCCGGGCTCAAGCATCTTTACGGTAAAGGGCAGCCCCAGCAACGCGGCCTCGTCCGCCGAATCGAACCGACTGCGTCGTTTCAGCTTGACCAGCAAACGCTGGAGTGTGTCTGTCATGGATCGTTCCCGGTAACGGCGGGAGCGCAAAACTCTCAGTCATCGGACGCCAAGAAGCTCGATGATGGCACACCATAACACAGATTGTGTATGATGCGGTGCACAAACGTTGCACGCGGGATTTCGGCACATGCGGATTTGCCTGTCGCCGCGCTTTCGGCTATGCGCCCCGCCTTCCCCGGCACTCCGCCCGGGGAATCGCGGGAGGCGGAGCTATCGCCCTGCCGTTCGAACCGCTAAACTTGAAAGAGAGTGAGACCGCCACATGGCAAAAAAGATTACCGGCTATATCAAGCTGCAGGTTCCTGCAGGCAAGGCCAACCCCTCCCCGCCGATCGGCCCTGCGCTGGGTCAGCGCGGCGTCAACATCATGGAATTCTGCAAGGCGTTCAACGCATCGACCGGCGACCAGGAAGTCGGCACGCCGCTGCCGACCGTGATCACCGTCTATGCCGACCGTTCGTTCTCGTTCGAGACCAAGACGCCGCCGGCATCGTACCTCATCAAGAAGGCCGCCAACATCAAGTCGGGCTCGAAGGAGCCGGGCAAGGTTTCGGGTGGCAAGATCTCGCGCGCCCAGCTCGCCGATATCGCGACCGCGAAGATGAAGGACCTCAACGCCAACGATCTCGAAGCCGCAACGCGGATCATCGAAGGCAGCGCCCGCGCAATGGGCCTCGAAGTGGTGGAGGGCTGAGCTCATGGCATTCGTAAGCAAGAAGCAGAAGGCCATCACGATCGATCGTGAGAAGCTCCACGGCGTCGACGAAGCGATCGCCCTCGCCAAGTCGGGCGCGACCTCGAAGTTCGACGAGACGATCGAAGTCGCGCTGAACCTCGGCGTCGATCCGCGTCACGCCGACCAGATGGTCCGCGGCGTCGTCACGCTGCCCAAGGGCACCGGCAAGACCGTTCGCGTCGGCGTGTTCGCCAAGGGCGCAAAGGCTGACGAAGCCCGTGCGGCTGGCGCCGACGTCGTCGGTGCAGAAGACCTGATGGAGCTCGTCCAGGGCGGCACGATCGATTTCGATCGCTGCATCGCGACCCCGGACATGATGGGCATCGTCGGTCGTCTCGGCAAGATCCTGGGTCCGAAGGGCCTGATGCCGAACCCGAAGCTCGGCACCGTGACGATGAACGTCGCTGCGGCGGTCGAAGCTGCCAAGGGCGGCCAGATCGAATATCGCGTCGAGAAGGCCGGCATCATCCACTCGGGCATCGGCAAGGCGTCGTTCCCGGCGGAAGACCTGCGCGCTAACTTCGACGCACTCGTCGACGCGATCGTGAAGGCCAAGCCGACCGGCGCCAAGGGCAAGTATGTCAAGAAGG
The DNA here is from genome assembly GCF_006439055.1 of Sphingomonas glacialis. Taxonomy (GTDB): domain Bacteria; phylum Pseudomonadota; class Alphaproteobacteria; order Sphingomonadales; family Sphingomonadaceae; genus Sphingomonas; species Sphingomonas glacialis_A. Next base: position 208,014 of record NZ_RCZC01000001.1, read on the forward strand.
TCGCCGTCAGCTCGACGATGGGCGCCGGCATCAAGGTCGACGTCGCCGAGGTTTCGGCCGCTTAAATCTTTCGAGATTTTTGCGACAAGATCGAGGGCCGGGGGAAACCCCGGCCCTTTTCTGTGCCTAAGCCCCTCCCCTTCAGGGGAGGGGTTGGGGTGGGGCCGTGCCGCGAGTCAGGCACCGCCCCTCTCGGTGAGACCTCCCCCACCCCCATCCCCTCCCCTGAAGGGGAGGGGCGGACGGGATTGCGACCGTGATTTGCAATTCCCCGGGACCTGCGCTACATAGGCATTGCTACTTTCGCAAATCGACGGTCTAGGGCGCTTTGCGGCACCATCTTCCTTCTTTCTCTGCTGATTTCGGCAACCGCCGACGCGGCTCTTCGCGTCGGCCCATCAAGAAGGATCATGTTATGACCATCGGAACCGTAAAGTTTTTCAACGCAGACAAGGGCTATGGCTTCATCGCGCCTGAAGGCGGCGGCGAAGACGCGTTCGTGCACATCACGGCCGTCGAGCGCGCCGGCATGGCGACGCTCGATAAGGACCAGCGCGTCCAGTACGAGCTCGAGCAGGACAAGCGCGGCAAGATGTCGGCTGTGAACCTGCAGCACGCCTAATCGCGTCTGCTACAAGAAAGGGCGGTCCGGTTCTCCGGACCGCCCTTTTTTTGTGCCTAGCGCAAGGCGGCTGCAACCGCGGGCGCGCAGGCGAAGCTCTGCGGTGCCGCGCCGCCCGCCGAAGGATCGGTCTTGGTCAGCCCGAGCGCCTGGCCGATCGAGCGCCCGAGCACCTTCAGCACGCCGCCCGCGCTCGGTTTGTCCTTCGCGCCGATCCCCGCCACCGCGATGCTCGGCTCGCTCAGCGTCCCGCCGATGCGGATCGGGTCGGTGATGCGCAGCAGCGCGCGGCTCTTGGTCGTCCCCGCCAGCGTCAGATCGATCCGCTCGCCATCGAGCACGATCCGCCCCGCCCCGCGCCCGACCGAGCTGCCCGTATCGATCTCGAGCGGACGCGGCACCAGCACGCCGTTCGTCCCGCGAAAATCGGCGACGAGGCATTGCAGCGGGACGGTATCGCTCGGCCCGCCGATCGCATGCGCGATCGCACCGCTCAGGCTTTGCCCGAGCACATCGGCGATCATCCGCTGGACATGCCCCTGCGTCGCGACGATCGCCGCCTTGCCGCTGCCATGCGCGAGCGCGTCGCGCACCGTCTCGCCCTGCCCGCTGAGCACGATATGCCCGCGCACTTCGCCGCCGAGCATGTCGGGCTTACCGACCAACCGTTCGAGCCTCAGCCCGGCGAGCCGCATGTCGATCGCAAGCTTGGGCAGCCCGCTGCGATGATCGACGCGGAGCGTGCACGTCATCCGCCCGTTCGCCAGCGTTGCGACGACATCGCTGACGGTCAGCCTACGATTGTCGAGGTTGAGCGTGCCCGACAGGCTCTGGAATACTGTACCGTCCTTCGACAGCAGGCGGTCGGCGGCGAAGCGGATCGTCCCATCGGTCTTCCACAGCTTCGACAGATCGATCCGCGTCGGCGGGATCACGCGCGGGCCGATCCGCGCGAGTCGCGCCGCCGATTCGGCGCGGCCCTGGCTGTCGGCGAGATCGTCGAAATCGAATTGCGACGCGTGGATCCGCGCATCGATCGCGGTGCGGATGCCATATTTGTGGACAGTCGCCCGGCCCGCAAAGCGCGAGCGGCCGATCGTGCCAGCGAGCCGGTCGACATACCAGTCGCGCACGTCGTGGCGGATCGTGCCGTTGAGGTCGATCGGCTGCGTGCCGAACAGCCCCGCCTCGATCAGATAGTCGAGGTTCTTGAGCGTTGGCGCCTGCGCGCGGATCGTCGCGGTGAAATGGCGCGTATCGAGCACGCCCTGCGCGGTGCCTTGCGCCGAGAAATCAAGCGCCGACGAGGAAAGCTTCACCGCAAACGGATACGGCGCGGTCGGGTCGATCCCCGCGATCCGGCCGCCGGTCAGCGCGAGCGTCGCGGGCGTCTCGCGGAAGCTACCCTTAGCCGACAGCCGCAGCCCCTGCGTCGCATCGACCGTCAGCGGCCCGGCGACGATCAGCTGGCGCTTGGCATCGCGCAGCACAATCTGCGTGTTGGTGACGCTAAGATCGGACAGGCTCGGGCGGCTCGTCCCGCCTTGCTTTGACTTGGCGCCATCGGGCTGCCAGTTGGCGCGACCACTCGCATCACGGACGAAGGCGATGCGCGCGCCATCGATCGCGACGCGATCTGGGCGAAAGCGCCCGGTCAGCAGAGCGAGCATCGGCACACGCACCCGTACGGTGGAAACCCGCACGAAATCCCCCTGCCCCGCCCAGGCCGGCTGCGCGATCCGGACATCGCGCAGCGCGACCACCGGCGTGTAGGAGAACAGGCCGTCGCGCGTCACCGAGCCGATTTCGACCTTGGTATGGAGCGCGGCCGATACGCGATTCTCGACCACGCCGCGCAGCAGCCCGACCGGAAACGCTCCGAGCGCCAGCACGACCACGCCGATCGCCACGAGCAAGGCGGCGCCGATCGCGAGCGCTGGACGGCGCCAGCGCTGCGGACGGTGGGCGGATGGCGGCGTGGGGTCTGAAGGAGTCGTCACGCGTCTGAAACCCAGACACGCTCGGATTGTTGCAGCGCCGATATGATTTGCCGGTCCATGGCTGCGGAAACCGCAACCGCGTATCCGACGCCCTTCCCCGCGCACGCAAAATCACGCTAGCGCCGGGAGCCGACGCCGCCGCGACACGTTGGCCGCTGGAAGGAGAAACCGCCGCGATGCCGCATGCCAGCCAGATCGTCGAATGTACCGGGCCCGAATCCCCCCACGCCTTCGACATCATCCCGCTCCAGCCGCGCAACGGCGCGCTCGATGCGGCGTGCCCCGTCTGCAAGGGCCACGGCCAGTGGAACGTCGAGATCGACCTGGTCAGCTTCCGCAGCAAGCGCGCGATCTGCAATCGGTGCCTGGGCGCGGGCTGGATCGAGACCGGCAGCGATCCGCTCGGGGTACCCGATATCGAACTCGACGCGACCGGCCATCCGCGCTGGTACACGCGGATCGTGCCGGCCGTGCCGGAGGAATCGTAACTCCCCCTTCCGTCACCCCGGCCCTGTGCCGGGGTCCACCGGGATGCACGCACCACGACGCCAGCGCGCGCGTCACAGTAGGCCCCGGGACAAGCCCGGGGTGACGGTCAGGCGGGCGGACTAAGCGACGACCTTGTCGAACGCGGTGCAGAACGCCTTCATCTCGGCGCTCGAGCCGACGGTCACGCGGCTCACCGTCGGCCAGATCGGCCACGACCGCCCGATCTCGACGCTCTGCTTGCGGAACGCCGCCTGCATGTCCTTGGCCTGCTTGGTCTTCCAGTCGATCATGAACATGTTGGCGTTGGTCGGAAACACCGTCACGCCGCGCGCCTTGAGGTGATCGAGCGTCAGCCCGCGCGCGCTCTGCATCTCGGCGCGGCGTGCGGCGATCAGCGGGGCGGCGGTCAGGCTCGCGGTCGCGCACGCCAGGCTGGTGACGGGCAAGGCGCCCGACTGCATCCCGCCGTCATAGCGCATCATCTTGGTGAGATTGGCGGGGTTGGTGATGACATAGCCCATCCGCAGCCCGGCCATGCCGAACAGCTTGGAAAAGGTCCGCATCACGATCACGTCGGGATGCTTCACCGCCAGATAGGAGGCGACTGGCACGCCCGCGAAATGCGTATAGGCCTCGTCGATCAGCACCATCGATCCGGCCGGCTTGTTGGCGATCAGCCATTCGATATCGGCGAGCGGGGTGATCGTGCCCGTCGGGTTGTTGGGCGTGCAGATGTAATAGAGCCCGGCATCGGGGTTGGCGGCGAGCATCGCCTTGACGTCGTGCGTATACTCGGCGGTCAGCGGCACCGCCTTGACCGACGCGCCGAGCCAGGCAGCGGTGCGCCCGGCAAGTTCGAAGGTCGGGTCGGCGGTGACTAGGCCCTTGGTCGGCGAGCAATAGGTCACGACCGCGCGGCACAGTGGATCGCTCGATCCCGGCCAGGGCGCGACATGGTCGAAGGGCACGGCCTCGACCGCCATCACCGCCTTGATGAAATCGCTGCGGTCATCGTGCGGGGAATAGCGATTCCCCATTCCGATCATCGCGGCGGCGGCCTTCTGTCCCGGCGCGAGCGGGCCGGTCCAGCATTCGTTCGCGCCGATGCGGACCTTGGCGGTCGGCGCCGGATCGGGAACGCCGCCCGAGGCGAAGGCCGGACGTCCGACCGACGCCGCGAGCGCGCCGACGCCGAACACCGCGGCGATCCGCGCAAGGTCGCGCCGCGCAAAGCCACGGGTGAGCAGATCGTCCTGCGCCTCGGCGCCGAGCGGTGCGGTGGTGATGCTGTCTTCGGTCATTGAATCGGCCCCTGCTTTAAGCGGATATCGATTCCGTCCTGCATGGACTCGTGCGGTCCTTGGGGCCGAGTGTTCCGCAGTTTTGAAACGAAAGCTATAGGCCACCGAAGAAAAACTGCCCTTCCGTCATCCAAGCGAAAGCTGGTGTGACGATCAGGCGGGCGTTGACTTTCCCCCATCATCGGCTAAAGCCCGCGCTCTCCCGTCACGCCTCGGCGCGGCGGGACCGTCCAAGACAGTAGGTGATCGGGATCTGCCCGGTCTTAATTTCCTGCCGAGACGGGGACCAGGATTACAACCGCTCTCGGCCCAGCCGCGACCGGTCTGCCGCCCTCCTTCAAAAGGGGCGACGCTCCCATTCCCCATCGCTGGACAATTCCGGGTGCAACAGCGCCCGGTTTGTAACCGGTCTTGTCGTGCAAACGGCAAGGCCAAACGTGGAGAATGGCATGGATCGCGCTCAAAAGACCGAGCTCGTCGCCGAGCTGAACCACAATTTTGCCGAAGTCGGCGTGGTGGTCGTCACCCGCAACCTCGGCATGACGGTGGCTCAGTCGACCAAGCTGCGGAACGCAATGCGGGACGCAGGGGCGAGCTACAAGGTCTCGAAGAACAAGCTTGCCAAGATCGCACTGGCCGACACCGACTATGCTTCGTTGAGCGACCTGCTCACCGGGCCGGTCGGTCTGGCCAGCTCCATCGACCCCGTCGCGGCCGCCAAGGTGGCCGTCGACTTCGCGAAGACGAACGACAAGTTCGAAATCGTTGGTGGTGCGATGGGTGCGACCGTCCTCGACGTAGAAGGCGTCAAGGCACTCGCGACGATGCCGTCGCTGGATGAACTGCGCGCGAAGATCGTGGGCCTCCTGGTTGCTCCTGCAACCAAGCTCGCGACGATCGCCCAGGCGCCAGCAGCACAGCTCGCCCGCGTGCTCGCCGCCTATGCGGAAAAGGACACGGCGGACGCCTGATTTCAGGTGCTTCGAGATTTCAAACCCGAACTGAACTTACTGGAGAATACACATGGCAGACCTGAACGCGCTGGTTGACCAGCTTTCCGCCCTGACCGTCATCGAAGCAGCCGACCTGTCGAAGCTGCTCGAAGAGAAGTGGGGCGTCTCGGCCGCTGCTGCTGTTGCAGCGGCTCCTGCTGCTGGCGGCGGCGCTGCTGCACCGGCTGCTGAAGAGCAGACCGAATTCGACGTCATCCTGACCGGCGACGGCGGCAAGAAGATCAACGTCATCAAGGAAGTCCGTGCGATCACCGCGCTCGGCCTGACCGAAGCCAAGACGCTGGTCGAGTCGGCTCCGAAGGCGATCAAGGAAGGCGTGTCGAAGGACGAAGCCGCCAAGATCAAGGCGCAGCTGGAAGCAGCCGGCGCGACCGTCGAGGTCAAGTGAGCCGCTAGCGGGGTGCGATTTAGCCTCGGCTAAATCGCACCCCGCAAGGCCGGACGGCGCGGCTTGCCGCGTCCGACGTCATGGGCTTTGCCCATGACGGCTTGCCACAGAAAAGGGGCGGCACCGCGAGGTGTCGCCCCTTTTTCGTTTCTTCCGTGCGCCCTAGCCGCCTGTCGCTTCACACCGGAACGGCAGCCCCGCCAACAGCCGCACGCGCCGCTGACGACTCCCCCTCGAGCAACACCTGCCCGCGCCGCTCGGCAATCGCCCGCGCAGCGCGAAGCTGGACCGCCGCGACCGCCACCACCATCACCGGAACGACGAGCGCATCGAGCACCAGCATCGGCCAGAGCACCCAATCGGGCTGCCCCGCCGCATACATGTTGAGCCGCGCATGGACCTGGCTGAACGGCACGCGCATCACCAACCCCAGCGCGAGCGCCCAGAAATACCACCAGCCGGTGACGCGCGCGGAGCGCACCGGTCCATACCCAGTCGTCCCGAGCGCGGCGTTGACGAACCACAGCAGCAGCGCGGGTTCGAGTAGGATCTGCGAGAGGCCGCCGACCGCGCGCAGCGTCATTACGTTCGCGGCGCCGCCCAGACCGAACACCTTGAGGATCGGCTCCGCGTAGATCACCAGCGCGGTCGGCACGAACTGGAACAGGATCACCCAAACATAGCGCCGCAGCGCGAGCCGCGACGGACGCAACGCCGTTCCAATGCTCTGCGTCACCAGATACCGCATCGTGAAGAACGCGACGCTCCACACCATCAGCATCTTGGGCCAGCCGAGCGCCATGCGGATCGGCTGCAGCGCTGCGGCGTGGCGCACGGCGGCATCGGGCGAGAAGAAGCCGATCCACACCTCGATGACGTGCTGCGTCAATTCGATCCCGGCCATCAGCACGATCAGCCACGGCAGCGCGCGGAAGACGCGCGCGGTATCGCCGAAAGCGCCGCCCCAGGATGTGAAGAAAGTCCGGATCATGCCTCGTCCCCCTCGAAATGCAGAATGTCCCCCGGCTGGCAGTCGAGCGCCGTGCACAAAGCCTCGAGCGTCGAGAAGCGGATCGCGCGCGCCTTGCCGGTCTTGAGGATCGACAGATTGGCGAGGCTGATATCGACCGCCGCGGCGAGCTCGGTCAGCGTCATTCGGCGTTCGTGCAGCATCGCATCGAGCGTGACGACGACCGGCATCAGACCGTCATCGCCAGATCGTCGCGCATCGCCGCGCCGCGCCGGAAGACATGCGCGAGGACGAACGCCATCAGCACCGAAATCCACCCGCCGAACGAGGGCGACCAGGTCGAGAACTGGACATGCAGCACCGCGAACCACGCGGTGAAGCCGCCCAGCAGCAGGTCGCACAGCTGGATCGCCAGCAGCGCCCAACCGATCGCGCGCAGCCGCGTCGCGTTGACCGCGGTGAAGGGATCCCCCTCGCGCACCGTATCGACGATGCGCAGCAGGTTGCGGAAGACGACGTCGATCGCGATGCCGCAGGGCACCGCCATCACCATCAGCAACCGCAACGCGAGCAGCGCCCCCGCGACGTCGAGCGTCGCCCCGTATTTCGCGATCAAGTGCGTCGACAGCGCAGTGCCGAACAGGAACGAGGCCGGTGTCGCGATCACGAACCCGACGACCGCCAGCAGATTGACGATCAGCATCACGCGCAGGATCGTGCGCGCAAACGTCAGGATACGATCGTCTCCCATCAGCGAATCTCCTTATCGTTTATCGATATGTGATGTATCGATAAACGTAAAGAGCCTTAGCGCGCGGCGGGCACCGCATATTCGATCGCGCTCACCGTATCGTACATCCGCGCGGCGCTATCGATCCGGAACGGCGCGAGCTTGCCCCCTGCCCCGCGATCGACGCCGATGACGTAGGAGCAGGCGGTCTGGCCGCTGCCGCCCGCCCAGTCATACTGCGCATTGACCGTCAGCACGGGGACGAACAGCGCCTTGCCGCCGACCTCCATCACTTCGAGCGTCGCCTTGGGATGCATCGCCATGCCGCCGAGCTCGACCGCTACGCCGGCCGGCAGCTCGAACGGAGTCGTGATCGGCTGCGCGATCGGCGCGGCGAACAGCGCCTCGATCACCGCGTCCTGCTGCGCGCCCGCGCTCAGCAAGCGAATGTCGAGCCGCACGCCCGTCGCCGCAACGTCGCCGGTGTTGCGCAGCACGATCTGATATTCGACCGCGGCGCTCAGCAGATTGGTGCCGGCGCGTTTCGGGGTCAGCTCGAAGGCGATCGAAGCGCGCTTGCTGGCTTCTGCGGCCGGCGCGACCGGCACGGGTGCTGGGGTAGCGGCGACCGCAGCCGCGGCGGGCGCGGCCGGAAGCACGGCTGCGGGCTCGAACGCGTCGGGCTCGACGATCTCAGCCATCTGCTCGTCTTCGTACACTGCGATGTCCTGCGCGGCACGTCGGCGCCACCACAGAGCCAGACCGATCGCGACGATCAGCGCCAGACCACCCCCTACTACAGGCCATAGCCACCCGCTTCCGCTCGCCGCTGGTGCAATCTCTTCGACCGCGACAGCGCTGGCCTGCGGCGTCGGCGTTGGGCTCGGCGTGAGCGACGCCGCGGGCGAAGGTGCTACAGTCAGTGCGACGTCTGGAACCGCCGGAACAACCGGCACGGGCGTTGCGCTGGCACGCGGCACCGGAGTGCGCTCGGGCGCAGGCGTCGCCCGCGCCGTGGGCGTGCTGCGCACAGGCGTCGCGGTCGCGCGCGGTATCGCGGTCGCCCGAACGGTCGGCGTGACAACCGGCGGCGCGACGGTCTCGGTCTCGACCGGACGCGGGTTGGTCGTCGGCTCCGGCGTCGGCGATACGCGCGGCGCGGGCCGGTTCGACGGCAGGCTGAACGAATCGAGCCCCGGAATCGGTTGAGCAGGTACGCTGTTCTGCGCAAGCGATGGGCTGCCAAACGCCGTCAGGCTCGCGGCGATGAGGAGGGAAAAGCGGGTCAAGGGTTTCACCCAGCCGGGCATAGCGATAAAACCCCGGCTGCCAAGGATTGCTGCGCCGAGCGGTTCGCCGCATGGCAACCGATGCCACGCCAACGCGTTGACACGCCCCCGCCCCCTGCCTATATGGCGCATTCCACCCCAACCTTCGGGAAATGATGTGCCGTCGCGCAGTGCATCGATCGTATTGATGGTTGAGGTTTCTCGAGACGCATGAAAGCTGCTGTTTTCCGCTTGCGCGGACAACACGCGGCTTTTTGTCGTTTCCGATTTGCACGCCCGCCCGGTGGATTCCGGGCCGAATTTCAGGCTTGAGGGCAGAAAACTCCATGGCAACCAAGGCAATCGACGGTAGCACGCCCACGCGGCGCGCCGAGAGCGGCACGGCAAAGCGCCGCATCCGCAAGGTGTTTGGCAACATCCACGAAGTGGTGCAGATGCCGAACCTGATCGAGGTTCAGCGCGAATCCTACGAACAGTTCCTCCGCTCCGATCCGTCGATCGGCTATGTCTCGGGTCTCGAGAAGACGCTGCGCAGCGTTTTCCCGATCCGCGATTTCGCCGGCACCGCCGAACTCGACTTCGTCAATTACGAGCTCGAGCCCCCCAAGTTCGACACCGACGAGTGCCGTCAGCGCGGCATCACCTATGCCGCGCCGATGCGCGTCACGCTGCGCCTGATCGTGTTCGAGGTCGATGCCGACACCGATTCGCGTTCGGTCCTCGATATCAAGGAGCAGGACGTCTACATGGGCGACATGCCCCTGATGACGGGCAACGGCACCTTCATCATCAACGGCACCGAGCGTGTCATCGTCTCGCAGATGCACCGTTCGCCGGGCGTGCTGTTCGACCATGACCGCGGCAAGACGCACGCCTCGGGCAAGTATCTCTTCGCGGCGCGCGTGATCCCGTATCGCGGTTCGTGGCTCGATTTCGAGTTCGACGCCAAGGACATCGTCAACGTCCGTATCGATCGCAAGCGCAAGCTGCCCGTAACGGCGCTGCTCTACGCGCTCGGCATGACCGGCGAGGAAATCCTCAACCACTTCTACAACCGCGTGACCTTCGTCCGCGGCCAGGGTGGCTGGATCATCCCGTTTCAGGCCGAGAACTGGCGTGGCCAGAAGCCGATGTACGACATCATCGACGCCAAGACCGGCGAAGTGGTGTTCCCCAACGGCCAGAAGATCAGCCCGCGCGCTGCCAACAAGTCGGCCAAGGACGGTCTCACCGACCTGCTGATCCCGACCGAGGAAATCTTCGGCCGCTACAGCGCCTATGATCTCATCAACGAGACCACCGGCCAGATCTACATCGAAGCCGGCGACGAAGTCTCGGCCGAGAATCTCGAGCTGCTCGACCAGGCCGGGATCGACCGGATCGAACTGCTCGACATCGATCACATCGCGACCGGCGCCTGGATCCGCAACACGCTCAAGGTCGACAAGGCCGAAGAGCGCGAGCAGGCATTGTCCGACATCTACCGCGTGATGCGCCCCGGCGAGCCGCCGACGCTCGAGACCGCAGAGTCGCTGTTCAGCGGCCTGTTCTTCGATCCCGACCGCTACGACCTTTCGGCCGTCGGTCGCGTCAAGCTCAACATGCGCCTCGACCTCGACGCCGAGGACACGGTCACCACGCTGCGCACCGAGGACATCCTCGCGGTCATCAAGACGCTGGTCGATCTGAAGGACGGCAAGGGCGACATCGACGATATCGACAACCTCGGTAACCGTCGTGTCCGTTCGGTCGGCGAGCTGCTCGAGAACCAGTATCGCGTCGGCTTGCTCCGCATGGAGCGCGCCGTGAAGGAGCGTATGTCGTCGGTCGACGTGTCGACGGTGATGCCGAACGACCTGATCAACGCCAAGCCTGCGGTTGCCGCTGTTCGCGAATTCTTCGGCTCGTCGCAGCTGTCGCAGTTCATGGATCAGACCAACCCGCTGTCGGAAGTCACCCACAAGCGTCGCGTGTCGGCCCTTGGACCGGGTGGTCTGACGCGTGAGCGCGCCGGTTTCGAAGTCCGCGACGTTCACCCGACGCACTATGGCCGCATCTGCCCGATCGAGACGCCGGAAGGCCCGAACATCGGTCTGATCAACTCGCTGGCGTCGTTCAGCCGCGTCAACAAGTACGGCTTCATCGAGACTCCGTACCGCAAGGTCGTCGACCACAAGGTCACCGACGACGTCGTCTATCTGTCGGCGATGGAAGAGGCCAAGCACACGATCGCGCAGGCCAACGCCGAGCTCGATTCGTCGAACGGCTTCGTCGAGGAACTGGTCTCGTCGCGTCAGGCGGGCGAATTCCTGATGGCGATCCCCAACAACATCACGTTGATGGACGTCAGCCCCAAGCAGCTCGTCTCGGTCGCCGCATCGCTCATTCCGTTCCTGGAAAACGATGACGCCAACCGCGCGCTGATGGGCTCGAACATGCAGCGTCAGGCCGTGCCGCTCGTCCAGGCCGAGGCGCCGTTCGTCGGCACCGGCATGGAAGAGACCGTCGCACGTGACTCGGGTGCAGCCATCTCCGCACGGCGTGCGGGCGTGGTCGACCAGGTCGATGCAGCGCGTATCGTCATCCGCGCAACCGGCGAGATCGATGCCGGCCAGTCGGGCGTCGACATCTACACGCTGATGAAGTTCCAGCGTTCGAACCAGAACACCTGCATCAACCAGCGTCCGCTGGTGAAGGTGGGCGATGTGATCACCGCCGGCGACGTCCTCGCCGACGGTCCGTCGACCGAGTTCGGTGAGCTCGCGCTCGGCCGTAACACGCTCGTCGCGTTCATGCCGTGGAACGGGTACAACTACGAGGATTCGATCCTCATCTCCGAGCGCATCGTGAAGGACGACGTGTTCACGTCGATCCACATCGAAGAGTTCGAAGTGATGGCGCGCGACACCAAGCTCGGGCCGGAAGACATCACGCGCGACATCCCCAACGTCGGCGAGGAAGCGCTTCGCAACCTCGACGAAGCGGGCATCGTGTACATTGGTGCCGAGGTCGAGCCGGGCGATATTCTCGCCGGCAAGATCACGCCGAAGGGCGAAAGCCCGATGACGCCGGAGGAAAAGCTCCTCCGCGCCATCTTCGGTGAAAAGGCGTCGGACGTGCGCGATACGTCGCTCCGCCTGCCGCCGGGCGTTGCTGGTACCGTCGTCGAGGTCCGGGTGTTCAACCGCCACGGCATCGACAAGGACGAGCGCGCGATGGCGATCGAGCGCGAGGAAATCGAGCGCCTGAAGAAGGACTCGGACGACGAGCGCACCATCCTCAACCGTGCGACCTGGTCGCGCCTGAAGGAAATGCTCACCGGCCAGACCGCGACTGCCGTTCCCAAGAACGGCCCGAAGAAGGGCGTGGTCATCGACCAGGACGTGCTCGATTCGGTCGACCGTCACGAGTGGTGGAAGTTCGCTGTCGCCGACGACAAGACCCAGAGCGATCTGGAAGCGGTCAAGGTGCAGTATGACGACGCCGTCAAGGTGATCGTGGACAAGTTCCAGGATCGTCGCGACAAGCTCGAGCGCGGTGACGAGCTGCCGCCGGGCGTGCTGAAAATGGTCAAGGTCTTCGTCGCGGTGAAGCGCAAGCTGCAGCCGGGCGACAAGATGGCCGGCCGTCACGGCAATAAGGGCGTGATCTCGCGCATTCTGCCGGCGGAGGACATGCCGTTCCTCGCCGACGGTACCCCGGTCGACATCGTGCTCAACCCGCTCGGCGTGCCGTCGCGCATGAACGTCGGTCAGATCTTCGAGACGCATCTCGGCTGGGCTGCCCGTAACCTCGGCCAGCAGATCTACACGCAGCTCGAAGAGTGGCGCGAGGCCAACCCCGAACCCGCAGCGGGCGACATGCCCGACGCGGTCAAGGCACGGCTGCTCGAAGTGTACGGCGAGCATTACGCCGCGGACATCGAGGCACGCGATGCGGGCCAGATCATCGAACTCGCGCAGAACCTGCGGACCGGCGTGCCGATGGGCACCCCCGTGTTCGACGGCGCCCGCGAAGCCGATGTGTCCGACATGCTCGAGCTGGCGGGTCTGCACTCGTCGGGTCAGTCGGAGCTGTTCGACGGTCGCACCGGCGACATGTTCGATCGGCGCGTGACGGTGGGCATCATCTACATGCTCAAGCTCCACCATCTGGTCGACGACAAGATCCACGCCCGGTCGATCGGGCCGTACTCGCTCGTCACGCAGCAGCCGCTGGGTGGTAAGGCGCAGTTCGGTGGTCAGCGCTTCGGCGAGATGGAGGTCTGGGCACTCCAGGCCTACGGCGCGGCGTACACCTTGCAGGAAATGCTCACGGTGAAGTCGGACGACGTGGTCGGGCGCACCAAGGTCTATGAGGCGATCGTCAAGGGTGACGACACGTTCGAGGCCGGCATTCCGGAGAGCTTCAACGTGCTCGTCAAGGAAATGCGCTCGCTGGGTCTGAACATCGAGCTCACCACCACCGAGCAGTTCGACACCGACGGCGTCGCGATCGCGGCGGAGTAACATGCCGGCCTAGCCCTATCCCGCCTTCGCGGGAGAGGGTTGGGTGAGGGCCTTCTTCTCTTCGGACGTGTGAAGAGAAGAAGACCCTCACCGGCTTCGACTAGGGCCGCGGGAAGACCGCGACCCTAGTCTGCGCAGCCTCTCCCGCGAAAGCGGGAGAGGGCAAAGAATTTCTAGGAAGGCTGTTCATCCATGAACGAACTGACCAATTTCGCGAACCCGGTCGTCAAGGCCGAGACCTTCGACCAGATCCAGATCGGCATCGCCAGCCCGGACAAGATCCGCAGCTGGTCGTTCGGCGAGATCAAGAAGCCCGAAACCATCAACTATCGCACGTTCAAGCCCGAGCGTGACGGCCTGTTCTGCGCGCGCATCTTCGGTCCGATCAAGGATTACGAGTGCCTGTGCGGCAAGTACAAGCGCATGAAGTATAAAGGCATCGTCTGCGAGAAGTGCGGCGTCGAGGTCACCGTCTCGAAGGTCCGCCGCGAGCGCATGGGCCATATCGAGCTCGCTGCTCCGGTCGCGCACATCTGGTTCCTGAAGTCGCTGCCGTCGCGCATCGGCCTGCTGCTCGACATGCAGCTCAAGCAGCTCGAGCGCGTGCTGTATTTCGAGGCGTATATCGTGATCGAGCCGGGCATCACCCCGCTCGAAAAGTATCAGCTGATGACCGAGGACGAGCTCCTCGACGCGCAGGACGAGTATGGCGAAGACGCCTTCTCGGCCGGCATCGGCGCGGAAGCCGTGCGCATCATGCTGCAGGACCTCGATCTCGAGGGTGAGCGCAAGGAGCTCCTTGAGGAGCTCGCGGTCACCAAGTCCGAGCTGAAGCCCAAGAAGATCATCAAGCGCCTGAAGGTCGTCGAGAGCTTCATCGATTCGGGCAACCGCCCCGAGTGGATGATCCTCGAAGTCGTGCCGGTCATTCCGCCCGAATTGCGCCCGCTGGTGCCGCTCGACGGTGGTCGTTTCGCGACGTCGGATCTGAACGACCTGTATCGCCGCGTGATCAACCGCAACAACCGCCTCAAGCGCCTGATGGAGCTGCGTGCGCCGGACATCATCGTGCGCAACGAGAAGCGCATGCTGCAGGAGGCCGTCGACGCGCTGTTCGATAACGGCCGTCGCGGTCGCACGATCACGGGCGCCAACAAGCGTCCGCTCAAGTCGCTGTCCGACATGCTCAAGGGCAAGCAGGGCCGCTTCCGTCAGAACCTTCTGGGCAAGCGCGTCGACTATTCGGGTCGTTCGGTCATCGTGACCGGTCCGGAACTCAAGCTGCACCAGTGCGGCCTGCCCAAGAAGATGGCGCTCGAGCTGTTCAAGCCCTTCATCTACGCCCGTCTTGATGCGAAGGGTCTCTCGATGACCCTCAAGCAGGCGAAGAAGTGGGTCGAGAAGGAGCGCAAGGAAGTCTGGGACATCCTCGACGAGGTGATCCGCGAACATCCGGTCATGCTCAACCGCGCACCGACACTTCACCGTCTCGGCATCCAGGCGTTCGAGCCTGTGCTGATCGAGGGCAAGGCGATCCAGCTGCACCCGCTCGTCTGCTCGGCCTTCAACGCCGATTTCGACGGCGATCAGATGGCGGTCCACGTGCCGCTCTCGCTCGAAGCACAGCTCGAAGCGCGCGTGCTGATGATGTCGACCAACAACATCCTGTCGCCCGCCAACGGCAAGCCGATCATCGTGCCGTCGCAGGACATGGTGCTGGGTCTGTATTACCTCTCGATGCTCAAGGAGAATGAGCCGGGCCAGGGCATGATGATTTCCGACATGTCGGAAGTCCATCAGGCGCTCGAAGCCGGCGCAGTGACCTTGCATACCAAGATCATCAGCCGCGTTCCGCAGACCGATGAAAAGGGTAACCAGTACCTCAAGCGCTATGAGACCACCCCTGGTCGCATGCTGCTCGGCGAGTGCCTGCCGCAGTCGTCGAAGGTGCCGTTCGATACCGTCAACCGCCTCCTCACCAAGAAGGACGTGGGCGACGTGATCGACGAGGTCTATCGTCACACCGGCCAGAAGGACACGGTGCTGTTCGCCGATGCGATCATGAGCCTCGGCTTCAAGCACGCGTTCAAGGCCGGCATCTCGTTCGGCATGGACGACATGATCATTCCGGACGCCAAGATCGCATTGGTCGACGAGACCAAGGGTCTGGTGAAGGACTTCGAGCAGCAATATCAGGACGGCCTGATCACGCAGCAGGAGAAGTACAACAAGGTGATCGACGCATGGAGCCGTTGCGGCGACCAGGTGGCGAACGCCATGATGGACGAGATCAAGGCGGTTAAGCATTACGAGGACGGCCCCAACAAGGGTCGCGAGAAGCCGATCAACTCGATATACATGATGGCCCACTCGGGTGCACGTGGTTCGCAGGCGCAGATCAAGCAGCTTGCCGGCATGCGCGGCCTGATGGCCAAGCCGTCGGGCGAGATCATCGAGACGCCGATCATCTCGAACTTCAAGGAAGGTCTGACCGTCCTCGAATACTTCAACTCCACCCACGGTGCTCGTAAGGGCCTCGCGGATACGGCGTTGAAGACGGCGAACTCGGGCTACCTCACGCGTCGTCTGGTCGACGTGTCGCAGGATTGCGTGATCATGGAGCTCGACTGCGGCACGACCCGCGCGCTGGAAATGCGCGCGATCGTCCAGGGCGGCTCGACGATCGCGTCGCTCGGCGAGCGCATCCTCGGCCGTACGACCGCGGAGGACATCGTCGACAGCAAGACCGGCGAGATCGTCATCCCCTCGGGCACGCTGCTCGACGAGCCGATGATCCTGCAGATCGAGGCGATCGGCACGCAGTCGTGCAAGATCCGCTCGCCGCTCGTCTGCGAGACCAAGATCGGTGTGTGCGGCAAGTGCTACGGGCGCGATCTCGCCCGCGGTACCCCGGTCAACATCGGTGAAGCGGTCGGCGTCATCGCCGCCCAGTCGATCGGTGAGCCGGGCACGCAGCTGACGATGCGTACCTTCCACATCGGCGGTGCGGCGCAGCTCAACGAGCAGTCGAACCTCGAGGCGCTCTCGGACGGCACGATGGAATATCGCGACCTGCGCACCATCACCGACCAGCGCGGCCGTCGCGTCGTTCTGTCGCGCTCGGGCGAAGTCGCGATCATGGACATGGATGGCCGCGAGCGCGCGGTGCATCGTCTCCCGTACGGCGCCTATGTGCTGTTCGACGACGGTCACATCGTGTCGAAGGGCGATCGTCTGGCCGAGTGGGACCCGTTCACCATGCCGGTGATCACCGAGAATGGCGGCGTCGTGAAGTATGTCGATCTGATCGAGGGCAAGACGCTCACCGAGCAGGCCGACGAAGCGACCGGCATCTCGCAGCGGGTCGTGACCGAAAACCGCGGCATCGCCAGCAAGAAGGAGGATCTTCGTCCGCGCCTGACCCTCACGGGTGAAAGCGCCGAGGAATCCGGCCGCTACATGCTGGTCGCGGGCGCAACGCTCTCGGTCGAGGATGGCGCGATGGTTCAGGGCGGCGACGTCCTGGCGCGTGTCAGCCGCGAGAGCGCCAAGACGCGCGACATCACCGGTGGTCTGCCGCGTGTTGCCGAGCTGTTCGAAGCGCGCAAGCCGAAGGAAAATGCGATCATCGCAAAGGTCTCGGGCCGTGTCGTGTTCGGCAAGGACTATAAGGCCAAGCGCAAGATCGGCATTCAGCCCGAGGACGGCAGCGAGGTCGTCGAGTATCTGGTGCCCAAGTCGAAGGTCATCGACGTGCAGGAAGGCGATTACGTCAAGCGCGGCGACAACCTGATCGGTGGTTCGCCTGATCCGCACGACATTCTCGAAGTGCTCGGCATCGAGCCCTTGGCCGAATATCTCGTGTCGGAAATCCAGGAGGTCTATCGTCTCCAGGGCGTGAAGATCAACGACAAGCACATCGAGACGATCGTTCGTCAGATGCTGCAGAAGGTCGAGATCACCGACGGTGGCGACACCACGCTGCTCGCCGGCGAGCAGGTCGATCGCGACGAGATGGACGAGATGAACGCCAAGATCGGCAAGAAGGAGCGTCCGGCACAGGGCAAGCCGGTCCTGCTCGGCATCACCAAGGCGTCGCTGCAGACCCGCAGCTTCATCTCGGCGGCATCGTTCCAGGAAACGACGCGCGTGCTCACCGAAGCTTCGGTGCAGGGCAAGAAGGACACGCTCACCGGTCTCAAGGAGAACGTGATCGTGGGTCGTCTGATCCCGGCTGGCACCGGTGCGGGCATGGGTCGCCTGCGCGTCACCGCTTCGTCGCGCGATGCGGCGATGCGCGTCTCGCAGCGTCGCATGGCCGAAGTCTCGATCGTCGCCCCGAACTCGGCGAAGGAAGAGCATGACGCCGAGCTGGCCCGCTCGGCGCGCGATGCCGGTGGTACCGGTGACGATGCGCTCGCCGCGGTCGTGACGAGCGGCACCGGCACCGATGCCGATGCCGGCGAGTATCTTAACAAGGAGTGATCCTCCGCGTTCGGGTTACCGCCTGAAGAAATGAGAGCCGCCGTCCGGGGAAACCCGGGCGGCGGTTTTCTTTTGGCGGTCCGCGGGGGCCGGATTTCCGCGCCAGCTGGGTCTTCGGCTGGCATAAGTATCCTTATCCAGGCACTTGCCCGCCGTGCCACGCCCGCGTTAGCTTCCCCCAAAAGGGGGGGCTTCCTATGTTTGGCAAGTTTTTGGTGTTCCTTGGAACGCTCGGTATATCTGCGATCGCGACGGCAGCCGAGCCGACGCCATCGACCTTGGCGGCAGCGTTTGGCGCACGGGTCGGAGCATCGAGTCCAGCGCTCTCCCCCGACGGCACATTCCTCGTCTATATCGCCCCCGGCGCGGGACAACTCACCGTCGCGATGGTGATGAACCTCGCCGACGGCACCACCACGCCGATCACATATGCCGACGGCAAGCCGCTGAAATTGAGATTCTGCGGCTGGTCGGCCGCCGATCGGCTGGTCTGCCTCCTATCGGGCATCTCCAGGGTCGACGGCGACAAGCTAGCGTGGAGCCGCCTCGTGGCGGTTGACGCGGACGGCAAGCACAGTCTGCCGCTCGGCAGCCAGAAAGCGAGCTACGCCGTGCGCCAGAACGACGGCGAGGTGCTCGACTGGATGGCCGGCGTCGATGGCACGGTATTGATGTCCCGCGGGAACGGTGCGGAACGCGTCGATACCCGCACCGGAAAGGGTGTGCCCGTAAAGCCCGCGGTCAGCACAGGCTGGACCGATGGTAGCGGGACCGTCCGTATCACGGGCATATACGGGACCGACGCCAAGGGCATGTTGAATGGGAAGACGACCTTTTGGTATCGCCTTCCGGGACGCTCCGAGCAGAAACTGTTCAGCCATGTCGATGGCAACGGTAACGGACTGTCTCCCGTCGCCGTCGATGGGACGCGCAACCTGGCCTATGCCGTTCAAAAGAAGGATGGCCGTCGGGCGCTCTATTCGGTGATGCTCGACGGAACGATGAAGACGGACTTGGTCTATGCCGACCCCAAGGTCGATGTCGACAGTGTCGAGACGATCGGGCGGCACGACCGCGTGATCGGCCTGCGCTATGTGACCGACAAGACCCGCATCGTCTATTTCGACGCCGGCTACCGCGCGCTTGCCCAAAGCCTCGCCAAGGCCCTCCCGAAACTGTCCGATATCGCCTTTGTCAGTGCAAGCGCCGACGAGAAACGCGTTTTGCTATTCGCCGAAAGCGATATCGATTCCGGCCATTATTTCCTCTTCGACCGCGACACGCGCAAGCTGACCGAAGTCCTAGTGCCACGGGCCGACCTGTCCGGCATGCAATTGAGCGAGCAGCGCAGCATTACCTACCCGGCGGCGGACGGTACCTTGATTCCGGCCTATCTCACCTTGCCACCCGGCAGCACCGGCCGCCACATCCCCGCGATCGTCATGCCCCACGGTGGGCCGGCTGCGCGCGATGTCTGGGGGTTCGACTGGCTGCCGCAATTCTTCGCTCAACGGGGCTATGCGGTGATCCAGCCGCAGTTTCGCGGCTCGACCGGCTTTGGCGAGGACTTCGAGAAGAAGAACGGATTCCTGTCGTGGCCCACCGCGATTGGCGACGTCCTCGATGCCGGTCGCTGGATGATCGCGCAGGGCATCGCCGATCCCGATCGGCTCGGCGTTTTCGGCTGGTCCTATGGTGGCTATGCGGCGCTGCAAGCGAATGTCGTCGATCCCGCCTTGTTCAAGGCGGTGGTCGCGGTGGCACCGGTGACCGACCTCTATCGGCTCAAGGCGGACGCGGAGAACTTCACCAACGCCCGTCTCGTCGCGAAACAGGTCGGCTCCGGCCCGCTGCGCGAGCAGGGGTCCCCCGACCATTATGCGGCGCGTTTCAGCGCTCCGGTGCTGATGTTCCACGGCGATCAGGACATCAACGTCGAGATCGTCCAATCCCGTTTGATGGATGCGGCGTTGCACCGAGCCGGCAAGTCGAGCCGTTTGATCATCTATCCTGGGCTCGACCACCAACTCGACGATAGCGCAGCGCGAACGGATCTTCTGACGCAAGCCGACGCGTTCTTCTCGGCACGGCTGCGGACCGCCGGTCGATAGTCGGGTCCCGCCGGGACGCGAACCCAATGGACCTGCGGGTGATCGGACGACGGCTTTTTGCGGGCGCCGTGCGGGCCGGTGGATCCCGTGCCGTGCGTCCGCTCTCGGTCACCGCCCCTTGCACCACCGCTACGCCACGCCCATTTCGCTCGGGCACGGAAAAGCCACGGCGGTGCGGGAGACGGGCGAACACGTCCGCCCGGCACGATCGCCGCGTCCGCGCGATGGATCCCCGATCAGAAAGCAGCCGACATGAAGATTTTGATGGTACTGACGTCGCACGACCAACTGGGCGATACCGGCAAGAAGACCGGCTTCTGGCTCGAGGAACTCGCCGCGCCCTATTACGTGTTCAAGGACGCCGGCGCAGAGATCACGCTCGCGTCGCCCGCCGGCGGAAAGCCGCCGCTCGATCCCAAGAGCAACGAGCCCAACAGCCAGACAGACGATACGCGCCGGTTCGAGACCGATCGCGCTGCCACCGCGCAGCTGGCGAGCACAGTCCGGCTCGATACGGTCGACCAGGCCGATTACGACACGGTCTTCTATCCAGGCGGCCACGGTCCGCTCTGGGATCTGGCCGAATATCCCATCTCGATCGGCTTGATCGAGTCGTTCGTCGCTGCCGACAAGCCCGTCGCCTTGGTCTGCCACGCACCCGGCGCGCTGCGTCGCGTGAAAAGCGCCGATGGCACGCCGCTCGTCAAGGGCAAGCGCGTCACCGGCTTCACCAATAGCGAGGAGGAAGCGGTCGGGCTGACCAAGATCGTGCCGTTCCTCGTCGAGGACGAACTCACCGCGCTTGGCGGCTCGTATGAGAAGACAAGCGATTGGGGCGTGCACGTCGTGCAGGACGGCTTGCTGATTACCGGGCAGAACCCGGCCTCGTCTGCGGCTGCCGCGCACAAGCTGCTCGACGCGCTCGCGAAGTGAGGCGGCAAGCGGGAGGCGCACCAGCGGCGCCTCCCGCTTGTTCGGATCGACGAGAGTGAGCGCGGCCCTGGTTCACGACACCATCAACCGGGCTGCGCAACTCGAGCACCAGCAGCGGCGACGCGCCGTACGGCCTTGCCGGCATCGGAAGCGTCGCAAGCCGCCACAGGATGCGCGGACTTGTCGCTCACCCCCCATCTGTGCTGACTAGCCCCCGCCTCCCCGGGAAAGGTCGCCGATGGATTTCATGAAATGGCTCAATTCGCTGGGCGATCTGCTCTACGAAGTGATGAGCTGGCTGATCTTCTATCCGATCACGCTGTGGCGCACGCTCACCAATCCGCTCGCGATGATGCGCTATTCGGATACCGAACTGGGTGACCTCGAAGAGGATCAGTTCGACGACACGCTCAACCCGCCGCTGTTTCTCGTGCTGTCGCTGCTGCTGACGCAGGCGATCGATGTGGCGCTCGGCGGCGGGACCAATCCGATCATCGCGCAGAAGGCAGGGCTTGCCGGGTACATCACCGACAGCACGACGCTGCTCGCGCTACGCCTGATCCTGTTCTCGCTGTTTCCGCTGATCTTTGCGGCGCGGCTGCTGCGCGCCAAGCGGGTCAAGATCACGCGCCAGCGGCTCAAATCGCCTTTCTATGCGCAATGCTATGCCTGCGCGCCGTTTGCGCTGTTCCTCGGCGCGGCGCTGTCGCTCGGGCATGCCGCAATCCCCGAAGCACGGGCCGTCGGGACAGTCCTCGCGGGCGCGGCACTGCTCGCCTATCTCTTCGCGCAGACTTTGTGGTTCGCGCGCAACCTCGAACAATCCATGGTCCGCGCGTTCGGCAATACGCTGCGTGCGTTCTTCGAGGCGTGCGGCGCCTTTCTCTTTCTCGCGATCCTTTTCGTGGCGCATTGAAACCGTGCGGGAGAGCATTCGTTCTAGCAGTTCCAGTCCTGTAGTTCATCAGCATCATCGCTCGACTGTGAAGCGAGCTTAGCGTCAGGGAGAAACACCATGCGTGCCACTCGCATCCCCCTCATTGCTCTTGCGACCCTTGGCGGCCTGCTCGCCGTCCCCGTCTCGGCGCAATCCACCGGCCTTGAGGACATGGTCGGCGCGCGCGCCGGTCAGGCCGAGAACGGCGTTCGCGCGCGCGGCTACGAGCTCATTCGCGCCGATCGCGGCGACGACCGCAGCTATACCTATTGGTGGAGCGCATCGCGCCGCCAATGCGTGACGATTGCGACGATGGACGGCCGCTACGCTTCGGTCACGCCGACGCTGCCGCCCGATTGCGGCAAGATCGCAAGCTCCGATCGCGGGCGGCCCGACACCGCCTATCCGTCGCGCCCCGCCTATCCGCCACCCTACCGCCCCAGCGACGACCGGCGGGGTGATGGCTATGGCCGCGCGCCGTCGATCGCCGGGCGGCAGGTGACGCTCGGGCTGGTCTGCTTCGGCGACGGCAGCCGCGACGGCCTAGCGACGGGCACGCAGTGGCAGTGGAATTCGCAGCGCGACCGCTACGAATACGGCAGCTACACCGAATCGCGCCGCGAGATGTTCGATGCCTCGCTGATGCTCCAGCTGTGGGACGGCGGAGGGCGGATACGCCTGCCCAAGTCGCTCATCCCGCCGATCAATTCGCGGGGCGACAATGGCTGGTGGGATTTGTACGACGTCCAGCCCGACCGCGATACGATCACCGCCACCTATCGCCTCAACGGATTCAACAAGCCGCGCATCACGATCGATCGCAGGGCAGGACGGATCACCGTCCAGGGGCTGTCGAGCTATGGCTTCCGCGGAAGGTGCGATCAGCTCGGCGGGCCCAACCGCTTCTAGCCGAACGCGCCCTCCCGGCGCTTGTCGAGGCCTGTCGCATCAGTCGGGAACACGGCTCCACGGCGCCGCCCGCCGGACGTCGAGCCTGCACAGGCCCTGCAATCCGTGTCGCCGAGCATAGCCCATCACGCGCTGCTCGTAATCGGCCGCGCGCGGGTTGGCGAAATTCCAGTCGGGCGGATTGAAGGTCGAAAAGCCGTTGATCGTCGGCACGCGCCAGCGCTCGGCCAGGAACATCGCGTCGACATTGTGCGGGTACCAGCCGTTCAGCTCGGCGTTGATGAAGAGCGGCTCGCTGCGTCGGGTCGCGACCACATAGAAACTCGCGCACCCCGCCGGCGGGGCCGGAATCGACCATAAGGCGGTGCGATGGAGCGAACGACTGAGCCGCACGGGAGATTCGGCGCTGAGATTTTCGACCACCAACGCCGCCAGGATACCGGCGGCCGGCCACGGCTTCGATCGCGCCAGATCGTGGGCCCGCTCGCGCCACATTGCGCCGACGAGCAGCAGGAACGGCAGGACCAGCCACAGCTGGTAGCGCGACACGGTGCGCAACCCCTTCGCGCCCGGTACGAGTTCGAACACCAGCCCCCACGGTGACGCCACCCAGAATTGCAGCGTGAGCAGCCAGGCGATCATCATCGCCAGCGCGAAGGCGCGAAGCTCGGCCGAGACGGGCTGGCCTCGGCCGACGCGCCGCCGAACGATGATCCGCCACGCCGCGGTGACCACAAGGATGAAGAAGATCAGCGGCAATCCCGCTTCGTGCTCGCCGCCAAGCACGCGACCGGGAAGCGCCGGATCTGCCGGCAGGACCGCACCGACCAGCGCGAACAGGGGGTGGAAGATCCAGCCCCAGACGTAATTCCCGCGCCCCACGTTGATCATGTCGATCACCGGCGTGACGAGATAGCCCAACATGTCATGGTAGGAGTCCCC
Organism: Sphingomonas glacialis; assembly: GCF_006439055.1. Lineage (GTDB taxonomy): Bacteria > Pseudomonadota > Alphaproteobacteria > Sphingomonadales > Sphingomonadaceae > Sphingomonas > Sphingomonas glacialis_A. Next base: position 231,641 of record NZ_RCZC01000001.1, read on the forward strand.
GCCCGTCTCGCGGACCGTGGGGAGATAGACCGACAGGAAAGGGAGAACCGGCACGAGAAACGCCACGGCGCCACAGGCGAGCGTTCCCGCGTGGCGCCGCACGAACGCGACAAGCGTCGCCGGGCGCCAGGTCGCGCTCGTCACGCACCAGCACGCGGCGAACAGACATGCCGAGAAGATCGTGAACCAGGCCATGTAATAGGTCGTCAGCAACCACGCCGCCATCAACGCACCGAGCGGTATCGTCAGCAACCGCGCGGCGCGGTGCCGCGCATCCCGCTCGGCCCGGACGATCGCGATCGCCAGCATCATGGCGACCGGCAACAGCGCGACGCTCTGGAGCTGCGCATGGACCGCCTGCAGCGAGATGTTGCTGGCGATGGTCCAAAGCAGCGCCACGACCAACGCTGCGGACCGCCCCCAGCGCAACGTCCGAGCGACCAGCAGATACGCCGCCACGAAGCCGATCGCCTTGAAGGTCGCGATGTTCAGCGTGTCGGCCTGGAACGGGTCGGCGAACGTCCGCCAGAAGGAATAGCTCACGCCATACAGAAAATAGCCGTCATTATAGCCCAGCGTTCCGGCGTACGGATGAAAGTACAGCGTCGTCGCCCAAGGCTCCGCACCGCTGAGGACGTTGCGCCAATGTTCGAGAATGCTGATCTCGATGATGGCGTCGTCACGGCCTCCGAAACCGAGATCGAAGCTGCTCAGGATCGGCACCCGGAAGAACAGCGCCATCGCCACGATGAAAACCAGCGCCGCTGCGCCAATGCTATGGAGGCTTCGCGGGTCGGTCGCGCCGCTTGCATTTTCGGGATCGGCCGGATGTTCTCCAGTCGGCCTTGCATCGTCGGGTAAACGCATGGGCGTGAAAGTTCAATCGCGACAGAGGGCGCTTTCGTCAGCGCCAATACACGGCCGCTATACGCTGTTCTTGCGTTTATACCATGCATCGCCGCGGATCATCCTCGCGCCCTGCAGCCCGCTCAATCTCGCCTGATACCGGACGAGTCATTTGCCTTCGCCACGTCGCCTCGGGCTGCGATGCCTGAGCGCCATAGCGAGAACGCGCTCCCGCGAGAGGCGCAGGGTGACGGCGTGAAGCCGACCGACACCCCGCCCCTTTACAACGTGATCGCGCCCTTCAGCCCGAGCACCACGACCTCGTCGGCGCTGCGCACGCCGCCGGGGTGGTGGATCCACTGCACATTGGGCTGCAGCTCGAGCCACGGCAGCGGCGTCACGCTGTAATAGATTTCGGCGGCATATTCGGCGTCGCGCACCGGCGTGCCGGGGACCAGCCGGTCGGCGTCCGCCGCGCGCCCGTTGACGTTGGTCCGCCCGAACGCGACGCCGAGCACGTCGCCCGGCAGCCACGTCGCGAGCCCCTTGTAGAACACCCCGACCACCGCCTGATTGTCGGTCACCGCGGTCGCGCGGTCGGTCTGGGTGAAATTGGCGAACACGCCGAGCCCGTCGAGCGACTTGCCGTCCTTCGACTTGCCGGTGATCTGCTGCTGGACGCTGACATAGCCGCCATAGCGCCCCGAATGCTCGAGCGGGGCGAGCCCGGTGACGACGATCGGGCGGCGGTTGATGTCGAGATAGACGTCACTGCCATTGGCGGTCGTGTACCAGCCGCCGACCTTGTACGATCCGACATGGCCGCCATCGCCACCATGCGTCCACCCCGCCTCGAACGGGATTAGCACGCCCGTCGCGCCATGCCAGCGCGCGACGAAGAAATTGTTCTTCAGGTTGAGCGGATTGACCTCATAGACACCTGCCTGGACGTACACGCCGGGCCGCACATCGACATGCAGCCGCGTGCCCCACTGCCCTACCGGCCAGTTCTGCCAGTAATCGCCGACCAGATTGCCCGGCTGCGCGCCGCAGAAGGTGAGGTTCTGGAAGTGGCACGAGAAGACCGCGAAATCCGACCCCGGATTGGTGCGGCCGAGCTTGAGTTCGACCGAATCCCCGATCTTCTGTTCGTACCAGAGCTCGGTCACGCGCACCGTCTGCCCGCGGCCATAGACCTCCTGCACCTGCTGCAGCGTGTTGAGCCCGGCGACGTCGGACAGATTGTCGCCGCGCCGCCAGGTGAGCGTCGCCTGCAGCGTCCCGCCCTCGAGCCCGACGAGCTTGCCCATGTCGACCTTCGCGCCGATGTCGAACTGCCCGGTCTCGGTGATCGCCTGATGCTTGCCGCCGGTCGGATTATATGCCGTCTCCGACGCATAGCGCGCCGACACATCGACGCCGCGTTCGCCGAGCCAGGTGCGGCTGTTGCGCCAGTCGCCGAACAGGCCCGGCGGGGCCGCGCTCTGCGTATCGCCGATCTGCGAACCGGGCGAGGTATCGCGCTGGTGCAGCATGTGGTTGGGCACGTAGCGCTTGGCCGCGGCCTTAGCGGCGGTCGGGGCGGCAGGCGCGTCGGTCGCAGGCGTCTTGGTGTCGTTCGCGGTCGGCGCGGCGGGGGTGGTCGGTGGCGGTGCGGGCGCGCCGATATCGACCTGTTGCGCCATCGCAACCGCCGGCAGCAGCAGCGCGGCAAGCACGCCTGCCGCCGCGCTCGCATACAGTTTCCGAACGATCATCACCTTGCCTCACACCGAACCGATTCTGCGGGTCCGATGCAACGCAGCCGGCGCAAAGGATAGCCGAGATCCGGCCCCTGCGCGCCAATCGGCTGATTTCCCCCGGAATGTCGCGCTTATGTCACAGCCGGGTGGACGCGCCTCAGCGCGCCTGCACCCGCCCGGTCCGCACCAGCTTGCCCCACCCCACGCTGCGCCCGCGCAACGCCTGGGTGATCGCTTTCAGCACGACATAATACATGATCTGGCGATAGCCGATCCGCTGCGGGATCAGCAGCCACAGCAAGCGCCACTGCTCGCGCCGTTCGAGCGCGAAGGCGACCGTCGCCGCGAGCAGGTCGATCGCGGTGAACACCAGCCAGTAGAGCAGCATCTTGTCGACATCGTGCTGCGTCTGCGCCCAGCCATGCGCCTGCACCGCGATATAGGTCATCACGAAGCTGACGATCAGCGCCAGATCGATGATCGGCGAGATCGCCGCAAAGACGATCTGGAACAGGATCGCCTGCGGCAACCCGACGCGCGCGAGGCCCGCCGGGCGGCCGGTCGCCATGATGCTGCCATGCTTCCACAGGCATTGCAGCGTGCCGAAGGCCCAGCGGAAGCGCTGCTTGGCGAGACCCTTTATCGTCTCGGGCGACTCGGTCCAGGCGACGGCGTACTGATCGTACGTCACCGCCCAGCCCGCCCGCTGGATCGCGATCGTCAGATCCTGATCCTCGGCGAGCGTATCGTCGGGATAGCCGCCGACCTGCTGGATCGCCGCCAGACGCCACGCGCCGACCGCGCCCGGCACCACCGTCATCGCGTTCATCCGCGCCAGCGCGCGCCGCTCGAGATTCTGCGCGGTGATATATTCGACCGCCTGGAACTTGGTGAGCAGATTGACGCGATTGCCGACCTTCGCATTGCCAGCGACCGCACCGATCTTCGGATCGGCGAACCAGCGCGCAAGCCGTGCGATGGTGGTCGGCTCGAACTGCGTATCGGCATCGAGCGCGATCACGATCTCGCCCGTCGCCAGTTCGAGCGCGCGGTTGAGCGCACGCGCCTTCCCGCCATTCTCGAGCGTCAGCAGCCGCACGCGCGGATCGCCCGCGAACGCCGACGTCACGACTTCGCTCGTATCGTCGCTCGATCCGTCGTCGATCACGATCACCTCGATCCGCACGTCGGTCGAGGCGAGCACGCCGCGCACCGCGCGTTCGATCACCAGCTCCTCGTTGAACGCCGGGATCATCACCGTGACGAAGCGGGTGGGGTCGATCGGCGGGAACACCGTCTTGCCCTCGCGCCGCGCCTGGATCAGCGCGAGCGCCGACAGGATGATCGCCCGCGCAATGCCGATGCTGATCGCGAAGAAGAACAGCCAGCCGAGCGCGATCACGCCGCCGCCGAGCACCGAAAAGATGAACAGGTCGGTTTCCGCCGCGGCGCGGTCGGCGGGCGACAGCGTCGGCATCGCGACCGACTTGGGGATCCCGGCAAGCGTCGAGACGGGCACGAAGGTGTAGCCCTTGGCGCGCAGCTGGTCGATGATCACCGGAAGCGCCGCCACCGTCTCCGACCGGTCGCCACCGGCGTCGTGGAGCAGCACGATGTTGCGGCTGCACTGCGGGTCGGGGTTCGACATGTCGCACTTGCCCTTGGGGTCGGTGACCTCGTCGATCGTGTCGTCGATGATGTTCTGCACCCCGGGGCGCTTCCAGTCGCCCGGATCGACGTGCAGGCCGACCGAGATATAGCCGCGATCCTGCGCCATCAGCGCCGGGTCGATTTCGTCGGCGGTGCTCGGCTCGGCATCGCCGAAATAGGGTGCGCGGAACAGCCGCAACGTGTGCCCGGTAAACGCCTGGAACAGCCGCTGCGTGGTGTTGAGCTGGAAGGTCGTCTCGGACTGCGTCGCGCCCGCCAGATTGGGATGGGTATAGGTATGGCTGCCGATCTCATGCCCCTCGGCCACCATCCGGTTGATCAGGCTGCGCTGCGTCAGCACGTTCTCGCCGATCACGAAGAAGGTGCCGGGCACTTTCTTGGCCTTGAGGATGTCGAGGATCTTGGGCGTCCAGGTCGGATCGGGACCGTCATCGAAGGTCAGCGCGACGAGCCCCGGCTTGTAGCCGGTGCGCGCGACGACATAGGGCGAGGGCAGCGTCTGGAAGGTGACGTTGCCGATCGCGCCGTCCTTGGTCGTTTGCGTACGGCGCACGCCCTTGACCGGCACGCCCGCGATCTTGAGGATCTCGCCGCTGCCATCGATATCGACATCGGTACCCGCCGGAATATTCTCGATCACCGAAGCCGCGGGCAAGGTGCGGTGCGCCCGCCCGAAGATCGACCACAGCCCCGGATCTTCCGCCCCGAGCCGCCACAGCCCGATCCCGCTCAGCCCGACCTTCTGCAGCCAGCGCATCTGGTTGTACGCCGAGGCCGCATCGAGCATCCACACGACGTGGCGGCTGCCCGCTTCCTCATAGGCGAAGCCGGTGTTGCCGCTTTGCGGATCGAAGGTCGGCATCGCGCTCGATTCGCGCGCGGCTTCCCATGCTTCGTCGATCGCGAGCGGTTCGCCGGTGCCGTCATGCCAGTTATAGGCGTAATTGCCGATCGCGACGACGATCTTGTCGCGCGGCACATCGCGCACCGCCCGCGAGACCGATTGCTCGAACCAGCTTTGCGACGCGATCGGGCCCGCCTCGCCGCTGGTCTCATGCTGGTCGTACGCCATCAGCACGACGCGATCGACCACCTTGGCGAAGGCGCCGATGTTCCAGCCGCCTTCCTCGTCGGCGGCACCGACGGGAACCGCGATGCCGATCACCCAGTTGCGTTTGGCAAAGCGCGCCTTGGTCTCGCGCAGGAAGGTCAGGAAGTCCTGCTGGCCCTTGGGCGAGAGTTCCTCGAAGTCGAAGAACGCGCCCCCGGCCCCGTTCGCCGCGAGCCACGGCTCGAGCGTGTCGAGGAATTTCTTGCGCAGCTTGGGGTCGCGCAGCAGCGCTTCCATGCCGGCCGCATCCCAATTCCCGTCGATCGCATTCTGGATCATCGGCAGGATCAGCGGGCGCGGGTTCGCGCGGTTGATGATCTCGCGGCCCGCGGTGTCACGGAACACGGTGATGTGATGGTTGGGGCCGGATACCGACACCCAGCCCGGCACGAGCCAGTCGAGCTCGCCGATATGGCGGCGGAGCGACGCGGTCGAGGACGGATCCCATGGCACGTGGAATGCGATCGCGAGCGGCTGGTCGACCCCGACGCCGCGCGCAGGTGCACCGAGCAGCCGCGCATAGCCGGTGAGTCCGTGGCGCGCACGGCGCAGCAGCGGCTCGTGCGGCGGCGGCAATTTGGTGATCGCGGCGTGTTCGGCCTCGACCGGCAGCAAGGGCGCGCGCGGCACCGCGCCGATCGAAATCGCGAGCGCCGCCACCGCCATCACCACGAGCAGGACGAAGGCGACCACCGCCATCGCAAACCGCCGGCGCCGCCGCCCCGATGCATCATAGAAAACGGGAGCGCGGCTCATGCGGTCGGTGTCCTCGGGTAGAATAGAATAGGCTCGCATCGGGTGTTTGGCATGGCGCAATCGCGACGCCAAGGTGACAAACGCTTCATCTGAGCGAACAGAGTTTGCGACGGTGCCACATTCGGGCGCGCAGTCGCTTCACGATCAGGGTATCGGCCGGAGACAGGCTCACGGCGCTTCGGGGCCAATGCTGCAATGGTCGGGGCGATAGGATTCGAACCTACGACCCCTGGACCCCGAGACCAGTGCGCTACCAGACTGCGCCACGCCCCGACACATTGCAGGGCGCAGCGCGTAGACCCACGCCTCGCGACTATCAAGCGGAAAATCGCCTTGGCCGCGCGCAATGCTCGACGCTGGCGCAATCGCGCTGCTACGCGATGGGTATGACCACCCTCGAAATCCTGGCGTTCGGGCTCGGGCTCGCCAATGTCACGCTCGTCGTGCTGCGCAGCATCTGGAACTATGTGTTCGGGTTGGCGATGGTCGCGCTCTATGCGGTGATCTTCGTCGATGCGAAGCTCTACAGCGATGCGCTGCTGCAGGTGTTCTTCTTCGTGGTGCAGATTTACGGCTGGTGGAATTGGGCACACGTAAAGGCGCAAACCGGCGAGATCGCGGTCGGCACCTTGCCCAACCGCGAGCGCATCGTCTGGCTGGCGGCGGCTGCGGCGGGCAGCGCGGGCTGGGGCTATGCGATGTTCCGCTTCACCGATGCGTCGTTTCCCTGGCTCGATGCGACGCTCGCGATCGTCAGCGTCGTCGCCCAGATCCTGCAGTCGCGTCGCAAGCTCGAGAGCTGGTGGCTGTGGATCGCGGTCGATATCGGCTCGGTCGCTTTGTATGCCGCCAAGGGATTGAAGCTGACGATGCTGCTCTACACGATCTTCCTCGTGCTCGCGATCTGGGGGCTGATCGACTGGCGCCGCGTCGCGCGACGCACGGCGCTGGCGGTATGAGCACGATCTGCCTGCACGGGCCGGAAAGCACCGGAAAATCGACGCTGATCCCGCAGCTCGCCGCGCATTTCGACACGATCTTCGTGCCCGAATACGGCCGCACCTTCGCCGAGACGCACGGGACCGACTTCACCATGGCCGATCTGGTCGGGATCGCGCAGCAGCACGATGCGCAGACGCGCGCGGCGCTGGCGACGGGGGCCGATCCGCTGTTGCTCGATACCGATCCGTTGATGACCGCGGTGTGGGCCGACATGCTGTTCGGTCGCCGCGATCCGTGGTTCGACGCATGGCGCGGCACCGCCGACCTGTATCTGCTGCTCGATATCGATCTGCCGTGGATCGACGACGGCACGCGGATGTTCGGCAGCAAGGTCGAACGCCAGCGCTTCTTCGATCTCTCGCGCGCTGAACTCGATCGGCGTGGGCTCAGCTATGCGATCGTCGGCGGCCAGGGCCCCGCGCGCCGCGCCGCCGCGCTGGCGGCGATCGCGGCGGCGGGGCTCGGTAGGATCAGCCCTTCGCCTTGAGTGCCTTCACCGCGGCGAGCGTGCCGGTGATGTGCCCGGCGGGCTGCATCTCGGACAGGACATAGGCGATCTTGCCGTTCTTGCCGATCACGTACGACGTGCGGTTGGTCCAGCCGGCCTTTTGCGGCAGCGCGACGTCATAGCCCGAGATCGTCGCCGGGGTCGCGAGACCGACCGGGAACTTGTCGCGGCATTCGACCGAGGAGAATTCCTTGATCCGCTCGGCATTGCCCGCGGTCAGGCCGATCAGCGTCGCACCCTGCTTGGTGAAATCGTCGGCGGCCTCGGCAAAGGCATGCGCCTCGGCGGTGCAGCCCGAGGTGAAAGCGGCCGGGAAGAAGTAGAGCACGACCGGCCCCTTCTTCAGCGCTGCGGCGAGCGAGAAGGGATGCGTCTTGCCGGCGAGCGCGGCTTCGGTCGAAAAGTTCGGTGCGGTATCGCCGACCTTGAGCGCAGCGCTGGCAGGCGCGGCGGCGAGGAGGGCGGCGGTGGCAGCGGCGATAAGCGGAACAGCGAACTTCATGGCATCGTCTCCTGGGATAGTGCCGCACCCTATCCCGACGCTGAGCGCACCGCCAGCACGATCACCACCCCGCCGTCACCCCGGCCTTGTGCCGGGGTCCACCGTGTCGCGTATACTCCGCGCGAAGGATGCGCGGCCCGGTGGACCCCGGGACGAGCCCGGGGTGACGGAGACGGTGGAACTCTACCGCGAAGGCGCAAGCTTGGTGTTGAGCACCCAGCCGACATTGTCGTTCTCGTCGGCGACTTCCCACCACATGCCGTTCTTGTTGCCGGTCGGATAGACGATCGCCCCGGGCGGCAACGACCGCACCACCTTGCCTGCCGCATTCGCCGCGCTGCGCATCGCGACCGGGCCTTGCGTCGTGAAGGTCTTGGCGGGCGATGCCTCGGCGGTGCCGGTGTCGCCGGGATTGGTATAGCCGAGTTCGGTGACGAGCTTGCTGTACGCCTGGATGAAGGCGAGCGTCACGATCCGCCCGATATCGGTATTGTCATACCCCCCGCCGACCACACCGCCGCCGACGCCGCCGCCGAACACCCCGCCACCGCCGCCGAAGCTCAGGCTGTTCTTGGCGGCATAGCCGTCCTCGGTCGCGAGCGTCTCGGTCGTGCGGACGTTGGTGATCGACAGCACGACATTGGCTTCCATCTTGCGGCTGCGCACCCCGCCGACGAGGCCGCCGATCGGGCCGCCGAGCAGCCCGCCGATACCCGCCGCGACGCCGCTGCCGCTGGCATTGCTGTTCGCGCCCTGGACTTCGGCCTGGAGCACGTAATCGGCCGCCTTGATCTGCCCTTGGCCGACATTGGCGCCGCGCTGCAGCCCGAGATCGCCGCCGATGTCGCGCTCGCGCTGCGCCGCCTGCAACCCGCTGCCGCGATCGACGAGGTTGAAGCAACCCGACCGCGCGACCAGCACCTTGAGCAGCTTCTGCGGCGGCGCCAGATTGTACTGCGTCCAGCCGCGCGAATCGTCGCCGTCGACGATCGAGATCGTGCCATGCTTGCGCGGGCAGCGCGGCACGTCGTTCATCGTCGCTTCCTGGAGCTTCTGCGTGCCCGACGGCTTGGCCAGGCGCTGCGCCCCCACCTGCATCGGTACGCCCGCCAACACCGCCGCAATCGCCACACCGGCCAAGACTTTTGCCATAATACCCCCGTACAGATTCGTTACGGCGGCAATATCCCATTCACACCACCCGGCATAGGCGTATTGCGGCGACACCGACGGGCTTTGTGCGCGGGCGCGTGCGATGCTATGGGCCGCCTTTCCTTTCCGCAGCACTTATCCGGGCGAATTCGTGACCCCTCTCCACACCATCCGCAATTTCTCGATCATCGCGCATATCGATCATGGCAAGTCGACGCTCGCCGACCGCCTGATCCAGGCGACCGGCGGCCTGACCGACCGCGAAATGTCCGAGCAAGTCCTTGATAACATGGACATCGAGAAAGAGCGCGGGATCACCATCAAGGCGCAGACGGTGCGCCTGCGCTACACCGCGCACGACGGCGTCGACTATACGCTCAACCTGATGGACACGCCGGGCCATGTCGACTTCGCCTATGAAGTCAGCCGGTCGCTCGCCGCATGCGAAGGCGCGCTGCTCGTCGTCGATGCCGCGCAGGGTGTGGAAGCGCAGACGCTCGCCAACGTCTATCAGTCGATCGAGCATGATCACGAGATCATCCCGGTCATCAACAAGATCGATCTCCCCGCCGCTGACGTCGACAAGGTCAAGGCCGAGATCGAGGAAGTGATCGGCCTCGATGCGTCGCAAGCCGTGCTCACCAGCGCCAAGGCCGGGATCGGCATCGCCGAAGTGCTCGAGGCGATCGTCACGCGCATCCCGCCGCCCAAGGGCGATGCCGATGCGCCGTTGAAGGCGATGCTCGTCGACAGCTGGTACGACCCGTATCTCGGCGTCGTCATCCTCGTGCGCGTGGTCGCGGGCGTCCTCAAGAAGGGCCAGCAGATCAAGTTCATGCAGGCCGGCACGCTCCATCTGGTCGACCGCGTCGGCTGCTTCCGCCCGAAGATCGAGCAATTGACCGATCTCGGTCCCGGCGAAATCGGCTTCATCACCGCGCAGATCAAGGAAGTCGCGCAGACCCGCGTCGGCGACACGATCACCGATGCCAAGCGCCCCGCGACCGAAGCGCTGCCGGGCTTCAAGGAGGTCCAGCCGGTGGTATTCTGCGGCCTGTTCCCGGTCGACGCCGCCGATTTCGAGAAGCTGCGCGAGAGCATCTCCAAGCTGCGCCTCAACGATGCGAGCTTCTCGTTCGAGATGGAAACCAGCGCGGCGTTGGGCTTCGGCTTCCGCTGCGGCTTCCTGGGGCTGCTCCACCTGGAAATCATCCAGGAGCGCCTGACGCGCGAATACGATCTCGACCTCATCACCACCGCGCCGTCGGTGGTCTATGACATCGAGCTGACGCACGGCGGCGGGACGATCGAGCTGCACAACCCCGCCGACATGCCCGATCCCAACAAGATCCTGAGCATTTCCGAGCCGTGGATCCAGGCGGTGATCTACGTTCCCGACGAATATCTCGGCAGCGTGCTGAAGCTCTGCCAGGACCGCCGTGGGATCCAGAAGGACCTCACCTATGTCGGCGGCCGCGCGCAGGCGACGTACGAGCTGCCGCTCAACGAAGTCGTGTTCGATTTCTACGACCGGCTGAAGTCGCTGTCGAAGGGCTATGCCAGCTTCGACTACACCCAGATCGGCAAGCGCGAGGGCGACCTCGTCAAGATGAGCATCCTCGTCAACGAGGAACCGGTCGACGCGCTGTCGATGATCGTCCACCGCGGCACCGCCGAGACGCGCGGGCGCGGCATGGTCGAGCGGCTCAAGGATCTCATCCCGCGGCATCTGTTCAAGATCCCGATCCAGGCGGCGATCGGCGGCAAGGTGATCGCGCGCGAGACGATCAGCGCGATGCGCAAGGACGTGACCGCAAAATGCTATGGCGGCGATGCTTCGCGCAAGCGCAAGCTGCTCGACAAGCAGAAGAAGGGCAAGTTGAAGATGCGCGAGTACGGGAGCGTGAGCATCCCGCAGGAGGCGTTTATTGCGGCGCTGAGGATGGGGGAAGAGTGAGGCCCGAGCCTAACGCAAGGATTGCGCAGCAATCGTTGCGTTAGGCGAGGATCAGCCGAACTCCGGCCGGCGGCGCTAGCAGCGCCGTCCGACGACGCGGCTTTGCCGCGGCGCGCTCCACGCCCCGCCGCCCCAACGTCGTCACCCCGGGCCCGTCCCGGGGTCCACCGGGATGCACACGCTGCCATCGAGGCGCGCGCGCCACGGTAGACCCCGGCACAAGGCCGGGGTGACGAAGGGAGGACACGCCCCCCCCAAAAAAAAGAACCGTCACCCCGGGCTCGTCCCGGGGCCCACCGCGCCGCACACACTACCATCGCGGCGCGAGCGGCACGGCACAGCCCCCGCCACAAGGCCGGGGTGGCAGACGAGAGCAAATACCCCCCTCACCCACCCTTCTGCCGCCGCCTCGCCCGCTTAACCGCCGCCACCCCATCCCCCGCCACCCCCGCCCCCGGCTCCCCCGCCACCGCATCGACGACCGCCCGCGACGGCGCGAGCCCGTTCGCCAGCTCGGAAACCCACAGCGGAACATCCCCGCCATGCTCGCTCCAATGCGGCTCGAACGGATCGATCCCCTCGACCAACTCATCCTCCTCGCACTCGGCCGACGGCAGCAGCGTCCCGCGATATTCCGACCCGCCCTGCGGCACGCGCACGAACGCCACGTCGGGATCGTCCTCGGCCGCATCCGCCGCCGCCTCGCCGCCCTGCTCCTGCGCCGCCACCGCCACACGCCGCCGAGCGGCAAGGCACTCGAGCGCCGCCATCACCGCATCCTGCGCCTCGGCATCGAGCGTGACCCCGGCAAACCCCTCGATCGACGCCGCCAGCGCATCGCCGCGCGCCGCCACCGCCGCGAGATCGGGCGTGCCCGCGACGGTGGTGCGCATCGTCGTGGTCGTCGCCTCGGCGACCGCGCCCGCTTCCGCGCCCCCACCGGCACTGGCGCCAGCGGTCGCACCAGCGCTCGCCCCAGCCCCACCACCACCGCCCGCGCTCGCGCCCGCCGTCGCGCGCGTGCTGACATAGTTGATCGTTGTGCGGCGCCCCTCGGCGTCCTGGCCATAGTGGCGCAGGCAGAACATCAGCAGCGCATCGTTGCGCTTGCGCCGAGTGCCGGGTCGGCCCGTCCCCCGGACGGGCCTAAACCATGCGGGGCATGGTTTACCCGGCACTCCGATCACCTTGCCAGCGGCGATGACGGGGACGAGCTCGCCCTCGATCGCGCGCTCGAACGCGATGTCCTTCAGCCGCTGCACGCCGTAATCGAGCGCCGCATCCCAGGCGCGGCGCGTTGCAGGTTGGATCGTCCCCCGGACGATCCTGAATATGCCGGGGGCATATTCACCTGCAACGCCTCGGCGCCGGGCGCGCGGCGCAGCGTATAGGCGTTGGCCTGCGCCATGTTGCACATCGCCGCGGCGCGGGAGACGCTGCCGGTATCGGCGAGCGCCTCGATGAACGCCTTCTGCCGCTCGGGCGTCCAGCCGTCATGGCGATATTTGCGGGGACGGGGGTGAACTCGGGAAGAGCCGGTCGCGCCTCGCGCGCGACGGGGGTGCGGTTCTGCATGACAGTGCCTCCGGTTGCGGTTGGTGCGCGGAGGGTAGGCAGATTCGGGGCGTGTAGGACAGCGTTTTGTTTATGTTTTGTTCTCATTATGATTGACAACACTTTGCGCTCCGGGTCAAGCGAAAGCGCTCCGGAAACCCGAAGCCCTGACGTCGACCGGCAAAGCCCAATCCTTGAGCGAAATGTAAAGAAAGCGGTAGCCGTGCGCAACTTGCGCCGTGGGAGCCAGCGTGTGGGCATGATCAGGGAGCTAGACGATGGCTGTCGCAGAAAAGCTGGTGCAAACCCAGCGCCTCAGCGCTCTCTAAATCAAATCCCAGCCGGTTGAAAAGTTGAGGTCGGCGATGAAGGTTACGGGATGCATCCAATTTACGCCACAGTCTCCGCACACGTCTGGAACGTGCCGTCGTGCGCCGGTCCGTGTTGGTTTCGAAACCTCTGCCGTCACCACGCAGCGATCGACATGGCCCCGCGCCGCGGCGATCAGGAACGGATCCTGCCCGATGGTGATGAGGTCGGCTTCGTTTAACGGGTGACCATACAATTCGAGTACAGCCTGGACTGCGGCGGGGTCGCTCGGCTCGTTTAGAAGCAGCGCCTTTTTTGTTACCGCGTCGTGCATCCATGCGGCGAGTTCATCCGTGCCGCCCTCAACCTCGGCGTAAATTTCCGCTGGCATCTTTACCATTCCGCCATGCCCATGATGGATCAGCCAACGCCAAAACTCTGGAACACGTCTATGCCCATACCAAGTATTGTGCGCCGTAATAAGCGCATTGGCGTCGAGCAGGTAAAGCATCAGGCCGTAGCTCGCCGCGGTTCAGCAAGAAGTGGATAGACGTTCATCGGCTTGACACCGAGCATTCTAGCGGCTCGGGTCGGGGTCAAAGATCCGTCTGCCATGCCCTGTCGCGCGACCGAGAGGATGGCCGAACCAAGACGGTGCCGCCGGACGACATACCAATTCGGCCCGCCTTCTTTGGCGCGGTTTTTCTCACGCTCCCGTTCCCTTTGCGCGAGCCATTGACCTCGAAACGCGTCCCGAAGTTCTTCCCAACGCCCCTCGCCAATGATCCCCGCCCGAAACAACTGGTAGGCGACCATCGACCGGCTGATACGCGCGCGATTGGCAAGGACGTCTATAAGAGTGGCATCGTCACCGCCGCCACGTAGTAGCTGACCGAGGTTGATAATCTCGGCTTGATCAACCAGGGCTGCTGCTGCAGCGTCGTTGCATAGTTGCTCGATGCGTCCATTGGGCGCTCCGCCGCTGACGCCGGTCTCGCCCAGCAGGAGATGCGCCACTTCGTGCAAGAGCGTGAAGGACCACGCGGCCTTTGCGTCTTGATCGTTCACGACGATGAAGGGTGCTAGCTTATCCGAGATGGCGAAGCCTCGAAATATTCTTGCCTCAATCGCCGTGGACCAATGGCCGCAGTCTCCAGCTAGAAGGACAAATACACCTCTGGCCTCAACCAAGCTACGAATATAGCCGAATGCATCTTCTCCGCGGGCGTGCGACCGGTATTCGACCCGGTCGAAGCCCAGAGTTTCGACAATTATACTGGCAAGCGCGGCGGAATCGCGCGTGCCGGCGGCCGCCCCGACCAACTCAACATCCATTGCGTCTTCGTCGTCTTCAAGTGTTTCCCGGACAAGTGCTTGCCGGGCCTTTACATCCCGCAGCAAGGTAGCAAGCAACACGTTAGAAGGATCACCTCGGTCTGGTAGCGTTCTAAAATCTTGCCCAAGCTCCGCTGGCGCTGGAACCCCAGGCAGATAGAAAGTGAGAAGAGGGCGATGATACTGCGCGGCCATGCGTCGCAACAGCGGGGCCGTAGGAATGACATTACCAGCTTCCATGGCCGCCAGCCGTTCCTCGCCGGACACGCCACGGGAAGGCTTTAAGTCGATTTTTCGGGCAGCCGCTTCCCTGTCGAGGCCTGCCGTCTCGCGCGCCCAGATCAGGATCTCAGGGTTCAGACCAGCCACATTCACACCATGCACGTGTGAGAGTTAACGCGCTACCTCGATCATCGGCCTGACTGTTATCCGGGAAATCCAACATTTGATATTCACGGAATTAAGTCCCCTATCGTTCTTTAATGTGGCTTAGAGCGACCTGCCTGCACAAGTCAGTTTCGGTCCGCCAACAAAAAAAGGCCGGACGCTTTCGCGCCCGGCCCCTTAAACCCAACCTACAAAACCAGCCTTAGCTAAGCTTCGCCCGGCTCGCCCGCTTGCGCTCGTTCGCATCGAGGAAGCGCTTGCGCAGTCGGATCGACTTCGGCGTCACCTCGACCATCTCGTCGTCGTCGATATAGGCGATCGCCTGCTCGAGCGTCGCGCGCTTCGGGGGCGACAGGCGGACCTGGTCGTCCTTGCCGCCGCTGGCGCGGAAGTTGGTCAGCGCCTTGGTCTTCATCGGGTTGACTTCGAGATCGTCGGGCTTGGCGTTCTCGCCGACGATCATGCCCTCGTACAGCGCCTCGCCGTGGCCGACGAACAGGATGCCGCGCTCTTCGAGCGGACCCAGCGCGTAGTTATTGGCTTCGCCCGACCCGTTCGAGATCAGCACGCCGTTCTTGCGGCCTTCGATGTTGCCCTTGTGCGGGCCGTACTTCTCGAACAGCCGGTTCATGATGCCGGTGCCGCGCGTGTCCGACAGGAACTCGCCGTGATAGCCGATCATGCCGCGCGAGGGGGCGGAGAAGGTGATGCGCGTCTTGCCGCCGGTCGAGGGCCGCATGTCGGTCATCTCGGCCTTGCGCAGGTTCATCTTCTCGACGACCGTGCCCGAATATTCCTCGTCGACGTCGATGATGACGGTCTCGTACGGCTCGGTCTTGTTACCCTGCTCGTCTTCGCTGAACAGCACGCGCGGGCGGCTGATGCCGAGCTCGAAGCCTTCGCGGCGCATCGTCTCGATCAGGACGCCGAGCTGAAGCTCGCCGCGGCCGGCGACTTCGAAGCTGTCCTTGTCCGAGGCTTCGGTCACCTTGACGGCGACGTTCGACTCGGCCTCGCGGAACAGCCGCTCGCGGATCATGCGGCTCGTCACCTTGGTGCCCTCGCGACCCGCCATCGGCGAATCGTTGACGGCAAAGCGCATCGACAGCGTGGGCGGATCGATCGGCTGGGCGTGGAGCGGCTCGCTGACCGTGATGTCGGCGATCGTGTCGGCAACCGTTGCCACCGAAAGACCGGCGAGGCTGATGATGTCGCCGGCCTTGGCTTCGTCGACGGGAACGCGGTCGAGCCCGCGGAACGACATGATCTTCGACGCACGGCCGGTCTCGACGATCTTGCCGTCGTTATCGAGCGCGTGGATCGGCTGGTTGAGCTTGACCACGCCCGAGTTGACGCGGCCGGTGAGGATGCGGCCCAAGAAGGGGTCGCGGTCGAGCAGCGTGACGAGGAAGGTGAAGGGCACGCCGGCGACTTCGACCTTCGGTGCGGGGACGTGCTTCACGATCGTCTCGAACATCGGGATCAGCGTGCCTTCGCGCGCGTCCATGTCGGTCGAGGCATAGCCGTTGCGGCCCGATGCGTAGAGCACGGGGAAATCGAGCTGCTCGTCATTGGCGTCGAGCGACACGAATAGGTCGAACACTTCGTCGAGCACTTCCTGGATGCGCGCGTCGTTACGGTCGACCTTGTTGACGACGACGATCGGCTTGAGGCCGAGCGCGAGCGCCTTGCCGGTGACGAACTTGGTCTGCGGCATCGCGCCTTCCGACGAATCGACCAGCAGGACGACGCCGTCGACCATGCTCAGGATCCGCTCGACCTCGCCGCCGAAATCGGCGTGGCCGGGGGTGTCGACGATGTTGATGCGGATGCTCTCGGATTCACCCGGCGGGGTCCAGTCGACCGAGGTCGGCTTGGCGAGAATGGTGATTCCGCGCTCTTTTTCGAGATCGTTCGAGTCCATCGCACGCTCTTCGACGCGCTGGTTGTCGCGGAAGGTGCCGGACTGGCGGAACAGCTGGTCGACGAGGGTTGTCTTACCATGATCGACGTGTGCGATGATGGCCACATTGCGGAGGCTCATGAATATAGCTCGATGAAGTGAGGAATGATTGCGTTGGGCCCCTAGCGCAAATGGTGCGTCGCGGAAAGGGGGGTGGTTTTTTGGGGGCATCCCTGCCGTGGACGGTTTGGCGACCCGGATGCGCGAACACCTAAGCCCCTCCCCTTCAGGGGAGGGGTTGGGGGTGGGGCCGGGTCTCACCGAGACCAACGGCTGCAGTCACGTCCCCACCCCAACCCCTCCCCTGAAGGGGAGGGGCTCTCAAAGGTTCAGAACTTGCCCGCGACTTCCACGCCATACACGCGCGGCTCGCCGCGGATGTAGGTCGGGATGCCGAAGCCGCCGCCGGTGTTGCCCGCGTCGATCAGATACTTCTTGTCGAACGCATTACGCGCGAAGCCACCGATCCGGTATTTGCCCTGCATAAGCTCGACGCCGGCACGGACGTTGACCAGCGTATAACCGCCCTGGCTGATCGCCTCCGAATTCGGCAGCTCGAAATACTGCTTGCTCTGGTACGTTGCCGACGGCGTCGCATAGAAGATCAGGTCGCCCGCGGGCACGCGCAGCGTCGCGCCGCCCGAAGCGCTGTATTTCGGCTGGAGCCGGAACTGGTCGCCCGAATAGACGCCGTACGACGCGTTGTTGGCGATCTTGCCGTCGACATAGGCGAAATTGCCGAACAGCTGGAGGAAGCGGCCGACCTTCAGATTGCCCTCGAACTCGGCGCCCGGGTTGTTCGCCTTGCCTGCGCTCTGCGTGGTGGTGACACCATTGTTGGTCACCGAGACCTGGAAGCCGTTATACGCCTGGTAGAACACGCCGAGCGATCCGGTGAACGGCCCGATCTTGCCCTTGATGCCGCCCTCATAGTTCCACACGACTTCGTCGGGAACGATCTGCAGGTTCGGTACGACGACGCCGCCGACCGTCTGCGCGGCGAGCTGCACCACCGGCGAGCGGCGGCCCTTGCTGATCGTCGCGTAGAGGTTGATGCTGTCGCTCACGCGGTAGAGCGCGTTGAAGCGCGGCAGGATCGCGGTGAAGCTGCGCTGCGCGGTGAAGATCGTGCCGCCGGTGCTGACGGTGCCGAGCAGGCTGCTCTTCACCCCAAGCGACGCCAGGATCACCGAATTGGGCTGGACCGAGCTGTAGCCCGACTTGCGCTGCTCGATCAGCAGGCGTGCGCCCGCCGTCAGTTCGAGCCGCGGCGTCGGAATGTAGGTCCCGTCGGCGAATACCGAATAGGTGTCGTTGGTGCCGTAATTGGTGAATTCCGAGCTGTATGGGATCGCCGTCGCCGCGCCGCGCGTCAGCACGCGCGTGGCATTAGCGGCGGTCACCGTGCCGTTCGCCGCGACGCAGCCCGACACGCCGTTTGCGGCCAGCGCGGCGCGCACGCCGGCATAGGCCGCCGCGACCGAGCAGCCGAGATAGGTCCCCTCCTCGGTCGAGAAGGGCACGCGTTGGAGGTTGTTCTCGAAGAAACCGTTCCAGCCGAACGAGGCGCGATACTTGTCACCCGAGAAGTTGAAGCGGCCTTCATGGCTCCACTGGTCGCCGCGCGCATCCTCGGCGAATTCGAGATACCAGGCCGGGCCGCCATCGGCATCGAACACTTCGTTGCTGTTGAACTTGCGATAGCCGTTGACGGTGGTGAAGGTCACGCCCGGCGCGAGCTCCCAGGCGAGCGTGAGGTTGGCATCGTACACGTCGCGCTTGAGCCCGAGCTTGGCCGCGCCGAGCACCGATGCGCTGTACGGCGAGCCCGACAGTTCGGCATAGCTGTAATCGCCGCCATTGCCGCCGGTCGGTGCCAAAGCACGCGAGCGGAAAGCGGTGCCTGGGTTGCGCTGGCCATCATAGGTCAGGACGAGGCTCGCGGTGATCGCATCGGTCGGCGCCCAGCGCAGCGAACCGCGAAGGCCGCGCTGGTCCTGGCCGTTGAGATCGTCCTGCTTGATCTTGCCCTGGTTCTGGTTGGGCACGCTCGCGTCGCCCGCGATGTTGCGGACGAAACCGTCATGATATCTGTACGCGAAGGCGAGCCGCCCCGACAGCGTGTCGTTGCCGACATTGACGAAGCCCGACACCTGACCGCGATTGTAATTGCCATAGGAGCCGATGATCCCGGCCGAGGTCCCCGCACGCGGCTGCGCCGAGATGATGTTGACCGCGCCGACCGCCGAGGCGGTGCCGAACAAAGTCGCCTGCGGGCCCTTCACCACCTCGATCCGCTCGAGATCATAGGTGTCCTGATACGCGCCGCGCGTGCGCGAGATATCGACGCCGTTATAATAGATCGAAACGCGCGCGCCCTGCTGCGCCGAGCCGCTGTCCGAGGTGATGCCGCGGATCACGAAGCCGGGGTTGTTGTCGCTCTGCTCCTGGATGCGCAGGCCCGGCACGTACATCGCCATCTCGGCGAGCGAGTTGACGCCAAGCTCCTCCATCTTCGCGCCGGTCAGCGCGGTGACGGTGATCGGCACGTCCTGGATCTTCTGCTCGCGCTTCTGCGCGGTGACGACGATGTCGCCGCCTTCCTCGGGAGCGCTCGGCTGAACCGTCGACTGCGCAAGCGCGGCGGTGGAGGTGCAACCGAGCAAAATGCCGGCAAACCCGAACGAAACGGAACGACGCATCACAGAACCCCTGTTTTTTTGTATCTTGATGCGGCGCGGTACGGCCAAGCTGCGTCGGGTTCGCGTCTTTTTCGTTACGCTTGTGTGACCATATGCGTATTACCATGATGACACACTTGAACCGCGACGCGATCCCCTTCATCTAGGGAGCGACATTGCCTGGAGGGAAGACATGGCGACCGCTGCCGACACCGAAGCGACCGCGCTGGTCCTGACGCCGCCCGACCCCGTACCCGTGGTCGCGCCCGAAAAAGCGATCGGCCTGGTGCCGGTCGATGACGCTGTGCGGACACAGTTGCAGACCAAGGTCGCCGGGTTCGTCGACGATCTCGTCGCGCAGGACGTCAACAGCCCCGAATTCGGCAAGCGCGTCGATGCGATCGCTGCGATGGGCCAGAAGGAAATCCGCGCCGCCGCCGACCAGTCGAACCGCTTCCTCGATCGCCCGGTCAAGGCGATGGACGGCGAGAGCGGAGTCGGCGCCGATCTGACCGAACTGCGCCGCACGATCGAAAAGCTCGATCCTTCGGTGAACAGCAAATTGCTCTCGGGCCGCGGCATGCTGAGCAAGGTGTTCGGCGGCGGGATCAACACCTATTTCGACAAATATCGCTCCTCGCAATCGCACATCTCGGCCATCCTCAAGACGCTCGCGCGCGGCAAGGACGAGCTGCTGATGGACAATGCCGCGATCGACACCGAGCGCGCCAATCTGTGGGCCGCGATGGGCCGGCTCGAACAGATGATCGTGCTGTCGAAGGAAATGGACGCCCGGCTCGAGGACAAGGCCAACGATCTCGACCATACCGACCCCGCCAAGGCCAAGGCGCTGCGCGAGAGCGCGCTGTTCTACGTCCGCCAGCGCACGCAGGATCTGCTGACGCAAATGGCGGTGACGGTGCAGGGCTATCTCGCGCTCGATCTGGTCAAGAAGAACAATGTCGAGCTGGTGAAGGGCGTCGATCGCGCCTCGACCACGACGGTCAGCGCTTTGCGCACCGCGGTGACGGTGGCGCAGGCGCTCGCCAACCAGAAGCTCGTGCTCGACCAGATTACCGCGCTCAACACGACGACGGCCAACATCATCGATGCGACCGGCAAGCTGCTCAAGTCGCAGACCGCGACGATCCACGAACAGGCCGCCGCCGCGACGATCCCGGTCGAGACACTCCAGCGCGCGTTCCAGAACATCTATGATACGATGGACGCGATCGACACCTTCAAGCTGAAGGCGCTCGATTCGATGAAGAGCACGGTCGGCACGCTATCGAACGAAGTCGAGAAATCGAAGGGCTACATCGCCCGCGCGCAAGGCGCTGCGCAGAATGCCGGCGCGGGTGGCGAGACCTTCAAGCTGGAGGCGCTGTAAGCACGTGAGCGATGTCGACCGCCAGATCGCGCGCGCCGGGGATTTGCTCGACCGCACCCGCGCCGAGCGCCAGGCGCTCGCCACGCGCCGCCGCCAGGGCGTGAGCGTCACGCGCCGCCTTGCGCTTGCAGGCACGGCCGATCTCGCGATCATCGTCGCGGCGATCGCGGTCGGCTGGTTCGTGCCGCTCGGCATGGGGGGCGCGTTGCTCATCGGCTTGCTGATGATGGCGGTGACCGCGTTCCTGCTCTTCGCGACGCTGACCCCGGCGGTGCGCGTCGAGCAACTGACGCAAGTCCCGCTCAAGGCGCTGCCGGCCAAGACCGAGCAATGGCTCGACACGCAGCGCAAGCTGCTCCCCGCGCCTGCGCAGACCTTGGTAGACGGCATCGGCGTGCGGCTTGAAACGCTGTCGCCACAACTCGCGAGCCTCGACGAGGGCGAACCCGTCGCGATCGAGGTGCGCAAGCTGATCGGCGAGCAACTCCCCGAACTGCTCAAAGGCTATGCCAAGGTCCCGCCCCCGCTGCGCGGCGTCGCGCGCAACGGCAAGAGCCCCGATGCGCAGCTCGCCGACGCGCTCCGGCTGATCGACAGCGAGATCGGCGAGATGTCGGCGCAGATCGCGCAAGGCGATCTCGATTCGCTCGAAACACGCGGCCGCTTCCTCGAAATCAAGTATCGCGACGAAGTCTAGCCACGCGCGTCCCGTGCGTCAGACGGGTTCGGCAAGCCACGCCCGCGCCGCCGCCATCGTCATGAACACCCGCAAGCGCGGGTTGACCAGCGTACGCTCGGCCTGCGCCTTGTTGAGCTGGCTGCCCACCACGACAGCGGCGCGGCCGGTGGTCATCGCCATCCCGCCGCGCATGATCTGCGACAGCAGATCGGCGACGTCCATCGCTTGAACCGGAAAATCGAGCGATTCGACACAGGCGTCGAAATCGCCGCGGATCGCCTTGGCGGCAAGCGCCTTGAGACCCACTTCGCGCGCGAAATCGGTGACGTCTTCGGGCTTCCAGAACCCTGCGACGCGCAGGTTGAGACAGTTGGTGCGCCGGTCATACTCTACGTGGAACATCGACCCTCGATCGGCGGTCGCAAACGCACGAGGCAGACCGCATCCCGGCCCCCTACGCCAGCACGCCGCACGCGCAAAGCCTCGCATGAAAACCGCGGGACCTGCCGCCCCGCGATTGACAGCGTCGCCCTGCTCCTGGATTACTCGACCAATACAGCGCCCAAGGCGCATCAAGGGGGCCGCATGAAGCGTATCGGATGGACCACGGTGGCGCTCGCCGCCTTGCTCGCAGGCTGTGCAAGCGATGGCAAACGCCCGCAGAGCGCGTCTGCCAAGCCGAGCAAGTCTGGTCCTGGCGCGGGCAAGGGCTATGCGCACGATCCCTTCCCCTCGACCTACAAGGCCTATCCCGGCGCCCCGACGCTCGTCATCCACGTCACGATCTTCGACGGCGAAGGCGCGCGGATCGACGATGGCTCGGCGCTGTTCGCCGACGGCAAGATCGTGAGCGTAGGGCAAAGCATCGCCGCCCCCGCCGGCGCGACCGTGATCGACGGCACCGGCAAGACGCTGACCCCCGGCATCGTCGATATCCATAGCCACCTCGGCGACTATCCCTCCCCCGCGGTCGAGGCGAATTCGGACGGCAACGAAGCGACCGGCCCGGTCACCGCCGACGTCTGGGCTGAACACAGCGTCTGGCCGCAGGACCCCGGCTTCAGCCGCGCGCTCGCCAATGGCGGCGTCACCACGCTGCAGATCCTGCCCGGCTCGGCCAATCTGATGGGCGGCCGCTCGGTGGTGGTGAAGAACGTCTATGCCCGCACCGAACAGGGGATGAAATTCCCCGGCGCGCCCTACGGCCTCAAGATGGCGTGCGGCGAGAACCCCAAGCGCGTCTATGGCAGCAAGGGTCGCGAACCCTCGACGCGGATGGGCAATATCGCGGTCGATCGCCAGACCTGGGCGAAGGCGGCCGAATACAAACGCAAATGGGACAAATACGAGAAGGACGGCGGCGATCCCCCCGGCCGCGACATCGCGATGGATACGCTGGCGGGCGTGCTGGGCGGCGAGATCCTCGTCCAGAACCATTGCTACCGCGCCGATGAAATGGCCATCGTCATGGATATGGCGAAGGAGTTCGGCTACCACGTCAGCGCGTTCCACCATGCGGTCGAAGCGTACAAGATCGCCGACATCCTGAAGGAAAACGGCACCTGCGCGGCGGTGTGGTCCGACTGGTGGGGCTTCAAGATGGAGTCGTACGACGCGATCGCGGAAAATCTCGCGCTGCTGCAGAAGAACGGCGCGTGTGCGATGATCCATTCGGACGATCCCAACGGCATCCAGCGGCTCAACCAGGAAGTCGCCAAGGCACTCGCCAGCGGCCGCCATGCCGGGATCGACATTTCCGACGCGGTGGCGTGGGAATGGCTGACCTACAATCCGGCCAAGGCGCTCGGCATTGCCGACAAGACCGGCAGCCTCAAGCCCGGCAAGATGGCCGACGTGGTGCTGTGGAACGGCAATCCGTTCAGCGTCTATACGCGCCCTGAGAAGGTGTGGATCGACGGGGCGCTGCTCTACGACGCGAACGATCCGAAACGCCGCCCCGTTTCCGATTTCGAACTCGGCCAGCCCGGTGCGGGAGATACCAAGTGAAGCGCCTCCTGCTCCTCAGCGCCGCCTTCCTCGCTGCGCCCGCCGCGGCACAGTCGGTCGCGATCACCAACGCCAAACTCGTCATCGGTGACGGCTCGGCGCCGATCGACGGCGGCACGGTGATCGTCCGCGACGGGCGCGTCGTCGCGGCGGGCCGCTCGGTCGCGGTGCCGGCGGGCACGGCGACAGTCGATGCCGGCGGGCGCTGGGTCACGCCGGGGATCGTCGCGGGCTTCACCCGGATGGGGATCGTCGAGGTCGATGGCGTCGACGAGACCAACGACGCCGATGCGCGCACCAGCCCGTTCCATGCGGCGATCGACATCGCGCCCGCGGTCAACCCGAGCACCTCGTCGATCCCGCTCAACCGCGCCGAGGGGATCACGCGCGCGATCGTCGCGCCTGATATCGCCGGTTCGATCTTCGCCGGGATGGGCGCCGTGATCGATCTCGGCGCCGACCGTTTGCCGATCACGCGTGCGCGCGCCTTCCAGTTCATGGAATATGGCGAAACCGGCGGACGCGCCGCTGGCGGCAGCCGCCCCGCCGCGCTGATCGCCTTCCGCAACGCGATGACGCAGGCGCGCGATTATGCGCGCGATCCCGCCCATTATCTCGACCAGGGCAAGAACGCCTTGCTGACCCGCGCCGATGCGGCCGCGCTGGTGCCGGTCGCCGAGGGGCGGATGCCGCTGCTCGTCCATGTCGAACGCGCGTCCGACATGCTCGCCTTGCTCGACCTCAAGCGCGACTATCCGGCGTTAAAGCTCGTCTTCGTCGGCGCCGGCGAAGGCTGGATGGTCGCGCAGCAGATCGCCGCTGCGCGCATTCCCGTGATCGCCTCGGCGCTGAGCGATCTGCCCGCGAGCTTCGACCAGATCGGCGCGACGCAGTCGAACGTCGGGCGGATGAAGGCGGCGGGCGTCCTCGTCGGGATCGGCACGATCAACGACGACGAGGCGCGCCAGGCGCGGCTCGAAAAGCAATATGCCGGCAACCTCGTCGCACTGACCAAGGTGCCCGGCGCGACCGGGCTCGACTGGAACGCCGCGTTCGCCGCGATCAGCTCGGTCCCGGCCGAGGCGATCGGGATGGGCGACGAGATCGGCTCGCTCCGCGCCGGCCGGCGCGGCGACGTGGTGATCTGGGAGGGCGATCCGCTCGAACTCGGCAGCGCGGTGGCGGCGGTCTATATCGACGGCATCAAGCAGCCGCTGCGGACGCGACAAGACGCGCTGCGCGAACGCTATATGGTGCCGCAGGAAGGCGCGCTGCCCAAGGCGTACGAACGCTGACAGAAAACAGTATTGCCGATGATTTTAGCTAACATTACTCAATGAAACCGCAGAACAACCTAAATCTATTAATGATCTCATGCTAAATCATCCGCTAATCCATTGATTTATCACCCCTTTCCGCCCAGATTTATCTGGCGGCAGGGGGGAATATCATGGCGGTTCGGGCTGACGAAATCGTGGCGAAGTTCGCACCGAACGCCAAGCCCGCTTATGTGGGCGCCTTTGCCGACCCCGCCGGGCTGATGGCTGCGGCGGGGATCGTCACCCCGTTGCGGCTCGCGCATTTCCTGGCGCAGGCGCTCCACGAAACCGGCGCACTGACGATCCTCACCGAGAGCGGCCGCTATTCGGCGAAGAATCTCGCGGCGATGTGGGATTGGGGGAATTGACACCGCTATTTCGCCAATCGCGCCGCCTGCATCGCGATGGCCGATCAATGCGCGATCGATGGCGGCGTAGCGCTGTTCAGCCTCGTCTATGGCAAGCGGATGGGGAACGGCCCGCCCGAGACGCAGGACGGATGGCGCTATCGCGGACGCGGCGTGCTGCAGACCACGGGTCGCGCCTCCTACGCGCACTTCGGCGCGCAATGTCACGTCGATTTCGAGGGTCAGCCCGATCTCGTCGTCGATCCGGCGCATGCGCTCAAGCCTGCGCTGCTCGAATGGAACGCCAGACACCTCAATGTCGCGGCGGACAATAACGATATCGAGGCGATCACGCACGGCATCAACGGCGGACTGATCGGGCTGACGCAGCGTCGCGCCTGGTTCGCGAAGATCTGGCCGTTCGTCATCGGCGCGGCCCCCGTCGAGCATGCCACCGAATGGAAGGTGCAGAGCGCACTGGTTGCGGCGGGCTACGATCCCGGGTCGCCCGACGGCGTCGTCGGCCCGGCGACACGGCTCGCGATCCTCGCGTTTCGCGCCGCGCGGGGGCTCGCCGCGACGCCGCAGATCACGCCCGATCTGGTGCACGCCCTCGGTCTCTAGCGCCGGCCGATCCGCACCGTGGCGGGGTGCGCAGCAGATTGAAACTGGGGAGGTCGGATGGACATGGAGAGCTTCTGGCGGTGGGTACGCGGCGACGTTCCACCGGTACGCGCCTGCGATCAGGCCGTGGCCCGCCAGGCGTATGCCGATTATCTCCACGCGCAGATCGTCGGCTTCGCGCCAGCCAATGCCGATGCCCTGCTGGCGAAGCTGACCGAGTCTCGCGACGATCAGACGCCCTGCGCCACAGCGGCCTTTCCCGAACTGATGGGGGTCGAAACCCGGCTCGTCGATGCGCTGAGCGACGATCTGATCGATCGCACCTATTGGGTGGTGCGCGAGCGGTTCGATCGGGTCGTCGGGCCCGCCGCGATAGCCGCACATAGGACGTGGTCGCCAGCATCGCTTGCCGGGCCCGCCAAGGCGCCGCCATCCGCGACCACGCCATCCCCGACGACGCCAACGCCCACACCCGCGGAAGCCGGCGCACCGGCGCCCGAAGTCGACGACGGCCCTCCAGCGCTCGACCACGCGGCGCTCGCCAAGGATGCCGCCGCGCGAGAGGCGGCGCTGCGGCGCGACCAGTCGGCGCTGCTTGCGGCCGCAGATGCGTCAGACCTGGGCCAAACCGATGGCACACTCCCCACCGCCGCCGAGCAATCCCCCAGCCCCACGATCGAAAATCCTGCCGAGGCCGCGCCGGGCGGCACCCCGCCGGAGGACCACTGATGCCCGATTCCAGCTCCATCCCCAGCCCCACTCACAGCCCCAGCCCCACTCCCAGCCCCAGCGAGATCGCGCTCAAGCGGCGCGACATGCAGGCGATGCTCAGCTTCATCCAGGGGGCGCGGATCGTCAGCATGGCGCGCGAAACCGCGGTGAGCCAGATCCAGGCATGGCTGCTCGGGCGGTATCTCTGGAGCCTGGCCAGCAGCGCGATCGCGCTCCTGGCCATCTGCGCAGCGAGCGCGCTGTTCATCACGATCGCGGAAAATCGGGGGTTCCTTTGCGGCATCGTCCTGCTGCTGCTGATGGCGCGCGTCGGCGCGTTGATCAGCATCGGCCGCCGGATCAGGGACGAGGACATCGGCCCCAGCGTCGGCGCCGACGCGATCTACGCACTCGCGACGCTCGGGTCGGGAATCAACGGACTCGCCATCGCATTGATGTCGTCCAATGCGTTCGGGCTGGTGATGTACGCGCTGTTCGCGTCGGGGCTGCCAATGGCGATCGGCCTGACGGGCGGCATCGCGCCGAGCTTCCGGCTTTCGGTCGAGGCGTTGCATGACAAGATGCTGGCCGCACAGGCGGCCGCGGCGGATCAGCAGAAGCGCGCAACCGCGTGTCGCACGGCGCACCCTGCCCCGCCGAGCGCTGCACCGACGCGCGCGGCTGATCCGGCAGATAATGCCGCTTCGCCCGTCGATCCGGTCGCGGGGACCGACACGAATACGACCGATAGCGACGCCACCGCGCCCGACAATGCGGCGGCGGCGGCTGCCACGCCGACCCCGAACCCATCCGCCGCGCCCGATGCGGCGGTCGACTGCGCGCGCGAACGCGACCTTGCCGCCCTTACGCTGACCGAGGCGCGTGACGCGGAAAAGGCGTATGTCGCCGCGAGCATGACGACGTCTCGTAGCGGCGGCGGCGAAGCCCCGCGACAACCGATCCTCGGCGCGGTGCAGAACGGCCTCGGGCTCGCCGAGCCGTCCGATCTGTTCAAGCTGTTCATCTGGGCATTCATCGCAGGCTTTGCCGAGACGCTCGTTCCCGACATGCTCGACGCGCTCGCCAAGCGCGGAGCGAAGAGCAAGGAAAAGACGTGACGGGCGGCCGCCGTGTCCCCCGATCTTGACGGATCGCGCCGCGCGCGCTATATGCGCCCAATCGAAGCGTTATGCAGCGTGATGGGTCCTTGATAGGTCCGGCTCCGCCTCGGTCGTTATCACAACGGACCTCCCTTTTCACGCGGGGTGTCACCTCTCCCCCCGCCATTCGCGCGTCGCTGACGCGCGTCCATGGCCTATGCAATGGACTAATCTACCCATGACTTTCGCCCAACTCGGCCTCGCCGAGCCGCTCGTCCGCGCGCTCGAAGCCAAAGGCTACACCACCCCCACCCCGATCCAGAAGCAGTCGATCCCGATCCTGCTCCAGGGCGGCGATCTGCTCGGCATCGCGCAGACCGGCACCGGCAAGACCGCTGCCTTCGTGCTCCCGTCGATCCAGCATCTGGTGAACAACGAAAAGCGCGTGCTGCCGACGCATTGCCGCATGCTCGTGCTCGCGCCGACGCGCGAACTCGCCAGCCAGATCGCCGAGAGCGCGCGTGAATACGGCAAGTTCTCGAAGATGTCGGTCGCGACCGTGTTCGGCGGCACCAGCATCAACAAGAACCGCCAGGACATGGCGCGCGGCGTCGACATCCTCGTCGCCACGCCGGGCCGCCTGCTCGACCTGATCGAGCAGCGTTTCGTCAGCCTCGCGATGCTCGAGATCCTCGTGCTCGACGAAGCCGACCAGATGCTCGACCTCGGCTTCATCCACGCGCTGCGCAAGATCGTCCGCATGCTGCCCAAGCAGCGCCAGACGCTGTTCTTCTCGGCGACGATGCCGAACGCGATCCGCGAGCTCGCCAACCAGTTCCTCAACGATCCGCAGACCGTCAAGGTCGCGCCGACGTCGAGCACCGCCGAGCGCGTCGACCAGTTCGTCACCTTCCTCAACCAGGGCGAGAAGCAGGCGCTGCTGACGATCCTGTTGCGCGACGAGAAGGTCGAGCGCGCGCTCGTCTTCACGCGCACCAAGCATGGCGCCGACCGCGTCGTGAAGCTGCTCGCCGCCAACGGCATGGATTCGAACGCGATCCACGGCAACAAGAGCCAGCCGCAGCGCGAGCGCGCTTTGGCCGAGTTCAAGTCGGGCAAGGCCAAGGTCCTCGTCGCGACCGACATCGCCGCGCGCGGGATCGACGTTTCGGGCGTTTCGCATGTCTTCAACTTCGAGCTGCCGAACGTTCCCGAGCAGTATGTCCACCGCATCGGCCGTACCGCGCGCGCCGGCGCATCGGGCACCGCGATCAGCTTCGTGGCGGATGATGAGCGGACGTACCTGCGCGACATCGAGAAGCTGACCAAGGTCAAGCCCGAGATGATGCAGCTCCCCGAAGGCTTCACCGCCGAGGCGGCGCGGATCAAGGCGGCGCGTCCGGCCGGGTCCGACACGTTCGAGCGTCGCGACGAGTCCGGTCGTCACCGTGCGCCGCCCAAGGCGACGCATGCGGCACGTCCGACCGGCGAGCGTTCGGCCGGTGCCGGCCGCCCGGCTGGCGCGCGTCCCGAAGGTGCTGGTCGCCCGATGGGCGCAGGCCGTCCGGCCGGCGGTGGTCGTCCCGGTGGCCAGGGTCGCCCCGGCGGTCAGGGCCGTCCCGGCGGCGGTCGTCCCGGCGGTGCCGGTGGTCGTCCGGGTGCAGGCGGCGGCGGTGGCCGTCGTTCGCCAGCCGCGGGCTGATTTCACTTAAATCCTCCCCCGGGAACCGGGGGAGGTGGCAGGCGCAGCCTGACGGAGGGGGCCGGGCCGCGAGCGCAGCGCTTGTGGCTAGGCCCCCTCCACCACCAGCCTGAAGAAGGCTGGCGGTCCCCCTCCCCCGCTTCGCGAGGGAGGATTTAGGGGTGAAACGTCAGCCACTCCCCCTCCGGAGCCCGTGCACTGCGCAAGCGGTTCGCGGGCTCTGTCGTATCTTCCACCCCGATCGCCATCCCGCAGAACAGCATCCGCTCCCCCGGCAGCGCGATCGCCTCCCCCACCGTCTCGGGATACATCGCCCAGCATTCCTGCGCGCAACTTCCCAGCCCCGCCTCGACCGCGAGCAGCATCACATTCTGCAGATACATGCCGAGGTCGGCCCATTGCGGCGGCCCCATCCGCCGATCGACGCTACAGAACAGCGCAGCAGGCGCACCGAAGAACTGGAAGTTACGCGCGAACCACAGCCGCCGCGCCGCCTTATCCTCGCGCGGGATGCCGATCTCGCCATACATCGCCTCGCCCACCGCGAAGCGCCGGTCGCGATACGGCGCGACCAATTCGCTGGGATAGATGTCGTACGCCGGCGTCTCGCTTTCCCCGCGCCACAGCTTTGCCGCGATGTCCGCCTTGAGCCGGTCGAGCGGCGCGCCGGTCAGCACATCGACATGCCACGGCTGGAGATTGCCGCCCGTCGCTGCGCGAGCGGCCTTGGTGACGATGCCGTGCAGCACCGCTGGGTCAACCGGATCGCTCAGGAAACCCCGCACCGATCGACGCGCCAGAATCGCTTCGCTCACATCCATAGCCTCGCCTTTCGATCATCGGGTACGCCGTTCCACCTTGCCCAAGCGCCTGGATTACGGCAATAGAGGTTGCAAACAGAAACCGATTATGGAGAGTCGAGCATGGCCGAAGCCTATATCGTTGATGCAGTGCGCACCGCTGGCGGCAAGCGCGGCGGAAAACTCGCCGGGTGGCATCCGGTCGACATGGCGGCATCGGTGCTCGACGCGATCGTGGAACGCACCGGGATCGACGGCGCGGCGGTCGACGACGTGATCATGGGCTGCGTCATGCAGGGCGGGCAACAGGCCGGCCAGGTCGGCCGCAACGCCGTGCTCGCCGCCAAGAACCTCCCCGACAGCGTCCCCGCGGTCTCGATCGACCGGCAGTGCGGATCGTCGCAGCAGGCGCTGCAATTCGCCGCGCAGGCGGTGATGTCGGGAACGCAGGACGTGGTCATCGCCGCGGGCGTCGAGAGCATGACGCGCGTGCCGATGGGCACCACCGCGACCCTGTTCATGAAAGAGGGCCTCGGCAATTACAAATCGCCACGGCTCGAGGAAAAGTATCCAGGCATCATGTTCAGCCAGTTCATGGGCGCCGAGATGATCGTCAAGAAGCATGGCTTCGACCGCGCGATGCTCGACGCCTTCGCGCTCGAGAGCCACCGCCGCGCGCAGGCCGCGACCGAGCGCGGCGACTTTGCCGACGAGATCGTCGCGCTCGAGATCGAGACGCCCGAGGGGATCGTCCAGCACAGCACCGACGAGGGCATTCGATATGGCGCGACCTTGGAGAGCATCGGTTCGGTCAAGCTGCTGCAGGAAGGCGGCAGCATTAGCGCGGCCAATGCGAGCCAGATCTGCGACGGCGCCTCCGCGGTAATGATCGTCAGCGAGGCGGCGCTCAAGACGCACAACCTCACGCCGATCGCGCGGATCGTCAATCTGACCGTAACGGGCGGCGACCCCGTCATCATGCTCGAGGAACCGCTGTTCGCGACCGACCGCGCGCTGCAGCGCTCGGGCATGAAGATCGAGGAGATCGACCTGTACGAGGTCAACGAAGCGTTCGCGCCGGTGCCGCTTGCGTGGCTGAAGCACACCGGTGGCGATCCGGCCAAGCTCAACGTCAATGGCGGCGCGATCGCGCTCGGGCATCCGCTCGGCGCGAGCGGCACGAAGTTGATGGCGACGCTGGTCCACGCGCTGCAGAAATCGGGCGGGCGCTACGGCCTGCAGACGATGTGCGAGGGCGGCGGCGTCGCCAACGTCACGATCATCGAGCGCGTCTGATCCGCGTCGCCCCGGCGGAGGCCGGGGCCGTCCCGTTGTGACGCGCAACGGTGGCACCGCACCCAACAGAGCGGCCCCGGCCTCCGCCGGGGCGACGAAATTAGGGGGACTTCCCATGAAACTCGACACCACCACCGCCGCTGTCGTCACCGGCGGCGCATCGGGCCTCGGCGCCGCCACCGCACGCGCACTTGCCGCCAAGGGCGTCAAGGTCGCGATCTTCGATCTGCAGGCCGAGAAGGGCGAAGCACTCGCCGCCGAGATCGGCGGGATCTTCTGCGAGGTGAACGTCACCTCGGACGAATCGGTCGACGCCGGCTTCGCCAAGGCGCGCGCGGCGCACGGCCAGGAAGCCGTGCTCGTCTGCTGCGCCGGCACCGGCAATGCGGTGAAGACCGCGAGCCGCTCGAAGGAAGACGGCAGCATCAAGCATTTCCCGCTCGCAGCGTTCGACTGGCTCATCCAGATCAACCTGATCGGCACCTTCCGCTGCGTCGCCAAATCAGCCGCGGGCATGCTGACGCTCACGCCTGGCGAAGACGGCGAGCGCGGCGCGATCGTGATGACCGCGAGCGTCGCCGCCGAGGACGGCCAGATCGGCCAGGCGGCCTATTCCGCATCGAAGGGCGGCGTCGTCGGCATGACGCTGCCGATCGCACGCGACCTGATGGGCGAAGGCATCCGCATCAACACGATCCTGCCCGGCATCTTCGAGACCCCGCTGATGCAGGGCGCGCCGCAGGCGGTGAAGGACAATCTCGCGGCGAGCGTGCCCTTCCCCAAGCGGCTCGGCATTCCCGCGGAATATGCGCATCTCGCGCTGACGATGCTCGAGAACAGCTATTTCAACGGCGAGGACGTCCGCCTCGACGGCGCGATCCGCATGGCGCCGCGCTGATAAACACTGCGCTCCCGCTTACGGGCGGGGCACTTCTTTCTCCCCTCCTGCTTGCGGGAGGGGCCGGGGGAGGGCCCTTCTCATCCCATCGGCCCGCCGCCCCCGCTGCACGCCCCTCCCCTAACCCCTCCCGCAAGCGGGAGGGGGATAAGGAAAGTTGATGCCCCGTCCCGACCCCACGCGCCTCGATCCCGCCACCTACCCCTTCACCGTCACGATCCAGACGCGCTTCCAGGATCTCGACGTGCTCGGCCATATCAACAATGTCGCGATGGCGGCTTTGTTCGAAAGCGGACGCGTGCGCTTCAACCAGGCGATCAAGCTGCACGGCTGGGCCGGCCATCGCTGGCTCGTCGCGCGGGTCGAGATCAACTATCTCGGCGAGGGCTTCTTCCCCGATGACGTAGAGATCGCCAGCGGGATCGGCGAGATCGGCACCCGCAGCTGGAGCATCCTCTCCGCCGCTTTCCAGAACGGCGCATGCATCGCCACCTGCGATGTCGTGCTCGTGATGAGCGCGAGCGGCGGGCTCAGCGCCTTGCCGGACGAATTCCGCGCCGGGCTAGAGGCCAACCGCTTGCGGCTATGATGCGGCGGCGGGCATCCGCCGCGACGCGAAATGCCAGACGAGCAGCACCGGCTCGATCAGCGCCATCCCGATGAAGATGCTCGTCAGCCGCTCGAGCGCGGGACGGATCGCCACGTCGGCATAGCTGTCGGGCACCAGCGTTACCAGAATCGCCAGCGTGAATTGCAGCCCGAGATAGGGCACCCGCCCACCGGCATTCTCGATATGCCGCCCGATCGCGACGCCGAGGCACGTCCCCGCGATCAACACCGCCGCCGATCCGTCCGCGACGAACAGCACGGCGGCCCCCAGCGCACCGCCCCCGATGCAGCCCAGCGTACGGTGCCACAGCCGCTGGCTGACCGGGACCAGCCCGCTGCGCCCCAGCCCCGCCACCGGCACGATCATCACCGCAATCACCGTGACGCCCGCTTGCGCCAGTTGCGGGATGCCGAACAGCGCGTGGAGCGGCGGCAGCAGCGCGAGCGTAACGCCGGCCTGCGCGGCATGGCGGGCAGCATCGGGATGCCAGCCGATCCGCTGCGCCGGCACCGCAGGCGGCGCGGGCCAGCGCCGCCGCACCGTCAGCGTCGAGATCAGGCTGACCGCGACGCACGCCGCGGTGCCCGCGAGCACTTCGAGCAGGCGCGTCTGCGCAAAGGCGATCGTGTCGAGCGCGGGGTTTTCGAGCTTGTCGAGCAGGATCATCTCGAAGGTCAGCCCGAGCAGCAGCCAGGCATAGGCACGCTTGGCGGTCAGCATCCCGTACAGCCCGATCGCCCCCATCACCGCCGCGGCGAGCGACGCCCCCGGCAGCGAGCGCACCGCATAGGGCACGATCACCAACGCCGCCCCCGCCCCGACCGCGGTGCCAACGATGCGCAGCAACCCGCGCAACAGCGTCTGCGCGACATGGCCGCGCATCAGCACGAAGCCGGTAAACGCCGCCCAGGCCACGCTGTGCGCGCCGATCGTATGCGCGAGCAGGATCGCCAGCGCGACCGAGGTCACGCATTCGAGCTCGTCAATCATCCGCGGGCCGGGGGTGAAGAAGGTCCGGAGCGCGGCGCCGACAGGGGATTGGCGGAACTGGGTGAGCCGACGCTGCATGGGCTTGGCTATGGCGCAAAGGGGGCGGGGCTTAAAGGCCCCCAATCGTCACCTCGGGCATGTGCCGGGGGGGGGCACCGCGATCCTTAGACTGGCGGCAGATCGCGCTGGGCGGCACCGGGCCTGGTCCATCAGCACTACCGTCACCCCGGCCCTGTGCCGGGGTCCACCGTGACCCCGCATTGCGAGCCGCAGGATACGCGGCACGGTGGCCCCCGGCACAAGGCCGGGGTGACGAAGGGAGGCGGGGTCGTGACAGCCGGCGGACTGCGGCGGACGGCGGACGGCAGTCGGCAGTCGGCAGTCGGCAGAGGCTAGACGTCTAGCGGCAGCCGCGCTCAGTCCGCATCCCCGAACCGCGCCGGGCGCTTCTGGATGTTCGCCGCGACCTGCTCCATCATCGGCGGCTGGCCGATCACCGCGACCTGCTCGGCGGTCTCGGCCTCGAGCATCGCGCGCGGATCGGCGTCGAACGCCATGTTGCACAGCCGCTTGGCGCCGCGGATCGCGTTGGGGCTCTTGGCGGCGATGTCGTGCGCCAGCGCGAGCGCCGCGGCGTGCGGATCCTCGGCGATCCGCGTGATGAAGCCGTGATGCAGCGCTTCCTCGGCATCGAACTCGCGCGAAGTATAGATCAGTTCGCGCAGCACGTCGTCGCGCACCAGCCCGCGCCAGATCGGGAAGCCCGCCATGTCGGGCACCAGCCCCCAATAGCTCTCGCGGATCGCAAAGCGCGTATCGGGCGCGGCGATGCGGATGTCGGCGCCCGACATGATCTGGAAGCCGCCGCCGAACGCCACGCCGTGTACCGCCGCGATCACCGGCATCGGCAAATTGCGCCAGCCCCACGTCACATGCTGCGGCAGGATAGCACCCTGGTCGTTGCGCTCGTTGCGCGACAGGCCAGAGCCGCCGCCCGCCATGCTCGTCATGTCGAGCCCGGCGCAGAACGCGCGGCCCTCGCCCGACAGCACGACGCAGCGCACGTCCTTGCGCGGATGCAGCGCGTCGATCGCGGCGCCGATGCCTTCGAACATCGCCGGGTCGATCGCGTTCATCTTGTCGGCGCGCGCGAGCCGGACGTCGGCGATATGGTCGGTGATGGTGGTCGATACGCGGTCGTTCATCTGTCTCTCCATCGGCGTCACACAACCGGCGCGCCGGTCTCGGCCCAATAGTGGTCGCGCAGCAGGCGCTTGTACAATTTGCCCGTCGCGTGGCGCGGCAATTCCGCCGCAAAATCGATCTGGCGCGGCGTCTTCACCCCCGACAGCTCGGCGCGGCACCAGGCGGTCAGCTCGGTTGCGAAGGCCGCCCCCGCCTCGGCCATGTCGACCGGCTGGACCACCGCGACGACGCGCTCGCCCATCTCGGGACACGGCGCGCCGATCACCGCGACATCGGCGACGCGCGGGTGGGTGATCAGGCGGTTCTCGATCTCCTGCGGATAGATGTTCACCCCGCCCGAGATGATCATGAAGCTCTTGCGATCGGTGAGGTAGAGATAGCCGTCGCCATCGATCCGCCCGATATCGCCGAGCGTCGTCCAGCCCTGCGCGTTGCGCGCCTCCGCGGTCTTGGCCGGGTCGTTATGATATTCGAACGGCGTACCGCCTTCGAAATAGACCAGCCCCTGCTCGCCCGGCGGCAGCTCGGCGCCATCCTCGCCGCAGATGTGCAGCACGCCATACGCCGCCTTGCCGACCGAGCCCTTGTGCGCCAGCCATTCGGGCGACGCGATCGTCGTCAGGCCATTGCCCTCCGACCCGGCATAATATTCGTAGAGCACCGGCCCCCACCAGTCGATCATCGCTTCCTTGACCGGGATCGGGCACGGTGCGGCGGCGTGGATCGCGACCTTCAGGCTCGACAGATCGTGGCGCGCGCGCGTCGCCGGATCGAGCCTGAGCATCCGCACGAAATGCGTCGGCACCCACTGGCTGGCGTTGACGTGATAGCGCTCGATCGCGGCGAGCGCGGCCTCGGGGTCGAAATGCTCCATCATCACGACGGTGCCGCCGAGCCTTTGCACCGTCATCGACCAGCGCAGCGGTGCCGCGTGATACAGCGGCGCGGGGCTGAGATAGACGCTGTCGGGGCCGAGCCCGTACAGTCCGCGCGCGAGCATTTCGAGTACGGTGCCTGCAGCAATATCGGGATCCTCGGGCAGCGCGACGCGCACACCCTTGGGACGACCGGTCGTTCCCGAAGAATAGAGCATGTCGATCCCGGCTCGCTCATCGGCGATCGGCGTGGCGGGCAGCGCGGCGACCGCGTCCTCCCACGTCGCCCAGCCCGCAACCGGTCCGCCAACCGAGAGACGCGCGAGCTCCGACCCCAGCGCCGCGGTCACCCCGGCAAGGCTGGCCGAGACGACGACCAGTCGCGCGCCCGAATCCTTGAGGATGTAATCGACTTCGGCCGCGGTCAGCTTGGTCGAGATGCAAACGAAGAAGAGACCCGCCCGCTGCGCGCCCCAGGCAATGTCGTAAAAGGCCGGACTGTTCTCCAGGCACAGCGCGATCGTATCCCCCGCCTGCAGGCCCTTCGCGCGGAACAGGTGCGCCGCGCGGTTCGACCGCGCGTCGAGCTCCGCGAAGCTGACCCGCTCGCCGGTTTCGGCGACGATCAGCGCGGGTTTGCCGGGATCGGTCCGCGCATGCACGCTCGGATGCGACATTTCAGGCCCTCCAGAACAGCCGCTTGCGGGCCGTTTCGTTTTCTTTTGCAACGCGATGCTATACCGGCGCGCCGAACGCCGCAAGCGGCTAGCCGAGGCGGCGGCGCTCGGTGCTTGCACGCACGCGGCTTTGCGATACAGCGCCCGGCATCATGGCCGCCGACACACCCTCCGCATTCGACCCGCAGCGTTTCAGCCGGCTTGGCGTCGGCGGGCATGGCGGCCTGCTCAAGCTGAGCTATCACAGCCACGGGCCCGACTGGGTCGAACTGCAACTCCCCTATCAGACCGACCTGATCGGCGACCCGGCGAGCGGCGTGCTCGCCTCCGGGCCGATCCTGACGATGATGGACATGGCGACGAGCCTTGCCGTGTGGACCAAGCTCGGCAGCTTCCGCGCGCATGCGACGCTCGACCTGCGGATCGACTATCTGCGCCCCGCGACGCCGGGCAAGACGGTGTACGGGCGCGGCGAATGCTATCGCATCACGCGCTCGATCTCGTTCGTGCGCGGCCAGGCACATGACGGCGATCCGGCCGATCCGCTCGCGCATGTCGCGGGCACCTTCATGTTCACGGATGCCGCCTGATGTTGCCGCCTTATGCCACTTTGCTCGGGATCACCGTCGCTGCGGGCGACGACCCGACGCTGCTGACGATGCCGAGCGCGACGAGCTTGCTTGGGCGGCCCGGATATCTCCATGGCGGGGCGATCGGCGGGATGCTCGAAATGGCCGCGATCGTCGCGCTGCAATATGCGCTGGCCGAGGATGGCGGCGGGCAGATCAAGCCGATCAACGTCACGGTCGACTACATGCGCGGCGGACGCGAGAAGCCCACGTTCGCGCGTGGCGTGGTCACGCGGCTGGGGGGCCGAGTCGCCAATGTCGAGGCGAGCGCGTGGCAGGATGACCCCGCCAAGCCGATCGCGGCGGCGCGGATGAACTATCTGATCGTGCGGGGGTAACGCGGGTGCGTCACCCCGGCCTTGTGCCGGGGTCCACCGTCCCGCGAAAGCATCGGCCGCACCGGGTGCGGCACGGTGGGCCCCGGAACAAGTCCGGGGTGACGGGTTGGCTTATGGTTTCGGCGTCAGTCGCACCAATTTGCCGTCGTCCTGCAGCAGCCAGATCGCCCCGTCGGGCGCCTGCGCCACGTCGCGGATTCGCGCGCCCATGTCCCATTGGTCGGCGAGCTTGGCGCTATCCCCGGTGATCGCGACGCGGATCAGCGATTCGCCCGACAGCGCGCCGATCAGCAGCGACCCGCGATACGCCGGGAACATCGCGCCCGAATAATAGGCCATCCCGCCCGGCGAGATCGACGGGTTCCACCACAATTTGGGCGCCTCGAGATCGGGCCGACTAGGATGATCGGGGATCGGCTTGCCCGAATAATTGTCGCCGTTCGAGACGATCGGCCAGCCGTAATTCTTGCCCGGCAGGATCAGGTTGAGCTCGTCGCCGCCCTTCGGCCCCATCTCCTCTTCCCACAGGCGGCCGTCCGGCGTGAACACCAGCCCGTACGGGTTGCGATGCCCGCTGCTCCACGTTTCCGCGCGCACCCCGCCCGCCGCCGCCATCGGGTTTCCCGGCGCGGCCTTGCCGTCGAGCGTGAGGTGTACGATCTTGCCGAGCGCTTGCTCGGGATCCTGCGCCGGCGTGAAGCGCTGCCGCTCGCCCGAGGAGAGGAAGAGCGACTTGCCGTCGGGCGCGAAGGCGATGTTCGCACCGAACTGCCCACCGACACCGTCAGACCCGGCGCGCCACAGCACCTGCAGATTGACGAGGGCGCTTCCGGTGAACAGCCCGCGCGCGAGCGCCAGACTGCTGCCACCCGGCCGCGGTTCGGAATAGCTGATATAGACGAGCTTGCTCTTGGCGAAATCGGGTGCCGGCGCGATGTCGAGCAGCCCCCCCTGCCCTTCGTTGAGCACTTTCGGCGCGCCGGTGATCTCGGCGATCGAGCCGTCGGGACGGCGCAGCTTGATCTTGCCCGCCTTCTCGGTGACGAGCGCCGCGTCATCGGGAAGGACGGCGATCGCGAACGGCTCGTCGAAGGTCGCGAGTGTCTGCTGAGCGAACGGCGGCTTGGTCGCCGCGCGGTTGGCGCGACCAGTGGTCGCGGGGACGTTGCGCACTGTCGCGGCGGGGGCATCGTCGGGCAAGGTCGTGACCGGCGCCCTGCTCGGCTTCGCTTCCGGAGTGACCGCCGCGGTCGCGGTCGCTGCTCCCGTGGGTTGCGGCTGCGCCGAACATGCCGCCGCGGCGAACAGGAGGGCAAGCGGGGCGCGTGACGACAGCATGGACATCTCCGGTTCGGGCAATCCGCAAAAACCTTTGTCGGACAGGACTTGTTCCCGAGTCCAGCCCCCTCCCCACCGCCGCACCCGCCCCATTCGCAATGGCTTGCCAGCGACGGCGCTTGAGCCTATATCGCGATCACTCTCTACATCGTCAGGTGAAGAGGCTGGAGCCCCCCGGTTCCGGCGCCGAAGACCTTTGCCCCGATCCCAGTGAGGACCAACCTTGGCCGAAACGCCCGATCTGACCGCCCTGATCGCCCCCGAAGCCGCAGCGCTCGGCTTCGATCTCGTGCGCGTGAAGCTGTTCGGCGGCAAGGGCGACCTCACGCTCCAGGTGATGGCCGAGCGCCCCGACACGCGCCAGCTGACGATTGAGGATTGCGCCGAGCTGTCGCGCCGCATTTCCGACGTGCTCGACACGCTCGAGGCCGAGGGCCGCGACCCGATCACCGACGAATATCGCCTCGAAGTGTCGTCGCCCGGGATCGACCGGCCGCTGACGCGCCTCAAGGATTTCGCCGACTGGACCGGCCACGAGGCGCGCATCGTGCTCGCAGCGCCGATCGAGGGGCGCAAGGTGCTCACCGGACTGCTCAAAGGCGTCGAGGGCGATCGCATCACCATCTACTTGCCCAAGCATGGCGAGATGGAGATCGGGTTCGACCAGGTCGGCACCGCCAAGCTGGTGCTCACCGATGCGCTGATCGCGGCGACTCGCCCGCTGTCACTGGCCGGTGTCGAAGAAGAAGAAATCGAAGACGAAGCGCTGCCCGAGGGCATTGAAGACGAAGGACATAATTGATGGCCACCGCCGTTACCGCCAACCGCGCCGAGCTCATCGCCATTGCGAACGCAGTGGCCACCGAGAAGATGATCGACAAGGGCATCGTCATCGAGGCGATGGAAGACGCGATCCAGCGCGCCGCCAAGGCGCGCTACGGCGCCGAGAACGACATTCGCGCCAAGCTCGATCCCAACACCGGTGACCTGCGCTTGTGGCGCGTCGTCGAAGTGGTCGAGGCGGTCGACGATTACTTCAAGCAGGTGAACCTCAAGGAAGCGCAGAAGCTCCAGAAGGACTCGGTCGTCGGCGATTACATCGTCGATCCGCTGCCCCCGATCGAATTCGGCCGCATCGCCGCACAGGCCGCCAAGCAGGTCATCTTCCAGAAGGTCCGCGACGCCGAGCGCGAGCGCCAGCACGAAGAGTTCAAGGACCGGATGGGCGAGATCATCACCGGCGTCGTCAAGCGCGTCGAGTTCGGCCATGTCGTCGTCGATCTCGGCCGTGCCGAGGGCGTGATCCGTCGCGACCAGCAGATCCCGCGCGAAGTCGTCCGCGTCAACGACCGCATCCGCTCGCTGATCCTCAACGTCCGCCGCGAGAATCGCGGGCCCCAGATCTTCCTCAGCCGCGCGCACCCCGACTTCATGAAGAAGCTGTTCGCGCAGGAAGTGCCCGAAATCTACGACGGCATCATCGAGATCAAGGCCGCTGCCCGCGATCCGGGTTCGCGCGCCAAGATCGGCGTGATCAGCCATGATTCGTCGATCGATCCGGTCGGCGCGTGCGTCGGCATGAAGGGCAGCCGCGTCCAGGCGGTCGTCCAGGAAATGCAGGGCGAGAAGATCGACATCATCCCGTGGTCGCCCGACACCGCGACCTTCGTCGTCAACGCGCTGCAGCCGGCTTCGGTCAGCCGCGTCGTGATCGACGAGGAAGAGGATCGCATCGAAGTCGTCGTTCCCGACGACCAGCTGTCGCTCGCGATCGGTCGTCGTGGCCAGAACGTGCGTCTGGCGTCGCAGCTCACCGGCAAGGCGATCGACATCCTCACCGAGCAGGATGCGTCCGAGAAGCGCCAGAAGGAATTCGCCGAGCGCACCGAGATGTTCCAGACCGAGCTCGACGTCGACGAGACGCTCGCGCAGCTGCTCGTTGCCGAGGGCTTCGGCGCGCTTGAGGAAGTCGCCTATGTCGAGGTCGAGGAAATCGCCTCGATCGAAGGCTTCGACGACGATCTCGCCGCCGAGCTGCAGAGCCGCGCCGCCGAGGCGCTCGAGCGTCGCGAAGGTGCGAACCGCGAGGAACGCCGCGCGATGGGCGTCGAGGACGCGCTCGCCGAGCTGCCGCACCTCAACGAGGCGATGCTCGTCACGCTCGGCAAGGCTGGGATCAAGACGCTCGACGATCTCGCCGATCTCGCGACCGACGAGCTGATCCAGAAGAAGCGCCAGGAACAGCGCCGCCGTGCCGAAGGCGCCGACGCCAACAAGCGTCCCGAGGACAAGGGTGGCGTGCTCGGCGAGTATGGCCTGAGCGAAGCGCAGGGCAACGAGATCATCATGGCCGCGCGCGCGCACTGGTTCGACGAAGAGCCCGCCGAAGCCGCAACCGCCTCGGAGGAGAGCGAAGCCTGATGCCATTCGTCAGCATCCGCATTTCGGGCAGCGCGACCAAGGACCAGAAGTCCGCGATCGTCGCCGATGTCACCCAGTCGCTCGTCGAGCGGCTGGGCAAGAACCCGGCTGCGGTGCAGATCGTGATCGAAGAAGTGAGCCTCGAGAATTATGGCGCGGGCGGGATCCTGCTCGCCGACCGTGATGGCCCCGCCCCCAAGTCGCAGGAGGACGCTCATGCGGAATCCTCGCAATGACACGCTAGCGGTTCAGACACCGACGTGCGCAGCCCGCGTCCTCCCCTCCCTGGAAGGGAGGGGTCGGGGGTGGGTCGGCCCGTTGTCGGGCGATTCGCGCACCCCATACCGACCCACCCCCAGCCCCTCCCTTCCAGGGTGGGGAGTGCAATGAGCAGCGTCGTCCCCAAAATCGAAGCTGACGAGGATCCCACCGGAGCCATCCGCCGTTGCATCCTGCTCGGCGAACGCGCGCCGCGTGAGGCGCTCGTGCGACTCGCACTGTCGCCCGATGGCCATGTCCTCCCCGACGTGCGCGCCAAGGCCCCAGGCCGCGGTGCATGGATCGGCGTAACCCGCGCCGAGCTCGAAACCGCGATCGCCAAGGGCAAGCTCAAGGGCGCGTTCGCCCGCGCGTTCAAGACCGGCCCGTTGCTGATTCCCGACAACCTGCCGGAGATGATCGCCACCGCGCTGGAACGCGCAGTGCTCGACCGACTCGGGCTCGAGGCGCGCACCGGCCACCTGCTCACCGGCTCCGACAAGATCGAGACCGCCGCCCGCTCGGGCAAGCTGACCATGCTGCTTCACGCGTCCGACGCGGGCACCGACGGCAACCGCAAGCTCGACCAGGCCTGGCGAATCGGCAACGATGAAGAAGGCAGCGCTTTGCGGGGGTTGGCACTGCCGGTCAGCCGCACCATATTGGCCGTGGCGCTAGGTCGGCAGAATGTGGTACATATCGGCCTGACAGAACGCGATGCTGCAAAGCGGGTGGGCGAAACGCTCAACCGCTGGCTGCATTTCATCGGCCCCGAATCCGCCCTCGTGGCTTGCGAAACACCGTCGCAAGGCGCATCGGCGCACACATCCAACCCGGCGGGAAGTGGCATCCCTGCTGCGGCTGACGACGACACATGCGAGGAATTTGAGTGAGCGATACCGACAACGAAAAGCCGAAACTCGGAATGCGTCAGCCGCTCGGGCTGAAGCGCACGATCGAGACCGGCCAGGTCAAGCAGAGCTTCAGCCATGGACGGCAGAATACCGTCCAGGTCGAAGTGAAGCGCCGTCGCGTGCTCGGGCCCGGCGGCGCGCCGGTCGCGGCACCCGTCGAGCAGGCCGCTCCGGCACCGGCGCCCGTCGCCGCGCCGCGTCCGGTCGCGCCGACTCCGCCGCCGCCCCCGCCCGTCTCGCCCGGCAATTCGCTGCTGTCGCGTCAGGAGCTCCAGGCCAAGCTGCTGCGCGAAGCCGACGAGTCGCGGATGAACGCGCTCGAGGAAACGCGTCGCCGCGAAGAGCGTCTGCGGATCGAGGCGCAAGCCGAAGAGCGCCGCCGCGCCGAGGAAAATCGCCGCGCCGGTGATGCCCCCGACAGCGCCGCCGCGCCCGATCCCGTGCCCCAGCCAGCGCCCGAGCCTGTCGCAGCCCCGGTCGCCGAAGCTCCGGCCCCCGCTCCTGCGCCCGCCCCGGCGGTCGAAGCCGCGCCCGCGCCCGCGCCCGCCCCTGCGGCGGCGGCCCCGGTCGCTGCTCCGGCGGCACCTGCGCCCGTCGCTGCTGCGCCGGCCCCTGCTCCCGCGCCAGTCGCACCGCCCGCCCCGGCGCTGCGTCCGCTGAGCCTCGAGCGCGATCCGTCGATGCCAGCACCGCGCCTGTTCACGCCCGTACCGCGTCCCGAGCGTCCGCGCCCGGCACCGCCTGCCCCGGCCCCCGAACCGACGCCCGCTGCCGCAACGCCTGCTGCAGGTGCTGCCGGCGCCGCCAAGCGGCCCGCAATCGGCGTTGCCGCGCCGGTTTCGCCGAACGAACCCGCGCGCCCCGGCCAGCGTGACCGCAAGGGCGACGAGCGTCGCGGCGGCAAGCTGACCGTCAACCGTGCGCTCGACGGTGGCGATGGCGCTCGCGCCCGTTCGCTCGCCGCGCTCAAGCGCGCGCGCGAAAAGGAACATCGCCGCATGGGTGGCCCGCGCGAAGTGCAGGCCAAGCAGGTCCGCGACGTCGTCGTGCCGGAAGCGATCACCGTCCAGGAACTCGCCAACCGCATGGCCGAGAAGGGCGCCGACCTCGTCAAGATGCTGTTCAAGATGGGCTCGCCCGTCACGATGACGCAGACGATCGACCAGGATACGGCCGAGCTGCTGGTGACCGAATTCGGCCACAACATCGTCCGCGTCAGCGATTCGGACATCGACATCGCGATCGAGACCGATGCCGATCCCGAGGACACGCTGCTGCCGCGTCCGCCGGTCGTCACGATCATGGGCCATGTCGATCACGGCAAGACCTCGCTGCTCGACGCGCTGCGCGGTACCGACGTGGTGCGCGGTGAGGCGGGTGGCATCACCCAGCATATCGGCGCCTATCAGGTCACGCTGAAGGACAAGTCGAAGGTCACCTTCCTCGACACGCCGGGCCACGAAGCCTTCACCGAAATGCGCCAGCGCGGCGCCAACGTGACCGACATCGTCGTGCTCGTTGTCGCAGCGGACGATGCGATCAAGCCGCAGACGGTCGAGGCGATCAACCACACCAAGGCCGCTGGCGTCCCGATGATCGTCGCGATCAACAAGGTCGACAAGCACGACGCCAATCCGCAGAAGGTCCGCGAGGCCCTGCTGCAGTACGAAGTCGTGGTCGAGGAGATGTCGGGCGACGTCCAGGACGTCGAAGTCTCGGCGCTCAAGAAGACCGGGCTCGACGAGCTGATCGAGAAGATCCAGCTCCAGGCCGAACTGCTCGAACTGAAGGCCAACCCGAACCGCGCGGCCGAAGGCACCGTGATCGAAGCCAAGCTCGACAAGGGCCGTGGTCCGGTCGCGACCGTGCTCGTCAACCGCGGCACGCTCAAGGTCGGCGACATCTTCGTCGTCGGCGCCGAGAGCGGCAAGGTTCGCGCGATGACCAACGACAAGGGCATGCAGATCAAGGAAGCCGGCCCTTCGATGCCGGTCGAGGTCCTCGGTCTCTCGGGTGTCCCGCGTGCGGGCGATCCGCTGTCGGTGGTCGAGAACGAAGCGCGCGCGCGTGAAGTTGCCGAGTATCGC
This sequence comes from Sphingomonas glacialis, assembly GCF_006439055.1. Taxonomy (GTDB): domain Bacteria; phylum Pseudomonadota; class Alphaproteobacteria; order Sphingomonadales; family Sphingomonadaceae; genus Sphingomonas; species Sphingomonas glacialis_A. The sequence goes on from NZ_RCZC01000001.1 coordinate 276,333, forward strand.
CAGAGCGTCATCACCTCGAAGCGCACCGGCGGTGGTCCGGCGAGCCTCGAGTCGATGTTCAGCGCTTTGAAGGAAAAGCAGGCGATCGAATATCCGCTGGTGGTCAAGGCCGACACGCAAGGGTCGGTCGAGGCAATCGTCGGTGCGATCAACAAGATCTCGACCGATCTCATCAAGGCCCGCGTGCTGCATTCGGGCGTCGGTGGCATCACCGAGAGCGACGTTACGCTGGCGGGTGCCAGTGGCGCGCCGATCATCGGCTTCAACGTTCGTCCGAACGCCAAGGCCCGCGAGATCGCCGAGCGTCACAAGGTCGCGTTCAAATATTATGACGTGATCTACGACCTCACCGACGAGATCCGCGCCGGCATGGCGGGCGAGCTCGGGCCGGAAGCGTTCGAGACGGTCGTCGGCCGCGCCGAAATCCGCGAGGTCTTCTCGGCTGGCAAGCACGGCAAGGCAGCGGGTCTGCTCGTTACCGAGGGCAACATCCGCAAGGCGCTCAAGGCGCGTATCACCCGGGCGGATGTCATCATCTACCAGGGCGAGATCGCCTCGCTGCGTCGCTTCAAGGACGACGTGGCCGAAGTGCGGGCGGGTCTGGAGTGCGGCGTGACCTTCACGTCGAACTTCGTCGACATCAAGCCGGGCGACTTCCTCGAAACGTTCGAAGTCGAACTGCGCGAACGCACGCTGTAATCGTGTTTCCCTCTCCCGCTTTCGCGGGAGAGGGAGGGGCCCGCGAAGCGGGAGGGTGAGGGTCGTCTTCTTCCTTCTGCGCGTCGCGCCTCGACGAAGAAGACCCTCACCCAACCCTCTCCCGCGAAGGCGGGCGAGGGCTTTAGGCTTTAGCCATGCGCCCAACCGATACCCCCGAGTCCCGCAACGTCCGCCTGCTCCGCGTCGGCGAGCAGATGCGCCACACGCTGAGCGACATCCTCGCGCGCGGCGACGTGCATGACGAGACACTCGCCAAGCATTCCGTGACGATCACCGAAGTCCGCATGTCCCCCGATTTGCGCCATGCGACGGTGTTCATGAAGCCGCTGCTCGGCCGCGACGAGGAAGCCGTGCTGAAGGCGCTGCGCACCAACACCGCCTACCTCCAGCGTGAGGTCGCCGCGCGCGTCCATATGAAATATGCCGCCAAGCTCAAGTTCCTGGCGGACGACAGCTTCGACGAAGGCAGCCACATCGACACGTTGCTCCGCGACCCGAAGGTGGCGCGCGACCTAAGCAGCGATGATTGACAGCGGCACCGGTAAGACGCATCTTACCGGCATGAACGCGCAAACGACTCTTTCGGGAAAGGGCCAGGTCGTTATCCCCAAGGATGTGCGCGACGCTCTGGGCCTGATCGCGGGCCAGAAGCTTGACGTCGTCCAGTCAGGCAACAGCATCCTCCTTCGCCCGATATTGCCCAAAAGTGGGCGTACGACCGACGAGATCTTTGCGCATCTGCTCGAGCTTGCGCCGAAATGGGAAGGACCGCCGGTGTCGATCGAGGAAATGAACCGCGCCGTCCATGCGATGTTCGCGGCGCGCACAAAGGATGACATCTGACCGTCGCTGTCGACACCAACATCGTCGTGCGCGTTCTGGTCAACGACGATCCCCGTCAGGCCGCGCTGGCGAGAGCCGTACTGTCGCGCGATTTTTCGCTGCTCGCGAGCGTTCTGCTCGAAACCGAATGGGTGCTGCGGTCGAGCTACCAATGGCCACGCGCGCGGATCGGCGAGGCGTTCGCGACGCTCATTGATCTGCCGACATTGCGCGAGGCGCCACGCGGTATCGCCTGGGCGATCGATCGCTTCGCTGCTGGCGCGGACTTCGCCGACATGCTTCATCTTGCTTGCTCGGGCGCGGCAGATGGTTTCGTTACGTTCGATCGGCGACTCGCGAAGGCTGCCGGTCCCCACACCCCGGTAAAGATCGACACGCTCCCCTGATGGCCAAGCTCTATTTCTACTACGCCTCGATGAACGCGGGCAAATCGACCAACCTGCTGCAAGCCGATTTCAACTATCGCGAGCGCGGGATGCGCACCGTGCTGCTCACCGCCGCAATCGACGATCGCTTTGCGGCAGGGACGATCACCTCGCGGATCGGACTGGCCGCCGATGCGATCACGTTCGAGCGCGACACCGATCTCGTCGCGATCGTGACGCGCGAGGGCGAGGCGCCGCCGGCGTGCGTGCTGGTCGACGAGGCGCAATTCCTCACCGCCACCCAGGTCGATCAGCTTGCCCTGCTGGCCGATGTCCACGGCATCCCGGTGCTGGCCTATGGGCTGCGCACCGACTTCCTGGGTGCGCTGTTCGAGGGTTCGGCGCGGTTGCTGGCGATCGCGGATTCGCTGATCGAGATCAAATCGGTCTGCTGGTGCGGGCGCAAGGCGACGATGAACCTGCGCGTCGATGCCGCCGGCCACGCGGTCGCCGCGGGCGCGCAGACCGAGATCGGCGGCAACGACCTGTACATTGCGCTGTGCCGTCGCCATTTCAGCGAAGCGCTCTGCGCCGCCTGACAGAACGGACCCCGATGACCAATCCCGACCTGCCCTACACCATCGCGGTGTGGCTCATCCCGCTTGTGATCGCGATCGTGTTTCACGAAGTCGCGCACGGCTATGTCGCGCGGATCTTCGGCGATCACACTGCCGAGCGGCTCGGGCGCCTCACGCTCAATCCGATCCGGCATGTCGATCCGATCGGGACGATCGTCCTGCCGATGATCCTGGCGCTCGCGCATGCGCCGATCTTCGGCTGGGCCAAGCCGGTGCCGGTCGATAATCGTCGGCTACGCAATCCGCGCCGCGACATGATGCTGGTGGCGCTGGCCGGGCCCGCGACGAATTTCGTGCTGGCGACGCTGACCGCGCTTTCGCTGGGGGCGTTCGTCGGGCTCGCCGGCGGTATTCCGCCCGAGGGCGCGCCGCACACTGTGACCGGCTTCGTGTTCGACTCGCTGTACAGCTTCCTGCTGATCAACGTCTTTCTGGGCGTGTTCAACCTGATCCCGCTGCCGCCGTTCGATGGCGGGCATGTCGTGCAAGGGCTGCTGCCGCGCGCCGCCGCGATCCAATACGCGAAGCTCGCGCGCTTCGGGCTGCCGTTGCTGCTGATCCTGCTGTTCGTGCTGCCGATGATCAGCCCGCAGGCCGATATCATCCGCCGCGTGATCGGGCCGGTCGCCAATGCCGTCGCCGATGTCTTCCTGCGGATCGCGCAGCTCGGCGGGGCATGAGCGGGGTGCATGGCTGGCTGATCCTCGACAAGCCGCTCGGCCTCGGCTCGACGCAGGGCGTCTCCGCGGTCAAGCGCGCGCTGCGCGCCTCGGGCCATGATGTCAGCAAGCGCGGCATCAAGGTTGGGCATGGCGGGACGCTCGACCCGCTCGCCACCGGCGTGCTGCCGATCGCGCTCGGCGAGGCGACCAAGCTCGCCGGGCGAATGCTCGACAGCGACAAGGTGTACGACTTTACCGTGACCTTCGGGAGCGAGACCGACACGCTCGACCTCGAAGGCAAGGTGATCGCCGAGAGCGCGGTGCGGCCGACGCTGGCGCAGGTCGAGGCGGTGTTGCCGCGTTTCACCGGGCCGATCGAGCAGGTACCGCCGATCTATTCTGCGCTGAAGGTGGATGGCGAGCGGGCCTACGATCTGGCGCGCGCTGGCGAGGCGGTCGTGCTGGCGAGCCGGTCCGTCACCGTCCATTCGCTCGTCCGCGTTCAAGAAGAAGGCCCTCACCCAACCCTCTCCCGCGAAGGCGGGAGAGGGCTTCCAGCTCCTCCTCCTTCTCCCGCCTTCGCGGGAGAAGGTCGGGATGAGGGTCTTCTTCTCGACCACCTCACCCTCACCGCCCACGTCTCGAAGGGCACCTACATCCGCAGCCTCGCCCGCGACATCGCACGCGCGCTCGGAACGGTCGGCCACGTCACCATGCTCCGCCGCACCAAGGCCGGTCCCTTCACCCTCGAAAACGCGATATCGCTGGACAAACTGGCCGAACTCGGGCAGGCGCGCGCCCTTGAAGACAAACTCCTGCCATTGAGGGCGGGGCTGGACGACATCCCGGCTCTTTCCCTCTCCCCCGATCAGGCAGGGCTGCTCCGTCAGGGGCGGGTGTTGATCGGGATCGCCGCAGACGATGGCTCCTACTTCGCGACATCGGAAGAAATTCCCGTCGCACTCGTAGAGGTTCAGGACCGCGAGGTCCGCGTCGTTCGTGGTTTCAATCTCTGAATGATGTCGAAGGAAGAAACATGACGATCACTGCAGAGCGCAAGGACGCGCTCGTCAAGGAACATGGCCGCGTCGAAGGCGACACCGGCAGCCCCGAAGTCCAGGTCGCGATCCTCACCGAGCGCATCCGCAACCTGACCGAGCACTTCAAGGGCCACAAGAAGGACAACCATTCGCGCCGCGGGCTGCTGATGATGGTCAACAAGCGGCGCACGCTGCTCGACTATCTCCGCCACAAGGACGGGGCGCGGTATACCGCCCTCATCGCGAAGCTCGGGTTGCGCAAGTAACTCGAAACGTCACGGAACGGCGCCCTCGGGCGCCGTTTCTACATCTAACCCCTTTCGCCGCGCCGCAATTCGGCAGCCCGGCATGGGAGCCACGAAAGGCTCCAAACCGCGCGGACCGGCTAGTCCGCACATAGGCCCCACTGGCATCCGGCCAGTGGTGTTGAAGGAAACGATATGTTCGATACCAAGACCGTAACCACCCAATGGGGTGGCAAGACGCTGACGCTGGAAACCGGCCGCGTCGCGCGCCAGGCAGACGGCGCCGTGATGGCGACGCTCGGCGAGACCGTGGTGCTCTGCGCCGTGACCGCCGCCAAGTCGGTGAAGGAAGGCCAGGACTTCTTCCCGCTGACCGTCCACTATCAGGAAAAGTACAGCGCAGCCGGCCGCATCCCCGGTGGCTTCTTCAAGCGTGAGCGTGGCGCGACCGAAAAGGAAACGCTGACCAGCCGCCTGATCGACCGCCCGATCCGCCCGTTGTTCCCAGAAGGGTTCTACAACGAGATCAACGTGATCTGCCAGGTCCTGTCGTATGACGGCGAGAACGAGCCCGACATGCTGGCGATGGTCGCCGCGTCGGCTGCGCTCACCATCTCGGGCGTGCCGTTCATGGGCCCGATCGGCGCGGCCCGCGTCGGCTACATCGACGGCGAGTACATCCTCAACCCGACCGTCGAGCAGATCAAGGCGGGCGAGCTCGACCTCGTCGTCGCCGCGACCGGCGATGCCGTGATGATGGTCGAATCCGAAGCCAAGGAGCTTTCGGAAGAGGTCATGCTCGGCGCGGTGCAGTTCGCGCACAAGGCGTGCCGCGAAGCCGCCAATTTGATCATCGATCTGGCCGAGCAGGCTGCCAAGGATCCGTGGGAAATGGCCGCACAGGCTGATCTCTCGGCTGCCAAAGACAAGCTCAAGAAGCTGATCGGCAAGGACATTGCGGCTGCCTATAAGGTGACCGACAAGTCCAAGCGGTCGAACCTGCTCAACGAAGCCCGCGCCAAGGGCAAGGCAGCGTTCGCCGATGCCGCCCCGCAGGACCAGATGGCTGCCGGCAAGCTGATGAAGAAGCTGGAAGCGGAAATCGTCCGCGGCGCCATCCTCAAGGACGGCCAGCGCATCGACGGCCGCACCACCACGCAGATCCGTCCGATCGAGGCGATGGTGCACTTCCTGCCGCGCGCCCACGGTTCGGCGCTGTTCACCCGCGGTGAAACGCAGGCGATCTGCACCACCACGCTCGGCACCAAGGATGCAGAGCAGATGATCGACGGCCTGACCGGTCTGAGTTACGAAAACTTCATGCTGCACTACAACTTCCCGCCCTACTCGGTCGGTGAAGTCGGCCGCTTCGGTGCGCCGGGCCGTCGTGAAGTCGGCCACGGCAAGCTCGCCTGGCGCGCGCTGCACCCGGTGCTGCCGTCGAAGGACGAGTTCCCCTACACGATCCGCGTTCTGTCGGACATCACCGAGAGCAACGGCTCGTCGTCGATGGCGACGGTCTGCGGCGGTTCGCTGTCGATGATGGATGCCGGTGTGCCGCTCAAGCGCCCGGTTTCGGGTATCGCGATGGGCCTGATCCTCGAAGGCAAGGACTTTGCGGTTCTCTCGGACATCCTCGGCGACGAGGATCACCTCGGCGACATGGACTTCAAGGTCGCTGGCACCGAAGCCGGCATCACCACGATGCAGATGGACATCAAGATCGCCGGCATCACCGACGAGATCATGCGTGTCGCTCTGGCGCAGGCCAAGGAAGGCCGCGCGCACATCCTGGGCGAAATGGCCAAGGCGCTCGACCACACGCGTGAAGAACTCTCGGCGCACGCACCGCGCATCGAGACCTTCACGATCGACAAGACCAAGATCCGTGACGTGATCGGCACGGGCGGCAAGGTCATTCGCGAGATCGTCGCGACGACCGGCGCCAAGGTCGACATCGACGACGAGGGTGTGATCAAGGTGTCGTCGTCCGACACCGCGCAGATCGAAGCCGCGATCAAGTGGATCAAGGGCATCGTCGAGGAAGCCGAAGTCGGCAAGGTCTATGACGGCAAGGTCGTCAACCTGGTGGACTTCGGTGCGTTCGTGAACTTCATGGGTGGCAAGGACGGTCTCGTCCACGTGTCCGAAATCAAGAACGAGCGCGTCGAGAAGGTCTCGGACGTCCTGAGCGAAGGCCAGGAAGTCAAGGTCAAGGTCCTCGAGATCGACCCGCGCGGCAAGGTTCGCCTGTCGATGCGCGTCGTCGACCAGGAGACCGGTGCCGAGCTCGAAGACACGCGCCCTGCCCGTGAGCCGCGCGAAGGCGGCGACCGTGGTCCGCGCCCGCCGCGTCGTGATGGCGACGGTGGTCGTGGTCCTGGCGGCGGCGATCGTGGTCCGCGCGGCGGTGGTGGCGGCGGCGAAGGCCGTGGCCCGCGTCGTGACGGCGACGGTGGCCGTGGTCCCCGCCGTGATGGCGGCGGTGCACGCCCCGAGCGCGCAGCTGGCGGCAACGAGGACGGCCCTGCGCCCGAGTTCGCCCCGGCGTTCCTGACGGGTGACCGCGACTAAGACCAACGTGGCAACGCTTTGGTGAGAGAGGGGCTCGGAGCGATCCGGGCCCCTTTTTCGTGAGCGTGTCGATCGCGTAAAAGCCGCCTCTTATCCGGCGCCGAAACTTCGCCTAGGCTGCCCCAAAGATAGGGGAATTCCATGCGCCGTCTCGTTCTCGCAGCCTTGCTCGCCACCGTTGCCGCGCCCGCGGTCGCCGCGCCTGCCGACGATCTCCACCGCGTCATCGCCGATCATTGGGCGTGGTTCCTCAAATCCAATCCGGTCTATGCGACGTCGCTGGGCGTGCACGCCTATGACGATCGGCTCGGCGATTTCAGCCTGGCCGAGCAGGACCGCCAGGCGGCGCAGGCGGCGCTGTTCATCAAGCGGCTCGATGTGATCCCGGCGGCCAAGCTTTCGGGCGAGGACCAGACCAACAAGGCGATCCTGCGCCGCATCCTGTCCGAACAGATCGAAGCCAACGGTTTCGGCGAGCGGATGATCACCTTCACCACGCTCGGCAGCTGGTACCAGAGCTTTGCCGGCCTCGCCGACACGGTACCGGTGCGCACCCGCGCCGACTTCAAGAGCTACCTCATCCGGCTCGCGCAGTTCCCCGGCGCCAATGCACAGCAATTGGAGATCACCCGGCAAGCGGTCGCGGGTGGCTATGTCCAGCCGTGCGTCGCGCTCGTCGGGTTCGAGACGACGATCACCGGCGTCATCACCGCCAAGCCCGAAGACTCGCGCTTCTACGCGCCGTTCAAGGGCAACCGCCCGGCGGGGATGAGCGAGACCGAATGGGCCGACTGGCAGAGCCGCGCGCGCACGCTGATCACCGACACGCTCAACCCCGAATATCGCAAGATCGCCGACTATTATCGCACCGCCTATCTCCCCAAATGCCGCGTCAGCGTCGGCGCCGCGGCGCTACCCGAGGGCGCGAAATACTACGCGTTCCAGGTGCGCCAGCAGACCACGACCGACCTGACGCCAGCGCAGATCCACGATATCGGCCTGGCGGAGGTCAAGCGCATCAAGACCGCGATGGAAGCGCTCGCCAGGAAAGCCGGTTTTGCCAGCCGCGAGGCGTTCATCCAGGAATTGCGCACCAACCCGAAATACTACGCCAAAAGCGAAACCGAACTGATGAGCGCCGCCGCGCTGCAGGCCAAGGCGAACGACGGCAACATGCCCAAGCTGTTCGGCACGCTGCCGCGCCTGCCGTACGGCGTGCGCCCGATCCCGGCCGAGACCGCGCCGAGCAGCCCGGCCGCCTATTACATGCCGGGGTCGCCCAAAGTCGGGATTTCCGGCACCTTCTACGTCAACACCTCGAAGCTCGACCAGCGCCCGCTCTACGAGCTTCCCGCGCTGGTGAGCCATGAGGCGGTGCCGGGCCATCACAACCAGATCGCGCTGCAGCAGGAAATGAGCCTGCCCGATTTCCGCAAGTACGACACCAATTTCACCGCCTTCGTCGAAGGCTGGGGGCTCTATTCCGAGCATCTCGGGATCGAGCTCGGCATTTACGACACGCCCGAAAAGGACATGGGGCGGCTGTCGTACGAAATGTGGCGCGCGTGCCGGCTGGTGGTCGATACCGGGCTCCACGCGCAAGGCTGGACCAAGGATCAGTCGATTGCCTTCATGAAGGCCAATACCGCGCTGACCGACGCCAATATCGAGGCCGAGGTCAATCGCTACATCACCAATCCGGGGCAGGCGCTGGCGTACAAGCTCGGCGAATTGAAGATCCTCGCGCTGCGCCAGCGCGCCGAAACCAAGCTCGGCGCGAAGTTCGACGTGCGGCGCTTCCATGATGCGGTGCTCGAACATGGCGCAGTGCCGCTCGACCTGCTCGACACGCAGATCGACACCTGGATCGCGCGCGAGCAACGCGCCGCCTGACGCCGCACGGCTGTCACACTAAGCGGGCAAGGCGGGGCCAAGGAGACAGACCCATGAAGACCCCGCTGCGCCTTGCCGCGCTCGCGCTTGCCGTGACGGCGCTCGGTGGCGCTGCGCCCGCGCCGAACGCCCCGGCCGGCCTCAAGGTCGATCGCGTCGTGCTGCTGATGCGCCACGGCATCCGCCCGCCGACCAAAGCGCAGCCGATGCCGAATGGGGTCACCGCCGATGCTTGGCCGAGCTGGCCGGTCGCGCCCGGCTGGCTGACCCCGCATGGCGCCGCCGCGGTGGTCGCGGTCGCGGGAGCGGACAGGGCAGGCTTCGTCGCGGACGGGCTGATGCCCGCGACGGCGTGCCCGACGCGCGTCGCCCTGCTCGCCGACAGCGACCAGCGCACGATCGCGACCGCGCAGAGCTATGCCGCGGGACTCGCGCCCGGCTGCGCGATCGCGATCGAGCATCGCCCGCAGGACGAGGCCGATCCCTTGTTCAACCAGATTGCCGACGGCCACGCGCCGCTCGACCCGGCGCGCGCCGCTGCCGCAGTCGATGCGGCGGTCGGCCCCGGCGGGATCGCGGCGGTCGAGCGCAGCGTGACGCCGCTGCTCGCACGGCTCGATCGCATCCTGTGCGGGCCGGCGACGACGCAGTGCGGCGTAGCGCGCGAGCCCTCGACGCTCACACCCGCCACCGCGACGACGCGCCCCAAGCTCGGCGGCGCGCTCGACCGCGCCTCGACCGCGGCACAGATCCTGCTACTCGAATATGCCGACGACAAGCCCGCGCAGGACGTCGGCTGGGGCCGCGCCACCGCCGCCGATATCACCGTGCTCGGCGCGTTCCACGCGCTCGAATTCCGCCTGCTCGCTCGCCCGCCCTATCTCGCGGCGCGCAACATGGCGGGGCTGAGCCCCCGGATCCTCACCTGGCTGTCGGACGACGCCCCCACCGCGCCGACGATCGCGATGATCGCCGGGCATGACACGCAGGTCGCCAACCTTGCCGGGTTGCTCGACCTGCATTGGCGCGTACCTGGCATCGCCGCCGACGATCCCGTGCCGGGCGGCGCGATCATGCTCGAGCGGTTGAGCGACGCGCGCGGACAGCAGTACGTCCGCGCGGTGTACCGCGCGCAATCGCTCGCCGAACTCCGCGCCGGGACCGCGCGTGCGCCGTATCGCGCGGTGCTGCCAATTACGGGCTGCACCGCGCGGGGTGTGGTCGGGCTGTGTACGCTGGCGGCGTTCAGCGCGAAGCTGGCGGTGCGCTGAGGCCGTTCTCCCAGTTCGCCCCTTTCCGTCACCCCGGCCTCGTCCCGGGGTCCACCGTGCCGCGCGTCCTGCGGGCGCAGCGTACGCGTCACGGTGGAGCCCGGGGTGACGGTTAGGAGGGACAGGCGCGGCCGTGCCCGCCCGCCGCCTTGCGCGCGACCATCGCCTCCTGAATGAACCCGAACACGGTCGCATCGAAGCCCGGATCCGCCTCGTGCTGCCATTCGTCCATCCGCTGGTACATCGCGTTCACCCCCGACCGCATTGCAGGCGTCGCGACCGCTTCGAACGGCGCGAGCAACGCCTGCCACTCGTCGAGGAAAGCCTGCGCCGCACCGCTCTCGGGCGCGAGCGGCAGCGCCGCCTTGATCCGCCCGCCGAGATCGGCCCACTGCGCGGCATAGGCCGCCGGGTCGTATTCGGGCGGCATCTGGCGCCCCGTCTCGGCAAACGCGGCTTTCTCCTCGGGCGTGAAAAAGCGGTCGGTCACCAAATCCCATTGATCGTGCGTCATCAGTCGGTCTCCGTGCTGGATCAGCGAGCAGAAGGTCGCGACATCGATGGGCTCGCTACGCTCGATGCGGGACTGGACGGTGAGCAGCAGCGCACGCGCCGCAGCAATGTCGTCGGCTTGCGCCGAGAGCGCGGCGAGTTGCGCCGCGACGATTCGCGCGAGCGATACCGGCCCGTCGCGGGTGAAGCGCTCGATCTGCGCGAGCGTCAGCCCGGCGCGCTTGAGCGTGACAATCTGGTGGACGCGCTCGAGTTCCGCCGGCCCATAGAACCGCCGCCCCGACGCCGAGCGCAACGGCCGTACCAACCCGCGCGCCTCGTAGAAACGCAGCGCGCGTGTCGTCAGGCCGGTGCGGCGGGCGACATCACTGATGTCGAGCGTGAGGGGCAAATCGGGCATGACGACGCTATGCCGCTTGACGCTGCGTCAACCGCAAGCGGTTTTTTCGCAGCGGCCGTCTTCGATCCCGATCAGCTCGGAAAATCGGTCCCGATGCTCGTCGCCTCCCCCGCCTCGATTTCGGCGAGCGCATCGCGCAGCTTCTTGGTCACCGCATCATAGCCCCATTGGCCGAGCACGAGATGGCGCGGCGGATCGGCCTGTTCGGTCAGCGCGATCATCGCCGCCGCCGCGCGCGCGGGGTCGCCCGCCTGGCTGCCGCTGATCTCCGACGTGCTCGCCAGCCGTTTGCCAGCGGTTTCGGCATAGGCCGCGATCGCGACCGGAGTCTGCTTGAGCGAACGCCCGGCCCAGTCGGTGCGGAACGGCCCCGGCTCGACGCACGTCACCTTGATGCCGATCGGCGCGCCCTCGGCGCGCAGCGCATCAGAGAAACCCTCGACCGCGTGCTTGCTGGCGGCATAATAGCCCGAGCCCGGAAAGCCGACGAACCCGGCGACCGAGCTCAGATTGATGACATGGCCCGATGCGCGCGCGCGCATCCCCGGCAGCACGGCGCGGGTCAGCGCGAACAGGCCGAAGACGTTGGCCTCGAACTGCGCGCGGATCTCGGCATCCTCGCCCTCCTCGATCGAGGCCTGATAGCCATAGCCGGCATTGTTGACGAGCACGTCGATCGCGCCGAAGCGCTCGGTCGCCGCCTTGACCGCCGCCGCGATCTGCCCGGCATCGGCCATGTCGAGCGCCAGCGCGAGCACGCGGTCCTCGGCGCCCTCCGCCAGATCGGCCACGCGCTCGGCATCGCGCGCCGTAGCGACGAGGCGCCAGCCACGCGCGAGCACCTGCTGCGCAAGTTCGCGCCCGAAGCCGGTCGAGCAGCCGGTGACGAACCAGACGGGGGTTTCGGAGGCCATACGGATTTCCTTTGTCGAGGTTCGGCGCTGTCGAACGGCAGGATCGCACGCCGGAGACGGTCTGCTCAAGACGCCCGACACCGCAAAGCGATCCATCGCGCCGCTGCGGCGGAGTGAGTTGGCGGCCCTCCCGATCCTGTCGGACCGGGCGGCTGTCATGCAGGTTTCACAATTGCGGCAGAAGGCAGCCCTTTCCCTCTGTCCAAGGTAACTGCGTTGGCGACGGTCCTGGTGGTCGAGGACGATCCCAAATCGGCGGATGCGATCTGCGCGATCCTCGCCGAGGAAGGGCTGCGCGTGACGACGGTGCAGGATGGCGCCGAGGCGTTCCTCCAGGCGAAGGACAAGGATTTCGACGCGATCGTGCTCGACCGGATGCTCCCCGGCGGGATCGACGGCGTCGGCGTGCTCGACATGCTGCGCAAGGCCGGCATCCGCACCCCGGTGCTGATCCTCAGCGCACTCTCGGCGCTCGAGGAGCGCGTGCGCGGGCTGCGTGCGGGCGGCGACGACTATCTCGCCAAGCCGTTCGAACCGCTCGAACTCGCGGCGCGCGTAATGGCGCTGATCCGCCGGCGCGTGGCGGAGTCGTCGTCGATCAGCCTCGAGCATGGCCGCGTGCGGATCGACCTGATCGCGCGCGAGGTGTGGATCGACGGCGCTCGAATCGACCTGCAGGCGCGCGAGCTGCAGCTGCTTGAATATCTCGTGCGGCATCACGACCGGCCGGTCACGCGCGCGATGATCTTCGAGGATGTCTGGGGCTATCGCTACGACCAGCGGACCAATGTCATCGACGTCCATGTCACGCGGCTGCGGCGCAAGATCGAGCGCGCCGACATGCCGCCGCTGATCGAGACCGTCAGGGGAACCGGCTATGTCTTTCGCAGCCATTAAGCGCTGGCGGCGCAGTTCGAGCGTCCGCGTCGCGATCCTCTTCCTGCTGCTGTTCGGCGCAGCGGCGACGAGCTTGCTCGGCTTCGTCCATGATCGCGCCGTCGCGCATTTCAACGCGCAGACCGACGAATGGCTCGCGCGCGAGATCGTCCGGATGATGCCGCAGACCGATCGCGCAGGAGCGATCGAGCGCGTCGCGCGGCACAACCGTTCGGACGTCCATCATCTGCGCCCGTTCGGGCTGTTCGATCCGAGCGGACGTCTGCTTGCGGGGGCGCCGCGCGCGCTTCCCGGCGGGCATGCCGACGGGCTCCCGTTCGACCTGACCAGCGTGACCCCGCGTGGCGAAGTCGATTTGCGCGCGATGACGGTCCGGCTCGGCACCGGCGATCGCTTCCTCGTCGCGCAGGACCTGCAGGAATCGCAGGCCTTTGCCGGCGACATGGTCTCGGCGATCGTGTGGGGCGGGCTCGCGCTGCTCGTGCTCGGCCTGTCGGGCTCGGTGCTGCTCGCGGTGTCGCAGGAAACGCGGATCCGCACGCTGACGCACAGCCTGCACGAGATCATGGCGGGGCGGCTCGACGCGCGGCTGGCGCCGTCGCAGCGCCGCGACGAGCTCGACGATCTCGCCTGCGAGGTCAACCGCATGCTCGACGAGGTGCAGCGGCTGATGCTCGAGGTGAAGGCGGCGGGCGACAATATCGCGCACGACATGCGCACCCCGCTGACCCGCCTGCTCGCGCGGCTGCGCCAGGCCGACACCGCCGCGGCGAGTGCGCCCGTAATGGCGGCGGCGATCGGCGACGCGGTCGAGGAAGTCACCGGGATGATCGCGATGTTCAATGCGCTGCTGCGCATCTCGGAAATGAACGAGGGCGCGCGGCGCGAAGGCTTCCGCATGCTCGATCTCGCGCAGGTGGTGACCGACGCGACCGATTTCCACGAGGTCGCCGCGATCGAGCGCGGCGTCAGCATCCGGCGCGAGATGCCCGCCGCGGTGGCGTTCGAGGGCGATGCCGATCTGCTGTTCGAGGCGGTCGGCAACCTCGTCGACAATGCGATCAAATATACCCCGGCGGGCGGCGAGATCGTCATCGGGCTCGCGGCGGGGCCGGTGCTAACGGTGAGCGACAACGGGCCCGGCATCCCGGCGGGCGAGCGCGACAAGGTCTGCGCGCGCTTCCACCGCGTCGAGGCGAGCCGCAGCCAGCCGGGCAATGGCCTCGGCCTCGCGCTCGTCTCGGCGATCGCGCATGTCCACCGCCTCGAGCTGCGGATCGGTGATGGCGCCCCCGGCTGCGTCGCGACCCTTGCCGCCGCGTGAGCCGCCCGCATTAACTCGAATTTATAATACCGACTTGGCCGGGCCATCGAACCGCCACACAGCCGTAACGACATCGCCCTAGAGGCGGGCTCAGCCAGCAGGGAAGCAGCCGGGCGGTCCGCCCCGCGGCGCCCCGGCAGAAGCGTATAAGCGCCTGTCGCGTCTGGCCGATCTTATTGGGGACTTTTCCGATGCGCGCGACTTTCCGACAGACCCTGCTCGCCGGGGTTGCCCTGTCCGTCACCCTGCCCGCCACCGCGATGGCGAACGACGTCCCTGCGCCCGTAGCAGCGCCCGCACCTGCGACGCCCGGCACCCCCGAGCAAACCACGACCAGCGCGAACAGCGCGGGGCAGGCGAACGACAAGCAGTCGCTGACCTCTTCCGACATCATCGTCACCGGATCGAAGACCGCGCAGAGCGCGCCGATCACCGTCTCGCTGACCACGACGCAGCCGCAGGCCGCGGTCAGCCGCGATTACATCGCCAACACCACCGCCGCGGCCGATTTCAACGAGCTGATCGCGCTCACGCCGAGCGTGTCGATCTCGGGCGCGGGCAACGGCTATGGCCTCGGCGAGACCAAGGCGACGATCCGCGGCTTCCAGGACGGCGAATACAACGTCACCTACGATTCGATTCCCTTCGCCGACACCAACAACCCGACGCACCATTCGACCTCGTTCTTCCCGTCGAACACGATCGAGACGATCGTCGTCGATCGTGGCCCGGGCAATGCGAGCCAGCTCGGTCAGGCGACCTATGGCGGCAACATCAACATGTACTCTCGCGCCGCGAACGAGCAGCAGAGCGCGCAGGTCGAGGGCATCGTCGGCAATTGGAACACCTTCATCGGCCGCGCCGAATATCAGTCGGGCAGCATCGAAAAGCTCGGCGGCGCGCGGATCGTCCTGACCGGGCAGTATCTGCAATCCGACGGCGCGCTGACCTATTCGCCGGTCGGCTCCAAAAACCTCTACGGCAAGATCGTCGCACCGATCGGCAGCCACAATACGCTGACGATCATGAGCACGTGGAACCGCAACCATTATTACCAGTCGGATGTGCTGAAAGGCGCGACCTGCGGCAGCGCGCGCGTCGGCGCCAACGGCACGACCGCGCTCGGCACCGATGGCCAGCCACTCACCCAGCTGACCGGCAACGATTGCGCGGTGACTTCGAACGTCGGGGTCTACGGCCGCAACTACGCGCTCGGCAACAACCCCGCGCAACAGGATTATTGGAAGTACAACCGCACCGACAAGACCACCGATTTCTCCTATGTCCGCCTGCAGAGCGATCTCGGCTCGGGCTTCTCGCTCGACAATCGCGGGTACATGTACGGCTACACCAACAACACGCTGTCGGGGAACACGGGTTCGGTCGTCAGCGGCTTCAGCGGCGCCGGCACCGCGGCCTCGCCCTACAAGGCGGTGGCCGGTCCCGCGACCGACATCCTCGGCTATGACAAGCTCAACAAATATCGCGTCTTCGGCTATATCGGCCAGGTCAATTACGACTTCGCGCTCGGCAAGATCCGCGTCGGCGGCTGGTACGAACATGCCGTCACCGACCGCCATCTGATCGACCTCGACCGCACCAACGGCGGCTTCAGCTACAATGAGAAATTCAACAACGGCAACGGCACCGCCGCGCAGACTGCGCTGCCGTCGATCGCCCAGGCCAATCTCTCCTACGTCCAGCATTCGAACTGGAACCAGTATCAGCTGTTCGGCGAGTTCGAGTTCCACCCGGTCGAAGGCCTGTCGATCACGCCCGGCGTGAAATACGTCCATTTCGAGCGCGGCATCGCGGCCGCGGTCAACCAGAAGACGCGCCTGCCGCTCGACACCAGCCAGACCTGGACCAAGACGCTGCCGTTCGCGACGGTCAACTATATGCCGACGAGCAACTGGTCGTTCTACGGCCAGTACGCGCAGGGCATGTACGTCCCCGATCTGTCGAGCTTCTATTCGGCCTCGGGCACGCTCTCGACCGCGCTCGATGCGCTGAAGCCGCAGACCTCGACCAACTATCAGGTCGGCAGCGTGTGGCATGGCAACAAGGTCTCGGTCGATGTCGACGGCTATGTCATCAACATCGACAACAAGATCGGGAACTGCACGACGACCGGCTGCGACCAGACCTTGCTCGTCAACATCGGCAAGGTCCGCTACAAGGGCGTCGAGGGCTCGCTCAGCTATATGCCGGTGCGCGGCCTCACCCTGTTCGGCAACGGATCGTACAATTACGCGCACAGCGTGACGAGCGGCGAACAGATCGCCAAGGCGCCCTTCTCGACCGCGGCGGGCGGCTTCATCTATCGCCACGAAGGCTTCCGCCTGTCGTTCGATCAGAAATTCACCGGCCCCCAATATGCCAGCGAATATAATGGCAGCCCCGGCTACCGCCTGTATCGCATCCGCCCCTACAGCATCGGCGAATTCGCGATCAGCCAGGAATTCAAGGGTGGCCTGCGGCTCGGCGTGACGGTCAACAACGTCTTCAACAGCCGCGCGGTCACCGCGATCTCGACCAGCGCGACGGGCGCGCCGGTCACCGCCGGCTATCAGAGCGGTTACGGCCAGCTCGACCAGTTCAGCTATCTGCCGCCGCGCTCGTTCCTGGCCTCGGCCCGGATCAAGTTCTGATCGCTGCGAGCGGGGACGGGACGATGCGGAAATATCTGGGTTCGGCGCTGACGACGCTGGCGCTGGGGATGATCGGGTCGGCCGGCCTCGCCGCCCCGCATGCCTTTCACTATCTCGCGGCGCCCGATTTCGCGCCGGGCGCGGTGCTCCCCGCCCCGCCCGCAAGCGGATCGGTCCAGGAGCGAAGCGAGCTCGCACAACTGCGCACGCTTATCGCGGCGGCCTCCGCCGAACGCCTCGCGCGTGCGCGTTTCGACGATGGCCAGGAGACGCCGGCGCTGTTCGACCGCACGCTCGGCGTCACGCTCGAGACATACCCGCTGACCTGGGCGCTGTTGCGCGACGTGCAGGAGGAGGCTGCGGCCGCCGCCAGCCTGGGCAAGGCGTATTTCCATCGCACGCGCCCCTATGGCGTCGATCCGACGCTGCCGAACTGCGCCAAGACGACCGCCGGCAAGCCCGCGACCTCGTATCCGAGCGGCCATGCGATCCTCGGCTATTCGACCGGCTTCGTGCTCGCCCGCTTGCTCAAGGGCCGCTCGTCCGAGATCTTCGATCGCGCCGCCGATTATGCGATGAGCCGCGAACTGTGCGGCGTCCATTTCGCGAGCGACCTGGATGCAAGCCACGCGCTCGGCACGCTCGTCGCAAGCGCGCTGCTCGCCAATGCCGCCTTCCGCGCGAAGTTCGAGGCGGCGCACGCCGAACTGGTCGCCGCGCACGTCCCAGGGGCCTGAACGAAGGATCCAGGCAGACCGACGGCCCGGCCCCGTCCGGCCCCGTCCCCTCAGCCGACCGCCGTGTGGAACACGTGCCCGACGCCGGCCGTCACCGCCATAGCGATCGATCCCCACACCATCACCCGGACCACCCCCGGCAGGATCGGCGCCCCGCCGGTCCGCGCACCCGCCGCGCCGAGCAGCCCGAGCGTCAAGACCGCGACGATCGCGATCGCCCACAGGACTGCGCTTGCGGGCACCAGCAACGCGGTCAGCACCGGGGGCAGCCCACCGGCGAGGAAGCATGCGGCCGACGCGATCGCTGCCTGAAGCGGATTGGCGGTCGACGTATCGGTAATCCCGAGCTCGTCGCGCGTGTGCGCCTCGAGCGCGTCATGCTCGCTCAGCGCGGTGACCACCTCGACCGCAAGCGCCTTGGGCAGACCGCGCTTCATGTAGATCGCCGCGAGTTCGCGCATCTCGTGCTCGGGATTGGCTTCGAGTTCGAGCCGCTCGCGCTCGATATCGGCCTTCTCCGAATCCGCCTGCGAGCTGACCGAGACATATTCGCCCGCCGCCATCGACATCGCCCCGGCGACGATCCCCGCGACACCGGTCAGGATGATCTGCGACGATCCCGCCGCGGCGGCGGCCACGCCGACCATCAGGCTCGACGTCGAGAGCAGCCCGTCATTGGCGCCGAGCACCGCGGCGCGCAGCCAGCCGATCCGCGTGACATAATGCGACTCGCCATGCGCCTTGTCGGCGCGTTCCTGCGCGGTTGCTTCGAGGAAGCTCATCGAACGCCTTTCCAATAGCCGATCACGCTCCGGATCGCCCGATCCGGCCGTACCGCGCCAAGCGCGTGCCCGTAAGACCCTTTGCGCGTCGGTACGTTCCACAGACCGCAGCGGACGCCCCGCCAGCAGTGAGCCCGGCGCTAAACGGCCGAGTCTGAACCGCAATTCAGTTGACGCCCCCCGCCCGCCACGCCGAACAGGAGCGCGTGACGCGCATCCTGCTCCTCGAAGACGATATCGGCACCGCGACCGAGATTACGCTCGAGCTGGTGGCAAACGGCTATTCGGTGACCCACCGGCTGCTCGTGTCCGAGGGCCTCGCGACCGCGCACGAGGATCCGATCGACCTGCTGATCGTCGATCGCCAGCTGCCCGACGGCGACGGACTCGACCTCATCGCCGAACTCCGCCGCAGCGGTCGCCGCACGCCCGCGCTCGTGCTGAGCGCGCTCGGCAGCCTCGACGATCGTGTGCGCGGGCTGCGCGCGGGCGGCGACGACTATCTGCCCAAGCCCTTCGCGCTGGTCGAGCTGATCGCACGAGTCGAAGCGCTGCTGCGCCGCCCCAACGAGACGCGCGATACGCGCCTCATCGCCGGGCCGCTCGACCTCGACTTGCTCGCAGGCGTCGCCACGCGCGCCGGTCGCGCACTCGAGCTGCTGCCGCGCGAATTGAAGCTGCTCGACTATTTGGTGCGCCGCCCGGGCCGGATCGTGACGCGCTCGATGTTGCTGCAGGATGTGTGGGGCTATACGTTCGAGCCCAACAGCAATGTGGTCGATGTCCATATCGGCCGGCTGCGGCGAAAGGTCGATGCCGAGGGCGAGCCGCAACTCATCCGCAACGTTCGCGGGCAAGGGTATATCTTCGATGTTCCTGGCTGACCCGCGCGTCCGTGCGACATGGCGCTGGGGCGGGGCGCTCGCCGCTTTACTCGTTGTGCAATCGGTGCTGCTGGCGGGGCTGTTCTGGCTGCTCGCCTCGAACAGCCACCGCCATTCGGCCGAAGCGACTTTCGCCGCCGATTGCCGGACGGTCGGCGCGCTGCACGATGCCGAGCGCCATGCGCTGGTCCGCCGGATGATCGCCGAGGACATCCACCGCGATCGCTTCCTCGCTTTGTTCGACCAGAACGGGCGGCTGCTCGACGGCAATGTCGCCGCGATTCCGGCAGACGTCGTCGTCGGCCGCGCCTCGGCGATAGCGACGGTGGTGCCGACCCAGCTGCCCGGCAAGACGACCGACGTCGCCCGGCTTGCCGTGTGCCGCATGCCCGGTGGCGACCGGCTGCTCACCGGGATCGACATCGACGAAGCCGAGGAGGCGCTGCGCGTCGTCGAGCGGTCGCTGATGATCGGCCTCGGGCTCGGGCTGGTGCTCGCGGTCGGCGTCGGGTTGATCGCCGGGCGTCGCGCCGCGCGCCAGGTCGACAGCGTGCGGCAGTTGACCGAGGCGATCGTCGCGGGCGATCTCGACGTCCGGCTTGCGGTCGGCGCGCGGCCCGACAGTTTCGAACTGCTCTGCGCGCATATCAACACGATGCTCGATCGGCTGCAGCTGCTGGTCGCCGATGTGCGGGTGATCGGCGATGACATTGCGCACCAGCTACGCACCCCGCTCACGCGGCTGCGCGCGCGGATCGAGCGCGGGTTGCGCGAGGCCGGCGATCGCCCCGCCTTCGAGCAAGTCGCCGAGTCGGCGCTCGCCGAGATCGACACGCTGCTCGGCATCGTCGCGGCGCTGCTGCGCGTTCGCGAGCTCGAGGATCAGGCGCGGCGCAGCCGCTTCGCGACGATCGACCTCGCGCATCTGGTCGGCGACGCGTGCGAACTGCACACGCCGACCGCCGAGGATCGCGGCATCGCCTTGCGGTGCGAGATCGAACCCGCGCCCGCGGTCGAGGGCGATGCGAGCTTGCTGATCGAGGCGGTGTCCAACCTGATCGACAATGCGATGAAGTTCGGTCCCCCCGGCGGGACGGTGCGCGTCACGCTGCGCACCGAGGGCGATGCCGCGGTCATCACCGTCGCCGATGACGGCATGGGCGTCGCGCCGGCCGAGCGATCGCTCGTCACGCAGCGTTTCTATCGCGGGCGGCATGAGTGCGAGGGCGCCGGGCTTGGCCTCAGTCTCGTCAAGGCGATCGTCGATCTGCACGGCTTCGCGCTGCAGTTCGCCGACCGGGGGAGCGCGGTGTCGCTCGTCTGCCGCCCGGCTGCGCGACTAAACTAGAATTTAGAGAGCCAATTCGCACTTCGTCCGTTGTCGCAGGCGAAGCGACGCGGATGCCTTGTCCTGCGCCGTGCTGAAAGGCGACGCGCATGACCAGTTCCGATCGAGCCACGCGGCCTGGCATCGCGCCGCTTTGTGCGCTGATCGCCGGCCTCGGCCTCGCCGGATGCGTGTCGACGACGCATCTCGCCAGCGCACCGGCGCCACGCTTCGATGCGGTGGCGTTCTTTGCGGGGCGGAGCGAAGGCAAGGGCGTGCTCAAGATCGCGCTCCACCGGCCCGCCACCACGCTGGTCGAGGGCAATGGCCGCGTGACCGACGATGGCAGCATCGTGCTCGACCAAACCGTGCGGCGGCAAGGCAAGCCCGCAACGCGGCGCCAATGGGTGCTGCATCCGGTCGGCACGGATCGCTATACGGGGACGCTCAGCGATGCCGTCGGCCCGGTCGACGGTCGCGTCGATGGCACTGTGCTGCATCTGCGCTTCGCGATGAAGGGCGGGCTGCAGGCCGAACAATTTCTTGATCTGCAGCCGGGCGGAACGGTCGCGCAGAACGTGATGATCGTCCGCAAGATGGGCGTGGCCGTGGCGCGGCTGGACGAAACGATCACGCGGCTCGGGCGCTGAGCGCGCCCGAGCGGTTTGCATCCTCTGCCGGTAGCACTCGTCTGCGCGAGGCCTTGGTGGCACGCGTGACGGGCCCGCCTCACGGCAGGCCCGGTCGCATCAGTTGGCCGCGGCGAGCACGGTCTTGGCGGCCGGTGCTGCCTTGGTGGCAGCGACCGCGCTGCGATTGTCGCAACGGACCAGCGCAGGCGACTGGACGGTCTTGCCGGCCGGGGTATGGACGTGATGAACGGTGCAGCCTTCCTTGAGCGCATCGCTGACCTGCTGCGGGCTGTGCGCCAGGCGATTGGCGAGTGCCGGCGTTGCGATCAGAGCGGGGGCGATCAGGGCGGCGGCGAGAATGGTGCGAAACATGGGAGAACTCCTCGAAGGGACAATGCTACCCAAATACGCGCGTCACCTTGCTCGCGCTGTTCGCCGCCATGACAAAGTGTTGCTGGCACAAACCGCTAGCACGCCGCGTTTGACCCCTATCCTGCCCTCCCCTACCCAATCGGACCAATGCCTGTGACCGAACCCGCTCCGCTTATGCCCACCATCGTCCTGGTCGAGGACGACCCGCATCTGCGCACGCTGACGACGCGTGCACTGCAGGAGAACGGCTACACCGTCCGCCCCGCCTCCACCGCCCCCGAAATGTGGCTGGCGATCGACCAGGGGCCGGTCGATCTGGTGCTGCTCGACATCATGCTGCCGGGCACCAGCGGGATCGATCTGTGCCGCGCGATCCGCCAGAAGAGCGACGTGCCGATCATCTTCGTGTCGGCCAAGGGGTCGGAGACCGACCGCGTCGTCGGGCTCGAACTCGGCGCGGACGATTACATCGCCAAGCCGTTCGGCACGCGCGAATTGCTCGCGCGCGTCCGCGCGGTGCTGCGCCGCGGCGGGGTCGAGCGCCAGGCGACGCCGCGCGACAATGGGATGCTGCGGTTCGACGGCTGGACGGTCAATCTGCCGCGCCGTGAACTGCTGTCGCCGACCGGCGCACTGGTCGATCTGACCGGTGCCGAGTTCGACCTGCTCGTCACGCTGTGCGACCATAGCGGCCGCGTGATCGCGCGCGAGCGGCTGATCGAGCTGTCGCGTACGCGGCTCGGCGACAGTTCGGACCGCAGCATCGACGTGCTCGTCAGCCGCTTGCGGCGCAAGCTGTCGAGCACCGGCGTCGATGCGCCGATCGCGACGGTGCGCGGCATCGGCTATATGTTCAGCGCCCCCGTGACGCGCGATTGAGCGCGACGCTGCGCCGGCACCTTCACGGCCCGGCCGGCCTGATCGGCCAGATCTTCGCGATCCTGTTGCTCGCGATGATTCTCGAATTCGGCGTGTCGACGGTGCTGTACGAACGCGCGAGCCAGTTCTCGGTGCGCGACGACGAGGCGCGGCGCCTGGCCGAGCATCTCGTCATCGCGCGCAAATTGCTCGAAGAGCAGGCGCCGCCTGCGCGTCCACGGCTGGCACGCGAGCTGACGACCAGCCGCTACGAAATCCACTGGGCGCCAGCCCTCGCGCCGCCGCCACCGCTCGCGCCGTCGCTCGACCGGATGTATCGCCAGGTGATCGGCTGGGAGCCCGATCTCGCGCATGCCGATCTGCGGCTCAATCTCGCCTCGCCCGGGCGCAATGCGGTCACCGCGGGCGGGGTGACGCTCGCCGATGGCAGCTGGATGCACTTCCATACGCGCCAGCCGATTCACCAGGTCAATCTGTCGAGCGAACGCATCCTGCTCGCGATGATCCCGGCGGCCGCGTTGCTGCTGATGGGCGGGCTGTTCATCCGCCGCACGCTGCTCCCCTTGCGCCGGCTGGCGCTCGCCGCGGACGCGGTCGGCAGCGGGAGCGACCGCGACGAGGCGGTGCCCGAAGCGGGCCCGAGCGAAGTGCGGCGCGTGATCGGCGCGTTCAACCGGATGCATGCGCGAATCTATCAATTGATCGCCGACCGGACGCAGGCGCTTGCGGCGGTCGGCCACGATCTGCGCACCCCGCTCGCGCGGCTCCGGATGCGCGCCGATGCGATTTCGGACGAGGCGTTGCGCGACGCGGTCGAGGCCGACGTGCTCGAAATGGACGCGATGGTCGCCTCGTTGCTCGCCTATCTCGGCGGCGAGGGCGAGAGCGAGGCACGTGCCGCGATCGATCTCGCGGTGCTGTGCGAAACGGTGTGCGACGATGCCAGCGACCGCGGCCGCGAGGCGCTGTACACCGGCCCCGACCATCTCGAGCTTGCGGTGCGCCCCGTCACGCTCAAGCGCGCGATCGTCAATCTCGTCGAGAATGCGCTGCATTATGGCGAGCGCGTCTATCTGACGCTGCAGCGCGACGGCGAGCGGATCGTGATCCGCGTCGAGGATGACGGGCCCGGCATACCGGCGGCCTCGCTCGCTCGCGTGATCGAGCCGTTCGTCCGGCTCGACACCGCGCGCGCGCGCGACACGATCGGGCTCGGGCTCGGGCTGTCGATCGTCGCGCGCGCGGTGGCGGAGCATGACGGCACCTTGATGCTGTCGAACCGGCCCGAGGGCGGGCTGCGCGCCGAGATCGCGTTGCCGGCGGTTTCCTAGAGCCCACACCCGCACGTCAGCGCCCGCAAAAACCGCGAGCAATCATTCGTAACGTTGGCGCCGCGGCGCAGCAAAACATGCGCGCTATCTGCTGTCGTGACCCCGTTCCCGTACGGGCAACTCAAGGAGCAGAGTCATGAACGATCTCATCGGACGCGTTCTCAGTTTCGAGAAGGGCGTTTTCCCCGACCAGAGCGCCCTCTACGCAAAGCTCGCGCAGCACGGCCAGAGCCCCAAGGCACTGATGATCTCGTGCGCCGACTCACGCGTCGTCCCCGAACACATCATGCAGGCTGCCCCCGGCGACCTGTTCGTCTGCCGCAACGCGGGCAATATCGTGCCGCCGTCGTCGTCGCAAATGGGCGGCGTGTCGTCGACCGTCGAATATGCCGTCTCGGCGCTCGGCGTGCGCGACATCATCATCTGCGGCCATTCGGACTGCGGCGCGATGAAGGCGCTGATGAACCCGGAAATGCTCAACGGCATGCCCAACGTCGCCGCCTGGCTGCGCCATAGCCACGCCGCCGAATGCGTCGTGCGCCAGGGCTATCCCGAGCTGACCAACGAGGAAGGCGTCCGCGCCGCAGCGCTCGAGAACGTCGTCGTCCAGCTGCAGCATCTGCGCACGCATCCTTCGGTCGCAGCCGGCATCGCGCGCGGCGAGATCTCGCTGCACGGCTGGTTCTTCGACATCGGCGCAGGCGCGATGTACGCGCTCGATGGCACGACGGGCCGCTTCGCGCAGATCCAGGCGGATGAACCGCTGCCGGTCGCGCATGCTGCCCAGCGCCACCGCGCTTCCGACGTCGAATATCTGGAAGCTGCAGAGTGAAACTCCCGTCGCTGAGCATGATGGGGCGGGATTTCACTGCCTCGATCGTCGTGTTCCTGGTCGCGATGCCCTTGTGTATGGGCATCGCGATCGCGTCGGGCGTGCCGCCTGAAAAAGGCCTGATCACCGGCATCATCGGTGGTCTGGTCGTCGGCATGTTCGCCGGCTCGCCGCTGCAGGTCAGCGGCCCTGCCGCGGGCCTCGCCGTCATCGTGTTCGAACTCGTTCGCGACGAGGGCCTGTCGGCACTCGGTCCGATCCTCATTCTTGCCGGCGCGATCCAGGTCGTTGCCGGCATCTTCCGCCTCGGCGGCTGGTTCCGCGCGATATCTCCCGCGGTGGTCCACGGGATGCTTGCGGGCATCGGCGTGCTGATCGTCGTCGGTCAGTTCCATGTCATGTTCGATGAAAAGCCGCTGCCAAGCGGCCTCAAGAACCTCGCGGCCGTTCCGAGCCGCCTGCTCGGCCTGTCGAGCGATATCGGCACGACCGAAATCGCGATCGGCCTTGCGGTCTTTACCTTGCTCGTCATGCTCGGCTGGGAGAAGTTCCGGCCAAAGGCGCTGCGGCTGGTACCGGGCGCGTTGCTCGGCGTCGTCGCGGCTACGCTGGTCGCGTGGCTCTCGGGCCTCGACATCGCGCGCGTCGCGGTGCCGCAGAACATCGCCGGCGCGATCAGCCTCCCCGGCGCCGACATGTTCACGCGCTTCCTCGATCCTGGTGTGATCGGCGCGGCGCTTGCCATTGCCTTCATCGCCAGTGCCGAGACGCTGCTTTCGGCAGCGGCGGTCGACCGGATGCATGACGGCGTGCGCACCGACTATAACAAGGAACTGCGCGCGCAGGGCATCGGCAATCTGCTGTGCGGATTCGCGGGCGCGCTGCCGATGACCGGCGTGATCGTCCGCAGTTCGGCCAACGTCCAGGCGGGCGCGACGACACGGCTGTCGACGATCCTGCACGGCGCGTGGATCCTCGGGTTCGTTGCGTTGCTGCCGTGGCTGCTGCGCGAGATTCCGATGGCTGCGCTGGGCGCGGTGCTGGTGCTGACCGGCTGGCGGCTGGTCAATTTCAGCCATGCCAAGCATCTGTTCAAGGATCACGGGCTGCTGCCGGTGGTGATCTGGGCGGTGACGCTGCTGCTCGTCGTGACGCAGGATCTGTTGACCGGCGTGCTGGTCGGGATCGGTCTGTCGCTGCTCGAACTCATCCCGGTGCTGCGCAACCTCCGCCTCAAGGTGGTGCGGGTCGAGAATGACGGGCATGAGACGGTGCATCTCGCCGGCGCGGCGACCTTCCTGACGCTGCCCAAACTGTCGGGCGCGCTCGACGCCGTGCCGCAGGGTGCCCCGATGCGGCTCGACATGACCGAGCTGTCGTCGGCGGATCACACCTGCGCCGAGTTGCTCAAGGACTGGCTCGCGCGGCGCCGCGCGGCTGGCGGCGAAGTCGAAGTCTATGGTGCGTCCGAGCGGCTGACCAAGCAGACCGCCTAAGCCTCTGCTTCGCTCCCTTCGGGGAGCGGTAGGGGGGTGGGGCGTCTCCCCCCGAGACATCCCTCAAGGTAAGGCCCAATCCCCAACCCCTCCCCGTCCCCGGGGAGGGGTTTTTTTGTGCACTGCCACGCACAGCAATGTTTCGTTACGGAGTGGCAAGAAAGCAGCAGCACCGCGCTCATAAAAAAATGGAGTTCCGGCCGATCGCCGCCCCATCGCTTCCCGTTTGGAGAAGCGCTAGCGGTGAGATGCGGCGGCGGTCGGGGCAGCAGGCGGGACCCGTTCGACCTATTTAGGGGGTTCCTTTGAAAATCTATTCGACCATCGCGGCAGCACTGCTGACCGCAATCGCCACGCCGGCCTTCGCCGACGAGACCGATCCGCCGCCCCCTATCGTGCTGTCGGGCTCGGTCGCGATCGTTTCCGACTATCGCTTCCGCGGCGTCTCGCAGAGCGACAAGGAAGCCGCGATCCAGGGCGGCATTTCCGCCACGCACAAGAGCGGCCTCTATGTCGGCACCTGGGCGTCCAACCTCGCCGGTTGGGGCACCTTCGGCGGCGCCAACATGGAGCTCGACCTCTACGGCGGCTATAAGCGGAGCCTCGGCGGCGGCACCGCAATCGACGTCGGGCTGACCTGGTACATGTATCCGGGCGGCGCCGATCTCACCGATTTCGGCGAAGGCTATGCCAAGCTGTCGACCACGCTCGGCCCCGTCAGCGCGCTCGCCGGCGTCGCTTACGCGCCCAAGCAGCGCGCGCTCGGCAATTTCTCGAACACGCCGCAGAGCCGCGGACAGAGCCAGGACAATACCTATCTGTGGGGCGATGTCAGCGCCGGCATCCCGACCACGCCGGTGACCGCCAAGGCGCATCTCGGCTATTCCTGGGGCAATCCCGGCCTCGGGCCGAACGGCACCAGCGTCGCGCCGACGGGCAAGTATCTCGACTATCTCGTCGGGCTCGACGTGACGTTCAAGCCGGTCACGCTCGGCCTCGCCTATGTCGGCACCGACATTTCGCGCCGCCGCGCCGCCTATCTGCTGCCCAATTTCTCCTCGACCAAGAACGGGTCGTCGATTTCGTCGGGCAAGCTCGTCGTCTCGCTGTCCGCCGCCTTCTGAACGCTGCCGGATGAAATGCGTCCCCCGCTAGCCGGGGGACGCATCGCGCGGCTACAGAGGGGATCGCATGGCACCCCCTCCCCTCCCGCAATCGCGTTACGCGCCCGCCCTAGTCGAGGCCGCGCTGGCGCTCCACGACAATCGGCTGTCCGACGCCGAGCCGCTGCTCAAGCAGCAGCTGAAGCAGGATCCGTTCGACGTCGCGGCGATGCGGATGCTCGCCGAGCTTGCCGGACGGATCGGGCGGTATCGCGATGCCGAGGCGTTGCTGCGCCGCGCGATCGAGCTGTCACCTGCCTTTACCGCGGCGCGCGCCAATCTCGCATTGGTGCTCTACCGGCTCAACCGCCCGTCCGAGGCGATCGCCGAGCTCGCCACCGTGGTGGTCGAGGATCCCGACAATCCCGGCCACGCCAACCTCCAGGCGGCCGCCTTCGGGCGAATCGGCGATTTCGACGCGGCGATCGCGTTGTACGAACGCGTGCTCGCCGATGCCCCCGCGCAGCCGCGCGTGTGGATGAGCTTTGGCCATATGCTCAAGACCGTCGGGCGCCAGGCCGACGGGATCGCCGCCTATCGTCGCGCGATCGACTTGTTGCCGAGTCTGGGCGAAGCGTGGTGGAGCCTCGCCAATCTCAAGACGGTGCGCTTCGACGAGGCCGATATCGCGCGAATGGAGACGGCGCTCGCTGCGCCGAGGATCTCGGACGAGGATCGCTTCCACCTCGACTTCGCACTCGGCAAGGCGTTCGAGGATCGGCGCCAGGCCGAGGCGGCGTTCGCGCATTATGCCGCGGGCAATGCGCGCCGCCGCGCTCAGCTAGCCTATGACGCGGACGAGACGACGCAATTCGTCGATCGCAGCATCGCGGCGTTCGACCCCGCCTTGTTCGCCGAACATTCTGGCCACGGCTCCCCCGCAGCCGACCCGATCTTCATCCTCGGCATGCCGCGCGCCGGATCGACGCTGATCGAACAGATCCTGTCGAGCCACAGCCAGGTCGAGGGGACGAGCGAACTGCCCGACATCCCCGCGCTCGCGCGCGGCGAGGCGCACTATCCCGAAGGCCTGGCCGACTGGTCACCTGGGCGGCTGAGGGAAGCGGGCGAGGCCTATCTCGCGCGCACCCGCGTCCAGCGCCGCACCGACCGTCCGTTCTTCATCGACAAGCTCCCCAACAATTGGGCGCACGTCCCTTTCATCCAGCTGATCCTCCCCAATGCGCGGATCATCGATGCGCGGCGGCATCCGCTCGGCTGCTGCTTCTCGAATTTCAAACAGCATTTCGCGCGCGGCCAAGGCTTCAGCTACGGGCTCGACGATATGGGTCGATACTATCGCGATTATGTGCGGCTGATGGCGCATGTCGATGCCGTGCTCCCCGGCCGCGTCCACCGCGTGCTGTACGAGGATATGGTCGAGGATACCGAGGCGACGGTGCGCGCGCTGCTGGCGGCATGCGGACTCGCGTTCGAGCCGAGCTGCCTCGCCTTTCACGAGACCGATCGCGCGATCCGCACCGCGAGTTCGGAACAGGTGCGCCGCCCGATCTTCCGCGACGGCACCGACGCGTGGAAGCCGTTCGAGCCGTGGCTCGATCCGCTCAAGACGGCGCTCGGCGCGACGCTCGACGCCTATCCGGCGGCGCCGAAGTCGTTGTAATTCCGCAACGGTTCGGCGGGATTGTTGCGCGTTTGTTGCAGTGCGCTTGACGGATACCGCAGTCGCGAACAGTTTCTCCGCAACATCATAAGGGGGAATTTGATGTCGCTTTTCGCGCACCGTGCCGTCGTCGCTGCATTGCTATCATCGGTCGCGTGCATAAGCCCGGCGCTGGCGCAGACCGCGCCGGCCGCGCAGACGCCCCCTGCCCCCGAGCCTGTCGTCGATGGCGGCGACATCGTCGTCACCGCGACCAAGCGCTCTGAAACGCTGCAGAGCGTGCCGATCGCGGTCCAGGCGCTGCCGACCAAGGCGCTCGACCAGCTCAACATCACCAGCTTCGCGCAATATGCCAAGCAATTGCCGTCGGTCTCGTTCCAGCCCGCCGCCAATGCGGGCGGCAATCCCGGCCAGATCGTGATCTACCAGCGCGGCATCGCGGCGGGCGGCGAAGGCAACCATTCGGGCTCGCTCCCAGCGGTCGGCGTCTATCTCGACGAGCAGCCGGTTACGACGGTCGGCGGCAATCTCGACGTCCATATCTACGACGTCGCGCGGATCGAAAGCCTGTCGGGGCCGCAGGGCACGCTGTTCGGCGCCTCGTCCGAGGCGGGCACGGTACGCATCATCACCAACAAGCCCGATCTGTCGCATTTCTACGGTCGCGCCGATGTCGAGGGCAATCACGTCAGCAAGGGCGGCTTCGGCGGCAAGGCCGAAGGGATGCTCAACATCCCGCTGTCGGAAAACATCGCGCTGCGCGTCGTTGGCTTCTACCAGCGCGATGCCGGCTACATCGATAATGTCGCGGGCACGCGGCAGTTCTGCGGCGGCAGCAACTTCGACGCCGCCGGCAATTGCGTGAAGGACGGCATCACCGTCAACAACGCGAAGTACGTCAAGAAGGACTATAACGACACCGAGATCGCCGGCGGCCGCGCCGCGCTCAAGATCGATCTCGACAGCAACTGGACCGTGACGCCGACCGTCATGTACCAGGACACCCGCAGCCACGGCGCTTATGGCTACGATTCCAAGGTCGGCGACCTCAAGCTCCAGCATTTCCTGCCCGAATATCGCCGGGATCGCTACGTCCAGGCAGCGCTGACGATCGAGGGCAAGGTCGGCAATTGGGACCTGACCTATGCCGGCGCCTATCTCGACCGCAAGGCGGCGCAGTCGAGCGACTACACCGACTATGCCGAGGCTTATGACAATCTCTATTCGTCGGTCGGCGGCCTCGCGGGGTATTTCTACTACAAGGACAATGCCGGCAAGCAGGTCGCGCCGCTGCAGAACGTGGTGGCGACCGACCATTTCAAGAAACTGAGCCAGGAACTGCGCGTCGCAAGCCCCGCAGGCGACCGCTTCCGGATCGTCGCGGGCGCCTTCTACCAGCGCCAGAGCAACGACATCCACCAGGATTACAAGGTCGCCGGGCTCGCCGATGCGCTGTCGGTCAACGGGTCGCCCGGTACGCTTTGGCTGACGCAGCAGCACCGCGTCGACAAGGACTATGCGATGTTCGGCGAGGCGAGCTTCGACATCACCCCGACGCTCACCGCGACCGCGGGTGCGCGCGCCTTCATCTACGACAATTCGCTGATCGGGTTCTTCGGCTTCGGCCGCAACCCGTCGGGCAATTATTCGGACACGCCGTATAACGGCGCGGGCAGCTCGCGTACGGGCGTCGCGGGGTGCTTCACCACCAACGGAACGCGGCTGCGCGAAGCCGTCGCCGCGGGCGCCTCGACCACGCTTGCGCCGGCCGCGGTGGCGGGAAGCCCATGTACCAATCTCGGCACCTATGTCGGCGGCGTCGGAGTCGAGCCGGTCAAGGCGTCGGGCCAGGGCGTGACCTATCGCGCCAATCTGAGCTGGAAGCCGGTCCGCGGCGTCTTGCTCTACGGCACCGTCTCGCGCGGCTTCCGCCCGGGCGGGATCAACCGTCGCGCCGACGTCGCGCCCTATGCCGCCGATTATCTGACCAATTACGAATTCGGCGCGAAGACCACGCTGCTCGGCGGCAAGGCGCATATCAACGGCGCGATCTACCAGGAGGATTGGGCCAAGTTCCAATTCTCCTATCTCGGCGCGAACAGCTTCACCGAGATCCACAACGGCCCCAACGCGCGCGTCCGCGGGATCGAACTCAACGGCAACCTCAATCTCGGCGGGCTGACGCTGAGCGCGTCGGGGGCGTATAACGACGCCAAGACACGCCAGAATCTCTGCCTGATCGACGATCCGACCTACACCTGCACCGATACCGGCAATGGCAATATCGTCTCGGCACCGGCGGGGACGCGGCTGCCGATCACGCCGCGCTTCAAGGGCACGGCGTCGGCGCGCTACTCGGTGCCGGTCGGGAGCTTCAAGGCGTACGGCCAGGGCGTCGTCTCGCACCAGAGCTCGGCTGCGTCGGACATTCGCACCGCGACCAAATATCCGACCGGCGACATCTACAACCCGGCCGCCGTACTCGGCCGGCTCGCCGCCTTCACCACCGCCGATTTCGCGCTGGGCGCGGAGTTCAATCGCTTCAGTATCGAGCTGTTCCTGCAGAACGCGTTCGACACGCGCGGCCAGATCGCGCGCTTCCAGGAATGCGGGAGTTGCGGGCAGCGGCCGTACATCATCCCGATCGTCCCGCAGACGGTCGGCGTACGTCTGCACAGCGACTTCTGAGCGCCCCTGCGCGCTCAACGCCGGACACGAAAAGGGCGGGGAATGTCGCCATTCCCCGCCCCCTCGCGCTGTCCGAAAAAAGTTTGGCTTAGAAGTGCGTGATCACGCCCAGCATCGGCCGCAGGCTGTGGAAGTTGCCGAACGTGTTGACTTCGGCGCGGATGCGGAAGCCAGCATTCCCGGTGATGCCCTTCAAGCCGATGTCCTTCGGACCGAACTCGGTGCCGATCCCGTAGGTGATCGCGCCGTAGTTCTTGTCGTTACGGTTGCCGGTCGTGTAGGCGGGGAACTTGTCGAAATCGACCCACTGATAGCCGACCTTGCCGTAGAACATGCCGCTGTCGCCAGCGCGGACGCCGAAGCGGCCAGCTGCGCCATATTCCCAATCGATGTTGCCCGAAACGCCCTTGGCGACGCTGCCTTCGGCACCGACGAACACCGGCCCGAGCGGAACGTTGATACCTGCGACGCCCTGAACGAGCGCGCCGGCGAGGCGATAGTTGTTGCGCAGCGAACCGTTGGCGTTGAGCGCCTGCGGGATGCCGTGGTTACGCTCGTTGTCGAACTGTTCCCAGCCGCCCATCACGCCTACATAGGGCTCGATGCCGAACGCACGGCTGCCGTCGGGTGCGGTCGGACCGGTCTCGACCGGAGCAGCCGGAGGCGCGTCCTGAGCGAAGGCGGGTGCAGCGACGGCCACGGCCAGCGCGGCAGCGGCGAGTTTAAGAGTACGCATTTGTAATGACCTTATCTACGGACGTTTTTTAGGGGGTGTGCCGGGATGTGTCCGGAAAGCCCGGTGCGCCCTTAACAAGCTTTGGCGGCCGATGTTGCACCGCAGCGGAATAATCCTGTCAGCGCGGGATTTTGTCACATTTCTGCAACGGTTTCTTTCCACAAGATGAACAAAACCGCGGAAAACATTGGAATCGATACTTTCAGGCACCGACCGGTCGGTGCCAGAAAGTGGCGCATCCGCCCGAATCGTCGAGTCGTCGAACCACCCGCCCGCCCGGAAGCGATGCCCTGTCGGCAACCAACCGGTCCGCAAAACCACCCGCATCGTCGCATCC
The DNA here is from genome assembly GCF_006439055.1 of Sphingomonas glacialis. GTDB lineage: Bacteria > Pseudomonadota > Alphaproteobacteria > Sphingomonadales > Sphingomonadaceae > Sphingomonas > Sphingomonas glacialis_A. Next base: position 309,103 of record NZ_RCZC01000001.1, read on the forward strand.
AGCATTGAGGACAGACGTCAGCATATCGACCTGTCGCAGCGCGGTGACTGACACCGTTATGGGACCAGCGACAATGAGTGATGGCTGCGACATCGGCGTCTTTGGCCTCGCGACGATGGGGGCGAACCTCGCGCGCAACGCCGCCCGCAAGGGCTTTCGCGTCGCGCTGTACAACGCCATCACGAGCGGACGACGACCTTGCTCGAGCGGCACGGCGACGAAGGCGATTTCGTCGCATCCGACACGGTCGAGGCGTTCATCGCCTCGCTCAAACGCCCGCGTGCGATCATCCTGATGGTCAAGGCGGGCGATGCCGTCGATGGCGTCATCGACGAGCTGAGCCCGTTGCTCGACCCGGGCGATATCCTGATCGACGCGGGCAATTCGCTCTTCTCGGATACCGACCGGCGCGTCGGCATGGCCGCCGCCAAGGGTCTGCGCTTCGTCGGCATGGGCGTTTCGGGTGGCGAGCAAGGCGCGCTCGACGGCCCGAGCATGATGCCGGGGGGCGATCGCTCCGCCTATGACCAGTTGGCGCCGATCCTCACGCAGATGGCCGCGCAGGTCGATGGAGACGCCTGCTGCAGCTATGTCGGACCGGGCGGCGCGGGGCATTACGTCAAGATGGTGCACAACGGCATCGAATATGCCGACATGCAGGTGATCGCCGAGATCTACGACATCCTCCGCACCACGCACGGCCTGGCAGCGCCGGACATCGCCGACATATTCGCCGGCTGGCGCGACGGCGACCTGTCCTCCTACCTGCTCGACATTACGATCGACGTGCTGCGGCGGCGCGACGATGCGACGGGCGGCAGCCTGGTCGATCTCGTGCTCGACGAAGCCGAGCAGAAGGGCACGGGCCGCTGGACGGCGATGGACGCGTTCCGGCTCGGCGTGGTGGGCACGTCGACCGCGGCGGCGGTTGGCGCGCGAGTCTTGTCGGCTGGCAAAGTGCTGCGGTTGCGCGCCGCCGGTGTGCTCGACGGCCCCGCCGCTACGGTGCGACCACTCGATGCCGCCGCGACCGACGATCTGTCTGCGGCATTGCTCGCGGCGCGGATCGTGGCGTTCTCGCAAGGGTTCGATCAGATTGCCGCGGCGTCGAAAGAGCATGACTGGCGGATCGATCTCAAGGCGGTCGCCGCGCTGTGGCGGGGCGGCTGCATCATCCGCGCGCGGCTGCTCGACCGGATCCTCGACGCGCCGGCGCGCGAAGATTCCGGCGATCCGCTGCTCCTTGCACCATGGTTCCGCGATACCCTCGCACAGACGCAACACGGATGGCGCCGCACCGTGGGTATGGCGACCGCCGACGGTGTGCCGACCCCGGTCCTCGCCTCGGCGCTCGCTTACTATGACGGGCTGCGACAGGAGCGGTCGCCGGCCAATCTGATCCAGGGCCTGCGCGATGAATTCGGCGCGCACGGCTATCGCCGGGCCGGGTCGGACGACCCGCAGCACACCGACTGGGCGCGATCGGGGACCGACGCGCAGTAACGCGCGCGACCGAGTGCGTCGCGCCAAGTTCCAGGCTTCCGCGCCACGCCCCCAAAGATGATTTGCGCGATGATAGCGCTACCTCTACACCTGTAAAAAAATAAAGGTGGAGAGCAGATATGATACGCCAGCCTCGCGTCGGTCGTCACTTAACCCACGGGCGAATGGTCGGATTCGGGATCGCCATGGCGCTGATCCTGGCGACGCCCGCGCTCGCGCAAGGCGACAAGATGGCGCCGATCCCCATCCCCGCCCAGACCGGCGCGATCGACCTCGGCACCGGCAAGCTGCCCGGCTCGACCCAGCCCGAAGCGTGGCACAGCCAATATGGCAGCGTGTTCGCCCGCAACGTCACCGTCGCCACCCTGATGCCCTTCCTGCCCGATCCGGCGAAAGCGACCGGCACCGCGGTGATCGTCGCGCCGGGCGGCGGCTTCATGACGCTGTCGATGGAGAACGAAGGCTATGACGTGGCCCGCGCGCTCGCCGCGAAGGGCGTCGCGGCGTTCGTGCTCAAATACCGGCTGAAGCCGACCCCGGCGACGATGCCGGCGTTCGAACAATCGATGGCCGCGATGTTCGCGCCAGGCGCGCGCCCACCGCAGCCAAGATCCGATTCGATGACGGCCGGCCTCGCCCCGCAGATCGCCGATGCCCGCGCCGCGTTCGCGCTGGTCCGCCGGCGCGCGGCCGAGTGGCATGTCGATCCGCAGCGTATCGGCATGGTCGGCTTTTCGGCGGGGGCGATGCTGACGCTGGCGACCACGCTCGAGGGCGTCGATGCCAAGCCCGCGTTCATCGGCACCATCTACGGTCCGCTGGCGGCGATGAAGGTGCCCGCCGACGCGCCGCCGATCTTCGTCGCGCTGGCGGCGGACGATCCGTTTTTCGGCAATGGCGGTTTCGGCCTGATCGAAAGCTGGCGCACGGCCAAGCGTCCGGTCGAATTCCACCTGTTCGAACAGGGCGGACATGGGTTCGGCATGTATCCCAAGACGACGACGAGCACCGGCTGGTTCGACGAATTCGTCCGCTGGATGGCGATGCATGATCTGCTCAAGCCGGCGCCCGCGGCAACGGGCGCGGCGACCGGAACGGAGACCAAATGATGCGTCGGATCCGGCGGCTCGCGCCGCTCCTGCTGGCCTTGGCGACGGCCGGGCCAGCGGCAGCGCAGGATCCCGCGCCGGTCCCCGCCCCAACCTATACGCCGATCCCGCTCTGGCCCGACGGCGCGCCCGGGTCGGCCGCGCGGCGGAGCGAGCCCGAAATCGGCCGTGATTATTGGCTGCGCAACATCCACGATCCCTCGCTGACCGCTTTCCCGGCAGCACCGGCGCATCGCAACGGCGCGGCGATCGTCGTGATTCCCGGCGGCGGGCACAAGCTGCTGGTGTGGACCAATGAGGGGACCAAAGTCGCGACCGCGCTCAATCGGCTGGGGCTGACCGCTTTCGTGCTCAAATACCGGTTGGCGAACGAAGCCGGCTCGAAATACTCGGTCGCCGGCGACGCGGCCGACGATGCGCGGCGCGCGATCCGTTGGGTGCGTGCCCATGCCGCCGAGTACGGAATCGATCCGCACCGCGTCGGCGCGATGGGCTTTTCGGCCGGTGGCGAACTCGTGTCGCTGATCGCCGATAATCCCGAGCCGGCCGGTCGCCCCTCGCACGACGCGATCGACCGCGAATCCGCCCGACCCGACTTCCAAATGCTGGTGTTTCCCGGGCCGCGCGGGATCCCCGCCACGGCGATCGCCACCGCGCCGCCCGCGTTCCTGGTCGCCGGCAGCCGCGACGCGTGTTGCGCGGCGCCCTCGGTGGCGCTCTACGAACAGCTGCGCAAAGCGGGCGTATCGGCCGAACTGCATATGTTCGCCGACAGCGACCACGCCTTCAACCTCGACGAATCCGACCGAATCTCGATCCTCCACTGGCCCGACCGGCTGAACGACTGGCTAGCCGACGGCGGCTGGCTTTCGGCAAAGGCGGTTCCGGGCGTGGCGACGACCAAGCCCAACTAACCGTTGCCGACCCTGCGATGTCGACGACGGTGGCGGCGTGTGCCACCGGCGCGGCTTGCGGTTCGCGGCGGCGGATCATGCTTCGCTTTGGTCGATCATGGCCAAGCGCGTTTCCTGCGGGATCGCCCGAAAAGCGATCCTCTCCGAGGCGGGATCTCATCCCCAGCCCGGCGCCTTGGATCAAAAGCCAGCGTTCATCGGTTAGGACCTGAGGCACAGAAGCGGGGCCACGACGCCCGCCGCCATCATCCATCAATTCGAACGCCGGCCTTTACGCTGGCTAGCGTCCTCGATCGCATCGTGGAAACCGTCAGCGACCTGAAGCTGCGAGAAAGGTACCCATCATGCACGACCTTCTCCGCGGCGTACTGCCCGGCTGGAGCATCGATCCGGTCATCACGCTGGTCATCGCCGCCATCGGTTGCCTCCTTGCGGTCGCCCTGCATGAAAGTCTCGCGCGTATCCTGCGTCGGCTGGCCGTCAGGAGCCCCGGCCGAACCGACGATATCCTGGTCGATCGGCTGATCGCGCCGACGCGGTGGATCGCCGTCGCGCTGGGTCTGAATATCGCGCTCAACGCAGCGCCGCTCGATGCTGTCGGCGCCACCTTCGTCCATCGTGCCGCCGGCTTCATCGTACCGATGCTGCTCGGCTGGCTCGCGCTTTCCGTCCTGCGGGCGGTGCGGGACATCGTCGATGTGCGGTCGGATATCACCGCGTCGGACAATCTCGCCGCGCGGCGTCGGCGCACCCGGATCGGCATTCTCGCGCGGATCGGCACCTTCACGATCGTCTTCGTGACGCTGTGCCTGATGCTGCTCAGCATCCCGGCGATCCGCAGCGTCGGTGTCACGCTGATGGCGTCGGCGGGGCTGGCGGGGCTCGCCGTCGGCGCGGCCGCACAGCCCGCGCTCAAAAACCTGATCGCCGGCGTGCAGATGGCGTTCAGCGAACCGATCCGGCTCGACGACGTCGTCATCATCGAAGGCGAATGGGGGCGGATCGAGGAGATCCGGCTGACCTATGTCGTCGTCAAGATCTGGGACGAGCGCCGCCTGATCGTGCCGATCAGCAAATTCCTCGAAGGCTCGTTCGAGAATTGGACGCGCGACAGCAGCGCGCTGCTCGGCACCGCGTTCCTCTATGTCGATCCGACGGCGGACGTGGCGGCGCTGCGGGACCAGCTCGATAGGGTCGTGCGCCCGCATCCCAACTGGGACGGCCGCGTCGTCGGCCTGCAAGTCACCGACATCAAGCCCGAGGTGATGGAATTGCGCGCGCTCGTCAGCGCCGCCGATGCCAGCAGGGCGTTCGATCTGCGCTGCGACGTCCGCGAAGCGATGATGCGCCATATCGCCGCCGAAATGCCGCACGCCCTGCCGCGCACCCGCACGACGCTGACCGGCGAACTGGCCGCCTTGTGATGGACCGTGTAGCCCCCCCGCGCATGACCATTTCAGCACCCGCCATGCTCGCCGACCAGATCAGCCTGTTCCTCGATTTCGACGGAACGCTGGTGGAATTGGCGGAACGACCCGACGCTGTCGTCGTTACCCCGTCACTCACCGCGCTGCTGATGCAGCTCGAGGCACGCCTTGCGGGCCGTGTCGCGCTGGTGAGCGGGCGCTCCGTCGCCCAACTGGATCAGCTTATCGGTCCGTATGCACAATCGCTGACCGTGGTCGGCAGTCATGGAGCCGAGATACGCATGGCTGGCAAAGATATATCGAGCGGCGCGCGTCCGGTCGCCTTGGACGAGGCGGAGGCGGCGTTTCGCGAGGCCTTTTCGGGCAATGCGAATGTCGTGATCGAAGTGAAGACGCTCGGAGTCGCGGCGCATTACCGGCTCGACCCGTCGGTCGAACCGATCGCCGAGACCCTCGCGCAACAGCTCGCGGCCGAGAGCGGTCTGTATCTGCAAGGAGGCAAGATGATGGTCGAACTGCGAACCGACGGGCACGACAAGGGCAGCGGCATCGCCGCGCTGATGGCATCGCCACGCTTTGCCGATCGTCGCCCCGTCTTTTTGGGCGATGATGTGACCGACGAGCCGGGCTTCGCACGCTGTGCCGAGCTTGGCGGTTACGGCGTGCTGGTCGGCGCCGATCGGCCGACCGCTGCGGCTTACCGTCTCGCCGACGTCGCTGCGGTGCATGACTGGCTGGCCGCACTATGACCGCCAACCTTGACCTATGGCCGATCGGCAACTGCCAGGTCTCCGCGCTGGTCGATCGCTCGGGACGCTTCGTCTGGGGGTGCCTGCCGCGGATCGACGGCGATCCTGCCTTTTCCTCGCTGCTGGACGATTCGCCGGCGGCGGGAGACGGGGCTTACGGTTTCTGGGAGATCGACCTCGACGGTGTGATCGAGACGACGCAAACCTATCTGCGCAACTCGCCGGTGCTGGTGACGCGCCATACCGATGCGCAAGGCAATGCGATCGAAGTCACCGATTTCGCGCCCCGCTTCTTCCGCAGCGGCCGGATGTACCGGCCGACCGCGTTCGTCCGGATCGTCCGGCCCGTCGCGGGATCGCCGCGCATCCGCATCCGGATGCGCCCCGCCACATCCTGGGGAAGCGCACGCGCGGACCATACGCGTGGCTCCAATCATGTCCGCTATCTGCTCGATCACGGCGTGATGCGCCTATCGACGACGGCACCGATCGGCTGGATCGAGGACGAGCGTTTGTTCCGCGTCGAGCGGCCCCTGCACTTCTTCTTCGGCCCAGATGAGAGCTTCGGCGACGACATCGCCGCCGGGCTTGATACGATGCTCGAACGGACGCTGGCCGAATGGCGGCAATGGGTGCGCGGCCTGGCGACGCCGCAGGAATGGCAGGAAGCCGTGATCCGCTCGGCCATCACGCTCAAGCTGTGCCAGCATGAGGAAACCGGCGCGATCGTCGCGGCGATGACCACCTCGATCCCGGAACATGCCGATTCGGGGCGGAACTGGGACTATCGCTATTGCTGGATCCGGGACGCCTATTACACGATCCAGGCGCTCAACCGCCTCGGCGCGCTCGACGTGCTCGAAGGCTATCTCGAATATCTGCGCAACATCGTCGACAATACCGCGGGCGGGCATATCCAGCCGCTCTATGGCGTCGGTGGCGAGCAGACGCTGACCGAATGGGAAGCGCCGGGTCTGAACGGCTACCGCGGGATGGGCCCGGTCCGCGTCGGCAACCAGGCCTATGACCAGGTCCAGCACGATGCCTATGGCCAGATCGTGCTGTCGAACGCCCAGGCGTTCTTCGACCACCGGCTGTTCCGCATGGCGGGCATCGCCGATTTCGAAGCGCTCGAGCCGATCGGCGAACGCGCGTGGGAGCGCTATGACCAGCCCGACGCGGGGCTGTGGGAATTGCGCACCAAATCGCATGTTCACACCTATTCGGCCGCGATGTGCTGGGCGGCGTGCGACAGGCTCGCCAATGCCGCGATCGCGCTCGGCCTCGGCGAGCGCGCGACCTTCTGGCAAGACCGCGCCCACACGATGCGCGCGCGGATCGAGGAGGCGGCGTGGCGGCCCGAGACCAATCGGGTCTCGGCAACCTTTGCGGGCGACAATCTCGACGCGAGCTTGATCCAGTTGCTCGAACTGCGCTTCCTCGCGCCCGACGATCCGCGGTTCCTCGGCACGCTCGACGCGGTCGAGGCGGGGCTACGCCGCGGATCGAACATGCTGCGCTACGACAGCGAAGACGATTTCGGCGTGCCGCACACGGCGTTCAACGTCTGCACCTTCTGGCTGATCGAGGCGCTGCATTATACCGGGCGCGATGCCGATGCCCGCGCGCTGCTCGACGAGATGCTGTCGCGGCGCACGCCGGCCGGGCTGTTGTCGGAAGATATCGACCCGGTCTCGGGCGAACTGTGGGGCAATTATCCGCAGACCTATTCGCTGGTCGGCATGATCAATTGTGCCGTCCTGCTGAGCAAGCCGTGGAGCGCGGTACGATGAGCCGGCTGATCGTCATATCGAACCGGGTCTCGGCCCCGACCGAAAAGCAGCCGGCGGCCCAAGGCGGGCTGGCGGTGGCGCTGACTGCGGCGCTGCGTGAGGCCAAGGGCGTTTGGTTCGGCTGGTCGGGCGAGACCGGCGAAACCGGCGAGCTGAAGTTCGAGACCTATGACGGCGTCACTTCGGCGACGATCGACTTGCCCGAGCAGGACGTCGACGAATATTATAACGGCTATGCCAACCGCACCTTGTGGCCGCTGTTCCACTACCGGCTGGGACTGACCGAGTTCGAGCGCGACTTCCAGGGCGGGTATGAGCGCGTCAACCGCGTCTTCGGTGCGGTGATCGGGCCGCATATCGAACCCGACGACCTGATCTGGGTGCATGATTATCACATGATCCCGCTCGGCTGGGTGTTGCGCCAGCAAGGGCTGACCAACCGGCTCGGGTTCTTCCTGCATATCCCGTGGCCGCCGACACGACTGCTCACCGCGCTGCCCGAACATCGCCGCCTGGTCGAAGCGTTGTTCGCCTATGACGTGGTGGGCTTTCAGACGCAGGAATGGCTCAATACCTTCCACGATTACGTCACCAACGAAATGGGCGGGACGCTCGGAGACGATGGGGCGATCACCGTCGGAGGCCGCACGATCCGCGCGATCGCCTGCCCGATCGGCATCGACGCACAGGAATTCATTGCCAGCGCGAGCAGCGATCAAGCCAAAGAGACGCATCATCGCATGATCGAAAGCTCGATCGGCCGCAGCCTGATCGTCGGAGTCGACCGGCTCGATTATTCCAAGGGGCTGGAAGAGCGCTTCAACGGCTATCAGCGCTATCTCGAAACGCGGCCGGATGCGCAGTCCAATGTCTATATGCTGCAGATCGCCCCGCCGTCGCGCGACGCGGTGCAGAGCTACCGCGATATCCGCACGACGCTGGATGCGCTGTCGGGCCGGATCAACGGCGCGTTCGCGCATATCGACTGGGTGCCGCTGCGCTACGTCAACCAGGGGTTCCCGCGCGATGTCCTGGCGGGCGTGTATCGCTCGGCACGAATCGGCCTCGTCACGCCGCTCCGCGACGGGATGAACCTGGTCGCCAAGGAATATGTCGCGGCGCAGGATCCCGAGGACCCCGGTGTGCTGATCCTGTCGCGTTTCGCCGGGGCTTCGGAGCAACTCGAGAGCGCGCTGATGGTCAATCCCTACAGCCCGGACGACATTGCCGACGCGATCGCAACCGCGCTCGCCATGTCGCGCGAGGAGCGGATCGCGCGGTGGCGGCCGATGCTCGAGAATATTGTCGAACAGGACGTCATCTGGTGGCGCAAGCGCTTCACCACGGCGCTGATGCAGGAATAGCCTCAAGGGACGGCTTTTTCGGAGACGTGGCTTGCTGAGCAGCTGAGCCCCTCTGAAGAGCCGCCTGCGCGGGCTTGGCGCTCCAACGCACCACGACCAAAGCCCGAGGCGTGACCCGGGGCTCCTGCCTCAGCCTCCAGCTGCCATGACGCTCTATCCTTTGGGAAAGCCCGCCAAGGGCGCTAATCGACGGCGATCACCTGATGCCGCTCGCCATGGTGCTATGCGTATCCCTCGGCGTCGCGGCGGACTGATCACTTCAAAACGGATAGGCACAAAAAAGCCCGCCGTCTCGGTGAGACGGCGGGCTTTTAATGGTGGGCGTGGCAAGGATTGAACTTGCGACCCCTGCGATGTCAACACAGTGCTCTACCACTGAGCTACACGCCCACTTCGCTGCGGCAGTGCCTAGCGAGGGGCGGGCTGTAGCGAAGCCTTTGCCGCTGCGCAAGCACCTGCAAGCGCAAAATCAGATATTGTCGCTCATTCGCTCGAGCTCGAACATCCGATCGACCTCGAGCACGAGATCGCGCAGGTGGAACGGCTTGGACAGGACGCGCGCCTGCGGCATCGTCTTGCCCGCCTTGAGCGTCACCGCGGCGAAGCCGGTGATGAACATCACGCGCAGATCGGGCGCCAGATCGGCGGCCTTCTGCGCGAGCTCGATGCCGTCCATCTCGGGCATCACGATGTCGGTCAGCAGCAAATCGAAATGCTGGGTCTCGAGCAGCGGGATCGCCGCGGTCCCGCGGTCGACCGCCGCGACCGCATAGCCCGAGCGTTCGAGCGCACGCGTCAGATAGTCGCGCATCACGCGATCATCCTCGGCGAGCAGAATGCGTATCATGTCCAAAATCCCGTTTCGCGGCCCTGCCGCTTCCGTACCGCGCGATCCTATGCGCACAGGCCTTAACATTTTCCAGCCGGATCGGCGCGCGCTTATGGTACGTATTGGCACAATGGCATCCCTCCCGCCCTCGTTCGACCGTTTTGGCGACGATCCGCCCGCCAGCCCGGTCGTGCTGTCCGTACCGCATGCCGGGCGCGATTATCCGGTCGCGCTGCAGGCCGCATTGCGCGTACCGCTGAGCGCCGTGCGCGTGCTCGAGGATCGTCATATCGATGCCGTCGCGCTGGCCGCACACGGCCGCGAGACGATGCTCGTGCAGCGCCGCGCGCGCGCCTGGATCGATCTCAACCGGTCAGAGCAGGAACGCGACCCGGTGATCGACGAGGGTGCCGCCTGGACCTCGCAGCCGCTCGCCACCGCCAAGCTGCGCGGCGGGCTCGGGCTGATCCCGCGGCGCGTGGCGGGCGCGGGCGAGCTGTGGCGGCGGCGACTCGACGCCTATGACGTCGCCGCGCGGATCCGCGACGATCATCGGCCGTATCACGCCGTACTGGCGGCAGCGCTCGCCGCGGCGCGCGCGCGGTTCGGAGTCGCGGTGCTGCTCGACGTACATTCGATGCCGTCGCTCGGCGCTGGCAAGCCGGTCATCGTCCTGGGCGATCGCTTCGGGCGGAGTGCCGCCACGCGCTTCGTTTCGGCAATCGAGGGGGTGGTCGGCGCTGCAGGCCTGACGGTGGCGCGCAATGCGCCATATGCCGGCGGGCACATCCTCGATACGCAGGCGCGCCCGGCGACCGGAGTCCATGCGATCCAGATCGAATTCGACCGTACGCTCTATCTCGATCCGGCGGGCGATGCGCCGGGCGACGGGATGCCGGCAATCGCGCGGCTGCTGCGGCAGGTGATCGACGCGCTCGCCGACGAGGCAACGGGCGCGCGCGCGCTCGCTGCGGAATAAAAAAACCACCGCGTGCAATGCAGCACGCGGTGGCCAAGGTTCAGGGAGGAGGCGCCCTGAAAGGGCGCCGCGCGGTCCCGCGAAAGGGGGGAACACGGGTCCGCGTACGATGGATATAGGTGGACGCTTTTCGGCCTTCAAGGGCAAAAACTGCGCCGGCAACAGTTCGTCAGATTTCCGCGCGATCGCGCCGGCGGACCCCCGGGAGCATCCGCGCCAGCACCGCATCGTGCAGCATGAAATGATGCCGCAGCGCGGCAGCGACATGCGCGACGACCAGTGCCGCCATCGCATAGCCGAGCACCGCATGGGCGCTGTCGCCGATCGCGGCAGCGTGCGCCGACACCGGCAAATGCGGTACCTCGAACAGACCGAACCAGCGCATCGGATCGCGCGACCCGCGCCCCGCCGAGCCCATCGCCCAGCCTGACAGCGGCAGCGCAAGCAGCAGCGCGTAGAAGGCAGCGTGGCTCGCGCGGGCGGCGGCGCGTTCCCAGGACGGCAGGCTCGCGGGGAGCCGCGGCGGGCGATGCGTCAACCGCCAGCCGATTCGCGCGAGCGTCAGGGCCAGGACGGTCAGCCCGATCGACTGGTGCAGCGGAATGGCGCCCGCGACGCCGTCGAGCAGCGATTCGTGCAGCAGCCCGATCGTCAGATTGACCGCGATCAGCGCGGCGATGATCCAGTGAAACCAGATCGCGCCGCGCGAATAGCGATCGATCCGAACGATCGCGCTGCGTGCCATCAGTTGACGAGCTGCGGCACCGGTGCCTTGCCCAGACGCACCTGCCGATCGAAGATCTGCGGCAGCGTCGAGAGCGAGAAGAGATGCGCGTAGATCAGCGGGAGCAGACCCGACTTCTGGATCTTGCGCAGCTGATCGCCGCGCAGCTCGTTGAGCTTCTCTTCATTGACCATCTGGAAGCCGCGATAGATGAAGGGCTGCTCGTTGCCCTCGACCTGCAGCGTGACTTCGCCTTCCATCAGCAGGCCGAGCTCGCGCAGTTCGACCATGAAGTTGGCGGTGCGGGCGCCGGCCTGTTCGAACTGCTCGTTGAAGCTCAGGATGTTCTGCACGACCTCGGTCGGCTTGCCATCGGCGAACAGCGCCTCGCCGTCGTCGAACGCGCCGATCGCCTCGCCGGTCGGATCGAAGCAGAGCGACAGTTCCTCGGCATCGGGGCGCAGCCGCGCGAGCATGAAGGGATAGCGGCGGACATAGGCCGGGACATAGACCGTGTCCTCGGTCAGCTTGCCGTCGTCGCCAATGAAGACGTTGACGCCCTCGTTGAGGCCCATCAGCGCGATCGGGATCGCATCGTCGCCGCTGGTGAAGACGATCGGCAGCGTGCGCTGCGCCATGACAAACTCGTCGACGGTCACGGGGATCGCATGCTGGCCGACCAGGAAGGTCGCACGGTCGAGCATGCGCATCTTGAAGGCGGCATGCGTCTCGCTCGAAAGCGGCTCGAGCGCGTTGTAGAAGAGCGGAAGCGATTGCGGCGCGCTGGCCATCGGGATTCTCCATCGAACGTCAAAGCGCTGCGGTTTGCTACGCCGGATGGCCGCTGGCTCTATGGTGCGGCAGGGTTTTCCGCAAGGCCGAGCAGTTTGTCGGGGTTCATCAGCCCCTGCGGATCGAGCCCGGCCTTGATCGCGCGTAGCGCCGCCATCCGCGCGGGCGACGACAGTCGGGCGAGTTCGGCGCGCTTCATCTGGCCGATGCCGTGTTCGGCCGAGATCGATCCGCCCGCCGCGACGACGAGATCATGGACGAAGCGCGTGACGATCGGAGCATCCTCCGCATACCAGCGCGCCGCATCGGCCCCCGCGGGGGCACGGACGTGAAAATGGACATTGCCGTCGCCGAGATGCCCGAAGGCGGTCGCGTGGCTGCCGGGGAAGCGCGCTTCGGCGGCGGCGGCGGCCTCGATCATGAAGCGCGGCATCGTCGCCACGGGGACCGAGATGTCGTGCTGCATCGCCGGACCGCTCGCGCGCTCGGCTTCCGACAGCGAATCGCGGATCCGCCAGAACGCCTCGGCCTGTGCCTCCGACGCCGCGATCGTCGCATCGGCCGCCTGCCCGTCGGCGAGTGCGGGCGCGAGCAGACGTTCGAGCAGCTCGGCGGGCGCCTCGGCGGTAGGATCGGTCGCGACGGCTTCGATCAGCACGTGCCAGCGATGCTGGGTCGCGAGCGGGGCGCGCGTGCCGGGGATATGCTTGAGCACCTGCGCGAGCGAATCGCCCGAGACGATCTCGAAACTCTCGATCGTGTCGGTCCGCCGCTCGAGCCGGCGCAGCAAAGCGAGCGCGGTTTCGGGATCCGCGAGACCGACCCACGCCACCGCACGCTGCGCGATCGCCGGGTAGAGCCGCAGCGTCACCGCAGTGAGGATGCCGAGCGTGCCCTCGGCACCGATCAGCAGATGATCGAGATCATAGCCGCGATTGTCCTTCTTCAGCGCGGCGAGACCGTCATGGATTTCGCCATTGGGGAGCACCGCCTCGACGCCGGCCACCAGCCCGCGCATCGTCCCGAAGCGCAGCACCTGCGTGCCGCCGGCATTGGTCGAGGCAAGCCCCCCGATCGTCGCGCTGCCGCGCGCGCCGAGCGTCAGCGGGAAGCGCATCCCTTCCGCCTCGGCCGCCGCATGGAGATTGGCGAGGATCACCCCGGCCTCGGCGACCGCCAGCCCGGCGGCGGGATCGATCGAGCGGATCCGGTTCATCCGGCGCAGCGAAACGATCAGCGCCGAGCCATCGACAGGCGGGGTCGCCCCGCCGACCATCGAGGTGTTGCCTCCTTGCGGGACGAGCGGAACGCCATGCTCGGCGGCGAGCCGCATCACCGTGGCGACCGCCGCGGTGCTGTCGGGCGAGAGGATCGCCGGGCTGCGGCCGTGGTACCGCCCGCGCCAATCGTCGAGCCATGGCGCGATATCGCCGGGGTCGGTCGTCACCGCCGCATCGCCGAGCGCGGCGCGCACCGCGTCGATGAGGCTGGTCTGGCGCGGACTCGGCTGTATTGTGGTCATGTCCGAGCCTCTATCACTGCCATTCGCCCGCCGCCAATTCCTCCGCCAATTCATCCGGCAATTCATCCGTTGTTCAAGCCTCTCTGGTAACCCCGCGTCCTCAATGCCGAACCTGGTCCTACCGTCCGCCCTGTTGCTTGCGCTTGCCCCGGCGGCTTCCGCCGAGATGGGCCCGTTCGATCGTGTCGAACTGGCCCATCTGTCGATCCACCAGCGAATCGTGATCCGCATTCCGCGCGTCTTCGGGCGACGCTATGAGGAGCGCGCGGACTTTGCCGAACAGCGCTGGACGACCAAGAAGGGCCCGAAATGCGTGCCGATGGGCGCGCTCGAGGGCGCGGTGATCACCGGCACCGATAGCGTCGATCTGCTCGTCACAGACGGCACGCGGTTGCGCGCCGAATTCGACGACGATTGTCCCGCGCTCGATTTCTATTCGGGATTGTACGTAAAGGGCACGTCGGACGGGATGGTCTGCGCCGACCGCGACTCGATCCGCTCGCGCTCGGGGAGCGCGTGCAAAATCGACCGATTCCGGCGACTCGTTGCGAAGCGATAGGCGCCGCGATGCCCTTTTTCTTGACATTCGCGGCTTAATCCGCAAGCGCTTTGCGTCGTTCGTGGGCGCTTTCGCCCCGGCGCTTTTTCCGGACACCGCATGACTTTTGCCGATCTCGGCCTTTCCGATGAACTCCAGCGCGCCGTCAACGAGTCGGGCTATACCGAGCCGACTCCGATCCAGGCGAGCGCGATCCCCTCGATCCTGATGGGCAAGGACTTGGTCGCCGTCGCACAGACGGGCACCGGCAAGACCGCAGCCTTCGTGCTGCCGATGATCGACATCCTCGGCGAGGGCCGCAGCCGCGCCCGGATGCCGCGCACGCTGATCCTCGAGCCGACGCGCGAACTGGCCGCGCAGGTCGCCGAGAATTTCGAGAAATACGGCAAGTATCACAAGCTCTCGATGGCGCTGCTGATTGGCGGCGTTTCGATGGGCGACCAGACCGCCGCGCTCGAAAAGGGCGTCGACGTCCTGATCGCCACGCCTGGGCGCCTGATGGACCTGTTCGGGCGGGGCAAGATCCTGCTGACCGGCTGTTCGATGCTGGTGATCGACGAGGCCGACCGGATGCTCGACATGGGGTTCATCCCCGACATCGAGGAAATCTGCACCAAGCTGCCCAAGACGCGGCAGACCTTGCTCTTCTCGGCGACGATGCCGCCGCCGATCAAGAAGCTCGCCGACAAGTTCCTCGACAATCCCAAGACGATCGAAGTCGCGCGCCCCGCGACCGCCAACGTCAATATCAAGCAGTGGCTGGTCCATGTCACCGCCGCCAAGAAGCGCGACAAATTGATCGAGCTGCTGCGCCAGGAAGACGTCAAGACCGGGATCATCTTCTCGAACCGCAAGACGACGGTGCGCGAGCTCAACAAGGCGCTCCAGCGCGCCGGCTTCGCGTCGAGCGAGATCCATGGCGACATGGAGCAGTCGCAGCGCATCGCCGAGCTCGACCGCTTCAAGAAGGGCGAGGTCAGCATCCTGGTCGCCTCCGACGTCGCGGCACGCGGGATCGACGTGAAGGGCGTGAGCCATGTCTTCAACTTCGATGCGCCGTGGCATCCGGACGATTATGTCCACCGCATCGGCCGCACCGGTCGCGCCGGCGCGACGGGGATCGCCTTCACCTTCGCGACGCCCGACGATGTCGAGAACATCCAGAATATCGAGAAGCTGACCGGGTTGAAGATCGAGCGCTATGAAGCGGGCGAAGCGCCCGTCGTCGCGTCCGACGAGGCCGAAGCGCCGCGCGCCGCGACCAAGGCGCGGCGTCGCCCGAAGGCGGCAGGGAAGCCCGAGGTTGCAGCGGCCGAGGTCGCAGCCGTCGAGGACGTGGCGCCGGCCGAGGCCGAACGCCCGGCCCGCGAAGCGCGTGCGCCGCGTGCCGAGCGGCCTGCGCGTGAGGAGCGTCCCGCTCGCGAAGAGCGCCCCGCCCGTGAGGAACGTCCTGCCCGCGAAGAACGCGCGGCCCGTGAGGAACGTCCCGCTCGCGAAGAGCGTCCGGTGCGCGAGGAGCGGCCCGCTCGCGAAGAGCGCACGGCGCGTGAGGAACGTCCCGCCCGCGAAGAACGCACGGCGCGCGAGGAACGTCTCGCCCGTGAAGAGCGCACGGCGCGCGAGGAACGTCCCGCTCGCGAAGAGCGCACGGCGCGCGAGGAGCGTCCCGCCCGCGAAGCACGACCGCAGCGCGACACGCGCACCGGGCGCGAGACCGGAGCGCCCCGCGCCGAGGTCGCTAACCAGATCGAACCGATCGACGCGGTCGATGATGGGGGCTGGAATGGGCCGATGCCGGCATTCCTGCTCGCCAAGCTGACATTGACCGCTTGAGCTGACGGCGCGCGGGATAAGCGACCGGCTCCGCAGCTTGCGGGATCGGCTGCTGCGGACCGCTCGCAACGGGTCATGGCCGGTCCACGAAAGGCGGTTCCCCTCTTTAGCCCTTCCCCGAGAACCGGGAGTGCGGGGTCGATCATGCCGGGGGCATGGTCGACCCCACGCTGGCGACCGCCAGCCTTCTTAAGGCTGTTGGTGGAGGCGGCCGCCGCAAGCGATGCGTTCGCGGCGAGACCCCCTACACCCATCTCTCAGTGCTCAGGCGTTCAAGCGAGATCGCGCTCCCCCGGCACGATCTTGGCCCATGTGGGCAGGCCAAAGCTCTACTGCCCTCCCCCCGCTGCGCGAGGGAGGATTTGGGTTACGCCGCCTGCGCGATCAACGCGTCGTCGATCTCGCCCGCGCGCGTGTACGCCGGGCGGCTGAGGATGCGACCGAGATACTCCTCGAACACCGGCAGCTTCGGCAGCGAGCCGAACATCACCCCCCAGGCGACTTGCGACCCGACATAGACGTCGGCCGCGCTGAAGGACGCGCCCGCGATGTACGGGCTCGCCGACACCGCCTTCTCCAGCACATCGACCATCAGGTCGAAATGGCCGTAGCCCGCCAGGCGCTGCTGGTCGCCGGTCGGTGCCACGCCGAGCGACTTGTTGGTCACGGCTTGATCGACCGGCCCCGCTGCAAAGAACATCCAGCGATAATAATCGGCGCGCTCGCCGAGCGGCGGGGCGAGCCCGGCCTCGGGAAAGGCATCGGCGAGATAGGCGCAGATCGCCGCGCCCTCGGTCACGACATGCCCGTCATGGACGATCGCGGGCACCTTCCCCATCGGATTGATCGACAGATACGGCTCAGCCTTCATCGTCGTCGCATAATCGAGCACGACCGTCTCATACGGCGCGCCAACCTCCTCGAGCATCCAGCGGGCGATGCGCCCACGCGACATCGGGTTGGTATAGAAGGTCAGTGCCATGATCGTTTCCCCGAATCGTTCTATCAGAACATTAGAAGAACATTACTGAGCCGAAACGTCAATCCTCAGAGCGACTTTCCGAACAGCGCCAGCATCCGTGCCCACGCCTTGTCAGCCTGCGCCGCATTGTAGACCTTGCTGTCGGGCGGGGTCCAACCGTGCATCGTGCCGGCATAGACCTCGATCTCGGCGGGCAATTTCGCCGCAGCGAAAGCGGTGCGCAGCGTGTCCTTCGCCGCGGGATCGCGCGCGTCGTCGTTCGCGGCGATCGCGATGAGGTAGCTCGCCTTCATCTTCGGGATCAGCAGATGCGGGCTGTCGGGTTTGTCGGTGGCGAGCCCGCCGCCGTGGAAGGTCGCGCCGGCGCGAACCCGCGCCGGGTTGGCGGCGGCGGTGCGCATCACCATCGGGCCACCCATGCAATAGCCCGTGGTGGCGAGACCCTTGGCGCGATCGACCTGCTTCTGCGCGTCGAGCCAGGCGGTGAAGGCGAGCGCATCGCGCGTCGTGCCGTCGGTGCTGAGCGCCTGGACATAGGGCATGATCTTGGCGCGCACCTCGGGCTGCCCGAAATCCTCGCCGGCTGCGATGATCGGGGCTTTGACCGAGCGGTAGAATTGGTTGACGACCAGCACGGCATAGCCCGACTGCGCGAGCCGGTCGGCCATCTGCCGGAACGCCGGGCGCAACCCCATGATGTCGGGCCAGACGAGCACGCCGGGCGCCTTGCCGGTCGCGGGTGCGACGAAATAGGCGTCGGCCTTGCCGTCGGGCGTGTCGATCACGACGTCGCGCCCGGCGATCTTGGCGGCGTTGGCGGGTGCCGGCAGCAGCATCGCGAGCCCGGCAGCGCCGGCGATCGTCGTGAAGCCGCGGCGGGTGAGCGAGGGATCGGCGAGATGCGCGTCGTTCTCGGCCACGGTGAAGTCGTCACACATCGGTCTCTCTCCTCACGAGTCGCCGTTCAGGCGTTCGCCGTACCATAGGGAAATTTATCGCGACGGATATCCTGCCGATCCACCCCGGCACCGGGAGGATCTAGACCGCGCGCCACCACCACACGCCGTCCTCGACCGTCCGCACCGCCCGCCCCTCGACCTCGAGCCGCCGGACATGCGCGAGCGCCTCGCCCGTCGCCATGCCGAGCATGTCGAGGCCGATCGCGCGCCGGAACAGCCGCCCGAAACAGTCGATCGCGCGCTTGGGTTCGGCGAGGAAAACCTCGAGTTCGTCGAGCCGCTCGCGATGTTCGCGGTCCATCGCGTCGAGCCGCGCGTGCAGCCCGGTGAACGGATCGCCATGCCCCGGCAGCACCAGCAGATCGTCAGGCAATTGCTTGAGCCGCGCGATCGATTCGAACCATTCGCCGAGCGGGTCGGCGTCCGGCTCGGTCACACCGAGCGAGATGTTCGGGCTGATCCGCGGCAACACCTGGTCGCCCGCAATCAGCACCTTGGCCGAAGGATCGTAAAGGCAGGCATGTTCGGGGCTGTGGCCCGAACCGACGACGATCTGCCACTCGGTCTGCCCGATCCGCAGCGTGTCGCCATGCTGGATCCGCGTGTATCCCAGCGGCAGCGGCGTCACGATCCGGCGAAACCCCGCCCAGCCGCGCTCGCTGGCGTGCGCGATCTGTGCGTCGTCCCATCCCGCGCCACGCCAGAAAGCGAGCATCTCGTCCGGTACCGCGTCGCGCGCGTCCGACACCAGCATCCGTGCGGTGAGCCACTCGCCGCGCGTCATCACCAGCGGGCAGCCATGCTTGTCGCACATCCAGCCGGCGAGCCCGATATGATCGGGATGGAAATGCGTGCCGATCATCCGCGTCACGCGCACGCCGGCGAGCGCCCCCTTCGAGAGCGCCTTCCAGGCATCGCGCGCTTCGGTCGTGTTCATCCCCGTATCGACCAGGGCAACGCCGCCGTCATCGTCGAGCAGCCAGCAATTGACGTGCTTGAGCGGACCGGGAACGTGCAACCTTACCCAGCCAATGCCCGGTGCGACCGTCATCACATCGTGCGCGGCGGGCTCCGCGCCGCCGAACGGATAGGTCAGGCCCTTATGGCTAGTCGGGGCAAAAGCGGGGATGATGGGTGCGGTGGACATGGCACGGGGTAGCGCGCCGGCGCCGCCCAAGTCACGCATTTCCGCTATGCGGCGAGCGCAGCGCTCTCGCCGAGCAAATGGTGCAGCACCTGCTCGGGCGTGTCGAACAGCAGATCGGGTTCGAGCCGCGCGAGCACGTCGCGATTGGCATAGCCCCACAGCACCGCGCCCGAACAGATCCCGACCTTCTTCGCCGCGACGACATCGCGCGTCTCGTCGCCGATCGAAATCGCCTCGTGCTGTGCGATGTCGCATTTGCGCAGCACCCGGCGATAGCGCCGCGCCTTGCCGAACAGCGACGCACCGCATTCGAACCGCTCGATCAGCGCGGCATTGGCGGGCCCGAGGATCGCGCGGGCATTGTTCTCGGCATTCGAGGTGACGAGCGCGATCCGCACCCCGCTCGCCGCCAATTGCTCGAGCAACGCCGAGACCCCCTCGAACAGCGCGATGCGATCGGTCTGCTGCGCGAGCAGGCCGTGGGTGTAGCGTCCGATCGCGGGAAGCTTCCAGCGCGGGATGCCGAGATGGCGGATCACTTCGCTCGACGTCTTGCCACGCAGCGATTCGACCTCGTCGGCGGCGACCTTGCGAAACTTGAAGCGCTCAGCGAGGTGGTCGGAGACCGACAGGAACCAGTCGCCGCTATCGGCCAGCGTCCCGTCGAAATCGAAGATCACGAGACGATAGCGCGGCGACATCAGGCGATCTCAGCGCCGGCCGCGGCGTTTGCCGCCGTCGCCATCCTGTGGGACGGGGGCGCTGCGGATCGTCACCAGCTCGGCGCGGGTGACCATACCGTCCTTGTCGAGATCGAACCGGTCGAACAAAATCGCGAATTGCGCCTGGAGTTCGGCGAGCGTGATGCGATTGTCGTTGTCGCCATCGGCCTGATACGGGCTCGGCAGCGCATTGCGGTCCCCCAGCCATTTCTGCGCCCAGTCGCTATAGCCGATATAGCCGGCCGAACCGGATTGCGGCGCGGCGTCGGGAAAACTGCGCGCGACGCAAGCGGTCAGCTCCGCGCGAGTCGTCCGCGCATCGCCATTGGCGTCACACGCGGCGATGAACATCGCGGCAGGCTCGGCGACGATCGTCGCGCCCGGCTGGCGCGGCGGAACCGGTGCGGCCGGCGGCGGCACCTGCGCGGCGAGCGCGAGCATCAGAATCGACATCATGCACGCACCCCCCTGTCCGGCAGCAGCAGACTGGCGTCACCGTAGCTGTAGAATCGGTATCCGTCTGCAATTGCATGCGCATAGGCGGCTTGCATCGTATCGGTGCCCATCAGCGCGCTGACCAACATGAACAGGGTCGAGCGTGGAAGATGGAAATTGGTCACCAGCCCATCGATTCCGCGGAAGCGATAGCCCGGCGTGATGAAGATCGCCGTATCGCCTTCGAACGGCCGGATCACGCCGTCCTCCCCGGTCGCGCTTTCGATCAGGCGCAAGCTCGTCGTGCCGACCGCGATCACCCGGCCCCCGGCGGCGCGCACGGCGTTGAGGCGGTCGGCGGTCGCCGCGTCGATCCGGCCCCATT
Organism: Sphingomonas glacialis; assembly: GCF_006439055.1. GTDB lineage: Bacteria > Pseudomonadota > Alphaproteobacteria > Sphingomonadales > Sphingomonadaceae > Sphingomonas > Sphingomonas glacialis_A. Next base: position 329,830 of record NZ_RCZC01000001.1, read on the forward strand.
CGGCGTGCATCTTGTGGTCGGCGGTGTCGGTCGCCTTGACCGGCAGGAAGGTGCCCGCGCCGACGTGTAGCGTCAGCGTCGCATGCTCGATCCCGGCGGCGGCGAAGCGCGCCATCAGTTCGGGGGTGAAGTGCAACGCCGCAGTGGGGGCTGCGACCGCACCCTTTTCGGCGGCGAACATCGTCTGGTAATCGTCGGCGTCCTGCGCATCGGCGGGGCGGCGCGCGGCGATATAAGGCGGCAGCGGCATCCGCCCTGCCCGATCGAGCAGCAGTTCGACCGGCTCGTCGCCCTGAAATTCGAGCGCGAAGCTGCCGTCTTCGCCGCGATCGTGCGCCGTCGCAGTCACGCCGCTGCCGAAATCGATCGCGTCGCCGTCGCGCAGGCGGCGTGCGTTGCGGATGAACGCCCGCCAGCGGCGCGGCCCCTCGCGCTTGTGCAGCGTCGCGCCGATCCGCGAATCGCCGCGCGTCCCCTCGAGCTGCGCCGGGATGACGCGCGTATCGTTGAAGACGAGCAGGTCGCCCGCGCGCAATGCGCCCGGCAGGTCGCCGACGCTGCGGTCGTGCAGCGCAGCACCCTCGACCACGAGCAGCCGTGCCGAATCGCGCGGGGTCGCCGGGCGCAGCGCGATCCGCTCGGGCGGCAGGACAAAGTCGAACAGGTCGACGTTCATGACGATACTTCCCGCGCCGTGTGCGCTTTGCTTACGCCGCCTTCTTCTTCGGCGTGGCGGCGGGCTTGGCCTTGAGCATCGGCTTTACCGCCGGCTTGCTGGGCGCAAGCGTCGCAGGTGCGATCGTCGGCTCGGGTGCCGGCGGCGCAGGCACATAGGCCGGCGGGCTGTCGGCTGCGACATAGGCGTGGAGGATGCGCGACGGACGCGTCGGCGGCTCGCCGCGCGCGATCGTGTCGACATATTCCATGCCCGAGATCACGCGACCGAAGATCGTATACTTCTTGTCGAGCTTCATGTTCGGGTTGAAGACGATGAAGAACTGGCTGTTCGCGCTGTTCTCCGCCTTGGTCACCTGCTCGACGGTCGCACCCTCGGCCGAGCCTTCGCGCGCCGCCGACACCGCGCCGCGGACGTGCGGCAGCCAGTTGAATTCGGCGGGAACGTCGGGGAGCGTCGAGCCGCCAGTGCCGTCGCCCTTGGGGTCGCCGGTCTGCGCCATGAAGCCTTCGATCACGCGGTGGAACAGCAGCCCGTCATAGAAATGCTGGCGGGTGAGCGTCTTGACGCGCTCGACCATCTTCGGCGCGGCGTCGGGACGCAGCCAGATGATCACGCGGCCGCCGGTCGACAGATCGAGATAGAGCAAATTCTCGGGGTCGGTCGCCGACGGAATCGGCGGACGGCCCGCCGTCGTCACGACCGCGGACTTGGCGTCGTCCTTCTTCTTGTCGGCAAAGGCGGGTCCGGCGAGGAACGCCAGGAGAAAGACAAACAGGCTGGCAACGAAACGCATTATTTCCCCGCGAAATATCTCGGAATGAAGGTGCGCTTAGACCATGTGCCGCTTTGCGCCAAACTGAACGTTGCCGCGCAAAGGCGACCGAATTAGGGCCGCGCGCCCTTTCGGCCGATCCGCTCGACGCGGTCGGCCACTTCGCGCGCCACGCTCGGCGTCACGAAGCGATGGATCGGCCCGCCATAGAAGGCGATTTCCTTGACCAGACGGCTCGCGATCGGCTGGAGCGCGACGTCGGCCATCAGGAACACCGTCTCTACGCGGTCGTTGAGCGCGCGGTTCATGCCGGTGAGCTGATATTCATATTCGAAATCGGTGACCCCGCGCACGCCGCGCAGGATCGTGCTCGCGCCCTGCGCCTCGGCGAAATCCATCAGCAGCGAATCGAATGCGACGACGCTGACGCCGGCGATCCCCGCCGTCTCCCGCGCGATCATCGCGAGCCGTTCCTCGAGCGTGAACATCGGCGACTTGGACGCATTGGTCGTGACCCCGATGACGAGCCGATCGACCAAGGTCGCCCCGCGCCGGATGATGTCCATATGCCCCAGCGTCACCGGGTCGAACGTACCCGGATAGACGCCGACGCGCTCGGTCAACGATCGCGCTCCAGCGTGAAGCGCGCGATGTCGCGGAGCAGGTCGGCTTCGGGGCCGAAATGCTGGAGATGCTGGATCGCCTGATCGACCAGCATCCGCGCCTGCGCGCGCGCGCGGTCGAGCCCGAGCAGCGAGAGGAAGGTTTCCTTGCCCGCGCCTTCGTCCTTGCCGAGCTTCTTGCCGACCGCAGCCTCGTCCCCCTCGACGTCGAGAATGTCGTCGGCGATCTGGAAGGCGAGCCCCATGTCGCGCGCATAGCCGCGTAAGCCCACGCGCCCCTCGGGCGGCACCTTGCCGAGGATCGCGCCCGCCTCGACCGAGCAGGCGATCAGCGCGCCGGTCTTCATTGCCTGGAGTCGGGTGACGGTCGGCAGGTCGAAGGTCGATTTCTCTGCCTCCAGATCCATCGCCTGCCCGCCCGCCATGCCCGACGGGCCGGCCGAGCGCGCGAGATCGAGCACCAGCTCGCTGCGCACGAACGGATCGGGATGCGTCAGCGGGTCGGCCAGAATCTCGAACGCCAACGCATGGAGGCAATCGCCCGCCAGGATCGCGGTCGCCTCGTCGAACGCCTTGTGGACGGTCGGCTTGCCGCGACGCATGTCGTCATCGTCCATCGCGGGCAGATCGTCATGGATCAGCGAATAGACGTGAATGCATTCGATCGCGGTGGCGACGCGGCCGGCGCAATCGCGATCGACCGCGAACAGCCGCGCGGTCGCGAAGACGAGCAGCGGCCGCAACCGCTTGCCCCCGCCGATCGCGGCGTGGCGCATCGCGCGATACAGATCGGCGCGGGGGTCATCAGGAATGGCGAGGAACTTGTCGAGCCGACGATCGACGTCGGCGCCGACCTGGGACAAGGCCGCCTTGAGCGACAGGGACGCTGCGGTCATGCCATCAACCTGCGGCAAAGGGCTGCGTGCCGACGGCACGCCCCTCGCTGTCGGTACGGATCGCTTCGATCCGCGCCTGTGCCGCCGTCAGCCGGTCGTCGCAACGACGCCGCAACTTATCGCCGCGCTCATAGAGCGCGATCGCCTGGTCGAGCGGCGCATCGCCGCTTTCGAGCCTCGACACGATCCCCTCCAGTTCCTTGAGCGCCGCTTCGAACGTCAACTCTTCGATCGGTGTATCCATTTGGCAGCTATGCGGCACGCGAGCGTTTGGGGTCAAGGATACGCGACGCCTGACTTGCGTTTGTTGTTCGTCCCCAATGAGGAATACCCCATGTTTACGAGCATCGACCCCGCCACAGGCGCGCCGGGCCAATCCTATGCCGAGCTGACCGGCGCCGAAATCGAGACCAAGCTCGCGCGGGCGCACGCCACGTTCTGCGAATGGCGCGTGACCGATCTCGCGACGCGCACCGCCTTGCTCGAGCGAATCGCCGAGCAGTTCGATGCCAACACGCAGCGCCTCGCCGAGACCGCGACGCGCGAAATGGGCAAGACGCTCAAATCGGCGATCGCCGAGGTGCAGAAATGCGCGCAGGCGTTCCGCCATTATGCGCAGGAAGGGGCGGCCATGCTCGAGCCGCGCAGTTTCCCCGGCGCGACCGCGACCTGGCATCCGATGGGGCCGGTGCTGGCGGTGATGCCGTGGAATTTCCCGTACTGGCAGGTCGTGCGCTTCATGGCGCCGACGATCCTGGCGGGCAATGTCGGGCTACTGAAGCACGCGTCGAGCGTGCAGGGCTGCGCCGCGGCGCTCGAGGAGATGGTGATCGCTGCGGGCGGGCCGGCCGGGTTGTTCCAGAATCTGGCGATCAAATCGGACAAGGTCGAAGCGCTGATCGCCGACGATCGGATCGTCGCGGTGACGCTGACAGGCAGCGAAGGCGCGGGCATGAAGGTCGCCGAGGCGGCGGGACGCGCACTGAAGAAGGTCGTGCTCGAACTCGGCGGATCGGACCCGTTCATCGTAATGCCCTCGGCCGATCTCGAGGCCGCCGCCAAGGCCGCAGTCACCGCGCGCGTCCAGAACACCGGCCAGTCGTGCATCTGCGCCAAGCGGATGATCGTCCATGCCGACGTGTACGACGCGTTCCTCGCGAAATTCTCGGCCGGGATGCAGGCGGCCGTCGCGGGCGACCCGATGGACGCGGCAAGCGACATGGGCCCGCTCTCGAGCGAGGAGCAGCGCGCGACGGTGCTCGGCCAGCTGAAGCTGTTCGAGCAGGCGGGGGCAAAGCTGCTGTTCGGCGGCGAGGCGCTGCCGGGCAAGGGTGCCTATATGTCGGCAGGTATCCTGGTCGACGTGCCGATCGACCATGAGGTCGCGAACGAGGAGCTGTTCGGGCCGATCGCGATGCTGTTCAAGGCAAGCGATATCGACGAGGCGATCAGCATCGCCAATGCGGTGCCGTTCGGGCTGGGGTCTTCGGTCTGGACGCAGGATGCCGACGAGCGCGCACGCTTCGAGCGCGACATCGAGGCGGGTATGATCGCGGTCAACAAGATGCTGGCGAGTGCGCCCGAAGCGCCGTTCGGCGGGGTCAAGCGGTCGGGCCATGGGCGTGAACTCGGGCCATACGGGCTCCACGAGTTCATGAACCTGAAGACGGTGCTCGCCTGATATCCTCCTCCCCTCCCTGGAAGGGAGGGGATCGAGGGGTGGGTCGGCCCGTAGTCGGGCGTAACGCTCGCCACGGGCCGACCCACCCCCAGCCCCTCCCTTTCAGGGAGGGGAGGCACCTTGCTCAATCGCCAGTCCGCCCTTGCAGGGAGCCACCTCAATCCATCGTCAGCACGATCTTCCCGATATGATCCCCCGCCTCCATCCGCGCATGCGCGGCGGGCGCCTCGGCAAGCGGGAAGGTTCGGTCGAGGATGGGCTTCAGCCGTCCGGCCTCGACATGCGGCCATACATTGCTGTGCAATTCGTCCGCCACCAGGCTCTTGAACGCCGAATCGCGCGGGCGCAGCGTCGATCCGGTCAGCGTCAGGCGGCGGCGCATGATGTCGAAGATCGGGATCGTCGCGGTCGCCCCGCCCTGCACCGCGATCGAGACATGGCGTCCATCCTCCGCCAGGCATTTGAGATTGCGCGGCAGATAGTCGCCGCCGACCATGTCGAGCACGACCGCGCAGCCCTTGCCGCCGGTGATCGCCGCGACGCGCTCGACGAAATCCTCGGTCTTGTAATTGATCGCATGCGCCGCGCCGAGCTTCAACGCCGCCGCGCACTTGTCGTCCGAGCCCGCCGTCACGATCACGGTCAGCCCGAAGATCGCACCGAGGCCGATCGCCATCGTGCCGATCCCGCTGGTGCCACCGTGCACCAGCACGGTGTCGCCCTCGGTCGCATAGCCACGCTCGAACAGATTGGTCCACACGGTGAACAGCGTCTCGGGCAGCGCCGCTGCCTCGATCATCGACAGCGCATGCGGCACGGGCAGCACCTGCCCCGCGGCGACCGCGACATATTCGGCATAGCCGCCGCCTGCGAGCAACGCGCAGACCGGCTGCCCCATCAGCTCGAAATCGACGTCCAACCCCTGCGCGACGACGGTGCCCGAAACCTCGAGCCCGGGGATCGACGGCGCGCCCGGCGGCGGCGCATAGCCGCCCTTGCGCTGGAGCACGTCGGGCCGGTTGACCCCCGCTGCGACGACGCGGATCAGCACTTCATCGGGGCGCAGCATCGGGACGGGACGCTCGACCACGCGCAGCACTTCGGGTCCGCCCGGACCATCGGGGTCGATTGCGCGCATGGTAGCCGGAATTCCGTCCATCGGTCGTATGCCCCGTTTTGCCTGCGCGCCTTATTGACATGGCCGCCCGCCGGGTCAACGATCCCGCAATGGACTTGGACGAGATTCTCCCGAAACGCGCGGGCGATCCGCTCGCGGCGCTGCTCGCGCAGGACCTCGACCCCTTGTCGGTCGCGGAACTCGAGGCGCGCGTCGCTGCGCTAGAGGCCGAAATCGCTCGGACCAGCGCGAAGATGGAACACGCCGCCAGCCATCGCGTTCAAGCCGATAATCTGTTCAAGTCTTGATGCCAGACAGCCCCACCATCCGCTATAAGATGGCATGAAGGGCGGTGAACGATTTTCAAGAGCTTGCAGTGGCGGATACGCCTTCCGACATAGGCGCAAAGGGTTGCGCTTTCGCCGCAGCCCGCAAGGAGTGAAGTAATAATGCCATCCTTTGCCTCCGCGCTGGAAACCACGCTGCACAAGGCGTTGGAAGCCGCGTCCTCGCGCCGTCATGAATATGCGACGCTCGAACATCTGTTGCTGGCGCTCATCGATGACGAACATGCATCGAAGGTGATGCAGTCGTGCGGCGTCGATACCGCGGAGCTGACCGCCACCGTAAAGCACTATCTCGATACCGAGCTCGAAGCGCTCAAGGTCGATGCGGCGACCGACCCCTCGCCCACCAGCGGCTTCCAGCGCGTCGTCCAGCGCGCGATCCTCCATGTCCAGTCCTCGGGCCGCGACGAAGTGACCGGTGCCAACGTGCTCGTCGCTCTGTTCAGCGAGCGCGAGAGCTATGCCGTCTATTTCCTGCAGCAGCAGGACATGAGCCGGCTCGATGCGGTGAGCTTCATCAGCCACGGCGTCGGCAAGGGCGGCGCGGCGCCCGAAGCCTCGACTCCCAAGGGCGTCGAGGAAGAGAAGCCGCAAAAGCCCGGCGAGAAGGGCAAGAGCGAGAGCGCACTCAAGCAATTCTGCGTCGATCTCAACGAGAAGGCCAAGAAGGGCAAGGTCGATCCGCTGATCGGCCGTGGCCCCGAGGTCGATCGTACCGTGCAGATCCTGTGCCGCCGTTCGAAGAACAACCCGCTCTATGTCGGCGATCCCGGCGTCGGGAAGACCGCGATCGCCGAAGGTCTTGCGCGCAAGATCGTCGAGGGCAACGTGCCCGAGGTGCTGCTCCCGGCGGTGATCTACTCGCTCGACATGGGCGCGCTGCTTGCCGGCACGCGCTATCGCGGTGATTTCGAGGAGCGCCTCAAGGCGGTCGTCACCGAGCTCGAAAAGATGCCCGATGCGATCCTGTTCATCGACGAGATCCACACCGTGATCGGTGCCGGTGCCACCAGCGGCGGCGCGATGGATGCGTCGAACCTGTTGAAGCCTGCCCTGTCGGGCGGGACGATCCGCTGCATCGGCTCGACGACGTACAAGGAGTTCCGCAACCACTTCGAGAAGGACCGTGCATTGCTGCGGCGCTTCCAGAAGATCGACGTCAACGAGCCGACGATCGAGGACACGATCAAGATCCTGGCGGGCCTGCGCTCGGCGTTCGAGGACCATCACAAGGTCAAGTACACCCCCGACGCGATCAAGTCGGCGGTGGAACTCAGCGCGCGCTACATCAACGACCGCAAGCTGCCCGACAAGGCGATCGACGTGATCGACGAAGTCGGCGCGATGCAGATGCTGGTGCCGCTCGCCAAGCGCAAGAAGACGATCACCTCGCGTGAAATCGAGCAGGTCATCGCGACGATGGCGCGCATCCCGCCAAAGTCGGTCTCGACCGACGACACAAAGGCGCTCGAATCGCTCGAGACCGATCTCAAGCGCGTTGTTTTCGGGCAGAATGCCGCGATCGAGAAGCTGGCGTCCGCGATCAAGCTGTCGCGCGCCGGCCTGCGCGATCCCGAGAAGCCGATCGGCAACTATCTGTTCACCGGCCCGACCGGCGTCGGCAAGACCGAAGTCGCCAAGCAGCTTGCCCAGATCATGGGCATCCCGCTCCAGCGCTTCGATATGTCCGAGTATATGGAACGTCATTCGGTCAGCCGGCTGATCGGTGCGCCTCCGGGCTATGTCGGGTTCGACCAGGGTGGTCTGCTGACCGATGCGATCGACCAGCAGCCGCATTCGGTGCTGCTGCTCGACGAGATCGAGAAGGCGCATCCCGACCTGTTCAACATCCTGCTGCAGGTGATGGACAACGGGCGGCTGACCGACCAGCACGGCAAGACGGTCGATTTCCGCAACGTCATCCTGATCATGACGACCAATGCGGGTGCCTCCGACATGGCGCGCGAAACGCTCGGCTTCGGCAATCTCACCCGCGAGGGCGAGGACGAGCAGGCGGTGCAGAAGATGTTCACGCCGGAGTTCCGCAACCGTCTCGATGCGATCGTGCCGTTCGGCTATCTGCCGACCGAAGTGGTCGCGCGCGTGGTCGACAAGTTCATCCTGCAGCTCGAGCTGCAGCTGGCCGACCGCAACGTGCACATCAAGCTCGACGACGAATCGAAGACGTGGCTGACCACCAAGGGCTATGACAAGCTCTATGGTGCCCGCCCGATGGGCCGCCTGATCCAGGAAAAGATCAAGCAGCCGCTCGCCGAGGAACTGCTGTTCGGCAAGCTGGTCCATGGCGGCGAGGTGACGGTCAAGCTGAAGGACAACGCGCTCGCGTTCGAAATCACTTCGGCCCCACCCAAGAAGCCCAAGAAGAAGACGACGACCCGCACCGACAAGGATGCGACCCCGGTCAAGTGACCGACACGATGCCGGGCCCGAACCATGCGTTCGGGCCCGGTACCGCTGCCCGGTTGACGGGCTGCAGGCCGCCGGGTCGATCCTGCGTTGGGCTGCCGGCGACAGATTTTTATTAACGATCTTTTCGTCAAAACCGCCCTATGGCGGGCTATGCACCGTGCTGCGCGCGCCCTTTTCCCGGTATTTGCCGCCACGCTTCTGATCCTTTTTGGCGCGTCGTCCCCCGCAGCCGCGCAAACGGCCTATTCCGGCCAGGCGGTTGCGGTGTGCGTCGCGCGGGCACAGCCCGGAATGACGCCGCGATTGCTTTTTGCGGGCGCTGCACGCTTCGATTGCGATCGCGGCCAGACCGCGCTCGGCAGCGGGGACTTCTGGGTCCGCTCGGCGCCAGTGCGGCGCGCGGGTCCGGTCGAGATCCGGATCGCCAGCCTGTGGGAACATGCGGTGACGCTCCACGCGCTCTACGCCGATGGCGCGATCGTGTCGCAACGGCTCGACCCCTATGCCACGTCGCGGCATCTCCAGCTCGGCGCGATCGTCGCGCAACCGCTGCCGGTGCGTTCGGCACCGCTCGTCCGGTTGCTGTGGCATGTCGAAGGCGCCGCCAATCTGCGCGGCATCCTGCGCGAAGCCCAGATCGCCACGCCCGAGCAGGGCGTCCGCTCGAACCTCATGCTCGCGGCCCTTTATGGCGGCTTTGGCGGGCTGTGTATCGCGCTGCTCACCTATCACCTGGCGCTGTGGGCAACGCTGCGGCATCGCTTCCAGCTCGCCTATTGCACGATGGTGCTGACGCTCCTGTGCTACGCGTTTTCGTCTTCGGGGGCGCTCGCCTGGGCGTGGCCGATGATTGCCAATAACGACCGGATGCGGATCAATTACCTGACGCTTGGCCTGTCGGCGGTCGCCGCTCTGGCCTTCGCACGCACCTTTTTCGAGCCACGCGTCTTTGAAGGCCCGCTGCGCAAGCTGATCCTCGTCGTCGGCGCCACCATGCTGACCGCGACGATCGCCTATACGCTGTTCGGCCCGCGCAATGTCCGCATGTTCGACCGCTTCTATGCGCTGGCGTTTGCCGGGCAGCTGCTCATCGTCATCCCGATTCTGTGGCGCGCCTGGGTGACGCGGAGCAATTATCTCTGGTTGTTCGCACTGGCGTGGGGCGCGCCCGTGCTCTTCGCCGGTTTCCGCGTCGCAAGCGGGCTCATGCTGCTCCACTGGAATTTCTGGATCGACAATTCGACGATCGTGATGATGACGCTCGAGGCGTTGCTGTCGAGCTTCGCCATCGCCTATCGCGTGCGCGTGCTGAGCCGCGAACGCGACGCCGCGCGCGAGGGCGAACTCGCCGCGCTGCTGCTCGCCGAGAGCGATCCGCTGACCGGGCTGCTCAACCGCCGCGCCTTCCTCGAGGCGGCGATCGGACGCGAGGGCGAGCAAATGCTGATGATCGTCGACCTCGACCATTTCAAGCTAATCAACGAGACGATCGGCCACGATGGCGGCGACGAGGTGCTGCGGGCGGTAGCGCGGGCCTTGCAATGCGCGGTGCCCGCCGCGGCGCTCGTCGCGCGGATCGGCGGCGAGGAATTCGCCATCGTGCTTCCCGCCGATGCGCCGGTCGAGCCGCGCGACATCCTCGATCAGCTGCGCGCGGCACGGATGCCCTATGACGTGATCGTCACCGCGAGCATCGGCAAATGCGTCGGTCCGCTGCGCCGCGAGATCGACTGGAAAGCGCTCTATGGCTGCGCCGATCGCGCCTTGTACGACGCCAAGAGTGCCGGGCGCGATCGCGCCCGGACGCGCATGCTGGCAGACCGTGCCGCGGCGTGAGACGCCTTGCCGCGAATCGGCGGTGAGCGTATAAGCTGCGCGCAAGGGGATTGGCGTTGCGCAACCGTCGCATCATGGTCGGAATCGTCGCAGTCCTTGCGCTGATCGCGGTGGCGCGCCACCCGAACGCCGACATCCAGATCCTCACCCACGATTCGACCGATCCCGCGCCGCATCAGGTCAAGGCCGCGATCGATCTTGGAGTGGTCGGCATCTCGCTGCTGGTGACGTGGACGGGCAAGCATCTGACCTGACGCTTGCGGCAAGCGAGTGGCTTGCTTACACACATGTCAATGAGCGATCCTGAAGCCATTTGGCGCGAATCCTACCGTCACCCCAATGCCTGGGACAGCCGCTATCCTCCGCTATCCATGGTCGATCTGTTCGATCAGGCTGCCGCGCGCGCCGGTAATGCGCCGCTGATCGATTTCCTCGGGCGGCATTACAGCTATGCCGAAACGCTCGACGGCGCCAATCGCGTCGCGGCGGGGCTGCAGGCACTCGGTTATGGGCCGGGCGACCGGATCGGGCTGTTCCTGCCCAATGCGCCGCATTACCTGGCGGCCTATTACGGCATCCTCAAGCTCGGCGCGACGGTGGTCAATTTCTCGCCGCTCTACACCGTTGCCGAGCTTGCGCATCAGGTCGAGGATTCGGGCACGCGCGTCCTCTTCACGCTTTCGGCGAGCGCCTTGCTGCCGACCGCGCTGAAAGTGCTCGACGGGAGCCAGCTCGAGCGGCTCGTCGTCGGCTCGATCGCGGGCGCGCTGCCGCCGTCGAAGTCGCTTCTCTACCGCCTGTTCAAGCGCAAGGAGGTAACGCCGCGGCCGCACGACCCGCGCATCCTGAGCTTTTCGCAGCTGATCGCCAATGACGGCAAGCACGCGCCCACGACGATCGATCCTGTCAGTGACGTCGCGCTGATCCAATATACCGGCGGCACCACCGGCACCCCCAAGGGCGCGATGCTGACGCACCAGAATTTGTCGGCCAATGCCCGCCAGGTGATGGGGATCGACCCGCACCCCAGCGAGCCCGACCGGATCCTCGGCGTGCTCCCGCTGTTCCACGTCTTCGCCAATACCTGCGTGCTCAACCGGACCGTGCTCAACGGCGGCTGCATCGTGATGCTGCCGCGCTTCGAGGCGGGCGCGGTGCTCGGCGCGATCACGCGCACCAAGGCGACCGCGCTGCCGGGCGTGCCGACGATGTACCAGGCGCTGCTCGACCATCCCGATATCGCCAAGACCGATTTCTCGTCGCTGCGCGTCTGCATCTCGGGCGGCGCGCCGCTCGCCGCCGAACTCAAGGCGAAGTTCGAGGGCGTCACGGGGGCGACCGTGGTCGAAGGCTATGGCCTGTCGGAAAGCTCGGGCGTGCTCTCGGCCAATCCGTATGAGCGGCCCGGCAAGACCGGCACGATCGGCCAGCCCATTCCCGCCACGCATCTGCGCCTGGTCGACAAGGCCGACCCGACCCAGCCCCCGCCCCCCGGCGAGCCGGGCGAGATCGTCGCGATGGGTCCGCAGATCATGAAGGGCTATTGGAACCGGCCCGATGCCGATGGCGAAGTGTTCGTCAGCGATGCCGCGGGGCGCTGGCTGCGCACCGGTGATGTCGGTACGATCGACGAGGACGGTTTCGTTCGGATCGTCGACCGGCTGAAGGACATGCTGTCGGTCTCGGGCTTCAAGGTCTTCCCGAGCCAGATCGAGGCGATCCTGCACCACCATCCCGCGGTCAAGGAGGCGATGGTGATCGGCCTGCCCGACCCGTACCGGGGCGAGCAGCCGCGCGCGTATGTGACGCTCAACGAGGATGTCGCGGCGACCGGCGCCGAGTTGCGCGACTGGCTCAACCCGCAGCTCGGCCGGCATGAGCGGGTCGATGATGTCGTGGTCCGCCTGACGATGCCCAAGACGATGATCGGCAAGCTCAGCCGCAAGGATCTGATCGCCGAGGTGATGGCGGAGACGCCGACCGTATGAGCTTTGTCCCGCCCGTCACCCCCGCGAAAGCGGGGGTCCCGCTTCTTGGCACCGCGCCAACCAGAAGAAGCGGGACCCTCGCTTGCGCGAGGGTGACGGTGGCGGGGTGTATCTCGGTCGGCAAGCGCTAACACGATGCGCGGGGGTTGGATCTACATCATGTCCAACCGCTACCGTGGAACGCTGTATATCGGTGTGACGTCCCACATCGCCGGCCGCAGTTTCCAGCATCGCGACAAAACCGGTTCGGACTTTTGCCGACGGTATGACCTAACGCGCCTCGTATACGCGGATTTTGCCGAAAACATCGCCGACGCCATCGCGCGCGAAAAGGCGATGAAGAAGTGGCGGCGCGCGTGGAAAATTGAACTCATCGAACGCGCCAATCCGAAGTGGCTCGACCTGTTCGAGACCCTCAACGGCGCAGCAGAAGAAGCAGCGGGATTCCCGCTTTCGCGGGAATGACGGGTCGTATGACAGTTGCGTTAAGGTCAACGATTCCGATTGTAACAATCTGTCTGCATAGACCCAAGACCAGTAGGGCTTCGGGGTAGTCGACGATGGACACTGTGACCAAGATCGCGATGGATGGCCTGTCGGGCGGCACGATCGCCGACTTTGCCGACTTCGCGCATTCGCAGCCCTCGATTCCCGAACGCACGACCTGCGAACGCCGGGCGTATCGCACGATCTGGATTTCCGACATCCATCTCGGCACGCGCGGCTGCAATGCCGACCTGCTGATCGACTTTCTCGACCACGTCGACAGCGAGACGATGTATCTGGTCGGCGACATCATCGACGGCTGGCGGCTGAAGAAGAAATTCTACTGGCCCGCGGCGCATAACGACGTCGTCTGGCGCCTGCTCAAGCGCGCCAAGCGCGGCGCGAAGGTCGTCTATATCCCCGGCAATCACGACGAGGTCGTCCGCCAATTCTGCGGGCTCGATTTCGGCGGCGTCGCGATCCGCCGCAACGCGGTGCATGAAACCGCCGACGGGCGTCGATTGTTGGTGCTGCATGGCGACGAATTCGATGCAATCACCCTCGCGCACCGCTGGCTGGCGCATGTCGGCGATGCGGCGTATGAATTCATGATGGCGCTCAATCGCTGGGTGAACGCCTATCGACGCTTCTGCAACCTGCCCTATTGGTCGCTGTCGAAACACGCGAAAGCCAAGGTGAAGAACGCGGTGCAGTTCATCTCCAATTACGAAGAGATCGTCGCGCAGGCGGCCGGCGCACGCGGCGTCGATGGGGTCGTTTGCGGCCATATCCATACCGCCGAGTTCCGTGATATCGACGGTATCGCATATTATAACGACGGCGACTGGGTGGAAGGCTGCACGGCTTTGGTCGAACATTTCGACGGGAGAATGGAATTGCTGCACTGGGCTGACGAGATTGCCGCGCGGGAGATATCCCGGCCGACGGCGAAGATCGAGATGTTGGCGGCCTGACGCGCGTGCGGATCGCCATCGCCACCGATGCATGGAGCCCCCAGGTGAACGGGGTCGTGCGCACCTTGCAAGCGGTGCGTGCCGAACTCGAACGCCAGGGCCATGAGGTTCTGATCGTCTCGCCCGATCTGTTCTATTCGATGCCCTGCCCGACCTATCCCGAGATCCGCCTCGCGTTCGCGAGCACTGCGAGCGTCGGCAAGATGCTCGCCGATTTCGCGCCCAACGCGATCCATCTCGCGACCGAGGGGCCGGTGTGCCTGGCGGCGCGGCGCTGGTGCCTGACGCGCGGCTTTCCCTTCACCACCGCCTATCACACGCAATTCCCCGATTACGTCTCGGCGCGGACCGGGGTGAACCCCGAATGGGTGTGGCGCTATATCCGCTGGTTCCACTGGCCCGCCCAGTCGATCCTCGCCTCGACCCCGTCGATCGCCGCGACGCTCAAGTCGCATGACCTGACCAAGATCCGCCATTGGGGCCGCGGCGTCGACCTCGCGACCTTCGGGCCGGGCGTCGCGCCGCTTGCCGCCATCGCGGCTTTGAAGGCGCAGGGCGGCGGACCGATCCAGCTCTATGTCGGCCGCGTCGCGGTCGAGAAGAATATCGAGGCGTTCCTCACCGCCAAGCATCCCGGTACCAAGGTGATCGTCGGCGACGGCCCGGCGCGCACCGCGCTTGCCGCGCGCTACCCGCAGGCGCATTTTCTCGGGCCGTTGTTCGGCGCCGATCTCGCCGGGGCCTATGCCGCCGCCGACGTCTTCGTCTTCCCGAGCCGCACCGATACGTTCGGGCTGGTGATGATCGAGGCGCTCGCCAGCGGCACGCCGGTCGCCGCCTATCCGGTGACGGGGCCGGTCGATGTGCTGAACCCGCAGGTCGGCGCGATGGATGAGGATCTCGACACCGCGATCGCCGCCGCGCTCACGCGCGATCGCGCCGCCTGCGCCGCCTACGGCCAGACCTTCACCTGGGCAGCGAGCGCGCGCCAGTTCCTCGGCGCGCTCGTCCCCGTCAAGCATCCCGAGGCGATCGCGGCTTGAGCGACTAGCGGCGATGCGGTAAATTGCGGCGCTGCTGTTGGAGGGATCACGATGGACGTACCCGTTGGGCCGCATTGGGAAAGCTTCGTCGAAGCGAGCGTCGCCGAGGGCCGCTATGCGTCGGCCGTCGACGTGGTGAACGAAGGCTTGCGGTTGGTCGAAGAGCGCGACGCGAAGATCAAGGCTTTGCGCGAGACGCTGCAGGCGTCGATCGCCGAGGATGTTTGGTATTCGGCCGACGACGTATTCCTCAGCGTGCAGGAAGATCTCGATGCTTGGGAGCGTGAGCGCGGCTGATGCGCCGCCTCAAAATCAGTCGGGCGGCGCAGCGCGACCTTAAAGCCATTGCACGGTACATCGCGGACCAGAGCGGCGGCGACATCGCGCGCGGCGTAATCGATGGAGTGCGCAAGCATTGCGATCGGATCGCCGCGCTCCCCGGTTCGCTCGGGAGTGCGCGGCCGGAGCTGGGCGCAGACCTGCGCAGTACGCCGCATCATCGCTACATCATTTATTTCCGCTACACCGAAGACGCGCTGGAAGTCATCAACGTGCGCGATGCGCGCCGAGACACGTTCGCCCATTTCGCCGAGCATGACCCCGAAATCTAACCCGCCGCAACCGCGCTTGCCCTCCCCCGCCATTCGCTCTACATTGCATGTCAGCACAAGTGGCCGCTCCGAAAGGGGCGGCCCTTTCCGTTTTTGAGGAGTATCCCGTGGCCCAGCCGCTCATGCCGCACGCGACCGCCGCCTGGCTCGTCGACAATACCGCGCTCAGCTTCGAGCAGATCGCCGAATTCTGTGGCCTGCACATCCTCGAGGTCCAGGCGATCGCCGACGATACCGCCGCGACCAAGCTGACCGGGCGCGACCCGATCCGCGCGCACGAACTGACGCAGGACGAGATCGACAAGGGTCAGGCCGACCCCGAATACACGCTCAAGATCCTGAAAGGGCCCGAGCAGGTCCGCCGCACCAAGGGGCCGCGCTATACGCCGGTGTCGAAGCGGTCGGACAAGCCCGACGGCATTTCGTGGATCATCCGCAATCATCCCGAGATCAGCGACGGCGCGATCGGTCTGCTGATCGGCACGACGCGGACGACGATCGCGGCGATCCGCGACCGCAGCCACTGGAACATCGGCAACATCACGCCGAAGGATCCGGTCACGCTCGGCCTGACAACGCAGCGCGAACTCGACGCCGCGGTCGCCAAGGCGGCCAAGGCCGCCGGGCTCGAAGCGCCGGTCGACACGCGGCTCGAGGGTGATCGCGAAGCGCTCATCACCGAGCTGCGCGCCCAGCGCGACCAGCTCGCGCGCGACGCCGAAGCCGCCGAGAATGGCGAAGTCGTCGCCCCGCGCGCCGAGCCGACCGCCGAGACGCTGTTCAAGCGCTGATGTATCTCCTCCCCTCCCTGGAAGGGAGGGGTTGGGTGTGGGTTGCTCTCGGGGGAGCGCCGCACTCTCCTCATACCGACCCACCCCTCGATCCCCTCCCTTCCAGGGAGGGGAGGAAGTAAGATGAACGACAAACCCCGCTTCGATTTCACTATCCACGCCACCGACGGCAAGGCGCGGACCGGCGAGATCGCGATGCGCCGCGGCACGATCCGCACGCCGGCGTTCATGCCCGTCGGCACCGCCGCGACGGTCAAGGGCGTCAAACCCGCCGACGTCCGCGCGACCGGCGCCGACATCATTCTCGGCAACACCTATCACCTGATGCTCCGCCCCGGCGCCGAGCGCGTCGCACGATTGGGCGGGCTGCACGGCTTCATGGGCTGGGACCGCCCGATCCTCACCGACAGCGGCGGCTATCAGGTGATGAGCCTCTCAGACCTGACCAAGCGCGACGAGAATGGCGTGACCTTCAAGTCGCACCTCGACGGCTCACGCCACACGCTGAGCCCCGAACGCTCGATCGAGATCCAGCGCCTGCTCGGCTCGGACATCGTGATGGCGTTCGACGAACTCGTGCCGACCACTTCGACCCCCGAGGTGCAGGCAGCCGCCATGGCGCGCTCGATGCGCTGGGCGAAGCGCTCGCGCGATGCGTTCGACGCAGGCGGCGTACATGCCGAGGGCGCAGCGATCTTCGGCATCCAGCAGGGCGCGCTCGACCAGACGCTGCGCGGCGACAGCGCAGGGGCGCTTATCGACATCGGCTTTGACGGCTATGCGGTCGGCGGGCTTGCGGTCGGCGAAGGCCAGGAGGCGATGTTCGCCTGCCTCGACTTCGCACCCGGCCAGCTCCCTGCCGACAAGCCACGCTATTTGATGGGCGTCGGCAAGCCGACCGACATCGTCGGCGCGGTCGAGCGTGGGATAGACATGTTCGATTGCGTGCTGCCGACACGCTCGGGCCGCACGGGCCAGGCGTTCACACGGAACGGTCCGCTCAACATCCGCAACGCCAAGTTCGCCGAGGACACCGGCCCGCTCGACCCGGCATGCGGCTGCCCCACTTGCGCGCATCCCGAACACGGCGGCAGCCGCGCCTATCTTCATCATCTCGTCCGATCCGGAGAAATCCTCGGCGCTATGTTGATGACCGAGCACAATCTGTGGTTCTATCAAGCGATGATGGCGGACCTGCGGGCTGCAATCGGTGAGGGACGGCTCAAAGCCTTCGCCGATGCGTTCCGACAGGCATATGATAGCCACGCAGAGAGGGTGTAATGTCCGAGATCAACGAAATCGAAGCCGCCGCGCGCGATCATAAGCGCGTCCGTGATGCCGCCGAGGCCAAGACCGAGCAGCACGGCAACTGGCCCGTCACGCCGATCGCCATCGGGGTCGGCGTCGGTTCGGCGGCGCTGGCGGCGGTGTTGCTGTACGTGAACCGGCCGAAGAAGAAATAATACGCTTGGCTAATCCCCTCCCTGGAAGGGAGGGGTTGGGGGTGGGTCGCTCTCCAGAGCGAGTGAACCTCACCCACCGGGCCGACCCACCCCTACCCCTCCCTTCCAGGGAGGGGAGGCGCGCGGTTGGTGTCCCACGTGATTGACACAGCGCGCCCCGCGCACGACACGTAGGCGCACCACCGCCCCCATCCGGAGCCTCCCCCCATGCTGTCCCGTGCCGCCCTCCTGCTGGGCGCCGCCCTGCTCCCGCTCACCGCCGCCACCGCGCAGCCCACGCCGACCGCCCCAGCCCCAGCAATCAAGCCGATCGCCTTCACCGAACGCACGCTCGCCAACGGCCTGCGCGTCTATGCGATCCGCGACACGACGACGCCCAACGTCTCGGTTCAGGTGTGGTATGACGTCGGCTCGAAGGACGACCCCGCCGGCCGCTCGGGCTTCGCGCACATGTTCGAACATCTGATGTTCAAGGCGACGCGCAACCTCGTCTCCGAACAGTTCGACCGGCTGACCGAGGATGTCGGTGGCAACAACAACGCCTCGACCAACGACGATTACACCGAATATCACGAGACGATCCCCGCCAACCACCTCCAGCGGCTGCTGTTCGCCGAGGCCGACCGCATGGCCGCGCTGGTCGTCGAGCCCAAGAGCTTCGCCTCCGAACGCGACGTGGTGAAGGAGGAGCTGCGCCAGAACACCAATGCACGGCCCTACGGCAAGCTGTTCTCCCTCTACTTCCCCGCCGTGTCCTACACCCGCCACCCGTACGCGCGCGGGACGATCGGCAGCCTCGATAATCTCGAAAGCGCGCAGATCGACGACGTCCGCGCGTTCCACGCGACCTATTACCGGCCCGACAATGCCGTGCTCGTCGTCTCGGGCAATTTCGATGCAGCCCAGCTCGACGCCTGGGTCGACCAGTATTTCGCGAAGATCAAACGCCCGACCACGCCAATCCCGCGCGTCACGGTGACCGAGCCAGAGCGCACCAAAGCGACGCACTACGTCGTCCATGAAGCCAATACGCCGCTCCCCGCGGTAATGATCAGCTATCCGATCTCCGCCGACAACCATCCCGACGGCCCGGCGCTCAGCGTGCTCAACGCGGTCCTGTCGCAGGGCGAGAGTTCACGGCTGTACGAGTCGCTCGTCTATCGCGACCAACTCGCGCAGAGCGCCGAGAGCGTGCTTGATTCGAAGCAGGGCCCGGGCAATCTCGCGGTGTTCGCGATCCTGGCGGGCGGCAAGACCGCCGCGCAGGGCGAAACCGCACTCCGTCGCGAGGTCGCGCGGCTGCGCGATACCCCGGTAAGCGTCACCGAACTCGCCGAGGCGAAGAACGAGATCCTGACAGGCGCACTCCAGGCGCGCGAGACCGCCGAGGGCGCGGGCCGCACGATCGCCTCCTCGGTGATCATCGACGGCGACGCACGCGCCGCCGACCGGCAGCTCGCCGCGATCGGCCGCGTCACCGCCGCCGACGTCCAGCGCGTCGCCGCCAAATATCTGCGCGATCAGCGTTCGGCGACGATCCAGTATCTGCCCGAGGACGCGACAGCCAAGGCGCCGCAGAACGACCGCATCGAAGTGGCCGATACCGTAGTGGTCTCGCCATTGGTCGCGCCGGGCAAGATCGAGGTGGTGACACCCGCCAGCGCCGCCGATCGGATCGCACCGCCGCCGCCCGCCGCCGCGATCGCCGCGGCGGCACCGGTGACGCACGAATTCGCGCTCGCCAACGGGATGCGCGTCGTCGTGGTCGAAAAGCATGATCTTCCGCTGCTGACCGCCTTGCTCGTGGCGCAGGGCGGTGCTGCCGACGACCGGCCCGATCGCGCCGGGGTCAACAGCCTCGCCGCCGACCTGCTGACCAAGGGCACGACGACGCGCTCGGCGACGCAGATCGCGCGGCAGATCGAGGCGCTTGGTGGATCGATCTCGAGCGATGCGAGCTGGGACGGCAGCTCGATCGAGGTGACAGTCAAGTCCGACCAGGCGACGCCGGCGCTCGCGATCCTCGCCGATGTCGCGCGCAACCCGGTCTTCGCGCCCGCCGAAATCGAGCGCGCCCGCGCACAGACGATCGACGGCGTCCAGGTCGCGATCAAGGATCCGAGCCAGCTCGCCGCGCTCGTCGCCGCGCGCGCGGCGCTCGGCGCCTCGCCGTATGGCCATCCACGCTCGGGCACGCCCACCTCGCTCAAAGCGATCACCGCGAGCGACATCCGCAGCGCGTATGCCAAGGCCTGGGCGCCCGCGCAGGCGACGCTGGTGCTCGTCGGCGACGTGACCCCCGCTCGCGCCAAGACACTGGCCGAAGCCAATTTCGCCAGCTGGAAAGCGACCGTGCCGGTAGGCCCCGATGGCCCGCGCCAGATCTACCCCGCGCCGCGCGTCGTCGTGGTCGACATGCCGGGTGCCGGCCAGGCTGGCGTCGTCGTGGCGCGCCCCGGAATCGCGCGCAACGACCAGGCCTATTATCCCGCGGCGGTCGCCAATACGGTGTTGGGCGGCGGCTTCTCGTCGCGGCTCAATCAGGAAATCCGCATCAAGCGCGGCCTCGCTTATGGCGCGGGCAGCAGCCTGCAGGCCGGCCGCCTGCCGGGCGTCGTCGCCGCGCGGACCTCGACCAAGAACCCGAGCGCGCCCGAGACGGTGTCGATCATCCTCGCCGAGATGAAGCGGCTCGGCGCCGAGCCCGTCAGCGCGGCCGAGCTCGATACGCGCAAGGCCGTGCTGGTCGGCAATTTCGGCCGCGCGACCGAGACGACCGGCGGGATCGCCGGGACGGTCGGCGGTTATGTCGTCCAGGGCCTGCCGCTCAGCGAACTCGGGCAGTACACGCAGCGGGTCTCGGCGGTCGATCCGGCGGCGGTGCAGGCGGCAGCGGCAAAGCTGCTCGATCCCGCGGCGGCGAGCGTCATCGTGGTCGGCGACGCCAAGCTGTTCCTGCCCGAGCTGCGCAAGGCGTATCCGAATGTCGAGGTGATCCCTGCGGACGCGCTCGAGCTCGACAGCGCGACGCTCCGCTGACCGGCCGATCGGGCATCCGTCACCCCGGCCGCGCGCCGGGGTGACGAAACCCCTGCATTAACCACCAATCGTATCGTCGCGAGACACTCCCAAAACAGCAGCATCGCCGCGCCCCGAAATCGGCTACAGCGCGCGCGTGTATCTGCAGGCAATCCTTGGCTGGGTGAAGATGCGGCGGCTGAGCAAGCTCGGCGCCGTGGGTCTGTGCGCGCTCGTGCTGGCGGGCGTGTCGGCGCATGCCGCTTTGCGCGCGATCATCATCCAGCATGCCAAGGCGGCGCAGCACGCCCCCGCGCCGAGCGGCTATGAGATCGAGGATCACTTCCCCGGCGCCGCCTATTTCAACGCCGCCGACGATGCCGTGCGGGGCGACACCGCCCCGGCGCGCGGTGCGACCGGGACGATCGCGCTTCCCGACCTGCCGCTCCCGGTCGGCGCTGCGGCGCTGGCGGGGGACACATCGGTCCGCGCCGCCCTCCCCTTTTCGATGGCGCGCGCGAGCGCGATCGACCGTGGCCGCGCGCTGCAATGCCTGACCACCGCGATCTATTACGAAGCCGCGAGCGAGCCCGATGCCGGGCAGCAGGCGGTGGCACAGGTGATCCTCAACCGCGTGCGGCACCCGGCCTTCCCGGCGACGGTGTGCGGCGTGGTGTTCCAGGGCTCGGAACATACCGGGTGCCAATTCAGCTTCGCGTGCGACGGCGCGCTGCAACGCGGGGCGCCGTCGCAAGCCTATTGGCTGCGCGCGCTGAAGGTCGCTGTCGCAGCGCTCAACGGGCATGTCATGCCGCAGGTCGGGCTGGCGACGCATTACCACACCTATGCGGTCACCCCGGCGTGGAACCGTAGCCTGGTGATGACCGCCGCGATCGGCGCGCATTTCTTCCATCGCTGGCAAGGCGGTTGGGGGACGCCGGCGGCGTTCCGTCAGCCGTATCTTGGGGGCGAGCCGGTGCCCGGCCCGCATCCGCGGCTCGATCCGCCCGCGCTGGTGAGCGCGGCGGCGGTCGTGCCGGTGTCGCCGATCGCCAAACCCGCGGCGATCCAGCCGGCCTATGCGCAGAGCGGCACGCCGATCGCGCCTGCGACGCCCGCGGCGGACACGCTGCCGGGCGACTCGCAGATCCTCGACCGCTGGAAGGACTCGGGCAAGCCGCTGCGGTAGGGCCCTCCCCTCCCTGGAAGGGAGGGGTTGGGGGTGGGTCGGCCGAGGGCGGGGGCTGCCCGCGACAACGGGCCAACCCACCCCCGGCCCCTCCCTTTCAGGGAGGGGAGGAAGCCTTACTTCTTCGCCGCGAGGTACTTGTCGAACCACGCCCGCGTCCGCGCCGCGACGTCGGCCGAATTGGCTGGCGCGCGGATGCCGTGGCCTTCTTCGGGGTAGATCACCAGGCTGGTCGGCACGCCCATGTCCTTGAGGCCATGCCAATATTCGACCGACTGGGTCGGCGGCACCTCGATGTCGCGCTCGCCGACATAGATGAAGGTCGGGGTCTTGGCGTTCTTGATGAAATTGACCGCCGAGACATCCTCATACGCCTTGCGATCGTCGTACAGCGTCTTGCCGAAGAACGGCAGCATCCACTGGTCGATGCCGTTGGTGCCGTAATAGCTCACCCAGTTCGAAAGCCCGGCACCCGCGACGATCGCCTTGAAGCGGTTGGTCTGCGTATTCGCCCACATCGACATGAAACCGCCATAGCTCCCGCCGGTCAGCCCAAGCCGCGCGTCGTCGACCGGAGCGACTTTCTCGACCGCGTCGATCCCGGTGAGGATGTCGCGCAGATCGCCCCCGCCGAAGTCGCGCTTGTTGGCGGCGGTGAAGGCCTCGCCCTGCCCGTAGCTGCCGCGCGGATTGGGCAGGAAGATGTAATAGCCGGCATCGAGCATCGCGCCGTAGCCGCCACCGAAATACGGCACGTTCGCCGCCGACGGGCCGCCATGGACGATCGTGATCATCGGCGCCTTCGCCTTGGGATCGGCGCCGAGCGGTGCGAGCAGCCAGCCCTGGACGTCGAAGCCGTCATTCTTCCAGCTGATGCTGCGCGCGGTCATTTTCGCGGGGATCGCGTCATTGTCGTGCGTGATCTGGATGGGCGCATCGACCGACCCGGCGAAGATCGCGGGCGCATGCGTGAAGTCCTGCGACACGGTCGCGACGGTCCCGCCGTCGGCGCTCCACGCGGCCTTGGCATCGCCCGCAGCGAGCGTCGACGGACGGCTCCAGCCGAGACCATCGGTGCTCGCGCGCTCGGCATAGAGCCCCATCCGGTCGCCGCGCAAAGCGGTGCCGCGGACTGCGGCATCGCGCCAGACGAGCGACGTCACGGTCAGCTTGCTGTTCGGCTGGGTATTGCGCGGTTCGCCGCCGGCGAAGGGCACCGTCCAGACATCGCCGCCGACCGAACCGAAATCGCTCATCAACCCGCCGATATAGGCGACGGTCTTGCCGTCGGGCGAAACGCGCGGGAAGTTGAGCTGCGTCTTGGGCTTGGCGATCGTGCGCACCGCGCCGGTCGTCGCGTCGACCGCGTCGAGCGTCGCGACCCACCAATTGTTGTCGCCATTACCGAGCGCCGAGGTGACGACGAAGCCACTGCCGTCGGGCGTCCAGTCATATTCGTAGATGTAGCGATCGGCAGGCGAGAGCGGCTTGACCTTGTCCGCCGTCACGGTGCCACTGACGTCAAACACGGCGAGCCGCTGCTCGTCGCTCTTCTCGCCGATCTCGCCGATCTGGCGCACGCCGGCCTGCGCCGCGCCGGCTTCCTTCGCCGCGCCGATCGTGACGAGCAAGGCAATCCGCGACCCGTCGGGCGAGAAGCGCGGGGTCTGCGCGATGCCGCTGACCGTCGCCACCGTATGCGGCTTGCCGTCATGATCGACGACCAGCGTGACGAGCCCAGCCTTCCTGTCGCGCGTCAGATACGCCAGGCTGCCGTCGGGCGCGAAGGTCAGCCCCGACACCGAACATAGCGTGCCGCACGGATCGAAGCTGCGCAGCACCTTGCCGCTCGTCGCACGGATCGTGATGCTGCTCTTGCTGCCCTCACCGTCGATCGTCGCGATCCGGTCGCCCTGCGCCGACAGCGCGAGCCCGCCATAAGAGTGCACCGTGGGTGCGGCGAGCGCCGGGCTGGCGGAAGCGGCGAGCAGAAAAGCGAACAGGCTGAGGCGCATGGAAGGGAAGCTCCGTCGAGTGATGGAGCGGGATAGCACAGTGCGGTGGCGGAGCAATCGCGCCGGTGCGGCGATCGGTTATGGCTTGCCCACCTGCGCGAGCAACACATCGACCGCCGCGCTCAACTGCGCATCGGTGCCGGGGCCTTCGCCGAGCGGCCGCGTCACCGTCACGTCGACCGGGCGCGGGTGCATCTCCATGTCCTGCCCGCGCCCATCCTGGATCCGCGTGCTCGGCGTGCGCACCGACGACCCGTCGATCAGCGGCTCGCCGCCGGTGAAGATGATCCACCCCGCGGTCGGCTGCCCCACCACCTTACCGAGCCCGAGCGCGCGATAGCCCTCGGTGAAATCCTCGGCATCCGACAGCGACGATTCGTTGGTGACGAGCACGGTCGGCTTGCCGAGCGCGCGCTGGCCGAGCGCCTGGCGACCGGGCAGCGGGAACAGGTCGCGCGGCGTCATCGTCAGGTAATTGGCGCGCGCGAACACGTCGATCGCAAAGCCGTTGATAAAGCCGCCATTGTTGTTGCGGATATCGACGACGACACCCTGCCGCCGCTGATTCTCGGCATCGAGATCGAGATAGAGCTGATCGAGCGATTCGGACGACATGTCGGCGATGTGGACATAGCCGAGCTTGCCGCCCGACAGCCGATCTACCAGCGCCCTACGATCATCGACCCATTGGCGATACGCCAGCCCCGCTGCCGCGCCGACCGAAATCGGCCGCACCACCACCGTGCGCTGCCCGTTCGCGCCCGCAACGCCGAGCGCGACGCGGCGGCCGACGCTGTTCTCGAGCAAAGCATCGATATTGCCATACGCGCCGATCGGGACACCGCCGACGCGGACGATCCGGTCGCCAGGCGCGATCCTCTCGATCGCGGCGGGACCGAGCCGCACCACTTGGCGCACGACGAGCCCGCGTCCCGCATCATAGGCGGCGCGGTCGAAGCGGAGGCCGAGATCACCGACGCGATTGGGTCGCGCACTGCCCGGCGCTCCAGGGCTGAGCGAGATCCCCGAATGCGAGGCGTTGAGCTCGCCGATCATCAGATTGATGATCCGGCGTTCCTCGTCGGGCGTCCGCGCGCCCGCGATATAGGGCTGGAAGCGCGCGCGCAGCGCCTTCCAGTCCTGGCCGTTGAACTTCGCATCGAAGAATTTGCGGTCGAGGATGCTCCAAGCCTCGTCGAACACGATCTGCTTTTCGGTGGCGAAATCGACGTCCATCTCGGCGCCGACCGGGATCGGCTTTGGCTTTGGCGTGTCGAGCGGCGTCGAGATGACGCGGCCACCGTCGAGATAGAACAAGGTCTTGCCGTCGCCTGCCAGCGCGAAATCCCCCTTCGGCCGGTCGCTCTGCGTAAGCTGCTGCGCCACCGGCGGCTCGTCGGCGAGCTCGTCGAGATTGTAGCTGTAGAGGTTGGCACGCCCCTTCTCCCGCGCGCGGAAGACGAGCGTCTTGCCGTCGGGGCTGATCACCGGCGTATCGGCGTTGAGCCCGAGCGGCAGGATCGTCGCACGGGCGCGCAGGCCTTCCCAGACGATCGACACCGGCTTGACCTTGGGCGCGGGTGGCGGTGGGGCGGCGCCCTTCTTGGCCGCGATAGGCAGCGGCTTGGGCGTCGCCGGCGCTGGCGTGTCCGACGGCGTGTCGGGCGTACCCGGCTGTTTGCCCGGCTTGAACAGGTCGCTGAACTTGTCTTCCTTGAACTTCGGCACGTGCGGCAACAGGTCGATCCGCACGATGCGCGAATCCTCGCTGCGCTGCGCGGTGTCGAACAGGATGTAGGTGCCGTCGGGCGACCAGGCGATGCCGCCCATCTGCCCGTTGGCGAGGAAGCTAACCGGGCGCGCCGCGCCGCCCGCGGCGGGGACGAGCTCGACGTTCACGAACGAGCGCGAATCGAGCAGCGGGAAGGCGATATACTGGCCATCGGGCGACCAGGTCGGGCGCGGACCGTCGCGCTCGTCGGTCGCGATCGCGCCGGTGAACAGCGTGCGATCGGCCCCGCCCGCGAGCGTCACGACGTGGAGCTCGCGATCATCGAGGACATAGGCGGCCGACTTGCCGTCGGGCGCATAGGAGGGCGACGAGGCGATGCCCTGCCGCGTCAGCACCGTCTCGCGCCCGCTCGCCACGTCATATTCGACGAGCCAACGCGCGAGGCCGCGCTCGGAAATGACGAGCGCGCGGCGGCTGTCGGGCGACCAGACCACTTCGCGTTCGGCGCCGGGGGTGTTGGTCACGCGCTGCGCCGTCCCGCCGTCCTTGGCCGAAGTGGCGAACACCTCGCCATGCCCGATCACCGCGATCTTCTGCCCGTCGCTCGAGAGCGCCATCCGCGCAAAGCCCTGCAACTGTTCATGGCGACGCGGCGTCGTGCTTGCCGCACCGCGCAGCGTGATCGGCACCGCGGCGGCCTGGCCGGTCGCGGGATCGTAGCGCCACACGCCGAAATCGCGTTCGAACACGATCGCCGACCCGTTTGCCGCCATCGACGGATAGAGCAGGCGGCCATGGGTGAAGTGCGTCAGCTGCTCGGGCCCCGCCCCTGCCCCGACGCCCACGCGCCAGAGATTCTCGGGCCCGCCCTTCGCGCTCATATAGACCAGGCTCGCGCCGTCGCGGCTCCACATCGGCCAGGCGTGCTTCTCGCCATCCGCCAGCAGACGGCGAAACGCGCCGCCCTCGGCCACCGGTTTCAGCCACAGTTCGGTCTGGTCGATGTGCGAGGTGCCGTTGCGCCACCATTGCCCCGCGCTGATGCCGCGCGTGTTGATCGCGAGCGTGCTGCCATCGGGCGACGGCGCCGCCTGGAACTCGGCGAGATAGGTCTCGCGGCTGATTTGCATCGGCGTGCCGCCGTCGACCGCGATGCGGAAGATGTCGGGCTGACGGCCGACATCGGCGACCCCTGAGGCGAAGTACAGATATCTGCCGTCGGGCGACCAGGCGTCGAGCTCCTCGCCCGCCTCGGCATAGGTCAGCCGCGTCACCGCGCCGCTCGCGAGATCGAGCACATAGATGTTGGCGTTGCCGCCGCGCGTCGAGGTGAAGGCGAGCTTGGTCCCGTCGGGCGAATAGAGCGGGCGTGCCTCGGTCGCCGCATCGGTGACAAGCGGACGCGCGACACCGCCGTTCGCCGCGACCTCCCAGATGTCGCCGCCCGAAGCGAAGGCGATCAGCGCGCCGTCGGGGGAGAGCGTGGGCTCGGCGAAGGCGGGCCTGGCCTCCTGCGCCACAACGGGGGCAGCCAGCATGGTCGTGGCGAGCAAGCTCGCGGCGGCGAGCGCGCGACGTTGGAATGTCATGGAAAAGCCCCCTGGCGTGACGATGGTGTCGGCGCGTTGGCGCCCAACAAAGCGCAATTGCGCGACAATCACAAGCCGCGCCGACGGGGTGGCTTTGCGGTGGTCGCATGGTACATCGCGGCGTGCGACCGATGACCTCCAGACCCGTTATCTTCGGCGCGATCGTGCTGCTCGCGCTGCTGCATGGCGCGCTGTTCTGGCCGGGAATCATGACCTGGGACGCGATCCGGCAATATGGCCAGGCGCTGAGCGGCCAATATGACGATTGGCACCCGCCGGCGATGAATTGGCTGTGGCGGCAATTGGGGCTGTTCGGTGCGGGGCCGGCGCCGATGCTCGTGCTGCAGCTTGCCCTGTATTGGGGTGGTACCGCGCTGTGGATGCAGGCGGCGTGGGCGCGCGGACGGCGCGGCGCGACCGGCGCGATCGCCTTGCTCGCGCTATCGCCGATCGTGCTGGTGCTGGTGGGGACGATCCTCAAGGACAGCCTGTTCGCGGGCACGCTGCTGCTCGCGAGCGGCTTGCTCGCCGCGCGACCGGGCGACCGCGCCGCGCGGATCGTCGCCGCGCTGCTGCTCGTCGCGGCGGCGACGTTGCGATTCAATGCGGTTCCGGCGTGTCTCCCATTACTGCTGCTCGCCGTGCCTGCGGCGTGGCGGCGGACGGTGCCGCGGCTCGGGGCGACCGCGCTGCTCGCGGCGATCCCGCTGGTGCTCGCGCTGCCGCTCGCCAATGCCGCGCTGCACGCCAAGCGCAGCGGGGTCGAACTGTCGCTGGTGATCTATGATCTCGGCGGGATCGGTGCGTTCGCCAAGACCGATGTTTTCCCGCGCACCAGCGTGGCGAACCCGGTTGCGGTCAATGAAGACTGCTATTCGCCGATCTCGTGGGACCGCTACGCTTGGTGGGGCGCGGCGCCGTGCGCAATCGGCTTCACCACGCTCGACGCACCGCTCAAGGCCGGGCACGGCCCCTATGGCTGGTGGGCCGCGGCGGTCGCCGCGCATCCCCTCGCTTATGCCGAACATCGCCTCGCGCATTTCGACCGCAACACGCGCTTCCTCGTCCACGATGCCGATTTACCGGGCCTGTCGCCGCAGTCCGATCCGAATCCTTGGGGCTTCACCGTCGCACCGAACGGCTGGCGCAGCGCGCTCCAGCACGCCGCCGACGCTACGTTGACGACACCGCCCGGCTGGCCGATCTGCTGGCTCGCGCTCGGGCTGGGCTTGCTGGTGCTGCGTCCCAGGCTCGGCGATGGCGATCCCGCCGTCGCGCTGGCGTGGTCCGCGGTGCTCTATGGCTTCAGCTACCTCCCGCTGAGCGTCGCATCCGAAGTGCGCTACCACTTCTGGACGATGACCGCGGTGGGGATCGCGGCGGCGCTCTTGCTGTCGCAGCGCGCGACGTGGCAGCTGCCGCGCTGGCGGCTCGCGGCGGCCGCGGCACCGCTGCTGATCGTGGTCGCGGCGGGCGTCATCGCGCGCGCCTGAGGGCTGGAAGCGTTTTGAAGCGGCGCGTTCCTGCTCTAGGGCTGCGGCCATGAAGCGTTTCTGGACCAACGTCACCCTCGACGACACCCGCGCCGTCTTTCTCGACGGCAAGCCGGTGCGCACCCCCGGCCGCGTGCCGCTCGCGCCGCCGACCGATGGGCTTGCCGAAGCCGTCGCCGAAGAATGGCGCGCGGTCGAGGGCGAGATCGACCCGCGCGCGATGCCGCTCACCGGACTCGCCAATGCGGCGATCGACCGGATATCGCCCGACCCGGCGCTGTTCGCGCAAGGCCTCGCCGCTTATGCCGAGAGCGACCTGCTCTGCTACCGCGCCGATTCGCCCGACGATCTGGTCGCGCGTCAGGCCGCCGCCTGGGATCCGCTGATCGACTGGGCGCGGTTGCGCTATGACGTCCATGTCGAGGTCGTCACCGGCATCCTGCACCGCGCACAACCCGCGGCGACGCTCCAGCGACTCGGCGATGCCATCGCGGTGCGGGGAGCCTATGAACTGGCGGCGCTGTCGCCGATCGTGACGATCGGCGGCTCGCTGATCGCGGCGCTCGCGCTCGCCGAGCAGGCGGCGACGCCCGAACAGGTGTGGGACGCGGTGACGCTCGACGAGGACTATCAGGCCGAACGCTGGGGCCGCGACCCGCTCGCCGAGGCGGGAATTGCCACGCGCCGCCGTGATTTCGGCGCGGGCGTGCGGATGCTGGAATTGCTGCGGTAGGCGCTCGGAACAGACACCACCCTCTTCGTCACCCCGGCACAAGGCCGGGGTGCCGGCTAGGGCGCGCGCTTACTTCTCCGGCAAACGCCGAATAAAACCAATCATCCCGCGCTGGCGCGAGCGCTTGAGGCGTTCGGCGGTCAGGATCGTCTGGACGCACTCGTAGCAATCGTCGAGATCATCATTGACCAGCACATAGTCATAGCCGTCCCAATGGCTCACCTCGGCCTGCGCGCGGTCCATGCGGCGGTCGATCACTTCCTGCGTGTCGGTGTTGCGATCCTCGAGTCGCTGGCGCAGCGTCTTGAGGCCGGGCGGCAAAATGAACACGCGGACCACGTCGCCACCGGCAAGCTGGAACAGCTGCTGCGCGCCCTGCCAGTCGATATCGAACAGAATGTCCTGCCCGTGCTCGAGATCCTTGAACACGGTGTCGCGCGGCGTGCCGTAGCGCTCGTCGAACACGCGCGCCCATTCGAGGAACTGGTCGTCCTCCGCCATCGCGCGGAAGGTTTCCTTGTCGACGAAGTGATAGTCCTTGCCGTCGACCTCGCCCTTGCGCGGCGCACGCGTCGTATAGGACACCGACATCTTGATGCGGTTGCGCTCTTCCTTGAGCAGACGGTTGGCAATCGTGGACTTGCCCGCGCCGGACGGCGAGGACAGCACGAACATCAGCCCGCGACGCTTGAAGTTCTTGGGCTGGGAGGAGCGATGATCGACCATGCGCGCTAGTGGCGCGGGCATGCCCCTCCCGTCAAGGTTTGCTGTGCCGACTCAGGCGCGCGGCGTATCCTCGCCGAACACGCGCGTCTTGAGCTGGCCGAGGCCGCGCAGGACGAGCCAACCGGTCGCGAAGGTCAGCGCCAGCGGAATCACCGCCTTGACGACATTGGCGACGATCGCACCTTCGATCGCACCATCGACCGTGCTGTCATCCCCGTCCGAACCGTCGATCGCCGCGCCGATCGCGGCGCCAATCATCGTCGTAAAACTCATCGTACTGTCTCCCGTTCGTTACGCTCAGCGCACGAAATCGCCGATGGTTCCGGTAGCGTCAAACCATGCGTTCGGGGCGAACCAGCCGGTCGAAGGTCGCGGCATCGACGAGGCCGAGCGCGAGTCCCGCCTCTTTCAGCGTCAGGCCTTCGTGGTGCGCGTGCTTGGCGATCTTGGCGGCATTGTCATACCCGATCTCAGGGGCGAGCGCGGTGACGAGCATCAGCGAGCGATCGACCAGCTCGGCGATTCGCGCGCGATTCGGCTCGATTCCCTCGACGCAACGCTCGGCGAAGCTCGCCATGCCGACGGCGAGGAGATCGATCGAGCGCAGCAGCGCGGCGCCGAGCATCGGCTTGAACACGTTGAGTTCGAGATGCCCCTGCAAGCCGCCGATCGTGATCGCCTGGTGGTTGCCGATCACTTGTGCGGCGACCATCGTCAGCATTTCGCACTGCGTCGGGTTGACCTTGCCCGGCATGATCGAGCTGCCCGGCTCGTTCTCGGGCAGATGCAGTTCGCCGAGCCCCGAGCGCGGGCCGGAACCCAGCAAACGGATATCGTTGGCGATCTTGGTCAGCGCGACGGCGAGAGTGTTGAGCGTTCCCGAGACGTGGACGATCGGGTCGTTCGACGCGAGCGCCTCGAACTTGTTGGGCATCGTCTCGAAGGCGAGTCCCGTCAGCCGCGCGATCTCGGCGGCGATCGCGACATCGAAGCCGGCGGGCGCGTTGAGCCCGGTGCCGACCGCGGTCCCACCCTGCGCGAGCAGCAGCATGTTGTGCGTGATCGCGGGTTCGATGCGGTGGTAGCAACGGTAGAGCTGCACCGCGTAGCCCGAGAATTCCTGGCCGAGCGTGATTGGTGTCGCGTCCTGCAGATGCGTGCGACCGATCTTGACCACGTCGTGCCAAGCGTCCGACTTGGTCTTCACCGCACGGTTGAGCCGGTCGAGCGCCGGGAGCAGCCGCTGCGTCGCGCCAATCGCGGCCGCGATGTGGAGCGCGGTCGGGAAGCTGTCGTTCGACGACTGGCTCATATTGACGTGGTCGTTGGGATGGACCGGGGTCTTGCCACCGCGTTTGCCGGTGAGGATCTCGTTGGCGCGGCCGGCGATGACCTCGTTGACGTTCATGTTCGACTGCGTGCCGCTGCCGGTCTGCCAGATGACGAGCGGAAACTGGTCGTCGAGCTTGCCCGCGGCGACCTCGGCGGCGGCCGATTCGATCGCGTCGGCGATGTCTGGGGCGAGACCGTGCGCACGATTCACGCGCGCGGCGGCCTGCTTCACCAGCGCGAGCGCGTGGATGATCGCGATCGGCATCCGCTCGGTCGCGGCGAACGGGAAGTTCTCGATCGAGCGCTGCGTCTGCGCGCCCCAATAGGCGGTGGCGGGGACTTCGATGGGGCCGAGCGAATCGGTCTCGGTGCGGGTGTCGGTCATTCAGCCTCCTTATTCCCTCTCCCTTTGGGAGAGGGAGGGAGCCGCAAAGCGGCGGAAGGGTGAGGACAGGGTTAGGGCGTGTACTGCCCTCACCCTTCCCACCGCTGACGCGGCGGGCCCCTTCCCTCTCCCAATGGGAGAGGGAGACTTACTTCTTTCTTTTGAAATCCACCGCGACGACGTTCGATCCGTCCTCGACCGGCTTGTGGATCGGCTCGTCATTCTCGGCGGTGTCGTGCGGCTCGGGGCCGTCGGGAATATCCTGCGCCTGGAAGCGCAGTTCGAAATTGACCGCGGGATCATGGAAACCGGTGATCGCCGAATAGGGAATCACCAACTTCGAGGCGACCTGGTTGAAGCTCAGGCCGACCGAGAAGCGCTCGTCGTCGACGACCAGGTCCCAATAGCGGTTCTGCATCACGATCGTCATCTCGTCGGGGAACCGCTCGAGCAGCCGCTGCGGGATGTCGACGCCGGGTGCCTGCGTCTTAAAGGTGATATAGAAATGGTGCTCGCCCGGCAGGCCACCATTGGTCGCCACCGACCCAAGGACTCGGCCGACCACGGCACGCAGGGCTTCCTGTACGATGTCATCGTAGGGAATCAGGCTATCGGGCATGCCATCGCTCATGCGCCCTTGGGTAGCGCGGTTTGATGGCGGGTCAAGATTGCATGAGCCCCCGAGCGCGCTATGGGAGACGAATGCGCACCGCCACGATCAGCCGCCGGACCAGCGAGACCTCCATCGACGTCTCGGTCAACCTCGATGGAACGGGGGCGTTCCAGATTTCGACCGGGATCGGCTTCTTCGATCACATGCTCGAACAGCTTAGCCGCCACTCGCTGATCGACCTGGACGTCAAGACCGTCGGCGATCTGCATATCGACCAGCACCACACCGTCGAGGACACCGGCCTCGCGATCGGCGCGGCGATCCTTGAGGCGTTGGGCGAAAAGCGCGGCATCCGCCGCTACGCCGACGCGCATTCGCCGATGGACGAGACGCTGACGCGCGTCGCGATCGACATTTCGGGACGGCCGTATCTCGTGTGGAAGACCGAATTCTCGCAGAAGAAACTGGGCGAGATGGACACCGAGATGTTCGAGCATTTCTTCCACTCGTTCGCGCAGACCGCGGGGATCACGCTCCACATCGAGACGCTGTACGGGTCGAACAACCATCACATCGCCGAGGCGGCGTTCAAGGGCGTGGCGCGGGCGTTGCGCGAAGCGGTCGAGCTTGATCCGCGCAAGGCGGGGGTGATCCCCAGCACCAAGGGGACGTTGTGAGCTGCGCGTCGCCCCGGCGGAGGCCGGGGCCGCTACGCAATGTGGCGAGCGGTCCGCACAGCACCTCAGCGGCCCCGGCCTCCGCCGGGGCGACGATATGACCCTCGCCCTCATCGATTACGGCGCGGGTAACCTCCACTCGGTCGCCAACGCGCTGAAGGCCGCGGGCAGCACCGACGTGCTCGTCACCGCCGATGCAGACGCGGTGCTCAAGGCCGACCGTATCGTCCTCCCCGGCGTCGGCGCGTTCGGCGCGTGCGCTGCCGCGTTGCGCGCGGTGCCGGGGATGGTCGAGGCGCTCGAGCAGCGCGTTCGCCGCGACGGCGTGCCGTTCCTCGGCATCTGCGTCGGGATGCAATTGATGGCCGATACCGGCGAAGAGCACGGCGTCCATGCCGGGCTCGGCTGGGTCGCCGGCACGGTGCGTCACCTCACGCCCAACGATGCGACCGCGAAAGTCCCGCACATGGGCTGGAACGACGTTGTGCCCGTCACGCCGCACGCGCTGATCGTGCCGGGCGAGGCGTATTTCCTGCACAGCTACGCCTTCGAAGGCGCCGACACGCTGGCGACGACCGAGCATGCCGGCCAGGTCACCGCCGCGATCGGGCGCGACAATCTGCTCGGCGTGCAATTCCATCCCGAAAAGAGCCAGCGCTACGGGCTTGCGCTGCTCGAGAGGTTCCTGACGTGGAAGCCGTAATCGTCGCCCCGGCGCAGGCCGGGGCCGCCGCGTTTGGGGCACCCGACGCGCACCACAGTCTAACGGCCCCGGCCTCCGCCAGGGCGACGAGGATTTCATGACGCTGATCATCTTCCCCGCGATCGACCTCAAGGGCGGCCAGGTCGTCCGCCTCGCCGAAGGCGATATGGACCGCGCGACCGTCTATGGCGACGATCCCGCCGCGCAGGCGATGCTGTTCGCCGAGCAGGGTGCGGAATATCTGCACGTCGTCGATCTCGACGGCGCGTTCGCCGGCAAGTCGGTCAATGGGGAGGCGGTCGCCGAGATCGTCAAGCGTTTCCCCGGCCATGTGCAGCTGGGCGGCGGGATCCGTGACCGCGTGGGGATCGAACGCTGGTTCGACATGGGCGTGTCGCGCGTCGTGATCGGTACGGCCGCCTTGGAAAACCCCGAGCTGGTGCGTGAGGCCGCGCGCGATTTTCCCGGCGGGATCGTCGTCGCGGTCGATGCCAAGGACGGTTTTGTCGCGACCAAGGGCTGGGCCGACGTCTCGACGATCGAAGTCGCCGACATGGCGCGGCAGTTCGAGGATGCGGGTGTCGCGGCGCTGCTGTTCACCGATGTCGGGCGCGACGGGATGCTCAAGGGGGCCAACGTCCAGGCGACCGTCGATCTGGCGCGCGCGGTGAAGATTCCGGTGATCGCCAGCGGCGGCGTCAAGGGGATTGCCGAGATCCATGTGCTGGCGCTGCATGCGCGCGACGGGATCGAAGGCGTGATTACGGGCCGGGCACTGTATGACGGCCGGCTCGATCTGGCTGCCGCGATCGCTGTGGCGGCAGCGGCGTGAGCGGGCGCAACCGCCCCCCCTCCCTGGAAGGGAGGGGCTGGGGGTGGGTCGGCCCGTTGTCGCGGGCAGCCCCAACCCTAGGCCGACCCACCCCCGCCCCCTCCCTTTCAGGGAGGGGAGAAAAACGATGACCGTCCGCGCCCGTGTCATTCCCTGCCTCGACGTCGCCAATGGCCGCGTCGTCAAGGGCGTCAACTTCGTCGATCTCAAGGACGCCGGCGATCCGGTCGAGCAGGCGCGCGCCTATGACGCTGCCGGCGCCGACGAACTCTGCTTCCTCGACATCGGTGCGAGCCACGAGGCGCGCGGCACGATCCTCGACGTCGTGCGCCGCACCGCAGAGGTGTGCTTCATGCCGCTGACCGTCGGCGGCGGGGTCCGATCGGTCGAGGATGCGCGCGCGCTGCTGCTCGCAGGCGCCGACAAGGTCGCGGTCAATTCCGCCGCGGTCGCGCGGCCCGAACTCGTCGCCGAGCTCGCCGACAAGTTCGGCAGCCAGTGCGTCGTCGCCTCGGTCGACGCGCGCAAGGTCGATGGCGGCTGGGAAGTGTTCACGCATGGCGGCAGGCGGGCGACGGGAATCGACGCGGTCGCGCATGCGCTGCGCCTCGCCGAGCTCGGCGCGGGCGAGTTGCTCGTCACCTCGATGGACCGTGACGGGACCAAGAGCGGCTTCGACCTCGCGCTGACGCGGACGATCGCCGATCAAGTGCGCGTGCCAGTGGTGGCAAGCGGCGGCGTCGGCGGGCTCGCCGATCTCGTCGCGGGGATCAGCGAAGGGCATGCGAGCGCAGTGCTCGCGGCGTCGATCTTCCATTTCGGCGAGGTCAGCATCGCCCAGGCGCATGCGGCGCTCGGCGCAGCGGGGATCCCGGTGCGGCGGCCGGTTTCGGGCTGAGCTCGACCCTTTCTCTCTCTGCCTTTCTTCCTCGGCAACGGCCGGGGCCCGGTCGAGAGCCGTTTGCTGGAGACCGCTGCGTGAGATGGCTTGACCATCGCGACTAGGCCCCGGCCTTCGCCGGGGAAGCAAAAGGCGCGAAAAGGAGGCGGATATTTACCAACACGCCGCTACACACCGCGCATGCGCTTCCTCATCGCCCTCCTGCTCGCAAGCCCCGCGCTCGCCGCGCCGCATAGCGGTGTCGTCAAGGTTCGCACCGGCCCCGAGCTCTCCGACATCGTCCTGTTCGTCGTCGCGGCCCTCGGGGTCTGGCTCGTCCGGCGGGCGATGCGCGCCCGTTTTGCCAAGCGTGACACGCCCAAGGATTGACGCAAGCGCCCGCTTGGGCCAGCCCGCGGCCATGGCCGAAGATACACTCGACACGTTAGAGGCGACGATCCGCGCACGCCGCGGCGCCGACCCCGCGACCTCCTACACCGCCAAGCTGTTCGCGCGCGGGCGCGGCAAGATCGCGCAGAAGGTCGGCGAGGAAGCGGTCGAGACCGTCATCGCCGCGCTGACCGAGGACAAGGCCGCGCTCGTCGGCGAGGCGACCGACCTGATGTTCCACCTGCTCGTGCTGCTCGCCGAGTGCGACGTCTCGCTCGACGACATCCGCGCCGAGATCCGCCAGCGCGAAGGCGTGTCGGGGATCGACGAGAAGGCGGCGCGGAAAGCCTAAAACTCCCCTCCCGCTTGCGGGAGGGGTTGGGGGAGGGCATGTCGTAAGCACCGGCGGAAGCCATGGGAGGACAGCCCCTCCCCTAACCCCTCCCGCAAGCGGGAGGGGAATCCAAGCGAGAGGGGAATTATGCCGATCGACGCGACGCAGCCCTATGACGACCAGAACATCTTCGCCAAGATCCTGCGCGGCGAGATCCCCGCGACGCGGCTCTACGAAGACGCATACGCCATCGCCTTTCCCGACATCGCCCCGCAGGCGCCGACGCACATCCTGGTGATCCCGAAGGGCGCCTATGTTTCGTGGGACGATTTGAGCGCGCGCGGCTCGGACGCCGAGATCGCCGGCTTCGTCCGCGCGGTCGGCAAGGTCGCGCGCGATGCCGGGTTGGTCGCGCCGGGCTATCGCCTGCTCGCCAATACGGGGCTCGATTCGCACCAGGAGGTGCCGCATCTCCACGTCCATATCTTTGCCGGTCGGCCGCTCGGTCCGCTGCTCGCGCGCTAAGGGGATTGCGCGCGCCTGTTTAGGCTTTAGGCTCGGGTCAGGTTCGCGCTGGACGCGCCAATACTGGGGATCCGACTGAATGCTGTTTGACCGGGTAAAATCTCTCGACGCGATTCTCGCGACCGCGGAAAAGAAAGGGCTGCACCGATCGCTCGGCGCGTTTCAGCTGACGATGCTCGGGATCGGCGCGGTGATCGGCACCGGTATCTTCGTGCTGACTTCGGAAGCCGCGCAAAAGGCCGGTCCGGGCATGTTGCTGAGCTTCATCGTCGCAGGGTTCGTCTGCGCCGTCGCCGCCTTGTGCTATTCGGAGCTGGCCTCGATGGTCCCGGTTTCGGGATCGGCCTATACCTACACCTATGCCGTTACCGGCGAATTGCTCGCCTGGATGGTCGGCTGGGCGCTGATCCTCGAATATGCGGTCGGCGCGAGCGCGGTCGCGGTCGGCTGGTCGAACCATTTCATCGGCTTGCTCAACGGGCTCGGACTGCATGTCCCCGCCGCCATAAGTAATGCCGATGCGCTGATGGCGCACGTCGCGATCGCCTTCGGCGCGGCGCCAAGCGCCGATCTGACGACGGCGATGGCGACCGGCGGCTGGGTCAACATTCCCGCGGTCGTGATCGTCGGGCTGGTCACCTGGCTGCTCGTGCTCGGCACGACCGAGAGCGCGCGCGCCAACGCCGTGCTCGTCGCGATCAAGATCGTCGCGCTGACGGTCTTCGTGATCCTGACGATCCCGGTGCTCAAATCGAGCAATTTCGATCCCCTGATGCCCACCGGCACAGTCGGCGTGTTCGGCGCGGCAGCTTCGATCTTCTTTGCCTATGTCGGCTTCGACGCGGTCTCGACCGCGGCCGAGGAAACCAAGAACCCGCAACGCAACGTGCCCATTGGCCTGATCGCGTCGCTCGGCATCTGCACGATCTTCTACCTGCTCGTCGCCACCGGCGCGATCGGCGCGATCGGCGCGCAGCCGGTGATGAGCGCGGGCATCCCGCTGTCGCCGGGCTCGCCCGAGCTCGCCGGCCGCTGCGCCAGCATCGTTGCGAGCGGTACGCTCGAGCCGCTGGTCTGCTCGAAGGAAGCGCTGG
Source organism: Sphingomonas glacialis (assembly GCF_006439055.1). Lineage (GTDB taxonomy): Bacteria > Pseudomonadota > Alphaproteobacteria > Sphingomonadales > Sphingomonadaceae > Sphingomonas > Sphingomonas glacialis_A. The sequence goes on from NZ_RCZC01000001.1 coordinate 367,827, forward strand.
TCCATGTGCTCAGCTCGATCGGCTGGCCGGGCGTCGGCCGGCTCGTCGGCCTCGCCGCGGTCCTGGCCTTGCCCTCGGTCGTGCTGATGATGATGTTCGGCCAGACGCGCGTGTTCTTCACCATGGCGCGCGACGGCCTGCTCCCCGCCAAGCTCGCCTCGGTCCACCCCAAGTTCCGCACGCCGCATGTCGTGACGGTCGTCACCGGGATCGGCGCGGCGCTTGCGTCGGCGGTGCTGCCGGTCGGCAAACTCGCCGATTATTCGAATTCGGGGACGCTGTTCGCCTTCTTCATGGTCGCGGTGTCGGTGATGGTGCTGCGCAAGACCGACCCGACCCGCCGCCGTCCGTTCCGTACGCCGGCGGTGTACATCATCGCGCCGCTCGCGATCATCGGCTGCCTCGGGCTGTATTTCTCGCTGCCGCTGACCGCGATCCTGGTCCTGCCGGGCTGGGGTGCGATCGGGCTGGTGGTATATTTCGTCTACAGCCGCTCGCGCAGCCATGTCGGGCGCGGCCTGACCGAAGTCGTATCGGACGACGAGCTGGCACCGGCGCCTCCGGGCGCCCGCTAAGTCGGACGGGACTGCATACGAAAAAGGCCGGGGAGCGATCCCCGGCCTTTTTTATGTCTGGCGAACTGACGCTCGAGCCTCCCCTCCCTGAAAGGGAGGGGTTGGGGGTGGGTTGGCCGATCGCGGAGAGGCCACGCCCTACAACGGGCCGACCCACCCCTCGATCCCCTCCCTTTCAGGGAGGGGAGGAAGGCAGGCTTCAGCCGAGCTTCGACGCGATCAGCGCCTTGAGATCGACCTGCGCGCGCGCGCCGTAATGCGAGATGATCTCGGCCGCGCAGACCGCCCCCATCTTGAGCGAATCGGCGATGCTCTTGCCCTGCGCCTGGCCGCGCAGGAAGCCCGCCGCGAACAGGTCGCCCGCACCCGTCGTATCGACGACGCGCTCGATCGGCTCGGCGGCGACGCTGACGGTCTGCCCGCCCGAGACCGCGATCGCGCCCTTTTCGCTGCGCGTGACGACGAGCATCGGCACCTGCGACGCCGCCGCAGCGACCGCCGCGTCGAAATCCTGATTGTCCATCAGAGCCGTAATCTCGGCCTCATTGGCGAACATGATGTCGATCAGGCCGTCGGCCATCAGCTGGCGGAAATCGCCGCCGTGGCGCGAGATGCAGAAGATATCGCTGAGCGTGAAGGCGACTTTCCGCCCGGCCGAGCGTGCGACATCGATCGCGGCGCGCATCGCCTGGCGCGGTTCCTCGGGATCCCACAGATAGCCTTCGAGATACAGGATCGCCGCATTGGCGATCAGATCGCGATCGAGCGCGGATTCGGGGAGGAACTGCGACGCACCGAGAAAGGTGTTCATCGTGCGCTGGCCATCGGGCGTGACGAAGATCAGGCAGCGTGCGGTGGTCGGATCGCCGTCGCGCGCCGCCGTCGTGAAGTCGATCCCGACCGCGCGAATGTCGTGCGCGAAGATGTCGCCGAGTTCGTCGCTCGCGACCTGGCCGATGAAACCGCACTTGCCGCCCATCGCCGCGATCCCCGCAACGGTGTTCGCCGCCGAGCCGCCGCTCGCCTCGATCCCCGGGCCCATCTTGGCGTAGAGCGCATCGGCTTCCTCGGGCGAGAACATCAGCTGCATCGAGCCCTTGGTCATCGCGGCTTCGGCGAGGAAGGCATCGTCGGACTGCGACAACACATCCACGATGGCATTGCCGATCGCGACGACGTCATAGGTGGGCTGGCTCAAGGCGGGTCTCCGGGAAAAAGGTCTCTTAGCATGTGCCGTACCGGGGGGGTGGAACGCGCGCAACTCTCCGTCACCCCGGCGCAGGTCTGGGCCGCTGCGCGGGACGCGAACGGCCCGCGTCGAACGCAGCGGCCCCGGCCTTCGCCGGGGTGACGGGCGCGCGGGAGGCAGCTAGGACCAGCCCCATGTTGCGTGCGCTCCTCCTCTCGCTCGGCCAGCTCGGCGATCGCAAGATTGTCGCGGTGTTCCTCAAGTCGCTCGCGCTGACCGTGGTGCTGATCGCCGCGCTCGGCGTCGCTTTGTGGTATGGCGCGACGCAGGCGGCGGCGGATTGGGGCTGGGATCCGGCCGCGGGCGGCGTGCTCGGCGCGGTGGCGCTGCTTGCCGCATTCGGGATCAGCTGGCTGCTGTTCCGCGCGATCGCGATCGCGGTGATGATGGCCTTCGCCGACGATGTCGTCGTCGCGGTCGAGGCGCGGCATTACCCCGCCGCGCTCGAGACCGCGCGCAGCGTCTCGGCGGCGCGCGGGATCGGCCTCGGGCTGCGCTCGGCAGCGCGGGCGATCCTCGTCAACCTCGCGCTCGCGCCGGTCTATGTCGCCTTGCTCGTCACAGGGGTCGGCACCTGGCTGCTGTTCTTCCTGGTCAATGGCTGGCTGCTCGGACGCGATCTTGGCGAGCTCGTCGCGGCGCGCCACGTGCCGCCTGCGCTGATGCGAGACTGGCGCAAGACGGGCGCGGTCGATCGCTTCGCGCTGGGGGTTGCGGGGACCGCCCTGTTCATGGTTCCGATTGCGAACCTCTTCGCGCCGATCCTTGGTGCGGCGATGGCGACGCATCTGTTCCATTCGGGGCGAACGACATGAAGCTTTTCGGTGCAATTCTGGTCGGGCTGGCGCTGTCGGGCTGCGTCGCGAGCACGACGACGGCCCCGGTCGCGCGCCCGGCGATGGTGCCGATCCCGACCGGCACCGCGGGCCTCGGCGGCGTGATCGGCGCGACCGCGGCGCATCTGACCGGCCTGTTCGGGGCGCCCGTCGCGGATGTGCGCGAAGGCACTGCGCGCAAACTGCAGTTCAACAATGCGACCTGCGTGCTCGACGCCTATCTCTATCCCAACGGCAAGTCCGAGCCCGTCGTCACCTATCTCGACGCGCGCCAGACCGACGGATCGCCGATCGATCGCGCAAGCTGCGTGGGCGCGTTGCAGGTCGGGCGGCGGAAATAGGTTAAGCGTCCGCAAGCTCGGCGAACGCCCACTCCGCGGCTTCCGCCACGACCGGGTTGGGATCGTCGCGCAGCAATGCGACCTGCGCGCGTAATCCGGGATCGCCGCTGTTGCCCGCGGCAATCAGGCAGTTGCGCACCATACGGTCGCGCCCGATGCGCTTGATCGGCGAGCCAGCGAACACCTGGCGGAAGCCCGCATCGTCGAGCGCGAGCAGATCGGCGAGCTCAGGCGCGACAAGTTCGGCGCGTGGCAGGAACGCGCGGTTCGCGCTCGCCGCGGCAGCGAACTTGTTCCACGGGCAGACCGCGAGGCAATCGTCGCAGCCGTAGATGCGGTTGCCGATGCCCTTGCGGAATTCGAGCGGGATCGGCCCGGCATGTTCGATCGTCAGATACGAGATGCAGCGCCGCGCATCTAGCCGATAGGGCGCGGGGAAGGCATCGGTCGGGCACGCGCGCTGGCAGGCGTCGCAAGATCCGCAATGGTCGGCCACCGGCGGCGTGACCGCGCCGAACGCTCCGATCTCGAGCGTCGTGTAGATCGCCCCCAGAAACAGCCAGCTCCCCTCGCTACGGCTCACCAGATTGGTATGCTTGCCCTGCCACCCCAGCCCCGCCGCCTCGGCGAGCGGCTTCTCCATCACGGGTGCTGTATCGACGAACACCTTGAGGTCGATCCCCGGCGCCTCCGCCACCAGCCAGCGTGCGAGCGCCTTCAGCGCGCGCTTGACGACGTCGTGATAGTCGCCGCCCTGCGCATAGGTCGAGATCCGCCCTACCCCGCCCTCGCCCGCCAGCGCGAGCGGATCGGTCGCCGGGGCATAACTCATCCCGAGCGCGATCACGCTCTTCACCTCGGGCCACAGTCCGGCGGGTGATTCGCGGTGGTGTGCGCGCTCCTCCATCCAGATCATCCCGCCGTGCAGCCCCTCGCGCAGCCATTGCTGCAACCGCTCGGCGGTCTTGGGCGCCGCGTCCGCCGCAGCGACACCGCACGCGACGAAACCGAATTCGCGCGCCTTCGCCGCAAGGCGCTGTTCGAGGGGCAAAGCGTCAACCACTGTCCGCCACATAGCGTGCTCGCACCGCGCTTGTCGAAGCCCGGCGCACTATTCTACACAGGCAATACAGCGCTCAGCATCGGGCGCGGACGGCGGGGGTCTTCTTGGGCAATCATCTGGCGGTCAGCGCCTCCGGCCTGATCAAGAATTTCGGCGGGCGGCGCGTCGTCGACGGCGTCGACATCGCGGTGCCCAAAGGCGCGATCTACGGCGTGCTCGGCCCCAACGGCGCGGGCAAGACGACGACGCTGCGCATGCTGCTCGGCATCATCGAGCCAGATGGCGGAAGCCGCACGCTGCTCGGCCACGATCGCCCGCGCGATGCGAGCGACCGCGTCGGCTATCTCCCCGAGGAACGCGGGCTCTACCCCGCGATGCGCGCCAAGGATGCGGTCGCCTTCATGGGCGCACTTCGCGGGCTCGATCTCAAGACCGGGCGCAAGCGCGCGGTCGAACTGCTCGAGGCGGCCGGACTCGGTTACGCGGTCGACACCAAGATCCGCAAGCTGTCGAAGGGCATGGCACAGCTCGTCCAGCTGCTCGGCTCGGTTGTCCACCAGCCCGATCTGCTCGTGCTCGACGAGCCCTTTTCGGGGCTCGACCCGGTCAATCAGGAGCGCTTGGAAGCGCTGATCCTCGCCGAGCGCGATCGCGGCGCGACGGTGCTCTTCTCGACGCACGTCATGGCGCACGCCGAGCGGCTGTGCGACCGGCTCGCGATCATCGCCGGCGGCAAGCGCCGCTTCGAGGGCACCGTGGCCGATGCGCGCGGGATGCTCCCGATGCGTGCTCAGTACGTGCCCGAGCGCGACGATCCGACGATCGCACAGCATTTGCCAGCCGATGCGCGCCACGGCGAGCAAGGCTGGTCGTTCGAAGTCCCCGATGGCGGCGTCGAGCAGGCGCTGACCCGGCTGATCGGCGCCGGCCACGGCATCGCCGGCCTGTCGATCGAACGTCCCGGCCTGCACGACGCCTTTGTGCGGATCGTCGGCGCGGCGGGACAGGATGTGGCGAACCTCGGCAAGGCCGCGACGGAGCAGGACGCATGAGCGCGCAGCCGATCAGCAACACGCGCCGCACGATCCGCCAGGCGATGACGATCGCACGGCGCGATTTCGTCGCGACGGTGTTCACCCCGACCTTCCTGCTGTTCCTGCTCTCGCCGCTGTTCACGATCGGCTTCGGCCTGGTCGGCGGGATGGGTGCATCGACCGTGGCGAGCGGATCGAGCGAGAAGACGCGGATCGTCGCGATCGTACCGCCGGCCCAGCAGGACGCGATGCGATCGGCCGATGCGCGGCTGCGCGATGCGTTCGCGCGCGGCGACCGCCCGCCCGCGCTGGCGATCGAGTCGCCCGCGGCAGATCCCGATGCGCAGGCACGCGCCGCCTTCAAGAGCCGCAAGGGCATCGACGCCTCGGCCACGCTGTTCGGCGACCTGACACATCCGACGATCCTCTACGACGGCCAGGGCCGCAGCGATGCGCGCTATCTCGCCTCGCTCGCCGAAGCGACGCTGCGCACCGACCCGGCGCAGACCCAACCGCTGAGCAAGGCGACGCTCACCTCGATCGCGCGCGCCGCGCCGACCGAGAGCGGACACAAGCAAGCCGCCTTCATCGCAGTGTTCGGGATCTTCTTCCTTGCGCTGCTGCTGGCAGGCCAAGTCGTCGGCACGATGATGGAGGAGCGCAGCAACAAGGTGGTCGAGGTGCTCGCCGCCGCGGTGCCGCTCGAGGCGGTGTTCTTCGGCAAGCTGCTCGGCATGTTCGGCTCGGCAATCCTGTTCGTCGGCTTCTGGACGACGCTCGTCACGCAGATCGGCGGCATCCTGCCCGCGCGCTACGCCACCGCGATCGGCGAGATCGGCCCGGCAGTCGGCGCGCCGATGTTCTTCCTGCTGTTCTTCGCCTATTTCGCGATGGCGTATCTGCTGCTCGGCGCGGTGTTCCTCGGCGTCGGCGCGCAAGCCTCGACCGCGCGCGAATTGCAGATGATGTCGCTGCCGATCACGATCATCCAGGTCGCGATGTTCGGCCTCGCGCTGAAGGCAAGTGCGGCGCCCGACTCGACGCTGGCCAAGGCGGTCGAGATCTTCCCGCTCAGCTCCCCGTACGCGATGGCGGCGCACGCGGCGAACCAGCCCGAGCTATGGCCGCATGTCGCCGCACTCGGCTGGCAAGCGCTGTGGGTCGCGATCGCGATCACCGTTGGCGCGCGCGCCTTCCGGCGCGGGGTGCTGCAATCGGGGAGTGGGCGACTGTTCGCCCGGCGCAAGACTGTTGACATGAGTGTCAGTTAGACGTTCACTCTCCCAAAAGGAGAGGAACAATGGCGACTCTGGCGCAGGACGTGACCGATCGGTTCGACGTCAGCCGACCCGAACTCTACCGTGACGACATCTGGCAGGCGCCGTTCCGCGAACTCCGCGCGACCGCGCCGGTCCACCGCGTCGAGCATTCCGACTTCGGTCCCTATTGGTCGGTGTCGAGCTATAAGCCGATCGTCACGGTAGAATCGCTCCCCGATCTCTATTCGTCGCAGGCGGGCGGCATCACGCTCGCCGATTTCATCGAGAACAACCCGACCGACGTCCGCATGCCGATGTTCATCGCGATGGACCGGCCCAAGCATACCGGCCAGCGCCGCACCGTCGCGCCCGCCTTCACGCCGTCCGAGATGGTGCGGATGAGCGACAATATCCGCACGCGCACCGCCGAGGTGCTCGATTCGCTCGACTGGAACACGCCGTTCGACTGGGTCGACACCGTCTCGGTCGAACTCACCACGCAGATGCTCGCGATCCTGTTCGATTTTCCGTGGGAGGATCGCCGCAAGCTGACCTTCTGGTCCGACTGGGCGGGCGATATCGAGCTCGTCAAGAATGAGGAGCTGCGGCTCGAGCGGCTGCGCCACATGTACGAGTGCGGCGGCTATTTCCAGAACCTGTGGAACGCCAAGATCGGCAAGCCGCCGACGCCCGATCTGATCTCGATGATGATCCATTCCGACGCGATGGCGGAAATGGACCAGATGGAATTTCTCGGCAATCTGATCCTGCTGATCGTCGGCGGCAACGACACGACGCGCAACACGATGAGCGCGGTCGCCTACGGGCTCGACCTGTTCCCCGACCAGCGCGCCAAGCTGGAGAGTGATCCCTCGCTGATCGCGAATACGGTGCAGGAAGTGATCCGCTGGCAGACGCCGCTCGCGCATATGCGCCGTACCGCGACGGTCGATTCCGAGCTCGAAGGGCAGCAGATCAAGGCGGGCGACAAGCTCGCGCTGTGGTACATCTCGGCCAATCGCGACGAGAGCGTATTCGAGGACCCCGACCGGATCATCGTCGATCGGCCGAACGCGCGGCGGCATCTCGCCTTTGGGCACGGCATCCACCGCTGCGTCGGGGCGCGGCTCGCCGAAATGCAGATCGCGATCCTGCTCGAGGAGATGGCAAAGCGGCGGATGCGGGTGAACGTACTCGGCGAGCCCGAACGGGTCGCGGCGTGCTTCGTCCATGGGTACCGCAAACTGCCGGTCGAAATCAGTCGCTATTGACCACTATCGTCACCCCGGCCTTGTGCCGGGGCCCACTGTGCCGCGCGTGGTTACGGGTAGCGGGTGCGTCACGGTGGACCCCGGGACAAGTCCGGGGTGACGCTTGAGAAAGACGCGGCGGGAACGCCCTCAGTTCGGCTTGGCGATCGGCTCGGCACGGACCGGCTCGGCATCGCCAGAGCAATCGCCATTCTGCCGCGCGACCACTGCGGGCGGCGCCTTGCGGCCCATCGTCCAGTTCGCCTGCATCCGCACCTTTGGATTGGGGGCACACCAGATCTCGCCGGTCTCGTTGATCGCGGTGACCCAGATGAGGTTATACTCCTGGCCGTAATCGATCACGGCAAAGGCAAAGCCCGGCCCCTTGTCGAGCACATGCACCGGAAGCGGCGGATCGAGTTGCTGCATCGTCATGGACCAGAATCGCGCGAGATCGTCTGCGGTTCCCAGTGCGTCCGCCGACATCGCACGCGCGTAACTATCCTGCACCCCAAGCGTATAGCCGAGTGACGCCAAGAGGACCCGACCCATGCACGACCGCCGCCATTTCCTCGCTCTCGCCAGCACCGGTGCCGCCGCCTTCGCGCTGTTCGGCTGCAAGGGTGCGAATGCGGGCCCGCCCGAGAAATTCGAAATTACGCTCACCGATGCGCAGTGGAAGGCCAAGCTCTCCCCCGCTGCCTATAACGTGCTGCGGCACGAGGGCACCGAGACGCCCTATACCAGCCCGCTCAACGGCGAGCATCGCGCCGGCATCTTTTCGTGCGGCGGTTGCGGACTGCCGGCCTTCTCGTCGAAGACCAAGTTCGAGAGCGGCACCGGCTGGCCGAGCTTCTGGGCGCCGCTCGCCAATGCAGTGGGGAAGCGAACCGACAGTTCGCTCGGTATGGCGCGGACCGAAGTGCATTGCCGCCGCTGCGGCGGGCATCTCGGCCATGTGTTCGATGACGGCCCGAAGCCGACGGGCCTGCGCTATTGCATGAACGGCGTGGCGATGACCTTCACGCCAGGCAAGGCCTGATCTTCCGCTCCCCGGCCTCGGCCGGGGGGCCGCATCAGCCGCGGGTTGCGTTCGACAGCGCGGCCATGATCATCGGCGTGCCACGCTCCTGCGTGTCGTCGCCGGTCGACTTGCCCGAATAGATGAAACCCTTGGTCGGATAGGCCGAGGTGCCGAGGCCGCCCTGCGGGCCGTACCACACCTTGACTTCGCTCCAGTCGCCATTGGCCGAGACGTCGATCGCGCGGACGTCGTGCTCGACGCCGCCGCGGCGCGACCAATTGGCGTGGGTGAGCAGGACTTCGCGGTCGTTCACGACTTCGCTGACCATCGCGACATGACCCATCCGCATCCGGCTGGTCGCCGAGAAAGCGAGCACCGCGCCGACCTTGGGGGCGTGGCCACGGGCGTAGCGACCGGCGGCCTGGCTCCACCAGGTGCTGGCATTGCCGTGCAGATCGATGCCCGACACTTCGCGCGCGAACGGCGCACACTGCCAGAACTGCGCCATTGCAGGGGTCGCCGTCAGAAGGGCGCACGATACCACCAGCGCAAAACGCGCTGCCAAAGCCTTGAATGTCATGTGACCCCCCAAAGGTCGTTTGAACTTGCTGAGTGTCTCAAAGCAGGTCGCCGCGCCGCTGAAAACCCTGTCGCCTCGATGAACGGAACCTTTTCCGACGAAGCGAGTTGACCGCACGATGACTGCCCGTTTCGGCATCCGCCGACGGTCGGCTTGCACCATGCGCGCTCGCATTGCCCCGCGTTGGCAGCTAAGAATCGCGCCATGAAACCAATCGCCGCCAGCTCGCGCCTCCTGCTTGCCCTTCTATTGGTCGGCGCGCCGTTGGCGGGATGCTCGCGAGAGAGCGCGCCGGATGACGACGCCGCCTTCTACCAGTCGAATGCCGCGACGCTCACGCCGGGCGTCCAGCCGGTCCGCGTCGGCGAAGGCGGCCCGGCGTTCCGCGCCTGCGCCAGTGTCGGGCAAGTGGTGAACCTGTCGCCGGCGGGCGAACGCTATCTCGCGGTGCGCTCCGCGCCCTTTGCCGAAGCCGACGAGGTCGGTCGGCTGGACGACGGCGCGAAAATGTATCTGTGCTCGCGCTCGCTCGATCAGCGTTGGCAAGGCGTGGTGGTGCCGCCCGCCGACGCGCCGACGAGCGATTGCGGCGTTACCGCGTCGCTCGCGGGCCCGCGCGCTTATGCCGGGCCGTGCAAGTCGGGCTGGGTGTTGAGCGGCTTCGTCCAGCCTGCGGCGGGCTGACGTAGCGCCACGGTTTGGTAGCCTAGTATGCTGAGCGCTACCTACGAAACGACCAAAACACGCCCGTTTTGAATTTCGGGTTTGCGAGGCACGGCAGGATCGGGCATCGCGGTGTCGGACAGACACGGCAGATGGCGGACCCATGGCACTCGACCCCGAAACCTTCGACGCATTGATCGACACGGTCCGGCGCTTCGTCGCCGAACGGCTCCGTCCGCTCGAGGCGGCGGTCGAGGAAGCCGATGCGATCCCCGCCGATGTCGTGCAGGACATGCGCGAGATGGGGCTGTTCGGCCTGTCGATCGACGAGGCATATGGCGGGCTCGGCCTGACGATGCTCGAAGAGGCCAAGGTCGCGATCGAGCTCGGCCGCACCACCCCCGCTTTCCGTTCGACCTTCGGCACCAATGTCGGGATCGGCTCGCAGGGCCTCGTCATGGCAGGCAATGCCGAGCAGAAGGCGGCGTGGCTGCCGCGCATCGCGAGCGGCGAGATCATCACCAGCTTCGCGCTGACCGAGCCCGACGTCGGTTCCGATTCGGGCGCGGTGAAGACGCGCGCGACCTTCGACGGCCAGTCGTATCGGCTGAACGGCACCAAGCGCTACATCACCAATGCCGACAAGGCCGACCTGTTCACCGTGATGGCGCGGACCAGCGACGACCCCGGCGCGCGCGGCGTCTCGGCATTCCTGGTGCCGCGCGATCTGGCGGGCGTGTCGATCGGCCATCCTGAGAAGAAGATGGGGCAGAAGGGCGCCAAGGTCGCCGACGTGGTGTTCGACGATGTCGTCGTCCCCGCCGAAAACCGGCTCGGCGCCGAGGGCGAGGGCTTCAAGATCGCGATGCGCGTGCTCGACCGCGGGCGGCTACACATTTCCGCGGTGTGCGTCGGGGTGGCCGAGCGGCTGATCGCCGATTGCGTCGCCTATGCCACGACGCGCACGCAGTTCGGCAAGCCGATCGCCGAGCATCAGTTGATCCAGGGGATGCTCGCCGATTCGAAGACCGAGGCGCTGGTCGCGCGCGCGATGGTGCTCGAGACCGCGGCTGCGAAGGACGCGGGCAAGGACGTCGTGATGGAATCCGCCGCCGCCAAATATTTCGCGAGCGAGATGGTCGGCCGCGTGGCGGACCGCGCGGTGCAGATTTTCGGCGGGGCGGGCTATATCGCCGATTACGGGATCGAGCGGCTGTACCGCGACGTGCGGCTGTTCCGCATCTACGAGGGCACCAGCCAGATCCAGCAGATCATCATCGCGCGCGAGACGATCAAGCGCGGGGGGTGACCCCTTCTACGCTCCTCCCGCTTGCAGGAGGGGCACCACCAATCCCCCTCCCGCCTGCGGGAGGGGTTAGGGGAGGGCAGTGCGGCCAAGCGCCACCCGTCAAGGCACGCCCCTCCCCCAGCCCCTCCCGCAAGCGGGAGGGGAGCAAGAAAATAGGAGAGAAGATAATGGACACCACGACCCTGTTCCGCCTCGACGGACGCGTTGCACTCGTCACCGGGGGCTCGCGCGGCATCGGCAAGATGATCGCGGCGGGCTTCATCGCACAAGGCGCGACCGTCTACATTTCTGCGCGCAAGGCCGATGCCTGCTTCGAGACCGCCAAGGAGCTCGGCGAGAAGTGCATCGCGCTACCGCAGGACGTTTCGACGGTCGCGGGCTGCAAGGCGCTCGCCACGCAATTGGCCGAACATACCGACCGGCTCGACATCCTCGTCAACAATGCCGGCGCCGCCTGGGGCGAACCGTTCGAGGCGTTCCCGGAAAAAGGCTGGGACAAGGTAATGGACCTCAACGTCAAATCGCCCTTCTTCCTGACGCAAGCACTGTTCGAGCCGCTCAAGGCCGCCGCGAGCGCTGGACAACCCGCCAAGGTCATCAACATCACCTCGATCGACGGCCAGCGGCTCAACCCGTGGGAGACGTACAGCTACCAGGCGTCGAAGGCGGCGTTGATCTATCTCACCAAGCGGATGGCGGCGCGGCTCGTCACCGATCACATCAACGTCACCTCGATCGCGCCCGGCGCGTTCGCCAGCGAGATGAACAAGGCGGCGCGCGACCATGGCTCGGCGATCGCGCAGAGCATTCCGGCCAAGCGCATCGGCGTCGACGAGGATATGGCGGGCGCCGCGATCTATCTGGCGTCGCGGGCCGGCGATTATGTGATCGGCGACACGATCACGGTCGATGGCGGACTGGTGCATGCCGCGCTGGGGACAAGCATCGACGCCTGATTCCTCCCCTCCCTGAAAGGGAGGGGCTGGGGGTGGGTCGGCCTAGGGTGGGTGTGACGTTCGATAACCGGCCAACCCACCCCCGACCCCTCCCTTCCAGGGAGGGGAGGCTCCAGCCGCCATGGACCGGAAGGACGATCAGGTCGCCTCCTGCGGATGATGCGGAGTGAGGATCAGCACGCCCTCCTCGACCCGCCACGATTTCAGCCGCGACAGGAAGTTCATCCCCACCACGTTCATCTCGCCGAACGCCGGCGACACCACCACCGGCAGATCGCGCGCGATGACATTGCCGATCCGCAGCACCGGCACCGTCGCGGTTTGTGCAGCGATATTGCCGTTTGCGGTCTGCATCACCACCGGCATCACCGAATCGCTCGGTTCGATCCCCGCGGCCGCGGCGGTGTCGGCCGAGATCGCGGTGACGGTCGCGCCGCTATCGACCAGCATCCGCCGCTCGACCCCGCCAAGTTTCACGCGCACCCAGAAATGCCCGTCGCTCGCCATCGGCACGCGCATTTCCTTGCCGACGACCTGCTGCCCGCCGATCTGGAAGCGCTGCGCCATGCGCGCGAACATCGGATCGAACTGCGCGCGCTCGACCACGAGCAACGCCACGATGACGAGCGCGCCCGCGGTCATCGCGAACGACAACAGCCGCCCCAGCACCGGCACGCGCCGCGCAAGGAACAGGATCGCCACCACGCCGGCGATCAGCAGATACAGCGTCGTGTGCGGGCCGAGATTGGGGAGGTTGGTCACGATCGGAATATAAGGCGCCAGCGCGCCTTTATGAAGGCTGACCGCAGCTAGATCTCGGTCGCCTTACTCCATTACCGCCAGCAAGCGATCGACCGTCGTCGTCGCGAACGCGGTGAAACTGTCCGCGACGCCGTACGGCAGCAGGATGTCGCGCCCGACCGCCAGCGCGCCGCAGCTATACACCACGTTCGGAACATACCCGTCGCGTTCGTTCGGGCTCGGCGTCAGGATCGGCGCGGGCGTGCGCGCGAGCAGCTTGGAGGGGTCGGCCTTGTCGAGCAGGCACGCGCCGACGCAATAATTGCGCACCGTTCCCACGCCGTGGGTGAACACCAGCCAGCCTTCGTCGGTTTCGATCGGCGAGCCGCAATTGCCCATCTGGACATACTCCCACGGATAGCTCGGCGAGACGATCTTGCCGCCGCCTGCCCAGTGCAGGATGTCGTCCGAACGGTGCAGCCAGATGCTCTCGCTATCCTGCCGCCCGAGCATCACGAACTGCCCGCCGACGCGCCGCGGGAACAGCGCCATGCCCTTCGCCCCCGCCGCATCGCCGGTGAGCGCGCGCATCACGAAGGTTTCCGAACCGTCGCCCGACAACAGTTCGGAGCGCGCCTTCGAGCCGCTGAACGCGGTATAGGTGCCGTGATAGGTGGTCGAGCCATCGTCGTCGGTGAAGAGCACGAGGCGCAGATCCTCGATCCCCTGATGCTGGCTCGGCAGCACCGGGAACAGCACGGTCTCCGAAATGTCGCGACTGCCATCGACGCGCAGCGTGACGACGGCACCGTCCTCGAGGCTCGCCCCCTCGATGATCGGCGGCACCGCGACGGGGCTCGGCGGATCGATCGACAGCGCGCCGCCCGGCACCCAATGCCCGGTACGGAACGCGACCGAGGAGACATGCCCCTCGCCGATCCCGCGCAGCGACAGGACGAACCGCACGCCGCCGTCGCGCGCGGTCGACTGGTCGCGCACCAGCACCGCGCTCGGGTTGAACAAGGCCGCCGCCTCGTACGAATATTCCTCGCTGAAATAGGCGCCGATCAGCCGGCGCTGCGCCGCGCTGGTGGTCAGCGGCGCGGGCATCTGCGCGGCGATCTCGTCATAGCGGCGCAACAGCATCGCATCGACATCGCGGTGCCGCTCGTCGAGCGAATGGGTGACGAGCTCGAGCTCGGCCGCGAGCCCGGCCTCGTCGAGCGTCAGGACGCGCTCGACGATCATTTGCGTGCGGCTGTGCTCCGCGTCCTGGAAGGCCGCGGGATACTCGAGACTGAACGGCCGGACGACCGTTCGCGCCGGGTCGGGGCGGAGGATCAGGTCGGAATGGTCGAGCACCGGCTTGCCGTCAGGCATCAGATTTCCTTCACAAGGTCCGGGGCCCATACCCTCCCCGCGCGGCTGAACGTGCGAAGCCGGGCGCGGGTCCGCTCAGCGCGCAATTCCCCCCGCCGCCAGCACGGCGAGCGTCACGAGCTCGCTCGCAGTGCTCGTCATCGGGGCGATCTGCACCGACTTTTCCATGCCGACGAGCATCGGCCCGATCACCGCGTCGCCGCCGAGTTCGCGGAGCAGCTTGGCCGAGATGTTGGCCGATTGCAGCCCCGGCAGGATCAGCACGTTGGCCGGTCCCGACAGCCGCGCGAACGGGTAATTGGCGAGCTGCTTGGGGTTGAGCGCGACGTCGGGCGCCATTTCGCCCTCATATTCGAAGCTGACCTTGCGCGCATCGAGCACCTTCACCGCGGCGCGGATGTCGTCGAGCCAATTGCCCTCGGGGTTGCCGAAGGTCGAATAGCTCAGAAACGCGACGCGCGGCTCATGCCCCATCCGCTTGGCGACGAGAGCGGTGCCCTCGGCGATGTCGGCGAGTTCCTCGGCATTGGGGCGTTCGTTGACCGTGGTGTCGGCCATGAACACGGTGTGGCTCTGCCCGACCATCAGATGGATGCCGAACGGCGTGCGGCCCGCCTCGGGATCGATCACGCGACGGATCTCGCGCATCGTGTGCGCATAGGTCCGCGTGATGCCGGTGATCATCGCATCGGCTTCGCCGAGCTGGAGCATCACCGCGCCGAAGATGTTGCGGTCCTGGTTGATCATCCGCTCGCAATCGCGGCGCAGATAGCCGCGGCGCTGGAGCCGCCCGTAGAGGAAATCGACCATCCGCGGCACCAGCGGCGACTTGCGGCTGTTGTGGAGCTCATAGGTGTCGGGATCGGTGACGCCCAGCGCGCGCAGCCGCTCGGGAACGTCGTCGCGCCCGACCAGCACGGGCGTGCCATAGCCGCCATCCTTGAACGCGATCGCCGCCCGCAGCACGACTTCCTCTTCGCCTTCGGCGAACAGCACGCGCTTGGGATGCGCCTTGGCGCCTTCATAGGCGAGCGTCAGCACCGAGGTGGTCGGGTTGAGCCGCGCCTTGAGCGTCTGGCGATAGGCGTCGAGATCGAGGATCGGCTTGGTCGCGACACCCGAATCCATCGCCGCCTTGGCGACCGCGACGGGGACGATTTCCATGAGGCGCGGATCGAATGGCGCGGGGATGATGTAATCGGGGCCGAAAGTGTGCCGCACGCCGTACGCGACGGCGACTTCCTCGGGCACCTGCTGGCGCGCGAGCGCCGCCAGCGCATGCGCCGCGGCGAGCTTCATTTCGTCGTTGATCGTCGTCGCGCGCACGTCGAGCGCACCGCGGAAGATGAACGGGAAGCACAGCACGTTGTTGATCTGGTTCGGATAATCCGAGCGCCCGGTGGCGATGATCGCATCGGGCCGCGCCGCCTTGGCTTCGGGCGGGGTGATCTCGGGATCGGGGTTGGCCATCGCGAAGATGATCGGCTTGGGCGCCATCTTCATCAGGTCCGCCGCCGGCAACGCGCCTGCCGCCGAAACGCCGATGAACACGTCGGCACCGACCAGCGCCTCGGCGCGGGTGCGCGCGGAGGTGTTGACGGCATGTGCCGACTGCCACTGGTTGATGTCGTCGCGGCCCTGGTAGATAACGCCGCCCAGATCGATCATCGTCAGATGATCGTTGGGCAGGCCCATCGCCTTGATCAGCTCGGCGCAGGCGATCGCCGCCGCGCCGGCGCCGTTCATCACCACCCGGGTGGTCTTGATGTCGCGGCCGGTCAGGAACAGCGCGTTGATGAGGCCAGCGGCGCAGATGATCGCGGTGCCGTGCTGGTCGTCATGGAACACCGGGATGTTCATCTTCGCGCGCAGCGTCTGCTCGATGATGAAGCATTCGGGCGACTTGATGTCTTCGAGATTGATCCCGCCGAAGCTCGGCTCCATCAATTCGATCGCGTCGATCAGCCGGTCCGGGTCCTCGGTCTTCAGCTCGATGTCGATCGCGTCGACATCGGCGAAGCGCTTGAAGAGCACCGCCTTGCCTTCCATCACCGGCTTCGACGCAAGCGCGCCGAGATTGCCGAGCCCGAGGATCGCCGTCCCGTTCGAGATCACCGCGACGAGATTGCCCTTGGCGGTGTAATCATACGCCAGGCTCGGATCGGCGGCGATCGCCAGCACCGGCACCGCGACGCCCGGCGAATAGGCCAAAGCGAGGTCGCGCTGCGTCGCCATCGGCTTGGAGGCGATGATCTCGAGCTTGCCCGGCCGACCCTCGGAATGGAACAGCAGCGCTTCGCGCTCGGAAAACTGAAGGTTCGATTCTTCGGACATGGCGGACGGTCTCCTGGAATGGCGCTGCCTTAGGCAGAGTTTGGCGCGATGGGAACGCCCCTAGTCGATGCTGCGGCTATCGAAAGCGGCGCGCGATGCGGTGATTCGGTCGATATTCTGCGCCGCCCACGCCCATACGCCGCAAAACGCCTCGGCCAGCGTGAGGCCGAGTTCGGTCAGGCGATATTCGACCTTGGGCGGGATCACCGGATGGATCGTACGGATCACCAGACCATCGCGCTCCATCTGGCGCAGCGTCTGGGTCAGCATCTTCTGGCTGATCCCCTCGACCAATTGCGCGATCTTCGAAAAGCGCAGCTCGCCATGCTCGGTCAGCACTTCGAGCGTGATCATCGTCCATTTGTCGGCGACGCGGCCGATCACCTCGGTGACGAGCGCCTCTACGCGCGGATCGAGATCCTCGGGATAGTCATGCGAGACGGCCATCAGTTTCCTTCAGGTGCGTATAGCAACTTTCGGTGCCTACTTTCTAATGGAGAGCGTAGCGCATATCTGCCCCCGTGTCATTGCGGCAGGAGAATTTTCATGAAGATGACCGGCAACACCCTTCTCATCACCGGCGGCGGATCGGGCATTGGCCGCGCGCTGGCGGAGCAGTTTCACGCGCTTGGCAACCAGGTGATCGTCGCCGGGCGCCGTGCCGCCCCGCTCGAAGCGCTCGCGCACGACGTGCCCGGAATCGCGACCGCACTGCTCGACGTCGCCGATGCCGCCGACATTGCGCGCTTCGCCGCGCAGATCGTAGTCGATCATCCCGCGCTCAACGTCGTGATCCACAATGCCGGGATCATGCGCGCCGAGACGCTCACCGCCGAGCCGTACGATGTGCGCGACGCCGAAGCGATGATCGCGACCAATCTGCTCGGCCCGATCCGGCTAACCGCCGCCTTGCTTCCACAGCTGCGCCGCCAGGCGGATGCCGCGATCCTGACGGTTTCCTCGGGGCTCGCCTTCGTCCCGCTCGTCGCCACGCCGACCTATTCGGCGACCAAGGCGGCGATCCACAGCTGGTCGCAGGCGCTGCGCTCGCAGCTCGCCACAACCGGGATCGACGTGATCGAGATCGCGCCGCCCGCGGTCGCGACCGATCTGATGCCGGGCCATGCCGAAGATCTCAATTCGATGCCGCTCGACGCCTATATCGCCGAGACGATGGCCTTGCTCGCGGCGAACCCCGAGGGCCCGGAAAACACCGTCGAGCGCGTCAAATTCCTGCGCGATGCCGAGCGCGAGGGGCGGTACGACGCGGTCTATGCGCGGCTCAACGCCGCGCACTGACGGGTAAGAACCGCGCGGGCGGTTTCCTTTCGGGGGTGGGGGCGGTATCGGACGCGGATGGCGCCTCCGCTGACCCCTCCCCCCGCACCTGCCGCATCCGCGCCGACCCCGATGATGGCGCAGTATCTCGCGCTCAAGGCCGAAGCGACAGATTGCCTGCTGTTCTACCGGATGGGCGATTTCTTCGAGATGTTCTTCGACGATGCGAGGATCGCCGCGGCGGTGCTCGACATCGCGCTGACCGCGCGCGGCGAACATGACGGCGTGCCGATCCCGATGTGCGGCGTGCCGGTCCACGCCGCCGACGCCTATCTCGCGCGGCTGATCAAGGCCGGCCACCGCGTCGCGATCGCCGAGCAGACCGAGAGCCCGGCCGACGCCAAGAAGCGCAGCGGCAAGACGCTTGTGTCGCGCGCGATCGTTCGCGTGGTGACCGCGGGGACGTTGACCGAGGAAGCGTTGCTCGATGCGCGCACCGCCAATTGGTGCGTCGCGATCGGCGAGGCGGCGGGCGGCGTCGCGGTTGCCGCGGCGGATATCTCGACCGGGCGTTTCGAGCTGATCGAGTGCGATGCCGCCAGTCTGGGGGCCGAACTCGCGCGGCTCGCGCCGGCCGAGACGATCGCGTCCGAAGCGACGGCGTTTGCCGAGACCGCGACGATGCTGCGCCCACGCACCGATTTCGACAGCGGCCGCGGCGAGACGCGGCTCAAGGCGCTCTACGACGTCGCGACGCTCGACGGCTTCGGCCAGTTCGGCCGCGCCGCGCTCGCCGCGGCAGGCGGTCTCGTCGCCTATCTCGACCATACCGCCAAGGGCGCGATCCCCTTCCTGCGCCCGCCGCGGCTCGCGCAAACGACGCAGCAAATGGCGATCGACGCGGCGACGCGCGAGAGCCTCGAACTGACGCAGACCACCAACGGCGCGCGCAAGGGCAGTCTGCTCGACGCGGTCGATCGCACCGTGACGGCCGCTGGCGCGCGGCTGCTCGCCGCCGATATCGGCGCGCCGCTGATGGACCGCGGCCGGATCGAGGCGCGGCTCGATCTGGTAACCTTGCTCGCCGAGGATTCGGGGTTGCGCGAGGCGTTGCGGGGCACGCTGCGCAGCATGGCCGATATCGGCCGTGCGCTCGGCCGCCTCGCCGCGGGGCGCGGTTCGCCGCGCGATCTCGGGCAGCTCCGCGACGGGCTCGACGGCGCGTGGCGATTGGGCGAGCGGCTCGGCAAGATCGAGCAGCCGCCAGCGTTGCTCGACGAGCTCGCACCGGCCCTGCGCGGCCACGGCGCACTGATCGACCTGCTGACGCGCGCACTCGTCGCAAGCCCGCCGATCGATGCGTCCGACGGCGGCTATATCGCGCCCGGCTATGACGCCGCACTCGACGACCTGCGCGATGCAGGCGCGGGCGGACGTCGCGCGATCGCCGCGCTCGAAGCCGACTATCGCGACCGCACCGGCGTCACCGCGCTGAAGATCCGCCACAATGGCGTGCTCGGCTATCATATCGAAGTCCCCGCGCGCTTCGGCGATGCGCTGATGAAGCCCGACAGCGGCTTCACCCATCGCCAGACGATGGCGGGCGCGATCCGCTTCAACGCGCCCGAACTCCACGAAGTCGCGCTGAAAGTCACGCAGGCCGGCGCGCATGCGCTGGCAGCCGAGGCCGCGCATCTCGAGGACCTGATCGAGGCCGCGCTCGCCAAGCGCGAAGCGGTCGCCGCCACCGCCGACGCGCTGGCCCGGCTCGATGTCGCGGCCGGGCTGGCCGAACGCGCGACCGAAGGTGGTTGGGCCCGCCCTGCGCTCGTCGATCACGCCTGTTTCGACATTGTCGGCGGACGCCATCCAGTGGTCGAGGACGCCCTCGCCAAGCGCGGCGAGCGCTTCGTCGCCAACGATTGCCGCCTGTCCGAAGACTCGCGGCTGTGGCTCGTCACCGGCCCCAACATGGGCGGCAAATCGACCTTCCTGCGCCAGAACGCCGCGATCGCGGTGCTCGCGCAAGCCGGCAGCTATGTCCCCGCCACGGCCGCGACGCTCGGCCTCGTCGATCGGCTGTTCAGCCGTGTCGGCGCGTCGGACAATCTCGCGCGCGGGCGATCGACCTTCATGGTCGAGATGGTCGAAACCGCGGCGATCCTCGCACAGGCGACGCCGCGCAGCTTCGTCATCCTCGACGAGGTCGGGCGCGGCACCTCGACCTATGACGGGCTCGCGATCGCCTGGGCGGTGGTCGAGGCGATCCATGAGGACAATCGCTGCCGCTGCCTGTTCGCGACGCATTATCACGAGCTGACGCGCCTCGCCGAGCGCTGCGACGCGCTGACGCTCCACCATGTCCGCGCGCGCGAGTGGAAGGGCGAACTCGTGCTCCTCCACGAGGTATCCGAAGGCCCTGCCGATCGCAGCTATGGCCTCGCGGTCGCGCGGCTCGCCGGCCTGCCACCGGCAACGATCGCGCGCGCGAAATCCGTGCTGAGCAAGCTCGAGGCCGGCCGCGCCAAGACCGGCGGCCTCGCCGCCGGGCTCGACGACCTGCCACTGTTCGCCGCCGCGATCGAAGTGGCGGAAGAGCAATGCGACGCGATCCGCGCCGAAGTCGAAACGCTCGACGTCGATGCGCTGACCCCGCGCGAGGCGCTCGAGACGCTCTACCGGCTCAAGGCGCTCACGCGCGAATAGCGGCCGCGCGCGTTTTCAAGCGCGCGCGAACAGCGTCAGCGTCATCGCCGCGCGCGACACGAAGCCCATCGACCGGTAGAGCGCGACCGCCGGGTTATCCGGATAATGGTGCAGGAAAACCCCCTCGCCGCGCTCGAGCCGCGGCGCGATCACCGCTTCCATCAGCGCACGCGCATAGCCCTGCCCACGATGATCGGGATGCGTGCAGACCGCACTCACCTCGGTGAAGCCCGGCAGCTTCATCCGCTCGCCCGCCATCGCGACCAGCCGCCCACGCCGCCGAACGCCGACATAGCCGCCCTGCAGATAGGTGTTGGGAAAGAACGGCCCGGGCGTGGTCAGCGTCGCGAGCTCGAACATCTCGGCAGCGTCGGCCGCGCCGAGCGGGACAAGGTCGATCGTCCGGCCGGCGCGGTTCAACCGCGTCGCGACCATCTGGTCGAGCCGCCGCTCGGCTTCGACCACGGTCCCCGGCAGCGGCGGCGCCGCGCCGATGCCGACCGTCGCCAGCACGCCCTGCGCGGGGACCAACGCCGCAAGCGCGGTAAGCGCTTCGGGCGACGCGTCGGCAGCGGCACCGAACAGATTGACGTCGGGCCGGAAGCGCAGCGCCCGCGCATCGCCGATCGCCAGCGCGGCATGCCGCCCGGTGAGGCTGTGCCAGACGGGACGGTCGAGCGGTGTGGCAGCGGGCGTCGGATCGGTCATGCGGGTGCTCGACCACAGCGCGCGCCGCCGCGCGTCCCGCGGCTTGCGCCCAAAGCCGCCGCGCCGCTCACGACGCGTCGATCGTCAGCACCGGCTCGGCGATCGCCACGGTCTTGTGAAAACCGCGCAGATCGAGGTGCGTCGTGCCGTTTTCCTCGCTGATCACATCGACGAACTCATGGTCGATCAGCACCGTCTCGCGGTCATAGCGCTTGCCGCCGAGCGACTGGCTCGCCAGCAGCGTGTCGATCCCGCTGATCGATAAGGTCAGCAGAAAGCGGTCGTTCGCGTTCGCCAGAGCGGTGAGCACCGGGCTATCGTCGTCGAGGATATGGACCAATGTCCAGGCCAGTCCGAGCATCGGATTGCTGCTGCGCACCAGCGGCAATTCGCTTAGCCGGCGAAAGGTGCGGCCATCGCCGAGATGCACCGTCTCGAGCCAGCTCATCTGCGCCGTCACGTCGGCGAGCGGGCGCGACCGCTTCGAGGCGACGCGGATCATCAACGCGCGCCTGCCGAGATAGCGCCCGATCACCGCGACGTCGCTGAAGATCAAACTCTCGCGCGGGCGGGCGAAGCGCGCGAAGATCAGCCCGGTGATCGTCGCCGAGAAGAACAACCCGATCAGGATCTCGACCGCCGCGATCGCATGGCCGAGCCGCGTCACCGGCGCCATCACGCCGTATCCGACGGTGCCGAGCGTATCGACCGAGAAGAAGAAGCCGTCGATCACCGATCCGGGCTCCATCGTCCCGATCGCACCGGGGAGCAGCGCGTAGATCGTGCCGAACACCAGATTGATCGCGACGAAGCTCGCCGAGACGAGCGCGATGAACCACGGCCAGCTCATCTCCATCACGCCGTAATAGAGATCGCCATAGGGCGACGGCCCGCCGGTCTTGACGGCAGGGAAGCCGCCCATCTGGACGATCTGGCGACGCGGGGATCTCGGCATGGCGCGAACCTTGGACAGGCGCGCGCTTACGTCAAGTCGCGTGGACGGACGCGCACTTACCCCCTATCTGCGCTGCATGGCTTCCCGCTTCGAATCCGTCCCCCAGCGCCGCGCGATCATCGACCGGCGCAGCCTCGCCGATGCGCTCGCCGCGCTTGCTGGCGACAGAGCGGCGCTCCGCACGCAAGGCACCGCGCTGCTCAAGGCGGCGCTCGATGCCGGACGCGAGGAGATCGCGCGGCGGCTGATCGAACATCCCTCGCGCGGGCTCGAGATCGCCGCGAGCCAGGCCTTCCTGACCGACCAGCTGCTCCGACTGCTCTACGATTTCACGACCGAGCGGCTCTATCCCAACAGCAACCCGACCGCCGCCGAACGCATCACGATCATCGCGGTCGGCGGCTATGGCCGCGGCGAGATGGCGCCCTATTCGGATGTCGATGTCGGCTTCCTCACCCCCTGGAAGCAGACCGGCTGGACCGAACAGGTCATCGAGACGATCCTCTATGCGCTGTGGGACCTCGGCATGAAGGTCGGCCATAGCAGCCGCTCGCTCGACGAGATGGTGCGCCAGGCGAAGAGCGACGTAACGATCCGCACCGCGCTGCTCGAAGCCCGCTACGTGTGGGGCGACCAAAGCGTCTATGACGCGGCGGCGCACCGCTTCAAGGCCGAGGTCCAGGCCGACAATGCGCGCCAGTTCATCGCGGACAAGCTCGCCGAGCGCGACGTGCGCCACAAGAAGATGGGCGACACGCGCTATGTCGTCGAACCCAACGTCAAGGAAGCCAAAGGCGGCCTGCGCGATCTCCACACGCTCTTCTGGATCGGCAAGTTCGCCTACAATGTCAGCGAGCCCGCGCACCTGGTCGAGGCGGGGCTGCTCAGCCGCGACGAATATCGCCAGTTCCACCGCGCCGAGAATTTCCTTTGGGCGGTGCGCTGCCATCTCCACGACATATCCGGCCGTGCCGAGGACCGGCTGACCTTCGATTTGCAGCGCGAGATCGCCGAGCGGATGCGCTTTGCCGACCGCCCCGGCAAATCGAAGGTCGAGCGCTTCATGCAATTCTACTTCCTGCAGGCGCGGACGGCAGGCGATCTGACCGGCGTGTTCCTCGCGCATCTCGACGAGAAGTTCGCCGCGCGCGGGCGGCGCTTCGGGCTGCCGACGCTGCGCCGGTCGCCGCGCAAGCTCAACGGCTTCACCGTGATCCGCGGGCGGCTCGCCATCCCGAGCGACGACTTCCTTGCGGAGAAACCGACGCGGCTGCTCGAACTGTTCGCGCTGGCCGACAAGCATGGCCTCGAAATCCATCCGCTGACGATGCGTGCCGCGGCGCGCGATGCGAAGCTCGCCGACGACATCCGGCAGGACCCGACCGCCAACGCGCTGTTCCTCGACGTGCTGACCTCGCCGCGCGACCCGGAAATCGTGCTGCGCTGGATGAACGAGGCCGGCGTGTTCGGCCGCTTCGTTCCCGATTTCGCGCGCGTCGTCGCGCAGATGCAGTTCGACATGTACCATCACTACACCGTCGACGAGCACACCATCCGCGCGATCGGCCTGCTGTCGAAGATCGAGCATGGCGAACTCGAGGCCGACCACCCGCTCGCCTCGGTGCTGCTCCACCAGATCGTCTCACGCCGCGCGCTCTATGTCGCGGTGCTGCTCCACGATATCGCCAAGGGGCGCGGCGGCGACCATTCGATCCTCGGCGCCGAAGTCGCGCATCGCCTCTGCCCGCGCTTCGGCCTGTCGCCTGCCGAGACCGAGACCGTCGCCTGGCTGGTGCGCTTCCATCTGCTGATGTCGGCAACCGCGTTCAAGCGCGACCTGTCGGACTTCAAGACGATCCTCGATTTCACCGAGATCGTGCAGAGCCCCGAGCGGCTGCGGCTGCTGCTCGTGCTGACGATCGTCGATATCCGCGCGGTCGGACCCGGCGTGTGGAACGGCTGGAAACGCCAGCTGCTCGCGACGCTCTACGAATCGGCCGAGGAAGTGCTGCGGCTCGGCCACAAGCAGAAGGGCCGCAGCGAACGCGTCGCGGTCAAGCAAGACGCACTGCGCGAATTGCTCGGCTGGAGCCCCGAACAGTTCGACGCGCTCGTCCGCCGGCTGCCCGAGCCCTATTGGGTCGCCGAGCCCGAGGACGTCATCGCCCGCAATGCGCGCCTCGTCGCCGAGGCGGGCGACGCGCAGCTGTCGATCGCCGCGCAGGTCTATCCCGAACGCGGCGCGACGCTCGTCACGATCTACGCCGCCGATCATCCCGGGCTGTTCTACCGCATCGCGGGTGCGATCAGCGTCGCGGGCGGCAACATCATCGACGCGCGGATCCACACCACGCGCGACGGCATGGCGCTCGACAATTTCCTCGTCCAGGATCCGTACGGCCGCCCGTTCGACGAGGCCGCGCAACTCGAGCGGCTCAAGCAATCGATCGAGGATGCGCTCGCCAATCGCGGCAAGATGATCGACCGGCTGATGGCGAAACCCCTCCCCCGCCCGCGCGCGGAAGCCTTCGCGATCGTCCCCAACGTGCTGATCGACAACAAGGCGTCGAACCGCTTCACTGTCATCGAGGTCAATGCACGCGACCGGCCCGCCTTGCTTCACCAGCTCGCCTATACGCTGTTCCAGTCGCGCGTGACGATCCATTCGGCGCATGTCGCGACCTATGGCGAGCGCGCGGTCGATACCTTCTATCTGACCGATCTGACCGGCGACAAGATCGCGGCGGCGAGCCGGCTCAAGACGATCGAACGCCGTCTCCTGGCTGCCGCCGCCGGGGAGCGGATGGCCGACGCGGCATGACGCTGCACGGGTCCACGGCTTGCCGCTGTACACGGCGGCATGGCATGAGCGCCCGGTGACCACCGAACCGCAAATCCTGATCGACGCCGATGCCTGCCCGGTGAAGGACGAAATCTACCGCGTCGCCTACCGCGTCAACGTCCCCGTAATCGTGGTGAGCAACATGCATTTGCGCATCCCAATCCATCCGCTGATCTCGCGTGTCGTGGTCGATTCAGGGTTCGACGCCGCCGACGACTGGATCGCGGAACACGCCCACCCCAAGACGGTGGTGGTGACCGCCGACATCCTGCTCGCCGACCGCTGCCTGAAAGCGGGCGCGGTGGTGATCGGCCCGACCGGCAAGGCGTTTACCAGCAGCTCGATCGGCAGCGCGATCGCGGTGCGCGCGATCATGGCCGATCTGCGCGCCGGCGGCGAGCAGACCGGCGGCCCCGCGCCGTTCCGCAAGGAAGATCGCTCGCGCTTTCTGTCGGCGCTCGACCTTGCCCTGACGAGCTTGCTGCGCGCGCGCTGAGCGCACGGTCGATCCTTGGTGATGGTCCCGACATGCCGTAAATCCCTGTGGGATAATCGATTCCCGCACGCGACTGCATGAAAGGAACGATCGATGCCGGTACTCGGAATTGGCGGCCTGTTTTTCCGCAGCAAGAATCCGGACGCACTGTCCGAATGGTATCGCCGCCACCTCGGAATCGGCGCTGGGTGTGTTTCGGTCGAGGGCGCGACCCCCGACGAATGGGCGTGGCAGGCGCAAGGCGGTCCAGTCGTGTTCGCGCCCTTCGCCGCCGACACCGACTATTTCCCGCAGGACAAGCCCTACATGCTCAATCTGCGCGTCCGTGATCTGGACGGGCTGACGATCGCGCTCGGCGACGCGGGAATCGAGGTGGTCACCAACGAAGAGTGGAACGACCCGGCAATCGGCCGTTTCGCGCGGATCCATGATCCGGAAGGCAATCCGATCGAGCTGTGGGAGCCGACGCCGCTCTGAGCCCCACCCGTCATGCCCACGCAAGCGGGAATCCCGCTTCTTCTTCCGGTCAGTGCGTTTCGGAGAAGAAGCCCCCCCCCCCCCCGCTTACGCGGGGGTGACGGCGGTGGGGCCACGATCAACCGGCGGTGTGGACCCGGTGCTTTCCGCTTCCGAAAAGCACCGGCCCGCCCCTCGCGAACGAGGAGCGGGCCGCGTTTATACGAGCATCCTAGAGCTCAGAAGCGCGAGCGCAGCGTCACACCGTACGTGCGCGGCTCGGCGAGATAGGCCGAGTAAAGCGCATTGCCGGTCCCGCCGAAATTGGCGACGTTGGCCGACGAGCCAGCGCCCTGGAACGGCGTGTTGAACGCGACCTGGATATACTGCTTGTTGAACACGTTCTGCGACCAGAGCTCGATCGCCCAGAGCTGATCCTTGCCGCGGATGCCGATGCGGGCGTTGACCAGCGCGAAGCCGTCCTGCTTCTTCTCGGGCGCCAGATCCGACCCGGTGTTATAGTCCGAGGTCAGGCGGCTATCGACATAGACCAGCCCCGACAGGCCGTTCGACCCGAGATCGGGTGTCCACGCCGCTGAGGTCGTCACGACATGGCGCGGTGCGTTCGACAGGACGCTGCCCGGCAGCAGGAACAGCGCCGGATCGAGCGGCGCGCCGGCCGAATTGCCGACCAGATTGCGCGCGATCCGGGTGTCGGCGAAGGTATAGCCGGCCGATACCTGGAACTGGCGGATCGGCGTCATCGTCGCCTCGAGCTCGACGCCCTGCGAGATCACGCCGGGCTTGTCGGCCTTGCCGGTGCACTGGCCGGTCGCCGCGAGATTGTCGGTGTCGCCGCCGTTGAGGCTGGTCGAGCAGCCCACGAGGTTCTGCACGACGAACACCGAGCCGTTGAAGGTGTTGAGCTGGAAGTTCTTGAACTCAGACCGGAACGCCGCGACGTTGAGGCTGAAGCCGCGCGTCTTGAACTTGGCGCCAAGCTCGTAGCTATTTACGGTTTCGGCGGCGAACCGCAGCCCCGCCGCATCGGCATTGCTGCGCGCGCTGAACACGCCCGACGCGCCGCCCAAGGGCGAGCGATCGAGGTTGTAGCCGCCCGACTTGTAGCCCTTTGCGTACGACGCATAGGTCAGCAGGCTGGGGATCGGCTTCCAGGACAGCACTGCGGTGCCGGTCACCTTACCCTCGCCGAAATTGTTCTGCAGGTTGAGCGCGTTGAGCTGCGACGACGAGTTGCCGGTGCAGCTCAGCGTCAGGATGCCGCCGATATAGGCCTTGGCCGCGGCGGGGACTGCAGCGCTAGCGAGCAGCGGCGACAGGTTCGCCTGCTGCACCGGGCAGACGGTGTTGGTGTTGTTGAAGTTCGCGCTGAAATCCTTCTGCTCGTGCGTGTAGCGCGCGCCGAGCGTCAGCGAGACGGTGTCGGTGATGTGGAAGATGTTGTGCGTGAAGAAGGCGTAATTCTCGCTCTTCTGGCGATAGACGGAACCCTGATCACCGACATTGTTGACGCCACCGCCGACGCCCGGACCGCCGGTCAGGCGATCGAGCCCGCCGAGCACCGCCGGTGCGAGCGCGCCGAACGCGCCCGTGATCGTCGCGCGACCGGCTGCCGACAAGCAGCCCGGCGCGGTGTTGTTCTGCAGAGCTGCATTCTGGCTGATATTGGCGACGAGGCGGCACGCGGCGAACTGGCCGTATTGCGAACCGAACACGACGTTGTCGACGACGCGCAGATCCTCCTTCGAATAGAAGCCGCCGACCAGCCAGTCGAGCTTGCCCGCGAAGGCCGAGCCCTGCAGGCGCGCTTCCTGCGTGAAGGTGTGGAACTGGCGGTACGCATTGCCGTCGGCCGCGCGGTGCGTCAGGTCGACATTGGTGTAATCGACGTCGCCGGCATTGCCCGCTTTGTATTCGCGGTATGCCGTGATCGAGGTCAGCGTCGCGCCGCCCAGATTCCAGTCGGCTTGGAGCGAGCCGCCATAATCGACCGTCGTGTTGCGATAGGTCTGGCCCGGCGTGATCGCGACTTCGCGATTGAAGGTGCCGGGGTTGTTGCCGGCGAGCGGATAATAGGCGCCCTGGCGCCGCAGGATGTCGACGATTGGGTTGGCTGCCGTGACCGACACGGCATGATCGGCATTGACGCCGGCGCCGTTGGCCGCCGCTGCGTCCGGCGTCGGATCAGTGGTCTGCTTCTGGCCGTAATAGGTCGCGCCGCAGCAGCTTTCGGTGCGGTGCGAATAATCGCCGATCAGGCGGAAGCTGAGGTCGGCGGTCGGCTTGAACAGCAATTGCCCGCGGACGAAATAGCGGTCGCGATCGTTGACGCGCGATTCGGTGCCGTTCGCCGGGTTGACCGTGCGGTAGAAGCCGTCGCGATTGACGTAGACGCCGTCGAGCCGGAAGGCGAGCGTGTCGGTGATCGGCCCGGTGACACCACCGGCGAGGCGCTTCTGGTCGTAATTGCCGTAAGTGCCCTCGCCATAGCCGCCGAAGGTGAATTTCGGCGACGCGGTGATGATGTTGATAAGGCCCGCCGAGGCATTGCGCCCGAACAGCGTGCCCTGCGGCCCGCGCAGCACTTCGACGCGGTCGATCTCGCCGAGCTCATTGAGGCCGACGCCGGTGCGGCTGCGATAGACACCGTCGATGAACACCGCGACCGAGCTTTCGAGGCCGGGATTGTCGCCCACGGTGCCGACGCCGCGGATGCGGGCCGAGGCGTTCGATTCGCTGCCGGTCGAGGAGATCAGCAGCGACGGCGCGAGCTGGTTGAGCGCGCGGATGTCGGAGCCGCCCGAATTCTGCAGCGATTCCTGGCCGACGGCGGACACCGCGATCGGCACGTTCGACAGACGCTCGGAGCGGCGCGTCGCGGTGACGATGATGTCGCCGGCATTCATGTCCTGCGTGGCGGCGGCGGGCGCGGTCGCGGGCGTTCCGGCCTGCGCGTCTTGCTGGGTGGTGGCGGGGGCGGTCTGGGCGAAGGCAGGGGCCGAGATCGCGACGGCAGCGACCGACAACAAGTACGCGGTTTTGCGCATTTCAGAACTCTCCAACGTTTTTTCGTTTTTTGGGTATTGTCCTTTTGAATAACTGCGCAGGGCTGAGCGTAAAGCAAAAAGCCCGCGAGAAACACGATTTCGAAGATAGGTGATGTAGTATGGCCACACCGGACCGTTCGCCGCAGTGCAACAAGAACGCGGATGACGCTACGTAAAGCTAGGAAAGCCACCGGGCCGGCGCGCAGAGGCGTCGGCCAGCCCGGTAAAGGTTGTATTTAAGGACTTATTTGGGCGCGAGCACCATCAGCATCTGACGGCCTTCCATGCGCGGATAGGCCTCGACCTTAGCGGTTTCGGCGACATCGGCCTGGACGCGCTGGAGGAGGACCATGCCGAGCTGACCGTGGCTCAATTCACGGCCGCGGAAGCGCAGCGTGATCTTGACCTTGTCGCCCTCGTCGATGAACTCGAGCACCTTCTTCATCTTGGTGTCATAGTCGTGGTCATCGATGTTCGGACGCATCTTGATCTCCTTGATCTCCTGCGTCTTCTGCGATTTCCGCGCGAGGTTGGCCTTCTTCTGCGCCTCGTACTTGAACTTGCCGACGTCGAGGAACTTTGCGACGGGCGGATCGGCGTTGGGCGACACTTCGACCAGGTCGAGACCGACCTCGCGCGCCTGCTCCATCGCCTCGCGCGTGTACATGACACCGAGGTTCTCGCCGTCCTGGTCGATCACGCGAACCTTGGGCGA
This sequence comes from Sphingomonas glacialis, assembly GCF_006439055.1. Taxonomy (GTDB): domain Bacteria; phylum Pseudomonadota; class Alphaproteobacteria; order Sphingomonadales; family Sphingomonadaceae; genus Sphingomonas; species Sphingomonas glacialis_A. Next base: position 397,645 of record NZ_RCZC01000001.1, read on the forward strand.
TACAATGAATTCGTTGAAGCGAGGGCCATTCATTGGCGGCGCCTGGCGGGTCATCGGGGGTCGGATAGGTGTAGCTCCTGTGGTTGTTTCAGAGACGATATAGGGGTTTTTCGGGCAAAACGAAAGGTGGCCTCGCGCTTCTTCGTCACCCCGGCCTTGTGCCGGGGTCCACCGCGCAACACGACCCGCTTCCGAAGGGAGAGGTGCCCCCCGGCACAAGGCCGGGGTGACGGTGGCGCGGGATCAGCAGCGTTACAGATCCGGGGCCTTGGCGGCCTCGGTCAGCATCGCGATCGCGTCGTCGAGCGTCAGGAATTGCTGGCGATCGCTCCCGAGCTGGCGCAGCGCGACCTTGCCTTCCTCGGCCTCGCGCTTGCCGACGACGAGCAAATTGGGAACCTTCGCCAGCGAATGCTCGCGCACCTTGTAGTTGATCTTCTCGTTGCGCAGATCGGTCTCGACGCGGATCCCCGCGGCCTTGAGCTTCTCGGCGACCTCACGCGCGTAATCATCGGCGTCGGAGACGATCGTCGCGACCACCGCCTGCACCGGCGACAGCCATAACGGGAAACGCCCGGCATGATGCTCGATCAGGATACCGATGAAGCGCTCGAACGTGCCGAGGATCGCGCGGTGGAGCATGATCGGGCGATGCCGCTCGCCATCGGCGCCGACGTACGACGCGTCGAGTCGCTCGGGCAGCACGCGGTCGGACTGGATCGTGCCGACCTGCCACGTCCGCCCGATCGCATCGGTCAGATGGAATTCGAGCTTGGGCGCATAGAAGGCCCCCTCGCCCGGCAGTTCCTCGAACTTGGCCTTGATCGAATCGCTAAGCTTCGATCCGAGCACCGCCTTGCGCAGTTCGTCCTCGGCCGTGTCCCACATCTCTTCGCTGCCGAAGCGCTTGTCGGGACGCAGCGCGAGCTTGACCGCATAATCCTCGAACCCGAGGTCACGGTACACGCTGTCGAGCAGCTCGCAGAATTGCTGGACCTCTTCGACAAGCTGGTCCTCGCGCACGAAGATATGCGCGTCATCCTGCGTGAACTGGCGCACGCGCATGATGCCGTGCAGCGCGCCGTGCGGCTCGTTGCGGTGGCAGCAGCCGAACTCGGCCATGCGGATCGGCAGGTCGCGATACGATTTGATCCCCTGGCGGAAGATTAGCACGTGCGCCGGGCAGTTCATCGGCTTCAACGCCATCAGGTCGGCGGTGCCGCTGAAGATCGCGGCGTCATCCTCGGTATTGGGAATCTCGTCGGGAACGACGAACATGTTCTCGCGATACTTGCCCCAATGCCCCGACTGCTCCCACTGGCGCGCGTCCATCAGCTGCGGCGTCTTGACCTCGGCATAGCCCGCGCCATCGAGCCGGCGGCGCATATACGCCTCCAACTGCCGCCACAGGATGAAGCCCTTGGGGTGCCAGAACACCGAGCCCTGCGCCTCGGACTGGAGGTGGAACAGGTCCATCTCCTGCCCGATCTTGCGGTGGTCGCGCTTGCCGGCTTCCTCGAGCATCGTGAGATGCGCATCGAGCTGCTTCTTGTTGAGCCAGCCGGTGCCATAGACGCGGCTGAGCATCGCGTTCTTCTGGTCGCCGCGCCAATAGGCGCCCGACACGCGCGTCAGCTTGAACGCGTTCGGATCGAGCTTGCCGGTCGAGGCGAGATGCGGCCCGCGGCACATGTCGAGCCAGGCACCGGGACCATTGCCCGCCTTGTAGACCGTCAGTTCCTCGCCCTCGGGGAGTTCGGCGGCCCATTCGGCCTTGAAGGTCTCGCCCTCGGCCTGCCAGCGCGCGATCAGATCGGCGCGGCTCCACACTTCGCGGATCAGCGGCTCGTTCTTGGCGATGATGCGGCGCATCTCGGCCTCGATCGCGGGCAGATCCTCGTCGGTGAACGGGCGATCCTTCGGCGCGAAGTCGTAATAGAAGCCGTCGTCGGTCGAGGGACCGAAGGTGATCTGCGTGCCCGGGAACAGGTGCTGCACCGCTTCGGCGAGCACGTGCGCAAAATCGTGGCGCGCGAGTTCGAGCGCATCGGCCTCGTCCTTCGACGTCACCAGCGCCAGCTGGGTATCGCCCTCGAACGGGCGCATGATATCGCGCAGCTCGCCGTCGATCCGCGCGGCGATGGCGGCCTTGGCGAGGCCGGGCCCGATCGCGGCGGCCACATCGGCCGGGGTAGTCCCCGGGGCTACCTCGCGGACGGAACCGTCGGGCAGCGTGATGCGGAACATGGCGGACATTATCGCGGTCTTTCGTGGGACAATAGGAACCGGCGGCTAGGCCGGGAGCGCCGATATAGCCATGCGCAAGCGCTCCGTCATCCCCGGGACTGGTATGGCAACAAACGGCGCCTTATCTCCGTAACGGGCTGAGGGGGAATGGGGATGTTTACGGGGCTGCTGGTGTTCGCGATGGTCGTGCTCAGGGGTTTTTCCGAGACGGCATCGGCGCGTTGGCTCGACCGTATGGTCCATGCGACGGTCGATGCGGTGCGCCAAGTCGAGCGACGGCATCTTATCTTCCTCGTAATCATGACGCTGCTCCTGACGATCGGGGTCGAAGCGCTCGCGGTGATGGGGCCGCTCGATCTCGCGACGATCGTCGTGATGTGGGATATTTCGACCTATATCGACATCGTCGTGACGACGGCCGTGGTCGCGACGGCGACGCGCGGTAGCCTCGGCTGGCGCGCCTTGGTCACGCGCTCGGCCCCGCGTCGCGCCCCGCGCGCGCGGCGGCAGCGCAGCGCACGCAAGGCCGCTCCGCCCTCCAATGACGACGAGAGACCGGCGGCGTTCGCACGCGCCGCCTAACCCGTCACCCCGGCCTTGTGCCGGGGCCCACCTTGCCGCGCGGGCTGAGCCGTCGGTGCATGCATCCCAGTGGCCCCCGGGACGAGCCCGGGGTGACGGAGATGGGGTGGCCGTAGGGACAAACCCTAGCGCAGGAGCACCAGTTCCTCCGCCATCGACGGATGCAGCGCGACGGTCTGGTCGAAATCGTCCTTCGTCAGCCCGGCCTTCACCGCGACCGCTGCCGCCTGCAGGATCTCGGGCGAATCGGGCCCGATCATGTGGAGCCCGAGCACTTGCCCGGTCTCGGCATTGCACACCATCTTGTACAGCGCGCGCTCGTTGCGGCCCGCCAGCACGTTCTTCATCGGGCGGAAGTCGGACATATAGACCTTCACCGATCCGAACTTGTTCTTGGCCTGCGCCTCGGTGAGACCGACCCCCGCCATCGGCGGATGGCTGAAGACGGCGGACGGGATGTTCTCGTAATCGACCCGGTGCGGCTTGTTTCCGTACATCGTGTCGGCGAAGGCCTGCCCCTCGCGGATCGCGACCGGGGTCAGCTGGACGCGGTTGGTGACGTCGCCGACCGCATAGATGCTGTCGCAGGTCGACTTGTTGTCTTCGTCCACCACGATCGCGCCCTTGTCGTCGAGCTCGACGCCAGCGCTCTCCAGCCCGAGCCCTTCGGTGTTGGGCGAACGCCCTGTCGCGAACAGCACGCAATCGACGTCGATCGGCTCGTGCCCGGTCATCGATACGCGCAGGCAGCCGTCGGGCTGTTTCTCGATCCCGCGGAACGCGGCGTTGAAGCGGAAATCGAGCCCCTTCATCATCGAGATCTGGAGCAAGCGATCGCGGATCGATTCGTCATAGCCGCGCAGGATCACGTCGGTGCGGTTGATCAGCGTAACCTTCGAGCCGAATTCGTTGAAGATCCCGGCGAATTCATTGGCGATATAGCCCGCGCCCGCAATCAGCACGCGCTTGGGCAGCGCGTCGAGATGGAACACCTCGTTCGAGGTGATGCCGAGCTCGTGCCCCGGACATTCGGGCACGATCGGCGTCGCGCCGACCGCGATCAGGATCTTGCCCGCGGTGACGTCGCGACCGTCGCCGAGCTTGACCGAATGCGGCCCCGTCACCGTCGCGCGGTCGAGGATGATATCGACGCCGTTATTGGTCAGCGTGTCGGTATAGGCGCCGTTGATCCGGTCGACCTCCTCCATCACATTGTCGCGCAGCCGGGCCCAGTCGAACCCGAGATTCTCCGGCACGTCCCAGCCGAAGCGCTTGGCGTCCTTCAGATCCTCGGCGAAATGCGCGCCATAGACGAGCAGCTTCTTGGGCACGCAGCCGCGGATGACGCAGGTGCCGCCGACGCGATATTCCTCGGCCACCGCGACCTTTGCGCCGTGTGCCGCCGCGACGCGCGACGCGCGCGTGCCGCCCGAGCCCGCACCGATGACGAAAAGGTCGTAGTCATACTCAGCCATGTCATGTCCTCTTGCGGCCGCAGATAGGCGCCCGCTGCTTGAAATCTAGCGTTGTCCCGCGCGGCGCATCGGCATCGCGTCGATCGTCGCGACCAAGGTCGTGCGATCGATCGGCTCGGCACGGCGCAGCGCGGCATGGCCGTCCTTGCCGACCAGGACCACGCCGAACGCCGCCTTGGGCAACCGCCAGCGCGTCCTGAGCGCCGCCGCGCTGTCTGCCGCACCGCGCACGGTGTCACCGGTAAGCTCGACGACCGTGACATCACGATCGCCGAGCTCCTTCGGCATTGCGTCGAGCGCGGCCCGCTGCGCGATCCGCCGCGCATCGGTTTCGCTCGGCGCGGCGACGATCAGCACGCGACGCTGATGCCGCATCTCGGCAACGCTTGCCGCCGCAATCGCCGCCGCGAGCATGATCACCCGAACGCGCGCTTGATCAGGTCGGTGGTCGACACGTCGAACTCCTGGTCGCCCGCATCGGCGGCCTTGGCCATTTCCTTACCGAGTTCGACGCCGAACTGGTCGAACGAATTGATCCCGAGCAGCACGCCGCTCACGAACACGCGCTGTTCGTAGAAGGCGATCAGCGCACCGAGCGTACGCGCATCCAGATCGTCGAGCAGGATCGTCGTGCTCGGCCGGTCGCCCGAATAGCTGCGCGCGTGATCGTCGTTCGCGCGGCCCTTCATCAGCGCGGCCCCTTGCGCGAACGCGTTGAGCAGCAACTGGCGGTGATGATCCTCCGACAGCGTATCACCGGCCTCGATCACCGCGACGAATTCGACCGGCACGAGGTGCGTGCCCTGATGGAGCAGCTGGAACACCGCATGCTGCGCATCGGTGCCGACCCCGCCCCAGGTGATCGCAGCGCTCGGCCGATCGAGCTTTTGCCCGTCGATCGTCGTGCCCTTGCCGTTCGATTCCATCTCGAGCTGCTGGAGATAGGACGGCAGCAGCCGCAGCCGCTCGTCATAGGCGAAGGTCGCGCGCGTCTCGGCGTGACGGACCTGCGTGTAATAGAGATCGGCGAAGGCCGCGAGCGCGGGCGCGTTCTGGCTGAGCGTGGTATGCTGGAAATGCCGGTCCATCTCGGCCGCGCCCTCGAGCAGTTCCGCGAAATTGTCCCAACCGAGCGCAATCGCAGCCGGGAAGCCGATCGACGACCACAGCGAATAGCGCCCGCCGACCGAATCGGCGAAGGGCAGCACGCGCGTCTCGTCGACGCCCCATTCGACCGCCTTGTCGGGGTCCGCCGTCAGCGCGATGACCCGGCCATAGGCGTCCTCGACACCCGCTTCGCCCATCCACTGCAGCACCGAATCGGCGTTGGTCAGCGTTTCCTTGGTGGTGAAGGTCTTCGACGCGATCACCAGCAGCGTGGCGGTCGGATCGAACTTCTTGAACACTTCCTCGAGCGCGGCGCCGTCTATGTTCGAGACGATCGCGACGTCGTACGCGGTATCCTCCCGCCCTAGCGCATCGACCAGCAGATCGGGCCCGAGCGCCGAGCCGCCGATGCCGACGTGCAGCACGTGCCGGATATCGCCGAGCGCGCCCGCCGCGATCGCGTCAATCAGCGCGCGCATCCGCGCGTGGAGCGCGGCGGCCTTGGCATTGTCCTCCTCGCTCCCCTCACCGCGCTCGGCGACGTGGGTGACCGAGCGGTTCTCGGTGACGTTGATGACCTTGCCCGAGAACAGCGCCTCGCGCTTGCCGTGCAGATCCTGCGCCTTGGCGAGTGCCTCGAACGCGGTGACCGCCTCGGTCGTCAGATGCGTCTTCGACCAGTCGAAGTGGATCCCGGCGACGTCGGCGCTGAAGGTCTCGAGCCGGTTGGCGTCCTCCGCAAACAGCGTCTCGAGCTTAGGCGAGGGCAGAGCCTCGATCGCGGTCCAGTCGGCAGACATTCAGGCACCTCATCGGTCGTGGGGAGGGAAACGATTCCCGCGCTAAATCGCCCTAGCGGGGCGGCATTACAACCACCAGCTTGACGATGTGGGCCCGCAGCACCAAACCGCGCGCTATGGCCGATCCCACACCGCTCCGCGACCTTCCGCCGCGCAAATCCGAAACGCGCGAGACGCTCGTCTTCTTCCTCAAGCTTGCGATCGTCGTGTTCGTGTTCCGCAGCTTCGTCTTCGCGCCGTTCAGCATCCCGTCGCAGTCGATGCTGCCGCGGCTCTATATCGGCGACTATCTGTTCGTCTCGAAATGGAATTACGGCTATTCGCGCTGGTCGCTGCCGTGGGGCGTGCCGCTGATCCCGGGGCGGATCCTCGGGCGCGATCCGGCGCGCGGCGACGTCGTCGTGTTCCGCGGGCCTCCGGGCGACGACCATGACGTGATCAAGCGCGTGATCGGCCTGCCCGGCGACAGCGTGCAGATGCGCCACGGCCAGGTGATCCTCAACGGGAGGGCCGTGCCCAAGGTCAAGATCGCCGACTTCACGATCCCGCTCTCGCCCAATTATCCCGGCGGCAGCGAATGCCCCGCCGAATTCGAGGATATGGCCGCCGGCAAGCCGATCTGCCGCTACCAGCAGTTCCGCGAGACCTTGCCCAACGGCAAGAGCTACGCCGTGCTCGACCGCGGCGAACAGATCAACGCCGACGAGACCGGCGTCTACAACGTCCCCGCCGGCCACGTCTTCGTGATGGGCGACAATCGCGACGACAGCGGCGACAGCCGGTTCGATCCGCCCGAGGGCATGGGCATGGTCCCGATGGAGCGGATCGAGGGCAAGGCGGTGTTCTCCTTCTTCTCGACCGACGGCTCGGCCAATTGGGTCCTGCCCTGGACGTGGTTCTCGGCGGCACGCTGGAGCCGGATCGGGGAAGGCTTTTGAGCGCTGACCTCAGCACCTGGATCGCCGCGAGCCTCGGCCACACCCCGCGCGACATCGCACCGTTCGAGCGCGCGCTGACGCATGGCAGCCAGGCCAAGGCGAATTACGAGCGGCTCGAATTCCTCGGCGACCGCGTCCTCGGGCTGGTGATGGCGGAGTGGCTGTTCGAGCTGTTCCCGAACGAGCCCGAAGGCGCGCTGTCAAAGCGCTTCAATGCGCTGGTGACGGGCGCGGTGTGCGCCGATGTCGCCCGCGGCCTCGGCGTCGCGGCGCAGCTCAAGCTCGGCAAGCAGGCGCGCGACGATGGCGCGTCGGACAGCGACAATGTGCTCGGCGACGTGATGGAGGCGCTGATCGGCGCGCTCTACCGCGAGGCCGGGCTCGACGGCGCGCGCCGCGCGATCCGCACCGCCTGGGCCGACCGCGCCAGCCGCGAGCTGACGGTACCGCAGCACCCCAAATCGGCGCTGCAGGAATGGGCCGCGGCGAACAACCGCAAGGCGCCGGCGTATGAAGTGGTCGAGCGCTCGGGCCCGCACCATGCGCCGCGCTTTCGCGTGAAGGCGGTGATCGGAACCTTCGCCGAAGCCGAGGCCGAGGGGAGTTCGAAGCAGGAGGCCGAGACGGCGGCGGCGACGGCGTTGCTCGACAAGGTGCGGCAGGGGGCACGCGGGTAAGCCCCTTCGACAAGATCGGAGCGAACGGGCTAGGGTAAGCTCCACGCTACTGGAGCCAGCGCATGAAAGTCGTCCTCCCCGCCCTCGCCCGCGCGCTGCTCGAGCCCAAGCTGCCCGCCGGGCTCGACATCGCCTGGGTGACGACGCGCGAGGAAGCGACCGCGGCGATCGCCGACGCCGATATCGGCTGGGTCGATCTCCTCCCGCACGGCCTGACGCCCGAAGCCGTCGCTGCGGGCGTATCGCTCAAATGGCTGTTCACCGCGATCGCCGGGCTCGATTCGCTCGACCTGCCCGAACTTGCACGGCGCGGGACGATCGTCACCAACGGTGCCGGGATCAACGCGATCGCGGTCGCCGAATATACCGTGCTCGGGATGCTCGCCGCGGCCAAGCGCTTCGACCGGGTCGTGCGGATCGCCGACGCCCACGAATGGCCCGATGCGGCGCCGGGCCGGATCGAACTGTTCGAAAGCCGCGCGCTGATCGTCGGGTACGGCGCGATCGGGACGCTGGTCGGGGAGCGGCTCAAGGCGTTCGGCGTGGACGTGACCGGCGTCACCCGCTCGGGCCGCGACGGCACGCTCACCCCCGATGCGTGGAAAGCCCGGCTCGGCGACTTCGACTGGGTGATCCTCGCCGCCCCCTCGACCGACACGACCAAGGCGATGATCGGCGCCGCCGAACTCGCCGCGATGAAGCCCAGCGCCTGGCTGCTCAACATCGCGCGCGGCGAGATGGTCGATCAGGACGCGCTGATCGCCGCGCTGACCGCCAAGACGATCGCCGGCGCCTATCTCGACACCGTCACGCCCGAGCCGCTGCCGGCCGATCATCCCTTATGGTCGGCGCCCAACACGATCCATTCGATGCATCTGTCGGGCCGCAGCCAGACCAAGATGTTCCAGCGCGCCGCCGCGCTCTTCCTGCGCAACCTCGACGCGTTCCTGGCGGGACGCGCGATGGAGAACGTGGTCGATCTCGACGCTGGCTATTGAGGCCCTGACGGCGCCCGATCCTTTCGGGCGCCGTCGTGCCGATCAATAGCCGTCGTTGCGCCAATCGCGCCCGCGGCCCCAGCCATGATGCTCGTAGCGCTCGCGCTGCCAGTGGCGGCGACGCGCCTGCTCCTGCCAGCGACGTTGCTGGATCCAGCGCTGGCGGGCATAGCCCCCGCCCTGATATCCACCGCGATGGTAGCCGCGGTCGCCGTACCGGCGGACCCCGCGGTCGTGATAGCCATAGCCGTCCTGATACTGGGCCGGGCTGTTCCAGCCACCATAGCGCTGCGCCGAGGCGGCGCCGGGGATGATCGCCAGCAAGGCCGTCAGGCCGAGCGACGCCGGAAGGATCAATTTACGAAACATACGCGAACTCCTCGTCGGCAAGAGGCCGATCGCCATGGTCTAGCAACCCCCCGATGCGCCATCGCTGAACGCAGGATGCAGCCAAGGTTAACCCCGCGGATCGCCAGAACGACGAAAGCCCCGCCATACTGGCGGGGCGTTCGAATACAGCAAGCGACCGTAAGACGTGGCACCAGCGTCTTCGACACCAACGGTGAACACGTCGAGGAACTCGACGCGGGATATCAGATGACGCGCCTCAACACCCGCCAAGCCCGGTGACCGCGCCAAACAGGCTTGGCCTACACCGTTTTTTCGGGCGATCGCTGCCCGAGCGGTCGCCGGCCGATCGATCGCCCGCCGATTCATCATCCATCTCGGGCATTCCGGGGAAGAAGGTCGCCGAGGTGCGGAAGCGCACCCGTGCGCTCCATTCCTGGTTCCACGGTCCGGTTGCGGGCCGCTCGGGATAGACGAAAGTCGATTCCGGCCCATAGCCGATCAGCGTCCCGAACATCATCTCGCCCGCCGCCTGCTTGACCTCGGCCGGGACCACGCAATTGGTCTGGCTCGGCGCGAGCAGCGTCCCGTCCGCCACGAGTCGCTGCGCGGTCGCCGGGCTGATCCAGTCCCACAGCGCACCGCCGAATTCGCGACTGGTCGAGGACGACCACCAGACGATGTCGCCACTATCGGTGTTACCGCGCCGACCGGCATCCTTCGCCCCCATCATCCAGGCATAATAGCCGGTCGCCATCGGCACGCCGTTCCACGACAGCTGAACCGCGCCATCGGGTCCGCCACCCGTGCGCACGTGGAGCCCCTGCAGATAATCCTGCTGCAGGTTGAAAGTGATGGATGGCGCAAAGGTCGATTGGATCCGGTGGTCGCCGAGCAGCGACCCGCCCTGCGGTTGGCGGCCCGACCGTGGGTTGGGCCATTCGGCATAGCTGCGGCTGTTGGCGAGCGTCGGCCCGCGATCGACCGGAACGCGCGCGGTGAACAGGTCGGGCGGCATCTGCCCAGCCGCGACCTTGGAGAAATCGATCACCACCGGCTGGCCCGGCCGCGCATGCGCGCCACACCCCCAGAAGATGAGCAACCGCCCCTTCGGGCGTTCGAACCGTTCGGGCACATCTTCACGCCCGCCGGTCCGCTGCGGCGCTGCCAGCGGGACCGAGGCGCCCATCGCCGCTTGGGGAAGGAAATAGTGGTCGCCCTGCGCTACGCCCGTCGGGTCGAGCGTCGAACCGAGGCGCAGACGCAGTTCATGCTGATCGCCGCCGCGGCGCCCGCCCATGCCCGCCATCATCTCACCGAGGTTCGGCCTGCCACCGCCACTGGTCATGCCACCCATCCCGCCGATACCGGTCGATGTGCCGACATCCATCGCATATCGCGCCTTGGGTCCGGTAATCGTCTGGCTCGACGCGGACCGGAGCGTTTTCGATACGGGTTTGCGCTGGGCGACGACGGCACTTGCGCTCAACGCTGCGGCGACGGTTGCGTTCACGATCAGACGGCGCATGGACGACCCCCCTCTTGAAACAGCGTCGCAATAATAGTCTCAAAACGGCCCTATAACCAGCGGAGGTTTTCCCCGCGCAAAGAGCGAGATGCCGGTCTCGGCCAAGAATCGGACATCCCCGAGCGCCGAGCGTGACTCGTGAAGGTCCACGACTCGCGAGAGGGCGATTTACCCCGGAAGGGAAAAACCCCCTTGCGCCCATTACCCCGTCTGGGTAATGCCCGACGCATGACGACGATGGCCGGCCTCAAGATCAAACGCTTCCGCGAAGAACGCGCCCTCACCCGCGCCGCGTTCGGGGCGTGGTACGGCGCGCCAGGCTCGACCGTCCAGGGCTGGGAAGAGGACGGGAAGCGCGCGAGCGGCCCGGTCGTCAATCAGATCGCCGCCAACGCCATCGCCACGCACGCCGATTGGTATGTACAGATTCGCACGGAGAATGACATGAGCAGCTGGGCCCCCGATAGCTGGACGCGCGCCGACGGTCGGCAGATGCCGACCTATCCCGACGCCGCCGCACTCGACGCCGCGACCGACCAGCTCGCCTCCTTCCCGCCGCTGGTCTTCGCCGGCGAAGCCCGCAATTTGACCGCTGATCTCGGTCGCGTCGCGGAAGGGAAAGCGTTCCTGCTGCAGGGCGGCGACTGCGCCGAATCGTTCGCCGAGCACAGCGCGAACAACATCCGCGACACCTTCCGCGTCATTCTGCAGATGGCGGTGGTGCTCACCTTCGCGTCGAAGCTGCCGACGGTGAAGCTCGGCCGCATGGCCGGGCAGTTCGCCAAGCCGCGCTCCGCCGATACCGAGACGATCGGCGACGTGACGCTCCCCGCCTATCGCGGCGATATCGTCAACGACATCGACTTCACCGATGCCGGCCGCCAACCCGACCCACAGCGGATGATCCGCGCCTATTCGCAGTCGGCGGCGACGCTCAACCTGCTGCGCGCGTTCGCGACCGGCGGCTATGCGAACCTCCACCAAGTCCATCGCTGGACGCACGATTATATGGGCCGCAGCCCGTGGGCCGAGAAATACAGCCATGTCGCCGACCGGATCGGCGAGGCGCTCGACTTCATGGAAGCGTGCGGGATCAGCCCCGAGACGGTGCCGCAGCTCGCGCAGACGCAATTCTACACGAGCCACGAGGCGCTGCTGCTGCGCTACGAACAGGCGCTGACGCGGCAGGATTCGCTGACCGGCGACTGGTACGACACATCGGCGCACTTCCTGTGGATCGGCGACCGCACGCGCTTCGAGGGCAGCGCGCATGTCGAATATCTGCGCGGGATCGGCAATCCGATCGGGATGAAGTGCGGCCCGAGCCTCGAGCCCGACGCGCTGCTGCGGCTGCTCGACACGCTCAACCCCAACCGCGTCCCCGGTCGCATGACGCTGATCACGCGCTACGGTCATGACAAGATCGAGGCGGGCCTGCCCAAGCTGGTGCGCGCGGTGCTGCGCGAGGGGCATCCGGTGGTGTGGAGCTGCGATCCGATGCACGGCAACGTCGTCAAGGCGGCGAACGGCTACAAGACGCGGCCGTTCGACAGGATCCTGGCCGAAGTGCGCGGCTTCTTCGCGGTCCACCGCGCCGAAGGCTCGATCGCGGGCGGCATCCATGCCGAGATGACCGGGCAGAATGTGACCGAGTGCACCGGTGGTCTGGTCGATGTGACCGAGCAGTCCTTGGCGGACCGCTATCATACGCATTGCGACCCACGGTTGAATGCGGGTCAGTCGCTCGAGCTCGCTTTCCTGTTGGCCGAAATGCTCAACGCGGAAATGGCCGAACGGCGGCGCGCGGCGGCCTGAGCCGCCCCGCGCCGCCCGGGGTCAAAGTGCGCTGCGGCCCTGCAGCAGGCGCACGACCACGACGATCAGCGCGATAACGAGCAGGATGTGGATCAAGCCACCGCCGATATGAACGGCAAACCCGAGTGCCCAGAGAACGAGCAAGACGACAACGATAGTCCAAAGCATCGGGAAACCCTTTATTTTGCGGCAGGAAATTCAAACCGTATCTGCAACGAAAACGCCGATCGGCGCGGCAAGTTCCGCTTTATCGATGAATTGCACCGCCTCGACCGCACTGCCTTGACGCCGCGCGCCCCGGTGCGTATTGCGCCGTTTCGCGCAAGCGGCCCCTTCGTCTAGCGGTTAGGACGACGCCCTCTCACGGCGTAAGCACGAGTTCGATTCTCGTAGGGGTCACCAGCGTTTTCAAGCACTTATAGGCGCTGCGACTCGTTACCTAGGAAACTTGGGTAACGAATGGGGAATATACGCCTCCGGACGGTGCCGGATCGAACGGTACAAAGATGGACGCTTGCACGTGCCTGTTTGCGCAGCCACGCTTCGATACCTAAAGCCCCTGACGGGCCAATAAAAGCGCGGGGGAAGCGGACTATGAGTGACATGGCGGATGCGATTCGGATCGACATCGCAACCCGGATCGTAGCGTCGGACGAAGACTTTTACATTGTTCGGCCTGGTAAGGGCTTCACCCTGTACCCCGACTTTAGCGCTCGATCTGCTGTGTTCCTCGACTTCCCCGACCTCGACTTGGCGGCGTTTCAAGCCGCCGGCGATACCACCCTCCGTCGAGAAATGGCCGTTCGATCCATGGCGATTCGGGATTGGCATTTGGGCGGCCGGCGCGGTCTGCCACCCTCACGTGACATCGCAGCCTACGCTGGCAAATCGTTCCGGGCCCGCTTGGGTCACTACGTGTCCGCGATCGACAAACTGTACTTCCAACTACCAGACCAGACCGTCGTCATCGTTCCAGGCCCAGGCTACTGGTCCGATGTCCTGATCGGCGTCCTTGACGGTCCGGCATTGGATTTCCGGGATTTCACACTCTACCCTGAGGAGAACCTGCCCGGCCGAAGGGTGCGATGGCTAGGTCGCCGGCAAAAAGCTTCATTCAGTGAGGCGGCACGTGATCGCCTCAAGAACCCTCATCCGTTGATGCAGTTAGAGCGCGGGCTCCGCGATGAATTCCTTCGCAGCGCGTACGATCAGTATGTGATTGGCGATCGTTACACGGCCCGCTTCCGGACTGAGTCCGATGATTACAGCTCACTGGACGATCAGGACATTACATCGTTCGTGAACTACATCGCGGGCATCATTGCGCAGCTCGAAGAGAAGGGACCAGATCAGGCCGTCACCGAGGCCGAGGCGATAGCGCTTCTCAGGCAATTTCGGGATCGCATCCCCGATCTGAGCACGAACATAAGCTCGCCTGGGTTCCTGCGCCTGCTGAGCGAACGCATCGATCCAGTCACGATCGCGCTGTTCATGGCCTTGGCAACGAGTGGGATTACTCCCTCGACGGCGCAAACGATTGAGGTTATAAATTCTGCCGGCGCCAACCACGACGCTTGTGCGTTGAAGGTCTCACAGCAGGCGAAGGGGGCGATGAGCATCATGGCCTTTGACGATTGGCAAGAGCACTGCCACCGCCTCACTGATGCCGCAAAGAATGTGCATCTGAAAACGTCGATGAAAGTGCATCACAAGCGAAAGAGCCAATGAGCGCCGCGCCGGCCGACAGCATTGCAGACCTCAGCCATAAGGCGAAGGTGTGGCTTGCCTTGGCGTTTCTAGCCAGCACCGTATCGACTGCATTAGTTGGCGCGGGGATCAACCATCATTTTGTCGTCGTGCAGGCGGATGATGCTTCGAAGAAGGCTGATGTTCGCAAGTTAGAAGACCAAGTCTCTGCGTTCGATCAGCTAGTTCGAGTGTATATGATGGGGCTGAACAAAGGCGAGGCGTCGGAAGCCCAACGAGAGGCCATCCTTGCGAACGCTCAGTCGCAGTACGATTTCTTAGGCACCCTCACCCCCCTGCTGGACCCTGACGCACGCAAGGGCGTCGAGGCGTATCGCAATCGGCTGATCGAGGTATCGAGCGCGCTCCGCAAGAGCGAAGACATTGTGTCCACCCGGGCGTTTGGTCAGTCCGTTTCGTACGCAATTGATGAGCGTGCCGTTGCGCTGTCCGCGCTACGTAGGGCGGTTGGGATGCCGGAGGCTGGGTCCAAGGCGTAACGTTCGACTGCGCCCTATTCTGACGAACATCGCCTCGCGGGGCCCTACATGAGCCAACCTTGTGGTTAGCCCCCTGCCGCAGCGCGTTTCACACGCCGAAGCGTAGATGAATCAAAGCCACCACTTCTCTTGCAAAGAAGTTTTTTTCGGAAATCGAGTCGATAGAGTCACTTAGCTCGGATTGACTAAGCTGCTGATTCTGCGATACTTTTCTGATGGACACGTCATATAATCTCAACGGCGGTTTCAAACCCGCCCTGAAGCGCTTCGCCGATCTGGACGGCCCCGATTTTTTTCCGACGCCAGCGTGGGCTACACATGCCCTGATCGACAATGAACGATTTGATGGAGACATCTGGGAAAGTGCCTGTGGAAATGGCGCTATGTCGGATGTTCTAAAGGAGACTGGCCAGCGGGTAATCAGCACCGATTTGCATGATCGTGGTTATGGCGAAGCAGGCGTAGACTTTCTGTTGAGCAACCGGCGTTCAGCCAACATCGTGACCAATCCTCCCTACAACTCCGCCGAGGGCTTTGTTCAGGCCGGACTTCACAAGGCGGATCGGAAGTTCGCCCTGCTACTACGCCTAGCTTTTCTCGAAGGTGCAAACCGCCAACGGACCATCTTCACCACGCACGCACCATCGCGCGTGTGGGTGTTCAGCGAACGGATCACGTTCTACCCTGCGGGTGCTATTCAGAAGGGAACGGGCACGACAGCGTACGCGTGGTTCGTTTGGGACAAGGAAGCGCCCGGCTCAACAGAAATGAAGTGGTTCAAGCCGGGCTACAAAGCCCAATATAGCTAAGGGTTGGCGGCGAGCCACCCTCTTCCATGGTTTGTAATCCGATAGCCGACCCGGGGGATGTGTTCCAACCGCCCATCATAGATCGCGTTTCCGGGCGTCGTTGAATGCGATTTTATGTTGCGGAAGATCTGATGCCACATCGGCTCAGGATTTCGCGGCGTTGAAGGCGCCAAGTCGCCGGCATCGAGGTGCACCATCGTCGGAACACGATTGCGAAAAGCATTAAACGTTGCGACGCCGTTTGCCTGATTGCTAGCTATAATCATGGCCAACTTCGCCATATCCTCCTCGACAAGTGACATTCGACTCTCCCTGTTGCGCTGACAGTCTGCGTCGGCGCCACATCGGAGTCGAGTCACGCTTGCTTGATCAATCCCGCCCCCATTATTAGGGGGCTAGGACACGAACATCGCTTCGACGATCGCCTGCATGAGCACCCCGCGCGGCACCGGCACGCTGATCGTCGTGTAGCCCCGGTTCTGAGCCCGGCGCTGACCGTACAGCCCAATCCATTGCCGCCCGTGCTGGCGCCAAGCTCGCTGCAGCGCCGGCACCGGTAGCAGCACGCATGTCGCGGCCGGCGCGTATGCATAGGCAATGAAGTCACAGGCGAGAGGCTTCTGCACCCAGCCGGGCGTCTTGCGCTTCTCATCCGACCAGCGCTCAAGCAGCACATCGGGCCAATCTTGCGTTCTGATCTTCTCGTCCACCGTGAAGGTGCGACCGCATGCGAGGGTCAGCAGCCGGTCGATCCCCGCGCGCTGCGCCCAACCGTCTTGCTCGATTGCGACTGCCGACATGAGCGTCGGGAAGGCGCGGCGGTAGATCGGTATCCACCAATCGGCTCCATAGCTCGCGGCAAGCGCGTGGCTGTCCTCGAAGCGATGTACACGCTCAAAGCCCGCCGTCCGCGTGTGGCGGGCGACGGGCTGGTGAAGAGGCAGCCGAGGTTGCGCCGGCTCCCGTTTTGCGAGGCTATTCGTATGCGTTCTCCTGTTCTCGGTCGTATGGGTCTTCGTCATCGTCACGCAGATCCTCGAGGTCGAAGTCACCGTCGATCTCGTCCATGCGATCGATCAGCAGCATGGTGACCCTAGCCAGCGCCGCGCGGGGCAACGTCGGGATTTGCGCCAACAGCACGGCGGTGTGGCCGGTATCACGCGGGCGAGCCCACGGCCGGCGAACCCGACGCCGCCAGGTGCGAGCGTCATGGATGCGTGGGCGGAGCGTTGACGAAGCGAAGGCCATCACAGCACCTCACCAGCTTGCCGGCGCTCGATCGTCCATCGCACCGCCTCGACGCGTTCGGGCTTGCCGACGATGTGCGACATGACGGTGGTCAGCTCGTCCGCGGGGCAATCCTGCACGACGAACCAGAGCTTGCGGCCAGACGCCAGAGCGTAGCCGCCGCCGATCGCCACCAGCGCGGACAGCCATGCGGCGGCGTCGAAGGTTCCTGGCGCCGGGCGGACCTGTTCCATCTGGCTCATGCCGCCCTCCGCATCTGAATCTCGTCGGACGCACCAGCAAGGCTGCCAATGTCTAGCAGACACTGCGCCTCGCGGACAATATCCGCCGCCGCCTCTTCGGAAAGCTCGTGCCCCTCCGCGGTCACCTGGAACGCCAGTACCATCTTGGAGACGAGTCCATCGGACGTTCGGGCTGGCGTCTCGTTTATGCGCTTCTCGATCGCGACCATGATCTCGAGGAGGTCGTCGATCTGCTCATCGGTGTGGAGACCTTCCTTGTTGATCGCCGCTAGGATCTGGTTGCGATCGTTGAGCCACCCGCGATGGGGGTCGGTCGCGCAGATCCCGGTGTGACTGATCGCGGCGCTCATGACGGCATTGCCGCAAACACGAGGGCAAACAGAGCCCAGAGGGCAGGCGCCACCGCTACGGACGCCATCGCGCCCCCAACGGTCAGGCCGATGCCCATGATCGGGCGGGACAGGGCGCTCATGCCGCGCCCCCGCTCATAAGGCGGCGAACGTCTGCAAATACCAGCTTGGTCACCTTGTCGCTGGGATCGCAGCCGCGGTATTCTTCCTCGACCAGATTGATCTTGAAAAATAGGGCCGCAATGTTCGGTGCGGGTTCGGCGAAAATTGCTTGTGCCGCAGCATCCTGTGCATCGACAGCGGCTTCCCAGCGGGCATCGACATCGCCAGTGATGGCCGCTTCTAGCTCTTCGGCCTTGGCCTGCCATTCAGCAAGCTCAGCCTCGTACGCCGCATAGGCAGCCGAGGGCTCGACGGGCGTGGCCTTGATTTCAGCGATCGTCATCTGTTCGATCGGCTTGGGATATTTCAAAGCCGGCCTATTCGGTGCGACCGGGCGCTCGCCGATCTTCTCCCTTTCGATATAATACCGCTCAAACGCCGCGGTGTGCTCGATCCCGATCGCCTTCATTTTCTCGTCGGCGCGGCGGAACGCCGCGACAAGCCGATCCCATTTCGTACGCGACATGACGGGCAACGTGCCCATCGCCGACGTAGCGCATGCGATGATTGCCGGGGCGAGAATAGCGCCGCCGAGTATGGCACGACGGGTGGTGGAAGCGGAGACGCGTTCTTCGGGGTTGGCCGGACGCACGTGTGCAGGTAAGCTGTTGGCAGCCATTATTCGTCTCCTCAAACAGACGTGATGGTCAGACCGGGTTCGGAGGGGCCTAATCCTCCTGCCCGGTCGCTTGTGCAACTTGTGCAAGCGGCACCTAGTTATTCCTGAGACTTGGGCGTGTCAAGCCACTTGTGCAAAGAGCACAAGATCGGTAGTGATTGACCATGGAGCCGGAGCTAAAAGACATCCGTTTGCCGATCATGGTGACACAGAGCGAAGCCAAGGCTATTGACGATTGGCGCTTCGAAAACCGTGTACCTACAAGGGCTGAAGCTATCCGCCGTCTCATTGCGCTCGGCCTGAAAGCGAAGGACTAATCCGCCGGGCAAAAGCGCCCAGCGGATCACCCGTTCAATCCGCCAACTTCGCTGGCACGTGCGCCGCGATCTCCGCATCCACCCGCGACCAATCGCAGTAGCGGCGGTAGAGGTCGTCGGCATAGGCAGCGTCACCGTGCTGGCGCAGGGCGTTGATGAATGCTTCCAACGTCCAGACGCCGAACCCCGCCTGCCCCTCGGTCTGCTCGGCCAAATGATCTGCGTACCGTGCTGAAATGCGACGGATCGAGGAGTTTAGCGCGGGCGTCAGGATGACGAGCCGTCCTTCGCTGTAGTCACCCCGCATGATCGCGGCTTGGGCCAGCACATGCTCGCGCATAAACTGCTGCAGCGGCGACTTGCGCAGCTCTACCGCCTCGGGATCTCGAAACAGGCCGCTCGCCGGCATCAAGTCGGCGTAGCGCTTGCCCAGCTCCTTCTGACGCGACCACCCGTTCTCGGTGTACTTCAGCTCCAGAGCGACGAAGCCGAATTCGCCCGTGCCGCTGACATAGTTGAGGATCGCATCGAAAGCGGTGCCGTCCCGCGTCAGGTCTTCGCTGCCACGTCCAGGCGAATGCTCGAACAGCACCGACTGCACTTCGGCTTCGGCCAGGTCCGGACACATCGCGCGCAACATCTTCGTGGCGAGCGCGAGGTCGAGCTTGAGCGGCCCGATGCAGTTGATCGTCTGGGAGTCCGACCCGAGCAGGTTGGTCCAGACGCGCTCGTCGTCGATCATGGCGCCGGGCTCGCGGTAGGCATGTTCACGCCAGGCGAGACGCGCGATCTCGGGCGTCATGAAGTTGCGGCCGGCCTCGCCCGCCTTGTTGCTGATCCGCGATCCGAGCTTGCGGGTGCTGCCATCGCCATAGGTGTGCGCACCCATGTCGATGCCCTGCTCCTCGCGGTAGAGGGCCTGCAGCAACCGAGCATTGGCGCGGAAGCGGGTATCGCGGTGCACATGCACTTGGTGCCGGCGCAGGACCTCTTCCGGCACGATGGGAAGGTGTGTTCGTTCCAAGGTGTATCTCCGTTCAACCTGCGGGATTTGCAGGCAGAAAGGGTTCACGCTTGGAGAGTATCAATTAACGCGGCATCGTGCGGGCGACCATTAGGAGCGACATGCAGTGCCCACAAAATGTGATTTTGAAGAGGACGCTTTCCAGCAATTGGTCGACGGAGCTATTGGGAGATTAACCCGCATTGTAACAACTCCGGGTCGGGTGACAGAAAATGTCCTAGGGTACGACGCCGCATTCTTTCTGCCGGTCGATCATTTTGCCGCCGCCCTCGGGCCGCACGTTGCCCCTCATGCGCTTTCGAACCCAACAGGTCCCTTGAGCATTGGCATTACAGTTGCCCCCTCAATCTGGACGAATCTCTCGACCATAAGCCCCGCGAAAATCCCAACTTTCAGACTGAACCTGTTTGTACAGTATAAGTCGCCGGAATTATTGCGCGGGCATAACGCGGCGCAGTGGCCCCATTGGGTTTCTCCATATTTCAGATTTAATATGACACCGCACCAGCTCGCGGTAATGGACAGAATTGATCAGTCTGGCCCGTCCGCATTGGGATGTTACTGCGCCCCAGACTTCATTGATGCGCCAACCCTCTGGAAGGTCACCGAATCAGGCAACATTCTTGATCGCGCGCATTTCGTGAGGGCTAAGAACCTCGTCACTCATGGCTGCTATACATATAAAACGGCGAAAGGCACGGGCGTAGGCTTCTCGGAACCCGAACAAATCCAACCTGAAGATTTTCCCAAAATGCTTAGCCAGGCGATTGAGGCGGGGCCTGAGATGAGTCTTGAAGAGGCGATCTTGGCCGCTTCGAAAACGATATTGGCGGCCACTGACGGTCGCGCTGCACGACGCGGCAGGCTCAGCACATTGTTGAACAACCGTACACCTGCTGATCGCGAGACAGCCCGCGCGGAAGACCCGGGGAGGCGGCGCCTGCGTGAGGCCGTGCGCGTGATTCGAGCCTTTGAGATTGTGTATCGCTCGCGGCTCTTGGTTGTGGGTTGACGCGTGACCAAATCTCTCACGTTCGCGCAGGCGATTGGACACTATTTGTTCTAAAATAGAAGGTTAACGGGCTGACCCTCGTGTAGTTAATTCACGAAATTCGCTATATGCCTTTGCAGAACGTGCACGGCATTCCGCCGCGGCGTCTTCTGCAAAGGAGACACCTGTGTACGAGAAACCCGAAATCGATTTCCGCGACTGGCTCGCCAGCGTGTCTGACCCAGAGGAGCGCGCACGATTTGCGCGTGAAGGCGGCCATACCGATCGCTGGCATCGTCGCACCCCATCGATGTGCGCAGGCGGCGGTTTCCACGCCTCCGTCAACGGCTGCATCACCGGCGCGAAGGGATCAACACCTGTCGCCCCGAATGACGGGGAGGACGACAATGCGTGATCTCGCCCTCAAGTACCGCCCGCGCAAGCTGAGCGACATCATCGGTCAGGAAGCCGCGGTTGGTGCGCTGACCCACCACATGACGACGGGCAGCAATCAATCGGTGTTGCTGGTCGGCCCCTCGGGTACGGGGAAGACCTCTGCCGCCCGCGTCATGGGCGCCGGCATCCTGTGTGAGAACACGGCGCCCCTGCCCTGCGGGCGCTGCACGTCGTGCGAGAACATCTTTGGCGGCCGCAGCGTGACGTTCGGCTGGTACGAGATGGACGGCGCGCGGCACAACGAGCCACGGCACGTCCAAGACTTCGCCCGGCTCGTGCAGCGCCCGCATTTCGGCAAATTCGTGTGCTTCCTCGACGAAATCCACGCGCTGTCCGGCGCGGCAGCCGATGTGCTGCTCAAGCCTGCGGAGGAACCCGGCGAGGGCGCGAACTTCATCTGCGCGACGACTGATCTCGCCGCGGTTCGGCCGGCACTGCGCAAGCGCTGCCTTATCGTGCATTTCAAGCCGCTGGGCGGCACGCAAATGTTCAAGCTGCTGCGCGACGTCTGTCAGTCGGAGAGCATCCGCTACGAACCGCAAGCGCTCGATATGATCGGCAGTGCGAGCGACGGCTCTGCGCGCGAGGCTCTGAACAAACTCGACCAGATCGCATGGCAGGGCGACGTCACGCCCACCCTAGCCGCTGAAACGCTCGCATTTGGCTCGACAGCGTTCGTGCTAGCCTATTTCGATGCGGTGTTGACCGGCGATGTGAACGCGCAGGAGACCGCACTGAGCGACTGGCAGGAAGAGACGCCGGAAAAGGCGCGGATGATCCGGGATTTCCTGCTCTACCTGTCCAACTTCGAAGTGACGGTCCCGGCTCGCAATCACATCGTGAACCCCGCCTTTTATCAGGTCACGGCGGCGGAACGCGAGCGGGTCGCGGCGGGGTTCAAGGCACGCGCGCGATCAGCGCGCCGAAACGCTGGCGATTACTGGCTCGATCTCATGGACGTCTGGGCTGTGCCGATCGAGACGATGCGCGACCACACGAACCTGCTGATCCGATCGCGGCGGTTTCACCGGCTTGTGAACCCAGAAGGACCGAGCGACCCGACGACGGCGCCTGAAGCGACACGGGAGCGCGCCCGCGCTTACCGATCGCGCTCCACTACGCTGCGGGTAATGCATCGGTCGACCACCGCGCTCGCCGATCCCGCGGAGTACCTTGATCTGAAGCAGGCCGAAGCAATCTACGCTCAAGCTTCGTTCCTGATTCAGCAGCACGGTTTACTGCTGAACACACGCATCACGCTCGATCACGCACGGCTCGGTGCTGGTGACGAATTGGCGGCTGGGGGCTTGGTGTCCCGGCTCACCCATGAACTAGATGTGCAGGTCAAGAGGTGGGTCCGCGGCTACCGTGCCCACTGGCTTTACGTCCATGAAGCGCGCGCGGGCGGGACCTACACCGACATCGTTGCTCACGTGCCGCCTGCCGCGCTGATGCAGTTCGCTTCCTGGCTACCCGGGCGCATGCAGGAATGGCGCGGTGCCGCAGAAAACGATGGCTGGATGCTGGACCCGCCAGTGATGAAGCTGGCGACCGGCTATCCGAATATCCGCCTGCAGCGTCACTGGCGGCTGGTGCGCGGCCTGTGGCGCGGCATCGACCCTCGCATAGGGCATTGGGACGCGCAAGAAGGGCGGGTGCCGCTGGTCGAGTTGCTGCGCGTCCCGAAGCGCGACCGCGGATCGATCGGTGAGCTTGCCTCGCTTCGTCGCATGGGCGGCTCAGGGTCGATCGCGCCGGGCGAGCGTCGCAAGGCCGAAGCCGGACGCATGAAGATGCTGTCGGCGCTGGCGGACGGCGCATGGGATCAAATAGACAGCGGCTGGGAATTGCTCGAGCGCGCCGAGCGGGAGCACGAACTCGAGCAGCGCCGTGAGGCGGAAGAGCGCGTGAAACTGGAATGGCCCGCGTCCGACAATCAGATTGAGACGGACCATCGGCGCACCGCGCTCGTCCAACTCCATGAAGGCTGGCCGCGCGATCCTCATGCACGGCGGCGCGCGTGGAAAGGCTGGTGGTCATAGGCCCGGCAGCGGCGGGTGTCTAAAAGCGCCGCCGCGCCACCCGTATCGAAAAGAAGGTTCCCGCCCCGGCGGAAGGCATCTTTTAGAGCAGTTTGTATGGAGAGGCAGAAGAGGTTGTATGAAGGTCAGATAGGCGATGAGATCGCGGAGGGGGTGTCTCTGAAATAACGCATGCGCAAGGCGTTTGCTATCGTTTCGAGAGGCAACTCCCCCAGCGTTCGTCGACAAGTCGCGCGTCGTCTACTTCTTATTCGGTGTATTTGGCACCGGCCGCTTCTGAAGCGCGCTGTCGTGCGCCAACTCCACTTTGGTGAGGCGTTGGAGTGGGGGTGGCGCTGGTCGAGCAGCTTGGATTGTCGCCGGCGCGCCTTCCGCGCTGATCGGCTTGTCGGCGTCGGCCATTTATTTGTCCCTGACTTGCGGGGCAGTCGAACTCTTTGTCAGCCAGCCTCCGTCCCGGATTACCCGCATTGGCGGCGGCGACGGCCGGCTCGGAGGTGGGGGTGATCCGGGGATTGGCGGTGCGGAGGTGGGTACTCGCGCCATCGTTGGAAGCTCCAATTGGATCGACCGAAAAAATGAGTCGATGCCCATATATAATGGCATCGCAAACAAAAGCTAACAGGAAGCCACTCAGCAGGAAAACGAGAACCTGTCCACGCGCGCTCAAGCGTCTCTGATTATTTGCGAATGTGCTCTTCGCTGCAATTGCGAACGTGTTCGCCATATACAGGCGGAGTTCCCGCGCTACGGTCGCATCAAGAGTCTCCCCAGTAAGGCCGCTGCCTGCATGAAACGCGAGCATGTCGTTTGCGTAAGCGGCAATCAGTTCGTCGTCCGCCGGATAGTCAAACTCTCGCGGCCTTACGACCTGCCATAGCCACCAGAACGCCACCGCGAATGTTCCAGTCGCAAGTAGCAATGCCCCATAGGCAAGGCATCGATAAAGATCCATTCCGAACGGGGGCAAGGCCTTAGCCGTGCTGGAAATGATCGCGCCAGCTGCGATCAATCCACCTGTGAATAGTGGAAGGGACCGCCAGACTGACTCCTCAAGATCAGTTTGACGTTTAAAGGATTCAGCAGCACGATCATCTAGGTATTTGGCCGTGGCATCGCCGATTGCGACTTTCACGCCCGCATCGTCCGGATTCTCTGGCGGTGTTACAACATCATCCATGGCCGCATCATTGCGGACAGTCAGGGTTGTGTCGATAGTGCGTGGGGTTATCACCGCCGCGACCAATGCCGCTCTTATCCAATCTCGATAGAGGTAGGCCAGTAGGTCGGCACAAGCGCCTGCGTCGCCATCCACTCCTCGACCGCGGTCATGAAGGCCGGGATACCACCTTTCTTGCCCTTAGGGTCATCGTCACGGTTCCAGGCGCCCTTGTCGGGCCAGCAATTGAGCGGCCCGACCTTTATCTGGCTGGGCGATGTGCGCCGGACATCCAATCCCTGCGCGCTGCACCAGCCGATGACCCGACGCATTACGGCGCTGTCACCCTCAGAGATCAGGGGGCGTTTTACCTTCGCCATGATCAGCGCCCACCGGCAGGGCGCACCGACGGCAGTGCGTCGAGCCAGGCCTGCGCGGCATCCGCGCGGATCAGCGTACGGCGGCCGGCTTTTACGGCGGCCAGCTCGCCACTGCGGATCAGCTCGTAGGTGCGCGTTCGACTGATGCTCATGCACTCGCGGAATTCGTTGATCGTCATCATGGCGTGATTGGCAGGCATGGCGCTGCGCTCCTCGTTGTTGAGCGAGCATATCGAGGCGAGCGCGGGCGCCGCTCAGGTCGCGGAGGCCGCGGCGAACGCCATCTCCCCCAGAGTTATCAGCCGAATTCGATCAAACCGACAGACGGCATCGCCCCGCCCGTTCAACCAGACCGCTCTCGCCGTGCAATCGGACAGCTTTGCGCGACGCGTTTTCGTCCACCCTGCTCTAGTTGTCGACGAACCACGGCCGCGGGGTGGTGTTGATACAGGAGAGCGGCACACCATAGTCTCTCGGCGCCCATGAGTCGTATCGCTTTGCAGGCTGGCGAAACACCCGATAGTCGCTGCCCTTAATCGCGTCCGATTCAGGGTCGATGAACGCCCGTCCGTCCCTGATCTCGCGGATAGTTCCGTATCCTTGCGAGCCGCGGCCAGACCAGAAAAAGACTCGTTCGCCGACGGCAATCAAAGGTTGATGGTCATTTTGCAGACCCCGCACTCCTCGTCTGTCCGATCGAATTCGGTAACAATTGTTCGCTCGTGCCGGTCGCTTGTATACCCACGCGGCCTTCGAATGCCGTTCGCGACTGCAACTCGGCGATCTTGGCGCAGCGCCTGGCGAGTTGGTGCGGGACCGTCCCCTTGGTCACCGACTGACGCCACTAGCGGACTAGAGGTCGCTCCAAAATTTGCCTCGTCGCTAAGGTGTTTAGTGGTTACCTTGGCCAGATGAGCGACTGCGACATCATTATCGACACCAATCAGGTGCTGCATTTCCAGCCGATCGACCAAATAGATTGGTGCGCGCTTACCGGATGCAATCACTGCACGCTCGTCATCACGCCGATCCTCCTACGCGAGCTAGAGCAGAAGAAGATTTTTAGTCCGTCGGCCACGCTCAAGTCACGTGCGGCAAGGATGATCGATTTCCTTGTGAGCAAGATGGTGCTGCCCGATCCGATTGAGCTGCGCCCAAAAGTGACGCTCGCTTTCGTCGTGCAGGAACCCGCAATCGACTTTGCAACTCATCAGTTAGTCCGAGAGATCAACGACGACCACTATATCGCCACCGCCATCGAGCGGCAGAACGCTGGGCGCGTTACGCTCATCGCCTCCAACGACGGCGGCATGGCAATGAAGCTGCGCTCACGTGCCATCAGGGTACTGCGGCTGACCGACGCGCTCCGGCTTCCCGATGAGGTCGAGGCCGGCGCGAAGGAACTGCGCGATGCAAAGCTTGAGATCGCCCGACTTAAATCGCGGCAGCCCAAACTTTCGGCCGCTTTCCGGGGCGGGGCCTCTAAGCGTGAGATCCGCAACGCCCGCGCGATCGAGATGGGCGTTCCGAGCTTAAGCAAGATCCGCGCTGACCATCCCTTGCTTCCGTTACCGGGAGAGCCCTCAGCATCGAATGTCGGAGCGCTATCCGCGTATCGCAGCATTTCTGCTCTTGGTATGCCGAGCCGCGAGCGCATCGAGCAGCATAACGCCGCGCTTCGGTCCTATTACACTCTCTACGAGCGCTACCTAAGGGAGCTTAGGCAATGGACAGAAAATTTGCGATTGACCGCCACGCTTCACCTTATTCTAAAGAATGACGGCTCGGCGACAGCCACCAATATCGACGTTACCGTGAACTTCCCCAAAACAATTTTCCTGTCATCGGTTTCTGAAAGGGCGAGCGAGCCGGTAGCGCCTGATGCGCCGGCAAAGCCTAACACGCTTAGCGCGTTAAACACCTATGTCGGGAATGGGGCTCGCGCCATTTACCCTGACTACCGCGCACCCCTTTTCAATCTCTATGACGGCGCGGCCCATATTGATGAAAACAATCCGCACTCTGCCCAATTCTCTATCGAGGCACTGAAGCAGAAATGTTCGCTTGAGCTCGACGATTTCTTTCTCCTTCGGGCGCCCGACTTGACCGGCAAGGGCGCCGAGATCGACGTTGAAATCACCTTCCACGAGGCCGAACCGGTTCACCACAAGCTGGCGATCACCTTCGCTGAGGTGGACGCTTCCGAATCTGATGACTGAGCACATCAGACGCCGCCACTCCTAACGAGCTCCCGTTACAGGCTCGACCATGCGCTCTCGGCGTCATCGATTGCCTGGAACACGTCGCCGTCCGCTTTTTGCCCGCGCAGGTGCGCACCTACTGCCTCGAGATCACCGTCTTTCGGGAACGATCGATCCGCACACGCTGCGGCAGCAAGTTCATCGATCCAATCTCCGCGTTCGCGCTGAGCGCTCAGCCATCGGCCGAACGGCTCGCGTTTCGTCTAGTAGCGAGAGGTGTTTGTCATCGGGCATTCCTTGATCGACTTGTCTATTCGGGCGGCCTAGCGGGTTGTCGATGTTCTCACAATGTTCTTGCAGAATCGTTGAGTGCGGTCGATGGCGCGTGATGGTTGGCCCCAAAAAAACCCTGACTGACCTACGGCGGATCGAGGCTGCGGTACGGGTGACGTGCAACGAATGCGGCCACGTCCGGATATGCGACCGCGAGGCGCTGATTCATCACCGCACTCGCCATCGCGCCGGCCTGGACTGGGCGTCCGTGCGCGCGAGCCTGCCATGCTGGAATGCAGGGTGCGGCAGCAAACACACGCGGGTCGAGGCTCTGCCCTTTAGCCAGGACCGGGTCGAGCTCCGCCGCAAGCGCGCCGAGACGATCCTGATGAACCTCGCGCTGAGCGTCCTGCATGCGGCGTCCTACCGCGAGAAGGACGTGCCGATCGCGACGCCGGATGTCCGCCTAGCGCTGAGGGTGCTCTATCCATACCTGCGCGACGAGACGCACCTGCGGTCATACTGGGCCGCCGCCGTCGCGCCGCGCGATCACGCTTGGGATAGCTGTCACCGCCCGTATGAAGCGATCGTCGCGGCGCTGCTCAAGTGTGGTCTGACTGTCGATGCTGAACTTCGCTGAGGCGGTTCGGCCTTACTGCCGGGGCGAATGCGCGATCGCCCGCATCTTGTTGATAAGGTCCGCCCAGTGCTCGTCGGTGTCGTCCTGGCCGGAGGATTTCAATCCTTCTATGGCTCGACGTAGCCACATCTCCCCATGCAGATCCATAAACGCCGCGGCTTGCATCCAGCGGAGCGCGTCAGCATTCTCATCGGATTGATCGTCAGCCAATGCAGGTCCCTATCTGCTAGTCCAGGAGAGCCCTGTAGCGGCCGCGGAAGGCGGTCTGTGCAGAGCGGCGTGGGCGTCTCGGTAGCCGGTTCTTACAATCTGAGTCGCGTTGGGATGCCCGCTGTCTGAGCCTCAGCCGCTAACGATAGGAGGTGGTCATCGATTTGCGTCCGACATACGGCCGGCGATGTGCACTTCCCTCCGAGGAGCGGCGCGCCACAAGAACGGCATTTGGCAGTGGTCACCAAGTCGATTTCCCTTTCAGGTCTCAGAAAGCGGACAGGTGAAAAATGACGGCGGACGACATTGGTTGCGGGAGATCGCGGTTAATGGATTTCCTCCGTCCCCATACATGCGCGTGGCAACACTGGAAAATAGGAGCGACTGTTCCGCAGCCGAGATGTCCGACAATGCGCTGCCCCATCGGCCTTTCTACCAAGTTCGCGGTGCTCGCGACGACGCTTATGGGCTGGGACGCGCGGTCGATGCGGAGATTTAAGAATAGGCTCGGCGGCGCTGATACTGATTCTGCGGCTTGTTGAGACAGCAAACTGAGCCCCCTCCAGTCCAGAAGAGGGCTCTAGCTTTTGCGATAGATCAGCAGCCGCGACGGTGGCGGGTGTGTGTCTTGTCGAGATGACGGCCAAGCAGGCCGCCGCCGACCCCGCCGGCAACTGTGCCTAGGACGCCGCCCCCGAGCGCATTGCCGATCAGTGCGCCGCCGACACCGCCCGCAATCGTTCCAACAGCGCCGTTCCCGCCGCCACAGCGATGTCGATAATTGCTGTGGCCGTGATAAGTGCGATGACGCGCGACCGCAGCGGTCGGCATCATAGCTGGAACGGCGACCATGGCCATCATGGCGGCCAGTGCAAACTTGCTCTTCATTGCATTCTCCTCGGGACGGTCGAGAACGTCGGAACGGACGGCTCGGTCCTACGGCCTGTCTTAGGTGCTGGCGGTGAACGGCGCTCGAACTGAATTGGCAGCTTCCCTTCAGGCTACCATCGATACCATCTAGCGCGCTCTGCGGATCGCGGATCGATCCTCCTTCGGCACCTAAAGAATGCCGAATGGAGCCAGTGAGGCGCGCTGCTGTTCCATTCGGAGAGTCTATCCGTTCGCTACCAATGGGCCGAATACCGTACGCACATCGTCGGGAGCATGTCGGAGGAAGCGGGCCACCTGTTCGCGCAAAACCGCACCGTCGCGATCAGACGTTAAACTGCCCATCGCCCAATCGCTGAACGCCTTCTTGCCGTCGATTTGATCACTCAGAATGCGCACATCCCGGTGCCTGGGATCGGCAGCAATCCGCGTCAGCAACAGGGTGACGGTTTCAGGGTTCCCCTCCAAAACCTGAATATAGCTGAGCCCGTCGGTCCACAGGAAACCGGAAACGCCGTCCAGGCCGTTATTGGCTCGCGATACTCGCAAGATCTCAACGCGATCCTCTTTGCGATCATCACCAACCGCCACACTGGAATAGATGACCCGACGAACGCGGCAGTCCCTTGTGGCAGCCTTCAAATGGTTCGTCATTAATTCTCCCAATGCGTTTCATCGACAACGCGTTTAAGGATCGCCTGCATATCGTTCGGACGTCGATCAACGCCGCTTTCGGTAATCTGTTGCCCGGAATGGCGCCAGAATCTCACTTAACGTTTGGGGTGGCGTTGGTATCCGTTGCTCGACAAGACGTCGAGGCTAATGATCTTGAAGCGAACTTATATACTTGATCCAAATCGTGGATCGTCAAGAGCAGCTCCTGTACGAACCAGCCATGCCGATATTCCATATCCACATTATAAACCAGCATTCCGACTGCCCAGATCCGGAAGGCCACGACCTGATTGATCTGGAGGTAGCGAGAAGGGTTGCCATCGCGGGCGTCCGCGAGTTTCTCGCGCACGAGATTGTGAAAAAGGGGATGCTCGATCTGCGTGGACGTGTGAACATTGAGGATGACGAAGGGGTGATACTCGCCAGCTTCCCGTTCGACGATGCCATTAATGTGGTGGGTCGCGCCGCCGTTTAGGCGATGTCCCGGCGCAGTTTGCCCAGCCGATAACTTAATCCAGGTGCATCGCGATTATCGCGGACCTTGGCGCAATCTATGTTACTATACCGCTATCACCGGTCCCGATGGCTACCGGTGACTGAGAGTGTTGAGCTCCCGCCAAGATCGGGAGATTACCGTGGAAGATGTCACCTTACAGCGGCTATTGACCAAGCTGAAGAGCCGTAGCCATTTCGAACCAGACGATGAAGCCGCGCTCATGGCGCTGCCGTTCACGCTCAAAGAGCTCGACCCGAGCGGTTATCTCGTCCGTCAGGGCGAGCGTGCAGAGTTCACCTGCGTGCTGCTCAGCGGCTTCGCCTATCGTCAGAAGATCGTCGGCGACGGCGGCCGGCAGATCGTCGCGCTGCAGGTTCCGGGGGACGCGGTCGATTTGCAGAACTCGTTACTCAAGATCGCCGACCACAGCGTGCAGGCGCTGAGCGCGATCACGATGGCGCGCATCCCGCGCAAGGCGCTGCTCGAGATCGCCGCGACGCACCCCAGGATCGCTCACGCCTTCTGGCTAGACACGCTGGTCGATGGATCTATCGCTTGGGAGTGGATCGCCAATATCGGCCGCCGCGACGCGCTGATGAGGCTCGCACATCTGCTGTGCGAAATCGCGCTGCGCCTTGAAGTGGTCGGATTTCACGAGGGCGAAGCCCACAAACTACCTATGACACAGGAGCAGATGGGCGACGCCCTCGGTCTTACGACAGTCCACGTCCACCGGATGATCAAGCAGCTCGAGCGCTCCGGGCTTATCGTGCGCGATAAGCGCACCATCGCTATTCTCGACGAACATAGACTCCGGGAGGTCGCTGACTTTCAGCGGGCCTATCTGCACCTCAACCTGCTCGACGATTGACCACATCTGGTCGTACTCCAGATCTGACCGACGGTCTGCTATCCGGAACGAGCAGGTGCAGGTCCTGCTCGCGAGCTTTCTGATCATAATCGGCAGCAAGCTCGAGGTGGATACGACGTGCCGCTGGTGACGTCGCGCGCTCCGCCATTTCCCGCGCCTGCGCTGCACGGTATTCGAAATATCGGCCGTCGGTCGGCTCAGGCATGACGGTCTCCACGCTAAGCGGGGGGGCTTTCCAGATGCTCTCGGTCACCGACTCGAATGTCGCTCGGCGATAGCACAGCATAACATCCAGGACGCCGCAGCAGACCGGATAGTTGCGTAATGCACGTTGTATTGCTTGCAACTAACTTGGATCATGTCAGTTTAGCCTGCATCGTTGAAACGTCATAAGCGTCAACGGCTGCGAGAGATCGTGCTCCCGCTGAAAAAGCGGGACCCCTCATGCCAAAAATTTCCATCCTGATTGTCGAGGACGAAAGCCTGATCGCATTGGGCTTGGCGATGGCCGTCGAGGACTTGGGCTCCGACGTCGTGGGCCCCGTCGCAACCGTGGCAGACGCGCTGGCGCTGCTCGCCGTCGGCGGCATCGATGCAGCGGTCATCGATGCGAACCTTCTGGATGGTTTAGTTACGCCGGTTGCGATGCTGCTTACCGAACAGGGGGTGCCATTTGTTGTGCACAGCGCAACCGGACTCCCTGGCGAACTCGCGTCAGCCCTAGCGCAAGCACCGCTGGTGATGAAGCCAGCGCGGCCAGAGCATGTTGTTGGGAAACTGATCCACTCGCTTAGACACGGCAACTAGATCCGTAAAAACGTCCTGTCTGGACCCATGCCCGTCCGATCGATAATGTACGATCTGATAGCAAAGGGTTGACCATGACTCGTCCTTTCGAATTCCAGCCTCGCACGGCCGAGGAGAAAGCTGAACACGCGCTGCGCATGGCAGGGATCGAGCCCTATGGATCGCCGCGGAAGGTTTGGGTCGAAGACGGTCATGTGCTCGTCGAGAGTTATGACGGCAAGATTGTTAGTATGACGCCGGAAGTGGCAATCGACCTGGGCCGCACGATCAGCGAGGCCGGCACCGAATCGTTGATCAACAAGGTTCTTGAAAAGTCTGCCGAGGCTGAAGCTGACGTCTCGGTTCAATCGGATCGAGAGCCATGATCCGACCAGGCAGCGAGCGCCACGTGCAAAGGTGCGGAAGTACGCTTGACCGCTGGAGGCCTGCAAGCATCGGATAATCGCGTAGTCGAGCCGCACTTCGACTAGGATCGTGATGCCTCTATCTGCCGGTCAGATGATCGAGAAACCGGCGGTCGCTAACCCGCCGCTCATGGCGAGGCACGATCCTCTGAGTATTTTTAAGATCTCGTTCAAGGTGGCAACTTAGCGACCTGGGCGACGTTGACCATTTTATGAATCCGACTTTCCATAGCTTCGACAATGGACAGGTCGGAAATTCCGGCACCCCGACAAGTGAGACTCTTGATCGCGTCGTCGTGCTTGGCGAGACCGCCGGGTTTTCGGTGGCTGATGGCGTCCCGCCGCTGAGCCCTCAGCAGATTCTAACGCTGGCGCTTATCCGCACCGGCCAGGAAGATCGGGAGGCTTTTCGCGAACTGTACGGGCTCACGTGTTCGAAACTATTCGGCATTTGCTTCCGCGTCTGTCGCAGTCAGGGCGCCGCTGAGGACATGCTCCATGACGTATACTTGAAGATCTGGAATCGGGCCGGCGCTTTCGATCCTGGCCGTGGCAGTGCGATTGCGTGGATGTCGACACTTGCGCGAAACCGTTGCATCGACTGGGTCCGTGCTGAATACGTCCGCCGATCGGAGCCCATCGAGGGCGCTTGGGAAATTGCAGATCCGCTGCCGCTCATCAGCGAGACAATGCTAGAAGGTGAAGCCAGTGCGGGCCTGCTGGCGTGCCTGGCAACGCTTAAGATATGCGAGCGCGATGCTATCTATGGCGCCTTTTTTGGCGGCCTGACGCATGCAGAGATGGCTGCGACGCACGACGTGCCGGTTAGCACGATGAAGAGCTGGGTTCGCCGCGGGCTCCTGAAACTTCGCCAGTCAATTGATGACGCGGGACTCGACCTGCACCCGCTAAACTGACGGGCCGACCGCGAAACGCGCGCCAGCCTGCAACATCGGAAGGCCAATTGCCTTCTCCAAGATTCACGAGCTCTTAGCATTCATCGAGTAGCCCTCAGGTTGGAGAAACGAGCATGCAGGGCGGATGCCAAGGCTGTAAATCAGATAGCCATCAGTTCGACATTGCGATGGCGTTCCAGCCGATCGTCGATGTCGAGACAGGCCACGTCTTCGCGTTCGAAGCGCTGGTGCGCGGAAGCAACGGCGAAGGTGCGGCCCACTTGCTTGCGGGCGTTACAAGCGAAAACCGATATGCGTTCGATCAGCGTTGCCGGGTGGCTGCGATAGAAGGCGCCGTCGCTGCGGGTATCCTCGACACCGGTGCCAAGCTCTCCATTAACTTCCTGCCAAACGCCGTGTACTCGCCAGCTGCCTGCATCCAGTTGACCCTTAAGACAGCGCGCGCGACAGGCTTGCCGATCGATCGATTGATCTTCGAGTTCACCGAGAATGAGGAAATGATCGACACCGATCACGTGAAGAACATCGTGGAGACCTACCGGAAGATGGGGTTCGGCACTGCGATCGACGACTTCGGCGCGGGACACGCCGGGCTTGGGCTCCTCGCGAAATTTCAAACCGACTATATCAAGCTCGACATGGAGCTCGTTCGAGGGATTGAAGCGAGTCTGCCACGCAGAATGATTGTCGAGGGTGTGATCCGCATAGCTCACTCGCTGGGCATCGTGATTATTGCCGAGGGCATCGAAACTATCGCCGAATACGACATCCTGCGTGCGATGGGGGTCCGCTATATCCAAGGTTATCTGCTCGCCCGCCCCGGGTTCAAGTGCTTGCCTGGGGTTAATTTGCCAGGTCGGAGCTTCGCTGCGTTCGCATGATGGGATCCATCTGCTGTTAACCGTGTCGACCGGGTGCACGCCTTGCGGCGCCCAACGACTCCAAGCCGGATGGATGAATTCGGACTTGCCCCAGATCCGCACGGCCGAATGATACTCTTCGCCGCGGAAGCCGACGAAGTGGAGGGCAGGCTTGCCCGGCACTCGCAATCCAGCCTGCCCGACCTTATTTCTTACTTGGTAATGTGCTTATTTCGTGCGGGTGGATGATGGCTTTTAAGACAAATCGCGAGAGTGCCGATGCTGCCAAGATCGCAGCGGATGAAGCGACGCTGCCAAATGTTCGAGACCGCGAGCTTCGATCCTTTAATGCTTATGCGGCGCTTGCTGCTCGTGATGAGCGTAGCGCGGCCAAGGCCAAGGATCGGGAAGCCCAAGAATCCGCCGACCGCGCAGACGTAGGTGAAATCGCTGAGGCGGAAGCGGACGTCTCAGTTCAGCCGCATAGAGAGCATTAATCCACCCGGCCGCCGAACGCCAAATGGTACCGCTCCAGCTCGGGTGTCATCGGCATTCTCCCATGTGATAGCGGACCCAATACTTGTCCCATCGAACGGCGGCGCCCGCGGCGAGGATCGCGCATGATAGCGATCGTCCATCCTGCAGCGTGCAGCGCGCAACGACACGCGAGTAACTCGTACCCATAGGCTGGCAGGTCATCGCCTGGTGCAGCGTCAGGCGCTCGACGACGACGCGGCTGCGCTCCGCAGCGACGTTCGAACAGGCGTATTCGGCGCGCCCCTCGCGGCAGGGCACTGTGTTTTTGAGATCCGGCGCCTGAATGCCCGCAACGCGAATCTTGGTGCCGTTCGAGCACCAGATCGGGCCGTCGCCATCATGAACGCGCGTGACCGTGCAGGAAAATATTGCGGGCGGCGGAGCGATGAGCGAAAGCATTCCCTCGCCTGCCACCCCGCTGCGCCGCCGTCACCAGCGAAGGTCGCCGGCCCTTATTTTGAGGTTGAGGCTGCGGCCTTCAGAAGCACCGGGCTCGCCGGCACTGTGGCCGGGACCACCATTGGCGCGGTTGCCTGGGCGAAAGTCAAAGGAACGTCTTCGGCGATAAATCCCTTCACTGGCGCACCCAATGGAACGCTCGCGCTTGTGCCTGTCGTGAAAAATCCAACAACTGGCACGAAAGCGACAGCAGCGACAACGCCGGCAGTTCCTGTGACGCCCTTGTCGTCGAAGGTCCCGGATAGCCGAATTTGCCGGCCGTTCACTCGCACATATAGGATGCTTGCGGTCAGATGGCCTGATTTACCCCACATGCCCTTGTTTCGAACCTCGGTGACTTCGCCGGTCGCCGGGCTGCCTGCCGGAATTACCACCTGATTGTTGACGGTCACCGCTTCCGCCACTTCCATCTGGAAATGATACCCGACACGCAGCGTCTTACCTTTCGTGCTTAGCGGCTCGGACAGCTTGAGCTGCACCTCGGTGCCTGTCCTGAGCGTGTTATCGGGCGCGACCCCGACTTGCATCGTTGGCGTATTCGCAGGAGCCGGCGCGACCTGCGCTGCACACGGCGCACACGTGAAAAGAACTGCGCTCGAAAGCGCGCAATAAAACCGATTCATGACATCCCCCGTGAAACTCGGCTTTCCCAAACCGATCGTCGCAAAGTGATTGATTCGGCGTACAAGTCAATCGGAGCGCACCACAATCGAACATAGTGCCGCCTTTCCAATATGCGGCGAGGCGAACGCTCTTGACCAGGGCCTACCTCGAAACCAGTGTAGGCTTGAGTTAGCGAATGGATGAGCAATGCTTCCTGCGATCCTCTTTTTTGCAACGTCGGCTGTATCTTCATCGCCCGGGTTTTGGGCGAGCACGGCGTCGACTGAGATGCTGGCTACCATATGCGCGGAGGCCCACGACGAGGCCCGCCGAGCTGATTTTTGCACTGGCTACGTTTTGGCGACCTACGACACCTTGGCGATCAATGGGTTCATCTGTCCGAACCCGAATTCGTCAACTGACCAGGTCATGGCCTTGGCCCGGCGGCGGCTGGCCGATCACCCCGAAGACTGGGATAAGCAGCCCAGCTACGTGTTGTCTGCCACTTTCAAAAAGGTGTTCCCGTGCAAGCGCTGAATGCTACCCGGCATTATATCGAAGCCGGGACGCTTCGCTGATTAGCCCGGTGCGTTCTTGGGCCAAGGCGCTGGCGCTGGGCCTACTTTTGTCATGCGTGCCGCTGTCACTGCCGTCCTTCGTCAGCGGGTTCGTCGCTGGCTGGAATCGCTGCAGCTCGTGTCGGCATTGATGCAGTGCCACCCGAAAAAGCGTCATTTAGGCGCTGCTGCAAATGGAGCACCTGATTGGCGATCGCAGGTTCAGCACGCGCGATGTGGCTTAGCTGCGCAATGTATGCGCGCTGTACCGGTGGGGTCGCCTTGGCCGGCGCACGGGCGATCCAGGTAAGCAGCCGCTTCGACGTAAGCACTTCCGCGCTGATGCGCTGATACGCGGCAGGCGAGGCAAGGCCAGCGGCAGCGATCGGGTGGCCCATTAGCAGCGCGACTGCTGCCGCGCCAAGCCCAGCATTGGTACGGTTCGCGATCTCGACACCGCCCGTGTTGCTGTGTCCAGCCAGCTTCTCCGAAGCCTTTACGCGTTCTGCGATGCGCGCGAGCGCTTCCATGTGACCGCGCATCTCTGAGTTCCCGAACAGCGCGGATTTGGCGCCCGGCGACATGGTGTTCCAGCGCGTCAGAAATCGGCCGATCGAGAAGGTATCGCCGTCCGCGCCCTGCGCGCCAGCCGTCGCCAGACCCATGCGGTTGATCATCAGCGAGCGCACCGAATTCGCCTCATCGGGCGACATGCGAGCCAGATGCGCTTGGAAGCGCAAGCTATCGCCCCTATTCTCAGCGAGGCGCTCGAGCGACAGATACACCTGCTCCCCGCTCTTGTCAGCTAACGGGTCGTGCGTGGCGCTCGTTGCGCGGTTGGCAGCGTCGTCCATGATCGATCGCAAACCCGGTTGGGGCAGGAGGGCAGATTTTCCGCGCTCCGAGATCTTGCTCCAGTTCGACGAAAGTTTCGCCGGGTCAAACTGAGGACCGCCACGCTGCGACTGCACCAGCGTTGCACGAACGGACGCGGCATCGTCGGGGGAGACTGACCGCATGATCCGCGAAAATGCCGAGGCGTCGCCTGTTGAACCTGTCCGCAACAGGCCCTGCAGCGCGGCGTAAGCCTCATTCGGAGTCTTGTCGCTTCGGTCGCCGGTAACGATCGACGCGGTATCGCGGATGCGCTTCATCCGACCATCGTAATAGTCGTTTGCCCGCTTCCAGCCGCGATACGCCTGCGGTCCCTCGCTGCGTGCTGTCGCTTCCATGTCCTGGGTCAGGCCGGCATACAGTGTGCGCAACTGACGGGGGGCGATCTTGTCCGACAGTCGCGGCTCGTCAAGCATGTCGCCAACGCGCGTCCGGAATTCCTGCAGATCCTGCCAAGATAGGTTGCCGCCCTGCTGCACGTCGCGCGTGATCGGATTGCCGGATGCATCGAGCAGGCCGGTCGCCTGCGTTTCGGTTTCGGGCGTGAGGGCATGGAGATATGATTGCAGGCGCGGGCTTTGGAAGAGCGCCGACAAGCGAGAGTTGCTCTCCATGTCGCTCGTCAGGTCGCCGAGCACCTGGCGCGTGTTCGTGACGCTGGCTGGGCGGGTCGCAGGGATTGGCACCGCCGAATAAAGCTCGTTCGCGCGGGTGGCGGTATCCTGTATCCACCTGCTCACGCCACGCTGCACAACCTGGCCAGCGCCTGTCTCGTCGGAGGGAGTGCCTGCCGCGTCCAGAACAGCGCCGCTGGTCGCATCGGCACGGTAAGCCTCCCGACTCGCCAGGGCTGCGCTCTGGCTCTTGATCGTATTGCCCACGTCGACCGGCGTGTCTGAGGGGCCAGCGATCTCGCTCACGCGATCCTTGAAGCTGGTGTAGAGGCGGTTCGCAGCGCGCTTGATGACGCTCGCACCGTAGGGCGTCTGCGCGGCAGCTTGCGTCGAGCGCTGCACAGTCGGTCCGCCGATGTCTTGGGGCATGATCGCGATCTTCTGATCCCGGGCGAGCCCCGCGATCTCCGATGCTTCACCGTCAGCGGCCGGAGCAGCGCGCGCCGCGAGCCGAGTGGCATCGACCGCCGGACCGCGCAACTTCGCGATCTGACCGACCGTTGCTCCGGTTGCGCCGCCGATGAGCGCACCTGTCACGCCACCTGTCAGCGCTTCGGAAGGCGAATTTGCGTCGAGCGCCCCCTTGGCTCCGCCATAAGCGGCATTCGTTGCCGACAATCGGTTGCGGACCGCGGAAGCAGCGATGCCCCGCGCTTCGGCGATCGTCGAACCAGCACGCAGTGCATCGCGGCCGGCGGTGTATCCGACACCCTCAAGACCAGTGGGAATAGCGAGAGAGCCGACAAGGGAGCCCGCGAGCGACGCATATGGGTGATCTGCCGCGTCGCCCTCGCGCGCGCCGTCGCCAAGGTCGCTTTGGAAATTATACTCGTCCCAGAAGCCGCGCTCGTTGGGGGTCGCGCCGTTGTTGCCGAGCTGGGTATCAAGCGCGCGCGCTGCCGCAGTCAGGTGGCCGACGCCGGGCACAACGCTGATGTAGCCGCGCGCCGCCGCCATGCCACCGCCTTGCTTTAGGTCGGAGGGTAGTTCCGTGGTGTGCGGGTCGGGCCGCGCGTAGCTGACGCCGGTGTCGAATTTGCGCTGGTCGCGAATCGCCTTGTCGCGCTGCGCGACATAGCCTTCGAGGCTTTCTTTCGGCTTGAACCCCTTGCTCGCGAGGAAGCGCGTAATCGTCGAAGCGCCCGCCGTCGCGTAAAGGTGATGGAGGGTCGCCTCATCTTCGGGCGACATGTGCGATGCGGGAGCGCTGGGCGTGTTGAAGCCGAGGTCGCCGACCTGCTGAGGCGCGCCCTCGCGCGGGGCTGGCGAACCTGTGTGATCCGCGTAATCATCCCAAGGGCCGTCCGCATGCGTGGGGACTATGCCGCTGCCATCGGGCGGCGGGGGAAGGTTACCGCTGCCGCCGGCAGGAAAAATCCCGCTGCCATCGGGCGGGGGCGGGATGTGCCCGCTGTCGTATTGATCGGTCGGTGCGTCCTTGAACTGAGCGTAAGGGTCCGCCGCGGTTGGGTGATGTCCCGCGCCGCCGTGCATGCGGGGATCACCGCCGATGAAGCCGGGGTCCGGCGCATCCTGAAAGTGGGCATAAGGGTCGGCACTGTTGGCCAGCGTGCTGGTGTCCGCGTAATCGTCCCATGGGCCTGCATCGCGATCGCTCATCGTACCGAAACCCGCGAACCGCAGTGGTCCCGAAGCTCGCGGCGAATGGCGGCGCGGATAAATTCCGACAGCGTCATGCCGTCTTTATGCGCCTTGTCCGTTGCTGAAGCGATCAGAGCGTTGTTGACCCGAAAGCGGGCGGTGGTGTCGTGAATTTCGACGCGCATATTGCCTCCACATGGTCCGTGGCCACAGTATTACCGCGCGATGAGCGTTAACGCGCTTGGGCAGTATTGGGCAGTTGATGCCGCGGGGAACGAAAATGGAAAAGATCGCCGACACCGACCCTGAGAGACTGCCGTTTTATCATTCCACTCGAGGTAGTGGCTTCGATGAAGCTCACCGGGACGCGATCGGCGCGATGACGGCTGATCGAGGGTGGATCGTAAACGCTTTTGCTCAGGTTGAGTATCTATTGGCCGACACTGTCGTGCGCTGCGGAAGCCTTCCCGAATACGCCGACGCCAACACGACTCTGCCGTATCGGCTCGACCAGCGGGTTAC
Source organism: Sphingomonas glacialis (assembly GCF_006439055.1). Classification (GTDB taxonomy): domain Bacteria; phylum Pseudomonadota; class Alphaproteobacteria; order Sphingomonadales; family Sphingomonadaceae; genus Sphingomonas; species Sphingomonas glacialis_A. Next base: position 437,295 of record NZ_RCZC01000001.1, read on the forward strand.
TCGGTTCGCGGATTTGATCGCGCTTGACGGCCCCTTGGCGGACCAACGTGGCGCTTTCGAGCACGTGGTGGTCAATTTCCGAGCAGCAGAAGAACGCCGCCAATTTCTCGTCCATGGTTTCGCGTCGTTTCATTTCGCGCCAGGCGGCGACATGGCAATGCGTTTCGATCGGTTCATGCCGGCCCGCGATGATCCAGATCGGCGGCGCTCGATGTGGTTTCGCCCGGCCACGCTTGCGGCCATACGGGAGGAAGCATCCTCCCAAACGGAGGACGCAATTCGCGAATTTATCGCCTTGCATGAGCGGTTCGGTTGGGTCGGGGACTGACGGCACCCGGAGACCGATCACTTGCCATAGTCTCGCAGCATCGATCGAAGCTTGCGCATCTCAGCTGTCCGCAATCCGTGCTTGAGCGCGTTCTGATTTCCCCGCGGCGCGCCGCTCCCCTTTGCCCCGCCGTGCATGCGGCACCGGTTCCGCCCCCGAACCCGCGGGGAGCGGCACGCTGTTCCCGACCGCGTCTGCGCCAGGCAACGCGGCGCGTTCGCCAGCACGGCGGGCTCGGGCTGCATGGGGTTGATGGTCTGATCCTGCATTCTCGATACCCCTTCCGTGGTGGTGGAATTCTTCGGCGACGACAGCTTGGCCGCCCTCGTAAACGTGGACGTGCCGTACGACCTGTTCGCGCGGCTGGTGCAAACGGGCCAACGCCTCGAGGGTGGTGCGGCTCTGCGTTTGTGCCTTCAGCGCGAGCGTCATGTATCGGCTGAATGCTTCGGGGTATTCGCCAGCATTTTGCCAAGCGCGGCGCATCATTTCGGTGACGGTGGCATCGAGCATCACCGATTGAGCAAGAAGGTAATCGCTAACGGACCCGAGGTCCCCGGTTTTGACCTGGTTGGCTATGTCGGAGAGCGCGCCGCTCGCATCAAGCGTAGATACCGCCTCTCCATCAAATTTGACAGTAGCCGCCGCCATCGCGTTCGCCACCGTCGCGTGGCGCATCATCGGATTGAGACGAAGTCTGGCTATGGTCAGACTCTGGCTTTCGCCAGCTGTCTCCTCGATCTCCACCGTTTCCGACCGGCGGGCGCGGTTTGTGCTCGAAGGCTTACCCATTGTTGCTGTCCTTTATCTTGAGCCGTTTGATTCGGGTGTGGATGGCGTTAGTGCTGCGGCCGATGAGCGAGCCAATTTCCGCAGCAGTGAGTCCGCCCCGCGTGAGGCGTGATAGCTGGTCGTCTTGGGCCGGCGTCCAGCGGCGGAGGGGCGTTCGCTGCCTACCCTTCGCCACGAGCACCGCCACCAACCCACTTTCCCATTCGGTTAGGTCGCGTTCGCGGTTCAGCGCGTTGGCGAACGCGAGGGCGATCGCGAGAACATTCGCCGGGCCCTCGGCGGTATTACAATTCGACATCATCGCCCCCCTCGCCCGGCGCAAGGATCATACCGCGCGTCGATTTAGCCGACCCGCGCTCGGGGAATACGACCGGCGACTTCACCAGCGCGGGATTGCCTGCATGGAAGACGGTCGGTGTGCGGGGGGCCGCTTCGGCTTCCCCACCTGCGTTTTCCCCACCTTCGCATTCTACCCGTGGACCACCTTTCCCCACCCCTGCCCCTATAGGGGGGCAGGTGGGGTGAGGACGATTTGGTCCCCCACCTTCCACACCTGTCCTCACCTCACCTGACGAGGTGGGGGGAACGTCCTGAAGCGCCCAAGTTCCGACCTCGACGAAGGTCCGGTCGTTGCTCTTGTCGTCCTTGCCATCGACCTTCACGAGCGCGCCGGTAGCGAACCAGGTGCCGAGCATCTTGTTGATGCGGGCCCGATCAGCCTTCACGCTGCTGTCAGCGCTGAGCCCGAACACGTCGGCGACGACCTTGCCGACCCACGCCTTAGCCTGAGCGTCGGCACGGTAACGCTGTGCATTGGCAACACGGTCGATTGCATGCTGCACGGTAAGCAGGTGGTCGGCAGTGACCCCCTCGAACGCGTCTGGCGGCGACCACGGGATGACGACGCCCATGTTGTCGCCGTCGTCGTTCATACCGTTGCCGAGGCTCACCGAAGCCATCGTGTACCAGTCGGACTTGTCGCTGGGCGGGGCGCGGTTGTTCTTGTCGTCGTACACTCGGAAGAACCGGCGGCGGCGTTCCTCCTCGATCCCCCACATCCTCGCCTCTTCCTCACCCATGCGATTGAGGACCAGCACCGACCGGCAGGCGTTGATGAGGGCGACGGCGCCGCGGCCGGACAAAGCGGTAACCTCTGCTGCGCCGGCCTTGCTCACGTGGTGCGCCAGCCCAATCCCGCACTTGGCGTTCTTGGCGACCATCGCCCATTCCTTAGCGATCGAGTCGATCTCCATGTTGTCGTTCTCGTTGGCCGAGTGGGACGACACGAAGGGATCGGCGTGGAGATAGTCGACGCCGCGGTCCAGCAGCTCGTCCGTCAGGCCCGCGACGAGGGGGCGGTTGATGACGATCCCTTCCGCTGCGGTCGATGCCGCCAACTTGAGGATCGCCCCTTCAAGCGCGCTATCCACGAAGAGGTGATCGCGGATATGCTCGGGACCGATCGACCAATGCTTGCACGCCGCCTGGATGATGCGGGCCAGCTCCTCGGCATCGTCCTCGAGGTTCCAGAGCCAGACCCGCTTCGGGCCTCCGGGAACCTCCTGACCGAGCAGGTTGCGGCCCGTAGCCATCGCAAGCGCCTCACCGACACTCAGGATGGTCTTACCTGCCGCGCCTGGTGCGAGGATCGCCCGAACGTGCCCACGCTGGATAGACCGGCCATAGACCCACTCACGGGGCTTGATGGTGGTCGGGTCGCGCCAGATGTAAGGCGTGGCGACGACCTTGACGGGTTCGGGGCCGTTCGCAGGCCGGTAGGGTTCAGCCTGCTCATACCGGTCACGGAGGGGGATCGCCGTCATGGCCGGCTCTCCCGTGCTATCGTGGCCATCAGCTCGGCATTGAAATCCTTGAAGGGCGGCTTGGGCGGCATAATGCGGACGGCCAATCCCTGAGCTGTGAAAGCCGCTGCGGCCTTATCTGCTGCCACTTTCCCGCCCGCGTCACCATCGGCACCAATGACGACTGCACGCACTACGTCCGGGAATGCCATCTGCGGCAGCATCGAAGTGCCGGCCGCGACCCAAACCGACCGTCCGAGCCCTTGCGCAAGGGTGAGCCCATCTTCCAGCCCTTCGCATACAATCATGCTGGCGGCGGGTGGGCCGATCTGGATCGAGCCGCCGATGACGTGGCCGAGGCTGAACTTCACCTTCCCCTTGGGATCGGTCGTTGTTGCTTTGCGACCGACTTCGGTGAGGTAGGTGCGTTGCAGCCCTACTAATTCGCCGGCGGCATCGGTGACGATCGCGACCAGGGTGGGCAGCAATCCTGGTCCATTCGCTTCAAGCACGCCGTTGCCCTCGATCTTCGGCGGGGGCAGTTGCGCGAAGCGGAGCGTGTGCGGCAGGTCGATCGTGATCCCGCGCCACCGAAGATAGGCCGCGGCCGGTGTCCCCTCGATCGGGACCGAGCCCCTCACGATCCGTTGCGCGACGGGCCGCAGGTCGGACTTGGGCTTGGCCGGCGCACGCTGCTGTTCGAGTTCGCGCAAGGCGCCACCGTCCAGCATCTCGATCGCCGGGATCAGCTTCACGCCATATGCGCGCTGCACGAAATCGAGGACATCGCCCTCGGCCCCGCAGCCGAAGCACTGGAAGCGGCGATCGTCCGCGTAGACGGTGAAGCTCGGGGATTTGTCGGGGTGGAAGGGGCAGCACCCCTTCAGCTCGCGACCGGCCCGCTGCAGCTTCACGCCCGCTTTCGCGGCAACGCCCGAGATCGGGAACCGGTCGCGGATGTCCGCACACAGGCGGGGAAGATCGAGGCTTGCCATCAGATTGCCTCCGCTATCGGAATGGAATGTACGGCGGCAAGGTAGGCTGCACGGCGCCGCGCGGGGCGAAGGTAAAGCCAGACCCGACCGACGCCGCCGCTGAGAAAGGGGTCCTGCACACCGACCGCGAAGCCAGGCCGATCGCGAAGCCGGATCACCACGACGCATGCACTAACGCACGGCCAGCCGCGGTCGCGGAGAAAAACGAGCTGCGTGCTCATGCTGTCCCTCCCGTGACGGTCGAAAGCAGGATCGGTCTGCCGGGCGCAAGTTTCTGGATCAGCGCGACCCACTGAAACTCGTGCGCGAGGCGCGTCTCGATTATCGCAGCGTTCTTACCGCCGACCGCGATAGCAGTGCCGGCCGCGTAGATTTCTGGCGTCGGCACGCTCGATACGACCGTGAAGGCGCTGCACGCTCGGATCATCTTACGAACTGACGGCATGTGGAAGCCCTCGGGACCGACGGAGCATTCGAGGTCATCGCCGATCAGCACTATCGCGGGACGCGCGTTCTTCTTCGGGATGAAGAACGCACCGGCGTCCTGCCCGACGAATAGCATGCCGACACGGTGATCGCGCACCGCCAGAAGAACTGGGCGAAGATGCGGGGCGGCCGCATCTAAGGCAGCGTCGAGCCGCGCGGTGGTCGCGCTGGCGTGGAAGACGCCGCTCATGATGCACCTCCAGTCGCGACCCACACAATGGCATTCTTGCCCGTGACGTTCTGGCGCCGCCCCCCGCTGTCGCGGATCAGGCCGCGTTGACGAAGTTCTGTTGTCCTGGGTTGGAGCGCGTCGCGGTGGATGCGAACTATATCGGCCAGTTCATGCGTTGTAAGCCCGCGTGCGCCGGCCGCACGAATTGCCCGAAGTGCGATGCGTTGAAGATGGCTGGTCGCAATGTCGATCGATCGAGCTGCGGAGATAGACGTGTCTACGCCACGATGACCGGGCGTATGCGGATAGACGTCACTCATGAACGCCTCCCGCGACAGGAGGGAGGTTGTGCCGCTTGAGCAAGATCGCGAGCCAATCTGACTGCTTTACGCTCAGCGGGTTCGCGTCGAATGCTATGCCGCCGAGGAACTGCCCCTCGTTGCGTTTCAACGCTGCGCCGCATGTGAGGATCGCCATTGCGGCGCCCTGATGGGATGGAAATGGGTTAGCCACGCGAGCCTCCCCAAGCCAATTCTGCAACGATCGCCGCGCGCCATAAAGGAAGCGCAAATCGAGTTCGCAGGGTTTGAAGTTGAAGGGATTGGCTGCTATATCCGTCGTTGTCGCCTGCCAGCAGACATTCGACGGCCTCGCCCCTACGGGCGGGGTCGTTTCGGTTTTGCACCATGGTTCACGCAGCCGCCTGATAATCGGGAAGCGCAGCGAGGAAACGGTTTAGTTCCTCTCGGAGAATAAGGGTGCGGCGACCCTGCTTCTTCGCGGCAAGATTGCCGTTTTTGAGCGCGATATAGATAGCGGAACGCGGCATCCGGGCGGCGGTAACAACCTCCGGGATGGTGAGTGCGATGGGCGATAGGTCGGCCATAACTTCTCCTGTTTTGTCCCGTTGGATGAACTGGGACGCACAGGATGGATCGACTTAGTGAGGGTAGTTAGCGACGCGCCCTAAAGTAATTTAAACGATCGGCCGCTGCTTCTCCGCCTGAGCGCGGGACAATGGTGGCAACCTGATACGCCCCAGCATCTCTACAGAAAGGCCGCGAGCCTCTTCCCCGGTCGAGGCCGTGCGTAGTGATGGTAGGATAGTTATCATTCTGTCTACAGTAGCGATAACCCCAGGATATTCCCCGCTTTCTGCCTTGCTCACCCAGTTTTTCAACTCGCCCGGCCCGAAATCTCCCTTGGCACCGCGATAGCCCCGCGCGCGCACTAAATCAGCGACTTTCGCTCGCGCCTGCTTCTCATCCAAGCCAACCTGCCGATGTAATTTGTAGCAAAGCACTGCAATCATCCGAAGCCGCTGATCAGCGTTTGCCGGGCTTGTTCGAGGCGCGGCCACTGGTCGCAACAGATCCGACTTATGATGATGCACGAGCAGATCAATCTCGTCCTTGATGTCCTCGAGCGGACTGATCGCATCTCCGATGTCGGGTATCTTCTTTAGGAACACCCCCAGGCGCTGCACATAAAGCAGGTATCTCGATAGCCGCTCTTCGTGACTCTCCGCGACATCAATGCCTTCCTTTGCGTTGTCAGCGATCGAGCGCATATCGCGTGCCCAATCCTCCCACCGGAAGCTCAAGCTGACTTCTCCAGGGGAACGACGTTGGATTTTTCCACAATGCCAAGCCCCGCAACAGCCGCCCGCACCGTTTCCGAAACGTAGCTCGGCGCAAGATGGGCGTAATGCTTCCGGGTGATCCGCTCGTCCTTATGGCCCAGCGCTTCGGCGATCACGGCCATAGGCACGCCGGCGCGGGCAAGGCGGGCGCCATAGCTGCGGCGAAGGTCGTGGAAGGTGGTCTTGTCGATCTTCGCCCGATCGAAAGCGTCGTTCATGCGCCGGAGCTGGTCGGCTTGTTTCCACTGAGTGCCATCCGGCCGGCCAAACAGCAGGTCGCCCGGCCCCTTCCCTGCCACTGCGGTTTCGAGCATCTGAGCACCCTCGTCGTCCAGATATGCCGGGCGGGCAATCGCGTTTTTGGTTTCGACCAGATAGACCGTCCGCGACTGCCGATCATAATCCTTGACCTTAGCGTGCCGCAGTTCGCCGTACCGCGCGCCAGTCAGCAGCGACGCGCGAACCATGGGCCGGAAGTCAGCCTCGCTAGCATTCACCAGGCGACGAGCCTCGTCGTCGGTAAGGAAACGCCGCTTCGGAACGTCGACCCCTCTGAAGGGCTTAACCTTGGCCCACGCCGCGATCGGCAACCATTCGCGCGTCTCCGCTGCGAGGTTTAGCGCCGCCTTCAGCACTGTTAACAGCCGGTTGGCAGTGGAACGCCGCTTGCGCAGTGCTTCCTTCGTGTCGGCCGCATGAAGCTTCGGCTCCGCCCCCTTCTTTGTCCGCACCATCTTCGCCGAACTGGCGCGAGCATTGAACCAGTCACTGATTATAGTCTGCGTGAGGTTCGCCACTTCGAGGTGGCCGAGCACCGGCCTGATGATCTCAACGCGCGAGGTCATGTCGGTCGGGACCGCACCGGTTCGAGCCTTGAAGCTTTTCGAATATTCGTCGAGCGCGTCCGAGACGGTAAAGGGCCCAGCGGGCTTCACCCCGCCCCGCGCTTTGTCCTCAAACCAATCATGTGCCGCCTTCTGCGCCTGCGACCAATCGAGCACCTTCTCGCCGTCGGCGTCGCGAACGTCATCGGCCTCGCCAATGCGCTCCTTTACATAGCCCTTGGCCGATCCCGGCAGCCGGTACCGCGCAACCCACTTGCCGCCTCGCGCGCCACGATAGTAGCCGATGTGGCAGCCTTCAGCGATCGGGCGCCAGTATATGTCGGGACTGACGGGAAGGCGCGCGCGCGCCGCGCGGTCCTGAAGACGCACATCCTTGACGGTCCTGCCCACGTCGCTCGCCCCGATCCGGAAAGTTGGGTAATGCTTGGGTAATAAGCATACCGGGACTCGGCGGGACACACAAGGACAGCAAACGGCTGATTTCTGCCGATGTTCTCCGCCCGTATTTGTCCCGTTCCATCCCGGAACATCCGGTTTTACGCCCTCTCACGGCGTAAGCACGAGTTCGATTCTCGTAGGGGTCACCAGCGACAAGCAGAAAATGGCTTGATTGCGCGGATTTTAACGACACCTCTGATCTTGTACCCGCAATTCGTCCCGCATTTTCCGCAGGCTTTAGCGGGTCGTGACGGGTGCTAAAGGCATCGTTGGCCTCGATTCGCTCAAGCGACCAGCAGAGAACCAAGCTACCACACTCCCCTTCTTCGCCCGGTCGCGCACCGTAACCGCCGCGTCGGCAGATCGGATGATCAATAAGGGTGTTTCAGCGCCTGAACGTCAATAGATGGTGGTGAGCGGCCCTGACGCAGAAGCGTCGACCCGGCGAAGGCCGCCCCCCCGTGTCGCGCCGCCCGCCAGGCCATCCAGAGGCCCCGGCTTCCGCCGGGGCGACGGCCGAGACGTTCCTGCATGGATGGGCCATACGGTGCTGGCATAATCGATCGTGTCGCTCGACGCGGCCTCGCTGAGCGATCATATTGGGCTTCCCAAGGCCATGGTCGCCGCCGCCTGTGTCGATCTGAAGCCGCTCCGCATGCCGGTGGCTCAGCTTCGGCGCGTGGCGTTCGGTCGCTCTTCCGAGCGCCTGGCCCGTGAGGCCGACCAGTGGGCGTTCGAGCTCGAAGGAGCCGAGGCCGAGCGACCGCCACGGTTACACCGACCGTCGCCCCGCGTGCGTTAACAACCGGTGGCGCGCGGGGCCGGCACCCGAATGACTCGCCACGGCGCTATCGGCGATGTCGCGCGACCGAAAGCGACGAGCTCCCGCTGGGTGCGCTTATTGAGTTCGTTCGTAAGGTACGCGACATGCGTCGCCCCCCACCGATGCGCGATCGTCAGGCGCCGACAGGTAGACGTGCCGGGCGCAAAGAAGCGGCGATAGTCGGCCTGCCGCGCTGCATCCGACGGGCTCAGCGGCATCGGGCGCGGGAGCGCCACGACATATAGGCCGTGCGAGGGCATCACCAGCGCCGCGCTTTCCCAACCAAGAATGCGGGCGGAAGGCGGCAGGGTCGCGACGACCGTGCTCGTATCGGCCTCGACCTGATGGACGGGGTAGCGATCGGTGCTGGCCCAAGGGTTGGTGAGCTGCTGGAGCGCCATCGCGGTCTGCCAAAGGATCATCAGCGCCGCACCCAGCGCCGCGCCACGCCAGGCTCGCGGCGTGAGCAGGTCCATCCCGCGTGGTGGCCGACCGGCGATCGCCTCCAGCACGGCCTTCACCAAGAGGAGGTGCAGCATCAGAAACACATAAGCGAGCAGGCGGTGCGACACCGAGATGTCGGCGATCCCGCCAATGACATAGGCCGCAAACGTGAGCGCGAGCGCGATCAGCGGCATCCGCACGCTGCGGTTGCGCGCCAGGCCGGGCAGGCCCAGCAGGACGAACAGCGTCGGCCCCGCCATCGCGATGACAAACATCGGATCGTAGAAAAACCGGAAATTGTTGAAGGTCGCCTGTCCGCGCGCAAGCCCGGCGCTGGCAAGCGACAGCGGATTGAAATAGGGCCAGAAACTCGTCGCGGCGATCGCGAGGACGATGACCATGGCGGCGCCGAAGCGGCGCGAGTGTGCGACGCCGGGTTCCAGCACGACGAACCCAAGTCCGCCAGCGACCAGGAACGCCGCGTTGAGCGGGTGCGTGATAACGCTACACGCGACGATGGCGAAGAGGCTCACAAGATGAGGAACGGCGCGCCCATCACCACGTAGCAGCCGCAATACGCTGGCCCAGGCGACAAAGGTCAGTGCGAATACCAGCTCGGCCGGATAATAGTTGCCGTGCAGCTGTGAGCGAAAGGCATAAAAGCCCGTCCAGATCAGCGGCAGCGGCCCCCACGCGCAAAGCAGCGTAGCCAGGAGCACAGCGGGTGCCCAAGGGTTCCGATAGAATACGCGGCCGAAACTGTGGACTCCGCCGATGAACACCAGCGACACTGCCATCGCCCCCAACGCCAGCGCGGTGTCGCTACCGATCTGTCCGAGCTGGGCAATATATCCCAGGGCCGACGACCAGGGCGTGTACTGCCGCGACGACGCCTGTTCGCCGTAAATGGGGTCGAGCGGATGAAGGCCATGCCGGGCGATCTCGTTGACGATCGCGCGATGCTCCCAATAGTCGGCGAAATAGAGCAGCGTCGTGGGGCGGACGACGAAGAAGGCAAAGGCGCAGAGCAGTAGATAGACCGCCGCGCCCAGCGCGAAGACGACGTCCGGCGTCGCACTGCGGCGGATGCGCTGGCGGAGCCGTACACCCCCCTCTCGCCTCGGGGTGGGGAACGATTGATCGCGAAGCAGCGAATCGCAGCGAAGCGCGGTGACGTGCGTGTCGATATCGGTCATCGTCTTTCCACAGGCGGAGTGTGGCAGGGCCGCGCGCGCACCAGCGTGAGCGAGGCGCGGCCGCGCGGAGGTGGGGTGAAATCGGCGCGTCCGGCTAGCCAGTCGGGAAGCGTGTCGGCGCCCCCATCGGGGGGCTGGGCGAAGAGATAGAAGGCCGGCGTCGAACACACGAATGCGTCGGCATTTTCGACGCTCAGCATCGGGTCGATCGCTTTCCAGCGCAGCACCTGGTTGCGGTTGGTTGGATCGCCAGGTGGGATGTTCGGGGTGTCGAGAAATACCAGCCGCGCGCCGGGGACGTTGTGGCGGAGTTCGAAAAAGCGCAAGCCGCTTCCAGTCACGATCGGCAGCGTGGCGGGAGCGGCCTTCATCACGGCGATGGCGTCGAGCCGATCGGTCTTGGCGATCTCGCCGCCGTTGCGCCATGCGCTGCCCAGGATCAGCAGCGCCAGGAGCAGCACCGAGGCGGGCGCGGCGCGCGCGCCAAGTTGGTGTGCGAGCGCTGCGAACAGCAAGCCGATGCCGATCCCGCCCGCCAGCGCATAGCGGTCGGAATAGCTGTGGCTGACGAACATCGCGAAAATGAAGACCCCGATCGGCAGCAGGGCAATGACGAGGGCGGTGGTGCGGAGCGAACTGACGTTTCGCCGCACCGCGATCGACACGACAAGCAGCCCGACAAGCGGCAAGATCAGCCAGCCAAGCAGAATGGCATAGGTCCGCACTATCGCGATCCCCTCCGGCTTGGCGTAGTAATCCGGCGCGAAGACATCGCTGCCGCTATAGGCGCGCGCGGCGAGGAGGATCGGCAGCCAGAGGAGGATCGAGCTTCCCGCGAGACCAATCGCCGCCAAGGTGCGCCATGATAAGGCGCGGCGTTCGTCGCGGGCCCGCGCCGCCTCGAGCGCTCCCAGGCCTGCCGCGAGCACGAGCGCGTAGAAATGAAGCCCGATGGCGAGCGTCAGCAGCAGGGTCATTGCGGTCAACCGGCGATTACTCGCGCGCCCGGGCCGGTCGTACACCGCGAGCGCGCAAGCAAAGGCGGCGGTCACCAGCGCATAGGGCCGAAGCTGCACCGCCCAGCCGAATAGGCCGCTGGCAAGCACGACTCCGGCAGCCAGCGCCGCGGGGGCAAGGCCGGCGTGTCGTCGTGCGATCGCCCCCGTCGCCAGCGCCGCGACGTAGATCGCGACGATCGATGGAAGGCGCAGACCCAGCGCGCTGGTGATTCCGGCCCGAGACAGGACGTGGATCAGCCAGTCGTACAGCGGCGGCGTGAACTCCGCGCCGCGGCACAGTGCTGACCAGATCGCCGCTGCGTCGGGCAGACGCGCCGTCCACAACGTCAGGACCTCGTCCATCCAGAATGGCGCATGCGCGGCAAGCGTCGCTGCCTCTACGAAGTAGATGGCGGTGAGCGCGGCGAACAGCAGGACCGCAGCGCGGTCCAGACGCGCCAGCCGCCCGCTGGTATGCGGTATGATCGCGGCTTCAGCCGGCACGCGCGACGCCGGGCGTTGCCGCGAACCGACGCGCCAGTGCGCGGCCGAGCCGGTCGGCATTCGCCATGATCGTCAGCGTCGGATGCCGTCCCGACAAAACGGGCAGCGCCGCGCCATCGGCAATGAATATTCCGGGCGCGCCGTTCAACTCGCCGATCGCGCTCGTTCCGGCTCGGCTGGTCGCCCCCATCGGGAGCGTTCCGGCCGGATGCGCGTCGGCGCCGGGCATCAAGGTCTGGCGCGATCCGGGAATGGCCCAGGCGCCCCGTCCGCGCGCCACACGGGCAAGCGCGCTGAAACTCTGCGAGAGCAGATGTTCGGCTTCGCGCGACTGTCGGCCTGTGATCCGAATACGGCCGGCGGCACCATCCTCATCGACCTGGATGCTGTTGTCGCTAAATCGCCCAGGCAAATAGGTCGTGGCAAGGACAAGCGCCGGTGCGAGGGCACGCGCGGCCTTGAGCGCGAAGGGGCGCGTGAACGGCATCCGGTCAGCAACCGGCGCGAGCGGCAAGGTGTCGGCGCCGTAGAAGACGCCCGCGGCTTCGATGCCGGGCGATAGCGCAAGCGTGTAGAAGAGCTGGCCCAGACCGAACGCGCGATCGGGCAACGCTCGGCCAACGAGATCGGGGACGAGAAACGCGATGCCGCCAACCGGGTTGCTTTCCAGCCGGACCGGCACGCCGGTAAGCCCGATCCGGCGAAGCGCGAGGCTGGTTGTCATCAGCGTCCCCGCCGCCACGATCGCGACAGGCGAACGGAAATGAACGGATTCGGTGCCGATCCGTGCCTCGACGATCTGCCCGCTGGGGTCGGCTGCCAATCGCTGAACAGCGACGCCGGCGCGATAGCGGAAATTGCGAAAACGGCGCAGCGCCGGCAGTTCGAGCGCGCTGTGGTAAATGCTGCCACGGCTGCACCCATGAAGGCACAGTCCGCAGGCGGTGCAGCCGAGCCGATCGTCGCGCGGTTCCGCCAATACGGCGTTCGGCGCGGTGATGAGGCGGAAGCCCGGTGATGGGGTGCGCCGCCCGTGCCGCCGGGCAAGCCGACCGACCGACGGCGCCAAGGATGCCAGATCGGCATCCGTAATGTCCTTGCCGCCACTAACGCCGATCCGCTGTGCGACACTTTCATATCCTGCGACAAGCGCGGCGGCATCGCCGGGGAAGCAGGCGAGATCGCTCTGATCGTAGCGTGCGGCGAGAGCTCCCCAAATCCGCGACAGGCCGCCTGCTGCATGGGATCCCAGCGCCATATAATTCTCGGTTTCGACGCCCGCTCGATCGGCAAAGCCGTGCACCGTTGCGCGTGCCAGCGCCGTCGCCAATTTCGGGGATACGCCGCCATCGGCGAGTGGGCCGGCGGCGCCGAGCTCGGTGCGCCAGCGCGCGGGATCTGCCCGAAAGTCGGCAAGCGTCTCATGCGTGGGGAGGTCTGGTAGCGGCGAATCGGATGCGTCCAGCATCAACACCCGCACTCCGGCGTTGACGAGCGGCCAAGCAGCGCTGACGCCGGCAGGGCCGCTGCCGATGATGATGACGTCAGCCTCTCCGGCGAACTCGCTCATCGCCATGCGCTAACGAGCAGGCGCGTGGGAAGGACGATGAGTTCCACCATCGCTTGCAGCGCAAGGTCGAGCAATCGACGTGGGCGCGATCCCCGGCTGAGCATCGTTTCGCCTGGCGCGCTCGCCTCGGCGATCCGTGCAGCGATCCGCAGCCGTTTGGCGAGGGGGGCGGTCGCATTCAGCGGCTCGCGACACCGCAGTCCCCAATGTGGGCGGGCAATCGCCCCCTCGGGGAGCGCTCGGGCATAGCGCCGCATCAGGGCGGGCGTCGGCGCGATGCCGACGTATCGCAAGAACATGCGGGCTTCGCTCAGCAGCGCACGGCGCCCGGCGGGCTCGCGTGGCAGGCGGAGCGACATCGGCGCCACGTCCACCCCCAGCCGAACGAGATCCAGCGCGCTGTCGATGGGTTCGGTCCCGGCGAGCCCGAGAACACGCTCCTTGTCGACCGTCGGCACGAACGGGATGCGTTCGCTCACCGCACATGCCAGCAGCGCCAGCCGCAATGGCACGGGCAGCATCGGCAAGCGTTTGCCGCCATAAGCGAGCGCCAACGCTTTCAACACGTCCCCGAAGGCAATCGGTTCGCTTCCAGCCAACGCCACCACACCCCTCGCGCGGCCATCGGCAGCGCTGAGCACGCCGCGCACCACCTCGTCGATATGGATCGGCTGCACCATGCGGCCGGGCTCGATCATCGGCAGAACGGGCAGCTGCGCGAGACGGCAGAGCAACCCGTACATCGCTTTACGCGGTCCCCCGTAGACGAGGCCAACGCGCAACGATGTCGCGTCGGGGATACTTTGTTCGATCGCCCATTTCATTCGGCCATAGCGGTTCAGCGCGTTCTGCCGCGCCGACTGGGATGAAATGAAAACGCACGTCGTTATCCCGACATCACACGCGCCGTCGAACAAGGCCTGTGACCCGGTGACGTTGCCCTGCTCGCCCGCCTGCCAGTCATGCGCGAGATGGACGAGCGCCGTGCCATCGGAAACCGTAAGCCCCGAAGGAAACGGGTCGCCAAGGGCCCATCGCACATGATCGGTCCCCGCCGGACCAGCCTTGCGCCCGAGCAAGGTGACGGAGCGTCCCTCCAGAAGCGCGCGCTCGACAAGCCGTGCGCCGATATAGCCGCCGCCCCCGGTAACGATCAAATGATGTGCGCGCACGCATCGCCCCCCTGCAGTCCAGACAATGGCTAGAGTGGAATGGTTAACGCGATCTAAACGCAAGCGGAGTTTTGGGCGCACCAGGCCAAAGCAAAGGTCCAGCCGGACCTCTCTAACACCAAGCGATGGTGCAGACCTTCATCCTAGTAGCAGGAATATCCAGATTCGGAATGTTAACCAAAATTTTAAGGCGCGACCCCTAGACCGTTGCCAAACCAGGGGGATGCAATGGCTGCGGCTCAACTTCACACACTGCCCATCGCTTCCGATCGGCCCTGGTCAGAAGACGTTTCAGATCGCACCCCAGCAGCGATAGAAGTGTCTATCGTGATGCCCTGCCTCAACGAGGCCGAGACATTGGCCCTGTGCGTGCGCAAGGCAAACGCCTTTCTCGCCGCGCACGATATCGTCGGCGAAGTGATCGTCGCGGACAACGGATCGACCGACGGATCGCAGCAGATCGCCAACGCGATGGGCGCACGGATCGTCCATGTGCCGACGCGCGGCTATGGTGCGGCGCTGATCGGCGGAATCGCCGCTGCCAAGGGCCAGTTCATCGTGATGGGCGATGCCGACGACAGCTATGACTTCGGCGCCCTGATGCCGTTCGTCGCGCAATTGCGCGACGGCGCGCAACTGGTGATGGGCAACCGCTTTAGAGGCGGAATAGCGTCCGGAGCAATGCCGCCGCTGCACCGCTATCTCGGCAATCCCGTACTGAGTTTCCTTGGGCGAACCTTTTTCGGAACGCCCGTCGGCGATTTCCATTGCGGCCTGCGTGCGTTTCGGCGTGATGCCATCGTCGCGCTGGGGCTCGGTGCGCCGGGAATGGAATTCGCGAGCGAAATGGTCGTAAAAGCATCGATCGCCAAGCTCGATATTCGCGAGGTGCCTACGACGCTCGACGCCGACGGCCGGAGTCGCCCGCCGCATTTACGGACGTGGCGGGACGGTTGGCGGCACCTGCGGTTCCTGTTGATCTACGCGCCACGCTATCTGTTCCTGTATCCTGGCATAGCGCTGACGATCGCCGGGCTGCTGGGCGTTCTTGCGCTTATGCCGGGCAGCCTGCGGTTGGGCCGCGTCGAGTTCAGCATTCACACCATGATCTTCGCCGCGATGGCGGTGCTGATCGGATCGCAGCTTATCGGCCTGTCCATCCTTGCCCGGCGCTACGGCGTGATCGTGGGGATGTGGCCCGAAAGTGCCCTGATGCGACGTGCCCGTACCTGGGTCTCGGTCGAGCGGGCGTGTCTGATCGCAGCGGCTATGCTCGTCACGGGGATCTGTGGCGCGATAACGGCTGCGGTCATCTGGTCGGACACGGGCTTTGGCGCGATGAATCCGATGGCGTTGATGCGGGTTACGATACCGTCGATGCTGCTCTGCTGTGTCGGCGTGCAGATCGCCGTGACCGCCTTCTTCGCCGGACTGCTCGATCAGCCGCAACGATAACCGATAGGGTTGGGTCGAAGACACGAAATACGGTCGGCTCGACGGATCGCCCGGCGGCGGGTGTCGTTCGCGTACCACCCGGCACTGGCGTTGGAGTACCGCGAAATAGACGGGCTACGGGCGCCCTACGCGTCTGTTCACAATGTTAGCGAACCTGTGCACCGTGCGGTCGCGAGCGGCGACGGAACGACGACGCCGTAATAGGCCTAGCGTGAGAGCCGGACTTCCTGCCCGAGCGCTGCACCACAATAGACTCCCCCGCCGGTTCCCGGCTTGGGACGGGCCGGACAAACCGCGGAATTCGCAATTCGATCGAACTGCGCTAAGGGCGCTGACCGTTCTTGGCCAGGAGCCACGCGTGCCCGCCTCACTTCCCCCCTATCTGTCGTGAACGCATGACACCTGTCCGCTCTCGCAGCACGCTGCTGCGCGTGATCGTCGTGGTGATCGCGGTCCTGGCGATCGTGCTGCCGATCCTGCTGATCCGTTTCGCGCCGCCGCTCGTGCGCCATCACGTCGCGCGCAGCGCGCCGCAGCGCGTCGTGCCCGCCGCCGAGCTCCCGCCGGTCGAGCCGGTCGCCTTCCAGGATCTTGAGCCCGACGATGCGCGCGCATTCAACGCAAGCGTGCCGTTCGTCGATGGTCCCAACCCCGCGGCGCGACCGTTCAAGCTCGCTGGAGATGCGCTCGAGCGCGCCCGCGCGATCGACTGCCTGGCCTCAGCTGTGCTCTACGAAGCGGGTGATGAGCCGATCGGGCAGCGCGCGGTGGCGCAGGTCGTCATCAATCGCGCGCGCCACCCGGCTTTCCCGAAGACGATCTGCGGCGTTGTCTTCCAGGGCGCCGAGCGCGCGACTGGGTGCCAGTTCACCTTCACCTGCGACGGCGCACTGGTGCGCCATCACTGGCTCGACGTGCAATGGAAGCGCGCGCGCGACGTGGCGACCGCGGCGCTCACCGGCGCGGTCTACAAGCCGGTCGGTTATGCGACGCATTACCATACCAATTGGGTGGTGCCCTATTGGCAGTCGAGCCTCGACAAGATCGCTGCGGTCAATACCCATTTGTTCTTCCGCTGGACCGGCTGGTGGGGCACCCCGCCCGCCTTCAATCGCCAGGTCTCGCCCGACGAGCCGATCATCGCGCAGCTCGCGCCCTATTCGGATGCGCACAAGACGGGCACCGACCTGATCGCCGGGCAGCCAGTCCTGCCCGAGGGGACGGTCGATCAAACCCCGATGCCGACCACCGCAGCGGCGACGGCACCGACCTTGCGGCCGCTGGCGAGCGATCCCAACACCTATCTGATCACGCTCGATCCGCGCATGGCGGCCGATGAATATGCCGAGCTCGCGCTCAAGCTCTGCGGCGACCGGCCCTATTGCAAGGTGATGGGCTGGAGCGACGCGAGCCAGACCGCGACCGCCTGGCCGCTCCTGCCCGCGCAGATGACCACCATGTCGTTCAGCTATCTGCGCGACCTGCGCGATGCGGCGCATCCGTTCGACCGCACGGTGTGGAAGTGCGCCGAGTTCCGACGCGCCGACCCGAAGCAATGCATGAAGGAATAGGCCTTCGTCCCCACGGACCAGCGCGGCATTTCTATGGCGCTGTAATGGCGGTAGGCCTCGCCGATGACATCCGATGCCCTCACCTTTGGATGGCGCACCGCGCTGCTGCTGGTGGCCAGCGCGCAGATGGCGATCCTGGCCGGCGCACTATGGCGCCCGCTCGCCAATCGCGCCGCCAACCGTACGCTGGCATGGCTGCTGATCGTGCTGATCGGCACGCTGACGCCCTACACGATCGGCTTTGCCGGCTTCTATGATCGCTACCCGTGGCTGTCGTTCGCGCCCTTCGCCGTCCCGCTCGCGATCGGCCCGCTGCTGTACGGATACGCCCATGCCATCGCCTTCGGCGCGCGGCCTGCGCGGTTCCGGTGGCACCTCGCGCCGGCAGTGGCGCAGTTCGCCTACCAGGCAGCGCTCTTCCCGCTGCCGCTGCAGCTCAAGAACAGGTGGGACACCCTCGCCTCGCCCATCCTCGAGCCCAGCCTGACGCTGGCATTGATCGCCAGCCTGGGCGGGTACGGAATCGCCAGTCTCGGGGTTCTGCGGCGCTATGGCACCGCGCTGGCCCAACAGCGCAGCGACGATGACCGGCTGAGCGCACGCTGGCTCGGTCGCGCCGTGGTGGCGCTGTTGCTGCTGCTCACCGTGTCAATGCTCTATGCCGGGTGGAGCGCGTTGATCGCGCCGCTCGATTATTTTGGCGACATGGGCCGGTACCTCGTGATCGCCGCGATCGGTTGCTATCTCGGGGTCGAGGGGTGGCGCCACGCCGATCTGCACCTGGCGCGCGTTCCCGCGCCGGCGGCACCCGATGCCCCGAGCGCGGCGCGTGATTGGCGTGCGCAAGGCGAAGCCTGGGCGTCGCGGGTCCGCGAAGAACAGTGGCACCGCGACCCCGAACTCTCGCTGCCGACGCTCGCGCGGTTGCTCTCGACCAACACCGGGCATCTTTCCCGCGCGCTCAACGAGGGGCTTGGCGTCAACTTCTCGACCTTCATCGCAGGGCTGCGCTGCGAGGACGTCGCCACCGCGTTGCGCGCCGGCAGCGAGGCGGACCTTCTCGGGCTCGCGCTCGATGCCGGGTTCGGATCGAAGGCGACCTTCAACCGGGTGTTCCGCGCCCGCTTCGGCCAATCGCCCTCGGCCTATCGCCGCAGCAACGGCTCAAAACCCGAATAGCTGACGGCAAAACGGGTTTTGAGGCGCGCGCAGCGGCACGGACGGCGAAACCCGACAGGCTCATTCGCGGAGTCTGCCCATGTCCTTTCTTCTATCACGCCGGTCGCTTCTCCGGGGCGCCGGCGCCTTGGGGGTCGCTGCCCTCGCGCGTCCGATCGCCGCCGCACCGAGTCCGCGTGACTTTCGGGCCGATGCCGCGCTTCTGGCGCATGCCTATCGATCACTTCATCCCGGGCTTCTGCGCTACGCCGGGCCTGCCGCGTGGAAGGTGCGCTTCGCCGCCCTAGACCGCGCGCTCGAACGCGCGCAAACCCTCGACCAGGTCTATCTGGCGTTTGCCCGGATCACCGCTGCCGTTCGGTGCGGGCACAGTTACCCCAATTTCTACAACCAGTCCGATACGATCCGCACCGCGCTGTTCGAGCGGCGCGACAAACTCCCCTTCCTGTTTCGCTGGATCGGCGAGCGGATGATCGTGACGCGGGACCTGTCGGGGACGGCGCTCGCGCCGGGCACGGAAATCCACACGATCGAGGGCACCGACGCCCGGCTGCTGCTCCGCGGCCTCATGCCGCTGGCCCGCGCCGACGGGCATAACGACGCCAAACGCCGACAGATCCTGGCGCTCAATGCGGTCGACCGGTTCCAGGCGTTCGACATCTATCTGCCGATGCAGCGGCCCGAGCTGGTCGCGCGGGGGAGCGTTCGCCTGCTCGCCACCCAGCCGAACGGGCTCTCGCGGCATCTCGAGCTGCCGCTGATGACGCTTGCCGAGCGCCGTGCCGCCGTCCCGCCGATCGACGACAAGCCCAAGGACGCGATTCTCTGGTCGCTCGAGCGCAAGCCGGGCGGTATCGCATGCCTCACCATGCCATCCTGGAGCGTCTATAACGGCAGCTGGGACTGGCGCGCGTGGCTCGAGACGCAGCTCGACACCATCGCATCGGACGGAACGCGCGCGTTGATCATCGATCTGCGCGGCAATGAAGGCGGGCTAGACTGCGGCAATCCGATCCTCGCGCGGCTGGTCGATCGCGCGATCGTGCCGGTCCGCACTGCCCGGCGCGTGCGCGCACGGCGCGTTCCGGACGATCTCCGGCCGCATGTCGATACCTGGGACAGAAGCTTTTACGATTGGGGCGATCGCGCCAGCGGCCCCCGTCCCGACGGATATTACGACCTGACCGAACGCGACGGCGATGCCAATGGCGCGATGACGATCCGGCCCGAGGGCAAGCGCTTTCGCGGCAAGGTGGTGGTGGTGATCGACGCCAGCAACAGCTCGGCGACGTTCGGCTTCGTCCAGTGTCTCAAGACGAGCGGCCTTGCGACGCTGGTCGGCGCGCCGACCGGTGGCAATCGACGCGGCATCAATGGCGGCGCGTTTCTGTTCGTGCGTCTGCCGGCGTCGGGGATCGAGATCGATCTTCCGCTGATCGGCTATTTCCCCCCGAGCGCGCAACCGGACGCGGGCATCGTGCCCGATCTGCACGTGGAGGATTCCCCGGACGACATCGCGTCGGGATTTGACCGGGCGATGGCCGTCGCCAGCCGTGCCGCCCTGTCCGAACCATGATGTCTGGTGACCTGCCACGAGCCTGCGCAAGCCGAGCTGTGGCGAGTCATGCGAGCATGACCGTGGCTGGCACGCCCGCGATCGAGGAGGGCGCGACCCAGACATCGAACGCCCCTGGCTCGGCGAAGCTGCGGTGGTCGCGATGGACAAAGGCCAGATCCGCCCGTGTTAGCCTGAAGGCGACGCGCGCACTTTGCCCGGGGTCGAGGTCGAGATGGCGAATGCCCTTCAGCGCGCGGACCGGCTGGGTAAGGCTAGCGACCTTGTCGTGCATATACAGTTGCGCCACCTCGTGCAGGCGCCGTTTGCCGGTGTTGGTGACCGTCGCCGAAACGAGGATCGCGCCGTCGCCGGCAAGGGTCGCCGCGCTAACCGCGGTGCTGGAATAGCGGACGGTCGCGTAGCCCAATCCGTGCCCGAACGGGTAGAGCGCGTCGTTCGTCACTTCGCGGTAGCGCGCTTTCCATGTCGGATCCGCGCCGAGTTGCGGGCGGCCGGTGGTGCGATGGTCGTAGAAGAACGGCTCCTGCCCCGATGCCTGCGGGAAGCTAACCGGCAGGCGGCCCTGCGGCGCGACGGCGCCGAACACGATATCGGCCATCGCATGGCCCGTTTCGGAGCCGAGGAACCAGGTCGCCAGGATCGCCGGCGCCGCGCGGACCGCGCCGCTCAAGGCGAGCGCCCGCCCGTGGCGCAGGAGCACGACGATGGGCTTGCCGGTCGCGGCGACCGCTTCTGCCAGCACGCGTTGCGGCTCGGGGATCGTCACCTCGACCCGCGCCTGCGCCTCGCCCGACATCCGCGCGCTCTCGCCGATCACCAGCACAACCACGTCCGACGCCTTCGCGGCCGCGACCGCCGCCTCGATCCCGCCCGCGAGCGGCGCTTCATAATCTGCGCCACGCGCCACTCGGAGCGCTGCCCCCGGCGCCAGCGCGGCGCGGAAACCTTCCTCCGGCGTGACGCAGGAAGCAAAATCGGGAAAACTCGCCCAGGGCCCAGGCATGTCGCCCTTGTCGGACACGCAGGGGCCGATCAGTGCAACGTTGGTCGATGTTGCCAGCGGTAGCAGATCCCCCTCGTTCTTGAGCAGCACGATCGACTTGCCCGCTGCCTCGCGCGCCAGCGCGATCGCCTGCGGCAGGCGTACGTCGCGCTGCTCGCGCGCGAGATCGAGCGAGCGATACGGATTGTCGAACAGCCCGAGCGCCTGCTTGACGCGGAGCACCCGCCGCACCGCGGTATCGACCGTCGCCAGCGCTACCTTTCCCGATCGCACCAGCGCGGGCAGATGCATGTTGTACAGCCCGCTCTGCATCGAGATGTCGCAGCCCGCGTTGATCGCCTTGGCCGCCGCATCGGCGCCATCGGCGGCAAAACCGTGGAGGATCATCTCTTCGTCCGATGTGTAATCGGACACCACCAGCCCCTTATACCCCCATTCGCCGCGCAATATGTCGGTGAGCAGATAGCGGTTGCCGGTCGAGGGCACCCCGGCGACGTCGTTGAAGCTCGCCATCGTCGACAGCGCGCCGGCGTCGAACGCGGCCTTGAACGGCGGCAGATGCGTCTCGCGCAATGTCGTCTCGGGGATGTCGGCGGTGTTATAGTCCATGCCGCCCAGCACCGCGCCATAGCCGGCGAAATGCTTCGGGCAGGCCAGCACACAATCCTCCGCGGTCAGATCCTCGCCCTGGAATCCACGTACGCGCGCCGCGGCGAATTGCGCGCCGAGCCAGCTGTCCTCGCCCGCGCCCTCGACGACGCGGCCCCAGCGCTGATCGCGCGCGACATCGACCATCGGCGCGAAGATCCAGTGGATCCCCTTGGCGCTCGCCTCGACCGCCGCCGCGCGCGCGGTGCGCCGGGCGAGCTCGGGATCGAAACTCGCCGCTTCGCCGAGCGGCACGGGGAACGTCGTCTTCATCCCGTGGATCACGTCGCCCGCGAAGATCAGCGGAATCTTGTGCGGCCCCTGCTCGACCGCAACGCGCTGCAGCTCGCGCCCCGCGGCGACGCCGATGCCGTTGTACAGGCCGGTCATCCGCCCCGCGGCGATCTCGCGCTTCACCGTATCCATGCTCTGCGCGACGAGCCCTGGATTGACCGGCGGCCCGTCGATCCGTGCGGGATCGCTGAAGATGCTGAGCTGTCCGGCCTTTTCCTCGAGACTCATCGCGGCGATCAGGCGCTCGATCCGCGCATCGCGCATACGACCGACGCGCGCGACCGCGGGCGAAAGCATGATCGAGATCGCCGATACGGACGCGCCCTTGAGCAGCGTGCGGCGCGAAACAAGGCTCGTCACTGGTCATCCTCTCCTGTGCCGTCGCGAATCGCCGAGGCGGCTCGGGCGCGACGCATTTTCCGCTTGGCGAATGCACATGAAACCGGTTACTGGGCAAGTCTTGGAACCGGTTACCCGGCCCGTCAGAGGCCGGTTCGGGGTTCCGTCCAGCACCGCGCTGGGGCAGGAAAACACGGGTGTACCGCACGGGCGTCGGCCCGCAGGGTCCCGCGACATTCCGTCCCGCGCTGCTGCGGACGGCCCCCGCGCACGTGGCCGATCCGCCGACGAACGAGAACATAACGAGGCTGGCATCCGCCTCGAATTAGGGGAGACGACATGAACACGCTGATCAAGGCGAGCCTGAAGGTGGCGCTTACGACTACCACCCTCGCCACCGGGACGCTGCTGCTCAGCGCGCCCGCGATGGCGCAGACGACATCGACCGTGCGCGGGCATATCGATGGGGCGACCGCGGGCGCGACCGTCACGCTCACCGATCTCAGCACCGGCCATGTCGAAACGGTCAAGGCCGACGCCAAGGGCGACTATATTCTGGTCGGCCTGCCGCCGAGCACCTATCGCGTGGCCTCGGGCAGCCGCTCGGCCGAAGTCGTCGTGCCGCTCGGCCAGGCGGTCACCGCCGATCTCGCCGCACCTGCCGCTGCCGGCGGCGGCAACGATATCGTCGTCACCGGATCGCGCGCGCGCGACGTGCGCACCGCGACGGTCGGCGCCAACATCTCGCGCTTCCAGCTCGAGAATCTGCCCAATGGCGACCGCAACTTCCTCAACTTCGCGGCACTCGCGCCCGGCGTCACCGTCTCGCCCCCGACGCTCGGCGGCAAGGCGCGCCAGGTCCAGGCGGGCGGCATCAATTCGGACAATACCAACACCTTCATCGACGGCATCAGCATCAAGAATCTGGTGAACCACGGCGGGACGGTCGGGCAGAACATATCGTCGGGTAATCCGTTCCCGGCGTCGGCGGTCGATCAGTTCGACGTCCAGACGCAGAACTTCAAGGCCGAGTTCGAGCAGGCCGGCTCCGCCGTCATATCGTCGGTCACCAAGACCGGCGGCAACACCTTCCACGGCGAGATCTTCGGCGAATGGCAGCCCAAGGCGTTCATCAGCGAGAATTACGATGACCGCCCCGGCAACCTCAACAACGCCACCAAGCCGTATCGCGCGAAGCCGAACTTCGACACGAAATTCTACGGCGGCAACCTCAGCGGCCCGATCATCAAGGACAAGCTGACGTTCTTCGTCGACTTCGAGGGCACCAGCAAGACCTTCGGCGCCAACGACATCAACGTCTACAACGCCAATCTCACCGGCCTGGCGCCGGCCGCGCAGACCTACGCGCAGAGCGCGCGGTCGCAATATAATGGCAGCTATCCCGCGACCTTCGACGAGAAGCTCTATTTCGGAAAGCTGACCTTCTACGCGACCGCGCGCGACACGATCAACGTGAGCGCGTTCATCCGCAACGAGTCGAACCTCCAGATCAACGGCGGCGCGACGACGCTCGACGCCTCGACCAACAACCGCAACACCGAGCATCGTTATCAGCTGACCTGGAACCATCGCGGCGAGGGCTGGCTCAACGAGTTCATCTTCGCGCGCGATGCCGCCGCCAACGGGTCGATCCCCAATGTCACGGGTCCGTCGAGCGTCGTCACCTTCAACGGGACCGGCGCGACGCCCTTGATCAGCGACAACCGCCTGCTCATCCTCGGCGGGACCAATTTCTCGCAGGACGACCATCAGTATCAGACGCTGTTCAAGGACAATGTCACCTTCTTCGGCGGCGCGCACACGGTGAAGGCCGGCATCAAGGTCAATTTCACCAAGCTGCAGCGGCTCGAGAACAATAACGGCGGCGGCACCTATTTCTACGACGCCAACACCTTCTTCGGCCTCGGCAACGCGGCCACCGCCGCGCCTTATGCCGCGACGATCAACACCGCCGTCGTAAAGCCGGTCACCGCGAACAACACCGAGATCGGCGGCTTCATCCAGGACGATTGGCGGCCGAACGACCATTGGTTGATCAGCGGCGGCCTGCGCTGGGATTACGAATCCAACGCGGTCAACAACAACTATGTGACGCCGGCTGCGATTGCTTCCGCGCTGCGCGCCTATCCGGGCTGGAAGGCGGCGGGCATCAATGCCGACGATTACATCTCGACGGGCAACAACCGGAAGCCCTTCCTCGGCGCGTTCCAGCCGCGCTTCGGCATCTCCTACGACGTCAATGGCGACCGCGATCTCGTCTTGGTGCTCGGCGGCGGGCGCTATTACAATCGCTCGCTATTCATCGATGCCGCGATCGAGACGATCAAGAACCAGTATGAATCGGTCGCGACGATCCGGACTCCGCCGACCTGTACGCTCGGCACCACCGGCTGCGTCGCGACGATCCCGACCAACGTCG
Source organism: Sphingomonas glacialis (assembly GCF_006439055.1). Taxonomy (GTDB): domain Bacteria; phylum Pseudomonadota; class Alphaproteobacteria; order Sphingomonadales; family Sphingomonadaceae; genus Sphingomonas; species Sphingomonas glacialis_A. Next base: position 462,010 of record NZ_RCZC01000001.1, read on the forward strand.
ACCAGTTGCGCACGCTTGCCGCGATGCAGGGCGGCGAGGTCCATCTGCTCAACAACCGGACGCGGATGCCCTTCTCGGATCAGGTCAATTTCGCGGTCAAGAAGCGTCTCGGCGTGGTCAACACCTCGATCACTTTCGCCTATATCAAGTCGCACAACATCTATCAGGAGGTGGTCGGCAACCGCAATCCGGACGGGTCGTACAGCCCGGGCGGCAATCCGGTCTATTATTATAACGGCGTGCCCTATGCAGCCGGGATTTTCTACCCTTCCGCCGCGATCAACACCGCGCCGCTGCCCGGCTATGGCAACGTCTTCATCGGCAATAGCGACGGCAAGGCGCATTATGCCGCGGTCTATCTCCAGGCCGACAAGCCTTATACCGAGGCTTCGGGTTGGGGCTTCAGCACGACGCTGACGATCTCGAGTTCGCGCTCGAACGATACGCGCAACGGCGCCTCGATCGGCGATCCGTTCAACTTCGACGCGCCGACGATCGGCGCGCAGGGGTATGGCGATTCGAGCGGGCTCGAGCGCTGGCGCTTCGTCGCGACCGGCACCATCAAGCTCCCGCTCAACATCCGCGCGACGGGCTTTGCGACGATCTCGTCGGGTCCGGCGTACGGCGGCGCCCTGTGCGGCATTCCCACCACCGCGCCCGGCGGCGGCGGCTGCTACACGACAAATTTCGGCATCTATCAGCCGGGTGGGATCGGCTACAAGAACATCGACTTCAACGTCGCCAAGACGTTCAAGATGCCCTACGCGCACGGCCACGAGCTGACGGTCTATTTCCAGGCGCTCAACGCGTTCGACTTCGTCAATCGCAACTATTCGACGTTCGGCGGCGGCTTGCAGACGATCGGCGGTGCCAGTGCGACGCGCGATCCCGACACCGGCTCGGTCGCGAGCCAGGGTCGCAACTTCAAGATCGGCGCGAAGTACAAATTCTAGCGGCGCGTGCCCCGGGGCGAACCCCGGGGCACGCCTGCTATGCCGCGAGCCAGCCGCCGGTAAAGCCCGCGCGCTCCAGCCCCAGCCGGATCGGCGCCGAGCGGCGCATCAGCCGCCAGATCATCCCGTCGCGCGTATTGGCGATCGCGCCGAGGATCGGCCCCTGGTCGATGCCGAGATAATTCTCCGACACCCAGCCGCGCACCGGATCGACGCTCCCCCGCTGGAGCGGCTTTTCGGGCTTGCGAAAGCTCGGATTGAACGCGTCGTAGAAACCGTAGCGGCCGTAGAGCCGGTCCCCCTGCTGCTTATGCAGCGCGAGCGTCGCGGGCACGACGATCTCGGGCGCGAAGGCGAGCGAGCCGATCGCCGCGGTCGGCGCGATCGTGCCGTCGTCGAAGCCGTCGGGCTCGTCGACCGGCCCGCGTGCCGAATAGGCGCGATAGTTGGTGATGTGCCCGTTGACGTCATATTGCACGTCGGCCGGACCAGCCGACGCGGTCAGCCCCCAGATGTCGCGCGAATAGCCTGCCCAGCCCATCGGGTTGCGGATCGCATAGCTGCGCTGCGCCCAGGTCGCGCGGCGGCTATTCTCGAAATAGTCCATCCCCGCCTCGCGCATCGCCGCATCGCGGATGCCGCGAAAGTCGATCCACATCTGGCTGTATTGGTGGCCGAACATCGGCGCGAAGGCGAGCCGCCGCGTCGCGCCGCTGCCGCGCCAGCACTTGGCATAAGGCGCGCACCACGCCGCCCAGGCGTCGGGGCCGACCGCATGCGTCGGCGATCCGAGCGCGAGCAGATTGACCATCATGCCCTCGTTATAGCCATCCCAGTTGCGCGCGATGAAGCCGACGCCGGGGTGCCAGCCCATCGACAGCACCGCCTGCCCGCGCCGGAACCAGTCCCAATCGGCGCGCGCATAGATCGCGCGCGCGAGGCGACCGATCTCACGCTCGTCGGGATGGTCCTGGTCGTAATATTCGGCGGCGAACAGCATGCCGAGGAACAGCATCGTGCTGTCGACCGACGACAGCTCGACATCGCCGAAGCGCAGCCCGCTGTCCATGTGGAGGAAATGGTAGAAGAAACCGCGAAAGCCCGCGACGCCCGACGTTCCGTCACCCTGCGGCGCCTGATCGAAGAAGCGCAGCGTTGCCAGCGTGCGCTCGCGCGCCGCGGCGCGGGTGATCCAGCCGCGCTCGACGCCGATCGGATAAGCGGTCAGCGCGAAGCCGACCGCGGCGATGCTGCAGAATTCGGGATTGGGCCAGGCATCGGGCACCAGCCCGTTCGCCGGATTGCCGGTCTCCCAGAACCAGCGGAAGGTGCGCTGCTCGAGATCGTCGAACAGGGCGGGCAGCTTGGGTGCGCGCACCGCGTGGCGGCGGCGTTCGCGCGCGTCCGCTGGCGCCGTGACCGCGCTTGCCAGCCCTCCCACCGCCAGGAACGTGGAGGCGGTGAAGGTACGGCGATCGATCACAATTGCTCTCCAGCCCGTGTCGGTTGGCGCATCGGGCACCGCGGATGTAACCGGTTACAGAAGTCGGTCAAGCGAAATGCCGAGCGATCGGCCACGCCGTGCCATCGCGCCCGTTGCCTGCTCTCGGCGCTGGCGATGGCCGCGAATCCGCTGCGCCGCGACACGCATCGTCGGATCATGGCGACGCTCGCGCAGCGCGCCGCAGCTACGCCAACGTAAAGCGACCCTCCACGCCGCCCGCCTCGGCCGACGGCGCGATCCACACGCGGAACGCGCCGGGCTCGACCGTCGGCTTCATGTCGGTGCCGATGAACGTCAGATCGGCGCGGCGCAGCGTGAAGCTGACCTTCTGCGACGCGCCGGGCGCGAGCGAAACCCGGCGATAGGCCTTGAGCTGGCGCACCGGGCGCGTGATGCTCGCGGCCACGTCATGGACATAGAGTTGCACGACCTCGTCCGCCGCGACCTTGCCGCTATTGCTCACCGTCGCCGAGACGGTCAGCGTGCCGTCCGCCGACAGCGTGCCGCCGTCGGAAACGTCCAACCCGGCATAGGCGATCTGCCCATAGGTCAGGCCATGTCCGAAGGCGAACAGGGCCGTATTGGGTATGCCGCGATAATGCGCCTTGAACGGCTCGAGCGGACCATCGGGATTGGGCCGGCCGGTCGCCTTGTGCGCGTAATAATAGGGGGCCTGCCCCGTTGCCCTCGAGAAGCTGACCGGCAGCCGTCCCGACGGACTGAAGCGCCCGAACAGAATGTCGGCGATCGCCGGTCCGCCTTCCGAGCCGAGGAACCACGTCACCAGGATCGCGGGGGCCGCGAGCACCGCCCCGTCGAGCGCCAGCGCGCGGCCATTCTTGAGCAGCACCACGATCGGCTTGCCCGTTGCGGCGACGGCCTCGGCGAGCGCGCGCTGCGCCGCGGGCACGACGATCTCGGTGCGCGCCTGCGCCTCGCCAGACATGTCCTGGCTCTCGCCGATCGCGAGCACGACGACATCCGCCGCCTGCGCCGCCGCGACCGCCGCGGCGATTCCGCCGTCGAGCGGCGCATCGACGCCCGACCCCGGCGTCACGCTGATCGCGGCGCGCGGCCCGGCCTGCGCCCGTACGCCCGTCGCGAGGTCGATCGCGTCGGCATCCGACCCGTAGACGTTCCACGGCCCGATCAGATCGTGCTGTCCGGCCGCGAACGGGCCGATCAGCGCGATCCTGCGGTTCTGCGCCAGCGGCAGCAGCGCGCCGTCGTTCTTGAGCAGGACGATCGAACGCCGCGCCGCGTCGCGCGCCACCGCGCGGTTGGCGGGCGTGCCGATCCGCGCCGCCTCGCGCTTCGCATCGATCCGGCGGAACGGATCGGCGAACAGACCGAGCGCCACCTTCACGCGCAACACGCGCCGCACCGCTTGGTCGAGCCGCGCCATCGGCACCGCGCCCGAGCGTACCAGATCAGGGAGATATTTGATGTACAGCGCGCTCTGCATGCTCATGTCGACACCCGCCAGGAAGGCGAGCCGTGCCGCATCGCGCTCGTCGGCGGCGAAGCCATGCGCGATCAATTCCATATCGCCGGTATAATCGGACACCGTCAGCCCGCCGAAACCCCATTCGTCGCGCAGCACCTCGGTCATCAGCCAATGGTTGGCGGTCGCAGGGATCCCCGCCACTTCGTTGAACGCCGCCATCACCGATCCGGCGCCGACATCGAGCGCTGCTTCGAACGGCGGGAAATAGACGTCGCGCAACGTCCGCTCGGATATATCGACGGAATTGTAGTCGAGCCCCCCCTCGCCCGCGCCGTACGCCGCGAAATGCTTGGCGCACGCCATCACCGCATCGTTCGCGGTCAACGCGCTGCCCTGGAACCCCCGCACCCGCGCCCGCGCGAAATCGCAGCCGAGCAGCACGTCCTCGCCCGCGCCCTCGACGCCGCGTCCCCAGCGCGCGTCGCGCGCGATGTCGACCATCGGCGCGAAGGTCCAGTCGATCCCCGCCGCCGCCGCCTCGACCGCCGCGACACGCGCGGTCCGCTCGGCGAGCGTCGGATCGAAGCTCGCCGCTTCGCCCAAGGGCACCGGGAACACCGTGCGGAAGCCGTGGATCACGTCGGCGGCGAAGATCAGCGGGATCTTCAGCCGGCTGCGCATCGCGGCCTGCTGCATCGCGAGCGCCATCTTCGCGCCATTGCCGTTGAACACGCCGGTCAGCCGGCCGGCCCCGGCATCGGCGAGCTGACTCTCATAGCCACCGGTCGGGGCGATCGGGTTGAGCTTGCTCGCGGCACCGCCGGCCCAGGCCGCGGCCATCAGCGTCAGCTGCCCGGCTTTTTCCTCGAGCGTCATCTGCCCGACCAGCGCCTCGACCGCCAGCGGCAGCGCGCCCGTGCCGACCGACGCCAGCAGCGCGCGCGCCGGACTGGAGCGCCATACCAGCACCGCCGCACCGCCGAGCATCAGGCTGCGTCGCGAGACCTGTATCGTGTTCACTCAATCCTCCCCGGTTTTGCAGAGCCTATCGCAAATGTAACCGGTTACAGCAAGAGCCTTGCCGCGGTGCCGCTTTCGTGGTGCAAGAAAGCTTGAGAACAACAGCCGGAAAACCTTCGCTTTATGGCGCATGCCACAATCCGTGATGTCGCCCGGGCGGCGAACGTTTCGATCGCGACGGTCTCGCGCGCGTTGAACGGCCACGGCAATGTGCGCGCCAATCTGCGCGAGCATGTCCAGTCGGTCGCGGCGGCGCTCGGCTATGTGCCGCACACCGGCGCGCGCAGCCTCAGCCTGGCGCGCACCAACGCGATCGGCGTGATGTTGCCCGACCTCCACGGCGAATTCTATTCGGAGGCGCTGCGTGGCATCGACGCCGAGGCGTCCGCGCGCGGGTTGCAGCTGCTGCTGTCGAACATGCACGGCGATCAGCGCGGGACCGAGACCTTGCGCTTCATGCGAGGGCGCGTCGACGCGCTGATCATCATGGCGCCCGATATCGACCCCGAGCGCCTGCTCGCGCATCTCCCCGCGAGCCTGCCGACCGTCCTGATCAGCTGCCCCGACGTCTCGGCGGACCATCCGCAGTTCCGCATCGACAATGTCGCCGCCGCCGATGCGATGGTCGAGCATCTGGTCGCGTCCGGGCGGCGGCGCATCGTCCACCTCTCGGGCCCGCGCGGCAACCGCGACGCCGAGGAGCGGATCGCCGGCTATAGCGCAGCGATGACCCGCCACGGCCTCAGCCCGCGCGTCCTGACGGGCGATTTCGAAGAGGAATCGGGGACTGCTGCGGCACAGGCGCTGCTCGGCGACACCGAGCGGGCCGATGCGCTGTTCGCGGCGAACGACATGATGGCGATCGGCGCGCTGGTCGTCTTTCAGCGCGCCGGGCTCAGCGTGCCCGAGGACATCGCCGTCGCGGGGTTCGACGATATCCCGCTCGCCCGCTTCGTCACGCCCGCGCTCACCACGATGCGCGTCGGGATTGCCGAGATCGGCGCCGAGGCGGTGTCGCGCGCCGCGGCGATTCTCGCCGGAGAGAGCGACACCGAGATCCGCTGGGTCGCGCCTCAGATCAAAGCCCGCGCGAGCACGATCGGCGGCGCGGCCTAGGTGCCGACGGGCAGTGATACAGCTTCGCTCCCGCGCGCTGGAGACCCCATCGCCGTGCAGAAATGACGGGGCCGCGCGGCGAAAAGCGCGGCAATCGGTCGTGACGTAGCGCGCGTCGTGCGCTACCGGATCGGCGTGACCGCACAGGACCCCGTCGCCGAAGAGGATGTCGAGAGCGACCGGATCGTCGATGCAGCGCTCGACATCATCGCTCGAGGCGGGCTCGCCCGACTGACGCTGCGCCCGCTTGCGGCGCAGCTCGGCGTCAGCGTGGCGGTGATCTCGGCGCGGATGGGCAGCAAGGACCAGCTGATCGACCGCGCGATCGACGTTGCCGCCCAGCGCGACCAGCGGTTCGGCGAACGCTGGTGCGATCTCGCCGCGCGGATCGCGCCGACCGACAGCGCCACCCGCGCCGCGCTTGCCGATCTCGCCTTTCGCGACTGGATGACCGCCGGCCGGCGCAATGTCGTCTTCCTGATCGAACTGGTGCACGATCGGGCGCTGCAGGACGCAGCCTCGGCGGCGCTCGACCGGTGGCTCGCACAGGCGGGAATGGTCTGGTCGCGCTTGCTGTTCGGCACGCCGGCGCTCGCCGATCTGGCGCTCGGCTACATGCTGGACGAAGCGAGCTTCGCGCTCGGCGCGGGCGATGATCCCGCCTACACGCTGCTGCGCACGCTGTGCCTGCAGCGTCTTACCCACGGCTTTGCGCGCGGTGGCGCGGATGGTGCGGCGATCGAGCGGCTGATCGCCGCGCTCGCCCCCGAGCCGCTGCCGATCGCGCGCGACGACGACCCCAAACGCCAGCGGATCGCCGACAGCGCCGCGCGGATCATCGTCTCGCAAGGGATGGAGGCGACGACGCACCGCTCGGTCGCGCTCGCCGCCGATGTGCCGGCCTCGACCGTCGTCTATCATTTCGGCGGACGCGCCGCCTTGGTCGTGGCGGGGCTGCACGCCGTGATCGCGCGCTTCCACGGCACGCGTGCGCGTGCGCGGGCCGAAGGCCGGTTGCCCGCCGACGACGCCGAGACGCGCGATCTCGTCAAGGCGACCTCGATGATCGCGCTGGCCAGCGTGCGCGAGACGAGCCTGCAGCCCTATGCGACCGACATGCGGCGGCGACGCGGCGAGAATATCCGCGCCACCGATCTCGCGGCGCTCGGCTTCGGCCCGGCGGCGGCGGCGGGCTTCGATCGCGCCACCGCGCAGGTCATCTCGATCGCGCTGTTCGGGATGCGGATGGTGGCGATGGCGCGCAAACGGCCCGAGCGCGCGCAGTACCGCGCCGCCTTTGCCGCGTTCGACGCCTGGGATGTCGCGAGGACCGATCCAGGACTGTCATAGAAGCGGCACATATCCGGTCTAAGCGGCCACGTGGCCCGCAGCAGCATGATCGATCGGAATCATCCCTCGGCGCCGCAGCTGCTGGCGCTGTCGCTGCCGACCTGGGTGTTCGCAGGGTATGATCTCGCGCGGCGCAGCTTCCTCGCCGCCTACCTCTCCTACGATCTCGGCCTGCCGATCGGCGTGGTCGGGTGGCTGGTGATGCTCGCCGGCCTCGCCTCGATTCCCGCCGAGCTCGTCGCGGGCGCGCTCTGCGATCGCGGATCGCGGCAACTGGGCGCCCGAGTGCTGTGGATGGCGTGCGGCACGGCGCTGCTGGTCGCCGGCGGCGTCGCCCTGTTGCTGCTCGGCCACTCGAGCAGCGTGCTGCTGATCGCGGTCGCGCTGGTCGCGCTCGTCGTCGGCTGGGCGGTGTGCAACGTGACGCATGGCGCCTGGGCGCTCGAGGCCACGACCAACGTCCCCGCGCGGGCGCGGATCTTCGGCCTGCGGTCGCTCGCGGGAATCCTCGGCGGGGTCGCGTTTTCGCTGCTCGCCGTGGTGCAGGCCGGCCGCGCGCTGTCGCCCTTCGCCGCGATTGTGCTGGCGGTGTCGATCGGTGCGCCGCTCGCGCATGCGCTGCTGATCGCGCTGGTGCCCGACCGGGCCGCAGCGCCGGCGCGGTGGCGGCGTGGAATGCTGCTCGAGCCGGTGCGGCTGCTCTTCGCCAATCGCGGCAACCGCCGGCTCGCCGCGCTGTTCGCACTGAACGGCGCGCACACCGCGATCACCGGCACCGGCTATCTCTATCTCGTCCGCAACGCGCTGGCGCTGCCCGGCTGGGGCGCGACCGGGATTCTCGTCCAGGCGATCTGCGCGGCGATCGGCATCGGCGCGGCGGTCGCGTTCGGCGCGCGCTGGCCGGCCGAGCGGACCTTGCGGGTGATTTGCGGGATCAATCTGCTGCTCGCGATCGCGCTGATCGCGGTTCGGCCGGGCCAGCCCGCGCTGCTGATGGCGTGGACGGCGGCGTTCGGCCTCGTCTCGGCGATCGACTTCATGGCGCTGCGCGTGATGCTCGGGACACGGCTCGATCTGGCGGCGCGCGCGGGCGCCACACCTGCACCCGCCGCGGCCTATTATGCCGGCTTCCACCTGCCCTTCAATCTGTGCGGCGCGATCGCCGCTGGCCTGTTGCTGCTGGGATATCGGCTCGCGGGGTTCGATCCGGCGTTGGCGCACGGTGCTGAACAATCGTTTTATGCGGTGCAGCTTGTGCCAGCTATTTGCGCTGCAACCCTGATGGCCGCCTCGCTTGTCCTACTGATAGACACACCCGAAACTGCCAAAAACACCTTCACCCGCAATCGCAAGGCTTTTCCAGTAAAAGTGCACTTAACTGAACAGATGTAATTTAGCTGTCACCAAACGCTCCTAGAGGACCGCCAAGCCTGTTGGCGAATCCATCGTTTTTGGGGGAATTTTACGGTGACTCTTTCGAACTTCGCGCGCCTGATGGCCGGCTCGGCGCTGCTGCTTTCCGGCCTGGTCGCCGAACAGGCGTGGGCGCAGGACACGGCAGCGAACAGCGCCCCGCCGCCTGCGGTCGACACCGCCCCGGGCGCCGCCCCCGAAGACGGCCTGACCGACATCGTCGTCACCGCGCAGCGGCGCCGCGAGAAGGCGCAGTCGGTGCCGATCTCGATCACCTCGGTCAGCGGCGCGCAGTTCGAGAAGACCGGCTATATCGGCCTGACCGACCTGCAATATGTCGTCCCCGGCGTGCAATATAACCCGACCCAGGGCGCCGCATTCCAGATCCGCGGCGTCGGCAGCAGCTCGTTCGATCTGTCCAACGCCAAGTCGGTCAACGTCGTGGTCGATGACGTGGTGATGGACAATCAGCGCGACAACGGCCTGATCGGCTTGACCGACGTCGCCAGCATCGACGTGCTGATGGGCCCGCAGGGCACGCTGTTCGGCAAGAACTCGACCTCGGGCGTGATCTCGCTGACCACCAACAAGCCCGTCCTCGGCAAGCTTTCGGGCAATTTTTACGGCAGCTATGGCGAGCGCAACGATCATATCGTCAACGGCACGGTCAACGTTCCGATCGGCGAGAACGCCGCTCTGCGCGTGTCGGCCTTCCAGCAGGGGCAGGACGGCGCGGGCCGCTACGTCACGCTCAACCGCAACCTCAACCGCGTTGACGAGGTCGGCGTGCGCGCGAAACTGCTCTACGCGCCGACCGATCGGCTCGAGCTCGTGCTCGCCGGCGAATATACCCGCCATTACGACACGTCGGTGCGCACGCCCGTCGGCGGCCCCGCCGGCTCGTCATTCGCCCCCTCGGCAGCGATCACCGCGCAGATGGCGGCGCTCGGCGTCGTCGCCAACGAGAAGAACACCGACTCGCTCGACAGCCAGCTCGGTTCGATCACGATGGTCAACAAGGGCGGCTCGCTCCACGTCAACTACCAGCTCGGCGAGCATACGCTGACCTCGATCACGGCGTATCGCGAGACCAGCTACGTCAACGTCACGCCGGCCGACCTGCTGCCGAACAACGTCAGCGCCTATCTCCCGTTCAACGTCGGCAAGCTCTATTCGAACAAGTTCAGCGAAGAGGTGCACATCGCCTCGCCGACCGGGCGTTTCTTCGAATATCTCGTCGGCGGTTTCTACAACAAGCTCAACGCCACCCAGTCGCAGGTGCAATGGGGGCCGCTCGGCGGGCCGGTGTATAATGCGGCGGGCGTGGGGATCCCTGTCCTCTCGGCCAACACCGGGGCCAACGATCCGGTGACGGGCAAGCTGCTCGGCAACACCGTGCGCTTCACCTCGTACAACGAGACCGCGGCAGTATTCGGCCAGACCAAATTCACCTTCACCCCGCAGCTCAGCCTGACGCTCGGCGGGCGCTACAATTATGACTGGAACGGCCAGACGATCGGCTATTTCGACACCGATCCGGTCGCGCTGACGGGCTACCGCCCGAGCTTCACCGCCGCCGCCACCAGCATCGCGCCGACCGCCGATTTCCGCACCGGCCGCAAGAACGCCGGCCACTTCACCTATCGTATCGCGCCGCAGTTCACGATCAGCCCCGACGTGATGCTCTATGCGACATATTCGACCGGCTACAAGCCGGGCGGGATCGCCTATGTCGGCAACAAATACGATCCGTACAACGCCGAGACGGTGAAAAGCTGGGAGGTCGGCGTGAAGTCGGAATTCCTCGATCGCCGCGTGCGACTGAACTTCGACCTCTATTCGTCGAGCTATCACGACTTCCAGGCGACGATCCTGACCCCGGTCAGCACCGGCGTAGGCGGCTTCATCCTCGCTTCCGCCATCGGCAACGCGCCGGGCCTGCGCTCGCGCGGGTTCGAAGGCGCGCTGACGATCAAGCCGACCCGCGCGTTCACGATCGGCGGCGTGGTGACCTACAACGACTCGAAATTCACCGATTATGTCGCGAGCCCGACCGCGAACTACACCGGCACGCGCCTGACCAATGCGCCGCGCTGGTCGTTCACGATCAACGGCGATTACGGCACCGAAATCTCCTCGGCGCTCAAGATCAACGCGCATGTCGACTACGCCTATCGCAGCGCGACGCAGACCGTCACCGGCGCGATGCTCGGCGACTGGCTCGCCCCGGCGGTCAGCAATGCCGATGGCACCAAGACCCCCAATGCGAGCTACTCGTTCATCCCCGCCTACGGGCTGGTCAACACGCGCGTGAGCGTCGCCAAGATCAACGATACGGTCGAGGTCGGCGTCTATGCGCGCAACCTGTTCAACACCTATTTCTCGACCGGCTACCAGATCTACGGGAACCTCGGCCTGCTGCATTACAGCACGCCAGCCGCGTATCGCACCATCGGCGGCTATGCGAAGTTCAAGTTCTGACGATCGGTCCGGCGGTGGCGCCCCGCCCCGCCGGACTTTCCTCGACCCTAGGATTCCCCCCATGAAGACATTTGCAATCGGCCTGCTCTCGGTCGGTGCGGCGACGGCGCTCGTCGCGGCCGCAGCGCAACCGCAAGCCCCCGAACCCCGGCTCAACCAGATCCAGGTGGTCGGCACGCACAACAGTTATTCACAGGGTATCGACCCGCAGTTGCTCGCGATGGCGGACACGATCGTCGGCCCGCGGCTCGCCGCACGGATGGAGACGCTGACCGGCCCAGCGAAGGCGGCGGCGCTCGAATATCACCCCAACCTCGGCAGCCTCAGCCAAGGGCTGACCTACCGCTTCCCATCGCTTCCGGCCCAGCTCGACGCGGGGATGCGCAGCCTCGAGATCGACATCAACAACGATCCGCAAGGCGGCCGCTACGCGCATCCGGCCGGCTATGCCGCGCTCAAGGCGAAGGGCGTGCCCGATGCGGACGTGCTGCCGCACGACATGACCGACATGGACAAGCCCGGCCTCAAGGTCTTCCACATCGCCGATTTCGACGTGCGCTCGAGCTGCAACCTGTTCCGCACCTGCCTCGGCCAGCTGCGCCACTGGTCCGATGCGCATCCGAACCACGAACCGATCTTCATCCTGGTCGAGGCCAAGAGCGATGCACTGCCGATCTTCCCCGGATCGACCACGCCGCTGCCGTTCGATCGTGCGGCGTTCGCCGAGATGGACCAGTCGATCTTCGACGTGATCGGGCGCGATCATCTCGTCACGCCAGATGAGGTCCGCGGCAGCTATCCCACGCTAGAGGCGGGCGTGAAGGCGCAACATTGGCCGACGCTCAGCGCGTCGCGCGGGAAATTCGTGTTCCTGCTGCTCACCGCGTTCGATCCGGTCGCGCTCGCGGCCTATCATGAGGGGCATCCCAATCTCGAGGGCCGCGCCGCCTTCCTGCGCGCGTCGCCGGGCGAGAGCTATGCCGCGTTCCTGCTGATGGACAATGCGACGATGCGCGCCAAGGAAATCCCGGCGCTGGTCAAGCAGGGCTATCTGGTCCGCGCGCGCGCCGACATCGAAACCTATGAAGCGCGCGTCAACGACCTGTCGCGCGCGAACCAGGCGTTCCGCAGCGGCGCGCAGATCGTCTCGACCGATTTCTACAAGCCCGGCAACGGCTATGGCACGCCCTATGTCGTGCGCTTGCCCGGGGGCGGTGCTGCACGCTGCAATCCGGTCAATGCCCCGGCAGACTGCCGCCTGCAGAAATAGTCCCCACCGCTCACACGTCTGCCGGCAACCGCCTGTTCACCAGGTCGTGGTTGCCGGCGTCACGGCAGCGTCTCTTGCTCCAGGATCGCCAGCGCGACCGAACCGTAGACGCCGGCATCGGCCCCGAGCGATGGCGCGACGATCAGGTCGCTGAGCGCTGCACGACTGTGCGCAGGGAGATACCCGTTCAAGGTCCGCGCGACCGCGAGATGCAGCCGCGGCAGGAGCCACGCCTGCCCATATCCGACACCGCCGCCGATCACGATCCGCTGCGGCGACAGCGTCAGGATCAGCGAACTCAGCATGTCGGCGATTTCGTCGATCACGGCGTCCCAAATCGGGTGGTCCTGCGCCAGATCCTGGGCCGGCCTGCCCGCGCGCGCCGCGATCGCCGGGCCCGATGCGAGGCCTTCGAGGCAATCGCCATGGATCGGACAGACTCCCGAGAAGCTGTCCCCCAGCTGCCGTCGGACCGGCACGTGACCGATCTCGGGATGATGGATACCGCGATGCGGATGCCCGGCGATGACGATGCCCGCGCCGATCCCGGTGCCGATCGTGATATAGGCATGGACCGCGCAGCCGACCGAAGCGCCCCATCGACCTTCGGCCAGCGCTGCGGCGGCGACATCGGTGTCGAACCCCACCGGTCCCGCAAAACCGCGCGACAGCGTTGCGACCACATCGGCGCCCGACCAGCCGGGCTTGGGCGTGTCGAGGATCGTGCCGTAGGTTTCGCTACCGCGCGCCAGCCCGATCGGCCCGAAACTCGCGATGCCGAGCGCCGCCACCGCATATCTGCGGGTCTGCTCTGTGAGCCAGTCCGCGATGGCCGCCAGCGTCACCGTCGGATCGTCGCCGGTCGGCCAGTGCGCGCGCTCGAGGATCTGCCGATCGCGGGCGATGACGGCGATGCACTTGGTCCCGCCAAGTTCCACGCCAGCAAAAAGCGGTTCCGGCCCGCTCACGCCAGCGTCGCGCGATCGGCGTCGAGCACGATGCGAAACGGCGTTGCCGGCGTGCCGCCAAACACCTGCCGCGCTTCGACCGGATCGACCGGATCGCCCGTCAGCCCCGGCCGATCGACGAAGCTGATCACGCTGAGGTCGCCGAGCACCAGCCAGCTATACGCCTGAATCGGCGCGCCGGGCGGGTTCGCGCAGACAAGGCCAGTCCCGTTGAGCGGCGCCCACGGCCCGGCAAGATCCTCGGCAACCATCCCGTACAGCCCGGTCGGGCCCGACGGACCGTCGGCGGCGAACACCTTTCGCTGCGTCGACCAGAAGCAATAATAGCGCCGAGCGTGATGGACGAGATGCGGCCGTTCGAGCTCGTTATTGACGCCGTCCGCGGTGATCAGCGGCGGCTCGAGCGTCCACTGCCCGTCCCCGCCCCGCGCCAGCCCGACCGCGCCGTTCCATGGGGAGGAGGACTGCGCGAGCGAGCCGGCGAAGACGAGATATTCGGCGCCGTCGGCCGGATCGCAAAACCATGCCGGATCGCGAAACGCCTTGATCGTGCCGATCGCGCCGCCACCGGTCATGTCGCGTGCATAGATCTGGCCATCGGCCGCGACCGATTCGACCGGTGCAGACCAATCCGCCAGGTGCGGCACGCCATCCACGATCGTCAGCGTCGCGCTGGTTTCGAACAGGCGCTGGTCGAAACTCGGCTCGGCCTCGCCGCGATGCCCGGCTGCGGTGAAATAGAGCGTCACGCGGTCATGCGCCGCCGTCACGATCGCCGACCCCGACCATTCGCGACTCCCCGGCGCGAAGCCGTCGGGCAGCAGATCGCCGAGATCGCGCCAACCGTGCGGCGTTTCGTGCATCAGCCGGATGCGCGCGAGCCCGTGGCGCGATTCGGGATCGGGCAAGACGGGTGCGGACAGCAGCATCTGCAGCGCACCGCCGGCAATCTCGGCGGTCCGCCCATCGCGCTCCTGCACCGGCCAGTAATCCCACAGATCATAGCCCGGCAGGACCGGCGCCAAGCTCCCCGCGGTAATCAGCGGGACTTCGGGATTCGGGCGAAGCGCGATCGCCGCCACAGCATCGCGAGACCAGATCGTTGTCATAAAGCGCTACCCATTCGGTCAGTCAGAAAACGCCCCGGGCGCACAGCGCGCGCCCGGGGCGATCGGTTCAGAAGTCGAGCTTGACCGCAGCGGCGATCGTACGGCCGTTGATCGAACGCGCCCGGACGATCCCGTTTGCGGGGATCGACGCTTCCTCCGCCTCGGTGAAGCCCTTGGTGTTGAACACGTTGTTCGCGTTGATCGAGACCTGCACCCGCGCGATCGGACGCACGCTGAGGAACGCGTTGACCTGAGTGAAGCCGGGCAGCTTCAGCTGGTTGGTGTCCTGCGCGTAGCTCGACGTCGTCCCGATCGCGCTCGCACCGAGCGTGAACAACCCGGTCGTGTATTGCGGGGTGATCTTGTAGACGAACTCGGCCTGGCGCCGCGGACGGTTGCCGATGACCGCGGGCGTGACGTTATCGCTGATGATCTTCGCCTTGGTGAAGGTCCCGTTCGCCGCGAGGCTGAACCCGCCGACGCGATAATTGCCCTCGAGCTCGAGGCCATATGCGCGGTACGTACGGTCGAAGAACTTCTGGCTGGTCGCTTCGAAATTCTGCTCGGCGGTCTTTGCCCAGAATGCCGTGCCGTACAGGTTCAACCCGCCATGGCTGTACTTCACCCCGGCCTCGGCCTGCCGCACGAAATCGACCGGCCGCGCGCCCGGCTGGAGCAGACCCGATGTCGGGCTGACATTGTTCGCGTTGAACAGGAAGCGATCGGCATTGGCGCGGCCGCCGCGGCTGTAGCGCGCGAAGATCGAGAGATCGCTCGCCAACCGGTAGTTCGCGCCGAACGAATAGGACGCATAATGGAAATTGTAATTGACCGGCTGTGGGCGGTTGACCGGGGTCACCGTGGTCTGCGTCTCGGGATAGGAAATCGTCCCGTTGCCGTCGACGTCGAAGCTCGTCACCGGACCATCGCCGACGACGAAGCCGCGCGCACTGCCGGTGTCGTAGCGAACGCTCGCATCCACGTTGAACCCGCCACCGGTATAGCCGATCGAGGCGAACGGCGCGTTGGTGTCGTAATCGACATTGTAGCTGCGGCGGCAGCAATTGCCGAAATACGACGCACCGTATGCGACCAGACCGGTGTCGGTGCGCGACACGCCATTGGCCGTCCGGACGTTAAGCAAAGCGGCGTTATCGCCCTTCGCGTCGAGCAGGTACGACGACCAGGTCCAGTCGATATTGATCGTCTGGCGCGACTTGTAGAAGCCGGCCGAAAAATCGATCGTCCCGTCGCCCGCATTGAAGCGGCGATTGACGCGCAGATCGTTCGTGATGTTGTTGAGGCTGTTGAGCTTGGCGTTGAACAGCACCACGCCGATCGCGTTCGACGTCGTCGGGTTGGCATAGAGCTGGCCGGCATTGGGGCCATTGGCATAGCTCACGATCGCGCCTGGGCCACCGATCGCGTTGGCGAGGTTCTGCGCGGTGTCGACGGTTGCCGGGAAGGGCGAGATGAAGCGGCCCGAAATGTCCGAATAGCGGAACTTGTCGCTGACCTTCCAACCGTCGGCGACTTCGAACTCGGTTTCGAACCCGATCGCCTTGACCACCGGATGCATGCCGTCGCGAATGTCGTCGACCTCGCGATTGTTGGCACCGTCGAGCGTCACCGCGCGGGTGAAATAGATGCTGTGGATCGTGTCGTTATTGGCGCTGAGGCCCGGCAGCGAGCTATATTTCGGGTCGCTGTTGGTGCCGCTCACGCGGACCGGGCTCGGCAGATAGGCGATCGCGCGGTCGTCGAGATATTTGACGTTGAGGCGGAAGAAGCCGCGGTCGAAGGTCTTGGTGATGTTGCCGCGGATCTGCCCGCCCTTGTTGCCGTCATAGCCGGCGCGGCGCGGGCCTTCGCCGACGCGGTAGAAGCCGCCGACGTTGAAGCGCAGCGTATCGCTGAGCTTGCCACCATAATCGGCATCGAGGCGATATTCGCCGTAGTCGAGCCCGACCGTGCCCTGGATCGAGCCGCCTTCCTGCTCGCCGGTCTTGGAAATGAGGTTGATCACGCCGCCGGGCGAGTTCGACGCGAAGGTCGAGGCCGATCCGCCGCGGACCGCCTCGACGCGCGCGACGTTGAAGTCGGCGCGCAGGAAGATGTCGGTATTGGCAAAGGCGATGTCGCCATATTCGAGGATCGGCAGGCCGTCTTCCTGCAGCTGCAGGAACTTGGCGCCGCCCGATGCGACCGGCAGGCCGCGCACGGCGATGTTGGCATTGCCCTCGCCGCCCGACGATTCCGAACGGATGCCGGGCAGGCTGCGGAACAATTCTGCGGCAGAGCGCGGTGCGGCGTTGGCGATCGCGTCGGCGTTCAGCGAGCTGACCGAAACCGAGCTGTTGAGGCGGTTCTGCCCGCGCGCCACCGCGGTGACGATGATGTCGTCCTTGTTCGACGCTTCGGCGTCGGACTGAACGGGGGCCGGAGCATCAGCCGCTGGCGGTGCCGCCTGCTGCGCGAACGCCGGTGTGCCGATCATCATTGCGGTGGTGGCGAGAAAAAGGGTGCGCCCTTTCAACATATCACTCTCCTGAAACGGTATGGCCGTTTATTCGGCTCGCACCGGCCCTAATCTTTTCACGCAAACGTTTGCAAGCGGAAATTGCAATCGTTTGCGCAAACAGCTAGAGCGCGTTGCAGGGCGGCAACAGTCCGCCCAAGGGGAGAGAGAATGTGACCAGCGGATCGGTCGGCAAGGTGCATCTGTCGTTCGCGCGGATCCTGCAGATGAACCTCGGGTTCCTCGGGCTGCAATTCAGTTTCGGGCTGCAACAAAGCAATATGGGCCCGATTTACAGCTATCTCGGCGCAGAAGAGGGCAGCATGCCGCTGCTGTGGCTGGCGGGCCCGATGACCGGGCTGATCATCCAGCCGCTGATCGGATCGATGAGCGACCGCACGCGCACCCGGCTCGGGCGCCGCACCCCCTATTTCCTGATCGGCGCGATCCTGTGCAGCCTGTCGCTGTTCGCGATGCCGTACAGCCGCACGCTGTGGATGGCGGCGAGCCTGTTATGGGTGCTCGACGCGGCCAACAACGTGACGATGGAGCCGTACCGCGCCTATGTCAGCGACCGGCTCGCCGAGCCGCAGCGCCCGCTCGGCTTCCTGACGCAGAGCGCGTTCACCGGGCTCGCGCAGACGCTGTCGTATCTCGCCCCCTCGTTGCTGGTGTGGTGGGGCATCAACAAGGATGCGCTCGACAGCAACGGCATTCCCGAAATCACGCGGATCAGCTTCCTGATCGGTGCGGTGCTGTCGATCACGACAATCTTGTGGTCGGTGTGGCGCGTTCCCGAATTGCCGCTGACGCCAGAAGAAGACGCCGCGATCAGCGCCGATCCGTTGTCGGTCCGCTCGACGATCACCGGGCTGGTCGAGGCGATCCGCGACATGCCGCCGACGATGCGGCAGCTTGCGGTGGCGATGCTGTTCCAGTGGTTCGGGATGTTCTGCTACTGGCAATATGTCGTGCTCGCGCTCGCGCGCGGGGTGTTCCACACCAGCGACCCGGCGAGCGTCGGCTTCCGCGATGCGGGGCTGCTCAACGGGCAGCTAGGCGCGTTCTACAATTTCGTCGCCTGCGTCTCGGCCTTTGCGATGGTGCCGTTCGCGCGGCGCTTCGGCGCCAAGCCGATCCATGCGGTCGCGATGGTGGCGTCGGGGGCGGCCATGCTGACGATCGCATCGACCGGGTCGATCCCGCTGCTGATCGTCGCAATGGTCGGCATCGGCATCGGCTGGGGCAGCCTGATGGGCAACCCCTATCTGATGCTCGCCAACGCGATCCCGCCCGAGCGGACCGGCGTCTATATGGGCATCTTCAACATGTTCATCGTCATCCCGATGATGGTCGAGATCCTGTTCGTGTGGCTCGCCTACCGCCCGCTGCTCGGCGGCGATCCGCGGCACGTGCTCATGCTGGGCGGCGCGATGATGCTGGCGGCGGCGGTGGCGACGTGGCGGATCCGCACGCCGGCCCGCTCCGCGATCGCCTGATCAGGCCGAGCCGCGCAGGATCAGTTCGGGCGCCATCGTCACCGACTGAACGTCGGCGCCCTCGATCCGGCGGAACAGCAGGTCGACGAGCACCCCCGCCCCGCGCCCGACATCCTGCCGTACCGTGGTGAGCGGCGGCGTCGTGTGCATCGCGATCACGACGTCGTCATAGCCGACCACGCTGACGTCCTGCGGCACGCGCTTGCCGTGCGCCGCCAGCGCCCGCAGCGCGCTCATCGCGATGACGTCCGACGCCGCGACGATACCATCGGGCGACGAATGCCCCGAAAGATACGCTTCGATCGCCGCGTACGACGCCTCGCTCGTCAAATGCATCGGCAGCAGCGTCGCCTGCCCGCTCCCCGACGCGGCGAGCGCCTGCTGGAAACCGACATAGCGCGCGGCGAATTCGGGCACTTCGATATTGCCGAAGAATGCCAGCCGTCGCCGCCCTTGCGCGAGCAGATGTTCGGCGGCGAGCCGCCCGCCCGCGACATTGTCAGTCCCGACGGTGATCTGCGTCTTGTCGGGCATGTCCGCGCCCCACACGACGATCGGGCGATAGCGCGCGGCGACCCGCTCGATCGCGTCGATCTGGTTCGACTGGCCGACCACGACGACGCCGTCGACCCGCCCGGCATCGACGATCGCATCGAGCCAGCGATCGTTCGCCGGGATGACCCGCGACAGCAGCAAATCATGCCCGCGATCGGCGATCGCGTCTGCAAGCGGTCCGAGCAGGCTCATGAAGAACGGGTCGGACAGATGCTGCTCGGCTTCGTGCCCGAGCGGCAACACCACGCCGATCGCGCCGGTCCGCCCGAGCCGCAGATTGCGTGCGGCCTGGTTGACCTTGAACCCATGCTCGCTCGCCAGGGCGACGATCCGGTCGCGCGTGGCCTTGGCGATCACCGGATTTCCGGCCAGCGAGCGCGACACCGTGGCCACGGATACGCCTGCCAGTTCGGCGAGTTCGGCCAGGGTCGAAACGGTCGGTGTCACGGACATCCCCGACCTTTGCCGCGTCCCGCGCGAAACGCCAACCATTGTGTCTCGAAAGTTGCAACGCTCTATCGAGGCGGGACTGACGGGCCGGCGCCTGTCGGCCTTTGCCAGATCGGTTCGGCCGCAAAGCCGACCGACGTCCCCGCCTCGATCGATGCGCTTCGATCAGGCCGGTTCGCTCGCGCGATAGCGCTCGCCGGCCTCGCGGCGCGACAGGAACGGCACCATCGCCAGGCGCGCCTCGGCGAAGGTCGACCATAGCGCCTCGTCATGGAGCGGCGGGATCGTCACCGTCTCGCCGCGATCGAACCCGACCAACGCGGCATCGACCAGATCTTCGGTCTCCATCACCATTTCGGGCGGGAACGCAGTGACGTCCTTGCCGTTGCGCTCCCAGATTTCGGTGCGCGTCACCCCCGGGAGCACCGCCTGCACCCGCACGCCCTTCGGCTCGAGCGTCACCGCGAGCGACTGGCTGAGATTCAGCACGAACGCCTTCGACCCGCTATACACGCCGTCGAAGCGCTCGGGCGCGAGCAGCGTGACCGAGGCGATGTTGATGATCCCGCCCGCGCCACGCTCCGCGAAGACGCGGCCAGCAGCCCCCGCCAGCACCGCGACCGCGGTGATGTTGAGCGCGATCAGCCGCTCGACCGCGCCAGCCTCGGCGTCGAGCAAGCCCCCGGCGAGCGCGATGCCGGCATTGTTGACGAGCAGCGTCAGCGTCGGGTCCGCCACGATCCGCGCCTCGACCCGCGCAAGATCGTCGCGATCGGTCAGATCGGCGGCGAGCACCGTGACCGTCCGCCCCGTCTCGCGCTCCAGCTTTTCGGCGAGCGCGGCCAGGCGCGCCTGATCGCGCGCGACGAGGATGAGGTCGTAGCCGCGCCGGGCGAGGCGATCGGCGTACAGCGCGCCAATGCCCGACGAGGCACCGGTAACCAAGGCAGTGTTCGGAGCAGACATCGCAGAATTCCTTGTCCAAGCCGTCGCATCACCCTTCCGCGAAGCGACTTGCATAAGAATAGGAACATCACTATTGTTATGCAATGGACACGAGTAGATTTGTCGATGGGGTTTGCCCGGTTGCACGCGGGTTACACCGGATGGGGGACACCTGGAGCATGTTGATCCTGCGCGACGCCGGCGCTGGGCGGACGCGGTTCGACGAGTTCCAGAAGTCGCTCGGCATCGCGCCCAACATCCTGACGCGCCGGCTTGCGGCGTTGACCGCGACGGGTCTGCTCGAACGCCGCCGCTACAATGAGCGCCCCCCGCGCGACGAATATGTGCTGACCGCGGTCGGCGCCGATTTCCTGCCCGTGCTGTACGCGCTCGGCGCGTGGGGCGCACGGCACTTTTCGGACGGCGACGTGAGCGGCCTGGTCAATGCGGCGACGGGCAAGGTCATCCGGCCCGAAGTGATCGACCGCGAAACCGGCACGCCACTCGCCCAGCTCGACCTGCGGATCGCGCCGCCAGCCTGACGGGGCCGCTACTCGCGATCCGACGAGCACATCCGCCAGCGCGGACTCTGCAGACATTGACGGTCTTCGATCCCGTGGCTCCGGACGCATCGGCGGACCGGCCTGTTACCCTCGTCGCTCTCCGCACGACACGCTGCGCGGGACGGCCGCACACCTCGCGGTGCGCGGCCTGACCTTCGCGGCGCGCGAAGCGCGATCCGCGTTCAGTTTGCGCTGCTGGTCCGCGCGTCGCGGCGGCTCTCGACGCGCTTGCTGTTGTCCTCGTCGATCGCATTCCATTGCGCCGCCGTGTGGCAGATCGACGTGGTCATGATCGAGCCCGTCGTCTCCTGGCGGCGGCAGATCTTCTTTTCCTTGACGGGTTTCGCCGGGGGAGTCTCGATGTCCTGTGCCCACGACGCCGTGGCGACGGCGGCGGCACCCAAGGCAAGCAAAGTCGTCACAAATTTCATCGGTCTTCTCCTCATGGTGAAGGGTACAGGCCACCGGCTGGTGCCTGGTCTCGCAGATGCTTCGCGCGGTCGCGGGGAACCCACGCTCTCCCGCCCGATCGGACGGCTCGAGCGTGAGCCTCGGCGCTGACGCGCGAAGCGCGCAGCGGCCATCGATAGCAACGCGCCTCCCCAAATCGCGCGAAACACCAATAGGAGGATATAACCCTAATCTTTTGCGCGCGTAAACCGCTAATCTGCCGGCGCGGCGACATATCCTGATGGTATCATGGGAAAATCCGCCGCCCCGAGCGCAGAATCGCCGCGCGGCTTAGCGCGGTCGCGACGGTCGAGCGGGGCGGGATCGCGTGGTCCGATCCGCCGGCGTCAGGCGAATTTGAGATTCGCCAGCGTCTCGCGCAGCCGGTCGGCGGTGTCCTTGGTGTTGAGGCGTTCGAACTCGTCCTGCGCGGCCCGCCACAATGGCCGCGCCTCGGCGAGCAGCGCCTCGCCCGCCGGCGTCAGCCGGATGCTCCGGGCGCGGCGGTCGGTCGCCGACGTGGTGAAATCGACCAATGCCGCCTGGACCAGCGGGCGGATGTTCTGGCCGATCGTCGTGCGGTCGAGATCGAGCAAGGCGGCGAGCGCATTGACGGTGAGCGGTGCGCGATCGTCCATCAGCACCATCATCGAAAATTGCGTCGATCGCAGGCCGACCTGGCGCAATTTCGCATCGTACAAGCGCGTGATCCGCCGGGACGCAGCGCGCAACGACGCTCCACTACAGTCGCTCATCCAGCGTTCCTTCCTCTCCCCGCCGTTGCAGCGTGCCGACGATCATAGGCCGACCGGCGGAATTTCCCAACCTATTGCTATGATGCGAGATCGACTCTGCGGCGGCATTTGTCTTGTGATATTACGTCAATCATATTAAGGACGGCGCCCGAGACAGCAGGGCTTGATGCAATGGACGCGATGACGACCGAACAGACGGCAATGACCGCGCAGCAGCGGCGGCGTTTCCCCTTTCCTTCGGGCCGCACCGTGGCGGCGTCGGGGGTGGCAATCGCGGTGGCGATTGCCGGCACAGTGTGGATCACCGCCGCTCCGTCGAGCGAGAGCACCGACGATGCGTACGTCGCCGCCGATTCGACGACCGTTGCGCCAAAGGTGCGTGGTCTCGTCTCGGCGGTCTATGTGCGGGACAATCAGACCGTCCGCGTCGGCCAGCCGATCGCGCAGATCGATCCCGAAGAGTTCAACGCGAAGGTCGCCTCGACCAAGGCGGCGGTCGCCGATGCGGTTGCCGGGGTCGCCGCGGCGCGCGCCGCGCTGGTCGATCTCGCCGCGCAGGAACGCCTGACCGGTGCGCAGACGCTCGCCGCGCGCACCGCGATCCGCTCGGCCGACGCGCAGTCGGATCGCGCGATCGCCGACCGCGCGCGTTACGACGCGCTCGTCGCCACGGGCGCGGTCGCGCGCCGCGACGCCGATTCCTACGCCGCCGCCGCAATCACCGCGCAGCAGGACGCCGCGCGTGCCCGCGCGCTCGTCGCCGTGTCGACCGAATCGGCCGGGGTCACGCGCGCCAAGCGCGCCGGGCTGCTCGCCGCGCTCCAGGTCGCGCAGGCACAGGTCGGACAGGCCCAGGCCGCGCTCGATCTCGCGCTGCAGGATCGGCGGCACACCACCATCTATGCCCCGGTCGATGGAACGATCGGCAACCGCCAGGTGCGGGTCGGCGACTATGTCCAGCCCGGCAGCCGGCTGGTGATGATCGTGCCGCTCCACGCTTTGTACGTCACCGCGAACTTCAAGGAAACGCAGACCGGCCGGATGCGCGCCGGTCAGCCGGTGTCGATCCATGCCGATGCCGCGCCGGGCAAGGAGATCCATGGCCGGGTCGACAGCCTCGCGCCGGGCTCGGGTTCGAGCTTCTCGCTGCTGCCGTTCGAGCCCGGCACGGGCAATTTCACCAAGATCGTCCAGCGCGTCGGGGTGCGGATCCGCTTCGATCGCAATCAGCCGGCGGTCGAGCAGCTGCGGCCGGGGCTGTCGGTCAGCGCCAAGGTCCGCCTGAGCACCGAGCGCTAGCCGTCGCGCGCGACCGGCCCCGCGGCGCGCCACTCGGTGGCAAGCGCAGCGGCGAGTTCGGCGACGATCTCGGCGGCGTCGCGAAACGGGTCGCGGGCCGCGCCGGCGGCGGTGACGATTTCGGCGATGCGGTCGAACAGCAGATCGCCACCCTCGACGCGCCCCGCGATCGCCCAGACCGGGACGTGCGCGGCGCGCGCGCGCTGCGCGATGCGGACGGGAAGCTTCCCCTGCAGGCTCTGGCGATCGAGCGCCCCCTCCCCGGTGATCACCAGGTCCGCGCGGGCAATGTCCGCCGGCACATCGAGCAGGTCGAGCATCAGCGTCGATCCCGAGACGATCGTCGCGTCGAGCGCGGCGGAGAGCCCGGCGGCGATCCCGCCCGCCGCCCCGCCACCGGGCAGCCGCGCGACCGGCCGGCCGAAGCTGCGCTCGAGCGCGTCCGACCACAGCTCGAGCCGCCGCTCGAGCAAAGCGACGGTCGCCGCATCGGCGCCCTTTTGCGGCGAGAACAGCCGCGCCGCACCCGCCTCGCCGACCAGCGGGCTGTCGACATCGGTCGCCACGGTGATCGCCACGCCTGCGCGGATCGCGCGATTGGCGGGCGCGCGGATCCGCCAGATGCGCTCCAGCGCGAGCAGCTCGACGGGTTGCCCGTCACGATCCTCGAACGCGAAGCCGAGCGCAAGCAGCGCGCCCGCGCCACCGTCGGTCGTCGCCGAGCCGCCGAGGCCGACCACGATCCGCGCGACGTCGCATGCGGCCACCGCACGGATCGCATCGCCCAACCCCGCACTATTGGCACGCAGCGCCGAATCGGGCGTCGGCACCAGCAGGTCGAGCCCACACATTTGCGCGGATTCGATATAGGCGGTGCCGCCGAGCGTGGCGAAGCGCGCGACGATCTCTCGCCCGAGCGGCCCGCGCGCGCGCAGCGGATGCGGCTGCGCGCCGCTCCCCACCAAGGCGTCGATCATCCCCTCCCCGCCATCGGACAAAGGGCGCCGGATCACCTGCGCCGCGGGGACGGCGCGCAGGATGCCGGTGGCGATCGCATCGGCCGCCTCGGACGCCGTCAGGCTGCCGCGGAACTTGTCGGGCGCGATCAGCACCCGCGGTGTCGGCGATCGCCCCATGGCTCAGGCCCGGAAGTCCAGCGCCAGCTTCCCGCAGGTCGCGGGGTGCTGGAACAGGAAGGCATCACCGGTATCGTAACAGGAGACGGTGGTCGTGTTCGGCATCCGCAACGAAACGTCGGCCGGCACCATCGCAACCTGCGCGCCACTCGCAATCGATACGGGCACGGTGATCTCCTCGAACAAGCTCCACGCCGAACCATCGCTCGATCGCCCGGAGCTGACGGCCCCGCGTCACGGCGGTCACCACCGCGTGCGACGGATCGCGCCGCGTGTCGAGCGGGCCGCGCGTCGCACCTTGCAAAGATCGCGTGCTGCTGTAATATGATTGCCGTCATACAACAGGAATCGCGTCGGCCATGGCAAGCATTGCAGCGAGCGGAGCGCGACGCGCGGCTGCCCCGCCGAACCCCGCGTCGATGCCGCTGTCGCGCAAATATCTGATCTTCGCGGTGCTGGCGTTCGGCCAGTTCATGGCGCTGATCGACATCCAGATCGTCGCCGCCTCGCTCAACGACATTCAGGCCGGGCTCTCGGCTGGTCCCGACGAGATCAGCTGGGTGCAGACCGCCTATCTGATGGCCGAGCTCGTGATGATCCCCTTCTCCGCCTTCCTCGCACAGGCGATGTCGACCAAATGGCTGTTCGCGACCTCGGCGGCGCTGTTCACCGCGACCAGCATCGCCTGCGGCCTTGCCTGGAACATAGAATCGATGATCGCCTTCCGCGCGATCCAGGGGTTCGTCGGCGGCGCGATGGTGCCGACGGTGTTCGCGGTCGGCTTCACGATCTTCGAGGGCAAGCAGCGCGCGCTGATTCCGGCGATCCTCGGCATGGTCTCGGTGCTCGCGCCGACGCTCGGGCCGACCGTTGGCGGGATCATCACCGAGACGATCGACTGGCGCTGGATCTTCTTCATCAACATCGCCCCCGGCATCGCGGTGACCGCGCTCGCGATCTGGCTGGTCGATATCGATCGTGCCGATACGCGGATGTTCGGCAAGATCGACTGGTCGCATCTCGTCGCGATGGCGGTCGCGCTGGCGGGGCTCGAATATGTCCTCGAAGAAGGGCCGCGGCACGATTGGTTCGGCGATCCGCAGATCGTGATGGTCGCCTGGATCGCGCTCGTCGCCTTCGGCCT
The DNA here is from genome assembly GCF_006439055.1 of Sphingomonas glacialis. Lineage (GTDB taxonomy): Bacteria > Pseudomonadota > Alphaproteobacteria > Sphingomonadales > Sphingomonadaceae > Sphingomonas > Sphingomonas glacialis_A. The sequence continues at coordinate 487,955 of NZ_RCZC01000001.1, forward strand.
GTTCCTCGAACGCTCCTTCTATTCGAAGAACCCGATCGTCCGGCTCTCGCCCTTCCGCCGCCCGACCTTCGTCTTCGCCTGCGTGTTCAACCTGGTGATCGGCTTCGGCATCTACAGCTCGACCTATCTGCTCCCGGTGTTCCTCGGCCGCGTGCGCGACTTCAACAGCCTGCAGATCGGCACCACCGTCTTCGTCGTCGGCGGCGGTCAGCTGATCGGCACCTTGATCGCGGCGAGCGCGAGCCAGCGCGTCGATCGGCGGATCACGATCGCGATCGGCCTGCTCGGCTTCGCCGGCAGCCTGTGGATGACCTCGCACATTAGCGCGGAATGGGGCTTTGGCGAGCTGCTCCTGCCGCAATTCGTCCGCGGTCTGTTCGTCATGCTGTGCATCGTGTCGAGCGTGAACATGGCGCTGACCGGGTTCATGGGACCCGAATTGCGCTCGGCCTCGGGGCTGTTCAACCTAATGCGCAATCTCGGCGGCGCGATCGGCATCGCCACCGTCAACACCTGGCTGCAGGACAATAGCCGGATCCAGGCGTCGCGCTTCGGCGAGGCGCTGGGCGCGAGCGGCAGGAGTGCGCAGGACGGCATCGCCGACCTGGCACGCCGCTTCGCCGCGATCACGCCCGACCCCGACCATGCGCTGCTGATGGCGCAGGCCGCGATCGGCCGCGTCGTCGGTCGCCAGGCGCTCACCGTCGCGTTCGACGACGTCTTCCGCCTGATGGCGCTGATGTTCCTTGCGGCACTGGTGATGGTTCCCTTTTGCGGCGCACCGCCCCCCGGCGCCGCCCCCCCGCCCCCCGACGCTCATTGAGGATCGAACGATGCGCCTGCACTTCCTGCTGCTCGGAGCGACGGTGCTGACCGGCTGCGCGGTCGGCCCGACCTTCCATCCGCCCGTCGCCGCGCTCACCCCGAGCTTCCTCGGCGCCGCGGCGATCGACACGCAAGCCCAGCCCGCCGATTGGTGGCGCGGCTTCAACGATCCGCTGCTCGCGACGCTGATCGCCAGGGCGGTCGCCAGCAACACCGACATCGCCCAGGCACGCGCGCGGCTCGCGCAATCGCGCGCCGCGGCGCAGGGCGCGGGCGCCGCCTTGCTCCCGACGCTCGATGCCACCGGCGACGTGACCACGCTCAGCCAATCGCTCGAGACGCCGATCGGCGCGGTCAGCACCGGCTTGGGCCTGCCGCGCGGCTATACCCAATATGCCGTCGGTACGCAGGCCTCGTGGGAAATCGACCTGTTCGGGGGCCTGCGCCGCGGCCGCGAGGCGGCGCGGGCCGATCTCGCCGCCAGCGCCGCCAGCACCGGCGCGGTCGAAACCGCGATCTCGGCCGAGACCGCCGACGCCTATCTGACGCTGCGCACGCTGCAGGCGCGGCTCGACGTCGCGATCGGGCAGGAGCGCAACGAAGCACTGCTCACCGATTTCGTACGCCAACGCGTCGCGCAGGGCGTTTCGGCCGACCGCGAGCTCAATCGCTCGGCCGCCGCCCTCGAAGGCGTCCGCGCGTCGATGGCGCCGCTGCGAGCGGGCATTGCGGCGCAGCTCAACCGGCTCGACGTGCTCGTCGGGGAGCAGCCGGGCAGCAACCGCGCGCTGCTCGGCCCCGCCGCCGCGATTCCGCTCGCCCCCGCCCCGGCGGGGAGCGCGGCGCCGACCGAGCTGCTGCGCCGCCGGCCCGACGTGATCGCCGCGGAACGCCGTTTGGCGGCGGCCAATGCGCGGATCGGGGTGGCGGTCGCCGATTATTATCCGCACGTCTCGTTGACCGGGCTGTTCGGCGTGGCGAGCCTTGGCACCAGTTCGCTCTTTACCGGCAACGCGGTGCAGGCGTCGGGCGGCGCCGGCGTGCGCTGGCGGCTGTTCGACTTCGGCCGCGTCGATGCCGAGGTCGCGCAGGCGCGCGGGCGCGAGGCCGAGGCGCTCGCCGCCTGGCGCGGCGCGGTCCTGTCGGCTGCCGAGGATGTCGAGACCGCGCTGGCGCGCCTCGCCGAGGCGAAGCTCGAACGCGAATCGCTCGTCCGTCAGGTCGCGGCGCTGACCACGGCGCGCGCGCAGGCGCAGGACGCCTATCGCGTCGGCGTCGTCGCATTGATCGACGTTACCGATGCAGATCGCGATCTGCTAAGCGCCTCGGATCGGCTGGCGGCCGTGCGCGGCGAGGAATCGCGCGCAGCGGTCGCGGCCTATCGTGCGTTGGGCGGGGGATGGCGTTACGACGCGCGGACACGCGACGTGGCGAGCCGCTGACGTCTGGAGAAGTACGATGCGCTACGACAGCGAACACAAGGCCAAGACCCGCGAGCGGGTGCTCAAGGAAGCCTCGGCCGCGATCCGGCTCGAGGGGCCCGATCGCGTCGGTGTCGCGGCGATCATGTCGCGCGCTGGGCTGACGCATGGCGGCTTCTATGCGCATTTCAAATCGAAGGACGATCTGGTCGCGCAGGCGATCGGCCATATGTTCGAGGATCGCTATGCCGCCTTCTTCGCGCATCTAGACACGTCCGATCCCGCCGCCGCGGTCACCGCCTTCGTGACCGGCTATCTGTCGATGCGCCACCGCGATGCGATCGATCGCGGCTGTCCGATCCCCGTGCTCGCGGGCGAAGTCCCGCGCATGTCACCCGATGCGCGCGCGATCTTCGTCACCGCGGTGCGCAAGCTGACCGAGGCCGTCACGCAATTGCTCGAAAACCTCGACATTCCCGATGCCAACCATCGCGCTTCGTCGATCCTGTCCGAGATGGTCGGGGCGCTGGCGCTGTCGCGGATGCATTCCGACACGGCCGAAGCGCAGGCGCTGCTCGACCATTCGCGCCGCTCGATCCTGCGCGCGCTCGGGCTCGACTGACGCACGATCGCCAGCGGCGGTCACTCCATCGTCTTTAGCAGATCGTCGATCCGACAGCTCGCAAAGCTGGTCGAATGGTCGGCGATGCCGAACGGCAGCAACAGCGTGCGATCATGGACGATCGCGCCACAGCTATAGACGACGTTGGGGACATAGCCGCTGCGCTCGTTGGGCCCCGGCCGCAGGATCGGCTCGGGCGTCCGCGCGAGCACCTTGCTCGGATCGGCCTTGTCGAGCAGGCACGCGCCCATCGCATAATTGCGCATCATCCCGACGCCGTGGGTGAGCAGCAGCCAGCCCTCGTCGAGCTCGATCGGCGACCCGCAATTGCCCATCTGGATATATTCCCACGGGTAGCGCGGGCCGATCAGCTTGACCCCGCCATCCCAGTTGGTGATCGTATCCGACGCGATCAGCCACAGATTTTCATTGTCCTGCCGCCCGATCATCGCGAAGCGCCCGTCGATCCGCCGCGGGAACAGCGCCATGCCCTTGCTCCCCGGCACCGATCCGGTCAGCGGCGTCATCTCGAAGGTGTTGATGCCCGTGCCGCGGAACAGCTCGCAGCGCGCGTCGCGCCCGTCGAACGCGGTATAGGTGCCGAGGAAGCTGACCGATCCGTCCTCTTCGGTGAAGCGCACCATCCGCAGATCCTCGATCCCCTGACGCTGGCTCGCGGTCACCGGGAACAGCACGCTCTCGGACGGCGCCTCGCTGCCTTCGCAGATCACCCGCGTCGTCCCCGCCGCGCCGCTCGCATCGGGCCCCTCGATCCGGGGCGAGGTGACCCAGCCGCTCGGCTCGTCGACGTGAAAGCCGTCGCGCGCGCTCCAGCTGCCGGTGCGGAAGGTGACCGAGGAGACGTGCCCCTCACCGATCCCGCGCAGCGACAGGATGAAATTGAGCCCATCGTCGGGCGCGCCATCCTGGTTCATCCGCAGCACGATGCTCGGGTTGAACAAGGCCGCCGCCTCGAACGAATATTCCGCACCGAGATAGGCACCGATCAGCAATTGCTGGTCGTCGTCGGCGCTGATCGGCGCGGCCAGATCCGCGCGCACCGCCTCGAACCGACGCCGCAGCAGCGTCTCGACATTGCGATGCCGTTCGGACAGCGACGCCACGATACGCGCGCGATCGGCGCGGCGCGTCGCCGTGTCGAGCGACAGCACGCGGTCGACGACGGTCTGCAGCCGCGGGCGCGCCGCATCGCGAAAGGGTTCGGGATAGTCGACGTTGAACGGCTTGATCACGGTGCGCGACGGGTCAGGCCGCAGCTGCAGGTCGGAATAGGTGAAGAGGGCGTCGCTCATGGAAGATGGCTCCGATAGCGGAAGGACGTGCGCGATAGGGGAACGGATGTCCGATCGAGCGGCTCCAACGCCCATCCGATGGTAAGGCTGCGTTTCGCTAGTCACTGACGGACGGCGTGCATCGTCCGCACATTCCGCCCCGTCTTCATGGTCCTATCGCGAACCGCGGGCGCGCTCGCAGGTTCCGCGGCATGCGCTCGGGCCCCTTCCGGGCGCGACGCAATGCGCGAGCTCGCCGATCGGCGTGGCCTATGCCGGGGAGAGCCAAACATCAAAAGCGTTCCGCTCGTCCCTATTTGGCCGCGCCATCACGGCCGCTGGCAGGTCCCCTCGGACATCGCGATCCGCGCCGGGCATCGACCCGCCTGCCGCGCGTCACCCCGCGATGCGCAGCGGCATACGCAGCACGCGGTCGGACGCGGTCAGGAACAGCGTCTTGCCGCCCTCGCCGAACGCGCAATTGGCGATCGGCCCGCCATTCGCGATCAGTCCGAGCGGTTCGGCCTCGGGCGTCAGGATCATCATCCCGCCGGGTGCCGAGCAGAACATCGTGCCATCACGCGCGATCTTCATCCCATCGGGGAGGCCCGGCGCGCCACCGACCTGGAGCGGTTTGGCATCGAGCCAGATCCGCGAGCCCGTCGGCAGTCCGCCCGCGTCGAGATCATAGACGCGGATCACCGGCGCCGCTTCGTCCGACACCGAGACATAGAGCCGACGCTCGTCGGGCGACAGCGCGATCCCGTTGGGCCGCGTCAGCGTCCCGTCGAGCAACACCGCCTCGCCGCCGGGCATCCAGCGATAGACGCCGTTATGCGGCAATTCCTTGAGCGACGACGTGTCGCCATCGGCCAGCCCATAAGGCGGATCGGTGAAATAGAGCGCGCCGCTACGCGCGACGTGCAGATCGTTGGGGCTGTTGAAGCGCTTGCCCTGATAGCGATCGACCAGCACGCGACGCTGCTTCGTCTTCAGATCGAAGCGATCCACGCTGCGCCCGCCGCTATTGGCGATCAGCAGCGCGCCGTCATGCCCCAGCGCCAGCCCGTTCGACCCCGCCTCGCGCACCAATTTGGGATCGGTGCCCCCCGCGCCCGAGGGCGACAGAAACGCCGTCGCCCCCCCAGCGCGCGTCCAGCGCCGCATCAGATTGGCGGGCGGATCCGAGAATAGCAGTCCCGTCCCCGGCACCCATACCGGCCCTTCGGCCCAGCGGATCCCGGTCGCGATCGTCTCGATCACCGCATCCGGCGCGATGATCCGGTCGAGCTTGGGCGACAGCCGACGGATCACGGGCGCGGTCGCCACCGCCGCAGCGGGCATCGCGACACACGCCGCGCCGAGCGCCAGCAGCTGACGGCGGTCGATCATTTCCGCGGCAGCTTCATGCCGAGCAGAACCAGCTTGCCACCGGTGATTCCGAAATAATGCGGCGTTCCCGCCGGGATCAGCATCACGTCGCCAACGCCAAGCGGCCGCGTCGTGCCGCCCTCGATCCGGCTGCCCTCGACCAGATCGGCCCGCGTGGTGTGCGGATCGACCATCCGCCCGCCCGAAATGAGCGTGCCAGCGCCCGCGATCACGATCGCATATTCGGCATCGTCGGGATGCACCGCGGGCTTGCCCGGCCCCTTCCAATATTCGAGCGCAGCGACGGTCGCCCCATCGCGCACCAACGGCGCATAAGCGAAGCCCTGCCCCGGCTTCATCCCCGCCGCCATCTTCGCAACCGCCGTCTTGACGTCGGCAGCCGAGGCGAACCCGGTCGGATCAGCGGCAGGCGCCTGCGCGGCAACCGGCGCGGCCACGGCCAGCGCGGCGATCAGCAACAGCGGCTTCATGCGCGACCGTCCAGCCGGATCGTGCGACCCTCGCGCGCCGAGCGGTAGATCGCCTCGACGATGCGCATGTCGCGCAACCCCTCCTCGCCACCGACGATCGGCTCGCGCCCGGCCACGATGCAGTCGGCGAGATGATCGAGCTGCCCCGCGAACTGCGTCACGCCGGGCCCCGGCGGCGGGGTAAGCTCGCGCTCGCGTCCATCCTTGCCGGTCCAGATATGGTTGCCGCTATAGCGCGTCGCGGGTTCGAGCTCGATCCGCCCCTTGTCGCCCATCAGCAGGATATGGTTCTGATTGGCGCTGTACATCGACTGGCACCCCGCGATCGCGCCCGAGGGAAATTCGAGATTCCATTCGATCATGTCCTCGACCTCGCGGAAACGCGGGTCGTTGCGGTCGGTCGATTCGCGCGCGGTCACCGCGATCGGCTCCTCGCCCGTCATGTAGCGCGCCGCCTGGAGCGAATAGACCCCCATGTCCATCAGCGACCCGCCGCCCGACAGCGCGCGCTTCAACCGCCATTTCGACGGATCGCCCTGAGTGAAGCCATGCTCGGTCCGGACGTAACGGATCTTGCCCGCCGCCCCGCTGCGCGCGAGCCGCATCGCCTCGAGGTTGAACGGCTCGAAATGACAGCGATAGCCGATCATCAGCTTGCGATCGGCCTTGCGGCACGCCGCGATCATTGCCTCGCATTCGGCGACCGAGATCGCCATCGGCTTTTCGCACATCACATGCTTGCCCGCCTTGGCGGCGCGGATCGTATACTCGGCATGCATCGAGTTGGGCAGGCAGACATAGACGATGTCGATCTCGGGATTGTTCCGGATCTCGTCGAAGCGCGCATAGGAATAGACCGCGTTCGCGCCGAGCCCATGCTCGGCGGCGACGCGCTTGCCCTTGGCGGCGTCGCCGGTCACCACCGCGACCAGCTTGCTATGCTGGCAATGCGCGAATTCGGGGATGATCACGCCGAGGCCGTAGCTGCCGAGCCCGACGATCGCATAGCCGAGCTTGCGCCCACCCGCCGGGAGCGGCGTCTGCGCGCCGGCCGGCGTCGCGATCATCTGCGGAGCGACCGCGGCAGCAGCCGCGGACAGGAGGAAATCGCGGCGTCCAAAATCCATGCGTCGTTCCTTGTGCGGGCGCTCGCGGTTCAGGGAAGACGCGCCTGATGGGGAGGAAATGCCGGTTTACCCGCCTGCGCTCAATGCGCCAGCGCGCTGTTGCCCCAGCCGAGCGCCTGCGCGGTGACCGCCAGTTGCGTGCGGTTATGGACCTTCAGCTTGCGCATCAACGCGGTCATGTGCGCCTTGACGGTCGCTTCGGCGATGCCGAGGTCATAGGCGATCTGTTTGTTGAGTTGCCCGCAAAAGACGCCGTCGAGCACTTTGCGCTGCGTCGGCGTGAGCCGTGCGAACGGCGTCGGCGGGTCGGTTGCGAGCCTGGTGTCGGCCGCTGTGGCGTGCTGCGTCATCGTGATCCCTCTCCCCATCATGGCGTGACGTGGCACGCGCTGTTCGATCGTCGGCTTGGGCCGATCGCAGGGACCATATGACGAATCCCGTTAGTCAGACTTTACGCAAATTGGTTGGACAGATTCAAGCCTATTTGCGACACAAAACGTCACATTCGGCATTTTTCTTTGGACAAGACGAAATGCTGTCATACAGATAGCGCCGATCGCAGCCTAAGACTGCGGAGCATTGGGGGAGGCACTGGATGGTCTATCGGCAAGCGGTAAAGTGCGGACGGCGCGTCCGATGACCCCGGCAGATTGTCGCCTGGTCCTTGCCGCCATTCTCGGCATCGCGCTGTCGATCGTGCTGATCGTACGCGGCCGGCTCCATCCCTTCATCGCCTTGCTGACCGGCGCCTTCACCGTCGGCCTGATCGCCGGGCTGCCGATCGCCGACACCGCCAAGGCGATCCAGAAAGGCGCGGGCGACATTCTCGGCGGCACCGGGCTCGTCGTCGCGCTCGGCCTCGCGCTCGGCGCGATGCTGCAACTGTCCGACGCCGCCGCTGGCCTTGCGCGCACCGCATTGCGCTGGGCCGGGGTGAAAGGCGCACCCTGGGCGAGCGTCGCGACCGGTCTCCTGATCGGCCTGCCGCTGTTCTTCGAAACCGGGCTGGTGCTGCTCCTGCCGATCGTGGCCGCCGCCGCCGCCGCGCTGCCGAGCGGCGCGAACCAGGACGCCGCCAAGCTGCGCCTGATGCTCTCGGCGCTCGCCGGGCTGTCGGTGGTCCACGCGCTCGTGCCGCCGCATCCCGGTCCGCTGCTCGCGGTCGAGATGCTCCATGCCGATCTGCTGCGCACGCTCGGCTACGGCCTGCTCGTCGGCATCCCGACCGCGATCGTCGCCGGGCCGGTGCTCGCCAAATTCACCGCGCGCGGCATCACGCTCGCGCCGCCGATGCTCGCACCCAATGTGATCGAGATGCCCGCCCCGGCGAACTGGCGCGCGCTGCTCGTCGTGCTGATGCCCGTCGTGCTGATCGCTGCGGGGCAGGCCGTCGCGCTGCTCCCACCCGCGCTCGCACCGCGCTTCGCCATCCTCGCAGTGGCGAGCAACCCGGTGCTCGCGCTGCTGATCGCGTGCCTCGCCGCGTTGCCGCTGCTCTTCGGCCGCCGCATCGGCGACGCCAAGGTGCAGGAGGCGATCTGGAGCGAGACGATGCTCCCGGCAGGCGCGATCCTGCTCGCGATCGGCGCTGGCGGCGCGTTGAAGCAGGTGCTCGTCACGGCAGGGCTTTCGGACCTGCTCGCGCGCGTCGCGACCGGCGGGCCGCTGTCGCCGATCGTGCTCGCCTGGCTCGTCGCGGTGTGCATCCGCCTCGCCACCGGCTCGGCGACGGTCGCGACGATCACCACCGCGGGGATCATGCCGGCGTTCGTCGCCGCCTCGGGCGCATCGCCCGAATGGATCGTGCTCGCGATCGGCGCGGGCTCGCTGTTCTTCAGCCATGTCAACGATCCCGGCTTCTGGCTGGTGAAGAGCTATCTCGGCATCGACACCGCCTCGACCTTCAAGACCTGGTCGGTGATGGAGACGGTCGTTTCGGTGATGGGGCTGGCGTTGATCCTCGTCGCCAGTCAGCTATTCTGACGCGATGCGACGCGGGACGAAGCCATGAGCGAGGGGCGGCTGGCCGACCGGGCCTATGCCGGGATCGTCGAGATCATCAACAAGGATGCGCTCGCGGTCGGCGATCGGCTGCCCTCGGAGGCGCGGCTCGCCGAGCTGTTCGGCATGTCGCGCACGATCGTGCGCGAGGCGCTCGTCCGGCTCGCCTCCGACGGCATCACCGAGGCGCGGCGCGGCGCGGGCTCGTTCGTCAAGGGACGCCCGTCGGACCGGCTGATCGCCTTCCTGCCGATGGATCATATGTCGGCGACCTTCGGCACCTACGAAGTCCGCTTCGTGCTCGAGGCCGAGGCCGCGCGGCTCGCCGCGTCGCGCCGCTCGAGCGAGGAAATGGCGGCGATCGACGCCGCGCTCGACGCTTTGCGCACCGCCCTGCTGTCGAGCGCGCCGGCGCATGACGAGGATATGGAGCTCCACCGCCGGATCATCCTGGCGACCGCCAACCCGGCCTTTCTGATCGCGTTCGAGGCGCTGTTCGCTGATGTCGACCGGATCATGCGCGCCGGCGTCGACATCTCGCGCTCGCGCCCGCCCGAGGTGATCGGCGCGATGCTGCGCGAGCATGAGATGCTCGTCGATGCGATCCGCCAGCAGGACGCCGACGGCGCCGCGCTAGCGATGCGCTGGCATCTGTCCGAGGGTCGGAAGCGGCTGCTGCCCTAGCGCTTTCGAAGAAGCACGCACCCCGGCGAAGGCCGGAGAACGGCGGCGGATCGAGCGCGCCTTTCATTGGCCGTAGACTCTTAAAGCTGCCATTCCACTTCCGACCAGTTGCAGACGTTCCAGGAGGCAGCGTATGCTACTCGACCTGGGAGACTGTAATGTTCGGCTGGTTTAGAAAACGGGATGAACGTCTACAACCCGAGGCTCATTGGACGGTTTTAGTAGAACCGGACCGAATTCAGGTTACGGACAATGCGTGAAACACGGCTGCGCTTGCAAAGGTTGACTTAGCGGGCGTAGCGATTGAGACAAACGATACGGGCCCTTGGGGAGCCGACGTCTGGTGGTTTATGTTCGGAGCCGACGAACGGCTCTCATGTTCGTTCCCACAGGGAGCAACAGGTGAAAGCGCGGCGCTTGATTACCTCATGAAGCTACCTGACTTCGACTATGGGCAGATGGCCCTAGCGATGGGCTCGACTGCGAACGCCAGTTTTCCTGTGTGGACTAAGGTCCGTTGACGACCACTTGCGGACGTTCGCAGATAATTTAGTTTGGCGCGATGAAGCATGTCGCGCCCACCCGAGGAATAGGCAGGGAATTGCTGGCAGTCGCCGCAATCGGGTTGATCGGGTTCGTTTATTTGGGCGGCAATTGGGAGACACGCGCGCCCACTTTCGCGCTTGGCCGCGTCATGAGTTTCGGCCTCGTCGAACAGAAGAATTATGGACAGATCGGCAGCGTCCTTAGGGCTAAGGTCGCGCTGCCTGATAATGAGATTGTCTCCGTTTCGCTTTCCAACGGATCGCTTTGTCGCGCGGGTTCGCCAATTGAAATCGAGGAGGCGCACACGCTTTTTGGCTCTCGTTTCAAGCCCGGCGTCCGCGAGTGTGGAATGCTCGCTTCGCACGCTGTCGATAGATAGCGGTTCGTCCGCTCACCACCAATCCCTGCCGTTCAGCGCACACATAGACGGCTGCGAATTTTATGGATTCACGGCTTAGTTCGGCAAAAGCTCGGTCGTACTGCTCGGCGTCGCGCGCGTGCCGCCGCCGGGCACCAGCCAGCCGCCATCGCCGAGCCAGTCGGCCAGCCGGTCGGGCCAATGCTGCAACCCAACGCGCTCGGCATGCATCGCGACGTTGAAGCCGTGGTCAGTGTCGGCGAACAGGTGCAGCTCGGCCGAGACGTGCGCGTCGCGCAATTGCTGGTAGAGCGTGAGCGTCGGCGCCGCGCAGCACGCATCGAGCGTCCCCGCCGCCAGGAACGCCGGCGGCGCCCCCGCCACCGCCCGCGCGGGCACGCCGAGCGGCCCGGGATAGATCAGCACCTGGAAATCGGGCCGGCCATCGACCCGGTCGATCGCGTCGATCGACGGGGTCACGGGCGCGGGATTGTCGGCGACGAGCGACACCAGCTCGCCCCCCGCCGAAAACCCCATCAACCCGATGCGATGCGGATCGACACCGTACTCAGCGGAGTGCGCGCGCACATAGCGCACCGCACGCCGCGCATCGGCGGCGGCATCGCGCTCGATCTGGTACGCCGAGCCCGCTTCGCGCGCGAGCCGGTACTTCAGCACGAACACCGTCACGCCGAAGCGATTGAGCGTGCGCGCCGGCATCAGCCCCTCATTCACCCACACCAGCATCTTGTGCCCACCGCCCGGCGCTATGATGATCGCCGCGCCATTGGCATGCGCGCGATCGGCGCGCAGTACCGTCAGCGTCGGGCGATGCACGCTGCGGACATAGCTGTTCTCGACGATCTCGGGCGCGTCACGCAAAGGATCGGCACCGGGCGGACCATCGGGCCAGAGCGGCACCACGCTCGGCGCGACAGTCGGAACCAAGGCCGGCCCCTGTGCCGCCAGCGGCGCGGCGCAGCAGAGCGCGACCACAAGCCCCAGCGCCCGCATCACGCCTGCGCCGCATCGCCAGCGTGATCGCACGCCAGCCACGCCAGCGCCTCGCGGCACAGCCGCTCGGGCGGCGCGCTCGCATCGAGCGTGGTCGCCGCCTCGTCGGGCCCGAGCCGCTCGAGCGTCTCGAGCTGGCTCGTCAACAGGCTGCTCGGCATATAGTGACCGGGGCGATTGCCGAGCCGCCGGCGCAACTCCTCGGGCGTGCCGTCGAGCAGCAAGAACCGCGTCGGCGCGCCGATCGCTGTGACGAGCCGATCGCGATAGCTGCGGCGCAGCGCCGAGCACGCTGCCACCGCCACGCCGGTCGCGCGCACCTCGGCGCCGATCGCCGCGCCCAGCCGGTCGAGCCACGGCCAGCGATCGGCATCGTCGAGCGGCTGCCCGCTGCGCATCTTCGCCACCGCCGCGGCGGCATGGTACGAATCGCCCTCGAGGAACGGCGCATCGAGCGCGCCAGCGAGCACCGCGCCGAGCGTCGATTTGCCGCTGCCGCTGACCCCCATGACGATCACCGCCAGCGGCGCGATCCCTCGATGCTTGACTGCCCGTTGCAAAGATTGTCCCCAAAACCGGACGGAGCCGCGACGCGTCGCGCCGGCCCGGGCCTTTCGCATCGCCTGATACCGCTGGCTATGCCCGCCTGGGAACTACGACCATCGTCGCGGATGGCAGGCCCGTTTCGGGGGCCTATTCCCAGCCTCGGCCAGGCGCGCACGTGCCGGTCGTAAAGGGTAATGTTAACGTGAACATTCGAACAGCCATGCTGGTGACGACCGCGGTAGCGCTGCTGGCCCCCGTCGTCGCGCACGCGGAATCGCCCTCGACGCTCGCCACGCCTCCGGCCGATCCGCGCGCGGTCACCGTCGCGGGCGCCAATGACGGCCGCGCCGACGCGACCAACGCGATCCAGCGCGCAATCGACGCCGCGCGCAGCACCGGCGGCACGCGCAGCGGCGAAGGCATCGTCTTCCTCCCCTCGGGCCGCTATCGCCTGACGCGCAGCATCCTCGTTCCACCCGGCGTGCGGATCTTCGGCGTCGGGCCAACGCGCCCGGTGCTCGTGCTCGGCGATGCGACCCCCGGCTTCCAGACCGGCGTCGCGACCATGGTCGTGTTCACCGGCGGCGACCAATATCAGGTCGGCAAGGTTCCCGTCCCCGTGCCCACCGTGGTCCCGTCGCGCGACGACGTGCGCGACGCCAATTCGGCGACCTTCTATTCGGCGATGAGCAATGTCGACGTCGAGATCGGCGCGGGCAATCCGGCCGCCGCCGCGGTACGCTTCCGCGTCGCGCAGCACGCCTTTCTCAGCCATATGGACTTCCGTCTGGGCTCGGCCTTTGCCGGCGTCTACCAGGCGGGCAACGTCATGGAGGACGTCCACTTCCATGGCGGGCGCTACGGCATCGTCACCGAAAAGACCTCGCCCGCGTGGCAGTTCACGCTGATCGATTCGAGCTTCGACCATCAGCGCGACGCCGCGATCCGCGAGCATGAGGTCGACCTCACGCTCGTCAACGTCGCGATCCGCGACACGCCGGTCGGGATCGACATCGACCCCGGCTATAGCGACTCGCTGTGGGGCAAGGGCGTCCGCTTCGAGCGCATCTCGCGCGCCGCGGTGACGATCAGCCGCGAGGGCAGCGCCTTCACCCAGATCGGCTTCGACAATGCGCTCGCCACCGACACGCCGGTGTTCGCGCGCTTCCGCGAGAGCGGCAAGACCGTCGCCGGGGCGGGACGCAGCTACCGCGTCGCGACCTTCTCGCACGGCCTCGCGGTGCCGACGCTCGGCGCGACCGGCCGGATCGCGACCGATGCGCAGATCACCCCGCTCGCCGCGCTGCCAGCGCCGCGCGCCAACGCGATCCGCGCGCTCCCCGCGGTCGCGCAGTGGAGCAACGTCCGCGATCTCGGCGCGCGCGGCGACGGCACCACCGACGACAGCGCCGCGCTCCAGCGCGCGATCGACACGCACCGCGTGCTCTATTTTCCGGTCGGCTTCTACCGCGTCACCACGACGCTCAAGCTGCGCCCCGACACCGTGCTGCTCGGGCTCCACCCCGCGCTGACCCAGCTCGTCCTCCCCGACTCGAACCCCGCGCATGCCGGCGTCGGCAACGTCGTGCCGATCCTCGAGACCCCCAAGGGCGGCGACAACATCCTGTCCGGCCTCGGCCTGTTTACCGGCCGCATCAACCCGCGCGCCTCGGCTTTGCTGTGGAAATCGGGCGCGAATTCACTGGTCGACGACGTCAAGATCATGGGCGGCGGCGGCACCCCGACCGCCGACGGCCTGCCGCTCAGCGCGCGCGGTGCGCACAGCGGCGATCCGGTCGCCGACAATCGCTGGGACGCGCAATATCCTAGCATCTGGGTCACCGACGGCGGCGGCGGCACCTTCGCCGATGTGTGGACGCCCAACACCTTCGCGCAGGCCGGCTTCACCGTCACCGACACCAAGACGCCGGGGCATGTCTACGAACTCTCGGCCGAGCACCACGTTCGAAACGAGATCGTGCTCGACGGCGTGGAGAACTGGGAATTCCTCGCGCCGCAGACCGAGCAGGAAGTCGGCGAAGGGATGGATGCGACCTCGCTCGACATCCGCAACTCGCGCAACCTGCTGTTCGCCAATTATCACAGCTACCGCGTGACGCGGACCTTCCACCCGGCGGCCTCCGCGGTGAAGCTGACCAACGCGTCGGACATCCGCTTCCGCAACGTCCACATCAATGCCGAGAGCGGCATCGCGAGCTGCCAGGCAGACGGCTGCGGCACCTATCTGCGCGTCAGCAAATTCCCGTTCGAAAATGCGATCCAGGACAAGACGCGCCACCTCGAAGTCCGCGAGCGCGAGTTCGCCCGGCTCGACATTCCCGCCACGCCAGCACCGGCGGCAGCCCCCACCTCGCTCCCCGGCATAGGCCCGGTGCGCAAACTCGAAAGCGGCTTCTTCTCGATCTCGGGCGCCGCGGTCGATGCCGCGGGCGCGCTCTATTTCGTCGAGCATCGCTTCCAGCGGATCTATCGCTGGAGCCCCGCCGCCGGGCTCGAGATCGTCCGCGACGCCGCGCTCGATCCGGTCAACCTCGCGGTCGAGCGGTCGGGCAAACTGCTCGTGCAATCCTCGCTTGGCGCCGAGGGCAGCGTCTACGCCTTCGACCCCGCCGGGCCGAAGACCGACGTCACGCTCATCGCCCCGACCCCGGTCGCCGCGCACCCCGGCGCGGACACGCTGCTGCCGGGCAATTGGTGGAACAACGGCGAATTCCGCGACCAGTATGACGCGAAGACCGACCATTTCACCACGCTCGGCGAAATGTTCGCGCGCGATGCCGCCACCCCCAAGCCGCGCGAATATGTCTCGCCCGATGGCAGCCTCGTGCTCCCGGCGTTCCGCGTCTGGCAGCAGGGCACGCCCGACCATGTCGGCTGGCGCTTCTCCGACACGCTCGACGCCTACAGCCTGGTCGGCGCCCGCATCGGCACGCGCGTCTATGCCAGCAACGAATCCGAAGGCCGCGTCTACAGCGCGCTGGTCGGCGCCGGCGGGACGCTCGGCGACCTCAAACCCTTTGCCGAACGCGCCGGCGAGAGCGTCGCGGTCGATGCGCAGGGCCGCGTGTTCATCGCGAACGGGCAGGTCTTCGTCCACGCCCCCGACGGCCGCGAGATCGGCCGGATCGATGTGCCGGAACGCCCGCTGCAGCTGATCTTCGGCGGCGCCGACAAGGCCACGCTGTTCATCCTGACGCACCATTCGCTCTACGCCGTGGCGATGCCGGGGGGCACGTCAGGCCACTCTAACAACAACTAGAAAAAACAGGTGAGGACCAACATGACCGATACGATCTTCGAACGCCGACCGCTCTTCCGTCGCACCCGCGGCACCCTGCTGACGGCCAGTCTCGCCTCGCTGATCGCGGTCGCGATCGCGACGCCGTCGCTCGCGCAGACCGCACCCGCCGCGCAGCCGCCTGCCCCGCCGACCGCGCAGCCCCTCCCAAGCGACACGCCGCCAGCGCCCCAGGCCGATGCCGTCGGCCAGGACATCGTCGTCACCGGCTCGCGCATCACCACCGGCGGCTTCACCGCGCCGACCCCGACGCAGAGCATCGGTGCGGCCGACATCGCGCGCAACGCCGAGCCCAACGTCTTCACGACGATCGCGCAATTGCCCTCGCTGCAGGGTTCGAGCGGTGTCACCACCGGCACCAACAGCACGTCGAGCGGCCAGCAGGGCCTCAGTTCCTTCTCGCTGCGCGGCCTCGGCACGATCCGCACGCTGACGCTGCTCGACAGCCAGCGCGTCGTCGGCGCGAACGTCACCGGCGTTCCTGACATCAGCCTGTTCCCGCAATTGCTGATCAAGCGCGTCGACGTCGTCACCGGCGGCGCATCGGCGTCGTACGGCTCGGATGCGGTCGGCGGCGTCGTCAACTTCATCACCGACAAGCGCTTCGTCGGCTTCAAGGCCAACGTCCAGGGCGGCATCACCACCTATGGCGACAACAAGCAGGGTCTGTTCCAGGCGGCGGTCGGCAGGTCGTTCTTCAACGATCGGCTGCACGTCCAGGTCAGCGGCGAATATGACCATGAGGACGGCGTTCCCGCTGGCGGCTTCGGCGAGGAACTCGCCGGCGGGCGCACCTGGTATCGCACCTCGACCTTCATCAACCGCAACGTCACCAATGACGGGTCGCCGCAATATCTCGTGCGCGATCACGCGCAGGCGTATCAATATACCAAATACGGGCTGATCACCAACGGGCCGCTGCAGGGCACCGCGTTCAACGCGGCGGGCCAGCCGTTCCAGTTCCAATACGGCTCGAACGGTGTGCCGTCTAAGACCGCGGCGGGCACGGTGTCGGGCTGCTACACGCAGGGCGGCTTCTGCCTGGGCGGCGATCTGTCGGGCAATGTCGGCATCGGCACGACGCTCCAGTCGCGGCTCGATCGCTATAACGGCTATGGCCGCGTCGGCTTCGATGTCGACGCCAACAACGAGATCTACGCGACGGTCAACATCGCGCAGGTCGACACGATGAACCAGCCCAACCCCGGCGCGACCAAATCGGGGCTGACGCTGCAATGCGCGAACCCGTTCGTCCCCGCCTCGATCCAGGCGGCCTGCGCCAGCGCCGGGATCACGCAGTTCCAGTTCGGCACCAGCAACGGCCAGCTGCCCAACAACATCTCGGTCTATCCGACGCGCAAGCAATATCGCTTCGTCGGCGGCGCGGCGGGCAAGGTGCCGGTGTTCGGGACGACCTGGAATTACGACATCTCGTACGAGCATGGCGAGAACATCACCGACATCCACGTCAAGAACATCCTGCTGACCAACCGCTACGCCGCGGCGATCCAGGCGATCAATCTCGGCGGGCAGATCGTCTGCGCCGATCCGGTCGCGCGGGCAAATGGCTGCGTGCCGATCAACATCATCGGCGGCGCGACGCCGAGCGCCGCCGCGCTTGCCTATATCGAACCCGCCAACGGTCCGTTCCAGCATACCCGCCAGACGCAGGACGCGTTCAACTTCAGCTTCAGCGGCTCGCCGCTCAGCCTGTGGGCGGGCCCGGTCTCGGTCGCCGCGGGTGCCGAATATCGCAACGAATTCTACCATGTCACCGGCGATCCGTACGGAAACGGCGTGTCGGCGGAGACGCCCTATAGCAGCGCCTATCCCGCCGATCCGGTGCTCAACACCGCGGGCAACAATTGGTACGCCGGCAATTACCACGCCGGCCGCGGCAGCTATCATGTCGCCGAAGGGTTCCTCGAAGTGAACCTGCCCTTCCTCAAATCGGACGCGCTCGGCAGCGCCAACCTCAACGTCGCAGGGCGCGTGACCAATTACAGCACCTCGGGCACGGTCTATACCTGGAAGGTCGGCGGCACCTGGGACACGCCGATCGACGGCGTGCGGCTGCGCGCGGTGACCTCGCGCGACGTGCGTGCGCCGAACCTGTCGGAGCTGTTCGCCGCGCCGATCACGACGACCGTGCCGAACTTCAGCAACCCCAACCCCAACCGCGCGCCGGGCGATCCGGCGACGCTGACGATCCTGCAGAATGCGATCGGCAACACCGCGCTGAAACCCGAAATCGCGCGCAACACCACCGCGGGCATCGTGCTGTCACGCCCGCACTGGCTGCCGGGCTTCAGCGCGTCGTTCGATTATTACCGGATCAAGATCAACGGCGTGATCTCGACGCTCAACTCGCAGCAGGAGGTCAATCTCTGCTATCTCAACAACATCACCTCGCTGTGCGGCGCGTTCAACCTGACACCGCCGGCCGGCACCGCGCCCTACGTCAATCTGCAGGCGTTCAACCTCGCGTCGATCTTCACCGACGGCTTCGACATCGAGGCGAGCTATCAGTTCGGCCTCGGCAAGGTCGGCCTGCCGGGTCGCGTCGTGCTGCGCGGGCTTGCCACCAACGTGAAGAACTACATCACCGATCCGGGCGTCCCCGGCACGATCCCGACCCAGTCCGCCGGGGTCAATGCCGGCAACACGCCATCGTGGAAGCTGCTCGCGACCGAGGCCTGGAACACCGATACGTTCAGCCTGAGCGTGCAGCAGCGCTGGTTCAGCGACGGCGTCTACAACAACGAATATGTCGTCTGCAGCACCGGCTGCCCGGTCTCGACCACCCAGCATCCGACGATCGACAACAATTCGATGCCCGGCGCCTTCTATCTCGATATCGGCGGGTCGTATAACATCACCAAGAAGCTGAACGTCTATTTCAAGATCGACAATCTGCTCGATCATGATCCGGCACCGTCGCCGCAGACCAACACCGGCATCGACACCAACCAGGCGCTCTATGATACGCTTGGCCGGCTGTTCCGGATTGGCGCGCGGTACAACTTCTAGCACCTTCGTCCCCAACCGGGTCCGGTGGGCCGGGCACCTTACGTCCCGGCCGGTGGCCGGGACGTTTTTATGCCAAGGAAATACCATGCCGAATGGGTCGATTCGCCTCCGGGCCGCCTTGCTCGCGACGCTCGTCGCGACCGCAGCGCCCGCCGCCGCCTCGACCTCCTATTACGCCACCGCGCCCGAAGATTCGCGCGCGGTGACGGTCGCGGGCGCGCGCGACGGCCGCGCCGACGATACCGGCGCTTTGCAATCGGCGATCGACGCCGCCGCGGCGAAGGGCGGCGGCGGGATCGTGTTCGTGCCGTCGGGGCGCTATCGCATCAGCCGCACGCTCTACATCTGGCCGGGCGTGCGCGTGTTCGGCGTCGGCAAGACGCGGCCGGTGATCGTGCTCGGCGATGCGACCCCGGGCTTCCAGCAAGGCGTCGCCAACATGGTGATCTTCGCCGGCGCCAAACCCGGCGCGAGCGATACCGCCAAACCCCAGCGCGTCCCCTTCCCACCCCCCGGCAGCGTGCCGTTCAACGCCGCCATCGCCGACGCCAACCCCGGCACCTTCTACCCCGCGCTGGCGAACGTCGACTTCGTGATCGGCGCGGGCAACCCTGCCGCCACCGCAATCCGCTTCCATGCCGCCCAGCACGCCTATCTCGCGCATATCGATTTCCAGATCGGCTCGGGGCTGGCCGGGCTCTATCAGGTCGCCAACCAGGCGCAGGACCTGCACTTCCACGGCGGCCGTTACGGCATTCTCACCGAAAAGCCCTCGCCCGCCTGGCAGTTCACCTTGCTCGACTCGAGCTTCGACGGGCAGCGCGAAAGCGCGATCCGCGAGCATGAGGCGAGCCTGACGCTCGTCAATGTCGCCTTCCGCAATGTGCCGACCGCGATCGATATCGACCGCGGCTATGGCGACTGGCTGTGGGGCAAGGATCTCCGCTTCGAGAACGTCTCGAACGCGGCGGTAGTGATCAGCAACGAGAACAATGTCTACACGCAGATCGGCTTCGAGAACGCGCTCGCCAGCGGCACGCCGACCTTCGCACGTTTCCGCGACAGCGGCCGGAGCGTCGCCGGAGCGGGGCCAAGCTACCGTGTCACCGCGTTCAACTACGGTCTCGCGGTCCCCGGCCTCGGCACCACCGGCAGCTACCAAACGGTGATGAACGCCGCACCGATCGCACGGCTGCCCGCAGCGCCGCCGCCCGCGCTCCGCGCGCTGCCCTCCACGGCGAGTTGGGCGAACGTCCGCAGCCTCGGCGCGAAGGGCGACGACGCGACCGACGACACCGCCGCGATCCAGCGCGCGATCGACACGCATCGCACCGTCTATTTCCCCGCCGGCCGCTACCGCGTCACCGACACTTTGAAACTAAAGCCCGACAGCGTACTCGTCGCGCTCCACCCGAGCCTGACGCAGATCATCCTGCCCGACGGCACCCCCGCCTTCCAGGGCGTCGGGCCGGCCAAGCCGCTGATCGAAAGCGCGCGCGGCGGCGATGCGATCGTCTCGGGGCTCGGCTTGTTCACCGGCGGCATCAACCCGCGGGCGACGGCTTTGCTATGGCACGCCGGCGCCAAGTCGCTGGTCGAGGACGTCAAGTTCCAGGGCGGCCACGGCACCGACCTCGCCGACGGCAGCCGCTTCGATCCGTACAACGCCAACCACACCGGCGACGCCGATCCCGCCAAGCGCTGGGACGCGCAATATCCGAGCCTGTGGGTGCAGGGCGGCGGCGGGACCTTCGCCAATCTGTGGAGCCCCAACACCTATGCCCAGTCCGGGATGCTCGTCTCCGACACGACGATCCCCGGCCATGTCTACCAGATGTCGATCGAGCATCACGCCCGCGCCGAATTCGTGCTCGATCATGTCGCCAATTGGGAATTCCTCGCGCCGCAAACCGAGGAGGAAGCCGGCGAGAGCCAGGACGCGGTCTCGTTCGAGATCCGCCACAGCCACGATATCCTGCTCGCCAACCTCCACGCCTACCGCGTGACGCGCTCGCTGAAACCCGCGCCGACCGCGGTCCGGCTGATCGACTCGCACGACCTCCGCTTCCGCAACGTCCACGTCAACGCCGAGAGCGGCCTCGGCACGTGTGACGAGAATGGCTGCGCGACCTATCTGCGCGCGAGCAAATTCCCCTACGAAAACGCGATCCAGGACGTGACTCACGGCCTCGAGGTGCGCGAGCACGAGTTCGCAATGCTCGACGTCGGCGCGGCCGCAGCGCCCGCGCGCGAAGCGGTCGCCGACGCGAAGGTCGAAAAGCTCGCCGACGGTTTCTACTCCGCCGCCGGCGGCGCTGTCGCTTCGGACGGAACGCTGTACTTCGTCGATCACCGCCACCAGCGAATCCAAGCCTGGTCGGGCGCCACCGGGCTGACCGTTGTCAGCGACGCCTCGCTCGACCCGGTCAATCTCGCGGTCGACCGCTCGGGCAAGCTGCTCGTCCTGTCCTCGAACGGTCGCGAAGGTACGGTCTACAGCCTCGATCCCAAGCGCAGCGACGCGGCGATCACCGTCATCCCGCCGACCCCGGTGGCCAATCATCCCGGCGCCCAGACCGCGCTCCCGGTCAATTACTGGGTCAATGGCGAGTTCAAGGATCAGCTCGACCCGAGGACCTTCACCTATCCGACGCTCGCCGACATGTTCGTCCGCGACATGGGCCTCGCCAAGACTCGCGAATATGTCTCGCCCGATGGCAGCCTGGTGCTCCCCGCCTACCGCACCTTCCAGCAGGGCCCGTCGAGCTTCCTCGGCTGGCGCTTCTCCGACGCGCTCGACAGCTACGGCTTCACCGCAGCCGCGATCGGCGCAACGGTGTTCGTCACCAACGCGTCCGAGAACAAGACCTATCGCGGCCGTGTCGCGGCGCAGGGCGTCGTCACCGATCTAGCGCCGTTCGCCAACCGCGGCGGCGAGAGCGTGACGACCGACGCGCAGGGCCGCGTCTATGTTGCCAACGGCCAGGTGTTCGTGTTCGACGCGAACGGCAAGCCGATCGGCCAGATCGACGTGCCCGAGCGCCCGCTGCAACTGCTCGTCGGCGGCGAGGCGGGCAAGACGCTGTTCGTCCTGACCCACCACGCGCTCTACGGCATCCCGCTGCGCTGACCGGCGCGGCTCAGGCGCCGGTGAAGGCGGGCTTGCGCTTCTGCAGGAAGGCGAGCCCGCCCTCCATCGAATCGGCCGAGCCACGCGCGGTGCGCTGGTTCTCCGCCTCCTGCAGCATCGCCGCGGCGTAATCGCTTTCATAGGCGCTGCGGATCTGGCGGCGCATAAGCCCGATCGCGCGCGTCGGCCCCGCCGCCAGCCGCTCCGCCAGCGCGAACGCCTCGGCGTCAAGCGCATCGTCGGCGACGACCTTGTGGATCATCCCCCAGTCGAGCGCCTTGGCCGCAGGCACCTTCTCGCCGAGCAGCATCATCTCGCTCGCGCGCGCCTTGCCGATCAGCCGCGGCAGCATCCAGCTCGCGCCGCCATCGGGCACCAGCCCGATATTGACGAACGCCTGGAGGAAATAGGCGGTCTCGCTCGCCACGCAGAAATCGGCGGCGAGCGCGAGGCTGCAGCCGATCCCCGCCGCCGGCCCGCGCACCGCGCTGACGACGGGCACGGCGAGATCGGCGATCGCCGCCATCGTCGGATTGTAGCTCTCCGTCAGCGCCGCGAAGGTCGCATTGCCCGGATCCTCGCTGCCGAGCGCCCCGCCCCCGACATCCGCCCCCGAACAGAAAGCCCGCCCCGCCCCCGCGATCAGCACCGCGCGCGCGCCGTCGAGTGCTTCGAGCGCCTCGCGCAATTCGACGAACATCGCGGGCGGCGCAGCATTGAGCCGCTCGGGCCGGTCAAGCGTAAGGACGAGCACGTCGCCGCGCCGTTCGGACTGGATCATCGTGGTCATGGCGTTTCCCTGTTTTCGCGGGCGTGGTGGACGCGGAGGATAAGAATCACATCGTCCGCAAGACGATATCTGAGGATGCATTGCAGGTTAACCAGCGACATCTCGCGATGCCCCTTGTCGCTGATGCGGCGTCCCATTTTCGGAAAGGCCGCCAGCAGCTCCGCGCGATGGCGAAGCTCTTCTTCCAGTCGCTCGGCTAGGCCGACGTCGCGGTCAGCGGCAAAGAGCCAGAGCCGCTGCACATCGGCATTGCCACGCGCCGACCAGCGTATTTTCACAGGCCGCGTTCGGCCCGCCAACGCCGTTTGGTCTCGGCGAGATGCTCCCAGACTTCCTCGGTGGTATAGACGCGTCCGGCAGCGATGTCGGCCTCCGCCTCTTCGATCCCCGCCCAATAGTCCGGATCAGCGTGCAGTCGGGCGACCATCGCCTCGGTCTCGGGCGACCAGATCTGCTGGCCATGCTCGTCGAGCGGACCGATGTCGTCATCGACCGGCTGAAGCTTGGGATTAGGGTCGTTCACAATGCGAATATACGCCGAAAGACAGAGCCACGCTAGTCGTGCGCCGGCGTCTCCATCAGCTCGACCAGCATCCCGCCCATGTCCTTGGGATGGACGAACACGATCGGCGTGCCATGCGCGCCGATCCGCGGCTCACCGAGCACGGTCGCGCCCTTCGCCTTCAGATCGGCGACCGCGACCTGGATGTCGGGCACCTCGAAACAGACGTGATGCTGCCCGCCCGCCGGGTTCTTGCGCAGGAACCCCGCGATCGGCGAGCTATCGTCATACGGCTCGATCAGCTCGATCTGCGTATTGGGCGTGTCGATGAAGCACACCTTCACCCCTTGCGCCGGCAAATCGAACGGCTCGCCGATCACCGTCGCGCCGAGCAGGTCGCGGTACAGCGCGATCGAACGTTCGATCGAGGGCGTCGCGACGCCGACATGGTTGAGGCGCCCGAGCGTGGTCGCAGCGTGATCGGTCATCGGAACGCCCCTTACTCGTCTTCGGGATCCGGGGCCTTCTTGGCCGTCGCCGGATCGACGGACGGACGCGGCGCCGGCGCCCCGGCGCGCGAAGGCGCCTTGCCGAACTCATAGCCGCAGGCCGACAGCACCTGCCGGATCGGCCCCGCCCCAGGTCCCGTGAACACCGCATCGACCGGCTTGTTGTCGGGATCCATCACGCGCACGCGGATCGATTTCCCCTGCGCGATCATCGCCGCGAGATTGCTGACGACGACATCGTCGCTGATGAACGCGCCGCTCCCCGGAAACTGCCAATTGGTGCCGAGCCACCCGCCTTCGTCGACATTGAGCGACACCGGCCGCGGCAGCGCGGCAGCGAAGCCGCCCTTAGGGATAAACTGCAGCGAGACGATCTTCTCCGCCGTAGCGTCGCAGCGCACCACCAGCCGCGCGCTGGCATCGCTCGACCAGGCCGAGCTCGAGGTCGCGATCGTCTTGCCGCTCGTGCGCGTCTGCACCGCCCAAGGCGCGGATGGTGCAGCAGCAGCAGCAGCGGCGGCGGCGGGCGCTGCCGCCTGAAGCAGGAGCAGCGCCGCGATCATGCCTTTGCGCCGATCTTCGGCGCGCCGACGACGCTCTCGGGCAGATCCTTGCCGAACACGCGCTGGTAATATTCCGCGACCAGGCTGCGCTCGGTCTCATCGCACTTGTTGAGGAACGACAGGCGGAACGCGAAGCCGACATCGCCGAAGATCAGCGTGTTCTGCGCCCAGGTGATGACGGTACGCGGGCTCATCACCGTCGAGATATCGCCGTTGATGAAGCCACGCCGCGTCAGGTCCGCCACGCGCACCATGTTCTCGACCTGCTTCTTGCCCTCGGGTTGGTCATACTCGCCCGACTTGGCGAGCACGATCCGCGCCTCGACCGCCGCCGGCAGATAGTTGAGCGTGACGACGATGTTCCAGCGGTCCATCTGGCCCTGGTTGATCTGCTGCGTGCCGTGATACAGGCCCGACGTATCGCCCAGGCCCACCGTATTGGCGGTCGCGAACAGGCGGAAGAACGGGTTCGGGCGGATCACGCGGTTCTGGTCGAGCAGCGTCAGCTTGCCCTCGGTCTCGAGCACGCGCTGGATCACGAACATCACGTCGGGGCGGCCCGCGTCATATTCGTCGAACACGAGCGCGGTCGGCGTCTGCAGCGCCCAGGGCAGCAGCCCCTCGCGGAATTCGGTGACCTGCTGGCCGTCCTTCAAGACGATCGCATCGCGCCCGACCAGGTCGATGCGGCTGATATGCGCATCGAGGTTGATGCGGATGCACGGCCAGTTGAGCCGCGCCGCGATCTGCTCGATATGCGTCGACTTGCCGGTGCCATGATAGCCCTGCACCATCACGCGGCGGTTGAACGCAAACCCTGCGCAGATCGCCAGCGTCGTGTCCTGGTCGAACACATAGGCCGGATCGAGATCGGGCACGCGCTCGTCGGCTTCGCTGAACGCCGGGACTTCCATGTCCGAATCGATGCCGAACAGGTCGCGCACCTTCTTCATCTGGTCGGGCGCGTCGAGGATCGTCGTCTCGCGGCTGTCGGGCTGGGTGTTGGGAATCTCGGTCATGCAGCAGCCTTAGGCCAAGGTTGGGCGCGGACTCAAGAAGCGAGCTTGGGCGGCAGCGGAAACAGCGTGACGAATTGTTCGGCGAGCGCACGATCCCCCGTCACGCCGAGCACGCCTGCCGCCTCGGCATCGGCAATCGGCCGGCCGCCATAGACGATGGCAGCGAGCGTCGGCGGGTCGGTCTCGAACACCACCGCCCCTTCGGGCTCGCCGCGCCGAATCGCGATTCCGGTCGCATCGACCGTCGCGACGAACGTCTCGGCGCCGAAGCGGAAGCCGACGCTTGCATCGAACGCGCCGCTCCGGCTGCGGTCGATCATCGTGCGGAACGACAGCATTGCCGAGGCCGGGCTGAACGGCAGAGTCGGGTCATGCAGCACCGATTGCACCGCCCAGCGCCCGAGTTCCTGGATCGCCACCTCGGCCGAATAGCCCCACGGCGTCAGCTCATAGACCTGCACCGACGCCGGCGGCGGCAGCGTGCGCCGCTGCAGGATGCCGACGCGCGCCATGCTCTCGAGCCGCTGCGTCAGCACATTGGCGCTGATCCCGGTGAGTCCCGCGCGCAGTTCGCCGAAGCGGCGCGGCCCGAACATCAGCTCGCGCACGATCAGCAGCGACCAGCGTTCGCCCACCAGCTCCATCGCCAGCGCGGTACCGCAGGCATCGTCATACCAACGCTTTGCCGCACCCGCGCCACTCGCAGTAACTTTAGATAACTTCATCGTTGCTTTTTATAACCAGAAAGCGCACCCCTGCCTATGTCGATTCGCACAATCGCACCTGCAGGAGTCACACGATGCCCCGCATGATCTTCATCAACCTTCCCGTGTCCGATGTCGCGGCCTCGACCGCCTTTTACGAGGCGATCGGCTTCGTGAAGAACCCGGCGTTCAGCAACGACCAGGGTGCCTGCCTCGTCTGGTCCGACTCGATCTATGTCATGGTCGCGGCGAAGGCGTTCTACGCCACGCTGACCCCCAAGCCGATCGCCGACACGCAGGCGACGAGCGGCGCGCTGTTCGCCTTGGCGTTCGACAGCCGCGGCGAGGTCGATGCGATCGCCGAGGCGGCGGTCGCCGCGGGCGGTCGCGAGGCGCATGGGCCAGAGGACGAAGGCTTCATGTACAGCCGCGCCTTCTGGGATCTCGACGGCCATGGCTTCGGCCCGTTCTGGATGGACCCTGCCGCGGTGGAAGACGGGCCGCCGGCCACCGCCGAGGCCGCCTGATCCATCGCGGGATCGCCCCCGCGCTCGCGCTGACCGCCTGATCGACAGGAGACGGACGATGACCAACCCGCACGGCACGCCGATCTGGTACGAACTCGTCAGCGCCGATCCGCCTGCCTCCAAAGCCTTTTACGATCATGTCATCGGCTGGACGATCGGCGAGCCCATGCCCGAGATGGACTATCGCATGATCGAAACCGGCAATGGGGGAATCGGGGGCGCAATCGGGGGCGCGGTCGGCGGGGTGATGCGGCTGAGCCCCGAGATGCAGGCGGGCGGCGCGAAACCCGGCTGGCTGTTCTATATCGGCGTCGATGACGTCGATGCGACCGCCGCGGCGATCACGGCCGCGGGCGGCGCGGTGCATATGGGCCCGTGGAGCATGCCGGGCGTCGGCTGCATGGCGGTGGTCGCCGATCCGCAGGGCATCCCGTTCTACATCATGCGCGGCAACAGCGACGCGGACAGCACCGCCTATGACCGCACCGGCATGGGCAAATGCAATTGGAACGAGCTGATCACCCCCGATCAGGACGCCGGCGACGCCTTCTACCGCGCGGTGTTCGGCTGGTCCTATCCCGACGTCATGCCGATGGGACCGCTGGGCGAATACCGCTTCTTCGCGGTCGGCGACACGACGATCGGCGCGACGATGCGGCATGACGGCGCGGAGCCGGCGCCCGGCTGGCGCTTCTATTTCCGCGCGCCCGACATCGTCGCCGCCGCGGCCAAAGTGGCCGAGGCCGGCGGCAGCGTGCTCTATGGTCCGGCCGAAGTGCCGGGCGGCGACCGCATCATCGTCGCAAGCGATCCGCACGGATTGGTGTTCGGCGTGGTCGCTTCGGGGGCGGGAGCCTGACCTAACCCCCTCGCATCCACCTAGAGAAATGCGGATGTCCGCGCCCCCGGCGCCAGCCATCACTGGAGCGCCGCGACCAAGGCGATGGGGTTCGCGGAAGGCTGCGGTAGGATGGCAAAGCGGATCGCCTACTCAAATCCTCCCCCGCGCAGCGGGAGTGTGGGGTTGGATTGCCCCCGGCAATCCAAGATCATGCCGGGGGCATGATCGACCCCACACTGGGGACCGCCAGCCTTCTTCAGGCTGGTGGTGGAGGGGGGAAGCGCGTGCCGACCTCGCAAAGGATGTGCCGCACAACCCCGTCGAGATCACGCAGCACGTCCGCGGCCTGCAGGCGCAGCATTGCGACCCCGCGCTGCTCCAGCCAAGCATCGCGCGCGCGCCATCGCGCGCTGGCCGATCCCCGCGCGAGTGTGCCTCGCCATCCACCTCGATCGCGAGGCGCGCGGGCGCACAGTAGAAATCCAGCACATAGTCCCCCGCCGGGGCTTGGCGACGGAAACGGTGCCCGTCCGGCCGGGTGCGGAGGACTTGCCACAACAGCACCTCGGGCAGCGACATCTCGCGCCGCAACCGCTTCGCACTAACGCGGGCGCGGCGGGTGCCCTTCACCTCCACCGTCCGCCCCCCTCCACCATTCGCTGAACGCTCATGGTCCCCCTCCCCCGCTTCGCGAGGGAGGAATTTATCGTATCAAACCAACCTCATCAAGCGAAGGCCGGCGCGCCCTTCAGCTGCGTGTACGCCGCGATCACCTCCTGCAGCTTGCTCTCGAAGCTGCGGTCGCCGCCGTTGCGATCGGGATGATATTTCCGCACCAGTTCGGCATATTTTTCGCGCAATCCCCGCCGGTCGACATCCGCCGCCAGCCCCAGCACCTTCAACGAGCGCCGGTCGACCTCCGACAGCGGTCGCCCATCCTTGCGCGCGGGCTCCGCCGCACGCCGGAAGCGCGCGCCGATCGCGTCGAGCGGATCGCTGAAATCGCCCCATTTCGGCGGCACGTCGGCGCCCGAATGCGCAAAGGCACGCGTCTCGCGCTCCCATCCCGCGAACGGGCGCTGCTGCTGATGGATTTCCTCGGCGCTCATGCCGGTGAAGAAATTGTAGCGCGCGTTGAACGCGCGGACATGGTCGAGGCAGAACCAGCGATACGGCCGCGGCCCGTCGCCGCCGAAGCGCGGCGCATCGCCCGCCGGCGCGCGGAATTCGCCCGCCAGTTCGCAGCCCGGTTCCTCGCACACGCGCCCGCTGCCCTCGACCCGGCCATGGAAGCGCGGGGCGGGACGCTCTCGCGCGCCATCTTTCTTGTCGTCCTCGCGCGCCACGCGGCTCCCTCAAATGCAAAAGCGGCCTATATAGGCGCGATGACCGACCCTGCCACCGCCCCCGCCCCGATTCCCGCCTCGATTTCGCGACCGCTCGTCGAGGAGATCCGCGAGCGCCTCGTCGCCGCGCTCGCCCCCACCGCGCTCGAAGTGTCGAACGACAGCGCGCAGCATGCCGGCCATCTCGGCGACGACGGCACCGGCGAATCGCATTTCAGCGTCGATGTAGCGGCCCCGGTCTTTTCGGGCCTGTCGCGCGTTGCACGACAACGATTGGTCAATCAGGCGCTCGCCGATCTGTTGCGCGAGCGGATCCATGCCCTCGCGATCCGTGCACGCGCGCCGGGAGAATGACGATGCGCTACGGTCTCTGGTATTGGCCCGAAATCCAGGGCCGCGGCGAATTCATCCGCCTCCCGCTCGAGGCCGCCGGGATCGCCTATGTCGAATGCGGGCGCGTCGAGGGCGCCGACGCGCTGATCGCCAACATGGCGCAGCATGCCGACGCGCACGGGCCGTTCGCGCCGCCCTATCTCGAGATGGACGGCATGGTGATCGCGCAGGTCGCCAACATCCTGCAATTCCTCGGCGACCATCACCAGGTCGGCGCGACCAGCATCGCCGACCGGCTGTGGCTCAACCAGCTCCAGCTGACGATCGCCGACATGGTCACCGAAGTGCACAACGTGCATCACCCGCTCGACGTGTCGCTGACCTATGAAGCGCAGAAGGACGCCGCGCGCAGCGTCGCTAAGGCCTTCCGCGAGCAGCGCCTGCCCAAGTTCCTCGGCCATTTCGAGCGCGCCGCGCAGGGCGGCATGGGCGAATGGCTGCTCGACCATCACTGGACCTATGTCGATACCTCGCTGTTCCAGCTGGTCGAAGGGCTACGCTACATGTTCCCCAAGCGTATGGCGGCGATCGAAAGCGACTATCCCGGCGTGATCCGCATCCACGATCTCGTCGCCGACCTGCCGGGCATCCGCGCCTATCTGAAAAGCGACCGCCGCCTGCCGTTCAACCAGGACGGCATCTTCCGCCACTATCCCGAGCTAGACGCAGCATGACGCGAAAACTGCGCCCCGCGGCGCGCATCCTGCTGCTCGATGAGGCCGACCGCGTATTGCTGTTCCGCTTCGATCCCGACGATCGCCCGCCCTTCTGGTGCACCCCGGGCGGCGCGGTCGATCCGGGCGAAAGCTATCCGGAGGCCGCGCGCCGCGAGTTGCGCGAAGAAACCGGGCTCGATCTCGATTGCGGTCCCGAGGTGCTGCAACGCCATGCCGAGTTCATCACGATCGAAGGCGTGCCGGTCAGCGCCGACGAGCGCTATTTCCTCGTCCGCGCGCCCCATGATGCAGTCGACACCGCCGGCCATACCGAGCTCGAGCAGCGCGTGATGACGCGTTTCCACTGGTTCACGCGCGCCGATCTCGCCGCCGCCACCGAACCCTATTTTCCCGAGGATCTCCCCGCGATCCTCGACGCCCTGGAGCGCCCGCAATGACCAACGACGATCTCATCCTGCAGACGATCACCCCGGTGACGCACGACCTCGGCGGCTTCAAGGTCCACCGGACGCTGCCGTCGCGGCCGCGCACGATGGTCGGGCCGTTCATCTTCTTCGACCAAATGGGCCCGTCGCGGCTCGGCATGGGCGAAGGGATCGACGTGCGGCCCCACCCGCACATCAACCTGTCGACCGTCACCTATCTGTTCGGCGGCGCGCTCGGCCACCGCGATTCGCTCGGCAGCGACGTCGTGATCGAGCCCGGCGCGGTCAATCTGATGACCGCAGGCCACGGCATCGTCCATTCCGAACGCACCCCCGACGCTGCGCGCGCCGACGGGCCCGAGCTGTCGGGGATCCAGACCTGGCTCGCCATGCCCGAGAAGGACGAGGAAATGGCCCCGGCGTTCGAGCATGTCGCGCGCGCCGATCTGCCGACGGTCGAGGTGTCGAACGCCCGCGCGCGCGTCGTGATGGGGAGTCTCTGGGGCGCGACCGCGCCGACCACCACCTATGCCAGCACGATCTACGCCGACATCGTCCTCGACGCGGGCGGGTCGATCCCGATCGACGCCGATGCCGACGAACGCGCGCTCTACATCGCACTCGGCGAAGCGACGCTCGACGGCATGACGCTCGAACCGATGACGCTCTACGTGCTCAAGCCCGGCACCGCAGCCACGTTGCGCTCGACGACAGGCGCGCGCGCGATGCTGTGCGGCGGCGAGGCGTTCACCACCCCGCGCCACGTGTGGTGGAACTTCGTCTCGTCGCGCCGCGACCGGATCGACGAAGCCAAGCGCGCCTGGACCGCCGGGGAGTTCCCCAAGGTGCCGGGCGACGACAAGGAATGGATCCCGATCCCGGCCATTCCCAAGACGGTCAGCTATCCGTAAATCTTCCTCCCCTCCCTGAAAGGGAGGGGATCGAGGGGTGGGTCGGCCCGTTGTCGAACGCCGCGCCCGCCTCAGGCCGACCCACCCCCAGCCCCTCCCTTCCAGGGAGGGGAGGACTGCGGAGACGATGATGCCAGAAGCCTTCACCCTGAACCGAATCGCCCTTCCGACAGGCGTCGAGCTCGACGTCGCCACCGCCGGCTCGCCCGAGCACCCGCCCGTTCTCCTCCTCCACGGCTTCCCCGAATCGCACCGCACCTGGCGCCACGTGATCCCGCAGCTCAGCCAGGACCATTTCGTCATCGCCCCCGACCAGCGCGGCTTCGCGCGCTCGTCCAAGCCCGCCGAGATCAGCGACTACACCCCCGACAAGATGGTCGCCGACCTGCTCGCGCTCGCCGACCATTTCGGGCTGACCACCTTCACGCTCGTCGGCCACGACTGGGGCGGCGCGATCGCGTGGATGGCGGCGCTGCAGAACCCCAGCCGCATCACCCGCCTCGTCATCGTCAACGCGCCGCACCCCTTCGTCTTCCAGCGCACCTTGTTCGACGACATGGCACAACGCGAGGCGAGCCAGTACATCACCGCCTTCCGCAACCCCGGCTTCGAGACCTATATCGACAGCATCGGGCTCTCGACCTTCTTCGACAATAGCTTCGCGCGCCACACCGATTTCGCGCGGATCGCTGATGAAAAGCCGGTCTATCTCGACCAATGGAGCCAACCCGGCGCGATGACCGCGATGCTCAACTGGTACCGCGCGAGCCCGATCCTCGTCCCCGCAATGGACGAAACCCCGCCGCGCCCGGCGTTCCTCGACGGCGCCTTCCCGCCGGTGACGCAGCCGACCTTGGTGGTGTGGGGCCTCGGCGATTTCGCGCTGCTGCCGAGCCAGCTCGACGGACTCGAGACGCTGGTGCCCGATCTCACGGTGGTGAAGGTCGATGCCGGACATTTCGTCCCGTGGGAGAACCCCGACGCGGTGGTGGCCGCGATCAAGGAGTGGGAAACCCCCTAAATCCTCCCTCGCGCAGCGGGGGAGGGGGACCGCCAGCCTCCTTCAGGCTGGTGGTGGAGGGGGCGTTCCGCGAGCGTAGCGCTTGTGGCGCCCCCTCCACCACCCGGCTGGAGAAGCCGGGCGGTCCCCCTCCCCCGGTTCCCGGGGGAGGATTTAAAAGGTCACACCCGGACCCGAGCCGCCGCCGGCAAATCCACCAAAGCCGCCGCCCCCGCGCCAGCCCCCGTATCGATCCAAGTCCCATGCGCATGGCTCGTCGCCACCGTAGCCCATTCCCCGTCCCCAGGCCAAGACCGCGCTCGCACCACCTGGTGCCCCACCGACCGGTCCGGCTCCATCGCCACCCACCCAAGCGGCCGCTCGACCGTCGCGCGCGCGCCCGCCGCCGCCATCGCCACCCGCACCCGCTCGGCCACCGCCTCGGGCAGATACTGCCACACCACCGAATGCATCAGCACGCGCGTCACCCCAGCTTCCTGCGGCTCGGCGAGCCGCGCCTCGATCCAATCGGCCGCATCCGCCCGCTCCAGCGAAACGCCGTGCTCGCGCACCATCTCCACCGCCGCGCGCACCCTCTCCAAGCGTTCGGGCGTCTCGGGCCAAACATAGGCCGCCAGCCGCGCCGCCACCGCAGGATCGGTCGCATCGATCGGCGCCACGTCGCACCCCCGCACCGACACGATCTCGAGCGGCACCACCGCAGGCGCCGGCCCGCTCCAGCGCGGCGTGATCGTCACCGGCGAATCATCCGGCCCGAACCCCGCACCCCCAAGATCGAACCGATACCGCCCGATCAGCAGATTGAGCCCAGCACTAGACCCGATCTCGAGCACCTCCACCCGCGGCCCGCACGCCCGCGCGATCTCGAGCAACCCGAGCAGCAACGCCGCCGACCGCCCCGGCTCATTGGTCTGCGGCGGCCCGTCGAGCCACGGCAGCAACGCCGCCTCATGCTCGCCAAGCACACGCTCGATCGTCGCGAGGATCGCGCCCGCATCGGTCACCGCCCCGGAATACACCGCCGCCAACCCGGCATCGCGCCCCGCCTGCACCAGCGCATGCAGCCCCCCGAACAGCCGCAACGGCAGCGCATCGCGCGTTGGCTCGCCCGGCCAGTCGAGCACCCGCGCCCCGATGACCGATCGCCGTGTCAGCCCATCGGCGATCGCCGCGCACATCCGGGCATAGACCGGCGCGGCATTGGCCTCGCAATAATGCTGCTGGATCCGGAACGCGTCACGATTGCTCTGCTCATCGGCCATGATCGATTTTCTCCGTCGGTCGCGTTGTTGCGCCCACCCCCACCGCCAAGTAAAGCCCGCGCCATGGCAGACCCGATCATCATCGCCGTCCCCAAGGGCCGCATCCTCGCAGAAGCGATCCCCTTGCTCGAACGCGCCGGAATCGTCCCCGAAGCCGCGTTCAGCGACGAGAACAGCCGCGCGCTGCGCTTCACCACCAACAACCCCGGAATCGACCTCATCCGCGTCCGCGCGTTCGACGTCGCGACCTTCGTCGCGCACGGCGCGGCGCAGCTCGGCATCGTCGGGTCGGACGTGCTGGCGGAGTTCGATTATTCCGAGCTCTACGCGCCGGTCGATCTCGGCATCGGCCATTGCCGCCTCTCGGTCGCCGAGCCTGCCGCGATGGCAGCAAGCGACGATCCGCGCGGCTGGAGCCACGTCCGCGTCGCGACCAAATACCCCCACGTCACCGAAGCGCATTTCGCGCGGCGCGGCGTCTCGGCGGAGTGCGTGAAGTTGAACGGCGCGATGGAGCTAGCGCCTTTGCTCGGCCTAGCGCCGCGGATCGTCGACCTGGTGTCGTCGGGCCGCACGCTGAAGGAGAACGGCCTGGTCGAGGTCGAGGTGATCTGCGAGGTCACCTCGCGCCTGATCGTCAACCGCGCCGCGTTCAAGACGCGCGGCGAAGTCGTGCCGCTGGTCGAGGCGTTCCGGCGCGCTGTTGCGCAGGAGTTGGCGGCATGAGCGGCATGATGCCTCCCCTCCCTGGAAGGGAGGGGCCGGGGGTGGGTCGGCCCGTAGTCGGGCGTAACACCTGCCATCAGCCAACCCACCCCCAACCCAGCGTTGGGTCGGTCGTGCCCCCGGCACGACCTGAACAGTGCGGGGCACTGTTCACCCAACGCTCTTTTAGGGAGGGGAGCGCGTCATGATCAACCTCACCACCACCGCTCCCACCTTCGCCGCCGATTTCACCACCCTCGTCAACGCCCGCCGCGAAGCCGACGCCGACGTCGCACGCGACGTCCGCGCGATCATCGCGCGCGTCCGTGACGAGGGCGACGCCGCCGTCCACGCCTACACAAAGAGCTTCGACCGCCACGACCTCGACGCCACCGGCTGGCAGATCGACCGCGAAGAATGGCGCGCCGCCTATGACGGCCTAGCCCCCGACCTGCGCGCCGCGCTCCAGCTCGCCGCACAACGCATCGCCACCTATCACGAGAAGCAGAAGCCACAGGGCACCGACAGCACCGACGCCAACGGCATCCGCACCGGCGCGCGCTGGAATGCGATCGAACATGCCGGGATCTACATCCCCGGCGGCCGCGCGGCCTATCCCTCGTCAGTGCTGATGAACGCGATCCCCGCCAAAGTCGCCGGCGTCGATCGCATCGTGATGGTCACCCCGACCCCCGACGGCGAGGTCAACCCGCTGGTGCTCGCCGCCGCGCACATCGTCGGCGTCGACGAGCTGTGGCGGATCGGCGGCGCGCAGGCGATCGCCGCGCTCGCCTACGGCACCGACCGCCTCCGCCCGGTCGACGTCATCACCGGCCCGGGCAACGCCTGGGTCGCCGAGGCCAAGCGCCAGCTCTACGGCGTCGTCGGCATCGACATGGTCGCAGGCCCGTCCGAGATCGTCGTCGTCGCCGACGGCGAGAACCGCGCCGACTGGATCGCCGCCGACCTGCTCTCGCAATCCGAGCACGACCCGACCAGCCAATCGATCCTGTTCACCGACTCGGCCGCTTTCGCCGACGCCGTCGCCGCCGAGGTCGACGCCCAGATCGAAACGCTTGCCACCTCGAAGGTCGCACGCGCGGCCTGGGACGCGAACGGCGCGATCATCGTCGTGCGCACGCTGGAAGAGGCACTCCCGCTGGTCGACCGCCTCGCCGCCGAGCATCTCGAGCTGGCGTGCGACGATCCGCAGGCGCTGTTCGACAAGGTGCGTCACGCCGGCTCGGTGTTCATGGGCCGCCACACGCCCGAGGCGATCGGCGATTATGTCGCCGGGCCGAACCACGTGCTCCCGACCGGCCGCCGCGCGCGCTTCGCCAGCGGGCTGTCGGTACTCGATTTCATGAAGCGGACGAGCTTCCTGCAACTGGGCCCCCAAGGCCTCGCCGCCATCGGCCCAGCTGCGGTAGCGCTCGCCGAAGCCGAAGGCCTCCCCGCCCACGCCCGCTCGGTCGCGCTCCGCCTCCCCTAATCTCCTCCCCTCCCTGAAAGGGAGGGGCTGGGGGTGGGTCGGCCTCCCGGGCGCGCGGCGCTCTCACGCAAGCGGTGTCCATCCTCGCTCGCAGGGCACGCGTCACGCCCGACTACGGGCCGACCCACCCCCGCCCCCTCCCTTCCAGGGAGGGGAGGCTCGCGGGCAACCGTCCCGCGAACTGATCCGCCAGCGCCTCCCTTCCACGAGGGGAGTAACAGCCCCCCCACACACCAATCTTCCCGTTCCCCGCTTTTTCCCCTATGGCGCCCGCCCATGTCCTCCCACGCCACTCCCCGCACCGCCGCCCGCTCCAAAGCGCGCGCCGCCGCCCGTCTCGCCGCCGTCCAGGCGTTGTACCAGCACGACATGGAAGCAACGCCGATCGCGCAGTTGCTCAACGAGTTCCACAATCACCGCCTCGGTGCGACGATCGAGGATGCCGAATATGCCGAGGCCGAGGTCGATTTCTTCGACGATGTCGTAAAGGGCACCGAGGCGCGCCTCGCCGAGATCGACACGACGATCGCCGCCAAGCTCGCCAAGGGCTGGAACCTCGCGCGGCTCGACAAGGCGATGCGCGCGATCCTCCGCGCGGGCACATACGAACTGCTTGCCCGCGCCGACGTGCCGGTCGGCACCGTCATCACCGAATATGTCGACGTCGCGCACGCCTTCTTCGACAAGCGCGAGGCGGGCTTCGTCAACGGCCTGCTCGACAACATCGCCAAGGACGTCCGCGCATAACGATGGGCGAGGTCGTCAACCTCCGCCGCGCGCGCAAAGCCCGCGCGCGCGACACGGCCGAGACGACCGCCGCCGCCAACCGCGCCGCGTTCGGCCGCAGCAAGTGCGAACGCGCGACGATGGCCGCCGATGTCACGCGGCTGGACCGCGACCTCGACGGCGCACGACTCGATCGACCCCGCCTCGGCGAGGATTAGACACGGCCGCTTAGTCGTCGGCGTCGTCGTCGGGCCGTACGGCATAATGCTCGACCATCCGCGACGCGCGGTCGGTGGCGGCGCGGGTGTCGCTCGCCAGCCGCTTCACTTCGCCCGCGACCACCGCAAACCCCTGCCCGGCGCCGCCGGCGCGCGCCGCCTCGATCGAAGCGTTGAGCGCGAGCAAATTGGTCTGCCCGGCGATCGTCGAGATCGTCTCGACGATCTCGCTGAGGTCGGTGACGGTGGAGCGCAACGCCCGCTCGCGATTTTCGAGCGCCCGCTCGAGCCGCACCTGGGTGGTGACATCGCTCGCGATCTTGAGAATGCGATCAACCGCACCGTCGCGCAGCAGCGGGGTGTAGGTCGCCTGCAGCCACACCTTCGATCCGTCGCCACGGCGCCGCGGATAGACGCCGCGGTCGAACTCGCCGGCCTGCAGCTTGCGCCAGAAGGCGAGATAGTCGGCACCCTCGACATAATCGGGGAAGCACAGCATGCGATGATGCCGGCCGATCAGCTGCTCGCGCCGATAGCCGACCAGGCGCAGGAACGTCTCGTTGGCCCAGGTGATGATCCCCGCGGCGTCGAACTCGACGACCGCCTGCGAGCGGCACACCGCATCCCACGCCGCCCGGCAATATGCATCGGTCGGTCGGCTTTCGTCGCCCGTCATCCTCACCCCTGTCGTTTTAGGACTTGCTCTATGTTAACGATCTAGGTCAGCATTATTTCCCTGTTCATCGACCGCAGACAATCGCAGTCCGCATCGCTAAACCCCCCGCATGACCGAAGCCGAGTTTCTCGCGGCGTTGCGCGCGCTGCCGCTCCATCCCGGCGCGCTGGGCTTGCGCGACGATGCGGCGCGGCTCGGGCGGCTCGTGCTGACGAGCGATACGCTGGTCGAAGGCGTGCATTACCTCGCCAGTGATCCGCCGGGCGACGTCGCGTGGAAGCTTGTCGCGACCAACCTGTCGGATCTCGCCGCCAAGGGCGCGGTGCCCGTCGGGGTGATGCTGAACTATCCGTTGCGGGCCGCGAGCCCCCCCGCCCCAACCGCACCCGCCGACTGGGACACCGCCTTCCTCGCCGGGCTCGCCGAAGCGCTCACCGCCTTCGCCGCGCCGATCCTCGGCGGTGACACCGTCTCGCTCCCACCGCATGCCCCGCGTGTCATCACGCTCACCGCGCTCGGCGACGCTGCGCACGCGCCCACGCGCAGCGGCGCACAGGCGGGCGACGCGCTCTGGGTCACCGGCACGATCGGCGATGCCGGCGCAGGGCTCGCCATCGCGCAAGGCCAGCCCGGTGCAGCCGAGCTGCTCGCCGCCTATCGCCGCCCGCAGCCGCAGCTCGCCGCGGGTCAGGCGCTCGCGCCGCAGGTCCACGCGATGATGGACGTATCCGACGGCCTGCTGATCGACGCCCAGCGTATGGCCGCGGCAAGCGGCCTCGCCGTCGCGATCGATCTGGCGCAGGTCCCGCTGTCCGACGCCTATCGCACCCACGCCGGCGACACCCGCGCCGCCCGTCTCGCCGCAGCCACCGCGGGCGACGACTATCAATTGCTCTTCGCGCTTCCCCCGCACCGCACCCCCGCCGCGCCCGCAACCCGGATCGGCGTCTTCGCGCCCGGCGAAGGCCTCACGCTGCACGACGCGGGCACACCGCTGCCGCTCCCCGCAGCACTCGGCTATCAGCACGGCGGCTAAGCCGCTCGAACCACACCGCTTGCCAAGCCCCGCCGCCGCGCTACTCTGCCTCGCAAGCGTGGGGGCGCGCGGCTGTGTGACACCTCACCGATTCCATGGGAAAGGACACGCATGACGATCGTCTATGCCGCCATCATCTGTGGCGTGATTGCCGTAGCCTACGGCCTCCTCACCTCCGCCCAGGTCCTCCGAGCGCCCGCGGGCAACGCCAAGATGCAGGACATCGCCGCCGCAATCCAGGAAGGCGCCAAGGCCTATCTCGGCCGGCAATACCGCACGATCGCGATCGTCGGGGTGATCGTCCTGATCCTCGTCTGGATCTTCCTCGACGGCATGCGCACCCCCGTCTCGGCGGTGAGCTTCGCGCTCGGCGCGGTGCTGTCGGGCGTGGCGGGCTATGTCGGGATGAACATCTCGGTCCGCGCCAACGTCCGCACCGCAGAAGCCGCGCGCACCTCGCTGCAGGGCGGCCTTACCATGGCGTTCCGCTCGGGCGCGGTCACTGGATTGTTGGTGGCAGGACTCGGGCTGCTCGCGATCTCGGGCACCTTCTGGTTCCTCGCCGGCCCGAACGGCGCCGATGCCGGGGCGCCGGTCGTCGTGAAGGCGCTCACCGCGCTCGCGTTCGGCGCCTCGCTCATCTCGATCTTCGCGCGTCTGGGCGGCGGGATCTTCACCAAGGCGGCCGATGTCGGCGCCGATCTCGTCGGCAAGGTCGAGGCCGGCATCCCCGAGGACGACCCGCGCAACCCCGCCACCATCGCCGATAACGTCGGCGACAATGTCGGCGATTGCGCCGGCATGGCGGCCGATCTGTTCGAGACCTATGTCGTCACGATCGGCGTGACGATGATCTCGGTCGCGCTCGCGCTGCGCCAGGCCGACGCGCTGCTGCAGGTGATGACGCTCCCGCTGATCGTCGGCGGGGTGTGCATCCTGACCTCGATCATCGGCACCTATTTCGTCCGCCTCGGCAAGGGGCAGTCGATCATGGGCGCGCTCTACAAGGGGTTCTGGGTCAGCATCCTGCTGTCGATCCCCGCGATCTACCTCGTCACGCGCTACGTGCTCGGCGACATGAGCGCGATCATCGGCGGCAACGCCTTCCTCGACGGCGGGACGCAGGTCGCCGCCGCCGGCGTCGCGGCGGCGACCTTCACCGGCTGGGAGCTGTTCTGGTCGATGATGGTCGGGCTCGCGGTCACCGGGCTGCTGGTGTGGATCACCGAATATTACACCGGCACCAACTTCCGCCCGGTGCGCAGCATCGCCAAGGCGTCGCAGACCGGTCACGGCACCAACGTCATCCAGGGCCTCGCGATCAGCCTCGAATCGACCGCGCTGCCGACGCTCGTCATCGTCGTCGCGGTGATCGCGGCGTATCAGCTCGCCGGCGTGATCGGCATCGCCTTCGCCGCGACCGCGATGCTGGCACAGGCGGGAATGGTCGTCGCTTTGGACGCCTACGGCCCGGTGACCGACAATGCCGGCGGGATCGCCGAGATGGCGGGCCTCCCCGACGACGTCCGCCACCGCACCGATGCTTTGGACGCGGTCGGCAACACCACCAAGGCGGTGACCAAGGGCTATGCGATCGGCTCGGCGGCGCTCGCAGCACTCGTGCTGTTCAACGCCTATACCTCGGACCTGGCGCGCGACTTCCCCGATCTCACGGTCAATTTCGCTTTGTCGAACCCGTACGTCATCGTCGGGCTGCTGCTCGGGGCGCTGCTCCCCTATCTGTTCGGCGCGATGGGGATGACCGCGGTCGGCCGCGCAGCGGGCGCGGTGGTCGAGGAAGTCCGCCACCAGTTCCGCGAGAATCCCGGCATCATGGCGGGCACCAGCCGCCCCGATTACGCACGCACGGTCGATCTCGTCACCAAGGCGGCGATCAAGGAGATGATCGTCCCGTCCTTGCTCCCGGTGCTCTCGCCGATCCTCGTCTTCTTCGTGATCCGCGCCGTAGCGGGCCAGGCCGAGGGCTTCGCGGCGCTCGGCGCGATGCTGCTCGGGGTGATCGTCTCGGGGCTGTTCGTCGCGATCTCGATGACCTCGGGCGGCGGCGCGTGGGACAATGCCAAGAAATATATCGAGGACGGCCATTATGGCGGCAAGGGCTCGGAGGCGCACAAAGCGGCGGTGACGGGGGATACCGTGGGGGATCCGTACAAGGATACCGCGGGGCCGGCGGTTAATCCGATGATTAAGATTACCAATATCGTCGCGCTGCTGCTGCTTGCAGCCCTGGCTGCAAGCGCAGGCTAGGGCGAAAGCCCTAGCAGGCGCGACCGGCCGGCGGGGGCGCCCGACGCCCCCGACCGACGGCGTGGCTTTGCCACGACGCCCCTTCTTCTTCGTCACCCCGGGCCTGTCGCGGGGCCCACCGCTCAGCGCGTGCTACGACCGTTGCGTGCGCATCCCGGTGGACCCCGGCACAAGGCCGGGGTGACGGCTGAGAGGATAGCGCCCCAAACGCCCCAAAGCTTCCCGCTTCCACCCGAACCCGCTACCCCCAGCAAATGCCCCACCGCCCCCTCTCCCCCGGCGAGCTCGACCACGCGACCGCGCTGTTCGGCCCGGCGATCGCCTACGACGGCATCAAGGTCCACGCCCGCCGCTACCTCCCCTTCCAGCCGCGCAGCGTCGCGATGGCGCCCAACGGCCACATCTATTTCCCGAAGCCCAGCTACAAGCCGGACTTCTCGACCACCGTCCCCGACCTCGCCTGGATCCTCCACGAACTCACGCATGTCTGGCAGCATCAGAGCGGCATGTGGGTCCGCCTGCGCGGCACGCTGGCTGCCGGCCGCTACGGCTATGGCGACCTCGCCGACACCAACCGCCCCTTCACGCGCTTCAACATCGAACAGCAGGCCGCGATCGTCGGCGATTACGTGCTGACGACCAACGGCTATCACGCGCAACACGGCCGCGGCGCGCGCGCGGATTACGAGCGCGTGCTGCCGTTTCTGCGGGGGGCGTAAAGCCACCACCCCGCCCGCTTGCCTCGCCCCGGCACCTTGCTAAGATGGCATCGGCGCCACGCGCGCCTGTCGGGGGACATATGACATATCAGGGATTTAAAGGCCTGTTCGGCGGGTTCGTGCTGTTCGCTGCGGTCCCGCTCGGCGCGACCGAAAGCGCACCCGCGGGGCTGCCCCACGCGCCCGCCAGCACGATCTCGGCGGAAAGTTTCGGACAGCTTCCCTTCATGGAAGCCCCCAAGCTTTCGCCCGACGGCACGCGCATCGCGACCAAGCTCGCGATCAAGGGCCAACAGCGGCTCGCGATCATTCCGCTCGACAAGACGCAGCACATCGCGATGATCGATCCCGGCGCGTCGGACATCAACGGCTGGTCGTGGGTCAACAATGACTGGCTGATCGCAAAGATCGGCAGCACGTCCCTGGTCGAGGGCGACAGCTGGTATCTGCGCCGCACGCTCAGCATCAGCGCCGATGGCAAGACGATGCACATGCTCGGCAAGGACGACGCCGCGCAAAGCGCCGACGACGTGCTGTGGATCGCGCAGGACGGCAGCCCGCACGTCCGGATCGCGCTGCAGACCTCGATCTACAGCAGCCAGCCAGGCTTCTGGCCCGAAGTGCGCGATTACGACGTGACCACCGGCCGCAGCACGCTCGTCCAGCGACCGGTCGAAACCGTGATGGACTGGTATGCCGATCCCGCCGGCACCGTGCGGCTCGGCATGGGCTATGAGGATGCGTCGCGCAGCTATCGCTTGCTCTATCGCGATTCCGCCACGCAGAGCTTCCGAACCGTCAGCCGCGCGCGCGGGCGCGACGCCGATCTCGGCAACACCCCTGCGGTCTTCCTTCCCGAACCCGGCAAGGCGCTCGGCTTCGACGATGCCGACGGTTTCAACGCACTCTATCCGCTCGATCTCGCGACGCTCAAGACCGGGCCGAAACTGTTCGGCGTTCCCGGCTACGATATCGGCAACGTCATTACCGGCGATGGCGGGTCGCGGCTCGTCGGGGTGCGCTATACCGATACGCACGCGCGCACGCACTGGTTCGACCCCAAGCTCGCCGACGTCCAGGCCAAGATCGATGCCGCCGTGGGGACCCGCACGGCGGAGATCGTGTCGTGGAGCCGCGACTTCAGCGTGCTGATGGTGTGGGTCGGCGGCGCCGACCGGCCGGGCGCCTATTATGAGTACCGCCCGGAAGAAGGCGTGATGCATCTGTTCGCCACGCTCAACGATGCGCTCGGCACCGCTGCGTATGGGCCGGTCTCCACGATCCATTACAAGGCACGCGACGGGCTCGACATTGCGGCCGTGCTGACGGTGCCGCGCGGCAAGCCCGCCAAGAATCTCCCGCTGATCCTGATGCCGCATGGCGGCCCGTTCGCGCGCGATGACGAGAGTTGGGACTGGTGGGCGCAATTCCTCGCCAGCCGCGGCTATGCCGTGCTCCAGCCCAATTATCGCGGCTCGTCGGGCTATGGCGGGGATTTCACCAAAAAGGGTCGCGGACAATGGGGCCTCGCGATGCAGGACGACCTGACCGACGCGGTCAAATGGGCGGCCGATAGCGGGCTGGCCGACGCCAAGCGCGTCTGCATCGTCGGCGGCTCCTATGGCGGCTATGCCGCGTTTCGTGCGGCGGGGCGCGATGCCGCGGTCTATCGCTGCGCGGT
Organism: Sphingomonas glacialis; assembly: GCF_006439055.1. Classification (GTDB taxonomy): domain Bacteria; phylum Pseudomonadota; class Alphaproteobacteria; order Sphingomonadales; family Sphingomonadaceae; genus Sphingomonas; species Sphingomonas glacialis_A. The sequence continues at coordinate 530,743 of NZ_RCZC01000001.1, forward strand.
GTCCTATGCCGGCGTCGCCGACATGCCCGCGATGCTGCGCTATGACGGGGCGTTTCTCAACGGCGGCCGCGCCAAGGATTATTTCCGCGACCAGGCGCCCGACCTCAAGGCGGTCTCGCCGGTCTACGACGCCGCGCATTTCGCGATGCCGATCCTGATCCTCCACGGCAAGAAGGACACCGTCGTGCCGGTCGCGCAATCGCGCAGCATGGTCGCGCGGCTGAAGGCGGCGGGCAAGCCGTACCGCTATGTCGAACAGCCGCTCGGCGACCACCATTTCTCGCGCGAGGCCGACCGGGTGCAATTCCTCACCGAGCTCGAAGCGTTCCTCAAAGAGAATAATCCGGCCTGATCGCCCCCAAAAAACCGCTGTCCTACACGCCGCCTTTTTGTCATCCTCGCGCGTCGCCCGCTTGCGGGCCGCTCTTTCTGATGACCGGACGCTACACTCCCGCCACCCGCGATGGTGCGACTTTCGTGTGACTTTCCGCGGGCCACTGTATTATACATACACCACACCAAATCACGCCACGATCCGCAACCTTCGTCCCCTTTGCCCGCGCGGCTTTCCTTTTCGGGCGTCTTCGGCTATGCGCCGCGCTTCGCGAACACCGCACAAGATCACCCACATCCTCAGAGGTTTGTTTGGCAAAAGAAGAACTGCTCGAAATGCGCGGCCAGGTGGTGGAGCTTCTGCCCAACGCCATGTTCCGCGTGAAGCTTGAGAACGATCACGAAATTCTCGGTCACACCGCCGGCAAGATGCGCAAGAACCGCATCCGCGTGCTCGTCGGCGACGAGGTGCTGGTCGAGCTGACCCCGTACGATCTGACCAAGGGGCGGATCACCTATCGCTTCAAGTGAGCGCGCATCGGCGATGAGCGCGGCCCTGGTCCTCGCCTCCTCCTCGCCGCGCCGCCGCGATCTGCTCGCGCGGATCGGGGTGACGCCCGTGCGAATCGAATCGCCCGACATCGACGAGACCCCGCTGACCGGCGAGGCGCCCCGCGTCTATGCGCTGCGGCTCGCGCTCGCCAAGGCGCAGGCGGTGGGCCGTGCCGCGGACGAGATCGTCCTCGCCGGCGACACGACGATCGCGCTCGGCCGCCGAATCCTGCCACCCGCCGAGACCGAGGACGTGCAGCGCCGCCTGCTCGGCCTGCTCTCGGGTCGGCGCCATCATTGCCTGAGCGCGGTGTGCGTCATCGCCGCCGACGGGACGGCGCGAACCCGGCTGTCGGACACGATCGTCGCATTCAAGCCGCTCTCCGCCGCCGAGATCGACGCCTACATCGCCAGCGGCGAAGGGCTCGGCAAGGCCGGCGGCTATGCCATCCAGGGCCGTGCCGAAGCGTTCGTGCGCTTCCTGTCGGGGTCGCATTCAGGCGTGATCGGCCTGCCCTTGTTCGAGACGCGCGCGCTGTTGCTCGCATCGGGCGTCGCGCTTGGCTGAAGGCCGATGAGCGAATGGCTCTACGAGGCCGGGATCGGCGAGGCGCGCGCGGTGCTGGTCGCCGACGCAGGGATCGTCGAGGCGCGGATCGAGCTTGAGCAAACCGGCCCGCGGATCGGCGCAGTGCTGCCCGCCCGGCTGGTCGAGATCACGGTCAAGGGGCGCGAGGGTCGCGTTAGCTTCGCCGGCGGCGAGGCGATGCTCGCCCCGCTCCCGCCCGGCATCACGCAAGGGTCCACGCTGCTGGTCGAGCTGGTGCGCGAGGCGATCCCCGAGGGCCGCCGCACCAAGCTGCCTCGCTGCGCCCCCGCTGAAGGCCCCGAACGCGGCGGGCCGAGCCTGCTCGAGCGAATCACCGCGAGCGGCGTGGCCGTGCGGACCTGCCGTGCGCACGAGCCCGACCATTTCGAGGCCGCCGGCTGGTCGGAGGTGCTCGAGGAAGCGCAGACCGGCGACATCGTCTTTACGGGATCGGTGGGCGGCGCACTGCGAGTGAGCCCGACCCCGGCGATGACGCTGTTCGACGTCGACGGCTATCCGCCGCTCGAGCCGCTCGCGCTCGCCGCGGCGCGCGCGGTCGCGGCGGCGATCGTGCGATTCGATATCGGCGGGTCGATCGGCGTCGATTTCCCGACGCTCACCGGCAAGGCGGCGCGCGGCGCGGTCGATGCCGCACTCGACGCCGGCTTGCCGCAGCCGTTCGAGCGCACCGCGATGAACGGCTTCGGCTTCGTCCAGATCGTCCGCCGCCGTGCCCGCGTCTCGCTCCCCGAACTGCTCCGCGCCGATCCCGCCGCCGCCGAGGCGCGCGCTTTGCTCCGCCGAATCGAGCGCATCCCACCGCCGGCTCCGGCGCAGCACCGCGTGGCGCCGGGCGTGCAAAAAGTGCTCGCCGCCAATCCGCACTGGATCGCCGAGCTCGCGCGGCGTACCGGCGTCACCCCGATCTTCGAGGTGGCATGATGGCGCGTTCCAAACCCTGTCCGCTGTGCGGCAAGCCGCCCGTCGCGGCCTTCTCCCCCTTCTGCTCGCAAGGCTGCCGCGACCGCGACCTGCTGCAGTGGCTGGGCGAGGGTTATGCGATCCCGGTACGCACTTTGCCCGGCGAAGAACACGAAGACGGGCTAGACACGCCCCGAGACCGCGACTAAGAGGCCGCTTCCCCGGAGCAATTCGGGTGTGCCCGAGTAGCTCAGTTGGTAGAGCATGCGACTGAAAATCGCAGTGTCGGTGGTTCGAATCCGCCCTCGGGCACCATTTTCCTGACAGTGTCGGAGAACTGGTGATGATGCGTACGGTCTTCATCACGGGCGGAACCTCGGGGATCGGCGAGGCCGCCGTCCGCGCGTTCGCCGCTTCGGGGTGGCGCGTCGTGACCACCGGGCGCCGTGCCGACCGGCTGCAGGCGCTGGCCGATTCGCTCGGCGAAAACGTCCACACGCTCGCCTTCGACATTCGCGACCGCGCGGCGATGGAAGCGGCGATCGCTGGCCTGCCCGGCGACTTCGCGCAGATCGACCTGCTCATCAACAATGCCGGCCTCGCGCTCGGCACCGCGCCCGCGCAGGACGCCAAGCTCGACGATTGGCAGACGATGATCGACACCAACGTCTCGGCGCTCGTCGCAGTGACGCGGACGCTGCTGCCCGGCCTCGTCGCGCGCAAGGGCGCGATCATCAACCTGTCCTCGGTCGCGGCGACCTATCCTTACGCCGGCGGCAACGTCTATGGCGGCACCAAGGCGTTCGTCCACCAGTTCAGCCTAGGGCTGCGCGCCGATCTCCACGGCACCGGGGTGCGCGTCACCTCGATCGAGCCGGGCATGGTCGAGACCGAATTCACCGTGGTGCGCACCGGCGGCAACCAGGCGGCGTCCGACACGCTCTATTCCGGTGCCAACCCGATGACCGGCGACGACATCGCCGCGACCTTGCTGTGGGTCGCCGAGCTGCCGCCGCACCTCAACATCAACACGCTCGAACTGATGCCGGTCAACCAATCGTTCGCAGGGTTCGCGGTCGCTCGCCAGAGCTGACCGACCGCCGATCATACGCGTCGGAGACGAAACCATATCAGCCTCGTAACGAGATTTTAGGGGGCTGCACGCCACAAGGCGCGGGTCCGTAGTCCAGACAGGCCCGCCGCGATATGCGCTATCCCTTGATCGCTCCCAATCCGCCTCGGCTCAGCGACCATGTCGCGGCGCTGCAGCGCGTCGAGGCGTCGGGCCATTTCAGCAATAACGGTCCCGAAGTCCGCGTGTTCGAGGCCGAGGCGACGGCGCAGCTGTTCGGCGGACACGGCGCGAGCCTCGCGGTCAACAATGCGACGCTCGGGCTGATGATCGCGATCCGCGAAGCCGCGGGCGAGCGCACCGCCGGTCGCTACGCACTGATGCCCGCGCTGACCTTTGCGGCGACCGCACAGGCGGCGCTGTGGGCCGGCCTGACCCCGTTGATCTGCGACATCGACCCCGCCGACTGGACCGCGAGCGCCGAGGCCGAGGAGCGCCTGCTGCGCGAGCATGGCGACCGGATCGCGGTGCTGCTGCCCTATGCCACGTTCGGCACCGCGATCGACCTCGACCGCTATGCCTGGCTCCAGCGCGAACACGGCGTCGGCGTGGTGATCGACGCTGCCGCCTCGCTCGGCACCCGCGACGCGGGTGGTGGCGGGTTCGGCGCGGGGGCACCCTTTGCCGTCGTCCATTCGATGCACGCGACCAAGACCTTCGCGGTCGCCGAGGGCGGGCTGATCCATTCGGGCGACGCCGACCTGATCGCGCGGCTGCGCGCGATGGCCAATTTCGGCTTCGAGGCCAATCGCAGCGCGACGCTGTTCGGCCTCAACGCCAAACTGCCCGAAGTGCTCGCGGTGATGGCGCGCGCCAAGCTCGCCGAGATCGACACGGTTTGCGACCACCGCGCCGCGCTCGAAGCGGCGTATCGCACCGACCTGAAGGGCGTCGCGTTCCAGCAGGCGGAGGGCCAGCGACGCGCGAGCCAGTTCATGCCGGTGTTGCTCCCCGAATCGGTCGCCCACCGCCGCGCGGAAATCGCAGCCGCGCTCGCGGCGGTCGGGATCGGGTCGGGCCAATATTTCAGCCCGCACCTCGGCGAACAGCCGCTGTTCCAGCGGACCGCGACGATCCTGCCGACCCCGGTCGCCGATTCGATTGGGGCGCGCTCGCTCTCGCTGCCGGTGACCGATGCGATGCGAGTCGCCGATGTCGCGGTGATCGCCGAGGCGTTCAATCGCATCCTGGCGCGCGAGCTCCGCACGCCAGCGCAGCCCCGGCAACAGACGATCGCCTCGCTGCTCGTCGTCGGCGGCGGACCCGCCGGGACCGCGTTGCTCACCGCGGCGAGCAAGCGCGGCCGCTTGCCCGAGCTCGCCGGATCGGGGCTGGTCGTCGCCGAGCGCGAGGCGACGCTCGGCGAGGGGCGGATCGGCCGCTATGCGATCACCTCGGACAGCACCGCCGAGACCTTCCTCAGCGCGGTGCGCGACAATCCGCATCCCGAACTCGCCGCTCTGGTCGATCATCCGACCGGACAGGCGGTCGGCCAGTATATCGGCGCGCTCGGCGTGCCGCTGGTCGAGGCGGGGGCGTTCGTCCAGGCGGCCGGGCAACGCCTCCACGCGCTCGTCACGCAGCATGGCGGGACGGTGCTGACCGGGCACGACGTGCTCGCCACGGCGCGCGTCGCCGGCGGGCTGTGGTCGAGCCGCCTGCGCCGCCGCAGCGACGGGCACGAGTTCGACCAGCTCTCGAGCGCGGTCGCGATCGCCACCGGCGGCCACCAGCCGCTCGACCGGCTCACCGCGCAGCGCGTCGGCGGGGTTTCGCTCGTCAGCGAGGTCGGTGACCGGCTGATGCAATCAGACGAAGCGCTCGCGCTCGGCGGCCCCGAGAAGATCGTCGATCTGCTGTCGACCAAGCGCAATCCCAAGATCGTCGTGATCGGCGGATCGACCAGCGCGATCGCGACGATCGTCCTGCTGCTCAAGACCGCGAGCATCCCGCTCGGAGCGGGCGCGATCACGCTGCTCCATCGCCGTCCGCTGCGCCCCTTCTACCCCACCCCCGCCGCCGCCGAGGCCGAGGGCTTCACCGACTTCGCACCCGACGACATCTGCCCGGTAAGCGGCTTCGTCTACCGCCTCGCGGGCTTCCGGCTCGAAGCGCGCGAACTCGTGCTGCGCGAACTGCGCGTCGATGGCCGCACGCCCGATCCGCGCCTCACCGTCCATCAGGTCCGCGGCGACGACGACGCGGTCGCGCGCGCGCATCTCGCCGAGGCCGATCTCGTCATCGCGGCGCTCGGCTATCGTCCGCGTGCGCTGCCGGTGCACGATCAGGACGGCCGCCCGATCGCGCTTGCGGCGCATCAGGGCAGCGCGATGGTCGACCGGCATTGCCGCATCCTCGATGCGACCGGCGTGGCGATCCCGGGGCTGTTCGGGATCGGGCTGGCGGCCGGCTTCGTGCCGTGGGGCCGGCTTGGCGGCGAGGCGAGCTTCTCGGGTCAGGCCAACGGACTGTGGCAATGGCAGAACGATGTCGGTGCGATGATCGTTGACCAGGTGCTCGGAGATGGCGCACGAGCGGTGGCATGACTGCCCCCACCGTTAGTGTCATCATGCCCACCTATAATGGGGCGGAGCTGATCGGCGAGACGATCGCCTCGCTCCAGGCGCAGACGTTTCCCGATTTCGAACTGATCATCGTCGACGACTGCTCGACCGACGCGACCGTCGCCGTCGCGCGCAGCTTTGACGATCCGCGGATCCGCGTGATCGAGGCGCCGACCAACCGCCGCGTCGTGCTGACGCGCAACGCCGCCTTTGCCGAGGCGCGCGGCCGCTATATCGCCGCGCTCGACCATGACGATCTGTGCCATCCGACGCGGCTCGCGCGGCAGGTCGCCTATCTCGACGCGCATCCCGAGATCGTGCTGGTCGGCAGCGCTGCCAACGTGCTGTTCGAAGGAGCGATCCTGCCCTCCGCGCTCGCGCCGCTCTCGACCCCGCTGCTGATCGAATGGCTGATGCAGATCGAGAATCCGCTCGTCTGGTCCTCGGTGATGATGCGGACCGACGCGGCGCGAAAGCTCGATCCGTTCCAGCGGCCCGAGCGCGTCTATGCCGAGGATTTCGATCTCTACCACCGGATCTCGGCCTTCGGCGGGATCGCGCGGATCGACGACGAATTGCTGAGCTATCGGCGCCACGGCGGCGGCGCGTCGCAGCTCCAGGCGACCGCGATGCGCGAACGCGCGAGCGATGTCCTGGCCGATGCCTATGCCCCGCTGTTCGGCGACGCAGCGGGCGAGACCGCTTCGTTGATCGGCCGCTACGTGATGGCGCAGCAGCCCGTTCCCGACCGCGCGACGTTCGAGCGCGTCGGCGAGACGCTCGTCACGCTGCAGGACGATTTCCTGCGGCGGCACACGCCCGATGCCGAAAGCCTCGCGCTGATCCGCTGGGAAACCGCGCGGCGCTGGGCACGGATCGGGCGCGCCGGCTTGCGCACCGGCCGGCTCAAGCTCGGCGACGCGACCGGCGTGCGGCCCGACCATCTGGGCATGGGCTATGCGGGGATCGAGGAGCTGATCCTCTCGCGGCTGGTCGGCACGATCCGCTCGGCGCAGCGGCGCAAGAGCGGCTGAACTACTCCATCGGTATTTTCCGATAGGTCTTGCTCAAGCCAGAACCATCGGGTAATTCCGATGAATGCCGACCGACGACGCCCTTTCGATTCTCGCCGCGCTTGCCCATCCGACGCGCCTCGCTGCGTTTCGGTTGCTCGTGCGGCACGAGCCCGACGGGCTCTCGACCGGCGACCTCGTCGCACAGACCGGCCTGACGCAGAGCACCTTCTCGACGCATCTCGCGGTGTTGGCGAAAGCCGGCCTCGTCACGTCGGAGAAGCGCGGCCGACAGATGATCCAGCGCGCGTCGATCGGCACGCTCAGCGACCTGATGCTGTTCCTCGCCAAGGACTGTTGCGAGGGCCGGTCCGAGCTGTGCGCGCCGCTGATCGCCGACCTTGCCTGCTGCTGACCCGGAGCCCGCCATGACCGACATCATCGTCTATCACAATCCCGCCTGCGGGACCTCGCGCAACGTGCTCGCGCTGATCCGCAACAGTGGGGTCGAGCCGCACGTCATCGAATATCTCAAGACCCCGCCCAAGCGCGCGTTGCTCGTCGAACTGATCGCGCGCGCCGGCCTGACGCCGCGCGAGCTGCTACGCAGCAAGGGCACGCCCTATGCCGAGCTCGGGCTGGAAGATGCGACGCTATCCGACGCGGCGCTGATCGACGCGATGATGGCGCATCCGATCCTGATCAATCGCCCGCTCGTCGTCTCGCCGCTCGGCGTCAGACTGTGCCGCCCGTCCGAGGCGGTGCTCGACATCCTGCCCGATCCGCAGCGCGGCGCCTTTGCCAAGGAGGACGGCGAAGCGGTGGTCGACGCCGCCGGCCAGCGGATCGCCTGATGCTGCTTGCGCTGCTGATCTTCGTCGTCACGATCACGCTCGTCATCTGGCAGCCACGTGGCCTTGGGATCGGCTGGAGCGCGATGGGCGGGGCGGCGGTCGCGCTGCTGCTCGGCGTGGTCACGCTCGGCGACGTGCCGACGGTGTGGCACATCGTGTGGAACGCCACCGCCACCTTCGTGGCGATCATCATCACCAGCCTGTTGCTCGACGAAGCCGGGCTGTTCGAATGGTCCGCGCTGCATGTCGCGCGCTGGGGCGGTGGACGCGGCAAGCGGCTGTTCACGCTCGTCGTGCTGCTCGGCGCCGCGGTATCGGCGCTGTTCGCCAATGACGGCGCCGCGCTGATCCTCACCCCGATCGTCCTCGCGATGCTGCGCGCGCTCGGATACGGCGCGAAGGCGACGCTCGCCTTCGTGATGGCGGCAGGCTTCATCGCCGATACGGCGAGCCTGCCGCTCGTCGTCTCGAACCTCGTCAACATCGTCTCGGCCGATTTCTTCAAGCTCGGCTTCGGCGCCTATGCCAGCGTCATGCTCCCCGTCGATCTCGCCGCGATCGCCGCGACGTTGCTGGTCCTGCGGCTCTACTTCCGCCGCGATATTCCAGCCGCCTATGATGCCACGCAGCTCCGTCAGCCATCGGAGGCGATCCGTGATCGCGCCACCTTCACCGTCGGCTGGTTCGTCTTGGCCGCGCTGCTGCTCGGCTTCTTCGTGCTCGATCCGCTCGGCGTACCGATCAGCGCGGTCGCCGCCGCGGGTGCGCTGATCCTGCTCGGCGTCGCGAGCCGTGGCACCGTCATCCAGACCGGCCAGGTGCTGCGCGGCGCGCCGTGGCAGGTCGTGATCTTCTCGCTCGGCATGTATCTCGTCGTCTACGGCCTGCGCAACGCCGGCCTGACCAACCAGGTCGCGCTGCTGCTCGACCGTGCGGCAACAGGCGGCGTGTGGGGTGCAGCGTTCGGCACCGGGATCATCGCCGCTTTGCTGTCGTCGGTGATGAACAACATGCCGAGCGTGCTGATCGGTGCGCTGGCGATCGATGCCAGCCACGCGACCGGCACGATCCGCGAGGCGATGGTCTACGCCAACGTCATCGGCTGCGACCTCGGCCCCAAGCTGACGCCGATCGGCTCGCTCGCCACCTTGCTGTGGCTCCATGTCCTTGCGCAAAAGGACGTGCGGATCGGCTGGGGCTATTATTTCAAGGTCGGCGTGACGCTGACCGTCCCCGTGCTGCTCGTCACGCTCGCCGCACTCGCGCTGCGGCTCACGCTCGGCTGATCAGACCGACGCCAGTTCCGCATCGACCGCCGCCAGATCGCCGCGCGCGCGCGCCGCGCGCCCATAGACCGCCTCGAACAACGGCGTCGCCATCACGGTGGTGACGATCGCCATCAGCACCAGCATCGCGAACAGGGTCGGACCGATGATCCCCTTCTGCAGCCCGATATTGATGATGATCAGTTCCATCAGCCCGCGCGAATTCATCAGCGCGCCGATCCCGAGCGCGGTGCTGTTGTCCTCGCCCGACAGCCGCGCGGCGGCATAGCAGGCGCCGAACTTGGCGAGGATCGACACGACCAGGATGCCGAGCGCGATCAGCAGCAGCGACCCCGACGCGACCATGTCCATCCGCGTGTTGAGCCCCGAATAGGTGAAGAACATCGGCAGCAGGAGCACGACCGCGAGCGGCTCGACCTTGCGCTTCAACTCGGCGACGAACAGCCCGCGCGGCATGCACACCCCCATCAGGAACCCGCCGAAGATCGCATGGATGCCGATCGCGTCCATCACGAACGCCGACAGGCAGAACAGCAGCAACGCGACCGCGAGCATCCCGCTGGTCATCTCGCCACGCGCCTCGACGATCCGGCCGAGCGGCGCGAGCAGCCGCCGCCCGAGCAGCAGCATGAAGCCGGTATAGAGCAGCGCCCCGCCGATCGCGAGCACCGCAACGCCCGCCCCCGCCCCGAAGGTCGCGAGCACGATCGCGAGCACGCACCAGGAAGCGGCATCGTCGAACGCGCCCGCGGTCAGCGACAGCGTCCCGAGCGCCGAATTGGCGAGGCCGCGCTCGTTGATAATCCGCGCGAGCATCGGGAAAGCGGTCAGCGCGATGCATGCGCCCATGAACAGTGTCGCGCTCGCCCGGTCGATGCCAGCCGCGAACAGGCCGGGCACCGTCAGCAGGAACGGCGTGATCACCACCGCGAACAGAAACGGCGCGGCGATCCCCGCTGCCGACACCATCGCCGCACTCCGCGCCTTCGACTTGAAATGGTCGAGCTGCAGCGTCAGCCCAACGATGAACATGTAGAGCCCGACGCCAAGCTGCGCGCCGACATAGAGCACGTTGCGCGTCTCCTTGGGGAAGATCGCAAGCTGCAGATCAGGCAACAGCAGCCCGAACAGCGACGGCCCGAGCACGACCCCGGCGATCATCTCGCCGACGACCTGCGGCTGGCGCAGGAATTTCTGCCCGAGCCAGCCGACCACCCGGCACGCGAGGATGATCACTGCGAGCTGCAGGAAGAAATGAATGCTGAAATCGCCCGGCGTGTAGCTCTTCACCGCATTGACTGCTGGACCATGCGCCCCCAGCACATTGCCCAACGCCTGCCACGCCTCGCTCAGCAACCCGTTCATATCCCGCCCCAAAGCTCCGCGCAGCCTCTCCCCGCTGCGTCCCTGTGCGCCGCGTTAGCGCATCATCCCGTCACTGCCACGATATTATCGTCGGAATTGCGATCGATATAGGTGGTGTAGGGATCGATCCCGGCAAAGGCCGGCTTGCGCTTGCTGACGATGCGCAGCGTCTGCACGCCCGACCGGACGGGCAGGCGTTCCATCGACACCACGTCCTTGGCCGAGAAGGCGCCGAAATCGGGCTTGTGGTCGAACAGGCCCACCGCGATCGTGTCGGACAGCGGCGCCGGATTCTCCTTGCCCGTGCCGCTCGCGTAGAATTTCGCGGCATCGACGGTGAGCAGCGTCTCGAACGTCCCGTCGGGCAGTTTCCGCACGGTCGCGGTCTTCGCCTTCAGGTCATAGATCGTGATGCGATTGAGCAGGTCGCGGACCAGCTCGCGCTCGGCCGGGGTGTGCGCAAGACCGAGAAAGCCGTCCACCAGATCGAGCGAGCGCGGATAGGGCTGGCTCTTGAAGCGATATTTGGCGAGCAGACCGCGCAGCATCGCGTTGACGCGCGCCTCGCCGAGCCGATCCTGCAGCAGGTACATCACCACCGCGCCCTTGCGATAATGGATATAGCCCTGGTCCTCGACCCGATCGAGCGGCAGCTCCTCGACCCGCTCCGATCCGCGCGCGCGCAGATAGCTGTCGAGCTCGTACTTGAGGAAGCGGCGGATCTTGTCCTCGCCATAGAGGTGCTTCATCACCATCAACGCCGAATATTGCGCCATCGTCTCGACCAGGATCGTCCCGCCCTGCATGTCGGCGCTGATGATCTGGTGCGCCCAATATTGGTGGCCCAGTTCGTGCGCGGTGACATAGGTGACATAGTCGATCTTGTCGCGCGCGTTGGCATCGGCGAGGAAGCCGATCCGCTCGGAATACGGGATCGTCCCCGCGAACGCCTGGGCGAAGGTCGCATAGCCCGGAAACTCGATGATCCGGGCATAGTCGAACTGGTACGGCCCGAAATTGGCGCGATAATAGCCGAGCGAGGTCTTCATCGCCGCGAGCATGCGATCGACGTTATAGGCGTGCTTCGCGTCGTAGAAGACCGAGAGCTTCACGCCATCGGCCATCTCCGACTTCTCGGCATAGACCGCCGACTGCACCGAGAAGAACGCGAGAATCGGCGCAGGCGAGACGAAGTGCGCGGTGCGCCGGCCATTGGCGACGGTATCGGACAGCTTGCGGCCCGGCGCGATCGGCGTCTGGCCGGCATCGGTCGAGACGGTGATGTCCGAATTCACCCAATCGGCATCACCGATATAGTTGCGCCGCTGTGCCGAGACGTCCTCGAGCTTGGCCTTGCGCAGTTCGGGCGTCAGCCCGTACTTCCGCCGCTTGGCACGGTCACCGAGCAGGCCGTCGCGGTCCATCCCGATCTGCGGGGCGAATTCCGAATTGCTGAGGAAGGTGCCGTTGCCGACCAGCCGCGTATCGTCGCCATTGGCGCGCAGCGCGACCGTCTGGCGATGCGTCACGAACGACAGCGTCCCCGTCGCGCCTGGCGCGAGCGGCGTGGCGAAGCGATAGATGCGGTATTTGAGATCGGCATCATCCATCGCCAGCGTGGCACCTGGAACCACGATCGACACGATCGTGGTATCCTCGTTCGCCAGCCGCACGTGCAGGTCGCGCACCGGTGCGCCGGTATCATTGACGAAGCGATAGCTCCCTTTCGCCTCCATCCGGCGCTCGGTCGGATAGAGCGCGACATCGAGCTTGATGTCGGTTGTCGAGGGCTGAAGGACCTTCTCGTACTTCAGATATTTCTTTTCGTAGGACGCCAACCGCGCCTCGCGGTCTTCGCGCGTGCGATAGACGTTGAGCACGTCCATCTGCCGATACAGCCACACCCCCGTCACGATCGATACGAGCAAGCCACCCGCGAGCACCGCGCCCGCCGGCCCCTTGAGCCGCGCCGGAACCTGCCGCAGCCGTGGCAGCAGCCGCGTCTCGGTCCCGCGCCGCCACAGCAGATGCGCGACCACCGCAAGCGCGAGCGCGATGCCCGACCAATAGAGCCGCAGCCACCAGCTGAGCGGCCCACCGATCTGGTCGCCATTCATGTCGGACAGCTGGAGATTGCCGCTGCTGCCGTAATTATACAGCGGATGCTCGAACCCGATATTCTGCAGCGTCAGCGTGGCGACGAGGTAGACCACCATGATCCCCCAGCCGACGAACTTGTTCGGGCTGAGCGCCTGGACGAACACCGACAGAATCGCGATCAGCACCATGTCGACCGTCATCGGCAGCAGATACCAGTCGAGATATTGCAGCGGCTCGAGCGCGGTCACGCCGCGCGCGAGCTGGACGAGCATCGCCGCCACCGCCGAGATCACCAGCGTGGCGAACAACACCCCCGCCACCGCAAGCGCCTTGGGCACCATATACGCCCAGTTGGGCAGCGAGGTCGCATCGATGATCTCGTGCATCCGCCGCTCGCGGTCGCGCCACACGACTTCACCGCCATAATAGATCGCGATGATCAGCGGGAAGATGCCGAACGCGCCCATCAGCGTGCCGATCACCGCAAAGGTCAGCGGCCGCGCGGGCGTGCCATAGATTTCGCCAGCGAAGATCAACGCCCCGAGCGCGTTGAACAGCCCGATCAGCAGCAGCACGAAGAATGCCGGGCTGCGAAACACCAGCCCCATCTCGAAGCGGCAGCGCAGCCACAGCCGCGCGCCATTCGACGCCGCGGGGCGGACCGGCGGGAGGTGGTCGACCAGCATCGGCGCCGAAGCGGCGAGCTTGGCGTCCTTGCGCCGCTGTCGCCGCAACTGCCGCGCCGACGCGCCGCGTTCGGAGAAGGTGAAGCGCGAGTAAGCCAGCGCGAGCGCCGCGAACGACACGACCAGCCAGATCAGCCGGTTCCACAGGATGGTACCGGCAAAGGCAGGCAAATGCGCGTTCGACTCGCTCGCGGTGAAATAGCGCGTCGTCTTGGCCAGCGCGCCGAGCCCGAACGGTTCGATATAGGCGCCTAACTCGCGATATTCGGGCTTGGAGCGGATCACCGTGTTGAGCACGACGTAGAAAACGAGGAACACGACCACGCCGAGATACGAATACATCATCGACCGCGTCATCGTCGCGACCGCGAAGAAGATCGACGCCGTCAAAAACAGGTTCGGCAGCGCGAGCAGGAGATAGACCGAGAGATAATCGAGCAGCCGGTTCGGCCCCATCGTCTCGGGATCGACCCACGGCATCAGCGAGCCGATGAAGATCGCCAGCGGCACGACCAGAAAGGTGATCGCCGCGGCGACGAACGCGCCGAGGAAGCGCCCCATCAGATAGTCGAAGCGCGAGACTCGCGTCGAGCGCACCATCGGCCCGAAGCCGCTTTCATCGTCGCGCACGATCACGTTGGCGACGAACGCGGTCGTCACGAACATGTAGAACAAGGTCAGGATCAGCGAGATCTGCGCGATCGCGACCGGCGCGTTCTTGTGTATGTTGCCGCCGCCGCCGATCTGGATATTTTCGGTCGTCATCGCGCCGAACGGCAGCAGGAAGAACAGGACCGAGACGACCCAGAACACCGGGTTGCGGAATTGATAACCGAGCTCGAAGCGCGCGATCTTGCCGAACATGCCCCCGGCCCCCTTCACGCAGCTGCGACGGTGGGATGGACCAAGGCTGCGTCGCCGCTGCGCGAGCGCGACAGTGTCGAGAAATAGACATCCTCGAGCCCACCGACGACCGGTGCGAAACCGTCGCCCGGATCGGTGTCGGACAGGACGTGGATGATCGTGCGCCCGGCGAACAGTCGGGTCGAGATGACCTTCTGCGTCTGCGAATAGTGCGCCATGTCCTCACGCGCGATCGTCTTGGCCCAGACGGTGCCGCGCGACGCCTGGATCAGATCCTGCGGCGCGCCCTCGAGCTGGATCCGCCCAGCGGCGAGCACCGCCATGCGCGGGCACAGATCGGCGACGTCCTCGACGATATGCGTCGACAGGATGATCACGACATTCTCGCCGATCTCGGCAAGGAGGTTGAGGAAGCGGTTGCGCTCCTCGGGGTCGAGCCCTGCGGTCGGTTCGTCGACGATGATCAGCTCGGGATTGCCGATCAGCGCCTGCGCGATCCCGAAGCGCTGCCGCATCCCGCCCGAAAAGCCCGCGATCGCCTTCTTGCGGACGTTCCACAAATTGGTCTGGTTGAGCAGCGTCTCGACCGTCTGCTTGCGCTCTTGCGCCGAGGCGACGCCTTTGAGCACCGCCATATGGTCGAGCATGTCATACGCCGAAACGCGCGGATAGACGCCGAAATCCTGCGGCAGATAGCCGAGCCGTTCACGCAGCCGGTCGGGGGTCGCGAGGATGTCGATATCGCCGAAGCGGATGCTACCCGAGGTCGGCGCCTGCAGCGTGGCGACGGTGCGCATCAGCGTCGATTTGCCCGCACCGTTGGGGCCGAGCAGCCCGAACATGCCCTTGGGTATCGACAGCGTGACATCGTCGAGCGCGCGCGTACCGTTGGCATAGACATGCGTAACGTGTTCGAGTTCGAGCATGATTTCCCCCTATGTCGGCGGGAAGCTAGCGCAGTGTATTACAAAGCTAAAGCGCAAAATGCATCAGCGGATCATCACGCGATAGCGGATCTGGAAGCTGCCGAGCACGCGGAAGTTCGCTCCCGGCTTGATCCGGATCGCCCGCACCCGCGCGTCATAGCCCTGGGCGTCGGGCGTCGGCGCGTAGCTCCAGCTGCTGCCGTCATAAAAGTCGAAACAGTCGGTCGTGCTGGAGAGCGAGGCGAACGAGCAGGTCAGCCCGCTGGCGAGCAAACCGACCAGCCCACCGTCGGCAAACTCGATCGGCCCGGTGCCAGTGGCGAGGTTGGCCACGCGCAGCACGACGCTCGCCGGGAGGGCATCGTCGATCCGCATCGTGTCCACCGTCTTGCCGGTATTGCCGACCGGGTTGGTGAACAGCACTTTATATTCGACCACCGCGCCGGGAAGCGATTTCGGCGCTGCGTTGCCGAGCGGATCGGAGAGAACGGTGGCAGTCTTGGTCGCGGTCAGGTCCGCAGCGTACGCGCTGCACGGGGACAGCAGCGGGCACGCCGCGATCGCGAACGCGCGGGACAGCAAAGCGCGCATCATCGGCCGATTCCAAACAATGCGCGGCCGGCGCGGCCGAGCGAACCCTGGTCGAATTTCAGCCGTGCGGTCACATACCCTCCAGCGCGCGAATAGCGGTCATCCTCGAAATCGCGGTCGCGATAGCCCGCGACATTGTAGCCCGCGGTAATCCAAACATTCTCGGCCGGCGACACGCCGATCGTTGGTCCATAGCTGTACGACACCACACCACGCTGCCACGCATGCTGGACCGACGCCTGCACCCCGATATCGAAGCGCCGTCCGACATCCTTGCGCACGTCCACGCCGATCGCATCGACATAGCCGGTGTAATCGTCGGTCCCGAAGCTGCCATGCACCCATTTCGACCCGTAATAGACCGTCGCCTCGAGCCCATGCCCGCGTCCCTCATTGCCGGTTCGATAATTGAGCGCGAGATTATTGATCACGCGGAGCGTCCCCTGGAAGCCGCCGCCGTAGGACGACACGGCGAGCACGTTGCTGCTTTCGATCCCCGCATCGGCATGTTCCTGACGAAACTGCAGCCGCTCGAGCACCGACCAGCGGCTGTCCTGCGGCCGCAGCGCGAGCGCGAGATCGGCGTTGAGCGCGGCGGCCGAGGCGCCGAACCGATCGGTCAGCGCGGCATAGCGGATCCCCGCCGCGAGCGTGCGCCCCTGGCCGAGCGTGCGCAGGAAATCGCCGATGATCGTCCAGCGCACGTCGCGGTCCGAGCGGCGATGCTCGAGCCGCCCGTTCGCCGACCAGAGCTCGGCGCGATACCCCGCGCCGATTGTCGCCGCGACATAATCCCCATCGTTCTGATAGGTGCCCGCGGTCGCGCCGTTCGCCGTGCTCGCGAAGGCGTCGATGAACGCGCCGGTCGGCACCTTGCCGCGGACCGTGCTGCTCGCATCGAGGGTGACGTCGATCGTCCAGCGCTTGCCGATCGGCAGCGACTGGCTGAGGCCGTATTGCGCATAGGTGCGCTGCCCATTCTCGCCGATCGCCTGCTGGTTGAGCGTCGACATCAGTTTCGCCCCCGTCCACGGCGCGACATCGAAGCCCAGGCGCGCAGTGCCGACGGTGAAATCCTTGCCCTGCGCATATTCATAGCCGCCGAGCAGACGGATCCCGTCGCGCACGCGCCACGCCGCGGTGAGCTGCTGGCGCAGCGGGAAATCGACGCTCGCGCGCTCGCCGCCCGGCGCGACTTGGGCCTGCGCGCCGAGTTCGATCTTGCCACCGAGCAGCGTCTGCGTGCCGCCCAGCGTCAGCAGCCGCGAATGCCGCGCCTGCCCGTCGATCCCGCTGTCATCGGCAAAGGTCCCGCCGACGAACAGCATCCCCGTCGCGCGGCGATACTCCAACCGGGCCTCGGCGGCCTTGCGCGCGCCCGGACCATCGAGCTGGACGGCATTCCACGCGGTCAGCGTCACTGCGAGCTTGCTGGTCAAGGCGACGCGGCCATCGAGGCCGAACTTGCGCGTCCCCGCCTCGACGACGTTCTGCTGGCCAAGTCCGAAGGCTTGGTTCTGGCTCCGGCCATAGACCAAGACATCGACGCCGCCACGGTGCAGTTCCGCCTCGCCGAGCCACGCCTGCCCTGCCCCGAATCCGCTGGCCCCGCCTCGTGCATATTCAGCTCGGATTTCACTATCGACGGTCGGCTTGGCCTTGAGATCGATCCCCGCGACGGTCCCGTTGCCCACGGTCGCGTCCCGCAGCACGCTCGCACCAAGCTGCACCCGGCCTTGCGCCATGCGCACCGTCGCGCGGCCGCCGGTGGCAAGTTTGCGCAGCGTGCTTTCGGTTTCGTAATCGACCACGATGAACACCGGGTTGAGCGCGGCATCGCGCCCCAGGATCGGCTCGCGGAAGCGGATCGTGCCCGCCGCGGGATCGATGTCGTAATCGATGTGCCGGGTCATCTGCGTGCTCGTCAGAACGCGCTCGGGGCGGATCCGGTCGCGCACTTCGAGCCGCAACTGGTCGCTATTGGGCACGATGTTGCGCCCCGACAGCCGATACGGCCCCGACAGCCCGTTGCCCTGGATCTCGTCGCGGCCGTGCAGCTGGTCGGTATTGGCGGCAAACGCGCTGAACATCACGCGATTGCCCTGATATTCCGCCTTCACGCCGTTGAGCACGCGGCTGTAGCGCGTCAGCTGCGTGTCGGTCAGCCCGGTCTCGAAATCGCCGAGCAGCGCGTAGAGATTGCGCCGCTCGAGCCGCAGGTACAGCTTGCGCTGCGTCGCCGCGTCATAGCCTTGCGCGCTGCCGTCGCCATAGACGGTGTAATAGCGATCGGGATCGATCTGGCCGAGCAGCCCGCGCGAGCGGTCGATCTTGCGGTTGCTGTCATACGCCAGCGTCATCAGCCACGATCCCTTGATCCGTCCCTTGGCGTAAAAAGCGAGCTGCCCATCGGTGACGACGCCGCCGCGCATCCCCGCCGGGAGCGAGCGCGTCCGCGTCGACAGCGTGTCATAGCCGATCGTCCCCGCGCCAAAGCCCACCACCACCCAGTCGCGCGTCGAGGCGGCGAGCCAGGCGCGCACGTCGCTCGTCCGCACCGTCTTGTCCTGCGTCAGGCTGATCACGGCATGGACCGCGCCGGCGTGGGTCGTCGGCTGGAGCGCGATGAAGGCGAGACCGTCGTCGCCGGTGACGCGCGCAGTGGTCTGCGCACGGCCCTTGCCGGCGAGCTGGCGCGCCTGGTCGAGATCGACCTCGAGCGCGGCGGTATAGGGCTGGTCGACCTTGAACGGGACGAGCGTCCCGTCGCGCACCGGATGCCCGCTCCGGTCGGTCACGCGCACCGCGATCAGCGGGCGTGTCAGGCCGTCGGCGACGAGCCGGCTCGCGGCGGGTACGAACACCGCGCGATCGGCGATGCTCGCGGATCGCACCGTGCGCGTCAGCGTCGTGACGACGCCGCCCTCGGCCGAAAGCACGCGCGCCGCGATGCTATTGTCGCCGTCCTTCAACGCGATACCTGACCAGCGCGCCAGCGCGATCGTCTTGTCGGGGTTGACGTCGGTCGTGTCGAACAGCAGCGGATCGACCGGCTCGCCATTGACGACGAGCGCGACGCGCTGCCCCGGCAGATGCTTGACGACGACGCGCGTCACCGGCGCGCGCGGATTGTAGTCGGGGGTCGGGAACAGCAAGGCGACGCCCGGCTGCTGACCCGCAAACCATTCGCGGTCGCCCGCGGCATAGGCGCTGCTGGCGACCGAGATCGGCAGCGCCTCGGCCGCCGCGGTCTTCACGCCAGTCGGGCGCAGCTGGAAGTCGACGCGCTTGAGCAGGCCGCCCTCGGCCTCGACGAAGCGCGAGATTGCGCTGCCCGCGGTGCGCGTGTCGCTGTCGCATGCCACCGGCTGATAGGCGGGCGGGATGCTGTTCGTGTCCATCTGGACGACGTGGCGGCCGGGACGGATGCCCTCGACATGGTAATAGCCGTCGCGATCGGTCGCGACATAGGTGCCGTCCTCGAGCAGCAGGCGGATTCCGGGAATGCCCTTGCGCCCGCGATCGGGATCGCCGCAGCCGCCTTCGGTGACGCGGCCGATCAGCGTGAAGCCGTCGGTGAACAGCAGCGGCGTGATCCGCACCGCGGCCGCGGCTTCGTTGCTCGTCGTCCCGGCATTGCCCGAGGCGAGGACCCGGTTGACCGCATCCCCCGTCGGCGCGCCGGGCGCGATGCTGACGACATAGCGCACGTCGAGCGTCGCCCCGCCCGCGACCGCAGGAACGGTGAAATCGAGCCGCCGACCGTCGCTCGAAACCGCGGGTTCGGCCGCGCCACGCGCCGAACCGCGTTCATAACGCAGCCCGGGCGGCAAGATGTCGGTCAGATGGACGCGAAGCGCCGCATCGCGCCCACGATTGGCGAGCGTGACGCGATATTGCACGAAATCGCCCGGCGACGCCTCGCGGACCGAGGCAGTCTTGGTCAGCAACAAGGCGGTATCGCCGACCCGGTCCATCGGCACGTCGACATAGAAAGCGTCGGGCGTCGCCAGCGTGAACGCCCGGCCATAAGACGCATCGTTGATGACGAAGCCAGCGCCTTGCGGGTCCTTCAACGCGGCAAGCTCGCTTACGGTCTTGGTCGAGGGCGCGGTATAGGTGGCCGGCGGCTCGATCTTGAGATGATAGGTGCCCAATCCGACGAAGGGGAAACGGTAATTCCCCTGCGGAAAGGTATAGGTACGCCCGCTCGCATCGGTAGCCGATGTGCCGCTGACGACGCTCGACGGGTAACGGCTGATGCCGTCATCGCCAAAGACCACCGCAGGCCGGTCAGCCGCGTCGAGCAAGGTGATCCGCGCGCCGTTGATCAACGCGCCGCTGGCGGAATCGAACACATAGCCCGCCGGATCGACCAGCACCGAATTGGTCGAACCGTAGCTATACTCGTCTTCGGCAAAGCTCAGCGTGACGTGTTGCCCGCGCATCCGCGACGGGTCGCATGCCTCGGTCGCAGGGTCGCTGCCGACTTCGGGCACGCCGCCCGCGAAGACGCCGGTGTCCGGCCCGGTCTCGAGCAAGGCGAGGCTGCCCGAATAGGTTTCGGTCGACACGCTGATCGTCGCATATTCGCGCGCAAGCGGGTCGCGATTGCCACCGGCATTTTCGAGCACCAGGATCAACGGAACGTTGATGTCGAGCGCCTTGAGCGGCGGCGCGACGGCGAGCGTCGCGGCGTCGATCGGCGCAGGGGTGAATTGCAGCGTCGGAACCGTCTGGCACGACAGGCCGGTGAGCTGATAGCCCACGGGCAGCAGGCGGAAACTGAGCGTGGTCGGGCGCTTCGTGCGATCGACATCGACCGAGACGGCGTTGGACGCCACGCTCTGTCGGCCGTTCGGCGTATCGAAGCCGAGCGTCGCGATATTCGCGATGCGCGCGCCGTCCTGCGCCGTCGCAGGGGCGACGGACGCCAGCCCGAGCAGGGCGGCGAGAGCGGTCAGGGCGCGCGGATGGGGCATAGGCCGGCTGTGCTCGGCGCGCAGGACTCCCCGCGCGCCGAAGCACGTTCTCCTTGAACAAAGCGTGTGGAAGAGTGCGGTCTTAGTTGATCGTCACTTTGAACGAGACCGCGACGATTCCACCGCCGATCACCGTGCCGAGATTGGCGATGATCCGGTTGTTCGGTGTGTCATAGCTCCCGGTAAACGGCGCCGTGATCGTCGGGAGCAAGGTACAGGTGCCGCCGGGAAGACCGATCGCGAGCGAACCCGGGACATAGGTGGTGTTGGCCGGCACCGGATCGGTGATCGTCACGCTATTGGCCGAGGCGGTGAGCGTCGCATTGTTCGCAATCATGCAATATTCGACGACAGCGCCCGGCAGCGCCTTGGGATTGAGCGCGTTGACGCCGTCCGACAGGATCAGCGCGGTCTTGTTGACGGTCAAGGCGACGTTGCGCGTGGCGATGACGTAGGAGCCATAGGCCCAGCCCTGCCCGTTGCGGATGATGTCGACGCCGATGCCGTCGCTATCGCCGTCGGCGAACACCACGTCGACGGTATTGTCGGCATTGCCCAGGCTGAGGTCGGTCGCGACGAGCGCGGCGCCTTGTGTATTGGCGGTGCCGCCCGTCGCCGCGATCACCTGCAACGCGACGTCGGCCTGGTTGATCGTGCCCGTCGCCGGCACGTCGCCGACGATGAACACCTCGACCGAGTTGTCGGGCGCGAGCTCGTCGATATAGGTGCGGGTATCGACCGCCGGATCGTACACGCCGTCGCCATTGGTATCAACGAACACCTTGAAATTGGTGAGGTTGAAATCGTCGGTGCCGGTCAGCAGGCCGCCCACGATCCCCGACTGGAAAGCGTTAACCAGGAAATCCTGCGTTCCGTTGGTCGTGTTGGTGACCTTGTAGCGCGTATAGGCTGCCGTCTGACCGAGATTGACCTGCGTCGCCGCCGGCTGGTCGTAGATCACTGTCAAATTGACCTTGCGATCGACCACGAAGCTCGCAGTGGTCGAATTGGTCGTCTGCGCCGTGCCGTTGACGCTGTAGGTTACCGACGCGGTGTTGCTGACAGTCGTTCCCGCGGTGGTGTTTTGCGCGGCGGTCTGGGCATGCGCCGCACCGGTCGCACACACGGTCGCGGTTCCGGCCAGTAGGATTCCAATCTTGGTACGCATCACACTCTTCACTCCCTGTTAGATATCGAATTCAGTAGAAAATCTTTATTTGAGAACGGCCTGGAAGGAGAGCTGCCCTTGCGCTCCGCCCGGGACGGCATTGGCGAGACGCCACCGCACATTGGTGACATCATCGGGTCCCGCCGCGCGCGTGGCGCCGTCGGCCGTTCGGACGCGCAGGGTCGCGAGCGGGCCGTAGGTCTTGCCGTCGACCGACACGTCGGGCGCAGCCGAGCTTTGCGAAGGGCCGCGATAGGCGATCGCGGCGGGCACGGGATTGTCGAGCACGATGTTGCCGATCGGCTGGCTGCCGGTGTTGCGATAGCCGAGCACGAAGATCACGCGGTCACCCGGCACGACCCTGCGCGCCGGCACGAGCGCGACCCGCACGCTGCCGTCGGCGGCGCGCGTCTTCTGTTCGGTCAGCACCTTCGCGGTGACCTGGAGCGGCCCCGCGGCGAGCGCCGGCGTCGCGATGACGCTGGCCAATAAAAGGGCGGGCATAGGCAGATGCATTGGACGTCTCCTCACAAGATCTTCACGCTGAACTGGATGGTATGGCTGCCCGCAGCGGCGAGATCGCCGAGCCGGATATGGACCCCGGCAGCGTCTGCCGTGCCGGGGTCGGCGTCGGCACGGTCGCTCAGCGCAACCGCATCGAGCGCCAGGCTGTCGGCGAGATAGGCGGTGCCCGCGGGGATCGGATCGTCGATCGTCACGCCGCGCGTCGGGCCGGGCAGCGTGGCGACCAGCGTGTAGGTGATGACCGCCCCGCGCATCGCGCGGCTGCTCCCGTCGGGTGCCGTGACCGTTTGCGCCTTGGCGAGCGAGGGCTGCGCAGGGCCGGCGGGCGACAGCGTGCTGGTCGCGCTCGCGCGTGCCCCGCTGACCCCGACGACCGCGTCGGCGCCGTTCGCGCCGGCGCCGGCGAACACC
Source organism: Sphingomonas glacialis (assembly GCF_006439055.1). GTDB lineage: Bacteria > Pseudomonadota > Alphaproteobacteria > Sphingomonadales > Sphingomonadaceae > Sphingomonas > Sphingomonas glacialis_A. The sequence continues at coordinate 553,605 of NZ_RCZC01000001.1, forward strand.
GTCCCGGCGGCACCGCTGCCCGATTGCGCGCTCACCGTGGCGGTGATCGCGGCCGCCGCAGCGACCTGCGCGCCATCGACCAGCACGAAGATGCGCACCTGTTCGCCCGGCGCGAGCCTGACGCTCGGCGGCGTCAGCAGCGGATCGGTATCGGTCTGGAATGCACCGTCACCGTTGCCGTCGCGCGCGACGCGGTCGACCACGACGCCTTGCTGATTGCCGGTGATCGTCAGCGCGAAGCTCTGCGGGCCGTTCCCGGTATTGACGATGACGAACGGCACCGCGACCTGTGCCTGCGACTGGACCGCGAGGCTCGGACGTTCGGCGGTGATCGTCACGTCGAGCAGTTCGGCCGACACCAGGGTCACGGTGTTCGACGCGACTTGCTGTGCGCTGCCGTTCATCTCGAAGGTCAACGCGGCGGTGTTGACGATCGGCGTACCCGCAGGGACCGCCGCCATCGCCGGCGTCGCCGTCGCCGCCGCCACCGCGAGCGCAAGCAACGCCGCCAGGGCGGCTAGCCTCGGCTTGCGTTGCGCGACGACGATGGACGTAGGACGATCCGGCACTTTTCACCTGCACAATTGACGTGGAGGCGTTCGGCGGCATTTCAGGTTAAGCAGATCCTACCAGTCGCCATTTGGTTCCCAAGACTTCGACCAATGTCGAATGCCGCGGCAAAAAAGCAGCCGTCGGACGAGCCCTCTCGAACCGGGCGATCCCCCCTCAATCCGCGGGCGCGAAGATGGCGTCGCGATCGATCTGCGCGAGCACCCGCCGCCCCTCGCGGCGCGCAATCGACGCGATCGCGGCATCGCCCCGCGACAACTGCTCCCAGCTCGAACCGACGCGGTCGAACCCGAGCGTGCCCGCAATTCCGGCGATGCGGTGCATCGCGTCCTGCGACGGCGTACCATTCAAGGATGCCACCGCCGCTGCCAGTTCCTCGCGAAATCGCGCGATCAGCGGTACGATCGCGGGCTGACCGAACTGCTCGGCCAGGCGGTGCGCACCGGCGAGTTCGTCATCGGGGCGCCAGTCTGCAACTGCGGCGAGCAGCGCTTCGGGCCGCCCCGACGGCGCCACACACCCGTCGAACCCGAGCCGCCACAAGCGTTCGTCAGGGCCCGCAGCATCACTCTGTGCGAGGATCGCGGTGCTGCGCAGCGGCGGCGGCTCGTCGCGCAGCGCCGCGACCAGCGCCGTCGCTTCACCGCGCGGCAGCCCATCGCCGATCAGGATCAGAACAGGCCGATGGTCGCGCGCCTGGACGAGTGCGGCAGCACCATCGCGCGCTTCGAGCACATGCCATTGCCCGCTCGACCGCACCGCATCGACCAACCGTCGAGCATGCGCGTCGCCGTCCGCGATAAGGATAATCGAACGTTTCACTTGATTTCCATCAATGATCGATAACGTTATCACTAGACAAGCTTATCATTTTTGCAGAAGTTCATCGCCTTGTAATCGATAAAAAATGAACGGTGTAGGAGAGAGCTTTCGTGCAACTTGGTGGCCATGCCTTGGTCGCTGACGATCATCCCCTGACGCGGGAGGGGCTGGCGCTTGCAATACGTGCCGCGGCCCCCGGAATCGCGCTCGACAATGTGGGATCGATTGCCGAGGCCGAACGGGCGATTGCGACGCGCAAAGGCGGATATCGCCTGCTCCTGCTCGATTTCGTGCTGCCCGATGCGCGCGGCTTCTCAGGGTTCCTGCAACTGCAGCATCTGCTCGCCGCGACCCCGATCGTCGTCATTTCGGCGCGCGCCGAGCCGGTCATCATCGAGGCAGCGCGCGCGCTCGGCGCTGCCGGTTTCGTGTCGAAATCCTCCGCGCTCGATGCGCTGGCGGCATCGCTGCGGCTGATCTTCGCGGGCCAGCGCGTCTTCCCGCCGGCGCATGGTGCAAATCCCGCCGCGCAATCGCTGCGCGATCGCATCGCGACGCTTTCGGGGGCGCAGTTGCGCGTTCTGCTCGCACTCGCCGATGGCCGGCTCAACAAGCAGATCGCCGACAGCCTTGCCATCACCGAGGCGACCGTCAAAGCCCACCTGACCGTGATCTTTCGCAAGCTCGGGGTCGATAACCGCGCCCAGGCCCTGCTGGCGGTGCAGCCATTGCTGGCGGAGACCGCCGCACCATGACCTTCGCCACCGAACATGAGATCGTTCGGCCTACCCCTCCCAACCTCGTGCAGTTCCTGCTGCTGACATTGCTCGCGCCGGTGCTGCTCGCGGTCTTCTCCGTCTGGCTCGAGGCGGAATATGCCAGCACAGACGCGTTCAGGCAGCAGGCGCATGACGGCTTCGAGAACAGCGCACGCGTCGCGACGCTCATCGAACGCCTTACCGCTGCCGAATCGGCGCAGCGCGGCTTCGTCATCACCGGCGAACGCCGATTCCTCGATACCTATTCCACCGCGAAGGTCGCGGTCGGAACGACTTTCCTGCAACTGCCGCCCGAGCTGCGCGGCCATCGCGAGGAAGAACAGCGTCTCGCCACGCTACGGCGTCTTGCGCGGCTCAAATTCGCCGAGATGGACGAGGTCATCGCGAAACGGCGGACCGCGGGGCTCGATGCCGCGGCAAGCCTGGTTAGCTCCAATGCGGGCCAGCGCTTGATGGAGCAGATCCGCCTCGAATCGACCGCAATGGTCGATGCCGCCGGCCGCACCCGTGATCGCGAGGTCGCGACGTATCGCACGCGCGTCGGGGAGGACGCGACCACGATCCGGATCGGCATCGGCATTATCGGCCTGGCGATGGTGGCCGTGGCGCTGCTGATCTGGCGGCAGGGCATGGCGAAATATCGCTCGCGCCTGCAGACCTATGACGTCGCCGAACGCAACCGCGCGATCCTGCAGAGTACCGTCGATGCGATCGTCATCTTCGACCCGAACGGCATGATCGAGACGGTCAATGCCGCCGCAGCGAAGATGCTCGGGTATCGCGCCGCGGATTTGATCCGTTGGGATTCGTCTTCGCTGATCAAACAGCTCGATACGTCGCGGACATTTCATCAGCGGATCGGGCTGGTCGACGGGCAGTTGCGCATGCCGCACCGTCCCGATCGCAAGCTGGTCCACCATGACGGCCACGAGATTCCCGTCGATGTCGCGCTCGGCGTGATGCGCCTGCCCGCTGGCGACTATATCGTCGCCTCGGCGCGCAACATCGCCGAACGCAAGCGCGCCGAACGGATGAAGGACGAGCTGATCTCGACGGTCAGCCACGAATTGCGCACGCCGCTGACATCGGTGGTTGGAGCGCTCAGCCTGTTGCGCTCGGGCGCGGCCGGGACGATTGCCGAGGCCCCTGCCCGGCTGATCGAGATCGCCGAGAACAATTCTCGGCGGCTGATCCGGCTGATAAACGACATGCTCGACATCGACCGGATCCAGTCGGGCCAGCTCACGCTGCAGCGCGAGCGGACCAATCTTTGCGAGATCGCCGCGCAGGCGTGCGAGGGCAGCCAGGGGGCCGCGTCGGCGCTCGACGTCCAGATCGAATGCCTGCTCCCGAAGCATCCGGTGCTGATCTCGGGCGATGCCGAGCGTTTGTTGCAGGTGATTTCCAATCTGGCGTCGAATGCGCTGCGCGTCACCTCGGCGGGCGGTACCGTCAGGATCGGCGTCGCACAGACAGACGACGGCCAGGCGCTGGTGACCGTCGACGATGACGGACCCGGCGTGCCGATCGCGTTCCGCGACCGCATCTTCGGCCGGTTCGAGCGCGCGACCCACGAGCGCGGCGTCGGAACGGGACTCGGCCTTGCCATCTCGCGGGAGATCATCACCCGCCACGATGGCAGGATCTGGTTCGAGGATCGCCCGGCGGGTGGCACACGCTTCGCCTTTGCGCTCGACCGCTTGCGCGAGGATCGGCTCGAGGCGGCGCCGGTGGCAATGCCCAAGATCCTGGTGTGTACCGCCGATGCGGATGTGGTGGCGCTGGTCGAATCGCTCGGCATCCCGACGATGTTCGAGATGGTTCGGGTCGACACGGTGGCAGCCGCGTCGGCGGCGCTTGCGCGCGGAGATCACGCCGCGCTGCTGCTCGATCCGACCGCCCCGGAGGATACCGATTGCGGCCTCGTTCGCGCGCTCCAGGCGAGCCTCGACGCGCTTACCCCGCCGATCGTGCTCGTCACCGCCGAACACCGCGCGCGCCTCGAGACGCTGGCGACGCTCGATGGCGTCGAGTGGATCGAGGAACCGATCGATCCGGCGCGCATCGCCGAGGCGCTCCGCGCGGCGGTCGCGCGGTCGGGAACGCCGCGTCCGACGATCCTGCATCTGGACGATGACCAAGACGTGCTGCTGGTGACCGAAGCCGCGCTGCGGCTCGAGGCCAATGTGCTCAAGGCCACCGATCTCGCCGCGGCCCGCAAACTGATCGACACGCACGTGATCGATCTCGCGATACTCGACTTCGACCTGGGGGGCGCGTCGGGGCTCGATCTGCTGCCGACGCTGGCGAGCGCGCAGGACGGCGCGATCCCCGCGATCCTGTTTTCGGCGCGCGATGTCGGGGCGGATGTGACCGACCGGGTCGACGCCGTATTGGTCAAGTCGCGCAGCTCGATCCGCGATCTCAAGGCGGCGATCCGTCGCATCCTCGCCGCGGCGGACACGACACCATGATGCCGCACCTCGACCTGCTCTATGTCGATGACGACCCCGATATCCGGACGATCGTCGAGCTCGCGCTCGGGCTCGATCCGGCGATCACGGTGCGCACCGCTGCCTCGGGCAAGGCGGCGATCGCGTCGTTCGTCACGCCCGACGCGATTCCCGACGTGGTCGTGCTCGATGTCATGATGCCCGAGATGACCGGCCCGGAAACGCTCGCCGCCCTCCGGTGTCATCCGCTGCTGCGCGAGACGCCGGTCCTGTTCATGACCGCGCGCGGACGCGACGCCGACATCAAGGACTATCTCGCGCTGGGCGCGGCGGGCGTCATCCTCAAGCCGTTCGACCCGCTTCGTCTCGCCGCACAGATCCGCACCTGTGTCGGCCGCGCGGAATTGCTCCCCGACCCTTAGACCTTGGTCGCACCGCGCCCCGCCAGATCGCTTGCCGCAAGATCCTGTTAAGTGTGTGCACTGGATCACAGCCTTTGAAAGGCTGTCCTCATGATCGACCACTTGCGGCAGGACCACGACCGACTGCGCACGATCATCGCCGAGCTGCGCGCGCTGCTCAAGGATGACGGTGCGCGGATCGGGATGTGCTTCGCCGCCGCGCGCTGGGCGCTGACGCGCGAGTTGCTGCGCCACATGGCGGTCGAGAAGCAGTTTCTGCGCAACCAACCCAACGAATGCGCAGCGCTATCGACGCTTTCGGCATACAATCCCGAAAACCTCGAGCGCCGCTATCGCGAGCATCTCGCGCGCTGGAGCGCGATGGCGATCGATGCGCAGTGGAAGGACTATTGCCGCGATCTGCGCGAGGTGCTCACCGCGTTGGAACAGCATATGGATTTCGAGGAGCGTTCGGTCTTCCCCAGGGCCGAACGCCCGGCCGCGACAAGCGGATACGCGCCGCCGCATTGAGACGGGGCGCGCACCTGCGGGCGCAACGCGATGGAGCGAACCGGCCGTCCGCTGGGCATCTCAGAAGTCGGGATCGAAGTTGAAGTAAAGCGGGTTCGAAAGCGCGATCATCTTGCCGCTCAGCACGGTCGATACCGGCACTTGCGGATAGGGGGTCTGCGGACCTTCGACCTCGACACGGTAATAGCTGCGCCCCGTGGCAGCGGGCGTGTCGGTGAAGCCGACGGCGTTGCTGGTCGGATCGGTGTCATAGGCGCCGAGCAGTTCGCCATTCTTGATAACGCGGACATGATAGACCGCACCACGCACGCCACCGCCGACGAGCCGCACCTGAAAGCTGACCGGCTTTCCGCTCGGCCTCGCATCGTCGCCCATCATCATGTCCATCCGGCCGGCGCCATCGCGATCGGCGCTGAGTTCGACGCGCGGGTCGTACGGATTTGCGCTGATCGACACGCGGCCGTTGGTCAGCGCATCGACCACGCCTTTCGCATCGCGCGTCTTGGCAAACACCCAGGTCGTCGGCGTACCAACGTAATTCGCGTTGCGCTCGGCGGTGTGCGACGTCTTTTGCTCGGGGCTGTCGGGCGTGCCGTGATGCGAATCGCTGCCGCCGCGCCCGGTCAGCTTGCGGCCCGACTTCAGCATGTCGTCCCAGATCATGAGGGCTGCGGCATTGTTGGGCCAGATCGCCGAGTTCCACACTTCGAGCGAATCGAGCATGTCGAAGCTGAAGCCCCAATGGTCCTTGCCGGCGGGATGGTTGCCCGAGAGGTGGATGCCGAGCGACTTCTTGACCGCGAGGATCTTCGCATCGCGCGCATCGCGCACGTCGAACAGGCGCTGATGGTCGTACGGCTTGGCCGAGAAGACGTTGCCGTGCCCGCGCTCGGTGGTCCATTCGGCGCCATAGAGCAGGATCACCGACTTGGAGGTGAATTCGGGGTCGCTCCAACTGTTGTGCGCGACGTCGCCCGCGACGTGATTGTCGTGATCGGTGATGCCGAGATAGTCGAAGCCCGTATCCTCGGCGAACTTGATGATCTTCGCCTCGGGATTGTTGGTCGAATCCTTGCTGTGGCGCGAGTGCAGATGCAGATCGCCCTTGAGCCATTGCCCATCGGTCAGGCTGGCCACGGGCGGAATCCGCGGCGCGTCGCTCGGGGCAGCAAGCAGCGGGGTCTGCGCCACGACGAGCGCCAGCAGGGTAAGACCAACACGCACGGCAGGATCCTTTCGAAGCAGGGAAGCGGTGCGCGGCGGGGTTGTCCCACGCCGCGCACCGCGCATCAGAAGCGGTAGGTCAGCGACCCGCGATAGTTCCGCTGATAGAGCGAGCTGCCGATATAGACCGGCTGCCCGGCCTGGCTGTTGTCGATCGTCCCCGCCCGCGGGTTGCCGTTGACCAGGCCGAAGGCGTTGGTGACGTTCGCCACGATCAGCCCGATTTGCAGCTTGGGGGTGAGCTGGAATTGCGCATCGAAATCGACCGACCAATAGCTCGGCAGCCGGATCTGGTTGGCCACGTCGGTATAGATCGATCCGATATAGTTGACGTCCGACTGCAACCGCACCTTGCGGTCGAACAGCGTCAGCCCGGGCGTGATGCGGAAGGTGTTGTCGGGCACGCCGTTGACGCGGTGGTGCGAATAATCGGTCAGCACGCCGGCGCTGTTGGTGTAGACGAACTTGCTGAAGCGGTTGTCCTGCCACGTCCATGAGGCGTGCAGATCGAACCAGTCGGTCGGCCGCCACGTCCCCTCGATCTCGGTGCCGGTGGTCTTGGTGTCGCCATAGACCGTCACCGGCGACAACAGGCCGTTGGCGAGCCTTTGATAGTCGCTGATCGCGTAGCTGTTATACACCGTGCGGAAAGCGGTGGCGTAGAGATCGACCTTGCCGCGCGAATATTTGACGCCGCCCTCGAGCATGTTGAGCGTCTGCACGACGGGTGCGGCATTGGCGTTGGTGATGAAGCTCGACACGGCGGGAAGCCGGAACGTGTCGGTATAGCGCGCGAACACGCCGAAGAACGGGCGGACCTGGTAATTGGCCGCGGCGGTCCAGCCGACATGATCGTATGTGCGCGAGAACGGCGTGAACATGCCGGTGCCGACCCCGACCGAGTCGTCGGCGCTGGTCGCGCTCTGGCCGAGATTGACCTTCTTGGTGCCCTCGACCTGCCCGCGCGTCTTGATCTGCTCGTAGCGCACGCCGCCCTCGAGCCGGAACTTCGGGGTCAGCTGCCACTCGTCGCTGGCATAAGCGGCGATATTGTCCGAGCTGCCGCTCGCATTGGCATATTCGGCGCCATATTGGATGACGCCGTTGTCGCTGATCTTGAACAGCTTGTTGCCGCGCGCGTCGACGAGATAGGCGTCGAGCACTTCGGCATGCGCCTTGACGTCGGTCAGCACTGCGGCGCTGAGCGCGTTATAATCCTCTTCCTCGCGCGCATAATAGACGCCGAACGCGAGGTTGTGCGTGCCCAGCAAATCGACCTTGCCGACCAACCTCGTGTCGGTGATGAATTCGTCGAGCGGCACGGTGTGCGTCCGCGCCAGATCGATCAGCGCGAGGCCGTTGCCGTTCTGGCTGGCGAGATTGAACGCCGCGCCGCTGTCGCGATAGACCAGCGCATAGCTCGTCCCCGCCGCGGGTTTGCCGAAGGTGCTGGTCAGCAGCGCACTCGCCGATGCAGCGACGGTGTACGGCGTGATGCTGTTGCGCTGCGTCCAGCTCGTGCGATAGCGGACATTCTCCTCGACCTTGAAGCTGTCGCTGATGTCGTAATGCGCCTGGAAGCTGAGCTGGGTCAGCTTGACGCTGCTGCCGACGCCATTGTCGAACGTGACCGTGCCGTTCGGCGTCAGGAAGTTGAAATAGCGCGTGTCGGGGCCGACGACATTGTCGATCTTGTTGTCGAGCCCCACGACGTTGCTCGGCGTACCATTGGCGTTGGCCTGATAGATGCCGCCGCCCCAATAGCCGACGCGCTCGTCGATCCGCTTGACGCCGAAGGTGATCCCGCCGCGCTCGAACTCCTTCGACAGGTTGACCCGGAACTGCCCGCCGCGATCCTGCGTGTAGCCCGAATTGTGCGGGCCATCCGAGACGCGGTAATAGCCGCCGCCAAAGAAATGCCACCCGGTCGCGCCGATCGGTCCGCCGATCCAGCCGTCGACGCGGTGCGAATTGTAGCTCGCCGCTTCGTAGCGAACGAGCCCCTCGAGCGTATCGCCACCCTTGCGCGTGATGAAGTTGATCGCGGCGCCCGGCGCGTTCGAATAGAAGATCGCCGACGGCCCGCCGCGCACCACTTCGATCCGCTCGACGCTCTGGTCGATGCGCAGCGACTGGTCGCCGTTGAGCCAGCCGAGACCGGGATCGCCCTGGATCGGGATGCCATCCTCGAGCAGCGCGACGGTCTGATAGCCATCGCTCGGAATGCCGCGCACGCGCACGCCGCCCGAGACTTCACCCGAGGTCGGCGCGCTGTAGAAGCCGGGGACCTGTTTGAGCGCCTCGGCGACACCGATCGGCGCGCGGATGCGCAGATCCTGGTCCGAGATCGTCGAGATCGCGTAGCTCGTCTCGACCTTGCGCTGGCGCGACGTGCCCGCGCGGCCGGTCACGACGATATCGTCGCCGTCGGCGACGCGCGTCTTGTCGGGCTCATCTGCGGTCGTCGCGGCGGGATCGGCCGTCGCCGACTGCTGCGCGAGCACCGGCGTCGCCGCAGCGCCCGCCAGCAGGGTGGCGACCAGCGCCGACCGATGAACGAAGGAATGGATCATTGTGCGCCCCGATTGATTCGTATCGACGGCGCATATGATAGTAGTTGATATCGTTTTTATGACAGGTCAGGAAATCTCCCTCACGCGTCGACCGACGATGCCGCGCTGGATGTCGCACCTGCGGCATGTGGCGGCGCAGCCTTCGCCAGATCGGGATGATAGAAGAGCGACCGGAAAATATAGATCAGGTCTTCGAAGACCGCGTTCCGCATGCCCGGCTCTTCCTTGAGCATTTCATCGACCGAATAGGCGATCTCGACCGCCAGCCGCGTGCGGCGGCGCACCAGGTCGCGCGCAACGCCGGGCAGATAGGGCATGTACACGTCGGTCATCAGATCGGTGACGAACTGATGCGACGCAAGACGGATATGGGCGAGGCTCGGCACCGCGTGGAGCGCCCGCATGATCCAGATGGCGCCCGGCTGCTGGCGCGTGATCGCGTCCATTTCGCGGACGAGATCCTCGATATGATCGACCAGGGCATCATATCCCGCATCGCGATAGCGCTCGATCCAGTGGGTCAGCGCTTCGTTCTGGCGCTGCATTAGCCGTTCCGCCAGCGCCTTGATCACGGCATATTTGTCGTCGAAATAGCGGTAGAAAGCCGGTGATGTCAGATTGGCGCGCTGGACGATGAGGTTGCTCGAGATCCGCTCGATACCCACTTCCTCGAGCAGCGTTTCCGCAGCCGCAAGCAGGAGCTCATAGGTCTTGCGCGACCGCTCCTGCATCGGCTTGCGATGGTTGCTCAACACGGCTCTCCTGCCGCCCCGCGCGACCCCCGACCTTCTCATGATCGATGCGGGACGGCAATGCGATATTGATAGCTATCGTTTTAGGGCGCGACATTGCAGCGCCAGACACCCGATAAATCAGGTGAGCCCGCCGCGCTAAAGCGACGGGCTCAGACCCGCTCGTTCACCGAGCGAAGCGCCGCGGCGTCATCGTCACGCTGCCCGTCAGCACCGGATCCGTCGCCGATCGCGCCAGCGTTACGCCATAGCGCCCCCCCTTGATCTGCCAACGCGATGTCGCCGTGTCGTATTTGGCGAGCAAACGCGGGTCGACGGCGAGCGAGATCGTGCGGCTTTCGCCCGGCGCGAGCTCGACGCGCTCGAACCCGAGCAGCCGCGGTTCGACCACGCCGTCGATCGTCTGGAGATAGAGCTGCGGTACATCGGCGCCCGCGCGCGGGCCCGCATTGCGCACCGTCAGCTTGACCGAAAGCGTCTTGCCGCCGCTGACGCTCAGCCCCGAATAGGCGAAATGGGTGTAGCTCAGCCCATGGCCGAAGGCGTACATCGGCGCGAGCCCCTTGCGCGCGAACCAGCGATAGCCGACGTCGGCGCCCTCGGTCATCGCGACGCTGACGGGGGTATTCTCGGGCGTGCCGAAGCTCGGGATCGTCGTGCGCGGCAATTGCTCGACGCTTTGCGGGAAGGTGATCGGCAAGCGACCCGACGGATTGACCTTGCCGGTCAGCACATCGGCGATCGCCTGTGCGCCCTCCTGCCCCGGATACCAGGCGGCAACGATCGCCTTGACCTGGTCGCGCCACGGCATCGCGACCGGATTGCCGGTCTGTAGCACGACGATCGTATTGGGATTGGCCTTGGCGACCGCGGCGATGATCGCGTCCTGCCCGCGCGGGAGCGCGAGGTCGGGCGAATCGGAGCCTTCGACCTCATATTTGTTGACGAAGACGATCGCGACATCGGCGCGCGCCGCCGCCGCCGCGGCTGCCTGCGGATAAAGCCCCGGATCGAACTCGACCTTTGCGCCGGGCGCCGCCGCGGCAATCGCGTCGGTCGGTGCGCCGGCAAACCAGCGCGCGATGCGCCAGCTGCCCATCTGCCCCGCGCCGCCGATCGGATCGCTCGCCGCCCAGCCTTTCGGCGGCAGCCCCTGCGACGACCCGCCGCCCGACAGCACGCCGATCTGCGCCTTCTCACCGATCACCGCGATGCTGCGCGCGCTGGCTGCGAGCGGCAGGACGCCGTCATTCTTGAGCAACACGATGCCGCGCCGCGCGATCTCGAGCGCAGTAGCGGCGTGTCCGGCCATATCGACCGGCTTCTGCGCGGTCCATTCGGTGACGCCGACCGCCTTCATCGAGCGCAGAATCCGCCGCACCATGTCGGACAGCCGCGCATGATCGAAGCTGCCGTCGGCGAGTTTCGCCTTGAGCGGCGCGCCGAACCACACTTGCTTGTCGAGCTGGTCGCCCGATTGCTGGTCGAGCCCCTTCGCCGCGAAATCGGCCGACGACACCGCGCCCCAGTCGCTCATCACCCAACCCTTGTAGCGCCAGTCCTGCTTGAGGACGCGGTTGAGCAGGAAGTCGTTGCCGCACGCCTTGGCGCCGTTGACCAGATTGTAGGCGCACATGATCGAGCCCGGCTTGCCGGTCTCGATCGCGATCTGGAAGGCGAGCAGATCGGATTCGCGCAGCGCCGCCTCGCCGATCGTCGCGTCCCAGGTGTGCCGGTTGGTCTCGTTCGAATTGAGCGCGAAATGCTTGGCCGTGCCGATCACGCCGGCTTCCTGCGTACCGCGGATCGCCGCGCCGCCCATTAGGCCCGACAGCAGCGGATCTTCGGAGATATATTCGAAGTTGCGGCCGTTGCGCGGATCGCGCGTCAGATTCATCCCGCCGCCGAGCAGCACGTTGAAATTGCGCGCGCGCGCTTCGCTCGCGACGAGATAGCCGCCGCGCCGCGCCATTTCGGGATCGAAGGTCGCGCCGAGTGCCAACCCGGCGGGCAAGGCCGTCGCGGTATCGTCCTTGCGCACGCCGAACGGGTTGGTCACGCCGAGGCTCGCATCGGTTTCACGCAACGACGGGACGCCGAGGCGCGGGATGCCGGGCACATAGCCCGCGCCGGGGACGACATCGGCGGGCCAGACCAGATTGGGGTCGCCGAACCCTGGAATACGGAGCGCCATGAAGCCGTGGATGAGCGAGAAGCGCTCGTCATCGGTCATCTTGGCCTCGGTCTCGGCCGCCCAGCGATCCGCCGCCGTCTCGCGGTGCTGCGCGGCACGATCGCTCGCGCTACCCGGCGCCTTCGCGTGGAGCGCGCTGCCGAAAGGTCCCACGACAGCCGCGCAAAGCAGCAACAGCGTCCGGATTTTCGTCTTCATCTGCATCACCTGTCTGCGGTTCGGGTCGGGGCGGCGAACCCACGGCGCCCACGCGCCGCGGGCCCGTCAGGTATCAGAAGCGGTAGCGCGCCCGGATACCTGCATAGCGGCGTGCATTGCGCGAGAAGGTCTGTGCGACGAGACCCGTCGTGCCACCCGAGGGGGTGCCCAAGGCGCTGGCATAATGCTTGTCGAACAGATTGTTGACGAACAAGGCGACGCGAATGCCGCCGCGTGCCTTCTGGTCGATACCGATGCTGCCGTTGACGATCGCATAAGCGCCCTGGACGAGCGCCGGGTTGCCGAGCAGATCGAAGTTGACCGAGCTCTGGTAGCTGACATCGGCCTGGACGAAGCCGTCGAACGGCATCTGCGGCAGCAGCACGTCATAGGTGCCGCCGACGTTGAACTTCCAGCGCGGCGCGTTGCTCAGCCGCTTGCCCGACAGATCCTGCAAGCCGGTGCTCGATCCCGTGACGGGAAGGCAGCCCTGCGCCGCGGTCTGCCCGGTATAGCATTGCGCATTGCGGAACTGCCGGATCATCGCCTCGGTGTAGCTGATGCCACCGTCGATCGTCAGCGCCTCGAGCGGGCGTGCCTGGAACTCGACCTCGACGCCGCGGGTGCGGACCTTGCCGACATTGTTGAGCTGCAGCTGGATCGTCTGGTCGGGCAAGGTCACGCCCGACTGCGCCTGGAAGTCGCTGAAATCGGTCCAGAACCCGGCGACGTTCAGCTGGAAGCGATTGTTGAAGAAGCGGCTCTTGAGGCCGACCTCATAGGCCTTGGAGGTTTCCGGCCGCACCGGGACTGCGGCACGCCCGGGGGTGAAGCCGGTCGAGATGTCGTACCCCTGCCCCTTATAGCCGGTCGAGTAGGACGCATAGGCCATCACGCGCTTGGCGAGATCCTGCCGCAGCGCGATCTTGCCGGTGACGACACTGTCCTTGGCATTGCCGCTGCAGGTGGCGAGGCAGGTCGCGTTGTTCGCCGGTGCCGTCGTCGGGATGACGGTGTTGATGTAGCGGACCGAGATATCCTCGTGATTGGCGCGCAGTCCAACGTCGATGTGCGTCGCGCGCGCGATGTCGTACGATGCCTGGCCGAACACCGCATAGGTCGTGGTGCCGCTGGTCGAGTTCCACCGCGCGACGACCGGGCCCGAAGGACCGCGATCGAAGGTGCGATCGGTCTTGCCGTCTGAATAATAGAGACCGGCGACATAGGTGAACGGCCCCTTGTCCTTCGAGGCGAGCCGCACTTCCTGGGCGAACTGCCGGGCGTGGAAGCCGCTCTGCGCGGTGATGCCGTTGGCGAGCCCCAGCACGGGCCCGACGACATAGTCGAAATCCTCGATGAAGCGGAACTTCCAGTCCTGATAGCTGGTGATCGAAATCAGATTGACCGCGCCGAGATCGACGGTGACCTTCCCGCTGCCGTTCGCCTGCTGGCTCTTGTTGAACAGCGGACCGTCGAAGGCGGTGGTGAAATTGTCCTGGCCCGGCGTGATCCCGGCGAGCGTCGGGGTCAGCGACGCGCCATAGACGGCAGCACCGGCGGGCACGTTGCGGAAGGTGCGCGCGGTGCCGCGGCTCTCCGACACCGAATGGCCGGCGATCAGATCGACCGTGACGCCCGGCAGCGGATTGAGCGCGAGGCGACCGCGCAGCCCATAGCTGCGATCGTTGTTGAGCTTGCGCCCGTCGAAGCGGTTGGTGATGAAGCCGTCGCGATCGCCGTAGAAACCGTTGAGGCGGAAGCCGACGCCTTCGGCGAGCGGCCCCGAGATCACCGCATCGACACGGTATTCGTCGTCGGTCGTCGCGGTGCCGGTGACCGAGCCGGTCAGGCGCGCGGTCGGGCCCTGCGACACGATGTTGAGCGCGCCCGCCGAGGCGTTCTTGCCGAACAGCGTTCCCTGCGGGCCGCGCAGCACTTCGATCCGCGCAATGTCGCTGAGGCCGGAGAAGGCCTGCGCCTGCTGCAGCAGCGCGACGTCGTCGACGATGACCGCGACCGAAGGCTCGATCGCGGTCGAGAAGGCGACCGTGCCGACGCCGCGCAGGTTGATCGAATTGTTCGTCGGCACCGCGCCGGTGGTGACGGTCAGGCTCGGCGCAAGGCGCGTGAGATCGGTGACCGTGGCGACGTTGCGGTTGACCAGCGTCTCGCCCGAGATCGCGGTTACGGCGACCGGCACGTCCTGCAGATTCTGTTCGCGCTTCTGCGCGGTGACGACGATGTCGGTGAGGGCGCCTTCATCGGTGACCGCGGGTGCGGGCGCCTGCTGGTCGGCCGCGACGTCGCGCGCCGGGATGGGCGCGGGGGCAACGCTGCCCTCTTGCGCCGAGACGGGGTTCGCAAGAGCCAGCGCCGCAACGCCACCGAGCCAAACAAAACCTTTGCGCATAAATCCTCACCTCAAGATAACGCCGCTTCCCTGCGGTCTGGTAAGGCCACCTATGGGCGATATTTGTTTCCGTCAAATACGATTTGGTCAGATCACCCCCGTGCGATCGATGATATCGCACTGATTTTCATACTCTGATCGCCAGTCGGTTAATCTGCCCTGCCCTGGTAGAAAGTTCCGGCAGGCCTTCTGCGCCATCTGGTAAGACCGCGACCGCGATGATATCGGTGCTCGGATAGGAGAGCGAAAACATGAACGACCGTCTTATGCGCGGGATCGCCGCCGCAACGCTTGTCTCTGCGACCGCGCTCATGACGGCGTCCGCCCCGGCCATCGCAGCGACGGCGGAAGCGAGCGACGCGCGCGTCGCGAGCACGCTCGCGACCGGCTGGCGGTTTCATCAGGGCGATGCGCCAGAGGCGGTGACCACGCCCGCGTTCGACGATGCCGCCTGGCAACCCGTCAGCGTGCCGCACACCTGGAACCGCGTCGGCTTCTATCGCCCCGATCCGCAAACCCACGTCAACCGCGCCGAGACGATCGACAAGACGCAGGGGCTCGGCTGGTATCGCCAGCGCTTCGCCGTACCCGCGGCGATGCGCGGCAAGCGCATCTGGCTCGAATTCGACGCCGCCAGCCGCACCGCGAGCGTATGGCTAAACGGCACCAAGCTCGGCGACCATGCCGGCGGCTTCTCGCGCTTCCGGCTCGACGCCACCGACGCGCTGCGCGCCTCGGGCGACAATGTGCTGGTGGTGCGGACCGACAATAGCGCACCCGGCGGGAAGGACGCGACGACCGCCGATATCCTGCCGCTGACCGGCGATTTCTTCGTCCATGGCGGGCTCTATCGCCCGGTGCGGCTGATCGCGGTCGATCCGATCCATATCGACCTCGCCGATTTCGGCGGCTCAGGCGTCTACGCGACCACCACCGCCGCCACGACCGCCACCGCGCAGGTCGACGTGCGAACGCGCATCGCCAATGCGAGCCGCCGTGCGGGCGCGGTCCGCATCACCGCCAGCCTGATCGACACGAACGGGCGCGTAGCGGCGTCGCTCCAGACCACGCAAACGCTCGCCGCGGCCGCGACACAGGAAGCCGCGCTGACGCTGTCGGTCGCCAATCCGCATCTGTGGCAGGGCGTCGAGGATCCCTATCTCTACACGCTGGCGGTCGATGTCACCGACGCGCGCGGCCGTCTGCTCGATCGCGTGCGCCAGCCGTTCGGGATCCGCACGATTCGGATCGACCCCGACGCAGGGCTGTTCCTCAACGGCAAGCACGTCCAGCTCCGCGGCGTCGGCTACCACCAGGATCACGAGGGCAAAGGCTGGGCGATCGACGCCGCCGACGTCGCCGCCGACGTGGCGACGATGCGCGAGATGGGCGTCAACGCGATCCGCCTGACGCATTACCAGCATGGCCAGACGATCCACGATCTCGCCGATCGCTACGGTCTGCTGCTGTGGGACGAGATCCCGCTGGTGTCCGGCTGGACCCGGCGCGGCGAGCTCGAGCCGCGCGCCGCGCTGATCGACAATGCACAGCAGCAGATGCGCGAACTCGTCCGCCAGAACAGCAACCACCCTTCGGTCGTCACCTGGGGAATCGCCAACGAGGTCGATTTCGGCAATTCCTTCCCGGCCTTCCTGACCGGCTATCCCGACGGCAAGACGCCCGATCCGATGCCGCTGCTGAAGACGCTGCAGGACCTCGCGCATCGCGAGGATCCGGGCCGACCCACCGCGCTCGCCACCTGCTGCGAGGGGCGCCTGTTCGACCAGGGCGTCGCGATCCCGACCACTGCCGCAGCGGCCGATCTCGGCGGCGCCAACCGCTATTTCGGCTGGTATTTCGGCGTACCCGGCGATCTCGGCCCGCATCTCGACATGCTCCACGCCAAGCGACCGCAGCAGCCGCTGTCGGTCACCGAATATGGCGCGGGTGGCGCAACCAGCATCCACACCGACGATGTCCGGGGCGGCCCGATCGATTCGCGTGGCGTCATCCAGCCCGAGGAATATGAGAGCTATATCCACGAGGAGGCATGGCGCGCGCTCAAGGCGCGTCCGTATCTCTGGGGCACCTTCCTGTGGAACGCGTTCGATTTCGCGACGACGATCCGCGCCGAGGGCGACGCGCAGGACATCAACACCAAGGGCCTCGTCACCTATGATCGCGCGATCCGCAAGGACGCCTATTATTTCTACAAGGCGAACTGGAGCGCGACGCCGACGGTCCACATCACCGGCCGGCGCTATGCCGACCGCGCCTATCCGGTGACCGACGTGCGCGTCTACTCCAACGCCGCGACGACCGATCTGCTGCTCAACGGGCGCTCGCTCGGGCAGCGCAGCGATTGCCCCGAGCGGATCTGCGTATGGCAGAACGTTGCGCTCGCGCCCGGCAGCAACGCGCTCGTCGCGCGGGGCGGCGCGGCGGAGGATAGCCTCGCCTGGACGCTGTCGCCGGACGCCGCCGCCAATGTGCGGATCGACGCCGGCGCGATCGTCGCGGCCAAGGCGTCGCAACGCTTCGGATCGGATGCCTTCTTCACCGGCGGCAAGGCGGGCACGCTGACCAAGCCGGCCGATTACGGCAAGCCCGCCGTCGCGGCCGTGATCGCTGGGACGCAGGATGCCGCGGTCGCCGCGACCTATCGCGAGGGCCGCTTCAGCTATGCGGTCCCGCTCGCCGATGGGCAGTACCGCATCGCGCTGACCTTCGTCGAACCGTCGCTCGCGCCCGGCGCACGCGTGTTCGATGTCACCGCCAACGGGCGCACCATCGTGCAGGGGCTCGACATCGCGCGCACCGCTGGCGGATCGGCCAAGGCGCTGACCCGCACCGCGACAGTCACGGTGCGCGGCGGCAAGCTCGACTTCGTGTTCGTGCCGCGCACCGGCGACGCGATCGTCTCGGCAGTCGAGATCCTGCGATGATCGCCCGCACCCGCCACGGAAGGATCGCGGCATGGCATTGAGGATTGCGGGTCGCGGTTGGCGCGACGTGCCGCTCCGCTGGAAACTGATCGGGCTCGTCACGCTGGGGACGATCCTCAACTATCTCGCGCGCTCGACGCTGTCGGTCGCCGCGCCGCGGCTCAAGACCGAATTCGGCATGACGACCGAGGATTACAGCTGGGTCGTGCTCGCCTTCCAGGCGAGCTATACCATCATGCAGACCGTCGCCGGCGGGGTGCTCGATGCGCTCGGCACGCGGCTCGGCTTCTTCCTCTTCGCGGTCGGCTGGGCGCTCGCCAACATGGCGCACGCGCTGGCGACCGGCTGGCCGAGTCTGGCCGTGTTCCGCGCGCTGCTCGGCGCGAGCGAGGCGGCGGCCATTCCGGCCGGCGCCAAGACCGTGTCAGAATGGTTTCCTCCGCGCGAGCGCCCGCTCGCCACCAGCGTGTTCCAGATGGGCACCAGCGTCGGCAATATGATCGCGCCGCCGCTGGTCGCCTTCTGCATCCTCGCGTGGAACTGGCAGGCCGCCTTCATCGTCACCGGCGGGCTGAGCCTGATATGGGCGTTGCTGTGGTATTGGAGCTATCGCAGCCCGGCCGACCATCCGCGGCTGAGCCCGGCCGAACGCGCGGCGATCACCGCGGCGCGCGAAGAGGATGTCGATGCCAAGCCCGCGACGCGCAAGGACCTGTTGAGAAGCCGCGCCTTCTGGGGCATCGCGGTCCCGCGCTTCCTGGCGGAACCGGCATGGCAGACCTTCAACTTCTTCATCCCGCTCTATCTCGTGTCGGTGTGGCACCTCGATCTCAAGAGCATCGCGCTCTGGGCGTGGATGCCGTTCCTTGCCGCGGACTTCGGCAGTCTTGCCGCCGGCGTGCTGCCGACCTGGCTGATGAAGCGCGGCGTGCCGCTGGTCGCGTCGCGCAAGGTGACGATGACGGTCGGCGCACTGTGCATGATCGGGCCGGCGTGCATCGGGCTCGCCGGATCGCCCGGCGTCGCGATCATCCTGTTCTGCGTCGGCGGTTTCGCGCATCAGATGTTGAGCGGCGCGCTGATCACGCTATGCGCCGACATGTTCGACAGCCGGACGGTCGGTACCGCGAGCGGCATGGTCGGCACCTCCGCCTGGATCGGCGGCATGCTGTTCACGCTGCTGATCGGGCAGAGCGCGGACGCATTCGGCTATGACCCCTTGTTCGCCGCACTGGCGGCCCTCGACCTTCTCGCAGCCGCCGTGCTGTGGAGCTTGTTGCGCGCCAAGCCGCGCGCATCCGTTGAAATACAGAAAGGCTAATTCGTGTTAATGACACAGACGATGCGCTGGTTCGGTCCGAACGATCCAGTGCAGTTGCGCGCCATCCGGCAAGCGGGCGCGACCGAAGTGGTGACCGCGCTCCACGAAGTGCCCAACGGCGCCGTGTGGGAGCGCGAGGCGATCGCCGCGCGCAAGGCGATGGTGCGCGCCGCCGGGCTCGACTGGCGCGTGGTCGAGAGCTTGCCGGTCGACGAGGGGATCAAGACCCGCTCGCCCGAGTGGGACCGGCTGATCGCGCAATATTGCGAGAGCCTGACCAATCTCGCCGCCTGCGGGATCGAGGTAGTGACCTACAATTTCATGCCGCTGCTCGACTGGACACGCACCGATCTGGGCTGGGAACTGCCCGACGGCGCGCGCGCGCTGCGCTTCGAACTGGTCGCGCTCGCCGCCTACGACCTGTTCATCCTGCAGCGGCCGGGCGCGGCCGAGAGCTACGACGCGGCCACCTGCGCCGCGGCCGAGCAGCGCTATGCGACGATGGACGATGCCGCGCGCCTCGAACTCGAGCGCACGATCATCGCGGGGCTGCCGGGCAGCGAGGAGGGGTTCACCTCGCCCGCCTTCCTGCGCGCGATCGAGACCTATGCCGACATCAATGCCGCCACGCTGCGCGAACATCACGTCGCGTTTCTCGAGGCGGTGTGTCCGACGGCTGACGCGGTCGGCATCCGTCTCGTCGTCCATCCCGACGACCCGCCCTTCGCGATCTTCGGCCTGCCGCGCGTCGTCAGCACCGAAGCCGACATCGCCAACCTCTTCGCGCGCGTGCCGAACCGGTCGAACGGGCTGTGCTTCTGCACCGGATCGCTCGGGGTTCGCGCCGACAACGATCTGCCGGGCATGGTCGATCGGCTCGGCGACCGGATCGGCTTCCTGCACCTGCGTTCGGTTCAGCGCGAGCCCGACGGCGCGTTCCACGAAGCCGAGCATCTCGGCGGCGACGCGGCGATGGCGGCGATCGTCGCGGCGGTGCATGCGATGTCGGTGCGCGAACAGCGCAGCATCCCGATGCGCCCCGATCACGGCCATCAGATGCTCGACGATCTCGCCCGCGTCACCAATCCGGGCTATTCGTTGCTTGGCCGTATGCGCGGCCTCGCCGAATTGCGCGGGCTCGAGCGCGGTATCGCTTACGCGGCGGGGCAGCCGTCCTAGACGGCCATGGGCGGTTGCGCCGCTATTCCGGCGCGAGGCTCCCAGACCTTTCGGGTCATCGCTTTGGAGGACGAAAATCCTTGCCTCCCGGGGCTTGCTCACCGAAGCGGCACATGCCCGGGATGGTGTATCGCCCGGCGCGTAGTGCGGAGGACCGACGATGCCCAAGAAGCGCCCCGAGGGGATCAAGGATTATACCGGGCCTGCGGGCGGCTGGGGCGCGCTGAAGGCGGTGGCGGTGGCGCTCAAGGCGCAGCAGATCGTCTCGCGCGGCGCGCAGACCCTGCTCAAGTCGAACCAGCCCGATGGCTTCGACTGCCCGAGCTGCGCCTGGCCCGACCCCAAGCACAGCTCCTCGTTCGAATTCTGCGAGAACGGCGCCAAGGCCGTCGCGTGGGAATCGACCGCCCGCAAGATCGGCGCCGAGTTCTTCGCCAAGCACAGCGTCTCGGACATCTGGCAGCAGACCGATCACTGGATCGAAGACCAGGGCCGGGTGACCGATCCGCTGCGCTACAATGCCGCGACCGACCATTATGAGGTCGTCACCTGGGAGGAGGCGTTCGCCGGGATCGGCGCCGGGCTCGCCAAGCTCGACGATCCCAACCAGGCCGAATTCTACACCTCGGGCCGCTGCTCGAACGAGGCGGCGTTCCTCTACCAGCTGTTCGTCCGGCTCTACGGCACCAACAACTTTCCCGACTGCTCGAACATGTGCCACGAGGCGACCTCGGTCGGCCTGCCCAAGTCGATCGGCATCGGCAAGGGTACGGTCAGCCTCGAGGATTTCGACCATGCCGATCTGATCCTGTCGATCGGCCACAATCCCGGCACCAACCATCCCCGCATGATGGCGACGCTGCGCGAGGTCGCGAGGCGCGGCGGCAAGATCGTCGTGTTCAACCCGCTCAAGGAACGCGCGCTCGAACGCTTCGAATCGCCGCAGTCGGTGGTCGAGATGGCGACCTTCGCGGCGACGCCGATCGCGACCAGCTATCTGCAGGTCAAGGTCGGCGGTGACGCCGCGGCGCTCAAAGGGATCTGCAAGGCGCTGGTCGCGATGGACACCGCCGAGGCGCCGGTGCTCGACCACGCCTTCATCGCCGAGCACACCGCCGGCTTCGACGCGCTGGTCGCCGATCTCGAGACCGCCGAATGGGCCGATATCGAGCATGCGAGTGGCTTAGGGCGGAGCGACCTCGAGGAGGTCGCGCGGCTCTATGCGCAGTCCAAGGCGACGATCTGCTGCTACGGCATGGGGATCACGCAGCACCGCACCGGCACCAGCAACGTCCAGCAGATCGCCAACCTCCTGCTGCTGCGCGGCAATATGGGCCGCCCGGGCGCCGGCATCTGCCCCTTGCGCGGCCATAGCAACGTGCAGGGCGACCGCACTGTCGGCATCACCGAGCGGCCCTCACCGCTGTTGCTCGACACGATGCGCGACGTGTTCGGCTTCGAGCCGCCGCGCGCCGACGGGCATTCGGTGGTCGAGAGCATCGCCGCGATGCGCGACGGGCATGCCAAAGCGGTGGTGTGCCTGGGCGGCAACCTCGCGATCGCCTCGTCCGACCCGCAGGCGTGCGCACAGGGCTTCCGCAACATGGATCTCGCGGTCCACATCACCACCAAGCTCAACCGCACGCATCTGCTGATGGCCAAGGGCGCGACCTACATCCTGCCCTGCCTCGGCCGGACCGAGCGCGACAGCCAGGACGGCGGCGTGCAGGCGGTGACGGTCGAGGATTCGATGTCGATGGTCCACGCCTCGCGCGGCTTCCTGATGCCGCCGGGGGAGAATGTCCGCTCCGAGCCGTGGATCGTCGCCGGAATCGCCAAGGCGACGCTCGGCGCAAAGGGCGGGATCGACTGGGACGGCTATGTCGCCGATTACGACCGGATCCGCGACAGCATCGAAGCCGTGTTCCCCGCCTTCAAGGATTACAACGCGCGCATCCGCGAGCCGGGCGGCTTCCATCTGCCCAATTCGGCGGCGGAGCGGATCTGGCTGACCGACACGAAGAAGGCCAATTTCATCGTTTCGCCGAAGCTGGAGGAAGACGAATCGACCAGGGACCCGAGCGTCCTGCGGCTCACCACGCTGCGCTCGCACGACCAGTATAATACGACGATCTACGCGCTCGACGACCGCTATCGCGGCGTCTTCGGGCGGCGCGACGTGCTGTTCATGAACGCCAAGGAGATCGCGCGGCTCGGCTTCGCCGAGGGTGACGTGATCGACGTCACCACCGCGCTCGAGTTCAAGCGCGCCGATCGCATCGTCCAGGGGCTGATGCTGGTCGAGCACGAACTGCCCGACAACTGCTGCGCATCCTATTATCCCGAGACGCAGCCGCTGATCGCGCTCGAGGATCACGATCCGCAGAGCTTCACCCCATCCTACAAATCCGTTCCCGTCCAGATCCGTCGCGCGGGCGCCGACGATGGCGCGGAGCGTGTCGTGGCGCGGGCCGGCGTCGCCGGGCGGCTCACGTCGGTGAAAGCCTGAGCCATGTACGCACCGACCGTAACCACCTTCGCCGACCGCGCCGCCGCCGAGGCGGCGTCGATCCGCCGGTCTCCAATTGGCTTCTTCGTCGGCGCGATGCTGGCCGGCGCCTATATCGGCATCGCCATGATCCTCGCGCTCAGCACCGCCGACGCGCTGCCCGCGGGGGTGCGCCCACTCGTCATGGGCGCGACCTTCGGGCTCGGGCTGATCCTGACCGTCTTTGCCGGCGGCGAGCTGTTCACCGGCTATGTCATGTATCTCGGCTTCGGGCTGATGCGCCGCACGGTCAGCTGGGCGGATGCGACGCTGCTGATGGTCGTGGTGTGGGTCGGCAATCTGGTCGGTGCGCTGCTGCTCTCCGCCATCTACATAGCCGGCGGCGGCGGCGCGGTGTTCGCCAATGCCGCGACCATGTTCAACGCCTATGCCGCGCATAAGGTCGAGGCCGACGCAGTCGCGCTGATCGCGCGCGCCGCCTTGTGCAACTGGCTGGTATGCCTCGCGATCTGGACCGCCGCACGGGTGCAGGGCGATTCCGCCAAGTGCATCGTCATGGCCTGGGTCCTCCTCGCCTTCGTCGCCGCGGGGTTCGAGCATTCGGTCGCCAACATGACCGCGCTGACGCTTGGCCTGTTCGCGCCCGGCGAGACGATCACGATGGTCGGCATCGTCCGCAATCTGGCGCTGGTGACGCTCGGCAATATCGCGGGCGGATTGCTGTTCGTCGTCGGCGCCTATGGGCTGGCGGCGAAGACCGATGCGGAGCCGGTGCGCGGCTAAGGGCCAGGCTGCGAGGCTCCGCAAGCGCGTCGGGCCGCGCACGCTGCGGCACCCGGAATCGATCCCGAAGGTCGATGCGACGACGCGGACGCCGTTCAGAAGTATCGCCTACGCCGGCATCCGATGCCGCGCCCTTCGCGGCACGGTCGAGCGAAGTGGTTACCGCTCCGGCCCGAAAGACGCATGATTTCCCCCTTATGCGGACCGCATACCTCGACGACGACCGAGCGAGCGGCCGTGGTTCGTCCGTTTGGAAACTTGGTGGCGCGCCGGTTGGCGGCGCCGCTGGCCAACGCACCCGTCGAAGGCGCGTCCATTCGTCCTGCGAGCGTGTTCCTCTCGTCTGACCTTCACTGGCCCTGGTGGACCGCTCCGTTGCGAGATGTGAACGATTGCTCGCCGACGAGATTGTGACAGGTCAGTGACCGGGGCAAATAGAAAGAAGCAATGACCTGCATTACACAATATTATGGTGGGGCGCCTGGATCAGAGAAATTCGCAGGTCGCGCGCACCACCTGTTCCAGCAGCCAGGCGTGCGCGGCGTCGTGATCCAGATGGGGCGGCCATTGCGCGATGATCGGTTCGGGCGAGGTCGCGATCGGAAATGACAGCACCTTCAGCGGCATCATCGAGGCGAAATGCTGTAGGAGCCAACTGCTCGCGGTCGCGACGAGATCGGTGCCGAGGACGAGATTGGGCAGCGCCCCGTGCAGACTGGTGCGAACCGCGATCTTCCGCGCGTCGAGCAGGTCGCGGCTCGGCCCATCAAGCTGCGCATTGGGCCCGGGCCGCTCGAACACCGCGACGTGGCGTGCCTCCAGATAGTGTTCCGGCGTGATCTCGTCCCCGAAGCCGGGGTGATCGTCCCACACCATGCAGGAGGGTCGCTCGGTCATCAGTACGCGGCTTTGCAGTCCCTCGACGGCGAAGCGCTGGGGAATGACCAACATGTCGGCGCCCGTTTCGAAGGCGTTCGCCGACGACGAGCGCGTGAACGGCAGCACCGTCACGCTCACGCCCGGCGCGGCGCGGAGCAGGTCCGGAATGACCCGCCCGAGCAGCATGATCTCGAGCTGTTCCGGGGCCGCGATCGTGAAGGTCCGCACCGCGACCGCCGGGTCGAAATCGATCTGCAGCCGAAACGTGTCGCCGACATCGCGCAACAGCCGCCGCACGCGCGGACGTAGCGCCTGCGCCAGCGGGGTCAGCCTGCGCTCGCCACCGACGTCCGCAACCAGTTCGTCGCCGAACTGATCGCGCAGTTTGCGCAGCGCGACGCTCATCGCCGGCTGGCTCAGCCCCACCCACCTCCCGGCCTCTGTCAGCGAGCGCGCGTTTAGGATCGCGTGGTGGAAGGGCGGCTTGAAGGGATCGGCAGGCAGCTGCCACGTTGCGACCTATAGACCGCGCAGGCACCTCACACCGACACGGCCTGTTCCGACCTGCCGACGTCGCCGAAGATGCGCAGATAGCGCGCGATCTCGGCGGGATCGCCGGTTGCCTTGGCCGGATTGTCGGACAGCTTGACGGCCGGCCGGCCATTGGCGCGCGTCACCTTGGCGACCAGCGAGATCGGCTCCAGGCCGTGGCCGTCTCCCGGGTCACAGCCGCGGAAGTCGTTGGTCAGGTTGGTGCCCCACCCAAAGCTCATCCGCACGCGGCCGTGGAAGTGCCGATAGGTCTCGGTGATCGTATTGACGTCCATTCCGTCGGAAAAGACCAACAGCTTGCGTCTCGGGTCACGCCCCTGCGCCTGCCACCAGGCGATGATCTGCTCGCCGCCCGCAATCGGCGGCATGCTGTCGGGGCGGAAGCCGGTCCAGTCGGCGAGCCAGTCCGGCGCATCGCGCAGGAAGGCGGTGGTACCGAACGCATCGGGCAGCGCGATCCGCAGATTGCCGTCATAATGCGCCTGCCATTCCGCGAGCACGCGGTACGGCGCGCTGGCGACCCCGGCATCGTCATCGGCGAGCGCGGCCAGCACCATCGGCAGTTCGTGCGCGTTGGTGCCGATCGCCTCGAGATCATTGTCCATCGCCAGCAGCACGTTCGAGCTGCCGATGAAGCGCGACCCCAGCCCTTCCTTGAGCGCCTCGACGCACCAGCGCTGCCAGAGAAAGCCGTGCCGCCGCCGCGTGCCGAAATCGGAGAGGACGAGGTCGGGCAAGTCGCGCAGCCGCTCGACCTTGTCCCACAGCTTCGCCTTTGCGCGGGCGTAGAGGATGTCGAGCTCGAAGCGTCCCTTGCCCTTCAGCGCGGCGCGCGAGCGCAATTCGTTGACGATCGTCAGCGCCGGGATCTCCCACATCGTGGTGTGGGTCCAGGGGCCGGCGAAGGTCAGCTCGAACTGACCGTCGACGGTGCGCAGCTCATATTCGGGGAGCTGGAAATCGGCGAGCCAGGCAATGAAGTCGGGCGCGAACATGCGCTCGCGGCCGTAGAAGCTGTTGCCCGCGAGCCAGATCAGCTCCTTCTTCGAAAAGCGTACAGCGCGCGCGTGGTCGAGCTGCTCGCGCAGCTCGCGCTCGTCGATCACCTCGGCCAGGCGCACGCTCTTGCTGCGGTTGATCAGCGAGAAGGTCGCCTCGACGTCGCCGTGCAGGTGGCGGATCATCTGCAGCATCAGCAATTTGTAGAAATCGGTATCGAGCAGGCTCCGCACGATCGGGTCGAGCCGCCAGCCATGATCATAGGTGCGTGTGGCGATGTCGGTGACGGTCATCGCCTGCTTGCGGCGTTTCCGGGGCGGGAGCGGCGCGCGGCGGCGGCACCGCTGTTCGCCGCATCCTCCTGCGCGAGCTTGCGCCAGCGGGCGACGCGCGCGGGATCGAGCTCTCCTGCTGCCATCGCGGCATTGATGGCGCATCCGGGTTCCGCGACATGCGTGCAGTTCGAGAACCGGCATTCGAGGGCCACGTTCGTGACATCGTCGAAGACCTCGGTCACCCCGCTGCTCACTTCGGACATCTGCAGCTCGCGCATGCCGGGCGTATCCACGAGCCAGCCCCCCTTCTGCGCGCCACTGGCGAGGCGATACATCTCGCGGACCGTCGTGGTGTGACGGCCCTTGCCGTCGTCCTCGCGGACGGCCTGCGTGGCGATGTCGCTCGATCCCGTCAGCGTCTTGACGAGCGTGGACTTGCCGACACCCGATGATCCCACCAGCGCGACGGTCTGTCCGACACCGCAATAGTCGACCAGGCGGGCGACGCTCGCCGGATCGCGCCCGTCGACCAGTTCGACGCGCAATCCCGACTGAAGCGCACGCGCCGCATCGACCAACAGCTCGGGCTCGGGCGCGAGATCGGCTTTGGTGAGAACCACGACCGGACGGACGCCCACCTCGCGCGCGAGCACGAGATAGCGTTCCAACCGCGCGACGTTGAAGTCCTGCTTGCACGCCGTGACGATGAAGAGCGTGTCGACATTCGCGGCGATGAGCTGCACCCGGCGCTCATCCCCGGGGGCGGGCCGCTTGAAAAGGCTCGTCCGGTCTAGGATGCGCACGATCGTGCGGCTGTTCGGATCGACGAGCAGCCAGTCGCCCACGGTCGGCCGGTCCTCCGCGCCGCCTGGTACGGGCAGACTGGAGGGGATCGATTCCTCGAACCCTTCGCCCGAAACGGTCACCCTTCCACGATGCACCGAAATCACCCGGACAGGCTGGACGCTGTGGCGCTCCTCGGGCGAAAGCTGGTCGCTGAAGAACGCCTTCCAGCCGAGCTGCGCGAGACTGAGATCGGACGTTTCCACCGTAGCGTCAGCCGTCCTGCGGACGGCCTGATTCACCCGCATCCGGCGTCTGCTGCTCGGCAGCCCGCTTGTCCGCCTTGGCCTGTGCCTTCTTCGCAGTCTCAGCTGCTTTGGTCTTTTCCCGCTCGCGGCGTTCGAAGTCGTAATTTGTCTTGCGTGGTATGTCGGTTACTCCGAGGCTCGATGGTCCGGCATGAGCAAAGCGCTCGCCCCAGGACTCTTGTCTTGCGGATACACGGATCCGTCGGTCGCGACTAGGGTCAGGCCGCGGGCCCGCTCGGGTGGGGGTCCAGGAACGGTTCCTGCGCCGACCATCACCGGAGATGGATTTGATCGCAGCGTAGAACCCGGCACAGATCTCAGGCGCGGACCTGCGCTCCGCTTATTTCCGCAACGCCGCGCTCTGGTCGCGGATCGCCTTGAATTCGGAGGTCGCTTTCCAGCTCGGCCAGGTCGAAGCGTTCGCCACCTCGCGCCCGATCGTCAGCATCAGGTCGATATCCTGCTTGGCACCCGCGAGGTTCCACTCGGGCGACCAGGCGTCGCACGCCTGATGGTAGCATTTGCCCGTATAGGCATCGATCCACGCCTGCCCCGCAGCGGCCCCGCCCTGCTCCAGGTCGGAGGCGCCGGCGATGCCCATCTGCAGCAGCACCGGAACGCCGCGCTTGGCCAGGCTGAAATGGTCGGCGCGATAGAACAGCCCGCGCTCGGGCAAACCCTCGGGCGTCACCCGGCGCCCCTGCGTCGCGGCGACGCGCGCCATGTCGTCCTGCAAGCTGTCCTGCCCGACGCCGACCAGGATCGCGTCCTTCGCCTTGCCCGCGGTCTGCAGGATATCGATCGTCAGATTGGCGGCGGTCTTTTCGAGCGGATAGACCGGGTGCGTCGCATAATATTCCGAGCCGAGCAGCCCGCGCTCCTCGGCGGTCCACAGCGCGAAGGCGATCGTCCGGCGCGGCGCGGGCTCGGCCTTGAGGATCCGCGCGATCTCGAGCAGCGCCGCGACGCCGAGGGCATCGTCATTGGCGCCGCGCCGCATCGTCTGGCCATCCTTGTCGGGCGCGCCGACGCCGTACGCGTCCCAATGCGCGCCGAACATCACCGTCTGGTCGGGCGCCGCCGTGCCGGGAATCCGCGCGAGCACATTGTGGCTTTCGACGATCTTGTGCTCGACGGCGATCGCGGCGGAGAAGCTGGCGCCCTTCAGCGCCACCGGCGTGAAGCGCTTTTGTCGCGCGGCCGCGCGCAACGCCGAAAGGTCGAGCCCGGCGCTCTTGAACAGTGCGGTGGCGGCGTCGCCCTTGAGCCAGCCCTGCAGCCGCAGGCTGGTGATCGTGTCGGGCGCGCGCGCGATGTCATACGCCTCGCCCTGGCCTGACACCACGACGTTCCAGCCATAGCCTGCGCCGGCGGTATCGTGGACGATCAGCGCGCCGATCGCGCCGCGCCGCGCCAGTTCCTCGAACTTGTAGGTCCAGCGCCCGTAATAGGTCATCGTCCGGCCGCCGAACTTGCCGAACGCATCGTCGCCCTTAACCGCCTCGAAATCGGGATCGTTGACCAGCACGACGGCGACCTTGCCGTGGAGATCGACGCCCTTGAAATCGTCCCAGCCGCGTTCGGGTGCGCTGACGCCGTATCCCACGAAGACGAGCGGCGCCGCCTCGATCACGGCCTGGTCCTTGGGTTGCAGCGACCAGACATAGGCTTGCTCGCCGCGCGTCCAGCGCTGCGCCTGCCCGCCGACCGATACGCCAAAGCGCGTGGTGTCGCTCAGCTTGGTCCGCAGCAAGGGGACGGTCTGCGTCCATGTCCCGTCGGCAGCACCGGGCTCGAGCCCGAGTGCGGCCAAGCGCTTGACCAGATAGGCGATCGTCGCCGCCTCGCCCGGTCCGCCGGGCGCGCGGCCCTGGAACGCGTCCGACGACAGATCCTGCACGCTCTTGGTGATCGCGACCGGATCGACGCCCTGCGCCAGCGCCGGGGTCGCGGTGGCGAGCAGCGCGAGGATCGAAAGCGTTTTCAACATCGGCAGAG
Source organism: Sphingomonas glacialis (assembly GCF_006439055.1). GTDB lineage: Bacteria > Pseudomonadota > Alphaproteobacteria > Sphingomonadales > Sphingomonadaceae > Sphingomonas > Sphingomonas glacialis_A. The sequence goes on from NZ_RCZC01000001.1 coordinate 583,043, forward strand.
TCCCTGGTGGCCGGGACCGATCGCCCCGGCGTGTAGCACGATCGTTCGGCGTATCGCGTCGGTCAGCCCGCATAGGCCTTGATCAGATCGAACAGATAATCGCGGCCCGAATAGACCGCCTTGACGATCGCGCGCTCGTTGAGGCCGTGCGTGCCATTGCCGTCGGGGTCGCCATAGGTGCCCGGCGGACCGTAGACCGGAATGCCGATCGCCTCGAGGAAGATGCCGTCGGTCGCGCCGGTCGACATCATCGGGCTCAGCGGCACGCCGGGATAGTATTTGGCGAGCAGCGTCTGCGCCGGGCCGATGATCTTCGGGTCGAGCGGCACCGGCTTGGCGATTGGCCCGCGGCTGTCGGTCTGCTTCACGCTCAGCGCCGGATCGGCGATGACCGCGGCGAGTTGGTCGCGCACCGCGTCGGGCGAAACGCCCGGGAAGATCCGGCAGTTGATGTTCGCGCCGGCGCGCTGCGGCAGCGCATTGTTGGCATGGCCGCCGTCGAGCAGCGTCGCGACGCAGGTCGTGCGCAGCATCGAATGATAGCTCTTGTCGGTATCGACCAGCGCGAGCGCAGCCGTGTCGGCGGGGTTGGCCGAAAGCGCGATCATCGCGCGGCCCATCGCGTCCCCGCGCGCGGCGCCGGCGGTGCGGAAATACGCCTTGGTCGTGTCGGTCAGCATCACCGGGAAATCATAGCCGCGCAGCCGGACAAGCGCGTCGGACAGTTGGTAGATCGCGTTTTCCTTGACCGGTGCCGAGCTGTGCCCGCCCGGATTGGTCGCCTCGATCCGATAGTTGATCGCGGTCTTTTCGCCGACGTGGAGCGTTGAGATGACGAGCTTGCCATGCCCGTCGCTGCGCCCGCCGCCGCCCTCGTTGAGCGCGAATTCGGCGGCGATCAGATCGGGCTTGTTCGCCGCGAGCCAGGAGGCGCCGTTGAACGCCCAGCTCGTCTCTTCGCCACAGGTCAGCGCGAGCTTGATCGTCCGCTTGGGGTGATACCCCTGCTGCTTGAAGCGGATCAGACTGTCGATCCAGATCGCGTCGAGCGCCTTCATGTCGGCGGTGCCGCGCCCGTAGAAATAGCCGTTTTCCTCGATCAGCGCGTACGGATCGCGCACCCAATCCTCGCGCTTCGCCACGACCACGTCGATATGGCCGAGCAGCAGCATCGGCTTCACCGTCTTGGAGCTCCCCGGATAGACGACGACCAACCCGCCCTCCTTGGGATGATCGGGGACCGAGAAAGGCGTGATCTGCGCGTCGGTAAACCCCGCCGCCTTGAAGCGCGCGGCGACCTTGCCGGCGAGCGCGGTGCAGCTGCCCGTCGTGATGCTGGTGTCGGTCTCGACCATTTCCTTGTAGAGCGCGCGAAACGCCTGCTGGTCGGGCCGCAGCGTCTGCGCCGCGCCGGGTTGCGCCGCAAACAGGCTCGTCAGCGTCGCCAGACCGATGGCGACCGTCGCTGCATTCTTCATGGTGCTTCCCCGTCGCTGGCGTCCCGTGGCGCGCAGTATGCGCAGCCGCGACGCGATCCGGAAGCCGCCATGGGAGGACTTTCGCCCGCAGCTCGAAAATTCTTAGGGCCGATGGCGGGCGCTTGCCGGTCCGTTAGCCTAGCCTAGGGGTTAGGATGCGGCGGTGGCCGATCCCAAGCGCGTTATTTCCGTCCCGTCACGCCAAGCATCGCCAATCCTCCGAGCAACGACAAAGCGGCGAGCGCGAAGAACAAGGTCGCGAAGCTGCGGGGGGTCGCCAGCCACCAAGCCAATGCCGGCCCGATCAGCACCGGCACCGTGTTCGACAGATTGATCAGCCCCAGATCGCGTCCACGCCGCCGCGGATTGGGGAGCAATTGCATGACGAAACCGATCTGTAGGGTGAGAAACGTGGTCCAGCCGATCGAAAACAGGCCAAAGCCGATCGCCGCGGCGGTCAAGTCGGTCGCGCATGCCATCACGACGAGACCCACGACATCGAGCGCCACGGCGGCCATGAGGAACGGCTTGCGCCGGCCCGACCGGTCCGACCAGCGGCCAAACACAAGCGCCAAGGGCAACGGCACGAGGTTCGCCATGAAGATCAGGCCCCCCACCTGCGCCGGCACGGCGCTGCGCGCGGCGGGTGCCGCGACTTGCTCCATGAAGAACAAGAGGTAGGCGAACAGTACGTTCCCCGAGATCTGGACCATCAGGCGCGAGATCCAGGCGATCGCCATGTCGCGGGAGGAGACCACCACCCGCCGCTCCACCGCCTGCGCCGCTGGCCTGGCCGACAGTGCCAGCAACGGCGCCAGGCAGACGATCGCGACGATTGCGATCACGCCGAGGCGCAGCCCGAGCGCGGGTGTGGTCCATGTCGCCAAGAGCGGCCCCATCACCGCGCCAAGCGGTTGCGCGCCGGCGAGCAGCCCGCTCAGCAGGCCCTTTTGCCGGTCGAGGCTTTCCTCGGCGAGCAGCGCCACGAGCGGCGCCAAGGCGATGTTGAGCGACACCTGAAAAACCATGACCGCGACGACGAGCATCTCGGGCGTCCGCGCGCCCGCAATGCCGAGATACGACACGATCGTCGCAACGAGCCCCGCGGCGATCCACGCACGCCGCCCCCCGCCGCGTTCGAGCGAAAGATCGCTGAGCCATCCGAAGACGATTCCCGAAACGCTCGCCATCGCCGCACCAGCGATCATCGCCGTCGCAAGCACGCCAAAGCGCGCTTCCCCCGCGATCTGCTCGATCCGCAGCGGCAGCAACAGCGTCAGCAGCGGCAGATAGGCGACGACGCATCCGGCATAGCCAAGCGCGCCAAGCACCGGAACCAGAAGGGTCGATCGCCCGGCGCCGCCGGCGGAGAAGATTCGATCCGGATACGCCGTCATACGATTCGACGCTTAGGACGTCAGCACCGCCACGGCCAAGGGTTTGAACGCCGCTAGCGGCGCGGCGCGGTCGATTGGCGCAGCTCGAGCTTTGCGGGAAGGACGATCGGTTGCTCCGGCGCCTCGCGCCCGCCAAGCTCGGCGATGATCAGTTCGACCGCGCGCCCCGCGAGCTCGGCGATCGGCTGGTCGATCGCGGTGAGCGGCGGGTGCGTGAACCGCACGATCGGCGTGTTGTCGAAGCTGATCAGCGACAGATCGCGCGGCACCACGATCTTGCGGTCGCGGCACGTCTCGAGCGTGGCGAGCGCCATCTGGTCGTTGCTGGCGATGATCGCGGTCGCCGGGTCGGCCGCGTCGAGCAACGCCACCGCCGCCTGCTGGCCCGAGGCATAGCCGAAATCGCCGCTGGCCAGCAGATCGTCCGCCAGCCCCGCATCCGCCATCGCCGCGCGCCAGCCATCGACGCGCCACGCGCTGAGTTCGTAATCGGGCGGCCCGGCGATGAAGCCGATCCGCTCATGCCCCAACGCGATCAGATGCTCGGTCGCGATCCGCGCGGCGCGCTCGTCATCCATCGTCAAGGCAAAGCCCGCCCCGGCGCGGCGCGAGCCGATCCGCACGAAGCTGATCCGCTGCGCCTCGAGCAGATCGACGATCAGCGGATTCTCCGAATGCGGCGGGGTCAGGATCACCCCGTCGGGCTGGAGCGCGGCGATCGCGCCCATCAGCTCGCGCGCGATATGGTCGCTATGCGTATCGACCAGTTCGACGATCATCCGATAGCCATAGGTCGCGCAGGTCAGCATCCCGCCGAGCAGCATCTGGTCGACCCAGTCGGTGCCCTGCCGCGCGCGCCAGTCGGCGATCGTGCGCTCGCGGTCGTTGAGCGCGACGATCAGATACGAGCGCGAGCCGCCCATCCGCTGCGCCGCGATCGAGGGGACGTAGCCGAGCCGGTCGATCGCCTCCTGCACGCGCGCGACCATCTCGGGGCGGACGCTGGGCTCCTTGTTGACGACACGGCTGACGGTCTGCAGCGATACGCCTGCATCCGCCGCAACATGCTTGATCGTGACGGCCTGCCGTCTGCGCGCCATTCCGCTCAGCCGCCGCAATATTGCGCGACATAGTCGGCGTGCGCGGGCAACCCCGCGACGGTGCGTGCGACATTGTCGCGCAGCGTCGCCAGGAACTTGGCCAGTTCCTCGTCGCGCAGCTTGTCGGCGATCGGATGGTAGGCGGCGGGCTCGATCCCCTGCCCCAGCATCACCTGGACCCAGCTATTCTCGGCGAACAGCTCCTCGTTGCGGCGGAACACGCGGCCGGTCTCGCGGAACAAGGCGATCTTCTGCGCGAGGCTCTCGGGCACCTCCATCGCCGCGCATTGCCGCCAGAAGGGGGAGTCGCGGCGATTGGTCGCCTTGTAATGGAGGATCAGGAAGTCGCGGATCTGCTCCATGTCGGCGAATTGCTGGTCGTTGAACTCGGCCACGTCGCGCGGCGATATCTCGCCACCCGGCATCATCCGGATCAGCCGCAGGATCGCGCGCTGGATGAGATGGATGCTGGTCGATTCGAGCGGCTCCATGAACCCGCCCGACAGGCCGATCGCAACGACGTTGCGATGCCATTGCCGCCGCCGCGCGCCGGTGACGAAGCGGATGTTGTTCGGCTCGGTCAGGACCGTCCCCTCGACATTGCCGAGCAGCCGCTCGAGCGCAGTGTCGCGGTCGAGATAGCGGCTGCAATAGACGATGCCGTTGCCGGTGCGATGCTGTAGCGGGATGCGCCATTGCCATCCTGCATCGTGCGCCATCGCGCGCGTATAGGGGACAGGCGGGCGGACGTTTTCGGTCTGCACCGCGATGGCGGAATCGCACGGCAGCCAGTGGCTCCAATCGTCGAACCCGGCGTGCAGCGCCTGCTCGATCAGCAGCGCGCGAAAGCCGGTGCAATCGAGGAACAGGTCGCCCTCGACGACGCCCCCAGATTCGAGATGCAGCGCGGCGACATCGCCACTCTCGCCGTCGAGCGCGACGCGTGCGATCTTGCCCTCGATCCGCCGCGCCCCGTCGCCCTCCGCCATCCGCCGCAGGAACTGCGCGTAGAGCGAGGAATCGAGCTGATAGGCATAGTTCATCCGCTCGTCAGGCAGATGCGCGAACTTGCCTTCCATCGCCGCGACCAGTTCGAGGCAATAGGCGTCGTAGGCCGCGTCATGCCCGCGCTCGCGGCCGTTCATCCAGAAATGCTGGAAGCCGGCCGACCAATGGTCCTGCCCGGTCGTCCCGAACGAATGGAAATAGCGATCGCTGCCGTCCTTCCAGCCATCGAACAGAATGCCGAGCTTGAAGGTCGCCTGCGTCGCGCGCATGAAATCGGCTTCGCCGATGCCGAGCAGCCGGTTGTAGGTAACGAGTGGCGGGATCGTCGATTCGCCCACCCCGATCGTGCCGATCGCATTGGATTCGATCAGCGTCACCTCGGCCGTCCGGCCCATCGTCCGCGCGATCGCGGCGGCGGCCATCCAGCCCGCGGTGCCGCCCCCGGCAACGACGATACGGCGTGGGCTGGCGATCATTGGCTGAGGTTCCTGAGCAGGAAGGCGCGGATACGATCGGCGCTTTCGGGCGTGAGCGGGGCGAGCACGCTGCGGCCCTCTTCGGGGATATGCGCGGTCACGTCGTCGCCATTGTTGAACACGTAATAGTCGAACAGGTCGCGCCAATGCTGCTTCTGGTCGGCAGGCAAATCACGGATCGCGAGCAGCGCGTGGTTGAGCGCATCCTGCGGCGACCCCATCCAGCGCGGCGTCTCGCGCCACCAATAGTTCACCAGCACGTTGAAATCGGCGAGCCCCTCGACGTGGTGCCACCACATCGCGGGTATGTAGAGCGCGTCGCCCGCTTCGAGTTCGGCGACCTGGGCGTGCGCGAGCGCATCGGGGAAACGCGGATGGAGCTGCGCATCGGGTGCGTGGAAATCGACCATGCTGATCGCGCGGCCTGCCGGCGTGTTGTCGATCGGCCCGAGATGCAGATTGCGGAACTGCTCGCGCGGGAACAGCGTGAAGCGTCGGCGTCCGGCCGCGACGCATGCTAGATTGTTGGGCAAATCGTTATGCGCGGCGATGCGCGTCCTGGTGCCGATCCAGATGCTCGCGAGACAGGTGCGATCACCGAGATCGACATGGTTCGCCTCGTACAGGCCCGTGAAGAACTGGTGCATGTCGATCGACGCGAGATAGACTGGCGGTGCCCCAGCCTTGCCCTCGATCGCGTCGATCCGCTCGAAGATGTCGGGCAGCTTCGCCCGCAGCGTGCGGAAATTCATCGCCATCGCCGCGTCGTAGAACAGCCGGCCATCGCCGCCCGCCTCGCCGATCGCGACGGTAAAGGCGGTGTCGCGGTGATGGCGCAGCAGATAGGCGCGCGCGTCGCGCGACGAGCGGCGCCCCGCCTCGACAAGCGGCCAGTCCTTGACCAGCCCGCGAACCACGAACGGCGCATCAGCGGCGCGGAGCCGCGCGTCGAGCGCGGCCGCATCCGCGACCGCGATCTCGGGTACGCTCGCGAGATCCTTGAAGACGCCGGGATCGGCTTCAGCCACGCGGGGCGTCCCGTCGGCTCTTGCGATCGACCAGTTCGGCGACGTTGCTGAGCGAGGCGAGCGCCATGAACATCGGCAACAGATGCCCGTCGGCGTGAAGCTCGCCCAGCGCCACCGCGTCGAGCTGCTGCAACCGCTCCTCGGCGATCGCGTGATAGCCAACGAGCCGGTTGGTGCTGCCGTCGGCGAGCGTGATCTCGAGCGTCAGCGGCTCGAGCAATTCGTGCCGCGCGAGCGCTGCGAAGAAGCCTTCGCTCGCCTGCCACCCGGCATCGAGCTCGCCCAGCTGCCCGGCGATCGTCTCGAGATGCGGCGTCGGCCGGCCGAGATCGTCGAACACGCGCACGCCCTCGCCCCCGCTGGCGACGCGCGGGCTGTCGAGATCGAGATGGATCTGCTTGTCGCCGCCCTCGGTCGCGGGGTGGCCGATCAGGAAGGGCTGGATCTCCATCGCGAGCGGGCGATAGCGCGCATCCCAACGGTCGCCGTCGAGGAACAGATTCTCGCCGGGTTCGAACCCGAACATCGCCAGCGCCTGGAAACGGTCGCGCTGCGGCGTCAGGCGGAACAGGATCGGATAGTCGTTCTGCACGCGGCGAAACTCGCTCGGCACGATCAGGCACGACATCACCGCATCGCCGAAATCCGCACCGCGCGTCGAAGCGATGCGCAGCGTGCGGTGATCCTCGCTGGTCAGGAGCGCGTGGTTGGCCATCAGGAAATATGCTCCATAGCAATCGGTTGATACGCCGCCCGACAGGCGCCGAGATAGGCGCGGATCGGCGGCAGCGTCGCGACCATGCTGCGCGTACGCTGCGCGATCGGCGCCAGCGGCACCGGCTTGTGCGCGTCGAACGGCCCGGGCCCGGGAACGTGCGCGCCCATGCCATACAGGATATACTGATAGCTCGCGGCGGGGAACAGCTCGTCGATCATCGGGAAGTCGGCGCGCGTCGGCGGCCGGTTCGCCCATAGCGCGAGCAGTTCGGCGAGCCGCGGCGGGATCGATGCGGGGTCGCGGTGGTCCTGCCAATAGCGCCCGTCGCGCCGGCTGAGCACGTAATGCAATTTGAGGAACTCGACGATCCGATCCCAGCGATAGCGGAACAGCGTGTTGAAGCGTGCGGCGGTCAGCGGCATGGTTGCGCGTGTCGGCCAGTCGTCGAGCAGCGCATCGAGCGACAGCTCGATCGTGACGATCGCCGACGCCTCGAGCGGCTCGAGAAACCCCGCCGACAGGCCGATCGCGAGGCAATTGCCGGTCCAGAATTGCGCGCGGTGGCCAGATCGGAAGGTCAGCCGGCGCGGCGCGATCGGTTGCGCTGTGCCGAGATACGCGGTCAGCGTCTCAAGCGCAGCATCGTCGCTCATATGCGCGGAGGAATAGACGCAGCCGACCCCACGCCGCGTCGGCAGCCCGATGTCCCAGATCCATCCCGCTTCGTGCGCAGTCGCATCGGTCTGCGCGGCGATCGGACTGTCGGCGGCGACCGGGATCTGCACCGCGAGCGCGCGGTCGTTGAACAGCACGTCGCTACGATCGACGAACGGCACGTCGCCGACCAGCAGCGCCGCGTGGCCGGTGCAATCGAGGAACAGGTCGCCCGTGATCGCGCCATTGTCGCGGGTGCGGACTGCGATCACGTCGCCATTCTCCGCACGATCGACGTCGATGACATGATCGCGCACGTGCCGCACGCCGAGCCGTTCGGTCGCATGCCGCATCAACAGCGCGGCGAGCTTGCCGGCGTCGAGGTGATAGCCATAATTCAGCGCGCCCGCATAATCCGGCATCGCCCGCTGGCGTGGCGCCAGAGATTGCGCCGCCACCTGCGGTTGCGGGGTGACCGCATCGGCGAAAGACGCGCCGGCGGCTTCGGCTTGCCACGCGGCAACGAGCGCGCGCGCGTCCGGCTCGGCCGGCGGCGTGAAGGGGTGGAAATAGACGTCATCGTGGGCCCCGGTCGCCCAGCCGCGAAAGCGCGAGCCGTGCTTGAACGAAGCGTCGCAGGCGAGCAGGAATTCCGCCTCGCCGATCCCGATCCGCTCTAACGTCGCGCGCATCGTCGGCCAGGTCCCCTCGCCCACGCCGATCGTCGCGACATCGGGCGATTCGACGAGCGTCACCGTGATCGGCTGTGCCGTCGGCCGCGCCGCCGCGGCGATCCGGCAGGCGGCAAGCCAGCCCGCGGTCCCACCGCCGACGATGACGACTGTAGAGATGGCCGTATCCAATTGGCCCGTCCTGTTGCGGGGTCCGTAATCGGGCCCCGTTCGACACCATCTGTGCCCCGCAGCCCCGGAAAACGCCACCCTCGCAGCGCGAGGGTGGCGCCGTATCCGGTGTTAGAACGCGATCCGTGCACCCGCCGAGTAGCGCGGATCCTGCCTGGTCACGAACGTGATGTTACGATCAGAGCGGAGATGGCCGCTGCGATCCTCGCTATTGACGTTGATCCCCTCGACGAACACCGAGATGCTCTTGGTGATCGCGTAGCTCGCGCTGACGTCGAGCTGGCCATAGGTATTGATGTAGGTCGGGTTGACGCCCGCGCCCGACAGATACCCCTTGCGCCAGTTATACGCGGCGCGCGCCTGCAGGCCGTTCTTGTCGTAGAACAGCACCGCGTTGGCGCTGTCCGACAGGCCGGTGATCGCGAACTGCGAAACACTCGCCGGCAGGCGGTTGTTGTAGTTCTGGTTGCCGCGCACGATCGTGTAGTTGAGGATCGTGCCGAACCCGGTGTTCCAGAATCTGTGCTGGATCGCGAATTCGAACCCATCGACATTGGCGGTCTGATCGCTGTTGAACGGCGTCTGGATCACGAAGTTGACCAGCGGATCGTTCGGCTGCGCGACGATCGTCCCGTTGACCACGCCGCCCGGATAATTGGCGCCGATATAGTCGCGGATCTGCGCGAAGGTCGCGTTCGCCCCCAGCGCATTGAGCGCCGCCTGATAGCGCGGGCCGTTCTGCGTCACGCCGTTGAAGGTCGTCGTCGGCGAGGTGATCCCCGGGATCGTCTGGTTGACGACGGTATTGCCGATGTAATTCGCCACGTTCTTGTGGAAATACCCGACCGAGATGTAGCTCTCCTTGTTGTAATACCATTCCGCCGACAGATCGATGTTCTTCGACTTGTACGGGATCAGGCCGGGATTGCCGAGCGAGCCGGTACCGCCGCCGACGCGGAACAGCGTGTCGAGCCGGCGACCGCCCTGCAGGCTGCCATAGTCAGCCCGCGTGATGGTGTGGCTGTAGGACGCGCGGAGCTTGATCGTATCGGTCGGCTCGATGTCGAAATCGACCGACGGCAGCCAGTTCTGATAGCTGCCCTTGAACGAGGTGAAGCCGGTTCCGTTGAACAGGATGTTGAACTCGTTCTGCGAATTCTGCCGCGCGCCCGTCGGGTTTGGCACCAGCGCGGTCGCGCTGACGTCGGTCGTCTCATAGCGCAGGCCACCGATGATGTGACCCGGCATCGACAGCACGTTGAACTTGCCGTTAAACTGGAAATACGGCGAGATCGTCTTCTCGCGGACGCGCGAGTCGGTGGTGTAGGGGATCAGGCACTGGCCGTTGCCGCCGCAGATCTTGTACGCCTGGTCGAGCAGCTTGACGACGCTCGGCAGGTCGAACGTGTAGAACGACTTGACGATGTCCGCCGAATTGGCGCCGCTGATGCCGGAGAACTTGTCGGGAATGCTAGTCAGCGTGAACAGGCTGTCGGGCAGCAGCGCCGCCGCGGCCGCCCGCTGCGCAGCGCTGTCGCCGCCGGTCCCGCCCCACGTGTCGTTCTGCAGCACGCTATAGGCCGAGCGCACCTTGTTGTCGGTGTACTGCACGCCCCAGTCGAGGCTTTCGAGGAAGCCGTGGCTGTGGTCGTAATGTCCCTTGAGCTGGAACTGGTTGATCTCGTCGCGGAAGTACGAGTTGCGGAACGCGTTGCCGGTCGGGACGATGTTCGCGGCATTGAGCGGATCGATGCCCGAATACATGTTGTACGAGATGACGGGCAGCTGGTTCTGGAAATTGACCGTCTGGTTCTGCACCCCGAACACCGCGGTGCCGACCGAGTTGCTGTTGCCGTACGGGCTGTTCGGCTTCGATTCGGCGGTCGAGTGGTTGACGTCGAGCACTACAGTGACGCCGCCCGGCGCCTTCCAGGTAAGGTTGCCGCCGATCGCCTTGTTCTCGCTGCGCGCCGAGGTCTGCGACGCCGAATATGCGAGATCCTTGGTCTCGGACGCGGCGAACCGCTCGGTGTAGAAGTTCGGCCCGGCGACCGGGCCGTTGGTCCACGAGCTCGACGTGTCGTTGTGGTTGTACCAGATGCCGACGCTGTTATCGCGAATGTCGACGGTGTTGCGCGAATAGGTGTAATCGAACGTCGCGGTCAGCGCGTCGGTCGGCTTGAACTGCAGCACGGCCTGGCCGTTGATGCGCTGACGCTTGCCGTTGACGACGTCATAGCCGGCATTCTGCGGCACCTGATAGACGTCGGTCGCGCCCGGACGGTTGGTGATGTTGGCGGCGCGCGGGTCGCCGGCCTGCGCGAGCGAACCCCAATTGTTCTCGGCGCCGAGATAGCCGTCGCGAAAGCCGACATTGGCCTGGTTCGCGCTGAAATGGCGCTCCTGGAACGAGCCGAGCACGAGCACGCCGATCCGATCGTCCGCGAAGGTGTCGGAGAAGATGCCCGACACTTCGGGGGTCACGTCCTTGCCGCCGTTCTGCGACGTGTCGATCACGCCGCGCGCCGACAGCGAGCCGCGCAGGCCCGGCTTGTCGAACGGCCGCGGCGTGCGGATGTTGATGGTCGAGCCGATGCCCCCCGACGGCACGCTCGCGCGCCCCGACTTGTAGACTTCGAGCGCGGCCACGCCTTCGGACGCGAGGTTGGCGAAATCGAACGAGCGCGAGACCGGTGCGCCATTGCCGTCGCCGATCGTCGAGGTCGCGAGCTGGCGACCGTTGAGCGTGACGAGATTGTATTCGGGGCCGAAGCCGCGGACGGTAACGAACTGGCCTTCGCCGTTCGAACGGTCGATCGACACGCCGGTGATGCGCTGGAGCGATTCCGCGAGGTTGGTGTCGGGGAACTTGCCGATATCCTCGGCCGAGATCGCATCGACGATGCCCTGCGCATTGCGCTTGAGGTTGATCGAGCTGCGCAGCGAGGCGCGAATGCCGGTGACGACGATGTCGCCGCTCGCGTCGGTCCCATCGGCGGTCGCGGTGCTCTGCGTCGTCACGGTGCTGGTCGGCGCATCCTGTGTCGTCGCCGGACCGGTGTTGCCCATCGTCGACGCGGCGTCCTGCGCCACGGCGATCATCGGATAGCCCGCAAGCGCAAGCGTCGAGACGCCAAGTGCGAGTCGCGTAGCCAAACGGGTGCTAAAGCCCCCCATCGTCATCCTCCCTGATAGCGGCGCCTTACCCCAGCGCCCTCTTGTTTGAGAACGTTCACTTGTTCCTGGCTAAAGCGATTGTCAAGTCGCCGACATGGCGGAAACGCGATGTTGTGAACGTTCCCAGGATGTGCTGTTTAGGCGCCACAGGCGGCGGCGCGGCCGAGCGGGGAAGCCCCGCCGGCGACGGGATGCCCGCCGAAAATCTGGGAGGATTTCTACGATGGCAAAGACGATTCACGGCTGGCTACTCGGCGCAACGCTGCTTTCGGGCATCGGCGGGGCAGCGCCGGTGGTGGCGGGCCAGGCCGCCAAACAGACCGCAGCGCAGGACGCGCGGGCCCGCGCGGCGGCGATCGTTGCCAAAATGACACTCGACGAGAAAATCGCGCTCGTCCACGGTCTCTTCCCGCCAATGGCCAAGGGCAAGACGCCGAACGAGCTGATTCCGTCGGCCGGCCATATCGACGGCATCGCGCATCTGGGCGTTCCGCTGATTCGCGAGAGCGACGCGTCGCTCGGCGTCGCCAACCAGATCGAGCAGCGTAAGGGCGATGTCGCCACCGCCCTCCCCTCGAGCCTCGCCACTGCGGCAACCTTCGATCCCGCGATCGCGCGCGCGGGCGGCGCGATGATCGGCGCCGAGGCGCGTGCGAAGCGCTTCAGCGTGCTGCTCGCGGGCGGCGTCAATCTGACGCGCGACCCGTGGAACGGCCGCAACTTCGAATATCTCGGCGAGGATCCGCTGCTGTCGGGCATGATGGCGGGCGCGCATATCGCGGGCGTCCAGTCGAACCACATCGTCTCGACGGTCAAGCATTTCGCGCTCAATGCGCAGGAAACCGGCCGCACCGTCGTCGACGCGCAGCTTGGTGAGGCGGCGCTGCGGATGAGCGACCTGCTTGCCTTCCAGATCGCGATCGAGACGGGCAAGCCCGGCTCGGTGATGTGCGCGTATAACAAGGTCAATGGCGACTGGGCGTGCGAGAATGCGCATCTGCTGGGCGACGTGCTCAAGCGCGATTGGGGCTATCGCGGCTGGGTGATGAGCGACTGGGGCGCGGTGCATTCGACCGCCAAGGCCGCGAATGCCGGGCTCGATCAGGAATCGGGGCAGGAGCTCGACCACGCGGTCTATTTCGCCGATGCGCTCAAGGCCGATATCGCAGCCGGGCGCGTGCCGATGGCGCGGCTCGACGACATGGTGATCCGCTATCTGACCGGACTGATCGAAACCGGCGCCTATGATGCGCCCGCGAACGACGCCCAATCGATCCCCTATGACGCCCACGCCGAGGTTGCGCAGCGCGCGGCCGAAGCCGGGATCGTCCTGCTCAAGAATGATGGCGATCTCCTGCCGCTGGCACGCACCGCCAAGCGTGTCGTGCTGATCGGCGGCCGTGCCGATGTCGGCGTTCTCTCGGGCGGCGGGTCGAGCCAGGTTCGCTCGGTCGGCGGCGCGCCGGTCGAGATCCCGCTGACGAGCGGTGCGGCATCCTCGTTCGCGCGCGTCACCTGGCATGCCTCCTCCCCGCTCGCCGCGATCCGCGCCGCGATGCCGCAGGCGCAGGTCACCTGGATCGATGGCCGCGACCCCGCCGCCGCCGCGGCCGCCGCCAAGGCCGCCGACGTCGCGATCGTGTTCGCGACGCAGTGGACGACCGAAGCACAGGACGTCCCCGATCTGTCGCTCCCCGATCACCAGGACGATCTGATCGTCGCGGTCGCCGCCGCGCAGCCCAAGACGATCGCGGTGATGGAGACCGGCGGCCCCGTGCTGATGCCCTGGCTGTCGGCGGTGCCCGCGGTGCTGCAGGCGTGGTATCCGGGGCAGCGTGGCGGCCCGGCGATCGCCAACATTCTGACGGGCCGCGTCAATCCGTCGGGCCGGCTGCCGATCACCTTCCCCGCCAGCCCGACCCAGGCCCCGCGCGCGGCCCCTGTCGGGCTCGACCGGCTGACCGCCGCCGAGGCACAGGCGGCGGCCGATCCCGGCCATGCGAGCGACCATCAGCTCGCGAGCTTCCCGGTCGACTATGCCGAAGGCGCCGATGTCGGCTATCGCTGGTACGAAAAGACCCGCGCCACGCCGCTGTTCGCGTTCGGCCACGGGCTCAGCTACACCCGCTTCGCCTATCGCAACCCGGTCGTGACCGGCGGCGCAAAGCTCAGCATCAGCTTCGAGGTGGTCAATACCGGGCGCGTCGCGGGCGCCGACGTGCCGCAAATGTATGTCGCGCGAGAGGGGGCAGCGACGCCGATGCGGCTTGCCGGGTTCCAACGCGTCATGCTGAAGCCAGGCGAAGCCAAGCGCATCACGCTCGTCGCCGAGCCGCGCATCCTCGCCGACTATGACACGGCCCTGCCCGGCTGGCGGATCGCCGGTGGGCGCTACCGCGTCGCGCTGGCGCACGATGCGACCGACCGGGCGCTCGTCTCGACCGCGAGCGTCACGGCGGCGACGATGAAGCCCTAGCCGACCGATAGGAAGGCGGTAACCGTCAGCCGCCCTTGCGCGGGATCGCTCGACAGCAGCACGCCGGGCGCGATCGCGCCGCTGTGGAGCAGATAGCTCGGATAGACGAGCGCACGGTTGTAGCGCGCTTCGATCTCGAGCGTGCGCTCGAACAGCGGCGTGTCGCCCGTGACATAGCGCGCGGGTGGTACGCCGCCGTGGCGGATCTCGGCCTCGAGCTGGCCGAAGAAGATCGGCGCACGATCCTCGTCGATCGTCTCGAACCCGGTCGAGCGATGGCGAAAGAAGGCGGTGCCGTCGCCACCGTCGGGTGCGAGATAGTGGACGAGTGCGATCCGGTCCGCGCCGAACGCGTCGCAATGCGGCAGCCGCTGGCGGATATCGAGCGCCTCGGGCGGGGTCGTCACGATCGAAAAGCTCGCGTCGATCAGGGCGACCGCGCCGGCGCGGCCCAGCACTGGGCCCAGGACATCGGCGAGCGCCTCGATCTGCGCCGGCATATAGGCCGGCGGCAGTGCGGCGCGGACGCCGGGATAATGCTGCATCGCCGGGCCGAAGCTCGCTGCGATCGCCGCGGCACGCAGCACATCGGGATCGGCCGCGAAGCCGTCGATCACGACCACCGGCTGCGCTTCGCGCCCGACCCGGTGGACGGTGATCGCGGACGCGCTCACCGGGCGCGCCAATAACGGACGTAATCGACCGACAGGCGCTGCGGCAGCGCGGCATCGTCGATTCCCTTGACCCCGCCCCAATCGCCGCCGACCGCGAGATTGAGGATCAGATTGTACGGCACGGTGAACGGCCAGGCGGCATGCCCCCCCGGCTGATCGTCGGCCACGCGCATATAGCCATGGCCATCGACGCCGATCGTGATCGCATGCGGCTGCCAGTCGAGCTGGTAGCGGTGGTACGCGGTGCACGCGCTTGCGACGTGCGTCTCGGCGCCGCGCTGCGTCCCCAGCCGGTGGTTGAACGCGCCGCTGTGCAGCGTGCCGTGGACGACACGCGGCTGCCAGCCGACCATCTCCATCAGGTCGATCTCACCCATCTCGGGCCACGTCCCGCTCTGCGGCAGCAACCAGATCGCGGGCCAGGTACCGCGCCCGCATGGCAGCTTGGCGCGGACTTCGTAAAAGCCGTAGCCGAGCGCCTTGCGGCTTACGAGCTTGGCCGAGCTATATGCCTGCCCGCCCCAGTCGGAACGCGACCGCAGCGCCTCGCGCCGCGCCTCGATCACCAGCGCGCCCTGCTCGATCCGCGCATTCTCGCGCCGATCGGCCGCGTAATATTGCTTCTCGTTATTGGCCCAGCCGGTGCGGTTGCGCTCGACATCGAAGCGCCAGCGCGAGGGGTCGATCTTTCCGCTGAACTCGTCGGCAAAGGCGGGCCGCGTCGTCGGCGCCCGCATCGGCACGTCGACCGAATAGTTGGTCGCCGCCAGGCTCACCGCCTGCGCGAACAGAATCACGACATTCGCCAAGGCCTCACCTCATCCGCTCGGACCGCTCTGCGCAGTCTCTCGTGGCAACGGTTTAAGGCGCGTCGGCTTTCGAAACCACCAGCAAAATGGCGCCGGTCGCGCCGTGCTCGGCGGTGGCGGTGGCCGCTCGGGATGGATCAGGGTCGCACGCCATCGGGATCCTGCGCGATGGTCTGGCGTGCATCGCCGCGATGCGCGCACAGACGGTCACAGCCGGCGCTACGCCGGCCCGGACCGCAATCTCGCGCTCTACGACAATCCGCTGATTGAGGTCGTGCCCGCAGGCTCTGTCCGACTTTGAAGTGCCATCCCTCGTCCGTCGGCACTTCACGATGCCGGCGGCTGCGACGGGGCTTGGGTGTCGCCGACAATCCCCCACACCGCCATGAACACCGCAGCGATCACCGGCCCGATCACGAAACCGTTGAACCCCATCAGCTCGAAACCGCCGAGCGTCGCGATCAGCACGACATAGTCGGGCATGCGGGCATCACGGCCGACCAGGATCGGGCGGACCACGTTATCGACGCTGCTGATGATGAAGAAGCCGCAGAGGAATAGCACGCTCCCCTGCCAGATCGCGCCACTCGCCAACAGATACACCGTCATCAGCACCCAGATCAGCCCGGTCCCGATCGCGGGGAACAGGGAGAACACGCCCATCGCCACCCCCCAGAGGAGCGCGCCGGGGACGCCGATCGCCCACAAGACGATGCCGCCGGTCGTTCCCTGCAGGATCGCGATGATCAGACTGCCCTTGATCGTCGCGCGGATCACCGTGACGAACTTCGCCACCAGCACCGCGCGCTGGTCGAGCGTCAAGGGAATGGCGCGCTCGACGCGCGCTGCGAGCGCATGCCCGTCGCGCAGCAGGAAGAAGGTCAGATAGAGCATGACGCCCAGCGCCAGGAAGAAGCCGAACGTGCCCTGCCCGATACTGAGCACTTGCCCAAGTAGCAGCTGAAAGCTGTTCGCGACGCCTTGGCCAAGCCGGCTTCGCAGCCCCGCCATATCGCCCAGGCCGATATCGGCAAGCCAGTCCCGCGCCCATCCCGGCAAGCGCGCCTGCGTCTCGACAAACACGCGTCCGAAATCGATCTCCCCACTGCGGACGTGCATGTAGACGGTGGTCGCCTGCCGCAGCAGGGCCGATGCCAGCAGCATCGCGGGCACGACGACGACCATGACGATCACCAGCAACGTCGCCGCGGCGGCGACTCCCCGCCGGTGCGGCAGCGCGCGGAGCAGCCGTGCGTTGAGCGGCTCGAACAAAATCGCGGCGATCACCGCCCATAGGATCGCCCCGGAAAAGGGCGCGACCAGCCAGACAAAGGCAAGCGTGGCGCCCGCGACCAGCACCAAAAGGACGCCGCGCGCGACCATCGCATTGGGCGCCACCTCCGCGCTCACGCTGCAGCGACCCCACCCGCCCGCGACGGCGGCGCAGCGCGCGCGATCACCCAGCGGACCAGCGGCTTGCAGCCTTCGAGCAGCCCCAGCAGGACGACGCCCAAACCGACCGCCAGCGCCATGTCGCTCCACGCGATCGTGCCGAACTTCAGCAGCGTCTGCGCTTGCGGGAGGAACAGGATCAGCGCGGTCACGGCGGTGATCGCAAGCGCGACGTATCGCAGCGCAGCGTTGTGCCGGAATAGCGCTTCGCCGAGCGCCGCACTGAACGAACGGTTGGCCAGGATCAGCGCGACGATCTCGGCGATCAGCGCAAAGAAGATCAGCGCGCGAAGCTCGGGCTCGGGCATGCCGCCCCATGTCTCGACGAAGAAGACGCTGGCCAGCATGGCAAAGGCGATCCCGCCCTGGAGCACGCTGCCGACAATCATCGGCAGCGCGAACAGCGGTTCGGCCGGATCGCGCGGCGGCCGCGTCATGATATCAGCTTCGTCGCGCTCCGCCTCGAACACCAGCGCGCAGACCGGATCGATCACCATTTCGAGCAACGCGATGTGGATCGGGCCGAACAGCAACGGCATGCCGAAGAAGAGCGGGAGCAGCGCCAATCCGGCGATCGGCACGTGGACCGCGAAGATGAACGCCATCGCCTTGCGGATATTGTCGTAGATCCGGCGTCCGAGCCGGACCGACGCGACGATCGACCCGAAATCGTCGTCGAGCAGGACGATCGCCGCGGCCTCGCGCGCGACGTCGGTGCCGCGCTTGCCCATCGCGATGCCGATATGCGCGGCCTTGAGCGACGGCGCATCGTTGACGCCGTCGCCGGTCATCGCGACCACCTCGCCCGCGGCCTTGAACGCCTGGACGATGCGAAGCTTCTGCTCGGGCATGATGCGCGCGAAGACGGTGACGGACTTCAGCCGTGCCGCAAGCGCGGCATCGTCGAGCGCGGCGAGATCGTCGCCGGTCAGCACATCGCCATCGACGATGCCGGCCTGCGTCGCGATCGACCGCGCGGTCGCCGCATAGTCGCCCGTGATCATCACCACCCGGATGCCCGCGCTGCGGCATTCTGCGACCGCACCGGCGACACTCGCGCGGATCGGATCGGCCAGCCCGACGAGCCCGGTCAGGGTATAGCCATAGCCCTGCTGCGTTTCGGCCCAGGCGCGACTTGCGGGCGTCGCCGTCGCGACGGCAAGGACGCGGATACCCCGCACCGCCATCGCATCGACGGCGGCGGTCATCGCCGCGAACGCGTCGCTCGACAGGTGGCACAGGCCAGCGATCGCTTCCGGCGCGCCTTTGGCCGAGAGCGTGAGCGTGTCTCCACGCTCCCAGATGTTCGACATGGCGAGGAGTTCGGGGCGCAGTGCATAGCCATGCACCGGCCCGCCATCGGGCACGGCGATCGCCGGAATCGCGGCGCGCGCGGCGTGGAGCGCAATATCCATCGGATCGGTCGGCTCGGCGGCACTGGCGAGCGCCGCGGTCGCGATGAGGGCGTGATACGAATCCGGCACCGCGACGTCCGGTGCGATCGCGAGGGTCGTACCGCCCGGCAGCCACAGTTCGGCGAGCGACATGCGGTTCTCGGTCAATGTGCCGGTCTTGTCGGTACACAATATCGTCGCCGAGCCGAGCGTCTCGATCGCCGCGGCGCGGCGCGTGAGGACCCCGACCTTGCCGATCCGCCATGCCCCCATCGCCAGGAATACCGTCAGCACGACCGGAAACTCTTCGGGCAGCATCGACATCCCGATCGCGATGCCAGCGAGCAATGCCTCGATCCAGCCCCCGCGCAGCAGGCCGTACATGAGCACCACCGTCAGCGCGACCGCCCCGCCCCCGATCGCGCACCAGGTGACGATCCGCGTCGTCTCGCGGCTAAGGCGCGGCGCTTCGGTGTCGAGCGTCGCGAGCGACTGGCCGATCCGCCCGATTTCGCTGCGGGGTCCGGTCGCCAACACGCGCGCAATGCCGCTGCCGCGCGCGACGAGCGAGCCCGAATAGACATAGGGCTGACCATCGCCGCCAGGCCGCGGCGCCGCGCCGCCGGCGGGGGCGTCGTGGACGTCCAGCAGGATCTTGCCGACCGGCACCGATTCCCCCGTCAGCAGCGACTCGTCGGCCTGCAGGTCGTTTGCCGCGACGAGCACGGCATCGGCGGCGATCCGGTCCCCCTGTTCGAGAACGATCAGATCGCCGCGGACGACCTCGCGCCCGGCGACATGGCGACGCGCGCCATCGCGGATCACCAGCGCGCGCGGCGCCGAAAGGTCGCGCAGCGCCTCGAGCACATGCTCGGTTCGTGCTTCCTGAACGACGGTGACGGCGATCGAGAAGGTCGCGAAGCCCAGCAGAATCAGCGCTTCGGTGAGATCGCCGAGCAGCAGATAGGCCAGGCCGCCGGCGAGCAGCAGCGCCAGCATCGGTTCGCGCAGGACGTCGAACGCGATCCGCAGGATCGATCGCTGTGCTGCGCGCGGCAGTTCGTTGGGACCGTCCGCGGCAAGCCGCGTCGCCGCATCGTGCGACGACAATCCGCTGGCGCCTGTGTCGCCTGGTGCATCACCGGCGTGCCGAGGCGATGGCGAGATCATCGCCGCCGCCGATGCCAGGCGATCCAATAGAGCATCAGGGCAAGGCCGATCAGCAGCCCTGAGCCAAAAGCCGCAATGAGGTGGCCCGTCGTCATGACGGAGTGCGCGTCGGGGGCGTCGGGATGGGGCCGGACATCACAATGCCGACCCGAAGAGGAGACCAATTTCGGCGGCCAGGGGTTTTGGCCGCTGCGGCAGCGCAGACGATCAGGCGGGCGCTCGGGACGTTGCCGTCATTGCCCTCCAGCGCGCCGGCACCGAGCCAGCGGATACGCGACACCAGCTGGGGCTCGGGGTGAAGGTGGAACTTCGTCATCGCCGCATTCGCCTTTTTCCGCACCGCCGCTACGCTCACCCGCGTGGCATCGGCGCTGGGGAAAATCCTAGGGGAGCGACCACCGGCACCCCATACGTAGTTCCCGCGGGCACGCCCTCGCCCTTGTCGGGCGGATGATGATGACCTTGGCTCGCGCTTGCGCGATCTGGCGCGGCAGCACCGGCGGTACGGCGATCGGCGGCTGGACATCCTGCTCCGGCGGGGCAGCATCACGACCAAGCCCACGAAAACGCGGCGGCGCGCCCGCGAGCAAGGTCTGACGGCGCGTCGCGGGAAGGGAAGAAGGCGCGCCGTCGACGCGCGGGGGTCGGCCTCGGTGCTGGCTCTGCCCAGAAAGACCGATGACCAGACGGTCGGCGTGTCTCGCTGGACCTCGGACCGTGACTTCATTGGGCTTCGGTGCCCGGTAAAGCTCCGACACCTGCGTATCGCCAGATCTACACTCGAATGCAAAAATCGCTGCAGCCGGGCTCTTCGCCTACGGTACACCTTGTCCAAGGGCCGCACCGTATCCCCCGGACCATCCGCCCCCCAGCGCCTGGACCAAAGCCGCAGCGGTCGTCTGGCGGTCCGCGCGGATCTGGATCAGCGCGCGGCGCGCGGCGAACGCCGTCGCCTGCGCGGTGACGACGTCCGAATAGACGACGATCCCCGACTGATACTGGAAACGGACCGCCGCCTCGCTGCGATCGGCGGCGACCGAAGCGGTGGTGAGCAACTTTTCCTGCCGCGCAAGGATCGCGGTCGCGGCGAGATTGTCCTGCACCGCCTGGAACGCGGTGAGCGTCACCTGGCGATAATTGGCGACCGCGGCGTCATAGGCCGCGCGACTGCCCGCGACACGTGCACGGCGCGCGCCGCCATCGAAGATCGTCTGCGCGAGCGACGCCCCGACCGACCAGAGCGAGGAGGCCGAGCTGAACAGGCTCGACAAAGTATCGCTGTTGAAACCCCCGCTCCCGCTGAGGCTGAGCGACGGGAAGAAGGCGGCGCGATCGACGCCGATCTGCGCGTTGGCGGCGGCGACCAACCGCTCGGCCGAGGCGATGTCGGGGCGGCGTTCGAGCAGCGTCGAGGGGACCTCTACCGGTACGTTCGGGATCACCGGCTTCCAGTCGGCGACGGCAGGCAAGGTGAAGGCTGCGGCATTCTCGCCGATCAGCGTCGCGATCGCATCCTCGAGCTGCGCGCGCGTGCGCTTTTCGCCCTCGAGGTCGGATTGCGCCGAGGCGAGTTGCGACTGGCCCTGGAACACGTCGCTATGCGCGACGATCCCGGCATTGTAGCGGTTGGTGGCGATCGTCAGCGAGCGCTGGTACGCCGCGACGGTCGCCGCCAGGCTGACGATCTGCGCATCGGATGCACGCAGCCCGAGATAGTTGGTCACCAATTCGCCATCGAGCGCGAGTTGCGCCGAGGCGAGATCGGCGCCGCGCGACTGTTCGGTGAAGCGTTGGTTGGCGACCGTGTTGCGGATTTCGCCGAACAGATCCGGCGCCCAGCTGGCGGAAAGCCCCGCATTGTAGCTGGTCGAGGCGCGCGACCCCGCTGCCGAGGTCACCCCGTTGGTGACGATCGTACGCGATCCGCCCGACGCCGAATGCGTCACCGATCCGGTCGCTGATACCGTCGGGAACAGGCTTGCGCGCGCTTCGCGGGTGAGCGCGCGGGCCTGGCGATAGGTCGCCTCGGCCTGGGCGAGCGTCTGGTTGTGCGCATGCGCGCGGACCACGAGCTCGTCGAGCGTCGTATCGCCAAAGTCCTTCCACCACTCGCCGCGCGGCGCGCCATCGGCGGGGGCGGCGGGCTGCCAGCCGTCGACCGGCTTCCACTGCGTCGCATCGGGGCTGGTCGGACGCGCATAGGGCGGCGCGAGCGAGCAGCCGGCAAGCGCGACGCTAGCGAGGAGAGCGGACCAGGAGCGGATCGGTTTCATGCGGGAAGCTCGCGAAGGGTACCGCGTCGAGCGGCACGGAGGGCGGTTCGGCGGCGGCGATTGGCCAGGCCATCGAGGCAAACATAGATGACCGGCGTCGTGATCAGCGTGAGCACCTGGCTCGCGATCAGCCCGCCGATGATGACGATGCCGAGCGGCTGGCGCAGCTCCGCCCCCTCGCCGAAGCCGATCGCGAGCGGCAGCGCGCCGAGCGCGGCGGCGATCGTCGTCATCAGGATCGGGCGGAAGCGGAGCAGGCTCGCCTCGCGCGCCGCCGCCTCGGCGCTGATCCCGCGCGTGCGCTGCGCGTGGATCGCGAAGTCGATGATGAGAATGGCGTTCTTCTTGACGATGCCGAGCAGCAGGAAGACACCGATCAGCGCGATGATCGAGAAATCGAGCTTGAACAGCATCAGCGCGAGCACCGCCCCCACCCCCGCCGCGGGCAGCGTCGAGAGCACGGTGAGCGGGTGGATCAGGCTTTCGTAGAGGATGCCGAGCACGATGTAGATCGTCACCAGCGCGGCGAGGATCAGCAGCAGCTGGCCGCTCTGCGTATCCTTGAAGGTCGCCGCCGAGCCCGAGAATTTGCCATGCACCGTGGTCGGCATGCCGATCTGCGCCTCGGCATCGCTGATCGCCGCCTGCGCATCGGACAAAGCGACGCCCGGCGCGAGATCGAACGAGAGCGTGGTCGAGACTTCGGTGCCGTCATGGTTGACGCTCGCCGCGGTGGCGGCCTGGCCGATCGAGGCGATCGCGTCGAGCGGCACCATCGTGCGCGGCGTGTTGCTGAGCGCGGACCCGGTCGAGGGGCTGCGCAGCGCCGGGTTGGTCGCGACCGCGGCGGTCGCGGTCGCGGCGGTCTTGCCCGCCGTCCCCGTGCCGGTCGCGGCGACACCGGTGGCGCTGGTCGTCGCGACCGTCGCCGTCGTCGTGACGTTGAGCGCGGTCGCATTGGGCCCGGTCGCGATCACCGCATCGGCATTCGCGGGAACACGCACGTCGGTCAGCGCGTGCGGGCCGGTGGTCATGTCCTGCGGCCAGCCGAGGATGACGCTGTACTGGTTGATATCCTCATAGATGTTGGCGACGCTGCGCTGACCGAAGGCGTCGTACAGCGCATTGTCGACGTCGCGCGAACTGATCCCGAGCCTCGCCGCACTGTCGCGATCGATCGTCAGGAAGCTCTCGACGCCATTCTCGCTATAGTCGCTGTCGACGTTCGCGAGCTTCTTGTTGGCCTGCAGCGCATCGTTGAGCTTCTTCGACCAGGTCTTGAGCGCGGCGGTGCTGTCGGCGACGAGCGTATATTGATAGGAGGAATTGCCCTGCCGCGCGCCGATCCGCAGGTCCTGCACCGGTGCGAGGAACAGCCGGATACCGGCGATCGGCTGGAGCTTGCGCTGTAGCCGCGCGATGATCTCGGGCTCGGCGACGCCGTGCCGCTGACCGACGGGTTTCAACGCCACCATCATGAACGCGCTGCCCGCGCGATTGCCCCCGGTGAAGCCGATCACCGATTGCACCGCGCGGTCCTTGTGGATGATGCCGACGACCTGGTTGAGCTTCACCTGCATGTCCTGGAACGACACGCTCTGGTCGGCGCGCACCCCCGCCATCAGCAGCGGCGATTGCTGCTGCGGGAAGAAGCCCTTGGGCACGACGACATAGAGATAGGCGGTCAGCGCGAGCACGCCGACGAACAGCACGAGCACCAGCGGCTTCATCGCCAGCGCCCAGTCGAGCGCCTTTTCATAGACGCGCTCGACGCGCTGATAGCCGCGCTCGAGCCCGCGCGCGACGCGGCCCGGCTGCTTGACGGTGTCGCCCTCGCGCGGCCGGGGTTTGAGGAACCAGGCGCACAGCATGGGCGTGGTGGTGAGCGACAGCACGAGGCTGATCAGCACCGCCGCCGACAGCGTCACCGCGAATTCGCGGAACAGCCGCCCGACGATCCCGCCCATGAACAGCAAGGGGATGAACACCGCGACGAGGCTGACGCTGATCGACAGCACGGTGAAGCCGACCTCGGCCGCGCCGCGCAAGGCGGCATCGATCCGCCCCATCCCCTCCTCGAGATGCCGAGTGGTATTCTCGAGCACGACGATCGCGTCATCGACGACGAAGCCAGTCGCTACCGTGATCGCCATCAGCGAGAGGTTGTTGAGCGAGAAGCCGAGGAAATACATCACCCCGAAGGTGCCGAGCAGCGACACCACCGTCGCCACCGCCGGGATCATCGTCGAGCGCACGTCGCGCAGGAAAGCGAAGACGACGACGATCACCAGGACGAGCGCGATCAGCACGGTGATCTCGATTTCGCGCAGCGAGGCGCGGATCGAATTGGTGCGGTCCATCGCCACGTCGAGCTTGATGTCGGGCGGCAATTGCGCGCGCAAAGCCGGCAGCTCGGCGTTGATCTTGTCCACCATCTGGATGAGGTTGGCGCCGGGCTGCTGGGTGATATTGACGATGATCGCGCGCTTGCCGTTGTAGAGCCCGAGCGTGCGCGTATCGGCGACGCTGTCGCTGACCGTCGCGATGTCGCCCAGCCGCACCGCCGAGCTTCCTCGCCACGCCACCACCAGCGGGCGATAGTCGGCGGCGGTCTTGCCCGCGGCATTGGTGTAGATCTGCCACGAGCGGCCGTCCTTGCCCGAGATCAGCCCCTTGGGCCGGTTGGCGTTCGACGCCTCGATCGCGGCGCGGACATCCTCCATCGAGATGCCGTAGGAGTTGAGCTCGAGCGGATTGACCGCGACGCGCACCGCCGGCAGCGACCCGCCGCCCAGCTCGACATCGCCGACGCCCTGGATCTGCGCCATGCGCTGCTGGATGATGTTCGACACCGCGTCGTAGATCTGCCCGGCGGTGCGCGTGTCCGAGGTGAGCGCGAGCGTCACCACCGGCTGGCTCGCCGGGTTGACCTTGCGATAGGTCGGGTTCTGCCGCAGCGTCGCGGGCAGGTCGACGCGCGACGCGCTGATCGCCGCCTGGACCTCGCGCGCGGCGGTGTCGATGTTCTTCGACAGGTCGAACTGCAGCGAGATCCGCGTCGAGCCGAGCGAGCTTTGCGAGGTCATCTCGTTGACCCCGGCGATCGTCGCGAGCCGCCGTTCTAGCGGCGTCGCGATGCTCTGTGCCATCACGTCGGGGCTCGCGCCGGCAAGGCTCGCCGAGACGCTGATCACCGGGAAATCGACCTGCGGCAGCGGCGCCACCGGCAGCGAGAAGAACGCTGCGATCCCGGCGAGCGCAAGCCCGATCGTCAGCAGGACCGTCGCGATCGGCCGCCGGATGAAGGGCGCTGAAAGGTTCACGCAGTCACCGTCACGGGTGCGCTTCGGCTTCGGGGCCGACGTTGGGGGATTTGTACGCTCCCCAGCCGCGCCGCGCGAAGGCCTGCTGCGCGCGATCGAAATAGAGATAGATCACCGGCGTGGTGAACACCGTCAGCAACTGGCTGACGAGCAGCCCGCCGAAGATCGCGATACCGAGCGGCCGGCGCAATTCCGCCCCCTCGCCGCTGCCGAGCATCAGCGGCACCGCCGAGAAGAGCGCGGCGAGGGTCGTCATCAGGATCGGGCGGAAGCGCAGGATCGCCGCCTGGCGGATCGCCTCGAACGGTGCGAGCCCTTCGTCGCGCTCGGCGGCGATCGCGAAGTCGATCATCATGATCGCGTTCTTCTTGACGATGCCGATCAGCAGCACGATCCCGATGATCCCGATCACGTCGAGATCATGCCCCGTGATCCACAGCGCGAACAGCGCGCCGACCGCCGCCGAGGGCAAGGTCGACAGGATCGTCAGCGGGTGGATGAAGCTCTCATAGAGCACGCCGAGCACGATATAGACGCAGACGATCGCCGCGAGGATCAGGTACAATTGGTTCGACAGCGACGACGAGAAGGCCCCAGCCGCACCCAGGAAGCTGGTCGAGACGCCGGTCTTGAGCTTCAGGTCGGTGATCTTCGCCTGCACCGCATTCACCGCGGTGCCAAGCGAGACGCCCGGCGCGGTATCGAAGCCGATCGTCGCCGCCGGGAATTGCGCGACGTGATTGACCTGCAGCGGCGAGGTCCCCGCCTTGATCGTCGCGATCGCGCTGAGCGGCGTCGCGCCACCTGAGGCCTGGACGTGGAGCAGCCCGAGCGAGGCGGGGTCGGTCAGCAGGCCCGGCGCCGCTTCGAGGATCACGCGATATTGCGTCGTCTCGGTGAAGATCGTCGAGACGATCCGCTGGCCGAACGCCGAATAGAGCGCATCGTCGACGCTCGACGCGGTGATGTTGAGCCGCGCCGCCGAATCGCGATCGATATTGATATACGCCGCCTGCCCTTGCGCGCCGGCGTCGGTGGTGACGTTGCGCACCTTCGACACCGATTGCAGCGCCGCGGCGATACGCTTGGCCTCGGCATTGACGTCGGCGGTGTTCGATCCTTCGACCGAGAAGCGAAACTGCGTCGGCCCGCTCTCGGCGTCGATCGTCAGGTCCTGCGTCGGCTGGAGGTAGAGCGTGACGCCGGGGATGCGGTCGACCGCATCCTTGAGCCGCTGCATGACATCGGCCTGCGCGCCGTGGCTTTCCTTGAGGTTGATGAACATGCTGCCCGAATTGAGCGTGGCGTTGTCCGACCCATCGACCCCGACGAACGACGACAGCGAAGCGACCGATCCGTCCTGCAATATCGCCTTCGCCGCCTGCGCCTGGAGCGAGGCCATCTTGTCGTACGACACGCTCGTCGAGGCGATCAGCCGCGCCTGGAGCTGGCCGGTATCCTGCGTCGGGAACAGCCCCTTGGGGATGACGAGATAGAGCAACACGGTCAGCGCGAAAGTCGCGATCGCCACCATCAGCGTGGCGAAGCGACGGTCGAGCACATAGCCGAGCCCGCGCTCGTAATGATGCTCGACCCAGCCGAAGGCGGCGGCCGAACGCTCGGCGATGCGGCTCTTCTTCTCGTCCGCGGGGCGCTTCAACCAGCGCGCCGACAGCATCGGCGTCAGCGTCAGCGACACCACCGCCGAGATCAGGATCGTGATCGCGAGCGTCACCGCGAATTCGCGGAACAGCCGCCCGACGATATCGCCCATGAACAGCAGCGGGATCAGCACAGCGATCAGCGAGA
This sequence comes from Sphingomonas glacialis, assembly GCF_006439055.1. Classification (GTDB taxonomy): domain Bacteria; phylum Pseudomonadota; class Alphaproteobacteria; order Sphingomonadales; family Sphingomonadaceae; genus Sphingomonas; species Sphingomonas glacialis_A. The sequence continues at coordinate 610,322 of NZ_RCZC01000001.1, forward strand.
CGGTGAGCGAGATGATCGTGAAGCCGATCTCGGATGCGCCCTGCAACGCCGCCTCGAACGGCTCCATTCCCTCCTCGATATGGCGCTGGATATTCTCGATCATCACGATCGCATCGTCGACGACGAAGCCGGTCGCGATCGTCAGTGCCATCAGCGAGAGGTTATCGAGGCTGTAGTGGAGCAGATACATCACCCCGCACGTGCCGATCAGCGAGATCGGCACCGCGAGCCCGGCAACGAGCGTCGCGCGCGCCGAGTGCAGGAAGAAGAAGATCACCAGCACTACGAGCACGACCGCGAGCACGAGCTCGAACTCGACATCGCTGACCGAGGCGCGGATGCCCGTCGTGCGGTCGGCGAGCGTCGTCGCCTTGAGGCCCGCAGGCAGGCTCTTGAGCAGCACGGGGAGCTGCGCCTTGATCGCGTCGGTCGTCTGGATGACGTTCGCGCCGGGCTGGCGCTGGACGTTGAGGATGATCGCGGGCGTCGTGTTGGCGAGCGCGCCCAGCCGCGCATTCTCCGCGCCCTCGGACACTTGCGCGACGTCGGACAGGCGCACCGGCGCGCCGTTAGCGTAGCTGACGATCAGCGTCTTGTAATCCTCGACGCTCTCGAGCTGGTCGTTGGCGTTGATCTGGTACGAGCGGTTGGGCCCGTCGAAGCTGCCCTTGGCGCTATTGGCGTTGGCATTGTCGATCGCGGTGCGCAGCTGCGACAGCGACAGGCCATAGCTCGCCAGCGCCTGCGTATCGGCGCGGATCCGCATCGCGGGCTTCTGCCCGCCGGCGAGCGAGACGAGCCCGACGCCGCTGATCTGGCTGATCTTCTGCGCGAGCCGCGTGTCGACGATCGACTGGACCTGCGTCAGCGGCATCGTGTCCGAGCTGATCGCGATCGTCAGGATCGGCGCGTCGGCCGGGTTGACCTTGGCATAGACCGGCGGCGCGGGGAGATCGGCCGGGAGCAGCGCGGAGGACGCGTTGATCGCCGCCTGGACTTCTTGCTCGGCGACGTCGAGCCCCTCCGAAAGCCCAAATTGCAGCGTGATGACCGAGGCGCCCGCGGTGCTGGTCGAGGCCATGCGCGACAGGCCCGGCATCTCGCCGAACTGGCGTTCGAGCGGGGCGGTCACCGTCTGGCTCATCACCTCGGGGCTGCCGCCGGGATAGAGCGTCGTCACCTCGATCGTCGGGTAATCGACCTCGGGCAGCGCCGAGAGCGACAGCATGCGGAAGCCGACGAAGCCGGCCAGCACGATGCCGATCATCAGCAGCGCGGTCGCGACGGGACGCAGGATGAAGATGCGGGACGGGCTCATCGCGCTGCCGCTCAGCCGCCCTGCCCGCCGCGCCTGCGCCGCCCGCCGCCGGCACCGCGCGCGGCCGGCTTGTCGCCCGGCAGCGCGACCTTGGCGCCTTCGCTCAACCGGTCGCCGCCATCGGTGACGACGGTGTCGCCGAGTTTCAGGCCGGTGAGGATCTGCACCTTGTCGGCGCTCGTGACCCCAGTGGTGACCTTGCGCTGCGTGACGGTGCGGTCACCTTTCAGCAGCCAGACGAACGCGCTGTCCTGCCCCGAACGGACCGCCGCGGGGGGAATGGTGATCGCCTGGCGCGCGGTATTGACCGTCAGCCGCACGTTGACGAACTGGTTCGGGTAGAGCTGGTTGGCGGGATTGGCGAAGCGCGCCTTGCCCTTGATCGTCCCCGTCGAGGTATCGACCTGATTGTCGAGCGTCGAGAAGCGCCCCTGGTCGAGCGTATGCGTGCGCGTCCGGTCGAGCGCGACCGCGGGGATCTCGGCCCCTTGCGCGATCCGCTGGGCGATCACCGGCGCCTGGTCCTGCGGCACCGCGAACGCGACGTCGATCGGCTGGAGCGTCGTCACCACGGCGATACCATTGGTATCGCCCGCGCCGATATAATTGCCGATATCGACGACGCGCAGGCCCACGCGCCCCGACACCGGCGAGAGCACGCGCGTGAAGCCGAGGTTGATCTGCGCCTGCTGCACCGCGCCCTGGTCGATCGCGATCGTGCCCTGGAGCTGCTTGGCGGTCGCCGCCTGCGTATCGACGTCCTGCCGCGCGATCGAATCCTGCCCGAGCAGGGTGTTGTAGCGGCTGAGCTGGACGCGCGCATTGGCGAGCTGCGCCTGATCGCGGATCAGCGCGCCCTTCGCCTGCAGCAGCGCCGCCTGGTACGGCCGCGGATCGATGATCGCGAGCACCTCGCCCTTCTTGACGAGCTGCCCCTCGGCATAGAGCAATTTGGTGATCGTGCCCGAGACCTGCGGGCGGATCGTCACCGTCGCGGCGGGGGTGACGGTGCCGAGCGCCTCGATCACCACCGGCAGATCGGCCGCGCTCGCCTTGACGGTCGCGACCGTCGTCGGCTGCCCGCCGCCGCCCGGGCCGCCGCGCCCGCCGCCGCCGCCGCCGCGTCGACCGCCGCCCGCGCCTCCGGCGTCCGAACCGGAATGCGACAGCCACACCGCGAACAGGATGAGCAGCAGCAAGCCGCCCAGCCCGGCGATCCAACTGAGCGTCCGACCCCGCCTGCCCATCCGGCGCGTCGTCGCGGGGATTGGCGCGTAGGGCGTGGTATCGGTCTCGAACTCGGGCATGGAAGGCTTCCGCAACAATCTGTAACGTCTTCGGCCTTGGCGGGCCGGTTGTGTCAATCATTCAATTGTCGCAAATCTTGCCGATCGGCGGGCGTGCGCCTCGCCGGCGATGCGAAAGCGGGATCGCGGTCAGGACCTTCAGCCGGCATGGCGCCGCGTCGGTTAGCTGACTCTCGCCATGCGATTGACCTAGAAGCCGACAGCGGCAGCGCCTACGCCGCTTCCTGCCTCCTGACGCGTGTTCATATAGCGCTTCGCTGCACGCGGTGATGACCCATTGTCGGTCATTTCCGGGCTATTTTCAGCATCTGAATCGTACAATCATACCCTTCGGCTCATTGCCGAAGTCGCCAGTCGCCGAATGTTGAAAGAACGTAGCCGCGAGTGGAACTCAGGCCCCGATCCTTTCCGATCCGTCAGCACGCGTTTGATCGGAGCTCCACGACAAAGGTCGTCGCGGCCGCATCGACAAGGTCCAGCCGGCCGCCGGACTTTTCAATCAGCGAACGGGCGATAGCGAGGCCCAGGCCGGTCCCGCCCGTCTCGCGCTTGGTCGTGAAGAACGGTTCGAACAAGCGCTGACGATCGGCCGGGGCGATGCCGGGGCCGTCGTCGCTCACGCGTATGGTGAGCGCCCCCGGAACGACGGAGGTGCTCACCCGGATAGCGCTCGCCCCGGCCTGCCGACTGTTATCGAACAGCGTCGTCATCACCGCTTCGAGGGTTTCGGCCGGGCAGATAACCGCAGGCATGGCGTGCGGCAGCGACACGACCAACCCGGCTTCGCGGACGATGTCGGCCACCCGCGCGATGATCGGAAGCGGATCGATCGATGCGACCGCGCCGGGCTCCGCCATGTCGGCGCGGGCCAGATCGAGCAGCCGCGTTACCAGCAATGTCAGCCGATCGACATCGGCATCGGCGTTGGCGAGGAAGCGATCGCGATCCCCGGCCGTCATGTCGGGATGATCGTGCAACAGCTCGAGCGCACCGCGAATTCCTGCGAGCGGGGTCTTGAACTCGTGGCTCACCGAATGCGCGAAATCGCGCAGATAGTGCGAGCGGTGCTCGATTGCCGCCGCCATCGCCGCGAAATCCGCATACAGGCCCTGGATCTCGAGCGCCGCTGTGGTGGGAATGTCGGGCACGCGACCATGCCCGCTCGCCACCGCGCGCGTGGCGATCCCCAGTTGCTGGATCGGCCGCGTAACGCCGCGCGAGATGATGCCGCTGAGCACGACGAGCGCGAGGAAGATCGCCACGATGCCGATCGCGATCTTCCAGCGATCTTCGTACAGCCCCTTGAACAGCGACCGCGCCGAGCGCGAGAGCAGCAGGACGCCGACCACTTTGCCATCCACCACGATCGGTCGAGCATGATGGACGCGGATCGCGGCCGCGCGCGAGAGCCACTCGAAACGGTAGGTGGCGCGGTACGCCCCGTTGCGCCGCAAGACCGTCATCGGTCGCCCGCGCAACGCCCCAGCCACTTCGGGCAGGTGCACATACCCGCCCGCACCGTGCCCCTCACTGGCGAGACGGCCGGCGCGATCCAGCAGGAGGATCGACGCGCGCGTCGTTGCGCGCGTCGCAGCAATGATCGGCGCGAGCCGGATCGATGCGGCTGCGGCGTCGCGCGCTACCGGCTGGGCGGGCTCGGCTGCGGGGCGCTCGGGCAATATCGGAGTGGTGCTGAGATCGATCGCGCTCGTGGTCGAGCGGTCCTCGCCTCGGTCAGCGGCAAGACTCGGTGCGGTCGTCGCGCCAGGCCATCCCGCCTCCGCCGTCGCCGCAAGCGCCGCGCCTTGCGCGACGAGTTCGGCCTCGGTCTGGCGCACCAGCGTGTTTTCATAGACGCGCAGGAACACCGCGCCGAAGCCCGGCAGCGCCGCCACGACGAACAGCGTCGCAAAGACGATCGTGCGTAGCCGCATCTGCGGCCAATGGCGCTTCGCCCAACGCTTGGTCGAAGCGATCACGCTCCCGCGCACGCCCCGAGGCGATAACCGATGCCGGCGCGCGTCTCGATCACGTCGCCGCCACCCTCCCGCGCGAATTTGGCGCGCAGGTTGCGGACATGGCTGTCGATCGTCCGATCGGTAATCGCAAAACCCGGCCCGTGCAGCCGGTCGATGATCGCATCGCGGCTGAACACCTTTGCCGGCATCGACACGAGCAGCCGCAGGATCTGGAACTCGGTAACGGTGAGCGGCACATCGGTTCGATCCCACAGCGCCCGCCATCCATCGAGGTCGAGTCGCAACCGCCCCTGCGCGAGATCGCGGCCGGTCTCGACGCTCGGCGCGTGCGCCGCGGTGCGCCGCAGGATCGCCATCACGCGCGCCACCACTTCGCGCGGCGAGAACGGCTTTACGACATAATCGTCGGCGCCGAGCTCGATGCCGAGCACACGGTCGATCTCGTCGTCGCGGCTCGACAGGAACAGGATCGGGACCGGACTTTCGGCGCGCAGGCGACGGCACACCTCGAGCCCGTCCATCCGCGGCATGTTGATGTCGAGCACCACCAAATCGGGCGCGCGCTCGGACGCCAGCGCGAGCGCCGCCTCGCCGTCGCTCGCCTCGATCGTTTCTAAACCGGCCTTGTCGAGCGCGAAGACGAGCAGCTGGCGGATATGGGGATCGTCGTCGACGATGAGGATCATGCGGGGCATGGGACACAGGATCATTGTTGCGGCCCTTTCGTCAACGGCGGTGGTGCCGGGGGCGCAGCGGGCGGCGGCGGCGGCGGCACGATCGAACCGTCGCAGCCGCGACCGTTGGGTGCCGGGCGAAGCGCTGGGGAGCGTTTGCCGGCGATTGCTTCGGCGGCGCTCAGACGTCGCGCGCCGCGCGGCGTCCAGCTGCGCCAATGGCCTTGCCGAAGCAGCAGGTCGTTTTGTGCATTCCAGCGCAACCAGCCGAGCCGCTCGCGCAAGGCCGGGTCGCGCGCGTGCCGTTCGAGCCCTGCGAGAGACACCAGCGCCGACGGTCCCAGTCGCCCGAGATAGCAGAGATCGAGCTGCGGCCCGGAGCGGCCGCGCTGCAGCGCGACGCGAGTGTTCCAAGCCGCCGCCGTCGCGCCGAGATCGACCACGCTCGCCGTCACGATCACTGCCGCCGCCGCCAGGGCGTTCGCGTTGATCAGCCACGCGGCCGAGCGATCGGCGCGGAGTCGCCAGCCGATCAGCGCAAGCCCGACCGCCACCAGCCCCATCCAGGCCAGAGCAGCGAGGCGGAGTTCGGTCATCCCATAGGCGTCGACATAGTCGAGCGTGCGTAGCGCGCTCGAGGCGACGAGCAGCACGTTCTGCGCAATCCATAGCATCACGAGCGCACGGACGCTTGGTGTTGCGGCACCTGGACTACCCGGTCGCATCGCCACCATCACGAAGGCGCCCGCCAGAAGCGCGGTGACGATCAGCGCATAGGCACCGCGATGTGCATAGTCCGCCAGAGTGACGCCAGCCGGGAGCGGCGCCCCGCTCCAGAGAAACGCGATGTCGAGCCCGTTCTGCAGTGCGAACACCACGTTGAAGGTGACGAGCGCCAACGTCAGCGTCGCCGCTCCGGGCTCGTACGCGATCAGCGGGGCACGCGTCGCGGTGCGAGACATTCGCGTTACGGCACTGCTCGGGCGCAGGCTCGGCCACACCGCGATGACAACGAGGCCCGCCAGCACGCTGCGCCACACGACGGTCCAGGCATCGGGCAGCGCGATCTCTGCAAGGACGGTCTCGATGAGCGGATTGGCACTGGCAAAGAGGGCAAGGAAGACCGCACCGCCGCCAACGGGAAGGAGGAGCAGGCGTATGACCGCGCGGACACTCATTGTTCCCCGCAGGCCGCGTTGACCCGCGGCACTAAGCCGGGCGGCGTCGCGAAAGGGCGAGACCAACCCGGTCGCCGCATGCACGACGAGGCGGCGAGCCCAGATCGAGGCCTCGTCGAAACCGCGACGCGGCAACACCGCCGCCAGCGATAGCGCCACCCAGAACGAAACCCAGCCTATCACGCTCGGATCGTCGACCAGCACGCCGACCAGCGCCACGGCGATGACAAGCGCGATCCTGGCAGCGGTCCCGCGCGTCACCGCGCGCTGGGTCAATGCGAGCGCCGCGGACCAGGCGAGCGCGAATGCCCCCAGCGCAGCGCCGAGCCTCGATCCGTCGAACAGGATCTGACACGCGATCAGCAGCGCGCCGGTGGCCATTGCCTTGGCAAGGACACCGGTTTGAAATTGTCGAGCAAGCGTCATTGCAGTCTCCCGTTCGTCGGGAGCACCTTTGACCGCGCCATGTGTCGATCAGAGAGGTCGGACCGGGGTCATCGCGTGCGCAAACGATGCAGATCGCGTGCAGAGACGGAGCGCGCGCCTTCTGGCGCTGCCGGCGCGGTGCCGGAATACCCCATACCCGCATTCGGCGCGCTGAGGCCAAGCGAGCCCCGCGGCACGCGCGTGGCAGCAGAATCAGGAAACTGCGCTCGATCCTGGCCAGGGATCCCGACTGGTCGCTCGGCGCAAGCGCGATGCATTCCCGGCGTTTGGGCACACCGCCCTGCGAGGGATCACCAGCGCGGAAGAGCTAGCGAAAGTGCGCAATCAAACAGGCGCAGGTCACCGCATCCGCATGAAGACGGCGAGGGCGTTGCGGGCACTGTCGGCAAACCGGTCGTAGATCACGCGTGCGACCGCAGCGATGCCAGGCTGCCGATCGCGACCGCCTCGCGCGAACACCGCGACGGCCACGCGGTGGCCGTCGGGCATGGTAATGAACCCGACATCGTTCGTGACACCGTCGAGCGTGCCCGTCTTGTCCTCCACCAACGTACCGGTGGGAAGCAGCGCGCGGATACGGCGCGTGCCGGTCTGGCATCGCCGCATCAGGTCGAAAAGATAGGCGCTGCTTTGCGGCGTCAGAACGGTGCCGTTGGTCAATTTGTACAACAAAGCAACCATGGCGGTCGGCGTGGCGACATCCTTGCTGTCGGCCAGGTGGCCGCGCTCGCGGAGCAGTTGGGCTATGGTGCGGTCGACCCGGATGCCGGTGATCGCGTGCGACGACAGCCACTGCTGGACCGTGACCGGTCCGCCAACCGCGGCAAGCAGCTGGTCGGCCGCCTGATTGTCGCTGCGGACGATCATCAGCTCGAGCACCTTCGCGGCGGGACGGGCGGCAATCGTCTCGTCGAGGCGGCGTCGGCCTTGATCGACCTCGGCAAGGTAGGCGGCGGCGATGGCGAGCTTGACCGTACTGGCCATCGGAAACGGCGTGTTGCCATTGATGGCGACGCTCGAGCCATCGCGAAGGTCGAGCGCGGCGATGCCATATTCCCCCGAGCGCTCCGCCACCAGCCGGCTCAGCTCGCGCTCGAGCCCGATGAGCTCCGGAGAACTTGCCGCGGCAGGCGCCGGAACGAGCAAGCTTGCGGCGAGACCGGAGAGCAGCAGGCGGGACAGCAGAGGCACGCGCATCGATACTCCTTGAGCTTTGTCGTTAAGCGGCTTGGCGCATTCTAAACCGACAAGACTGAACACGCGGTGTGTGCGTGCCGGTGAACTGCGAGTAGCTGACGGTGCCGGAGCCAGTCCATGGTTAAACCGTTGCCCAACCTCGGTCTCACCCGAATTTTCGCGCCAGCCGCCGCGCTTTCACGCGATAGGCGGCAGAGCATGCTCGCTCGACATGGCAAAAGAACGACAGAGGCGGTGGGGCTGACACGAGCGACCTGGGAGCGTCTGACCAGCGCGTCACCCGCATGCACCGCCCTGGGGTGCTCACGACGATAAAAACCCCAGATAACCGATGCAGTCGGCGGCGACGGGGTGTAGGGCAGCGCTCATGATACAGCCCCATCGCAAGACCCGTCTATTGTACCGCCACACATCGAGCGCGACGCGCTGCCTCGCTTTGGCGGCCCTGTTCGTTGCACCGCCCGCCATGGCGCAGGATGCGCCACCGGCCACCGATCTGCCGATGCCTGCGCCGATCGTCCAGCCAGTGCCGTCCGCCCCGTTGCCGCACCTGAGCCCGGCCCAAGCCAACGCGCTCGCGCTTCTGCTGCGTAAAGACATCGTGGCGCAGGGTCTCGCCGACACGGAGTCGGGCGAGACCCTCGACAATGACAGCCTTGTCCGAGCCGCGCTGGATCATGCCCATGCCGTTCATGCCGGGCGGCTTGCGGAAGCCGATTTCGATCGCAACTGGGCGATGCGCCCTGCGGCATACGACCCGCTGCCGGCCTTCAAGGACGCGGTCGAGCACGACCGTCTGGCCGCCTGGATCGCGTCGCTGCCACCGCCTTACGCAGGCTATGATGCGCTGGTCACCGCGCTTGCGCGGTATCGGGCGATCGCGGCGGCGGGTGGCTGGGAGTCGCTCACCGCAGGCGCCGACCTGACGCTCGGCAACACCGGCGCGCGCGTTTCCGCGCTGCGTCAGCGCCTCGCGCTCGAAGATCCGCAAGTGACGCCGTCGGGAGATCGCTTCGACGCCGCGCTCGTCGAGGCCGTCCGTCGCGCGCAACGGCGCTACGGGCTCAATCCGACGGGGATCGCCGCCGCGCAGACGCTCGCCGCGCTCAACGTGCCGGTCGATGCGCGGCTTCGCCAGATCAAGGCCAACATGGAACGCTGGCGCTGGCTGCCGCCCGAACTCGAGAAGAACCGCGTCCAGGTGAACATCGCCGCGGCCGTGCTGACGCTGTTCGACGGCGACGTGCCGGTCATGTCGATGAAGGCGGTGACCGGGCGCCCCGGCGCCGAGACGCCGATGCTGACCTCGCAGATCCACAGCATCGTGCTCAATCCGCCATGGAACGTGCCATCGACGATCGCGGCGCGCGAGCTGTGGCCCAAGGAGAAGGCGCACCCCGGCTATTTCGCGCGCAACGGATTCCGGGTGATCGATACCGGCGACGGCGGCAAGCGGCTTCAGCAGGCCTCCGACCATAGTGCGCTGGGCAAGTACAAGTTCGATTTCGCCAACCCGTTCGCCGTCTATTTGCACGACACGCCCGCCCAGGCAGGGTTCGCGCGCTTCGATCGTTTGGCGAGCCATGGCTGCGTCCGGCTCGAAAAGCCCGGTGACCTCGCGAAGCGGCTGCTCGACGCCACGCCCGAATGGCCCGCGGACACGATCGATGCGACGGTGTCCGAAGGCAAGACGGTGCGCGCGAAGCTGGCGGCGCCCGTTGCGGTCTATCTGCTGTACTGGACGGCGTTTGCGACCGCGAACGGTCAGGTCAGTTTCCGCAATGACCCCTATGCGTGGGACGGAGCGCTGGCGACCAAGATTGCGGCACGGTCCGCGCGGCAGGCGCTTGCGGCGCGCTGAGGAGATGACGACGATGACCTACAAATTCCCGCTCGCCTTCACGGCGCTGCTGCTGATCGCCGGCCTCGGCGCTTGCTCGCAATCGAGCGAGGCGCCGTCGCACGGCGACAACTATTTCGATACGCGCACCGAACCGACCGACGAAGTCACGCCGGTGGCGCCAGAGACCCGCGCGCCCGACCCCGAACCGACCCCGACCGCCGATACCAACACGACGGCTGCGGTGCCGGAAAAGGCGCCCGCGGCGGCGCCAGACGAACAGTTGATGGACGACGCCTCCGCCACCGGCATGACGGCACGCACGACGCGCGGCGATCAGACAAACCAGGCCGCTCCGGCTGAGCAGACCGAGAACAACTAGCACGGGTGGCGATGTGCCGATCAGCTGAACTGGGGGACTGAACCTCACTATAGGGCGGCGGGCCAGTCACCAAACGTCATCCGCGGCGCCTGCCGGGCTTCCGCCAGCGACCGATTATGCTAGGGTTGGTGCGATCGAAGTCGCCAATGACGGCAGAGACAATCACGCCGCGATCGACGGGCATGGCGGCACTTCGTCGGTCGGTGCGCAGTCCCCGGTCGGCCGCCCGGCGGCCTTGGTCTACGCGTCCGAACGGTCGCAGCCCGCGATTCTGGCCGGCGTGCGCTCGGGCCCTGGATCATCGATCGCTGGCGCCCACATCCCGGTCGCGTGCTCGACCTGAGCGCGAGCATAATACTGAAAACGGGCGACTCCAGGCGTGCCGGCCCGTGTCGCCCCCCCGCACGCGGAGCCACGCTACCGGTAGCGTACCTCGAGCAGGTCCAGCTCGCGCACCAGTCTGGCCGCAAGCTCGCTGCCTAGGCCGCGCTCGCGGGCGATCGCCATGATCTCCGCACGCTCGGCGCGGACCGCGGCAAGTCGAAGCTCGCGCTCGATCCCTTCGTTCGCGCGCGCCACCTGGCTGGCGTCGCTACCCGCGCTGAGGCCCTCGATCCGCTCGCGATAGCCGTCCATGATGCGCGCGCCGGCAGCGGCGTAGACGTCCGCGTCGTTGCGTCCTTCGGCAAGCGCATGCTGCACGCGCTCGATCGTCTTGATCGCGGCTTCCGCGGCGGCGACGCGCGCCATGTCCTCCGCGGCCTGTTGCGAAGGCTCGGGCGGCATGGTCAGTCCCCGCAGCAGGAGCGGCAGGCCGATGCTCGCCAGGACGAGCGAGCTCAGGATGACGCCGGTCGCCAGAAAGATCGCGAGCTCGCGTCCCGGGAAGGGCGTACCGTTGCCCATCACCATCGGCAGCGTCAGCACGCCCGCGAGCGTGATCGCACCGCGCACCCCGGCGAACGACATGGCGGCGACCAGCCGCCACGGTGGGCTCGAGCCAGTCTCGCGTCCCGGCGCGCGGCGGAGCAGCGTGATCCGGAACGACACCCACACCCAGCCGAAGCGCAACGCGGCAAGCCCCGCCATGATCGCCGCGACGTACAGGGCCAGCCACCACGGACTGGCATGGCCGGTCAGCGCGACGGTCTGGTCGAGCCCCGACAGGATCTCGGGCAATTGCTCGCCGAGCAGCACGAAGATCATGCCGTTGGCCGCGAACTGGATCGTGTCCCACACCGAGTTGCGCCGCATCCGCGTGACCGCCAGCGCTTGCCGAGAAATCTCGGCGAAGCTCATCGTCACGCCCGCCGCGACCGCCGCGAGGATGCCCGACGCATGGACATGCTCGGCGATCAGATAGGCGCCGAACGGGATCAGCACGCTGATCAGGATCTGCGAGCCCGTCTCCTCGCCGAAGCGCCGCGACACCCACGCCTTGGTGCGCGTCACCGCGAGCGTCAGCGCGACGCCGACGAAGATCCCCGCCCCCGCCATCCAGAGGAAGTTCAACGCCGCCCCGGTCGCCGAGAAGCTGCCCGTCAGCGCCGCCGCGATCGCGACGCGCAGGCACACCAGGCCCGATGCGTCGTTGAGCAGCGACTCGCCTTCGAGAATGTGCATCATCCGCTTGGGGATCGGCACGCGCGCGGCGATCGCCGACACCGCGATCGGGTCGGTCGGCGAGATGACCGCCGCCAGCGCGAAGGCGACGGCAAGCGGCATCGCCGGAATCATCCAGTGGATCAGGAACCCCATGCCGACAACGGTCAGCAGGACCAGGCCCAGCGCCAACTCGAAGACGGTCGACAGATCCTTGAACAGCGCGTCCTTGGGGATGCGCCAGCCATCGAGAAACAGCAGCGGCGGCAGGAACAGCAGCATGAACAGCTCGGGATCGAGCGCGACGCGCAAATGCGTGGCGAGCCCCACGACGAACCCCAGCGCGATCTGCACCAGCGGCGTCGGCACCGCCACCGGCAGCATCCGCGAGACGGCGCCACTGACGACGACCGCCAGCAACAAGACCAACACAATCGATACGGATTCCAAGCCTGCGCTCCTGTATGGCCCACCGCCACGGCAGGGCGTGTAGCACGTCCTTTGCTCTTAGGCCGAGACGGGTTGGCGGGCATATTGGGGACGCCCGACTAGCGGATCATGCTGGCAAAGTCGCCACCTCCAGGTCGAGTGAGCCTTGCGCACGTTCCTCGCTGGAGAATTTGAAAAGCGAACCATTCCCTAATTCCCGCCCCCTCCGGGGCGCCGGTCAAAAGGACCTCAGTGGCAGCGACGCCGCACATTCCGCCGCTCAGACGATCTTTGGCGCCTCCCGACTACAGCCGCGTGTTCATCGCGCGCCCGCTGGGAGGTCAGCGCACAGGAGCGGACCGCCATCCACATCGACTATGCGGCCGGTTCAATGGGCAACCGAGTCATGGACGCCGATCCCCGTTTCGGAGCGCAGTCGCTGGCTTGCATATCCCGCTTTGTCGATCGCCGCGCGGGGGGATCGGTCGAGCATCGAGATCAGCCAGATCGCCGCGAACCCGGCCGGCACCGAGAACAGCGCCGGGGAGCTGTACGGGAATATGGCATGTGCGAAGCCGAACACCGCCACCCAGATGACGGGCGACAGCACGGTCAGGCCAAAGGCCGCCAGCAGCCCGATCGCGCCGCCCCAGGCCGCGCCGTTGGTGGTGCAGCCCTTCCACAGCAACGACATCACCAGCACCGGGAAATTGCCCGACGCGGCAAGCGCGAAGGCAAGGCTGACCATGAAAGCGACATTCTGCTTCTCGAACACCACGCCGAGGATGATCGCCGATATGCCGAGCAGGATCGTGGTGATCCGCGACACGCGGAGCTCCTTGATCGGATCGGCGGCGCCTTTGCGGATCACGCTTGCATAGATGTCGTGCGAGATCGCGGACGCCGCGGAGAGCGTCAGCCCCGCGACGACGGCGAGGATCGTCGCGAACGCCACCGCCGAGATGAAGCCCAGGAACAAATTGCCGCCGATCGCATGCGCCAGATGCATCACCGCCATGTTGTTGCCGCCGCGCAACGCGCCGCCCACGCCGACATAATCTGGGTTGAACGAGATCATCACGATCGCGCCGAAGCCGAGGATAAAGGTCAAGGCGTAGAAATAGCCGATCCACACCGTCGCCCACATGATCGATTTCCGCGCCTCGCGCGCATCCGGGACGGTGAAGAAGCGCATCAGGATATGCGGCAGACCGGCCGTGCCGAGCATCAGTGCAAAACCGAACGACAGCGCCGAGATCGGATCCTTGATGAACCCGCCAGGCCCCATGATCGCACGGCCCTTCGCGGCGGCATCGCTGGGCGAGAGACCGCTTTCGAGCGCCAGCCTGGTCTTCACCGCGACGGCCCGCGCGAACAGTGTTTCGAACGAGAAACCGACATGCAGCATTACGCCCAGCACCAGGAAAGTGGCGCCGCACAGGAGCATCACCGCCTTGATGATCTGCACCCACGACGTCGCGCGCATGCCGCCGAACAGGACGTAGATCATCATCAACCCGCCGACGACGGTGATCGCATAGAGATACGGAAGGCCGAACAGCAGCTGGACGAGTTGCCCCGCCCCGACCATCTGCGCGATCAGATAGAAAGAGACGACGAGCAGCGTGCTGACCGCCGCAAAGCTGCGGACCGGCCCTTGCAGGAAGCGATAGGACGCGACGTCGGCGAAGGTGAACTGGCCGAGGTTCCGCAATTTCTCGGCAACGAGAAACAGCACGATCGGCCACCCTACCAAGAATCCGATCGCGTAGATCAATCCGTCATAGCCGTCGTTGAAGATCTGCGAGGTGATGCCGAGGAAAGAGGCGGCCGAGCAATAGTCCCCCGCCATCGCGAGACCATTCTGAAACCCGGTGATGCCGCCGCCGGTATAGAAATCCGAGACGGTTCGCGTTCGTCGGGCGGCCGCTCCGGTGATGAACAGCGTGATCGCGACGAACCCCGCGAACATCAGGATCGCGGTCCAGTTTGTCGGCTGACGCTGGATCGCGCCGGCAATCGCCGCATTCGCTCCGGTCGCCCAGCCGAGCAGAGCAAGGAGGCCGGCGGTCTGCCAGAGGCTGCGCGTCACGCGCGCGTGCTCGCGAGCAGTTCGGCAAGCCGTGCATCATATTCGCCGTTCGCGCGCCGGACATAGACCGCGCAGATCGCGACCGTCCCGAGCAGCATCGCCGCGCCGAGGATCACCGCAAGGCTGATCGTGCCACCGCCGATCGGCTGCGCCATCAGCGGCTTGTCGAAGGCGACGAGCGAAATGAAGCCGCTGTAGACGAGCACGGTGATCGCGGTCAGCGTCCACGAAAAGCGCTGGCGGTCGCGCACCAACGCGGCATAGCGGGGATCGGAAGCGATCCGCATTTCCACCGCGCTTACGGATTGGTCTGAAGTCTGCATTTCATATCATCGGCAAGGATGCAGCACTTGGCAACGCATCGCCGGCGTATCGACCAACAAAATGTCATGGCTATGCGCCGCCCCGTCTTTCGCTTCCCCACTTCAGGCATGCATTCATCCGATTTCTGCGGCAGCTACGCCCCGCCGTTTCCGCCCTTGAACGGCTCAGGCTTTTCCTCGGATAGCGAACATATGTTCAGCTCACTGCGTCAAAGCGCAGCCAGTTTTGGCGGCGCCCGACAATCGCAGAGGACAATACGCTAAGGTATTAGCAGCCTGAAAACGGGATTCACGTCATCCCCCGTACAGCGAATTCTCCCAAGCCCCGCTAGGGTCATCCCGCTTTTCCTGATTATCGGGCGTGTGACGCCATGGCCAAGGCCGTGGCGCCCAAGGTGACGCGCGATGACGGCCGGTTGGCGGTGAGTTCCACGTCGGCCTCCGACACCGCGCTCGCGCCCGATAGGCGCAATCGGTACCGGCCATAGCGTATGCGCTCGAATATGAAGTAGCCGTCAAACTCGGACCGAACCTTGGCGATGACGGCCTCTTTTGAATCGACGAGTTCGACCAATTCGCCGGCCAATGCGCCGCCCGCCCCGGTCATCTTGCCTTCGATCGACCCCGTCCCGACGATGCCGAGTTCGACCGGCGTTGTCATCCCCGCGCGCGGCAGGACCATGACGCCGTCGGTCGCCGGAACGTCGAACGGATCGGCCAAACTCGCCGCGTCGACCGAGATCTTGACCGGCACCGCCGGATCAAGCGATCCGACGACGCGCGGGTCTGTCCGCGCCTTCTCCGCCGCGCGCAGCAGAACCGGCGTGCCATCGACCTGGATGCCGCCGGGCACCAACGCCTCGCCCGGCGCACGCTTGCCGTCGCCATCGTCGTCGCGAAACAGCGTGACGGCGAGGCCGCCCGACGCCGCCTGGGGCTTGGAGGTGATGCGCCCCACCCTGTCCCGGCGCCGAAGCTGGTCAGCACGTTGAAGCGCAGCGCGGCATGACCGCTCGTATCCATGTCGCCGCCCACCGTCAGCGCGAAGCGGCTGAAATCGCGCGTATACCCGCCGCTGATGCGCAGCGCGCGCGCATTCGGGGCGTAGGACGCGGCGGCCTCGAGCGCGGAGGATCGCCCCGCGCTCCAGTTCGCCGCGACTTGCACGGTGGCGAGCGAAATCTTCGATGTGACCGCCCACTGCGCTTCCCCGCGCAGCCGCACGCCGCGAACGCGCGTGTTGAACAGCAGGCCGATGCTGCCCGCGCTGGCCGCTTGCCCATTGCGCGGCGACAGCATCTGCCAGCCCCCGGTCACGCTCGCCGAGAAACCCGCCATCGCCGCCGAGATTCGCGAATTGGCCTCGATCGCGGTGCCCCCGGTGGTGCGGATAGTGGCGAGGTCGAAATGGACCGGCAGGATCAAGCCCGCCACCCGCGCCGGCTTGTCGACTGCAATGCGGATTCGCGAGGTGAGATCGGCGGACACCTGTTGCGACTGCAATCCTGCATTGCGCAGGCCCTCGAGCGAGAAGCTCGCCCCAAGCGCATGGCCGAGCACACCGATCCTGGCGGCGGTCCCCCCGCCACGCGCATGCGCCACATCGATTTGCGCGAGCATCGGGCCGACGCCGCCGCGCAGCGTGCCGTCGACGAACACCGCCGGTCCATCCGTATCGCCCAACCGATGGACCGCCGCACCGCCGGAGAAGCCGCGGCCAAGCCCATGCTCGAACCCGACGTCTTGGCGCCAGCCCATCTGACGCGCGATACCGGCAACGGGCGCACCGAACTCGATGAGATCGCGCCCTTGCTGCACCGCATCGGCCCACCACCATGTCTGGCCGGGCGGGACGGCCTGCTGGGCGATGTTGTAGACCTTGGTCTCTCGCCGCACCTGACCCTGAGGGCCGTAGGATACGATCTCGAAAATGTTGGGCCCGAAGCGCAGCGCGATCTTGCGGAAGAGATAGCGCCCGTCCGAGCCCGCCTTCGCGGCGCCGATCAGTTCGGCGTTGCGATATAGCTCGACATCCCACCCCACCGGCACGGTGCCGGTGAAGTCGATCATGTCGAAATCGTTCGCGCGCTCGAGCGGGCGGTTGGTGAGCGCGGCGCCACGGCCGAAAGCGCCTTGCGCAACGAGTGGCGTGCTGAACCCGACAACGTCGCCCAGCGCCACTTGCGTCGCGCGCATGGGCGCGAGCAGCCCGCCATCGGGATCGGCGCGGTACAGTCGCACGCGGAGCGCATCGGGCTTGAGATCATGCGTCGAGACAAGCCGCATGTCGGTGGAGAAAAAAGCGAGCTCGCCCGCCGCGAAAATCTCGTAGCCCGGCGTCGTCTGTACCGAACGGGCGGACGAACGTTCCGCCGAGAGCCCGAAATTGACGTCGATCCAAGGCGCGCGCCACGCGCGATACGGGAGCGAAATGCGCGGCAACGGCGTCGCCGGGCCAGCCGGCGCCTGCTGCAGCCGGCTGGCGAGCGCCGCGCGTCGGATCGCCGCCTCGATCGGCAGCGCACCCTTCGAGCTGACCCCGAGGACCGCGTTGGTGATGTCGACGTCGAAGTCGACGCCAAGCCATTTGCCGAGGTCGACCGCGCGCACGCACCAGCCCGACCGGCTGTCCCAGATCGTCTCGTAGGTCAGCGGGGCGCGTTGCCCACCGAATTCGGCCTGTCGCCGGGGGCGGTCGATCGCGATGCGGCGGCTTTCCTGGAACGCCCAGCCGCTCGCGGTGCCGGCCTTGGCATCGACACTGATCGCGATCTGCAGCGCGTCGATCGTGTCCTGCAGGTCAAGACACACGCCCGCCTTGGTGTTGAACGCGCGCACGCTGCTGCCGACCGGCGCGCTGCCGAGCTGGACGCTGAACAACAAGGCATCGTCAGGATCGGTCTTCAGCTGCGCATCCGCGGCCGGCGCTGCGATCGCCCCGAGTACGAGCAGCAGCGCGGCGGCGAAGGCGCGAAGCTGGACCCGGTACGACACGAAAACGCCGCGCGGCCGTCAGCCCCGGATCACGCGCCCCGCGCGACCTTGGCCTCGACCACCGCGCCCCCGCCCGCGGGATCGGTCTCGGTGAAGCGCACCACCAGTGGCCCGGCCGGCAGCTTGTCGCGCGCGATCGTCACCGACACGTCGCGGCTCGCGACCTCGGTATAGGCGGCGAGCCCCTTCACGGTCGAAATCGGCGTGCTGGAACCCTGCGCCAGGACGTCGAGCGTGCCATAAACCGAGCGGTTGCCGCTGCGCTGGAGCGTGACGGTCACACGCGCGCCATCGGCGACCGGCGTCAGATGCGCATTGGCGAGCACCGCCTTGCCCTCGATCGCACCGATGCGGACGATCACCGGGATCGCGATGCCGTAGATCGGCGTCAGCGCGATCGACATGCCTTGCGGCTGGCCCGGCTTGGGCGCGTCGGGCGCAGGCGCATCGATCGTCGCTGCGTCGGGCACCGCGCGGAACAGCAGATGCGCGCGATATTCGCCCGGCGCGAGCGACGGCGGCGCGCGCACGCCGATCCGCACCGTCTGCGGCTGCTGCGGCGCCAGCGTGATCTTGCGCGGTGCGTAATTGATGATGTCGAGCGCGGCGGCATCGGACGGCGTCGCGAGCGCCTCGTCGAGCGGGTTGATCTGCCCGGTCGCGTCCATCCGGCGCAGCACGAGCGAAATGCGGTAGGTGGTGGTCTTGTCGCCGGTGTTGCTGACCATCACTTCGCCGCCCGAATTGCCATCGAGTACGATGCGCGTCGGCGCGACCAGCAGGTCGCTGGCGATCACGGGCTGCGCGATCGAGAAAAGCACCGCGGCGGCGATCGCCGCAAGATTCCTGAGCATGTCTTTTCAAGCCTCACACTGGACGAAGCGCCGAGGAACGGGGCTTCTCATCGGGTGCGAGGCGTAGCGCTGATGGCGCTGAGAGATGGCAAATGCGCGTTAAGTAGTTTTACTGATACTCGACGATCACGTCGAACGTGCCGCTATAGCTCCCCTCGACCAAGGCGCCCGACGCGGTCAGCGTCCCCCCCATGGTGAACGGGTTCTTCGCATTGCCCGGGCGCAGCACCATCGTGCGGTCCGATGGTGTGAACACGGCCCGCAGCCTGTGCCCCTTCCCGTCGTCGAGCATAGCGGGGGAGACGATGATCGAGACGATCTCGTCCTTCGCCCCGGTGATCGCAAATGCGCCCGCGCTTTGCCCACCAAGGCATTGCAGCCCGCCCGAGCACGACAAAGCGCCGTTCGGGCTGACCGTGATTTGCCCACCATTGCCCCCCAATGCGAGCGTGCCGAAATCGATTTCGCGCAGCATCTCGACGCTTGGCGCACCATGCGGGTTCGATGCTAGCGCGGGGGCTCCCCACAGCAGACACGCGAAGGCGGTCAGCCACACGCCGCGGCGGACCGGGAAGGGAGAGTGTGCGAGGTTTCGCATGGCGGATTGGCCACCGCGCCCCCGGCCGCGCCGGGCCACCACTCGAGCGGCGGCCCCGGCGCAATCGGGGAGGTCGGTCGGCTTACTGATAGTTGACCGAGACCGAATATTGGCCGGTATAGGTGCCGTCCGCCTGGCTCGCGCCGACGTTCAGCGTACCTGCGACCTTGAAGTCGCCAGCGCCACCGGTCAGCGTCAACGCCGTGGTCGAGGTCGCCAGATTGACCGTCATCGAGTGCGAGGCACCGTCCGACAGCGTTGCCGTCGCGCTGTCGAGGCTGACACTGACGACTTCGCCGGTGGTGCCGACGACATGGAAGCCGCCCGAGGTCGCGGTGTCGTAACAGCCAAGGCCAGAACCGCACGTGCGTGCCCCGCTTTCGGCGACGGCTACGGTCGATGCGCTTGCCGACGGGAGAATCTTGCCGAAATACAGGTCGGAGGATTTGGTCACGGTGATCGCGCGGAGGATTTTTACGCTCGCAGTACCGTTACCCGCTGCGGCGTACGCGGGCGACACCGTCGCAACCGCCAGGATTGCGCCAATTGCGCCGATCGTCTTTTTCGAAAGAAGGATCATGATCTTGCCCCAGAACATGCCGACCGTCATTGGCCGGTGTCGGAGCTATGAGCGGGCAAGCGCAAAAAAATGGTTGCCGCACGTGGTAACCCGTCCGTTAAGCATCCTAACGGGTCCGCATCGCACATCTCTGTCGCGGCGCGCAGCGGCGGTCTCTGGGGCTGGACCGCCGGCGCTGCGCCACATGAAGCGCGCTTTAAGCGCCGCTACGTACTAATCCCTACACGCGAAGTCTTACCGAGAGATTAAAGCGCCCGCCCCAGGGCTCGGCGCCGCATGGCCATGCAACGCGGGGACGCGCAAGCCGCGTCTCGGCGCGCGCGGAGGTCCTGGCAAAATCGGGTTATTGATAATCGACCGAGACGACATATTGCCCGGCATAGGCGCCCTCGGCCTGGTTCGCCTTGACGCTCAGCACGCCGGCAATGCCGAAATCGCCACTCCCGCCGGCAAGCGCCAGCGACGACGTGGAAAGGCTGAGATTGGCGGTCATCGTGTGCGCCGCGCCATCGGTTAAGGTCACCCGCGTTGTGGCGAGACTGATGCAAACGATCTGCCCGCTGACGCCGACGACGTGAAAACGGCCGGCGCTCGGCGTGCCGTAGCACCGCAACGGTGATCCGCAGGTGCGCACGCCATCCTGCCGTATTGCGACGGTAGCCGTGCTCGTTGCGGGTAGTACGGTGCCGAACATTAGATCAGCTGTCTTGGTCACCGCGACGGGGCGGAGAATCTGGACGCTTGCCCTAGCCGCCCCGGGCGCCGCCGAAACGCCGCTCGCCATCGATACGGCGGTGACGCCGGCAAGAAGATGCGGGAATAGCTTCACGACACGCCCCAGACATCGCTCGCCGTCCGCAAGCGCTGCCCCGCAATGCCCCCGCTATGGTAAACAAGCCGTTGCCGCGGCGCTGTCCGCGCGACGCCGGGCACGCGAAAAGGGCCAGTGACGTCCGCGACATCACCGACCCTTTGCGACGCACCGCAAGCGTTACTGGTAGTTCACCGACACGGAATATTGGCCGGTGTACGTGCCATCGACCTGGTTTGCGCCGACGTTGAGCGTGCCCGCGACGCTGAAGTCGCCTGCACCGCCCGCCAGCGTCAGCGATGACGTCGAGGTCCCGAGATCGACCGTCATCGCGTGCGAGGCACCATCCGATAGCGTCGCGGTGGTACTGTCGAGGCTGACGCTGACGACTTCGCCATTGGTCCCGACAACGTGGAACGCGCCCGAGCTGGCGGTGTCATAGCAACCAAGGCCAGCGCCGCATGTGCGCGCGCCGCTTTCGGCTACCGCAACCGTGGCCGCACTCGCGGATGGGAGGATCTTCCCGAAATAGAGGTCGGCCGACTTGGTGACGGTAATCGCGCGAAGGATCTTCACGCTCGCGTCGCCATTGCCGGTCGACGCATAAGACGGCGAGACGGCAAGAAGGGTCAGAACGGCGCCGAACGCACCGAGCCGCTTGGTCGAGAAAAATGTCATGATCTTTGCCCCAGAACATGCCGGTCTGGATTGACCGGTGTCCTGAAAATGGCACGCAAACCTGCCGAAACGCTTCGCGAGCATGGCGAAGACGCGATTAACCACCACTCCGGATCACAGCCGCAACCTACTGATAATCAACGTCTACGTGGAATGCACCGTGATATCCCCCGGGCGCCTGCCCGGCCGGAACGATAATTTCCCCGCCGATCGCGACCCGCGCCTTGCCCGCAATCAGGTCGAGCTGCGGGCTGCCAAGCGTCAGCGCGACCTGCAGCGAATCGCCTGCGGCGGAGCTGAGCGTGGCATGGTCGGTCACCGTCACGCCGACGCGCTCGCCCGCCGTGCCCGTGAGCGCGAAGATCGCCGGGGACGCGCGTCCCGTGCACGATGCGGCGCGGCTGCACCGCGTCGTGCCGTCAGGATTGACCGTCAACACGACGCCCGAGCTGGACGAATCGATGCTACCGAAGGCGAGCGGCGCCTCCTCCCGCGCGATCACCGGCGCGACGATCGTCACCGATGCAGCACCCGCGACCGCGGTTGCCGAGGCGCTCGTCGATGCGAGCAGGGCGCAAAGAACGGTTGCCGCGCCGACACACGTTCTAGGGCAAGAGGTGATAAAGCGACGCGGCATGGGAAGCGTAGTAGCTCTGAATGTGTAAATCCAAGGTACGGAGATATACCTACGGCGCTCTTAATACCCCGGCTTTCGCGCCTCCGCGCCCGGCCGCACCGTCACGAAACGACCGCGAGCGTCGCTCAGGCGAAGTGCGCGGATTCGGCCGTCAGCGCGACGCGGATCGCCGCCGCCAGCGAATCGGCCTCGAGCTTCGACATCACATTGGCACGGTGAATCTCCACCGTGCGCGGGCTGAGATCGAGGTCGAGTGCGATCTCCTTGTTCGACAATCCGCCAACCAGACCGACCAGCACTTCACGCTCGCGCGCACTCAGGCGCTCGATCTGCATGCGGGCCGTCTCACGTGGTGCGGCCTGATCGCGCGCGTCCTGCAGCGCTTCGAACGCGCGATCGACCAGACCCATCAGGTCTTCGATGGCAAACGGCTTTTCGATGAAATCGCCGGCGCCGCGTTTCATCGCTTCGACCGCCAGCGCAATCTCGGCCTTCGCCGTCATAACGATCGTTCTGATCCGCCGATCGGTTGCGGCCAGTCGCGACAGCACATCGAGGCCGGAAAGACCCGGCATGTGAATGTCGAGCAGCAGCACTCCTTCCTCAAGCCCGTCGAGCGCCGCGACGAACGCGTTGCCAGAATCGAACGAATACAGGTGGCAGTCGCCGCGGCGCGACAGGGCATTGTGCAGGAGCGAGCGGATAACCTCGTTATCATCGACGATATAAACGGTCTTCATCGATCGTACTCTGCTCCGAAAGGTCCGGTTCGGATGCATTGCCGATGCTGGCCTGTCAATTGGCGCAGCGCGTGCCGTTTGCGGACACCGCGGGCGGTGCTGTTCGACGCTGTCGAGCCGTGTCAGGCAACATGCGCCAAGCGATCGCAGCCGGCCTTGAGAAGCCGCGGCCATTCGCAGGCGGGCGCGCGTTTCAAATCCTGCTCGAGCTCCGACGCTGCATCGCCGAGCAGCGTTTCTCCGAAAAAGCCCGCCATTCCCGCCAAATCGTGGAGCATCGCGGTTAATTCCTGGACGCGCATGCGATCGATCGATTCTTGGTGCGCACTCGCGGAAATAGCCGCGAGCGTCGTCGCCTTTCCCTTGCGATAGAGAACGGCGACGTCCTTCGCGGCGGCGCCTTTCTCTGCGCCCGCCGCGATATCGTGCTGCAGCGCACGGTTCCCCGAGAAGCGCTCCGCAAGCGCTTCCAGGTCGCGCAGTCGCACCGGTTTGGCGAGATGCGCCTGCATCCCTGCCGCAAGGCACGCTGCCTTGTCCTCGGCATAGGCGTTTGCAGTCAGCGCGACGATCGGCAACCGCTCCGCCGTGAAACCGAGCGCGCGGATGCGCCGCGTCGCGGTCAGCCCGTCGACCACCGGCATCTGCATGTCCATCAGCACCAGGTCGAACGGCACATCGGCGACCGCAGCCGCTTGCACCATCGCAACCGCCTCCGCCCCGTCGGCGGCGATCTGGTGGATGAAGCCGGCCGCGTCTGCCATTGCGGTGATCAGCGCCCGGTTGACGGCATGGTCCTCGGCAATCAGTACGCGCAGTGGTGCCGCGTGCCGCGTGCTCGAAGGCGTCGGGCCCTGCGCGACAGCTCGATCGGGCTGGCCGTGCGTCGTCGCTTCGACCAGCGGGATGCGCAGCGTGAAGGTCGTCCCGACGCCGACCGCGCTGACCACGTCGATCGAGCCGCCCATCAGGCGGGCGAGTTCTGCGCTGATAGACAGGCCGAGTCCGGTTCCGCCGTATCGGCGTGCGACCGATGCGTCGGCCTGCGCGAATTGCTGGAAGATCATGTCGAGCCGGTCGGGCGCGATGCCGATCCCCGAATCCTCGACGTCGATCGACAGCACGCCATGCCGCGCCCGCGCATGGACGCTGATCGCGCCGTGATCGGTGAACTTCACGGCATTGCCGATCAGGTTCAACAGGATCTGACGGATGCGCAGCGGGTCTCCGACCACATATTCCGGCAAGGCCGGGTCCAGCGAGATGGTGAGATCGACCCCCTTGCTCCGCGCGATCGGCTCCATCAATTGCGCGCATACGTGGAGCTTGTGGCCGAGACGTACCGGCTCCGCGGCAACCTGCATTCGCCCAGAATCGATCTTCGACATGTCGAGGATGTCGTTGAGCAACCGCATCATCGCGCGTCCCGAATCCGCGATGAGCTGGAGGTATTTGCGCTGCTCCTCGGTGAGGTCCATCCGCGCGAGCAATTCCGCAAAGCCGAACACAGCGTTCATCGGCGTGCGAATCTCATGACTCATATTGGCCAGAAAGGTCGCCTTGGCGGCGCTGGCGTTCTCGGCATCGAGCCGCGCCTGTTGCAGCGCGGCTTCGCGCAAGCGTCTGTCGGTGACGTCGCGGACCGAATCCGAGATTTCGACGATCGCATTCGACGCGTCGCGGTGGAACCGGGGTTTCGCCTCGAACCATCGGACATCGCCGTTCTTCGCCAAGGCACGATATTCGACGGTTACGTCGACGGGGGACGTGGCCGCTGCCTTGAACTCGCGCGCAACACGCGCGTGGTCGTCGGAATGCATGAACATGAAGGGCGTCTTGCCGAGCATCTCCTCGGGCGCATAACCTAGCAGATTCGTGATCGACGGCGATACGTAGCGCAAAAAGCCATCGGCATCGTACACCGCGATGATGTCGCGGACATTGTCCGCCAGCATCCGGCAGTGCCTTTCGCTCTCGGCGAGCGAGGCTGCGGCGAGATGTTGCTTCGTCACATCCTGAAATACGCCGAAGATCGAAATGGTCTTGCCCGCAGTATTACAAACGCACTCGGCCTTTGCGATCGTATACCGGATCGAACCATCGGGGCGCCGAATGCGCAGTTGGAACTCGTATCCCTCGCCAAGTCGGGCGGCGCGATCGACGAGGCGAGTCAGCGTCGCGCGGTCGTCTTCATGATAGAGTTTTTGGATCTCTTCGTATTGTGGGACGCTCGCGCTCGTCGGCAGTCCATGGATCCGAAAGACTTCGTCCGACCATGTGACGCGCTGGGTTACAAGGTCGAAGCGCCAGTGACCGACGCCGGACATCGCTTCCGCGCTTTTCAGGAGACGAAGCCGCTCGTCGAGAACGCCGCGCGCCGCCGAAAGCTCGAACTGGTCGACGACCATCTTTGCCAGCGCACGAAGAAAGTGCAGATCGACGTCGCTGGGGCGCTGCCGGGGTTCGGTGTCGATGACGCACAACGTGCCCAGATTGTGACCGCTCTTCGTCGTCAGAACGGCGCCAGCGTAGAAGCGGATATGCGGGGCGCCCACCACCAGCGGATTATTAGAAAACCGGGCATCCTTCGACGCGTCTTCCACGATCAGAACCGAGTTCGGCCCTAACCGGATCGAATGGTCGCAGAATGCCCATTCGCGTGGCGTCTCGCGCACTGGTAGGCCGATACAGGCCTTGAACCATTGTCGATCCTGATCGACCAGCGACACGAGCGCGATAGGCACCTGAAAATAGGCGGCGGCGAGGTCTGCGATACGATCGAACCGATCCTCGGGCGCCGTATCGAGGACGAATTGGTCGTGAAGTTCGGCGATGCGCGCTGATTCTGTGGATGAAGCGCTGTCGCTTGGTGCCTCTTGAGTCTCCATCTGCCCACTTCCCCACCACCGTTGGCATGGCCTGTCAGAAGATGGTTAAGGATCTCTTTAGCAACCACATTGGGTCGCGAGCCGCCCCGGTGCAGATGGGCGGCGCAGCTCTCAACCCAAATTGCCGCAAAGCAGGCTGTACGCCGGGTATAGCTTGGATCGCCGAAGGCTGCCTGTCACCCTTCCAATTTGAAGCATACCGTTTGTCGACGATGCTGCGACCCAACCCGCAGAAGAAGTCGGCTGCGGGCTATTGCCCAGACGTCCGCTATCGCCCTTCCCTCAATTGGCTGCGGGCGGCGCAATGCGCTGCGCCTCGCTGTCGGAAAAGGTTCGACCGCCCGAGATGGCCAAGCTGGCCAGCGCGCCCCCCGGCGAACCGTTCGTGTTGGGGTGATAGGTCACCGAAATCTTGTCGCCGCGCTTGAAGTCGCGCGGGGTAAACCCTTGCTTCGAGAACATCAGCGGGCTGCCCGAAATGATCGCCATTTCGACGGGCTTGCCGGCTTTGTCCTTGGCAAGAATCACCAGCGACGAGTGCGGAGCGCCCCAGCGAAATTCCTTCAAAGTGCCGGCGGCCGCCGCCGTCGTGTTCATGTTGTACGCCCCGAACGAATGATGCGCCAAAACCGGAGCGGCGGCGATCAGCGCCAAGGAGACGACGGCTGCTTGCGTAAAAACCTTCATGTACGGACTCCCTTTGGACCCGGCCGGACCTCGCTGATCGCCGCTCTCGGCGGGATCGCTCGCAATTGGCCCGAATGACCGGCAGCTCTCCTGCTGGATGGCCTTCTACTCCGGGGCCAAGGCCGCAAATAGCTGTTACAATCCGGTCAACGCGCGCACCGCGCGCTGCGCTACACGAACCGAAGCGACATCAGCGCAAATCTCGCCTTGGCAGCGCGTTCGGCCTGGAGCGGATTGGATCGCTCGACCCAGTGCAGAATCGATTCGGACAGCGCCATCATGCGGTCGAGCGGGACGTCTTCCGACGGTGAAGGTGGCGCGACGACGCAGGAATAGAGCAGCAGTCCGCGCTCGAAGCTGGCCAGCAACGGGTTCTGCGCGAACGCTTGGATCTGCCGATCGATCAGGATCATCCTCCACGCGTCGGCGGCTCCGTCGAGCGGGGTCGGCTGAACGCCATCGACCGGTGGGCTTTTCGCGCGTGACGCGGCCAGTCGCGCGATCTCGACGCTCAGCAGCCCTGCCGCCTCGTAGCAATCCGAGACCGCGAGGTGATGCCGCGACAGGATATGCGGCAGCAAGGACGAGATCGACACGGTATCAGGCTTCCGCAGCACGATTCCGCCGCTTCGTCCGCGCTGCGACGCCACGACGTCCAGGTCTTCGAGCAACCGCACGCTTTGCCGGACGATTTCCCCGTTGGTGTCGAACCGCATCGCGATGTCCGCTTCGGAGCCCAGGCACACCTCTGGCGCGTCCTGCTGTTCCCCGATCGTCTGCAAGATCCGCAAGGCCAGCCGATAGGCGACCTTCCTGCCGCCGGTGTGGTGCTTGGAAAAGGCCGCGATGTCGCACGGACGGTCCATCGCGAGGCGATTGCGCTCTTCGAGGTACCGTTCGAGCGCTGCGCGGGCCGAAGCCGCGTCGCCGCACGCGATCGCGTGCCAAAGCGCACGGGCGGCGCTCGTGTTGGGGTCTTCGCGCTGCTCGTCGGGATGGGCGCATGCCTTGCGGACCGACTCGATATATTCGACGATCAACTCGAATGCGGGATTCCCCGTCTGATAGGCCAAGGCGCGCGGGACCGAGACCTGGACCTCGTCGTTGACGAAGCGCAGCTCCCTCGGCAGCGGCGATGCCGGGTCGCAGATCATGTTGACCATCGCCGACAGCAGCGCCGCCTCCGCCTCGACGAGCTCGCGGATGCCATCGCGCGCGATGTAGATGTACAACAAGGTGAGCTCGACGATGTTGCCGAAATCCGGCTCGGCGACCACGACGCCCCCGCCGGGCCCCGGCCGGAGACGAGCCACCCCACGCTGTTCGAGGATCGCCAGCGCCTCGCGAAAGGCCCAGCGGCCGAGCTTGTGGCGAGCGCGTATCTGCGCGACCGTCCCGAGCAAACATCCGCTGTCGAGATTGCCGAAGATGATCTCTTGCTGGATGAGCATGGCGCCACGCTGCGCGAGCTTGGCGCCTTCGCTGGTTCGCCCCGCGACCAATGCATGGTCGATGTTCAGCGGGCCGCTCGGCTTGTTACGTCGCGCCGCCATCAGACTCCGTCCTTTCCTTGGGGCGATTTGCTTTTTCTTGCCTTATAAAGCGCCTCGAAAGTGAAAGGCGCAACGCTTTACGAATACCATCAAGCCCCAAAGTCTAGGGTAGGTCCGCTGGCTCAGGGACCAGCCCCGCGTCGCTAGGGACATTCGGATCCCCGATCTGCAGTTCGCAATTATATTCGTCGAACAGCGGCATGTTGGGCTGCCACCGGAAGGTCCGCACGATCGTCCAGGGGGCGGTGTAATATTTCGGATCGACGATAGTGGTTTCGATTTCGAGCAAAGGCTTGTGATCGCCGTTGTCGATCTTGCGGATGCGGTTGATCAGGTGCGCGTCCTTCGACACCGGCGTGCCGGCGATGTCGAGCCACAGGCCCTGCTTGAAGCCGCTGGTGTCGGCGACGAGCGTGTCGCCATCCCAGTGCGCCATCGCCGTTCCCATATAGCTGCGCCCTGGCGGCAGCAGCTTGCTGTCGAGAACGAGGTTTAGCCGCCCGCGATAGTCCTGGAAGACGAATTCCACGGCCGCCTTGTTCTGGAAGATCATGAACGGCATGTGGACGTCCGCCTGCCAGATGATGCCGGGCGGCCGGCATAGCGCGGCACCGTTCTGGAACGGCTTTCCGGCCTTGTCGGCGTTGGAACGCCGTTCGAGAACGCGCGCACCGGCCATCGTGAACGGTATGAGCTTGCCGTGGAGATCGCGCAGGATGCGGCCACGCAGGCTCAGATCGTGAAACCAGACCCCGCTAAAGTCGCGCGGATCCGACGACGCGCGACGGGCGTCGGACCTGAGCAGCGGCGGCTCCGCCATCGCTGCCATGGGCGACACCGGAATCGCAGCCGCGACCTTTTGTGCGTCGGTTAGCGGGGGGTCTTCACCCAGGCGCAGTTCGAGCGCCGCGGCATCGGCATAGACCGCCTTTTCGGGCACCGAGTCCGGATCGACATACGGCCGCGGCTTCGGCAGCGGAGGGAGCCCCGACGGTGGCCCGCCGGGCGGAAATCCCCCCGGCGGAGGGCCGCCCGGGGGAAATCCGCCCGGTGGCGGACCGCCCGGCGGAAAACCGCCCGACGGGGGCATGCCTTGCGGCATCGCGCCCGCCGGAGGCGCAGCCTGCGAAGGGGCGGCCTGCGGAGGTGCGCCTTGCGGCATTGCGGCAGCCGTGGGCGCTGCCTGTGCGGGCGCATCCGCCGGCACGCTTTGCGCGCTGGCGCTGTGCGTCAGCGCCAAGGCCGCGCCGATCATCGCCAGGCGGACCGAGACGGGACGCCTGCCGGTGCGGGAGATGTGCGACGAACTGGTGGAAGACATCGCTATTGACCTTTCTTGGACGCGAGCCGATCGAGACACACGTCCTCGGCGAAAACGACGAAGGGCTGGCGCTTGTAGGTCACCCGCGCTTCCCAGGGATGCTGATAATATTCCGGATCGGTGATCGTGATCCGGTCCTCGAGCGTATCCGCATCGAGCAGGCGATAGCGCTCGGTCACCTTCATGTCCCACGAGTGCGGCAGCAGCTGATCGATGAGCGCTTCGGGGGGCACATCGGTCGTCTCGACCTCGAGCGTGTCGCCGACCCAGCGCCCGCGCGAGACACCGGTGAAGCGCGTTCCCAACGGCTTTTCGAGCGGGAGCCCGCGCAGGTCGATCTGTCGGATCAAACGATTCCATTCGAAATCGAAGGTCAGGACGTTGAACAATTCCCGGATCTTGAAGCGCTTCGCGGTGATCATCATGCGCGGCATGCCCGGATTGGCGCAGCGCGAGGTCATGACGTCGTAATCGTCGATCGCGCCCTTCTTCTTGAGGCGCAGGTTGGTGCGATACGCCTCCTCTCCCTTCTTGGTGAAGGGGACCGTGCGATCGGCGGGGCGCAGGTCGACGACCGGCGTGGTGATCTGCCAAACCCCGAGCATGGCCTCGGTTTGCCCCGACACCGCCGGTGCCGGAGCCGGAGCCGGAGCCGCCTGGGGGGCCGCGAAGGCCGGTCCTGCGGCGAGCACCAGCAGCGCGGCACAAAAATGGGATGATTTTCGCACGAGTGCCTATCCTTCGTTGAACCTAGAGATCGCGGCGGCGCGACCGTGCGTCGGGCGTCATTTGCCCCAATGCTCGGCGATCTTGCCGTTCTGGATCCGCATCATGTTGAACATGAATTCCGGCGCGGTCTTGCCGGGCAACTGGATCGACGAGACCCACACCACCTTGTCGCCGTCGGCTACCCAGTACAGGTCCTGCGGGCTCGGCATCGGGCCCGCCATCGGGCCATTGCCTGCCGCCAATGTCGCCATGTTTTCGACATAGCCGTCGCGCCCGGGCTTTATGCCGTCGCTGTGCTGAATGTAGCTCGGGCTGATATAGCGTTCGGCGACCGCCTCGATTTTCCTGCGGTCATGATCTCGAAACGTCGCCTCCCGGATCTCGACCAGAAAGGTTTTGACCAACTGGACATTGGCGTTCGCGGTTGCGCGCGCCGGCTCGGCGGTCGCCTGCCCCGACGCGGCGGAGGCGAGCAGCAGGCCGAGACACGAGGCGAGGATCCTGCGACCCGGACCGCCAGCACGTTTGATACGCATCATCATCAATTCCCAAGGTTTCGGAGTGGTTTGGACACGGCGCGCACGATGCGCTCCGCCGGGCTGGCAGGACGGCGCAGCGGCCGACACCCGACACGATTGCCACGGGCGATCGGCGGGCCGAGCGCGATGGCCATCAGAAGCGCGCCTGCAGGATCACCCCGTAGGTGCGGGGATCGGTCCGCGTACCGGTGATCGAGAGGGGAGCGATCGACAGCACCGAAAGCGACGCCGCAGTCCGTTGATTGGTGAAGTTCCGGACGTAACCGCTGATCGAAAAGGCCTTGCTGTGCGGCGTCCAGCTCAGATTGGCGTTGCCGATCAGCTGCGCCTTGGCGCGGATGTACGCGGCGCCGCCGAGCGCCGCGTCCGCTGCGGAAAGCGGCGCGAGATCGTAAGCCGAGCGGTACACCCCTTCGCCGCGCAGCGTGACGGTCGATCCTCCCGGCAGCGCGACGTCATGTTCCCAAAAGGCGTTCGCCGTGGTCGCGGGAATGTAGGGGATTTGCTCCTTCGACAGATTGGCTGTGATCGCCGGCGTGCGATCAACGAACCGCGCATCGACATAGCTGGCATTCACGCCGATGCGGTCATGCCGGGCGGGTCGCACCAGAATCTCGATCTCGCCTCCGGTCATGCGGGCCGGCGCAGTGATCTGCAGGAAGGACGGGGCAAACGCGTTGCCGATATTCACCGCGGTCTGATAGCCGCCATAGTCGTAGTAGGAGAGCGCGCCGTTCAATTGGAGCCGATTGTCGAAGAAGCGGTTCTTGGTGCCGATCTCGTACGAGGTCAGCGTTTCCTCTTTATAGGGCAAGGCGATCGGCTGGTTGCCGGCGCCGCTCACCACCTGAACGTCGCCCGGCAGAAAACCCGTCGAAATCGACGCATAGACGAGGTTGTTGCGACTGAGGTCGTATTCGAGCCGGGCCTTGTAGGTGACGTTGTTGAACCGGCTCGTTGCCGCGTCGCCCGACACCGACTTGGTGACGAGAACTTCCGGCAGCGAAAAGCCAGGCGTTCCCGGTATGCCCGCAATCCCGAAATTGAGATTGGCGGTATAGTCCTGGTCGCTTTGCACGTAGGTATGATCGTAGCGCAGGCCGCCGCTGACGCGCAGGCGATCGGTCAGCGGATAGGTCGCTTCGGCGTAGACACCCAGAGCGCGCGTTTGCTTCGACGTTTTCGCGAAATAGGCGCGCGCGCCGTTATACTGCAGCGTGGCGGAATTCTGGCTTTCAAGATCGTTCTTGTAATAGAAGAGCCCAGCCTGCCACGTCAGCTTCGAACGCGCGGACGAAGAGAGACGCAGTTCCTGGGTAAGGAAATTGTCCTTCGGCACGAATTGCTTCTGCGAGAGGACCAGACCCGCCGGACCGAGCACGAGGATGTCGGCGTCCTGATGCCAGGTGCGATAGGATGGCACATAGGTCAGCGTGACACCGCCCAGGTCGATGTCGATATTTGCCCAAAACTGCCGGAAGCGGTTTCGCCCTTCGGTCGAACCGATCGGCACCTTGGTAAACGTGTCGGGCGCGGTGAGTTGTAGCGCCTGTTCGCCGGTGTGCGTCACATTGTCCTGGAACGCGGCCGCGAGCGTCACCGACACGGTGCTCGCCGGCTGCACGAGCAGCTTCACGCGGCCTTCGTTGGTGCGCAGCGCACCACCCTGCGGCGCGTCATAGCCGTCGCGCTCATAATGATTGCCCGACACGCGGATCGCTGCGACATCGCCGATCGGCAGGTTGAGCGCCCCGTTGAAATGCCGCAACGCGGCATTGCCGACTTCCGCCAGTGCCGCGCCTTCGACTTCGCCCAGCTTCGGAGCGATCGAATGGATCGCGACCAGCCCGGCGGTGGCGCTGCGGCCGTAGAGTGTGCCCTGCGGACCGCGCAGCACCTCGAGCCGTTCCAGATCATAGGTGCCGCCGATGCCGCCGTAGATCTCGTCGACATAGACCGCTGCCGTCGGCACGCTGGAAATGATCGAACCCGCGGCGCTGGCATTGGCAGGGACGCCGCGAATGGCGATCCCGGTTTCGGGGGAATCGGACCCACCGCCACTGGTTCCGGTCGACGTTGCGCCCGAGACGCCGGGCACATTGTCGAGCATCTGTGACAAGGTGCTCCGCCCCTGTTCGCGCAGGTCCTCGCCCGACCGGACGCTGACCGAGATGGGGACGTGTTGAATACCCACCGCGCGGCGTTCGGCCGTGACGATGATATCCTGCGTCGCGGTCTCAACCTCGTCCTTGGTCTGTCGATCCTGGCCCGCATTCTGTGCGAACGCCGTGCCGCTCGCCGAAACCATGAGCACGCCCAGAGCGATACCTCTTGCGCATTTGCCATTTCCCATCGTCATCCTCCCCCTTATTTTCGGTCGTTTTACCTGACGGCTCGCGCTTGCGGCGCTGCTGTCGGTTCAAGCGTAGGGTTCGCCTGAAATGTTGACCGATTAGTCTAATAAGAGGGCGGGGATCGTTATAATAGCTGTCAGAATTGTGCGAATATCCGTGGCGCTTTCTCGACTCTGGACTTACGCGTCACGGCGAAAAAGCGACGGTCGCTGCGCGCGCGGCAGTGTTCTACGACGCGCAGCCGGGCGCGCGCCACCACCGCATTGCTCTTGGCGCACGGTGCAGACTTCAGCGCTACGGACCGGGCAAGGGGTAACACCGCTCTAATGGGCGGGGCGTTTAAGGGTTACGCCGATATCGCGAGTCTGCTCCTGGATGCCGGCGCTGACCCCAACCAGCGCAATCACGCCGGTCAGACTGCGTTGATGAATGCGGTCATGTTCGGTCACGCCGAGATCGTTGAAATGCTACTCGCAGCTGGGGGCGATGTGGAGCTGAGCGATGCTGTGGGGAACAGCGCGGCCAGCATCGCTGCGGCGCAAACCAACTCGGCTATGGCAGATCTGGTGAAGCGCGCTACGGGCGATGCCAAGCAATTCGCCGATGCGACCGTACATAAGGCCAACGAATCTGACTGCACCTCGGGTAGACTGCAGTAGCGACAGTGCCCGACGAAGCGCGAACCTTGACGCACACCCTTCTCGGTCAACGAGCGCGAGGCGGCTCGATCTGTCCAAGCGAAGTCGCCAGGGCCCTGGCATCCGCGGGCGACTCGACCTTTGTGGATTGGCGTGACGCCATGCCGGAGGTTCATGCCGCTATCGATCAACTCTTGGCAGAAGGTTCGGTGCGGCTGACATGGAAAGGCGCGCTACTCGCGACGCGAGCCGGTCCCTATCGAATCCGGCGCGAAGAGTGAAATTCGCGGTCGCGGCGGCCTGCGGTCGCCTTGGGTGGTTGAGCTAAATATCGCACATTGAGTCATATCCCCTCAACGCGACGAGTGAACTATTTCGCCCGGCCGGCCTTCTCGTCGGCCAACCGCTTCTCGAACAAAGCCGCGTAGGTTTCAGCGTAAATCCGGCAGGCCTTGTCGTCGATAAACGGATTAGGGATCCGCGATACCGCCAGCTTGCGCGCTTTCACATCGCCGTCGGACTGCCCGGGGTGCGGCGTCAGGAGGATGTTGCACGGCAGCGCGCGTAAGGTGGCAAAGCTGCGGCGAAAGGCGTCGGCTTCTTCGGGGTGGCCTGTGTAGCGATAGCCCGGTCCGGCGATCGGGTTGAGGCTGGAGGCAAAGACCGTGTCCAAACACCGACCGCCTTCGCAGGATCGCCACGTCCAGCTCATGCTGCCGGGGGTGTGTCCGGCGGTAAGGTGAGCGGTCACGATGGTGTCGCCGAGACGGATCGGCGTGCCGTCGGCCACGGCACGCACGCGTCGGACGCCAGGGTAAGCGACGCCCCAAGCGACCTGCGGATCATCGGGAGCGGCCTGCCCCGAGCGCAGCACGGCGGCGGCGGCGGCGCTGGCAATCACGGTCGCGCCACTGTCGCGGGCGAGGGCGGCGATGCCGCTGGCATGATCGAAATGCGGCTCAGTATTTAGGATAAGTTTCACGTCGGCAATGCGAAAACCGAGCCGGCGGATATTGGCCTCGATCGCGCGCACCCCTTGCGGCACCGCACCGTCAATCAGGATCAGACCCGCCGACGTCCGGATCAGGGCAACATTGAGCGCGCCGAAACCGACGAGATAGGTGTTGCCGTAGATGTGCAGAGGCGCTTGCGGCGTGATCCACTCAGCCGCGTCGGCCGGCTTGATCGGACGCAGCAGCGGATCGTCGGCATGAGAAATTCCCGGTGCGCCGACCATCCACGCCAGACCCGCCATAGTCGCTATAAGTCGCTTCATGCTCAATCTTCCCTAGCTTCCCATGAGAATGCGACAAAGATCGGTAGAGGCGCAAAGCATCATATCTCGACAGAGGCATGAGGTGCGTTCATGCGTGAAGAATGGATCGTGCCCACCTTCCGTTAAACGCGCTGCGCGCCTTCGAGGCGGCGGCGCGGCATCTCAACTTTACCCGCGCAGCGATCGAGCTGCGGGTCAGTCAAGGTGCGATCAGCCATCAGGTCGCGGCGCTCGAGCGGCGCCTCGGCATGCCGCTGTTCCGGCGTCTGCCCCGCGGTTTGGCATTGACCGACGAGGGCCATGCGCTCGTGCCGGTCGTTGCCGGCGCCTTCGATGCGATCGGCGCCACGCTCGACCGCTATGCCGGCGGGCGCCTGCGCGAAGTGCTGAGCGTGGGAGTCGTGGGTACCTTCGCGGGCGGTTGGCTCCTGCCTCGACTGGCGGAATTCGGCCGAGCCCATCCGCATGTCGATTTGCGGCTGATGACCAACAACAATCGCGTGGATCTTGCAGGCGAAGGTCTCGATCTGGCGATCCGCTTCGGTGACGGCGCCTGGCACGGCGTTCACGCCGAACCGATCCTCGACGCACCGCTGTCGCCGTTATGCACGCCCACCATGGCGGATCGCCTCACGATGCCCGAGTCGTTGGCGCGCGAGACGTTGTTCCGGTCCTATCGGCTTGACGAATGGCCGTCCTGGTTCGCAGCGGTTGGTGTGGCACCGCCGCCGATCCGCGGGCCGGTGTTCGACACATCGATCCTGATGGTTGCTGCCGCGAAGGCTGGGCTCGGGGTGGCCATGGCGCCGCCTACGATGTTCGCGGACGAGCTGACGGCCGGGCGCCTCATCCAGCCGTTCGCAATCGAAATCACGACTGGGCGCTATTGGCTGACCCGGCTGATGTCGCGGCAGGACACGCCAGCGATGCGTGTCTTCAGGGAGTGGCTGATGGCGGCGGCGAGCTGGGATTCCTTCCAACTCGCGATCCATAAAGGCGGACCGACGACGATTTTCGCGGGGAGATGACCATTACGCACCTATGGCGCTGAAGCGCCGGCAACCGCCGTTCAAACCCTAATCGCCAACGCCGGCTGTAGCTTAACGGATGACCGTAGGTGATGAGCCGACAACGTGCTGTGAATGGCTAATCTTTGGGCCTTTTCAGTACGCACCGCGGAGCCACCGTCGACCACATAGTCCTGCTGTGTCGTTACCGGGTTAGCGTGCCCGAAAGCCCATCTATGTCTTTTCAGCGTCAACGGTATGCGCCGATAGCCGGTATGATCGAGCTTGTCGGAGCCTCGGCAACCGGCGACAAGTGCGGATGGCTGATCCTTCCCTGCTGACGGTGTGTGCGCTGGCAAAAAGCGTCCCTGGCCCGCGTCTGCTGTTTGGCGGGCTGAATCTTGCGGTGGGCGCCGGAGAGATCGTGGCGATTACCGGCGAATCCGGCGTCGGCAAATCGACGCTGCTCAACATCCTTGCCGGGTTGGACGACGCCGATGGAGGCGAGGTGGCGATCGAAGGAATTACGTTCGGCGGCCTCGACGAGACCGCGCGCACCCGATTGCGGCGCGAACGGATCGGCTTCGTTTTCCAGGCTTTCCACATCCTGCCGTACCTCACGCTGCAGCAGAACGTCGCCCTCCCGCTGGCGCTGGTCTCGCCCGACGCTGCGGCGGCGCGGGTCGAAGCGAAGGCGATGCTCGCGGCCGTCGGGCTCGGCGGTCGCGGCGAGGGCTATGCGCGCGATCTTTCGGGCGGCGAGTTGCAGCGCGTGGCGATCGCGCGCGCGCTCGTCCATCGCCCGGCGCTCATCCTGGCGGACGAGCCGACCGGCAACCTCGATTCAGAAACGGCGCTCCGCGTGCTGACGCTGTTCGCCGATGCCGCGCGCGAGCGAGGCGCGGCGGCGGTGCTTGTCACCCATTCCGACGCGACCGCCGCGATTGCCGATCGCGTGCTGACGCTCACCACCGAGGGCCTGGTCGAGCGTGCGCGCTGAGCCCGGCTTGTGGTCGGGGCGGCTGGCGCTTGGCTGGTTGATCGCGGGCGAGTGGCGCTTTCATCCAGCGCGCTTCCTCGTCACTGCAGTGGCGATCGCGGTGGGGGTGGCGCTAGGCTTTGCGGTGCATCTGGTCAACGGTTCGGCGCTGGCGTCGTTCGACAGCGCGGTGCGTGGCGTGAACGGCTCCGCCGATTTGAGCGTGAAGGCGACCAGCCGGCTCGGCTTCGACGAGCGCCTGTATCCGCGCGTGGCGCTCGCCGCTGGGGTGGCCGAGGCAAGTCCAGTCGTGCAACTCGAGGCGCGGATCGGCACGGCGCGCGTGACGCTGCTTGGGCTCGATATCCTGCGCGCGGCGGCGGTGACGCCGACGCTGATCGGGGTCCGCCCGCGCGGGTCCGATGCCGACGGCGCCGCGGTTTTCGACGAGGCGAGCGTCTTCCTGTCGCGCGCGGCACTCGAGCGGAGCGGCGCTAAGCTTGGAGCGGTGGTCACGGCCGCGGCGAACGGACGTGCGGTGCCGCTCCGGATCGCGGGTACGCTCCCCGGGGTTGCCGACGGGAGCGCGGTCGCGGTGATCGACATCGCCGCGGCGCAGTGGCGGTTCGATCGGATCGGACGGCTCGATCGGATCGACGTGAAGGTGGCGGATCGTCCGGCAGCGGATGCCGCGCTGGCGAGGATGATGCCCGGCGACGCCGTGATCTCGACCGCGCAGGCGCAGTCGCTGCAGGGCGATGCGCTCTCCCGCGCGTACCGCGTCAATCTCGACATGCTGGCGCTCGTCGCGCTCCTGACCGGCGGGTTTCTGGTCTATTCGGCGCAGTCGCTGTCGGTCGTCCGGCGGCAGCGAGCCTTCGCGCTGCTGCGCACGCTCGGCATGCCGCGCGGCGGGGTGGTCGCAGCCGTCGTGGCCGAGGGCGTCGCGATCGGCGTAATCGGATCGGGCATCGGGCTGTCGGCGGGGTACGGGCTTGCCTGGGCGGCAGTGCATTGGCTGGGCGGTGACCTCGGCGCCGGCTATTTCCGCGGCGCGGGGGCGGGGTTGGTATTCCAACCCTGGGCAGCAATCGGCTTTTTCGCGATCGGCCTGCTCGCGGCGATCGCCGGAAGCGCGGTACCGGCGCGTCTTGCGGCGCGCGCTGCGCCCGCGGCGGCGCTCAAGAATGCCGGCGACGTGCTCGATCCGCGTCAGCGCGTGGCGTGGTGGCCGGCGGCCGGGTTGCTGATCGCGGGGGGTGTGGTCTCGTTGCTGCCGCCGGTCGCGCATCTGCCGCTGTTTGGTTTTGCCGGGATGGCGCTGTTGCTCGCCGGCGGCATCGCGGGGGTGCCGTGGTTCGCGCGGGCACTGCTGGCGCCGCTCGCCCGCGGCGCGATCCGCACGGTCCCGCGTCAGCTCGCGATCCGGCACTTGCACGGCGCGCCGGGCGAGGCCGCGACCGCGCTGTGCGGGATCGTCGCGTCG
The DNA here is from genome assembly GCF_006439055.1 of Sphingomonas glacialis. Lineage (GTDB taxonomy): Bacteria > Pseudomonadota > Alphaproteobacteria > Sphingomonadales > Sphingomonadaceae > Sphingomonas > Sphingomonas glacialis_A. Next base: position 648,439 of record NZ_RCZC01000001.1, read on the forward strand.
ACGGCATTGATGATCGCGATGGCGACAATGGTAACGAGCTTCCGCGGCGCGGTCGATGACTGGCTCGGCCAGGTGCTCAGCGCCGATCTCTATATGCGCACCAACGCGGGTGCGAGTTTCGACCCTGCCACTCGCACGCGGCTGGCCGCGACGCCCGGCGTTGCGCGTATGGCCTTCGGACGACAACTCGCCCTGACGATCGCGCCTGATCGCCCGGCGATCGCGCTCGTCGCACGACCGCAGCGCGGCGTGGAGGATCCGCAGTTCGTGCTGATCGCCCGCGCGGACGCGCTGCCGACTGGCCTCACGCCGATCTGGGTATCGGAGCCCGCCCAGCGCCTCTACCGCTGGAACCCCGGCGAGGTGATCCGCTTGCCGATCGGAGGTGGCACGCGCTTCGCGGTGGCGGGCGTGTGGCGCGACTATGCGCGGCAGGGCGGGGCCGTGCTGATCGACGAGGCCGACTATCAGCGTCTGACCGGTGACACCGGACGCGACGAGGCATCGGCCACGCTGCTGCCGGGCAGCGATGCGGCGGCGGTGACGCAGCGGTTGCGCGCGCGTGTATCGCCGATGCTGCGCGGTCAGGTCGACATCACCCAGCCGGCGGTCTTGCGCCGTTTTGCGCTGACGCTGTTCGATCGGAGCTTTGCGGTGACCTATCTGCTCGAGGCGATCGCCATCCTGGTCGGGCTCGCCGGCGTCGCCGCGACCATGTCGGCGCAGACGTTGGCGCGGGAACGCGAGTTCGGGATGCTGCGCCATCTCGGTCTCACGCGCGGCCAGCTCGGCGCGATGTTGGCGACCGAGGGGGCGATCGTTGGGCTGACCGGCGCGTTGGCCGGGATCGGGCTTGGGCTGGTGCTCGCGCAGGTGCTGATCCATGTGATCAACCCGCAATCGTTCAACTGGACGATGGACACGCGCATCCCCGTCGGCACCTTGGTCGCGGTGGCAGCGGCGCTGACCGGTGCGGCGGCGGTGACCGCCGTGCTGGCGGGGCGGCGTGCGACGTCGCGCAGCGCGGTGCAATCGGTGCGGGAGGATTGGTGATGCGCGTGTCCCCGATCGTAGCGCTGCTCGCCGCCGCCAGCCTGACCGCATCCGCGCCGGTGCCGTATCCGGTTGTGCGACCCGGCATCGCGCTGCGCTTCCCGCGCGATCACGGCGCGCATCCGCTGTTCCGGACCGAATGGTGGTATGTGACGGGCTGGCTTCGCACGGTGGACGGCGCCGATCTCGGTTTTCAGGTCACCTTCTTCCGCTCCCGGCCACCGACCGATCCGGCAAACCCGAGCCGCTTCGCCGCGGGGCAAGTGCTGTTTGCGCACGCCGCGCTGTCGGACCCGAGGATCGGCTGGCTGCTTCACGGCGAGCGGTCTGCGCGGGCCGGATTTGGCCTGGCGGGTGCCGGAACCACCGATGCGGACGTCACGATCCGCGACTGGCGGCTGCGGCGCTACGCCGACGGGCATTGGGCGACGCAGGTGGCGGCACCCGACTTCGCGCTTGCGCTGAATTTCGCACCGACCAAGCCGCCGCTGCCGCAGGGCCAAGGCGGGTTCAGCCGAAAGGGGCCGCAGCCGGATGCGGCGAGCTACTATTACTCGGTCCCGCATCTCAAGGTCGCGGGGACCGTACGCCGTGGTGGAACCTCGGTCGCGGTTACCGGTGAGGCGTGGCTCGATCGCGAATGGTCCTCCAACTATCTTCAGGGCGATGCGCAAGGCTGGGACTGGACCGGCCTGAACTTCGATGACGGTAGCGCGCTGATGGCGTTTCGCATCCGGCGCAAGGCAGGCGGAACGCTATGGGCAGGCGGATCATTCCGCCGGGCCGACGGTACGACGACCGTGTTGGCACCCGGTGACATCGTCTTTCGCCCGCTGGCACGGTGGCGCAGTCCCGTGACCGGGGCGGTGTATCCTGTGAAGCAGGCGCTCAGCGTGCGGTTGCCCGATGGCGTGCGCCGCTGGGTGCTAACCCCGCTGTTCGCAGCGCAGGAACTCGATGCGCGGCGCAGCGGCCTGCCGGTCTATTGGGAAGGTGCGGTGCGGACCGCGGGTGGGCGTGGGTATCTTGAACTGACGGGCTATGACCGCGCGCTGACGATGTGATGATCGACTACATCGACTCGATCGGTCGCTTACCTCCCCAAACCTTCGGGTGGTGCGGCGCGCTGACCATTGGCGTGCATGATCCGGCTGCAGGTTTGCTTCACACAAGCCCGAAATACATAGGAATCCGGTCCGTCGTAGCGACAATTGCAATCGAAAGCGTCTGAATGGCCTCGACATTCACCGCCCCATATGCTGATTTCACTTACGGATTTGTCCATCGAAGACAAACAATAGGAGGACGATATGGGCCTGATGGCGAATGCCGTTGCGTTGCCGCCGATCGACCGGCAGGTCCTCCGTACTCTTGAAACGCATTTCATCGCGCCGGAAATATATAGCCGCGATGACGTTGCAGCGCGCCAGGCGAACCTTGCGCGCATCATTTCCAATGACATTATTCCGCGTCTCTTAAAGCTTCACACCGACGTGATTCCCGATGCACCACCGGTCGCGTCGTTGATCGAGGCGCTCGCGCCAAGCAGCGCGGATATAACCGGCTTGGCCGACATCGTGCTGGGCAGCGATCTCGAAGCGGCGGCGGCTTACGTGATGGTGCTGCGGGATCGCGGCCTGCCGATGGAAACCCTGTTCGTCGAGTTGCTCGAGCCGACCGCCCGCCGTCTGGGGGAGATGTGGGACAAGGACGAATGCGACTTCATCGACGTGACGCTCGGTGTGGCCCGGCTGCAAAAGCTGTTGGCGATCTTCAACGATACCCATGCCATCCCCGCGCTGGACCAGCGTCGCCGCGTGCTGATGGCGATGACGCCCGGCAATCAGCACTCCTTCGGCGTGGCGATGGTGGAACGGTTTTTGCTCGCGGCGGGATGGGACGTGCAGGCCGAGCTCACCGGAACGGCTGACGAGATCGCAGCGGTCGCGCGGGACGGCTGGTTCGCGGTGGCCGGGCTGACGATCGGCTCGGAGCGGCAGATCGACAGCCTGAAGGAGGCGATCGCGCTGCTTCGCGAGCAGTCGCGCAACCGTGCCATCGGTATCATGGTCGGGGGGCCGATTTTCACGGCGAACCCGGGGCTCGCATATGAGGTGGGGGCGGACGCCACCGCGCCCAACGCCCCCGCTGCCGTGCTCGTCGCGCAGAAACTGTTCGACGTGGCAGCGGCGAAATTCCACGCCTAGGCGGCGGTTCGGGCTATGATGTCTATTCGCGCGACCACAGGTGCGCGCATGCGGCACCGCTCGATGTTTAGCCGACGATCTCCTCGACATCTTCTCAGAACACGGCGTGATCGCCACGGTCTGGCGCGGCCTCGCCATCCAACACTGCCCGGTAATAGTCGAACAGGGTCTGGCTGCCGATCGATGGCGTGGCCGCGGCGTCGTATCGGCCGGTCGCGGGATCCAGCACCAGCATGGATTCGGTCGCGTAATAGCGCCCGATCCGGGCCAGCTCGGCCTTGGCCGCGAGCGGCGGGGCAATGCGGCCGACGGCGGATAGGCCTGCGACAATACCGTCGAGCAACGCGACGGGCACCGAGCGAAACCGGGGCGTGCGGTTGAGCAGCGCGAACAGCGCCTCGCCCTGCTGCCGCGGCGTGATCGCCTCGCCCGGGCCACCGATCGGCAGGATCCGGTTCCAGCGCTCCTCGACCCCCAGGCACTCTGCGATATACGTGCCCAGATCGTCGTCGCTGATCGGCTTGCAGGCCGTCAGAGTGCCGTCGCCGAAGATCAGAAAGGGCCGCCCCTTGCGCACGCGTTCGATCTGGCCCGACAGGGATTTGAAATAGGCGGTGGGCCGCACGATCGAATAGCGCATGCCCGATGCGATCAGCGCCGCCTCGAATGCCAGCTTGGCATTCTGGAAAGCAAGAAGCGGTTTTTGCACGCAAATGGCGGACAGCAGCACGAAGTGGGTGACGCCGGCCTGCTGCGCCGCCTCCAGGGCGTTGAGGTGTGCGCGATGATCGATCGCCCAGGCGTCGTTGGGCTCGCCCGTGCGCGACGCCATGCACGACACCACTGCGTCGAACCGCTCGCCGCCAAACCCGGCGTGAGACAGCGATGCGGGATCGGCATAGTCCACGACCTTCACCAAGACGCCCTCGAACGAGCGGGCGCGGTCTGCTGAAGCAAGCGGTCGGTCGCCGCTTTTGGCTCGGACGAACGCGACCACATCGTGCCCTTGCCGCACGAGGGCCGCGGCAGTCGCGCGACCGATCGTACCGGTCGCACCGAGCAAACAGACCCGTCGCCGCGCCGTGGACTCGGGCGCACGTGATGTCACGGTTTCCGTCTCCATTGCCATCCGAGCGCGCCATGGCGCCGGGTTCGAAAGCAGTAGCTTAACGTGCCTTCAGCAGGCAGCGAAACAAAGCAGAATCTCCGACGTGAACGAACGGCAGCTATCGGGAAACGAGTAGGCCGGTGCTCGAGTGTTGTGCCGATGCACGCCTCAACGGCACCTCGAGACGTCGCGCGAGCAGCTGCCCTACTTCGTCCGGCGCAGCGTTATCCGCGTAATCTCGGATGGTACCCCGAGCCTCAACGCGAACCCCGGCCAAAGCCCGGTACCGTTGCTGACGTAGAGCGTCATGCCGCCGACTGCGTAGCGTCCCGAGACGAACCCCGCGTTGCCGCGGGCGACGAGCCGGTCGAGCCCGACGATCATGCCACCATGCGTATGCCCCGACAGCTGAAGCGCGACCCCGCGCGCCGCGGCGGTGCGCGCTTTGCGCGGCTGATGATCGAGCAGGACGACCGGCGCCTCGACAGGAGCGCCTTTCAAGGCGAGGGCGAGGTCGGGTCCGACCTCACCGACGCTTGGCGCCGATAGGTCGGTGACGCCGGCGATCACCAGTCGCTCACCGCCGCGGTTTATGACAGCATGCGCGTTCGGCAGCATGCGAAACCCCATGCCGGCCAGGTGACGCATCCATGCACGATAGTCGAAGAAATGCTCGTGATTTCCCGGGATCGCGTAGACGCCGTCCGGCGCGCGCAAAAGGCGGAGCGGCTCCACGTCGGTGTGGCGCATTTCCACCGAGCCATCGATGAAGTCGCCCGTTACAACGATCAGATCGGCGTCGGCCGCGTTGGCACGATCGACGACGGCCTTTGCCCACGCGGCGGTGAAGAGCCGGCTGATGTGGAGGTCGGTAAGCTGGACGATGGTGTAGCCATCGAAGGATGCCGGCAGGTCGTGGATCGCGACCGTGACGTCTCGGACAGGCGGCACGCGGAGCGCGTTGGCAACGCCGATCGCGGCAACGAGCGCTGCCAAGGCCGCTACGGCGTATCGGAGCCCAGCGGGCTCGCGGACTATCTCCTGACGGACGAGCATCGTGATGAGGGTGCCCAGGTCGAGGGCCAGTTGGAAAACGGCAAGCAGGAGCAGCGCGCCGAACGCCCAGTTGAACAGGATAACGACGAAACGCGGGAACTCGGGCGCAAACACCGAACCCGAGGAGAACCGGCTCCACAGATGAAACTGCGACGCGGCCAGCATCAGTATCCCCGCCGATACCTTGGCCCATAGCGGTAGCGGTAGCGGCCATAGCCAGCGGGCCAGGACGATCAGCGTGGGGATAGCGAACACGAGGTTGAAAATGACACGGACTCCAGGGTTTCGGACGCGATTTAGCCTCTAACGCCGGCGCGTCGACGAATGGCGATCACAAAGCAAGCGGCGCAGCTGACGCCCGTTTCCATTATCGCCTGCAATCCCCATCTGGGCGGGATGTATGAAGACCTCAACCGCCTCGGCCTGATTGAAGAGGACGAGATCGAATTGGACGATGCTGCGCTGTCGTTGGCGCTGCTCGATCATCCCGGCACCGATCTCGCGACCTATTACGACCTGCTCGACGCGATCGAGACACGACTGGACTCGGTCGGAGGTGATTTAGCGTCAGCCGCCGAGCGTGCCGAGGCCCTGGCCGCAGTGCTCGCCGGCGAGTTCGGCTTCGAAGGGGATTCCGAGACCTACGACGATCCCGCCAATGCCGACCTCATCAACGTTCTGGATCGTCGTCGGGGGTTGCCGGTGAGCTTGGCGATCCTCTGGGTCGCGATGGCGCGTCGGCTCGGTTGGAGCGCGGATGTGCTCGACCTCCCGGGCCACGTGCTCGTCCTGATCGCTGCGGAGGAGACGTCGGTGATCGTCGACCCTTTCGCAAACGGCGTGCGCGTGGGGACCGAGCGGCTCGCCGCGCTCATCGAGGCGGCTGCCGGTTCAGGTCGCTCGGTGACGCACCTCGCGGCGATGCCGAACCGCGCCGTGCTTGTCCGCCTCCTCCAGAACCAGGCGTCGCGCGCCGAGCAGGCGGGCAACGGCCGGCGTGCGCTCGAACTCTACGTTCGCATGACGACAATGGCACCGGCGTATCCGCACGCGTGGTGGGAGCGCGCCCGGCTGGAGCTTGCCGACCAGGCGATCGCGGCGGCGCGCGGCAGTCTCGGAGCGATGCTGGAGATCACGCGCGACCCGGCGTTACGTCGCCGCGTGACGAAAATGCTCGACGCGCTGACGGCTGACTGACCCGGTGGATCGCATCGGCGAGCGCTTCCGTTAGGCCCCCTATCCGCATGCGGATAGGGGTGACCAAGTGAGAGGAATCCTCGTCATGCACTGGCTTCGAACGGGCGCGCGCCAGAAGAGGCGCCCTTGGAGCTCGTTTGAACGAATGGCCGGTTCTGGATCCCGGCAAACCGGTCTCGGGGGACCGATTATGGGTCGTCGCGGGCGGATCGTTGCTCAAGAAAATTGCAGCGCTGCTGTCTAGCGATCTTCGGCCTCGGATTGGCAGAAAATGAAGCAAAGCTGTCCTATGGGCATTCCTTTATATGGGCCAGAAAAGCGAGCCATAACAGCCCGGACCGCATCATGTTTCACCTAAAACCTGTACGAAATCGCCTCGGCCTTGTTGCGGCTGCCTGCCTTGTTGCCGGCTGCAGCTCGGTCGCCGCGGCCCAATCCTCTAACCCGCCACGGCTTCCGATGTCCGGCGCAGCTCAGGCGCCGATCGAACACATCTTGCCGTATCAGGCGCGCTTTGGCCGACAGCGGCCGGTTATCGCCATCGTCGGAATAAACGCCGGTACCGAACTCACCGACTATGTCATCCCGTACGGCATCTTGCAGCAGGCGGCCGTCGGAGAGGTGATTACGGTTGCGACCGGCGAGGGTATGATGACAATGCGTCCGGCACTGCATATTCAGCCGCAGGCCTCCGTCGCTGAGTTCGACAGGCGCTTCCCCGAAGGCGCGGATTACATCGTGGTGCCGGCGGTGGTGCGGCACGACGATCCCGCGTTGCTTGCTTGGGTCAAGCAGCAGGCCGCGAAGGGCGGCACGCTCGTCAGCATCTGCGATGGCGCGTTGGTGCTTGCCAGCAGCGGCGTGCTCGACGGGCATCGCGCGACCGCGCATTGGGCAACGGCGGGTTACCCCCACAAGACATATCCCCAGGTTCATTGGGTCGACGACCGTCGCTATGTCGCCGATGGACGGATCGTCTCCAGCGCGGGAATCAGTGCGGCTGTCCCGACATCGCTGGCTTTGGTGGAAGCGATCGCCGGACGCGCCCGCGCTGCGGCGACCGCCGCCGTAATTGGCGCGCCCGACTGGAGCGCAGCCCATGACAGCCACCGGTTTGCCCCCAAATTCGGTCGCAATCTCGCGGCGTTCGCGGCCACGGAATACTTTAACGGCTGGTTTCATCATCCCCAGTCGATTGGCGTCACCCTTTCACCGGGGGCAGATGAGATAGCCATTGCCTTCACGGCCGATGCCTACGCCCGCACGGGCCGGGCAAAGGCCTATGCCTTTGCGCCCAATCCGGCTCCTGTGACGACCTTGCACGGCCTGACCCTGCTGCCCGATCGTACCGATCCGAACGCTCTCACGCGCATCGTCACGCCCGCGTCCGATACGTCGGCGTTCACCCTCGATCGTGTTCTCGCCGAGATCACGCGGCTGTACGGCAGGCAGACGGCCTATGGCGTGGCGCTCGGCTTTGAGTATCCGGGTTATCATGGTTGAAAAACGCACCGTCTCGCCCGCGCCGCCCCATACCCTCCGCGTAGTCCTGCTCGCCTATGACGGCATGAACCTGCTCGACCTTGCCGGACCATTGCAGGCGCTGACCACGGCCAATCGCGGTGGGCCGGCGGGGGCGCCGGCGCGCTACGAGACGATCGTCGCCTCCGCGCTGGGCGGGGCAGTCCTGACCACCGCGGGCCTGCCGGTCGTGACCGTGGCGACGGCGTCGCTGGGCGAAATGCCCATCGACACCCTCATCGCGCCCGGCGGGTGCGTGGGCGAAGACTATGATGTCGAGCCCGCGCTGCGCGACTTCATCGCCTTGCGCGCGAGATCGGTGCGGCGGCTCTGTTCGGTCTGCACGGGCGCGTTCCTGCTGGCGGCAGCGGGGCAACTCGACGGTCGGCGGGTCGCGACGCATTGGGCGTGGCTCGACAAGCTCAAACACCGGCATCCAACGCTCGACATCGACTCGGACAGCATCTTCATCCGTGACGGCAATTTATGGACCTCGGCCGGCGTGAGCTCCGGGATCGATCTTGCGCTCGCCTTGATCGAGCAGGATTACGGCCCGCGCGTCGCAATCGATGCCGCGCGGCAGATGGTCGTGTTCATGAAACGCGCCGGTGGCCAGTCGCAGTTCAGCGTGCCTTTGACTGCGCAGACGCGCGACCATGGCTTCGTCGAACTTCATGCATGGATCGCGGTGAACCTCACGGCAGACCTCTCCGTGGGCCGGCTTGCTGGGCAGGCGGGCATGGCGCCGCGGACCTTTGCGCGAACCTACGCGGCAAAGGTCGGCCGGACGCCGGCGAAGACCGTCGACCTGATGCGGCTTGAAGCCGCCTGCCGCGATCTCGAGGAAACAGACTTGCCGCTGAAGGCGGTCGCTGTCCGCGCGGGGTACGGTGATGAGCAAGCGCTCCGGCGCGCGTTTCAGCGTCAACTGATCACCAACCCGGCGACCCATCGTTTGCGATTTTCCAGTCTTCTGTAGCAGCGTTCGGCGGCAGATTGAGGCGGCCAAAAGCTGACATAATCGGACGTCATCATGCCAGGTATGTCGATAACGGCGTTCATCACCACGCTGCTGCAAGTGGCCTCGACCAACGCCGTAGCGGTTCCCGTGCCAGCAGGTGCGCAGCAGTTGCCGACACGTCTCTCTGTGACACAAGCGGCTTGCGCGCCAAATGATGACCCGAATGATATCGTCGTTTGTGGTCGAACGAACCGACGCAACAGCCAACGCCTCGAGCGGCTCGATCCCCGGTTTGAGCGGGTGACCCATTCGACCGGACTTTTCGAAAGACGCTTATCGGACACCGCCACAATGACGGGCGGTGGTCCGAAAGGCTCTGTTGGTATTACTCTGAAACTTGGTTTCAAATAATTCGACCTTCAAGCACTCCGCTCCAGCGCAGCGCGAAAGTTGGCAGCGCTCGGCTGCGTGAGCTATTCGCATTCGCTTGTCCGAAAGCGGGTCGACGGCTCTCCACCAATTGTTGCCGTCGAGCCTGACCGTTTGCCAAGCCGACGAGCGCTCTCGCGGCGGATGAACGTAGCCCGCTTTCGGGATGCGCAGATAAGCCAATGAGGGACCGACTGTGGGTCTGTTGGGTGTTCCGTCGGAAGCTCTCAACAGTCTTGCTGGACGGCGCTGATGGGTTGCGCCTCTCCTCAACTTACGCAGCGGTTGCTCACGCACGGCGCGAGCCCAAAACGCGTACGACGAGGGCACCACACCTTTGCTATCAACCGACGATGACCGCGTCGGTGTGACCTTGCTGTGCGCCGAGGCCGATGCACCTGGGAATGTACACATTGATATGGTGTGAGCATAGCCGGTGGAGGGGCCATATGCCCGCAACGCTCGCCTGGCTCGACACACACGAAGTTTTGCAGCGCTTATCTAGGCTCAGCGGATCTCCACGCGGTGTGTACCTGTTGGCAGCTGGAGGAAGCTACACCGCCGACCGAGAAATGCCTCGATGATTACCCTGGCTGTCAGGCTGTGCTGGCTCGGCTTGACCGTTGTGAAGCTGCCGCCGCCCGCGAGTGCGAACGGCAAGAGCAACTGGTCCGCGAGATACGGTCCGGCAAAGGCATCCGACGCGAGATAGCCAGCCATCCGCGCGGCGGCGGTCTTTGCGACATGCTCGGCCGAAACGCCGAGCTTACCAAAGCCGCTCACCACTTCGGTGACATGTTCGTAAGCTGCCTCGAGCAACACGATGTTGCCGGGGCCTTGCTCTTCCGGCAGCTCACGGATCGAAAAGGCATCCTCAGGCCAATCCAAGAGCCCACGAGTGGTCTTGATCTCGCGCTCTGCGACATCGAGCGGCAGGCCGGCATATAGCGCAGTGGCTGAGCGGCCGATCAGCGCGCCGCGATCGACACAGTTGATCGCGGTCAGCTCAGCCGGCTCGATATCGATCTCGATCCGGCCGCCGCCGCGCGGATAGAAGCCATGCCGTATCAGCCGCGCAGTGACGCGCGGCCCCATCCGGTTGATGACCGGCAGGAAGCTTTTCGCGATAAAGTCGAAGGGCGGTGCGAGCATGTTGTGCGTGCCCCCTTCGAGTACCAGCCGGGAGGGCGCGCCGGCGAGGATCAGGGGCATCAACACGGTCTGCAACACCAGACCCGTCGATCCCGCGGTGCCGACCGCGAAGCGGTACTCGCCCGGCGTCACCGGGCCAGGGCGGAACGTCAGATCGGACGACCCGACGCTCAGGCCTTCGCACATCGCGCCGCCGATCGCGCACGCGGCTTCGACCGCGGTGACGTGCTGACGCATCAGCCCCGGCTTCTCGCGCTTGCCGCGCGCATTGGTGATGTGGAAGGGCTGGCCGGTGACGAGCGACAGCGCGCACGCGTTGCGCACGACCTGTCCGCCACCTTCGCCTTCCGATCCGTCGATGATGATCATGGTCTTCTTTCTCGGGGGATGGCAGCGTGAAGGTCTACCCCTTCACGCACACCACCTGCTTCAACGTATGGGCGATCTCGACGAGATCGGCCTGTGCCGCCATCACGGCTTCGATCGGCTTGTACGCGCGCGGACTTTCGTCGATCACGCCTTCATCCTTGCGACAGGCGACGCCCTCGGTCGCGGCGACATGTTCCGCCACCGTGACCTCGCGCTTTGCCTCGGTGCGCGACATCACACGCCCGGCACCATGGCTGCAGCTGTCGAACGACTCCGCATTGCCGAGGCCTCGTACGAGATACGACTTGGCCCCCATTGAGCCTGGGATGATCCCCATCACGCCCTTCGCTGCGCGCACCGCGCCCTTGCGGGTGACGAGCACGTTCTGGCCGAAATGGTTCTCGCGCGTGACGTAGTTGTGATGGCAGTTGATCGCCTCCAGCTCCGCTTCGAACGGCTTGGTGATTACGCGGCGCATTGCGGCGATGACGTTGGTCATCATCATCCGCCGGTTGAGCGCTGCATAGTCCTGCGCCCAGCCAACCGCTTCGACATAATCGTCGAAATGCTCGGTCCCTTCCGGGAAATAGGCGAGGTCCTCGTCGGGCAGGTTGACGAACCACTTGCGCATGTCCTGCTTGGCCAGTTCGATGAAGAACGTGCCGATCGCGTTGCCCACGCCGCGTGAGCCCGAATGCAGCATCACCCACACCCGCTGCTCGGTATCGAGGCACACTTCGATGAAGTGGTTGCCGGTGCCGAGCGTGCCCAGGTGGACGAGGTTGTTCGACTTGGCGAGCTTTGGATATTTCGCGACGATCTGCCCGAAGCGCGTCGCCAGTGTCGCCCATGCGTCGACGATCGCGGCGGGCGGATCACCCCACGAGCCGGTGTCGCGTTTGCCGCGGCCCACCGACCGCCCGACCGGCACCGCGCGTTCGATCGCGGCGCGGACGCCTTCAAGATTGTCGGGAAGATCGCTTGCAGTGAGCGAGGTGCGCGCCGCCATCATGCCGCAGCCGATGTCGACGCCAACCGCCGCCGGGATCACCGCACCCTTCGTCGGGATGACCGAGCCGATCGTCGCGCCGATGCCGACATGGACGTCTGGCATCACCGCGACGTGCTTGAACACGAACGGCATCTGCGCCGCGCGCATCAGCTGCGCGCGCGCCTTGTCGTCAACCGCGACCCCGCGGGTCCACATCTTGATCGGTACGCCGCCCTCGACGGGCTGAAATTCGAAATTGGCTTCGGTCATCCTGACCTCCTGTTGAACTGTTGCACGCCGTGGTCGTGGCGACGAGGTGTGGCGGGACGTCCTGATGCTCTAACCGCTGAGCTACGGACCGAAGCCCGGCCGGATTCGAACCGGCGACCGTCAGATTACCATGTAGTCCCACCGGCATTCGCCACGTGTTGGCGATGTCGGTATCGGCGACGAGGATTGGCGAGACATTTTTTGCTGAGCTACCGGGTCGCCCGGGGATGGGTTTGAACCATCGACCTCCTGCATGAAGCAGGCGCTCTCCCTGTAGTCCCACCAGCATTCGCCGATAATTGTTGCTGGCAACGAGGAATGACGAGACGTTTCCGGATCGCTCCGGGGAGGATTCGAACCTCCTGTACCGTGTAGTCCCGTCGGCATTTGCCAGCTTCTTTTGTGGTCACGGCGACGAGAGGTGGCGGACGGTTGCGCTCTACCAGGCTGAGCTACCCGCTTGCACGGGGCGGGATTCGAACCCGCGACACCATGTAGTCCATGCCGGCATTCGCCGTGATGATATCTGGCCGTGGCGACGAGTGGTGGCGAGACGCGGTCCTTAAGCTACGTTCCAGCGGCGGGATTCGAACCCGCATCTCCTTCGCACCATCTCTGGTACTCGGGCGCTTTACTCGTCGGACCTCGGCAGTGGATGTAGTCCCACCGGCATTCGCCACGGCCAATTCTTCATACCTCCGTTTGCTCGATGATGCCGACCCAGTCGCGCGTTTCGCCGCGGGCGAACTTAGCGATCGTGTCGAACACGGCGTCGGAAAAACCTCCGACATTGAGGATCTCTGCCCGGCCCGACGCTTGCGTCGTGCCGTGCGGCTGGATGTCGATGCAGACCAGCTTCGCCGCCGGGTTGCGTCGAACGATCTTGTCCCACTCGCGCATCGTCTGCGTCGCGCCGCCCTGCACCCCATCCACCCATGACTGATTGTCCGAGACGATCACGACAAGATCGACCGCGGCCCGTTCCGCATTCAGCCTGGCCAGCGGCGCCGAGACATTCGTCCCGCCACCGCCGACCGCGGCCAGCTTTACGGTGTTCACCGCGAGCCGGGCATGCGGATCGAGCGTGATGCTCACGACCTTCTCCGCGAACGGCAGGACGCGTGCCTCGCGGTTGGTCCGCAGCATCGCCGACGCGACCAGGGCCGCGACATCGTTGCAACTGACCTTCGACGTGGCGCCCTTGCGGAACCCCGTCGCCGGCGAGGCCATCGACCCCGACATGTCGGGGCAGACGACCACCCGTCCCGCCACGCTCGGCACGGTGAGGACCGAAGCCTCGAGCGCTGTATCGAGCGCCGCCTGTACCTTGAGCGGCACGCCCTCACCGGCCGACCCCAGCGCCACCATCAACTGGTACGGCAGCACACGCGCCTTGCCGATCGCCGCCGAGTCCGACAGGCGCGCGGCGACCGCATCGGTAACTCCCGACACATCGAACGCGGCGTTGCGCGCGAGCGTGTTGAGGTTCATCCGCAGCGCCTGCCAGCCCATGCTGCGCGCCAGCTCGCCCCACTGTTCCGCCGTCAGCGGAAACGCGGTGAGCCATTCGAACGGCACCGGCGGCAGCGCACCCGCGGGATCGCGCTTCCACGCCTCGAACGCCGCGATCTCGACTGGAAGCGCCGCAACATCGTACGGTTTTCCGATCAGCCAGCCGTAGAAAGCGCGCCGCTCGTCCGTCGCCGGCTTCGGGCGCACCATCCGCACGATGTCGGCGAGCGACGGGTCGTTGCCCGTTGCAGCCGCCATCAAGTCACGCATCGACGCGGTCTCCAGCCAGGTCTGCACCAGCCGCTTCGGCCGCGTGCCGAGCGACGTCCGCCCGACCTGACCCGATCGCATGATCTGCACGAAGGTGCGCAGCATGCGGCCGGTGTCGATCACGCGCCCGAACACCACGACCGCGAGGTCGGGATCGGCCAGCGACAGATAGGCACAGAGCAAGGCCGGCATATCCTTCATCGTTCCGGCCTCGCGGGCATAGATTGCCGTCTTGGCGACGAAGAGCGGATCGACCGCCTTGGCGGCTTCGATCGTCTCAGCGAGATGCGTCTCGGCCGATGCGTAGACGCTTTCCGACAGCGTTCCCGTTGCCGCCAGCTGCGCAAGCCGGGCCTGCGGGCCATACGCATAGGCCGGCGCGAATTCGCGGTTCACGCTGTCGGTCGCCGGCAGCAGCTTGGCGATCGCCGCTGCGAAGAGGCTCTTGTTTGCCATCTCAAATCCCTTTGCGGTTCCGGGGTGACCGGCCCATTCCGATCACCCCTGCCGCGCCGTCCCGCTGGCCATGTTCGAGCACCAGCGGGACGTTTCATTCCTTGCAATCCGCGTGCCAGTTCAACCTGATCAAACCTGAAATACCGGTAGCCATATGTATTTGCTGATTTATTTCAGAGATCATTATCCCGAGCGCAAATAGATCGATTGCAGGAAAGGCATTGATATCATATCGCGTGGGATAGGATTTTATCCCACGGGATCACCATGAAGCCACTCGTCGCCATCGGATTTCTTGGATCCACGCTAGACTCGGGGAAATTCGGTCCGTCACGCTGGAATAAGTGGCGGCCATCGGTTGGCCTGTGCATGCATGAGGATCTTCGGATAGACCGCTTCGTGCTACTGCACGGCACGTCACACGGGCGGCTCGCCGAATATGTCGCGGACGACATCACCTCGATTTCGCCGGAGACACAGGTCGATCGGCGCGTGATCGACTTCGCCAATGCCTGGGATTTCGAAGAGGTGTACGGCAAGCTGCTGGACTTCGCGCGCGCCTATCCATTCGATCCGGATGCCGAGGATTATCTCGTACACATCACCACCGGCACGCACGTGGCGCAGATCTGCCTCTTCCTGCTGACCGAAGCGCATTACCTGCCCGGTCGGCTGATTCAGACCCAGCCGCAACGCGGGTCTCCGTCGAGCGCACCTGGCAGCTGGGACATCATCGACCTTGATCTGTCGCGCTATGACAGCATCGCAACGCGCTTTGCCGCGGTCGCCGCCGAGAGTACCTCTTTCCTGAAATCCGGAATCGATACGCGCAACCCGGCCTTCAACCGAATGATCGACGATATCGAGCAGGTCGCGGTGCGCTCCAAGGCGCCGGTGTTGCTGATGGGGCCGACCGGCGCGGGCAAGAGCCAACTGGCGCGGCGGATCTACGAACTCAAGCGGCTCAAGCATCAGGTGCGGGGGCCATTCGTAGAAGTGAATTGCGCGACGCTCAAGGGCGATGGCGCGATGTCGGCGCTCTTCGGGCACAAGAAGGGGGCGTTCACCGGCGCGGCGACCGACCGACCGGGCTTGCTGCGCACCGCCGATACCGGCACGCTGTTCCTCGACGAGATCGGCGAACTCGGACTTGACGAACAGGCGACGATCCTGCGCGCGATCGAGGACAAGCGCTTCCTCCCAGTCGGCGCCGACAAAGAGGCAGCAAGCGATTTTCAGCTGATCGCCGGCACCAATCGCGATCTTGGCCAGTGTGTTCGGCAAGGCACGTTCCGCGATGATCTCTATGCCCGGCTTAATCTGTGGACCTTCACCCTTCCGGGCCTCCGTGACCGTCGCGAAGATATCGCCCCCAATCTCGATTATGAACTGGACCGCTTCGCCGAGCGCGAAAGCACGCGGGTCACATTCAACAAGGAGGCACGTGACCGCTTCCTCGCCTTCGCCTGCGCGCCTGACGCCGAATGGCATGGCAACTTCCGCGACCTCGCGTCCAGCGTGACACGGATGGCGACCCTCAGCCCGAAGGGGCGGATCGACCTGGACGGCGTCGAGGCGGAGATCGCGCGGCTGAAGCGCGCCTGGGTGCAAGGCGACGCGACCGACAATGATCTCGCCGCGATCCTTTCGGCCGAACAGCTCGAGACGCTCGATCCGTTCGATCGCGTACAGCTGGCGCATGTGCTCGACACCTGTCGAAAGAGCCGGTCGCTCTCCGAAGCGGGACGCACGTTGTTCGCGGCATCCCGCACGCGCCGGGCATCCTCCAATGACGCGGACCGGTTGCGCAAATATCTGGCGCGCTTCGACGTCTCATGGTCCGATCTCTGATGAGTCGCGAAAACCATGTTCTCTGTCGGATCGACTGCGAAGGTGCATCCCGAGAACGCCGCTGTGGAGTGGGAAATGACGGTGAATCCTGCGCTGCACTTTGTCGGATTCCGTGGAGACGAGTTTCACTCGGCCGTGCGGATCTGGGGCAGACCGGACTTCATCCATCCCGACTGGGATCGCTGGGCTCAGCAGGACATCCATCCAACTGATACCGTGATCTTTGCGAGGGGCACGGATGCAGACCCGCTGGCGCGATTCACATATCCGCATTGCGGTTAGCGCTCGTATCATTGATCTATATTTGGCCCACCCTGCGGCAGCTATTAATCTATTGCAGGTCGCGGCCGGTATCCGCGTAGCGTCGGCGCCACTCCGGGCAACGGTGGCCATGCATTACTGCCATCGCGAACAACGGCAAAGTCTCAGTTCAACTCGGTGCCGGCGGAAAAATCCGCGCCTCGGGATCACGTCGTCGAAGATGTTGAGGATGCGGAACCGCCGCCCCGTGGCCATCTGATCGTGCACGAAGTCCAGGCCCCAGCGCTGGTTGGGCAGCGCCAGCACCAGTGCTGGCGCCCGCGCGCCGACGGCGCGCTTGCGTCCCTTCCGGCGACGCACCGTCAGACCTCCTCGCGGTAGAGCCGCCGGGTCTTCTTGCGCTTGATCGCGATGCCTTCCCGCCGCAGCAGGATATGCAGTCGCCGATAGCCGAACCGCGGCGCTGCTGCGCCAACTCGCGCAAATGCGACCGTAGGTCGCCATCATCTCCCCACCACGAACGATACCGCATGCTTTTGCGATCCGCTCCAACGACAGCACACGCCCGCCGCTCGCTCATCCCCAGCGCCGTCTGGAGATGAGCGACCGCTTCCCGCTGTGCGGCAGGCGTAACCATTTCTTTGACAGCAGGTCCTTCAGACCCGCGTCGTGATCATCTGACTCGCAACGGATAAATGGCCGTTGGTGCCCACGGTTCCTCGCCAGACGTCGGGGGTAGCGTTCTGTTCGCGCGGGTCGCACGGCGGCGAAAGAGGATCCGGATGAGAATGAGTTTCGCAATACCCGGGAGATGTGAGAGGTTTTTACGAACCGTGATCGTTTTTTCGCGATAGGGGCGGTGTCGCAAAAAACGCCTCAGGCCACAGCACAGCAATCTTGAGCATTTCGTCGCGCGGCGTGCACGCACAGTAGCGGAGCCTGCGACTTCACACTTTCGCCTGATTATATGGATTTATGGAGTCAGGGTCAGGACTCATTGATCAAAGCCAGAAGATGACGGTGGCTGCGAGTGCGATGGCGGAGAAGAGGGCTGTTGGACACCGGTCGTAGCGGGTGGCGACGCGGCGCCAGTCCTTCAGGCGGCCGAACATGATCTCGATGCGACTGCGACGTCGGTATCGGCGCTTGTCGTAGGTGACGGGCACGAGCCGAGACTTGCGACCTGGGATGCAGGGCTGAATGCCCTTTGCCTGCAAAGCGTCCCTGAACCAGTCGGCGTCGTAGCCGCGGTCGCCGAGCAGCCACTGCGCCTTGGGCAGATCGTCGAGCAACGCGGCTGCACCGGTGTAATCGCTGACCTGGCCAGCGGTCTTGAAGAAGCTCAAGGGGCGGCCGTTTGCATCGGTGGCGGCGTGAAGCTTGGTGTTCACGCCGCCTTTGGTGCGTCCGATCAGCCGCCCGAGAGCCCCCTTTTAACCCGCAGGCTCGATGCCGTGCGGTGCGCCTTCAAATAGCTCGCATCGATCATGACGGTTTTCGGATCGCCCCCCTCGGCCGCCAATCCTTCCACCATGCGGAGAAAGATACCCATATCGCCCCAGCGCTTCCAGCGATTGTAGAGCGTCTTGTGCGGACCATAGTCCTTGGGCGCATCGCACCAGCGCAAGCCGTTGCGATTGACGAAAACGATGCCGCTCAGCACCCGCCGGTCATCTACTCGTGGGCTGCCATGGCTCTTGGGGAAGTACGGCCGCAGCCGCGCCATCTGCTCGTCCGTCAGCCAGTACAGGTCGCCCATTCCAGGTCTCCTCACGAAGCCTGAATCAGATCATGCTTGTCACATCAATGGGTCCTGACCCTAGCTGACGCTCGATCGCATCGGGATTCCACAGTCCCATCTCGTTGAGCAAGGTCGCGGCCGTGGCGCGGAAGCCATGCGCGGTCATCACCTACCCGCTATATCCCATTCGCCGAGGGGCAAAATGTGACAATATTCTCCGACATCGACCGCTTCCACTTATGCGACGCCGTAAAGACATAGGGGCGATATCCTGTCAGCGGCCGCGGATCGTCCAACGGGCGAGCACCTGTCGCGATAGTGGCATCTGATGCGGCCAGCGCATCTTCATCTTCTCCGCTGGAATCGACCAAACGGCTCGATCAAGATCGAACTTGCTCCACTCTGCCCCCCCCCCCGGACGCACGAAAACATGCGGTGTCATGCGAAGCGCGAATTTGGTGATCGTGAACTCCGGAGCCTCCTCGATACCCCGCAGGAGCACGCAGAACTTCTTCGGGCAGATGATCGCCGCGTGATGTTTGGTCTTCGGGACGACGATCGCCCTGCGCAGATCGGTCGCAACATCGCGCTTCGCTCGCCCGGTGGCGATGCCATAACGGAAGACGCGGCTCACGACGCTACGCATTCGCCTTGCGCTTTCCTAACGACCTGTCGCCTCGATCGTCCGGAGCACAGCGAGCACCTCGGGTACCTCGATCTCGACGAGCGGTAGATCGCTCAGAAAGGGATAGGCCATTTCGAGCAGCTAGCGCACCTTCTCCAGTACAACTTCGGCCCATCCCTCACGGGTGATCTTAAGAAACCATTCCTCGGCGACACCCTTGAAAGATGGTGGCGTCGATCTGCGCACACAGCTTTCTACGTCTCGTCTCGATCAACGGATCGACGCTGTCGGCTATCAATTTGCGGGCGGCATCCCGCTTGTCCCGTGCTTCAGCAAGGCCGACGTCCGGCCACACGCCCAGTGCCAGCGTCTTCTGCTTGTCGAGAAAGCGGTAGCCCAGCCGCCAATATTTGGCGCCGCTCGGCGTGATCAACAGGTAGAGCGAGTGCGCGTCGGCAAGCTTGTGCGGCTTTGCCCGCGGTTTGGCATTCCGTATCGCAAGTGCGGTAAGAGCCATGAGGTATCTCCATCCAAAAACGGGTGGAAATAGCGCCGAAATATACCATCAAAGCTGTTGGTATATGGGCGAACCCACCCGAACCTGATCGGACAAGATATCAGCAAATAGTTTGTTTCCCAGTCACTTGGCGGACGCCGATGGGCGTCCGCGGACTGAAAATGGTGCCGGAAGAGGAAACTCAACGGTTACCTAAGCAGCTGACTTCACAACACGATTTTCATCGTTCGATCGCTGAAGGTCACAATATCAGCCACACCCCGGAACGCAACCGTGATATACGTCAAAGGCGGTACGCTCCTGCCGTCAACAAGGACCGTTTTAGGCCGTCTGCTCAATCGTGCCAGCTATCCCGGTCACCATTTGCCGCATGGCTTTCTCGCGACCCTCTCGACCATCATGAAAAGGCCGAGTGAGAGGTAAGGAGCACGATCGCAAGGTCATCGACCTCATGCTTGCGCAAGCGCGGACTGGCGAGGCCGAGGGCACCTATGACCGGGCCGTACATGCCCTCCTCGACGAGGGCGAGCCGAACAGGCGTGAAATCAGGGACCATCAAGCCCCCAGCCCGCGCATTGAAATTATTTTCACGCTCGGCCCCGTAGTTCGCTGTGTGCTGCGTCAACCATCCAACGCCGGAACATCCGGCGATGGGAGGGAATGATGACGAGCTTGAGAAGAACATATTGCGCTGCGCTGCTTGCGGCGACCGCTCTACAAGCGTGCCTGATCGTCTCGCCGGCCTGCGCGCAATCCGCGCCGATGGCGTTCGATCTGCCGGCGCAGCCGCTTGCGACGACGCTACGTGCAATCGCCCGCAAAGCTGGTCGGGAGATCTTGTTCGCCGACGATCAGGTGCGTGGCAGGAAATCGCCAGCTGTCCGGGGCAGTTTGACGATCGAGCAGGCAGTGAAGCGCGCACTCGGCGCAAGCGACCTCGTCATGGACGAGCAAGCGGGGGCGCTCGTCGTCAAGGTGCGTCCTCAAGCAGCGGAGGATGGCACCGCCGGGGGGACGATCACGGTAATCGGCACACGCATCCGCGGCGCGACAGGGCCTTCGCCGGTCACCGTTCTCACGCGGCGGGGCTTGGAGGAGCAGGGCATTACCGACCTTGCCAGCGTTTCGCGGATCATCCCCCAGAATTTCACCGGGGGGCAAAACCCCGGAGTCGTGGGCGGCGGTGACCAAGGTGGCTACAGCAATGTGAACAACTCGACGACGCTGAACCTTCGCGGGCTGGGGTCTGACGCAACGCTGACGCTCATCAACGGCCACCGCCTCCCTTACGATGCCGTCAACCAGGGGGTTGATATCTCGACTATCCCGCTCGCGGCGCTCGAGCGGATCGAGATCATCACTGACGGAGCCTCGGCACTGTACGGTTCCGATGCCGTCGGCGGCGTCGCTAACCTCCGATTGCGCCGCGACTATGACGGGCTTCTGACCAGCGCTCGGATCGGCGGCACAACTCAGGGCGGCGATGTCCAACAGCAATATTCGGGCCTGGTTGGCAAACGCTGGACGGGGGGCGGCTTCATGGCTGCGGTCGAGTTCAGCAAGGCAACGCCGATCTACGCCAACCAGCGATCGTACACGAGCAACCTTCGACCCGAACAGATGCTCGGGACGGGAAGCAGACAGGTGAGCGGGGTTCTTGCCGGGCATCAAGACATCGCTGACGGCATCTGGCTCGAGCTGGATGCACAAGTCGCCGATCGTCGATCCCGCAAGGATAGCGCCTTCTCGGTCACCTCGCCCCTTACCTTTCTCGGCCAGGTCAGTCAGCCGGTCACGCGCTCCTATACGATCACGCCTTCGCTCCATCTGCGGCCGGGCGGGGGTTGGGAAGCGACGCTTCAGGGCACGCAGGGCGAAAGCTCAAGCGGCGTCAATGCGCGGCGCTACACCAGCGGTGCGCTGCTTGTAGGGGAATCGACCTATGACGATTACCTCACCAACCTCGAGGCAAGCGCCGAGGGGCCGCTCATTCGCCTCCCTGGTGGCGATGCACGCCTAGCGCTCGGCGGCGGTTATCGCCGCTTCCGGCTCGACTTCGACGTGCGGTCTACCACAGGCGGCATCACGACCGTCAGCCGCAATGCGAGCGAACGACGGCAGAGCGTGTTCGGCTATGGTGAGCTATCGCTCCCGCTCATCGGCCCCGCCAATCGGCTGCCGCTGGTCGATGCGCTGCGCCTGAGCGCTGCGGTTCGCTACGAGCGCTACACCGGCATCGACGAGGTCGCAACGCCAAAGCTCGGGCTGGTCTATGCGCCGCATCCCGACATCACCTTGAAATACAGCTGGGGGCGTTCGTTCAAGATCCCAACGCTGAACCAAGTCAACCAGGCCCGCCAGGCGGTACTGCTCAGCGCCGCGCTGTTCGCGCCCCAGCCCGTACCCGCGCTGCCTACTGGCTCGACCGTGCTTCTGATCGGGGGCGGCAATCCCGACCTGCGTGCCGAGCGCGCAACCAGTTCGACGCTGTCGGTGGAGATCAAGCCGCACTTTCTCGACGGACTTCGTGTCGAAGCCAGCTGGTTCGACATCGATTATCGCGGCCGGATCGCATCCCCCATCAACAGCGTCCTGTCCGCCCTCACCAACCCGGCTGTCGCGAGCTTCGTCCAGCTCTCGCCCACGTCGAGCGCGTTGCAAACCCTGATTGCGACCTCGGACACCGGGCTCGCGAACCAGAGCGGCCAGCCCTATGATCCAGCCAAGGTCGTGGCGGTCATCGACTCGAGCCTGCGCAACACGGCACACGAGCATATCCGCGGCGTCGACCTGACGATCGAATATGGCGCGCAACTGGCGCGCGACAGCAGGCTCCAACTGGCCGCAAGCGCCAGCTATCTCGACTCGGCACGCCAAGTGGCAGCCAGCCTCCCCTCGCAGGCAACGTCAGGTATCCTTTTCACACCGTCGAAGTTCCGCGCGCGCGGGTCGGCCAGCTTGGAAACATCGATGCTGCAGGTATCGACATCGCTCAATTATGCTGGCAGCAACCTTGACACGCGCTTCCCGGTGGCGACCCGGATCGGTGCGTTCACGACGCTCGACCTGAGCGCCGCATTCCATCCGGCGGCGGGCAAGGGGCTGCTTCGTGATATCGAATTCCGGCTTTCGGTGCAGAACCTGCTCAACGAGGAGCCCGATCCGATCCGCGTATCTGATCCATCGTATGTTGCTTTCGATTCGACCAACCAGTCGCCGGTAGGCCGCTTCGTAAGCTTCTCGGTGACCAAACAATGGTGACCCTTCGCATGGTGGTTGCCGCTGCCGCACTCATACTGCCTGGCATGGCTAGGGCCGCGACCGACTGCGCCGATCTCGTACCGGCTGCGGGCGAGTTGTCGCAACCTATGCACGCGCTCGTGCCGATGGATCTCGTCCGCCTGCGCGACATCGGGCCGGTCGATCCAACCCAGCAATATGGCGGCTTGTTCACGGTGTCACCGGACGGTCATCAAGCGGCCTTCCAGCTTCGCCGTGGTGACCCCGCAACCAACAGCTTCTGCGTGGCGATGCTTGTGGTCGAGCTCCGCCCTAGGGGAAAAATACAGGTGGTTGACCGTGGCGGCGACTTCCTTCGCTTCCGCTTCGACCTGCGTGGCATGGCAGATTTCCCAAGCGGCGTCGCCGACACGATCACGCCACGCTGGTCGCCCGACGGTCGCTGGATCGTCTACCGTCGCCGGGACGAGGGCGCCGTGCAGCTGTGGCGAGCCCGAGTGGATGGCAGCGGAAGTGAGGCGATCACGGACAGCGCCGATAACATCGATGACTTCCGCTTTACGGCCGACGGATCGGCAATCGTCTATGCGACGCGGCCGGGTCTTCGCGAAGCAAAGGTCTCGATAGACCAAGAGGGCCGCTCGGGATTCCACTACGACGATCGCTTCTCGCCCACCACCAGCACTCGCCCGTTCACGCCAGCACCAGTGGCGCGAGCTGCATGGGTTATCGACCTGCAGAGCAGGCGGGTACGCGCGGCCACGCCGAACGAGACCGCGCGGCTGGACGTGACGTCGATGCAGGAAGGGCAATGGGTAGAGGCCGTCGGCCCCGGCGGTGCCACCGCCATGGTGCAGGTGTCCGCCAAGACCTCCTATCCCTCGCGCGGCCGACTTGCCATCCGGAAACCGGGACACGTCATATCGTGTGATGCGGCCGAATGCGCCGACGCGCGCTACCCGTGGTGGACCAGCCGCAAGGTCAATTTTCTGCGTTACGAAGGGTGGAAGAATAGCGAGACCGCCATCTATCAGTGGACGCCAGGCACCGGCGGCGTGCACCGGCTATACCGTACCGATGATGTGCTGATTGGCTGCGTTCCCTCCGGTTATAGGATCGATTGCCTGCGCGAGGGCGCGCGTCAGCCTCGCCGGCTCGAGCGGCTCGATCCGGCGAGCGGCAAGCGGACCATCGTGTTCGATCCGAACCCCGAATTTACCAGCCTGACCTTGGGCCGCGTCGAACGCCTGCACTCAACCAACAGTTTCGGGCTTCCGTCTTTCGCAGATCTTGTCCTTCCGATCGGCTATGTGCGAGGCAAGAACTATCCGCTCGTGGTCGTCCAATACAGCTCGCGGGGCTTCCTGCGCGGCGGTACCGGCGACGACTATCCGATCCAGGCCTTCGCCAATCGTGGCTTCGCGGTGCTAAGCATCGACAAGCCAGTGCCGGTCGGGATGAAGGCCGCGCCCGACTATGTCGAGGCCGACCGGATCAACCTCAAGGACTTTGCCGACCGCCGCAGCGTGCTCGAGGCAATCGAGACGCCCGTCCGTCTGCTGATCGCCCGCGGCATCGCGGACCCGCAGCGGATCGGCCTTACGGGTCTTAGCGACGGCGCCTCCTCGGTGCAGTTCGCACTGCTCCATAGCAACCTGTTCTCGGCCTATGCGATAAGCAACTGCTGCTGGGATACCAGCATGCCAGTCCGCGTCGGCCCGGGCGCTGCAAAGCAGTTCGCGACCATGGGCTACCCCGGGACGACCGACGAGAGCGCTGCGGCCAAGGCCTTTTGGCGGCAGATCGCCATCTCCCCCAACGCCAGGACGATAACCGCACCGATCCTGGCGCAGGTGCCCGATGATGAAATGTGGGGCGCGCTCCAGAGTTTCACGGTGCTCCGCGAGCAGCGGCGCCCGATCGACCTATACGTTTTTCCAGACGAGCATCACGTCAAATGGCAGCCGGCTCACCGGCTGGCTGTCTACGCCCGCTCGATCGATTGGTTCGACTATTGGCTGAACGGTGCGAAGGCTACCAATCGCGCCTCGGAAGTCGCGCATTGGGAGGCGCTACGGCGCGAGTGCCCCGCCTGCTTCGATGTTTCCACCCGGTTGGCGTCGAAACGATGACGGCCGCGCCAGATAGGCCGCGCCGTTGCGGCGCGGTCTGCACGCGGCTGCTATGGCCAGGAGGATAGCCATGCCTCGACATTGGCGAGCTCGAGCAGGCGCACATTCTCCTCGCCGGTCGTCGGACGTTCTGGCCGGAGCGTCTCCTCGATCGCGTGTTGGTCAAGCAGTCCTTGTGCGGCAAGTTGTCCGTCCAGCAGCCGCGCGCGCAACTCCCCGCGCTTGCGCGCGACGATCTCGCCGCAAAACGGGTCGGGCGTCCCCTTGCCCTTGCGGTCAAGGATCGCTTGCGGCAGCCGATCGGCGAAGGCGTCGCGCGCTACCGCGCGGTCCCGCCCACCGCTCCGCCACTGCCAACTCGGGATAGACAGGCACGTCTCGACGACGGGTTGCGACAGAAGCGGATGGACGACGGGAGCAACGCGGCTGCGATCGGGTTCAAGCGTCACCTGCGCCCGCAGCAGTCCGGCGATGTGCGCCGCCTTTCCAGGAAGCGCCCCGGGTGGGGCCTCAAGCCACGGATGCGCAAAGGCGAGTCCCTGCAACGACGCAATAAGCTCGGGATGCAGGAAGGCCGGACTCGCTCTCCAGCGATAGCCGGAAGCCGCGCGAGCAACGCGCATCGCCGCGCGCGTCACGCGGAGCGGCCCGGCCCCCGTCTGGCGGCAGATGTCGCGAAGGGTTGCGAACGCGCCAGCCCCAGGCCCCTCGTGCAACGCCCGGTCGGCCAATGCCGCAGCGGATTGCGAATAGTTGAAGACATTGTCGCCGCCATTGCCGGTGAAGAAGGCATCGGCCCCCACCTGCGCGGCAATCGCGCGGTGTGCTACCTCATAAGGCTGGGCTTCCACCCGTCCGGCCGGACGCGGGAGGTGTGCACCCAATGCACGGTTGAGATCGACGGCGTCGAGCGTATAGCGGCATTCGGCGAGCGGGAGATCGAGGGGTGCGCACACTTGCCGCGCATATCCGCGCTCATCCCCCGCCGGATCATCAGTGTAGAGCGTGATGCACGACGCCGCTGTCCCGGATCGCCCTCCCGTCGATCGCGCGAGGCAGGCCGCGACGATCGACGAGTCGAGGCCGCCGGACACGCTCAGCAAGGGATGCCGATAGCGCGACGTCCATGCCCCCACGGCTTGATCGATGGCGTGGCGCAGCCGCTCGCTCGCCGCCGCGCGATCCTCGCCGGCTGGTTCGGCAAAGTCCCACGGCGACCAACTCGTCACCGTTTCGTCCCGGTGTCCTTCGATCACCAACGTCGTCCCGGCCAATATCATGCCGATGCCGACAAGCGCTGTCTCGCGCGAGGGAAGGCCGCTCGAAAAGAGCATGCGGCCCAGCGCATCCCAGCCGACTCCGGCATGCACTGCGCCGCCCGCCGACAGGAGTTCCATGTCGGACGCGAAAAGGGCGATGCCGCCGGCCGCTGTCCGATAGCAGGGAAGCGCCCCCGATGGATCTCGCAGGATCTCAACGGCGTCGCCGCGCACGGACAGGCTGATATACCCGCCCCAATAGGACGCCAGCAGCGCCCCTGCGCCACCGCCTAGCAAGGCGCTGCGTTCGGTATCATCGAACGCGGCAATCGCGCGGGGCGGTCCATATCGGTGAAACAGCGTGCCGACCACCAGATGGTCCGTATCGATCGCAAGACAGCTGCAGTCTTCGTTCGCCAGCACCGCGATGCGCGGCGTCCGGTGGCAGACCCGCAGCTCCGTTGCGGTCGCGATGCGGGCCGCGCGAGCCGCGAGATCCTCACCCTGTGAGACGAGCAGCAGGTAGCGCGGCTTCATCGGACCACCAGGATGGGCGTATAGAGTCGCACCACCTCAAGATCGCCGACGACCACCGCGTTCCCGGCTTGGACCCAGCTATGCGCGGCAAAGGGATGGAGGCGGACGCCGAAGAGCAGCGCGCTATCCACCCCATCGTGGCGACAGCGCTGCTGCGCCGCGATTGCGCGCGGCAGGCACTGGTCGGCAGCGCGCATGAACAAGGCACTTGTCACGAAGGCCCGCGCGATCCGCCGCAGGCGGACTTCGTCCTTTGGCAAGGTTCCCGCGCCCTGATGCACTGCGAGAGACGCGATGATTTGCGCAAGGGGCCTGCGCTTCAAGGCGCGACGGGCGCGAAACTGTCCGGCAACGGCGGCGAAAAGATCGGGGATCGACAGGCTGGTGCCATCGACGATCGCCAAGTCGCGCGAAGCCGGCATGAACTCGGCAGCGGGCGCAGGCCCGCCCTCGCCCGGTTGGGTTATGCCACTTGCCATAAGCCTGGCGTTATCCTCGCTCGAAAGGGCGTCTCCCGACGCCCAGCGCAGGAACAATTGGTCGAGCGCTTCTGGAAGGCAGAAATACCGATCGCGCTCGAGATCGAGGAAGACAGCCTTTCCAGTGCATATGCACCAAGACAGTCCAAGGCGAAGAGCGAGGCGCATGGCGGCGTGGCGCAGGCTAAGGCGCGCACCCCGATGGGGGCACGCGCCCGCTTCCCGTCAGTCGTCGCTGAGGCCCATCGGGAGCTGCTGCCCGAATTCCAGGTCGGCGATGCCGGGCGTAACGCCCTTGGTGTCGCTGCTCACGACGCCGAGTTCGATCGTGTCTTCATGTTCGCGGTTCATGGTAGTCCTCCATTGAGAGAAACGTCATGGCCATGACACGAACAATGTACGGGCTATCGCGATTATTAGAATCTTATAATCAGATTATAATTCGATTGTTTTCGGGCCAACTTCATCAAATGAGCCGGGCGGGAAAAGCATGCTTGGACATGCGCCACCATCTTTAGCCAAGCGGCCTGGACATAATGGTGGCCACCCGGCCGCAATGATATTTTCGTCAAAGTTACTTCTGATTGGTTAGGGGCAACGCGCCGCTGCCCAAACGGTGCCACCGCCACCGGGCAGCGTGTTTGAGTCTAGGCCGATTGCCTTGCGCGCAATGCCTATTTCGCCGCACCGCGCGTCATTTGCGGGCTTGGCTTCCATCCGGCGCATCACCTGCCGGTGCCAAGACGATCTCATGTGCGTCGCTCGCGTCCACGCCCCGGCCGAACAATGCACCAAGCCGCCGCGCCAGCAGTTCGGTATCGTCGACGCGGAACCGTCCCGAAACACGCCGGTCAGCAAGCGAAGCATCGGCGAGCCG
This sequence comes from Sphingomonas glacialis, assembly GCF_006439055.1. Lineage (GTDB taxonomy): Bacteria > Pseudomonadota > Alphaproteobacteria > Sphingomonadales > Sphingomonadaceae > Sphingomonas > Sphingomonas glacialis_A. The sequence continues at coordinate 676,510 of NZ_RCZC01000001.1, forward strand.
GATCGGGCGAGCGGCGCCTTGGTTTGCGATGGCGACCAGTTCGAAAACCGGGATAGCCCCGAAGTCGCGCGCTGCGGCCGAGGGCGTGGCGGTTGCGGCGGCTGGCGGCCCGGGAGTTGCCCGGACATCCGGCTGTGCAATGAAGTTGATGCTTTGACCGGCCGCGAGCTTGCGGATGGCGGGCTGCGTGGTGGCTGACGGGCGCGGCAGGGCCACGTCGACCGCGCCGCGCAGCAGCCGCACTTCGACCTTCCCCGACCTCGCCAGAGCCACCTCGAAGATTGTGCCGCGGGCCGTTACGCTGCCCCCTCCGGCAAGGACGATAAAGGGTCGCCGTTCATGCGCGACTTCGAACCGTGCCTGTCCCTGCAGCAACCTGAAGCTGCGCTGGCGATCGCCGATGTCGATATTGAGCACCGTCTCGTCGCCAAGACGCACGGTCGAGCCATCGGCAAGCTGCACCACCTCTGCCTTGCCGGCCATTGTCGAGATTGTGCGATGGTCGGTCGTGGCGGCAACGGCTTCGCGCCGGTCCGGTGGTGGTCCCGAAGAGTGCGATACGACCCACCCACCGATGCCGATCGCACAGGCAGCCATGCTCGCCAGCGCCACTACCAAGGCCCGGCTTCGCCCGGGCGGCGCAATTACTGGATCGGGTTGGTCGGGCTCCGCGAGCAGCTTTCCCAACGCGAAGATCTCGGCCACACGATTATAGGCGACGCGGTGCTCGGCCGCCTGCGCGAGCCATGCCTCGAATGCCGGGCGGCCGTGTTCGGCATCGGGACTGCGCATGCCCGCGAACCAATGCGCCGCCTCGCGGGCGAGCAACTCGCCGCCGTCCTCAGCTTTCCCGTCGGCGATCGTCATTGCCCCAGGTCCTTGCCGATCCGCACCAGCGCCTCTCCGACATGCCATTCGACGGTGCGAATGCTGATGTCGAGTTGAGTCGCGATTTCCTTGTAGCCCAGGCCGGCGATCCGGTGGAGCAGGAACACCTCGCGCATGCGCGGCGGTAGCGCATCCACTGATGCCCGGTACCGCTCTCGCATCTCTGCCAGTTCGATCGCGTCCTCCTGGGTTGCGCGCGTGGCGGGCTCGTTCGCGTCGTCGATCGGCACGTGTGGCGTACGGTTCGGGACACGGCGGGAACGGTCGATCAGCAGGTTGCGCACGATCCGGTTGAGGAACGCCTCTGGCTGGCGAAGTCCCTCCCGGGCGCCAGAACCGAGCAGCCGCGCAAAGGCGTCGTGCACGACGTCGTTCGCGTCCTCGCTCGACTGCAGCCGCGCGTCGAGCCAGCGCCGCAGGCGCGGTGCCTGCTCGCGGTAGAGCGTATCGAAGCGCACCTGCCCGCTGCCGCCACCGGAGGCCTCGTCACGGTCGTGATCCTGCCGGCGCATCTTACAGCGAGCAGCCGCCGCGCGAGGCACGGACATGGGAAAGGGTTCGCACGAGATCGGGTCTCGTGCCGGGCAATGCCTCGGGATATCATCCGACCGCTCTGGTCGGACGCGTTTGATGCCTGGCGGTTAAGTCCGCAGCGCGCCGCCGGCCTTGACCGCGCTGCGCCGCGCAGTCTGCGGCACCTCGCCGATCTGCGCAACACTCTGCTTGGCCCGACAGCAAGTCTTTGCCTCGGCTACCGCCCGGGAGCCGGACGCCGCTCGTCGGGCGCGCCGCGACGTCCCGCAACCCGCCCCCCGGCCGGGTGCTCCGCTGGCGCTGCGCCCTGCGGTGCGGGCCGCCGCTGGTTCGCGCCCGCTGGTGCGACGCCGACCGGCCCCTCCGGGTCGGCGAAACGGAGCAAGCCCATGTCTCATGACCAAGTCAGCCTGAAAGCGATGCGCCGCGCTGTCGCGGCGCTACCCGAACGCGAGCGGTCGGTATTCTGGCTGTGCGCGGTGGACGGGCTGGACTATCGCGCGATTGCCGAGCGGCTTGGCATCAGCCTCGCGGAGGTTGAGCGGCTGCTCGCAGCGGCGCTTCTGGCGATTGACCGTCACCTCGGGGGCGCGGCATGTGTACCCGATCCTGTCAGTTCCGGCGCCAAACCTTTCGCCTCCCGGTTGCATCGCCTCGCGCGCTGGTTAGGGTTCGGCTGATGCGTACCGATCTCGACCATTTGCCACCGGCCAAGCAGCGCGAGCTCGAGCGCGTGGTGCAAATCCTGTTCGAGGAATTCGGCGACGCGACCGCTATCGCGACGTCGGCCTGGAAGAAGCAGGGCCGCATCCTCAAGGTCATCCTGTACGGCAGCTATGCGCGCGGCGGCTGGGTCGACGAGCCGCATACCGCCAAGGGCTACCAGTCCGATTTCGATCTGCTGGTCATCGTCAACCACGACAAGCTCACCGACCGCGTCGAGTTCTGGTCCACCGCCGAGGACCGGCTCAACCGCGAGCTAGCGGTCACCCGGACGCTGCGGACCCCGGTCAATTTCATCGTCCATACGCTGCAGGAGGTGAATGACGGCCTCGCCCATGGTCGCTACTTCTTCATGGACGTCGCGCAGGATGGCATCGCGCTATACGAGAGCGACAGTACCAAGCTCCACGAACCCAAGCCGAAGACTCCGCTGCAGGCGCTGGCGATGGCGAAGGAATACTTTGGGGAGTGGTTTCCGGCCGCCGCTGGCCGTCTCGACACAGCGAAATACGTCATAGACCAAGGGCGTTTCAAAGAAGCGGCGTTTGATCTCCACCAGACATCCGAATTCTTGTATCACTGCGTCCTGCTCGTTTGCACCTTCTATACGCCACACGTGCACAACCTGGGTTTCCTCCGCACCCAGGCCGAGCGCATCGATCCCCGCCTGATCGACGCATGGCCACGCGACAGCCGTCTCGACCGCGCCCGCTTCGAGAAGCTCAAAGAAGCCTATGTGAAGGCGCGCTATTCGAAGCATTATCGGATCAGCACCGAGGAGCTTGCGTGGCTCAGCGAGCGGGTCGAGGTGCTGGGCCGCGCCGTCCAAGTCATCTGCGAGGAACAGATCGCCGCGCTGGAGCGCAGCGCCGCTGCCTGATCCGGGGTGCGGCCAGCCCGTTCATCGCGCCGGGCTTTTTGATCCTACATGCGGGCGGGCCGGCTGCTATCGACCAACTTAAGCCATTCCCCTACCATCGGGAAACTGGCAGCTTTTGACCGTACCCGCCACTCCCGGTCAAACGACGGGGCCGGCAGCAATGCGCTTGGGGCATAACGCTGACAAGCGATCGACCTCCTTTCAAAGCAACGATCGCTTCACCATGCGTTGGACTCGCGCGGAAAGTCGACTGTCGGACCTATCGTCGTTCCCATTGCCGACATCGCGCCTGTCAGAAGCTGTCCCAATCGTCGCCAGCGCCAGCCATTGCCGGCCGCTGCGGCAACCACGAACGGCGATCGCGCGGTTGCTATGACGACTTTGCGGTGCTGGCGCATCGTTACAAGGCTGACCGAATGAACGTGCGCGACCCCGTGTTTCCGACGCGTTACGGCGAGAAACGATGCGGCCGCCTCCGAAATCATGCTGTTTAGATGCGCGAGCTAGGCTGTCGAGAGAAGATCGCGAATGCGGGTGGCTAAACCTTCCATAGTGAACGGCTTGGTCAAGACGTGCATGCCCGGATCGAGGTGGCCATGGCTCAAGACGGCGTTCTCTGCATAACCCGTTATGAAGAGCACTTTCATGTCGGGTCGAGCAAGGCGCGCTGCGTCGGCGACTTGTCGACCGTTCATGCCGCCGGGGAGGCCAACATCGGTGATGAGAAGATCGATACGGACGTCCGACTGCAACACCTTTAAGCCCGCTGGTCCGTCAGATGCTTCGATGGCCGTGTAACCTAAATCCTCGAGGATCTCGCTCACCAACATGCGGACCGTGGGTTCGTCATCGACAACCAACACCGTCTCGCCCTGATCCGCCCGTGGCACACTCGATGGCTCCCCCGATACGTCGGGCGAGTCTGCCTTGCCGATGAATCGTGGCAGATAGAGGCAGACCATCGTGCCATCGCCGACTTCCGAGTAGATACGAACCTGGCCGTTCGACTGTCGCGCAAACCCGTAGATCATCGATAGACCTAAGCCGGTGCCTTGGCCGATCGGTTTGGTGGTGAAGAAGGGATCGAACGCCTTGGCGATGACTGATGCGGGCATGCCAGTCCCGGTGTCGCTGACGCACAGCGATACATATTGCCCCGGTGGCAGATCGCGCTCCGCCGCAGCTTGCCGATCAAGCCATCTGTTACCGGTCTCGATCGTGAGCTTGCCGCCATCGGGCATCGCGTCGCGCGCATTGATGCACAGGTTGAGCAACGCGTTCTCGAGCTGGCTCTGGTCTACCAGCGTGTTCCAAAGGCCGCCCGCCCCGATAAATTCGACGTTAACAGCAGGACCTACGGTCCGGCTGATTAAGTCCTGCATTCCTGAAACCAGTGGGTTAACAGCTGTCGCCTGCGGCGCGAGCGTCTGACGTCTAGAAAAGGCAAGCAGCCGATGTGTTAGAGCCGCCGCGCGCCGCGCGGCACCTTGGGCCCCGGTCACGTATCTATCAACATCGGCCATCCGGCCCTGTTGGATGCGGATCTGAAGCATTTCCAGATTGCCGCTGATCCCGGTCAGTAGGTTGTTGAAGTCGTGGGCGATGCCGCCGGTCAACTGCCCGACCGCTTCCATCTTCTGCGACTGGCGAAGCGCATCCTCACTCGAAGCGAGCGCGGCGGCAGCCTCTGATTCAGTCGTTATATCGCGCCCGAAACCATAGAGCGTGCTGCCCTCTGGCACGGTCGTCCAGGCGATGCGCCGGCGCCCGCCGTCCTTCGTGGCAAAGACGTTCTCATACTCGATGACGGGTTTGCCCGCGGCGAGCTGCTCCATCCCCGCCGCGCCGACTTCACGATCTTCTGGTGCCACGAACTCCATGACGTTGTGGCCGATCGTTTCGTCTTCTGACCATCCCAGAGCTATAGTCCACGCAGGATTTACCGCAGTGATCCGACCATCGATCGAAGCGACGACCTTGAGGACGGGCGACAGCGTCCAGATGCGCTCTCGGTCCTTCTCTAAGCTGCGTTCGAGGGTAACATCGCGACCGACAGCATGAACGCGGTCGAGGGAAGGAACCGCGCTCCAATTGAAGATTCTATAGCTGCCATCTTTCGCTCGATAGCGATTTTCGAATGCGAACGTTGTCGCGCCGGTGCCGAGCTTTCCGAGTTCGGCGGCCGTCGATGGCAAGTCGTCGGGGTGCAGATAGTCAGTTAGATTTTCGCCGATCAAGTCGTCCGCTTGCCATCCTAGAACGCGATCGGCGGTCGGATTTATGGCTGTGATTCGACCATCGAAGTCGCATACGAGCATCAAGTCCTGCGAAAGGGTCCAAAGCCGATCGCGATCCTCGACGCTCTCGGTCTCTAGCCGCTTCTGGTCATCGATGTCCGTGTTCGTCCCGATCCATCGTTTGATCGTTCCATCCTGATCGCGAATCGAAACGGCACGCACGAGGTGCCAGCGATACTGGCCATCTGCGCTGCGGATACGAAACTCGATGTCATATGTGTCGCCTGTGGCGAGCGACGCAGCCCACCGCTCTCCTGCGGTAGGCCGATCCTCGGGATGCACGATCGTCGCCCACCCGTCGCCACTCAACGATTCGAGCGATCCGCCGCTGTAGGCATACACCTGCTCGTTGAACCAGTTGAGCTTTCCATCTGCGGTCGCGGCCCAAACTTGATTGGGCATCGCCTGCGCAAAGGTACGAAATTCCATTTCGCTTAGGCGAATTCGTTCTTCCGCAGCCCGTCGCGCGGTAACCTCAAGAAACAGGATCGCGAACCTGTCGCCTTCGAGCGGGAATGCTCGTCCCTCATACCACCGGTCAATAGATCCAACTTGCCGCGTGAATGTGACCGAATCGCGCAGTTCGACAACTGCGGCCATCTCGGAGATCCACTCCTCTTCGATTCCGGGGAAAACCTGCCGGATCGTCTTTCCTTCCGCGGCTTCGATCGGCACGCCTACTAGCTCACTCCAAGCCGGATTTACGTCCAGATAGCGCCAGTCAGTGACTTGCCGACTTTCGTCGCGGACGAGTTCGCCGAGGATGAAGCCCTCGGCAAGACGGTCGAACATATCATGCCACCGCTGCTCATTGTCGTGGAGCGCTTCGTCGGCGAGCTTGGTTTCGGTAATGTCGCGAGAAATGGACAACAGCTTTTCGGGCTTGCCATTTTCGCCGAAGATCGGGGTGACCTGGACATCCCACCACCTTGGATTGCCCTTGAAAGTGACGGCGGGACCGCGAAAGTGGCCGGTGCGTCCCGCCCTCGCTTCATCGACCGCGGCCTGCGCTAAGGCATTGCCCTCACCCTCCCAGAATGAGGGCCAAGGGCATCCTCGCACCGTGTTGAAATCGTCGATTTCCATCACGCGCTGGCCGCCCTCGCTCATAAAGACGAGGTTGGCATTCAAGTCCAAGACCTTGATGCAGTCGCCGGATGACGCGAGGACGCTACGAAGAAATTCCGTGTCTGCGCTGTGCGCTATGGCCGCCTCGTGCTGCGCCGTGCGATCTCTCATTATTTTCACGTAGCCGAGATGTGTACCGTCTTCAGCACGCAGCGGCATCATTTCGCCGCTGGCCCAGAAGCGCGTCCCATCCTTTTTAACATGCCAACGTTCGTCGCTCGCACGGCCGTCAGCAAGGGCAGTGTCCATTTCGATAGCGGGCCGATCCGCTTCTCGATCTTCGGGCGTAAAAAACCTGTCCGCAGGTTGCCCGCAAATCTCGTCAGCGACCCATCCCAGGATTTGCTCGGCGCCAGAGTTCCAGTCAGTAATCAGGCCCGCGTCGTCGAGGGCGATGATCGCGAAGTCGATCGCGCTCTCGAAAATGGCGCGGTATTGGCGGCTTCGCTCGGCGTGGGGCATACTTTACTCGCAACGTTACTGGCGGGCTGGCCGACAACCTACGCATACCTGGACCGTAGATTTGTCGATAGCCCGGGAATCTGGTCACTTGCCGAAGATCGCATGAGTCTGCTGCGACTAAAGAAGTCGCCGCAACTGCAGGCCTAACGATCGAACATGCGCGGAGGCCCGGCCGATTTGTATGCCCGCTACCAAAGCAGCCAAAGTGCGCTTCGGCGCTAGATAGGCCCAACGATGGCCAAGCGGCAGCTATTTCAGGTTGAGGCCGCAAGCTAGCGGCCAGGCTTAAGCCTTGGAGGGCAGGATGCCGAAGGTTCGCGAGTGACCGCCGCTGCCGAAAAAATTCGTTCGCCGTGCGGTCTGCGAACTTCGTCCCACTTTCAGCACTTCACCGCCCGCTTCGGCGGCGGCTCTACGGCACGTTCTATCGAGATGAACGGATCTCTGAAGTTGGGGATCACGAAAGCACCGCTGAATGTCGCGTTGTGGGTCGTAGCTGCCGATAAGTAGCCATTCTGTACCCCCGCACCGCCAGATCTCAATCCTCACCCTATGGCTCTCGACAGCGGCCGCTCCTGCCGACGTTATCGGCTCGATATCCTTGAGCAAGCCACCGCCGCATGCGCAGCCGCATGCGACGGTGATGTAGCCGTTCCGCCGACCATCGGATCGACCCGCTTGAATTTACGCGTCTTCAGCCTGCAGGTTGACGCTGGTTTCCGCGAGCTTGGTCATATACTCGTCCCCACCATAAATTTCCTTGGTGGCGTCCTTGAGCTTCTTGACATCGTCCTTGAGACCAAGCGCGCTTGCATAGGCGGCGGCGGTCCCGAAACCCGCGATGCCGTAATGAGTCATCCGCTGGTATTGAGCGATGATCATGACGTCGAGCAGCGGGCCCTTGTCCGGTCCCTCCTCGAGGATGTGCTTGGTCGCCTCGGCAGCCAGACCTTCCATCCCCTTGCAGTGTTCCTTCGAGACCTTCTCGTCGTTCGCCGCAATCAGCTCCTTCAGCACGTCGGTATGCTTTTGAATGCCTTCTTGCGAGTTGTTCAGCATGTCCTTTAGCGTCGCGTCGCTTGCCTTCGAAGTAATTTTCTTCAAGACCTTTTTCATCTGGTCGTTTGCGGACCAGAGATCCTTTAGTTCGTCGGTGTAGATTTCCTTGAGATCTTCCGGAGCAGCCATAATGAGCGATCCTTCTTCGTACCTTGGACGACATTGCCCTGTGGCGATTCTCAAACCGCTCAACGTCGAGCACCGTTCCCGCGAAAAATGAACAAGTCGGGTCCGACCCGCCACGACCAAAAACTCATGCCACCATATGGCCTGGTAACATCCCGGCAGTTCCACAGGCCTGACGGATGTAACTCCGGTACGGCCTTCCGCAGCCGCTCACGGTGTCGCCGCTACTCGGCTAAGCCTGTGCGTGTACGAGGGTCAGTCCTTCTTGATCACCGCGTCGGCCCGTTTATCGATCTTGTGCTCTTCCGCCTTTGTCATCCGCCCCGCTTTCGCGGCCTGGCTCGCCCGGGCTTTGGCGTTTTTAGCATGAGCAGCATCCTCGATCGGATAGGCCCTCTTTTCTGGTTCAGCGAACTTGCCGGCTGGCAATTTGTCCCGGTCGTCTTCGGACAGTTTGGTCATGGCGCTTTCCTCCAGTTCCGAGAAAACCCCGGAAAGCGCGCTTGGTTCAGCGTTTCGTGCCGTTCCGGGGAACACATCTGCTCGAGACGCTTTCAGAGAAATGCCGTCATTTCGCCGGCCTGATACAGAGAGGTGAACCATGTCATTGTTAGATAAAGCAATTGCTGCGATCACACCCCCGGAAAGCGATGAAGCACGCGTCGAGGCACGCGCCAAGGCAGAGGCCGTGGCCACGCCGGGCGACTGGCTTTCACAGGTTCTCGATCATCATCGCCAGATCGAAGCTGCGTTCGATGTCGTCGCGCGAGCAACCGACGCGAGTGAACGCACGGCCGCACAAAAGAAGCTCGGGACGATCCTGACCGGCCACTCGATCGCTGAGGAGGCGGCGCTGTATCCGGCGCTGGCGGCTGATCACCAAGTCGGGCACGCCGAACTTGCCTACCAGGAACAGTCCGCCGCCAAGATGGAGCTGGGTCTGCTCGAACGGCTGGACCCGATGAGCGAGGATTATCGCGACAAGTTCGAGCATATCCGTGGCGCCGTTCTCCATCACGTTTATTCGGAGGAGGGAACGTGGTTTCTCGAATTGAAGAAGGACCTCCCGGCCGATGAGCAGGCGCGGATCGGCGAGCGATACCGGGAAGAGTTCGAACGTTATATGGGCGATGACGCCCAGGACCATGCGTTCTTCACCACGCCAGCATAACCTGCCCGCTTGCGGGAATGACAAAATCGATCCGGTCTGCACTCCGATGGCGCGGCCGGATCGTTTCTCCACCTGCCGTTCGCAGAGTGACGCGGGCAAAACGTTTGCCGGGCAGCCGAACAATGCTGAACGATGACGACCGCGCGGTGCCGCCATCGATGCCGAAGCTCAGCGACCGCTCCGATGTGCGTTCGCTTGTGACCGGAAAATGATCGCAAAAGATTCGGAACGGCGCACCCTCGACGGCATGGAACGAGCGGCTGGCAAACACGAACGCCGCGCCGGCTCCGTAGATTTCTTGGCCCACTTGGCCCGCAGGCTGGCCATCGGCGTACAAATCTTCGAGTGGGAACGACAGGGTTCGGTCTATATGCCCGTTGCGGATTTCAGTTGCCAGCACCTCGGCCGGTAATGCGTCGGGGTAGTAGAACCACGCGCGGTCGAGCGCGTATTTGCAATATTCGCTGATCAGCAACCGCGCGGCCGGATCGAGATCGGGGCCGCTGTCCTTGAGATACCCTTCGAACGCGGAGAAACTGTCGAAGCATTCGTAGATCGCCATGTAGGGAGCATCATGGAGGCAGGTCGCGCCGAGGAAGTTGCGATAGTGGCGCGCGTTAGCGATCTCAGACTCCCAGATTTCGCAATTGTGGAAAAAGCTGGCGAGATAGACGTAGCTTTGCCGCATGTAATATTCGCGATTGGTTATCCGCCACAGACGCAGGCAGGCGGATGCACCCCAAGCCGTGAGATTGGCCTGGTAGTTGAGCTCGAAGCGCATGCCCCTTGCGGCATCGATTGCGGCGCGGGCTTCGTCCAGAAAGCTTGGGTCGTCGGTCAGCTCATAAGCCTGCAGCATGACATAGGCATAGATGCCGCCGACGTCAGTTTGTCCGAGGCCATCGTCGTTGCGCGCTTCGACGATGACGTCGAAGCTGTCGACTTTGAACTGGATCGGCCAAGCGTATTTGAAATGGTGAGCCGCCTCGATAGCATAATCGAGGGAGTCCAGGAAAAATCGTTTGGCCCTCGCATCGCCATCGATCGCCAGGCGACCGAGGTTGAGCAAAGGATGATACAAATACCAGCTATCGACCGCGAGCTTGTCCTTGTCCTTGCCGACATTGGGCAGGTAGCGGCGCATGGTCTTTAGATTCGTATCATGAAATTTGACCAGCCCACCCTTAAGTTCATCCTCAAGTGCTACGGGTTGCCGCGTCCACGCCGCATAGTCACGAAGCGCCGCGATCAGGGACATCTGCACCATTACGTCGGGATATTCTGCGTCCGTGTAAGGATGAATGTAGGTATGCCCGTAATGGCGGATCGTCGCTTCCGGCGCATTCTGCAGGTCGTCCAGCGTCTTCTCTGCGCGCCACACCCAATCGCGATAGTCGGTCGGCGGCGGTTCGAGCTGGCGATAGGCTGTGCCGAGCATTTGAAGGAAACGGCGCGCCATATCCTGCTCGTCGCAGGCGGTGTCGTCATGGAACACCAAAATCGCGTCCGACATTGTGACCGTCGCGTCCGCCGGTATCGGATCGGTCGGCGGTGTGCCGCTTTGCGGCGGGGTCGGTGGCAGATAGCCTAGTTCCGGCCACTCCCCGCCAACGGCGGCATCAGGCTTGGTCTTAGTGGCAGTAAAATAGGTGTTCAGGGCCGTCAGGTTCTGAAAATACAGAACGCTGCCGAACGCGGGCTCGTCTATGTGGAAAAAGGTGATGCCGCTGTTCAAGCCGCGTTGAGCCGCTTCAACCTGACCATGGGCCGTCAACGGATCGTCGTTCAGTCCAAGTGGGTACACGTCACGCGGGTGAAACGGCACGAGCAACGGCGCATTTGGCGTGAGCGTCACCGTCGCCCGAAGTAGGCCCAGTCCTAGCGTGTCGATGCGCAATACGATCTCATGAAGCCCGATCGCGCTGCTCACTTCAATACGAAGCTGTTCATCCGAGCGTTTACGACGTTTGCGAATCTTAGCGCCACCGCCGGGACAATGTGCAAGACGCACGGCGAGGCCACCCAGGTCCGGCCGGCGTATAATCGCCCAGACCGCGTCGCTGCCAAGAGCAATAGTGACCCTGCGAATGCCGATGTCGAACAGCGCGATCAGCCGCATGCCTGCGGCCAGCTCTTCGCGCAGTGCGAGCACCGCTCCGCTCACTGCCAGCTCAGTATCGGACTGCCGCCGTACCATGTTTCCCCCTTCGAACCGCCATCGCAACGTGTCTCAGTCGAATAGGTTTCGAACCAATTTTCCGTAAAAGAAAATCACAAATCGGCATTTGCAGCCTCGCTCACGATCGCGCGATGAAACCAATTTTGAAGTCGCGTTTTGTCATCACTGTATCGCTCATTTGGAGGTGGTATGGCCGAGCCGGACGATAGGAATTATTTTCAGCGACGCGCGATCCGCGAAAGGGAGATTGCGGGCACGTGCAAGGACAAATCAATTGCGTCCGTTCATAAGCAACTTGCTGACGAATATGAAAAACGCGCCGGCGGCGAGACGGCAACCCTAAAAGTAGCACGCGATTCGTAGGAAAACCCAATATATCAGTGCGTGAGATAGTTCTGCTTTGCTCGCGGCAAAGTTCATTGCAACAGGTAATAACACCTTCACCGGGTTGGCGCCGGTGAAGTTTACGAGCCACCTGCGCGAGCGGCATTCGGACACCATGGCTAAACTATCAGCGACCTGGAAAAAAACGGGAGCAGATGGCTTACGCCCCTGCAAAGACCTGACAACCCGAAATCCAGCAATTCGTCGTTCAGTCCCATATATAAACGCCCTTATTTTTACGGGTTCGCGGCTTGGCATCAATCGCAACACCCTGATTAATGAATGCCAGCAATTGGTGATAGGAAAAGGCGGTAAAAACGGCCGGGGTTGGATCAAAAATACCTTCGTTGCCTCCCCCTGATACATCACGGAAGTAATCACAGGTGCATGTGAAAGTTTACGCGATCTTGGAAGGATTTGATCTTAATTGCAATGACCTCATCGTAGCTCAGCAGCCACAAGCGCCCAGCTCGCGAACTAGCTCGGTTTTGATCCGCGAGTACCGGCAGGAGGGACGATGACCGACAGGACGAATTTTCGATAGCGACGAGTTGATCCATCGACAGTTTTCTAAATTTCAGCAGAGACATGCGCTGGCTCAGACAGCTTCCTCCCTCCTGTGCTGGGCGGTGATAAATCCTGCCCGGTCGTGAGGGAGGTGGGCTGCGGGACCGGCAGAACCAATCCGCCGATGATGCGTTTGGGGAGCTCTACGACAGGGAGAGCTTTATGAAAATCATCGTTCTTGGAAGTATCGCCTTCACGCTGGGACTGTCCGCCGCCGCCAATGCGCAGTCTGTTTCGCCTGCACAGTTCGTCTCCAAGGCTGGCGCGAGCGATAAGTTCGAAATCGAGTCCGCAAAACTCGAGACCACCTCGGCCAATCCTGATCTCGCGAAGTTTGCGAACCAGATGATCACTGATCATACAAAAAGTACGCAGATGGTGAAGCAAGCCGCAACCGCGGATAAGCTGACGCCAAAGCCGTCTATGCTAAGCGCAAAGCAGAGGAAGGATCTCGCCGCCCTCCGTGCTGCCAAGGGTAAAGCACGCGATACGCTCTATGTATCCCAACAAAAACTGGCTCATACTGAGGCGCTGAACCTGATGCAGACCTACGCATCCAGCGGAACGGCGACGAACTTGAAGGACGCTGCCGGGCAGATCGTCCCCGTCGTGCAGATGCACAAGGATATGATCGATAAGATGTAGGGCTTGGTGCCAGGTCGCCCCGTCGTGGGGGCCTGGTACTTTCTTTGTGCGGCGCAAATTAATGATGCGGTCAATCATTGCCACGGCCGGTTTCGGACACCGACCGGCTATGGCACCAGAAACATGCTTGGCGCGACTAACGGTAAGATTCATACCTGTCAGAGGTCATTACGTTCAAAGCTGTTCCGCCGCTTCCGGATACGTTCGACCATAAAGACCGGTGTAGGGTGAATGATGCACGAAGCTGAGCCGCTAATTGCCGGAAACGCTCCCTCGGTTGTGACCGACGTCTTCGTCGGGGACAGCGGCATGGCGCGACAGATGCGGACGTTCGGCTGGGCAAGTTCGCCGGTAGGCGACCCAAACGGGTGGCCTATAGCGTTACGATCGAGTGTGACACTGCTGCTTGGTTCGCGATTTCCAATGTTCATCGCTTGGGGCGACGAACTAACATTCTTATACAATGATGCCTATTCGAGCATCCTTGGCGCAAAGCATCCGGAAGCGCTCGGCCGCTCCTTCCACTCCGTCTGGGCCGAAATATGGCCGTATATCGCGCCTCTGATCGACCAGGCGCTGGCAGGAGAAGCTGTATGGCTGGAAGACCTGCCACTACGCATGAATCGCTTCGGCTATGACGAGGATACTACTTTCACTTTCTCCTATTCGCCCGCGCGGAACGATGCCGGCGAGATCGTAGGAATATTTTGCGCCTGTTCTGAAACGACGCGACAGACCCAGGCAGAAAATGAGCTGCGCGGACGTGAGGCGCGCCTGCTTTTTTTCGACAACCTGGAGGAACGTCTGTTCCACTCGACGGAGGCGACTGATGCGATGCGCGCCGCAACCGAGATGTTGGGTTCGAGGCTCAGGGCATCGCGGTGCGCTTACGCCGACGTGGCGGCGGACGCTGATCGCTTCTGCATCCGCAGCGACTTCACCGCTCCTGGCATTGTGAGTTCGACAGGCGAATATAGCCTGGACCTGTTCGGCCCCCGGGCGGGCGGGGAGTTACGCGCCGGGAAGACTCTCGTCGTTCATGATGTTTCGAATGAACTCAGACCGACCGAAGGCAGCGAGATGTTTCAAGCGATCGGCATCGACGCGATCATATGCTGCCCGCTCATCAAGGATGGGCGCTTGGCCGCCATGATGGCCGTTCACCAGGATCGGCCCCGAACATGGACCGCCGGGGAAATTGCGCTGGTAAAAGAGGTGGTGGAGCGCTGCTGGGCGCATGTCGAACGGGTTGGGACAGAGGCACGCCTGCGCGAAAGCGAGGAACGCCTGCGACTGGCGGTCGACAATGCCGATGTAGGGTTTTGGGATGTTGATCTGATTCACGACGCGCTGATCTGGCCGCCGCGCACCAAGGCGATGTTCGGGATCTCGCCCGATGTACCCGTCACGATGCAGGACTTCTACGAAGGTCTTCATCCCGACGATCGCGAAGCGACCAGCGCGGCATACGCCGCAGCTGCCGATCCTGAGCAGCGCGCGCTCTATGACGTCAATTACCGAACCATAGGCAAGGAAGACGGGATCGTCCGATGGGTTGAAGCCAAGGGGCGGGGTGTGTTCGACGCTCAAGGGCGTTGCATACGCGTGGCTGGAACCGCGGTGCAGATCACGGCGCGCAAGGAAGCCGAAGAGGCTTTGCGCGAACTGAACACCACGCTGGAGACGCGGATCACAACCGCAATCGCCGAACGTGAGGATGTTCTGGAAGTATTGCGCCAAAGCCAGAAGATGGAAGCGATGGGCCAACTGACCGGGGGCGTTGCACACGACTTCAACAATCTGCTGACCCCGATCGTCGGCAGCCTTGACCTGCTTCAGCGGAAGGGACTGGGCGGCGAGCGGGAACAGCGATTGATCGCAGGAGCGGTGCAGTCCGCTGACCGTGCGAGAACACTTGTTCAGCGACTGCTCGCCTTCGCCCGCCGGCAGCCCTTGCAACCGATACCGATCGACGTGCCCGAGCTTATCTCCGGCATGGGAGAACTTGTCTCGAGCACCATCGGCCCGCAGATTAGGGTAGTGGTGGAGGTGCGAGACGAACTCCCGCCCGCTCTTGCGGATCCCAACCAGCTTGAAATGGCGATACTCAACCTTGCCGTAAACGCGCGGGACGCGATGCCCGACGGAGGCACGCTACGCATCACGGCCCGGCGGGAGTCGATCCGGAGCGGTCACCGCTCTAAGCTCAGGACGGGGCATTATATCTGTCTGTCGGTCGCCGATACCGGTGTGGGAATGGACGCCGCGACCCTCGCACGAGCCGTTGAACCGTTCTTTTCGACCAAGGGCATCGGCAAGGGAACCGGGCTTGGTCTTTCGATGGTCCACGGCCTCGCTTCGCAGCTCGGCGGTACGATCACGATCCAGAGCCAGCTGGGGCTGGGTACGACTGTTGAATTATGGCTTCCCCAAAGCAGTGCAATTGCGGGTGAGGAAACTCAACTTGGAGATGAGCCCATGGCGCAGGTTGGAAGCGGCACGGCGCTGCTGGTCGATGACGAAGAACTTGTCAGGATGAGCACCGCTGACATGCTTGGTGATCTCGGCTATTCGGTCATCGAGGCGGTTTCCGGCGAAGAAGCGATGCGCCTGGTAAAGGCAGGAACGCACTTCGATCTCCTTGTCACCGATCACCTGATGCCAGGTATGACCGGTACTGATCTTATTCAGGCGGTCCGGTTAGCGAAGCCCGGCACGCCGGTCCTCTTGGTGTCCGGCTATGCGGAAAATACTGCGATCGACCCAGGCATACCTCGGCTTACGAAACCATTCCGCAAGGACGAGCTTGCGTCTTCTCTGGCCCTGCTATCCTGAATGCAGGCTCGATGTCAGAATCGACCGTTTATAAAACGCCGCTACTGCCAGTAGGGTTTATTTAATCAGCTTAGGAAGGACTACCACTGGAGCGGGATATAACTCACGTTTAAGTTAATATGTTATAGTCCTACTCATGTACCTTTTATTGCTATTTTTTACTTGCTGACAACAGCGAAGACACAAGATCAATCATCGCGAATATTTTGAATGGCTTGCGAACGAAGGTCGTGTAGCCGGAGCAGCGCTCTGCTACCGACTCTTCTGGCATCGAGCTCATCAGGACAACCGGCACGTCAGCAAGTTTCGGATCGGCCGCCATCGCTTTGACCAGCGCCGCACCGTCCATGACCGGCATCATGAAGTCCGTCACAACCAGATCTGGTTTTTCAGCCATGGCATGATCGAGCGCCTGCCGTCCATTCGAGGCGACGACGACGGTGTAACCCTCGTCCTGGAGCACGTCCTCCAGCAGTCCGGCTATACCAAATTCGTCATCCACAACGAGCACAAGAGACATATTAGCCTCCGTGCTTAGAGAAGTCGCCTACCTCGGCTTCACGGTCGGAGGAACCTGATAAAATGTCCTCGACGGTGTTGGTCGTATCGCGAATCTGAAAGCCTGTGTCGCCGAGTACGTACTCATAGAGCGAGGGGTCGAAATCGCTGTCTCTGACCTTCAGGATAGAAATCAGACGATAGAGACGCGACCGTCGCTCAACGAACCGCAGCAGGATCATGTTCTCGGCAAGGCTTGAAGCGTCATCGACCGGGACGCGGACGGCCGGTCCCAAGATATCGGGGACTTCCAACGAATACACAGTTGTCACGCCGAGAACGCGGAGTTCGTTTGCCAGTGCGGAGAAGAAATTGCCGATACGTGATGGATCGATGGCGGCGCTCTGGAAAGCGGTAAGGCCATCGATGAAAAGCCTTTTGACCTTACGCCGATGCACGGCTTCAAGAAGCCGCTCCCCGTAGGCATCCATCAAATCACTCGTAGGCGTTTGCCAGAGCAACTCGACAGTCCCGTTATCGAGAAGAGGCCGTAGAGCCGGGCGGAGACGATCAGCCTTCACAGCGAGCCGCGTAGGCGTCTCGTAGAAACCGAACATAAGCCCAGGTTCGGCCTCCGACGACCCGGACAGGAAATGCATGCCCATTGTGGTCTTGCCCGCCCCCGATGGCCCCATGACCATCGTCGTCGAGGCGATCGGCACACCGCCACCAAGCATGGCATCGAGCCGATCGATGCCCATCGACGCACGGCCAGTCGATAATTCAGCTCCGCGACTTGGGTGTGCATACCGGGCTTCAATCCTCGGATATACGGTCACACCGTCGTCGCTGATCTGATAGGAATGACGCCCGCGAAGGAAGCCACCGCCCCGGAATTTGGTGACCTGAAGGTCGCTTTCCGCCTGCCAGCCATACATGCGGTCTGTCAGCACGAGCAGGCCATCGACCATCGTTTGCTCGGGCGAGACCTTGTCTCCCGCGTTGGTCGTCAGGAACATTGTGCAGTCGGTCGCGAGCGCGACTTCCTGAAGATCGTGCACGAACTCTTTGAACGCTTGGTCGCTTTTTGCGCTCGCCTGCGCCGACACCAGGCCGTCGATCACCAGCATCGTCGTGCGGCTTCGCAAAATCTCGCGGCGTAGGAGCTTGCCCAACGCTTCAAGTCCGCCATCCCGCATTTCGTTAAATGCGCTCAGATAGCTCATCTGATCGGGTATCATTGCCTCGTCGAAAAACGATAATCCCCGCAGATTGCCGATCATCCGGGCGTGATTCTCGGCCAACAGCGTGACGAACAACGCGCGTCCACCCACGCCAACGTGATGGAAGCAGATTTGGTTGGTCAGGATCGTCTTGCCCGCGCCCGGCGTCCCCTGAACGATATACATCCCACCGAGAATGAACCCGCCGCTTAATATCGTATCGAGACCATCGATGCCGCTGGTCACGCGGTCTGGTTTGGAAATTGGTATTGGCAACATATCAGTCATTCCGGCTCCTTCGAGCCTGCGAGAGGTAATGTGATGCAAAAAGTCGAACCAGCGCCCGGCGTCGATTTTATCTCGATTGTTCCATCCATTGCCTCGCAAAGCTGCTTCACGATCCACAACCCTACGCCAAATCCGCCAGAATGCTCCCCTGGCTTCACGGCACGCTCAAAGCGTTGAAAGATGCGCTCTACGTTATCCGGCGATATTCCGGGTCCGTCATCCGACACCGCAATATGAGCGACGCCTTTCCCGGTGTCAGCGGATGCCTTAATAAGGATCGGCTTGCCGCCAGCATATTTGATTGCGTTCGATACAAGATTATCGATTATCTGTTCCAGTGCCAGACTATCCGCCATCACCGTGAGCGCGTCTTGCGGAATTTTAATCTTAAGATCGGACCGTGCGTGCAAAGCTAATGGTCTGAAGTTCTCGGAAATCAGCCGGACTAACTCACATACTTCGACCGGGACTTTGGCAATCGAGACTTCTACCCCAGAAGTTAGGCGCGAAACATCCAAAAGAGTCGTGGCACGCTTTACAAACCTCGATATGAGCCAATCGATCTGGTCTAAACTCCACTCGATTTTCTCTTTGCTCGCCTTGTCGAGCGTCCGCCGCAACAGGTCCAGCCGGCCGACGATCGGCGTCATCGGATTGCGCAATTCGTGCGCGGCGACGGCGAGGAAAGCGTCGCGTGCCGCCACCGCCTCGGTGAGCCGCGCATTCTCTCGAGTCAGATCGGCGATACGTTGGTGCAGGTCGCTTGAAGCGGTGCCACCACCATTCGATGTTCGCGACTCATGGGATTGCCCGTCCGGCAATGAAGCGCTGGCTTTGCTCTTGCGGAGCGCTGACGAATCTGGCGCTGTCGTCGGCAAGATAAGACCCCTGGCTTATACCGCACTAATTGCCAGCGTCTTTTGGCGTCGGCAAGTTGAATCAGGCGGAGGTCTCGAGAATGCGCTGCACAAACGCCGGCAAGCGGTGCCAACGGAGCGTCCGATCCGATACGACCCGGCAAGCCGGTGTCGCAACCGAACGGGTCTCGCACCCGTCTACCGGCTGCCTTCGGCCTGATGGCACCGAGAAGCTCTCTGACAGCACGGGGTCAGCCGTGCCCGTTCGCGGACGTTCCGGAACCGAATGCTTGAAAGGCGGCTTCTGCGGGAAGCCGACATTCAACAGTTCGCGCGAAGATGGCAGGTAAGTCCCAAATCTCGCCGTTCCAGCGGAGTTGCAGGGCAATCCCGCACAGCTGAATGAACGTCGGAAGTTTGGGAGGCGAATAGGCGCGCGGAATGGCGGGGAACGGGTCATTCGCTGCCGGAAATTGAAGATAGCAGGCGATGCAATAAGTCGATTCCGTATGGGAGCGACCCTTCGCCACTGAGCCGCTACTGGATCACCAGTTGGCCCAAATTCGGAGTTGGCGGCAAACGCAGACAACCTCGCGACCTCCCTCTCCGTCTTTTGCGCATGTGCGATAAGAATTCCGACACCGCATTGCGCAGCTCAATCACCTGCAATTTCATATCTTCTGCGGAAGTATCGACGGCATTGGCGATGAAGCGGTTGTCGCGACCTGCTCCCTGTAGCCGGGCGATCGACTCCTCCACTACGCGGGTCGTCGGCTAATCGAATTTTCCCGAGGACGGAGGATCGCTCGCCGGAAAGCTATCCTCCTCAGCCTCGTCAATCAGCGCCTCAAGATGGTCTCGATCGGAATCAATTTTTGTTGGATCCGGTTTCAGCGGCTCTGTCATGCTCACTCCTTCGCTTTTGCCGGCTAGCAATTGCCATCCGGTCCCAAAATTCCAGTTTCTGCTCGATATTCTCGTGCTTCACTTGGCGCTGGCGATGGTCGAAGGTTCGGTCGCTCGCCAACCGCCGCCCAGCGCTTGAAAGAGCGCAATTTGCCCGGTCAGCCTGTCACTACGTGACTGCGCGAGCGCCAACTCGGCACCAAGGAGCGATCGTTGCGCGTCGAGTTGGTCGAGGTAAGGCGAGTAGCCCGCGCGATACCGCTCCGTCGCGGTCTTCAGCGCGCGATCGAGGGCGGACCGCTGCGCGACCAGTGCGACCTCCTGCTCGCGAGAACGGTCAACCGTAGCCATCGCGTCTTCGACTTCGCGAAAAGCTATGAGCGCGGTGCGTCGATATGCGAAGGCGGCCTCATCCCGTCGGGACGCGGCAACCCCCTGTTGTGCTCGGCGACGGCCCGCATCGAAAATCGGCGCAAGCAGGCTCGCTCCCAGCGAAAAGACACTGATCGGATCGGGTATCAGGCTCGATCCGACCAGCCCACCCGACGCCGACAGGCGCAGGTCGGGCAAAAACGATGCGCGAACGCTGTCGAGGCTAGCGTCGGCCGCGACGAGTTGCTGTTCCGCCTGTGCGATATCAGGCCGGCGGCGAACGAGATTGGCCGGTAGATCGTTCGGCAACGTGGGGAATCCGATTGCTGAAAGCTCCGTGCCGCGTACGACCTCGCCAGGCGTCGTGCCCATGAGGACACTAAGTCCGTTCTCCTGGCGACGTATCGCCAGCAGCGTCGCCGGAATCAACTGCTCGGCGCTCCGATATTCGGCCTCGGATTGGCTAAGATCGAGACTGGCGGCATATCCGGTTTCGTAGCGACGCCGCGCGAGCTTCAGGGCTTCGCTGCGAGCCACGAGCGTCGCGCGTAGGATAACCAATCGCGCGTCGAGTGCGCGCAGCCCGACATAGCCGCTCGCTGCGGCACCCGCGACGGCAAGACGGACTCCATCTCGTGCAGCCTCGGTCGCCAGCAGCGACGCTCGGGCCGCGTCGCTCGCCTTCGCAAGTCGTCCAAAGAGATCAGCGTCCCAGGAAAGTGTCGCTTGTGCGCTATCGACGCGCTGATCCGTGCCTATGCCGAAGGCGTTGACGTCGCGTTGGTAGCCGCCGCCGACCCCCAAAGAAAGGTCGGGAAGGCGCTGCGCGCCTGCCAGGCGGAACTGCGAACGCGCTTCCTCGACCCGTGATGCTGCGATGGCAATATCGACATTGTTGCGAAGCGCCTGCTCGACGATCGCGTCGAGTGCGGGGTCATGGAAACCAGTCCACCACGCCGCGTCCGGAGCCGGACCCAGGTCGCGAGCGTCGCGCCACCCCGCGGGTGGGACGACCGCTGCGCTCGAAGGAGCCTGAGGACGCGGGCCGGCGCAGGACGCCAGGAGAGTGGCAACCATGGCGAGCGTCGTGAAGCGCTTCATTGTCCCTCTCCCGTGTCGATGGCCATGCCGACGGACATGCCAGGTCGCAAACGTGCCGCCAGTGGTTGGTGCGGATCGACTGCGACCCGAACACCGATGCGTTGAGGCACTTTCACGAAATTGCCTGTGGCGTTGTCCGGTTTCAGAACCGCGAATTCCGAGCCGGCCGCCGGCGACAACCGTTCCACACGGCCCGTCAATGCCGCACCGCCAAGCGCGTCCACGCTGAAGTGGGCATGCTGCCCCGGCACGATCCGGGCGGTCTGGGCTTCCTTGTAATTGGCGATGATCCATCGCTCCGGGGGTACGAGCGAGAGCAGGGCGGAGCCGTTGGTGACATACTGCCCGAGGCGCACGCCAACTTCGCCCAGTCTGCCGGCTTCGGCAGCGCGAATGACGGTGTGGCCTAGGTCGATCTCTGCAAGCCTAAGCTGCGCCTGCGCCGCCTCGACCTGCGCCTGGAGCCCGCCGCGGCCGACGTCGACCGTCCGCACGTCCTGTCGTGCGATGTCGCCGGCCGCCCGCGATTGGCGCACCTGCGCTTCGGCGAGGGCGAGCGCGGCTGCCGTCTGGTCGCGCTCTCGGCGCGACACCGATCCATCGCTGACGAGGTCGTCGACGCGCGCCATATCGGCGCGGGCCTTCAGCAATTGTGCCTCCGCACCGGCAAGCCCGGCACCCTGCGACTGCACGCCCGCTTGGCGAGACGCGCGAGCCTGCCGGCTGTTCGCGAGGGCCGCAAGTTGGGCCGAGAGGTTGGCGTGGGCCTGTTCGACGCGTGCTCGGTAGATGCTGTCATCGATGCGCACCAAGATCTGGCCCGCGGCGACGTCCTCATAATCGCGTACCAACACCTGCGTAACATAGCCGCTGACCTGCGGCGCCACGGTGGTGGTACGCCCGCGCACGTAGGCATTCTCGGTGGTTATTACCGTTTCGGCAAAGGGCGGCAGCCGCCATGCGTACAGAATCGCGGCAATGGCGATCAGCATAGTTAGCGCGATGATCCCCAGCGTCGACTTCGATCGGGCCGTCGGTCGCCAGTGCGATGCTTCGGGCGTGGGGGTGGGGCCCGTGGGTGTATCCGGAGATGGCGGCGCCGGCGTTGGTGCCGGACCGGGGGATTGCGGGTCCGGCCTCACGTCGGCAACTGTCGTGCTCATAACGCCCTCCCTATGGCGGCTCGCTTGTCTTGCTGGTTTGGATGTCGTGTGGGTAGGTGAGCCGTCCGGGATCGGACCTGCATCGGTTGTGTCGGCACTGTTATGCTTACGCAGCTGCTCAGTGGGTGTGGCTCGATCTGGAATTACCCGACGAGGCCAATCCGAGGAAACCGGCGGCCAGCGCCAAAACAACGACCGCACTGATCGCGAGGTCTCCCAGAACATGGGAAAGCGCCACGCTGGCAAAGGGGATGAGGCCGAAGACCCCGAGACACATGCGCATTGTTGGACTCCTGCGTTGGATGCCACGCGACCGGCGCCGGCTACCCACAATCAATGCGCCCTCGCCACGCGGATGGTCGATCAGGCACCCTGGTATGTGGATCACCCTTTCGTATGAGCCGAACGACCCGCATGGTTGGTAGCCCGCGTGCGATCGATAAGAGAAAAGGGGTATGCAGACGGAGCCCGCCCCCCCCGCTCCGCTGCGCACGTCAACCACGGCGTGCAGGCGGGCCGGCCTCCCCCCAGCCGGCCCGCCCCCCTGCGGGGCTCGGAGGCGAAAAATGCAGGGCGCGGCCAAACAAGCCTTCAGTAGCTTTCTGGATGTGGCGCCCCCCGCGCGATCGCCGGGGTTGTCCTTGGTCGTTTCGACGGCCCCGTCACTCTCGGAGCTCGAATTGACGGCTGTACGCATCGGCATGTCCGACCCACGCTCGTCGTCCGTCCGCCCAGGTAAGCTACGACGCGCGGTGAACCGGCTTTTCGGGTTTCGAAGTCCAACAGAACTCGCGGATCCTGACCTCGAGGCACTTCGGGTCCTCGCGATCGGTGTTCGTTCCAAGCTTGCAACCAGCGTGTCGACATCAGTGCGCGAGGCCAAGCAGGCAGGAATGTCCCCCAGCCGTGTCCAACTCGTCCTCGACCTCGTGCAGGGCCGTCGATAGCGAACGGCCTCGCCCGGCGGAAATTTCGGCTAGCCGCCCGGAGTTGCTACGGTAGGTTCCCATGCGACCGCGCGCTTGCGCTGACATGGCAGGCACGCCGGGCGGTTCCATCGGCAATAATCGAGCGGTCGCCGCTTTCCGGAACCCCCTGCTACCGACCCGAACGAACGATCCGTAGGGTATGCGGAGCGAAGCGCTCTATCCGGACGGGAAAGAGTTCGGACAGCGTCCGCGCGAACGTCGCCGAGTCACCGGTCTTGAACGATCCGCTGATCCGCAGTGAGGCGACTTTCGGGTCGGAGACAATCATCTTATCGTCCGAGTAGAGGTTCATCCGGGCCACAGCGTCGACCAGACGCTCGTTTTCGAACGTCACCATCATCGGGCGAGACCCCGGCGTTGTGCTTGCTTGTACGCGGCCGGTCTCACCCGCGTTCGCCACGAACTCCTGGCCGGGTTTGAGGAACACCGCGCCGCTCGCTGGGAAGCGTCTCGGATCATTGCCACGCGCGATGGCGACGCTTCCGCGAATGAGAGCGACGCGTACTTGGGAGCCATCCAGGCTGGTGATGAAATACGTGCCTACGTCCGACACTACGCGGTCGCCGATAGCGACTCGGAATGGAGAACGCTGATCATGGTGGACATCAAATGCAGCACGGCCTTTGACCAGCCGAGCCAGCCGCTTCCCGTCGGAATACGCAATATCTACGGCGCTATCAGGCGATAGGGTCACACGACTTCCGTCCGGCAACGCGTAGCGAGTGGTTTGCCCTTGTCCGGTGGAGAAATCCGGTCGCCCGAACCGCGCCGTAGAACCTGTGTCCAGCTGCGCGACGACGGAACTGGGATCGGAAGACGATCCGCGCCGCAACTCGATAAGGGTGAAGGACCCCACACACGCCAGAAGGCTCGCGGCGGCGGCATAGGGAATCCACGCGGGACGATGCCGCTCGGGCCGCGCACGGAGCGCCGCGGCTCGCATGCTTGCAAAGGCGGAGTCATCGCCGATCGCGTCGCTGAAGTCCCAGGCGTCCCGTACAGAAGACCAAGCGCGTCTGTTCTCCTCACTGGCCGATAGCCAACGATCCAGAAGAGCATCTTCGATCGGCGCCTCGTCGCGCTGCGACCGCTCGACGAACAGAGCGGCGGCTTCGATAGGAGACAGGCCAGCGACGTCGTCCCAATCCAAGGCTGCGGGGGTCATTGCCATGACTCCATTCGCAGCGCGAGCAGTTCGAGCGCCTTTGTCACGTGCTTTTCTACGGCGCTCACGGAGATGCCCAAACGGATGCCGATCTCCTTGTAACGAAGACCTTCAACCCTCCGCAGAATGAAAACCACGCGAGTACGCTCCGGGAGCGACATCATCGCCTCTGACAGCGCGTCGAGTTCCAACCTGCCGGCAAGATCACGGTGAGGATCGATCTCGTCGGCGACCCCATGGTCATCGTCGATCGGCACCAGAACAGCTCGTCGTTTCAATCTATTCACATGGCGGTAGCGGTCGGTGAGGACATTAGCGGCTGTGCGATAGATGTAGCCGTCCAGATGCTCCATTGCATCGAGGTCGGGCTGCTGAGCAACGCGGAGAAAGCTCTCCTGGACCAGATCCTCGGCATCGTGCGCATCGGAGACCCGCCGCGTAAACCAGGATACGAGGGAGCCGCGCAGCGACGCAAAGCGTTCCGCCAGCGCTTCCGCCCGTTCTTCTGTTGCGTTGTGCGCGTCCATCACGGCGTTTTGGACCAGCCGCCATGCAAGCGCCAGCCTTTGCGGGGCGTGATCGTATGTGAGGGCAAGTGCGGCCATATACTGCAGAACGCTGTTTTCTCGGAAATCCACAGCTGCCCGGCGTGAGAAAGCGATCTATCCGGAAACTTTGTTTGGACCAGCCGCGCGTTTGGGCATTGGCGGACGATTGCTACCGGCCGCGGGCGGTCGAGCCCACTGGGTCGGTGCCATTTTCACAAATGCTTGTCGTCTGCGGATCTTGGTCAACGCATCGATAGGCGACATGGGCGCCAGCCAGACCGCGGAGACGCCAGTTGCGCGGCGGGTCAACTTGTCGTGGTTTGCTCCGGGCTAAGGTCGCTCCGGATGTATCATGTTAGCTCCTCAGCCCAGCGCGTGCAGCTGCCGGAGAGCGTCTTGGGCCAGATCCAGTGCGTCCTGAATCTCGTCGAGGGCGGAAGGGTCAATCTTCGTCCAGCGCTGCGCCGCTTCTAGCGCGCAGTTGAGCGTGGTAAGAGCGTTGGCTCGCGCCGTATTCGGTATATTCGTGCGGAGGCGTACAGCCGACGGCCGGAGAGCCGTATGACCGTAGCTTTGCAGATTGATCATGTGCATCGCGGTATCCCCTGAAGCGCTGCGGTCTATCTCGCTACCCTTCGCAAGACAGAACGGCATCGAGATCGAAATCCACATCGGCTCCAAGCTAATTTCTTTTAGGTCGGTGCCGATGCCGCTTCGGAACCCAGGCGGACCCATGCCCAACTCCGGCATCGCTCTGTCGGATGGGGAGAGCCACGCTTTCGATGTTTGATGTCGCATCGCCGTTTCCCTTGCGTTGAGGTGGACATGCTGCCGCTCAACCGTCCGAAACGCGAATTAATCATTGCTAATTCCAGCAAACGCCCTGGCCGCCAGCACCAGTGTATCCGGACGCAAACAGCGCTATGGCTGCTCAGCGGTCAGGGTAAAAACCGCCGGCTGCCGTCGCGTCGGTTGCTAATTCTACTACGGTGGTGGTCGTGGACGCGGCCGATGTTTTTGGTATCGTCATGACGAGTTTTCAGGGGAAGCAACTGCGTTGAGTGAAACGCGTAACGCATACACCTTTGGACCCTTCCGGTTGTCGGTGGTCGAGCGCACCTTGATGCGTGATGGAGATCCGCAGCCGCTAGGAAGCCGGGCATTCGACATCCTTCTTGCGCTGGTCGAGCGTGCGGGGACGCTTGTCAGCAAGCAAGAGTTGATGCGTATTGCATGGCCGGCAACCACGGTTATCGAGAGCAATCTTACCGTGCATGTCGCGGCATTGCGCCGGATCCTCTCGGATGGCCAGGAGGGCACGCGCTACATAACCAACTTACCCGGTCGGGGTTATCTGTTCGTCGCCCCGATCCATTTCGCGGAAGATATGTATATTGGACCCGTCGGTGAGACGGGAGCGCTACAGCCTCAGGATCTCCCGGCAGCCTTAGTCCGGCTGATCGGCCGGGATGAGGCGGTGTCCTCGGTGATCGAGCGCACTTTGAAGCACAGGTTCGTAACCCTTGTAGGGCCTGGCGGGATCGGAAAGACATCGGTTGCGCTCGTTGCCGCCAAACGCCTGGGCGCAGAATTTAAGGGTGGGTGTCGGTTCGTCGATCTGTCACCGCTCCAGGACCCTGGCTTGATCGCATCGACGATTGCCCAGGTGCTGGGCGTGAAGGTGGGCGACGGGGACCCTGTCGCGGCGATTGTCGAACGGCTAAGGCTTCAGCCGGTCCTGCTATTCATCGACAATTGCGAGCATCTCATCGCTGCGGCTGCAGCTGTCGTCGCGACCTTGTTGCAAGACGTGCCAACGCTTCATGTGCTGGCGACGAGCCGAGAACCCCTCGGCATTGCTGGAGAGCGCGTCGTCAGACTCGAGCCGCTTGCCGCCCCTTCGGGTGATGGCCCCCTGTCCCGCGATGTGGCTCTTTCCTACCCTGCGCTCGAGCTGTTTTTAGCTGTTGCCCGGGCAAACAACGATCGTTTCGAATTCAGCGACGCGCAGATTCCGCTTCTGGCGAGCATCTGCCGCCGGTTGGACGGGTTGCCACTTGCCATCGAACTCGCCGCTGCCCGTGTCGACCTGCTTGGCCTGACCGCCCTGCTCGGCCGCCTCGATCGGGGGCTCGCTCTTTTGACCCAGGGTCGCCGCAACGCGCGTCCACGTCAGAAGACAATGTTGGCGACGTTGGAGTGGAGCTACGATCTTCTCACGCGCGAGGAACAGCTTGCGCTGCGCCGGTTGTCTATCCTCAGAGGCTGGTTTCCACTGCAGATGGCGATTGCGCTCGCCGGCGCACCAGGCGCGGATGAGCTTGACGCCGCAGATCTCGTGGCCAGTCTAGCGTCCAAATCGCTTTTAACGGTCGAGCATCGCGGACCTTTGCCTACCTATCGCCTTGCCGAGATTACCCGCGAGTTCGGCATGGCAAAGACGGAGGAAGCCGGGGAGCTGCCAGAGCTGTGCCGGTCAAGCGCCCGATATCTGGTTGAACTTCTCACCGGCCCCGACCGGGCAGAGTTGCGATCTGGCGGTGTGTCGCGTCACCTCATCGACGATGTACGCCGAAGTCTCGAATGGGCGTTGTCGCCCGACGGCGATGTTCGAATGAGCTGCGAACTCATCATTGCGTCGGCACCAACCTGGATCGATCTTTTACTAATTTCCGAGTTTCATAGCTGGACCCAACGCGTGGCTGCGCCTGCCGCGCTAATCACACCACCGGATGCGAGCCTCCAGATGCGGCTTGCGAACATTCTAGCTCTGGCGGATCTTGAGAACGGCGTAACGCCGGTATTTTGGACAGCCCTTCTCCAAGCTTTGACGTTGGCGCAGGACATCGGCGACGCAAACCAAGAGTTGCTTGCGCTTTTTGGGCTCTTTCAGAGCCGGGGCGCCGATCTCGAATGTGAGGTAGCTGCATCCTATGCGGCACAAGTCGGCCCGGCAGCGCGGCGCGCAGGCCATCCGATGGCGCAGCTTCAGCACCAATCCCACTTGACCCACTCGCTGTTCTTTCTCGGTCGTTCGTTGGAGGCGAAGGTAGTCGCCGATGACATGTTGTGCGGCGGCGCTGCTATTGTTGGTCTGCCGCCTGCCTTGCCCTTCGAAATCGATCCCCGCATATCTGCCCTCACCAATCGCGCGCGCTCCAATTGGGTTTGCGGATTTCCGGATCAGGCGCGCGCGGATCTCGAAATGGCTTTGGCGGAAGCCATGAGCCTCGATCATCTGGTTTCGCTCTACCATGTCCTGACGAGTGGTGCGTTGGTGCCTCTTTGGCTTCGCGATTTGGCGCTGGCTGACCGCATGCTGGATATCGTCAAGACGCAGGCCGCAAGCCTGCGCGTGGAACATTGGAAGGCGTGGGAGAGCGCGTTCGAGTTCGCGTTACTACCTCTGCGCCAGGAGAACGAAGCGGAACTTCCTAGCCAGCTTGCTCGGCGAGAGATGGAGTTTCGCCCCTACGCGCGCGCCATGGGATGCACCGCGCATCCGGCGCATTTTGGGTCGTGGATCGATCATCGCGCGGAGCGTGACGATGCGATTTGGTGTCGCGAGGAGGTCTATCGCCTACGCGGCCTCCGTCATTTGAACAGCACAGGAGGGGCCGGTATCGCCGAAGCTGAGCGGCTCGTCCGGCTGGCTCTCGACATGGCAAACGGACTAGGATCGCGAGGATGGGCGCTCAGGGCCGCAATGAGTCTGTGCGTCGTTCTAGACGCGGACGGGCGATCATCGGAGGCACGAGATTCTCTTGCGGACATCTATGCGGGATTTACCGAAGGGTTCGACACGTTCGACCTCCGACAAGCCAAGCTGATATTGAACGTGGAGACAGCATGAACCGGCTGATGATCAGGTGCCGCGCCAAGTCCTGCTATCGCGCTACCGTCAATCGCACGATCGACGTTTTGACGTGACCCCCGTTTTTTCCTCCAGTTGGAGCTAGAGTCCGACCCCGAAGAAGGGACGGACAGATGAAGCGGAAGCAGTTTTCGGAAGAGCAGATCATCGGCATCCTGAAGGAAGCCGAGGCGGGCGCGGTGGTGACGGATCTGTGCCGACGGCACGGGATGTCGAGCGCGACCTATTACGCGTGGAAGGCCAAGTTCGGTGGCCTGGAGGTATCCGATGCGAAGCGGTTGCGGGCGCTTGAGGAGGAGAACGCGCGGCTCAAGCGACTGCTAGCGGATACGATGCTCGACAACGCAGGTCTGAAGGACCTGCTCTCAAAAAAATGGTGACGCCTGCCGCGAAGCGGGAAGCGGTCGCGCATCTCCAGACGGCGCTGGGGATGAGCGAGCGGCGGGCGTGTGCTGTCGTCGGGGCGGATCGCAAGAGCATGCGGTATCGCTCGAGACGGGCGGATGATGGCGACCTTCGGTCGCGTCTGCGCGAGCTGGCGCAGCAGCGCCGACGGTTCGGCTATCGGCGGTTGCACATCCTGCTTCGGCGGGAGGGCATCACGGTCAACCGCAAGAAGACACAGCGGCTTTACCGCGAGGAAGGTCTGACAGTCCGTCGCCGGAAGGGACGAAAGCGCGCCGTCGGCGCGCGGGCACCTGCGCCGGTGCTGGCGCTACCCAACCAGCGCTGGAGTCTGGACTTCGTTCATGATCAGATGGCCACGGGGCGGCGGTTCCGTATCCTAAACATTGTCGACGACGTGACACGTGAGTGTTTGCGGGCGGTGCTCGACACGTCGATATCGGGCAAGCGGGTGGTGCGCGAGCTGGGCGACCTGATCGCCGAGCGTGGCGCGCCTAGGATGATCGTCAGCGACAATGGCACCGAGCTGACCTCAAACGCGGTGCTCGCCTGGTCAGGCGATGTCGGGGTCGACTGGCATTACATCGCGCCGGGCAAGCCGACGCAGAATGGGTTCATCGAGAGCTTCAATGGTCGCATGCGCGACGAGCTGCTCAACGAGACGCTGTTCTTCACGGTCCGCCAAGCGCGCACAATCCTCGCCCGCTGGGTCGAGGACTACAACACCGAGCGGCCGCACTCCTCGCTCGGTTACGCCACACCGGCGGCGTTCGCCGCCGAACTCGAAAAGCAACGGTCGGGTTTAAACCCGACCGTTGCTTCACCCGCGCTCCTGCGCGACAATAACGGTCGGTCTCTGGTTGCAGCTGGATGAAAGGCGGGGGGCACGTCAGTTTGAGCGGAGGGCAGCAAGGATCGTCAGCCCTCCGGTGACAATGTCGCACCTTTTAAAATGGTCTCGGTTCGGCGCTAATACGTTTGTGTGATCGTCAGTACGTTTGTGTGAGCTTCGCCCGGCCACATTGGTGATAGAGAGAATGCCTTATGGCACCCGTAACGCGCCCCTTGCATAGCCCATCCCATGTCGCGGTGATCGACGATGACCTATCCGTGCGCCGATCGCTGATGAGCTTGGTTCGGTCGCTCGGGCACGTCGTGGCGGGGTACCAGTCGGCTGATGGATTCCTAGCGGAAGATGGATTGCAGCAATGTGATTGCATCGTGACGGACATTCAGATGCTAGGAAGCGACGGAATTGCGCTCAAACGAGAGGTCGTGCGGCGGGGGTCTAGCATCCCCGTGATCATGTTGACGGCACGCGATGACCTCGCGCTTCATGCGCGCGCGAAGGCAAGTGGTGCGTTCGCCGTCCTCCGGAAGCCGTTTGATGTGAATCAGTTCATCGATTTGCTCGAACGCGCGCTTGAGGTGCATTTTCCGGCCAGCTGACGGCTCAGGTCTCACCCGAGCGCTGAAGGAAGTTTCCTCTGAAGCGCCGTAGAACGCACGGGCAGTACCCCCAGCGGGTCAAGCGTAGCGTGCCGAAGTTCCACCCGCCTGAAGCTGCGTTGCGCGCCCGAGCTTTGCGACGCGCCGTGTGGTATTGGCAAGGAGGCTTGATGCCTCTTTGACCGAGCAGCAAATTAGCTCGAACTCAAGCGGCGTGATCCGCATGACCGCGGCCATGAGGGCCGGCGTGGCGGTCCGCGTATAAGCTATCGACCGGCGCAGCATTTTCCCTGACTGGCGAGTCTCCCGCAAGCGGTGACGCATGCCGACAGTCCCGCAGTCCGGGAAATCGGGGCTATGTCGGTGATCCTTTGGTTGGATGCCGCAAATCGCAACGGCGTTTGATGGCTGGGGGTGCTCCTCGCCGTCCTGATCCAAGCTCAAGGTTGCGGGAAAGCTGCGATAAATCTGTTCGTCAGCCATGGTACCATCTCCATCAATGCTGACGAAGATGGCCTGAACGAATGCGTCGTGCCATTCTACACGAGGGCACGACGGTCATGCTTTGGTATATGAGGCTGTACCTTAGCGGTGCTCGCCCGACCGGCGTCTCACTCGTAGACAGTTCAAACACCGGCATCGAAGTCTGGCTTTTCGGGAACAGGACGAATTTCTATTTTCCGCTCGTCATCACCCCCCCTCGCGATGGGCGAACGGTGTGTGGGAACTTAGCTTAGAATACGGTAATCGGCCGGGGGGGGCAAACTCGTGCGGGACCAGCACGGTTTGCTCGGTTTGTCGCAATAGGCGAAGGTATGCAGATGCTCGATCAACCAGTGGTTCACATCATAGATGACGATGCGTCGCTGCGTTTCGGCATCGAAAGCTTGCTCAGATCCGTAGGCATCGTTTCGCGCAGCTACGAGGCCGTCAGTGCGTTCCTCGAGGCGAAGCTCGACGACGCGCCAGGCTGTTTGCTGCTCGACGTCAGAATGCCTGGGATCGGCGGCCTCGAATTTCAGGCACAGCTCGAATCGCTAGGGATACTCTATCCCGTCGTCATGATCACCGGACACGCGGATGTCCCGATGTCGGTCAGGGCGATGAAGGCCGGGGCCGTCGATTTCCTGTCCAAGCCGTTTCGCGATCAGGATCTGTTGGACGCCGTCGCATCGGCGCTCGAACGCGACGGCGCACGTCGTGTCGTAGCGGCGGAGAATGCAACATTGGCGAAACGTTACGCCTCCCTGTCGCCGAGGGAGCGTGAGGTGATGTCGCTGGTCACCATCGGTAAGCTCAACAAACAGGTCGCTTTCGAGCTCGGACTTAGTGAGGTGACCGTGAAGATCCACCGCGGGTCGGCGATGCGGAAGATGTCCGCGGCGACGCTCCCGGATCTCGTAAGCATGGCGCAGCAGCTCGGGGTGAAAGCAGACAAGCCGGCCGTTTAAGAATTACGGGGTCAGCTTGGGGTGATAGGCAGGCATACACGCAGGCGCGCACCCCGATCGCTTTCCAGCAATTCGATCTCACCATCGTGTGCGTCGAGGATTGATCGGCAGATCGGAAGGCCTATGCCCATGCCATTCTCCTTGGTCGAGAAGAAGCTGGTGAAGAGGTGGTCCCGACTGTCGGCAGGGACGCCGGGTCCCGTGTCCTCGACGATAACCTCCAGCCTGCCGGGGGGGACGAGCGAAGTGGTGATAAATATTAGGCGTTCCGCTCTTGGCGTGTTCGCCATGGCCTGAACGGCGTTGATGATGAGATTGACCAGGACCTGTTGAATCTGAACGCGGTCTCCCTGAAAGGTGGGCAGTGCGTCGGTGAGCGCGATCCTCGGCTCGACGCCGCCCTTCGCCAGGTCGTTGCGAACGATCTCAATCGCTTCCAAAACCACCTCGTTGAGCGACAGCGGTTCCGATCTGGGGGCGCCCTTGACGGTCATCGACCTAATCCTGGCGATGATCGCGCTCGCGCGTTCGGCGTCCGCCACGACGTACTCAGCAAGCGCCCGGACCTCGTCTAAGTCGGGGACCGGCCTGTTGATCCACCGGAGAATGGTCTGCCCGTATGTCGAAAGCGCCGCGAGCGGTTGGTTGACCTCATGTGCGATCGATGCCGTCATCTCGCCGAGCATGGCGACCCGGGCGGCATGGGCGAAGTCGGAACGGACCTGATGCAGCGCCAACTCGGCTCGTCTGCGATCCCCAATATCGATTATGCTTGCAAGCACGGGCTCGTTCGAGCGGCTCGATTGCCCCGCCCATATGGCAAAGACGACGTCGATGCGTTCGCCATCCATTCCCGACACGGCAATTTCGAACGGCGCGACCGGCTCTCCGCGAAACCGGGCCGCCAAAACGTCCCGCATCGGCCCCTCGTCACCCGAGGGAATCATCGCCGTGCGAAATGCACCGCCTTCGACGGCGACGCGACCGTGCAGGATTTCGGTCGCCTTGTCGCTTAGCGCGAGCATGCGGATCGTTCCGAGCATTTGCCTGAGTGAACCAGGATCATGCGCGAAATGGACATTCAAGTCGGTGACCCCGTCGAGGCGGAGGCGTTCGAATTCGGCATCGACGCCTGCAAAGTCGAATTCGACGTAGCCGGCGGCCATTGCCTGGAACAGCCGCCGGTATCGTTCGTCGCTTTTTTCCAGATCGCGCTGCGTCTGCTTCAGACCTGTGACATCGACGTACCCGAAGAGTGCGATCCGTCGTTTTCGATCGCCATCCTGGGGAAGTGCGGTGAGCAGAACATCCAGCGGCGCGCCATCCCAACGGGTGAGAGCGACGTGCGCCGTGAAGGCTGGATCCCCACGCCATGCCGCCACCAGGGCGGCCGCGAAGATGCCCCGGGAACTGATGGGCCATGCCCATTTACAGTTGCTATCGAGGACCGCCACCCGCGACGGCGCTCGGAACATCTCGACACCAGCGTCGTCCACTTCGACAATACGAACGGCTTCGATCGCCCGGTCACTCATGTCGGGATGGTCTTCAACGTGCATCGCAAGATCGGTGATGCCACTGTCGGCGAGTGCATCGAGCATTTGCAGAGCTGGTCCGACATCCAATTGCCAGCAGGACCCGGACATCGCGCGAAACAGCGAGCCGAGGCGTTGAGTCTCGCCATCGTCACTTCCGTCGATTAGTCGCTCGCTTGACGTCTCGACGACGACTTCGTTCTGCTCCGAGATGGCGATCGTCCTGATAACGGATACCGCGATCTCCCGCCCATCCTTGGTCCTACGGTAGACGTCGCCTGCCCAACGTCTGTCGCGAAGCAACTTTCGTTCGATCGTTTCGGCGTCTTCGCTGGGACGCGACCGCAGCAGGGTGTCGACGTCTCGGCCCAGCGCTTCTGCGGGTGACCAGCCGTAGAGACGTTGGGCCTCTGGGTTCCAGAGCGTCGCTGCTCCGGTTCGATCGCGAACAATCAGGCTGAGAGCGAGATGCTCCGCGAGGGAGTGGGCGAGATCTTCCACATGCTTTCCTATTTCGGCCCGATCGTCATCGCTGCCGGAGCGACGAAACCGGTCCGCTCGGGATATGGCGCGACGAGGATGCGACACCATGTCACACCACTACGCCCGATTGTGCCGGCTATCGTCAAAAGGCCGACGCTACGCTGAAGGAGAAGCGACGCATGCGGGGATCTCCGTAGAAGCTGTAGCCCGGCCCGCCATACAGGGCCGGTGGCGCGTGATTGAGGAAATTCGTGACGCCGGCGCGGAAGATCATTTCGCGGGGCCTTCCCTCGCTTCGACCAACGTCGATCCTGTACGACATGTCGAGGTCCAGATAGACTTGCGCCGGAACCCGATCTGCACCCTGGAGGGCGAGTATGTAGCTCGGGGTGCCATACGAGGCGCTTACATAATAGCTCGAGTAATATTGGCCGTTCAGTCCAACCGAAAGCCGGTTTAGGGACCAATCGATCCCCGCATTGCCCTTCCAGTCCAGCGGACCGTCCGAATGATCGTCGCGCCTGATCCATGGCCCGTCGAGCGCGATTTGCTGACTGAACTCCGGTTCCCATGTTGCCGCTCCGTAGAAGCGGGCGGTTCCGAGCTTGTGAAAAGCGATCGCCCAGCTGAGATCAATGTCCACCGTCTGAACGCGAGAATGGCCGCCATTAATGGATGTAGCGTCGATCAGCGTCAGAGCGCCAGCGGTATAGCCGAGCGCCCGGTCCGCATCCGTCAAAGTCGCGCGCACGACACGGTCTGGGAAGGCCGCCTCGTTGCTGATGAGTTGGTCCGATGTAAGACCTAGTGCAACGATTTCGCGGCGCTTCTCCAACAGGACGTAGTCGATCGAAAGTCGAGGTCCTGTTCGACCGTTGGGGTTAAAGACCGCTCCAATCGAGAATGACCGAGCGCTCTCCGGCTGAAGCTGGAGGGAACCGCCATCCTGATAGGCGACCCTGTTGAAGGAATTGCCGCGCTGTGCATCCTGCACGAGGATCGAGGTTCTGTAGCCTCCGATCTGGCTAGGCGTCGGGGGCAGGCTGCCTGTTGCAACGCTCGCTCTGACCATAAGCAGCTTCAAGGGGAACGCGCGGACACCTACCGTATAGTTGGTTGTGCCGTAATGCGCGCTGGCGCGCTCGGCATCGCCCGTCGTCAAGTCGGAGAACGACGGCGCGTCCAAACGCATGCGATCGTATCTTATTGCGAGTTGCAGCTCGAGGCTTCTCAACCCCGGAAACTTCGCCTCGGGTGAGCCGATTGGCGCCCGCAACTCCGCATAACCGGAGGTGACCTGCTCCGAGACGTTGGGAGTCTGGTATGCGTAGCCGTCCGGCGCGAACTCCGTACTTCCGGTCACGGTCGAAACCGGTTCGCTTTCACGGCGGCGTTCGACGAGGGTCGTCAAGGTGAGTTCACCGCCTGGCAGACGCAATATCGGACCGGCAAGACGAAGATTTGCGTCGCTGAAGTCGTTTTTCAAAAGGAAGTGGCCGGTGAGGCTGGTGCGGTAGGCAGCCAAATTGGTGACGAAAGTCTGCCAGTCGCCAAATGGGTTCAGCGACGGCTTTCCGTCTGTACCGGGACGTCCGGTGCTAAGGCTTTGCGACGCGGTATACGAAAGGGTGGTGCCGGATTGATCTATCTCGTTGCGGACCCCTCCGAAGCTGTAGCTGCCATCGGCCTTCCACCCCTTGGGCAGCGAGGCGATCATGCCTATCGTTACCCGGGCCGTCTTGGTGCGCGTGACGAGTGCGGTTTCAAAGCCGGGCAGCGGGAAGGTAATTTGCACTCCTTGCGCGAATGGATTTGTCGGTGCGGATCCACTGACAAATCCCGAGCTTCCGGCCGTTTGACCCAGCGCGCTCCCGCGGTTCTCGAGACCTATGAAGTCTACGAAACCTTCGATGGCCGGACTGAAATGATGCCGGACGCTGCCAAGGATGGACAGCGCCGAGGATCCGCTGAGGAGCGGGCGGTCTTCGCCGTTTGCATCGGGTGAAAGCGTGGTGGGAATCGTACCCGCGTTCGCGACGAGCTCCGAGGAGACAGTCGCAGGAGTGCGCGGCGTCGTAAGCGCCAGGTATGTGTTGCCGGCACCGAGGGTGCCGCTGCCAAATGCCGGCTTGAGTGAGAGGTTTCCCGCTTGGCTGAATACAGTGACGGCGTCTGCGGTCGGGAAGTTGAAGAGATAGGCGGTGGGCGCGTTCAGGCTGGCGACCGCGTTGGTCCGCTCGGTAAGCGAACGCTGCCCTTCGCGTAGCGTGTCGATCGTCTGATACCCCACGTCGACCATCACGTCGGTCGTTCCGTGATCTGGAGTAAAGCCAAGTCTCGCCTCGACACGGCGCCGATCTCCACCACCATGCTCGCTGAGCGAGGTGTCCACCGTCAAGGCAGCACCGCGATAGTCACGTTTGAGCACGACGTTCACGACGCCGCCGGTCGCGCCTGGACCGTAGATGCCGCTCGCGGAGGTCGAAAGGGTCTCGATCCGTTCAATCGAGCCAAGCGGTAGTCCGTTGATGTCCGGCTGCAGGAGATCGGTCGTAAGGCTCGGGATGCTGGGCATCCGCAGGCCGTCCACCAGGACCAGGGTCTGTTCCGGGCCGAGCCCGTGCAGGTCGATCTCCGAACGCGTACTGCCAAATTCGTCTGCAGGGTTCTGCGACGGTGTTCGGAGTTCGGCGTTGGCCGGGAGACGGTTGCGCAGGAATTGATCGGCGTTGTCCGTGCTCGAGCCGCCGATTTCGCGCGCCGTCGCCACCCGGTAGGGTTGAATGTCGTTCGTCGTCCGCCGAATGTCGGCGTTCTGCGTGCGCCTTCCCACAACGACGATGTCGGGCAGCGCTTGTTGCGCGACCGATGCGTCAGGCACCCGGTAGATGACGAAAGCGCCGTCGGCTGTCCGGCGGAAGGCCAATCCCGATCCAAGCAACAGGCGATCGAGCGCGGAGTCCGGTGGGATGTTGCCATCCAAACCCGATGTCTGCCTGTCACCCACATCGGCGGGAGAGAACAGCAAGTTGATACCGGCCTGCGCCCCTAGCTGCGAGAGCGCGGTCGTAAGCCGGCCGGGATTAAGATGGATCTTCTTCGGCGCCGCGGCAGCCGGCATCGCGGTTAGCGCGGCTGTAACGGCGACGACATAATGGCGTCGACGCATCTGACTTTCCCCCAGCGCGCCGGTTAACGTAGCGCCATCCATTGGCAACTGAAACGACCTCGATCCATATCGTCTGGAAATGGACCGAACGCAACGATCTACGGTTGCTAAGGGCTCCGTATCCCCATCGCTGCCTTTCAGCACAGGCGTCCCGACGAATTCATGACGCTCGGTCGACGTCCCCAACCACTCCACATCCATGCGCAGATCATCTCTCCGGTCGCCCGGATCATCCAAGGGTATGATTGATGGGCCTACTCGGCTGATTCAGTCGAGCCGCGGACCCTGCCAAAACCATCGAACAGCCGGGTTAGCGAAAAAGCGCCCGGCCGGTGCGCTGACGCTTCATCCATGCGGAGACCGACCATGCCTATTTCTTCTTCGGATCGTCCTTTTGCCGGCAAGACGGCCGCCATCATCGGTGGCGGCGTCATCGGCGCGTCGTGGGCGGCGCTCTTCCTCGTCAACAGTCTGAAGGTGATCGTTAGCGACCCCGACCCGGAGGTCGAGCCGAAAGTTAAAGCGATCGTGGCGGCTGCGCTGCCCGCACTCGAAGAGCTCGGTTATAACATCGCCGACGTCGAGAGAAATTTGTCGTTCGAGAGCGACAATTCGCAAGCTGTGATCGACGCCTATCTCGTCCAAGAGTGCGGACCCGAAAAGCCGGCCTTCAAGCAGGCTCTGTGGAAAGCGATCGAAGCTGCGGCGCCGAAAAACGCGCTGCTGTGCTCGTCGAGTT
Source organism: Sphingomonas glacialis (assembly GCF_006439055.1). Classification (GTDB taxonomy): domain Bacteria; phylum Pseudomonadota; class Alphaproteobacteria; order Sphingomonadales; family Sphingomonadaceae; genus Sphingomonas; species Sphingomonas glacialis_A. The sequence goes on from NZ_RCZC01000001.1 coordinate 714,603, forward strand.
CGACGATCCCTGCCTCGGTCCAGTTTACCGAGATGACCGACCAGAGCCGTCTCGTCGTCGGACACCCCTTCAATCCGCCGCACCTGATGCCGCTCGTCGAAGTGGTCCCGACGCCGAAGACGACGCCGGAAGTCACCGCGCAGGCACTCGCCTTCTATAACGGGATCGGGAAGGTCGCCCGGGAGATCAAGAAGGAGATCACCGGATTTGTCGCCAATCGGCTGCAGGCAGCGATCTTCAGGGAATCTGTGTTCCTCGTCAGCCAGGGCGTCGTGACGTTGGACGAGCTCGACGACGTGGTCACCAATTCGCTTGGCATTCGCTGGGCCACGTCGGGACCGTTCCTCTCGTTCCACTTGGGCGGGGGTCCAGGCGGCCTGACGCACTTCATCGAGCATCTCGGCCCCCCGATGGAAGCCGCTTGGCAGCACCTCGGTACGGCAGCGTTCGACGACGCCACGAAGGCATTGCTGACCGAGCAGCTGGGACGGTCATACGGGACCACCTCCTTCTACGCTCTCTCTGAGACGCGCGATGCGAAGGAGGTCGCCGTCATCAACGGCCTTTCGGCGGTCGAGGCTGCCGCCTGACGGCCGGAGAACCTACCGCTCCTACCAGGCCCCTGACATCGGCCCGCGAAGGCCGTGCGCATTCTCAATCATCATTTATTCCAATGAGGAGATCATCATGTCCGTCGAGACCGGAGAGAAGTTCACTCAGCAGCTCGAATACAATCTTGCCAACCGGTCGCACACCAGCGACTTCGACATGGCGGCGGAAACCGAGGCTGTCCTCAATAGCGTCGGCGCCTCGACCGCGGATAGCGGTGGCGCGCTCAGCTTCTACGGGAAGGATCCGATCGTTCCCAGCGTCGTCCGCTTCGGCGCGATGGCTGCGGTTGCCATGGCCGCCAAGTCGACGATGATCGCGTCGATCTGGAAGGACCGGACCGGCCGCGCGCAGGACATCCATGTCGACGTGCGCAAGGCGCTGCGCCGCTTCAGCCCGTTCATCGACCGGCGTTGGGAGCTGGTCAACGGCTACGACGGCGGCATTTACACCGAACCGGACACGCCGTTCTTCGGCACCTTCTACCAGACGAAGGACGGAAAGTGGGTGCTGCCGACCAACTTTTACCCACGGTTGCACCGCGATGCCGGGGCGTTTCTGGGCGTTCCAAGCACCGAGGAAGCGGTAGCGCGCGCGATCAAGGGATGGGACGGCGAAGCGCTGGAAGAGGCGGGTAACGCGGCAGGCATCGTGATGCCGCTCGGTCGGTCGCTGGACCAGATCCTCGGGATGGACGTGTTTCAGCAAGGTCTCCGCGACCAGCCGTTAATCTCGGTCGAGAAAATCGCGGATAGCGACCCGGTGCCGTTCACGGCAAACCCCCAAGACCCGCTTTCGGGCATCCGTGCACTTGGTTCGGCCCACGTCATCGCCGGGCCTTCCATCGGACGAGCGCTGGCGCTTCATGGTGCTGATGTTCTCAATGTCTGGGCGCCCGAGGATTGGGAGCACAACGTGTTCCTCTATACCTCTCATGTCGGCAGCCGCTCGGCGATGCTGGACATCAAAAAGGCGGAAGCGCGCGCGAAATTCATGGAGTTGGTGGCTGGAGCCGATGTGTTCTACGCAAACCGGCGACCTGGTGTTCTGGAACGCCATGGCCTGACCGCCGAGGAGCTGTGCGCGGTCCGCCCTGGCTTGGTCCATACGTCGATCGTCTATGCCAATGAGACCGGACCCTGGTCAAAGCGGGTAGGCTTCGATGTGTCGACTGGCCTCACCATGGGCCTGTTCCACCTAGAAGGTACCGAGGAACGCCCAACCCCGCCGCCAATCCAGGTCGTCAACGACTATGTCGCGGGTTGGTTGGCGACCGTGGGTATCCTCCAGGCGCTCAAGCGTCGCGCGACCGAAGGCGGAAGCTACAAGGTCGTCGTTTCGCTCTCGAAGGTAACGCTGTGGCTGATGTCGATGGGCATCTTCGACAAGAGCTATGCGCAGGCGACGGCAGGATCGGATGATGAGCACACGTATGTCGATCCCGACCAGTTCACGGCGATGACGCCGATGGGCTTGTACACCGGTGTGACCGAGCAGGTCGTGATGTCGGACACGCCCGGCAGCTACCGCTTCGTGATGGAGCCGCGCGGCTCCGCCGAGCCGAAGTGGCTCTGACCTCATCTCCGAAAGAAAGGCACTGACATGACCTCGGACCGCATCCTGCTGCTTAATATCGGCAGCCCATCCCGACTCCTATCCATCGCGCCCGATGGAACCGACGTGAAGACCCTGGTCGCCGACTTGGGCGTTGCACCGGACGGCATCTCGGTCGACCCCGTGCACGGGCATATCTTCTGGACCTACATGGGGACCAGCCACGACGGAGAGGATTTCAACGTCAACGACGGCTCGATCGAGCGTGTCGACCTAGACGGCACCGGGCATGTCACCGTGATCCCGACAGGTAAGACGTTCACGCCGAAGCAAATGCAGTGCGATGCCACGAACGGATACATCTACTGGTGCGACCGCGAAGGTATGCGGGTCATGCGCGCCGGCCTCGACGGATCGGCCCAAACGGTACTGGTGCAAACCGGCTCGACCGATGAGGACCGGCGAGACCGGCGGCGTCACTGCGTCGGCGTGGCCGTCGACCCTGCCGGCGGCTATCTCTACTGGACGCAGAAGGGCAAGCCCAACGGCAACGAAGGGCGCATCATGCGCGCGCCGCTCGATCTGCCGGAGGGCGCCGATCCAGCGGCACGGGCTGACATCGAGGTCATGTTCGACAATCTGCCAGAACCGATCGATCTGGATTGGCATGCCGAGACCAGTTCGCTCTACTGGACTGATCGCGGCGATCCCCCACGCGGCAACACCCTCAACCGCGCCCGCATCGAGCGCGACTTCACAATGGATCCGGAAATCGTTCTGTCCGGTCTTCACGAGGGGATCGGGCTTACGATCGACCGCAAGGGACACCGTGCGTTCGTCAGCGACCTTGGTGGTTTCGTCCATGCCGTCAGTCTGACGGATCCGGATGAAAGCAGCATCGTCTTCTCCGGCCATGGCCCGTTCACGGGCATCGCGTACCTACCGTCGTGATCGGCCGGGAGGAATCTGGCGGACACCTGATCATGTGGCTTCTCTGGGCGCTCGCAGCGCCCGGAGTTTGCCTCCTGACTTCGGCTCCGTCATACGCCCAAAGCGGCGCGAATGATGAAGGTGTCACCCAGGGGCTCGCATACATGGCAACTGCGGCAGGCGGGGTGCAGGGCGCATCCACCCTGCCTTCGGAGGCGGGGCCGCATCGGATCAAGGACGACTTCTATCTTCATGTCGGCCCAGGCGCGGTGCTGTTCGATGCGAATGCCGTGGTGAGGTCGCAGGGCACCACAATCCCGGGTGCAACTGTCTCGATCGATCCCAACGTCACGCTGATTACCGAAATCGGTTATCGTCGTCGGAACCTCGGTCTCTCAATCACTGGTGGTTTTCCGCCGCGCGCGACCGTCGACGGCGCGGGGACGCTCACACCGTATGGGGCGCTTGGCCGCATTCGGTACGGCACCGTAATGGCGACCGCGCACTACCACTTCACCCAGTTCGGACGCTTACAGCCCTATGTGGGCGGCGGCGCCGTGCTGCTTCTGATCTTCAAGAACGAGGATCTTGCAGTTCACGAACTGCGAGTGGACAATCATGTGGGTGGGGTGCTTCAGGCCGGCGCCGACTTCAAACTGTCGCGACACATGTCATTGTTCCTGGATGCCAAGAAGGTGATCCTGAAGACCAACGCCACAGCCGTTCTCGGCGACACGCCGATCAGCGCCAATATTCGACTCAACCCTGTCGTTCTTACGGGCGGACTATCGTACCATTTCTGAAAACTGTTGCACCGGACCAGAAGCTCTTGATCCGATAGATTTGAAAGAACAGATGGACTGGTCGAAAAGCCTGAGGCGGGGATCCCGGGCACCATGTTGCAGCACCCGGAGTGTACATGCCCTCGCGATCAGTCGAGCAGGCCGAATTTTAGATCGACGAGCAGCGCGTGAAGGGTCGTACCCTTACTTTCGGCGAATGCCATCAGCTCAGACCAGCTCAAGTTGTTACCCAGGCCGCTGATGAACAGCTCATACTCTTGGTCGTCGGCATCGATCGAGCCCAGGTTGTGCCGATCCAGAGTTTTCGCCAGCTTCCCAATCCGGTGGCTCGACAGGCGGCTATGGTTGATCCGGATCGTCTTCAAATCATCGATATGAACGGTAATCCCGTGCTCGCTCTCGCGCCGGCCGCCAAGCGCTAGCGCCTTTTCAATCACGGCCACCATGAGCTGTCGGTCCTCCGCGACGAGATGACGCAACTTCTCGACATAATCGGCAATTTCGCGAGGGGTATCCTCGTCGATGAAAGGCGTTTCGCCCCTTGCCGTCAAAAAGCTGGTATAGGCGGCTAGGTCTTTGGGAAGCGTTGCGCCGATCGTGTTCGCATCGTCCGTGATCTCGTTGAGATAGGACTTTTGGAGCAAGTCGCCGATCGCTTCGAAGCGTGCCTCCCGATCACGCTTCCACTGCCGGAGAGTCGACTTCTTGTACTTCACGGGATCTTTGTCGACGAGCGTGTGGCAGGTGGGGCACAGCAGCAGGAGGTTCTCGAAGCCGCGACGCTCCTCTTGGCTGAGCTTGGCATCCCATCGCGGACCGCCTTCGCTTTCGGCAGCGATATGCGCCACCTCAGCCACGAGTGTGCCCTCGGCGGACATCAGCACGGTCGGACAGCCAGGGCGCGCGCATTGGTTACCAGAAAGCGCGAACAACCGCTTTAAAGTGTCTGTGCCGGGTGCCTTTCGGACTTTCTTCACTGCGGCTTGCGCCATATTTTCCTTGCCTTATCGCCGCTCCGTCCGCCGTCATCGAGGGACTCATGTCCAAGGCAATCGCCTCGGCCACGAGACTAGAGCTGCCGCTCAACGGTGCCACTGCAGGCGACCCTCGGTTCCAATTACGAGACCTTCTGTTTTCGAGCGTCGAGAAGTCAACTGTCAGGAACGTATACGAAGGCGTCTCCGCGGCGCTCGGCGAAGCCGACGCCCGGATAGGTCCAATGATATCCGAGCAGTTTCGTCCGGTCCTTGGCGGCGCGATCGAGCAGAGTTTCCCTCGACCGTATGGCAAGCTCTGGCAGCGTGTCGTAGCCGAACACCCATTCGGGATGCTCGAAGGAGACGATCTCGTTGGTAGCCGCGTCCGCAGTGATGATCAGGCCGTCCCCGCCCGCGAGCTCAAAGGATAGGTGTCCCGGCGTGTGACCGGCGGTATCGATGGCACTGAGCCCCGTGACAACCTCGTCGCCCGGTTGCAACATGACGACACGATCCGAGATGGCGGTGAGGTCGCGCTGAGCACCGTCCGCGAACCCGTGAAGCTCGCTCGGCATCTTCGTCCGGAAGTCCGGATCCATCCAGAAGTCCCACTCGGCTGACCCGATGTAGTAAGTCGCATTCGGAAACCGGAGCGCGCCGTCGGCGAGCAAAGTTGCCCAGATGTGATCGGGATGGGCATGTGTGAACACGATCTTCGTAACGGCTTCGGCACTTACGTCGGCCGCAAGAAGGTTGAGCGGCAGCTTACCGTCAGAGGGCTGATATTTATCGCCGGCGCCGATATCCACGAGGATCAGTTCGCGACCCTTCCTGATCACCGGAATGTTGCACTTGGAGAATACGACCCCGTCCGCCCCATCGAGCCGAGACGCGACCGCGCTGCGGTCTTCGGTGGGCGCGCCGGCCAATACGATATCGGTCGGAACCGAGATGAAGCCGTCCGACAGGACCGTCACGTCGAAGTCACCCTGCCGAAAACGGTACACATCTGCATTGGCCATCGAGCGCGGCGTGGTCATGGAATTCTCCTGAAGGCAGTGGTTGGAAGGTTGGCGAGCACCGTGGTTAGGGCTCCGCCCTCCGCGCCGGCGGGCTTTCTGACGAGCGAAGCTGCGTCATCCACTGGCGATCGCCCGAGAAAGCGTAATACACTCGAGGCCTGAGGCCTTAAATACGCGCTTGCGGTGGCACCCGGACGTTGCTCGTCCAGGTGCCGGCCAAACGCCTTAGCTGCGCACGAAGGCGAGGAGATCCGGGTTGATGATCTCGGGATGCGTTGTGCACATCCCGTGCGGGAGCCCCTTGTAGGTCTTGAGCGTGCCCCGTTTCAGCAGCTTCACCGACAGCGGTGCGGCGTCCGCGTATGGGACGATCTGGTCGTCATCTCCGTGCATGACGAGCGTCGGAACCTGGATCTGCTTGAGGTCTTCGGTAAAATCGGTTTCCGAGAAAGCCTTGATGCAGTCGTAGTGCGCTGCCGCACCGCCCATCATCCCTTGCCGCCACCAGTTATCGATCACGCCCTGGCTGATCTTTGCTCCCGACCGGTTGAAGCCGTAGAACGGCCCCGTCGGCACGTCGATGTAGAACTGGGCCCGATTGGCGGCCAGAGCGGACCGGAAGCCGTCGAACACCTCGATTGGCAGGCCGCCCGGGTTTTTGTCGGATTTGACCATGATCGGCGGCACGGCTCCGATCAGGACGGCCTTCGAAACGCGCCCTGGTTTGGCGCGCGCGACGTAGCGCGCGACTTCGCCGCCGCCGGTCGAATGTCCGACATGGACCGCCCCCTTGAGGTCGAGCGCGTCGGCAAGTTCGATCACGTCCGCGGCGTATGTGTCCATCTCGTTGCCGATCGAGGTCTGGGTCGAACGACCGTGCCCACGCCGGTCGTGCGCGATGACGCGGAAGCCATGATGGAGGAAGAAGATCATCTGGGCGTCCCAGTCGTCGGCGCTCAGCGGCCACCCGTGATGGAACACGATCGGCTGGGCATCCTTTGGACCCCAGTCCTTGTAGAAAATTTCGGTGCCGTCCTTGGTCTTGATCATACCCATCGTCTTCGTTCCCGTCTTGGAGGTTACCGGCTTGCCGATTGCGGCGGCCATGGCGGGCGATTCGATCATCGCGGCCGCAAGGAGTGCCCCAGCCGTGCCGACGAGCACGTCCCTTCGGCTGGCATTGCGGCGCTTCGCGTCAATGATCATCGCTCGTTCCCATGTTGTTGGCGTTGAGAGGTCTAACCCGTCCTCGCTGGCCGAGCGACTTGTCCGATCGTGTGTCGAAGCACTTTTGTCGGTTGAGATAGCCATACGAAGGTATGACGCCGGATCGCCGCCCACCCCGCACGCGAAATCAATCGAACCCACATGGAAAGCGGGGCGCACCCGTAAACGAGAACGTATCGGCTGCAATCTGGCTCTCAAACAAGCCTTGTCGATCAAGGGCGGCCATACGAAGGCGTTAGCCGCGCTACCGCTCGGGTGATCGCCGGCTCGCATCCTACCGAATAGGGATTTCGATAGGAACACCCCGCGACAGCGGCGGCGAGCGCAGCGAGTCAATCGGTGCGAAGCTAACCACCGGAAGGACGACGATGGTCGAGCCGCAGACCGCGCCAATTGTCGAAGTATTCAGATCAATCCCAGCGGGATCTAGCGCCGCCCGGCGCTGCGGTGCCTTTGGTCGGTTCCTGGAAACGTCATGACCACGGAGAGCGCATACGTCTTCGCAGCCGACGAGCAGGCCGGATTTCCGGGCTCGCCTTTCTCGCCACGCCATTCGTCCGGGCGAAAGGTAGCCTATGCAGCTATGGCCGTACTGATCGGCATAGCCGCCACGTTCGGGAACGCGCTCGTGACCGTCAACCTGCCGGTGGTCGCCGGGGCCAACGGCATCGATCTGGTAGCGGCGAGCTGGCTCTCGTCCGTGTTCATCGCGTTCAACGCCAGCGGCAACCTTCTGTTGGTACGGTCAAGGATCACTTGGGGCATACCGGCGGTCACCCGGACGCTGCTCATCCTGTACATCCTCGCCGCGTTGATCGAAATCGCATATCCGGGGTTCGCAACGGCTCTTGGTGTTCGCGCAATCTCGGGACTGGCCGCCACAGGACTTACGACGCTCGCGATCTATCATCTGCTCCAGATATTCCGGGGCCGGCTGCAACCAATCGGCCTGTGTATCGGCATGACGCTTCCGCAATTCGGTACGCCGCTCGCGCGTTTGGTGCCCGTTGAACTACTTGCGGCAGGCCAGTGGCATGGTCTGCAGCTCGTCGAGATTGCTAGCGCGCTGCTTGTGCTCGCGATGACGACAGCGCTTCCCCTGCCACCTAGCCGCCGCGGTCCGGCTTTTGAACCACTCGATTTTGTCACCATCGGCTTGCTTCTACCAGGACTGACGCTGCTATGCGTCGCAGTGGGGGCCGGTCGCTACGCCTGGTGGACCGACACGCCGTGGATCGGAGCCTCCCTGGCCGCGGCCATCTTCCTTCTGATCTCCGGCATGGCGATCGAGCATTTCCGTGCGCGCCCACTGATCCAAACCCGATGGCTGGCGACAAGAGACATTCTCCGGCTCGTCGGTGTCGCGCTCATGGTCCGCTTCGCCTTGGCCGAGCAAACTTACGGTGCAGTTGGGCTTCTTGGCCTTGGCGGGCTTAACAACGACCAGTTGCACGGGCTTTTCGTCGTGATCGCGATTGCAATGGCAGGGGGTTCGATTACCGCCGCAGTCACGTTGTCGGAACGCAGATTGCCGTATCAGGTAGCGATCGCTGCGCTTCTCATCGCCGCTGGCGCGTGGATCGACAGTGGAGCCAGCAATCTCACACGGCCGGGCGAGCTATATGCCAGCCAGGCCATGCTCGGCTTCGGTGCCTGCCTCTTCCTCGGCCCGGCTCTCCTGTACGGCCTTCTCCGCGTTCTCAAGCTCGGCCCCAACTACCTTGTCAGTCTGATCGTCGTCTTCAGCATCTCCCAGAACGTGGGTGGTCTGATCGGTTCGGCGTTTCTTGGGACCTACCAAGTGATCCAGTCGAAGGCGCATGCAGCGGCGTTGGCAGAACATCTCGTCGTCGGCGACGTCCCGGTTGCTCAGCGGCTGTCGGCACAAGGCATAGGTGGCCTCTACCAGGCCCTGCAGCGAGAGGCGTCCGTTCTCGCATTTGACGACGTTTTTCGGCTGGTTGCCGTGATTGCGCTCGGGATCGCCGTCTGGGTTATCCTCGTAACTGCGACGAAGCGGCATGCCGCCAGTGGTACCTAGTGGGAGTATGGCCTGACCTGCAGACCGAACATTTGTGACGATCTATTATTCGGAAGAAGGACGGTCGGTGACGGCTGTGAAATTATGGGTGCTGCCTGTCTGGACTATGACCAAATCGCTCGCCGTCCCGGTCCGCTCTGTTTGAGAAATAGCTTAAAGCGCGAAGCGCACGCCGACAGTGATGTAGCGCCCGACAAGGTCATAGATTGCTCCATTCGAGGCGCGTGGGGTTGTCGCCGCGCCACTGGGGGCTACGGGCGGGTCCTGGTCGAACAGATTGTTCACCGTCCCGAAGATTTCCATGGTCCTCGTTTGCATCGGGAGCATGTAGCCGAACGTCAAATCCGTGTAAAACACACGCGGAATATTCGTCTCGCCGCCGTTGGCATACACGAGTGTATGATCCAGCTGCCCAGGACCGATGTAGCGCTCCTGCGCGAAGGCATGAATGTGTGCACCACGATAGTCCGCGCTTACCGAGCCGCTCCAGGCGGGGGCGCCGGCAGGTGTTGAGGTGGGGGTGACGTTGAGATCCCCGACCCTGTCGATGGTGGAGGTGCCAACCGTCAGCGCGAGCGTCCTGATGTGGGTCGCCAGTGCGCGGATGCTGAGCAAGCCGCTCAGTCCAATTCCTTCGAGGCGGCTCTTGTAATCGATCTCGTAATCCTCGCCGCGGGTTCGAAGCTGAGCGAGGTTCTGATTGGGCGTGATAACGGTGTTGATTGTGCCGTCGGCGTTACGAGTGACGAGCGAGCAATTGGCGAGACCGCAGGCGTCGACGACCTGTTGCAACGAGGGCTGGGCGATGACGTTCTTGATTGTGATGTCGTAATAGTCAACCGAAGCACTGAAGCCCCGCAGGAAGGAGGGGGTGAGAACGACGCCAAACGCCGTTGTCCTGGACGTTTCCGGTCGCAGGTCGACGTTGCCGATCTGCAGCTGCGTGACGGCGTACCGGGCATTATCGTGCTGCGGGTCGTTGACGCCCAGCCCAATGATCGGTGTGCCCGTGGTGAATCGTTCCTGGATGTTGGGGGCACGGATGTCGCGCGACAGGGTACTCCGAAAGCGAAGATCGCTGACCGGTTCCCAGCTCGCCCCCACCTTCCATGATACCGCGCCGCCGACCGAACTGTAATCTGCATACCGGATTGCGCCATCGACATCGAGCGAGCGAAAGACGGCGACGTCCTTCAGGAGCGGGATGCTGACCTCCATGAAGGTTTCCTTGACGTCGAATGCACCGGAGAGTGGCTGCGGGGGCGTCAAGACGTAATCGCCGAGGAGGTTCTTCTGGGAAGCCGGATAGCCTCGAATGCCATCTCCGGTTCTAAGCTTGGAACTAAGAGGATCAACGGTAAGCACGCCCGTTTCGCGGCGATACTCGAAGCCGGTGGCGACCGATACGGACCGGTCCAAGATCGAAATTAGGCCCCGAACCTCCAATGAAGCGACTGTCTGGCCGATACTATAATCGGAAACCGTAGTTCCCTTGATGTAGTTCTGGCTCCCCCCCCGGGTTGTAGCACCGTCACCGAACAGGTTGATGGGCACGCACCCCGCACCCGCGACTGTGTTGAGCAAAGTGGAACGGCACACAATCTTTCCGTCCGCAGGGTTCACCACAGCATCTATCGCGTTGTAGAAGTTGTCGACGATTTCGTCGTTGGTCGCCTTAATCTGGAGGTGGGTGTGTCCATATTGCGCGTACGATGAAAGTTTCCAGCTGCCACCTAGGGCAATATCGATGCCGCCCAATATCCGCTTCGTCTCGGTATTGTTGATGAAGTAGTTATAGCCGAGATCGCGATTGACACGGGCGAGCGTGAAGGATGCAACGCCGTTGTCTGCCATGGACGCGCGGACGGCGGGTGGAAGATAGGCGTTGTCGGCATAGATGGTCGCCGCTGCGCTGGTCACGTTTGCCGGTACGGATCCGAGATACCTGGCGTGCACGTTGCCATACGATCCTTCGGCAAAGAGATGGATGTCGTCAGACACATCGAAAGTGACGCGCGAGAACGTCGTCACCGTGCGAACCGCGGGCAGAAGATTGGTACGGCGTGCGGTACCGTCGCCGCCACTCATCGTGGAACTCGAGACATTCGTTCCTTGCCGATAAGCGGTAAGTGAACCGTCTGGCAGAAACTGCATGCGGGCGATCGGGCAGGCGGCCCCGGCTGGCTGGCAGGCAAGAACAAGTCCACCGTAGGTCGCGAGCGCATCCCGGACGTCTGGTGCAACGACCAGTTCCGCCGAGGTCGCGCTCGCGCCGATGACGCCGTAGCCAGCTTCAGCCCAGCCACGACCATGATAATCGAGGTCTATGCCTTTCTGATCGAAATAGTCCGCGGAGAGCAGCAGATGCAGTCGGTCCTCTGCGAAACTCTGCCCGGCAACGATGCTCGCCCTCATCGAACCGGCGTCGCTGTGGGACGACAATCCGCCTTGTATATTGCCCTTCACGCCCTTGTATTGGCTATCGAGCACGAAGTTGGCGACCCCTGCCACCGCGTCTGAGCCATAGGCGGCCGAGGCGCCTCCGGTGACCACGTCCACTCGCTTGACGAGTCCCTGCGGAATGAGGTTGGCATCGGTTGCCCCGATCAGTGTCGTCGGGACGATTCGCCGCCCGTCAAGCAGCACCAGCGTTCGGGAAGGTCCTAACCCCCGTAACGCTAACAGGTTGGCACCAGCGCCTGATGTCGTGGTTGCCGACCCTGCTGACGTGGGACGTTGAGATCCGCGGAACTGCGGGAGCTGATTGACGGCGTCGGGCAGGTTACCTGGGTTAGCCGAGGTCAACTGTTCGGATGAGGCGACGGTGACAGGCGTCGGAGCACTGGCCCCGCTGGTAATTGCGCGGCTACCTGTGACCACGATGTCGCTTCCGCCATCGCGCTGGGGTGGCGTGTTCGACGGCGCCTCGATCACGGTGGGCACCGCCAACGCCGCCTGCACATCGGTTTGCCGCCCCGCCAACGCTGGCGATGCCGTACCCGCGCAAGCACAGCTGCAGAGCAGCGCAGCCCGTATTTTGAAAGATGACTTCATCGAATCCACCCCTGCCGCTCCCGCCACGCAAACAGTTAAGCGTGATGGGGATTTGTAGATAGGCGTGAGTGCTCAATCCACTTTTTCTGCCAATGACGCGGTCAAAAGCCCCACTGTCTTGCGGTTGAAACCGTACGCTGGGGGGACGTCATGCGCGCGCGCGGACCTAACAGGATATCCGTTGGCGCCTTGCCCAGCTTGCTACTGCCCAGACCCAATCATCTGCCCCAATTTCTTTCCCCGGCGGCAACCCTTGTGGTATCGGTACCGGATTGGTTCCAGCAGGGCTTTCCGGATTGTGCGTGCCTCGAATAGTCCATCCAAACAAGACTTTGTTGCAGGTGAGATCCGCCCGGCCGCTTCCATCGGGATGCGGCAGATTCCGGCGAGCGAGGCGCGGCGCGCTCTCTGGATACTCACGGTCGTTTATACCCTGAGCTTCCTAGATCGTCAGATCATCAGCATCATGGCCGAACCGATCAAGCGGGAGTTGCATCTGGCGGACTGGCAGCTGGGCGTGCTGACGGGTCTGGCGTTTGCGATATTCTATACGACGGCAAGTTTGCCCGTCGCACGATATGCCGACCGGGCCAACCGACCTCGGCTGATCGCGGTCGCGCTGACGATTTGGAGCCTGTTCACGGCGGGTGCGGCATTCACCACCAGCTTTGCGCAGCTCGTGGCCATGCGCTTTGGCGTAGGGTTGGGGGAAGCAGGCTGCACCCCTCCCAGTCATGCCTTGATCGTCGACTACTTCCCCCGGGAGAAGCGCGCCGGAGCTATCGGCTTTTATAATATGGGGATCTCACTTGGTACCTTGCTGGGCCTCGCGGTCGGTGGCTTGGTACTTGACCGGGTCGGCTGGCGGACCGCGTTAGTCGTTGTCGGGCTGCCCGGCGTGCCGATTGCGGTGCTCGTAGCCTGGCTGCTTCGTGAGCCACGCACCCACAACGCCCGCTCGGCACCACGAACCGCTTCGTTGTGGACCATATTTAGCCATCTATGGGAAAAGCGGGCGTTTCGCTGGACCTTGCTCGGCAGTTCACTTGGCAGCCTAATGGCGTATTCGCTGGGCGCGTTCACCGCGGCATTCTTTCTTCGGGGACACGGTTCCGAGTTGGGTGTGCTGGCCGGTCGACTTGACGCCGCGACAGGTTTTTCGGTCGGAACCATCGGGTTTCTTGGCCTCTCGCTGGGCATCGCCACTGGGGTATCGGGGGCGGCCGGGACCCTAATCGGCGGACGGACGACCGACCGCTTCGCTCGCCGGGGCGTAAATGCGTATATGCTTGTGGCGGCGCTGTGCACGGTTCTTGCGATTCCGCTTTTCGTGCTCGTCCTGATAATACCGAGCGCTTGGATGGCACTGTGCGTATTTCTTTTTGCCAACTTCACGCTGTCGTTCGGTTATCCTGCTCCCTATGCCGGCGTGCAGGCTTTGGTAACTTCGGAGATGCGGGCGACGGCTTCTGCGCTTCTCGCGTTCGGCATCAATCTGGTCGGTCTAGGCCTCGGGCCGTTGAGCGTCGGAGCCTTGAGCGACGTCCTCTTTCACCGCGGGTTCGATACTACCGAGAGCTTGCGCCTCGCCCTATTTGGAGCGTGTGCGGTTGGCTTCCTCGGTGCGCTTGCCGCATTTCGCGCTAGCCGGTGTTATGCGCTCGACGCGGTCGCGGACTAAGAGAAGCGGTGCATCGTACGATCCATGACATTGCAAGCAGCCGAATGAGTACGCAATGTGTGCACTTGTCGCAGAGTTTGATAAGTTTGAATAATGGCCGCTGACATCAAGCTGGAATTCGAACGGTTCCGTCTCCTTCCGACGCAGAGGCAACTGCTCGAAGACGGTGTGGCCGTTCGGATCGGTAGCCGCGCATTCGACATACTGAACGTGCTAGCACTGGCCGGTGGGGAACTCGTCACCACACGGGATCTCTTCGACCAGGTTTGGCCGGAATCGACGGTCGACCAGAACACTCTTCGCGTACATGTCGCCGCACTCCGCGCAGTGCTGGGTCATAACAGCGCAGGTAAGTCGTTCGTAATAAACATCGCGGGACGTGGCTATCAGCTAGGGGCCGAAGTGAGACGGCTCGATGCACCGGACAGTCGCGTGATGGATGCCAGAAGCCCAATCCGGCCAATCCCGATCCGGGTGAGCCAGATTCTTGGTCGGGACGACACCATAAGCCTGCTGGCATCCGAACTTGGCACGCGCCAGTTCATTACGGTAGTCGGGTTTGGAGGAATTGGTAAGACGACAGTCGCACTGGCCGTCGCGGAGCGCTGCAAGGATCTCTACGACAATATCGCGTTCGTGGATCTTGGACTGCTTCCACCGAGCAGCCACGTTGGGCAAGCGGTCGCGCTCGCTGTCGGCCTTACGATGGACGTCGACGATACCGTCCCGGTGCTCACCGCGTTATTCGAGCACACCAAAACGCTCATCATCCTCGACAATTGTGAACACCTGATCAGCTCGGCAGCTCTATTCTCAGAGACCCTGTTCCGAAGCGCACCGAACATCGCTCTGCTTTGCACGAGCAGGGAGCCGCTTCGGGCTTCGGGGGAATGGGTTTACCGCCTGAAGCCTCTTCGGGTTCCTCCAGCAGGCAGAGAAAGCGAGACGGCTGAATCCGCGATGAGCCATTCAGCGGTCCAGTTTTTCGTTCACCGTGCGAAGTCGGCGAACATCGACTTCGCTCTTGGCGAGACTGACATCGAGGCGGTGTGCGAGATCTGCCGAAAGCTGGACGGTATCCCTCTCGCCATCGAGCTCGCAGCGAGCTGGTCGGACATGTATGGCGTGCGCGCCTTGGCGGCAAACCTGAACGAAATAATCCTGTCCCAAGGACTTGGACGGCGCGGTGCCGCGGATCGCCACACCAGTCTGCGCGCTACCATGAAGTGGAGCTATGGCCTTCTTGCCTTGCCCGAACAGCGTCTTCTGCGACGCCTCTCCGTTTTTGCCGGCGAGTTCTCGCTCGAGGCCGCAATGGTCGTGGGCGGTGACGCGGAGGAGAGCGAGGACCGCTTACGGTATGCACTCGCCGAGCTCGTCCAGAAGAATCTGGTGAACATGCGCAGTTCAAATGACCAGGCACTATACCATCTTCTTGAGGCCCCTCGGGCCTTCGCGCGCGAAACGCTGAGCGCCGCGGGTGAGCTGGATACGGTGCGCCGTCAGCATCTGCTATGGGTTTTGGACCAGCTGAACCAAGCCAAAGCGGCGTATCGCCCGGCTGCTCGAAGGCAATGGCTTCGCGACCACGTCACACTTCTGGACGAGACACGGGGTGCGGCTTTCTGGTCGCTGACCGAAGGGTGCGCACCGGACCTCGCAATCGAGCTAGGCTTCCGAGCCGTCGTCCTGTGGTTTCATTTCTCTCGAAATTTCGAAGCAAGGGAGTTCCTCGAGGCGGTGCAGGCCCGTTCAGCGACTGCGCCTGGTCGGAGCGACCTTGAGGATATGCGACTTCGGACGGCGCTGGGCGTGTCGCTGATGTTCACGCGGGCACCGAACGCGGAGGTTGTTTCCAATTGGCAAGTCGTGCTGCGTCTTGCCGATGCGAATGGCGATAGTCGCGTCCAGATGATGGCTCAATGCGGCCTGTGGCTGATGGCCTCCTTCAGAACCGACTTCGGCGCTGCCGGGCTCCACGCCCGAGCCTTCGCCGCTTTAGCACAAGCAGAAGGTAGCAGGGACGACATCGCCACAGCGGCCAGGTTGGAGGCAGGGATCCAGTTTTCTCTGGGCGAGCTGGATCGGGCCCGCGAAGCTTGCAATCAGGCTCTGACGGCCTCAGCTGAACCCGACGCCGGTAGCGGGGCGGTCTTTTTCCACTTTGACCTGCGCTCGCAGATCTTAGGGCGCCTGTCGAAGATCGATTGGCTGCAAGGGCGCTTCGATGATGCCCTTGCCAACGCTCAACTAGGGATCGATGCGGCACAACAGTCGGGGCATGACCTGTCGGTCGGATTTGCCATTCTTGATGGTCTGGCGCAACTGGCCATCTGGCTCGGCGATGCGCCGTTGACGCAAAAGGCGCTCGATCGTTTCATCACCATGCCTGAAGGTCGCGGGCTCCGCGCGAGCGAGGCCGTCGACGTGATGGGTGCAGCGGCGTTGGCTCAGCAGGGAGAAATCACCCAGGCGGCAGACATCGTCGCCCGGGTTTTCTCTCAGCCATCAGGTCTTGTGATCCTGGGACGGTTCCCGTCCCTTACAGGGCGCTTCGCAGACATTCTTGGCGAGGCAGGGCAATTCGATGAGGCTGTCAAACTTGTTGGCGCAGCGACACGGTGGGAGGATACCGAACGGGGCGACGTGATGTCTCCGGAGTTGATGCGAGCGCGCGGCCGCCTGCTCGTGGTGAGCGGCGACACTGCGGGTGCTGCCGCTTGTTATCGTGATGCGAGTCGGCTGGCGGAACGCCACGGGTCTGTCGCGTGGCAGCTGCGCATCGCGATAGACCATCTGACACTCGTTCGCGGGACCGCTGAAGAGACGCTGGCACGACGGGATCTTGAGAGTGTCGTGTCGCGTCTTGGCCCTGGGGATTCGTCTGACCTGAGGCGTGCCGCTCAGCTGCTTGCGGCGTAGATCGCGCGAAACCTGCGAGAAAGACGCTGCTCGCGCGGGCGATGAGGATTCCGGACCGACGATCCGGGTAGCGTCAGGAACGGATCCAAAGTCGGATGCCTTCCGCCGCGATCCCGAGGCACAGGACGCTCATCGTCCATATCGCGATCAGCCACAAAAGTCGTCGCCACAGCGACGCGCTGGCAGGTTTATCAATGGAAGCCATGGGTTCCAACCTTTCCTCGGAAGACCCAATACGCCCAGAACGTGTAGGCCAGGATGAGAGGCACGATGACGGCTGTGCCAACGAGCATGAACATTTGGCTGCTTGCAGGCGAAGCCGCCTCCCAAATCGTCACGTGCGGTGGGACGGCGTACGGGAACGTGCTGATGCACAGGCCTACGAAGCCGAGCATAAAAAGCCCGAGCGTTATCAGGAACGGCAGACGCTCCGCACCCCGCTTCAAGCTTACGAAAAATATGATCGCGGCAATCACGACGAGCAGCGGGACTTGGGCGGTGAGGAGCACGCCTGGCATCGCGAACCAGCGGCGCCAATACGCGTAATGGAGATAGGGGGTCGCGGCGCTCACTACCGCCATCGCAATCAGGGTCGCGCCCCCGAGCCAACCGGCAAGACGCCGCGCGTGATCCTGCTCAAGCCCGTCGGTCTTCCATAGGAGCCATGTCGCGCCCAGCAGGCAATAGCCAACGACGAGCGCGACGCCTGTCAGCAGACTGAAGGGACTGAGCCAGTCCAGCCAACGACCAGCATAGGCGTTATCGACGACGTTGATGCCCTGCAGCACAGCGCCAAGGATCATGCCTTGCGATAGAGCCGCAATCGTGGATCCAGTGCTGAATGCGATGTCCCACATCGCGCGGTGCCGTGGCTCGCGCCAACGGAACTCGAATGCAACGCCACGTAGGATTAGACCCAACAGCATTGCAATTATCAGCGGATATGTTGCGGGGAGGATGATCGAGTATGCGACCGGAAAGGCAGCGAGCAGGCCCCCTCCGCCCAGGACGAGCCAGGTCTCGTTTCCGTCCCAGACCGGCGCGAGCGAGTTCATTGCGCGATCGCGTTCCGGGCCGACGGCAAGAAGCGGAAATAGGATGCCCACGCCAAGATCGAAACCGTCCAGGCAGACATAGGCGCAGACCGCAAAGCCGAGAATGCCGGCCCATATGATCGTGAGGTCGAGTGTCATTGTAAAGCTCCCGGCAGTGAGTGGTCGGCATCCAGTGCCGGAGCGGGCGTCACGCCAGCGGCGTGTTGGGGAATGGAAGGTGGTCCCTGCTCGCCGGGCATCGGTCGCGCGGCCATCAGACGCAGAACGTAGAAGATGCCGGCCCCGAATACCGCGAAATAGACAATGACGAAGGCGACGAGCGAAGCCGCCACCGCCGGTGCTGCGAGCGGCGAGTGCGAATGCGCCGTGAGGAGGTAGCCGAAGACGGTGTACGGCTGTCTGCCGACCTCGGTCGTGACCCAGCCGGCGATGACCGCGACGAAACCCGCCGGACCCATCAGCATCGCGCCCCAGTGGATCAACCGCGCTTCATATAGCCGGCCTCGCCATCGTGCGAATAAGCTTGCTAGCCCAAGACCCAGCATTGCGAACCCTAAGCCGACCATTATGCGGAACGACCAGAACACAATCGGCACCGGTGCCCACTGGCTTCGCGGGAAGTCCTTCAGGCCCGGCAGCGAGGCGTTCGGGTCGTGTCGAAGGATCAGCGACCCGATGCGCGGGATCTCGAGCTTATAGCGGACCCGCGCTTCGGCGTTGCTCGGCAACCCGAACAACACGAGCGGCGCGCCGTGAGGGCTGGGATCGTAGTCCCCCTCCATCGCGAGCACCTTGGCGGGCTGATACTTGAGCGTGTTCAGTCCGTGGGCATCGCCTGCGAGGATCTGCAAGGGCGTCAGGAGCGCCATCATCCACATCGCCATAGAGAACATGCGACGCACGCCAGCGTCACCCGGCGTGCGCAGGAGATGGTACCCGCCGACCCCACCCACGACGAGCGCCGTGGTCAGATAGGCAGCGATCACAGTATGGACGAGGCGATACGGGAAGCTCGGGTTGAAGATGATCGTCAGCCACGATCCCGCCGGCACGAACTGGCCGTGCGCGTTGATCAGGAAGCCGACGGGGGTCTGCATCCAGCTGTTAACGCTGATGATCCAGGTCGTCGAGATAAGCGTCCCCAGCGCCACCATGCAAGTCGCGAGGAAATGCAGCTCCTTGCCGACCTTGCCCTCGCCGAACAGCATAACACCCAAAAAGCCGGCCTCGAGGAAGAAGGCTGTAAGGACTTCGTAGGCCATCAGCGGCCCGACAATAGGGCCGGCCTTGGCGGAGAAGACCGACCAGTTGGTGCCGATCTGGTAGGACAGCACAATGCCCGAGACGACGCCCATGCCAAAGGCGACCGCGAAAATCTTCAGCCAGTAGCGGTACAGGATTTTGTATGTTGCATCGCCGGTCCGAAGCCACTGAGCCTCCAGGACCATGAGGAAGCTCGCCAATCCGATCGAGAAGGACGGAAAGATGAAGTGAAACGAGACGGTGAAGGCGAACTGTGCTCGCGCCAGCGTCACGGCGTCTATGTGTTCGAGCATCCCCATGTCGCCTCCGGGAAAGCCGGCGGCGGACGGCCGGAGTGGCGCGCCGCCATGTTCCACACCTGTGGGTTCGGCTTTCAAGCACATGGGTAGCGGGAACGGTGCGGCAGGTTCCATCGTCCGCATGGGTCGCAGAACCACACTACAGTATGATCGATCTGCCGAGGCTGGTCAGTTAGGTTTGCGTGCAAATCGGGGTATCCGCGCGATGCTAAGCCGATCGAACGGGCTTGCGATCGGCGTCGCCGCAGCCCGGATCTCGGAGCCTGCCCATGAACACGATTTTCCTACCTGCAACGATCCTCGCGCTGACGCTGGTCTCCGTATTGATCGTAAGGTCCCGGCCGCTCGTCCTCAAACTGTCGTGCGAGTTGCTTCTTCTGATCGTGATCTTGGCGTGCCTCGTCGCCCGCGGCACCTCTCCACTGCCTTCTGGGACGGAACTCGCGCGGCATGCGGATGCCGCATGGCTAAGAGCCTTGGCAGTCGTCTGGTGGCTGATCGGCGCCCGGGTCGTGGCCGCGGTTGTGGCAATCGTGCTCGGCCACGACGCCCGATCCCGACCTGCGCGCCTGTTCTCGGACCTTCTTGCAGGAGCGATCTACCTCGCGACCGTGTTGATCATCCTGAATTCGGTACTCGATCTTCCGGTCAACGGCCTGCTAGCGACATCGGGTGTCATTGCCATCGTTCTTGGCTTGGCTCTGCAGAACACGCTGGCGGACGTTTTCTCCGGGATTGCAGTCGGCGTCGACCGGCCCTTCCGTGTGGGTGACCGGGTAACGATCAAAGATCACGCTGAGGGTATGATCGTCGAGGCCACCTGGCGTTCGGTCCGTATACAGACCGAGCAGGACGACATCGCTACGATACCTAACAGCGTCGTCGCTCGCGGACAGATCATCAATCACAGTTTCCCGACCGAGCGACGGGCCGCATCGATCGAGGTGCCGACACGGTCTTCCGCGCGCTCCGAATTGCTGCTCGAGCTTGTTCGGCAGGCCACCCTCCTTTCACCGAGCGTCCTCGAGCAGCCCGCGCCATCTGTCTCCCTGAAAAGGGTCGGTCTCAGCACAACGACGCTTGGCGTGCACTACTACGCGGCGACCACATCAGAGATGGGGAAGGCCAAGGGCCAATTGCTCCGCCAAGTGCGGCGTCTGTTTCGCCACGCGGGCATTGAGAATGGCAGCCCACCACCCCTAAGCGAGGTTCTGAGGCAAACAACACTGTTTGACTCACTTCCGTCAGAACAGATCGAGGCCTTATCACGCTGTTTGGCTAACCGTGCCTTGGCTCCCGGCGACGTTCTATTCGACCAAGGATCCGCTGGGGCTTCTCTCTACATCGTCAGATCTGGTGTTCTAAACGTCGAGCGCCGCCACGAAGCTGGTGCGATCGAAAGGCTGGGACGGGTCGGACCAGGCGAATATTTGGGCGCCATCAGCATGATGACGGGTGAACCCCATCCTGTGACAGTCACTGCCGAGACCTTCGGAAGCGTGCTTGAGATCCCTCGGGGTTCGCTTGAGACACTGCTAAAAAAGAACGAGGTGCTCAGCGCTGCGCTGGAGCAGGCAATAAGGCAGGGCATGATCATACTCGATGGGGCTGACGCCGCTCGGACGTGCGACCCAATCGACAGAAGTGGCACAGTGCTAGCCCGTATACGCGACTATTTGCTGTCATCATCGGGCAGGCATGGTGTTCCTAATGCTAGGTGAGGCAGCGGCAGCGGCGGCAAGTCCTCGAGTCCGGCACGGAGCTCGGCCGAGCGGATGCCGCGATACGCCTCGGTCAGCACGGCCCGGTACAGCCCCTCCTTGCCGCCGAAAATGTAGTAGATTTTCCGCTTCGACGTCGCGGTCGCCGCGGCGATCTCGTCCATCCGCGCGGCGGCGAACCCCTTGTCGGAGAAATGCGCGGTCGCGACCGCAATGACACGCGCCTGATCCGCCGACCTTTTCGAAACCATTGCCAGAGAGGTCCCGCACCATGAGCCGCCCCAGCCCCCAGTCGAACAAGATCCAGATCGTCATCGTCGGCGGCGGCGCGGCCGGGCTCGAGCTCGCGACGCGGCTGGGCAAGCGCTACGGGCGCAAACGCCACGACATCATCTTGGTCGACCGCAACCGCACCCATATCTGGAAGCCGTTGCTGCACGAAGTCGCGACCGGCTCGCTCGACGCCAATATGGACGAAGTCGGCTATCGCAGCCACTGCCACCGCTGGGGCTATCGCTACTTCTATGGGGTGCTGGCCGGGATCGATCGCGCCGGGCGCCAAGTGCATCTCGCGCCGGTGCAGGACGATACCGGGCGCGAAGTGATCGCCGCGCACAGCATCCGCTACGACTATCTCGTGCTCGCCTACGGCTCGGTCACCAACGATTTCGAAACGCCCGGCGTCGCCGAGAACTGCACTTTCCTCGACAGCCGCGCGCAGGCCGACCGTTTCCGCGATCGTCTGCTCGACCAGTGCCTGCGCGTATCGCGCACGATGACCGCCGACCCGGTGAGCGACGCGCATGTCCGCGTCGCGATCGTCGGCGGCGGCGCGACCGGGGTCGAGCTGTCGGCCGAATTGTTCAACGCCGCCGCGGCGCTCGGCTATTATGGCCTCGAAGTGTTCGACCGCAGCCGGCTCGAGGTTACGCTGATCGAAGCCGGGCCGCGAATCTTGCCCGCTTTGCCCGAACGGCTCGCGGAGGCGGCGCGGCGCGAGCTTGAAGTGCTCGGCGTGCGCGTCCTCACCAACACGCCCGTTACGGCCTCCGACGCCGAAGGCATGACCACCGGCAGCGGCGCTCGGATCGACGCCGATCTGCAGGTGTGGGCCGCTGGGGTGAAAGCGGCGCCGGTCGCGGGCGGCCTCAATGGCTTGGAAATGTCGCGCAGCGGTCAGATCGTCGTCGATCCGACGCTCCAAAGCCCGACCGACGCGCGAATCTTCGCGATCGGCGATTGCGCCTTATGCGTGTTGCCCGGCCGCGATCGCCCGGTCCCGCCGCGCGCGCAGGCGGCGCACCAAATGGCGACCGCCGTGTTCGGCAACCTCAACCGGCTGATGGACGGCCAACCGCTACGCCCCTTCGTGTACAAGGATCACGGTTCGCTGGTGTCGCTCAGCCGCTTCTCGACGGTCGGCACGCTGATGGGCAATCTTGTGGGCGGGAAGCTAGCAATCGAGGGACGGCTCGCGCGGATCGTCTATCTCTCGCTGTACCGCATGCACCTGATCACCATTCACGGCTGGCTCAAAGGCGTGGCGCTGATCGTGGTCGGGCATGTCAACAAGATCGTGCGGCCGAAGCTGAAGCTGCACTAGTCTTGCGTCGTCGGCGCGAACTCCTGGGCAGATGCGATGGCCTGCATTCTCGTATTCGAAGACGATTCTGAAACGACGGGCGAGATCGTCGCCGAACTGGCCAGCCCCGGCCCCGACGTCGCGCATGCGAGCGATGGCGTTGATGGGCTCGATCGCGCGACGCGTCAGCATTTCGACGCCATCACGCTCGACCGCATGCTGCCCGGGCTCGACGGTCTGGCGCTGATCGAACGGGTACGCACGCGCTGGATTGAAGTGCCGGTGTTGATGATCAGCGCGTTCAGCGAAGTCGATCGATGAATGCGCCGCATCCGAACGGGTTTTGCACAAGGTGCGCGACGATTGCGGCCACGGCCCCTATCCTCCGGCGATGATAGCGCGTCAGCGCGCTAGCAAGCGCCGTCCGGTCACCGGAGGCGATGATCGCCGCCAGTCCTGAAAGCTCCTCGCTCATCGCGGGCAGCGTTGCGACCTCGGCGCGGCGGGCCGTCGCCAGTCGGTCGTTGAGCGATCGGACGGTTATCGCGAGTTCGGCACTCCCCGCGGCATGCGCGACGCTGAGAAACAGCGCTGCGGTCGAGGCGACGATGTCCGACATGGCGCCACGATCCTCGACCCCCCCTGTCGCGGGATCGGGTGCGACCCGTTTCGCCGCGAGCCCGAGGACAAGCCCGTTCCAATGATAAAGGTCGCGCAGCGCCGCTTCCGACGGGACGGCCACGCGAAAGCCGTTGTGGTTCGGCGCCTCGACCAGGCGCTCGGCCGTCAGCCGGTGCAGCGCGTCGCGCACCGGCGTGATGCTGGCCGCGATCTCCTTGCCGATCACGGCGGGCTCGATCGGGGAGCCGGGTGGTAGCTCGCCCGCGACCAGCATGCGCTTGATCTCGCCATAGACGCGTTCGAAGGTTGCACCGGGGCTCATCGACCTGTCCTCCGCTGGGTGGCGACATGCGCGTCGATCAGCGCTTGCTGGTCCGGTCGCAGCGCGTCGATCGCGCCAAGTGGCTCGGCCTGGCGGTCGTCGAGCAGAATCGACGGGCACTGCCCCTCGTAATTGCCGAGATTGGGACGATGCTGACGGTAGCCGAGCAGCGCCGCGAGCGAGCGCGGGAAGTGTCGCGCCGTCTCGGGCGGATAGGCGAGCCACTGGTTCTCATAGGGCTTGAGCCAGCCCAGGCAGTAGCTGACGATCGCGCCCCGCCGGATGGTGTCAGTGCGGTTGCCACCGGCGCCGTGCAGCGTCGAACCGAGAAAGACCAGCGCGTCGCCGGGGTCGAGCGCGATCGGGACCGCGTCGGTTGCCGGATTCGGCTGCAACGCCTTCGCTCCATGGCTGTCAGGCCAAATCAAGGTCGTCCCATTCTCTTCGCGGTAAGGCGTGAACGGCCACATCACGTTGACGAGGTATTCGGTCTCACCGACCGTGCCGCGCCACATGTCCTGGTCGCGGTGCGGAACCTGCGGGAGGGCCTCCGGGTGGAGCGCGATGGCTTGCGTCAGATTGAGCTGGATGCAGTCGCACCACGGGCCCAGCACCTCGGTGGCGATATCGAGGATCTGGGGATGCATGACCAGATCGGCGGCGCGCGGCGAGCGCGCGAGAAGCCGGCCGAAGCGCTTGGTGCGCGCGCCGTAGAAGCCGCCCTGGCAGAACGGCGTCTGCGCGAAGGTCGGCGCGAGGTCGCCATCAAGGGTGGCGATGGTTTTGGGAGTGAGCGCGCCGGGCAGCACGCAATAGCCGTGATCGAGGAGCTGCCGCATAGGGTCGTGGCCGCTCCGGACTTGCGACGGGCGCTGGAGCTGGGTGGCCATCACGCTGCCTCCGCCTGCACGAAGGGGACTTGCGCATGGATGCCATTGGCAGCGAGCAGTGCTGGCGTCTCGGCACTGATATCGATCCGCAGCGCACCGAGGTGCATCGTGCCGAGGGTTCGCACGCGTCCGAGCGGCGCGGCGTGCCACCCAAAGGCGAGGATCTGATCGAGCCATGCCTGCTCGGCCACACCGACATAGGTCCTGATCCCGTGCTCCAGGGCATAACAGGCGAGCCCCTGCACCAGCGCATCGCGCCATTGGCGCCGCTCTGCCGCGCGGAGATCGCGGTCGAGGCAGAAGCGTGTAATCTCCCAGGTGTCGGGCCCGGTGGGCGGGGCTCCGTCGCACAGGTCTGCGAACAGGTCGGCCAGCAGGTGCGGCCGCTGCGTCGGCAGCAGCCGTGCCGATGCGAGGTGGCTCTGGTCGGTGTCGGCTAGGATCAAGTAGCGCGCATGCGCGTCGTCGAACTGGTCGATCTCATAGCGGTCGGCCAGGACCGGCAGGTCCCAGCCCAGCAGATCGACGAACACGCGCTTCCTCGCTTCGAACATCGCGCGCATCACTGCGTCGCCGGCTGCGGTGGCATCGCCCTGGGTGAACAACATGATCGGCTCCCTCGACTGTGGAGGCCCGATCCTGTGCCGGGGCACCGGCGGGAGCTATTCCCCAGAAATGGGGAGTTTCAACGCCGAAGCGCATCGGTGAAGGTGAGCGCCCCGTCAAACAGCGCGTGGATCGCGAGCTGGGTCCGGTTACCCACCCCGTAGCGGCCGCGCGCTTCCTTCATGTACTGGATCGCCGTGTCATGACTGATGCCGAGGATCTTCGAGATCTCCCAGTCCGACTTGCCGCGCGCCGCCCAGTAGATGCACTCGCGCTGGCGATCGCTGAGGCGCGGCCGGTCCTGGTCGATCCGGCGCACGCCCACGAGACGCCGTGCACCTTCGAAGGCGGTCGCGCCGATGAACTGCGCGAGCGGCATCCATTCGCGCCGCGGCGTCTTCCCCCGGGCGCTGGCGAACGAGCACGAACCGGCGGACTCGCCCGGGATGTGCGCCGGGACCGTGAAACCGTCGGTGAGACCGGCCTTCCGGGACTTTGCAAGAATTTCCTCGTCGCGCCGGGTGAGCACGATCAGCTGCGGCAGCATCGACCAGTGGAACCCGGCATTGGTGAGGTGGCTGGCCCGATGTACCGGGTCGGAGGGGCCGAGCCGCTCCGCGTCGAAGAACGCCTCCCAGTCTCCGGGATAGTTGTGGATGCGCAGCGCCGGCTGCGGCGCCCGGGGCACGTCGACATGGTGCGACAGCGCGAAATGCTGGAAGCCCATCTCGCGCGTGATATCGTGAAGAAGATCGTCGAGTTCATGCATGGTCGTCGCGGCCTTGACCGCTTCGTCGAACTGTTGCGCCGTGGCGATGATCATGTGCGGTGCCATATCGATACAGGGCGCGCCCCAAGCCGCCGCGCCGATGCCTCAGCCAAGCCGGCTCCGCGTGCGCCGCTTTTCCGTCGGCGTCGCAGCCCGATCGATAAGCGCCTGATATTAGACGTCTCGTGCCCCCAGGGCAAATTTCCGTGGTTAATAGGGGCGGCAAGCTGCTCGAAAGGATCGGCATTCTCCCGGCGCACTCGTGATGGGACCAGCGCCTGACCCCCGCCCTGACTGGCGGGACGGCGCGCATTACCGCGCGCTGGCCGGGATCGATCGCGCCGGCCTCGCCTGGGAATGGCTGCGCCGCGACGCGGGCTATGCGGCGATGAGCGCGCGGCTCCGCCGCGATGGCGCACCGCTGACACCCCCTCTGACGCTGGAGGCGGACGCCCGGGCTTACGGGCTCTGCTTTCGCCGAGAGTGCCGATCGTCCCGCGCCCGCGGCGCGCCTGCTGTGGCATGCGGACCTCGATCCTTTCGTGCTCGAGGTCCGCGTCACCCCTGCGGCCGGCTCCGATCCAGAGGCGATCGATCTGGCGCGCCTTCTACGCTGGGCGACGATCGTCCGCGGCGGCGGCCGCGAGCACGTCGCCTTGTCGGACGGCTGGCACCACATCCGCCTCGACGTGGTCGACGGATCGCTTGTCGAGGAAGGTCCCGCCCGGCTTGAGTATCTCCTTTCGGGAATGACCCGGGTCGACGCCCATATACTGACCTTGCGCCGGATGCTCGAGCTGTGGCGAACCGGGCGCTTCTCGCGAAGGCTCCACCCGCCCGAGCCCGGCCTTGCCCGACGCCTGGAGGCGCTTCGCGTGGGGGACGCGGTCGCAGCGGGCGCTTCGTATCGCGAGATGGCGGGCGCCTTATATGGCGAGGACCTCGTCCGCTCGGAGTGGCGGGGGCGATCGGATTTCCTCCTGTCCCGCGTTCGCAGGCGTGCGGAGGAGGCCGCGCGGATGGCGGCCGGCGGCTGGCGGGCGCTCCTGGTCGATGGAGCAGGTCCGCACGGCGATAGAGCGTCTGGCCGGGGCCATGCGTGACGGCACGCGCGCGGTTTCCGATGCGCAGTGCGCCCGCGGCATTCGGTATCGTGGCGGGAAAGCCAATGGGCCCGAGACGCGTTACGACCCTCCGTCGGACCAGGCATGCCAGCATTAGGCGCTGAGGGATTTGCATGAGAAGCGGGGCGGCGCCCCCGTGCAGACGATCATGCCGTCTTCGCCGCACCATGGCGCGGGTCAGCGATTGCGAGCGGGGGTCTTGCTGTGCGCCTCGCACTGTCGTGCGACCGCGCTCTACTTCGACCATTGCTGAAGCGCCGGTCTCCGCCGAGCCCCTCGCGGGTCTCGGCCATTCGGTGACGATCGCTGGCGTGTCCGCGGGCGCCGCGCGGGCGCGCGGCGGCGTTGCTGGTGCCTCTCCCGTTGCGGCGGGTGCGGGCGGCGCTCCCGGCTAGGCCCGTCGCGGCCGGCGGCAACCCCTTCGCTCGCGCTTCGGGGTGCTGCTCTTCGTTTCGCCCTCTGGTCCACCCCATCGCGCACGCGCGACGGGGACCCCGGGAGGTGCCGCCGGCCGCTGGAGCCGGGCCTCTTGGTCGCTCTTTGCCGCCCACCCCCGCCTTCGCGGGGAGGCTTTGTGCTTTTTGGGGTGGCGTGGAGGAAAGCCATGCGTGAAGCCGCCAGCCGCCGTTCCCGCCGCAAGGGTGCGGGCGACGATCGTCAATCCGAGAGCCGGGTGAACCTCTATGACGAGGTGACCGCGCGCATCGTTTCCGAGCTTGAGGCCGGGCGCTTGCCCTGGGTCCA
This sequence comes from Sphingomonas glacialis, assembly GCF_006439055.1. Classification (GTDB taxonomy): domain Bacteria; phylum Pseudomonadota; class Alphaproteobacteria; order Sphingomonadales; family Sphingomonadaceae; genus Sphingomonas; species Sphingomonas glacialis_A. The sequence continues at coordinate 742,419 of NZ_RCZC01000001.1, forward strand.
GCCTTGGAGCGCGAGCGGCGGGACCGGACCCGGCTTGCCGCGCAATGCGCTTACCGCGCGCACCTATTCGGGCGTCAATGTCCTGATCCTGTGGGGCGCGGTCATTGAGCATGGCTGGCCGTCGCAATCGTGGCTGACCTTCCGGCAGGCCCAAGAAGCGGGCGGCTGTGTCCGCAAGGGCGAGCGTGGGCAGTGCGTCGTCTATGCCGACCGATTCACGCCTGAGGCGGAAAAAGAGCGCGCCACGCGCGAGGGTGGCGACCCCAAGGCTGTGCCGTTCCTCAAGCGCTTCACCGTCTTCAATGTCGCGCAGTGCGACGGGCTGCGCGCTGGCCTCGCGTCCGATCCGGCGCCCTTGCCCGAGCGCGAGATCGTGCCCGTCGCCGAGGCGGTGATCGCCGCATCGGGCGTGGATTTCCGGATCGGCGGGAACCGCGCCTTCTATGTGCCGTCGCATGATTTCGTGGCTGTGCCGCCGCAGCCCGCCTTCTTCGAGCAGGTCAATTACTACCGGACCTGCCTGCACGAACTCACCCACGCCACCGGCCATGTGAAGCGTTTGGGTCGTGACCTAACCAACGGCTTCGGCAGCAAGGGTTATGCCCGCGAGGAACTGATCGCCGAGATGGGTTCGGCCTTTCTCTGCGCCGCGCTCGGCATCATGCCGACCGTGCGCCATGCCGACTATATCGGCTCTTGGCTCGAGGTGCTGCGCGAGGACAATCGCGCGATCTTCCGTGCCGCCAGCGCGGCGACCAAGGCCGCCGACTGGCTGCTGGCACGACACCGCGAGGCGCAGGCCGCACGGGCTGACGGAAGGATCGCGGCATGATCCTGCTGCCCCCCATCCTGCGCTTCGCGCTGCGTGCCAACGACATGTCCCGTCGCGCCTGCGACGAGAATGGCAGGCAATTCGATCCGGCCCCCGTCATCAAGCTGTTCTTGTCCGTAGGCGCGGCGACGTGGCTGGCGACCGAACTCGACGAGGATGGCGACACGCTGTTCGGCCTCGCCGACCTCGGTTTCGGCTGCCCGGAACTCGGCTATTTCAGCCTGTCCGAGATTGCCGCCGTGCGCCTGCCCTTCGGACTGTGCATCGAGCGCGACATGTCGTTCGACACCACCATTTCGCTCTCGGTCTGGGCCGAAACCGCGCGCCGCGCCGGTTCGATCATCTGGGCTGAAACGCTGCTGCGCCGCGCCGCCCAAGGCGGATCAACGCCCGGCGCGGACCCTGATCTTCCGCATCGTTCGGGTGAACCGGACGGCGGATGAGGGTTCCCATCAAAGTACTACTTTGATGGGTCCCTGACGCGCGGGCGGCGCGCTTCGCCGCCAGACCCGAGAACCGAACCCGCCCCACTTCTCAAGATGAAACGGGACCGGCGCTCACAAGGAGCACTGCCATGACACTCGTTTTTATCGACCAATGCAAGCTGTCCGTCAGCAAGACCAATATGCGCTACGGCAAAAAGGCACCGGACGTGTCCGACCTGCTGCCGACCGTGCGCAAGCGCGGCATCATCCAGACGTTGCTGGTCCGCCCCAATTGTCAGGACGGCCATTATGAGATCGTCGCGGGTTCGCGGCGCTTCCATGCGGCGCGGATCGTCGCCGAGGAAACCGGCGAGGCCGAGCCGCTGCCGTGCCGCATCCTCTCCGAAACCGACGACGCCGCCGCCATCGAGGCGTCGATGATCGAGAACCTCGCCCGGCTCGACGCCGACGAGGTGACCCAATGGGAAACCTTCACCCGGCTGGTCAAGGAAGGCCGCGACGTCGCCGGCATCGCCGCCACGTTCGGGCTTCCCGACCTGACCATCGCGCGGGTGCTGGCGCTCGGCAATCTGCTGCCGCGCGTTCGTTCGCTCTACGCGGCGGAGAAGATCGACCGCGCCACCGTCCGCCACCTGACCCTTGCCAGCAAGAGCCAGCAGCGCGCGTGGCTGGCACTGTTCGACGACTCTGACAGCTACGTGCCGACCGGCCACCAGTTGAAGGCGTGGCTGTTCGGCGGGCAGTCGATCCCGGCCCGCTTCGCGCTGTTCGATCTGGACGGATACAAGGGCGCTGTCATATCCGACCTGTTCGGCGACGACCGCTATTTCGCCGATGCCGATTCCTTCTGGACCGCGCAGAACGAAGCCATCGAAGCCCGCCGCGCGGCATATCTGTCGGAAGGTTGGAGCGATGTCGTAATCGTGCCGCCGTCCGAGTATTTCCATTCGTGGGAATATGAGAAGGCCCCGAAGCGCAAGGGCGGGCGCGTCTATGTCGATGTCCGTTCGACCGGCGAGGTCACCTTCCACGAGGGCTATCTCTCCGCCAAGGAAGCCCGGCGCGCCGCGCGCGGCGACGGCCCGGAACCCGCGAAGCTCGCGCGGCCCGAGGTCACATCGACGATGCAGACCTATCTCGACCTGCACCGCCACGCCGGCGTCCGCGCCGCCTTGCTAGGGCATCCCGGCATCGCACTCCGCTTGATGGTCGCCCACGCCATCGGCGGATCGCATCTGTGGCGGGTGTCGCCCGAACCGCAGATGACACGCAACGACGAGGTGCGCGAGAGCTTGGAGACCTGTCGCGGCGAGACGGTCTTCGACGAGCGCCGCCGCGCGGTGCTCGGCGTTCTCGGCTTCTCGCCCGAGGAGCCGACCGTCACCGGCGGAAACGGTGACGACTATGGCGTGGCTGGCATCTTCCTGCGCCTGATCGACCTTCCCGATGCCATCGTCATGGAGATCATCACGGTCGTCATGGGCGAGACGCTGGCGAGCGGCAGCGCCGCGGTCGCGGCGGTGGGAACGCAGATCGGCGTCGACATGGCCGACTGGTGGCAGGCAGACGCGGCGTTCTTCGAGTTGATCCGCGACAGGGAAGTGCTGACCCGGATCGTCGCCGAAGTGGCGGGCGAGAAGGTCGCCACGGCCAATACGGGAGAGAAGACCAGGACCTTGAAGCGTATCGTTCGCGACCATCTTGATGGTGCGGACGGGCGAACCAAGGTCGAGCGCTGGGTGCCGAAATGGCTGGGCTTCCCGGCCTCCGCTTACACCGCGCGCGGCGGTGTCGGCACCGTTGCGGCCCATGCCAGAGTCGAGGCGGCGCGGCCCCCCGAGCCGGACCCCGATGCCGAGCAGGAACCCTTCGCGCAAGCGGCGTGACGGCAAGCGGGCGGGCTTCGGCCCGCCCGCCATCCGGACCCTCGAAAACCGGCCGCGCGCCTTCGCCGTTCCGGCGTCGGCGCGAGGTTTTGATTCAGGGAGCCGAAGCGGCCTGGCCAAGGCCGGTCGGCAGGAACCACTCGCGCCACACGTCCTCATAGACATTCGGCAGATGAGCCAGGCAGCGCCAGAGTTCGAAGACGTCCTGCTGCTTCATGTGCTCGAAGAACTCTTCATTTCTGAAACTCTCCGGCACAGAGTCCTCGCGCAGCTTCAGGCACCCCGGCTGTCCGGTTTCCAGAAACTGCCGAAGCCGCGCCCCATAATAGGGAATCATCTGGCACATCTCGGTGTCGTCCCAGAAATCGTACGGCACGATCCGCTCGGCGAAATAGCGTGCGAGCGGCCGCCAATCCCCGTTATCGCGGTGCTGAAGCTCGGAATATTGGTATCGGAACCGCTGGAACGCGGCGAGCAACTTGGCGCGCTTCCCATACCAGCGCAGGCCATGAAGCCCTGCTTCGGACCCAATCTCCGTCCAGACCGGAACATGGATGACCCGCGATCCGGCGGTTCGATAATCGCCGTGCCGGGGGATCAGGATCTTATCGACATAGTCGTTGAGGCACACAAAAACGCAGCGCTGCCGGGCAAGATCGGCGACCACCAGCAACACCGGCACGCCGATCCCCATGCGCTCGACGGTGACAAGCTCGCTCATCTCGAGTTGAATCCGATAGGTCTCGATCGTTCCGACCTTGTCCTTCCGATTGAGTTGCTCGGGGCCTTTTTCGACATTTGATCGCCCATAGATGTCGAGCGAATGGACTTCCGGCTCCGCCGAACTTTTCAGTTGGACGAACACATGTTCGCCAAGCGTCTCAAAGGTGGCGGGTCTACCTCCGGCACCACCGGCGTTCGCCGCCTTGAAGGTCTCGATCGTGAAATCGAGCCCGTAGTCGGGGCGATATTCTCGCAGCAACCAATGACGTGGCAGCTTCGTGCGCAGAAGACTGATCCCGTCCTGATCGATCAGATGCTGGTCCGACCTTTGCTTTCCGACCGACACAGCAACGCCACCTCTTCATTGCGGTTTGACTTCGCACGATCCTCGGTCGGCACGGTGGGCGCTGTCAATCAGACGGCGTCCGAGCACCTCGCGATCAGCGGACCGCATTCCCATATGGGGGGCATGACCGACGCCAGCCGCAAATACGCCATCCATTCCGCCCCCGACGGGAAATTCTACCTGCTCTACGGGCGCAAAGCCGTTCAGGGCCAGGAAGCCGTCGCGGCGACCACCTATCCAAGCCGCGAAAATCCGCGAGCGTTCGACAGCGCCGAGGACGCGATCGCTTTCGCCAAGGAAACCCTCGACGCGACCGACGAAGACTTCGCCGAGCATCCTGGCGACGCCTGAGGCCACTCTATTTTTGCGATCGACCGAGCCGGTGGATCGCCGAAGATAAATAGACTGGCCCCAACATCAACTCGGCGGCCAGAGGTAATTTCATGCTTAACACAAACCCCCAACCCAACCCGGTCCGTGAGGCCCAGATCAACAATCGGCTCGGCCAGATTCACCGCCGTCTCGCCGAAATCGCCGCCATCGAGGCCAAGGCTGCTCTCGTTGGCGGCTACGGCTCGAAAGGCGAGTTCGACCCCGAACGACAGCGCCTGATCGAGGAGACCGACCGCTTGCTCGACGAGCTTGCGGCGATCGGCGGCACTCTGCCCTTCGAACCGAAGCCCTGACCACACGAACCCTGCCAGCCCGAATTCGGGCTGGTAGCGGCCACCGTTTTCTCAGCCGGTACGGTCGCACCAGGACGGTTTGGCTCGGCCGCGCGGCCACCAAGCGGCAATGCCCCTCCGGACCAGCTCCGATCCGACATCCCGACCGTCGAGCGTGACGGTGGCGACGGTGCGGTTATAGCTCCGACCCACCCGGTGGAACGTCACATTGCGCCCCGCGAGTAGTGCCGTGGCCTGATCCTGCGCGCGCAATCCCAACGCTACCTCGCCGGTGCACTTGGCTTGATCGCGGTGTGTCTCCGGGGCGTCGATCCCTGCGATCCTGATCCGCTCGCCGCTCTCCAACCGGAACGTGTCGCCGTCCGTCACCCACGCCACGCGGCCCGAACCGTCATAGTCGGCGGCTTCGACCGGCGGCGACATTCCCGTCGCGACAGCAATGATGATGATGATAGACAAGACACGAAGCATGGCGTTGATTATCGTCGTGCAGGGCACTGATTGTCGAGCGTCGCCCACGCTGTCCATACCTCCAACAGTCCGGTTGCCGCCCGAAACGGACCTCTCTCGCGGCGGGTCTGGCGGGGTCCGCCGGTCCCGCAACGGCGTCGCCGACCTTCTTCCCCGGCTCGGTTCCCTCGCCTTCCTCGCGAGGCAAGAAGCTCGGCTTTGGCCGTCCTCCGCTGTGCTTCGGCCCTTCGGGTGCGCGACCGGCCTCCGCCCGCCTAATCGACCGCCTGTCGAGGCCGCATCGGGCGGCATCGCATCATCTGAAGGAGGTTATCATGGCACAGATTGGCAGCTTCACCCGCGGCGAAAACGGCGTCTACACCGGCGAAATCCGAACCCTGACGCTCCGCGTCAAGGCAACGATCCGCCCCTGTGAACGCGACAACGAGAAGTCGCCCGACCACCGCGTCAGCGCCAGCGGTGTCGAGTTCGGCGCGGCATGGACCAAGGCGGCGCGCGAGACCGGCGCGGAATATCTGAGCCTCAAGCTCGACGATCCGTCGTTCCCGGCTCCGATCTACGCAACGCTCAGCCAGGGCGACGACGGCGAGCACAAGCTCATCTGGTCGCGCTGAACCGGATGCCCCGCGCGCCACCGCGCGCGGGGCACGAGCGGTGAGCCGGATTTGCCATAGCTCGCGAGGGACCTTGCAGGCGGGGGCGTCTGCTTGTGTCAGCTTACCGTCGCACGGGACCGACAATCCCCTGCCACCCGGCATAACCCAGACCGCTCTTACCGGCGAAGGCCAGCCCCGCGCGCTCTGGCGCGCGGGGCATTTACGCCACGGCGCATCAGGTGTGTCGAAAACGCAGGTCGCGATTTCGACACTCCGCAGCCGGTGTCCCTCCCGCCATTCCCGGTGTCAGCGGCGGCAGATCGCCGTCGATTTCGGACACGGACAGGCAGAATGGACAGCGACGACGACATTTCCCGTGCAAACCGCGCCAAACGTGGTTCCCCTTATCTCAATACCGACCAGGCGGCGGCCTATCTAAAGTTTTCCAGCCGCCTGCTGAAGCGGCTGCGGCGCGCCGGCAAGGGACCGGTGTTCCGGCTGCACAGCCGCTTCGTCCAGTACCATATCGACGACCTAGACGCATGGTCGAAGGCCCAGGCAATGGGGGGTCGCGACCATGACCAGGCGTGACATTCGCGGGACGGCGACACCGCTCTTGGACTGGGGCGATGAGCTTCGTGCGTCAAAACTAAAGCGCAGGACTCTCGGTCGCCGCGTCGCGATCGTGGGAGCCGGCATTACGTTGCTCGGCCTGACGTCGCTGTTTCCACCAGCGCCGCGCCTCGTCTGGAATGCCAGCGCCAGCGCGCCGATCGGTCTCTATGCCGTGACCCCCGGGGCGCCCGTCGAGGCCGGCGACATGGTCATCGCGCACGTGCCCGATCCGTGGCGGATGATGGCGGCGGAGCGGCATTACATTCCCGCGAATGTGCCGCTGGTGAAGCGCGTCGCGGCGGTGGCGGGCGACGAGGTCTGCGCGCTCGGCCAGGAAATCTTCATCAATGGAAAATGGGTCGTCGAGCGCCGCATGGCCGACGCCAAGGGGCGACCGATGAAGTCGTGGAGCGGGTGCGTGCGGCTGCGCGGCCGCCAGCTTTTCCTGGTGATGTCGGACAGTCCCGCCTCCTTCGATGGCCGCTATTTTGGCGTGACCGATAGCCGCCTCGTGGTCGGAAGGGCGCGATTGCTATGGGCGCGCTGACCCGGTTGCTCCCGGCCGTCCTGTTGCTGGCAGCGACCCCCGCCAAGGCCGACGAGGTCGCGCGCTGGCGGCCGATGATCGAGGAAGCGTCGACCCGGTTCGGCATCCCGACGAGCTGGATCGAGCGTGTGATGCGTGCCGAAAGCCGAGGTTTCACGATACTGAACGGCCGCCCGATCCGAAGCCGTGCCGGGGCGATGGGCCTCATGCAGCTCATGCCCGCGACTTGGGCCGAGATGCGCGCGCGCCTCGGATTGGGCACCAATCCCGACGATCCGCGCGACAATATCCTCGCCGGCACCTTCTATCTACGACTGATGTACGACCGCTTCGGCTATCCGGGATTGTTCGGCGCCTATAATGCGGGACCCGGCGCGTATGCCGACTGGCTGGCCGGAAATCGGCGGCTTCCCGGCGAGACGGTGGCCTATCTCGATAAGGTCGGCGGCACCGCACAGCCGGTGTCGCTGGCCACTCAATCTGCAACTCCGCCTCCGCTGTTTATCGTCCGGCGGACCGTGTCCGAAGACCGATCCTCACCCACGGCAAGTGAGCCGCAGGCGTCGCTGTTCGCTGTCCGGAACGTCACGCCATGATCGCGGGCGGTGGAGGGCCTCGTCTCGACAGGCCCAGCATGACGGCTGCCGAAGCGCCTATCAAGGCCCGTGGGTGCCCCCCAATTTTCTGCGAAAATCGGTTCCCCCCACGTCCGCTTCGCGGCGCTCCGCTTCGCTCCGCGGCCCTGACAGTCGCTCCGCCACCCGTCTTCTTCACGATGTTCTCGATCGGGAGAACAGAAGCGAAGGAGATGATCATGGGCATGTTTCAACCTGTATCGGTGGCGTCGGCCAACGTCATGGATCGCGCGATGGCGGCGCTGGTTTCGGGACTGGCGATCGAGTTCGGCCACGGTGTCGGGGAGGCTTTGGCGCATCGGTTCCTAGAGGCGGAGGAGACAGATTTTCTCTGGGATGCACGGGATCAGGAGCGCTGGATCGGCGCATATGAGAGCACCGACGATGACGAAATTGACCTCGATCGGGTTCGGATTTTAGGGCGACTGGACGGCAGATGGTTCGTCGCGGTGATGATCGTCGATGGCGATGGAAATCCGCACGGGCTGATGAGAAGGCGCGAGTTCGGGCGGCGGAAACAGGCTCTGGCGGAATTCGCGGATGCTTGAGTATCTGCGTAGTTCGGGCCGGGGCGCGGTGCCGGTTTGGCATCGTGTCCCGGCCCTTGTTTTGAGCCGAGAGGGGGCAGAAGAAGGAAGAAGGCGAAAGCAAGAGAAAGGCAATGTCCCGTGGACATCGCTAAGTGATTGTCTGCACATCGTTTTTTCGAGAGACATCGCGCGTACGGCGCGAGACAGGATTTCGAAGGATGGCGGAAATCCGCCGTTCCTACGTCCTTTTGGCGAGACTCTGCCTGTTCGTCGGCCATTTCGATGAGCGACGACGACGAATTCAGACCGAGGGTCGGCAAACCCCGCCATCAGAACGGCAAGAAGGCCCGCCGCTACCTCGGGCGTGTGGTCGGCGCGGCGATCCGGTCGGCCGAGAAGGGCGCGGTCCGCAGCCGCCGGTTCGACGGCAGCCGCATCGGGCGCGGCGCAAGCATGGGGCGGTTGCTGTCGAGCCGCGACCGGTTCGGCGGAATGCGTGCCCGCCGCGCAGTGGTGAAGACGCGCCTGGTGCGCATCGGCACCAAGGGCATGCCTGCGGCCCGCGCGCACCTGCGCTATATCCAGCGCGACGGCGTCACCCGCGAGGGCAATCCCGGCGAGCTTTACTCAGCCGATCGCGATACCGCCGACGGCAAGGCGTTCGTCAATCGCTGCGACGGCGACCGCCACCAGTTCCGCTTCATCGTCTCGGCCGAGGATGGCTCTGAATATCCCGACATCAAACCCTTCACGCGCCGGCTGATGGCGCAGATGGAAAACGATCTCGGGACCAAGCTCGACTGGGTCGCCGTCGATCACTTCAACACCGCTCATCCGCACACGCACATCATGCTGCGCGGCGTCGACGACACCGGCCAGAATCTGATCATCGCCCGCGAGTACATATCGCATGGCATTCGCGAACGCGCCGCCGAGCTGGTGACGCTCGATCTCGGTCCACGCACCGATAAGGAGATCGAGGCGCGCCTTCGGCACGATATCGGCGAAGAGCGGATTACCGCAATCGACCGACGGCTTTTGCGGTCGATGGACGCAGATCGGCTGGTGGTGTCGGCCGATCGCGATGCGTTCCAGCAGTCGCTACGCGCCGGCCGGTTGCAGAAGCTCGCTAGCATGGGCCTTGCCGGCAATGTCGGTGGCGGTCGCTGGCAGCTTGCCGAGGATCTCGAAGGGACACTCCGCACGCTCGGCGAGCGTGGCGACATCATCCGCACGATGCAGCGCGAATTGTCGGCCCGGAAACTGGAGCGGCCGTGGGTCGGGCGTTCGCTGTTCGGGGGTGGCGACACCGATCCCGAACCGATCGTCGGCCGGGTGATCGGGCGTGGCCTCGCCGACGAACATCGTGACCGCCATTATCTGCTGGTCGACGGGGTCGATGGTCACGCCCATTATGTCGACATCGGGCGCGGGGATGCGGTCGCGCCAATCCCGGAGGGCGCCATCGTCCGCGTGTCCGCTCGAAACCTCGAGGTGCGCGATGCCGATCGCGTCGTTGCCGAGGTCGCTGCGGCGAATGGTGGACACTATTCGACAGACCTGCATCTGCGCCATGACCCGTCAGCCACGCAGGCGTTCACCGAAACCCATGTCCGTCGGTTAGAAGCGATGCGACGGGCCGGCACTGGCGTCGAGCGCGATCCGGACGGAAGCTGGACCATTTCACCGGACCATGCAGACCGGGCCGCCGCTTATGAAGCGCGACGCCACCGCGATCAGCCGGTCGAGGTGGAGACCCTGTCGTCGCGCACGATCGACCAGCTGCAGGGCGCTGACGCGGCCACCTGGGTCGATCGTGAACTGGCATCGGACGCGCCGTTGCCGATCCGCGATGGCGGGTTCGGGCGGGAGGTTCGCGCTGCGATGGCCGCGCGGCGTCAATGGCTGGTCGAGCAGCAGCTCGCCGACGGCGACGGTGACAGGATCCGGTTGCGCGCCAATGCGCTTCTGATGCTCCAGCGCCGTGAACTGATGCGCGAGGGCGCGGTGATGGCGAGCGAGACCGGCAAGACGTTCGTCGAATCCAAGGTCGGTGATCGTATCGAAGGCACGGTCACGCGGCGACTGGACCTCGCCAGTGGCCGATTTGCGGTGATCGAGAAGTCGAAGGAATTTACGCTCGTGCCGTGGCGGCCGGTGCTCGAAAACCAATTCGGCAAGTCGGCGTCCGGTGTCCTGCGCGCCGACGGCGTGAGCTGGAAATTTGGTCGCGGGCGCACAGGCCCCGAGATTGGCTGACGCGTCGCCGTCGCAAGCGCTGTCGCCCTGCTGTCGTGTCGGCTACACTGTCCGATGCCTACATATGCGGGAGATCAGAAAGGGGGAGACAGTGGCTCTCGACAGCGCATTACTTGAACCGAAAATGCTTGGCTCCTGGGTCAAGATCGTCCGCCTGACATTGAAATGGTCGCAGGACGCACTTGCCGAAGCATCCGGCTTGACCGTCCGGACCGTTCAGCGCGTCGAAGCGGGCGAGCGGGCAAGCCTGACGACGCGCCGCTGCCTCGCGCGCGGCCTCGGATATGAAAACCCTGATATGTTCGACGACCCCGCCTTCGCGGCGACTGTCATCCAGTTCTACGCAACCGTGAATGTCGACCAGATCAAAACCGAAGAAGATCGCCATCCCGATCATCTGAAGCTCGCCGTCAGCCCGCTCGAAACCGGCGTGGCGGTCGCTTCGCTGATATCGGCGTGCGACGCCTGGGTGTTCCACTGTGACGAGGACGCGCCCGCCAACGCCCAATCGGAGGCGGCGGGACTGTTCGACCTGCTGCAGGACTATGGCGACATCTGGAGCGACCTGACCCACAGTAACCGCGTCGATTCCCAGGCCGATTTCGCGCCATCGCTGGAGGCGCTTCGCCTGCTTGGCATGCGCGTCTATCAGGCGACGCGCGCGGCACGGCTGTTCGGCAAGGACTGGGTCGATCCGACGCCGATTTCTACCACGGTCGGCTATGTCACGATCGTGCCGATCGAGCGCGACCTGTCGCATATCCTCGTGCCCAAGCGGAACGGCGCATGACCGATGCGCAGAGCTGCGCCCATATGTCGGTCGCATGCCTCAACCAGCATGAGTTGGTCCGCAAATATCGCTGTGACGCCTGTGACGCCGTCATGATGTGCGCGTGCGATGAGGCAATCGGGCAAGCCCATCTCGCGCACCAGCTCTCGCACGGCGTCGATCTGGAGACGCAGGACCGCATCGCGGTCACCGACGGTTTCGTGACCGGTATCTGCAACGAATGCCGCGGCTTGCCCGCAGCGTCGGCGCCGGCTGCCGCCATCCCCGGCCGCACGACCAAGATCAAACGCTATTATTGGCGCGACCTGATGTTCGCCGAGATGGTGTTGATGGCACAGTGGCAGCCCGACCACCCGGACGCCGCGCAGGAGGACATTGCCGCAGCCCATAAGCGCTTCGAGACCGTCGCGCTCGAAACCATCAAGGCGCTTCACGCACGCGCCCCCAAATACACCATGCGCGAACCGAGCCAGGCCGATATCATCGCGCGCTATGCAACGACGATCGACACGTTTCGGCCGGCCTATGCAGAGGCGACCGAGAAAGGTGCGGTCGTCATGCTCGGCGGCGTCGTGGTGTCGCCTGAAGTCTATGCGGCGCGCCAGTACGAAGCCCAAGGCTGGTCGGTGATGCCGCTGGAGAGCGCACCGCTCCATGCGCTGTTCGGCGTGATGATGTGGCTGCTGATCGAACACCCCGGAGACCCGCGGAGTCAGCGCGTCTCGTTCGGATCGCGGACGGCATTTGAGGGAAAGGTGCCGGGCGGCGAGATAAGCATGAGGTTGCCGTCGGATTTCGGCACCGTCGGCTATGGCCGGCGGCGTGCTGCCGCGATCGACGCGCATTTTGGAATTTTCACACCCGATGGTTTTCCAGACCGAGGCGCCTTGCTCGACCTGTTCGACTATTGGCGCGGGCACAGCGAAAACCTTCGCCAGTATCTCTGGGCTCACCGCGACGCAGATGTCGACCGCGCGCGCCGCCTAGTCGAGATCCTCGCGCCGGCCAGGATCATCGACGTGCTGCGCTATCTCATCGGCGGCTATTCGGACCGCTATGTCGGCTGGCCCGATTTGTTGCTGTGGCGGGGTGAGGAGATCATGCTGGTCGAGGTCAAGTCGTCAGGCGACAAGCTGAGCGCTGACCAGATGCGCTGGATCGCCGACAATCACGACCTTCTCAAAGTGCCATTCCGGATCGCCAAGCTGCACCGCCCATCGCGCCAACCCACGCCCTAGTCGCCCAGGCGATAGCCGCCCACATCCTCGCTGAGCGCCGTCAGGCGATCGAGCGCACCGTCGCGCTCCTCATCGCGCCGTACCTTGTAGGCGAGCACATCGGCGAGACGCAGGCGGCGATGTGTGCCGACCTTGATCGATGGCAACAGGCACTGGTCGACGAGGCGGACGATATATTGGCGCGAGACATTCAATCGCTCCGCGGCCGCTTGTGTCGTCAGCATTTCGTCATCGGCGATGACCGACACCTTATGCCCTTCCGACATCAGCGACGCGGCGCGTGCGACCACCGCCGCGAGGGTGTCAGGCAGGTCGATCCGGTGTCCGTCGCGGTCGATCAGCTGTACACGTCCGCCGCGCGCAGGGCTCGGCAGCAGCGCAGTCGCAAGGCGCGCGACGACAGCCCGATCAGCCCCTGCGGTCCTGTCGGGCTTCTGTCGTGCTCGCTTCGTTGTGATTCTCGCTGCAGCAGTCATAGCCATCATATGGATGATAAACGACCCAAACGCAACCAGAGGCCCCCTTGGCAATCCCCCGACTGGAGCACATCGGAGCACAGGTCAGCACAGTGTAGCACCGTAGCACACTCAGCACATATCGATCTCGCCTAACCTTCGGGAAACACTAGGCTTTTGAAGGGTCATTTGACGCATATGAGTCATGTTGAGTGATGTTCGTGACTCATATGCGTCGTTGAGCTACACCTATGAGGCGCGGTTGATGTCGATTCGCGCATGGCATTACTTGCTTATGTATCTGTTTTTGAACGAGAATCTCTTTATATTCAAGACTATGGTGCTTGCTGTGATGGAGGATTGAACAATGGCCCTGACGACGAAGAAAGGAAAGGCGGTCCGCTCGAAGGATGTTGAGCTGCGCGATACCTACTTTGCCGATGCGCCCGACCGGCTGTGGGACCGCAACAAGCATGACGGTTATGCCACCGTACCCAAGACCATGCCAATGGTCATGCGGGCGCTGGACGACCTGTCCAAGGGAAAGCCGCTCGGCCAGACCTATTTTGCACTGTTCTGCGCGACGTGGGACAACGGCTTTGTGCGCCTCGCGCGGTCGCCCGATCTTCCTTATGCATCGGGCTTCACCGGGCCGCGCGGCGTGCGCGGCTGGCAGGAGCGCATGAAGCTGCTGGAGGGTCTCGGTTTCGTCGAGATCGAGGCGAGCGGCGCGCAGAAGTTCGGTCTGGCCTTCCTGCCCAATCCCAATATCGTTCTGCTCGACCTGTGGGAAAAGAAAAAGGCGCAGGGCACCGGCCCCTATGATCCTCCAGCGCTTGGTGGGCTGCAGGAGGCAACGATGAGCGCCTTCCTGGAGCGCGCGATCGATGTCGGCGCGAACGACGTGACGCGCGCGCAGGCCAAACGCAATGCAGCGAAGCGGCCCGCGGAACCCGAGCCGGCCCAGAAGCCGGTTGTTCTGCGGCGGCCAAAGGCGATCAAGCCAAAGGAACGACCGTGAGCCCGATTGCCGTCCTCGATGCCGATGTGCTCTTCCCGATGATCCTGCGGGACACCCTGCTGCGCGTTGCCGCGGCGGGATGCTGCCGCGTGCATTGGTCGGCGAGGATTTTGGATGAGATGGTGCGCAATCTGGTCGACCAGCATCGCATGAACGCGACGAAGGCCGCCTCGGTGGTCCAGGCGATGACGGTAGCGTTTCCCGAAGCGAGCGTCACCGGCTGGGAGCCGTTTGAAGCGGCAATGCCGAACCATCCGAAGGACCGTCACGTTGCGGCGGCAGCCAAAGCAGTGGGGGCCAGCATCGTGGTCACCTCGAACCTCAAGGACTTCAAGACAATGCCCGACGGCATCGTCGCGATGAGCCCCGATGTGTTTTTGTCCCGATGCTTCGATGAGAAACCCGAGCTCGTGATTGCCGCGCTGGGCAAGCAGGCGGCAGGCTATCGCCAGCCATCGACCACAGTGGTTGAGCTGGTCGCTTGGCTCGCGAAGGTCGTGCCGGGCTTTTCGGGAGCAGTGGCAGCGCAGCTAGCGCCGCGCTGAACGATCGCAATGCCAAGCGACAGAGCGTTCCCGCAACCAGACAGGGCCTGACACCGCGCCGCAACGTGCGCGACGCGAGCGCCGGACACCAGAAAGGCAAATCCTGCGGACGGCGCTCGACGCGTTACCCAAACCCGCATGTCGCTGGTCTATCCCCGGCACTTCTAGTGCTATGGCGCCTCCGTCTTGGAGACTCCTCCGTCCTGGAGACGCAATCTGGATCGCGAGCGGCAGTTAATCGACAGCGGTCTGGAGGTTTCAGATGATCGAAACAAGAAATCTGCCGTTTTCCGCCAGTCCGCGCTACCGACCGCTTTCGATCAGAGCAGGCCGTTCGCATCCGGGTCGATGTACGTCCGGTCCTGTCGGAATCTGCCGCTCGAGATCGTTGGGATCGTTTTCCGCACCTCATTGACCCTCGCGGCGCGAATAACTAGGCGGCCGCTCGTAGCAGGGTGCCGATCGCCTGCTGATGACGACCCGGATAGGTTTTCCCGGCGGCCACAAACCCAGCCTTTTCAAATGTCGCGCGCATCCTGCCATTGTCCATCCGGACCGTGGCGAAGACGCCAACGCCGTCGCTATGATCGAGCGCCGCCGCAATCAGGCGGTGGGAATAGCCTTTTCCTTGGTGCGAAGGCAGGACGTAGACATATCCCAGTTCGTAGGGGAAGGCAGCGGCGTCGAGATTTGTTTCTGATTTGGCGGACGTCTTGTCGCGGTAGCTGCTGCGAGGGCGCTTAAGTGCCGCTATGCCGCACACAATCCCAGCATCAATAAGCATCACCAGGATGCGCGCTTCGGCGATATTGGTTGCCAGTACAGCGCCGCCAACCTCGCCGCCTGCGACGACCAGGTCGAAAAAGCGCTCGCGCTCCGCGTCGCTGAAGTCCTCAGGCAGCGCGGCGCGTATCGTGGGCGAAGCCCTCAAGAACGATTCCAAGGCGCGGAGCCGGGAGCGGGCGGATCAATCTTCGCTCCGAGCGCTGCACGTATCTCCCGAAGCCGCCCCAAAAGCTCGTCGAATGTAATCACCGTGACCCCGGTCATCGTGCTGCGAATCAGCTCGAACGAGCGGCGCTGCGCTCCATTGTCGGGCGTCCGGCCGGCGACGACGATGCAGCGGATCCCGAAATCCTGGATATCGCCACGCCCACTCTCTTCCTTCAACATCGGAAGCTGACGTTGCAGTTTCACCCGCTGATCGAGAATCTGTGCGATAGTACCCGACAACTCGGTCGATGCCGCATACACGTCCTGACGATAGGGCTTGGCGCCGAGCAGCTCCGTCGTCGGCCGCTTGATCTCGACAATGGCGAGATTGCCGGTTGAGGCCGACGCGACGAGAAAGTCCGTTACCGCCCCGCCGCGTCCGTTCAGGCGCTTGCCGCCGGCATAGGCCTGTTCCTCGACTACGAGCGCCGGCACCGCGAACGCGAGGCTCAGAATAAACTGGTTCTGCGTGAGGAAGCCCTGCCACCTCGCCTCGGGCAACGCCTTTTCGAGCATGTCGGCGAATCGCACGATTAACTGGTCGAGCGTAACCTCCTCGATCTCTGTTTTGAGCGATAGAAGTGCGTCGGGCTCGGTTTCAGCCAAGGCCTCGAGGTTTGAACGCAGGAGGCCGACCGTCGCACGGCGATCGCGCTTAGACAGCACGACCTTATCGCGGCCGCCGCTGGTCGCGTCGGCGATCGCATCCGCGCGCAGTGTCTTCTTCTGCCGGGGGAACAGCGCGGGGTCCGCAGCGTGAAACAGCTCGTGATAGGCGTGCAGCTGCTTGTCGCGCCGGGCATCGCGCTGATATCGGTTGCTGATACGGTTGATCTCCTTGCGCATCTCATGAAAGCGGCGGATCCCGAGCACGAACATTGGCGGCTCAAATGTCGCCTCCTGCCCCCCGTGTAGGACCAGCAATTTCATATGACCCTGCGCGCCGAGCGCCTCGCAGATCGAGCGATATTCCCAGAGCAGGCCGAGACCCAGCCGAAAGTCCCTAGCGAAACCGTCAGGCAGCAGCTCCAGTAGCCCCTCGACTTCCTCCGCGCTGGAAGGGATCGGATATGGCTGATCTAGCCGCCGGCCGAGCGCAATCGTCTCTAGTGTGCCATAGCGCGGCTTCAGGTAGTCCGGGCGGTCGACGCGGACGTTGAGCGGATAAATCTGCAACAGGTCTGGAGACACGTTGAGGAGCCGTTCACAAGGATAATCACCAGTCCGGTCGCCGGGGGGCGTGTCGGTGAAGATCACGTCGACGCTGAACCCTTCATGCTCCTCACAGGGTTCGATGATAAGAAACGGACCACCATCCGCGCGGACGCGTTGATTGAAGACCGAAGGACGGACCGACGGCATACTATCAAGACTCCGCGTTGCACCGACGGGCAGGTTTGTCAGCCAAGGCCAGCGATCCCATAGACCGCGGCACGGCGGTCGAATGCCTCGCGTGATCCTTCGAGGATATTGCAAGCGGCGTCGCACGTCTGCGGATGATCAATGGACCCGCGCGTGACGACGGTCGCCTTTTCGGAGGTGGCCTTGAGTGCGATGATCAGCTCGGCATCGCCTAGAACCGCAATGTTGGCATTGTGCGTGACGACAATCACCTGCCGACGCTCTTTGGCGGCGCGGATCACCGGCACTAGCGTTTTGTAGATGAACTCGCTGTCGAGATTGTCTTCGGGCTGATCGACGATGAGCGGCGCCCGGCTTTCGCTGGTCAGCATCAGCGCGAGCAGCACCGACTGCTGCTGGCCAAGCGACAACTTCTTGAAGTCGCGGGGCACAAATTTTGCGAGTCCGCCAATGCCCGGCATCTTCTTCGTGACGCTGAGCTTGGGCCGGTCATGGACCGCGACCGTCTCGAGCTGGCTGAGGAGATCAGGCTCAGCGATCCGGTCGAGAAGCAACTCCGCCTCGTTCTGTGGGAATACCGCTGCGTTTGTTTCCGCGTTGCGCAGCGCCGTAATCGGCTTCGTGTCGCGCTTGCGCAGACATTCGAGCAGCACAGGCAGCGTGAGTTCGTTGATCAGCGCGCGCGCCTTAAGATGCTGAAGCGTCCGCCATCCCATTGCGTCGACGATCACCCGCTCTGCATCCGGAGCGAGCGCGCTTTCATCGAACTTCAGCGTCACGAACAAATCCGATAGCGTGCCTTTGAGCGCCTCGGAAGCGCGGATCGCAAACGCTTGGCGATGCTTCGCGACGACTTGGCGCGCGGCCCAGCGGCGCCTCAAGAGGTCGGCATGCTCCTTGTGCAGTCGCGCGAGTTCGGGAACCCAGGCCTTGAGATTTTTGACATTGTCGCGCGCTGTCGCCTCGTCGGAAACCAGCTTCTGAATGAAAGGCATGTCGAGTCGGATGCCGTGCTTGAGGAGCTCCTGCTTCTTCTGCTCGATCTGTGTCTGCGTCGCAGTCTCTTTCGCCCGCCACGCGGCAATCTGAGCCTTTACGCCTGCAGCGTAATCCGCGGTCACCTTCTTGAGCGCGGCGGTGGACCCCGTGACGGCCGTCTCGTAGGTCGCCGTATCTGTCGCGATCTTCGACGCCTCGGGCGCGCCAAGCTCGATCTCATGCTCGGCGACCGACGCACGAATGTCGGCGGTAATCGTCGTAATCGCCTCGCTCGTCACCGCGCCGCCCAGCTTCGCAAGCGAAGTCTCGATCGCGGCGCGGGCGCGTTTTTCGCCAACGAGCTGCTGCTGGAGCTTGATCACTTCCACGCCTTTGCCGTCACGCAGGCGTTGGAGTTGATCACTTTTGAGCTTTAGCTCCCGCTCGCGCTCCGGGATACGCGCAACGTTGCCGGCCGCCTTGGTGATCTTGGGGGTGAGCTCGACCAGTTCCTCGCGGATGGCATCTTCGGAGTCGATCTCCTTCTCGACCTGAATGAGCTTGTCGAGGAACGTCAAGAGTGCAAGCGGATCGTCCTGCACCCGTTTGCTGATTTCGTTGGTCGCGCCTTGGCGATAGCTCTCGATGGGAAAAGCGTTGGCGCCGCTCGCCGGCTCCTCAAGATTCTCAACATCGCCAAATTTGCTGCGCGCAAGGTCATGGTGCTGACCCGTCTCGTCGACGTAGCAGAGCGTGACGATGTCCGGCCACACATCGCTGTCGATGACCGTTACGTCCTCGCTCGGCGGTCCGCCAAGCAGGCAGACGCTCTCGAACGCCGTCGACTTGCCGCTGCCACGTCCACCGATGATGCAGGTGAGGTTCGGGCTGAACGTGATCGCCTCTCCATCTAGGAAGCCGCCCTGAAAATGGACCACCTGTACTACGGGTACGATCGCAGGCAGGCCTTCCTCGATCCGCACGCGCGTGTCGGCGGTCTCAAGCGCCAGACGCAGGCCCTCGAAGCTCGGCGTCTCCATCTTGAATCGGGTGATACGCTGGTCACGACTTGCGTTCCGCCCCACCGCGTTCAGCGAATGCGCATCGCTATTGAGGATGCGGGCCAGATATTGCTCGGACCTCAGCTTGAGGCGGCGAATGCGCTCGGCCGCGGTTTTCCGTCGGTCCGCATTGGCGTCGCGACCGTCATAAAGGATCGGGCAATCCGCCTTGGTCACCTCTATGCCCTGGAGCGCGGCGTGGCATAAAATGTCGACCTTCGCCGGCGTGAACCGCGGCAGGTTCGACTCAAAAGCGCCGTCCAGTTCGACATGCGCCAACACCCCGAACCCGCCCTCAGCCGCGATCAGTTCGAGACACTGAAGTGCCCCGGTCTGACACCGGCATTGATTGGTGCGTCGGTCCGCTATCTGAAGTCGGCCGAAGAACCGCTCGAGCGCATCCGCCGTCGGGGCGTAACACAAAAGATGCCCCTCCGGTGTCGATAGTTCGACCCCGGGCACGACAAAGACCCCCTTGGTGCGACCCGCCTCGATCGCGGCAGATACGTTCGATATCTCGTTATGGTCTGTCAGCGCGATAATCGAGAGGCCTTCCTTGTGTGCCGTCTCGACTATGGCTGCCGGGGTCGCTCCCGCGTCCTTGACGTCGTGCGACGCCCCGAAACTATGGATGTGCAAGTCGCCACGGAAGAATTTGGCCCCACTGCTCATCATCGCAAGTTCTTCTGAGACCACTCATCCCCCCCGTCGACTGTGTCCGCCCGGAGAGGTTGGTGTAGGGATCAGAAAGGGCGAAGTCATGGAACTTCTGTCCTGCAACATCGCCGCGGGAACGCTCGACAGCTGCCGGGAACACAATCGGCCCGTGTTGATCATGCGGAGATGCTGCGTCGTCCAGCGCCGGAGGCCTGGTCTTTACGATAACCGCCGTTCAACGGGTGTGCCCGGAACGGACGAAAATTCCCAAACCAGTCTTCCTTGCTGCTAGACGAGCAACGGCTTTCGGGATCGACCCCGTAAGTCCAGAATGACCTAATATAGGGTGCCTTGGAACACCTTCATCTGACAGTCCCTCATCACGGGTCATCATCTCGACCGCAGACGTTCGCAATAGGCGGGCCGATGCCCGGCTCGGATCTGTTCGCTCAAATGATTCTGAGGGTCGAGATATCGCTGTTCGGTCGTCCATGAATTAGGCTCGATACCGATCAGTCCGGCCAAGTAGCTCTGCTTGTGAAGCGGGTGCTGACGGTCAACACCGACACGCCGCTGAACGGATTTCAGGTACTTGGTTACCCGCTCTGAAGAAGCCACGACGGTTTTCCAGATGTTCGGCTTGTCAGTGGCTGTTGAGTAAGTCGGATGCCCGAGCAAGAAATCGCCGAGATACCGGTCGCGCGGGTCACCTTTCAGCAGCGCGCTGTCACCCCATTGTCCCGGCCCGTATCTCGAGACGAACCGCTCAAAAATCTCCGTCGCGCCATCAGCGAACGCCACTTGATACCGCCCATCGGGCTGCTGCTCCGAATCTGCGATCCTTCCACGCCGATAGCGTACGTTGGGCAAGGACATCATGACGTGGGTCAGCCAAATGTTGTAGGCGGAGAGCTGACGCGTAAACGGCGTCGGCGTCAGTCCATTCAGGGTGACCTTAGTGCCCGGTCGCATCATGTTCCTCAGAACCTGATGATCGAGGATCTCCTCAACTTTGACCTGCTCCATGAGCAGAGCTATTTCTTCGCTAATCGCATCATCGATCACCGTCGCGACCGCGTCGCGCACCGCGAGTTGCTCGTCGAAAGGCATCGCCAATGCGAACGCCTCTAGGTCGTCCCAGGTAAGGCTACGTCGATCGCGGCGCGGAAATGCAACCTTCAGTCGCGCTGACATCTGTGTATCGATCGCATGGTAGATCGCCGGGGTCGAGCGAGGCGGCGGGAAATCATCCCAATTCTCTTTGCGCCACGTCATCAGTTCGCCAGTGCGGTCGAGCCACCAGCACAGCTCGGACATTAACGTGTAGTCGTAGCGCTCCACTTCCTTGCTGCGCAGGACGTCGTTGATCCGCTCCAAGCCTTCGTCGAGCAATCGTTCGAGACCGATCTTGGCTGGCCAGAACCGCTCGACCATGCCGTGATGAAAATCAGCAAGCGCGTAGTGCATCAGCTCGATGATGCCGCTGTCGCCGCACCCGGAGACGAGGACGCGGCTCTCCGGCGGCAGATGGTCATAGATTAGCCGATGGCCACCCTCCCAATAGCTATGGTCGGCCAGGTTCATCGGATTGCTCTCAGGGCCAAAACCAGTAGCGTCGATCACCACATCCACCACTAGCGGCTTGAGTTCGACGCCCCCCTCATGGGAAAGCTGGACGACGACCTCGTGATCCCGCTCGGCAATGGAGCCCGCTTCGACCGCGCACCCGAGCAGTGTAAAAATCGGCAACTTGGCGTAATATCGGTCGAACTCGGTGAGCCAGGCCCACGCGACTTCGCTGGCCGTCCCTGGCTGCCAATCGAAAATTGCCGGATCGTACATTGGGCGCGCGTATGTCGGGCTGAAACTCTTGCGCAGATCGCGTGAATTGAGGTGCGGCGAGAGATAGCGTTGGCTTTTGTCGAGAAATCGGTCGAGCAGGCGACGCTCCTTCTCGACAATATAGACGATCACGTCACTGGCTACGGCGAGAGAGCAGGCGAGCATGAGCCCCGAGAACGAGCCTCCGATGATTGCGACGACGTCGCCCTTGCCCAGTTTGCGGCGTTTGTGAAGCGCCCATGCGAGGTTCGCGCAGCGCACCTGCTGGTGCACGATCGAGATATTCTGCTGCGAGAAGCCGGTTGCCGAATAGACACGCTCGAAACCGGTCGCCCGCGCTTCACCGAGCATTTCATCGGCCATGCCGTTCAGGATTCTACGGTCGCTGATCATCATGCGACACAATGAGTCATGGGGATTCCGCGCAAAAGTAAGGTCACGGCAAGCTGACGGTAAATTCGTCTTTCGGCCGTTTGACTGCGGCGCTCGTCCATGCCGGTACGTTGACTCTGGCATTGCTGCGCAAATCGCGGACGCAATCACCGAGCTCGTTGTGCGTGATCACACAGGCATCCAGCACGCGGGGCCAGATGTCCTTCCAGTCGATACCACCGTGTTTGTCCGCCAGCATTTGCATCATCATGGCCTGCGCGGCGACCGCGCCGCCGGTAATCTCCAGCGCGCTACGCTCGCCCGGGTTGATGGCGGTGGGGCTCGCGAACAGATCGTCCATCCCGGATTTCTGACGCCGGCTTTCGGCCTTTTTGGCGGATTTGTAGGTGGCCTGCGCTTCCAGCGCCTTGACGTGGGCGTCGCGAAACACGCGCAGCCCGACCGGATGGCGAGACAGGTAGATCAGCTTGTATAGCGGCCGCTCAGTCGCGGTCTCATCGACCGTCAGCGCCGGGGCGTAGACATAGCCGCCCATATTGCGCAGCGCTTGGCGCGCGCGGTCGGTAATCGCTGCCTCGCGCTCCTGCCCCTTGAGCTCGGCAAAGTCCCTGCGCCAGCTGCCTTCCTCTTCGGACAGGCCGCCGAGCCACCCTTCGAGTGTGGGCATGCGATCCTGTGATCCGGCGAACCGGTTGGCGAACTGGAACATGAAGTTGAGCAGCACCTCGGTGTTGCCGGGCTCGATCAGGCATTTAAACTTGCGGACGTCGGGCACGCCTTTGGGATCGATCACCACGAAACGAAAGGCACGGGTCGGGATCAAACTGGCGATCGTCGCGGCATGCAGCTCGGCAACGCCCTGATAGCAATGCACCTCGACGTCGGAAAAACGCTTCACCGCTTCGGTGAGCTCGGCGAAGTTCTTTGCATCCTTCTCGACAAGGTGGGCGACCATCTTGACGGTGCGGCCCAATCTGGCCTGCATCGCCTTCGCCTCGGTCATGCGGCCAAGCGCAATGCCGAACGAGGTATCGGCATAGTCACCGCTTTTCGACTGCCATGGGCCTGCGAACAGGTCGATATAGGTGAACTCGTTGGCCCAGCTGACGATCTTGGGAATCTGCGCCGGCATGTAGGTATCGAGGAACGTGTGCTTCACCAGCGCCTGTTCCCGGCCTTCATACCATTGCGGATCAAGCATTCAGCCGGCCACCTGCCGTGATTGCGGCCACTCGCTCCATTCGCGGCCATCGAGCTCGCGGCCGCCGGACTTCGGGCGATACCCACCCCATTGCTTGAAAAAGAACGGCACGTCCTGGTCGCGGCATGCGTCGCGGATCTCCCGCGCCCAGTCGATGTGCATTACCCGCGCATTTGGTCCGCTCTCGCCGCCGGCGATGACCCAGTGGATGCCGCTGAGATCGATGTCGCCGACCGGGCCGATCAGCGGCTCAACCGAGAGGAAGCGCACTGCCGATGGTGAATCGCGCAAGTGCTCGACGCGAGCCGCACCCTTGCGATCCTCGACCGACACCCCGGTCCAGATGTGCGATGGCGGCGCCCTATCGGCATAGCGGCCCTTGAGATAGTCGCGCAGGCGCGGGCTGCGCTTGGTCAGCACCTGATAGGTGTGCCAGTCGGCCGTTTCCATCGTCTCAAACACCTGATCGATGAACTCTTTCGGGATGGCTTTGTGGAATAGGTCGCTCATCGAATTGACGAAGATCATCCGACCGCGCCGCCAGCGGAGGGGCTGGTCGACGCGCTCTGGCCGCAATGTCAGGTCGAAGCCGTTCTCGAAAGGATGGCCGGGTACACCACGAAATCGTTCCGAGAAGCGCGCCGCATAGCAATTGTCGCAGCCAGCCGTGATCTTCGTGCAGCCCGTTACCGGATTCCACGTTGCGTCAGTCCACTCGATTGCGCTGTGATCGGCCATTCTGCTGTTCGTCGCGCCCCTCAAGGTTCAGCGCACCTGCGACCGGATCGCGCGATCCGACGCGGTTCGCGTCGCGGGGCAGAATCTCACATTACGGCGCTCAATGGAATCGAAGATTCATCGTCTGTTCCCCTTGAGAGATATGGCTGGACGAACTGGGCATTTGAAAGCCATCTAAGAAGGCAATCGCGCCGATCGTTGGTCGATATGGCAATGGGGAATGACATGCCGATCGCACCGATTTTTGCGTCACCGTGTGATCTGGCCAACCGGCTGCCAACTATGATCGCGGAATTTCTCGATATTGAAAACAGTCTGAAGCGGCGCTTTCGCGAAGACAGCATCACCGACATCTTGGTCGCCTCGATGCTGTCGCTGCCTGGCAATGATGTGATCGTGCAAACGCCGAACGAGGTCAAAACTGGCGGCGATTTCGATCTGGCGATTGTCGATCCCTTAGTGGGCGACTCGGTGCAGTTTCGCATACAGGCGAAGCGGCTTACGCCGCATGCTGGCAATTGGGCGCTGGGCTCGTATCGCGAGCTCGCGTACCCGCACAATAGCGGCAATCAGTCGCGATTGCTTATGGCGGGGGTCGGGCGTGAGACGATCCCGACAATCCCGCTGTACGCATTCTACAATCCCGCGCGAACATGTACTGCATCCGGCGCCATAATCGGAGGGATCGAGCTGGCGAGCGCAGTCGATATTCGCGATCGCATCAAGATGATGGTGCGGGTCAAGCCGAAGCGTCTTCCATTCAAGCGCATCGGTAGTTTGCAGCCGCTGTTCTTCCCCCTGGCCGACATCCTCTGCGCGCCGTCGAGTGATGTGGGCACGCGAACCATGGCGTCGCCGCGGGACGTGCGGAGGACAATTGAAAGCGCCATTGAAACTCGCAGCGGTCGTTATGGCAGGCATGAACTGGAAGGGGAGACACGCGGCGCTGTGGCTGACCAGCGGCCACGCGCCCCGCTGCGGGTACTGGACTCGTTGCCGGCGAACGTCAGGCAAGCGGTCGAACGGCGAGCCCAGCGCATTATTCCCGCGCGCGTGAAACGTCCGCGCATCATTCTCATTTCCGAAGCGCGCTGATCGAAAAACGGCGACGTGACGGCCAAGATTCGCGGGTGAGATCGCGCGCGATTTTGGCAGCTCCGGAAGCTGCGAAATCGAGAACAGTAAATGCTTTTCGCGACGGCACGCAGCGGGGCGATGGGCTTGCTCAATTTGTGTCGCCGCTTTTGGCAATGATGGAGAACGACCATGAAGAACGATTGGAAAAAGCTGATCCCGCAGTGCTTCTGTTACGGAGAACGCGAGTTTGTCGGGCATCCGAGTGAGGAGGAAACCGCGTTCGAACTTCTCGTGCAGTTACGTGCTCGATCGATCGGCTTGGCGACGTTTATGGCGGAGGTGGGTCGGCAGTTGAAAGACATGCCGAAGCTCGATGCCGCAACCGAGATGAGGACTGTCCGCGCGCGGTTCGAGCCCTGGCTCCTCGACTGACGCCCCGCCTCAAATCGAACGGATCCGGAGGATGGCCGCAGCCTATGCTGCGGCCATTTTTCGCATCCCACCACCGGTTGGCCACCGTGCGTTCACCGCTGGCCCTCAACTGACCTCCGACGTCACCAGAGAGGCTCTGACGCGGAAGGCGAGGATCGCCGATTTTAGAGGCCGAGCCCACACAGACTGATTCTGTCGCGGGCGGAGGCCCGCATGACCCCGACCAAACTCCTCATCGGACAGATCTTTGTGGTGTTCGCCATAGTGCTGGCGGGCGTCTGGTTCGCGACTCAGTGGGCGGCTGCGGAACTGGCCTATCAGCCAGAGCTTGGCCGGCCGTGGTTCTTCGCTTTTGGCCGTCCTATCTACCAGCCTTGGGCGTTATTCGGCTGGTGGTTTTCGTTCGAAGCCTATGCCCCGGTCCTTTTCGAAAAGGCGGGTGCGATTGCAGCGGCGAGCGGTCTGGTCGGATGCGGCGCGGCGATCTTTGGTTCGGTCTGGCGCGCGCGCCAGCGCAACAATCTTACCACCTACGGTTCGGCGCGCTGGGCCGACGGTCGAGACATTCGGGCCGCAGGTCTGCTCACCGAGTCCGGCGTGTTCCTCGGTCGAACCGGGCCGCGGTATCTCCGCCATGACGGTCCCGAACACATCATGGCGTTCGCGCCAACGCGGAGCGGCAAGGGCGTCGGCCTAGTCGTACCGACCTTGCTCGGCTGGTCCGGCTCTGCCGTCATCCACGACATCAAAGGCGAGAACTGGCAGCTGACGGCCGGCTGGCGCCAGCGCTTTTCGCATTGCCTGCTTTTCAATCCGACCGACGCGCGTTCGGCGCGCTACAATCCGCTGCTCGAAGTGCGCCGCGGCATCGACGAAGTACGCGACGTCCAGAATATCGCCGACATTCTCGTCGATCCCGAAGGTGCCCTCGAACGGCGCAGCCACTGGGAAAAGACCAGCCATTCGCTGCTGGTGGGAGCGATCCTCCACATTCTTTATGCCGAGGAAGAGAAGACGTTGGCGCGCGTTGCGACCTTCCTGTCCGATCCGCAGCGGCCATTTACTGCGACGCTCAAACGGATGATGACCACAAATCATCTCGGCACGGTCGAAGCCCCTGTCGTTCACCCGGTCGTGGCGTCGGCGGCGAGAGAAGTTCTCAACAAGTCCGAGAACGAGCGATCCGGCGTGTTGTCGACAGCGATGTCGTTCCTCGGCCTTTACCGCGATCCGACCGTCGCGACGGTAACATCGCGCTGCGATTGGCGCATCGCCGATCTGGTCGAAGGCAAGTCGCCGGTCTCGCTGTATCTGGTCGTGCCGCCATCCGACATCAGCCGCACCAAACCGCTGATCCGCCTTGTCCTTAATCAGATCGGTCGCCGGCTGACCGAGCATTTGCACGCCGAAAACGGCGCTAACGCCGCCAATCACCACAAGCTGCTCATGATGCTCGACGAGTTTCCGGCGCTTGGGCGGCTAGACTTCTTCGAAACCAGCCTCGCGTTCCTTGCCGGCTACGGCGTGCGCGCCTTCCTGATCGCGCAGAGCCTCAATCAGATCGAGAAGGCCTATGGCGAGCACAACGCCATCCTCGACAATTGCCATGTGCGCGTGGCGTTCGCTTCCAACGACGAACGAACCGCCAAGCGCATTTCCGATGCGCTGGGCACCGCGACCGAACAGCGCGCGATGCGCAACTATGCCGGTCATCGGCTCGCGCCCTGGCTCGCGCACGTCATGGTCAGTCGGCAGGAGACGGCTCGTGCGCTCCTGACACCCGGCGAGGTGATGCAACTTCCGCCGACCGACGAACTGGTACTGATCGCTGGCACGCCACCGATCCGCGCGACCAAGTTGCGATACTATGAGGACAGCACCTTCAAAGCGCGCGTCCTGCCGCCACCTATCTTGTCGGACGGTGAGTATGCCGACCGCCCTGGATCGCGCCCGGACGATTGGGCCGGGATCGTGCGCGGCATCGATGCGCGCTTAGGGGCTGCTGGCGATACCGAAGGCGACGATACCGGTGGCGGTCTCGAACAGGCCCGACACCCCGGTCAGGAAATCGACCGTCCGCTGACGCCCGATCCGATCACAGCCGACCCGCTTGGCCTTGGCGACGACGACGGAGATCTTGCCGCCGACAGCCGCGCGATGGATCAGGCCAGCGCGCTCGGCACCGCTCGCTCCGTTTACGCCATAGACGCCGCAGATCGCCGGCCCGGCGATCTGCAGCTGGACCTCTGACGATGGCCGAGAAAATCCGGCATCAGCTGTTCCTGCCCAAGCCAGTCAGCGACCGCCTCGAAACGCTTGCCGCAAAGCCCGGCGCGTCGAAGTCTGCAATCCTGACCGATGCCGTCACGGCCTGGCTCAACAGGCGGGGAGCGTCGGAACTGGAGGACCGCTTCGGAATCCGGCTCGATCGCCTGACGGCTGCGATCGGCAGGTTGGAGCGCGACGGCCACATCCAGCTCGAAACGATCGCGCTGTTCGTCCGCTACGAACTGGCGATCCACGCACCGCTCGCCGAGAACGACCATGCCGGCCGGGCCATCGCCGCCAAGCGGTTCGAAGCCTTCATCGCACAGGTCGGTCGGCAGATAGCCGCCGGCCGCCGAACGATCGGCAGCACGGAGCCTAGTCAATGAGCGGCGGCGTTTCCGCGGACCGGCGGCGCGCAATGCTGCGCACGGCGATGGGATCGGCGATTGCCGATGCCCTCGCCGATGCACGTGTCATCGAGATTATGGTCAATCCCGACGGCGCGCTACGCCTCGACCGGCTTGGCGAAGGGCGCACCGACACAGGTGTGCGGATGGACGCCGCCCAAGTCGAACGGATCATCCGACTTGTCGCTTCTCATGCTCGGGCCGAGGTTCACGGCGACGCGCCGATCGTCTCGGCCGAACTGCCGCCGCATATCGAGGGACGTGCTGGCGAGCGGTTCGAAGGACTGCTGCCGCCCGTATCGACAGCACCCTGCTTCTCGATCCGCAAGCCAGCGGAGCGGCTCTACAGTCTCGACGACTATGTGGCCGACGGCATCATGTCGCCAGCGGCCGCCGACCGGCTGAAGGCCTGCGTTACTCAACGCTACAACATCCTCGTGGCCGGCGGCACAAGCTCGGGGAAGACCACACTCGCCAACGCGCTTCTCGCCGAAATGGCTTGGGTGGACGAGCGCGTGATCCTGATCGAGGACACCCGCGAGCTGCAAAGCCCGGCCGCCGACACAGTGGCTTTGCGCACGCGCCCGGGTGTCGTGACGATGGCCGACCTCGTCCGCTCGACGCTGCGCCTGCGCCCCGACCGCATCATCGTGGGAGAGGTGCGAGGCCCCGAAGCGCTCGACATGCTCAAGGCCTGGAACACCGGCCATCCCGGCGGCATCGCCACCGTCCACGCCAATAGCGCGATCTCAGCACTCTACCGGATCGAGGGTCTCGTCCAGGAGGCGGTGGTCACGGTCCCGCGCCGGCTGATCGCCGAGGCGATCGACATCATTGTCTTCATCTCCGGACGCGGCCTCCAGCGCCGCATCTCGCAGATCGCGCGTGTCGCCGGGCTCGATCCCGACACCGGCGCCTACGCGCTCGCCGACTTCCTCTTGCCCCTCAACCCCCAAGGAGAATGACCATGCAGCTTGCCAAGATTCCGTCTCGCGGATCGACCTTCCTCGTCGGTGCGGCCATCGGCCTGACCCTCGCCATAGCCCCCGCCGCGCAGGCGGCCGGTTCCGGCATGCCGTGGGAGCAACCGCTCCAGCAGGTGCTGGAATCCGTCCAGGGTCCGGTCGCGAAGATCGTTGCCGTCATCGTGATCATCGTCACCGGTCTGACGCTGGCGTTCGGCGAAAGCAGCGGCGGCTTCCGCCGCCTCATCCAGATCGTCTTCGGCCTGTCGATCGCCTTCGCGGCGTCGAGCTTCTTCCTCAGCTTCTTCAGCTTCGGCGGTGGGGCGCTGATCGCGTGATCGGCGCCGGCCAACACCTCGAAGGGTTCGAGGCTCCCATCCATGGGAGCCTCGGATCGCCCATCCTGCTCGGCGGCGCACCGCGCGGGCTGGCGATCGTCAATGGAACGCTGGCAGCCGCCGTCGGCCTCGGCCTTCAGCAATGGATTGCCGGTCTCGTGCTCTGGGCGGTCGGCCACAGCATCGCCGTCTTCGCCGCGCGCCGCGACCCGGATTTCGCGCCCGTGTTGATCCGTCATCTCCGCCAGAAAGGCTATTTCGCGTGCTGAATCTCGCCGAATATCGTCACCGGCCCGACCGGTTGGCGGACTATCTCCCATGGGCGGCGCTCGTCGCAACTGGCATCATCCTGAACAAGGACGGGAGCTTCCAGCGGACGTTGCGCTTCCGAGGACCCGACCTGGAATCCGCGACCGAGGGCGAGCTGATCTCGGCCTGTGCTCGGGCCAACAATGTCCTCAAGCGGTTCGGGTCGGGCTGGGCGCTGTTCTTCGAAGCCGAGCGTCGCGTGGCATCTGCCTACCCCGACAGCGGCTTTCCCGATGCCGCGTCCTGGCTGGTCGACCAGGAACGACGCGCCGCCTTCCTCGGCGAAGGCGAACACTATGAAAGCCGCTATCATTTGACGCTGACCTGGCTGCCGACGCCGGATAGCGCCGAGGCGGCCGGCCGTTCGCTGGTCGAGCGGCCCGATGCCGACAAGGGCCGCGACTGGCACGGAGCGCTGTCCAGCTTCATCGCCGAAAGCGATCGCGCCCTCGATCTCTTCGCCAGCTTCATGCCCGAGGTCCGCGCTCTCGATGATTCCGAGACGCTGACCTTCCTGCATGGCACCATCTCAAATCGCCCGCATCATGTCGCGGTCCCGGAGACACCGGTCTATCTCGACGCGCTGCTCGTCGACACGCCGCTGACCGGCGGGCTGGAGCCGCGGCTCGGCGGCACCCACCTTCGCACGCTGACGGTGCTCGGCTTCCCAAGCATGAGTCGGCCGGGAATCCTCGATGCACTCAACCATCAGGACTTCGGCTATCGCTGGGTCACGCGCTTTCTCGCGCTCGACAAGAGCGACGCCACCAAAGCGCTCAACAAGCTGCGGCGGCAGTGGTTCAACAAGCGCAAGTCGATCACCGCGCTCCTGCGCGAGATCATGTACAACCAGCCATCTCTGTTGCTCGACACCGACGCCGACAACAAGGTGGTCGATGCCGACCTCGCGCTTCAGGTCCTCGGCGGCGACCATGTCGCGTTCGGCCACCTGACCACGACCATCACGGTCAGCGATAGTGATCGCGCCGGCGTCGAAGACAAGGTCAGGCGGGTCGAACGGATCGTCAACGGGCTCGGCTTCACGACGATACGAGAGGGTGTCAACGCGGTCGAGGCGTGGCTGTCGTCGCTGCCAGGTCAGGTCTACGCAAACGTCCGGCAGCCGCTGGTCCATACGCTGAACCTCGCGCATCTGATGCCGCTGTCGTCGGTCTGGGCCGGCCCTGTCCGCAACGCCCATCTCGACGGTCCCCCGTTGCTCCATGCCAGTACGGCAGGTTCGACGCCGTTCCGGCTGTCGACGCATGTCGGCGACGTCGGTCACATGCTGGTGGTAGGACCGACCGGTGCCGGCAAGTCCGTGCTGCTGGCCCTGATTGCGCTCCAGTTCCGGCGCTACGCGAACTCGCAGGTCTATATCTTCGACAAGGGGTTCTCCGCCCGCGCCGCCGTGCTGGCGATGGGCGGTGCGCATCACGCGCTGGGCCTCGGTGCCGATGCCGGCGAAACGCTCGCCTTTCAGCCTTTGCGCAGGATCGACGATGCCACCGAGCGAAGCTGGGCGGCGGAATGGATCGCGGCGCTGCTCGCGCACGAGAAGGTACTCGTCACGCCCGAGGTAAAGGATGCCGTCTGGTCCGCGCTCGGCAGCCTCGCGTCAGCGCCGCCGGAGGAACGCACCCTAACCGGGCTCACGCTGCTCCTCCAATCGAATGCGCTTCGCACCGCGCTTGGCGCCTACACGCTAGACGGCCCCTATGGACGGCTGCTCGACGCGGCCGAGCAGCATCTCGCCTTCGCCGATGTCCAGTGCTTCGAGACCGAGGAGCTGATGGGCCAGGCCGGCGTGGTGGCGCCGGTACTGACCTATCTCTTCCACCGGCTGGAAGAGCGGTTCGATGGTCGGCCGACCTTGCTGGTGCTCGACGAGGCCTGGATATTCCTTGATCATCCGCTGTTCGCCGCGCGAATTCGCGAGTGGTTGAAAGTGCTCCGCAAGAAGAACGTCGCGGTGCTGTTCGCGACGCAGAGCCTAGCCGACATCGCGTCGAGCAGCATCGCGCCGGCCATCATCGAGAGCTGCCCACAGCGCATCCTGCTTCCCAATGATCGCGCGATCGAGCCGCAAAGCCGAGAGGCCTACGAGCGCTTCGGACTGAACGATCGCCAGATCGAGCTGGTCAGCCGCGCCACGCCGAAGCGGCACTATTACCTGCAGTCGGCGCGCGGCAATCGGCTGTTCGAACTGGGCCTTGGTCCGGTCGCGCTAGCCCTGTGCGGCGCGTCGGACCCCGCCACGCAATCGCGGATCGACGCGATGATCGCCGACCACGGCCTCTCGGATTTCGCGGCCCGCTTCTTGCGCGATGCCGGCCTCGACTGGGCGGCCGACCTGCTCGCCGATTTTCCCGCCCCCCAAGCAAAGGAGTAATGTGATGCGTTTCCTCACCCGAAAAATTCTGATCGCGAAGGCGCTAGGTCTCGGGACAGCAGGCTCGCTCGCCATGGGCCTGGCCATGACAAGCACGCCTGCCCGCGCGCAACTGACGGTGTTCGACCCGAGCAATTACAGCCAGAACATCCTGACGGCCGCCCGGACGCTCACCCAGATCAACAACCAGATCCAGTCGCTGCAGAACCAGGCGCGAAGCCTGCTCAACCAGGCGAAGAACCTGACCACGATCGATTTCCCCGAGCTTCAGGCGCTGACCCAGACACTGCAGCAGGTCGATCGGCTGATGGGACAAGCCCAGGGCATCCGGCTTCAGGTCTCCGGCCTCGACCAGCAATTCCACCAGCTCTTCCCGCAGAGCTTCGGCCAGGCATTGCGGATGAACGATCAGGTCGTTGCTGCGCGCTCTCGCCTCGACACCGCCATGACCGCCTACCAGTACACGATGACCGTGCAGGCGCAGGTCGTCGAAAACGTCGCGGCCGATGCCCAGACCCTGTCTTCGCTGGTCGCGAAAAGCCAAGGTGCCGAAGGATCCTTGCAGGCGCAGCAGGCCACCAACCAGCTGCTCGCGCTAAGTGCTAAGCAACAGTTCCAGATCCAGAACATGATGGCCGCCCAGTATCGCGCCGAGACGATCGAGCGCGCGCGGCAGGCGCAAGCGCAGATCGATGCGCAGGCGGCGACCAAGAAGTTCCTCGGTTCCGGCAGCGCCTACACCCCCCAATAGGCGCGCCGGAGGGCGGCGACGGTCCGCCTCCCGTCGTCGTCTGCCGCGGGGCGGGGCTTCGCTCCCCCGGCTTCGCCCCGCGGCCTCTTTCACTTCGCTGAGGAACCAACAGCCGTGAACGATCTCAATGTCATCGACCGCTTCATGCAGGCGTTCATTACCTACATCGACGCCGGCTTCGGGTTGCTCGGCGGCGACGTCCACTTCCTGACCGTGACGTTGATCGGCATCGACGTGACGCTGGCGGGACTGTTCTGGGCGATGGGCGGCGACGACAATGTGATCGGCCGCTTCCTCAAGAAGATCCTCTACATCGGCGCGTTCGCGTTCATCCTGAACAGCTTCTCGACGCTTGCCGACATCATCTTCCGCTCGTGCGCGCAGGCCGGCCTCACCGCGGGCGGCGGCGGCATGTCGGCGGCTGATCTCCTCAAGCCCGGACGGCTTGCGGGGACGGGATTCTCTGCGGCCTGGCCACTCCTGCAGCAGGTATCCGAGCTGACGGGGTTCACGACCTTCTTCGACAATTTCCTGACCATCGCCGTGCTGCTGTTCGCCTGGGCGATCGTCATCATCACCTTCTTCATCCTCGCGGTGCAGATGTTCGTCACAATCATCGAGTTCAAGCTGACATCGCTGGCCGGCTTCATCCTTGTGCCATTTGCACTCTGGAACCGGACCAGCTTCCTGGCCGAACGCGTGCTCGGCAACGTGGTCTCGTCGGGCATCAAGGTGATGGTCCTCGCCGTCATCGTCGGCATCGGCTCAAACTTCTTCACCGAGTTCACGACCGCTCTGCAGGGCCAGGAGCCGGACATCGGACAGGCGCTGAGCCTGATGCTCGCCAGCCTCACCATGTTCGGTCTCGGCATTTTCGGTCCAAGCATTGCCTCGGGACTCGTCGCGGGCGCTCCGCAACTCGGTGCTGGTGCCGCGCTCGGCACGACCGTCGGCGCGGCGGGTATCACGATGCTTGCGGGCGGCGCTGCTGTTGGCGGGGCGCGCGCCCTTGGCGGCGCGGCACTCGGCGCGGTGCGGGCCGGCACCTCGATGGGATCGGCAGCTTCGACCGCCTACACGCTGGGCAAGGAAACCGCGTCGTCACCAACGATGGCGGCTGGCCTTGGCGGCGTGGCGCGCGCCGCCGGCAATGCCGCCCGCGAGCGCGCCTCGAGCGCGCTCGGCCTGGGCGAAGCCGCTTCGCAGGGTCGGGCTGCGGCCTGGAATGCACTCAATCGCAGCGGCCGGGCCGAAGCAGGATCATCCTCCGACGCCGACGGCACCCCGGCCTGGGCACGAGCGATGCGTGGCCAGCAGACCGCCCGACATCACCGCCAGATCGCGCTGCACACCTTGCAGCAAGGCGATCGCGGCGGCGCCTCCGCCACCCCCGACATCAAGGAAAGGGACGACTGATGATCTTCAAACGCGCCGTCCAGCGTTACGGACAAACCCCGGAGCCGGAGACGCCGTACCAGCGTGCCGGCCAGGTCTGGGATGAGCGGATCGGTTCTGCTCGCGTGCAAGCGCGCAACTGGCGCCTGATGGCATTCGGGTGCCTTGCCCTCACCGGCGGTCTTTCGTCAGGTCTCGTCTGGCAGTCGGTGCAGAGCCGCATTACGCCCTATGTCGTGGAGGTCGACCGGCTGGGCGAGGCGCGCGCCGTCTCGGAAGCAGAGGCGGGCTATCATCCCACTGATCCGCAGATCGCATGGCACCTGTCGCGTTTTATCGCGAACGTCCGCGGCCGATCGCTCGATCCGGTGCTGGTTCGCCAGGACTGGCTCGAAGCCTATGACTTCACCACCAAGCGCGGCGCCCAGTTTCTCGGCGACTATGCCCGAACCGCCGATCCCTTTGCCAGTATCGGCGAGCGGACGGTGTCGGTTCAGGTGACGAGCGTGGTCCGCGCATCGGATCGGTCCTTCCAGGTCAAATGGACCGAGACCGCCTATGAGCGTGGCGCGCAGTCCGGGACGCAGCGCTGGACGGCGATCCTGACCGTCGTGATGCGGGCGCCTACCGATGCGGACACGCTCCGGAAGAACCCGCTTGGCGTCTATGTCGATGCGGTCGACTGGAGCCGGGAGCTCGATCCTCCCGCGCAGTCGCGTCCGACACCGCCGCCTGCTGCCCCACCGCCTGTCCCGGCAGGCTTGCCGCTCGGCTCTCCCCTCGATCCCAATCTCGCTGCTCCCACGCAGCCCGCCCAGGAGTCACGCCCATGAAGTTCGTACTCGCAGCGTCCGCCCTCGCGATCATCGCGACGTCAGCGCAGGCCCAAACCACGACGCCTCAACCGGCACCGAGGCCCATCGCCGTCGCCAAGGCGTCGCCAGCGTCGAGGCAGCCAACTCGGCAAACGATCGCCCGCAAGCGAGTCAACCCGATGGTGGCGCGTGTCGCTGCGGCCAATCGTGCAGCCACACTGGAGCCGCAGGCACAGGGTTTCGTGAATGCGGTCCAGGTCTTCCCGTTCAGCGACGGCACGATCTATCAAGTCTACACCGCGCCCGGTGCCGTCACCGACATTGCCTTGCAGCCCAGCGAAAATCTCGTGGCGGTGGCGGCCGGCGATACGGTCCGGTGGGTCATCGGCGACACGACGAGCGGCACCGGCGCAGACAAGCGAACGCACATCCTAGTGAAGCCGTTTACCTCGGGCCTCGCTACTAATCTCGTCGTGACGACGGATCGGCGGAGCTACCACCTCCAACTCACCGCAACGTCGCGCACCGCGATGGCCGCCTTGTCATGGACTTATCCGGCCGACCAGCTGATTGCCCTGAAGCGGGCCGCCGAGCAGGTCGCCGCTGCAGCGCCGGTTTCCGAAGGACTGGCGGTCGACAACCTCCATTTCAACTATGCGATCAGTGGCGACGCGCCTGCATGGCGGCCCCTTCGTGCGTTCGACGATGGCCGGCAGACCTTTGTCGAGTTCGCCGCCAGCATCGCCGTCGGCGACGCGCCGCCACTGTTCGTTGTCGGGCCGACCGGCGAGGCCGAGCTGGTCAATTATCGTGTCCGCGGCCGATTCTATGTCGTCGACCGAATCTTCGACGCGGCCGAGCTCAGGCTCGGCACCAACAAGCAGCAGGTTGTCCGGATCGCACGCGTCGGTGACGGCACTTCCTCGCGAAAGGGGAAGCGCTCATGAGCGAGGCTACCGTCTCTCCAGCCGCGAAGCTCGATCCCGAGACGTTGGCGATCCGGACGAAGCCGGC
This sequence comes from Sphingomonas glacialis, assembly GCF_006439055.1. Taxonomy (GTDB): domain Bacteria; phylum Pseudomonadota; class Alphaproteobacteria; order Sphingomonadales; family Sphingomonadaceae; genus Sphingomonas; species Sphingomonas glacialis_A. The sequence continues at coordinate 778,428 of NZ_RCZC01000001.1, forward strand.
GCGCGCGATTCGCTTTCGTCGCGGCGTTATCATCGCCGTCGCCGCTCTTGGATCCGTCAGCCTGGTCGTCGTCGCATGGATCGCGCTGAAACCGCGCGTCTTCAGCGCGGTCCCAGACGCCCGAGAATTGTCGGAGCCGAGCAATCGTCCGTCGACTGACGCTCTGAACGGCTTGCCCGCAACCTATGGCGATACCCCGAAGCTCGGGCCGCCGCTGCCCGGTGACCTGGGCAGGCCGATCCTCGAAAGCCAGCGCCGCATGGCTACGGAAACCGGCGTCGGCAATGATCCGTCGAGCCAGTCGGAGGCGCAAGAAAGGGAGCGCCGATTGTCGGAGTTGAGAGCCGCTCGCCAATCCGGGGTTTTAGTGCAAGGACGCACGACCGCTTCGCCGACAGTAGCAGCCGACGCCGCAGCAACGCCGGCGGCCCCAACGCCAGAGGCATCGGGACCAGCTCTTGATCCGGATCGGGACCCCAACGCTCAGGGGCGCAAGGCCCAGTTCGTTGGCACGCTCGATCGCTCCGGGGACATCAATCCACACACACTGACGGCGGCACCGTCGCCCTATCTGCTCTCGGCGGGCAGCGTCATATCGGCGAGTCTGATCACCGGCCTGCGCTCCGACCTGCCGGGGCTGGTGACGGCGCAGGTTACTAGCCAGGTGTTCGACAGCCCGTCCGGTCGTATTCTTCTTATCCCGCAGGGGTCGCGGCTGATCGGAAGTTACGACAGCGTCGTGGCATTCGGCCAGAAGCGCGCGCTGATAGTGTGGCAGCGGATAATGTTGCCCGACGGCAGCTCGCTCAGGATCGACAATGTCCCAGCCACAGACGCGTCGGGCTATGCCGGCCTGCAGGGCAAGGTCGACTTCCACACATGGGCGCTTCTCAAGGGCGTCGCGCTTTCGACACTGCTCGGCGTCGGCTTGCAGCTGACCGTCACGGGCGAGAGCGATCTCGTCCAGGCAATTCGAGAATCGACACAACAAAACGTGTCGCGCGCCGGCGACCAGCTTACGTCCCGTAGCCTCAATATCCAGCCGACGATCACGATCCAGCCTGGCGCGACCGTGCGACTGGTCGTCCACAAGGACATCATTCTCGCGCCTTGGCGCGGATAGGAGCAAATCATGCCCGAACTCAAACTGGCTCGGTTGCCCGACAGAACTCCAGTCAAGCTTGCGATTACCGTCACACCCGATCTGCACCAGATGTTGCAGGAGTACGCCACGCTCTATGCCGAAGCATATGGCCGCGAAGAACCCATTGCCGAGCTTATTCCCGCGATGCTGGCAAACTTCCTGGACGGCGACAGGGGATTTGCCCGGTCGCGAAACAGATCATGAAGCGCATGCTGCGCGCCGAGCTCGACGATATGGGAAAACTGCCGGACTCGGCGCAGGCGCACCCATCTGCCGATCGGGAGGCAGCCTGAAGTCATGACGTGCCCGCTTATGCTGTGGCAGATCTTCTCAGATCAATATTGCGATCGCGTGCCGCGCGCCTTGAACAACTGCACCAGATCTTCGCTCGACGTGATGTCATCCAGAACCGCCGTGGCGATTCCGGCATCATGGAGGGTTAGCCGGACCATGCCGCCCTTTGTGTCGAGCTTGCGAAGCATCTCGACGCGCCCGATCCTGGTCCGATGGTCGCGGGCAAAACGGGCAAGCCCCTTTGCCTTGGCGACGCTGTCGCCTGCATCAAGGTGCGGCTCGAGAATGTCGATTTCGATCCCCGCATCCGACCCGCGGAAGACGAGCAGATCGGGATAGCCGGCTTTCACGCCGTCATATGAATAGGCATAGGACAGCGCCCAACGCTTCCGGTCCAGATTGCGCAGGAAGCCGAGAAAGCCTGGACGCCGGCGTTCTTCGTCGAGCGTCTCCTGCTCCCATCCGTTCAGACGCAGGCGGCAACTGTCTTCCGTGCCCGGCTCAACGAATAAATGGCCATCTTGCTGCACGGCGTGCGGCTCAAGCGGAAAGAGCACGCGGCGTTCGGGCATCATCAACGCAAGCTGCACCGAACGGCCCGAGCGTTGGAGTACCGCGAACTGATCGGCCTGTGCGGGCGGCAAAGCGAGGATCTGCGGGCGGTAAGTGGCTTCGATGTCGGCGATCTGCTCCGATGCGACCTGCTGGAGTTTGGCAAGCACCGCTGGGATACCGGCAAGCTCGAGGAATTCGAGCTTGGCCTGCACGGGCACGTCGGGATCGTAGCGCTCGCGCAGCCAGCGATTGGCGACCTCCTCGGCAACGAGCGCTGCCGAGGCTTGGTAGCTGGTCTCGACGTCGGATTGGGCAAGCTCGCCGGTCGCATCGGTTTCGGCGATGATCAGGCCATCCTGCACGGTCACGCTGCTGACGACATATTCGCCGCGGCGCTGGATGCGATCGGCAAAATCCTGATCCGCGGCGCGTGCAGCGAAGGCGGCGCGGAGCACTTGGACCAGCGCATCGACGGCGCCGGCGGTCGCGCGCTCTACAAGACCATATTGTTCGAGCAGACGCGTGGTGCGCAGCAGGCGCCGGATCACCGGCGTCGGGCGTGTCGCCGGCACGACCTCGGTGGGCGCAACCTTAAGCACATCGAACAAAGTCTCGCCGCCCGGCCGCACCACCAGTTCCTGGAGGTCGGCGGCGGATTCGATCGCCGTTCCCGCTTCGCCAAGATCGGCGAGCAGATCGGCGCGAACTTCTTCCAGATTGCCGCGCTCGAAAAACGGCAGGAACAGGTGCGTCGAATTGAGCACCGCGTCGCCCGGCACCGAGCGGCCAAGCGGGGTACGTACCATACGGCCGACCAGCTGGGCGATTGCAGTGCGGTCGCGCATCGAGCGGAAGGACATCAGCACCTCCGCGCGCGGACAATCCCAGCCGGTATTGAGCGCGGTCTTGAACAGGACGACCCGGATGCCCGGATCTCCCGAAATCGAGCTCGGCTCGCGATAGGGAATGCTCCAGCCGGTTCCAAAGTTGAGATCACCGGTACCGTGGAAGCAATGGATGACTTCGGCGCCAGTCAGATCCGGCCATGCGTCGCGCAGCGTTTCGATAAGCAGCGGCAGATCGGTGGCGCTGGTCTCGCGGCCGGCACCATCCTCGACCTGGATGAGAATCGCCGGCTGGACCGGCTCAAGGGAATTCTCGAGCGTGTAGCGCCGCCAGTCGCGCTCGAAATCCTGTACGCAAGCAATCGCGCGGCCAAGCAGGCTCCACGGCGCCTCGCCGTCACGGCAGCCATGGAGTATGAGCTGGTCCTTGATCAGACCCGACCCCCGGACTTCGGCCGGATGGATGTCGACCGGCATAATCGCGCGGCCGCCCTTGTTGGTAAGATAGGATTGGAAGCGCGCCGGGGTCGCACTCATGCCGAGCACAATCTCGAGCGGCGGAAATGGCACCAAGGCACCGCCGCGCCGGATCAGCGGCTCGGGTGAATCGCCTTGCGCGCCTAGCACGAATCGCGAGGCGATCGTTTGCGAGATGCGCGCGTTGCCGAGCCCACGATGGGCTTCGTCGATGATCGCGATCAATTTGCCGGGGCGAGTTGCCTGGGTGGCGGCGATCGTTTCCCAGATCGTCGAGCTGCGATCGTCGCCATTGCGCGTCAGCAGCGATCCGGCACGCAGCTTCTGATAGTTGAGGAAATAGGCACGCCCCGTCTCGAGCTCGCTCCGGTCGAAGCTTTGGTCGATCTCGACAAGCTGGTCGAGGGAGAGGCCGTTCGCCGCGTCCTGGATGCGGACCAGCGACTGGCGATTAAGCTCGGGCAGATCGGACAACCACAGAAACGTCATGTCGGGCGAAGGCAGCAGCCCGGCGGCGGCAGAATATTCGTTACCGACCAACAGCGCCTCGATGATCGCGCCAAGCATCACCGTCTTGCCGGCACCCGTCGGCGCGGAAAACTGCACGCCTTGGGCAAGCGCGAGCGAGCGCGAGCCATATTGTGCCTGCTGAAGGATCTTCAGCAGCTTAACCACAGCGACTTCCTGATATTCGCGGAGCTTGAGCCTCATCGGTCGCCGAGGTTGATACGGAAGTTGGTCAGATAATCGCGGTACAGGCGGATGCGCCGCCGCGGCGGAATGTGTGGCGGCAGCGCCGCGCACAGCTGCTGAAACCCGTCGTCCGAATCACACACCAGAAAAGCCCAACTAACATCCTTCGCCTGTTCAAGCTCCGCGCGGAACGTGCGAAACGCGCTCTCGTCCGCGAGCAATGCAAATCCGCATTCGCAAGAGAGCAGATAGCCTTGCATATCGTCATATCGCGGAACCGGTCCCCGTGCGCCCGCCATCAACCACAAGGTTGGAATGAGATCGGCCAGGCGTTGGCCGATTTCGACTTCGCCGGGATCGAGGTACAGCATCCGCAGATAATTCAGGTTTGCCCGCAGTCCTTCCGAGGCTTTGCGCGTGACCGGCCGATCGACAACCCGGGGTCCTAGCGCTTCACGCAGCCGGACGGTCATCGCGCGATCGCGCGGATCGGTGCCCGAGGAAACCACGAAGACCTGCTCAATCTCGCCGGCTTCGGCAGCGGCGTCGGCAAAGTCGTCGATAGCCTCAAGGTCGAAGAGCAAGGCCGTCTTGTGACGGTCGCCATCGGCCGGCGGCACATAATAAGGCCAGGCGTCCCGCACCAACTTGGCCGGGAGCCCGAGAAAAGGCGCGAGCGCGGCCCGGGCCGCGGGCGCCGCTGCTTGCGCCGGTCCGACAAAGGGCAGCACCCGGATCGGCATCTCGGTTTCGACCGAGCGCGTGCCGCCAAGCTCAAGGTCCCATTCGACTGGCGCATCGTCGCGCGCGCCCGAGATCGCATTGGCAAGCCGGGGATAGGTGACCGCCCGACAGATGCCGTGGCGCTCCCAGGCGTCCTCATAGGGCTGCACGCCCTCTAGGCTCAGCTCGCGCTCCTTCGGCTCGCCCAGCTCATTGTTGGTAACGATGAAGGCTTGCCGGTGTCCGTCGTCGAACTCGTTAAGAAGCTGGAGCGCGTGCGCTGTGGTTCCCGATCCTCCGAAAAAATCGAGGACCAGCGCCTCCGGGCGATCGCCGACAGTCGCCTTGAGGCAGTCGAGAACCGTGTAGATCGATTTCGGATAGGGAAATTCGACGCCGGTCAGCGCTTCGACCAAATTGGTGCCCTGTTCGCCTGCATTGTAGCGCGCGCCCGACCAGATGCTGCGGATCGGCACGGTTTTTCGTTCGCCCGAGATTACCTGGACGATCGTGTCGTTCGCAGTGCAACGCAGGGTAAGCGTCTTCTCCACAATCCCGTCTCGCACCGCGATCCTGGTATTGCGCCAGACCCGCTCAAGCCCGTCGCGTCCCAACGGGTAGATACGCTGATGGCCTTCCGCTGTTGGGTCGGTCGGGTAGGTATCATCCTTGCCGATCTCAGGACCGACGCCGACGACTTCGCGTGTTTCCGGATCGACATGGATCGCGAAGAAACTCTTGGGGCGCCCCGAACGGCGGTTGTTGTCGCCGCGCCCGCGCCGCCGATAGTCGCGAAGCTCGTCGCTCCCCTTGGCGATAGGCGCGAGGCTCCGGCCCGGCGGCACCACGAAGACCGCATATTCGTGCGTATTGCTGATATGGTTGCCGCCGCCGCCGCGCGGATTGTGCTGGATGACGACGGTCTCGATCGTCCAGCCCCGAAACAGGCGCTCCGATCCCAGCAGCGTCACCAGATGCGCATATTCATAATCGTCGATGGCGACAACAAGCACGCCGTCGGAGGCGAGCAGCCGACGCGCGATCACCAGGCGCCGCTCCATCATGGAAAGCCATTTGCTCGACTTAAACGCGTCGTTCCGGTCGACATAGTCGTTATTGTACCGCCAGTCCCGCGCGCCGGTATTGTAGGGCGGATCGATATAAATGCACTGAAACCGGCTCGAGTGCGTCCATTCGAGGAGCTCGAGCACGGCCAAATTCTCGCCCTCGATCAGGACATGCTCGGCGATCGCATCGTCGCGGCGGTCGGAAGCGACCGGGATCAACGCCGGGTAGATCGGTTCGTTCGAGCGCTTGAGGGCCACGATCGCGTCCGGCTCGAAATAAAGCAGCTCGGTCGCCCCGTTTGCCTCCGCGGTACATACGACGCGGTTGGGCTCAAGCTTGACGACACGCAGCGGCCGAGAATGCGAACTGCCGCGGGCTGATACCATCATCCCGGGACGAATCGGCAATCCGGGAAGCGAGACGAACTCGGGAATATGGCGCTCGAAATTCAGGCCGAGCGTGACCCTGCTAGCCAGCGTGGTAGCCGTCGTGGCGAGCCGTGCGCGCAGGCTCGGATCTTCAACCAGGGCAATGAGTTCGTCGAGTTTCGCCAAAATGTCGTCCTAGGGGAATTGGAAAGACGTGGTAGCCGGGTTAGGCCCGGCGTTCAAACGTCAGCTCAAATGATCAGCCACTTGCGGCCGTGCGTCCACAGGGGATTTGCCCGGGTGTCGAGCAGGCGCCGGAAACGCTGATAGTCGGCACCGGCACGATGCACCTCGTAGACGAAGCGGCGCGCGCCGGTCTTGCGCAGCTCCAGCAGTGCCGGCCGCGGCATCTCGGCGCCGGGGATCTCGATCGTCAGGTTGTGATGGTGGCGCGAAATGGTGCCGGGGGCCGGGTTAACGACCTGAGGGCCTTTGTGTGTCAGGCGCAGGCGCGGCAGCTGCGCCGCGTCGAAATCAATCGCGAAATAATGCTCCCAGACGGGCCGCGGCGGCTGAACCTGGGTCTCGCGCCCGATTCCCTGCTCGAGCGTCAGTTCCATGATCAGCGTCGTGAAGGGCGCTTGGCGCTTGGGAAAGCGAGGCGGGCGCGGCGGACGATAGATGGCTTCGAGCGCTTGAAGTGCCGCATCGTCGAGCTCGGTGATTGCCAAGCCCTGCACGAACGTCCGCGCCGCATCGATCATCGCCGGCTCGTCGAACTTGGCGACAGCCTCGATCAGATAACGCGCCGAATTGGTCGACGCGTTGGCCGATCCAACAAAGGCCCGATTGCCGAAGACCAAGACCTTGGCATGCAGACTCTGCGCGCTGAACACCCGCACTCCGCGGGCAAGCATCCGCCTCAGTGCCGCTGGCGCCGTGCCTCCGGCCGTGACGGTATCGACGCTCGCATCGACGACGAGGATGCTGCCAACCTTGAGCGGCAGCAGGCGGGGCCCTTCAGTGCTGAAATATGCGACTGCTACTTGCGATGCGCCAGCATTGGCACGCGCGGCGGCGGTGATTTCTGACCAGACACTAGGACCGAGAAACTCTGCCATGCACTTGGCCTAGCGACTTAAAGACGAGCGGCCAAAAAGTTTCGTTACCGTTACGGCTGAATTCGTATTGCTTTCGCACTAGAGCATTGTTTGGCGACGATTCGGCCACCCCTTAAAGCTGGTCTCCGAGCGAGTTGGGACTCGAACCAATCGCCGTTGGGATAACTTACGGTATCCACCATGGCACCGGAATTTGGCGCTGCTTTTTATCCGGTCAAATCAGATATATAGGCAGAATCGCCTAGTCCACTCCTGCTCAGAAATCGGGGACAGCCCGGCGTGCTGCACGCTTCGCTCCACGTACAGCTGCTTTTCGCAAACGACCGTCGATTCCCTCGGCGGTACCCGTAGGTCCCCCGAAACGGTCTGACGATCCCATCGTGCTTTCGCTAATTTTGGTCAGCCCGGAGCGACTAAACCGCATGTGGGCCGGAGGCGCGAATGACACCGGCGACATTTCTGATCTTACAGATGACTGCCATATCCGCATTGATTCTTGCGGGCATCTGGCTCGCACTTGATGGAGCAGCGGCACTGCGGTGGCAGAAATGATCGAGCGGGGGTGGGAGCAGAAGATCGAGCCGCTCACGGTGCGCATCTCGACCGCCGTCCGGATAACCGGCCTCAGCCGATCCCGCATCTACGAACTGATTCAGTCGGGCGATCTTGCGACCGTCAAGGTCGGGCGCGCCACGCTCATTCAATTTAGTAGCCTGAGGGCGCTCACCGCGGTTTCCGGGACCGCGCGAGGCTGACTTATCGAAAGATCGGTCAATGGCCCCGCGGGCATCATCTCAATGATGTCCAGCAAGGCCTATGGCTTTACCGCCGCGGTTGACTGCGTGGGCGTCGTGCCTTCCATTTGCCAGACTTCAACTTGCAGGAAACCGCTTTCGCTGGCCGAGGTGCTTCCGCCGCGTCACGCAGGCCGTCGAGATAATCCGACCAGTGCTGCATCATCGCGACGCGCTCGTCCCAATATTCGCCCCGCGCATAGGCGCGGCGGACGGACGACACCTCCTGATGGGCAAGCTGCCGCTCGATCGCATCCGGGTTCCAACGCCCCATTTCGTTGAGCAGGGTCGCGGCCATCGCCCGGAAACCATGGGCGGTCATCTCGCCGGTCTCGTAACCCAGCCTGCGCAGCGCCTGGTTGACGCCATTCTCGGACATCGGCCGCCTCGGGCTCCCCATGCATGGGAACAGATACTGTCGATGACCGCTGATTTCGCGCAACTCCTCGATCATTGAAAGCGCCTGCCGGGAGAGCGGCACCTTGTGCGAGCGGCGCATCTTCATCCGCTCGGCGGGAATCGACCAGAGTGCCTTTTCGACATCGATCTCGGTCCATTCGGCTTGGCGCAACTCTCCCGGTCGAACGAAGAGATGCGGGGACAGCCGCAAGGCCATGCGCGTGACAGCCTGCCCGGTATACCCATCCATCGTCTTCAAGAGCACGCCGACGCCGCCGGGATCGGTGATCGCGGCATGATGCACGGTCTTGGGCGTCGTCAGCGCACCGCGCAGGTCGGCCGCCACATCACGATCGCAGCGCGCGGTCGCGATGCCATATCGGAACACACGACTGAGAATGCTCCGCATGCGACGGGCGCTTTCGTACCGACCCTTCGCCTCGACCTTTCGCAGGACGGTTAGCGCCTCGGTCGGCGATATCGCGTTGATCGGATGAGAACCGATCAACGGGTAGGCCATGCCGAGCAGCCAGCGAATCTTGTCCAATGTGATCTCGGCGCGACCTTCCCGTTCGCACTTCGCGATCCATTCGAGCGCGACATCCTTGAACGTGGTGGCGACGGCGAACCGGGCCGTTACCTTCGCCCGCTTCTTTTCGAGAGCCGGGTCGAGCCCGGCCGCTATCGCCTTTCTCGCCTCGCGGCATCTCTCGCGGGCATCGGCGAGTGAAGTGTCCGGCCATGGTCCAATATGAAGCGTCTTCTGCCGGCCGGCATATCGATAGCGGAAGCGCCAGAGCTTCGAGCCGCTCGTCTGAATGGCAAGGAAGAGTCCATGTCCGTCGGACAGGTTGTACGGCTTCGCGGTGGGCTTTGCGGACGTGATCTTGAGTTGTGTCAGCATCGTCGTGATCCTGGATTTCTCCAAGTTCACCCAGCAGACACAAAATGAGACCTTTTTTGTGTCTCTTGTGCTGAATTCCGCTGGATCAACCCGGACGGTTGCCAGCGATCGTCGATGAATTTGTGCTTTGAAACCAGCCGCTTGCTGGACGTCCCTGGACGTTCCCAGATGGAACGAACAGGAAACAGATGGTGCCCGGAAGAGGACTCGAACCTCCACGCCCTTGCGAGCGCCAGCACCTGAAGCTGGTGCGTCTACCAATTCCGCCATCCGGGCACTGGGTAGGTCGCGGGCCTTAGGGGAGGCGAGTCGGCCTTGTCAACACACTGTATGCTGGGGCAAGGGCTGATCACCCCAAGCGAACGGCAGGCACAAGGCGCACGCGATGAAGAATACACTGGTTACGCTGATCGGCGGCGGAGGGTTTCTCGGCCGCTATGTCGCACAGGCGCTGCTCGAAACCGGCGCGCGCGTGCGAATCGCGCAGCGCGATCCGCGCCAGGCGTTCTTCCTCAAGCCGCTCGGCGGGCTCGGCCAGACGCAATTCGCGGTTGCGGACATCTCCAACCCGGATTCGATCCGGCGCGCGGTCGCGGGATCGGATGCGGTGGTCAATCTCGTCGGCATCCTCAGCGGCGATTTCCAGAAGATCCAGGTCGACGGCGCGCGGATCGTCGCCGAGGCGGCCGCCGCCGCCGGGATTCCGGCGCTCGTCCATGTCTCGGCGATCGGTGCCGACCCCGCTTCGCCCTCGGCCTATGGCCGTTCGAAGGGCGAAGGCGAGGCCGCGGTGCGCGCCGCCTTCCCCGCGGCCACGATCCTGCGGCCGTCGATCGTGTTCGGGCGCGAGGACCAGTTCGTCAATCGCTTCGCCGCGATGGTCGCGACCGCGGCTTCGATGCCGCTCGTCCACGTCGTGCCCGTGCTGCGCGCCGGCACCAAGTTCCAGCCGGTCTATGTCGGTGACGTCGCCGACGCCGTGATCGCCGCCCTCACGCACCCACAACTCGCCGCCGGCAAGACGCTCGAGCTCGGCGGGCCCGACGTGCTGTCGATGGGCGCGCTCGTGCGCTGGATCGCCAAGGCGACCAACCGCGCGCCCAAGATCGTCGAGCTGCCCGATTCGATCGGCGCGGCGATCGCATCGGCTGGCTTCCTACCCGGCGCGCCGATCACGCAGGATCAATGGAAGATGTTGGCAAACGACAATGTCGTTTCGGCGCAGAACGGGCTAGAGCTGCTCGGCATCACGCCGACACCGCTCGACGCGGTCGCGCCGGGCTGGCTGGTGCGATACCGCAAGGGCGGCCGTTTCGCGGTGCCGGTGGCGGCGTAACCACCGTCTGAAGCGTCGTCTATTTGGGGGGAATTTCGTGGGCGACATTATCAGTATCATCCTGCTCGGCATCGTCGAGGGGGTGACGGAGTTTCTGCCGGTCTCCTCGACCGGACATTTGATCCTCGCGACCAAGCTGCTCGGCTATGATGCAGCGCGCTGGCAGGTGTTCAACATCGTCATCCAGCTGGGCGCGATCCTCGCGATCGTCGTGCTGTACTGGCGGACGTTCCTCGCGGTCGCGATGGGCCTGGCGCGGCGCGATCCGGTGTCGTTGCGCTTCGTGCGCAACATCCTCGTGGCGTTCATCCCCGCGGCGATCCTCGGCCTCGCGATCCATAAGCAGATCGAGGCGCTGCTGGGCAATGCGGTGGTCGTGTCGATCGCGCTGGTCGTCGGCGGGATCGCGATCATCCTGGTCGAGCGGCTCGCCCCCAAGAGCGATATCGTCGGCGTCGCCGATATCCCGCTCGGCAAGGTCGTCGGGATCGGGTGCCTGCAATGCCTGGCGATGGTCCCCGGCGTCAGCCGGTCGGGCGCGACGATCCTCGGCGCACTTGCCCTCGGGGTCGAGCGGCGCACCGCGGCCGAGTTCAGCTTCTTCCTCGCCATCCCGACGATGCTCGGCGCGACCACGCTCGAACTGGTCAAGAACCGGCACGAGCTGCTGAGTGGGCAAGGCGTGAGCCTCGGCGCGATCGGCCTCGGCTTCATCGTTTCGTTCATCGTCGCAGTGCTGGTGGTGAAATGGTTTGTCGGCGTGGTGACACGCTATGGCTTCGTCCCCTTCGCCTGGTATCGGATTATTGCAGGCACCGCCGCCTTCGTATGGCTAATGACCATTTAGGCCGTTTCGGTCCTATTTGTGGTCAAACACCTGGGTTTCACGACAGCCGAAACTCTCTGTCAATTTAATTAGGTCAATACTGCTTACCTATATTACGTTTTCGTAATGACAGCGTGACGATGGCTCGGTATTTGCGCATCCGAAAGGTGCGCATATGGCTGACACGTCCCTGTTGAAATTCGTCGATCGCGAGCAGGTCTATCCTGCGAAGCGCGAGCCCGAGCTCCGCGCCGAAGACTTTCGCGAGATTGCCGAGCGCTATCCGGTGCCAGATGCGGAAGCCCAGGCCGGGCGTTGCTCGCAATGCGGCGTGCCCTATTGCTCGGTCCATTGCCCGCTGCACAACCATATCCCCGACTGGCTGCGGCTGACCGCCGAAGGCCGGCTGCGCGAGGCGTATGAGCTCAGCAACGCGACCTCGACCATGCCCGAGATCTGCGGACGGATCTGCCCGCAGGACCGCCTGTGCGAGGGCAATTGCGTGATCGAATTCTCCGGCCACGGCGCGGTGACGATCGGCGCGGTCGAGAAGTTCATCACCGACACCGCCTGGGAAGAAGGCTGGGTCGAGCCGCTCGTCCCCGGCCGCGACCGCGGACAATCGGTCGGCGTGATCGGCGCGGGTCCGGCGGGCCTGAGCGCAGCCGAATATCTGCGCGGAAACGGCTATGACGTGCATGTCTATGACCGTTACGACCGCGCGGGCGGGCTGCTGACCTATGGTATCCCTGGCTTCAAGCTTGAAAAGCCCATCGTGATGCGGCGCGTAGAGCGGCTCAAGGCTGCCGGAATCGTCTTCCACGAGAATTTCGAAGTCGGCCGCGATGCCAGCATGGACGAACTGCGCCAACGCCACGATGCGATCCTGATCGCCACCGGCGTGTACCGCGCCCGCGCGATCAAGGCACCGGGCGTCGACGCCGACGGCGTGGTCGATGCGCTCGCCTTCCTCACCGCGTCGAACCGCAAGGGCTTTGGCGATGCGGTGCCGAGCTTCGATGACGGCAGCCTCGATGCCAAGGGCAAGCACGTCGTCGTGATCGGCGGCGGCGACACCGCGATGGACTGTGTCCGCACCGCGATCCGCCAGGATGCGGCATCGGTGAAGTGCCTCTATCGCCGCGACCGCGCCAACATGCCCGGCTCGCAGCGCGAAGTTGCCAATGCCGAGGAAGAAGGCGTCGAGTTCGTCTGGCTGTCCGCGCCCGAGAGCTTCGCCGGCGAAGGCAAGGTCTCGACCGTCAAGGCGAGCGCGATGCGGCTCGGCGCGCCCGACGCCTCGGGCCGCCGTGCGCCCGAGATCGACCCCGAAGGCGGGTTCGAGGTCAAGGCCGATCTGGTGATCAAGGCGCTCGGCTTCGATGCCGAGGATCTGCCCGCGCTGTTCGGCGCGCCCGAGCTGACGGTGACGCGCTGGGGCACGGTGCTGGTCGACAACAAGACGCTGATGACCTCGCTCGACGGCGTGTTCGCGGCGGGCGACATCGTGCGCGGCGCAAGCCTCGTCGTGTGGGCGATCCGCGACGGGCGCGATGTCGCGGCGAGCATGCACCGCTATCTCAAGACCAAGGCCGCGGCCGACATGGCGGCGAGCAAGCAGGCGGCATGACGCACCGCCCGACCCGCAGATGGCGTAGTGGCAGTGCGACGCTCGGCGTTGCATTGCTCTGCGCCAGCACGGTGCACGGCCAGGCGCGGCGCCCTGCCCTGCCCGCGCCCGCCGCCAATGCCGATGCCGCCGCCGACTATGACGAACGCCGGGCCGCGGCCGGGCGGCTGCTCGTCGTCAGCCGCTTTCGCGCGCGCCAGGCGGTGCTGATCAAGGATGCGATCCGTGCGGCCGAATCCGAGATGACCGAGGATTGCCTCAACCGTGCGGCTACAGGGCGCAACATGAAGCCGTGCGACGCGCTCGTCAGCCCGAGCGCATCGACCAAGGCTCGGCTCGCCGCCAGCGAATCGGCGATCCTCGACGATGTGATGGCGGCGAGCCAGACGATCTATGCCAAGCGTTTTACCGCGGCCGAAATGGACGAGATTTCGCGCTTCTTCCGCATGCCGGTCGGGCAGCGATATGCAGCGACATATCCGCAACTCCTCGCCGACGTCCAAACCCGCAAGCGCGAGATCGTGCGCCGCTATCTGAGCGCCGCCGCATCCGCCGACACCAAGGGGTCCCAAAGATGACCGACCAGCACGCTTATCTCGCCGAACACGGCATGTACCGCCCCGAATTCGAGGGCGATGCCTGCGGCGTCGGCCTCGTCGCCGCGACCGACGGCACACCGTCGCGCCGTGTCGTCCAGTCGGCGATCGATGCGCTGAAGGCGGTATGGCACCGCGGCGCGGTCGATGCCGATGGCAAGACCGGCGACGGCGCCGGGCTGCACATCGACCTGCCGCTCAAATTCTTCGACGATGCGATCGCCGGCTCGGGCCACCGCCCGCTGCCCAACCGGCTCGCGGTCGGCATGATCTTTCTGCCGCGCACCGATCTCGGCGCGCAGGAAGCATGCCGTACGATCGTCGAGAGCGTCATCATCGAAGAGGGCTATACCATCTACGGCTGGCGCCAGGTGCCGGTCGACGTTTCGGTGATCGGCCAGAAGGGCCTCGCGACCCGGCCCGAGATCGAGCAGATCATGATCGCCGGCCCGCTGCCGGATGATGCGAGCGCCGCCGAGTTCGAGAAGAACCTCTATCTCGTCCGCCGCCGGATCGAGAAGCGCGTGATCGCGGCGCAGATCCAGGGCTTCTACATCTGCAGCCTGTCGTGCCGCTCGATCATCTACAAGGGCCTGTTCCTCGCCGAATCGCTGTCGATCTTCTATCCCGACCTGCGCGATCCGCGCTTCGAGAGCCGCGTCGCGATCTTCCATCAGCGCTATTCGACCAACACCTTCCCGCAATGGTGGCTGGCACAACCGTTCCGCACGCTCGCGCACAATGGCGAGATCAACACGATCCGCGGCAACAAGAACTGGATGCTGAGCCACGAGATCCGCATGGCGAGCCTCGCCTTCGGTGAGCATAGCGAGGACATAAAGCCGGTGATCCCGGCGGGCGCGTCGGACACGGCGGCGCTCGATGCGGTGTTCGAGGCGATCTGCCGCTCGGGCCGCGATGCGCCGACCGCCAAGCTGATGCTCGTTCCCGAGGCGATGGCCGATTCGATCGACATGCCCGCCGACCATCTCGCGATGTACCAGTACCTCGCCTCCGTGATGGAGCCGTGGGACGGCCCCGCCGCACTCGCGATGACCGATGGCCGCTGGGCGGTTGCCGGCATGGACCGCAACGCGCTGCGCCCGCTGCGCTATGTCCGCACGATCGACGGCCTGCTGATCGTCGGGTCGGAGAGCGGGATGGTCGTCGTCCCCGAATCTACCGTTATCGAGAAGGGCCGGCTCGGGCCCGGCCAGATGATCGCGATCGATCTCGACGAAGGCGTGCTGCTCCACGACCGTGCGGTGAAGGACCGGATCGCCGGCGAGCATGATTATGCCGGCATGATCGGCGAGTTCACCAGCATCGCCGACCTGCCGCTCCCAGAGGGCGACCCGATCACGCGCTTCGACCGCGCCGACCTCACGCGCCGCCAGGTTGCCGCCGGCCAGACGCTCGAGGATATGGAGCTGATCCTCGCGCCGATGGTCGAGGGCGCCAAGGAAGCGATCGGCTCGATGGGCGACGACACGCCGCTCGCCGTTATCTCCGACAAGCCACGGCTGATCAGCCAGTTCTTCCGGCAGAATTTCAGCCAGGTCACCAACCCGCCGATCGATCCTTTACGCGAACGCCATGTGATGTCGCTCAAGACGCGCTTCGGCAACCTCGCCAACATCCTCGACACCGAGGACCGGCGCGACGGCGTGCTCGTGCTCGAATCGCCCGTGCTCGACGGGGCCGACTGGGCAAAGCTCAAGACGCATTTCGGCGCGCAGGCGGCCGAGATCGACTGCACCTTCGAGGCCGGCGGCGGCCCCGAGAAATTGCGTGCCGCGATCGCGCGGATCCGCGCCGAGGCGGTCACCGCGGTGCGCCAGGGGCATAGCGAACTGTTCCTGACCGATCGCAACATCGACCCCGAGCGGATCGGCATCGCCGGCGTGCTCGCCGCCGCGGCGGTGCATACGCATCTCGTGCGGATGGGCCTGCGCTCCTACGCCAGCATCAACGTCCAGACCGCCGAATGCCTCGACACGCATTATTATGCGGTTCTGATCGGCGTCGGCGCGACCACCGTCCATGCCTATCTCGCCGAAGCGTCGATCGCAGACCGCCATGGCCGTGGGCTGTTCGGCGAGCTGAGCCTCGAGGAATGCCTCGCGCGGCATCGCCATGCGGTCGAGGAGGGTCTGCTCAAGATCATCTCGAAGATGGGGATCGCGGTGATCTCGTCCTACCGCGGCGGCTACAATTTCGAGGCGGTGGGCTTGAGCCGTGCGCTGGTCAACGATCTGTTCCCCGGCATGCCCGCGAAGATCTCGGGCGAGGGCTATGCCTCGCTCCACCTCAACGCGCAGCTGCGCCACGACAAGGCGTTCGACGAGGGTGTCGCGACGCTGCCGATCGGCGGCTTCTATCGCCAGCGCCATACTGGCGAGACGCATGCCTACTCGGCACAGCTGATGCACCTGCTGCAGAACTCGGTCGCGACCGACAGCTACTCGACCTATCTGCAATTCTCGCGCGGCGTGGAGGCGTTGCCGCCGGTCTATCTGCGTGACCTGCTGCAGTTCAACTTCCCTGCCGAGGGCGTGCCGGTCGACCAGGTCGAGGCGATCACCGAGATCCGCAAGCGCTTCGTGACGCCGGGCATGTCGCTCGGCGCGCTCTCCCCCGAGGCGCATGAGACGCTCGCGATCGCGATGAACCGCATCGGCGCCAAGGCGGTGTCGGGCGAAGGCGGCGAGGACAAGGCGCGCTACCAACCCTATGCGAACGGCGACAACGCCAACTCCGGCGTCAAGCAGATCGCGTCGGGCCGCTTCGGCGTGACCGCCGAATATCTCAACGCCTGCGACGAGATCGAAATCAAGGTCGCGCAGGGCGCCAAGCCCGGCGAGGGCGGGCAGCTGCCCGGCTTCAAGGTGACCGAGTTCATCGCCAAGCTGCGCCATGCGACGCCCGGCGTCATGCTGATCTCGCCGCCACCGCATCACGACATCTATTCGATCGAGGATCTCGCGCAGCTCATCTACGACCTCAAGCAGATCAACCCGATCGCGCGGGTGTGCGTGAAGCTCGTCTCCTCGGCCGGCATCGGCACCGTCGCGGCGGGCGTCGCCAAGGCGCATGCCGACGTGATCCTTATCGCCGGCCATGTCGGCGGTACCGGCGCATCCCCGCAGACCAGCATCAAATATGCCGGCACGCCGTGGGAAATGGGGCTCTCGGAGGTCAACCAGACGCTGACGCTCAATGGTCTTCGCGGTCGCATCAAGCTGCGCACTGACGGCGGCCTCAAGACCGGGCGCGACATCGTCATCGCCGCGATCCTGGGGGCCGAAGAATTCGGCATCGGCACGCTGTCGCTCGTCGCGATGGGCTGCATCATGGTGCGGCAGTGCCATTCGAACACCTGCCCCGTCGGCGTCTGCACGCAGGACGAGAAGCTACGCGCCAAGTTCAGCGGCAGCCCTGAGAAGGTCATCAACCTGATGACCTTCATCGCCGAGGAGGTGCGCGACATCCTCGCCCGGCTCGGCTTCCGCAGCCTCGACGAGGTGATCGGCCGTACCGAACTGCTCCGCCAGGTCAGCCGTGGCGCCGAGCATCTCGACGATCTCGATCTCAACCCGATCCTCGCCAAGGTCGACGCACCCGACGATCAGCGCCGCTTCAGCCTGACCGGTCGCCGCAACGAAGTGCCCGACAGCCTCGACGCGCAGATCATCAAGGATGCCGCGGCGGTGTTCAGCCGGCGGGAGAAGATGCAGCTGACCTATTCGGTGCGCAACACGCACCGCGCGGTCGGCACGCGGCTGTCGAGCGAGATCACGCGGACCTTCGGCATGTCGGCGCTCGCCGACGGGCATGTCCATGTGCGTTTGCGCGGCTCGGCGGGGCAGAGCCTCGGCGCGTTCCTGTGCAAGGGCATCACGCTCGAAGTGTTCGGCGATGCCAACGACTATGTCGGCAAGGGGCTGTCGGGCGGCATCATCGCGGTGCGCCCGGTGGTGAGCTCGCCGCTCGCCAGCCAGGACAATACGATCATCGGCAACACCGTGCTCTACGGCGCAACCTCGGGCAGCCTGTATGCCGCAGGGCAAGCGGGCGAGCGCTTCGCGGTGCGCAATTCGGGCGCGACCGTCGTGGTCGAGGGCTGTGGCGCGAACGGGTGCGAATATATGACCGGGGGCACCGCGGTGGTGCTCGGCCCGGTCGGTGCGAACTTCGGCGCTGGGATGACCGGCGGGATGGCGTTCGTCTATGACGCCGACGGCAGCTTCGCACGCCGCGCCAACCCCGAGAACATCACCTGGAACCGGCTATCGTCGCTGCATTGGGAAGCGGTGCTGCTCGGGCTCGTTCGCGCGCAGCATGCCGCGACCGATTCGAAATGGTCGGGGGCATTGCTCGACGATTGGGGTCGCGTGGTCGATCGCTTCTGGCAGGTGGTGCCGAAGGAAATGCTCACCCGGCTCAGCCACCCGCTCGACGACCGCGAGGAGCAGGTCGCGGCGGAGTAACCCTCGCCCGTCAGGGAACAGCCCCCCGTCACCCCCGCGAAAGCGGGGGTCCCGCTTCTTCTGCCGGCGCTGGAAAGGAGCGGGATTCCCGCTTTCGCGGGGATGACGGGGTAGGTGCATCTGTCCCGATGCAACTCGATGATCGACAAAACGCCCCGAATCGTGCTATTGGCCAAGCTCGATCGGGGGCGTTCGAGGGTTGATTATGCGTACGCTTCTGCTCGGTCTGCTCGCTTGCGGCATCGCCACCCCGGCGTTCGCCAATGACAGCGCCCCACCCCCGCCCCGTCCGCTTCCCGATGCCGCCCAAGTCGGCGCGCTGCTGTCGAGCCCGCTCGTCCAGGAAATCATCGCGACCACGGTCGATCAATATGCCGACGCGCTGCTCCAGACGCATGTCGGCCCGCTCGCCAAGCTCACCGACCAGCGCGCTAACATCCGCCCCGAGGATACGCTCGGCGATCTCGCCGCGCGCAGCCACCCCGACTATCGCCGCGATCTGCACAACCAGACCCGCACAGCAGTCGCCGCCACGGGCCAGGCCGCGCGCGACATCGCCAGTCTCAGCGCCGAGCTCAAGCACACCACCGAGCGTCTGCGCGCCGCGATCGCGCTGACCCAGGCCGAGGTCAACGCAGTCCGCTGATCCGTGGCCGTGGACGGACACAAAGTCGTGTGACGCCTTCCCCTCGGGCCCCCCGCGTTCTACCAAGCGGGCATGTGGCAACTCTATCAATTCCCGCTCTGCCCGTTCTCGCGTAAGGTCCGGCTCCTGCTCGGTGAGAAGGGCGTCGGCTGCGAGCTCGTCCGCGAAAATCCGTGGGAGCAGCGCGACGAATTCCTCGACATGAACCCCGCCGGCCAGGTGCCGGTGATGACCGATCCGCAGCGCGGCATCCGCCTGATGGATTCGATGGCGATCTGCGAATATCTCGAGGAGACGGTCGAGAAGAACGCGATGATCAACGGCACCGCGGTCAACCGCGCCGAGATCCGCCGCCTCGTCGCCTGGTTCGATTCGCAATTCTTCGCCGATATCGTCGCGCCGCTGCTCCACGAACGGATGGAAAAGCGCCTCGTCACCAAGGAGCCGCCCGATTCGAAGCGGCTGCGCGATGCGATGAAGGCGGCGGTGCGCCACCTCGATTATACCGATTACCTGCTCGACCATCATAACTGGATGGCCGGCGCGACGATGAGCCTCGCCGATCTGGCGGCGGCGGCGCAGATTTCGGTCGCCGATTATCTCGGCGGGATCGACTGGCGCAACCACGAGCAGACCGCGAAATGGTATCGCGGCTTCAAGAGCAGGCCGAGCTTCCGGCCCTTGCTGTCCGAACGGATGGAAGGCATCATGGCGCCGAAACATTATGACGATGTCGATTTCTGAGCAGGTCACCTTCGACGATTTTGCGAAGCTCGACATCCGGGTCGGGACGATCGTCGAGGCATTGCCCTTCCCGCAGGCGCGCAAACCCGCTTACCGGCTGACGATCGATTTCGGGCCCGAGATCGGCATCAAGCGCTCCTCGGCGCAGATCACCGCGCGCTACACGCTCGACGAATTGCCCGGGCGGCAGGTCGCCGCAGTAATCAACTTTCCGCCGCGCCAGATCGGCCCGATGATGTCCGAAGTGCTGACGCTCGGCTTCCCCGACGAGAATGGCGAGGTCGTGCTGGTCCAGCCGACGCTGCCCGTGCCCAATGGCGGCCGCCTATACTGAGCCGCGACGCTCCGCGCGGCGCGTCCACCACAGCATCAGGCCGAGCATCGGCAGCGCCAGATCGAGATACAAGAACAGCCCGAGCCACGGCGACACGCCCCAATAGAGGCTCGGCACGGTATTGAGATAGCCGTGCGCGAGCAGCCCGAGGATGTTGCGCGACCAGACCGGCATGATCATTCCCTCGGGCGCGAAAATGTCGGTCGCCGCGACGATCAGATTGAGCAGCATCGAGACGCCGAGCAGCGCCGCCGCCCCGATCCGGGCGGCAGGGCGTCGTAGTGCGGCCCAGAACGGCGCGAGACCGAGCGCGAGGAACGGGATCGCCGGGACCGAATGGCGCGGGCCGGTCGAGGCGCCGCCGTCCCAATAGGCGTAGGACGCGTTGATCGACAGCACGATCGCGATCACGACGAGCGCCAACACGCCGAGATCGCGCGTCCGACGGTCGCGAACCATCCGGATCAGCCCGACCAGCCCCAGCAGCAGGACCGGCGCGACCCACAGCAACCCGCGCCGAGGGCCGAGCGTGATGCCGAACAGCGCGCTCGCCTTTGGATAGGTCAGCCCGAACAGCCCCTGGTTCATCCCGTTGAAGCCGACCACGCCGGTATAGCCCGTCATGAACGGCGTCCCGAACGCGAACTGGTTATAGGCGAGCATCGGCGCCACCGCGACGAGCGCGGTCAGCACCGCCACGAGGTACAACCGCCGCCGCACTGGCCAGGCCGCGTCGCGGCTGCGCCACAAGGCCCAGCCGCCGATCGCAAGCCCGCCCAGCGCAGCCTGGAACTCGATCGTCACCGCCCAGCCGAGCGCCGCCCCCGCCATCAGCGGATAGCGCCAGCGCCCGAACTCGCGCTCGCCCGACGTCCCGCGCCAGATCGCCCAGGTCGCAATGAGGAACAATGCGGCGACGGGCGCATGGCCGAACAGCGTCGTCGACCAGCCCCACACGATCGAGCCGAGCGCATAACCGAGCGCGGCGAACAGCCCCGCCGCCGGGCTGCCGGTGATCCCCGTCCCGAGATCGAGCAGCAGCACCGCGGCAAACGCCGTCAGGATCGCCGCGCCGCACGCCACAGCAAGCTGCAGCCGCAGCCGCAGGAACTCGGCGAGCCGCGGATTGGTGATGTCGATCACCTGATCGTACGATCGCGCGCCGGTAACGTGGTTGGTCGCCCACACCACCGGCGCCGCCATCAGCGTCATGCCCGGCGCCTTGTCCATATAGTAATGCGTCACCGCGCCCTGTTTGAACGCGGCCTTGTCGATCGTCAGCGTCTGGTAGCGATCGATCGTCGCCTCGCCGCGCTCGACCAGCGCCAGCGCGCCGAACATCCGCGTCGCGGTGTTGGGATTGAACACGAACGATCCGAACGACACGCACGACAGCCAGACGAGCGCGAACACCAACAGCGCGACCGCGTGCGGCGCGCGAACGATGGGAACGGCGGGCGTCATGCGATCAGGCGGTCAACCACTGGCCGAGCAGCCGGAACGGCGGCAGCGTGAAGAACCCGGCGATCAGCAGCGCGCCGGTGACCATCCCGCGGACCTGCCGGCGATGCGACGCAATGCGGTGCGTCCGCGCGGTCCACCAGATCAGCGGCGCGGCGAGCACGACATAGGCCGAGATGATGTGGATGAAGCTGAAATGCCCCGAATGCGCCGTCCGCACCAAGAACGATTCGGCCGCGGTGAGGAACATCGCCGCGACCCATACCTTGCCGAGCGCACGGTGGAGCGCGTCGCCGCGCGGGCGCAGCAGCATCACTGGGGTCAGCACGAGGGCGATCAGCACCGTCGCGAGATGGATCCAGATCACCAGCGGCACCCGCGCCCATTGCGCCTGCCCCTTGACCAGCGCGACTAGGATCGTCGCGAGCAGCACAACGGCAGCGCCGGCGAGCACACGCTCATACCGATCCGCGCCGATCGAAGTGCCTACCGCCTGCCTGCCGGCCCCCGCCAGCGTCGCCATCCCCCCGCTCCCGATCAGGGGACGAGAGCGGCGTCGACGGCGCGCTGGTCTGCCTTGGCGTCCTGCTTCTCGCGCTTGTAGAAGCGGCCGGCCTGCGCAGCGCAGCCCATGCCGCCGCCCGGCCCGACATTGCTGCAGCTGCCGATCCCGGTCGCGCCGACCCGATCATTGGCGGCATTCCTGGAAGCCCAGCTCTCATTCTCGGGGTTGACCTTCAGGTCGCGCAATTCCTTGGGGATGCGGAACTGCTCGCCGGGTGCGCGACGGACGCAGACGACGATCTCGTTGCCGTCGGCATCGGTCGGGCATTTCTGCTTGCCGTAGATCACCAGCGGCGGGTTGCTCACGCCCTGTGCCGCAACAGGCGCCGAGGCGACACCGCCAGCGCCGAAACCAGCGAGCACGAGCGCGGCAAGCGCGCCCTTCGTCATCAGGCCCTGCATCATCCTGTCTCCCGTCAAATACGTTTCGCGGTCGCGATCGCGACCTTGCAGCCAAGCCGGATCAGCCCGCTCAGCAATGGATAGCCCGGCGTGTTCTCGGCGCCCGCGGCGAGCGCAGTCTCGCGATGCTCGACCTCCTCGGCCTGGAAATCGCGGATCGCCTCGACCAGTTCGGGGTCGCTGTCGCCGAGCACGACGAGCTGGTCGGCATAATGCTTGTCGATCTCGGTCTCGACCGCGGCGGTGCAGGCCATCGCCGCGTTGGGACCGAGCGCGGCGGTCACCGCGCCGAGCGCGAAGCCGGCGACGTTCCAGATCGGATGAAGCAAGGTCGGCCGCACCGAGCGCCGCGCCATCATCGCATCGAAGAACGCGCGGTGACGCGCCTCCTGATTCGCCATGCCCGCGATCGCGCGCGCCGCCGGGCTGCGATCGCCAAGCACCGCGAGCTGCCCCGCATAGATCCGCGTCGCGCCGAATTCGCCCGCCTGATCGACGCGCACCATCGATCGCGTGTCGCGCTTGGGGTCGCCGGGCTTCCAGCCGCTCATGCTTTTGCTCCTCGCATCAGCGCAAAGATGGTGATCGCCCCGCCGACCGAAAAGAGCGCGTTGAAGCCGGCGAGCGAAACATGGAACAGCGTCCATTGCGCGACGTCGCAACGGATGATCGGCGCGGCCATGATGCTCTCGAGCGTGATCGCGCCGGACACGGTCGATGTGCAGGCAGTGACACCCGCCCACCAATGATATTCGACCCCGGCATGGTACACGCCGATCAGCCCGCTCAGCAGGATCGCGATCGCCGCGACGCTGACGAGCGTCTCGCGCTGCGCGCGGCTGGGCACGACGAAGGCGAGCGCCGCGAGCGGCAGCGCGACGATGTGCGGATAGCGCTGCCACCAGCACATCTCGCACGGATAGAGCTTGCCGACATATTGGAAGAGCAGCGCACCGCCGAGCAAAGCGAGCGGGATCAGCAGCGCCAGCAGCCGCGCGAGGATGAAGCGATCGCGCGCCATTAGCGGGCCGCCACCGCTTGCGTCGTGCTCGACAGCCGCGCGAGCGTCTTCAGCGCGTAGCTGAGCTGGAAGTCCTCGATCCCCTTGGCCTTCAACTGCTCGGGCGTCATCGCGAAGCGCGGATCGGGCTTGCCGTCCTCCTCGATCGCGGCGTTGGTGGTCTTGGCCTCGTTGATCAGGTGGCGGCGCAGATCGTCCTCGCGGAACACGGGGCGCGACTTGTAATCAGGGTCGGAGAGCTGCGGCACCGCGATATCGGGCTCGATCCCGCCTTCCTGCACCGACCGGCCCGATGGGGTGTAATAGCGCGAGGTGGTAAGGCGCAGCGCGGCGTTGGGCCCCATGTCGATCACCGTCTGGACCGACCCCTTGCCGAACGACCGCTCGCCCATGATCAGCGCGCGGTGGTGATCCTGCAGCGCGCCGGCGACGATCTCCGAAGCCGAGGCGGTGCCTGCATCGGTCAGCACGATCACCGGCAGCCCATGCGCGAGATCACCCTTCACATAGGATTCGGCGTAGAACGGCTCGACATCGGCCTTGTCGCGACCGCGCTGCGAGACGATCTCGCCCGACGACAGGAAATTATCGGCGACCGCGATCGATTCGTCGCGCAACCCCCCGCCATTGCCGCGCAGATCGACGACATAGCCGAGCGGATCGTGGCCGAGCTGCTTGACGATGCCGCGGATCGCGGCGGTGACGGCGTCGCCGGTATGTTCGGAAAACGCCGTGATGGTGATCAGCCCGACGCCATCCTTGACGCTCCATTTGACGGGCCGCTGGACGACCTTCTCGCGCACCAGGGCGACCACGATCGGCTTGTCATGCCCCGGACGCAGCAGCGTCAGCGTGACCTTGGTGCCGGGGGTGCCGCGCATCTTGCCGATCGATTCGTCGAGCGTGTCGCCGAAGATCAGTTTGCCGTCGATATGCGTGATGTAATCGCCCGACTTGATCCCGGCGCGCGCGCCCGGCGCGTCGGGCTGCGGCGACACCACCTTGACCGCGCCGTCCTCCATCGTGACGGTCAGGCCGAGCCCGCCATAGCTCCCCATCGTCTGGATGCGCAGATTGTCGTAATCGAGCCCGGTCTCGTACGCGCTGTGCGGATCGAGCGCGGCGAGCATGCCTTCGATCGCGCCCTTGACCAGCACCTTGTCGTCGACCTTGTCGACATATTCGGCCTTCACGCGATTATAGACGTCGAGGAACACCGCCATCTCGCGATAGGTGCCGTTGTCGACCGCCGCCATCGCGCTCGTCCCGACGGGCACGATCGCCAGCACCGCCGCGATTGCGGAGGCGTGAAGCAGCGAAGTGGTGAAACGCGACATCGATCAATACTCGGCAGGCAGGAGGTCTTTCAGGCACCGTAGCGGGGTTTGCGCAGGGATCAAAGCGGGGCGATGATTGCCGCATTCGGGGTGAACCGAGGCTGACCGGGATTGTCCGCCAGTGGCGCGCCTCATCCGACCAACGCCGTCAGATCGACCGCGCGATCGCGCCGGCGCAGCTCGACCGTCACGCTCGGCGCGTCGCCGCGCGGCGCTTGCCCGATCGGCGCGCCCTGGCCGAGCCTTTCGCCGATCCGCGCGCTGGTGCTGCCGAGGCCGGAGACGAGCGTCGTCCAGCCGCCACCATGATCGAGGATCACGATCGTGCCATACCCGCGAAACGGCCCGGCAAAGGCGACGCGTCCGGCGGCGGGCGCGACGACCTGCGCGCCCGCCAGCGGCACGATCGTCAGCCCGCGCGAATGGACGCCGCTGTCCGACAGCTCGCCGAGCCCGGTGACGATCCGGCCCTGCACCGGCAGGCGATAGGGCGGCGCGCTGTGTGACCAGGCGACCGAAGCGACCGGGGCGGCGATGGCGCCGGGGCGCGGCGGGCGTGCCAGCGGCCCTGGCAGGCTTTCGAGGCTTTCGCGCGTCGCGGCCTGGTTGCCGATCGTGTCCATCAGATCGACGATGTCGCGCGCTTTCTCGCCGAGCGCGATCGCACGGTCGGATTCGATCAGCGCGTCGCGTCCGAATGCCCGCGAGCGCAGCCGGTGCGCCGCCTCGAGCCGGGTCAGCGCGAGCCGCTGGGTCTCGAGCCGCGACCGGCTTTCGGCAAGCGCCCGCGTCGCGAGCGCGCCGGCCGCCTGGAGTTGGCGCGTGCGGGCGAGATCGGCGCGGACATCGGCGGTCCGCGCGCGGATCACCGGCAGCGTGTTCGCCAGCACCGCGCGGACATGGACGAGATCGTCGACCGATCCGGGTTGCACCAGGCTGATGATCGCGGGTCGCCGGGCCAGCGATTGCAGCGCGCCGAGCAGCCGCGCGACCGGCACCTGTTTCGCGGCGAGCCGGGTGCGTTGGGCCGCGAGCAGACGATCGACGATCGCGAGCCGCGCCTGCCCGGCGGCGATGTCGGCCTCGGCCTGCTGGATGCGCGCGGCGACGGCGGCTTCCTGCGCCTGCGCCTGGCGCGCCTGGTCGCGTTCGGCGGCGGCCTGGCGTTCGAGCGCGGCGGAGCGGCGGGCGGCGGCGTCGGACTGCGCCTTGGCGGCGGCGAGTTGCGCGCGCTGGTCGACGGGGGCCTGCGCCAGCGCGATGCTTGCGCCCATCACCCCCACGACACCTGCAATGACCAGACCCCGCCCCCGCATGGCCTATCCTTCGCGGTGATAGGGGTGATTGGCAAGGATGCTCGTCGCGCGGTACAATTGCTCGGCGAGCATCGCGCGGGCGAGCAGATGCGGCCAGGTCGCGCGCCCGAAGCTGAGCAGCAGATCGGCCGAAGCGCGCTGCGCATCGTCGAAGCCGTCGGCCGCCCCGATAAGGAAGCGCGCCTCGCGCACGCCGCTGTCGCGCCATTTCTCGAGCGTGGCCGCCAGATCGCGCGACGGGAGCACTTGCCCCGTTTCGTCGAGCATGACGATCCGGCAGCCGGGTTCGACCGGCGGCATCTTGCCGCCGGTGTCGGGCAGTTCGGTCATCTTGTACGGCCAGGACAGCCGCTTGGCATAGCGTTCGACGAGCTCGGCCTCGGGCCCCCGCCCGATCCGCCCGCGCGCGACGATGTGGAGCAGCATGCTTGCCTCCGTTGCGGACGACGCTCAGCGTTTCGCCGCTACACGTTTCCCGGCGGAGGCCGGGGCCCAGCCGCGAAGGTCGCTATAGGCGAGCGCTGCGCACTCCGCCGCACCGCTTGCTCCTGGACCCCGGCCTTCGCCGGGGAGCAGGAGATACAGTGATCAGTCTTCGATAACCGGTGCGGCCGGCGGGGTCGGCGCATCGCCGAACGCCCACATCCGCTCGAGATTGTAGAAGGTGCGGACCTCGGGGCGGAACAGATGGACGATCACGTCGCCGGCATCGAGCAGCACCCAATCGGCGGTCGGCAGACCTTCGATCCGCGACGGCCGGCCGTATTCGGCCTTGATCTTCTCGCTGAGCTTCTGCGCCATCGAGGCGACCTGGCGGGTCGAGCGGCCGCTGGCGATCACCATGTAATCGGCGATGCTCGATTTGCCCGCGAGCGGGATCGAGATGACGTCGACGGCCTGGTCGTCGTCGAGCGACGCGAGCACGAGGCGATGCAGCGCGTCGACCTCTTCGGGTTCGGACGCGCGATAGACGGGAGAAGTTGAGGCCAAGATGATTCCTATGCAGAAGGTGGGGTCGGGACGGCTGGCAGGAAATGCCGCTGCCAGGCGGGGTCGGCAGCACGAAGCTGCGTCGCGGAGCGCGGGTCGGGGCGGAAGCGCAACAGCACGAGTGCCGGCAATCTCCACTGCGTCCAGTTCTTCGCCTGGTGTGCGGGCCGACGTGCGCGCCGCAACCAACCCATCGCGGGAGCCGCGAGAGCAGCACGTTCATACCCCGGACGCGCGATTACCGCAATCGGAACCTCACGGGCGATCTGGCGCCACCCTTTCCACTGGTCGAACTGCGCGAGATTGTCCGATCCCATCAGCCAGATGAAGCGCTTTTTGGGGAAGGCGCGGCGGAGTTTGGTGACGGTGTCGACGGTGTAGCGCGTGCCGAGCTTGTGCTCGATCGCGCTGACGCGGATCGGCGCGTGGCGCGCGATCCGCACTGCGGAGGCGAAGCGCGCGGCGAAGGGCGCCATGTCGCCGCTCTTTTCCTTCAGCGGATTGCCGGGCGAGACGAGCCACCACACTTCGTCGAGCCCCAGCGCATCGAGCGCGGCGAGGCTGATCGCGCGGTGGCCGGCGTGAGCCGGGTTGAACGAGCCGCCGAGGATGCCGATGCGGGTCAGGTCCGGATCCAATTCTCACGCGCATGGCGGATGCGCAGCACCTCGATGTGCGCGTCGGTTACCCGATATAGGAGGATATAATGGGTGGGCGCGACGCGCCATTTTCGAGCATCGACCTCGGGGATCATCGGTCCCGCTGCCGGACTCACCGCGAGAAAATCGGCGGCTTTTTCGATCAGGGCCGCAATGCTCTCGGCAGCCTCCGGAGAATAGGCCGACCAATAATCGTCAATCTCCTCAAGATCGGCGATCGCGGGGTCGCTCCATTCGACAGTCCTCATGCGGCCGCGCGCTGCTGCCTCCGGCGGCGCAGGTTTTCGAAGACATCAGCCTGCGGGGTCAGCGCGCCACGGTCGGCCGCGTCGATCCCGACCTGGATGAACGCGAGAAGCTCGGCGTCGCTTTCGACGGCATTCCGGATCGCTTCGGCTGCGAATGCGGCTTCGGTTATCCCGCGCGAGGCCGCAGCCTTGGCGATTCCCGCAGCCGTCTCATCGTCGAGGTCGACCGTGACCGATCGCGAAAAGGGCGCAGGATGGTTCATCGCCGCAGAGTACGCCCCAGCCCCACCGCCATCAACCCCGCACCTGTCCGGTGCCGTAGCCGACCCATTTGTAGGTCGTCAGCCCCTCGAGCGCGACGGGACCGCGCGCGTGGAGCCGGCCGGTGGCGATGCCGATCTCGGCGCCGAGCCCGAACTCGCCGCCATCGGCGAACTGGGTCGAGGCGTTCCACAGCACGATCGCGCTGTCGACCTCGGCGAGGAAGCGGGTCGCCACGGCCTCGTCGGCGGCGACGATCGCATCGGTATGGTGCGAGCTGTGTCGGGCGATGAAACCGAGCGCGGCATCGACCCCGTCGATCAGGTCGACCGAGGCGATCGCCTCGAGATATTCGGTGTCCCAATCGGCGTCGGTCGCGGGCACCAGCCCGGGGATCAGCGCATGCAGCGCCGGTCCGCCGCGCACTTCGCAACCCGCAGCGGCAAGCGCTGCGACCAGCCCGGCCGGATCGGGATAGGCCTGGTCGATCAGCAGCGTCTCCATCGCGCCGCATACGCCGGTGCGGCGCATCTTGGCGTCGACGACGATCGCCTCGGCCATCGCCGGATCGGCCGAGCCATCGACATAGATATGGTTGATCCCGTCGAGATGCGCGAGCACCGGCACGCGCGCCTCGGCCTGGACGCGCGCGACGAGCCCCTTGCCGCCGCGCGGGACGATCAGGTCGATCGCGGCGCCGCCCGACGATCCATCGGCGGTCAGCATCGCGCCGACCGCGGCGCGATCGGTGGTCGGCACGAGCTGCGCCGCATCCGCCGGAATCCCTTGCGCGACGAGCCCCGCCACCAACGCGGCGTGGATCGCGCGGTTGCTCTCGATCGCTTCCGATCCGCCGCGCAGGATCACCGCATTGCCCGCCATCACGGCGAGCGCCGCGGCGTCCGCGGTAACATTGGGGCGGCTCTCATAGATGATCCCGATCACCCCGATCGGCACGCGGACGCGCCGCAGGCGCAGACCGTTGGGCCGGACGCTCTCGTCGATCACCGCGCCGACCGGATCGGCAAGGCCCGCCACCGCGGCAACACCGTCGGCCATGCCGGCGACGCGACCCTCGTCGAGCTTGAGCCGATCGAGCATCGCGCCCGACAGGCCGGCAGCGCTCGCCTTCGCCATGTCGCGCGCATTGGCCGCGAGGATCGCCGGGGCGGCATCGCGCAATGCCTGCGCCGCCGCGCGCAACGCCTGCGCCTTCACCGCGGTCGGCAGCGTGGCAAGCGTGCTGGCGGCTCTCCGGGCGCGGTCGGTCATCGTGGCGAGCAGGGTCGGAACGTCGGTCATGCGGCGGGCTTTATCACGAGCGGAGCGATTGCCGCAAAACCTATCGCCACCACGAAACCGGCTGCTATGCTCCCGCCATGTCGGGGGAAATCGAAGCAGCGGGCGACATCGCCACGGGAATTCTTGTCGCGCATGCGGTCGAGCCGCCTGCCGGTGGGTCGCTTGCGGACTCGCACAGCCACGGCCTGTGCCTGAATTGCGGGACGGCGCTCCACGGCGAGTTCTGCTCCGCCTGCGGGCAGGCCGGGCATGTCCACCGCTCGCTCGGCGCGATCGGGCATGACCTGCTCCACGGCGTGTTCCATTTCGAGGGCAAGATCTGGCGCACGCTGCCGATGCTGGTGTTCCAGCCGGGTGCGCTGACGCGGCGCTATATCGCCGGCGAGCGGGCGCGCTTCGTCTCGCCGCTCGCGCTGTTCCTGTTCGCGGTGTTCCTGATGTTCGCGACGATCCACGCGTTTGGCGGTGAGCTCGAAAGCGACCTTTCCCCCGAGCGGCGCGGCGCGGCGATCGCGCGTGTCGATGCCAATATCGCCAAGGGTAAGGCACAGATCGCCCAACTGCAGGCCGCCCCGCGCACCGCCAAAACCGAGGAGCAGATTGCGCAAGTGGAGCAGGAATTGCGCGGGTTGCAGACCTCGCGCGGCGTGCTCACCGGGTCGAGCACGACGCTCGACGATTGGCAGACCGCCAACGTGCGAACCGAGTGGCACGCACTCGACCATGGCATCGCGAAGTTCCGGGAGAACCCCGGGCTGGTGCTCTACAAGCTGCAGTCGAGCGCGTACAAATACAGCTGGGCGCTGATCCCGATCTCGACGCCGTTCGTGGCGCTGCTGTTCCTGTGGCGGCGGCGCTATCAGCTCTACGATCACGCCATCTTCGTGACCTACTCGCTGGGGTTCATGATGATGTTCGCAGCCTTGCTCGGCGTCGCTTGGGCGATCGGCGTTTCGGGTGATCTGATCACCTGGGCCGTTATCCTGGTGCTGCCGACGCATATGTTTGCGCAGCTGCGCGGGGCCTATGAGCTGCGCAAGCGCTCGGCGCTGTGGCGGACGGTGGCGTTGCTGTTGTTCGCGTGGATCGCGCTGATCGCCTTTGCCAGCCTGTTGCTGGTGATGGGGTTGATGGAATAGCCCGGCCACGCCGCGGAAAGTCACACGAAAGTCGCACCATCGCGTGCGGTGCGCAGGGGTGTCCGTCGTCCGGCCGAGCACTGTCCGACCCGGTGCGAGACCATAGCGCATTTTCGCCGTGTAGGACAGCGATCGCGGCGACCTATCGCCTTCGGACTCTCCCCCAGCGCATGTCTTCGGACCCGCCAAGCCGTGTGCTAGGGCAGCAGATCGCGCGGCACGGTAGACCCCGGCACCGGGCCGGGGTGAGATGGGCCAGCGGTGCGTGCGTCGGCGCTAGCGATCCCGACACGAAAAGGCCGCGCCCGACAGTGTCGGACGCGGCCTATCACCCTTGCCGTGCGGGCGTTTTACGCCCCGGCAGGGGCCGGATTGCCGAACGGCCCGCCGCCCTTGGGCCGGCGTGTCTTAGGGATCGACGTGCCAGCACCGGGCACGATCGACACCTTCGCATCGGGATCGTCGCGACCGATATCACCGTCGAAGGCGAGCCGCTTGATCTCGTCGCCGGTCAGCGTCTCATATTCGAGCAGCGCACCCGCGATGCGATGGAGCTGTTCGATATGCTCGGTCAGGATCTCGCGCGCCTGCATCAAGCCGCCATCGACCAGCTTGCGGATCTCGCTGTCGATCATCAGCGCGGTCTCGTTCGACATGTTCTGGCGCTGCGTCTGCGAGTAGCCGAGGAAGGTCTCGCCCTGCTGCTCTTCATATTGCAGCGGGCCGAGCGCGTCGGACATGCCCCATTGCGACACCATCGCGCGGGCGAGCTTGGTCGCCTGCTTGATGTCGCCCGATGCGCCGCTCGACACCTTGTCATAGCCGAAGATCAGCTCTTCCGCCACGCGGCCACCCATCACGGTCGCGAGATCGGCGTACATCTTGTCGCGGTGATACGAGTAATTGTCACGCTCGGGCATCGACACGACCATGCCCAAAGCGCCACCGCGCGGGATGATCGTCGCCTTGTGGATCGGGTCCGAGGCAGGCGTGTGGACCCGCACCAGCGCGTGGCCGGCTTCGTGATAGGCGGTCATCCGCTTTTCGTCGGTGGTCATCACCAGCGAGCGCCATTCGGTGCCCATGATGACGCGGTCCTTGGCGGTCTCGAACTGCGCCATCGCGACGAGTCGCTTGCCGAGCCGCGCCGCCATCAGCGCCGCCTCGTTGACGAGGTTGGCGAGATCGGCACCCGACATGCCCGGCGTACCGCGTGCGAGCGTGCGCGCATCGACGTCGGGTGCGAGCGGCACCTTCTTCATATGCACTTCGAGAATCTTCACACGGCCCTCGATATCGGGCAGCGGCACCGTCACGCGGCGATCGAAACGGCCCGGACGCAGCAGTGCGGGATCGAGCACGTCGGGGCGGTTGGTCGCCGCGACGATGATGATGCCCTCGGACGCCTCGAAACCGTCCATCTCGACCAGCAGCTGGTTGAGCGTCTGCTCGCGCTCGTCATTGCCGTTGCCGAGGCCCGCACCACGGTGACGGCCGACCGCGTCGATTTCGTCGATGAAGACGATGCACGGCGCCGACTTCTTGGCTTCGGCGAACATGTCGCGCACGCGGCTCGCGCCGACGCCGACGAACATCTCGACGAAGTCGGACCCCGAAATGGTGAAGAACGGCACGCCGGCCTCGCCTGCGATCGCGCGCGCGAGCAGCGTCTTGCCGGTGCCAGGCGAACCGACGAGCAAGGCGCCCTTGGGGATCTTGCCGCCGAGACGCGCGAACTTGGTCGGGTCTTTGAGGAACTCGACGATCTCCTGCAGTTCCTCGCGCGCCTCGTCGATACCGGCGACGTCGTTAAAGGTCACGCGACCTTCCTTCTGCGTCAGCATCTTGGCGCGGCTCTTGCCGAAGCCCATCGCGCCCGAGCCCGAATTCTTCTGCATCTGGCGCATCACGAAATAGCCGAGACCCAGGAACAGGAAGAAGGGCAGCGAATTGACCAGCAGGATCTGCCAGATCGGCGTCGGATCCTCGGGCTTCGCGGTGATCGTGACGTTCTTTTCGCGCAGGCGGTCGGTCAGACGCGGATCCTGCGGCGCATAGGTGCGGAACTTGCTGTTGTCGCTCATCGTGCCGGTGACGACTTCACCGGCGATGTTGACGTCCTTGACCTGCCCGTTCTGGACGCGGTCGAGGAATTGCGAATAGGCGATCCCGTTGACGTTGGGGCCGACCGAACGATTGTCGATCAACGTCACGAACAAGGCCAGCGCGACCAGGATGCCGACCCAGATCAGCAGCGATTTCATCCAGGGGTTGGGCCCGCCAGAGTCGCCGCCGGGCTGCTTGTCATTGTCGTTCATGGGCACGGGATACCTTTCGAGACCCATAAGATAAGCACAGCGCGATTAATGGCAATGCAACGGCCCCCGCAATCGTCGATCAAATCGTCGATCAGAGTGAGCGACGGGGCGGTTGTGGCGCAAAATTCCACACGGTGTCGTGGACGCTGACGAGAATTCCCGCATGGGTCGCGGCTTTGCCGGCTTCGAGCGAGTCGAGCAGGGGTTCGATATTGGCCGAGTCGGTGAAGGCCGGGGTGGTGATGGCGTGCGCCGCGCGGACGGCGTGGATCGCGCGGCGGGCGAGGCGGCGGCGGAGTTCGCGGGGCAGGTCCGAGACGTCGAGGTCGATTACGACGCCCCCCTCCCCCGTCATGCCGGGCGCGTCGCGGCATCCACTGTGCCGCACGTCCTGCGGATGTTGCTCTTGGACGGCGGTGGCCCCCGGCACGAGGCCGGGGTGACGGTTGGGGGTTGGGCGGCGGCGGGTCTGCCATAGCCAGTCTTCCATCCCCCGAATCGTGGCATCGGCCTCCGCCGCGTGCGTCGCGGCGCGCGCGATCTGCACCGGATCGAGCCACGGCGTGTCGCGGAGCAATGCGCGAAAGCGGGTGCGCTCGTAATGCGGGTCGCCGTTGCTCGGATCGTCGACGAAGGGCAGTGCGTGCGTCACGGCAAGCGCGCGCAATTCGGCGACGCGCCAGTCGAGCAACGGCCGGATCAGCGCGATCGCGCCGACTTGCTGGTACGCGCGGATTCCGCCCAGCCCGGCGACCCCTGCCCCGCGCGCCGCGCGCATCAGGAAGGTCTCGGCCTGATCGTCGGCATGGTGCGCGGTGGCGAGGCACACCGCCCCCGCCGCAGTCGCCCAGTCGAACAGCAAGGCGTAGCGCCGGTCGCGCGCGCGGCCCTGCACGGCGCTGGTGCCGATCGGCGCGTCGATTACCAGCGTCGTGTGCGCAATACTGAGCGCGTCGCACCAGTCTGCGACCATCCGCGCCTCGTCGGCGGCGGCGGGACGCAGCCGGTGATCGACCGTCGCGGCGATGATCTGTCCGGGAAAAGCGGCGACGGCGAGCGCGAGCAGCGCCATGCTGTCGGGCCCGCCCGATACCGCGAGCGCGAGGCGTTCCGTGGCAGCGAGCGGGCGCGCTCGTTCGAAATCGTGGCGGAACCGCGCGACCAGTGCCGGCTCGACCGGCACGCGGTCGGCGGCGTTCATCTCACGAGCAGTTGGAAGCGGCACGGCCCTTGGCGACGCCCGCCTTCATCCGCGCATCGGCCTCGACCTTCGCGCCATAGCTGCGCTGGAGCTCGGTATAGACCTTGCAGACCTGCGCGGCGGGCTTGTCGAGCTTCACCAGCGCCTGGGCGAGGTAATAGAGGCTCTCGGGCGCGCGGTCGCCATCGGGCCATTTCTTGTAATTGTCGTAGAAAGCGAGGCTCGCGCGCGACGGCTGGCCGTCTTCGAGATACGAGCGGCCGAGCAGATTCTGCGCATAGCTCGCACGCTTGTGCGTCGGGAATTTGGCAACGACGGTGGTGAACTGCGCCTCGGCCTCGGGATAGAGATGCGCCGCCCACAAGCGATAGCCGTAGAGATAGGTATCCTCGGCGACGTCGCCCGAATCGGGGCGCTCGACCGCGGCGACCTGCTGCGCGCGCGCCGGATCCTTGGTGCTGACCACCGGCGGTGGGGTCACGCTCGGCTTGGCAGGCGTGGCGCGTGGGGGCGTGGCGGGCCGGTCGGGCGTGCGGTCGGAGGTCGGGCGCGTGGGCACGGGCCGGTCGAAGCCGCCGCCTTCATCGATCGGCGCGGGCGCCGGCGTCGCCGCTGCGGCAGCCGCCGCGGCATTGGCCTCGAGCGTCTTCATCCGGCTGTCGAGCCCCTGCAGCCGGTGCTGGTTGGTCTCGGTCTGCGCGGTCAGCGTGCGCAGCTGGTTCTCGAGCGAATCGACGCGCGCGGTGAGATCGGCGACCGGGCTGGTCGGCGAGCCGGCGAGGATCGCGTCGGGATCGGCGGGGCGATTGTCGGGCTGGATATATTGGCCGCCGCTACCGCCGGGGAACACCTTGCGCTGGACCGCGCGCATCTCGCCCTCGAGCCGGTCGACCCGGCCCTCGATCGCGCGCCCGCCGCCATTGCTCTGCGCTTGCGCGGGCAGCGCGCCGAGCATGCTCCCGGCGAGGAGGAAAGCGATCATTAGATGGTTACGCATTCGTACACCCCCCGGTGCTGGTAAAGCGGGCAACATAGCCGAAAATCGCGTGGTGTCGCCAGCGTTAAGGCGCAGCCGGCGGCGCGGCGGCGGGCGCTGCCGGCTCGGGCGCGACCGCGGCGGGCGCCGCGATGTTGAGCGGCTGGAGCGACGCGGGTGCGGAGGTCGCGCTGCGGGTCCGTGTCGAGCGCGTCTCCTCGCGGCGTGCGGTCGGCCCGGCAGCGGCCGACGGCGTCGCCCCGGCGACAGGCGCCGTGCCGCGCGCGGTCAGCGCAGCGGCGTCGAGCGGGACGTCCTTGATCGCGCGCTTGCCGTCGCCGAGCGGCGCCACGGCGGTGCCGCCGACGGTGACCTGCAATTTGTCGGGACGCCCGACATTGATCATCGGGCCGACCGCATCGGCGGGAACGGTGTAGCTCTCGCCCGCCTTCATCGTGCCGAGATGGAGCGTCGTGTTGGCCTTGTCGTAGATCCGGAGCCACACCTCGTCGGTCGCGGTCAGCACGACCGCGCCGCTCGGCACGCTCGGCGACGGCGCCGCGACGGGCGCGGCGGCGATCGTGTTGGCGCTTTCGGTGGCCGGCGTGCTGACGGGTTCGCCATCACCGCGGAACAGCGTCGTGCCGTAGAACAGCACCGCGCCGATCACCACCACGACCGCGATCAGCAGTGCCGTGATCGCCAAGCCGCGCGGCGGAACGCGCGACGGCTCGTCGATCTCATAGGCTTCGTAATTGGTGCGCTTGGCGCTCGGCTGGTCGCTCGCGCCGCGCACTTCGCGCGCGATCGCGACCTCGTCGACGCCGACCGCGCGGGCATAGGCCTTGGCGAAACCGACCGAATAGGTGATCGACGGCAGAGCGGCGTAATTGCCCGTCTCGATCGCCTCGAGCTGGCGCACCGGGATACGCGTCCGCGCGGCGACCTCGGCAAGCGACAGCCCCTGCGCTTCACGCGCTTCACGCAGCGTATCCCCCGCGGTCTTGGGGAACAGCTTCGGCTCGTCGGCCGGGATCGGTTCGGTCATCACTTCCTCCGGCAAGGCGCGTGCGGCCCGTGTCTCCCTTGCCCAGCGGCTGTCTCACAAAGGGGGCGGGACAAGTCAACGCCTTGTCGCGCCGCCCGCCGTGCTATCATGCCAGCTCAACACCATTTTCGCCCGCCCAGGCGAGCAGCGCACCGCGCATGTCGCGCGGTGGAGTCTTGAGCAGATCGGCCATGAATGCGGCAAGCGCGGCGCGATCGAGCGAGCGCACCATCGCCTTGATCGGCCCGACCGCGGCGGGGGTGATCGACAGGCGTTCGATGCCGAGCCCGATCAGCGCCATCGCCTCGAGCGGACGCCCGCCCATCTCGCCGCAGACGGTGAGCTGCACGCCGGCCGCACGCGTCGGCGCGACGAGTTTCGCGAGGAAGCGCAGGATCGCCCCGCTCAGCCAGTCGTAGCGTTCGGCGAGCTTGGGATTGGCGCGGTCGGCGGCGAACAGGAATTGCGTCAGATCGTTGGTGCCGACCGACAGGAAGGAAATGTTGGGCAGCAGCAGGTCGAGCTGTTCGGCGAGCGCGGGCACTTCGAGCATCGCGCCATAGCGGATCTCGTTGGGCATCTTCTTGCCGCGCGCGCTCAACCATTCGCGCTGCGCCTCGAACAGCGCGCGCGCCTCGTCGAATTCCCATGGCTCGCTGACCATCGGGAACATGACGCTGAGCGTCCGCCCCGCCGCCGCCTCGAGCAAGGCGCGCGCCTGGACCTTCATCAACCCGCCGCGTTCGAGCGCGAGGCGGATCGCGCGCCAGCCCATCGCGGGGTTCTCCTCGTCGGCGTCTTCCTTGTTGAGATAGGGCAGCGCCTTGTCGCCGCCGATATCGACCGTGCGGAAGATCACCGGGCGGTCGCCGGCGGCATCGAGCACGTCGCGGTAGAGCTTCTGCTGGCGCTCGCGCGACGGTAGCGTCGCCGAGACGAGGAACTGGAACTCGGTGCGGAACAGCCCGATCCCGTCGGCGCCGGTCACGTCGAGCGCGGCGACATCGTCGCGCAAGCCTGCATTGACCATCACGGTGAGGCGATGCCCGTCCTTGGTCACCGGTGCCTCGGTCTTGAGCGCGGCGAACACCGCGCGGCGCTTCTGGCGCAGGTTGAGCGCGGTATCGAACGCCTCTTCCATCGCGGAAGAGGGCCGCGCGAAGACGTTGCCCGCGGTGACATCGAGCAGCAGCAGATCGCCCTCGCCGATCAGCCGCCGCACGTCGCGCACGCGGCCGAGCACGGGCACCCCCATCGCGCGCGCGACGATCGTGACGTGCGCGGTGAGCGAACCTTCCTCGAGCAACACGCCCTTAAGCCGCCGCCGGTCATATTCGAGCAACTCGGCCGGGCCGAGATTGCGCGCGATCAGGATGGTGTCCTGCCGCAGGCCCATCTGCGCCGCGGTACCCATCTGACCCGAGACGATGCGCAGCAGCCGGTTCGACAGATCCTCAAGATCGTGCATCCGGTCGGCGAGCAGCGGATCGTCGATCTGGCGCATCCGCATGCGGGTGCGCTGCTGGACGCGCTCGATCGCGGCCTCGGCGGTCAGCCCCGAATCGATCGCCTCGTTGATCCGCCGTGCCCAGCCCTCGTCATAGGCGAACATCTTGTAGGTCTCGAGCACCTCCTCATGCTCGCCGCCGCCGCCGAACTCGGCCTGGCTGGCGAGCCGCTCGATCTGCTCGCGCATCTTGTCGAACGCGGCATAGACGCGGTGGCGCTCGGCCTCGGTATCCTCGGCGACGGTATGCTCGACATGGACGCGCGGCTGGTGGAACACGGCGTAACCGCTCGCCATGCCCTCGACGAGCTTCAACCCCATGATCCGCATCGGCGCGGTCGATTGCGGGCGCAAATTGGAGGCACCGCTGGCATCGACCAGTTCGGCATTGGCGATCAGTTCGGACAGCACCATCGCGACGGTCTGCAACGCCTCGATCTCAACCTCGTCATATTTGCGCGGGTCGACATGCTGGACCGACAGCACGCCGATCGCGCGCTCGCGCCGGATGATCGGCACGCCGGCAAAGCTGCGGAACTTCTCCTCGCCCGTTTCGGGGTTCTGGACGAAGTCGGGATGGCTCGACGCTTCGTCCAAGTTGAGGATCTCGGCCTGCTGCGCGATCGTGCCGACCAGCCCCTCGCCGAGCGCCAATTTGGTGACGTGGACCGCCTCCTGCGCGAGGCCGCGGGTGGCGTAGAGTTCGAGCACGCCCTCGCGCAGCAGGTAGATCGAGCACACTTCGCTCGCCATGCCTTCGCCGACGATGGCGACGACGGCGTTGAGCTTGGCCTGCGGCGCGGTGCGCGAGGCCATCACGTCGTGGAGACGAACGAGGATTTCGCGGGCGGAGGCGGCTGCAGTCATGCCAGCGGGGCTAACAGATTGAGGCGGGGCTTGGCTATCGTGCGGCGCACAAGATTTGCTTCTCCGTTCCTCCCCTCCCCTTCAGGGGAGGGGTCGGGGGTGGGGAAGTGCCTCGCAGAGAGCCAGCGCCCATTACAGCCCCACCCCAACCCCTCCCCTGAAGGGGAGGGGCTTTTGGTCAGCTATCGAACAGGCTCTCCTGCGCGCCCTCGGGCGGCGTGAGGCCGAGATGCTTCCACCCGCCCGCATTGAGACACCGCCCGCGCGCGGTCCGCGCGATCAGGCCGAGCTGGATGAGATACGGCTCGATCACTTCCTCGACCGTGTCGCGCGGCTCGCTCAGCCCCGCCGCCAGCGTCTCGACCCCGACCGGGCCGCCGCGATAGATATCGGCGATCATCATCAGATAGCGCCGGTCCATCGCATCAAGCCCGAGCCGATCGACCTCGAGCCGGTTGAGCGCGGCATCGGCGGCCTTCGCATCGACCAGATCGTGCCCCGCGGCATGCGCGAAATCGCGCACCCGGCGCAGCAGCCGCCCGGCGATCCGCGGCGTCCCGCGCGAGCGGCGCGCGACCTCGGTCGCGCCATCGGGCGATAGCGGCAGGTCGAGCAGCCGGGCGGCGCGCGACACGACCTTTTCGAGCTCCTCGATGCTATAGAAACTCAACCGCACCGGGATGCCGAAGCGATCGCGCAGCGGCGTGGTGAGCAGCCCCTGCCGCGTCGTCGCGCCGATCAGCGTGAAGCGCGGCAGATCGATCCGCACCGAGCGCGCCGACGGCCCCTCGCCGATCATCAGATCGAGTGCGCGGTCCTCCATCGCGGGATACAGCACTTCCTCGACCGCAGGCTGGAGCCGGTGGATCTCGTCGATGAACAGCACGTCGCCATCCTCGAGATTGGTGAGCAAGGCGGCGAGGTCGCCCGACTTGGCGATCACCGGCCCCGAAGTGGCGCGGAAGCCCACGCCCATCTCGCGCGCGACGATCTGCGCGAGCGTGGTCTTGCCGAGCCCCGGCGGACCGAAGAAGAGCACATGATCGAGCGCATCGCCGCGTGCCTTGGCGGCGGCGATGAACACGCGCAGATTCTCGCGCGCGGCCTTCTGCCCGACGAAATCGTCGAGCGATTTCGGGCGCAGCGCGGCATCGACGTCTTCGGGCGTGCGCGCGGGAGAGAGGAGAGGCTTGTCGGTCATGCTGTCCAAATCGTTCGATAGCCTTGGGCGCCGATCTGGTCGATCCGCCAGAATCGATCCTTGAGATAGGCGAGCACCGAATCGGGCACCGGGCCGACCTCCATGATCGATACCTTGTCGGGATCATCGAGATACGCGCGCGCGATGATCCCCGACTCTTCGAATCGATAGATCAGGTGGTTGTAGATCTCTGCGATGCCGCCATCGTCGTTCCATAGGATCTCGCGGATATGCTCAATCGTCGCGACCGCTTGCACGGCGTCCCCGGTTCGCGGATCTGATCCCCGTTCGCTCACGAAACGGTGCTCCGGCGTTCGCCGGTCGCGGCCTCCCGCACCGCCGCCATGCTACTTCGCCGCCTTGCGCAGCGCGAGGCGCACCAGCGCGTCGAGCGTCGCGCCCGGCCCCAATTCCTCCTCCGCCGCGGCCACCGCGCCCGAGGCTTCGGCCGGACGGAAGCCGAGGTTGAGCAGCGCCGAGACGGCATCCGCGCCCGCCCCGACCGGCGCGACCGACGACGCGGCATGGCCGAGCTCGACCCCGCCGATCTTGTCCTTCAATTCGCGCACGATGCGTTCGGCGAGCTTGGGCCCGACGCCGTTCGAGCGCGCCACCATCGCCTTGTCTTGGCTCGCGATCGCGCGGGCGAGGTCGGTCGGCTCGAGCGCCGAGAGGATCGCCAGCGCGACGCGCGCGCCGACCCCCTGCACGCCGGTGAGCAAGCGGAACCAGTCGCGTTCGGCCGCGCTCGAAAAGCCGACGAGGCGGATGAAATCTTCGGCGACGAGCATCTCGGTGTGGAGCATCACCGCCTCGCCGACCGGGCCGATGCTGGCGAGCGTGCGGCTCGACGCGCCGACGAGATAGCCGACGCCGCCGACGTCGATCACGGCATGGTCGAGTCCGGTCGCGTCGAGGCGGCCTTTGAGATGGGCGATCATGCAGCGGTACGTAACAGGAACGGGCGCTTGCGGGAAAGCGAAATCAGGGCAGCCGCCGCGCGCTCGCGATATGGTGCGCGTGGCAGATCGCCACCGCCAGCGCGTCGGCGGCGTCGGCGCCGTCGATCTTGACGCCGGGGAGCAGCACCGAGACCATCGCATGGACCTGCGCCTTCTCTGCACCGCCGGTGCCGACCACGGCCTTCTTGACGAGCCGTGCGGCATATTCGCCGACCTCGAGGCCCGCGCGCGCGCCCGCGCACAGCACGACGCCGCGCGCCTGGCCGAGCTTGAGCGTCGATTGCGGGTTCGAATTGACGAACACTTCCTCGACCGCGCAGCCGTCGGGCGCATGGTCGATGATCAGCGCCGAGAGCATCGCATCGAGATGCGCGAGGCGGCGCGGGAGCGTGGCGGCGGTGTCGGTCTTGAGCTTGCCGTTGGCGACGTGGCTGAGCCGGTTGCCCTCGGCGCGGATCAGCCCCCAGCCGGTGGTGCCGAGGCCGGGGTCGAGGCCGAGGATCAGCATTGCGCTGCGAAAACGGGATTCAGGCGAAGGCGCGAAGGCACGAAGACGGGGTTTGTTCGCGCGGAGGCGCTGAGACGCGGAGAAGAAGATGGTGTGCGGGCTACGCCCTTCCCGTCATCCCGGGCTCGTCCCGGGGTCCACCGGGGTCCGAGAGCATCACGCGCAGCAAGTGCGGCACGGTGGATGCCGGGACGAGCCCGGCATGACGAGGAGGGGATGGTGCCGGAAACCGAGCGCAACACCTCCGCGCCTCCGCGCCTCCGCGCGAACAAACCGTCTTCTTCTCTTCGCGCCGTCGCGTCTTCGCGTGAAACCCAGATCACCCAAGCTTCTCGAGGATCGCGTCGGACACTTCGTAATTGCCCCACACGGTCTGCACGTCGTCGTCATCGTCGAGCGTGTCGATCAGCTTGAACAGCGTCGCCGCATCGTCCTCGCCGACCTCGACCATCGTCTGCGGGCGCCAGGCGAGCTTTGCACCCTCGGGCTCGCCGAGCACCGGGGTCAGCGCCGTCACGACCTCGTGCAGCGTCTCGTTCGAGGTCCAGATCTCATGGCCGTCCTCGCTCGACTGCACATCCTCGGCGCCGGCTTCGAGCGCGGCCTCGAACACCTTTTCGGCATCGCCCGCCGAAGCCGGATAGGAAATCAGCCCCATCCGGTCGAACGCATGGCTGACCGAGCCCGAAGCGCCCATGTTGCCGCCATTCTTCGCCATGCCGGTGCGAACGTTGGTCGCAGTGCGGTTGCGATTGTCGGTCAGCGCTTCGATGATCAGCGACACACCGCCGGGGCCAAAGCCCTCATAGCGGATTTCCTCGTAATTCTCGGTGTCGCCCTTGCTCGCCTTGTCGACCGCGCGCTGGATATTGTCCTTGGGCATCGACTGCGCCTTGGCGGCGTTGATCGCCATGCGCAGCCGCGGGTTCATGTCGGGATCGGGCAGGCCCATCTTCGCCGCGACGGTGATTTCGCGGCTGAGCTTCGAGAACATGCCCGAGCGCTTCTTATCCTGCGCGCCCTTGCGGTACATGATGTTCTTATATTTGGAATGGCCTGCCATTGGATCTCTCTCAAACTACAGTGTCGTCACCCCGGACTTGGAGCCGGGGTCCATGGGCGACGCGCGGCCGATCGCATGGATGCTGAAACGAGTTCAGCATGACGGGTCGGCTTAGTCGAGCCCGAGCGCCTGCTTGTAGGTCTCGAGCAGCGCCTCGGCCTCCTCGCGGTGATGCTTCTCCATCTTGCGCAGGCGCACGATCGAGCGGATCGTCTTGACGTCGAAGCCGGTCGACTTGGCCTCGCCGTACACGTCCTTGATGTCGTCGGCGATGCCCTTCTTTTCCTCTTCGAGGCGCTCGATGCGCTCGATGAGAAGGCGTAGCTGGTCTGCGGCGATGATGTCGCTCACGGTAAATCCCCCGGGGTTTGAATCAGTGAAAGGCGCGCGCTTTAGGCCAGAGCGGCGCTCGCGTCACGCATTCTTCGCGACGCTTTGGCGCATCCGCTCGAGCTGCTCGGGCGTCGCGTCGCCCTGATGCTCGGCCTTCCACTGCGCATAGGGCATGCCGTAGACGATCTCGCGCGCGGCATCCTTGCTCATCGTGCCGTCGGCCTCCTCGACCCAGTCCGACAGGCAGTTGCGGCAGAAGCCGGCAAGCCCCATCAGATCGATATTCTCGGCGTCGCTGCGGTGGCGCAAATGCTGCACGAGCCGCCGGAACGCGGCCGCCGCTACGGCATCATCCAGTCCATCCAAATCGCTCATCTGTTCGCTCCACGGTTGATCGTGGCGAGATAGGAGGTAGAGCAGCAGCCGTACAGCCTCCCCACGGCAAGGACCTCCCATGATCAAGACCATCCGCCCACGTGCGCGCAAGGTACGCATCCTCGCCACGCTCGGCCCCGCCAGCAGCAGCCCCGAAATGATCGCCGCTTTGTTTGAAGCGGGCGCCGACGCCTTCCGCGTCAACATGAGCCACGGCGACCAGCAATCGAAGATCGCCGTCATCCAGTCGATCCGCGCGCTCGAGAAGACCTATCAGCGCCCGACGACGATCCTCGCCGATCTGCAGGGGCCAAAGCTGCGCGTCGGCAAGTTCGAGGGCGGCAAGATCGAGCTGATCAAGGGCCAGACCTTCACGCTCGACCGCGACACCACGCCCGGCGATACGACGCGCGTCGAGCTGCCGCACCGCGAGATCTTCGAAGCGATCGAGCCGGGCGCGCGCCTGCTGCTCGACGACGGCAAACTCGTGCTGCGCGTCACCGACCACACCGACACGACGATCGTCACCGAGGTCGTGGTCGGCGGCGCGCTGTCGAACAGCAAGGGGCTGAACGTCCCCGACGTCGTGCTGCCGATGGCGGCGCTGACCGAGAAGGACCGCAGCGATCTCGCCTTCGCGGTCGACCAGGGCGTCGACTGGATCGCTTTGTCGTTCGTCCAGCGCCCCGAGGATCTCGCCGAGGCGCGCAAACTGATCGGCGGCAAGGCGTCGCTGCTCGCCAAGATCGAGAAGCCGCAGGCGATCCAGCGGCTCGAGGAAATCGTCGAGATGTGCGACGGCGTGATGGTCGCGCGTGGCGATCTCGGCGTCGAGATGCCGCCCGAGAGCGTGCCGCCGCTGCAGAAGCGCATCATCGAAGTGTCGCGCCGCCTCGGCCGCCCGGTGGTGGTCGCGACGCAGATGCTCGAATCGATGATCACCTCGCCCTCGCCGACCCGCGCCGAAGTGTCCGACGTCGCGACCGCGATCTATGACGGCGCCGATGCGATCATGCTGTCGGCCGAGAGTGCTGCCGGCGCCTGGCCGACCGAATCGGTCGCGATGATGAACGCGATCGGCGAAGCGGTCGAAAAGGATCCGACGCATGGCGACCGGATCCACTTCACCGTGATCCGCT
Source organism: Sphingomonas glacialis (assembly GCF_006439055.1). Taxonomy (GTDB): domain Bacteria; phylum Pseudomonadota; class Alphaproteobacteria; order Sphingomonadales; family Sphingomonadaceae; genus Sphingomonas; species Sphingomonas glacialis_A. The sequence continues at coordinate 822,613 of NZ_RCZC01000001.1, forward strand.
CGGACCCGACCACCGCCGATGCGCTGGCGGAAGCCGCCAAGAACATCGCGCAGACGATCGATGCCGCGGCGATCATCTGCTTCACCGCCTCGGGCTCGACCGCACGCCGCGTCGCGCGCGAGCGGCCCGGCGTGCCGTTGATGATCCTGACCCCGAACCCCGAGACCGCGCGGCGTGCGGGCCTGCTGTGGGGCGCCTATGCGATCCTCACCAAGGACGTCGATTCGTTCGAGGAGATGGTTGCCAAGGCCAAGCGCATGGCGCTGCGCCATGCGCTCGCCAAGGCGGGCGACCGCATCATCCTGATCGCGGGCGTGCCGTTCAAGACCCCAGGGTCGACCAACGTGCTCCACGTCGTGCGGGTCAGTGGCGATGAGCTGAAGGGGTATGCGAGCTAGGCTCGCGCTGGCCGCTAAACCTAACCGTCACCCCGGGCTTGTCCCGGGGTCCACCGGGATGCACATCCTGCCGCCCGAGCGTGCGCGGCACGGTGGGCCCCGGCACAAGGCCGGGGTGACGACGACGGTAGATAGCGGAAGCGTTTAAAGAGCGGGCGCGGCGAGAATACCGTAGCGCGCCAGATCGCCGCGCAGCGTCGCGGCATCGGTGAAGACCACCGCGCCCATCCCGACGCTCTGCGCGCCGGCGACATTGTCCTCGCGGTCATCGACGAACAGCGTGTCCTCGGCGCGCAGGCCGAATCGCTCGAGCGCGAGGCGATAGATCGCCGGATCGGGCTTGGTCAGCAATTCGTCGCCCGAGACGACGATGTCGTCGAAGCGATCGAACACATCGGCCTCGCGGTCGCGGAACGACGGCCAGAACTCGCCCGAGAAATTGGTGATCGCATACAGCGGCACACCCGCCGCCTCGAGCTCGCACACGAGTTCACGCATCCCCGGCAACATCCCGCCAAGCTGCTCGCCGAAACGCGGCCCCCAGGCGGCGATCAGCGCGGCATGCTGCGGATGCGCGGCGGCGAGCTCGGCCGAGGTCTCGGCGAACGGACGGCCAGCATCATGCTGGAAATGCCATTCCTTGGTCGCGACATCGCGCAGGAATGCATCGAGCGCCCGATCGTCACCGATCAGGCGCTCATAGAGGAATCTGGGATTCCAATCGTACAAGACGTTGCCGACGTCGAAGACGACGGCCCGCGCCACGTCGCTTAGCCCTGGCGGGCCTTGAAGCGGCGGTTGGTCTTGTTGATGATGTAGGTACGCCCACGACGACGGATCACGCGGTTATCGCGATGACGGCCCTTGAGCGACTTCAGGGAATTGCGGATCTTCATGATCGATTCGCTTTGCAAAATCTGGAATGTGGAAAAGAGCGGCTGCGCATATGGTCGCCTCCCCTCCAAGTCAAGCGCGACCGCGCCGATAAGCCTCGCTATAGCGACGGAACCCGGAGGCCGGGTCCGGGCGTTACACCCGTGCAACGACTGCGGTAACAAGGACAAGAGTATGAAGCTGGCTTTGGGAATGGCGATCGCCGCGGCGGCGAGCTTGAGCGCCTGCGCGACGACGACGACGAGTGGCCCGGTCGAAGTGACCCGTTTCCACCTCGGGTCGATGGCGGCACCGCTCGAAACCGGCACGCTCGCGGTCGAGCCCGCGCCCGGCGGCGGCCCCGCCAGCCTCGAGTTCAAGACCTATGCCGCCGCGGTGCAGACCGAGGCGCTCGCGCACGGCTTCACCGTGCCCAAGACCGACCCCGAGGCGCAGTATCTCGCGGTGGTCGGCTTCACCCGCACGACGCGCCCGGCAGCGCCGCGCAGCGGTGGCAGCGGCGTGAGCATCGGACTCGGCGGTGGCGGCTATAGCGGCGGCGGGTATCGCGGCGGTGGCGGCGGCGTCGGGCTGGGCGGCGGCATCTCCTTCCCGATCGGCAAGCAGAAGTATCGCACCGTCGTGCTCACCGACCTGACCGTGCAGATCCGCCGCCGCCGCGACGCGACGGTGATCTGGGAAGGCCATGCGCAGACCTTCTCGCCCGGCGAGGCACCCTCCGCGCAGGCGAACGCCGCCGCGGCCAAATTGTCGCATGCGCTGTTCCTGGGCTTCCCCGGAGAATCGGGTCGCACTATTACGGTGCGATGAGCATCACCATCAACGCCGCTTTCGATAGCGGGAACATCGACGTGGTCGCCATCGCGGGTGACCACGTCGATCTCGCCATCCGGCTCGATCATCAGTCGGACTTCTTCCAGTGGTTCCACTTCCGCGTCGCCGGCGCGAAGGGGCGCACGCTGACGCTCCGCATCACCAACGCCGCGCAATCGGCCTATCCGTTCGGCTGGCCGGGCTACAAGGTCCGCGCGAGCACCGATCGACTCGCGTGGCGGATGATCCCGACGCGCTATGTCGACGGCGTGCTCGAATTCGAATGGAGCGGCGACAGCGAGCTCGTCTGGTTCGCCTATTTCGAACCCTATACGATCGAGCGCCATGACGCTTTGGTCGCACGGATCGCGCTTGAACCGGGCGTGACGCATCGCGAGCTCGGCCAGTCGCTCGACGGGCGTGCGATCGATTGCCTCGACATCGGCACCGGCCCCAAGCAGGTCTGGCTCTATGCGCGCCAGCATCCCGGCGAGAGCATGGCCGAATGGTGGATGGAAGGCGCGCTCGAATGGCTGACCGACGCGGCCAACCCGGTGGCCCGCGCTTTGCGCGAGAAGGCGACCTTCCACTGCGTGCCGAACATGAACCCCGACGGGTCGTTCCGCGGGCATCTGCGCACCAACGCGGCAGGGGTGAACCTCAACCGCGAGTGGTACACCCCGACCCTCGAGAAGAGCCCCGAAGTGCTGTGCGTGCGCGATGCGATGGATGCGACCGGCGTCGCCTTCGCGATCGACGTGCATGGCGACGAGGCGATCGCGGCGAATTTCTTCGCCGGGTTCGAGGGCATCCCGTCCTGGACCGACGCGCTCGGCGCCAAATATACCGAGTTCGGCGAGCGGCTCGCGGCGCATTCGCCCGATTTCCAGACCGCGCGCGGGTATGACAAGGCGGCACCGGGCAAGGCGAACCTGTCGATGTCGACCAACCAGCTCGCCGAGCGGTTCGGCGCGGTGTCGATGACGCTCGAAATGCCGTTCAAGGACCATGATCCGAACCCCGATGCCGAGTTCGGCTGGTCGGGTGCGCGCTCAAAGACGCTGGCGCATGCCTGCCTCGAAGTGCTTGCCGACATGATCGACGCGATCTAGGTCCCCTCGCAAAGGAGACCCAGATGCCCACCCTCGTCCTGATCCGCCACGGCCAGTCGGCCTGGAACCTCGAGAACCGCTTCACCGGCTGGTGGGACGTCGATCTGACCGACAAGGGCGTCGAGGAAGCGCGCGCCGCCGGACGGCTGATGGCGGAGAAGGGGCTCGATTTCGACCTCTGCTTCACTTCGCTGCAGACCCGCGCGATCAAGACGCTCAATCTCGCGCTCGAGGAAATGCGGCGGCTGTGGCTGCCGGTCGAGAAGGACTGGCGCCTCAACGAGCGGCATTATGGCGGGCTCACCGGGCTCGACAAGGCCGAGACCGCCGCCAAGCATGGCGACGCGCAGGTCCATATCTGGCGCCGCAGCTTCGACATCCCGCCGCCGCCGCTCGAAGCCGGCAGCGAATACGATCTGTCGAAGGATCGCCGGTACGCGGGGATCGCCATTCCCGACACCGAAAGCCTGAAGGACACGATCGCGCGCGTCCTGCCATATTGGGAGGGGCGGATCGCCCCCGCTTTGCGTGATGGGCAGCGTGTCGTCATCTCGGCGCACGGCAATTCGCTGCGTGCGCTGGTCAAGCATCTATCGGGGATCCCCGATGACGAGATCACCACGCTCGAGATCCCGACCGGGCAGCCGATCGTCTATGAGCTCGACGATTCGCTGGCGGCGACCGATCGGTATTATCTGAGCGAGCGCTGAGCGCTTAACGCCCCTCCGGAACGGGGAGGGGGACCGTGCACATTCAGCGAACGGTGGAGGGGTAGCAACGCGCGCTGCGCTCGATGTCTGCCCCCTCCACCACCAGCCTGAAGAAGGCTGGTGTGCGAGCGAGACTGTGTCCCACGGACACACTCTCGCTCGCGCACCCCCTCCCCCCGTTCCCGGGGGAGGATTTGCGGCTTACTGGCCCGTCGTAACCGTCGTCGTCGTCTTCTCGCTGACGCGGGCCGGCGCAGCGCGGCGCGTCGTCGTCGCCTTGCGCACGACGCGCTTGGTCGTTGCGGCACGCACGGCCGGCGCCGCGGTCTTGGTGGTCTCGGTCGTCACCGTCGTGGTCGGCGCAGGTGCCTGCACGACGACCGGCGGGGCCGAGCGGGCCGCTGCAGCGTCGGCAGCGGCCGAGGCGGCAGCCTGTTCGGCGGCATTGGCGCGCGCATTGGCTGCAGCAGCATCGGCCTGCGCGTCGGCAGCGACGTTGCGGGCATCGGCGGTCGCGGCATGCGCAGCGTCGTTATGCGCGCGCTGTGCCTGGCCGAGCGCGGTGTCGGCAAGCTGCGAGGCGCGATGCGCGTCGTCGATCGCTTCGGCCTTCTTGCCGGCGGCGAGATGCTCTTCGGCGGCGCGGAGCTGCGCCTGGGCGTCGGCCTGGAGGCGCGGCGTCTCGGCGGTCGCGCCGACCTTGGCCGACGCTTCGATCTTGGCGCGCGCTTCGGCGATCGCCTGTTCGGCGCGGTCATGCTTGCCCTCGGCGAAGGCGGGGGCGGAGAAAGCCAGCACGCTGGCGAGCGCGACGGACGAAAGGGTCGAAAAACGGGTCATGGCGTGTATCCGATATGACTGTATGGATTCGCCCAACCCGCGCCGCGCCAAACAAGTTCCGCTACCGATATGACGGCGGGAACGGTTGCCCTGCGCCACCCCGCTCGCTAGTCCGGCGCGATGGCACAGAGCGCGTCCCCCCTTGTCGGCATCATCATGGGCAGCACGTCCGATTGGGAGACGATGCACCATGCGGCCGATCTGCTCGCCGAACTGGGCGTGGCGCACGAGACCAAGGTCGTCTCGGCGCACCGCACCCCGCAGCGGCTTTACGACTATGCGACGGGCGCCGCCGAGCGCGGATTGCAGGTGGTGATCGCGGGCGCTGGCGGTGCGGCGCATCTGCCGGGCATGGCGGCGGCGATGACGCATCTGCCGGTGCTCGGCGTGCCGGTCGAGAGCAAGACGATGAAGGGCCTCGATAGCCTCTATTCGATCGTCCAGATGCCCGCGGGGATCCCGGTGGGGACGCTGGCGATCGGCAAGGCGGGTGCGAAGAATGCGGCGTTGCTGGCAGCGGCGATCCTCGCGCTGTCGGACGCGGATTTGAGCGCGCGGTTGCAGGCGTGGCGCGCGGCGCAGACCGATGGCGTGGCTGTCGATCCGGAATGATGCTCGACGGCTGCTTCCTGTCTCCTCCCCTCCCTGAAAGGGAGGGGTTGGGGGTGGGTCGGCCTAGGGCGGGCGTCCGGCCGAACAACGGGCCCACCCACCCCCGGCCCCTCCCTTCCAGGGAGGGGAGGCTCTCTTACCCAACGGAACTGCGCGCATGACCCCCCTCCCCCCCGGCTCGACCATCGGCATCCTCGGCGGCGGGCAGCTCGGGCGGATGCTCGCGGTCGCGGCCGCGCAGCTCGGCTATCAAACGCGGATCCTCGCGCCCGACGAGGAAGCCGTCGCCGCGCAGACCGCTTCCAGCTACATCCGCGCCGATTATCACAGCCATATCGTGCTCGACGAATTCGCCGCGGCGGCCGACGTCGTCACCTATGAGTTCGAGAATATCGCGCTCGCGCCGGTCAGCTATCTCGCGGGCAAGGTGCCGGTCCACCCCGCGCCCGCGGCGCTCGGCATCGCGCAGGATCGGGCGATCGAAAAGGCGTTCGTCGCCGAGATCGGCGGACGGACCGCGCCCTGGGCGAAGGTCGAGACGCGCGACGCGCTCGCAGCGGCGGTTGCGGCAATCGGCACGCCGGCGATCCTCAAGACGCTGCGCATGGGCTATGACGGCAAGGGCCAGGTCCGCATCACCGCGCCCGACCAGATCGACGCGGCCTGGGACGCGATCGGCCAGCGCCCGGCGATCCTCGAAGGGTTCGTGACCTTCAGCCACGAATTCTCGATCCTGCTGGTGCGCCGCGCCGACGGGCAGATGGTGAGCTATCCGCCGCCGTGGAACCAGCACGAGGACGGCATCCTCGCAACGTCGACGCTTCCAGCACCGGGTGAGATCGCTGCGCAATGGGGCGAGGCGGCGGCGCTGGCGGGGCGGATCGCCGACCGGCTCGATTATGTCGGGGTGCTCGCGTGCGAGTTCTTCGCCGGTGCTGACGGTCCGGTGTTCAACGAGATGGCGCCGCGCGTCCACAATTCGGGGCATTGGACGATCGAGGGCGCGGTCTGCTCGCAATTCGAGAACCACATCCGTGCGATCTGCGGCCTGCCGCTCGGCGACACCGCGCTGACGGCCCCCACGGTGGCGATGGAGAATCTGATCGGCGACGATGCCGATCGCTGGGCCGAGATCCTGGCCGAGCCCGGCGCGCATCTGCACCTCTACGGCAAAGGCGCGAGCCGGCCGGGGCGCAAAATGGGGCATGTCACGCGGCTGGGGCGGTAGTCCTCAATCCTCCCCCGGGAACCGGGGGAGGGGGACCGCTCGGCTTCTTCAGCCGAGGGGTGGAGGGGGCCTCGCCGCGGGCGCGGCGTTTGCGGCGAGGCCCCCTCCACCACCAGCCTGAAGGGGGCTGGTGTGCGAGCGAGAATGTGTCCCCCGGACACATTCTTGGCCTGCCGGGGGCAGGCCAAAGCTCGCACACCCCCTCCCCCGATTCGCGAGGGAGGATTTAAGGCACCACCGGCAGCGCGATATAGCTCTGGTCGGGCCCGCTCACCGTCACCTGCTGCGTCGCCTTCACGTAATCCGCCGGCTTGGCGTAGAAGATATTCGGCACGAAGCTCTGCGGGTTGCGGTCATACAGCGGGAACCAGCTCGACTGGACCTGCACCATGATGCGGTGCCCCGGCAGGAACACATGGTTCGCCTGCGGCAGTGCCCAGCTATACGCCAGCGGCACGCCGGGTTTCAGCGCGACGGCATGGTCGAGCCCCTCGCGGTAGCGCCCGCGGAAGATGTCCATGCCAACAGCGAGCTGATAGCCGCCCATCTTGGGGTCGCTCGGCACCTGGTCGGGATAGACGTCGATCAGCTTGACCACCCAGTCGCTGTCGGTCCCGCTCGTCGCGGCGGTGAGATGGACGACGGGCTGCCCCGCGATCGTCACCGGCTGGGTGAGTACGGGGCCGGTAAAGGTCAGCACGTCGGGGCGGCTCGAGACGATGCGCTGGTCGCCGACCAGCCACGCCTTCCAGTGATTGTCCTCGTAACTCACCGGCCGCACCGGACGCGGCACGTTGGTCACCGGATGCGCCGGATCGGAGATGTAATCTGCGGTCTGTACCGGTCCGGTCGCGGGCGTAAAGCCGACCGCGTCGCCCGGCTGGAGGAACAGCTTGGTCATAGCCGGCGTCGCCGACCAGGCGGGGAGCCGCTGCCACTGGTTGGTGCCGCTCTGGAACGCGGTGACGGGCGCGACATCCATCGGCGTGCCCTTTAGGTAATGCGCAAGGAACGGGCCGAGCACATTGCGGCGCCACCATTTGGCGGTGTCCTGGTCCCATTGGATATCGCCGAGCGCCTTGCCGTCGTCGATCTGCTGGCCGTGATACCAGGGGCCCATCGTCAGATAGACCATGTTGCCGGCGGTATCCTTGGGCTTCAGCGCGCGATACACCGCGGTCGCGCCGTAGATATCCTCCTGGTCCCACAGGCCGTGGACGAGCATGACCGGTACCTTGAGCGGATAACGCGCGAGCACCTGGTCCATCGCCTGCGCCTGCCAGAAGCTGTCATAGGCCGGGTGCGCGGCGATCTTGCGCCAGAAGCCGATCTGGTCGAGCCCGTGCGCCTTGGCGAGCGCACCGGTCGAGCCGGCGCGCATCACCGCGTCATACTCGTCATAGGTGGTGCGCGCGTAGGGCGACGAATTGTCGCGTGTCGCGATCTGCTCCCAGATGTAATCGATCCCGACGCGAAACGCGCCATTGTGGAACCAGTCGTCGCCGCGCCAGCCATCGACCATCGGGTTCTCAGGCACCGCCACCGCGAGCGCCGGATGCGGGTTGATGAGCGGCATCAGCGACAGGAAGCCGTCGTACGAAATGCCGAGGATCCCGACCTTGCGGTTCGACTCGGGCAGATGCTTCACCAGCCAGTCGATCGTGTCGTAGGTGTCGGTCGAATCGTCGGTGTGCGTCGGGTTGAGCGCGGTGTCGTGAAGCGGCGGGTTCATCATCGCGATGCCCTGCGACCCGTATTTGCCGCGCACATCCTGCACGACGCGGATGTAGCCGCCGTCGACGATCACGTCGGTGGCGTTGTCATAACCCGTCAGGCTCGTCGCTAGGTCGGCATTGTTGCCGCCCTTTCCGGTCATCCCGTCGGCGTTGTACGGCGTGCGGGTCATCAGAATGCCGGCGTCGTGCGCGCCCTTCGGGATCAGGATCACGGTGTGGAGCTTGACCCCGTCGCGCATCGGAATCTCGACGATGCGGCGCTCGTAGTTGAAGCCTTCGGTCGGGGGCACGAGCTTGGCGGGGCGCTCGTCATAGCTTTGCGCCTGTGCGGCGAGCGGCGAAAGCGCCAATGCCGCACCCAACATCCAACGTGCCTTCATGCCCCACTCCCGTTCGTCGCCCCGGCTAAACCTATGATGCCCCTCGCCGTCATCCCCGCGAAAGCGGGGATCCCGCTGCCTGGCCCGCGCTTCGAAGAAGAAGCGGGACCCTCGCTTTCGCGAGGGTGACGGCGGTGGGCCGATCAAAACGCATCACGCTGCCGGGTTTTACCGGACCACTGTCCCGACGCGATGAGTGTGTTGCACGGCAAGCCCCGGCACAAGCCCGGGCGGCGGTCACGCGCACAAAAACGGCCCGCGCTCCGATTGGAGCGCGGGCCGTCTTCATCGCACAAAACGAACGGCGTTACGCCGCGCGCGTGCCCGTCATCGGGAAGCTGCCGAACGCGCCCGCGCCGACGGTGCCGGTGAGCGTGTCGCCCTCGGCGGTCGCCTTGCAGTCGAGCGTCATCGGCATCGGCACGACGATCGACATCTTCCAGCTGATCGTGTCACCCTCGACCGTGCCGTCGGTGATCTCAACCGAACCCATCGCGCCGTTCTGCGAACCGGTCCAGGTAGCGCCGTCGGTCTTGACCGTCAGCGTCGCCTTCTGGTCGCCGAGCGGCGACTTGACGACCGTATCCCACGTCCCATCAACTGCAGCCATGATGTGTCTCCTGACAATAATTTCTAGCGCACATCCGCCACGGACGCCGCCGGGATCACCTCGACCGGCAGGCCGATGCTGTCAAGCTGGCCCCGGACCTTGCTTGCGTCCCCGACGACGATCCACACGAAGCGTTTCGGGTCGAGCGCCGCGCGTGCCGCAGCGTCAAGCTGGCCTGCTGTGAACGCGCGATATTTTTGCGGCAGCGTCGCATAATAATCGTCGGGCCGGCGATACAGGTCGTTCTGCTGCATCGCGCCGAGCACCGCGGCCGACGTCTCGAAATTGCCGGGCAGCGAGCTGATCGCATCGGTGATCGTGCGCTCGAATTCCTCGGGCGTGATCCCCTTGGTCGTCACGAAGTCGGCGAAGTCGGTCTGGAGCGACTTGATCGACTCGCCGGTCTTGTCGGCCTGGACGCCGGTGCCGAGCAGATACGGCGTGTCATATTGCGCGCGGCGGAACGAGCCGTTGACGCCGTACGACCAGTGCCGCGCCTCGCGCAGATCCATGTTGACGCGCGACAGGAAATCGCCGCCGAGCGTGTCGTTCGCGGTGATCACCGGCAGCAGATCGTCGGTGCCGACCAGGCTGGTCGGCGCGCCCGCGAGGATGAACGACTGCGGCGAATCGGGCCGGTCGATCAGCACGATCTTGGGCGCCGACGGCGCGGTCTTGACGCTGAAATCCTTAACGCCGGCGGGCCCGGTCGGCTTCCAGTCGCCGAAGCGCGCGTCGAACGCCGCCTTGACCTCGGCGAGCGGACGATCGCTGACGACGAAGATCTTGGCCTTGTCGGGACGAATCCAGGCCTGCTGGAAGGCGACCAGATCGTCGCGCGTCAGCGCCGCAACCGCCTTCGCGTCGCCGCTGCCGAGGCCCTTGGCGTAGGGGTAGGCCGCGCCGTAGACGAGCTTGGGATAGACGCGCGACGCGAGGCCCTGCGGGCTCGTCAGCTCGGCCGAGATGCGCGAGAGCTGCTGGTTTTTGAGCCGCGCGACTTCTGCCGGATCGAATTTCGGATTGCGCACGATGTCGGCGAACAGATCGAGCGATCCCGCCAGATTGGCGCTCGGCGTGAAGAAGCCGACGCCGGTGCGATCGGACCCCGACCCGCTGTTGATGCTTGCACCGAGCCGCTCCTTGGCTTCGGCGATCGCGATCGAATCGCGCGTCGTCGTGCCCTCGTCGAGCATGTCGAGCGTCAGCGCCTGCGTGCCGAGCTTGCCCGCCACATCGGCCGCGATGCCGGCGTCGAACACGATCGCGCCCTGCGTGATCGGCACGGCGTTGCGATAGGCGTAGACGAGTTCGATGCCGTTCTTGAGCTTGGCATGCTCGACCTTGGGGAAGACCAGGCTCGACAGCGTGCCGAGCGGCGGCAGCGCGCCGCGCGTCCCCTTGAAGGGCGCCTCGGGTGCGGCCGCAACCTTGGCCGGCGGCGTCGCCTCGACATAGGCCTCGCGCGCGCCGGGCACGACGGTCAGCGCATAGACCGGACGCGTCAGCCATTTGGCGCTCACCGCCTTGACCCGCGCGGGCGTCTCGGCGGCGAGTTCGGCGAGCTGCTTCTTGTAGAAGCCGGGATCGTTTTCATAGAGCGCGCCCTCGGCGAGTGCGACCGCCTTGCCGCCGAAGCCGCCGGTAGATTCGAGCCCGGCGATCCGCCCCGCCGCATCGCGCGTCGCGACGCGCGCGACCTCGTCGGCGGTCGGGCCGTTGGCGATGACGTCGGCGATGATCTCGTCGAGCCGCTTGGCGACGAGCGCGGGGTCGACGCCCGGGCGCACATCGGCGCTGACGACGAACATGCCGACCTGCGCGAAGCTCTCATTGTTCGCCGAGACGCGCACCGCGAGCTTTTCCTTGCGCACCAGCGCATTGTCGAGCCGGCTGCTCGACAGCCCGCCGAGCACGCCGGCCGCCACATCGAGCGCGACCGCATCGGGGTTGTTGATGCCGGGCACCGCCCACATCCGGTAGATCCGCGTGTTCGAAACGCGGTCCTTCATCACCTCGCTTTTCGGCGCGGCGAGCGTCGGGACGTCGGCGGTCGGGACGACGCTCTCGGGCCCCTTGGGGATCGCGCCGAAATATTTGGTGACGAGCGTCTTGGCGGTGGCGGCGTCGACATCGCCCGACAGCACGAGCACGGCGTTGTTCGGGCCGTAATGCCCGCGGAACCACTCCTTCACGTCGGCGACGCTTGCCGAATCGAGATCGGCCATCGCGCCGATCGTGGTGTGGCCATAAGGGTGCGTAGCGGGGAACAGCGCCTCGGTCTGCTTGTACTGGACGAGGCCGTACGGCTGGTTGTCGCCCTGGCGCTTCTCGTTCTGCACGACGCCGCGCTGCTCGTCGACGACCGCGGGCGTGATCGCGCCGAGGAGGTAGCCCATCCGGTCGCTCTCGAGGAACAGCGCGCGGTCGAGCGCCGCCACCGGGACCGTCTCGAAATAGTTGGTGCGGTCGAAATAGGTCGTGCCGTTGAGATCGGTCGCGCCCATCGCCTTGGTGTAGGTGAAATAGTCCTTCGGCGCGTTCTCGCTGCCGTTGAACATCAGATGCTCGAACAGATGCGCGAAGCCGGTCTTGCCCTTGGGCTCGAACTTCGACCCGACATTGTACCATACCGACACCGCGACGACGGGCGCCTTGCGATCGGTGTTGACGATGACGCGCAGGCCGTTGGGCAGGCGGAATTCGCTATAGGGGATGTCGACCTGCTTGACGAGATCGGCGACGGGAACGGGCTTGGGCGCGGTCTGCGCGAGCGCAGGCGTGGCAAGGGTTGCGAGCGCTACACCAGAGAGCGCGAGCAGCTTGACGGTCATGGAAATCCCCCGGGGAATGGCGCCTCAAAACAGGACTATGGTGGGAGGCTATAGTAGCGCTCTGGCGGTAGCAATCGCTTCCTCCGTCCCTTTTTCGAGGGCCGACTGCGCCCCTTCCTCCCCTCCCTGGAAGGGAGGGGTCGGGGGTGGGTCGGCCCGTGGCGGGCGTCCGGTCACATCTCGGGCCGACCCACCCCCAGCCCCTCCCTTCCAGGGAGGGGAGCACCTAGGGCCGGTAGACCCGCTCGACATTCTTCCGCAGATCCTCGCGCCAGAACAGCACCGGCTTGAACCTATGCGCCGCGAACAACGGCGCCTGATCGGCATAATGCGGCGAATCCGGCCGTGTCGTCGCCGCGCCGTACGGCTGGATCGACTGCGAGCGAACGCGTCCGGCCTTGTCCCACGCCATGTCCATGATGAAGCTGTCGCCATGCTTGACGACGAGCCGCCCGTCATCGGCCTCGTCCCAGGTCGAGGCGGCGCGCAGCACGTCGGGCGCGCCGTCGAGCGGGAGATCGGCGGTACCGTGGCGCAACCGCAGCAGCGTGCCGAGCGGCGGATCGAGCGTGGCGAAATGCAGCTGGAGATACGCTGCCGCCTTGGCCAGCGCATCGCGCGGATCGAGCTCGGGGCGGCGTTGATAATGCCATTTCTGCCCGGTCCGCAGTAGGATCGCGGCGAGCGCCTGGCCGCTGTGATGGCCGTCGAAATTCCAGTTCCAGCCGCGCAACAGGCCGAGCGCCTGCTTCAGTTGCGCATCGCCCTTCGGATCGATCCGCGCGACATCGCCATACCATTTCGACGCCCAGCTCAGCTTGCTGACGCCGGTGTCGAACTTGATCCGCAGCAGATCGTCGGCCGAGATCGACGGGTCGGCGCCGAGCAGTTCGACCGCCCGCGTGCCGCGATTGGTCGTGTCGGTCTCGATCCCGAGCAATGGCGAATAGTCGCCCGGCTTGAGTTCGGCCCCCGCCCCCGCCGCCTGGAACGGCGTGTTGTTGGCATTGGCGAGAAAGCCCGAGGCCGGGTTCACGTTGCGCGGCACCTGCGCGAACGGCACCGTCCCCGGCGCGAGGTCACGCGACGTGTCGCCGCGCAGGACATGGCGATAATCGAACCCCGGCTTCCGGTTGGGGAAGCTGGCATTGTAAAAATAGGCGATATTCCCCGCGGCATCGCCGTAGAGGAAGTTGGTCGCGGGAACGCCCTGGATCGCGAGCGCCTTCTGCCACTCGCCGAAATCGCGCGCGCGCGTCAGGCGGTAATATTCCTCGACCATGCGGAGCTGGTCGGCACCGGCATAGCGGATCGCGAACGCGCCGCTCTTGTTGACGATCACCGGCCCCTGCACCGCGCGATAGACCATCTTGGGGATCGGCAGCACGAACGGCCCGAAGCGCACCTTGAGCCACACGCGGCGCGCCTCGAGCGGGAGCCACTTGCCGTCGAAGCGATAGTCGGTGCCCGCGGCATTGCGCACGAGCTTGTAGACGTCGGTCAGATCGGGGCGGTTGACGGTGTTGGTCCAGCCGAGATGTTCGTTATGCCCGAGCACCGGGAAGGGCACGCCGGGGAAGGTCGCGCCCGAGAAATGCCAGCCGGTGCCCGATTGCACGCTGAGTTCGTACCACGCGACCGGCCCGCTCCACGGCTGATGCGAGTTCGACAGGACGCGGGTAAAACCGTCCGCCGAGCGCTTGGGCGCGACGACGAAGGCGTTCGAGCCGTTGGGCATCGCTTCGCCGGTCGCGGGCAGTGCGGTCGGATCGGGGCTGTCGGGCGCGGCACCGGCGGTCTCGGCCGGCAGCGGCTTGTCGCCCGACAGCGCGCCGAGCGTCTGGTCGAGCCCGAAGAAGAACGGCGTGCGCAGCACGAAGCCGGTCGCGATATCCTCGCCATTCGCCGGGAACAGCCGCGCGAGCCGGATCTCGCCGGGGTGGCGCCGCGCATAGGCGTTGAGCCCGCTGGCATAGGCATCGAGCAAGGCGCGGACATCCGCGGGCTGCTTGTCGTAATCGCGCTGCGCGGTCTCGCGCGCGCCGAGCAGCGCCAGCGTGTAATCGACCTTCGCGCCGTCTGCGCCGGTCATCGCGCCGAGCCGCCCGCGCGCCATCGCCACGGCTTCCTGCAGCGTCGCGAAATCGTCCTCGGCATGAGCATAGGCGACGCCATAAGCGACATCGGGATCGGTCTTGCCGAAGATGTGCGGGACACCGAAGCGGTCGCGCGCGATCACGCTGTCATAGCGTTGCTCGGGCGGTGCGACGACGCGTACTGCGGCGAACGGCTCCCACACCGCCAGCCCGGTCGCGACAACAAGCATCATCGCCGCCAGCCATGCGGCACCGGCCTTTATGGTCCGCATTCGGATCCCCTCTCGGCGGCGAATAAAGCAGCCTTGCGGGGATTAGGCTAGACGTGCTTGCGCGCGACCGACCAAATGAAGCTGTCATACCAGAAATGGAGCAAAGAGCAGGCGATGAACGGCGCTAGGAAAACGCGCACGCTGCCGGTCATCGCGGCAGCATAAGCGAGGCCGAACAGGATGCTGCCGCCCCAGAAATACAGCATCGCGCGGCCCTGCCGCCCGCCCGAGGCCTGCGTCATCCGCCCGCCCTCCTTGACCCAGACAAGCGCGAAATATTGCACGGCGTGGTAGAGATTGATCACCGCCAGCGCGACGATCGGCGGGGTGAAGCCCCAGGCGATGATCGACACCGTGCCCGTCGCAACCAGCGTCGCGACCTTGTGCGCCGACACCTGGTAGCCGGCGCGCATCGCCCGCCGATAATCGACGATCGCCCAGCCGAGCACGATCGCATAGGCCAGCAGCGCGACGACCCGGATGCCGCTATTGTACCCGGCGAGCACGCCCGGCAGGCTCGCCAGCGTGGCAAGCGCGGTATGGTCGAACTTCGCAAAACTGTGGAGGTGCGTCGCGAGCGCCGCACCCGCCGCGAGCGGGCCGACATAGAGCAAGGTGTTCAGCCGCAGATCGGTCTTGCGCAGCATCTCGGGCGGGTTACCCGCCTTCATGTCGTAGATCCGCGCGAAGCCGAAATTCTGCATCGCCGAGTGATAGACATCCCAGAACACCGCCAACACGCTCGCCGCGACGAGCGCGATCGGCGAGAGGAACAGCACCGCAATCAACACGATCGGCGCGACGGTCAGCTTGCCGCGATGCGCCGCGAACACCGTGCGATTGCCATAGGCGCGCGGGACCACGGCGATGAGATGCGCCCAGGTCGTGATCGCGATGACCGCGAACATGCCCTTGATCGCAACCGACGCAGCGTCGTGCGGTGCCGCCAGCGCCCAGCCGCCAAGCCACAGCTCGACCGCGAGGAACGCAAAGAGCGGCGCGCCCCAGAACAGCAGCGCATCGCGGAGCGGCCCGAGGATCGCACGCGACGGGTCGGACAGCGAGCCGGGTACCGGTGCTTCGGCGGTCCAGCGCAGAGCGGTGTAGTTGGTTGCCACGGTATCCCCAGAGTCCCTGCCGTTTCCGCACGAGACTAGGGCCGTCGGGGTTAACATCGTCCTTGCGGCCTGGTGCGAGCGTGAGGGCAGCCCGTGTTGTCGGGCTGCCCTCATCGGCGCTTCGCGTCCGCTTCTCCCGACGGGAGGAGAAGGGTCGGCTTAGAACGCCGCCTTGATCGTCACGAAATACTGCGCGGGCGCGCCCGCCAGCAGCGTCTGGTTGTCGCCCGAATAGCCGAAGCCGTTCGATCCGATCGTCGCCACATAGCGCTTGTCGAACAGGTTGGTCGCGTTCGCCTGGATCTCGAACTTGCGATCGGCGATCGTCACGCGCGCGCCGATCGTCGCGTCGACCAGCACGCGGCCGGGCACCGACTGGTCGTTGGTGTAGGTGAAGTAGCGGCGGCTCATATAATCCGCGCCGACACGGCCGAAGAAGATGCCCTTGTCATAGGTCAGCTCGCCCTTGATCAGGTGCTTGGGCGTGTCGACGGTCTGCTTGCCGCGGATGTTCTGCACGACGCCGCCGACGCTGACATTGTCGCGATAGGTCGAGTCGTTGTAGCTGTACGAGCCATAGACGCCGAAGCCGTAGCCGAGCTTCGCCTCGAGCGCGGTCTCGAGCCCGTAGGCGCGCACCGAACCGACGTTCGACAGGATCGCCGGATTGCCGATGATCCCCGCGCCGACGCTCTGCGCGAGCGTGCGGTTCGAGAAATCGACATAATAGCCCGCGAGCAAGGCTGTCACGCCGCGATAATGGTAGCGGCCGCCGACCTCGAACGTGTCCGACGATTCAGGCTTGAGCTTGTTGGTGGTGAGCAGCGCGTTGAAGCCCGCCTGCGTCGTCGCGAACGGGCCGCTGGTGGCCGAGGCGACGAATGCACGCGTCACTTCGGTGAAATCGCCGAACAGTTCGAACGCGCTGCCGATCTTGTAGTTTAGCCCGGCGTGCGGCTGGAAGAAGTCCTTCACCTGGATGCGGCCCGAAGCGAGCCCGCCCGACACGATCGGGGTCGCCTTGTTGGTGACGGCAAAGCCCTTCCAGCCGAGATCGACCGTCAGATCGCCGAGCGCGATCTTGTCCTGCACATAATATTGCACGGTGTCGGTCTGGTAGGTGTTGTACCATTGCGTCGCGAACGGGAGGTACTGGAACTCGCGCGCGCTGCGGGTCGGCGTGGTGCGGCTGTCGAGCGCGTAATAGCGCCGCGCCTGGCGGAAGTCGTTGAGCTCGTACCAGCCGCCGACGGTCAGATCGTTGAAGCCGAGCGTGGTACCGAGCGAGCCGAACACGCCCTTGCGGTGAATGTCATATTCGGTCGTGCGCACCGAGATCGGCACGCCCGACGGCGACGGGACATACGGCGTGAACCACAGGCCCTGGCCATGATTGGCGTGGTAATAGGCCTTCAACGCGCCATGGACAGTCGCATCCTTGGCGGTCTCGACGCCGAGCGAGGCGAGATAATCCTGCCGCAGGCCGGCCGCGTCGAAATAGACGTCGTCGGCATTGGCATAAGGCGCGGGCGTGACCGAACCTGCCGCCGGGTTGAGCTTGATCGCGCCGGTATAGCCGCTGTTCGCGCCGGTATCGGCGATCAGCACCGCGAGCGGGAAATTGTTCGCGATATTGTCGTTCCGGTAGCCCAGCCGCTTGATCATATCGAGCGAGAGATCCTGATAGTCCTGCTCGCGCCGGTCCGAATAATCGAACGTGCCGACAAGCCGCACCGGGCCGACCGGCGCGACGAACTTGGCGTTGACCTGGTTCTGGCGCTGGACGCCATAGCCCTTCCATTTGTCGGTATCGAGGAAGCCGTACGAGACATAGGCGCTCGGCCCATTCTCGCCGAGCACGCCGGTGTCGAACCGCCCGAACGCGCGCACGGTGTTCTCGCTGCCATAGCTGGTGTTGAGCGTCAGCGCGGTGGTCGGCTTGGGATCGCTCGAGAAGAATTCGATCGTCCCGCCGAGATTGTTGGTCGCCTGCGCGCCGATCGAGCCCGATCCCTGCGACACCAGGGTGCGGCCGATATTCTCCGAGGAAATCGCGCGGCTGATGTGGAGACCGTTGGTGTTGCCATACGATCCGTCGCCGAGCGGAATGCCGTCGAGCGTGAAGCCGATCTGGTTCTGGTTAAAGCTGCGGATCGAGACGCGCTGCGACCATTCATACGCGCCGAACGCATCGGCCGACTGGAAATTGACGTTGGGCAGCTTGGCGATCGCCTTCAGCGGGCTGGTGCCCGGCGCGAGGATCGCGATGTCGGCCTGGCCGAGCTGCTGGACCTGCCGCGTCTGGCCCTTGCCGACGATGATGATGTCGTTGCCGGCATCGTCCGCGACCGGGTCCGCGGCCGGTTCGGCATCGGGTGCAGGCGCTTCGGGCGCAGGCGCGGGCGCCGGTGCGATCGCGCCGTCGCGCGCGGAGGCGGCGAGCGGCCATGCAAGGGCGGCGCCCGCGAGCAGGCAAAGCGTGAAACGGCGCATGATGAGGTCCCCGATTTGATCTTTTTTACGGCGCTACTCCCCGCGCCCTGTGGCGGTGCCTAGCCACGCTGCGTTGCGGAAATACGTACATTCCGTGGCAAGCCGATGACGTTCGTTACGGCTAGACATCAAACACGAGATCGCGACGGGCGCAGCCCCTTGTGTTGCATAAGTGCAACACTACATCGAGTCGGAAGAAGGAGGGACACTTCCATATGAATATCGAAAAATTCACCGACCGCGCCAAGGGCTTCCTGCAATCGGCGCAGACCGTCGCGATCCGGATGAGCCATCAGCGGATCGCACCCGAGCATCTGTTGAAGGCGCTGCTCGAGGATGAACAGGGCATGGCGTCGGGGCTGATCACCGCGGCTGGCGGCGACCCGAAGCGTGCCGTGAACGAGACCGATCTCGCGCTGGCGAAGATCCCGGCGGTGTCGGGCAGCGGCGCGCAAGCGACGCCGGGGCTCGATAACGACGCCGTCCGCGTGCTCGACCAGGCCGAGCAGATCGCGACCAAATCGGGCGACAGTTTCGTCACCGTCGAGCGGCTGCTCGTCGCGCTGGCGCTGTCGCTCAATACGGTGGCGGGCAAGGCGCTCAAGACCGCGGGCGTCACCCCCGAAGCGCTCAACACCGCGATCGACCAGGTGCGCAACGGCCGCGTCGCCGACAGCGCGGGCGCCGAGGACAAGTTCGACGCGCTGAAGAAGTTCGCGCGCGACCTGACGCAGGCCGCGCGCGACGGCAAGCTCGACCCGGTGATCGGCCGCGACGAGGAAATCCGCCGCACGATCCAGATCCTCGCGCGCCGCACCAAGAACAATCCGGTGCTGATTGGCGAACCCGGCGTCGGCAAGACCGCGATCGCCGAGGGGCTCGCCTTGCGCATCGCCAATGGCGATGTTCCGGATACGCTGAAAGACCGCAAGCTGATGTCGCTCGACATGGGCTCGCTGATCGCCGGCGCGAAATATCGCGGCGAGTTCGAGGAGCGCTTGAAGGGCGTGCTCGACGAGGTGAAGGCCGCCGAGGGCGACATCGTCCTGTTCATCGACGAGATGCACCAGCTGATCGGCGCGGGGAAATCCGAAGGCGCGATGGACGCGGGCAATCTGCTCAAGCCCGCGCTCGCGCGCGGCGAGCTGCACTGCGTCGGCGCGACCACGCTCGATGAATATCGCAAATATGTCGAGAAGGACGCAGCCCTCCAGCGCCGCTTCCAGCCGGTGTTCGTCGGCGAGCCGACCGTGCCCGACACGATCTCGATCCTGCGCGGGTTGAAGGAGAAGTACGAACTCCACCACGGCGTGCGGATCACCGACGCGGCGATCGTCGCGGCGGCGACCTTGTCGAACCGCTACATCACCGACCGCTTCCTGCCCGACAAGGCGATCGATTTGATGGACGAGGCCGCGAGCCGCATCCGCATGGAGGTCGAGAGCAAGCCCGAGGAGATCGAAATCCTCGACCGGCGGATCATCCAGCTCAAGATCGAGCGCGAGGCGTTGAAGCGCGAGAGCGACGAAGCCTCGCGCGACCGGCTGGTCAAGCTCGACGGCGAACTCGCCAATCTCGAGCAGCAGTCGAGCGAGCTGACGACGCGCTGGCAGGGCGAGAAGGACAAGATCTCGGCCGAGGCCAAGCTCAAGGAGCAGATCGATGCCGCGCGGCTCGAGCTCGAGCAGGCGCAAAGGGCCGGCGATCTCGCCAAGGCGGGCGAGCTGTCCTACGGGCGCATCCCCGATCTCCAGCGCCAGCTCGATGCCGCGGCGGGCGCGACCAAGGGTGCGATGTTGCGCGAGGAGGTCACGGCCGAGGACATCGCCGGCGTCGTCGCGCGCTGGACCGGAATTCCGGTCGAGCGGATGCTCGAGGGCGAGCGCGACAAGCTGCTCGCAATGGAAGCGACGATCGGCAAGCGCGTGATCGGCCAGCATAACGCGATCCGCGCGGTGTCGACCGCGGTGCGGCGCGCGCGTGCGGGGTTGCAGGATCCGAACCGGCCGCTCGGCTCGTTCCTGTTCCTTGGACCTACCGGCGTAGGGAAAACCGAGCTGACCAAGGCGCTCGCCGAATTCCTGTTCGATGACCCGACCGCGATGGTCCGCATCGACATGAGCGAGTTCATGGAAAAGCACGCCGTCGCGCGGCTGATCGGCGCGCCTCCGGGCTATGTCGGTTACGAGGAAGGCGGCGTTCTCACCGAAGCGGTTCGTCGGCGGCCGTATCAGGTCGTGCTGTTCGATGAGGTCGAGAAGGCGCATGGCGACGTCTTCAACATCCTGCTGCAGGTGCTCGACGACGGGCGGCTGACCGACGGCCAGGGCCGCACGGTCGATTTCACCAACACGATCATCGTGCTGACCTCGAACCTCGGCAGCCAGGTGCTGACGACTTTGGGCGAAGGCGAGGATGTCGCGAGCGTCGAGCCGCAGGTGATGGAGATCGTCCGCGGCCACTTCCGGCCCGAGTTCCTCAACCGGCTCGACGAGATCGTGCTGTTCCACCGGCTCGGCCAGGCGGAAATGGCGCCGATCGTCGACATCCAGGTCAAGCGGATCGCGACGTTGCTGGCCGAACGCAAGGTCGCGCTCGATCTCACCGATGCCGCACGCGTGTGGCTCGGGAGGGTCGGCTATGACCCGGTGTACGGCGCGCGACCGCTGAAACGCGCGGTGCAGCGCTATCTGCAGGATCCGCTCGCCGATCTGATCCTGCGCGGGAGCGTCAAGGACGGCGCAACGGTGCGGGTCGATGAAGGCGACGGGAAGTTGGAGCTGGTGGTCGAGTGATGCAAAAAGGGGCGGCTCCTTCGCAGGAGCCGCCCCGATCTTGTACCCTTTGCAGGGGTGTCGCTTACCAGTCGACCTTCGCGCCGAAGCGGACGAAGCGGCCGATAAAGCCCTGGCTTTCCCAAGCGACGTTGTAGCCGAAGCCCGCGTCGTAGGTCTGGCCCGGATTGAAGTCCGGCTTCACGTCGAAGATGTTGAGCACGTTGGCGTACAGCGTGAAGCGGTTGTTGACCTTGATCGTCCCCGTCATGTCGACGTTGATGAAGCGGCGCGCACGGCACTTGTACGGCGTGCCGTCCGAATAGGCATAGACCGAAGCGCCGATGCTGTCGGTGCAGCTGTCGGGGTTCCCGCCGTAATCGACCGACGCCATGCTGTAGCCGCCGGTGTAATAGGCGGTGCCGCTGATCGAGCCCTTGCCGTTGAAGTCGAGCGTGTTCGACCAGCTGCCGCGCCACTTCGGCGCACCCGAGCACGACGTGATGTTGCAGGGGCTGAGCGACCCGTCGAAGCGCTGGACCGAGCCGCCCGGCGTGACCTGCTCGAGGTTGATCAGGTAGGTCGCGTCGATCCGGCTGGTCAGGTTGATGCCATGACCCAGCGGAAGCCGTGCCGTGCCCGAGAAATCGAGGCCCGACGTCGTTTGCGACGTGGTGTTGACGAACTGATACTGGATGAAGCCGAGCTGCGGCAGTGCGGTCGGGAAGCTCGGATCGGCGACACCCGGCTTCACGGTGATCCCCGGCAGGTTCACGACACCGTTGTTCGCATAATAGGCCGCTGCCACACCCGAATAATCCGGCGCCCCGATCAGGCCCTTGATCTTGATGTGGTAGTAATCGACCGTGAACGACAGGCGACGCGTCGGCTCGATGACGATGCCACCGGTGATGCTGGTCGAACGCTCGGGCTTGAGGTTCGGGTTGCCCGACGAGGTCAGGCCATAGCTGTAGGGCAGCGTCGCATAGGAATTGCCGCCATGCGCTGCGATGTACGCAGCGCCACCCGGCTGCGATGCCAGCACGTTTGCAGTGATATAGCCCGTCGTCGGCTGACCATAGGCCTCCTGGAAGCTCGGGATGCGGAAGCCGCGCGAGATCGTACCGCGCAAGCGCACCTGCTCGATCGGCTTGAAGATCGCGGTGAACTTCGGCGAGAAATTGCTCTGGCCCGACGAATAATCGTCATAGCGGCCCGAGCCGTTGAGCGTCAGCATGTCGAACACCGGCGCGTCGATTTCGAAGAAGGCCGACTTGACGTTGCGGCTGCCGACCGTGCTCACCGAGTTGATGCTGTAATAGCGATCCGCCGGGTTGATTTCGTTCGGAGCGTTGGCGCTCGGATTGTTGACCGACTCATGACGGTAGGCGACGCCGACCGCAGTCGTCAGATCACCGCCCGGAAGCGTGAAGAACGACTTCGAGAGCGTACCCTGGACCTGCCACAGCTTCGAGGTCGACAGGTTGTTGTTGACCGGCGCGATATAGTCGCGGGTCGCCTGGCTGTTGAGCGACGGGTCGACGAAGTTGTACGAGCCGTCGTTGATCACGTCGAGCAGACGCTGCGCGTTGAGATAGCCCTTGTTGGTGACCTTCAGATCGACCTCGGAATAGGTCGCATCGGCATTGTAGTGCCAACCCTCTCCGAAGGTGCCCGCGATACCGGCGGCGAAGCGATAGGTCTTCGCATCGGTCTGCGTCTCACGCGGCTGGTCGTAGCGATAGTTGACGCGCGCCTGATAGCCCTGCGCCGCGAACGGGTTGTTCGGGTTGAGCGTGCCGTTGGCCGCGGTGCAGGCAACGGTCGTGCCGCGCGGGCAGACGAACGCCGGCAGCAGAACCGGGCTCAGCGTGTATTGCGTGCCGCCTGCTGCGGTCTGACCGGCAAAGGCGAGTGGCGCGATGCTGCTGCTCGACTGCGTCTCGTAGAAATTGCCCATGACATAGGCCTGCGCCTGGCTGCCGATGTTCGCGGTGCCGTGGAGCGTGGCGCCGAAGCGCTGCTGCTTCGGAATTTCCATCAGATACTGGTTGATCAGGTCCTGCCCGCAGATCTGCGAACCGGTCGGCGTGCCCGCGGCTGCGGCCTGCGCCTGCTGCGCCGGGGTCAGCGTGATCGCGGTCAGATTGCGGCAGCCAGCACCCGGATTGAGCAACTGGAATTGCGAGCCGGCAACCGGGCTGCCGTTCTGATAGGCGCGAACGACCGGGACGCTGGTCGTGCCGAGGCCGTTGAAGCTGCCATCGCCCTGGATGCCGTTGACCGTCTCGTTGGGGAGGCAGGTGCCGCCGCCAGCCTTACAGATGCCGCTGTAATTGTTGGAGTTCCACGGATAGCCGCGATCGCGCGCGTAGATCGGGTTGCTCTGCTGGTATTCGACATTGGCGTAGACGTTGAAGCCCTGATCGCTGAGCTTGCCATAGCCATAGGTCAGGTCGACGCGGTTCTCGCTGCCGTCGCCGCGCTCCGAGATGCCGGCCGATGCGTTGGCGTGGAGGCCGACGATCTGCTTCTTGACGACGACGTTGACCACGCCGGCAACGGCGTCGGCGCCGTAGGTTGCCGATGCGCCGTCCTGCAGCACGTCGACCTTCTCGACGATCGACTGCGGGATGGTGTTGAGATCGACGAAGCTGCGCTGGCCGTCATCGCCGAGCGGGTAGATTGCCGAACGCAGGCCGTCGAACAGCGTCAGCGTGTTGCCGGTCGTCAGACCGCGCAGCGACACCGCGGTCGCGCCGGTCGCGAAGCCGAAGCTGTTCCAGGCGCGCGTCATCGTGCCCGCGCCGTTGGCGGGGATCGTCTGCAGCGCTTCGGCGATCGTGTTCTGGCCACGCAGCGCGAAATCCTGCGCGGTAAGCGTGTTGATCGGCGCGGCACCGGCAGCGGCGCTGTTGCGGATCAACGTACCGGTGACGACGATGTCCTGGCCGTTATTGGTATCCTCGACGGGCGCCTGCGAGGCTGGCAGCGGCGCGGGCGTGGCGGCGGGAGCTGCCGGAGCCTGATCCTGCGCGAAGGCGGGGACGGCGAAAGCGAGCAGCGCGACGCTCGAGGCGGCGCCAGCCAGCAGTCGTGTCTTGCGGGCGATAGAAGACGATTGAGTCACATGCGATTCCTTGCTGAACGCTGCACCACGATCGCTCGCGGTGCTGCGTAGATGGCAAGTCTCGTAACCGAACATGCGCTCGGCCCCCCGAGACATGTGCAGTGGATGAAGCTGTGCTGAACCGCTGTAAAGTCGGGTTGTATCCCGATAAGTCGGTTTGGTTACGGACTGTCACCGAAAGGCAACAGCCTGTAATCTCACGATAAATCCGATCCGGACCTAATTGGGGCGATTCTCTTGCGAAAACCGCCCCTTGCCAGATCCGGCTAGGTCAGAACTTGAAGTTCGCCCCGGCGCGGAAGCTGCGACCGACGATCCCGGCCATGTGCCAGGTCGGCAGGTAGTTGGCGCCCGAGTAGGATGCCGGCGCCAGCGGTGCCTTCTCGCCGGTGATGTTGCCGACATAGAAGTTGAACGTGAAGGCGTCGTTCACCTTGAAGGCAGCATTCACGTCGGCATAGATGAACCGCTTGATGTAGCAGAAGTTCTGGCCGGTGCCGTAGAGGTTGCCGCCTGCGCACGAGATGTCGTCGCCTTCGTCGGCAGCAACTTCCTTGATCCGCGACACGTAATAGGTCGTCGCGGTCAGCGAGACCGGACCGAACTCGATCGTGTTCTGCCAGTTGCCGCGAACCCGCGGGGTGCCCGCACCCGACGAAAGCTCGTAAGGTCCAAGCGTACCGGCATACTTCTGGATCTTGCTGCCGTTGCCCGGATCAAGGTCGTACTGGATCACATAGGTCAGATCGAGACGGCTGGTGAACCGCACGTTCTCGGAGATCGGCACCCGCACGTTGGCGCCGAAGTCGAGGCCCGAGACCTTTACCGAGCCGGCGTTGACGAACGGCACGTTGATGATCAGCACGCGCGGCAGCGCGTTCGGGAACAGCGGATCGGGCGCATCGACCGCAGAAACGGTGTAGCCTGCAGGCAGCGCGGTCCCGGCGAAATAGTTCGCGCGGGCAATGGCGGCATCCGGACCGGTGACGATCACGTCGGTCTTCTTGATGTTGTAGTAATCGACCGTGAAGCTGACGTTGCGGACTGGCTCGGCCACGATCCCGGCGGTGAAGCTACGCGACTTCTCAGGCTTCAGATTGGGATTGCCGGTCGCGCCCGAACCAAGGCTGTAGGCCTGGGCATAAGGGTTGGTGTTGCCACCGGTGACGAGGCCACCGTGTGCCAGCTGGAAGCTTGCGGGCGGCGTCACCGTCACGAAGCCGGCATAGCTCGACTGCGGGTTGTTTTCCGCGAAGGTCGGTGCGCGGAAACCGTTCGAATAGGTACCGCGGATCGCGAGCTGCTTGATCGGCGTCCACTTGGCGCCGATCTTCGGCGAGAAGTGGCTGAACCCTTCCGAATAGTGATCGTAGCGGCCCGAACCGTTGACCTCGAGCGTGTCGAGGATCGGCGCGTTGACTTCGAAATAGCCGGCGAACACGTCATGCGTACCGAAGGCCGCCGAGGTGTTGGCGTACTTGGTCAGGCCCGGGTTGTTGCTGTTGTTGACTTCGGTCTCGTGGCGGAACTGGCCACCGACGGCGACCTGCAGGTTACCGCCCGGCAGCGCGAACAGATCCTTGGCGACCGACGCATCGACCGAGATCAGCGAGGTGTGCGACGGCGTCGTGTAGGTCGGCGCGATCGTGTTGCGGACCGCCTCGGTGTTGAGCGACGGATTGACGAAATTGTAGGCGCCGGTGTTGACCGCGTTCCGCAGCCCGGCGATGTCGAGCACGCCGTGGTTTTCGATCGCGAAATTATCGCGCGCGCCGACCGCATCGACCTTCCAGTGATAATCGCCAGCAATGTCGCCGTTGAAGCCGACTGCGCCACGGATCACTTCGTTGGTGCGGATCGAATAGCTCGGGATGTCACCGAACGCATAATAGATGCGCGCCGCATTCGCCGCGGCATCGGCCGCGGTGGCGCCGGTGTTGGTGGCATACGGGTTGTTCGGGTTGAGGCGACGGTCGGCCGCGGTCAGGCAGTTGGTGCCGGCCGAGCAGACGAAATACGGCAGGACGATGCCCGGGTTGCTCGACGACTGGGTCGGCGACGCACCATAAGGCTGCGTCTGACGGATCGCGTTGGGCGAGCGGCCGATCGTGACCTGGCTGTGCGAGTAGCTGCCGGTGGCATAGCCCTCGATCGAGTCGCTGAGACGCACGCTCAGGCGGCCGGAGAAGTTGTAGCGCTCCTGCGAAGGCTGGATGTCATTGTAGCGCGTGCCATATTCCTGGCCGTAATCGTGCTTACAGCCGGTGCCACCAGCGGCGCCCGCGACGGTGAAGGTGCCACGCGTGCACTGAGCGGTCCCGCCGAGCAGCGTGTAGGTGCCCGAGGCGGTGCCGCCAGCGAACGGATCGTTGAGGTTGGTCTGGGTCGCGCGACGCACGACGGCATTGGTCGATGCGGTCGTCAGCGAGCTGTCGCCGGTGTTGTTGTCGAGGCCGCCGATCGAGCTCAGATCGTTGGTGTTGTACGGGAAGCCGCGCGTCGTCGCGCCGATCGGCTGATCCTTCTGGTATTCGCCGTTGACGTAGACGTTCCAGCCCTTGGCGTCATAGTCGCCATAGCCCGCCGTCAGGTTGGCGCGATAGCGGGCGCCGTCGCCCTTCTCGGTCACGCCGCCTTCGACGGTGCCCGAGACGCCGGTGAAGTGCTTCTTCATGATGATGTTGACGACGCCGCCGATCGCGTCGGCACCGTAGCTCGACGATGCGCCGTCCTTCAAGACTTCGATCCGCTCGACCGCGCTGAACGGGATCGAGTTGAGATCGACATAGGCGTTGTGGCCGTCATCGTTGAGCGGGAAGTTGGTCGAACGCAGGCCGTCGATCAGCACCAGCGTCGACGAAACGCCGAGGCCACGCAGCGAGACGGCGGCGCCGCCGGCCGAGAAGCCGTTGGTGAAGCCGGTCGAGATCGAGCCCGCGCCATCGGCCGAGATCGAGCGCACAGCGTCGTTGATGTTGGTGATGCCCGCGCGCGACAGCGTCTCGGTCGTCAGCACGGTAACGGGCGAAGGCGTTTCGGAATTGGTGCGGCGGAAGATCGAGCCGGTGACGACGATGTCCTTGCCTTCTTCGGCAGACTGAGTCGGCGCGGGATCGGCTGGCAGCGGCGCGGTGGTCTGCGCAAAGGCCGGACCGGCCGAAAGCGCGATCAGCAGAGCGACGGGCGCGGCGGTGGAACGAAGACGCGCGACTGCGCGGACTTGCATGGACTGCATCGAAAAACTTTCCCCATTGATGCCAGTGGCATCGGTGTCTTCGACGACTACGGACCCCCCGTGTCGTCGTGATGGAGAGAGACTGTAACGCTACTGGAATATTGTAAAGAGGCCGCGACGGAACTTTTCCAAGTGTCGCTGCAATGCAACACTATTCCAAATGAAACCGGTTTTGCGTCACAAACACCGCGTTCGCAGGGCTTGGCTATTCCGAACGCGGCATCGGCCCCGCGACTAGCAACGGATCGATCTTCGCCTCGCGCCATTTGAGGCTCCAGTGCAGATGCGGTCCAGTGGCGCGCCCGGTCTTGCCCGAGAGCGCAACCGGCTGCCCGCGCCGCACGCGCTCGCCGACGCGCACGTCGATCCGTGCGAGGTGGAGGAAGGCGGTGTTGAGACCGTTGCCGTGATCGATCATCAGCAGATTGCCCTCAAGCGTGAAAGGGTGGTCCGCGGCCAGAATAACCACGCCGTCGGCGGGGGCGAGGATCACCGAGCCCTGTGGCTTCGCGACATCGAGCCCCGAATGGTACGATCCGGCCTCACCATTCTGGTAGATCCGCTGCGAACCGAACAGCGTCGAGATCCGCCCAGTGGTCGGCCACAGGAAGGTCTGTCGCCATCCTTGCGAATCCGACTGGACGCGCCGCGCGGCGTTGATCTGCGCGAGCTCAGCGGGCCGCAGACGGTCGAATTCGGGCTGTGGCAGCGGGATCTTGGGCAAGGTCGAGAGGCGCGAAATGTCCCAGCCGCGCGGTGCGATCGTCAGCGTGTCGCGCACGACGCGCCCGTCGTCGAGCGTCGCGAGAAGGCTCGCGCTCGGGCCGGCATCGCGATCGAAGCCGATCAGGAACCGACCGTCGGCCGCGACCGGGATCGCCGCGCCGTTGAAGCTCAACAGGCTGGTGCCGGCGGGGGCGATGCCGATGACGATGCCGCCCTGGATCATCGATCCCGAATAGCTGAAGCTTACCGGCAGCGGCGCGCGCTGCGGCTGTTGGGTGGCGAGGCGGCGCACCGGCGGTGCCGTGACGCGCTGGACGGTCCGGGGCTCGGGCTGCGTCGCGCAACTGCCGAGCGTGATCAGCAAAGCGAGTGCGGCGGCACGGTACAGGATGGTCGAAATGCCCCCCCGGGCCTTCATGCGGGCGTCATCGCTTCGGTCGCGATCGCCGCGCTGGCATAGGCCTCCTGCTTGGCGACGCTCCAATAGCGCAGATCGTCGAGCGCGATGCGCGTGCCACTCACCGCGCAGACGACATGGTCGCCCGGTGCCAGCACGCGAAACCCGTTCGCCATGAAGTGGAGCCGCGCTGGACGATCGGTATTGGACATCAACATGGCGCGGCTCTTTTAGAGGAGGGTGGGCTGTTCGGGCGGAGGCGCACCATATGCCTTGGCGGCGCTGCGCTCAACCTTGGCGTCGATTTCGCCGTCGCGGAAGTGGAGCGTGACGGTGCCGGCGCTGCGTGCCGCGCTCGCCGATCCGACCACCGCGCCGGAAGGCCTGGCCGACACGAACGCATAGCCGCGATCGAGGATCGCATTGGGGCCGAGCGATTCGACCAGCCGCCACGTCGCGCTCAGCCGGTCGCGCCCGCGCTCCAGCTGGCGGTCGAGCGTCGAGAGCCGCAGCGCGCCCGCCGAGCGATCGAGCTGCCCGCGCGCGACGACGACGCGGCGCTCGAGCCCGCGGTCGAGCCGCGCGCCGAGATCGTCGGCCTTCTGCCGCTGCGGCCCGAGCAAGGCTTCGCGACGGGGCAGGACGCGGACCAGCGCATCGAGCCGCTCGCGCCCGCGCTCGGCATAACGCCGCGCGCATTTCTCGGTGCGATTGCCATAGCCCGCGAGCGTCAGGCGCAGGTCGGCGAGCACCGGCACCGCCATTTCCGCCGCAGCCGTAGGAGTCGGCGCGCGCAGGTCGGCGGCGAAATCGGCGAGCGTGGTGTCGGTCTCGTGGCCGACGGCCGAGATCAGCGGGATGCTGCACCTGGCGATCGCGCGGACGACGACTTCTTCGTTGAACGCCCACAGATCCTCGATCGAGCCGCCACCGCGTGCGACGATGACGAGGTCTGGCCGCGTCTCTGGCGACATCGCGTCGAACCCGGCGATCGCGGCCGCCACCTCTTCGGCGGCGCCCGCGCCCTGCACCTTGACCGGCCAGACGAGCACATGCGTCGGGCAGCGATCCTCGAGCCGGTGGAGGATGTCGCGGATCACCGCGCCGGTCGGCGAGGTGACGACGCCGATGCGGCGTGGCAGGAACGGCAGCGCCTTCTTGGCGGAGGGTGCGAACAGCCCCTCCCCCGCCAGCTTGGCCTTCAATTTCTCGAGCAGCGCCATCAGCGCACCCTCGCCCGCCAGTTCCATCCGGTCGATGATGATCTGGTATTTCGAGCGGCCGGGATAGGTCGTGATCTTGCCGGTCGCGATCACCTCGGCGCCGTCCTGCGGGGTGAAGCCCAGTTGCGCGACATTCCCCTTCCAGATGACGCCGTCGATCACCGCGCTGTCGTCCTTGAGGCTGAGATAGGCGTGGCCCGACGAGACGCGCTTGTAGCCCGAGATCTCGCCGCGCAGCCGGACGAAGCCGAATTCCGTCTCGACGACGCGCTTGAGCTTTCCGGCGAGTTCCCCGACACTCATCGGCGCGGCGTTGTCGCCGGCAGCCGGCTCGGCTACGAGGCCGCCCAATCCGGCGCCCATCCCCTCGCGCCGCGCAATCTCTAGAAAAGGGTCCGCCATTGAATGTCCTGTTGATCGGCTCGGGGGGTCGCGAACATGCGCTGAGCTGGAAGCTCGCGCAATCGCCGCGCCTGCGTACACTGTTCGCCGCACCCGGCAATCCGGGCATTGCAGCGCATGCGCAGATCGTATCGCTCGAGCTGACCGATCATGCCGCGGTGGTGGCCTTCTGTGCCGAGCAGTCGGTCGAACTGGTCGTGATCGGCCCCGAGGCGCCGCTGGTCGATGGTCTCGGCGATAGCCTGCGCGCCGCCGGCATCGCGGTGTTCGGGCCGGACAAGGCGGCGGCACAGCTCGAAGGCTCGAAGGCGTTCACCAAGGCGCTGTGCGATCGCGCCGGCATCCCGACCGCGGGCTATGTCCATGCCACCAGCCGCGCCGAGGCGCGCCACGCGCTCGATCGCTTCGGCGTCCCCGTCGTGGTCAAGGCTGATGGCCTGGCGGCGGGCAAGGGCGTGACGGTCGCGATGACGCGCGAGGAAGCCGAGGCGGCGCTTGCCGATCTGTTCGGCGCGCGCGGCGGCGAGGCGGTGATCGAGGAGTTCCTCGAAGGCGAGGAAGCCAGCCTGTTCGTGCTGACCGACGGCAAGGACATATTGAGCTTCGGCTCGGCGCAGGACCACAAGCGCGTCGGCGAAGGCGATACCGGCCCCAACACCGGCGGCATGGGCGCGTACAGCCCGGCGCGCGTGCTGACGCCCGAGCTCGAAGCCCGTGCGATCGAGGAGATCGTCAAGCCGACCGTCGCGGCGATGGCGACAGCAGGGACGCCGTTTTCGGGCGTGCTCTATGCCGGGCTGATGCTGACCGCGGACGGCCCCAAGCTGATCGAATATAACGCCCGCTTCGGCGACCCCGAATGCCAGGTGCTGATGGCGCGGCTCGACGAGGATCTGCTCGAGGTATTGCTGCCGGTGGCGAATGGGACGCTCGGAGAGCGCGGCCCCGCGAAATGGGTCGCGCAGACCGCGCTGACCGTCGTGCTCGCCGCCAACGGCTACCCCGGCACGCCGGCGAGTGGCGGTTCGATCGACGATGTGGCCGAAGCCGAGGAGACCGGTGCTTTGGTGTTCCAGGCGGGAACGCGGCTCGAGGGCGCGCAGCTCGTCGCATCTGGCGGGCGCGTGCTTGCGGTGACGGCGCTCGGCGACACCGTCGCCGCCGCGCAGGCCGCCGCCTATCACGCGGTCGACCAGATCGTCTTCCCGAGCGGTTTCTGCCGCCGCGACATCGGCTGGCGCGAGATTGCGCGCGACGCGGGCTGACCTTGTGCGTTAGCCTTTGTGAAATTCAGGAGTAGCGTATGTCTTCCGGTCCCCAGAACCCCAACCAGGCGATCGACGTCATGGTGCCGATCACCATTTCGCATGTGATCCTGATGATCGCGCTCGCCGCCGCGGCGCTGGCGATCCTGTGGTACGGCACACTGCTCCACCGCCGCCGCAAGGCCGCGGCAAAGCAGGTCGAAGAGAATTTCGCGATCGCCGAGGAACATGGCGCGACGGCGGAGCCGGGGAGCGTGTCGCTCGACGGAACACCGGCGGTTTCGTCCGACGTGCCGAGCACGGCAGATGGCGCGCGGGAACCCGCCGCCGAGGTGCCGGTCGTGGCGCGAGCGCCAGTTTCTGCTCCAGCTCCAGCTCCAGCTCCAGCTCCAGCTCCGGCTCCGGCTCCCCTCGCCGCGGCGCCGATCGCGAGCGACCTCACGCAGATCAAGGGGCTCGGCCCCAAGCTCGCCGCGACGCTCGCCGAGCAGGGCATCACCCGCGTCGAGCAGATCGCCGCGCTGACCCCCGACGCGGCCGCCGCGCTCGATGCCAAGCTGGGCGTCTTCAAGGGCCGCATGACGCGCGACCGCTGGATCGAACAGGCCACGCTGCTGAGCGCGGGCGACCGGGCGGGCTACGAGGCGGCGTTCGGGAAATTGGGCGGGTAAGCGCCAGGGGGCGGACGCCTTCGCTTTGCAGCGCAGCCAGGATGCAATCCCGTCGGGTTCATCGCCACCGTGGTGGCAGCGATCGCCGATAGTCTCGTGCGATCTTCCCCTGCCAGGGGGAGGTGGCGCCGAAGGCGACGGAGGGGGAGGTTGGATGCCCGCGCCGTTTTACCTACTCCTGCGCCAGCGCTAGCGGACATCACCGACACGAACCGGTCGCCGACCGCCCCCTCCGTCACGCTGCGCGCGCCACCCTCCCCGGGCGGGGGAGGATTGTGGTAATTGAGCGGCGGCTGGTTGCGGAACACGGCGCATCCGCCGCCGGATCGCTTTCTCGGCCCGACCGAACAGCCATGCGATCCCAACGATGAGGACAGTGGTAACCGACCATACGGAGATGCTCCCCATCCGCCCGAGATGAAACGGCCGAAATACGGTGCCGGCAATACCCAGCAATGGGACGTGCGTGGCATAGAGCGGATAGGACAGGTCGCCCATCTCGGTCACAATCCTGGTCGATCGCGGCGCCAACTCGGCGGACGCTGTGATCCAGATCACCGGCGGGAACAGTAGAAAAACGATGCAGGCATCGCCAGCCACGACAGGCACGCGGAATAAGCCGAGCAGGACGAGTGCCAACGGGAAAATCGCAATAGCGGCAAGGCCGAAGCGGCGCGGTGTCGCGCCGACGTTTCGATGCCATATCCGCCGAAGCAGCAATCCGGCGAAGAACCCGTACATCACGCGTGGGATTGCAGGGATCATTGTGCCGGGGGTCGACCCAACATCCGCGCTGCCAGTCCACACGATCGCCATAAGATACAGAAGGGCCGAGAGCGCGACGACCAAAACTAGCGCAATGCGCGTCATGCTGTGGATCGTCCCAGCATAGACGATATTGGCCAAGAGTTCGTACACCAGACTCCATTGAGGCGAATTCAGCGGGAAGGCGGGGCCAGTGCCGATCCAGAACATTGGTAGCATAACCGACTGAAACGCCTGTGCGGGAATAAGCACGTCATTGGACACGCCGCGCCATTCGAAATTGAACGCCCCCAGGATGAGGCCGACGGCAATTGCCGGAAACAGGCGCCGCAGCCGATCCCGCAGGAACGCCAGCTTTCCGATCAGGGCCAAGCTCAGCTTCCCATCGTATGCACCGCTGAAAACGAACCCGCTGAGAATGAAGAAGAGGTCGACGGCGAGATAGAACCGTTTGAACACGTCCAGACCGCCGGCTTCAAAGTGCAAATGAAGGAGCAGCACTAGAATGGCGCCCACACCTCTCAGCCCATCCAGTCCTGTCCGTCGCATCGCCGCCATATTTGCCCCCCGCTAGTAAGCGGCCTTAAGGCGCGACAGTTAATAAGGCGGTCGGCGGGGCACTTTTCGTGCGGGGCGCATTGCCGATCCGCCAACGGGTGTGACCTCAAAACGACGGCGGGGTCATCGCTGCATGAACCGATTACCGCCCGTTTCCCACCAGAAGCAGACATGCCGATTTCGTCGCCGCGGCGGGGGCGGGGGCCGTTCGGTGGCCTGCCCCAAACGCAGCGGCCCCGGCCTTCGCCGGGGCGACGTTTGTGAACTAGGGCAGGAGCCCCACTCCCCGCGCCGTCCAGCAAGCCTGCCTACCGCAACCGCCGTCCAGCCACCCGCAACACCCGCCCCCAGCGCCTGCGGCTAGCCCAGCCGGAACCCAGCCTCGCGCGCCCGGCTCACCAGCAATTTGTCGATCCGGCGCCCGTCGAGATCGACCACCTCGAACTTCCAGCCCTGCTCGACGAAGCTTTCGCCCTCGCCCGGCAGGTGGCGGAACACCGCCAGCGCCAACCCCGCGACGGTCGCGTAATCGCGTTCCTCGGGCAGATCGATCCCGAGCCGCTCGGCGAGCGCATCCGCCGCCATGTTGCCCGCCACCAGTAGCGAGCCGTCGTCGCGCGTCACCACCGAGGGCGCATCGTCGGGATCGGCGTCCGAGGCGAACTCGCCCGCGATCGCCGCGAGCAGGTCGGCGGGGGTGACGATCCCCTCGAAATGCCCGTATTCGTCATGGATCAGCGCCATCGGCACCTCGGCCTGGCGCAGTGCGTCGAGCGCGTCCATCGCGTCGATCTGGTCGAGCACCACCGGCGCCTGGCGCATCAGCGCGCGCAGGTCGAACGCGCCGCCGCGCAGCAGTGCCGAGGCGATGTCGCGCGCCTGGACCACGCCGATCACGGTATCGACCGAGCCTTCGGTAACCGGCAGCCGGCTGTGCGACGCCTGCAGCAGCGCGGCACGGATCCCGGCATCGTCCATCGTCGCGTCGATCCACTCGATATCGGTGCGCGGCGTCATCACCTCGCGCACCGGGCGATCGGCGAGGCGGACGACGCCCGAGATGATCGAGCGCTCATGCTCCTCGATGATGCCCGACTTGCTCGCCTCGGCGACGATCAGATGGAGTTCCTCGGCGGTGACATGCTCCTCGCTCTCGCGCTTCAAGCCCATCAGCCGGAACAGCAGCCCAGACGACGAATCGAGCAGCCACACGAGCGGCGCGGTAAGGCGCGCCAGCAGCAGCACCGGCCCCGCCATCACCGCGGCGAGCGGCTCGGGCGCGCGCAGCGCGATCTGCTTGGGAACGAGTTCGCCGATCACCAGCGAGGCATAGGTGGTGATGCCGATCACGATCGCGAAGCCGAGCGACTGCGTCGCCTCGGTCCCGAACCCGAGGAACCCCAGCCGCGCCGCGACCGGGCCGCCGAGACTCGCGCCCGAATAGGCGCCCGAAAGGATCCCGATCAGCGTGATGCCGATCTGCGTCGTCGACAGGATCTTGCCCGGATCGGCGGCGAGCGCGAGCGCGGTGCGAGCGCCGCGGGCACCGACGCGCGCCATCGCCTCGAGCCGCGCCTTCCGCGCGGAAACGATAGCGAGCTCGGACATCGCGAAGACGCCGTTGACGAGGATCAACACGGCGATGATCGCGACGTCGATCCAGGGAAAGGGGGGAAGCGGGGGCATGGCGCCGGGCACCTTTCGCGCGAATCGGTTCATTGCACAACCGTTCTCGCACCCGTTAAAGCCCCAGCGGCGAATTCGACGTCGGTGCGCGAGCGGAACAGCCCCCCGCGTCTGCCGGGTTGGTTCGGCCGTATCGGCCCGCAACGGCTGCACCAGAGGGATATCAGAATGACCACCGTCCGCACCCTGGCCACCACCGCAGCGCTGGGCGCGCTGCTCGCGACGGGCGCGTGCGCGACCGATCGCACCGTGCGGCCGCAGCCCGTATCGGACACCGCAGTCGGCGGGATCGACGGCGCGCTCGGCGGCTATCTGCTGGGCGATCTGGTCGGCGGGCGCCATGCGCGCACCGCGAAGATCGCCACGGCGGGGATCGGCGGCATCGTCGGCCCCGGGATCGGCGCCTATATGGATGCGCAGGAAGCCGAACTGCGCGCGCGGACCGCGGGCACCGACGTCCAGCTGACGCGGCGCGGCGACGATCTGATCCTCACCATCCCGTCGGGCAACGCTTTCGCCTATAAGAGCGATAGCGTCGCGCCGGGCTTCGAGCGCACGCTCGACCAGATTGCCGGCGTGCTTCGCGAGCATGATCATGCGTTCGTCGATATCTACGGCCATACCGATTCGGTCGGCTCGGATTCGTACAATCAGGGCCTGTCCGAGCGCCGCGCCGCATCGGTGGCGGCGTATCTTGCCGGGCACGGCGTCAACCGTGCGCGGCTCGGCACCAAGGGATTCGGCAAGGCGCAGCCGATCGCCTCGAACGACACGCCCGAAGGCCAGTCGGCGAATCGCCGCGTCGAGATCAAGATCGTGCCGATCGCCGATACCGACCTGCGCTAGGCGCAGCGCTGCCCGCCATCCAGCACCCTGCCGCGCCGTCCGTCACCCCAGCGCAGGCTGGGGTCTCGTGATGCTCGCGCGGTGCCTCCACGCCGGAGACCCCAGCTTTCGCTGGGGCGACGGCCCGCTGGGGTGACGGCTAGCGGTTCTCAGCGCCGCTCGGCGAAGAACGCCTTGAGCAGCCCCGCCGCCTCGCCCTCGCCGATCCCCGGAAAGATCTCGGGCCGGTGATGCACCGTGCTTTGCGAGAACAGCCGCGGGCCGTGCTCGACCGCGCCGCCCTTGGCATCGCTCGCGCCGTAATAGAGCCGCGCGATCCGGGCATGCGCGATCGCCCCGGCGCACATCGCGCATGGCTCGAGCGTCACCCACAGATCGCACGCCTTCAGCCGGTCGTCGCCGATCGCCGCCGCCGCCGCGCGAATCGCCAGCATTTCGGCATGCGCGGTCGGATCGTGCAGCGCGCGCGGGGCGTTCGCCGCGGTCGCAATGATTCGCCCGTCGAGCACCACCACCGCGCCGACCGGCACTTCACCGGCGGCACCGGCGGCGGCAGCGGCATCGAGCGCAGCGCGCATGAAAAGGGGCATGGGGATCACGATCGTCCCCATGCCCCACTCCGCCGCGAATCGCTACTTACTGCGTGGTGACGCTGTTGCCGTCGGTGCCGGTCGGCTTGTTGACGCGCAGCGTCGGGACCGAGATCGTCTTGGTCGTCGTCGTCACGGTCGGGACTTCGATCGCCTTGTTTTCGCTACCGAATTCGACCGTTGCCATATTGGCGGTGACCTCGGGCGCCTTGCCGCCATTGACGCTGAGCGATGGCAGCGAGCCGGCCCTGGTGTCGATCTTGAGCATACCCAGCGATACGAGTGCGATCACGACAAGGGCAGCAAGCCCGACCAGAGCCAATAGAAACCGCATGATCTTCTCCAACAGGGCATTCGAATCGTTGCCGTAACCAACGCGGTGTCGTCCTGAAGGTTGCAAGTCGTGCCAAACGCCCTACGAATCACCCCATGCGGTTGACCGGACGCCTCACGTTCGGTATGCGCCCCGCCTTCACGAGCTGCTTCACGGCTCAATCTGGTATTCAGGAATTCAAGATGTCGCGCATCTGCGAACTGACCGGCAAGGGCCGGATGGTGGGTAACAACGTTTCCCACGCGAACAACAAGACCAAGCGCACGTTCCTCCCGAACCTGCAGAACGTCACGCTGATCTCCGACGCGCTCGGCACCAGCGTCAAGCTGCGCGTCTCGGCGCACGGCCTGCGTTCGGTCGAGCATGTCGGCGGGCTCGACAACTGGCTCGTCAAGACGACCAACGACAAGCTCTCGCTGCGCGCCCGTCGCCTCAAGCGCGACGTGTCGAAGAAGCTGACGGCCGCTGCGCCGCAGGCTGCCGCCTAACCTACCCTTTGCTTCGGTCGGGCTTCCCCACGCTGTTGGGGTGCTCGACCGGATCGAGCCTGAACTTGAACAGCAGGCTGCGCTGTAGCGCGAACTGGTTATCGTCCGAGACGAGCCAGACTATCGTCGTGCCCGCTTCGCGCGTGGCGGCGACCCCTTCGAAATTGTCGTGCAGCAGCGGTGCCGCGATCGTCGCGATGTCGCGCCCGCGTACGCTTGCGCCGCGCTTGACCTGTTTGGGGTCGACGATCGTCAGCGTGCTCGAAAAGCGCAGCTGCGCAAAGCGACGGCTGAGAATCAGCCAGCGCCCGTCGGGCAGCACCGTCATGTCGGTGACGTCATACCCCTCGGGCGGGATGAAGGTGAAGCGGAAGCCCCAGCGCGGCTGCTTGACCGGATCGCCATAGAAGACGATCCCGCCACGGCCAGGCTGATCGGGCCAGGGTGTCGTCTCGTCGATCGTCACCATGCCGCCGCCCGGCAGCAGCGTCATCGCCTCCGGGCCCTCATTCTCGGGCCAGTTCTTCATCACCGGCGGCGCGACATGCGCCAGAGCGCGATGAAAGCCCGAATCGTAGCGCCAGAACTGATTGTAGCTCTCGAACCCGACCCAGACATCGCCGGTCGTGGGATCGACGCTCATCGATTCGCTGTCGCGGTCGCGCTTGTTCCACCCCTGTCCGGGGCCGTCGGGGAGCGTGGTGATGCTGCGCTGATGGACACGGAAGTCGCGCCCCATCGTGAAGCGCAGGACATCGCCGCCGTCGCTCAACAGCGTGAAGCGGTCGCCCGCCACATGCAGCGACGAAAAGCCGCCAAAGGCAGGATCGCCGCTCGAAAGCTTGATCCCGCCGAGCCACAGCAGATCCCCCACGCGCGTCCGATGCGGATCGGCGAAGTCGAGTTGGACCGGTTCGACCTCAAAGGGATAGGTGGGATCGAACACCGGGCGCCGCTGTGCGCCCATCCAGTCGGGAACGAGAACGACGCACAAAAGGACCGACCACAGAATTCGCATCCCCCGCCCCTGCGGGAGGCACGAAGCGCGCGCAACCGCGTTTCGGTTCGTCGCTGCGATGAACGGTGGCTAACAAGCGCATTCAGGGTCGCCTCAGCAGCGAGTCGCCATAACGGCATCATTGGACCACCGCCTATCAGGAGACGCACCATGATCAAGAAGCTCACGCTCGCCGCTACCGCGATTGCCATGACCGCCTCGGGGCTGGCGGCTACTCCCGCTGCCGCGCAGCGCTATGACGACCAGGGCTATGCTTATGCCCAGGCGTATCGCGACGGCTATAATCGCGACGACGGCTATCAAGACCGTCGCGGCTATCGCGATGACCGCCGCTATGACGATGGGCGCCGTTATGAAGACGGACGCCGCTACGACGACGGGCGCCGCTATTACAACCGCTCGCGCTGCAACTCGGGCACTACGGGCACGATCCTAGGCGCGATTGCAGGCGGCCTGCTCGGCAATTCGATCGCGGGGCGTGGTGACCGGACGCTCGGTACCGTGCTCGGCGCAGGCGGCGGCGCGCTGGCCGGCCGCGCGATCGAGAAGGACGGGCAGCGCTGCCGGTAAGGCGCAGGCGCGGCACCGCCCGCGCCGGTGCGGGCCAAGCCCGCAGCGCCTTACCCGGCCGGCGGGTCGCCCCCAAGGGGCGAACCCGACCGACGGCGGCTTTGCCGCCGGCTCTAAATAATTACAGAGTTACCCTCGTGGCACGCAGCGAGGGTGTGAGGCCGGCTTCTCCTCGAGGAGGCCGGCCTCTTTCTTTGGCAGGCGGTCTGCTAGGAAACGCCGCCGGCAAAGCCGTCGGCCGGATCGGGGTGAACCCCGTCCGCCGGCCGTGCCGGGCGCTCGCGCTTTGCGCGATCGGCGCGGGCGTCGCCGCGCCTGCGCCCGTCAGTACATGTGCTGCCCACCATTGATACTCAGCGTCGAGCCGGTAACGAACCCACCCTCGTCCGAACACAAAAACGCCACGCCACGCGCGATCTCGCTCGCCTGGCCCAATCGCCCGACCGGGATCTTCGCGACGATCTTCTCCAGAACGTCGGACGGCACCGCCGCCACCATGTCGGTATCGATATAGCCCGGCGCGATCGCATTCACCGTGACGCCAGCCCGGGCACCCTCTTGCGCCAGAGCCTTGGTGAAGCCGTGGATGCCCGATTTCGCCGCGGCGTAATTGACCTGGCCGTACTGCCCGGCCTGGCCGTTGATCGACCCGATATTGACGATCCGCCCCCATTTGCGGTCGCGCATGCCGGGGAACACGCCCTTGGCCATGTTGAAGCAGCCGCCCAGATTGGTGTCGATCACTTCTTTCCACGCCTGGTAGCTGAGCTTCATGATCGTGCCGTCGCGCGTGATGCCGGCATTGTTGACGAGCACGTCGACCGGCCCGAGCTCGGCGGCGACGCGTGCGCAGCCGTCCTGGCAAGCGTCGTAATCGGCCACGTCCCATTTGAAGGCCGCGATCCCCGTCCGTTCGGTGAAATCGCGCGCGCGGTCGTCATTGCCGGCATAGGTCGCAGCGACGGTCATCCCGTGATCCTGCAACGCCAGACTGATCGCCTCGCCGATACCGCGGGTTCCGCCGGTTACGATCGCGACGCGTGCCATATCACTCTCCTCAAAGGATCTTTGTCCGGCACCCACGCTAAGCGGCGCTCACCCAGCCTTCAAGTTCCCGCGCAAGTAAAGTGCGCAACATTTCGACACCCACGTCGCTCGCGTTGAGGCACGGGAGATAGGCGAAATGCGTGCCGCCCTTTTCCTCGAAACTCTCGCGCCCGCGGATCGCCAATTCCTCGAGCGTCTCGAGGCAATCGGCCGAAAAGCCGGGCGCGACGATTGCGATCTTGGTGATCCCCTTGGCCGGCAGTTCCTCGAGCGTGATGTCGGTCGCCGGCTCGAGCCATTTCGCGCGGCCGAAGCGCGACTGGAACGAGACGATCAAGGGCTTGCCGAGCCGTTCGCCGAGCAGCCGCCCGGTCTTCTGGCAATGGCAGTGATACGGATCGCCCAGCTCGAGCGTGCGCTGCGGCATGCCATGGAAACTCGCGACGATCGCCTGCGGCTCGAAGTCGAGCGCGGCGACGCCCGCCTCGATCGAGGTCGCGAGCGCCTCGATATAGACCGCATCGTCATGATACGGCGGCAGCGTGCGCAAAGCGGGCTGCCAGCGCATCTTCGCCAGCGCCTCGAACGCCTTGTCGTTGGCGGTCGCGGTCGTCGCCCCACAATATTGCGGGTAGAGCGGCGCGACGAGGATGCGCTCGCACCCGGCATCCTTCATCGCCTGCAACCGCTCGGGGATCGACGGCTTGCCGTAGCGCATCGCCCAATCGACCATCACGCCCGGTCCGAACGCGCCTTGCAGCGCCTTGTTCTGCGCCTTGGTGATCGCGGCGAGCGGCGAGCCGTCCTCGCTCCACACCTGCGCATAGGCCTCGGCCGACTTCTGCGGGCGGGTGTTGAGGATGATGCCGCGCAGGATCGGCTGCCAGATCAGCGGCGGGATCTCGACCACGCGGCGATCCGACAGGAACTCCGCCAGATAGCGCTTCACCGACTTGGTATCGGCGCCATCGGGCGTGCCGAGGTTGGTCAGCAGCACGCCGACTTTCCGCTTGGGGATCGGGGGGTGGCCAACTGGGAGAATGGCGGCAGGCAGCATCAGACGGTTCCGGGCAATAGCGGTAGCTTGCGCAAGCGATAGCCCGTAGCGGCTTGCAGCGCATTGGCAATCGCCGGTGCAACGGGCGGCACCGCCAATTCGCTGACGCCGCCGGGATCGGCCTCGCTCGGCACGAGTTCGACGGTGATATCGGGCGTGTCGGCGAGCCGCGGCAGGCCGAGCGCACCCAGCCCGCGCGCGGTCGCGAGATTGTCCTTGAAGCCAGTCGTCCCGCCGGTCGCCGCCGCCATGCCGAACAACAGCCCGCCCTCGATCTGCTGGCGAACGAGGTCGGGGTTGATCTGCCGCCCGCAATCGACCGCGGCGACGATCCGATCGACGCTGACCGCCTGCCCCTCGCCGACATGCGCCTCGACCAGCACCGCGATATGGCTGCCGCGGAAACTGTGGCACGCGATTCCCTGCCCGCTCCCCGCGACTCCGCCCTCCCAGCCGCCGAGCGACGCCGCGGTCGACAGGCAGCGCGCGAGCCGCGCATCGCCGCCGAGCATCGCGATGCGGAACGACAGCGCCTCGGTCCCCGCGACATGCGCGAGTTCGTCGAGGAAGCATTCGGTGAAGAAGCTGGTGTAGCTGTGCGCGCCCGACCGCCAATGCCCGGTCGGTACACCGATCTCGGCGGGGTGGTGATCGACCGCGAAGGCCGGGATGCGATAGGCCGGCATCGCGCCTGCGACCGCATAGGGGTCGGCCGCCCCGGCGAGCCCGAGCGCCGCGCTGACGCCGCGATCCTGCGCGAACATCCGGCGCGCGAGCTCGTGCCCCGTCGCCGGCGCAGCAATCCTGGCGGACAGGCCGAGGATCTGCCCGTTGGTGTCAAGCCGCGCCGTCATCCGCGCGCGCGCCGGCGGGCGATAGCGATCGTGCCGCAGATCCTCGACGCGGCTCCAGACGAGCTGGACCGGGCGCTTGATCGCCTGCGCGAGCACCGCCGCCTGCGCCGCGCATTGCGATTCGAGCGCCGCGCCGAACGACCCGCCGACGAGCATCGGATGGACGAGCACCGCGTCCTCGGCGAGCCCGATCGCGGCCGCCGCCGCGGCGCGCGCGATGCCGGGGGCTTGGGTCGGCAGCCACAGTTCGAGCCGGCCGTGGCTGAGCTGCGCGGTCGCAGTCATCGTCTCGAGCGCGGCGTGCGGTGCGAGCCCGACCTGATACTCCGCGGCGACGAGCCGCGCGCCCGCGAATGCCGCGGCGAGATCGCCCTGCTCGACCATCCGCGTACCCGGCTGCGCGAGCGCGGCCTTTAGCGCCGCGTCGATGCTGGCGCTGGAGATAACCGGGCCGTGGGTCTCGAAGCGCGGTGCGAGCGCGTCCAGCGCGCGGTTCGCCGCCCACCAGCTATTGCCGATCGCGGCGACCCAGCGATCGTTGGTTACGATTTGCAGCACGCCGCCGATGCGGTCCGCTGCCGCGCGATCGACCCGCACCAACTTGCTATCGCCGACCGGCCCCTGCCGGATGCTGGCGTAGACCATGTCGGGCAGCCGTACGTCGCCGGCGAAGGTCGCCGAGCCGTCGATTTTGGCGGGCGCATCGAGCCGCGGCAGCGACTGGCCCGACAAGCGCCCGGCCGGATCGCTGCGCAGCGGCAGCGGATCGGGGAGGGCCGCACGGCCGAAATCGCGGACCGCTTCCGCAGCGAGTTCGCCAAAGCGCAGTCGGTCCTTGCCATGCACGACGAAGCCTTCGCCGGTGCTGCACGCCTGCCAATCGACCTTCCAGCGCGCCGCTGCCGCCTTGCACAGCAGGATGCGCGCCGCAGCGCCCGCCGCACGCAGCGGATCCTCGAAGCTGCGCACCGAACTCGACCCGGCGGTCAGCGCGAGGCCGATCCGCACCGCATGGCCATCGCGCCACTGCTTGAGCAGGCCGTTATCGGGTTGTTCGAAGAGTTGCTCGGCGCCGAACGGATTGGCGTAGAGTGGGTTGGGCGGCGCGGGCTCGACCCCGACGGTGCGCCAGTCGGCGCCGAGTTCGTCGGCGACGATCTGCGGCAGCGCGGTATAGACGCCCTGGCCATGCTCGGCCTGCGGCACCGCGACGGTGACGCGTCCGTCGGCGCCGATCTTGAGCCAGGCGCCGAACGGCGTTTCGCCGGGGTCCGCGGTGAGATTGCCGCGATAGGTCCGCGGCCACAGCTGCCACGCGACGACCAGCCCGATCCCCGCCCCGCCCCCGATCAGCAGCGTGCGTCGATCGATCGTGGGGAGCGTCGGAGAAGCCATGGCCAAGCTCTATCGCGCGGGGTCGCGCACCGCCAGTTCGCTGTGCGGTCGGTTAGGGGTGCTTTGGGTGTAGAAGCGTTGGCGGATCGGCCGATGCGCGCCACAAACGACGACGCCGCCCGTGAGGGCGGCGATCGAAAGCTCTGGAAAAGGCACAAAAAA
>NZ_RCZC01000010.1 GCF_006439055.1 Sphingomonas glacialis
CGCGACGACCAGCCCGATCCCCGCCCCGCCCCCGATCAGCAGCGTGCGTCGATCGATCGTGGGGAGCGTCGGAGAAGCCATGGCCAAGCTCTATCGCGCGGGGTCGCGCACCGCCAGTTCGCTGTGCGGTCGGTTAGGGGTGCTTTGGGTGTAGAAGCGTTGGCGGATCGGCCGATGCGCGCCACAAACGACGACGCCGCCCGTGAGGGCGGCGATCGAAAGCTCTGGAAAAGGCACAAAAAARCCGCCTCGGGTTATCCTGAGACGGTTGTGTATGTGTGAGTTTGGTTGCGGGGACCCGCAACCAACTCGACTTGCGTCAGCACCGCAACCATATCCTGACCATACGTTTCGCGGCGGAATCTACCTCCTACAACGCTCTTTTTCGAGCTTCCGCATAGAGCATGAATAGCAAATGCTGGTCGCTTCCTCGGCTCAACACTCGTTCATCAGAGCCAGAAATTAGTGGTGGCGGCGAGCGCTATGGCGGAGAAGAAGACCGTCTGGCTTAGATAGTAGCCAGTAGCGACGCGGCACCAGTCACTCAGGCGGCTAAACATGATCTCGAAGCGGCTGCGGCTTCGCGCTTATGAGTTTACAACCTAGGATTTCATGGTGCTTCGTATGTCAGTCTCGGCGTAGCAGCCTAGCCTGCCATCTGCCCTAACGACACCAAGACTATACCGCCCTCGCCTTTGCCGATCGCCCGTGCAAGGACGTCGCGACTTATGCGCGAACCCTGCCGTTTCGGAATACATTCGTTCGATCAGGCTCTAGTGTCGCATAGTAACGGCTCATTGTTCGCAACCCAACCCTGATGGAACAGGCAAACGGTTCGATCGGCATGCTCCATCAGGGTCTACCCCGTCTGACAGCTACAGTGTTTCCGTAGCTCCGAACCGGTCATGGTTTTTGGGAAAATGATTTCGGGAACAGTTTGCGAGAGGACGAGGGCAACCAATCGTTCCCGATGGCCGATGATCGCCCAACGCGACACATCGGTCCTGAATGACTTCCCCAATCGATAACGCTGCGGCCCGATCGTCCGGCATCTTAAGGGCTCTGCAATTAGAATAGCTGCTCGATTCCAGCGAAAATGCCACGACCACGTGCAAACTGCGGTGTGCCGCCTCCCAATGACGTCCCGTCGCGTAGCTGATACCTTGCATTGAACGCGTTGATCAGGTCCAAGCGCAGGTTGAGAGGTTTGCTGGCAAGACCGGACAGGCGGTACAGGCCGGCGATGTTAATCTGGACATAGTTTGGCAGGGTCGCGTCATTGACCGTGCCGCTCGCGCGCGTTGCTCGAACACCGCTTCCATAAAGCATGTCACCCAACAAGCGTAGGCGACCTAAGCGGTAGGATACGCCTCCCGAGGCAGTTACGGTCTGACTCTGGTCGATCGGAACATAGCGCGTGGCGATGTTGGCGAGGTAAGGCGCATCGAAGCGCCCCCGGCTCGATACGATGTCGCGGCCTTCGCTGCGCGCAATGCTGAGATTGGACCATGCGGCGAAGGGACCGTTCGCATAAGTCATGGTGAACTCGACGCCTTTGCTGCGCCCCGATGCGAAATTGTAGAACAACTGCTGTGATCCCTGCCC
Source organism: Sphingomonas glacialis (assembly GCF_006439055.1). GTDB lineage: Bacteria > Pseudomonadota > Alphaproteobacteria > Sphingomonadales > Sphingomonadaceae > Sphingomonas > Sphingomonas glacialis_A. The sequence goes on from NZ_RCZC01000010.1 coordinate 1,606, forward strand.
GAACGGAGCGTCGACCAGCATATTGCGGGAGCGCCTGATATAGCCATCAATGCCGAGGCTCAGACCACCGCCCGTTCGTTGCAGGCCAATATCGTAATAGTCATCCGTCTCGGAACGTAGCGGGCCCCCTGCGTTTCCCCCGCCGCTCTCCGCTAGTGTCAACGCCCCCTGCGCTGCGGGAACGAAATACCGGGCGTATCCGCCGTGCACGTCGATCCCGCCGCCTGGCGACCAAATGAGATTTAGGCGTGGGCTAAGACGATCGCCACCACCGGTGCCGCTGACGTGATCGAACCGTAGCCCGCCATTGACGACAACGCCGTCGAGCGGTCGCCATTCGTCCTGCACGAACCCCGTTGCGGTCGTCCGGCGCTCGGTCGAGTGCTCCGTCTCCACTGGAGTAGATGACACAGTGCGGCCGCCATCGAAGCTAATGACTGCGCCGCTGCGAAGCGTATGTCGCGGGCTTACGACATAGGCCGCTTCGATCTGCAAACCTCCAGTCAGGCCACTGGTCTCGGCCGCCTGAATGAGGCTCGGCGCGATGCGGTCCCCGACCTTATTCAGCCGCGAATAGCGCGCGAACGCCGATGCCTGCAGCGTCAGGTCGCTGGCCGTCCGCAGAATGCTTGCAAGCGCGTAGTCGGCATTCTGGGTCTCTGTTCCGTGCGGAGCCGGATCAGTAGCCAGGGCGGGAAGCTGGAAGTGTTCGTTGGAAGTGCCGAGGATCAGCGAAACGCGTGTTTGGTCATCGATAATCCGATCGAGATAGCCGAATCCATCGAACTGCTCGGTCCTGTCATGCGCGGGGATCGCGCTCCGATCAGGTGCTGACAGTCCAACATCGTTGTGGCGATAGCTACCCGAGACAAACAGATTCGTTTTCCCGAACGCCCCGCCATATTCAAATGCTGGCTCAATCTCGCTCTGGCTGCCGCCATAAATCTCAGCCTGTCCGCCCCGATCGAACACCCCGCTTTTGGTCGTGATATTCACCACGCCGCCTGCGTGAAGCCCATATTGGGCCGGAAGCGCTCCGGCAACGAGCGTGACGCGATCGACGAAACGCGCGCTTAGGCTTTCCCCCAGGTCGCTCAACCCATCGGGTACGATGACGTTGTTGATGCGGTATTGCAGATCGCCCTGCGCACGGACCCGGAGCGAACCGTTACCCGACTGGGTGACGCCTGGTGCTTGAAGAAGAATCTGGGCGAGGGTCGTCGTCTCCCCGCCTGGACGTTTTTCAATCGCATCGTTGGTCAACGTATAGGTCGAAGCGCCCAGGACTGGATCGACCGCAGCCCGCGCCTTGTCAAGCCGCTCAGCCTGCACGACGATATCGCCGACCGGTGCTGGACCATCATCGCCATCATCATCATCGCGCTTGGCGGTTGCAGGTGGAGCGACGGGCGAGGCTGACACGGCGATAGGTATCGACGGCGACGACGATATGGCAGGCGTTAAGAGTGCTACGGGCGCTTGCGTTGGTGCAGGACGAACAGGTTTGTCGTCATCACCGTCATCGTCATCCCGACGAAGAGCAGAATTGCTCTCGGGTTTTGCTGGAGACGAAAAATGGTGGCTCGGCCTCTTGGCGGTGCGGACGGGTTTGTCATCATCGTCGTCCCGGGATTGCGCGGCGTGGGCGAAAGCTGGGGCCAGCGTCGTCAGTGACGCCGATGCGAGTAGCAGTGAGACGATACGCAAAGATGTCATTGAAAGCCCGTGCCGCTAGAAGGAAGGTCTTCAGGGCCTGTGGCGGTGTTCGTTTAAGGCAGTTTTATAGACGGCCGAACTGTCCCGGCGGAGAAATTAAATGCGCGTACTAGTGGTGGAGGACGAGCCGCGAATGGCCGAACTGATCGTCGGCATCATAGATCGGGCGGGGTTTGTCGCTGATACCGTGCCTGGCGTGGCGGACGCAGATCATGCCCTGGAATTCCTTCCCTACGATGCGGCTGTGCTGGACCTCGGCTTGGCCGATGGCGACGGCCTGACGCTGCTGGCCCGGTTACGTGCTCGGCGGTCAGGCCTGCCGGTGCTCGTGCTGACAGCGCGTGACACGCTCGATGATCGCGTCGCCGGGCTTGATGCCGGCGCGGACGATTATCTGATCAAGCCATTTGCCGGCGCTGAACTCGTCGCCCGATTGAAGGCGTTGCTGCGGCGACCTGGCCATTCGCTGGGCGTGATGCTTGAAGCAGGAACACTGACGTTCGATACGATCGGGCGGGAAGCCAGAGCGGGCGGCACGGCCTTGCCCCTAGCGCGTCAGGAACTGGCAATTCTCGAGCATTTGTTGCGTCGCTTCGGCCGCGTAGTGCCAAAGGCGCTCCTTGAAGAAAAGCTCTATGGCGACGGCGGCGAGCTGGAATCGAACGCGATCCCGGTTCATGTCCATCATCTGCGAAAAAAGCTTTTCGACGCGGGTGCCGGGTGCACGATCCACACCGTTCGTGGGGTCGGCTATTTTCTAACGGATGGTATTACGGAGTGAAGCTGTTTCGGAAGGGTTCGTTGGAAGGACGCTTGGTCGGACGGCTCGCCGCGTTGAGCATCGTCGCCATGGTCGTCGGCTTCGCCGGGTTGGTGATCAAGGCCTACCGGATTGCCCATGGGCTCTCCGAGGAGGGGCAAGCAGACGTATTCGTCGAAGAATTCATGAAGGAGGCTGCCTGGAGCTTTCCGCTTTTTGCCGCCGTCGTACTTGCGACGGTTGTCGTGACAGTGCGGACCAGCCTCGCGCCGCTCAAACAGGCATCTAATCGTGCAAGCCGGATCGACCCTACTTCGCCTGGGGTGAGGCTCGACAATGTCGGCGTACCAAACGAATTGCTATCGCTGGTCGCAGCGATCAACGAGGCGCTGGACCGGCTTGAGCGCGGGTTCGAGACGCAGCGCCGCTTCACCGGGGATGCCGCGCACGAGCTGCGCACGCCGCTCGCCATTTTGACGTCCGGGTTGGAAGCAATGCCGGAGAGTGACGAGGTGCGCCGCCTCCGTCAGGACGTGATGCGGATGACGCGGCTGGTGGAGCAGCTCCTTCGGATCGCACGGCTCGACGCCCTGCCGATCGACACGCGCCCCACGGTCGACCTGGGAGAAATCACAACAGCAGTGGTCGAGCAGCTTGCGCCATGGGCGGTAGGATTGGGGTGCACGATCGCGTTGGAGCCACCACCTGCGCCCATTGTAATCTCGGGCGATGCCGATGCACTTGCCAGCGCGGTCCGCAATCTGATTGAGAATGCGGTTCATCACACGTTGGCCGGGACCGAAGTGGTCGTTGCGGTCAATGCTCCGGCACAGGTTCGCGTGACTGACCATGGACCCGGAATTCCTGAATCTGACCGCGCAAACGTGTTTTCGCGTTTCTGGCGAGCGCCCGGCCAAGCACGAACCGGAGCCGGTCTTGGCTTGGCGATCGTAGCGCAGGTCGCACACGCGCATCGCGGTAGCATTGGGATTGAAGATGGACCGCAAGCGGGCGCGAATTTTGTTCTGAACCTGAAGCCGAGCAGCCAGTAAACCAAGCGTCGCTCGTCACCGCTGAAGAGCCATGATTTTAAAACCCGCCCGGCACTCGGGCAAGCTCTCGGTGGAGGAAGCATGAAAACGCCTATGTCGCCAGGTCTATGCCGCGCCGTGCGAACGGTCGCGCTGCTCAACCTTGGCTATTTCGGAATTGAGTTCGCTGTCGCGCTGACCATCGGTTCGGTGTCGCTGTTCGCCGATAGCGTCGATTTCCTTGAAGACACATCGGTCAACCTGCTCATCCTCGTCGGGCTGCGGTGGGCTGCGCGATCACGTGCGAAGCTCGGCATGGCACTGGCGGGCATTCTGCTCGTGCCGGGCATAGCAACACTATGGATGGCTTGGTCGAAGTTCACTGTGTCCACCGCGCCCAATCCGGTCCCCCTGACGCTTACCGGCCTGGGCGCGCTTGCGGTCAACTTGACCTGTGCCTTCATGCTCTCCCGCTTCCGCCATCATAGCGGAAGTTTGACGCGGGCGGCGTTCCTGTCAGCGCGCAACGATGCGTTCGCCAACGTGGCGATCATCGCGGCCGGCTTGGTCACAGCTACGGTCTGGCGCTCTGCCTGGCCTGACCTGATTGTGGGGCTTGCTATTGCCCTAATGAACATGGACGCAGCGAAAGAGGTTTGGGAAGCTGCTCGCGAGGAGCATCGCGCCACTACATAATCGCTTGGACCACCTGCATCGGTTGATTGCTGTACGTATCCGGTGCCGAGAGTTTCCATTTTCATGTTTGCTGACGGGTTTGGAAAGCCGTTCGCGTTCCTAAAACTCGATCCCATTCGAGAATGCCTCGGCCTTCCGATTTGGCGGCCCTGATCGAGAAAACCCGTCTTGGCGATTTGCTGGCCAATTGCTCGCTGAGCTGTCGTCACCAGCCTATCCGCCACGCCGCTACCACGAAGGTCTTTTTAAACAGGCTCGTTCGGTTTTGACCCTGGGGGCGGTCGAGTAACTCTTAGCCGTATGAACTATTCGGCCAAATGTTCGATGATAGGGCAATCGGGGCGATCATCCCCGTGACAGGACTGAGCAAGTTCAGTGAGTGATCGGCGCATGGCTTCCAGGGCGCGGACCTTGCGGCCCAGTTCGGCAGCGCGCGATTGCGCCAAGGCCTTTACTTCGGCGCTCGACCGCGCCCGATCAGACCAAAGCCCGAGCAGCGTTCGGATCTCCTCGATCGGAAACCCGAGGTCGCGAGCATTTGCAATGAAACGAAGGCGATGAACGTCGGCATCCGAATAGTCCCGGTAGCTCCCGCGCCGCGGTGGCGCTGGCACCAAACCGATCTTCTCGTAATGGCGGATCATGCGCTGCGAGACGCCGCTGGCATCCGATGCCACCCCGATGTTCATAGCTTCACCGTGTTCAACCGCAGCGCGTTGAGGACCACGGTGAGGGACGAGAGCGCCATCGCCGCGCCAGCCAGCATCGGCGAGAGCAGAATGCCAGCCACGGGGTAGAGCACCCCGGCCGCGACGGGCACGCCGATCCCGTTGAACAGGAACGAGAAGAACAGGTTCTGGCGGATATTCCGCATCGTCGCGTGCGCGAGCTTGCGCGCCCGTACAATGGCTGAGAGATCGCCGCGCGTGAGCGTTATGCCGGCGCTTTCGATCGCCACGTCCGTTCCCGTGCCCATCGCCAGGCCTACATCAGCGGCTGCAAGAGCGGGAGCATCGTTGATGCCGTCGCCAGCCATCGCGACTTTGGCACCGCTCGCCTTCAGCTCGCCGATAATTCGCACCTTGTCCTCCGGGCGCAGACCGGCGCGCACGTCATCGAGTCCGCCGACGGCGCGGCCGACCGCATCGGCAGTCGTTTGATTGTCACCGGTCAGCATAATGACGCGGAGGCCCTGCTGGCGGAGTGCGGCAATCGCCTCTTCGGCGTTGGCGCGGACCGGATCGGCGACCGCGAGCAGGCCGGCAAGAGCGCCATCGATCGCCACCAAGATTACGCCTGCACCCTCGCCACGATGACGATCGGCATCGGCATCGAGCACCTTAGAATCAGCGCCGATCCGGCTCATTTGCACGGCGTTCCCGATCACGACCGAACAGCCATTGACCTTGGCGCTGACCCCTAGACCGGTTTGCGAGGCGAAGTCCGTGACCGTGCCGAGCTGCAATTCTCGATCATTGGCGGCAACGACGATCGCGTGTGCGAGCGGGTGTTCGGATTGCCCTTCGACGGCCGCAGCAAGCGCTAGCAGGTCGTTCTCTACGATGGTGCCGATCGTCTGGACCGCGATGAGCTTAGGCTTGCCTTCCGTGAGCGTGCCCGTCTTGTCGATGACCAGTGTATCAACTTTTTCTAGCCCCTGTAGCGCTTCCGCGTTCTTCACCAGAACGCCGGCCTGAGCCCCGCGGCCCGTCCCGACCATGATCGACATGGGCGTAGCGAGACCCAGCGCGCAGGGGCAGGCGATGACGAGCACGGCAATGGCATTGAGCATAGCGTGGCCCATGCGCGGCTCAGGACCGACCAGCGACCACACCACGAACGTCGCGATAGAAACCAGCACGACCAACGGCACGAACCAGCCAGACACCTGATCGGCGACTGCCTGGATCGGGGCACGGCTGCGCTGCGCGTCCGCGACCATGCGGACGATCCGCGCCAGCATCGTATCCGAGCCGACCGCGCGGGCTTCCATGACGAGGCTGCCCGTGCCGTTGACCGTTCCACCCGTGACGGCCGCCTCGACCTCCTTGAGGACAGGGGCAGGCTCGCCGGTGAGCATGGATTCATCGACCGAGGAGCGTCCCTCAACCACCACGCCGTCAACCGGGATCGCATCCCCGGGACGAACGCGTAGCCGATCACCGGCCGCCACGTCGGCAAGGCTGACTTCCTCCTCGGACCCGTCCGATCGCACCCGGCGCGCCGTCTTGGGGGCAAGATCCATGAGGGCGCGGATCGCGCGTCCCGTCGCCGCTCTGGCACGCAGTTCAAGGACCTGTCCGAGCAGCACCAGCGCCACCACTACCCCGGCCGCCTCGTAATAGACCGGGACCACACCACCGTGCATGCGGAAGGTCGGGGGGAAGATGCCAGGCGCGATCGTCGCGACCAGGCTGTAAAGGAAGGCAGTGCCGACCCCGATCGAGATCAGCGTAAACATATTGAGATGGCGGGTGCGAAGCGAGGTCCATCCTCGCTGAAAAAACGGCAAGCCTGCCCACAGTACGATCGGTGCGCTGAGCGCGAGCTGTACCCAAGGCGATGCGGCAGGACTGACCACATGGACGCCGAGCATTTCTGCGACCATCGAGATCGCCAGCAGCGGCACGGCGAGCACGCCCGCCACCCACAGCCGACGCGTGAAATCGACCAGCTCGGGATTAGGCCCATCATCGAGCGACGGTTCTTCCGGTTCGAGCGCCATGCCGCAAATCGGACACGTTCCCGGTCCCTCCTGACGGATTTGCGGGTGCATGGGACACGTCCAGATAGCCCCCGGCGTCGCCGTTGGCGCAGGCTTCGGCTTGTCGCCGAGATAGGCGTCAGGGTTGGCGACGAATTTGGTCCGGCAACCGGCGCTGCAAAAATGATAGGTTTGGCCGGCGTGCTCGGCATGATGCGCCGTTTTCGCCGGATCGACCGTCATGCCGCACACCGGGTCCGTAACCGTCGCTGCGCCTTCAGAGACCTTGTCGCCAGCGCAGCAACCTCCAGCCTGAGGGTGACGCTCGTCGTTTTTCGCCGTCTCGGGAGGCCCCTCAGCCGCTCCACCCGAGCAGCAGGCCGCTGGCGCGGGAGAGACAGTCGCGGCCGCAGGCTCCGTGGTACTCTGCCCGGAACAGCCGCACCCGCTGGCTTGAGACGTATGGGAATGAGGGTCGTTCATGGCGTGAGACTCCTTCTACCCGAGGGCATGTAGGGTCTAACATCGTGTCAAGGTCAAGCCCGCCTACCTAGACTCTACGCGGCCGGGGTCGGTTGCCCTTGGAAACAAACGGCAGTGGTCCGCCGATTGATCCATCGGAGCAGGAGGCCGGGAGCCACGAGGACCGCCCGGCCGATCCTCACATCGCCGATGCAGGGGGAGCGAGGGTCCCCAGCCAGGCGACGAGTCCGAGGACGACGACGATGCACCCGGTCTCGGTTACGAGGCTCGCGCGCAACGTACCGAGAGCCCTGCGATGATCTGCACTGGCGATCGATCGCTCGAAAGTCGGCGTCAACCGAAAGCGGTTGAGGGCGGCAAGACCGAGCATAACTGCAAACAACACCAGCTTGGCGAGCAGGAGCCGACCATAGAGCGACTTGCCGAGGTCCGTGAGGTGGTCGACACCGACCAACATCCAGCCGTTGATCAAGCCGGTGATGACGATCGTAGCGACCACGACCGTTCCGACTATCCCGAACCCGTACAGCGCGCGGTGCGTGAGTTCGAGGTGTGCTGCATCGAACCGCGCAGCGGGCCGCGAGACGAGAAGGATCAGCCCGAACAAGGCCCCGACCCAAATCGCCGAAGCGACGAGGTGCAGAATATCGGCACCGAGGTGAACCCAGCCGATCGCGGCGTCATCCATCGCACCGTGCCCGGTCCATGCCAGCGTGCCGATCGCAACGACGCCGCAAAGCGCGACGATGCACAGCCAGATTCCGTGGCGGGCAATCATCATTGCCGCCACACCTGCGACAACGAGCACGACCATGCGGAGCTTCCAGGCCGCCCCGATCGCAGACCCGGTGAGCAGCGCGCCGATCGCTTCGCGATCGATCGGCCACGCTGGCGTTCCCGCCATCGAGGAGGCCATCAGCACGATCCAGGCGGCCGAGAATAAGAGGCCGAGGGCGGCGCTGCCGACCAGCCATGCGCGCAGCGCGAGCGCATCACCGCGCTCGTCAGCTCGCAGCCCATAGATGCCGAATGCAGCGAGGCCGAACAGCGCCGCCAGCGTCAGGTAGAGCGCGAAGCGGATGCCGATCAGCGACCAATCGGTCATCGTCTCACTTCACCGCAAAGGCATAGCTTCCGGCGACCTTGTGCGTGTCTGTCGAGACCACCTGCCATGCCACGCTATAGCGGCCGTGCGGGAGCGAGCCGTTGGGAGTGACGATCAGTGTACGACCATCAGGCCCCAGTTTTGCTACGCTGGCCATCTTCATGGCGGCCATCCCGGGCATTGCCGCCATAGTCAGCTCGGCCTTGGAAAAGGCTGGCATCAGCTTTTCGCTGAAATGCAGCTCGATATGCGTCGGCCTGGCAACGGTCGCATTTGCGGATGGGCTCGCAGACAGCAGTTTGGGGTGCGCGTAGGCGGTGCCGGCGAGGGCAAGGCTTGCGGCAGTGGCGATCAGGACAGGGAAGCGGCGCATGGATGGCTCCTTCGTAATAGGGACTATCCTTCGTTACGCGCCCCAATCGACTACCCCTCGAAAGGTCGTGTTGAGGGATTGGGCTACGGCATGCGTAACCTATGCTAGAGGAGTGGAGTGAACGACATGGATGACCTCGACGCAGTGTTGACGAGGATGGCGCACGCTCCCGTGCCCGCCAGCCTCGACGGAATGGAAGCCAGGGTGCTTGCGCGCATCGCGGCGCGGCCAGCGGCGCGAGCCGGCACCGGCATCGGCGCGGTGACGATCGCCGTAGCGCTCGTCATGGGCGTATTTGGCGCTGGCTTTCCAGCCAGAGAGGCCGGGGCTGTGTCTGCGCTCTCGCCACTCGGGCCAATGTCGCCGCTCGCCCCGTCGATCTTGCTTGCCGGCGCGCCATGAGCGGTCGCGTCCGGCTGATAGTGTGCGTGATCGCCTGCTTTGTTGCGGCGATCGGCGGTGTGTTCATCGGGCGGGCACTTCTCCCCTCGCCGGTGCAGCCCGGCGCGGAGCTGCACGAAGTGCTGCATCACAAGCTGGCGCTGGACGCAGACCAGCAGGCACGCCTGCAAGTGCTGGAACAGCGCTTCGCGGTCCAACGCCGCGCCTTCGAGCTGGAGTTGCGGGCCGACAATGCCCGTCTCGCGGAGGCTATCGAAGTCGAACACGGCAACGGACCGCGCGTTGTCGCGGCAGTCGATCGGAGCCACGCTGCCATGGGCGAGCTCCAGAAGGCGACGCTCGCGCATATATTCGCCATGCGACAGCTTCTCCGGCCGAACCAGACCGGGCAGTTCGACCAGGCGGTGGTTAAGGCGCTCACCGACGATCAGCGTTGAACCTCGACTGGACCTCGCTCACCGAGGCCGAGCTTGCGACGCTCAGCATCGCGGGGCGGGAAGCGGCCTTTGCCGAGATCATGCGTCGCCATCGGCAACCGATTTTCCGGATGGTCCGCGCCTGCGTCGGTGAATCCGACGAGGCGCTGGACCTGTTGCAGGAGACCTTCGTCGCTGCCCACCAGGCCATGCCACGTTACGATGGCAACCGGTCGATGCGTGCGTGGCTTTCCACGATCGCGCTCAACAAATGCCGTGATTGGGGACGCAAGCGGACCGTGCGCCGCTTCCTCTCATTCGCGATCCCGGTCGGCATCGAGGCCGAGGCGGTTACGGACGATCAGGTGCCGATCGACGACGCCGCCAGCGATCGGCAGGAGCTGGACCGGGTGACGCGCGCCATTGCTGCCCTCCCCGTTGCCTTGAAGGAGCCGCTGGTGTTGCGGACGATCGAAGGCTTGAGCCAGGCGGAAACCGCTGCAGTGTTGTCGATCAGCGAGAAGGCTGTGGAAACACGGCTCTATCGCGCACGTGCCAAGCTGCTCGAGCAATTAGGCGATCGTTGAGGGGTAGCACGACGCACCGCGTATCAAGGCTAGAGGGACATCCCCGATCGAAAGCCTTGAGGATCGTATGAGCCGCATTATCGACCGCCGCCAGATGCTACGCGGTGCCGCCCTTGCAGGCGGCGGACTCGCGCTGTCGGCCTACATGCCGGCATGGGCGCAGACCAATTCGGCAGGCATCATCGCGCCGCTGCCGACCGTCACCGGCAACGACATTACGCTCCGCATCGCGCGCCAGACGATGATGATCGATGGTCGCGCGTCCAAGGCGATCGGCATCAACGGCACCGTACCGGCCCCGCTGATCCGGTTGCGCGAGGGGCAGACCGTTCGTCTCAATGTCATCAACGATCTCGACGAGGACAGTTCGATCCACTGGCACGGACTGCTCGTTCCCCCGCAGTTCGATGGGGTGCCCGGCATCTCGTTCCCCGGCATCAAGCCCCGTTCGAGCTTCCTCTACGAGTTTCCGATCCGGCAGAACGGCACGTATTGGTATCACAGCCATTCCGGGCTTCAGGAACAGCTTGGGCATTACGGGCCGATCGTGATCGATCCTGTCGGCGCCGATCCGGTGCAGTCCGACCGCGAACATGTCATCGTGCTGTCCGACCACAGCCAGCTCAGCCCCGCTACCATCTTCCGCGACATGAAAGTCGACCCCGGTCACTTCAACTATCAGCGTCAGACCCTCGCCGGCCTGCTTTCCGGCAAGGATCAGCCGCTCAAGGACCGCGTGGATTGGGGCAAGATGCGGATGGACCCCACCGATATTTCCGACGCGACCGGCCCCGCCTATACCTATCTCGTCAACGGTCACGGCCCGCGCGACAACTGGACCGCGCTGTTCACGCCCGGGCAGCGCGTGCGACTACGCGTCATCAATGCATCGTCGATGACAACCTTCAATGTCCGCATCCCCGGTCTCAAGCTCAGCATCGTCCAGGCTGACGGGCAAAACGTCATGCCGGTCGAGGTGGACGAGTTCCAGATCGGTGTTGCCGAAACCTACGACGCAATCGTCACTCCGATCGACGACCGCGCCTACACGCTTGTCGGCGAGGCAATCGACCGATCCGGCCTGGCGCGCGCCACCCTGGCCCCGCGCCCCGGCATGGCGGCCGAGGTTCCTGCGCTTCGTCCGCGCCCGCTCGCGACGATGAAGGACATGGGCATGGATATGTCGTCGATGGGCGGCATGGATATGTCGAGCGGCGGGATGCGCGGCCCCGACCCGACCAATGAGAAAAACCCGTCCGCCGGTCTCACCACCCCCGGCGCCGGCACGGCCGCAGGCGCGATGGCAATGGGCGGAATGCCGCAAGACGGCACAATGTCAGGGATGGATCATTCGGCGATGAACCACGGTGCGATGGCGGCGGGCGGCAGCGCGGGCGAAATGGCGGGGATGGACCATAGTTCGATGGGCGGCCAGCAGGGCATGGCCGGCATGGACATGGGGTCCATGAAAATGCGCGACTTCTCCAAAGCCCCGCAGGTCAAGAAAGGACCGGGTGTCCAGACGATCTCGCCGATGCCGATGGATCGCACCGGCGACCCCGGTCAGGGGCTTGAGAATGTCGGCCACAAGGTGCTGGTCTACCGGGACTTGATGGCGCTGGAACGCAACCCGGACGTGCGGGCTCCCAGCCGCAGCCTCGACATTCACCTGACCGGCAACATGGAGCGCTTCATGTGGTCGTTCGACGGCGTGAAGATGTCCGACATGATGGAGCCAATCCCCTTCCTCGAAGGTGAGCGCGTGCGGATCAACCTCATCAACGACAGCATGATGGGGCACCCGATCCATATCCACGGCCACTTTTTCGAGCTGGTGACGGGGCACGGCGATCATGCGCCGCGCAAACACACCGTCATCGTCCAGCCAGGCGGCAAGGTAACGTGGGATTTTACTGCCGATGCGGTCGGCGATTGGGCGTTCCACTGCCATCTCCTCTACCACATGCACGCCGGCATGATGCGAACCGTGAGTGTCCGTCCGCGGGGAGACGCCGCATGACGCGCCTCCCTCCCCTGCTGGCGTCGGTCGCCATGCTCACCCTCGCGGCTCCGGTCGCTGCGCAGTCGATGCAGGGCATGAACATGCCCAGGATGACGATGCCGGCTCAGAAGAAACCTGCGGCCAAATCGTCCGCGCCAGCCAAGCGCGCCAAGGCAAAGCCCGTTGCCGCGAAGCGCAAGGCGCCCGCGAAAGCCACGGCTGACCCGATGGCCGGCATGGCGGGCGCGTCCCAATCCATGCCGGGAATGGAGATGCCCGCGAGCGGCCAAACGGCTCCACAGGGCGCTCAGCAGGCAATGCCGGGGATGAATATGTCCGGCGACCAGCACAGCGGCCATGATATGCAGGCCATGCCGGGCATGGTCGGGATGGCGATGCCCGGAATGGAGCAGACCGGCACGGCGCTTACTGCCGGGAATGCACCGGCCCCCGCGCCGCCGATGGATCATTACGCCGATCGTCAGTTCGCGCCCGCCGATATGGCGAAGGCGCGGCACGACATGATGTTCGAGCAAGGCGGCCAGCCCTTCTACCAGGTCATGTTCAATCTTGCCGAATATCAGGCACGCCAAGGCCGCGACGGATATCGTTGGGATGGCGAGGCGTGGTTCGGCGGTGACATCAATCGCTTGTGGCTGAAGAGCGAGGGCGAGGGCGCGTTACGCGAGGGTGTCGAAAATGCCGAAGTCCAGGCGCTCTACAGTCGAGCCGTCGGTCCGTACTTCAACCTTCAGGCAGGCGTCCGCCACGACTTCCAGCCGTCACCCAACCGCACCTATGCAACCGTCGGGTTCGAGGGTCTTTCGCATTTTATGTTCGAGGTCGAGGGCGCTTTGTTCCTGTCGACCAAGGGGGATCTGCTCGGTCGCCTCGAGGGGTATTACGACCAGCGCATCACACAGCGGCTGATCCTTCAGCCGCGGGTCGAGTTCAATCTATCGGCGCAGGACGTGCCCGAAAACCGGCTTGGCGCGGGGCTGACCGACGCCGAGCTGGGGCTCCGGCTTCGCTACGACATCCGGCGGCAGTTCGCGCCCTATATCGGCGTCTCCTATGTCGCACAGACCGGACGCACCGCCGATTTCACCCGCGCCGAGGGCAAAGATCCGACCACCACCAGCTTCGTAGCCGGTGTGCGGGTGTGGTTCTGACGATGAAAGACGCGGGGGCGCAAATAGGGAAACTTGAAGATGGACAATCACGAGAAAAGTAGCGGAACGGGTTACGGTCGTTTTGCCGCTATGATCGCGACTTCGACCGCCGTGATGTTCGGGCTGATGTATCTGAACACCTACACGTGGAGTCACGTCGAATATAGCCAGACCCGAACATGGATGGCCGTCGTCATGGGGGCGACGATGGCCGTCATCATGCTCGGCTTCATGTGGTCGATGTATAAGAACCGGAGCGTCAATTTGGCGATTCTAGCCGGCAGCGCCGTGGTCTTCGTGCTCGCCTTATGGCTGGTCCGCAGCCAGGAGACGGTGGACGACGTGAGCTACATGAAGGCGATGATCCCACACCACTCGATCGCGATCATGACGAGCGAGCGGGCGCATATCAAAGATCCTGAGGTTCGCCGACTGGCCGACGGGATCATCGATGCCCAGGTTCGCGAAATCACAGACATGAAGCGGATGATTGCGCGGCTGGAAGCGCACCCCACGCCGAACGGCGCGCCGGACCTACCGTCCTACCGCGACAAGCAGGTTCCCCCTCCCCCGCCCGAAACCGACGAGAGCGCCGGGGTGAACACCCTGCAGCCGATCCGCTGACGGCGTGAGGGATGCGATGCTTTGCCGCGTAGAAGGTTGAGTAATCACCGAGGGGATCGAGAATGCGTTTGATACCGATGTTTGCAGCCTTCGCGATCCTCGCCACCCCCGCGGTCGCGCAGCAGGGCGGGATGCAGGGCATGGATCATAGCCAGATGAAGGGCATGAACCACGGCGACATGGCCACGATGATGGCTGACAATCCGTACGGTCAGGCCGAGATGGACATGCACCAGAAGATGATGGCCGCAAAGCAGGGCGACCCATCAGAAATGTGGACCCGCAAGATGATCGAGCATCACCGCGGCGCGATCACCATGTCGCGTGTCGCGGTGCGCGACGCCAAGGATGCCGAGACGCGGCAGATGGCGCAGATGACGATCACCAAGCAGGAAAAGGATATTGCAGAGCTACAGGCGTGGCTCCGCAAGCACGGTAAGCGCCCGCAATAACGGGTGTTGCCCCGCTCTGTTTCCCCAAGCACGGGCAACAGGGCGGGGCTTTCGATTTCATCATGTAACCAAATCGATGATCTCGCGAAGAAGACTTGGCCGATTGACAGGTTCAAAGGCGCCACGCAGGAAGTGCATGTGAAGCGCCTATTCCTTTTCCTGATGCTGATCGGCGTGATGGTCGGACTGGCTGTGCAGCAGCCGGCTCAGGCGCTTGCCGCCCCGGCAGGTGCGATGGACATGGCAGCGATGGCATCCAGCGACATGGCATCCATGCCGGACTGCATGTCAGCGGCGGAGAAGAACGCAGCCCACAAGCCGTGCAAGTGCGGCCTGGCCGGCTGCATCGCCATGATGGCGTCGGGCGGATCGATGATGCTGTCCGACGCATCGATCATGCTCCAGGCTGCTGCGCGCTCCGATCGTGATGAGCAGATCGGTATCTTCGCAGCCTTGCGGGGCCGTTCGACTGCCCCGGAACCAGAACCACCTTCGACCCTGATCTGATTTGAAGTCCGCGCGCGTGCTCGTCACGCGATCTGGCGCGCATGCGCCGGGTACGACGCGATGTGAACTCAAGGATCAGGATATGACGAAATGCGAACCCCCTTACGCCGCCGCGCGTCGCGCGCGCTGGTATGGCTCGCGCTCGCGTCGGTCAGTATTCCGGCAATTGCCGGACCGCTGACCTTCGACGCCGCGCTCCAAAAAGCGGCTGCCGACGCGCCGTCCATCAAGGCGAAGTCGTTCGGCGCCGATGCGACACGATCGGCGCGAAGCGCCGCGGGGCAGTTGCCCGATCCCAAGCTCGCTCTCGGGATCGACAGCTTTCCGATTTCGGGACCGCTCGCGTTCGAGCCGCAGCGCGATAACTTTACCTGGGCGCGCGTCGGTGTCTCGCAGGACATTCCCAATCTTGCCAAGCGTCGCGCGCAACGTGGCCGCGCCGAGGCGGATATCGGCGTCGCTGACGCAGAAACCGGCGTTGAGGCGCGCATCGTCAAGGTTCAGGCCGCGCTTGCCTGGATCAGCCTCGCTTATGCCGAGCGGCGCCTTACTGCGCTCGATTCGGTGCTCCAACGGCTCGACCGTTTCGTCAAAGCGTCGCCCGGTGCGGTCGCGTCGGGGGCATCGCGGCCAGCACAGGTGCTGGCAGGGCGCGAAGCCGTTGCGAAATTACTGGACCGGCGCGACGAGCTGGTTTCGATGGTCGGCCGCGCGCGTGCCGACCTCACGCGCTGGACGGGCGAAGCCGACCCCGACATCGCAGGTCCGATCCCGGATTTCGCGGTCGAGCCTGCGCGCCTGCGCGCATCGCTTCGCGAGCATCCGACGCTGGTGTTGGCCGGTGCCACGATCGGTCGCGCGGATGCCGACCTTCGCATCGCCGAGGCCGAACGGCGTCCCGATTTCGGCGTCGATCTGTCCTACCAACGCCGCGATCCCCGGTTCGGCGATTACGTGTCTGCAGGCGTCACGATCGGCCTGCCGTTGTTCAAAAAGCGGCGTCAGGAACCGTTGATCGCGGCCCGCGCTGCCGATGCCAACAGTGCACGCGCCGGCGCAGATGCCAGTTTGCGCGAGCTGACCGCCGATCTCGAAGCAGGTCTTGCCGATCACGCGATGCACCACGCGCAATGGTCGCGTGCCCGCGACGTGCTGCAGCCCCTCGCCGAGCAGCGGGTGACGCTCGAGACCGGCAGTTACAGCGCCGGGCGCGCCACCATCACCGACATCGCGGACGCGCATGCTGCGCTGGCCGATGCGATCCTCACCACGCTCGATCGCGAGGCGACTGTCGCCGCGGATGGCGCGCGGCTCATTCTCCTGTTCGGGAGCGCCGACCAATGACCCTCACGTCACTTCAACGGTCGCAGCTCGCGGCAACGTTTGCCGCTGTCGCCCTCGTCGCGGGCGCTGGAGGCTATTATCTGGCCGGTTCGCGGAATGGGGCACCTGTCGCCGCGACGCCGGGTACTCCTCGCAAGCCACTCTATTATTACGACCCGATGGTGCCGCAGGAGCATTACGACAATCCGGATTCCCTGTCGTCGATGGGGATGAAGACGGTACCCAAATATGCCGACGCGAGTAGCGGCCCAACGGCAAAGCCAGGCGTTACGGTCGATCCTTCGGCAATGCAGAGCCTCGGCATTCGGCTCGCGACCGCAACCACCGGCACGTTGGCCGGCACGCTCGACGTGACCGGTGCGATCGACTTCAATCAGCGCGACATCGCAATCGTGCAGGCACGTGCCGCAGGCTTCATCCAGCGGGTCTATGGCCGCGCACCGGGAGACATAATTCGTGCCGGGGCGCCGATCGCCGACGTGCTGGTCCCCGAATGGGGCGGCGCGCAGGGCGAATATGAAGCGGTGCGCAAAACCGGCGATCCATCGTTGATCGCTGCCGCACGCCAGCGTCTGCGACTGGTCGGCATTCCGGGCGGCGTGGCGGGCGGGCGCGGGATGACCACCATCCGCAGCCCGATCGGGGGCGTTATCCAGACACTCGATGCCCGCGCCGGCGTCACGCTCGCGCCCGGCCAGACGCTCGCGCAAGTCAACGGCCTCGGCACGGTCTGGTTGAACGCTGCGGTGCCGGAAGTGCGCGCGAGCGCTGTTAAAGTTTGGCAGACGGCGACGGCCGATCTGGCGGGGTTCCCCGGTGAGCGTTTCACCGGCCGCGTAATCGCCGTCTTGCCGACGACGCAGGCGGACAGCCGAACGCTCACTGTACGGATCGAGCTGCGCAACCCAGGCGGTCGCCTGCGCCCCGGCATGTTCGCGACCGTCCATCTAGGCGGCACGTCCGACACCGCGCTGCTAGTGCCGAGCGAAGCCGTAATCCGCACCGGCAAGCGCACGCTCGTCATGCTCGCAGACGGCAAGGGTCGTTTCCGACCGGCCGAGGTCCGTATCGGGCGCGACGCGAGCGGTCAGACCGAAATCCTCGCAGGACTGGCGGCAGGGGAGAAGGTCGTCGCATCGGGCCAGTTCCTGCTCGACAGCGAGGCGAGCCTGACCGGCATCGCCGCGCGCCCGATCACGGGGGACACAAAGTGATCGCGCGGATTATCGAGGCGTCCGTCAAGGCGCGCTTTCTCGTCCTGCTCGCAGCCCTCGCGCTGATCGTCGTCGGGGTGGGCGCTTTGCGCTCGACTGCGGTCGATGCGCTGCCCGACCTGTCCGACGTCCAGGTCATCATCCGCACCACCTATCCGGGCCAGGCCCCGCAGATCGTCGAGAACCAGGTCACGTACCCGCTCGCGACGACGATGCTGTCCGTGCCGGGCGCGCGCGTGGTGCGCGGCTATTCGTTTGTCGGTGACAGCTTCGTCTATGTCCTGTTCGACGACGCGACCGATCTCTATTGGGCGCGCAGCCGGGTCCTCGAATATCTGAGCCAGGTGCAAAGCCGCCTCCCCGAGGGTGCGAAGGCATCGCTCGGCCCGGATGCTACCGGGGTGGGCTGGGTCTATGAATATGCGCTGGTCGACCGGACCGGGCGTCACGACCTCGCACAGCTCCGCAGCATCCAGGACTGGTTCCTGCGCTACGAATTGAAGACCGTGCCGGGGGTCGCCGAGGTCGCGAGCATCGGCGGGATGGTGAAAGAGTATCAGGTCGTCCTCGATCCGCAGAAGCTGGCCTCTTACGGGATCACTCATGAGGCGGTGACCGAGGCACTGAAGCGCGGCAATCAGGAGAGCGGCGGATCGGTCCTCGAGATGGCCGAGGCCGAATACATCGTCCGCGCGACCGGCTATCTGAAGACGCTCGACGATTTCCGCAGCGTGCCGCTCAAGACGGTTGGCGGCGTCCCCGTGACACTCGGCGACGTCGCCACAATTCAGATCGGTCCGGAAATGCGGCGCGGGTTGGCAGAGCTCAATGGCGAGGGTGAGGTCGCAGGCGGCGTCATCGTGATGCGCCAGGGCAAGAACGCGCGCGAGGTGATCGACGGGGTTCGTGCCCGGCTCGAGGAATTGAAGAAAAGCCTGCCACCCGGGGTGGAGGTCGTCACCACCTATGACCGGTCGGGCCTGATCGATCGCGCGGTCGACAATCTGACCGCCAAGCTGATCGAAGAGTTCATCGTCGTGGCGCTCGTCTGCGCGCTCTTCCTCTGGCACGTTCGATCGGCGCTGGTCGCCATTCTCACGCTCCCGCTCGGTATCCTGATCGCCTTCATTGCAATGCGCGTGCAGGGACTGAACGCCAATATCCTCTCGCTGGGCGGCATCGCCATCGCCATCGGCGCAATGGTCGATGCGGCCGTCGTCATGATCGAAAACGCGCACAAACATCTCGAGCATTGGGCGCACGATCATCCGGACGAGACATTGGCGGGTGCCGAACGCTGGCGCGTGATCACCGCCGCAGCGGTCGAGGTCGGCCCGGCGCTATTCCTTAGCCTTCTCATCATCACCTTCTCGTTCGTGCCGATCTTCTCGCTTCAGGGTCAGGAGGGGCGGCTGTTCGCGCCGCTCGCCTTTACCAAGACCTATGCGATGGCGGGTGCGGCGATCCTGTCGATCACGCTGATCCCGGTGCTGATGGGGTTGCTGATACGCGGTCGCATCCCGTCCGAGAATGCCAATCCGATCAATCGCGTCCTCACCCGCATCTACCGTCCCGCGCTCGACTGGGTATTGGCGCGGCCGAGGCAGGCGCTGGTCATCGCCGGCCTCGTGTTTGCGACCAGCCTCTGGCCGATCAGTCAGCTTGGCGGCGAGTTCATCCCGCAGATGAACGAAGGCGACCTGCTCTACATGCCGTCCGCGCTGCCCGGCATCTCGACCGCCAAGGCCGGCCAGCTTCTCCAGCTTACCGACCGGCTCATCAAGACCGTACCCGAAGTGGAAAGCGTGTTTGGCAAGGCCGGCCGCGCCGACACCGCGACCGACCCTGCCCCGCTCGAAATGTTCGAGACCACGATCCGCTTCAAGCCCAAGGATCAGTGGCGCGCGGGCATGACGCAGGACAAATTGATCGATCAGCTCGACAAGGCGGTAAAGGTGCCGGGCCTCGCCAATTTCTGGATTCCGCCGATCCGTAACCGGATCGAGATGCTGTCTACCGGCATCAAGAGTCTGATCGGTATCAAGGTGGCAGGCGCGAACCTCGCCGAGATCGACGCGGCTGCGCGCGAGATCGAACAGGTCGCGAAGACCGTGCCTGAGGTCGGCTCGGCGCTCGCCGAACGGCTCACCGGCGGGCGATATATCGACGTCCATATCAACCGGGCCGCTGCGGCACGCTATGGTCTCAACGTCGCCGATGTGCAGTCGGTCGTGTCGAGCGCGATTGGGGGAGAGACGATCGGCCAGACCGTCGAGGGACTCGCGCGTTATCCGATCAGCGTGCGCTACCCGCGTGAGCTGCGCGACAGCATCGATGACTTGCGAAACTTAGCCGTGCTGACGCCGGCAGGGCAGCAGATCACGCTCGGCACCGTCGCCGACGTTCGCATCACCGATGGACCGCCGATGCTGCGCAGCGAGAACGGCCGACCGGTGACGTGGATCTACATCGATGGACGCGGCGCGCCGCTCACCACCATCGTTCGTGATCTGCAGAACGTGATCGCCGCCAAGGTGAAACTGCCGCCCGGCGTCAGTGTCACCTATACCGGCCAGTTCGAGTATCTGCAGCGCGCGGTCGAGCGATTGAAGATCGTTGTTCCGGCGACCTTGGTCATCATCTTCCTGCTGCTTTACGCGACCTTTCGCCGGCTCGATGAAGCCGCGCTGGTGATGGGCACCCTGCCGTTCGCGCTCACCGGCGGTCTATGGCTGCTCTATCTGCTCGGCTACAACCAATCGGTCGCGACCGGTGTCGGGTTTATCGCGCTCGCCGGCGTTTCGGCGGAGTTCGGCGTGGTGATGCTGATCTACCTAAAACACGCGCTGGATGCCCGCGGTCCGACACCGGACGACGCTGAGGTCGCAGCGGCAGTGCGCGAAGGCGCCCTCCTTCGTGTCCGGCCCAAGGCGATGACGGTCGCGGTGATCCTGGCCGGTCTGTTTCCGATCCTGATCGGCACAGGAACCGGCTCCGAAGTGATGAGCCGGATCGCTGCTCCCATGATCGGGGGCATGCTCACCGCACCGTTGCTCTCGATGCTGGTACTTCCGGCAGCGTTCCTGCTGTTGCGACGCTCTCGTCGCTCCGCTCCGAACTTAACCACCTTACCTAGCACGCAGAGGAACACGCTATGAAAACAGCCATTCTTACACTCGTCATCGGCGCCGGGATGATCGCCAGTTTGTCCTCAGCAAAGACGAGCACGGCCATGCCCGGCATGGCCGTGAAATCGACCGTAAAAGCCGGGCGGGGAAGCGGCACCGTGACCGCAATCGATCCCAAGACCAACAAAATTACGATCCAGCACGGTCCGATCGCAGCGTTGGGCTGGAAGGCAATGACGATGGCGTTCGCGGCAACTCCACCGGCACTACTCAAAGGCGTCAAAATCGGCGAGCGGATCGATTTTGCTATGAGAATGCGCGGGTCGGCAGCGGAGGTTACAGCTATTCGGGCGCGGTGATGTCGACCGGTCCGATCGTCCCATCCTTTCAAGCAAGACGACCGTCATTGCACCGCATTATTAGAAGAGGCCGCAGGGCCGGTTTGTTGAGGTCGGTTTACGGCATTGACGGGCGTTTATTCAGCTATGGGGCCATGGCGACGCTCGAAAAGTCCGTATGCGATAGACATGCGCTCATACTTGCGCCCGTCGTTGCACCGATGTTGGCAATGCGGTTTCGTCGTATCAACAGGGTCCCCAACACTTGTCTAAGTTCGCAAACGCAGATCCTGCTTGAACAGCTTCAAGTCGAAACGTCGTTTAGGGTATACCCATTAACGACATACCTGCGCGGGGCGGCGCAACAACAGGCTGCGCCCGAAGATTTAAACTGTAGTATCGCCGTTTCGTGCCTCGTTCGACAATTTGGGCAAACCACACCGACCTCGTTACAGATAGAAGTTATCTGCGTCGCGGCTTCCACGGCACGACAGGATAACGCGGCCACGATCTTGGCCGCGAGTCCGCGGAACAGTCAGTCACTTCAAAGCGGAAAGCAAGGCTTATGGTCTCCCGACGATAGGCGCCCGGCGACGGGGCTACCGTCGGGAATAACGACCCTACGCCTGTCGGCGATATGCAGCCGCTGAGTTGGTGCTTACTAAGGGAGCAAAACGTTTTCAACTTAGGTGACGAAAACGCGCGACAAGGGCGCAGCGCTGACGTTCGTGAAGAAAACGCTGAAGCGTCACGGTTCGCCAGAGGCCATCACCACCGACGGCATGCGCTCGTACCGAGCCGCAATGAAGGGTCTCGGCAGCGAGAAGAATTGGGAGATCGGCCGCTAGGCCAACAAGCGGGTCGAGAACAGCCACCTGCCCTTCCGACGACAAGAGCGGACAATGCTCAGACTCAGGCAAATGATGAGCCTACAAAAGTTCGCCAGCGTGCACGCCAACGTCCACAACCACTTCAACCTCGAACGACATCTCGTTGACCGCAAAACGTATAAGGAACGCCGCTCAGCCGCACTGGCCGAGTGGCAATCGGTCATGGGCTCGTTCTCCAATCAAAAAAGGGGCCGACATGCATCGTGCAGAGGGCGGTTCGCGTTAGACTGACACCACCACCTCCACTAGTGTCGCAACAATAAGCGGGAGAGAGCGGAATGAGCGCAACGGATATCGCGGAGTGGGATGCCACCGAAACGGCTATAGCGATCAAATCGGGGGCTGTTTCCGCGCTCGAAGTCGTCGATGCTGCGATAACGCGTTCGGAAGCCCTCAATCCCAAACTCAATTTTATGGTCACCGACGATTATGAACGCGCCCGCGACCGGGCGAAGGCACCGCTTGGCAACGGGCCGTTTGCCGGCGTGCCCTTTCTCATCAAGGACCTCGACGATTTCACGGGGCTGCCGACGCGGCTCGGCACGCGATCGACCGTCGGGCTGTCCGCCGCCGATCGCCAAGCGCCGCTGATCGATGGAATGCTTGCTACCGGGCTCAACCCGATCGGCAAAAGCGCGACGCCGGAACATGGGTTTCTTCCCACGACCGAACCGCTCGCGTTCGGTCCGACCCGCAATCCCTGGGATCCGACGCGCTCGGCCGGAGGTTCGTCGGGCGGGGCAGCGTCGGCAACAGCGGCGCACGTTGTGCCTTTTGCGCACGCTAGCGACGGCGGGGGATCGATTCGAATCCCGGCATCGTGTTGCGGCCTTTTCGGACTCAAGCCATCGCCCGATCGCACCATGGCTACCGACCCGGGCCATTTCCCGATGCCGCTGAGCGTACAATTGTGCGTTTCCCGCAGCGTTCGTGACAGCGCCACGCTGCTGGCGGCGGTCGAAGGAAAGGATAGTGGCCTGCAGCAGGTTGGGCTGATCAGCGCGCCATCCTCGCGGCGGCTGCGGATCGGTCTGGTGCTCGACAGCGTATCGGGGCAGTCACCCGACCCCGAGGTGGCGCACGCCATTGAGGGAACCGCGGCGTTACTCGAGCGACTGGGTCACCACGTGGAACTCACAGCCTGGCCGGCACCGCTGATCGGGATGGCAGATGCTTTCCTGCTGACCTGGTCGCAAGGCGCCGCCAATCTGCTTGCCGAAACCGGCGCCCGCCTCGGTCGATCGCCTGGGATCGACGACGTCGAGCCGTTTAGCCTGGCGATGGCTACCATCGTCGCTGGCGCACCGGATGGCGCGGTCGAACAGGCGGTGGCGTATCTCGGATCGCTTCGACCCGTCTACGACGCGTGGCTGACGGAATTTGACGTCATCCTGTCGCCCGTTCTGTCGCTACCGCCGCCCGAAATCGGGTGGCTCGCGCCTGACTTGCCCGTGGATACGATCGCCGAGAGGCTTACCCGCTATGTCGGCTATACGACGCCACACAACGTCGTCGGCGCACCCGCGATGAGCGTACCCGGCGCGTGGTCGGCAGCCGGATTGCCGATCGGCGCCCAATTTAGCGCCGCTGTGGGAGCGGAGGCATTGCTTCTGGGGTTGGCGTACGAGCTTGAAGCAACGAGACCATGGGCGGCAAAGGGTCCGATGGCGGTCGCCTGACCGGGATCGCGCTCATCACGCTCGGGGTGCCAAAAGTAGCAGGTGCTCGCGTCGGTGGAGCACCTGCCACTCCCGCCGTCGTCCGCGTGCTCGTATGGGGATCGCTCGACGTGGCGGTCACAGCCGGCGTGGGACGCTTTTTCCACGAGGCAATCACCTAGAAATTGTTGCGCGGCGGATATTAGGAACGAAATTCCCATGTACACCGTTTCCTTTCAGCACGTCTCTGGGTCAACCAGGCGTGATTGAAAGGCACTCTCGATGAAACGATCGATCCTAACCGCCATGCTCTCACTTGGCGCGCTCATGCCGCTCGCCACCATCACTCCCGCGCAAGCCCAGATGGCGCAAAGCACCACTCAGACGCAGCTGCCAAACGGCAACGTACGTACCACCAGCCGTACGGAAGGCCCGGGTGGAACCGCTTCCACCCGGACCGTTGATCGTACCAACGGTACGCGCACTGTCGTTCGCCGCCAAACCAACGCCTACGGCGACACCCGCACCGTTCGACATAACCGCGGATCGCGCATGCGGATGGTTTGTCGCACTCATTGGAAATATGGCCACCGCGTGCGCCATTGCACGAAGCGATATCGTTAAATCCGCGCGTTCGCCCTGCCGTGACCCCGTCTTTCATCCAGCGGAATCGAAAGACCGACCGATGTTTCGCGCGTTGAGCGGAGGTGATGCAACGGGTGGATTTAAACCCGCCCGTTGCTTTTCGAGTTCGGCGCCCCCCCCCCCCCCCCGGGGTGACATAGCGGGGCACTGTCAAAGCGAACGCATCGATTGTTAGGAGGGCGCCGGTAGGCGGCGGTCTATGCCCCGTCCCCGAAAAACCACCAGCCCGTTTCGATAATTCCACTGTGGATAGGCGTCGAAGCGGGACTCCGCAATAATCTGGCTAGGTACTTGTAAAAGAGACGAGATTTGAGATTAAAGTGGGGTCCCGACCGGCGCCGCCCCCCCTGAAAAGTAATATTCTTTTGTAATTTCAAATGTTCGCCCCGCTAAGGGATAAGGTCCCGCTTGGACGCCTATCCACACTCCTGCTTCATCTGCCGACTCCTAGACGTGGACCTACAACGACCGCAGTATTGCCCAGCTACGCTAGTAGCACAGCTACGCTAGTGCAGGGGCCATCCACGCCATCACGTCACGACCAACGGCTCGCTCTCTTCCATTCTGCTGTTCGCTTGACGTTAGAACTTGAATCTGAAGCCAGCCTCATAACTTTGGTCGTAGAATTCGCGTTGCGTCGTCCGGTTGGGCAAGCCTTCATAATAGCGGAGCGGTGAATTGTTGAGGTTTCGCGCGTTGAAATACACCGCCATGTGCTGTGTGACCTGATACGACGATGTCAGGTCGAGCTGCGTCCGCTGGTCTTCGAAGGTATCGAATCCGGCAGCACCGCCGACACCGAAGATGGCGCCATCGACATGGCTGAGCGAGAGCCGCACCTGTGCTTTATGCGCTTCGTAGAACAGACTGAGATTGTAGGTCAGCGGTGACGTGCCCGGCAGGCGGCTCGTCTCGCCCGGTCGAATGGCGAACTTCGACCAGACATAGGTCACATTGCCCAGGGCGCCGAAACCATCAAACGGCGCTGGCAGGAAGCTGAACTTCTGGCTGTACTGCGCTTCGATGCCACGGGCGTGTGAGCTGGAAACGTTTGTGTAGGTCGTGATCGTGGTGATGCCATCGGTTATGCCAGGATAGTTCGGATCCCGGGTGACTCCGTTAATGATGTAATTGTTGAACTCTTTGTCGAATGCACCGAACGATACGATGCCTGAATTCGGCAGATAATATTCGACCTGCCCGTCAAACGCGTTGACCGTCGTTGGCTTGAGGCTCGGGTTACCGACAGAGACCGCACGGTTACCGACATCCACTGTCGCGCCGGAGAGCAGTTGCAGGAAGCCCGGGCGCCCGATCCCGGTCGAATAGGTTGCACGCGCGACTATGTTCTGCGCCAGATCGTAGCGAAGCTGCACGGTCGGGAATAAATTGGTGTAGCTCGACTTGCGCGACGCTGGCGAGAACGAGTCGACGCCCAAGGCGCTGGTGGTGCGCGTCGTACCACGATAGGTGCCGTTGGTGTTTTCTACCCGCATCCCCGCAAGAACGTTTAGCTTGCCGAACGTGCCAGAATATTGCGCGTAGGCCGCATAGATGTTCTCGGTGTCGTTGAAAAACCCGGAGGCGTTACGCACCGCGTTGGCAGCACTGGTGAACTGGGTTAGCGGCGCCAATACGGCACGAACGCCTGAGATGCTCGGAGCATAACCAACATTGTAGGTCCCGGCGTAATAATTGGAGAACGGCCCGTCCCCAAGCACGGCAGATAACGAGGTCGCCGGCACGCCCGCATAGCTTAAATTGTTCGGCTGATCGATCTTGTCACGAAACCGCAGCTTGCCGCCAACCTTGAACGCGCCGTCACCACCAAGCAAGGTGGTAGGGACAGTCACATTGAGCACGGCCGCATATTCGCGGTCATGAGCGCGCTCGGTCGCGTTGTTCGCGCCGGTAAGGGTGAATTGTGACGGGTCGCTCGGGTTGAAGCCCGACGGCGTCAGTGTGGGATAGAGCAAGCTCGTATTGTCATAGGCGACGGTAAAGCCCGGCTGGCCGGGGCGCGTAAAGGTGGAATTGCGGTCGTAATCACGGTGATAGGTCGAAGCCGTATAGGACAGCTGGTAGTCTAGGATGACCTTGCCCAGATCGTTCCGGCCGCCCGCCGCCGTGATGAAATTGAGATGAGTCTCCTGTTCGTCCCGCAGTGTAACGTGCGCATCGACGCCCGTTGCAGTGATGACGCTGCCATTGGTGGTCGTAGTGTCACCCAGGCCCCGATACTGCAGCACTGAGCGGTGCACCGACTCGGTATAGCCCGCATCGTTTGCACGAATGTAGAAATGGTTCTGCCCGTCTGGATTCCAGTCGAACTCGCCGCCAAAGCCGAAGCGACGGCGGTTGTAGCTATAGCGCCGCAGATCGAGCGAATCGAGGATGCGGTCACCCGGAGTTCCGGGCTGCACGGCGTCAAGCAGACCGGGCTCGGCATCGTCAAAGCCGCGCTTGTCGGTGTGAAACGAGCCGGTTAGCACAATTGCGAACTGCTTCTCCGGGCCAAAAGCCGTCCCGGCCGCCGCCTCGCCGATGAAGACGTCCCCATTCTTGTGCGCGTTCTGATAACCGCCTCCGATCGTCCCTTCGAAGAACGGCTTCGTCAAACCGACTGCGGTACGCGGTGTGAGTTCGACCGAACCGCCCAGTCCCTCGGCCTCCTGGTCTGGCATGCCGGTCTTGCGTACGACCAGCCGGTCGATCGAACCGATCGGCACGGTATCGAGCTCGACGGCGCGACCGCCACCGCCGAAATAGGTGCCGCCAGGCTGCGTGTTGAGCAACGTTACGCCGCCAAACGTGGTACCGTTCAGATTGCCGTCGATGCCGCGGATGTTGACGAAACGGCCCTCGCCGGTGTCAATCGCTAGGCTGACGCCCGGGATGCGGCCAAGCGCTTCGGCAGCATTGAAGTCGGGATATTTGACGATGTCTTCCGCTGCCTGGACATTCACCAGGTTTACTGCAGCTTTCTCCTCGGCGCGCGCAGTTTGCGCTGCTCGAGTCCCGGTGACGACAATATCGCGGCTGTCAGTTTGCGACGCCGGTGCTGGCGCAGGCGCGGTCTGTGCTTGTGCGCTTAGCGGGGCAAGCGCTGCTACCGCCGTCGAGAGAAGCGACAACGTCCGAATCTTCATAATGCTCATCCCAATCTATGCGTACGCTCGCCTTATCGACGGCGCTTTTTGACGCTCCCGGTGACATCGGGGTGGAGATGAATTGTTACAGCAATGGGACTTTGCGGCCTGTTTTCCTAACGTTGGCAAGAATCAATCTTCAGGAGATCAGCGCAAGGCCGCTTTGAGATCGCAACATTGCCGCAGAACTCCAAAGCTATACTGTCTACTTCGGCGAGTAAGCTTTACGCGCTCGGAACCACCATGCGATGGACCACCAGAGCACTGCCCATCCCGACCCGGCGATCCAGCCGGCGACGACGTCAGTCGTCCAATGGACGCCCAGGTATAGGCGCGACAGACCGATCGCCGATGTGAGCGCGACGGCGCAGCACAGGATATAGACGCGAAGGCGCAAAGTCGGCACCGCAAGCGCGACCAACCCAGCAAGTGTAAGGTAGATAACGGCCGAGTTCATCGCATGGCCGCTTGGAAAACTCGCGGTACCAAAACTGGCAAGATGCGCCACGACGTCAGGACGGGGGCGATCAAACAAGAGCTTCAGCGCGGTGGTGAGGAGACCGCCGGTTGCAGACGCGGCGACGAGCAGAAGCGCGAGCTGTCTTTGGCGCGCCAGCATGAGGAAACCAGATACCATCGCCACGACGATGACGAGCGTGGCGTTGTCGCCAAGCGCAGTGAGGTCGAGCATCGCTGCCCGCAACGCCGTTTTCCAAGGCGCATCGCCCTCTGTAGCGTGACGGAGGCGCGTGAGGACAGCTATGTCGAAAGCCTTGGTGTCGCCCTCCATCACCTCCGAGCCGAGATAGAAGATGATTAGCAGCGTCAAGGCAGTCAGCGCGAACGCCAGCAGGACGACCAGCTCAGGGCGCTCCCTAGCGTAGGCGCGTGCCCTGCCGATCACGCCCGCTTTAAGACCAGGACGTGAAAAGACCCAGGCAGCATCACAGGTCGGCCACCGGCAGTAGCGGGGGCGCCGAACTTAGCAGTCGGTAGATAGATCGACCCCGTCTTTGGATCGAGCGCTCCGGTCCGTGCGCCGACCTCGGTCTTGACGACTCCGACATGCGTCACTGCGACGCCAGTGAGGGCGAGGATATCGAGAATGCCATCCTTTCCGCAGGGGATGAAGGCAAGACCACGGGCTTCATCCATGATCACCGCATCCGGCCCCGAACCTATATCAACCAGCGCCGTCAGCTGCCGCTTGTGCGCATCAACAATGGCGGCCTTGCCGTTGGCGCACGATGCGATCAGCCGGTCATGCGCTTTGTCATAGCCAAGGCCTGTGGGGGCCTTGCAGCCCGGAAGCGCGATCGTCTGGCCAGCAGCCCCGCGCGTGACATCGACGGTATCGATCTCGTCTTTGTCCTCGTTATTGATGAACAGCGTGCCGTCCGACCCGAACGCTGCATATTCGAGCGCGGGGCTCACCTTTATGGTCTTGGTCACCTTTGCCGCGGCGAGGTCGATCACCGATACGGTACCGCTGTCGGCATTCATGACGAACGCGTGAGTCATCGTGGCGTCGAGGATAGCAGCATCGGGCTTCTTACCGACCGGAATGCTCGCGGATTCCGTGCCCGACCCGGTGTCGAACAACCGCACGGTGCCATCGGTCCCGCTCGTCACGAGGAGCTTGCCCCCGGGCAGCGGCACGACCGCGTGTCCGCGCTGCACATTACCGAGCGAAGAAACCGCGCCTGTCGTCACGTCGAGTACCGTGACGGCATTGCTGCGCGCGACATAGACATGGCTGCCGTCATCATCGGCTCTCGCATAATCCCACGACCCATCGGGTCCGGCGATAGACTGGGCCACCGAATAGGTCGGTGCCGGAGTTGCGGCGATCACGAGCGGCATGGCAGCGGCGGCGAGCAAGGCAGGAAGCGAATGGCGGGGCATTGCGGTCTCCGGGATAATAGCCAGCGCCTTCTGACCCGGCGGGTGCCGCACGTCACGTTAGGGATTGCTAATCTGCTTGGTTTTTTGACGGGCTGGCGCTGTGTTCTAACGCTGGTGGGGACTTGGGAAAGGTTATGCGCACGCGCAGCCCCGGGCTATTATCCAGGAGGTCGATGCGCGCATGATGGAGTGCGGCAATCGCCGCGGCGAGCGACATGCCCAAACCGGTGCCGGGCAGATGACGGCTGCGATCAAGTCGGTAAAAGCGGGAAAGAACATTGACGCGTTCCCCCGCCGGAACGCCCGGGCCATCATCGCTGATGGTCGCGATGACACTGTCGTCCATGCGTTCCAGCTTACTGACGATCAGGCTGCCAGCGGGGGTGTGCCGGATTGCGTTGTCGATCAGGTTCGTCAGCATTTGTGCGAGCAATTCCGCGTCTCCCGCGACGACGAGCCCAGGCTCATGCTCCGCCAGCAGGGTCTTGCCGTCATCTTCTGCCACCGGCTGGTGAGCTGCCACCACGTGCCCGATGACCTCGCTCAGATTCACGGGGCAAAAATATTGCCGGCCGTCACCCCCTTCCAGCGTGCCGATCCTCAGCAATGCTCGAAAGATCGCAAGGATTTGATCGGTCTGGAGAACAGCGACATCAATTCCCGCTGTGTAGTGGTCGATACTATTTGCCTCTCGCGTCGCCTCGAGTTGCTGGCGCAGCCTGGTCAACGGTGTGCGCAGATCGTGCGCGATGTCGGTCGTCACTTGGCGCAAACCGTCCATCAACGCGCCGATCCGATCGAGCATAGCATTGAGGTTCGACGACAGAAGGTCGAATTCGCGGCTGATCCCGATCGTCGGCAGCCGTTCCGCGACATTACCTGCCATGACCCGGCCGATCGCGTCGTTGACGCGGTCCAGCCGCCGCATGAACAGACCCCCGAGTAGATACCCGCCTACCAGCACGAACAACGTGATGAAAACCCCGGCGACGATCGTGAAGCGACCAAGCCCGCGGCGTAGCTCCTGAACGTCGTAAGTGTCGGTTGCGACGACCAACACGCCTCCCTCGGGCATTGGCACGCCAAGGCTCTTCAGCATTTCGGGGCGGGCGTCCGCGTCCTGCGGATCGTCTAGAACCTCGACCTCGCCCCACCCTATCTTCGCGTTGCTTGTGCCGATATCGTTTACGAGCAAGCGCCCCCGGCGATCGGTCAGTTGGTAGCGAAAGGCCTCGTCACCGCCAGCCCTCCGATGAAGAGCGATCGCCTGGAGCAGGTTGGACCGACCGCCCTCGCGATCCTCGCCCTGCAGGATGGCCGCTTCGCTCTTCAGGCCTCCATCGGTCGCTTCAACGGCATAGCGTGAGATCGAGCGTTCAACGACGACGAGGAGCAGCGCGGCGCCCGCCCCAAACACGAGTGCAAGAAGCAATGCGAAGCGAAAAGCGCCGCTGCGAAAACCGCTAAGCCAGCGCATCGAGACTATAACCCGATCCGCGGATCGTGTGGATCAGCTCCCGCTCGAAGCCGCGGTCAACCTTCGACCGCAATCGGCTCATATGACTCTCGATTATGTTGGTTTGCGGATCGAAATGGAACGACCAGACATTTTCGAGCAGCATCGAGCGCGTCACGATCTCGCCGGCATGGCGCATCATATACTCGAGCAGCTTGAACTCCTGTGCCTGAAGTAGGATCTGCTGCCCGGCCCGTTTGACACTGCGCTTGATCAGATCGATTTCGAGATCGGCGACGCGGAGCGCGGTCACGACGTCAGCCGCAGGCCGTCGCCGTAACAGCGCGTTCACGCGCGCTATGAGTTCGATCGCAGCGAACGGCTTGACCAGATAGTCGTCGGCCCCAGCGTCGAGTCCCTCGACGCGATCGTGCACGCCATCGATCGCGGTTAGGAACAGTGCCGGCGATCGAACCCCGGCTGCGCGGAGTGCCTTGAGTACGCCAAGACCGTCGATGCCGGGTACCATGCGATCGAAAATCAACACGGCGTACTCATTGCTCGAGCCGAGAGAGATCGCGTGGCGCCCGTCGCTGCACACGTCAACGACATAGCCGGCGGCGACCAGCGTCCGTTCCAGATGCACCCGTGTGGCGTCGTCATCCTCGAGCAGCAACAGCTTCATGGCATCCTCTCGAGCATCTGCGGTTGTGCAACGACTAGCCAACGGCTCGCTGCAGCGAGCAAGTTAGGGATAAACACCACCCGGATCACCTGCGGCGCATGTCGTACGGCTGACTGCGTCACGACCATCACCCACATCGGACCTACCGATTGTCCGCATCGGATGCTTAAAGAACCTGGGTCGACGCCACCGCTGCCAGGACCAAGAACCTTCTCAAATCGCTTCCTCCTGTCGACTGTGGTCAGCTCGGCGCCGCGTCAGCGCCGCGATCATCGCCGGCAAAAACAGCAACACGAGGGGGACCGACGCGGTCAACCCGAATATGATTGCAGTCGCAAGCGGCTTCTGCAGGCCAGAACCGCGACTCATTCCGAGCGCCAGCGGCAACAACGTCAGGATTGCGATCAACGCCGACATCAGGATCGGCCGAAGACGTTTACTGGCCGCCTCGCGGAGCACACCTAGGTCGACCACCTTGTCTCGATCGATCTCGGCGAACAGGAAAATTATGAGCTCCGTGACCATCCCGATGACCATGGTCAGCCCCATCAAAGCCGAGATGTCGAGTTCGATACCCGTTACCCATAGCCCCATCAGCACTGCTGCTGCGGATAGCAAGACAGTAACGAGGGCGGACAGCGTCCAGATCAAACGCTCGAACAAGAATGTCAGAAGCAGCGCGGTCAGCAAGAGCGCGGCGGCGAACACCATCGAAAGATCAGAGAAACTTTGCTGTTGCTGGGCATACAATCCGCCATATTCGACGCGGATCGAACCCGGGAGGTTCAGTGCGGAGACGTGCGATCGCACCTCCTTCATGGCAGAACCCAAATCGCGTCCCTCTAGCCGCGCCGTAACCGCAATGAACGGGGCAAGGTCTTCGCGGGTCAATTGCTTCTGCCCAGCGCTGATCGATATTTTCGCGACCTGATCGACCCGAACGGCATGCCCGTCGGGTGCTGTAAGGATCAGACGGCCGAGTTCCGATGCGCGAGATCGCAAATCGGCCGGTGCCCGAATTCTCACATCCACCAACTGCTCACCGATCCGCACTGGGGTTGCTGTAGTACCGCCGACCAACGCCTGGAGTTGGGTTGCTACAGCATCAGGATCGAGACCCTGAAGCGCCGCAGAGGCAGGGTCGACCGTGATGTCGATCGCATCGCCGGAGACGCGCAGGCCATCGACCACCTCGACCACACCCGATATGCCGCCGATAGAGGCCCCCACGCGCTTGGCCGCCTGTTCCAGCGCCGCGGGATTCTCGCCGAACAGTTTCACCTCGATCGGCTGCGGCACCGCGGTGAGATCGCCGATCAGATCCTCCATCAGCTGCGCGGTTTCGATCTGGAGGCCAGGAACCTGAGCGTCGATCTTCTGCCGGACTTCGGCCATCACCACATCGATTGAACGGCGCGAGCCACCCTTCAGGCGGATGAAGTAATCTCCTTCATCTGCCTCGGTGAGGCCTCCGCCAAGCTGCAGGCCGGTGCGGCGGGAATAGCTCGCAACTTCAGGCGTCGATGTGATGATCGTCTCTACCTGACGAAGCAACCGATCGGTATCTGATAGCGCAGCACCCGGTTGTGCCTTGTAGTCGAGGATGAACCCTCCCTCATCCATGTGCGGCATGAACCCTGATGGGACGTGGCTCCACGCGGCATAGCCAAGGACCGCCATTCCAATGCCCAACAGTGCTGCAAACAGTCGCGGTTTAGCGAAGCTACGGTCAGCCGCGCGCGCGTAACCGCGATCGAGGCGGCTCATGAACCCTCCGGCTTTTTCGGCAGCCTCGGCATCTTTCTCCCGCAGCCAATAGGCGGACGCGAGCGGGATTACGAAGCGGGCATACAACAGCGACAACGTCAGCGCGGCGACCATGGTCAGCGCAAGCGCCTTGAAGAAGCCGCCAGTCACTCCGCTGATGAGGGCGAGTGGCAGGAAAACCACGATCGTTGCCGAGGTCGAACCAAACAAGGGTGCGCTCATCTCGGCTGCCGCTGCTAGAATCCCCTTTACCCCTTTCGCCGTTCCCTCCTGCATGCGGCGCATGATGTGTTCGAGCATGACGACGGCGTCGTCGACGACGAGGCCAACTGCCGCTGCCATACCGCCGAGCGTCATCATGTTGAAGGTCATGCCGGTCGCGAGCAGGATGAGGCCCGTGCCCGCCAGAACAGCGGGCAGCATCAGGCCCGTGATGACCATCAGCCGGGCAGAGCGCAAGAATACGAACAACACAACGCCGGCCAGCACTGCGCCCAAGAGGATTGCGTCCCGTGCTGCGTTTGCGGCCCCCGTCACGAGTTCCGACTGATCGTAGAATGGAGTGACTTTGACGGATGGAGGCAGGCCGAGCGTGGCAAGCCGAGCATTGACCTCATTTACGATCTTCGTCGTGTCGCCGTTCAGCGCCTGACGAACGTTGACCAAAACGGCGCGTTGGCCACCGGCAGTGACCAAGGTATAGCTTGGCGCTGTCGAGACACGGATGTTGGCAATTTGTCCCAACGTTGAAACGCCGACGTCCGGTTGGTTTAGAACACCGGTGACGCGGGATCCCGCCTGGGAAGTACCATTCGGCGCGCTCGCCGCCTTTAGGGGGGTGGCGGAAATGTCGGCGATCGTCGCCAACCGGTTTTGCGCCAGTACGAGATAGAGCCGATGCCGATCCTCGATACGACCGACCCCGCGAACGTCGTTCGCTTTGGTCAAAGCGGTCACCACATCATGCAGGCTCAACCCCAAGGCTTGCGCTTTGGCGGGGTCGATGTCGACCGCAAACTCGCGAGGACTTCCCCCCAGCACGTCCACGCCTGCGACCCCACCGACGGCCGTCAAAGCAGGCCGTACCGTCAATTCGGCGATTTGTCGCAAGGCCTCCTGATCGAGACTCTTCGACGTGAGCGCAACTCCAAGCACCGGAAAGATGGTCGGATCGGAGCGGCGAACGTCGAACCTGGTGCCGGCCGGCAGATCGGGCACAACAGTGGCCAGCGCACTCTGCGTCGCAAGAGTCGCCGACACCATATCGTGGCCCCAGGCGAAGTTAAGCGCGACCTCGGCGGTCCCACGACTGGTTGTCGAACGGATTCCGGAAACGCCGGGCACCGCGCGCAGCGCGATCTCGATGGGCCGCGTGATCTGCGCAGTCATCTGCGCCGCGTCACGTTCACCGGCGTCGATCGACACGACAACCCGCGGGTAGTTGATGAACGGAAATAGACTGACCGGCAGCTTTATGGCGGCAGCGACGCCGCCAAGCGTCAATAGGATCGCTGCAAGCCAGAGAGCGCGCGCATGAAGAGCAATACCTCGCTTCACTTCGTGCGGACCTTCATGCCGTCCTCGAGCGCCGTCCCACCATCGGTCACGACCCTGTTGCCCGAGCTGACGCCCTTGACGATCGCGATGCGATCGCCGCCGGTCGGCCCGGTCTGGACGTCATGACGGTGGGCGATGCCGCTCGCGACCACGAAGACGTATGGCTGGCCGCCATCATCGAGCAACGCCTGATAAGGAATGGTAACCGCGCTGCTTTGGGTCTGCGTGGCAACTTCCCCCTGCAGCACCTCGCCAGAGCCGATGCCGAGGGACGGAGGCAGAGTCGTGAACACAGATTCGAGGCGGGTGTTCGGGTTTACGACCGGATCAATCGACTGGATCGGCACGGACACGGTCGCGCGGCCCTTGGTGCCGGCGATTTTGATCTGTGCACCAGGCGACAAGGTCCTTGCGACCGTGGGATCGGCCCCGAAGCGCGCACGCAGACCGCTCCCGTTCGTGATCATCGCGATTGACGCGCCCGCCTGAACGAGATCACCGGGATTGTTGGCGACACTCGCGACATACCCTGCAGCGGGGGCTGTCAGCGCCAGGCTACCTGCACGACCGCGCAAGCTTGCCAGCGTTACGTCGGCACTCTGCGCCGCAGCCCGCGCCGTTTCCACATCGGCGTCTCCAACCAGTCCGTCTTTACGAAGCCGCTGCGCGCGAGCGTAGGCAGCATCGGCGGCGCGGGCATCCGCAGAGGCCTTTGCGAGATCGAGGCGGGTATTAGGTGCCGGAGACAACTGAACGACCAGTTGACCGCGTGTGACCCTGGTGCCGACCGGCGCCACGATGCGGGCGACGATAGCTTCAGTCGGTGCCGACAACGCGATGCTTCCGGCAGGTCCTGCCTCCGCGACGCCGTAGAGCTTCACGGTCTCGGCAATCGAGCCCTGCGTCGCCTGCGCGAGCGTGACCAAAGCAGTAGGAGGTGTCGCTTGGTCGGTGCTGCTGTCGCTTCCGGAGCAAGCAGTGAGAAAAAGGCCGACAGCGGGACCGAGCAATTTCAGATTCATGGCCATGTCTCTTTCGGTGTTCCCGTCAGCAATTCGAGCGCGATCGTCTGCTCTTCGATGTCCTGCGTCGTCTGCGCGAGCAGCGTCTCCTGGTCGCGCAGCGATTGGGCTGCGGTTTGGGCAGTGGCGGGCGGCAGATCGCCACGTTTCCCGGCACGCGCTGTTGCCACCACGAACCTTTCGAGCGCCGGCAGCCCCTTGAGCACCGTGTCGCGTTGCGACCGGGCGACCGCGATTCCTCCAACGGCTGCTTCTATCTGGGCGCGGGTCTGAAAGACGCGGGCGTCATATTCAGCCCTCAGTGCTGCTCGCGTCGCGCGTTCCACCGCGATGCCACCTCTGTTGCGGTTCCACAGCGGCAGCGTGAAATCGATGACTGGTCCGAGCAACTGGTTGCCGGCCGAATCCCGGTTTGCATTGACGCTCAGCGCAAGCGTGGGAAACTGGTTTAGAATGGCAAGCCGCACAGCCGCCTCCTGTGAAGCGTAACCCGCCTGAAGCGCCTGAAGATCGGCCCGCTCGCGCAAAGCGACCGCAAAAAGCGCCGAGGGCGAGGCCGGTTGCTTGGGGAGTGCAAGCGGCGCCAGCTCCAGCTTTGTTGCTGGCGGGAGACCCAGCAACCGCGTTAGTTCGTAACGCGCCGCGGTGAGATCGCGTTCACTCGTTCGGACCTGTTGCTGGGCGCTGAAGGCTGCAAGCCGCGCGGCTTGCACCTGCTCCGCGGCGATGTCGCCGCGCCCCGCTGCTCGCAACGTTCGGTCAAGCAACGATGCCGTCGCCGCGAAGCTTGACCGCGCGAGCTCATAGATCCGCTCCAGACCTGCGATCCTTACGACCTGGATCCGCGATTGACCTACGGTTTGCCACTCTGCCCAGGCGAGATCCAGCCGGACCTGCTCTGCCTGCCCGTGCGCCGCGGCAACGCGCGCACCGCGCGTGCGAAGCGCGTTGATGTCCTGTCCCAGGGCTCTTGTCAGGTCGAGGAGCGGATCTGGCCCGCTTAAGACCTTGCTCGCCCCTATACTGAGCGTCGGATCGGGCATGAGGCGCGCCACAAATACCTGCGCGTCGGCAATCCCTGCTCGCACGCGCATCGCTTTAAGGTCGGGATTGGCGATTACCGCAATGACGCCGACCGCGTTGAGGTCGAGCGGTTGGGATAGGTCGATCGACGTCGGTTTTAGATATGGTCTGTCGATCGTCGTCGCGTCGTGAGCCAGCACCGCCTTGATCGAAGCAAGCGAAAGGTCATTTCCGCCAGCCAGGGGCAGCGGCACAGGATGGTAGGTGGCGCACCCCGAAGCCAGTAGGGCGAAGGAACAGGCGAAATGGCGTTTCATCGTTCGAGCAGCCTCGGCAAGATAAGTGTGACGCGCAGCCCTGGCGCGTTGTCGGACAGAGTGACGCCGCCTCCATGCAACATCACGATGGCCGATACGAGATTCAGCCCCAGACCGTTGCCAGGGGTGGTCCGGCTGGCATCTAGTCGTACGAACCGGCGCAGTATGCGGTCATGGTCCGCCACGGCGACACCCGTTCCATTATCGGCGACGATGATGCTGGCTGACGCTTCGTCGTGTATCATTTCGATCGTGATCTTCGTTCCGGTCGGCGTATGGATTTGCGCATTTTCAAGGAGATTGATGATCGCCTGCGCCAGCAGTTCCCGGTCCGCAGCGATGAAGACCGAACCTTCGATGGTACACCGAAGAGTGCGTCCGCCGTCTACGACCGCAGGTTCACAGCTTTCGCAGACGTCCTGAACCAAGGCGACGAGATCGACGGGTGCAAACGATTTTATCAGCTCGCCGCCTTCGACTTCCGAAATCCGCAGTATCGCGGCGAACAAGTCGAGCAGATCATCGCTTTCCCGAAGCGCGGCCTGAATGGCCGTCTGCTGTGTTCCGGGCGGCGCATCGTCCGCGAGCGCGCGCTCAAGTCCATTGCGCATCCGGACCAGGGGCGTCCGCAAATCGTGCGCGAGATCGCTGGAAACCTGCTGCAAATTTTCCAGAAGAAAGGCGATGCGGTCGAGCATCGCGTTCAGCGATGCAGATACAGCGTCGAACTCGTCGTTGCGCGCGCTGACCGGCATCCGCTGGCTGAAATCGCCGGCCATCACGGTGCGCGCGGTCCCGCTGATCCGGCCGAGCCGATGGCGCAGATAGCCCCCGAGGATCAACGCTCCTGCGGCGCCGGCCGTGAGGACAAGAACGAATGCACCACCGAACAGCACGAGGATCGTATGGTCGATCCGCTCCAGCGCTTCCGTATCCGCCGCCACCATCAAGGTAATGTTTTCAGGCAGGTTCGTGGCTAGGGCTCGCGCCGGATCAGCCCCCTCCTCGGGATCGACAAAGACAATGTCGTGCCACCCTGAGCCCTTCGGTTTGGTATTCAGGCCGCCGGCGATGCGCTTGCCTGCACCGTCGAAGAGGGCGTAGCTGAACGAATTGGTCGGATGGCTGGCTTCGCGCGCATCGATCCGCTCGCGAAGATCGCCGAGGCCTTCATCGCGATAATCCCGCAACAGCGACGCGGACTCCTCGGCGATTGCGGCATCCTGCTGCTGCCTGAAGCTTCGATCGGCCGCCAGGAAGACGATCGCCCCCAAAACGGCCACTAGCAACGCGAACCCAGCTGAATAGGTGAATGCGATCCGATACGCCGCACTGGAGCGACGTTCAGGCATCGGTGCGTATCCTGTATCCTACGCCACGCACAGTCTCGATCGGATCGAAATCAAAGTCGAAATTCAACTTCGCCCGCATTCGGCTAAGATGGCTATCAACAATATTCGTTTTGGGATCGAAATGGTACCCCCAGATCGTTTCCAGGAACATCGTCCGGGTGACAATACGCCCGGCGTGACGCATCAACTGCTCAAGCAAAGCAAACTCCCGTGGCTGCAGGGCGATGTCGCGACCGGCGCGTTTCACGCTGCGGTCGAGGAGATCCAGTGTCACGTCGCCCACTGTAAAATGCGTCTGCGGCTCGCGGATCGTAGGGCGGCGCGCCAGCGCCGCGAGGCGGGCAGCGAGTTCCGAAAAGGCAAAGGGCTTAACGAGATAGTCGTCTGCGCCCGCATTGAGTCCGCCAACACGGTCCGCGATTCCACCAAGAGCAGTTAGCATAAGGACCGGGGTCACGATGTCCGCAGCCCGCCATCGCTTCAGGATTTCGACGCCGTCCATTCCAGGCAACATTCGGTCAAGGATTGCTACCTCGAACACCTCCACCGAACCAAAATGCAATGCTTCCAACCCCGACCGGACGCACGTGACGACGTGGCCGAGTTCGCCGAGCGAATGCTCGAGGAACTCGGCCAAATCGTCATCATCTTCTGCGATCAGGACGCGCATCTGATCGCGGCAGCGACGAAGGACAAAGTGTCAGTCCTTTTCATTCAGACCTTCAAATTTGTCTTCGACGATACGTCCGGTATTGGCGTCGACACCGATTTCGTGGATGCGCGCTCCCTGTCGGATGTCGAAAGAATAGCGCCAACCGCCACCTTCTTTTTCATACTCGGCATCGGCGACTTTGCCGGGTGCCGTGCTGAGCGCGATCGCGCGCGCCTGTGCCATCGACAATTTAGCCGCTGGTTTGTTCGGCGCGGCAATGGCCATGGCGGGAACCAAATCGGCAGCGGCGGCGGCCATGGCGAAGAGCGGAAGCTTGTTCATTATCAGTCCTTTCTCAAAGTTGCTCTGCGTTGAGCACCTCGGATTGGTACACCACCCTACATTGGGCCATCGATGCGGCCGCGTTATAAAAACCCAATGTGAGATCCTTTGGACACTTTTCCATCGTGGATAAGGCACATCGATCCCCGTCGGCCCTCACTGCGAGGAAATCGAACGGGTACGCGGAGGGCAACCCCGGTCCTGCTCGCCGGGGCTATGGCCGTGGCGCAGGCACAGACCGCAGCCGGTTGGCTGTTGCCCCGGATGGGTGCCGAGGGCGTGCAGCAGATAAACGCGGCCGCGTGACCCGATCAGGCGCGCCACCTTACGCGTCGACTAGGGCCAGAGAATCAAGCGCCGCTCCCCCGCAGAGCGAGGGAGCGGCGCTTCTACCAATATTTCGAGATTGCTCGGAACTGCTCCACCGCGGCCTTGGTCCCTTCGCCCTCTTCGGCGTGGACGAGGCAATGGTCGATATGGTCGTTGATCAGCGCGCGCTTGGCGCTGGCGATAGCATTCTCGACCGCCTGAAGTTGCTGCGCGATGTCGACGCAGGGGCGCTCCTCCTCGATCATGCTGACGATGCTGCGAAGGTGGCCGTTCGC
Organism: Sphingomonas glacialis; assembly: GCF_006439055.1. Taxonomy (GTDB): domain Bacteria; phylum Pseudomonadota; class Alphaproteobacteria; order Sphingomonadales; family Sphingomonadaceae; genus Sphingomonas; species Sphingomonas glacialis_A. The sequence continues at coordinate 41,685 of NZ_RCZC01000010.1, forward strand.
ACGGTTCAGCCGCTTAATGATCGCAGGATGACTGGAATGATCGTTGTGGGCCATGTCACCTCATGTAGGACATTCCTCGAACAATTGTCGAGCATCCCCCTAGGGGGATAGACTCTATCCCCCTGGGGGGATATGGGAGCCCGACCTCGGCACCCAAGCACAGCTATCGTCTGGACGCCCTGAAACATCGGGAAGCATGATGACCTCGTTTGCAGACCTCATTCAGCAGGGTAGCACGAACCTGTGGCTGTTCATCCCGAGCGCGTTGCTGCTGGGCGCTTTGCATGGTTTGGAGCCCGGTCATTCCAAGACGATGATGGCCGCGTTCATCATCGCGGTGCGCGGCACGGTCGGCCAAGCCGTGCTGCTCGGTCTTTGCGCAGCCTTGTCGCATACTGCGATCGTTTGGGGGATCGCGCTCGGTGGACAGTATCTCGGCCGCGGCATCAACACCGAGACGACCGAGCCTTACCTATTACTCGGCTCCGCGCTTATCGTGCTCGGCATCGGCCTCTGGATGGTCTGGCGCACGCGTGCGGACCAGAAGGCGGAGGCCGCGCACGATCACCATCATCATCACGGCGAGGATGAGGTTCGCTCGATTGATACCGGCCACGGCACGATGCGGCTTGAGATCTTCGAGGACGGCGTGCCGCCCCGCTGGCGCGCGCGCTTCGGCAAGGGCGCATGGTCGGCCGAGGACGTGACCGTCACCACGACCCGCGGCGAGGGACGGTCGCAGACATTCCGGTTCGTCGATCGTGGCGAGTTCCTCGAGAGCGTCGAAGAAATACCAGAGCCGCACGCGTTCGCGGCACGGGTGTCGCTCGGGCATGGCGGCCATAGCCACGACTATGAACTCATTTTCGCCGAACACGAACATGACCACGCAGCGCCCAGCGAAGGCCTCAAGGTTACAGGCGACAACGCCTACATGGACGCGCACGAGCGCGCCCATGCCTCCGACATCAGTCGCCGCTTCGCCGACCAGAAGGTGACGACCGGCCAGATCGCGCTGTTTGGCCTCACGGGTGGGCTTATCCCCTGCCCCGCAGCCGTCACCGTTCTCCTGCTCTGCCTCCAACTCAAGCGCCTCTCGCTGGGTGTCGTGTTGGTCAGCGCGTTCAGCGTCGGCTTGGCGGTCACGATGGTCAGCGCGGGCGTCATTGCGGCCCTCAGCGTCAACCAGATTCAGAAGCGCTGGTCCGGCTTCGGTGATTTCGCGCGCAAGGCACCGTACGCATCGGCTGGCCTGATGATCGTAATTGCGAGCTATATGGCCTATTCCGGCTTGAGCGGACTCAGCCGCATCGGCGCGATCTGATGCGTTCGCCGTGTGTTGAACTCTGCGGTTTCGACGCCCGAACCGGTTGGTATGAGGGCTGCGGCCACACGCGCGAGGAAGTCCGTCGCTGGCGTAACCTCCGGCCTGGCGACGCACGGCGTGTCGCAAGCGACCTCCCGCATCGCCTGGCGAAACTGAGTGTCCGCCTTGCCAAGGACGGTGCGCGCTGATGTTCTACCTTGCTGTCAAAGCCTTCATCTCCGGCATCTTGATCGCCGCGGCGTCGGAGGTGGCGAAGCATTTTCCCGGCTTCGGTGGGCTGAGCGCCTCGCTGCCGCTTGTCTCTGTCCTCGGCATGATTTGGCTATGGCGCGACAAGCCCGACGCCGAGAATATGGCGGCGCATGCTGGTGCGACGTTCTGGTACGTCATTCCGTCACTGCCGATGTTTCTTCTTATCCCCGTGCTGTTGCGCTCCGGCCTGCCGTTCTGGCTTGCGCTGACGCTTGGGTGGATATTGACGATCGTGCTCTATTTGGCGATGACCTTGCTGGCGCCCCGGTTCCGGCTTCGCCTCTGATATGATGACGGTGCGTCGCCTCGACTTCTCGCTTTTTGGCGCGCTGCTAGGTGTTTGGTCCCGGAGTGTGGCGATACGGGTCGATCTTGAATCGATCTGGGTCTTCTGTCCAGATGCGTGCGACATATTCGTAGGGAGTAAGGCCGCGCAGCGTCTTGAGGCGGCGCCCATGATTATAGGCGTCGATGAAGATCTGAAGATGGTCCCGAAGCTGGTCGTGACTATCGTAATGGTAGCGTTTGACGGTGGCGTCCTTGATGGTGCGGTTCATCCGCTCGACCTGGCCGTTGGTCCATGGGTGGTTGGGCTTTGTCAGTCGGTGCTCGATGCCGTGCTCGCGGCAGATCTGGTCGAAGCGATGGACCCGGTAGCGCGCGGTCCATCCATCACGGTTGCGCGGGAGGTCAGCGAACTGGATGCCATTGTCGGTTAGGATGGTGTGGAGGTTGTAAGGCACTGCCTCGAGCAACGCCTCCGAGAAGATGACCGAGGTCGGTCGATCTGCGTTCTCATGGAGCTCAACAAAGGCGAACTTCGAGGTGCGATCGATCCCGACATAGAGGTGGAGCTTGCCCTCTTCGGTGCGGAACTCAGCGATATCGATGTGGAAGTAGCCGATCGGGTAAGCCTTGAACTTCTGCTTGGCGGGCTTGTCGGCTGTCATGTCGGGCAACCGGCTGATGCCATGCCGTTGCAGGCAGCGGTGGAGCGCCGAGCGTGTCAAATGCGGGATCGTGGCCTGCAACGCATAGAGACAATCGTCGAGCGGTAGGAGCGTGTGGCGGCGAAACGCCACAACCATTGCTTCCTCCTCCGCGGTGAGGACGGTGGAATGAATGGCCTTCGGCCCCATCGCGGCATCGGCGGTATGCGCCCGCTTGCGCCACTTCTGCACTGTCGTCGGACTAATCCCGTGATGCCGGGCGAGCGCCCTTACGCTCTCTTCACTCCGCTGTATCGCTCGACGGACTGCCTCAGTCGTCGTGGCGCTGCCGTGTCTAACCTGGCCCATAGCTCCTCCCGCCGTCCGTGTTGGTCAATCGTACCACCACACTGCGGGATCAAACACCTAGTAATCTTGGGCCGATGCAGGCGCCGCGGCGATTGCCGGGACAGCCACGGTTGACACTATCAATAGTAAGATCGACGTCTTCTTCACGGCTGCGTCTTTTTGCAGTGGTCCAATGATGTCGTTGTAGGCGAGTTGCCGTGGCATCATGCTGAACACGATTGTCATCGGATGTTTATTAATGCCCTAATCGGTCTTTTTATGCCGCAGCCAATCGGTTGGCGGGGATCAGCGCCATGCTCTCCGGCATGTCGTGATGATCGGTAATTCCTTGACGACCGACAAGGACTGGCGGGTGAAGATGGAACGCGGCGCTCATCAGCCAGCAAGAAACCAAGGCGCATAGGGTATCCGATTTGAAACGAGCGGAAATGTAGACATGTACCACGCACGCTTCGACAAGATGGTCGCCACGGATACGCCTTTTGCGGAGCTTCTCGATCGCCACAGAGCGCTACTGCGCGCCCATGCACGTCGCCTGACCGGTAACAGCTTCGACGCAGACGATCTTCTCCAAGACACAATGCTGCGGTGCTGGTCGGCCCGGAAAAGCTTCAAGCCAGGCAGCAACTTCGGAGCATGGAGCCGGGTGGTGATGCGCAACAGCTTCCTTTCCGCGCATCGCCGTGACCGTTTCCATGCCAGTCTGCCGGAGGAAGCTTTCGACCGCCTGCCCGGTGCCGAGGGCGGCCAGGATCAGGCGGTGGAATTGCGCGACATTGGATGGGCGCTCGACCAACTCAGCCCAGACCACCGCGAGGCCGTGCTGCTCGCTGGAAAGGGCATGTCGATCGAGGATGCCGCATGCCAGCTCGCCATCCCGGAAGGCACCTTCAAGAGCCGGGTTGCGCGCGGCAGGACGCGTCTGCGGCAACTGGTCGAGGACTCCGATGCCCAGCCGTTCTCAGCAAGCGTTCGCAAGGAGAAACCTCCGGAACGCCGCGACTGGAAAGGCGTGCTGATAGGATAACCGCGTAGTCAAAGCTCGCATCGAACAGCTACTGACCATCTTCCAAAATTGAAGAGGATCGGTCGGCGAGTTCGGTAGCGCCCCGATCGCGGCGTGCCCTTCGCGTGCGGGCTTCCGAGTAGAGACGCGTCTCGTTTTGGTCAGCCGCGCAGGCTAGCCTGCACGACGCCCCCATTTTCAGCGAGCTTGGCCATCACGGCTTTTTGCAGCGCGATGTTTTCTTCTGCGCTGCCATCGGCGCCTCCGTGAACGCCGAGTTCGTTTGCCAGGCCCTTGCCCGAAGGCTTCTCAAGGCCGGATAACTCTCGCTCAAAATGGACTGGGAACAGCGGGGAGATAACAATCCACCGCGTGCGGGGCAGCGTCGTCAGCGGCACTCGGACTCGCGAGCTTTGTCCCCGGCCGGCGGGGGCATTCGTCTGGTTCGACAGGCTGGGCGAAGCCCGCAATCATGTTGTGGACTTTGAAACATACGCACTGACGGATATTACCCGCGGTCACGCGAACGTAAGGTATCAGCGCAATATTATCGATCGTTCTGCTATGTCGAGATCAAGCTCGGCTCCCTCCTTTCGAGAAGGAGCCGAGAGATGTGCGATTAGCAGCCGTTAACGTGGCGCGAGTGCGTCTTGTCAAAGTGACGACCGAGCAAACCGCCGCCGACGCCACCAGCGACCGTACCAAGAAGGCCACCGCCAAGCGCATTGCCAAGAAGGGCACCGCCAACCCCGCCCGCGATCGTACCGACTGCGCCATTTCCTCCACCGCATCTGTGGCGATGATAATTGCTATGGCCATAGTACGCGCGATGATTATAGCGGTGGTGACCCTGAGCGGATGCCACGGTCGGCATCGCGATCGGTGCCGCAGTTATCGCGATCATAGCTGCCAGTGCGAACTTGCTTTTCATTACTGTTTCCTCTGTGCGGCCCGCCGGTGCGGAATGGCTTACGGCAAGTCTCCGCGCTGGTTATAATGATTGCTTGTGAACCGAATAATAACCTGGCTGACAGCATGTGTACAGCTTACCGACAAGGTCGAGCTTTGGTCTTCTATGGACATTCGCCGAACAAAGTGACCTCGTTTTTTATCAAGCGGCGACCAGAGGCCGGCCGGTGTTTGACGGTGCGTACCCAGCGTTCAGCAAGCTGGGGCGCCATACGTCGCGAGTGCCCTCCGCCCGACGCGAAGAGCGGGCGCATTGATACTACGCCGCCAGCAATATCACTCGCCCGCCGAAGATGCTCTTTGATCCGGAATGCGTCCTCCATACTCCGCAACAGCGAATAATGGTTATACGGAGTCTATCCCGCACCCCGCGTGTGCCATGATTGGTAATCACGATTGTCGGTATATGGCCACCGCCATAATTCGACGGTGCATTGGTGGTAACACTGCAGCACCCGTCCTGCGCTCCGCCGGCCCCCTGATCGAAAGAAATTACGACTGCCATATTGTAAAGAGACCTCCAGGCGGCCGTCCCCTGCAGCTTGGCCACAAGCTTGCCGATCACTCGGTCGCCTCGACCGATAAGTTACTCGACGTGAGCTCCTCATTTTGATATAGGCGGTGATCGTATCGACGTTGCACCATTGGCAAAAGCGAGAATGGAACGCATGAATCGACAGCGGCTATCCTGATCCGTCTTCCATCGCGCTCCTGAGCTGAAAGGCTCCCACCTAGCTGATACGACCACCGCCGTTCTTCCATGGCAGAAACCGGCGTGCAGCCGCCCTCATCGCGACCGGCGCGCCCATTGGAGGAACGCCGGCAGGTCGAGGCCCCTCTGGCGAGTGCATTCGAGCGCGATCGGATAGCCGGCGTCCGCTTGCCGCATGACTCCCGTTGCCGGGTCGTTCCACAACAAGCGTTCGAGCCGCGCCACTGCTACGGCGGTGCCATCGGCCACGATCACCATGCCGGCGTGCTGTGAGTAGCCCATCCCCACGCGTCCGCCATGGTGGCGCGAAACCCAGGTTGCGCTCGACTTGGTGTTGAGCAGCGCGTTGAGCAATGGCCAGTCGGATACGGCGTCCGATCCGTAGCGCATCGCCTCCGTTTCCCGGTTGCGGCTCGCGACGGCCCCTGAATCGAGATTGTCGCGTCCGATGACCACCGGCGCCGACAATTCACCCCGGGCCACCATCTCGTTTAAGGCCAGGCCGAGGCGATGGCGACAAAAGGTTCGACATTCGTTGAAGGCATTATCCAGCGCGTTGTTGTCGCGAGATGTCTTTAGGCTGCGGCAATTTTGTCCAGCTGCTTGCGATAACGAATGCTGGGAATGAAACGCCATCGTATGGGCGACCGTAAAGATATCCCTGGCCCTCATTGCATCCAAGTGTCGCGACCATGTCGGCCTGTTCAAGTGTCTCTATGCCTTCGGCGATTACGTTGAGCCCGAGGCTCTGACCCATGGCTGAAACAGCCCGTACTATGGCAATGCTGTGCGGCTCAGAGCAAATATCCTCGACGAAAGAGCGGTCGATTTTGAGTCTAGACAGTGGGAACCCTTTGAGCGTGCTGAGCGATGCGAACCCGGTTCCGAAGTCGTCGAATGCGATACCGATGCCCATGTTGTGAAGCTTGCGCAGCGGCTCAAGTACGCCGTCATCGTGACCAAGCACGATCGTTTCGGTTATCTCAAGTTCGAGATCGCAGGGCTGCAGAGCATGGCGTTCCAGCGCTGCTCCGATCACCGTTTCCAGGGTGCCCGCTCGAACCTGGGCCGCAAAAAGATTGATCCCGACCCTATCGATACAGAGGCCCTGCGCGCGCCATTCCACCAACTGACGACAGGCTTCGTCGATTACCCAACACCCTACCTCGTACGCTAGGAGGTGGGTCTCCAGCACCGGCATGAAGGCGGCTGGAAGCAACAAGCCTCGTGTTGGATGCCGCCACCGCAACAGCGCTTCCGCGCCGATCAATTTGCCGTCAGATAGGCGTACCTGGGGTTGGTAAAACAGCGCCCATTGCCCATCGAGATAGGCCTGCCGCATTTCATCCTTAAAGGCACGCCGTGCTGCGAGCTGGTTTGCCATACCAGCGTCAAACACCTTGAAGGTTCTTCCGCCCGCGCCTTTGGCACGAAGCAGTGCCAAGTCGGCGCGAACAAGGAGTTCGTCGCTATCGCCCGCGTGAAGAGGCGCTATCGCTATACCGATGCTTGTGCCGATCTGCAGGTCGTGACCGGCAATTTCGAACGGTTCAGAGAACGCTTCCAGCAGGCGCTGCGCCGTCGCCCTGGCAGCGATCAAGTCACTGCGGCAAGAGACCAGTAGCGCGAACTCGTCGCCACCGATCCGTCCGAGAACTCCTTCACCTTCTACGCACGTAGTCATACGAACCGCGATTGTCTGCAAAAGCGCGTCGCCGACGGCATGACCCAGCGTATCGTTGACGCTTTTGAAGCAGTCTAGGTCCAGCACCAGCACCGAAGCTGAACCATGAGCCTGCAGGCAGTCTTCGACACACGCCCTGAAACCACCTCTATTGAGCAAACCAGTCAGGCCATCGTGACGCGCGAAATGGTGGAGATCGGCTTCACGTGCTCGCCGAGCGGAGATGTCTTGAATATGCGCCCCGAACTCCATCCCCGTACTCCCACTCCATGCTGCGACGGAGAGCTCTATCGGGAACTCCCGGCCCTCGCGGTGCAGGGCAGTGACTTCAACACTTTTGCCAGCCAATGCCGACGCCCCGCCATTCCCCAGACGAACAAGCCCGCTACGGTGTGCCTTTCGGAAACGCTCAGGCATGATCATCTCGAGTTGGCGTCCAACCGCTTCGCTTCTGGCGTAGCCAAACATGATCCGGGCTGCGTCGTTCCAGAAGGTGATAATACCGCCGGCGTCCGCAGTGATGATTGCCAGGCCTGTCGTTTGTGCGAAGCTCCCAATCGCTACATCCGTGCGCGCTTCGCGGCGGGCATCGAGGCGTTCCGATACCATTGTTGCAAGCTGAACCAAAAGACGTCGTTGCCCGTCGCTGAAACTGGGCCGTGGGACACGATCGATAATGCACAAAGCGCCAAGCTTGACGCCAGCCTTATTGATAATCGGCGCGCTGGCGTAAAATCGTACGGCCAGTCCGCCGACGACGTTTGGGTTATCGCGAAAGCGCTCGTCCAACGTTGCGTCCAAAACGATTAGCGGGTCCGCGGTCAGGATTGTGTGGGTACAGAATGATGCGTCGCGCACTCCGCGGTCTTCATCCAGCCCCCAATGCGCCTTCATCCACACCTCGTCTCGGCCCACGAGCCAGACAAGACAGATCTGCGCGTTAAATAGATCTGCCGCAAATTTTGTCAGATGATCATATTCTGTTTCCGGCTCGATGCCGAGAATATCACATGCGGGCAAGCACGCGAGCCTGGCTTCCTCATCGGCGGGTTTTTGGAATAATGTGGATGGGTCGACCATTATTCGGGCATAATGGTCGCGCGTTAACCAAAACCTAACCCGCCGTTCTTTCACACTGATAATCCCGCCGCTACAGACCGCACAGTTTGCCGCACTTCATGTCAGGCTGTGGATGTTCATCTGGATATCGGGCGGCGCCCACGGTCCTTTTCCAGCCGAGTTTGAAAATGCGCTTTCCGGCCTCAGAAACCTTTAACCGCGGCGCTGGCTCAAGCTTTCCGCCAACTCGTCTTTACGAAGGGGTTTGGCCAATCTCAGCAGTGCGGGATTGATGCCATGGCTCTCCGCATAGCCTGAAATCACCAGCACCGGTGCGTCCGGCTTGATGGCATGCAGCGCATCCGCCAACTCGGTTCCACCCATGCCGGGCATGAGATCGTCCGTCACCAGCAAATCGAAATGTTGTACCCTGTTCGATCATATGCATGGCTGCCTTCCCGGAGGAAGCTTCGACCGCCGCGTAGCCGAGGTCGATCAGCATTTCCGCAGTACTCAGGCGAACCAACTCCTCGTCATCTGCCACCAGAGCCGTTCCGCAGCCGACGGACATAACCGTCCGTTCCAGAGAAGCCGCCATCTCCGGCGCTAGAGCGCTTTCCGGAAGCCATAATTCGATTGTTATGCCGGCGCCCATCCTCGCTCACCCGGCGGGTGACACCGCGCTTCTTGCCGATAGTGCATTGGGGTTTCAGGTCGCAGGCGGCGCAATCGGCCGGACGGCTTCGGTAGACGCGGACCTGGCTGGAGCGGTTAGTGCCGCAATAGGCAAGCAGCTTGTCTGCCGGGCAGCGATACGCGTCGGCCTCGCGGCCGTAGCGAAAGGCATCGCGGGTGAAGACGGCATCGCGCTAGCAACCGCGGTCGATGACCGGAATGTACGGCGGGATGTTTCGATCGACCAGCCAGCCGAGCAGTGGGCCGCTACCATACGCCTTGTCGGCCGAAAGGCTCGTGGGCGCGGTGCCCAGCCTGATTCCGATGCGTGATACCAGCGTCCGGATCGCCGCCACTTCAGCTGCGAAGCGCGCGGGCGTTGCCTCGACATCGACGATACAGTCGGTGTCGAGGTCGAGCAGCGGGTCGATAGTATAGGCGTAGCGTGCCGGTCCGCGCTTGCGGGTAAGCGCCGCCTGCGGATCAGTCGGCGAGAGGCCTGCCGGCTCAACGGAGGCGGGCTCGTCCGGACCTGGCGGCAACGCGGCATCGAGCGCCGCGAGACGCTCTCCCGAGCACGAAGTTCGTTAACTTCGTCGGCACCCTTCACCTTATTCTCCCGGCTGGCATCGGCGATGATCGTGCTGCCATCCACCGCCATGTCGCGCCAGACCACCAGCCCGGCCGCGGCGCTCTTGGCAGCCACCTGCTCGAACAGCAGACGATGCAAGTCGCAGGCACGGAAGCGACCGTGCCGGTTCGTTGAGAGAGTCGAATGATCAGGCACCGATCGGCCAGATCGAGCCGACAGAATCAGCGGTAGGCCAGGTTGAGGTGCACCTCCTCGCACAAGCGCCGTTGCGAGGGGATGCTGGAGAGGTATCCGACCATCAGCATCCGAAGCATCCGGAGCATCAGTTCTGGATCGATTGAGGGTGGCCCGGTCGTGCTGTAGCTTGCCGCGAGTGCGTCGCGCACGAAGCCGAAATCAAAGAGAGCGTCGATACGCCGGAGAAGGTGGTCAGCGGGCACATGATCGTTGAGCCGGAACCCGTAAAACAGCGCACCCTGCGCTACCTGCCGACTCATCATGCCCCTACTCCTCGCCGCTTTGCAGGAGTGAATCACGCCGCCCGGGAGGTAGCAAGCACGTGTTTTTACACAGTCTCGGTCGGTTTTGGCACCGCGGAGTTGGCTCATCTGCCACATGGTCAAGCTGGTACGAATTATGGCAGTACCATTTTAGGTCTAGCCGAAAATCGGCTCGCAATAGGTGTGATTACCCCTGATTCGGCATCGGCGCAGCAGGCTACCGTCTGCATGACGGACTGTGACCTTCCAGCTGCGGGCGCCAGTCCGTTCCATTGTCATGTAGCCGAAGCCATCGGTCCACGCATCAAACTGTCGGATTGTGACGCCGGGCAGGGGCGAGGTATCGACGGGCAGGCGGGATGGCAGCGGCACGGCGTCCTCCTGCGTGCCCGAAAAGCCCGCGATGAACTGGCTTGGCGTATTGCCCGAATAATCGACATGCTCCCAGAGGTGAACATGACCCGCTAGGAGGACGTCTACACCGGCCGGCACCAGCCCTTTGTCCACCTGACCGAAAGTCGACTGGAATGCCTTGTTGCCAGCCTTGGGCGGCTTGTCCGGCTCACCGTCGGGAATGGTCACGCCGAGGATTGGGTAATGATCCGTCGCGAAGGTGAAGGTGGCGTTACGGGCGTAGCGCGCCAGCGCGTCATGAGTAGAGACGAATTCATCGTATCGGGGATCGTCAGCCGCGATGTTCTTTTTGCCAGCGTGGGAAAGGTCCATCACCACAACCTGCGCGCCTTGCCCCAACGAAACGCGATAGGGAGCACTGTAGTTGCCCGTCACGTCGTCGGCCGCGTCGTTACAATCGTGGCGCGGCTGCATCGCCCTCGGGTCGAGCAGCCGCCACCAACCCTGCCCGGCGCGCTCGCAGCTCTCATGGTTTCCACGCGTCACCGTCCATGGCGCTGCCGCGAGCAGCGCCGCTCCAGGTGTAAAGAAGTCTGCCTTCCAGCTGTCCCAGCCGTAACCCCAAGGTGACCCGGCACATCCGGCATGACCGGGCGCGCACGGATTTTCGCGATAAAGGTAATCGCCGACGTGGATCACAAGGTCGGGGTGCCACGCCGCCGCGTGGGCAGCAACGATCGCGAACGGATAGGCTTCGGGATCATTGCATGCCTGATAGGCATTCTCGCTGGCCTTGAGCCGGCACCCGGTATCGCCGATCACGACGATACGACGGATGACGGGCCTGGGCATAGGTAGGGGGCGGCCATCGACGCTGGCACGCTTCGCGCCTGGTGGAAGCGACGCTTCGCATACCGTAATCGGGAAGACCGATGGCTTGCTATTTGCTATAGTCGACGCGGTCGGGCGCAATGGCAATGAAGCATGAGGGGCGCGAACGATCATTGGCTGCGCTTTTGCGTCGATCGTGAGCGCGGGACAACCGGCCGCCCCAGTCACGATGCGTACGGTCGCAAAGCCGTCGCCCATGATGACGTAGGCGGCTTCCAAGCGAGCATCGTTGACAACAGCTGGCGCTTTCGTATCGCCATGAGCAGGCGTTGCCAATGCTCCGGCCAACCCCATCACGATGAGAATCATCCTGGTCACGATCTTCTGCACCGTTACTTCAAAAGGTGAAGGTCACGTCGCCGGTGATCGAGCGGCCGGCCTGGTAATAATATTGATCGAACGGCACCGAGCTACCGGGACTGATGTTGGTGACGGACCGCGAGTCGAACAGGTCGCTAACCTCCACCCCGATGCGAGCGGGCCCGATGTCGTAGCGCGCGGCAAGGATCGCGGTGTTGTAGCCGTGAATGCGATAAGCGGCGGGTTCGCCATTATCGCCATATTGGACGCCGGTATATTTATCGATCAGAGAAAAGCGAACGGGGCCCTGCTTAAACAGCACGCCGCCCGCCGCGGTCCAGAATGGCGCTGTCGCCAGTTGCAGCTTAGGCGCGCCCGGATTGTTGGTTTTGGCGTAATTACGCGATCCGTTCACAAACACCGCGAGGCCATTGTCGAAGGCGTAGGTCGCCTGCCCCTCGACGCCCTTGTAAACCGCGGCACCGTTGTTGATGAAGACCTTGCCGTCACCTGGAACAGGGGACGTGATCGAGGTGAACTTGTTCTTAAAGTCGATGTAATACACGTCTGCATCGAGACTTATGTGGGAGCCGTGATAGACAAATCCCGCCTGATAGTTCGTCGATCGCTGCGGGGCGAGTCCGTCCGACAGCGAGGGATTGTTGACATATAGCACCTTCAGCGGCGGTGCTAGAAAGCCTCGCGCGTATTGACCATAGACCGCGAGATGCGGATTGATCGAATAGTTCACCGTCAGGAACGGCAGGTCTGCGGTGTAGGTGCTACTTACGTTCTGCGGGATGCGCGTCGTCTGGTTGTAGAGTGCGTTGATCTTCCGATTGAAATCGACGTGCTTATAACCTGGCGTAATGCTGAGGCCGTCGAGGGGCCGCAATTCCAGCTCGACGAACTCCTCGGTCTGGTTGGTCTCGGAGTTCTGGTCGAAGCGAATGTCAGCTGGGGTCAGCCCGCCAGTTACGGGGTCGACAGCCTTCTTCTCGATATAGTTGCGCTGCCCCGTGATCTGGTCAATGTCGCGTTGCTGGCGATAGGTTCCAGCGTGCTCGATCCACGCGCCGGCGGTCAGCGCGCCAAAGCCAAAATCGTAATGCACTTTGGCAATGTCGCCATAGACCCGGTATTTGTTGGTCTTGGTATAGCCCGGAACGCCGACTGCCTTCGCGCCACCCGGCGCGAGTGTTACCATGTTTGCCGTGGCCAGAGCCGTTGCGTCCACGGTTCCGAAAAGCGTCACGTCCGCGCCGCTTAGCGTCTCATTGTCGTAGCTATAGGTGTAGGCCTTGTTGTCAAACGTCACTGCCGGCGACAGATGAGCCTCAATATGCGCTATCTCAAAATCAGTGGTCTTTTTCGTGTGGTTGTACTTGTAGTAGTTTTGCGTCTTCGGATCGTTATTCAGGCTGAAGTTCTTGCCGAACTTTTCGACCTGCGCCAGCGTCTCGCCGTCGTTATCGGGCTGGTTGAAGCTGTTCTCGTTATAAGTGGCCAGCAGCGTCAACTTAACGTCGGGGCCGATCGGGATGCTCGCCTTGCCAAACAGATTATACGCCCTGTATCGATTATAGGTCAGCGCTCCGTGAGTGTTGGCATATTGCCCACTGAGCATGAACTCGCTTCCGCCGAGCGCGGAGACCGCTCCGCTCTGCAAGACGCCGCGCGCGAAATAGGTGTCGAAGCTGCCATAGCCAGCTTTCACTTCAGCGCTCGCATCCTCGCGCGTCGCACGGGAGAACAGGTTCACGTTACCTCCAAAGGTCGCCTGACCGAGCTGGCTCGCGTTTCCGGGACCGCGGTCGATGATAAGTGTCTCGACCGTATTAGACGGAAAGAACGTGTTGCTGTGGTGCGACGGATCGTTGGTGTCGCCAAAGGGTACGCCATCATAGGTGATGTTGTATTCGGCGTCCTGAAAGCCGCGCAATTGCAGCTTGGATTCGCTCAGGCCGATGCCGTTCGTGTTTCCCGTCGTCGACGCGCTGGGAGAGATGAGCGCGATGTCATTAAAAGTTGAGGTCGCCGGCAGCGAATCCTCGATGAAAGACCGCGAGATGATCGATTGCGGTTGGGTCGTCTGAAGCGAGGCCGTGACAGGCGCAATCTCGTTCGCCTTAGTCGCGGTCACAACGATGTCGGAACCTTCGGCAATTTCCGGCTTCTGTTGGTCGGTCGCCGCGGCCAATTGCTGCGCCATTGCCGTTTGTGCCGAGAGCGCGATCGCTGTCGCAATGATACTTGTGCCGATACGACAGATTTTCGCTTTCTTCGACGGTGCCATAAAAAGTCTGTTCCCCGCTCTTTCGCCCTATGATTGGGCGAGCCGGTAGCGGTTCAACGCGACATCCTCATTGCAGATTTACTACTTTCTAAAGACAGCGCTGAAAGCGGTTGGCCGTTTTGAGCAACCCCGCAGTGATCGGCTCACTGGCGTCGAGCGAGGCAAAATAGCTATCGAACCGGCGATAGGCGGAGGGCCAATCGACCCAGATATCGCCGGATTTCAGCTTGTTGCGGATGTAGGCCATTGTCGCGGTCTCGTGGAGGCGCCGATTGATCCTGCCGTCCGCGCCGAAGGATGGCTAACGTGCCTCGCGTTCTCCCAGTCAACCGCCTGGATGATTGTCGCCGTCGGGCGGACTCGACGGATAGCGCGGAATGCCAGCGATCCCGACCAGCCGAGCCTATACACGCGACGCGAAACACTGAGAGCCGGCCTGATGGCGCGCGTGGTCGATAGTGTCGCGATCCGCTTGCTTCCGAGCGCCTTTGCCGTAATCCGCGTCCGCTATTTATCTAATGGACGATCTGTGAGCGTGATGGTGAGACGTTTTGACATCCGCACCACGTCCAACGACAGTGCATCAGCCGACGTATCAAGCGCTCTGGCAAGTTCCGAAGCACCCGACACGGGCGTACCGGACACGCCTAGTATCAGGTCGCCTGCCTGAAGGCCGCTCCTGTCGGCGCCGGAGTCCCTATCGACAAAGGATATCACCGCCCCGCGCTGACCATCGACGCCGAGCCGCACCGCGAGCCCCGGTAATAGATCGTCGGCGACGATACCGAACCGGTTGTCGGAAGGTTTGCCGTTTCGCAGCAGCTCGCTGACGATGTGACCCGCGATCCCGGCAGACAGCACCGAACTCGCGCGATCACCGTCGGACTCCTGCGAGCCAAGCCCAACGATTCCTACGACGTCGCCGTTGGGCCCCAGCAAAGGAGCGCCGACGAGCGCAGAATCGAGCACCGGTCTCACTCTAGCAAAGGTGCGCAGCCGATCCCGCTCCGCCATGGAATCACTGCTGACCGTCCCTAGCGCGGCGGTACAACCGCTGCCATTGGGTGAGGCGATCGCCAAGACCCATTCCCCAACGCGTGGGAAATTCGGGTCAGCGAGCTTCAGGAAAGGCAAACCGGTCCCCTCGATTTTCAGAATTCCGATGCCGGAGATCGGATCGGAGCCGGCACGTGTCGCGTCGAGAAGCCGGCCGTTATTAAGGACGACGTGAATTTCTCCCTGAGTGGCAACCGCGTCGGCGCTCGTGACAATGTAGCCGTCATTGGAAACGAGGAAGCCGGCTAGTGGCTGCGAAACCTCAGCGGTCGCCGCACCTGACGGGTATTTGTCATCCGACGATGCCCTGCCTCTTGCCGTTTTGGCGGCGGGTCGCGAGTCTTGCTGGATCGTCACGATGGCGGGGCAATTGTGTCCAATCATATCAGCAAGATTCTCGATCGCCGGCGTAAAGCCGGCCGCATTCATCGCTGGCGCGACGACACGCTGTTCCACCCGGACGACACGCGGCCAAGCATAGGCGCCAAAAATTGCGCCCGCTACGAGCAGGGTGAGCGCGACCAAGCTTGCTACCGCGACGAGCATAAGAGACGCGCGATCGACCTTCACGATGTCGGCTTTCCTTTCGCCATTCCCCAAGCACCGGGACAGAAAGTATATCGACCAGCTGCGCCGCCAGCGAGTGCTTGCCAAACAACCCTTCTCAACCTTCGCCGTACAAATCCTTCAAAGCCTTTTCGATCTCGCTCGAATAGCGGCGCCGGACAAACTTCTCGCTGACGGTGCCCAGAACCTTGCCGCTTTCATCAAGCACGGCGAGATCGTCAGCCTGCAAGTCCTCAAACATCCTCATGACTTGGGCAACGTCCTGCTCGGGTCGAAGGGTATGGCCGGTCAGGATCGCCAACGTGTCGATAGCCCTATCGAGGTCGTCCGCCACCGCATAAGCTGTCGGCGTAAGCACCAGGCCGGCATAGACGCCCTCCCGATCGACCAGGACCACGCGGCTTGCCGCCCCGAGCTGAAAGCGGCGCCGAAACTCCGAGATCGAAATCCACGCCTCGGCCGTGCTCGGCTCGCGGCGCATCATGCGGCCAGCGGTCAGCGCTTTGACCCAGCCGATGTCTCGCGCGCTGCGGATCGTCTCGCCGCGCGTGTGGAGACGCCAAGTCGAGAAGGAAAAGCCGAACCTCTCCCGCACCAGCGTGCTGGCGCAGAGCGCTGCCGTGATCGCCGTCCCAGTCAGGGCGAAATCATGGGTCGCCTCGAGAACCAGCAATGACATCGTCATAGGCCCGCCGACCACCGCCACCGCCATGCCGGCCATGCCGACTAGCGCCGCATCGGTCGGGTCGATCGCTGGCGCGCCCGGGACGAGCACGATCAGCGCAGCATAAATCTGCCCCGCCAGCGATCCGAGGAAGAGCGAAGCGAAGAACAGGCCGCCCCTGAATCCGAAGCCTAGCGAAATTGCGGACGCCGCCATCTTGAGAAGGAAGATTGTGGTGAGGAAGGCAAGCGTTACTTGGGTCGTTAGATCGAGGTGCAGTGCGCCGTGCCCCGCCGAGAGCGCCTGCGGCGATATCCAGGCGATCGGGATGAGCAGGAGGCCACCGATGGCGGGCCGCACCCGGTCCGGTATCGGTGACTGACGCACCCACAGTTCGATGGTTGTCACGGCACGCATCAACACGATGCCGAAAGCAGCACAAACCAGTCCGAGCGCCGCGTATACAAAATAGTCGATGGTCGTGATGGCGTGTGCGCTGGGCAGCGCAATCAGATAAGCCGGCATGCCGGACGCACGGATCGTGATTGCCGCGGTAAGGCAAGCTGCCGCCACCGGAGCAATCGCGGCCGGTGTATAGGCGCCGATGACGATCTCGAAGGCGTAAAAGGCACCGGTCAGCGGCGCCCCGAAAGCGGCACCCACAGCGGCACCCGCACCGGCGCCGACAAGGATGCGCAGGTCGTTGCGTCGGAGACGCAGCCATTGCCCCATCACCGATGCCAGGCCGCCGCCCATCTGTGCATAGGCCGCTTCGAGGCCGACCGATGCGCCTGCACCATTTGATAGCAACGTTTGTGCGGAGACAACCAGGCTGTCCCTGAATGGAATGATCCCGCCGTGGAGCGCATTCGCTTCGACTACGTCAACGGGCGCCCGGGTCCTGGCACTGACGACATAGCCGAGTGCGGCGAGGAGGACGCCACCAATGGGCAATGCGAGCAGGCGAACTGGCGAGATCGATGACAAGGCACTCAAGCGGTCGATGCCGACCCCGTAGAGCAAATTTTGCATCAGATGGGCGCTCGCGGCGAGCGCAAGGGTCATCAATCCCGCGCAGAGGCCGATCAGCACCGCGACACCGATGAGCGCCGCCTCGCTCGACCGCAATCGACGTCGCTGATTTGCAAAGAACAAAAGGGTATTAGACTTTTTCATCGCACTCACAGACCGACCGGAGAGCCCTAGTCGTTGGGGTCTCGTGCGTCCACCCGCTCCATCAGAGTGGGCGGGTCGGCTTCCAGCGCAAACGCGTCTGTTCCAATGGCGCAAGGCCTAGCGTGGCGGGACCATCGACTCATCTTAGGCAAGCTTCTCTTATCCGGGGAACAGCCGGTCCAGGCCAAGCACGCGCCGTGCGCTTGAGCTCTTCTTGCGGCAGCGAGTACGGGCGGCTCATCGCAAGTTCGTAGAAAGTGGTTTGCTTGATCCGCATAATCGCTTTCTGAACGAACAATCTGGCGCGGACCAGTTCGATCGAAGCTGCAGCAGACCAGTCACCGTTGCGAGCGCGCGCAAGCCAGCGAAGCCGATAAAATCGTGGCCTGGCCGCCTTCCTGTCGTCCATCAGTTTCTCCCACAGTTGAGGCAGTCGAAAGCTGCGCCGGTTCCCCGGGAATGCTGATCGACATCCGAACGGCAACCTTATCACAATGATTTAGGCCATGCCCGGATGAAGCCTGAACGCGCGGAAAACGAGACATGCCCCCAGGAGTCACATCGAAGTATAACGGCTCGCAGATGCCCGATAGTCCAGAAGGTGACCGTCGATGATCTGGCTATACTGGCCGCCGGTACCCTACGGGACGCTCCGCCGCGCAACTCTCCGCGGCCAAAACGCAATTGAGCGACCTTGCGGCATGGCGCGCCCTGATCGAACTTTTCCATCGCGCCTGCCACAACAACGCTGGCGATGCCTACAATCTCGACGGGCCTGCCCTCGCCCTTGCTTGAACGGCGCCCTGACGCCGCTGCCGCCGAACAGCGAATGATGACCGTGGATCCCGAGATCGGGGTCTCGCGCGCCGCCTTTTTTCCGTCGGCTCGCTAGGCGGACGTTGGTGGGTTCCATAACGGCGCCCTGGCCGGGTTAATCGGTGCATCCAATATGGTCTGGTCCATCGGGTCGAGCGCAGCGCTCAGCCGCTTCGACGGAGCCGCCGCCGAACTCAGGTCGCTCCCGCGCGTACCGATAGGAACAGCCTATGGTCACGCACGGCGACCATATGATCGCCGGTTACCGTCCGAGGATCTCCTTTTTCCTGATTACAGGTCGATTACGACCCTATCGCAAAAAACGGGAGACTTGTCCAACAGCGTGCTAGAGGCTTTAGGACAGCATAACCCGCGGGCCGATCGGCGACGGCAAGGCGTGCTGCTTGTGGAGAGACCTGTGCACTCAGCTGTCACAATGCGGCAACCCGGCCGACTTTCCCCGCGATCAAAGCGGGTCACCGTGTACGAGCTCATCTATCGGCGATTGATGATCCTTCTGTTGCTGTTCGTTGCCGCATTCACTGCCGTTGGCGTCCGGCTCACCCAGCTTGGTTTCGTATCGCAAGGCCGAACGTCGCGTCGTAATTCGCGAGGGTCTGCGGTCGTCGGGCGTGTCGACATCGTCGATCGCAACGGCAAGGTCCTGGCAAGGACCTTCGACGCCTACAGTGTTGGGGTCCACCCGTCGCAACTGATTGGCAAGCCACGGGAACTCGCGGGGCAGATCTCGCGCATCCTGCCGATGCAAAGCGAGACTGCGCTTCTAAGGGAACTGACGAGCCTCAAGCCCTTTCGTTACATCCAGCGGCATATTTCACCGGCTAACGTCCGCAAATTCATGATCCTCGGCGAGCCCGGCGTCGAGATCCTGCAGGAGCCCGAGCGGATCTATCCGGAAAGCGCGCTTGCGGCCCATGTGCTCGGATATGCCGACATTGACGGGATCGGTCGTGCAGGGCTCGAACGTCAATATCAGGACCGCCTCACCGCATCGGCGCAAGGGCCGCTTCAGCTTTCGATCGATGGGCGGGTGCAGGCCGTACTTGAACTGGAACTGCAAAATGCGATGACCGAGCACAGTGCGATCGGCGCGGCGGGGGTCGTGCTGGATGCGAACACCGGTGAGGTGATCGCACTCGCCTCGCTTCCGGGCTTCAATCCGAACACTCCCTCCCGTTCGACTTCAGATGCCCGGTTCAATCGTGCCACGCAGGGCGTCTATGAGCTTGGCTCGACCTTCAAGGCCTTCACGATCGCCACCGCGCTAGAAACCGGCGTGATCCATAGCCTTGCGGACCGGTACGATGCGCGAGTGCCACTTCAGATGGGCCGGTTTCGCATCCATGACGATGATGCGCAGAACCGCTGGCTGACGGTGCCGGAAATCTTCGCCTATTCATCTAACATCGGCGCGGCACGCATCGCGCAAGCGATCGGTGCGGATCGGCAGCGCAGCTTCCTCGATCGCCTTGGCATGCTCCGACCGGTGGCAGTGGATCTCCCGGAACGCGGGCGGCCCTTATATCCCGCTTCGTGGGGAGAGCTTGCCACCATGACTGTTGGGTTCGGCCATGGCCTTGCGGTCAGCCCCCTTCATCTCGCTTTGGGATATGCCGCAGTCGTTAATGGCGGAGTCTGGCGACCGGCGACCCTTTTGAAAATGTCCGATGACCGCCCGGTCGCGGGGACCAGGGTCTTTTCTCAGCAGACATCGGCAACGATGCGCTCGCTCCTGCGCCTAGTCGTGGTTCATGGTACCGGTGTGAAGGCCAACGCCCACGGCTACCGGGTGGGCGGCAAGACCGGAACAGCCGAGAAAGCCGAGCGCGGCGGCTACAATCATCATGCGCTGATATCAACATTCGCGGGCGCGTTCCCGATCGACGCCCCACGCTACGTTGTCGTGGTGACTCTCGACGAGCCGAAGGGCACGAGGGCGACGGGCGGCTATGCGACGGCTGGCTGGGTAGCGGCGCCAGTAGCGCATGGCTTGATCCGGACGATAGGTCCCATGCTGGGTGTCTATCCAGACCTGAGCCGCGACATCGACCTGACTCCCATATTACCGCTTGTAACCGGGACGGCTGCCGAATGACCTGTGCAACCTGCCGCTGACTTTGTCCTGACTGCGGCTACCCTCACATGGCAGCCGACCCCGCTCATCGACAGAAATTGGTCTTCAACGCGGTCAAGGCAACCGGCCGGGCCGACGTCGCTCGCAGCGACGAGCGGCATTTTCCGCGGTTGTGTGTCGCTTGAGGGTCCTTCGGTTTCGCATTCAGGTCGAGGGTAAGTTATCCGTCGTTCACTCGGATGCTTTGTAAGCGTCCGGTGAGGGTGTCGGGCTAGGCTGGACAGTGGTTCCACGGGAGCAGATCGTCGATCTGCCGGGCGGGATAGTCGGCGATGCGCGCGATGGTGTCGGTCAGCCAAGCCTCTGGATCGACCCCATTGAGCTTGGCGGTCTCGATCAAGCTGTAGATGGTGGCGGCGCGATGGCCACCCTGGTCCGAGCCCGCGAACAACCAGTTCTTACGACCGACGGCGATGCCGCGCAGCGAGCGCTCCGCCGCGTTGTTGTCGATCTCGAGCCGACCATCCTCGACGTAGCGGGACAGTGCTGACCAGCGGGTGAGCGCATAGCGGATCGCGACCGCGAGGTCGGAACGCCGCGCCAGCTTGGGAGCGGTCGCGTCGAGCCATTTGCGGAACGCGGCCAGCAGCGGTCCGGCTCTGGCTTGGCGCTCGCATCGTCGCTCGTCGGGCGGTCGACCCCGCACGTCCTGCTCGATCGCGTAGAGGCCGGCGATGTGGTCCAGCGCCTCGCGGGCGGTCGCCGATCCGATTGCGGCGTGGACATCGAAGAACTTGCGCCGGACGTGCGCCCAGCAGGCGACCTCGGCGACGCGCTCACCATAAAGCCGATCGAAGCCGGCATAGCCATCCGCATGGAGATCGCCCCGGAACCGGGCGAGGTGCGCGGCCGGGCGCTCGCCCTTGCGGTCGGGTGCATAGCGGAACAGCACCGCTGGCGGTGCTCCGCTGCCATGCCCGCGCTCGTCGCGCACATAGGTCCATAGCCTGCCGGTCCTGGTGCGCCCCGCGCCGGGCGCAAGCACGGGCACTGGCGTGTCGTCGGCGTGGAGCGTGGACCCGCCCATGACGTGGCGCTCGAGTGCGTCGACCAGCGGATCGAGCAGGCTCGCCGAACGCCCGACC
Organism: Sphingomonas glacialis; assembly: GCF_006439055.1. Classification (GTDB taxonomy): domain Bacteria; phylum Pseudomonadota; class Alphaproteobacteria; order Sphingomonadales; family Sphingomonadaceae; genus Sphingomonas; species Sphingomonas glacialis_A. Next base: position 63,119 of record NZ_RCZC01000010.1, read on the forward strand.
CAGTCGGCCAGCGTCGAGCGCGCGAGCTCCACACCGTGCCGGGCATAGATCCCCGACTGGCGGTAGAGCGGGAGATGATCTGCGTACTTGGAGACGAGCACGTGCGCGAGCAGTCCGGCACCGGGTCTGCCGCGCTCGATCGGCATGGAAGGTAGCGGCGCCTGTACGATGCGCTCGCACGACCGGCAGCTGAGCCGCGGCCGGACATGGCGCACGACCCGGAACGAAGCCGGGACGTAATCGAGCTGCTCGGTCACGTCCTCGCCCATGCGACGCATCGCGCCGCCGCAGTCGGGACATACGCATGACGGCTCGTGCAACACGTCCTCGCGTGGCAGGTGGTCGGGGAGTGGCTGGCGATAAGACCTGGCGACGTCGCGAGCCCGGGCAACGACCGGCGCAACCGTGGCGGCGGCTTCCGCCTCGGCTTCTTCGAGCCCGAGCTCCAGCTGGTCGGCCTCGCGGGTCAGGCGCTCGGACGAGCGACCGAACGCCATGCGCCGAAGCCGCGCCACCTGCATGCGAAGCTGCTCCAGCTCCACATCGGCCGCGACGAGCATGGCCTTGAGGAGGCCTACATCGTCGGGCAGCGAGGCGGCGTCGAGCAACACGATCGCTTATACCAGAACGGCGCCGCCCATGCACGCAGGAACGGCGCCAAACCGTGCTTTTTACCAAGCCAGCGTTGGCTGCGACGACCGGATCGGATGCCGCCAGTCGACCCCTTCGAGCAGCATCGACAGCTGTGCCGGCGTGAGCACGGCGACGCCGTCGGCGGTCGCCGGCCAGGTGAACCGGCCACGCTCCAACCGCTTGGCGTGGAGCACCAGACCCTGACCGTCCCACCACAGCAGCTTGACCAGATCGCCGCGCTTGCCTCGGAACACGTACACCGCTCCGCCGAACGGATCCTGGCGAAGCCGCTGCTGAACGAGCGCCGCCAACCCGTCGAAGCCCTTGCGCATATCCGTGACGCCAGCTGCCAGATACACCCGGACGCCGGCCGGCGGGCCGATCACCCGAACCCGGCCAGCACGGCCTTCAGCACCCGCGCGTCGATCGGTGGTGCAAGGCGAACGCGTTGCCCACCAGAGCAGATCACCTCGACCACTCCTGGTCCAAGCGGCTCCGGCTGCGTAGCGGCACCGGCGCTCGCCACCTCCACCGGCACGAACGCAGGCGCCGGCAGCTGCGGTGCCTCGACCGGAATACCGTCGCGAAGCAGCACGCGCCGCCAGCGATACACCAGCGAAGAACAGACCCGGTAACGCCGCGCGACATCCGAAACGCTTGCCCCCGGCATCATCGCCTCCGAGACGATCCGCGCCTTGTCGTCATCGCTAAACTGCCGACGCGGCTCCGCCCCGCCCGTGCCAGAACCATCGATAATCATCATAGCCATAGTGCCGCACCAGTGCTTGCCACAGTGCCGCACCTGTGGCCTGCAGCTCACATCACCCGCAAGGCGGGGCAGACCGGACGCTTACGATGCTTTGGCAACCGCAGCGGCAACATATTCGATCGCTTCAGCCAGCAAAGCGATGTGTGAGGAGGCTCTCGTTGTGGTCCCGTTGCCAAGCCTCGATTTTTGTCCGAACGTCTTCCAGCGACAGGAACCAGTGGTATTGAGGCTCGTCACGCAGGCGTCCGTTGAACGATCCCACGATCGCATTGTCGCTCAGCCTGCCGGGACGGCTGAAGCCAACGTCGCCCCGTTCTCGTATGCTCAGCGGTCGAGCGCTTCCAAGATGAACTCCCGCCCACAGCGAGCTTAACGCTACCGCGGTCCAGAAATGGCTTGGCCAGGTCGGCGTGAAGACGCTGTAGATCGCGCCATGCTCGCCATGGGAGAACGGCTACAACGAGAGCTTCAATGGCTCGCTGCACGACGAGCTGCTCAATGGCGAGTCATCTACAGCCTCGCCGAAGCAAGGGTACTGATCGAGAGGCGTACCGTCCGGCTGCACAGCAGCCTGGGCTACCGGCCGGCGGCCCCGCAAACGGCGACCTTGCCATCACAATGCACCAACTAGGGAACTAACCGGACTACCCGGTGGGGCTGCTCAGCCAGCGGACGCAATTTTCCTGGCGCATGCGGAAAGCCCAAGGCTCGGCCCCAAAAAGCCGATGACAAGTTGCGCCTTCATAATCCGATCCTGTAACCGCTTTTACCAAATGAGGTCGTCAGCCGGTTGGGTGTTACTATACATTTTATATGTATGGACGCTGTGACTGCTGGGTCCTATTTTACTTGCGTGAGCTAGCGGACCGCCCCCCCGTTTGCCGATCCGCTTTTTATAGCTCATCCACTGCGGCGGCGATGGCAGCACTCTAAGCTCCAGCATAGCAATCGCCGCCGCAGACCAGCGATCAAAATGGAGCATCGACGGAAATGAAACGGCCGATGTTAGACAGGGGTCGTTTGGCAATCGGGGATATGCGCCTTCGGATCACCTTGCGCGAACTGATGACAACGGCTGGCATCGTTGGGGCATCGTCGGCAGCAGCCTTTTTGGTAAAACCGATGAACGGCGAGGCATCTGAAGCCCTGATTTTCGTCCTCGGAATTATGTTATGTGGCGCGTTCGAGGGACTTACGGCTGCGCTGATTGCAGCGATTGCCGGCTTCCTGATCTACAATTTCTACTTTGCCGAACCCGTCTTGGCGTTTCGCCTCGCGAGGGGAAGCGACATTGCGCCCCTTCTCGTGTTTAATCTCTGCGCGGTGATTTCAGGCGTTCTGGCCGGGCGTCTGAAAGACAGCGTCCAGGCCGCCAACCGCAAAAACGAGGCCTTGAGCCGCCTGCTGGAAATGAGCCAGGCCCTTCAGTCCGCCGTTCGCTTGGGTGACGTCGCCGCGGCACTGCGCGCTACCCCATCCGCGCGTTCCGGTGTGTCATTGCATCTCTTCTCGATCAAGAACGGTCGGCTTCAGCCGCTCATGGATGGTGCCGCGCAGCCGGAATGGCAAGCGATGGCGGAGCGATCGCTTCAGTCGGTCGACCCTATCCGTTGCGAAGATGGGCTCACCGCACACAGGCTGGACGGCAGCGACGGACCACTCGGCGTCTTCGTTTTCAAGGCTGATGCGGTCACGCGTCTTGAACCGCCGTTTATGGCTGCGCTGGCCAATCTATTTACGCTCGCAATGGAACGCGCAACGCTGTCGGAGATGATTGAAGATGTTCGCGCGCTGGCCAAAACCGAAGAACTGAAAACGGCGCTGTTGTCATCCGTCAGTCACGACTTCCGAACGCCGCTCACCGCGATCAGCGCATCGGCATCAAGCCTTATCGACTACCGTGAACAGCTCGATCGGGATGTGTCTCTGCGCTTATTGCAGGGAATCGTCGATGATTGCGAACGCCTCAATCGGTACACGGCTAACCTGCTCGAAATGAGCAGGTTGGAAGCGGGCGCGCTGCCTACGAATCTACAGAAGATCGATGTAATTGAGATGCTAGTTGCTGTCATGCAGCGGGTAAGGCCCAGGCTCAATGAGCGGCGCATGACACGCCTGTTCACTGGAACCGACATTGTGGTCTTGGCAGACGCCTCGCTCTTCGAGCTAGTGCTGGTGAACGTGCTCGACAATGCCATTCTTTACAGCGAGCGCAAAAGTTGCATCCACATTGAAGTTGAGGACGACGGCGGCTATTGCCGGATAACGATCGCTGACGAGGGGCGCGGGATCCCGGACGAGGATCTGGAACGCGTGTTCGATAGGTTCCACCGTGTCGCACGTACCGAACCATCGCCGCTTGGCAGCGGCCTTGGATTGGCGATCGCGAAGGCGTTTGTCGGAGCGCTGGGCGGGTCGATTGCGGCAATGACACCTGGCATTGGATTGGCCGGGACGCGGATCGTCATCTGCCTACCGCTTGTAAAAGAGGATCGACCGCAGTGACGGCGACACGCATTCTCATCGCGGACGACGAGCCGTCGTTGGTCGCCGTGTTACAACCCGTACTTTCAGCTGCAGGATATGAGGTAGCAGCAGTAGCCGACGGAAAGGGAGCGGTCGCCTTTATACTTTCGCACGATCTGGACGTCGTACTGCTCGATCTTGGGTTGCCCGACATCGACGGGAAAGAAGTGATCCGCCGCGTGCGGGAACATGTCGCCACGCCGATCATCGTCATCTCGGCACGGCACCTTGAAGCCGAGAAGATCGCGGCGCTGGACGAAGGTGCCGACGACTATGTCAACAAGCCCTTCGAAATTGGCGAGCTCATGGCACGCATTCGCGCTGCCACCCGGCGGCGGGGAACGACGACGGCGCCCATGGCCTTCTATCGCGCGGGACCGCTCGCCATCGATTTTCCCGCTCGGCGCGTGTTGTATGATGGAGAGACGATCAAGCTCTCTCCCAAAGAATGGGAACTGCTTCAGGTGCTGGCGCGCAGCGCCGGTCAAGTCGTGACCCATAAGCGATTGCTGGCGGCAGGATGGGGTGTCGAGACGACCGAAACTCAGTACCTGCGCGTCTATATTGGCCTGCTGCGACAAAAGATCGAGGAAGACCCATCAGATCCAAGGCTCCTGCTCACCGAGCCAGGCGTCGGCTATCGACTCTCAGCTGCCGAATAGCTCAAGCCAAGATATTGGTATCCTTTATGCAAAACGATTATTCGCAACGATCGAAGTCCGCTTGCCCGAAACTCTCCTTAAGATGATCGTGTGAATGCGCGGGTGGCCCTCGCCCGATAAACAGCTCGGCAAGCGCCTCCAGCACGTCCTCGTGTTTCAACCGACGTGCGATGGTCAACGCCAGCCACTTTCTGCTGGCCTCGTCGATGACCGTGAGGATCCGGACTTGCGACCGTCGTGCGTTCGCGCTTCCTGAAAGTCGTACGCCCAGACATGCCCCGGATGCTCCCGCCGCAGTAGGATGCACGAGCCGTAGTTCAACCACAGCCTGCCACGTTTAGGTTCCTTCTGCGGCAACTTTAGCCCCTCGCGCGGCCAATACAATTTACGTCTGTAGCCATGACAGCCCCACTTATTCGCGATTGCCTCGCGAATGGAGAATTCCTTTTGTGGCCGCAAACTTTCGCCACGCCTCTTCGACCCGACTAGCGCCGTCAGCCCTTCCGTCTACCGAAAGGATCGCAACCACGTCCTGATAGCTGCTGGTCAGAAGCTCTGTCGGAAGGTGGTCGCCAAGCCCGTCGAGCGACAGGAGAAACGCGCTTTCGGCCCGGGCCTTGTGTTCCGCGGATAGCTTGGGGAACGCCTGAACAAGCGAATTCAGCGTGGTGGACAGTGTTTGATGCTGCATGGATTCCGAAGCGGCGACAATGAGGGATTCAAATCCGTCAAACAAATCGGAGGCGACAGTATCTCGATAGAAGATTCGGCTTTTCGAATCTCGCTTGGGCACGAGGCGATCCGTCATTGCCCACTGCCAGAGCAGTTCGAAGAGGGCGTGGCATGCGGCTTTTGCCGCACTGGGGTTAGATTTCGCAGTCGACGTCGAGGTCCAGCCAATGATCGCAAGCTGGTTTACGCCATAGGCTGCGTCGCATCCAAGATCGCGCTGCTCTTCGATAACGAGAGCCTTGCGAATGGTATCCTCGATGCTGGCCGGCCTTCCGCCGCCCCAGAAACAGGCGAGTTCACCACGAAAGGGCAGATAATCTCCCAGGGATGGGCGGACAAATATGTGAAGTGAAGGGTTGTCGTGTGTCAGGCGACAGAGAGCGTCCATGTCGATCCGACGGAGAAATCCATTGACGCGACTCTCAACCGACGTAGCTATCATTGCTTCCACGGGAGGCTCGACCGTTCTCTCCAACCATTTTGCCTGTTTTTCCCGAGTGGCTAGCGACGCGGAGCAAATCGATTGGATGATGCTTGTCGCGCGCGTCTGATCCACTGTCGTGTAAATTAAGGTCACCAGCGCGCATAAGGACAGTGCGAGGACGATAATGGCGACGGTGGTGCCGAGGACCGGCCGGTGCGCGCTATTGGTAAGCACGAGCGTGAGAACGGTGTAGAGGGACGCGCCCACAAAGAAGCCGAAATATGCCTGGTTCGATCTGCGCTGGAGATATTGGTCGAAAACCTGGCTGGTCAGCGACGACGCACCCTGTTGCACCGCCAGAAGCAGAATCGAGAACGTAATCGACGTCACCGTGATAAGGCTGCCGGCGAGGGTTTTCAGCAAGTCGTTGGCGGAGTCGACATCTCCCACGTATCGGTCGAGCAGTCGCCAGGCCGGTCCCCAGTCGTCACGGGGCCCGGCGTTGCCGTCGATCGCGTGCGCGGCGAACGCCAAGAGCAAAAACCCGACGACCACGACCAGCGGGATCGTCAGGAAATCCGAAAAGGACCGACGCAGCCGCTCGATGAACCGATTTGGCCGCATCTACGCCTCCGGAACTTCGACTGTCGGGACCGGCGACGGCGTGCCGACGGCTCGGGTGGTGAGCACCCTGACGTCGGGGTCCGGTAGACCGATCTCGAACCGCTTGAACGCCGCGACGATCCGGCTTCTGACCGCCGAGGCGGTGTTCTTGAAGTCCGATCGCTGCGAGTCGGACCAGAAGGTGATCTCCAGCACGATGTCATCCTGTCCCAACTGGTCGACGCGAACGGCCGGCGGGGGCGACGCGAGCACGCCGTCCGCAGCCATTGTCGCCGATCGCGCGGCCTCGATCGCTTTCTTCAGGTCCGTGTCGTATCCGACCCATGCCGTCACTCGACCACGCCGGACTGGGTCGGCGGTGTTGTTAACGATCCTCGAGGTGAACACCTCGGCGTTGGGCACCAACATCACGCGGCCGTCATAGGCGCGAAGCTTGGTCGCGCGCAGTTCGATCCGTTCGACCGCGCCCTCAAGATCGCCGACTACAATCTGATCGCCGATCTTGAACGGTCGCAGCAAAAGCAGCAGCAATCCCGATACGAAATTCGAAAGAATGTCTTTGAGCGCGAAGCCGAGCACTAAGCCCGTGAGGCCGAGACCGGCCGCCACCGTGGTCGGATCAAACCCCAGGGCGTCGCCAGCAACGAAAAAGCCGACGGCAAGGATCGCGTAATAGCTGAGCTGCTTGATGAGGCTTTCGACGGTGATGTCGTCCACGGTGCGGCGGAAGATCGCACGCAGCAGGACGCGCACGGCACGCGCCAGGAGCCAGAATATGCCGATCACCACCATCGCCGCGAAGATGCGGGGGATGATGCGGACGGCCGATTCCTCCAGACGGCCAAACGCCGACTCCGCCGAGGCTCTGATGTCGGCAAGGAATTGTCCGCCCCATCCGCTGCGCCGCGCGCGTGCGCGGCGCAGGGATTGATCGAGCGCCGTCGCCCATTGGGTCGCGAGCGCTTGCGAGCTGACGAAGTTGTCCTCGGCATCGCGGGGCGTCAAGGAGACCACGGACACGCCGGATACCGTGACCGCCCAGCCGTCGGCGACATGCCGCGCCGTCGGCACGCCGAGCGCCCTGGGGTTGCGAAGCAGGCCCTCCAAGCGGGCTTCGACGCGGCGGGCGCGCACGCCTGCTTCTTCGCCCTCGCTCGCGGGACCGACCTGGAAGATCGCCTGGCCATCCAGCCGAACCGTCGCGGCATCGGCCTGCGCTTCGGCCGACGTCGGCGTTGCGGTCCAACCCCCAATCGAAACCGCAAGCAGGATGCGAAGAACGAGCCGGCGAAACTCGCGCGACGATCGGGTCAAGTGACTGCCTTGTAGATCGTCAGGCCCAGCACAAGCAGAGCAACGGCGATGACGACGGTGATCCAAAAGAGAATTTTGGCAATGCCCCAAGCCGCGCCGGCCAGTCCCCCAAAGCCGAGCACGCCGAGCACCAGTGCGATGACCGCGAAGATAGCTGCCCATTTGAGCATTGTCGTGTCCCTAAACTGTTTCATGTGCCACCTTATAAACGAGACGGGGCAGACGGCGTTCCAATCGTTCGGGTAGTCATGGCGCCGATGTGCTGTCCGCTGGCGGACGCGACCGACGAAAGGAGAATTGCCGGTGACCACATTTGAGACCGACGACGTGGGGCAACGGGTCCGCCCAAGTCGCTTGCGGCTCTTTGTCGGAACGGGGCCGACTAGCCCCACAACCGCCAGGATGATCCAGGCGGCCCAGGCGGCATGTGGTAGCGGAGCCGGGATCGAGATATTCGGTCAGTCCACTGTTCGAGGCGCGGATGCGCTTGCCGCCGACGACACGGTCGCAGCCATCCCCGGTCCCGTCAGCCTGGACGTCGAATCCATTCTCGCCCGCCCGCCCGGCCCCATCGCTGTAATTGATCTTGCGCGGGATGGTGCGTCGGATGGCGACCACCGTTATCTATGGCAGGATGTTCAGCTTCTGCTCGCTGCGGGGCGCGACGTTTTCGCGACGATGGCTGTAACTGATCTGGCTGGCGTAGGAGGCGCCATCGCTTGGGCCACTGGTGCTGGAGACAAGGCGGGCGTTCCCGATGCGATCTTCGATTCGGCAGAAATCGAGGTCGTCGATATCGCCACGTCGATGGAGGAGCCCGCTCTCAGTCAGACAGAGGCGGCATTCCGATCGTTGACGCTCCGACGGGTCGCCCTTGCCGTTGAACGGCGCGCATCGTCGGATGGCGTGGCGATGGCCCCGGCCGCGCCGGATCGCGTGTTAGTCGCCATCAGCGGAGCGGGGAGCGGCGAAATAGTGATCCGCGCGGCCAAGCGGCTTGCGGCAGCACTTCATGCACCTTGGCACGTCCTCCACGTCGAAACGCCTCGTGCGCGCCTCGATGCCACCCGACGTGCGGCCGACACGCTCGGGCGCGCGTCTCAGATGGGGGCCACGATCAGCACCGTGCCTGCCGTTGACGTCCTCCAAGGAATCGAAGCCCATCTCGCTGCGTTCCCCGCCACAAATCTGGTGCTGGGCGGCTCCCGAGCGACTGGTTTGAGGCGGTTGTTCGGCGTCTCGGTGCTGGCGGAGATGCTGTCGCGGCATAGCGATGCGATCCTTCATGTCGTCCCACAACGCGGTGAGGAAGAGGGCGGCAACAAAGGTGATCGGGCGCCAACGACCGCTTCAGCGGCGCCGCGCGGCCTCATCGCAGCACCCCGTCACTATTTGTACACGATCGCCTTGGTCGCGCTGACGGTGGCAGTCGCGGAAGCGCTGCGGGTGTTTGTCGGGTTGCGCGGCACCAATCTTCTGTTTCTCTTCCCGGTAATCGCCGCTGCCGCGCGGTTCGGGCAAGGCCCGACGCTCGTTTCCGTGGTCGCTTCGGTACTCTGCTTCAATTTTTTTCTGCTGGCGCCAGCCTACCGTTTTGATCTTGCCGCACCGCAGAACGTCGTGATGCTCGTCGTTCTCGGGTCTGTTGCCATCTATACCGGCCTTTTGACCTCACAGCTGCGCAGCCGCGCCGCGCTGAGCGACCGAAATGCGGAGCAAAGTTCCCGTCTGGCTTTGTTCGGACAATCGCTGGCCCGTGCGGCGACCTGGGAGGAGACCGCCGTTTGCGTATGCGAAGAAGTTGGGCGCCAAATGAAAGTCCAGACCGTGATGTTGCGCGAGAAGGACGGACACCTCCAAAGAGTCGCCGCTTATCCAGCCGATGCGGACTGGGGCGCGATCGATCAGGCGGCGTTGGAGGGTTGCTGGCAAAAGGGTGAGCCGACCGGTTCGGGGACACGCGAACTCGCAGCGGGCGATTGGCGGTTCGAACCGCTCAAGACGTCACTGGGCACGCTGGCGGTGCTGGGCATGGTGCGTGAGGATGGTCGCGAGCCGGTCAGAGCCGATCGCTCGGTGCTGTTCGCCACGCTCGTCGCCCAGGCGGCATTGGCCCACGAGCGGTTGAAGCTCCAGGATGAAGTCGCAACGCGGCGATGAGCCGGTTGCCATACCCCTGATCCACTGTCTGCTGCAGGATCCGCTCGCAGTGACTTGAACCGAGCGGGCGATCCAGCGACAATGCCGCTGGTCACTTGAGAGGAACGACACCGTTGACGGCGGACCGCAAGCGTAAACTGATGATCGGTACGGCGGCGGTGGCGTTACTCGGGCTGCTGGCGCTGACGGGCTATCTCGCCTCGGTGTTATGGCCACGGGTGGTCGTCGTCGAGCAGAGGTCGGTGGCAAAACCGAGCGGGGCGGTGGGCGGGCGGCCGGGGCTTCAGGATTTCGACGATCTCGTCGCGGCCGCCTGCCCAGCGGTGGTGAGCATCGTACCGGTCGAGGAAGCGCAGCCCGGGCGCGACGATACTGTCGCGCGCAAGACGGCGTCCGCGTCACCCGGCGGCGGGGCCGCCGAAGCGGTTGCCCCATCAAGCGCGCCGGCGGACCCGGCTAGCGGCTTTCTCATCGCGGCGGACGGCACGGTCGTCGCCGCGTCGGCCTCGTTGGGCGAGGCGACGGCCTTCACCGTCCGGCTGACGGATGGGCGTGCGCTGGCTGCGAAGCGAACCGCCGACGATCTCGCGACTGGGCTGGCCTTGCTGCACGTCTCGGGCGACGATTTGCCCTTCGTGCGCTTCGCGACCACCAGCTTTCCGCGCGCAGCGCAGTGGCTGGTGGCGGTGGAGTCGCCCGCCGCGCGCGGCTGCATTGCCCAGGTCAGCGCGGTCGAAGCGGATTCGCTCGCGCTGGCCAAGCCCAATGCCAATTATCTCGCGCTACGCCCGGATCTCGACGCCGTCGCCACCGGAGCGCCCTTGTTCAATGCCGAAGGCCGTGTCGTCGGGATTGCCGGGCTCGGGCTCGGGCGCGATGCCGATCTGGCTAAGGGCTCGGCGCGCTACGCCTTGCCCGCCGGACTTGCACAGAGGCGCATCGATGCCATGGCGCGGGGCACGGCCGCGATCGGCGCGCTGGGCGCGATCGCCGATGATCTCACGCCCGCGCTTGCCGTTCGCTTGGGCGCGGCGGAGGACCGTCGTGGGGTCTATGTCGCTCTGGTGATGTCCGGCTCGCCGGCGGAACGGGCCGGGCTGCGCGTCGGTGACATCGTCATCAGCCGTGACGGCCAGCCTATCAGCCGGGCCCGCGATTTCGATCAAAGCAGGTTTGCAAATAACACCGCGATCGCACTTGCGATCGATCGCGGCGGCACCGCGATCACGCTAAGCCTGGCACCGCCGCCTCAGCCCGACGATCGCGCAATTAAAACGGGAAAAACCGCGGGATTGCAATCAGCGCGGCGGTCGCGGTGAGCAGTGTCAGAGGCAGCCCCGCTTTAACGAAATCACCGTAACGATAGCCCCCCGCCTGGTATACGATCGTGTTGGTCTGATAGCCGAACGGGGTGAGGAACGACGCGCTCGCCGCCATCATTACGGCAACCGTGAACGGGCGGGGATCGAGCCCCAGATCCTGCGCGATGCCGATCGCAATCGGGGTCAGCAATACCGCGGCGCCTGCGTGCGACATGAATTCCGTCAGGATCAGCGTCGCTACGTAAATGATCGCCAGCGCGGTGCGCGGTCCGAAGCGTTCCGTCACGTTGGACAACAGGCTGGCCGCGAGCGCTCCGAGGCCGGTACGATCGATCGCGCCGCCAATCACCAGCATCCCGGCGATCATCACCAGCAATCGTGGATTGGTCGCGCCATAGGCCTCTTCCGGGCTCAGCACGCGCGCGGCGATCAGCACGATCGCGCCGACGAAAGCCGCCACCGCGATCGGCAACCCGCCGACCGCTCCGCCGATCACCATCGTAAGTACCGCAAGCGTGACGAAGGCCCTCACGGGATGCAGCGGCAGCATGTCGCGCGCGATCTCCTGCTCCAGTGCACCATCCCGGCCGGCACCGCGCAGGAGTCGTGGCGCGACCAGGGCGAGATAGGGTGCACCGACGAGCGCCATCGACAAGCCGACGCCCGCCATTTCGAAAAGCCCGAAGCCGTGAAGCCCAGCCTTGCGAACCATTTCATCGACCAGCAAATTGGTAGAGGAGCCGATCAGCGTGCAGGTCCCGCCGAGGATCGTCGCATAGGACAAGGGTATAAGCAGCGGGCGGACGTCCCAGCCCCGGCGGTCCGCTGTCTGCTGTAGCACCGACGTGCCGAGCAAGACCAAGGGTGTATTGTTGAGGAATGCCGAGAGCGCGCCCGCTACGCCGATCAGCAACGGTAACGCGCGTTTTCCCATACGATTGACCGCCCCTTCGGCTAGCCTGAAGAGCAATCCGATCGCGCCGCTGACGTGCAGCGCCTCAACTAGCACGAACAGCGAAGCGAGGGCGATGATCGCCGGGCTGGCGAACCCTGCCTGTATGTCGCTGGTGCGCGCAATGCCGAGCAGGCACAGCAGTCCGGCACCGACCAATGTTACCAGATCCGCACGAAGTCGCTCTGAAGCGAGTGCAGCGACTACACCGATCAGGACGGCAAGGGTTGCGATCTGCGCGAGGGTCACGCCGGGGCCCGGTCAAGCATCAGGCGACGCTACCGCCGAGTGCGCTGCGTGCCAAGTGGCGTCCATCCGCAAACGGTTGTGAGACGGTTCAGCGTCCCCCGAAAGAAGCCGAGACCCATCCACCAATTCTCGCCGTTCGCCATCCGTTCGCGCCCAGTGTACGTAAAGGTCACTTTCGTGCAATGGGCCCTGCTTGCATGGGGCTTGGTCGCCGGGCTGATACGATGGTGGCTGAATTGGGCGAGAACCCGCGGCGATATGTGAAGATATGATATCATCTTAAAAGCCTGGCCTTTTGCTGGCACGAGGTCAGGTCGCGCTGATCATGAGCAGACGCGTATTTTGATCGTCCTGTTTTGCAGCTAGGCATTTGATCGCGGGGGTGACGAAGCCGCGGTATGATGCGCCCCACCTAGCTACGCATCAAGCGTCCCACGGCCGTTTGCCCCGCCGCCTCAATCCTCGACTCGCCCAGGTCCTCAGGGCGGTGCCATACGCGGCGGCGAGCATGTGTTCGTTCATACCAGAACATCCGCCGCGCGGTTCGTTGACAATGTTGCGAACTGCAGCATCTGGCATCTCGAAGCAGGCAGGCCAATGCGGCGCCGACGTGGGCTGCCTAGGGGTTCTGTCCGGTCTAACGTGTCAAGAATAGATAGATCAACACATTGAAGGACCGGATCCGCGTCTGCTTGAATTATTCGATGAACGCCCCTGCGTCACCAAGCGGCGGCCCACCACCCGCGCCGAAAAGATTTACCGTGACCCTTCAGGCCTATTTCGCGTGGCTCGCAATGGGTGCTCCTACGGGCAAGGCCATGTCTGGCCGGGGCTATGTAAGCTGCCGGCAACATCGTTCGGACGCGATCCTGTCCGCGGGGCTCAGGTGTTCGCGCAGAATTTTGCAGCCTCTTACGGTGAAACCGGCGAAGGGCAGAAGAATGCGAATGGCAGCTGCGCCTTCCCCCAGTGACCGGACCGCAATCGTTCAATTGGGGTCCGGGGTGACAGGGATCGAAGCGGCGGCCGGATTCATCAAGGCCAATCTGCCGCTGGGCCAGGGCTACGCGTTGCCTGATCAGCAGGCTTGGGATGCGGCCGCCTTCATTAATAGTCGGGGGCTACCACGGGATCCGCGGCAAACGGGAACTGTCGCAGCGGGAAAGCGGCAATTTCATGTTGCCGGTGGTCATTACGGCAAATCGTTAGACGGCCACCTTCTTGGTTCCGCACCGGACCGATCCTGAGCGCCAGTGTTCGAAGCTGGGGTGGGAACGCAGCTTGGTTTCGATCCGGAACATCGGTAGCGGTTGATCTGCTAATAATCACTGCGCTGATTGCCGAGAGTTTCGATGCACCATATCCACTTTGCCGACCTCGGCCTTCACCCAATCGCGCTGTCACTCGGCCCGCTCGACCTTCGCTGGTACTCGATCGCATATATCGCAGGCATCGTTCTCGGGTGGTGGTATCTCCTGCGTCTCATCGCTCGCCCCGCCGCCCCGATGATCCGGCCACAAGTGGAAAATCTCATCTTCTATGCGACGATTGGCGTCATCGCAGGGGGACGCCTGGGATACGTCGTTTTCTATGGCCCGGGGATGCTTACCCGTCCCTTGCAGATCTTCAAGCTGTGGGACGGCGGTATGTCGTTCCACGGGGGCGCTGCCGGTGTTTCTATCGCGCTGATCGTTTTCGCGCGAAAGCATGGTCTGAACTGGCTGCGCGTGCACGATTATGTGGCGTGCACGGTGCCGCTAGGGCTGCTCTTTGGTCGGCTGGCAAATTTCGTCAACGGCGAGTTGTGGGGCAAGCCGTCCGACGTGCCTTGGGCGATAATCTTTCCCGGCAGCCGTGACGGGATTGCGCGTCATCCCAGCCAGCTTTATGAAGCAGGCCTCGAAGGGTTAGCGCTGTTTGCGATCCTTGCAATTCTGTTCTGGTTCACTGATGCGCGCCGCCGTCCAGGAATGCTCGTCGGCACGTTTCTCATCGGTTACGGCGTTGCCCGATTTGCGGTGGAGTTTTTCCGTGAGCCAGATGCCCAATTGGTCCAGTTCGCTTCGCGCACCGGACTGCATATGGGGCAGTGGCTGACCGTCCCGATGATCGCTGGTGGATTATACTTGATCGCAACCGCGCGCGGCCGCACCCCGCCGTTAGCCTCTGCGCCATCCGCCTCATGAGCTGAGAGTGGACTGTCACCTCTGTGTTGCGCTCTTCGTCGAGGCGCTCGCGTGTTTGAGCAAGAGACGTCCGAGGCTGGCTGCGCGCAAGCGAGGGTTCCTTGATCGGACTCGCGATTGTGGTGGATGCGAGTGGGGGCCTTCTCAGCGTCATCATTGGCACGGAGGGCGCGCGAACGCTTCAGCATGCGCTCTTCGACGTCCCGCCGGACACTAGGCTCTTGGACATAGGCCAGTTGGGCCTCGCAAGCCTGGTCGTACTTCCAATCGGTGGCCTGATCCTGATAGGATTGAGCTTAGCATCCCAAGCGCGCAAGCGGCGCCTGATCGATGCGGTCGAGGCAAATGCGTTGCATGGGGTCGCATGTCGGTACGCGGTAGCCTGGTTATTTCTGGCCAGACGGTCCTCTCCAACGGGTTCGAAGCCTCGGCTGGGCCTAAAGCATCATATGCCCAGATGAGCGGTGCTGCCGCGTCGGTGCCTGGAAGCTGCCTGAAACTTCGTCGATCAGACCAGCGGACGTTGGTTGGCAGCTGCGTTCGAGGCGCCGATCGCGCGGGCCTTCTAATGCGCTTTAGATAGCAATCCGCGTTTACGGCCATCGCGCCGGTTGCTGCAGGCGCCCTTGCCGAGGCGCTGATGTCCCATGGGTTCGGGGTACAGCCGTATCTGATCGACGCGGCCTCCAATACGTTGATCGGGAGTCATCATTACCTGATCGCTCGCGGTAGTGTCGACTGCTCACCAAATGCTGGGCATCGTGTCCGAAAAGCTACGTTCGAAGGCGCTACGCCGAGGAATTGGAGAAGGCGCAGCGCGAACTGTCCGGCTAGCGCTGTCCTTCGGCCGCAACACCAGCCCGGCCTATTCCAATGCCCGGATCAACGCGCGCGTCACATTGCCCATGAATTGCATTCTCGCAGGGATCGGGCGACGCGTGCTGGCGATCATAACCGCGACCGCATAGCTATGCCCATCCGGCGACTTCAGCAGTCCAACGTCATTATACCCGGTCGACAGCGTTCCGAGATCCTGTCCCGTTCCCGTCTTGTGCGCAAAGGTCCACCCGGAACGTAGCCCTGACTTCAGCCGAAGCGGACCGGTCTTGCTGGCTGCCATCAACGTCAGGAGATGCAAAGTCGAGCTGTTGCTGAGTACCTCACCGCGCTGGAGCCGGGCAAGCCCGAGGGTAACGCCGTTGGCGGACGCGCCGTCATAGGGAGCGGCAAGATATCTGTTGAGAGCCCTGCTGCGGGCTTCGACACTCATTTTCGAGCGTGCTTGTAGGAAGCCCCAGCCGCCGGCCCATTCGGGCTTCCAGTCGAGACCTGCGGTCTTTGCCTGGAGAAGCCGCTCGCCAGGACCAAAACCGACTCCGGCGATCCCCTTTTGCATCAACATGCGCCGGATTGCGGGCGGCCCCCCGATTTTCCAAAGCAGCACGTCGTTGCAGGTGTTGTCGCTGCGTGTCATCGCGCCCTGGAGCAAGGCGGCAATCGTGGTCCTGTATCCGTCTATTCCTACCAGGGGACGGATGGGTTGGTGGAAGACGGTCAGGTCCGATCGGCGGACGGTGACGATGTCCGATAACTTCAGCGTGCTCCGATCAACCGCGTCCATCACTGCGATCGCCACCCAGAGCTTGCTCACACTCTGCTGGGGCAACAAGCGGTCGGCATTATAGCCAACGATCCATCCTTCCGTTACGTCGCGAACGGCGATCCCGACCTGCCCCGGAAATCCCGAGCCGAGCGCTTGCACAGCATTGAGCAGGTCGGCTGGCGGTTGGTCGCGGCGCTTGCCCGGCAAGGCGCGGGGCGTTGCAACGGATACTTGCGAGGGCATGGGCACAGCGGGTGTTACCGGCGCAGGCACGCGTTGCGGTGATCCAGCAGGAACGCACCCGGCTATGCAAGCGGCTACACCGAGCAGCAACAGCGCTGCTCGATTTTTCAGAAAAGTACGCAACATTTCAACCTCGAACGATCGCCGGGTCTTAAGCTAGCCGTTGCAATGGGCGCCAGTGCGCCACGATCAGCCCGTCCCGTCTAATGCCGCACTGGCCGTATGGTCCATATCGTGCGCCCGGTTGATCATATCGACTAAGATTTCGGACAGCGGCGAGCGCGGTGCGATCGAGGCGCTCAGCGGCTACGCCGACGTCCGACGACTGCAACGCGCGAAGGACGCGGCATGCGGAACATCGACGTCGGTTCCTGAGCATATTCGCGACGATCTTCGGCACGGCGCTAGTGAGGTTGATTGGGGTCAGCATCCGGCTACGGACTATGTCGACTATCCAGCAAAAGGGCTGGAACCGGGCGTTTCGCCGACCTCGGCATGGTGGATATGAATAACGATCGAGACGGGGGATTACCGGCCAACATCTATCTCATCGGTGCCGGTGCCGTTATAGTAGCGCCCGCGTGAGCGCCCTCACTTTCCCTGCTCTTCGGAGACCGACCATGCGCCTGATCGGCCACGTCCTCGCATCGATTGCCTTAATCGCAACCGTCCCAGCCGACGCACGCGAGACCGCCCCGCCACGGGCAGCCGCACCGCACAACGTCATCCTTGTCGTCGTTGATGGCCTGCGCGGACGCATCGTCGATACGAAAACCGCCCCTGAACTGGCAAAGCTGCGCGATTCCGGCAGCTACTTTCCGAACAGCCACTCGCTGTTTCCAACCTTCACCACGGCGAACGCGTCCGCGCTCGCGACCGGACATCAGCTAGGCGATACGGGCGATTTCAGTAACACGATCTACACGGGAAGCCCCGTCGCAGCAGCTGCTGGAAGCGTTACGCCGTTTCTTGAAAACGACACCGTCCTTGGTGAGGTAGATCAGCAATTCAGGGGTGATTATCTCGAGGAGACAACGGTGCTGGCCGCCGCCCGTCACGCGGGTTACGGGACCGCTGCCATTGGCAAGCTCGGTCCGGCCCTGATCCAGGACCATCTGGCCCGCAGCGGCGATTCGACGATCGTGATCGACGATTCGACAGGCGGCCCTGCCGGCATTCCCCTCAGCAACGCGATCCAGACGTCGCTCCGCACCTTCGGATTACCTGTCGCCGCTCCAAGTCGCGGTGCGAATGGAAACACGGGCAGTGCGACCACGCCCGGCACCACGGTCGCCAATCTCGCCCAGCAGGACTTCTTCATTGATGCAGCCACCAAGGTCGTGCTTCCCGCGCTCAAGGCGCGGGGCCGCCCATTCGCAATGGTGTTCTGGTCGCGTGACCCTGACGGAACGCAGCATAACCAGGGCGACAGTCTCAATCGACTGTCGCCCGGCATCAACGGTCCTTCGACCTTCCGCGCCATCCGCAACGCCGACAATGACCTTGGGCGCCTACGCGCCGCGCTTGAGACACTCGGGTTGACTGCGACGACCGATATCATCGTCACGTCGGACCACGGATTTTCGACGATCTCCAAGCAAAGCGCCACGAGCTCGGCTGCGACCGGACGTTATGCCGACGTGCCGGCGGGCTTTCTACCCCCAGGGTTCCTCGCGCTCGATCTTGCCGCGTCGCTCCATATGCCGATGTTCGATCCCGAAGCACATAATGCGCCGATCCCGCATGGGGCGCATCCGAGCCGAGGCAATGCGCTTCTGGGCACGGATGCCGCTGTTCCGGAGCTGGTCGTTGCCGCGAACGGTGGGTCGGACCTGATCTATCTGCCGGGCCATGAGCAGGTGCTTGCGCGAAGCGTTGTAGCCGCTCTGCTCGACCAGGACTATGTCAGCGGGATCTTCGTCGATGATACGCTCGGGCCCATCCCAGGAACGCTACCGCTGTCAAGCATTGGCCTGAAAGGACGTGCTGCGACACCGACGCCAGCGATCGTTGTCAATTTTCGGACCCAAGCGTCGGATTGCGCGACGGCGACCAATTGCATGGTCGAGATCGCCGACACTACGCTCCAACAGGGTCAGGGCATGCATGGCAGCTTCGGTCGCGGCGATACGCTTAATTTCACTGCTGCCATTGGTCCCGACTTCAAGCATAGCTTCATCGATCCGGCACCGGTCAGCAATGCTGACCTAGGCCAAACAATGATGCGACTCCTCAAACTTTCGGTCGCGCCTCGTGGGCACCTGCTAGGCCGTGTCCTCGAGGAAGCGATCTCCAACCGTCCGATACCAGTCTATCGGCGGCACCGTCGGGCTTCGGCACCGGCAGCCAACGGACTGCGGACTGTGCTGCAGTACCAGACCACCGGCACCTTACGCTATTACGATACTGCGGGCTTTGCGGGGCGCACGCTCGGGCTTCCAAGCGTCGCGCTACCCTCTGCTCAAAGAAAGGCGACACGCTAATGACCGCGCTGCCACGCATCCATCTCGTTCGACATGGCGAAACCGCCTGGAGCTTGTCGGGGAAACATACCGGTCGCAGCGACATTCCGCTCACCGAGATCGGTCAACGCGCGGCCGAGGGGCTTGGCAGAAATCTATCGGGGCTTCACTTTGCAGAGATATGGTCGAGCCCTTCCCAGCGCGCCCTCCAGACTGCACGACTTGCCGGGTTTGGCCGCGACGCTATCCCTGACTACGACCTCGCCGAATGGGACTACGGTGCCTACGAAGGTATGACGACCAAGGAAATTCTTGCCGAAAATCCAGACTGGCGCCTGTTTCGCGACGGATGCCCCCAAGGAGAGACGCCCGACGCCGTGGCGGCGCGGGCTGACCGAGTGGTCGATCGGATACGCGATCTGCACGACAGCGTGCTGATCTTTTCGAGTTCGCATATCTTGCGCGTCCTTACTGCGCGCTGGCTGAGCCTGCCCGCGCGCAACGGGGCTCTCTTCATGCTCGATACAGCCAGTATTAGTACGCTTGGCTACGAACACGATCTCAATGAGCCGATCGTCCAAACCTGGAACCGAACGTGACGGAGTGCGGCCCGAGGCACGACACGCTTTGATTCTTGCAGGTCAGCTAGGTGAGCCTGTCGGTCATGATCGCATCGGCGGTATGCGCGATCTTTGCGGCGCTGCGCGGAGTGTGCGCCTCCACCATTAACATATGCGGGATACTCTCCTCACCGGCTACCAAAGGGCGATCACTGCTCGGGGCACTGCGCAGCGCTGGGCTCGCGACACTGTGAGTACCCCCCACCAAGTGGTCTGGTCAGATAGTTAATGCATTGTGACCTCCGCGCCATTCGGGGGTCGAGGTGGAGCGATGCGGAACCGGAGGCCAGCTATGGCGGTGTCGCTGTTTCCGGGCCGGCGGCCGGTACCCCAATCGCGCATATACGCGCGGGCATGCTTCTATGGCGGATAGAGGCAGCGTCGTCTTCGGGATGCCCGGGGATGATAGTGAGATGGGCGGCTGGAGCGCCCGTTCACGCAATGACTACGCTTGCTGGATGTAGTTCGGCACCGAAACCGGAAAACCATGAGATCGAAAAAATCTACGATCTCGCGTAGATCATCGGCTGAAGAAGCCGGAAGCGACGTAGCTTAATATGTTCCTAAGACAATAGATTTGCGTAAGGCTTCCAATGCCTCCACCAATATTTCTTATAAGTTCGCTTATAAGCATGAGCAAAAGTACGACTCGACAGGTCGCAAATAGGTGCGACACAAGAGAGAGACGTACCATGAGCAAAGACACCACCAAGGCATGCCCCCCCGTCAACGTGCTCGGGAAGGCCAAGGCTGCCACGCGCGGCAGTATCGTCGGCGCGATTCCCGACGCCGAGAATCTCGTGCGCCCGGCGTTCGGTATCAGTGCAGACTGAACCTATCGGGGAGGTGCGGATTCAGACCCGCACCTCCTTGTTCTCAGGGACATACCGCATGCTTTGCTTCCAATCGGCGACTATGGCGGCGTGCGTCGTATCCAATCACGTCGTCTTTCTCGACCTTCCGCACGACCGATACTTCTGCCTCGAGCCTCGCAAAGAGTCTGCGGCGTTGGCAATCCTCCGCCGAGCAGCCGAATTGGACACATCGTCATCGGAATTCGGTACTACGCAGGTGCTACGCTCAGAACGTTTCCTACCGGTGAAAGTCGAAGCGATCACCGCATCAGCGATCGACTCCGCCCTTCCTCAACCCCCTGCGCGGTCGGTAGCCGAAGCGCTGTTCAGCAATGCCCGAGCTTTGATCGAGCTGAAATTCCGCTCGCTGAGCAAATCTATCGAGCGTGTTCGCCAGGGGGCAGGCACACATGGACCGGTCAAAGGCCGTAAGAACGAACCCCTTCCCGCGATCCTAGCCGCGCATCTCGCATCGCACCGACTCCTTTCTGCGCATGACCGATGCCTTCCGCTGTCGATCGGTTTGGCCAAACGATTGCGGCATGAGCGGCACGCCGTCGACCTGGTCATCGGCGTGAGAATGGACCCCTTTGCGGCGCATGCATGGGTCCAGCAGGGCAACGTGGTGCTGAACGACGATCTTGACCATGTTCGCGCCTTTCAACCCATCCTGGTTGCGTGATGGCGACGCGTTTCCTGGCCGTGGTACCTCACGCCGGTCGTGCATCAACCACTTTTGCCCAAGGACTGAGGAAGAAGACCGGCTTCGCGGTTGCGGTCGACGAGGACGCCCTAACCCTGCTTGTAGAGCATATCGATGGCGTCGTCACGACGGATCAAGACGGTTGCGCGGTCGTCGGCTGGTTGTTCGGACGCGAAGATTACCGCGTCCGCACCGTGGTCGACAGCCTCACGAGCCAAGCCATGGCAACCGCCGATTTTAAGTGTCTGCTGAACCACTACTGGGGCGGATATATCGCATTCGCAAAAAGGGCAGGAGATCGGGCGATATCTGTCCTGCGCGACCCAAGCGGCGGACTTCCCTGCTATTATCAGCGGACACCGCATGCGACCTTTTTGTTCTCCGACATGGCGACGTGGCGTGCCGCGGAGATTGGCCACACCGAGATCGACTGGACCGGGGTCGCTTGGCGGCTGGCGTCAGCAAACCTGCCGACGTCACGCACCGCCCTCGACCAGATTGACGAACTCGGCGCTGGTTTCAATCTGCTCGCGTCGGATTATGACGCTCTTCCCCAGATAGCTTGGTCACCATGGGAGCACGTCAATCCGCCGTCCGGAACTGCCCGCTCGGATCTGGCCGGAGCGCTCCGTGAAACCGTCCTACACAGCGTCGCCGCCTGGGCAGTCCCGTTTCGCAACGTCCTGCTTAACCTTTCCGGCGGCCTTGATTCCTCGATCATCGCCGCGGGACTTGCCGAACGCTCGGATCGCGCCGCCGCCCTTACTATGGCGACTCGAAGTCCATCGGGCGATGAGCGGCGTTATGCACGCAGTGTCGCCAACGCTACCGGCCTCGAACTGACCGAAAGCTTTTATGAGGCGGGCGACGTCGATATTGCTCTCCCTTCCCTGCCCGATCTTCCGCGCCCGACCGGTCGCGTCATCGGCCAAGCCTTCGAGGCGGCCCGGCGCCGAGCTGCGGCGTTGCGCAGTGAGGACGCCTTCTTCACCGGCTTGGGTGGCGACAATGTCTTCTGCTTCCTTCAGTCGCCGACCCCGCTCGCCGATCAGCTCAAGGCGCAAGGCCTGACACCCGCGCTTCGCGAAACCCTCGACAGCGTCTGCATGCAAACCGGCTGCAGTATCACGACCGCGCTCTGGTGGGCGGTACAGCGCGCCTGGATGCGCCCGCCACGCTATCGCTGGCAACGTCATGCGCTATTTCTGGATCCGGCCTGCCTGCCGCGGTCAAGCGACCTCACCCATCCTTGGCTCGCAGCGCCTACAGGGGCCCTGCCCGGCAAGGCAGCGCATATTGCGATGCTGATGCGGGTCCAGGCCGAGCGAGATTGTTTTGCCCGCGGCAGCGCCATTCCGATCATCGCGCCGCTCCTTTCGCAACCGATTATGGAATTGTGCCTGTCTATCCCAACCTGGCTCTGGTCCGCCGGCGGACGCGATCGTGCCGTCGCCCGCGACGCCTTTGCAGGTCTCTTGCCCGCGATGGTCGTTGACCGTCGCTCAAAAGCGGGACCGGAGGCCTTTTGTTACGAGATCATCGCCCGCGATCGGGATCGGCTGCGCGCGCATCTCCTCGACGGGGAGCTTGCCGCCAACGGAATCCTCGATCGATCAGCGATCGAGAACGTCTTGCGCGAGCCCGCGCCACCTTCCGGTGATCACTTCCTGCGACTGCTCGAACTTGCGGATGCCGAAGCCTGGGTTCGACACTGGTCACGTGCGTCCTGATTGTGAGCCTTGTCGGCGACATGCCACGCTGCGCCTTCCACGCCGACCACCGCTCATATTGCTCCGTATCAATTGGGTTTGGATCCTCCCGATCACGCAACCAGAAATCGAACCACTGAAGACCGCGCTGATAAGTCGCAAGCCGGTGAGCGGGTTGCCACTTGAGATGATATTCGTCCGGATAGACATAGAGATCGACCGGCTTCCGCGCCTCGCGCAGCGCCGTCACCGCGTAGAGCCCCGCCAGATATTCGTGATCGGACGCCTGGATCAGCAGCGGCGTGTCGAGATGCCCCGCGGAGGCCGAGACGAAATAGCCCTTGGCAAAGCCAGGCGCCGGACTGCGGAGCGAAGGATATCCTGCGGAGCGATAGAGGTCGGCCATCGCCCTAGTGGGCCAGACCATCGCGTCGCGATCGAGACAGCAGGACGAGGCAGCCGCAGCCGCGAACATGTGACTGTGCAGCAGCGCGAACTGCACCGTCACCGCCCCGTCGCTCAGCCCAGTCAGGCCGACCCGGCGCGGATCGACGACGCCGCGATCGACCAACAGTTGAACACCGCGCTCGAGCGACGACAGCACGCTCCAGCGGTCGGCGAAATCGCGCATATCGGCGCGGAAGAATGTCTTGATATCCTGCGTGCCGGTCAGCTCGCCATAGTCCTTGGGCCGCTGAAAACTGAGCACGGCATAACCGCGCGCTGCGAAGAGCTGAATCGGATAGTCATGGCCCGTACCGCCGCGCAGGAAACCGCGGGTCGAATATTGCACAACGATCAGCGGCAGACGGGTGCCGCGACGATAGTCGGGTGGCAGGACCAAATCCCCAAGTGTCTCGAAGCCAAGCCTGTTGCGCCAGTGGAGACGCTCGATTGCCCCTAGCCGCAAGCGAGCGAATTCCGGGTTGGGGTCGAAGAGCATCGTCCGCTGGCCCGTCATCGCGTCGATCCGCTCGATATGCCGCGGCGTTGTCGATCCCTCGATCGCGCAGGCAAGCGCGTTACCAGCAATTTCACATCCGACCAGGACATCATCGGTGAGCATCAGCTGCCGCGGCGGCTGTCCCGGCTCCCAACGATACACTCCCGTCTGTGCCAACGCCCAGCCTTCACGACGCGCATAGAGCAACGCGCCGCCGCTCTGCGTCCACCAGACATTGGTCAGCCTCCCGGTGCACAGGATGGACGCACACCGCACCGTTTGCCCGGCGGAATTCCTGACCCAGAGATGCTTGGCGACGGGCAGCGAGGATCGCGGTGCTGTCCACGCCATCTGGCCATCGCTGCTTTGCGCTGTCAGTTCCGCACCCGGAGGGTCATCACCGTGCCGATCCGGAGTGATCAGCTGCCGTTCCGCAGCGGTCGCGCCGCGCACGCGACCGGTCGCTAGATCGGCAACGTCGATCGCTAGCGGCCCCTGATCGAGCGCGAGCGGAAGCGGACTAGCGCTCGGATAGAAACGTTCGTCATAATGGAACCCCGAAAGCGCTTCCTTGGCAAGACTTGCTCGCGCTTGGGCGATGCCGGGGTGGGTCGCATATACGAAAGCGCGGCCATCGCCGGACCAAGCGAAATACGTCACATCCGAGATCGCGTGCGACACTCGCTCAGTAAGCGAGCCGTCCACCTTCGCGCGCCAGAGTTGGGTCACGTCATCGTCGCGCCGAAGATACGCAATCCACAGACCATCTGGCGACCATTTCGGTCTTATCGCAGCCGGATACCCGCTCGACAGGGACGCAGTCCGCCGCCCTGCCATCGGCAGCCGATCAAGCATGAACGAGCCGCCTTGGTCGACCATCGTCACGCCCCCTGCCGCATTCACACGGACCACGAACATGCCGAGGCAATAGGCATTGGCGGCGGGGACCGCGCGGCGGAGCTGGAAGGCGATCAAATTGCCATCGGGCGACACCGCGATCGGGCTTTCCGCCTCTTCGGGCGCCGCCTGCCCGATATCACGCAGCACAACGAGATCGCTTGCGGTAATGTCGCGTTTCGCATGTTCCAAGACTGCCGGTGGCACCAGGTCGCGGCAATCCGGCGCCACCGCGCTAGCGGAAGCGCTCCAGATCAACGCGACAAGTGCCGCCACCGAGCCGAGCAAGCGGCGTGTCACAGCGTCTTCGAGAGCGTCAGGCTGAGGAAACGACCGACGACCGAATAGTTCGTGGAATCATAGGTCGGCTCGTAGGCGCCGGTGTTCCGGATGATCGCCGGCTTTGCGTTGAACACATTCAGCGCCGACACCGTAACATCAAGACCCGATTTTGCTTGGCCGCCGATATGATAGCGCACCGTCAGATCCAGCGTGGTCATGTCGTTCACCAAAGGTGCTGGAGTGTACCGCGTATCGCGCACCGGCCCGACATAGTTGGTGAAGCCGGAGAGCGTCATCCGCGATGTCTCCCAGCTGAGCCCGGTGCGGGCGCGCCAATGCGGCGGTCGAAAGATCGCGCCAGCGAGACGGGTCGACGGCTGGCCCGCGAGCAGCGTCTGGTTGGATTCCAGATAGCTTGCGAGCCCGGTCGCGATCAGCTTTTGGCCGTCGCGCAAGTCGAAGCGATAGGATCCTGCAATATCCACGCCCTTCAGCGTCTGCGCCTCGGCGTTGCGCACCCGGTCATCGACGATCGCGACGACCTGCGCTGGATCGTACGTCCCGCTCGTATAATTGCGCAGCCCACCAGGCGTCGCGGTGATGATCGCCTGCAATTGGGCAGGCGTCGGCGCATAGCTGATGAGGCTCGCGTACGTCGAATTACCCAGGATACCTGCAAGCGAGACGAACGGCTCAATGATGCGGTCGCGATAGGCTATGTGAAAGTATGTGATCTGCAGGTCGGCGCCCGGCAGAGCCCGCGGATGCAGGTCGAGCGTGCCGGACCAGGTCGTTGCATGTTCCGGCGCAAGGATCGGTCGGCCACCGGTCAGCAACAGTGTCGTCGCACTTGCTGGATACGGGCCGTTGGCAAAGATCTGCGCGCCGAGCAGAAGCGCTGTCTGCGCTTGGAATTGCTGGTACAAGGTCGGCGACTTGAAGCTGCGGCCCCACGATGCCTTTATGTCGAGATCGTCCGACGGCGCGTAGACGAACCCGAGCTTGGGCGTCGCCAGCCGCGCGATCGACGCGTAATCCTCATACCGGATCGCGCCGTTGAGCGTCAGGCGGTGGATGCCGGGAACGTCGAGGTCCGGCGACACGACCGGGATCGAAAGTTCGGCAAAGCCATAGCGACTGTCGCGGGTCGCGTGGCTGTTGGTCGACAGGGTTTCTACCCCGTTGGCGAGCGAACCGAGCCGGGTCGTCAGGCCGTTGCTGCGATACCCGCCGCCGATCGCCAGGCGCACGTCGCCAGCCGGTAGGCGCAGCAGCGGCCCTTCGGCGCCGAGTTCAACGCTGCCGAGCGTGTTGGCATAGCCGAAGGTCGCCGCGAGGTAGCGTTGTCCACCCGAGAACGCGTCGGATTCACCGCGAACACGGTCTTCACTATAGGTCCCCGTCAGGTACAGGTTCCAGCGATGCGCGACGTCCACCTCGATCCGCGGCGAGATCGAGAACGCGCTGTCGTGCGGGCGACTAAGCGATCCGTTCACATCATACGCGCCAACAGTCGTGCTCGGAAACTGCGTGCGCGAGGTCCGGTGGCTGTAATTGGCATCGATACTTGCCCGCACACCGGCGCCAAAATCCTGATGCGCGGTCAACACGACATTTTGCTGGCTGATCGAGGGCATCAGCGTCGTCGTGCGGTCAAGGCTGCGCGTGTACGAGCGCTCATCGGCATAGACACTGCTGACGTGGCCGACCTCCCCGGCCAGCATGAAGCCGCCCCCTGACCAGCGCGCCCCCCCGACAAGGTCGTAACGCTGCTGCACATTGCCGCCGTCGGTCGATCCGCCGAATTGAGCACTGCCGGTCAGTCCGTCATAGTCCGGCTTCAGGATAATATTGGCGACCCCGCCGACCGCGTCCGACCCGTACACCGCAGACGCGCCATCGGCGACGACCTCGATTCGATCGAGCGCGCCGAGCGGGATTTGCGAGACGTCCACCGACTGATTGGCACCGTTATACGCGATTCGGTGACCATTGATCAGCGTCAATGTCGCATCCGACCCCAGCCCGCGCAGATTGATCGTCGAAGCCGAACTGACATTCTCATTGTCGCCGCCTTGCACGCCGCCGCCGGCCACTCCCGGATTCTGACCGCCGCCGAACGATTGCGGGAGCGCCCGGACGACCTCGCCGAGCGAACTCTGGCCCGCATCGCGCGCGCGTCGCTCGGTCACAACGGTGACGGGCGAGGTGCGCTGTCCGCCCCGGATCCGCGAGCCAGTAACGATGATATCCTTCGTGGACGGCGGGTCCGACGATATTGGCGCGCCGCCCGCGTCCGATCGCCCCCGAATCAGGATCGCACCGGCCTCCTCGACCGCTTGGAGGTCAGTACCGGAAAGCAGCCACTGCATCGCCGTCGCCGTATCGAAGGTCCCGTCTAGCGCTGGCGACATCCTGCCGGCGACCGCGTCGGCGGGAAACATCACGTCGCGCCCAACGACGCGACCGGCTTCCCGAAGCGCCGGCCCCAAAGCCTGAGCGCGGATATGATATTCATGGACAGGGTCCGCTGCGATCGCTGGCGCGGCGGTCAGCAACAGTGCGGTCGCAATGGCCAGGGTGGTGCTGCAGCGTCTGTTGAAACAGGACATGAATTTCTCCCCCCGTTCCCGGTCAGCACGACCGGGTTCGAAAGGAGACGACGCATCGGATCCTCAGTTTATGGGGGCATCTGCAACTTTATTCAGCTGGCGATCCGCGTTCGAGCACGATCCGGGCGTCACCTTCAGCATCCGCGTGAAGGCCAAAGACCGTCGCCACGCGTTCGGCGAGTAGCTGGGGGGCATCGATCCGGAATGCGCCCGACACCTTGAGCCTGCCGAGATCAGGATCGGCGAGGACGATCTGGGTGCGCGTGTAGCGATTGGCGCGCGCGACGAGATCGGCCAGCGCCATCCCGTCGCAGTCCAGGACGCCCTCGGGCCAGCGATCATCGGGTGTGACGACAGCCTGCGCGGGTGGCAGGATCGACGTGCTAAACGCGACCTGCTGGCCAGGGGTGAGCCGGCGTGTCGTCGCAGAGGCTGACGATCGAACGATGCCGCTCACCGGTAACGCGACATCGACACTGCCGCGAAGCAGGCGGACCGTGACGGCGCCGCCCGGGGCGAGGCCCACGTCGAAGACGGTGCCGTGTGCAGTGACCGTTCCACGGCCAGCGGCAACGACGAAAGGCCTACCTTCATGAGCCACATCGAACCGGGCGCGCCCGCGCACCAGCTCCAGTCGACGGATATCGCGTCGATAGGTAAAGGACACTGCGCTGTCGGTATCGAGCGTTATCCGCGACCCATCTGCAAGCCGCACCGCGCGTATTTGGCCGACTTTCGTGATGATAAGCCCACGCCCGGACATGACCGGCTGTGATGCCATCGAGACAGCACTGTCCGGCCGATGCATGAGCACTGCCCAGCCACCCACGCCCATGAGCAGCACGAGCGCGGCGACCAAAGCTGCCTGCAGCAGCCGACTTGGCACAGGTTGTACCGTTGGTAGCGGGTCAGGCTCGATCTCAACCAGTCTTCCCAGACTGAACACCTCCGCGATCCAGTTATAGGCTTCGCGGTGCGCCGCGCGCTCCGTCAGCCATGCCTCGAAGGCGGGTCGCTCGGTTTCGGCGTCGGGGCCACGCATTCGCGCGAACCACAACGCGGCTTCATCGGACAGCGCATCGTCGGGCATGCAATCGGTCCTCATTGGGCCTCGGCCAACGCTCGAGCCACCTGGGAGAGCGCCCTGACGATATGATATTGAACACCCGGCACGCTGATGCCGAGTTCGACCGCGATTTGCGCGTATGTCAGGCCGCGTTGGCGGTGCAGGAGGAACGCGGTGCGGGTCCGCGGGGGCAACCGCGCCAGCGTATCCTCGTAGATTCGCCGCACGTCAGCGGCTTCCAGGCCGAGCAGTTGAGTGGGGGCCGTGACAAGGTCGGGATGCTCGTCCGCCGGGACATGCGTCGCGCGGTTCGCAACACGCCGCGACCGATCGATCAGCAGGTTGCGCGCGATCCGCTGGAGAAACGCCGCCGGTCGCTCCCGCGGGACATCCGTGGTCGACGCCGCGAAACGGACGAAGCTCTCCTGGACGAGATCCGCGACGTCGTCGCTTCCCCGTACTCTGCCCCGAAAGTAGCGCGCCAGCCGCGGCGCTTCGGTGCGATACAGGCGATCGAGATCCTCCCCGCCGCAAGGGGCGCCCTCCCAAGGTCTCGGGGCCGCGCTCACCAGCCCGGCCTTTGACAGATACGCCTTGCGCGAACCCCGGGCGCGCGCCCTCGCTCCACATGCGCCATCGACGCGCCTCGCAGGCGGCGAACCCGCTTGCCGCATTGGGCAAACAGGGGAATGCGCGGTGTGTCTCGGTCCAAAGGAGCGGCGCGAGCGCCACTGCTGACCGTGGGACCGCCCGGCCGATTGGTTCGGGCGTGTTAATGCCAGGCAGGAATATCCTACAGCGCGGCTGCCAGCCATTCCCGCGCTGCATCACAATCATGACGGATCGAACGGCGCTCGGCAAGACCGGCTTTTCAGTGCCTTGCGAGGCGCGCCAGCTCGTCGATATGGGCTGTGCAGATCGCATGGACCACAACGCCGAGCGCCTCGACCCGCGCGCTGAGCCACGTCAGTTCCTCGTCCGAGATGCTGTAGTGCTTCGAATACCGCGCCTTCACATAGGCGTCCTTCAGCTTCTCGAACATCGCGCGATCCTTCCGCATATCGCGCGGCCAGACTTCGAACAGCCGGCGATCGAGCCGTTCCGCCTGCGTGCGCAGGAAAGCGAGATTGTGGTTGTAGGGCGTGTAAAAGGTCAGCGTTAGCAAGAGGCAGTTGTAGAGCCGCTCGGTCGCCTGATGAAGGTCGAACGCCGCTTTTTTGGCGTCACCATCGTCAATCGCATGACGAAAGCCACGAAAAAAACTCATAGAACTTGAAAAGCAGTCCTCGAAATACTCCCGCGCCGCCGCCAGCGCTTCGGTCGGCGTCTTGGGGCGCGGCTGGTGCAGTTCGCGGTCATCGCTTTCGTACAGCGCAATGCCGTCGCGCGCGATCTCGAGGAAGAAGGTGCGACCGTGCGCGAGGCCGTCATTCACCTGTTGCAGCGAGTGCACGATGAAGTTGACCGGCGTGCCAAGCGTCTTTTCGATAAGGTGCTCACGGATCAACCGCTCCTCCGCCGCCGACCAATAGGTCGCACGGTCGGTCAGGTCCTTCTGGTTGACGATGATCAACAGGTCGAAATCGGATTTGTAGCGGTTTGCCGCCATTGGCGCATCGACCCAGTCGTCGCGCGCATACGATCCGAACAGGATGATTTTGAGGATACGCCCGCTCTTGCGCTTGCCGGTCGCTTCCGCCGTCGCCGCGCGAAAATCCTCGAACACGCTCGCCACGACGCGGTCGAGTTCCTCGCGCTTGTTCGCCGGGAGATGATCGAGGTCGGTTCGCATGGAATGTGGACTTTAGTCGGCACGAATGGAGATTGCCACTGGCGCGGCGCGGCGGCGGCACGAAGTCACTGGGCAAGCCGCACTTTTCCGCCTCAATCCGTTCGTCGATCGAGCTTGTGCACTTTGTACACAATCGCCGAGGCCGTTCGCATGCGTCGACGCCTATATCGAGCAAGGCGCCGGCGCAGCGCTGATCGGTCGTCCGCCAGCACCGCGCGACGTAAGTCAGCAACCTCCTCCTCGACCCCGTCAAGGATGCTGAGTTCCGCCCGCCGCACGGGATGAAGGCGCAAATTCATGCTTCCCATTGCCTCCCGACACTCAACGTTTCGCGCTGCATCAACGATCGCTTCGAAGAGTACGCCGGTTGCCTCGACCGGCTCGATGCTTTCCCCCACCGGTCCCATCCGGCCAGCGCCCTGCAAACCAGCGAGCAGCAACTGCTGAACCCAGTCATAGCGATCGATCAGGTCGGCTTCGGTTAGCGACGGCATGCAAAAGCCGTCGCCATCGCCGTCCATCAATAATCGTTCGCCGCGTAGTCGATGCAAGGCGTCGCGCACAGGCGATGGACTTGCGTCCAGCAGGTCGCATAGCGCCGCCAATTCTATCCGCTGACCCGGACGCCACTGGCCCGCTGCGATGCGATCGCGGATCGAGGCGTAGACACGATCGAACACTGGCGCGGGATTCATCACCCCGTCACCGGCCTGCGGGCGGCCGGATCGCCCGCAGCTTTCGTAATGAAAAAGCAAAAGCGCTGAAGCCTTTCGCCAACACTGCAGCTCGGTGGCATAGCCCTGTCCTCCCGCTATCCAAACGCAGGATGTAGGCGATGCGGCGAGACGGGCTATCCCGTGGACACGGGATGGCCAGCGTTTAATTCGGAAGCGTTGATGACGCCAGACGCGAGTGCGCAAACCACCAGCAAAAAGCTCTTATGGACACCGCACCGCTCGCGGGCATGTTTCAGATGATCGTTCACCGTCACCGGAGTGATGCGCAGCAGGCGCGCGATCTGCTTTTCCTGATATCCCTGTCCGAGCAGAAGGACGATTTCGCGCTCCCTTGGTGTGAGCTGGCAATGAAATTGGCGTCGTCCGCACGCTCCGATGAGCCGCCGCGCTGCGTCGAACGCGAAGATGCCAAGCCCCTGTGCCAACGGGATGAAAGATTTCGGGAACGTGATGCCCGGCGCCACCGCGAAGGAGCACGAGCCACTCGGTTCGCCTGCCATATGCACCGGAACCGTGTAGCCATCTCCGATACCGGCATCCTCTGCCCGGTCAAACAGCTCCTGGTCGGCGCGCGTTCTTGGTAACAGCGACGGTTGCGTCGACCACATAAAGCCCGTGTAGCGGGATTGGCTCATGCGATGAACCGGGTCGCGCGTGCCCAGCCCATTGCCATCATGGAACGCTGCGAAACGCGCCGGGTAATTATGAAGGTGTAGCGCTCCAGGCTGAGAGCGACTGAAATCGACATGATGCGTGACCGAGAGAAAGGGTATTCCGGCACCCTTACAGATCGACGTCAGCGCTGCGAGCAGCCTATCGAGCGTATCGATACGGTCAATTTCACCGTAGAAATCGCCTATCCGTTCGAGCAATTCCATGCGAGCCCGATATCCGGCCGCAGGCCGCGCGTAGCAACCTCATCGACCGCCTTCCCTACCCGCGGTGGCTCGCCCATCGGGCTGAATCACCGACTTGTTGATGGGATGGTCCGCCAACGGCGGGATCCAGTTGCCAGCATAGCGATAAAGGACACGCCACTTCAATGATTTCGTATGTTTAATCACTGATTTGGATCGACTTTCTGTGACCGGAAGATTCCGCCGTCGTCTATCCCGCGTCTACGGTGGCTACAAAGCCGTCGAATATGTGAATGATAGGCAGTGCGAATTTTCGGGGAGACTCGGAATGGTTCCAGGCAAACACGGATATTTCTACCGGATTGTAACTGCCGCCAGGCGCGCTTGCGGCACTGATCGAGCCGGAAGACTCCAATGATAAATGTGGACCTTCTTCGGTACGCGGTTGCCGCTGCCGATACTGGCAGCTTCAGCCGAGCCGCCACTCGGTTCGGTGTAAAACAATCGACACTGAGCAAGCGGATCCAGTTTCTAGAGAACGGACTCGGCCTACCGCTCTTCCGGCGATCGACGCGAGGAGTCGCACCGACCGAGTCCGGCGCACACGTTTTATCGCGCGCGCGCCGAATTCTCGAGGACATCGACACCCTCGCCGGTGAGGCCCGCGCGTTATCCAGCGGAGAAACGGGGACGCTTAAAATCGGTTTCCATGGGTCGCTCGTCGGCGGAGATTTATCGGCTGCGATACATGCTTTTCGCGCGGCATGCCCTGATATTGAAATCCAGGCATCGCAACGCGGCCGGCACACATTGGTCGCGGCGCTGCAGGACGGAGCGCTCGACGCGGCAGTACTCGCAGGACAAACGCTGCTGCCGTCCCTGCGATCTTTATGCTTCTGGAGCGAGCCGGTTACGATCTCTCTCCCGGCAGATCACGCGCTGGCTGTGCGTGAACGACTTTACTGGACCGACCTCAGGGAAGCGATTTTCCTCGTGACTGCCTCCGATCCCGGGCCCGACCTGCGCGCCATGGTGATGGCCCGGCTCTCGGTGCCGGGATATCACCCCACGGTGCTCATCCAAGATGTCGGGCGCGAAAATCTTCCGTCGCTGATTGGCGGCGCACGCATCGCCATCACTGCCGGTGTGATCCTCCCTGCCGACCAAACGGATGGCTCGGTCTGCCGCGAAATACACGACGCGTCCGGCCACACCTGCCTTGAGCAGGGTGTTTACTGGAAGGTTGGCAACGGCAATCCTGCGCTCCGGCGCTTTTTCGAACTGCTGGCACACCGTTATGCGCGCATTGCCCCCGCGATTTAATCAAAGACCATCATGTGACGCATGGGTTGCAGGGCGTGCGGCAACGCCAAACAAGAATTGACGGATTCTGGATGACACTTCGAAAGGCCGCCATGCCCGGGGGGAGACATGGCAGCCTTTCCCGCTTTCCGGCTGGCCTGGGGCGTAGCTTACCGGGAGCGGATGCCGTCAGCGCGTCGGCGCCTATTGATCACCCTCCGATCGACGCCGCGCTTTGGCAAAGCCGCGATCGGTCGCCATGAACCGTGTGAGCATCGGCGCGATCAGCTTTTCTGGTCGGGCTTGAGGCTGTCCGGTCTCCGCGGCGTGCGCCACCGCGTAAGCAAGCAGATCGCGATGCACCGCTGCCGGTAGTTCGATCGTGATCTTGACCGGGCGATCCTCGACCAGCGGCCCGAGTTTCAGCGTCGCCATTATCGCCCTCCCATCTGAGTCGGCGCGAGAATTAGATCGCGCGTCACGATGACGCGAACCGGATAGCCGGGCCGCACGGTCAGAGTCGGCTGGACATTCAGCTGCCTGCGGACGAGTTGCTGCCCGCTTTGATTGATGGTGTCGGAGGTTCCGCGCCGCAAAGCCCTGACCAGATCGTCGTCGTTGCTGCTTCCCGCCTCGGCGCCGAGCACGGTCGAGAGCACCGCAGCCTTGGCCATGCCGCCCCAATGATTGTTGATCCCGTCCTGCAAACCAGCGAACCCGGCGGGATCTGCCCCCGGCTGCCGGTCCAGCGTTAGGGATTGCCCGCTCGGCAGGATCAATCGATCCCAGGCGAGCAGGACGCGGTTCTGCCCAAATGATACCTGCGAATCATACTCTCCGATCAGTTTTGCCCCCTGCGGAATCAGCAGGAAGCGACCGGTCGGACTATCGTATACATTCTCGGTAACCTGCGCCGTGATCTGTCCAGGCAAATCGGACCGGATCCCCGTAATTAGAGCAGCGGCGATGATACTGCCGGCCTGTACGACATAGGGAGTTGTCGGCGCGCCCAGCCGATCCGTCGTCTCAGTGCGCCGATCCACATCCGCCTTCAGAAAAGCCCGCTTGCTCGTCTGTCCATTCTGCAGAGAATCTTCTGATTGCGCGGGCGCGGCAGCAGCGGCCTCGCCGCCTCCCGTTTTCGCATTGGCGACGGTCGCAGGACCAGCAGCCGAAGCCGAAGCCTCGCCACTACCCGCGCTCGCGGCGGCCGAGCCTTGGAAGAGCTTGCTCGTTCGGGCCGCATCGCGCTCCTGAGCTGCGCGCTGCCGCGCCGCCTGCGCCGCATTGGCGGCGGGATCGGGCCCGCGCTGTGATGATGATCCCATCGCCGGGGGTTGTACGTCGACACCGCGCTGCTGTGCCGACACGATTGGCCGACCGAGATCTCCGGGCAATGGCGGTCCGAGCTTCGGCGTCTGACCATAGTCTTTCGGCGCTGTCGCAACGGTGTCGGCGGTCGTCCGACTTTCCGTGTTCAGAAGCTCGGCGGGCGCCGTTCTGTGGCCGGACTGCAGGCCATAAAGCAGCGCCGCGCCCAGAGTGATGCCGCCGCCCAGCCCAAGAGCGCCGAGCGCTTTGCGCGACAGCCGCATGACCCGTGGCGGATCGGGGCGCAATCGCAGATCGGGCGCCGGCGGTGCCACGTGGGGTTCGCGCGCCTCGGTGTCGGTCATCGCCGATCCTTTCCGGCCTTCGTGCCGTCGGCGCGCACGATCCGTACGCGGGCTTCGGATTTTTTGTCGCCTAGCCGGAGCTCGGCCGCCGCGAACAGGCGATCTACGACGAGATAGCGACCCTGCGCCCGGTAGTTGACGAGTTCGCCCTGCCCGCTCGCTCCTACCACGAACAGGGGCGGCAACTCGCCTTGGGCTATGCCGCTGGGGAATTCGATGAACACCTGGCGACCATCGTCGAACGCCCGCAACGGGCGCCAGGGCGGGCTATCGCCCTCGATAGCGTATCGGAAGTTAAGCGTGGCCAGATCCACGCCGCTGGCGATCGGCGCCGCCGCTGTGGCGAGAGCCGATTGTCCGCGAAGCGCGATCAGCCGATCCTGCGGATAGGTCCAGGAGATGGAGGCCATATAGGTCGCCGGTGTCGCGCGCAGCTCGAGATGATAAGTGCGGCGATCGGTATTGATCACGAGGTTGGTCACGAGGTCAGGGCGGGTCGGTTTCACCAGAATATGGACACGCTGCGCGGCACCCGTGCCGCTGAGCGTGTCACCGATGATCCACCGGACCGTGTCGCCCGCGGCAACGGGTCCGGCGCCGACGAGCTGCTCGCCTTCCTCGAGGGCGATGTCGGTGACTTGCCCCGGCGACGTGTAGAGCTGGTAGAGAGCGCCGTCGCTCCACGGGTATTGCTGGATCGCGTTGAGGAAGCCGTCGCGGACAGGCTGAATGCGCGCGGCCGCGTTGGCCGCACCGACTCGGATCTTCGGATCGGAGACATCGGATTGGCCACCGGGAGCAAACAGAGGTTTGAGCTGGCCCGGCAGCGGGAGTGGCGTCGGAATGGCCACGACCTCGACCTTCGCCGGTGGCTCCACCGCCTTCACCGCGGGCACCGCATCATCGTAGCGGATCGCAGGCGGCTTGATCGAAGGGGTCGCGCACCCCGCGAGTGCCGCAGTGCCGGCCAAAAGCGAGATCATCTTTGACGCACCAAAGGAGATGCCATTCATTGTGCCAGTTCCTTCGACCAGTTGATGGCGGTGATGAACACCCCGAGCGGGTTTTTGCGCAGCGCATCCGGGGTCGTCGGGGTCTGGACGACGACCGTCAGGATCGCGGACCAGCGCTCGGTGGCCGACAGGCTGCCGTCGAGATAATGGCGCTCGGTCCAGGACACGCGAAAGCTGCTTGCCGACGCGCGGATCACGCTCGAGACGTCGACCGCGACCTGCTCCTTGCCGATATTGGCGAAAGGGTCATTGGTCCGCGCATAGTCGGTGAGCGCGAGCGCACCCTTGTCGGTGGTGAAATCATAGGCACGCAGCCAGTTTTGCCGCACCACCACCGGATCGGCGGCGATCCCCCTCACCTCCTCGATGAAGCGTGCAAGGTGGAAGGCGATCTGCGGATCGGTCGGCTGATAACCAGCATCGGCGGGACCAACCGCTTGCGCTTCGCCGAGCTTGTCGATCTGGATGACCCACGGCGTTACTGTGCCGCGCGCACCCTGCCACACGATACCGGCCACCAGCCCTCCGGCCAAAGTGAGCGTGCCGAAAAAGGCCAGACGCCAGTTGCGCGCCTGCACACGCGCCGATCCGATCCGATCGTCCCAGACTTGGGCTGCGCGCTGATAGGGCGTCTCCGGCTCTGGCGTCGTCCCGTAGCGAACGCTTGATCGTCGAAACATGTGGCTCAATCCTCCTGACTGACATCGACACCGGCGCCCGCGCCGCCGCCGTCTCCGGCGCGCAGCGTGTGAGCGCCGACGGTTGCGCCATGGCTCACGGTCTGACGGCGCTTCATCGCGGTGGCCCATGCGGGCGGCGATGCATCGGTGCCGCCACCGGCGCCGGCAGCACCTGCAGCCGCAGGCTGCGAAGCGGTTTGAGCAGCCGCCGCCGCACGCCGCAGCGGAGACGTCGCGCTAGCGACCGCCGCACGGCCGACACCGCCCAGCCCGCCCGCGACACCGGCTGCGCCCGCTTTGCCGGCGGCGCCCGCCTGATAAGCGCTCGACGCGCCAGCGGCGGCGCGCGCCGCCCCGCCGGCCAAAGCGCCGGCTGCGCCGGTTGCGGCGCGCGCCGCGAGGCCGGCCGCCGCAACGCCGCCAGCGACGACGCCTCCGGCCGCAAGCGCGGTGCCGGCCGCCGCACCGGCCCCAAGCTGCGGTCCGCCCGAGACGATACCGCTGGCGATGCCCGGACCGAAAATGCCCAGACCGAGCAAGGCAAGTGAGGCCAGCACGATGGTCATCGCATCCTCGATCGTCGGCTGGGCAGTCAGCGGCGTGGTGAACTGGCTGAACAGCGTCGAGCCGATGCCGACGATCACCGCGAGGACCAACACCTTCACGCCGGACGATATGACGTTGCCGAGCACGCGCTCCGCCATGAACGCCGTCTTGCCGAACAGGCCGAACGGGATCAGCACGAAGCCGCACAATGTGGTAAGCTTGAACTCGATCAGCGTGATGAAGAGCTGGATCGACAGCACGAAAAACGCGAGAATGACCACGATCCAGGCGAACAGCAGCACCGCGATCTGAATGAAATTCTCGAAGAAGCTGACATAGCCCATCAGACCCGAGATCGAGTTGAGGATCGGCCGACCGGCATCAAGTCCGACTTGCGCGACACGACCCGGTTGGAGCAACTCGGCAGCGGTGAAACTGGTACCCGACGCCTTGAGGCCGAGCCCGGCGAAGCTGTTGAAGACGATCTTGGCCAGCGCGTTCCAATTGCCGATGATATAGGCGAAGACCC
Organism: Sphingomonas glacialis; assembly: GCF_006439055.1. Lineage (GTDB taxonomy): Bacteria > Pseudomonadota > Alphaproteobacteria > Sphingomonadales > Sphingomonadaceae > Sphingomonas > Sphingomonas glacialis_A. The sequence continues at coordinate 100,798 of NZ_RCZC01000010.1, forward strand.
CGACGAACAGCGTCTTCTTGACCAGTCGTGCGAGGATGTCGTCCCCCTCTCCCCACGACCAGAAAAGCGCCGCCAGTGTCACGTCGATGACGATCAGCGTGGTCGCGATGAAAGCGACCTCGCCATGCAACAGCCCGAAGCCGGAATCGATGTAGCTGGTGAAGACCTCGAGGAAGCGGTCGATGACGCCAGTGCCTTCCACGTCAGTGCCCTCCACTCGTCAGCGCTTTGGCAAAAGCGCCGGCTGGCGGCATGACCTGGGCCGACGAGACCGTCGACACGGCCGACTTCCCGCGAGGATGGCCAGCCCCGGCCGCACCGGATTGCAGGAAAAAGCGCCGGCGATTGGCCGCCCATGCGCCGAGACAGGCGGCATCGGTTGCGCCCGCCTGACCGATCGCCTGACACCGAAGCAGCTCTGCCCGGAGCGGATCGTCCGCGGGTGGGGGTGTGATCTGGGTCACATCGTCCGAGCGCCGGCCGGGCGATGCGGTGTACGCGTCGACCATGGAGACGGTGACGACGGTGGCGGCAAAGCCGATGGCGCCGATGCGGACGACGGTTCTGGTCTCCACGACCCGCTCCTCAGTTGTGAAACATGCTGACAGTCGCCGGCTGATAGCCGGTGCCGGGGGTCAGAAAGCGGCGCAGTTGTTCGCGCGCCTGGTCCTGGGCCGCGGCACGCTGGGCGGCGTCCAGCGCCTGCGCCCTTCCCTGCGCCGCCAGCAGCCCGGTCAGGTCGGAGAGTTGCTGCGACTGCAGCGCCAGCAGCTGATTGCCGGCCTGCGCCGCCTGCAGCGCGCCCGACGCCGACTGGCTCGAGGAGACCAGCGATGTCATGGTGGAGCGTGCGCCCTCGATGTTGCCGACGACGCCGGCCTGCACCTTCAGCGCATCCTCGAACGCCGCGACCGAATTGGCCCAGCGGCTCTGCGCTCCGCTGATCAGCGCCTGATCGCTCGTCGATACGCTCATCCCGCGATATTGCGTGCTGAACGCCTGGTCGATCGACTGGACGTCGTAGGCGATGCGCTCGGCGCTGGTGAGCAGCGACTGGGTTCGCTGGATCTGCGCCTGAAGCTGGGCGACGCTGGAAAATGGCAGGGACGCCAGGTTTTTCGCCTGATTGATCAGCGATGTCGCCTGGTTCTGAAGCGCCTGGATCTGATTGTTGACCTGCTGCAGCGAACGGGCCGCGGTCAGCACGTTCTGCGCATAGTTGCTCGGATCATAGACGATGCCGCCGAACTGAGCGCCCGCCGGCACCGACGCGCCGATCAACGCACATGCCGCGATGCCGGTCACGAGACCGCGGCGAATGGAAAGACGGGTCATAGAAACGTCTCCTCTTGGGGGGGTGGAATAAGATCGGCCGCCCAGGCGACACCGCGTTCGCGCAGCCAGGCGCGCGCGAAATCGTGTCGCCCGGCCTTGTCGAGCACATCGGCGATGCGGATCTGGTCCTGCTTCGCCGAGGCGGCGACGAAGGCGAGCGCGACCTCGCCAAGCCCGAGCTCGAACAGGCGATTGCCGCGACGCGACTGGCAGTAATAATCGCGCTTGGGCGTGGCGCGGGCGAGGATATCGATCTGCCGATCGTTCAGGCCGAAGCGCCGATAGATCGCGGTGATCTGCGGCTCGACGGCGCGCTCGTTCGGAAGAAAAATCCGCGTCGGGCAGCTTTCGACGATTGCCGGCGCGATCGCGCTCGATTCGATGTCGGCGAGGCTCTGGGTCGCAAAGACCACGCTCGCATTCTTTTTGCGGAGCGTCTTCAGCCACTCGCGCAGCTGCTGCGCGAAGGCGGGGCTGTCGAGCACCAGCCAGCCTTCATCGATGATGATCAGCGTCGGCGAACCGTCGAGCCGTCCCTCGATGCGGTGGAACAGGTAGGAGAGAACCGCCGCGGCAGCGCCGGTGCCGGTCAGGCCCTCGGTCTCGAACGCCTGGACGCGTGCCGCACCGATCCGTTCATATTCGGCATCGAGCAACTGGCCGTACGGCCCGCCAAGGCAATAGGGTCGCAGCGCCTGCTTGAGCGGTTGCGCCTGAAGAAGCACTGCGAGCCCCGTTATCGTGCGCTCCGACAGTGGCGCGGACGCAAGCGACCCGAGTGCCGACCAGAGATATTCCTTTGCTTGAGGATCGACCGTGACACCTTCGGCGGCGAGAAGGGACGCCAGCCATTCCGCCGCCCACGCGCGCTCGGAGGGATCGTCGATCCGGGCAAGCGGCTGCAGAAACACGCTCGGCGCCGCCTCGTGCAAACCTTCGCCCAGATCCTGCCAGTCGCCGCCCATGGCGAGTGCCGCAGCGCGGATCGAGCCGCCGAAGTCGAACGCGAACACCTGCGCACCCGCATAGCGCCGGAATTGCATCGCCATCAGTGCCAGCAACACCGACTTGCCGGCACCGGTCGGCCCGACGATCAGCGTGTGCCCGACATCGCCGACGTGGAGCGAGAACCGGAAGGGGGTGGATCCCTCGGTGCGCCCGTAAAGTAAGGGCGCCGCCGCGAGATGCGCGTCGCGTTCGGGCCCGGCCCACACCGCAGACAGCGGAATCATATGCGCGAGGTTGAGCGTCGAGACCGGCGGCTGACGAACATTGGCATAGACCTGGCCGGGGAGACTTCCGAGCCACGCCTCGACCGCGTTCATGCCCTCGGCGATGACCGTGAAATCACGCCCCTGGATGAGCTTCTCGACTTGGCGACGCTTTTCGCCGGCAACGCTCGCATCGCGGTCCCATACGGTGATCGTCGCGGTGACATAGGCGTGCCCGACCACGTCCGACCCGAGTTCCTGCAGCGCGAGATCGGCATCCGCCGCCTTGTTGGCGGCGTCGCTGTCGACCAGCGTCGATGCCTCGTTGGTCATCACCTCCTTCAGGATGGCGGCAACCGATTTGCGCTTGGCAAACCATTGTCGCCGAATGCGGGTGAGCGCCTTGGTGGCGTCGGTCTTGTCGAGCATGATCGCACGCGTCGACCAGCGATAGGGAAAGGCGAGCCGATTGAGATCGTCGAGCAGCCCCGGAAACGTCACGGTAGGAAAGCCGGTGACCGTCAGCGTCCGCAGATGGTGATCGCCGAGCCGTGGCTCGAGGCCACCGGCGAGCGGCTCGTCGGCGAGCACCGCATCGAGATGCATCGGCGTCTCGGGGGTGCGGACGCGCTGACGCTTCGTCGACACACAGGAATGCAGATAGCTGAGCGTCTCGTCGTCGCTCAGCCAGGCGATCTCGGGCACGAAGCCTTCGACCAGATGCAGCAGACGATCGCTGCGATCGACGAAGCCGACCAGTGCGTCTCGGGCGTGGCTGCCGCTCTCGGCGCGTCCCTCATACAACCAGCCCTCGGCGCGCGCAGCGTCCTCGACCGGCGGCATCCACAGCAGGGTGAGGAAATAGGCGCTCTCGAAATGTACGCCTTCCTCGGCGAATTGCGCGGCGCGTTCCCGCTCGACCAGCGCCGATGCCGCGTCGGGAAAGACGTCGTCGGGATAGTGCTGCGCAGTGAAGCGTTGTGCCTCGACAAACAGCGCCCAGCCCGACCCCAGGCGGCGAAGCGCATTGTTGAGCCGCCCGGTGGTGGCAACCAGCTCGGCGGGAGTCGCTGAATCCAGATCCGGGCCGCGGAACCGCGCGGTGCGCTGGAACGACCCGTCCTTGTTCAGGACAACGCCTTCGGCAACCAGAGCCGCCCACGGCAGATAGTCGGCAAGACCAGCTGCGTGCCCGCGATATTCGCGCAAGGACATCATGATCGCCTCACACGCGCAGATAGGAGGGATAGAGAAGATGCCGTCGCGCGACATCGACGAACTGCGCATCGCGCTTGGCCGCCCACACCGCCGCCATATGACCGACCGCCCAGATCGCGATGCCCGCCAGCCACAGGCGAAGGCCAAGTCCCACCGCGCCGGCGAGCGTGCCGTTCACGATCGCCACGGCGCGCGGCGCGCCGCCGAGCAGGATCTGCTCGGTCAGCGCGCGGTGCACCGGCGCATAATAGCCGGGGATATCCTGAGCCGGATCGATCGACATCAGACCAGCGCTCCGCCGCCGAAGCTGAAGAAGCTGAGGAAGAAGGAACTCGCGGCAAAGGCGATGCTCAGGCCGAAGACGATCTGGATCAGCCGCCGGAAGCCGCCGGACGTATCCCCGAACGCCAGGCTGAGGCCGGTCATGATGATGACCATCACCGCGATGATCTTGGCGACCGGTCCCTCGATGCTTTCGAGGATCGATTGCAGCGGCGTTTCCCACGGCATGGACGAGCCGGACGCGGTCGCGGGCTGGATGAAGGCGAAGGCGCACAGCGGCAGCAAGACCAAGCGGATGCTGCGTGGCTGCGGGAGGATGGCGATCGGTTTCATTCGGTGTCTCCAAGGCTGGTGTCGGACAGATCGATGAGGCGGTATTCACCCCGGGCATCGAGGCCTTCGACGCGGGCGAGTTCGGCGAGCCGCCGGCCGTGGCCATCGCGCACGAGGACGGCGATGAGCCCGATGGTCTCGGCGATCAGAGCGCGTGGCACGGTGACCACGGCCTCCTGGATAAGTTGCTCGAGCCGACGAAGCGCGCCGAGCGCGCTCCCCGCATGGATGGTGCCGATGCCGCCGGGATGCCCCGTACCCCACGCTTTCAACAGGTCGAGCGCCTCGGCACCGCGGACCTCGCCGATCGGAATCCGGTCAGGGCGCAGGCGTAGCGAGGAGCGCACCAGGTCAGAGAGCGTCGCAACACCGTCTTTGGTCCGCATCGCCACCAGGTTGGGCGCGGCGCATTGCAGCTCTCGGGTATCCTCGATCAGCACGATGCGATCGTCGGTCTTGGCGACCTCTGCGAGCAAGGCGTTGGTGAGGGTAGTCTTGCCCGTACCGGTACCGCCGGCGACCAGGATGTTGAGCCGGGCTGCCACGCCCGAACGCAGCACGTCGGCTTCAACCGGACGCATGATGTGCGCGCGAACATAGTCGTCGAGACTGAACACCGCGACCGCAGGCTTGCGGATCGCGAAGGTCGGCGCAGTGACGACGGGGGGCAGCAGTCCTTCGAACCGCTCGCCTGTGCCGGGCAACTCCGCCGAGACGCGCGGCGCCCGGCCATGGACATCGACACCGATGTGATGGGCGACGAGGCGCACGATCCGCTCGCCATCTTCTGGCGCCATGGTTTTACCGGTGTCGGCAAGCCCCGCGCCAAGCCGGTCGATCCATAGCCGTCCGTCGGGGTTGAGCATGACCTCGATGATGGCAGCGTCTTCGAGCCACGCCGCGATCGACGCGCCAAGCGCGGTACGCAGCATGCGCGCGCCCCGTGTCGATGCTTCGGATCGGATCGAATGAACGGCCACATCAGTCCCCAGCCATGCGCCGGAGACCATCGCCCGGCGTCGGGGACGATTAAGAGAGCCAGAAAAGGCGAGACTTCAACAGATAGGTGCCGCGATCGTACCGTAGCGTAGAAAGACAGGGAATAGCGTAGAGTACCGAGCCGAACACGCGGGACTACGCGGTTCGGATATTCTCGCATCACGCTGGATGGAAGCGAATACGAATCGTCGAAGGCCCGCTCCTTGCCCAAGCCTACGGGCGTGCCGTCGCGGCCTCTCTGGCGATCACTCGACGAAAGGGAATGATCTTATTGAAGCGGTCCGTTGCTCAGTCGCATATAATCGGACTCGGTAATCGTGATCGACAGCATCTTACCGGTCATGTCCTGGACATGGCCGGTCTCATAGGTTTCCACGCCTTCAAGGATGAACCCACCCAGCATGACGAACCCGTCAAGGGTATATTCCTGCCATTCGATATTGAAGGTGCAGATACCGCACGGTCCATGACTCGCGAACGGCTTGCCGAAGTGCGGCAGGTTCGGCGCCTTATTGCCCAGAGTCGTGAAAGGATTGAAGGCGTCTTCAATCCTCCCGTCGTCATCGAGCGGAACGCGCCCGCTCTGTTCAAGCGCGCGAAGCGCCGTCGCAAATTCCGGATCGTCAACCGGCCGGAACCAGCCCGAGGATGTCCCGATCGCAAAGTTTCCCGCGACGGCTCGAGCTGCCGCCAGTGCCTGCAGCATCTCGGTGTCAGGCTCGTCTCCATCCATGCGCGCCCCGCCGCGCGTGAAGAAGGTGATCTTGCCGTCGAAAAGGAGACCCGTCGCTCCGTTCGCGTCGCTGAACGCCACCCGCTCGGTATCGAACGCCATGCCCATGTGCCGCATCATCTCGAAAACGATCGGTGCAAACATATACCGACATCCTCCCTTGAGAGATCGCCGCCGACTCGGAACCCGTTGAACGATATCACGACTTTTCGAAAATTTCGTCCAGCGTCCCGAAGACCCGGCATCGTGACAGGTCTGCCGGTCTGGCCACCGCGCGACACTGGCGCTAAGCGCCCGCGCTCCTTTTGACTGAGAGCACATTCATGAACACCGCAGATCTGATCGACAAAGTCGCCGCCGCCAATGCCTTGTTCAAGCCTGACGCCAAGGCCATCGTCGACAGCGTGTTCGCCAGCATCGCCGCCGCTGCAGCGGCCGGCGAGGAGGTTTCGCTGAATGGCTTCGGCAAGTTCAAGGTCAAGGACAGCCCGGCACGCGAGGGTCGCAACCCGTCGACGGGCGAGACGATCCAGATCGCCGCATCCAAGAAGATCGGCTTCACGGCTGCCAAGGCGCTCAAGGACAGCCTGAACGCCTGACGGTATCGGTGTCGGTGTCGGTGTCGGGGCCAGCGAACTCCGACACCGCCCCACCAGGCGGGACCCGGTCGGCGGCCCGGTACAAGGGTCGACCTTATCGCCCTGGAATGTCGCGGGACATTTCCTCCATGATACCCTTGCCGGTCTCGATCCGGGATCGAACGATCTCGATCAGACCATACCAGCGTTCCCAAGCCTGGGCCTCGGCACTCGCACGATCCCCTTCGGGCACGGGCGGCGTTGCCGTCAGCCACGACAGGACGAAGATCGCGAGCGTCTCGCTCGCGACCTCGAGGCGCCAGGAAAGCCGTTCGGCCTGCCGGGTCATGCGATCGAGCCTCCGTCCCAGCGCCGCTTCGATCCGTTCCGATCCGTCGGGCGAAAGGAAGGACGCGATCGCCGTCTCGACAATTTGCGCCTGCGATACGCGTTTGGCGCGGGCGTAATCGGCGAGCTGGCTCGACAGTGTCGGCGGCAGCCGGAAGGTATGCTTGATGCGGTTGGCGCCGGTCATAATCCCACTCCGTCCTTGGGATCGAGCGACGCCTGACGCGCCACCTTGGTCATGCGCTCGGCGAGCTTGCGGTCGAGGATCGCATTGGTCTCGGGGTCCGCACGCGGATCCCTGAAATCGAATTCGCGACGTTTTTTCGGCGGCACCACCTCTTCGTGTTCGCCAAGATCCGGCTCCCGCCGGATGCCGGCATTGGCGGGATCCCCGCTGCCTTTCGCGTCGGTCGCAGCGACCTTCGTGGCGGTCGGCACGTCATCCGTTGCGGCCTTTGGCGTCGCGGTGCGCACTGCAGCAATGCCTTGATCCTGGGTGGGTTCGGGCGGTTGAGCCGACGCCGGGTTCGGTGTGAAACCTGAATTTAAAGCTTTATCGGACGCGGTCGGATCGATCGGCGCCGGCAATCGAAGGAGCATGGTCGGGCCCTCTGGCGCCGGAGTCCAATCATCGCCGGGCGAGCCACCGGGATCATCGCCGCTCGCCATGGGTGCAGGCACGATGCGGTCGGCGAGCTGTCGATCCTGATAATACCGCGCCTTGGTCGCCCGGATCGGCTGAACTCCCGAGACCAGCACGATCGCATCGGTCGGGGGCAGTTGCATGACTTCGCCGGGGGTCAGCAATTGTCGCGCAGTCTCGGTGCGCGACACCATCAAATGGCCAAGCCACGGTGAAAGCCGATGCCCGGCATAATTCTTCATCGCGCGCATCTCGGTCGAGGTGCCGAGCGCATCCGACAGACGTTTCGCGGTGCGTTCGTCATTGGTCGCAAAGGTCACGCGGACATGGCAATTGTCGAGGATCGAATTGTTCTGCCCGTACGCCTTTTCGATCTGGTTGAGCGACTGGGCGATCAGGAACACCTTCATCCCGTAGCCCGCCATGAAGGCGAGCGCGGATTCGAAGAAATCGAGCCTGCCGAGCGCCGGGAATTCGTCGAGCATCAGCAGCAACCGGTGGCGCCGTGCCTTGGGCGTCAGCTCCTCTGTCAGCCGCCGGCCGATCTGATTTAGGATCAGGCGCACGAGCGGCTTGGTGCGGCTGATGTCGGAGGGCGGCACGACCAGATAGAGCGAGATCGGCCGCTGCCCTTCGACCAGATCGGCGATGCGCCAGTCGCATCGGCGGGTGACCATGGCGATAACGGGATCGCGGTAGAGCCCCAGGAAACTCATCGCGGTCGAGAGTACGCCCGAGCGCTCGTTGTCGCTCTTGTTAAGCAGCTCGCGCGCCGCCGACGCCACCACCGGATGCACGCCCCGCTCGCCCAGGTGACGCGTCCGCATCATCGCGGCGAGCGTGCTTTCGATCGGCCGCTTCGGGTCGGACAGGAAGCTCGCGACGCCGGCGAGCGTCTTGTCGGGCTCGGCATAGAGGACGTGCAGGATCGCACCGACCAGCAGGCCGTGGCTGGTCTTCTCCCAATGATTGCGCTTTTCGAGCGAGCCTTCGGGGTCGACGAGCACGTCGGCGACATTCTGGACATCGCGCACCTCCCATTTGCCGCGGCGCACCTCGAGCAGCGGATTGTACGCCGCAGATGCTGGGTTGGTCGGATCGAACAACAGCACCCGGCTGAACGCGGAACGGAACCCCGCGGTCAGACTCCAATTCTCGCCCTTGATATCGTGCACGATCGTCGAGCCGGGCCAGGTCAACAATGAGGGGATGACCAACCCGACGCCCTTGCCCGAGCGGGTCGGCGCGAAGCACATCACATGCTCGGGGCCGTCATGGCGCAGATAGTGCGGCCCGAACCGGCCGAGCACGACGCCATTGTCGTCGAGCAGTCCGGCAGCCTTGATGTCGCGCAGGTTCGCCCATCGTGCCGAGCCATAGGTCTCGGAGGTCTTGCGCTCCCGTGCCCGCCACACCGACATGGCGATCGCGACGAGAATGGCAGCGAACCCGCCCCCCGCGGCGATATAGCCGCCGGTGAGAAAGATCCGCGGCGCATAGGCGTCGAAGCTGAACCACCACCAGAAGAAGGCAGGCGGTGCGTAGATCCGCCATCCAAACAGGATGAACCACGGATCGCCGAGCTCGCTCTGATAGGCGAGCGCCGCGGCGGTCCACTGTGTCGCGCTCCAGACCCCGATCAGAACGACCAAGGCGACGACGAGAATCTGACCCCACAGGATCCTGGTGGCCGACATTCAAACCTCCTGCCGAAATGAACCTGCGCGCATCACAGACCGAGCCCGCGCTGCCTGCCGATACTCCAGTCGACGCCGCCGCCGCCTGCCATCGTGCCGGTAATGTGGCGCCCCAGATGCTGATCGAGCGCCGGGCGCCACGGCACGAGCTGGAAGCCGAGACCATCGTCGATCATTGCGAAGCGCCCCGAACCCAGGGTGACGCGCTCGCGATAGACGCCGCTGACGAATTCGCCGGGCTTGGACGGCATGTGCGGCAGACCGGTGCGTTCGGCGATCCGCCGGGTCGCCTCGTCCAGTTCGCCGCCCTTGAGCGTACCCAGCATCTGCTGCGCGAACACGGTGCGCTGCCCCTGCCGCACGGCGAGCCCCTGCCCTACCAGATGCTCGGTCCGGGCGCCCAACGCTTCGCGCACGTCCTCGCCGAACCCTTCGCCAAGCGACATCGCGTCGCGCGCGACCAATTGGCGGTCGAGCCAGGTCGCACCCGAGGCCGAGACCTGGTCCGCGAGCGAGAGGTCGGACCGGGTGGCGAGCGACAGCCGCTGCCGACCCGTGCCATCATCCCAGGACCTGAGCTCCACGATCGCGCCGGGTCGCGCGTCACCCGTCATGTCGATATCGGCGAACCGCACATGGTGCGTACGGCCATCGACGCCATCGATGACGGCGTAGGCGGTGCCGGTAAGTTCGTCGTGCAGGCCGCGCTCGACCAGCCGACCCAGCACCGGCTCCGGGTCCGTGTCGCCATGCAGCGCAAAGCGGGTCATGTCGGGCGCCGCACCACCCGCCGACATGGCACGATGCATGGTCTTGATGATGTCGCCGCGGATCGAGAGATCGCGCAGCGTCGTTTCCACATTCGGCTGCACCGTCCAGCACGCTGGCCCGGCGCTCTCGAGCAGCCCCAACCGCTCGAGCTTCATCGCCCGCCCGACCAGCTGCCGGCGGTATTCGGGATCCGCATCGGACGGGTCGGGACGCAGGTCGACCAAACCCCCGGCCCGATCCGCCTGGCGCAGCAACTGGCGGTCGAGGCTGGTAAATCGATCGGCGTCGATCTCGCGGTCGAGCGCGGCGCGTATTTCGCGCTCCGAACGTGGTCCCAGCTCGAGCGTCGCGCGTTCCTCCGCGCGGGTCCGCAGCCCCGCGCGGATATAGTCGCGGTCGATCACCAGATCCTGCCCATCGCCCATGCGCCCGCGCACGAGAATATGGACGTGCGGATTGTCGGTATTCCAATGGTCGACCGCGACCCAATCGAGCTCGGTGTCGAGATCATGCGCCATATCGGCCATCAGCTCGCGGGTGAAGGTCCGGAGGTCCTCCAGCTCGGTCGCATCCTCGGGCGAGACGATGAAGCGGAAATGATGGCGGTCGTCCTCGCAGCGCCCCGCAAAGCCTTCCGCGTCCGCTACGTCAGTCGACGGACCGAACATCGGCGCGTCGCGACCGTCTCGCGTCACGCCGTCGCGCTCGAGATAGATGACGTGCCGTGCAAGCGGCGCCGAGCGGAATCTGGAGCCGGTGTGGCGCACGACCCGCGCCTTGACGACGACCCGCCGGCTGGTCGCGCTCGACCGACGCAACAGCGCAGCGCTGCGGCCTCGACCGAGATGACCGGTGCCGCCGCCGCGCCCGCTCATCCGCCGATGCAACGCGCCCGAGCGCATGGCGGAATTCTTGACCAGAGCGGCGAGCGACTGGAGCCGCCGCCCACTGCCGGCACCGCGCGCCTTGCTCTTGCCCGGTCGAACCCGGAACAGATCGTCGACCTCGCTCATGACGGCCGCAAGTCGCGAAAACGGAGCCAAGATGGCGCTGTTCGCGTTGAATTTACACGATACTTTTCCCCAAACGCCGGCTGCGCGACCTGCGTGACGGCGCAAAATACAGAATAAAACCAACCACATGCACCCCGGCCGACGGCGGTGCTTTTATCTCGCCATCGCTTCTTCAAGGCACAGTTCGGCCCCCACACCCCACCCATCACGGCGGGCGAAGGCGAGCGGACCCGCCGCAAGGCGCAGGGCCCGCTCATCGACCGACCACTACCGAGCGCGCGATGAAGAGGCTTGGTGCGACGGCCGGAGGCGCCACCGAAGGCCTAAACGATCGCCGGTCCGGCGGAAAGTCGGATGCGCTCCCGGCGCCATCCGAAGGCGCAGTGGTTCGCGCGGTGAACAGTGCGCCGCGCGTCCACGCCAGCGGGTCAGGAACAGATTCGGCCGGAGCGCTGTCAGCCCGTCCGCCGACCAACGGCGCGAGGCGACGCGCATAGGCGACCGTCTCCAACGGCAACGCGCGACCGGTCGTCAGATATGCGTCGTAGCGACCCGGCCCGGCATTATACGCCGCGAGAAAGCCCGCCGTACCGTAGCGATCGTGCATCTCGCGCAGGTAGGCCGCGCCGGCGAGAATGTTGTCGTGCGGGTCGTAGATGTCGTCGCCCAGCCTGTAGCGAATGCGCAATTGCGACCAGGTTGCCGGCATGATCTGCATGAGCCCACAGGCGCCGCGCGGCGACACGGCGCGGGGGTTGCCGGCGCTCTCGACGCGCATCACCGCATGGATCCATCCCTCGGGGATGGCGAACCGGCGCGCGGCCTCGGCGACATAGTCGTCGACCAGGTCTGGCGCCTCCGCTGCCGCCCGAGCGCGCGCGGACGAGAGCGGAGGCGCGACCAGGACAATCAGAATTCCGACCGCGACGGTGCGAAGGCTGCGCATGACCGTCAGCCTTCGCGGTGCTGCCGCGCCGGGCGGGTCCAGAGCAGATAGTGCGCACCATCCACGTCGGAATGCAGGAGATTTGCGCGGATCGGCCGACTGAATGCCGGGTCATCGATCAACAGCGAAACATAGGCGCCGGCGCGCTCCCCGATCTTTTTCCATCCGGCGCCGACCTCAGCGCCCTGATCGTCACTGCCGATGTAGATGCGGTAATCGGGCATGGTCTCGCCACCGCCTGGTGCCACCGCGACCAGGCAGAGGTCGGCATGCAACGTGAGAGTCCAGAGTTCGCCGAGATAGCCTTCGGGCGTCGCGACGAAGCGGCCAATCTGGGTCATTGGTCGGATCCTTCCTTGGTGTGGGTCAGAGGGAAATTCGCGCCTGTCGCGGACCGCTCGGTCGCGCGCGGGTGCGCCCCCACGATCCAGACCGGCGTCAGCCGGCCGACGATCGTGGAGGCGGGAAGCGGCCCGAAATAGCGCCCGTCAAAACTGTCGGGCACGGACGCATTCATCAGGAAGACGTCGCGCGTGCCAAGCGTCCGGCAGCCATGCCAGACCGGCAGCGGTCGGCCGCGATGGTCGCGGTGCAGCGCCGACCCCAGCGTCACGCCGTCGACGCTGACGCGCGTGCCCGACCGGCAGACGCGTTGACCGGCCATGCCCGCGACATGCTTGAGCAAGGGCACGTGCAGCGGCAGGTAGTGGCGCCCTGCAAGATAGCCGGCGAGCGCCGTTGGCGGCGCGACGGCGACCAGGTCGCCGCGCCTGGGCTGTGCCGCTGCTCGCACCGCATAGAGACCGATCGGCACGCTCTCGCTCGCGTTCCAGATCAGCCGGGCGGCGGGATGGAGGAAGGCGGTGAATACTGTCGCCATGGTCGCGAAGGAGGCGACCATGACATAGCCGAAGCGGGTCATGACAGCAGCCTCCGCCGCAGCAGCCAGACGCGGTGACGGGCGCGCGAATAGTCGCGCGGTGACTGGCCCGCGGCGATGCGGTTGTGCAGATGGCGCCAATAGTCCGGCGCCACCTCGCCCGGATCGATGCTCAGCGCCTCGATGGCGTCAATCGCGCGCAGCACGATCTGAACTTTGGGCCATCCGCGAACCGAGAGCAGACTGTCGCCGCCGGGACGGACGAACGGCAACGTCGTATAGCCCTCGTCCGCAGTGGGCGCCCGAACGATATCGATGCGCGATGCGGTCGTCCCATAGTCGTTCGACGACCAGCGCACCAAGGCGAACAGTGTGCCGGCATCGAAGCCGACGATCCGCGTGCGCCGCGAGACGATGACGTTTTCCACTTCGGCGCCGAAGCGGATCCAGTGCTCGATCTCGCCCTCGATCCAGTGGAGCTCGGCATAGGTGCGGCAGCGCGAGGGCGGTGGCACCGCCGGCGGATCGTAGATGCGGCGGGGCGCGCTCAGCTTACTCATGGCTCTCTCCGGACAAGGGGAACTCGCGGGCGAAGAGCGCGCGGAGCATGTCGGCGACGCTCACATTCTGCTCGAGCGCCGCGCGTTTCAGGTGCCGACGCATCGCCGGCGTGACATCGATCGTCAGGCGCGCGGTGAAGCCAGTGGTCACCGGCAACGCCGCACCGTCACCCGCCTTTACCCAGCGCTCGGCCGCGCCGGGGCGTGTCGCAAAGCCCGCGCGGCTCATGGCGCCAGGCTCGCGACGCTTGCGGCGAATGCAGCCAGTTCGCGTGCGGCGGGGCCGTCGGGATCCTGTTCGAACGCAAGCCGTCCCTGTCCCATTGCTTCGGCATACAGGACGCGTTGCGCGATGCGCGCGCGGAGCAAAGATGGCGCCTGGCCCTCCAGCGCTGCGGCAGTTTCGCGCGCGATGACGGTGCGGCCCACGCACCAGTTGAGCACGAAGCGCGCAGCAAGGTTCGGGCGAAACGACTGGGCTTCCGCCAACAAAGCCAGCATCTCCGCGGACGCCCACCCGTCCAGTGGCGAGGGCTGGACCGGGATCAGCACGAGATCGGCGGCGAGCAGCGCCGACCGCATCAGCGAAGCGATGCGCGGCGGGCCGTCGATCACCACATGATCGGCGCCCGCTGCCAAGTCCGGCACCTCGCGAAAGAGCGTATCGCGCGACAGGCCAAGCACGGCGAACAGCCTGGGGCAGTCTGTATCCCCGCGCGCCTGAGACCAGTCGAGCGCCGACTTTTGCGGGTCTGCATCGACCACGACCACGCGCCGGCCCTGCCGCGCCCAGAGGCCGGCCAGGTGGAGCGCGAGCGTCGTCTTGCCGACGCCGCCCTTCTGGTTGAGCAACGCGACGATCATGTCGCCGCCCCGGCGGGCTGCACGATATCCACAGGGCGTGGTCCGGGCACACGCGTTAGAAAGAATCCGTAGGATTCTAAGTTAGCACAGTTAAGGCGCCGAATTCCGTTGCTGAAACAACGCATTACCGCCCATTTCGGTTTCCGATAGCACGAGCTTTCGGTTTCCGATGGCACGAGCCTGCCGGTCAACGATAGCACGAGCGTCATCGGTCGATATCCACAGGCTTGAGGCCGACGCGGCGCATCGCGACGTCGAACGGATCGGGGGGAATGGCGACGAAGCGCAGCCGCTCGCGGCCCAGCGCGAATTCGAGCGCGAGGCGGTATCCCGGCAGCGGCTGACGCCGCACGATATCGCGCAGCGCGAATGCGAACTGCTTGCGCGGCGAGAGCACGCCGGACTTCAAATGCAGGTGCGCGAGATCGAAGCTCCAGCCGCCGCGCTGACGACCGCCATGCTTGCGCACGATGCGGTAAAGCCAGCGCTCGAGGCCACCGCTCAACTCGAAATAGGCGCGGTCGATCGTCAGCACGAGCGCCTGGTCGAGCACGCCGGCATAGAACCAGTCGGGCACGATCAGCTCGATGCCGAGCGGTCGCCCGTGCGCGTCGAGCCGCTCCTTCCACTCGTTGATCCAGGAAAAGCGATGACGGCGGCGCTGCAAGGGCTGGCGGATGGTGGTGGCGACGGTGGTCGATTGCAGCCGGTCGAGCGCCGCTTTGAGCCGCTCATAGTCGCGTAAGCCCACGCCGCGCGAAATGAAGGTCAAGATGGCATGCGGCGTGGTCGCCATAAGCCGCGATGTCGGTCTCCCGCGATCGCGCGCCTCGACGATCTGGCTGGCCGCCCAGATCAGGATATCGGCGTCCCAGATCGTCGCCATGCCGTGTTCGGGCGTCGCCTCGACGTTGATCGAGACGTCGCCCAGCTTGAAGGCGATCGGCTTGACGCGGCGCGACTTGGCGAGGCTGAAGAACGGCCAAGCCATCAGATCCTGCGCATCGCGCGGCGCGAGGTCGCCGGGGATCGCGCGAAACAGGTCGAGCTGGCCATCGGCGTGGCGCGCGGTCATGACCGGTCTTCCGAGGCGACGGTCACCGGCGCACCGGCCCGGCGGTCGCCGGCACGTTCTGGAAGCGGCGTTTGGCTGGATGGATAACGTCGTGCCCGGCGTCGGACGTCGAGCGGCGAATGCCGCGATCGGCCCAGTTGCGCAGATCGTCGAGCGTATAGACGATGCGGCCGCCGAGCTTGTGATAGACCGGGCCCGTCCCGTAGCTGCGATGCTTTTCGAGCGTCCGGGCCGATAGACCGAGGATCAGCGCGGCATCCGGGGTGCGAAGATAGCGTTCGGGCGGCTGGGTGCGTGCAGGCATGGTCGTCTCCGGGCGGACGATCGGCGGCTTTCGCCAGCTCTGTCCGGTTGCCGGTCGTTCTGGCGGACATTCGGCGAGGGGAAGGAGCGGCCAAAACGCACCCCCATGAAAATGTCGCAGCCGGGGCACTCACCGCCCGGACAGGAGAGCTCGGTAGCCGCCTTGCATCAGACCGCGGGCGTCGGCGATCATGCGCTGCGTGCGTCGCCGTTCGCTCGATGCCGTCCAGGCGAGAGCTGGAATATCGGCAAGCCAGGGATAAAGCAGCGTGGTCGCGACCTCGCGCGTCGAGGCGCCAGCGAGACGCGCGTCCAGAATGTCGAGCAGCAGCACGAGCCGACGATGCTGAAGGCGGGTCGGGCTGAGCGCGGCCGTGCCGAACAGACGCGGCACGCCCGCTATCAGGCAGCGCGCGGCGTCCGCCGCCGCGACGCGCACCGGGTGACGCGTCGGCGCCAGCAGGATCACCAGCGCCGCGCCCGGCTCGGTGCCGAGCAGCCAGAGGCGGTTGCGGCAGGACGGCGTGTCGATCACGAGATGGCGGCCGCCAGCGTCGGTTGCGTCAGCGATCGGCGCTATGGCGGGCGGTAACGGCGCCGCCGCGGCGAAGCCGGGCGGCGCGGAGATGAGCGTGACGACGCTCGCCGCGGTGTCGGCGCGCCATAGCGCCGGCGCGGCGCGCGGCGGGCGATCGGGATCGAAAGAGACAGGCCAGCCCCCACTGCCGGGCCAGCCCTCCCGTGTCGGAGCTGACGTGGGGCCGACCGCGCGCGCGCCGTGCGGCGTCCCAGGCCGTACGATAGGCCGGATCGCGTCGCAGGAACTCTTGCGCGAAATCCGCCAGATCATGACTGGCGTAGCGGTCAGGCCGGCTCGGGCGTGATGGCGGCACAGTCGCGATGATCGGGCTCCCGGCCCACTCGGCCTGGCGTCAGGCTGACCGGGTGCCCGAACGGGCAGAAGACCCGGATTCGGCATGACCATGGCCCGTTCGGGCGGGAGCCGGCGGCAACGCCGCCGCCTGAATTCGGGGTATTGAAGAGCTGCGCGTCCTCCCACCCTTCGAAAATCGCGGAGCGTATCCCGCGCGGCTGTACGTTGCGCTGCGGGTCGCTCTCCCCGCGTACGACCAACCAATGGCGCGTCCTTGCGTACAATCGGATCTGCACGCTTCCGCAAATACGCCTTTGTCCCATTGCGGAAATCCGTATCTGCGATCTTCCGCAGATGCGAAAAATGGCGCCCCGCCCGGTTTGGGCGGGGCGCCGTGTCGGCTCAGTCGTTGGTGACGCGACGCCCCCGCGACCAGATCAGCGTGTAGCCCTCGCCGTCCGCGTCATCGAAAAGATTGGCGAAGATGGGAGCGGTGAAGCTCGGATCGTCGAGCTTGACCGAGAGATAATCGCGCTGTTCGGCGGAGCGCTTGGCCCAGGCGGCCCCGATCTCGGCGCGGCCGACGTAGATGCGGTGGCTGGGGGCAGCGTCGTTGCTGCGGCTTTCCTCCGGCACGATCCGGACGCCCTTGGTCTGGACGCTGAGGGTAACGATCTGGCCCTGAAATTCCGAGCCGACTTTCTTGAAGCTGCCGATGTTCGCCATGATGCTAGTCCTTCGTTTGTCGGGGCCGCCCAATGCGGTCTCGATGGCGTCGAGGAGCCGGAGGCGAGCGTCGCCGCAGCTCTGCCCGCAGCACAGCGAAGGACCGCGCGACCGCCGCTTTCTTGTCTCGCGAGGAATGGGCTTTAGCCCAGGGGAAGAAAGGGGCGGGCGCGCGGTTGCGGCTCAGGCGCTCGAGGCGCAGCCGTCCTCCGGCTAGACAGCCATCAACGAGACCTCAGGCGGCCTCGATCCCCAGAAAGACGGCGCGTTGTGCGACAGCAGATCCGAGAAGGGCCTCGCGGACTGGGGCGACATCACCCTGCCGGCCAGCCGGCGCCCCGAGCGTGACGGACCCGCACCATCCGCTCTCCTCCCACCCTCCCCCTCGGGCGGCGCGTGGCGCGGACCGCCTGCTCCGAGCCGATACCCGACAGCGATCAGTCTCGAAGCGGGCGGCCTCCAGGTTCGGCGAACTTTCGCCACGCGATCGATCCTGCGACGAGGGCCGACCCCGCTGCCGCGACGCACCTGGGCGCGCTGCCGACGACTGGCGCGGACAGGCCCCAGACCATATGGAAGGCGATCACCGCGACCGGGCCTGCGAACGCGATCAGGATCAGCCCCCGCGCCAGCGGGGTCGAGCTGCGCTCGATTGCGACGCGACCGAGCGCGGTCACCGCGAGCGCGACGCCGCCACCGCCAAGGAGCGCTTGCACAAATGAGCCGTCCGCGCCGCGGACGACGAAGAACGCCGCCAGCCCGGCCAGGAGCGGCAGCGCGTTGAGGGTGACGGTGAACATCAGCCGCATCATATAGAATGCGACGATCATCAGGATCGGTACAGCCAAGAACACGAGCGTCCTCCTTACGACCAAGGTCGTCGAACGCGCTCTCCACCGCCACCACAGCGCCAATGTTTTCCTTCTCTACAACATCTTGGCCGCTCGCAAAAGACCCGCCGATCTTGCGACACGGAACGCTGCAGATACGGACCTACTGATTTCCGGATCGCCGCGCCGCGTGCCGCAGGCGCGCGGCGCGGCCGGATTTCGGCACCAAGAGACGGCGGGCGGACCCGCCGTCTCGCATGGGTTCAGGCCGCAACCGCCTGCGGCTGTTCGTCGTTGTCGGGTTCGGCACCGCTCGCTTCGTCCTCCGGCGCGACGGGACCGGGTTCGAGCGCATCCAATGCCGCGATGACCTTGGCATGGGCCGCGACCGTGCCGACGCCACCGCGCGCGGTATAGGCGGACGGCGGGAAGGTCATCCAGCGCGGCACCCAATGCTCGCGTTTCGCGCGACCGTCGACGCCGCCGAGATGGTCGGCGATGATGCGCCGCAGCGTCTTGCCCTTTTCACCCGCGTTGGCATCGGCAACCATCGGCCCCGCGACTTCGGCGACCATGCCGAGCAGCACGTCCCGATCGCGGATCAGGTCGAGCAACGCCGCATCGGCCTGCCAATAGTGCTCCATCCGCACGCCCAGATGCAGGCCGACCGCTTCGACCGCCGCGCTGCCCGCCGCAAGGCTCTCGCCCATGACGATCGCAACCACATCGAGCACCGCCGTGTCGGGCAGGTCGAGCAGGCGGAGGAACAGACCTGCCGGGCCGGACGGATCGCCATAACCTCCCACCACATGCGGCTCCTCGGGCGAGAAGCCGAGAAGACCGAGGACGGGACGCCGCCGTGCGTCGAAATCGGCTTCCCCGCGGGCATTCTCGACGCTCTCCGTCACGGCATCGTTGCGCGCGAGCTGCGGCTCGGGCCGCACCGCCCACAGAGGCGAGCCAGTGATCGCATGTGCGACCATCAACCGCAGCGCGACGCCGGGCGTGTCGGTCAGCGCGGCGCGCACGGCGGCGTGCCGGTGGAGATCGACATAGGTCTGCAAGGTGCTGGTCATTTCCGAACGCGCGGGCTTGGGCGCGACAGCCGCCCCCTCCCCCTTGGCGATCCGTGCGGCATCCTTGCGGCTGATATAGCCTTCGTGAAACACGACCTCGCCGGTGGAACGGACATCGACATATATGCGTCCGCCTTTGCGCTTGCCCGCCTTCTCATAGTCCCAAGAGGCGAACTGCTCGGACGGCGGCACGATCACGACATCGCGCCAGCCTGCGTCGCAATAGACGGCACGGCGCGTCTCGATCTCGGCATTCTGCGCGCTCCAGAACGCCTCGCTGTCGGCGAAATAGCGCTCCTCGCCGAACAGGTCGGTGACGATCGCATGCGGGTAGGCCTCGACGTCGAACAAGGCGCGGGAGACGGCGATCGAAGTCCCACCGAACAGCCAGGCCTTCAACTGGTGGCCGACAGGCGCGCGGGCGTCGGGATCGTCGAGCAAGGCCAGCCATGCCTTTTGCTGGCTTTTGCTGGCAAGCGTCAGATGGCGGACGGTGCCGCGATCGATCTTCTCGGCCGCGTACAGGCTGCGGATGCGCGGCAAGAGGTTGCCGAGCGCCAGCACGCGCTTGATCGTCAGATCGGGCAGGCCGAAGGTCGTGCCGATCTCGTCGATCGTGCGACCCTCGCGAACCAGCCGCGTGAAGGTTGCCCACCGGGTCACCTCGTCGGCGTCGAGCCGCGCCATGTTCTCGATCAGCGACGCTTCGATGGCGGCGGCGTCGTCGCCGTTATCGAGGATAGCGCACGGCAGGGGCTCGGCCTCGCCGCGCTCTTCCGCAACGATCTGCGCCGCATGGAAGCGGCGGCTTCCAGCGACGATCTCGAACGCGTCGGGCGCTCCGTTGGGTCGGACCAGCAGCGTCTGGAGCACGCCCCGGCTGCGCACGGTCGGCAGGATGTCGGACACGTCCGGGGCTTTCTTCGCGTAGCGCATGTTGGTCCTGCTGACGGACAGCTTGTCGAGCGCAATAAAATCGAGTTTCATCGGTCTACTCCTTGTGAGTGCCGGTCCCGTCCTTGTTGATCGCTGGGGTAGCGGGACCGGTTTGGATTGCGGCGAAAACGCGCCGCGCGTCAGCCGTCCGTGAAATCGGACGAAAGCTCGGGGTCGGGCGCGGGGTTCTCGCGCCTCAGGATGGCTTCGGCCCTCAGGATCGAACCCGTCACGCTTGCGGCATGCGCCCAGCGCGACAGCGGAAAATCACTGGCGAAACCGATATCCCGCTCGATGGCGAGGCCGAAGGGCAGGCGGACGCGCGCCAATTCGGACAGGCTGAAATAGCCAAGCTCGGGACAGCCGAAGCCGAGATCGGCAAGGCCAAACAGCACGTCGCCGTCGTCGTCCAGCTCGGTTGCCAGCCATGTGGCGGGACCAACGGGATTGAACAGTTTGAGGACGGGCGCGGGATCGTATCCGGGCAAGCGCGCGCTCGTCGCATTGGCGCGCAGCGCCGCGCGCAGCGCAGGGGTCAGCAGCCCCATGGCTGGGGTCCTTTGCTATGGGAGGAAGGCGCGGCGCTCACGCCGCCTCGTAAAGCGCGACGCCCGGCGCAGCGGCTTCGTGATGACGCGCGAGCAGCCACTCGGCGGCCTTGCTCGCGGCACTGGCAGCACGAAAGATCGCGCGCGCATCGCCGCGCAGCACGTCCAGCCACGAGGCGAGATAATCGGCGTGCCGCACGGTCGGCACGATGCCGAGCGCCGCGCAGAGGAAAGCGGAGCCGAGTTCGGCGACCAATTCCTCGCGGGCATAGCCTTCCGATCCGAAGGCATTGGCCAGATCGCGGGCGAGCCGCGTCTTGTGCCCGGTCGCGTGCGTCAGTTCGTGCAAGGCCGTGCGATAGTAATTGATCGGCTCGAAAAACGCGGACTGCGGCGGCACCACGACAAGGTCGGGACCGGGCGCGTAGAAGGCGCGCGACCCACCGATCTGAAAAGCGATACCGCTGGCAGCGATGACCTCCTCGGCAAGCGGCACAGCGCAATCGTCGGGGAGAGGCGCGGGATCGGCCGCCAGCCCCTCGCGCAGGCCTTCGCATTGCGCCACGTTGAAGACGGTAAAGCGCTTGAGGAAAGCGACCTGCCGGGGCTGACGGGTTTCGCTACCCCGCAGCGAACCCTGACCGCCATCCCCCTCGCCGGTCTCCGCCGCGCGCGCCTTTTCGCTCTCGGGCGTGAAGCGATCGGCATAGACCACGGTAGTCCCGCGCTCGCCCTTGCGAACGCACCCGCCCGCTTCGAGCGCCTGCCGGAAGGTCAGCCAGCTCTGCGAGGGATAACCCCGCTCGATGACGGTCGCCCACAGGATCAGAACATTGATGCCGGAATAGGCCCTGCCCGTCAGTGCATTGCGCGGCATACCGGGCGCGACCGCGCCGCCGACCTTCCACGGCTGGACCCAAGGAAAACGGCCTGCCTCCAGTTCCGCGACGATCCGGCTAGTGACCTCTCGATAGAGGTCCCCGCGTGGACTGACCGGCTCGGGCGAAGCGACCGCCCCCTGCCCCTTGCTATTTCCCGACCGCCGACCCTTGGCACGCGCTGTGTTGCTCGACCGCATGGCTCACCTCCAACACCGCCCAAAACCACCATGGCCACCCCCGGAAAGCGGGGGGTGGGCGGCGAGAGCGACTGGAGAGGCCCGCTTGAGCGGCGGCTGCACCCGTGAGGGGCGAAACGATAGTGGAGCAGTCCGGCAACGCCGGACTTGCGGCCGCCGCGGGCGGGCCTAGCAGGGAGCGCCGACCATCCCCCGCTTGCTGGGAGTGGCCACACAAAGACGCCGTCGCGCGAGCGCGGCGCCCATATCTCGGACGGCAGTGCCGGCCGGCCCAGCGATCGTTACCGCATGGCCGAGACCCGTTAGGGGCTCCGGGGGTGCGCTTTGGCGCAGCCTAGAGCGCGGTCGCGCGTCAGCGCGCAGGGCCCTCGTACCGTTTCCGCCAACGGGCTTTCTTCGCTTTCAAAACGACTTGATCGCCTGACCCACACGTCATGAGCTTCGCCCATTTAGATTTTGAGGTAATCTCGGCACGGCCCCACGCGACCCGGTGCGGAAGCGTGGGTAGAAATTAACCCGCGCCGAAGATAGGAACGCCACAATTGCCGATGCCTGGAGAGTGATATTGTCCGACGAGAATGCAATCAACGCGGTTGAACTGGCCACAGACCTCACGATCGCCTGGCTGTCCAATCAGAACAATCGACTGTCGCCTGAAGACGTGCCGGCATTTCTGCGGACGATGCACGCAACACTCACCGAACTGGCGACCGGCGCGACAGGTCCTGACACTGCCTCCGATCAAGCAGCAGCGGACCCGCAGTACACGCCCGCTGTCACCGCGCGCCGCTCGCTGTCGTCGAAGGATCACATCCTTTCGATGATCGACGGCAAGCCGTACAAGACGCTCCGCCGACACCTTTCGACGCACGGCATGACGCCGGAGGAATACCGTCAGCGCTACAATCTCAAGGCTGACTATCCGATGGTCGCCGAGAATTACTCGGCCGCGCGTCGCGATATGGCGCTGAAGATTGGCCTGGGCGCGAAAGGTCGGCAGGCCAAAGCGACCGTCGCCCCCGCGCCCGCCGAAAAGGCGCCGGCAAAGCGCGGACGCAAGCCAGCGCAGCCGGCCTGACGAGAAGCGCGCGGCGCAGCCTCGTCGGGTGCCCCGCGCCGTCGGCCATAGAAGCCTTCTCCGGCAACCATGCCATACCGGAGGCCGTTACTGTTTCACCCAAACTCGGTCGCCTACGGCACCATCAAAGCGTGCCGACTTTCATTGGTCAGGTCGGGTTTTAGCTTGCATCTCCCACTGTCGGCACTCCCAAGGCTGAGCTGCTGCCGGTCCCATGGACACCAAGTTAGGCTACTTGAGCTTGCTTCACGAAGTCCATGGGGCTGAGATAGCCCAAGGTCGAGTGCCTGCGTGTGGGATTGTAGAAGCGTTCGATGTAATCGAACACGTCCTGCCTTGCCTGATTGCGCGTGCGGTAGGTTTTGCGTGCTAGGCGCGTCGCCGCCGACCAGCCCTTCCGTTGTAACGTCGGCATTGCATTGGGCTCCCGGGAACGCAAGCTGCTCCAGGACCTTCAGATTGACCACGAAGTCTCCCAGATTCAGGCGCGGCTTTCGGTCGGAACAGGCATGGTGAAGCTTGCCCGGCTTGGCGACCTTAGTTTTGCTGGAAACTTGGCCGGGGGGCCGGGGAGGGTTCGGTGAGACAGGTTGGCGTCTTAGCGACGACGGTTGAGGCTGCATTTATGGGAAGCCCATATATCGAGCGCGAGGAAAGCGCGTCTCATCACCTCCTGTCATCACCTCCTGAAGGTCTGGAGCCGGCCGCCTACGCCGGATTCGGCACGGGCCGTGCCCGCGCTGCAACGCGCCTCGAGATGCTTGAACCACGCTCGGCGGGATTGCCGTCGCGTCTACCGCGATCGTGAAGTACGAAGCCGGCACCGCACCTAAAACGGCGGTGCTCCCGGGATGGCCGACCCAGCGACCTTTACAGATCGCACCTCCATTTAGCCCGCCACATCGCCAAGCCGACGAAGGCAAACTTGCGAGGGAGCGTCCACACCAGATCAACAAATAAAACAGCGAAATTATTTTTGTAAGGTGAATTTCGAACTGCAACTTGTAGGGTGCCGTCAGTCGCGCCAGAAGAGACGCTAAGGTGCGATCAGAGTGTATGCGCCGGCAAAGCGAGGATAGTCTGGACGATCACGACGTCGTGCGCGGGGCGGCAATTCCAGGTTATGATGGCCTTTATGCCATCGGTATCGCCGATATCCGTATCACCATTTATTCTCAGCAGGTCCGCGCCTTTCAGCTAGTTCACTCCCTTCTCGAACTGGGCAAGCTAAAAGACGGACAGCACGTGGCGATCATCGGCGGTGGGGTCGCTGGCGTCGCCGCGGCCGCAGCTATTTTGGTTTCGACTGAGACCATCTGCGTCACGCTTTTCGAAGCAGAAACAGAATTGTTTTATGTGCAGCGAGAATGCAGCGTCAGATACGTCCACCCCCATCTTTACGAATGGCCAAGAGCCAACTCGATCAATCCAACCTCCGATCTCCCTATTCTCAGCTGGGAAGCAGGTTCGGCCGCAGACGTGGTCGAACGCATCGCGGGCAAATTTGCTCAGATACAAAGCCTGTTTGCCGCCCGCCTCACGACCATCACGGGCGCGCGCGTTTCGGAGATAGAAGCGACGATGGACCTGGGAAATCCCGCGTTTCAGCTATCGACAGTCACGGTGGACAACAGCAATCCCGGTTCCATGGCCCATGTCGTGATCATTGCCGGTGGCTTCGGACCGGAGCGTGGTCCAATGCCCGATCATGCGACCAGCTATTGGGACGACACCAGCCTGCCCCGCACGAACAAAACCTTCCGGCAGGGCTCGGCCGTCTTTTTGAGCGGAAACGGTGATGGCGGGCTTATCGATGCGGTTGCGGCGGTCCTGAAGGGCTCGCCGCATGCTGCACTCATCGAGCTTGTGACGACATTCCCCGGTTTCGACGCTGTCCACGCGCGGCTGATCGCCATCGATGAGGCGGCCAAAGCATCCGAGGCGGTTGGCACGCCCTACGTGATCGAGGATATTTATGGAGCCGAAATTGTCCCCGTCGCTGAGAAGATCGGCCTGATCCGCAACATTGCTGAACGTTTGAGGCCTGGTATGACGCTCTATCTGCATACGCAGTACGACGCGCTGTTCGATACCAAATCGGCGATCCTCAATCGCGTTCTGCTGCGTCTCGTCATGGCGGCGGCAAAGGGATCCCAAACGCGCATCGAACATCTCAAGGGTGGAAACGTTGAGCAGCTGGATGTTTGCCCGGACTCGGTGACCGGCTTCGAGCGCGACGCGCGGCTTTTCGTCCGCGCCGGAACTTACGAAGTTGGCGTCGACCGTATCATCATCCGGCACGGGCCCGACAAGGATCAGCCTTATCGAGGGTTCCCAGCAATCATCTCAAGCTATCGAACTTTTCGCGAAGCACTTGCGGTCGACGACGTGGTGCGGGCCACGCCCGAGTTGAGTCTTGGGGCGCGGCGAAGGCTCGAAGATGCAGCGCACAGCCACGATCTTGCGCTCGACAACCGGCGCATCGCCCGGTTGCTGCAAGATGCACCGCTGGAAATCACCATTGCTTTTGAGGCGGGCCTGGCACTTTGGACCTCGACGCTCTCACCAGCCGAACTTGCAGCCAACTGGCGCAGCGCAAAAGGTGTCAAGCTCACCTTGCGAGCGTCTCCAGATGAGCTGGGGCCGCTGGCGATCACGCTCATTCGGATGGCGATCCACAACCCCTCGGTCGTCCTTTGCACCGAGCGACACGACTGGCAAAAAAAGATCCGTGACGTCATTGCGACCCTCGGCAGCGCAGGTGGGCTTTACGAGCCAGTGCTCTACCCGCCGATCTCCATATCTCCCGCCCCCACCCTATCTCTGAGCGTCACGCAGGCCAGCCTAGCACTCGACAACGGGCTCGACGCTGATCTGCTTCACTTGCTCAACGAGAAGATTGAGGCGTTTTGCGCGCACGGCGTTGCCTCCAACGTATCGGTCGCCTGGGTCGTCGACGCCGGATTGCGGCTCGCGATGTCCGATCATTGGGTAGTCTGGAAACACAAGCTTGATCACGATGCGCCCCTACTCCGACGGTTCGTCCGGCTTCTCGCCAGTCCTGAGGATCTGTCCGTCGAGTCTGAGACCGCGCTGGTCGCCGCCGGGCCCTCTCGCATCAATAATTTGGTGAGGGCGTCCCTCCTGGCGCTGGCTGCTGCCGCCGGCTGGCAGGGCGGCGACCTGAGGGCCGCGGTCCCCGGCCATTTGGAGCGACCTGCACACGGCGAAGCAACCAAACCCCGCGCGTTCCACGCCTGCGGTGCCGACCGCATCGGCGGGGGGGCGCTGCGCACACAGGTAGCCAGCTTCCCATGGGTTTCGTATTACGTGTTGCTCTCCGAGCTGAACCGCTCCGTCGTCGTCGACATCAAGAGCCATAATAACCTGGCCACGATCGACGATAAGCTGACCCCGCGGTTGGATGAAGCGAACTTCGGGAATAGCCTGATCATTCCCGCGGACATCGCACTTGAGGATGCTCTGGAGGGCGGCGTGGCAGCCCTACAGAAGCATCTTGATGTCCTCGAGAACAGTCATATCGGCCGCTGGCGCGCCGCTATATCTTCGGGGGATGGGCAGTGAGCACGGATCTCGAACTTTTCTGTTCGCTGTTTGCTGGACGTGCCCGCGCCGTCGGCCTCGCTTATGAGGCTCTTAGCGCGATCACAGGCAACAGTTTCGGAACTGGGGATGCGGCGGCTACGCGCCTCGGACCCGACCAGCTTCCTGATCTCGTTCACGGTTGTCTCGTCGGCCGACATCCACTGATCCTAGGGATTTTGCCGAAGATCGCGAACGCCGAATCCGTCTTTGCCAGTGTCCGCCGATACCGCAACCAATGCGTCGTGGCGCGCTCGAACCTCACGGCCGACCAAGCGCTCGACCTCAATCTTTTCCTGTTGGGCCCTCCGGGCAGCGACAACGACGAACAATGGAAGGCGCTCGGCGCAACCATCGAACGGGACGATCGGGTCGCCCGCAAGCAGGTCTGGCTTCGTCCATTGCAGGCGGACGAGAACGAAGAAAGTTTTCGGCTGTTTTGTGAGCGGACCTTTATGGCGCGTCCGTGGCTCAAAGGGCATTCAATCGAAGCTCAACTTGCGCTTGATCCAATAGAGGAGCTCTTCACTGACGAGGGCGCCCCAGTTGGTGTCGGTCGCGACTGGTTTGGTCTTGCAGACGGGGAAATGGAACCCGGACCGGATCTCGTTGAGGCCCTAATCACCCGATATCGAGACGGTGCATGAACAATTATCTCCGCCAAATCACCCTCTCCGATTTCAGAACTTTCGGGACGTTCAAAGTTGACTTGGTGCCGGCACCCGGCCTTACGATCGTGACCGGCACGAACGGGCTCGGCAAAAGCTCGTTTTTTGACGCGATCGAGTGGTGCCTTACCGGTGCAATTCGCCGATTTACGCCGGAGATCATCAAGAAGACGCCCGAGTCCGACTATTTGACGCGCGACGGAGCTGAAGCCGACAGCCATGCTGTTGAACTTCTCTTTCAAGCCGGCCAACAGATTGTCAGGGGACGGGGTGACGTGCCCGACCCTGCCTATGTGATCGAGGCGCTCAGGGCAGACAGTTGGAAGCAACCTGTCGCCAGCGTTTCGACCTATCTCGCCCTCACCCATTTTCTTGGCCAGACTGCCGGCCGGCGGTTCACGGCCCTGCCTGGGCCTGAGCAATGGCAGGCGCTAAAAAGCCCCAGCGGCGTTGATCGCTATGAAGTGCTCCGG
This sequence comes from Sphingomonas glacialis, assembly GCF_006439055.1. GTDB lineage: Bacteria > Pseudomonadota > Alphaproteobacteria > Sphingomonadales > Sphingomonadaceae > Sphingomonas > Sphingomonas glacialis_A. The sequence continues at coordinate 128,477 of NZ_RCZC01000010.1, forward strand.
AACCGCTTGGGCGGTCGGGCCACGACGGCTGCGTTCAACAAACGGGTCGAGGAGGCGCGGCAAAGCGTCGCCATTGCAGAGGAGCAGCTGGCACGTTGGGACCTGAGCCTGGATCGCCTTCGGCGACTTGAGGAAAGCGCCGCAGGCCAAGGCGCCCTTTCGCCCGAACAGGTCTTTTTCGAGGTTCAAGCTCTGGCCGAACGCTTTTCGCTCGTGGCAGCGACGCCGGTGACGATGATCGGAACGGATCCAACCGATGGCACGCGGAGCGTAAGGGCTGCTTTCGACGAGGAAGCCCGTCTCGTAACGCTGCGCCTTGCGGTACTGGAGCAACCAGAGATTGCGAGTATCGTCACGACTCTTGCTACCGAGCAGGCCAGGATCGCAGACTTGAGAGCAGACGCCGATTCATTCGCGGCGCGGCTGTCGAACGTCACGGGCCTAGTGGAAGAGGCATTTCGAAAGCGGCACGCGGCGGAAGCAGAATCCAGGCGCGCGGCGGCGGTGGTTCAGCCGCTCAAGGATCGGCTGGCAGCCGTCGATGCGTCTCTCGAAGACCTCGACCGAGTTGTCGCGACCAAAGCGGTGCTTGCTACGCAGCAAGCAGAGGCCGAGATCCTCGCCGCGGTGATTGAGGCTACGAAGGGGCGCATCCGCGGATGGGAAGATCAGACCCTTGAGCTCTCCCAACGACGTGCAGCGCGAATCGACTGGGATGCCCAGGTATCGCGTCTTACCAACGATCTGCAGGCTGCTCGAGAGCTCAGCGGCCTCGAACAAGCGGCCATCGAAGCCGATGCCGCCGTGGCATTGGATGTCGACAATCCCGACGATGTTGACGCCCCCTCCGACGAGATAAGGCAGCGGCTCGTGGAACGGGTCGGCATCGAGCAACAAAAGGTCGACGATGGCCGGCTGAAGTCAACGGCACTCGCGGCGGCGCTCTCTCGGATCGCGGCGCACCTGGATGAGCACAGCACCGAATGTCCGGTGTGCGCGAGCAGCTTCCCGCCTGGCGCGTTACAGGTGCTCGCAAATGCAGCGGCCTCTGGCGACGACCAGAATCTGCGCTTGGCGGAGGCAAGCCTTGCGGAAGCCCGCAAGGCTTTGAGCGATCATGAGCGCCGCGTTGAGGCCTACGCATCGCGCGTCCAACGCCGAGCAACCGCATTTGCAAAAGCGACCCTGGCCCGTCGTCATCTCGCAGAGCAAATCTCGATCATCGCAACCAGGCTGTCCGCAGAGCCGGAATGGGATGTCGCGCGTCTGGCTACCCTTGCGTTGGATCGCCTGAACGCTTTCGAGCGGACCGCCGATCCGGACCTACCGGCGCTGGCGGAGCTCACCGACCGCCAGCGTGCCGCGGCGGAGGATCTGGCAACGCAACGGCTCGAGCTGCGTGAGGCAACGCTGCGATCGGAAGAGTCCTTGCGACAGCGAGATGAGATGACGGCTAGGCTTTCCGGAATCGAAACCCGCCTCTCGACCCGGCTGCCAGGTTTTGACCCAGCAGGCCTCGCGGAACATCGCTTGGACCTCGTCACCTCGATCGCTACGGCGTCGAGCGCTGAGTCCGAAGCCGCAGCCGCCTTTGCGCGCGAAACAGAAGCGCACCGCCTCCTCGCTGATGAACGGGTCAGCCTTCAGGGCGAAATCGGCCGTGTAGAAGGCGAGATCTCCGGTGGTGAGGCACGGCGCCAGTCTGCAGTGGATCGGTGGCGCAATGTCGGACTTGCTGGTGAGCCAGACAGCGCGCGTCTCGAACTCGAACTCCAGCGTACCCGCGAGAGACGAGATACGATCAGCGAGTTTATCTCCGAGCTTGATGCGCTTGCGGTTGCGCAGGCGCGTCATTCGAGCCAGCTGGAAGTCGCGCGGGTTCGCACGGAACTGGAGGCCGAGTGCCGCCCACTAGAGGTCTCGATCGTCGATGCTCGGTCCACCTACGCGGTGCGCATCGAGGCGGCACGGACCGCGGAGAAGCATATCATCGGGGCAGCAGCGATGGCCAAGCGGATCGCAGCCAGCCTGCAGTCCGAAGCCTCAAGCTACAGCTCAAACGTTCTGGCGCCGCTCAACGAGCTGATCCACGCGTTCAAAGACGCGCTTGCGCCGGGTGCTTGTGGCGCCGTCACGTTCGAAACCAAATATCGGGCCGATCGTACCGATCTTTCGATGAAGCTGGTTGATGGGCGCGCTGGAGAGGAATTTGAACGGCGAGACGTCAATCCACAGCTGCGGCTGAGCGAAGGGCAATTGGCGGCAAATGCGCTGAGCATCCTGTGCAGCGCCAGTACTTCTTACCGATGGTCAAATTGGCGAGCATTGCTCCTGGACGATCCCCTGCAACACAATGACGTGATCCACGCTGCGGCCTTTGTCGATCTTGTCCGTAATCTGGCACAAATAGAGCAGTATCAACTCTTTATGTCGACGCACGACCTGGGAGAGGCGGAATTTGTCCGACGCAAAATGAGCGCGGAGGGTTTGCCGTGTACCACGATAAACCTGCATGCAACGTCTGCCGCCGGCGTATCCTTCGGCGTAGATCGCAACCGACGCGCACAAGAAATGCTCGCTGACCCTGAAAGGATGGCGGGCTGATTGACGACGCACAGGCTCTTTGCCTGGAAGCGCACGAAGCAGAGGGGCAAACGGCTGCCATTAGCCAAGCGTGAATCATGTCTGGTTCTCGACTGAGTCGAGATCGGCGCAACTCCGGTTAAACCTCCTCCTTGGATGACGGGCGTGCGACGGATGAAGGTAGTCGGCAACGGATGCTGGCCCATCCATGCTCCACTGCTAGGCTCCGCGCATGTCCAGAGGCACCACCCCACCGGTCGAGAACGCCGTCCGCCACACAGCGATCATCCGCGAGCCTGTTGACATGTTCAGCAAGCTTGCTTGGGATGCCGATGTATTCCGGGAAATCCAGATCGACTATCCGGATGAGCCGGAGCCTCTCGCCTTCGCGGCGATCAATGTCTGCATTTCGGCGTGGAGCCTGCGGAACTGGACCGAAAGCGTCTTTGCTAAGCAACAGCGGGCAGCCGGTCGCGACTACGACAATAAGGCGTTCCGGGATACGATTCTAGCGGCGATACCCGAGCAGGCCGCATGTGATTCAATCGCTAACACCGCGAAGCACGCGACCCTCGGTGAAGGGGCCTGGCCGGGAGGAAGGGTCGACCTTGAGTGGCAAGAAGGTGACGAGGATGCGCCACCGGGATATGTCCTTCTCCACCGAACTCGAAATTGCGAACTCGGGTTCGCTGTGAACCGTTTTGCTTCGCTTTGCGATCACTGGTGGGCGTTCCTGAGGCAGCTTGGGATGACGGTCGGCCACGAACGCCTTCCGGACTGGCAGCAACGCAAACTCAATCGGATTTTCGGTCGGCACAGCTCTAATGACACGGTTGAACCGGACCAGAAGATGTAACTGCCGCAGTGTTTCAAGGCACTTTCAGAGGCGTGGACGGCCACTTTAGGCTGCTCGCGCCGCACCGCAAAGTCGGCGGTTGCTATCAAAAGGCTGGCAAGCGGTCACGTCGAGCACCCAACGCCATCGCCGATTTGCGCGCCATCGAATATCCAGACGGTCCTGCATCTCGATCAGCTTTAGAACGTAAGCGCGGCATGAAGACCGCGGAACGCCACAAAGCGACTACCTCTGTCATCGCCAATCGCCAATCACTTATGGAGGTTTCCGGTCAGCAGGCTGCCGTCTTGACCACCGTGGCGGCTATGGAATCATGATCTAATCGCTCTCGACCGTCACCTCGCTACGTCCTCGCGCGACCGGCGTGACGACGATCTTGACCGGAATCCGCTCTTTGACCTCTTCGATGTGGCTGATCACACCGACCCGCCGACCGCCGGCGTGGAGCCCTTCGAGCATCGAGATGGCCTGGCCGAGACTGGCGCTGTCCAGGGCACCGAACCCCTCGTCGATGAAGAGGCTCTCGATCGACAGCCCCTGCCCTGTCGACATCTCGGACAGACCGAGCGCCAGCGCGAGACTGACCAGGAAGCGCTCGCCGCCCGAGAGATTGTGCAGGCCACGCAGCTCGCCGCCAAGATCGTTATCGACCACCTGGATCAGCATCTCGCCGTCCTGTCGACGCTCCAGCGAATATCTCGGCTTCAGCTCGGTCAGCCGCGCATTGGCGTGGAAGATCAGCCGATCGAGCGTCAGGCCTTGCGCGAAACGGCGGAACTTGCGCCCGTCCCTATCACCGATCAGATCGTCGAGACGGAACCAGATCTGGGCCGCCTCGCGTGCGTCTTCGAGCGCACGCCGGATCGTCGCGGCCTGCGCACGCGCCCGGTCGTCCTGCCGGATCACGGCTTCGGCCTCGGCCGCCACCTCGCTTGCGGCGGATTCGAACGACGTCGCGTCGGCCAGCGCCTGCGGCAGCTCCTCGCTCGCCGTCTGCGGCGCGTCGCCGGCCCGATGGGCCGCGACGTCCTCGGCTCTGGTAACCACCGCGGACACGGCGCTCGTCACGCGCTCGTCGAGTTCCGATAGGGCACTCGCCTCGGCATCTCGCGCGCCTTCCGGCGCAAGCGTCTCGGCTTCGACCTCCGCTGCATCGAGCCCGAGCTGCGCGAGGCGCGCGGCGAGCGCACTCCCCTGCCGCTCGACCGCCGCCACGGACGCCTGCATCTGCCGGGTACACGCCTCTACCTGCGCGGTGACGGTCACGAGCGCGCGCTGCGCCGTCTCGGCCTCGGCGCGGACACGATCGGCGACGGCATCGGCCGTCGACACCGCGCTTTCGAAACGCGCCGAAGCCACATCGCTCGGCTCACCCACCAGCAGCTTCGCACGCTCGACAACGAGCGCCCCGTGATGCGCCTCCGCCCGGTCGGCGGCGCGCTTCGCCTGCTCGGCGGCGTCCGCGGCGCGGACCTTCCCGATCTCGGCAGCCTGCACCTGTTGCAGCAGCCCCGGCAGAGCCGCATCGGCCTCCTCGAGCGCCAGACGGCGGCTCGACCATTCGTCCAGGAGCTCGTCGAGCCGGGCGATCGGGTCGCGCGCGCCACGCCATTCGAAGAGCGGCGCGAGATGCTGATCGAGCGCCGTCGAGATGCGGGCCAGCTCGCGCTGCAGAGCCTCCGCGCGCGTCTCGAACCCCTGGAGGGTTGTCACCGCCAGCCGCGACGCTTCAGCGCTGCGCGTTGCCTCCGCGGCCGCCGTCTCCTGCAGGCGACGTGTCCGATCCGCATCTTCCCGGGCCGTCTCGATCGCGGCGAGCGCACTCGCGAGCGTCCGCCGCTCTTCGTCGATCGCGTGCAGCTGCGCCTCTATGTCGGCACGCGCTGCCGCTGCGTCCGGCACAGCGAAGCCGGCTTTCGCCGCGGCGGCATCCAACGCAACGACGGCGTCGGCATGTACCCTTCGCGACGCCGTGGCAGCCGAAGCGGCGACACCGGCGTCCACCGCCAGCTGTTCCAAGCGGGCGGCAGCCGTCACGACCCTTTCCGCCTCGACAGCGGCGTCGCGTTCTGCAGCGGACATAGCGCGCCGAGCATCGTCCCGTGCCCGCGTATCGATCGCGACGCGGTCGTCGATCAGCCCGAGAAGCGCCTCCACCGCGTGCGCGGTACCGCCACAAACCGGACACGGCTCACCGGGAATGAGCGCGGATCGCAGCTTCGCCGCGGCAGTGTCGGCCGTCGCCTCGGAGAGGCTCGCCGCCCGCTCCGCCGCCTCACAACGCTCGCGTAGTGCGGGCAGGTCGGCCGCCAGCCGGTTGGCTCGCTCTCGCGCCAGATTGCCTGCGGTCCGAATTTGCTCGGTCTCCAAGGCATTGCGCGCGATCGCTTCCTCGGCGCGGGTGAGTGCCGCCGCAGCGGCATTGACCGCGGTCAGACACGGAACGACTGCCGCCAGGGCATCTCGCCTGCCTGTCAGACCGTCCAGAAGTCCCTCGGCAGGCGCGGCTTGCTGCGCCGTCGTGACCTTCGCATCCGCCGCGGCGTGCCGCTCAACGGCCAGCGCGAGATCGCCGTCCGCCTTCGTGCTCGCGCCCTGCGCGTCGGCGGCGACACGTCCGGCCTCCGCTTGCTGCCGTTCGATGACCGTGCGTTGGATCTCGCATTCCGCAAAGGCGGTCAGGTCGACGACGATATCTTGCCGGCGCGCCGCGGCCGGTCCGCGTACGGTCGCCTCGTCGAGCCAGGCCGCCGCCTCTGCTCGTTCCCGGAGGCGTGCCGCGTGATCGGCGATCGCCGCTGCATGCGTCGTCGCGGCGGTCCCGGCCGTCGACCACAGGCGGTCGCGTTCGTCTCGCAACGGCGTGAGCGCACGGTCCGCTTCGGCGATCTGGTGGTCGAGCGCGCGCGCAGCCTCGAGTGTCGGGCGTGCCGCCTCGAGCGCGCCGCGCGCGGTTGCCGCCGTTTCACGCGCCGAACGGTCGCGCTCGAGAGCGGCACCGGCCAGATCTTCGGCCTGGGTCTTAAGTCCGGTGAGCTGGACGAGCTCGGCCCCGAGCAGCCGATCGCGATCGCGAACCTCGGCGTCGGCGCGCCACTGTGGGATCATGCTCGCAGCCGTGCGCCGACGCTGCAGCGCGTCGCGCCTGCCGGCGGCGTCCGCCTTTGCCTGCCGGGCCGTGGCGAGGACCGCTTCCGCTTCAATGACCCGACCCGCGAGCAGCCCCAGCTGCGCGTACCAGTCGCGATCGCGCTCGAGCGCGGTCAGCGCGCCCTTCGCCGCCTGCTGTGCCGCCCGCACCTCGAGCAGCCGCGCCTCCGCTACGGCGCGCGCCTCGTCCGAAAGGCTGCCCTGGGCGTCGAGCCGCTGCTGGATCACCGCGATCTCGTCCCGCAGCGCACCGGCCTTGGCGCCCGCGGCGATGCCGAGCCGACTGTAGATTTCGGTACCGGTGAGCTGTTCGAGCAGCTCCGCGCGCTCGTCGGCTTCCGCCTTTATGAACGCCTCGAAGTCGCCCTGTGCCAGCATGACCGCCCGGCCGAACTGCTCGGCGGTAAGACCGACGCGGAGCGCGATCTCGGTGAGCGTGTCGGTGCGCGTGCCGCCGATCCGCTCGCCGGTGTCGATCGAAACGAGCGTCTGCTCGACCAGCTTCAGTGTACCGGTACGCGCGCGCGATACACTCCACCGCGCCCGATAGCGCACCTTGTCGCGGGCGACGAAGTCGATCTCCGCGAAACCCTCGGTCGTACCCTGCCGCAACAGGCCGCGCGGGTCGGTCGCCGACAAGGCGTCCGTTTCGCTCCCAACCCTGCCGCGTTTGGGGGCGGCGCTGAGACGGGGCACCCGATTATAGAGCGCGAGGCACATCGCATCGAGCAGCGTCGACTTGCCCGCGCCCGTCGGGCCGGTGATCGCGAAGATGCCGGCATCGGCGAGAGGCGCCGCTTCGAAATCGATCGCAAAGTCGCCGGCGAGGCTCGCGAGATTGCGCCCGCGAATGGCCAAAACCCTCACGCCGCGGTCTCCGTCTCGATCAGCAATTGTGCAAAAGCGCGCGCGAGCGCCTCTTCGGGCGGTCCGCCGTGCCGACGGGCGTGCAGCTCGGCGAAGACCGCCTCGGGCTGCAGCACGGCAAGCGCCTCCTCCCGAGCGGCGATGCTCCCGTCGCCCGCACCTTCCGGTCGAACCTGTCGGACACGGGTAAGGCGCACGGGCCTTCCCTCCAGCGCCGCCGAAACCCGCGCCCAGAGACCCGGCTCGGGGCGGGTGACCGCCACGGCCACTTCGAGAAACGGAAAGCTACCGGGGGTCGCCGGCTGGCCGAAATCATAAGCCGCGAGAAGCGCCTCGACCTCCTCGATCGGCAACGCGTCCTCGTCCGGCAGCGCAAGGAAGGGCGCATGGCGTGGCACGCGCAATTCCTCGACCTTCACAGGGCCTCCGCCGGAGGGAAGATCGACCAGCGAGACGGAATGACGATAGCGCCGCTCGCTCGCCGACATCGGAAAGGGCGAGCCGGCGTACCGGATCGTCGTCGTGCCGCCGACGTCCTGCGGCCGATGGAGATGGCCGAGCGCGACATAGGCGGCCCGGCCGTCGAACAGGCTCGCCGCTTCTGCCTCTTCTCCGCCTACGACGACACGCCGCTCGCTGTCGGTCGAGACGTCTCCGCCCGCGATATGCAGGTGCCCCGTCACCACGATCGGCAGACCTTCGCAACGCGCGTGCGCCGCCTCGATTACCTCCGCGTAGAGCGAGGCCAGATCCCCTGCGCCGAGATCACCCGGACGGCAAAACGGGATCGCCGCCACCCAGGCCATAGTCTCCCCGCCCTCTCCAGGCAGAGGCACGAGCAGCCGGTCGAAATCCAGGGCGCCCTCGCAGCGCGGCAGATTTCCGATGAGATGCACTCGCCCCTTGCCGAGCAGCGCGCCCGGCAAATTGATGCGATGCGCGGAATCGTGATTGCCCCCCAAGACGACGATGTGGAGGTTCGGGCAGCGTGCGGTCGCCTCCCGAAGGAAGCCGTAGAACCGCTGCGTCGCCGTCACTGCGGGATTGGCGACATCGTAGACGTCGCCCGTCATCAACAGGGAATCGACGCCGTGTTCCGCGAGCGCATCGAGCAGCCAACTCAGGAACGCATCGTGCTCCTCCTCTCGATGATGACCATGAAGCTCGTGGCCGAGGTGCCAGTCGGAAGTGTGGAGAAAGCGGAAAGGTCTAGGCATGGAATACTCTTACCCTACCGCTTCAACAGGCGTCTAATCCGATTCACTAGTCGTCTGAACCAGCTCCTGCGGACGACCGAGAAATGTGGCGAACCGCCCAATATCACGGATTTAATTACCCTGCGTCTCGCGGCCGAACCGACGCATCTCCATCTCGTCGATCAACGCTGACGTAGCGGGCTGACCGCAGTGACAGGAATAAGGGCATTCATCGTATGACCCCTCCTAGTGGAGCCACGATGGTCCGCCTGACGCCTGGAGCGCTCAACCGCCCTGCAACGCTCGTCTTTTACCTCAACCGCGCCACACACGCCCTCCCGCGCAGCGGGTTCGTGCTTCCACCCGAGCGCGCCCTGGACGTGGCGGCGCATGCTAGCGAGCCACCTCACACGACGTCGAACCTCGGCGATGCGACTGCGATCGCCAACACGACAATGATAGCGCCTTGGTAGTCGGAGTTTTACCGACGAAGCTGCTACAACATTCGTGCCCGCTCGATCCGGGAACGTGCCGCGGATGTAAGGCGCCTGATACCAAAGAAACGCGCCACGGCGGCGGGATCGAAGTCAGAGTCAGCCGCGCGAAGCTCCTCAACGGAAATTTCTTCGATCTGGCGAATGTCGCGGTCAGCCGCTGGAGCCCTTGCAAGCGTACTTTTGCTTTTAGCTTCCTCTGTTTGCCAGACGAAGCCTTGATCTGCGGTGTCCCGCGAGACGTAATGTTCACGTTCGGCGATTGCCATGACCCTGTCTCGGATCAAGCGGCCAGACCGCTGGAAGCCGTGCGCGCGGGCGATCCGCTGAACCAACAGCGACTCCGCTATCGGAGCTTCCTGCTCCATGACCTTCCTCACCATAGAGCTCAGAATGGGATCATAAGACGAATCATAAAACGATGCCGGGTCGATCGTCGAACCGAACTGAGATGCGTCAGTCACCGTGTAGGGCCGCGACATGGGCGCCATGTAGCTCGTTATCAGCGGCTCGTAAGCAGGCTGCTGCACTTCGACGGGCTGCATGGTCCCGGCAAGAGCCTCGGCGCGAGCCTCCATCGAGAGCGGTTCAGGTGTGATTTCAGGTTTTTCTTCGGCGCCGACAGCATCAGCCGGGCTGGAATCGACGGGTTGATCCGCCACAACGATAAGAGGATTAGGTGCCAGATTCTGGGCCGCGGCGACCGCTTCTGGTTCTTGCCGCTCCCGCACCGCCAACCGGTCCTCTTCGAGGCGTTGCTGGATAATACCGTGAAGCTTGTCCGTCGCCCGCTCCTTGTCGATCCACCAATCGGTCGACCATACGCGAGCAAGCTTCCAGCCGAGGCTCTCCAAAATGGAGGAACGCACCTTGTCGCGGTCGCGCGCCGTCGCAGCGCTATGGTACGTCGCACCGTCGCACTCAATGCCGATCAGGAAGTCCCCGGGGCGGTCTGGATGGACGATACCCAGATCGATCCTGAACTTCGATACGCCGACTTGCGGCACGACGTTCCAGCCACGGCGCTGAAGCGCAAAGGTGACCGCCTCCTCAAACGGTGAGTCAGCCCCACCCAACGAACCCTTCACGGCCTCGGCAAGCGCGCGTGGACCTCGGTCAGCGAATTCGATAAAGTGCTTGAGATCGGCGATCGCGCGCTGGCTCGTGCGCGTGAGGTCGATCATGCCCGGCTCGAACGAGGTGAACACCTTCATCTCGGTCCGCGCCCTCGTGACGGCGACGTTTAGGCGGCGCCATCCGCCTTCCCGGTTCAGTTTACCGAAGTCCATCGACATCGTCTTTCCACCGGGTTCGGTGGGTCCGAACCCAATTCCGAGAAGAATGAGATCACGCTCGTCGCCTTGGGCGGTCTCAAGATTTCGCACGACGACGGGTTCGAGCAACTCTTCGCTGAAATACGGTTCGATCTCGGGATGGGCGCGGCGGGCCTTGTCGAGGAGATCCTCAGTGAGCCGCATCTGCTCGGCGTTCATCGTGATGATGCCGATGGTCAGGCGTCGCCCTGCGGGATCGACGAAGCTCGGATCGCGGAGCCTGGCAACCGCTGTATCAACGATGGCTTGTGCCTCTATCGGGTTCGTACGCCCTGCCCCGCGTGCGTAGACGCCGTCCACCTTCTGCCAGGATACCGCACTCGAGCGCGTGACCGGTGCGGGGAAGGTCACGAGCTTACCGTCATAGTAGCGATGGTTCGAGAAGGTGATCAGGCTCTCATGCTTGCTGCGATAGTGCCAATCGAGACTGTGCTGGGGCACGCCGGCTCCGAGACACTCATCGAGGATGCTGTCCATGTCGGATTCGGTATCGTCGTCGGAAGAAACCGACGACGCGCCGCGGGCAAAGTCGTTGCTCGGCGGCATCTGACGTGGATCGCCGGCGATGACGACCTGCTTGCCGCGCGCCATCGCCCCGATCGCGTCCCATGGAGTGATCTGCGACGCCTCATCGAAGATCACGAGATCGAACAGCGCCTGGTCGGCTGGAAGATATTGGGCGATCGACAGCGGACTCATCAGCATGCACGGCGCGAGCCTGGTGAAGGCGTCCCCCATGTCGGCGGCGAGCTGACGGATTGGCTTGTGCGCACGCTGCAGCTGAAGCTGATGCTTCAGCACGCCGTAGCCGTCCTTTTTGCCGACGTCGGCGCGATCCGGGATCAATCCACACAGCTTCGCCCGTATGTAGCGGACGGACAATTCGCTCATCCGATCCTCGACCAGCCGGAAGCGGCTGATGCGATCCTCCTGCTCGCCGGCCATGAAGTGCGTCAGCAGCGGCTCCTGATCGATCCGAGAGGATGCGAACCAACGAGCATATCCGACCTCGAACGATGATAGGGAGTTCAGTGGGTCGATTGCGCCGCCCTCAAGACCCTCCACCAAAGGTTTCAGGCAAGCCCTGATCGCCTCATCGCGAACGCGCCGCCAGCTCGTCCAGGCATGCAGGCGACGCGCGTTCGCGGTAACGGCCGCCGCGCCGCGCTTGAGCGTCTCGAAATCGCCCGCGGGTGCTGATTCCGCCAGCATATGGAAGCGATCCGCCGTCGCTGCGAGCGCCGACAGCGCGTGATCCAGGCGGCCGACGCACCCCGCTATCCCACCGCTCGGTTCGAGCAGCTCGTTGGCATCGACCACGAGCCCTGAGACCGCGCGCCGCAGCTCGATGAGCGCGTCCGGTCCATGCGCCTCCGTCGCGATCGCCGATCTGAGGTGTTCGCCCATGAGGATGGCGCGCTCGACCTCGGCGGGATCCGACGACAACCCTGCCCAGCCTGGGATTCCGCCGACCCTGACCGCCAATGCGTCGATCCGGTGGAGCAATGCCCGCATTGAATCCAGGCGGGAGAGGTCGAGTTCCACATCTAGCGGCTCCGAAGCGCCGCCGACCTGTGCGAGGTTCCTTGCAACGCGTCTCTTCGCCAATGTCGCGAAGAACCAGAACCTTCCTTCGGCGACCTTGCACGCCGCCCTCGTCGCTTCAATATCGACCCTCCGAGCCGCCTCAGGCGCGTAGGTGCTCGAAAGCCCCTGCTCCTGGCGTCGGTATTCCTCGATCAAGCGCAGGCCTTCACGAGCTGCGCCGACACGGTCGGCGACATCGGGCGCGAACGCGAAGCGGAAGTCCCGCCCGTGCATCTGGAGGAGCGTCCGGGTGAAGGATGCGAAGCGGGCGGCGCCCTGTCTGTCCGCAATCGCCATCGGCAGGCCGGTCGCCTTCTGCACACCGGCGAGCGCGGCCACCAGCGCCTCCAGCTCCACCGGCACCTTCGCCGCGGCCTCGACAATCGCCTCCTGCCAGCCGTTCGTCCATTCCGTGCGGGCAACCTCGCTTAGCTCCGGCGGAAGGCCCTCCACCTCGCGGCGCGCGAGCCCCAGACGACGTGCAACGTCGCGCAGGTTCGTCATGGCTTGGGTGTCGTGAATCTCCGTATCGAACGAAAACCGCGGGGTGGTTTCGCCTCCGTCGCGAACGGTTCGTCCAATGGCGCGGTGGAGGGTCCAGCCGTTCGGCTCCTGCCGGTGCAGCAGCTTCACGATTTCGTTCAAGCCGTCACGAAGCCGGCGGGCCTGCGCGGCCTCGACAGCCCACTCGTCCTCCGTCAGCGCGTCGCGGGTCGCCCATGCTCGGTCCAGCTGCTTCAGGACCGCGGTCTTCGTGGCCTTGGCGGAGTGGAGCTCGAGGCAGAAGGGGGCGAGGCCCTTGTCGCTCAATCGACGATGCACGACGTCGAGCGCCGCCTTCTTCTCCGCGACGAAGAGAACACGGCGGCCAAGCGCCAAATTGTGAGCGATGATGTTGGCGATCGTCTGGGATTTGCCCGTGCCCGGCGGGCCATCCAGCACATAGTCGAGACCACGCGCCGAGGCGACGACCGCCGCCAGCTGCGAACTGTCGGCGGGAAGCGGCGTGAAGAGCGTTGATGGATCGACCTCGGCATCCAGGTTCTCGGGTTTGGGAAAAGCGCCCTTTCCTTTCACGACGCTGCCGTCGCGCTCGATCAGATGCCGGACCAGCGGGCTTTCCTTCAGGCGATCAGCCCGGTCCACCAAGTCCTTCCACATCAGATATTTGGCGAACGAGAACGTGCCGAGCACGACGTCGGGAACGACCTCGAACCCCGACATGTCACGAACCGCGGCCCGCACCGTGCGCCAGACACCAGCCACATCGACGCCGCTGTGATCCGTCGGCAGTTCGCCATCCAACCCGGGAATGGACAGTTCAAAGTCCTGTCGCAGCAACTCCAAGAGGGTCAGGTTGAAGCGCGGCTCGTCCTCGTGTCGGGTCATCAACACGCCGGAGAGAGCGCTCTTCCGCTCCAGCCGGACGGGCAACAGGATCAGCGGCGCTCGGTACACCTTCTCCTCGGTCGCGGACTTCTTCCACTTCAGGAAACCCAAGCCGAGATAGAGCGTGTTCGCACCGCCTTCCTCGAGATCGCTCTTCGCCTTGCGAAACAGCTCGATCAGTCCGGCGTCCAGCTTGTCCTTGCCCAGTGGCGACAAGGCTTCGCCACGGGCCAGAGCCGCCTTTGCCACTTCCTCTCGCAGGTTCGTCTGCGTCTGCTGTTCGTACAGGCGCTCGTCGCGCCCGCCAGCGTCGAGATCCGGCATCGGCACGACGCGGACCTTCTTGCCCGACGACAGCAAATCTTCCAGCCCACCCGGGTCGGGACAGATGAGCTTCAACACCTTGGCGCTGTCCGGCACATGCAGGAGGCGATTGCTGGTGGTCAGATTGAGCAGCTTGCGTTGCCACTGCCGGATCCGATCGCCAGGCGTATCAGCCTCTTCGGCGATCTCCACGTCGAACGCCGGCAGCGATGGGGCGGCCTCGAGCGCTTCCGATATCGGGGCGGTTTGCGGTCCGTCCGGGCTTCGAACGCCCGACGCTACTCCGAGCGGTCTGATCCGCTGCATGCGGGCGCGACGCACGTCGATCGCCATCTCGAACTGGGCTTCGGCACCTTCGTCGATCTGACGCCGTGCTGCCACCATCGCTTGGCTGAAACTCGCAGCTGGCTTGTTGGTGGCGAGAGTGGTCTCGAAGAGAAGAAGATCGTCGAGATCGAAGCGCCGCCGAAGCGCCGCCGCCTCGTCGGTGAGTAGGTTCGCGAACTCGACCGGCTGCAGCCACACGCCAGCGAACGCATGACCGCTGGTCATGACGACCAGCGGGTTGAGCCCGGCCTGTTCGAGCGCCGCCGCGAACAGGAGCGCGGTGTCGAGACACGTCGCCACCCCGCCTTCGAGAACGGCTCCGGGCGTCCGAACCTTCTGACCGACGAGCTCAAAGCTCGCAGGTGGAAGCGCGTAGGAAATCCGAAGCCCCGCGATCGCCGACCAGATCGCCGACGCCAATTCCCACACCCGCTCGCGCTTGCCGCTGGTATAACCGTCGAGGCCGTCGGGTTTGCCGGCACGACGAAGAACATCCGACGCCGCCTTGAGCACGTGGTCAACGGCGGGGTCGTTCGGCATCACAAACGCTGGGAGGAGTTCCGCCATGGAGCCCAGACCGCCCCATTCGTTGTGCGCCAAAAGCTCCACCTCGTGCCGGGTGACCGCCAGCTCTTGCCCAGCCGCGTCGTAAAGCGTGAGCGAAACCGTGCTCCTCACGCATTCGTTCAGCTCGCGCAACAGGGCTGCGTTGAGCGCGACGTCCCGGTCCGTGATCGGAAGATCGTCACCTGGGGATATGCGGTCGATCAGCCAGGTTTTTGGACTGACGAACCCGGGGTCCGAGGTCAGCACGAGGCGGAGATCCTCCAGCGGGGCTTCGCCGGCGTGACGCACCGTTATCTCACGCAGCACCGGCACCGCATTCTGATGCGAGGCGAACCCGATCTTGGCCGCCACGGTTGCATCGATCTTCAACGTCATGTGCAAATCATCCAGAAACCCGTGGCGTCAGCGTGACCGCTAACCGTAAGCATTTGGCCAAGCGACGAGATCGCCGACGAGGAAGGTAGGCGGTTCGTCCGTGTCGGCAGGCTGAAATCGCGCGCGGCGAGCGGATGACTCAAAATCCGGCGCCGCCAGACTTCGGCATCGTCGAACTCGGATCAGCACCGCTCATTGATGCGAGATACCATGACCAATGGAGCTGCGAATGATCACTCATCTGCGCGCTCAGCACCCCTAGGAAACCGCCTTCGTACGTGCCGAACGCCGGGGTGCCGTCGAGTTTGGTTATGTGCTGGGGAAGTGTTCGGATGGTGTAGACCGGGTTCTGGAACGACCGCTCCTCGCCGATTGTCTTGAACTGGGTGCCGTCTAGAAGGAAGCGCCCCGTCCCCTTGTACGCCAATTCGACATTCGTGAACGACTGCGCCTTGAGCGCCTCGGCTACCTCGAAGAGATTGCGGTCGACATCGGCCATGCTCGCATTGCGGTCGACGCGCCACAGGTCGACGACAGCCGTCGTGGGATCGATCAGCCACCGACGATAGGCGACCATCGTTATACCGCTCTCGTGTTGCCGAGCGAGCGCCACTGGAATCGTGAGAATGCCGTTATAGACCGCAAGCGCAGCCACGATCGCGCCGGCTATCAGCGCCACCCTTCGGTTCAGCACTTTAGTGGTCCCACTTCAGGCCGCGCACATCGAACTCGAACTGCGGATTGCCGGCCTCATAAAGCGTCTTCTCGATGACGACCTTTTTCGCCTTCTTGAGCTTCGCGATGAACGACTTCGCCCCTTCGACGAAGATCGTTTCGCTACTGTGATCGGCAGGTCCCGCGAAGCGGATCCGCTGTGCAGGCCCACCATCGAAGCTGACGGTGCCACTGCATCCTTCGTAGGACGGGCACATCATCTGCCCCGAACTGATCGTCAGCACCACATTGGTCCCGTCCGACCGGGATTTGCGGACGGCCATGCCCATGCTCGTATCGGAGTCGTAGGGTGGGTTCTGGTGGATGGTGTTGGTGCTGGTGGTACGCGCGTAATAGGTCGTGCTCCCGCGCACCTTGTCCTCCGTCGTGGAGTACGCCCAAGGACCGTCAGCGGCACCGGTCGGCTTACCTGCGCCTTCATCAACGGCGGACGCAGCGTTGTCGATGTTGTCGGCAATCATATCGGCGTTCGCCATAATGTTTGCCGCTTCGCTCGTGCCCACAGACGGCGACGATTGCTTTGCCAGTGAGCCGATGATGGCGAGAACCACAAATACGGCGAGGATCGTCCAGAAAATTCGTCCTGGCCCTACTTTTTGCTTGGCCTTGGCTTCGACCGCCGGCGAGGGGTCGAGAGGCCCAATCCGACGGGTGCGCCCCGTTTGAACGGTCTCGGTCCCAGCTACCTTTTGCAGCGCGCCACAATGCCGGCAAAACTTGGAATCGTCGTCAATCTGCTGCCCGCATTGGTCGCAATACATCAAATCCCCCCGGATTGCCTTGAATGATCAGGGCGGCTCGCCCGTCGCAGCTGAAATATCGCGTTGTGCTGGATCAATTTTCCAGCAATCAACACCATCACCGAGACCGAGGGGGGCGTCAACAATGTCATTCCGAAGTTGCTTGGCCCTGGCGATGACGGCGCTGATTGTACCTTCCCTGTCCGCGCCGGCGGCGGCACGAAGCTGGCCGACCACCGCGGGCTGGGAGGTTTTCGAAGGCGACGACTTTTGCGGCCTGGCTCTCGACTATGAAGGCAAAGGCGAAACCCGGCTCACGGTCGCCAAAATGACCGATGGCAGCGCGGCGATGGCCGTCACGAACTACGGCTGGTCGGCCAAGAAAGGGGAGATCTACGACCTCGAATTCCACGTTGGCACTCAAGCATTCCGCGGGGGCAAATCAGTCGGGACGGGCGAGAGTTACGAGCGCCGAGGCTTCGTGACGAAATTCGGCGCCGATTTCTTTCCTGCGTTCGCGAGCGCGTCGAGCCTCAAAGTCTACAAGGGCGATACATTGGTCGACAGCCTGCGCCTTCAAGGTTCGGGCGCCGCGCTGCGCGTGGTCGATCAGTGCGTCGGCAACCTTCGCGCGGTGAAAGCCTCGCAGGAACGCGAAAGGCAGCGGTTCGCCAGCATTCCCGACGATCCCTTTGCGACCGGCAGACACACGGCAGGCGACGCTTCGAAGGCGAGTCCAGCGCGTGGCAACCCGGCGGACTGGATTTCAACCGACGACTATCCCGCCGACGCGCTCGCGGCCGAAGCCGAGGGGAATGTGCGGGTGAAATACACCATCAACGCGTCCGGCCGCATCGAAAGTTGTACGATTGTCGCATCGAGCGGCAACGCCTCGCTTGATAGGGCGACCTGCAGCGCCCTCACCCGTCGCGGCCGATATACTCCCGCGCGTGGCGTCGATGGATCCTCCATGCCGGCCACTACGGAGTTTTCATTCGACTGGAAGATGCCGAAGTAACGAAAGTTGCCCCGTGAACGAGAGGCCGACTACGGCGAGCGCAGCCCAAAAGCAGACAGGCCGTTTTCCACCCGAATCACCCCGAGAGCAGCCCGTCCGCGCATCGCCAGAATCATGCCTAAAGAAGTCGATCGTCCCACTTAAGAGTGCCATGCCAACGCAGTGGTCTGGACGACGCCACCACCCGGCTTGCTTCCGAGGCTTCCGGAGAACCGCCGATCTCACGTATTTCTACGACGCTCGCGTTCGATTGCGTTGCCGCCAGTGTCCAATCCTACCCGCAGACCGCAGGTTCTACGATGTGGAAGGAGCCTCCAAGGTTTGTCCGATAGACTGATAGAGCGGTATCACGTCGATCAGAGGCTCATAGGATTTGCAAGATGGCTAAGTCAGACGATAGCAAACCGATGCCGTGCAACGACGACGATCGCGTCGACGGCGGGCCGGATCCGCGCTTGCTAGAGCTTGTAACACTACTAGCCCAATCGTCAGCACGGCGTTATTATGCAGAAAAGATGCGGGACTATGTGGAGACCCGCCCCTGATCTGGAGCATGCGCCATGAAGGTTGCCCTCTACGCTCGCTACTCGAGCGACAATCAGCGCGATGCGTCGATTCACGACCAGTTTCAGGTGTGCCGTGCCTTTGCGGAGAAGCAAGGCTGGCAGGTCGTTGAAGAATATTCGGATCACGCCGTCTCAGGCGCCTCACTGCTGCGCCCTGGAATTCAGGCGCTGATCACGGACGCCACGCGGGGTCGATTTCAGTGCGTGCTCGCCGAGGCGATGGATCGCCTCTCGCGGGATCAGGAGGACATCGCCGGGCTGTTCAAGCGGATGGTCTATGGCAATGTGAAGATCGTCACCTTGGCCGAGGGCGAGGTTTCGCATCTGCACATCGGCCTCAAGGGTACGATGAACGCGTTGTTCGTGAAGGATCTGGCCGACAAGACCCACCGCGGCCTTCGCGGGAGGGTCGAGCAGGGCAAGTCCGGCGGCGGCAACGCCTATGGTTATGCTGTGGTGCGGAGTGTGGATTCTGAGGGGGACGTCGGTCGCGGCGATCGAAAGATCAAGCCGGACGAGAGCGCTGTTGTTCAGCGCATCTTTCGCGAGTTCGCTGGCGGTAAGTCAGCAAAGAAGATTGCGGGAGACCTGAACCGGGATGGCATCCCCGGCCCCTCGGGCGGCGCCTGGGGATTCAGCACGATCCTCGGCAACAGCAAGCGCGGCACCGGCATCCTCAACAACGAATTATATACCGGTCGCCTCGTCTGGAACCGGCAACGATACATCAAGGATCCTGAGACCGGCCGGCGGCAGGCCCGGCCGAACCCGCCCGAGGAATGGATCACCCATAATGTGCCGGCGCTTCGCATTGTTGAAGCCGCATTATGGGACGCCGCCAAGGGCCGTCAGGCCCAAACGCAGCTGAGCGCCTCTCCAGGCTGCGTTATGGCCACGTTCCGCGATCGCGCAAGGGCGCGATATCTTCTTTCCGGCCTGACAAAGTGCGGAGTCTGCGGTGGAGGTTACTCGCAAATTTCGTCGACCTCGGTGGGATGCTCGACGGCACGCAACAAGGGCACGTGCAACAATCGGGTGAACATCCGTCGTGACGTGCTCGAAACCCGCGTGTTGAGTGCGCTTCGCGACCGGCTGATGGAGCCCGCGCTGTTCAAGCGGTTCTGCGACGAATTCACGCGGGAGACGAACCGCCTTCGGATGGAAGGGCGTGCCAAGATTGATGCGATGAATGCGGAGATTTCTCGGATCAATAAGGACCTCGATATGCTGGTCGAACTGATCCTGAGGGGCGGCAACGGCGAAACGTTAAGCGCCAAAATGCTCAAACTGGAAGATCGTCGGCGCTTCCTAAACCAGGAACTGGCAATCGCGGTTGAGCCGCCGCCGTTGCTGCATCCGGAAATGGCGACGCATTACCGCCAGGAACTCGACAAGCTTTACGAGGCCCTCGAGCAAAGTGACGATATCGTACGGCTACGTGCGTCGGAAGTGCTGCGTTCGCTAATGGAGAGCGTCGTGCTGACGCCGGACGATGGCGAGCTGACGATCGACTTGAAAGGCGATTTAGCGAGCATCCTTCACATCGCCGCAAACGCAAAAAAGCCCGCTGTTTACACAGCGGGAGATTCGCAATTTGAGTTGGTTGCGGGGACAGGATTTGAACCTGTGACCTTCAGGTTATGAGCCTGACGAGCTACCGGGCTGCTCCACCCCGCGACGAGGTGTTGGTTTTGCTCGCGAGAGCGAGCGGGGTGTTAGATGACATGTAAATGGGTTCTGATGAGAGACACGAACGTTTTGTGTTCACCGGCTTCAATGCCTGGCGACGACCTACTCTTCCATCGCTTAAGCGATAGTACCATCGGCGCAGTCAGGTTTCACGGCCGAGTTCGGGATGGGATCGGGTGGGGCACTGACGCTATAGCCACCAAGCAAT
>NZ_RCZC01000011.1 GCF_006439055.1 Sphingomonas glacialis
CGCCGACCGTCACCGCCGCGAAGCCCGGCGACACCGGCTCGGCAAGATCGCGTCGCCATCGATAAAGCTGGCTCGGCCGCAGGTCGGCACGCCGCGCGATCTCCGCCACGCTCGCTCCCGGCTCGCAGGCCGCCGCCACCAGCGCCCGCTTCTGATCGTCCGTCCAAACCCGGCGCCGCTCCGCGCCTGAAATAATCGTGATCTGACTCATCGCACCATCGCTAACACCGTCGCTTGCACCAGTGCTACGTCAGCCGATCACCCGTTCCCGGCAAGGCGGTCCACACCGGAGGGGTACGATCCGCCAACGCTTCTACACCCAAGCACCCCTAACCGACCGTACAGCGAACTGGCGGTGCGCGACCCCGCGCGATAGAGCTCGGCAATGGCGTCTTCCACAATCCGCGGCTGCGCCCGCCGCTCTTGTCGAGTGCCGATCAAAGCTGCAAAATGAACTAGAACTCTCGCTCATTTGAAGCGGGGTACCGTCTCCCAATTCGCTCCGGACGTTGCAGTATCGGCTTGGTCGGATCTAGCTGGACCAGTCGCGCGCCTGTTTTGCGCATTGCTGCTACTGCGCCCGGCCAATACTGATCGGACAACGCTATGAAGACGGTTGTCTTCGATAATGATCGGACGGGCAGCTTGGATGTGACCTTCGCAAGAACTGCCACGAGGTTTGTCGGCGACAGCGACGCCAACGCGACATTATCCGCATGGCTTTCGCTCACGGCATCGCGAACCCATGTTTCGGACACCGCATAGTCCTCTGCGTCCGGAGCGCGCAAAACGGTAGTGGAGGGCGTATGTTTGTCTCGCTTGAGGCGGCTGACGGCTTCGCGAAGATAGTCATGCCACTCGCGCTCGCCGTTGACCCTCGGGCCCAGCAATGGCGCAAAAAATGCACTCTTGGTTGCCGCTTCTTCTGCCGTCTGAGCAGCGAGAACTGTTCGTCCTGTTGCAAGCGCGGCTTCCCAAGCCGCCGGATCAATCGCCGAAACCCGGCCATCTGCGACGTCTACGGCGAAATCAACATGGGCGGTCTTGGCCGCAAAGTCGTCTGAGGGAATGGCATTCGGGACGAGCACCCGCTGGCCGTCGGTCGAAAAGCGTGGCTCGCCGCGCCACTGGATGGAACTAACCGAATGGGGCAGCGCCTCGATGTAAGTCTCGGGGACAATGTCGGAGAGAGAGAGCCTCCGGACCAAGGTGCCCGTGGCACTATAAATCACCGCCGCATTTCGCCCATAGCCGAGGCCATGCCAGTCATCGAAGGTGACGGCATATGCGCCGTCATCTCGAACAATTGCAGAGACGGGCGCAGCATCGTTTGGTATCTGCCGTTCCCACATGACTCGCCAGCGCCTGTCTATCAGACGCTCCAGCCGTGCTTTCGCAGCCCGCGTTCCACCATTCTTTTGCCCGGCGGGTTCGACGTTCCCGACTTTGTCCACGAAATAGCCCAGTTGGCTGGAGAGGTCGCGCGGAGTGACGACAAGGCGCGCGTGGCCGCCGCAAGACGAGTAAGAGGCGGTCGTTGGCAGGGCCCAGCTGTCTGCGCACGATGGTTCGGGCGTAAACGCGACCACTGTCGTTGCCAGAATCAGCAAACCCAGAGTGCGAAGTATCCTCATCACGCCTGTCCTTCAGGATACAATGTATCGTTCGATCGGCGTTCCGCAATCCCTGCGATCTTCATTGCCAAGCGTAGCTCGGGAGGCGCTGCGGATGGTCGACTAAGCGGTCGCCACACCCAATAGTGCATTTGGCGCTTTGCCCATTTGCGCCGGTGCCGAGCTGAACTATGAATGCCGTCAGGGAGAAGGCTGATGGGTTTGCTGGATTTTCTGTCCAAACAGTTCGTCGATGTCATCGATTGGGTTGAGGCGCCCGGCGAGTTGGCCCTGCGGTATCCGATGGAAGCGCGCGAGATAAAGAACGGGGCGCAACTGACGGTTCGCGAGGGCCAGACGGCATTCTTCTACAATGAGGGCGAGATCGCCGACGCGTTCAAACCGGGACGCTATACCCTGGAAACTGCGAACCTGCCGGTGCTCACCGCGTTGCAGAATTGGGACAAGGGCTTCGTCTCGCCGTTCAAGGCCGACGTCTATTTTTTCAGCTCGAAGGAACAGGCGGGCCTCAAATGGGGTACGGCGCAGCCGATAACCGTGCGCGACAAGGACTTCGGTCCGCTGCGGATACGCGCCTTCGGCAGCTACTCGTTCCGCGTCGACAATGTCCCGGTGTTCGCTGCCAAGCTGATGGGCACGCTGGAGCGCTTGAGCGTTGCGGACATCGAACCGCAGCTGCGGGGGGTGATCGCGACGGCGCTCGCGTCCGGACTCGGTCAGGGCGAAACCGCGTTCGTCGATCTTGCCGGCGATCAGGCGGCGCTATCGGCGCGGTTGCGCGCCGCCGTCGATCCGGCGTTCGCGGCTTGGGGCCTCACATGCTGCAGCTTCTTCGTCGAGAGCCTGTCGTTGCCCGACGCAGTGCAGGAGCATCTCGACAAAGCCAGCTCGATGCGCGTGATGGGCTACCTAGATCGCTATGTCCGTTTCCAGACCGCCGAAGCGATCGACACCGCCGCGGCACAGTCTGGCGGAGTAGCCGGAATTGGCGCGGGAGCCGCAGCTGGCATGGCGATCGGGCAGGGCATGGGTGCTGCATTCGGCCAGCAAGTGCCGGGCGAAGACCCATATGCGCAGATCGAGAAGCTTCACCGGCTGATGACCGCGGGCGCCATCACGCAGGCAGAGTTCGACGCCAAGAAATCCGCGCTGCTCGCCAAGATCGTCTAAGGTGTCGGTGATCAACGCAGACTGCCCCAATTGCGGCGCGGCCGTGCGCTTTCGCTCGGCCGATCTGCCGGTGAGGGTATGCGACTATTGCCGCAGTTCCCTGGTCCGCAGCGGCGAAGTGTTGCAGGCTATGGGCAAGATTGCCGAAGTGCCCGCCGATGTAAGTCCGCTGCAGATCGGCACGCGGGGGATGTGGACGGAGACGCCGTTCGAGCTGATCGGTCGGGTGCGCTGGCGTTGGGCGGATGGCGGTTGGAACGAGTGGCTGATGCTGTTCGCCGACGGCTCGACCGGCTGGCTGGGTGAGGCGATGGGACGCTATATGGCGCTGCGCGCGCTCGATCATGCCGCCGGTCGTACCGGCGTGGTGCGCGCACTGCGTGATGACTCGCCGATTGCGCTCGGCATGGACGCGACGATCGACCGGGTGCGCTACATCGTGACCGATATCAAGCAAGCCACCTGTGTCGCGAGCGAGGGCGAGTTGCCGTTCAGTGCCCCCGCCGGCCTCGCGATGAAAAGTCTCGACTTGCAGGCGTCGGACGGCCGGTGCGCGAGCGTGCAGAAGGATCGCGGCCAGGTGTCGGTCTATGTCGGCGCGTTCGTCGACCTCGCAGGCCTGCGGGCGACCAATATGCGCGCGTTCGAAGACTGGCCAATGCCGAATTTCGCCGCGTGACCGAGACCGCTGCCACGGTGCGTGCGCTGACGTGTCCGGCGTGCGGCGGCACGATTGCGCTGCGTGCCGCTGGCTACACCGTCAGCCTGGTGTGCGAGCATTGCGGCACGACCCTTGACGCTGCCGACCCCGAGGTGCGGGTCATCGCGGCAGCGAGCGCGGCGATGACCCGCCCCGAGATCCCGCTCGGCACGCGCGGCGCGCTCGATGGCGAGCAGTGGGAGGTGGTCGGCTATCTCGAACGCAGCGACGGCGAAAGCGGCTGGTCGGAATATCTGCTGTTCAACCCGTATCTTGGCTATGCCTTCCTGCTCGACGATGGGCGACGGTTCAGTCTCGGATGGTTGCTCGATCGTTTGCCCGAATCTGCCGTCGATGGTCTGCAATATGCGAGCGAAACTTATCGCCGGTTTGGGACGCCCTACAAAACGTGGGTGCGCTTCGTGGTTGGCGAATTTTATTGGCGAGTCGCGGTGGGCGAGCAGGTCCGCGTCACCGATTATGTCCTGCCCGGTAAGATGCTATCGTGCGAGGAGAATGACGAGGAGCGGACCTGGACGCTGCTCGAGCTGCTCGATCGGGGCGTGGTGGAACGCGCTTTTGGCATCGACAAGCGTGGTAACGCGGGAGCCCCCGCGCCGCACGAGCCGTCGCCCTGGCACTCGCGGCTGATCGACGCGATCATTATCGGTACGGTGGCGGCGCTGACCTTGCTCTTCATCGCCGCGATCGGCAGCAATACCCATCAGCTCGCCGCTGCCGATTTCACCACGACGATCGACGCGCCGATGACGAGCCAGGTGATCAAGGGCATCACGCTGACGAATCCCGCCGGCACGGCCGTGACGATCGCTGCGCGGGCCGACGGGATCGACAATGGCTGGGTCGACGTCGATCTGTCGCTGGTCAACGCCGTCACCGACCAGAGCTATGGCGGCTACGTGCTGGTCGAGCATTACACTGGCACCGACAGCGACGGAGCGTGGAGCGAGGGCGATCGCCGCAACCGCGCGACGCTCTCCAACGTGCCACCGGGGCGGTATGATCTGGTCATCGAGCTGACCGGTCATCGCTGGGTCGGGCCGGGTCAGTCCCCGGCGAGTGCCTGGGGGACGGCCGATGTGCAGCCCGTCAGCATCGTCCTCACCACGGGCGGTGTCTTCGCCGGCAACATGCTACTGGCGCTGCTGGCGATCCTGCTCTGGCCGGCAATTCTCTGGGCCCTGCATCTGAGGTTCGAACAGCGGCGTACCGCGCCAGTGACATAAGGAACGACGAGATGAGCAAGAGTTCGATCCTGTACGCGCTGTTCTGCCTGGCGGTGATCGGTGGTTTTGTGACCACGATCCGGTCGGGCTTCTCGCCGTTCGCGCAAGGCGGGCAGCGCGCCTTCGTGCACACTGCCTATGGCCCGACGCACAAATAGGGAGACCACACGATGCTATCGCTCACCGTCCTGCTCGCCACGCTCCTCTATGCCGGGATCGGCCTGTTCATCTTCGGCTTCGGCTTCTGGCTGTGGGACAAGATCACGCCTGTCGATCTGTGGGGCGAGATCTGCCGCAACCAGAATATCGCGCTGGCGATCTTCGCCGGCTCGATCGCGATCGCGCTCGCGATCATCATTGCCGCGGCCATTCATGGCTGACGATGCGCAGACTTCGGCTGACTTGAAGGAAAAACGACTGGGGCTGGCGCTGCTCGCGTCTGCATTTGTCGTTGCGACCTGTGGGCTGATCTACGAACTGCTGGCCGGCACGCTCGCGAGCTATCTGCTCGGCGACAGCGTGACGCAGTTTTCGATCGTAATCGGTACCTATCTGTTCGCGATGGGGGTTGGCTCGTGGTGCTCGCGCTACGTGACGACGGCAGAGATCGCGGTGTTCGTCCGCGTCGAGGTCCTGATCGCGGCGATCGGCGGCGGGTCTGCGGCGGTGCTGTTCCTGCTGTTCGACCGGGTGAGCGATTTCCGGCTGCCGCTGTACGGGCTGGTCTTAATGATCGGCGCGCTGGTCGGCCTCGAGATCCCGTTGCTGATGCGGATCCTCAAGGACCGGCTCGAATTCGGCGATCTCGTCTCGAAGGTACTGACCTTCGATTATGTCGGGGCGCTCGCTGCCTCGCTGCTGTTCCCGCTGCTGCTGGTGCCGCATCTCGGCATGATCCGCACCGGCTTCCTGTTCGGCCTCGCCAATGTCGGTGTGGCGATCGCGTTGATCGTGATGCTCGGGCGCGACCTGCGGCTGCGCGTCGAATTATGGGTTGGGATCGGCGTGGCGGTAGCGCTGGCGGCGGGGTTCGTCGCGGCGGAGCGGTTGCAGCGCGCGGCCGAGGTCGGCGTTTACGGCGAACCGGTGATCTATGCCGCTTCGACGCCGTATCAACGCATCGTGCTGACAAAGCAGGGCGATGATCTGCGGCTCTATCTCAACGGCAATCTGCAATTCTCGTCGCGCGACGAGTATCGCTATCACGAGGCGCTGGTACACCCGCTGATGTCGCGCGTCGCCCATCCGCGCGACGTGCTGGTGCTCGGCGGCGGCGATGGCCTGGCGGTGCGCGAGATCCTCAAATATCCCGAGGTGCGCTCTGTCACGCTGGTCGATCTCGATCCGGCGATGACAGCGCTCTTCAGCCGCAGCGCGCTGCTTACGCCGCTTAATCACGGATCATTGCTATCGCCCAAGGTGCGCGTCCTCAATGCCGACGCATTCCTGTGGCTGCGCGCCAACCGACGGCAGTTCGACGCGGTACTGGTCGATTTTCCCGATCCCACCAACTTCGCAATCGGCAAGCTCTATACGGTCAGCTTCTACCGCGAACTCGTCCGCGCGCTCGCGCCCGGCGCGATGATCAGCGTTCAAAGCACGTCGCCGCTCGTCGCACCGCGCGCCTATTGGACGGTGGCGACGACGCTCGAGGCGGCGGGCCTCACCACGCGCGGGTATCACGTCTATGTGCCAAGTTTTGGCGAATGGGGCTTCGTGCTCGCCACCAATGGGGCGGTACCGCGTCCCGGTCCGCTGCCGCACGGCTTGCGCTTCCTCACCCCGCAGACCGACGCGTTGGCGTTTGCCTTCCCGCCCGACATGGCGCGGCGCCCCGTCCCGGTGAACCGGCTCGACAACCAGGCACTGGTACGTGAGTTCGAGGCAGAATGGGCGGTCTACGAAGGATGACCGTCTCGCGTCGCACGGTGCTTGCGGGAAGCGTCGCGGGTGCCGCGGCATTGGGTGTCGGCGCATTGGCGCTCGACGCCGGCGAGGCGGCGATCCCGGGCACGCTCGGCGGGGCTGACTTCGCGCGGGGACATCGCCTGCGCGGCGGCAACTTTCCCGCGCCGACCGAGACGCAGCGGACCGACATCGCAATCGTCGGCGGCGGCGTGGCGGGGCTTTCGGCGGCGTGGGCGCTCGCCAATGCGGGCGTCACCGACTTCCGATTGCTCGAGCTGGAGGACCATAGCGGCGGCAACGCCCGCTCGGGCCGCAATGCCGTCTCCGCCTATCCGCTCGGCGCACATTATCTGCCGATCCCCAATCCCGAGGCAAAGGGCATTTTGCGGCTGCTGGAGCAGCTCGGCATCCTGACCGGCTGGCAGGGTGGCAAGCCCGTGTTCGATCCGTACGCCATCGTTGCCGATCCCGACGAGCGGCTGCTGTATCTCGGGAAATGGCGCGACGGGCTGGTGCCCGATGTCGGTCTGACGCCGCAGGATCGGCACGACGTGACCGCGTTCTTCGCGGCGATGGAGGTCTTCCGCACGCGCCGCGATAGCGCGGGGCGCCCGGCTTTCGCGATCCCGATGGCACTGAGCGCGCGCGATCCTGACCTGCTGGCGCTCGACAAGCTCAGCTTCACGCAATGGCTCGATGCGCGAGGCTGGCATTCGCCGGTGCTGCGCGGCCATGTCCGCTACGCGTGCCGCGACGATTACGGCACCGAGCCCGATCAGGTCTCGGCCTGGGCCGGGGTGCATTATTTCGCGGGTCGCCGCGGTACCGCCGCCAATGCCGATCGCGATGCCGTGCTGACCTGGCCCGAGGGCAATGGCTATCTGGTCGGACGAATGGGCGCGCGGTTGAAAGCGCATCTCGACTGCGGACGCATCGTTCACCGCGTCGCGCCCGCCAATAGTGGGGTTGTCATCGACAGCCTGGATGTCGCACGGGGTATCGGTGTGCGTCTCGAGGCGAAGGCCGCAATCCTGGCGATGCCGCATTTCGTGGCGCGTCACGTCGTGCCTGAGGGTACGCTCGAAGACGGTCATTTCGACTACGCTCCCTGGATCGTCGCCAATGTAACGGTTGATCGGCCTCCCGCGGGCGAGGGCACCGCACTGGCCTGGGACAATGTGGCGTGGAACAGCCACTCGCTCGGATATGTCGTCGCGACGCACCAGTCGCTCGCCAGCGTGCCGGGCGCAAGCGTGCTGACCTGGTATCTCCCGCTGTCAGACATGCCGCCTGCAGAGGCGCGCCGCCTAATGCTCGACCGCTCACTGGAGGAATGGCAGCACATGGTGCGCGATGATCTGCTGGGCATGAACCCCGATTTGGCCGGTGCGATCCGGCGCATCGATGTGTGGCGCTGGGGGCATGCGATGATCCGACCTGGCCCGAACTTCTTCTGGAGCGGTGCGCGCGAGCGCGCAGGAGCGCCGCAGCCGCCGCTGTATTTCGCCCATTCCGATCTGAGCGGGCTCTCGTTGTTCGAGGAAGCGCACTATCGCGGCACGGTCGCGGCACAGGCAGCGATGGCACAATTCGGCATTTCTTATGCCGACGCACTCACTTAGGCTTGGCCATGGATTTTACCGGCACTCATCTGCTTGTCGATCTGTTCGACTGTATCGGCCTCGCCGACGCCGCGCTGGTCGAGCACACGCTGCGGGCAGCAGTGGAGCGCGCCGGGGCGACCCTGCTCGACTTCCGGCTGCACGGATTTGGCGAGGGGCTGGGGATCACGGCGGTAGCGCTGCTCGCGGAATCGCACATCAGTATTCATACCTGGCCGGAGCACCACTACGCCGCGGTCGACATCTTCCTGTGTGGTCAGGATCACGACTTGCCGGCGACGACGGCGACGCTGGTCAGCGGGTTTCAGGCCGGACGGCATACCGTTCAGTCGGTCGCACGGGGATTTGGCAGCGCGGGTCTGCGGGGATCGGCCGGATTGGCGCGAGCCACTGCCTGCCCGTCGGCGTAGAGCGTATGGAGATTGGTCGTCGTAAATCCATCTGACCGGGTTTTTGCGCGATAAGGGATTCACAATCGGACGATGAACCACGCTGTTCCGAACCATGGCTACAAGCATCGCATCGACATCGGCCCAGCCCTGCGCGTCGAGCGTCAAGCGAGCTGCGCCTCGTTTGCGCCTGACCCACAGTGACAGCGTTTCGAGAGGCGAATGTCGTCGGTCATGGCTGTTGCCCTAGTGGGCGGCACTATTGCGATCCAGTTCCGCGGTCGATCGCGGTTGCTTACGCTAAGCATTTGATCTAGGCACGGCAGCGTTGTTTCTCTGAATTAGGAAAGGAGTGAGCACATGCGAACCGCGATCGCACTTATCGCCACTCTCTATTTCCGAGTTCAGGAACATTTCTCATGGGCACGTCCCTTGCGGGTGACTGCGGTCGCCTGACCCTATTCCGTGGCCGATCGGCCGCGCTGCTGTTCAATCCTATCATTACGCGTCGGCCCGCTGGCATCTTCCCTTTCGAGGAGAGCAACCATGCGCGCTGACATGTTCAAAGTGATCGTCGAGCGCCCCCGCTGGGGTGCTGGCCACGCCCCACCCGTAAAGCTCAAGAAGGACAAGGCTCCGCACACCTATATTGGCCTGAAGCGCCATGCCCGCGAACAGGCGGCCTATACGAAGTCGCTGAGCGAGAATCTGGCGCCGCTCGTCCGCTTTCTTCAGCGGCGCGTGGGTCGACGCTGGGACGACGTGTTCAGCGAAATCTGCGTCAGCCTCGACACTGGCAGCACGGTCAAGATGCATGTCCGCCAGCATCTGCGCGATTTCGTGTTGTTCGGCATCGCGCGCGGACGCCACGGTGAACTGCTGCGGGAGGGCGAGGTCTTGCGTCCCGATCGTCGTAACTGCGGTGGTCCGGAGTTCTACGCCGATCCCGACGACGGCATCCTCAAGGATCGCGTCTGGTTCTGGCGCGATCACGGACATAGGGTTTTGCCAGGCAAACGGCACCTCGGGTGGAAGGATGCGGCACGATGAGCGAAGCCAGCATCCGCATCATCGCCTCGCCCGAAAGCTGGATTGAGCAGGCCGCGATCGACCAGCTCCATCACACGGCGCAGCTCGAAGGGATTGATAGGGTCGTCGGCCTGCCGGATCTCCACGCCGGCCGCGGGATCGCGGTCGGCGCGGCGTTCTGGTCGCGGACGCATGTCTATCCGCACCTCGTCGGCAGCGACATCGGATGCGGCATGGCGCTCTGGCGCTGTGCCTTGCCGCTCCGCAAGTTCCGCCTCGATGCGGCGGAACGCAAGCTGCGAGGTCTCGAATCACCCTGGTCGGGCGATCATGCCGGCCGACTAGATGAAGCAGGCTTGCCATCGAACCTGTTGGGCAATGCCCTCGGCACAATTGGGGGCGGCAATCACTTCGCCGAAGTGCTGCGGATCGACACTGCAATGGACGCGGTCGCCTTCGCCGGATTGGGTTTGGATCCGGCTGCGGTCTATCTGATGGTGCACAGCGGTTCGCGTGGGCTCGGCCATGCAATTCTCGAGCGGCACATGGTCCGTCACAACGTTACGGGGCTCGTCGCAGGTGAGGAGGCGTGCGTGGACTATCTGGTCGAGCATGATCAGGCGATGCGCTGGGCAACGCTCAATCGTGCGGTGATCGCCGAACGCTTCTTCGATCGGCTCGGCACCACCGGGGAGCGGTTGCTCGACATCTGCCACAACAGCGTGACGTCGCATCGGGCCGGCTGGCTTCATCGCAAGGGGGCTGCGCCGGCGGACAAAGGGCTCATTGTGATACCCGGCTCGCGAGGGGATATGACCTATCTCGTCCGGCCGCGCGATGATCCGGGCGATTTGGCGCTCCAGTCGCTTGCGCACGGTGCGGGTCGTAAGTGGAGCCGCAGCGAAGCCCGGGACAAGCTCGTCCGCCGCTTCAGCATCAGCGATTTGGAGCGAACCAGCCTTGGCAGCCGGGTTATCTGCGAGGATCGAGATCTGATCTACGAGGAGGCGCCGCAGGCCTATAAGGACATTCATCAGGTCGTACGCGATCTGGAACAAGCGGGGCTGGTTGATCCGGTCGCGACCCTGCGCCCTTTGCTGACCTACAAGACGAGGCGCCCATGACCGAGATTCTGCTGCATCTGTCATCCGGACAGGGGCCTAAGGAATGCGAATGGGTGGTCGCCGAACTCGCACGCGCGTTTTGCCGCGAAGCAGCGGCGGTAGGGCTGGCTTGCGCGCCCGTTGAGCCTATCGCCGGAGTCGCCGCGTCAGTGCTTTTGCGCGTTTCGGGCGAGGATGCTGAAGCGTTCGCTGGCATGCGCATCGGTACGGTGCGTTGGATCGGGACGAGCCCGTTTCGCCCGCTGCACAAGCGCCGCAACTGGTTCGTTGGGGTAAAACAGTTTCCTTCGGCCGAGGAGGTTCCTGAGCTGCGCGACGAGGACATCTCCTATCAAACGCTGCGCGCATCGGGACCGGGCGGTCAGCATGTCAACACGACGGATAGTGCCGTTCGCGCAACGCATCGGCCTACCGGGCTTGCAACGCTTTCGCAGGATCAGCGCTCGCAATTTGCCAACAAGAAGATTGCCCGACTGAAACTCGCGCTGGTGTTGGACGAGCGGCGGCGCGTCCGTGAGGCTGGCGGCGAGCGCGCTTTGTGGGAGCAGCATAGAGAGATGGAGCGGGGCAACGCGATTCGGATCTACGAAGGCGAGCGCTTTACGATTCGATAGCTACCTTGATGCCGTCGCTCTGCTCTCGTGGCGGTTTGATCTCATGACCGAGGAAGGGGACGTCATGAGTATCAACGCTTCCGTCATAGCACTCGTTTTGCTGGGAACGACCGTCATGGGGCAGGCTGCTCAGCCATCCGGAAGGATGTTCAGGCGGCAATAATCGCACAACCCGACGATTCATACACGGAAGGCGATATCCTCGCTTGGCCTAGAGACTTGCAAGAGGCTCTCACGCCACATCAATCATATCATGCGGGCGCGAACAACGAGCCAATCATGACAGGGGGGCGCTTCCAGCCATTGGTCTCGCGGCAGGTGAGGGCAATGGTGAGATAGATTGGGCAGCGAACACGAACCACATCAGGAAACCAAGATTGCAAGGTGCAAACCAAGCTTCGGGCTAATGCAGGTCACGGTGTCGGCGAATCTGACGAGCGCCCGGTGTTCGCCAGCGGGGCTCATGACTCGATCGGTCAGCTTCCTGAGTGCGGACGTTCGACGTCGGGTTTTATTGCCGCGACCCAAGCCGGCGAAGAAGGCGTCCATGCCGCACAGCGACCTGCTCAGCATCAATGACCAGTATCTCGAAAGCGCCAATGCGCTGCCGCTTGGATGGCTGCCCGAAGAATGGGGCACAGTCGGGCGGCGCGATCACGCGTGAACCGTGGTAGGCCATAGCTTGCTCGACCATGCCTTGACGCCCGAGGCGGTCGCGCTGATGCGCGTCGTCGTCACCACCGCGCACCGGATGCCCGACCTCGCCCGTTTGGTCGATCGGATCGGTCGCGATGGCGGCATTGCGTGCGTCGCTCGGGCCATTGCCGGGGCCGACGCTGCGCCCAACCAGATCGCGCAAGCATCGGATCTTGCGGGTCGGTTCATCGACATGGTGTTCGTCCCCCACCAGATGCGCGCACTGATTGGTGACGATCGCGAGCAACTGGATGCGGCCGCCGCGCTGCGCATCGACGATGCAATCGATCTGCTCACGCGCGCGGGGCGGTTAGATCCATCCTACGCGTCTTAGACGGGCTCGATCGGTTTCTTCTGATGTCCCGTCCTTGTCAGAACGTCGTCGTGCGGTCGGGCAGGAAGGGGCGTGCCGCATTACCTTCCGCGTGCATGAATGACTGAGGTGTCGGGGATCCGAAAATGCCCCGCCAAGGTGTGGGTCTGGGTCAACTGGCCCCCGTCCGCTTCGAAATTACTCCACGGCTGCTACGCGCTCCGTGCCGGGATTCAGATGAAACCCAAATTCCAGGACGACGGATTGTAATTGCCCATGTTCGGCAACACCGTCGTCATGTCGCCGTTCGACACGCCGAACCAGCTCGCCAGTGTGGACGCATATTGATCGACCGAGATCGTCGGCAGCAGCCGACCTTGCCCGACATCGTCGGGGGTGCCGTTGCCGATCGCGGGCGGCGTGCCGTAGATCTTCTTGCCGTTGACCGCACCGCCCATGACGAAGTGCATCGAGCCCCAGCCATGGTCGGCACCGCTGGTGTTCGACACGAGCGTGCGGCCGAAATCGCTCGCGGTGAAGGCGGTCACCTGGTTCGACACGCCAAGCGCGACCGTCGTATCGTAGAACGCGCGCATCGCATCGGCGACGAGCCCGATCTGCGTCGGGTGCGCGGTGGCGAGGTTTTGGTGCATGTCGAAGCCGCCGAGCGAAACGAAGAACACCTGCCGTTTGGTACTCAGCGCTTGCGAGACCGAGATCATCTGCGCGACGATGCGCAATTGCAGCGCGAGCGGGTTGGTCGTCGGAAAGAGCGGGAAGCTCGCCGCCGGCGCGCTCGCAAGCGCGCTCGAAACCTGGCTGTAGAGGCTGAGCGCCCGCGCGCTGACCTTGCCATGTTCGTTGGCGAGGATGTTGCCAGAGGGGGCGGTCATCAGCGTGCGCAGCGTCGCGGCGGCGGTGGTCGAGCCGTAGAGGCTCGTCGCATTGTTGATCAGTGCGGTCGGGCCACCGGTGCCGATCGCATATTGAATCGCCTGTTTGCCGGCGAGATACACCGCGTTGCCGCTGGCGTTGATGCAGGTGAGCGTCGCGTTGCCGTTGCTGCTTTCGAACAGGTCGCCGATCCGCCCACCCCAGCCCGAGGTCGCGCCTTCGGGGCTCGATGCCTGGAAATAGCTTTGCTGGTCGTTGTGGCTGAACAATTTGGGCGGCAGCCGGACCGAGGCGGCGCTGTACTGCGCCTTGGTGGTCGGCTGGACGAGCGTGCCGACGTTGAGCGCGACCGCCATCTTGCC
Source organism: Sphingomonas glacialis (assembly GCF_006439055.1). GTDB lineage: Bacteria > Pseudomonadota > Alphaproteobacteria > Sphingomonadales > Sphingomonadaceae > Sphingomonas > Sphingomonas glacialis_A. The sequence continues at coordinate 13,703 of NZ_RCZC01000011.1, forward strand.
GGCGTTGAACACCGGAAGCAGCGAGGCCATTGTCGGCGCCATCGCATATTGCCGCCCGCCGAGACTGTTGGTCGGGCTGAGCGCCGTCGCCGCCAGCGCATCGCGGGCAAGCGCGATGTTCGAGCGCTGCGCCTGGTAAAGCGCATAGCTCGCCGCGTCGTACGGCGGCAGCGTGTTGGCATAATCGTTGCCGCCATACAGGAAGATGCAGACCAGCGCCTTGTAATCGCTGGCGGTCGCTGCTGCCGCCTCGCCGATCGCCCCGAGGCTGGTCACGAAGGGCGCTGCGACGCCGGCGAGGCCCATTTGCGCGGAGCGTCGAAGGAACGCGCGGCGCGATTGATCGTGATCGAAAACGCTCATGTCACTTCACCGTCAGATAATCGGGCGACGCAAGCGTCAGGAGGATCGCGATCTGGACGCGTACGGTCGGCCCGTTGGTCGCGGTTGCCGCGATGCTGTCCACCGCGCTTTTGATCGAAGCGACGGTAGACGTGGACAATTGCCCCGCGGCAAGGACCGTGTTGACCTCGTCGACCAGCGCTGCGCTATCCGATGCCTTGGTCAGGATGTCGGTATAGTCGGCCTTCACGTCGCCGATCCCGTTGGCGACCAAGGTCTGCATGAAATTGACGTACGCGACGACGGACTGTTCGTTGGTGATCTGAAATTCGGGCGCGACGAGCCCTGCGGTGGCGATCGCGGTGTCGGGCGGCGTGTAGCCGGGGCGGAACCAGTTGAAGACCGTCTGGCTGCGCCCCATCGACTGGCCGAGCCGCGTGGTCGTGCTCGACGTGTCGCCGATCGCCCAGGCGGCGGAAGGCGATGTCACTGTATAGGCGCGCGCCCAGCCCGTCAGTCGCAGGACCGGCTCGCGCAATTTGCCGGCCGAGGTGGTGGTCAGCGTGGAATCGTCGCGCGCTTCGCTATCGAGCAGGATCGCGCGCAGCACCGCTTGCATGTCGCCGCGCACGCCCTTGCCATTGTCGGCGAACACCGCTGCCACGCGCCCGACATAGGCCGGTGAGGGATTGCTCGTGACCAATCGCTGGATGAGCTGCTTCGACACGAAGGGCGGCACGTTGGCATGCGCGAAGATCGTGTCGAGCGCGGTGTTGACCGCCGCCATTCCGCCGCCCGACACGCTGGTGCCGAGGAAGCTCGCGCTCCCGGTCTCGTTGATCGAGGCGTTCATCCCCAGCGGTACCCGGTATACATCGGGCGTGGTGGTGCTGGTCGAGGAGAGCGAGAGGCCGGTGAAGACGCGGGCGAGGCCCGAGACGTCGGCTTGCGTATAGGTCTCGAGCGGGGTGCCGCCCGCGGTCTTGACGCTGCCGTCCATGTTGAGCTGGTAGAGCCCGAGCGTGAACAGCTGCATCAGTTCGCGTGCGTAATTCTCGTCAGGCTGCGATCCCGTGGCCGCATTGGCCTTGCGATTCCCCAGGAAGGTGAGGAACGATCCCATCGCCGCGTTGGTGGTGATCGCGCCGATGATCTGGCGATAATTGGTAAAGGCGTTGTCGAGCAGCACGTCGACATAGGCCGCCGCCGCGAAGGCCTTCCAGTTGAGGTTCACCCCGTCGATGCCGACCACCAGGATATCGAGCAGCGCCATCCCGACGCGCTGGCGCAACTGGTCGGGGTCGGAGATCATCCCACGCCAGATCGTCGGATCGAAGCCGGTCTGGCTGTTGACGTTGGCCGCGGCATTGTAGCCGTTCGCGACCAGCCAGTCCCAATGCGTCGTCGTCCGCGCTTTCGCGAACTGCGCGGTCAACCAGCCACTGAAACCGGTCGACACGACATCGGTGACCATGGCGCGCGTTGCGCCCATCGTCGCTTGCGCCAGAAAGCGGCTCGCCTGGACCGGCGTGATCGCCTGCGTCACGACGGTCGGGGGCGGCGTGCTGCTGGACGAGCTGCCATCCCCGCCGCCACATGCCGCCAATGCGACTGCAGGGGTTAGGGCACTGATCGTCTTGAGCAGCGCGGATCCATCGATCGCAACCAAATCGGTGTCGAAATCCGCGTTGCGATCGTCATCCGGGTGTCGCACCGACACCACACTCGAAATACTCATTCAGATGACCCCCGCCACGTCCACGCTTTTTGCCTTTAACGCTCGGTTGCGCAAGGGCCACGCGGTCAGAGGAATGGACCATACGTCTAACGGTGGTTGTCGAGCGCAAGTCACGCGCGCTTTCCCGGACGAGAGCCGTGACACGCGCGATGAAGGGATGTCCGCTTGACGGCGGCCACCGTGCTATGACGCGTGTGAAGCGGACGTCGGCTCGGATAGCGGTCGTCTTCTCGCTTGAAACCACGGGGTCATGCGCGAGATGGCCTCAGTAATCAGATCGCTTGAAACCGCGAAGCTGAACCGAATGAAGCGGTGTCCATCGACCGGGTCGAAGTCGATCCCGGGGGCGGTGGCGACGCCCGTGTCCCGGAGCAGGTCTTCGCAAAAGCCAAGGCTGTCGTCGGTCAGATGACCGATGTCGGCATAGATGTAGAAGGCACCGTCTGGCGGGGCGATCTCGCTCAGGCCGAAGCCAGGCAGCGCGCGCAGCAGCAGATCGCGATTGCGTGCATAGACGGCAACGTGTCGCTCAAGCTCGTCGCGGGAGTCCATCGCGATCAGGCCGGCATGTTGCGCGAGCGACGGCGGCGTCAGGAACAGGTTGCCCATGCGCGCCCGTGCGGCATCGATCAGGTTGGCGGGCACCACGAGCCAGCCCAGACGCCAGCCCGCCATGCTGAAATATTTGGAGAAGCTGTTGACGATCAAAGCGTCGTCCATGTCTTGCAGCAGGCAGCGCGCCGGACCGACATAGCTTAGCCCGTGATAGATCTCATCCGAGATGACGCGGATGCCGCGCCGCCGGCAAACCTGGGCGATGGCCGTCATCTCACCGGGGTCAATGATCGTGCCGGTTGGATTGGCGGGGCTTGCCAGGATCAGGCCATCGGGCGCGTCTTCCAGCGCCTCGATCGAAGCGGCGCTGATCTGGTAGCGTTCGGCCGGGCCGCAGGCGATCTCGACTGGGTCGAGATAGAGCGCCTTCAGCGTGTTGCGGTAGGCGACATAGCCCGGCCGTGCGAGCGCGACGCGCGCACCTGGCTCGAACAGGCAGGAAAGCGCCAGCACGAACGCGGGGGAGGCGCCGCACGTCAGGATGATCTGCTCGGGATCGACGTGAACGTCGTAGCTGTCCCGGTAGTGCCGGGCGATCCGTTCCTTCAGCTTCGGGCTCTCCCAATAGCCCATGCCGTCCTCGTCCAGCACTCTATGAGCGTCGGCTATCGCAGCGCCTGGCGCCCCGGTCGAAGGTTGACCGAATTCCATGTGAATGATCGATCTGCCCTCGACGGCCAGACGATGCGCAATGCGACTGATCGCGATTGCGTGGAACGGTTCGATCTTTGCTACCACGCCGATCCGCTACGAAGCTTGGCCGGACGGCGCAACCTAAAGATGGCGGCGGTCGCCGCCTGTCTGACGTATAAGGGATGGACCAAAAGTCGGGTTCCAGGACGCTTTTCGAGCTAGGCCGACGACCGGCGTGTCGAAGCCCTATCCGTTTGGGGGCCAGCTTCGGCATTGATTGGCGTAGCTTGGATAGATCGCATCCCGCATTCGCCATTACGGTGGGCGCGATAGCAAGAAGGGCCCGTTGTGACAGGTATCGAGCGACGCCAGCTTTGGATCACGGTGCATCGCTATCTCGGGCTCGCAATCCTGCTGTTCCTGATTGCTGCGACGGTGAGCGGCGTGATCCTGAGCTTCGCCCGCCCGCTGGATGCGGCGCTCAATAGCGATCTTTTTGCCGGTCCGACGCAGAGGATCGATCCGCTTCTTGCCGTGCGACACTTGAGCAAGAACCGGCCCGATTTGATCGTCCTGAGCTTCCCCACCCAGCTAGGCGCGAGATCGACCGTCTTGGTGGGCGTCGCCGCGCGGCCCGGGGCGGCCGCGCTCGGCTATGACCAGGTCTTCCTCGATTCGTCCGACGGGCATATTCGCGGCGTTCGGCAGACCGGCCCGGGCTTCGACCGACGCCACCTCGTCGAAGGCATCTTCGCGTTCCATTCCACCTTGCTGTTGGGGACGGTCGGTCGGTGGGTGATGGGTCTGGCTGCGCTCGGCTGGTTGGTCGGCAACCTTGTCGGCATCTATCTGACTCTGCCGGTCAAAGGTGCGTTCTGGAAGCAGTGGAAGCGGATGTGGCAGATGCGTCGCAGCAGTCCGCTGCCGCGCCTCTTGCTCGACCTGCACCGCGCGAGCGGGCTGTGGCTGCTCGTCGGCGTCAGCATCCTCGCTTTCACCTCGGTGGCGATGAACTTCTTCGAGGAGGCGTTCACCCCGATCTTACAAACGCTCTCGCCGGCGCGGCCGTCGCTGTTCGATCGCCCGGCGCGTCCTGCGGCGACGGCGGCTGCACCGCAGATCGACGGGCCCGCCGCGCTCGCGATCGCGGCGACCGCGGCGCGCGCGCAAGGGCTGGGCTGGCGCCCGGCGAAGGTCAGTTTCGTCCCGACCTACGACGTCTATGGCGTGATGTTCACCGACGACGGCTTCGAGAACTATCATCGGCTCGGCCCGATCACGCTTTACGTCGATGCGCAGCGCGGGCCCATCGTCGATCGGGACGACCCCTATTTCGACAGCGGCGGCAGGATGCTCAGCCGCGCGCTCTATCCGCTGCATACCGGGCAGGTCGCCGGGTGGTTCGGGATCGCGATCGTCGTATTGCTCGGCCTGGCGACGCTCGAGATGATCGGGACCGGCCTCTATCTCTGGCTCAAGCGGCGGCCGATGCGGGTGAAAGCGCGCCGTGCGGCACGCGCGGCGTCAGCGCGCTGACGGAGGCGGGAGCTGGAGGTGTTGCGCCACCCAGCGTGCGCCATCCTGCAGCGCAGCGCGGGCAAGCGCAGAAATCTCCATCGCTTCGAGGAAACTGTGCGTCGCGCCGTGATAGACCATGGCCGTCACGGTCCCGTCGGCGGCCCGGATACGGTCGGCGATGGCGAGACTCTGTTCGGTCAGCACGTCGCGTTCGGGGATGATCAGGCAGATCGGCGGCAATCCACTGAGGTCGCTCGCCGCCAGCGGGCAGGCATAGGGATCGCGCGCCTGCGCCGGGTCGGCGAGGTAGTGATCGAAGAAGGTGACCATCTCGGCCTGGGTCAGCACCGCGCCGCGGCCGCCATGCGCCGCTTCTGCTGCGTCCGAACATGCGCCTGAAAAGGCGCCGTAGTTCGACAGGATGGCGCGCAGCGGAACGTTCCCCTCGGCATCGCGCAACCGCAGGCAGGCCGCCAGCGCGAGATTGGCGCCCGCCGAATCGCCGCCGATCGCCACGCGCGCCGGGTCGATCCCGAGGGTCGCGCCCTGCACGCCGATCCAGCCAATCAGGGCGACGATCTGGTCGAGTGCGCGCGGGTATCGCGCTTCGGGCGAAAGCGGATAATCGATTCCGATCACGACGAACTGCCCGCGCGCGGCATATTCGCGCATCAGCCGGTCATGCGTGTCGAGGCTGAAGAAGACGAAGCCCCCGCCGTGGAGATAGAGCAGGGCAGGGGCGCCGGTCTCGGCTACGCCCGCGGGCCGGTGGATCCGAACGCCGACGTGGCCGGCGTTTGTCTCGATCTCGACGTCGCGCCGTTCGGCCATGACGGGGCCGCCTTCGGTCCAGCGGCGGCGGACCTGTTCGGCCACCGCCCGCGCTTCCGGAAAGGAGAGCGTATCGAGCGGTGGATAACGCTGCCAATCGGCATTCACCGTCGCGATGAAATCGGCGATCTCCGCGTCGATCGGTCCCGGCACGTCAGAGATGTCCGTCGAACCAGGCGAGCACGCGGCGCTGGATGTCGGCCTGATGCTCGACTTCATGGAACCAGTGCGGCTCGCGCGGGTAGCGCACCATCTCGGCGGGTTTGCCAAGGAGCTTGAGCCCGCGATAGAATTCGAGCCCGAGCGTGACGGGAACGCGGGTATCCTGTTCGCCGTGGAGCACCAGCACCGGCGTGGTGACGCGCTCGAGCAAGCGGACGGACGAGGTGCGATCGAGCTCGGCGAGATGCGCCGACGGCTCGCCGAAATAGCCGGTCGTGAAATCGGGCGTGTCGGTGATCCGCGCCATCGCGGCCATGTCGGTCGGGCCGGCGCCGACCACCGCCGCCTTGAAGCGATCGCCATGCGTCACCGCCCACGCCGCCATGAAGCCGCCATAGCTCCACCCGCCGATACCGAGCCGCGCGGGATCGGCGATCTTCTGCGCGACGAGCATGTCGACGCCATCGAGCACGTCCTGATAGTCCATCCCGCCCCAGTCATTGCCGACCGCACGCGCGAAGGCGGTGCCTTGGCCGTCCGAGCCGCGCGGATTGGGGAGCAGCACGGCATAGCCATGCGTCGCGAGCATTTGCGCCCATTCGTGCCAGCTCCCGAGCCAGCCCGACCACCACGCCCATTCGGGGCCGCCATGCACTTGGACGACGGTCTTGATCGGCGTTCCCGCGACATAGCCCGGCGGGGTGACGAGTACGCCGTAGACCGGCTTGCCGTCTCTGCTGTTGGTCCAGCCGACCTGGCGGACCTGGCCGAGCTTCCACGCGGCGACCTGCGGGTTGATCGTGGTGATCGGGTGCGCGGTGCCGCCGTCGATCGTCCAGACGTCGGCGGGGCGGTCGGGGCTCGACAGCGCGACCGCTATGCGGCGGCCGTCCCGGCTGAGCGTCAGGTCGGATGCCTCGCCGTCGAGCGCGGCAAGGCGCGTGACGCGCCCGTCGCGCGCGATCCGCACCAGGCGCGACCGCGTCTGCTCGAACGACAGAGCGAGGATCGAGCGGCCATCGGGGGCCCAGCGCGCTTGCGTGAACAGCCCGGGATGATCGTCGGCCAGTGCGGTGAGCGTGTCGGTCCGCAGGTCGTAGAGCCGCACGCCGAGGCCGATAAAGCCCGGCGTGCGGATCACTGGCGCGAGCAGCGTATTGCCATCGGGCGACCAGGCGGGGGCATCGGCGGCATGGTCGATCAGCGGCTTGCCGATCGCGCCGGTGGCGAGATCGAGCAAGGCAACGCGCGCGTGGTAGAATAAGTCGTTGATCGCGCCGCTGTCGACCATGCGCACCGCCATCCGCTTGCCGTCGGGGCTCCACGCGAAATCGGCGACGTTGACGTTCGCCGGCGAGACGCGGCGCGCGGCGTGGCTGGCGAGGTCGAGGATCCACAGCCGGGTCGTGTGGCGGGTCGTGTCCATCTCGACCCAGTCGCGCTTGGCGGCGCGGTCGGCTTTCTCGCTCGCGCTGTCGGGATCGCTTGTGAGGAAGGCGATCTGCCGGCCGTCGGGCGACCAGGCGAAGCCGCCGATGTCGCTCGGCAAAGCGGTGAGCGGCAGCGCCTCGCCGCCGTCGCGCGCGATCAGCCAGAGCTGGCGTGGCGAAACGCTGATGCGATCGGCGGGGTCGAGATCGGAGTTGAAGGCGAGTCCCGTCGGGCTGGCGCTCGCCAGCGGGTTCTTGCGGTCCGACACGAATGCGACCGCCCGCCCGTCGGGCGACCAGCGCGGCGTGTCGTCGGCGCCGGCGCTGGTGACGAAGCGCCGCGCAGGCGCGCGGCCGTCGCTCGGCACGCTATAGATCGTGCGCTGCTCGGGGTTGAAGGTCGCGATCTGCGCCTGGACGGTGAACAGGATGGTCTTGCCGTCGGGCGACAGCTCGACGTCACGCATGTCGCGCAACGCCATGATGTCGGCCGGTGCGATCGGGCCGCCAGCGTCGGCGGTGATCGGGGCGGCACGGATCGACGCGGGGGATGCGAGCGCCAGCGCGGCGAGGAGCGCGAGGACCGGAAACGAGCGATGAGCCAGCGGCATGGTCTGATGAAGTCCTGTCTGGTCAAACGACGGTGCGGCAGGGGAGGCGCCGGGGCAAGCCCGGCGCCTCCCGCCCGTCTGCTAGAAGCCGACGTCTACGCGAAGGCCGTAGGTGCGTGGCCGGATGATCGAATAGGCCGGCGCCGCCTGGTCGGTGAAGGGGGCGTTGAGGATACCGCGCTTGTCGAAGATGTTGTTGACGAAGCCGAGCAACCGCACCTTCTCCATCACGGTCACCGAGGCGCGCGCATCGAACTGGCTGAAATTTCCGCGCGTATTGGTGTTGCCGAACGCGACCGGCGCCGACGAGATGTAGCGGTGCGCGATCTCGAAGGTCGGCGCGAGGGCCTTGTCGGGCAGGTCGAGCACGAGATTGTTGGCGACCGACCATTTCGACGAGCCCGGCAGCGTCGTGCCCGAGGCATAGCCGCCGTTCAGCGCGAAGGTATCGGGCAGGAAGGCGGTCAGCTTCGCCTCCTGATAGGTCACGTTCGAGCTGAAGGTCAGCGCGCGCGTCAGCTTGAGCGTACCCGAAAACTCGACGCCGCCGATATTCGCGCTGCCGGCGTTGGTAACGTACGAATAATAAGACGGCGCCGGGCCGAACAGCCGCGCCTGGATGTTCTTCCAGTCGATCGTGAAGACCGTCGCGTCGATCAGGAGGCGGTTGGCGAACAGGCCGAACTTCACGCCCGCCTCGTAATTGTCGACCTTGTCGCTGTCATACGAAGCGGGGATCGTCGCGAGCAGCCCGGCATTGGGGTTGATCCCGCCGACGCGGAAGCCCTTCGAATAGGTCATATAGGCGAGGAAGCCGGGGACGGGACGGAACGAGATCGTCGCCTTGGGGGTGAAGCCGTTTTCCGTGCGGTTGACGCGACCGGTCGATCCGACCGGGGTGTAGCCGCCGGGATAGCCGCCGAGCGCACCTGCCTGGTTGGTGACGGTCGCCTTTGCCTGCGTATCGTAATAGCGCCCGCCGACGGTGACTTCGAACTGGTCGACCGGGCGCCATGAGAGCTCGCCGAAGATGCCGAGGTCCTTGTTGAACGTGTCGGAAATATAGCCGTAAAGCCGATCGTTCGGGGTCAGCTGCGCGCCGCTATAGCCGCCGAACTGCGCGCGGTTGGCATTGATATAGGCGGCGGCACCCTGCTGGAAAATCTGGTCGTAGCTATACTTCTTGGCGGTCATGTAGCTCGCGCCGACCAGCCAGCGGACCGGGCCGTTGCCCGACGAGGCGAGCCGTGCCTCGACCTGTTTGATATTGGCGCGCGCCTCGCCGAGCGAATAGGCCGCGGCCTGGCCGGTGGTGACGCCGGTGACATAGGCGTAGGGGTAGGAGAAGACGGTCGTGTTCTTCTTCTCGTTGACCGAGCCGAACACGGTAAGATTGGCGAAACCGAGATCCTGGTCGAGCCGCAGCGAATGTAGCTGGAAGCTCGTGCTCTGCGGCTCGTTGCGGCCCGAGAAGCGCTCGAGCTTCGTCGGCGAGGTCAGATAGGTCTGATCCGACAGCTTCGATTCCTGGTAGACGCCGAGATAGGTCAGCTTGGTCCCCACCGCCGGCGTCAGCACGATTGATCCGCGCAGGCCACGCGTGCGGAAGTCGTTGCTGCCCTTGTCGCCGGTGCCGGTATTGTCGAGATAGCCGGCATCGTAGCGCTGCAGCGCCATTACGCGCACTGCGAGCGTATCCTTGATGATCGGCACGTTCAGCATCAGCTTCGCGGCGTAATTGACGTCGCCGTGCGAGTTCTCGGTCGAGCTGACGAGCCCCTCGCCGGCGGCTTCGATTTTGTGCGTATCGGCGGTCTTGACGACGTAATTGACCAACCCGCCGAGCGTCGACGATCCGAACAGCGTCCCCTGCGGCCCGCGCAGCACCTCGACCCGGTCGAGGTCGAACGTGTCGACATCGGGAATGCCGATCGGGAAACCGGGTTCGACCAGCGGGATCTCGTTGAGATAGTAGCCGACGGTCGTCTGGCCCTGCTCGTGATAGGTCGTTGCGGCGATACCGCGGATCACGACTTCGGAGACGCCGGGCTGGTAATCGTTGAACACCACGCCGGGCAGCCGCACGATATAATCCGAGAGGCTGTTGGCATTCGCCTTGGCGAGCTGTTCGCCGGTCACCGCGCTGATCGGCATCGCGACGTCGCGCAGATTTTCCTTCCGCTTGGTCGCGGTGACGACGATGTCGTCCGAGCTGCTGGTGACGGGCTCGGCCGCGACCGGCGCTGCAGAAGTGGTGTTGGTCGCGTCCTGTGCCAGCGCGGGCGTTGCGCCGATCGCCAGAAGCGTTGCGCCTGCCAGCGCCGTCGTACCGAGAAAGTGTCTAGCCATGTGCCGCGTCCCCTTGTGCGGCGACCGAACCCAAAAGGCCCCGATCGCGATGTCGAACCTTCCTGCGGGGACGTCTGCGATCGTTTCGACCGTCCTGACTGTCCTCGAACCGTAACGTCCGGCCAGATTGGCTCCGCAAAAACATCCAGTCTTGCGATGCCGTAGGGACCAAGCGCAATTGGCCGGACTAGGCCGGGGCCACGATCCCGCCCGCGGCGGCGAGCGAGGTCAGCGCGCGCTGCGCTTCCGCTTCGGTCAGACTGGCAAAACCGAGCCGCAGGCCGCGTGGCGCATCGTCGCGGGTGACGAAGGACGCGGAGTGCGCGAGCCGCAATCCGTGCGACGGCGCGGCGGCCTCGATCCGGTCGAGCACGCCTTGCTCTTCGAAGCGGACCCAGAAAGCGAGCCCGCCATCGGGGACACGATAGGTCGCGGCTGCGCCGAAGGTTGCCGACAGCGCATGGTCGAACGCGCTGCGCCGCTTGGCATAGATTTGCGTCGTGCGACGCGCGTGCCGCCGCAGTTCGCCTTCGTCGATCAAATCGGCGGCCGCGTCTTCGGTCAGCGTGTTGCCCATCCCGTCGGTCAGCGAGACGCCATGCGCGACCGCGTCGATGAAGCTCCGCGGTGCAGCGATATAGCCGATCCGCAACGTCGGCAGCAGCAGCTTCGACAGCGATCCGACATAGATCACGCGGTCGGGCGCATAGCTCGCCATCGGCAGCAGCGGCTGCGATTCGAAGTGGAATTCATGGTCGTAATCGTCCTCGATCACCGCGAAGCCGAACTGCCGCGCGAGCTCGAGCACGCGCAGCCGCCGCTCGGGACGCAGCGCTACGGTGGTCGGGAATTGGTGATGCGGCGTCAGGAAGATCGCGCGGACACGGTGCGCGCGGCAGGCGCGCTCGATCTCCTCGACATCGGCGCCGAACGCGTCGAGCCCGACCGGTACCACCTTGGCGCCGAGATCGGTGAAGGCGGCGACCGCCGGCTCATAGGTCAGCGCCTCGACCAGCACGGTGTCGCCCGGGTTCAGCAGGGTGCGCGCGGCGAGGTAGATGCTGTTCTGGCTGCCGCGCGTGATGCAGATATCGTCGGGCGTGACGGCGAGGCCACGCTCGCCGCGCAGCATCGCCGCGATCGCCTCGCGGAGCCGCGGGGATCCGCGCGGATCGCGATATTGCAGACGGTTATCGCGGCTCGCGCGCTGGATCGCGGTGCGATAGGCGCGCGACAGGATGTCGGCCGGGAACAACCGCCCGTCGGGCGCGCCTTCATCGAGCTTCAAGCCCGTACCGCCCGGCAGCGCGAGCGGCCGCTCGGGCGGCGCGCGAAAGCGATATTCGGGTTCGCTCGTCCCGCTCGGCAGCGCGGGGCGGGCAGGGGGCTTGCGCAGATCGGTGATCAGCGCCGCGACGACGGTGCCGCGCGTCCCGTCAGACATCAGCCAGCCCTGCGCGATCAGATCCTCATAGGCGAGCACCACGGTCTTGCGGTTGACGCCGAGGATCGTCGCCAGCTCGCGGCTGCTCGGCAGAAAGGCTTGCGGCGGCAGGCGGCCACGTTCGATCTCATGGATGATCGCGCGGACGATCTGGAGATAGAGCGGGGTCTTGAGCGCGGGGTCGATGCGGCCGAGCGTGATTTTCCATGGTCGCAGCATTGGCCCGTCTTCCCCCTCGATAATCGGGGATCATAGGGGGCCAGGCCGGCGCGGCAATCCCCGATCAGCCGCGCCCGCGACCGAAGCGCCGCATCCATGTCACCAGCGCGGCATCGGGATGCGTCCGCAGGATTTCGGCGAAGGTGTCGTCGGGTTCGTCCTGCCCGAGCTTGAAGCGCCCGGTGAGCGTCGTGACGCGCGCCCGAAAGGCGATGATCGCCGCAGCCATGCCGTGATAGCGCGGGCCGAGCTCGCTTGCCGACCAGCGATCGCCCTCCATCGCCTGCGTCAGCGCGTCGAGCGCGTGCGCGCTTTCGTCGGGCAGGAAGGCGATCTCGGCGGTGATCGCAACCTGCGCGTAATTCCAGGTCGGGCCCCAGTTGCGCCGCCCGGCATGGTCGGGCGAGACATAGCCGTGCGGCCCGTTGACAAGGATCGTCGCGGTCGGATCGCTTGTCAGATGGGCGTGGAGCGGATTGGAGCGCCCCATATGGCCGAGCAGATGCGTCAGCCGCCCGTCAGCGTCATATTCGCCGAGCAACGGCAGCAGGCTTTGCTCGCCGGTGCCGGGCGCGATGACCCAGGCGAGCGGATAGGCCGCGAGCAAGTCACGCACGTCTTGTGCGTCGAAACGGTCGAACAGGCCGGTCATTGGCGGGCGGCTGCCCTATCGCTACAGATCTGGATCACGCTGGCCCCCATGTCGCGGCCAGTGTGCGCAGCGCCGCGCGGGTCGCAAGCGCCAACACGGAGAATCGGTAAGGGCCAGTGCGTTATGCAGCTTGGCTCCACGCGCTTCGACAAACTGGCGGGTCCAGCCGCGGATGCGCTGTGCAACGCTGCGGCGTGGTTGGAGGAACGGCAATGATCGATCGGCGCACGGTGTTGGCAGGCGGGGCAACGGCAGGCGCGCTCGCCTGGCTCTCGGTCGGGCGCGCGCTGGCGATCGAGCGCGTGCTCGATGTCGCCTATGTCAATGCGACCGTCTGGACGGGCGAACGGTCGAATCCGCTGAGCGATGCGATCGGGCTGGTCGGCGATCGTATCGTCGCGGTCGGCGCCGCGGCGGTGAAGGCGGCGATCGGGCGGAGGACTAAGGTGATCGATCTCAAGGGCGCGTTCGTCACGCCGGGCTTCATCGACAATCATACGCATTTCATGATCGGCTCGGCGACGCTGTCGCAACCCGATCTGCTCTCCGCACCCACGATCGACGATTTCGCGGCGCGGCTCGGCAAGGCGGCGCAGGCGCGGCCGGGCAAGTGGATCCTCGGCGGGAGCTGGGACGAACAACGGCTCGGCGGGCAATTGCCGACGCGCGGCTGGATCGATGCCGCGACAGGCGACACGCCGGTCGCGATTCCGCGCACCGATCTCCACATGTATCTGCTCAACAGCGCGGCCCTGAAGGCAGCCGGCATCACGCGCGACACGCCCGACATTGCCGGCGGGGTGATCGTCCGCGACGCCAAGGGCGAGCCGACCGGGATCCTCAAGGACAATGCCAAGACGCTCGCCGAGCGCGTCTTCCCGGTTCCGACGATGGCCGAGCGCGAAGCGACGATGCGCGACGGCATCGCGCACGGCCTGTCGCGCGGCTTCACCCAGGTCCACACGCCCGAGCCGTTCGACTGGACGACCTACGAGACCGCGCGCAGCCTGCGCACCAAGGGCGAGACCGACCTGCGCTTCTATTGCTTCGTGCCGATCCGCGATTGGGAGAAGATGGCGGCGATCGTCGCGGCCGAGGGGCGCGGCGATCAATGGGTGCGCTGGGGCGCGGTCAAGGCGCTGGCCGACGGCTCGCTCGGCTCGCGCACCGCGGTGTTCCGCGAGCCGTATAGCGATGCGCCCGACCAGCGCGGGGTGCGCGTCACCAGTTCGGCGGATCTCACCGCATTCGTTACCGGCGCCGACAAGGCCGGGCTGCACGTCACGACGCACGCGATCGGCGATCTCGCCAATGACGATGTGCTCGACCTCTACGCCGAAGTGACGCGGGCCAATGGCGCGCGCGACCGGCGCTTCCGGATCGAGCATGCGCAGCACCTCTCCGCCGCCGCGATCCCACGCTTCGCGGCGCAGAAGGTGATCGCTTCGGTTCAGCCGTTCCATGCGATCGACGACGGGCGTTGGGCGGTCGACCGGATCGGTGCGGCGCGCTTGCGCGGGACCTATGCGTTCCGATCGCTGATCGACAGCGGCGCGACGGTGACATTCGGGTCGGATTGGCCGGTCGGCCCGCTCGATGCGCTCGAGGGCATCTATGCCGCGACGACGCGCGAGACGATCGACGGCAAGAACCCGGCGGGCTGGCTACCGGCGCAAAAGACCACCGTCGAGCAAGCGCTGACCGCTTACACTGTCAACAACGCCTATGCGGGTTTCCAAGACGGCGTGGTTGGGCAGATAAAGCCGGGCTATCTCGCCGATCTGACGGTTCTCGACGCGAACCTGCTGCGGGTGCCGGTCGAGTCGATCAAGGCAGTCGGGGTGTTGCGCACGATCGTCGGCGGGAGAGAGCGCTTTTCTCGATAGGTGGCTTTACGGTCGCGCGCGGGGGGCGGTGGTCGTCACGTCTGCACTTCCGGCGGCTTCGGGAAGCGGGATTGCAAGTCGTATGTGCGAACATTCGCTCGGCCATGCCCGCGAACGGGGATATCGGGCTATGCAGTGTAATTTCGTCGTCAGCACCAACAGAGGCGCAATCCGCCTTTGGCAACGGAGGGCCGTCAAATTGTAGCGCGCCTGCAAGTTCGCATCCTACCAATATTTGGAGATCGCCCGAAACTGATCGATCGCGTGCTGTGGCCCGTCGCCGTCCTCGGCATGGACCAGACAATGATCGATATGGTCGTTGATGAGCGCGCGCTTGGCGCTGGCGATGGCATTCTCGACCGCCTGAAGCTGCTGCGCGATATCGACGCAGGGCCGCTCGTCCTCGATCATCCCCACGATGCTGCGCAGATGACCGGCAGCCCGGTTCAGCCGCTTGATGATCGCTGGATGCGTGGTGTGAGCATGATGGGCCATATCGCCCTTTAGACCCTGCGCGCCATATCTGTCGAGTATCCCCCAGGGGGGATAGACTCTATCCCCCCTGGGGGATATGGAATGAAGATGCTGAGCGTCCTCGCCAATCGAACCTATCGCCATTTGTTCCTCGCGCAGATCATCGCGCTGATCGGGACCGGCCTTGCAACCGTGGCGCTCGGTCTGCTGGCGTATGACATTGCGGGCGGGAATGCGGGCGCGGTGCTGGGCACGGCACTTGCGATCAAGATGGTCGCGTATATCGGCGTCGCGCCGATCGCCGGCGCGTTCGCCAATCGGGTGCCGCGACGCGCATTGCTCGTCAGCATGGACGCGATCCGTGCCGCGGTCGCGCTCTGCCTGCCGTTCGTCAACCAGGTCTGGGAGGTCTATGTCCTGATCTTCGTCCTGCAATCGGCGTCGGCCGCGTTCACGCCGACCTTCCAGGCGACGATCCCCGAGGTTCTGCCGGAGGAACGCGATTACACGCACGCTTTGTCGCTTTCGCGCCTCGCCTACGACATGGAGAGCCTGACCAGTCCGATCCTGGCAGCGGGGCTGCTCACACTGATAAGCTATCACTGGCTGTTCTCGGGAACGGCAATCGGTTTCGTGGCCTCGGCGCTGCTCGTCGTCTCGACGGTATTGCCCAGGCCGGCGCCCATCGCGGATCAGAGCGGTATCTACGACAAGACGACGCGGGGCACGCGCATCTATCTCGGGACGCCGCGGCTGCGCGGATTGCTGGCGCTGACCCTGGCGTCCGCCGCGGCGAGCGCGATGGTGATCGTCAACACCGTCGTCATCGTGCGGGGCATGGGGTTCAACCAGCGCGACGTCGCCGTCACGCTCGCCGCCTTCGGGGGCGGTTCGATCACCGCGGCGCTCACCCTGCCGCAGATTCTCGACCGCATTGCCGACCGCACGGTGATGATGGTCGCCGCAGTTGTTCTCACGCTCGCGCTCGCTGCGCTTGCGGCGATCACCATGGTGATGACGCTGGGGCCGGCATATTGGCATGTCCTGTTGGTCGGATGGCTGGTCCTGGGCATTGCCTATTCGGCGAGCGTCACGCCGGCGGGACGGCTGCTGCGCCGCTCCGCGAACGCCGACGACCGACCCGCGCTGTTCGCGGCGCAGTTCGCGCTCAGCCATGTCTGCTGGCTGATCTGCTATCCCTTGGTAGGCCAACTCGGCGCGCACGTCGGGATGGCCGCTGCATTCGCGGGTATGGCGGTGGTCGCCGCGATCGGCGTCGTAGCGGCGCTGTTCCTGTGGCCGGCGCACGATCCCGACGTCATCGCGCATGCGCATGGCGACCTTGCCGCCGACGATCCCCATCTGCGCGACCATGCGGAGGGGGATCATGCCTATGTCATCGATCGGCGCCATCCGAAGTGGCCAACCACGTGACGCGCTTGCCGCGACCTGGCGTGCCGCCTAGGCTTGGCGCGATGGCTATCCGTCGTTCCCGCTCTGTATTTCTCGGCGCCGTTCTGGCGGTCGTCGCTGTGTTCGGGATGATGGCTGTGTCGGGGTGGCACACTGCGATGGTCCATGACGACGATGCCATGCATGTCGCCGCAGTCGAGCATGACCACGCCCCATCGCAACCGACCGATCCCGACGCCCCGATCCACCTGCTCGCCCATACGCTAGGGCAGTGGGTGACGATCGCAGAACCGTTCGCGACGCTGATCGTGATCGTGGTCGCCGATCGGAGCTGGTCGGCGCCCGAGGCGAATTTTCGGAGCGGGATCGACCCGGCTGCGCTGTTGCGGCCGCCGCGGGGCTGAGGATCGCCGGCGTTCGTCGCCGACACCTCACTCTACCGCAAAGGACCACCTTATGACCGGCCATTATCGTCGGCGACGCGCGTGTGCGCTCGCCGGCACGCTCGCGGTGCTGTGCCCAGCGGGCGCAGCGTGGGCGCAGACCGCGCCACCCTTCGCGCAGCTTCTGCAGCAGACGCGCGACGTGCCCCGTGTCGCCATCCTCAATGCCGATGTCGCGCGCGCGCGTGGCATCGCCGAGCAGGCGCGTGCGCGCCCCAACCCATCGATCACCGTGTACGCCGAGAATTTTGCGGGCGACCTGTCGGGCAACGCGCGTGATCAGGAGCAGACGACGTTCCAGATCGATCAACCGATCGAGCTGGGCGGCAAGCGGGCGGCGCGGATCGCTGCCGGCGACGCCGGTATCGTCGCGGCAGAGGCGCGTACCCATGACGGACGCCTCGCCTATACGGCCGAGCTGGCGCGGGCCTATGCCAGCGCGGAGATCGCCGATCGCCGGATCGGTCTTGCCGAGGACGAGGTGGAGGAGGCAACGTCCGACCTGAAGGTCGCTCGCGCGCTCGTCGGCGCCGGCAAGGAAGCACGCCTGCGACAGGTGCAGGCCGAAACCGAGCTCAATACGCTCGAAGCGGATCTCGAGACGGCGCGCGCGCAGAACACCGCGGCACTCGCCCGTTTGTCAGCGCTGGCCGGCGTGTCGACGCCGTTCACCGGCGTTGCGGAATCGCTGCTCGATCGTCTCGATGCCCGTCCGGCGACGGGGCCGATCGATCCCCTGCAGGCGACGACGGTGCGTGTCGCGGAAGCTGAACGGGAGGCCGCGGCACGGGCGGTGACGGTGCAACAGCGCCTCGCGATCCCGAACATCACCGCGCAGCTCGGCGTGCGCCAGCTTCGCGTCGCAAGCGGACCGGCGGTCGTCGCCGGCGTCTCGGTTCCGCTGCCGGTGTTCGACCGCAATCGCGGCAACATCGCCGCGGCGCGTGCGGACCTGCAAGGCGCCGAGGCGCGGGCCGCTATGGCCCGGCTCGATGCCGAAGCTGGCACCCACGCCGCATTGGCGTTTGTCGAGGCCGCCGATCGCCGCGCGGCAGCGGCCGACCGCGCGATGCGGACCGCGGGCGAGGGATATCGGCTTGCACGGATCGCCTATGAGGCGGGCAAGTCCCCGCTGATCGAATTGCTCGCCGCGCGCCACAACCTCGGCGCTGCCCGTGGCGTCATTCTCGATGCCGCCATCGCGCGGCTCGACGCCCGCGCCAGTCTCGCCCGCCTTCAGGGCCTCACCATCACCGGAGAACCGGTCCAATGACCGATAAAAATCGCCTCTACACCGGCGCCGCGATCGGGCTGGTCGCCGCAGCTGCGCTCGGCTTCGGCGCCGCGCGGCTCACCCAATCCTCGCCCGCGCCCGCGTCCACGGCCGCCGCGGCATCACCGGCCGCGCCCGTCGACACCGTGACGATGACGCCGCAGGCGGTCGCGACGTCGCAGATCACGGTCGCCCCGGCCGAGACCGGCCAAGTCGACGCCGCCATCCTCGCATCCGCCACGGTCGAGGCGATGCCGGATGCCGAGGCGGTGCTGACCGCCCGAGCGCCGGGCACCGTCACGCGCATCCTGTCGCGGATCGGCGATCCCGTCCGCGCCGGGCAGACGCTGGCGCTGGTCGAAAGCCGCGATGCCTCGCAGATCGCGGCCGACCGCGAGGCGGCATCGGCGCGCGTCACGCTCGCCGCACGGCAGCTTGCCCGCGAACGCACGCTGCTCAACCAGGGTGTCAGCCCGCGCGCCGACTTCGAGTCCGCACAGGCGAGCCTGGCCGTCGCGCAGGCCGATGCCCGTCGCGCGACTGCCGCGGCGGGCGCCGCCCGCGTATCGCGCGATGGTCGTTCCGTCGCGGTCGTCAGCCCCGTGTCGGGGCGGGTGACGCGCGCGGCTGCCAATCTCGGGCAGTTCGTGGCGGCCGAGACCGAGCTGTTCCGCGTGGCCGATCCGCGCCGCCTCCAGATCACCGCCAGCGTGCCGCCCGCAGATGCCGGCCGCATCCGTACGGGCGACCGGGTAATGCTGACCACCAACGAGGGTCAGACGATTGAGGCGCGGGTCCGCGCGGCGACGGGCGTCGTCGATCCGCAATCCCGCGCTGCGACGATCGTCGTGACACCGACCGCGGGCACCA
This sequence comes from Sphingomonas glacialis, assembly GCF_006439055.1. Lineage (GTDB taxonomy): Bacteria > Pseudomonadota > Alphaproteobacteria > Sphingomonadales > Sphingomonadaceae > Sphingomonas > Sphingomonas glacialis_A. The sequence continues at coordinate 32,606 of NZ_RCZC01000011.1, forward strand.
GCACCCTGTCGCCCGGGCAGCTCGTCCAGGCGCGCATTCTTGCGACCGCAGGCGCGGCGCGGATCGGCATCATGGTGCCCCAGGATGCGGTCGAGACGCTGGGACAACAGAGCGTCGTCTTCGTCCGCACTAAGGCCGGCTTCAAAGCGCGACCGATCCGGATCGGCAGTCGGTCGGGCGGCATGGTCGCCGTCGCCGAGGGCCTCGCGGCTGGCACGCCGATCGCGACGGTCAACGCCTTCCTGCTCAAGGCCGAGCTGGAGAAGAATGCGGGAGGCGGCGAATGATCGAACGCATCCTTTCGACCTCGGTGCATCTGCGCTGGCTGGTCGCCTTCCTCACGCTGCTCGTCATCGGCTTCGGTGCGTGGCAGATCACCAAACTGCCGATCGATGCCGTTCCCGACGTCACCAACCGCCAAGTGCAGATCAGCACGTTCGCACCGACGCTCGGGCCGGTCGATATCGAGAAACAGGTCACGTTTCCGGTAGAGACGGCACTGGCCGGCATCCCCGGCCTCGAGATCACCCGGTCGTTCTCGCGCAACGGCTTCAGCCAGGTAACGGCCGTCTTCACCGACGCGACCGATATCTATTTCGCCCGTGCGCAGGTGACCGAGCGCCTCGCCCAGGCGCGCGACAGCCTGCCGGTCGGCGTCCAGCCCAACCTTGCCCCGCTCAGCACCGGTCTTGGCGAGATCTTCTTCTACTCGGTCGCCTTCCGGCATCCCGATGGCAAGGGCGTGAAGATCGTCGACGGCAAGCCCGGTTGGCAGTCGGACGGCAGCTATCTCACGCCCGAGGGCGAGCGGCTGACCACCGAACTGGCCAAGGCGGCCTATCTGCGCACCGTGCAGGACTGGATCATCCGGCCGCAGATGCGAACCGTGAAGGGCGTCGCCGGCGTCGATTCCAACGGCGGCTTCGTCAAACAATATCTGATCGAACCCAACCTCAATGCGCTGGCCGCTTATGGCCTCTCGATCACCGCGCTCGCCGATGCGCTCGAACGCGCCAATCTGTCCGCCGGATCCAACTATGTCCGGCGCGCGGGCGAGAGCTTCCTGGTGCGCGCCGACGCCCGCCTGAAATCGATCGAGGACATCCAGGACGCCGTCGTCGCAACCCGCAACGGCGTGCCCGTGCGGGTGAAGGACGTCGGCCAGGTCGTGATCGGCGGTGCCGTCCGTACCGGCTCCGGCAGCCGGATGGGCGCGGAGGCGGTCATCTCGACCGTGCTGATGCTCGTCGGTGAGAACAGCCGGATCGTCGCGACCAGCGTCGGGGAGAAACTGGGGCAGATCAACAAGGCGCTCCCGCCCGACGTGTTCGCCGAAGCGGTCTATAACCGGTCGAAGCTGGTCAATGCCACGATCGCGACGGTCGAGAAGAACCTGATCGAAGGCGCACTTCTCGTGATCGTTGTGCTGTTCCTGCTACTCGGCAACGTCCGCGCCGTGCTCATCACCGCAGCCGTGATCCCGATCACCATGCTGATGACCGCGGCCGGCATGAACGGGCTGCATGTCTCGGGCAATCTGATGAGTCTGGGCGCACTCGACTTCGGCCTGATCGTCGATGGCGCGGTGATCATCGTCGAGAATGCGCTGCGGCATCTCGCCGAGCGGCAGCACACGGAAGACCGACTGCTCACGCTTCCGGAGCGGGTCGAGGTGACGATCGCCTCGGCGAAGGAGATGATCCGACCGACCGTGTTCGGCCAGCTCATCATCTTCCTCGTCTTCGTGCCGCTGCTCACCTTTCAGGGCGTCGAGGGCAAGACCTTCTCGCCGATGGCGGTGACGCTGATGGTCGCGCTCGCCTCCGCGTTCATCCTGTCGCTGACCTTCGTGCCCGCGATGCTCGCCATCGTCATCACCGGGCGTGTCAGCGAAACCGAAGTGCGGCCGATCCGCTGGTTCAAAGCGAAATATGCCCCGGCGCTCGCCACGGCAATCCGTCGCCCGATGCCCTTCATTCTGGGTGGGGTCGGCGTCTTCGTCGCGGCTGTGCTGTGCTTTACGCTGCTCGGCGAGGAGTTCATGCCGCAGCTCGACGAGAAGGACATCACGGTCACCAACTTCCGCGTGCCTTCCGCTTCGATCGACCAGTCGACCCAGATGCAGCTGCAGATCGAGAATGCGCTGAAGACGCTTCCCGAGGTGGCTTTGGTTTTTTCCAAGAACGGCAATGCCGATCTCGGCACCGATCCGATGCCGCCCAATGCGTCCGATACCTATGTCATCCCCAAGCCCGAGAGCGAATGGCCGACCGAGGTCCATAGCAAGGCCGACATCCTTCGCCGTATCGAAGAGCGGATGAAGCCGCTGATCGGCAACCGGACGGAGATCCAGCAGCCGATCCAGATGCGCTTCAACGAGTTGATCGCGGGCGTCCGGTCCGATGTCGCGATCAAGCTCTATGGCGATGATCTCGACCAGATGACCGAGCAGGCACAGCGCATCGCAGCCACGGTCCGCGCCATCCCCGGTGCGGCAGATGTGAGTGCGGAGCAGACCGACGGCGCGCCGACCTTCGACGTAAAGATCGATCGGCAGGCGGTCGGCCGATACGGGCTCAGCGTCGAGGAGGTCGCGAATACCGTTGCCGCCGCGCTCGGCGGTCGCGAGGCGGGGTTGCTGTTCGAGGGCGATCGGCGCTTTTCGGTGGTGGTCCGTCTGCCTGACGCGCAGCGCGACGATGTCGATGCGCTGGGATCGATCCCCGTCATGCTGCCGGCCGCCGATGGTCAGGTGGCGCGCTCGATCCCGCTGCGCGAGGTTGCCCGGTTCAGCTACACCGAGGGGCTGAACCAGATCAGCCGCGAGAACGGCAAGCGCATGGTGATCGTCCAGGTCAATGTGCGGGGCCGCGACCTCGGTGGTTTCGTCGGGGAGGCGCAGGCGAAGATCGGCCAGATGCAGCTGCCGTCGGGTATGTACACTGCGTGGGGCGGCACGTTCGAGAGCCTGCCATCGGCGCGGCTGCGGCTGATGATCGTCGTGCCGATCTGCTTCCTCGCCATCTATGCGCTGCTCTATCTCGCGCTGGGTGGTTTCATGCCCGCGCTGATCGTGTTCAGCGCGGTGCCTATGGCATTGGCAGGCGGGGTGTTCGCGCTGCTGCTGCGCGGTATCCCGTTCTCGATCACCGCCGCGGTCGGGTTCATCGCGCTGTCGGGCGTGGCGGTCCTCAACGGGCTCGTGATGATGAGCGCGATCCGGAATCATCGCGACGACGGCGAGGACGATGACCAGGCTATCGCGGATGGTGCGATGGAGCGCGTACGTCCGGTGCTGATGACCGCGTTGGTGGCCAGCCTGGGGTTCGTGCCGATGGCCCTGGCCACCGGCACGGAGGTGCAGCGGCCGTTGGCGACCGTCGTTATCGGCGGTCTCATCACGTCGACCGCGCTGACGCTGCTGGTGCTGCCGGCGATCACGGCCTGGGTGTCGCGGATCGCAGGCCGCAGGGTGGAAGCGCGCGTGTTGTCGAGCACCGTGCGGGCCTGATCCTTGGGGTAAGCCGCTCCGGACGCCGCTGGGCGGCTTTCGGGGCGGTAGCCTTCCGCGTCGTGACCACGATTATTGTGCTTTCGCGAACCCGCGGGTGATGTTGGTTGCCTGCTGCGGCAACACGTGAGCGTCCGGTCGGCGCTGAAGCGGCATTATCGCGACGGCGAGATCAGACCGAGCCAGGCCACCAGCAGCAGGATGACGATGGCGAGGCCCGTTTCGGCGAGCAGGCTGATCCGGATCGCGGCTTGTGTCCCCGCGCCAGTCGCGAGGCGCGGCGTGAGGCGAAAGCGATTCAGGGCCGCAAGCAGCAGCATCGCCACGAACGCGGTCAGCTTCGCAAGCAGCAACGTGCGATAGGTATCGAGCGGCAGCACCCCGCTGCCCGAGCGGATCAGCAGGAACCAACCGCTTGCCGCCCCGGATGCGACCAGCACCGCGACGGTCGCGGTGCCGATGCGCGCGAACCTGCGGAGCGCATAGGCCGCTTGCTGGCGCGGCGTTTCGCTTTGCCAGCTCCGCAGCACGAGCAGGAGGAAGCCGAGCAGCGCACCCGCCCATGTTCCGGCGGCGAGCAGATGCGCGATATCCGCCGCCAGATGCACCCATCCGGCAGCACCGTCGTCCATCGTGCCGTGGCCGGTCCAGGCCAGCGTCGCGACCGCCACACCGGCCGCGAGCGTGCCGACGACAAAGCCGGCGTGTCGGGCCGGCAGCAGCGTCGCCAGTGCGCACACCAGCAAGGCCGCGATCCGGACCTGGAAAGCGATGCCGACGGCGGTGCCGGTGGCGATCTGGCCGATCAGATCGCGATCGACCATGCCGATCGACGTGCCCGCCATCGCCGCGACCAGCGCGAGGAACGCCCACGCCGTCAGCGGCAGGCCGGCGAGGGCAAGCGCCGCCAGCCACCAGCGCACGGCTCGCCCCGTGGGAGCGAGCCGATCGCGCGGCGTCAGGCCGTAGAGCGCGAACGCATTCAATCCGAACAGCGGCAGCACATCGAGGTAGATCGCGAAGCGCGACCACAGTGCCGGATCGATCGTCACGCCTTACTGCACCTTGAAGCGATAGCTGCCCTCGATGCGGTGCGTGTCGGTGGAGACGACATGATAGGTGAAGGTATAGCCGCCCTTGGGCAGCGGCTTGGGCAGCGTCGCGATCAGGCTGTCGCCCGTCGCGCCGACGGTGGTGGTGAGCTTCATCTTCATCGGCGCGTGCATCGTCATGCCGGGCATTTCGGTCATCATCAGCTCGGCCCCGGCCATCGGCGCGAGGAGCTTTTCGGAGAATTTGAGTTCGATCCGATCGACCGGTGCGACGACCGCGTCGGCGGCCGGGGTGCTCGACAGCAGCTTGGGGTGCGCGAACGCCGGTGCCGAAACGAGCAGGGCGGGGAGGAGGATGGCGGAAAGGCGGCGCATGCGGATATCCTTCACGTTGGTCTGGCTACGGTGGGGTCTGGCTACGGTGGCGATACGCAGCGCACGTCGGCACCCCTCACATTTTTTCGCGAGGGGACGCGCGCCGCTGTGCGTATGATGGGGCAGGAGGTTGCAATGCCGATCGATGATATTCTGCACGCACTCGCCGCGTCGCCGCCGCCAGTGGCGCTCGACGGGCTGGAAGAGGGTGTGTTCGCGACCATCCGCAGCGAGGCGCGGATGCGCCGGACGGGCCGCAACGGGCTGGCCGCGGTGGTCTGCGCGGCGAGCCTAGCGGGCGTGGCGAGCGCCGCTCTGCCGGCTGCGCGCGGCGGTGGCGACGGCGCGTCGCTGGGCACCACCGCGCTCGCGCCGTCGAGCCTGCTGGTCGGCGCTTCCGAATGAGGCGGGGCGGGTGGCTCGTCGCCGCGATGATCCTCGCCTTCGCGGCGGCGGTCGCGGGGGTCGGGGTGGGGCGGTTGATCTGGCCGGCGCCGCATAACGACGGGAGCGGGCTGCACCGCCTGCTCCACCATCAGCTCGATCTCGATGCGGCACAGACGGCGCAGCTTGAAACGCTGGAGCAGCGCTATGCGGCGCGGCGCAAGGCGCTCGAGGCGGAGATGCGCGCCGACAACGCCCGGCTCGCCGCCGCGATCGCGGTGGAACATGGCTACGGGCCGCGGGTCGATGCCGCGGTGACCGCCTCGCACATGGCGATGGGCACGCTCCAGAAGGAAACGCTGGCGCACGTCTTTGCCATGCGCAAGCTGCTCCGGCCCGATCAGGCGGCGCGGTTCGACGCGGCGGTGGCGAAGAGCCTGACCCCGACCGAACGGTGACGAACGATCTCGCGAACCTTGACGACGGCGCGCTGGTCGGCATGCCGCCGGCGCGTCGCGACGCGGCGTTTCGCGAGATCATGCGGCGCCATCGCGAGCCGCTCTATCGCCTCGTGCGCGGGTTGACCGGCGACCCGGAGGAAGCGCTCGACATCGTGCAGGAGGTGTTCGCCAGCGCTTATCGGCATCTGCACCGCTTCGATCCGGCGCGGCCGCTGCGGCCGTGGCTCGCGCGGATCGCGATTAATCGCAGCCGCGACTGGCATCGCCGCCGCCGGCTGCGCCGTTTCCTCGGGCTGGGCCTCGACGCGACCGAGATGGTCGCCGACGATGCGCCCTTGGCCGATGCGGCGCTCGCCGCGCGGCAGCGGCTCGATCTGGCGTGGCGGGCGATCGCGCGCTTGCCGGCGCCGCTGCGCGAGACCTTGCTGTTGCGCACCGTTGAGGGGCTGAGCCAGGCGGAGACCGCGGAGATCCTGTCGATCACCCCCAAGGCGGTCGAGACGCGGCTGTACCGGGCGCGGGCGCAGCTCGCCGCGATGCTCGGCGATGAGGGATGATGCGCTGGCGTGCGTAGAGGGTGCGTAACGGAAGGATTGGGATGATGATGAGCATGCGGCGGCGGGACGTGCTGCGCGGCGCGGGCGTCGGATTGGCGGCGAGCTGGCTCCCGGCATGGGCCGCGCCGGTTTCGCCGGGGTTGCCGACGCTGAGCGGCACCGACATCACGCTGCGCGTCGCCCACACCATGCTGCGGGTGGGCGGGCGCAACACGCATGCGATCGGCATCAACGGCACCGTGCCGGGCCCGCTGCTGCGGCTGCGCGAGGGGCAGGACGTGCGCCTCACCGTCATCAACGATCTGCCCGACGAGGATACGTCGATCCACTGGCACGGGCTGCTGGTGCCGTTCCAGATGGACGGCGTGCCCGGCGTGAGCTTTCCAGGCATCAAGGCGGGGTCGCGCTTCACCTATCACTTCCCGCTGCGGCAGTCCGGCACATATTGGTATCACAGCCATTCCGGTCTGCAGGAGCAGATCGGCCATTACGGCCCGATCGTGGTCGATCCCGCGGGTGCCGATCCGATCGGCTATGATCGCGAGCATGTCATCGTCCTGTCGGACCACAGCGCGCTGCATCCGCATGCGATCTTCCAGAAGCTCAAGCAGCAGGGCGGCTATTTCAACTATCAGAAGCAGACGCTCGCCGGGCTGCTCGCTGGCCACGACCAGACAGCGGCCGACCGGCGCACCTGGGGCGGCATGCGCATGGACCCGACCGATATTTCGGACGTGACCGGATCGACCTACACTTTCCTCGTCAACGGCCACGGCCCGCTCGAGCCCTGGACCGCGTTGTTCCGCCCCGGCGAGCGCGTGCGGCTGCGCTTCATCAACGCGTCGGCGATGACGATCTTCAACGTGCGCATCCCCGGCATGACGCTGAGCGTGGTCGCCGCGGACGGTGTGCCGGTGCGCCCGGTCGCGGTCGAGGAGATCCAGATCGCCAATGCCGAGACCTATGACGTGATCGTCACCCCCGCCGACGACCGCGCCTACGGTATCGTCGCCGAGGCGATCGACCGGTCGGGCATGGCGTTCGCGACGCTCGCCCCGCGCGCCGGAATGGTCGCCATCGCCCCGCCGCTGCGCAAGCGTCCGATCGCGACGATGAAGGACATGGGCATGGATATGTCCGCTATGGACCCCGAGACGATGGACATGTCGTCGATGCACATGGGCATGCGTGACCCCCGCAACGCGCCTAGCTTGCCGCTCGGCCCGGGCGTGCAGACGATCTCGCCGATGCCGGCCGACCGCACCGGCGAGCCGGGGCAGGGCCTTGGCGACGCCGGGCACAAGGTGCTGGTCTACAAGGATCTCGCCGCGCTCGAGCCCAATCCCGATCACCGCCCGCCCGAACGCGCGCTGCAGATCCACCTCACCGGCAATATGGAGCGCTATATGTGGGCGTTCGACGGCAAGAAATTGTCCGAGGTCGGCGAGCCGATTCCGTTCCGCGCGGGCGAGCGGGTCCGCATCACGCTGATCAACGACACGATGATGAACCATCCGATCCATCTGCACGGCCATTTCTTCGAACTGGTGACGGGGCACGGCGATCACGCGCCGCGCAAGCACACCGTCAATGTCCAGCCCGGCGGCACCGTCACCTTCGACCTCACCGCCGACGCGATCGGCGACTGGGCGTTCCACTGCCACATGCTCTATCACATGCACGCGGGCATGATGCGCGTCGTCAGCGTGCGGCCGGAGGTGGCGGCATGAGCGTGCGGATCATCGCGCTCGCCGCGCTGCTGTGCGCCGGTTCGGCGCAGGCGCAGATGATGCCGGGCATGGACATGTCGGGGCACCAGCATACCCCCGCGCCCGCGCCCGCGCCTGCGTCTCCCGCGTCCCCTGCATCGCCTGCCGCTGACGAAACCGCCGATCTGCCGCTGTCCGATAGCCCGCGGCCGGCACCGCCACCACCGGCGGATCATGCCGCCGATGCCGTCTGGGGCCCCGACGCGATGATGCCGTCGCGGATGATGCTGCAGCATGAACATGGCGGCATGCGGCTCCACCAGATCGTCTTCAACCTTGCCGAAGCGCAGATCCGCAAAGGCCGCGATGGCTTCCGCTGGGACGGCGAGGGCTGGTGGGGCGGCGATATCAACCGCCTCGTCGTCAAGAGCGAGGGCGAGGGCAGCTTCGGCCGCGCGGTGGAGTCGGCCGAAGTGCAGGCGCTCTATTCGCGCGCGATCGGCCCGTATTTCGACCTGCAGGGCGGCGTGCGGCAGGATCTCGGCGCGGGGCCGCGCCGCACCTATGCGACGGTCGGTATCGAGGGGCTGGCGCCCTATCAGTTCGAGACCGAGGTCCGCGCCTTCCTGTCCAGTCGCGGCGACGTGCTGGCGCGCGCGGAAGCCTGGTACGACCAACGCATCACGCAGCGTCTTGTGCTGCAACCGCGCGCCGAACTGAACTTTTCGGCGCGAACGGTGGCGTCCCAGCAGCTCGGCAGCGGCCTGACCGACGCCGAACTGGGGCTGCGGGTGCGCTACGAAGTGCAGCGCGAGTTTGCGCCCTATGTCGGTGTCTCCTGGGACAAAAAGGCGGGCGGCACGGCCCGTTACGCGCGCGCCCGGGGCGAGTCCGCGGACGGCCCGGCGCTGGTGCTGGGGGTGCGCGCCTGGTTCTAGGCGCATCGGGGCGGGCTCGGAATATCCTGCTGCACGAACCTGCTTCGCGGTCTGTCCGTGCCGGGGTGACCCCCAAGAAAGACGTATTCTTCGCGCGATCGCCGCTTAGTCTGGCGGCGAGCCCGACGGGCGCTTTCGTGTTGGAGACCATCGTGATGCGCAAACTGACCGCCCTGATAACGACCGCCGTGCTCGCGAGCGTCGCGACCGCCCCGCTGTCCGCCCATGCCGTCTGGTTCGCGCAGCGCGCCAAGCAGACCGCGCTGATCTACGGCGTCGGCGCCGACGATCTCGATACGGTCAAGCGCTTCAACCAGATCGAGAAAATGACCGGCTACGACGCCAATTACCAGCCGATCAAGGCGACGCCGCGCATTGCCGGCCCGATCGTGGTGGTCGATACCGAGCAGCAGCCGACGCTCCTTTCGACCGTCTTCTTCAACGGCATTTGGTCGCGCGTCGGTACCGGCGAGTTCGAAAAGAAGGGTCGCGACGAAATGCCCGAGGCGACCCTGTCCGAGAAGAACTACAAATATTCGGTCGGCATCCTGGGGCCGCTTGATAAGCCGATTCCCGCGCTGCCTGATCAGGTGCTGCAGATCGTGCCGGTCGGCGCGATCCCGCAACAGCATGGCCAGAAGGCGACCTATCGCGTGCTGTTCATGGGCAAGCCCATCGCCGGCGCGACGGTCAGGAACGATCTGGTCAACGATCCCGACCAGACCCCCGTTCGCACCGATGCGCAGGGGCTGGTGACGATGGAGGTCCGCAATCAGGGCCTCAACGTGCTGGAGGCGGTGTTCAACGGCCCGACCGACAATCCCAAGCGATACGATCATATCGAAAACAGCGCGACACTCAGCTTCGTGTTGCCGCATCTGCCCGAATGACCGCTGACCTCGAACCACGGAGACCATGAGCATGAAGATCCTGCTTCCCGGCGCACTGTCCATTGCCGCGCTTCTCGCCACCGGTCCCGCCATCGCGCACGGGCTTACCAAGCCGCAGCATGGCGGCATCGTCGCGATGAGCGGCGAGACGCTGTTCGAACTGGTCGCCAAGCCCGGCTCGACGCAGCTCTATGTCATCGACGACGACGAGCCCGTCACCGCGACCGCGATGACCGCCAAGCTGACCGTCAACGTCGCCGGCCAGACGCGCAACATTGATCTGAAGCCGGCGGCGGGCAACCGGTTCGACGGCCCCGCGCTGGGGGTGAAACCCGGTGCCAAGGTCGGCGTGATGGTGGTCGACAAGACCAGCCAGGCGCATCTCGGCGGCACCTTCATCATCAAATGATCGGGTGCGGTCGGGCGGTGCCTGGCCGCAGGGATCGGGGGCGTTCGATGCGACCGACATTCAAGGCCTGCGCGATCGCCGTCACGGTGATCCTCGCGACCGCGCTCCTGGCGGACGCCGCCTGGGCGCACGGGGTCGCCGAGAGCGACAAGGCCTATATCAAAGCCCATCCGGGGATGCACATCATCCCGTACATCTATCTCGGCGCCAAGCACATGGTGACGGGCTACGACCATCTGTTGTTTCTGTTCGGGGTGATCTTCTTTCTGTACCGGCTCAAGGACGTCGGCAAATATGTCACCTTGTTCGCGGTCGGCCACAGCACCACGCTCTTGCTCGGCGTGCTTGCCAACATCCACGCAAATCCGTTCATCGTCGATGCGATCATCGGCTTTTCGGTGGTGTACAAGGCGTTCGACAATCTCGGCGCGTTCAAGACGGTGCTGGGGTTCGAGCCGAACCAGAAGGCGGCGGTGCTGATCTTCGGCTTCTTTCACGGCTTCGGCCTTGCCACCAAGCTCCAGGATCTGACGCTGTCGCGCGACGGGCTGTTCGCCAATCTCGTCAGCTTCAACGTCGGTGTCGAGATGGGGCAGTTCCTGGCGCTCAGCCTGATCCTCATCGTGATGACGTTCTGGCGGCGCAGCCGCAGTTTCACCCGAAGCGTCGTCGTCGCCAACACCCTGCTGATGACCGCCGGCATCGTGCTGGTCGGCTATCAGCTCGCCGGCTTCGCCATGGAGAAAGCAGCGTGACCCCTACCGCTCTTCCGTACCGCGCCGATGGCGCGACGCTCGCCCGCGCCTCGGCCGCCGCGCTGATCGCGGGGGCCGCGATTCTGACGCTGTTCGTGCTGCCCGCCGAATTCGGCATCGATCCGACCGGGGTCGGCAAGGCGATCGGCCTTACCGCACTGAGCGGCGGCGGCGATGCCGATGATGCCCCCGAGGCAGCGCCACCCGTGGCTGCGACCGCGACTGCGTTCAAGGTGCCCGAGCAGACGCGCGACAGCATCATCCGCGCGACGCCGTTCCGCAGCGACGAACGCACGCTGACGCTCGCGCCGCATTCCGGCGCCGAGATCAAGGCCGAGATGCGCACCGGCGATTCCTACAATTTCACCTGGAAATCGACCGGCCCGATCAAGATGGACATGCACGGCGAAGCCTCGCTCACCGCGTCCGACTTTACGACCTATTGGAAGCAGAAGGGGCTGACCGCGGCGCAGGGCACTTTCACCGCGCCGTTCAACGGCATCCACGGCTGGTACTGGCGAAACCAGACCGACAGTCCGGTGACGATCACGCTGCACACCAGCGGTTTCTACGCAAAGCTGATCCAGCCGCCGGTCGAATAATTTCGTGGCGGCGTGCCGCCATTTCCCATGAACGCCGCGCGCCGGCATCCCGCCGCGCCAAAGGACGAGACATCCGATGACCTCCCTGACGTCGCAGACGCCGAGCTTCACCCCGAAATATATCAGCTTCGATTGCTACGGCACGCTGATCCGCTTCCACATGGCCGAAATGGCGCGCGCGTTCTTCGCCGACCGTATTCCTGCCGAATCGATGGACCGGATGTGCCACCTGTTCTCCTGCTATCGCCTCGACGAGGCGCTCGGCCCGTGGCAGCCGTATCGTGAGCTGCTGCGCAGTGCCGTGGCGCGCACCGCCAAGGCGTTCGGGGTGGAGTATCGCGAGGCCGACGGGGATGCTTTGTATGACGCGGTGCCGACCTGGGGGCCGCATGTCGATGTGCCGGGCGGCCTCGCCAAGATCGGCGACAAGATTCCGCTCGTCATCCTGTCGAACGCGATGAACGATCAGATCCCGCACAATGTCGCTATGCTCGGCGCGCCGTTCCACGCGGTCTACACCGCCGAGAGCGCGCAGGCGTACAAGCCGCGCATGCAGGCGTTTGAATATATGTTCGACATGCTCGGTTGCGGGCCGGAGGTGATGATGCATGTCTCGTCGAGCTTCCGGTATGATCAGAACACCGCGAGCGATCTTGGCTTTGGCTGCCGCGTGTTCGTCGGGCGCGGGCACGAGCCGTCGAATGCGTTTTATCGCGATATCGAAATCCCGCATATCGGGTGCCTGCCGGGCGTCGTCGGGCTCTAGGCTGCCAGCGTGATGAGGATGAAGGAATGACCGTGCTCGCCGAACTCGACAGACCAACGCACGATACGCGGCTGACCCTGGCCACGCTGCCAACGCCGGCGCTGCTGCTCGACGTCACGAAGATGGACCGCAACATCGCGCGGCTCGCCGGGCTGCTTGCGGCGCATGGCGTTACGCCGCGCCCGCATCTCAAGACCACCAAGACGATCGGTTCGGCGCGTCGGCTGTATCCGGACGCGCCCGGCCCGATTACCGTCTCGACCCTGGCCGAGGCGGAATATTTCGCGCGGGAGGGTGGCTTCACCGATATCACCTATGCGGTCGGGCTCGACCCCAGCAAGGCGGCGCGCGCGATCCGGCTCGTTGCCGAGGGCGTCGATCTCAAGGTGACGCTGGACACGGTCGCGCAAGCCCAAGCGCTCGGCGCGGCGGGCACCGGACCGGCGGCGTTCATCGAGATCGATTGCGACGGCCATCGTGGTGGGCTGACGCCGGACGATCCCGCGCTGATCGCGGTCGCGCAGGCGTTGCGCGACGCGGGCGTGCCGCTGGCGGGGGTGCTCACCCATGCGGGCGAGTCGTACGCGCTGAACGATCCCGATGCGCTGGCGGCAGCTGCCGAAGGCGAACGCGCCGCCGCCGTCGCGGCGGCCGAAGCGTTGCGCGCCGCCGGGTTCGATTGCCCGATCGTCAGTGTCGGCTCGACCCCGACCGCGCATTTCGCGCGTAATCTCGATGGCGTTACCGAGGTGCGGGCCGGTGTCTATACGGTCTTCGATCTGGTGATGCACGGCATCGGCGTCTGCCGCATTGAGGATATCGCGGTGTCGGTGCTTGCGACCGTGATCGGCACCAAACCCGAAAAGGGCTGGATTCTGGTCGATGCCGGCTGGATGGCGATGTCGCGTGATCGCGGCACCGGCGGCCAGGCGGTCGATCAGGGGTATGGCATAGTGTGCGATCTGGCGGGCACGCCCTATCCCGACCTGATCGTCGAACAGGCGAGCCAGGAACACGGCATTCTCGCGGTGCGCGCGGGAAGCGCGGCGGCGCTTCCCGATCTGCCGATCGGGTCGCGGGTTCGCATCCTGCCCAACCACGCATGCGCCACCGGCGCGCAGCATGAGGCGTATCAGGTGATCGAAGGCGACGATCCGACGATCGTCGCGCAGTGGCAACGGATGCGCGGGTGGTGACGATGAACGAGAGCCTGTTGCCGCAGCCCGTGGTGGTGCCGGACGCACCGCCACCGGCGGGCCATTACAGCGCGGGCATGTGCCATGGCGGCCTCGTGTATGTCTCGGGGCAGCTCGGGGCGCTGGCGGACGGCACGCATACCGCCGACCAGCCGTTCGAGGCCCAGGCACGGGCCGCGCTGGACAATGTGCTGCGCGTGCTCGCCGCCTCCGGCTGCGGACCCGAGCACGTCATCAAGCTGACCGCCTATATCGTCGGGGTCGACAATTGGCCCAAGTTCAACGGCGTCTATGCGAGCGTGATGGGCACGGCGAAGCCTGCCCGCGCGGTGGTGCCGGTGCCCGAACTGCATTACGGCTATCTCGTCGAGATCGAGGCCATCGCGGCTCAGCCGACACGCTGAGCCGCCCGTATCTGCTTCGCGCAGGCCTCAGAGTGAGCCGACCTTCACCTTCGATCCGTCGGTCAGTCGCGCCAGTTTGAAGTGGGTGGGGTCGACGCTCGGCGTATCCCCGGTGATGAGCTGCGCGGCCAGATACCCGATCCCAGGCCCCACGCCGAAGCCGTGGCCCGAACATCCCGCTGCGAGAAACACGCCGTCGATCGTCCCCGTGGCCGAGATCACCGGCACGGCATCGGGCGTGCAATCGACGAACGCGCCCCAGGCATGGTCGATCTCCAGCCCGGCCAATTGCGGGAACGCGGCTGTCACATTCGCCATGATGTTGCGCACCATCTTGGCGGAGGGTTTGGGATCGAGCACGCGGTTTTGTTCGAACAGGCGATCGTTGTCGGTCAGCAGCGCGGACAGCGATTCGGGGCCGGAGAAAAACGAGGCGCCGACCCCCATCTGCACCGCCTTCAGCCGCTGGATGAACTGCGGCATGAATTCGCGGGCATAGCGTATCCCCTGCGGCGTCAACTCCAGCGTGGCGCGGCCGCTGATCGCGAGCGTGTAGCTGCCGTCGAGCCGTCGCGTCATCGCGAAATCCGACGAATAGAGCACCTCGCCGACGTTGACCGTTGGCTTGGTGCGTAGCGCGGTCTGGCGCACCGCCGCCTGCGGAAAGCTCACGCCGTGGGGCCGCAGGAAGCGCGATGCCCAGGCGCCGGCGGCACACAGCACGGCATCGGTGCGGATATAGCCCTGCTCGGTGTGGACGCCGACGATACGGCCGTTCGAAGTCTCCAGCCGGCGCGCGGCGCAGCCCTGGTGGATCGTCGCCCCATGTTGGCGGGCGCCGAACGCCAGGCCCGGCGCGGCGAGGGCCGGCTCGGCTTTGCCGTCGTCGATCGAATGGATCCCGCCAATCCAGGTGCGGCGCGTTGCCGGGATGCGATCGGTGGCCTCGGCGGCGTTCAGCATGCGCGTGTTGACGCCGAACTCGCGCGCAACCGGCAGCCACGATTCCCAGCCGGCGAGAACCGCGGGATCGTCGGTCGTATAGACCAGCCCGCTGCGCCGGAAACCCAGATCGCGGCCGATCTCGGCGGCGAGCTGATCCCACAGGTTCATCGCCAGCACCGACAGCGGCATCTCGCGTGGGTCGCGGTTCTGCTGGCGGCACCAGCCCCAGTTGCGGCTCGACTGCTCGCAGCCGACATAGCCCTTTTCGAGCAAGGCCACCGAAAGGCCGCGCTTGGCCAGATAGTAAGCGGCCGCCGAGCCGACGATGCCGCCGCCGATGACGACCACGTCGACGGCTTCGGGCAGGCGATCGTCGCTGGGGATACGGTCTGCGACTGGGGACATGGCAGCAACTTTCTCGGGTCGAAGGGTCGGCGCTGATAGGTGGAGGTTGGTATTCGCAGGTTTGCCACGAAAGATTGCGCTGAACTGCGCCCTACTTGAAGCATGCGACGGCGGGAAATCGGAACGTCGCGGAATCTCCTGTCCGGCGGCAGCATCTACCGTCGCTTCGTCGCCGCTACGCGTCTTCGGCTTGCGCCCGCGTGATCTTCGAGGGCGAATGCCGCGCGCAATCGACGATGATCGGCGGGTCGGCGCTGCCGCGCCATCCCGCCCTAGAGGAAATCCAACCGTGAACACCATGACCGATTGCCCGACCTTCATCGATCTGCGGGCGCTTGCCGGGGCGGGCGCCGCGCTCGACGGCACAGACCCGTTCGACGCGGTGCGCCCGGTGGCGGTTAGCGCTGGCGAATGCGAGGTGTTTTTCATCGATCTGCCCGCCGGACACGGCACCGCCACCGAGGCGCGCGGCGACACCTGGCTGTTCGCGCTGTCGGGCGCGGTCGTGTTCGAAAGCATGGGCGCGGATCTCACGCTGGCGGAAGGCGAAAGCTGCGGCGCACCGCGCGGCACCAGCTTCGGCTGGCGGACCGACGCGCCGGCGACCCTGCTCGCCATGCGCTACCCTGGCGGCAATGCCGGCATGGCGCCGGGCATCGTCGCGATCCCCAACGATGCGCCGCTTTCGCCCTCCAATCCGCCCGCGCTCGACGTGCTGCTGAGCGACGTGCCGGCGTGCCGGTCGAACAATCTGTTCGTGTCGGCGGATGCGGTGTTCAAGTGCGGGATCTGGGATTCGACCCCCTATCAGCGCGTGCCGATCTTCTTCCACCATAGTGAGCTGATGCACCTGCTCGAAGGCAGCGTAAGCTTCGTCGACAAGGCCGGTCGCGCCGCGACGTTCCACAAGGGCGATACCTTCATCATCGAGCAGGGCGCCGAATGCAGTTGGGACAGCCAGGTGAAGGTCGCCAAGATCTACGCGTACTACAAGCCGGCAGCCTGACCGGCGGGGTGGGGCGGCGGGCGCCGCCCCGGATCGCTACAGCTCGGCAAGCTCGCGGTGGCAGGCGATCAGCCGGTCGTCCGCCACCAGCGATGCGGGGCGCACCAAGTCGCAGGTGCCCGGCATCGCCAGCGCGCAGCGGCTGAAGAAGCGGCAGCCATCGGCCGTGGCACCAGCCTGGCCGGGCACCGGCGCGAACGGATCCATCGTCGTCTCCAGCCAGCCGGCTTTCAGATGCGGCACCGACGCCATCAGCAGCCGCGAATAGGGATGGTGCGGCCCCGATCCCAGCGCCCGCGCATCGGCGAGTTCCATCTGACACCCGCCGTAGAGCACCATCACATCGTCGGCGATGGCGCGCACCCGCTCGATATCGTGGGTGATGAACATATAGGCGACGCCGAGCTCGCGCCGCAGATCGACCAACAGGTCGAGCACCGCCTCTGCGACGACCGGATCGAGCGCCGAGGTCACTTCGTCGCACAGCAGCAGATCGGGCCGCGCGGCGAGCGCGCGGGCGAGGTTGACGCGCTGCTTCTGGCCACCGGACAATTCGCCCGGTAACCGATCGGCGATCGCGGCGGGGAGCCGCACCAGATCGAATAGCCGCGCCACTTCCGCCGCGCGCGTGCGTCCGCGAAGCCCGTGGAAGAAGGTGAGCGGACGCCCGACCGTCTGCCCGACGCGCATCGCCGGATTGAGCGCGGTGTCGGCATTCTGGAAGACGAGCTGAACGCGGCGCAGATCCTCGCGGCTGCGATCCGCGATGCGCGATGCGAGCGGAACGCCGTTCAGATTGACATAGCCTTGCGCGGCCGAGTGCAGTCCGGCGACGACGCGCGCGAGCGTGCTCTTCCCGCTGCCCGATTCACCGATCACGCCAAGCGTGCGGCCGCGTCGGATGGTCAGGCTGACCTTGTCGAGAATACACGCCTTGGGCCGTCCGTTGGCATCCAGACCGCCATAGCCGGCAACGATATCGCGCAGTTCGAGCAGCGGCGCCTCACCGGGTGCTGGCGGGGGCATGGCGATCGGTTCGGCCGGAACGCGCGGCGCGGCGGCGCCGACCAGCGCGCGGCTGTAGGCGTGCGCGGGCGCGTGCAGGATCTGGTCCGCTTTGCCCTGTTCCTGCACGGTGCCGCCGCGCAGCACACAGATCCGGTCGGCGATCTGCGCGACCACGGCGAGGTCGTGACTGACATAGACGGCGGTCGTGCCGAGATCGCGCACCACCGTCTTGAACGCCTTCAGCACCTCGATCTGGGTGGTGACGTCGAGCGCGGTGGTCGGTTCGTCGAAGATCACCAGCGCCGGATCGGTGATGAGCGCCATCGCCGCCATCAGACGCTGGAGCTGTCCACCCGAGACCTGGTGCGGATAGCGATCGCCCACCGTATCGGGGTCGGGCAGGGCGAGCGCGCGGAACAGTCCGCGCGCCTTGGTCTCGGCGGCGGCGCGGTCCATCAGACCGTGGACCAGCGCCGGCTCGATCACCTGGCGCATGATCGTCAGCATCGGGTTGAACGCCGCTGCGGCACTTTGCGCGACATAGGCGACGACGCGGCCGCGCAGGGTGCGCAAGGCCGCCTCGTCCATGCGATCGATGCGGTGCCCGGCGACCTCGATCTCGCCGCCGGTGATCCGGCACCCGGGCCGGGCGTAGCCGAGCAGCGCCAGCGCGATGGTCGTCTTGCCGGACCCGGACTCGCCGATCAGCGCGAGCACTTCGCCGGCCTCTACGCAAAGGTCGATATCGCGGACGATCGATGTTACGCCGCCGTCCTTACAGGCGGCGATCTGCAGGCCGGACAGGCGCACCAGAGCGGTCATCGTGTCGCCTTTCGTCCGCCGGTGAGCGTGTCGATCGTGAGGTTCAGCCCGACCGTCAGCGACGCCAGCGCGAGGGCCGGAAACAGCACCGCCGGCGCGCCGAAGCCGAGACCCGCGATATTCTCGCGCACCAGCGCGCCGAGATCGGCATAGGGCGGCTGCACGCCGAGCCCGAGAAAGCTCAGCCCGCTGAGCAGCAGCGCGACGAACACGAAGCGCAGCCCGAAATCGGCGGCGAGCGGCCCGATCAGATTCGGCAGGATCTCGCGCAGCACGATATAGCTGAGCCCTTCGCCGCGCGACCGCGCGACCGTGATGAAATCGAGCGCGGCGACGTTGAGCGCCAGCGCGCGCGCGGTGCGGAACGCGCCCGGCGTGTACACCACCGCCAGCGTGCCGATCAGCACCGGGATCGACGCGCCGAGCGAGGTGATGACGACCAGCCCGAACATCAGGCTGGGGATCGCGATCACGATATCGAACAGGCGGCTCAGCACCATGTCGAGCCAGCTGCCGCTCGCCGCCGCCAAGCCGAAGAAGATGCCGACCGACGCCGCGATCATCGTCGCGACGAACGAGATGAAGACGGTGTAGCGCGTCGCCGTCAGCACGCGGCTGAGCACATCGCGACCGAGATAATCGGTCCCGAGCGGGAAGGCGGCGCTGCTCGGGCTGAACACGTCGAGATCGACCACCGCGCCGATCGAGTGCGGCGCCAGCAACGGCCCGACCAGCGCCGACAGCAAAGCGGCACCGACGAGGGTCGCGCCGACCGCGAGCGCGATGCGGGGGCGCCTCATTGGTGGCGCAACCGCGGATTGGCGAGGATCGCCACGATGTCGGCGGTCGTCACGAGGACCAGATAGGAAGCACTGAAAATCATGGCGACGGTCTGCACCAAGGGCATGTCCCGCGTCGCGACCGCATCCACCATGAGGCGGGCGACGCCGGGATAGTTGAAGATCACCTCGATCACGATCACGCCGCCGAGCAGCGCCGACAGGCTGAGCGCGACGGCGTTGGCGATCGGGCCGATCGCGTTCGGCAGCGCGTGGCCGAGCACCAGGCGGCGCGGCGGGACGCCTTTCAGCCGTGCCGCCTCGACGTAACTGCTGGTCAGCGCATCGCACACCGCGGCACGCGTCATGCGGATCATCTGCGCGACCGTCACGCAGGCGAGGCTCATCACCGGCAGCGCGAACACGCGCAGTAGCTCATAGATCGAATCGACGTCGCGCAGCGAGGAGAGGGCCGGCAACCAGTGGAGCGTCACCGCAAAGATCAGGACCGCGACGGTCGCGATGAGGAATTCGGGGACCGAGACGATGCCGATGGTGGCGATACCGACGACGCGGTCGAACGTGCCGCCGCGCTTCACCGCGGCGAGGATACCGAGGGTGAGCGCGACCGGCACCGACACCAGCGCCGTCAATCCGGCGAGGAGCAGCGAATTGGCGAGACGCGGGGCGATCATCCCGCCGATCGGTCGCCCGGTTACCAGCGAGGTGCCGGGATCGCCGTGCAGCAGGCCGATCAGCCAGCCGAGATAGCGTTGTGGGGCCGGCTGATCGAGATGCATGCTCGCGCGCAGACCGGCCAGCGCCTCGGGCGTCGCGCTCTGCCCCAGGATCGCCTCGGCCGCGTCGCCGCCCATCAGCAGCGATACCGCGAAAACGGCGAGCGAGACGAGGAACAGGGTGAACACCGCCGAAGCGATGCGGCCCGCGATCAGGCGCGTCACCCAGAGCGAGGCGGTCATGCGCCGTCCAGCCAGACGTGCGACGCGAAGCGATAGCCCATCAGCCCCGCGCCCGGCATCGGCCGCAGGCCGCGGACCTTGGGGCCATACGCGTCGAGCGAACTGACGAACAACGGAATGCCGATGCCCGAATGATCGTGGACCATCTGCTGCATCTCGCCGTAGATCTGGCGCCGGCGGCTTTCGTCGGTGTCGCCACGCGCGAGCAGCAGGAGCCGATCGAACCGCGCGTCCTTCCACCCGGATTCGTTCCACGGCGCGGTGGACGAGAAGAACTGCGTGAAGATGATGTCGGGGGTCGGCCGGGCGTTGACGTTGCCGAAGCCGACCGGGACTTTCATCCAGCTCGATGTCCAATAGCCGTCGGCGGGTACGCGGCGAATGTCGAACTTTATCCCGGCGTGGCGCGCGGCATCCTGCATCACCACCGCGATGTCGTCGGACTTGTTGGCGGCGGTCGAGGTGACGATCGGGATCGTCGCCCCTGCCAGACCGGCTTTGCGGAACAGGAAGCCGGCGCGCTCCGGATCGAACGGACGTTTGGGCACCGTGGGATTGAAGTACGGGCTCGAGGGGGGAATCGGCTGGTCGTTGGCGATCTTGGCATAGCCGCGGAAGATCGCGTCGCGCATGGTTTCGCGGTTCATCAGCAGCTTCATCGCCGTGACGAAATCCGGGTGGCGGCCATGACCTTGATCGACCCGGATGACGAGATCGGTATAGCCGCCCGAGGGGCTTTCGAGCACGCCGAAGCCGGCGCGCTTCAACTGATTGATGATCCGCGGATTGATCTCGTTGATGAGATCGATATCGCCCGACATCAACGCGTTCACGCGCGCGCTGTCGTCCGCGATCGAAAAGATCTCGACCTCGCCGAGATGCGCGTGGGTGCCCCAATAGTCGTCGTTGCGGACGCCGACGGAGCGGATGCCCGGATCGAATTCGCGGCAGCGGAACGGCCCGGTGCCGTTCGCCAGGCGGAAGTCGGTGGTGTCTGCCCGGACGATCAGAAAGTGCGGAATGGCGAGGATGATCGGCAGATCGGCATTGGGCCCGCTGAGCGTGATCCGCACCTGATCGGTGCCGATCGCACGGACCTCGGTCATCTGCTGCGCGAACACACGGGCCTTGGAGCCGACCGCCGGGTCGAGGTGTCGCCTCAGCGAATAGACGACATCGCGTGCGGTCAGCGCCGTGCCGTCATGGAAGCGCACGCCGGGGCGCAGCTTGATCGTCCATTCGCGCGCGTCCCGCGTCTCGATCGCCTCGGCGAGCGCCATTTGCGGGCGCGAATGCTCGTCGATGACGGTCAGGCCGTCGTAGAACATCGCGCCGCGGCAATAATCGGTCGCGATGCCCTGCTTCGCCGGATCGAGCGTATCCGCCGTCGAGCTGGTCGCCGTCGCCACGCGCAGTCGGCCGCCCTTGATCGGCGTGCGCGCGACGGGCAGGCCGCATCCGGCCAGACCGGCACTCAATACGCCGGCACCCGCCACGCGCAGCAGCCCGCGGCGATCGATGCCGTGCGCCATCCCGTCCGGTGCGACCCCGTGCGGTGCGAGCGTGCCAATCATGCGCGTTTGCGTTCCATGTCACGACAATGACAGCCTGGAACGAAATTTTCGCGTCTATCGACGCGGCTGCGCGGCGGATGCTGCGGATTCGCGAAGCCAATGCCGCATTCCGTGCGAAGGCGCGCTGCGGTATCGCGGGCTGGATGATCTGCAATGCCGGGCAAGCGACCGGACCGTGCGGGGCGGCAGGATATTGCGGATCGCGTGGAAATTCCGAAGGATTGCAATCGCTCTTCAGCCGCGCGCGGCAGCGAATGCTTTGCCGCATCGGATAGAAAATGGAGCATCGCGCGGTGCACCTTCGCTGTGCCGCAGGGAGATTGATCGATGGCTACCCTGCCGGATAACCGGCTCCAGTTGCGGGCGATGACGGCCGAGGACATCGCCGCCGTCCAGGCGCTTTCGAAGGCCGAGCAATGGCCGCACCGCCAGCAGGATCTTGCCGGCATGCTAGAGCTCGGCACCGGCACCGTCGCCGTAATGGGAGGCGAGATCGTCGCCTCGGCGATGTGGTGGCCCTGCGGTGAGCGATACGCGACGCTGGGCTCCGTGATCGTCGCGCGGACGTGTCGCGGCGCGGGGCTGGGGCGGATCATCACCGAAACCGTGCTCGACCAGATCGGCGATCGCAACGTCCTGCTGAACGCAACCGACGAAGGTCTGCCGCTCTATCGCAAGCTCGGCTTCAACGGTGTTGCCGAAATCCTCCAGCATCAGGGCGCCGCGTTTCAGGTGCCGCTGTTGCCGCTCGACGCGGGCGAGCGCATCCGCCCGCTTGGCGTGGCGGACGAACAGCGGGTCACCGAACTGGTCGAACAGGCGACCGGCCTCGAACGCGATGCGGTGATGGAGGCGGTGTTCGGCAAGGGACTCGGCATCGTGCTGGACCATGATGGCGCGATCACTGGCGTCGCCGTGTTTCGCCGCTTCGGGCGGGGCTATGTGATCGGGCCGGTGGTCGCGCCGGACTTGCACCGCGCGAAGGCCTTGATCGCGCAGTGGCTCGGCGCGCGCAGCGGAGAATTCACCCGCCTCGATATCCCCGGCGATGTGGGGCTGGGCGATTGGCTCGAAAACCTCGGCCTCGTCCGCGTGGGCCGTGTCGTGACGATGGTGCGCGGCACCGCGCCGGTCGGGCATGGCAGCAGCCGATCGTTCGCGATCGTCAGTCAGTCGCTCGGCTGATGGCGGGTATCCCAGACCTGACGGACAGCACGCTGTTCGTCGAGCGCGCGCTGATCGGCGGCGTGCTGCGTTCGGCCACCGATGGCGAGGTGATCGAGGTTTTCGACCCCGCGACCGGCGCGGTCGTCGGCACGGTGCCCGCCTGCGGCGCGGCGGAAACCGAGGAGGCGATCGCCGCCGCCGCGGCCGCCTTCCCCGCCTGGCGCAACCGTACCGCCGACGATCGGGCGGTGCTGCTCGAGCGCTGGCATGATCTCGTGCTCGCCGCGACCGCCGATCTCGGCCGCATCATGACCGCCGAACAAGGCAAGCCGATCGCCGAGGCCGAGGGCGAGGTGCGCTATGCCGCCTCGTTCATCAAATGGTTCGCCGGCGAAGGGCGTCGCGTCTCCGGCCACGACATGCCGGCACCGACGCGCGACCGGCGCGTGCTGGCGCTGAAGGAGCCGGTCGGCGTGTGCGGGATCATCACGCCGTGGAATTTCCCGGCAGCGATGATCACCCGCAAGATCGCGCCTGCGCTCGCGGCGGGTTGCACCGTCGTCATCAAGCCGTCCGACCTCACACCGTTCACCGCGCTCGCGCTCGGCGTGTTGGCGGAGCGGGCGGGGGTGCCGGCGGGGGTCATCAACATCGTCACCGGCCCGCCCGAAGGCATTGGCGGCGCGCTGACCGCGAGCCCGGTCGTGCGGAAACTGTCGTTCACCGGATCGACCCGGATCGGCGCGCTGCTGATGCGCCAATCGGCGGACACGCTGAAGCGCCTCAGCCTCGAACTGGGCGGGAACGCGCCGTTCATCGTGTTCGACGATGCCGATCTCGACGCGGCGGTGGCAGGGGCGATGGCGAGCAAGTTCCGCAACGCCGGGCAGACCTGCGTCTGCGCCAACCGCATCTTCGTGCAGGATGGCATCCACGATCGTTTCGTCGCGCGTCTGGCTGAGGCGGTGCGCGGCTTGCGGGTCGGCGACGGGCGCGCGGCAGGCACCACGATCGGGCCGCTCATCAACACGGCGGCGGTGGAAAAGGTCGCTGCCCATGTCGCGGATGCGCTCGCCCACGGTGCCGCGGTGGCGGGCTCGGCCAATCCGTTTGCGGGTGCCGGCTTCGCGACGCCGGTCTTGTTGACCGATGCGACGATGGACATGCGGCTCGCGCAGGAAGAGACGTTCGGCCCGGTCGCGCCGATCTTCCGCTTCGAGCGCGAGGAGGATGCGGTCGCGCTCGCCAATGCGACGCCGTTCGGCCTTGCGAGCTACTTCTACACCAACGATCTCCACCGCGCCTGGCGCGTGGGCGAGGCGCTCGAATTCGGGATGGTCGGGCTCAACACCGGCGCGATCGCGATGGAGATGGCGCCGTTCGGCGGCGTCAAGCTCTCCGGCCTCGGCCGCGAAGGCGGACGTGAGGGGATCGAGGAATATCTCGAGACGAAGGCCTTTCATTGGGCCGGATTGAAGGGTTTTGCATGACCGCGCCGCGCACCTACAAGATCGCCGTCATTCCCGGCGACGGCATCGGCAAGGAAGTGATGCCCGAGGGCGTTCGCGCGCTCGAGGCGGCTGGCAAGGCCTATGGCTTCACGGTCGAGCAGCAATGGCACGATTTCGCCTGCTGTGACTATTACGCGCAGCATGGCCGCATGATGCCCGAGGATTGGAAGGCGCGGATCGGCGATGTCGATGCGATCTTCTTCGGCGCGGTCGGCTGGCCCGACATCGTCCCCGATCACATCTCCTTGTGGGAATCGCTGATCCAGTTCCGCCGCGAATATGATCTCTACGTCAATCTGCGTCCGGCGCGCCTGATGCCCGGCGTTCCCTCGCCGCTGGCGGGCCGCAAGGCCGGCGATATCGACATGATGATCGTGCGCGAGAATACCGAGGGCGAATATTCGGCGATCGGCGGCATTTCCTTCCCCGGCAGCGATCGCGAGATCGTGCTGCAGGAAACCGTGATGACCCGCCACGGCACCGACCGCATCCTGCGCTATGCGTTCGACCTCGCTCAGAAGCGGCCCAAGCGGCACCTCACGTCGGCGACCAAGTCGAACGGCATCACCATCACGATGCCGTGGTGGGACGGGCGCGTCGAGGAGATGGCGCGGCACTATCCCGAAATCCGCACCGACAAATATCATATCGACATTCTGACCGCGCAATTCGTGATGAACCCCGATCGGTTCGACGTGGTGGTCGCCTCCAATCTGTTCGGCGATATCCTGTCCGATCTCGGCCCGGCCTGCACCGGCACGATCGGCATCGCGCCGTGCGGCAACATCAACCCCGATCGCTCGGTGCCGTCGCTGTTCGAGCCCGTTCACGGCTCCGCGCCCGACATCGCCGGGCAGGGCATCGCCAATCCGGTCGGCCAGATCTGGTCGGCGGCGATGATGCTGGACCATCTCGGCGAGGCGGAGGCCGCCGCCGGCATCGTGCGCGCGATCGAGGCGGTCCTCGCGGAACCGGCCGCGCGCACGCGCGATCTCGCCGGGGCCGCCAGCACCGAGAAGTGCGGCCGCGCGATCACCGCGGCGATCGGCTGACGCGCCCCGGTTTTCATGGTGTCGGGCGTACGGCAGATTATGCCGCGTGCCCGCCAACTTTGGCAGGCTGGCCTGCTGCTCATCGGCGAATCGGCGTTACCCGCGCGGCGGGAGGGCTAGCCTGACAGGGCTAACCAAAGAGGCGTCCATGCAGTCTAACTCCCTCGTCGAGGCCGATCGTCGTCACCTGATCCACCCGGTCGCCGCCTATCGCGCGCATGAGCAGCGCGGCGCGACCGTGTTGACGAGCGGCAAGGGGATGTATCTGACCGACGCCGCCGGGAACGAATTGCTCGACGCCTTCGCCGGTCTGTGGTGCGTCAATATCGGCTATGGCCAGGAAAGCGTGGTCGCCGCCGCGACCGAGCAGATGCGCCGTCTGCCCTATGCCACCGGCTATTTCTCCTTCGCGAGCGAACCGACGATCCGGCTTGCCGAGAAACTGG
The DNA here is from genome assembly GCF_006439055.1 of Sphingomonas glacialis. Taxonomy (GTDB): domain Bacteria; phylum Pseudomonadota; class Alphaproteobacteria; order Sphingomonadales; family Sphingomonadaceae; genus Sphingomonas; species Sphingomonas glacialis_A. The sequence goes on from NZ_RCZC01000011.1 coordinate 58,310, forward strand.
CCGAGCTGTCGCCGCCGGGGCTGGACCGCGTCTATTTCACCCTGGGCGGGTCGGACGCGATCGATTCCGCGATCCGCTTCATCACGCATTTCTACAACGTCACTGGTCGCCCGACCAAGAAGCAGATGATTGCGCTCGACAAGGGCTATCACGGCTCGTCGAGCACGGGTGCGGGGCTGACCGGCCTGCCGGTCTTCCACCGCGCATTTGATCTGCCGCGCGCCTGGCAGCATCATATTCCGGCGCCATACCCGTATCGCAGCCCGGTTGGCGACGACCCGCAGGCGATCATCGATCATTCGGTCGCCCAGTTGCGCGCCAAGGTCGAGGCGCTCGGCGCCGAGAACGTGGCGGCCTTCTTTGCCGAACCCGTCCAGGGCTCGGCCGGGGTGATCGTGCCGCCGCGCGGCTGGCTGCGCGCGATCCGGGAGACCTGCCGCGAGCTCGACATCCTGTTCGTCGCGGACGAGGTGATCACCGGCTTCGGCCGCACCGGGCCGATGTTCGCCTGCGAGGCCGAGCAGGTGTCGCCCGATCTGATGACGATCGCCAAGGGGTTGACCGCGGGCTACGCGCCGATGGGCGCGGTGCTGATGAGCGAGGCGGTCTATGCCGGCATCGCCGACGGCGCCGATCCCACCACGCCGATCGGCCACGGCGGCACCTATTCGGGGCATCCCGTGAGCGCGGCGGTCGGCCTCGAAGTGCTGAGTCTGTATCTGCAGGGCGGCATCCTCGCGAACGGCCAGGCGCGTGTGCCGGAGCTTGCCGCCGGCCTCGATGCGCTGCGCGATCATCCGCTGGTCGGGGATGTGCGCCAGGCGGGCATGCTCGGCGGGCTCGAACTGGTCAGCGACAAGCTTCGCAAGACGCGCTTCGCACCCGGGCTGGGTATCGCCGACCGGCTGAGTCAGGCGGCGTACAAGCGCAAGCTGATCTTCCGCGCATTCGGCGATGGAACGATCGGACTCGCACCCGCCCTGAGCTGTAACGCAGACGAAATGAGCATTCTGCTCGATCGGCTGCGTGCTACACTGGATGACGTACTCGATCAGCGGGAGGTACGAGACGTCCTGGTTTGAGAAAAGAGCGCTGCAAGGATACCGTATCGCATGAACGCCGCTCCCAAGCTTGATCGACTGGATCTCCGGATCCTCGCGCACCTCCAACGCAATGGCCGGATCACCAATGTCGATCTGGCCGACGCGGTCGGGCTGTCGCCGAGCCCGTGCCTGTCGCGGGTGAAGCGGCTCGAGAAAGCGGCCTATATCACCGGCTACGGCGCCCATATCGCGCTGGCGAAGCTCGGATCGACCTTGACCGTGTTCACGCAGATCACGCTCAAGGACCACCGCATCAACGATTTCTCGAAGTTCGAGCAGCGCGCGCGCAACGTGCGCGAAATCGTCGAGGCGCATCTCGTCAGTGGTGGTTACGATTATCTGGTCAAGTTCGTGACGCGCGACGTCGCGCATTACCAGCAGGTGATCGAAGAGATCCTCGAGGCCGATTTCGGCATCGAGAAGTATTTTAGCTTCATCGTCATTAAGTCGCCGGTGGTGAAACGCTACGATCCGATCGAGGCGCTGTTCGAGGACGATGCGTGACGGTGCAGGGTAAGACTATGTGCGATACGACCGCGTTCGAGGCGCTCGTGCCCGACCTCATCGCGCTGCGCCGCGACATCCACCAGCATGCCGAGCTCGCCTTTCAGGAACATCGCACCGCCGCTCTGGTCGCTGAAACGCTCGCATCGTTGGGGCTTGAGGTTTCGACCGGGATCGGCGGGACCGGCGTCGTCGGCGTGCTGCGGCGGGGTGAGTCGGGGCGGTCTATCGGGCTGCGCGCCGACATGGATGCGCTGCCAATGGCCGAGGAGACCGGCCTCGCCTATGCCAGCGTCAACCCCGGCCAGTTCCACGGCTGCGGGCATGACGGGCACACCGCGATGTTGCTCGGCGCGGCGCGCTACCTCGCCGACCAGGGCGGGTTCGACGGAACGGTCCATTTCATTTTCCAGCCCGCCGAAGAAGGGCAGGGCGGCGCGCGCGAGATGATCCGCGACGGATTGTTCGAGCGTTTTCCCTGCGACCGCGTGTTCGCGGTGCACAATTGGCCCGATCTTCCGGCCGGCAGCATCCGAACGCGGCCCGGCCCGATCATGGCCTCGGCTGACAAATTCCGCATCACCGTGGAAGGGAGTGGCGGCCACGCCGCGCTGCCCCACCAGACTCCGGACGCGATCCTCGCGGCGTCGGAACTGGTACAACAGCTCAATACGATCGTCTCGCGCCGGGTGGCCGCGACCGACTCGGCGGTGTTGTCGGTGACGCGCATTGCTGGCGGGCACGCGCACAACGTCTTGCCCGCCACGGTCGAGATCATGGGCACGGTGCGGACCTTCGACCCCGCCGTGCAGGACCGGATCGAGGCGTCGATCCGTGCGATGGCCGAAGGCGTCGCCCGGTCGAGCGAGACGCGCGTACAGGTCGAATACGACCGCTATTACCCCGCGACGATCAACGACGCCGACGCCGCCCGCGCCGCGCTCGCCGCTGCGGCGACCGTCTCGGCCGATGTGGCCGAGGCGCCGGTGCCGGCGTTCACGTCGGAAGACTTCGCTTTCATGTTGCAGGCGCGGCCCGGCGCCTATCTGTGGCTCGGTCAGGCATCGCCCGACCATGCCGCGCCGCTCCATCATCCGCGCTACGATTTCAACGACAGCGTCATCGCGACCGGCATCGCTTTGTTCGCCGCGCTCGTATCTCAGGAAATGCCGATTCCCGCTGCGAAACGATAACCGGCATTTCCTGCGCACCGGACGGGAATTTTGATGAGCTGCGGGGGGCTGCCAGTCATCAAATCGCAATAAAATGCCAGCGCAGACCCGCATACTCGTCAGTGCCGAAACGGTTTGTCGATGCAGCGGAAGCACAGATGCCCCCGATGGGGTCAATGGTGACAATTCTCGCGCGCGCCGGACCTCAGGAGGAAAGCGGCTCACATCACTCTTTGCGGGGGATACTCAATGCTAAGCTCCAAGTCCGTGCGACGTTTCAGCTTCCTGGCGACGACAACTGCCTGCCTGATCGGTGCGATGCCCGCATTCGCGCAGGAAACCAAGGCGGCGACCGATGACGCCGCGCCGGATGATCAGACGATCATCGTGCGGGGCCAACGCCAGCAATATCTCGGCGACGCACCCGTCCACTCGCTGTCGCAGAACGTGCAGACCCTCGATTCGCGGACTCTGAAGGACGCCGGCATCACCAAGCTGGCCGCCGCGCTCGATTTCGTCGCCGGTGTCGCGCGACAGAACAATTTCGGCGGCTTCTTCGACAGCTATGCGATCCGCGGTTTTGCGGGCGACGAATCCTCGGCGAGCAATTATCTGATCAACGGTTTCCCGGCGTCGCGCGGCTATGGCGGCGCCCGCGACGCCTCCAACATCGAACAGATCCAGGTCATCAAGGGGCCGACATCGGCGCTGTTCGGTCGCGGCGATCCGGGCGGGGCGGTGAATATCATCACCAAGAAGCCCAATTTCACGACCGGCGGCAGTTTCACCGTGTCGGGCGGCAGCTTCAACACCTTCCGCGGTGAAGGCGACATCAACCTTGCGCTGACCGATCGGGTCGCCGTGCGTGTGACCGGCGCCTATGAGAATGGCGACAGCTTCCGCGACTATATCCACAGCCGCAAATACACCTTCACGCCGTCGGTGCTGTTCCAGATCAGCGAGGACACCAGCCTGTCCTACGAACTGGAATATGTCCACGCCGCGGCGCCGTTCGATCGCGGCATCGTCGCGGTGAACGGCAATCTCAATACGGTGCCGCGGTCGCGCTTCCTGGGAGAACCCGGCGACGGGCCGGTAACGACCGAAGCGCTCGGCCATCAGGCGCAGCTCCAGCATGATTTCAGCAGCGACTGGTCGCTGCTGATCGGCGCGGGGTACCGCACATCGTCGTTCAAGGGCTATGCGACCGAGGCGGAGAGCACGGCCAGCCGGCAGGCGCTGTATGTCGACGGCAAGACGCTGACCCGTCAGCGCCGGTTGCGCGATTACAAGACCACCGACCTGACCTTCCGGACCGAATTGAGCGGCAAGTTCACGACCTTCGGGCTCCAGCATCACCTGCAGGTCGGCGCCGATTGGGACGAGTTCACGCTCGACCAGATCCAGCAGCGCTTCCGCGCGCCCGCGGTCGCCGCGCAGACGACGGCCGTTCGCGGCAACCAGATCAACATCTTCAACCCGGTGTATGGCAATCTCGCCACGGTCGGCGCGTTCATCAACAGCGTCGAGGACGACGTGTCGTGGGGTGCCTATCTGCAGGATCAGATCGACCTCACCAGCCGGCTGAAGCTGCGCGGCGGCGTGCGCTACGACAATTTCGATCAGGCGATCCGCAATCGGCTCAACAACGTCCGTTCGGGCCAGCAGAAGACGGCGCTGAGCCCCACGGTCGGCCTCGCTTATGCAATCTCCGAACCGATCGAACTCTATGCCAGCTACGGCCGTGGCTTCCGCCCCAATGTCAGCTTCGACGTAAACAACCAGCCGTTCGCGCCGGAACGCACCAAGTCCTACGAGGTCGGCGCCAAGCTCTCGGCGTTCGGCAACCGCCTGAACGGTGCGGTCGCGTTCTATACGATGACCAAGTCGGCCGTGCTGACCGCCGATCCGATCAATTCGGGTTTCTCGCTCGCGATCGGCGAGGCCCGCAGCCGCGGCGTCGAGGTCAATGTCTCGGGCAAGCTGCCCTATGGCTTCCGGGTCGATCTGAGCTACGCTTACACCGACGCGATCGTCGCCAAGGACGCGGTCGATCCCAATTTCGGCTATGCCCTGCGCCGCGGCGATCCGCTCATCAACATCCCGAAGAACAGCGCCAGCGCCTTGGTGTTCAAGGATTTCTCGGTTTTCGATCGCAAGGCCAATGTCGGCGTCGGCGTGAACTATGTCGGCAAGCGGCTCGGCGAGACCGGCTATCGCTTTGCCGACGGATCGTTCTTCATGCTGCCATCGTACACGCTGACGCGGGTCATGGCGTCCTTCTCGCCGACCGACCGGATCAAGGTCTCGGGCGAGGTGACGAACCTGTTCGACGTCCAGTATTTCCCGAGCTCCTACTCGCGCCTCTGGGTGATGCCGGGCGCACCGCGCCAGTTCATGGCGCATTTGAGCTATTCGTTCTGATCCTCCGGCCGTCGGGCGAACCTCGCTCCGACGGCCGATCTTTCCCGGAGCCGCGCCGATGACCACCCTGCTGCACTGCGGCGATGCCGCGCGGGGAGACCTGTGGCGCGCCGTGCTGCCCGACTTGGTTCCGGGGCTGACGGTGCGGCACTGGCCCGATCTCGGCGATCCGTCCGATATCGAATATGTCGCGGCATGGACGCTGCCGCCGGGTTTGGCGGCTGGTCTGCCCAACCTTCGCATGGTCGCGTCGATCGGTGCCGGCGTGGATCAGCTCGAGCTGGCGACCATCCCGCCGCACGTCGCGGTGGTCCGGCTGATCGAGCCGGATCTCGTGCGCGGCATGGTCGAATATGCGGTTATGGCGACGCTGATGCTCCAGCGGGACATGCTCGGCTATCGCGACGACCAGCAGGCCCGCCGCTGGTCGCCGCGGCGGCGCGTCGCGGCGGCGGACCGACGGGTCGGGGTGATGGGGCTGGGCGCGATCGGCACGGCCGTGCTGGACGGCCTCGCGCCGTTCGGTTTCGCCCTGTCGGGCTGGAGCCGGAGCGCGAAGACGATCGACGGCGTCGCCACCTGGCATGGCGCGGACCAGATCACGGCGTTCGCGCGCGACGTCGATATCCTGATCTGTGCGCTGCCGTTGACCGACGAGACCCGCGGGATTCTCGCCAAGCCGCTGTTCGACGTGCTGCCCGCAGGCGCGGGCGTCATCAACGTCGGCCGCGGCGGGCATCTGGTGCAGGACGATCTGCTCGCCGCACTTGCCACCGGGCAGATCGGCGGTGCGATCCTCGACGTGACCACGCCCGAGCCGCTGCCTGGCGACAGCGCGCTGTGGCATCATCCCGCGGTGGTGCTGACGCCGCATATCGCGAGCGACACGGTTCCCGCCGCGGCAGCGCGCGCGATGGCCGAGGCGATCCTCGCCATCCAGCGCGGGGGCGTGCCGGCGGGGCAAATCGACCGTACTATCGGCTATTGACGCATCTTCGTGCGCCGCCGGGCCGATGCGCCGAACGATTGGCTTCCCGGCGGGATAAAGCGGCACCTCATGCCGCGCGCGTCATGGTCAATCTTTACCCGGTGGCGTCCCGCGCCGGTGCGACGGGCGCCGGCCGGGCTGGCTTAGCGAGGTACCGATGACGGCAGATCACGCCATGGACTTCTATATCGACGGGCGCTGGCGTCCGTCGGTCGCGGCGTCCGCGATTCCCGTGGTGAACCCCGCGACCGAGGCTGTGATCGGCCATGTCGCGGGCGGCAACGCGGCCGACGTGGATGAAGCGGTCGCGGCCGCACGCCGTGCCTTCCCGGCATTTGCCGCCACCCCCCGGGCGGTGCGGATCGACCTGCTCCGCCGCATCCTCGCGCTGCTGGACGAGCGCGCCGAAGCGTTCGCGCAGGCGATCTCGATGGAGATGGGGTGCGCGATCACCTTCGCGCGCGCGTCGCACGTGCCGTTCGGCATCGCCCATGTCCGTACACAGATCGAGGTGCTGGAACACTATCCGTTCCTGACCGAACGCGCAGGCTTCGCGGTCGCGAAGGAGGCGATCGGGGTTTGCGCGTTGATCGCGCCGTGGAACTGGCCGCTCTACCAGATCACCGCCAAGGTGGCGCCCGCGCTCGCGGCGGGCTGCACCGTGGTGCTCAAGCCGAGCGAGCTGTCGCCCTATAGCGCGTTGCTGTTCGCGCAGGTGATGGCCGAGGCGGGCACCCCGGCTGGCGTGTTCAACATGGTCGGCGGCGCGGGCGAGGTGGTCGGCGCGGCTTTGTCGGCGCATCCCGATGTCGACATGATCTCGATCACCGGATCGACGCGGGCCGGCATATTGGTCGCGAAGGCAGCGGCCGACACGGTGAAGCGGGTGGTGCAGGAACTGGGGGGCAAGTCCCCCAATCTGTTCCTCGACGATGCCGATTTCGAAACCGGCGTCGCCAAGGGCGTGCTCGCGGGGATGCGCAATGTCGGCCAGTCGTGCAGCGCGCCGACGCGGATGATCGTGCCGGAGGCGCGGCTGGCTGAAGTCGAGGCGCTCGCGGTGGCGGCGGTCGGGACGATCCAGGTCGGCGACCCCGCCGATCCGGCGACGGTGCTCGGTCCGATCGCCAATGCCGCGCAATATCGGCGGGTGCAGGCGATGATCGAGGCCGGGATCGCCGACGGCGCCCGACTGATCTGTGGTGGGCCCGGGCGGCCGGACACGATGAAGCTCGGCTATTATGCGCGCCCGACGATCTTCTCGGACGTGACCCCCGCTATGCGGATCGCACAGGAGGAGATTTTCGGGCCGGTGCTGTGCATCATGCCGTATGACAGCGAAGCCGACGGCATCGCGCTGGCGAACGACACCGTCTACGGTCTTGGCGCGCATCTCCAGTCGCAGGATATCGATCGCGCGCGGCGCGTCGCCGGGCAGATCCGCGCCGGACAGGTGCATCTCAACTTTCCGGCGTGGTGCGCGCATGCGCCGTTCGGCGGATACAAGCGCTCGGGCAATGGTCGGGAATATGGCGAGGCGGGCTTCGAGGAGTATCTCGAAACCAAGGCGATCGTCGGCTATTGATCCCGCCGGCCGGGCGCGGCAGCAAATGTCGCGCCCGGTCGATCCCGCCGCATCGCGGTGCCATCAAACCGCAACATTCGGGAGATGTTGCCAGCGAATACTGGCTTAATCTCCACGATCCGGCGATCTTCGCCGCGCAGCAAGGACGAACGCAATGGGTGGGGCGGTGACAATGGCATCGGGATCTCTAGGCGGGCAGGGTGCTGCGCAGGCAGTACCCGTTGCACGCGTGCGGTTGCAGAATATCGACGCGCTGCGCGGCTTCGTGATGGTGCTGATGCTCCTCGACCACGTCCGCGAGACCTGGTTCGTGCATTATGCCATCACCGATCCGGTCGATGCGCGTACCATCATGCCGGCGGTGTTCTTGGCCCGCCTCATCGTCAGCCTGTGCGCGCCGGTCTTCGTCGCGCTGACCGGGCTCGGCGTGTTCCTGTACAGCAGCAATCACACCAAGGCCGAGACCACCGAATATCTGCTCAAGCGTGGCCTGCTGCTGATGGCGATCGAGGTTTTCTACCTCTCGGAGCTGTACTGGGGCATCACCCAGCCGACGCTTTGGCTGCAGGTGATCTGGTGCATCGGTGTGTGCATGATCGTGCTGTCGGTGTTGATGCGGCTACCGCGTCCGGTGTTGATCGGGCTCGGGCTGGTGCTGGTCTGCGCCCACAATCTGCTCGATCCGATCCGGTTGCAGGCGGGCGATCCCTTTTTCCCGCTCTGGGCGATGATCCACCAGCGTGACACGTTCGCGCTGCCGTTCGGGCTGATCGTCAAGACGACGTACCCCGTGCTGCCCTGGATCGGCGTGATCTCGCTAGGCTTCGGCATCGGCCCGTGGTTTCTGTCCGATGTGCTGCCGGCCGAGCGCCGCCGCCGGCTGTTGCTGCTGGGGATCGGCATGCTGGTCGCGTTCTTCGTGCTGCGTGGGCTGAACGTCTATGGCGACAAGCCGTGGTTCGTCGTCGCGGACAGCCCGCTGCGCACCGCGATGAGTTTCTTCGCGCTGACCAAATATCCGGCGTCGCTGCTGTTCCTGCTGCTGACGCTCGGCGTGGGGACTTTGCTGCTGGTCGCGTTCGATGCGATCGCGGACAGCGGCTTGGTACGGGCCATATCGGTGTTCGGTGGCGCGCCGATGTTCTTCTACATCTTCCACCTCACTGTACTGCGCATCCTGTACCACAGCGCACTCGCGATCTGGGGGCCGAACTACGGCACGACCTTTGGCGTCGAGAACTACGGCTGGGTGGTGGCCTGGTATGTCGGCCTGATCGTGCCGCTCTACATTCCCACCGCATGGTATTCGCGGCTCAAGCGGCGTCGCCGCGACATCACCTGGCTCAAATACTTCTGACCTGGTCTCACGAAAAAGGCCGGGGATGGTTCACCATCCCCGGCCTTTTCATGTCCAACGTTGCCCGTCGGTCGCGGCGCCTTAGTGCAGGATGTCCTGCAGCTTGTACCAGAGCCCGACCGCCGGCAGGAACCACGGCTTGCCGACATGGCCGGGGATCGCCGGCCAGGCGAGTTCGCTCCACGGGTTCGCGCTCATGTCGCCGCCCATGTAGCGGGCCATCTGCACGCCCATGTGCGGCGCCATCTGCACGCCGTGGCCGCTATAGCCGAGCGCGTAGAACAGCCCGTCCTGCTCGCCGGCGCGGGGCAGGCGATCGGCGGTCATGTCGACCATGCCGCCCCAGACGTGATCGATCCGGGTGCTCTCCAACTGCGGGAACATGCGGCGCATGGCGCGGATCAGGATCGCGCCGCTTTTGACGTCGGCTTTCGAATCCGAGATCGAGAACCGCCCGCGACCGCCGAAGATCAGCCGGTTGTCGGGCGAGAAACGGAAATAGTTGCCGATCACCCGGCTGGTCACGTAATTGCGGCGCATCGGCAGCAATTCGTCGATCAGCGCGGGGCGCAGCGGCTCGGTCGCGACGACGAAGGAGCCGACGCCGACGATCCGGCGCTGGAACCACGCGACGGGCGACGGCGTGCCCGCCCCGCCGGTCGCGACGAGCACCTGCTTTGCGAACAGCGTGCCGCGCGCCGTCGTTACCCGCCAGCCGGCCCCTTCGCGGACCAGACCGGAGACGGCGGCATTCTCGAAGATCGCCGCGCCTTTCGCGGACGCGGCTTCGGCAAGGCCGACGCCGAAGCGGCCGACGTGCAATTGCGCGCTGGTCTTCTGCAGCAAGCCGCCGTGATAGCCCGGCGTGGCGGTCTCGCGGGCGATCTGATCGGCAGAAATCAGCTCGACGTCGGGGTCGACGTCGGCTTTGATGATCTCATAGGATTTCGCCATCTTTTCGAAATGTTCGGCCTTCGCGGCGAATTTGAGCCGCCCGCACCGGCGGAAGTCGCAGTCGATGGCATGATCGCGCACCAGTCGTTCGACCGTGTCGACGGCGTCGAGATGCGCGCGGTAATATTCGGCAGCGCGCTCCCGCCCGAGCGCTGCGGAGAGTGCGGCATGGTCTTGGTGCGTGCTCGCGTTGCAATGCCCGCCATTGCGCCCCGACGCCTCGCCGACGACGCGATTGGCCTCGAGCAGCGCGACCGAGGCGCCGCTTTCGCGCAGCGCCAGCGCGGCCGAAAGCCCCGTGAAACCGCCGCCGATCACGGCGACGTCGACGCTACCGGAAACCGGACCGTCGGTTCCGCCGCTAAAGTCGGGCGCGGAGGCGAGCCAATACGAGGCGGGGCTGGGCTGGTGCATCGTGGTGCGCTCTTTCCGATCTTGAGGCGGTGCTCTGGCAACAGCTCCGGTCATGCAGCGTCGTGCACGGATTTTTCCACTCACTGATCGCGCGACGCGGCATAGCATGCCGATTTGGACCCGAAAATTGCCGGGCCGCTGCGTCGCCACATGAGGGGCTATGGATGGGCCTGGAACAGCGGGTCGAGCGGGAAGCCATGCTTGGCAAAGGGCGCGCGTAAAACGATGTAACTGGAGAACCTTTCGATCCCCAGGTCGGCCCGCAAGAGATCGTCCATGACACGCTGAAAGTGCGAGACGTTGCGCGTGACGATCTTCAGCAGGAAGTCATAACCGCCACTGACGTTATAGCATTCCAGGATCTCCGGAAATCCTTCCGCAGCTTCCTCGAAGCGACGCAAATCTCGCTGCCGATGGCTGCTGATCGTGATCTGGGTGAACACGATCAGGAAATCGCCGAGCTTGGCCATGGCGAGATGCGCGCCATACCCTTCGATCACGCCGATCTTTTCCAGCCGCTTGACGCGCGCGAGGCAGGGGCTGGGGCTCAGCCCGACGACATCGGCAAGCTCGACATTCGAGCATCGCCCCATCCGCTGAAGGTGCGCGAGGATCTTGAGATCCGTCCGATCGAGTTCGAGTTCCGCGCGCATAGGCCTCCAGCGACGTGATCAGTCTGCACCGGCCGACATCGCCTCGGCCAAAGCTTCGTCGATGCCCTGGACCACCATGTCAACTTGCTCGCTCGAAAGCACGAGCGGCGGGCGGATCTTGAGCACGTTGTGCCCCTTGGCGCACGCGCTGAGCAGGATGCCCTTGTCGCGCAGGATGTTGACGACGCGGCTGGTCGTCGCCCGGTCGGGTTCGCGGGTTTCGCGGTTCGAGACGAGCTCGACCCCGACGAACATGCCGACCCCCCGGACATCGCCGATCGCCTCGTGCCGGTCGGCCAGCGCCGCGATCCCGTCGCGCAACTGGTCTCCGATGGTCGCGGCATGGGCGATCAGCTTTTCCTGTTCGATCGTGTCGAGCACCGCGACCGCCGCCGCGCACGAGACGGTGTTGCCGGCGAACGTGTTAAAATAGCGCGAATCCCGCCCGAAACGGGCGACCGCATCGTTGGTGACGAGCAGGCCGGCGATCGGCTGGCCGTTGCCCATCGGCTTGCCCATCGTGACGATATCGGGCGTGAGGCGGTGACGCTGAAAGCCCCACATATGCTCTCCGGTTCGCCCGAAGCCGGGTTGCACCTCATCGGCGACGAACAACCCCCCCGCCTTGTGGATAGCGGCCACGGCGCCCGCCAGAAAGCCGCTCGGCCCGGGCAGCACGCCGTCGCTGGTGAACACCGTATCGACGATCAGCATGGCGGGCTTGATGCCATGCCGCTTGAGGTCCGCGATCGCGGCCTCGACGTCGCGCGTGAAGCGGTCGGCGAGGTCGGCGCCATCGGCGTGATAGGCGCTGGGCGCCGGCACCAGCCTGACGTGCGCGCCGAGATCGACACTGACGCCGAGCGAGGGCGAGAATTGCGACACGGCGTCGGTAAAGCCGTGATATGCGGTCTCGGTCACGATGATCCCGGTCTCGCCGGTCCGCACCTTGGCCATGCGATAAGCGAGATCGTTGGCCTCGCTCCCGGTGCAGGTCAACATCAGGTGCGCGAGCTCGGTCTCGGGCACCGTCGCGAGCAGGCGCTCGGCCAGTTCGAGGATGGTGTCGTGGAGGTAGCGCGTGTTGGTCGCAAGGGTCGCGACCTGCCGGCAGATCGCCTCGACCACGCGTGGGTGACAATGGCCGAGCGAGGTCACATTGTTGTAGATGTCGAGGAAGCGACGGCCCTCGCTATCGATCAGCCAGGCGCCTTCGCCTTTCACGATGTGCAGCGGGCGTTCGTACATCAGCCGATAGGCCGGGCCGAGCAGGCGATCGCGCCGGCTGATCGTCGCCGCGGTCTCGGCGCCGACGTCGGCTTGGCCCGGAATATAGGCGTTCACCATGTTGAGATCGATCGTGCTGGTCATCAAATGTCTCCGCTCCGCACGCCGGCCAGAAGCCGATCGCGCGCGCTGTCTCGGGATAGGTCGGCCATCATGTGCAGCGCATCCCAGGCGGCCGGGTTGTGGCGCATGATGTAGGCGTGGTTTTCGGGGTAGCGCCGCGAGCGCCACTCCGAGATCAGGACGGTGATCAGATGGCGCGTTGCGATCAGGTCGGTCACGATCTCCTGCTCCTCCGCAAGCAGCGGCAGGACCGCATGATACGCCCCGACGAACTCGGCGGCGGCCGCAAGCGGATCGGGCGTGTCGGCCATTTGATACGCCGCCCCGGTCGCCACTTCGCCGATCAGCGGTGCATGCACCATGTCGCCGAAATCGATGATCCCCGTCACCTGCTCGGGCTGATCGCTCGCCACGAGCACGTTATACAGATGATAGTCGTTGTGGATCACCTGCGCGCGCAGGCCGCCGAGGCGCGGCAGCACGTCGCTTGCGAACCGGTTCATGAAGTGGCGGACGATGTCGCGGCGCTCGCTGCCGGTGATCTCGTCGATCAGATGCGCCAGCCGATCGGCCCGCGCGACGTTCCACAGCAAGTCGTGCGATGCGGCGCGGTGAACGAAGTCACCGAGCGCAAGATCGAGGTAGGCCAGGTGCGTGCCGAGCTGGACGCGCTGTGCCCGGCTTCTCGGCATGTTCTTGGCCTGTACGCCCTCGAGATAGGTCAGCAGACGCACCGCGCACCGCCGGCCGTCCGACAGGGTGATGGTATCGCCGTCGCTGCCCGCCAGCGTCCTGAGAACGCGCGGCACCGGCAGGGTGGGGGCCACCCGCGCGATATGTTCGAGGCAGGCGGTCTGGAGTTCGACCACCTCGTCCGTCTCGGACGGGTTGATGATTTTCAGGAGATGCGAGCTGCCGTCCGCGGCCGCGAGGCGAAAGTTCTGATCGCGCTCGCTCGTCAGCAATTCCGCTTTGACAGCGACGCCATAGAGGCGCGCGGCAAGCTCCGCCGCCTCGGCGAGCGAGAGGTCGGGAACGCTCGAGCAGAGTTGCGCGCCGTTCGCGGGCGCGGTGGTGAGGAGATCGGCCGACATCATGTATCCCGGTACGGGCGCATAGGCGCCGGTTTCACAGTCCCAGCAGAGCCGGGAGCTGGCGAACGTCGGTCAGGCGGCTGACGCCATACTCTGTCGATGTGGGTTCGTGCCCCCGGTCGATGAACGCCTTCGCCATGAAGCCGAGGTCGTCGGCGGTCATCAGATCGTAGCGAAAGCTGGACGAGCAATGCATCATCCGGTCGGGCGTGGTGCCGAGCTGATCGAGCATATATTCGAACGCCTGCATGCGCGGCTTGTACGCCTGTGCCTCCTCCGCGGTATAAACCGCGTGGAACGGTGCTGTGAGATGCGCCACGCTCGCCGGAATGAGGTCGACCATCGAATTGGAGAGGATCACCAGCGGATAGTGCGGGGCGATCGCCTCCAGCACTTCGACGACATTGGGATGCGGCTGCCATGTCGGCACCGCGGCGTAGAGCGCGGCGGCATCTTCGGCGGTATAGTCGACCCCATGCGTCTGACAGGCGCGCTGGATCGAGGTTTCCACCACGTCGTAGAACGGCTTCCAGGGCCCCAACACCTCGTCGAGGCGATAGGCCTTGAAGCTGTTCAGGAAGGCCGGCATCTTCTGGCGATCGACACGATCGGAGAACAGTCGCTCGGCTGTTGGCCCCATCTCGAAATTGATGAGCGTCCCATAGCAATCGAAGCTGATGAAATCTGGGCGGAAGGTCATTGTCGTCTCGCTGTTGCGCTGGCCGTGCCCGATTTTATCGCCCTCGACCCATCCGGAAATGCCGCAGGGGCAGGGCGGCCAAGTATATCCGACTTATCGCAGGCGCCTGAACGGCAGCATTCGACCGAACGCAACGGGGGTGGGGACGTCGAGCAAGGGGCGATCACACGACTCGATGTCCCCGGTGACGCTCACCCATTTTCCTCGGCCCGATCACCCTTGACCGCTTGCTGGCCGAAGCGCGCATAAAGCGTCGGCAGCACGAACAGCGTGAGCAGCGTTGCCGAAATCAGTCCGCCAATGACGACCGTCGCGAGCGGCTTCTGCACTTCCGCGCCGGCTCCGCTCGCGAACGCCATTGGCACGAAGCCGAGACTGGCGACGAGCGCGGTCATGACGACCGGGCGCAGCCGCTGGATCGCCCCGGTCCGCGCTGCCTCCGCGCGGTCCATTCCCGACCGGATCAGGTCCTGCACCGAGCTGACCATGACGAGGCCGTTGAGCACCGCGATCCCCGACAGCGCGATGAAGCCGACCGCCGCCGAGATCGAGAAGTCCATGCCGCGGACGAACAGTAGCAGGACGCCGCCCACCAGCGCGAACGGTACGCCGGTAAAGACGATCGCGGCATCGCGCACCGATCGCAAGGCGCCGTACAGCAGGAGCAGGATCAGCACGAAGCAGGCGGGCACGACAAGCTGAAGCCGCTGGCTGGCGGAGGCGAGATTCTCGAACTGACCGCCCCATTCGAGATAGGTGCCGGCCGGCAAGCGAACCCCGCTCGCAACCGCAGCCTGCGCATCGGCCACGACGCCGCCGACGTCACGGCCGCGGACGTTCGCCTGGACGACGACCCGGCGCTTGCCGTTCTCTCGACTGATCTGGTTCGGCCCGTCGACGACGCCGATATCGGCGACGCTCGACAACGGCACATAACCACCGCCGGCTATCGGCACCTGCACCTGTTCGAGCAAAGCGAGATCGGCGCGTTCGGCGTCGGTCAGGCGGATGACGACCGGGAAGCGCCGATCGCCCTCGAAGATCATGCCCGCCGTGCGGCCGCCGAGCGTGGCGGTGATCGTGTCCTGCACGTCCTGCGCGGTGACGCCGACCCGCGCCATCGCGTCGCGGTTCACCCGGATGTCGAGCATCGGAAGCCCCGTCGTCTGTTCGACCTTCACGTCGACCGCCCCGCGCGTCTTGCGCAGGATGCCGGCAATCTGCTCAGCGGTACGGTTCATCGCGGTGAAATCGTCGCCGAACACCTTGACCGCGATGTCGCCGCGCACCCCCGCGATCAGCTCGTTGAAGCGCATCTGGATCGGCTGCGTGATCTCATAGGCGTTGCCGGGGAATCGCCCGAGCTTGGTTTCCAGCCGCGCGACCAGATCGGCCTTTGACAGCTTCGAATCAGGCCATTGGTCACGCGGTTTCAGGATCACGAACATATCGGTCGCGTTGGGCGGCATCGGGTCCGAGGCGAGTTCGGCTGTCCCGGTCTTCGAAAAGACGAAGCGCACTTCTGGCTGCTGCGCGACCATCCGCTCGATCGGCCCCTGCATCGCCTGGCTCTGCTGGACCGAGGTCGCCGGGATGCGCAGCGCCTGAATGAGCAGGTCGCCCTCGTCGAGCTGCGGCAGGAACACCTGGCCCAAGGTCGTGAAGGCCAGCCCCGCCAGCACCAGACTGGCGAGCCCCGCGCCGATCGTGATCGACGGGCGCTGCATCGCCTTTTCCAGGCCCGGCTCGTAGCGCCGCTTGAGCCATGAAATGATCCGGCCGTCCTCTTCATTCACCTTGCGCGACAGCAGACACGCGATCGCCGCCGGCACGAAGGTCAGCGACAGGACGAACGCGAACAGCAAGGCGATGATGACGGTGAGCGCCATGGGCACGAAGGTCTTGCCCTCGACCCCGGTGAGGGTGAGGAGCGGCACATAGACGAGGATAATGATCGCCTGGCCGTAGACCGAGGGCCGGATCATCTCGCGTGCCGCGGTCGCGACGGCTTCCAGCCGCTCCTCGACGCTGAGCAGCCGCCCTTCGCGATGCTGCGTCTCGGCGAGCCGTCGCAGCGCATTCTCGACGATGATGACCGCGCCATCGACGATCAGCCCGAAGTCGAGCGCCCCCAGGCTCATCAAATTGGCCGAAACCCCAAGGTGCAGCATCCCGAACCCGGTCAGCATCATCGTGACCGGGATGACCGCGGCGGCAATCAGCGCCGCGCGGAAATTGCCCAGCAGCAGGAACAGCACGACGATGACGAGCAGCGCGCCCTCGGAGAGGTTCTTCGTCACCGTTCCGATCGTCGAATTGACCAGCGCGGTGCGATCGAGCACCGGCTGCACCACCACGTCGGGCGGCAGCGAGGCGTTGATCGCCTTGAGCCGATCGGCGACCGCGGTCGCCACGGTGCGGCTGTTCTGGCCGATCCGCATGATCGCGGTGCCCACCACGACCTCGGTGCCGTTCTCCGACGCCGAGCCCATCCGGATCGCCTGGCCCGTGCGCACCGTCGCGACCTGATCGAGCGTGATCGGCACGCCTTCGCGCGTCGCGACGACGGTGCGCGCGAGGTCTGCCGCGTTGCGGATCAACGCGTCGGACCGCACCGCCAGCCCCTCGCCGTTGCGGTTGACGAAGCCTCCGCCGACGCTCGTATTGTTCTTCTCGAGCGCGATGCCGAGGTCGGTCAGCGTCATCTTGAGCGAGGCGAGCTTCTGCGTGTCGGGCACGACGAGATATTGCTTCGAATAGCCGCCGATCGAATCCACCCCGGCCAGGCCGGGCGTGTTCTTGAGCAGCGGCGTGACGATCCAGTCCTGCGCGGTGCGCAGATAGGTCGCCTTGTCGGCTTCGCTGGTCAGCCGCTCGCCTTCGGGCGTGATGTAGCTGCCGTCGGGCTGCTGCCCAGGTTCGCCGGGACGGTGCCGGTCGTCGGCGCGGTGGTCGAGTCGGACGGTCCACATATAGACTTCGCCGAGGCCCGTCGCGATCGGCCCCATCTCGGGGTTCACGCCCTCGGGTAGGTTTTCGGCGACGCCCTGCAATCGCTCGCCGACCTGCTGGCGGGCGAAGTAGATGTCGGTCGAATCGGCGAATACCGCGGTAATCTGCGCGAAGCCGTTGCGGCTGAGCGAGCGTGTGTTTTCCAGTCCGGGGATGCCGGCGAGCGCGGTCTCGATCGGAAACGACACCTGCTTCTCGACCAGTTCGGGCGAAAGCGCGGGCGCGCGGACGTTGATCTGCACCTGGTTGTTGGTGATGTCCGGCACCGCGTCGATCGGCAGCCGGTAGAGCGAATAGCCGCCGATGACGGCGACGAGGGCGGTAAGCAGCAGGACGAGCCAGCGCTGGCTGACCGCCCAGGTGACGATGCGCGCGATCATGCCATCAATCCTCGTGCGCCGCTTCGCCCTTGCCGAGTTCGGCCTTGAGCGTGAAGCTGCCGGTGGTGGCGATCCGCTCCTGGCCGGTCAGCCCGGACTGCACGATGACGGTATCGCCGGCCGCGTCGCCGAGCGTCACCAGGGTCGCCTGGAACCCCTTGGCCGTCCGGACGAACACGACCGACTTCCCCGCGATCGTCTGAACCGCGGTCGTCGGCACGCGCACCGCGCTGCTGCCATCGCTGCCGCTGAGCTCGACCGCAGCGGTGACGGGTTCGCCGACACGCCATTGACCGGCTCTGTTGTCGAGCGTCGCGATGACCGGCACCTGCCGCGTCTGCGGATCGAGCGCCGGCGAGACGAAGCTGATCCGCGCGCTCGCCTGCCGGCCTGGCGCCGTGACGGTGACGATCGCGCCCGGCTTCACCCGGCCCGCATCTTGCGGCTTGAGGTTGAGCGAAAGCGAGACGCGGCCGAGATCGGCGATGCGATAGAGTTCGCTGTCGGCCGCCACGGTCTGCCCGAGCAGAACCGGCCGCGCGATGATCTGCCCCGCGATCGGCGCGACGATGCCCAGCCGGTTGAGCCCACCCCCGCCGCCGCCTGCCGCCGACACCTGGCTCTGCGCCTGACGATAGGCGATGCGCGCCTCGATCGCCGCGGTGCGCGCCGCGATCAGATCCTGCTCCGGCGATACGGATTGCGCGAACAGCCGCTGCTCGCGCCCGAGATTGGAGGTGGCGAGCGCGAGCCGGGCGCGCGACGCCTCGACCTCGCCCTTGAGCTGCGCCGCCTCGCGGCTTTCGATCACCGCGATCGTCTGGCCGCGCCCGACCGACTGGCCGAGATTGCGCGTCAGCGCGACGACGCGCCCGCCGATCGCCGCCGACACGACTTGCATGCCCTGCGGATCGCCTTCGATCGTCGCCGGCAGGTCGATCGTGCCCGCGCCGCCGGTCACCGGGCGGCCGATCTGCACGCCTGCTGCGGCGATCTGGTCCGCCGACAGCGTCACCGCGCCACCCTCGCTATGCGCTGTTGCGGTTTCGGCATTCGCTGCAGGCGTGGTGTCGTCGGCATCGGAGCCGCCGTCACAGGCTGCGAGCAACAGCGCGAGAGCGAAGGGCAGGACGCCGCCCGTCAGAACGGTCTTCATTGGTCGAATCCCTCGGAAGTGGTGCCCGGCGCGGGCGCGGTTAGGCGCTCCAACTGCGCACGGGCGTTGTGATAGGTGGCGAGCGCGTCGATCGCGGCGACGCGGGTCTCGGCGAGCGTGCGCTCGGCATCGAGCAGATCGAGCTGGCCGAACTTGCCCTCGCGATAGCCGATCCGCGCGATGCGGGCGGCCTCGGTCGCTGCCGTGAGGGCAGGGCCCGCCGCGGCGCGTGCCGAGGTCGCCGCATTCTCGACCTCGACCTGCGCATCGGTGATCGCCTGCTCGACATCGAGCGCGGTCACGCGCCGCACCGCTTCCGCGCGGGTGCGTTCCGCGGAGGCCTGCGCGACGGCGGCGCGGCCGGTGTTGAAGATCTGGATCGGGATCGAGATGGCGAACACCGCAGCGGTGTCGTTGGTCGCCTCCAGGCGCCGCAGCGCCGGCCCGACGTTTATGTCGGGGACGCGATTGGCGCGCGCAAGCCGGATGCCGGCGTCGGCGATGGTCAGATCGGCGTCGGCGGCGGCCAGCGCCAGCGTACCGGCGATCTTCAGCGGCGCGGCCGGGCCGAAGGTCGCGGTCGGCAGCCGATCGAGTAAACCGTCGTCGAGCGCGTCCTCGATCGAGCGCCCGACCCGCCGCGCAAGGTTCGTCCGGGCCGCCTCGCTCAGCCGCGTCAGCCGTTCGAGCGTGGCGTCGGCATTGATCCGCGCGACGTCGGCGCGCTGCCGCTCGAGCGGCGACGCACGCCCCGCCTGGACGCGGACCGCGGCGCCGCGCAGCACGTCGCCAGCGATGCGCGCCTGGTCGCGCGCGGTCGCCAGCCGACGTTCGGCCGCGATCGCTGCGACATAGAGCTGCGTGACCTGCACGCGGATGTCGGCCTGGACGATCGCTGTCTGCAGTTCGGCGCGCGATACCTGCGCGCTTGCGACAGCGACGCGGGCGCCGCGCTTGCCGCCCAGCTCGATCGGGATCGCGACCCCGACCGTCGTTTCGGCGCTGCGCACCCCTCGATAGGGGCCGGAGCCGACGACATTCTCGACCTGTCCCTGGAAGACGGGGTTAGGCCGCAGCCCGGCCACCGTGCGCCCGGCCTGAGCAGCTTCGATCGCCGCTCTCGCGGCGGCGCCCGCGGGCGCAACCCCGCCAGCGGCGACGATGGCCTGATCGAGCGTGAAGACCGGCTGCGGCGCCGCCGACGAAAGTGCCGGCGCGGGTCGCGGCTGCACCTGCTGCGCCTGCGCGATCGTTGCGCAGGACGCCACGGCCAGACCGGCCGCGAACATCGTTTTCATAGGAGGTTGATCCTGACAGAATATCTCGGGCCGGGCTAAGCCGACCGGCGGATGTCGTCAGGCGGCGGCCGGCGGCCGTAATGCAGGATCTATCGCCCGCGACGCAGGCGCGCTGTCGGGTGCGGAGACTGCCCGCAGACTATCGGCACGCACCAGCATTGGCAGCGCCTCGGTCGCCGGCACATCGAGCGAGGCGCCGTGGCAGGTGCCATGATGATGCGAGATCGCATTGTCGGCGTCGCCTGGCGATTGATCGGCGTCGTCGTCGCTATGCACGGTGCCGCTGCACTCGATCGTCATTGGCCCCGGGATTTCGCGCGCATGCACGGTCGCGCTCATCACCAGCGATGACGCGATCATAACGAGCAATAGGGACCAGAGCCGGCGCAGCATCGTGAATGGTGTAGGGGAAATCTCGTCAAATGTCATCCCGGAGCTGTATGACAGGGCGAGCCAAGGGGGACGTCTGAAAGAATGGCAGGAATTGCGATGGTGGAAGGGGACCATCGGTTTCTGATATTGGATCGTCGCCACAGCGGCGGACTCGACCACTTCCCGTCGGTCCTCGGGCGTGATGGGGTCGATCGCTCTCATCCGCGGGCCGCGAAGTAGAGGACTGTGCGTGGGCCGACTATTACCATCTTTCGGTAGCCGAGCGATGGCGAAGACGCACGCTTTGCCGGCGATATGTGCAGGGTGTGGCCAATCGCACAAACTGCGGTCGTCCACGCAGCGAAAGTGGGCCCCAAATTTCGCCATATTGCGCCCAACTTTTCGGCATCTCGGATCCTTCATCCGATATGCTGCAACGTGTCTTCAAGAGAGCTGCGAGACGGCATTTGAACGGCATCTGACACGCTGTCCGGTCCAGTTCGGCACCCAGGAGGTTGCATGGCAAACCGACCGGTGCCCGTCTACGGGGGTAACCGGCTCGCTGCGATCGGCGATCAGACTGTCGGGCAGCTGTGCCCAGCAAACAGCGTGAGCGTCTTGCCGCCGATCCACACCTGGCCGCGCTCGTCCTGCGTCACGGCAATGCGCCCGGACCGGTCCACGCACGTTCCCTGAGCCGCACTGTAGCGGCCTTTCGCCCGACCAGTCGCGAACAGCCATTGCCCGACCGAGGCATTGAGGCTGCCCGTGACGGGATCCTCGGTCAGCGCGCCCCCAGGCACGCTGTGGATCGCGCGGAGTTCGAAGGCTGCATCGCTGCCCGGCGGGTGCGCGCCGACGATGCCGATATTGATATGGCGGGCATGGTGGTGCGCCGGCTCGACTGCGAGCACTGCCGCGGCGGAGTCGAGCAGCACCGCGATCCAACCTGGGCCGTTATCTGCCCATGCCGCATCGACGATCGCGGCGCGGTCGATGCGGAGCACCGCCGCAACCTCCGCCAGGTCTTCCTCGCTTGGCGGCCCTCCGCGGATTAGCGGCGGTGCGGCAAAGGCGAGACCATCGGCTTCGTGCCGCAGCGTGACCAGGCCCGCCCCGCATTCCTGCACGACGATGCCGCTGCGTTTCGGTGACCCGCCGGCTTCGAGCCACACATGACAGGTCCCGAGCGTCGGATGCCCCGCGAACGGCAGTTCGTGAGACCGGCAGAAGATGCGCACGCGGTAATCGGCGTCGGGATGCGTTGGCGTGAGCAGGAAGGTGGTTTCCGCCAGATTCAGCCAGCGTGTGATGCGCTGCATGTCCTCGCTCGTCAGGCCCTCGGCTTGCGCGACGACCGCGAGCGGATTGCCGGTAAAGGCTTGGGTGCCGAAGACATCGACGAGCGTGAAGGGACGATTCATGGGAAGGCCTTCCGATCTGTCATGCGGTGATAGGCGTGGAGCAGCAACGGATCGTCGACGCGCACCATCGCCCCCGCCATCGCTTCGCGCCAGCAGGCCGAACGCCGCTCCGCCGCGATCACCTCGCGCAAGCTGAACGACGGCACCCCGCACACCGCCAGGGCGGCCGCGTCGATGCGGTCGAGCGTGTGCCGCGCCCCGCTGAGCGTCGTCGGGTGCAGGTCCGGGCTGCGGACAGTCGCGGCGTAGCGATCTGAACCCAGCTGGGTTTCTTGCGCGATGCAAGGCGTCGCGAGCAGGGCGCATGCGGCGGCTGTAAGGGTGCAGTGCAGTCTCTTCATCGGTACCTCCTGAGCGGCGAAGCGATGCGCGATCCGCGCTGGCCAACACAGGAACGGTTCCGTACAATATCGAAAAACCGTACTGCTAAGGTGGCCAATACAGTGACGACGATCGATCTAGACCGCACGCGCACCGGACACGTCGTGCAGCTGATCCGGGATCGGATCGCGCGGCGCGTGCTCACCCCCGGCGCGCGCTTGCCCTCGGTGCGCGCGATGGCAGAGACGACCGGCTTCTCGAAATCGACCGTGGTCGAGGCCTATGACCGGCTTGCGGCGGACGGCGCGATCCGCTCGCGCCCGGGCGCGGGGTTCTATGTGTCGGCGCCGCTGTCGCCGCTCTCGCTCGACCGGATCGGCACGCCGATCGAGCGCGAGGTCGATCCGCTGTGGATGCTGCGCCAGTCGCTTAGCGAACGCCCCGATGCGATCCGGCCCGGCTGCGGCTGGCTGCCCGACAGCTGGATGGCGAGCGAGCCGATCCGCAAAGCGCTCCGCGCCGCCGCGCGCGGCAAGGCCGACGGGTCGCTGATCGGGTACGCATCGCGGCTTGGCTCGTCGCCGCTGCGCGCGCTGCTCGCGCGGCGGCTGGAGGAGCAGGGCGTCGCGGCCTCGCCCGACCAGATCCTGCTGACCGACAGCAGCACGCAGGCACTCGACCTGATCGGTCGCTTCCTGCTCGAGCCCGGCGACACGGTGCTGGTCGACGATCCCTGCTATTTCAATTTCCTGGCGCTGCTGCGCGCGCACCGCGCGCATGTCGTGGGCATTCCGATGACGCCGAGCGGCCCGGACATGGCGGCGTTCGCTGCCGCGCTCGCAGACCATCGCCCGCGCTTCTATCTGACCAACTCGGCGGTGCACAATCCGACCGGGGCAACGCTGTCGGCCACCATCGCGCATCGCCTGCTCAAGCTCGCCGAGGCGCACGATCTGGTGATCGTCGAGGACGATGTCTTCGCCGACTTCGAACATATGCCCGCGCCGCGGCTCGCCGCGTTCGACGGGCTCGATCGCGTCATCCGGATCGGCAGCTTCTCCAAGTCGCTGACCGCTGCGATCCGCTGTGGCCATATCGCCGCGCGGCCCGACTGGATCGAGGCGCTCGCCGACCTGCGCATCGCAACGTCGATGTCGGGCAACCCGCTTTCCGCCGAGATCCTGCACGGCGTGCTGACGGATGGCGGCTATCGCCGGCATATCGAGGGTGTGCGGGCGCGGCTCGCCCGTTCGACGGCACGGACGCTACGCCGGTTGCGCGACGTCGGGCTCGAACCTTGGATCGACCCGGCGGCCGGGCTGTTCGTCTGGGCGCGATTGCCGGGCGGCCGGGACGCGGCGGCGCTCGCGCGGACCGCGCTGGGCCAGGATATCGTGCTCGCGCCGGGAAACGTGTTCAGTCCGAGCGGAACATGGGGAGACTATCTGCGCTTCAACGTCGTGACGAGCGACGACGACCGCGTCAGCGCGTTTCTGGAGAACGCTTTCGGCGGATGAGGGGCGCCGAGGCTAGAAAAGCTTCGGGCGATACGTGCGGCTTCGAGCGTCGATTGCCACGTGCCATACACGCAGCCCATTACCGCACTAGAGTTTGTCCCGGGGGGGCGGGTTCGCGATGCGGGATCCTGCCAGTCGGTCACGGAAGCGCAGGTGCTGAATCATTTCGTTGGTCATTTCGTCAGCCAGTCCGATGCAGGCGCAACACGCCTGCCGCAACGACTGACGTTTGCTTCGACTTGCACAATAGGGACGTGCTTGTATTGCTGGACGTAACGCTTGCTAGCCTGAACACGAACGACTTTATCTTCTCCTGAAGTCAGCGTCGTGCAGGGCTGTCTCGACACGACAATAAGACGATGATCTCCCGAATAGGGTCGCGCCTGCGAATGGGGCGCGGGGGGGTGCCGAACTGGGTGGGTATGTACGAGTGGCATAACGGCGATTTTAAACGCGCCCGGTTCCGGCTGTGGACCGCCTGGTTCCTCGCCGTGCCGGCGGCCATTCACGCCCAGACGCCCCCGCCCGGACCGGTCGTCGCAGCGGGCACGGGTGCGGTGGTCTTTGCTCAAACTCCGCAGTCCGGTGCGACGCCGCGTTTCAGTCTGGCCTCGCCCGAGCTTCCTGCCAATGATCGTCTAAGCACGCCGGTCGTCGTCCCGCAGGCGCCGCAGGCGCCGCTGGCGCTTCCGCGTTCCCGATCCGGCGTTCGCAGCGTAAGCTCAGCACCGCCGATGCCCGAACTGCAGAGTGGTTTGTGGGCGCAACACCCCGGCGGCCTGCCGGTGCCAAGCGACGATCCGATGCGGATAGACCCCAAGGATGACCCGGTGCTGGCGCTCGCGCGCAGCGAGCTTGGCGCGCCCGCCTTCCACGCGGCAATCGCCGCCGCAGTGACGCGCGCGCCTAGTCTTGAAGAAGCAATCGCGCAGCGCGAAGAAGCGCAAGGTGCGCGAAACGAGGCGGTTGCACGCCGTTGGCCAACCGCTGACCTCTCTCTCCTCGTTCAAGGTGCTCAGTCGCGCTTTCTCGAACGATCCGAACAACGTGCTCGAACGCTCCCGGCCCAATCACCGCACCGACGGGAGTGCGCACATCGAAGTGCCGCTCATCGATTTCGGTGCGACCGGCCAGCGCATCTCCGCGGGTGGCCTTCGTTTGCAGGCGGCGGTCGCGTCAGTCGAGTACACCGGCAGCCAATTGGCGTTGCGCGCGATCGGCGCGTGGTACAACGTCTATGGCTATCGCGCACCCGACCTCGGAGGTATCGCGCCCGAAGGATTCACGGCTTCCGTCGATAAACTGCCGTCGGTTCGCGCGGCGCAGGCTTCGGGGGCATGAGGCTTTATCGGCGCAGATGATTTGACGAAACGGACTGGTGGAAACGCTGCGCATTCGTCTTTGATGTCCGGAAAACGTAATGCGTCGGCCGCAACCTTGAAAGGGCTGAAAAGCGACGTTCCGCAGCTGTAAACTTGGCCTATGGGGTATGACTTTATGGGAACGAACGGCGGACCTTGGGAGCAAGGAAACTGCTCGTAAAGGGCGGATTGTCGGTCTCCTCGACCGCGGCATCGAAAAGCTCGCGATGTGGCCGGGTCCGGCCGAGCGCGACAAGCTACCGGATTGAACCGACTGTCAGCAGGTCGTGAAGATGACGTTCCAGATCCCGTCACGAAAGCCGACGTCAGTGATCAACAGGTCAATATGCGCCCTCGACTGCAAAACTTTCACGCCCGCGGCGCCATTCGACGCGAACAGCACATGGTAGCCGGCGTCACCGAGCATCTCTTCGCCAGCGGCCCAACCCGAACGAGCGCCGAGATTCGGCCAAGCTGAACTTGCCGCAATGACATCTTTCTGGTCTGTCGGTTCAAAATAGTCCGGTACCATTTTCCCGCTTTATCTGGCCCGATCATCATTCACCGCTTGCGGCTCGAAGCGCGCGCGTGGCGCCCGAAGCCGATCCCGATCCGGTCGGGCGCGCCGAAGAACGCACACTGCGCGACGATCACGCCGCTGCGCTCGATCAGCCGGTCGGCGAATGCCGCGCTGTCGGCCACGCCGACGAGCCGGCGGAAGTCGATGCAGCCATGCTCGGGCATCTCTCTCTCGACCAGCCCGCGACAGCGCGATCCGCGTCACCCCATGTGAGCGTCTGTGCTAGCCGCGGGTCGATCCCATCAATGCCGCGCCGAGCCCGATGCAGATTTCGCGCGCGAACTGGGCGCCCGCCGGATGTTCGGCGGCCAGCCCTCGCCGGGACAACAGGACCAGCCGGCGCACGATCCGCGGTTTGACGAGCGGAACGAGGGCTACGCCGTCCCAGCCGAGCCCCATCGTGTAAAGCCGCGGCATGATTCCCACCGCCAGGCCGGCCCGAACCAATCCGAACAGCGAATCGACCTGATCGACGCGATAGCGCGCCGACGGGGTGAGATTGTTCTGCCGCATCGCAGCCGACGTCACCTCGCCGATGCTCCCGCCGCCGAAATGGACGATCTCGTTTCCGCCAAGGTCACTCCACGATATGGCCTTGGCCGCTGCGAAGGCGTGGTTGGTCGGTACGACCAGCAGCAGCGCGTCCTCGATGAGCGGGATCGACTCAAGCGTCGGCTCCTCGACCGGGTGGACCCCGACGACGAGATCGAGCATCCCGCTGTGCAATTGCTGCAGCAGGCTGTCGCTCTTGCCGTCGCACAGCGTGACGTCGATCGGCTCGGTCGATCGTGCCTTGAACGCCGCGAGCTGGCTCGCGACTGCGGGTATGGCCGATGGGATCGCGCCCATCCGGACGATGGTGCGCTGCCGCACCGCCGCTTCGGCCATGTCCGCAAAGGCGTTGTCGGCGGTGATCAACAAGCGCCGAACATGCGGAAGCAAGGCGGCCCCGACATCGGTAAGGGCGACGCGGTGCGTGGTCCTGTCGAACAGCGTCAAATCGAGCAGCGCTTCGATCTGTCGGATCGCTGCACTCAGCGCAGGCTGGGAAACCGCCATCCGTTCGGCCGCGCGGCTGAAATTGGCGCCGTCCGCAAGCTCGGCGAAGAATCGCAATTGCCGCAGGGAAATCGCCTGCAAGCGCGTCGCGAGGTGGGCGCCGCTTGGTCGGCCGTCGGAGCTCATGCTAGATAACTCGCGCAGGTTTTGGTTATAAGCAACATTTATGAATGTATAAAGACGATGGCTTTCCACTTAATGCCCAAGCGGGCTAGCTTTCGAGTCGCTTCAGCATTCCAAGGTGCGAAGCACGCCAGAAAATATGTCGGGGGAGGGCGCTGACAGGCAGTCACAGACCAAAAGGGGGTCCGTCATGCCATCTGCTCGCCACTCGGCCAATCGTCTCTCGCCCCGCGGCTTTCCGCGCCTGATGCCGACTGGCGCGTCGCTGACGACCGCGTGGTTGCTCGCGCTGGCGGCCGGGTCGATCCAGCCCGCGCTCGCGCAACAGGCGCCGACGCTGCCGCAAGACGCACCGACCGACGCAAATGGCGAGGCCCCGAGCACCGGCGGCGATATCGTCGTCACCGGATCGCGCATCCGTTCCCCCAACGCCACCAGCGTCAGCGCGATCACCACCGTCAGCGGCCAGGAAATCCTCAATCGCGGCGCGACCCGGATCGAGGATCTGATCAACACGCTGCCGCAAGCCTATGCCGATCAGGGCGGCGGCAACCGTGGCGGCACGGTCGGCGCGAGTGGTACCGCGACGATCAACCTGCGCAATCTCGGCAACCAGCGGACGCTGGTGCTAATCGACGGGCGCCGCCTGATGCAGGGCGACCCCGCGCGATCGGCGGCGCAGGCGGCCGACATCAACAACGTCCCCGCGGCACTGGTCGACCGGATCGACGTGGTGACCGGCGGCGCGTCGGCGGTCTATGGATCGGATGCGATCGCGGGCGTCGTCAATTTCGTGCTCAAGAAGAATTTCGACGGGTTTCAGGCGGATGCGCAGGCCGGCCTGTTCACGCACGACAACCGCAATCCGATCGCGAGCGTGGCACGCGCGGCGGGCCAGCCCGTCATCAGCGGGCAGACGATCGATGGCGGCCAGCAGAGCGTCTCGCTGACCTTCGGCAAGAATTTCGACGAAGGGCGCGGCAATGTGACCGCCTTTGCCAGCTATCGCCAGATCGCCGGCGTCGGCACCGCCGATCGCGACTTTTCGACCTGCAATCTCGCGGCGGGCGCTGCCGGGTATAGCTGCTCGCTGTCGAGCACGACCTATCCGGCGCAGTTCCAGCTGACCAACCCGACCACCGGCGCGGTTCGTGGCAGCTACACGCTCGATTCGACGACCGGAAATACGCTCCGCACCTATCGCACCAGCGACGGTTTCAGCAACGGACCGACCTACGACGCGCAGGCCCCCGACAAGCGGATCAACGCCGACATCTTCGCGCATTACAAGATCTCGGACGCGGTCGAAGTCTATGGCCAATTCATGTTCATGCGCGATGAAGCGGACATCCGCATCTCGCCGACGGGGGTCTTCACCGTCGCCGAGAAGATCAACTGCAACAACCCGTACCTCTCGGCCTCGCAGGTGAACCTGATCTGCACGTCGGTCGGGCTCACCCCGGCGCAGAGCGCGACGGTCAACGTGTCGTTCCGCGATGCGCTCGCCGGGTCGCGGCATGATTATACCAATCACACCTCGTATCAGGGCGTGCTCGGGCTGCGCGGGGATTTCGCCAGCAACTGGCATTATGACGCCTATGCGCAATATGGCCGCACCGAATACGATTCGACCACGATCAACGAGATCTCGCTCGCCAAGTTCGCCAACGCGCTGCAGGCGGTGAATGTCGGCGGGCAGATCGTCTGCGCCTCGGCCGCGACCAATCCGTCGTGCGTGCCGATCAATCTGTTCGCGGTGAACGGCATCACCGACAGCGCGCGGGCCTATGTCGAGAACACCGTCCATCGCACCGGCTACACGCAGGAGTTCATCGCCAGCGGGTCGGTCTCGGGCAATCTCGGCTTTGGCAGTCCACTCGCGAGCCATCCGATCGGCGTGGCGATCGGCGCCGAATATCGCGACGAAAAACTCAATTTCCAGCCCGACAGCTTCTACAGCAGCAAGGACGTCGCGGGCAATTCGGGCGGCGAATTCCCGGCAATGGGGTCGTTCAACGTCAAGGAAGTCTATGGCGAAGTGCGCGTCCCGCTGATCGAGGCGCGGCCGTTCTTCCACAGCCTGAGCGCGGAAGGCGGCATCCGCTATTCCAACTACAGCACCGCCGGCGACACCATTGCCTTCAAGGCCGGCGCCGAATGGTCGCCGGTCCGCGACCTGCGCCTGCGCGGCAGCTTCCAGCGGGCGGTGCGCGCGCCAAACCTGACCGAATTGTTCGGTCCGCAGCGCGGCACGACGGCGAGCATCACCGATCCGTGCGAGGGCACCGCACCCAAGGCGACTGCCGCGCAATGCGCGCTGTCGGGCGTCAGCGCGGTCCAATATCGCAACATCGCGCCGGCGGCGGGCCAGCAATCGGGCGCGCGCGTTGGCGGAAACCCCGATTTGAAGCCGGAAGTCGCCTATACCAAGTCGTTCGGCGCCGAACTCACGCCACGCTTCCTCCGCGGGGTCACGATCGGCGTCGATTATTTCGACATCAAGGTGAAGAAGCTGATCAGCACCGTGGCGCCGTCGATCATCCTCAACCAGTGCATCGCGACCGGCGTCGCCTGCGACCTGATTGTGCGCAATCCCGCGACCGGATCGCTGGTCAATAGCGGCTATGTAGTGACGACCTATGTCAACGCCGGCTATCTGCAGACCAGCGGCATCGATTTCACCGCCACCGCGTCGCAGCAATTGGGCGACATCTTCGGCGGCCATCTCGGCCGCGTCGATCTCAATTTCGGCGGGACCCGTACCGAGAAATACGCGGTGCAGGTGCTCCCCGGTGCCCCGGTCTATCGCTGCGACGGCTATTTCGGCACGACCTGTGGCCAGCCGATCCCGCACTGGCGGCATCGCTTGCTGGTCAACTGGACCTCACCGCAGGGCGGGTTCAGCGTCGGCGGGACGTGGCGCTATATCGGGCCGACCAAGAACGACAAATCGAGCAGCGCGACGTACCTGACCGGCACCTATTTCGCCTATGATGCGCGGCTCGGCGCGACGAGCTATTTCGACCTGACCGCCGCGGTCAATGTCGGCAAGCGCTTCACGCTGCGCGGTGGCGTCAACAATCTGCTCGATCGCGATCCGCCGCTGACCGCCAGCGCGGCGTCGACCGGGCAAACCTCCAACGGCGCGTTCTTCGCTGGCATGTACGATTCGCTCGGGCGCTATGTGTTCGCCGGCGTGACGGCGCGCTTCTGATGCGTACGCCTTTCCTCGTGCTCGCAGCGCTGCTCGCGTCGTGTCCGCTTCCGGTGATGGCGCAATCGGCGCCCGCCGCGCCTGCCAAAGACGCGGCGGGCGCGGGGAAGGTGTCGATCTTCTTCGACAACGATTTCCTGGGGCCGGGGCAGAGCAACATCCAGGCGCTGATCCCGCTGCTGCGCGACGAGCGCGTCGATCTCGTCGGGATCGGCGTCGTCACCGGCGATGCCTGGCTGCGCGAGGAGCTGGCGCATACGCTGCGCTTCCTCGAAATCGCCGGGCGCGGCGATGTCCCGGTGCTCGCCGGGGCCGAGATGCCGCTGCTGCGCACCCAGGCCGAGATGCGCAACTGGGAAGCGCGCTATGGTGCGATCCCGTGGAAGGGCGCGTGGAACGCGGTGAAGCCGGGCCGCACCTATCATCCCGATGATCCCGCGGTTGTTCCCCCGCTCGCCGAAGGGGCGCCGAAGCTGAAAGCCGCGTACGAGGATGCCGTCGCCTTCCTGATCCGCCAGGTCCGCGCGCATCCGCACCAGATCACGATCGTCACTGCGGGGCCGCTCACCGATATCGCGCTCGCGGTTCGGATCGCACCCGATCTCCCTGCGCTCGCCAAGGAGATCGTGATCGAGGGCGGCGGGATCGACAGCGCGCTCGCGCGCGTCACCGGCAACACCGATTATGCGACCGACTTCAACTTCCTGTTCGACCCCGAAGCCGCGCACATCGTGCTGACCGCGGCATGGCCCAAGGTCACCGTGCTCGGCAACGTCACGGGATCGGTCAAGGTCACGCCCGAGCTCGCCACCAGGATCGGTGCCGCCGGCACGCCGGTCGCGCGCTATTTCGACAGCTATGCCAAGCGCGGACAGCCGATGTGGGACGAGATCGTCAGCGCCGTCGCGGTCGATCGCACGCTGGTGACGCAGGAGATCGTCGTGCGGATGGACGTCGATCTGTTGCCGGGCGCGACCTATGGCCAGGCGCAGATCTGGAACGCGAAGTTCGCGCCCAATGCCGGGGAGCGCGACGTCCACCTGGTGCAGGCGATCGACACCACGCGCTTCCTCGACCGCTTTACCGCGCAAGCGACCCGCTAGGCGATGCGGACGACCTTTCCCGCGGCGCTCGAGCGTCGCTTTGACATCACCGCGCGCGGCAGCACCGTCGGGCGCGAAGTGGCGGCCGGGCTCACCACCTTCCTCGCCGCGGCCTATCTCATCGCGGTTATCCCCTCGCTCCTGGCGAGCGGTGGCATGGAGCGGGGTGCGGCGACGACCGCCGTGCTGCTGCTGCTTGCCGCGGGCAGCATCGCGATGGGCCTGTATGCCAATCTGCCGTTCATCGTCGGGCCGGGCATCGGTGGCTCGGCGCTGCTCGGCGCGACGCTGGCGCATATGCCGGGCATCGGCTGGCAGACCGGGCTCGGCATCGCGCTGATCTCGGGTCTGCTGTTCCTCGGGCTCACGCTTTCGGGCGCGCGCGAGATCGTGGTGCGGCTCGTACCGCTGCCGATCAAGCTCGGCCTCGGCGCGTCGATCGGCATGTTCATCGCGATGCTCGGGTTTCGCGACGCCGGGATGGTCACGGTCAACGCCAAGACCAACGCGCTGGCGCTCGCCGATCTGACGCAGGCGGGGCCGGTGATGGCACTGGTCGGGCTTGCCGTCGCGCTGGCGATGAGCGCGCGGCGCTGGCCTGGTGCGGTGATCGCGGGGATCGTCGTCGCGGCGCTGGTCGGCATCCCGCTGGGCGTCACGCATTTCGGCGGCGCGCCGCTGTCCTTGCCGCACGGTATCGGCGCGATCGCGGACAAGGCCGATCCGCTCGCCGCGCTCACGCTCGCCGCCTTCCCCTATATGTTCGCCTTCTTCGCCGCCGAGTTCTTCTCGACGCTCGGCACGACGCTGGCGATCGGCGCCAAGGCGGGTCTTACCGATGCTGCGGGCAATCTGCCCGGCATCCGCAAGCCGTTCCTGGTCGATGCGATCGCCGCGACCGTCGGCCCGCTGATCGGCATACCGGCCGCGACCGCCCTGATCGAATCCGCCGCCGGTGTCGAAGCGGGCGGGCGCACCGGCCTGACGCCGATCGTCGCGGCACTGTGTTTCCTGCTATGCCTGGCGGTGTTGCCGCTCGCCATGGCGGTGCCGCGGCAGGCGACGGCGCCGGCGTTGATCCTGATCGGCATTGCGATGCTCGCGACGATCCGCAAGCTGCCGGGGGACGACCCGACCGAGCTCTTCGCGCCGATCGCGATGGTGCTGGTGACCCTGATCGCCAACAGCTTCGGCACCGGCATCGCGGCGGGGATCCTGCTGTACGTCGCGGTCGAGTTCCTCGCCGGACGAATCCGCCAGGTGCCGATCGGGCTGATCGTTCTCGCGATCCCGCTCGCTTACTACCTTTACGCTGCCTTCAAGCCCCATTGAGATTTATGTCGCTGACCCACACCAGGCCGTCGATCGGCCATGTTCCCTCGTCGCCGCTCGACCGTGTCGCGGGCGACGCGTTGCGCGGTTTCTTCGCCGCGATGCCGAAAGCCGAGTTGCACTGCCACTTGCTCGGCGCCGTAAAGCGCGAGACCTTTACCGATCTCGTCGCCGAGCATCGCGCGCCGTTGAGCGCCGAGGACATCGCCTCCTTCTATGAACGCGGCGAGAAGCCCGTCGGCGTCTTGCGCGTGCTGCGTGCGCTCGAGCAGCATCTGCTGCTGGCGCCCGACAATTTCCGGCGGATCGCATACGAATATCTTGCTGGCGCCGCTGCCGAGAATGTCCGCCACGCCGAATTCTTCTGGAACCCGACCGCGAGCTTGCGGACGTCGGGCTTACGCTATCCCGAGATGCAGGCGGCGATCGTGACGGGGATGCGCGATGCGCAGACCGATTACGGCATCACGTCCGTCCTGATCCCGAGCATCGACCGCGAGGCATCGCCCGCCGAGGCGGTGGCGATGGTCGAGGCAATGCTCGCCGCGCGCGACGAGCGCGTCGGCGGGATCGGCATCGATTACGGCGAGATCGACCGCCCGCCCGAACTGTTCGCGGACGCTTTCGCGCTGGCCCGCCGTGCGGGCTTACGCGCGACGGCGCATGCCGGGGAGTTCGGCACGTCGTGGCGCAACGTTGCGACTGCGGTCGATGTGCTGGGCGTCGACCGGGTCGATCACGGCTATACGATCGTCGACAATCCCGATCTCGCGCGGCGCTATGCCGATCGCGGGATCGTCTTCACCGTCGTCCCGACCAATTCCTATTACATGCGCACGCTCGCGCCGGACCGCTGGGCGCTCGATCATCCGATCCGGCGGATGGCGGAGCTGGGCCTGCGCTTGCATCCCAATACCGACGATCCGACGCTCCATGCGGTCAGCCCGGCAGGGGCGTGGGAATTGATGTATACGCATCTGGGTTTCGAGCTGCCCGCCTTGCGCGCAATGATGCTGAACGGGATCGACGGCGCCTGGATGGCGGATGCCGTCAAAGCGCAGTGGAAACGCGAATGGGGCGTTGCCTTCGACGACAGGTTGGCAACGGTGCTGCGCAGCTAAAGACGCCTATTCGACATGGTGTTGTGAGAGGCGCCGCTACAGCACCGCTGCAAGGCTTCTGGCCCGCTCGATATCCTTCGGCCGGCCGAACGCGACGAGCATTGCCTGTAGCTCCGCCTTCTCAGGGACGAACACCATCGCGGCATCGACCTTGATAGCTTGTCGGGTTGCTGGCTGCACCGGCAGCCATTCCCCGCCCGACCGGTGCTGAAAGTCGGCCATGAACTCGACCGGCAGCATCGTGCCCGGCCACGATCCGAAGATGCTCGACCGGAAGGTCGCATGCGCCGACCCGCCCCGAACCGCGACGCCGATCGTCGGCAGGATGCGGTTGGCATCGGCGGCGCTCAGCAGCACGTCCACGTCCGCCACGTGTCCTGGATCGGCGCCATGGAGCGCGACGGCGGCGCTGGCGATGATCCACCAGGGGTCATTCGCCTGGCCCATGATGGTGCCGACCGCGGTCAACGATGCCGAGAGGGCCGGGCTGATTGCCATTGGCGATGAATAGCAGACCGCCTTCGAGCAAACGATCGGTTTTCGGAGGAGCTATCGTCCCCGCTTAGAACCGAAAGCCACGCGCGACGGCGAGCGCGATCAGGCCTGCGCCGACGCCGCCGAGCACGGCCTTCAACGCCCAGGCGCGGGCCAGCTCCGGCGCCGCGATCGTCGCGCTCGCGCGTCCACGACCGGTGATCATCGGGCCGATCAGGTTCTTGCGCCGATGCAGGTGATAGAAGGCGATCGCGAGCACGTGCAGCGCGACGAGCGCGAGCAGCGCGTTGAAGATCCAGTGATGGATCTCGGCCGCGAGCCGCCCCTGGTCGAAACTCACATAATCCGCGAGCGGACCCGATTCGAGCCCATCGACGTCGATCGCGAACAGCCCGGCGAGCACCATCGCGGTGAGCGTCGCCAGCATCGCGACGACGCTCCATCCGCCGATCGGGGTATGCCCCGGAGCGCTCGGCTCCTTGGCGCGCAAATGCGCGACAACCGCGCGCGGCCCCCGCACGAAATAGCTGAAGCGCGCGGTCGGGCTGCCGACCACGCCCCAGTACAGCCGGAACAGCAGCAGCGCGAGGATGGTGAAGCCCGACAGCCGATGCCAGTCCATCAGATGCTGCGACCCGCTCCACCACGAAAAGCCGAGCAGGCCGACGAGCAGCCAATGGAACAGCCGCACCGGCACGTCCCAGATGCGCACTTTGGTCTCGGCACTCTCGCTGGTGTCGCGGGCGAGCATCGGCGCGTCAGGTGTTCGAGCGGAACTGGCGATGGCAGCCGCCGCAGACCGCGCCGGTCGCCTTTGCCTGCGCGCCGATCGCCGCGGCATCGCCGCTGTTCGCGACCGCGACGAGCTTGTCGGCGGCGGTGACGAGCTTGGCCATCTGCGCATCGAAGGTCGCGCGGTCGGTCCAGATGTTGGGCAGCGCATCGGTCTTGACCCCGGCCGCTGGTCCGCTGCCGGCGGGGAACAGCTTGCCCTGCGCCCGCGCGTTCTCGGCGATCGTCTGCGCGGCGGCGACCATCGTCGCCTTGACCGGCGCGCCGCTCTTCAGCTGGTCGTTGAGCGCCTTCATCGCGCCGCCCATCTTCTTGAAGCCCGCGACGCGCGTGGCGATCACGGCGTCGGTCGACGGGCCCGCACCGGCGGCGAGCGATCCCGCCAGCACCGTCGCGCACAGCGCACCGGCGGCGAGCGACACAGTCTTGAAGGTACGCAGTTTAAGCATCGCGAATATCCATGACTAAAAGGGGACGATCAATTCTGCGCCGTTGCCGGCAGCTTTTGCCTGTGTCCCGCATCTGCGAGTTTGACGCCAGTGCGATCGGGAAAATGTTCGTGAAAAACCGCTTTGACCTCCGACAGGCCGCCATCCGCCATTTGGGTGGGCGTCGTGCCGCGCCGATTGGCGATGTCGGCGCGGGCGCCGTGTGCGGCGAGCAGCTGCAGCATCGCGCCGAGCTCGGGCTGCATCCCGCCGCCGACCAGCACGTGAAGCGCGGTATCGCCATGGGCGTCGGCAACGTTGGCATCGGGCGCGAGCCGCAGTGCGAGCGTCAGCGCGGCCGCGCTCCCGCCGCGCGCCGCCGCGAGCACGACAGTGGTGCCGTTCGCTGCGACGAAATGCGGGTCGGCACCGGCGGCGAGGAGCAATGTCATCGCCGCGGCCTGGCCGTTTGCCGCGGCGAGCAGCAGCGGCGGGGTGGGGGGCACGGCGGGCGGTGGGACGCCGAAATTGGCCTCGGTCACCCAGGTGATCCGCGATTGCCCGGTGAGGCCATTGGGATCGGCGCCCCTCGCGAGCAAGGCTTTGATGAGGTCCAGGTCACCCGCGGCGGCGGCGATGTGGAGCGGCTGCTTGCCCTCGCGGTCGCGCTCGGTCAGGTCGGCGCCGCGTGCGACGAGCAGCGTCGCCACGCCGTAGCGCTTCTGATAGCCGGCGAGCTGCAGCGGGCTGGTCTGCTCGGGTCCGCGATAATCGGCGCGCGCACCCGCTGATAGCAGGGCGTCGGTCGCCGCCACGTCGCCGCTCTTGATCGCGAAGAACAGCGGCGAGAAGCCCGCCTTCGACACGCGATTGGCATCCGCGCCCGCCTTGAGCAGCAGCGCGACCGCCTCGCGCCGCCCGGCGGCTGCGGCCCACATCAGCGGCGTCTGTCCGCGCGCGTCGAGCGCGTCGGGCGTCGCGCCGTGCGCGAGCATCCACGCGACCGCCTCGACCGGCCCGTAGCGCGCGCAGATCGCAAGCGGGGTGACGCCGTCGACGCGCGTCGTCCGCAGCGGGGCGCCGGCGTCGAGGATCTTGGTGACGATCGCGGCATTGCCGAGCTCGCAGGCGAGGCCGAGCGGCGAGACGCCGTCGCTGTCCGCGACATCGAGCGTCGCGCCACGCTCGAGCAGCAGCGACACCATCTCGGCATTCTGCGTATCGACCGCCCAGCCGAGCGGCGTCGCGCCGAACGCGAGCCGTCGGTTGACGTCGGCATGCTGCGCCAGCGCGGCGCGTGCACCACCCACGTCATTGGCGCGGATCGCAGCGCCGAGCGCCGTGTCGGCGTCGGTCGCGGGCGGGCTCGCCTGCGCCGTGCCGCAGCCGACCAGACAGGCGATGGCGAGCAACAGCCGAGGCAGGCGCTCACGCATTGGCGAGCGCCGCGAGCGGCCCGCTGCTGTCGCCGAACGTCGTGATCGGCACGTCGAGCACGTTGAGCGCCGCGAGCAACAGGTTCGACGCGCTGGTCTTCTTCTCGACCACGATATGCCGGTCGCCCTTGACCAGCCCCCCCGCGACGATGATCGGCAGATCCATGAAATCATGCTCGTTGGGGTCGCCGAACGCCGAGCCGCGCAGCACCAGCGTACGGTCGAGCAGACTGCCTTCGCCATCCTTCACCGCCGCCATCCGGTCGAGATAATAGGCGAAATACTCCATGTGATGGCGGTTGATCCGCGACAGCTTGGCGATCTTGGCGGGGTCGTGGCCGTGATGGCTGAGCATGTGGTGCGAATCGGGGACGCCGATCTCGGGATAGGTGCGGTTGCTCAGCTCGCGCCCGATCATGAAGCTGCCGACGCGCGTGATGTCGGCCTGCATCGCCAGCACCTGCAGGTCGATCATCATCCGGACATGCGTGTCGAACGAATCGGGGATCCCGCCGGGGCGCTCGAGCCCGTTCGCTTCGGGGCCACCGCCCGAGGTCGCCGTGCGCTGGATGCGGCGTTCGATGTCGCGCGTCGCCTCGAGATATTCGGCGAGCTTGTGCTTGTCCTCGGCGCCGAGCCGCCCGGCGAGCCGCGCGGTATCGTCGCGCACGAAATCGAGCATGCTCGTCTGGCGGCGGAGCTGGGCGAGGCGGCTCTTCGCGTCGAGCGCCTCGCCATCGCCGAACAGCCGCTCGAACACATCGCGCGGGTTGACCGTGACGGGCATCGGCACCGTCGCGTTGCGCCACGAAATGCCGTTGGTATAGGCGCAACTGTAATTGATGTCGCAGCTGCCGAGCAGGCTCGGCTGGTCGATGCCGAGTTCGAGCGAACTGAGCTGCGTCGCGTCACCGAGATGGTTGGCATAGACCTGATCGGCCGAGATGCCGCAGCGGATGTCGGTGCCTTCGGTCTGCTTCACATGGACGCCGGTGAGGAACGCCGGGCACGACCGGCCATGCCCCGCAGGCCGATCGCCCATCGCCGCGGCGCTTGGATGCCCGAGGCCGCTGATCACCGAAACGTAGCGGCGGTGCGGTGCCAACGGTTCCAACGTCGGGGGCAGCGTGAGGCCGCCGCCCGCAGCGCTCGGCTGGAAGCCCTCCATCATCATGCCGTTGGGCGAATAGAACACCTGCAGCCGCTTCGGTCGTGATGCGAGATCGGCTGCCTTGGCCGCGGGCATCATCGCCTCGAGGAACGGCAGCGCGATCATCGTGCCGAGCCCGCGCAGCATCGTACGCCGGGCCATCGGTTTGCGCAGGACGATCATGCCGGCCTCCTCATTTCGGGGTTTTGCGCAGGCGGAACGGGTCGCTCGCGACGACCCCCTGCACGATCGTCTGGATGCGATAGCCATCGCCGGCCGCACCGTTCGCGACATGGCGCACCGCGGGCATGTCGCGCGGCGTCAGGCCCCGCGCGAGCGCGTAGGTCAGCAGCCGCTCGGTGAACGCGCTGGTGAATTCGTCCTTGTGCGCGAGCAGGATCTTCTGGAGCCCGGCAAGCCCGGCGAAGCGCGTGCCGTCGGGCATCTGCGCCGACACGTCGATCGGCTGCCCGGCATCGGCGAGGCGATACCCGCCGATCGCATCGAAATTCTCGAGCGCGAAGCCGAGCGGGTCCATCTTGACGTGGCACGCGGCGCACGCCGGGCTGGTGCGATGCAGTTCGAGCTGCTGGCGCGCATTGAGCGCGCGTCCGGCATGGACGGTGACCAAGGCGGGCACGTCGGGCGGTGGCGGCGGCGGAGCTGCGGCGAGTAGGTTTTCGAGGATCCACTTGCCGCGCTTCACCACCGACGTGTGGTTGCCATAGGACGTCACGGTCAGGATGCTCGCCTGGCCGAGCAGGCCGCCGCGATGCTCGGCGGGATCGAGGCTGACGCGCCGCATCGCCGTCCCGCGCACGCCGGCGATGCCGTAATGGTCGGCGAGCCGCTGGTTGAGAAAGGTGTAATCGGCGGCGATGAAATCGAGCACGCTGCGATTGGTGCGCAGCACGTAACCGAAGAACAGCGACGTCTCCTGGCCCATCGCCGCGCGCAGTCGGGCGTCGAACTGCGGATAGGCGGTGATGTCGGGGCGCTGCTGGTCGAGGTTGCGCAGATACAGCCATTGCCCGGCAAAGTTGCTGGTCAGCGCCGCCGCGCGCGGATCGGCGAGCATCCGCGCGACTTGCGCCTTGAGCATCGCGGGATCGTGCAGGCGGTTCTGCTCGGCGGTGCGCAGCAGGGCGTCGTCGGGGATGCTGCTCCACAGGAAGAAGGACAGGCGCGAGGCGAGCTCGACATCGCTGACCGGGTGGACGCTGCCGGGCGCACTGCCGGCGGGGTCTTGCTCGACGAGGAACAGGAAGTTGGGCGAAACGAGCAGCGCCTCGACCATCGCCTCGACGCCATGCTCGAAATCGGACGATGCGCGTTCGGCGCGGTAGAGCCGCAGCAACGGCGCGAGATCGGCCTGGGTGACCGGGCGCCGATAGGCGCGCCGCGCAAGCGCTGAGACGATCCGCGTCGCGCACGGCCGCTCGGTGGCGGCGCTGGTCGGCGTGCAGGTGAAGATGCGCTTGCGGCTCGGCGTGTTCGCCATGCCGGTCGGGCCGAACGGGCCTGCCACGTCGATCTGCTGGACGTCGCGCAGAAAGTTCTGCTGCGCGTAGCGCGGTGACAGTCGGTAGGAGGGCACGCTGATCTGCGCGACGCGGACCCCGTCGACCGACACGTCGAGCGGGAGCGGCACCGGCGCGGCGGTCGGCAGCGGCACCTTGTCGAGATCGTTGCGCAGCGTCTGGATGCTCTCGTCGGGCGCGATCTCGCGGTGGAACGACAGGCCGATGACATGCGCACCCGCCTTCAGCGGAACGCGGACGCTGACCTTGTCCTCGTTCAGATGGTCGGTCTCGTTATTGGTGTTGGCGTTGAGCCAGCCGCTGACTTCATAGGTCGCGTCGTAGCGCGCGAAATAGGCGATGCTGCCACCGCCGCGCGAGCCGAGCGGGAGATCGTCGCTCGCGCGCTCGTTATAGGCGGGGCGGCCGCCATTGGCGATCGAGCCGTCCTTGGGCAGTTCGTACGCCGTGACGAACGGCCGCGGCGAGGTCAGCCCGGTTGCCATCCGCCCGACCTTGCCGGCCACCGCGACATAGCGGTCCATCAAGGTCGGCGAGACGCTCAGCACATCGGCGATATTGTCGAAGCCGTACCCCGAATTGTCCTGCGGCAGATCGCGCGACACATTGACCTCGAGCCCGAGCAGATCGCGCACCGCATTGGCATATTCGACGCGGTTGAGCCGACGGATCGTCGCGCGGCCCGGATCGGGATGCGCCACGGCATACCGGTCGAGCGAGCTTTCGAGCCAGGCGACGAACGCCGCGCGCGACACCGGGTCGGGCTGCGGCTTGCTGGCGGGCGGCATCTCGCCGATGCGGACGCGGCGGAGGATCTTCTCCCATGCGTCGCCGTGGTCGCCGTTGGTGAGATCGACGCTGCGCAGATCGTCGATCGACAGGTTCGCGATCCGGTCGTCATCATTGTGGCAACTGGCGCAATAGGTCCCGAGCATTGGCGGTGCCGCTTCGCGCGGGGCAGCGGTCGCAACCTGCGGCGCGGGATGCGCGAACACCGCGGTCGCGGCCAGCACGACGCTCAGCGCGAACACGCTGCTGCCGAGAGTTGGACGCCTACGCACGCTCATTGCCACACCCCTGTTTCGCTGTCGGGCTATCGGGGTGCCGTGCTCGCGTCCATTGCCGTTAACGCGACACGGGTACCGCAAAAAGAGCGCGCCAGTGCCGCGGCGGCTAGCCCTGCGCAGCGCGCATTTCCGCAACGGATCGTGCGCAATATCGACATTGAACTCATGGGGCGCGCTGGCCAGAAGGCCTGCGTCGATCGGCGGCCGGGGGGGTACGTACATGCGCAAGGCGGTTCTGGTCGCGATATCGTTATGGGCGACGCCGGCGGTGGCATCCGGGCCACCCGCTGCGACCGACGAAGCGCGCACCGCTGCCACGCTCGACCGGATCGCCGACAGCCCGCCGCGGCTGCGCATCTTCCTCGCGCAAATGCCCAAGGGTGGTGATCTCCACAATCACAATGGCGGATCGATCTATGCCGAGGATTTCCTGCGCTGGGCGGCGGCAGGCGGGCTGTGCATCGCGACCGACAGCTGGCGCGTCGTCGATCCTCCGTGCGACGCGCCCAACCGCGTCCCCGCCGCCGGGCTCGAGCGCGACTATCCGCGCTACAGCCGCGCGATCGATGCTTTCTCGACCCGCGGGTTCGAATCCGGGGTCGGCGATCGGAGCGTGTCGGGCTATGACCGCTTCTTCGCGACCTTCGACGCGTTCTCGGCGGCGTCGCGCGGCAATAACGGGGCGTCGCTTGCGCTGACGCGTGAACAGGCCGCGGCCGACCATGTGTCCTACATCGAACTCGGTGCGGGGTCGCACACCTCCGTCGCCGCCGTCGCCGCGCTGGGCAGCGTGGCGGACGCGAGCGACTTTGCGGCGATGGCCGCGCGGCTCGCGCCGATGCTGCCCGGTGCGGTCGCCAAGGTCCGCGCCGAATTGGACGAGACCGAGGCCAAGGCGGCCGCCATCGACGGGTGCCGCAGCGCGACGCCCGCGCCCGCGTGCGGGGTCGAGACGCGCTATCTCTACACCGCGATCCGCACGCTGCCGGCCGCGGCGGTGTTTGCGCAGCTCGCGCTGGGGTTCGCGGTCGCGGAGGCCGATCCGCGCTTCGTCGGGATCAACATCGCCGCGCCCGAGCATGATCCGGTCGCGGTGCGCGACTATGCGCTGCACATGCGGATGATAGCCTTCCTCAAGGCGCGGCATCCGAGCGTGGGTCTGTCGCTTCATGCCGGCGAGCTGACGATGGGGCTGGTGCCGCCACGCGATCTCGCCTTCCACATCCGCGATGCGGTCGCGGTGGCGGGTGCGCGCCGGATCGGCCACGGGGTCGATATCGCGTACGAGACCGACGCGACCGCACTCCTCGCGCGGATGGCGCGCGAGCGCGTTGCGGTGGAGATCAACCTGACGAGCAACGCGGTGATCCTGGGCGTTAAGGGGCGCGATCATCCGCTTTCGCTGTATCGCGCGGCGGGGGTGCCGGTGGTGCTGTCGACCGACGACGAGGGCGTCTCGCGTTCCGACATGACCAACGAATATGTCCGCGCGGTCACCGAACAGCATCTGCGCTACGCCGATCTCAAGCAGATCGTGCGCGATGGGTTGCAATACTCGTTTCTCCCGGGAGCGAGCCTGTGGCGCGATCGTGCGGGTTGCGCGCGGGTGACGGTGTGCGGGGTGGCGACGTCGCCGGGCTGCGCCACGTTCCTCGCGGCGAACCCCAAGGCCGCGAAACAGGCGGCGCTCGAGCGGGATCTGGCGGTGTTCGAGGCGGTGCGGCGCTAACGCATTCCTCCG
Organism: Sphingomonas glacialis; assembly: GCF_006439055.1. GTDB lineage: Bacteria > Pseudomonadota > Alphaproteobacteria > Sphingomonadales > Sphingomonadaceae > Sphingomonas > Sphingomonas glacialis_A. The sequence goes on from NZ_RCZC01000011.1 coordinate 100,631, forward strand.
TCACCCCGGACTTGTTCCAAGGTCTACCGGCATGCGCGTTCTGCCGGTGGTGTGCGCGTGGCACGGTGGGCCCCGGCACAGGGCCGGGGTGACGAAGGAGCGATCACGCCGCCGCCAGCTCTTTCACTGGGTGCGGCACGACCAGATTGAGCACCACAGCTATCACCGCCGCAGGCAGCACGCCCGATGTCGCCAGGATCCGCAGCGTCGTCGGCAAATGCGCCACCGCGCCGGGCTCGAGCTCGAGCCCGACCGCGACCGACAGAGCGACGCCGAAGATCAGCATGTTGCGCTGGCTCCAGTCGACCTCGGACAGGATCGACAGCGCCGCCGAGGCGACCATCCCGAACATCACGATCACCCCGCCGCCGAGCACTTCGATCGGGATCGTGATGATCGCCGCGCCGACTTTGGGCGCGAGCCCGCACAGCAATAGGAACAGCGCGCCGATCGTGACGATGTGGCGGCTCATCACCCCGGTGATCGCGATCAGCCCGACATTCTGGCTGAACGAGGTGTTGGGCATGGCGCCGAACACCGCGCCGATCGCGGTGCCGACGCCGTCGGCGCAGGTCGCGCCGATCAGCTCGCGGTCGGTGGCGGGGCGCTGCGCGGTGCCCTCGCAGATCGCCGAGACCGCGCCGATCGATTCGATCGCCGAGATGAACCCCATCAGCACGAACCCGGCGATCGCCGAGGCCGAGACCGCAAAGCCGAAATGGAAGGGCGAGGGGAGCATCACCCAATCCGCGTTGCCGATCGGTGCGAGCGACACCTTGCCGAGCGCGGCGGCGGCGACGTAGCCAGCGATCAGGCCGATCAGCACCGCCGCGCTCGATCCGATGCCGCGCCCGTAGAAGCTGAAGCCTAGCGTCACGACGACGACGACCCCGGCCAGCAGCCAGCTCTCGCCCGCGCCATAGGCCGCGCTGCCCTGCACCGACACGCCGCCCGCCGCATATTGCACCCCGATCCGCATCAGCGAGAGGCCGATCATCAGCACGACCAGCCCGGTGACGATCGGCGGCAGCGCAAAGCGGATCCGCCCGACGAAGAAGCTGAGCGCGGTATGCACCAGCCCGCCGCACAAGGCCGCGGTCATCAGCGCGCCGATCGCGGCGGGGCCTTGCCCGGCGACGATCGGGATCATCACCGGCAGGAAGGCAAAGCTCGTCCCCTGGACGAGCGGCAGCCGCGCGCCTGCGGGGCCGACGCCGATCGTCTGGATCAGCGTGGCGATGCCGGCGAACAGCATCGACATCTGGATCAAATAGATCATCGCGCTCGGATCCTTCGACCCATAGCCGAAGCCCGCCGCACCCGCGACGATGATCGCCGGCGTCATGTTGCTGACGAACATCGCCAGCACATGCTGGATGCCGAGCGGGATTGCGATGGCGAACCCGGGGAAATAGTCGGGATCGCGCGCCTGCTCGCGCGTCATCAGCTCGGACATCAGGCAAGCTCCATGAGGCGCGTGCGCGACCGCGCCGCCGCGCGCAGGATCGTACGGCGGTCGGCCTGCGCGAGCTCGCCGTCGCGCACGACCGCGCGGCCCTCGACGAACACGTCGCGCGCGCCCGGCGGCGGGCTGAGGATCAGTGCGGCGACCAAGTCCCATGCGCCGCAGCTCGCGACGTCGCCCATGTCCCAGACCGCGATGTCGGCGCGCTTGCCGACTTCGAGTGACCCGCAATCGTGGCGACCGAGCATCTCGGCACCGCCGCGCGTGGCGAGGAACAAAGCGGCGCGCGGATCGAACGCGGCGGGGCCGCCGACTGCGCGCTGCAGCAGCAAGGCTTGCCGCGCCTCGTGGAGCAAATTGCCGCTGTCGTTCGACGCCGAGCCATCGACGCCGAGCCCGAGCGGCACCCCGGCCGCGACCATCGCGCGGAGTGGTGCGATCCCGGCGCCGAGCCGGCAGTTCGAGCATGGGCAATGCGCGACGCCGCTGCGCGTCCGCGCGAACAAGGCGATTTCCTGTGCGTCGAGCTGGACGCAGTGCGCGTGCCATACGTCGGGGCCGGTCCAGCCGAGGTTTTCGGCATATTCGCCGGGCCGACAGCCGAAGCGTTCGAGCGAGAAAGCCACATCGTCGGCATCCTCGGCGAGATGCGTGTGGAGCATGACCTTCTTATCGCGTGCGAGCAGCGCTGAATCGCGCATCAGCCCCTGGCTGACCGAGAAGGGCGAGCAGGGGGCCACGCCGACACGCACCATCGCGCCCGGTGCGGAATCATGGAAGCGATCGATCACGCGGATCGTGTCGGCGAGGATCGCCGGCTCGTCCTCGACCAGGCTGTCGGGCGGCAGGCCACCCATACTCTCGCCCACGCTCATCGCGCCGCGCGTCGGGTGGAAACGGATGCCGATCTCGCTCGCCGCGGCGATCGTATCGTCGAGCGTCACGCCGTCGGGGAACAGATAGAGATGGTCCGAACTGAGCGTGCAGCCCGACAGCGTCAGTTCGGCGAGCCCGAGCTGCGTCGCCGCGAACACGTCTTCGGGCCGATACCGCGCCCAGATCGGATAGAGCCGCTTGAGCCAGCCGAACAACGGCGCGTTGATCGCCCCCGGTACCGCGCGGGTGAGCGACTGGAACAGATGGTGGTGCGTGTTGACTAGGCCCGGCGTCACGACGCAGCCGCGCGCATCGATCACGCTGTCGGCCTCGGCGATCAGCGCTGCGAGCTCGGCGGTCGTGCCGACCGCGACGATCTCGCCGCCGCGAAAGCCGATCGCACCGTCGGGTATCTCGCGCCGCGCATCATCGACGCAGACGAGCCTCTCGGCATGCGCGATGACGCTCAGCGTCATTGCGGGACGGTCTTCTCGTACTTCGGCCAATGCGCCTCGAGCTCGTCGACCACTTTCGATCCGACGCGGTACAGGCTCTCGACCGAGGCCTCGAGCCCGGCATAGCCTTCATTCTCGCGCAGTAGATAGGTCGCCGCGTCGACGCCCGGCGGCGGCATCGTGTAGTTGCTGCCCGCGCGGAGCACCATGAAGCGGTTCTTGTCGACGCGCCCGATCCTGTCGAGCCCGAGGATCGCCTGATAGGTGCCTGTTTCCTCCATCGCCGAGGTGACGAACATGCCTTGCCCGCGCGTCCAATAGCGTACCCAGTCGGCCGCCCAATCGGTCATCTTCGCGCCGTGCCAGAATGTCAGCGCGGCGAGATTGTCGCCGGTGAGCACGAAGGGCGGGCGTTGCGCCATCGGATAGCCGACATAGCGCGCGCGCTCGGCGGCAATGTGCGGATCGTCGGGCAGGACCACATCGCGCGTCAGAGTGTAAGCCCAGTCGCGCAAGGCGGGATTGATCTCGAACACTTCGCCCGACGGCTTGGGCGGCGAGGTGTCGTTCGGGCCCTTCTTGTCGCGCGGGAAATAGCCGGTCTTCCAGTCGGCGGGGATTTCACGCGCGTCGATCTCATGCGCGAGATCGCCATCGACCAGGAAGCGCGCCCATGCCGCCGAGCCGATCGACGCGTGGTGCGGGTCGATCCCGGCGATCCCGGCGACGAGGAAGTAGGCGTGGCGGAGGTCGAAACGCGGATCGAGCCCGAGCGCCATCGTCGTATTGGCCGAGCGGATGTTGCCGACCCCCGTCACCACGCCGAGGATCTGGCTGTCGGGATTGTAATAGAGATCGTGCGACCCTTGGGGGAAGGGGATACGGACATCGAGGTGGCGCCGCTCCTTCCACAGCTGGAATTCGCCCGCGACGTCGCCGCTATCCTTGCCGATCTCGAACAGCGTGACGATGACGATGCGGACCGGAAGCGGGTGCGAACAGGGGCCGCCGGGCTGGCAATCGGCGACGGGGGCCGGCGCTTGCGGGCGCGCATCGGCGACGCCGCCGACCAGGCCGAGCCCGGCAAGCGCAAACAGCATCGCGCGGAGTGGGAAACGCATGACAATGGCCTTCGACGGTCGGGAACGCTGCGGCGTTACGGGGGCGTTATAGGGCGGGGCGGGCACCGGCGCGAACCGGTGCCCGCCGGCGCATCAGAACTTGTAGGTCACGCTCGCCTGGAAGCTGCGTGGCTTTTCGGGGAGCACGATCGTGCTGCCGAACAGCTCGGTGAAGTTCGCGCGGTAATAGACGGCATCGGTCGCGTTCTTGACGACGACGCGGAACAGCCAATTGTCGCGCGCATAGGACACGCCGAGATCGACCAGCGTATAAGCCGGCAGCTTCACGACGCGCGACTGGCCCGAATAGACCGAGTCGACCTGTGCAAGGCTCGCGGTGAAGGCGAGCCCGTTGTCGAACGCATAGGACGCCGTCGCCGAATAGAGGTTGGTCGGAATGCCCTGGCGGCGCGACGCTTCCTTGTTGGGGATCGGCACCAGCCCGCCCGGCTGCCCGCCGAGGAACAGCGTCGGGTTGGTCACGTTTACGAGATCGCCGATGCCGAAGAAGCTGAAGGTCGAACCGGCATCGAGGAAGGTCAGATTATAGACCTTGGTGCGGGTATAGGCGGCGGTCAGCAGCAGGTGCTTGTCGACCGACCAGCGCGCCTCGGCCTCGAGCCCCTGGGTCTCGACCGACTGGTTGACGGTCGACGACTGGATGTTGTGGTCGACGCGCTCCTGCTTGTAGACCGACAGCGCGGCGTACAGCTTGTTGTTGAGCCAGCTGCCCTTGATGCCGCCCTCATAGAGTTTGGAGGCGGTGATGAAGGTCCCGCCGGTCGCGTCAGCGGCGGCGATTTCCGAGCCCTGGCCGGCGATCACCGTGGTCTGGCGCGAGATCGTGCCATAGGGGATCAGGCCGAAGGGCAGCTTGTACGAGATGCTGCCATTGTACGACCAGCCGCCCTTGCTCCCCGAGCCCGACTGCGCGACCCCGGTCGCGACGCGCAGTTTGCCGAGCATGTTGGTCGAGCTGACGTCGATCTGGTCGTAGCGCCCGCCCAGGATGACATCGAGGCCGAACGCGAAATCAAGATCGACCAAAGCCGCTGCGCCGTAATCGGTATAATGGCCCTTCAGATAGTCGGTATAGTTGCAGCCGCATTCGTTCGATAGCAGCCGGTCCGACAGTGGCGTGTAGCCGACCGACAGATCGACCCGGTGGAAATATTCGAACGTGAAATCATCGCCGTGGAGGAACTTGGTGTAGCGGATCGAGGGCGAGGCCTGGATCGAGAAGGTGCCGATGTCGCTCTTGATCGTCTTCGAGGCGACGATCTTGTCCTCGATCACATACGATCGATGGAATTGCGAGAAGCCATAGGCGTTGTTGTTGTCGTTCCTGATGCCGTCGTAGAAGAGCTGGTTCTTGATCTCGAGATCGTTGCCGGCATCGAAGATGATGTCGAAATAGCCGGTCTTCGCCACGTTCTTGAGGAAATCGTTCGGGCCGGTCAGCACATTCTTGCGGCTGAGCGTCGTCGTGCCGGTATTGGTCAGCCCGAGATAGGGATAGGTCCCGGTGAAGCAGGCGTTGGTGAACGATGCCGCCGACGTGCTGCCCCCGCCACAGGCGAAGGTGCCGAAGGGCGAGAACGTGCCGACTGAGGTGAACTCGTTCGGCGCAATCTGGCCGTCGCCGTTGGTGTCGAGCGGCTTGGCCGAGCCGGTGATATAGGTGCCGTTGTCGACCAGCGCCTGGGTCAGGCGGTTCCAGCCGCCATTCTGCTGGCCGTCATATTTCTGGTACATGCCGCCGAATTCGACACGCAGCCGATCGGTGATCTGATTGTCGAACGCGGCCTGCAGCACGACGTTGCGCGTCGACATGTTGCGATAATAGCTGCCCGAATCCTCGACTTCGCCATACAGGCTGTAGCCGAATTCGGTGCCGCCGACGCGCAGTGGCCCGCGGACCTGCGCCTTAATGACGTTATACGACCAGCTGCCGCCGGTGTAGCTGACCTCGCCCTCGGCATGGTCGAGCAGCGCGCCGCCCTTCACGCGCGCCGATTTGGGCACGAAGTTCATATAGCCGCCGGTCTTGGACGGGCCATAGATCGGCGAGGCTGGCCCGCGCACGATGTCGATCCGGTCCGACGCGGCGATCGGCGTGGGATAGTTGCCGGGATTGTCGAGCCGGCGGACGCCGCGGAAATAGACCTCGCCCGGCGTGCCGCGGATATCGAGCGCGCCGCCGACGCCGAAGAACGAGTTGGTGAAGGTGCCCGGCGCCTGCGCGACGAGATCATAGATGTCGGTGATGCCGAAGCGTTCGATCTGCTCGCTGCTGATCGTCGAGGCCGAGCGCGGCGTTTCGACCAGCGTCTTGTTGAAGCCGAAGATCGAGCCGACATTCTTGTCGGGCATCGCGTTGAGCGAACCGGTCACGACGATGTCCTGGTCGGCATCCGTCTTCGCGGGCGCGTCGGGCTCGGGCGTGGTCTGCGCAAAGGCTGGCGCGGTCATCGCGGTGCAGCACAACAGTGCCGCCGCGCTCAGCACCGATCTGCGCAAGCGCCCGTGCGATGCTGCTGCCTGCGACGTGCCCGTAGCGAATGAAGTCTCTGTCATGGTCCGGAATTCCCCCCTTGGTGAACCAACGGCCGGTTATCCCCCCGGGCCGTTGTGCGTGATTTGGCGGGCCGGTAGCTCGATCCCGCCAATTTGTTGCGTTGCACAAACTATCGTTGCCGTCATCGAAGTGTAAATACATATTCGTAACGCATTTGAAATGAACCTGCGCGGTGACATCTAAGTCGCGGTTCGTCTGCGTGTAATTCTATTGTCTGGAATGACTGAGGCGACAGGGTTTGTTGCCAGAACCACAGCGGGTCGGCTTGCCACTTGATCGTCGTTACGCTTCGAACGCCGGCCGCATTATTGGTATCGTGTCGGGCCGGATGTTTCTGCGCTACTTTTTGACAGTTCGAGTGGTAATCGCTTGACCTGCAGCGAGCAAATGCAATGAATTCGACACAGTGTTGCAAAAGTTAGAGTGGTATGCCCGCGTTTTCCCGTTTTCTGCGCTATTTCATTGCTGTCGGTCGCCTCGGCTCGATCCGGAAGGCGGCCGACGAGCTCAATGTGTCGGCATCGGCGATCGATCGGCAGATCCTCAACGTCGAGGCCGATATCGGCATGCCGCTGTTCGAGCGCCTGCCGACCGGGCTGCGGCTGACCGCGGCAGGCGAGATCATGATGGCGGCGGGCGGACGCTGGCAGAAGAACATGGCCGACGTCCGCGCGCAGATCGAGGATCTGCAGGGCCTCAAGCGTGGGCATGTCGACATCGCGGTGATCGACGCGCTCGCCAAGGGTTTCCTGCCCGCCATGATCCAGTCGATCCAGAGCCGCTATCCCGGCATCTCGATCGGCGTGAAGGTGCTCGAGAATGACGCGGTGCGACTCGCGATCGCCAGCGGGAAGGTCGATTTCGGCATCTTCTTCGAACCGCAATCGTTCCGCGACATCACCGTGCGCGCGTTCGTCGATGTCGTGCTCGGCTTCGTCACGCCCGCCGGGCATCCGTTCGGCCAGCGGCGCGAGGCGCGCTTCTCGGCCGGGGTCGGCTCGCCCCTGGTCGTGCCCGCCGAGCCGCTTGCCATGTACCAGCAGATCGCGGTGCTCGAGGGCACGTCGGGCGTCGTGCTCGACAAGAAGGTCGCGTCCGACAATATCCAGATGATCACCTCGCTGGTGCTGCAGGGGGTGGGGATCGGGATCCTCACCTCGCTCGACATCATCACCGAGGTGAAGCGCGGGCTGTTGTCGTTCACGCGCATCTCCGATCCGATCCTGCGGCCGATGACGCTGGCCTTGTGCACCGCCGCGGCGCGCACGCCGTCGCACGCCGCGGGTTTGGTGCTGAGCGAGATCGAGCACGGCTTTGCGCAATTGAGCTATCCCGCTTCGATCGAGCCGGTCGCGGCAGGGCCCGCGTGATGCGCGGCGCCGGTTGCCCTGATCGATCAGACGCGATAACCGGCCTCGCTTCGGCGGCCGCGCATTGCGCCGCCATTTGGAGTGTCGCGCCATGAGCCCCGCCGCCAGCCCAGAGCTTTTCTACATCGCGCACGACGATTTCGTCGCCGATACGCTCGCCGTGGCGCAGGCCGTCACGCGCGGAGCGTGGATGCCCGATTTCGTGGTCGGGATCGGGCGCGGCGGTCTGGTGCCCGCGGTGTTCCTGTCGCACGCGCTCAACGTCCACATGCTGTCGATCGATCATTCGTCGAAGGTGCCCGGCTTTGCCGAAGAGTTGCTCAGCAAGGTCGCGGCAAAGAGCGCGGATGGCGTCCGCTTGCTGTTCGTCGACGACATCAACGACAGCGGCGGGACGATCGCCGATATCCGCCGCTTGCTCGCCGATTCCGGCTGCGACAGCACGCAGGTGCGCTTTGCCGTGCTGCTCGACAATGTCCGCTCGCAGGTCCGCGTCGATTATCACGCCAAGACGATCGATCGCGCCGACGACAAGCGCTGGTTCGTGTTCCCATGGGAAGCCGTCGGCATGAGCGAGACGATCGTCGAGGAAGCGATGTCGGTGCCCGAACGCCTCGCCTGACGGCGGGCGTCTATCTGGCGCGCGTGGTGACGAGGCGGACCATCAACGCCTCGAGCCGCGCTGGGTCGATCTTGCGCACCACCTCGGCCGATTGCTCGCCGAGCCCCGGCTGATACCCAGCGCGCCACGACAGCAGATCGCCATAGCCGGGCCCGAACTGCGTGTTGTAATCGACGAACAGCGTTTCGCGCGCGGTGACGCGGCTTGGATCGAGCCACACCCCGGCGGCGATCTCGTCCCATAACGGAAAGCCCGGCTCCAATCGCGCGAGGAAGCGCGCGAGCGCGGGGGAGGCGACCGCCTTCATCCGGTCGAGCAACTGCTGTGTCCGCTGCGTCGCGGTCGAGGGATCGACGGGGACGATGGTGATCTTACGCCACGCGCTGCGCGACACGATGCTCGCCGCCTCGGGGTCGAAGCGGATGTTGAACTCGCGGCGCGGCGTGTTGACGAATTCGCGTGCGAATTGCGCCGCCGAGACGGTGTCGAGCACCTGCTGCGGGTTGAGGCTCCCGCCCATATAGACGAGCTCCTTGGCGAGTCCCGCAAAGCCCGGGTCGAGCCGCTGCGCCAGCGCGAGGTTGGTCAGCGGGCCGCTCGCCAGGATCGTCACTTGCCCGGGGTAGCGATGCACCATCCGGATCAGGAAATTGGCGGCGATCTCGGGCGACGGCTTGGTCACGGGATTGCCGTTGGCCAGATCGAGCGGGTCGTTCGGGCCATGGTAGGGCGGGGTGCTCTGCGCGGTCGGCTCGACCCAATGCTGCATCCATGCGCCCTTCCAGGTCAGCTTGCCGTACAGCGCCTCCCAGCGTTCGGTCTGCTTTTCCGAATTGATCAGCGGATAGGTCGCGCCGGCGGCGACCGGTACGTCGCTGCGCCCGAGGATCTCGAGCCCGCGCAACGCCTCGGCGGTCGCGCGGTTGACCCAGACGTTGCCCGACACCGTGGTGAGCCCGAGCACATCGACGTCGGGCGCCTCGAGCAGCATGACGTGCATCAGCGCGAAGCCTTCGTCGTCGATGATGAGCTTGCGGCGCTCGGGCTGTGCTGTTGCGGGCGCGATGCTCGCGAGCAGGCAGACGCAGGCGAAGAGGAGCTGGCGGATACGGGTCATGCGGGCAATCTACCGGCGCGCCGCATGCCATCAAACGCAATGAATTCGACGCGCGCTTGCAAAATTGTGCGCAGGCGCGCGCGTCACCGGTCGGCGTGCTTGTCCCATACGCAGTCGCCGAGCAGGTAGGTCCGGCTGATCGCTCGGTCGTCGCCGAGGATCTGGAGTGCGAACAGCCGTTCGGCGAGGCTCGCGCCAGTGGTGCGGCGCGCGAGCAAGGGCGTGGCGGCTGTATCAAGCACGACGAAATCGGCTTCCTGGCCGGGTTCGAGGCTGCCGACCCGGTCCGCGATGTGGAGCAAGTCCGCGCTGCCTGCGGTCGCAAGATACAGCGCGCGGAACGGATCGAGCCGATCGCCGCGCGCAAGCGCCGCTTGATAGGCCAGCCCCGCGGTCGATAGCAGCGAGAACGACGTCCCCGCGCCGACATCGGTACCTAGCCCGAGCCGCACCGCGTGCCGGTCGGCTTGACCGAAATCGAAGAAGCCCGATCCGAGAAACAGGTTCGAGCTTGGGCACACCGCTATCCCAGCGCCGCTTTCGTGGATTCTGGTGCAAGCGCGGTCGGACAGATGGACGCCGTGCGCGAAGATTGAGCGCGGGCCGACCAGCCCGAAGCGATCGTACACGTCGAGATAATCGTGCGCGTCGGGGAAGCGCTCGGCGACGGCGGCGCATTCGCCGAGATTTTCGGCAAGATGCGTGTGGAGCAGCACCCCGGGATGCGCCGCGAGCAGGGCACCGGTATCGGCCAGTTGCGCATCGGACGAGGTCAGCGCGAAACGCGGCGTCACCGCATAGCCGAGCCGTTTGTGGCCATGCCAGCGCCGGATCAGCGCCTCGCTTTCGGCGCGGCCCGACTGCGGGGTATCGGCGAGGCCCTCTGGCCCGAGGTCCATCAGCACCTTGCCCGCGATGATCCGCATATTGCGGCGCGCGGCTTCGTCGAACAGCGCGTCGACCGACTGCGGATGGACGGTCGCGAACACCAGTGCGCTCGTCGTGCCGTTGCGCAGCAATTCGGTGAGGAACGCCGCCGCGACGCCATCGGCATGCGCGCGGTCGGCAAACGCCTTCTCGGCGGGGAAGATGTGCCGGTCGAGCCAGTCGAGCAATTGCGCACCGTGCGACGCGATCCGGTCCATCTGCGGATAGTGAATATGCGCATCGATAAAGCCGGGGACGATCAGCCCGGGCAGCGGCTCGATCGCGACGCCGGGATACAGCGGCGCCAGATCGGCATAGGGGCCGCGTGCGACGACGATCCCGTCCTCGACGATCAGCAGCCCATCGGGCTCATGGCGGATCGCATCGGCACGATCGCGCGGATCGTGCGCGACCAAGAGCAATTCACCGCGAAAGCCGCGCACACTCATGCCGCGCGGCCGAGCTGGAGCAATTGCGTGAGCGTCGCGATCGCGATGACATCGGGTTCCTTGCCGGTCACGCCGGCTATTCCGATCGGCGAGGTCAGCCGTGCGCGCTGTTCGGTGTCGAGCCCGTCCTCGGCAAGCCTCGAGGCGAAGCGCGCCTTCTTGGTCGCCGATCCGATCAGCCCGACAAACGCAGTCTGCGTCCGGCGTAGTGCGGCGCGCGTCAGGCGATAGTCGATCGCATGGTCGTGCGTCAGGATCACGATCGCGGCATCGTCGGGGGCTTCGGCGACGCATTGCTCGATCGCGGCTTCGGGTACCACCGCCACCCCGTCGATCGAATCGAACACCGGACGCGTGTCGAACCAGGCGAGCCGGAAGGGCAGATGCTCGACATGCCGCGCGATCGCCTGGCCGACATGGCCGGCGCCGAACAGATAGAGCGGGCGGCGATATTGGCCGATGATCTCGGCAAAGCTGCTGCCGGTGCGCGGACGGTCGCCACGAGCCGAGAGGTGCTGCGCGACCGCGTCGGTGCGGACGTGGCGGTCGATCCGGTCGGCGTGCAAGGTCGAGACGAGCACGCGCTGCTCGGTCGCATCGGCGATCCAGCCGAGCCGCGCGGGATCGATATGCTCGATCATGAGGCGGACGCGACCGCCACAGCATTGGCCGAGCAGCGGCCCGAGCGGATAATCCTGGATCCGCCAGCTTCCCGGCGGCAGCGATAGGATCGCGTGTGCCTGCTCGATCGCACGATATTCGAGCTGTCCGCCGCCGATCGTGCCGTAGAGCGCATCGCGGGTCACCAGCATCCGCGTGCCCGCGCCTCGCGGCGCGGAGCCCTCGCTCGCGAGCACATGGACCAGCGCCGACGGCGTGTGCGCCGCGACCTCGCGCAGCCAGCCGAGCCACGCGGTCATGCCGCGGCCCGGTGCGCGGCGATCGCGCGCAGGATCGCCTCGGGCGTGGCGGGCGCGTCGAGCGGCGGAAGGTCGCGCTGCGCGGGCGCGGTCGCGGCGACCGCTGCGGTGAGGGCCGAGAAGACCGAGATCGCGAGCATGAACGGCGGCTCGCCGACCGCCTTCGAGCGGTGGATCGTCGGCTCGACATTCTCGCCGTCCCACAGGCCGATGCGGAGCTGCCGCGGCCGATCCGATGCGGTCGGGATCTTGTAGGTCGCGGGCGAGTGCGTCAGCAGCTTGCCCTTCGCGTCGAACACCAGTTCCTCGGTCGTCAGCCAGCCTTGCCCCTGCAGGAACCCGCCCTCGATCTGCCCGAGGTCGATCGCCGGATTGAGCGAGCGCCCGACATCGTGGAGGATGTCGACCGCGAGAACCTTGTGCTCGCCGGTCAGCGTGTCGATCGCGACCTCGCTCACCGCCGCGCCATACGCGAAGTAATAGAAGGGCCGCCCGTGATGCGCCGCGCGGTCGTAGGCGATGTCGGGCGTGGCGTAATAGCCCGTCGCGGCGAGCGAGATCCGGCCGATATGCGCCTTGCGGCACGCCTGGCCGAAGCTCATCCGCTCCGCGCCGGCGACCACGCCGTCGGGCGTGAAGGCGACGGCATCGTCCTCGCACGCGAAGCTGCGCGCGAGGAAGGCGGTGAGGCGGTCGCGGATCGTCATCGCCGCGTTGAACGCCGCCATGCCGTTGAGGTCGGCGCCCGACGAGGCGGCGGTGGCCGAGGTGTTGGGCACCTTGTCGGTCCGCGTAGCGGTGATCCGCACTTGTGCCAGCGGCACCGCGAACACGTCGGCGACGATCTGGGCGACCTTGACGTAGAGGCCCTGGCCCATCTCGGTGCCGCCGTGATTGATCTGGATGCTGCCATCGGCATAGACCAGCACCAGCGCGCCGGCCTGGTTGAGGTGCGTGGTGGTGAAGCTGATCCCGAACTTCACCGGGGTCAGCGCGATGCCCTTCTTCAGCACCGTATGCGACGCGTTGAACGCCTCAATCGCGGCGCGCCGCTCGTCGTAGCGCGAATCGCGGCGGAGTTTGGCGATGATACCCGGCGCAACATTGTCGGTGACGGTCATGCCGTAGGGCGTCGTGTCGCGACCGGGGCCATACAGGTTCGCGATCCGCACTTCGAGCGGGTCGCGTTCGAGGGCGTGCGCGACCGCGTCGATCACGCGCTCGATCGCGATCATCCCCTGTGGGCCGCCAAAGCCGCGAAACGCGGTGGCGGAGACGGTGTGCGTCTTGAGCCGTTCCGACACGATCTCGACCGCGGGGAGCCAGTAGCAATTGTCGGCGTGGAACATCGCGCGGTCGTTGATCGCGGGCGAGAGATCGACCGTCGCGCCGCAGCGCGAGGCGAGGCGCAGCTGCAGCGCGAGGAGATGCCCCTCGGCATCGAACCCGACGTCGTAATCGATCCGGAAATCGTGACGCTTGCCGGTCATCACCATGTCGTCGTCACGGTCGCAGCAGAATTTGGCGGGGCGCCCGGTCTTGACCGTGACGAGCGCAGCGGCGGCGGCGAACAACGCGGCTTGCGTCTCCTTGCCGCCGAACGCGCCGCCCATCCGGCGGACCTCGACCGTGACATCGGCCGAACTGCGGCCGAGCATGTGCGCGATGAGATGCTGCACTTCGCTCGGGTGCTGGGTCGAACTGAGCACATGGAGCTGCCCGTCCTCGCCCGGCGTCGCGACCGCGACCTGCCCCTCGAGGTAGAAATGATCCTGTCCGCCCAGATCGAACCCGCCCGACAGCGTATGCGGCGCGGTGACCAGCGCCGCCGCCGCATCGCCGCGCGCCATGCGCTGGGTCGGTTCGATCTGCGATGCCGCCGCGCGGGCGTCCGCGATCGAGAGCAGAGCGGGCCGCGCTTCATAGTCGATCCGCCCGAGCCGCGCGGCCTTGCGCGCCGCGGTGCGGCTGGTCGCGGCGACGAGGAAGATCGCCTGGCCGACGCACAGCACTTCGCCGTCGGCGAGCAGCCGGTCGTCATGCGCGACCGGGCTGACGTCGTTCGCGCCGGGAATGTCGGCGGCGGTGAACACTGCGATGACGCCCTCGGCCTCGCGTACCGCGCTGAGGTCGATTGCGCGCATCGCGGCGTGCGCTTGCGCGCTTTGCCCGAAGGCAAGATGCAGCATCCCCGGCGGTTCGGGGCCGTCATCGGCATAGCCCGCCGCGCCGCTGACATGCAGGCGGGCGCTGTCGTGCGGGCGCGACCGCGTGGCGGGGAGCGGCAGGCGTGGTGCGCGATCAGCCATGCGCGTGCTCCAGATCGAGCACCGACACGGTCTCGCCTTGCGCCTTGTGCCACAAGCGGCGGAGCAGATTGCCCGCCGCCTCGAGCCGATAGCCGCTCGAGCCGCGGACGTCGGTGAGCGGGGTGTAATCGCCGTGCAGCGCCTCGGCCGCGGCCTCGATCGTGGCGCGGGTGAAGGCCGCGCCGGTGAGCGCTGTCTCGCAGGCGCGCGCGCGGCGCGGTGTCGCCGCCATCCCGCCGAATGCGATGCGGGCCGCGGTGATGCGACCGTCCTGGATCGTCAGCTTGAACGCGCCGCAGACCGCCGAGATATCGCTGTCGAAACGCCGCGTAAGCTTGGAGATATGGACCAGATCGTCGGGGCCGGGCCGCGGAATCCACAGGCTTTCGACGAATTCGCCGGGGCGCAGATCCTGTTGGCGATAGTCGAGAAAATAGGCTTCGAGCGGGATCGTGCGACGTCCCGCCTTGCTGCGCAGCGTCAGCTCGGCGCCGAGCGCGATGAAGGCGGGCGGGCCGTCGCCGATCGGCGAGCCGTTGGCGATATTGCCGCCGATCGTCGCGGCGTTGCGCACCTGCAGCGCGGCAAAGCGCCGCGTCAGTTCGCCGAGGTCGGGATGCAGTCGCGCGAACACGGCGTGCGCCTCGGCATACCGCACCGCGGCCCCGATCCGCACGCCGTCGGCGTCTTCTTCGATCGTGCGCAGGTCGGCGATCTCGCCGATGAAGATCGGCGTTTCGATCGTGCGCAATTCCTTCGTGACCCACAGCCCGACATCGGTCGCGCCCGCGACGAGACACGCATCGGGATGTTCGGCGAGCAGATCGGCCAGGGCTTCGGCGGTGCGCGGGACGATCGGATCTGGCGCGCGTTCGCCGAGCGCGTGCAACCGCGCCAGCAGGGCCGCATCGTCGCGCACCACCGGGACGGCCGTCTCCGCGGCTTCGAGGATCGGGCCATAGCCGGTGCAGCGACACAGATTGCCCGCGACCACATCGGCGACGGGTAGCGCCGCCCCCGCCGCACCGATGCAGCGACCGTACAGCGACATCACGAACCCCGGCGTGCAGAAGCCGCATTGCGAGCTGCCATTCTCCGCCATGCATGCTTGCAGCGGCGTCAGCGCTTCGCCCTGCGCAAGGCTTTCGACTGTCAGCAACGCCTTGCCGTCGAGCATCGGCAGCAACTGGATGCAGGCGTTGACCGCGCGCCACGCGACCGCCTCCCCGTTGGGGTCGGGCTCACCGACCAGCACGGTGCACGCGCCGCAATCGCCCTCGGCGCAACCTTCCTTGGTCCCGGTGCGCCGCAGCGTGTAGCGCAGATGGTCGAGCAAGGTCGCGGTCGGATCGACGTCTGCGAGCTCGATCGTCTCGCCGTCGAGGATGAAGCGCACCTCCACCTCAGCTGCCCCGATAGGTCGAATAGCCGTAGGGCGAAACGAGCAAGGGTACGTGGTAATGCCCGGTATCGGCGACTCCGAAAGCGATCGTCACGATATCGAGGAAGGGCGGGTCGGCCAATGCGATGCCCAAGCCGCGGAAATAGGCGGCAACGGCAAAGGCGATGCGATACTGCCCGATCGAAAGGCCGGGCAGGCCGAGGCAGCGTCCGTCGGCATTGGTGACGCCCTCGAACAGCAGCGCGCCATCGGCCGCCTCCAGTCGTACCGCGATCCCGCTTGCGGGGCGGCCGTGCGTGGTGTCGAGCACATGCGTCGAGAGGCTTGTCATGCGGTTGCGCTTGCCTGGGATGGGGAGGGAAGGGGCCATTCGCCGACGAACTCAGCCTCGTCATAGGCGAGCAGATCGGCGATCAGCGCAGTGCGATCGTCGCGGAACAGCTGGTCGGACACGCCGCGGATGAGGCGCGGCAGCGCGGCCTGCAACCCCGACAGCGCCGAGGCGGACAGCCCGAGGCTGATCAGCGCGGCATAATTGAACCCGAACAGCCCGTGGAGCGTGTCGGCATCGGCCGGGTCGCGCGCGAGCAGCTCGAAGCCCGTCCCGAGATAGGGATGCGCGTCGATCAGCGCGTTGCCGGTGCCCGCCGCCGGCGTGAAGCGATCCGCCCAGCGTGCGACCTTGTCGGCGATCAGCCGCAATTCGGGGCGCAGGCCGGGGTCGCTGACGAGGCCGGTCGAGAGAACGAGAAAGTCGAAATCGTGGGGCCCTTGTGGCGTCGTCACACGCGCGCCGTCCGCCGTCGCCGCGACCGACAGCCACGGTGCCCCCAGATGCAGCGTGAAGCCCGGCCAGGCGGCGGCACGCGCGAAGGTGTCGTTGGTCGGCGGTTGGTTGTGCCCGAGGAACGACGCCATCACGGCATATTTCTCGGCGTCCGAGAGCGCGGGGTAGCGCCCGGTGAAACCGACGCGCTCCATGAAGCGGATCGGGTTGATCCGCGGCAAGTGCGTGCGCCGCAGGAAGACATGCGCTTCGGCGACGCCCGCGCTCAGCGCGTAATTGGCATTGTCGAACGCCGATGCGCCGCCGCCCAATATGCCGATCCGCTTGCCGGCGAGGGCGGCATAATCGATTGCCGCGCTGGTATGCGCGTAGAGCGTCGGCGGCAGGACATCGGCCACCATCGGCGGGACATGCCACTCGCCGCCGCCCTGGATCCCGGTCGCCAGCACGACTTTGCGCGCAAGGATCGGGTCTTGTCCCGCGAGATGCAGGCGGTGGAGCCCGTCGCCCAGCGGCTCGATCAGCGTGAGCCGCGTGTCGTTGCGCACCGGCAGCGCGAGTACGCGGCGATACCAGCGCAAATAGGCCATCCAGTCGCCGCGCGCGATCTTGTCGAGCGCGTCCCATCCGCTGGCGCTGTGCTGCGCCTCCCACCAGGCGCGGAAGCTGAGCGCCGGAATGCCGAAATCGATCGGGTTGAGCTGCTTGGGGGTGCGCAGCGTGATCATCCGCGCATAGGTTTCCCACGGGCCCTCGAAGCCCGCCGGGTTTTCATCGATGACGAGCAGGTTGGAGACGCGCTCACGCAGCAGCCCGAACGCTGCCGCCAGCCCGCTCTGCCCGCCGCCGACAATCACGACGTCGTAAACACGTGTCCCGGCATCGTCGCGCGGGCGGGTCCAATCGGCGCCGCCATGGCCGATCAGCACGAGCTGCCGCGCGAGCTCCGCCTCGAGTGCGGGCAGGCCGATTGCGTCGTTCATCGCATATCCTCCAGTCGCAGTCTGACGATTTCGCCGATTTGAGTCAGCGCGGTGGCGATCTCCGTGTCGCGGTCGTTGCCCAGGCGGCGCTCCATCGCCGCGAGGATGCCGGCCTTGTCGGTCAGCCGCACGCAGATGATGAAGGGAAAGTCGAAGCGCGCGCGGTACGCCGCATTGAGCGCGTGGAAGCGCGCATATTCATCGGGCGTCAGCCGATCGAGCCCGGCCGATGCCTGCTCGGCTGCCGACGCATCGGTCAGCGTGCGGTCGATCGCCGCCTTGCCGGCGAGCTCGGGGTGCACGCGGATCAAGGCGAGCTGTTCCTCGGGCGTCGCGGCCGCGACCACCGCGACGAGATCGGCATGGCGGTCGCCCGAAAACGCCGCCGCGTCGGCGCGCTGCTCGACCCATGGGCTGTGCTCGAACAGCGCGCTCAATGGCTGTTTCCCTCGAGGCTGACATGCGCCGAGACGACCTTCCAGCCATCGGCGAACTTGACCCAGGCCTGGCTCTGGCGTCCGCGCCGGTCGCTATTTTCGCGGAAGAATTCGGCGTCGGCGGTGGCGAAGCCCGCGCCATAGACGGTGATAGCGACGCGGCCGAGCCTGCGCTGCGGCGATCCACCACGGCCTTTGCGGAACTCGCGAATCTCGTCGATGCCGTACAGCACTTCGCCGACGCCGTAGCGGTTGGTGGTCGGTGCGGCATGGAACAGCGCGTCCATCGTCGCGACGTCGTCGACCATCAGCGCGCGCTCGTAGCTGTGGAACGCCGCGGTCACTTCGGCGAGCAAGATCGGATCGTCGATCGGGGTATCGGTCATGCCGGGCAAACCTCCATCCAGTGACGCGCGATATCGATGCGCCGCGCGATCCACGCATCGCCCGAGGCGAGGACATGATCGACGAAGCGCGCTAGCGCCCGCGCGCGCGCCGGGCGGCCGGCGATGCGGGCGTGCAGGCCGATCGACAGCATCCGCCCGCCTTCCTCACGCAGTTGGTCGAAGCTGTCGCAGAGGTAGCGGAAGAACTGCTCGCCCTCGGTAAAGCCGTTGAGCGCGACCATCTTCATGTCGTTGGCGTCGAGCGTGTAGGGCACGATCAATTGCGCGCGGCCGAAGCGACGATCCCAATAGGGCAGATCGTCGGCATAGCTGTCGGCGTCGTAGACGAACCCGCCTTCCTCGGCGACGAGGCGTGCGGTGTTGGGCGAGGTGCGGCCCTGATACCAGCCGAGCGGGCGGCTGCCGGTCAGCCGCGTATGGAGCGCGATCGCCTCGGCGATATGCGCGCGCTCGGTGGCTTCGGGGACGCGCTGATAGTCGATCCAGCGCAGGCCGTGGCTGGCGATCTCCCACCCGGCATCCTGCATCGCCGCGACCACCGCGGGGTTCGCCTCCATCGCCTTGGCGACGGCGAACGCCGTCACCGGCACGCCGCGCGCGGTGAACAGCCGGTGGAGCCGCCAGAAACCCGCGCGGCTGCCATATTCGTAGAGGCTTTCCATCGCCATCGCGCGGTCGGGATGGCTCGCGGCGCCGACCATCTCGGACAGGAAGGCTTCGGAGCCGGCATCGCCGTTGAGCACCGAATTCTCGGCACCTTCCTCGTAATTGACGACGAACTGCACCGCGACGCGCGCGCCGCCCGGCCAGTGCGGGGCGGGCGGGGTGGCGCCATAGCCGATCAGGTCGCGCGGTGGCATCATGCGTCCCACGCCGCGATCGCCGCCTCGACGCCGCCGCCCGCCGACACCGCGAACCCTTCGCAGCGCAGACAGACCTCGAGCGCGCCGAGCGTGATGAAGACCTTATGCTTCATCGCATTGTAGCCCATCGCGCCGAGCCGCCAGATCCGCCCCTGCAACGGGCCGAAGGCGGTGCCGATCTCGATCTCGAACTGGTCGCGCATCGCGGTGCGGACGCGCTCGCCGTCGACGCCGTCGGGGATGTAGACGCCGGTGACGTTGGTCATGCGGTGCGCATCGTCGCCGAACACGCGCAAGCCCATCGCGCGCAAGCCGGCGGTCATCGCACGCCCCGCGGCGGCATGCCGGGCGAAGCGCGCGTCGAGCCCTTCGCCGAGCGCGACGCGGGCGCATTCGCGCGCGCCGTAGAGCATCGAGGTCGCCTCGGTATGGTGGTTGAGCCGCTTCTCCGACCAATAATCCATGATCATCGCGAGATCGAAATAGTTCGAGCCGATGCGCGGTCCCGCGCCGTCGGTGATGTCGGCCCGGCGGATGCCCTGTTCGACATGGCGGCGCGCGAAGATATGCGCGGCGGCGGCGTCCGACAGCGTGATCGGCGCCGAGCCCGACGGCCCGCCGAGGCATTTCTGCAGGCCGCCCGTGACCACGTCGATCCCCCAGCGATCGGCCGCGATCTCCATCCCGCCGAGCGTCGCGGTGGCATCGACATAGGACAGCGCGCCCGCCGCGCGGCACAATGCGCCAAGGCCTTCGAGCGGTTGCGCCATCGTGGTCGAGGTGTCGCCGTGGACGGTGGCGACGACCTTGGGTGCGAAGCGCTCGATCGCCGCGGCGATCGCGTCGAGCGGGACGGTTTCGCCCCATGGCGCATCGACCGTCTCGACCAACGCGCCGATCCGCCCGAGGATTTCGGTCAGCAACAGCCCGAACCGCCCGAAATTGACGACCAACACGCGGTCGCCCGGCACCACCAGCGAGACCAAAGAGGCTTCGATCGCGGCGCGCGCGGTGCCGTCGATCAGCATCGTCCAGCGGTTGTGTGTGCCGAAGATCGGGCGATAGAGCGCCATCACCTGGTTCATATAGCCGGTCATTTCCGGGTCGAACTGCCCGAGCAGATCCGCCGACATCGCGCGCAGCACGCGCGGATGCGCGTTGACCGGGCCGGGGCCCATCAGCAGCCGCTGCGGGGGATCGATCTCGCCGAACAGGTCCATGCCCAACTCATCCGCCATATGCTGCTCCAAGACGTTCGATAAAGCCGAGCATCACCGCGAGCGCGACCTCGGCGTCGGCGGGGGCGACCTGCTCGGCCGGATTGTGGCTGATCCCGCCTTCGCAGCGCAGGAACAGCATCGCGGTGGGACACAATGCGGCCATCACCATCGCATCATGCCCTGCGCCCGAGACGAGCCGACGGACCGGCTGCCCGGCCGCGAGCGTCGCGGCGTCGAGCAGATCCATCAGCGCGGCGTCGCACGGGCTTGCGGGGAGATCATGCACCCGCTCGATCGCGAAATCGAGACCGCGCGTATCGGCGATCGTGTGGAAGCGATCGAGCATCGCCTCCGCCGCTGCGTCGCGTCGCGCGGCATCGCCTGCGCGGACGTCGAGCGTGAAGTGCACGCGTCCGGGGATGACGTTGGCGGCGCCCGGCAGCGCCTCGATCGCGCCGACCGTCGCGACGAGATCGGACGCGTCTGCGCGTGCGATGGCTTCGACCGCGAGCAGCATCTCGGCGGCGCCCGCGAGCGCGTCGCGGCGTAGCGGCATCGATGTGGTTCCGGCATGGCCTGCGGTCCCGCGCACCTCGACGCGATAGCGGAGCTGGGCGGCGATGCCGGTCACCGTGCCGACTGCCAGACCTTCGGCTTCGAGCACCGGGCCCTGTTCGATATGCGCTTCGAGATAGGCGAGCGTCGAACCCGCAGGGCGTCGGGCCTGGTGGAAGGACGTGACGCCAAGCTGGGATCTGTCGCTAACCTCGAACGCGCGGCCGTTGCACACCGAAGCGTAGTCCGCATTGAAAAGCCGAAGCGCGGTCGTGAACGATATGTCGTCGGCATCGTGGATCGCCAGCAAGTCGGCCTCTAGCGTCCCAGCGACCGCTCGGCTGGTGAGCATGGCCGCCGGAAAGCGCGAGCCTTCCTCGTCGCCAAAGCCGTAGATCTCGATCGGGAAGGGCAAGTGTCGCCCTTGCGCGTGGAGCGCCGCGACGCATTCGATGCCGAGCATCACGCCGAGCGGGCCGTCATAGCAGCCGCCGTCGCGCACGCTGTCGAGATGGCTGCCGATCACCAGCGCAGGCGCGTCGTCGATGGTGCCGGAATAGCGGCCGACCAGATTGGCGGCCGGGTCGAGCGCGACGGTCATCCCGGCCTCGACCATCCAGCTCCCCACCTGATCGACCGCGGCGCGATGTGCGGGCGTCAGATAGCCCCGATACAGCGCGTC
Source organism: Sphingomonas glacialis (assembly GCF_006439055.1). GTDB lineage: Bacteria > Pseudomonadota > Alphaproteobacteria > Sphingomonadales > Sphingomonadaceae > Sphingomonas > Sphingomonas glacialis_A. Next base: position 122,176 of record NZ_RCZC01000011.1, read on the forward strand.
CGGCAGGTCGCTGAATGGCGCGACCCCAAGCACATCGCACCGCGCCATCGCCCGCGCGCCGCCGGGGGAGGGCACGCTCACCATGCCGCCACCTGGCCGTCGCTTCGCGGATCGGTCGCGCCTTCGAGCATCCCGTCGGCCGAGCGGACGATCGCGCCGGCATGGCCCATCATCGCGGTCGTCGGCCCGACGCGCTCGACGTCATGGCCCGCGGCGGCGAGCGCGGCATAGACGTCTGGCGCGAACCCGTCCTCGATCTTGAGCGTCGTGCTCTGGTCGCCCCAGGTCCGCCCGAGCAGCCAGCGTGGCGCGCTGACCGCCTCCTGCAGCCCCACGCCGAAGCGTGCGTAGCGCGAGAACAATGCGGCCTGCGTCTGCGGCTGGCCCTCGCCGCCCATCGTGCCATAGGCCATCGTCCGCCCGTCATCGAAGCGCGCGAGCGCGGGGTTGAGCGTGTGGAACGGTTTGCGCGTCGGCCGCAGCGCATTCCATCCGTCGGCGGCGAGCCGGAACGAGCTGCCGCGATTCTGCCAGGTGACGCCGGTTTGCGGCAGCACGAGCCCCGATCCGAATTCGAAATAGGTCGACTGGATCGCGCTCACCACGCGGCCCTCGCTGTCCGCCGCGCCGAACCAGCACGTGTCGCCGAGCGCGGCCGGTCGCGGCCAGGGCAGCGCGGTCGCCGGATCGATCTGCGCTGCGAGCGCGTCGAGCGCGGCAGCATCGTCGAGCAGCGCCTGATCGTCGAACGCCTGAAACGCGCGGTCGCCGACATGCTGGTCGCGCAGCAGGAACGCCTGTTTGGTCGCCTCGACCAGACCGTGGACATGCTCGAAGCCGTTTGCCGTGGCGGCACCCAGCCGGTCGAACAGCGCGAGGATCAGCAGCGAGGCGAGCCCCTGCGTCGGCGATGCGCTGTTGTACAGCTCGGCCCCGGCGATGCGCGTGTGCAGTGGCGTCGGCCGTGTCGCGGCATGCGCGGCAAGGTCGGCGGCGGCGACCGGACTGCCGAGCGCGGCCAGATCCTCCGCCAGCAGCACGGCGAGCGCACCGCGATAGAAGCCGTCCGCGCCATCGCTGCCGATCCGCCGCAGCGTCTCGGCGAGCAGCGGCTGGAGGAGCCGCTCGCCTTCGCGCAACGGCCGCCCATCGGGCTCGAAGATCGCGGCATAGGCGCCCGGCTGGCCGCGCAACTCGCCACCCTTTGCGGCGGCGATTTCGGCCCCGCCACGCGTCACGGCGACGCCGTTTTCGGCATGGTGGATCGCGTCGCGCAGTAAGCGCGCGAGCGGCAGCGTGCCGCCACCCTGTTCTAGCACGGCAGCCCAGGCCGACACCGCCCCGGCGACGGTGTTGGCGGCGAGCGGCCCGCGCGTCGGAACCGTCTCGTGCCCCGCATACAAGGCTAGGTCGGCCGCCCCCGCCGCGCCGCCACAGCCATGCACGGCGTGTACGCTGCCATCGGGCTCGGCGATCAGCCAGAAGCCGTCGCCGCCGATGCCGGTCATGTGCGGATAGACCACCGCGAGCGTCGCCGCGACCGCGACGCTCGCCTCGATCGCGGTGCCGTCGTCGCGCAGCACGTCGAGCCCGGCCTGCGCCGCGAGGTGATGCGGCGCGGTGACCATGCCGCGATAGGATCGGACGGTGTGGCGCATCAGCTCATGCCCCCGCGCTCATCCAGACGAAGCGCACGACGAACAGCCCGGCGAGCAGCAGCAGGAACCAGTCCGCGGTGGTGATCCGCCCGCGGACCAGCTTTAACAGCGCGTGCGCGGTGATGCCGAAGGCGAGCCCGTTGGCGATCGAGAAGGTCAGCGGGATCATCGCGACGGTGAGGAAGGCGGGGATCGCCGAATAGGCATCCTCCCATTCGACTTCGCGCAACGGCAGCAGCATCAGCCCGCCGACGATGATCAACGCCGGCGCGGTCGCGGCCAGCGGGATCAGCTGCGCATAGGGCGCGACGAACATGGTGAGCAGGAACAGTACGCCCGTCACCAATGCGGTCAGCCCGGTGCGGCCGCCCGCCTGCACGCCGGCGGCGCTCTCGACATAGGAGGTGACGGTGCTCGTCCCGGCGAGCGAGCCTACGACCGTCGCGACGGCATCGGTCATCAGGATGCGGTTGAGGCCGGGGATTCGCCCGGCGGCATCCATCAGCCCGGCGCGCTTGGTCACCGCGACGAGCGTGCCGATATTGTCGAACAGATCGACGAACAGGAAGACGAACAGGATCTCGATCAGCCCAAGCCCGTGTCGCCCGCCAAGCCCGAACACACCGGGCAGATCGAGCTTGAACGCGGTGCCGGTCAGCGCCGCGAGGCTGTAGGGCTCGGGCTTGAACACGACTTGCCCTGCGAACCAGCCGACCAATGTCGTGCCGATGATCCCGATCAGCATCGCGCCGCGCACGTTCCACACGCTCAGCGCGCCGATCGCGAGCAGGCCGAACAAAGCGAGCGCCGCGCCGGGTGCCTTGAGATCGCCCAGCGCAACCAGGGTCGCGGGGCTGGCGACGACGATCCCGGCGTTCTTCAACCCGATAAAGCCGATGAACAGACCGATCCCGCCCGCCACCGCGGCAAACAGATGCTGCGGGATGACCGCGACGATCATCTGCCGCACGCCGGTCAGCGTCAGCAGCAGGAAGGCGACGCCCGAGATCAGCACGCAGCCCAGCGCGACCGGCCATGGCACGCCCATCTGCTGGACGACCGTAAAGCTGAAATAGGCGTTGAGCCCCATGCCCGGCGCGAGCGCCAGCGGGGTATTGGCGACCACACCCATCAGGATCGAGGCGAAGGCGGCGGCAAAGCAGGTCGCGGCGGCGACCGAGGCGACCGGCATCCCGGCCTGGCCGAGGATCGCGGGATTGACCAGCACGATATAGGCCATCGTCAGGAAGGTGGTGACCCCCGCCAACACCTCGGTCCGCGCCGTGGTGCCGCGCTCGCTCATCCGGAAATAGCGGTCGAGGCGGTGCGCGCCCACCGTCGGCGGGGCTCCCGGGTCGATCGGTCTGGTCGCCTGTGTCATCAATCTTCCCCCTGAAATGCCCCGGCCGGCGGGGAAATCCCGGTCAGCCCCCGTTCCTCCAGCATCGCCGCAAAGCGGAACAGCGTCCGCTCGCCCCCCGGCGCGCCGATCAGCTGCACCCCCAGCGGCAAGCGACCCGGCCGCAGCAGCGGGACCGCGAGCGCCGGGCAGCCGGTGAAGCTGATCGGCTGCGTATGGATGCCGAGATCGCGCCGCGCCGGGGTCGCGACGCCGTCGATCAGGACCTGCGGATCGGCGATCGTCGGGGCGAAGCAGGGGGCCGAGGGCGCGATCAGCACGTCATATTGCGCGAAGATCGGCTCGAGCGCCCGCGTGAAGGTCGCGCGGAACGCCTGCGCTTCGGCGTACACGGCGTCGGGGAGCAGCGCGCCGGCGAGCAGCCGATCGCGCGTGGCGGGGTCGAACTGGAGCGCCTGGCCTTGCGCGAACGCCGCGCGGTGGACCGCGCCGCCCTCAAACGCGGTGATCAGAAACGCCGCTGCGCGGGCGCGGGCGACGTCGCCGAGCGAGATCGTCGGCGCGTCTGGCGCAATCGCGTCGATCGCATTGCGCTGGTCGGGGTCGAGATTTTCGGCGAAGCGCCCGCCGAGCCGTGCGACGCGGAGCGGCGTTTCGATAGGCTCGGCTACGCTCTCGCTGAGCACGTCCCACAGCACAGCGAGATCGGCGAGCGAGCTGGTGAACGGCCCGATATCGTCGAAACTCGCGGCGAACGGGAAGACGCCCGCCATCGGCAGCCCGCCATGCGTCGGCTTGAGCCCGTAAAGCCCGGTCAGGCTGGCCGGCACGCGGATCGACCCATTGGTGTCGGATCCGAGCGAAAAGGGGAGCAGCCCGGCAGCGACGATTGCTGCGGATCCGCCCGACGATCCCCCGGCGAGCCGGTCGAGGTCGTGCGGGTTGCGCGTCGTGCCATGCGCCGCGTTGATCGTCGCGAAGCCATAGGCGAATTCGTCCATGTTCAGCGTCGCGACCAGCACCGCGCCAGCCGCGCGCAGCCGCGCGATCGCGGTCGCATCGACGGTTGCCGGTGGGGCGTCGGCGTAGAGCGACGAGCCCGCCGTCGTCGGCAGGCCGGTCACATCGAACAGATCCTTCACGCCGTACGGCACGCCCGCCAGCGGCCCGGGGTCGCCCCCGGCGGCGATCGTGGCGTCGATCTGCTGCGCTTCGGCGCGGGCGCGCTCCGCCAGCACGCGCGTCACCGCGACCAGCCGGTTGTCGTCCGCCGCCAGCGCCGCGAGGTGGCGTTCGACGATGTCGGATGCGCGTACCTGGCCGGTGCGGACCGCTGCGGCGATATCGATCGCGCGGTTCATCGGGCGTTTTTCGCGTCGGCGCCGCGCAGCGTGTCGAGCTGTGCTTCGAGCACGGCAAGATTTGCGGTCACGCCGGGCATGCAGGCGTCGGGCACCGCGATCGCGCGTGCCGTCGCCGCTGCGGCGATCGCGTCGGCAGTGCGGGGCAGGGGAGCAGCGACGGCCACGTCGCGCTCGCTCTGCCGTTGAAAATACCCCGCCAACGCGGCGCAGACGAACAGTTGGAGCTGATGAAAGATCATCACCGGCAGCACGATCACGCCGACCTGCGCGCTCGGGAACAGCGCACCCGCCATCGGCACGCCCGACGCCAGGCTCTTCTTCGATCCGCAGAACAGCAGCACGATGGCATCCTCGCGCGAGAGACCGACCATCCGCGCGACGAGCACGTTGACGCCCATCACCAGCCCCAGGATCACCGCGCTCAACACAACGAGGATCAGCACGTCGCCGACGCCGACCTTGGTCCAGATCCCGCCAATCACCGCCGCCCCGAACGCCGAATAGACGACGAGCAGGATCGAACCGCGATCGACCGGCTGCAGGATCGCCTTGTTGCGATCGACGAAGCCGCCGATCATCGGCCGCAGCAGATGGCCAGCGAGGAACGGCAGCAGCAATTGCAGCGCGATCGTCCCGATCGAGTGCGACGACGCCAGGGCACCGCTGCCCGCCACGTGCATGAACACGCCGACCAATAGTGGCGTCAGGAAAATGCCCAGCAGGTTGGAGAGCGAAGCACTGCACACCGCCGCCGCCACATTACCGCGCGCCATTGCGGTGAAGGCGATCGACGATTGCACCGTCGAGGGCAGCAGCGTGAGGTAGAGCAGCCCGGAGAGCAGCAGCGGATCGACCCAGCCACGCGCAGCCCAAACCAGCGCAATGCCGATCGCGGGGAAAAGCACATAGGTCGACCCCAGCGTCAGCACGTGCAACCGCCAATTGCCGATCCCCTGCACTATTGCTGCGCGCGACAGTTTTGCGCCGTGCAGGAAAAACAGCAACGCGATTGCGAGATCGGCGATCAAATCGGCCCAGCCCGCCGCGGCACCGCGAGCGGGCAGGAGGCTTGCCAGCACTACGGTGGCGATCAGCCACAGGAGAAAGCGATCGATCGAGAGGAAAAGTTTGAAGACGCGCGACATGCGTCCGTCATGGCCTGCTTTGTGCGCACGATCCAACACAATGACCGGCATGCTTCGTTGCAAAAAACCGTGCACTGCCGTGATGGGGCGGTCTGGAAACCCGGCCGTAGCCACGGCGTGCCCTAATCCGGCGTTCCTTAGCCTGCGGACGATTATGTGATCCGCCCCACGTCGCCCACTCGCGACATCGACCCGGAGGCCTCCTCGCGCCGGCTGAAAGGCCGACGCAAGACGCTCCGTGATCGAATATCGTTCGGGGCGCGATCGATTACTGTACGAGGCGGGAGGTTTGCAGCGCCGTCGAGAACAGTTGCTGGAGCGCGGTGATGATACTGTCGTTGGCGGTCACGGTCTGCACAAGCGCTGACCCGTTGATACCGGGCGAGGCACATTGCTGCAGCGCGGTCAGAACCTGATCGGAGCTTCCCGCGCTGCCTTTTGCATAAGGCGCCGGAGGGGGAGGCAGGAAGGATGCCACGTTCTTCTGCGACCAGTCGTCGCCGGCTAGCGCCTCCGGCAGATACTGCGTGTACAGGATCGCGATCTTGATGCCTTTTGCTTTGATGGCGGTGCAAATGGTCTGATCACTGCTGCGCAGCGGTCCGAAATAGCGGCTGGGCTGATCGACCATGCCGTCGGTAACAAGGAACAGGATTTTCTGCGGGGTGTCCGCGGGGGCGCCCGACCCAGCCTTGGGAATAAGGCCGTTCATCGTGGTCAGCATATTGGAAATCTCGGTAGCCTGATCGTTGGTGTTGTTCCCCTTGGTCGGCTGGCTATTCACCCACCAATAGTCGTCATCCGGAAACAGGGTCGCTGCCGAAAAGTCGCTAGGATATTTCGACACGTCGGTCAGCGTGTTCAGCGTCTTGACGGGGGACCCGGCGCCGGAGCGCGTCCAGTCGAACGAGAACATCTGCGCCTGATAGGTGACTTTGAACTGCTTCGCCTGGCTGGAGGCAAACGGGATCAATTGCGACGCCGCGGAAACGACGTCATCCTTGCGCAAGACGATGCTCGCAGGGCTCCCATAGGCAAGCCCATAATTGTGCGTCAGCCAATAGCCATCCGCCCAATATCCGGTGTCATAGGTCGCATTTGTGCTGTTGGTGCTGTTGGTCGTCGAGTTCTTGCTCGAGGTGCCGTTGCTCTGCGTCGTCACGACTTGCGTTCTTTTAACTACGGTGGTCGTCTGGGTGATCGTCACCGCCGCATCTGCCGGATCGGTAATGGTATAGCTGATCGTGGTATCCGTAATCGGCGTGGTGGCGATGGTCGTCGGTTGTGCGCTGGTTCCTCCCGCGGTGGTGTTGGTAGTCCCAGACACCGATGAGGAGGAATTCATCGCGTTTCCGGAGCTGTCGAAGAGCACGGAGGTCGTCGAATTATAGAGATAAAAGACATTCTGTTTAGAATTGCCTTTCGTGTAATAGCTCGACGATAGCAGTACCTGCAGGCCCTTGTTGTTCTTCACATAGATTTTGTCGCTCGGACTATGCGGCAAATATTCATGACATGAAAAGGCGCAGCCGGTAACGCCCTGTACCTTGCTGATGCCGTCCGAGGTTGCCGGGAGCAGCATCGACGGGGAATTGTCCATCGCCAGATAAAAGTCGACATTGGGCGGCTGCGCTGCATTTGCAGTCGCTGTGCCATGAACGGTCAATGTACTGGCACCGAGAATACCGCCGAAAACGTTGATCGACTGCGCGGTGTAGGTGACGGTTGCCGTGCGGAGAGCCCCCAATGTCTGGCCGCTGCCGGAGGTGACGTTTGTTATCGTGACGGCTCTTTGCATCCCCTGATAGCCGCCGATCGCGGACGCCTGCGCGTCGAACATGTTATAGGCTGCGTCGGACGGATCGGTGCCAACGCGCAGGATCATCGCAGGGGAGACCGCCGCCAGCGCCGCCGCATCGGCGGCGGAGTTCAGGTGGGTCTGGAGCCGCATGGCACGCGCATAGTCGATGCCGAAACCCGTCGCGAAGGTGAGCGGGATGATGGAGAACCCCATGATCATCAGGACGCCTCCCTTCCGGTCGGCGCTGAGCCGACGAAGGAGCCTGACCAGATCGACCCATGGGCGGAACATATCTGCGCTTTTCATCATCTATGCACCTAGTAGAGGCGAGGCGACATGTAGATCGTGTCGGTCAGGGTCGTCGTCGGCAAAGACAAGAAGGTTACGCCCGGCGTATACTGATAGTTGACCGTCCCGACGAACAGCCATCCGCCCGCAGTTCCGACTTGCGTCTTCGAGCTGGTGCTCGGCGCGAAATTGCCGCACACGTTCGAGCCGTCGGGCGAAACCGGTACGAGCGGGGACGTGACCATCGTGCTCGGGATCGAAACGACGTTGCGGGCCAACTGTGTCTGGGTCGCCGGAAGCGTCCCGGCGGTGTACGTCGATGGCGCCGCGCTCACCGTGCTGCCATCTACCGACTGCGTCTGCGCTTGGGTCCAGACGACATAGGCGTGCGTGGCGTCGCAGACGCGCAACAGCGAGATCTGCTCGGTCGCGTTGTTGAGCTTGTACGGGGCCAGGGCAACCGCGCTGGCACTCAGATACGACGTGGCGTTGGCGTCCTGCGGGATGTTGTAGATGATCGCTGGCGACATGGTCCGGCTGACCAGATCGACGAGCGAGCGCGTGGCGGTGGTGACCTTGCGCGTCGATGATATCATGTCGAGCGCAGCGTATCCGCCGAGATACAGAACGATGAGAACGGGCAGGCAAAAGGCAAATTCGATCAGCGCGACGCCGCGCGTGCTGTGGGCGAGGCGGCTCAGCATGAGGTCTGCCCCGAGTTGCACGAATAGGCCTCGGTCGTTGAGACCGACGTCGCGACCAGCATGCGGTTGCCATTGGGCTGGTTGGTAAGGTTCAGCCCCAACGGTCCTGTTCCCGTCGGCCACAGGTAGATGAGCTGCAGGACGAGGATCTGGCTCTGGCCGTCGCCGCCCGACTGGGTGTTATAGCCGGTGTTGGTCGAAGTTATGACGCCTGCGCTGTTATAGGTGAAGGTTGGCGCCGCGGTGCTCGTCACATTGTAACTGCTCGCGGTGCTGACGTTGAC
>NZ_RCZC01000012.1 GCF_006439055.1 Sphingomonas glacialis
CCCCGCCTGGAACGTCAGCCCCGCCTTCGCCTGCAGCCGGTCGGCCAGCACTTGCCCCATCAGCGCGCCGGGCGTCCAGATCCCCCCTTCGCCCGCGACATCCTCGACCAGGCACAGCGCCGTCTCGGCGATCATCTTGCTGGTCGAGCCATAGCCCGGATCCTTGTCGCCGGTGACGACGCAGTCGATCCGCTCGTCATTGGCGCCCTCGCCGATGAACAGCAGGTCGTAGAAGCCCGCATCGCGTTCCTCGGGCGAGGGGCCTTCGCCGGGCTTGGGGCCCTTGTCGCTGGTGAGCGGGTTCATCCGCGCGATCGCCTCGGCGGCGGCCTTGCCCATCTCGCCGAGGCCCGGCGCGACCATCATCTCGTCATAGACGAAGTCGGCGCCATAGCTTTCGCCGAGCAGGAAGTTGGTGCGGTGGACGTTCTTGGTGTTGATCGGCGCCATGATGAACGGCGCGACCCATGCCTCGATCGAGCGGTCATATTCGGGGAGCAGGCCCTTGGGCTGCGCCGGTCCCTCGAAACCGGGGGTGAGCGCGAACGGGTTGACCAGCAGGCCGAGGATCGAGGGATGCTTGGCCGCGGCGGCGAGCGTCGCCTTGAGGCTGGCGACGGTGCCGCCCGATGCGCCGCCCTGCATCTTCCGCACCCGGCCCTTCACGCGCGGCATGGGGTGACCGAACTTGGCCTTGGCGGCGTCCTGCAAGGCCAGCACGCCGAGGTCGAACGGGATCGAATCGAACCCGCACGAAAAGACGATGCGCGCGCCGGTGCGCTTGGCGGTCTCGTGATGCGCGTCGATCATCTGGCGCATCCAGGCGGGCTCGCCGCACAGATCGACATAAGCGGTGCCGGTCTCGGCGGAGGCGGCGACGAGGTCGTTGCCATAGAGCTGGTACGGGCCGACCGTGGTGAGCACGACCTTGGTGCGCTCGCACAGCGCGCGCAGGCTGGCGGGATCGTCCGACATGGCGGTGAGCAGCGGGGTGTCGGCCGGGGCGCCGATCAGATCGCGCACCTCCTGTAGCTTCGACAGCGACCGGCCCGCCATCGCCCAGCGCCGCGCGCCGATCTGCGTGAGATATTCGGCGACGAGGCGGCCGGTGAAGCCGGTGGCGCCGTATACGATGATGTCGAAATCGCGCATTGTTCTCCCCTCCCGCTTGCGGGAGGGGTCGGGGGAGGGCCCGTCCGTCCGCGCGGTAGGCTCGATCATGCCCTCCCCCAGCCCCTCCCGCAAGCGGGAGGGGGGTAGAAGGCGCCCTCCCGCAAGCGGGACGGGAGTCAGACGGCGCCCTCTGGCAAGCGGGAGGGGGGAAGATGCTTACGCCGCTTCGCTGAATTGCAGGCTTGCGAGGCGCGCATACAGGCCGCTCTCGCCGATCAGCGAGGCGTGGCTGCCCTGTTCGACGATCCGGCCGTCGCGCATCACGATGATCCGCTGCGCCGCGCGCACCGTCGCCAGCCGGTGCGCGATGACGAGCGTCGTCCGCTCCGCCATCAGCCGCTCGAGCGCTTCCTGCACCAGCCGCTCGCTCTCGGCATCGAGCGCGCTGGTCGCCTCGTCGAGCAGCAGGATCGGCGCGTCGCGCAGCAGCGCGCGGGCGATCGCGAGCCGCTGGCGCTGGCCACCCGACAGCCGCGCGCCGCCTTCGCCGAGGAAAGTGTCGAGCCCGTCGGGCAGCTTGTGGAGGAATTCGGCGGCATTGGCGGCCTCGGCGGCGGCCCAGAGCGCATCGTCCTGCGCGTCCCAGCGGCCGTAGCGCAGATTGTCGCGCGCCGACGCGCCGAAGATCACCGTCTCCTGCGGCACCATCGCGATCCGCGCGCGGACTTCCGCCGGGTCGGCGGTGCGGAGATCGACGCCGTCGATCCGCACGCTGCCCGCTTCGGGATCGTAGAAGCGCTGGATCAGCTGGAACAGCGTCGTCTTGCCCGCGCCCGATGGTCCGACGATCGCAACGGTCTCGCCGGGGCTCACCGACAGCGTGAAATCCTCGAGTGCGGCGACGTCGCGACGGCTCGGATAGCGGAATTCGACATGATCGAATTCGAGCGTCCCGCGCGGCGGCACCGGGAGCGTGACCGGGCGTGCCGGTGCGCGGATCTCGGGGACTTCGGCGAGCAGTTCGGACAGCCGCTCGGCCGCACCCGAGGCGCGCAGCAGGTCGCCGTAAACTTCGGTCAGCGACCCGAACGATCCCGTCACCAACGTCGCGGTGACGAGGAAGCCCGCGAGCGACCCCGCCGACAGCCGCCCGGCAGCGACGTCGCCGACGGTCGACCACATCAGCAGCGTCACCGCACCGAAGAGCAGCCCCATCACCAGCGCGGTCATGATCGCACGCGTCGCGATCCGGCGCTTGGCGGCGGCGAGGCTGCGATCGACCGCATCGGTAAAGCGCGCTTCCTCGCGCGCTTCCTGGCCGAACGCCTGGACAATCTTCATCGCGCTGAAGGTCTCGACCGCCATCGCGCCGATATCGGCGATGCGATCCTGGCTCGCGCGCGACTGGCTGCGCACGCGGCGGCTGAGCAGCATGATCGGCAGGATGATCAGCGGCACGCCGATCACGATCGACAGCGCCATTTTCGGCGCGAAGACGAACAGCAGGATGACCCCGCCAATCCCGGTCAGCCCGTTGCGCAAGGCGACCGACACCGTCGTCCCGACCGCGTTTTCGATCAGCGCGGTATCCGAAGTCAGCCGCGAGGCGACCTCGGACGGGCGGTTTTCCTCGAACCAGCGCGGCGCGAGGCGCAGCAAATTGGCCTGCACCGCGATGCGGATGTCGGCGACGGTGCGTTCGCCGAGCCACGACACGAAATAGAAGCGGATCGCGGTCGCGATCGCCAGGACCACGACGAGGCCGAGCAGATCGTAGAACACCTCGTTGATATGCGCGATGTCGCCGGCACCGTGGGTGAAGCCGCGGTCGATCACCGACTTGATGCTCCACGAGGTCGCCAGCGTCGTCGTCGAGGTGACGAGCAAGGCGATCAGCGCGATCGCGAGCTGCAGCGGATAGCGCGTCGTATAGCGCCACACCATCACCAGACTCGCCAGCTTGCGCCCACTTGGTTGCGGCAGCGATGCTGGGGGATCGATTGCGACGGCGGCGGGTTGTGTTTCGACCATGCGGGGTGCGTAGCAGGCGGCCGTCTAGGCCTCAATCCACTAGACGAATGCGGCAATACCGGCATTGCTGTTTACTGCAATGCAGCATAGGTTCTATCTTTACGTTCATCTTTGTCTGCTAGAAAGTACGGTATGCTGTACAACGCTTACGAAATGCAGAAGTCGATGCTGGCGGGCGCCAGCGCCATTGCCGATTTCAGTGCCGGACTGCTGAGCAATCCGGCTAACCCCTTCGCCTATTTCGGCGGTGGCGCCGTCCTCGGCTCCGCGCTCGAGGTGTTCGCGCATGCTTCCGCACCGCGCGGCAAGCCTGCGTTCGGGCTAGACAGCACCACGATCGATGGCGCCGAGGTGGCGATTGTCGAAGACGTGGTACTGCGTAAATCCTTCGGGCAACTCAAGCGCTTCCGCCGCGTCGGCGTCGAGGGTGGCCCCAAGCTGCTGATCGTCGCGCCGATGTCGGGACACTATGCGACGCTGCTGCGTGGCACGGTCGAGCGGATGCTGCCCGTCGCCGACGTCTACATCACCGATTGGCGCGATGCGAAGCTCGTGCCGCTGAGCGACGGCAAGTTCGACCTCGACGATTACGTCGATTATCTGATCGAATTTCTCGAGGCGATCGGCCCGAACGAGGGGCAGGGGGGCACGCATATGCTCGCCGTCTGCCAGCCGTCGGTGCCGTGCTATGCCGCGGCCTGCGTGATGAGCGCCGACAAGAATCCGTGCCGCCCCAAGACGCTGACGATGATGGGCGGGCCGGTCGATACGCGCGAGGCGCCGACCGCGGTCAACACGCTGGCGACCGAGCGGCCGCACAGCTGGTTCAGCCAGAACGTCATCGCGACGATCCCCGGCAACTTCCCCGGCGCCGGGCGCCGCGTCTATCCGGGCTTCCTGCAGCTTGCCGGCTTCATGTCGATGAACCTCGGCAACCACATGATGTCGCATTACGAGCTGTTCAAACATCTCGTCGAGGGCGAGGATCTCCAGGCCGACTCGACCAAGGCTTTCTACGAGGAATATCGCTCGGTCTGCGACATGACCGCCGAATTCTACCTGCAGACGATCGACGTCGTGTTCCAGGACCATTCGCTGCCCAAGGGCACGATGACGCACCGCGGGCGCGTGGTCGATCCGGCCGCGATCACCGACATCGCGATCCTGGCGATCGAGGGCGAGAAGGACGATATTTCAGGGCTCGGCCAGACCAAGGCGGCGCTGACGATCGCGACCAGCCTGCCTGACGACAAGAAGCGCTATTACATGGCCGAGGGCGCCGGACATTACGGCATCTTCAACGGCTCGAAGTGGCGCAACAAGGTCGCGCCGGTGGTCGAGGAATGGATGAAAGCGCACGGCTGACGCCGCGCGCTCCATCGCAGATATTCGTTCGGCCCTGTCTTCGGTGAAGGCAGGGCCGAACTGTTTTCTCAGGCAGCGGTCGTGTCGACCACGGCGTGGCTGCCATTCTCGTCGGCCGTGATCGTACCGCCGACCAGCATCTTGAGGCGACCCGACAGCGAGATGTCGGTTTCCCACAGCTCGGCATTGTCGATCTTCAGGCGCAGCAGTGCGAGGTTGGGGTCTTCCTTGCCCTCGGGAAACCAGGCCTCGACCTGCTTGTTCCACAGCTTGTCGATCATCGCGCGGTCATTGTCCTGCGCGATCGTGCCCGCGATGCAGGCGAAGAAATCGTGACCCTTGGACACGAACTGCGCCATCACCTTCCCGCCACCGATCAGCCGGTTGTCCTTGCCGACGAAGAAGAACAGCGTGTCGACCAGGTCCTTGTCGAGCTGCGCGGTGAGCGGCTCGCTGTGCGACGATCCGTCGGCCAGACCGACCATCAGGAACGGGCTGTCGGCCATCTTCTTCCAGAGCGTCTGGGTGATTTCGTGCGTGTCGGCCATGTCGGTCTCTCCTGAAGGATGGTTCGGGAGAGAAACGACGATGAGAGCGGTTGGTTGCGGCGGCGCGACGATGATCGTGGCGGCGCCGCTCGATCCTGACGCCGATCAGGCGAGCTGATCGACGATCAGGCCGGGCTCGATCGCGGGGCTGTACTCCTTCGCCGCTTCCGATTGGGCGGCGTCGGGGCTGGGCTTGCTGTAGCGCACGATGTCGGATTGGCTGGCCGTCTTGGTCGTCGTCTCGGTGGTGTTGTCGGTATAGGTGATCGTCGTTGTCTTGGTCGATCCGGCAACCACGATCGACTCGGACAATTCGGTCTTTTTCGACTCGCCACCGGCACCGCCGCCCGCTTTCGCGCCGCTGGCCTCTTCCGCAGCGGCGGCGTCATCGGTCGCGCCCGAGGCGGCCGGGGCGGCTTCGCCTTCGGCCTTGTCGAGCACCGCCTTGACGGCGGTGGCATCCGACTTGGACAGCTTGCCCGAGAGCACATCGGCGGAAATCTTGGTGTCGATCGCGGCGCGCACCTCGGGGGTGATCTTGGCGGCGCCGGCGCTGCCGCCCGCGGCACTTTGCGAGGTGGCGGCTGCCACGTCGTCGGCGACGAGCTGGGACTTGTCCTTCGACAGCCCTTGCGCCTGCAGCTGCGAGAGCAGCGGACTGATCGAACTTATGCCACCAATGCTCATGCGCGCGACTCCCTTTTCCTTGGGAACAACGGCAGCGGGGCGCAAAGCTTTAGCGATATTTTTTGGAGCCTCAGCGCGCGCCGGCCCGAAACGAAACGAGCCCCGGTACGCCGTAGCGACCGGGGCTCGAAGCGGAGGCGCAGCGCCTCCGGTAGCAATGCGGCTTAGAGGACCTCGAACAGCCCAGCTGCACCCTGACCGCCGCCGATGCACATCGTCACGACGACATATTTCGCGCCGCGACGCTTGCCTTCGATCAGCGCGTGGCCGGTCGCGCGGGCTCCGGTCATGCCGTACGGATGGCCGATCGAGATCGCGCCGCCCGAGACGTTGAGCAGTTCGTTCGGGATGCCGAGCTTGTCACGGCAATAGAGCACCTGCACGGCGAACGCTTCGTTCAGCTCCCACAGGCCGATATCGTCCATCTTCAGGTTGAAGCGCTCGAGCAGCTTGGGGATCGCGAAGACCGGGCCGATGCCCATCTCGTCGGGCTCGGTGCCGGCAACCGCCATGCCGACATAGCGGCCGAGCGGCTGGAGGCCGCGCTTCTCGGCGAGCTTCTCTTCCATCAGCACCGACGCCGACGAGCCGTCCGACAGCTGCGAGGCGTTGCCCGCGGTCACGTTCATGCCCGGGCCCATCACCGGCTGGAGCGCCTGGAGGCCCTCGAGCGTCGTCTCGGGACGGTTGCCCTCGTCCTTCGACAGCGTCACCTCCTTGTAGGTGACTTCCTTGGTTTCCTTGTTGGTGATCGCCATCGTCGCGGTCGTCGCCACGATCTCGGCGTCGAGATAGCCGGCGGCCTGCGCGGCGGCGGTGCGGCGCTGCGATTCGAGCGCATATTCGTCGCACACTTCGCGGCTGATGTTGTAGCGCTTGGCGACGGTCTCGGCGGTGCCGAGCATCGGCATGTAGACGTCCTTGTGCATCGCGATCAGCTCGGGATCGGCGGCGACGCGCATCTGCGGGGTCTGGACGAGCGAGATGCTCTCGACGCCGCCACCGATGGTGATGTCCATCTGGTCGGTGATGATCTGCTTGGCGGCGGTGGCGATCGCCATCAGGCCCGAGGCGCACTGGCGGTCGACCGACATGCCGGGGACGGTGACGGGGAGGCCGGCGCGCAGCAGCGAGGTGCGCGCGATGTTGCCGGCCTGATGGCCCTGCTGCAGCGCGCAGCCGAAAACCACGTCGTCGACCATGCCGCCGTCGATGCCAGCGCGCTCGACCGCCGCGCGGATCGAATGCGCCGCGAGCGTCGGGGCGGGGGTGTTGTTGAACGCGCCGCGGTAAGCGCGGCCGATCGGGGTGCGGGCGGTGGAGACGATGACGGCGGAACGCATGGGATTTCCTTTATAACGTCGCCCCGGCGGAGGCCGGGGACGCTCGGTAGGAAGCGCTGCTCGCGTTGCGGGCTACAACGCAGCGGCCCCGGCCTCCGCCGGGGCGACGCCAAGGATCAAACGAAAATCTGCGACATCCATTCGGCGATCATCGCGGGCTTTTCCTCGCCCTCGATCTCGACGGTGAATTCGTTGGTCTGCTGCCACTGACCCGGACGCTTCTCGTCGAAGCTCAGCAGCTTGAAACGGCCGCGCACGCGCTTGCCCGAGCGGACCGGCTGGAGGAAGCGGACTTTGTTGCCGCCGTAATTGATCCCCATCTTCACGCCCTCGATCGTCACCGGATCGATGATCTTCGACGACAGCAGCGGCATCAGCGACAGCGTGAGGAAGCCGTGCGCGATCGTCCCGCCGAACGGGGTCATCGCGGCCATTGCCGGATTGACGTGGATGAACTGATGATCGCCCGTCGCGTCGGCGAACTTGTCGATCATCTCCTGGCTGACCTCGACCCAGTCGGACACCTGTTCGGTGCCGATCCGGCCGGTCATTTCCTGAGCTGTAACGGTCGTCACGGCATTCCCCTGAAAGCAAATTCGTCGCATAGGCGACGCCGCGCAGGCAAATGGCACTCACGCAAGCCCCGCGCAAGTCTCACCCTGACCGGAAACCGGAACATGACCTTTGACGTAGCGTCCACCGCCCGCAAATCCATGGGCGCTTTGCACCGGGCGAGCGAACCCGATGTTCTAAAGCCGCTATTGGACCGTGCGGCGCTCACGCCCGAGTCGCGTGAGCGGGTGATGGGCCATGCGCTCGGGCTGCTCGCCGACCTGCGTGCGGCGCAGGGAAAGGGGTGGGTGAACCAGTTTCTGCAGGAATATCGGCTCAATTCGTCCGAGGGCGTCGCGTTGCTGTCGCTCGCCGAGGCGTTCCTGCGCGTGCCCGATCCCGAGACCGCTGATCTGCTGATCGCCGACAAGCTCGGTGATGCCGATTGGCGCGCGCACACGGGCAAGTCGAACTCGACGCTCGTCAATTCGGCGACCTGGGGGCTGGTCGTTGGCCGTGCCCTCGTCGGTGATGGTCAGACGCAAAGTTCGCTGCGTCGCCTGATCAGCCGCGCGGGCGAGCCGTTCGTACGCCAGGCGGTCGGCGCGGCGATGCGGATGATGGGCGAGATCTTCGTGATGGGCCGCACGATCGACGAAGCGATGAAGCGGATGCGCAAGCCCGAGAACAAGGGCTTCACCGCGAGCTTCGACATGCTCGGCGAGGCGGCGCGGACGCACGACGACGCGCAGCGCTATTTCCGCGCCTATACCGATGCGGTCGACGCGGTCGGGCGTGACCCCGCGGCGGGGCATTCGATCTCGGTCAAGCTGTCGGCGCTCCACCCGCGCTACGAAGTGTCGCGCTGGGACGAGTGCGTGCCCGCGCTGACTGAGATGCTGGAGGCGCTCGCCGTTCAGGCCGCCAGCAAAGGGATCGCGTTGACGGTCGATGCCGAGGAGAGCGAGCGGCTCGAGATGAGCCTCGATATCATCGGCACCGTCGCCGCGCTGCCGAGCCTCAAGGGCTGGGACGGGTTCGGCATGGCGGTGCAGGCGTACGGCAAGCGCGCGCGGCCGGTCGTCGCGTGGGCGGGCGCGCTCGATCGCATCATGAACGTGCGGCTGGTCAAGGGCGCCTATTGGGACAGCGAGATCAAGCGGACGCAGGTCGAGGGGCTGGCGGAGTATCCGCTGTTCACGCGCAAGGCGGCGACCGACGTGTCGTATCTCGCGGTGGCGCGCGACATGCTCGATGCGCCGAACATCCGGCCGGCGTTCGCCAGCCACAATGCGCTGACGGTGGCGACGATCATGGAATGGGCCGGCAACAGCCGCGACTTCGAGTTCCAGCGGCTGCACGGCATGGGCGACGGGCTGTACGAGCGGCTGGTGCGCGAGAATGGCTATCATTGCCGGGTCTATGCGCCGGTTGGCGGGCATCGCGATTTGCTGGCGTATCTGGTGCGCCGGTTGCTCGAGAATGGGGCGAATTCGTCGTTCGTGCATCAGTTGGCGGACGAGCGCCTGACCGAGGCTGAGATCCTTGCGGACCCGGTGGCGAAGATCGCCGCGGTCGGTGGGGCGCGGCATCCGAGCATTCCATTGCCGGTCGATCTGTTCGGTGCCGGGCGGCGCAACAGCGCCGGCCTCGATCTCGCGGACCGGGTGGTGTTGCGCGAAACGGTGGCGGCGGTCGAATCCCCCTCCCGCCTGCGGGAGGGGCTAGGGGAGGGGCGTGCCTCAAGCGCGACTTCGACCGTTGCGCACCTCCCTCCCCCAACCCCTCCCGCAAGAGGAAGGGGAGATGCGGTTGCGCGCGCCCACGCTGCGTTCCCCGCCTGGTCCGCCACGCCCGTAACCCAGCGCGCCGCGTGCCTCGACCGCCTCGCCGACCTGCTCGAACAGCACCGCGACGACCTCATGGCGATCTGCGTCCAGGAAGCCTTCAAAACCATCCCCGACGCGCTCGGCGAAGTGCGCGAGGCGGTCGATTTCTGCCGCTACTACGCGCAGCAGGCGCGCGACGGGTTGCAGCCGGTCGAACTCCCCGGGCCGACCGGCGAGCGCAACGTGCTGCGCTTCGACGGGCGCGGCGTGTGGGCGACGATCGCGCCGTGGAACTTCCCGCTCGCGATCTTCCTCGGCCAGACCGTCGCCGCGCTCGTTGCGGGAAACAGCGTCGTCGCCAAGCCCGCGCCGCAGACGCCGCGCATCGCCGCGCGCGCGGTCGAGCTGGCGCATGAAGCCGGCGTGCCGAAGGATGCGTTGATCCTGCTCCCCGGCGGCCCCGAAGTCGGTGCGGCGCTGACAGCCGACCCGCGCGTGATGGGCGTCGCCTTTACGGGCTCCACCGCCACCGCCCGGAAGATCGCGCGATCGCTGCTCGAGGACGACACCCGTCCGATCGTCCCGCTGATCGCCGAGACCGGCGGGATCAACGCGATGATCGTCGATTCGACCGCGCTCCCCGAACAGGTCGTGGCAGACGTGGTGACTTCGGCGTTCCGCTCGGCCGGACAGCGCTGCTCGGCGCTCCGCCTCTTGCTGCTGCAGGAGGAGATCGCCGGCACGACGATCGAGATGCTGAAAGGAGCGATGGAGACGCTACGGCTCGGCGACCCCGCCGATCCCGCGACCGATGTCGGCCCGGTGATCGACCAGGCTGCCTATGACAAACTCATGGCCTATCGCGCGCGCGCCGGCGTGGTGAAGACGCTCGACGCGCCCGCCGACGGGCTGTTCGTGCCGCCGACGTTGGTGCAGCTCGACCGGATCGAGGATCTGACGCAGGAATGGTTTGGCCCGATCCTACACGTCGCGACCTGGCCCGCGGGCAAACTCGCCGAGACGATCGCGGCGGTCAACGCCAAGGGCTATGGCCTGACGATGGGCCTCCACAGCCGCATCGCGCGCGCAGCGGACGAGACCGAGGCGCTGGCGCAGGTCGGCAACCTCTACGTCAACCGCTCGATGATCGGCGCGGTGGTCGGCTCGCAGCCGTTCGGCGGGGAGGGGCTTTCCGGCACCGGGCCGAAAGCGGGCGGGCCGCATTATCTGCATCGCTTCGTGGTCGAGCGGGCGGTGTCGGTCGACACGACCAGCGCGGGCGGCAATGCGACGTTGCTGAGCCTCGACGAAGGCGGGATCTGAGCGGGGCCGCTAAGCCCCTTCGTCACCCCGGCCCAGTGCCGGGGTCCACCGTGCCGCCTGTGCTGCGACGGTAGGACGCGTATCCCGGTGGACCCCGGCACAAGGCCGGGGTGACGGTGGGTTAGTTGTGCCCCGAGTCCCCGTCGACGGCTGAATCGCTCGGTGTGGCGCCGGTACCTTGGCGGTGGGAGGGAACAGGCGTTGGCTCGGCCTTCTCTGCCACCGGGGGCGCATCGAGCGCCGCATAGGGCAGCACCATCTCGCCATCCGGCGCGGCGGTGAAGCTCGTCTGCGTCGGATACGCCAGACCGATCCCCGCCTCGTTGAGGCACCGGATGATCGCCAGCCCGACGGTATGCCGCGCGTCGTAGAATTCCTGGAACGCCGCGCTCGGCGAATCGAACTCCACGTCGAAATCGTAGCTGCTCGCGCCGAAGGTGGTGAACCCCGCGCGTACGAACTTCATGCCCTTGCCCTCGACCACCGCCTTGATCATTGTCGGCAGCGCCTCGAGCGTCTCGATCGGCGTCCACTGCACCAGCCCGAGCGTGAACACCACGCGGCGATATTCGCGCTGCGTGTTGTTGATGATTTCCTTCTCGAGCAACTGCTTGTTCGCGACGATCCGCTCCTCGCCGGTGACGCCGCGGATGCGCGTCGACTTGAGCCCGATCGCCTCGACCGTGCCCGACGATTTGTCATAGCTGATCGCGTCGCCGCGCCGGAACGGGCGGTCGAAGATGATCGCGAGCGCCGCGAACAGATCGGCGAAAATGCCCTGCGCCGCCAGACCGATCGCGATACCGCCGACGCCGAGACCGGCGATGAGCCCCGTTACGTTGACCCCCAGATTGTCGAGCACCACGATCGCGGCGATCGCGAACACCGCAAAGCCGACCAGGATACGGATGATCCCCATCGCGCTGCCGATCGCCTCGCCCGAATAATGCTCGTCGGCGGTGCGATATTCGATTGCGCCGATGATGATCTCGCGCGCCCAGATCGCGCCCTGATAGCCCGCGGTCAGGATCCAGATGAAATTGATCGTCGCGCGGACCTCTTGCGGAGTGCCCGCAAAATTGGCCGCGCTGACGAGCTTGACCGCAGCGATCACCATGAAGGTGTTGCCCGTAGCCACCACCGCCCGCGCGACGATCGCGCCCCAGCGGCGCGACAGCGACGGGTGCGAACAATATTTTCGCGCGAGCCGGCGAATGAAATGCATCGCGACCACCAATGCGCTGGCTAGAGCGACGGCGATGATCAGTTGAAGCCAGTGCGTCGCCGCCCAACGATAGGTGGTGCTGATCAGACTGCGGAGTTGTTCGTCGAAATCCTGAACGCGGATCGGTGGCAGGATTGCGGTCGTATTCTTGGTCGTCATGACAATACTCAGGCGGCTTTCGCAGGAGACGGTGCCGTGCCCTGTTCGAGGAAGGCGAGCAAGCCGCGTTCGGCGCGGCTCAGATGCTGCGTGCTGCGCGGCAGGCGGAGCGTTTCGCGAAACGCGGACTGCCCTTCCTTGGCGAGCGCGAGCAGCGCCGGATGGACATACGATTTGCGCGCGATCGCCGGCGTGTTGCCGAGCGCCTCGCTGACCGGGAGCAACATCGTCTTGAGGCTGATGTCGTGCGCCGCGCCGGCGAGCGCCTCGAAGGCGAGCACGCTCGCGCTCCAGGTGCGGAAATGCTTGGCGGTGAAGTCGGCGCCCATCGCCTCGCGGATATAGGCGTTGACGTCGGACGAGGTGACCGGGTGCGCCTCGCCAGCACTGTCGATCCAGCGGAACAGATGCTGGCCCGGCAGATCCTGGCAGCGCTTCACGAAGCGGCTGAGCGATCCGTCGGTGATCGTCAGCACGCGCAATTTGCCCGACTTGGCCTTGAACTGAAGCTTCAACGCCTGGCCTTTCAGCGCGGCATGGCGCTTGCGCAGCGTCGTCGCGCCGAAGCTCTTGTTCGCCCTCACATAGCCTTCGTTGCCGATGCGGACCTTGCCGAGGTCGAGCAGCCGCACGACGGCCGCCACTGCGGTATCCTTGCCGATCCCACGCTTGGCGAGATCGGCAGCGACGCGCGCGCGCAGCTTGGGCAGCGCATGGCCGAACGGCGCGCACAGCTCGTATTTCGCCGCCTCCTGCGTCTCGCGGAAACCGGTGTGATAGCGATACTGCTTGCGGCCCTTCTCGTCCCAGCCGACCGCCTGGATATGGCCGTTGGGACTGGGGCAGTACCAGGCGTCGCGATAGGCGGGGGGCAGGCCGATCGCGTTCAACCGGTCGATCTCGTCGCGGTCGGTAATGCGCGCGCCATCGACCGCGAAATAGCCCCAGCCGTGCTTCATCGCCTTGCGTGTAATACCAGGGTCACTGTCGTCGTGGTAAGAGATGTTCGCCATGGCCTTTAGGAATGCACGGGCCATCGCATCGTTCCGGAACGGGCTGGCCCTGCCGATGGTTAAGCCGCCGGAACACCCCAGCCGGAGACCCATCATGGCCGATCTTTCAAATGCCCACGTGCTCATTCTCGCGACCGATGGTTTCGAGCAAGTCGAACTCTTCGGGCCGCGCCAGGCGCTGCTCGACGCCGGCGTCAAGGTGACGCTCGCCTCGGACAAGACCGATCCGATCCAGGGGATGAACCATGACGAGAAGGGCGACACGATCACGCCCGACATCCTGCTCGATGACGTCGATACCGAGGATTATACCGCGCTGCTGCTGCCGGGTGGCGTCGCCAACCCCGACACGCTGCGGATGAACGACCGCGCGATCGAGATCATCGAGGAATTCGCCGATGACGAGAAGCTGATCGCGGCGATCTGCCACGCGCCGTGGCTGCTGGTCGAGGCCGATGTCGTCGATGGCCGTCGCATGACGAGCTGGCCGTCGGTGCGCACCGATCTCGCCAATGCCGGCGCCGATGTGGTCGACGAGGAGGTCGTGATCGACGGCCCGTTCATCACCAGCCGCAAGCCCGAGGACATCCCCGCCTTCAACAAGGCGATCCTGGAAGCGCTTCAGGTCGAGCTCGAAGCGGCCTGATCCGCGTTCCCCGTCCGCCTCAGGCGGGCGGGGAAACGGTTCATCCAGTCCTGCGCGGGGCGCTCGACCAGGTGGTGGAGCGCCACCGACGTGCCCAGCATCAGGACGAGGTACAGCGCGATCAGGATCGGTTCGATGCCGTGGACATCGTCGATCAAGGCGAGCTTGACGATCACGAACAGCAGGAAGTGGCTGAGATAGGTCGCGTAGCTGATCTCACCGAGATAGTGCAGCGCCGGGATTTCGAGCGGGTTGCCGCGCATCCCCGAGGTCAGCGCAAGCGCGAGCAGCGCGGCGGCGAACGCCGCGGGAACCGTCAAGGTTTCGGGCTGGCCGTATAGCTTTGCGACGAACGCCACCACCGCACAGCTGATCGCCACGAGTGCGGGTACAAGCGGCGCATCGCGCCACCGTTCCCAGAGCGAACACAGCGCGCCGCCGACCGCGAATTCGATCAGGCAGCGGCGCAGTCCGAAGATCCAGATATCGGTGCCCAGCGTCGGCGCCCCCGCCATCGCGACATGCAGCAGCGCGAGCAAGGCGACGATCGCCGCCACCACCGCCCAACTCGGCACGCGCCGCCAGTCGAGCGCGAAGGCCACCAGCGTGAAGAGCAGATAGGCCGCCCATTCGGTGCTGATCGACCAGCTTGGGTCGTTCCATGCGAGATGATCGGTAAACCCCCAGGTCTGCATCAGCAGGACGTGCAGCGGCAGTTCGGCATAGGGATAATGCCCGGCATCGTGCCGCCCCGTCGCCGCGAGCGCGAGGACGAGCGCGAGCGTCGCGCCGAGCATGACGATGTGGAGCGGCCAGATCCGCGCAAGCCGGCGCCACAGGAAGCCCGGCACCGCGCGCATCCCGCCCTCGCGCAGCCGTTCGCTCCAACTCAGCCAGATCACGAAGCCCGACAGCAGGAAGAAGAAATCGACCGCGAGATAGCCTTTGGCAAACAGCGCGATCACCGCCGGCGGCAGCCAGTCGAGCGACAGCCGGATGTGGAACAGCACGACCAGCCATGCGGCGATCCCGCGCATCCCGGTCAGCGCGCGCAATTCGTACCGCGGCGGGGCAGGGGACGGCGCTGCCATCAGGCGGTAACGGGGTCGATCGTGCGCGGCTTGCGGCGCGGCTGCCACGGCTGCGCGGCGCGTTTGCGCGCGAGATAGGTGTCGAGCCCGATCTGCGCGCCGATCAGCATGTAGACGAACGGCTGGAACGCGATCCCGATGAACGCCGCGCCGAGCAGATAGACGATATGCGCTGACTGCAAAGCGCCGGCGAGCGGGGTGACCCACGCCGTGTCGGCCGCACCCTTGCGATAGCGGTGGCGCAGCACTTCCATCCGGAAGATGCCGATCAGGCTGATCGACAGCCACAGGATCAGCCCGGGGAAGCCCTGTTCGCCGAGCATCTCGAAATAGGCGCTATGGAAGGCGCGCGCCTGGTCGACGGTCAAATGGCGATCGACGGTCGCATTCTCGGCGCTGCCCTCGACGCGCTCGGTATCGTAGCGGATCTTGTTCTGGCGGTACATTTCGAAGCCTCCGCCCAGCGGATGCTCCTTGGCATATTCCCACGTCCAGCCCCACACCGCGAGCCGCGTCGAGGCGGATTCGTCGCCCTTATAGGTCTTGATCGTACTCATCCGGTTGGTGAACGACGACGGCAGGAACGGCACCGCGAGCATGCCCGCGGTGGCGAGCAGGCACAGATACAGCAGCTTGCGCTTGGCATCGCGCAGCATCAGCAGCGCGACGAGGCCGATGCACAGCAGCCCGGTGCGCGTCGAGGTGCCGACCGGGATCAACAGGCAGGAAAAGACGAGCGCATAGCAGAAGCCCTTCACCTTCCAGTCGGGCGGGAAGATCGTGCCGTGGCGCGTGAACCACAGGATCAGCGGGATGATCGCGACCGCGACGGTCGAGATCGTCGATCCCTCGTACAGCCCCGAATTGTTCGACACCATCAGGTTGAGCGAGCCGTAACCGCCGCCGCCGCTGGCGATCGTCTTGATCCCGCCGACGATGATGATCGACGCCGCCGAAGCGACCATCACCAGCAGCAGCGCTTCGATCCGGAGCCTGGTGCGCAGCGTGAAGGGCAGGAAGGCGGCGAACGCCAGGCACTTCCACACCCACCCCCATTTATCGAGCGCCTCGGCCGGGAAATCGGCGGTGAGCGTGGTGCAATAGCAATAGACCATCAGCAGGACGATCATCCCCTGCCGCGGGGTGAAGCGCGTTCCCGTCTTGTCGTCTGCGACGAGCCATCCGCCGACCGCGAGCACCACCGCGATCAGCGAAACCGGCACGCTGTTGAGCAGGACATAGGTCAGCCGCTGCGGCGCGACGACGTCGATATAGACATATGCGAGGACGAAGATGAACGGCCGGCGAAACCCCGCCGCGAAGAAGGCGGCGAGGAAGGCGACGAAGACGAGATCACGCAACCGGACGACCCTTCCGCTTGCGGGCGGGCGCTTCGCCGGGCACGGATTCGCGGTCGAGATCGGGTCGGCGCAGCAGCCGCCACACGGTCAGCGCGATCAGGCCGTGGCTGATCGCCAGCGCGAGATTGTCGATCATGCCGTCGCGCTCCTTTCGCAATACCCGTAACCGCCCTATCGCTGCGGGGTTCAGGCCGCTCTACGGGTGTCGGGTTGAGGCTCCGTTAAGCACTCATGCGTTAGGGCGATAGCATGCGCATTCTCCATCTTCTGGACCACGGCCTGCCGTTGCAGAGCGGCTACACCTTCCGCACCCGCGCGATCCTGAAAAGCCAGATGCAGCGCGGCTGGACGGTCGCCGCGGTCACCGGGCCACGCCAGGCATCGCCGCAAGCGGGAGAGGAGAGCGTCGATGGCATCGACTTCTTCCGCACCGCCGCGGTGAAGCGCTTGCCCGCGCCGTTCGGCGAACTGCGCGAGATTGCAGCATTCGCGCGGCGGATCGGCGAGGTGGTCGAACAGTTCAAGCCCGACATCCTCCACGCGCATTCGCCCGTGCTCGATGCGCTCGCCGGCTTGCGCGTCGCCGGGCAATACAAGCTGCCACTTGTCTATGAGATCCGCGCCTTCTGGGAAGACGCCTCGGTCGGCAACGGGACGGGGCGCGAGGGTTCGCTGCGCTATCGCGCGACGCGCGCGCTCGAGACCTGGGCGGTCAAGCGCGCCGATGCGGTGGCGGTGATCTGCGAGGGGCTGCGTGACGATCTGATCGCGCGCGGGATCGATCCGGGCAAACTGATCGTCTCGCCCAATGGCGTCGATCTCGCGATGTTCGGCACCCCGCTGGCGCACGACACCGCGCTTGCCGCCACGCTTGGCGTCACCGGCAAGGAGGTGATCGGTTTCATCGGCAGCTTCTACGATTATGAGGGGCTCGACGATCTGATTGCGGCGATGCCCGCCTTGGTCACCGCGCGTCCCGAGGCGCATCTCGTGCTCGTCGGGGGCGGGCCGATGGAAGCGGCGTTGCGCGCGCGGGCAGCGGCCTCGCCCGTGGCGGCGCAGATCCATTTCGTCGGGCGCGTGCCGCACGGCGAGGTCGAGCGCTATTACAGCGTGATCGACGTGCTCGCTTACCCACGCAAGAAGATGCGGCTGACCGATCTGGTGACGCCGCTCAAGCCGCTCGAGGCGATGGCGCAGCGCCGACTCGTCGCAGCGTCGGACGTCGGCGGGCATCGCGAGCTGATTCGCGATGGCGAGACCGGCACGCTGTTCGCGCCCGGCGACCCCGACGCGATGGCGCGCGCGCTCGCCGATCTGCTCGCCGATCGCGCCAGTTGGGAAGATCGCCGGACGCGCGGGCGTATTTTTGTCGAGGCGGAGCGTAACTGGGCTGTTAACGTTGCGCGTTACGCGCCCGTTTACCAAAAACTTACCGATAGCATGGCAGAGCAGAGTGCATGGCCGTCTCCTCCGATCCTCAACGCCTGACCCTCCCGCTGGCCCCGCTCGTCGCGGCCGTTATCGGGGTGCTGACCGCGGCGATGTTCGCGCTGATCCCGACCGAATTGCTCGAATCGATGGTGGTCGATAGCGGCATCGCGTCGGTGCTCTCCGCCGCCGAGCCGCCTTTGGGCTATACCGCGCGCGCCGCGCTGGTCTTGCTGTGTGGCGGCGGGGTCGGCGTGCTGGCGTGGTTCGCGCTGTTCCTGGCGTTCGGCAGCCGCACGATCGCGCTGCACCGTCGCGCGAGCAACGGTGAAGACGCGCCTGTGCTGCGTCGCGCCGATGCGCATCCCGATGCGCCGGCGCGCCGCCCGCTATTTGCCAATACCGATCTCGGCACGCCCTTCCTCGAAGTCCGTGCGCGGCCGGTGCATCTCGACGCCGACCAGGTCGCGCCGCTGGTCGAGCGGCCGCTGCCCGTCAATCTCGACGAGCCGCTCTCGGCCTATGACCCGACCTTCCTGCGCGACACCGCGCCCGCCGCAGCGACCGTCGAACAGCCGCTCCCGCTGCCGCGTCGCCAGACCTATGACCCGAGCGAGCGCTTCGAAACCTTCCCGCTCGGCCCGATCGACGCGCCTACGGTCGAGCGGCGCACCCCTACGCCGATCGCGCGCCCGCCGCGCGAGGCGACCGGATCGGGCGACCCTTCGGACTCGATCCACGCCTTGCTCGACCGGCTCGAACGCGTCGTCAGCCGCCGCGATGCGCCGCCGAGCGCAGCCCAGCCGCGCGAGACGATCGAGGACAGTCTGAGCAGCCTACGCCGGCTGGCGACCGACCACCGCTGATCGTCGCGCCGGGCGCGGGCGCTCAGGTCTCGACCGTCAATGTCTCGAGCGCGACGATTGCCTCTCCATCGCGCCTGGTAACCGAGAGCGTCGCGATATCGGCGACGAGATGCCCGCGCATCGCCAGCTCGGCCTCCCCGAGCGCAGCCAGCCAGATCATGCTCGGTGGATCGTCGCGCAGCGTCAGCGCAATCCGATGACGCGCGCCGACAAAGGTGGCACTCGCCCAGCGCGTCGTCTCGAGCACGCACACCACCGCCGCGCACCCGGCCGCATCGGCGCTGCGTTCGAGCGCGCGTTGGAGCAAGGTGGCGGAATCGGGGCCGCGGCTCATCGATCGACTCGCTGATCGGCGAGGAACGCCTCGATCCGGCGGATCATCCGCGTTCCCGGCTCGCGCCCGCGGCGCAGATCGCGCACCAGGCGCGGGTCGCGCACCGCGAGCCGCCCGAACGTGGTCGGCGGCATCGCGCTCGCCTTCAGATAACGGTCGATCTTCTGCAACACCGACATGCCGGTCTCCTCGTGATTCGTTGCAGCCTCAATGGCTTCATGTTCACGATCTGTTCTATTTTCCAACTTGTCTAGGAAAAATCCTATGCCTATGATCGGCCGTATGGACAGGGATGATCCCCGCACGCGGCTGGCGGCGCTGATCGACGCGAACGGCGTCAGCTATGCCGCGCTGTCGCGGATGCTTCGCCGCAACGATGCCTATCTCCAGCAATATGTCCGGCGCGGTACGCCGCGCGATCTCGCCGAGCGCGACCGGGCCCTGCTCGCGGCCTATTTTCGCGTCGATGCGGCTGAACTTGGTGGGGTGGCCGCCCCGCGCATGGCGCCGATCCGGCGGCTCGATGTCGAGGCCTCGGCCGGGCCGGGCGCGCTCGCCGCCGACGCGGTGCGCGCGGGTGCGATGCTGCTCGACCCCGCTTTGCTCGAATCGCTGCGGCTGAATGCGAAGGATGCGGCGATGCTGCGTGCGCGCGGCGATTCGATGCTGCCGACGATCGCCGATGGCGACCAGATCGTGATCGATGAACGCGATACGCGGATCGTGGCGGTGCCCGCGATCTTCGTGCTGCGGCTCGACGGTGTCCTGCTCGTAAAGCGCGTGTCGCGGACGGCCGGCGGGATGCTGATCGAAAGCGACAATCCGGCCTATCCGGCGATCACGACCAAGGCCGCCGAAATCCTCGGTCGCGTCGTCTGGCTGTCGCGGGCGCTACGCTAGCGGCGCGAGTCGCGCAGCCACATGACGAGCGAGATCGCCACGCCGAGCCCAAGCCCGATCAGGAAGCCGCGCGTCGGTCCGAGCGGCGAGAACAGGCCGATCCCCGTCCCGGCGATTGCACCGAGCGCGATCAGCGCTCCGCCGGCAAGCGGGGTACGGGGCGGAGAGGAATGGATCATGCCGCCGCTGTGCCATGTCCCGCGGCAGGACGCCAGCGTCCCATGTCGGGAGGTGTGGGGCACCGCGCGCGGGCGCATTAACCTTCGTCTGGCGGGCGGGGCGCGCCCTTTCCCGGACTGGCACGGACCGTGAAGCGCGACCACGCTCGCAGTCCCTGCGGTCGTGTTTCAAGCGGAGCGTGCATGCATCTTCCCTATCTCGCCGATGGCACCGAAGTGACGCATGCCACCGATCTCATCGCCGTGTTCGGCGCGGAGGCCGGGCAGGAGGCCGCGACGCGCGCCAACCGCAGCCGCGATCTCGGCAACTATCTCCATTTCTGCCGCTGGCGGCAGATCGAGCGGCTGATCGCCTTGCTCTCGTTCGATCGCGCGATCGGCACGATTCACTGATTGTGGCGGCGCCGCCGCGCTAAACCCCTGTCGTTCGCCAAACAGCCGGGCTAGGACGGCGTATGTCGTTATCGGTGGGGCGGCGGCGTGCGTATCGAACGGCCGCTGGAATTCTTTGGTGTGTCGGTTCCGGCGCGGTGGCGCAAACGCGCCCTGCGGCAGCGCCCGTCGCGTCGCCCGCCGATCCGGTGCCGCAAACATCGCTCCCGCTCGATCCGCAATCGCCGCTCGCGCCGTTGCCCGGGCTCGGGGTGGAATGGCCCGATCTGTCGAAGGCGCCGCAGGAACCCGTCACCGCCAACACGCCGACCGCGATGACCGGCGAGACGCGCTACAGCTACCGCATCGACGGGATCGACGATGTGGCGAGCTCGCTGCTGCGCGATCGTTTCGCGCAACTCTCGACGCTGAAAGCCAATGACGGCCAGCCCGCCAATGCCGCGCAGTTGGATCGCCGCGCACGCGAGGATGCGACCTTGCTGACGACGCTGCTGCGCGGCGAAGGCTATTATGACGCACGGGTCGCGACGCGCGTCGAGCCGGCCGCGCGGCCGCTGGTAGTGCTCGATGCCGAACCGGGCACGCTCTATACCTTCGGCGGCGTCAAGGTCGCCGGGATCGACGCCGCCGGCGACAAGGCGCCCGCCTTGCGCAAGGCGTTCGGGCTCGATCCGGGCGACGCGGTCAATGTCGATGCCGTGCTCGCCGCCGAGACGAGCCTGCGCACGACGATCAGCGATCGCGGCTTCCCCTTCGCGATCGTCGGCGATCCGCAGATCGTGGTCGATCGTGCCGCGCATACCGCGACGCTCGACCTGGCGGTCGTTCCCGGCGGGGCGCGGCGCTTCGGGGTGATCACGATGACCTCGGGCAGCAAGGTGTTCGATGCCGACCATGTCCAGGACATCGCGCGCTTCGTCCCCGGCCAGTCGTTCGACGCCTCGGCGCTCGCCGATCTGCGCCGTGCGCTCGTCCAGACCAGCCTGGTGTCGAGCGTCAAGATCACGCCGGTCGAGGGCAAGGAACCCGGCACGGTCGATATCGCGGTCGGCCTCGAACCCGCCCCCAAGCACACGATCGCCGGCGAGCTCGGCTATGGCACCGGCGAAGGCGCGCGTGCCGCTTTGAGCTGGACCAACCGCAACCTCTTCCCGCCCGAGGGCGCGCTGACGCTGGCGGGGGTGCTCGGCACGCAGGAGCAATCGGCGAGCGTCACCTTCCGCCGCAACAATTTCAACGGGCGCGATCGGATTCTGACCTTCCAGACGGTCGCCTCGAACGTCAAGCGCACGGCGTATCAGGCGCGCACGGTGTCGCTGTCGGGCAGCCTCGAGCGGCAGACCAACATCTTCTTCCAGAAGAAATGGACCTGGTCGCTCGGCGCCGAACTCGTCGCCTCGGACGAGCGCGATGTGCTCATCGATACCGGCGCGCCGCGGCGGCGGACCTATTTCATCGGCGCGCTGCCCACCGTGCTGAGCTATGACGGGTCGAACGACCTGCTCGACCCGACGCGCGGCTTCCGCCTGAGCGGTCGCTTCTCGCCGGAGATCTCGCTCGAGGGCAAAGCGTTCGGGTATGCGCGGCTGCAATTCGACGCGAGCACGTACAAGAGTGTCGCCAAGGGTACGGTCCTCGCGGGCCGGATCCGGCTCGGCACCATCGCGGGCGCGCCGCGCGATGCGATCGCGCCGTCGCGGCGCTTCTATGCCGGTGGCGGCGCATCGGTGCGCGGCTATGGCTATCAGGATATCGGCCCGCGCGATCCCAATAACGACCCGGTCGGCGGGCGCAGCCTCGCCGAATTCTCGCTCGAGGCGCGCGTGAAGACGTTCGGTAATTTCGGTGTGGTGCCGTTCTTCGACGGCGGCAATATCTCGACCGGGTTGCTCCCGAGCCTCGGCGCGCTCCGCTACGGCGCGGGGCTCGGCGTGCGCTATTATTCCAATTTCGGGCCGATTCGCATCGATGTCGGCACGCCGGTAAACCCTGCGCCGGGCGATCCGCGCGTCGCGGTCTATGTCTCGCTGGGACAGGCGTTTTGAGCGACGATACGCTGCCTCCCGAAGCTACGCCCCCCGAAGCGGTACCCGACGAGCCCGCACCGCGGACGATCAAGCCGCACGGGGTGTGGGGGCGGATCGTGTTCGTCGTCGTCGCCTCGCTGTTCCTGCTCTCGCTGGCGGCGCTCGGGCTGATCGATACGAGCATCGGACATCGCTTCCTCACCGATCAGATCGCGGCGATCCGGCCGGCCAACGGCCTGCGCTACAGTATCGGGCGGATCGAGGGCTCGATCTATGGCCGCGCGACGCTGATCGACGTCCGTGTGCGCGATGCGCGCGGCGTGTTCTTTGCCGCACCCCGCGCGGAGCTCGATTGGTCGCCGTTCCACTGGCTCGACAATCGGCTCGATATCACGAGCCTGCGGATCGCCTCCGCCTCGCTCGCGCGATTGCCGCAGACCAAGCCGACACGCCCCGGCCCGATCCTGCCGAGCTTCGACATCCATATCGGCCGCCTCGCGGTCGACCGGCTCGTCGTCGCGCCGGCGCTCGCCGGGGTCGAGCGCGTCGCGCGGGTGCGCGCGCGCGCCGACGTCCTGCGCGGTCGCGCGTTGATCGATCTCGCCGCGGTCGTGGCGGGGAGCGACGACATCCGCCTCCATCTCGACGCCGCCCCCGATCGCAACCGGCTCGAGGCGACCGCCCGCGTGCGCGGCACTGCGCGCGGTGTGCTCGCCAAGCTCTCGGGCTTCGGCAAGCCGATCGCGCTCGATCTTGCCGGCAAGGGCAGCTGGGCGGCGTGGCGCGGCAACATGGTGGCGGACGTCGGGACGACCCGGCTTGCCGATCTCGCGCTGACCAACCGCGCCGGTAGCTATGCGGTGTCGGGTGTCCTCGTCCCGGCTCCGCTGGCGCACGGCAAGCTCCAGCGGCTGACGGTGCCGCGTGTGCTCGTTCATGGCGCTGCGATGCTCGTCGATCGCCAGCTCAAGGGCAATCTGTCGCTGCGCTCGGACTCGCTCGACGTGACCGGTGACGGCACGATCGACCTGGCGCAAAGCGCGTTCCGCAACGTCCGGATCCATGCCTTCCTGACGCGGCCGAGCGCGCTCTTTCCCAACATGACCGGCCGCGCGATCGAACTCCGCGCCATCCTCGACGGCCGCTTCGCGACCGCGGCGTTCGACTATCGCCTGACAGCCCAGCGCTTCGCGTTCGACAATACCGGCTTTGAGGATTTCCGCGCGGCGGGGCGTGGGCATTTCTCGAAACAGCCGGTCCTCGTGCCGATCCGCGCGACCGCGGCGCGCGTCACCGGCGTGGGTGATGTCGCGGGGGGCATCCTGCGGAACCTGACGATCGACGGCGTCTTGCGCGTGACCCCGCAACTCGTGCTCGGCGACGACCTAAAGCTGACCTCGGACAAGCTCAACGGGCGGATCAACCTGCTGCTCGACCTGCGCGACGGGCGCTACGACATCGGCATCAATGGCGGGCTCGGGCGCTATCGCATCCCGGGGCTCGGCGTGGTCGACGTGGAGACGACGCTCAAGGTCGTGCCGGGGCCGGGCGGGCGCGGGACGCGCGTCGTCGGGCAGGGCGTCGCGCAGATGATCACGCTCGAAAACGCCTTCTTCCGCTCGCTCGGTGGCGGGCTGCCGCGGGTCGTCACCGGGCTCGAGCGCACGCCGGACGGCTTGCTCCACCTCAACAACCTAGTGCTGACCGCGCCGCAGCTTCGCATCACCGGCAATGGCGTGCGCCGCCGCGACGGCACTTTCCATTTCGAGGGCGCGGGCCAGCAGACGACCTATGGGCCGCTGACGATCAAGCTCGACGGCAAGATCGATCATCCGACGCTCGATCTGGTCTTCGCGCGGCCCAACCAAACGATGGGCCTGTCGAACGTCGTCGCGCATCTCGACCCGACCGATACCGGCTTCGCCTTCACCGCACGCGGCGACTCGCGGCTCGGGCCGTTCAGCGGCAATGGCGCGATCCTGCTGCCCAAGGGTGGCGACGGGACGATCGCAATCGCCGATCTCGCGGTGAGTGGCACCCACGCCAAGGGGCCGCTGCGGATCGTCCCCGGCGGATTCGACGGCAAGCTCGATGTGGCGGGTGGCGGCCTCGCGGGGACGCTGTTGTTCCGCCCGGTGCAGGAAAAGCAACAGATCGAAGCGCATCTCGACGCGACCGCAGCGCGGCTCGCCAACGCGTTCGTCCTGCGGCGCGGGCATCTCGACCTCGTCGCGCTGCTCGATCCCGCGGGTACGTCGATCGATGCGAACCTGACGGGTGCTGGGCTGCGGCGGAGGTCGCTGGTGATCGGGCGCTTTGCCGCCCATGCCAAGCTGCGCGACGGCACGGGGACGATCACCGCCTCGATCGCGGGCTCGCAGGGCCGCGCATTCGATATCCAGTCGGTGACGCAGGTCGCGCCCGACCGCTACGTCGTGTCGGCGCACGGCACGCTCGACCGGCGCCCGCTGACGCTCGTCACCCCCGCGGTGGTGACGCGCGACGGCGATGGCTGGCGGCTCGCTCCGACTGACCTGACCTTCTCGGGCGGTGCGGCCAAGGTGTCCGGGCGCTTTACCGGCGCGTCGAGCGAACTTGCCGCGACCGTCGCGCGGATGCCGCTGTCGATCCTCGATATCGGCTATCCCGGCCTCGCGCTCGGCGGCAATGCCTCGGGCAGCCTGTCCTACACGCAGGGCGGTGGCGCGGCCCCCACCGGCAAGATCGACATGACGGTGCGCGGGCTGACGCGCTCGGGACTCATCGTCTCGTCGCGCCCGGTCGATGTCGGCATTTCGGGGCTGCTCTCGCGCGACCGGCTCGCGGCACGCGCGGTCGCCGAAACGGGCGGCAAGACCGTCGGCCGCGCGCAGATGCTGCTTACCCTGCCGGGCGGCGACGATCTCGCGCAGCGCGTGCAAAATGCCGGCCTGTTTGCGCAGCTGCGCTATGACGGACCCGCCGACACCGTCTGGCGGCTGACGGGGGTCGAGCTGTTCGACCTCACCGGACCGGTCGCGATCGGCGCCGATGCCGGCGGGACGGTGGCCAATCCGCAAATCAAGGGCGTCGTCCAGGCCAAGGGCGCGAAGATCGAGAGCACGACGACCGGCACCGTGCTGACCAACGTCCAGACCACCGGGCGCTTCGGCGGATCGCGGCTCGTGCTCGATCGCTTCGCCGCCGATGCCGGGAAGGGCGGGCATGTCACCGGCACCGGCGTGTTCGATTTCGCCGCGAAGAACGGGCTCGGGCTCGACCTCCAGGTTCAGGCCGATCACGCCGTGATGATCGCCCGCGACGATATCGGCGCCACCGTCTCCGGGCCGCTGCGCTTCCAGTCGGATGGGGCGGGGGGCACGATCTCGGGCAATCTCCGGCTCGACAAGAGCCGCTATCGGCTCGGTCAGGCGAGTGCCGCCAGCGCCTTGCCGCAGCTCAACATTCGCGAGATCAACCTGCCCGATGGCGGGCAGGACGACGAGACGCCGCCGGTGCCCTGGACGCTCGCGATCCATGCGCGCGCGCCTAATCAGGTGCTCGTCACCGGGCTCGGGCTGCGCAGCGAATGGTCGGCCGATCTGCAGATCGCGGGCGCGCCCGACAATCCGGCGATCACCGGGCGCGCCGATCTCGTCCGCGGCAATTACGATTTCGCCGGGCGGACCTTCGGGCTCGACCGCGGCAAGATCCTGTTCGCGGGCGAGGTGCCGGCCAACCCCGCGCTCGACATCGTCGCCAACGCCAATACGACCGGCCTGACCGCGTCGATCAACGTGACGGGGCCCGCGCTCAAGCCCGAGATCACCTTTTCGAGCACACCTGCCTTGCCGCAGGACGAACTGCTGTCGCGACTGCTGTTCGGGACGTCGATCACCAATCTCTCGGCGCCCGAGGCGTTGCAATTGGCTTCGGCGGTGGCCGCGCTGCAGAACGGCAAGGGCGGGCTCGACCCGATCAACGCGGTGCGGCGTGTTGCGGGGCTAGACCGGCTGCGGATCGTCTCGGCCGATCCGACGACCGGGCAGAAGACCTCGGTCGCCGCAGGCAAGTACATCACGCGACGCTTCTATGCCGAGATCGTCACCGACGGCGCGGGCTATTCGGCGACGCAGGTCGAGTTCCAGGTGACGCGCTGGCTGTCGCTGCTCTCGACAGTGTCGACGCTTGGCCGCCAGACCGCCAATGTCCGCGTGTCGAAGGACTATTGAGCCGCGGGGGCGGGCCAGATCTCGAGCGCGAGGCCGGGGATGTCGCGGAAATCGTCACCGTTGATGGTGACGAGCGTGAGACCGAGAGTGATCGCGGTGGCTGCGATGAGCCGATCAAGAATGCGCGGTCGCGAAAACCCGCACGTGGCAACGATCTGGCCATAGCACCGCACGACAGGGGCATCGCACGGAAGGATTTCGAGGCCCTCCAGAAGGATGTCGAGCCGGGCCCGGCGTCGCGCAGCGGTGCCCGGGTCGCGATAGACGCCGCCTCGAGCTCGACCCATGACAGCAAAGACAAGCGCGGCGGGCCGGAAAGCGCCGCGATCCGGCCGGACACCGACTCTTCTCCGTCGCGCAGATGGATCGCCACGTTCGTGTCGATCAAATGCATCGCTACAGACCAGGCCGATCCGGAAATTCGATCGATGCCCGCGTCTCGACCGGGCTGACGGGGCCAACCTCGTCGAGCCGCGCCATGAGAGCGGCAAGCTTGCGCTTCTCGTCGAGCGGATTGCGCTGTTTCACCGCGGTAATCGTCACGCGATCGCCTTTACGATCGGCCGATACCAACACGCTCGCGACGCTGGCGAAATCGTCCGGCAGGTGGACCGCGATCCCATCCCCAGTCTCGAATACCCGCGTTTCGACCTTGTCCATACGACCCTCCGGCGCTGGCCGAGTAAACGCCATTCGCCTGCGCGATGCAACTTCGGCTAAACCCGCCCCGCCACCGCCGCAGCCAGTCGCTCCGGCACTTCGGGCGCGATGTCGGGATAGAGATCGGGCTCGATCGCCTCGACTTCAATCAGCGCGAGCTTGCCGTCGGCACGGCGGAGGAGATCGACCCGCGCATAGAGCGGCGCCTCGGGTAGCGCGGCGAGCACCGCGTCGAACACGCCGCGCGCTTCGGCATCGGGCACATAGCGACTGAAGCGACCGCCGAACTGCGGCTGGATCCGAAAGTCGCCCCCTGTTGCGACTTTCCGCGCGGCATGGCTGAACACGCCGTCGATCGCGAAGAGCGAGAGTTCGCCTTCCTCGGTGATCGCTGACAGGAAGGGCTGGATGATCGCATCGTCGAGCGGGGTGACGGGATCGCCGCGCTTCACGCGAATGGTCTCGTGGCTCCCCGCCGAGATTTGCGGCTTCACCACCAGCTCATCGCACGCGAACAGATCGAACGCGACGGCAATGCTCGCCTCGTCCGCGCGGCCGAAGCGGCTCGGGACGATGGGAATCCCCGCCGTTTCGAGGGCCAGCAGATAGGTCTTGCGCGTGTTCCAGGCGAGCAGGGCCGGCGCGTTGAACAACGGCCGGTCATCGGGCCACGCCCCAAGCAGCGCGTCCCACCGCGCAACGTCGAAATGATAGCCCCACGCGAACAGCGCCAGCGCCGCATCGCCATCGCCGGGGCCGAGATCCCACGGGCGCGGGGCCAGCGTTATCCCGGCGTCGGCGAAGGCGGCACGGTACGGCGCCAGATGCGCTGCCGCCGCCGCATCGTACGGGCTGCCGCTAACCGGCATCAACACGTCGATGCGGCGCGTCATGCGCGTCAGGCCGGCTCGCCGATGACCGTCTTCACTTCCATGAAGTCGGTGAGGCCGAACTTGCCATTCTCGCGGCCATTGCCCGATTGCTTGTAGCCGCCGAACGGCGCGTTGCCGTCGGGGCTCCACGAGTTGATCGTGACGAGCCCGGCGCGCAGTCGCGGCGCGACCTTGGCGGCCTTGGCTGGATCGCCCGAGATCGTCGCCGACAGGCCATAGGGCGTGCCGTTGGCGATCTTCACCGCTTCGTCCTCGCTGTCATAGGCGATCATCGTCGCGACGGGGCCGAACACCTCCTCCTGCGCGATGCGCATCTCGGGGGTCACGTCGGTGAACAGCGTCGGCTTGATGAAGTAGCCGGCGTTGCGCCCGTCGGGCCGCCCGGTGCCGCCGGTGACGAGCGTCGCGCCCTCGTCGATCGCCGACTGGATCAGCCCCTGGATCTTGTCGAACTGCGCCTTGTTGACGACCGGCCCGATATGCGCGCCCATCACCGAGGGATCGCCGACTTCGGTGCCTTCCATCATCGCCTTGACGATGCCGGTCGCCTCGGCGACCTGGCTGGTGTGGACGAGCAGCCGCGTCGGCGCGATGCAGCTCTGCCCCGAATTGGCGAGCACGCCCTGGACGGTCGGCGGCAGCACCGCGGCGAGATCGGCGCCCTCGAGCACGAGATTGGCCGCCTTGCCGCCGAGTTCCTGGTGGACGCGCTTGACCGTCGCGGCGGCCGACTGCGCGATCGCGATGCCCGCGCGGGTCGATCCGGTGAAGCTCACCATGTCGACATCGGGATGCGCCGACAGCGCCGAGCCGACGCCCTTGCCGTCGCCGTTGACGAGGTTGAACACGCCCGGGGGAACACCCGCCGCGTCGAGGATCTCGGCGAGGATCACCGCGCAGCCGGGCGATTCCTCGGAGGGCTTGAGGATCATCGTGTCGCCCGCCGCCAGTGCGGGGGCGACCTTGGCGGTGACCTGGTTGAGCGGCCAGTTCCACGGCGTGATCATCGCGACGACGCCGAGCGGCTCGTGCACCACCTTGGCGCGGCCGAGCTTCTGCTCGAACTCGAAGCTGTTGAGCGCCTTCAGCGTCGCGATGAAATGCCCGAGCCCGGCGGGCACCTGCGCCGCGGTCGCAAAGCCGATCGGCGCGCCCATTTCGCTGCTCACCGCAAAGGCGAGGTCGGGAATGCGCTTCTTATATTCCTCGATGATCCGCTCGAGCAGGGCTGCGCGCTCGGCGACGGTCGTCTGCGAATAGCTGTCGAATGCGGTGCGCGCGGCGACGACCGCGGCGTCGACGTCGGCGGCGGTGCCGAGCGTGATCTCGGTGCAGGGCTGCTCGGTCGCGGGGTCGATCACGTCATGGCGCGTGCCGCCCTGGCTCTCGACCCAGGCACCGTTGATATACTGTTTGAGATAGCTCTTCATCGCCGCTCTCCACGTTTCTGTTTCTCTGCTAGGCCGCGATAAATGGCGTGGCGCGAGATCGGTTGCAACCCGAAACGCAGATCGCCGGTTGAGCCGTTGCAGGAGACGAGACATGGCTGGAAACAGGGCGGCACGCACCGCAAGATTCACGCGCACCGGCGGCCCCGAAGTGATCGAATGGGTCGATGTCGACCTGCCCGATCCCGGCCCCGGCGAAGTGCGGATGCGCAACACCGCGGTCGGCCTCAACTATATCGACGTCTATTATCGCGCCGGCGTCTATCCCGCCAAGCTGCCGAGCGGGCTCGGCTCCGAAGCGGCTGGCGTGGTCG
This sequence comes from Sphingomonas glacialis, assembly GCF_006439055.1. Taxonomy (GTDB): domain Bacteria; phylum Pseudomonadota; class Alphaproteobacteria; order Sphingomonadales; family Sphingomonadaceae; genus Sphingomonas; species Sphingomonas glacialis_A. Next base: position 29,943 of record NZ_RCZC01000012.1, read on the forward strand.
AGGCGGTCGGGGAGGGCGTCACCGCCTTCGCACCGGGTGATCGCGTCGGGACCTTCGGGCCGACGCTCGGCGCCTATGCGACCGCGCGCAACCTGCCCGCCGAAACGCTGATCCGCCTGCCCGACGATATCGATGATCGCACCGCCGCCGCGCTCCTGCTGAAGGGCTGCACCACCGAATTCCTGGTCGAACGCTGCGCCAAGGTCGAGGCTGGGCAGACCGTGCTCGTCCATGCGGCGGCGGGCGGGGTCGGGCATCTGCTCGTCGGCTGGCTGAAAGCGATCGGCGCGACCGTGGTCGGAACCGCCGGAAGCGAGGCCAAGGCCGCGCAGGCCAAGGCCGCGGGTGCCGACCATGTCATCCTCCACAAGCACGAAGACATCGCCGCGCGGGTGCGCGAGATCACGCAAGGGAAGGGTGTGCCGATCATCCTCGACGGCGTCGGCATGGCGACGTGGGAAGCGTCGCTCGCGAGCGCGGCACCGCGCGGTCTGATCGTCAGCTATGGCAATGCCGGCGGTAAGGTGACCGGGGTCGATCTCGGGATCCTCGCCGCCAAGGGCTCGCTGTTCGTCACGCGGCCGACGCTGTTCAGCTATTACGCGACGCCCGCCGAACGCGAGGCCGGGACCGACCGCCTGTTCGCGATGCTGCGCAGCGGCGCGATCACGCCCGAGATCGGCCAGACCTTCGCGCTCGAGGATGCCGCTGCGGCGCACCGCGCGCTCGAGGCAGGCGAGACGCGCGGGGCGAGCGTCCTGACGGTATGATCAATCGACCGTGGCGGGTTCGCGGGCGGCATCGAAGTGCCGCTCGCACAGCGCGCTGATCGCCAGGTCGAGCGCGCCGATCCGTTCGCGCATGTGGCGCATCATCGCCAGCCCGGCGAGGCGATATTCCGCCCAGTGCGCGTTGATGTCGACGCCGGCCCATTTGCGCTGATAGACCTGATAGTCGAACCCGAGCTTGATATATTCGGCCTGGAGCGTCCACACAGTCGCGACGTCGGGCCCGCCCGCCGTCAGGATCGGGCCGAACAGCGCTTGCTGCGTATAGGCGTCGAGCGCATGCAGCGCCGCGGTCAGTTCGGTGCGGAACGGCGTGAGCACGACGCAGGCGCCGGCCTCGCGGCCGCTCAGATACGGCCTTGCCCGATCGAGCAGGGTCAGCACGTCGCCATGCAGCCGATGGAACTGGTCAAGCGGGTGGTTGGTGCTCATAAGGCCAACCGTGCCGCGAAAGTCTGAAAAATTTCCAACCGCCGCGCGGCCCCGCGCCGCGGTCCGGCCCGAGCGCCGTCCGCCCGCGGTCGGTACGCGCTTGATCGCGCTCAACAAACCGTACGACGTCCTGTCGCAATTCACCGATGGAAATATTTCCGCAGTGCGGCGAACATTGTCCGATTTCGTCGCTGTCCCGCACGTCTACCCCGCCGGGCGACTCGATCGCGACAGCGAAGGGCTGTTGCTGCTGACCGACGACGGCCGGCTGCAGGCGCGGATCGCCGACCCGCGCTTCAAGCTGCCCAAGACCTATCTCGTCCAGGTCGAGGGCGAGCCCGACGCCGCCGCGCTCGATCGGCTGCGCGCGGGCGTGGAGCTCACCGACGGGATGACGCGCCCCGCCGAAGCCAGGCGGATCGATCCGCCGGCGCTATGGCCGCGCGACCCGCCGGTGCGTTTCCGCAAGAGCGTGCCCGATTGCTGGATCGAGCTGACGATCCGCGAGGGCCGCAACCGCCAGGTCCGCCGGATGACCGCGGCGGTCGGCCATCCGACGCTGCGGCTGGTGCGCTGGCGGATCGGCGACTGGTCGCTCGAGGGCATCGCGCCGGGGGAATGGCGCGACCTGCCGGCAGCGTTGCGCTAGCCAGCGCCCCGCGATTGCCGCACAAGGCCGACGATGCGCTTTCGCGATTTCCTCTTGCTGGTGTTCGTCTGCCTGATCTGGGGCATGAGCAACGTGCTGAGCCGCGTCGTGGTGGGGGAGTGGCACGTGCCGCCGCTCTTCTTCGCCGCGCTGCGCTTTGCGATCGTGCTCGCCGCGACGCTGCCGTGGCTGCGGCCCGTGCCGCGCCCGGTGTGGCGGATCGTCGCGGTCGGCGGCCTGATCGGCGGCGGGAGCTTTGCCCTGCTGTTCCTCGGGCTCCAGACCGCGTCGCCCTCTTCGGCGGCGGTGGCGATCCAGGCGGGCGTGCCAATGACCACCTTGCTCTCGGTGCTGCTGCTCGGCGAGCGGATCCACTGGCGGCGCGGGCTCGGCATCGCGCTGACGCTGGCGGGGGTGCTGATCGTCATCTGGAAACCGGGCTTCCAGGTCTCTCCGGGGCTGCTGTTCGTGCTGGGCTCGGCCTTTGCCGGGTCGCTCGGCGCGATCCTGATGAAGCAGATGGAGAATATCGCGCCGCTGCGCTTCCAGGCGTGGGTCGGGCTGGTCGCGTTCGTCCCGCTCAGCCTCGCCTCGGCGCTTTTCGAGCAGGGCCAGTGGGCGAGCGCGGGCGCGGCGGGCTGGCCGTTCGTCGCGGTTTTGCTCTTCTCCGCGCTGGTCGTGTCGGTCTGCGCACACACCGCCTATTACTGGCTGATCGCGCGGTACGAGGCCAACCTGCTCGCCCCGCTCACGCTGATGACGCCGATCGCGACGATCGCGCTCGGCGTCATGATCACCGGCGACCAGCTCGATGGCCGAATGATCGCGGGCTCGGCGCTGGCCTTGCTCGGCGTCCTGGCGATCGCGCTGCGGCGGAGCACGGCGCCGATCGCCGAGGCGCAGGAGCGCGCCTGATCAGCCGGGATAGGGCGCTTTCTTGAGCAAGCCGGCGAGGTGCGCGGCGTTGCCCGCGACCATCTTGACGGTCTTGGCGACGGTCTTGGGGGTTTCGTCGAGATCCTTGAAGTCGATCGAACCATAGGCTTCGCCGACCCAATAGACCGCCCCGACCGCGGGGATCGTCCAGCCGGTGTCGTTGAGCGACTGGAACAGCTGCGCGGTCGAGAAATGCGCGCCGTCCTCATTGCCGACGATCGCCGCGACCGCGACCTTCGAATAGCTCGGCATCCGGCCCTGATCGTCGGTCTCGCCGAGAAAGGCGTCCATCCGCTCGAGCACGCGCTTGGCGACGCTGCCGAGCTGGCCCATCCAGACGGGGCCGCCGAAGACGAGGATGTCGGCGGCGAGGATTTTGCTGCGGATCGCGGGCCAGGCGTCGCCATCGCCTTCGTCCGAGCTGACGCCGGGCTTCACGTCGTGCGCGGCGATGCGGATCGTCTCGGTCAGTTCGACGTCGCACTCGGCGAAGGCCGTCTTGAGCAGGCCGATCATCACGTCGGTCGAGGAGGCTTCGCTGGCGTCGGCCTTGAGCGTGCAGTTTATAGCGATGGCATTGAGCGGCATTTGCGGGTCTCCCGGGGGTTGGGGGAGGAACGCGGGGCGGGGGGATTTTATCCCCCCGGGGGGGGAGATTGTGTCGGGTGCGTTGGTGCGACGAACCGTGCGGTGGTTGACTCGATTGACCCCTGGATGTGGTATTTACTCTCGCGATCGTTTCCGATTTTGAGCCGATCGGCTGATGGCGTTCTGGGCCGGCGGCGTTCCCGTTTTTGCGGGTGCTGAGCGGGTGTCGACGATTGGAAAGAGCGAAGTGTACTATGGCATAATTCGGACTTGTAGGACAGCGGGACTTATGAGCGTCTGTTGATCATGTGGAAGGGGCTTGCCGGCTCAGACACGCCTTCTGCTTTCCAAGATACATCCAGTTGAGGCACGAAGCGGTTCAAGAGCGTCAGCACTCTATGCTCTTTACCGTAAAGTGGATGCTCGAATGACTAGGCCTGTTCTGGCTCTGCGTCACCCGGTAGACCATAATTCTTGATATCCTTCATCGCCTCCAGCAGCTTGATCGTCGCACCTGCGTCGAGGATATCGCCCGGATATCGCACCTCATACAGGCCTTGCAGATTCGAGGGCAGCTTGACGCCATCTCGAACCAAGAGGATGAAGCGCCTGCCGTAAAATGCCATCGCGGCTCCAATTTCAATAAGCACATTGGGGTTGAGAACGGCATGCTCTTGTCCATTCTCATCCTTGAGAACCATTTCATTATCGACATGGATAATAGCAGCTCCACATTTTCGCATATCATCCATAATTTTCTCTGGAACCGGCTTAGATACCGATTGCCTTTCGACGGAAATTACAGGCTCTAACTCACCATACTCTAAAAGTTTGCGTATTGGTTCGACCAACGCCCGGTCCTTACCGTGTGTTATAAAGACCCGGCGTCGACGTTGGTCGTCTTCGAAGGCGGCGTTGAGTGTTGCACCTCTGCTCTGTACGGCGGGCGGTGAGACAATGCGGTGATGTACCGGTTCTGCGGCCGTGTGCTCGGGCGGCAGCCTATGTTGCTGCGCAGCGGAGCGTTGAATGAATTCTTGGGCTCCAATGCTATCGTCGGTCGGCTTTACTTCATCAGTGTCATTCGAAGCAACATTGAGGCTTACGTAGAGCTTACCTCTAATTTCTTCAATAAATCCAACCGACCGTGCACTAGCTTCGATGCGCTCAAATACCTCCTCGGCTTTAGCGCGAGGTACTCCCATGCCTTCGAGCACGTTAAGAGCAATGTCATCTCGGGGGAATGGGCTTCCATCGTAATCTCGTAGAAAGTCTCCAAACACTCTAGGTTTTAGAACCGCCTCACGCTTGGCGAGAACGTCTTCGTCCTCTGCTCTTGGAGGGATTATGCGTCGGGCAAGTTCTGTTGGAGTGATCGAGGCGGCTTGCGCACCTCCTTCAACAAGCCCGAAAGCAGCAGCGGCCCCGGTAAGGACTCGCAACTGAGATCCCTTGGGATCGACGTTTAGCGCCTTGGCAACGTGCAAAGGCGAAGTTGTTTTTCCAGCGTAGTGATCGTAGATCGCCTGCGGTACCCGCAATGCATCATCTAGAGATGCGTTAGGAACATCGGCCTGCCGCAAATATGCCCGCTTGCCCGCCGCTGTCGCTGTTTCAGGAATGATCTCGTCGGTTGGCGCCTCTGGCTTCTTCCTAGTGCGCGTTCCGCTCGGTTCTCTAGCCATATGTCCCCTCTGATCGCTGCCAGCATACGATTATAAACGTAGGTGACAAGGATCCAGGTACGTGGGCCTGCTGCTTGCAGGCTTTCACCTCGATCTGGAAGAGAATCTTTGCTGTTGATTGGTGCTTGCGGTTCGGGAGCTGATACTCATCACTGCATGAACTCGATCGATAGTAGTTCTATCCTTTCGATAAGGAGGCGTTGGAACCGACGGCCCAGTTGGACACCCGTAGGCCCCACACACCCTGCTTTGGGTCGGTGGCCGCCACTATAAAACAGAAAGGGCGCCCGGATCCCTCCGAGCGCCCTCTCTATAAGCACCGCCGTGGCAAAGCCACGTCGTCGGTCCTCGCTGTAGCGAGGCCGGCCGACAGCTCCTGTGGGGACTTCGGCTTCGCCTTGTCCCCACCGGCGCAGATCGGCCGATCTGCGCCTCAGTAGCTGTAGTACATATCAAACTCGACGGGGCTCGGCGTCATTTCCCAACGCTTCACGTCTTCCATCTTCAGCTCGATATACGACTCGATCTGGTCCTTCGAGAACACGTCGCCCTTCAGCAGGAAGTCGTGATCGGCGGCCAGGCAATCGAGCGCCTCGCGGAGCGAACCGCAGACGGTCGGAACCTCGGCGAGCTCTTCCGGCGGAAGGTCGTACAGGTTCTTGTCCATTGCCTCACCGGGGTGGATGCGGTTCTGGATGCCGTCGAGGCCCGCCATGAACAGCGCCGCGTAGCACAGATACGGGTTGGCCATCGCGTCGGGGAAGCGCACTTCGACGCGCTTCGCCTTGGGGCCGGTGCCGTACGGAATGCGGCACGACGCCGAGCGGTTGCGCGCCGAGTAAGCGAGCAGCACCGGAGCTTCATAGCCCGGGACCAGGCGCTTGTAGCTGTTGGTCGTCGGGTTGGTGAAGGCGTTGACCGCCTTGGCATGCTTGATGATGCCGCCGATGAAATACAGGCACATGTCCGACAGGCCCGCATAGCCGTTGCCGGCGAAGAGCGGGTTGCCCTTGTCCCAGATCGACAGATGCGTGTGCATCCCCGAGCCGTTATCTTCCTTGATCGGCTTGGGCATGAAGGTGACGGTCTTGCCATAGGCCTGCGCGACGTTGTGGCAGACGTACTTGTAGATCTGCATGCGATCGGCGGTGACCGTCATCGTGCCGAAGGTCAGGCCGAGCTCGTGCTGGGCGGCTGCGACTTCGTGGTGATGCTTGTCGCAGGGGAGGCCCATTTCGAGCATGGTCGAGACCATCTCGCCGCGGATGTCGACCGCGCTGTCGACCGGCGCGACCGGGAAATAGCCGCCCTTGGCGCGCGGACGGTGGCCGAGGTTGCCGCCGTCATAGCTGGTGCCGGTGTTGGTCGGCAGCTCGATATCGTCGATCTTGTAATAGCTCGTCGAATAGCTGTTCTCGAACTGGACGTTGTCGAACATGAAGAACTCGGCCTCGGGGCCGATGAAGATCGTGTCGCCGATGCCGGTGGTCTTGAGATACGCCTCGGCGCGCTTCGCGGTCGAGCGCGGATCGCGCGCATAGAGTTCGCCGGTCGAGGGCTCGACGATGTCGCAGACGAGGATCAGCATCGGCGTCGCCGAGAACGGATCGGTCCAGATGGCGTCGAGATCGGGCATGAGGATCATGTCGGACTCGTTGATCGCCTTCCAGCCCTCGATCGAGGAACCGTCGAACATGAAGCCGTCGGTCAGTTCGTCTTCGCCGACGACGCTGGCGACCATCGTCAGATGCTGCCATTTGCCCTTGGGATCGGTGAAGCGCAGATCGACCCACTCGATCTCCTGCTCCTTGATCATCTTCAGTACGTCGCTGGCCGTATTCGGTGCCTTAGCCATAGTCCCCACGCCTTTCGTTTTCGAATAGTCTGCCCGAGTGGTTCGGGAATCGTGTGTCGCCCGGATGTTTACGCTGTCACAGAATGTTGCGCTGCGTCAAATCGCGTCCTCGTTGCGCTCGCCGGTGCGGATTCGCAACGCGGTTTCGACGGGGATGACGAAAATCTTGCCGTCGCCGATGCGGCCGGTCTGTGCGGCCGCAGCGATCGCCTCGACCACGCGGTCGGCCATCGCGTCCTCGACGACGACCTCGAGCTTCACCTTGGGGAGGAAGTCGACGACATATTCGGCGCCGCGATAGAGTTCGGTATGGCCCTTCTGGCGGCCGAAGCCCTTGGCCTCGGTCACGGTGATGCCGCTGACGCCGACTTCGTGCAGCGCTTCCTTCACTTCATCGAGCTTGAACGGCTTGATGATCGCCTCGATCTTTTTCACGCTTGCTACGCCTCCCGCTATGCCGGGTGACCTTACAACAACCGTGCCAGCCGCGCGAGGGGCGGAAATCCGCCAAACCCGGAAAGGCTTGGGTCAAGTTTTGCTTAACGAATGGGCAGTCCAGCGGCCCGTGCCGGATTGGAAGGCAGTCGCGCTGGTTGCCGGTCTGGGTTTGTGCATCGACTCGAGATCGGGGGGCTGATTGCGGAGCTCGCGCATTGTCAAACAAATGCTTTCGAGTCCGCGATAATAAAAACCCATTACGCAAAAGATGTGTTGGGTTTATACCAAGGTGTCGCAACGGTATCTATCAATATACATTCGATTATAGAATCAATATATATTTCGATATCGTATAATTGGACGAAAAACCTATGCGACGTGTTGATTTCCAAAATATAGCAGGAGGTCAAAATGACGGACGCAGTAGGACTCTATCAGGTTAAGCTTCTCGTACAGGTTGGCGACGGGCATCTTGCCGGTGCGCCCACGCTCGAGCTCGCTCTGCTGGTCAACGCGCCGACCGGCCATATCACCGGTACCGCGCATATCACGCAGGCGCTGCCGCCACCCTATGGATCGATCGAATTTCCGGTGAGCGGCGTGCTGCACCATACCGGGTTCGGCCACGATACGAAGCTCGTCGCGCTGACCGGCGAATATGTCGTGTCGGTGCCGCCGCCCGCGATCGGCAGCTATCTCGCGCACTTCTCGGCGGCGCTCGCGCTCGATGGGGCGTGGAATGGCGTGGGCAGCTACGCTTATGGCAACCACACGATTCCGCACGCGAAGGTTACCAAGGCAGCCTGATCGCTCCACATCGCGTGCGTCGGCCATCGCGCCGGCGCACGCTTTGCCTGACGCGACGCCTCAGTAAGGCGGCTTGTCGAACCCGCCGGGGCTGAGCGTGAAGATCTCGCAGCCGGTCTCGGTGATGCCGATCGAATGTTCGAACTGCGCCGAGAGCGAGCGGTCGCGCGTCACCGCGGTCCAGCCGTCGTCGAGCAGCTTCACGTCGGCGCGGCCGGTGTTGATCATCGGTTCGATCGTGAAGATCATGCCGGGCTTGAGCTCGGGGCCGGTGCCGGGCTTGCCGACATGGACGACCTCGGGCGCGTCATGGAATAGCTGCCCCAGGCCATGCCCGCAGAAATCGCGGACGATGCCGTAGCGATGCTTTTCGGCATGGCGCTGGATCGCGTGGCCGATGTCGCCGAGATGGTTGCCGGGTTTCGCCTGCTCGATGCCGAGCATCAGGCATTCATAGGTCACCTCGACGAGGCGCTTCGCCTTGATCGGCACGTCGCCGATCAGATACATCCTGCTGCTGTCGCCATGCCAGCCGCCGAGGATCGGGGTCACGTCGACATTGACGATGTCACCGCTTTTCAGCGTCTTCTCGCTCGGGATGCCGTGGCACACGACATGGTTGAGCGACATGCAGCTCGAATGCGTATAGCCGCGATAGCCGAGCGTCGCCGGGACCCCGCCGCGCTCGACGATGAAACGGCGGACCATGTCGTCGATCTCGGCGGTCGAGGTGCCGGGCACCATGTGCGGGACGATCATGTCGAGCGTTTCGGCGGCGAGTTTCCCGGCGGCGTGCATCCCGTCGAACGCATCGCGGCCATAAAGCTTGATCGCGCCGGTGCGGCCGGAGGGGGCGTCGGCGGTTACGGTTACATAGTCGGTCATGCACACGATATAGCGAAACCGCTTTCGCTTTGCGAGGGGGCGGCGGCGGGGCTATGGCAGGGACATGACGACACGCATCTGGACGGCCGCGCTCGCGGTGATCGGCGACGAAATCCTGTCGGGCCGCACGCAGGACAAGAATGTCGCGCAGATCGCGGCGTGGCTCAACGTCCAGGGGATCCGCCTCGCCGAGGTGCGGATCGTCGCCGACAAGCCCGACGCGATCGTCGAGGCGGTCAATACCTTACGCGAGCGCAACGATTATCTGTTCACGACCGGCGGGATCGGGCCGACGCATGACGACATCACCGTCGATGCGATCGCCGAGGCGCTCGGCGTGCCGGTGGTGTTCCATCCGCAAGCCGTCGCCGTGCTGGAGGCCTATTACGCGACGCGTGGCGGGCTGACCGAGCCGCGCAAGCGGATGGCGCGCGTGCCCGAGGGCGCCGACCTGATCGAGAACCGCATGTCGGGTGCGCCGGGGATCCGCGTCGGCAACGTCTTCATCATGGCGGGGGTGCCGCACATCACTGCGGGGATGCTCGATGCGCTGACGGGAACGCTCGAGGGCGGGCTGCCGGTGCTGTCGCGCACGATCGGCTGCTGGGTCGCCGAGAGCGAAGTCGCCGATCTGCTGCGCCAGGCCGAGAAAAGCCATGAGGGCGTCGCCATCGGGAGTTACCCCTTCTTCCGCGACGGACGCACCGGCGCCAATTTCGTCGTGCGCGCGACCGATGCGGCTCTCGCCGACCGGTGCATCGCCGATCTCACTCAGGCGTTGGAAGGGACCGGCCGCAGCGTCGTGGCCGGCGGGATTTGAGAGTTGGGAGCGAACCGATGAAGCGCATCTATCTGGCGGCACTGCTCACGGTGACCTTGGCGGGGTGCGATGGCAGCCCGAGCGGCAGCAGCGCGCCCGCCGCCGTCGCGACGCATGATCCGATGGAGGCGAAGATCGATGCGCTCTCGCCATCGCTCCAGGAAACGACGATGTTCCGCGCGATCCAGGACGGCGGCTACACCTGCCAGAAGATCGTGCGGATGGAGAAGCACGCGCCGATCGACGGCAAGGCGGTGTGGATCGCCGAGTGCGACGACAAGGGGCAATATGTCATCACGCTCCAGCCCGGCGGGATTTTCTGGGTGAGCGGCGTGCCGCAGCCGAAGAAGCCGCGCTGACGCGGACCAAGCTCAGCGTTTGCCAGCGCAAGCGGCGGTACGACTCCGAGGTGGCGGCTGTGGACGCGATCGCGGTCTCGGGGCTCGTGCTGCGGAGCTATAGGTGCGACCGGTGCCGGCAGTTTCATTTGACGAGCCGCACCAAGGGGAAGCGGGTGTTGGGGATCGGGGCGGGTTCGGGCTGAACCGAGGAGCCCCCACTGTTGGCGTGATCCGAACGCTACTCCCACCCGTCATCCCCGCGAAAGCGGGGATCCCGCTGCCTGGCCCGCGGTCAGAAGAAGCGGGACCCTCGCTTTCGCGAGGGTGACGGGGGGCAGGGGTGACGAGTTCGGGGCGCAATTGGCAAGCGGCGCGCATGGATTCCGGATCAAGTCCGGCATGACTGCGTTGGAATCGGCGCGGCGAAAACGGTCATTCCCCAGATCGCCGTTGCAGCACGGCGCTTCGAGGCGCAGGTGTCCCGTTCCGCCGACCCCCGACCAGCCGATCAAGCGCTGGCATTGGAGAGCCCATCCATCCGGTTTCAGCCGCCCGCGGTGCGCTGACCCAAAGCCTTCGGACATCCCATGCGATTGCGCCGCCGGGGCCTCGCCTCGATCAACAGCGAAATCCGCGACGGCATCCTGCCCGCCGCGGGCGACATCGCGCAGGTCGCGCGCGAGGATGGCGCGGTCGATCATACGCCCAAAAATTACCGGCTGGTCGCGCTGATCATCGCCTGCGCGCTGTTCATGGAGCAGATGGACGCGACGATCCTCGCGACAGCGCTGCCGACGATGGCGCGCGATTTCCATGTGCCCGCGACCAATATGAGCTCGGCGCTGACCTCGTACCTGCTGGCGCTGGCGATCTTCATTCCGGCGAGCGGGCGGCTGGCCGATCGCTTCGGGTCGCGCACCGTGTTCCGCGCGGCGATCCTGATCTTCGTCGCGGGCTCGGCGCTGTGCGGCGTCGCGCCGAACCTGCCCTTCATCATGGGCGCGCGCTTCCTGCAGGGGCTGGGCGGCGCGATGATGATCCCGATCGGGCGGCTCGTGCTGCTGCGCAGCGTCGCCAAAGAGGACATGGTCTCGGCAATGTCGTGGCTGATCATGCCCGCGCTGATCGGGCCGATCCTGGGGCCGCCGGTCGGCGGCGCGATCGTCACCTATCTCGACTGGCGCTGGATCTTTTATCTCAATCTGCCGATCGGGCTGCTCGGTGTCTTCCTGGTGACGCGCTATATCGGCGAGGTGCGCGCCGAGACGCCGGTGCGGGCGGATCCCCTGGGGTTCGTGCTGTCGGGCGTGGCGCTTGGCTGCCTGTTGTTCGGGTTCGAGATGACGAGCCGGACGGGCGAGTTGCCGGTGGCGCTCGGCCTGATCGGGATCGGCTGTGTCGCGGGCGCGCTCTACATCCGCCATGCGCGGCACCGCGCCGATCCGATCCTCGATCTGTCGCTGATGCGCGTGCCGACCTTCCGCCTGTCGCTGATCGGCGGATCGCTGACGCGGATCACGCAGGGCGCGCAGCCCTTCCTGCTGCCGATGATGCTGCAATTGGGCTTCGGCATGACCGCGGCGGCGAGCGGCGCGATCACCGTCGCGGGGGCGATCGGGTCGCTTGCGATGAAGGGGCTGGCGCCGCGCATTTTGCGGCGCTGGGGGTTCCGGCGCAGCCTGATCGTCGGCGGGCTGGGGGCGAGTGCGGGCTATGCGGTGTGCGGGCTGTTTCGGCCCGATTGGCCGGTGCCGGTGATCTTCGGCGTGCTGATGGTGTCCGGGTTTTTCATGTCGTTCCAATTCTCGGCGTACAACACGATCGCCTATGACGAGATTCCGAGCGACCGGATGAGCTCGGCGACGAGCTTCTACGCGACCTTCCAGCAATTGATGCTGTCGTTCGGGATCTGCGTTGGGGCAGCGTCGCTGCACGTCGGGATGTTGGGGGGCGGGCATGCGCTGCCGCGGCTCGGCGATTTTACGCTGGCGTTTTTGGTGGTCACCGCGGTGTCGGCGAGCGCGACGATCTGGAACGCGCGGTTTGCAGCCGATGCGGGGGCGGGGATGAGCGGGCATCGGGGCGGATAGGTGGGGCTTGAGGGCGGATGGCTGCTCTCGCCCAGACCCGGTCGCTTGGATCCTTCAGTGCAATACCAATAGCGGACGTCCAATGGATCGAGTTGCATAGGATCGCTTTGCTGGGCAGTTATGCCTGATGAGCGGAACAGCTTCATATCAAGCGGAGAGGCGCGTCCGGGAGGCGCTGGAGGCAGTGTACCGCACTTTCGACTTACCGCCTCCCCGAACGATCGAAGGGTGCCCATGCTGCATGTCGACACGCGGCACCGATGTTCTGCTCACCACCCCGTTGCGACAGCTGTCCGGTCAGGCGCTCTGGCGTTACGTGTCTGGCGCCTTCCTGACGATTGGCGACGAACAAGATTTTCGTTATCTTCTGCCTCGCATTCTCGACATATCGGTGTTTGATCCGGGCAACTCCAACGATCCCGAGATTGTGCTGGGCAAGCTTCCGCTCGCGCACTGGCGATCTTGGGCTCCGACTGAGCAGAACGTGATCGAAGCGTTCGTTGACGCTTGGTTCGAGTGGGCGCTCGCAAGTGACGTGGCCGAGGTGGAAGAAGGCTTGATCGGAACGGACGCGGAGAGCGTGCTGTGTGGCGCAGCGAGAGCGAAGATGCCGCTGCATCACTGGCTCCTGCGCTTGTTAGAACCGGACGCTGCGCCAGTCCTGATCGACATGAAACACCGCTTTCCAGCCGAGATGTCAGGGTTTTGGGAGTTCGCGCCGGCCGGCTTGCAAGAGCTCTCAACGATTCTGGCACAAGGGCGAGCCTAGGTCCGCTTTCCACCGGTGCCCGACATAGCCAATACCGTCGCCCCGGCGGAGGCCGGGGCCTCTGGATGGCTTGGCGAGCAGCCGGACACCAGCATGGAGGTCCCGGCCTTCGCCGGGGCGACGGTTATATGTGCGGGCCGGACTCCGCCAAGTTCGGACGTGTGTGACCCAAGATTGTAGGGTTTAGGCCCTTTCTGGCGGGAAGGAATGACCTAGGTCCGCCCCTCCCCTTCAGGGGAGGGGATGGGGGTGGGGGGTGCCTCGCCGAGAGCAACCGTTGTGACTTCCCCACCCCAACCCCTCCCCTGAAGGGGAGGGGCTTTTAGGACGGCTCACCCTACGAACGCGCGCTCGATCACATATTGCCCCGGATGCGAGTTCGAGCCCTCTACGAAGCCCATCGTCTCGAGCTTGGCGGCGAGGTCCTTGATCATCGCCATGCTGCCGCACAGCATGATCCGGTCGGTCTCGGGGTCGAGGTGCTTCTCGCCCGGCATGTCCTTGAACAGCGTGCCGTCGTCGATCAGCGCGTCGATCCGCCCGGTCGTGTGGAACGGCTCGCGCGTCACGGTCGGCACATAGGAGAACGCCGTCGCCGCCTGCTCGTCGACGAGCGGATCATCCGCCAACTTCGCTTCGAGCGGCTCGCGGTACGCCAGATCGACGACGCGGCGCACGCTGTGGACGATCTGGATCTGGTCGAAGCGATCGTAGATCTCGGGATCGCGCGCGACGCTGAGGAATGGCGCGAGGCCGGTCCCGGTCGACAGCATGAACAGCCGCTTGCCCGGCAGCAGCGCATCGGCGACGAGCGTGCCGGTCGGCTTGCGGCCGAGATAGACCTGGTCGCCGGGCTGGATCTGTGACAGGCGCGAGGTGAGCGGGCCATCGGGCACGCGGATCGAGAGGAATTCGAGTTCCTCTGCATAAGCCGGGCTCGCGATCGAATACGCGCGCAACAACGGGCGCTGCTCGCCGGCGAGGCCGAGCATCACGAATTCGCCCGAGCGGAAGCGGAAGCTCGCGGGCCGCGTGATCGTGAAGCTGAACAGATGCTCGTTCCACATCCGCACGCTGAGCACGGTTTCGACGCTCAGCGCCGAGGTCGGTTCTAGACCGGGCAGGCTTGTCACCACATCACTCATCAATCGATCGTCCTTCAATGCAAATCCGCCGCCACACCGTCGCATCGGGTATCGTCCCGATCCCGGCGCGGCTGCCCATCGCACCTCTTCCTGCAAAACGACCGACACGGGGCCGGCGACAGCGCGGCCCCTGGGCGATCGACATAATCGCGCACCCGTTACTCCGGTCGGGTGCTACAATTCAACTCGTAACTTCGTCGCGATCAGGCGGGCAGCTTCTCGACCAGCGCGGCGATGCTGTTGCCGGTAAAGGCGGTGAGCGACACGCCGTCGAGCTGGATCGCGCGCTCGAGCGTCAGCGTCGCTGCCGATTGATGTGCGGGATCGAGCTCGCGCCATGCACGCACCGCGCCTTCGAGGCTGGTGACCTCGGCGACGTCCTCCGCGCCGCGCGGCACGTCTTCGAGCGCGGCGCTCATCCGCCAGTCGATCGGGGGCGTCTTGGTGTCGTTGCCCCAGGTTGCTTCGGTCATGATCGTTTGCCTCGTGCTAGAATTGCCAACCGGCCCAGACCGACACAGCGCCGGGGAGCCTTGGTATGTTCCCCCATTTGCGCCTGCGCGAGCGCAAATCGCGTCCGGCGCGGACTCTTTTGGGATGGACGCGGTTGGGCGCGGGTGGGGTGGGCGATCTTTTCGCCCGATCGAAACGCTCGATCGAAACGCTCGGTTGACAGCGCCACACAAACCTCGGAAAAGCGCCGCCACGCGGGTGTAGCTCAATGGTAGAGCAGAAGCTTCCCAAGCTTACGACGAGGGTTCGATTCCCTTCACCCGCTCCATCCCATCCCTGACGAAACGACGAGCGCCCTGGGCCTTCCCATCGCGCTGCGATCGCGGCTAAGGCGCGCGCTTGCGATGGGTCGTAGCGACCCAGCGGCGGCATTAGGGATGACGGCCATGCCCCTCGAAACGGTATCCGAAGTACGCGCGCATGGCGGGACGCAGGGCGTCTATCGCCACGATTCGTCTGAGACTGGCACGCCGATGACGTTCAGCGTGTTCGTTCCCGATCATGCGCCAGGCGATCGGCTGCCGGTGCTGTGGTATCTTTCGGGGCTGACCTGCACCCAGGCGAACGTGACCGAAAAGGGCGAGTATCGCGCGGCGTGTCGCGAGGCCGGGATCATTTTCGTCGCGCCCGATACCTCGCCGCGCGGGGAGGGCGTTCCCGACGATGTCGATGGGGCGTATGATTTCGGGCTCGGCGCGGGCTTCTATGTCGATGCGACGCAGGCGCCGTTCGCGCAGCATTACCGCATGGCGAGCTATGTCACCGAGGAGCTGCCTGCGCTCGTTGCAGAGCATTTTCCGGTCGATCCCGCGCGGCAGTCGATAACCGGGCATTCGATGGGCGGGCATGGCGCGCTGACGCTCGCGCTGGGGCGACCGGGGCGGTATCGCTCGGTTTCGGCGTTTGCGCCGATCGTCGCGCCGAGCCAGGTGCCGTGGGGGGAGAAGGCGCTGGCGGGCTATCTCGGCGAGGATCGCGCGGCGTGGCGCAAGCACGACGCGGTGGCGCTGATCGAGGATGGCGCGCGGGTGCCCGCGTTGCTCGTGGATCAGGGTGATGCGGATGCGTTTCTTGAGAACCAGCTGCGGCCCGAATTGCTCGAGGCGGCGTGCGATGCGACCGGGATCCCGCTCGAGCTGCGGATGCAGCCGGGGTACGACCACAGCTATTACTTCATCTCGACCTTCCTCGCCGAGCACGTCGCCTGGCATGCGCGTCAGCTCGTCGGCTGACGCGCACGCGCGGCGTCAGAACAGGCGCTTGAGCAGCCCGACATTGGTCTTGGCGAGGTCGATCACCGAATCGCCGCGGCCGCTGATCACCGCTTTCGCCATGTAGAGCGTGAAGCCCTTCATCTGCTCGAGTGTGATCGCGGGCGGCATCGACAGCTCGTTCCGCGCAGTCACGGCATCGAGCAGCGCGGGGCCGGGGTGGGCGAGCACGTTGCGCACCGCGGTCTCGACATCGCCGGGATCGGTGACGCGCACGCCGTGCAGGCCGATCGCGCGCGCCATCGCGGCGAAATCGGGATTGTCGAGCGTGACGCCGGTCTCGACCAGCCCCGCCGCCTTCATCTCCATCTCGACGAAGCCGAGCGTGCCGTTGTTGAAGACGATGATCTTCACCGGCAGGCCGAGCTGCTTCACTGTCAGCAATTCGCCCATCAGCATGGCGAGACCGCCATCGCCCGACAGCGTGACGACCTGGCGCTGCGGATAGGTTGCTTGAACGCCGATCGCCTGCGGCAGCGCGTTCGCCATCGAGCCGTGGTTGAACGAGCCGATCAGGCGGCGGCGGCCGTTCATCTTGAGATAGCGAGCGGCCCAGATCGTTGGCGTGCCGACGTCGCACGCGAACACCGCGTCGTCTGCGGCCAGTTCGCTCACCACGCGCGCGACGTGCTGCGGGTGGAGCAGGCCGCTGCCCGGCGTGCCGTGCGCGAGTTCGTCGAGGCCTTCGCGCGCCTTGGCGTAATTTTCGCGCGCGTCCTTGAGGAAGGCACCGTCGCGCCCGGCCTTGAGTTGCGGCAGCAGCGCCGCGATCGTCGCGCCGACATCGCCGACCAGCCCGAGATCTATCGCCGTGCGGCGACCGAGATTTTCGGGGCGCAGGTCGATCTGGGCGACCTTGGCCTTTTCGGGGTAGAATTGGCGGTAGGGGAAGTCGCTGCCGAGGATCAACAGCGTGTCGCAGCCGAGCATCGCGTCATAGCCCGACGAGAAGCCGATCAGACCGGTCATCCCGACATCATACGGATTGTCGTATTCGACGAATTCCTTGCCGCCGAGCGCGTGGACGACCGGTGCCTGCAACGCGCCGGCGAGCTCGACCAGTGCGGCGTGCGCAGTTCGGCAGCCGCGGCCGGCGAGGATCGTGACCTTGTCCGAGCCGTTGAGCAGCTCGGCCAGCTGGGCGATCTCGGGCGCGCCTGGGACGACCGTTGCCTTTGGCGGGAGCAGCGCTTGTGCCGAGCGGGCGAGGGTGCCCGTCGTGCTGCGCAGCGCGACGTCGCCCGGCATTGCGACGACCGACACACCGCGATGCCCCACGGCCGCGCGGATCGCGGTGTCGAGTGTGCGCGGCATCTGGTCCGCGTCGGAGATCGTCTCGCAATAGACGCTGCATTCGCGGAACAGCGCTTCGGGCCGCGTTTCCTGGAAATAGTTCGAGCCGATTTCGCCGCTCGGCACCTGCGCGGCGATTGCGAGCACCGGTACGCGCGTGCGGTTGCAATCGTACAGCCCGTTGATGAGGTGCATGTTGCCCGGCCCGCACGAGCCCGCGCAGACCGCGAGCTTGCCCGTCAGCTGCGCCTCGGCGCCGGCGGCGAAGGCGGCGGCCTCCTCGTTGCGGACGTGCACCCAGGCGATCTTGCCGCGGCGGCGCAGCGCGTCGGTCAGGCCGTTGAGGCTGTCGCCGACGACGCCGTAGATGCGCTCGACCCCGGCGAGTTCGAGCGTTTCGGCAAACAAATCGGCGATTGTGGTCTTGGACATGGTCGGTCTCCGCAAGCGGTAAGGGTCAGCGGAGGTCGGGCTGCCAGATATAGCCGGTGCCGCGCTTCACGACCCGCCCGACGCCGGGGAAGGGGAAGTGCGGCGCGAAGATCCGCTCATGGCTCGCGGCGAGCTGCGCGAGGGTCGCCTCGCGGCGGACCATCCCCTGCTTGGCGTCGGTGTCGTAGGCGATCACCCATTCGGGCTTGGCGAGCGAGACGATCGCGCTGTGCGCGCTGTCGCCGATGTCGAGCAGGCGCTCCTTGCCCGAGGTGATCTCATAGCCCGAATGGCCGGGGGTGTGGCCGGGCAGCGGGACCGAGCGGATGCCAGGCACGACCGTCGCGCCGGGGGTGAAGGTCTGCACTTTGGACGTGATCGCTGCGGCCAACGCGGCATTGTCGGGCTTGCTCTTGAGAAACGCCCATTCGGCCGCGGCCATGCGGATCGTCGCGTTGGGGAAGGCGAGGCCGCCGTCTGCGGTGAGGAGGCCGCCGACATGGTCGCCGTGCGAATGCGTGATCAGCACGTCGGTGACCTTGGCGGGATCGATGCCGGCGGCGGCGAAACTCTTGGGCAGCGACCCGCCGACCTTGGGGCCGAGGCCGGTGTCGATCAGCACGGTGTGCCCCGGCATCTCGACGAGCAGCGCGTCGACGCCGAGCGGGAGCGTATCGGTTGGCGCGCCGGCCTGGCGCAGCACCGCCGACACGGCGGGCACGCCGACTTGCGGGCCGAACACGCTGGCGTCGTTGGGCACCGCATTGATCATGTCGCGCAACGCTACGAGCCGCAGGCTGCCGAGCTTGAACGCGGTGGCGGCGGGGGCGATCGGTACGGGGCCGGCCAGTGCGGAGCTCCCGGCGAGCATGGCGAGCGCGGCGGCGAAGAGCGATTTGATGGGCATAGGGATCCTCGTGAGAGCGGAGCAACGATCCCGCGATCGCCGCGGGTCTAACCCGTGGTCAGTTTGCTGGTTCCACAGGTGCGGGGTCAACCGCGTTCGGCGCGCAATCCGACGCTACCGCTTTGAAACGCGCCGCGCTATTGGCGGTGGTAACACGAGAAACTAAGAGAGGCCGATCATGAACCAGATGGATTTCGCGCTGGGCGAGACGGCGGATATGATCCGCGACACGACGCAGCGCTTCGCGACCGACCGTATCGCGCCGATCGCGGCGAAGGTCGATGCGGAGGACTGGTTCCCGCAGAGCCTGTGGCCCGAGATGGGCGCGCTCGGCCTGCACGGCGTGACCGTTGCCGAAGAGGATGGCGGGCTCGGGCTCGGCTATCTCGAGCATGTCATCGCCTGCGAGGAAGTGTCGCGCGCGTCGGCGTCGGTTGGCCTGAGCTATGGCGCGCACTCGAACCTGTGCGTCAACCAGATCGCACGCTGGGCGTCGCCTGAGCAGAAGGCCAAGTACCTCCCCAAGCTGATCTCGGGCGAGCATGTTGGGAGCCTTGCGATGTCCGAGGCGGGCGCCGGGTCGGATGTCGTCGGCATGAAGCTCAAGGCCGACAAGGTGCAGGGCGGTTATGTGCTCAACGGCACCAAATTCTGGATCACCAACGCGGCTTATGCCGATACGCTCGTCGTCTATGCCAAGACCGGCGAGGGCTCGCGCGGTATCACCACCTTCCTGATCGAGAAGGACATGCCGGGCTTCGCGATCGGGCAGAAAATCGACAAGATGGGGATGCGCGGTTCGCCGACGGCGGAACTCGTTTTCACCGATTGCGAGGTGCCCGAGGAAAACATCATGGGCCCGGAGAATGGCGGCGTCGGCGTGCTGATGTCGGGGCTCGATTACGAGCGGACCGTGCTCGCCGGGATCCAGCTCGGGATCATGCAGGCGTGCCTCGACGTGGTCGTGCCGTACGTGCGTGAGCGGCGGCAGTTCGGCAAGGCGATCGGCAGCTTCCAGCTGATGCAGGCCAAGATCGCCGACATGTACGTCGCGCTCAATTCGGCGCGCGCCTATGTCTATGCGGTGGCGCGCAGCTGCGATGACGGGCGGACGACGCGCTTCGATGCGGCGGGCGCGATCCTGCTCGCGAGCGAGAATGCCGTGAAGGTTGCCAACGAGGCCGTGCAGGCGCTGGGCGGGGCGGGCTATACCAAGGACTGGCCGGTCGAGCGCTATTATCGCGACGCAAAGCTGCTCGACATCGGCGCGGGGACCAACGAGATCCGCCGGATGCTGATCGGGCGCGAGCTGATCGGCAACGACGCACCCGCCGCGCAGTAACGCATGTCCGTCATCCCGGCCTTGTGCCGGGATCCACCGTGGTCTTGGCGTTACAATCGCCAGCTATGCGGCACGGTGGATGCCGGGACGAGCCCGGCATGACGGGGTTGGGGCGGCGGGGCCCGCGTCTTACCAGACGTGAACCCGCGCGCCCGGCGCGAGGTACAGCTTCTCGCTCGGCTGCACCTTGTACGCCGGATACCAGGCGTCGAGGTTGCGCACCGTCAGCACGCGGAACATCGCCGGCGCATGGACATCGGTCGCGATCCGCGCGCGCAGTGCCTTGTCGCGCATCTTGGTCCGCCAGCTCTGCGCGAACGCCAGGAAGAAGCGCTGGTCGCCGGTCATCCCGTCAATCACCGGCGGCTCCTTGCCGCCGTACGACGCGCGATACGCCTCGTACGCCGCGGTGAGGCCCGCAGTGTCGGCGATGTTTTCGCCGAGTTCCTGCTTGCCCTTGAGCTTGAGCCCGGGCAGCGCCTCATACGCATCGTACTGCGCCGCAAGCGCCGAACCCGCCTGCTCGAAGCGCGCGAGATCGGCGGGCGTCCACCAATTGCGATACTTGCCGGTCGAATCGAAATCTGCGCCGAGATTGTCGAAGCTGTGGCTGATCTCATGCCCGATCACCGCGCCGATCGCGCCGTAATTGGCCGCCGCATCATATTTCGCGTCGAAATACGGCGCCTGCAGGATCGCGGCGGGGAAGTTGAGCGCGTTCTGCAGCGGTAGATTGACCGCGTTCACCGTTTGCGGCGTCATCCACCATTCGGTGCGGTCGGGCGCCTTGCCGAGCTTGCCGATCTGGTAGCGATAGAACGCCTGATCGGCGCGTTCGAGATTGCCGATCGGGTCCTTCGCGTCGACTGCGAACTTGGGGAAGGCGCGCCAATGGTCGGGATAGCCGACGCCGACATAGAGCACCGAGAGCTTGCGGCGCGCCTCGGCCTTGGTGCCGGGGGTCATCCAGTCGAGCTTCTGGATGCGCTGGTCGAACGCGCCGACGATGTTCTTGACCATCGTCTGGATCTCGGCCTTCGACTGCGCCGAGAAATAGCGCGCGGCGTAGAGCCGGCCGACCTCGTCGCCGAGCGCCGCGTTGACCGCGGCGATGCTCCGCTTGTCGCGCGTCTGCTGCGCGGGGGTGCCGTTGAGCTGCTTGCCGTAGAAGGCGAAGCGCGCATCGTCGAACGCCTTGGGGAGGACCGAGGCGACCGCGGTGATGCGGTGCGCGGTCAGCCAGTCCTGCCAGTCGGCGAGTGGCTCGCTCGCGACCAGGCCCGAGAGCTTGGTGATCGCATCGGGCTGCCACGCGATGAAGTCCTGCTGGCCGGCGGGGATGCCCGCCGCCGCCCAATAGGCCGTCCAGTCGAGCCCCGGCGCCTTGCGTGCGAAGTCGGCGCGGGTCCACGGATTGTCGCCCTTGCTCGCGTCCTGGCTCGCTTCGATATCGGTCTGCGCGGCGGCGATCTTCATTTCGAGCGCGAAGACGCGCGCGGCGCGTGCTGCCGGATCGCTCAGGCCGGCGAGGCCGAAGATCTGCGTCAGATAGGCTTTGTAGCCTTCACGCAGCTCGGCCATTTGCGGGCTCTGCGACAGATAATAGTCGCGGTCGGCAAGGCCGAGGCCGCCCTGCATCAGATACGGCGTGTTGCGCTTGGGCTGGTTGAGATCCTGCGAGACGAACAGGCCGAACAGATTGGTCGTGCTGGCGTAATTGTTGTTGTTGAACGGGTCGGTATCGGCGCGCATCTGCGCGCCCATCAGCTTCGCCAGCGCGGCCTTGTCGCGCAGCGCATAATAGGGCGCGATGAGGGCCTTAAGCGGCGCGACGCCGCGCGCCTCGATCGCGGCGGTGTCGTTATATGCTGCGTAATAGTCGGCGATCAGCCGCTGGCTGGTGCCGGGCGCGGCCTTGGCCTTGGCGGCGTCCTGGATGATTGTTGCGTTGCGCGCCTCGGCAACCTTCGACACCTCGACCCCGACGCCCGTCGACGAGCGCGCGGGCTCGATCTCGGCGGTCTTGCGCCAGGTGCCGTTGGCGTAATCGTCGAAATTGTCGCCCGGCTTGACGCTCTTGTCGATCAGCGCCGGGTCGACCCCCGACTGCGTGCCGATCATCTGCGCCGCCACGCCGGTGGCGATCGCCGAGCTGGCGAGCAATGCGATCGAAAGGACGGTCAGGCGTTTCATCGGGATGTTTCCTCGGCAACTATCTGGAGCGCGGTATACGCGCTCCGCTGCGTCTGCCAATCGGCTTTCCTTCGGGGGCGCGGATCGCTAGGCCGTTTCATATGCAACGGATACCGCAAGCAGGAAGCCCGCTTTGAGCGCCCCCGTCCTCGACACCAAGCTCAGCGCCGATGGCGAGACCTTCCGCGCCAATGCCGCGCACAATCGCGCCTTGGTCGAGCGCTTGCGCGGCGACGTCGCGCGAGCCGCGCTCGGGGGAACCGAGAAGAGCCGCGAACGCCATACCGCACGCGGCAAGCTGCTCCCGCGCGAGCGGGTCGAGCGGTTGCTCGATCCGGGTTCACCGTTTCTCGAGATCGGCCAGCTCGTCGCCAATGGGCTGTACGACGATGAAGTGCCGGGCGCGGCCGTGATCGCCGGGATCGGGCGCGTCTCGGGGCGGCAGTGCATGATCGTGTGCAACGATGCGACGGTGAAGGGCGGGACGTACTACCCGCTGACGGTCAAGAAGCATCTGCGTGCGCAGGAGATTGCGGAAGCAAACATGCTGCCGTGCATCTACCTCGTCGATTCGGGCGGCGCGAACCTGCCGCACCAAGCCGAGGTCTTCCCCGACCGCGACCATTTCGGGCGGATCTTCTTCAACCAGGCGAATATGTCGGCCAAGGGTATCCCGCAGATCGCCTGCGTGATGGGGTCTTGCACCGCGGGCGGCGCTTATGTGCCAGCCATGTCCGACGAGACGATCATCGTGCGCGGGCAGGGGACGATCTTCCTCGCGGGGCCGCCTTTGGTGAAGGCGGCGACCGGCGAGGTAATCTCGGCCGAGGAGCTGGGCGGCGCGGATACGCATGGGCTGCGCTCGGGCGTGGTCGATCACGTCGCCGAGAATGACGAACATGCGCTGACGATCGTCCGCGACATCGTATCGACCTTGCAGCCCCAGATGGGCGGCGACGTCAACATGAAGGAGCCGCGACCGCCGAAGTTCGACGCCGAGGAGCTGTACGGCATCGTCCCGAGCGACGTGCGCGCGCCGTACGACGTGCACGAGATCATCGCGCGGTTGGTCGATGGGTCGGAATTCCACGAGTTCAAGGCGCTGTACGGCACGTCTTTGGTCTGTGGTTTCGCGCATATCTGGGGGATCCCCGTCGCGATCCTCGCCAATAACGGCGTGCTGTTCTCGGAGAGCGCGCAGAAGGGCGCGCATTTCATCGAGCTGGCGTGCCAGCGGCGGATCCCGTTGCTGTTCCTGCAGAACATCTCGGGCTTCATGGTCGGTGGCAAATACGAGGCCGAGGGGATCGCCAAGCATGGGGCCAAGCTCGTCACCGCGGTGGCGACGGCGACCGTGCCGAAGATCACCGTGTTGATCGGTGGCAGCTTCGGCGCGGGCAATTACGGGATGTGCGGGCGGGCGTATTCGCCGCGCTTCCTGTTCAGCTGGCCCAACAGCCGCATCTCGGTGATGGGCGGCGAGCAAGCGGCGTCGGTGCTGGCGACCGTCCACCGCGACGCCGATGGCTGGTCGGACGCCGAGGCCGAGGCGTTCAAGGCGCCGATCCGCCAGAAATATGAGGACGAAGGCAACCCCTGGTACGCCACTGCGCGGCTGTGGGACGACGGCATGATCGATCCGGCGCAGACGCGCGACGTGCTTGGGCTCGCGTTCGCGGCGACGCTCAACGCGCCGATCCCCGAACGCCCGGCGTTCGGCGTGTTTCGGATGTGATGGCCGATCCGACCTTTATCCTTCCCCGTTTTGCGAGACCCTAAGGAATATCCATGCCCCTGATCCTCGCCCTCCTGCTCGCCGCGCAGATGTCGTCGCAAACCACCCCTGTTCAGCCGATCGTCAAGGGCACCGGCCTGCCGCCCCCCGGCACCGAGGAGGCGCAGGTGATGGCGCCGGTCAATGCGCTGCTCGCCGGGATCGCCGCGCGCGATGCGGCCGCGATCGGCCAGACGCTGCGCAGCGACGCGACCGCCACCGCGGTCGCCGAGCAGGCCGACGGCACGCGCAAGATTACGCATTCGAGCCGCGAGCAATTGCTCGCGCGCTTCGCCCCCGGTCCCGAGCGCTATGACGAGCGGCTCTCCGACGCCGCGGTCGAAGTCGACGGCGACATCGCGATGGTGTGGAGCCCCTACACCTTCCGCATCGACGGCAAGCTCCACCATTGCGGCTACGACCATTTCGATCTGGTGCGCGAGGGCGGCAGCTGGAAGATCCAGAACCTGACCTGGTCCTCGCGCACGACGGGCTGCGAGGGATGACCGACGCCCGTCGCCCCGGCGCAGGCCGGGGCCGCTACGCGTATGCGCGCGGCACTTCTCTTATCGTAACGGCCCCGGCCTGCGCCGGGGCGACGGATAGACACGCATGATCCAGTCTCTGCTCATCGCGAACCGCGGCGAGATCGCCTGCCGCATCATCCGCACCGCCAAGGCGATGGGGGTGCGGACGATCGCGGTCTATTCGGATGCTGATGCCAAGGCGCTCCACGTCCGCCAAGCCGACGAAGCGGTGCATATCGGCGCATCGCCGGCGCGCGAAAGCTATCTGGTCGGCGACAAGATCATCGCCGCGGCCAAGGCGACAGGCGCCGAGGCGATTCACCCCGGCTACGGCTTCCTCTCGGAAAATGCCGACTTCGCGCAAGACGTGATCGACGCCGGGATCGTCTGGGTCGGTCCCAATCCCGACAGCATCCGCGCGATGGGGCTCAAGGACGCCGCGAAGGAGCGGATGATCGCGGTCGGCGTGCCGGTGACGCCGGGCTATCTCGGCGCCGATCAGTCGCCCGAGCGGCTGGCGGCGGAGGCGGCTGCGGTCGGCTACCCGGTGCTGATCAAGGCGGTCGCGGGCGGTGGCGGCAAGGGGATGCGGCGCGTCGACGATCCCGCCGACTTCGCCGATGCCTTGGTCTCGTGCCAGCGCGAGGCGGCGTCGTCGTTCGGCAATACCGACGTGTTGATCGAGAAATACATCCTCTCGCCGCGTCACATCGAGGTGCAGGTGTTCGGCGACAGCCACGGCACCGTCGTCCATCTGTTCGAGCGCGACTGCTCGCTCCAGCGCCGCCACCAGAAGGTGATCGAGGAAGCCCCCGCGCCGGGGATGGACGCCGTCACGCGCGAGGCGATCTGCGCCGCGGCGGTCAAGGCGGCAAAGGCGGTCGAT
Source organism: Sphingomonas glacialis (assembly GCF_006439055.1). GTDB lineage: Bacteria > Pseudomonadota > Alphaproteobacteria > Sphingomonadales > Sphingomonadaceae > Sphingomonas > Sphingomonas glacialis_A. Next base: position 55,309 of record NZ_RCZC01000012.1, read on the forward strand.
TATGTCGGCGCGGGGACGATCGAGTTCATCGCCGACGCGAGCGAGGGCCTGCGCGCCGACCGCATCTGGTTCATGGAAATGAACACGCGGCTCCAGGTCGAGCATCCGGTGACCGAGGAGATCACCGGGGTCGATCTGGTCGAATGGCAGCTGCGTGTCGCCGGCGGGGAGGCGTTGCCGAAGCGGCAGGAGGATCTGGCCATCAATGGCTGGGCGATGGAGGCTCGGCTGTATGCGGAGAACCCGGCAAGCGGTTTTCTGCCCTCGACCGGAACGCTCGAGCATCTGCGCCTCCCGAACTTTGTGCGGATCGAGACTGGGGTCGAAGAAGCTGGCGAGGTGTCGCCCTTCTACGATCCGATGATCGCCAAGATCATCGTCCATGCGGAAGATCGGTCGGCAGCGATCGCGGCCTTGTGGGACGCGACGGGTGATGTCGAGGTCTGGCCTGTGCGAACCAATGCTGGTTTCCTCGCGCGGATTTGCCAGGATGCGGACTTCGGCGCGGGGACGATCGACACCGGGCTGATCGAGCGGCGCGGGGACGTGCTGACGGTTCCACCCGCGCCCAAGCCCGCGCACCTGCGCGACGCCGCCGCGGCGCTTGCTGCGCGGCCGATGCTTGGCGTGTGGGACGACGCGATCGGGTTGCGGCTCAACGCGGCGCCCCGTTCCGAGGTGCGGATCGTCGACGACGCGGGCGCGGTGCACGTCGTCGCCGACCTGATGATCGACGACGGCCCGCCGCAAGACGAAGTCGTTAGCTTCTTCCTTGGCGAAGGGCGCAGCTATCGGCTCGACCAACCGCGCGGGACGGCGATCGGCGGCACAGCCGACGGCGCGATCCTCTCGCCCATGCCCGGCCGCATCATCGCGGTCGATGTCGCGGCGGGCGACAGCGTCGCGAAGGGCCAGAAGCTCGTCACGCTCGAGGCGATGAAGATGGAGCACAGCCTGACCGCGCCGTTCGACGGCACCGTCGCGGAACTCAACGTCGAAGTCGGCGGACAGACGCAGGAAGGCGTCGTGCTCGCGCGGCTGACGCGTGCCGATGCCGCCTGAGACGACAGCCCCGGGCGGCGCGCTCGCCGGGGTCAAGGTGCTCGATCTGTCGCGCGTGCTCGCGGGGCCGTGGGCGACGCAGATGCTCGGCGATCTCGGGGCCGAGGTGCTCAAGATCGAGCAGCCGGGGCAGGGCGACGATACGCGCCGATGGGGGCCGCCGGCGCTCGCCGATGATTCGGGCGATTCGGCCTATTACCTCTGCGCCAATCGCAACAAGCGCTCGCTCGCGATCGATCTCGCGCAGCCCAAGGGGGCCGATCTGATCCGCCGGCTCGCCGCGCAGAGCGACGTGCTGGTCGAGAATTTCCGTGTCGGCGGGCTCGCCAAATACGGGCTCGATTATGCGAGCCTCTCCGCGATCAATCCGCGGCTGGTCTATTGCTCGATCACCGGCTTCGGGCAGGACGGGCCGTACAAGGACAAAGGCGGCTACGACTTCCTGATCCAGGCGATGGGTGGGCTGATGAGCGTCACCGGCGAAGCCGACGGCACGCCGATGAAGGTCGGCGTGCCGATCGTCGACCTGTTCACCGGCACCTATGCGACCGTCGCGATCCTCGCCGCTTTGCGTCACCGCGACGTGACGGGGCAGGGGCAGCATGTCGATTGCGCTCTGCTCGACACTCAGCTGGCGATGCTGTCGAACCAGGCGTCGAACTGGCTCAATGGCGGGACGGTGCCGGTGCGGCGCGGCAACGATCATCCCAACATCGTGCCGTATCGCGATTACGAGACCGCCGATGGCGCGATCGTCGTGGCGCTGGGGAATGACCGGCAGTTCCGCGATTTCCTGCGCGTGCTCGGGTTGAGCGATCTGGGCGACGATCCGCGCTTCGCCAGCGTCGCCTTGCGCAGCGAGCATCGTGAGGCGCTGCACGCGCATCTCGCCCCTGCGGTGGCGCAGTGGGGCTCGGACGATCTTGTTGCGGCGATGGAGGCGGCCAAGCTCCCCGCGGGCAAGGTCGCGGGGCTACCCGAAATCTTCGCCGATCCGCAGGTTGCGCATCGCAAGAACGTCCAGGCGATGGCGCGCGCGGATGGGACGCCGCTGCAGGTCGTCGGCTTCCCAGCGAAGCTATCCGAGACGCCCGCCAGCTATGATCGGGCGCCGCCGCGCGCCGGGGCGGATACGCGCGAGGCGCTGGCGGGGGCTTTGGGTCTGTCCCAGGACGCGCTCGATGCCTTGGTGGCAGCCGGTGTTATCGCTTAGCCAAGGCCGCACCCCGGCGAAGGCAGGGCTTAGGCGCGCAGGTCGGAGTGATCGCGCGTAGTGTTTCCCTATTAGCGTTTCGCTACTGGGCCCCGGCCTTCGCCGGGGGTGCAGGCAGCAGGGTTCAGCGTCAGAGCTTCACCGCCCCTTGAACAGACCCCCGAGCACGCCGCGGACCAGACTGCCGACAATCCCGCCAGCGGCGCCGCGTGACGATCCGAACACCGCCTTCGAGACTTCGTTGGCGACTTGCCGCCCGACTGCCGAACTCGCCGAACGCGTGGCTGAGGTGATCGCGCGGTTCCAGGGCGAGTTGGCGGCGGCCTTGGCTTCGGCTGCGGCCTGCTGCGTGGCCAATTTGGACTGACGGTCCGCCTCGCGCTGCGCGGCGACGCGCTGGCGCTCGGCCTCCTTGGCGGCGACCGCGTCGGCCTTGGCCTGCACCGCGGCGGCCTTTTCGGCCTCGGTCTTCGCTTTCGCTTCGGCCGCAGCGGCGGCGGCTTCCTGCGCCTTGGCGCCGAGCATTTCCTCGGCCGAGTGGCGATCGACCAGCACGTCGTATTTGTTGCCGACCGGATCGGTCGAGATCATCACGCCGCGCTCGACCGGCGTCACCGGCCCGACGCGCGACGCTGGCGGCGCGATCAGCGTGCGCTGGACGGGCGAGGGGGATCCGTCGGGAAGCAGCAAGGAGACCAGCGCCTCGCCGACCTTCAGCTCGGTGATCGCGGTCTCGACATCGACGCCGGGATTGGCGCGGAAGGTCGTCGCTGCAGACTTCACCGCCGCCTGGTCGCGCGGGGTGAAGGCGCGCAGCGCGTGTTGCACGCGGTTGCCGAGTTGGCCCGCCACGGTATCGGGAATGTCGATCGGGTTCTGCGTGATGAAATAGATGCCGACGCCCTTCGATCGGATCAGCCGCACGACTTGCTCGATCTTCTCGAGCAGCGCTTTGGGCGCGGCGTCGAACAGCAGATGCGCTTCGTCGAAGAAGAAGCAGAGTTTGGGCTTGTCGGGATCGCCGACCTCGGGGAGATGCTCGAACAATTCGCTCATCAGCCACAGCAGGAAGGTCGAATAAAGCTTTGGCGACGCCATCAATTTGTCGGCGGCGAGCACGTTGACGATGCCGCGGCCCTTCTCGTCCACCCCGATGAAATCGTCGAGATCGAGCGCGGGCTCGCCGAAGAAATGCTCGCCGCCCTGGCTGCGGAGCTGGAGCAGCGCGCGCTGGATCGTGCCGATCGATTGCTTCGACACATTGCCATAGGTGGTGGTGAGCTCGTCGGCGCGCCCGGCGCAATCGACCAGCATCGCCTGCAGATCGTCCAGGTCGATCAGCAGCAGCCCGTCCTTGTCGGCGACGTGGAAGGCGATCGTCAGCACGCCTTCCTGGACTTCGTTGAGGTCCATCAAGCGCGAGAGCAGGAGCGGTCCCATCTCGGAAATGGTGGTGCGGATCGGGTGGCCCTGCTCGCCGTACAGATCCCAGAATTGCACCGGCGTATCGGCATAGGCCCAGGCCTGGTCGCCAATTTCCTTGGCGCGCGCGGCGAAGATCTCGTGATTTTTGGCGGTAGGGGAGCCGGCCATCGCGAGGCCCGAAAGATCGCCCTTCACGTCGGCGACGAAGCAGGGGACGCCCGCGCGCGAAAAGCCTTCGATGATGCCTTGGACGGTCACCGTCTTGCCGGTGCCGGTCGCGCCGGCGATCAGGCCGTGGCGGTTGGCGCGCTTGAGTTCGAGCTGCTGCGGGTTGGTGCCATCAGCGCCGGCGCCGATGAAGATGCTTGTCGTGTCGGTCATGCGGCCTCGCGAGGTTTCGGAGCAAACTATCGCGCGAAATGCGGGCCAGCGGAAGCCTTTTAGCCCCTCCCCTTCAGGGGAGGGGTTGGGGTGGGGACGTAAGGGGCACCCGGTCTCTGCGAGGCCTCCCCCACCCCCAACCCCTCCCCTGAAGGGGAGGGGCGCATTCGTTGACGTTACTTCTTGAGCTTCACGCCGATGAAGAACGCCGGCTGACGCCCGCGCACGACATACAGCGCGACCTGCGACCGGCCCGCGGCCTTCGCCTGCATCACGACCGCCCCGAGCGCCGCCGGGGTGCCGACCGGCGTACCATTGGCCGAGATGATCACGTCACCGCGCTTGAGGCCCTTGGCGCCCGCATCGCTCGACGGATCGACCGTGCCGATCACGACACCCTGCACCGACGAGTCGATGCTGAAGGTGCGCGCGATCTGCGGGGTGAGCGTTGCGACGGTCACGCCGAGCGGGTTCGAGGCCGCCTGGCCGACACCCGGCGTATCGCCGTCGTCGGACATGTCGTCGTCGGACTGGGCACTGGCCTGCGCCGCCAGCGCATCCTCGGACGGACGCGTGCCAATCGTCGCGATGATCGTCTGCGGCTTGCCCTGGCGGACGATGTCGACCGGCACGCGGGTGCCCGGCGTCACATTGGCGACGAGGTAGCTGAGCGACTGATCGGGGTTCACGTCCTTGCCGCCGACGCGCAGCACGATGTCACCGACCTTGAGGCCGGCCTTGTCGGCAGGCTGGCCGGGCTCGATGCTGCGGAGCAGCTCGCCCTTGTTCTTGGCGAGGCCGAACGAGGAAGCGAGATCGTCGTCGATCGGTTGCGGGCCGACGCCGAGATAGCCGCGCGCGATCTTGGTGCCCTTCATCAGCTTTTCGATGACCGGCTTGGCGTCGGTCGCCGGGATCGCGAAGCCGATGCCGATATTGCCGCCGCCGGTGCTGCCGAGGATCTGTGAGTTGATGCCGATCACATTGCCGTTGAGATCGAACATCGGGCCGCCCGAATTGCCCTGGTTGATCGCGGCATCGGTCTGGATGAAGCGGTCATAGGCGCCTGCGCCGGTCACGCGGTGGAGCGACGAGACGATCCCCGCGGTCACCGTGCCGCCAAGGCCGAACGGGTTGCCGATCGCGACGATCCAATCGCCGACGCGCGCCGCGTCTGAATCGCCGAACTTCACGAACGGGAGGTTCTTCGCCTCGATCTTGAGCAGCGCCAGATCCGAAGTCGGATCGCGGCCGATCAGCTTGGCGACATATTCCTTGCGGTCGGTCATCGTGACGCTGATCGAGTCGACCGTCGCGCCCTTGGCTCCCGCGGCGACCACGTGGTTGTTGGTCACGACATAGCCGTCGGGCGAAATGATAAAGCCCGAACCGAGCGAGGTCGCCTCGCGCGTGGTCGGCGTGCCGCCGCCGCCCTGGCCCTGCTGCTGGCCGAACAGGCCCTCGAACGGGGTCCCGGCGAACGGATTGGCGGGCTGCGCCTGGGTGATGTGCTGGCTGGTCGAGATGTTGACCACCGCGGGCTGCAGCCGCGCGACCAGGTCAGCAAAGCTCATCGGCGCGCCGGGCTTGGGGGCGGCGGCGGCCATGACGGCGGGTTCGTTCTGGGCGGTCTGCGCGCCTCCGGCGGATGGCAACGCAATAGCGGTGGCGGTCCCGCTCAGTAGCAGGGCGGCGGTGATGGCGTAGGCGTAGCGCACTAGGGTCGTTTCCTCTCGTCTACCAATTGGCAGCAACGCGATAGCTGTTAGCCATGGTTGCTGAACGGCGATTGAATATCAACGGCTGACGGGCCGTTACGGGGCCGTCGAATCAACGACGACCCTGGAATTCCTTCAAATAGGCGTTGTCGGGCGACAGGACCAAGCTCGTCGAGCCCTTGCCGTCCTGTGCGAAGGTGTAGCGGTACGACTGCATCGCGCGATAGAAGTCGTAGAATTCGGCATCCTTGTTGAACGCCGCCGCATAGATCTGCGCCGCCTGCGCATCGGCCTGCGCCGAGATGATCTGCGCGGTCTGCGCGCCCTGCGCCTGGATCGTCAGCGCCTGTTGATGCCGCGCGGTGCGCATCCGGTTGAGCGCGCTGTCGAACGGCGTGCCGGTCGGCAGGTCGGCATGCTTGATGCGTACATCGACGATCTGCACCCCATATTGCGACGCGAGCCGCTGCAGGCCGGCGCGGATGTTGCCCATCACCTGCGTGCGCTCGGGGCTGAGCAAGGCCGCGAACGGACGCTTGCCGAGCTCATTGCGCAGCGACGAGCTGAACAGCGGCTGGAGCTGATCCTTGACGCGCTGCTCGGTGACCGAGGTGCTGCCGGTCGAAATCACCGCCTTGAGCGGATCGACGATGCGGAAGCGCGCATAGGCATCGACCTCGAGCCGGGTCTGGTCGGTCGACAGCACGGGCTGGTTGTCGAGCTCGACGTCGAGCACGCGCTTGTCGACCCAGACGAGCCGGTCGATGAACGGCACGCGGAAGTTGATGCCGGCGCCGGTGCGGCCGAACACTTCGTTCGGGTGATATTCGTTGATCGTCGCGACCGGCTGCTGGAAGCGCAGGATCACCGCCTGGCGCGTCTCGGGGACGATCGCGACCGAGCTGGCGGCGACGATCAGCAGGAGCAGCGCGACGATGCCGAGCGTGATCGGATTGCGGAGCAAAGTGCGGCTCACTGTGCGGCTCCTCCCTGAGCTTGCGGGGCGGGCACGGCGTCGGGCAGGCGCTTGGCGATCCCGGGCAGCGGCAGATACGGCACGACGCCCGGGGCCTGGATGATCGTCTTATCGGATTTGGACAGAACCTGCTCCATCGTGTCGTAATACATGCGCTTGCGGGTCACGTCGGGCGCGAGCTTGTACTGGGCGTAGATCACGTCGAACGCCGCGGCCTCGCCCTGCGCCTTGGCGAGCACCTGCTGCGCGTAACCGCGCGCCTTGCTGATGTCGCTCTGCGCCTGTTGCTGCGCGGCCGAGACTTCCTTGAACGCGTCGGACACCTGCGCCGGTGCCTGCGCGCCGCGGATCGCGACGCCCTGGATGCGGATGCCGGCGTTATAGCCGTCGAGAATGTCCTGCATCGATTGCTGGACCTTGACCTCGATCGCGTTGCGCCCGCTGCCGATCGCGTCGTCGAGCGTCGCGGTGGCGACGGCGGCACGCATCGCGCTCATCGCGGTCGCGCGCAGCGTGTTGCGCGGTTCGGCGATCTGGAAGGCGAAGTCCTGCGGGTTCGAAATCTGCCAGCGCACCGAATAATCGAGATCGACGATGTTCTGGTCGCTCGTCAGCATCAGTTTGTCGGTTTCGGAGCCGCCATCGCCTTCATCGGGGAAGGTTTCGGTGTTGATCGCCGCGACATCGACCTTCGCCACGTCGACGAAGGGGGCGGGCAGCGTCATGCGAATGCCGGGCTCGAGCGTTTCGGAATAGCGGCCGAGAAAGGTCACCACGCCGCGCTGTTGCGGCCCGATCGAATGGAAGCTGGTGAGGACGATCCAGGCAAGGACGATCACGCCGACCGCGATCAGCCACAGGTTGGTCGCGCTCGGCGCGCCGGGGATGCGCGGACGCCCGCCACCGCCGAAACCACCCGGGCCGCTGCCGCCGCCGCGTGCGCGCTTGAGGAACTCGTCGAGCGCGCTCGGGCCAGCCGTCGTGCCGCGCGGCTTGCCGGCGGGAGGCTGCGCCCAGGGGTTGCGCGGACCGCCGCTCTTGTCGTCGTCCCCGCCGCCAGAACCGCCACCAGCGCCGCCGCTGCCCCACGGGCCCTTGCCATCGGCGGATTGGAGGGAAGGGCGTGAAAACCAGCGCGATAGGATCGTCATGGTACCTTTATAGGGGCGTGCTCCGACGAAAAACAGTGGCAAGCGTGCCCATGACGCCTATCTGGCGGCGATGACCGATCCGATTTCGCCCGATGCCGCCCTCAACGCCGCCCTCTCGCTCGTCGCCGGCACCCGCGCGACGGGCCGGATCGAGGATGCCCGCGCCAGCGTGATCGTCGATGTCAGCGGACTCGACGAAGCCGATCACGCGCCGCTCGAGGATGCGGTGCGCCGCGCCGCGACCTTGGTGGCGGGGGTCGAGACGGTGCGTGTCGCGTTGACCAGCCAGCGCCAACGCCGCGTGACGATCGCGGTCGGCAGCGGGAAGGGCGGGGTCGGCAAGTCGACCGTGTCGGCCAATCTCGCCATCGCGCTGCATCAGGCGGGGCGGCGCGTCGGGCTGGTCGATGCCGATATCTACGGGCCGTCGCAGCCGCGGCTGATGGGCGTCGCCGATCTCAAACCGACCGCGCACAACAAGGTGCTCAATCCCGTCCAGACGCCGTTCGGCGTGCCATTGCTGTCGATGGGGATGCTCGTCACCGCCGACCAGGCGATCGCGTGGCGCGGGCCGATGGCGGCGGGGGCGCTTACGCAGATGATGGACGCCAATTGGGGCGCGGCCGATACGCTGGTGATGGACCTGCCGCCGGGGACGGGCGACGTCCAGCTGACGATGATCCAGAAATACCGCCCGACCGGCGCGGTGATCGTCTCGACGCCGCAGGACCTGGCCTTGATCGACGCGCGGCGCGCTATCGACCTGTTCGTCAAGGCGGGGGTGCCGATCATCGGGCTGATCGAAAATATGGCGGGCTATGTCTGCCCTTCCTGTGGCGAAGTGTCCGATCCGTTCGGCACCGGCGGCGCGGAGGCCGCGGCGAAGGAATTGGGGCTGCCGTTCCTGGGGCGCATTCCGCTCGACATGCGGGTGCGAGTCGCCTCCGATGCGGGGCAGCCGCCGGTGACGGGGAACGGCCCTGAAGCCGTGGCGTTCAAGCAGATTGCCGGCCATGTCGCCGGCTGGATCGAAGGACACGCCTGATGCCGCTCACCAGCGATAGCGACCTGCGCACCTTGCTCGAGGAGACCCGCACGATCGCTTTGGTCGGCGCGTCGGACCGGCCCGATCGCCCATCGTACCGTGTGATGCGGACGCTGCAGGAGCATGGCTATCGCGTGATCCCGGTCAATCCGCAGATCACCGGCGAGCATCTCCACGGCGAGTTCGTATTTCGCGAGCTGTCGCAGATCGGCGACCCGATCGACATGGTCGATATCTTTCGCAATTCCGCCGCAGCGGGAGACGCGGTCGACGAAGCGATCGCGGCGGGCGCCAAGGCCGTCTGGCTGCAATTGGGCGTGGTCAACGAGGCCGCCGCGGCGCGTGCCGAGGCAGCGGGGCTCAAGGTCGTGATGGACCGCTGCCCGGCGATCGACCTGCCGCGCTTGGGTGTCGCCAAGATCGCCTGAAATCGGCCACGATTGCAGCGGAGTATCGGGTCCATGATCGTGCTGCTCCTCGCCGCGCAAGCCGCGACCCCCGCCGTGCCCGCTCCGGCGGCGCCGATTGCCTTCTCGATTCTGCAGCCGGTCGCGAACGAGCCGTGTACGCGGCGCGGCAAGGCGGTCGATCCCAACGACATCGTCGTGTGCGGCAAGCCGCTGCCGTCGCAGGCGTTGCCCTATCCCGACGAGGTCGTGCTGAACCGACCGAAACCGTCCAATCCGTATCTCACCGGGGCGGGGGCGATGGCGGTCGAGAGCAGCTCGCCGTGCGCGACGATGCAGCGCGGCTGCGCTGGCGGTGTGCAGTTCTTCGAGGGCGGCACGCAGGTGGTGCGGCTGATCCAGAAGGTGGTGTCGCCCGACAGCTGTTGCGAGCGGCCGGGCGAGGCGAAGGATTTCATGATGCTGGCCGGCGACGTCGCGCACGGGGTCGGGCGGGTGTTCAAGAAGAAGCCCGATAAGTCGGGCCGCGTCGCGATCGCGCTGGATGACACGCCGCGCGAGTCGGTGATCCTGCCGTAGCGCGGGCCGCGCGTGCGGGGCTTGGCAAAGTATCGCGCACCCACACCTGTCATCCCAGCGAAGGCCGGGATCTCATGGCTGCACGGGTGCGCTTCGCAGCACGGAGACCCCAGCTTTCGCTGGGGTGACGGGAGCATTCCGATGGCGGTTCCTTCTTCTCGCGGTCGAGAAGAAGGGGAGCCCTTCGACGGGCGTAGGCCGAACGCGAAAGCGCTGTACGCACCCTTACCCCAGGATATGCATCCACAACGGCTGTCCGACCAGGCTCTGCGACCCGCGCAACCGCTCGAGCGCCTGCGCTACGCTGCGCTCGGGGCCTTCGTGCGTGACGATCGCGACCAGCACCGATCCGTCGGCATGCGCGCCGCGCTGCATCAGGCTCTCGATCGAGACGCCCGCATCGCGCATCGCCGCGGCGATTTCGGCGAGCACGCCGACGCGATCGGCGACCGTGAAGCGGACATAGGCGCGGCCGCGGCGCTCACCGGCATCGGCCGGGCCCTGCGCGGTCAAAGCATCGGCGGGCATCGCGAAGGCGGGGCCGAATTCGCCGCGCGCGATGTCGATCAGATCAGCGACGACTGCCGAAGCCGTCGGTCCGTCGCCGGCGCCGGCGCCCTGGAACAGCAGCCGCCCGACGAAATTGCCCTCGGCGACCACGGCATTGGTCGCGCCGGTGACGTGCGCGAGCGGATGGCTGACCGGCACGAGATGCGGATGAACGCGCTGGAACAGCCCGCCGGGGCCAGCCTCGGCAAGCCCGAGCAGCCGCACGCGATACCCAAGCGCCGCCGCCTCGGCGATGTCGGCGGCGAGGACGTGGCGGATGCCGGCGGCAGCGACGTCACCGAATGCCGGCTGCGTGCCGAAGGCGAGGCTCGCGAGCAGCGACAATTTGTGTGCCGCATCGACGCCGTCGATGTCGAAGCTCGGATCGGATTCGGCGAAGCCCAGCGCCTGCGCCTCGGCCAACACGTCGGCGAAATCGCGGCCCTCGGCCTCCATCTTCGACAGGATGAAATTGCAGGTGCCGTTGAGGATGCCGTAGACGCGCTCGATCTCGTTGGCGGCGGCGCCTTCGCGCAATCCCTTGATCACCGGCACGCCGCCCGCGACCGCCGCTTCGAACTTGAGCGCGACGCCGGCCGTCTCCGCGGCGCGCGCAAGCTCGAGCCCGTGATGCGCCAGCATCGCCTTGTTCGCGGTGACGAAGCTCTTGCCCGCGGCGAGCGTGGTGCGCGCGAGCGTGAGCGCAGGGCCATCCGATCCGCCGACCAGCTCGACCACCACATCGACGTCGGCCTGCGCGAGCGCCGTCGTGTCATCGACCCACTCGAAGCGCGTCATGTCGACGCCGCGATCCTTGCTGCGATCGCGCGCCGAAACCGCGACGATCTCGATCGGCCGCCCCGCACGCCGCGCGATCAGCGCGCCGTTGGTATCAAGCAAGCGGATCACGCCGCCGCCGACAGTGCCGAGCCCGGCCAGGGCGATGCGGAGGGGTTTGGTCATAGCGTTCACACCTTCGTCACCCCGGACTCGTTCCGGGGTCCACCGATCAGCCCAGCGCTCGGGATGGAGCGCGCGCACCGATCGCCGACTGCGCTAGCGGAGGAGTGGACCCCGGAACAAGTCCGGGGTGGCATACTATTTCTTGACCAAGCCGATCTCGACCAGCCGCTCATGCAGATAGTCATGTGCGCTGATCGGCGTCGGATAGCGGTTGGGCCGCTCTGCCGTGATCGTCGAGGGCAGCGTCTCGATCAGGAAGTCGGGCGCGGGATGCAGGAAGAACGGCATCGAATACCGCGAATGCCCGCGCCGCTCGGGCGCCGGGTTGACGACGCGGTGCGTGGTCGAGGGTAGGACATGGTTGGTGAGGCGCTGGAGCATGTCGCCGACATTGACGACCATCGCGCCCGTGGGCGGCTTGATCGGCAGCCATGCGCCTTCCTTGGTCAGCAGCTGCAGCCCGGCCTCCTCGGCGCCGAGTAGCAGCGTGATCAAATTGATGTCCTCATGCGCCCCGGCGCGGACTTCGGCCGCATCGGCGGGGACGGGCGGATAGTGCAGCAGGCGGAGCACCGAATTGCCGTCCTTAACCGCGTGATCGAACCAGTCCGGCGCGAGCCCGAGATGCCGCGCGATCGCCGACAGCAGCCGGTCGCCCGCGAGGTCGAGCGCGGCGAACAGCTCGATGAAGGTTTCGCGGAAGCCCTCGGGCTGGTCGGGCCAGATGTTGGGCGCCATCTGCGCCTCGAAGCGATGGCCCTTCGCCAGCTCGCGCCCGACGTGCCAGAATTCCTTGAGATCGACATGCGTCGCGCCCTTGGCGATCTCGGTCTTGAACGGCGTATAGCCGCGCGCACCGCCGCCGCCCGCGCTGAAATAGCTGCGCTTGGTGTCCTCTGGCAGCGCGAAGAACGCTTCGGTCATCGCCCAGGCGCGAGCGATCAGAGCGGCCGGAACGCCGTGGTCGGACACCACCGCAAAGCCGAAGCGCTCGAACGATTCGCCCAGCGCCGCGGCAAAGGCGACGGGATCGGCCGCCTCGTCGGCAAGCGACAGCGGCGGGACTTCGGCGGTGGGGGTGTCAAACATGATACGCGTCCGTGATACTGGCAAAGCGCGAAGATAGCGCCGATTTGGCGCCACGTCAGCCCCGCGGGGATAAGCGAGGCGCTGTCGCATGCCGTGGATCGGGGGGCGGCGACTATCGGTAAGGTTCGCAGGCGATCCCATCACCGTCGCCGTCCATTCCCTGGCGATAGCCGGGCTCGCCGGCATAGATCGGCGCAGTGCCCGCGGCTCGGGCATCGTTGCAACCGCCCCAGACGTCGCCCGGTTGCGGTGCGCGGGCACGCACCAACTCCGCCCGTACCGCAACAGGTTTCACGACAGTGCCGATCTTGGCACGACCATCTTCGCTGAAGGCGAGCGAGCCCGCTCCGACGATCCCGCCGAGTATCGCAGCGGCGCCCAGGAATTTGAACGCCGCTGTTTGATCGCTGCTTTGCTGCTGATCCCGGTAATGGTTGCGCCGGTTCAGAGGGGCGGCACGAAATGGTTTGTTGGACCGCATGACAAGACCATCGCGGATAACAGTGAACGAGTGGTTTCAACCAAGTCGCGATATCGTACTCAATGCCGCCTTTATTCTTGCCCGGATCGGATGTGCGCGTCGGTTGTGTTCAATATAAAGCGACCCGCTTCGTCACATCATCCGATCGTGATGACCCCATCCGCCTTGCTGGCTCCGGCGGGCTTTAGGTCGAGCAGGAACGGTTGGCCCTCATCGGTCTTGCCGATAAGGCCCGACCCGTGGGGCTGGACCTTGAAATCGGCGGCGGTCAATTTTGCTGAGAACCAGTCGCGCACGGTTTCCGCGGCGGCTGGGCTTGAGAAGGTCACCCGGACGCGACCGTCTCGTGCATTGTCGGGGCGATCCTGCGCATCGATGTGCATCGCGCCGATCGTCGATCCGGGATACAGTTTCACGCCGTTCATCTCGAAGTCTGACGCATCGAGCTGAAGCTTGGGGAGCTTCACCTTGCCCTTGAAGAAGGGCGTGTCGATCATCGCTTCGCCATTGCCGTCGAGGCTGCCCGCGGCATTGCCGTCGGAGGAATTGATCGAGATCGAGGTGCCACCGCTGCCACCATCGCAGGCGGTCAGTGCAAGCAATGCCGTGGCGCATAGGAAGGGGCGAAGCATGGCGGGCCTTTCGTGTATCGCTTTAGTAATACACTAGGCCCGCCAGCCAATCCGTCAAGTCCGGCGCGTTACGACGCCAGGTTCTCCATCACCTTCTTGTGGAGCCAGACGTTCATCGTCGCGCTGTCGTTGGTGTCGCCGGTGTAGCCGAGCTCATGCGCGAGCGAGGTGCGGTTTTCGCGGCTCGGGTCGAGATCGAGCACCTTCATCAGATCGACGATCGAGGTCTGCCAGTTGAGCGGCTGGCCCTTTTCGGCGGCTTTCTGCGTCAGCACCGCGTTGACGTCGATCTTTTCGGCTGGCGCTGCTGGAGCAGGCGCGGGGGCTGCAACCGGGGCGGGCGCGGGCGTAGCCGGCGCCTGCGGTGCGGCGGGCGCCGTCTGAGCCGGGGTCGGTGCCGGTGCTGCCTTATGACCCCAGATCGCGTCCTTGATCATGCCGAAAATGCTCATCGTCTCGTTCCTCTCGCGTTGAACCTCGATAATGCGCCGCCAACGTGTCCGTTCCGCGACGATTGCGGCACCGTGCCGACCAACTGCGCGCTTTGCGGGGTGACCCGCGCGGCCGACTCGGGCATTGCGCGCGGCATGTCTGCTTCCCCGCAACGCCCGATGATGGACTCGCCCCCGCTGCGACTGGTCGAGTTCGTCCCCCTGATCGCCTCGTTGATCGCGCTTGCGTCGCTCGGCATCGATACGATGCTGCCTGCCCAGCCCGACATCGCGCGCCGGCTCCGCGTCGATGCGATCGTCGATGCGCCGCTGATCATCACGGTGTTCGTGATCGGGCTCGGGATCGGGCAGCTGATCCACGGGCCGCTGACCGATCGCTATGGGCGGCGCCCGGTGCTGATCGTCGGGCTGGTCCTGTTCATCATCGGCAATCTCTGCGCGGGGCTGGCGAACAGCTTTACCCTGCTGCTGACGGTGCGTTTCCTCAGCGGGCTCGCGATTGCCGCGAGCCGCGTGGTGACGATCGCGCTGATCCGCGATTGCTTCTCGGGCCGCGCGATGGCGCAGGTGACGAGCCTCGCCTTCATGGTGTTCATGGCGGTGCCGATCGTCGCGCCGAGCATCGGGCAGGCGATCCTGTTGATTGGATCGTGGCGGCTGATCTTCGAGGTGATCGCGGGGGGCGCCTTGCTGTGCCTGATCTGGTTCGTGTTGCGCATGCCCGAGACGCTGCGCCCCGAGAACAAATCGCCGTTGTCGATCAAGACGACGCTGGCGGGCTGGCGGCAGACGCTGTCGGACCGCTATTCGGTTGGCTACACGATCGCCGCGCTGATCGCGCAGGGGGCGATCTTCGGCTATCTCGGGTCGATCCAGCCGATCATGGAGCGCGTGTTCCACCGTCCCGAGTGGCTCGGCGCAGTGTTCGCGGCGTCGGCGGGCACGATGGCGGTCGCCAATCTGCTCAATTCGCGGATCGTCATGACGCTCGGCATGCGGCGTATTTCGCAGACGGCGTTGGTGGTGATGATCCTCTCGTCGGGCACGGGGGTCGCGGTTGGCTGGTTCGGCGACGAGCCGCTGCTCGTCTTCGTCGTGCTGCAGGCGATCACGATGGCGTGCTTCGGCCTCGCCACGTCGAACATGTCGGCGATGGCGATGGAGAATATGGGGTCGATCGCCGGCGTCGCGTCGAGCGTGCAGGGATTCTTCGGCATCACGATGGGCGCGATCGTCGGCTGGGCGATCGGTCGGAGCTTCGATGGGACGACCGTGCCGCTCCATCTGGGCTTTCTGGTGGCGGGCATATCGGGTATCGTGATCGCAGCGATCGTCGAGCGCGGGCGGTTATTTCGCCCCAGTTGACGCTGTTTACTTGGCATGGCCGGAACCGTTTCGCGTCCGCACGGTTCGCTGATGGAACGATCCCGCATCCTGCGGGGGCGTCGGGAGAGCGAAGATGAGCATCGGTGGACATCAGGTGCCCGGCGAGGGCACGGGCGACGACGGTTTCGACGAAGAGGGCTATGACGAGAGCCAGCGCGCGGAAATTCTCGAAGTGACGCGCGATGGGCCGAGCGACGGCACGCTGCTGACCGATATCAGCCCGGATATCGCGTCGAACGACGATGACGACGACGACGATCTCGAGATGGAAGACGACGAGATCGGCGAGGAAGACGACGACGCCGACGAGAGCGAAAACGATGAGGACGAAGACGACGTCCAGGACGAGCTCGACGACGACACCGCGGACGATGACGAATTGAGCGACCGCGACGACGCCGCGCTGCGGCCATAAGGCTGCGCCGCGGACGGGGCGCCTGGCGTTTTCGTCCGCGGCCGGTCCGCTCGCGCGGGCCGGTGGGGCACCCGGCGTTTGGCACGCTTCGCCGTGTCGTATCGGGTGGGCAGGAACAGGCCGACGGACGTGACGTTGACCAACACGCTTCATCCTGTTCGGCGAGTATCTGCCATGAAACGCCTCGTGATCCTTTCCCTGCCGCTTGTGCTCGCGGGAGCATGCACCGAGAAACCGTCGAGCCAAGGCAACAGCATCGACATCAACGCCGCGGCGATGCGCGCGCAGAATTCGGTCGATGCGTATGATTCGAACGAACCGGTCGAGGTCGCCGAACCCGACGCCGTGCCGGAACGCGATGCGGACGCGAACGGCGCGGAGCCGGCGCCGCTCGACCCGCCGGCGCCGGGTACGCCGGGCGGGCTGCCGGACGATCGCACGCCCGTTTCCGAAGCGGCCTTCACCCCCGACAGCGCACAGGGCGCGGCAAATGTCGTGCAGACCTATTATGCCTTGCTCGGCGAGCGCAAATACGATGCGGCATTCGCGCTGCGCGACCCGAGCGCTGGCGATGCCGCGGCCTTCGCCGCCGGGTTTGCCGCGTACAGCGAATATCACGCCAATGTCGGCGCGCCCGGGCCGATCGATGCGGGCGCGGGCCAGCGGTATGTCACGGTGCCGGTACAGACCTACGCCCGGCTGAAACGCGGTGGCACGCCGGTCTACGAGATCGGATCGGTCACGCTGCACCGCACCGGCGACATCGACGGCGCGACCGCGACGCAGCGTACGTGGCGGATCCGCTCGATCAGCCTGAAGCCGGCACCCAAGCGCTAGGGCGGCAGTGGCGGATCGTCACTGCCGGATGGCGTTGGCGAGCACCGCCAGATCGTCGGAGTTGACCGCCACCCCGGTGGCATCGGTATCGTCCGACGGCTGCGCCGGAAGGATGGCGTGCCGCCCCGCCGCGGGAGGGCCGAAGCCGACGATATCGACCGCTGTCCACACGATCCCCGCGGCCCACAGCAAAGCAGCCCAACGGCTGAGGAAGATTTTGCGGAATGGCACGCCGCGACGATACGCCGCGGCGGTTAACAAGCCGCTCGCGACTGGGCCAAAGCGTCAGGGCGTCTCGGCGTCGGGATTGCGCTCGGCGGTCTCGGCGGCCTTGACCATCGTCTTGGCCGATCGCCGCGCGGCCTCCGGCGTCAGCGACGCGGCGAGACCATCGGGTCCATCGAGAATCACCTCACCATGCTCGGCGGCGGCCTCGATCGGAATATCACACGGTAATCGGGCCACATCGCGTCTCCAAGACTGGACAAAACGCAAACATCCAGCGCATGTTCCCGCGCCGTGGAGGGGGCCATGTATACCGATCTGTTCCTGAAGACCCATCGTGTGCCTGCAATAACCGCCGACGAGCAAGCCGCGCTCGAGGGGGCGTCCGTGCGCACGGTGACATACAATGCGAGGCAGATCATCGTGCGCCAGCAGACCCCGCTGACGCAATGCACGCTGCTGCTCGAAGGCTTTGTCGAGCGCTACAAGGACACGCCCGAGGGGCGGCGGCAGATCCTTGCTATCCACATTCCGGGCGATTTCGTCGATCTGCATTCCTATCCGCTCAAGCGGCTCGAACATTCGGTCGCGGCGCTGACGGATGTCCGCGTGGCGCTGTTCCCCCATCCCGAGATCCGCGCGCTCACCAAAGCCTCGGCGACGCTCACCGAATTGCTGTGGCGCTCGACGCTGGTCGATGCGGCGATCAACCGCGAATGGATCGTCTCGATCGGCGCGCGCAGCGCCGCGATCCGGCTCGCGCATCTGTTCTGCGAGATGTACGTGCGGCTCCAGCGGATCGGACAGGCGCCGACGCTGACCTTTCCGCTGCCGCTGACGCAGGTCGATCTTGCCGATGCGACGGGCCTGACCGCGGTCCATGCCAACCGGATGCTGCGGCAGTTGCGCGAACGCGGGATGGTCGCGTTCCGCCAGGGCGAGGTCGAGATCCTTGACTGGGACGCGCTGCGGCGCTTCGCCAAGTTCGATCCGGCGTATCTCTTTTTCGAATAAAGCCGCGTACCGGTCGCGATGGAAGACGTGGCCGCCCGTGCTCTAGGGGGACGCCGCGCGGCCACGCCTCCCTGGTCCCGAAGATATCTCTACCGACCCGGTGGGCAATAGCGTTGCGGCCAAGCGACGGCAGCGCGCGACGGGCCGGATCGGCCCCGTTTTACAGCAAGCCGCGCCGCCCAACCCAGCGTCGCCGCTCGCCGAAATGCGGATGCCCCTTGCGGTCGGCAGCGACTTCGCGTTGGAAGCGCAGATGGCCAAACTCCGCGCAGACCAGCTCCTCGTCGATCGCGGCCTTGCCGAGAGCAAGACGCGCGCGCAGGCGCTGATCATGGCCGGGCTGGTCTTTGCCGGTGAGCGCAAGATCGACAAGCCGGGCCAGGCGATCGCCGACGACGTCGTGCTCGACGTGCGCGGGCGCGATCATCCCTGGGTCTCGCGCGGGGGGATCAAGCTGGCGCATGGCCTCGATACCGTCGGCTGGGACGTGACGGGGGCGGTGGCGATCGATGTCGGGTCGTCGACTGGCGGGTTTACCGACGTGCTGCTGCAGCACGGTGCGGCGCGGGTCTATGCGGTCGACAGCGGCACCAACCAGCTTGCCTGGAAATTGCGGCAGGACCCGCGCGTCATCGTCCATGAACAGACCAGCGCACGGATCCTCACCGACGCGCATATTCCCGAACCGGTCGATCTGATCGTGTGCGACGCAAGCTTTATCGGTCTCGCCAAGGTGCTCGAGGTGCCGCTGCGCTTCGCCAAGCCGCAGGCAAAACTGCTCGCTTTGATCAAGCCGCAGTTCGAGGCCGGGCGCGGCGAGGTCGGCAAGGGCGGGGTGGTGCGCGATCCCGCAATCCACGCGCGCGTCTGCGACGAAGTGGCAGCGTGGATCGTTGGCCAGCATTGGTCGGTCGCGACGATCGTCGAAAGCCCGATCACCGGCCCAGAGGGCAATGTCGAATTCCTGATTGCTGCAATGCGAGACACTCTGCCGGCATTGCCTTGAAATTAGCAGCTACACGCAGGCGATTCTCCTATATGGCCGATACGGGCCGTCATATCGGGGACGACATGGCGCAAACGAGGCGGGAAGGGCGTAAGGCTTGAGAGAGATCGCATCGCAGCAACAATTGCGTCTGGCTTTCCTGCGATGGGCGGCGGTGACGGTGCCGCTCATCCTGCTGCTGGGGTTCAGCGCCGCACGGCTGGCGCCGGCGGGGTCGCAGAACGCGTGGTATGCCGCCTTGATCAAACCGCAGCTGACACCGCCCGACTGGGTCTTCCCGGTCGCCTGGACGACGATCTACATTCTGCTCGGGCTCGCGCTGGCGATGATCCTGCATGCGCGCGGGGCGCGGCTGCGGACGCTGGCGCTCGTGCTGTTCGCGGTCCAACTGGTCGTGAACCTCACCTGGTCGCCGGTGTTTTTCGGGATGCATCAGGTCGCGGTGGCGCTCGGCATCGTTACCCTGATGGCTGCGCTGACGCTCGCCATGGCGGTCGTGTTCGCGCGGATTCGCCCGCTCGCGGCGGTCCTGCTGGTTCCCTATCTTGCCTGGCTGGTGGTGGCGTTCTACCTCAACTATGCGATAATGGACCTCAACCCCGGCGCGGAAACCCTTGCGCCGTCGGCGTCCACCACCCAAATCATCAAGCTCTGAAGCGACTGGATTTTCGGCTCATGCAATCCGACAACAAGATTTTCGACGATTTCGCCAAGCTCCTCAACGGTGCCGCCGGGACGCTTGCCGGCGTTGGTCGCGAAGCCGAGGCGGGTGCGCGGGCGCGTGCGCGCGAGTGGATCGGCGGGCTGGATTTCGTCTCGCGCGACGAATTCGACGCGGTCAAGGCGATGGCAGCCGCAGCGCGCGACGATGCCGACGCACTGCGCGCACGGCTCGATGCGCTCGAGGCGAAGCTGGCAACGACCCCAAAGGCGGAAGGCTGATCTGATCTTTTCCACAGATTTCTCGACGCTTGGGTCCTCTGTCTGGTGTGTTGCCTGTTGTGCGGCTCCCACATCCTGTAATGCGGATGCAGGAGACGTCTTGTGATGCTCGATGAAGCCGATTTCGACCGCGACGATGCCGCACCGATCGACATGCTCGAAAGCTATTTCGCTGCGCATGGCTGGGAGCATGAGCGCCAGGACGACGAGGTCATCGCCAAGGTCAAGGGAAGCTGGACGCAGTACGAGCTGCGCGCGCTGTGGCGCGAGGAAGACAGCGTAATCCAGTTCCTCGCGTTTCCCGACATCCGCGTCGCCGACGATCGCCGCAGTGCGATCTACGAGGCGATCGGGCTGATCAACGAACAGCTCTGGGTCGGGCATTTCGAACTCTGGTCGTCGAGCGGGATCCTGCTCTATCGCCATGCCGCGATGATCGAGGGGCCGACCGATTCCGGCGGCGGCACGATGTCGCTCGGCGCGGCCGAGCTGCTGGTCGAAAGCGCGATCGACGAGTGCGAGCGCTTCTATCCGGTGTTCCAATTCGTGCTGTGGGGCGGCAAGTCGCCCAAGGAAGCGCTCGCCGCGGCAATGACCGAGACCCAAGGCGAAGCGTGACGATCCGTCGCGTCTGGATGATCGGATGCGGCAATATGGGCGGCGCGATGCTGCGCCGTTGGGTCGCGAGCGGAGTGCTGGCGGGCGACCAGGTCTACGTCGTCAACCGCGCCGACCGCGTTTTGCCCGAGGGCGTGGGGCAGGGACGCGATCTACCGGGCGGGGTTTTGCCCGACGCCGTCATCCTCGCGATGAAACCGCAGCAGATCGATGATGTGGCAAGCCGGTTTGCCGCGCGGCTCGCAGGCGTGCCGGTGCTCGTCTCGATTCTTGCGGGGGTCGAGGAAGCACCGTTGGCGGCGCGCTTCGATGCGGGCGCAATCATCCGCGCGATGCCCAATCTTCCCGTCGCGATCGGCAAGGGCGTGGTCGCGCTCGATTCGGCAAGTGCCGACGCGCCCGCGCGCGCTGATGTGGCCGCGCTGATGGCGCCGCTCGGTCTGGTCGAATGGGTTGCCGCCGCGCAGTTCGACGCAGTGACCGCGCTGGCTGGCAGCGGGCCGGCGTTTCTCTATCGCTTCATCGATGCGCTGGCCGTAGCCGGCGTGGCGCAGGGGTTGCCCGAGGCGCAAGCCGAGCGCCTCGCGCTGGCGACCGTCGAAGGCGCGGGGCTGTTGGCGGCGGCCGCCGAGGTCGGGCCGGGGGCGCTGGCCGATCAGGTCGCGAGCCCCGGCGGCTCGACGCGGCGCGGACTCGATGTCCTCGACGAAGCGAACGCACTTGAAATGCTACTGAGCGAGACGATCGCTGCGGCCACACGGCGGAATGCGGAAATGGCGGCCGCGGCGCGCGGTTAAGCGGCTGCCCCGCTTCCTGGTCTTATCGCAAATCGTCGGCTGGCGACGATGCTGGCGAGGTTATCCGCGCAATCCCGACAGGCGTGCGAGATCATTTTCGCCGATCATGCCCTCGAGCACCGACCAGAACCCCGTCACCGACTGCTGCCCGGCGCGCGCATACGCAGCGGCCCAATGCTGCCGCACGGTTTCGAACAATTCGGTCTCGAGCGCCGCGCCTTCGGGCGTCAGCCGCAACAGTCGTTGGCGGCGGTCACGCTCGCCGACGCGTGTCTCGACCATCGCGCGATCGACGAGTTCGTTGAGCACGCGGCCGAGCGATTGCTTGGTGATGCCGAGCAGCCCGAGCAGCGCGCTGACGGTGAGATCGGGATGGCGCGCGATGAAATAGATCGCCCGGTGATGCGCGCGCCCGAGGCCGATTGCGGCGAGCCGCGTCTCGGTCGTGCGCGCAAGCGTGCTCTGCGCGAAATACATCAGCTCGATCCCGCGCCGAATCTCGGGTTCGCGCAGGAATAGCGGTGAGGCGGAGGCGATTGCTGTGGCCATTGTTGACCGCCTTTGGCGCACCCCGTACACGCCTTCAATCCCCAAATTGTAACAGAATGTCGCATTCCATGCCGCAAAATCGCCTCGACGCGCACAGCCTTCCATCGGACGAGACATTGGCCCCGGTCTTCGCGATCGAGCCGCATGCGACCCCGATCCCGCTCGACGAGCGCAACGCGATGCTCGTCGATCCGGGCTTCGGCCGCGTCTTCACCGATCACATGGTGACGATCCGCTATAGCGAGCGCGATGGCTGGCACGATGCCAAGATCGTCGCCCGCGCGCCCTTCCAGATGGATAGCGCGTCGGCGGTGCTGCATTACGCGCAGGAGATCTTCGAAGGGATGAAGGCGTATCGCCTGCCCGACGGCGGCGCGGCGCTGTTCCGCCCGTACGAGAACGCCGCGCGCTTCCGCCGCTCGGCCGAGCGCATGGCGATGGTCCCGCTGCCCGAGGAGCTGTTCGTCGAGTCGGTCCGCGCGCTCGTTCGGCAGGAAGCCGGGTGGATCCCCGAGATCGATGGCGGCGCGCTGTATCTGCGCCCCTTCATGATCGCGAGCGAGGTGTTCCTCGGCGTCAAGCCATCGGCCGAATATCTCTATGCGGTGATCGCCTCGTCGGTTGGCGCCTATTTCAAGGGGAATGCCCCCGCGGTCACGCTGTGGGTGACGCAGGAGTATACGCGCGCTGCCCCCGGCGGGACCGGGGCGGCGAAGTGCGGCGGCAATTATGCCTCCAGCCTGATCGCACAGGCCGAGGCGACTCGGAACGGGTGCGACCAGGTGCTGTTCCTCGACGCGATCGAGCGGCGCTGGATCGAGGAACTGGGGGGGATGAACATCTTCTTCGTGTTCGACGACGGCAGCATCGCGACGCCGCCGCTGACCGGCACGATCCTGCCCGGCATCACGCGCGATTCGCTGATCACGCTCGCCCGCGACATGGGGCTCGAGCTGCGCGAGGAACCCTATGCGATCGACCAGTGCCGCGCCGATGCCGAGAGCGGGCGGTTGGTCGAGGCGTTTGCCTGCGGCACGGCGGCGGTCGTCACGCCGATCGGCACGATGAAGATGCGCGACGGCGATTTCTCGATCGGCAGCGGTGGGCCGGGCCAAACCACGACGCGTTTGCGCCAGGCTTTGATCGATCTGCAGCGCGGCACCGCGCCCGATCCGCACGGCTGGCTCGAGCGCGTGCTCTGAGGCGCACATCCGGGCTTTCCAAGCCCGGATTCACCGCCTAAAGCACCGCCCTCCCGGATTGGGGCGTCGCCAAGTGGTAAGGCAGCGGCTTTTGATGCCGCCATTCGCAGGTTCGAACCCTGCCGCCCCAGCCAATCCCTCCATCAGCTCGGATACGTGTCGTGATAGGCGCGGAACCAGTCGACGAAGCGCGGGATGCCCGCCGCGATCGACGTCGTCGGTCGGAAGCCGATATCGCGTTCGATCGCGCTGATGTCGGCGAAAGTCGCGGGAACGTCGCCGGGCTGCATCGGCTGATAGTCGCGAATCGCCTCGACGCCGCACGCCGTCTCGATCGCGGTGATCAGATCTTCGAGCCGCTCGGCCTGGCTGTTGCCGATATTGTAGCGCGCGTGCGGCACGAAGCTGCCGCCGGGCTTTTCGAGGCCGTCATCGGCGGGCGGGCGATCGAGTGTGCCGATCACGCCCACGACGATGTCGTCGATAAAGGTGAAGTCGCGCATCATGTCGCCGCCGTTGAACACCTTGATCGGCTGGCGCTTGAGGATCGCGTCGGTGAACAGCCACGCCGCCATGTCGGGGCGTCCCCATGGGCCATACACGGTGAAGAAGCGTAAGCCCGTCTGCGGTAGGCGATAGAGGTGCGCATACGTCTCGCTCATCAATTCGTCGGCGCGCTTGGTCGCGGCGTAGAGCGAGACGGGGTGATCGACACGGTCCTCGAGCCGGAACGGGACCGATGTGTTGGCGCCATAGACCGACGAGGACGATGCGTAGACCATGTGCACGCCCGGCCGCGCGCGCGCGATCTCGAGCATGTTGAGATGGCCGGCGACGTTGGCGCGGATGTATTTGCGCGGGTGCGTCAGCGAATAGCGCACCCCGGCCTGGGCGGCGAGGTGGACGATCCCGGTCAGCTCGTGGCCCGCGAGCGACTGCTCGAGCGCGTCTTCGTCGGCGATGTCGACGGCGTGGAACGCGAAACGCGCGCTGCCCGCTGCCTCGCGCACCCAGGCGAGACGATCGTGCTTGAGATCGACGCTGTAATAGGGCTCGATATTGTCGATCCCGATCACGTCGCGGCCGTCCTGCAGCAGGCGCCTTGCGACATGTGCGCCGATAAAGCCTGCCGCGCCGGTCACCACTACCGTCATCCCGATCCCCTTATCCAGCCGAGCGGGTCCGCCCTACACGGGCAGGCGCACCGCGGATATCCCCGCGCGCGGGCGCTGGCATATCGCCGTTGCGCGCGGGCGGATCCCGCGCCACTCTCACGCGCCTGAATTTCAACGAAGGCACGCTGCATGACGACGCTGTACGGCATCCCCAATTGCGACACGGTAAAGAAGGCGCGGACCTGGCTCGCCGAGCAGGGCGTCGCCTATGATTTCCATGACTATAAGAAGGCCGGCGTTCCCGAGGCCGAACTGCGGCACTGGGTCGATCGGCTCGGCTGGGAAACGCTGCTCAACCGTGCGGGCACGACCTTTCGCAAGCTGCCCGACGCCGACAAGGCCGATCTCGACGCCGAAAAGGCGGTCGCGCTGATGCTGGCCAACCCCTCGACGATCAAGCGCCCGGTGCTGGTGCAGGGCGATACGCTGCTGGCGGGGTTCAAGCCCGATACCTATCTAGCTGATGTAACCGTCTAGGAGAGACCGCCATGCCGACTGCACGCTGGAACGACACCGTCATTGCCCAGTCCGACGATACCGTGGTGGTCGAGGGCAATCACTATTTCCCCGCCGACAGCATCGTCGCTGAGCATTTCGAGGACAGCGCGACGCATTCGCATTGCCCGTGGAAGGGCGAGGCGAGCTACAAGACGGTCGTCGTCGACGGCAAGCGCAACGCCGATGCTGCCTGGTTCTACCCAGATCCAAAGCCAAAGGCGGCCGAGATCAAGGGGCGCTTCGCCTTCTGGAAGGGCGTCGAAGTCAAGTAAGCTAGCCCCGCGCGTCGGCGCCCATGCGGGGCGCTGGCGTCGCACCGCGCGAGGCGCTATTCGCCTTGTCCATGTCCACGACCTTCACGATCGACACCGCGACCAGCCGCGCCAATCCAACCCCGGCGCCGATGAAGCGGCTCACCGTTCCCGCCATCCGCGCGCGAAAAGTCGACGGGCGAGGGGGCGGAGAGCCGCTGGTGATGCTCACCGCCTACACCGTGCGCAACGCGCAGCTGCTCGATCCGCATTGCGACATGCTGCTGGTTGGCGACAGTCTCGGCCAGGTGATCTACGGCCTGCCGTCGACCATTCCCGTCACGCTCGAGATGATGGCGGCGCACGGTGCGGCGGTGGTGCGCGGCAGCTATCACAGCGTCGTGGTGATCGACATGCCGTTCGGCAGCTATGAGGCGAGCCCTGAAAAGGCATTCGAGAGCGCGGCGTGGCTGCTCAAGCAGACTGGCGCCGCCGCGGTGAAGCTCGAAGGCGGTACCGCGATGGCGCCGACCGTCGCCTTCCTGTCCGAACGCGGCATTCCCGTAATGGGGCATGTCGGGCTGACCCCCCAGGCGGTCAACGCGCTCGGCGGCTATGGCGCGCGCGGGCGCAGCGCGGCCGAGGCTGCCAAGATCGTCGCCGACGCGCAGGCGATCGCCGCGGCGGGTGCGTTCGCCGTCGTGATCGAAGGCGTGGTCGAGCCGATCGCGATCGAGATCACGCGCAGCATCGCCTGCCCGACGATCGGCATCGGCGCTTCGGCACAGTGCGACGGACAGGTGCTCGTTGCCGAGGACATGCTCGGCATGTTCGAGCGCACCGCGCGCTTCGTGAAGAAGTTCGACGATCTGTCGGGCCGTATTTCCGCCGCGGTCGAGCGCTATGCCGCCGATGTGCGGTCGCGGAGCTTTCCCGGCGTGGAGCAGATCTACGCCCCGAAGGACTAGCGGCCGCACCGCTTTTTTGAACGCTTTTGTTTGGCGGGCGGCGCGGCTAAGGTCCGCGCCTTCCCGCCCTGATCCGATGGAGTTTCCCCCTTGGCCGTGCCGCCGAATACCGATGCCGCATTCCTGCGCGAAGTCGATGAGGAATTGCGCCGCGATCAGATGGCGAAGGCGGCGCGGCGCTATGGCGTTGCTGCGGTCGCCGTGATCGTCCTCGCGCTCGTCGGTTTTGCCGGCTGGCTGCTCTGGCAGTCGCACGAACAAAGCGTCGCCGCCGACGAGGGCGCTGCGCTGACCAAGGCGTATGACGATCTCAACGCCGCCAAGCCCGACGCGGCGCAGACCGAACTGACCACGCTCGCCCAGTCGCGTGGCGAAGGCTATCGCGCACTTGCGCTGATGAGCCAGGGCGATGCGCTGCTGCAGAAGAAGGATCTGCGCGGTGCCGCCGCCAAGTTCGGCGCGGTCGCCAGCGATACCTCGATCGGCCAGCCGTTCCGCGATCTCGCGCTCGTTCGCCAGACCACCGCCGAGTTCGATACGGTGAAGCCCGAAATCGTCGTCGCGCGGCTGCGCGGCATCGCGGTCAAGGGCAATCCATGGTTCGGCAGCGCGGGCGAGCTCGTCGCGATCTCGTATCTGCGGATGGGCCGTCGCGATCTGGCAGGCACGCTTTACGGGCAGATTGCACAGAACCCCGATATGCCGGAGACGATCCGGCAACGCGCGGTTCAGATGGCGGGTATATTGGGTGTCGATGCCGTGTCCGGGGCTAAGGAACAAAAATCGCAATGAAGATGACCAACCGCTATCTCTTGATCGCCGTCTCCGCCGTTGCCCTGAGCAGCTGCGCCGCGTTCAAGGGCAAGAAGAAGACCCCGGTGCTCGGTCAGCGGATCGCGATCCTCGCCAGCGAGAATGACGTCGTTGCCGACAAGACGATCGCCGGCGTCGAAGTGCTCGTGCCGCCCGCGACGACCAACGACAATTGGGCGCAGCCCGGCGGCAGCCCGTCCAAGGCGCTCGGCCAGGTTGCGCTCGGCACCAATCTGTCGCGCGTCTGGACCGCTTCGATCGACGGCGGCAGCAACCGTCAGCGGCTCGGCGCGGCGCCCGTCGTCGCAGGTGGGCAGCTTTATACGATCGACGTCGATGCGACGATCCACGCTTTCTCCGCGACCACGGGTGCAAAGGTCTGGTCGACCGACATCGCCAAGACCGACAAGGCCAAGGCCGACAAGAAGGCCCGCGGCGCGCGCTTCGGCGGCGGCGTGAGCTTCGACGATGGCAAGGTGTTCGCAACCGACGGGCTCGGCGATGTCGTCGCGCTCGAGGCGGCAACGGGCAAGATCCTGTGGCACGTCAAGCCGGGCTCGCCGCTGCGCGGTGCGCCGACCGTCGCCAATGGCCAGGTCTATGTGCTGAGCCAGGACAACCAGCTGTTCGCGCTGTCGCAGGCCGATGGCACGGTGGTGTGGAACCAGTCGGGCTCGGTCGAGACGCAGGGCGTGTTCGGTGTGGCTGCGCCCGCGGTCAGCCAGGGGACGGTCGTCGCCGGTTTCTCGTCGGGCGAACTCAACGCGTATCGCTACGAAAACGGCCGCACGCTGTGGCAGGACGCGCTGTCGCGCTCGACGATCTCGACCTCGGTCTCGTCGCTCGCCGACGTCGATGCCGATCCGGTGATCGACCGCGGGATCGTCTATGCCGTCGGGCAGGGCGGTCGCATGGTCGCGATCGAGATCGATTCGGGCCAGCGTCTTTGGGAGCAGAATTTCGCCGGCATCTCGACGCCGTGGGTCGCCGGTGAGTGGGTGTTCATCGTTACCGACGATGCGCGGCTCGTCTGCCTCGCGCGCGCGACCGGCAAGGTGCGGTGGATCAGCCAGCTGCGCCATTACATGAGCGAGAAGACCAAGAAGGACGGCACGCTCAAGGAAGGCAAGAAGGCCAATCCGGTCACGTGGTTCGGCCCCGTGCTCGCGGGTGGCCGTCTGGTGCTGACCAATTCGGCCGGTCAGATCGTCTCGGCCTCGGTCGAAAGCGGCAAGGTCGGCACGGTGATCGAGAACAAGACGCCGTTCACGCTGCCGCCGATCGTATCGAATTCGACGCTTTACGTCCTCGACCAGAAGGGCCGTGTCGCCGCCTATAAGTGACCTTTACCCGGCAGTGCTGGGCGGGGGTGACGAAACGTCGCGCGTGCCGTAAGGAGCGCGCATGTCCAAAACCCCCGTGGTCGCGATTATCGGCCGGCCGAACGTCGGCAAATCGACGCTATTCAATCGCCTTGTCGGCAAGAAGCTCGCTCTGGTCGACGATCGCCCCGGCGTGACGCGCGATCGCCGTGAGGGCGATGCGACGCTTGTCGGGCTCAATTTCCGCATCATCGACACCGCCGGCTATGAGGATGAGGACGCCGCGTCCTTGCCCGGCCGGATGCGCCAGCAGACCGAGGCGGCGGTCGCGCAGGCCGACGTCGCGCTGTTCATGTTCGATTCGCGCGTCGGGCTCGTCCCGCTCGACGAAGAGATTGCGCGCTGGCTGCGCGGATCGACCACGCCGGTGATTCTCGTCGCCAACAAGGCCGAGGGCAAAGCGGGCGCCGACGGTATCCTCGAATCGCTGTCGCTCGGCTTTGGCGATCCGGTCGAGCTGTCGGCCGAGCATGGCGAGGGGCTGGTCGAACTGTTCGACGCCTTGCTCCCCTATATCGAGCCCGAGAAGAACGCCGCCGGCGAAGATATCCCGCACGGCCTCGACGAAGACGAGGAATACGCTCCCGACGCGCCGCTCAAGCTCGCCATCATCGGCCGGCCGAATGCGGGCAAGTCGACGCTGATCAACCAGATTCTCGGCGAGCAGCGCCTCATCACCGGCCCCGAGGCGGGCATCACGCGCGACTCGATCGCGGTCGATTGGATCTGGCACGATCCCGAGCGCGAACATGGCGAGGATGCGCGGAAAGTCCGGCTGATCGACACTGCGGGCATGCGCAAGCGCGCCAACGTGCAGGACAAGCTCGAAAAGCTCTCGGTCGCCGATGCGCTCCACGCGATCGATTTCGCCGAAGTCGTCGTGCTGCTGCTCGACGCGACGCGCGGGCTCGAATCGCAGGATCTGCGCATCGCCGACGCCGCGCTGCAGGAAGGCCGCGCGCTGATCGTCGCGATCAACAAATGGGACATCGCCGAGAACGGCTCCAGCCTGTTCAACGGCATCCGTGGTGCGCTCGAGGAAGGGCTCAGCCAGATCAAGGGCATGCCCGTGTTGACCGTGTCGGGTGCGACCGGCAAGGGCATCGACACGTTGCTCAAGGTCGCGTTCGAAACGCGCGACACCTGGTCGCGGCGTGTCGGGACGGGCGAGCTCAACCGCTGGTTCGAGAAGGCGGTCGAAGCCAACCCGCCGCCCGCACCCGGCGGCAAGCGGATCAAGCTGCGCTACATGACGCAGGCCAAGACGCGTCCGCCCGGTTTCGTGCTGTTCGGCACGCGCGTCGACCAGTTGCCGATGAGCTATCAACGCTATCTCATCAACGGGATCCGCCGCGATCTGGGCTTTGGCGCGGTTCCGGTCCGATTGACCTTGCGCGCGCCGAAAAACCCGTTCGACCGGTGAGCCTACGACTAAAGTCTAATCGGAAGTATTGATCTAAATATTATCTTTAGTTCGATCGTCGTTATTTTGCCGTCAGTATCAACCACTCGTTTACGTCGATTGCCTAATATTGAGGTAATGCGGCGATAGGCCTGCGGGAGATTGCGGTGACGCTCGAACAAAAGGATCTGGTCGATTGGACGGCATTCGCCCGCGCGCGCGCTGAGCTCGGCGCCGGGTTCGTGCGGATCCTCGGCTATTTTCGCGAAGACGGCGTCAAGTCGGTCGCCGCGATCGAAGCCGCGATGCGCGCCGGCAATGCCGCCGCGATGGTCATCCCAGCGCACACGCTGAAAGGCGAAGCGCTCCAGTTCGGGGCCGAGCCGCTCGGCGCGGTGGCCGAACGGATCGAGATGATCGCGCGCGATTGTGTCGAGAGTCGCGACACCCCTGAGGAAGCGCTCAGCGACATCGTCGCGCTGCGCGCGCTGTTCGAATCGACGCTGGCGATGCTCGAGCGCGAGTCGAACCCGCTGGTGGCGCGACGCCCGGCCTTCGGGCGTCGCGCAATCTAGGTCCTAGACTGATAAAGCGGTCATTCCGCTTCGGACCAAACTCGGAAGCGGACCTTGAAGTTGAATGTCTCACCCTCTCGGGCGATCAAGGATGCGACGCCATTGTAGCGTATATGGGCGAGGGCGTATTTGCGGCAGCGCTGATGCGAGTTGATCTGCTTTTTAACCCAACTGCGCCGATGCTTATTCGAGAGTGCAAGGCGCTCCGCTTCCAGTATGCTCACATCATGCAGAACTTGAAGCTCCATGATGAGCAGGAACCAGCGAGCGTAGCCGTCGCGGCGCTCACGACGCAACGCGCGATAAGAAGCGACCAAATCCTCATCGGACATAGAGCCGAACGTATTCTCCATACCACCGTGCTACGCCAAGGTTAGTCCGCTTTCCACGTCGACGTGCCCAAAGATGGTGTATCGCGGCGGCTGCATTTCGACAGCGATGAGATTGCAGCCCCTTCACATACGATGCCTGGATCGGGGTCGAGCCTGACCTCGTGCATCGAGGGAAGGAGTGAGAGCGATGACGCATTTTGTAGGTCTGGACGTCTCGGTGAAGGAGACGTCGGTGTGCGTGGTGGACGATGCCGGCAAGGTGGTGTGCGAGCGTAAGGTGCCGACCGAGCCGGATGACATTGCTGTGCTGCTGACATCGGTCGCTGGCGATTACGTAAGGGTCGGGATCGAGGCCGGACCGCTGTCG
>NZ_RCZC01000013.1 GCF_006439055.1 Sphingomonas glacialis
CTGCCTCGGCAGGAAGAGGTCCTCACGGGGACGAAGGTGGTGTGAGATCGTAATGGCGGCAGCCCTGTTCTTACGAACAAAGGCGTCCAAAAGATTGATCCACGCCGCTTTCTCTTACCCCATCATGGGGCGGCTACGTGCCGACCCCGGAGAGAAGCACGAACCCCGTGTGACGATCTCAAGCTCGGCAGAAAACAGTATTTGAACTTCGTTGCCTACCAATTCGTCAGACCGGCGCACTCGCGGCGGCGGAAAGTGGCCTGCGCCTGTTGACTCAGGCCGCGATAGAGAAGCCGCCGTTCATTCACAATCCGATTTTGGCTTGAAGCTCACGCGGCCGTATGACGAATGTCACTGTGGCTGCGTTATAAAAAGTGTAACTGGGACTACTCCATAACAGCGTAACTGGTAAAACATGGCTGATTTAAAGTTACTAATTCACGTAAGCGATATTGTTGCCGCCCACCTGACCTCAAATGTCGTTGCTTCGCAGGATATTCCGCAACTCATTATGACCGTTTATGAGAGCTTAGCGGGGCTTGAGGGCACGAGTGCGCCAACCGGTATGGAAGACGTGCCAGCGCCCGCTATGACGATCCGGGCGAGCGTTAAGCCTGGCTCGGTTGGCTGCCTTGAATGCGGAAAGCGCTTCAAGGCACTTCGCAAGCACCTCGGAACGCACGACCTGACCGCCGACGAGTATCGTGCAAAATGGTCACTCCCCGTTTCTTATTCGATGGTATCTGCTGATTACAGCGCGAAACGATCTGGTTTGGCGAAGGCGAATGGCTTGGGTAGGTCGAAGGGGCAGAATCAAACCGACGCTCGTCATTTCGGCGGCTTTACGACTTCTCCCGTTCGTCTAGCGTCCACCGGTCGACTGGCTTCGGCGAGCCATCATCGCGACGAATCGCATAGCCCGCGAGACCTTTGTCGATGAGTACACCGCCGCCTCCGTCGTGTGCCCACGCGACGGCCGGCTCGGTGCCCCGCGCCCATCCATAGGTGCTTCGGCTCATTCCTGCGGGTCGCAGGACCCGCGTCTCGACCACCTGAGCGGCGGTCTGGCCCGAAACTGCCTCGACCAACCGGCCGAGCAGGACGAAACCCTCGCCAGCGTAGCGGAAGCGGGTGCCGGGAGCGAACGCGCTCGTTAGCGGCTCGCCCGCTTCGTCGCGTCAATTGGTCAGGCCGCTAGAGTGAGAGAGCAGGTGGCGAGGCGTGATCGCTCGCGTCGCGGCATCGTCTGTGAACGCGACATGCTTCGCTACCGGTCGATCTAGGTCGATCAGGCCTTCCCGCACCATGTCATGGACCGCGACCGCCAGAACGATTTTGGACAGTGATGCCGCTTCGAACAGAGTTTCGGGTGTCGCGAGCACCGCATTAGCCTTTTCAAAACCGACCGCACCGCACGAGATTGGGCCGGAGCCGTCCAGCATTGCCCAGCTCACGCCCGGTACGGACGCCAAATCCATCCAGGTGGGCAAGTTGGCAAGGGTGCTGGGCGTCGTCGCGGTTGCTGCACCTGCTGCCACGGCTATGGCGAGCGTCCCGAAGCACGAGGCAGCGAGCATTGTCCGCCTGGACACCAAATCCATTATCAACTCCTATTAGCAACCTGCTTACCGGCATACGGGTTCAACGCGACTAGGCTAGTGATCGGCGCGTCGCTCGGGCTGAATGGAAACACCGGCAACGATTGACGATGGGTGTCGTCCTGACGGAGGGAAACGAACTTGGCTGGACCTATAGCAGGGGCGGCGCCGCTTCCTGTCATAAGCGATCGGGTATCAGCGCTGCTCGACCACCGTTCTCACGCAGCCTCGGTGGGTAACGCTCGTTCAGCTTTTGGGAGCAGTGTAATCAAAACGACAAGTACTTTGACGTTGGTCGATGGCTTAAACTTGGTACCATCACTTCCGCATGGCGTGCCCATGGCGCGCTGTGTGGGGAAGCGAACGGAAAAGGGCGGGGATGACGATAGAGCCGACGCTGATCGAGCGTATTTACGAAGCCGCAGCGCTCCCTGAACTCTGGCCGGCCGTGTTGCACGAAATCTCGGATCGCGTAGGAGCCAAGGGCGCCGTATTCGTTCAACAGGCGCCCAATGCTGTAAGCTGGATAGCGTCACCGAGACTCGAAGCCGATGTCGCAGATTATATGGGTGCTGGCTGGGGCGCGGATCCAGTCCGCACCGCGGATCTCTACGCTGAACAGTATCCGGGCTTCCGCTCTGAGACGGCCTATCGCGCGGTCGAAGAACTCCAACGTCTGCCAGTCCACGCTGAGTTTCTCGGGCCGCGCGGGCTCTTTGGCGGAGCGGCCACTGTCATCCAAGGGACTCACGAAGACGCTCTGCATGTAGCGCTAGAGGGCTGGCAGTCGCACGCTGCGCCGGAACGCGCCCTCCCTTGGCTTGATTCGCTACGCGCGCCACTTGGAAGAGCCTTTAGCCTGAGCGCCCGCTTGCGGAACAGCCGCGCAGCCACGGCGATTGCCGCGCTCGACCTGTCGGGAACCCCAGCCGCGATCGTTGGCTTGGACGGTCGCATTCGAGCGATGAACGAGCGCTTCCAGGCTCGACTCAGCATACAACTTCTTGAGCGGTTCGGCCGTTTGTGCTTCGCCGATCCTTCTCTGCAGGCGCGCTTCGTAAGCGCCCTTGCTGCTACCGCCGATAGGCGCAACGGACGTTCAATCGTCATAGCGGCCACGGACGATAGGGCGGCGTGCGTCATCCACCTTTTGCCTCTGCGGCTGAACGCGCGCGATATCTTCGAGGCGGAAGGCGTGCTCCTGCTTGGCGCCGAAGCGGCGAATGCCAGCATTCCCGGGGCCGACCTCCTGCGCCTACTTTTCGATTTAACTCCCGCTGAGGCACGGTTGGTCCGCAATTTGGTTGAAGGTAACGCGCTAGGCGATGCTGCCGTTCTACTCGGAATCGCCGATGGCACTGCACGCACCCACCTGCGCAATGTGTTTCTAAAAACCGGAGTGCGACGGCAGGCGGAACTAGTTCGATTGCTGCTCGGATTAGGACAACCAATCTGATTTGGCAGGCGCTTGCCCCTTTCCCTTGGTTTTAGACTCATAAGCGTGAAGCCACAGCCGCATTGAGGTAAGTTGGAAGATTGCGAAGAAGTTATCCGTGAGTCCGCAGTATAGGGTCGCGATTCTCCCGAAGTGCTTGGGCTTTCTGAGGAAGCGCTCGACAAAGTTGCGTTCGCGATAGAGTACCTTGCTGACGCAGGGCTTCGATTTGCGATTTTATTTGGCCGGGATGTTCGGCATTGCACCCTGCGCCTTGATCAGATCGCGGATGTCATCGGTGTCATGAGCCTAGCGGCCAGGACGATGGCACTGGGATCGAGGCGCTCCAGCAGCCGATATGCGGCCGGCCCATTATGTGACTGTCCTGCTGTCAGGCAGCGCCAATTCGGGAGCTCTTGCACATTGACGAGCGCACGTATCTTGGTCGTTAGACCGCCCCGGGAGCGACCGAGGCAATGATCCACGTCCCCCTGTTTGCGGCCGCGGCCTGTTGGTTCGTCCGGATGGAAGTGCTGTCGATCATCTGAATGGCGCCATCGTACGCCGCGGTGAGGGCGTCCATCAGCCTGCCCCAAACGCTAGCTTTGCGCCATGGGGAAAAGCGGAGGTAGCACCTCGTGCGTGGACCACACCGCTCAGACAGATCGCGCCACGGCCCGCCCGACCGCAACATTCAGAGGATGCCGTTCAATACCCGGCGATCATCGACGCGCGCAACGCCTCTGGGCTTGCTGGGTAACAGCGGCTCGATCATGCGCCACTCCGTCGGCCGATCATATCGGTTAGTGCCGAGTCTTAATCAGAAAAGTACGATCCCGGGAAACCCGTTTATGGATTCACGGCCTAGTATACATCAGCGTTTCTTGCCTCTCTCAAGCGCAAGCATTTCATTGCTTTCTCTAGCGAAAGTCAACGCACGTGATCCGCGGCAGGTCTTAAACGAGTCCGTCGAAGTGACGCGATCTACCACAAATAGGGGGCGCGGGTCACGAACATCATGATACATCCGTTTTGTAAATAGGGGCGTCATCATGAGCAAAGGATCAACGGTAACTGGCTCGATTCAAAAGCGGAATCGAGGAGTGGCGAATCTTATACAACGGACAAAAAAAACAGTTTCCCTATTAAAGAGCTTTCCTGCGCACGTTTCCTATATGGAGGAATTGGAATTTTATGGCCATTTAGGCCTTATCGATTTAAAGCGTTTCAATAACTTCAAATACCTCGGAAGGTATCTTTCCCGGTCATTCGATAGCGCGCAAAAACGAGAAGCGATCCTTTCTCATTATCGCCTTGTTAGTAGGGTTATCCCGAATAAGATTCTTAACAGAATTGTTTCGACAGGTTTAGTTATATGGCATATAACTTCTGATGAGTGTCACTGTAATATCACTCTACATTCAAATGTGATATCACCCCTTGAGGGCGAGTGGCAAATATCATTTTATTTTAATGGCACTGCAGTCTATCATCTAAGTCTTTCCTTTTGTCGTTTAGGGATCCGAGGACATACTTCAAACGCTCGTTGCATTATCGGTGGCGTCCAAGGAGTTTATCAATCGCAGGATGCAATAAGGCATGCGGCGAAGCTCAACTCCGACATCTCCCCAGCGACAATTCTTATTTTGGCAGCTAGGGCCATCGCTTCTGTAATCGGCGTCGAGACAGTTTACGGTGTTTCGTCTAGCCAACACGTATCATCGAGCTATGCCGGCGATCGAATGAAGACGCAATATAATGATCTGTGGACCAGCAATGGCGGCCAGCTATTGCCCAACGAGTTTTATTTGATACTAAGCCAATCAGATGACATTCATAGCCAGTCCGTTTCATCCGCTCATCGCCGACGTAAGGAGCGACGGCGTAAGTTGAGAAGCTCCTTACTTGAGCAAATAACTGATTGCTCTCGCGATGCTCTACTGAACAATGCCGACTGATCGTCGTAGGACGCATGGCGGCCTTCTGATCGCGCTAGCTTAAGGACTCGTGATCAGAGCCAAAAGATCACGGTGGCAACAAGCGCGATAGCGGAGAGGAAGACCGTTGGGCATCGATCGTCGCGGGTGCAACGCGGCGCCAGTCCTTCAGGCGGCCAAATATGATCTCGATGCGGCTGCGGCTTCGGTAGAGACCCTTGTCGTATGTGATGGCACGTTCCGGGATTTTCGTCGCGGAATGCAGGGCCTTATGCCTTTTGCCTGAAGCGCGTCTGTACCAGTCTGCGTCGTACCCGCGGTCGGCAAGCATCCACTGCGCCTTATGCAGATCACCGAGCATTGCGGCCGCGCCTGTGTAAATCGCGGACCTGGCCAGCGGTCATGAAGAAACTCAGCGGGCGACCGTTCGCTTCGGTGAAGGCGTGGAGCTTGATGTTCATGCAGCCTTTGGTGCGACCGATGAGCCACCCGAGATCCCCTTTTTCACGCGCAGGCTCGATGCTGTACGGCGTGCCTTGAAATAGGTCGCGTCGATCATGATCGTCTTGGCCGTGGCGCTCGCAGCGGCCAGTCCTTCCATCATCCGCAGGAACACGCCCCTCTCGCCCCACCGCTTCCACCGGCTGTAGAGTATCTTGTGCAGCCCGTACTAAGTGGGCGCATCGCACCAACGCAGCCAGTTGCGGTTTACGAAAACGATGCCGCTCAGCCCCCGTTGGTCATCAACCCGGGGCTTGCCGTGGCTTTTGGGAAAATACGGCTCGAGCCGCGCCACCTGCTCGTCGTTCAGCCAATACAGGTCGCTCATCGCGAGTCTCTTCGCAGAGCCTGAATCAGATCGCGCCTCTCACATCAATGGGTCCTGACCCTAAAGGTGTTTTCGGAACCGTAGGGTCTAAATGCAACGACGGAAGTTCAGCCGAGAGTTCAAGCTCGAGACGGGAAAGTTGGTCCGCGATCGGGGCGTGGCGGTGGCACAGGCCGCGCGCGACCTGGACTTGCACGAGAGCGTGCTGCGCAAATGGGGCCGCGAAGCGGAAGCTAATCCCCAGTCGCATGCCCTGGCAACGGCCAGATGAAGCCCGAGCAGTAGGAGATTGGGCGGCTGCACCGCGAGTTTCCGCTCAGGCAGGCATTCAAAGCCCTCACCCACGCTATTAACGAAGGGCTAGAAGTGATTGCTAAGCGCCCAAAAGACCGTATTTCGTGCTGCCAAGGTGGCCCGCCCCCGTAGTAAGCAAGATACGGGGTTGCGCCGGATGGGCCGGCACCTAGCCCTAGGCTTAAGCGAGGGCAGACCATGGAAGAGGATAGCGAACTTTTCGTCGGACTCGATACGTCAACGTTAAAGATTTCGGTTGCTGTTGCCGATGGCGAACGGAATGGCGAAGTCCGGTTTTTTGGCGACATCTCAGCCGAGCCGGCATCGGTGGCATCGATGGCGGCCAAACTGGCAAAGCGAGGCGCCAAGCTTCACTTTTGCTATCAGTCTGGTCCGACCGGATACGAGCTTTACCGCCAGATCATTGAGCTGGGTCACTGCTGCGAGGTGGTGGCGCCATCGCTCATTCCCAAGCGTCCGGGCGACCGGGTCAAGACCAACCGTCGAGATGCTGTAAGCTTAGCCCGGCTCCATCGGGCTGGCGAGCTGACCGCGGTCTGGGTACCAGACGAAACGCATGAGGCGATTCGCGATCTGGTACGAGCGCGAGAGGTCGCAAACGACGGCTTGAGAAAAAGCGCGACAGCACCTTCAGTCCTTCCTTCTGAGGCATGGTCGAATTTATGCCGGTCGCTCGCCCTCGACGCGGGGGCATAGCCGATGGTTGGCGATCCAATCTTTTGCCCACCCGGCTCAAAACATCGTGCTGGTGGAATACATCCAAGTAATTGAGGATGCCGCGGTTCGCCTGGACCGGCTTACAAAGCAGGTCGCTGAGGCTATGGCACCCTGGTCGATGGGCCCGGTCGTCGAAGCCTAGCAGGCAATGCGCGGTGTTGCGCTCATTACGGCTGTCACCTTAGTGGTCGAGATTGGCGACGTCATGCGCTTCGACACTGCCCCACAGTTGATGGCCTATCTGCCTAGCCTGATTACCGGCCTTGCGAGCCCTAAACCTTTCTCGAACACGTCGAATTTTGATCTCGACGTTGCAATCCCAACCAAAATCGGATGAGAGCCTAGCGACAATTTGTCACACCCCCAAAAGCCCCCCCGTTAATCAGTGGCCACAGCTTCATCATTCGCACAGGTCAATCTTACGGCTTTGCCATCAGGCGACGTTGGGGAAACGACAGCGTGCCGCCTCCCCACGCCCCGACAGCCGCCTAAGCGCACCTTCGTAGAGAACCGGTTAGATCGCTACCACGACACCGAATTCGCTACGGAACTCGATACAAACCCGCACTGACGGCTACTGTGATGTCGATTCAATATTCGACGCGTAAGGTCAGACCGTATGTGCGCGGCGCGCCAAGAAACGCATCGAGTGTACCGGTCGCATTCGTTGGCACGTTCTGGAAGCCTGAATCAAACGTCACCTGCTTGTAGTTGGTGTCGAACAGGTTATCCGCCCAGCCTTCAAGGCTCCAGCGATCGTTGCGTGGCCCAATGCCAAGCCGGATATTGGAGACGATATAGCCTTTTTGCGTTTTGCCCGGATCGAGATCCGAGCCGGTATTGTAGCGCGACGAATATTTCGCGCCCATCGTAAAGCGCGCCTTGTAGGTGTCGCCCAAATCTTGGGTGTAGGTACCTGACAGGGAAGCCGAATAGAGCGGGGCGAGCGAGAGCCGCGAATATTGCCCACCCTGGAAACCCGTGCGGAGCTTGAGCCCGGCGAGCTCGGACGTGGTCAGATCGTAGCGCGTGTCGGCAATGGTTAGGCCGCCCTGGAAGCTCAGCCTGGGCGTCGCGAACCACACGAAATCGGTGTCGATACCCTTGCTGACAACGTGCGGGATGGAATCGACCACAAACACCAACCCGTTGAATGAATTGAGCTGGAAGCCGGCATAACGCTGATAGAAGAGCGACACGTTGAACAGCAGCTTGCGATTGAACAGCGTCGCTTTTTCGCCAAGCTCGAACGAATTGTTAGTCTCGCGGCCGAATTTCGTGTTCCGGATCGGGGTAATCACCGCTGCGCTGCCCACTGCGCAACCAGGCTCGCCGACCGTGCATTGCACGCGGTCAAGATTGAAGCCGCCGGCCTTGTATCCGCGTGCGTACGAGGCATAAACCAGCAGATTGCGATCGAAGCGGTAGACCGCCTTGACGGTTCCGGTCAGCGCGGTTTCGCTTTCCTTCTGCTGGTTGGTGAAATTGTTATAGCCTGGGCTGAGGAAAGGCAGGCACATCGTTTCATTGACCGAGGCGAGTTGCGCGGCTGCGGTTGGGTTCGCGCCGTTGAGGATGCCGAACGCGGCATTCGCCGCCCCGCAGCCGGCGCCTCCGCCGATATTGGTGCTCGTCTGGTCCAGCGATTTGTCGTCGAAGTTGAGGCGCGCGCCGCCCTGTAACGAGAACTTGTCGCTGAGGTGCAGCGTATTGTCGGTGAAGATCGCGTAGGTGTCGTCGGTCTGGCGATAGCGATCGACCCCGCCGCTGTTGGCTGCGTAATTGACGCCGCCGACGAACGGGAAGGTGAGCCCAGTGCGCAGGAAGGTCGGGTCGGGATGGCCCTCGACAAGTGAGGAAAACAGCAGGCTGAGATACGGCGTGAATTGCGAGCCGACCAGCACGGCGGTGTTCTGCCGCAGCCGTTCGTGCGAATAGAAACCGCCGACCAGATAGTCGAGCTTGCCGGCGGTGCCGGCGTAGCGCAGTTCCTGGCTGAAAGTGCGGAACTGCGACGAATTGCGGTCGTCGTCTGGCAGGTAATCGATGTCTGCGGTCGAGAAATCGGCATCGAAGCCGCCGCGCGTCTTCCAGTCGCGATACGCCGTGATCGAGGTGAGCGAACCCGGGCCTACCGTCCAATCTGCCTGAAGAGACACGCCCTTGTCGACGATCGTCTGATGATCGGGCCAATTCGAATAGGCGGTGCGGTCATACGGGCGGGTAGGGTTGCCGTCATTGCCGCCGAGTGCCGCCACGATGTTCTGAGCGAGGTTTGGCGCGGGCGCCTGGCTTGCGCGGGTGATGACGGCGATACAGCAATTCTCGCTGCGGTGCGAAATGTCGCCGATCAGCCGCAGCGTAAGCGCATCGGTCGCTTTGTAGAGAATTTGCGCGCGGCCGGTGTAGAAATTCCGGTCGGTGTCGCGCGTGTCGGCGCGCGGTCCGGCCCCGGTGTTCACGTTGAAGAAGCCGTCACGCTGGCGATCGGCGAAATAGAGGCTGACGGCGAGCTTGTCGGACAGCGGGCCGGTCACTTCGGCCGCGCCGCCGAAGCCGCCATAGTTGCTCGCGGTGAATTCAGCATTGGTGCCGAACTTGAACTGCGGCAGCGCGGTAATGATGTTGATCACGCCCGCAGTCGCCGACTTACCGAACAGCGTGCCCTGCGGGCCCTTCAGCACTTCGATCCGCTCGACGTCGCCGAGGTCGCCGAAGCCGACGCCGTTGCGCGAGCGATAGACGCCGTCGATCACCACGCCGACCGAGGATTCGAGCCCCGGATTGTCTCCGACCGTACCGATCCCCCGGATGCGGGCGGTGGTCGAGGCTTCGCTGCTGGTCGAGGTGACAAGCAGGCCCGGCGCCAGCAAGGCAAGGTCCTTGATGTCCTTGACGCCCGAATCCTGCAGCAACTGCTTGGTCACCGTTGTCACCACGATTGGCACGTTCTGCAAGCTCTGGCTGCGCTTCTGCGCGGTGACGATGATGTCGTCGACATTTTGTCCCGGTAAGGCCGCGGCATTGCTCGATGGCGGAGCGGCAACCGGGCGCTGCGGACCTGCGTCAGGTGCGACGGGGCCACGGGGTGTCGATTGCGCAGACGCTCCCGTCGCCTGCACGCCAATAACAAGCGCTGCGGTCGACAAGGCAAACCGCAGCTCGCTGGGAACTTTCATGCAACTCTCCAAAAGCGAGCTTCTTTACGAGCTCAAACCGGCTTGGCCGTTGGTCGGAAGTTGCACTCACAAACGTGATATTTCTATGACATCCATGTGAATTCGTGCTTTCGGTATGCTGCAAATTCGATTTGTGTCGTCAGGATATGCGCTCCACTAGGCGCTTTGGTATATTCATCGTCACAAGGCGGACACCGTCGTCATCGCGACGCTGATCCGTCTGCATCGGCCCACCAGCCCTTCCATGACAACGTCCGCCAGACGGTGGCGGTCTGGACCCACTTCCGGTCATTCGCGCCACACTCGCCGTTTCCGGAATTCCGCCGTTCATTCAGCTTGCATTTTGGCGTGTCTTGGATCGCGTTCGGTCGACAATGCAAAGAGGGCTTCTCTAGGCGCGTTTTACGAAACCCGATATAATACGCCGATCTTCTTACAATATTTAAGGATCTGATCGTAGGCTCCGCCCGATTGGGGGGAGCCGCGTGCAGCCATCGACGATCTTTCAGGCGCTGCGCGGCGATTTTCTTCGACTGCGCTTTCGGCCCGACCGAGATCATTCGGTCGAGATCGTCGAATGTCCGGGTCTTTGGCTCGATCAGCGAGACCTGAATGCACTTGTCGAGGCCTGCCGAGCCGTAGTGGCCAGCTGCTTGAACGGCAATCAACTCGATTATGGCCTGTTTGCCCAAGGCGGGGCAGCGTGGAATCGCAGCGTCATCACGCTGATCCGGCGCGCTGACGATGGCCGGCCGATCGCCTTCAACGCCATGCCGCTGCTGCCGGTCTCGCGGGGCGGTCAAGCCAGTCACGTCCTCCATCTCGGGCTGGTGATGGTCGATCCCCGCGAACGCGGCGGCGGGCTGTCGTGGATCCTCTATGGCCTCACGTGCTTCGCCCTCTTCGTGCGCGGCGGACTGCGGCCGTTGTGGATTAGCAGCGTAACCCAAGTCCCAGCAGTGGTCGGGATGATCGCCGAGACGTTCGACCAGGTTTATCCCGGCCAGGCCGGGACCACGCCGAGCTTTGCGCATCGCCATCTCGCGCACCAGATCATGGCGGGAGAACGCGCGGCGTTCGGCGTGAGCGATGATGCCGGCTTCGACGCAGAGGCTCAAGTGATCACCAATGCCTATACCGGCGGCTCGGACAATCTGAAGAAGAGCTTCGCGGTCGCAGCCAAGCATCGCGACGCGCGCTACAACACGTTCTGCGCGGCGGTACTCGATTATGAGCGCGGCGACGACGTCCTCCAGATCGGCCGGCTCGATCTGGGGAGCGCGCGCCGTTTCCTTGCACGCAGCGTCCCGCGTGGCGCGCTGCCGCAACTCGCCGCACAAGGACTGATGATCGGCGTGCAGGCGGTGCTTGCGCCGTTGCTGCAGTGGCTCGACGCCGACAAACCCCTGGGACGATTGAGACCTGCCCGATGACCAGCTTCGATTATACCGAAATGACCACGCGCAACCGCGGCTTCGTCACCGCAGCCGACCAGGCCCGGCTGCGGGAGGCACGCGTATTCATCCCCGGCGTGGGCGGCATGGGTGGCGCGGCATTCATGGCGCTGGTGCGCGCCGGAGTCGGGCGTTTCATCATCGCTGATATCGACACGTTCGAAGTGTCGAACCTCAACCGGCAGATGTTCGCGACCTTGCCTGGGGTCGGCCGACCCAAGGCCGAGGTGGCGCGTGATACCGCGCTGACGATCAACCCGGAAGTGCAGATCGAAGTGCTAGGTCGCGAATGGACCGACGATCTGGACCGCCTGCTTGCCGACAGTCAGGTCGCGGTCAACGGCATGGACGATGCCGCGGCCGGCGTGCATCTCTACCGTCGCGCCCGGGCGCAGGGTCGCACTGTGATCGATGCCTATGCGTCCCCACTGCCCTCGGTCACCGTAGTGCGACCCGAAGCGCCCCGGCTCGAGGAACGGCTGGGCTATTTGACCGTCGGAACCGACTGGACGCAGGTGACAGCGGAGATGCGGAAGGACTGTTTGCAGCGCGAGATCGCCTATGTGCTGACGCACAGTTCCTCGCATCTGTATGTCGATCTCGACATCGCTGCGGAGGTCGCCGCAGGCAAGCGTTCGCGCTTTTCGTTCTCGACGATGGTAACGATGGCAGGGACAATGATGGCCGAGGAAGCCGTGCACATCCTGCTCGACCGCAAGGGCGGCACCGATCATCGGGGCTATTTCTTCAACCCGCATCGCGTCGCGGTCGAACGGCCACGCTCGGTGCTGGTTGCGGCGATCCGCGGCTTTGCCGTGCGGCGCTTGTTGACCCGGATGATGGGATGAACGAAGCCGTCGCTGCGATTATTACCGCGATCGCGCTGCTGGCCGTGCTGGCGGCGCGACACGGCGTGGCGCAGATGGCGGCGCGCTCGTCGGTCGCGGCGCGATTGCGTACGCTGTATACGCTGGTCGCGCTGCTGCTAGCGTTGCGGCTGGTCGCGCCATGGGTGAGCGCTACCCCGGTGATGATTGCGCTGATGGGGGTCGCCGCATGGCTGCCAATCGCGACGCTATGGTTGGTCGAGCAATTGCGTCGCCGGCATGCCCCCCGACTGGTCAAGTTGCTCGCACTAGCCGGTGCAGTCGGCTTTTCGATCCTGGCGGTGACACTCGGACTGGTGTGGACCGCGGCCGCTGCACTGGCCCTGGCATTGTATCAACTGGCGATGCTCGCGGTGATGGTGGCGCTGCTCACGCACAATCGCGCCGGACTTGGACAAGGCGAACGGCGCACCAGCGACACCGTCCTGCTCGCAATACTGCTGACGATCCCGCTGGCCGCTTCCGATTTTGCGGCGGTGCTGCCGGGTCTGCCGGTCCGTGGCGGTGCGTTTGCGGCGTTGCTGCTCGCGCTCGCCACCGCGCGGCTCGCGGCGGGCGACGGGACACCCAGACGGTTGCTTGCCGACCTCGCGATTGCCGCAGGCGCGGGCGGCATCGGCGTTGGCATAGCGTTCTCGGCGCTTCACGGCTTGTCGGAAATTCCGGCCCTCCTTGTCGCTGCGGGTTGCACCGCGATCGCCGGCCTGCTGCTGATCGTCGCCCGTGCAGGTGGCGGCGGCGATGCGACCGGGCTGATCGCGGCGCTCGCCCATGCCCCCTCCGATGACCTCGATACGCTGATCGCGGCCCACCCGATCCTTGCCTCTGGGCGGCTGCTGGGTCCGGCCGAACTCGCTGGCTATCCAGACTCGAGCATTACTCGAGTGCTCGCTTTTCGCGTGGTCAGCGCCTCGACGGGAGATGCCGAAACGCGCGACGCCGCCCGCGATTTGCTCGACGCATACGCCGCGACCCATCTCATTCGCCTGTCGCGTACCCCGCCGCGACTGCTGGCGGTGGCAGCCGGAAGCCTGACTTCGCCCAGACTGGACGACGAGCTTGCGCTTGCCGCGCGTTTGATCGAGCGTGCAGCATGACGCTCGAACTCCGCCAAGGTGATGTTGCCGCCTTTTTCGACGCGCCTTTCAATGCCTATCACCCTGCCGACGGCTACGTCTCGCCGCTTCGGAGCGACATCGTGCGGATGCTCGATCCGGCGAAGAATCCGCTATGGATCGCGGGAAACCCCTTCGCTTTCTGGAGCGCGCATCGGGGCGGCCGACCGATCGGACGAATCGTCGCGCACGTTCATCGCCAGTCG
Source organism: Sphingomonas glacialis (assembly GCF_006439055.1). Lineage (GTDB taxonomy): Bacteria > Pseudomonadota > Alphaproteobacteria > Sphingomonadales > Sphingomonadaceae > Sphingomonas > Sphingomonas glacialis_A. Next base: position 13,673 of record NZ_RCZC01000013.1, read on the forward strand.
AATGTGCTGCACGGTACGCAGCGCGCGCAATTCGGCTTCTTCGACTGCGCCGACGATGCCGAAGCGGCGCAGCGGCTGCTCGATGCCGCCAGCGATTTCGCGCGGACGCAGGGGCAGCGCGAACTGGTCGGGAATTTCAACCTGACCGCGATGCAGCAGGCCGGCGTGCAAACCGATGGTTTCGGTGCGCGCAGCTATACCGACATGGTAATCAATCCACCCCATGTGCCCCGCCTACTCGAAGCGAACGGTTTCGAACGGTTCTTCCCGATGCGCACCTTTGAGCTCGATCTCGCTACCGCGACGACCTTCACCGCGCGTCCGCTCGATCCCACGTCCGGGTTCAGCTTCGCGCCGATCGAGCGGGCCAGCTTCGCCGCGCGCATGGAAGAAGCGCGGCTCGTGCTCAACGACGGTTTTGCCGCCAATCCGATGTTCGTGCCGCTGACCGCCGACGAATTTCAATTCCAGGCGGGGGAAATGATGTCGATCCTCGATCCACGACTGTCGTCGGTGCTGTTGTGCGAAGGGCGCCCGGTCGGCACGATTATCTGCATCCCCGATCTCAATGGCCTCCTCGCGGCGACGCGCTCGCGCATCGGGCTCACCACGGCGTATCATTACTTGCGGTATCGCCTGCGCCGGCGCCGGGCAGTCATCATTTTTTATTCAGTGGCCAGCGACATGCACGGACAGGGCGTGATGGGAGCGATGCTCGCGCGCACCGTCGCTGCGCTTCGCGATGCGCGCTACGAACGGCTCGGTATCACTTGGATCGCCGACGGCAACGCCGCGAGCCTGCGCCAAATGGAGCGGCTCGGCGCCAAGCCTTTGCAGAAACTGCATCTGTATCGCAAGGATCTGGCATGAACGCCGAAGCCCTGCGTGCTTTGGTCGCCGAAGCGATGCTCGCGCCGAGCGTTCACAACGTCCAGCCGGCACGCTGGCGGATCGTCGACTCCGTCACGATAGACCTTTTCGAGGATGTGCGCACGCGCCTCTCGGTCGGTGACCCACGCGGCAACGATGCCGGCATCAGCCTGGGCGCCGCCGCCGAGGGACTACGAATCGCCGCGAGCCGAATGGGGCTCGCGCTGGAAACGCATGCGGCCCCGACGCAAACCGACGCGGCGCTGGTTCCGGTGGCGCGCTTCCTGGTCATCGAAGCTGGAATACCCCCGGACGTGCTCGCCGCGCAGGTCGCAACACGCGCTTCTTGGCGCTGCGGATTTGCCATGAGCAGTCTGACCGATCGCGCGGATGTGCAGCACCTCTCAGGGCCAGACTGTGCCGTCATCAGCGATCCGGCTGCGCTGACGGAGGCTGCGCACCTCTACGACGCCGCCAGCTACGGTTACATGCGCGACCATGCCTTCCGTGCCGAGCTTCGCTCCTGGATGCGCTTCACTCCCGGTCATCCGCGCTGGAACCGCGACGGTCTCAACGCGGCAGCGATGGCGCTCGGACGGGTCGAGGCGATCGGCGCGTCGGTCGTGCTGGGGTCTGCGTTCGGCGTGCTCGATTGGTGCGGCGTGGCGCCGGGCTTGCTTGCCGAGGGCAAGAAGATCGTTGCTGCGACGGGCGTGGTGGTGTTCCACCGTTCGGTGGGCGAAGCCCCGTTCGAGAGCGGCGTGGCTTTCTATCGGTTGTGGCTTGGCATCGAGCGCGCCGGCTTTGGCGCCGCTGTGCTCGCAGCGCTCGCCGACGACCCCAGGGCGGCGCAGGAAATTGCGCGGATGGCAGGCGTTCCCGATGGGCGCCGCATCGTCAGCGCGTTTCGCATCGGACGCCGCCCCGTCGGCGGCGCCATCGAACGGGCTAGACGTAGCCTCGACGAAACTCTCGTCTAGAACAGTTTCATATATTCGATCAGCGCTGCGCGGTCGCGTTTCGACAGCACCTCGCCGAAACGATGCCCGCCATTGCCCCGTCCGGCCGACCGCGTGTCGATCCAACTAGCTTGCGAAAACGGCCGATAGGCGCTTGGATACGCACCGTTCGGCGTGAGTTTCACCCCGACAGTGGCAAAATCGAGCGCATGCCCGCCGACCATGAAGCGCGGTACCCGCGTCTCCGGCGCCAGCAACATCGCCAGCGTCGGCACCGATCCATTGTGCAGATACGGCGCCGACGCCCAGATTCCGGTCAGCGGCGGCGCGACATAGCCGTGCCCGGTCCGTACGGCGATGCGTGTGCGATAGGCTGTCCCGGCCACAGCGTCGGCCAAGCTGCGATCGAACACCGCCGCGCGCAGCGGGTCGGTACCGACACCGCCCTGCCAATTGGGAAAGCGCGTCAATCGCGGTGTGAGGCCGGCGCTGTAGCTCCCATGACACGCGGCACATTGCCGGGCGTATACCACGCCGCCTCTCGTGGCCTGTGCCGGGTCTATCGTGCCCGGGAAGCGCTGCGGTCGATAGCCCTTCAAGAAGTCCATGATCGCGGTCGCGTCGTCGAGGCTGGCAATCGCCTTGTCGGGGTGGACACCCATGCTCGGCACCGTGAAGAAAGTTGTTATCGCAGCCAGCGAGCGCAGATGCACCGCGGTGATCATCGCCGGGGTGGTCGCTGACTGGCTTGGCTGCCCCGGGACCGCATAGGCACCGTCGGCGAGCAAGCTCGTGCGCCACACGCGGTCGCCCAGATCAGGGATCGAGACCACGCCTGCATCGTCCCGGCCGTGGCCGAGCATTGGCTGATTGAGAGCGGCCTTCAGCGCCGCGACGCCGTTGGTGCTGCCCGGCGCGCCATTCGGGAACGGCAGAGGCCGGTCGACGCCCGCCAGTTCCGCGAGCCGCTTGCGCGCGAGCGGTAGCACCAGCAAGCGCAAACTCGCGCGCTCCCGCCAGTTCATCTCTGGATACAGCGTCGCCACCGCGGGGAGCAGCTGGTCAGATCCGGCAAAGCGACGCAACGCGCGGAAGATCGCCAGCGTATAGGCTTCCAGATCGATCGAGCTGTTGGGCATGCCGAGCATCGCGCGATCGTGCAGCGGGCGCCCGTCGGCCGCATAAGTCACGCCGGCGTGGCACGCCGCGCACCCGAGGTTGGCGACGCGGATCACGCTGCCCCCGATTGGCGCGACATCGCCAGCGGTGATGCCGAGCGGCAGCCCGGTCGCCGTCGGTGACGCGCCGGGCGGCCGGTTGACGATTGTGGCGCCGGTCAGGAAGCCGAAGCGGCGCAACACCCGGTCGAGCGTCGTGGCATCGAGCGGTGCGCGCGGATCGCGGCGCCGCTCCTCGAGCACCAAGGCGGCCGCGACCAGCCGCCACGGGACGGCATTGCTGGACAGCGCATCCATGCCGATGCCGCCGAACCCCGCGCCCTCGAAGGCAGCGGCGCCCCGCATCGCCGCGGGCGCGTCCGTGTCGATTGCGGGCCGGGTCAGCGACTCAGTTGTCCAGCGCGCGGTGCCCCACAGCGCGACGACGATCACGACCAGTGCTGACGCCGCGAGGACCCACCACGGGCGCTTCATCGCGTCAGAAAATCCTCGACTGCGGTCGCAAACGCCTCGGGCTGCTCCCAATGTGGATAATGCCCGCAGCGATCGATCAGGCAGAGCGACGATCGCGGCAGGAGTGCAGCAGCGCGCTCGGCATAGAGCGGCGGGAAAACGCGATCCTGCCGTCCCCATACGACCAAGGTCGGCCGATCCAGTCGTTCCGCGATCCGCGCGACGCTGGCGCAGTCCTTGCTGCCGAACAGCCCAACGCCGGTCTGCAGTGTCCGCACGAATGAGCGTTCGCTGCGGGGAACGCGCGCAAAGCGGTTGGTCAGTTCGAGCAGGTCCGGGGTCACCTGCACAGGATCGCACATCGCCAGCTTCAGCGTCAGTGCATTGTTGAACGGTGTCGGCCGCCCGAGCCAGTCGCCGATCAGCGGTAAGGCTGGCAGTCGCATTAACGGATGAGTCCGCCGCCCGAACCCGCCGGGTGCGGCGAGCACGGCGCGATCGATCCGGTCGGGCGACTGTTCGGAAAAGCGCAGGATTACGCTTGCGCCGAGCGAACTACCGACGAGATGCGCTCGCCGGATCTTCAACGTGTCGAGCACCGCGGACAGTTGGTCTGCAAAAAAGGGTGCGTCATAAGCGGCGTCGGGGCGTGAGGCTTGGCCGAACCCGGGCAGGTCGAACGCGATCACGCGAAACCGACGCGACAATCGCGGCACGATCCGGTCCCATATCTCGATGCTATTCGCCAAGCCGTGCACAAGCACCAGAACTGGCTGCTCGCCACCGGTGTCGCAAATGCGTGTCCGTTCGCCGTTGACCAGATGTGTCAAATTCATGAGGCCATAGATACACGAGACCAACTACGAGATCATTACTGCGCGCATACCTCCATGTCGGCAAACGCTCCCATTGCAGCGCAAATTTCGAGCTGTACGGTGGCTGGCACCCCAGAGCTCTCTTGGTTTCCCTGCCGTCCGTTGGATTGACCCAAAGTCGGACGCTCCGGGGCGGGCTCCCAATGCTGATAAGCGGAGGTCCATTAATCCTTGGCCGGTACCTTTGATGGATCCGGGATCGAGGGGCAGCAACGACATTGCATAAAATTTCTCTCTTCGCGTGCCGCCGCGACGGAAAGGGACAAGTGCGCCGTTGAAGGGGGAGTAACGAGGAGAGTGAGATGATCAAACTACGCTACGCCGCCGCCCTGACTGCGGCTTTGATGTTGGCCGGGACAGCGCAGGCGCAGAGCGTCAATCAACGTCAGGCACGCCAGCAGGAGCGCATCGACCAGGGCGTTACAAGCGGTCGCCTGACTGCTGGAGAAGCTGTCCGTGACGAGCGCCAACAGGGTCGTATCGATGCGACCGAGGCGCGAATGCGAGCCAATAATGGCGGTCGCCTCAACGGCAATCAACGCGCGCGGCTCGAGAGCCGGCAGGATCGGGCCAGCGCCCATATCTACCGGAGCAAGCATAACGGCCGGCGCTACTGAAGAAATGGTACCCGGGCGGCGTATTCGCCGCCGGTGATCGACCATGAAGTGAGGAAACCATCATGAAAAAATTACTGTTGGCCGCCATCGCGGCCGGAGCAGCATTGACATCGATCGCACCCGCGGAAGCCCGCCAAGGTTGCGGCGTCGGTGCGCATCGCGGCCCGGCGGGCTATTGCCGCCCCAATCGCGGCGGCGTGGTCGTCGCCCCTGGCGTGCGGATCGGCGTTTTCTACCCCGGGCGCGGCTATTGGGATGGTCGCCGCTATTACGGTCATCGCTATCGCTGGCATGGCGGCTGGCGCTATCGCTAAGGCTGGTCCGCCGCAGGGACAGCACGTCCGCGTCCCTGCGGCATCCCATTTCGGAACAGGCCATGCCGTGCGAGCGGCGACCCGATCACGTAAGGGTAGTTTTAATGAAAACCACATCGCCGATACTGCTGGGACGCACTGCCCTGGCGCTGGCCGTACTGGCCCCCGCTGCTGCATGCGCGCAACCCGCAGATCAGTCGGCCCCGTCGAACCGCGCGATTAAGACCACGACGGCAAGCGTACCGGCGTCGACCTTTGTCTCGCGGCATGAGAAAAAGGTTCTCGCCAACGATACCGATGGCGACGGCAAGGTCAGCCGCGCAGAGTTCATAGCTGCTGCCAAGGCCGGCAAGCACGATCCCGCCAAACGGTTCGCCAAGCTCGACGCGAATGGCGACGGCATGCTCGACAAAACAGAGATCGATGCGATGCTCAGCCGGCGGTTCAAACGCCTCGACACGAATGGCGACGGGTTGCTCAGCGCCGACGAACGCGCGGCCGCCCATGCGCGCAAGGGCCCGAATGCAGGCGACGGCGCGGAATCCTGATATGGATCGGACGGTATGGGCATAAGGCGGCACGCATTTGGCCGATCACGATCCGGACACGAGGCTGATCGAGCGCGTCGGGCGCGGCGAACCTGCCGCGACGCGTATGCTCGTGGCCGCGAAACTTCCACGAATCCTAAGCCTGGCGACGCGCATGTTGCGCGATACGACCGAAGCCGAGGATATTGCACAGGAGACCTTCGTCCGTATCTGGCGAACTGCGGGCGCTTGGCAGCCTGGCCGCGCGAAGTTCGACACTTGGCTGCATACGGTCGTGTTGAACCTGTGCCGCGACCGGTTGCGGCGTCGACGCGAGATTACGGGCGATGCCATGCAAGAGCCGGTCGATCCTTCGCCCGATGCAGAGGCTGGGCTGATCGAGACCGAACGCGGCGATGCCGTCGCGAACGCGATCGCGGAACTGTCCGAGCGCCAGCGCGAAGCGATCCTGCTAGTTCATTATCAGGATATGTCCGGCGCGGATGCTGCCGCGGCGCTGGATATCAGTGTAGAGGCGCTGGAATCCCTATTGGCGCGAGGGCGCCGCACGCTGCGTGCGAAACTCTCCGAACCGCAGGAGGCGACGGATGCGTGACCAACTAACCCTCGCGCGCTTTCAAGAGCTCGCCGATGCCTATGGCGGCGTCGTTGCGCGCTGGCCCGAACAGCATCGCGACGCCGCAATGGCGCTGGCGGCACACCCCGCTGCACGCGAAATCCTCGACGCCGCATCCGCGCTGGATGGCGCGCTCGATGCTTGGCGCGTGGCGTCGCCTTCGCTTCTGCTGCGCGATGGGGTAATCGCCGGCGCGCCAGTACCGACGCGCAAGATCATGACCAAGGCCCGCCTCTGGTGGTCGGGTATCGGACTTGCCGCCGCGCTTGCCGGCGCAACCGCCGGGACCGCTGCGGTCGCGTTCGCCGCGCCGATCGAGGCCGCATCGGACAGCGCGACGTCGTTCGGCGACGTCGCCGGATCGGAGACCTGATCGATGGGCAAGCTTCGCATTTCGCTGATCGCCTCGGTCATCCTCAACCTATTTCTGGCGGGGGCGCTGGTCGCGGGCGTCATCTCGCTGCGATCGGGCGCCCGCATGATCAACGCAGGGTCGCTGCGGATCGCCGGCGCCGAACTCCCGGTGGCCGAGCGCCGCCCCTTCCGGATCGCGCTGCGCCAGACGCGTCGAGCGATGCGCCCCGCGTTTTTGGAGGCGCGCGCGGCACGGCGGGAGGCGGCCCGATTGCTGCGCCAGCCGACGATCGATCAGGCGGCGGCGGTCGTCGCGCTCGACCGCGCACGCGCCGCCGACATGGCGGTCCGCGCTGCGGTGGAACGGCGCGCCGTCGCCTACGCCGCGACGCTACCACCCGCCGACCGGGCAAAGCTCGCCGACGCGATGCAGCGGCGAGCCGACAAAGCGCGCCCGGCAACCGACTGATCGTTGCGACGGAACCTCGGCACCGCTGCGTTGAAGAGGCAGCGGATCACCACCGAGGTACAACCGTTGCCCGCCCAGCTCCCATCCATGTCGCCCGCGACGATAGCGCTCAACCGCTTCGGCCTTGGCGCGCGACCCGACGAGGCCGTTCCTGCCGATCCTCAGCGTTGGCTTGCCGATCAGTTCGCGCACTTCGATGTGCGTCCGACGGGATTCGCAGCTCTCGACGACGCTGGTGCGGCCGTGAAGCGCTACCGCGAGGAACGACAGGCGGCTCGCCACATAGTTCGACCCGACGGTGCGGAAGACGTCAAGGCCGGCCTGAAGGCGGGCCGCCAGTATTTCCGCCAGGATGTGCAGGCGCTCTATCGCGCGGGCGTCCAGGCCCGCACTGACAGCGCGCTCGCGACCGAAGCGCCCATCGTCGAACGCATGGTGCATTTCTGGTCGAACCATTTCTGCATTTCCGCCGACAATCCACGCGTCACCGCTTTCGCCGCGGCCTTCGAACGTGAGGCGATCCGCCCGCACGTGCTCGGCAGCTTCGCCGACATGACGCTCGCGGTCGAACAGCACCCAGCGATGCTGATCTACCTCAACCAGTTCCAGTCGATCGGCCCAGATAGTCCGGCCGCCGCGCGTAGTCCCGATCGCAAGCGCGGGCTCAACGAGAATCTCGCACGCGAGATCATGGAGTTGCACACGCTCGGCGTCCGCTCCGGGTACACTCAGGCCGACGTTACCGAATTTGCCCGCGCTATGACCGGCTGGAGCGTCGACGGTCTCGGCGGCGGACGCGAGGCAAATGGCGATCCCGATCGCTTCCGGTTTCGTCGCGCCCAGCATCAACCCGGCGCGCGGACGATCCTCGGCAAGCGTTATGCCCAGAGGGCGAGGCGCAGGCGCGCGCTGCACTCGGCGACTTCGCGCATGCTCCCGCGACCGCGACCACATCGCCACCAAGCTCGCCCGCCATTTCGCCGGCGACGAACCGCCACCAGCGATGGTCGCCCGGCTGGCGGACAGTTTCACGCGGAGCAAGGGTGATCTGCCGACCGTCTACCGCACGCTCATCGCGTCGCCCGAGGCATGGGTGCCGAAACCGACCAAGTTCAAGACGCCTTGAGAATGGACGATTTCGTCGCTGCCCGGCCTCGGCCACCGGCAGGTCGGGACGATGCAGATCGCCGCGCTTCAAACCCAACTCGGTCAGCGCGTCTGGAAGCCGGGCGCACCCGCCGGCTGGGAAGACGCCGCCGCGAGTTGGTCGGGCTCTGATGCGCTGCTGCGCCGGGTCGAGATCGCGCAACGGCTCGCCGCCCCGCTCGGTGCGCGCGTCGATGCGCGCGTCATCGCGCCGCGGATCATGCCTGCCTCGCTCAGCGCGGCCACCGCCGAGCAGATCGCCCGGTCCGAAAGTCCCGCCGGCGCGATCGCGCTGATGCTTGTTTCGCCAGAATTCCTGAGGAGATGATCCGATGATCGCCCGCCGCCAGTTCCTGTCCGTCGCCGCGCTCAGCGCCGGTGCGCTGTTCGTCGCCCCCGGTCTCGCGCTTGCGACCGTGCCGACCAATCGCCGCTTAGTCTTCATCATCCAACGCGGCGCCGCCGACGGGCTCGATATCCTCCGCCCGACCGGCGACCCGGCGTTCGCGGGGCTTCGCGGCGGGCTGATCGGCGATGCCACCGTGGGCACGAAGCTCGACGCGATGTTCACGTTGCACCCCTCGCTGGTCGAGGTCGGTAAGATGTACGGTCAGGGTCAGGCGTTGTTCGTCCATGCGGTCGCCTCGCCCTATCGCGACCGCTCGCATTTCGACGGGCAGAACGTGCTCGAGACGGGCGGCGCCCAGCCTTATGCGGTGCGCGACGGCTGGCTCAACCGGCTGGTCAAGATGATGCCGCGCTCGAGCGACGCGGCGATCGCGATCGCGGCGACGGTGCCGACCGCGCTGCGCGGGGACATGCAGGTTGCGTCGTTTGCGCCCTCCGCTTTGCCGCATGCCGCCGACGATTTGATGACACGGGTCACCGCGCTCTACGATGCCGACCCGCAGCTCCACTCGGTCTGGCAGGCGGCGCTGGAAACCAAGAACCTCGCCGCGAATGCCGCCGCCGGACAGGATCCGGCGAGCCTCGGCCGCCTCACCGCGAGCTTCCTGACCAAGCCCAACGGACCGCGGATCGCCATGCTCGAGACGCTCGGCTGGGATACGCACAGCGCGCAGAAGGGCCGGCTCGCGAGCCAGCTCAAGAATCTCGATGCGATGCTCGCAGCGATGCGCGACGGCCTCGGGGCGGCCTGGGCGACCACGACCGTGCTCCTCGCGACCGAGTTCGGGCGGACCGTGGCGGTCAACGGCACCGGCGGCACCGATCATGGCACCGGATCGGTCGCGATGCTCGTCGGCGGCGCCGTCAAGGGCGGCCGGGTACTGTCGGATTGGCCGGGCCTCGCGGTGGGTAACCTCTACCAGGCGCGCGACCTGCACCCGACCAGCGCGCTCGACGCGCTCATCGCTGGCGCCGCGGCGGAAAGCCTCGCGCTCGATCCCGCGCGTGTTGGACGCGGGCTGTTTGCGCAGGCGACCAGCGATCGCCCGATGTCCGGGCTCATTAAGTTCTAATCACGAGCAGGAGCGTAGTCATGAAGAGCAAGGCCAATTTCCTCATCGCCATCATCGCAGCGGGTACGAGCGTTCCCATTGCTGCGGCGGACGAGAGCCCGAAGGAACGGTATGAAGTAGACAGGACGTGTGCGGCGGTTTCTGTTGTGGCGATTGAGCGGAATGACCTTCCTTCCACGATCCCGGCTACTGACGCCGCGCCGATAGCGGCGCTTTTCCTGAAGAGGACCCAGACTTCCGGGCAGCGCGTCGGCTTGGACGCAGCTGCGATATCGGACGATATCGGTGCCGTGCATCAGTCGATCATCGCGAACCTTACGTCCGCAGACACCGTTCAAGCCACCGCAGAACGATCAGATACGGCGAGAATGCTGAAAAACTGCGCGGCCCTGGTCGGGTTCGAAGTGGAGAGAAGCGTCGCTTCTCGCCAATAATGTAAGACGCGCGCTGCGTCGACGAACGCTTGGTGCAGCGCGCGAATTGTCGGACGGGACGATCGCCTAGACCCAAACCTCTCCATTCACGGCGAGATTGCCGCCACAGGAAAGCGGACATCGGTTCACGTGCTACGTGCTCGCCTTCTGCGGGCCAGCGCGATCGCTGTGGAGGGCGAGGTTTTGGACAAAACTGCCTTTGTTATCAGCAGGACTATATGGGTTTACGCCGGTACCACCGAGCTCGGTGCTGCCGAAGACCTCGCGCGAGGATCGCTCCTACATGGCCGTGAAGCTAGACGACCCAGGTTTCCACGCCCTGATCTATGCCAACCTCGTCGAAGCCGACGACGGCAGCTTTACCTCATCTGGTCTCGCTAAGCAGGACCGCTGGTCGAAGGTGACCCGGCCGGCGCCATCTCGTTAATTCGGGGGACAGATCGAAAGATGGTGAATTAGAAGCCGGGAGCGAGCTACTGCCGCACGACCTGCGGAGACCCAGGCGGTGCCTGAAAACATTGAAGGTTGAGCGCCTGTTCGAGCCGACCGGGTAAGCTCTATCGATAGAATCGTGAGATCGTCATGCCCAAAACGAGCGACGGCATACGCAGTAACAGATGTTTCCGCGACCGCGACGCGATGCTGATGATGCCGACGCGGCGCTCTCTGGTGGCTCACGCACTCTCTAACACCGCCCGTATTTTAAACGCGAGCGCCTCAAGGCTGAACGGCTTACCTATCAGATCTACGCCCTCGTCGAGTTTACCATTATGTACGACGGCATTGCGTGTGTAGCCGGTGGTGAAGAGGATCTTGAGGTTGGGTCGCAGCGCACGTGCAGCCTCGGCCAGCTTTGCGCCATTCATTTCCGGCATGACGACATCAGTGAACATAAGACTGATCTCCGGATGCTCCTGCAGCAACCGTAGTGCCTTCGCAGCGCCGTCCGCCTCCAGAACGTGGTAACCGAGCTCCGTCAGCGCATCGACGCTGAACTGACGAACGCCGGGCTCGTCCTCGACAACAAGAATCACCTCACGGTCATCGCCGCGCACGAGTTCGGTAATACCAGCATCAGGCTGATCGATCATCCCTCCGCCGCGAAGTCGGGGCAGATAGAGCTTAATCGTCGTGCCGTGACCTTGCTCGGTGTAGATTTTCACATGGCCGCCGGACTGCTTGATGAACCCATAGACCTGGCTGAGGCCAAGGCCCGTGCCCTTACCGACAGGCTTGGTCGTAAAGAAGGGATCGAAAGCCTTCTCGACGACCTCGGCCGGCATGCCCGTTCCCGTGTCGGTAACGGCAATCAGCACGTAATGCCCGGCGGAGACTCCCAGGTTGGTCGCCGCATAGCGCTCGTCGAGATGCGCATTTTGCGTCTCAATCGTCAGATGCCCCCCGTCAGGCATGGCGTCACGCGCGTTGACTGCTAGATTGAGGATAATGTTTTCGAGCTGGTTGGGATCGGCATGCGTACGCCAAAGACCGCCCGCCAAAACGGTCTCGAGCTGTACGTCCGCTCCCAGCGAATGCCTCAGAAGATCGGACATGCCTGACACCATCTTGTTGGCATCGAGCGCTTCAGGCTGAAGCGGTTGCTGACGCGAAAAGGCGAGGAGGCGTTGCGTCAGGAGAGCCGCCCGCTTCGATGCGTCGGTCGCCGCATCGATATAGCGTTGCGCGCGTGCGTCGCCGTCCGACAGACGTCGGCCGAGCAGCTCGAGTGACCCGATCACGACGGCGAGCATATTGTTAAAGTCATGCGCGATGCCGCCAGTCAGCTGACCCACCGCTTCCATCTTTTGGCTCTGGCGCAACGCTTCTTGCGCCACGGCAAGTTCGTCAGCAGCAAGGCGCTCCGCCGTCGTGTTGCGGCCAGTTGCATAGACTAGCCCGTCGTCGGAAGACGCAATCCACGATATCCAACGGAAGGTGCCATCCTTGTGCAGGCACCGGGTCTCATACGGCGCGAGCGGGGCCTTTGCGGCGTAGTCCAGCGCGGCGTCGCTAGCCGGGCGATCCTCGGGATAGACAAAGTCGAGGTGGTTTCGCCCCACGACCTCATCGGGATCCCAGCCGAGCACCGTCAACCATGCAGGATTGGCGGCTCGGAACGTGCCGTTAGCCTCGACCACCACCAGCAGATCCTGCGACGTTTGCCACAACCGGTCGCGCTCCGCCGCCTGCTGCGCAACCTTCAGTTCGAGCGTCGCGTTGAGCGAAGCCAGCGCGGCGCGCGCGGACTTCTGATCCTCGATGTCGGTGTTTGTCCCGATCCACCTGGTCGGTTTGCCGTCGTCAGCCATGATCGGCACCGCGCGGGCCAAGTGCCAGCGATACTCGCCATCGGCTCGGCGTAGGCGAAACTCGTTCTCGTAATTCTCGCCTGAGGTCAGCGCCGCACCCCAAAGCTCAATCGACGACGGCGCGTCGTCGGGGTGAACCATTTCGGCCCACCCAGTGCCGTCGAGCTCGCCTGCGGCATATCCGCCATATCGGTAGACCCGCTCGTTGAACCAGTCGAGCAATCCGTCGGGTCGCGAAGCCCAGACCTGATTGGGCATAGCCTGCGCAAAAGTGCGAAACTCAGCCTCGCTTGCGATCAGCCTCGCGCGCGCGAGGAGACGTTCGGTGATGTCGATGAACGTGCAAATCGCGCCACGATGCTCTCCATCGACTATGATCGGCTTGGCCCAATACTCCACTGGAACGGGCGTGCCATCAAGGCGGTAAAACATTTCGTCCGTTACGTGCGCGGACGTCCCGGCTGCGGCGCACCGGTAGATCGGGCAGTCATCGACATCGTAGTGGGCGCCGTCCGGTTTGGTATGGTGGATGACGTTGTGCAGCTTTCGGCCGATCGCGTCATCGGCAGTCGCAAAACCCATCATGTCGACGAAGGTCGCGTTACACAGAGTTGTCACTCCGTCGCGATCGACAGCGTAAAAGCCCTCCGCACTGGAATTCAACAGCAATCGAAGGTACGACTCACTCTTGGCCAGGGCCGCCTCAGTCGCCTTCTGGGCGCTAACGTTGGTGTTCATGCCAAACCAGCGCAGGACCTGTCCCGAGAGATTCTTCAATGGGGTGACACGCGTCAGGAAAGGCCGGAAGATGCCGTCTGCTCCCTTAAGCGGAAACGTCATCTCGAACGCCTCCCCTGTCGCGATGCACGCCGTCCACCGTGCCATTACGTCGGGCAATACTTCCGGGTCGTGGACCGACTGCCATCCCCATCCGGACATCGCTTCTGGCGTGCTGCCACAATAGTCATGCCAGTTGCGATTATACCACCCGATCGAGCCGTCGCCGTCGGCGATCCAGCATAGCGATGGCAGATTGTCGGCGAGCAAGCGCAGCTCAGCCTCGCTCGGGCGGGACGAAGTCGATGTTCCAAGCGGCATATCGGTTGGCGCCCCCTGCCGCCAATACCCATCCGCGAAATCGAAACCCGCCCGACGATCATCCTGCGGCAATTCGTCTCTCCATCCTCAACGTATTTTACATCTTGGGAATCAGGTGCCCGGCGCCGTTCCGGCAATTTGCATGCAGCAGCGGCCAACGCAATCGTTGGCCCGATTCACAACGCAGAGGCAACTGTGATGCGGAGAGCCGAGTGCGTCAGATCGCTTTTTGGCTGAGACCAAACTGGCAGGCGGCGTCAGCGCGAAGGAAGGATCGACATGCCGTGCACGACCCGCCGCCTAGGAGAACATTGTGAGAACTGGTGTGACACGATAATAGCTGACCAGCATGACGACCCCTTCGACGCCAGGCCTTGATCGCATCCGCGTCATCGATCTGGAGACAGCTGGCTCCGCGTCCCACGGCGTGTGCGAGATCGGTTGGCAGGACGTCGTCCGAGATGATGACAGTCGCTGGGAGGTCAACGAGGAGCGTGGCGCCCTGATCGTCAACCCGGGAGGGCCAATTTCGACGCAGTCCATGGCCATCCGCCACATCGTTGACGCAGACGTGGTTGGCGCCCCATTCTGGGCAGAAGCGGCGCCGCAGATCCTGCGGCCGACCAGCGGAGTGGTCGCCCTGGCAGCGCACCATCCGTTGTGGTCGCAGCACGCCATATGCCGGCAAGAGCTAAGACAGCCGGGTCGTCGCAAGTAATTGATTTGCTTCGTAAACGCCGGGGAACCCACATGTGGACACTCAGGACCATCTTACCGCTTCCGACTAACATGCGTTGGCGTATCGCGTCGGATGTAACGATGAGGGATCATTCCGTTGTGTAGGCGCGTTCCCTGCTAACCTCATGCCCCTTCTATTGAGAGATACCACCCATGGCGAAGAAAACCGCAGCGTCGACATCAACCGAAGCACAGCCGCAATACAAAGTCGAGTATCGGGAAATACAACCTTACGGTACTCTCAAGGACCTGCCGATCGCTCTGGATAATAATGCGCGCAAGCAGAGTGTTGAGACTTTGAACCAAGTGCTGGTCGATACTATGACTCTGCGCGATATGTACAAGAAGCACCATTGGCAAATGTCTGGGGCAACCTTCTACCAGCTCCACTTGTTGCTTGATAAGCACTACGAGGAGCAGGCAAATCTCGTCGACATGATTGCCGAACGGATCATGGCGCTAGGTGGAATCAGCATCGCGATGGCCGCCGATGTCGCTGAAATGACCACGATCGCTCGCCCGCCGCGTGGCCGAGAGGATGTGCCGACACAGCTGGCTCGTTTGCTCGAGGCGCACGAGAACATTTTGCGGCAATGCCATGAGGGCGCAGAGGCTGCTGATGAGTCTGGTGACGATGGCACCAACGATCTGCTGGTCAGTAATCTGATCCGTACTCATGAGCCGCAAGTGTGGTTCCTTGCCGAACATCTGGCTGCCACGGAACTCGTCCGAGCCGATCGATAAGCTTATAAGCTGCTCATGCGAACCTTCGCGCATGAGCAGCTACCAGAACGAGCCAAAAAGTGACATCCAACGGTGCCCGCAGATCACCGCAACCCGCCGTTCATTCATCTCTGGCGAACGACTGGATCAACCTGTCGGACGTTCGAGCCAGCTTAGCGCCGCCTGACACATCTAGCCGATTGGCTCGCGCTGCCTCGGCGGATCAGATCGTCGGTCTCGATTAGAGCGACCAACCGCCATCGATAGAAATCGCTGCACCGGTCACGAACGAGCCAAGGTCGGCGCTCATCCAAAGCACAGCATCGGCAATCTCCTCGGGCTTGCCGAGACGACCTACCGGTTCGAGATCGATCGCCTTCTGGATGTCGCCGCCGGTAAAGCGATCCATCATTGGCGTCTCGATGTTCCCAGGTAGGATCGCGTTCACGCGAATATTCTGCTTGGCATAATCAAGCGCTGCAGACTTGGTCAGGCCGATGATGGCGTGCTTGGAAGCGGCATAGGACGCACCGCCGGCGACGCCGCGGATGCCGGCGCCCGACGATGTGTTGACGATCACCCCGCCGCCCTGGAGAAGCATCTGTGCCAGCTCGTGCTTCATGCAGATGAAAGTCCCGCGCAGGTTGATGTCGAGGATGCGGTCCCATTCGTCGAGCTCGATCTCGGCGACGGGCGCGGCCTTGTTCTCGACACCGGCATTGTTGAACGCGATGTCGAGCCGACCGAAGGTCTCCACGGCTTGCCCGACCGCAGCTTCGACCTGGTCGGGCTGCGCTATGTCGCAAGCGATGATCAGCGCCTCGCCGCCAACATCGCGGATCGCATCGGCTGTTCCGCGCAGCGCATCCTCGGTTCGGTCGATGATGGCGACGCGCGCTCCATCCGTGGCAAAGGCGACGGCGGTTGCGCGGCCGATTCCGCTAGCTGCACCGGTAACAAAGGCGACCTTGCCGGTAAAACGGTTGGCGTTTGACATGGGAAGACCTCGTGAACTGATTTTCGAAAACGTTAACGCTCAGCCCTTTGCGGCCCCAGCGAGATACTGCTCGTCCGTGACGTGCTCGAGCCAGGTTACGGGCGAGCCGTTCTGGGATTCTTGGATGGCGATATGGGTCATCGCGGTTGTGGGTGTGGCACCATGCCAGTGTTTCTGGTCAGCCGGGCACCACAATTGATCGCCGGCATGGAACTCGACGATTTGGCCGCCCTCGACCTGGGTCCAACCTACGCCCTCGGCGACGATCAGGGTTTGACCAAGCGGGTGCTTATGCCATGCGGTTCGCGCGCCCGGTTCGAAATGGACGACCGCGCCGCCGACGCGCGATGGCTCACCGCGTTGGAACTGGCCTGTGATCGTGACCTTGCCGGTGAACCAGTCCGCCGGCCCGTCGATCGTCTTCATCTCGGCTTTGCGGGTAACTTCCATAGCTGCGACTCCTTGGCGTGATTCGTTGCCCTGGGGGTGCGATGCCTGCGCATTGGCTGCGGACGCTGCGGCGACGAGCAACAACTGCAGGGACAGTTTGGACAGCTTCATTGCGAATATCCCCCGGGGCGGGCGCCGTGTGGCGCATTTGGGATATGGAGCGCGCTACGGTGCCGCAGTAGCGGCTGCCGATTTGACGGAGCGATGAGCCAAGCTCATCGTCAGGGATCAGAGCCCGAGCGGTCGCAGCTCGCGGATGAGGTCGATCAGGAGGCGCAGGCCGGTGGGAAGCTGCCGACGGCTTGAATAGTAGATATGGAAGCCGGCCCCCATTGGTGCCCAGTCCGACAGGACGGTGCACACCACACCCCGCGCGAGAAGGGGGGCCACGCACGGCTCCGGCAGATAAGCGAGCCCGGCCCCGCCGGCCACCAGGTCCAGCGCGAAGTGAGTGTCGTCAAGTGTGATGGCGCCGGGTGCATCGATGGCCAATGCCTCGCCGTCCTTCTCGAACTCCCACCGATAGAGGCTGTCGTCGCCGAGCCTGATCCGCAGGCACCGGTGATCGGCCAGCGCGCGTGGATGATCCGGGGCACCGAAATGAGCGAGATAGGCGGGCGAGCCGACGACCACCCAGCGAATTTCATCTGAAAGCGCCTGCGCGATCATGTCCTCGGGTACGGTTCCGCCATAGCGGATCCCGGCGTCAGCTCCTTGCGCGATCACATCCACTAGGTGGTTGGTGACCGTCACATCGACCTCGATGTCGGGATAGCGCTCGACGAACGTCGGCATTACTGGACCAAGAATGAGCGAACTTGCATGCTCCAGCACGTTCAGGCGTATCTTGCCCATTGGTTCCGCGCGGTAACGGTTCAGGCCATCGACCGCCGAGCCGATCGCCTCGAAGGGCGCGCCGATCCCGCCGAGGAGTTCCTCACCCGCCGCGGTGAGGGTCACGCTTCGGGTCGTCCGGTTCAGCAAACGGACACCGAGCCGCGCTTCCAGGCCCTTCAGCGAGTGGCTCAGCGCCGATGCGCTGATGCCAAGCTCCAACCCTGCACGGCGAAAGCTGCGATGCTTCGCAATGGCGAGGAAGTAGCTGAAATCGTAAGCATCCGGTGAGGACCGCGTTTACGCAGCCTTGAGCAGTTCTGCTGGTCGTCGCCAGTTCCAAGGTAGCAGTTCATAAAGCTGGTTCTGCTGGATGTCGGCGATGCGAGCGAGGACATCGGCGAGCCAGGCTTGCGGATCGATGTCGTTGAGCTTGGCGGTGCCGATCAGCGTGTAGATGAACGCGGCGCGCTCGCCGCCGCGGTCGGAGCCTGCGAACAGCCACGCCTTCCTGCCAAGGGCCACGCCGCGCAGCGCGCGTTCTGCGGCGTTGTTGGTCAGGCAGATACGGCCGCGCGGCGACGTCGCCCAGCTCGAAGAACTTGCGCCTGGCATGTGCCCAGCAGAGTGCACGGGTGACTGGTGACGGCGACCGATCGGAGCGGAACAGGGTGTTGTAGCCGGCATAGGCGTCGGCTTGCAGGATACCGCCATAGCCGGTGAGATGTGCGACCGGATGTTCGGCGCGACGATCGCGCGAATAGCGGAACAGGGCAGCTGGCGGCGCAGGTCCTGCGAACGGTCGGTCATCGCGCACGTAGGTCCACAGGCGTCCGACATGGGCCTTGGTCTTCGCCAGCACCGGCACGGTCGTGTCGTCGCCGTGGAGCCGCTCGGCGGCTAGAACGTGCGCCTCGATCAGCCGGTGGAGCGGCGCGAGTGCGGCCGCGCAGGCCCCGACCTGGTCGGCGAGCGTCGACAGACTGATCTCCACGCCCTCCCGAGCATAGCGGTCGCGCTGGCGGTTGAGCGGCTGATGCGTCCCGAACTTCTCGAACATGACCATCGCCAGAAAGCTCGGTCCGAACAGTCCGCGCGGCGTCGCATGGAACGGAGCAGGTGGCTGAGTGATGCCCTCGCACACGCGGCAGGCGAACCGCTCACGAACGGTCTGCACGACCTTCCACTGCCGCGGGATCACCTCCAGCGTCTCGGTCACGTCCTCGCCCAGCTTCGACAGCCGGTCCGACCCGCAGCAGGCGCAACTGGTCGGCGCGGCAACGACGACGCGCTCGCGCGGCAGATGCGCCGGCAACGGCTTGCGCGAAGGTCGCGTCCGGGTGAATGCCTCAACAGGGGTGCCGGCTGCGGCACTCTGGCCCAGAGCCTCATCCTCGCTGGCGCTCGCCTCCAGCTCCTCCAGACCTAGCTCGAGCTGGTCGATCAACAACTGGCCGCGCTCGGAACGCTGCCCGTAAAGTGCCCGACGCATCTTCTCGTTCTGCAACTCGAGCAGAGCCACCCGGGCCGCCAGATCGGCGTTGATCGCCTTCGCGCGGGCAGCTTCGGCCTCGGCATCCAGGAGTGCCGCGCGAAGCGCCGTGACATCGCTGAAAGGTGCCGCTGCCATGGCTTGAGGATAGCGAAAAAGGCGCGGGAAACCTAGCTTTTTAGCATCATCCAGCGGCCTGCGGACGCCACGTCATGCGCGGATTACGCCAGTCGATCGCTTCGAGCAGACACGCCATCTGCGACGCGGTGATCGCTACGACGCCGTCAGTTGCCGCAGGCCATATGAACCGCCCACGGTCGAGCCGCTTGGCATAGAGCGACATACCCACACCGTCATGCCACAGCACCTTGATCAGATCGCCGCGTCGTCCACGGAAGATGTAGAGATCGCCGGCATGCGGGTCGCGCTTGAGCCCTTGCTGCACCAGCAACGCCAAACCGAACATCCCACGGCGCATGTCTGTGCAGCCGGTCGCGAGCCAGATCCGAACGTCGCTTCGGACCGGGATCATCGCCTGAGCGACCGCACCACAGCCGCCACCAATGCGGGCGGCGCATCGCTTGCGATCCGCAGCACCGCTCCGCCGACCTCCAGTACTATCGCGCACCCTGCCGCGGGCTCAGGCTCGCCGCCGACCGTCACCGCCGCGAAGCCCGGCGACACCGGCTCGGCAAGATCGCGTCGCCATCGATAAAGCTGGCTCGGCCGCAGGTCGGCACGCCGCGCGATCTCCGCCACGCTCGCTCCCGGCTCGCAGGCCGCCGCCACCAGCGCCCGCTTCTGATCGTCCGTCCAAACCCGGCGCCGCTCCGCGCCTGAAATAATCGTGATCTGACTCATCGCACCATCGCTAACACCGTCGCTTGCACCAGTGCTACGTCAGCCGATCACCCGTTCCCGGCAAGGCGGTCCACACCGGAGGGGTACACACTTCTGGCCGCCTCCCGCCCCCGAGCTCCAGCCGTTCGTTCAGATTAATCTCACCCGAGGCTTGCCGATGAGCAATAGGAGGAAACTTCGACAAGGTTGCCGTCGAGATCGCGAACGTACACCGAGCGGATGGCGCCCAGAGCGCCGCTCTTGGTGACGGGCCCGAGGACGATCTCGACGCCATTCTCTCGAAAGTGCCTCGCGACATCATCGGGGCTAGTTTCCGTCAAAAAGCAAATGTCGTCGCTGCCTGGGCACGGCGTCATGCCGGTGAACCAAGCCTCTTGCGTTGCGTTCAGCGGCCGCAGATTAATCTTGTTCTGTCCGAACACCATGCTGGTCCGAATATCGCCTGAGGGCGCTTGGCGATCCTCGCGCACCATCCCCAGCACTTGTTCATACCAGCGCGCGGAGGCGTCGACGTTCCGGACGTTGAAAACCAGGTGATCAACGGCTTTGACGGTCAGCATCGGTTCACTCCGGAATGTTGCATCGATGAGGGCTTCTGAAGCTCGTGAGACCGAGACGCAATGCAGCACCTTGCAGAGACCGACGGGCCGCTGCAATACCTCAATGAGCCATAGCCGGTCATCCATCCTGGATCCGCCGCGCCCCGGACCCGACCACTTGTTCATTTCATAGTGAACTGTTGGTCGGCACAGAATGGCGACATTTAACCGCACTTGTTTAAGAACGGGCGGGAAGCGCCCGTCCGAATAGCTGAAGCATCGCGGACCAGCCCCGCTCTGCTTGATCATGATCATAGACGGGGAAATCAGGCTTCATCCAGCCGTGCGCTGCTGGGTAGGTTTCAGCGTGGTAGCGCACGCCCGCATCGGCGAGCGCCGCCTCGAACCGCTCCGCCATCGAGGGCGGATAGCTTCCATCGTTCTCGGCCGCCGCTACGTAGAGTTCGGCCTCCATCCGGGGGGCAAGCAGGTGCGGACTGGTTGGCTCGTCGGTCGCGAGGCGGCCTCCGTGAAAGCTCGCCACCGCTGCAAAGCGGTCGGGCCACGTGCCCGCCGCGGCGATCGCCATACCGCTACCCATGCAGAAGCCGACCGCACCCACTTTGGTGCCGGCCACATCGTCGCGTGTGTTCAGGTAGGCGAGAAGCGGACCTGTATCGGCCGCTGCCTTGTGATTGTCTGTAGTGGTCATCAAAGGACCAAGCACCAGCCGGAAGTCGCCGGCGAAAACCTCTTTCGGAACAAACGGCCCGTAAGGACCGTAGCGGTAGAATAGATCCGGCAGCAGGACGAGGTAGCCCGCGTTGGAGAGCCGCTGGCTCATGTCGCTGATCGCGGGGCGAATGCCACCCGCGTCCATATAGACGATGACTGCCGGCCACGGGCCCTCACCCTCAGCCGGCGTAAACAGCTGGCAGGGGCAAGCGCCGTCGTTGGTGCCGATCGTCACTCGTTCATGCGCCATGTCGTCTCTTTCCGTTTCGTTGTTAGCGAGAGTATCAGGCACTGCCACCTCCGGCCTCGAGGCCCCGCAACGCTCGCTATCGTGCTGAACCATAAACCGCCATCCCAGCCGCCGTCGCCACTCCCGAACTTCAGACGCCCATTCACGCACGGTAGGCATGTCCCGAGCATGAGATGCGGGCGACTGTCCCGCTACCATTGGCAGCAGCGCACCCGTAGCTAGCAGAAGCGCGCCGACCGAATCGCTTGCACGTGCGCGCGCATTCACTCCATCTATCAGCGCATGCAGGCGATCGGACGTGCCATGCGCCTGTTCCTGCTACCTATACCCTTAACGCCCGCCGTCAGCTTCTCAGATGCAAGTCCTTGGTAGCGACAAATGGTCAAAACCAAGCAGTTGCTACGTCCCCCCGCCCCATGCTTTAATCGTGAAGGGGCAAAATTCCATGCATGATCGGACGAAATGGATCGGGCGAGTGATCAGCGCTTTGACAGCGTTGATTATGATCGCCGACGGCATCAACGGCCTATTTTGGCCGCATCTGATCGCGCCCGAGATGGCGGGCGACGGTTGGCCCCCTGAGACGCTTATGCCGGTGGCGGTGCTAGCGCTGACCGGCGGCGTTCTCTACGCAATCCCGCGAACCGCGTTCATCGGCGCAATCGTAATCACCGGTTTCATAGGTGGGGCGCTGGCGGCACATCTGCGTGTGACGTTGAACGTTATTTGGCCCGAGATTGTAAACGTACTAATCGGGGGTGCTGCTTGGGCCGGGCTCTACCTGCGGGATCCGAGATTGCGCGCTCTGATGTTTGCTCCCCGTTGACGACGTATTCGACCCATTAGCGGAAGGTCGGAGCTGACTCTGAACCCTACATTCAGCCGACCTTGCACACTTCCCGAAGCCGGCCGGCCGTTCATTTCGTCGGATAGGCCCGTTCTGACAGGATGGATCTAAGTTGCGGCACGCACTCGAACCGTCATCCTGTTGTTAGCGACTCCTTGATCAACTGACGGGCTGCGATCTTCCAGGTTCCCGCCTGGCGCACCGCCACCAAGATCATCGCACGCTCCAATCCCCGCACCGGCTTGCCGTTGTCTAGAAGTCCATGTGGAAAAAACCGTCGCCACATCAGGCTTGAGAAAGTGAACCTCCGACACGTCTTTCTTGTCGATGGTCGTCTTGACCGCCCAGCCGGTTCCGGCGTGGACTTTTCGGAACTCCACTACGATCGCCTCCCGGCCTTCGATTCGTTCTTCCGCGATCAGCACCCAGGCGGCGTCCGGCGTATAGAGCGCGTCGAAGGCATTCAGGTCGTGGGCGTTCCAGGCCGAGATGATCCGGTCGGCCAATAAGTCAGGCGTTGGTCCCGCCGCGGCGGCGCTCGACAAGACCATCAAGCTAAAAGCGACGAGCCATGTAATGCTGCGGTCCCTTCCGTCTGAGTTGAGACAGTGTCCTCACGCCTTCGCATCGTTGATTTCGATGACGTAGCCGTCCGGATCGCGGACAAAGATCTGGCGAACATTATCTGGTCGGCGCTGCGCGGAACGATGGCCATCCATGTCGGCCCACGGGATGTGCCGTGCATCAAGACGGGCGATCATCGCGTCCAGATCGGCGCAGGCCAATGCAAAATGATCCCATCTGTTATGCGGCGCACCAACGGTGACGTTGGCGACAATGTGCAACATCCTGCCGCCGCCAAGGGCAAACCACCGTGCAGCACCTATCGGAAACGGCGTCGACGCTTCCTTTAGACCAAGCACATCCCCGTAAAATCTGGCGCTGCGAACAAGGTCGGCTGCCTGTATACCGACATGGTCGAGCGCCAGCGCCGGTGCCGGGTCGATGCGTTGCGCGCGCGCAGGCGCGCCGGAGGCGATCAGGTGAAGACCTAGACCGATGACAAGCGCCGTCCGCATCGCCGTTTCTCCTATCTCGGGATTGGTCTCTCTCACTGCGCTCGGACAACCGCGAGCAAGCCGCCGCCGATCGGGGAAAAGGCGAGCGGGGCGATTGCCAACTGACTGACCGCGATAGTGCCGACCACCCAATAATAGGCGGGGTGAACGCGTCGCCGCACGATCAGATCGACGACGGGACCAGCGAGCGCGAATAGCATGCCCACACCGAACAACACCACTGGCGCGGCCGCGCCGAACGATGGCATCGGCAGCAAGCGCCCAAGCCCGGGACCTAGGATGGACACGGTCGCGCCGAGCATCAGCCGTTTGTGCCACTCACTGCGCTTGCGTAGCGCGATGCCCGCCGCGATCAGTCCGGCGAAGACGGCAATGCCGACCAAGTTCATCACTAGAAAAATTGCTGGTGGGAGGAACGACGGAATGTAACCGTAATGGACGGTAAACAGCGTTGCCGCCACGCCCATAATCAGCATCGCCGCGGCAAGGGCTACGCCCAGCCAACCGATCTTGCGGTGGAGCGTGATCGATCCGCGCGCGATGAACGCGGGTTGCGCGACGAACAGCATCACCCACAGCGTAAAGACCGCACCATGGACGTGCAGCAGCAGCGGCAAAGCGGGTGTGCCGATAAAATCATTCGGCACCGTGTTACCGAAGCCGCTAATAAACACCGCCGCCATCGCCAGCGACATAACGAGATAGAAAGGGCGCCCGACCACCGCTGGTCGGGGGCGCGTAATGCCAAGGGTGGCGGTCATAACATTCCCCCCGAAAGCCGATCTGAAAGCGCAAAATTGCGGAGGCACAATTCGTCAGTGTCCGGTGCGCCCTCGTCCTCCAACGTGTTTTCGAAGTAACAGAATTTCTGGCGTTTGTCAGCGGCTCTTGTCGCCGCGGGCCGTTCATTGCCAGCGACGTTTCGCGTCTGGCGTTCCACTGTTCAAACCTTGCCGTCAGGTCCGGCGCATCTACGATTGCGTGAAGCGTGGTTCGACTGCCAATCAGACGATACTGGGCTACAAAGAAAAGGCTAGACCTTCGAGCGTCGGCTTCAGATGCACTCAAGCTAGCGGATTATAGGACTTATAGCCGATTTTGAGCCATTCGCGGAGGCTCTGGCCGCCCCGCCCGTTCCCCAAAAGCCGCCGCTTATTCATCCAGACGGCCGCTTCGAGGATGATCATCGCATTCGCGGAACTAGGCGATAGATGGCGGCCTGGCCGCCTAGATACTCACTTCGCTAAATGGCAGATGCGCAGGCGAAACTGACAAACGCGTCGAGCAGCCCTGCCTGCGAGATTGCAGCCAACGTGTTTTGGGCCGGACAGGATGCCCCGGCGCCAGTGCAACCTTTGTCTCCACGATTGAGAGTGGCGACCCGATGTCGCTCACGTCGCGTCATAGACGGCATAAAATCTTCCTCGATGCCGTCGAGGTCGGCGGGGTGCAGGTGTCGCAAATTGCGTGCGGGACATAGCCCGTCTGCTTTATCGGCGAAATTCTGATAGGCCGGCGAGGTCATCAACTGAAAATCGAGTCGACTGGGTTGCGCAGCAAGCAAACCTGCAAGGACAGCAGCACGGATCAGCATATGGACCTCCGAGAGCGACAGCCGATATAGACGCTACTCCGCTCGATCATTCACTGCAATTGGGCGGCACTTGTCAACTGATCAGCGGCAGAAGCCTACCTGGCCTCCCGTCCGGCTCGACCCAGACCCGGACACTTTTTTTCAGCGTAAGCACTTCCCGAAACTGCACGCTCATTAATGATGGTTGTTCGTCCTTTCCGGCAACTCGGGCTGCCGCTTTACGTGGCAGAAAGTCAAATATCTCGGTCGTTCGCGGCCAGATCGAGTTTCTACGGCTGTACGCAATTTACCCAAGCCGAAACGAATGGCCTGTTCTCGCCAGATCAGCGCAGCATTCTGCGCACGGCTGATTTATCGCGGTGTACGAAATGCCGCTTCACCACCGCGCCGATATGCAGCAGCAGTGTTGCATAAAAGAATGCAGGCAGCGCCCACGCATGCACCCAGAGCGCCACACCCGATGACCCGGCGCAGTCAGGTCGGGAGATTGCAAAGCCATAAAAGTCGATCGTCGGCCCTTGGCTGATGAGATATCCGCTGATGGGGAACGCCAGCAGTATTCCGTATAGTCCGAGATGGACCGCGCGCGAGGCGCGCCGCTCCAATGCCGTCAGCACTGGCAGCGATGGCGGCGGCGGACTCGCGATCAGCCAGCCGATCCGTCCAATCACCAGCACCAGCACACTCAAGCCGAGCGACTGGTGTGCGCCGACGAACCCTGCGCGTACGGGCGAGCTTTCGGGCAAGATGGCCATGAATAGGCCAATCGGCATAAGACAGAACATTAAGACAGCAATCACCCAGTGGAAGGCGCGCGAAGCTTTGCCAAACTGGGTTGCGTCATTGTGCAGCGGCAAGGCCGTGACGAGCGGTCGTCGGGCCTGCGTCCAGGCCGACCAGGCCAGCAACAGAATCGCGACCGCGGCAATGCCCGCCTGTACGTTCAGAACCGCTGGCGTAATCCGGTGGGCTTCAGGCGCGCTCGACGGTATTGCACCGAACGTGCCATCCAGGTCGGCAAGGATGATCGACAGTACCATCATCGCCAGCCCAAGCGCGGCGATAACCGTCCCGGCGATCCGCAACCACCGCGCCCGCGCGTTCAATGTGAAGGCGAGCACGATGGCAAGCGCCAGATATCCGATGGCCACCGATTTCCCCGCGTTGATTGATAAGTGAACCAGCGGTGGTAGCATCCTACAAAGTTCAGCGTGTCAATCAGGCCTTTCGGACCAATCTGATACCCGTCCCATGTGCAATGACGAACAGACCCAGCACCGGACGCTCAGTGATGGCTAACGGATGCCGAAAGTAGACACTGGTTCATCCTGCCATGCGCTCTTGTTTCAGACCCTAGCATCGGTCACAACTACAGGATCGAGAGGCGCGTCGTGACCGGCATTCCCGTCTTGTGAGCCCGCAGCCCAATTCCCACTTGGCGACTATCGAGGACGCTCGCCGAAACCTCAGCGCAGGTCCGCCGATGGCGATGCTTACGGGGCGAACGTGGGCTGGCGTCGCGATTGACCAGTTATCGGCGTACACCGTCTCTGAAATGGCAGTGGGGCCGCGCGACCATCATCTGCTCGCGATCAACCTCGCCGATCATCCCTATGTCCGCGCCAAGAGATGCGGGCGTGTCTACGAGAGCGCCGGGCGCCTGGGCGAAGCTGCAATCATCCCAGCCGGCGAGGCATCGACCTGGGATGGGAACGTGCCGGCACACGTCACCGTCCGCATACCAGCATCGGCCATCATCGAAATGGCCTCGGACGTGCTTCCGATGGGAACTCCGCACCAAGCAATCGCCAACAACTTCCGCATACGTGACCCGTTCATCGCCAATATGGCCGCGATTTTCAGCCTGGAGATCAGTCGGGCACCGCACCCCGCGCAGGACGTGCTGGTCGAATCGCTTGTCACCGCACTGCTGCTGCATCTCCTGAGAGGCTATACCGGCGTGCCCTGGCGCGATGAGCAGCCTCTGAGGAACGTAGCTCCGGCGGCGCTGCATAGGGCGCTCGCCTATATCGAGGATCAACCCGGCGTGCGCGTCTCCCTCGGCGACCTTGCAGCCGTGGCCGGACTCAGCCGCTTCCATTTCAGCCGGCTGTTTCGACGGTACGTCGGGATGCCTCCGGCGCTTTACGTCGAACGCTCGCGGATCGAACGCGCGAAGGCGATGATTTGCATTGGGCAATTGTCGCTGGCCGACATCGCCTACGCCGTTGGCTTTGCCGACCAGAGCCACTTCACGCGTCGCTTCCGGCATCACGAGGGCCGCACGCCGTCTGACTACCAACGCGATCACGCATGGCAACGACATCCCCGACGGAAAATTTGAGCCGCGGGAGCAAGGATCGTCCACCGGAAGCAACGACCTCCAAGCCGCGCGCCCATCACAAGTCTACCGACTCTTCCAACACCCACCGGTTGAAGGAGTCCGACATGCCCATCGTAACGACTGCTGACGGCACCGAGATTTTCTACAAGGATTGGGGCCCGAAGGACGGGGCCACGCTCTTTTTCCACCATGGCTGGCCGCTTAGCGCCGACGATTGGGACAGCCAGATGATGTTTTTCCTCGCGCACGGGTTCCGTGTCGTCGCGCACGATCGCCGCGGGCACGGTCGCTCGACCCAGACCGCGGACGGTCACGACATGGATACCTATGCCGCCGACGCGCTCGCTGTGGTGGAGAAGCTCGAGCTCAGCGACACCGTGCATATCGGCCATTCGACCGGCGGCGGCGAGGTCGCCCGGTTCGTCGCGAAGTACGGGAAGGGCCGCGTCTCCAAAGCAGTGCTGATCAGCGCGATCCCACCGACCTTTATGCAATCCGAGCGCAACCCCGATGGCGTACCGAAGGCAGCAGTAGACTCGATCCGCAACGGCACCGCCTTTCACCGCTCGCAATTCTATCAGGACATCACGATGCCCTTTTACGGTTTCAACCGCGAGGGCGCCGTGGTGTCGCAAGGCATCCGCGACAATTGGTGGCGGCAGGGCATGATGGGCGCTGCGATTGCACATTGGGAATGCGTGCGCGTGCTGTCAGAAACCGAATTCTATGACGACCTGGCGGAAATCGACTGCCCAGTGCTGGTGATGCACGGCGAGGACGACCAAATCTGCCCGTTCCCAACCACCGGCGCGCGTTCGGTCAAGCTGGTGAAGAATGGCACACTTATTTCTTATCCGGGCCTGCCGCACGGCATGCCGACCACCCATGCCGACGTCATCAACCGCGACCTGCTGAGCTTTGTCCGCAGCTGACCTAAACGGGGGGCGAGCGACGCGCCTCCCACATTCCATCGGACCGTCGCGGCATTTTGACCCAATGATCGCCATTCGGCCCGCCCGGCGCGCTACTCGAAAGCGGTCGCTCGTTAAACACCATCTGCTCAGACGGAGGATGCCGCAGGCATTGCCCTGCCCGACCGCGCGCCGGCTTTTCCGAAAACGATGGTGAACGAGAATGAGTAGAGGTGCACTGCCTCTGTTTTACGACAGAGGCAGTGTTTGCCCTGGGATCTTAAAAAACGTGAAAGAGCAATGCCGCCCCAAGCAGCAGCAAGCTGATATATGTGCCGAGTGCACCAAGGGGCCGTAAAGGATGCCGTTGCTCAACGCTGGTAACACTTAGCATACCGATCGCGTGAACGACACGACTTGCCAAAGCGAGGATAGCGACCGTCGTGACAAACGCATGTGATGCCGTCGGC
Organism: Sphingomonas glacialis; assembly: GCF_006439055.1. Lineage (GTDB taxonomy): Bacteria > Pseudomonadota > Alphaproteobacteria > Sphingomonadales > Sphingomonadaceae > Sphingomonas > Sphingomonas glacialis_A. Next base: position 42,258 of record NZ_RCZC01000013.1, read on the forward strand.
ACGGCATTCATGTAAAGCAATAGTGCTACGAAGACCGGGATGTATTCCGACGCATTGCCCTGGGCTCTAACGGCGTTGGGAATGGCCAACTCAGAAGGAGGATTATCCGTCCGACTTTTCCGCCGGAGGCGTGAGACATTGACGCTCAAGCCGAGAAGTAAAAAGATCATAGCAGCGACGCACAAGGGAACGACGTTCATCGTAGATCATTCCTTATCGTCACCGCTGCATGCCTGAAGATGCCATGGTGCAGACGAAAAGTTGTGAGCATTCGCCGTCTGAACGGTTGGTCTCTCCTTGTGCTGTGCGATCGCGATCGCACGCGACAGGTCAACCCTTGTCCGGGCGGTCAGGTCGTGCCTGCACTTGGTGATACTCAGCGCGCCCTCGAGGTCAATCGCGGATGCCGAACCGCAGACGTCAACGATGGCCATGCTCACGCGGTGCTTGAAGATTCGGACATCCTCAAGGTTCGAGAGGTTGAGGTCGGTAGTACGAATGATTTGCGTCTGTGTGACCTCGTTGCTCGTTTGGGCGAACGCGGACACGGTGATCATCGCCAGGATGATCGCGCCGGAGGTGGCAATCAGCTTCATGGACGCTTCCGATCTGTCTCAGTTTGGAGTTCGGCTACGAGAAGGCCACAGGCGCGCCTCGAACCGCCCGTGGCGCGGCTATTAATTGGCAGACCGAACGGTGTCGGCGTCCAACTTGCGTGCCAGATCGGTGAGGCTGTCAGCATAGATGTCGACAAATGGCTCCTGCGTTTTGTCGGCCTTCGTGTCCGGACCCAGTTCGCCAGGCCGAGCGATATACGCGGTCCTGAATCCGGACGCTTTCGCCGCCTTTAAGTCGATCTTGTGCGCTGAAACCATCAGGATGGCGCCGGCCGGAACGCCCAGATAGGTCGACGCGGCCTGATAGACTTCTGGCGAGGGCTTGTACGCGTGAACCAGTTCGCCGCTCAAAACCGCGTCGAACGTCAGACCCGTTCGTTTGGTGGTCGCGATGGTGGCGGCCATACCGGCGTTGGAAAGCGCGGCGACGATCGCCCTGCGTCGGAGCAAGGCGAGTCCGTCGACGCTATCCGGCCACGCTACCATCTGGCCCCACAGTGAGAGCAGTTCGATCCGGTCGCGGTTATCGAGCCTGGCGTTCAATCCGCGACCTGCAACCGTCGCGTCCAGCGCTTCTCGAAGAAGTTGGCCAACCGGTACCCACGCGCGCTTACCGCTGACGATTGCCAAGCCATTCGTTGCGGCACGGGTGTTCCAATCGGCAAGGAAGCCCACCCACTCGAACTTTGTGCCCTTCCGCTTGTCGATAGCCGCGGTGACGCGGGCGAACGGCGCCGAGTAGTCGACGAGCGTTCCCTGAACGTCGAATGTGATCGCCTTGATGCCTGCGCCCGAGAAAGGTGCTTCCTGCGCGTAGCTGGTAGTGTTTGCAAAAGGGATGGCGACCATCGTCGCCGCGACGGCAATAAGCCGTTGTCGAGTGCTCGAAATGTTCCGACCTACGTTCTGGTGTTTGCGCATCGATCTATGTTCTTTCCGAATGGGACCGCAGCGGGTCGATGCGCGTAAGACTATGCGATCAGGGGGGTAGGCCACGAACACCGTTATTGCCTTTAGGTTCTGCATATGCGCAGAGTCTCCCAATGGATTGGGAGGACGTGAAACACTTCCTGGAGGTCGCCGAAGCGGGCAGCACGCTTGCTGCGGGCCGGCGCCTGGGAGTGAGCCAGACGACTGCGGCCCGGCGAGTGGCAAGTTTGGAACGCTCAATTGGCGTACGGTTGTTCGATCGGGGCCCGGCAGGCTACGCGCTGACGCCGGACGGTGTCGCGTTGCACCAACGCGCGCGAGAGGCCGCGGATGCGATATGTGGATTCGAGGAGCAGGCGTCGTCCCTTGCCCGCACCGTCGGTGGTGTGGTTCGCGTCACCGTCGTCGAGACATTGGCCGTGACGGTGTTGGCTCCGGTCTTTCGCGATCTCGCTGTCGCGCATCCGCATATCACGATCGACCTCGACACAAGTAGCGAGCCGCGCGACCTGGCGTCAGGCGCCGCCGATATAGCGATACGGTCGTCGGCCAGCCCACTTGGAGCCGGTTTGGTTGGCCGGCGCATCGGCGATGATCCCTGGTCGCTGTATTGCAGCCGGAGCTATGCCGAGACGCACGGTCGCCCCGCAAGCATTTCTGAAATCAAGGGGCATCCCCTGATCGGCGGAGGTGGCACCCATGTCTGGGAGCACTATCGCAAGTGGCTAGAGACCAATGACCTCGAAGCCGCCGTTACGATACGCTATTCTTCGCCGGTCGGGCTGTTGGCGGCTGTGCGCGCTGGTGCTGGACTCGCCATCCTCCCATGCCTCGTTGCCGACCATGATCCCGAGTTGCTTGCGTGCCTTTCTCGTCAGTCCCCGGAAGGACACGGCATTTGGCTGCTGACGCATGAACGCCTTCGTCACGAGCCGCGGATCAGGACGGTCCTCAATACATTGGCTGGCGAGCTGAAAAGGCTATCTCGGCATAGTCGGAATTGAATGATCGCGTTCCTTACCTGGCTTTCATCAGGGCCCGGTTATCCCCGGCAAGGACCCCATCCGGCCTTTCGTGCAACCTATCCCACTCCCCAATCCGGTTATTCGTTAATCTGAATGTTTCGAAGCTTTGGGCCCCTTCTGGGGCAACCCGCCCCCGCCTCCGGAGTTACTGAGTGCCAGACCCAAGGAGATACGCGATGGCCTCGACCCCCACCAAGACTGATGAGAGCAACGCTGCCAAAATCGCGCGCGGTCTGGTGGCAGGGGTGATCGCGGGCGCCGTTGCGTCCTTTGCCATGGACCGGTTCCAGGCGGCGGCATCTCCGCTACTGCCGTCGGGCGGGGGCAATTCGGAACCGGCAACCGAAAAAGCGGCCGACGCCATAACGATGGGCATCACAGGCTATGCGATCCCTGATGCGGACAAACCGCTTGCTGGGCAGGCGGTCCATTATGCGGTCGGGATCGCGTTAGGTGCTGCTTATGGTATCGCCGCGGAGTTCCGACCTTCGGTTACCTTGGGCTTTGGTACGGCGTTCGGGCTCGGCACCGCGACAATATTGGACGAAGTCGCGGTCCCCGCGACGGGGCTTGGCAGCCCTCCGTGGGACGCGGGGATCTCAAGCAACCTCTATTCCTATGCCTCTCATCTCGTCTTTGGCGGCGTGAGCGAAATCGTGCGCCAGCAGGTCGCGGGCACGCTGACGCCGCAGAGTGTCGGCTAAGCCCTTTTCACTAGGGGCATCGACGACCCAGAAGACGACGATCAGGGTGCCATGTCGGTTCCCCAACTTTGGCCACTCGTTCATCTCGACCCGCGAGCAAGCGCAACGAGCCGCCGTCATCAATTATCCCGAAAGGGATGGGTATCCCGAAAGCCCAACCCCGGTTCTTTGCGGCACCGATCCACCTGTGTTAGTCTGCCAATACAGGATGGATGGGAACCAGGGTGAGACAGGAAAAGTATCGCGCTTGGGCTAGAGTGAACCTCACGGCACCCTTGGCATTCACGATGTTCTGCTATTTGCCGCCGGCTTTTGGCGCATCGGTGGTTTCGGCCCCCGCTTGGGCGGACCCAGTTGTAAAGACTGAGAGCGGCCTCGTCGAAGGCGTAGACACAAGAGGAACGACGTCCATCCGGATCTTCCGCGGCGTCCCTTATGCGGCAGCGCCGGTCGGCCCGCTGCGCTGGCGAGAACCCAATCCGACGAAACCGTGGAGCGGGACACTTAAGGCAAAGGCGTTCGCTCCGCGTTGCATGCAGCAGCCTCTCTATTCCGACATGCAGTTTCGCTCTCCGTCACCGAGCGAGGATTGTCTCTACCTGAACATTTGGACACCCGCGAAGATCAGTCAGGCGGCGACCGGGCTCCTACCGGTCCTGATCTATTTTCATGGCGGCGGCTTTGTGGCGGGAGATGGATCGGAGAAGCGATACGACGGCGCGGCGCTGGCCGCCCGGGGCATCGTCGTCGTCACCGTCAACTACCGCCTCGGTATGTTTGGCTTCTTCGCGCACCCCGATCTCACGGCAGAATCTCCGCATCATGCGTCGGGAAATTACGGCCTGCTCGACCAAGTAGCAGCGCTCAAGTGGGTGAAGCGCAACATCGTGGCCTTTGGCGGCGATCACAAAAAGATCACGATCGGAGGCGAGTCTGCCGGATCGATGGCGGTCAGCGCCTTGATGGCATCTCAGCTCTCGCGTGACATTATCGCGGGCGCTATCGGCGAAAGCGGCGCGATGATGCAGAAATGGACGCCGCCCGGCAGGATCGACATCGAGCAGAAAGCCGTCGTGTTCTCCAAGGGCATCGGTGCGCCCACCCTGTCCGCCTTGCGTGCAATGTCCGCCGACAAGTTGCTTGAGGCGCAGGGTAAGTCGGAGAGCATGTCCTTCGATCCGATCATCGATGGCTATTTCCTCACCGAGGCGCCGTCGATCACCTTCGCCGGCGGGAAGGCTGCCCATGTGCCGCTCCTCGTCGGGTCCAACTCGCAGGAAGCACCTGGGACTGCGGTGTTCGGCGACGGCACCGCGACTGTGGCCTCATATCGCGCGGGGCTCTCACGGACGTTGGGCGACAAGGCCGACCATTTCTTTCGCCTTTATCCCGCCGCCGGCGATGCGGACGTCTTACCGGCCGCAACCGAATTGGCGAGCGACGATTACCTCGGTCTGCCGACGTGGAAATGGTTCGATTTGCATCGGCGCACAGGCGCGCCAACCTACTATTTCCGCTACACGCACGTACGCCCCCGCTTTCTACTAGATCCCGGTAGTCAGCCAGCTTGGGGGGCAGTGCATAGCGCAGAGATTGAATATGCGCTGGGCAATCTGAACGTGAACCCGATCTACGCCTGGACCGACGCCGACCGCACTGTCTCGGGGATGATGAGCGGCTACTGGGCGAATTTCGTCAGGTTTGGTAATCCAAACGGCCCCGGCTTACCCCAATGGCCCAGAGCGACACTCGATCAGACGCGCATTCGCCGCCAGGTGATTGACCTCAAGACGCGAAGCGTGCCTTTTACTCAGCAGGAGCGCTACGTGACCGCTGATCCAATATTGTTTATGCATTAGCGACGTCCTTCTCAGGTCGGGAAGGGCCGCTGCCGGCCGCGCAGCCTGCGGCCGTTCAGACCCATTTGTGGACGCTCAGCGCCCTCCTCGCGCTTCCCAACTCCGGACACTCATTCATCAGATCGCGATCTACCAAGGCGCCGCTGGAATTGCGAAAACAGTGACAACCCTGCTGTTCCGAGCGACTTTTCAAACGACGGGTCTCGTGAGGAGCCGACATCCAGCTTTCCCCTCCCGGCATCGCAGAACGACCGAAAGTGGGCCGGTGGCGTAAGGCCGGTTACCCGCATAGAGCTTGAAAGGTCGTGATCATGTGCCTTGCTTTCTTCGGCAAGGGTTTCGGGGCGTTGGGCTGGACAGTTATCGCCGATACCGCTCCGCGCGAGGCGATCGGCATGACAGGCGGTTTGTTCAACGGCGCGGGCAGCATAGCCGGTATACTGACGCGATCGCCGTCGGAGCAATCATCGCCTGGACCGAGGCGTATGACGGCGCGCTACTCTATGTCGAGCTGCACATGGTCGCCGCGATCGCCGCCTACTGGCTTCTCGTCGGCAAGATCGAGCGACATGCCCACACCGCCTGACCGGCCCTTTCAGATGAAAACATACAGTGCGGCGCCGATGGTCAATGCCGCCGCGACGCTGGCCAAGAAATCCGGCTGGCTAAGCACATCGATATCCATTAAAACAGTCACGGGAGTAGCGACATCCATGGCCGTCATTGCTCTAGGGCGACACGGGCGAAGGCAGGTGCTTCGGGAAATACGCAGCACGAATAGACCCGCTTCCCACCGTCAACGAAAATGTCCACCAGGCAGCTGTCGAAAAAGAGCTCGATGGCGATCCGTCCTTCGGTAGGATACGCGGTCACGGTCTCAAAGGTTAGCGACCCTTCCGGGATGTCGCCGTGATCGTTGCGATTGAAGATCAGTCCAGGTTCCCGCTCATAGCGTATCGAAAGCAAGACCTCGTCTCCCGCGACAAGCACCATAGTTTCAGAGGCTCCCTCTGTGACGGTGAGCGAGACGCTCGCGTGGAACGATCCCTTCGTTGGGCCCGACGCCACCGTCAAGTCGCCCACAACGCCGCGTTGTGGCGCTTCGAATAGCTTTGCTGCTGATGCGACCGGCCGCTGACCAAGCTTCCACCGCCCCGCTTCCTCGAATACGAACAGCGTGCGTGGCAGCGACTGCGCCCCGCGCCAAGGCTGGGTCGGGTAGAACCGGCCGGTCTGATGATTGGACATCCAGCCGATCCACAGTGGCCCAGGTTGCTCAGACGGCAGTTCCCCCCAGCTGATCGCCGCGTAGAAATCGGGCCCGAAATCGACCGTGTCGCCGTCGGCGCTGTCCCGATCAACGATAAAGCTGAACCCGTCAAACTTGCCGACGAAATATTGCGCGCCCGAACCGCCCCCGACGAAAGCCGCATCGACATCGACCTTGAGCACCCAGCGGGTCTGCAACGGATCGTTCTGTAGCGGCACCAGCATGAGATCGGGGCATTCCCACTGGCCACTGGTCGCGCCAGCGGGGCCAAACGAACCGGTCAGCGACCAGTCGAGCAGGTTGGTCGACCGGTAGAATTGCACCTTGTGCTCGCGCGACAAAGCGACAACCATGACCCAAGCGCTGCTCGGTGCATGCCAAAATACCTTGGGGTCGCGGAAATGCGCCATTCCCAGATCGATCACCGGATTGCCAGCATAGAAGCTAAAGGTGCGGCCGCGATCATGGCTGTAGGCAAGACACTGCCGCTGAATGTCGGCAACGGCATCGAAGCCAGTGTAATAAGCGAGCAATGGGGGCTCTCCCCCCACCCCCAGGCCCGAGACATTGTCCCAGTCGACAATGATCGAGCCCGAAAAGATCATCTCGCCAGCCTGCTCGGGTATCGCGACCGCGAGTTCCTCCCACGTTACAAGATCCTGGCTGACGGCGTGCCCCCAGCTCATGTGTCCCCACTGGTCGCCGTACGGGTTGTACTGGTAGAACAGGTGATATTCACCGGCGAAATACACGAGCCCGTTGGGATCGTTCATCCAGTTCCGCTGCGGCGCGAAGTGCAGCCGCGGTCGGTATCGCGCCTGATCGTCCGCTGCTCGGGCATCGACGGGATGCGAATGTGCAAGATTTTCCATGAGATCGTTCCTCGGAGATATACGGGGAGATTTAGGGAGCGCGCGCTCAGCGGGCGGGCGACCGGACGGCGATGCCACCAGCGTCAAACAGATGGGCTTTCTCCGCGTCGAACTGGAGGCCGACGCGGTCACCGACGGCGATACGGCTGGCATCTTCGCCAAGCCGAACAGCGACCGTGTCCTCTGCGCCGGGCAAGTCTAGAAACGCGAACGTGTCTGCACCCAGCCGCTCGACCATTGCGACAGTGCCAGCGAGCATCGCGCCATCGGGCGCCGTGAGACGGCAATGTTCGGGGCGAATCCCGAGCGTGACGGGACCCTCGCCCCGCGTCGCGGACGCAACGGTGTCCAGCTCTAGCAAAGGCGTATGCTCGTCCTGACCAACCAGTTTCACCGCGAGACGGCCGCTCGTCTCCTCGCACCGCGCCACCTGCAGGAATGCCATCGTCGGGGTGCCGATAAAGCCCGCGACGAAGCGGTTGGCGGGCCGTTCGTATAGGTCGAGCGGTGCGCCGATCTGACGAATGACGCCGCCTTCTAGCACGACGATGCGGTCCGCAAGAGTCATCGCCTCGACCTGATCGTGAGTGACATAGACAACTGTATTGCGAAGCCGCTGATGCAACCGGCTGATCTCCATCCGCATCTGGATGCGCAGTGAAGCGTCGAGGTTCGACAGCGGCTCGTCGAACAGGAAGGCGTTGGGGTTGCGGACGATCGCGCGGCCGATCGCAACGCGCTGGCGCTGCCCGCCGGAAAGCTGACTCGGCTTGTTGTCGTGCAGTTCCTCAAGCTGAAGGGTGCGTAGAGCGTCGTCGACTCGCTGCTGCCGCTCGGCGCGCGGCATCTTCGCCAGTTTCAGGCTGAAGCCGACATTTTCGGCGACGGTCATGTGCGGATAGAGCGCATAGGACTGGAATACCATGCCGATGCGTCGCCGGGCCGGATCCCAGTCGTTGACGCGCTCGCCATCGAACAGCAGATCGCCCGAGCTGATCTCCTCAAGTCCCGCGATCATGCGCAACAGAGTCGACTTGCCGCACCCCGAGGGCCCGACCAGAACGAGGAACTCGCTCGGCGCAACCGTCAGGCTGACGCCCTTGATGATTTGGCGACCGCCATATTCTTTGTGGATGTCGCGAAGTTCTAGAGATGCAGGCACGTATCTACTCCTAACCCTTGACGCCGCTGCCGATTACGCTGCGAACGAACCAGCGCTGGAAGATGACGAAGGCGGCGAGCACAGGAACGGTGATGATCGTGGCGTAGGCCATGACGTTGCCCCATTCGGTCGTGTGCCCGAAGAATTGCTGCATTCCGACCATGAGTGGTCGCGCTGACTCGCCCGGCACAGTGATCACCGGCCAGAGATACTGGTTCCACATTGCAAGCCCCTGCAGGATGCTGACGGTCGCGAAAACCGGCTTGGACGACGGCACGATAACATGCCGGTAGACCTGCAGGGGGGTCGCGCCGTCGATATAGGCGGCCTCGTCGAAATCCTTCGGGATGCTACGGAAGAATTGATAGAACAGGTAAATCGAGAAGGCGTTGGCGACGAATGGCAGGATCTGCACATACAGTGTGTTGAGCCAGGACCGGGTCAGGACCAGCCGACCCGCCTCAAACCCAAGCCCGGGGAGATGGGCAACTAGCAGCATCAGCGGCACGGAGATCGCCTCGAACGGAATGACGAGCAACACCACCAACAGCGACGCGACCGCCTCGCGACCGCGCCACTGAAGCCGCGCCAGGCTGAACGCGGCCAGGCTGTTTACGATAAGACCGAGGCCGACGGTCAGAGTCGTGATGATTACCGAATTGAGGAAGAAATGCAGGATGTTGCCGTTACCGAGCACATAGGCATAGTTGGCGGTGGTTAGCTCTCCCGTCGGAACGAACGCACCGATTGACCCTGAGTGCGCGAATATCTGCTCATTCGTGCGAAACGACGCGGTTAGCATGAACAAAAACGGAAATACGAAGACCAGGGCGAGCAGCAGCATCAGCGCGTAGAGCGCGAAACGCAGGCTCACCGATTGGTGTCGTCCGGTCGACAAGACGCTCATTTCGACCACCGCCTTTGAAGCGCTTGCTGCGCGAGTATCAGGAGCGTGATGATCGCGAAATACACCACCGCCACGGTCGACCCGTAGGCGATATTCTCCTCACGCACGCCGCGCTGAATGGCATGGAACATCACGGTAGAGGTTCCGTTCTGCGGTCCGCCTTGGGTCATCACGTCAACCTGGGTGAACAACCCCAGCGCCGCAATCGCGGTGACAACCAGCACGAATGCGATTGTCTGCCGCAGGCCGGGGATGGTGACGTTCCAGAAGCGCTGCCACGCCGTCGCGCCATCGATCCGTGCCGCATCGTAGAGCTCCTGCGAAATGCCCTGCAGCCCGGCAAGGAAGATGAGCATCTGAAAGCCGGCGCCCTGCCACGCCGACATCAGCGCAATCGCCGGCATCGCCGTTGCTCGGCCTCCCAACCAGTTGACTGGGCCGATCGTGCCCAAGCTGAGCAGCGAGAGCAGCTTGTTAATCGAGCCTAAGTCGCGGTCGAAAAGGAAGGTCCAGACGATCGAGACCACCACCATCGACATCACCACCGGCGAGAAATAGACGGCGCGCAAGAAGGTCTGCCCGCGCAGACCTGCATTGACCAGCAACGCCAGAGCGAGTGCCATCGCACATTGCAATGGCACAACCATAAGTGCGAAGCCGAAGGTGTTGAGCAAGGATTCCAGGAACACCGGATCCTTTGCGAGGATCGTGACACGCTTTTGGCCCCAGCTAAAGTCAGAAAACGGCCGAAAACCGCGATGGACCGGATCCGCGCGCGTCACGTCCCGAACCCTTGCGAAAGCGGGCTTTCCCTGCACCCCCGGCTGCGGATCCTGCACTACATAGGAGATCGACAGCAGCCGTTCGTAATTGCGCCAGCCGACGAAACGGCCCGAATCCGTCGCAACCAGTCGCTGATCGGTAAAGGTCAATGCGAAAGCCAACAGGAACGGAATGATGAGGAATAGGGTCAGGCCGAACAGGGCCGGGCCAGACGACAGAAGGGCAATGCGGCGGCCATACGCGCGCTTCCGCGACTGTGTCATTCACGCACCTTCCCGGGCTGCGGAGCGGGAGTGCTCCCGGCATCCGCGATCGCCTGATCGACCGCGTCGGTCGCGTCGTCGAGCGCATCATGTGGATCCTTGCCATCGGCAATATTTTGCAAGGCGAAGAAGAAGCTGTTCGAGATCGCCGAGAAGGCGGGGGTCGCTGGACGCTGGCGCGCGAAACGCTGCATCAGATCGAAGAACGCACGACTTTTGCCGCCACGGCGGAAGTCGGTCGAGAGCGCCGCGCCTGCCTCGCTGACCGGGATCATCCCAGCATCGTCCGCCATCCGTGCGATCTCATCCGGACGGAGCAGAAAGCGCAAAAATGCCGCAGCCCCATTGGGGTGTGCGCACGTAGAGCTGATTGCCCACTGCCAGCTTCCGCCGCCGATCACTGTGCCGCGACCGAAATCGGGGGGCGGCAGGATCAGCAGATCGTCGCCCGCCGCCTTGCGGTAGTCGGGCGCCCACCAATTGCCGGTATAGGCCATGGCCGCACGCCCCGTCACGAATGCGCGGTCGTCTGGCTCGCGCCGATCGACCAGCCCCCGGACGAATAGCGACTGAAACCATGTCCCGAATCTTTGCGCAGCCGGGCCGTTGAGGGCGCCATCGGCGTTCCTCATAGTCGCACGATCGACCAGATCGCCGCCAAAGCTCTGCAGCATGGGCGTAAAGGCGTAGGTCCACCAATCCGCCTTAGGGTCGCGCGTTGCCAGATCGAGGGGATATTTGTAGGCGCCGGTCGCCTTGAGCTTGCCCAGGATGTCGTCGAACTCAGCGAGCGACCACGGATGGTCGAGCGTCGGAATCCGTGCACCGATCCGATCAAGTGCGGAGCGCCTCGTGAAAATCGCGAGCCCGGCGTCGAACTGCCCGACCGAGTAAAGATGGCCCTGATAGCGCCCCTGCGCTGCGGGGTTCAGCTGCGCAACCACCGCTGCGGGGATTAAGCCGTCGAGCGGTCGGAGGTGCCCCGCTTGGACGAAGCTCGCGACCATTGGCTGATCAACCGTCATCAGGCATGGCAATTGCCCGGCGAGCGAGGCCGCCACGATCGATTGCGTATAGCCGCCTTGAGGCAGCGACTGGGGCGTGATGTGCCACTTGGACTGCGACGCTTCGAAGCGCGCGATCGCGTATCGACCTGCCGATTCCTCCACGTCGCCCGCCTGGTGCCGCCATAGCGACAGGTCTATGCGCCCGTCCACGCGGCGCTGATCGCTGCACCCGCCGAGCGCGAACAGCAGCGCTAGGCCCGCAGCAATTCCGCATCGCTTACCCACAGTGCGAATCCGCTATGAAATCACGCGTAAGCGCAAGCGCGCCGAGCAGTCCGGCAGATGGCTCCTGCGCTGCCGGCGGGCAGATGAAAGTGGTGGGGTTAGCGCTGCAACGATCGAGCGCATAATTGGCAGAAAGCTCGGCGAAGCGCACGCGAACCGCATCGTGCAGCGCGGGGTGCGCCATCACCCCTCCCCCAACGACGATGCGCTCTGGCCGCAGCAAATACGTAAGGTTGACACAGAGCGAGGCCAGATAATGCGCTTGCATGGCCCACGCCGGATGGCCTTCGCCGAGCTCTTCTGCCGACTGCCCCCAACGTTCCGCGATGGCGGGGCCACACGCCAACCCTTCCAGGCAATCCGCGTGAAATGGACAGGAGCCTGCAAAATCGTCGCCGGAGGCGCGCGACACGCGAATATGCCCGGCTTCGGAGTGGCCGACCCCGCCCATCGGACGTCCTTGTTCGATTACGCCAACGCCGATACCGGTGCCGACCGTAACATAGCAAAGTCGGTCGAGCCCCTGCCCCGCACCGTAGCGTGCCTCCGCCAAGCCAGCACAATTCACGTCGGTATCGATCACGACCGGCGCGCGAACGACGCTGGCGATGCGACCACGTACGTCGACGCCCGACCAGCCCGGCTTCGGGGTGCTCGTCAGCCTTCCATATTTTGGTGACCCACGATCGAGATCGAGCGGTCCGAAGCTCGCCACGCCGCCGATTAGGATCGGGCCGAGCATTTCGCGTTGACGGTCATAGAATGCCGCGACCGCGGCGAAGGTCTCGTCCGGCGCAGAGGTCGCGATCCGCTCCTGCGCCAGCACGCGCCCGTCCGCCGATGCGACCGCACAGAGGAACTTGGTGCCGCCGGCCTCAATGGCTGCAAACAGGTCATTTGACATCGAAGTGCAGTCCATTTTTTGGGGCCGGCAAGCCCCGTGTTTGCGACGCATCTAAGCGCTCCGCCGGCCCCGGATCGGTCAAAATTTGTAGTTCAGCATAAGCCGGGAGGTGCGTCCGAACAGCGGCCGTGCGACGCCACGATTCCCGATACCATCGGGCGCCTTGAGGTCGAAGAATAGCGGATCGCCTTCGGTGAACGACAGCTGGTTGGTCAGGTTGGCAACATGCACCTGAAGCGACAGCCGCTTCGACACATCCCACAACGCGCCGGCATCGAGGATGTAATAGGCAGGATAGACCGTCACATTGATATCCTGCGATGTCGAATAGCGTGGCGATTCATGCTCGTAGCTACCGTACAACTTGACCGGCAGGTGCAACAGCGGACCCAGATCCCAGCGCGGACGAATGAAGATCCGCGTGGTCGCCTGGCGTGCCTCGCGCCGACCGTCCTGAGTGATCTGAGCAAACTGGTAGCTGGTCCCCACCTGATTGACGACCGTGTAACCCGAACCGTTGACCTTCGGATCCTGTAGCGTGACGTCAATGCCGACATCGAACCCCGGGATGAACGGGCGGATCGTCGCCTGAATTTCGGTCCCGTAGTTTGTCGTGCCGTAGGAATAGGGCTGATAGATGTTCGGGCAGGAAGTGATCGTCGACGTAGTGGCGACGGTGCCCCCCGCCGTGCACAGCGGCGAATTAATGTCCTGGTACGTATTGATCAGCGTTCGCGGCGTAAATTTGTTGTAGAAGCCCGCCACCGACGCATCGAAATAGCGCGACTGGAAACGCGCGCCACCCTCGTATTGGGTGATGTGCTCGACGGCGCTACCAAGCGGCTGGCTTTGCGCAAAGGCGACGCCGTCGTTGAAGCTCGGCAAGCGGAACGACTGGGACGCGAGCGCATAGACCGCCAGGTTACGCTTGATCGAATAGTTGCCACCGATCGACCACCCATGGCCGTAATAGCGCTCCTTCAGATATTGCGGATCGCCCAGCGTCTGCGTCTGCGACAGAGCGCGATTGCCGGTGGTCGCCCCGTTAGGAAAGGACGTTACGCAACACGTGCGGTTTTGGTAGCGGATGTCGAGCTGCTCGGTTTCCCAACGAAAACCGGCGTCGATCTTCAGCTTGCGATCGAACAGCTCCCAATGATCGAGCACGTATCCGGCAAAGTTCTCGGCTCCGCCCGACGCCGCATTCCCAGAAAACGCTGGAAGAAAGCTGCCGTTGAGCGACAATGGCGCAACCTTGGCCCCTGCCGCGTTGACCAGATAGATGTCGACCAGCTCGGCTGGCGAGGCGAGCGTCGAGACCGTCAGACTCTGTTGGAAATCATAGTTGTCATGATCGGTGCTGTGATAGCCGCCGACCGTGAGGCTGTGTTCGCCAAACAAAGTGAAGTCCTTCTGGACCTGCAGATCCTGCGTCGCGCTTCGCAGCTTGGAATGCACGATCCACGGGATCTCGAAGCTTAGGTTGCTGCCGGCCGCGATTGGCTGGCCATTGCTGACGTTGAACGCCGCGAGGTGACCGCCAGGGCCAGCAATCGTTTGCTGGTTGCCATATTGTGCGCGCAACGCCTCGAAATTGGAGAAGCCTGCGGCATTGAGCGGATTGAGATATTGCGCTTGGAAGGCGGCCGGACTGAGCGCGTTAAAATAGCTTGCAAGGACGTTCCGATTGTATGCCGACGAATTGAGCGGCGTGCCTGATGCTGACTGGAAATTGGCATCGAACGCCGGCTGCAGGAAGTCCCCGATGTATCGATCGTTGAGGAAGTTGGCGGCAGGCGCCGCGTCATTGCCGGCGAAGAGCGCATTGAAACCGCTCGATCCTTCCACGTAATTCGCATTCAGTGAGACGCGCCAACCCGAATCGAATTCCTTCGAGAATTTCGCCGCAAGCGTGACGAATTCCGGGTGGATGCCGTCCCCAAGATCGGCCTTAGTGACACGGCCATCGTTGCTAATCTGCGTAACGTAGCGGTTGGACGGCGACAACAAAGTGCCGTTCCGAAAATTGATCCCTATCGGCTTCACGCTATCCGAATTGATGTAGATCGGATGGTCGACGGTCCCCGGGGTCGCAAAACCCGGAACCTCGATCGGCAGGTTGTTATACACCGCGGTGCGGTCGTTTAGATACGTCGCGTAGAGCGCGAGGTTGGTTTTGCCGTCATCGCTCTTGAAAGTCAGATTACCGCGGATCTGGCCCCCTCTGTCGGCGGTGTAGCCCGTGTCGCGTAAGCCGTCCGATCGGCGGTAGAAGCCGCCAACGGCGAAGTGCAGCTTGTCGGTAAGAGGTCCAGACAGGAACAGATCGTTGCGGACGAAGCCGTAATCGGCCACTTCCAGTTTATAACCGCCCGCCAGTTTGTCGCCGCCGGTCTTGGTGATGTAGTTGACGACGCCGCCGAGACCATTCGAATAGAGCGTGCCGCCCGGGCCACCCTTGATCGCCTCGACGCGGTCGGTCATCAGGTCTGGCGAGAAGAAGACGTCGCTGTTAGCGAACGGAATGTCCGAATCCTGGAACACCGGCATACCATCGACGAGCTGAGGCGCGTAGCGGAAGCCGCTGCTCGGCAGCCCACGGACGGTGACGTTGTTGCTGCGCTCGCCCGCCGTACTCCCCTCGGCGAAAAAGCCTGGAATGTTGTTCAGCAGATCGGCGGTGCTGATCGGAGCGAGTTGCTGGATCTGCGCCTGCGTCAGCGTATTGATCGTAAAGGTGGTGTCGATCTTGCGAGACTTGTCCGCGACCCCGGTCACGATGATGTCATTCTGGTTCTGGCTGTCAGGCAATGCTGGGGCGGACGTCTGCGCCGGCGTTGCGTCGGCCGCGGTTACCGGCACAGTCGGTGACTGACCTTGGACCGGCGTTGCTTGTTGTGCGTACGCTCCAGCCGGCGCGAGGGCCGAAAGCGCAATACCGGATACTGTGACGAGGGCTGTCGCCCGCAAGTGCCTGATCATCCTACCTCCCAATGGCCATCTTGTGCGGCCTGCTGACGATTGTACGGGCTCGCTGGCTCGCAACGTCCATATCTCGCCAATTGTCGACGTCGTCAATCCTTTTTGTCGACGTCGACAATTTGTCTTTGAATCGCTTGTACGTTGTACAAAGCGGCAGAGTTCGGTCAGGGTCTGATCCCGCTGAAACGGCGGAACGGAAGGGCGACATGGTTAGCATAAGAGACGTCGCAGCGCATGTCGGCGTATCCGATAAAACTGTATCCCGCGTCGCCAATAACGAGCCCAATGTCAGCGCCCGCACCAAGGCGCTGGTGGAGGCAGCGATCGCAACGCTCGGGTACGTCCCAAACATGGGCGCCAGGCTCGTTCGCACCAACCGGTCTGGTGTGATTGGGCTCATTTCCGATGTTGTGTCGACAACACCAAATTCCGTCGACATCATTCGCGGCATCCAGGATCGCGTCTCGACCGCAAAACAAAGCCTGCTGATCGCCAACACCGCTGGTGCGCCCGACGCCGAGCAGCGGATCTGGCGGACCTTTCAGGAGCACCGGATCGATGGCGTTCTGTTCGCGACCATGTACCATCGCCGCGTGACCTTCGCGTCACGTCCCACAATCCCAACCGTGCTCGTCAATTGCACCGCTGCCGACGAGCCGGGCATGCCTTCAGTTGTGCCCGACGATTATGAAGGGGGCTATGTCGCCGCCCTGCGCGCGTTGGACCAAGGCCATCGTAAGATAGGCTTCGTGACGCTTAACCCAAAGATCATCGCCGCAGAGCTTCGCGGCAAGGCGTTCATCGACGCGATGGCGTCGCGCGGCGTCGAGGTGCGGCCGGAATGGGTCCGCGCCGGATACCTCGGCGGCATCGGCGAAGAACAGTTGTGCGCCTATGATGTCGCACGCGACATGCTTCAGGCGGCGGATCGCCCGACGGTCCTGCTAACGGGGAACGACCAGGTCGCCATGCAATGCCTGTTCGCTGCGCACTCGCTCGGGATGCGCGTTCCCGATGATCTTGCGATCATTGGGTTCGACGATTTTCAAATGATCTCGGCACAAGTTATCCCGCCGCTGACCACTGTCGCGCTGCCCTATTACGACATCGGCGTTCGCGCCGCTGACCGCCTGCTTGCAATCCTCGCTGGCGACGTATCGGAGGGAGGCGTCGAATGCCTTCCCTGTCCGATTGTCATACGCGCTTCAGGGTGAACCGGTCGAGCGCTCGCCGACGTCCGAGCTGAACTTTGCAGCGCGCAGCCGCCACCCTTGGTAGCGAACCGGCCCGTTCTGGCTTCCGATGACGCCAAATTTGGTGCTGTCGGCGCGCGACGGATACAGCCTGAACGAGAAGGCAGCAGCGTCGTTGATGAAGACGTCGACCACAGAATGGTCCACGAATACGTGGAACGATCGCGGCCTGCCGAACGCCACCTCATCATAAGCGCCAGTCAAAAGCATCGGCCCCTCACTGGTCCCGGAAAGGCTCGATTTGCGCTTGTCGAGGGTAAGCTTGCGCGTTGCAGGGTCATAAATCACTTGCGTGCTCTCGGCGCCATCGGGCGAGGTCGCTAGAATTAGACCGATCGGGCTACTTGAGGTCTTGTCGCCAAAGTCGACCTTATACTCGGCGCTGGCACCGAGATCGCCTATCATCTGATCGCCGACGAGCCCCTCGACGGCCCCCTCGAGCGTCCGAGCTGAGTCGCGGAGCGCGGCCAGCTTGGACAAAGGCGCTTGCCCCAGCGTCTTGCCGTCCCCTAGAAGCCGCCACTCTCGCGGCAGGCTAAACGTATGCGCCCAGCCGGCCTGCTTCTGGGCCTCGGTGGAACGGCGCTCGTCGACGATGCCGATACCGACAAGATTGCCCGCAGCATCACGATCCACCGTCGGGCTCAAATGTCCTGGGATCAAATCGAGGAACTTCGGCGCGAACTGCTCGGGCGTGAAAGCTTTGCCGTCCCAAGCGCCGATCCAATAAACCGCGCGCGTCGTGGGATCGCCATATTTCGAGACAGCGCCGCCGATCGGATTGGCGAGCAGGATATATTTGCCCTGCCCGATTGGCTGGAAGACGGGCATCTCCCAGATATCCGAGCCAATATCCATCTTCTCGAACGGCGCAATCCGCGGCTGCTTCTTCCAGCCCTTGATGTCGTCGATGTCAGCGCAGCGATAATAGGCGACCCCGCCACCCTTCTCCGGCAGCGCAGCGCCGACGATCATCCGCCATTCCCCATCTTGCTGCCACACATACGGGTCGCGGAAGTCGCGCAAACCCGCCGCATTGATGATTGGCCCGCGCTTCTGCCACGTCCTGAGGTCTGGATCGGCGCTCAGCGCAACCGAAATTCCGGGATTAAACAGATCCGGACTATTGTTGACGCTGGTGTAGAAAGCATACGCAACACCCTTCGGCCCGGTCACCACGTCACCCGACCAAATGCCCTTCATGTCGAAGCCGAACGTATCCGTCTGCAGGGTCGGCCACAAAGCGTCGGGCATATAACGCCACTTGACGAGGTCGCGACTGACCATGTGGCCCCAATGCATCTCGGTCTTATACGGGCCGTTCGGCGTTCGCTGGTAGAACATGTGCCAACCGTCGTTGCGCCGGATTAGGCCATGCGGCTCGTTGGTCCAATTCGCGGATGGCATAGCGTGGTAGAGGGGGCGCTGGATATCGCCAGCAAAGCGGCTGGCGGGGACAGCAAGCGAGGCAGCGGCGTCAGAAGCCGGAACCGTTTCTGCCTGTTTCAGGATATCCTCGCGGGACAAGGTGCGATCAAACACTCGCACATCATCGAAAGCGGCGTTCAGTCCGTTGACAGAGAATATGCCCATCGTTGCATCTTGCCAGCTGCGTGCGATCCGCAGGTCTCTAGGTGCAACGAGAAATGGCTTGCCCACCCCGGTTGCGACCTCGCCGACGCTCTTGCCGTCGAGGAACAGCCGAGCCACTCCCACCGCCGGGTCAAATGTCGCTGCCAGATGCGCCCAACGACCGAGGGGAAAGGGCGCGCTCGCAACGACGCGCTTGTTTCCGCGCGTTGTGGAAATGCGCAAACCCCAGCGCCCGTACATGTCGATGAACAGGTCAAAGCCGGCTTTAGCGGTTGCCTGGTTCAGAAAGGACGCGGGCTTAAGGGAGGCGACAGGCACCTCGGCATCGGACGGATTGCTTTCCAGCGCGACCCAGGTTTCAATCGTAAAGCCGCGGTTGGGTGCAAGCGTGAGTGGCGCAATTACAGCACTAGAAAAGCCGTCGCTGCGCCACCCGCGGCCCCGGACACCGGACGTAAAATCCGGCTGGGAAAACTGCGTCTCGATGCGGAATTCGGATTCCGTAGCCGGTGAGTCAAACGTGAGATCAAGGATTGGCCGCTGTTCGCCGGCGGAAGCTGCGTTCGCGGCCAACAGACCCGCGGCGAGCGTCGATGCGCGCGCGATCCGCAGCGCGCATTTCCATTCGGAACTTTTTTTAACCACTGCCAACCCTCCGACGTCTCGGTCATTGCCGATAGTTGGGAACACGCTGCCGTACGCAACAGGCCCCCGTCAACGAAAATTGTCGACGTCGACAATTTAGGGTGGACATGGGGTTTCGAGAGGGGCAGCTCAGTGGAGCTTGGAGGCACGTCCGTGATCCGATGGAGTGACCCACAACCGGCCATTCCGAGGCGCCTTCTGATATCCCAAGTCCGGTCATACGTTCATCGAACCTCTGCCTCGGATCGGCCATTAACAGGCGATCCGGGCAGTCAGCGCCAATTCTTAGTCCAACTCCCGGGTCCGATCGCACGATGCCCCCTTCAAACGGCAGCCTTGAATCAACCCGCGGGTCCCGGGCCAAGCTTTGCCAACGATGCCTCGTTATCACGGCCCCTCCCTCCACCGCGTCGCAGATGATCGGTATCTTATTCACAAATAGAAGGACTAGCGGGTGACAGTATGATGCGCCGCTCATCGGCCAGCAAGAAACCCGGGCGTACAGGGTGTCTGACTTAGACGAGCGGAGTTGTCGCCATGTACCACGCACGCTTTAACGTGACCGCTACGGATACGCTTTTCGCAGAGCTTTTAGATCGTCATAGAACGCCGCTTCGCGCCCATGCACGTCGCCTGACCGGAAACAGCATCGATGCGGTTGATCTTGTCCAGGACACAATGCTGCGGTGTTGGTCGGCCCGGAACAGCTTCGAGCCGGGTAGCAATTTCGGGGCCTGGAGCCGGGTGGTGATGCGCAACAGCTTCCTTTCGACTCATCGCCGCGATCGTTTCCATGCCAGTCTGCCGGAAGAAGCGTTCGATCGCATGCCCGGTGTCGAGGGCGGGCAGGACCAGGCCGTGGAGTTGCGGGACATCGGATGGGCACTCGGCAAGCTTAGTTCAGACCAGCGCGACGCAGTGGTGCTCGCCGGGAACGGCGTATCAATCGAAGACGCCGCACGTGAGCTCGCTATACCAGAAGGCACTTTCAAAAGCCGGGTGGCGCGCGGCAGAGTGCGTCTCCGACAACTGATCGAGGACCCTGCTGCCAAGTCGCTCTCACCAATGGTGCGCAAGGACAAACCCTGGGAACGCCGCAATTGGGAAGGAGTGCTGATCGGTCGCTTGTGATGCAAAAAATAAAAATTCTGCGGCACGAAAGCCGACATTCCGCCACTGCCTTTTGCAGCAGCCAAGCCGTTCATATCGCACGCTGTCTTTTCATCGTTGAAAAAGCGACACCCTTGCAACGGTAATCATGATGCCGCTTGCTAGGATAGCGCGTCCCAATATCATCTCGACATGAAATTTTTAGCTGTTCTTCTCGTCTTTGCATCCCCCGCGATAGGAGCAGAGCTTAGCTATCCCCCCAAAGGATCTGCCCAACAACGAGCAGATTTTGAACGCGGGCAAGCCAATCAAGCGAAATTCGAGCAACGGCTTTTTACTGAAGCAGGCTTCAGGCCGCTGGCTGACATGCTCGAATCGAAAAGGATCGTTCGCCGGGCACTGTTTGAAGATCCATACATGATACTACCGATTCCCGGTGTTGAAGCAGAGCATCTATCGGATGGGACAGTGACCATCAGGGTTGTGGGGCGAGCCGGCGAGAGCGACCCAGTAAATCTCCCCGCCTCGGCGTGGGAGCATCTAACGAGCTTGGAGGGGAATATGCTGGCACCGAAGCCGTATGTACCGTGGGACCCGCCCAAACCCGATCTTCCGTCACTACCGCCCCCGCCAATATGTCATGGCTGGATCGTCCGGTTTGGAACGTCGGAAGACGCGGTGCAGGGCAGCGGAAGCTGGGCGCAATGTGGAGGTAAGGACCAGCCAGGTACGGCATTTGCTGTTGAGATGGCGCGGCTTGCCGTAGAAAGTCATCTTGGTTGCAAGTTCGATCCTACAAACCCGTTTTGGTCATTCAGCAGCTGTTTCATGCCCCGCCCTACATCAGCGACAAACTGACAGACAGACTTACAAATTGCGAAATGGACCCCTTTCGCGATGACGGTGCGGCTGCTTTCGGCATCGAACGATGTGCTCCTAGACGGCAAGATCTGATCGACAGGGGTCCGTCAGCTTTGCGGCAACGACGACCCAGTTCGGGCCATTCAGGTTGCACTTTCCGCTGCCCAAAAACAGACATCGGTTCATCGAGAAATTGCAGCCGGTTTCTGGTCGTCGGCCTGTCCGTCGATCATCGATGATATCTGAAACGAGACCGTCAGCTGGTCCGCAAGGAGGCTAGCATTCGAACACATAAAGCCGACGGTTATCGGAGCTTGTCGATATGATGACCTTGTTACTGCTCTCGACGGTAGCGATTATGGTCGGCGGCCCAGCGCCGGGTCCGCGATCCGCCACACCCAGGATTGCCGAGGTAGTCACATCCCTGGACGACATAATTTCCCAGCCAGACGATTATAATGGAACGTCTGTGCGGCTTGTTGGTCAGATCGACCGGTGCCAAGGGTGGGGGTGCAGAGTGTGCCCCAAAGAGGCAACGCCGGAAAACCCGATGTCCAGCCGATGCTTGTCGCTTTCATGGGATTGGCAGCGCGGCACGACACCTGCGCGGGGTTTCAGCTTTGACGCCGTCTACCGTTACGCGACGGTCGAATTGATTGCGCGCTTCGATAAATCTTGCCTGGGTAAAGAGGTGATATGCACTGATCGCGCTTCGGTTTTGCTCGACGCACGGGCTATCCATGTTCTTAAGCGTCGGCCTAGCGCCCTCGGGCTTGGAAGCAGAAGCGAGCGAGATCGTCTCGTTGACGCCCCAGCCGAGACAACTGCGGACCTGACAACATTGCTTGCCGACGGTTTTGAACGTGGTCCCGCAGGACCCGACTATCGGGCGTATGCCTACCAAAGCGATCCGGTAGCGGCAAAAGCCGCGGTGATCTGCCGGTCCTACGGCAAGGACGATAACGCCAAGTGGCCAATAGATGCCGCGGCTGTCTTAGCCCCGAGTTCGGAGGACCGTTTCCGTTGTTATTGGGCCGATCGGTCGGATGGTCGCTGGTTCATCCATCCAGATTGACAAAGAAGTTCCTTTTGGCGAGGCGCCGGAAGGGTTTGCGGTCTGTGAAATACGCCAGCTAATGCCCGACAAACGCGATTGAATGTGGACCGTTAGGCGTTGCTACGGCTTCCAAGACCCAGATCCGGACGCCCAGGGCACCACTGTCGCTTCCCAACTCCGGCCATTCATTCATGTTGGCTGCGCAGTACAACATTGGGTGCAAGCACGCCGATACGGCCGGGAATGCCTGACTTGCATCGTCGATACCTCGCTGTCCCGTCCGCGGGTCGTTCGTGAACTGAGCGCCATCGCCGAACGTCGCGGGCTGCCGTGCATGATAGTCAGCGACAATGGCACCGAGTTGACCAGTCACGCCGTCCTCGGCTGGTGCCAGGACGCCGCATCGCGCCGGGGAAGCCCCAACAGAACGGTTCTGTGGAACCATTTAAAGGTCGCTTGCGCGACAAATGCTTGAACGAGCACCTGTTCCCTTCGCCAGTTGCGGCGAGACGGCGCATCGAGGCCTGGCGGACGGTCTACGACACCGTGCATCCGCCGAGTAGCCTTGACGGGTTGGCACCCGACGAGTTTACGAACCGCCCCCGCCAAGGGCACATGGACACCGAAGCTAAGGTATCAGCGATCTGAAATGGGGAGCAGGTCACGCGCGACGCGGGTAAACCAACGGTTCTCATCGGCTGCGCATCTAAGAATGAAGTCTTCATCTACTAAAGTCCTGAGAAAACCCGTGCAACTTCTATCAATAAGTTTCGTGCGTCGAACGGTTTCCGAATATATGCGTTGGCACCGTGCTCACGAGCTATACGTTCAGACCATTGGCTCCGACGTGAAGTCATCATCACTATCGGAATCGCGCGAAACCGCGCCGATGCCCTGAATTCATTTAAAAGTGTCATGCCAGGCTTGCCCGGCAGACCGCAGTCGAGAAGAACAATGTCGGGGGCCTCATACCACGCGATGTCCATGGCGTCTTCGCCATTGGCGACGCAGATCACGTCATAGCCCGCTTCGGACAATATCCGCGTCGCAATTGCACAAATGATCGGATCGTCGTCAATTATTAGGACCTTTGTTACATCGCTCGGTGCCGTAGCGCTTACGTCCACGCCTTTCCTCCACTCATCATCGCTTCAGCATTGCCGACCAACCGAACCGCATCGAACGGCTTTCGCAGATAAGCATTAGCGCCTTCATAACGTACGATACGCTCATCGCTTTCGCGGCCGGTGAGCAAAAGTACGGGCAGGCTTTGCAACTGCGAAGATTCTCGCACGATGTGAAGCAACTGAACGCCCGACAGCCCCGGCATATTGCAATCCGGTACAAGAAAATCCGGCGGCCGGCGCTTGATTCTCTCCAAGGCTGAAAAGCCGTCAAGAAGCCCGCCTAACGCGTGGCCGGCTGTCATAAAAGCATCCGGGACGAGGCGTGCTATGATCTCGCGATCATCAACCAATATGACACTGCCAGGATCAATCCTCTTCCCACACCAATTCGAACGCACCCTCAATATTTCGCTGCGTGGGTCGAATGGCTCTTACTACGAGTCCCTTATTTATTCAGTTGTTACTAGGCGGTAAGACGCTGCCCCTTACGCGGCGTCGGCGAGCTTTGGCCATCCATCTGACAAAACGCTGAGCGTTTCGTCTGAAGCAACGCGCGTTAGCTGCGCCTCAAGTTCGGCGGCAGCCGACCCCAATGCCGCTTCGCCGAAGAAGCCCGCTGTTCCTGCCAATTTATGGAGCAAATCGGTTATGTGGGCTAGGCTTTGCTTGTCGAGATGCTTCTCCCGGACCGCCGTAGCGATAACTTTCAGTGTCGTCTCCCGACGTTCAAGATATAGATCTTGTATCGAGTCCGCGGATAATAGGACGGGCTGGTCTAACGCTTTTTCACGCATGGTGTTTTTTACGAAACGGCTGATAACATCGGTCAGGTCCCGCGTGCGAACCGGCTTGGACAAATGCGTCTGCATCCCGGCTTCTAGACAGGCCCTAATGTCATCCTGATACGCGTTGGCAGTCAACGCGACTATCGGCAGCCGCTCGGCCGAGAAGCCGCGTGCCCGCAACCGGCGCGTCGCCTCCAACCCGTCAACAAGCGGCATCTGCATGTCCATGAAGACCAGGTCGTATGGCTTCCCGTCAGCAGCGGCGTCCTCGACCATCCTCACCGCCTCGGCGCCATCTTTAGCGATCGCGGCGTCGAAGTTGGCGGCGGTCGCTAGAGAAAGCATCAGCATCTGATTGATCTCGTAATCCTCGGCAATGAGGATGCGCGCGCGCTTGGCAAGTGGCTCATTGCGCTCTGCTGCTGCGAAGGCAGCCTGCTCGTTTGAATTTCTCGTGGTGACCTGCAGGGGAAGCCGGATCGTGAAGGTAGACCCTTTGTCCAATTCGCTGCGCACGTCGATTGCGCCGCCCATCAGGCGGGCCAATTCGCTGCTAATCGAAAGCCCAAGGCCAGTTCCCCCGAAACGCCGCGCAATCGAGCCGTCAGCCTGCGCGAATTGTTGGAAGATCGCATTCAAACGATCGTCGGGAATGCCAACGCCAGTGTCGATGACTTCGATTAGCAGCGTCTGGTCGAGCACTGAAGCCCGAACCGTCACGCCACCCGTGTCGGTAAACTTGAGGGCATTGCCGATCAGGTTAAGGGCGATCTGCCGAATGCGCAGTGCGTCACTCAAGATATATTCCGGCAGCACTGGATCGATGTCGAGCGTCAACAGGAGGCCCTTCGACATCGCCACAGCCTCCATCAACCGCACGCAGTTTTGCAATTTGTGCCGCAGGTCCACCGGTTCGCTAGAAATCTCCATCTGTCCCGAGTCGATTTTCGAAATGTCTAGAATATCATTGAGCAGCCGCATCATTGCTCGCCCAGACTCCGCGATGAGTTGCACTTGGCGCTGCTGCTCCTGGTCGAGGCTGCTGGCAGCGAGGAGCTCGGTAAATCCCAGCACTCCGTTCATCGGAGTGCGAATCTCATGGCTCATATTAGCTAAGAATGCAGCCTTCGCGGACGTCGCATTCTCTGCGTTCGCACGCGCCTGACGCAAAGCCTCCTCCATCTCTTTTTTAGATGAGACATCGCGAATCGACGCAATGACTTCGCTCGGCCGACCTGCTACGTCGCGTACCAAGCCACAATTGGCTTCGAGCCAGCGATAGACTCCCGGTTCGCCTGCCAATTCTGACCGGTAGGTGATGATCGTCTCGGACAACGAGCCGCTTGCCAAATTGAGGAACGCATCGGTGACGGTCGCGCAATCTTCAGGATGGAAGCGCGCAAGCATCTGGCGACCGACTATTTGCGCCGGGTCAATGCCCGTTAGCCGCCCAACCGACGGCGAGGCGTAACGGCAGCGGCCATCGAGTCCGATGCGGAAGACGGCATCCGTGGCGTTGGTAGCGAGCAATTCCAGCTGGGCTTCACGCTCGGCAAGCTTCACTTCGGCAGCACGGCGCTCAGTTATGTCAATATTGACGCCGACGAAGCTGCTAACCACACCCTTCTCGTCAACTTCTGGCCGGCCGATCCCATCGACCCACGAGATAGACCCATCCTTGCGCACCCAACGCCACTCCTCGCGGAAAGCGCGCCGCTCCGCGACCGCGGCGGCCCATGCCGCATAGACCCTATCGCGATCATCGGGATGGAGCGAAGTCGTCCAGCCGTCGTTCCTCCAGCTGTCGTCCTCAAATCCCGTCAGCCGCAACCACGCGTCGTTGACATATTGGCAGTTGCCTGTGCCGTCCGTACGAAAGATCCCAGCTGGCGCTAGATTTGCCAGCGTTTGGAACTTACGCTCGCTATCGCGTAGCGCCTCGGTCGCAGCACGCTGCACCGTGACATCGACGATCACACCGACGTATCCAGTCAGCGTGCCATTCTCGTCGAATTCGGCGGCGTTTACAGTCTCGACCCAAAGGTCGTCCCCTGCAACACCGCGCAATCGCACTGTTCGGCGGCGCACGTCGCCAGCCGCATGAAAGCCGGTAAATGCCGGATCATCGGCATAGGCTTGGGGATCGGCAACTGCTTGCATCCAGCCGCTTCCTAGCGATTCGTTGACCGTCAGACCAACTTTTTCGCACCAGAGCCGATTGACGTAGGTGACCTGTCCTAGCGCATCGGCGCGGAAGATCCCGACGGGCGCCGCTTCGGCCATGCAGCGAAAGCGCGCTTCGCTTTCGGCGAGTTCGCGATCGTGATGCACGGCCTCGCTGACGTCCCGGATATTGCCCGTCGTCCCGATGAAGCGTCCGTCGCCATCTGTCAGCCGCCGGACGAGCACTTCGATGTGCCGGCGTTCGCCCGACGCCGTAAAGAACCGCTGCCGCAGCCTTGCCTCCTCGAGATCGCCGACCGCGATCTTCGGGTAAATGTCGAGCGTGACCGCCTTGTCCTCGGTATGGAGCAGCTTCGTCGTCGTCCAACCGAGGCTCTCTCTGACGGAATAGCCGGTGAGGTTCTCCCACGCCGGGTTGAGGAAGATCCAGCGGCCCGCCGTATCGGTGCGGAAAACGACCTCCTGCATGTTGTCGAGGATCGTGCTCGTAAAGGATTGCGCGTCAGCCAGTTGCCGACGCAGCGTTTCGCGGCCCGCCAATACAGTCGCGACCGGTAGCCCCATGGCGAACGCTGTTGCGAGGAACGCTTGCAGGACCAAAATCTTCGCTGCCACGTCCCCATGGACAAGCATGATCGGGCCGGTTCCGAGGAATGTCGCGATCGAGGCGACGACCGCTACGATCCCAACGCTTGCGGCAGTTCCAGGAATGCCGGCGCGAAACGCAGCCACGATCACGATCGGGCATGCAAGGAAGAGAAACGGAAAGCGTTCCTGCGAAAAAATCAGCACCGAGCCGATCAGTGCGAGACAAAGCAGCACGCCCCAATTTGTCGCCGTTG
This sequence comes from Sphingomonas glacialis, assembly GCF_006439055.1. GTDB lineage: Bacteria > Pseudomonadota > Alphaproteobacteria > Sphingomonadales > Sphingomonadaceae > Sphingomonas > Sphingomonas glacialis_A. The sequence goes on from NZ_RCZC01000013.1 coordinate 69,285, forward strand.
ATCGAGTCAATGGTCGACGTGCCCGCCACGCGTCGACCGCGACAAGGATTAGCGGAGTGACGATCGCTAGGCTTAGCCCATCCGAGATTACCCAAGAGCCGTATGCAGTCAGCATGTCCTGATCGTTTGTCGCCAGACCAGTTAACGCGACCGCGCCCGACGCGAGTGGCGCCATAATAGCGAGGGCAAGGAACGCACCAAGCGTTCGCAGGTCCCCCACTTCGGGATTGCGGCCGAACGCCCGGCGCATGACGAAAATAGCGATGACGACTTCAGTAGCATTCGCGAATGAAAGCGTCACTGCGACCGACGGAACGTCGCCGACCAGCATGTTCGTCACGACGTTCGCGGCAAAGCAGGCAGCGACGATCCACGGGCAGCTATTATTGCGGGTTCGGAGGAGGATCCCCACCAACACAGCATTGGGTAGCCAGAGGGCGGCAACTCGGCCTCCGGTGCGGGTTAAAGCAAGGCCAGCGTAGGCGAGTGCGCTGACGAGTCCCGCAATGGCAAGGATAGCAAGAACGCGCAGAACGAATTTAGCGCGACGTGATGTCGGCTCTACAATGATTTTCGTCATTTAAGAAACGCTAGCGGCGTTAGGTTAATTTTTGCGGAAAAGGTCCGCAGCGAGATTATCGCGCGCCTGCCAGTATCGGAAATTCTAGGGTGATTTGATCAAGGTAAAGTTGTTTCGTTACGCCTCGGCTTTCGCTCGTACCGATCCAAGTACGTCGGCCGCGGGCCGTAACGACAACATGTTTCTATGGTCGTCGATACGATCACCACGGACGTCAGTTTTAGATAGCCCGTGCTTCCGCTTCGAACACGTGCACCGCAGCTTTACAGACGTTGGAAAGGAGTTCATAAATTGACCGGTTCGGCCACATTTTTGGCTCGACGATCACGGTAGGGCGTTTCTTGGACATTCTCTTCATCGAGGATGACGCGATGAACCGGCGGGTTGTTCGAGACATGCTCGACGTCGCCGGAGCTACAATGATCGAGGCGGAAAGCACCGAAATTGGCATAGGCCTCATCAACAATCACGATTTTGACCTCGTGTTGCTCGACTTACGCATGCCGGGAACCGACGGATTCGAAACGCTACGCCAAATTCGCACTCGGAATGACGCAAAGTCAAATTTGAAGGTCATAGTGCTAACTGCCGACACAGCATTTGACTTGCGCGCCCGTTGCGATGCCGCAGGGGCGAATGAGGTGCTATTTAAGCCAGTCGCCATGGACATTCTATTCGAAGCCATCGGCAAGGTTATGGCGAGCGCAGGCGGCATTATCAGGTGAGCCGCGCTGATAATGGCGTCGACGCATAGCTGACGCGTACGCCACACATCCATCAGATAACAGTCTGGCCCGCCCTGTATTCGTCAGCTGAGTGGCCCCGACGCGATCGGGACTTCTGTGGCGAGGGTAGCAATCCTTTCGATCAGCTTTTGCGGATCGAAAGGTTTGACGAACCAGTCGGTTGCGCCGGCAGCCATGGCTTGGTCAAGCGATGCCGTGTCGTTCAGTGATGAGATAACGATGATGGGCGGCTCGCCAAGGTCATGGCGATTCGCTAGTGTCTCAAGCAGGCTAAAGCCGTCCATCCGAGGCATGTTTCTGTCGGTGGTGATCACATCTGCGCGGTGATGGCCCAGCCATTCGATCGCTTCCACGCCATCACCCGCGCGGGCTGTTCGGTGCCCCGCTTCGAGCAGGGCATCCTCGAGAATGTCGAGGATAATGTCACTGTCATCGACCGTTAATATCAACATTTGCCGCACCCATTCCGAGCCTTACGCCGTGCGCAAATCTAACCGTGGTTCGTACCGGATCGATAAACGGACTCGTCCGTAGTTTCCGCAACATCCGATGAGCGCAACATCCCAGCACGCGCGGCGACGAGCACGGCCTCGGAGATCGTTGTGACGGCCAACTTGTTCATGATCGCCGCGCGATGCGTTTCGATCGTACGGATGCTTACCCCAAGCTCGTGCGCAGTGACCTTGTTTGCTTGGCCATCGGCGATGCGCGAAAGGACTTCCCTCTCACGGACTGACAAAGACGCGATCAATGCCATGGCCTTGCGCTTGGACTGGTTTGCTGCGCGATCGGTACATAGCGCCTCGAACGCCTGATCTATTCGGCGGTGGAGTTGGTCAACTTCGAACGGTTTTTCGAGAAAATCGCGCGCGCCGTATTTCATTGCCTCGACCGCCATAGCGATGTTGCCGGTCGCGGTTAGCACAATCGTTTCAAACCGCTTCGGCTCGCTACTTAGGTGCCGCAGGACATCGATCCCCGAAGATCCCGGCATTTGCACATCCAGAAGCAGAACGCCGGGATCACGGTCTTCGCAATCGCGAAGAAACGCATCGCCCGAGATAAAGCACTGCACATGCAAATTCTGATGATGAAGCAAGGCCGATCGCAGGATATCGCGCAGGATTGGGTCATCATCGACGATATAGACGAAATCGCTCACGCGCTGATCCTAGATCTGTAATTCAAGGTCACTCGAGCCTAATAGCGGCATAGGCCTAAAGACCGCTGAAGATTGGGCCGATGGAACACACGCACGGACGTGGCTACTGCCGCACGGCGGCAATATCAAGAATCTCGGTCGAACGGACGTCCACAGAAACTATTTTTGCAAAGCTGCCGCTGGCGCCAGTCGGATCGTCCGAGGCGAGCGACCATGGCAGTGGCAAAGCATCGGCATTTACCGAGATTCGGTGCGGTCCGTCCGCGACATGTTCGAACCGATAGCGACCCGCGGAATCGGTGGTTATCGCCTGGATTCCATCCAGAATGACAACGACGCCGGGAACACCGTGCTCATCGGCTTCTCTACGTCCGTTGCCGTTGCCATCCAGATAAACGTTGCCTTCCAACGTACCAGTGCCCCCGACGGGATAGGTCGATCGACCCAGGAGCGCGTTCGGCAGCCCTGCGGACAGCGCGTAGCGCAGGGTAAATGCACCGGAGCGCAGCCGGAACGAACTGCTTTGCAGCCGGGCGATCTCCTGTGGGGTATAGCCCAAGGGGGAGGTCGGTAGACCGAGCAGCCCATAACGGCTCGAAAAGCTTGATCGGGCGTCGGTCAACGAGGCTGACAGGGTCCACAATGAAGACAGCCGGACCGTTGCGATGGCGGTGCCCGAAAAGGTCTGACCCTGTTGCGAGGTCAGCGTGCTGAGTGCGCCACCCGTCGAATCGACTGGGCCAAAATAGGCGGACGAAGTGCTCGCAGCGTTGCTGCTATAGGCGATCGTCGCATCAAGCGTGACTCCGTTAAACGGGGTCGCACCGCCGCTGATCGCGCCGCTCAGGGTATTGGATTGTCCCTTCGAGCCAGTCGAGGCGCCAAAAAGCGCGCCATCCGACTGGCGGCGATGGTCGAAAGAGAGTTGCGTGGTGAGCCGGCTCCCGGAGGGGAACCAAGCAGGCAGCGACCAGGTCTGATTCCACCCCAGCCGAAACAAGTCGGAAAACGGGTCGTGGCTCCAGCCGGCTTCGCCACGCGTCGGGCCTAGCGGCGTCGGTAGATCGACAAAGCCGAGGGTTTGGAACGCGGTAATTCCGTTGGCCCTGCGGAAGGTGCTATTGATCCCTACCGAAGTGACAAAGGTGAGCTGGCGCCGAACATCGGCATTGGTGACGAACCCGCGCGATCCAAGTTCGTTGAGCGCGCGCACTCCATCGAGGCTCAGCGTCATGCGCCAGCGTTGCGACGAGGTTGCGATGCGATAATAGCCGCCGACCGCATTGTTGACGATCGCAGACGTTCCCCAGCTCAGGTTCGGCGCGAAGTAATAGACGCCGCCTGTCTGCACCGTACGCCCCGCGCGGTAGCTCGCGTCGACCCACGCACCGGCTGCCTGCCCCGAATTGCGCGAAAGAATTATTGGGTCCGTTGTCGATCCACCCACACTCGACCAAAGCGCGGTCGTCCGCAAGCTTAGCCCGTTCGCTCGGTAGTCGAGCGAGACGAGCGCGGCGCGCGACGAAATCTTCGATGCGGCAGCGCTCGGGGCTGCAGCTTGCTGGATAACAGAATAGGGATCGTGCGTGTTCTCGATATCTATCGCCTGCAGCCCGACCGTCAACGTTTGCGAGACGTTGACTTGGGCGCCGGCCGAGGCACCGACACCTGACAGCCCTCTGAAATTGCCGAGCCGCAGGCCGCCCAGCAAACCGGGTTCACCAATCGAAAGGTTGACCGTGGCGACTGGTCGGGGGTCGTCAGTGCCGTTTGCAGCGGTTATTCGCGCGTATCTGTTCAGTGAAACACTGCTGCCGAGCAGCGGCGTGGTAGGGATAAAGAATCGCCCTTGCTGGTTGACAGTGCCAATCGACCGAGTCGACGTCATGCCGATCGCGCTGTCCGCAAGCCAGCCTTTGCCGAGCGGAAGTCCCTTACTCGAGAGCGTGATCGAGGCATTCGTGCTGTCCGATCGCGTGCTGTCGAAGAGCGTGTCGCCACTGCCGCGTCGGAGCTGCGCGTTTACGCCCAACAGGCCATAGTTTGCGGTCTGGTACCGACCAGTAATCGAGATGCCGACCTCTTGCTGTGCAGTGTCGACAAGCGCTGTCTCCAAGTCGCTAACTCGCGACTTTGGCAGGATCTGTGATGCACCGATTTCGACGATTAACGATCGGATCGGGCCGCTTTTCCCGGATGTCGCGTCAGATTCATCGTGAGTGAGCGGCTTGAGCTGACCGCTTGTAATAAGCCGGTCGATATAGGGTTCGGCCGGGGGCGGAACGAGCGCGCCGCTGGTTTGTGCGCCCGCCACGCCGGGCGATAGGGCCAGCAATGCGGACAGGAGCATGCTGGCGGCCGATTTCAGCCCGCCGGACCGAGCGCCAAACCAATCGCCGGGAGGCCCACGCATCAAGGATCAAACAGAGCGTCGAACTTGAACGAATTTGCCGAATCATTCATGGTCCCCGTCATCTTCAGCGGATAGGCGATCGGATATACCTTCGCTTCCTTGGTAGGTGCTGCACCGCCCCGTTCAATCGCATCCGTGCCGGTATCCACGTCGAGAATGACCATTCGGGTCTCGCCGGGTAGGATCGGGAGAGTAGAAGGTGTGAATTCGCGCTTGATGCCCTTAGCGTCGGTTCCTGTCAGGAACGCAGCGAGACGGCCATGCGCCTCGCCGGTATTCTTTACGAGCAGCGTTGGTTTCTTAACGCCATCGACCGTCCGCACGTCAGCCTTCACGATTTGGAGATGCGGTTTCACTCCACCGATGGCGACGTAGACGATCAGCGCGATTTGCGCAGTCACTGGGAAGCTAACGCCAGCGGTCGGCGAGACGCGTTTTTCGCCGCTCGAAATAAGGATCGCGAAGCGGCATTCCATCGGCGGCGTGCCCGGAGGGGGCGTTACTTCGAAACGATAGCGCAATTGTTGTTTTGACTGTAGCATCGTTTGAGCGCGTTCGATCGACACCCATGGGCGACACGATCCAGGCTTGAGCGCAGTGCTCGTCGCGACGCCGCCATCGGCACTTAGCTCCCATTCGGCGGTTGCAAAATTCAACTCCGCCCCAATATTGGAAGAGTTGGACAACTCGGCGACGCCGCGAACAGTCTGCCCCGCTTGGCCCGCAAGCTCGAACCTCGGGGGCGAAACAGACAGAGCAAAATCCTCCGCATGCGCAGGTGCGGGCCACAGCGCGGCGGTGTATCCGATCGAGGCAGTGGCAGAGCAAATTCGAGCGAGTAATGCCATGTTTTACTAGTCCAAATCGATTTCAAACCCGAAGCCCAGCGCTTCGGGGCCCGTAAGCCGCGTGCCGTCGGCCTCGAGGGTGATGTTGAACTGGTCGCGCAGAATTGGTCCGGTGATCGGGCCGGCATAGACGAGCGTACGATCACCCGAAATTAATGTTCCGGCGAGCATTGCGCCGCCCGTTGTCCAAGTTCCGCGGACCGACGGACCCGATGTGCGCGGGAGGCTCATATAAATCCGCCCGGAGCGTCCAATCCAACTGGCGAGATTGAGTTGCACGCCGACACGCGTGTTGGCCGAAACGATCGATGAGGCGCCCGACCGGCCGACTGGGCGCCACCGCATCGCTAGCACCGGATCAAGTACGACCGTGCCACTATCGTCGACCCGAAAGCTGCTTCCAGTGGCCGAGCCTGAGGCGACCGTCTGCGCTGTGAGGGGCGCTAACGGCATCACGTTCAACCAGAAAAGGAGTACTGCCGTGCGCAACCTGTTCATGGCAGTGAAAGCGTATAGACGGCGCGGCCGGTATACGTGCCCGCCGCCGGCACCACCGTGTTGGCGTAGGTGAAGGTCATGCACTGTTCCTTCCACGCATTCGCCGGGAAGGTCGCCAACGTCTGCGTTCCCCCGCTGAAGGTGCCGTTCGGAAATTGTGTGATGGTGTCGCCGGCACCCGACATGACCCAGCTGATCTGACTGAACGGGATCGTGTCACTTCCGTTGGTCAGATTCACGGGCGTGGTGACGGTAAGTGTGGCGGTCCCCGCGCCCGCGCCCGGTGCCGACCAGGCTCCGATATAGACTTGAGATGGGGGCGTGCAAAAGGCGTAACCGTCAATTGGGCTTGCCGACGCGGTGCTGTTTGAGGTCATCTGCACCGCGGTCCCAGAACCGAGGCTCGCCGCCGGGACGCTTACCGATACGACGTTGATTGTCGCATTGTTGCCCGGTTTCCCGCCGGCGTTATACGTCCCTACATAGCCGCCAACACCGACCTGAAGATAGATGGATCGCTGCGCCGCCGTGATCGTGATGGTATAGGCGTCGGCAACTGCGGGGGTCGCCAGCAAAGCGAAAGCTAATGCCAGCTGTACGCGACCTGCGATAATACCAATCGGCAGACCCGATTTTCGCTGAACCATTCCTGCCCCCTTACCGCATTCGACCACGGTTGCCGGCGGCCCCGTATTGGCACAATTGGCGCCCCTGGGGCCGCGCTACCACAGTACCTTATCGCACCTATCAGGGCATGGATACGCCGTACGTGACCCGGCCATTGTTGGTGTTGATACCGCCGTAGGTACCCGCGGCGACAATCGCGGTGTTCTTGTAGCTGAAGGTCCATTTGGCATCGAGATTGGTCACTTTGGTACCGCTGGTGGTCGGCAAGTTGATGCTCGTCGTACTGCCATCGACCAGACCCGGATGGCTGAGCGCAGTCGCGGAGGTGTTGGAAGCAACCGCGACGTTCATCTGCGTCCAAGAGATCGTGTCGCCAGCGCCATTGCCGAGCGCACCAGTCGTCGTCGAGCTAAAGGCGATAGCGCCATTATTGCCCATGACGCGCGCGGTCACCTGACCGCCGGTGAGATCGCCGCCAGTACCCGCGATCGCAGTCCCATCACCGATGTTAGCTGCTGGGACGGTGAACATCAGATTATCCATTGTCGCGCTGGTCGCAGCATTCGTGCCAGTGCCGACACGTAGATATACGAATTTCGGGATCGTGATGGTGAAATCCAGATTCGCCGTCGCCGTCAACGGCGTCGCCGTGCCGGTTACGAATTTGGATTCCGCGTTCGCGACGGACGGAAGGGCTGCAATCCCTGCTAGCAGGACCGTAAGGTTCATGACGGTTCGCATCTTCATTCCACCTACTCCACTACAGGCCGGACGATCTCCGGCTGAGATTTTGTGTGGACTGAGTGATATCGAAACCGTCTCTCTGGTTTGTATCGCGCGGGGCCCGTAATTCCCGCAACTCGGACGATGCTCTCAGCAGAGTGAGCGGCCTCAAGTACAGGTCAACGCCCCCCGAAAGAGCCGCCCGGTTCCTCCGACCGGAAGGTGAGTTCACGGTTTTCAATCGACCCCACAAATCGGTGCGCTCCCGTCTGTTCACCGATCGCGCGCTCACCGCCCAGGTACCCTATCGTCGGCCGCGCCCAGCTTCCAAGCTTCACGGGCGCGACAGCGCGCGAGGCGGGCTGGATTTGGGACATGAGATTCGCCGACGCGCATGGCATGGGTGTGTATACTCCAGCGCGCATATCGACGACGCGCGCGGCAAAAAACTTTTCATGCCTGGCTTGGTGTTGAGCCCGGCACGATTCCGACGCGTTGCCTGGCTTTCGAGCAGGGCTATCGCGAACGCCAGTGGATCGACAATCGTGCCGCGGTCGGGCTGGCGGCCGGTTTCCTCGAACCGCTAGAGGCGACAGGCACCGTCGTGATCGAGGCGGCAGTGGCAATGATCGTCGAAATGCTGCCGCATGTGGCCTGATCAACGCCCTGTCCGTGCCCTTCAACGCGCTGATGCGCGCGATACGACAATCTCGTGACTTTCCTGTCGCTTCAATACTGCCTCAGCCGCCGCCTGGAACCGTTCTGCCGCGACAATGCCGATCGAAGCACTTGGTCCGCGCCACTGGCCGATCTGATCGAGCATTGGCAGTGTCGCCCGCCGGGCCGGTTCGACTTCGCGCTCGACACCAGGCTTTGCTTTCATCAGTCATAAATAGGTGCTTTACGGCATGCAGACGATGACACCGACCTTCCTACCGGCCTCAATCGCCGAGCGAACGCCGAAACGGCAGAGCATCAGTTCACGCGGATCCGATCGCCTTGCGGGCGAGCGAAACGCTAATTACCGTCAAACCGGGATCTGCTTAAGTGATCGAAGATGATACACATCCGCGACCGCGGCGCCCGGTGCAATGAGGCCACTGCGAGGAGCAAACTTTGGCAGCAGATTTATTGCTATACGGCAATCATAGTTGATGTATGTTGCTTTGGCCGACCGAGATGCGGGCGACCAATTTTACGGTAGTGGGACGCGGCCGGGGCTGAAATGTCTCGGCCTAGTTTCTCTAGCTTAGCTGGCGCGACGTTATGTTCACCAGGCTCCGCGACCTCTGGTTAAATCGGGCTTCGTCGTCTTTTCTTTACGCATCGCGATCCGCCTGGCCGCCGTCCGCTTTCAGACATTCGTACGTCGCGGTTGCACCTACCGAAATATGATTCCTGACAAGCCCGAGATTGAAACAGACAAAATTAAATTTGTCGGCCCCTAAGCCATAAGGGTCGCTTCAGTCCTAGGCTCCGACTTTCTCTATACCCAAGCTGGGAGCGAAAGTTCGGTAGCGGTCCCGGGGTCGTCTCCGACAAAACTAAGTATTAAATCGACCAGAAACTCGGCCTCATCGGGTGTTTCAGACCCCATTGAGGCCAGTTCATGGTTCTTCAGTGCGCGCTGTACCCAGCGGGGCGGCCCGACATAGGCAAGCGGCCAATTAGAAAAGCGGCGTTTGATACATGCTTTTTCGCGCAAGTTACGCACATTGGTGTGCAGCGGATCAGCGACAACGCGCGCTCGCATCTTCTTTACGCCATTCGGCGTCCCCTCAAGCACGTGGACGAACGAGCCTTCGCACAACAATAAAGCGCCCGTCAGCCCAAGGTCCGCATTGTTCTTTCGTCACGTTTTCAGCACGCCGTTTAGGACCGCATAGTCGCGTGTTTCCACCGCCGCGAATTTACAATCGCTGACATTGATGTTGAGGACCAGATCGCGGTCGTCTAACACCTTGCGCCGGGGCGGGCTCACACTTTTGACGCCTCATCACGCGCAAGCGAGACCATGAAATCGACAATCTCGTCCTCGCGCAATACCAGGCCCGGCGCAGCCAATGGAGATTCCGCGAAGCGCTTGCGTACCGCAGGCGCGTCTCCAACAAATCCCATTGACCAATCGGGAAACTGGCGAGCGGGCACCGTGCGATTGACCAGCAATTCAACATCTTCGTGCCGCGGATCGGTTGCAATGCGATCAAAGGTGGTCTGGACATCGCCTTCGTCACCCTCAAGCAATTGGACGAACCAGTCCTCCTTGAACAACATGGCACCGGTCACATTGGCTGCAGGATTGCGTCGTCGCGCCGTCGCTAGGATACTGTCGACTTCTCCAAGATAAGAAGAAATTGATCCGTTGAAGACAGGAACGCTGCGGTAAACGATTGTGTGAACGGCCATGTTATCCCCCTCCGAATGAGGCAGATAGATGTACCATTTCGGCCATTAATAAACTGTGCGATACATCTAATTAATGAGCGGCTATCATTCTGCCATCGCGCCCGGGCGCGTTGATCTGACATTGCCCGAGCTACCTCTCACACCTGGTGAAGTTCGTGGCGCCCGATTAGCTGTCGCAAGACGCTGACGAACGTTAGGCCGTCGGCCTCGGCAGTGATCTTATCTGGATCGGCCAACACTTCGTCGATCTGTGCGCGTTCTGGGGCATCCGGGTCAATACCCGCGAAGGCCATGGACCAGTCGGCGAAGCTCCTGCTTGGAATGGGCTGGTGCTGGATCAGCGCGACATCGCGGTGCCGAGGGTCCAACTGGATACGCTCAAACGTGCTTTCAACTTCGGATAGCGGACCTTCCAAGACCTGAGCGAAACAACCCGAGCTGTAGAGCAGCGCGCCGGTGATCCCGCGCTGACGGTTGCTTTCGCGCGCCGTGTGCAAGATCGCCTCGATCTCCTTATTCAAGGATGAGAGGTCCTGATTATCGACCGCATTTCGGCTGAAGTAAGCGAGCATATAGAGGGGATCAGTCATGGAGGGGCTGCCCTTTCTCGGCGCAGACGTGGTTGACGATGAAGTCGGCCACCTCGGTATTGGGGATGGCGCGGCTGACTAGGAAGCCCTGCATCTCGGTGCAGCCGGCGTCCCGCGCCAGTGCCGCCTGACCCTCAGTCTCGATCCCTTCAGCGATCGTCTCCTGACCTAGGCCTGAGCCAAGCGAGGCGATAGCTCGAACCATCCACATAGCGCTGCTGCGCGCTTCATCTGCTGCCTCTTCGGCGAGGTCCAACATAAACGAGCGGTCAATTTTGATGCGATCGAAGGGTAGATTGCGCAGTCGGCCGAGCGACGAGTATCCGGTGCCAAAATCGTCAAGCGCGAGCTCGCAACCCATCTGCTTGATGGCGAGAAGGGTCTCGGCCACGTCGCAGACCAGGGCGTTCTCGGTGATTTCCAGCTCCAGCCGCTTTAGGGGTAGGCCTGCCTCCATGGCGGCGCGAGCAATGGCTGCCAGCAGAGATGGCCCATCCCGCAACTGTAGGGGCGAGACATTGACGGCAATCCTCAAAGGACGTCCGCCGAGTGGAACAGGCCACGCGGCGGCGTCGCGGCAGGCGATGCGCATAACCCACTCACCGACTAGCTCGATCAGGCCGATCTCTTCGGCGATTGGAATGAACTCGGCCGGAGAAATCCAGCCGCAGAGAGGATGCCGCCATCGCAGCAGAGCCTCGAACCCCTTCAGCCGCCCATCGGCGAGACACACCTGGGGCTGATAATGGACCTCGAACTGTTCCGAAACGAGCGCACGCCGCAGTTCCACCTGCTGCAGTGTCAGCGCTGCACGTAGATCGCTTTCCAGTTTCTGGCGCACGCTGGCCGTCGTCTGCATCGAGGAAGCGAACCGGCGCAGCCGACTTCGGCCATCCTTCTCCGCTTGATGAAGTGCGAGGTCGGCACCGTAAAACAGCGAAGCGGCGTCGAACCCGTCTTCAGGGGCCATCGCAAACCCGACGCTTGCGCTTATGGTGACGGAATGACCGCTGACGGCATAAGGGCGGCCGATGTAGTCCAGAATCCGAAGCGCGACCGCCTCGGTCTCCACGGTGTCGGCCAAGAGGACACCGAAGCCATCGCCGCTGACGCGTGCTACCATAACGGCTCCCTTCGCCAGGCTGACTAGTCGCTGCGAGACTCGGCACAAGAGGGCGTCGCCGACCTCGGTACCAAACCCGTCGTTGGCCAGCTTGAAGCGGTCGAGATCCAACAGGATGAGGGCCGGGTTGGCATTCGGCGGGGCAAACAGGGCCGCGAGCGCATCGACGAGCTGCTGGCGGCCAGGAAGGCCGGTCAGCGAATCACGGACACCGAATTCCGACGAATTTGCTGCTGTCGAGCGAAGGATAGGTGGACTCTCTGTGGATTGAGGTAAACTCATTGAATCCCCGCCGCCGCCGTTTCAGTTTTCGGCCTCTGCCAAACTGGCTTTATGTGTAGTTGCGCGACGATGTGACGCGTTCTCCTGCCGAGGAAGTCGGTTCTAGCCGCCAGATATTAATAAGCTGCGCCCCGTGTGGACGACGAGCGAATGGCGAACAAAATGACGATTGAAGAGCGTTCAGCGAAACTCCAACGCAGCGCGACTAAAGACATCGATGGTTAAAGAATGCCGAAATATTCCACCGGCTACGGCAGCGGTCGCTTTTGAAATCGATGCGTTGAGCCCTCAACGACAGAAACTAGGGCACATTGTTGCCGCCCCAATGAAGCTGAACGAATGACCGAAAACGCAGTCTGCGGCTCCAAACCGGCCAGTCCGTAATCCTGAAGAGTTTCGGGCGCCGGCAGGCGTACGAAAGTCTGGGAGGCCCGAACCCGCGGGCCTCGAGCGGTGACCTATGGGGATTTCGGATTTTGGCAGGTTGGAGTGGTTGCTGACCTGACGGATTTGTTGTCGTCCGTCCCCGCGGGCCGACCCGATGCGGGAGCTGATAATGGGCTTTCAGGTATAGGTCGACGATCCGCGCCGGGCGCAGCGACGCCTCTGATATCGCTACGCGCGAGCTCGTCTGTTCCCCGACGCGGTCGCGATGCGGGGTCTATCGATAACGGGCCGTGCCNCCTGAAGAGTTTCGGGCGCCGGCAGGCGTACGAAAGTCTGGGAGGCCCGAACCCGCGGGCCTCGAGCGGTGACCTATGGGGATTTCGGATTTTGGCAGGTTGGAGTGGTTGCTGACCTGACGGATTTGTTGTCGTCCGTCCCCGCGGGCCGACCCGATGCGGGAGCTGATAATGGGCTTTCAGGTATAGGTCGACGATCCGCGCCGGGCGCAGCGACGCCTCTGATATCGCTACGCGCGAGCTCGTCTGTTCCCCGACGCGGTCGCGATGCGGGGTCTATCGATAACGGGCCGTGCCGGGTCACAGCGCCCGTACTCCGGGTGGCACCGTCGACGCCGGCGGTGCGCGAGGCTGGTGCTGGCGTTCGAAGGTCTCGATCACGACCATATGGCCGCCGCAGCATGGGCATGGCGGTCGCACATCATCGGGCTCGATTGGCGTATCGGCGGCGGCGGGTAGCGCAACGCCAAGCAGCTGACGAACGTGGTCGAGATGACTTTTGCGGGTGGCGCCAGCGAGCAGGCCGTAATGGCGGATGCGGTGAAAGCCCTTGGGCAGGACGTGGAGCAGGAAGCGGCGGATAAACTCGTCTGCGGTGAGCGTCATGATCTGTTGCCGCTCGGCGCCGCCGCAGCGGTAGTCCTTGTAGCGGAAGGTGACGCCGCTGTCGTCGAGGCGGATCAGCCGGCTGTTCGAGATCGCCACCCGGTGGGTGTAGCGCGACAGGTACGCGAGCACCGTCTCGGGTCCGGCGAACGGCGGCTTGGCGTAGACCACCCAGCGCTTCTTCCGAACCGGTGACAGGTGACGCAGGAACGCGCGGCGGTCGGCGAGTGGCGCGAGACTGCCGAAGAACGCGAGCCGCCCCGCCTCGTGCAGCGCCATCAGCCGGGTGAGGAACAGGCGCCGGAACAGCTTGCTCAGCACCCTGACCGGCAGCAGGAACGCCGGTCGCGACGACACCCAACGGGTGCCGTCCGGCGACAGCCCGCCGCCCGGCACGATCATGTGGATGTGCGGATGGTGGGTGAGCGCCGAGCCCCAGGTGTGCAGCACGGCGGTGATACCGATGCGGGCACCGAGGTGCTTCGGGTCGGCCGCGATCGTCGTCATCGTCTCCGACGCTGCCTGGAACAGCAGGCCATACACCGCAGCCTTGTTCTGGAGCGCGATGTCAGCGACCTCGGCCGGCAGCGTGAACACAACGTGGAAGTAGCCGACCGGCAGCAGGTCCGCCTCGCGCTCGGCGAGCCAGATGCGCGCGGCGGCACCCTGACACCGCGGGCAGTGCCGGTTCCGACAGCTGTTATACGCGACCCGCCAATGGCCGCAGTCCTCACAGGCGTCGACATGGCCGCCAAGGGCCGCCGTCCGACAGTGCTCGATCGCCGACATGACCTTGAGCTTGTCCAGGCTCAGGTGCCCGGCATGGCTCGTCCGATATGCAGGACCGGCGGCGCGGAAGATGTCTGCGACCTCGAGTGAGGCACGCACCGGGTCAGCCGCCGGGTGCTCTTCCCGCGGTTGTGACCATCGTCAGCTTGTCGAGCGGACTGGTCACGTTGCGCATCGTCCGGGTCGCGACCTTGGTGTAATAAGCGGTGGTATCCAGCTTCGCGTGACCAAGCAGCGCCTGGATGATCCGCACGTCGATCCCGTCCTCGAGCAGGTGGGTCGCAAAGCAGTGCCGCAGCGTATGGGGGCCGATCCGCTTGTCGATGCCCGCCGCGATGCCGGCCTCGRCGACCACTCGGTGCAGCTGCCGCGTGCTCAGCGGCTTGAGATAGTGCTGGCCTGGAAACAACCAGCCATCCGGGTGCATCACGCCTTCCTGCCGCCCGACCTTCCACCACTCCCGTAGCAGCGCGAGCAGGCCGGCTGGGAGCATGGCGTTGCGATACTGCCCGCCCTTGCCGCGCTCGACCCGCAGCAGCATGCGCTCGCTGTCGACGTCGCGGACCTTCAGGGCGGCGACCTCGGCCGCGCGCAGCCCGGCGCCATAGGCGACGGACAGCGCCGCCTGATGCTTGAGGCACCTGGTCGCCGTTGCGGTGTCGGGCGAGCGCCCCAGGAATGTGGCGAACCGCCCGACGTCGCGGATGTAGTTGCGCTGCGTCTCGCGACAGAACCGTCGCATCTCCATCTCGTCGATGAGGCGCTGGCGTAGCGGGCTGACAGCCACGGCGGGTGCGAGGATGTGCATGGTGAGGCTCCTTCTGGTGGAGCCCGATGCTCTGCCTGCGTCCTGCATCGCTCAACCGGCGCGCAACGCTCTTTCCTTCACCTCAACCATGCCGCACACGCCCTCCCGCGCAGCGGGTTCGTGCA
>NZ_RCZC01000014.1 GCF_006439055.1 Sphingomonas glacialis
CGACAGCGGTCCGGCCTCGATCCCGACCCTTACGTAATCGCCAGCGACCGATGTCAGCAGCACAGCAATGTCATCCGGCTCGGTCGGCACCTTACGCTCGCACACCACCTTGCCGGCATCGTCCACCACGCACACCGACGTCTCCTTCACCGAGACGTCCAGACCTACAAAATGCGTCATCGCTCTCACTCCTTCCCTCGATGCACGAGGTCAGGCTCGACCCCGATCCAGGCATCGTATGTGAAGGGGCTGCAATCTCATCGCTGTCGAAATGCAGCCGCCGCGATACACCATCTTTCGGGCAGCACAAAAGGCGGCAAGAATAGCTGGGATTGGGTCCTGTTGAACCTTCATTGAGGCACGATAAGCTGAACCTGCCCACCATTGTAGTCGGTAAGAAACAGCATTTTATCGCCATCGGCGACGCTGACTGAGCGTGGAAAGTAAGTTGCCGCCAAGATCGTCGTTGGAGTCGACCCGCTCGGCGACGCATCTAGCAAAGCAAGGTTGCCGGTCGCTTTCGCCCCTGCGAACCGGTTAGAGTTCGCCACCGCCAGGCGTTTGCCGTCGGCGAACAGCGCCAGTCCGACCGGCGCCTTTCCGCCACTGTCCCTTGCACCAATAAACGCGTGCGCAGGGTCGGATTCCAAAAGAGCAGATGAGAAGGCGAGCACCTTATCGTCACCACGAGCCGCCACCCATACAGTTCGCCCGTCCGGTGAGACCACCGTTCGTACCGGCGAGCAGCCCGCCGCACTGGCCGAGACTACCGCATTGACACCGCCTTGCTCGGCTTTCGCAACGTCGACGACGGAGATAAGCCCGAAGGGCTGCTCTGGTCCGTCGCCCTGCCGGCAGCCACTATGGGCGAGAGCTGTCATCCGCCCGTTGGCCGCTCGTGCGCCCGGCTTTGCCACTTCGCTGGTCACGTAAAGCCGCCGACTGTCAGGTGAAAGGGCTACTCCCGCCACCGCCGCACCACCTGTCGTGATCTGGCCAACCAGCTTGCCTCCTACGAGAACGCCAGTCGCGTCATAAGATAAGGCTAGCACTCCAACGTTGCCACGAACGTCGTTTCCCCCTGCATCTTTAGCCGCCACCCCATACTCGTTGGCGACGAAGGCGAAGCGTCCGTCGGACGTGACCGCGACATCCAGGCTACCCTGCCGTGATGATTTACTGCCGAGCGGCACGGCCACACCCTTGGCTTTGCAATTCGCCGTCACCGCTGCACGGTCAAACAGGAACACGCCTGCGTCACCCGCCGCAACAATCAGTGATTTACCGTTGGGCGTGGTGGCTAATCCCATCACCTGCGGCGCATCGACGGGCTGAAGGCAGCGGAATGTTAATCTGGTGGGAGATAGCGCGGAAAAGACCAGCAGGCCTGTTTCGCTGCCCGGCCGTCCGTTGGAAGTAACCGTGACAATTAGGCCGTCTGCGCTCGGCAGTGCCATGAAGGGGTGGCCGTTCGTCGTCAACGGGGGGGCGGTCTGGGCAGCGGCGATGCTCGCCGGCAGCAGGAAAGCAAGTAACGCTAAACGCATCGGTCCTCCCGGATCGTGAGTGGTTGTAGCCGGGCCTGAGTATACAAGGCCCTTCAGAAATCTTCAGCAGCTATCTCCGGCGTTCAACGAGAGATGCCCAGAAGCGAGGCATCTGTCGGATTCTCGAGCTGAGCTGAAGGCGCTAAGCCGGGCTGGACGAATGGCGAGTATTGGGTGACGAATAATAGGCCTTGAGCGTCTGCGATTGGGTCATCGATGCTAAAGCCAAGCGACCGACGACCAGATTTGAGGCGAGTTCAACTGATTGCGTCTGCCAGTTTCCGCATTGGCTGCAGCTGCATTCGCGAGAGGGACCGCCACACCCATTCCAGGGGGCCGTAGCGATAACGGTCGAGCCACGGTTTGGACCAGCAGAGCATCATCGCCCAGGCGACCGGAACCAGCAGGTATAGCTGCGCCCGAGACCAATAGCCGAACTGCCCCAGCCCCCAGCCGGAGAAGATGAAGGTCATCATCAGCGTCGTGCCGAGATAGTTAGTGAAGGCCGCCCGGCCGACCGCGGCGATCCTCGTGGTCACCCAGGTGCCAGGTCGCATGAGCAGCATCAGCAGCGCTGTATAACCGATTACCATCACCGATCGCGGCACCTCGGCGGCGAGGATTGAGTCGAAGAACACCCAAGGCCCGAAGAAGCCTTGCGCGACGGTATTGTATGCCAGTGCGACATAGATGGGGAGGCTTACGGCAAGGGAGACGGCCGCCCATCGGCGGTATCGCGCACGCGTCCACCGCCCGGTGAGGAAGCCGGAGCGATAGCCTGCCATGCCGAGCAGCATAGCAGACAGCGTCTGCATACCCAACTGCATGATGCCGTTGAGGGGGCTAACCTCATGCTTCCAGCGATAGACGTTGGACTCGACGAAGCCGCCCCGCCTCGCATCCAGCTCCGCGGTCACCTCCGCAGGGGGCGGTACGCCGAACGCAGAGGCGAAGCCGTTCCATGTTTCGATCTTTGCAGGCGTGTCGCGCGCCGCGCTCTCGAAGTACGACTGCGACGCCATGTTCTCGGCGGCCAGCTGCAAAGCGAGAAGAACGCCCGCGCAGATGAGCAGCCAGCGCACAGGCAGGCGGACGAAGAGGAAGGCGACCGATCCGACGATCGCATAATGGTTGAGGATGTCGCCCGACCAGAACAGATATAAATGAACTGCACCGATGACAAACAAGGTCGCCATGCGGCGGTAGTGCACGCCCGCAGCGTTCTCACCCTTGCGGTTCGCCCGCTCGATTACGAGCAGCATCGAGGCGCCGAACAGCACCGAGAACAGCCCTCGCATTTTACCTTCGATGAGCACGTAAGTTGCGAACCAGACCGACAGGTTCGCGCCTGTGGACCCGCCCCACGCGACCGGTGAGAAATAAGCTGAGGGCAGCGCAAAGCCAGGCAGGTTTGCGACCAGGATCCCCATGACGGCCACGCCGCGCAGGAAATCCATGCTCGCGATCCGATCAGCCGGTGCGCTCGTCGCCATCGTGCCTCCCCCGAAAACTAGAAGATCGTGGCAGATATCTGTAGAAGGGCAAGGAGATCCGGTTCGGCGGAGCGTCAGGTGCCAGCGGAAGCCTGAAGGAGTGGCAACCGTGATGAACGGACTTCCGAAGTTGGCGGGCGTCAACGAGGCCCGGAACGGCGGCTCATGGTCGTGACGGCCGCAAGCGGTCGGACGGCTAGCCACCATCTATTGCTGTTCAGCGGACTGAATGTGTTCACCCAAACGCGCCGTTCGGTGGACAGTAACGAGCGGCGGGTTTCGGGAAGTGGACAGGGTGGCATGAATGTCGTGTATTGGGTCGTCGCGGTCGCGAACTGGCAGACGGCCTCCAACCCAGTCCAAGCCTTACACCGGCAATTACCCAACGGCATGCCCTGTTGCGTTCGCTGATATGCTGCCACAACCAGCCTCGCAGCTTCGGGTGCTATGTGGCCCGGAACGTCGCGCGGACGTGCTCAACGAACGCTTCGGCGTTCTCCATTGCCGCGAAATGCCCGCCGCTCGCGGCCTCTCCGAAATAGCGCAGATCGGCAAAGCGCGCCTCCGCCCAACTGCGGGACAGCCGTACCTGCTCGCCGGGGAACATGCTGACACCGGCCGGCAACGGCACGGGCGCGCTCGGCATCCCTTTCGCCATCTCCTGCGCGGCCTCCCAGTAGAAGCGTGCCGAACTGGGCCCGGCGTTCGGCAGCCAGTACAGCATGATGTCGTCGATCAGATGGTCGAGCGGAATGACGCGTTCGGGTTGCCCGCCGCTGTCCGACACATCCTGGAACAGCGCATAAATCCAGCCTGCCAGTCCGACAGGCGAGTCCGCGATAGCGAAGGCAAGCGACTGTGGCCGTGTGCACTGCAGCTTCATATACCCGGAATACTCGCGGTCGTAGCGCGCGGCATCGTCCAGCATCTGCTGCTCGGCCGGCGTCGCATTCTGCCTTTCCTCGGGTGTCGGCTGGACCATCACCATGTTGAGGTGGATACCGGCGAGACCCGGCATGCGCATATGAGCGAGCGCCGTGGTGACCGCGGCACCCCAGTCTCCGCCTAGTGCCATCCAGCGATCGCCATAGCCGAGCCGCTGCATCAGCTCGCCCCATGCCGCGGCGGTGCGGCCTACACCCCAACCCGGCTCGGTAGGCTTGTCGGAGAAGCCGAAGCCGGGCAGCGCGGGGATGACCAGATGGAAGGCGTCCGATGCGTCGCCGCCATGTGCGCGCGGATCGCTGAGCGGGCCGATCACGTCGCGGAACTCGAGCACCGATCCCGGCCAGCCGTGCGTCAGGAGCAGCGGTGTCGCGTCCGGTTCGGGGGAGCGGACATGGAGGAAGTGGATGCCGAGCCGATCGATAACCGTGCGGCTGCTGCCCCAGCCGTCGAGCAGCTTCTCCGTGGCGCGCCAGTCGTAACCGTCCTGCCACCTTTGCGCGAGCGCGCGGATGCGGTCCGATTGCGGGCCCTGCGACCCGTCCTGCACCGTGCCGGCATCTGGCCACCGGGTGCGGGCGAGACGATCGGCCAGATCGTCTAGGTCGGCCTGAGGAATGTGGATCGGGAACGGCTGGATGGCGTCGCTCATGATAAGACTCCGGAAGGTGCGATCAGAGTGTCGGGGCGAGGACAGCTTCGGCGCGCGTCCAGTCGGTCTTGCCGTAGCGATCATTGTCGAGGGGCGAGAGTTTGCCGCGCCCGCTCGACATGTCGCGAACATATTGCATGCCCTGCCAGGCCGTGAACGGCGCATCGGTGCGTGGCGACAGCGCGCGCGCGACGCGGATCAGCGTCGAGAGACGCCCGAGCCCTCCTGCCCGGAACGGCTTCCACCCTCGGCCCTCGAGCCGCGTCATCAGCATCGCGAGGTCGCGCGGGGACACGACGTCCCCGGCGATCCGCAGGAAGCGCGGCGCATCGGCATCGAGCGCCACGTCGGCGGCATAGTCCGCGACATCGTCCTTCGTCGTGAAGTCGAGCGGCTGGTCGGCGTTCCCCCAGTAGAGGATGCGGCGGAAGCGAGGCAGCACGATCGGCGCTTCGCCGGTCAACAGGTCCGCGAAGGCGCCGTTGAGGATCGAGGTCGCGCGGATCGGCGCTGCATCGACGCGCGCCATGAAGCGGCGCCGAAGGTCCATGTTGCGATTGTCGCCGGGACGGGTCTTGGTGAAATCGAGCGAGAAGTCGGACGGGATGAAACGGGGTACGCCCGCCGCGACCGCCGCATCGACAAGCCGGCCCTGGAGATCGAGAATGACCGGTTCCAGCCCGTTCAGGACCGAGACGACGCACTCTGCACCATCCAGCGCATCCGAGAGCGCAGCATGGTTGGCAAAATCGACCGGGACGGGCGTGCCGCCCTGCGCACGCACGGCATCTCGCGCCGCGGCCGGCGTTCCGCTGCGGACCAGCGCACGCACCGTCACGCCACGCCGGTCCAGCGCCGACAGCACACGTCCACCAAGATCGCCCGTGGCACCCGTCAGCGCGATCGTCCGCTGCCCGGGGGCGTTCACAGCGCTACCTCGTGTCGTTGCAGCCATCACCAACCTCCATCGCCAAAACTGAACTATCCCGTTCAGTTCCATTCAATGGGCGCATGGCCTATATGGTTGCGTGATGCAAACGCTTACCGACACAAAGCCTGATCCAGCAAAGCGGCGACGCGGTGGTCGCCCGTCCGCCGACCAGGCCGGCGACGTCGATCGCCGGATTCTCGACGCCGCGACGGACCTGTTCCTGCGGCTGGGATATGATGCGACGAGCTGCGATCAGGTCGTAGTGCTTGCGGGGGCGGGGAAGGCGAGCCTCTACGCCCGCTATGCCAACAAGGAGGAGCTCTTCGCGGCCGTGGTGCGGCGGATGGTGGATCGTACGCTTGTCCCGTCGGGCGCGGTGCCGTGGCATCTGTCCGTCCAGGACCGGCTGCGCGTGGTGGGCCATAGCCTGCTCGAGCACGCGTTGACGTCCGAGGCGGTCGCTCTGATGCGCGTTGTCGTCACCACCGCGCACCGGATGCCCGATCTTGCCCGTTTAGTGGACCGGATCGGCCGCGATGGCGGCGTTGCGTGCGTCGCTCAGGCGATTGCCGGGGCCGACGCCGCGCCGGACCGGATCGAGCAAGCATCGACCGTCGCGGGGCGGTTCATCGACATGGTGTTCGTACCCCACCAGATGCGTGCGCTGATTGGCGATGATCGCGAGCAGCTGGATGCGACGGCATCGCGTCGGATCGACGATGCCATCGATCTGCTCACCCGGGCGGGCTGGTTACACACAACCGAGGCGTCCTAGGCTGCTCGATCCACCTTTTCGATCTACCAGCCTTTCCAGGAAAGCGGAGCTCGGGCGGGCACACGCGCCCGTCACCAACCTCGCTGCCAACATGAACTGATGACTGAAGTTGGGAAGGGGAAATCCGGCCGTAAATGGCGGGTTGTGGGTCGTAGAGACGTCGCATTTCGTGACTCGGTCCTCAACACCGGCCGGCTCCTTCTATTTTCCGGCACGCGGCTCAGGTACGCCGCAGTGACACTCAGATTGTTTGACAGAAGGCTGGTGGCGCACTTTGCGCGCAGACGTCCGGCCGCGTCTTGGTCGCGCGCCAATAGCGCATCAGGCCGAGCCGATCGGTGACGGCGGCAAATGCAGGATCGTTCCGCGCGCCCGCCAAGCTCGGCACGAACAATAACGAGCGGATGCCCCATTCGCGCGCAGCCGCGCGGCGTTCGATCAGCGCCATCGCCTCGCGGTTCGCGCCGAGCGCGCCGAGCAAACTAACCGTGATCGTCGCTTCCTGACCCGCGTCGGGCAGCGCGACGAGGGCCGCCACCGCCGTCGCCCGGTCACCACGCACGCCGGCCGCCAACGCTTGCAAGGCGACGCGCCACGCGGCCAGCACGGCCTTCCCATAAGGCAAGGGCGGCTGGTCGAGCATCGCGATGGCACCGCCGAAATCGCGGCTGACGGGGGCAAGGATCAGGGTGACGACGGCGCGTTGGCCCGGATCGCCGGTCAGTTCCACCGCGGCGTCGACATGATCCTTTGCGCCGCGCAGATTGCCGCCTTCCGCCAGCGCGATCGCCAGCGCCTCCTGCGAATCGAACTCGAGCGCAAGCGTGTCGACCGCGCGCCGATATTGGGCAAGCGCCGCCGACGACCGCCCAGTCTCGGCGAGGAACGCGCCGTAGATATTGTGCTCGCATCCGCACGATAGGGCGCGAACCTGAAGCGCTTGCCGTAACAACGCCTCGCGCTCGGTGAGCGCGGCCGGGTCGATCGCCAGGCTCTTCCATGCCAACGCCTCGCTGTTCGTTGGATCGAGTGCGATCGCACGATCGGTCGCCGCCAGCGATTCTCGAATGTAGGGCGCGGCGTCGAGCGGCGAGAGCGAGGCCGACGTCATCATCGCGGAAATCGCGATTCCCGACCAGCCCCAGGAGAAATCCGGCACCGCCGCGACGACCCGGCGGGCGGCGTCGAGTCCCTTCGCGAGTTGCGCATCGAGCGAATAATGATGGTAGCATTCCGTCAGATAGTCGGCCATCGCCCCGTCGGGCAGCGCGCGGGGATAGGTCGACGCACCGAACAACCCGCACCGCAAGACGGACCCAGCATTGGCGGCCACCAACCGTGGCATGCGCGACAAGGCGCCGGCATCATATGCGTAGCTTTGCGACCATAGATTGGCGCCCGAGCGTTCGTTGAAGAGCCGCAAGACGACGCGGACCTGAGCATCGTCGCGCCTCATGGTTCCGCTGAGGCCGAGCGCGGGGCTGTCGCCCGGCACCGGCGCGCCGGCATTCGACACCTTGACGACGCCTTCGTCGGCCAGCGCCGCGGTCAGCTCGTCCCGCAACGCCGCGTCGGTGCCCGCCGGAATATCGGGCGTAAGCCGCTCGAACCCCGTCAGGCGAACGGCGAGGACCGTCACAGCGGACGATCCGCTGCCCGTGCCGCGATGCGTGGCAAGCCAAGCACCGCCGCCCGCCAGGGCGAGCAGCGCCAGCCCGCCGCCGATCCACAGTCGGCGGAGACGCGTGTGCGTTCGTCGTGCCGTTCCCGTGTCCGGTTGCGCCTCGGCGCGGTCGATGGTGCCGTGCTCGTCCAGGCGTCGGGCGACCGTATCCAAGGCGTGCGCGCGGTCCGGAAACAGATCGATCCACTGCCGCGTCGACAATTCGTAGGCAAAGGCGTCGGATGCATCGACGTCCGCTATCCGCACCGTGATAACCGGCACGCGGAACCGGCTCGCCAGCGACAGTTCCTTCTTGATTTCGTCCGACCGATTGGCGTTCTCAGAGAAGACGAGCACGAGAGCGCCAGCGGCACGGATCGCGCCGACGATCGCTTCCTGATAATTGTCCCCGGGCGCGACGTCGCGTGCCGCCATCCAACAGGGAAATCCGCGCGTTTCCAGCGCTGCGCAGATCGCGGCGGCCTCGCGCCGATCCGCAGTGGCATAGCTGAGGAACGTCTTGCCCATCAGTTCGTTGTCACGCTCGTGCCCGCCCGGTCCATTCGGCTCGCCCCTCGTGGCCATGCTACCGTGTCACGAGGCAATGCGGAAGTGTGCCGAGATAGTCCTACCGTGCCCGGCGTGTCGCTGGCATAACGCGTGTCCGCCATCATGCGGCGGGACCATGTGAAGCAGAAGGGGACCGGCGTGGAACCGTTGACCATCGGGGTGACCGGTCACCGTCCCTCGCGTCTCGCCGGGGTCGATCTGACCGACCTCGCCGCGCGGGTCCGAGTCGCGCTTTCGGCGTTCGCCGCCGCGGCGCCCGGTCACGAACTGCGCCTCGTCAGCAATCTTGCTGAGGGCGCCGACAGTATCGCGTTCGACCAGGCCGCCGCGCTCGGTTGGCCGGTCGATGTCGTGCTGCCATTCGAACCGATGCGCAACGCCTACGAATTTCCCGATCCCGCAGCGCGCGCCGCGCTCGATGCGCGGCTCGCCGGTGCACGCGTGGTGATGGCGCTGGCCCCGAGCTGGCCCGGCCGCGAGGCACCGGAGGTGGCGTACGAGCGCGCCGGACGGGTGATGCTGGCGCAAAGCGACGTGCTGCTCGCGATCTGGGACGGCGCGCCAGCGCGCGGGCGGGGCGGCGCGGCTCAGATCATCGAGGAGGCGGTCGCGCGGGGCATTCCCGTGATTCATGTTCCGGTCGGCGCGGATGCGTCCGCGCCGCGCCTGCTCTGGGATCGGCTCGATGCGCTTCACCTCGGCCAGGCCGAACTGGAAACGGTACCGATGGGTGGCCTCAATCGCTTGCCCGACATGGTCGCGCATCTCGTCAACGGAGAGGCTGATGGCGCGCTGCCGCCCATTGATGCGCGGCGACGACCGACGCTGGCGGTGGCATATTCGCTGCTGCTACAACTCACCGGGGTGCGACGGCTCCGGCGCGCCGATTTCCGGCGCGTGCGGATCGACCCGACGGCCGCCGCGCTCATCGCACCAGCCGATCCCACGGACGCCTTCCGCACTCGGATCAATGATATCGTCTCGGGCGATTTCGCCATCGCCGACGCGGTGGCGACCGAGGCCGCCCGCCGCTTCCGCAGCGCATATGTGAGCAACTTCACCCTGGCGGCCACGGCGGTGCTGATCGCGCTCGCCGGGCTCCTGTTGCCGATATCGGTGAAGCCCGTGCTCATCTGTCTGGAGCTGGCGACGATCGCGACCATCCTTGTCGTCACGCGGCTCGGCAACCGGTCGCGCTGGCATCAGCGCTGGCTCGACGCGCGCCGCGTTGCCGAACAGCTGCGCTGCCTTGCGATCGCGGCGCAACTCGGCGATCTACATCTGCGGCGCGACCTACACCCTGCCGCCCGGGCGGTGGCGCGGCGGCTCGGCATGCCGGCCGTCGTCGTCGACGACATCTATCTCACCCGGGTCCACGCTGATCTGCTGCGTCTGCTCGATGGCCAGATCGCGTATCTGGACGGAGATGCACACCGGATGCACCGTCTCGAGCATCGGCTTCATAGGGTCGGCGGTCTGTTGTTCGGATTGACCGCGACAATCTGCCTTGTCTTTCTCGTCATCGAACTCGCGGCCGTCGCGGTGCCGGCGCTGCATGGCGCTGTGGAACCGATCACGATCTGGGGCACGGTCTCCAGCGCGGCCCTGCCCGCGATCGGCGCGGCGATCTACGGCATCCGCATGCAGGGTGATTTCGCGGGCACTGCCGAGCGCGACGAGGAACTTGCCGGGCAGCTGCGCCGCGTCCGCGCACTGTGCGGCGCAACCCTCACGTCCTACGACGCGCTGCGCCATCGCACAGATCAGATCGCGGACCTCCTCACACAGGATCTATCGAGCTGGCTCCAGACATATGTCTCGCGTCCGCTTGTTCTACCGGGTTGATCACCGGGTGGCTGGATTAGGATCAAAGGCGGTAATTTTATGTATCCACGTGCCCTGAATGAATGACTGATTGTAGCAACAGCTCAGGGTAGCGTGAGCGTCCGCGACTGGGTCAAGGTGACCTTAGCCGTCCGCAACCGTTCGCCTTGCCAATGTCAGTCGTCCCGTTTGGCGCCGGGCGTAGCTGGGCCAGCGCGATATTGCGCGTCGGTAACCTGCTCCATCCACTGGACCGGCGACCCGTTCAGCGACTCCTGAATTGCGATATGGGTCATCGCCTGGGTCGGGGTGGCACCGTGCCAGTGCTTGTGCTCCGGCGGGCACCACAGCACGTCGCCGACCTGGAATTCGAGCGTGGGCCCGCCTTCGATCTGCGTCCAGCCGACCCCCTCCGTCACAATCAGCGTCTGACCGAGAGGGTGCTTATGCCAGGCGGTGCGGGCACCGGGCTCGAAATGGACAATCGCACCACTGACTCGCGAAGGTTCCGGGCGTTGAAACTGGCCACTGATCGTGACCTTTCCAGTGAACCACTCCGCCGGTCCATTGATGGTCTTCTGATCGGCTTTGCGCGTTACTTCCATTGTAGGTCTCCTGTCCTGGGCCTGAGCGGTCTGGGGAATGGCCATGGCCACCATCGCCAGCGCCAGGCCGCGGGTGTTGGTTGAAAACATGTCGGTTTTCTCGCTGTCTCCTTCGCGCAAACATTGCCGTCGAAGCGGCGCCAGCGCGCGTGCCTTAGTGCGCATGGGAGTGGTCCTTTCTGGATGATCGATCGGAAGCCCGGCTTCCGGCATAGCCGAGCAGCGCCGAGGCGATGAGAACCAGGGCGGCGGCAAGGAAGGTCGCGCCGGGCCCGAAGGCGTCGAACAACAAGCCGCCCCCGGCAGCCCCCAGCGTGATCGCGAGCTGCACCACGGCGACCATCAGTCCACCCGCCGCTTCCGCATCCTCGGGCAACGTACGGCTCAGCCAGGTCCACCAGGCCACAGGCAGCGCGGTGCCGACGAACCCCCAAGCGCCCAACAGCAGGGCGGTGGCGAGCGGGATCGAACCCAGCGGGATCAGGGCGAGCGCGATCCCGGCCATGACGACTGGGGCCGCGATCAGCGTCACCGACAGGTTCCAGGCGACGACCCGGCCGATCAGCCAGGTGCCGGCGAGGCCGGCCGCGCCCATGCCCAGCAACATTGCCGAGAACAGCGAAACGCTGACGCCCGTAACCTGCTCTAGGAACGGCCGCAGATAGGTGAACAGCGCGAACTGGCCCATGAACAGCAGCCCGACCGCTGCCATACCGACCCGCACTTCGGGCCGACGCAACACGCCCAGCGAACTGCTTGCGTTGGATTCGCGTCTTGGGGGCATCGACGGTAGGGTCGTCCACTGCCAGGCGAACGTGGCGATGGCGAGCGGCACCAAGATGAAGAAGGCGCCGCGCCAGCCGATAAACTGGCCCAGAAAGCTGCCGAGCGGGGCGGCTATGGTGGTCGCCAGCGCGTTGCCCCCGTTCAACAACGCCAGTGCCTTGGGAACCTGGTCCGTCGGCACGAGGCGCATGACCGTCGCTGTCGACATCGACCAGAAACCGCCAATCGCGATCCCCAGCAGCGCGCGGCCGGCCATCAACATTAGATAGGAGGGGGCGAACGCGACGGTCAGCCCAGACACCAGCATCAGGACGGTCAGGCCGAGCAGCAGCCCACGCCGGTCGATGTTGGCGGTCAGCGACGCAATGGTCAGGCTGGTCAGGACCGCGAAGATACCGGACACCGAAATCGCCTGTCCGGCCGCCCCTTCTGTGACGCGCAGATCGACTGCGATCGGCGTCAGGATGCTGACTGGCATGAACTCGGATGCGATCAGCGTGGACACGCACAAGGTAAGGGCCAGAACTGCGCCCCAGCTGCTGGAAGATGGTGCTGCCGCCGCGGGTCGGGCGTGTGTGTCTGCCATGCTGGTCATTCGTGTCTCCTTGGCTCGACCGAACCTTCGAGACCCTATTATGGGTGTGACCGAGCCGCGGAATTAGCGGGTATCTGCTCCATGCTACGATGAGCATGGCTCATCACCCCGATCGGTCATGATCCGAGCGGACGTATTTCCCTGATAAGGTCGATCAGCAAGCGAAGTGCGGTCGGAAGCTGCCGACGTCCGGAATAATAGATGTGAAAGCCAGGCCCCGGCGACGCCCAGTCTGCCAGGACGATCTGCAATTCGCCCGTGTCGACCAATTTTACGACCAAAGGCTCGGGAAGATAGGCCAAGGCGGCGCCGCGTCGTGCGAGGCCCAGTCCGAACTCTGTTTCATCGAAGGTGATCGCTCCCGGGACGTCCAGCGCAAAGGACTCATCGCCTCTGTCGAACTCCCAGTGATAGATGCTGCCGTCGCCCAAGCGGATGCGCAGGCAGTGATGCTCCATCAGCTGGGACGGGTGCGTGGGGGTGCCGTGCTTCTCTAAATAGACGGGAGCGCCCACGACGACCCAACGGATGTCGGGCGAAAGGCGTTGCGCGATCATGTCCTCGGGAACGGTGCCGCCATAGCGAATGCCGGCATCCGCTCCTTCGGATATCACGTCGACCAGATGGTTGCTGACGGCCACGTCGATCTGAATATCGGGATACAGTTCGACAAAGATCGGCAAGACCGGGCCGAGCAGCATGGCGGCGGCATGTTCGAGGACGTTAAGGCGGATGCGGCCGGACGGCTCGTCACGATAGCGGTTCAACCCCTCAATTGCGGAACCGATCACCTCGAACGGCTGGGTGATCTTGCCCAGAAGCTCCTCTCCTGCGGCCGTGAGAGTCATGCTGCGGTTTGTCCGGTTCAGCAGCCGGACGCCCAATCGGGTTTCGAGCCCCTTGAGCGAGTGGCTGAGCGCCGATGCACTGACACCGAGATCCAGCCCTGCACGCCGAAAACTGCGATGCTTGGCGATCGCGAGGAAGTAGCTGAAGTCGGCGAGGTCTGTACGGCTGATGTGCATCGTGACAGAATGGCTACGACGCTCCTTGATAGCAATTTGCCATGAACGAATGTCTGTGTGTGGACGCCCCGTCGGATACAAGGGGGGTAATCGAGAGATTTGATCGCGCAGGTTCAGGTGCTTCGGTGTGTCCGGCCTACTGATGCAGCCATCATCACGGCTGCTGGCCTGTATGGAGATCGCGGATCGGGTCCAGACCGAAGTTGCGCGCTCGAGGCGCTTAGACATTTCACTGGGCTTCCCGACCCCGTCTTCTGACCGTTGCGCCATACCTCTCTATTGACCTTCCTTGCGTCCCTGACGCCTCAAGCCTTAGCGGTCACACCGCCGCGGCCGGAGCTCTGTAGGACCCGCCATGCGCCATCAGCGCCCAGACGGTCCTCGCCATCTTATTCGCAAGCGCGACGGTGATCAGCATGCGCGGCTTCCGAGCGAGCATGCCGGCCAGCCATGCGCTGGCTTTATCAGGGTCACGCGCGGCGACCTTTGTCACCGAGCTCGCGCCGATGATCAGAAGCCTCCGCAAGCTGCGCTCGCCCATCTTGGTCGGTCGCCCCAGTCGTTCCTTGCCGCCGCTCGAGTGCTGCCGTGGAACAAGGCCCAGCCAGGCTGCGAAGTCACGCCCGCGCCGGAAGGTGCTGGCAGAAGGTGCGAGCGCCACCAGCGCGGTTGCGATCACCGGGCCGACACCGGGTATCGTCATCAACCGTTTCGCCACGGGATCCGCCTTGGCCCGTGCCGCGATTTCACGGTCCAGGAGAACTATCTGCGACTGAAGCGCCTGCAGGCTCTGGGCGATGACGACCAGCACCGGACGCGCTTCGGCGGGGATGTCGGATGTAGGGTCATCGACGATCTCGACCAGCTTTCTGACATGTCCGATGCCTTGGCGAACGACGTAGCCGAACTCCGTGAGGTGCCCGCGCAAGGCGTTGATCAACTGGGTGCGCTGACGCACAAGCAGGTCGCGCGTACGGAAGATCACACCAGATGCCTGAGCCTCGGCGCTCTTGCCTTGCACGAACCGCATCGTTGGGCGTTGTGCGGCCTCGCAGATCGCTTCGGCATCAGCCATGTCGTTCTTTTGCCGCTTCACGAACGGTTTGACGTACGCTGGCGCGATGAGCCGCGTGTCGTGCCCGAACGCCGCGATCTCGCGTGCCCAGTAGTGAGCACTGGCGCATGGCTCCATCGCCACAAGACACCGCGGAAGAGTCGAGAAGAACCCCAGAACTTCATCACGCCGCAACTTCTTGCGGAAAACCACGGTGCCGTTTGAATCTGCCCCGTGCACCTGGAAAACCGACTTGGCCAGATCGATGCCGACTGTGCTAACCTCACTCATGGACGCCTCCTTCAAGTGGTGTTTCAACACCTCCACTATGGCACATCGATGCCGTCAGGGGGCGTCCACCCCAACGAAGTTGGAGCGCAGACTGGGCGCGACGAATGACCGCATCTGGGTCACGCCGGCCAATAAGCGGTCGTACGGTTCGCCACCAATTTTCACCGTTAGATCGCAGCTGGATCCGTCATGGTTGCGTAGCCGACCAGCAAAGATTGTTGAAAGCGGAAGGTGCCGCTCCCCACGGTTCCTACAGCGCAGCCGACGGGCATAGGTGACTGACGCGATAGCCATTATCCCAACGCGGTTTGTAGATTGCTTGCTTCTGCGCGAGTTGCCAGCATGACAGATCCCCGCGGGGCCCAGTCACTAGCGCAAGCGTCCGCCCATAGCGATCTTCACCGACTCGCTCGATATGAAGGTCACCCGACATCGCGGCTTCGAGGCTGGACGTAGAAGCATATGCGTCGCCTGGCGCGCATACCCTTTTCCCGTGGCAATGACCCGGTAGCTCGGGCGCATCAATGCCAAGCAGGCGGATACGTTCGTCGCCGCACTTGATCGTGTCGCCATCCGTCACCCGGCATTGGGTACTCGCCGCCGCATAAGCAGGTGGCCCAACGAGACGATCGCTCATGATCGGGGCAACACCGATCATCGTCCCGCCAGCAACGGCGGCAGCGCCGGTCAACGCGATAGTCGAGAACTTCATCCCGTAATTGTGGGCCCGCGTCGTTCAGAAAGCATGAAAGGACGAGCAGAGCCGCTCATTTTGTTGCTCGGACAACGCTGATGCGACGCGCTCGACGAGAAACGACCGGCAGCAATCGGGCGGGAGAGGGTCGGGCCGTAAGTGACCAAGTGCGCTGTTTAATTTAGTTCGGCTCGGTCAAAGCGCTGAGAAGATCATGATTACGAACGACCGATGCTGGGTAGCCGAAAGCGCGCTGCAAGTGACCGGGATTGGGTCGTAACTACCGGATCGAAGTGGTCCGGTCGCGCAGCAAAACTGATATAGGACGTCCGACGCCAAACACGCAGGTGCCGGTAGTCTTGTCTGAAAACGAAGCCTACGGAAGCATACCCTCGAAGGGGTTGTAGGCGCTAAGCCGTTCAAGGGGGAAACAATGCGCAGTCTCACCATGGTACTGGCATGCAGCGTGGCATGCATCGCCGCGGCAGCGGACGCCGAGGACAGTAATGCGGATAGACTGTGCAGCGAGCGCCCGGGCCTCACCACGAGCGCTTGCATCACCGCGCCAGGCCGTCTCCAGAGCGAAACCGCTCTGGCCGACTGGACGCTGGCGCTTGGTGACGGCGAGCGCGCCGATACCATCCTGATCGGTGACACCCTGATCCGTTACGGCGTGGGCGGCAAGACGGAACTCCGTCTCGGCTTTACACCCTACGGCTTCGAGCGCGACCGCCACGCGGACGGCAGAGTCGAGCGAGCGGGCCGAGTTGGCGACGCAACCGTCGGCGTGAAGACCTCGATCGTAGAACGAAAGGAAGATACCGGGCTGGCGATGTCGATGATAGCGACCGCGCTGCTACCGGTCGGGCGTCGGCCGATCGGCGCCGGGGACTGGGGCGCTTCATTCCAGCTTCCAGTCACCTACCGCACCTCGGACAAAGTCTCGCTGCAGGTTACCCCGCTCGTTGCTGCGGCGGTGGACGATGACGGTCGCGGCCGCCATGCCCTGTATGGTAGTGCGGTCGAGATCGAATACTCGTTGAGCGAGGCGGTGAAGGCTGCCGTCAGTGCCCAGCTGACGCGCGACGACGATCCCGATCCAACGGTTCGTGGCACGCCGGCGCTCAGCAGCGTCGCGTTCTCCTGGCAGCCAAGCCACAACCTCCAGCTTGATCTTGGTACCAATGTCGGCCTGAACCGGGCCGCGCCCGATATCGAAGTTTTTGCTGGCGTGTCGCACCGATTTTGAACGCGAAGCGCCGCATGAGCTAGCCGGGGTGGGCGGACGTACAGCAGATGCGGTGAGTGTGGACGAGCGTCCGCTTCTGATGAGCCCGCCAGGAGTGGCTAAGCCCGCAACTGGGTCTACTCGCCCCATATCTGCCGGTCGGCCCGCCCCCAAATTGTCGCCGATCGAGATTCTGAGCGGTGCGCCCAATGCTTGCCGTTCGCAGCGGCCCCAACCGAGCAAATAGGACGCGCGTCGCATCCGCTACCCTTGTGATCTGACGGCAACCTGCCATTCCGCGACCGGCGTCGGTTTCCTCTTTGTTGAAGCCCTAACGCCGCCCCGCGAACGATCCCGTCGCTCGTAACCGGACGTGACTGGATATGTTCCCAACCGCGAGTTCGTTCAACTTCTGCCATCCATGACCGCTTCGGCGGCGGCTTGGCGTTGCGTTCTATTGAGATGAATGGATGGCTGAAGTTGGGGAGGGCGGAAGCTGCGCTGTATGTCGCCTTTTGGGCCTGAACGTCGAAGATTGGGAGACGGCCTTGCGCGACGACTGGGTACCGAAGTTATTTCACGTCGCCGTGGGTTATATTTTCCTAAAACCATAATTCTCCCACGCGCACTGGCAATTTCGCATTAACGCGCGTGCGGCGCAGGAACGCGCAGCACAATCGTTAATGGGGTTGCTTTTTGGCGGCGAGCTCTGCGCAGATTGCGGCATGTCGCGCTGCGGTCAAGCGATGCCCGACGATCAAGGCGGCGGTGATGACACCGAGCGTCGCCGGTACCCCGATGTAGAAGGCGGTTAAAGTAGCCAAGGCGGCTGATCCGTTGCGACCAACGGGGTCGAAATGCGTGAACCCCAGTCCAAGGAAGGTGATCCCTGGCGCAAGCGCTAGGCCGAGCTTGTTTGTGCCCGCGAACAGCGCGGAAATCAGGCCGGTGCGATCATAGCCCGAGCGCAAATATTCCTCGTCGCCGGCATCGGCCATCATCGAGCGCAGCAGCAGCGGACCAGCCGAGAGCGTGAGTCCGACGAGGAACAGCACGATCCCGCCGATCACGCGGTCGGCAGGCATTACTGCGATGACCAGCAAAGAGACGGCGTTGAGGATGAAGGCGACCGCGGCGGCGCGGTGCTTGCCGATGCGGCCGGTAAGATAGTTCCAGATCGGCGTGCAGCACAGCGATCCGCACAGGTTGAGGAACAGTAGGATGGTGATGTCGAGGAGCGGTACGTGCTTGACCATGCCGAAGTAGAAGAAGAACAAGGCGCTGTTCATCCCCATCGCGGTGCCGATGACAAGATCGGCGATCAGCAGCCGCGCGATCGTCGGTTGCAGCATGAGCCGCAGATAGTCGATCCAGCGCGGCGGGACGTGCGGGCGATCGCCGATCGGCTCGCGCACGGTCGACACCGCGATCAGCACCCTCAGCGGCAACAGTGCGGCGACAAGCCACGGCATCGCCGCGACCCTGGTCTGGTGATCGTAATGCAAGGCACCTTCGACGATGACCGGCGTCGCGAGCACCGCGATCATCCCGACCAGCACACCCGCTTGCCACCAGGCGAAGATACGCGAGCGGCCGGCGTAATCGCTCGACAGTGTCGCACCCCACGAGAGGTGGGCGAGATAGCACGCCGAATAAGCCCCGTAACACACCGCCAGCCATAGCAGCAGATACCCCCATCCCCGCGCCGGCGGGCGGGTTGAACAGCATCAGCACGCCGAGCGTCAGTGGCACCGCGCCGCCGACCAGCCACGGCCGGAAGCGCCCGAAGCGGCTATGCCCGCGGTCCATGATGGCGCCGATGATCGGATCGAGCACAATGTCAGCGAGGCGGACGACGAGAAAGATCGTGCCGATCGCGGCGAGCGAGAGCCCGACGCGCACCTTTAGAAGGTCGGGATATAGGCAAGCAGCGAGATCGCCAGCGCCGAGATGGGGACCGCCGGGCCGGCGAAAGCAAGCAGACGGGGCGCGGACAGCCGCGCCTCGCTCGGCGCGGCGGCGGGCAGGTCGGGAGCGAGGTCTATACGCGGGACGGTCGACATCAATCATGCTCCAGCGCGGTATCGGAAGAGGGAAGGGCAAGGCCCTGGCGATCCTTGAGGCTGACGCCAGTCAGGCCAAGCTTGCGCGCTTCGCCGAGCAGCCAGGCGATTTTGGCGGCGGCCGCGGTGGGGGCGAAGCCGCCGGGGGTGCGGATGTTCGACACGCAATTGCGCTGGCTGTCGCGACGGCCGACGACGGGCTTCCAGGTGATGTACGCGCCGAGGCTGTCGGCCGCGCTGAGCCCCGGCCGCTCGCCGATCAGCATAACCAGCGCGCGCGCGCCGAACCGCGCGGCCACGTCGTCGCCGAGCGCGACGCGCGCCTGGGTGGCGAGCACGATCGGCGCGATCGTCCAGTCCTTAAGCGCGGCGATCAAGGCCGCCGTAACGGTGGCGGCATGGGCGTGGACGGCGGTGGCGGAAAGGCCGTCGCCGATGACGATCGCGAGGTCGTAACGGCCTTTCACCAGCGCTTCCGCTCCATGCTCGACGCGACGGCCGAGCCCCGGGTTCTGCAGATAGGTGGCGCGATCGGGAGCGGCGCTGCCGACGAGGATCGCGTCGCACCCGAGCTGATCGCGCAGCAGCGCGACGTCGAGCGCGGTATGCACCGCGTCTCGCGCGCGGGCATGGGCGAGCTGGAAGTCGAGCATTGGCGCGGTCGGCAAGGCCTGGCCGGCGCGCCCGAGTCCGATCCGTGCGCTGGTCAGCGGCCGCAGCCGCGCGAAGCGATCGAGCTCGGGCGGGTCAGCCATGCGGCGCCACCGCGGCGAGCAACGCCTGCGCACCGCCCGCCTGGTCGATTGCCGCGATCCGACCGGCGGAATCGCGCAATCCCATCGCGTCGAGCCACGCCTCGAACTCTGGCGCTGGCCGCAGCCCGAGCACCTCGCGCACGTACAGCGCGTCGTGGAAGCTCGTGCTCTGGTAGTTGAGCATGATGTCGTCGGCGCCCGGCACGCCCATTACGAAATTGCACCCCGCCACGCCGAGCAGGGTCAGCAGCGTGTCCATATCGTCCTGATCGGCGGCGGCATGGTTGGTGTAGCAGACGTCGACTCCCATCGGCAGGCCCATCAGCTTGCCGCAGAAATGGTCCTCAAGCGCGGCGCGGATGATCTGCTTGCCGTCGTAGAGATATTCGGGCCCGATGAAGCCGACCACGGTGTTGACCAGCAACGGGCGGAACGGCCGCGCCACGGCTTGCGCGCGCGCCTCGAGCGTTTGCTGGTCGACGCCGTGGTGCGCCTCAGCCGACAGCGCCGAGCCTTGGCCTGTCTCGAAATACATCACATTGTCGCCGAGCGTGTGGCGGCCGAGCGAGAGTGTCGCGGCATGCGCCTCGCGCAGCAAGGCGAGATCGATGCCGAAGCCAAGATTGGCGGCCTCGGTTCCGGCGATCGACTGGAAGGTGAGGTCGACCGGCGCGCTCGATGCGATCAACTCGATGCCGTTGGTGAGGTGCGTCAGCACGCAGGTCTGCGTCGGGATCGAATAGCGCTCGCGGATTTCGTCGAGCAGGAACAGCAGCGCACGCGCGCCCTCGACGCTGTCGGTCGCCGGGTTGATGCCGATCGTCGCGTCGCCGCAGCCCATCAGCAACCCATCGACGATTGACGCGGCGATGCCCGGCAGATCGTCGGTCGGATGGTTGGGCTGCAACCGCACCGCCAGCCGCCCTGGAAGGCCAAGCGTGTTGCGGAACGCGGTGACGACGCTGAGCTTGGCGCCGACCGCGATCAAATCCTGGTTGCGCATCAGCTTGGACACCGCCGCCGCCATCTCGGGCGTGATCCCCGGCGCGACCGCGGCGAGCGTCGCGCCGTCGACCGCGTTCGACAGTAGCCATTCGCGAAACGCCCCGACCGTCAGATGCGCCACGTCTGAGAAGGCGGCGGCATCGTGGGTATCGATGATCAGGCGCGACACCTCGTCTTGCTCATACGGCACGACGA
Organism: Sphingomonas glacialis; assembly: GCF_006439055.1. Taxonomy (GTDB): domain Bacteria; phylum Pseudomonadota; class Alphaproteobacteria; order Sphingomonadales; family Sphingomonadaceae; genus Sphingomonas; species Sphingomonas glacialis_A. Next base: position 20,697 of record NZ_RCZC01000014.1, read on the forward strand.
GGTCTTCGAGGAACGTGCGCAACGGCAGATCCGCCAACAGATAACGCGCCGCGACGCGCTGCTCGGCGCTCGTCGCGGCGATGCCTGCGAGGTGGTCGCCCGACCGCTCCGGCGTCGCCGCGGCCAGCACCTGCTTCAAATCGTCGAAGCGGTGTCGTGTGCCGGCAAGATCCTGATGGTACATCGCGCTGGTTCCCCGGACGGCCTCTATACTGCCATTTCAGTTCGAGCCCGTAGGTGCGCGGCGTACCATATTTGCCGAAGATGGTGGTGAAGGCATCCGCCGCAGTGCCAAGGTCGTAGACCTTGTTGAGCAGGTTGTTGCCGTACAATGCCGCCTCCTACCTGCCGTCGGGGGTGCCGAGCCTGAGCCGCGCATCGACCAGCGTATAGCCCTTCTGGAAGAATGCGGCGGCGTTCGACGAGTCCGAATATTGCGAGCTGTGGTGCGAGACGGTGACATGGCCGAAGCCGTCGATCCGGTCGGACATCGCGCGCTCGTAATCGACCGTCGCCGAGGACGTGAATTTCGGCGCATATTCGAGCTGATGACCCGAATAATCGACCCCGACCCCGCCGCCGTTGAGGAACTCCTTATATTTCGCGTGGAGCCAGGCGGCGTGGAGATTGATCGACAGGCCCTTGAGTGGCGCGACGACGATCGACGCCTTGGGGCCATAGGTCTCGACCTTGCCGGCGTTGCTCAGCGCAAGCTCGATCTGCGGCGGGGTGGCGCCCGGGATGATGCGGAACTGGCTGACCTGATAGCCGCTGTAGCTGGCGTAGAAGAGGTAAACGCGCGTAGTCTTCGGTGACGCAGCGGGCAGCTTGCCCCACCTCTCGGCCAGGTTTCTCACTGCGACGCCTGCCGCTGATGAACCGATCGAAGATCGACGGTGTCGGCGAACCTCCGATGCTGCGAACGGTGCGCGGCGCGGGATATCGGCTCGATGCGGCCTGACCCGTCGCCGGCGCGCAGTGCTGCATGGCGCGGTGCGTTGTGGATCACGCTGATCGCGCTGGTTACGACCAGCGTCGCGTTGACGCTGCAATACGTCCAGACGACGCAGACCATCGACGCCCGCCGGGCAGCGGTCGTCGATGATGAAGCCAGCGGCTTGGTCGAGCGCTACCGCAGCGATGGCGTTCCCGGCGTCGCGCAAGCGATCCAGCGCCAGGTGTCCGTTCCCCGCATCCACGAATTCTTCTACCTGCTCACCTTGTCCGATGGGACGCCAATCGTCGGCAATCTGCTCGGCTGGCCGGCGGCGATTCAGCAGGGCGGCTTCTACCGGTTCGAAACCGCGGTGACGAACACCCGCGGCATCAGTAGCCGGCGTTGGGTGGAAGCGCGCGCGATCGTGCTCGATGACGGTGAGCGACTGCTCGTCGGCGATTTTGCCGATGAGCGAGGGGTGTTGCGCGAGCGCTATCTCTCGGGACCGTTATGGAGTCTGGTCGCCACGGGTGCTCTCGGACTGCTGTTTGGCTGGTGGTACGCAAGGCGCGGCCTTGCGTTCGTCAAGCTCGTGTCGGACGTCGGGCAGCGGTTTCTCGGCGGTTCGATGGGCGAGCGCGTTCCGGTCTCGCAACGCGGTGACGAATATGATCGCCTTGCCGAGACGTTCAATCGCACATTCGGCGAGGTCGAACGATTGGTCGATTCCCTCCGCGCGGCAACGGACGGAATGGCGCACGATCTCAAGACACCGCTCACACGAATCCGTGCGCGGCTCAAACTGGCCGAAGCCGACCTTCGGTTTGCTGATAATCTACCTGGCTTGAGGGTCGAATTTTGCTTCCCACTGGAAGGCGCGGGCATCGCCACCCGCGATCGAGCGGAAAAGCCGCTTATTCGGAATTGCCCAAGCCACACCGGATCATGAAAGGTTGATCTCTAACGTTTCTGGTCGAGCCATCGGGTCATCAGCGCTTCGGCCAAGCGCCGCTCATCTCGCGCGAATTGCCGAAAGGGGCGGATGCACGAACCCGCTGCGCGGGAGGGCGTGTGCGGCATGGTTGAGGTGAAGGAAAGAGCGTTGCGCGCCGGTTGAGCGATGCAGGACGCAGGCAGAGCATCGGGCTCCACCAGAAGGAGCCTCACCATGCACATCCTCGCACCCGCCGTGGCTGTCAGCCCGCTACGCCAGCGCCTCATCGACGAGATGGAGATGCGACGGTTCTGTCGCGAGACGCAGCGCAACTACATCCGCGACGTCGGGCGGTTCGCCACATTCCTGGGGCGCTCGCCCGACACCGCAACGGCGGAGGATGT
>NZ_RCZC01000015.1 GCF_006439055.1 Sphingomonas glacialis
AGGCGGCTCAGCATGAGGTCTGCCCCGAGTTGCACGAATAGGCCTCGGTCGTTGAGACCGACGTCGCGACCAGCATGCGGTTGCCATTGGGCTGGTTGGTAAGGTTCAGCCCCAACGGTCCTGTTCCCGTCGGCCACAGGTAGATGAGCTGCAGGACGAGGATCTGGCTCTGGCCGTCGCCGCCCGACTGGGTGTTATAGCCGGTGTTGGTCGAAGTTATGACGCCTGCGCTGTTATAGGTGAAGGTTGGCGCCGCGGTGCTCGTCACATTGTAACTGCTCGCGGTGCTGACGTTGACGGTGAGCCGGCTGCAGGAGAGCATCGGCGGCAACAGGGGCGCAATCGTGATGGCATGGCCGCTGGAATCCGTGCCGGTGGTCCCGTTGCAGATCGCATTCTTGAGGTCGTTCGCGGACATTCCGAGCTGGCCGTTGGCCATCTTTATCGTCTGCGCGGATCCCGTCAGGAACAAGCGAGCCGAGGCCAGGGCCGCGGTTTCCAGCATCTGCTGCGCCAGAAAGATGAGCGCCGTATAGAGGATCGCGAGGATGAGGCCGATCAGGGCCGGTCCGACGATGGCGAACTCGAGCGCGGCTGCTCCATCACGGTTTTTACCAAGATTGCAAAGAAGGCGCGGAAGCGGGCTTCGTGCCCGGATCTTGTTCCGCAATACCTTCACTGTGAGGCCTCCCTACGCGGATAATAATGCCAATCTATTTCAGATTTCGTTAACGACGCTCAAAAGATGCAGTTCGGTGCGAATGCATTGCTAGCGCGACCGCAGCGTACATTTCCAAAAGTGCCTGCCGAACCTAGTCCGGCTCTTCGACGTAGCGAACCTCCATCGTCCACCACTGTGTAGCTGTCGATCGCGCGGTACGCCTTGCTCGTGGTCCCAACCGAGAAGTAGTTGGCCCATCCGCGCAGCGCCCGGTTGATCCTGGCCACCAGCACTGTGACATCCTGCCGTAGACCTCCGTTCGGTGAGCGCGTGGATGGTGTCCACCGCCCGTTTGATGCTCTTCTTCGTCGGTCGATAGCCCATGTAGGCTCGCCCCGTTTTCGCAGAGTACATCCGCCCGAAGGTATAGCCCAGGAAGTCGAACGTCTCGTCCGGCACCTTGCAGGTCCGGGTCTTTTCCTCGTTCACCGTCAGCTTCAGCTTGCCCATCAGCCTGCGCATTTCGTCGAGCGCCGCTTCCGCGTTGCCCTTCTGGCACAGGATGACGAGGTCGTCGGCGTAGGTGATGAGCCGAGCGCCGAGGCGTTGCCCAAGGCCGAGCTTCCGCCACCCCAACACGAACCGGCGCATGTATAAGTTCGCCAGCAGCGGTGAGATGGGTGAGCCTTGCGGGATGCCGCATCGCTGATCCCGGGCCACCGTCGTTCGTGTCTTCCGCCCTCGTTCGCCCGTTTCCTCGACAGCGCAGTCCAGCCACGACCTGATCAGGTGCAGCACGCTTGGATCGACGATCCGGCGCGCCACGGACTTCATCAGCTCGAGGTGGGGGATACTGCCGAAGTAATCGGCAAGGTCGGCGTCCACGACATCGGGACGGCCGTGATACAGCTGGTCCTCCACCTCGATCACCGCCTGCTGGGCATTGCGCCCGGCGCGATAGGCGTAGATTTCTGGTGGAAGATCGGCTTCGAAGATCGGTTCCAGCACCGGCATTGCTGCTGTCATGCAGACCCGATCCCGCACGGTGGAAATGCCCAGCGGCCTGAGTTTGCCGTTGGCTTTTCGATATATGGACCCGTCTGATCGGCTCCGGTCGGTACGTCTTCTCTCTGAGCGCAAGCGCCAGTTCGGCCAGCCACCGCTCGACGCCGTACGCCTCGATATCCGCGAAGTCCTGACCATCCACGCCGGGTGCGCCCTTGTTGGAGCGGCACTTGGCGTAGGCATGGGCCAGAATGTCGTCGCGGCTGATCTTGTCGTACAGCGCGTAGAAGCGATAGCCGGCTTCCGCCTTCGCTTTCGCGTGCAACGCCATCTGCAGTTTCTGGACGCTTTTCGGAGTTGATAGGTTTCCCAATCCCCTGTCCCTCACCACGTATTGCGTTCGCCTTGAACTGAGGCCCCTTCCCTCCACCGGCATTACCCGGCTTCCCCGGTACTACGGGCCTCTCCGCCACCCCACCGCGCCCGTCCCATCCCTCGCGGGCGTCCGGTTGCTCATCCCTGAGCACGTGATCGGGCTTCCCGTGTTGCGTGCGCTTTCCTTGTGTACATGCTGCCGCCATTACCCCGGTGCAGCAGACGAGCTCCAAACGTCGCTCAAACTCGCCCGTCTGTATCAGCCTTCCCCGAAATGGGTGTCGGGTCGGCCTGCACATCGTCCTTTTCGAGGATTGCTCAGCGTTCACTCATGTTGCGGCCTGCACACTCGCACGGTCACCTACGTGACCGTCATCCGGGGGCTTCAGACATTTCGTTACCTCCATGCCTGCCCCGGTTGCTTCCGGCTGGAGCAGTTCGCCGGGTGGGATTTGCACCCACTAGAAAGCGCCGCCTTTGCACGGCGCACCCCATTTTTGGTCATTCGCATAGTCCTCACAGCATCCCAACTTCCGCCGTCCACTCAGCTTTATGTTTTCGCCGAGATGACTGAACGGGGAGATCGCGCAGCAGTGCTACCGCTGGTGACGCGACGACCGTTATCAGCATGTAAAACCGAATATCGTACATGCCGCAGTCGGCTACTGACCGCGCTGAATGGTGATCGTGACGGGGTCACCGTAGGAGTCCACCTGCTTCCACGTCTCCCCGACCTTCTTGTTCGGATAGAGGATGCGCTCGCAACGATCGGCATTGCCGGGCTTGGGCACCGGCTTGGTCGTGATCGTGCACATGTAGTTGTCATCTGCCAGCCAATGTCCCGAGATCGGAGCACCCGTCGGGGGCATCATCGTGAAACTCCCGTCCGCCTTCAGCTTGAACGTCAGTTTCCCTTCCTCGCCGTAATCGACGATCAGGGTGTTGCCGACCGACGCTGCCATCGCCCCCTTGGCTGACGCTGCCGTGGGGATGGCGATCAGGGCGGCGGTGAGCAACGTGGCAACGGCGATCGATGGGCGCATGGCATGTCCTCGTCGAGATGGGGGTGTGTGATTTCCTCACATCGTTCGACATCGAGGCGGCGAGCGCTACTCCCAGATGGGAGGGGTGACGGAACACGGAGTTGGGGCTATCGCGACACCAACCTGAGAAGATCCGACTGCCCCCCGACCCCCGTCTTCAGGAAGATCGTCTTGAGGTACTGCCGAGCCGTACCCTGCGATATCTCCATGCGGCTTGCCGCTTCGGCCAGGGTCACTCCCTCCGCCAATTCACAAACCAGCATCGCCTCGCGCGGGGTTAAGCCGATTTCGCTGCGCAGCGTGGTCATCGACAGGCACGAGGGCGCGCCCGGATCGCGGAGATGCACAACGACTGCTCCGTCCCGCAGTCGGCCCGACGTCCGGTCCGCGGGCATGATCGTCGCGACCAGTGGCCAGCCCGGTGTGCGCCGCCCGATCACGATCTGGAACGGTCGTTCCGCCGCTACCGCCTTGTCGTGCGCGTCGAAGCCGCGATCGAACGTCCGCACAGCAGCGATCGCATGCTGCAGCCTAAGGTCGTCGGCGTGTTCGGACGCCGCGATCCCGGTTCGAGCACGACGGATCCGATCACCGCAGACGAGCATCGCGTCCGCCGCCGCATTGGCGTGGACCAATTGGCCTGCGGGGTTCAGCACGATCACGCCGTCCTGGGTGATATCGAGCGCGTCGCGGATGCGCTGACCGTCACGCCGCTCTCGTTCCAGATTGCCGGCGATCGCCGTCACCGCGACGAGGTGCGGCAGGGCCACGCGCAGGAGTGCGACGTTCTCGTCGTCGAAATCGGGGTCGCACGCCGCCGACCGGCAGATCGCCGTGACGACCATGTCCGCTCCGTCGCGTTGCAGGCCGTAGACCGCAAGGCCGCCGTCCAGCGGCCGCAGCGTCGACTGGTACATCTCGGTGCCCAGGATCACGTCGCGCGGCATCATGTCCGTCATCCGCACCGCCGAGCCGGTCGAACAATGGGAGACCAGCTGCCGATATTCGTCGGACTGATCGAGATTGCCGAGCTCTGAGGACGCGACGTCGGCCAGATGATGCGAGGTGGCGAACAGGTCGCCGCAGTTTGGACCGCTGCGCATCACGATTGCGTGTGCCGCCCCCATAGCCGAACACAGCACATCCAGTGCCGCCGAACTGGGAGCATCGCTCAACAGGCATCCATATAGGTCGCCAACGACTTGGACGATCGATCCCGCCATCTATGCCCCCGAAGCACCTCGGTCGGGAGAAAGTTGGCTGCAACTGCCCGAATTGTCAAAAATTCTGCATCGCCACTCCCAAATGGGAGTGTCGCGGCACTGAAGCTGCGTTCTATCGTCACGTCGGATCGATCGAGCAGGGGATTTCTGGTCGGTCCACTCCATCAAACGATCACGAGGGGTTCGACGTCATGACTGCCAAGACACTCATATTCGGAGCTCTGGCTTCGCTGATGATCACCGCACCATCGCTCGCGGTGACGAAGTCAGGCCCACTTGGCCTTGCGCTCGGCAATGTGCTGGTCGGCGACTACGGCAGCGAAGGCAAGGTCACGGCTGCGTTCGATGCCGATGGGACCGTTGGCATGACGTTTCCCGACGGCACCAAACGGCGTCAGGCCTGGGTCGCGGACGCGAATTACTTTTGCATGATCGTGAAGCCGGGCGCCGACGGCAAGATGGACTATCGATGCGAACGCAACATGACCGCGGGCAAGAAGCTCGGCCAGACATGGCAACAGGTCGATTCCGAAGGAAAAACGGTCACGATCTCGATTCAGCCACGGCCGAGATAGGTTGCGAACCATTTCGTGATGCGGAATGATGTCCGCTACGTGATCGAAGGGATCGGACGCGGGGGGCTATACCGCGTCGACGGACGAACAGATTTCTGTCGGGGGTACCACATACGGATACTGATATTCGGGCCATTAAAGCTTTTCTCAGCCGTGAGCATGTCTTCAATAGCGTGACTCTCCGACGTGGCGTTCTTTCAAAAGTAAAGCGGACTCCCACTTACTCATCGGGTGCCTGCTCCGCTTACGACAGGCACGACCCAGAACGCGACATTCAGACCGCCAGCCTGGCTCCCCGGAAGCGGACATTTGTTAATGTGGTCCGGTCGGCGCTCACAGCGACCAAATTTTTCACGCGGAACGGCGAGATGTGGGCATGAGCTGCCCCCGTCGAGTGGACCGGGTTTATTGTTAGTGGATTATGCTCGCCGGCGCCATATCCGGGCGGAGGTGGAGCGAAGCGGAACCGGAGGCCGGATATGGCGGTGAAGCCGTTTCCGGGGCCGGTGCTCGGTAGCCCAGGCTGCTGTGCGGACGGACTGTGTTGTAATGCCGCCGCCAGGCTTCGATCAGCACCTTTGCCTCAGCAAGGCTGGAGAAGATCTCGCCGTTGAGCAGTTCGTCGCGCAGCGACCGTTGAAGCTCTTATTATAGTCATTCTCCCATGGTGATCCCGGTGCGATGTAGAGCGTCGTCACGCCGACTTGGCCGAGCATTTCTGCACCGCGTTGGCGATAAACTCGGCGCCATTATCTGACCGTATGTGCGTAGGTGGCCCCCGTGTGACGTACAGATCCGCTAAGGCTGCCAGCACATCCTCATGCCGAAGCTGACGTGCCACAATGAGCGCCAGACATTCCCGGCTGGCCTCGTCGATGATGGTGAGGATGCGGAACTTGCGACCATCATGCGTGCGGCCTTCGACGAAGTCGTACGCCCACACATGCCCCGGATATTTCGGGCGCAGACGGATACATGATCCATCGTTGAGCCATAGCCGCCCACGTTTCGGCTGACGTTGCGGGACCTTGAGCCCCTCACGCCGCCAGATCCGCTCGACCCGTTTATGGTTCACGGTCCACCCGGCGTGGCACAGCATTGCCGTCACCCGGCAATAGCCGTAGCGACCATATTGCTTCGCCAGTGCGATGATGTCCTCGCTCAGCGCCTGCTCATCGTCCGCCCGCGCGGCACCTTGCGCTGCGTCGATCGATGCTGCCCCAGCACCCGGCAGACCCGTCGCTCGGATACCGGAAGCCTCTCGTCGCACATGATCGATACAGCGCCGTCGCCGCGCGGGGCTCAGAAGTTTCCCCGCGCCGCCTCCTGCAAGATCAGCTTATCCAACGTCAGGTCCGAGATCGCCCGGCGTAGTCGCAAGTTCTCCTTCTCCAAGTCCTTCATGCGCCGTGCCTGGTCGGTTTTCAGACCGCCATATTCCTTGCGCCAGCGGTAATGGGTTGCTCGATGACCGCGATCCGCCGGCACGCTTCGGCAGTCGATGCCCCCTACGACAGAACGATCTCACTTCACGCAGCGTACCGATGATCTCTTCCGGCTTGTGTTTCTTGAATGGCATCTGTGGTCCCTTTCGTGGTCCAGACTATCATACACTCTGGGCCACTCAGCGGGGGGGGGGGGGCAGATCAGGTCATGGTGGAAGGCTTAAGATGGCTGGCTTTCGGAGACGGTAGTTTACGCAGATAACGCCGCCCCGGAGTTGGGCATGTTCATTATTGTGGCGCGCACTTCAGATCGAGCTTTTAGGCCCCATCGAGCCGCAGCGCCGCGAGCACGACGATCGGGGTAATCATCGCAGCATGAAAGGCGCTGAATGCAATCTTGAATACGACCAGAACTTTCCAACTCCAGTCACTACCCCAGCAAGACCAGAGCAGAACGATGGCCGGGAGCGCAACCAATGCCAGCGCGAGCAGCGCTATTGAAGCCGCGCGCCACAGCAATCTGCGCGGCAGGACGAAGGGCAGGCTTGCGATTGGAGTGACAGCCAGGCCCTGATTCACCCGCTTGCGGATCAAAACGGTGACCGGGAAGGTCATCAGCAGCGCCGGTATGAACGCGGCGGGGATCATGTCGAGCAACACGGCATCCCGTCCCACCGGCGTGCGACCATGAAAGACGAGCCACGCGAAAAAGAGATTGAAGGCGATGTTGATGACGGTGCCGACCGCGATCTCGCCCGCCAGAAATCGCGCCAGCGGCACCAGGTTCGCGGCGCCCACCGCATTCCTGTTCGGCTGCAAATCCTCCATGCTGGGTCTGCTCCCTGCCATCCTCTCAGCCTTTCAAAGCAGAGCCGGGCACCCACATGCCGTGAAATCCCTCATGAACGCGACACGGGAATTTGATGATCGCGACGGGGCCGTCGGACAGGGCTTGGGCGTCCAGGATTACCAGGTCGGTGCGGTTCTCGTCGCGACGGCCGACGATCGTCATAAGCCACCCGTCGCCCTCCACCGCGTCGGGCGTGCGGGGGACGAAGATCGGCTCCTCGGGCGAGGAGTGCGGCCCGGCATAAAAGAAATCGAGCTGTTCGGTCACCGCGTCGAAATGGCCAAGGCACGTGAAGGGCGGTCCCTTGGCGCCGCGCGGCAACATCGGCCCCAGCGCCGGATTGTTGGTGCCGAACCAGAAATGCCGCGTGCGCTGCGTCGCGAACCGCAGATCGATCATCGGCATCTCGCCGATATGGCCCCACATCGGCGCGATCGATATCTCGTCTGCGCCAGCGCCGAGATCGATCGTCCAGCGCTGCGCGAAGGGTGGCTTTTCCTGTGCCTGCGGATTGTTGATGTCGGGGAATTGCGACAGCCAGCCGGTCTGGGTGATGAAATGTTCGAGGTTGAGGCGATCGCCCTCCTCCCACGCATTGAACGTGTGCGTCTCCATCACCGGGTTCGGCGCCTTGAACCACCGCACGTCCCGCGCCCCGCCGGGACGACGCGGCACCACCCCGACCATCGTCGGCAAGCGGTCGTCCCAGTGGAAAAACGCCTCGCCGCGCTTGACCCGCTCCCAGTCGCACACCATCGGGCAGATCGTGAAGATGACGTAATTCTCGGACAGCAGGCAATCGTGGATCATCGACGGATAAGGCGCGTCGAAGCGTTCCGTCCGCGTCAGCTCGCCGCTCGCATCGATATAATAGAGCTCGACCGCGGTATCCGCGGTGCCCGTCGTGAAGTAACCGAAAGCGACCATTTCGCCGGTGCGCGGATCGATCTTGGGATGCGCGGTGAAGGTTTCGGATTTCAGCCTTCCGTCGAAATCATACCCGCCAAGCGTGGCGAGCGTATCGGGATCGATCCGCATCGGCCGGGCGGCTTCCTTCAGCGCGAGCAGCGTGCCGCCGTGGAAGACGACGGAGGTGTTGGCGGTCGAGCGGTCCTTGCCCGCGACGCTCGGATCGTCGGTGAACATATTGCGATACGCGCCGAACAGCGCACGCCGCGCCGCACGTTCCACCTTCAGCTTTTCAGTCTGGACATAGCGGGTCGACAGGTCGGCCTTGCCGTCCTTGATCCGAACCTTGTGCAGCATGCCGTCGCCGTTCAGGAACAGATCATTCTCGTACATCGGCGGATGGGCATGGTCGGCGCTGTTGCGGATATAGGCGCCATCGAGCGCGGCCGGGATCGTGCCGACGACCTCCAGATCACGGACCTCGCCCTCGAGGCGAACGGGGGATGCATAGCCGCGGAACACCGGTGTGTCGGGCCAGTGCGACGGGTCGCGGGGCGTGACCGTGTCGGTCAGGGCGTCTGCGGTGGGATAGTCGAGTGCCATGGTGTCGCTCCTCAAGACGTTTGTCGAACTGCGGTCAGGCCGTCGCGGATTGCCAGGTCGTCATTGGCGCCGGTATCGCCGCTCACGCCGACCGCGCCGACGACCATGCCTGTCGCGTCGCGCAGCAGGACACCCCCAGGCATCGGCAGCATGCCGCCGCTCATCGTCGCAGCCAGCGCGGCATAGAAGGCCGGCGCGGCCTTCGCGCGGTCGGCCAGCTCGGCACCGTCCAGGCCCATGCCCAGGCAACTCGTCGCCTTGGCACGCGCGATCTCGACCCGGTAGAAACCGGCCCGCTCGGACCGCAGCACTACGAGATCGTGGCTGCCGGCATCCAGCACGACGATCGCCAGCGGTTGCAGCGCACGCGTGGTCGCCGCGTCCTGCACGGCCGCCGCCATCGCCTGCGCCTCGGCCAGGGTCAGCGTCACGTCATGTCTCCCGAAACGATCATATCGGATACTGCCCTGCTTGGGTTTCGATCGTGATCCAGCGCAGCTCGGTAAAGGCATCGATGCCGGCCTGCCCGCCGAACCGGCCGTATCCGGAGGCGCCGACGCCGCCGAACGGCATCTGCGCCTCGTCGTGGACGGTCGGCCCGTTGATGTGGCAGATCCCGGAGCGTATCCGGCGGGCAACGCGGATCCCGCGCGCCACATCGCCGGTAAAGACCGCCGCCGACAAGCCATAGTCGCTGTCGTTAGCCAGCGCGACCGCATGCTCCTCGTCGCGCGCGCGGGTGATCCCGACCACCGGGCCGAAACTCTCTTCGCGGAACAGCCGCATGGCGGGCACGACATGATCGACGACATGCGCCGGCATCAAGACCCCGTCGGCGGCGCCTCCGATGACGAGCGTGGCGCCGGCCGCGACCGCGTCGTCGACCAGCATCCGGACATGCACGACCGTCCGGCAATCGACGACCGCGCCGAGCGGTGTCGTGCCGACCCGGGGATCGCCGGCGACGAGCGTCGCGACCTTGTCGCGGAAACGCGCGACGAAGGCGTCGGCGATGCTGTCGATGACGATGATCCTCTCGGTCGACATGCAGATCTGGCCCTGGTTCATGAACGCGCCGAACGCCGCCGCCCCGACCGCTTCGTCCAGATCCGCATCCTCGAGCACGATCAGCGGGGCCTTGCCGCCCAGTTCGAGCAGGCATGGCTTGGGATGCACCGCGGCGCGCGCCGCGACGATGCGGCCGACCGCGCTCGATCCGGTGAAGTTGATCCGCCGCACCGCCGGATGATCGATCAGCGCGCCGACTACGTCGCCGGCGGCCTCGGGCGCGTGGGTGACGAGGCCGAGCACGCCGTCGGGCAGCCCGGCGGCGTCGAACGCCTCGACGATCAGGCGGTGCGTCTCGGGACAGGTTTCGGACGCCTTGAGGATGGCGGCGTTGCCGCACGCGAGCGGCACCGCGATCGCGCGGACGCCGAGAATGACAGGCGCGTTCCACGGCGCGATACCCAGCACGACGCCGACCGGCTCGCGCAGGGTCATCGCCAGGCAGCCGGGTTTCTCCGACGGGATCGTCTCGCCGCCGACCCGCGTCGTCAGCGCCGCAGCCTCGCGCACGATGCCCGCCGCGAGCGCCACGTTGAAACCGGCCCAGCCCGGCGTGGCGCCGATCTCGGCCGCCATAGCGGCGACGAACGCGCCGCATCGCGCTTCGAGTGCGTCGGCCGCCCGCGTCAGCACCGCGCGTCGCGCGCTTGGGCCAAGCGCAGCCCAGGCTGGAAACGCGGCCTGTGCGTGATCGGCCACGATCGTCGCGCCGGCGACATCCATCGCCGGCGCGCGCGACGCGACGCTGCCATCAAGCGGCGACATCCGTTCGAAAAACGCCGTCGTCACGCCCGATCATCCCCGGCCAGCGCGACGTCGATACCGATGACCGCGCGCAGCCGATCGCGATCCTCCGCATCGTGGTGCAGCGGATAGCTGAATGCCGGCGTCTCGCTGCCCGTCACATCCCACAGCGCCGCGCCGTTGCCACCCGCGCTCGACGCCACCCAGCGCGCCGCGCCGCTGTCGATTTGCGTCGCATATGCGGTGCCGGCGGGGATGTTCACCGCATCGCCGCCCGATACGATATGCGCCACGCCCGCCAGCGTCACGGTCACGGTGCCGTCGACCACATACAGCAACATGTGCGTATCGGCGTGGCGCAGCGCCGGCATCGCTGCACCCCGCCCGCCCTCGATCAGGCGCATGTCGACCAGTCCCGTGCTCTCGGCCCCGGTCAGCATCGCGGTCGACAGATGCCCGAACAGCGCGCGACGCGTGCCGTACCCCGCATCGAGGAAATAGGACGCGTGGTCGCCCGGCAGCGCCCGGTCGTCCGCGCCGACGGGCGTCGCTTCAGCGAACATCGGATTCTCCACGCGCATGATGCGGTGCTTGCCCATCGCCGGCCCCATGCGCGAGAAATCGAACGGGTGGTCGGCGGGTGGCAGGCCGGTCATGCCCCACACTTCACCGGCATCGACGAAGAACTGCTCCCACCCACCGGGCGCGACGATACCGAAGAACTGCGTGCGCGGCGCAACGCTCTGATAGGAATGGGTATCGCCCGGCGCGACATAGGCGAAATCGCCCGGCGTCAGCACGCGGCTCTGGTCGCCACACCAGACCTGCAGCTTGCCACGCGTGACATACCAGGTGTCGTGCTCGCGCTCGTGCCAGTGCATCGGGATCGGCCCGCGATCAAGCGGGGCGTCGCACACCACCGCGCCGAAGCCGCCCGCGGTCTGCGCGGTGCCCGCGAGCGTGCGGATCATCTGCCCGGCCACCAGATGGCACGGCCCCTCCCCGGCCCGCAACACATAGGGCGCAGTGGCTGTGAGCGGGCGGAAAGGCTGGGTTTCGGAGTCGGTCATGGGCGAAGCCTTTGCTATGTCAGGCGAACGGGATGGCGAGCTGGGCCGCCTTGCAGGACGGCGATTTCGGCGGCGCGATGCCCCATTGGTCGGTGCGCCCCGCGGGCCACACCCAATCCTCGGCGGTGCCCGCGCGATAGCCGTCATCGACCTGCAGGACGTCGGCGGTATATTCGATGACGAACCCAAACGGATCGACGAAATAGGCGAACACATTGTTGCCCGGCCCGTGCCGCCCCGGGCCCCAGCCGATCGGAAAGGCGTGATCGACCATCCGCCCCGAGGCGCGCATCACGCTCTCCCAGTCAGGCAATTGAAACGCGACATGATTGAGCGTGTTGACCCGCGCCTCGGCGATGACGACCGAATGATGGTCGTCGTTGGTCCGCACGAACGCCATCATCTGCGACCGGTCGGTGAGCGTGAAGCCCAGCGCATCGCTGAACAGCCGGATGTCGCGCGCGACATCGTCGCTGTTGATATTGATATGGGCGAGCCGTTCCGGCCGGTCGGGATCGTGCGGCAGCGGCGCCACGCGGATATCGTCCTGCACGAGGCGCAGCGTGCGGCCTTGTGCGTCGCGCACCGCGACCGCGCGCCCGCCGCCCGGTTCATCCAGATCGTGGCGAGCGGCGACCAAAATGCCACCCTGCGCGACGAGCGCGTCGGCCAGCGCGGCGAGGTCGCTGTCGGTAGCCGCACGGAAGGTCATCGAACCGATCGCCGGGCCATCGCCGGCGTGCAGCGCGAGGATCTGCGCGTCGCTGCCGGTGCCGCGCAGCCAGACCGACCCGTCCCGCGACCCGGCGATCTCCAGACCCCAAATGGTAGTGTAGAAATCGGTCGCCGCCGCCAGATCGGGCACGACGAAATCGACGCTGCGGATACCCTCGATCGGAAAGCGTTTCATGGATGGATCGCTCTTTCGCCTCTCGCGCCGTTCACCGACGGCTCCAGCGAGCTTTGAACCCATCGCGGCATAGCTGTCCAATACGCGATTGCTAGAGTTGCATAATCTGTATCTATTGATCGGATGATCGACCCCCGCCTGCTTCGCACCTATCTCGCCGTTTGCCGGGAGCGCTCGATCAGTGGCGCAGCGCGTCGGCTAAACATCTCGCAGCCATCGGTCTCTGTTGCGGTCGCGCAACTCGAGCAGCGCCTCGACACCAGCCTGTTCGCGCGCGGCCGGTTGGGCATCACGCTGACGGCGGCGGGCACCGCGCTGCTGCGCCGGGCCGAGGCGATGGAGACCTTACTGCGTGATGCCGAGGCGGAGGTCGCGCTGACCCGGCTCGGCGTGCAGGGGCCGCTGCGGATCGGCGGCACGCCGGGTGCGCTCGTCAGTCTCGTGCCCGACGCGGTGGCGCGACTCGATCCCCATGAAAGGGTGTCGATGCATATCCTGGAACGTCCCGATTTCGAACTGACCGAATTGCTGCGCAAGGGCGAGATCGAGGTCGCGGTTGCGACCACCGCGATCGAGGTTCCGCCGCCCGACATCGAGGAGCGCAGCATCGCGCGCGATCCGTTCGCGCTGATCGTCGGGCGCAGGCACGCGGATATCGGCGCGAGCATCTCGCTTCGCGAGACACGGGACTGGGGCTGGGTCCTGCCGCAGGCCGCCGGCGCGTTTCATCGCCAGATCGAGGCGTTGTTCCTCGCCGCCGAGATGGCGGTGCCGATCGACGTGATCCGTTGCGACTCGCTGCTGACGTCGAAGGCGATCGTGCAGCAGAGCGACCGCGTGACGATGCTGCCGAGCGGCGTGGTCGCGGCGGAACTCTCGATCGGCGTGCTGCGCGCGATCACGATCAGCGACGCCAAAGTGGTGCGCAGCGTCGGCGTCCGGATCCTGGCGGATCGGCCCTTGTCGGATCTTGGCCGGCGGTTCGTCGCGGCGGTCGAGGCAAGTCATCCATAGGCATGACCGATACATATCTCAAAATCCAATATTTTACTTATTGTGTCGATCGCGACCAGATCATTCCAGCCGCCGGGAGCGCGGCCGGAGGGGTTGAACCATCATGCTGTGCGGCTCGACTGGGTCTTGTTCTGAAAGTGTCGCGCGGTGACCGCGGCGGCCGATTATGATGTCGTGATCGTCGGGTGCGGCCCGGTGGGGGCGCTGGCGGCGAACCTGGTCGCGGCGGCCGGCCTGACCACGCTGGTCATCGACCGCGAGGCGCATCCACACCCGCTACCCCGCGCGGTGCATCTCGACCATGAGATGATGCGGCTGTTCCAGTCGGTCGGGCTGGTCGACCGGATCCGCGCCGGCATGAACGAGACCGAGGGACATCTGCATATCGGTGCCGACCAGGGCGTGATCCGCTACATGGGCACCGCGGGCCGGCCGAAACCGTTCGGCTGGGCCAACGACTATTTCTTCTTCCAACCCGAGCTCGAGGCGTTGCTGCGCGAAGGGATCGCGCGCTTCGCCAATGCCGAGCTCCGCACCGGCGTCGCGCTCGAGACGCTGGCGCAGGATGCCGACGGGGTGACGCTGATGCTCAACTCGGAGGCCGGGACGTCGCAGGTCCGGGCCAACCACGTGATCGCCTGCGATGGCGCGCGCAGTGCGGTCCGCGGCCTCCTAGGCATCGCGCTCGACGATCTCGACTTCGAGGAGCCCTGGCTCGTGGTCGATGCCGAGGTGACCGGCCCGGTGCGCTTCCCCGATCTGTGGGGCACGCCGGGCGAGATCGACCTGCAACGCCTGTCGGTGATGATGTGCGATCCGGTCCGCCCGGCGACGATCGTCCCGGGCCGCGGCACGATGCGGCGGTGGGAGTTCATGCTGCTGCCGGGCGAGGACGATGCCGAGATGATGCGGCCGGACCGCGTCGCCGCGCTGCTCGCGCCGTATCTCGACGGTGTGCCGCACCGGATCGTCCGCGCCACCACCTATCGCTTCCACGGTCTCGTCGCCGAACGATGGCAAAGCGGCCGGGTGTTCCTGGCGGGAGACGCTGCGCACCAGACCCCGCCCTTCTTCGGCCAGGGCATGTGCCACGGCATGCGCGACGTCGCCAACCTCGCCTGGAAGCTGGCCGCGGTCGCCCGCGGTGAGGCGGGGCAGGCGTTGCTCGACAGCTACCAGCCCGAGCGCGACCCGCATGTCCGCGCGGTCATCTCGGCGGCGGTCGAGGCCGGTCGCTATATTTGCGAACTCGACCCCGAACGCGCTCGGGAGCGTGACCGCGCCTTTCGCGAACGCGCCCGGGGTGCCGCGACCGGCACCGCCGCCGATCTCATCCCCGCGATCCGCACCGGCATCGTCGCCACGGGGACGCCGGCTGCGGGCGAGCGCTTCATCCAGCCCCGCCTTGGCGAAGGCGAACGGTTGCTGGACGATACCACCGGTTACGGCTGGCGGCTCGTCACGCGCGATGGCGGCCTGCTCGTCGATGCGCAACGCGCCGTCGCAAGCATACCCGTCGCGGTGACGATCGTGGATGCCGGCACGATCGGCGACGATGGCGCGCTGCTGCGCTGGCTCGACGCGCGCGGCGCGGCGGCGGTGCTGGTGCGCCCCGATTTTTATGTGTTCGGCACCGGCGAACCCGCCGATCTCGTCAGCGCTCTCACAACCGCCCTGTGCGTGTCGCAGGAGATGGCCGCATGATCTGTCGTTCTACCCATGGAGACGCCCGATGGCATTCGTAAGCTTCCGCCGCGCCGACGGCAGTACCAGCTTCGGCACGCTCGATGGCGACTGGATCGTGGACCTAGGCGCGGCCCCCGGCGCACCCGTCGATCTCAAGGCGGCGATCACCGCCGGCGCGCTGGCGACGCTCACCTCCGACACGCATCTCGCGCTGGCCAAGGTGACGCTGCTGCCGGTGCTGCCCAATCCCGGCAAGATCCTGTGCGTCGGCCACAATTACGAGAGCCACCGCCAGGAAACCGGTCGCGCGAAGGTCGATCATCCGTCGATCTTCACGCGCTTCGCCGATACGCTGATCGCGCACGGCCAGCCGATCATCCGCCCCAAGGCTTCGACCGACCTCGATTTCGAGGGTGAACTGGCGATCGTCATCGGCACCGGCGGCCGCGCCATCGCGGAGGCCGACGCGCTGTCGCACATCGCGGGCTTTGCCTGCTTCAACGACGCGTCGGTACGCGACTGGCAGTGGCACACGTCGCAATTCGCGCCCGGCAAGAATTTTCCCGGCACCGGCGCGCTCGGCCCGCAACTGGTGACGCCCGACGAAGCCGGCGATCTCGCCGACGTCCATGTCGTGACGATGCTGAACGGCGACGTGGTGCAGGACCAGCCGATCAGCGACATGATCTTTCCGCTGGCGAAGATCATCGCCTATACCTCGGCCTTCACGCCGCTCGCACCGGGAGACGTCATCGCGACCGGCACGCCCGGCGGTGTCGGCGCCAAGCGCACCCCGCCGCTGTGGATGAAGGCGGGCGACATAGTGGAGGTCACGATCGGCCCGATCGGGACGCTCACCAACCCGGTCGCCGACGAACCATGACCCGCGCGTAAAGCCGGCAACCAGAACGATAAGAACACGCGTCGAAGGCGCGGATAACAAAGGAGAGGATGTATGATGAGGTTCATCGCACTGGCGCTGACGACCACGAGCATGATCACGCTCGCGACACCCGTGACCGCGCAGCAGGCCGCGCCGACACCGCCGCAAGGCACCACCGACCAGGCCGCGCCGGCCGAGCAGACCGGCGAGAGCGACATTATCGTCACCGCGCAGCGCCGGTCAGAAAGCGTCACCAGGGTGCCGATCTCGATCACCGTCGCCAGCCAGGCGCAGCTCGAGCGGCAGCAGGTCAACACCGTCAACGACCTCAACCGGATCGCGCCGTCGCTCGAAATCCAGACGGCACCGGGCCAGAACACCGGCGGCGGTGGCTCGATCCGCGGCATCGGCACGCAGACCTTCTCGGCCGGCGCAGTGGCGTCGGTCGGCATCGTCGTCGATCAGGTCAGCCAGGGCAACGCCAATATCAGCGACCTGTTCGACGTCGCCCGTATCGAAGTGTTAAAGGGGCCGCAGGGTACGCTGTTCGGGCTGACGACGTCGGCGGGCGTCATCAACATCACGACCAACGCCCCCGATCCGACCGGGTTCAGCGCGCGCGCCCGCACCGAGCTGTCGGGCGCGGGCATTGCTGGATCGCAGTTCGGCAACCAGGTCATCCAGGCTCTCGTCAACATCCCGCTCGGCAGCGATGCCGCATTGCGCGTCTCCGGCGTCACGAACCTGCGTCAGGGCGTCGATCGCAATGCGCTGACCGGGCATTACAATGATTCGAACCGCTATGGCGGCCGCGCGCGCTTCCTGTGGCGGCCGACCCAACAGCTGACGCTCAACCTGATCGGCGATTATTCCGAGAGCAGCTTCAACGGCGCCGGCGACTTCCTGACGTTCGTCAAGGCGGGCGGGCCAGGCTCGTTCCTCGGCGATCCGCGCGATCCCAGAACGCCGAATGATGCGGTCGGCATCAACGCGCGGCTTGCCAGTTGCGGCGTGACCGCGCGCGAAGGCAATCGCGACTATTGCACCAACCAGTCGATCGTCGGACGCAGCTACAATTATGGCGGCTCAGGCCAACTCGATTATGACGCCGGACCGTTCACGCTGACGTCGGTGACCGCGTACCGCCAAAGCAAGGACCGTGGTGCCGGCGTCTCGGCCAACGTGTTCCGCGCCGATCCGCTCGAACTGCAAGTCCTGAACGGCGACCCCCGCCGCAACTTGAGCCTGTTCACGCAGGAATTCCGCGCGTCCTCGCCGGCAAACCAGCTCATCGACTATACGGTCGGGGCGTTTTATTCACGCCAAACCCAGTCGCGTGAACCGGAATCGATCTCGGTCACGCTGAGGCCGGCACCCGGCGTCGCAATCCCGATCGTTCGGTCCATCGGCGCGCGCGACCATATCATCGACGAATCGCTGGCCGCCTTCGGTCAGGCGACGATCCACGTCACCGATGCGCTGCGCCTGATCGCAGGCGGGCGCTACACCAGCGCGAAGCTGTCGCTCGACCGCGTCAATCTCGATCTGCCGGCGGCGGTGGCCAACCAGTCACAGCGCCTGAGCAGCGGCGTGTTTTCTTACCGGCTCGGTGCACAGTATAACCTGGCCCGCGCCACCATGCTGTACGCCACGGTGTCGCGCGGCTTCAAGGGCGGGCAGATCGCCACGCCCCCCCTTCCCGGCTCGCCATTCGTCGTCCGGCCGGAAATCCCGCACGCCTATGAGGCCGGCTTCAAGACCACGCTGTTCGCCGGTTGGGTCGCCGACGTGAATCTGTTCTACCAGAAGATCACCGATTTCCAGGCGCAGCAGTGCACGGTGGACCAAAACGCGGTCATCAGTTGCGTGCAGACCAACATCGACGGGGTGAAGACGCGGGGTGCCGAGATCAACTTCTTCGGCAAGGTCTTCACCGGGCTGTCGCTCAACACCGGGTTCATCTACGCCAAGGCGACCTATCCGGACAATTTCCGCGGCACCGACGGTAACAATATCGGCGGCACGCAGCTCGCCTATGCGCCCAAATACAAGTTCACGCTTTCGGGCGAATATGAGCATGACGTGACCAACACGCTGAAGGGCTTCATCGCCGCCGACGGGGTGTGGAAATCGCGCATCCGCTACGAAGCGAATGCACGCACCGAGACGACCTTCCGCCCGCACTGGACCGTCGGCGGGCGCCTCGGCTTGCGTACGCCGGACGACCGTTTCCAGGTCGCGGTGTTCGCGCGCAACCTGTTCAACATCCACGAACCCTCGCTCATGCAGAGCGACTTCCCCTATAACGGCACCGCGAACATCGGGGCCATCTATGGCCCGCAATCCTTCCGTCAGGTCGGCCTGAGCCTTGACGGCAAGTTCTGAACCGGCGGGGGGAGAACAGGACGTGACGATGCAACCGGCATCCGAGCGCAGCGCACTTGCCGCGATGGGCGATGTGCTGTCGCCGGAAGTTTTGGCCGCGGTCCAGGCGCTCTACCGGGGCGAGCAGGATCGGCTGGCCACGGCACAGCCGGTCACGCTGGCGGATGCCGCCTATGGCGACGACCCGCGACAGACACTCGACCTCTATGCGCTGGGAAGTGCGGACGCGCCCGTACCAGTGATGCTATGGGTCCATGGCGGTGGGTTCGTCCGCGGCGAGAAGCGCAGCCCGTCGCACCCGTTCAACGCCCATGCCGGGCGCTGGGCGGCGCGCCACGGCATGCTTGGCGCGGTGATGAACTACCGATTCGCGCCCGAACACCGCTGGCCAGCCGGGGGCGAGGATGTCGGCGCGGCGATCGACTGGTTGCGCGCGCATGCCGCCGAGCATGGCGGTGATCCCGACCGGATCGTCGCGGTCGGCACCTCGGCTGGCGCGGTGCATGTCGCGACCCACCTCAAGCTGCGCGGCGGCGACGGGTCAGGTGGCGGACTGGCTGGCGCGGTGCTGCTGTCCGGACTGTACGGCTTCACCCCGCTCGATCCCCGCGACGAACTCTATTACGGCACGCAAGATCTCTATCCGGCCCGGATGCCGCTGGACGCGGTCGTGGCGACCGAACTGCCGCTGCTGATCGCGGGCGCGGAGTATGATCCGCCGCGGTTCCAGGCGGAACTCGGCAAGCTGCTCGTCGCCCGGCTGGCGAGGCACGGCGTGCTGCCCCGCAACTACATTGCGTCGGGCCATAATCATTTCAGCCTCGCATATCACCTCGGCACCACCGACACCCGGCTGGGAGACGAGATACTGTCCTTCATCGGAGACCGCGCATGACGATCGACCGTCGCAATTTCCTGGCGAGCGCCACTGCCGCCGTAACTGGCGCTGCGCTGGCGACACCCGCCTTCGCCGCGGTGCGCGCGCGCGACACTTTTCCCAAGGGCTTCCTGTGGGGGGCGGCCACCGCCGGGCATCAGGTAGAGGGCAACAACGTAAACACCGACGTGTGGGTGCTCGAGCATGTCACGCCGACGGTCTTCGCCGAACCGTCGGGCGACGCCGACAACAGTTTCGAATTGTGGCGCGAGGACCTCGATCTGGTGAAGCGGCTCGGGCTCAACACCTATCGCTTTTCGCTCGAATGGGCGCGGATCGAGCCGGAACCGGGTCAGTTTTCGGTCGCGATGCTCGATCACTACAAGGCGATCGTAGACGGCTGCCGTGCCCGCGGCATCGCGCCGTTGGTGACCTATAATCATTACACGACGCCGATCTGGTTCGCGAGGCAAGGCGGCTGGCTCCACGCCGATGCGCCAGCGCTGTTCGCACGCTTCTGCGGCCATGCGACGCGGCATCTGGGCGCGGGTATCAGCCACGCGATGACGCTGAACGAACCCAACATCATGCGCATCCTGCGCTTCGTGCTGCCCGAGCCCGTGTTCGCGATCCAGCATGCCATGTTGGAAAGTGCGGCAAGGTCGCTCGGCGTGCGCAAGTTCATCGCGGGCAATGCCGTGGATGCATCGGATGTCGATGCGATGACGGTCAACCTGATCGCCGGGCACAAGGCGGCGCGCGCGGCGATCAAGGCGGTGCGGCCCGATCTGCCGGTCGGCTTCACGCTGTCGATGTTCGACGACGAGGCGGTCGGCGGCGCGGCGCGGCGCGATGCCGCACGGCAAGAACTGTACAGCGCTTGGCTGGCGGTCGCGCGCGACGACGACTTCATGGGCGTGCAGAATTACGAGCGCGTGCTCTGGGGCGCGGACGGACGACTGCCGCCGCCGAAGGGCGCGATTCTGAACACGAGCGGCGGGGAGGTCTATGCGCGCTCGCTCGCCAATGCGGTGAGCTATGCCCATGCCGAGGCGAAGGTGCCGATCATCGTCACCGAACACGGCGTGTCGACGGCCGATGACGGCATCCGCGCCCGGCTGATCCCTGCAGCGCTGGCGGCGTTGCGGGGCGTGATGGCCGAAGGCGTCCCGGTGCACGGCTATTGCCACTGGTCGCTGCTCGACAATTACGAATGGATTTCGGGGTACAAGCAGCAGCTCGGGCTGGTTGCGGTCGATCGCACAACCTTCGCGCGCACGCCAAAACAAAGCGCCTTTATCTATGGTGCGATCGCGCGGCGCAACGCGCTGTGATCGCCACGGGCGCGTGGGTCGCACCAACGGATCGGGCATGATACCGCTCAGCATCGGCTGTCTGTTTTCCGATCGGATCGAGGCGCTGCTCGATGGCCGGGTCCAGATCTCGGACGCGACCACGACGATCCACTGCGTCGAGGCGCAGACGCTGTTCCGGCAGGTGCTGCGCGAACAGGCTTATGACGTCGCAGAACTATCGATGGGCAGCCATATCGCCGCGGTCGCAGCGGGACGGCGCGATTATGTCGCGTTGCCGGTATTCTTGTCGCGCAGCTTTCGCCACGGCAATCTCTATGTCCGCACCGATCGCGGCATCGATCGGCCCGAGGATCTGGCGGGCAAGCGGATTGGCCTGGTTGATTATCAACAGACGGCGGCCTTGTGGTTGCGCGGTATCCTCGCCGACGATCACGGCGTCGCGCGCACGTCGATCGACTGGATCACGGCGGGCCTGCATGCCCCGGTCCTGACCGACCGCGCACCCGGCGCGATGCCACCCGGAATCCGTGTCACGCGATCGCCCGCGACGCTTGATGCGATGCTGGCCGACGGCACGCTGGATGCGGTGATCAGTCCGACCACGCCGCGCTGTGTCCGGCATCCCTCCGCGCCCGTCGCGCCGCTGTGGCCCGATGCGCGCGCCACCGAAATGGCCTGGTTCGGGCGCACCGGCATCTTTCCGATCATGCACCTCGTGGTAGTGCGGCGGCGCCTGGTCGAGGCTAATCCGGCACTGTACGACGCTCTGGTCGCGGCGTTCGAGCAGGCGCTGGCATTCGCGCTCGACGATTTGGCGGCACGCGATTTTCCCAAGGTGGCGATGCCTTGGCTCAAGCGTGCCGCCGCCGATGCGGCCGGAGCGACCGGCCCGGTATGGCGCTACGGCGTGGAGGCCAATCGCGGGACGCTCGAACGGATGCTGCGCTACGCGGTGGCCGACGGTCTGGCCACCGAAGCCCTGGCGCTGGAGGGGTTGTTCACATGACGCAGAACACGCAGCAACGCGACATCGGAGAGCCCAAAGCCTTCTAAGGATTAATGGCTCGACACGTTGAGCGACAACGCCTGGCTATGTGGCTATGGCGTTGCCAAGCTGAACCAACGGCAGGAGTCTCGTTCAGCATCTCCAAAGCGGCCGGGCGGCTAACCTGAAGAGTTTCGGGCGCCGGCAGGCGTACGAAAGTCTGGGAGGCCCGAACCCGCGGGCCTCGAGCGGTGACCTATGGGGATTTCGGATTTTGGCAGGTTGGAGTGGTTGCTGACCTGACGGATTTGTTGTCGTCCGTCCCCGCGGGCCGACCCGATGCGGGAGCTGATAATGGGCTTTCAGGTATAGGTCGACGATCCGCGCCGGGCGCAGCGACGCCTCTGATATCGCTACGCGCGAGCTCGTCTGTTCCCCGACGCGGTCGCGATGCGGGGTCTATCGATAACGGGCCGTGCCG
>NZ_RCZC01000016.1 GCF_006439055.1 Sphingomonas glacialis
CGCACTCAGTTGCCTGAATGCGAAGTTAAACGGGATAGGTGGGTTTCCCCATTCGGAAATCGTGGGATCAATGCCTGCTCACGGCTCCCCCACGCTTATCGCAGCGTGCCACGTCCTTCATCGCCTGTATGCGCCAAGGCATCCACGAATTGCCCTTACCTCACGCTTGAGAGTCCGCACCACCAATGACAATGCTGGGACCGATCATGACGATCGGACCAAAACTCGGCAGAGCAGCAAAGTCACAGTATCTTGGTGCGGATGATTAAAAATGCTCAGCCTGATTATTAAAGCGTTGTATCCAACCATTACGTCCTGACCGCGAGGCGAACCTCACTCCAAGATCGTTCCTGTCGAACCAACGCCGATATCACGGCATCGATTTTAAGAACCCATTCACAATGTCAAATAAGGGAGGCCGAAGCCTCCGTGTTCCGCCGAAGCGGAAGAGTTTTCTCTTCATCTCTAGGTTGAGTGTGGCGAGTGGTGGAGCCTATCGGGATTGAACCGATGACCTGATGCTTGCAAAGCAACCGCTCTCCCAGCTGAGCTAAGGCCCCATACTCTTTTAAAGCGCGAAAGTGGTGGGCCTGGGTGGATTCGAACCACCGACCTCACCCTTATCAGGGGTGCGCTCTAACCAACTGAGCTACAGGCCCATGCCTCGCTCGCGCGCCCGTCAGTCGCAGCAAAGCTGCGCCTTATGGGCGCGCTTAGCAGCGCTGGCCGAGCTTGTGTGCGTGCGATTTAGCATTCGCTAAATCGTCTCGCGCACTGCGCTTAACCTAGTGATGAAGGGACATGAGGACGGCGGCAAATGTTCTTTGGAATGGAAGAAGCTCTTCTCAATGGCGAACCATCGAGCGCTTTCTGCCGATATCCTTAGAAAGGAGGTGATCCAGCCGCAGGTTCCCCTACGGCTACCTTGTTACGACTTCACCCCAGTCGCTGAACCCACCGTGGTCAGCTGCCTCCTTGCGGTTAGCGCACTGCCTTCGGGTGAATCCAACTCCCATGGTGTGACGGGCGGTGTGTACAAGGCCTGGGAACGTATTCACCGCGGCATGCTGATC
>NZ_RCZC01000017.1 GCF_006439055.1 Sphingomonas glacialis
TTGGTTGCGGGGACAGGATTTGAACCTGTGACCTTCAGGTTATGAGCCTGACGAGCTACCGGGCTGCTCCACCCCGCGACGAGGTGTTGGTTTTGCTCGCGAGAGCGAGCGGGGTGTTAGATGACATGTAAATGGGTTCTGATGAGAGACACGAACGTTTTGTGTTCACCGGCTTCAATGCCTGGCGACGACCTACTCTTCCATCGCTTAAGCGATAGTACCATCGGCGCAGTCAGGTTTCACGGCCGAGTTCGGGATGGGATCGGGTGGGGCACTGACGCTATAGCCACCAAGCAATGGAGCCGGTGAACAGCAAWAGGTTCGGGTTCTCWRGGGCCCAGCTTGCGMYAGGYYCYTAAAATCGGTGCACGTTTTACGACAWTCTGAAGATGGTAGTTGTTAATCAGGCGTTGCATTTGATCATCCGCCATCTGYGACAYGTGCTGGTTACCCAGGATTGTCATTGATGGTGGGACTCTCAAGCGCGAATAGAGCAATTAGTATCGGTTAGCTCCATGGATTACTCCACTTCTACATCCGATCTATCAACGTCATGGTCTCTGACGGCTCTATGAAATCTTATCTCGAGGGAGGCTTCCCGCTTAGATGCTTTCAGCGGTTATCCCGTCCATACATAGCTACCCTGCTGCGCTCTTGGCAGAACGACAGGTACACCAGAGGTATGTTCAACCCGGTCCTCTCGTACTAGGGTCAACTCCTCTCAAATTTCGACGCCCACGGCAGA
>NZ_RCZC01000018.1 GCF_006439055.1 Sphingomonas glacialis
GATCAGCATGCCGCGGTGAATACGTTCCCAGGCCTTGTACACACCGCCCGTCACACCATGGGAGTTGGATTCACCCGAAGGCAGTGCGCTAACCGCAAGGAGGCAGCTGACCACGGTGGGTTCAGCGACTGGGGTGAAGTCGTAACAAGGTAGCCGTAGGGGAACCTGCGGCTGGATCACCTCCTTTCTAAGGATATCGGCAGAAAGCGCTCGATGGTTCGCCATTGAGAAGAGCTTCTTCCATTCCAAAGAACATTTGCCGCCGTCCTCATGTCCCTTCATCACTAGGTTAAGCGCAAGGCGCGAGACGAAATAGCGCAAGCTATTTCGCACGTCGCCAAGCTCGGCCAGCGCAGTTAAGCGCGCCCACAAGGCGCAGCTTTGCTGCGACTGACGGGCGCGCGAGCGAGGCATGGGCCTGTAGCTCAGTTGGTTAGAGCGCACCCCTGATAAGGGTGAGGTCGGTGGTTCGAATCCACCCAGGCCCACCACTTTCGCGCTTTAAAAGAGTATGGGGCCTTAGCTCAGCTGGGAGAGCGGTTGCTTTGCAAGCATCAGGTCATCGGTTCGATCCCGATAGGCTCCACCACTCGCCACCAAAACCTAGAGATGAAGAGAAAACTCTTCCGCTTCGGCGGAACACGCGGGGTTAGCCCCGCCTTATTTGACATTGTGAATGGGTTCTTAAAATCGATGCCGTGATATCGGCGTT
>NZ_RCZC01000019.1 GCF_006439055.1 Sphingomonas glacialis
AACGCCGATATCACGGCATCGATTTTAAGAACCCATTCACAATGTCAAATAAGGCGGGGCTAACCCCGCGTGTTCCGCCGAAGCGGAAGAGTTTTCTCTTCATCTCTAGGTTTTGGTGGCGAGTGGTGGAGCCTATCGGGATCGAACCGATGACCTGATGCTTGCAAAGCAACCGCTCTCCCAGCTGAGCTAAGGCCCCATACTCTTTTAAAGCGCGAAAGTGGTGGGCCTGGGTGGATTCGAACCACCGACCTCACCCTTATCAGGGGTGCGCTCTAACCAACTGAGCTACAGGCCCGCACCTGCTTCGCGCCGCCATCGCAGCCGAGCTGCGCCAGATGGCGCGCTTCGCAGCGCCGACCGAGCTTGTCCGACACAAACCGTAACAGCCATGCTGTCGGTCCGTGTGGACTACCTAGTGATGAAGGGACATGAGGACGGCGGCAAATGTTCTTTGGAATGGAAGAAGCTCTTCTCAATGGCGAACCATCGAGCGCTTTCTGCCGATATCCTTAGAAAGGAGGTGATCCAGCCGCAGGTTCCCCTACGGCTACCTTGTTACGACTTCACCCCAGTCGCTGAACCCACCGTGGTCAGCTGCCTCCTTGCGGTTAGCGCACTGCCTTCGGGTGAATCCAACTCCCATGGTGTGACGGGCGGTGTGTACAAGGCCTGGGAACGTATTCACCGCGGCATGCTGATCCGCGATTA
>NZ_RCZC01000002.1 GCF_006439055.1 Sphingomonas glacialis
CCGGACCTCGTACCCCATCGCCTGAAGCTCGCGCGCCCAGTGGTGCGCACCTCCGCACGCTTCCAGCGCCACAATGCACCGCGGCTGCGATACGAAGAAATTTAGAAGCTTTCCTCGGCTCAGCTTGCGGCTGAAAACCGTTCGCCCGGTGCTATCGGCGCCGTGCGCATGGAAAACGTTCTTGGCGATATCCAACCCGATTGTGGTAACTTCCGACACGGACGCCTCCCTCAAGTGGTGATCAACACCTCCACTTTGGCACATTGATGCCGTCGGGGGGCGTCCACCCCATCACCAACTATCGCCGTTCGAGCGCCGGCCGCCCGACCGCCTCGCCCAAATGCCGACCGTCCGCTATCGGGCGGAAAAGCGGACAGGCAGAAATCGACCACTTGCAGTCATTCAGCAAGCTGCGATGATCAACGGCATGAAGGTCATATTTGCAATTGGTCAGTTTGGCCTGCTGATCCTGAGCGGGTGCAGCTTTCTTGAACCACGATCCACCTTCCAAATTACGTCCGTCGATCGTTCAGTTAAGTCGGCATCCTTGAAGCTCTGCAAGCAGACGTTCTCGTTGACTCACGTGGATAGCCGTTGGCAAACAACCATCCATGTGCCCGGAGACTGTGATGGTGGCGTCGCCACTATTATGAACGATGGCAGGATCGTCTTCTGTCCCATCGGCTATGTAACCGGCGGGGATGGCAGCAACTGGCAGTTCACCATCAAGGGTGATGTTTGCCGACCTCTCGTAACCTATGGCGATGCCAGTTCTGGGAACGGCAGCTAGCCACCAACTATCGCCGTTCGAGCGCCGCCAGCGCGACCGCCTCGCCCGATTGCCGACCGTCCGCTATCGAGCGGAAAAGCGGACAGGCAGAAATCGCCCAAAAGCGGAAGTTAGAAAACGATCAACGAACCGGTTTCATCGTAGATTTCGCCGCATTCATACAGTTCATTGTTGCTATAAATGCGTAGTAGATCACCTTGGTCGAATGCGAGGGTTAGGCGAAATTCTTCGACGAGAACGAGGCGTATTTTCTGACCCAGCAGGTGGTGGATAAAGAGGGGCGCAAGTTTGTCGGCATCGGTGTTGTGACGATGTGCCGTTCCCTGTCTATCAACATGCTCCAGATAACTGCCAACATCGATTTTCAAGGTGTCGAATGCAAAGTGGAATTGATGGGGTTTAAGACAAATGTCATCCAACTCCTTCCCTACGAGGAACTGTAACTCAGTGACGGGCGGGAAAGGAAACATCGCTTCCAGTCGCAAATTTTCGATTGGATCGCAACGTCTGCTCTCCACCAATAATCGCCGTTCAGCCCTTGCCTCCGCAGACCCCATTTTATGGGTTCACGACCTAGCACTACTTTGGCAGGTTGAAGGAACCAGCTTGAATCGTCGTTGATTCCCATTTGTCAGTGTAGGCTGGCGGACTTACGACGATGGCGGTGGACGAGAGCTGGCGGACCGATCTGGAGCAATGGCTGGCGCCGTTTCTGGCAGGGCTGTCGCATCCGGCACGGCGCAAGATGTGCCCGCAGTACATCGCCGGTTTGATAGGTCCCGGAGATCGCAAGAGCGTGCAGCCGATGGCTGCGCGGGGTGGCGAGGCCGGCTACGATCAGCTTCATCATTTCGTCGCAGCGGGAATATGGGACAGCGCTCCGCTCGAAGCTGCACTGCTGAATGAGGCCGACCGGCTGGTAGGGGGCACCGGCGCCTTTCTCGTCATCGATGACACGGCGATGCCGAAGAAGGGCCGTCACTCGGTCGGCGTAGCGCCGCAATATGCCTCGTCGCTGGGCAAGAACGCGAACTGCCAGACGCTGGTTTCGGTGACGCTTGCATCGCGTGAGGTGCCGGTGATGGTCGGCCTTCGCTTGTTTCTGCCAGAAAGCTGGACCTCCAATCCGGAGCGCATGGCAAAGGCGAAGGTGCCTGCCGACCGACAGGTCGCCCTGACCAAGCCGGAGATCGCCATCGAAGAGATCGACAGGGTCAGGATGGCAGGCGTGCGTTTCGGCTGCGTTCTGGCAGATGCGGGATACGGCATGAGCGCTCCATTCCGCCAGGCGCTGAGTGAGCGAGGTCTCTCCTGGGCTGTCGGCATCCCTTATCGCCAGAAGGTCTATGCTGCCGATGTCGCCATGATTTTTCCGGTCTCGGGCCACGGTCGCCCGCGGCAACACCACATCCCCGACAGCCAGTCCGTGGCCGCCGAGACGCTGCTGGCCGAGCAGCCCTGGAGATCGGTCAGTTGGCGACGGGGTACGAAGGGACGGCTGACCGCGCGCTTTGCGGCGTTACGCGTTCGCGTCGCCGATGGTCCAACCCAGCGTATCCGCGACATGGGCAACCAACATCTGCCCGGCGAGGAAGTCTGGCTGGTTGGGGAGCACCGCTCGACCGGCGAGCGGAAATACTATCTCTCGAACCTGCCACCCGACACGCCGATCAAGACGCTTGCCGGCGCCATCAAGGCGCGGTGGATCTGCGAGCAGGCGCACCAGCAGCTTAAGGAAGAACTCGGCCTCGACCACTTCGAGGGTCGATCATGGACAGGGCTGCACCGACACGCACTGATGACGATGATCGCCTATGCCTTCCTTCAGTCCCGCCGCCTCACCGCCGCGGGACGGAAAAAAAAGAGTCGGGGGACCTCCGCCGCAGCCGACTATGCCCGCCGTTCGGCAGGCGATCCTCAACATCTTCGCTAGGCCTCCGCCGAGGCGCTGCCCGCATTGCCAAGCGCCACTGGATCCACCCTCGACACACAATCTGCCAAAGTAGTGCTAGCCTCACGATACCGTTGGCATGCGCGCACCCAATAACGGGACGAACCCTCCGACGTGCGATAGCACGGGAGGGTTCGCTGTCGGGGCGTCCTTTACGCCGGCGGCGGGGGCGCCGCCCGCGAGGTTCGGATCAGAAGCCGAAGCCGACGCCCGCCGCGCCGCCGCCCTTGCCGCGGGTGTTGATCACCGCGCCGGCCTTGATCACCACCTTGCCGTCGGGGCTAGCCTTGGACACGCCGATCGCGAAGCCCTGTTCGCCGCCCCAGGTGCTGACGCCGCCGCCGACCATGCCCATGCCGGGGCCATAGGCTTGCGGGATCGTCGCCAGCGCCATCGCCGCCGCGGTGCCGCCATTGGCGTCGCGGCGCAGGCTGCGCAGGTCGAAGCCGACCTGGTTGAGCCGGGCGTCGGTATAGGCGTTGGCCGCACCGAGCGTCTGGTTCATGCCGCTGGTCAGCTGCGCGAGATTGACCGCATCGCTCGGCATCGTGCCGGCCGCGACATTGGTGATCTGCCGCGCTGTCGTGGCGTTGCCGACCGAGACGCTGTTGGCCCGATCCGCCACTGAACCGTTGCCCAGCGCCACGCTGTTGGTGCCGTTCGCGGTCGCCGCCGTCCCGAGCGCGACGGCATTGGCGCCTGACGACACCGCGCCACCACCCGCCGCGATCGCATTGGCGCCGCTCGCGACGGGGGTCGCGTTGCCCCCAGTGTTGTTTACCTGGAAGAAGCCGGCAGTGCCGTTCTGCAGCCGGGTGATGTTGGTCGTGTTGGTGGCGATGTTGGTGGTGTTGGCGGCGACCTGCTGCCCGACCGCATTGAGCTGCGCGCCGTTGACCGCGTCGGTCGAGGTCGCGTTGACCGCGCCTGCGCTCACATTGGTCAGCCGCGTGCCCGCAGTGCCGGCCAGGGTGATCGTATCGCGGGCGCTGCCGGCCGCCCCGTCATAGGTGACCGCCCGGTCGGTCGCCGTGGCGATCGCATCGACACGGCTGTTGACGGTGCTGATGCTCGCGCCGAGGCCCGAGAGCGCGCTGCCGACATTGGTGTATGTGGTCGTCGTCGTGGCGCCGCCGGCGCCGACCGTGGCGACCTGATAGCTCGGCGCGGTGACGCTGCCATCGGCATTGACGCTCGATCCACCGCCCAGGCTGCTGGCGACGCTGCCGCCGAGGTTGGTCACCCGCGTATCGACCGCCGCGACGGCCTGGTTGGTGGCGTTGAGCTGCGCGCCGTTGACCGCATCGCTCGAGGTCGTGGTGAGCGCACCCGCCGCGACGTTGGTCACGGTCGTGCCCGTCGCGCCGCCAAGCGCGAGCGTGCCCTTGGTCGCGTCGCTATAGCGCACCGCCAGGGGATCGGCGGTGCCGTTGGCGATGTTGGTGGTCAGGTTGGTGATCGCCGAGGTGTTCGCCCCGACCTGCTGGTTGGTCGCGAACAGCTGCGCGCCGTTGACGGCATCGCTCGACGTCGCGCCGAGCGCGCCCGCACCGACATTGGTGATCACCGTCGGCGCCCCGCCGCGCGCGGCGTTGAAGGCGTTGAGCCCGGCGTCGAACAGCAAGGCATTTCCTTGCAAGCTCGAGACGGTGGTGCCGAGATTGGTGATGTTGGTGGCGTTGGTCGTCACCGCGCCGTTGGTGGTGAAGAGCTGTGCGCCGGTGACCGCGTCGCTCGAGCCGGCGCTGAGCGCTGCCGGCGCGACATTGGTGATCGTCGTCGGCGCCCCGCCGCGGTTTGCGTCGAAGGCGTTGATGCCGACGTTGAACAGCAAGGCGTTGCCCGACAGCCCGGTGACCGTCGTTCCGAGATTGGTGATGTTGGTCGCGTTGGTCGTCACCGCGCCGTTGGTGGCGAAGAGTTGCGCGCCGTTGACGGCATCACTCGAGGTGCCGTTGAGCGCGCCGGCCGCGAGGTTGGTCACGGTCGTTCCGGTCACGCCACCGAGCGCGAGGGTGGCCCTGGTCGCGTCGGCATAGCGCACCGCCAGCGGATCGGCCGTACCGTTGCCGATATTGGTGCTGAGATTGGCGATCGCGGTCGTGTTGACGCCGACCTGGGTATTGGTCGCGAACAGCTGTCCGCCATTGACCGCGTCGGTCGAGGTCGCCGTCAGCGCTGCCGGCGCGACGTTGGTGATCACCGTGGGAACACCCCCGCGCGCCGCGTTGAAGGCGTTGAGCCCGGTATCGAACAGCAGCGCATTCGCCTGCAGCCCGGTCACCGTCGTGCCGAGATTGGTGATGTTCGTGGCATTGGTCGTCACGGCACCATTGGTGGTGAAGAGCTGCGCGCCGGTGACCGCGTCGCTTGAGGTCGCGCTGAGCGCCGCGGGGGCGACGTTTGTGATCGTCGTCGGCGCCCCGCCGCGGGTTGCGTCGAAGGCGTTGATCCCGGCATTGAACAGCAGTGCATTGCCCGACAGACCGCCCACGGTGGTGCTAAGATTGGTGATGTTGGTGGCGTTGGTCGTCACCGCGCCGTTGGTGGCGAAGAGTTGTGCACCGTTGACGGCATCGGTCGAGGCGGCGCTGAGCGTGCCGGGGGCGACGTTGGTGACCAGCGTGCCGGTCGCGCCGCCGAGCGCGAGCGTGCCCTTTGTCGCATCGGCATAGCGCACCGCCAGCGGATCGGCGGTGCCGTTGGCGATGTTGGTGGTGAGGGTGGTGATCGCCGTGGTGTTGGTCCCGACCTGCGCGTTGGTCGCGAACAGCTGCGCGCCGTTGACCGCGTCGGTCGAAACCGCGGTGAGCGCCGCCGGCGCGACGTTCGTGATCGTCGATGGCGCGCCGCCGCGTGTCGCGTCGAAGGCATTGAGCGCGGGATTGAACAGCAGCGCATTAGCCTGCAGCCCCGTCACCGTCGTACCGATATTGGAGACGGTGGTGCCGAGATTGGTGATGTCGGTCGCGTTGGTCGTCACCGCGCCGTTGGTCGCGAACAATTGCGCGCCGTTGACCGCGTCGCTCGAGGTCGCGCTGAGCGTGGCCGGTGCGACATCGGTAATGCGCGTGGCAGCACCACCGCGCAGCGCGCTATAGGCGCCGAGCCCGGCATCGAAGGTCAGCGCATCGACCGGCGTCAGGCCGACTGTTGCGGCCTTCAACTGGGCGACGTTGACCGCGTCGGTGTCCTCCGAGCCGCCGGAAAGGCCGGTCAGGCGACGGTTGCCGATATTGACCTCGGCTGCCGCGGTCCCGCCGACGAGATAGGCGGTGTTGCCGAGCGTGGCACCGCTTGCGAGGGAATTCTGGCCGAGCGCGACGCTGCCGAGCGTGCCCGGGGCGGTCACCCGCGCACCGGCGCCGAGTGCGACCGCGCCGAACGATCCGGCGGCCGTGTTCGCGGCGTCACCGAAGGCGATCGCATTCGCTTCCGCGGCGCTCGCCACCAGGCCCGCGCTGCCCAGGCCGCTGATGCGGTTGCCGCCGATCGCGAGCCCCGCCGGGGTCCTGAGCGTATAGCCGTCGGCTTGCGAAACGCATTGCGGCGTGGTGGCGAGGTTGACCGCATTGCCATTGATATCGAGCACGCCCAGCGCGATCGGCGCGCCGGCCGCGGCATTGGTCAATGCGGTGCTCAGGTTCAGATTGACCGTCCCGAAGGTGAGCGCACCGAGCGTCGTCTCGACAGGGGCGAGCACGGGGGCGAGGATGTTGCCAGCGATGCCGGTGACGACCGATCTCGGCAGGCTGACGCCCGAGCAGACACCCACCACCGATTCCTGTGCCTGGGCGCGCGCGCTGAACATCGTCGCAAGGATGATCGCGCCGGTCGAAGCCATCGCGCGAAGCGCAAGGCGACGGTTAGCACTTGGTTGCTTATGGTAATCTCTTGGTTCGCACCTGGCCTCTGGCTGTAGAGGGACAATACTTTTGCAGCCATTATAGATCGATGCACTTGTAATGCTAACTCGACCGATAGTCTGAGCCGCTTGTGAGGAAAACTGAGAGTACTCGTTACACATGTCATCTGCTCCTCGTGACGAGCTGAAAACATGAGGAGCGATTGATACCAAAAACCTAACAAGATCTACTTGTGAAATTAACCTTTGATGTCTGTTTTGA
This sequence comes from Sphingomonas glacialis, assembly GCF_006439055.1. Taxonomy (GTDB): domain Bacteria; phylum Pseudomonadota; class Alphaproteobacteria; order Sphingomonadales; family Sphingomonadaceae; genus Sphingomonas; species Sphingomonas glacialis_A. Next base: position 6,869 of record NZ_RCZC01000002.1, read on the forward strand.
CTCGGTGATTGGAACGAGAAGATGGCGTCGCTTCTTTTGCCATATCTTGGAAAAAGAGCGCTTCTGAGCGTCGTGAGGTGATGTCGTGGCGGGTATTCGCCTTATTTACAAATCAGTTACATGACATTTCCTCATCCCTTTGGGTCGTCTGTGATCGACGAATCCACCAGAATTCCCGCAATTCGGCGACTTCCGACGGGCCGGAAAAGCGCTGAGCCGCCAAGTGGATATGCAGTGTCGCGCTAAACGGAGCGAACGCCATTTCGATTCTTTTCGACCAAAGTCGAATGTATTGTCGAAGATAAGTAAGGCGGTTCCGACAGTCTCGCGTCGTCCTTGCCCGCAGCAGCGATGCATCTCGGCGCTGATGGGCACAAAGGGTGCCTGTTTCGACCTACGACCGTGCGGTCGGCCGCGTCGGAGGGGCTTGCGCAGGCTATCGCCGCTGCAGTCGCTCCCGCCTTATGGTGCGTCGAGCTCGAAGCCTTGCGCGCGCCGGCCTTCAGAGGTTCGCGATGAACCAAAGGACAAAAGCAGCCACCCCCGCGAGCGCCATTGCAAGTCCGATGCGAACGGCGAGCGAATCTCTCGGCGCAGCCTCATTCGGCCAGGGGAGCCTCAGCGCTCGCAACGGCGCGACGAACGCGGCGCTCGCGCCCACCACGCGACACCAGTCCAGCGTCAGCCAACGGCCGGTCATGGCGACCGATTCCGCATCGGTGATCGTGTCCTTCGGCGACCCGATACCGTGATAGTAGAGCGCAGCGTTCATCGGCCAGAATGCCACCACCGTCAGGACCAGCAGCGCGAGAATGCCGACCGAGGGAAGGCACAGCAGCCAGCGGTACCGCCACGGCGTCCTCCAGCCGGCAACAAGTGCGCCGAAACCCGCGACGAGCATCAGCGCGGAGAAAGGAATGAAGAACGCTCCGGTGTCGACAGGCCAGGCTTTGCCGTAGGGCATCATCGCTAACGAAGCAGGCGGATGAGCCCCCCAAGCACCGGCGAGCACTAGAAGGTCGAAAAGCTTGGCGCCGAGCAGCGGTCCGCCGACCAGCGTCGCCAGCCATAGAAAGCTCCGGCAGACGCGTTCTCTCGTCATCTACAGCCTCGCCAATTCTGTGCCGACCGATTGTGGTGTTCGGCAAATCCTTCAGATCATGACCGAAAATCGAGATTCCCGCAAACGCGCCCTTCGCCGTTCAGTTTACGGCTTCTTCCACGCGCCGACAGGCTGCAAATGATCCGAGCGACCGCTCGGCATTCGCACAACCGAATCCTTTGGGTGGCTCTGAAACGCGCCGTAGGGCTCGAATCGGCATCGATTTCGGCCGGGATGCGCTGATGCTTGCGCTCCGAGGTCGCGCCCTCACCGAAAAGCCGCGATCGGCACCGCCTGGCCCATCCGTGCATAGCCAGCCGGCGATGGATGCAGCCCATCGCCCGAATCGAACGCCGGAGCGAGCCGCTCGGGATGCGCCGGATCGCGCATTACCGCATCGAAATCCACCACCGTGTCGAACACGCCCGATCTGCGGATCCAGTCGTTCACCGCGACGCGGTCGGCCTCGCCGGCCGCGCCGGGGTGGTAATAGGCCGATCCGCCATACGGCAGGATCGTCGCGCCGATCACCTTGACCCCGTGATCGTGCGCGCGGTTAACGATCTGGCGATAGCCCTGTTCGAGATCGGCGACGAGCGCCTCGTGCTCGGCCGTCGTGACGGGGTGATCGCGCGTCAGTACGCCGAGATCGTTCACGCCTTCGAGCACGATCAGATAGCGCACGCCCGGCTGGGCCAGCACGTCGCGGTCGAGCCGCGCGAGCGCGTTGGGGCCGAGTCCGTCGCGCAGCACACGGTTGCCGCCGATCCCGTGATTGACGAGCGACAGCCCCGATCCCGCCGGGAGCCGCGCGGCGAGGACATTGGTCCAGCGATCGTCGCGATCGGTGGTGGCGCCGCGCCCGTCGGTAATCGAATCGCCCAGCGCGACGATCGCGCTGCCGCAGCCCGCGACATCGACGCCCGAGGCGAAATACCAATGTTCGACGCGCTCGCCGGAGACCGTCGTATCGCCGGCGTGGTTGCCCGAAACGATGAAGCTGCCGGTGCGCGAGCCCGGATGGCTCGTCACCGCGGACGGCGCCTCCGGCAGATGCAGGCTGATAGACAGCGTCGCGCGGTCGGGGGCGGCGAGGGTGATCGGATCGGACCTGTATTCGGCGCCCGCCGGTATGCTGACCTGGCGTCGGCCGCCGAACGTGACGACCTGATCGCTGCCCGCCCGGATGCTCGGCGATCCGCTCGCCTCGGCCAGCGCGACATGCACCGAATCGATCGTCAGCGGCGCGGTGCCGACGAGGTTCGACAGGCGAATCCGCACGCTGTCGCCGCCGCGCGACAGCCGCACCGTCTGGCGAAGCGTCGCATCGCGCAGCTTTGCCGCGATGTTGGTGTCGGCGTGGTCGGCGTCCTTCTGCGACGACGCCCAACTCGCAGTCCAGCGCCCGGCGCACTGCGCGGCGGGTGACGCGCTCGCCAGCGCGGGGAGGGTGAGGGCAAGCATTGCGGCCAAGCTTCGAACGATCATGGGCGGGACTCCCGATGCGGTGGCGCGCCGTGTCATGCGATCCGCTCCGTTGCGACCGGCGCATAGCTCGGCACGAGCAAATGGATCACGCCGAGCGCGAGCAGATAGGCGCATGACGCGACGAGGAAGATCGGCTGATAACTGCCGAGCGTCTCGAGGATCGTGCCGGCGAACTTCGCCATGATCATCCCGCCGAGCGCACCCGACAGGCCTCCGAGCCCGATCACCGACCCGGCGCGGCCGCGGGGGAACAGGTCGCCCGGCAGCGCATAGACATTGGCCGAAAAGCCCTGATGCGCCGCGCATGCGAGCCCGATCAGCAGCACCGCCACCCACAGGCTCGGCGCCTGCGCGGCAAAGGCGATCGGCAGCGCGAACAGCGCGCAGGCAAACATCGCGGTCTTGCGCGCACGGCCCGTTTGCCAGCCGCGCAGCAGCAGCCGCGACGAAAGCCACCCGCCGCCGATCGAGCCGACATCGGCGAGCAGATACACCGCCACCAGCGGCGGGCCGAAGTCGAGCATCTTCACATGATATTGGCGATTGAAGAAATCGGGCAGCCAGAACAGGAAGGTCCACCACACCGGATCTATCAGGAAGCGCCCGAGCATATAGGCCCAGGTCTGGCGCAGGGCGAGCAGCTTGCGCCACGCGATCGGCCGCGCCCGCTCGGCGGGCTCGCTTTCGATCCAGGCGAGCTCTTCCGCAGAGACCGACGCATGTTCGCGCGGGCGGCGATAGAAACCGAGCCACGCGATCAGCCACACGATCGTCAGCGCGCCGGTCGCGATGAACGCCATCCGCCAGCCGAAGGTCACCGCGATCACCGGCACGACGAGCGGCGTGACGATCGCACCGACGTTCGAGCCGGCGTTGAAGATGCCGATCGCCAGCGCGCGCTCGGACTTGGGGAACCACTCGCCCGTCGCAGCGAGCGCCGCGGGAAACGCGCCCGCCTCGCCGATCGCCAGTGGCACGCGCGCGAACGCCATGCCCAGCGTGCTGGTGAACAGCACATGCGCGACATGGCCGATCGTCCACAGCGTTACCGCCAGCGCATAACCGATCCGCGCGCCGACACGATCGACCAGCCGGCCGAACAGGACGTAGGCGAGCCCGTAAGCGCCCTGGAACCAGATCGCGAGATTGGCATAGCCTTGCTCGCTCCAGCCATATTGCGCCTGCAGGCTGGGCTTGAGCACCGGCAGCACGAGGCGATCGACGTAGCTGAGCACCACCGCGGCAAACAGCAGCGCGCAGATCACCCAGCGGACATTGCCGCGCGGCCGCTCGGTGGTGCTCACCAATTATACATCGTGCCGTCTTCGAGACGGTTCACCGGCAGATAAGCGCGCGCATAGGGATATTGCGCGGCGAGTACCTCATCGAGTTCGACGCCCAAGCCCGGCTTTTCGCCCGGATGCATCATCCCGCGCTCGAAGCTGTAGGCATGCGGGAAGACCGCATCGGTCTCGGGTGTGTGGCGCATATATTCCTGTACCCCGAAATTGGGCACCGACAGATCGAAATGCAGCGCCGCCGCCATGCACACCGGCGACAGATCGGTCGCGCCGTGGCAGCCGGTGCGGATCTGGTAGAGATCGGCGTGCGCCGCGATCCGGCGCAGATGCGTGATGCCGCCGGCATGGACGACGGTCGCGCGGATATAGTCGATTAGCTGGTTCTCGATGAGGTGCTTGGCATCCCAGATCGAATTGAAGATCTCGCCGACCGCGAGAGGGGTGGTGGTGTGCTGGCGGATCAGGCGGAACGCGTCCTGGTTCTCGGCGGGCGTCGCATCCTCGAGCCAGAATGGACGATACGGTTCGAGATCCTTGCCGAGCCGGCCGGCCTCGATCGGGGTGAGGCGGTGGTGGATGTCGTGGAGCAGATGGACGTCCCAGCCGAGCGCCGCGCGCGCCGCCTTGAACAGCTCGGGGACGACGCGGAGGTATTTCTCGGTCGACCACAGGTTCTCGGTCGGCAGATCGGCGTCGGCGGGTTCGTAGAACATCTTGTCCTTCGACACGCCGTAGGTCGAGGGCAGCCCCGGCACGCCGCATTGCAGCCGGATGGCCTTGTAGCCCTGCTGCTGATAGTTGCGCGCCACCTCGACCGTTTCCTCGATCGAGACGCCATTGGCGTGGCCATAGACCATCACGCCGTCACGGCTCGCACCGCCGAGCAACTGGTACAGCGGCAGCCCAGCGAGCTTGCCCTTGATGTCCCAAAGCGCGGTATCGACCGCGGCGATCGCGCTCATCGTCACCGGGCCCCGCCGCCAATAGGCGCCCTTGTAGAGATACTGCCAGATATCCTCGATCCGGTGCGCGTCGCGGCCGATCAGCAGCGGGACGACATGGTCGCTGAGATAGCTCGCGACCGACAGCTCACGTCCGTTGAGCGTTGCGTCGCCGAGCCCGTACACGCCGTCCTCGGTCTCGATCTTGAGCGTGACGAAGTTGCGGCCGGGGCAGGTGACGATCACCTTGGCATCGATAATCCTGGGCATGGCATCCTTCCTGAAGCTTGCTCCGGCGGAGCAGTCGGTCGCTCTGCGGCGCCCTTTCAACGATAGCGCTACCATGCTAGGGGAGGGATGGATTTGTCAACGACATGTGTCAGGCAGGTTTGGACGGACGCCCGCTGCGAGTGTTCGCCATAAGGAGATGGATGGTGCGCCAGGCTGGTCGAATCCTGTCAGTGTTGCTGCTGTGCTGCGGCCTGTGCGCAACGCCGGCGTTTGCCGAGGATGGCTACGATCTGTGGCTGCGCTATCGCCCGCTAGCCGGGCCGGCGCAGGCCGATGCCGCGGCGCATGCGCGGGTGATCGTCGCGCCAGGAACCTCGCCGACGATCGCCGCGGCGGTGGCCGAGCTCGAGCGCGGGTTCGGTGGGATGACGGGTCGGCCGCTGCTACGCGCAGCCCTAGCAGAGGACGGCGCGATCGTGCTGGCAACGCCAGCGCAGGCTCGGGGCGTAGGGCTCGGTAGCGCGTCGATCGCCGATCTGGGGCGCGAGGGTTTCTGGCTCCTCACGACCACTGCGAACGGCAAGCCCGTTATCGCGATCCTCGCCAATACCGATATCGGCTTGCTTTACGGCAGCTTCCGCCTGCTCGAGCTCGCCGAGCAAGGCGTATCGCTCGCGCACCTCGACGTCCGCAGCGCGCCGAAGCTGCAGCTGCGTGTGCTCGATCATTGGGACAATCTCGATCGCAGCGTCGAGCGCGGCTATGCCGGGCAGTCGATCTGGGACTGGTGGACGCTGCCCGATTATACGGGGCCGCGCTACACCGACTATGCCCGCGCCAACGCTTCGATCGGAATCAACGGCGCGGTGCTCAACAACGTCAATGCGGTGAAGGAAAGCCTTACCGCGCGCTACATCGCCAAGACCGCGGCGCTCGCCGATGTGTTCCGGCCGTATGGCATCAAGGTCTATCTGTCGGCGCGCTTCTCGGCGCCGATCGAGCTTGGCGGGCTCAAGACCGCCGATCCGCTCGATCCTGCGGTCAAGGCGTGGTGGGCGGCAAAGGCCGACGAGATCTACCGCGCTATCCCCGATTTCGGGGGCTTTCTGGTCAAGGCCAATTCGGAGGGGCAGCCGGGGCCGCAGGATTACCACCGCACTCATGCCGACGGCGCGAACGTGCTCGCCGAGGCGGTCCGCCCGCATGGCGGCGTCGTGATGTACCGCGCGTTCGTCTATAGCGAGCACAACGCCGCCGACCGTGCGCGCCAGGCGTATGACGATTTCAAACCGCTCGACGGCCGTTTCGCTGACAATGTCATCGTCCAGGTCAAGAATGGCGCGATCGACTTCCAGCCGCGCGAACCCTTCCATCCGCTGTTCGGCGCGATGCCCAAGACGCCGCTGATGATGGAGTTCCAGATCGCCAAGGAATATCTCGGGCAGGCGACGCACCTCGCCTATCTCGGGCCGCTGTTCCAGGAAACGCTCGAAAGCGACACCTTCGCGCACGGGGCGGGCTCGACCGTAGCGCGCGTACTCGAAGGCAAGGTCGATCGCTATCGGCTGACCGGCATGGCGGGGGTCGCCAATATCGGAGTCGATCGCGACTGGTCGGGGTCGACCTTCAACCAGGCGAACTGGTTCGCCTTCGGGCGCTTCGCCTGGGATCCCGATGGCGACGCCAAGACGATTGGCGCCGAATGGGCGCAGATGACCTTCACCCCCGATCCGCGCTTCGTCACGCCTGTGGTTGCGATGATGATGGCGTCGCGCGAGGCGGTGGTCGATTACATGACCCCGCTCGGCCTCGCGCACCAGATGGCGACCGGGCACCATTACGGCCCCGGTCCGTGGGTGAGTGAGCTTGCCCGCCCCGAGTGGAACCCGACCTACTACGCCCGCGCCGACGCGACCGGCATCGGCTTCGATCGGACCGTCAGCGGGAGCGACGCGGTCGGGCAATATGCACCAGCGCTCGCCGGGCGACTGGCCGATCCCAACACCACGCCCGAGCGCGACCTGCTGTGGTTCCACCATGTGGCATGGGACCGGCGCATGGCGTCGGGGCGCACGCTCTGGGACGAGCTCGTCGCGCATTACGATCGCGGGGTCGCCCAGGTCGACGCGATGCAGCGGTTATGGGACGCGCTGGCGCCCTATGTCGATGCGGAGCGCTTCGCCAAGACGCGCACGTTCCTCGGGGTTCAGCAGCGCGAGGCGATGTGGTGGCGCGATGCGAGCATCGCCTGGTTCCAGTCGCGCAACCAACTTCCGCTGCCCGCCGGATCCCCCGCGCCGGCGCACCCGCTGGACTATTACCGCGCGATCGAGACGCCGTTCGCGCCGGGGCACTGAAGGGCAGCGAAGGTTACAGCAGACCGAAGCGCTGCCGGCGAGCGGTGACCCGCGCGTCGAATTCGGCGGTCTCCTGCACCTCGGTCGCCTCGACCAGCGCGCTGAGCACCTTGTCGAGGTGCGAGCGCATCGCGACCCGAGCGCGGTCGGGATCACGCGCCGCAAGCGCTTCGAAGATCGGGCGATGTTCGTCGATGCGCGGTCCGACGCCGGCGCGATGCGCTTTCTCCGACATCGCCTTTTCCTGCGGCGAGCATAGCCGCGCCTGCCACAGCGCCTCGACCGCGCCCGATATCGCGCTGTTGCGCGTGGCGCGCGCGATACAGATGTGGAACTGATGGTCGAACGCTTCGGCCCGCGGGACATCGTCGCCCGCCGCGACCATATTGTCGAACAGCGCGCGAAGCTCGGCGATATCTTCGTCATCGACACGCGCCGCGGCGATCGCGCAGGCTTCGCCCTCGATCGCGCGGCGCGCCTCGAGCAGTTCGAACGGCCCCACGCCGATCGCCGAGAATTTGCCGCCGGGCGGTGTCTTCGCCGAAACGTAGACGCCCGAGCCCATCCGGATTTCGACCAGCCCATCGACCTCGAGCGCGATCAACGCTTCGCGGATCGTCGGGCGCGACACCTCGAACGACTCCGAGAGCTCACGCTCCGATGGGAGGCGGGTGCCGAGCGGATAGTGACCGCTGAGGATCTGGCCGGCAATCTGCCCGGCGACCTGTGCATAGAGCCGTACGTTTTTCATGATTCCCCCGAGTATCTCGCCGGCCTGCCGGTAGCGAGCCTGTTTCACGCGCGCATGTCGACCGCGGCGCTGTGTCTGGCCTCACCATGCGTCCGCGCAGCCGTGAACTGCAACATCTTGCGACTGGCCTGACACAGTTTGAAATATCTGTTTGACAGAATTTCACGTCTAGCGCAGTTTGGTAGCGCAAACATAGCGCTCGGTAAGCAAGGCGCGTGTGCTTTAGGAAGGGGATTTCCAAATGATTCTGTTCGACGGTGCCGTGCGCTCGACTCGATGCGTGCTCCTTGGCGCGACGATCCTGTCGGGCTTCTGTGGCCAGGTTGCACTCGCCCAAACGACGCCGCTCCCACCGCTGACGGCGACTCCCGCGGTCGCTCCGGGTGCCGGACAGGCTTCCGCTCCTGCTCCGGTCGAACAGCCTGCGGCTGTGCAACTCGACACCGCCGATTCCACAGTCGCGCAGGACATCGTGGTGACGGGCTATCGCAACAGCCTCGCGCTCTCGACCAACGCCAAACGCGCCTCGACCGGCTTCACCGATTCGATCTTCGCCGAGGACATCGGCAAGTTTCCCGACACCAACATCGCCGAGTCGTTCAACCGCATTTCGGGCGTCACGATCACGCGCGACATCACGGGCGAAGGCACCAACGTCGCGATCCGTGGCCTCGGTTCGAACTTCACCAACGTGACGCTCAACGGCGCGCCGATCGCGGTGGCGTCGTCGGGCGCGACCGACGCGCAGGGCACCGACCGCTCGGTCGACCTGAGTTTCTTCCCGACCGACCTGTTCACCAAGCTGACGGTCAATAAGAGCTATACCGCCGACCTTCTCGAAGGTGGCGCTGCGGGTAACGTCGATCTGCGCTCGGCGCGGCCGTTCGATCGCGACAAGAACTATCTCAGCTACAATGTGCAGGGGTCGCAGCAGGGCGATGCGAACCGCATCGGCATCCGCGGCTCGCTGATCGGCAGCTGGCACAACGACACGATCGGCATCCTGGCCGGCGTGTCAGGCCAGCGCGCTTTCACCGATACGCGCGGTTTCGAGACGATCGGCTACACCAACCCGGCGCTGTCGGCGGCGCAATGCGGCGCGGCAACGGGCTGCAACAGCACGGGCGGCGGAAACTGGACCATCCCCGCGGTTGTGCCCACGGGTGCTGGTGCCGGGCTTGTTGCCGGGACGGTCGTCGACCAGGCGTTCCTGCTGGCGAAGAATCCCGGCGCGACGATCCAGCAGATCGACAATGCGCTGCTGCCGCGGCTCGGGCGCACGTCCGACGAACGCGGTTCGCGTGACCGCGTCAACGCGATCGTCAGCGTCGAATGGCGTCCGACCGACACGCTGCATTTCTACGTCGACGGCCTGTACGGCTACAAGCATAACGATTTGATCCGCGAGGACATGGCGTGGATCGTGCGCAACAGCGCGATCATCCCGCTCAACCTGACCTTCGACAAAAGCGACTGCAGCAACGGCTGTTCGGTCACCGGCGGCACCTTCGCCAATGCGCAATTCTTCGACGAATTCCGGCCGTATATCGAGACGACCAAGCTGTTCAGCGTGAATCCGGGCGGCGAGTGGGAAATCTCGGACAATTTGAAGCTTCAGGCGCAGGGCAATTATTCGCGCTCGACCTTCCACCGCGAGAGCCCAACCGTCGGCGCGACCACCCCGCTCGGCGTCGGCACGACGGTGACCTACACCAATACCGGCGATGGCCCGGTGATCACGCCGAACATCGATCTCAACAATCCGGCGAATTTCGGCTGGAATGCCGGCTCGCGCGTCAACATTCAGGACGAGCGCCGCATCAACAAGACCAAGGGCGCGCGCGCCGATCTGACATGGGGCGGCAAGGCACTCAACCTGCGTGTCGGCGGCGCCTATGACGATGTGTCGCGATTGATCCAGGGCTATGACAACAGCCAGGCGTGGCAGAATGCCGTTTGCGGCAACAATCCCAGCATCTTCGTCGGGTCGCCCAACACCCAGCCGCCGTGCGTCGGGATCAACTCGCCCGGCGCTGCACCGGCCGGCTATCCGACCTATCCCGGCTACGGCACCGGCTCGACCACCGGGCAGACGGGCACCGTCAGCTATGGCGGTTCGCTGGTGCCCAACAGCGCATTCCCGAGCTATCTGGTGCCAGGACCGGCCGGTTTCGTGACGGTCGACTTCGACAAGTTCGCCAATGCGACCAAATATCAGCAGTTCCACGACAACGCCCCGCTGTCGGGCGGCGCGAACACCGGCGCGAGCGGCGGATACATCCGCGAAGTCGTCAAGTCGGGCTTCGCGACGCTCAACGGCGCGCAGGAGCTCGGCGGCAATACGCTGCGCTTCAACGCGGGCTTGCGCTTCGTCGATACGATCCAGACGATCTCGGGCTCGGTCTCGCTGCCCGACCCGCGCAACTCGCCCGCCGGGGGTGGTTCGCTGCCCGATGGCAGCCGCTATCCGAACCTCTCGACCACGGTGACGACGCGCAACGAATATACCAACTGGCTGCCCGCCGCGACCTTCGCCTACGACATCGGCGAGCACGCGCTCGTCCGCGTCGCCGGCTCGCGGACGATGACCCGGCCCGATCCTTCGGCGCAGCTGCCTGGCGTGAACTTCGGTGCGCCATCGGCCGACCAGGCGACCATCGGCAATCCGGCGCTCAAGCCCTATCTCTCGACCAACCTCGACTTGGGCTTCGAATATTACACCGGTCGCGAAGGCGTGATCAGCTTCAACGCCTTCCGCAAGTCGCTCACCGGCTTCACCACGACCAACGTCACGACGGTGCCGTTCACCTTCCTGGCGCAATACGGCATCACCTATGACACGCTGAACCCGACGCAGCAGATCGCGCTCAACTCGCGTGGCGGGCCGACTGCGGCGCAGGTCCAGCTCACGTCGCAGACCAACGTGCCCGACAAGTTGACGATCAACGGCCTCGAATTCCAGTGGGTCCAGCCGCTCGACTTCCTGACCAAGCACATCGGCGTGACCGGCTTCGGCTTCAACGCCAATGCGACGATCGTCGACCAGACGAGCAAGGGAGCGGCGCTCGCCTATGGCGTGGCACCGTTCACCTACAACATCACCGCCTATTACGAGAAACATGGCGTGATGCTGCGGGTCTCGACGACGTCGCGGCGGGGTTCGCAGAACAGCGGTGCGGCACAGAACGGCATTACGGCCGCCGCGCTGTTCGGCAACGACTATACGTCCTACGATTTCTCGTCGGCGTTCGATCTCGACAAGATCTTCGGCATCAAGAGCTTGCCGCAGCTGACGGTCAACGTGTCGAACTTCACCGACGCGACGTTGCGGTCGTACTTCCAGTTCAACAACGACACCTTCACCCAGTACAAGCCGGGCCGGCAGGTGCTGGTCGGGCTTCGCGGCAGCTTCTGATCCCCCCTCGGGACCCTTGGCGGGAGCGGCATGTCCGCTCCCGCTTTTTTCTGTATCGACCGATCGGCGGCGGGTTCGGCCGTACGCCGCTCAGGGAGCTTGCGGCATGAAGGCCCTTCGTGTTGTCCTCTGGTGCAGCGCCGTGGCGCTCGCGACACCGGCCTGGGCGTGTGACACGCCGGTCTCGGTCTGCGCGCGTCCGTCGCCGGGCGCCTTCGCGCTCGTGTCGCGCAACGGACCCGCGCAACTGCTCGTCGATCCGGGGGCGGATCCAGCGGTCGTCCATGCCGCGGATGGATTTGCCCACGACCTAGCGGAGATCTCGGGCCGAGCGCCGCGTCGCATCCAGTCGACCGACCAGATCACCGGTGACGTCGTGATCGCGGGTGTGCTCGGCCACAGCGCGGTGATCGACGCCCTTGTGCGCAGCGGGAAGATCAAGGCCGCCGACATCGCCGGCGAGTGGGAGGCCTTCCGCCAGATCGTGGTCGAGCACCCGTTCGCCAATGTCGCGCGCGCGCTGGTGGTGGTCGGAGCCGATCGACGCGGGGCGGTGTTCGGACTGTACGATCTCTCCGAGAAAATGGGCGTGTCGCCCTGGTCGTGGTGGGCGGATGTGCCCGTCTCGCGGCGCGCGGCCATATTCGTCACCGCAGGGTCGCGGCGTGACCAGCCCAAGGTGCGCTATCGCGGGTTCTTCATCAATGACGAGGATCCCGGCTTCAGCAGCTGGGCGCGCAAGCAGTTCGGCGGGCCCAACGCCAAGGCCTATGCGCATGTCTTCGACCTGCTGCTTCGGCTCAAGGGGAATACGCTGTGGCCTGCGATGTGGGCGCCCAAGGCGTTCAATGCCGACGATCCGCAGAACATGATCCTCGCCGATCGGGTCGGGGTCGTGATGGGAACATCGCACCACGAACCGCTGACGCGCGCGCAGGACGAATGGCATCGCAATCTCACCGGCGGCGTGACGGGCGGCAAATGGGATTATGCGACCAACGCGGCCAATCTGCGCACCTTCTGGCGCGGCGGGATCGAGCGGATGATGGCGAAGCATGACGGCACGCCGTACGAGAGCCTGGTGACGATCGGCATGCGCGGCGATGGCGACGAGGCGATGTCGGGCGGCACCGCGATCAGTCTGCTCGAGTCCGTAGTGGCCGCACAGCGTGAGATCATCGCCGACGTGACCGGCAAGCCCGCCGAGCAGACGCCGCAGGTCTGGGCGCTCTACAAGGAAGTGCAGGACTATTACGACAAGGGCATGAAAGTGCCCGACGACGTGATCCTGCTCTTTTCCGACGACAATTGGGGCCAGATCCGACGTCTGCCCGATGCGGTCGATCGTCGGAAGGGCGGCTACGGGGTCTATTACCACTTCGATTATGTCGGGGCGCCTCGCAATTACAAATGGCTCGATACGGTGCAGATCGAGAAGACCTGGCAGCAGATGGACCTTGCGTACCAGAAGGGCGCGCGGAGCCTGTGGATGGTCAATGTCGGCGACATCAAGCCGATGGAATATCCGCTGAGCTTCTTCCTGAAACAGGCATGGGACCCCGCCGCGATGACGCCCGAGGCGCTTGCGCGCTACCCGGTGGACTGGGCGCGGGGAACGTTCGGCGCCGGGGGGGCCGATGCGATCGGTGGGCTCGTCACCCGCTACGCGCACCTCGCGGCACGGCGGAAGCCCGAATTGCTCGATGCCGACAGCTTCGCGCTTGGTCCGGTGACGCCCGCGACGCTCGATAGCGGCGACTTTGGCGCGCGGGTGGCGGAATGGGATGCGTTGCAGGCCGATATGCGCGCAACGAAGCAGCGTCTGCGGCCGGACCAGCGCGACGCCTATTTCCAATTGGTCGAGCATCCAATCGAGGCGCTCGGCAATCTCTATAACCTCTATTACGCCGTCGCCTGGAATCGGCGGCTCGCGGCGGCGGCCGACGCACGTGCAAACAGCTTTGCCGACCAGGCCGAAGCGGCTTTCGCGCGCGATGCGGCGATCACCGAGGCGTATCATGCGCTGAATGGCCGCAAGTGGGACGGCATGATGGCGCAGACGCATATCGGCTATACCGGCTGGCAGCAGCCTGACCGCAATGTCATGCCCGCCGTCACGCGCGTCGCCGGGGCCGCCGAACCGATCCGCTTCGTGCCAACCCGGCGGTCAGGCGATGCGGGTATCGCAGCCGCGGAGTATACCCGCGCAATTGGCGGCAGGGGGCTGATCTGGCGGACGATCGCGCATCTCGGTCGATCGGCGGCGGTCGTCGCGTTGCCGCAGGGCGCCAAGCCGACGACGCAGGCCGACGGCGTGCGGCTAGAATATGCCGTATCGACCGAATCGGCGGGCAGGATCTCGGTCAAAGTGGCGCTCGCGCCGACGCTGGACGTCACCGGCGGTGGCACGCTGCGCCTTGGCATATCGCTCGACGACGGCCCGATGCGCACGCTCGAGGATCACCTGACACCGGCCCCGAACGATGCGACCAGCCAGGCGCAGCGAGACTGGAACGCTGCGGTCGAAAGCAATATCCGTGAACTCGAAGTAGATTTCCCGTCGCAACGCGCCGGAGCGCATGTCGTCAAGATCTGGCGGATCGACGACAATGTCGTGCTCGAGGAGCTGCACGTGGGGGTCGTTCCAGAGTGATCGCGGCGCTGTTCCGGCAGAGCCAGCCGACGGCAGCGACCGTCCGGCGGCGACGCGCTTTGGCCGAGAACGCAGCAGGCCATTCTGTCGATCTCGTCAGTGCGCTGTTTCCAGGGCTCGATCATGGATCGGCATTTCGCGGGTCGCGCCATTCTCGACGTGCTCGTGGGCCATGGACGGCGCACCGAATCCCAAAATTAAACAAATTTGTTAGCTATGCGTATTGATCTTTGTCCCAATTTGGGGCGTTGTTGTCTCGGTCCTGTAACGGCTGGACCATAAGGCCTGGAGAGATAAGTTGCGCGAACCGAATTCTGGCGTTTTCGATGCCCGACGGGCTACCTACCGTCCGTTTGGAGCCCACGGGGTCCTGCTAGCACTCCCGGTATCGGCGCTGCTTTGGGCGGCTTTGGTCGCTCCCTTCCTCTTTCGCTGAGGATCGCCGGACGGGGAGCCTCGGTTAGAACAGATCTGAAAGCCGGGCGGACCTCATAGGTTTCTTGCCCGGCCAACCTTCGATCGCGGTGACCAAGCCGAGTCGCCGGACGACAGCCGACGCTGCCCTGTCAGCAGCCTGAGTCACAACAGTGCGCGTCAACCGAAGGGATGGCGGAGACGGCGGAACAGGCCGCGCCTGGCCGTCGCCTCGAACATTTCCGAAGGGCTTTCGGGATCCAGCACTTCATTGTCGGCGAGCCACGCCTCGACAGTGCCGAGGTCGGGAGCCTCGTACGGCCGAAGCGACCGGCCTTTGCCGCGCAACGCCTCGATCGTGCTGATCAGCGAGCCCCGCGCGTCGATCTCGGCGGCAACCTTGGCGACCGGAAGGCCGAGATGCTCGGCGATGAGGCCATCGCGGATCGCGCGAATGGCATCGGCGCCTTCATCGCCGGCATCGATGGTCACGTCGCATTCGGTATCGAGCCCCATCGAGCGGTTGTTCATGTTCGCCGAGCCGATGCGCAGGGTACGTCCATCGACGATCATCACTTTCGCATGGACGTAGATCGGCGCGCCTTTGGCCGTGAAGGGATGATAAAGCCGCAAGCGGTCGTGGGGATCGCGCTGCTTCAGCGCGGTTACGAGGCGGGCGCGGGCAGTGTCCATTGCGATCGGCTCGAGCCACCCTTGGGCATGCTCGGGATTGATGATCACGATCTCGGGGCCGTCGGGCTCCGCCAGCCGTGCCGCGATCGCCTCGGCGATACGACGCGACGCGAAATATTGGCTTTCGGCGTAGATCGAGACCTTTGCAGCGGCGATCTGCGTGACGAACAGCCTCTCGATCTCGCGTATCTCCGGACATTCCGGCATTTCCGGAGCGGTGCGCGCGATGCCGACCTCGACGTCCCTGAACTCGGCGGCCAAACCCTTCGGCCAGCAATCGCTGTGCGAATCAACCGGCGCAAGCGTTTCGCCACCGGCGTGTGTCCAGCGATCGCGCGCGAGTTCTCCCAACGCCGCGGCGATGGGGCCTTGCAACGCCGTCGTCGCATCGTGCCAGGGCTTATAGGGTTTGCCGTTCGGGGTGACCCTGCGGGGTTCGACATCGCGGTGGCGCCGCGTGTCCCATCGCTCGCTCGTCATGTCGATCCCGCCACAGAATGCCAGACAGTCGTCGATCACGACGATCTTCTGGTGATGCGATCCGCCGGTCGGATGAAAGCTGTCGAGCCTGGTATGGATGCGAGGATGCTGCATCCAGCGGGCGAGCGTGACGATGTTCGAACCTCGAACGAGCGTCTTGAGGGCGCCCACGTCCCACCGCAGGAGATAGATCTCGAGTTCGGGATTCCGATCGACGAGCCAATAGATGAAATCGCCCACGGAGGCGGGCTCGTCGCTTTCGCGTTTCGAATCGACGAGATGGATCCGCGCGTCGAAATCCCAACCGATCAGCATGATCCGACGCCGCGCCTTGAGCATCGCCAGCCGGGCATTCTTGAAATACGCGTCGGCGTCGATGATGACGCTCATCCGGGTCGCGCTCGCGACGCGCCAGAACGCCTTGCTGTCCATGCTCACCCGATATCTTCCCAACCAAGCCACGGGGTGGTCTGCCGTCGCGCGCAGTGGCGAACCACCATGGGGTGCCGTTTGACAGAAATTAACGCCGTTGCAACTGGCCGCTCATGCCTCGGCTATCGTCCTACGTGTCGATTGTCCGGCCCGACTCTGTTACCCGCTACCTAAAATCGGGGGGCAGGTGTCACGCCACCGGTTCCGCGCGAAACTGACTTTGGGCGCCAAGCCGGATCGGGGCGTTCGCCGCGCCATAGCCCGTATACGCCCCGCGCCGCTCGATCACTTCGAAGAAGAAACGCTTCTCGAACGCCCGCGTGTAGAGCTGCCAATATTCGTTGCCGGCCTCGTCGCGGTCGAACAGGATGTTGAGCGCGGCCATCTCCGCGACCAGATCGTCCGCCAGCCCGAAGCGCGCGACCAGATCGTCATAATAGTTGCCGGGGATCGCCAGCGTCGCGACGCCGTTTGCCGCTAGCGTGCGCGCGGTTGCGAAGATGTCGGGGGTGGTGAAGGCGATATGCTGGAAACCGGCACCGAAGACGTTGCCGATGAACCGCGACGACAGCGTGCCGCGCCCGCCCGAGGCGTTCATCGTCACGCGGAAGGCGCCGTCGGACCCCTCGATCGCGCGGCTCTGGACGAGCCCGGCGGGATCGGGAATGTCGAGTTCGACCTGTTTGGCGACGTCGAACAGCGCGGTCCAATAGAGCTGCCACGACAGGAATTCGTCGATGTCGACCGAGGCGGCGACGTGATCGACCCGCTCCAGGCCCGCACCCTCGGCATGGCTTTGCAGCGGGCGGAATTCGTCGGTCCAGGTCCGATCGGTCGCCGTGTCGCGCAGCAGATAGATCAGGCTGCCGCCGACGCCGCGCAGGGCTGGCATGCCGGCGCTCTCGCGCGGGGTGCCGTCGTCATAGCGCTGGATCGCGAGCGCGCGGGCGCGGCGCAGCGTCGCGTCGGGGTTGGGGACGGTGAGCCCGAGTGCGCAGATCGAGGCGCCGTGCATGATGTCGTAGGAATGCGCGAAGCCGCGCTGCTCGCGATTGACGACGAGGTTGATCGCGCCCTGGCGCCAGCGATCGACCTGCAGCGTGCGATGCTGCCCGACCTTGGCGAAGCCGAGTCCGGCCAGCAGCGGCTCGAGCCGCGTTGCCTCTTCGTCCGACGCGGCGAATTCGATGAATTCGATCCCGCCGATCGGGGAGGGCGGCGGCAATGGCGAGCGCTTGCCGATCAGTCGCTCGGCTTGGTCGTGCACCGCAACGAGCGAGCGCAGACCATCCTGTGCGACCAAGGCGGTCGAGCCGGCGCGGAAACGATCGTTGAAGATCTCCAGCGAGAGCGGGCCGTCATAGCCGAGCTTGAGCAATTCGGCGACGAAGCCCGCGACGGGCAGGTCGCCTTGCCCGGGCATGCAGCGGAAATGGCGGCTCCAGAACAACAGGTCCATCGACAGCAGAGGCGCGTCGGCGAGTTGTACGAAGACGATCTTGGCGGGGTCGATCTCGGCGAGGCTTTCGTTGGGAATGCCGCGCGACAGCGAGTGGAAGCTGTCGAGCAGGATGCCGATCGACGGATGGTCGACCGCCTTGACGATCTCCCACACCTGGCGGTGATCGTAGACGTGCCGCCCCCAGGCGAGAGCTTCGTAACCGACCAGCACGCCGCGCGCCGCGGCGCGCTCGCCGAGCGCGCGGAAATCGTCGACGATGCGGTCGTGCTCGCCGAGCGAATGCGGCGAGCAGTTCGAGCAGACCAGGATGCGGTCGGTGCCGAGCTCGGCCATCACGTCGAACTTGCGTTCGGCGCGGTCGAGCGCGCGCTGGCGCAGCTCGCCCGGCATCCCCTCGAAATCGCGGAATGGCTGGTAGAGCGCGCAGGTCAGCCCGAGATCGTCGAGCTGGCGCGCGATCTCGCGCGGCGAGGCGGCGCAGGACAGCAGGTCGGTCTCGAAGATCTCGACCGCGTCATAGCCCGCCGCCGCGATCGCGGTGAGCTTCTGTTCGAGCGTCCCGCTGACGGAGACGGTGGCGATGGAGGTACGCAAGCGACAGTTCCAATCGATGGGAGGTCAGGCGAGACGGAAGACGTGGACGATCACCGCGGGCGGGCCGCCCGAGACGCTCTGCAGGCTGCCGACGAAGACCGACTGGTTGAGCCAGTCGTGCGGCCCGGTCGGCGCCTCGAATTCGGGGACGGTGCGGAGATAGCGCGCCTTTGCGCCCGCCACGCGGGTGTTGGTCAGGCCGCGATTGCGGACGTGGATCTGCGTGCCGTCGGCAGCTTCGATCATGTAGTCGGCCTCGAGAACGGTGTAATCGTCGGCGCGCTGGATCTGCCAGTCGGCGCCGCCGGGGATGATCCGGCCGCTGATGCGCGGGCCCTCGAACGTCCCGCCGATGATCGGGATGCGGCGGCGGATGCCGTAGGGCGTGCGGCCGATCTCGCGCGTCGGCTCGAGCAGGACGTGGGCCGAGAAAGCGAATTCGACGCGGGGCGTGGCCTCCGGCGGCGGGAC
The DNA here is from genome assembly GCF_006439055.1 of Sphingomonas glacialis. GTDB lineage: Bacteria > Pseudomonadota > Alphaproteobacteria > Sphingomonadales > Sphingomonadaceae > Sphingomonas > Sphingomonas glacialis_A. The sequence goes on from NZ_RCZC01000002.1 coordinate 25,654, forward strand.
CGGGACGGGGCCCTGCGGGAGCGCTTGCGCAGGCGTCGGCAGAGCGAGCGGGAGCAGCGTCATGGCCATCGCCCCGAGCACGGTGCGCCGACTGGTCAGGCTCTCCATCATCGCATCTCCTCGCGTGCCTCGCCCCGCCGCTTGACGATCACGAACCGTTTCGTACACACTCTGCCCGTCGGGACCGAAATCGGCAAGAGGCGCGTTGCGGCCCGGCGAGGAGGATGAATGAAAGCGATCATGCGGGTGCTTGCGGCATCGAGCTTGCTGGCGTCGGCGGCGGCCGCGATCGCTGGCCAGGTGGTTCAAGTCGCGGCGATGCAGCCGGTTGCGACCGATCCCGTGCGCACCGAGTCGGGCCTGCTCGCGGGCACACAGCGCGACGGCGGCGTCCGCGCCTATCTCGGCATTCCCTATGCCGCGCCGCCGGTCGGCGACTTGCGCTGGGCGCCCCCGCGCGCCGTCGCGTGGAGCGGCGTGCGCAATGCCGATCGCACCGGCCCCGAATGCATGCAGGTGCTGCGGCCGCACGACATCAACCATTATTTCGGCGAGGAGGCGGTTTCCGAAGACTGTTTGTCGATGAATATCTGGGCCCCCGCGCAGGCGTCTGCGGCGAAGCTGCCGGTGGTGGTGTTCCTGTATGGCGGCGGCTTCACGATCGGGTCGTCGGGGATGCCCAATTATGGCGGCGCCGAGATCGCGCGGCGCGGCGCGGTGTTCGTCAATTTCAACTATCGCGTCGGCGCGTTCGGCTTCCTCGCGCATCCCGAGCTCAGCCGCGAGCAGGGCGGGCATTCGGGCAATTACGCGCTGATGGACCAGATCGCGGCGTTGCGCTGGGTCAAGGCGAACATCGCGGCGTTCGGTGGCGATCCCGACAAGGTCGCGATCATCGGGCAATCGGCCGGCGCGCTGTCGGTGGCGTCGCTGATCTTCTCGCCCGAGGCCAAGGGGCTGTTCCGCAGCGCGGTGATGACGAGCTGGTGCAATTATCGCGACACGCTGCCGACGCTGGCGGAAGGCGAGGCGATCGGCGTGGCGGTGCAGGAGCGGCTGAAGGCGGGATCGCTCGCGGCGATGCGCGCGCTCCCGGCCGACCGCATCCTGGCGATCCAGAGCGAGAGCCAGCTCGGCGCGAATGTTGCGGGCGTCCGGATCGGCGGGCCGATCGTCGACGGCGTCGTGCTGCCCGCGCAGAAGGCGGCATTGTTGGCGGCGGGGCGGATCAACCGCGTGCCGATCATCGCCAGTTCGAACACCGACGACATCGACATTGCGATGAGCCCGTTCGGCAAGGTGACGACGCTCGACGCCTATCGCGCCACCGCGCGGGCGGCGTTCGGCGCCGAGGCCGATGCTTTTCTCCAGCGTTTCCCAGCGGCGAGCGATGCCGAAGCGAAGGCTGCGGCACGGCGCGTCGCGCATCTCGGCGGCTTTGCGCTCGCGTCGCAGCAATGCGCGGTCGATCAGGCGCAGGTCGGACAAGCGACGTACATCGACGACTTCGCGCGCAAGCATCCCTACACTCCGGGGGTGCGCTTTGCGGATCAGGATCCCGCGACGGTCGGGGCCTATCACACCGGCGACATCCCCTACTGGCTGGGCACGCTAGACGTGTACAACAGCTTGCGCCGGACGCGCGACTGGACGCCCTACGACCGCAGCCTTGCGACGACGATGATGGATCACCTCATCGCCTTTGCGCGCGACGGGCGCCCGGGGGCGGGCTGGCCGGCATGGTCGGCGCGCGATCAACGCGAACTCGTGTTCGGCGACGGCGTCGCGGTGCGGCCGCTCGATACGGCGGGCCTCGCATGGCTGGCGGCGCATCCGGTGGCGCGGACGCCGCTCGTGCCGCGCGGCTCGCCACGCGACTGACGCGCTGATATTGAACGCAGCGGGGCGAGCTTCTACGCGTCATGTCAGCCACTCAGCCAAGGGACCGCGCCATCGCTACGACATCAGAGCCGCGCGGCACGCGTGCCGCGGATTCGGAGGCGACCAAGGCCAACATCCTCGCGGTCGCGCGCGCCGAATTCGCCGACAAGGGCTTGAGCGGCGCGCGGATCGACGAGATCGCCGAGCGTACCAACACGAGCAAGCGGATGATCTATTATCATTTCGCGAGCAAGGAGGGGCTGTACCGCGCGGTGCTCGAGGAAGCCTATACCCGCATCCGCGAGACCGAGACGGCGATGCCGATCGAGACGATGGGCGCCGAGGAGGCGCTCAAGACCAACGTCCGGATGACCTTCGACTATCATCACGAGCATCCCGAGTTCGTGCGGCTGGTGATGAACGAGAACATGCACCACGGCGAATTCATCCGCGACGTCGCGGGGATCAAGCGGCGCAACGAAAGCGTGATCCGCGTGCTCGGCGAGATTTTGGCGAAGGGCCGCGACGAGGGCGTGTTCCGCGCCGACCTCGACCCGATCGACCTGCACATGACGATCAGCGCGCTGTGCTTCTACAACGTCTCGAACCGCTATACTTTTTCGGAGATCTTCCGGCGCGACATGGTCTCGCCCGACGCGGTCGAGCGGCGGCGCGAGCAGGTGGTCGAGGTGGTCTTAGCGGCGTGTCGGCCCTCCTAGCGGCTGGGTAGCCTGCGATAGGCGAGGCGGTCGGCTTGGTAAGAGCCGAGCCACAGGGTGTCGCCGACGATCGCGGCGGCGGAGGCGCCATTGAAGGCGGGGTCGGGTTCGCCATACGCCACTGTCGTGACGGTGCCCGCCTGCGGATCGATCGCGGCGGCGACATAGCCACGGTGACACAGCATCTTGTCGGCCTCGCCCGCGACGACGCGGCGCAGTCCGCCGCATGCGGGCTCGTCGAGCCGCATTCCCGCTGCGACGAGGCGGCCGTCGGTCCAGTGGATGTTGTCGGGCATGAAGCCGGGCATCTCGATCGTGCGGACGGGTTTCCTCGGATGGCGTCGGTCGTAGACCAAGACGGCATGCCAGCCGAAGGCGACGACGTAAAAATGGCGCTCGTCGGGGTCGGTCTCGAGCCCGTTATTGCCGGGTAGCTGCGTGCCGGGGATTTCGCTGAAGGCAGCGGCGCCGGGCGCCCATTGCCACACCGCGCCGGTGCGCTTGCCGAGGACGAAATCGCCGATCGTCGTGCCGGGGCGGGTGAGGACGGTCACCAGCAGCGTGCCGTCGGCGAAAGTCGCGACGGCGTTGCCGACTTGCCCTGCGGGCATGAGGCGGCAGCCGCGCCAGTGGAGGGCAGGGCCATCTGCTCCCAACGTAACGTCGAAGATCTCGATCGATTCGCGGCCGCCATGATTGACGACGTGGAGCGTGTAGTGGCCGTCGCCGACGCGGCGCAGGCTGAGGCCGCGCGCGTTGAACAGCGCTGGGTCCACCGGACCGGGACAGTCGGGATAGGCGCGGCGGTCGGGATCGACCTGCGCCGCGCTCCCGTCGAACCACGGCGCAGCGCGATGCGTTTCCGTATCGACCAGCTTCAGACCAGCGCCCGGCGCGAAGCCGCTGGCGATGATCCATTTAGAGCCGGGGATCGCGACGACATCCTCGGGATGCGCGGTGCCGCAAACGAAGGCGAGCGACGCCCCGGGCGGGCAAGCCTCGGCCGGCGCGGCCAAGGCGAGCAGCGCGGCGAGCCAGATCACAGCACGATCCGCTTCACGTCGCCGACCACGAAGATGTAGGCGAGCGCCCCGATCAGCGCGAGCCCGCCGACAAAGGCAAGCGCATAGAAGAACGAACCGGTCGCCGCGACGATCACGCCGATCGCGAGCGGGGTGACGATCCCGGCGAGATTGGCGGCGAGGTTGAAGATCCCGCCGGTTAGCCCGAGCATCCCGGCGGGCGCGATGTCGGACACCAGCGTCCAGCCGAGCGCCGCCATCCCCTGCGCAAAGAAGGCGACCGAAAGGATCGTGATGACCGCGGCATCGGATTGCACGAAATTGGCGGCGATGATCGTCGAGGCAAGCAGCAGCCCGGTGATGATCGGCGTCTTGCGCGCGACATTGGCCGAGAGACCACGCCGCAACATCGTGTCGGACCACCAGCCGCCGAACAGCACGCCGACCGACGCCGCGATGAACGGCAGCACCGCGTAGAAGCCGATCTTGAGGAACGCCATGTGGCGCTCGGTCGCGAGATAGGTCGGGAACCAGGTGAGGAAGAAGACGAGCGTCGAATTGCCGGCGAACTGGCCGATGCAGATCCCCCACATGCGGCGATAGCGCAGCAGCTGGCCGGCCTTGCTCCAGTCGAGCCGGCCACCCTTGCCCGCATTCGCGACCAGGCCGCCGCCGTCGGCGATCAGCGCGAGCTCGGCCGCGTTGGCGCCCTTATGGTCGCGCGGTTCGCGATATTTGGCGAGCCACAGCAGCACGAAGGCGAGTCCGAGCATACCGCACACCACGAACAGCGAACGCCAGCCATAATGCGCCAGTAGCCAGAACAGCACGGGGCTGAGGAAGGCGAGCCCGATATACTCTCCGACGGTATAGACGCCGGTGGCGAAGGCGCGCTCGGATTGCGGGAACCAGGTCGCGACGACCCGGCTGTTGGCGGGGAAGCACGGCGCCTCGGCGATGCCGAGCGCAAGCCGCAAGCCGAGCAGCGAGGCAAGCCCGCCGACCGCCGCGTGGAGCAAGGTGAACAGCGACCAGAAACCGACCGAAAGCGCATAGGTGAGGCGCGTGCCGAAGCGATCGAGGAACAGCCCGCCGGGGATCTGCGACGCGGCATAGCTCCACGAGAAGGCCGAGAAGACGATCCCCATTACCGCCGCGTTGATCGCGAGATCCTTGGTCAGCGCCGGCGCGGCGATGCCGAGGATCGTGCGGTCGAGATAATTGACCAGCGTGCCGGTCGCGATCAGCCCGAGCATCGCGAAGCGCGCATGACTGGGGCGGGCGGCGCTAATGCTTGCGTGGATCGTACCGGTGTCGCTCATGCCCCATCCTCTCGCATGCGGGGGATGGTCTTGTGCCACCTCGCCCGCTTTGTCCCGCCGTAGCGGCAATTTTAGAACCGTGCCGCCATTCGTTCGCGATTCGCCGGGTGGCCGGTGAACAAGTCGAACGCGCGTGCCGCCTGGAACACCGCCATGTCACCGCCATGCGCGGTGCGGCAGCCGATGGCCCGCGCGGCGGCCAGCAGCGCGGTCTCGAGCGGGAAATAGACGACGTCGGCGACCCACAGATCGGGCCGCAGCAAGGCCGCGTCGACCGGAACGCCCGGATGCCCCTCCATGCCGATCGGCGTGGCGTTGATGATGCCCTGTGCATCGGCGATCTCCGCGGCGACCGGCCGCGTCGCGGCGCGGGCGATCCCGCCGGGCAATCGCGCGACCAGATCAGCGGCGCGCGTCGCCTGCGGATCGACGATCACCAGTTCGCGACAGCCGAGTTTGACCATCGCCATCGCGGTCGCGGCACCAGCCCCGCCTGCGCCGACCTGAACCACGCGATCGAGCGCCACGCCGCCGAGTTGCCGCTCGAACCCTTCGGCAAAGCCGTAAGAATCGGTATTGTGCCCGGTGCTGCGGCCATCGCGGAACACCACCGTGTTGACCGCGCCGATCGCGCGCGCCTCGTCGCTGAGTTCGTCGAGCAACGCCATCACGCGTTGTTTGAAGGGGTGCGTCACATTGACCCCGGCAAAGCCCGCCGCGCGCACCATCTCGAGCGTCTGCGCGAGATCGGCGTCCTGCTCGGGCGGCTGTGCGAGATCGAGCAGGCGGTAGCGCAGCGCGAACCCTTGCGCGGCGGCCTCGGCCTCATGCATTTCGGGCGAACGCGAGCCCTGGATATCCATGCCGATCAACCCGGTCAGGATCACGCCGCGCGCGACGTCTTCCGTCGCCATCGCTGTGCCATCGTCGCTCACGCCAGAACCTCCCCGGTGCCGGCGCGATCGACCCTGAGATCGGTCGTCCGCCGGCTGCTTGTACATCCATTGACTTGGTACGAACCATTTCGTACATCAAATGTCAACGGGGCGCGAATGGTGCGAGCCGGGGACAGGACAAACGCCGCAGAGCGTTGTTTTGAGGGGATCAGATCGGCATGCGACTCGCCACTCTTGCTATCGCCACGATGCTGGGCTGCGCCGCGGGAGCCGCGACTGCGCAGAGCAATGGTGCGCGCATCGCCGAGGCCAGCCCGATCGGCGAAGGCGTTCAGGCGGTCGGCGCCGACTCGTTTGCCGGCGTGAAGGTCGCATTCCCTGATGGCGTCACCGGCTATCCCGACATGCCCTATCAGACGCTGCCGGGTTATCGTCCCCTCAAGCTCGATCTGTTCCTGCCGCCCGCGAGCTTCGCGGCGGCGGGCCCGCGCCCGTTGGTCGTCTATGTCCATGGCGGCGGCTGGATGGCGGGCGGCCCGCGGCGCAGCGCGGCCTATGTCGACTGGCCCAAGGTGCTCGCCGCGCTTGCCGCCAAGGGCTATGTCGTTGCCAGCGTCTCCTACCGCTTTTCGCGCGAGGCGCCGTTCCCGGCGGCGATCCAGGATGTAAAGGCCGGCATCCGCTGGCTGCGTGCACACGCCGCCGATTACAATATCGACCCCAAGCGCGCGGCGATCTGGGGACAGTCGGCCGGGGGGCATCTGGCGGCGCTGGCGGGCGTGAGCTGCAACGTCGCAGCCCTCGAACCCGGCGCGCGGATCGTTCCCAGGGCGGGCAATGTCGAGACCGTCGCCTCGACTGCGGCCGGCAGCGACCAGGCGTCGGATTGCGTCCAGGCGGTGGTCGGCTGGTTCGGCATCTATGATTTCGCCGCGCTCGCCAAGCGGACCAGCCCGCCGCCGGGCGTTCCCGCCGGGCCGAGCGCCGACGACCTGTTCCTCGGCTGCCCCGAGGGCAATTGCACCGCCGAGCAGCGCGCCTTTGCGTCGCCCATCACCTATGTCGACCGCAGCGACCCGCCGTTCCTGCTGATGCATGGCAGCGACGACCGTACGGTCCCCGAGGCGCAGACCGAGCTGTTCGACGCGGCGCTGCGCGCCAAGGGGGTGTCGGTGCGTAAGATCGTCATTCCCGGCGTCGACCATAGCTGGATCGGCAAGACGCCCGAGGCGACGCGCGATGCGAGCAAGCTCGCGCTGCGCACCGCAATCGACTTCATCGACGCGCAGATCGGCGACGCGGCGAAACGATAGATATCAAGCAATCCGTCACGCCGGCCAAACCGGCGGACGCACCAACGGGGAGGACGACCATGAAGAAGAGCATTTTGACGCGCCGCGCTCTGGCACACTCGGTTTCGCGCGGAGCGATCGTCGCGGGGGCGGCACTGATGATCGGCGTGACCGCCACGCCCGCCACGGCGCAGGCGATCGGCACGACCGGTCCGACGACGACCACCGATCAGGTCACCAAGCCCGGCGACGCCACCACCGCCGCCGCGCAGGCCGATGAGGCGCGCGCCACCATCGCGCCGCGCCCGACCGCGCCCGAGCCGAGCACCGATGGCGCCGACATCGTCGTCACCGGATCGCTGATCCAGCGGCCCAACAACACTTCGGTCAGCCCGATCGTCAGCGTCGGCGATATCGCGATCAAGGAAGCCGGCGTCGCGACGCTCCAGGATGCGCTGAACCAGTTCCCGAGCTTCACCACCGGCGGCAATGCCGGCACGGGCGGGCAGGGGACCGGCGGTCGCGCGTCGATCAACCTTCACGGGCTCGGCACCAACCGCAACCTCGTCCTGCTCGATGGGCGGCGGCTGCCGTCGTCCGACATCAACGGCAATGTCGACGTCAACATCCTGCCCGAGGCGATCATCGACGGGATCGACGTGATCACTGGTGGTGCGTCGGCGGTCTATGGCTCGGACGCGATGTCGGGCGTGGTCAACTTCAAGACCGTGCGCAAGCTCGAGGGCGTCCGCGTCGACCTGCTCAACACGATCAGCGAGCGTGGCGATGCCTATCGCTTCAACGGCTCGCTCGCGCTCGGCTCGAGCTTCGCCGACGATCGCGGGCATGTCATCGCGGCGTTCAGCTATGCCAAGCAGAACCCGATCAACGGCAGCGCCCGCGATTTCTTCTACGACAAGACGCCATCGTCGTTCATCGGCACCGGCACCTTCGTGCCGAGCGCAACCAACGCGCCGAACGCCGCGGTCGAGCAGGCGGTGTTCGCGCGCTACGGCGTGACCAGCACGGTCAATCCGTTGCTCAATCTCGGCTTCAACGCCAACCAGACGCTGTTCGTACAGACCGGTGCGGTCAATTATCAGGGGCCGACCAACACGTCGGGCTACCTGCTCGTCGGCAACAACGTCCGCATGCCGGTCGGCCAGCAGACCGATTTCTACAACGGCCTCGACCGCAAGACGGCGTTCGTGAAGGCCGACTATGAGCTCGCCCCCGGCATCACCGCTTATGGCCAGTTCATGTATGTCGATCTGAACGTGAAGACCGCGAGCGGCGGCAGCCTGACGCAGTTCGGCGTGCCGCTAACCGTGCCCGTCACCAATCCGTTCATCCCGACCGATTTGCGCACGATCCTCGCATCGCGGCCCAATGCGGGCGCGAGCTTCACGATCAACGGCCGCTATGTCGGCGTGCCGTACAAGAATTTCGAAGAGCAGTATAACGTCCAGCAATATCTGGCGGGTGTCCGCGGCGGGATCGCCAGCGGATGGACCTTCGACGTCTATGCGTCCTACGATCAGTCGGTGCACGACCAGGCGATCCATTCGGCGGTCGTGAAGAGCCGTGTCCAGACGCTGTTGAACGCGGCGGACGGCGGGCGGTCGCTGTGCGCGGGCGGCTATAACCCGTTCGGCGACGCCAATGCGCGCGGCCTGTCGCAGGCGTGCGCCACCTATATCACCAAGGACGCCTTCTCGAAGGAGAAGGTCTCGCAGACGCAGGTCCAGGGGCAGATCAACGGCAAGCTGTTCGATCTCGGCGCCGGCCCGGCGCAGATCGCGATCGTCGCGGACTATCGGCGCAACAGCTACAGCTATGTGCCCGACAGCGATCTGGCGGCGCAGAACCTCGAATCGATCATCGCCTCGGCGGGGGCGACGGGCGCGATCAATCTGAAGGAAGCCGCGGCGCAGCTCGATATTCCGCTGCTTTCCGATCGGCCGTTCTTCCGCGAACTCGGCATCGGCGGCGCGATCCGCGTTTCCGACTATTCGACCACGGGTACGGTCACGAGTTTCGAAGGCGATGCGCGCTGGCGTCCGATCGAGCCGCTGCTGTTCCGCGGCAGCTATCAGCGCGCCGTCCGCGCGCCCAACATCGGCGAGCTGTTCGCGCCGGCATCGGGCACGCAGCTGGTGATCGGCACGCCGCCGGCGTCGCTCGGCGACCCGTGCGACGTGCGTTCGAGCGCGCGCACCGGCGCGAGTGCCGCGCAGGTCAGCGCGCTCTGCGTCGCGCAGGGCGTGCCGGGTGCGGCGGTCAGCAGCTACACCTTCCCGACCACGGCGACGGGGCAAACCGTCACCGGCAACACCGCGCTCACGCCGGAAAAAGCCAATACGTTCAATCTGGGTCTGGTGCTCAACGCGCCGGTGCGCAGCGGGCTGTTCCGCGATTTCACGCTCTCGATCGACTATTACAACATCAACATCAAGAACGTGATCTCGTCGGTGCCGGGCCTCACCGTCCTGTCGAAATGCTTCAACCTCGACGGGTCGAACCCGAGCTATGCCAACAGCAATCCCTACTGCCAGTTGATCCAGCGTGACGCGACCGGGCAGATCGTCTCCGTCTCGACGCCCTATCTCAACCTCGGCGGGCTGAAGACCGACGGCGTCGAGATCCAGGCGCATCTCGGACTGCCGATCGCGATCGCTGGCGCGCAGGGCAAGGTCTATGCCGACACGGCGGTCGGCTATACCCGCAGCTACAAGGTGCAGCTGCTCCCCAATACGCCGTTCCTCGATTATACCGGGGTCAGCAATGGTGGCGCCGGGACCGGATCGGTGCCGCCGCGCGCGACCCCGCGCTGGAAGAGCCTGACGACGATCGGCTATCGCTCCGACGCGTTCGGGATGGGGCTGCGCTGGCGCTATCAGGGGCCGCTGCGCGATGTCAGCGCGGTCCTGACGCCGGCGAACGCCCAAGTCGGCGTCGCGGCCTATTCGCTGTTCGATCTGTTCGTGTCGACCAAGATCAACAAGCGCTTCGAGATTCGCGGCGGGGTCAACAACCTGCTCGACAAGGGGCTGCCGTTCGTCGCCAGTTCGCAGAACGGCACCGACGTCGCGCTGTACGATCCGATCGGGCGGTCCTTCTATCTCGGCGTCAAGCTGGGCTTCTAAGCGCAGTTTCGGCGCAAACGTGGCAAGACTTGGCCCCCGCGATCACGATCGCGGGGGCCAATCGGCGTTTGTGCCCGACCAGCCCGGCCGCTGCCGAGGCGCGTGGTGCCCCTTTCGCAAAGCTGCGCGTCGGAATTGGTTGCAGCGTATAGCAAAGTTGCGCACACCTGCGTCCAACAGGAGAGAACAATGACCGAGGATCCGCGCGCAACGATCGAGCGGGCGCCCATGTCGCGCTTCCAATGGATCATGGTTGCGGTGATGATCGGCCTCAACGCGCTCGACGGGTTCGACGTGCTGTCGATCAGCTTCGCCTCGCCGGGGATCGCGGCGGAGTGGCGGGTTGATCGCGCGGCGCTCGGTCTCGTCCTGTCGATGGAGCTGATCGGGATGGCGCTCGGCTCGCTGCTGCTCGGCGGAGTGGCGGATCGCTTCGGGCGGCGCGCGACGATCCTCGGCTGCCTGTGTGCGATGGCAGCCGGCATGTTCGGCGCGGCGACCGCGCATGACGTAGTATCGCTGTCGGCCTGGCGGGTGCTGACCGGGTTGGGCATCGGCGGGATGCTCGCCGCGACCAACGCGGCCGTCGCCGAGGCGGCGAACGCCAAGCGCCGGAGTCTTGCGGTGGTGCTGATGGCGGGTGGATATCCGGTCGGCACGATCATCGGCGGGCTGATCGCCACGGTGTTGCTGGGCCATTATGGCTGGCGCGCGGTGTTCGTGTTCGGCGGTATCGCCACCTTATCCTTCATTCCGCTGGTGCTGTGGCGTGTCCCTGAATCGATCGCCTTCCTGCTGCAGCGGCCGGGCCCGACGACGCTCGATCGGGTCAACCGGACGTTGGCGCGGATTGGGCATCCAGTGATCTCCGTGCTGCCCGCCGCCACGCCAAAGCCGCGCCGTGCGGGTGTGGTCGCGCTGTTTTCGCGCCGTCACGTCGCGCTGACCGCCGCGCTGACGCTCGCTTACCTCGCGCACATCATGACCTTCTATTACATTCTGAAATGGATCCCCAAGATCGTCGTGGATTTCGGCTTCCCGCCGCCGATGGCGGGGGGCGTGCTGGTCTGGGCGAGTGTCGGCGGTGCGCTCGGGTCGCTGACGCTTGGGCTGCTGACGCTGCGGGTGCGGGTCTATTGGCTGACGCTGGTGGCGATGCTCGCCTCGACGGCGCTCGTCATCCTGTTCGGCTATCAGCGCGGCAGCCTCGGCTGGCTGTCGCTGACCGCCGCGATCGTCGGCTTTGCGACCAATGCCGGGGTGGTCGGGATCTACGCGCTGCTCGCGCAATCCTACCCGACCAATTTGCGCGCGAGTGCGACCGGGCTGGTGATCGGCATCGGCCGCGGCGGATCGGCGTTGGCGCCGGCGCTGGCCGGGTGGCTGTTCGCTGCGGGCTATGGCTTGCCGCTCGTCTCGGCGCTGATGGGGGCGGGGTCGCTTGTCGCCGCGGTCGCCTTGTTCGGCGCGCGCGCCCGCTTCGCCGCGCTGTCGCGCGGGATTGAGCCGACCGGCGATGTCGATTAGCGTCTCCGCCTGAACTGGGGAGCAAGTGTTGGCCGAAACCGCGCCGGAACCGACCGAGGATAGCGTCAGCCTGGGCGTGCTGTCGGATCTGATCGGCTATCGTCTTCGCCGCGCCTCGGCGGTGATGGCAAGCGACTTCTCGCGCGCGCTCGAGGGGACCGGAATCCGCCAGGTGCTGTTTGGCATCCTGTCGATTGTCGATGCCAATCCCGGGGTCAACCAGGGGACGGTCGGGCGGATGCTCGGCATCCAGCGCGCGAACATGGTCGCGCCGGTCAACGAAATGGCCGAGCGCGGCTGGATCGATCGGCAGACCGACCCGAGCGATCGGCGCGCGTTCATCCTGTCGCTGACCGCGGCGGGGGAAACGATGTTCGCGCGTGCGCTGACGCAGATCCGCGCGCACGAGGCGAATGTGCTGAGCGATTTCGACTCCCGCGACCGCCAGCACTTGGTCGCCCTGCTCGCGCGGATCGAGGCGCGCGAGGGCTGATCGCTCAGTCGGCGAGGATCAGGGCGTCGAGCGCGACCGCGCCTTGGCCGCGCGGATAGACCATCACCGGGTTGAGATCGATCTCGCGGATGTTGGGCGCAGCGGCGAGCGCACGGCCGACCGCGGCGATGATCGCCGCCACCGCATCGAGATCGAGCGCGGGCGAGCCGCGCCAGCCGTCGAGCAGGGCACCGCTCTTCAACTTGCGGAGTTCGGCGATGATCGCGGCGGGCGTCAGGTCGGGCGCGAGCAAGCACACGTCTTGGAGGATTTCGGCCTGGACGCCGCCGAAGCCGACGAGGATCACCGGCCCCCAATCGGGGTCGTTGCGCGCGCCGACGATCAGCTCGACCCCGCGCGCGCCCATCGTCTCGACCAGCACGCCGTCGAGCATCAGGTCGGGTGCGTGGCGCGCGGTATTGGCGTGGAGTTCGGCCCAGCCGCGCGCGACCGCCGCGGCATCGCCGAGGTTGAGGATCACGCCGCCCGCATCGCTCTTGTGGCTGAGCGCGCTGGCCTGCGCCTTGAGCACGACGGGATAGCCGATCTCGGCCGCGATCCGCTGTGCGTCCTCGACGCTGGTAGCGAGCTCGCCCTTCGAGAAGGCGACGCCGAACGGCGCGAGGAGCGCCTTGGCGCGATATTCGGGGATGACGCCCGCTGGCACTTCGATCGGGGCTGGCGCCTCGCTCGCCACCCGATTGAAATCCCGCGCGGCGCGCGCGGCCAGCCGGGCGAGCGCACGGTACGCGCGGTCGGGCGCGGGGAAATAGGGGACGCCCAGCGCGCGCAATTCGGCGACGTAGGACGCGGGCACCGGCGCGCCGTCGTCGAGCCCGGCGAAGATCACCGGCTTGGCGGGAGCGAGCGTGCGGATCGCGGCGATGATCGGCGCGAACTTGAGGTGGCAGGTCGTCTCGTCGGTCTGGATGATGCCCAGTACGATCGCGGCGAAGGCATCGTCCTCGAGCAGCGGGGCGAGCGTGCGGCGATAGAGATCGGGATCGACCAGCGCCTGCGCGGTGAGGTCCATCGGATTGCTGACCGGGATGAAGTCGGGCACCGCAGCGCGCAGGAGCGCGGCGGTCTCGGTGGAGGGCGCGGGCAACGCCAGCCCCTCGGCCTCGCACAGATCGAGCGTCAGCGCCTTGAACGCGCCCGATTCGGTCAGCACGGCCGCGCCACCCGGCTGCGGCATTCCGGTGCGATAGAGGATGTCGACGAGGTCGCCGAGTTCCTCGAGCGTCTGTGCGACGATCACCCCGGCGCGCTCGACCTTGGTCTTCATCACCTGCCAGTCGCCCGCCATCGCACCGGTATGCGTCGCGGCCGATTCCCGCGCAGCGCTCGACTGCCCCGGGTGGAGCAGCACGATCGGCTTGCCCGCTTCGCGCGCCCGCGCGGCCAGCGCGAGGAAGCGCGCGGGCTGGCGGAACTGTTCGACGATCATCGCGATCACCTGCGTCGCAGGATCATCGAGCAGATGCTCGACATAATCCTCGACGCCCGAAGCCGCCTCGTTCCCGGTGGACACGGATAGCGAGATGCCAAGCTCCTTCGCCATCAAAGTGGTGCCGAGCACCACCGCCATCGCGCCCGATTGCGAGACGATGCCGACGCCCTTCGCGTCGCCCAGCCGGTACGCCGGCACCTGGACGAAGGTGAGCGGAATGCCGTCGACATAATTGACCATGCCGAGGCAGTTCGGCCCCTCGATCACCATGCCGCTCTCGGCCGCGATCCGCGCGACGGCGCTTTGCGCGGCGAGGCCTTCCGCGCCACCCTCGGCAAACCCCGCCGAGAAGATGATCGCCGCGCCGACCCCGCGCGCCGCCAGTGCCTCGACCGCGCCCAGCACCGCGCCGCCCGGAATCGCCAGCACCGCCGCATCGACCCCGTCGGGCAGCTCGGCGATGCTCGCCAGCGCTTGCCGCCCGCCGATCACCGGCGCCTTGGGGTTGATCAAATGGATCTCCCCCGCAAAGCCGTGGCGCTCGAGATTGGCGAGCACCTGGTTGCCGAGCGCGCCGGGTTTCTCCGATGCGCCGACGATCGCGACCGAGCGCGGGCGCAGCAGACGATCGAGCGCGGTGACGGGCGGGCGAGCGGTCATGCTGTCTCTCAGCCCTGCGTCTTGCTGGTGTCGTAGGTGCCGAGGCCGGGCTTGTAGCTCTTCTCGTCGATGAACTGGCGGATGCCTTCCTTGCGGCCCTCGCCGTCGAAGCTGTTGGCCGCCTCCTGCGCGCGGATCAGATAGTCCTGCGCATTGTCATAGGTCATCTCGCCGACACGGCGGACGGCGTCCTTGGTCGCCTTCAGCGCGACGGGGTTCTTGGCGAGCAGGACGTGCGCGACTTCGGTGACGCGGTCCTTCAATCGCTCGAGCGGGACGGCTTCGTTGACCAGGCCCCATTCGGCGGCGGTCGTGCCGCTGATATTCTCGCCGGTCATCGCGTGGTACATGGCTTTGCGCAGCGGCATCAGCTCAGTCGCGACCTTGGTCGCGCCGCCGCCGGGGAGGATGCCCCAGTTGATTTCGCTGAGGCCAAACTTGGCGTCCTCGGCGGCAAAGGCGAGGTCGCAGCCGAACAGCGGGCCGTAACCACCGCCGAAGCACCAGCCGTTGACCATCGCGATCGTCGGCTTCTGATACCAGCGCAGCCGCGCCCACCAGCCATAGCTCTCGCTCTGCGCTTTGCGCGTACCCGCCAGGCCCTTGGCCTCTGTCTCACGGAAATACTCCTTGAGATCCATCCCCGCGGTCCAGGCCGAGCCCTCGCCGGTCAGCACGAGCACGCCGACATCCTCATGGAATTCGAGCAGGTCGAGCACTTCCATCATGTCGCGGTTGAGCGTCGGCGACATGGCGTTGCGCTTGTCGGGGCGGTTGAAGCTCACCCAGGCGATACGATCGACGATCTCATAGGCGACGACGCCGTTGCTGCTGGTCTGTGTCATGCGGATACTCCCTTGGAACATGTGGCCGTCACGCGACGGCGAACACCTGGATTTCGACTTGGGTCGGGCGGCGGATGCCGACGCCCACGAAGATGTGGCGCCGCAGCCAGCCGTGGTCGCCGTCGGGCACGGTGAAGCGCGGCGTGCTGCGGAAGTAATACTCGCTCGGGTCCACGGGCTCGTCGTGGGCGAGGCGGTGCGTCAACGCTTCGCTCGCGACGCGGACGGCCGGGTTGGTGATGCCGATCACGGTGCCGTCATCGGCGCGGATCGCGTAGCGCGTCTCGAGCAGGGCGAGGCCGTCGGCATGGATCGCCTGCCAGTCGCCGCCCCCCGGCAGTACGACGCCTTGCAGCCGCGGTCCCGCGACGCGCTCGCCGGTAATCGCGACGAAACGGACCTGTCGCCCGTCCACCACGCCCTGCTCCTGCGGCACTGCGACGTCGACGAACAGCGAGAAGGCATGCTCGAGCGCGGGCGCGATCGGGGGAGGGGACTCCGCCATGTCGTCGTCAGATCGGGAAATGGCCGGGCTGCGTTTCGATCGTGATCCAGCGCAGTTCGGTGAAGCTGTCGATCCCGGCCTTGCCGCCGAAGCGACCATAGCCCGATCCCTTGACCCCGCCGAACGGCATCTGCGCCTCGTCATGCACGGTCGGCCCGTTGATGTGGCAGATACCCGACTGGATCTGGCGCGCGACGCGTAAGCCCCGGGCGGTGTCGCGCGTGAACACTGCGGCGGACAGGCCGTATTCGGTGTCGTTCGCCAGTGCGATCGCCTCGGCCTCGTCCTTTGCGCGGATCACGCCGACGACGGGCCCGAAGCTCTCGTCGCGAAACAGCCGCATCTCGGGCGTGACCTTGTCGATCACATGCGCCGGCATCAGCACGCCGTCCGCCTCGCCGCCGACGAGCTGCTCCGCGCCGTGCGACAGCGCATCGTCGATCAGCTCACGGACATGGTCGACGGTCTTCTGGTCGACCACCGCGCCGAGCGGGGTGTTGCCGGCGCGCGGATCGCCGACCGGCATGCTTCCGACTTTCTCCTTGAACTTTGCGACGAAGGCATCGGCGACGCTGTCGAGCACGATGATCCGCTCGGTCGACATGCAGATCTGGCCCTGGTTCATGAACGCGCCGAACGCCGCGGCCTTGACCGCCTCGTCGAGATCGGCGTCGTCGAGCACGATCAAGGGCGCCTTGCCGCCGAGCTCGAGCAGCACGGGTTTCAGATGCTCGGCGGCGCGCTTGGCGATGATCTTGCCGACCGCGGTCGAGCCGGTGAAGTTGATCCGCCGGATCGCGGGATGGTCGATCAGCGCGCCGACGATCGCGCCGGCATCGGCAGGCGCGTTGGTGACGACACCGACCACGCCGCCGGGGAGCGCTTCCTCGAACGCCTCGACGATCAGGCCGTGCGTGCGCGGGCATTGCTCGGAAGCCTTGAGCACGACAGTGTTGCCGCACGCCAGCGGCACCGCGATCGCACGGACGCCGAGGATGATCGGCGCGTTCCACGGCGCGATGCCGAGCAGCACGCCGACCGGTTCGCGCAACGCCATCGAAATGCAGCCGGGCTTGTCGGAGGGGATCACCTCGCCGCTGATCTGCGTCGTCAGCGCGGCGGCCTCGCGCACCATGCCGGCCGCCAGCATCAGGTTGAAGCGCGCCCAGCCTTCGGTCGCGCCGATCTCGCCCATCATCGCCGCGACGAAAGCGTCCGCTCGGGATTCAAGCGCGACCGCGGCATTCATCAGCGCGGCGCGCCGCGCGTTGGGGCCGAGCGCCGACCAAGCGGGGAAGGCCGCCGCTGCGGCGCTGGCGGCGGCCTTGGCGTCGGCGATGGTCGCTGCCGGCGCGCTACTCGCCACCTCGCCGGTCACGGGATTATGTCGCTCGAACCGTACGCCCTGCGCCGCGTCGTCGCGCGCGGGCATCGAAATATCGCTTGCCATGGCATCTCTCCATATTGTTATGCCGTATAGCGGAAGTTCAGTTGACCCGCAATATGATCAGCCACGAAAATGCCTTTCGCTATTTTGGAGCGCAAATTGCCGGGGAGTGCTGGTCGCCGCCGACGAGCGTCAGCGCGAAGTTGAGCGGGCTGGCTGAACCGGGACGCTTGCGCGCGGACGAGCGGCGGCACGCCTCGGCGCTTACGGATGACGACGTCCTTCGCTGGCGATTCAAAGCGCCTGATGCCCGATGGTAACGCGATCGT
Source organism: Sphingomonas glacialis (assembly GCF_006439055.1). GTDB lineage: Bacteria > Pseudomonadota > Alphaproteobacteria > Sphingomonadales > Sphingomonadaceae > Sphingomonas > Sphingomonas glacialis_A. Next base: position 43,131 of record NZ_RCZC01000002.1, read on the forward strand.
ATCGCGGTGGTGGCACTCAAGGTGCTGCCGAGTGTGAGTGCTTGTCGCAGGCTGTCCGCACTCGAGCGGGGTTTGATGTCTCAGATCGTGTCCATGCACCTTTGCCAGCATGCATTGAGCACGCAAACCATGGAGCGGCTGGTATGCGATTCATTGAAGGCTAAGTTCAGCACCGCGAAGCCTTCCTCGCCCGCATTCCGTCCAGCCGCGTGACGACGACACCGCCCGCGCGTTCGATCGTCGGGATCCAGTGCCACGATGCCCTACGGCTGAAGCGAGGCTCGATCGCCAGGTCGATACGGCCTGCCGCCATTATCGCTATCGCCTGGCATTCGGCGCAACGGTGGGTCATCCGCACCGCTGCTTCCAACCGTGCGAAACCATGCGCGAGGTCCTTGCCGAGATATTCGGGCGAGGTGGTGTGCTGGGTCGCGCGATCAAGGCTGCCGAAGTCCCGTGTCGCCAGCACTCGGCGCACTCCGTCATGGTCAATCCAGGCACCGTTGCGATCTGCCCAGAAGCGTTCGCGAGCGAAGGGCTGGCTCATCATTCTCAGTTCGGCCCGTCCGTCGGCCGTCATCCCGATCAGCGTCCCCCAGACAGGCAGGCGGCAAAGGATCGGGCGCGTGCCGTCGACCGGATCGAGCACTCGGTGAAAGCGCCCGCTTCCCGTGAGCCCCAGTTCCTCGCCGAGGATGGCATGGTCGGGGACACGCGCACCAGATTTCGGCGCGGGTCGCTGCCTCAGTCGCACGGTCCGCCTTGGTCGCGGGATCGAAGCTGTACCCCCCCCCGTGATCTTGGTATCGATCGCGTTGTCGGTGCGGTAGCCGGGCATCATCTCGGCATCGGCAAAGTCGACGGAGCGGCGCGATGCCGGCTATGGCGGAGATGAACGAGTCTCTGACATTGGGAAGCGGGGGAGGGGGCGTGAATGGCCGACTATGGGTCGAGCCGACCAAGCCGAGACTGGTCGATCTCGATCAGTCTTCGCGAGAGTCCAGCAGCACGCGCAGTCGCTCTGCATCCGCCGGCGATACGGGGTTGTAGATGATCATGCCGAGTTCGGGCCGCCCTTCGACCGCGAACGAAGAGAACTCCATCGCGAGCAGTCCGGCATCGGGGTGATGGATCCGTTTCACCCCCTCTGTGTGAGCGACCACGTCGTTGCCTCGCCACAGTGCTTCGAACTCGGGGCTGACCCGGGAAAGTTCGGCGACCAGCTCGGCGGTCGCCGTGCTGTTGTTGGCACCCGCCCGCGCGACGTCAGCGCGAAAGGCACCCACGACGTAGCGGGCGATGCCGTCCCAATCCTCGTTGCGGGCGCGGACATGGTTACTGCCGAACATCAGGCGAAGGATATTCCGACCTTCACGCGGCAGTTTGGCATAGTCGGTCAGCAACAGCGCGGCTGCCCGGTTCCAGCCGACGACGTCCCACATCGCGGTCTTGATGATCGCCGGGCTCAGCACCATTCCGTCGAGCACGCGCTGAAGCCGGGGGCTGATACCGTCAACTGGCAGGTAGCGCGCCTCGGGTAGCCGGCCGAGGCCGAGCATGTAGATGTGCTCGCGTTCCGGCTCGGTCAGCATCAGGCCCTTGGCAATGCGGTCGAGCACGTCGGCCGACGGCGCGCCACCACGACCTTGTTCTAGCCACGTGTACCATGTCGGGCTTATGTTGGCGCGGCTCGCCACTTCTTCGCGACGGAGCCCCGGCGTACGCCGCCGCCCGGCACCGAACCCGAATGCCACCGGGTCGAGACGGGTTCGACGATCGCGAAGATAGGTTCCGAGCGGGTTTGGCGCTTTGCCGGCCATGATCGATCCTATTACACGCTATACCACGATAAGATCACCACTTTAACACGGTCCGACAGGTCTTGATACGTCGCCTTGGCAACAAGGAGATCTTCGATGCGCGTGTTTCTAACCGGCGCGACCGGCTTTATCGGTTCGCACGTCATACCCGAGCTCCGCAGTCGTGGCCATGACGTGCTAGGGCTCACGCGCTCCGACGCGGGGGCTCATCGCCTCGAAGCGGCCGGCGTCGAAGTCCATCGCGGCGACCTGGAACAGCCCGAGACGCTCGCGCTTGGCGCTGCGGCGGCCGACGCGGTGATCCACTGCGCGTTCGACCACAATTTCGCGACCTTTTTCGAGAATACCAAGAAGGACGAGCGCAACATCGCTGCAATGGGGGAGGCGCTGGCGGGGACGTACAAGCCAATCCTGATCACCTCGGGCGTCGGGATCGGCACGCCGCTCAATGGCGGTCCGGCGACCGAGGATGTGCTCAACCCGCGCCACGCCAATCCGCGTATCGCGACCGAACTCGCGGGCGCGGCGCTGATCGCCCGCGGCATCGACGTGCGGACTATCCGACTGCCCCAGGTGCACGACACCACCAAAGCCGGGCTGATCACCCCGCTGATAATCGAGGCGCGTCGGGCGGGTGCGGTGGCGTATCTTGGCGACGGCCAGACACGATGGTCCGCAGCGCACGTCAGCGACGTGGCAAAGCTTTATGTCCTCGCATTGGAGAAGGGCGAGCCGGGCGCTCGTTACAATGCGTCGGTCGAGGAGGGCGTCACGGCACGTGCCATCGCCGAGGCGATCGGAAAGGGAACTGGGCTGCCCGTCCGCCCGGTCGCAGCCGACGAGGTCCAGCGCTATTTCGGCTGGATGGCACCGTTCGCGGCGCTCGACATGATCGCATCGAATGCCTGGACGCGTGCGCGCCTCGGATGGGAGCCGACAGGGCCTGATCTGCTCACGGACCTCGCCGCGATGAACTTTTCGGCGCTCGCTGACGCTTGATCAACCGCCGTCGCTCGCTCGCTGAAGCGTCGTGCTGGCGAGCGACGACGTACGCCGTGTCCGAGTTGACGGGATCGCAGGTGCCAATCCGAGTGGTAACAGCTGCAAGCTACGAAAGGATCGGATGTCCGCTCTTGGGGAGTGTCAAAATGGCGCCAAATGTCGCGTTCTGGGGCGTCCTGCTCGTCTGGAACTGCCTGTTCTCGAGGCGAGGTGTCTCGGCGTCAGCGAGTCGCGTTTCCACCAACAAATGGCTGATGGCGATATGGCAAAACATCGCTAGACCTGACATCATCACGCCACGGATGGTCGATGATGATGCGCGTTCGCAATACAAACGCCTGTGCTGCGATCAGTCCAATCGTCCGGTCGTTCAGCGAACGCCGGGCGGTGCTGCATGGCGACGTGATCACGAAGCCGCTACCGGCCAGGCCCGATCAGTTCATCGAGATCTATATCGCTGAACGCTACGGTGTATCGCATGATGGCGGCCAGCGTGAAGCCTCGCCGGAGATGGTCGTCGTCGGACCGCAAAGCTATCGCCATACCCAGCTGTTCCTGTCGGGTGAGATCGACGTCTTCACGATACGGTTCCAGCCGGGCGGCTTTCACGCGCTATTCGGCATCGACATGTCCGAATTGGTCAATGAAGGTGCCGTTGCCAGCGATATCGTCGGTGCTGCGTCAGAACGACTTCGCGGGGCTGTGCTCGGCGCGGTCGATTTCGATGCGCGCGTCGCGATTGCCGAGCGCTGGATCCATGATCGGATGGCCGATGCTCGGCCGCTCGATGCGGTTGCCCATGCGGCCTGGGTGCTGTCGCGCGCAGGCGGACGCCTCCGGATCGATGCGCTTGCGCGGCGCGCAGGGCTCGGCGAGCGACAGTTCACGCGTCGTTTCGCCACGCAGGTCGGGCTTCCGCCGAAGCTCTATGCCCGCACCATCCGGTTCAACGCCGTGCTCGCGGCGAAGGAGGCCGATCCCAACGCGCTGTGGACCGATCTCGTCCACGATGCAGGCTATGCCGATCAGGCACATTTCATCCGCGATTCTCACGCGTTCGGCGGCACCACGCCCGCGCGTTTCTTCGCGGAATGGTCGGGCGCATGACGGATTCGTTCAATTCCGCATAAAGTGGCTGGGCTAATCCGCGCGTAGCAACGGGAGCGAGAAGCGATGACACGACGCGATCTGGCCGTCAGTCTGATGGCGACACAGATGATGACCGCAGCGGCGAAAGGAGCAAGCGTCGCATCGGACGATACGATCCGTAAAGTCCAGGATGTGCTCGACCGGTGGCTCGCGGCCTGGAACGCGTCCGACATGGACGCCATGTTCGCGCTGTTCCGGGCGGACGCGCACTGGGTCAACATCGTCGGCATGCACTGGAAAGGGCGCGCCGAAATCGAACAGGCCCACCGGGTCTATTTCGACCTGATGTTCAAGGGGGTGCCGCAGTCGCTGGAAGCAATCGAGTCCATCGTGCCGATCGCGGGTGGGGCGGTCAGCGTCGTCGTCCGCTGGTCGCTGGGCGCGTTTAAGACGCCCGACGGTCACCGCAATCCGCCAAGCCGCGACAGGATGTCGCTGGTTTTGGCGCCCGATGGCGATCGCTTCGTCATCGTGCACGGCGCCAATATCGCAATCGTGGAGGAGGCGCAGCGCTTCGATCCTGCGCTCAAGGCGCCAAAGGCGTGAGTCCCGGCTCCATAACCGCAATGGTTATGGCGACGCTGCTCGCGGGCGCATCCGGCGCCCCATATGCTGCCCCGGACACGGAGACACGAAGGATGCTATCGCAAGATGATCTGACCGCCATCAAGGCGATGGTGCCAGCGATGGAAGCCGCTTGGCGGACCCACGACGCCGCCGCCTATGCCGGTCAGTTCGTGCCCGATGCGGAGCACGTGAACGCCTATGGAATGTGGTGGCGTGGTCGTGCCGAGGTCGAGCAGGGGATCGCCTTTGCATTGAGCCGGATCTATCCGGACAACCCCATCGTCGCGAGCGATGCGTCGGTGAGCGCGGTCGGAGCGAACGTCGCGATCCTGCAATATCGATGGCGGTTGAAGCCCTATTCAGATCCCGACGGCACGCATTATGCTGATCCGCAGGGGCGAGTGACGGATGTTGTCGTTCGGACCGACGCGGGTTGGCGCATCCGGAATTTCCAGAGCACGTTCATCAATCCAAACGTCCCGCAGCCGCGGTAAGCGGAGAGCCGCGTGAACTCCTTCGGTGGAAAGTTCGAAAGACCGCGTTCGCTCCCATTCGATGTTCCGACGCGAGATTGAAAGTCCGAGGCCTAGTCCCATCGGCTCTCTCGTTGAGGAAAGCGGGCGATAGTCCCCCGAAGGTCCGTGTTCGGCAAATCCGGAGCCGGCATCCTCTAAGGAGAATGCTGCCACCCCATCTGCGGTGGCAGCGCGATAGCGATTGTTTGGGTTCCGCTGTCAGGTCCGGCATTGCTTCGGTCGCATTCCTAAACGCAGAACCCATATTTGGGTGATACGGGCCTCGAAATGACGACACTAGCTCCGTTACCTGATCGATTTACTGCGCTGCAGCGTCTCATCGACCGTGCCAATCCTAAAACGTGAGCCAAACTTCAAGGAAAACTCGAATTCCATCAATAATGGATTGTTGATCTTAATCAATGCAATGCTTAATGATTTAAGACCATAGAAGTGACATTGTCTGTAGGGCAGACTTTGGAGAGTCGGGTGGGGTTGCGTAACGTATACGTCATTGATGACGATGATGTGTTGCGAAAGGCGTTGGTCAGCTTGCTGTCTGTGCGTTCGGACCTTTTGGTTCGGACGTTTCGATCGGGCGAAGAGTTCTTCGAATCTGCGACCGAACAGGATGCAGCGGTCATTCTCGTCGATCATAATATGCCGGGAATGAGTGGCCTTGATCTCATAAGTAGAACCAGCTTGGTTCCCGGGCGTTATGCAACGATCATGCTGACTGGATGTGGAAATATCAGCTTGGCCGTCGCCGCGATGAAGGGGGGCGCTTTCGACTTTTTGGAGAAGCCGTACGACCCCGCCTTTCTCCTGGCTTTGATTGACCAAGCGTTTGTTCATTTGGACATGGATAGTAGCACCGTTAAGCGCAAATTCGTCGCGAAGAATAAGATCTCGGAGCTTTCTCCCCGCGAAACCGACGTTCTGAAGGGGCTGATCGAAGGACGATCGAACAAGGTTATCGCGCATGACCTGAACATCAGTCCGCGAACGGTCGAGATCTATCGTGCGAACATGATGGACAAGCTTGACGTCCGTTCGCTGTCGGAGGCGCTCCGTGTTGCCTTCATGGCGGGATTGCTGTCGGCAGCGTGAAAGAGCCATCGATCCAGATAGAGTGATCACGCGCTGATGCTTCAGCGATCTTCTGCGTGCGCCACGTAAATCGGGAGGCGCATCGGCACGCTGCTATCGCGGCATCATTCCCGCGATCGGCGTTTATGACAAGCGTCCGAATAATCGGCGCTGCAGTGGATCGCTTAGCTGCTCGCGATCCACCGACCGACCGATCGGCCGGATTCGCTTCTATCAGTAAGGTATGGCCGTCGCGTATCGTCCTCGTGGAGCGATATGCCGGTTGATTGGAGGGGGGACCTATCATCGCGTCGGAGGCGTTCGTGCAGCAACCCATCGATCTCTTCGTCGACGCGCTGTGGGAGCGTTACCGCGAAGGTGCATATCCGATTGCGCTGCAACAGGCGCAGGACGCGCATCACGACGACAGGATCGCAGCTTCGTGGCACGAAATCGCGGCGCGGCTCGCGGCGAGGTTGGAGAGCGCGCTGCTCGCACCGTAAGGCGCTCGCTCGTTCGGCTGCGTTCAGTTGTAGATGCTGCTGCCATGCTCGTGGCGGTGACCCATCGGTCGCACTCGAGGCTGGGCATTGGCGCCGGTCACGGCGCAGGCCTCATGATCGGCCAATGGCTGCAAAGAGCGTATCGAACGCTCGGCCACGCCGGCATCCGCTATAATGAATACGGACAGTGGACGCCGAACGCCCGTTTCCAACCGCCGCCCAGGTTGGACCAAGAGCAATCGAATCCCGGTGAAAGAAAAGGAAGCACTCTGGATGCACGCGGGCAAGAGTGAGAGCGTCGAACGGGAATTGCTGGCGATCACCTGCGAAAATCTAAAGCCGATGCTGGCGATGAACTTCGTTGCATCAACCGGGGTTTCGGCGATCCTGTGGTCTGGCGGCGCGCGTTGGGCGATCGGATGGTTCACCGCTGCCGCGATGCTGGCGGCTTTGCGATATGGCCTCGGTGCTCGCCTGTCACGCGCCGTCATTCTTGGCGGCACGCCGGCCCAATTTGCCCGATGGCGGCGCGAGTTCGCGGGCGGACTGTATCTGTCGTCAGCGCTGTGGGCAACGCTGTCGCTCCTGGTCAGCCGCACCCCCAACCCCGGCCAGTATATGGTCGCGATCATCCTCTCTGCGCTGGCGGCGGGCGGGGCGGGGATCATGGCGACGATGCGTCGCGAAGGGCGGGTCTACATCGCCGCGATGCTCGGGCCGGCGTCCATCCTGCTGTTCGGCCACGATCATCAGGGTGTGGTGATGACGCTGCTTGGCCTGATGTTCCTGATCGTCATGCTCGTCGTGCATAATCGCAACTATGTGACCATCCGCCACAGCGTTGTCTTGAAGAACGAGAATCTCGATCTCGTCCGCGAACTGCAAGTGCTCAATATCGACTTGGAACATCGGATCGACGAGCGAACGAAGGCACTGATCGACGCCGCCAATTCGGACAGCCTGACCGGTCTGCCGAACCGGCGGCGGCTCCTGTCCTGGATGCACACCCATCTTGCTGCCGATAACGGCCGCAATGCCGCGGCGTTGTTTCTCGACCTCGACTGCTTCAAGCAAATCAACGATGCAATGGGCCATACTGTCGGCGATCGCGTCCTTGCCGCCGTTGCCGAACGGCTCGGCAGTCTGATCCCGGAAAATGCGATGTTCGCCCGCTGGGGCGGGGATGAATTCGTTATCGTCCTGGGACATGGAGATGACGTCTTCTGCCAGGCGCAGCGGGTCGGACATGCGCTGATCGATGCAACCGCCCAGCCCTTTCAGATCGACGGGCAGAGCCTGTCGGTCGGCCTTTCGGCTGGTCTCGCCCTGTTTCCGGGGGATGCGAGCACCCACGAAGCGCTGATCCTGGCAGCCGATCTCGCCGTCGCCGAGGCCAAGCGCCAGGGGCGCGGCAAAGTTCTGACCTTCCGCGACTCCTATGCCGCTACGCAGAAGCGGCGCTTCGACGTGTCGCGCGCGCTGCCCGAAGCGATCCGGGTCGAAGAACTCGTGCTGCATTATCAGCCGATCTTCAATTGGCGCACCGGACACATCCATGGCTATGAAGCGCTGGCGCGCTGGAACCATCCAAAGCTCGGCACCATCAATCCGGATGAATTCATTCCGATCGCGGAAGAAACCGATCGGATCATCGCACTTGGGGATCTCGTGTTGCGGCGCGGGTGCGCCGCCGCGGTCGAATGGACGACGTCTGATCATGCACCGATCGTGGCGGTCAATGTCTCGGTCAAGCAACTGCGCGAAAGCGACTTCGCGCTGCGGGTTGCCAAGATCCTCGCACAGACCGGCCTCGCCGCCGGCCAGCTCGAACTTGAAGTGACCGAGTCGGTGTTTGCCGAAGATTATATCGACGCGACCCGCTCCTCGATCGAGAGCCTCCGGGCGATCGGCGTATCCTTGCTGATCGATGATTTTGGAACTGGCTATTCATCCTTGTCGCGCTTGTTGAGTTTTCCGGTGGCGGCGGTGAAGATCGACAAGTCGTTCATGTCTACGCTTGATGGCAGTGGCGGCGCGGTCGTCGAAAGCACGGTACTGATCGCGCGGCGCCTCGGGATTTCAGTCGTCGCCGAAGGAGTCGAGACGGCAGAACAAGCCGCGCTCCTTTCGGCGATGGGGGTTGACCTGTTCCAGGGATATTATTTCGGTCGTCCTTCTGCGTCGGCGCTCAAAGGGCACGACATGCGCCTGTCGACCGCCATCGAACCGAGGCGAAGTGCCATCAGATGGTAGCAGCGCAGAATGGCACGACCGAACCCCGCCTGAGGGGAGGGGCTAATAAACACCGATATCCCACTGGCATCTTGAAACAGTGGGTATCGGTGCGTTGGACAAAGTCGGCGATTGGAAAGCTTTTTCGCGGCGCGTCAGCGCCCCGGCCTCGGGCAAGCGGGAGATCGTTACGTTTAATCTGAGTTATGGGTAGCTCCCACTGTAGTCTGGGTGTAAATCCCTCAACAGGCCAAGAACTAGCCTGTCTGTCTAATTGGGGATCGCAGAAGGAATTGCGTCTCTCAAAGCCCTCTAGCCATCGGTTTCCAAGTACCGATAGGCTGTTGTCGCGCATCGTAACTGTGCTCGCGGTAGCGGCGGCATTCGGCCTTCTCGGCTGGTGGGGCGTGATGTTGACACAGATGGAAGCACGCATCCCGCCGGTCTGGCTGCCCAACGCCATTGTCGTCGCGGTGCTGCTGCGCACTGATCGCCTGGCCCTATTTCTGCTGCCCGTCTGCTTCGCCGCAGGCGTGATTTCGGAACTCGTTCTGGACGAGTCGTTGATCCGCGCGGTCCTCTTGACTGGAAGCAACATTCTCGAAATCGCCGCGGTGGTCGCAGTGATGCGCCTATGGTGCGGCGAACGGCCGGATCTTACGCGCTTCCGCGAGGTGCTGGTTTTCGGTTTCGTTGGCGGAATTCTCGTCACCTGCGCCAAAGGCTTGCTGGCCGCCGCCGTGATGGCCGCTCAATTCGGCCGGCCCGATCCCGCCGACTGGTTCGCATGGTGGACCGCGGACAGCCTGGGAATGATGATTGTCGCGCCGATGGTGATGACCGCAATCGACGGATGGCGACGGCGCTCGCCCCCCAGTCTGGCAACGGTTCGGGAATGGTTCGTCGTGTTGTCCGTCGGGCTGGCAATCACGGTTGGGGTGTTCGCGCAGACTCATTTCCCTTTTCTGTTTCTGGTCACGCCAGTTGTGCTGGTCGCCGCGCTGAGGCTCGGACCGAGCGGGACGGTGGTGGCGACGGCGATGGTGGCCCTCGTTGCCGCAATCGCGACCCGCGCCCATCTTGGCCCTATTGACCTGATCCGCGGTGATCTGAATGAAAAGCTGATTGCGCTGAAGGTGTTCCTGGTGACCAACGTTGCGATGGGACTGCCGATTGCCGCACTGATCGCGGGGTTGGAACGCGCCCGCGTGGACTTGGAGGCAAGCCGAGACTTTCAGCGGTCGATCCTTGAAAACATGCAAGAGGTGCTGTTTCGCACCGACAAGGAGGGACGCTGGACCTTCCTCAATCCCGCATGGGAGCAACTGACCGGCTATTCGGTCGAAGAGAGCCTGGGCCAGCCGAGCTTCACAATACTGCACTCCGAGGAGGTCGATGAAGCGAAGCGGCTGACACAGAGCGCTAGGGATGGCGAAATGCCACCCCATTCGCGCGAGTGGCGGTTGCTCGGCGCGGACGGCAGCAGCATTCATGTCGAAGTCGCGACAGCGAACCTCCACGATGCACAGGGCCGCTATCTCGGGCGAGCGGGAAGCGTTCGCGACATTACCGCGCGCAAGGCCGTGCAGGTCGCGCTCACCGAAAGTCAGAGACGTTTTCAGACGCTCGCCAACGTGTCGCCTGCGGGCATTTTCCAGTCGGATCTCACCGGCGCCTGTACCTACGTCAATCGCGCATGGCTCAATTTCGCGGGAATCAGCTTCGACGAAGCAATGGGTAGGGGATGGACGCGCGCCGTTTTGAAGGAGGACCTTCCACGCCTTCGAGACGAATGGGCTACTGCTATGGTCGGTGGCACAGAATATCGCAGCTGGTTCCGGTTTCTCCGTCCCGATGGTTCACAGTCCTGGATGGAAGGCGTGAGTGCCCCCGAGTTCGACGAGAACGGAAGGCTGGTCGGGCATATCGGCGTCAGCTTAGATGTGACCGACCGAAAGCTCGCCGAACAGGCGCTGGTGGAAAGCGAGCAGCAGTTGAGCCTGCTGGCGGCACACGCAACAGACGCAGTGTTCCGGCTCGATCTGACGGGTCGATGCCTCTATGCCTCACCATCCGTGCGCGAACTGCTGGGCATTTCGCCCAAGAGTGTGATCGGCCATGACTTGCTGACGGGGTTTTACCCCGATGACGAAGCAAGTGTGATCGCCGCCCATCGCGCGCTGGCGAGAGGCGAGGTTGAGCGGATCGTGGTCAGCTATCGCTCGGCACCGTTCGGCAAGCCCGGTACCTGGGTTTGGATGGAGGCCAATTGCGGTTTGGTGCGCGACCCGGAAACCGACGATCCGCTGGAAGTGATCGCCGCCGTGCGTGACATCACCGAGCGCAAGCAACTGGAGGTAGAGCTCGACGCGGCGCTGCAGCGCGCTGAGGCTGCGGCGCAGGCCAAGTCCTCGTTCCTTGCGAACATGAGCCACGAAATCCGGACGCCAATGAACGGCGTCGTTGGCTTCACCGAATTGCTGCTCGGCTCCGAGCTGACCGATGAGCAGCGCGACACCGTTCAGATCATCGCCGATTCGGGTAAGGCGATGATGCAACTCCTCAACGACATCCTCGACATCTCGAAGATTGAGGCTGGGCAGATGCGGTGCAATGAGGAGGCGATCGACCTCCCCGACGCGCTGAAATCCTGCATCAAGCTGATGGATGCGCTCGCGCGTCGCAAGTCGATCGTGCTCGGCATCGAAATCGCCGCCGATCTGCCAGAGTGGGTCATCACCGACGGACTGCGGCTACGCCAGATCGTCCTTAATCTGCTCGGCAACGCATTGAAATTCACCGACGTGGGATCAGTAACGCTGCGCGCCTCACGGCAAGCCGATCCGGACGGTGAACGCATCGAGATCGAGGTGGCCGACACCGGCCCGGGGATCGCCGAGGACCGGCACCGTGCAATCTTCGAGCAGTTCGTTCAGGCTGACACATCGGTAGCGCGACAATATGGTGGCACCGGCCTTGGTCTTGCGATCAGCCGTCAGCTTGCGAGGCTGATTGGAGGCACCCTCGAGCTTTCCAGCATGCTCGGCAAAGGCACGAGCTTTTATTTGCGGCTACCGGTGCGGGAGGCTAGCCGCCCGGCATCGGTGCCGGGCGCAGACGATACCGCGCCCCGAAGAAGGCGTTGGACAAAGGGGCTGGCGGCGCGCGTGTTGGTGGCCGATGATCATGACGTCAATCAAATGCTCAGTCATGCGATGCTGGAACGGCTGGGATACCGCGTCGATATCGCCGAGGATGGCGCTGAGGCGATCGAATGCGTGGAAGCCGCCATGGCTTCGGGCGATCCGTATGGGATCGTATTGATGGACATCCAAATGCCGGTGCTCGACGGACTCGAGGCAAGCAGGCGAATCCGATCCTCGGGCATTACGGCGCGGCAATTGCCAATCCTGGCGTTGACCGCAAACGCGGGTACCGATGACATCGCCGCCTCTGTCGAAGCCGGCATGGAGGGGCATCTCGTAAAGCCGATCCGAATGGCGGACCTGGATACCGCACTGCGTCGCTGGCTTTGCGACAGCGCCGTTGGGGGCGATCCGATCATCGCGAGCCCGACGGCGCCTATACCTATCTTCACGCCGAGCCCCGAGATGGCCGAACAGTTCGCGGCGCGCTGCGCGGAGACGCTCGATGCAATCGATGCGATGCTTCGCGCGGGGGTGTTTTCCGATGCGAACGTTAGAGAAATCGCCGTCGCAGTCCACAACATAGCAGGGACCGCCTTGATGTTTGGCCGGCCGGCGCTGGGGGCGGTTGCCTCCGCACTGGAGAAGGGGCTCGATCTGTGGTCGCCGAGCGAGCGGCCGGCCAAGGTTGCCGAATTGCTGAGCGCGATGCGCGACGCCGCATAACGATATTTTACGGGACGCGATACGGCGGCCGTCCAAGCGAACGATGCCGGGGCGCGTCCGTAAATTCTCTGACCTAAGCATGCGCGATGATAGAGTCTCGACTGAAACCGCCAGCTGCAGAGTTGCGAAGCGCTTCCCTGTTCGACAATTTCGAAGCGCCGCTCGTCGCGCTTGCGGCCGGATCCGGTTTGGTCTCGATCGATGCGCGGCTTGCGGCGTTGGTCGCTTGACTGACGGACAGGCTTGATGGCCCACGGTCTGATCACCGGTCGCTTGGTCGAAAGCATTACTGCGCTCTTCGGGAGCCTCTCGCTCACGATCGCCCGGAGCCACGACCCGGAGACGCGCTGAAGCGACGGAAAGGTATCCTTGCCGGAACGGCCGGCCGCTCTCGATCGTATTCATGCCATCATGACAGAATTAGCACACGCCACGCCGGGCCTTTTGGTCCAGACGAAGTCGCCGGGCGAGGCGCTGCGCTCTGGCGGCGCCCCCCATTTCGCGCTCGTCGATCGCGCGGGTCCGTTCGCTCGGAGCTGCGTGCCGTGGAGTGCGAGCCGGTGAGCAGACTGATCATCATCTCGAACCGCGTGTCGGCCCCGAAGGGATCGCAATCCGGTGCTCAGGGTGGGTTGGCGGTCGCGCTCGCCTCGGCCCTACGCGAGCATGACGGCCTATGGTTCGGCTGGTCGGGCGAACGGATCGACACCTTCACCGGCGAGATCGACTTTCAAACCAACCAGGGTGTCACGACCGCCACGATCGACCTGGAGGACCAGGATATCGACGAATATTACAACGGCTATGCCAACCGGACGCTGTGGCCATTGTTCCACTTCCGCGTTGATCTGGCCGAATATGAGCGCGACTTCGCGGGGGGCTATCAGCGGGTCAATGCGCGCTTCGCCGACATGGTCTCGCCGCTGCTCAAGACCGATGACGTCGTATGGATCCAGGATTACCACTTGTTCCCGCTCGGCGACGAACTGCGCCAGAGCGGCTGCACCAATCGGCTCGGTTTCTTCCTGCACATTCCCTGGCCGCCCCGTCGGCTGCTATCGATCCTCCCCGAAGCGGCGGAATTGGTCCGGCGGATGTTCGCCTATGATGTGATCGGCTTTCACACCGCGGAATGGCTGGAGTCGTTTCTCGATTTCGTCCGGCTCGAGCTCGGAGGGGCTGTCGGTACGGACGGCATCGTCACGCTCGGCGACCGCAGCGTGCGCGTCCTGGTGTGCCCGATCGGGATCGACACGTCCGAATTTGTCGAGCTCGCAGCGGGCGTGCCGGCGCGATTGGCGTACCGGAAAATGCGCGACAGCGCCGATGGCCGCGACATGATCGTCGGGGTCGACCGACTCGATTACTCGAAGGGGCTGGAAGAGCGCTTCCTTGGCTATGAGCGTTTCCTGGTCGAGCATCCAGAAGAGCGCAAAGAAGTGTTCCTCCTCCAGATCGCCCCGCCGTCGCGCGGCGCGGTGGGCAGCTATCAGCGGATCCGCGACACGCTGCAGGGCCTGGCGGGGCGGATCAACGGTGCCTATGCCGATGTCGATTGGGTCCCGATCCGCTACGTCAACCAGGGCTATGCCCGCGACACGTTGGCCGGCATCTATCGGGCGGCAAAGATCGGGCTGGTCACGCCGCTGCGCGACGGGATGAATCTGGTCGCGAAGGAATATGTCGCCGCGCAGAATCCCGAGGATCCCGGCGTGCTGATTCTGTCGCGCTTCGCCGGGGCTGCAGCCCAATTAACCGAGGCGATCCTGGTCAACCCCTACAGCGCCGAGGAAGTGTCGGACGCGATCCTGCAAGCCATGCGAATGGATCGGACGGAGCGCATTCGACGGTGGCGCGCCTGCATGGGGTCGATCGAAACGCAGGACATCGATTGGTGGCGGCAGACGTTTCTCGATGCGCTGATGCTGCCGAGAGCCGGCGCCTAGGGCTTTGCCGTAGGCAGCGAAAAACACCGGCCGGGGGCGCCTGACCAATGCCTTGCGCAGAGCGACAAACAGCGCGTTGCGACGACCGGTTGAATCCGCCCGGACTGGGTCGGTCTCTGCGGCAATACGCATCTGCGCTGATCACGCGTGAAAGGTGACGATCTGGTCGAGCGGCTCGCGCGGCGCGATCACGCCGTTCACCGGATCGTCGGTATCGGCATAGCCCAGCGCCATGCCGGCAATAATGTACTCGTCCTCCGGTATCGAGAGGATCCGTCGCGTTGCACTCCAAAACAGGTTCCAGGCACCCTGGGCGCAGGTGTCTAACCCGCGGTCCTTCGCAGTCAGCATCAACGTCTGCATAAACATGCCAATGTCGAGGAACGACATCGAATCCAGCTCCTTGTCGATCGTGAAGATCAGCCCGACAGGGGCGTCGAAGAAGCTGTAATTCCGGCCCCATTGGCGCCAGCTAGCCGCGTCGTCGCCACGCGCAATTCCGATCCGCCCGTACATGTCCTTGCCGAGTGCTCGCATCCTAGAGATGTAAGGCTCCTTGCGTTTGGACGAGCGCGGAAACTCTGCCTTGTCGTCGTCCGGCCGGGTTTCACGATGCGCCAGCACTTCTTCCTCGAGGCGCCGGCGCGTGTCACCTGAGACGACGTGCACCTTCCACGGCTGGATATTGGTGCCCGAAGGCGCCAGGCAGGCGGTCTGCAGCAATTCTCGGATCAATTCCGCTGGCACCGGGTCCGACCGGAAAGCGCGAACCGAGTGTCTGGCGCGGACTACGTCGTCGAATTGCATGGTCCAGCCTCGTTACAGCGCGGGTGTCTACCTCAGCATAAACGCGACCTCGCCAAAGGCGAACCGCATTCGAGACCGCATGTGAACGAACGGCTGCAGTTTGACAGGGCCAGGATCGCAATGACCGCCTGATTGTGGGTCTATACGGTAGCACGCTGGGCGGTGTGAGCCGCTTATTTGCGATTGTTTGGTTGGCGTCCGACGGTCTTTCGGACCGCTTCATAAGGTTAGGGGACGGCGAAGGGGAGCGAGCTGTGTATCGGGAGGCGATTACGCGCTCGCGGATCACTAACTTTCGCTGGCACGCCCTGCGGAATAGCTGGGTAAGCTGGCTCAGGTAAGGTGACGTCCCCACCTGGGTGCTGCAGGAGCTGGGATGCTGGAAATCGGAGACGATGGTGCGCCGCTACGCGCACATGTCGGTGAGGTATTTGCAGCCTTACGCGGACCACGTAGGCCAGCGATCTAAAGGCGCCTGGCGGGTTTCGGTAACACCATCGTATAATGGTGTCCTCGGTCACCCCCGGACGAAGAGACCTGCACGAAATCGAGTCTTCGGGAGCACTGCAATGCGCGGTTTTGCAACGCCACCGTTCATTCGAGATAGAGCAACGTGGTCTCCACGTGTAAGGCGACGTCATCCCCTAGCATTGCGACTCTTGCGGATTGCGATCGCTGGACTGGTTTTCGGCGCTATGGGCGAGGCAGGCGCGCAGACGACGCAGCTTGCTCCAACACCGGCGCAGACTCGCGGCGAAAACGGCGAGGCGCTGCGGCGGCCCGAGGCCACGGTCACCCTGGCCTTGACCTATACCAGCGATCTCAACGGCGACGTGAGCGGAGGCGATCGGCGCGGTGCTGCGTATCTCCAGCGGGTCGGCGTCATCGCCGACGCGGACCTCGATCGGCTGGTGGGTTGGCGCGGCGCATCGGCGCATCTGAGCGTCCACTCGATCGTCGGGGAGGGGCTATCGGCGCACCGCGTCGGCAACGTCCTGACGGTCAGCGGGATCGAGGCCGAGCCGGCGCTGCGGCTGTTCAATCTGTGGATCGAACAGAAGGTTGGCCGCGGTGCGACGCTGCGGGTCGGGCAGTTCACCGCCGGACAGGAATTCGCGATCAGCCCGACCGCCAATCTCTTCGTCAACGCCACCTTCGGCTGGCCGGGAAGCTTCGCGACCGACCTGCCGAGCGGCGGTCCCGCCTATCCGCTGGCCGCGCCCGGCATCCGGGTCGCGCTCGAGCCAGGCGCCCGTACCAAGCTCCGGCTCGCGGTCTTTGCGGGCGACCCCGCGGGCCCCGGTGGCGGAGACCCGCAGCGCCGCGACCTGCACGGCCTCAATGGCTGGCGTCTTGCGGGCAAGCCCTTCGTCATCGGGGAAATCGCGCGCACCGCGTCGGGCGCCGATCCGGCCTGGTCGATCGTCCTTGGCAGCTGGGTGCATTTCGACCGCTTCCAGGATCTTCGCTACGACGTCGCCGGACGATCGCTGGCGGGGCAAGGTGCGAACGATCCGGCGTTGCAGCATGCCGGGAACGCTGCGGTTTATGCGATCCTCGATCTCAAGCTGCTGCAATCGAACGGTCGAACGCTTCACGGCTTCCTGCGCGGCAGTGCCAGTCCGCAGGATCGAAACGCGATCGATCTCTACGCCGATGGCGGGCTTTCATTGACGCAACCCTTCAAGGGCCGCCCGAATGATGTGGTGGGGATCGGCGCGGCAGTCGCGCGGCTATCGCCGCGGCTGCGTGGCCTTGTGAAGGACCAATCCGCGCTCTCGGGGCAGCCGGTCTTTACGCCCGCGGTCGAAGCGGTGTTCGAGATTACCTATCAGGCGCAAGTGCGGCGGGGTCTGTCGGTTCAGCCGAACGTGCAGCTGGTGCTGCATCCGTCGGCCGCGGTCATCGCCGATCCGCAGCAGTTGAGCGCCGCGCCATCGAACGCTGTC
Organism: Sphingomonas glacialis; assembly: GCF_006439055.1. Taxonomy (GTDB): domain Bacteria; phylum Pseudomonadota; class Alphaproteobacteria; order Sphingomonadales; family Sphingomonadaceae; genus Sphingomonas; species Sphingomonas glacialis_A. The sequence continues at coordinate 60,582 of NZ_RCZC01000002.1, forward strand.
GTCGTCGGCGTGCGGACGGCATTTCGTTTGTGAGCGTCCGTGCTCGCAACCGCGACAGGTCTCTCGCGCTTTCACACCATCGCGGTATCATCCGCCGCGCATGACTATCCCGACCCGATCGCATCAGGAAACGTCCCATGGAAACTATCGGCCGCGATTTGCGCGAGATGCAGCGCATCCCTTTGACGGCGTCGCATGTCGATGCGCTGCGCGCCAACGGCATCGAACGGCGCTATCCCGCGGAAACCTTCCTGGCGCGACCGGGCGAGCCCGCCGACCGCTTTCTCTATGTCCTGTCGGGCGAGATCGAGGTGGTGAACCCGTTCACCGACAAACGACACCTCGCCTCGACGCTCGGACCCACCCAGTTCATGGCCGAAATCTCGTTTCTGAACGGCGGAAATTGGTCGATGGCGATGCGGACGGTCAGCGAGACCACCGTCATCGACGTGCCGCGCCTGCAGATGTTGCGGTTGATGTCCGACATTCCCGAGATGTCGGACATCGTCATCACGGTTCTTGCCGCGCGCCGGCGCCGGCAGCTCGATTCGGGCGATGGCACACTCGTCCTGATTGGCGAAGATGACGACCGCGCGGTCAGACGGATCGCGGAATTCGCGAGCCGCAACCGGCTGCCCTACAGGTCCTATGCGCTGGGCAGCCCCGAAGCCGTTGCAGTGGCGACGAGTTGCGCGACGGATCCCGGCCGACCCGCCGTCATTTTCGGCCGTGATATCGTCGTGGCGGACCCGACGCCGGAGAAGGTCGCCCGGCTGCTCGGGCTCAACCGCGATCTCGTCAATGACGAGGCGTTCGACGTGCTGATCGTCGGCGGGGGACCGGCGGGCGTCGCGGCCGGCGTCTATGCCGGTGCGGAGGGCCTTCATGCGCTCGTCATCGAGGACATCGCGATCGGTGGCCAGGCGGGGACATCGAGCCGCATCGAAAACTATATGGGGTTCCCCACCGGAATCTCGGGCGCGGATCTCGTCTGGCGCGGGGAAATCCAGGCGATGAAGTTCGGGACGCGTTTTGCCATGCCACGCCGCGTCGCCAAGCTCGAGCACCTCGACGAAGGCGGGTTCTGCGCGACGTTCGACAATGAACAGCGCGTGCGCGGACGTGCCGTCGTCGTCGCGACGGGCGTTCAGTATCGGCGCTTGCCGATCGATCGGCTCGAGGAATTCGAGGGTGCGGGGGTCTATTATGCGGCGACGGAAAACGAGGCGCGCTACTGTGCCAATGCCGAGACGGTGATCATCGGGGGCGGCAACTCGGCGGGACAAGCGGCGATGTTTCTCAGTCGGAGCGCGCGCCACGTTCGCCTGCTCGTGCGCGGCACCTCCCCGGCGTCGTCGATGTCGAGCTATCTGTCCTCGCGCCTAGAAGCGGACGCGGCGATTTCGATCGAATATGGCGCAGAGATCACCGCGCTGCACGGCGCCGATCACCTTGAGGCGGTGACGATCCGCACCATCGCCGATGGAAGATCGCGCACCCTTGCGACCTGCGCGGTGTTCATCATGGTCGGGGCCGCGCCCAATACCGGATGGCTGTCGGATCTTGTCGAATTGGACGCGAACGGCTTCGTCCGGACCGGCGACGCCGTCGGAAGTCCTTCGCCTTACGGGACGTCCCATCCGGGGATATTCGCGGTTGGCGATGTTCGCGCGAATTCGGTCAAGCGGGTCGCGTCGTCGGTCGGCGAAGGCTCCGTCGTCATCTCCAGCTTGTGGGCGTATGTGCGCGGCTGATCGGCGCGGTGACCGGGCAGCGTGCCCTCAGTTTGACGGGCCCCGCTGCGCCTTGAGGGCATCGAGCTCGGCCTGTTGCTCGGCGATGCGGTCCGAAGCGCGCTCCTCGTCATTCCCGCCCGAATAGGCAGCGGCCTGCTCGACCAGCGTGCGAAGATTCTCTTCGATGTCGGCAATCCGTTGGTCGAGTTCGGTCGGCGTTAGGTCGGTGTTGGACACGCTGTATCTCCTGAAAGCTAGATCCGGGTCTGAACGCGCCCCGCACTCTGCACAAGCATCCCCTCGGATGATTGTGCCGCCCGCCCGCCTTTCGAGCGCGGATTACCCCGAGCGAAGTAAGCGCAGTCCCTTCTGCCACATCCTGGCGGCGAACGAGCGGTCGAATCCGAATGCCTTGGGGGCCGGTACGACGAGCGTCACCTCGGCGCCACCCGCCGGCGCGTTGTCGAAGATCAGCTCCGCGCCAAGGGTGCGGGCGCGTTCGCGCATGCCGACCAGGCCGAAATGACCATCGCGCATGCCCGTGCGCAGGACGAGCGGGTCGAAGCCGATGCCATCGTCGCGCAGCCTGATGACGAGCGCCTCGGCACGATACTGTATCGTCACGTCCACTTTCGTGGCCGCCGCATGACGCGCGATGTTGATCACCGCCTCGTTTGCGATGCCGGCGATCTCGTCAGCCGCGGCAGGGGTCAGCAAACGGGGCTCGCCGTACACGGTGACAGAATGGAAGGGCGGCCCGCCGTGTTGCGGCGTGCGCACGATCTCGGTGAGGAGCGTTTCGGCGTCGCCATTGATTTCGGGCGGGCGCAGCGCCCTGACCCGGTCGCGCCCCTGCGCAATGACGTCCTCCGCACCGTCGAGCGCCGCCTCCAGCGTCTTTCGTTCGGGCAGGTCGGGCGGCATGCTGATCGTGGCGTGCTGAAAGCGCAGGATCAGGCCGGTGACCGACTGGAGCAGCGTATCGTGGAGTTCGCGGGCGATGCGCTCGCGTTCATCGTGGCGCACGGCCATGTTGGCGCGCACCTGCGCCGAGACCGCGCGGATGCGAACCCGGTACGCGAGCCAAAGGAGTGCCACGACGAGAACTCCGCAGAGAATGCGAAACGGCACGCTTTGCACGAAGGTCGGCCGGATCTCGAAGTCGAGCGTCGCCCCGCGTCGGTTCCAGACGCCGGCTTCGTTCCCGGCGATCACCTGGAACTGGTATTTGCCGGGTCCGAGGTTGGTGTAGTTGGTCGCGCGGCGCGTGCCCGGGTCGACCCAGTCGGTATCCACGCCGCTGAGCCGGTAGCGGAACTGGACGCGCTCAGGCGCCGAGAGGCTTGCGGCGGCGTAGGCGATGCGGATCGATCGCGTGCCGGGCGGCAGGATCAGCGCCGAGGGATCCCGGAAGGTCCGTGCGCCGGCCGCAAGGCTGCGGATCGACACCGGAGGCGCCCCTGCGCTTTCGTAGACCGCCGCCGGATCAATGCCGGCCAAGCCCGCTGACGTGGCGAACCAGATGCGGCCGTCGCCGCCGACGGCTGCCTGCATCCCGACGAACCCGCGGCGCTGGGGACTGCCGAACAGGCCGTCGCGGAAGTCGAACAGCCTGGTCCGCACCGGCTGCCCCGGCGCGTCAAAGGCCCTGTTCAACAGGTTGGAGGCGATCCGTACGACCCCGGCCGTCCCGTAGAGCCATGTCTCGCCGCGTGAGGTCTGCACGATTTCGCGCAGTCCCCGCGTCCACGGGAAGCGCGTGGCGTCTAGGGTCCGAATGCGGTCGCCCTGGATGCGGATGAGTCCGCGGGTCGTCGAAACGAGGAAGCCCTGACCGTTGGAGACCACGTTGGTGATGTCGCCGAGCGCGTATCGGGCGAGATCGATCTTGCGAAGCGTGTTCCCCTTCAATCGGAAAAGCGTGGACCCGTCCCCGGCGAACATCGCGCCGGTCGCGTCGGTGGCGATTCCCGATCCGATCACCGGTGCGCTCGCCGACGCGGCACGATGCCACCCCTGTGAGCCGACCCGATCGAAGGGCGGTCGCGCTTGATCCGTCACTGCGGAAATGGGAGACGGACTGATGGCACCATGGCAGTTCTGGATCGATCGCGGCGGCACCTTCACCGACGTCGTAGCGCGCAAGCCCTGCGGCACGGTCGTCACGGCCAAACTGCTGTCCGAAGACCCCGAACGGTATGCCGATGCGGCGGTGGAGGCGATCCGGCGCTTGACCGCGCAGGCGGACGTGCCGCTCGAACTGCGCATCGGCACGACCGTCGCGACCAATGCGCTGCTCGAGCGCAAGGGCGAGCCAACCGTTCTGGCGATCACGCGCGGATTCGGCGATGCGCTGCTGATCGGACACCAGGAGCGGGCCGACATTTTCGCGCGCGACCTGGCGCGGCCCGCGCCGCTGTTCGCGCACGTCGTGGAGATCGACGAACGGATCACGGCGGATGGCGCGCTGGTGACCCCGCTCGACCGCGACGCGGCGCAGGCCGGTTTGCAAGCGGCGTTTGCGGCCGGTTTCCGGTCGATCGCCATCGTGCTGATGCATGGCTATCGCTTCAGCGCGCATGAAGCGGCGCTGGCCGAGCTCGCGACGGCGATCGGCTTCACGCAAATCTCGGCCAGCCACCGTGTCGCGCCGCTGATCAAGCTGATCGGCCGCGGCGATACGACCTTGGTCGATGCCTATCTGTCGCCGGTGCTCGATCGCTACGTCGCGGGGCTGCACGCGGCGCTCGGCCAGAACGCGCTGTTTATGCAATCGTCGGGCGGCCTCGTCGATGGCGCGCGCTTTCGCGGCAAGGACGCGATCCTGTCGGGGCCGGCGGGTGGTATCGTCGGCATGGCGGCGACCGCGCGCGCGGCCGGGTTCGACCGAATCATCGGCTTCGACATGGGCGGGACATCGACCGACGTGTCGCATTATGCCGGCAGCTACGAACGCGATACCGAGACGCTGATCGCGGGCGCCCGCATCCGGGCACCGATGCTGCGCATCCATACCGTGGCAGCGGGCGGGGGGTCGATCTGCAGCTTCGACGGACAGCGGCTACGGGTGGGGCCGGAGAGCGCCGGTGCGATGCCGGGGCCGGCCTGTTACCGCCGTGGCGGGCCGCTGACCGTCACCGACTGCAACGTGATGCTCGGCAAAGTGCGCCCCGAATTCTTCCCTGCGCTGTTCGGTGCGCAGGGTGACCAGCCGCTCGATCCGGCGGCAGTGGCGGCGCGTTTCGCCGAACTGCCGCTCGACGCCTATGCCGCCGCCGAAGGCTTCGTCGCGGTGGCCGTCGCGAACATGGCCAATGCGATCCGCAAGATCTCGGTCGCGCGCGGGCACGATGTCACGCGCTACACGCTCGCCTGTTTCGGCGGCGCGGGTGGGCAGCACGCGTGTCTCGTCGCCGACGCGCTGGGAATGGATCAGGTGATGATCCACCCGCTCGCGGGCGTGCTGTCGGCTTATGGCATGGGGCTGGCCGATCGCCGCGTGCTGCGCGAGCGGACACTGGGGGCGGGGGTCGCGGATAGCGCGGCGATCGCCACGGCCTTCGATGTGTTGGCGACCGAGGCGCAGCAAGCGCTGGTGGCGCAGGGCGTCGCGCCCGACACCGTCATCGTCGAGCGCCGCGTCCACCTGCGCCGCGGCCAGACCGAACATACGATCGAGCTCGATTTTGCGGAAACGGCGACGATGACCGCCGGCTTCGATGAAGCGCATATCGCCCAATTCGGGTTTGCGAGCACACAACCCTTGATCGTCGATCGTCTCGTCGCCGAAGCGGTCGCGAAAGGGCCACCGGTCGAGACGATGCTGGTCGATCTGCCGGGTCATGCCGCCGCACCGCTGGCGATCGTCCCGGTGCATATGGCAGGGGCGTGGCACGATACGCCCGTGGTGGCGCGCGAGGGCCTGCCCGCTGGCCATGCGCTCGACGGGCCCGCGTTGATCATCGATCCGATGTCGACGACCGTCGTCGAACCCGGCTGGCGCGCGCGCGTGGATACGATCGGAAATCTGATCCTCGATCGTGTCGCCGCCCGGCGCGTCGCCAGCGTCGGCACGCAAAGCGATCCAACCCGCCTCGCGATCTTTGCCGGACTGTTCAAGAGCATCGCCGAGGAGATGGGCGCAGCGCTGCAGCGGTCCGCCGCGTCGGTCAACATCCGCGAGCGGCTCGATTTCTCGTGCGCGCTGTTCGACGCCGCGGGCAATCTCGTAGCCAACGCGCCACACATCCCGGTGCATCTCGGATCGATGGGCGAGAGCATCCGCACGATCATCGACGCGCGCGGGGGCAATGCCGACGGACGTGGCATCCGCCGGGGCGACGCGTATGCGCTCAACGCGCCGTATCGCGGGGGCACGCACTTGCCCGATATCACCGTCATCATGCCGGTCTTCGCCCCAGGATCGCCGGGTGGAAGCGACGCCCCGGACTGGTTCGTTGCCGCGCGCGGCCACCATGCCGATGTCGGCGGGATCACGCCTGGATCGATGCCGCCCGACAGTGTTTCGGTCGAGCAGGAAGGGGTGTTGCTCGACGATGTGCTGGTGGTGGACGAAGGGCATTTCCGCGAAGCCGAACTGCGCGCAGTGTTCGCCAGCGGCCCCTATCCGGCGCGCAACATCGACCAGAATATCGCCGATCTTGCCGCGCAGCTGGCCGCTTGCACGCGGGGCGCGGCCGGCTTGGCGCGGATCGCCGACGCATACGGCGCGGAGGTCGTCAGCGCGTATATGGAGCATGTGCAGGCCAATGCCGACGCTGCCGCGCGTCGCCTGATCGTCCGGCTCGACGATGGCGCTTTCGCCTATGAGATGGACGACGGTGCGGTCGTCCGGGTCGCCATCCGGATCGATCGCGCCGGCGCGACCATGACGATCGATTTCGCCGGGACCAGCGACCAGCGCCCGAACAATTTCAACGCGCCGGTCTCGATCGTGCGCGCCGCCGTGCTGTACGTCCTGCGCGTGCTGATCGACGCCGAGGTGCCGCTCAACGATGGCTGTCTGCGCGGCGTGACGATCCGCGTGCCGGAAGGGTCGATGCTCAATCCGCGCTTCCCGGCGGCCGTGGTGGCGGGCAATGTCGAGACCAGCCAGGTCGTCACCGACGCGCTGTTCGGGGCGCTGGGGGCAATGGCGGCGAGCCAGGGCACGATGAACAACTTCACCTTCGGCGACGACACCTACCAATATTATGAGACGGTCGCCGGAGGATCGGGGGGCGGCCCGGGTTATGACGGCACGGCGGTGATCCAGACGCACATGACCAACAGCCGCCTGACCGACCCCGAAATCTTCGAGACGCGCTTTCCGGTGTTGCTGGAGGCGTTCGCGATCCGCCCGGGTTCGGGCGGGGCAGGGGCGCGCACCGGCGGCGACGGCGGCCTGCGGCGCATTCGGTTCCTGACCGACATGACCGCCTGCATCCTCGCCAATCGCCGGCGCGTGCCGCCGTTCGGGCTGGATGGCGGGTCGGCGGGCGCCGTAGGCGCCGCGCGCGTCGAGCGCACCGACGGATCGATCGATCGCCTCGGATCGACGGCAAAGGTGGACATGCGGGCGGGAGACGTGTTCGTCATCGAAACGCCCGGCGGCGGCGGATTCGGAGGCGATTGAATGCTTGTTCTGGCGGGGATCGGGGTGATCGTCGCGGGCTTCCTGTTGCGCTTCAACCCGCTGCTGGTCGTGGCGGTCTCGGCACTGGTCACCGGCCTTGCCGCCGGGATCGATCTGCTCGCGATCCTCGCTGCGTTCGGCAAGGCGTTCAACGCCAACCGTTTCGTCAGCGCGATCTACATCGTCTTGCCCGTCATCGGGCTGCTCGAACGCCATGGCCTGCAGGAGCGCGCGCGCGGCGTGATCGCGGCATTGCGCGGCGCGACGGTCGGGCGGTTGCTGATCGGCTATCTCGTGTTCCGGCAGATCACGTCGGCGCTTGGCCTGACCTCGATCGCCGGGCCGGCGCAGAGCGTGCGCCCGCTGGTCGCGCCGATGGCCGAGGCGGCGGCGGAGCGGCAAGGCGTCGCGCCGGGTGGCGACGCGATCCCGGCGCTGGCCGCCGCGACCGACAATATCGGGCTGTTCTTCGGCGAGGACATCTTCATCGCGATCGGATCGATCCTGCTGATGAAGGGGGTGCTGGAGAGCTATGGCATCGTCATCCAGCCGCTGCATCTGTCGCTGTGGGCGATCCCGACGGCGATCGCGGCGTTGCTGATCCATGGCGGCCGTCTGTGGTGGCTCGATCGCCGCCTGGCGCGCGGCGCATGATCGGCACGAATTTCATCTACACCGTCGCCGGGCTGATGTTCGCAGGCTTCGCGTGGCTAAGCGCGACCGATCGCAGCAATACCAAGCGCTTCGGCAATGCCGGTTTCTACGCCTTGCTCGCCGTCAGCTTCGTGTTCGGGGACCGGATCGGCGATATCGGCAATGGTGTCCTCGTCCTGGGTCTCGTCGCAATCGCGGGCACCGGCGCGATGGGGCGCGGCACACGCGGCACCACCGGCGCGGTCGAGCGACAGGCGGAAGCGGCCACGCGCGGCAATCGGCTGTTCCTGCCCGCTGTGGTCATTCCTGCGACCGCTTTGCTGGGTACCCTTGCCTTCAAGGCCATTCCCGCGCTGGTCGATCCCAAGCAGATCACGCTGGTCGCCCTCACGTGCGGCGTCCTGCTCGCGCTGGCGATCGGCTACGCCTGGTTCCGGCCGCGCGCCGCCACGCCGTTTGCCGAGGGGCTGCGGCTGATGGACGGCGTCGGCTGGGCGGCGGTGCTGCCGCAGATGCTGGCGAGCCTCGGCGCGGTATTCGCGCTCGCCGGTGTCGGGCAAGTCGTCGGCGGTATTGCCGGCGCCGCGATCCCCGAGGGCAGCCTGATCGGCGCGGTGCTCGTTTACGCGCTTGGCATGGCGGCCTTCACGATGGTGATGGGCAATGCCTTCGCGGCCTTTCCGGTGATGTTCGCGGCAGTCGCGATGCCGCTGCTGATCGGCCGCCATCACGGCGACCCGGCGGTAATCGCGGCGATCGGCATGCTCGCCGGGTTTTGCGGCACGCTGATGACGCCGATGGCGGCTAACTTCAATCTGGTGCCCGCCGCCCTGCTCGACCTGAAAGACAAGGGCGCGGTGATCCGTGCGCAGGTGCCGACCGCGCTGCCGCTCTTGGCGGTCAATATCGCTTTGCTCTACTGGCTGGGATTTCGCTGATGCTCGATGCTGCCACCGCCGAGCGGTTCGCCACGCTGACGCTTGGCCATGTGACGCGCGAATGGCCCTATAAGCTCGATCAGGTCCTCAACGGCCCGTCCGATCTCGCGCTGCCCGCTACGCTGCACCCGATCTTCCATGGGAGCTTCGATTGGCACAGTTGCGTTCATGGCTGGTGGCAAGTGATGCGGCTCGCCCGTTTATTCCCAGCGATGGACCAGACAGTCGCGATCGAGGCTTTGGCGGATCGGATGATGGTGCCGCACCGCGTGGCGGGCGAGGTCGCGTATCTCGATCGCCCGATGACCGGCGGGTTCGAACGTCCGTACGGCTGGGGCTGGCTGCTGGCGTTGCATGACGAGCTGGCGTTGCGCCCCGATCGGCCATGGGCCGCGGCGCTGGAGCCGCTTGCGCGGGCCTTTGCCGCGCGCTTTGCCGCGTATCTGCCCAAGCTCCTGTATCCAGTGCGCAGCGGCAAGCATGACAGCACGGCGTTCGCGCTGATCCACGCGCTGCGCTGGGCGCGAACGCATAACACGGCGCTCGCCGGGGTGATCGCGGCGCGATCAAGGCTGTGGTTCGGCGCGGACCGCGCGGCGCACCCATGGGAGCCGAGCGGCGAGGACTTCCTGTCCGCCACCCTGTGTGAAGCGGTCCTGATGCAGGAAGTGCTCGGCACGGATTTTCGGGCGTGGCTCGGCGCCTTCCTGCCGGATCCTTACGGCGCACCGACCGCTTGCCTGCGCACGCCTGCCATCGTCACCGATCGCAGCGACGGTCGGCTCGCCCATCTCGACGGCCTGAACCTCGCGCGGGCGTGGTGCTGGCAGCGCCTCGCCAACGATTTGCCCGAGCCGACGGACGCCCGCAGGATCGCCCAAGCACATCTCCAGGCCGCACTGCCCCATCTCGCGGACGATTATATGGGTGAACACTGGCTAGCGACGTTCGCCCTTCTCGCGCTGACGGACTGATGGGAGGGTTTGATCGACACTGCTCTGCACAAAACGGTGGAATGAAGCGTCCATTCTGCACGCTGCTCGGGGGCGGTTCGCTGCGCCAGGATCGTCATCCGGCCAGAAATGGGACGCAATCGCGCTGAACGAATGTTCGCTCGGTAACCGACTGACCTGTGGCCGGACGCCCCAGTAGATCGCTCCGAACGCCCAATATCAACGAATGGGTGGTTTCGGGGAGAAGCAACGAGGCTATGGACGTTCGCAACTGGGTCAAAGACGACGGAGATCGGGGAGCCTTGGCCTATCGCGCCGCGTTCCGCGCCGGGACATGGTGCGGATCGTCTCCAGGGACATCGTTACCCCTGCTGGCGCCTCCAAGCCCGCCGCCGCCACCCATACCACCACCGCCGCTCCGGCCAGCATGATCCTTTGTGCTACCGCCGCCGGACGCGGAGGTCCCTCATAGCGATGGTCAGGTCGGCCGGGATCGGGGCGAGATCGAGCGCATCGCGCACGAACCGGGTGGCCCGCAACCCGTTCGCGAGCCGCCCTGTCGGTCAGCCGGACATGCTTCTCGTACCGAGCAGGATGATCTCGGGCAGCGCGGCCTCGACCGCGTCGCGGATGCGGAGGGTACGGTCGGATGCCGCCGCGCCTCCCGGACTGGAGGTCCAACGCGGCCATCGGCGCCTCTGCGACGTCGCCATTCTCCCGCCCTGCAGAGGAGCGCCAAAGGCTCGGCAAGGTCGACCGCTTCGTGGTGGGCTTCGCTAAGGGTTACGACGCTTTCCCCGCTAAGCGCACATGTCGGTCAAGCATGTGCAGCCTTACGGGACATCGAATGATTTTTGCGGGCAAATCAGGTCACACTGGGCCCTCGGAAGACACGCCTGCTCAGGGGTCCAAAAGTGGTCACGGTCCGGGCCAATCCAGGCTCAGGCTCGTGGCCGGGACCGACTTAAGTAACTGCACTAGAATGAAGGAAATGGTGGACGCACTTGGGCTCGAACCAAGGACCCGCTGATTAAGAGTCAGCTGCTCTACCAACTGAGCTATGCGTCCAAAGTCCCGGCGATTTCAAGGGCGCTTGGTGGCGCCGCCGCTGCGGGAGGCGGTCGATTAGCAGCGTCGCGGCGGGATGCAAACCCTTTTTGTGCAGAGCGGCAAAAAAATCACCAGCGGACCGGCGAACGGCGGTTGGTGCGGTCGATCGACATCAGGATGCCGAGGCAAATCATGAAGGTCATCTGGCTCGATCCGCCATTGCTGATCAGCGGCAGCGGCACACCGACCACCGGCGCCATCCCCATCACCATCGCCATGTTGATCGACACGTAATAGAAGATCGTTGCCGCCAGCCCGGCCGCGGTCAGCTTGGCGAAGCGCGATTGCGCCTGCAGTGCGGTCGACAGGCCCCATTGCACGATCACCAGGAAGGCGATGATCAGCAGCACGCCGCCGACCAGGCCCCATTCCTCCATCATCGTTGCCAGCGCAAAGTCGGTATGCCCCTCGGGCAGGTAATCGAGATGGCTCTGCGTCCCGTTGAGGAAGCCCTTGCCGAAGATCCCGCCCGATCCGATCGCGATCTTCGACTGGCTGATGTGATAGCCGATGCCGAGCGGATCGCTCTCGGGATCGAGGAACACGAGGATGCGGTTGCGCTGATAGCCGTGGAGCACGAAATTGACCGCGATCGGCACCGCCGCGCTCATCGCGAGCGCGCCGCCGATGAACAGCCGCAACGGCACGCCCGCCAGGAACATCACCGTCACCCCGCCGATCGTGATCATAAGCGCAGTGCCCAGATCGGGCTGTTTCATGACGAGCGCTGCGGGCACCAGGATCAGCAACGCCGCCGGCCAGATCGCGCCGAAGCGGCGGGTCTCGTTGGGGGGCAGCATGTCGTAGAATTTGGCACAGGCCAGCACGATACACGGCTTCATCAGCTCGGACGGCTGAAGCCGGAAGCCGATGCCGAGATCGAGCCAGCGCTGCCCGCCGCCGCGGACCGCGCCGACCAGCTCGACGAGCACCAGCATGACGCACAGTACGCCATAGGCCGGCAGCGTCATGTTGCTCCAGACCCGTTCGGGGATCCGCGACAGCACCATCGCGCCGCTCAGGAATACGAAGAAGCGGATCCCCTGCGACAGCGCCCAGGGCCGGATGCTGCCGCCCGCGGCGGAATAGAGCACGAGCAGGTCGAAGCAGCCGATCGCGAGCACGAGCAGCAGGATCTTCCACGGCAGCTGCGCCAGCGGCGCGGGGACGAAGCTCAGCCCGCTCATGGTACATCCCGCTCGGTGGTGCCGTCCTCGGCGACGGTGTTGCCGTGCGCGGCGGTGTTGGCGAGTTCCTCGGCCGCCGCGACATCGGCGGCGGCGGCGGCGCGCACGGCGGGTGCGTCGGTCGGCGCGCTGGCGTTGAATTCGGTCTGTGCGCCGACCGCGATCGGCGGGGCGTTGGCGGCGGCGCGGTATGCGGCGGTTTCCGCCGCCATCCGCGTGCGGATATCGCCGCCCCAAGTCTTCTCGCCCTCGACGAGCGAGGCCATCGCGCGCTCGCGGTCGAACAGATAGGTCATCACGTCGCGCGCGATCGCCGGCGTATCGAGGTTGCGGACGGTGTGGCCGCCATGTTCGAGCACCACGGCGATCGCATAGCGCGGCTTGTCGTGCGGCGCGAAGCCCTGAAACAGCGCGTGATCGCGCATCTTGAACGGCAGCGACCCGTTCTTGAGCACGCCGCCGGCGCGCTCGGCCATGGTGATGCGGCGGACCTGCGCGGTGCCGGTCTTGCCGGCGAGCGCGACGCCCGGGATCAGCATCCGCGCCGCGCCGCCGGTGCCGCCGCCATTGACCACGCCCCACATCGCCTCGTGGACGGTCTGGAGGTGCTCAGGCTGGAACGACAAGGGCGCGGCGCCATGGCGGACATCGGCCGCGAGGATCGTCGGCTGGAGCGCGCGGCCGGAGGCGAGCCGCGACGCCATCACCGCGAGCTGGAGCGGGTTGGACAGGACGTAGCCCTGGCCGATCGACGCGTTGAGCGAATCGGCGACCGTCCACGGCTGTTTGTAGCGGCGTAGCTTCCATGCGGTGTCGGGAACGGTGCCGTAGCGCTGGCTGTTGAACGGCAGCACGAACTTCTGCCCGAGCCCGAGCTCGCGCGCGACCGGCGCAACGTGATCATAGCCGAGCCGCCGGACCATCTCGTAGAAATAGATGTCGCAACTCTGCATGATCGCGTTCTTGAGATCGAGCGCGCCGTGTCCGCTCTTCTTGTGGCAGTGGAATATCCCGGTGCCGACGCGCAACGCGCCCGAGCAGACGACGCGGTCCGACGCGGGGACGCCCGCGCCAAGCAAGGCCAGCCCGTTCATCGGCTTGACCGTCGAGCCCGGCGGATAGAGCCCCTGCAACACCTTGTTCATCAAGGGCACGTGGTCGTTTTCCGACAGCATCTTCCATTCGAGATGGCTGATCCCGTCGGAAAAATTGTTCGGGTCGTACGCTGGCATCGACACCATCGCGAGCATCTCGCCGGTCAGGCAGTCGATCACCACGACCGAGCCCGACTGCGTGCCGAGCCGCCGCGCGGCATAGTCCTGCAGCCCGGCATCGATCGTCAGCCGCGCATTGGCGCCGGGCTGGTCGGGCCTGGTGGCGAGCTCCGCAACGAGCTTCCCGCGGGCGGTGACCTCGACGCGCTTCTGTCCGGCGACGCCGCGCAACTGCTTTTCGAGCGTCTTTTCGAGCCCGTCCTTGCCGAGCTTGAAACCCGGCGTGACCATCAACTGGTCGTGCGTCTGCTTATACTGCTCGGCCGACGCCGCGCCGACATAGCCGGTGAGATGCGCGACCGCAGCCCCCGCGGGATAGCTGCGCGAGAAGCCGCGCGTCGGCGCGACGCCGGGCAATTCGGGCAGCCGCACGCTCACCGCGGCGAAGCGCTCCCAGTCGAGATTCTCGGCAACCTGGACCGGCTGGAATCCCGCGGCATGTTCGAGATCGGCGACGAGCCGGTCCATCTCCTCGGGCGGCAGCTTGAGCAAGTCGTGCAGCAAGGCGAGGACATGGTCCTTGTTCTCGAGCCGGTCGGGAATGATATCGACGCGGAAATCGGTACGGTTGTTGGCGATCGGCGCGCCGTGGCGGTCGACTATCCACCCGCGGCGCGGCGGCACCAGCGTCATGTTGACGCGGTTGCTTTCGGACTTGGCGGTATATTGCTCGTTCTCGACCACCGCGAGCCACGTCATCCGCCCGGCAAGCGCGAGACCGAACACGCCCTGCGCCGCGCCGAGCATGACCGTGCGGCGCGAGAAGCTGTAGCTCTGCGCGGCTTCGGTCGCGACGCGGCCGCTCGGCCGGAACGGCGCGCCGCTCACGTATCCTCCTCCTCGTCGCTCAGCAGCGTGCAGATCCGCACGACCAGCGGGAAGAGCAGGATCGAGACCGCGATCTGGAGCATCAGCGCGGTATCGACATGCGCGCTGATCGGCGAGGCGACGTAGCGCCCGAGCAGCAGGCAGAACGCGATCGCGCCCGAGGCGATCAGCCAGTCCTGCCAGAAATCGCGGTAGACGACGCGCTGGTCGATCAGGTCGATCATGAACAGGCACAGCGTCCAGAACAGCATCGCATTGCCGAGCGGCTGCCCGCTGACCAGATCGTCGAAAAAGCCGAGCGGCAGCGGCGCCCAAATTCGCAGGCTTTCAGGCTTGGTCAGCCGCCAGCCGAGCAGCATCAGCAGCCCGAACGGCGGCAGCACGGGGAAGCTCGCGATCATCGGCCACAGCGTCAGCGCCGAGCCGATCACCACCGTGATCGCCGGCACGAACCGCCGGAAACTCTGGTCGGGGACCTCGTCGAACGGACCGCGGGCTTGCCTCATCGCGCGATCACGGCTTCTTCTTGGGTGGACGCGGCGCGGCGACCGGCTTGGGCGCGGGCGTCGGCACCGGGATCGGCGGGGCAGGGGGTATGAAGGCGCGCTGGACGAGCGCATAATCTACCGTGTCGGCCTGGGTGAACGCCCGCGCGATCGATGCGTCGCGGCCACGGTGCAGCACGCGCGCGACGGGCACGTCGGGCGGGTAGATGCCGCCGATGCCCGACGTCACGAACACGTCGCCGGGACCGAAGTCGGTCGCGGTGAGCGCGACGGATTTGACGTCGATCAGCCCGTCGCCGCGCCCGGTCGCGAGCGCGGGGATGCCGTCGCGCGTGCGGCGCACCGGCACGACGCTTTCCGGGTCGGTCAGCAACAGCACGCGCGCGCTGTTCGGGCCGGTCTCGAGCACGCGGCCGATCAGCCCCTCGGGGCCACGCACCGGCTGGCCGCTCGCGACGCCCTGCCACGATCCAGCGTTGAGCACTGCAACGCGGCGCGTGCTCGACGCCGACGAGCTCACCAGTCGCGCGGTGACGACCGGCTCGGAGATCCGTTCGCGGACCTGGAGCAAGGCAAGCAGGCGGCGGTTCTCATAGGAGAGCGAGCGCGCGCGCAGGAACAGCGCATGCTGCGCGGCAAGCTGCTTGCGCAGCGCGGCGTTCTGGTCATGCACCGCGAAATAGCTGCCGATCCCGCTGGGAATCGAGCCGATCCCGCGCCCGATGCCGGCAAGCCCCGAGGACAGCGGCGTGCTCACTTCGGCGACGCTCGCGCGCAGCGCGGCAAAGGCGACGGGGTCCAAAGTCGACAAGGCAAGCAGCACCGCCCCGACGAGCGATCCCGCTACGGCGACGACATATCCTGCAAAAAGGCTGTATTGCGCCCGCCGCGAAAACCCCGGACGCCGATTGCGAGGCGGCGCCATCATACCCCCATCAAAAAGCCCGAGGGCCAGTAAAAACCACGATTTGCCTTACGCGATGCGGTGCGGCCTGAGTAGGGTCCATCCCTCGACCCAGACCGCGCAACGCCTCGCTTCACCGCGTCACGCGCTGTGCAGGACGCCGCGATAGATCGGATCCTCGAGCGCACGGCCGGTGCCGAGCGCGACGCAGGTGAGGGGGTCGTCGGCGATCGTGACGGGCAGGCCGGTCTCGTCGCGCAGCACCTCGTCGATGCCCTTGAGCAGCGCGCCGCCGCCGGTGAGCACGATGCCCTGGTCGACGATGTCGGCCGCCAGCTCGGGCGCGGTGTTCTCGAGCGCGATGCGGACGCCCTCGACGATCTGGCCGACCGGCTCGCTGAGCGCCTCGGCGATCTGGCCTTGGTTGATCTGGATTTCCTTGGGGACGCCGTTGACGAGATCGCGCCCCTTGACGTGGATCGTCAAGCCGATGCCGTCCGCCGGCGGCTTGGCGACGCCGACTTCCTGCTTGATCCGCTCGGCGGTCGCATCGCCGATCAGGAGGTTGTGGTTGCGGCGGACGTAGGAGACGATCGCTTCGTCCATCTTGTCGCCGCCGACGCGCACCGAGGTGGTGTAGGCGAGGCCGCGCAGCGAGAGCACCGCGACTTCGGTCGTGCCGCCGCCGATATCGACGACCATCGAGCCGATCGGCTCGGTCACGGGCATGTCGGCGCCGATCGCGGCCGCCATCGGCTCTTCGATCAGCCAGACCTGGCTGGCACCGGCGTTCGACGCGGCATCGCGGATCGCGCGGCGCTCGACCGAGGTCGAACCCGACGGCACGCAGATCACGATCTGCGGCCAGCGCATGAAGCGGCGTTGGCCGCCATGCACCTTGTGGATGAAGTGCTTGATCATCTGCTCGGCGACGTCGATGTCGGCGATGACGCCATCACGTAAGGGGCGGATCGCCTGGATGCTGTCGGGGGTCTTGCCCATCATCAGCTTGGCGTCGTCGCCGACGGCCTTGACGCGCTTGACGCCATTGAGCGTCTCGACCGCGACGACCGACGGTTCGTTGAGCACGATGCCCTTGCCGCGCAGATAGACCACCGTATTGGCGGTCCCCAGATCGATCGCCATGTCATGGGAGGAAAAGCGGAAGAGATTCGAGAAAAAGCCCATGGATCGTTCCGTTTCACGCCGGACTTAGGGATCTGCCGACAGGTCGCACAAGGTCGTGACGTCGCTTACAACCGGGGCGTTCAGGGCGGCGGTGAAACCGCTCTGATACGTGGTGGAATGCGGGTCGCGGGAGGCTTGCGATTGGGCTAGACCCTGCACCATGTCAATACGCCGCCTGCCCGAACATCTCGTCAATCGTATCGCCGCCGGTGAAGTGGTCGAAAGGCCCGCCAGCGCGTTGAAGGAACTGGTCGAAAACGCGGTCGACGCGGGCGCGACGCGCATCGCGGTGCGCCTTGCCGGAGGGGGAACCGACCTGGTCGAGGTCACCGACGACGGCTGCGGCATGACGCCAGAAGACATGGCGCTCGCGCTCGAGCGGCACGCCACCTCGAAGCTGCCCGACGAGGCGATCGAAAACGTCAGCACGCTCGGCTTTCGCGGCGAGGCGTTGCCCTCGATCGCGAGCGTTGCGCGGATGACGCTCGAAAGCCGGGTGCGCGGCAGCGAGGGCTGGGCGCGCGTGGTCGATAACGGCGTGGTCGTGTCCGAAGGACCCGCGGCGATTCCCCCCGGAACGCGCGTACGCGTCGAGGGCCTGTTCGAGCGCGTGCCCGCGCGGCGCAAGTTCCTGCGCTCGCCGCGCAGCGAGTTCGCCGCGTGTCTCGACGTGGTCAAGCGGCTCGCGATGGCGCGGCCTGATATCGGTTTCTCGGTCGAGCATGACGGGCGGCGCTCGCTCGGGGTGAGCGGCGGCGAGACGCTCCCCGACCGCGTGGCGGCGCTGACCGATCGCGGGCTGGTCGATAACGGGGTGGGGATCGACTTCGTCCGCGAAGGGATCGGGCTCGGCGGGATCGCCGGTCTGCCGACCTTCAACCGTGGCGTGGCCGACCATCAATACCTGTTCGTCAACGGTCGGCCGGTGAAGGACCGGCTGCTGATCGGCGCGATCCGCGGCGCCTATGCCGAGATGATGCCGCGCGATCGGCATGCCGTGGTGGCGCTGTTCCTCGACGTCCCGCCGGATGCGGTCGACGTCAATGTCCATCCCGCCAAGACCGAGGTGCGGTTTCGCGATCCGGCAATGGTGCGCGGGCTGATCGTCAGCGGGCTGCGGCGGGCCTTGGACGAGGCGGGGCATCGGAGCCAGTCGGCGCCCGAGAGTGCGCTGGCGGCTTGGACGCAAGAGCAAAGCCCCTCCCCTTCAGGGGAGGGGTTGGGGTGGGGCCGTGTGCCACAAGACGAGGCGCCTGCTTTTTGGTCAGCGGTCCCCACCCCCAACCCCTCCCCTGAAGGGGAGGGGCTTTCAGTGGATCAGCGCTCGTACGCGATAAACGAGCGCCGCAGCTTCTTCACCCCGCCGCCGCAGGCGCGCGCCGAACCCGCCTACGCGCCCCCGCCCGAGACGATCGACTTCCCGCTCGGCGTCGCCCGCGGCCAGGTCGCGAAAACCTATATCGTCGCCGAGAGTCCCGATGGCCTGATCCTGGTCGACCAGCACGCCGCGCACGAACGGCTCGTGCTCGAACGGATGCGCAAGGCGATGGCGAGCGGCGGCGTCTCCTCGCAGGCGCTGCTGCTCCCCGAAGTGATCGAACTCGACGAACCCGCCTGCGACCGGCTCGAGGCCCGCGCCGCCGAACTCAGCGAGTTCGGTCTCGATCTCGACCGCTTCGGCCCGCACGCGATGCTCGTGCGCGGCGTGCCCGCGATGCTCGGGCAAAGCGACGTGACTGGCCTCGTCACCGATCTTGCCGACGAGCTCGCCGCGTTCGACGAGGCGCTCAGTCTGAAGGAGCGTCTCGACCATGTCGCAGCCACGATGGCGTGCCACGGCTCGGTACGTGCCGGGCGGATCCTGTCGGTCGCCGAGATGAACGCGCTGCTCCGCGAAATGGAGATCACCCCGCATTCGGGGCAGTGCAACCACGGCCGGCCGACCTGGGTGAAGCTTGCGCATGGCGATATCGAGAAGCTGTTCGGCCGGAAATAGGGGTTTTCACCCGCCGCTCATCAACCGCATTTCAACGCATGGCTGCTACTTTTCGCCGCGGAGGCGAGAATGTACAAGATCACCGTCGATCGCGGTCATGCTCTGATCAAGATCGAGATGCGCGCCATGCTGGATGTCGCCGATAGCGCGCGGCTCGTTTCCGAGCTGATCGCGCAGATCACCGAGGCCAGGTTGGAGTCCTACGCGTTGATCCTCGATATCTCGCAGTGCCCGGTCCAGTCGCAGGACATGATCTCGGCGATGGGGCAGCATCTGACTCGGATGAAGCGCGTGCGCGCGATTGCGATCGTCACGGGCACGATGCTCGCGCGGCTGCAGGTGCGGCGCATCTTCTCGCAGCCGTTCACCCGCTTCACCTCGACCTATGATGAGGGTTTGCGCTGGGTTCTGTCGGGGATCGAGCCCGGCGCTTCGCCGACGGCGGGGTGAGCGCAAGAAAAGCTTTTGGAAAGCTGAACCTTTGTCGGGGCCGCGCATTTTAGCGGCAACCCCTGCAGCACCGTTCAGCAAAGCGACCGATCCGATGGCCAAAGTATTCCCGGTTTTTCTCGCCCTAATACCGTTCGCAGCGCTGGTCGGCGCGTGCGCGGTGACAGGCTAAACCCGCTCCGCTCCAGCCCCCTCTCCCCCGGGGCGAAGACACAGAAAAGGGCCGCCCGGATTGCTCCGGGCGGCCCTTTTTTTGGTCGGCACGTGCTGCGAAGGCTTACGCCTCTGCAGTCGCCTCGTCCGAAGTGTTCGACACTTCGGCGGTCGCACCAGGCTCGGCGTTCGGATCGTAATCCTCGACGAAACCGGCCTCGTCCTTTTCGAACATGGCTTCCATGACGTTGACGCCATCGGCCTGCATCTTCGCCTCTTCCGGCGAACGTGCAATATTGACCTTGATCGTCACAGCCACTTCCGGGTGCAGCGAAACCTTGACCTCATAGAGGCCGATTGCCTTGATCGGCTTGTTGAGCACGATCGCCGACTTCGGCACCTTGTGGCCTTCGGCCTCGAGCCCGTCGATCAGATCGCGAACCGCGACCGAACCGTAGAGCTGACCGGTGTTCGACGACTGACGGATCAGCGTCAGCGTGATGCCGTCGATCGTCTTGGCTTCGACCTCGGCCTCGGTGCGCTTCACAGCGTTGTCGGCCACGATCTTCTCGCGGTTCTTCTCGAAGACCTTGCGGTTGGCTTCGTTCGAACGGAGCGCCTTCTTGTTCGGCAGCAGGAAGTTGCGGGCGAACCCGTCCTTCACCTTGACGACGTCGCCGATGTTGCCGAGCTTCTCGACGCGTTCCAGCAGGATGATATCCATCTGTTGGGCCCCTTACTTAACGATGTAGGGCAGCAGGCCCAGATGGCGCGAACGCTTGATCGCCTGGGCGAGCTCACGCTGCTTCTTGCCGCTCACCGAAGTGATGCGGCTGGGGACGATCTTGCCACGCTCGGACACGAAGCCCTGGAGCAACCGGACGTCCTTATAGTCGATCCGGGGGGCGTCTTTGGCCGAGAACGGGCAGGACTTGCGGCGGCGGAAAAATGGGCGTGCCATTGTCTATAACTCCCTTATTCGCCGTCGAAGCTGCGGCGGGGGCGATCTTCACGATCACCACGGTCCGGGCGATCGCCACGGCCTTCACGGCCGCCCTCGCGGTCGCCACGACGCTCACGGTCGCGGTCCGACTTGCGCATCATGACGCTGGGGCCTTCTTCGGCCGCATCGATCTTGACGGTCATGTAGCGGATGATGTCTTCGTTGATCTGCGTCTGGCGCTCCAGCTCGGCGATCACGTTGCCCGGGGCATCGATCTCGAGCATGACATAATGCGCCTTGCGGTTCTTCGCGATCTTGTACGCGAGGCTACGCAGACCCCAGCTCTCGGTCTTGATGACCCGGCCTTCGTTGTCATTTACGATCTTGGTGGCGATTTCCGCCAGAGCGTCCACCTGCGCCTGTGCCAGATCCTGGCGCGCAAGGAACACGTGCTCGTATAGAGCCATGTGTCTCGTCTTTCATTCTTGGCCGATCGCTGACGCCCGCACCATGCGAGACGCCCCTCCGGCTATCGTCTTCACTTCTGCCGTTCGAATGGCAACCGGGGCGGAAAGCGCCTGCTCTCCACCCCGATCGGCGTGCCATAGCGAAATCGGCGCGGATGGCAAGCCTTCCGTGATCCTCCCCCGCCAGGGGGAGGTGTCGCCGAAGGCGACTGAGGGGGAGGAAGCGCAACGGGCGTTCCGCTTACCGCCCCCTCCGTCAGGCTGCGCCTGCCACCTCCCCCTGGCGGGGGAGGATTTGGGCTAGCCTCAGTTGAACGCGCCGCCGAGCACCGCGCCGATCAGGCCGCCGCTGAGCGCGACGAGGACGGCGTCGTTACCCGAGCGCACCCAGTGATAGCCGCGCGGCGGGGCGTAGAGGCGACGACCGCGATACTGGCGCCAATCGCGGACTTCCTGGTAGTTGTTGGCATAGCGACGGTCGAAGCGCTGGCCCTTGGCCCAGCGGCGACCGGCTTGCGGACGGACGACGCGACGCTCGGTAACGACGGTGCGGCCATTGGGCTGCTCGCGGATCACCGTGGTGCGGCGCTCGTCGCGCTGCTGGGCCGATGCGCCGGTTGCGGCAAGCGGGCTCAGGACCGACGATGCAGCGAGCGCTGCGAGAATGAACTTGTTCATGATGAAACTCCTTGTTTCGGACGGCGCCTTATCTCCCGGCGTCGAACACAATCTAGGAAGCGTTTGTCGCGCATCCGTGACGATCAGAACCCGAAACGGTCGCAAAGTGTCCCGGCCGGAACGGTCCCGTTCAGCTTCGGCCGCTCGTCGCGCGGCTTCTTGACGCGGGTTTGACCGAGCGCCTAACCGCCCCGGCAAAGGAGTTAGGGTATGCGTGCATTTATTTTCCCGGGGCAGGGGAGTCAGTCGGTCGGCATGGGCAAGGCGCTCGCCGAAGCCAGCGCGGTTGCGCGCGCGGTGTTCCAGGAGGTCGACGACGCGCTCGGGCAGCATCTCTTCCGCCTGATGTGCGATGGGCCTGAGGACCAGCTGCAGCTCACCGAGAATGCACAGCCTGCAATCATGGCCAACGCCATCGCGACGCTGCGCGTGCTGGAGCAGGAGGGCGGTGTCCGCCTGGCCGACAAGGCCGACTATGTCGCGGGACATTCGCTCGGCGAATATAGCGCGCTCTGCGCCGCGGGCGCGATCGACCTCGCGACGACCGCCAAGCTGCTCAAGCTGCGCGGCCAGGCGATGCAGGCGGCGGTGCCGGTCGGCATCGGCGCGATGGCGGCGCTGCTCGGCGCGGACGTCGACAAGGCGCGTGCGATCGCCGAGGCCGCTGCCGAGGGTGAAATTTGCACCGTCGCCAATGACAATGATCCGTCGCAGGTGGTGATCTCAGGGCATCGCGGCGCGATCGAGCGTGCGGTCGCTTTGGCCAAGGAAATGGGCGCCAAGCGCGCGGTGTTGCTGCCGGTGTCGGCGCCGTTCCACTGCCCGCTGATGCAGCCCGCTGCCGATGCGATGGAAAAGGCGCTGGCCGAAGCACGGATCGACGCGCCGCTGGTGCCGTTGTTCGCCAATGTGACGGCAGCGGCGGTCGGCGATGCCGATACGATCCGGCGGCTGCTGGTCGAGCAGGTCACCGGCATGGTGCGCTGGCGCGAATCGGTGCTGGCACTGCAGGCGGCCGGGGTCGAGCGCTTCGTCGAGTTCGGCGGCAAGGTGCTGACGCCGATGGTCAAGCGCATCGCGGGCGATGTCGAGGCGGTCAGCGTGGTGTCGATGGACGATGTCGAGGCTTTGGTTAAACAGATGTGATTCACGCGAAGACACGAAGGCGCGAAGCGGCGGTATCGAGGAGAGGGCGCTGTGAAGGATCTCGAAGTGATCGCCGCCGACGTAATTGACGTCGCGTTTCACTTGCATCGGGACCTCGGGCCGGGTTTGCTCGAGAGCGCTTACGAGATGCTGCTGGCGCGCCAGATTGCGCGACGCGGATATGGAGTTTCGCGGCAGCAGGCGGTGGATTTTGAATATGACGGAATGCGCTTCGACGCGGCGTTTCGCATCGATCTGCTCGTCGAGGAGCGGCTTGTTGTGGAAATCAAATCGGTGGAGCGGTTGAATGCGGTGCACGCAAAGCAACTGCTCACATATCTAAGGCTTATGGAGCAGCCGCTCGGGCTGCTCATCAATTTCGGGGGCGCAACGCTCAAGGAGGGGCTTAAACGCGTGGTCAATGGTCACACGTCCTTCGCGTCGTCGCGTCTTCGCGTGAATCAAAGTACCAGGAGAGACTGATGTTCGACCTAACAGGCATGACCGCCCTCGTGACCGGAGCCTCCGGCGGGATCGGCTCTGCCATCGCGCAAGCCCTCGCCGCGCAGGGCGCGCGGCTCGCGGTTTCGGGGTCCAATGTGACCAAGCTCGAGGCCTTCCGCGACAGCCTCGGCGGCGAGCACGTCGCGCTGCCGTGCGACCTGTCCGACGGCGCGGCGGTCGATGCGCTCGTGCCCGCGGCGGTCGAGGCGCTTGGCGGCAAGCTCGATATCCTCGTCAACAATGGCGGCATCACGCGCGACAATCTCGTCATGCGGATGAAGGACGACGAATGGGACCAGGTGATCCGCGTCAACCTCGAGGCCGCATTCCGGCTCGCGCGTGCCTCGGCTCGGCCGATGATGAAGGCGCGTTTCGGGCGGATCGTGTCGATCACCTCGGTCGTCGGGACGACCGGAAATCCGGGCCAGGCGAACTACGCCGCGTCGAAGGGCGCACTGACCGCGATGTCCAAGGCGCTCGCACAGGAGCTCGCCAGCCGCGAGATCACCGTCAACTGCGTCGCGCCGGGATTCATTGCCTCGCCGATGACCGAAACGCTGCCCGATGCGCAGAAGGAAGCCCTCAACGCGCGCATTCCGATGGGAAAAATGGGCGCGGGGGCAGACATTGGCGCCGCGGTCGTCTATCTCGCCAGTCGTGAGGCTGGGTACGTTACGGGGCAGACGCTGCACGTCAACGGTGGCATGGCCATGATCTAAAGGGGATCTGACGTCCCTACTTGCAAGCCTGGGACGCGCGTTCTACGTGCGTTCAGGAATTCCAACACCCCCATCGATAGAGGGACGATACACATGAGCGAGACCGCAGACCGCGTTAAGAAAATCGTCGTCGAGCATCTCGGCGTCGAAGCCGACAAGGTGACCGAAGACGCGAGCTTCATCGACGATCTGGGCGCGGACAGCCTCGACATCGTCGAGCTCGTGATGGCGTTCGAAGAGGAATTCGAAGTCGAGATTCCCGACGATGCCGCCGAGAAGATCACGACCGTCAAGGACGCGATCACCTTCATCGACGAGCACAAAAGCTGAGCCTAGCGCTTTTGGCGCGGCCGAATGGCTGATGTACAGGAACGGCTCCCCGTCCCAGGGCAATGACCGGGGGCTGGGGGCCGTTCCCATTTACGAAGATCAAGAATTTACACGGAGATGGCCATGCGGCGTGTTGTCGTAACCGGACTGGGGCTTGTGACGCCGCTTGGCGCCGATGTCGAAACCGCCTGGGCGAATATCCTCGCGGCGAAATCGGGCGCGGGGACGATCACGCGCTTCGACGCGACGGACTATGCCTGCACCATCGCGTGCGAGGTCAAGCCCGCTGACCATCCTTACGGCTTCGACCCGAACAAGCGCGTCGACCACAAGGTCCAGCGCCAGGTCGATCCCTTCATCATCTACGGCATCGATGCCGCCGGCCAGGCGCTCGAGGACGCCGGCCTGCTCGACATGACGCTCGAGCAGAAATATCGCGCGGGCTGCTCGATCGGCGCCGGCATCGGCGGCTTGCCGGGAATCGCCAGCGAATCGATCGTGTTGCACGAAAAGGGCCCGCGTCGCGTCAGCCCGCACTTCGTCCACGGTCGGCTGATCAACCTCATCACCGGCCAGGTGCAGATCAAATACGGCCTGATGGGCCCCAACCACGCGGTCGTCACCGCCTGCTCGACCGGCGCGCATTCGATCGGCGATGCCGCGCGGATGATCGCGATGGACGATGCCGACGTGATGCTCGCAGGCGGCGCCGAGGGCGCAATCTGCCCGCTGGGGATCGCCGGCTTCTCGCAGGCGCGCGCGCTTTCGACCAATTTCAACGCGACCCCCGAAAAGGGCAGCCGTCCGTACGACAAGGATCGTGACGGCTTCGTGATGGGCGAGGGCGCAGGTGTCGTCTGCCTCGAGGAATATGAGCACGCCAAGGCGCGCGGCGCGAAGATCTATGCCGAGGTGATCGGCTATGGCCTGTCGGGCGACGCCTATCACGTGACCGCGCCGCACCCGGAGGGTTCGGGCGCGTTCCGTTCGATGGAAATGGCGATGCGCAAGTCGGGGCTGCAGCTCTCCGACATCGATTACATCAACGCGCATGGCACCTCGACCCCGCTCGGCGACGAGCTCGAACTGAACGCGGTCCGCCGCCTGTTCGGCGACAATATCAAGACGATGTCGATGAGCTCGACCAAGTCGGCGATCGGGCATCTGCTCGGCGGCGCGGGCGCGGTCGAGAGCATCTTCTGCATCCTCGCGATGCGTGATCAGATCGTCCCGCCGACGCTCAACCTCGACAATCCGAGCGACAATTGCGCGGGCGTCGATCTCGTGCCGCACGTCGCCAAGAAGCGGTCGGTCAAGGCGGTGCTCAACAATTCGTTCGGCTTCGGCGGGACGAATGCGAGCCTCGTCCTGCGCGCGATGTGATCGCGCGCCGTGCGTCAGCCGAAACGCGGCGTACGGCGTGCGGTGCGCCGCGCACCCCGGAGCAAGGATAGAGCGATGCGCAAGGTCGGCTGCCTCGGACTGCTGGTCGGCCTCGGTGCGATCGTGGCGCTGTTCGTCGTCGTGCAGATGTGGGGCGGACGCGGGCCGCTCGCTCGCCCGATCAGCGTGCAGATCGCGCCGGGCACGAGCCTTGCCGGCGCATCGGTCGCGCTCGAAAAGTCGGGCGCGATCGCGTCGGCCACGCGCTTCCGGCTGTTCGCCAAGCTGTTCGGCTCGGACGCCCCGATCAAGGCGGGCGAGTATCGCATTCCGGCACGTCTGAGCCAGGCCGACATCCTCAAGGTGCTGCAGGGCACCAAGACGATCCAGCGCTTCGTAACGATTCCGGAAGGGTGGCCCTCGGTAATGGTCAAGGACGCGCTCGACCGCGCGACCGAATTGAAGGGTAGTGTCGATGTGCCGGCCGAGGGCAGCGTGCTGCCCGACAGCTATGCCTTCCAGCGCGGCGACACGCGCGCCTTCATCCTCGCGCGGATGCAGAGCGTGCGCAAACGCTACCTCGCCGCCGCTTGGGCGAAGCGTGCGCCGGGGCTCGCGGTGACGACGCCCGAACAGGCGCTGATCCTCGCCTCGATCGTCGAGAAGGAAACCGGCAAGCCGAGCGAACGCGCAATGGTCGCGGCGGTCTATTCGAACAGACTGAAGCGCGGGATGATGCTCCAAGCCGATCCGACAATCATCTACCCGATCACCAAGGGGCGGCCGCTCGGGCGCAAGATCCTGCTGTCCGAGGTGCATGCGGTGAATGCGTACAATACCTATGCGATGGTCGGGCTGCCGGTCGGGCCGATCTGCAACCCCGGGCGCGCGTCGATCGACGCGGTGCTCAACCCCGCCAAGTCGAATGCGCTGTATTTCGTGGCAGATGGGTCGGGCGGGCATGTCTTTGCCGACACGCTCGAACAGCATAACGCCAATGTCGTGAAGTGGCGGGCGTATCGCGCGGCGCACGGGATCTGACGGAAACGCGGCGGGTGTTGCGTCGCCCCGGCCAGCCCGCGCGAGCTTGACATTCAAACCCGCTTATCGTCTTTTTCCGTAACGATATTTGTGTTGATTGAGCCGTAACCGCCACCACGCTGGAGGATGTATGGAGCGCAGGTCGATACTGGGTCTTCCGTTTGCGGCGCTGATCGGAGGATCGGCCGTGCGGGCATCGCCGGCCTTGGCGATGTTTCCGGCGATAGCCGATCCAGCGACTGCGCCGCCGCCCTTCGCCTCGGTCGCTGCCGGGGGAGACCGCGAAGGCCGCAAGCGCCAGATCGGCGTCAGCGCGACCACCTACAAGGTCATCACGAGCGAAACCAAGGGGGATCTGTTCGTCATTGAGCAGGCCAACCAGCGGCGCGGCGGCCCGCCGCTCCACATCCATCACGGCGAGGACGAACTCTTCTTCGTGCTGGAGGGCGACTATCTCGTCCAGGTCGGCGAAACGCGCTTCCCGCTCAAGACCGGCGATTGCGTGCTCGGCCCGCGCGGCGTTCCCCATGCCTGGGCGTTCGTCGGGACCACGCGGGGGCGCATGCTGCTGAGCTATGCGCCAGCGGGCAAGATGGAGGCGTTCTTCAACGCGTGGGAGCAGCTCGGTTTCAGCCCCGGCGGCTATTCGAAGGAGAAGGACGCGGCCCTGTTGCGCTCCTACGGCATGGAACGCATCGGGCCGCCAATCCAGCTTTGAGCGACGTTACGCGCGCAGACCGCTCGCCGCGCGCGCGATCGCTTCGACCTCGGCCATCGTCGCGCCCTTGGGCGTGACCCAGCTGCCGCCGACGCACAGCACCGGCTTGAAGCTCAGCCACTCGGGCGCGCTCGCCTCGGTGATGCCGCCGGTCGGGCAGAAGCTGCATTGGTAGAAGGGGGCAGCCAACGCCTTGAGCGCCTTCAACCCGCCATTCGCCTCGGCAGGGAAGAATTTGAAGTTGGTCAGGCCGAGGTCGAGCCCGGTCATGATGTCGGCGGCATTGGCGATGCCCGGCAGGAACGGCACGCCGCTCGCGATGATCGGCTTGGCGAGGCGCTCGGTCAGGCCGGGCGAGACGATGAACTCGGCCCCCGCATCGACTGCCTGCTTGAACTGCTCGGGGTTCACCACGGTGCCAGCACCGACGATCGCGCCCGGCACCTTCTTCATCTCGGCGATCGCCTCGAGTGCGGCACCGGTGCGCAGGGTCACTTCGAGCACCTTCAACCCGCCCGCGACGAGCGCCTCGGCAAGCGGGCGGGCGGTCGCGGCGTCGTCGATCACCAGCACGGGGATGACCGCGCTGGTGCGCATGATGTCGGTAATCGTCGTCATAGCGTGTGCTCCTGGGCAAAGGCGGCAGCCGCGCCGAACAGGCCGGGCTGCGGATAGGTGATGAGCTTGACCGGGATCGCCGACATGCGGCCCTGGAACCGGCCCTTGGCGGCGAAGCGCTCGGCAAAGCCCGATTTGCGGATATGGTCCTTGAGCCGCAGCCCGAGCCCGCCGGCGATCACCACGCCGTTCGAGCCATGCGCCAGCGCGAGATCGCCCGCGACCGAGCCGAGGCTCATGCAGAAGCGATCGAGCGCGGCGACCGCCAGGCTTTCGCCCTCGTCGAGCGCGGCGCTCCAGATCGCCTTGTCGTCGAGCCGCGGAACGGTGCGATGCTCGAGATCGGCGAGCGTCTCGTAGATCGCGACGATGCCGGGGCCCGAGACGACGCGCTCAGCCGAAACGCGCGTGTAATTGGTCCGCAGACGCTTGGTGAGGCGGTCCTCGATCGCGTCGAGCGGCGCGAAATCGACATGGCCGCCCTCGGTCTCGAGTACATGATAGCGGTCCGCCGTGCGTAGCACCTGCGCCACGCCGAGCCCGGTGCCAGGACCACACACGGTCAACACGCCACGATCCGCGAAGGGCACATCGGGCCCGCAGAGATGGAGAAAATCCTTGTGATCGACCTGCGCCACGGCCTGACCGACCGCGCCGAAATCGTTGATCAGCACGAACTCATCGACGTGAAGTCGTTCCTTGATCAGCGGCGGGCGGATCACCCAGGGGTTGTTGGTCAGCTTGATCACGTCGCCGCTGATCGGCGAGGCGACCGCGATCGCCGCGGCGCGCGGCAACGGGCGGCCGATCTGCTGGCCGAACGCCTCCCAGGCGGTCTGGAAACCGGCATATTCGGCGGTCTTGAGCGTGACCGGCTCGCCGAGCGCGACGACGCGGCCCTTGTCGACCTCGGCAATCGCAAAGCGCGCGTGCGTACCGCCAATATCGACCGAAACGACTTCCATGCTATTTCTCTCCGTCTTGGTGCGCGCAACCGGCGACCAATATAAGCCCCTCCCCTTTAGGGGAGGGGTTGGGGGTGGGGACGTGCCTCAAAGCTGAAGTTCGCTTTCGCGGGACGGCCCCACCCCAACCCCTCCCCTGAAGGGGAGGGGCTTGCGCGCTTTGCACGCGCTTACCACCCCATACCCGTGAGCAGCGGCGATGCCCCGCGTTCGGCCTCGTTGGCATTGGCGCGAAACAGGCCGAACAGTTCGCGGCCCATGCCATCGGCCTCGGGTGGCGCGGTCGCAGGAATGCGCGCGGCCCACTCGGCCGGATCGACCAGCGCTTCGAGCACACCCGCTTCGGCATCGAGCCGGATGATGTCGCCGTCCTGCACGCGCGAGAGCGGGCCGTCGCCCAATGCCTCGGGCGAGCAATGGATCGCCGCGGGGACCTTGCCGCTCGCGCCCGACATGCGCCCGTCGGTGACGAGCGCCACCCGGAAGCCGCGGTTCTGCAGCACGCCAAGCGCGGGCGTGAGCTTGTGGAGCTCGGGCATGCCGTTGGCGCGCGGCCCCTGGAAGCGCATCACCACGACGACGTCGCGGGTCAGCTCGCCCGCCTGGAACGCGGCGAGCACCGCGGCCTGGTCATGGAACACCGCCGCCGGCGCCTCGATCGTCCAGCGATCGCGCTCGACCGCCGAGACCTTGATGCACGCACGGCCGAGATTGCCGGTGAGGATGCGGAAGCCGCCCTCGGGGGCGAACGGCGCGGCCGGCGTGCGCAGGATCGTGTCGTCGCCGCTTTCGCCGGGATCAGCCCAGGTCAGCGTATCGTTTTCGTCGAGGCGTGGCTTGCGGCCGTAATCGGTCATGTCCTCGCCCGCGACGGTCATAAGGTCGCGGTGGAGCAGACCGGCATCGGCGAGTTCGCGGATGACGTACGGCATACCGCCGGCATCCTCGAAGCCGTTCACGTCGGCCGCGCCATTGGGATAGACGCGTGCGACGAGCGGGACGGCCTTCGACAGGCGATCGAAATCCTCCCAGTCGATCAGGATGCCAGCGCAGGCCGCGATCGCGGGCAGATGCAGCAGATGGTTGGTCGACCCGCCGGTCGCGAGCAGGCCGATCGCCGCGTTGACGATCGCCTTTTCATCGACGCACAGGCCGATCGGGCGATAGCTGTCGCCATGCCAGCCGATCTGCGTGACGCGGTGGACCGCGGCGCGCGTCAGCTCCTGGCGCAGCTTGGTGCCGGGGTTGATGAAGGCGGCGCCGGGCATGTGCAGCCCCATCATCTCCATCATCATCTGGTTCGAATTGGCGGTGCCGAAGAAGGTGCAGGTGCCCTTCGAATGGTAGGCGCCGATCTCGGCCTCGAGCAAAGCATCACGCCCGACCTTGCCCTCGGCATAGGCCTCGCGCACGGCGACCTTGGCCTTGTTGGCGAGACCCGAGGGCATCGGCCCGGCGGGGATCAGCACCATCGGCAGATGACCGAAGCGCAAAGCGCCCATCAGCAGGCCGGGCACGATCTTGTCGCAAATGCCGAGCAGCGCGGCACCCTCGAACATGCCGTGGCTGAGCGCGATCGCGGTCGACAGCGCGATCGTGTCGCGGCTGAACAGCGACAGCTCCATGCCGGCATAGCCCTGCGTCACGCCGTCGCACATCGCCGGAACGCCGCCGGCGACCTGCGCGGTCGCCCCGGCTTCGCGCGCCCAGATCTTCATCTGCTCGGGGTAGCGATAGTAAGGCGCATGCGCCGACAGCATGTCGTTATACGAGGTGACGATGCCGATGTTCATCGCCTTGGCGGCGGTGAGCGCGGGGCGATCCTCCTCGGTGCCGGCATAGGCATGCGCGGCGTTGGCGCAGCCCATCGCGGGGCGCTCGATATGCGTGTCGCGCGCCCGGCCGATCAGCGCGAGATAGGCGTCGCGCGTCGGCTTGGAGCGGGTGATGATGCGGTCGGTGACCGCGGCGATTTCGGAATGGAGGGTCACGACAATCTTCCCGGGGAGGGGTTGGAGATCATTCGGCGGCCCAGTGAATATCCACCGGCAGCTCGGCATCGGCAAGCACGCGCCCGATCGGGTATTTCGACGACGGACCCTGCTTGATCGCGGCTTCGATCACCTTCTTCTTCGCGTCGCCGGTGACCGCGATGATCAGCGCGCGCGCCGAGACGATTGCCGCGCGGCTGAGCGTGACGCGGGCGACCGGGGCTTCCTTGGGGAGCGGATCGGGCATCACGCCAAGCGCGCGGCGTTCGTTCGGGCCCGACAGCGCTTCGTCATAATCGGGGCCGGGGAAGATCGACGCGGTGTGGCCGTCGGCGCCGACGCCGAGCAGGCACAAATCGAGCGGCCAGTGCAGGTCCTGCATCAGCGCATCGGCCGAACGGCCGGCGGCCTTGTAGTCGGCGGTCGCGGTCGGGACGATCGGCATGACGCGCGCGCCCTTGGGCAGGAACGCCTTGGCGATCATCGTGACGTTCGACAGCGGATCGCCCAGCGGCACGATGCGCTCGTCAACGGGGACGATCGTCACGCGCTTCCAGTCGTGCTTGGCGGCGGCGAGCTTGGCGTAGATCGGGATCGGCGTCTTGCCGCCCGACAGCGCGATCACCGCCGCGCCGCGCGCGTCGATCGCGCTGTCGATGATGAAGCCGATATCGCCGGCGACGGCGGCTGCCATCTCCTCGGCGTCTTCATAGTCCCACCATTCGATTTCACGGTCGTCGCTCATTGTCTTCTCTCTTTGCTTGCCCTCTCCCGCAAGCGGGGGAGGCTACGGAGACTTGGTCGCGCTTCTTCAGCGCGGCCTAGTCGCAGTCGGTGAGGTTCTACTACCTTCGAGGGACGACAAGAAGAAGGCCCTCACTCAACCCTCTCCCGCGAAAGCGGAAGAGGGCTTCTTATGAAACTACTCGTCCAGCCAGGTCACGCCATCGCGCTCGGTCAGCGCGATCGCGGCGCTCGGACCCCAGCTGCCCGAGGCATAGCTCTTGGGCTTCATGTCGTTGGCGACCCAGCCGGCGCGGATCGCGTCGATCCAGGTCCACTGCGCCTCGACCTCGTCGCGGCGCACGAACAGCGTCTGGTCGCCCTCGATCAGATCGAGCAGCAGGCGCTCATACGCGATCCGGCGGCGCGAACCCGCGAATTCGGCGTCGAGGCTGAGGTTCAACGGCACTTCGCGCAGGCGGATACCGTCGCGGTCGAGGCCGGGCTCCTTCGCCATCACCAGCAGCTGGACATATTCCTCGGGCTGCAGGCGGATCACCAGGACGTTGGGCTGGAGCAGCCCGCCACGGTTCGAGAACATCGAATGCGGAACGGGCTTGAACTGGATCGCGATCTCGCTGCGCCGCGTCGGCATGCGTTTGCCGGTGCGCAGGTAGAAGGGCACGCCCTGCCAGCGCCAATTGTCGACATGCGCCTTGATCGCGACGAAGGTCTCGGTGGTCGAGGGCTTGGTCAGCTCGTCGATATAGCCCTTGACGATCTCGCCGCCGCTCGCGCCCGCGCCGTACTGGCCGGTCACGGTATCGCGCGGCGCGTCCTGCGGCTCGATCAAGCGCAGCGAGCGGAAGACCTTGGCCTTTTCGTCGCGGATCGCATTGCCGTCGAAACGGGCAGGGGGCTCCATCGCGATCAGCGCGAGCAGCTGCAGCATGTGGTTGGCGACCATGTCGCGCAGGGCACCCGCGCCGTCATAATACGCCGCGCGCTCCTCTAGCCCGACCGTCTCGGAGATGGTGATCTGGACGTTGTCGATGCCGCGCGCGTTCCAAATAGGCTCGAAGAACGAATTGCCGAAGCGCAACGCGAGGATGTTCTGCACTGTCTCCTTGCCGAGATAATGGTCTATCCGGAAGGTCCGCTCCTCGGGGAAGGCGGTCGCGACGGTATCGTTGATTTCGCGGCTCGATTCGAGATCGTAGCCGAGCGGCTTTTCAAGCCCGATGCGGACGGTCTCGCCGGCGAGGCCGGCCGATTCGAGCCCGCGAATGACAGCCTCGAACAACGACGGTGCGGTCGACAAGAAAATCGCGAGACCGCCTGCGACATCGCCGACCTTGGCCGACAGATCCTTGTAATGCGCCATGTCGGTCGCATCGAGCGCCTGGTACTGGACGCGCTCGAGGAACGACTTGATCGCCTTGGCGTCCATCCGGTCCTTGGGGACGAACTTCTCGAGCGCGTCCTTGGCGAACTTGCGATAGCTCTCGTCGCTATTCTCCGACCGCGCGGTGCCGGTGATCGTGAGCCCTTCGGGCAGCAGCCCATCGGCGTGCAGGCCGTAGAGCGAGGGCAGCAACATCCGCTGCGCAAGGTCGCCGGTCGCGCCGAACAGAAGGAGTTTGCCGACGGGCGTACGGTTGGCCATGCGAATTCGAGCTCCTGGGGAAGGCATCACCTAGGGAACGCCGGGCGCCCCGCCAAGATGAAACCTTGCGTTACACGGTGAGGCCGGCGAGCGGATCGAGCCCGGCCATGATGTTCAGATTCTGCACGGCAGCCCCGGCCGCACCCTTGCCGAGATTGTCGAGCGTCGCGATCAGCCGCGCCTGGCCGATATCGGCATTGCCGCAGACGCGCAGCGTCAGGCGATCGGTGCCGGCATCATCCTCAACCTGCACCGCGGACGCATCGCCCTCGGCAATCCGGATCAGCCCGCCCTCGGGATAGGCCTCGCGCAACGCGGTCTCGCAGGCGAGCAAGGTCGGCCGCCGCGGAAAGCGATAGAGCGCCAGCGGCACCTCGACGATCATCCCGCGATAGGTGTTGACGACCGACGGCGTGAAGATCGGCGGATGCTCGAGCCGCGCATGCTTCTGCATTTCGGGCACATGCTTGTGTGCGAGGCTCAGCGCGTAGGCACGCGACGCAGGCGGCGGATTGACGCCCTCATACTCGGCGATCATCGCCTTGCCGCCGCCCGAATAGCCCGACACCGCGTTGACGCTGATCCCCCAGTCGACCGGGACGAGCCCGGCACGCACCAAGGGGCGGAGCAAAGCGAGAAAACCGGTCGGATAACAGCCGGGATTGGAGACGCGCTTCGCCTCGGCGATCGCATTGGCTTGGCCGGGCTCGACCTCGGCGAAACCATAGGTCCAGCCGTCGGCGACGCGAAACGCGGTCGAGGCGTCGATCACGCGCGTGCGATCATTGGCGATCAGCGAGACCGCCTCGCGCGCGGCATCGTCGGGCAGGCAGAGGATGACGAAGTCGCTGTCGTTGAGCGCCTCGGCGCGCGCTGCGGGATCCTTGCGGCGCGCATCGTCGAGCAAGACGAGCGAAATATCATCGCGCCCGGCAAGCCGCTCGCGAATCTCGAGGCCGGTCGTCCCGGCGGCACCGTCGATGAAGACCGAGACGCTCATGCCGTGGGCCAGGACAGCGTGTCGGCATCGACATAGCCGACCAGCCCGGCGCCGGGGGCACGGCCCCAGGCGCGGCCTTTGACGAATTCGAGCACTTCGAACACATCGCCCGTCTTGAGATCGGTCAGCACGGCAGACTCCGGATCAGCGCCTTCGCGAAGGCCCGTAGCGCTGATCACGACGCGTTGCACGCACGAAGCGTAATGCGGCGCGAACACGCGATCGGCGAGGCGGATGTCGGCGAGGTCACGGCGCACGGCATGGGTGCGCGGATCGAGCTCGACCGACTGCCCAGCGAGCGCAAAGCTCCTACGCGGCGGCGTGCCGGACGATCCGCTGTCGCGCGGGTTGGGGCGTGGTGTCGCCGATAAATTGGCCGAAATCGTCAAGAAAACTTGCCCCCTCGGACGTACGCGCAACAAAGATGTTGCGCTTGTCATTGTCGTCCCGTTGGCGGCGCAGATAGCCCAGGGTACCGAGCCTGTTCAAGGCGCGCGTGACAACGGGCTTCGAGACGTTGAGCATCGCCGCCAATCCGCGCACGGTATGCGGCCCCGGTTTGAGATAGACGACGAGCAGCAGCGCCATCTGTCGATTGGTCAGGTCAGGCTCGCCCGACCGGACATAATCCACCAGCGTATGCATCCAATCGGCAAGCGCATGATCTGTTTGTATAGCCACGGCAGGTGTCCGCAAATAACTCGGATACCCCACCAGCGGGGTAATTCCTGGTCCACTAACGTTCCGGGAAGCCACAGGTTTCAGTTCGATGGCGAAATGTGACGGTCAGGGTGCCGTAACAGTCGTTGCGCGCGCGGTTGATCGCGCGGCCTACCTCGCCTATGTGCCCGGCTTCGCTGTCAAAGCGCCCCCAAGGAATCAGCCCGCTTCATGTTTCTGTTCCAGTTTCTCCTCGTGGTCCATTTCGTCATCGCCCTTGCGCTGGTGACGGTCGTCCTGATGCAGCGGTCCGAGGGCGGTGGGCTCGGCATGGGCGGCAGCCCGGCCGGTCTGATGTCGGCGCGCGGCGCGGCGGATTTCCTGACGCGGGCGACGTCGATTCTCGGCGGCCTGTTCATCGCGCTCAGCATTCTGCTCGCGGTGCTCGCGGCGCAGGGCAAGTCGGTCAAGGTCGATGCCAGCGCCAAGCCTGCCGCGGTCACCGCGCCGGTCCAGGCTCCGGTCGCGCCGGGTGATCCGAACGTGCCGTTCGCCTCGGGCGCACGCAGCGCGCTCCAGTCGGCGCCGAACAGCGCCGCACCGGTCGGCAACAGCGCGGTCCCGCTCGCGCAGTAACCTTCGGGTTCGTTTCGCGCGCGACTCGGTGGGTCGCGCATATCCTTCATTGTTTGGAGTCGCGCGCTTGCCGCGCCACCCCGTTTGACGCTAGGCCTCTTCTCCCATGGCGCGGTTCATCTTTATCACCGGCGGCGTGGTCTCCTCGCTCGGCAAGGGTCTCATGGCAGCGAGCCTCGCGGCTCTCCTGCAGGCACGCGGATACCGCGTGCGGATCCGCAAATTCGATCCCTATCTCAACGTCGATCCCGGCACGATGTCGCCCTACCAGCACGGCGAAGTGTATGTGACCGACGACGGGGCGGAGACCGATCTCGATCTCGGCCATTATGAACGCTTTACGGGCGTCGCCTCGCGCCAGTCGGACAACATCACGAGCGGCCGGATCTATCAGCAGATCATCACGCGCGAACGTCGCGGCGACTATCTCGGCGCGACCGTCCAGGTCATCCCGCACGTCACCGACGCGATCAAGGAATTCGCCCAGGCCGAGACCGACGACCTCGATTTCGTGCTGTGCGAGATCGGCGGCACCGTCGGCGATATCGAATCGCTGCCGTTCATCGAGGCGATCCGCCAGCTGCGCAACGATCTCGGGCGCGGCAATTCGGTCAGCATCCACGTGACGCTGGTGCCGTATATCGCCGCCGCGGGCGAGCTGAAGACCAAGCCGACGCAGCATTCTGTGCGCGAACTTGCGGCGCTAGGCGTCCAGCCCGACGTGCTGGTGTGCCGGTGCGAGCAGCCGCTCCCCGAGAGCGACCGCGCCAAGATCGCCCTGTTCTGCAACGTCCCCAAGGAAGCCGTGATCCCGGCGCTCGACGCCAAGAGCATCTACGCGGTGCCGGTGCAGTATCACGAGGAGGGCCTCGACAACGCGGTGCTCAACGCGTTCGGTATCATGCCGGGCAGCGCCCCCGATCTGTCGCGCTGGACCGACATCATGGACCGCGTGACCAACCCCGAGGGCGAAGTCACCGTCGGTGTGGTCGGCAAATATGTCGGCCTGCAGGACGCGTACAAGTCGCTCGGCGAAGCGCTGGTGCATGGCGGCATCGCCAACAAGGTGAAGGTCAACGTCGAGTGGATCGACGCCGAGCTGTTCGAGGCCGACGACGCCGACATCACCGCACGGCTCGAGCCGCTGCACGCGATCCTCGTCCCCGGCGCGTTCGGGTCGCGCGGCGCCGAGGGCAAGATCGCCAGCGTGCGCTTCGCGCGCGAGCGCGAGATTCCCTATTTCGGGATCTGCTTCGGCATGCAGATGGCGTGCGTCGAAGGCGCACGCGATCTGGCCGGGATCCCCGATGCCAGCTCGACCGAGTTCGGCGCGACCGATGAGCCTGTCGTCGGCATGATCACCGAATGGATGAGCGCTGCGGGGATCGAAAAGCGCGAACATGGCGGCGATCTCGGCGGCACGATGCGGCTCGGCGCCTATCCGGCGAAGCTCGATGGCAACAGCGTGGTGTCGAGCATCTATGAAGAGACCGACATCTCGGAGCGTCATCGTCACCGCTATGAGGTCAATACGGCGTATCGCGAGCGGCTCGAAAAGGGCGGACTGGTGTTCAGCGGCATGTCGCCCGACGGCACCTTGCCCGAAATCGTCGAGCGGCCCGACCATCCGTGGTTCGTCGGCGTGCAGTTCCATCCCGAGCTGAAGAGCAAGCCGTTCGATCCGCATCCGCTGTTCAAGAGCTTCATTGCTGCTGCCGTGAAGCAATCGCGACTGGTCTGAGCGGCACGCGATAGTCTTCGACGTCGCGTTATGATTCCGGCCGTTGCCTCACAGGAAGGTATTCGCTTCGCGCGTTAGCGATGGTGTGGTTTGCCATTCCCTTCCTGCTGGTCATCAACCTCTGGACGATAGTGTGCTTCTGTCAGGATAAGCAGCGGGCGATAGCGCGTGCGCGCAGGATATCCGAAGCCGACCTACTGACCTTGGCGGCAATAGGCGGGTCGCCCGGCGCGCTTCTGGCGCGACGTTGGTTCCGCCACAAAACCCGGAAGGAGCCGTTCTCCACTCGGCCGCTGCTTATTTGCGCGATCCAGATGGGACTAGCGCTGGGCTTCTGGATCCTTTGATCGATCGCTAATCGCTGCCGACGTAAAAAGGGCGCCCAGATCGCTCCGGGCGCCCTAACCGATACCTCGACAGCGGCTGAGCTTACGCCGCCTGCGCCTTGTCCTCGACCGCGACCAGCGGTGCGCCGGTCTTGATCGCGATGCTCTTGGGCTTCATCGCCTCGGGCACTTCGCGGATCAGGTCGATCACCAGCAGCCCGTCGTTGAGCCGCGCATCCTCGACCCGCACGAAATCGGCGAGTTCGAAGCGACGTTCGAAGCTGCGATTGGCGATCCCGATGTGGAGGAACGCAGCCGAGCTTTCATCTTGAGCTTCCTTGCGGCCCTTCACCTGGAGCAGATTCTGCTGCGCGGTGATCTCGATATCATTGCGGCCGAAACCGGCAACGGCGAGCGTGATGCGATAGCGGTCGCCATCGAGTCGCTCGAGATTGAAGGGCGGGTAATTGTCCGCGCTCGCCTGGCGGGCATTGGCCTCGAGCATGTCGAACAGCCGGTCGAAACCAACGGTCGAGCGGCGATAGGGGGTGAGATCGAACGTACGCATGGTAACTCCTTCGATAAAGCGAGTGTCGTCCAGATCGAGCCGGGTCCGCTGCTGCGCGACCCGCCCGGTGCAGCCTCGTGTCGAGCGCCGCACGCGCTCAATCTGGTTGGCCTTGCACCCGGTTCAAGAGGCCGCGCCCCGGATTTTTGAAGCGCCGCTAAAGCGTATCTATCCGCGGCCCAAGAAGGAGACCGAGTGATACTCCCCTCGTTTAGTGGGCATATGCTCCCGACTCGGGAATAACCCGACCACAGGGGATCTTCATGCTCGCTTCCGTTCCGGCCTTGCTGCTCGCTTCGACCGTATTGGGAGGCCCCGCCATCGTCACCGATCCACCCGCCGCGCCGACGTCGGAGCCGCAGGCCGCCACGCCGGCGGAGAGCCAGGACAATGGCGATATCCTCGTCACCGCCCGCCGCCGCGCCGAGACGCAGCAGACCGTGCCGATCGCGCTGTCGGTGCTGACCGGCAAATCGCTGGCGGAGAGTGGCGCGTTCAACGTCAACCGGCTGCAGCAGCAAGTTCCCTCGCTGCAATTCTATTCGAGCAACCCGCGCAACTCGGCTATCAATATCCGCGGGCTCGGCGCGCCGTTCGGCCTGACCAATGACGGGATCGAGCAGGGCGTCGGCTTCTATATCGACGGCGTCTATATCGGCCGCGTGGGGGCGGCGACGTTCGACTTCATCGATGTCGACCGCGTCGAGGTGCTGCGCGGGCCGCAGGGCACGCTCTATGGCAAGAACACCACGTCGGGCGCGCTCAACATCACGACCCGCGCGCCGAGCTTCTCGCCCGAAGCGCGCGCCGAAGTGAGCGTCGGCAATTACGATTTCTTGCAGGCGAAGACGTCGATCTCGGGGCCGATCACCGACAACCTCGCCATTCGCCTGTCGACCTCGGCGACGACGCGGCACGGCACGATTTATGACGTCACGAGCAAGACCGATCTGCACCGCCAGCGCAATGTCGGGTTCCGTGGACAGGTGCTCTACAAGCCGACCGACTCGCTGAGCCTGACGCTGTCGGGCGATTTCAACGTCCAGAACCCGCTGTGCTGCGCGCAATATTATGCGCGCGTCGGTACGACGCAGCGCGTCACCAGCCGGCAATATGCCGCGCTCGCCGCGAATTTCGGCTACACGCCGCCGAGCACCAATCCGTTCGACCGCGTCACCGATCTCGATGCGACGATCAATTCGCGTCAGGAAGTCGGCGGCGCCTCGCTCGTCGCGAACTGGGATCTGGGGCCAGCGACGCTGACCTCGGTCAGCGCGTGGCGCTATTGGGATTGGCAGCCCGCCAACGACCGCGATTTCATCGGCCTGCCGATCACGACGATCTCGCAGAACCCGTCGCAGCAGAAGCAATATTCGCAGGAAGTCCGCATCGCGTCGAACGGCAAGAACAAGCTCGATTACACCGTCGGCGCGTTCTTTTTCAACCAGACGATCAACACCCAGGGCGTGCAGGCGCAAGGGGCGGCGGCGAGCCGCTTCCTGCTGTCGGGCGCCGATGCGGCCAACCCCAATGTGCTCAATGGGCTGACCTCGACCAACACGATCGCGTTCGACAACACCAGCTTCGCCGTGTTCGGCAAGCTCAACTGGGCGGTGACCGATAAATTCCATCTGCAGCCGGGGCTGCGCATCAATTACGACAAGAAATCGGGCTCGTATGTTTCGGTGGTGAGCATCCGCAACAGCCAGTACGATTTCGTCGCGACCGCCGACAATGTCGCGAGCCTGCTCGCCGCCGCGCGCGCGCGCAGCACCGCGGCGGGCACGACCTTCCAGAACCAGATCAATACGCTCGCGCCGCAGAGCTACAGCCCCAGGTTCAGCGCCTGGAACGTATCGGGCGATCTGACCGCGTCGTACGATTTCGCGTCAGACGTCCACGGCTATGCGACCTATTCGCGCAGCTTCAAATCGGGCGGGATCAATCTGTCGGGCCTGCCGCTCAACTCGACCAGCACCGGCGTCGATCTGACGACGCAGACGGTGAAGCCCGAAAAGGTCACCGCCTATGAAATCGGCCTCAAGACGCAGTTTCTCGATCGTCGCCTGACCGTGAACCTTGCCGGCTTCTGGACCGACATCAAGGATTACCAGGCGACCGTGAACAACAACGCGATCAATGTGATCCGCGGTTATCTCGCCAATGCCGGCAAGGTCCGCTCGCGCGGGTTCGAATTCGACACGACCTACCGCCCGACGCCGCGCTTCAATCTTTATTTCAACGGTGCATACACCGACGCGAAATATGTCGATTTCAAGAACGCGCCGTGCCCGCCCGAGCTGACCGGCGGCACCGCCGCCAGCGCGACCAGCCCCGCGACCGCGGCGGGCGTTGCGGGGGGCGTCAGCCCGGCGGCGTGCGATATTTCGGGCCAGCGTCTGCCCGGCATCTCGAAATGGTCGCTGTCGTACGGCGCGGAATATAACGTTCCGGTCGATTCCTCCGGGGGCCAAGTCTATCTCGGCTATGACGGCAATTACCGCACGCGCTTCTCGTCGAACCCGTCGCCTTCGGCCTACACCTATATCTCTGGCTACTCGATCTCGAACTTCCGGCTCGGCTATCGCAAGAAGGATTTCAACGTCTACGCCTGGGTGCGCAATGCGTTCGACCAGGACTATTTCGAGCTGCTGTCGACGCAGTCGGGGAGCACCGGGTTGATCGTTGGGCAGCCGGGCGATCCAAGGACGTTCGGGGGGACGATTTCCAAGACGTTTTGAGGTCTTCTCCCTCTCCCGCTTGCGGGAGAGGGTGGCCGAGCGAAGCGAGGTCGGGTGAGGGCAGTGGTGCGTCGGTAGGAAAGCGCCGGTCGGCAAAGCCGCCGTCGGACGGGTTCGCGCTTCGCTCGACCCGCCGCCCGGTTTGGGCGATCCGCTGTGCGGACCGGCGGCCGGCACGGCCGCCTTCGCCCAAACGCAAACGTCCGGGCCGTTTCCGACCCGGACGCCTGCGTGACGATCGCTCGTCAGCCCCCATTTCGACCTCCGCTGCCAGCCCTGCGGCGGCGCTGAAGGCCAGTCCCCGAACCCACGGCCATTGCCTGTGTGTCAGTGACAAAAGCGTTACGAGCGCGTCGGGTGCTTGTCATGGGGAATGTGGCCGTTGCGAACCGATTGCGACACTCCTGTGGCGCTTTCGCAACAGCTGCAACGTTCGGGGGAACGGTTGCCAGCGCATCGGCCGCGGCCTAGAGCGCAGCCCATGATCCTCTCCCGCTATGAACGCATGATCGCCCGGCGCTATTTGCTGCCCGGCAAGGGCGAGGGGTTCATCTTCCTCGTCGCCGGTATCAGTCTCGTCGCCGTGATGCTCGGAGTCGCCGCGCTCGTCATCGTGATGAGCGTGATGAACGGCTTCCGCGCCGAAC
Source organism: Sphingomonas glacialis (assembly GCF_006439055.1). Classification (GTDB taxonomy): domain Bacteria; phylum Pseudomonadota; class Alphaproteobacteria; order Sphingomonadales; family Sphingomonadaceae; genus Sphingomonas; species Sphingomonas glacialis_A. The sequence goes on from NZ_RCZC01000002.1 coordinate 102,305, forward strand.
TGTTCGACAAGATCGTCGGGCTTAACGGCCATGCCGTAGTCCAGGCGTACGGCGGCCAGATGCGCGACTGGCGTCAAGTCGTCGGGCTCGCCGAGACGACCAAGGGCGTGACCAGCGCGACCCCGCTGATCGAGCAGCCGCTGATGGCGACGTATAACGGCCGCGTCGAAGGCGTGCTGGTGCGCGGGATGCGGGTTTCCGACATCCGGTCGAACAAGACGATCGGCAGCAAGGTCGTGATGGGCTCGCTCTCGTCGCTGATGCCGGGCAGCGGGCAGATCGCGATCGGCTCGGGGCTCGCCGACCAACTCGGCGCGGTCGTAGGGAGCCAGATCTCGCTGATCAGCCCGCAGGGGCAGACCACCCCCTTCGGCACCGTGCCGCGGATCGTGCAATATACCGTCGGCGCGATCTTCACGATCGGCGTCTATGATTTCGACAAGGCCTATGTCGTCATGCCGATGGAGGATGCGCAGACGCTCCTGATGCTCGGCGACTCGGTCAACATGGTCGAGCTGCAGACGAGCGATGCCGACCAGGTCGGGCCGATCCTCGCGCCGCTCGCCACCAAGGTCGGCAAGATGGGGGTGATCCAGGACTGGCGGCAGATGAACGCGCAGCTGTTCGAGGCGCTAGCGGTCGAACGCGTCGCGATGTTCACCGTGCTGTCGATCATCATCCTCGTCGCGGTGTTCAACATCCTCTCCTCGCTGATCATGCTGGTGCGCGCCAAGACGCGCGACATTGCGATCCTGCGGACGATGGGGGCGAGCAGGGGGGGGATGATCCGTATCTTCATGACCGTCGGCACGACGATCGGCGCGCTGGGCGTCGTCGCGGGGCTGATCCTCGGCTTCATCTTCCTCTATTTCCGCCAGAGCGTCGTCGATTTCGTCCAGCTCGTCACTGGGCAGAACCTCTGGGATCCCTCGATCCGCTTCCTGAGCGAACTGCCTTCGAAAACCGATCCGGTCGAAGTCACGGTCATCGCGCTGATGGCCTTGCTGTTCAGCTTCCTCGCCACGCTCTACCCCGCGCTGAAAGCGGCGAGCACCGACCCAGTCCAGGTGTTGCGCTATGAATAATCCGGTTCTCGGCGTCTCGGGTCTGACGCGCAGCTTCGAACAGGGCGGACAGACGATCGAGGTCCTGCGCGGCGTCGATCTGCAGGTCGGCGCGGGCGAGATCGTCGCGCTGCTCGGGCCATCGGGCTCGGGCAAATCGACGCTTTTGCAGGCGGTCGGGCTGCTCGAGGGCGGTTTCGGGGGCTCGATCCTGATCGACGGCGAGGAAACCGCGCGGCTCAACGCCGACGGGCGCACGCGCGTGCGGCGCGACAAGCTCGGCTTCGTCTATCAATTCCATCACTTGCTGCCCGATTTCAACGCGACCGAGAATGTCGTCCTGCCGCAGATGATCCGCGACAAGACGCGCGCAGAGGCCAACGAACGCTCGACCGCCTTGCTCACCGCGCTCGGCCTCGGCCACCGCCTGACGCATCGCCCGAGCCAATTGTCGGGCGGCGAGCAACAACGCGTCGCTGTCGCGCGCGCGCTCGCCAATCAGCCGGCGCTGGTGCTGGCGGACGAGCCGACCGGCAATCTCGACGAGGCGACCGCCGATATTGTGCTCGCCGAATTCCTGCGGCTGGTGCGTGGCGAGGGGACGGCCGCGCTGGTCGCGACGCATAACGAGCGGATGGCGCTCAAAATGGACCGTGTCGTGCGGCTGCACGAGGGCCGGCTGGCGTGAAGGCACTGGTTGGCCGCTTCGGATGGCCGACCATTGCGCTCTGCTGTGTCGGTCTGGTCGCTTTGGCGGGATTGACGTGGTGGTTGGGCCCGAGCGTATTGGCGCTTTCGCACGGAGCGCGGATCGGCCGTACATTCTATATCCCATCGCAGAGCATGCTGCCGACGCTGGAGGTTAATGATCGCCTTGCCCCGCTGCGGTTCCGTGCGACGGAATTGCGGCGTGGCGTTGTCGTCGTGTTCAAGACCCAGGGCGAGATCCGCGCCGCGAGGATCGCTGCGATCGGGGGCGATACGATTGAGATGCAGAACGGTGTGGTTGCCATCAATGGCAAGGTCGCCGATCAACGTTTGGTTGGGATCGGCCCGAGCTTTGACGGCACGGCGTCGCGCATGCTCGAGGAGAGCTTTCCCGGCGAGCAAGGCTCGCACCGCATCCTCGATATCGAGCCAGGGCTTTTCGATTCGGTGGCAGCGGTACGCGTCGATGCGGGGAAGCTGTTTCTGCTAGGCGACAATCGCGATCGTGCGGCGGATAGCCGGGTTTCCCTCCAGGAGATGGGGGTCGAGCAGGTGCGCGTGGGGGATGTGCTCGGGATCGTCGACTCGGTGTACTGGTCGCCTACGCGATCGAAAATCGGGCGTCCGATAGATGATTGGGATCAGAGAGGGGTACAATGATCGGGGATCCTTGGAAGACCGCACCGACGATGGTCGGGCGGCACGTCACGCTGCGCCCGACTGTGCCCGAGGATCGCGACGCCATCGTCGCGGCGGCGGCGGATGGGAACATCAGCGAGCTGTTCTTCACCAACGTCTCGACGCTGATCGATCCCGACGCCTTCATGGCGGCCGTGTTCAAGGAACGCGACTTTGGTCGCGCGATGCCATTCACCGTCTGCACCCCCGACGGGCACGTCGTCGGGCTCACGCGCTACATGCGGATGAGCGCGGGGCACAAGCGGCTCGAGATCGGCGGGACCTTCTACGCCAAGTCGGTCCAGCGCAGCGGGGTCAATACCGAGGCCAAGCTGCTGTTGCTCCGCCATGCCTTCGAGGTGCTGGGCTGCAACGCCGTCCAGATCCGCACCGACTGGTTCAACACGCGTTCGCAGGCGGCGATCGAGCGGCTCGGCGCCAAGCGCGACGGGATCTTGCGCAACCATCAGGTGATGGATGGCCGGGTGCGCGATCTTGTGGTCTATTCGATCATCGCCAGCGAATGGGCGGGCGTCGAGCGCAACCTGCGCTTCCTGCTCGCGCGCAACGAAGGAAACTCCGCATGACCGCGATCACCGACCTGACCGTCAAGGCCGCCGATGGTTCGGCCGTCGATCTCTCCGCTTATGCCGGCAAGGTTTTGCTGATCGTCAACACTGCCTCGAAATGTGGGTTCACGCCGCAATATGAGGGGCTCGAAGCGCTCCACCGCACGTTCGCCGGGCAGCCGTTCGAGGTGCTGGGCTTTCCGTGCAACCAGTTCGGCGCGCAGGAGCCCGGCGACGCGGCGGAAATCGCCAATTTCTGTTCGCTGACCTATGACGTGACCTTCCCGGTGTTCGCCAAGGTCGACGTCAACGGATCGAACGCGGACCCGTTGTTCACCGAGCTGAAGAAGCAGGCGCCGGGGATCCTCGGCCTGCAGGGCATCAAGTGGAACTTCACCAAGTTCCTCGTCGGCAAGGACGGCCGCGTCGTCGAACGCTATGCGCCGACGACCAAGCCGGCCGAGATCGAGGCGGACATCGCTAAGCTGCTGTAGAACGGGTCACCTTCGTCGCCCCGGCGAAGGCCGGGGCCGTTCGGTTGTGTTCGCAACGGCTGAACCGCGCCCGACATAGCGGCCCCGGCCTTCGCCGGGGCGACGGAGGTGGCTGGCACCATCATTGGGGGCCTTCCTGACGTCCGCCAAATGATATCCACCGCATTTTGCGAGTCACCGCCTTCCCCAAAACCGGCGTACCCCCCATAGTCATATCCATGTCGCATTCCGGTTTCGTACCCCTTCGTATCTTCTCCTCCTTCACCATGCTCGACGGCGCGATCGAGCCCAAGGCAATCGCCAAGCGCGCGCAGGAACTTGGGTTTCCCGCCGCCGCGCTGACCGATCGCAACGGCCTTTACGCCGCGATGGCCTATTCCGACGCAGCGCGGGCCGCGGGCGTACAGCCGATCATCGGCGCGATGCTCGGCGTCTGCCGCCCGGGCATGCCCGAGGGCATGACGCCGGTACTCGACTGGATCGCGCTCTATGCGCAGGACGAGGTGGGCTATCAGAACCTGTGCGTGCTGGTCTCGCAGGCGCATCTCGACCGCCCGCTCGAACTCAACGCGCATGTCGATTTCGCCGCGCTCGAAGGCCGCACCGAGGGACTGATCGCACTCACTGCGGGCCGCGAAGGCGCGCTCGCGCGGCTGTTCGCCGAGGATCAGCCCGATCGCGCGCTCGCTTATTGCGAACGCCTCGAGGCGCTATTCCCCGACCGGCTCTATATCGAACTGACGCGGCGCGGAGACGAGATCGAGACCAAGGCCGAGAACGCGCTGCTCGACCTCGCCTATGATCGTAACCTGCCGATCGTCGCGACCAATCCATGCTGCTTTGCCGAGCCCGGTTTCAGCGAGGCACACGACATCCTGCTGTGCATCGCCAGCTCGACCTATATCGCCAGCGAAGACCGCGTCCGCAGCTCGCCCGATGCGTGGATGAAGCCCGCCAAGGACATGCGCGAGCTGTTCGCCGATCTGCCCGAGGCGATCGCCAACACGTTGGTGGTGGCGAAACGCTGCGGCGTCGCGGCGCCGAAGCGCAAGCCGATCCTGCCGAGTTTGGCGGGCGACCCGACGGCCGAGGCGGCGAAGCTGCGCGAGGACGCGCATGTGGGGTTGGAACGGCGGTTGAATCGCATCGCCGAGCTGGCCGTCTCTGCTCCCCTCCCGCTTGCGGGAGGGGCTGGGGGTGGGCGCCCGACCTCCACTAGCGGTACGACAGCCGGAGAGCGCGAGCCCACCCCCAACCCCTCCCGCACGCGGGAGGGGGGTGAAGAAGAAGCCGAAGATTGGCGCACCGTCTACCGCACCCGCCTCGATTTCGAACTCGACGTCATCATCCAGATGGGCTTCCCCGGCTACTTTCTGATCGTCGCCGACTTCATCAAATGGGCGAAGGACCACGACATTCCGGTCGGTCCGGGCCGCGGTTCGGGCGCAGGCTCGGTCGTCGCCTGGGCGCTGACGATCACCGATCTCGATCCGATCAAGCTGGGGCTGCTGTTCGAGCGCTTCCTCAACCCGGAACGCGTGTCGATGCCCGACTTCGACATCGATTTCTGCGAAACCCGCCGCGGCGAGGTGATCCGCTACGTCCAGGAGAAATACGGCCGCGACCAGGTCGCGCAGATCATCACCTTCGGGCGTCTGAAGGCACGCGCGGTGCTCAAGGATACCGGGCGCGTGCTGCAGATGGGCTATGGCCAGATCGACCGGCTCGCCAAGCTGATCCCGAACCTGCCCGCCGATCCGTGGACTCTGAAGCGCGCGATCGACGGCGTGGTCGAGCTCCACGCCGAGTACAAGTCGGACAGCAACGTCCGCCATCTGCTCGACCTGGCGATGCAGCTCGAGGGCCTCCCGCGCCACAGCTCGACCCACGCCGCGGGCGTCGTGATCGGCGACCGGCCGCTCGCCGATCTCGTGCCGCTCTACCGCGATCCGCGTTCGGACATGCCCGTCACGCAGTTCGACATGAAATATGTCGAGGGTGCGGGCCTCGTGAAGTTCGACTTCTTGGGCCTCAAGACGCTGTCGGTGCTCAAGAAGGCGATCGACCTGCTTGCCGCGCGCGGCGTGGTGCTCGATCTCGATGCGCTCGAATGGGATGACGAGGGCGTCTACAAACTGCTCCAGAAGGGCGACACGGTCGGCGTGTTCCAGCTCGAATCCGAGGGGATGCGGCGCACGCTGTCGGCGGTGCGCCCGTCGAACTTCGGCGACATCATCGCGCTCGTCTCGCTCTATCGCCCGGGCCCGATGGACAACATCCCGATGTTCGGCCGCCGCAAGAACGGCCTGGAAGAGATCGAATACCCGCATCCGCTGCTCGAGAGCATCCTGTCCGAGACCTACGGCATCTTCGTCTACCAGGAACAGGTGATGCAGGCCGCGCAGATCCTCGCTGGCTATTCGCTCGGCCAGGCCGACATGCTGCGCCGCGCGATGGGCAAGAAGAACCAGGCCGAGATGGACGCGCAAAGAGCCCATTTCGCCGAAGGCTGCCTGACGATCAACGGCATCCAGGCGGCAAAGGCGAACGAGCTGTTCGACTTGATCGACAAGTTCGCCGGCTACGGTTTCAACAAGTCGCACGCCGCGGCCTATGCGCTGCTGTCGTACCAGACGGCATGGCTCAAGGCGCACCACCCGCACGAATTCTTCGCGGCCTCGATGTGCTTCGATCTCACGCTGACCGACAAGCTCAGCATCTTCGTCGACGATATGCGGAGGCTTGGCGTCAAATTGCTGCCGCCGTGCATCCTGCGCAGCGAGGCAGACTTCACCGTCGAGGATAGCGGCGACGGGCTGGCGGTGCGCTATGCGCTCGCCGCGTTGAAATCGGTCGGCGAGGGGGCGATGGAGAAGGTCGTCGCCGAGCGCGACGCGAGCGGTCGGTTCGAATCGATCGACGACCTCGCACGCCGGATCGATCCGCGCGTGATGAACAAGCGCCAGCTCGAGACGCTCGCCGCAGCGGGCGCGTTCGATGGGCTCAATGACAATCGTGCGGGCATTCTCGCTTGCGCCGAGACGATCCTCGCCACCGCCGCGCGGATCCACGAGCAGAAGACCAGCGGGCAGGGCGGTCTCTTCGGGACCGCGGAGGCGTCCGAGCCGCCGATCAAGCTGCCGCTCTCGGCGCGCTGGACACTGGCCGAGCGGATGGACCAAGAGCGCGAGGCGTTCGGCTTCTATTTCTCGGCGCATCCGGTCGACCGCCACAGCCACCTTGCCAAGATGCATGGCGCGCGCAGCTTCGCGACCTTGGGCGAGCTCAACATCCCCGACGACGGCACGCGCACCGGCGCAACGATGGCGGCGCTGGTCGAGGATGCGCGCTGGCGAACCTCGGCGCGCGGCAAACGCTATTTGATGGCGACGCTCTCGGATCCGTCTGGTCAGTTCGTCGCGACGTGCTTCGACGACTCGGTCGCCGCCGATCTCGAGGAAGCGGCGCGCAACGGCGGGTGCGGGCTGGTGACGGTCGAGCTCGATCGGCGGCCGGGCGAGGAAACCCCGCGTGTTTCGGTCAAGCGGATCCAGCCGTTCGAGGCATTGGCGAACGATGCCCGCTTCAGCCTCGATCTGACGATCGACTCGCCGGCCGGGATGGCGTCGCTCGCCGCGATGCTCGGCGATGCGCGGGGCGCACGCGGCGAAGTGTGGGCCACGGTCGCGGTTCCCGGTGGGGAAACCGCCCGCGTTCTGCTCGGTCGCGACTTCCTGCTCGACGGCGAACTTGTCGGGCGGATCGAAGCGCTGCAGGATGTCGGCAATGTGGTGCTGCGCACCAGCGGCGCGCAGCTGTCGCTGGTGGGATAAATCCCCCTCCCGCTTGCGGGAGGGGCTAGGGGAGGGGAGTGTGGAGAGAGGGCGAACACATGCCCTCCCCCAACCCCTCCCGTAAACGGGAGGGGAGTTTAAGATGCTCGGTGGAATGCAGGATTTCGAATTGCGGGTGCCGCGGCTCCTCGACCACGCCGCGCGCGAGCATGGCCGGCGCGAGATCGTCACGCGCTGGGCCGATGGCAGCGAGACGCGCAGCAGCTGGGCCGGTGTGGCCCACGACGCCAAACGCCTCGCGCAAGCGCTAGAGCGGCTCGGTATCGCCCCCGGTGACCGCGTCGCGACGCTCGGCATGAACCACGGGCCGCACCTCGTCGCGTGGTACGGCACGATCGGGATGGGCGGGGTGGTGCATACCATCAACCCGCGGTTGTTCGACGAACAGCTCGTCTACATCGCCAACCACGCCGAAGATCGCGTGCTGCTCTACGACAAGCAGTTCCAGCCGCTGGTCGATCGGCTCAAGCCGCTCTGGACGAGCATCGAGCACTATATATGCTTCGACGACGGGACGTTCGATGCGTTGCTCGAGGCCGAGACCGGCGCCTATCCCTGGGTCGAGGGTGGCGAGCGCGAACCGTGCATGCTCTGCTACACCAGCGGCACGACGGGCAACCCCAAGGGCGTGCTCTACACCCACCGCTCGACTTTGCTCCACGCGATGCATGCCGCCTCGCCCGCGGTAATGACGCTCAGCGCTCGCTCGACCGTCTTGCCGATTGTCCCACTGTTCCACGCCGCCGCTTGGGGCCTGTGCTTCGCCGCGCCGCTTGCGGGCACCAAGCTCGTCTTCTCGGCGGTCAACGATGCCGCGGTGCTGTGCGGCCTGATGAACCGCGAGCGCGTCACGCTGGCGGGCGGCGTGCCGACCGTCTGGCTCGCCTTGTTCCAGCATATCGACGCGACCGGCGAGCTGCCACGCACGCTCGAAGCGATCACCGTCGGCGGATCGGCGGCGCCGCGCGCGATGATTGCGCGCTTCCTCGATATGGGGATCAAGGTGATCCATCTGTGGGGAATGACCGAGACGTCGCCCGTCGCGACCGCCGCCGCGCCGCCGCCGGAGTGGGACGAACTCTCGCGCGACGACCAGCTCGACCTGCTCCAGAAGCAGGGCAGCATTCCGTTCGGGATCGAGCTGCGCGTGCTGGACGATAATGATGTCGAGCAGCCGCGCGACGGCGTTTCCTCGGGGCGGCTGCAAGTCCGTGGGCCCTGGATCGTCCAGCGCTATTTCGGCGCGGAGGAGGATGCGGTCGATGCCGACAATTGGTTCGACACTGGCGACGTCGCGGTGCTCCACCCCGACGGCACAATGCAGATCACCGATCGCGCCAAGGACGTGATCAAGTCGGGCGGCGAGTGGATCTCGTCGGTCGATCTCGAGAACGCTGCAGTCGGCTGTCCCGGCGTCGCGGAAGCCGCGGCGATCGGGATCTATCATCCCAAGTGGGACGAGCGGCCGCTGCTGGTAGTCGTCCGCAAGCCCGACAGCACGGTTGGCGCCGCCGAGATCCGGGCGCATCTCGGCGAGCATGTCGCGAAATGGTGGCTTCCCGACGAGATCGTCTTCGTCGACGACCTGCCGCACACCGCGACCGGCAAGATCCTAAAGACCGCGCTGCGCGCCCGCTTCAAGGATCATGTGCTGGCGCAGTGAGATCGCTGCGCCCATGTATCGGCGCGATGGAAACACCGCTCCCCGGCGCAGGCCGGGGCCCAGTAGCCATGGCGGGGATCATCGAACGTACCGCCCGCCTTCGCCGGGGAACTGGCTCACGTAACCGGAACCGAACCTAGCGCGCGACCTGCACGACCTTGTCCCGCGCGGTCGCCCCGCGCACCAGCGTCAGCGCCGATTTCGGACAGCCGAGCGCTTCAGCGAGTAGCGCGAGGATCGCGTCATTCGCCTTGCCATCCTCGGGCGTGACCGTCGTGCGCACGCTCAGCACGCGCGGCGCCCCCGCTGCCGGCAACACCACCGTGTTCGCGCTCGCATTGGGCGTCGCGCGAACCGCGATCTGGCCGCGCTCGTCGACCAAAGCGAGCACCGCCGCACGGTCAGGCAGGCGATGTTTGACGCGGCTCATCCGAACAAATCCCCCTGCGGCCCCGCCGGCGGGCGGAACAGCTCGCTGCGTAGCGCAATCCGTTCGACATTCATCCCATGTTTGCGACACGCGATCTGGAAGCGCGTCCGCAGCAGTTCCGCCCACGGCCCGCTGCCGCGCATCCGCGTGAAGAAGCCCGGATCGTTCTCACGCCCCTCGCGGATCGAGGCGATGATCGCCATCACCTTGCTCGCGCGGTCGGGAAAATGCGCGTCGAGCCACGCCTTGAACAGCGGCGCCACCTCCCAGGGCAGCCGCACCGGGATGAACGACACCGAGCGCGCCCCCGCCTCGGCCGCCCGCTCGATCAGATGCTCGATCTCGTGATCGGTGATCGCCGGGATCACCGGCGCGATCGAGACGTGCGTCGGGATCCCCGCCGCGACAAGCGCGCGCACCGCCGTCAACCTCCGCGTCGGGGTCGGCGCGCGCGGTTCCAGCGTCATCGCGATCTTCGGATCCAGCGAGGTGAGCGAAATCGCCACCGCCGCCAGCCCCTTCGCCGCCATCGGCGCGAGCAGATCGATATCGCGGACGACGCGGTCGGACTTGGTGGTGATCGTCAGCGGATGGTTGGTCTCGGCCAGCACTTCGAGACAGGCGCGCGTGATCCGCCAGTCGGTCTCGATCGGCTGATACGGATCGGTATTGGTGCCGAACGCGATCGGCTGCGCGACATAGCCGCGCTTCCCCAGTTCGGCGCGGAGCAGCTCTGCGGCATCGGGCTTGGCGAACAGCTTGCTCTCGAAATCGAGCCCGGGCGAGAGATCGTGGAAGGCGTGGGTCGGCCGCGCGAAGCAATAGATGCAGCCATGCTCGCACCCGCGATACGGGTTGATCGAGCGATCGAAGCCGATGTCGGGCGAGCTGTTGCGGCTGATGATCGTCCGCGCGCGCTCGACCGTCACCGTGGTGCGTAGCCGTGGCGGTGCGCCGTCGAGCCCCTCGCGATCATCGAGCCAGTCGCCATCCATGGCGCGTTCTGGCAGGTTGAAACGGGCGCTTTCGCGGTTGAGCGTAGCGCCGCGCTGGGGGCGTTTGTCGGCCATTGACATCGTGTAGCGAGCATATCAGAACGTAACAAGAACATTAAAGGGGGCGGGTTATGGCGCGACTGAACTATCTCGAGCTGCCGGTGCGCGACACCGCCACGGCCAAGGCCTTCTATTCGGCGGCATTCGGCTGGCAGTTCAGCGATTTCGGGCCGACCTACGCCGCGACGACGACCGGCGGCACCGAGGTCGGTTTCCAGGCCGATCCCGCCGAGGCGACTGCCGCGCCGCTGCCGGTCATTGAAGTCGAAGATCTGGAAGCCTGCGAAAAGAAGGTGCGCGACGCGGGTGGCGAGATTACCGTCGCGATCTTCGCTTTCCCGGGGGGACGGCGCTTCCATTTCCGCGATGTCGCGGGGCACGAACTGGCGGCGATGCAGGCCGGAGCGTGATTGGGGCGGTTATTTGTGCGCGTCGAGATAGGCGCGCGCATTCCGTGCGGTAGCGCAATTCTTACGCTGATGCGCACACGCGCTTTCGAGCGCCTCGACCACCTTGCGCTGCTCGTCGAGAACATGCGGGTCCGCGATGACCGAAGACGAGAAGACGTTGCGGAAGCGGTGTTCCGGTGATGCGGGGGCGGTGCTGCCAGACTGCTTTTGCGGCCGTTGTGGGTCGGCCTGTTGTCGGCCCAGCAGAATGCCCGCGTAAAACACGACGAGGCCGCCAAGGACGGCCAAGCAGATAATAATCCTGCGACGGGCCACCCGCGGCGCGGGCTGGTTCATCGCTACCGCTCGCGCAACCGCGGCATCAGTTCGACGAAATTGCAGGGCTTGTGGCGGCTATCGAGCTGGCTCTCAAGGATCCCGTCCCAGCCATCCTTCACCGCCCCGGTCGAACCCGGCAGCGCGAAGATGTACGTGCCACGCGTCACGCACGCGCAGGCGCGCGACTGGACCGTCGAGGTGCCGATCGTCTTGAAGCTCAGCCAGCGGAACAGCTCGCCGAACCCCGGGATCATCTTGTCGGCGACGCGTTCGATCGCCTCGGGCGTGACGTCACGCCCGGTCACGCCGGTGCCGCCGGTCGAGATGATGCAATCGACCTCTGGATCGTCGATCCAGCGATGGAACGTCGCGACCAGAAGATCGGCGTCGTCCTTGACGATCTCGCGCGCCGCCAAAACATGGCCCGCGTCCGTCAGCCGAGCAACCAGCGTGTCGCCCGACCGATCATCGGCCAAACCGCGCGTGTCGGAAACGGTGAGAACGGCAATCCGGACGGGAAGAAACGTTGCGCCTTCGTCAATTGGCACTGGCGACCGCCTTGCTCGGAAGGCTTGCCGAAGCGCGATAGCCGTTGCTCGAGGTCAGCCGCACCGCGGTCGCCCCCGGCAGGCCGGGGAAGCGCGGCCACATGCCCTGCGCGAGTGCCGCGCGGCTGACCGAAGCCGGCTTGCCGGTCTGCGCCTCATAGACCCAGTAATTGCGCAGCACGGTGGTGACGTAGCCGCGCGTCTCCCAATAGGGGATCGATTCGATGTAGAGCAACGGATCGCCGCCATCGCGGGTCTGCGCGTTCCACAATTCGACCGGGCCGGGGCCGGCATTGTACGCGGCGATGACCTTGGGCAGCAGCCCCTCGGTGCAATGCTGGTCGCGCAATTGCTCCAGATAGCTCTGGCCGACCTCGAAATTGGTGCCGGGCCGCGACAGCGCGCTGCGGTCGAAGCTGCGGCCCTGCTTGCGCGCGATATCGGTCGCCGCGCGCGGCATCACCTGCATCAGGCCGTATGCGCCCGCCGGGCTCACCACGTCGGTGCGGAAGCGCGATTCCTGGAGCGTGTGCGCGAACACCAGCGCCTTGTCGACGCGCCAGCCGCCATCGGGAGTCCAATTGGGCGCGGGGAAGCGCGCCTCGAGCGGCGGGGTCGCACCGACCGGGCCGTTGTGCGACAGCCACACCTGCGTCGCGGGCAGATCGAGCGCTGCCGCCACGCGCACCAGAGCGGGATATTCGGAAGGATCGCCGATCCGCGCCTGCTGGCGGATCACCGTATCAGCGAGGCCGTTCTCGCCGATCTCGACGAGAGCGGCTGCGACGCGGACATTGGGGCGACGCCCGACCTGCTGCCAGTCGCTCGCCGCCGACAGCGTCACGGCGCGATTGGGCGCGTCCTTGATGCCGAGCGCCTGACGCGCCAGCAGACCGTAGAAGGTCTCGCGATATTGCGCGGCGTTCTTGAGGCGGTTCTCGATCCGGTCGGGTCGGCCGCACTGCATGTCGGCGCGTGCGGTCCAATAGAGCCCCGCGGCGCGCAGTTCGATATCGCTCGCGCGGGCAGCGACGCTCTGGAACAGCTCGCCCGCCGCGGCGCAGTCGCGCTGGCGCCATGCGGCGAGTGCGCCGACCCAAACCGCCTCGACCGCGAAATCGCCGTAGCCGCTGCCGGCACGCGCCGCCATCGTGCGGGCGTTGGTGTCGTCGCCCGCGAGATAATACATCCAGGCGATCTTGCGCTGCCATTCGGTCATCGAATCCGACGACAGGCCAGGCGTCGATTCGAGCAATTGCTGCGCTTCGAAGCCGCGATCTTCCTTGATCAGCGGCTGCATCTTGAGCGCGAGCTCGACCGCGAGCATGTCGCCAGTGCCGAAGCTCTTCGCGCGCTTGCGGGCCGGTGCGCCGTCGATCCAGCGCAGCGCCCGCGCCTCGGGCAAGGGCGGCAGGCCAACGCCACCGCGCGACGCCGCCATCGTCAGCAGCTGCTTGGCCTGCGGCAATTCAGGCGCATCGGCGAGCAGCTTCATCAGCGGGTCGAGCTCGGCCTTGGGCGATCCCTTGGCGGTGAGCAGTTCGGCTTCGGCGATCGCATGGAGCGGGCCGGGCTTGAGCGCGGTGAGCAGGAGCTGCGCATCCTGCCACTTCTGCGCGCGGATGCTCGCAAAGACCGCGCGATAGCCGTCGCGCTGTTCGGGATCGAGCTGGGTCGGGATGATGCTGCGCTGGCTGGTCTGGACAGAGGCCATCGGCGGTTCGCCGGCCGCCTGTGCGATGCCGGGCACCGCCAGAAGAAGAGCGGTGAAAATGGCCCGCTTTGCGCTCATGCGCTCAACCCTGCGATCAACATCTGTAAATCCTTCCACGCCCGGGCCTTTTCGGCCGGGCGTTCCAGCAAGAGCCGCGGATGGAAACTGGCCACCACATCGACCGTCACAGCCGGCATGCCATCCTCTAGGTTAATTGGGTGTAAACTACCGCGGGCATGCGCGACGTCCATCCCTGTCAACGCACGGCTCGGCGCATTTCCCAGCACGAGCAGCCGCGGCGGCTTCACCAAGGCGACGTGATGCCGTGCGACCTCGACAATCCGCTGCTCGATTTCGGGCGCGATCCGCCCCGCCGTCGGGCGCTTGCTGCACATCGGCACTAGGTAGACCGAATCGCGACTCTGGCCGATCGCGGCGAGCATCCGGTCGAACAGCCGCCCGACCGGCCCGCTGAACAGGCTGCCCGATTCGCCATCTTCGCGGTCGGGCACGTCGGTCAAAATCATGATCCCGGCCGACGGATCGCCCGAAGCGCCGATCGGATCGCCACGCCATTCGGCCTCGGGCGCATCGGCACCGGCGCGCCAGGTCAGGAAATCCTCGAGCGTGCGCGGCAGCGGCAGGACGACCGGTTCCGCTACGGCGGTAACGCGTGCGCGCTGCTCGGGCACGACGACGGGCACGGCCGGGGCGGCGGTCCAGTCGCGCGGCGCCTCGTCGACCAGCGCATCGATACCGGCGTCGCGCCACCATTCGAGCGCGCTCGCCGCGGCCATCCGCCAGTCGATATTTTGGTCAGCCCCCATATGGCGCTATAGGTACCATGTTGACGCGAAGGTCAATTCGCTGGCACGCGCAGCAGGACAGGAAGTGCCGCGTGCGCGACGAGACCGACGCGATGGCACCCCGGATGGAGATGTAAATTGAGCGAAGGCGAAAACCACCGCGAGTCCATGCCGTACGATGTCGTCATCGTCGGCGCCGGACCGTCCGGCCTGTCGGCAGCGATCCGGCTGAAACAGGTGGCGGCCGAGAAGGGCGCCGAGCTGTCGGTTTGCGTGCTCGAAAAGGGCTCGGAAGTCGGCGCGCACATCCTGTCGGGCGCGGTGATCGATCCCAAGAGCCTCGACGAATTGCTCCCCAACTGGCGCGAGGACGGCTGTCCGCTCGCCGAGGTGCCGGTCACCGAGAACCATCACTGGGTGCTGAGCAAAGGTGGCAAGCGCAACCTGCCGCACTTCCTCACGCCGTCGTTCATGCACAACAAGGGCACCTATACCGGCAGCCTCGGCAATCTGTGCCGCTGGCTCGCGGGCAAGGCCGAGGAGCTCGGCGTCGAGATCTTCCCCGGCTTCGCTGCCGCCGAGATCCTCTACAATGACGACGGTTCGGTAAAGGGCGTCGCGACCGGCGACATGGGCGTCGCGCGCGATGGCACGCACAAGGGCGACTATACGCCGGGGCTCGAGCTCCACGCGAAATACACCTTTTTCTCGGAAGGGTGCCGTGGCCATCTGACCAAGCAGCTGCTGCGCACCTTCGATCTGGCGAAGGACAGCGACCCGCAGGTCTACGGCCTCGGCGTCAAGGAATTGTGGGACATCGATCCCGCGCTGCATTCGCCGGGCCGCGTGATCCACACGCAGGGCTGGCCGCTCAGCGAGACGCACGGCTCGAACGGCGGCGGCTGGATCTATCACCAGGCCAATGGCCAGGTGTCGATCGGCTTCGTGACGTGGCTCAACTACACCAACCCGTATCTCTCGCCGTTCCAGGAGATGCAGCGCTGGAAGACGCATCCCGAGATCGCGGCGCTGCTCAAGGGCGCCAAGCGCGTCAGCTACGGCGCGCGCGCGATCAGCGATGGCGGGCTGCAGTCGATCCCCAAGCTGGTGATGCCCGGCGCGGCGCTGATCGGCGACAGCGCGGGCTTCCTCAACGTGCCGCGGATCAAGGGCACGCATACCGCGATGAAATCGGGCATGCTCGCCGCCGAGGCCGCCGCCGATGCGATCCTCAGCCAGCGTGAACATGACGAGCTCGCCGCCTATCCCGCGGCGTTCGATGAGAGCTGGGTGAAGAAGGAGCTGTCGGTCGTCCGCAACGTCGTGCCGCTGGTCAAGAAGTTCGGCGATTTCGTCGGTTCGGGGCTCGCCGGCGTGACGATGTGGCTAGAGCATTGGGGGCTCAAGGTGCCCTTCACGCTGCACCATCATCCCGATCACGAGAGCCTGTGGCGCAAGGATCAGGTCCAGCCGATCGTCTATCCCAAGGCCGACGGCGTGCTGACCTTCGACCGCCTGTCCTCTGTGTTCATCTCGAACACCAATCACGAGGAGGACCAGCCGGTCCATCTGACGCTCAAGGACGCGGATGTTCCGGTGCAGTACAATCTGCCGACTTATGACGAGCCGGCGCAGCGCTATTGCCCGGCGGGCGTGTACGAGATCGTCGGCGAGGAAACCGGCGATCCCAAGTTCGTGATCAACGCGCAGAACTGCGTCCACTGCAAGACCTGCGACATCAAGGACCCGACGCAGAACATCAACTGGGTCGTGCCCGAGGGCGGCGGTGGGCCGAATTATCCGAATATGTAAGGCGCGCCGGGCAAGGCGCAGCCAAGCTGCGTCGCGCCTCAAGGCGCGCCCGGCCGGCGGCGCCCGAAGCGCCGTCCGACGACGCGGCTTCGCCGCGGCGCTCTCAACCGGACGAAGCGAATGATTACCGAAACCGCCCCCGCCAAGATCAACCTAGCGCTCCACGTCCGCGCGCGCCGGTCGGATGGCTATCACGAGCTCGAGACGCTGTTCGCCTTCGTCGCCGACGGTGACACGGTGACGCTCGCGCCGGGGCCGCTCTCGCTGTCGATCACCGGCCCGTTCTCCGCGGGCCTGAGCGGTGGAGGCGACAACCTCGTCTTCCGCGCCGCCCGCGCTTTCGCTGCCGCCTTCGACCTACCGGAGGAAGGCGCCTTCACGCTCGACAAGCACTTGCCCGTCGCCTCGGGGATCGGCGGCGGCTCGGCCGATGCCGCCGCGGCGCTCCGCGCGCTCGCCCGCGCGAATGCCATCGCGATCGACGACCCCAAGCTGTTCGACATCGCCGCCGCACTTGGGTCGGACGTCCCGGCGTGTCTGCTCGGCCGCACCGCGTTGGGGCAGGGGCGGGGCGAGCGCCTGGTTCCCTTAGACGGCCCTACCGGAATGCCGGTGCTGCTCGTCAACCCAGGCGTCGCGGTGTCGACCGCCGCGGTCTTCAAGGCATGGGACGGCATCGATCTCGGCGCGATGCCCGAAGGCGACGTGCTCGACGTAGCGCTCGCCGCACGCAACGACCTCGAGCCGCCCGCGCGCCGGCTCGCGCCTGAAATCGACGGCGTGCTCGCGCTGCTCGCCGAGGGCACGCCGCTGCTCGCGCGCATGTCGGGCTCGGGCGCGACGTGCTTCGCGCTCTATGCCACCACGGCCGAGCGCAGCGCGGCCGCCGAGCGGATCCGCGCCGCGCAGCCCGGCTATTGGTGTCTCGAAACGACACTCGCGTGACACTTGGCCGCGTCATTCTGGGACATGCGCTCGTCCGCCAGCGCCGAAATCGACGGAAAACCGCGATTGGCGCGGCGCTTGCTGTGCTAAGGCAAGATGGGTCCGCCGCCCGCCGCGGTGCGCCCGTTGATGGTCCATGGCCCCGCCGTGCGCCATTCCCCGGCCGGGGTGGTGATATCGATTTCACCGCCCCGGTCGTGACCCCATGACGCTGCCCCACATCATCCCCGGCAAACCCCGCGGCATCCTACTGGTCTGCGATCACGCGTCGAATGCGGTGCCCGACGGCATCGATCTCGGCATCGCGCCCGCGCTGCTCGAAAAGCATATCGCGATCGACATCGGCAGCGCCGCGCTGACCGAGTCGCTTGCGTCAACGTTGCAAGCCCCCGCCTTGCTTGCCACGCTGTCGCGGCTGGTGACCGACCTCAACCGCCCGACCGACCATCCCGGCCTGATCCCGCTATCGAGCGACGGCCATGCCATCCCCGGCAACGCTACCGCCGACCGCACCGACCGGGTCGCCCGCTTCCACGCGCCGTATCACGACGCGCTCGCCGCGCTGATCGTCGAAACGCAGCCTGTGCTCGTCGCGGCAATCCACAGCTTCACGCCGCGGCTCGAACAGGGCGACGGTGGGCCGCGCCCATGGGAAATCGGCATCCTGTCGAACACCGACCGCCGCGCAGCCGATCTCGCACTGCCACTGCTCGCGGCGCAGGGCCTCGTCACCGGCGACAACGAGCCCTATTCGGGCCAGCTGCTCAACGCGACGCTCGACCGCCACGGCGAGGACAATGGCATCGCCAGCCTGTCGATCGAAATCCGCAACGATCTGATCGCCGACCCCGCTGGCGTACGGCGTTGGACCGCGATCCTCGCGCCAATCTTGCGCGATATCAGCAACAGACTTGCGTCGGGCGATCTTCCTACGCAATAGGCTGTCGCCATGACTCGCACCTTCGACAAATCCAAGCTCCCCAGCCGCCACGTCTCCGTCGGCCCCGAGCGCGCCCCGCACCGCAGCTATTATTACGCGATGGGAATCGCCGAGGAGGATATCGCCAAGCCGTTCGTCGCGCTCGCGTCCGCCGGCAACAACTCCGCACCGTGCAACACCACGCTCGATGCGCAGGCCGATGCCGCGCAGGCCGGCGTCATCTCGGGCGGCGGCATGCCGCGGCGCTTCAACACGATCACCGTCACCGATGGCATCGCAATGGGGCATCAGGGGATGAAATCCTCGCTCGTCAGCCGTGAAGTGATCGCCGATTCGGTCGAGCTCTCGGTCCGCGGGCATTGCTATGACGCGCTGGTCGGCTTTGCCGGCTGCGACAAGTCGCTCCCCGGCATGATGATGGCGATGCTCCGCCTCAATATCCCGAGCATCTTCGTCTATGGCGGCTCGATCCTGCCCGGCAGCTATCACGGCAAGGACGTTACGGTCGTCGACGTGTTCGAGGCGGTCGGCCAGTTTGCCGCGGGCTCGTGCCCGCTGCAGGAACTGATCGAGCTCGAGAAGGTCGCGTGCCCCGGGCATGGCGCCTGCGGCGGCCAGTTCACCGCCAACACCATGGCGTGCGTCGGCGAGGCGATCGGCCTGTCGCTGCCCAATTCGAACATGATGCCCGCGCCCTATCGCGGTCGCGACGAGATCGCGCGCGCGGCGGGCGACCAGGTGATGGAGCTCGTCGCGCGCAACATCCGCCCACGCGACATCTGCACGCGCGAGGCTTTCATCAACGCCGCCCGCGTCGTCGCGGCGACCGGCGGCTCGACCAACGCCGCGCTGCATCTGCCCGCAATGGCGAACGAGGCGGGGATCGACTTCGACCTGTTCGATGTGGCGGAAGCTTTCAAATCAACGCCGTACATCGCCGACCTCAAGCCCGGTGGTAAGTATGTGGCCAAGGACATGTACGAGGCCGGCGGCGTCTACATGCTGATGAAGACGATGCTCGCGGGCGGCTTCCTCGACGGGAATTGCCTGACCGTCACCGGCAAGACGCTCGGCGAGAATATCGATCAGGTCACCTGGAACCCCGACCAGAAGGTCATCTACGACGTCAGGGCGCCGCTCTCGGCGACCGGCGGCGTGGTCGGCCTGCGCGGTTCGCTCGCCCCCGATGGCGCGATCGTCAAGGTTGCCGGGATGCACCGGCTCCAGTTCACCGGCCCGGCGCGCGTGTTCGATTGCGAGGAAGACTGTTTCGCCGCGGTCGAGGCGCGTTCGATCAACGAGGGCGAAGTGCTCGTGATCCGCTACGAAGGCCCCAAGGGCGGCCCCGGCATGCGCGAAATGCTCTCGACCACCGCCGCGCTCTACGGCCTCGGCATGGGCGAGAAGATCGCGCTGATCACCGACGGCCGCTTCTCGGGGGCGACGCGCGGCTTCTGCATCGGCCATGTCGGCCCCGAAGCCGCCGATGGCGGCCCGATCGCGCTGATCGAGGATGGCGATTCGATCCGGATCGACGCCGAGGCGGGCACGATCGACCTGGATGTCCCAGCCGATGTGCTCGCCGAGCGCAAGGCGGCGTGGCAGGCGCGCGTCAACGATTATCAATCGGGCGTGCTGTGGCGCTATGCCAAGACCGTCGGCCCGGCGTATAGGGGCGCGGTCACGCACCCAGGAGCCAGTGCCGAAACCCATGTCTATGCGGATATCTAGCGGAGCCTTGCTGCTTCTCGCGCTCGCTGCTTGCGGCGAGCCCAAGACCGACAAGGCGACGCTCGCCAAGGCCGAGGCGGAACAGCGCGCGCGCGCCGACGACAGCGGCAACATCGTCTGCGCGCAACGCGGTTCCAACGATTTCGCGCGCGTCTGCACGGTCGATCGCACGCAGAGCGCTGACGGGCTGGTGCTGACGCTGCGCCATCCCGACGGTGCGTTCCACCGCTTGCTGGTGACGCGTGACGGGCGCGGCGTGATCGCCGCCGATGGCGCCGAAAAGGCCGTCGTCAGTGTCATCGGCAGCGGCGAGATCGAAGTGGCGCTCGGCGGCGATCGCTATCGTTTGCCCGCGACCGTCAAGGGCAAGGCCGCCACGGCGTCATGATCCGAAGCGACGGGCAGCCGATCGTCGGCGCGGCGGCGATGCGCGCCGTCGAGCAGCACGCGATCGATGCCGGCACCAGCGTCGAAGCGCTGATGGAGCGGGCCGGCGCGGCGGTCGCCGAAGCGGTGCGACGGCTTGCGGGCGGCGCGCCCGTCCTGATGCTGTGCGGGCCGGGCAACAACGGCGGCGACGGCTATGTCGCGGCGCGGCTGCTGAAGGCGAACGGGCTCGACGTCCGCCTGGCCGCCCTCAGCGACCCCAAGACCGAGGCCGCAAAGGCCGCGCGCGACGGCCGGGATGGCCCAGTCGAGGATTTCGCGAAGCTTGCCCCCGATGCCAGCCACGGCGCGGTGCTGGTCGATGCCCTGTTCGGCACCGGCCTTACGCGTCCGCTCGCGGCGGAGACCGCGACGCTTTTATCCATGCTGACCCGCCACGCGCTTCTCGCGATCACCGTCGATGTGCCGAGCGGGGTCGATACCGATAGCGGCGCGATACTCGGGAAAGCGGAGATTGCGCCCTATGCGCTGACGCTCGCACTCGGTGCGCTGAAACATGCACATGTTCTTCAACCCGCTGCGGTTTTGTGCGGCGCGGTGCGCGTGCTCGATATCGGGCTCGACGCGACCGCGAGCCACGACTGGACGCTCGCGCGGCCCAAGCTCGCGCAACCGACCCCGGCGATGCACAAATATTCGCGCGGGCTCGTCGTCGTGATCGGCGGCGCGATGCCCGGCGCCGCCGCGCTCGCGGCAAGCGCCGCGATGCATGTCGGCGCCGGCTACACCGTTTTGCTCGGCGCAGCGCCCGACATGCCGCACGCGCTCGTCCAGCGTGCATGGTCGCCCGAGGCATTGGCCGCAACACTCGACGGCAAGAAGCCCGAAGCGACCGCGATCATCGTCGGCCCTGGGCTCGGCAAAGGCGAGGACGCCGCTGAAAAGCTCGAGCACGCGCTGGCGAGCGGCTATCCCCTCATGATCGACGGTGACGCGCTCCACCGCCTCGACGCTGCAATGTTCGACCGGATCAAGGCGCGTGACGCCGACGCCCCCGTCGTGCTCACCCCGCATGCTGGCGAGTTCCACGCCGTGTTCGGCGCCTATACCGGCAGCAAGATCGACGCCGCCCGCGCCGCCGCCGCGCGCTCGGGTGCCATCGTCGTCTTCAAGGGCCCCGACACCGTGATCGCCTATCCCGACGGTCGCACCCGCACCGCGACCCAGGCCAATCCCTGGCTCTCGACCGCCGGCACCGGCGACGTCCTGGCAGGCACGATCGGCGGGATGCTCGCCAGCGACGCACCGCACCCGGTCGAGGCGGGGGTGTGGCTCCACGCCGAAGCCGCGCGGCGGCTCGGCGCGGCATTCCTCGCCGATGATCTGGCGGTAGAACTTTCCAAAGTAAGGGGCGCCCTGTGAGCGACGTCATCGTTCGAGTTGCCGCCCGCGGCGACGGCATCACCGCCGACGGCCGCCACGCCGCCTATGCGGCCCCCGGCGACACGCTGACCGCCGACAACGTCGTCGTGCCCGGCCCGCATCACCAGCCCCCGCCATGCCGCCACTTCCCCGTCTGCGGCGGCTGCCAGCTCCAGCATCTCGACGATGCGAGCTACGCCGATTTCCTCACCGACCGCATCGCCGGTGCGCTCGCCGCGCAGGGCCTGACCGCGCCGATCCGCCCACCCGCGCTATCGCCCACGCACACCCGCCGCCGCGCGACGCTGCATGCCGAGGCGAAGGGCGGGGGGCTCCAGCTCGGCTTCAGCGAGCAAGCGAGCCACGCGATCGTCGACCTGCGCGAATGCTGGATCCTGACGCCGACGCTGTTCGCGCTCGTCGCCCCGTTGCGCAAGCTGCTCGCCCGCGCGCTGAAGGGCCGCGCGCGCGTCCATCTGACCGAGCTCGACCAGGGCATCGACGTGCTGATCGAAGGCACGATCGCCGATGGCCTCGCGATCGCCGAAGCGATCACCGCCTTCTGCAGCGCGAACGGTGTCGCACGGCTCGCGATCGATGACGGGATCGGCCCCGAGACGCGCTGGGAGCCTGAGGCGGTGACGATCACGCTCGGCGGCGTCGCAGTGCCGTTCCCGGCCGGCAGCTTCCTCCAGGCGACGCAGGAAGGCGAGGCCGCCCTCGTCGCGGCGGTGCGCGAAGCGATCGGCGATGCCAGGATCAGCGCCGATCTGTTCGCCGGGCTCGGCACCTTCGCGCTGTCGCTGCCCGGCAAGGTCTATGCCGCCGAGGCCGGGCGCGACGCGATCTTCGCGCTCAAGGCGGGGGCGGCGCAGGCGGGACGGGCGGTGTTCGCCGAGCATCGCGACCTGTTCCGCCGCCCGCTGACCTCGGCCGAATGCGACCGCTTCGCCGCAATCGTGCTCGATCCGCCCCGTGCCGGCGCGAAGGAGCAGATCGCGCAGCTGGCAGGCTCAAAGATGCCGGTGATCGCCTATGTCTCATGCAATCCCAGCAGCTTCGCACGCGATGCTGAGATCCTGTCGAAGGGTGGCTACACGCTCGACTGGATCCAGCCGGTCGGCCAGTTCCGCTGGTCGACGCATGCCGAACTCGCCGCGCGGTTCAGCCGTCAGGGATAGTCGGCGCGCAGGAAGTAGAGCCCATCGGGCGGCGCATTGAGCCCGAGCCGGGTGCGGTCGCGCGCCTCGAGCGCGGCGGCCATGTCGTCGGGCGACCATTTCCCCAGCCCGACGAGCGACAGTGAGCCGACCATCGAGCGCACCTGATGATGCAGGAACGACCGCGCCGAGGCGAACACGCTGATCCGGTCACCCTCCGCGACGACATCGAGCCGGTCGAGCGTGCGGATCGGGCTGTCGGCTTGGCAATGCGCCGCGCGAAAGGTGGTGAAGTCATGCCGCCCGACGAGCCGCGCCGCGCCCTCGGCCATCGCTTGTGCATCGAGCGGGGCAGGGACGCGCCATGCCAGCCCGCGCTCTACCGTCAGCGGCGCGCGGCGCGTGACGATGCGGAATTCGTAATGCCGCCGAATGCATGAAAAGCGCGCGTGCCAGTCGTCGGGAACGACGTCGCACTCGACGATCGCGACCGGATCGGGACGGACCAGCGCGTTGAGCGCTTCCATCAGCCGAAACGGCGTGATCTCGCGCGCGACATCGACATGCGCCCGCATCCCCAGCGCGTGAACGCCCGCATCGGTCCGCCCCGCGGCCTGGACTGCGACGGTCTCGCCGGTGACGGCATGGACCGCGCGCTCGATCGACGCCTGGACGCTCGCGCCATTGTCCTGCCGCTGCCAGCCGACGAACGGGCGCCCGTCATATTCGACCGTCAGCGCGAAACGCGTCAAAGCTGTGTCCCCGCAGGGATCGCAAAGCCACGCAGCAGCTCGCCAGCGGTCATGACGCCACGCCCCGCGCGCTGGAGCAGGGTCGGCCGGATCGCGCCGTCGCCGCACGCAATCGTGAGCAGATCGTCGAGCACCACCCCGCCGTCGCCCCGACGGAGGCCGGGGCCGTCCGGTTGCTCGGATTCGCTGTCCTCATGCAGATCCCCGCCTTCGCCGGGATGACGGATTTGCGCCGCCAGCACCTTGATCCGCTCGCCCTGAAACTCGAAGAACGCCCCGGGCACCGGATTGAACCCGCGGACCTGCCGCTCGACTGCAGCGGCGCTCTGCGTGAAATCGAGCCGCGCCTCGGCCTTGTCGATCTTGGCGGCATAGGTCACGCCGTCCCCGGGCTGCGCGACCGGCGCAAAGGCGTCGAGATCGCCCAACACCTCCACCATCAGCCGAGCACCCATAGCGCTCAGCTCATCGGTCAGCACACCCGCCGTCTTGGCATCGACCGGCGTCGTATCGCGCAGCAGCACCGGTCCGGTATCGAGCCCGGCCTCCATCTGCATGATGCACACCCCCGTCGCGGCATCGCCGGCAAGGATCGCCCGCTGGATCGGCGCCGCGCCGCGCCAGCGCGGCAGCAGCGAGGCATGGACGTTGAGGCACCCACGCGCCGGCGCATCGAGCACCGCGCGCGGCAGGATCAGCCCGTAGGCGGCGACCACCGCCACATCCGCGCCGAAGCCGGCGAACTCCGCCTGCGCTTCGGCATCGCGAAATGTCACCGGCGTGCGCACCGCGATCCCCAGCGCCTCGGCGCGCGCCTGGACGGGCGAGGGGGTGAGCGCCTTGCCACGCCCGGCGCGCCGAGGGGGCTGGCTGTACGAGGCGACGACGTCATGCCCGGCATCGACCAGCGCCTGAAGCACCGGGACCGAGAAATCGGGCGTGCCCATGAAGATAATCCGCATGCTGGCGCTTTGCGATCGGGCGGCCGTAAACACAAGACTTCGTCGCCCCGGCGCAGGCCGGGGCCGCTGCGTTAGGCGCGAATCCGGCGTTGCGCGCCGCAAACCGGCCCCGGCCTCCGCCGGGGCGACGGATAGTGACGAACGTCGTTCCGCCCCCTATCTCTGGGCGATGGCCTCTCCCGAAATCGAAGCACTCACGCAAGCGCTGTCCAAACTGCCCGGCCTCGGCCCGAGATCGGCACGGCGGGCGGTGCTGCATTTGCTCAAGAAGCGCGAGGGGGCATTGGCGCCGCTGCTCAATGCTTTAATGGCGGTCGAGGAAAACCTCTCAACTTGCTCGATTTGCGGCAATATCGACACGACCAACCCCTGCGGCGTATGCGCCGACCCACGCCGCGATGGGCGCGCGCTCTGCGTCGTCGAAGAGGTCGCCGATCTCTGGGCACTCGATCGCTCGCGGCTGTTCCCGGGGCGCTTCCATGTGCTCGGCGGGCGGCTGTCGGCGCTCGAGGGCGTTCGCCCGGAAGATCTCGCGATCGAGTCGCTCGTCCGCCGGATCGCCGATGGCGGCATCGACGAAGTCGTGCTGGCGATGAACGCCACGCTCGAGGGCCAGACCACCGCGCATTATCTCGCCGAGCGGATCGAGCGTTTTCCGATCCGGATTACCCAGTTGGCGCATGGGCTGCCGGTTGGGGGCGAACTCGATTACCTCGATGAAGGCACCCTGGCACAGGCGCTCCGTGCGCGGCGGCCGGTTTCGTAGGAAGATTTTGTTCGCGCGGAGGCGCGGAGACGCGGAGAGAAGAAAGAAGAAGGGGCTCCCGTGGTGTGGCGGTCTGTAGCAGGGGTAGCCACGCGCGTAATGCTGCCCGCTTCGCGGGCGCTCTCAACGAGGCCTACCTCTCCGCGCCTCCGCGCCTCCGCGCGAACAAAATTTCTTCCTTCTTTGTGGCTTTGCGTCGTCGCACGCGCCCATCTTCAGCCGGAAAGCTTGACGCACGCCGCGACCTTTCCTAGCTCGCGGGAATGGCTGTCCTAGAAATCCTCGAAGTCCCGCACCCCGGC
Source organism: Sphingomonas glacialis (assembly GCF_006439055.1). Lineage (GTDB taxonomy): Bacteria > Pseudomonadota > Alphaproteobacteria > Sphingomonadales > Sphingomonadaceae > Sphingomonas > Sphingomonas glacialis_A. The sequence goes on from NZ_RCZC01000002.1 coordinate 127,795, forward strand.
CTCCGCGCCGTCGCCAAGCCCGTCGAAACGGTGGATGACGCCGTGAAGAAGATCGTCGCCGACATGTTCGACACGATGTACGACGCGCGCGGCATCGGTCTGGCGGCAACGCAGGTCGGCATCGAGCAGCGCATCGTCGTGATCGACCTGCAGGAGCCCGAGTCCGAGGAAGAAGACGCCAAGCCGGTCCGCAAGCCGCTCGTCTACATCAACCCCGAGCTGATCTCGGTCAGCGAGGAAACCTCGTTCTACAACGAAGGCTGCCTCTCGATCCCCGAGCAATATGCCGAGGTCGAGCGCCCGACCGGCTGCCGCGCGCGCTGGCTCGACGAGCAGGGCGCCGCGCACGAAGGCGATTTCGACGGCCTGCTCGCGACCGCGCTGCAGCACGAGATCGACCATCTCAACGGCGTGCTGTTCATCGATCACATCTCGAAGCTCAAGCGCGACATGCTGCTCAAGAAGCTGACCAAGATGCGCAAGACGGCCTAATCGCCGGGGCCGATCCCGTATCGGCATGCCGGAGCGGGCGGCCGACGATACAAGACCCAATCCGTATCCGTCGGCAACGCCATCCAGCGTAGAGATTACCCCAATTCGGTGAGTTCAGCAGGCATGGCCGAGGTTCCGGTTATCCTTGCGATCAGCCGTTCTAGTAAGTGAATCCGCGCCTCGAGATCGCTTATCTTGCCCGAGGCAGACAGTCCTCCAAGGATAAACCCTCCCGAGACGCCGATACTCCCTGCCGCGAACATCGATATCAGCACGAACATCGGCGAAAACGGTCCCATCGCGCGGCCCTTTATCTGGCTTATCCTTGCGGCATGCCTGAGACGTACCAAGGAACCTTGGATTTCGGTAGTCTTATCAGGTTGATGCACTTTATCGTCGCTCCGCACGGGCGCGACCATGCGGAGCGCATGCTCGAAACCGGATCCCCCATCAGAACAGCCCCTCGATCTCACCCCCAGCCCCAAACCTAATCCCCTCCGCCGCCGGAACCCGCGGCAGCCCGGGCATCGTCATGATCTCCCCGCAGATCGCCACCACGAATCCCGCGCCCGCGCTGAGGCGCACCTCGCGCACCGGCACGACATGCCCGGTCGGCGCGCCGAGCTTGGCCGGGTCGGTCGAAAAGCTGTACTGCGTCTTGGCCATGCACACCGGCAGATGCCCGAACCCCGCCGCCTCGAACCGCGCGAGCTGCGCCAGCACCGAAGGCTCGGCAACGGCTTCCTCGGCACGATAAATGCGCGTCGCGACGGTGGTGATCTTGTCGAACAGCGACAGATCGTCAGCATAGAGCGGCGCGAATTGCGACGGCGCATCCGCCAGCGCCGCGACCTTCTCGGCCAGCTCGACAGCCCCCGCGCCGCCCTCGGCCCAATGCGAGCACAACACCGCCTCGCATCCTTGGGCGCCCGCGATCTCGTGAATCACCGCGACTTCCTCGGGCGTATCGCCGTCGAAGCGGTTGATCGCCACCACGACCGGCACCCCGAACGCGCGGACATTCTCGATATGCCGCGCGAGGTTGACACCACCGCGGCGTACCGCCTCGGCATCGGGCGCGCCGAGATCGGCCTTGGCCACGCCCCCGTTCATCTTGAGCGCCCGCACCGTCGCGACGATCACCGCCGCCGCGGGCTTCAACCCGGCCTGGCGGCACTTGATGTCGAAAAACTTCTCCGCCCCCAGGTCCGCCCCGAACCCCGCCTCGGTCACGACATAGTCGGCCAGCCCCAAAGCGGCGCGCGTGGCGATCACCGAGTTGCAGCCATGCGCGATATTGGCGAACGGCCCGCCATGGACGAACGCCGGCGTGCCCTCGAGCGTCTGGACGAGGTTGGGCTTGACGGCTTGCGCGAGCAGCACCGCCATCGCGCCATCGGCCTTGAGATCGCGCGCCGTCACCGGCTGCTTGCCGCGCGTATAGGCGACGACGATCCGCCCGAGCCGTGCCTCGAGATCGTGCAGGTCGCTCGCCAGACACAGGATCGCCATCACCTCGGAAGCGACCGTAATGTCGAACCCGCTCTCGCGCGGATAGCCGTTGGCCGGCCCGCCGAGCGACTGGGCGATGTCGCGGAGTGCCCGGTCGTTCATGTCGAGCACGCGCCGCCATACGATCCGCCGCACATCGATATCGAGCGCATTGCCCCAATGGACATGGTTGTCGATCATCGCCGCGAGCAGATTGTGCGCCGAGGTGATCGCGTGGAAATCGCCGGTGAAGTGGAGGTTGATGTCCTCCATCGGCACCACCTGCGCATACCCACCGCCGGTCGCGCCGCCCTTGGTGCCGAAGCACGGCCCGAGCGACGGCTCGCGCAACGCGAGCATCGTCTTGCGCCCGGTGCGGTTGAGCGCATCGGCGAGCCCGACCGAGGTGGTCGATTTACCTTCGCCCGCAGGCGTAGGGTTGATCGCGGTGACGAGGATCAGTTTGCCCTGCGCCACGGGGGCGGGGAGCGCGGCCAGATCGATCTTCGCCTTGTGATGGCCATAGGGCTCAACCGCTTGCGGAGGGATCCCGGCTGCGGCGGCGATCGCGCCGATGGGTTGCAGAGTGGCGGCGCGCGAGATCGCGATGTCGGTGAGCATAGGAAGGCCCTACCAAATCCCGCGCAAAAGGGGAGATGGAGAATGATGGCCAGGGCGCGCACGCCAGCATCACCACTCGGTCCGTCGCGCAAGCATTTACCATCCGGATCGCGCGGGCTACGAGTTCGCAGAATGTTCCAGTGAGACCCACGATGACCGGATTGACGATAGCCCTGTTGGCGATAGCCGCGCTGCTGATCGGGCTCGCGCTCGGCTGGGTGCTCGGCAGCAAGCCGGTCGCCGCCGCGCGCGCCGATTCGGCCGCGCGCGAGGCCGACTTCAAGCGCGCGATCGTCGATCTCGCGAGCGCCGAGGAACGCGCGCGCGCCGCCGACCAGCTCCGCGCCGAACTCGCCACGATCCGCGACGAGCGCGACGTCGCGCGGCTCGAGAACACGGCATTGAAGACCCACACTGCAGCGTTCGAAAGCCGTCTCGCCGACATGCACGCGACCAACGATGCGCGGCAACGCGCGGAGCGCGACACCTATGAGGGGCGCATCGCCGATATCCGCCAGGTCACCGCAGCGCGCGAGAAAATGATCAGCGACACGCATGCGACGCGCATCGCCGAACTGCTCCACGCCAAGGAGCTGCTCGCGACGCAATTCGCCGAGGTGTCGAACAAGCTGCTGACCGACGCGCAGAACGCCTTCCTCAAACGCGCCGACGAACGCTTCCGCCAGTCGGAGGAGACCGCGGGCGCGAACCTCAAATCGATGCTCCAGCCGGTCAGCGACCGCCTGCTGCGCTACGAAGAGGCGGTGACCAAGGTCGAGCTCGACCGCGTCAGCGCGTTCGACCAGCTCAAGGGCCAGATCGAGGGGCTCCGCGTCGGCCAGGAAAAGGTCTCGAGCGAGGCCGCGAAGCTCGTCAATTCGCTGCGCAACGCGCCGAAATCGCGCGGCCGCTGGGGCGAGCAGCAGCTGAAGAACGTGCTCGAGACCTGCGGTCTCTCCGAACACACCGATTTCCAGACCGAGGTCTCGGTCGCGAGCGGCGACGCCGACGAGCGGGCAGGCGGCCGGCTGCGCCCCGACGCGATCGTCAAGGTCCCCGGTGGCCGCGCACTGGTGATCGACGCCAAGGTGTCACTCAACGCCTATCAGGACGCGTTCGGCGCGGTCGACGAGGAAGAGCGCGCGAAAGGCCTCGCGCTCCACGCCGCGGCGATGCGCGCGCACGTCAACGGGCTCGGCAACAAGGCCTATTGGAGCCAGTTCGCCGACGCGCCCGATTACGTCATCATGTTCGTGCCCGGCGAGCATTTCCTCTCCGCCGCGCTCGAGCAGGACCCGACGCTGTGGGACTTCGCCTTCGAAAAGCGCGTGCTGCTCGCGACGCCGACCAACCTGATCGCGATCGCGCGCACCGTCGCGGCGGTATGGCGTCAGGAACGGCTCGCCAAGGAGGCCGCCGAGATCGGCCGGCTCGGCAAGGAAATGCACGATCGCCTCGCCAAGGTGGCGGACGACCTCCGCAAGGTGGGCGCCGGGCTCAACAGCGCGGTCAACAATTTCAACAGCTTCTCGAATTCGTTCAACGGCCGCCTGATGGTGACCGGCCGCAAGTTCCGCGACCTCAACATCGAGACCGGTGCGCGCGAACTCGAAGACGTCTCGCCGGTCGAGGCGCTGGCGCGCTACGACGACGGTGCGAAACTCTTGACGCAGGCCGAGGAAAAGGCGTCAGAATAAGCCTCACATAGCGGAGACGGTGAATGGGCGGCAGGACGTGGATCGCACTGGCGCTGCTGATCGCGGCGCCGACCGCGGGTGTCGCCACCCAGACAGGCGCCGATGTCGACGAGGCGCAGAAGGCGAGCCTCGACACCGCCTCGCGCGCCTTGCTCGACGGTCATCCCGACGAGGCGCTGACCAGGATCGAGCCGGTGATCGCGGCGTATCGATCCGCCTATGCCGCCGAGACGCGCCAGACCTATTGCGGCATGTCGACCGCGCAGACGCTCGCTTATATGGCGCTCGCCACATCCGAGAAGCACGACGCGGTCGCGCTCGGCCCAGGCTATTGCGAGGCGCTGTACGTCAAGGGCTTCGCCTTGGTCGATCTCAAGCGCCTGCCGGAAGCCCGCGCCGTCTATGAGCAAGTCGTAACGCTCGCGCCGATGCACGCACACTTCCTGACCGAACTCGGCCAGACCTATCGACCCGATCGCAACTGGCCCAAGATGCTCGACTTGTGCACCAAGGCGGCGGGGCTCGCCGATCTCGCGCCGCCCGAAAAGGTCGCAAGCGAGCACAGTTTTGCCTGGCGCTGCATGGGCTATGCGCTGACCGAGCAGGGCAAATACGACGAGTCCGAGGCGCTCTATCGCAAGTGCCTCGAGGTCGACCCCAATGACGCCAAGGCGAAGAGCGAGCTCAGCTATATCGCCGAGCAGCGCCGCAAGAAGGTCTAGCCGCGCTTGGTCTGCTGCCCCAGCACCTCATACGCCATCACCGCGGTCGCGACCGCGGCGTTGAGGCTGTCGGCCTTCCCGAGCATCGGGATCTTGACCAGCAGATCGCATTCGCTGGCATAGGCATCGGGCATGCCCTGCGCCTCGTTGCCGGTGAGGAGGAAGGTCGGCGCCTCATACCGCGCCGACTGGTAATCGACGCTCGTATCAAGGCTCAAGCCGACCAGCTGCCCCGGCCCGCTGCGCAGCCACGGCAGGAACGCATCCCATTCGCACTGCACGACGGGGACGGTGAACAGCGCCCCCATGCTCGCGCGGACCGCCTCGACCGAGAAGGGGTCGACGCATTCGCCGATCAGGATCAGCCCGCCCGCACCGACCGCGTCGCCGGTGCGCAGGATCGTGCCGAGATTGCCCGGATCGCGCATCCGCTCGGCAACGAGCCAGATCGCGGCGCTCGTGCGGTCGAGCGAGTCGAGCGTGCGGGCGAATTCGGCGAAGACGCCGACCACCGCCTGCGGATTATCCTTGCCCGAGAGTTTGGAGAGGATGTCGGGAACGGTCTCGATCGCCTCGCCGCCCGCCGCCTCGACCGCATCGACCAGTGCGAGCACGAGCGGATGCGCCGCGCTGTCGCGGGCGAAGAAGAGATAGTGCGGAATGCGCCCGGCTTCACGCGCCTCGGTGAGGATGCGCAGGCCCTCGGCGAGGAACAGACCCTCCTCGCGGCGATGGCGCTTCTCGCGCAAGCCGCGGATGCGTTTGATCAGCGGGTTGGAATAAGCGGTGATTTCGCGGGGCATATTTCTATTTCCTCCCCTCCCGCTTGCGGGAGGGGTTGGGGGTGGGCTCGCGCTCCATCGAGAGCGCCACGCTGGAGGAAAGCGCGCGCCCACCCCCAGCCCCTCCCGCAAGCGGGAGGGGAGATATTAGTCCTCGCCGAACTTCGCCTCGACCAGCTCGCACAGCGCGCCGACCGCGACCTCGGCATGCTCGCCCTCGGCCGAAATCGAGATCGTATCGCCCATCGCAGCGCCGAGCATCATCAGCCCCATGATCGAAGTCCCGGTCACCGACCCGGCGCCATCCTTCTCGACCTGCAGCTCACACGGCTGCGACGCCGCGAGCGTAACGAATTTCGCACTGGCGCGCGCATGCAGCCCGCGCTTGTTGGTGATCAGCACCGACCGCGTCACCGACATCAGGCGGCAGCCTCGCCCAGCACTTCGGAGGCGACCGAAATATATTTCCGTCCCGCCTCGCGCGCGGCGGCGACGGCATCGACGATCTTCATCTTCTTGCGCGCCGATTCGAGCCGGATCAGCATCGGCAGATTGATCCCCGCGATCACCTCGATCCGCCCGCGCTCCATCAGCGAGATCGCGAGGTTCGACGGCGTGCCGCCAAACAGGTCGGTCAGCAGGATCACGCCACGTCCGATATCGACACGACCGATCGCCTCGGCAATGTCGTTGCGGCGCGCCTCCATATCGTCGTCGGGGCCAATGTTGACGGTCGCGACATGCTCCTGCTTGCCGACCACATGCTCCATCGCCGTCACGAACTCATCGGCCAAACGGCCGTGGGTCACGAGAACCAGTCCGATCATCGTCCCACCCACTTCATGCAACACGCGCCCCATCGTCCCTAATTTCATCGGGCGTCCCGTCGCGCGCACCTTCGAGCGAGTCTTGCGGTGCAGCGGCGAGATCGCGGTGCGCGACCGTGGGCGAAAATCCTTCGGCGCGCAACCGCGCGGCGATCCGCTGCGCGACATGGACCGAGCGGTGTCTCCCTCCGGTACAGCCCAGCGCGATCGTGACGTACGATTTTCCCTCGGCGCGGTAGCGCGGTAGCAGCAGCAGCAGCAGATCCTCGATCTGCGCTAGCGCTGCGTCATACGCCGGATCCTGCGCAATATACGCCGAAACGTCGGCGTCGAGCCCGGTGCCGGGGCGCAGATCGGGCACCCAATGCGGATTGCGCAGGAAGCGCATGTCGAACACCAGATCGGCGTTGCGCGGCAGCCCGCGGGCAAAGCCGAACGACATCACCGACAGCGTCGGCTCGCCCAGCCGTTCGCCCAACTGCTCCCCCGAGAAGGTCGCGCGGACCTGTTGCGCGAGCTCGTTGGCGGTGAGGGTCGTCGTGTCGATCAGCCGGTTGGCCCAGCCGCGCAGGGGCGCCAGCAACTCCCGCTCGCGCGCGATCCCGTCCGATGCCGGCCGGTCGAGCGCGAGCGGATGGCGGCGGCGCGTCTCGGAATAACGCCGCTCGAGCTCGCCGCCCGCGCAATCCAGGAACAGCGTGCCGATGTCGTAGCCATGCGCCTCGCGCAATTGCTTGATCCGCTCGACGATCCGTTCGGGATCAAAATCGCGCGTCCGCGCGCCAATGCCGAGCGCGAGCGGCTGTGCCGAGCGTTCGACCCCCTCGGGCAACGGCGCACTGAGCAAGCGATCGAGCAGCAGCAGCGGCAGATTGTCGACCACCTCCCAGCCGAGATCCTCGAGCGTGCGCAGCACGGTCGATTTCCCCGCGCCCGACATGCCGGTGACGAGCAGGATATCCTTGGGATCGCGTTTCATAACGCCTCTCTAGCGGCACGGAGCGCCAATTCCACCTTGATCGCCAATTCGACCTTGATCGGAGCCGAAGACTCAAACGCATCGAGCGTGACAACGGGCACTGCGATGCCGGCGATATCGGTCGACTCGCCCGGCTCGGGCATCCGCGCGACCGCGCCGCCAAGCCGTACCACCAGCGCGACGGCAATGTCGGGGAGATACGGCATCGCCACGATGCCGAGCCCGCGCACTTCGATCTTGCCGGCGATCGTCGGCGGTGCCGTGGCGCGCAGTTCGCCCGCGACCACCGCAACCTCGCTATAATCGTCGCTGACGAGCCGCGCGCCGCGGTCGATCAGCCGCAGCGCGAGGTCGGACTTGCCGCTCCCCGACGGCCCCATCAGCATCACGCCGTGGCCCTCGATCGCGAGGGTGGTAGCATGGATCCGCACGCTCACGCGTCGGGCGCCGCGGCGGGCAGGTGGATGACGAAACGCGCCCCGCTCGCGCGGTCGTCGCGCTCGGTCGCGACGATGCTGCCGTGGTGCGCATCGACGATCGTCCGCGCGATCGCGAGGCCGAGCCCCGAATGCTTGCCGAACGCCTCGCCCGCCGGGCGCAGCGACTGGAAGCGCTGGAACACCTGTTCGCGCGCTTCCTCGGGAACGCCGGGCCCCTCGTCCTCGATCGCGATGAGGAGCATGTCATGGTCGTGGCGCGCGACGATCCGGATCAGCCCGCCATCGGGTGAGAAGGAGATCGCATTCTCGATGACATTCTCGAGCACGCGCTCGAGCCGAGCGCCCTCGCCGAGCACGACGAGCGGCTTAAGGGGGAACCCGGCCGAGCGCCGGTCGAACTGCAGGCGAATGCCGCGCTCGACCCCGCGCGCCTCGCGGCTGCCGATCAGCGCGGCGATCATCGCGCCGAGATCGACTGGCTCGAACTTGGCGCGGCTGAGCTGCGCGTCGAGCCGCGACGCCTCCGCAATGTCGGTGATCAGCCGGTCGAGCCGGTGGACGTCGTCGCGCACGATGGCGAGCAGCCGCTCCTGCAGGTCGGGATCCTTGACCAGCGCCAGCCCCTCGACCGCCGAGCGCAGCGAGGCGAGGGGGTTCTTCATCTCATGCGTCACATCGGCGGCAAATGCCTCGATCGCGTCGATCCGCGCGCGAAGCGCCAGGCTCATATCCGACAGTGCCCGCGCGAGCATCCCGATCTCGTCGCGCCGCTCGGGCAGCCGCGGCACGACGACTTCGCGCGCACGCCCCATCCGGACGCGCACCGCCGACCAGGCGAGCCGCCGCAGTGGCCGCACGATCGTCCGCGCGAGGAACAGCGACAGCAGCACCGAGACGATCGCCACGACGAACAAAACGATACTCAGCCGGAAGCGCTCGACCCGCACCGTCTGCGTGATGTCGCGCGCGTTGAAGGTCGTCATCACCACGCTCCCGCCGGGCATCGGCGAGGCGGCGGTGATGACGGGCGTGCGATCGGGCGCGCGCCACACCGTCGCGGCGACGGTCGGCGCCGAGCGGACGGTGCGCACATCGGGCCAGGCGAGCCCGTTGCTGCGTTCGCGATAGAGCGGTGCGCGCGGCGTGCCGACCACGGTGTCGATCCCGGCATCAAGGAAGCGCGCCGCAGCCTGCCGCCAATCCTGCTTGTCGGGGTCCTGCAGCACGAAGTTGCGCAGGCCGAGCCCACGCGTATCGATGACCAGCTTCGCCTCGGCGTCGTAGATCCGCACCCAGCTGCCCATGTCGCGCGCCAGCTTGACCGCGAGATCGGGACGCTGCGCGGTCGGCACCGCGACGATCGCCTCGGCGATCAGCCGCGCCTCGCGGATCGACTGCGTGACGCGTCCGTCGACGATCCGGCTGCGATACGAATCGAGATAGAAGAACCCGCCCGCAAGCATCGCCAGCGCGAACACGTTGACGAACAGGATCCGCGGGGTGAGCGAGACGCGCGCCGACCAGCGCAGCGACAGCGCGCGCGCATCCTCGTCGCCCGGGTCGGGACGCAGCTGCGCCCGTGCGGCGTCAATCCTCCGAAAAACGATAGCCCGCTCCATAGAGAGTTTCGATCGCGTCGAATTCGGGGTCGACCTGGCGGAACTTGCGCCGCACACGCTTGATATGGCTGTCGATCGTGCGGTCATCGACATAGATGTCGTCGTGATAGGCGGCATCCATCAGCTGGTTGCGCGTCTTCACGATCCCCGGTCGCTGCGCGAGCGTCTCGAGGATCAGGAATTCGGTGACGGTCAGGACGACGGTCTCGCCGCCCCAGGTGACGCGGTGTCGCGCGGTGTCCATCGCCAGCCGCCCGCGCACCAGCGCGGTGTCGGCCGTGGGCTCGTCACCCGCCGGGCCACCCTGCGACACCTCGGTCCGCCGCAGGATCGCCCGGATCCGCGCGATCAGCAGGCGTTGCGAGAAGGGCTTGGCGATATAATCGTCGGCGCCCATCGCGAGGCCGAGCGCCTCGTCGAGCTCGTCATCCTTCGAGGTGAGGAAGATCACCGGGATCATGCTCTTCTCGCGCAGCCGGCGGAGCAGCTCGAGCCCGTCCATCCGCGGCATCTTGATGTCGAGGATCGCGATGTCGGGCGGATTGTCGATCAGCGCCTTGAGCGCGGTCTCGCCATCGGAATAGAGCCGCGTGACGAAGCCTTCGGCCTGCAACGCGATCGAGACCGAGGTGAGGATGTTGCGGTCGTCATCGACCAGCGCGATCGTTGCCGTCATCGGCGGGGGCAATCCTTCATCATTTCGCAGGCGGCTTAATCCATTAGGCGGTCCGCCTCAACGCAAGCTGAACGACCGACGCGACCGGGGTGTGCCGCCACGATATGCGCGAAAACGATAAGGGCGGGGTCAAACCGACCCGCACGGGGCAGCAGGAGACCCATTCCGAGACTGGCGCGCAAACCGGGCGCAAGGCGTAGAACGCTTGCATGGTCCGTGACGATGAAGCCGAGAGCATCGTGTGACTTGCTCCAACCCGGCGGCATATGACGCGATTGCCGCCAAACTGGTCGATTTGTTCGTGGAAAACTGCGCGCAATGCGCCGAGCATGCCGACGACGGCGTCCGCCAATCCGCCCGCAAGGACGCCCGCCAACGCCCGACCTGCCCGATCGTCGGATCGGGCGCATGAAAGCCCGTTCCGATGACCGACCTGCCGTTTCGCCCGTTCCCCGATGATGCCGCCGTCCGCGAGATCGGCCAGCGGCTGCTCGACCGCAGCCTGCCGCGCGCCGACTGGACGCACGAGGCGCATCTCGGCGCGGCGACCTGGCTGGTGCGCGAGCGGCCCGATCTCGATCTCGACGCGCAGATCGCCGCGATCATCTCGAGCTACAATCTCGCGGTCGGCGGCGTGAACGACGCCGATAGCGGCTATCACGACACGATCACGCGCACCTATCTCGCCGGCGTCCGCGCGCACGTCGCGACGCGCGACCCCGACGAGCCGCTCGCCGACAGCGTCAATGCGCTGCTCGCCAGTCCCGCCGGACGGCGCGACTGGCCGCTGCGCTTCTACAGCCGCGACCTGCTGCTTTCAGCCGCGGCACGGCGCGCTTTCGTCGAGCCCGATCTCGCGCCGCTGCCACGGCCATGCTAATCTCGCCCGCGTTAGCCGTGATACAAGGACACACGCATGGGATTGCTCGACGGATTGCTCGCCCAGGTTTCTGATAACGTCGAGGTCAAGAACCTCGCCGCCAAGGTCGGCCTGACGCCCGAACAGGTACTGTCCGCGGTGCAGGCGCTCGGCGTGGCGCATCCCGCCCCCGGTGACACGGTCGGCACCGCCGCCACCAGCACCGGCCTGTCGCCCGAGATCCTGCAGCAGATCGTCGCGCATATCGGCGGCGAGGGCGCGCTGGCCGGCTTTGCGAGCCAGCTCGGACAGCAGGGCGGCGTGCTGGGGCAGCTCGGCGGCCTGGCCGAGGGGTTCTTCGGCAAGAAATGAGCGTTTCGGATCGCTCGCCTCGCCCGGCGAGCGATCCGCTTTGCGCTTCAACCCCCGCGCGCGATTGGCTAAGCGCTTGGATATGAGCGAAACCCAGGATTATCGCGCGAACGGCTATGTCGCCTTGGCGGGCCTCTTCCCGCCGGTGGTGCTCAACGCCTTTTACGAGCGCATGCGGCGCGACCTCGATCTCACCAACGCCTCGATGCGCAGGTTCACCGCGCGTGGGCCGTTGCTGACCAAGGACGCGATCGAGATCTACGCGCTACAATACCCGCCGATGCTGACCTTCCTCTGGGGCCTCACCCCCAGGATCGCGCAGGCGACCGGCTGCGCGCTGCTCCCGACCTACGCCTATTTCCGGCTCTATCAACGCGGCGATGTCTGCCGCATCCATACCGATCGCCCGGCATGCGAGCACAGCGTGTCGCTGACGATCGCGTACGGCGACGACACCCCGTGGCCCTTGTCGGTCGCGACCGTCGCCGATCCCGTCCCGCAGCCGGTGGTGCGCGAGGATTTCGGCGACACCGCGTTCGGATCGGTGGCGATGCAGCCGGGCGACGGCGTGCTCTACCAGGGCGTCCACCACCGCCACGGCCGGCTCGACCCCAACCCCAATGCCTGGTCGGCGCACCTCTTCCTGCATTGGGTAGACGCCGATGGTCGCTACAAGGACCAGGCCTTCGACCGCCCGACGATCGACCGCGTCAACGCGGGGCGGTAGTGGGTCCACCGTCACTCGATAGCGAAACCCCAGGCCTCCCGTCACCCTCGCGAAAGCGAGTGTCCCGCTTCTTCCACGCGCACCGGATACGGTAGCGGGATCCCCGCTTTCGCGGGGATGACGGATGGGTAAGCGCTAGGCGATCCATCCCCGCCGCTGCTGAAAAAGAAGATTGGGTTCGCGCAGAGGCGCGGAGGACGCAGAGAGGGCGCGGATATGCCGCCGTCTCGCGCGCCTTCAGGCCCCTGATCAACGCAACCCGGCGCAGCACCGGCGGCGCGCATGGCGGAGATCACAGGCGCACCACCTCCGAGTCTCCGCGTCTCCGCGAGAATCAACCTTCTTGTTCACGCGGAGACGCGGAGACGCGGAGAAGAAGAGGGGAATCCGCTTCGCGCCTTCGCGTGAATCGATTTTCACGCGAAGGCGCGAAGCCGCAAAGAGATCAGCCCAGCTCGACCCGCAAAACGCTCCCATCCGCCCCAACGATCCGCACGCTCGCACCCACAGCAGCGTCAGGCCCCATCGCGCTCCAAGCCCCGTCGCCGACCGTAACCCGCCCCTCGCCATCGACGATCGCCTCGCACACCAGCACGCGCCGACCGATCAGCCGCGCCGCGCGATCGTTGAGCGCCGGCTCCGCCGCAGTCGTCGCAAGCCCGCGATACCAACGCCACCCGATCGCCACAGCGCCCGCCGTCATCCCCGCGAACACCAATGCCTGCAGCACGACCGGCACCCCCGGCACGATCAGCACCAGCAACCCCGTCACCGCCGCACCCACGCCGAGAAACACCAGGAAGAACCCCGGCACGAGCATCTCGGCGATCACCAGCCCCAGCGCCGCCGCCAGCCACAGCGCGCCCAGGCTCCAGTCGATCCCGAACACCATCACGCCGCCGGCTCCTCGAACGGACGCGGCCGCGGCTTCACCACCGGCGCAGCCGCTGGCGACCCCGAGATCGCCTCGCGCGCCAGCTCGCCGATCCCGCCGAGCGTCCCCATCAGCTGCGTCGCCTCGACCGGGAAGAGGATCGTCTTGGCGTTGGGCGAGGTCGCGAACTTGCCGATCGCCTCGACATATTTCTGCGCGATGAAATAGTTGATCGCCTGGACGCTGCCGCCCTCGATCGCGTCGGACACCGCCTTGGTCGCCGCCGCTTCGGCCTGCGCCGCCCGCTCGCGCGCCTCGGCGTCGCGGAAGGCGGATTCGCGGCGACCCTCGGCCTCGAGGATCTGCGACTGCTTGGCGCCCTCGGCGCGGTTGATCGCATTCTGGCGGGCCGCTTCCGACTCGAGAATGGTCGCGCGCTTCTCGCGCTCGGCCTTCATCTGGCGCGTCATCGCATTGACGATGTCGGCGGGCGGGCGGATGTCCTTCAGCTCGACGCGCGTGATCTTGACGCCCCAGCTTTCGGTCGCGTGGTCGACCACCATCAGGAGGCGCGTGTTGATCTCGTCGCGCTTCGACAGCGTCTCGTCGAGGTCCATCGACCCCATCACGGTGCGCAGATTGGTCGTCGCGAGCTGCATGATCGCGAGATACAGGTCGCTCACCTCATACGCCGCCTTGGCCGCATCGAGCACCTGGAAGAACACGACGCCATCGACAGCGACCATCGCATTGTCCTTGGTGATGATCTCCTGGCCTGGAATGTCGAGCACCTGCTCCATCATGTTCACCTTGCGCCCGACCTGGTCGAACAGCGGCACGATGAAGGTGAGCCCGGGCTTGGCGACCGCGGTGAACTTGCCGAAGCGTTCGATCGTGTATTGATAGCCTTGGCGGACGACCTTCATGCCGAGCATGAGGTAGAGCAGGACGACGAAGACGAGCAGGCCGGCGATGATGAGTGCCATGGGGATCCCCTTGCGCGACCGCGGAGGGGCGGGCGCGATATTGGGGTTTTAGCAGATTGGGGGGTGGGGGGTAGGGGGTAGGGGGTTTGAAACTCAGCTACTTCCAACCGTATACCAAGTTCAGTGCCGGCGTCGCCACTCGACGAAACGCGATATAATCGGCTTGATATCTATACCTGCTCCCATAAACGTCAATTTAAGTTGCGCTGAATCGTATAATGCTTGAAAAACCGAGGATTGTTTCTTCAATCTACCTTCAGTTTCATAGCGGTGATCGATTATTTCCTTACATACCCGATGAAGTTCTCGAAAGAATTTCTGCGCTTTGACGTCATCTGATACGATGTCATTTGTAATAGGAAAATAAATCCATTCGCCGCTCTCAGGATCAAATTTATGCAGTGGAACTCTTGAAAGAAAAATTCCTGGGGTCTTCCCGTTAAAGCCCCCCCAGAAATCCATGAATTTGTTCTCCAATTCTCGGTTTATGTGACCCCGATAGTCATCCATCGGGGTAAAAGCTGAAACGCTATCACGAAAGTTGTAACCAAGGTCAGCTAGGAGTTTCAGGACCCGCTCCGGAACAGCGCTCTGACGCGCATAGTCCTCAAAGAAATAATAAAGATATACATCTGACTCTGGCGCAAGCTTGCCAAGATAAGTCTGAGAAACCCACATCTCGTTCACGCCTCCTTTTTACGCCATCGCGCTCGACAATGAACATGCTTCGACAAGCACGTCGGGCCATCCTGATACGAGGTGATGTGGCAACATTTGTGCCCCGGACGCAACGCCCGTCCGTTCAAACGTTAAATTTTTGATTTCCTACTCGGTCCGTTCCTGCTACGTTCTCATTCGCTCTTTGAACCTTCCGCCTCTTTATGCTCGCGATCCGCGACACTTCCGCCCGCCATGCTCTGGCGCGCGTTGGAGAGTGGAAAACCCTTGCGATAGGTCATAGGCCTTCCAGCGTTGGCGCCGAAATGGAAACGATCGAAAAAGTAAATATCAAGTCTTGGGGTCAATCGGGTCATCTGACTTGGTGCGCAACGATCGCCTTCTTCTTCTTGCCCCTCTCCTTCAGGGGAGGGGTAAGGGGCGGGGCCTCTCCGCGAATCCGACGCCGCGTAACAGGCACGGCCCCACCCCACCCCAGTGGCGGGTCGGTCATGCCCCCGGCATGACCTGAACAGCGCGGGGCGCTGTTCACCCGCCACTCCTGCAGGGGAGGGGCTTTCGAGCCACCCGCGATGGTGTGACTTTAGTGTGACTTTCCGCCGCGCCCCCGTCGCCAGCGCCCAACCCACCCCACACCCAAACCGCCCCCTAGCGCCCCGCGCGCCCGTTGTTTACATGGACCGCCACGACTCGCACCCACCCGACCTCCCCGGGCCAGCAGGAAACGGCATTTTCATGGACATTCGCCTCGGTCTCACCTTCGACGATGTCCTGCTCGTGCCGGCTGAATCGGACATCGTGCCCAGCCAGACCAACACCGCGACGCGCGTCACCCGCGGCATCTCGCTCGACATTCCCATCCTCTCCTCGGCAATGGACACCGTGACCGAGGCCGACATGGCGATCGTCATGGCGCAGCTCGGCGGCATCGGCGTGCTCCACCGCAATATGGAAATCCCCGAGCAGGTCGCCGCGGTCCGTGCGGTCAAGCGCTTTGAGAGCGGCATGGTCGTCAACCCGATCACGATCGCCCCCTCGGCGACGCTCGCCGAAGCGCAGTCGCTGATGCTCCGCCACAAGATCAGCGGCATCCCGGTGGTCGAGGCCGACGGCACGCTCGTCGGCATCCTCACCAACCGCGACACGCGCTTCGCCGAGAATCCCAACCAGCCCGTCTCCGAACTGATGACGCACGAGAACCTCGCGACCGTCTCGACCGGCGTCGGCAAGGAAGAGGCGCGCCGCCTGCTCCACCAGCGCCGGATCGAGAAACTGATTGTCGTCGATGACAAATATCGCTGCGTCGGCCTGATCACCGTCAAGGATATCGAGAAGGCGGTCACCTATCCCAACGCGACCAAGGACGATGCCGGCCGCCTGCGCGTGGCGGCAGCGACCACGGTCGGTGACAAGGGCTTCGCGCGGACCGAGGCGCTGGTCGATGCCGAGCTCGACCTGGTGGTGATCGACACCGCGCACGGCCACAATCGCGACGTCGCGCGCGCGGTCGAGCGGGTGAAGAAGCTCAGTAATTCGGTCCAGGTCATCGCCGGCAACGTCGCCACCGCCGAGGCGACCCGCGCGCTGATCGATGCCGGTGCCGACGGCATCAAGGTCGGCATCGGCCCGGGCTCGATCTGCACCACGCGCGTCGTCGCCGGCGTCGGCGTGCCGCAGCTGACCGCGGTGATGGACTGCGCCGAGATCGGCCAGAAGCACGGCGTGCCGGTGATCGCCGACGGGGGCCTGCGCACCTCGGGCGATCTCGCCAAGGCGCTGGCGGCGGGCGCGTCGGCTTGCATGATCGGCTCGCTGCTCGCGGGCACCGAGGAAGCGCCGGGCGAGACCTTCCTGTTCCAGGGCCGCGCCTACAAATCGTATCGCGGCATGGGCTCGGTCGGCGCGATGGGCCGCGGCTCGGCCGACCGCTATTTCCAGGGCGACATCAAGGACCAGATGAAGCTCGTCCCCGAGGGGATCGAGGGCCAGGTCGCTTTCAAGGGCCCGGCCCGGGACGTGATCCACCAGCTCGTCGGCGGCATCCGCGCGGCGATGGGTTATACCGGCTCGGCAACGCTCGAGGATCTTCAGGCGCGCGCCCGCTTCGTCCAGATCACCGGCGCCGGGCTCAAGGAAAGCCACGTCCACGACGTCGACATTACGCGCGAAGCCCCGAACTACCCGACCAGGTAACTTCTTCTCCCTCTCCCCACTCGTGGGGAGAGGGCCGGGGAGAGGGGGACGCCTCAACACCCGTCGCCCTTGGTAACGAAGCACTACCCCTCTCCCCGACCCTCTCCCCGCAAGCGGGTAGAGGGAGAAAGACCAACAATGACCCCATCCGCCCGCACCCAGGCCGCGATCGAGCTGCTCGACCAGATCATCGCCGGCGCCCGCGACAGCGGCGCCGCCGCCGACACGCTCATCGCGCGCTATTTCAGCACGCGCCGCTACGCCGGCAGCAAGGACCGCCGCGCTGTCCGCGAGCTCGTCTACGCCGCGATCCGGCTGGCAGGTGAACGCCCGGCCTCGGGCCGCGCCGCAATGCTCGCCGTCGCGCAAGCCGATCCCGAGATCGCCGCGACCTTCGACGGCGTCGGTCACGGCCCTGCGACGATCGGCAAGCACGAGACCGCCGCCCCCTCGGGCGTCGCGCCCACGTGGATCATCGACCGCCTGCATTCGTCAGACCTCGGCTATGAAGAGTTCGAAGCGCTCATCAGCCGCGCCCCGCTCGACGCGCGCATCAACCGCATGATCGTCGAGGAGATCGACATCGAGGGCGCCGAGCCGATCCCAGGCCTGCCCGACGGCCTGCGCCTCCCCTCGGGAACGCAGGTCGAGAACCTCCCCGCCTACAATCACGGCGCGATCGAGGTGCAGGACGCCGGCAGCCAGTTCGTCACGCTCGCCGCCAAGGCCAAGCCCGGCCAGCGGATCGTCGACCTGTGCGCCGGCGCCGGCGGCAAGACGCTCGCGCTCGCCGCGGTGATGGAAGGGCAGGGCGAAGTGCTCGCGACCGACACCGACCGTATGCGCCTCTCGCGCATGGCCCCGCGCGCCGAACGCGCGCGCTCGGGCATCATCGAGACGCGGCTGCTCAATCCGGGCCGCGAGGTCGAGATGCTCGACGACTGGCTCCACAGCGCCGATTGCGTGCTGATCGACGCACCGTGCTCGGGCACCGGCACCTGGCGCCGCAACCCCGAGGCACGCTGGCGCCTGACGCCCGACCGGATCGAGCGGCTGGTCGAGACGCAGAAGCACGTGCTCGAAGTCGGCGCCAACCTCGTCAAGCCCGGTGGGGCGCTGGTCTACATCGTCTGCTCGCTGCTCGACGAAGAGGGGGCAGGGCAGGTCGCCGACTTCCTCACCGCCAACCCCGGCTGGAAGGCGCAGCCGCTCAAACTCCCGGTCGGGCGCAAGCACGGCCCCGGCGTCCGCCTGACGCCAGCGCATGACGCCACCGACGGCTTTTTTGTCGCGCGCCTGATCGCGCCGTGATAGCCCTGTGGCCGTGTCGAAGCTGGAGTATCTCATGCGTTACACGTCCGTCGCCGTCGCTGCCGCGCTGACGCTGGTTACCGTCGCGACCGCGGTGCAGGGCCAGCGGCCCGAGGACGCGGTCGATGCGCGCTCGCTGGCGCTGCTCGCCAAGGGGCAGGCGCAGCAGGCGGCGGGCAATCTCGACGCGGCGACCGATCTGCTCGAGAGCGCGGTCGCGGTCGATCCGCGCAATCGCGGCGCGTTCGTCAGCCTCGCCGAAGTCGCCAAGACGCGCGGCCTGCCGGGCAAGGCGATCCGGCTCTACCGTGAGGCGCTGTCGCTCGATCCCAACGATGTCGCCGCGCTCAGCGGGCAGGGCGAAGCGCTCGTCGCCAAGGGCGCGGTGATCCGTGCCCGCGAAAATCTCGCCAAGGTCAAACTGGTCTGCGCCAAGCGCGCATGCCCCGAGGTTGCCGCGCTGACGGCATCGATCGCCAAGGGCCCGCCAATCGTGACGGCTGCAGCGACGGTACCGGCAGCGCTCCCCAAAACCGACTGATCCGTCGCCCCGGCGAAGGCCGGGGCCGCTCGGTTGGTCGCGCGGCGCTGTGCCACATCCAGCGGCCCCGGCCTTCGCCAGGGCGACGACGTCAGGAAAGCGCCTTCGCCAGCGCCACGAACTCCGCAACGCTCACCGTCTCCGCCCGCCGCGTCGCCTCGATCCCGACCGCCTCGAGCGCGGCAAGCGCACCCGGCACGCCCTTCAAGCTCTGCCGCAACATCTTGCGCCGCTGCCCGAACGCCGCCGCCGTGAGCCGCTCCAGCGTCGCGAAGCGCACGCCGTCGGGCGCCTCGCCCGGCACGATATGCACCACCGCCGACATCACCTTGGGCGGCGGCGTGAAGGCCGACCGGTGCACCGGCATCGCCAGCGTCGCCTTGCTCCGCCACTGCGCCAGCACCGCGAGCCGACCATACGCCTCGCCATCGGTCGGCGCGACGATCCGCTCGGCGACTTCGCGCTGGAACATCAGCGTCAGGCTCTGCCACCACGGCGCCCAGTCGGCCGAGAGCCAGCGCACCAGCAACGCCGTGCCGATGTTATAGGGCAGGTTCGAGGCGATATGCGGCTTGCCCTCGAACAGGCCCGCGCCATCGATCTCGAGCGCATCGCCCTCGATCACGCGCAGCTTGCCGGGAAACGCCTCACCCAATTCGGCCAAGGCCGGGATACAGCGATGGTCGCGCTCGATCGCGGTGACGCGGGCCCCGGCCCCCAACAGCGCCCGCGTCAGCCCGCCCGGCCCCGGGCCGATCTCGAGCACCTCAGCATCGGTCAGATCGCCAGGGATCCGCGCGATCCGCGCCAGCAATTGCGCGTCGAGCAGGAAGTTCTGCCCCAACGCCTTACTCGCGTTGAGGCCATGGCGCGCGATCACCTCGCGCAGCGGTGGCAATTCGGGAAGGCTCACGCGTCGGCAGCGGCGCGGCGGTCGGCGGCTTCGCCGGCGAGGCGGATCGCCGCGATCGTCGCACCGGGCTCGGCGCGGTCCTTGCCGGCAATGTCGAACGCGGTGCCATGGTCGGGCGACGTCCGCACGATCGGCAGGCCGAGCGTGATGTTGACCCCCTCGTCGAAATACAGCGTCTTGATCGGCACCAGCGCCTGGTCGTGATAGCAGCACAGCACCGCGTCATACCCGGCGCGCGCGCGCGGATGGAACAGCGTGTCGGCGGCGAACGGCCCGATCGCATCGATCCCATCACCGCGCAGCACCGCGACCGCAGGCGCGATCAGCTCGATCTCCTCGCGTCCGATCGCGCCGCTCTCGCCGGCATGCGGGTTGAACCCGGCAAAGGCGATGCGCGGGTTGAGGATCCCGAAATTCCGTGCGAGGCCGCGCGCCGTCGCACGCCCCTTGGCGACGATCAGCTCGATCGACAGCAGCCCACTGACTGCGGCGAGCGGAACGT
Organism: Sphingomonas glacialis; assembly: GCF_006439055.1. Taxonomy (GTDB): domain Bacteria; phylum Pseudomonadota; class Alphaproteobacteria; order Sphingomonadales; family Sphingomonadaceae; genus Sphingomonas; species Sphingomonas glacialis_A. Next base: position 148,097 of record NZ_RCZC01000002.1, read on the forward strand.
GCGTCGTGATCGGCACGACGCGCAGATCAGGGCCCGCGAGCATCATCACCGCATTCTCGCCGGCAATGCCGCAACGCTCGGCGACGAACTCGGTCTGGCCGGGATAATTGAAGCCGATCTGGTAGAGCTGGCTCTTCGACACCGGCCCGGTGACGAGTGCCCGTGCTGCGCCCGACCGGACCAGCCCCGCCGCCAGCTCGAGTGCGCGCAGCGCACAGCGCGCGCCCTCGACGTCGGGCGAGCCCGGCACGATCTCACCGCCATCCTCGACCGTCAGCACCGGCAGCGCGGTCTCGAACACACCGTTCGCCGCATCGGGATGCGCGATGGTGGTAATCGGACCGTCCCACACCGCTGCGATCGCACGCGCGTCGCCCGTCGCGAAGAAGGGCGGGAGCCCGGCTTCGCTACGGCGCGACCACGCCTTGGCGATGACCTCGGGGCCGATGCCCGCCGGATCCCCCATCGATATGGCGAGCGGCGCGACCATCGTCCTATCCCCCCGGTCAGCGATATTCGATGATCGCATCGCGCCGCAAATCGCGGAGCAACTGGTTGGCGCGCAGATTGACGCGCTGATTTTCCATCGTGCTGCGGACCTGTTCCATCCCTGGGATGTTGGCGACCGCCTCGTCGCGGCCGCACAGCACGAGCGAACGGATGCCGTCCTTGGCCGAACCGAACGGCGGGGTCGATTCGCCGACCTGCAGCTTGAGCATGATCTCGCGCAGCGCGACCGGCAGATCCTTGATCCGCACCGAATCGTTGTCGACCACGTCGGCGCCGAGCGCCGAGGCGACCTTGGCGACTTCACCGCAGCCCTTGATCGTCGCGCTGAGCTTGGCGAACTCGGCGACACGCGCGTTGGCCTGTTCCTGCGTGATCCCCTCGGGGAAGCGTTCGCTGACCTGCTTGAGCGTCAGGCGCGCGTCGAGCGGATCGGCGACGCCGATTTTCCGGGTGTCGACCAGATAGATGATCGAGAAGCCGCCCGGCACCTCGATCGGCCCGGCGAGATGCTCGGGCGTCATCGACTTAATCGCCTCGACCAGCGCGGCCGGAAGCTGCGACAATTGCTGCTCGCTCAACCAGTCGAGATCGCCGCCGGTCGCGCGCGTCGTGGCGTCGGACAGGCGGGCATAATAGCCGAACGTGTCCTCGCCCTTGTCGCGCTTCTGGATCGACTGCATCATCTGCTGCGCCTGCGCGAACACTTCGGGCGCGCGATCGGCATCGGCCTTCAGATAGATTTCGCGGACGTGATATTCGGTCGAGCCCTGCTGCTTCTTGATCTTGTCGATGATCGCATTGACCTCTTCGTCACCGACATTGACGTCGACCTTGCGGCGCAGATAGCGGTTCCACGACAGTTCGGCCTCGATCTGGCGCTTGAGCGAGCGGTCCGACGACGCGATCGAGCGGAGATAGGCGCGCATCTCGGTCGGCGTCTTGCCGAAGTTGCGCGCGACCGTGTCGTAGCTCTTGGTGATCTCGTCGGGGCCGATCTTGACGTCGGCACTCTTGGCCTGCTGGATCTCGAGCGTCTCGTCGATCAGCTGGCGGACGATGACGAGCTTGTACTGTGCCATTTCCTGCGCCGACAGCTTGAGGTCGCGCGCGGCGAGCAACAGCGCGACGCGCTGGTCGATATCGGTCCCGGTGATCACCGCGCCGTTGACGATCGCGGTCGGCTTGCGGATCGTCGGATCGACCTTGCCGAAGATCGTCGGGTTCTTCGGCAGGTCGAGCGCGGTCACGCCGGCCTGATCCGCGGGAGCGGCATCCGGCGCGGTCTGTGCGATCGAACCGCCGCTCGTCGCCAGCAGCGCGATGATCGCGGCGCCAAATCCCACACGGCGACCAAGGCGGGTCGGCTTTGCAATATCAGTCTTCACGTAATCAAAATCCCATCCCGCATGGCGTGCCCCGATCAGCCCACAGAGCTCGAGCCGGAACCCCAGCCCAAACCGTTGGACGCTGCACTGCGCCAATCCGTCTGAACCTGTGCTTAGCGGCCAAGGTTTTTGAACGCCAGCGTCAACAGGAAGCCGTTGCCCGCCTTGACGTCGCCGGTCGTCTGATAATCGCGTTTCCAGGTGACGCCGAGCTTGAGGCAATCGTCCTCATACTGCACGCCGAGGCGATGCCGCACCGGATCGAACCCGTCGGCGAGCGACAGCGGGTCTTCGTCGCGATTGGTCAGATCGATCACGGTCGAGCCGAACACCGACCAGAAACGCGAAATCTGCACGCGCGACCCGACCCGCAATTCCTCGCGGTCACGCAGATCCTCGAGCGTCTGGTCGATATTGCGGTTGAGCCGCAGATAGCCGACCAGCAGATAGGTGCTGCGCGAGCCGACCGTCGCGTCGAGCTCGTTGCGTCGGACCGCGAGGTCGCCCTGATCGAGCCGGTAGCGGTGGATCACCGACACCCAATCGTGGAAGCGCAGCTCGGTACGGCCGACGATATCCGACACGCGACCCGACAGGCCGGTGCCATCGGGGAACAAGGTCGGGCGGCTGTTGAGCCGATAGCTCTGGCCGACATTGGTGGTGAAGGAGAAGCCCGGCAGATCGACCGACCAGTCGAGCCCATAGGTCACGCGCGCCGAATCCTCGAAGCGGTCATAGCCCGGGAAACGGTTGAGCGAGAACAGGTTGGTGTCCTCGAGATCGACCGAGCGCGAATCCTCGTTGGGCACCATCGTCGTTCCCGCCTGCGGTGAGGCGACGACCTGGACGCGCGGGGTCAGCCGCTGCGTGCCGCCGAGGAACGACCCGATGAACGGCCATTTCACGTCGACCGCAAACGCACCGAGGATCCGGCCGCTGACCCCGGACTCGCCGCGATAGCTCGCCACCGTCGTCGCGAGGATGTCGCTCGTATGATAGATGTCGCCGCGACCGAGCGCGGTGAAGGTCACTTCCTGGCCCCATGGCGTCAGCTTGCGCAATTCCCACTGGGCGCTGGCAAAGGCCCGCTGCGTATCCTGTCCCGCCGGACGCTCGATCCCGAGGCTGTTGACCTGGAAGGTGAAGACACCGCCGAGCAGGCTGTCGGGAATGCGCTTGCGATAATCGATCTGGGGCAGCGCGATCGGCTGCAACGCCTGGCGGTCGCCGACGCGCAGGGTCTGTACGTACCAGCCCGCGACCGAGAAATAGCTGCTCTTGTCGATATGCTCGAGCTTGACGGTGCTGCGCAGCCGGTCGTCGGTCGAGATGTCGTAGCGGCGCAGGAAGGTCGGGTCGGTGGTCAGCCGGAGCGATCCGCTGAGCGTCCAATCGGGGCTGAGCTGGAACTTGGCGACGCCGTCGAGATAGCCGCGGAACGAATTGGGTGTTCCGGCAGGCGTCGGGGTCAGCAGGTCGGTGCTGCGCGGGCTCGCGGTGACATAGCCCGCGATGCGATACGCGCCGAGCGTGTTGAGCGCGCTATATTCGGCCTTGAGCATCGGCAGCACCGCGCTGAAGATCCGCGGCGTTACCGTCAGCCCCTGGTTCGGCCCGAGCGCGAAATGATAGGGCTGCGCGAATTCGAAGCCGTTGGTGCGGCTGTAGCGCAGATCGGGTGCGAGCAGGCCGTTGTCGTTGCCGTCGCCGATCGAATTCGAGAACGCCGGCAGCGGGAGCGTCGGCAGGCCGAACAGATTGATCCGCGCGCCCTTGTAATAGATCCGCTTGCGGTCGGGCCGATAGATGACGCGCACCGCGGTGATCTTCCACGACGGCTCTTTCGGGCAATTGTCCGAATCGGTCACCCCGCACGGCGTATAGGCGGCGTCGTCGAGCACGACGCTCTCGTCGAGCGAGCGCGTGCCCTTGCGCGCCGCGAGCCGCCCGCCTTTCTCCAGAACGAGCAGCATGTTGTCGACCATGCCGTCCTTCAGCGCATCGGTCAGGTCGATCGAATCGCCATAGGCGGTATCGCCCCCCGGATTGACCACCGCCACGTTGCCGCTCGCATGGACCTTGCCGGTCTTGCGGTCCCATACCACCGTGTCGGCGCGCAGGCGGTTGCCAGCACGGTACATGCGCACGTCGCCGGTCGCGGTGACCAGGTCGGCCTTGTTGTCATATTCGAGCGTGGTCGCGTTGAACTGGACCTGATCGTCGCTCGTGCTCGGAGTCGTCGCGGGCGGCGGCGGCGGGACGGTACGCGTCTGCAGATCTTGCGCGGACGCGGGCGCGGCCGCCAAAACGAACGGAATCACACAGCTGGCGAGGAAAACGGCACGCGTCACGTCGGAACAAACACCCTGATGCGAGAAAGCGCCCGGTCTTCGCCGGATGCCGCTGGTCGATCCCGCCCTATCGCATCGACCTCGCCCTGCTGCAATCGTGCTGCGGCGAATTCGTGGGGCGATCCTTTGCCAGCCGCGTTGCGCTGTCCTAGAGACATCCGACTCAATCGACGACCAGACCCACATCGAGGCTTTCATGCAGATCGACTTTTCCACCGCCGCGCCGGCATCCGCCGCGGCCATCGCCTTTCCCGTCGAGAAGGACGGGCTCGCCCGGCTCGCAACGACGCTGATCGACGCCGCAGCGCTCGATCTCGCCAAGGCGGCGGCGCGCGCAAGCCGCTTCGAGGGCGAGGCGGCAAGCGTCGTCGAGACCTTCGTCGCCGATGGCGCGGGCGGGGTGCGCCGCGTTCTGCTGCTCGGCACGGGTGCTGGCAGCGAGCCCGACTATGAGCGGGCCGGCGGCGCGTTGACCGCCCGCTTGCTGACCTCGGGCGTCACGAGCGCGAGCGTCGATTTTACCGGCGCCGGGGCCACCCCGAATGCGGTCGCACGCTTTGCCGGCGCCGCGGCACAGCGCGGCTGGCGTCACGACGTCTATCGCACCAAGCTCCCCGAAAAGTCGAAGCCCACGCTCGCTTCGATCGTGCTGCACGGCACGCCCGACGGCACCGACGCCGCCTGGAGCAAGCAGAAGGCGCTGACCGAAGGCCTCGAACTGACGCGCACGCTCGTCGCCGAGCCGCCCAACAAGATCTATCCCGAGACCTTCGTCGCCAAGGTGCTCGCCGAAGTCGAGGGCCTCGGCCTCGAAGTCACCGTGCTCGGTGAGGACGAGATGCGCGAGCTCGGCATGGGCGCGATCCTCGGCGTGTCGCAGGGCTCGGCCAAGGATGCGCGACTGCTGGCGCTCAAGTGGAGCGGGGCAGGGGCGGGCGATCCCGAGCTGGCGCTGGTCGGCAAGGGCGTGACCTTCGACACCGGCGGCATCTCGCTCAAGCCCGGACCCGGCATGGAAGACATGAAGTGGGACATGGGCGGTGCCGGCGCGGTCGTCGGCGCGATGAAGGCGATCGCCGGGCGCAAGGCCAAGGCGAACGTCATCGGCGTCTGCGGTCTGGTCGAGAACATGCCCGATGGCGATGCGATCCGTCCCGGCGACGTGCTCACCTCGATGTCGGGACAGACGATCGAGATCCTCAACACCGACGCCGAGGGGCGTCTGGTGCTGTGCGACGCGGTCACCTGGGTCCAGCGCACGCACCATCCCAAGACAATCGTCGATCTCGCGACGCTGACCGGCGCGATGATCGTCAGCCTCGGCACCGAGCATGGCGGCATCTTCGCCAATGACGACGCGCTCGCCGATGAGCTGCTCGCCGCTGGCAAGGCCTCGGGCGACCTGTTGTGGCGTTTCCCGCTGTCGGATGCGTACAACAAGCTGATCGACTCGCCGATCGCCGACATGAAGAATGTCGGCCCACGCGGCGCAGGCTCGATCACCGCGGCGCAGTTCATCCAGCGCTTCGTCGAGCCGGGCGTGAAATGGGCGCATCTCGATATCGCCGGGATGGTCTGGGCCGACAAGCCCGGCCCGAACTTCGACAAGGGCGCGACCGGGTATGGCGTGCGTTTGCTCGACCGGTTCGTGGCGGACAATTTCGAAGCATAAGCCGCAAAATCCCCCTCCCGCTTGCGGGAGGGGCCAGGGGAGGGAACGACCTGGAACGCCTGCGCTCCGCCTGAGGCGCTGCCCTCCCCCMACCCCTCCCGCAAGCGGGAGGGGAGTAAGAAGAAGCGGGTAGGTGAAGAGCTGAAATGCAAGTCGACTTCTACCACCTCACCGCGCAACCGCTCGAGCGCGTGCTCCCACGCATCGCCGAGCGCGTCGTCGAGACCGGCGGACGCCTGCTGATCGTCGCCGAGAGCGCCGACCAACGCGGCGCGCTCGACCGCTTGCTCTGGACCTACGCACCCGACGGCTTCCTCCCGCACGCGCAATCCGACGGCGAGAGCGACGCCGCCCAGCCGATCCTCATCACCGAGCATCCCGCTGCACAAAACGCCGCGCGCAACATCGCGCTCGCCGATGGCGTGTGGCGCGAGGAGGCGCTCGGCTTCGATCGCGCCTTCCACTTCTTCGACGAAGACCGCATCACCCACGCGCGCGCCGCGTGGAAAGCGCTCGCCGATCGCGACGGGATCGAGCGCCGCTACTGGAAGCAGAACGACAGCGGCCGCTGGGAGCAAGCCGCCTGAGGCCCACCCCGAGGCTTGCATCCCACCGGGCTCCCGACTAGGGAACCGCGACTTTCCGCGACACCTTTCAAACACCACAGGAGATTCACGGTCATGGCCGCGAACCGCACGTTTTCGATCATCAAGCCCGACGCAACGCGTCGCAACATCACCGGTGCCGTCACCAAGATGCTCGAGGAAGCCGGCCTCCGCGTCATCGCCTCGAAGCGCATCCAGATGACCCGCGAGCAGGCCGAGGGCTTCTACGCGGTCCACAAGGAGCGTCCGTTCTTCGGTGAGCTCGTCAGCTTCATGATTTCGGGCCCGGTCGTCGTCCAGGTGCTCGAGGGCGAGAACGCGATGCAGCGCAACCGCGACATCATGGGCGCGACCAACCCGGCGAACGCCGATGCCGGCACGATTCGCAAGGAGCTGGCCGAGTCGATCGAAGCCAACACCGTGCACGGTTCGGACTCGGACGAGAATGCCGAGATCGAGATCGCCTATTTCTTCAAGCCCGAAGAAATCGTCGGCTGATGCTGCAATGGCGCGTGCGACGGGCAGGGGCGGCGGATGCCGACCTGCTCTCGCTCGTCGCCAATGCGGCCTTCCTCGATACCTATGCGCCGTCGCTCGCCGGCGCCGATCTCGTCGCGCATTGCCTCAAGAACAATAATGCGGCGGTGTTCGCCAAATGGCTCGCCGATCCCGCGACGGTGGTTACCGTCGCGGAGATCGAGCCCGGGCTCGCGCCGATCGGCTATGCCGTACTGACCGCGCCCGACTTTCCGATCGACCTGCAGCCGGGCGATATAGAACTGCGCCGGATCTATACGCTGCGCCAAGCCTATGGCAGCGGCATCGGCGCTGCGCTGCTGGCGCAGGCGACTGCCGACGCGGTGCTGCTCGGCGGCAAGCGCTTGCTGCTCGGCGTATGGGACCAGAATGGCCGCGCCCGCGCCTTCTACGAACGCAACGGTTTCACCGTCATCGGCAGTCGCGACTTCGTCGTCGGCGGTGAGGTCCATGTCGACCCGGTCTACGCGCGGAACCTTTGAGTATCGGTGATCGGTCGATCACCGACATCCGACCTGAATTCAGTCCTTCGGTTTCGGCTGCTGCCCCGCCCAGATCGCATCGACCCGCTTCTGCGTTCCGCCGATTTCGTGCAGGCGCAGGCTCTCGAGCTTGACCGACCGCCCGAGCAGCCCAAGCGGCCCGTTCGTCTCGGTCTTCCACCCGATATCGTAGATCCCGCGCGTCGTGCGCGGCGTGTCGCCATCCCAATAGGTCAACGCGATCAGCACCGGCAGGCGTCCGGCCTTCTTGTCGGGCCCGCCATCGGTCGCCTTGAGCAGGGCATGGTCGAACCAGCCGCGATCGATCGTATCCGCCACCGTATCCTTGGTGCCGACGCCGAGCGCGGTCGGGAAGGTGACCGTCGCGTCGCGGATCGCATGGCGTTCGTCATGCGCCAGCAGCAGCGCGCTGCCGTTCGAAGCCGGCGCCGCGCGAATGTCGAAGCGCGATTGCGCGCGTTCGGCCTTGACCGCGGCGACCTGCTTGTCGGCCTCGTCCGCGCGGTGGTCGGCCCAGTTGAGATACAGGCTGCCACCCGCGATGATCAGCCCGGCAACCGCGATGAACTCGCCGAGATTGATCCAGCGCCGGCGCGTCGCCGCGGCCTCTGCCTTCGCGACCGCCTCGGTGGCGGCGACTTGCAGCGCGGGGTCGCGCGGCGGGGTCGGCTGATCGCTCATCGTCCGCCAGCCTCGAGCAAGCGCCGCGGCGCGGCCAGTTCCCAGTTGATCGCGATCCGATCACCGACGCGGTCCCAATCCAGATCGTCGCGATCGAGCCGCATCGCGACCCAACCCGACGAACCGAGATAGGCCGGGCTGAAATAGCAATCGGGGTCGGCCTCGATCAGCGTGGCCTGTTCGTCGGCGCCGGTGGTCTTGACGATGACGACGGTCTCGCCGTCGCCATGATGGTCGTGGCAGAAATAGGCGAAGAACTTGCCGTCCTCGATCAGGAAGCCGGGCGCGCCGTGCGACGGGCGCTCGGTGGTTTCGGGCAATGCCAGCGCGAGTTCGCGGACCTTGGCGAGGGCGGATTCGGGGTCTGGGCTCATCGTCTTACGAACTCTGCCAGAACATGCGGGTAAAGGCGATGCTCGGCTTCGAGCACGCGCGCGGCGAGGCTGTCGGGGGTGTCGCCGGGCACGATCGGGACCTCGGCCTGACCGAGCACCTCGCCACCATCGAGTTCTTCGGTAACGATATGGACCGAACAGCCCGCCACGGCATCGCCCGCTTCGATCGCACGGGCGTGGGTGTCGAGGCCCTTGTATTTGGGTAGCAGCGAGGGGTGGATGTTGATGATCCGACCCGCCCAGCGCGCGACGAACGCCTCGGAGAGCAGGCGCATATAGCCGGCCAGCGCGATGATCTCGACGCCAGCCTCGACGAGTGCGGCGTGGATCGCGGCTTCATACTCGGCCTTCGGGATGCCCTTGGGTGACTGCGTGAAGGTGGCGAGGCCGCGCTCGCGCGCCCAGGCGATGCCGGCGGCATCAGGCTTGTCCGACGCAACGAGCGCGATGTCATAATCGCGTGCCGCCTCGACGAGCGCCATCATATTAGAACCGCGGCCCGACAAGAGAATACCCACCTTGACGCTCACAACTCCCCTCCCGCTTGCGGGAGGGGCTGGGGGAGGGGCGTGCAGCACCTGCCAACGGTTGCGAGTGAGGACAGGCCCTCCCCCGACCCCTCCCGCAAGCGGGAGGGGGGAAGAAGAAGTTCACCCATGATTATGCGTCGCGGTCCAGTCGGCGCGACCGCCCCAGGTCTCGACCGACCCCGCCACCGTGCACCCGCGCACGCCGGCCTCGATCGTCCCGATCGCGAACACCGTCTCGCCCGCCGCTTCGAGCCCGGCGGTCACCGCCGCGACCTCGTCCGCTGCGACCACCGCGACCATCCCGATCCCGCAATTGAAGGTCCGCGCCATTTCCTCGGGCTCGATATTGCCCTGCGCCTGGAGGAACGCCATCAGCCGCGGCTGCGCCCAGGCATCGGCATCGATCTTCGCATGCACGCCATCAGGCAAAACGCGCGGGATATTCTCGAGCAAACCGCCGCCCGTAATGTGCGCCAGCCCCTTGATCCGCTTCTCGGCGAGCAACGGCAGCAACGCCTTCACGTAAATCCGCGTCGGCGCCATCAGCGCGTCGATCAGCAGCACGTCAGCATCGAACAAGGCCGGCCGGTCAAGCTTCCAGCCCTTGTCGGCGGCAAGCCGGCGCACCAGCGAGAACCCGTTCGAATGCACACCAGCCGAGGCAAGCCCCAACACGACGTCGCCCGCTGCGATCGCAGCGCCGGTCAGCACCCGGTCACGCTCGACCGCCCCGACGCAGAAGCCCGCCAGATCGTAATCGTCGGCGGCATACATGCCCGGCATCTCGGCCGTCTCGCCACCGATCAGCGCGCAGCCCGCCTGGCGGCAACCCTCGGCGATCGAGGCGATCACACGCTCGGCAACCGCAGGGTCGATCTTCGCGGTCGCATAATAATCGAGGAAGAAGAGCGGCTCGGCGCCCTGCACGATCAGATCGTTGGCGCACATCGCAACGAGGTCGATTCCGACCCAGTCATGCGCATTGTGTTCGATCGCGAGCTTGAGCTTGGTGCCGACCCCGTCATTCGCTGCGACGAGCAAGGGATCGACGAACCCCGCCGCCTTCAAATCGAACAGCCCGCCAAAGCCGCCGAGCTCGGCATCGGCACCCGGCCGGCGCGTCGCCTTGGCGAGCGGTGCGATCGCGCGCACCAGCGCATTGCCAGCGGCAATCGAGACGCCCGCTTGGGCATAGGTATAGGACTCGGTGTCCGGGTTCGTTTCGCTCATCGTGCCCGCCTAGCCATATCCTGCTTGGATTTCCACGCCTCCTTCGCCAAAAGGGCGCCGACATGACGATCCGCCGCCTTTCCACGCCCCTAAAGTTCGCCGCGGCGCTCGCTCTCACCGCGACGGGCGGGCTCGTGCTCGCGCAAGTCGACGATCCCGACCAGGGCGTCGCGCCCGCCGACAGCTCGGGCAGCTACGAAGTGAGCGGCATCCAGGTCGACGTGACGGGCAAGAGCGCCGAGGCCGCGCGCTACGCCGGCTGGCGGATAGCGCAGCGCAAGGGCTGGGACATGCTGTCGCGCCGGATGGGGAGCAGCGGCGGCACTTTGCCCGACGGAACGCTCGACGCGATGGTCTCGGGGATCGTCGTCGAGAACGAGCAGATCGGCCCCAACCGCTATGTCGCCAAACTCGGCGTGCTGTTCAGCCGGGCGCGCGCCGGGTCGATCCTCGGCGTCTCGGCCGAGGCTTCGCGCTCGTCGCCGATGCTGGTCATCCCGATCGAGGTGAGCGGCGGAGTCGCGACCGGCCTCGAGCAGAAGACCAGCTGGCAGGAAGCGTGGAGCCGCTATCGCACCGGCAACAGCCTGGTCGATTATGTCCGCCCGACCGGTACCGGCGCCGATGCACTGCTGCTCAATCTCGGTCAGACCGAGCGCCCCGGCCGTGGCTGGTGGCGCGTCGTGCTCGACCAATATGGCGCGACCGACGTGCTGGTGCCCAAGGTCACGCTGCGCCGCGAATGGCCCGGCGGGCCGATCATCGGCGTGTTCGAGGCGCGGCATGGCCCCGACAATCGCATCGTCACCCAATTCACGCTGCGCGTCGATCGCGCCGATGCGCTCCCGGTGCTGCTCGATGCGGGCGTGAAGCGCATCGACGACGCCTATCAGACGGCTTTGCGCGGCGGCGGGCTCAGCGGCGATTCGGGTTTGGCCTATGTCGCGCCCGTCGGCATGCCGACGCCGACCGCGACGCCGACCGAAGTCGTGCCGATCGATCTCGGCATCGACGGGCTACCGGGTCCGAACGCGGCCAAGACGAGCGTGGCGATCACGATCCAGGCCGATACCCCCAATGCCGGTTCGGTTACCGCGACCGAAAGCGCGCTCCAGGCGATCCCCGGCGTCCGCTCGGCGATCACCACCAGCCTCGCGATCGGCGGGATCTCGGTGCTGCGCATCGCGTATGACGCCGATCCCGCAGTGCTCCGCGCAGCACTCGAGGCGCGCGGCTGGAGCGTCAACGCGAGCGGATCGACGTTCCGCATCCGCCGCAGCAGCGCGGCGGGGCAGGGCAGCCAACCCACACCCACCGATTCGCCGACGGGGTGATCTGATGCTCCCGGCACAAATGGCACTTCCCCTCGACTGGCCGGCCGACCCGCGTGATGACGAATTCCTGATCGGGAATTCGAACGCGCGGGCGGTCCAGCAGCTCGAGCATTGGAGCACCTGGCCCGTCATGGCGGTGGTCGTCACGGGTCCGCGCAAATCGGGCCGCAGCCTGCTCGCGCGGATCTTCGCCGCCAAGACCGGCGGCGGGCTGATCGACGATGCCGAGCGGCAGAACGAGACGAGCATCTTCCACGCCTGGAACCGCGCGCAGGAAGATCGCCGCCCGGTAGTGATCGTGGCGGACGCGCCGCCGCCCGAATGGACGATCAAGCTGCCCGATCTGCGCTCGCGTCTCGCCGCGAGCCCGACGGTGCGGATCGGCGACCCCGACGAAGAGCTGATGCGCGCAATCTTCGAGCGTCAGTTCCTCCGGCGTGGTATCGACGCGCGGCCGGAGGTGATTCAATGGCTCGTCCTGCGGGTGGAACGCACCCACATAACCTTGTTGCGCACGGTCGATCTGCTCGACCAGGCGCTTCTGGCGCGCCACAAGCGCCTGTCGATCCCGCTCGCGCGGGCCACGTTGATCGAAGCCGGACTGATCCCGGGCGCGGCGCCCGACCTGTTCCCCGAACCGACGGAAACCCCATGACCCGCCCCGCCCACCTCGCGAGCCTGGACCACGACGACGATCCGTTTGCCGGAAGCGAGGGGAGCGACCGCTATTTCAACCGCGAGCTGTCCTGGCTCGCCTTCAACCGCCGCGTGCTCGAGGAAGCGTGCAACACCGCGCATCCGCTGCTCGAGCGCGTGCGGTTCCTGTCGATCTCGGGGTCGAACCTCGACGAATTCTTCATGGTCCGCGTGGCGGGGCTCAAGGGCCAGCAATTGCAGGACGTCGCCCGGCTGTCGAACGACGGGCTGACCTCGGGCCAGCAGCTCGCCGCGATCGTCGCCGAGGCCGATGCGCTGGTCACGAGCCAGCGCGACGTGTGGCGCGACCTGCGCCGCCAGCTCGCCGAGACGGGCATCGCGGTGCTCAGCTCGCGCACGATCGACGAGGCGCTGTCGGGCGAGGATCTCGCCTGGCTCGAAACGCAGTTCCGCGAGCAGCTCTTCCCGATCCTCACACCGCAGGCGCTCGACCCAGCGCATCCCTTCCCGTTCATCCCCAACAAGGGGCTGGCGGTGATGTTCGACCTGGTGCGGATCGCCGACGACCAGCCGATCCGCGAACTCGTCATGATCCCCGCGCCGATGCCGCGCTTCCTGCGCCTGCCGGGCGAGAAGGCGCGCTACATCGCGGTCGAATCGCTGGTGAAGCGCTTCGCCCCGCTGGTCTTCCCGGGCTACCGCGTGATCGGCGGCGCCGAATTCCGCGTGCTGCGCGACAGCGATCTCGAGATCGAGGAAGAGGCCGAGGATCTCGTCCGCTACTTCGCCAACGCGATCAAGCGCCGCCGGCGCGGCCGCGTCATCCGGCTCGAGCTCGAGAGCGGGATGCCTAAGCGGCTCGGCTCGGTACTGCGCGATGAACTCGGCGGGGCGGATTGCTTCGTCACCGAGAGCGGCGCGTTTCTCGGCGTCGGCGATCTCGAGTCGATCGTCGACGAGGATCGCCCCGATCTCAAATTCCCGCCCTTCTCGCCGCGCTTCCCCGAGCGGATTCGCGAATATGGCGGCGATTGCTTCGCTGCGATCAAGGCGAAGGACATCGTCGTCCACCACCCGTACGAGACCTTCGACGTGGTGCTCGCCTTCCTCAAGCAAGCCGCCGCAGACCCCGACGTCGTCGCGATCAAGCAGACGCTGTACCGCGCCGGCAAGCAGCCCGCGGTCATCAACGCGCTGATCGCCGCGGCCGAGGCGGGCAAGTCGGTCACCGCGGTGGTCGAACTGAAGGCGCGCTTCGACGAAGAGCAGAACCTGCTCTGGGCCTCGGCGCTCGAGCGTGCCGGTGTCCAGGTCGTCTATGGCTTCATCGACTGGAAGACCCACGCCAAGGTCTCGATGGTCGTCCGCCGCGAGAGCGGGCAGTATCGGACCTACTGCCACTTCGGCACCGGAAATTATCACCCGATCACCGCCAAAGTGTACACCGACCTCAGCTTCTTCACCGCCGATCCGCGGCTCGGGCTCGATGCCGCGCAGATGTTCAATTACATCACCGGCTATGTCGAACCCGAGAATATGGCGCTGATCAGCCTGTCCCCGCGCGACCTGCGCCCACGCCTGATGCGGCTGATCGATACCGAGATCGACAACGCCAAGGCCGGCCGCCCCGCCGCGATCTGGGCGAAGATGAACTCGGTGGTCGATCCCGCGGTGATCGACAAGCTCTACGAAGCGAGCGACGCCGGCGTCCAGATCGACCTCATCATCCGCGGCATCTGTTGCCTCAAGCCCGGCGTTCCCGGCTTGTCGGAGAATATCCGCGTCAAGTCGGTGATCGGCCGCTTCCTCGAGCACAGCCGCATCTGGTGCTTCGGCAATGGCGGGATGCTGCCCAACGACGGCGCGCAGGTATTCATTTCCTCGGCCGACTGGATGCAACGCAATTTCGATCGCCGGATCGAGTACATGCTGCCGATCGAGAACAAGACCGTCCACCAGCAGATCCTCGACCAAGTCATGGTCGCCAATCTGATCGACAACGAACAGAGCTGGGAGCTGCAGGGCGACGGATCGTATGTCCGCACCCAGCCGGGCGACCGGCCGTTCAACCTGCATCGCTACTTCATGACCAACCCGTCGCTATCGGGGCGCGGCGCCTCGCTCGCGGCGAGCGGTTCGGTGCCCAAGCTGTCGCTCAGAAGCCGGCGCTGAGCCGATGACAATGACCACCGAGTTTCCCGTCGCCGCGTCCCCGGCGAAGGGCCGCGATCCCGTCTCCGATACCTGGGCCGAGCCCCGCACCGCGATCATCGACATCGGATCGAATTCGATCCGCCTGGTCGTCTATCAGGGCCCCGAGCGCCTGCCCGCGACGCTATTCAACGAGAAGGTCATGGCCGGGCTTGGCCGCGGCATGGCCGAGACCGGCGCGATCGCCGAATCGGGGATCGCGGTCGCCAAGGATGCGTTGGCACGCTTCGCCGCGGTCGCACGCGAGATGGAGGTGACGAAGCTGCGCACCGTCGCGACCGCCGCGGTCCGCGATGCCTCGAACGGCAAGGTCCTGCTCGATGCTGCGCACGATCTCGGCCTCAAGGTCGAACTGCTCAGCGGCGAGCAGGAGGCGACGGGCGCCGGCTACGGCGTGCTGTCGGCGATCCCGCAGGCCGACGGCATCGTGGGGGACCTCGGCGGCGGCAGTCTCGAGCTGATCCGGATTGGCGACGGCAAGGTCCGCGAGCGCGTGTCTTTTCCGCTCGGCGTGCTGCGCATCGGCGCGATCCGCGACAAGGGGCCGGGCATGTTGCAACGCGAGGTCGCGCGCGCGCTCGATCGGTCCGGCTGGACGGGGAAGGGGGCAGGGCTCCCGCTCTATCTCGTCGGCGGATCGTGGCGCGCGCTGGCACGGCTCGACATGCACCTTGCCAGCTATCCGCTCCCCGTGATCCACGAATATGCGATGTCGGCCGATGCGATCGCGCGGATGGGGCGAACGATCAGCCACGTCAACAAGAGCTGGCTGCGCGCGATCCCCGGCCTGTCCGCCGCCCGCGCGGCAACGCTGAGCGACGGGACCGCGCTGCTCGTGTCCTTGCTCAAGCATATCGGCAGCGACACCACGATCGTCTCGGCCTTCGGGCTGCGCGAAGGATTGCTCTACGGAGCCCTCGACCCGGACGTCCGCGCGCAGGACCCGCTGATCGTCGCCACGCGCGACGAAGGGCGGCGCCATGGCCGCTTCGCCGAACATGGCGATCTGCTCGACCGCTGGATCGCGCCGCTCTTCACGCGCGACCGGCCCGAGATGGCGCGGTTGCGGCTGGCGGCGTGCCTGCTCGCCGATGTCGGCTGGCGCGCCAATCCCGAGTTCCGCGCCGAGCGCGGCGTCGAGGTCGCGCTTCACGGCAATTGGGTCGCGGTCGATGCGCGCGGTCGCGCGCTGATCGCGCAGGCGCTCCACACGAGTCTGGGCGGCGGGGTCAACACGCCCGCGCCGCTCGCGGTGCTCGCCGATCCGCTCGACCTGAAGCGCGCGGTGCATTGGGGGCTGGCGATGCGGCTTGGGCAGCGGATGAGCGGCGGGCTCGCCGGGCCACTGCAGCGCTCGTCGCTCGCCGACGATGGCGAGACGGTGACGCTGCGCGTGAAGAACAGCGATATCGCGCTGTACAGCGAGACGGTCGAGCGGCGCCATGCCTCGCTGGCGACGGCGCTGGGACGCAAGGCCGTGATCGTCGAATAGGCGTCCCGGACCCTCTCCGTCACCCCGGGCTTGTCCCGGGGTCCACCGGGATGCACGCACAGCACGCGCAGGACGCGCGTCACGGTGGACCCCGGCACAAGGCCGGGGTGACGGGCGGGGTTGCGTCCGCCGCGCGTCGGTTAAACCGCGATATCTTCGGTCCGCGTCATCTTGAGCTTGCCGTTCACCACCGCAAACGCCAGCCGCCCCTCGACCAGATCGAGCGCATCGCGCCCGAACTGTTCGAACCGCCAGCCCTGCAGGATCGACAGCCCCTCGCGCTGCCCGGCGGCAAGCGCATCCAGATCGTCGGTCCGCGCCAACAACCGCGCCGCGACGTCGATTTCCTTCGAACGGATCTTGAGCAGCAGCTTGAGCAGATCGGCGACCAGCGCCCCATCCTTGCCCATCCCCGGCTTGCGGTCATCACGCGACGGCAGCTCGTCGGCCGACATCGGCTCGGCATGCTCGAGCGCCGCCATCAGCCGCGCGCCGATATCGTTCTGCGCCCAGGTCGCGGAGAGCCCGCGCACCTTGGCGAGATCGGCCTGCCGCTTGGGCGCATGGCCCGCCAGATCGGCGATCGTCTCGTCCTTGACGATCCGCCCGCGCGGCAGATCCTTGCCGCGCGCCTCGATCTCGCGCCAGCGTGCGAGTGCCTTCAACCGCCCGAGCACGTCGGGCTTGCGGCTCGGCACCTTGATCCGGCGCCACGCTTCTTCGGGGTCGTTGGCGTAATTCTTGGGATCGCCGAGGCGCTCCATCTCCTGGTCGAGCCACGCGCCGCGCCCGGTCTTGCGCAGCCGCTCGAGCATCTTGGGGAAGATCTTGGCGAGATGCGTCACGTCGCCGATCGCATATTCGATCTGCCGCGCGTCGAGCGGACGGCGGCTCCAGTCGGTAAAACGCGCGCCCTTGTCGACCGTGATGCCGAGCCACGCATCGACAAGGTTCGAATAGCCGACCTGCTCGCCTTGCCCCAGCGCCATCGCCGCGACCTGGGTATCGAACAGCGGATGCGGCGTCGTGCCGGTAAGGTTGTAGACGATTTCGAGATCCTGCCCGCCGGCATGGAAGACCTTCAGGACGTCCTCGTTATTGACCATCAACTGGAGCAACGGGCTCATGTCGAGCCCCGGCGCGAGCGGGTCGATCGCCGCCGCCTCGTTCACGTCGGCGATCTGGATCAGGCAGAGTTCAGGCCAGAAGGTGTTCTCGCGCATGAACTCGGTGTCGATGCAGACGAAATCGGCTTGCGACATTCGGGCGCAGAGATTGGCGAGGGTGGCACTGTCGGTGATGAGCGGATGGATATGCATCCCCACCCCTTAGCGAGGCTCGCGCGCCTTGACAAAGGTGGGTTGTAGAGGGAAGCGCATCGGCAATATTCGCCGTCGCCCCGGCGGAGGCCGGGGCCGCTGCGTTGTCACGCGTTGCGCTCCGATACACAGCGGCCCCGGCCTTCGCCGGGGCGACGAACATGAGAAGATCTATGCACGCTTATCGCACCCATACTTGCGCCCAGCTCCGCGCCGCGGACGTCGGCACCACGGTCAAGCTGTCGGGCTGGGTCCATCGCAAGCGCGATCACGGCAATCTGCTGTTCGTCGATCTGCGCGACCATTACGGCATCACCCAGATCGTCACCGACAGCGACAGCCCGGCGCACGCCGTGCTCGACAAGCTTCGCCCCGAGTCGGTCATGACGATCACCGGAGACGTCGTCGCCCGCTCGGCCGAGACGGTGAACGCCAACCTTCCCTCGGGCGAGATCGAGATCCGCGCACGCGACGTCGTCGTCCAGTCGGTCGCGCACGAACTCCCGATGCCGGTGTTCGGCGAGGCCGAATACCCCGAGGAAATCCGCCTCAAGTACCGCTATCTCGATCTGCGGCGCGAGCGGCTTCATGCCAACGTCCTGCTGCGCTCGAACGTCATTTCGTCGCTGCGCCAGCGGATGATCGGGCAGGGCTTCACCGAGTTCCAGACGCCGATCCTCACCGCGTCTTCCCCTGAGGGCGCGCGCGACTATCTCGTCCCGAGCCGCGTCCATCCCGGCAAGTTCTACGCGCTCCCGCAGGCGCCCCAGATGTTCAAGCAGCTTCTGATGGTCGCCGGCTTCGACCGCTATTTCCAGATCGCACCGTGCTTCCGCGACGAGGACGCCCGCGCCGACCGGTCGCCGGGTGAATTCTACCAGCTCGATTTCGAGATGAGCTACGTCACGCAGGATGACGTCTTCGCCGCGATCGAGCCCGTGCTCCACGGCGTGTTCGAGGAATTCGCCAACTGGCAGGGCAAGGGGCGCACCGTCTCGGCACTCCCGTTCAAGCGCATCCCGTACCGCGAATCGATGCTGAAATACGGCAACGACAAGCCCGATCTGCGCAACCCGCTGATCATCACCGACGTGTCCGAGCACTTCAAGGGTTCGGGCTTCGGCCGCTTCGCGTCGATGGTCGAGGGCGGCGACGTCGTCCGCGCGATCGCCGCGCCGAACACGCACGAGAAATCGCGGAAATTCTTCGACGAGATGAACAGCTGGGCACAGAGCGAAGGCTTCCCCGGCCTCGGCTATGCGACGCAGAAGGATGGCGTGTTCGGCGGCCCGATCGCCAACAATCACGGCCAGGACGGCATGAAGGCGATCGCAGAAGCGCTCGGCCTCGGCCCGAACGACGGCATCTTCTTCGCGGCCGGCAAGGCAGCGCAGGCGGCGAAGCTCGCCGGCCTCGCTCGCACGCGCGTCGCCGACCAGCTCGGCCTGATCGACGACAAGCGCTTCGAATTCTGCTGGATCGTCGATTTCCCGATGTTCGAATATGACGAGGACGCCAAGAAGGTCGATTTCAGCCACAACCCCTTCTCGATGCCGCAGGGCGAGATGGAAGCGCTCGAGGCCAAGGACCCGCTCGACATCCTGGCGTACCAGTACGACATCGTCTGCAACGGCATCGAGCTGAGCTCGGGCGCGATCCGTAACCATCGCCCCGAGATCATGTACAAGGCGTTCGAGATCGCCGGCTACACCCAGGCCGATGTCGATACGAACTTCGCCGGCATGATCAACGCCTTCAAGTTCGGCGCCCCGCCGCACGGCGGCTCGGCACCGGGCGTCGACCGGATCGTCATGCTGCTCGCCGACGAGCCCAACATCCGCGAGGTCATCACCTTCCCGATGACGCAGAAGGCCGAGGATCTGATGATGGGCGCGCCCAATTTCGCGACGCCCAAGCAGCTCAAGGAACTCAACCTGCGCTCAACCGCGGGCGTAGCGACCGCCAAGCCAGCCGACGAAGCCGTTCGTCCCGTCTGACTCTCCCCACAAGCGGAAGGGGCGCCCCCTAGACTCCCCTCCCGCTTGCGGGAGGGGCTGGGGGAGGGCAGTGTCTGCCCATGATAACGCTCCGCCCATTCCCACCCCTAACCCCTCCCGCAAGCGGGAGGGGGATATGAGCCTCGATCTCTCCGACTACGAATCGGGCAAATCCTACGACGGCGACTACGACGCCGATCTCGCCGCGCTGCAAAAGCGGCTGGCGCACATTCAGGTCGCGCATATCGTCCACCGCAAGCGCGCGATCGTGCTGTTCGAGGGCTGGGATGCGGCCGGCAAGGGCGGCATCATCCAGCGGCTCTGCGCCGAATGGGATCCGCGCAATTTCGAGGTCTGGCCGATCAAGGCGCCGACCCAGGACGAGCTCGACCACCATTTCCTGTGGCGCTTCTGGCAGAAGCTCCCGGCCTCCGGCGACATCGCGGTGTTCGATCGCAGCTGGTACGGTCGCGTGCTGGTCGAGCGCGTCGAAGGTTTCGCGAAAGACGCCGAGTGGAAGCGCGGCTTTGACGAGATCAACGAGTTCGAGGCGCAACAGGCCGATTCGGGGACGACGATCGTCAAGCTGTTCATCCATGTGTCGCAAAAGCAGCAGGACAAGCGCCTGGCGAATCGGCTCGATCATCCCTGGAAGCGCTGGAAGACCGGCGCCGACGATTATCGCAACCGCGAAAAGCGGCCGGCGTATCTCGAGGCGATGCACGACATGTTCAAGCGCACCGACACGCGCTGGGCGCCGTGGACGGTGATCGACGGCAACGACAAGAAAGCCGGGCGCATCGCCGCACTGACGACCATCGCCGAGCAGCTCGAGGCGCATATCGACATGACGCCCCCCGAGCTCGATCCCGCGGTCGAAGCGATCGCGCGAAAGGCGTTGGGGCTTTAGCGCCAACGCCCGCCGCGGGTCAGATCCAGAGCAAGACGATCGGCACGATCGTGCCCGTGACGAGCATCGCGATCGAAATCCGCCGCATCGAACGGATCGACAGCGCGATCGCGACGCCGGTGATCGTCGAGGCGCACAAAGCGATCGACAGCAAAACGACGAAGATCTTGAGCGGCAGGGGGGAAGGGCGCTTCGGCCCGGCGCGCTCGGCCTCGCCGCGCGGCTTGCCGGCTTCGGCTTGCGGCTTGGGCTTCTCCGCGCGGGGCGGACGCGGCGGACCCTGATCCTTGTGGACGCTCGCCAGCCAGACGATCCAGTTCGGCGGCGTGCCGCCATAACCGCGCGCTTCCTGCAGCCGGAAGGTCTGCAACGCGCCGCTCACCGAGAACAGCAGGATCATCGGCGCGAAAAACAGGCCGAGATAATGGTGATAGCGGCGCAAGGTCCGCAGCGTGTTGGGTCTCATGCGATCTGCGCTACGCGAACGTAACGACTCGGGCAATTGTGGACCTTACGCAGGGGCAAAATCGCCCGCTTCGTCCATCACGTGCAGCACGCCGTCGGCGATCGCGAAATAGGCGCCGCGCAGCCGCAGCGCGCCGGCCGCCTCGGCCTCGCGGATATTGGGGAAGCTGCGCAGATTGGCGATGCTGACGCGGACCGTCTCGAGTTCCATCTCGCGAATCGCGGCAGGGCCGGTGCCGTGCTCTGCAACAATCCGGTCGCGCGCCGAATCGAGCATGTCGATCCAATGCGCGATGAAGCCGCCTTCGCCCGGCGCCTTGCCCTCGAACGCGCGTGTCAGCGCCGCATGGACGCCGCCGCACGAGCCGTGGCCCATCACCACGATCTCGCCGACCTTGAGCTGGCTCACCGCGAATTCGAGCGCTGCCGAGACGCCGTGGCGCGACCCGTCGAGCTCGAACGGCGGCACCAGATTGGCGACGTTGCGCACGACGAAGATCTCGCCAGGCGACGTGTCGAACACCTGGGCTGGATCGACTCGGCTGTCCGAACAGGCGATCACCATCACCTTGGGGCTCTGCCCCTCGGCCAGTTCCGCCCAGCGATCACGCTGGCGGACATAGTCGGAGGCGCGGAAGCGGTGATACCCGCCGACGAGGTCGCTGAAATCGGTCATGCGCTGCTTTTACCGGAGGACAAGAGGGGGTGGCAAGCCGCGTCGTCAATCGCTATCTGCACCCCAATGAACGAGATGTCCCCGCTCGCCCGCCCGCCCCGCGAACGCAAGCCAGACTGGCTGCGGGTCAAGGCGCCCACCTCGGCCGGCTTCGCCGCGACCCGCGAATTGATGCGCTCGAAAAGCCTGACGACCGTCTGCGAGGAGGCGGCCTGCCCCAATATCGGTGAGTGCTGGAGCAAGAAACACGCGACGGTGATGATCCTCGGCGACACCTGCACGCGCGCCTGCGCGTTCTGCAACGTCAAGACGGGCATGCCGCGCGCGGTCGACAAACTCGAACCGCAGAACGTCGCCGATGCGGCGGCGCAGATGGGCTTGCAGCATATCGTCGTCACCTCGGTCGATCGTGACGATCTGCCCGACGGCGGCGCGTCGCAGTTCGTCAAGGTGATCCAGGCGCTCCGCGCGACGACGCCGAACACGACGATCGAGATCCTCACCCCCGATTTCCGCAACAAGGCGCAGGCCGCGGTCGAGTCGATCATCGAGGCCGGGCCCGACGTCTACAACCATAATCTCGAGACCGTGCCGCGGCTCTACCCGACGATCCGCCCCGGTGCGCGCTACTACGCGTCGCTGCGGCTGCTCGAGAGCGTCAAGCGCCACGACCCGCGGATCTTCACCAAGTCGGGCGTGATGCTCGGGCTCGGCGAGGAGCGGCTCGAGGTCCATCAGGTGATGGACGACATGCGCAGCGCCGAGATCGACTTCCTGACGATGGGGCAATATCTCCAGCCGACCCCGCGGCACGCCAAGGTGCTCGACTTCGTCACGCCGGCGGCGTTCGACGCCTATGCCGCGATCGCCCGCGCGAAAGGCTTCTTACTCGTCGCAAGCTCGCCGCTGACGCGTTCGAGCTACCACGCCGGCGATGATTTTGCCCGCCTGCGCGCGGCACGTGCGGAAAAGCTCGCGCGGTGAAGGTCGGATCATCCCGTCGCCCCGGCGCAGGCCGGGGCCAGTGCGTTTGGGGCAACTGGTCCGCGCACCTGCTGGCGGCCCCGGCCTCCGCCGGGGCGACGGAGTAGCGCGGATGCCCCGTCACTCTGAAACCCGGCGCCTGCCCTACAGCCCCGAGCAGATGTTTGATCTGGTCGCCGATGTCGGCCGCTATGCCGAATTCCTGCCCTGGGTCTCGGCGATTCGCGTGCGGTCGAACAGCGCGACCGAGCTGACCGCCGATATGATCGTCGGCTTCAAGGGCCTGCGTGAGACCTTCACCTCGAAGGTCGATAAGGAACGGCCGGGCCGGATCCATGTCGAATATCTTGACGGGCCGCTCAAATATCTGCGCAACGACTGGGTATTCCGCCCCGACGGGACCGGGTGCGCGGTCGACTTCACCGTCGATTTCGCGTTCAAGAACCGCGTGTTCGAAATGCTCGCGGGCCAAGTGTTCGGCACCGCGCTGCGCAAGATGATCGGCGCGTTCGAGGAACGCGCCGCGGTGCTTTACGCCTCGCCCTCGACCTCCGGCGGCAACAGCAGTTCGAGCGCGCACAGCGCCGCCTGAAGCCGCACGCCACCGCGGCCGAGATCGCCGAAATCCTTGCGATCGGCGACGACATGCCCGGGATCGGCACCCCGCTCGGCGCGCGCGAAGACGACCGTGCCGACAGGCTTCTTCTCGGTCCCGCCGCCGGGCCCCGCGACGCCGGTGATCGCCACCGCGACGTCGGCGCCGCTCGCCTCGAGCGCGCCCTGCGCCATGCTCCACGCGGTCGCCACCGAAACCGCGCCGAACGTCTCGAGCACATCGGCGCTGACGTTGAGCATTTCGAGCTTCGCGTCGTTCGAATAGGTCACGAAGCCGCTCTCGAACATGTCGGAAGACCCCGGAATCTCGGTCAGCGCCGCGGCGACCAGGCCGCCGGTGCAGCTTTCGGCCAGCGCGATGCGGCGCCCGGCCGCGAGGTTGGCCGTGACCACCTTGCGCGCCGCCGCGACCAGTTCGGCCGGGAGGATGGTGTCGCGCTTATCCATGGGTCGGGCAGATCGTGAAGGGCGCGCGCTTCTTCGAAGAGTCGCTGCCGAGCAGGAACAATTGCACCACCAGCGCTGCGGTATTGGCGACGGGTAGCGGGGCGAGCAGGCCGGTGATCCGGTCGATCCGCGGGCAATCGCCCGGCTTAAGATCCTTGACGACCAACGGCCCGAGCAAGCTGCTGACCAGCGGGCGGATCACGTCGGGGTCCATCCCGCGCAGCTGTTCGCCGCCGAGCTTGCCGATCGCGGGCTTGGCCGCATTCCACGCCGAATCGCCATCCATGCGGTAGCGTGCGACCAGGGCAGGGAGCCCAGCCCGCAGCGTCGCGGTCGGCGGCAGCGTGCTCGCACACGCCTTGCCGACGGCATCGAGCACGTCGGGCAGCACAACCCGGACGAGCGATTGCCCCTCTTGCTCGGTCAGGCACGGCAGGTCGGTCGGCGCGGCCTGCGCGGCGACCGTTGCGGTCGCCCCGATCCAGAGTGCCGCGAGTGTCGTCAGCCGCTTCATCGCTTGCCCCCCGGAACCCGGACCGTCGCCGCCGCCTGCGCGGCAATGCCTTCGCCGCGCCCGGTAAAGCCGAGCCGCTCGGTCGTCGTCGCCTTGATGCTGACCTGATCCGCGTCGAGCTGCAAGAGGTCTGCGATCCGGTCGCGCATCGCGGCGCGGTGCGGGCCGATCTTGGGCTCTTCGCACATGAGCGTCAGGTCGACGAAATCGATGATCCCGCCGCGATCGGTGATGAGTGAGGCGGCATGCTGGAGGAACTGCGCCGAGTCGGCGCCGCGCCATTGCGGGTCGCTCGGCGGGAAGTGCGTGCCGATATCGCCCGCCGCAATCGTGCCGAGCAAAGCGTCGGTGATCGCGTGGAGCGCGACGTCGGCGTCGCTATGCCCCGACAGGCCCTTGTCGTGCGGGATCCGCACGCCGCCGAGCCACAGCTCCTCGCCGACTTCGAGCCGATGGACGTCGAACCCGGTCGCCATGCGCGTGCGCATCGTGGTGGCGAGGCGGTCCTCGGCGGCGGCGAAATCGGCGGGGTGGGTGATCTTTTCGAGCATGGGGTCTCCTGCGACCAGGGCGACGCGGCCGCCGGCGGCGCGCACCATCTGCGCGTCGTCGGTCGGTTCGTCACCGGTCCAGCCGCGATGCGCGGCGAGGGCGGTGGAAAAGGCAAAGGCTTGCGGCGTCTGGATACGATGCAGCGAGTCGCGCGGCACGGTTTCGCCGAGGTCGGTATCACCCCTGGCGAGCGTATCCGCGACGGGGAGGGCGGGGACGGCGCCGTCATGGTCGTCGAGCGCGGCGAGCAGGCGGTCGATGACGAAGGCGCTGAGGAACGGGCGTGCGGCGTCATGAATAAGCACGCGCTCCACCCCACCCGTCGCCCCGGCGGAGGCCGGGGCCGCTGCGTTGCTCACGTCCCCCGCTGAAACGAGGCGGCCCCGGCCTTCGCCGGGGCGACGATCCTGGGTCAGCGCCTCCAGCCCCGCCAGCACCGACAGCCGCCGCGAAGCACCGCCGATCACATAGTCGACCTCGCCCACGGCGTCGCGCAACGCCGCTTCCTGCCCGGCACCGATCACCACGATCACCCGATCGATCGCCGGATGCGCCGACAGCGCGGTATAGGAATGCGCCAAAACGGCCTTGCCGCCGAGCGGCGCATATTGCTTTGGAATGCGGCTGCCCGAGCGCACGCCGGTGCCGGCGGCGACGATCAACGCGGCAGTGCGGGGGTTCGTCATGCGATGAGCGCCTAGCCCAAGCCGAAGCGCCCCGCCAGCCCAGCCGCACATGCTTGCCGGTTCGCGCGCTTTCCCCTATAGGCTGCCCGTTTTTCAGGCAGACTCTCCCCGTGACTTCGCGCACCCTTGCCCCGCTCAAGATTGGCCCCGTGACGATCGCCTCGCCGGTGATCCTCGCGCCGATGACCGGCGTCACCGACATGCCGTTCCGCACGCTGGTGCGGCGCTACGGCTCGGGGCTCAACGTCACCGAGATGGTGGCGAGCCAGGCGGCGATCCGCGAGACGCGCCAGTCGCTGCAAAAGGCCGCGTGGGCGCCGATCGAGGATCCCGTCTCGATGCAGCTCGTCGGCTGCACGCCGTATGAAATGGGCGAGGCGGCCAAGCTCAGCGAGGATCGCGGCGCAGCGATCATCGACATCAACATGGGCTGCCCGGTGCGCAAGGTCACCAATGGCGATGCCGGCTCGGCGCTGATGCGCGATCTCGATACCGCGGGTGCGATCATCAAGGGCGTCGTCGATGCCGTCAGCGTGCCCGTCACGCTGAAGATGCGGATGGGCTGGGACCATGCGAGCCTCAACGCACCCGAACTCGCGCAGATCGCGCAGGATCTCGGCGTAAAACTCGTCACCGTCCACGGCCGCACCCGCAACCAGATGTACAAGGGCAATGCCGACTGGGCGTTCATCCGCTCGGTCAAGGACGCGGTCAGCATCCCGGTGATCGCCAATGGCGACATCAATTCGATCGAGGATGCCGAGGCGGCGCTCGACCAGTCGGGTGCCGATGGCATCATGATCGGCCGCGGTTCCTACGGTCGCCCGTGGTTGCTAGGGCAGGTGATGGAGTGGTTCGCCACTGGCCGGCGCGTCGAGGATCCCTTGATCGAAGAACAATATCGCGTTATCTCAGAACATTACGAAGCGATGCTCAGCCATTACGGCAATGAGACCGGGGTCAACATGGCGCGCAAGCATATCGGCTGGTACACGCGCGGCCTCCACGGCTCGGCCGAGTTCCGCAACAAGGTCAACCAGATCCCCGATCCCAAGGTCGTGCAGGCGATGCTCGCCGAATTCTACGCCCCCTGGTGCAGCCGCGCCGCCGCGTGACCGGGAACGTCGTCGGGGGCGGGGCCCCGGATTTCGCTGAACTGTTCGCCGCGCTGCCGGTCGCGGTGCTGGTGGTCGATGACCGGTCCTGCATCGTCCACGCCAATGCCGAGTGCGAGACGCTGCTCAACCTGTCGGAGCGCGCGATGCTCGGCCAGCCGCTCGTCGCGGTGATGACCCCGCCCAGCCAGCCCAATGCGCGCGACAATCACGGCCTCGCCGCGTTCGACACCGAGATAGCGCTCAAGCGAGGCGGGAAGATCCGCGTCGATTATATCGAGACGCGCGTCGCCGATCATCCCGGCTGGCACACCATCACCCTGCATCATGCCGCCACGTCGCGCCGGATGGGGCACAGCGCCGACCGCGCGGCCGCGGCGCGCGCCGCGATCGGCGCGGCGGCGATGCTCGCGCATGAGATCAAGAACCCGCTCTCGGGCATCCGCGGCGCGGCGCAATTGCTGTCGAAGGGGAAGGGGGCCGAGGAGCTCACCACCCTGATCACGACCGAGGTCGATCGCATCGCCGCGCTGATCGACCGGATGCAGGATTTCACCGACACGCGTCCGCTCAAGCTTGCGCCCGAGAACATCTATCCGCTGCTCGGTCATGCCCGGCGCGTCGCGCTCGCCGGGTTCGCGCGCCATGTGACGATCGACGAGCGGTTCGATCCATCGCTGCCGACGGTCCAGCTCGATCGCGACGCGATCCTGCAGGTCGTGCTCAACTTGCTCAAGAATGCGAGCGAAGCGACCAGCGAACAGGCCGATGCGCGGATCACGCTCGCCACCGCCTATCGCCACGGCATGGCGGTGTCGCCCGCAGCCGGCAAGCCGCGCCAGCCGCTGCCGATCGAGATCTGCGTGATCGACAATGGCCCGGGACCGCCAGCCGACATTGCCGAACATCTGTTCGACCCGTTCATCTCGGGCAAGCCCGAGGGGCAGGGGCTTGGCCTCGCGCTCGTCGACAAGCTCGTCCGCGATATGGGCGGGATCATCCAGTTCGCGCGCGAAGGAGCCCCGCCGATGACCGTGTTCCGTATCATGCTCCCGCGCGGTGACGCATGAGCCGCACCGGCCGGATCCTAGTGCTCGACGACGACGCCGCGATCCGCACCGTCGTCGGCCAGGCGTTGAAGCGCGACGGCCACCGCGTGCTGACCGCCGCGACGATCGCCGAGGCCGAGGTCCAGCTTGCGACGGCTCTGCCCGACGTGCTGATCAGCGACGTCAAGCTGCCCGACGGCAATGGGCTCGACCTGGTCGACCGCGTCGTACGCGCGCATCCCGGGCTCCCGGTCATCGTGCTGTCGGCGCAGAACACGCTCACGACGGCAGTGCGGTCGACCGAAGTCGGCGCGTTCGATTATCTGCCCAAGCCGTTCGATCTCGACGCGCTGTCGCGCACCGTGCAGAGCGCGCTCGCGCGCGGGTCGGGCGGCGTTTCCGAACCGATCGAGGCGGAGGACCGCGCGCTGCCGCTGATCGGGCGCTCGCCCGCGATGCAGGACGTCTATCGCATCATCGCGCGCGTCGTGTCGAACGACCTCACCGTGCTTGTCTCTGGCGAATCGGGCACCGGCAAGGAACTCGTCGCGCGCGCGATCCATGATCTGGGACCACGCCGCCGGTCGCCCTTCATCGCGCTCAATATGGCGGCGATCCCGCGCGAACTGATCGAGGCCGAGCTGTTCGGCCACGAACGCGGCGCCTTCACCGGCGCACAGGCGCGCTCGGCCGGCCGCTTCGAGCAAGCCGCGGGCGGCACGCTGTTCCTCGACGAAATCGGCGACATGCCGATGGAAGCGCAGACGCGGCTGCTCCGCGTGCTCCAGTCAGGCGAATTCACCACGGTCGGCGGCGCGCGGACGATCCGCGCCGACGTCCGCATCGTCGCGGCGACCAATCGCGAGCTCGCGCAGCTCGTCGCGACCGGCCAGTTTCGCGAGGATCTCTTCTACCGCCTCAACGTCGTCCCCGTCACGCTCCCCGCGCTGCGCGCGAGGCGGCAAGATATCGCCTTGCTCGCGCGGCACTTCCTCGATCGTGCCGCCGAGGACGGCCTGCCGCGCAAGCAGCTCGACGCCGACGCGATCGCGGTACTCGAAGCCTATGACTGGCCCGGCAACGTCCGCGAGCTCGAGAACATGATGCGCCGCGTCGCTGTGCTCGCGCGCGACGAGCGGATCGACGCCGACGAGGTCCGCGCGATGCTCGGCGGCGCGATGCCGTCGGTCGCGGTGGTCGGCGATGCCGGGATCGACGCCGCGATCCGCGCGCGGATCGAGCGACTCGCGATCGAGGAACCCGCCGCGCTCGACGACGGGACGCTCTACGACCGCATCATCGCCGAGGTCGAACGCCCGCTGATCGAGGCGCTGCTCGCACGCCACGGCCAGAACCAGCTCCGCGCCGCGCGCGCGCTCGGGATCAACCGCAACACGCTGCGAAAGCGGCTCGACGTGCTCGGAATCGATCCCTGAGCGCGCCGCGCGGACGCCCGATGGGTGCCGAAGTGCGACAAAACCCCGAATTGTGTGTTTTCCTTGCAACGCAACCGTTGTAGCAATGTCACGATGAGCGACGCCTCGGCCTCTTCTGTCCCTGTTCCGGCCGCGAGGTCGTGGATCAGCGTGACGCCGGCGCTCGAGCTTTCGGTCGTCGCCGGCGCGGTCGCGATCGCGATCGCAAGCTATTTCGTGATCGCGAGCGGGGCCGCGTCGCAGAGCCTGCTGAGCCCCGGTGTGGTCGCCTTGCTGCTCGTCTCGAATCTGCTACCCGGTGTCGCCTTGCTCGTCCTGCTCGGCCGCCGCGTCGCGATGCGGCGCGCCGCGCGCTCGCCGATCGGCGGGCGCGGCCGGCTCCACGTCCGGCTCGTCGCGATCTTCTCGATGATCGCGGCGGTGCCGACGCTGCTCGTCGTGATCTTCGCCTCGCTGCTGTTCCAATACGGCGTGCAATTCTGGTATTCCGACCAGGCGCGCGACATGATCGAGAACGCGACGGGCGTAGCCTCGACGTCGTACCAGCAGATGCTCAAGCGCTGGCAGCAAGCGACCGTCACCGCCGCGCAGGACATTGCCGGCTATCCCGAATTCAGGGCGGGCTCGCCGGCATTCGACAACATCTTCTTCTACCAGATCTATTTTCGAAGCCTGTCGGACGGCTTCATCTTCGCCGCCAGCCCCAAGAACGACATCCAGCTGATCTACGCGATCAATCCCGACAAGCTCGATCTGCGCAACGAGATCACCGCCACCGATCTCGACCGCGTGCGTCGCGGAACGCCGAGTGTCACGA
This sequence comes from Sphingomonas glacialis, assembly GCF_006439055.1. GTDB lineage: Bacteria > Pseudomonadota > Alphaproteobacteria > Sphingomonadales > Sphingomonadaceae > Sphingomonas > Sphingomonas glacialis_A. The sequence goes on from NZ_RCZC01000002.1 coordinate 177,772, forward strand.
CCGTCAAGGGCAACCGCATCGAGACGTTGACCGCGATCCCGGGCACAACCGACCGCTATTTCCTCAGCGTGGCGATCTCCGACGTCAAGGTGATGGAGGAGCAGTCACGCCGCAGTACCGAGGTGCTCGCCACCTATCGCGACCTGCTGGTCAAGGCGCGCTCGCTGCAGCTGAAGTTCAACGCCGCGCTGCTCGCGATCTCGCTGCTGATCGTCGCGATCGCGGTGTGGATCGCGCTCGCCGTGGCGGATCGTCTGGTCCGTCCTGTCGGCGAACTCGTCGCAGCCGCGCACCGCGTCGCGGCGGGCGATCTCGGCGCGCGCGTCCCGACGCCGACCACCGACGACGAAGTCGGCACGCTCGCCAACGCCTTCAACGGCATGACCAGCCGGCTGCAGGCGCAGAACAGCGCGCTCGAGAGCCGCCGCGCGCTGATCGAGGCGGTGATGTCGGGCGTCACCGCCGGCGTCATCTCGGTCGCGCCCGACGGCACGATCCGGCTGATCAACCGCTCGGCGATCACCTTGCTCGAAAGCGTCGAGGAGACGCTCGCAGGCAAGCCGCTCAGCCTGATCTCGCCCGAACTCGCAGCGCTCGTCGAGGGCAAGGAGCGCGAGGCGATCGTCGAGCTCGGCGCTGGCGGCGGCGAGGCGCGCACGCTCGCGGTGAAAGTCACCCGCGCGGCGGAAGGCCCGATCCTGACCTTCGACGACATCACCGGGCAGCTGCTCGACCAGCGCCGCGCCGCCTGGTCCGACGTCGCGCGTCGCATCGCGCACGAGATCAAGAACCCGCTCACCCCGATCCAGCTCGCCGCCGAGCGCCTCCAGCGCCGCTATGGCAAGCAGATCGACCCCGAGGACACCACCTTCGCCCGCCTGACCGAGACGATCATCCGCCAGGTCGGCGATCTCCGCCGGATGGTCGACGAATTCTCCTCCTTCGCGCGGATGCCCAAACCCGTGTTCCGCGAGGAATCGCTGGTCGATCTCGCGCGCCAGACGATGTTCCTCCACGAAGTCGCGCACCCCGGCATCGTCTTCACGCTGACGCACGACGATCCCGGCCCGACCCTGGTGTGCGACCGCCGTCAGATCGGCCAGGCGCTGACCAATATCGTCAAGAACGCGGTCGAGGCGGTCGAGGCGCATACCGACGCGTCCTCCGCCGAAATCGCGATGACGCTGAGCGAAGACGAGGGGCATGCCACGCTGACCGTCGCCGACACCGGCATCGGCCTGCCCGCCAATCGTGACCGTATCGTCGAACCCTATGTCACGACGCGCGCGCGCGGCACCGGGCTCGGCCTCGCGATCGTCAAGAAGATCGTCGAGGAACATTGCGGCACGATCGCCTTCTCCGACCGCCCCGGGGGGGGCACGATCGTCACCGTGCGCTTCGACACGGCGATGCTCGCCAATCTCGACCAGGGTGATGGAGGCGATGGGGGCATCGCCAACACGCCCGCACCCGCCCTTTTACAGAACCGGACCTGAGCCATGCCCCTCGACATCCTCGTCGTCGATGACGAACGTGACATTCGCGATCTGGTCGCCGGCGTCCTCGAAGACGAAGGCTATGGCGCGCGCGTCGCCGCCGACAGCGATTCGGCGCTCGAGGCGATCTCGGTGCGCCGCCCCTCGCTCGTCCTGCTCGACGTCTGGCTCCACGGCTCGCGGCTCGACGGGCTCGAACTGCTCGACGAGATCAAGAGGCGCGACCCGTCGATCCCGGTGCTGATGATCTCAGGCCACGGCAATCTCGACACCGCGGTCGCCGCGATCCGCCGCGGCGCCGCCGATTTCATCGAAAAGCCGTTCGAGGCCGAACGCCTGCTGCTGATGGTCGCGCGCGCGACCGAGACCGAGAGCCTGCGCCGCGAGATCGCGTCGCTGCGCGAATCGGTCGGACAGAATAACGATCTCACCGGCAATTCCGGCGCGATCAACGGCGTCCGCGCGACCTTGAAGCGTGTCGCCGCAACCGGCAGCCGCGTGCTGATCATGGGCTCGGCCGGCGTCGGCAAGGAAGTCGCCGCGCGGCTGCTCCACGGCTGGAGCCAGCGCGCCAACGCGCCGTTCGTCATCGTCAATGCCGCCCGGATGACGCCCGAGCGCGTCGAAGAAGAACTGTTCGGCGCCGAGGAAGCGGGGCAACTCGTTCGCTCCGGCCTGCTCGAACAGGCGCATGGCGGAACGCTGTTCCTCGACGAGATCGCCGACATGCCGCTCGCCACGCAAGGCCGCATCCTGCGCGTGCTGACCGACCAGAGCTTCAGCCGCGTCGGCGGGCAGCGTATCGTCAAGGTCGACGTCCGCGTCGTCTCGGCGACCGCGCGCGACCTGACGCACGAGATCGCCGAGGGGCGTTTCCGCGAGGATCTCTATTACCGCCTCAACGTCGTCCCCGTCGCGATCCCCGGCCTCGCCGAGCGCCGCGAGGACATCCCCGCGCTGATCGACCATTTCATGGCGCATTACGCCTCGGAACGCCGCGTGCCCACGCCCGAGGTCGCGCCCGACGCGATGGTCGCGCTGCAATCGTACGAATGGCCGGGCAATGTCCGGCAGCTCCGCAACGTGGTCGAGCGCACGATCATCATGGCACCGGGCGACCGGATCGGCCGGATCGACCTCGACATGCTGCCCGCCGACATCCTTGGCGATCCCGGCGAACTCGGCGGGAGCGGGACGGCGATCATGGGCTCGCCGCTGCGCGAGGCACGCGAGACCTTCGAGCGCGAATATCTGCGCGTGCAGATCCGGCGCTTCTCGGGGAATATCTCGCGGACCGCGAACTTCATCGGGATGGAGCGCTCGGCGTTGCACCGGAAGCTGAAGCTGCTGGGGATTACCGAGGTGCGCGAGGATTGAGGGGCGGGCGGGGACGGACGCGGTAATCCCAGTCGCGTCCGGTTTCTCCATGATCGAGCATTCGCATGCGCCCGGAGCCGCGCGCCTCTGCCTCTTGTGACGGTCGCGAACGCGGGCTTGCGGCCTCGCGGGGAAGGGCGTTGAAGGTTTCCGCCCGACTTTATACGAGCACCGGATTGGTACCTCGATCGCCTCGCGCTCAGAAGCCCGTATAAAGGTCGATCGTCAGGATTTTGAGACGCAATGAATTATCGACATTCCTTCCATGCCGGCAACAGCGCCGATGTCGTGAAGCACAGCCTCCTGATCGCCCTCGTGCGGGCCTTGCAGCAAAAGCCGGGCGCGCTGACGCTGATCGACACCCATGCCGGTTGCGGGCTGTACGACCTTGGCGGTGAGGATGCCCAACGCACCGGCGAGTCCGCGCAGGGTGTGCTGCGCGCCTTTGCCGACCCGAACCGGTTGCTGGACGACTACCGCACCGCAGTACAGGCTGTGAATGTCGGGGCCGAGCCGCAGCTCTACCCCGGCTCGCCGCGGATTCTGGCGCAGCTTCTGCGCCCGCAGGATTTCCTGATCCTCAACGAAAAACATCCCGATGACGCCTATACCTTGCGCGGCGTGATGCGCGGCACATCCGCTGCCGTGCATGAGCGCGACGCTTACGAGCTTTGGCTGGCGCTGCTGCCGCCCCGCACCGCGCGCGGCGTGGTGGTGGTCGATCCGCCCTACGAGCAGACGGACGAACGCGAACGGATCACTGCCACCCTCGCTGCCGCTCACCGCAAATGGGCGCATGGCGTGACGGTGATCTGGTATCCGCTCAAAGACCGCGCCACGCATTGGCAGTGGAAGGCGCAGTTACGCAGGCTCGGCATCCCGAAATTTCTTGGGGTGGAGCATTGGTTGTACGATGGCGACCAGCCCGACATCTATAACGGCGCGGGCCTTTATATCTTCAATCCGCCCTACGCCTTCACGCAGGCGCTGCCGCCGCTGCTCGAAGCCCTGCGCGCCGTGCTGGCACCGGAGGGGCATAGCGGCGAGATCACAGCCGATTGGTTGAACGATTAAAGCTTCCTTCGAGGGCGGCTCATTGCCGGATACGCTGGGAAGGGTAGCGAAGTCGTAATAGCGGCAGAACCGCCGGGTCTGCAGTCGATATAGTCGCTCACGAATTCCCGTATCGATCAGGTCAGCGTTCCACCAAAGTGTTCAGTAAGCTATCTCTGTCCTACAAACACAAAATCTGATATCGTGGCATCACTGCCTATCAGTGACTTATCCGAATAAAACATGCCCAAGAATACTCTAGCGGAAGTCTTCGCTACCGCATGATACCGAAACACCATCGATGGTGAGACTTTTGTGTGACTTTCCGACCCGGCCAGCTGGGGAAACGCCTGTCACGGCGCGTCCCGAGCTGTGCGAGCCGGTGCGCGATCGAACGCCGCCGACGCGAGACCACACCCTTTCTACCCCCGACCGCTGGACGAACCGCCCCCGGCACCCTAAATCAGCCTCAGCGTCAATCAGGCGCATCTCGACGCCGGAACCGGCGCACTGCGGGAACCACCCGCCAAAAACATAGGATCGACCGATGGCCGACAAGCACACTTCGCTGCAAGACCTGTTCCTCAATGCGCTCCGCCGCACCAAGACCCCGATCACGATGTTCCTCGTAAAGGGCGTCAAGCTCCAGGGCATCGTCACCTGGTTCGACAATTTCTCGGTGCTGCTCCGCCGCGACGGCCAGTCGCAGCTGATCTACAAGCACGCCATTTCGACGATCATGCCGTCGAACAGCGTCGATATCGACGCGATCGTCAACGCGGTCGGCGAAGCGCAGCGCAAGCAACCGTTGCTGCAGGAAATCTTCCTTAACGCGGTCCGCAAGTCCGAGGACAACGTCACGATGTTCCTCGTCAACGGCGTGATGCTCCAGGGGCAGATCGCGGCGTTCGACCTGTTCTGCATGCTGCTCCAGCGCGACGGCATGGCGCAGCTCGTCTACAAGCATGCGGTCTCGACGATCCAGCCCGCGCACCCCCTCAATTTGGCTGATGAAACAGCAGGTTCGGACGAAGATTGACCACAGGTTTCGAACGTGACCGCGACGACGTAGCGCGCGGTGCCAAAGCCGTTGTCGTCTACCCCGATACCGGTGCATCGACGCGCGACGCCGAGGCGCGGCTGGCAGAAACCGCCGGCCTCGCCATGGCGATCCATGTCGAGGTGGTCGATCGCGTTGCGATCAAGGTCCGCACGCTCCAGCCTTCGACGCTGATCGGCAAGGGTCAGCTCGAGGCGCTCGCGGCGACGGTGCGGATGGGCGAGGCCGAACTCGTCGTGTTCGACGCGAGCCTCACGCCGGTCCAGCAGCGCAACCTTGAAAAGGCGCTGTCGGCCAAGGTGATCGACCGCACCGGGCTGATCCTCGAGATCTTCGGCGAGCGCGCCGCGACCGCCGAAGGGCGCTTGCAGGTAGAGCTCGCGCATCTCGACTACCAGGCCGGTCGCCTTGTGCGCAGCTGGACCCATTTGGAACGTCAGCGCGGCGGCTTCGGCTTCCTCGGCGGCCCGGGCGAGACGCAGATCGAGGCCGACAGGCGCTTGATCCGCGACCGCATGGCCCGGCTGAAGAAGGAACTCGAGCAAGTCTCGCGCACCCGCGGCCTCCACCGCGACCGGCGCCAGCGCGCGCCGTGGCCGGTGATCGCGCTGGTCGGCTACACCAATGCCGGAAAATCGACGCTATTCAACCGGATGACCGGCGCCGACGTCATGGCGGAAGATCTGTTGTTCGCGACGCTCGACCCGACCTTGCGCCAGATCGCACTGCCCGGGATCGACAAGGCGATCCTGTCGGACACGGTGGGGTTCGTTTCAGAACTCCCGACCCAGCTCGTCGCGGCGTTCAAGGCGACGCTCGAGGAAGTGGTGTCGGCCGATCTGCTGATCCACGTCCGTGACATCGCGCATCCCGACACGCTGGTGCAGCGTGACGATGTCGAGACGGTGCTGCGCGACATCGGCGTCGATACCTCGGTCCCGCGGATCGAGGCGTGGAACAAGCTCGACCTGCTCGACGAGGATGAGCGCACCGAATGGCTCGGCGAGGCAGCACGGCGCGACGATGTCGTGGCGATCTCGGCGCTGAGTGGGGAAGGGGTGGCGCATCTGCTCGACACCGTTGCGGCGCTGCTCACCGCGACGCATCGGCGCTACACGATCCTGCTCGAGGCCGGCGACGGCGCGGGCGCGGCCTGGCTCCACGCGCATGGCGAGGTGCTGAGCCAGTCGGTCGAGGGCGAGCAGGCGATCTACGAAGTCCGGATGGCCGAGCGCGACTATGAGCGCTTCGCTCAGCGCTGACGGGGTCGATCCCGACCTGCTCGCGGGCTGGGTCGCAGCGCGGTCGCTCGCGCGCGGCGTGGCGGCGCCGGTCGCCGATCATGGCGGCTGGCGCGTCGATACGCGCAGCGATGTCGAACATTGCCGCTACATCTTCGCGCGCACCGACCCTGCGATCGCCTCGCTTGCGCGCTCGATCGACCTACCTCGAATCCTCATCAAGGTGTGCACGCAAGACGCTGCATTGCGGGCGCTTCTGTCCGGCGGATGGGCATTGCAGGATCGCGCCTGGGTCATGACCAGCCTCGTCGAACCGCCCGAGCGGCGCTTGGCGTCTGGATATACGCTGACGGTCGAACACACCAACGGCGTCATCGCGGCGACGATCACCGCCGCCGACGGGTCGCTCGCCGCGAGCGGCTATGCGGTCGAGACCGACGGCGTGTTCGCCTACGACCGGATCCGCACCAGTGCCGATCACCTCCGCCGCGGGCTCGGCCATGCGGTGATGACCGCGCTCCACGCAGAGCGTCGTTCCGCGGCATCGCGCGAAATTCTCGTCGCGACCGACCAGGGAAGGGCGCTCTACACCAGCCTCGGCTGGACCGTGCAGAGCGCCTATGCGAGCGCGCTCAGCCCGCCGGCTTCTTGATCGCCTGCCAGAGCGCTTCCTTGTCTTCGAGCGACAGCGCGGTGAAACCGTCGCCTGCCGCAGCTTCCATCGCGGTGAAGCGCCGCTCGAACTTGGCATTGCCACGGCGCAGCGCCGCCTCGGGATCGACCCCGAGCTTGCGCGCCCAGTTCACCACCGAGAAGAGCAGGTCGCCGATCTCGTCCTCGCGCTCGGCCTGTGTCGCCGCGGCATCGACTTCGGCGATCTCCTCATGGATCTTCGCCCGCGAGCCCGCGGCGTCGGGCCAGTCGAACCCGGTCCGCGCCGCGCGCTTCTGCAGCTTTTCCGCGCGGAGCAAAGCGGGCAGGCCGGCCGCGACGCCGTCGAGCGCTCCGCCCGCGCCCTTCGCGGCGCGTTCCTCGGCCTTGATCTGTTCCCAGCGCTGATGCCCGCCATTCTCGGCGTCGCCGAAGATGTGCGGGTGGCGGCGCTCCATCTTTTCGCTGATCGCCGCAACCACGTCTGGCAGCGCAAAGAGCCCGGCCTCCTCGGCGATGCGGCTGTGGAACACGACCTGCAGCAGCAGGTCGCCGAGCTCTTCCTTCAGATCGGCCATGTCGCCCCGCGCGATCGCGTCGGCGACTTCATAGGCTTCCTCGATCGTATAGGGCGCGATGCTCGCGAAATCCTGCGCGACGTCCCATTCGCACCCGGTCACCGGGTCGCGCAACCGCCCCATGATCGTGACGAGGCGCTCGATCATCGCAGTATGGCTCCGCAATTGGCGGCGATACGCGGATGCTCGGTCGCTGCCCGCGCTGAACTCGATCGGTGCATCTAGATCCCGGACTTGCATCTGAAAGGTGTCGATGAACCTATCGCAATCCGGCAGGCGACGCGATCCCTCCCGCGATCGTTAGTGACGAATATGCGCCCCTTCGCCGTGGGAGGTCCGGCCCGCCTCGATCGTCCCACTCGTGCGGGGGTTGGGATCGGAGTCGAGCAAGATCGCCTGCGCCTGCCGAGCCAATGTCCGCACATTGCCGGTACGGGCATCGCGCAAGAGCTCGGCTGCGGCCTGCCCCTGCGGCCAATGCGCCAGGCCGGAGCGCGCATTGATGTGGCCGGCGCGCCCGATATCGACGAGGCCCGCGCCCCATTTCCGCGCCAATGCCCGCGATTCGTCCATCGTCGCATAGGGATCGTCCTCGCTCGCGACGAGCAGCGAGACGAAGGGCAAGGCGTGGCGCGGGTCGTTGCCGAACCGCGCAATCCGCGGATCGAGGTCGGGGCGGTCGGTCGCAGGTGGCGCGACGAGCACCGCGCCGAGCACCGACGACGCGCCGCTCGGGCCCGACGCATTGGCCCACCACGTCACCGCCTGACAGCCTAGGCTATGCGCGACCAGCACGACCGGCCCACGTGCAGCGGCGACGGCCTGATCGATCCTGCTCATCCATACGGTCCGATTGGGGTTCTCCCAATCACCGAGGTCGATCCGGTGTGTATCGCTGCGCTCGCGCTCCCAGCGCGTTTGCCAATGATCGTCGCCCGAGCCAAGCAGCCCGGGAACCGTGAGGAAGATCGGGCTGATCATGACGGAGCACCTCGGCCGCAGCGCCAGGATAGGGGCGCCGAGCGAAGGCGCTTTCGCATTCCATCAAAGCCTGCAGACGACATGGCTAATTCCGATCTCGTTGATAGGACATGATCACTCAAGCCGGCGAACGCCGCCAACGCCGCTTTCTTGCTGCCGCTAAAGCTGACCTATGGCGGTCGAGATGGCGCCGGTGATTATCCGTTTTCGTCTGCTGGTAGGGTGAGAGCCGCCACGGCCGCGCCTTATACGGCGGGTTCCACTGGACGCCGGATGCGTTCGCGGTGCGGTACCGCACCACGCAGCATTTTCAGGTTGCGGAGTATCCGTCTGCGCGGCGTCGAATAGAACAGATCACGATAAAGGGCGACGGGCCGTTCTGAGGAAATGTGGGTGATGGAGCGAAGCGGAGATGTCCCACGATCACCAGATAGTCGTTACCAGTCGAGTCCGATAATATCCATTATGTTAATTATAGACTGGTTCCGGCGCAGCGGTCAGCCCGCCGTTGTGGCGCCCTGCCAAAGCGTCACGATGATAACCAGCACGCCGAAGATCGCGATCCACGCGAGCGCCATCTTGATCGCATCGCCAATCGGCAAACGCCGCGCGACCAGCGCGCTGAGCGGCAGGACGAGCACCAGCAGGTACAGCACGATCCTCATCACGCTGTCGGTCACAGCAACAGTTCCAGCCCGTCATAGCCCGGCTCGACGCCAACCGGCAATTCGGCCGCCAGCGTCGCATAGTCCATCGACTGATCCATATGCGCGAGCACGGTATGCCGTGGCCGGAACGTCTCGACCCAGCCGAGCACGCTCGGCAGATCAGCGTGCGACGGATGTGGTCGCCGGCGCAGCGCGTCGACGATCCAGATGTCGAGATCCTGATACAGCATGGCCATATCGGGCGTCATCGCACTGAAATCGGTCGCATATCCGATCGATCCCACCATGCTGTCGAAGCGCAGCCCGGCCGAAACGAACGGACCGTGCGGCTGCTCGACGGTGCGGACGGTGATGTCGCCGATTGTGATCGCATCGGGCAGTTCCTCGCTCACCACCGTGGGCGGATAGCCGTCATGCCCGCGAAAGACATAGCTGAAACGGCGTTCGAGCATCGCCTTGAGATCGGGCCGGGCAAGCCCGCGTACCGGCCGCCCCATCGCGTGAAATACCTGGCGCAGATCGTCGATGCCATGCGTATGATCGGCATGGTCGTGCGTCCAGATCACAGCGTCGAGCGTGTCGACCTTGGCCGCCAGCAACTGCTCACGCATGTCGGGTCCGGTGTCGACGAGGATCCGCGTTGTCGCGGTCTCGACCAGGATCGAGGCGCGCAGCCGGCGATTGCGCGGGTTGGTCGGATCGCAAGCACCCCAGTCATTGCCGATCCGCGGCACGCCCGATGACGTGCCAGACCCGAGAATCCGCACCTTCATACGCGCGTCTTGGTGAACAAAACGTGAAAGTTCTCGGCCGTCGCGGCGGCGAGCGTGTCGAGCGATTCACCGCGCAGCTGCGCGAGGAACGCCGCGGTATCGGCAACGAACGCAGGCTCACCGGTCTTGCCACGATGCGGCACCGGCGCGAGGAACGGCGCATCGGTCTCGATCAGCAGCCGATCGAGCGGCAACCGCGCGGCCGTCTGCTGCAGATCCTTCGCGTTCTTGAAGGTCACGATCCCCGAGATCGAGATATAGCAGCCGAGTTCGAGCGCGATATCGGCGAATGCGCCGCTCGCGGTGAAGCAATGGATGACGGCGGGATAGGCCCCCTTCCCCATCTCCTCGCGCATGATCTCGGCGGTGTCGTCCTCGGCCTCACGCGTGTGGACAACGAGCGGCAGCTGCGTCTCGAGCGCCGCGGCGATATGCGCGCGGAAGCTCGCACGCTGCCGATCACGGTCGCTGTGATCGTAGAAATAATCGAGCCCGCTCTCGCCGATCCCGACGACGCGGGGATGCTGCGCGCGCTCGACCAGTCGCGCGGTTCCCACGTCAGGATGCTGATCGGCTTCATGCGGATGGATGCCGACGGTCGCCCAGACGTCGCTCTCGCGCTCGGCGGTCGCGATCACTGCATCCCATTCGCCCTCACGCGTCGCGATGTTGAGCATCGCATGCACACCGCGCGCCCGCGCGCGGCCGAGCACCTCCTGCTGCCCCTCGACCAGACCCTTGTAATTGAGGTGGCAATGGCTGTCGGCGAACATCAGGCGTCCACCGCCGGAGCTTCGAGCCGCGGGAAGACGCCCGCCGGGGCCGGCAGAGTCAGCCCCGGCGCGAGCAGATGACCTAGCGCCTCAAAGCTGCGCGCATCGGGCGCCTGTCCGAGCAGGTCGAGCAGCTTGTCCGCCCCGCCCGGAATGGCCCAGCGCGCGAGGATGGCGATACGGCGGATCGCATCGGCGGCATGATACAGGATCGTGTCGGCGCGCTCGGGATCGGTCTTGCGCACGCTCCACGGCGCCTGGTCGGCGAAATACTGATTGGCGTCGCGCGCGGCCGACCAGATCGCCTCGAGCGCGTTATGAAGCGCCAGATCGGTCATCGCAGTGTGCATTCCCGTCTCGGCTGCCTCGACGCTGGCGATCAGCGCGTCTTCCGCCGCGGTCCGCGTGCCCATTGCCGGGACGACGCCGCCGCACGCCTTGGCGATGATCGACAGGCAGCGCTGCGCGAGATTGCCGAGATTGTTGGCAAGATCGGCGTTGCAGCGCGTGACGATCGCGTCCTCCGAATAGCTGCCGTCCTGACCGAAGCTGACTTCGCGCAACAAGAAATAGCGCAACGCATCGACGCCGAAGCGCGTCGCCAGTTCCATCGGATCGGTGACGTTGCCGACCGACTTCGACATCTTCTCGCCGCGGTTGAGCAGGAAGCCGTGCCCGAACACCGCCTGCGGTAGCGGGATGTTCGCGCTCATCAGGAAGGCCGGCCAGTAAACGGCATGAAACCGCACGATATCCTTGCCGATGATGTGCAGGTTCGCCGGCCAGAAGGTCTCGAACACTTCGACGTCGTCGGGATAGCCGACACCGGTCAGATAGTTGGTCAGCGCATCGACCCACACGTACATCACATGGCCAGGGCTCCCGGGTACGGGAACGCCCCAGTCGAAGCTGGTGCGCGACACCGACAGGTCGGACAGCCCGCCCTCGACGAAGCGCAGGATCTCGTTGCGGCGCGCTTCCGGTCGGATGAAGTCGGGATTGGCCGCATAGAAATCGAGCAGCGGCTGCTGGTATTTGGAAAGCTTGAAGAACCAGGTTTCCTCGGCGGTCCACTCGACCGGCGTGCCCTGCGGCGACAGCTTGACGCCGCCCTCGCCTTCGACGAGTTCCTTCTCGTCGTAAAACGCCTCGTCGCGGACCGAATACCAGCCTTCGTATCGGTCGAGATACAGATCGCCAGCGGCTTCCATCGCCCGCCAGATTGCCTGGCTGGCGCGGTAATGATCCTCGTCGCTGGTGCGGATGAAACGATCGTAGGAGATATCAAGCGCGTCCGCCATCGCCTTGAAATATCCGCTCATTTCATCGGCAAGCGCGCGCGGCGTCAGATCGCGCTTGCGCGCTTCCTGGACCATCTTGAGGCCGTGCTCGTCGGTCCCGGTCTGGAAGCGAACCTCGCGGCCCAGCTGGCGCTGGTAGCGCGCGATCGCATCGGTCGCGATCGCCTCATAGGCGTGGCCGATATGCGGGCGGCCATTGGGATAGCTGATCGCGGTCGTGATGTAATAGGGGTCGGTCATGCGCGCGTCCTAGAACATCGGGCGCGGTTATTGAAGCCTCGCCGCCGCGTTCGGCTTACGCCGCAAGCCGCGCGACGATCCCCGCCATCTCGTACACCGTCGCCTGCGCATCAAGCGTGAGGGCGCGCGCCGTGGCGGCAAGCGTCCGCGCCGCATCGTACCCGTCGAGCGCAATGCGCAGCCGTTCGCCGCGCCGTTCGGCCGCGTGCGCGGCGATAAATGCAGGCGCGCGGTCGAGGAACGCCTCATAGCGTTTCTGCGCGGCCTTCAGCGCGAGCGACTTCGCCAGCCGTACGCGCTTGCCGTTTCCAGGATCGCCATCGCGCGCGATGACCGCCAGCGCCTGATCGAGCGCGGCGAGATCGAGCCCGGCAAACCCCAATGCGCGTCCGGGCGATCCGTGCGCGACGCCGACCAGCGCGGCCAGTTCGGCCGGTTCGACGCCGGGCAGCGCATGCTCGAGCACCGACGTCATGTCGGCGTCGTTCAACGGATCGAAGCGCAGCTGGCGACAACGCGAGCGGATCGTCGGCAACAGCCGACCCGGCGCATGGCTGATCAACAGGAAGATCGTCCCCTGCGGCGGCTCCTCGAGGTTCTTGAGCAAGGCGTTCGATGCGCCGGGCCGCTCGAGATCATCGACCGAGTCGATGATCACGACGCGCCGGTCGGACATCGACGGCCGCGTCGCGAACATCGGCCCGAGCGCGCGGACCTGCGCGATCGGAATGCTGCGCGCCAGATCGAGCCCGGTCTTATCGCCTTCCTTCGGCTGGCGGGTGAGTTCACGATAATCCGGGTGCGAACCCGCGGCGATCAGCTTGCGCTGCGTGTCGCTTTCCGGAACGGCGAAGCCGGGCGGCAAGTCCGCCCCCGCCCCTTGCGCGAGCAAGCGCAGCGCCGCGGCGCGCGCAAAGGTCGCCTTGCCGATCCCTTCGGGGCCGGCAAACAGCCAGGCATGGTGCAGCGCCCCGCTCGTCATTGCGGCGGCGAACGCCTGATGCGCGGCAGTATTGCCGAGCGGAAGCGTCATGGCAGCAAGTCCGCGACCGCAGCAAGGACAGCGGCGGCGACCTCGTCGATCCCGCCCGCGGCGTCGATCAGCCGGAAGCGCTCGGGCTCGCTCGCCGCAAAACGCTGGAACGCGGCGGCAACGTCGGCATGGAACGCCGGCCCACGCGCCGCGAAGCGATCGGAGGCGTCGCCGTCGCGCAGCGCCGCCCGCGCGCTTCCCTGCTCGGGGGAGAGTTCCAGCACCAGCGTCCGATCGGGCAGCATGCCGCGCGAGCCGAAGCCGTGCAACGCCAGCACGGCGGCATCATCGATCCCGCCCGCGACGCCTTGATACGCCCGACTGCTATCGAGGAAGCGGTCGCAGATCACCCACCGGCCAGCACCTAGCGCCGGCCGGATCGTCTTCTCGACATGATCCGCCCGCGCCGCGGCAAACAGCAGCGCCTCGCTATGCGCGCTCCAGCGCGACACATCGCCCTGCATCAGCAGGCCGCGGATCGCCTCCGCGCCCTCGCTACCACCCGGCTCGCGGGTTACGAGCGCATCGATCCCGCGCGCGCCGAGCGCGGCGGCGAGCCGTTTGGCTTGCGTCGACTTGCCCGCCCCCTCCCCGCCCTCGAGCGAGATGAAGCGTCCGCTCACCCGCCGAACAGCCCCATCAGGCCCGCCCAGGCGCGCCCGAAAAAGCCGGCTTCGCTGACATCGTTCGCCGCCACCAGCGGCAGGCGCTCGGCGGGCATGCCGGGCGTGACCACGACGAGATCGGCGATATGCTGACCGGCCTTGATCGGCGCCTTGATCGGGCCATCATATTGGACGCTGAGCTTCATCTCGCCCGCAGTCCCGGCCGGGACGGTCGCGCTCAGATCGTTCGCTGCGACCAGGCCGACGCTGCTCGAGCTGCCGAGCTGGACCTCGGCGGTCTCGATCTGCTTGCCCTTGGCGAGGATCGGCTTGGCCTGCCATGCACGGAAGCCCCATTCCATGAACTTGACCGATTCCTCGGCGCGCTGCCCCGAGCTGCCGAAGCCCGCCATGACGAGCACAAGACGGCGGCCGTTCTGCATCGCGGAACCGGTGAAGCCATAGCCGGCCTCGTCGGTATGCCCGGTCTTCAGACCGTCGGCACCCGACACGCGGCCGAGCAACGGATCGCGATTGGCCTGGTCGATCGGCTTCTCGCCGCCGAGCGTCTTGCCCCAGGTGAAGCTGCGCAGCGAATAGAAGCGCTTGTAGAGGTCGGGATAGTTCTGGATCGTTGCGGAAGCGAGCTTGGCGAGATCGCGCGCTGTCACATAGGTCACGCCGTTGTCGGGCCAGCCGTTCGCGGTGCCGAAATGGCTGTTCGTCAGGCCCAGTTTCTGCGCCGCGCGGTTCATCCGCTCGGTGAACGCGCTCTCGGTGCCCGAAATCCCCTCGGCCAGGACGACGCACGCGTCGTTGCCCGACAGCGTGACGATGCCCTTGAGCAGGTTCTCGACGCTGACCTCTTCGCCCGACGACAGGAACATGGTCGAGCCCTGCGAATGCCAGGCGCGCCACGTCTCGGGGCGGACCGGCATTTTCTGGTCGAGCTTCAATTCGCCCGACTTGATCATCTCGAACGCGACATAGACCGTCATCATCTTTGCGAGCGAGGCCGGCGGCATCCGGCGGTCGGCATCCTTCTGGTAGAGGATCGTACCCGACGACAGATCCTGCAGATAGGCGACCGGCGCCGGGGTCTGGAATTCGGGGGCGGCAACTGCCGGGCACGTCGCGGCGATGGCGACGACAGCGGCGGCAAGCAGTTTCTGGCGCGAGGACATGCGGTTCGGTCTCGTTTTTCAGTCGGTGTGGAAAATGCGTGCGTCAGCATAGCCGCGTCGGGCGGCGCCGTCACGTGCGCGCTGTGCGGCGGCGGAATCGGCGAAGGGGCCAAGCTGAACGCGGTAAAGCTTGCCGAGCGGAGCGACGCGGCCGCCCAGCTGCTTGGCCAGCGCGGCGGCGCGTTCGCCGGACGACAGCGCCGCGATCTGCACCATAAGGCCCCCGCGCGCTGGCACCTGTACCGCCGCGGGCTTCGCGCGAACGGGGGGTTCGATCTCGGGTACGGGGCGCGGTTTTACGGGCGCGGGTCGCTGCGGCGCTGGCGCTGGGCGTATCGCGCTGACCGCAGGCCGGCTGGGCAGTCGCGGCACGGTCGCGACGCGCTCATTGGGCAGCTTGTGGCGGAGCGCCACGAGCAAGGTCGGCGGTGCGTCGAGCCGCGGCGACGCTGCCTGCCCGGCTTGCAGGGCACGCAAATCCTGCGGCGAGGTGACGACCGTGCGAACGCGGACGCCTGCATGATCGCCGACACCCAGCGCCTGCGCGGCGCCCGGCGATAACGCGACCACCGCGCCACTGCTGGGGGCGACCACCATCGCGACGATCGTCCGCCCGCTGTCGAGCGCGGTCAGCTCGACCGGCGTGCCCGGGGCCAGCGTCGGATGCCCGACGCCGATCACGACATTCGCCCAGCGACCTTCGGGCGGCCCGGCGAGCACGGCCGCATAGCCAACGCCATCCTCATGAACCTCCCCCGACGTGCCGCGCGGCCCGGAGCCTTGCGCGACTTCGGGCGGCACATCCGGCGCCGGCACCGCGGTCGCCGACGGCAACACAGGCGGATCGCGCAGGTCACGCTGCACAGTGCTATCGGGCGCGAGCAAGGCGCTCAGCAGCGCCAGACCGAACAGCGGCGCCACGCTTATTGTTCGACCGCGTCGGCGAGCAAGCCGACCGACAGCGCATAGAAATTCGAACAGTTATAATCGAGGATCACGCGGTAATTGCCGGTGATCAGATAGCCCGTCCGCCCGACCCCATCGGGTTCGATCAGCGTCGCCAGCACCGAATCGCCGGGCCAGCTGCGCGATACCGGCGCGACGCCGAGCGCGCGCCACTCCGCCATCGTCTTCCAGCCGCTATGGCGCGCGAACACCTTGAGACAGCGCGGCGACAGCAAGCGATTGGTGATCTGGCTGCGATCGAAGCTCGCCGGCACCGACACCGCCAGGCCCCACGGCTGGCCCGGCCGCCACCCGGCATTGGTGAAATAATTCCCGATCGAGGCCAGCGTATCGGCATGGCTCGACCAGATATCGGCGCGCCCGTCGCCGTCACCGTCGCGTGCGAGCCGCAGATAGATCGACGGCAGGAATTGCGGCCCGCCGGTCGCCCCCGCCCAGCTGCCGACAAGTTGCGAGCGCGTCACACCACGATCCATCATCTGCAGCGAGGCGATGAACTCGTCGGCAAACAGATCGCGCCGCCGCCCTTCATAGGCGAGCGAGGCGAGTGCGCGCGGCAGGTCGAACCCGCCCATCACGCGGCCATAGCTCGTCTCATGCCCCCAGATCGCGACCATGATCGATTCGGGAACGCCGGTCTCCTGCTCGATCCGCCGCAGCCGCCAGCGTTCGGCCTGATACGCGCTGCGGCCATTGGCGATGATCGCGCTGCTGAGATGCTGCGCCTTGTACGACGCGAAATCGGGGATCCCGGCGTTGGGATTGGCACCAGGCTGGCCGCGATCGAGCTCGATCACACGCTGGTTGAGCGTCAGCGTCGGGATCACCGCGTCGAGCGTCGTACGGCTCACACCCTTCGCCTCGGCCTTGGCGCGCAGCGTCGTCAGATAGCTCTGAAAACCAGAGTCATCCTGCGCGCCGGCGGCCCCGCCGACGCCCAGGCACAGCGCAGCCGCCGTCAATCCAAGGGCGATCCGCGCCCGCAATGTGTGTTTGTCCCGCATAAGCCAACATTGGCACAGCCATGGGCGCACATGAACCCCCAAAGCCCCGCGCTTGATCACAAACCTTGCACGAAGCGGCGTCCCATGGCTATGCGACCGGCGGCGCGGAGAGATGGCCGAGTGGTTTAAGGCAGCGGTCTTGAAAACCGCCGTGGGTGCAAGCTCACCGTGGGTTCGAATCCCACTCTCTCCGCCAGCCGCTCGCGCAAATGACGCCTCTCTCCGCGATAGCTGGCCACGCCAGCGGAGGCCCCTTCCAAAGTTGAAATCGCTTTTCCGAAACCGCTTGCGGCGGTCAAATGTTAGCGCTACCCGTTCGCCATAGCGCGGTTACGCGCATTCGGGAGAGGACCAATGGCATATCGCTTCGTAGCCGCCGTGGTGGCATGTGGAACAGCGTCGCTCGCGCTGGCGCAGGATCGCGCTCCCGATGGGCGGCAGTATCTGTCGCAGCCGCTCGTCAAATCGATCTACACCGCCGATCCGTCGGCGCACGTCTTCGATGGCAAAATCTACGTCTATCCCTCGCACGACGTCCCCACTGAAACCCCTGACGACGATCTTGGTAACCAATATGCGATGCACGACTATCGGGTGTTGCGGATGGACAAGATCGGTGCTCCCGTCACGGTCGGCCCGGTCGCGCTCGACGTGAAGCAGGTGCCCTGGGCGTCGCAGCAGATGTGGGCGCCCGACGCCGCTTACAAGAACGGCACCTATTACCTGTATTTCCCGGCACGCGACAAAACCAAGGACAAGAACGGCCTCGGCAAGTTCATGGTTGGCGTCGCGACGTCGAAGAGCCCGATGGGCCCGTTCAAGGCCGACCCCAAGCCGATCGCGGGCGCCTTCTCGATGGACCCGGCTGTGTTCACCGACACTGACGGCAAGAGCTATTTGTATTTCGGCGGGATCTGGGGCGGACAGCTTCAGCGCTGGAAGGACGGCAAATTCGATCCCAGCGGCAGCGACACCGATCTCGGCAAGGACGATCAGCCCGCGCTCACCGGCAAGGTCGCGCGACTCAACGCCGACATGAAGAGCCTCGCCGAGACGCCGCACGATGCTGTGATCCTCGACGAAGCCGGCAAGCCCGTGCTCGGCGGCGATCATGACAAGCGCTTCTTCGAGGCGTCTTGGATGTTCAAGCGCGGCGGGCAATATTATTACACCTACTCGACCGGCGACACGCACTTCCTCAATTATGCGACCGGCACAAACCCGTACGGCCCGTTCACCTATCGCGGGCATTTCCTGCTGCCGGTGCAGGGCTGGACGACGCATCACTCGATCATCGAGACCGGCGGCAAGTGGTGGCTGTTCTATGCCGACACGCAGCTCAGCGGGAAGAACCACCTGCGCAACGTCAAGGTGACCGAGCTCAACTTCAACGCTGACGGGACGATCAAGACGATCGATCCGCTGGTCAAATAAGGCAGCCGATGTTTCTGGGAATCGATATCGGCACGTCGGGCGTCAAGGCCGTCGTCCTCGACACGCATGGCGCGGTCGTCGGCCAGGGCGTCGCGGCGCTCACCGTCCAGCGCCCCCACCCCTTATGGTCCGAGCAGGACCCTGAGGATTGGTGGAAGGCAACGAGCGCCGCGGTGCTCGCGATCGACCCGAGCGTTCGCCGCGCGGTGCGCGGGATCGGGCTCGCCGGGCAGATGCACGGCGCGACCTTGCTCGGCGCGGACGATAAGCCGTTGCGCCCCGCGATACTCTGGAACGACGGGCGCTCGTTCGCCGAATGCGCGGCGCTGGAAGAAGCGACCGGGGATTTCCGCACCGTTGGCGGGAATATCGTGATGCCGGGCTTCACCGCGCCCAAGCTCGAATGGGTCCGTCGCCACGAGCCCGAGATCTTCGCGCAGGTCGCGACCGTGCTCCTCCCCAAGGACTATGTCCGGCTGCGGATGACCGGCGAGAAGGCGTCCGACATGTCGGATTCGGCAGGCACGCTGTGGCTCGACGTCGCCGGCCGCCGCTGGAGCGAGACGCTGCTCGCCGCCTGCGGGCTCACCGAAGCGCAGATGCCGCGTCTGGTCGAGGGCACCGACGTCGCGGGAACGCTGCGCGCCGATATCGCCGAAGCCTGGGGCATTCCGCAGGTACCCGTCGCGGGCGGCGCGGGCGACAATGCCGGTGGTGCCGCGGGCGTCGGCGTCGTCACGGACGGCAAGGCGTTGCTGTCGCTCGGCACGTCGGGGGTGATCTTCGTCGCCAATGACAAGTTCCGTCCCAACCCGGCGCGCGCGGTCCATGCCTTCTGCCATTGCCTGCCCGACATGTGGCACCAGATGTCGGTCCATCTCAGCGCGGCCTCGTGCATCGATTGGGTCGCGCGGCTGACCGGTGCGAGCGGTGCGGCCGAACTGTTCCAGCGTGCCGAAGCGGCGGGTGCTGCCAACGGTCCCGAGATTTTCCTCCCCTATCTCTCGGGCGAACGCACCCCCCACAACGACGCGCAGGTCCGCGGTGCCTTTTTCGGGCTCGACAATGACACCGACGCCAACCGGCTCGCGCAGGCCGTGCTAGAAGGCGTTGCGTTCGCGCTCGCCGACGGGCTCGACGTGTTGCGCGAAGCCGGCACCGAAGTCGCCGAACTCGCGGTGATCGGCGGCGGCGCGCGCTCGCGTTATTGGGGCGAGACGCTCGCGGCGGCGATGGACGTGCCGCTCGTCTATCTCCAGGGCGGCGAAGTCGGCCCCGCGCTCGGCGCGGCGCGGCTCGCGCAGCTTGCCGTCGATGGCGGCACCCCGGCCGAGGTTTGCGTCGCCCCGCCCGTTTCGCACCGGATCACCCCCAATGCGGAATTGACCGCACGGCTCGCGCCCAAGAAGGCGGCGTTCCGCGCTGCCTATGCCCGCATTTCCCCCCTCACCGCATCCAACTGACCTTTCGAAGGAGCGCCCCCATGGCCAACGACTTTTTTGCCGACATCCCCCAGATCAGCTTCAAGGGGCCCGAGACCGACGACGAGCTGGCATACCGCTATTACGACAAGGACCGGGTCGTCATGGGCAAGCGGATGGAAGACCATCTGCGCTTCGCCGCCTGCTTCTGGCACACCTTCTGCTGGCCAGGTTCGGACGTGTTCGGTGGCGGCACGTTCAACCGCCCGTGGCATGCCGGTGCGAATGATGCGGCCGCCGCCGCGCAGAAGCGCGAAGTCGCGTTCGACTTCTTCTCCAAGCTCGACATCCCGTTCTACGCCTTCCACGACGTCGACGTGATGGCCGACGCGCACAGCGTCGACGAGCATCGCCGCAACTTCGCCGAAGCGGTCGATCATCTGGAGAAGCTGCAGGCCTCGTCGGGCCGCAAGCTGCTTTGGGGCACCGCCAACCTGTTCAGCCACCCGCGCTTCGCCGCCGGCGGAGCGACCAACCCCAACCCCGAAGTCTTCGCGTTCGGCGCGATGCAGGTGCGCGATGCGCTCGAGGCGACGCATCGCCTGGGCGGCGCGAACTATGTGCTGTGGGGCGGTCGCGAGGGCTATGAGACGCTGCTCAACACCGATCTCAAGCGCGAGCTCGACAATCTCGGTCGCTTCCTGTCGCTCGTCGTCGAGCACAAGCACAAGATCGGCTTCACCGGCACGATCCTGATCGAGCCGAAGCCGTTCGAGCCGACCAAGCACCAGTACGATTTCGACACCGCGACGGTGTACGGCTTCCTCAAGCGCTACGGCCTCGAGAATGAAGTGAAGGTCAACATCGAAGCGAACCACGCGACGCTCGCCAGCCACACCTTCGAGCATGAGATCGCGACCGCGGCAGCCCTCGGCATCTTCGGCTCGATCGACGCGAACCGTGGCGATCCGCAGAATGGCTGGGATACCGACCAGTTCCCCAATTCGGTCGAGGAACTGACGCTCGCCAATCTCGAGATCATCCGGGCTGGCGGCTTCACAACCGGCGGGTTCAACTTCGACGCCAAGGTGCGGCGCCAGTCGATGGATGCGGTCGATCTGTTCCACGGCCATGTCGGCGCGATCGACGTCGTCGCCAAGGGCCTGCTCAACGCAGCCGCGCTGATCGAGGACGGTCGCCTCGATGCCATCAAGACCGAGCGTTACGCCGGCTGGGACGCCGATTTCGGGCAGAAGATCGGCTCGCTCGATCTGGCCGGGATCGCCGATCTCGCGGTCGAGCAGGGCATCGACCCTCAGCCGCGCTCGGGTCGCCAGGAGCGGATCGAGAATCTGATCAACCGCTTCATCTGACGAAGCGATCGGCCCGTCCGTTTCGCGCGGACGGGCCGATGTCCGCGCCGAGCCCTGCGCCGATCGCCTTGTACTCTGCGCCGGCAGCTTCTATTATGTCGGACTAATTCAAGGAAGGTTATCTATGATCGACGGAGCGATTTTGGTCGGTGCCGAGCAACGGCAGGCGACGACGCGATTCTCGGGGATCGACCCTTCGACTGGTGCGACCCTCACCCCCGATTTCTCCTCGGCCGGCGTCGATGCCGTGGCCGATGCTGCCGCGCTCGCTGAGGCCGCGTTCGTTGATTACGCCGCGACCGATCTCGAGACGCGCGCGAGCTTCCTCGAAGCGATCGCCGACGCGATCGTCGCAATCGGTGACGAACTGATCGACCGTGCCGTCCAGGAAAGCGGCCTGCCCCGCCCCCGCATCGAAGGCGAGCGCGGCCGGACCGTCGGCCAGCTGCGCCTGTTCGCGACCGTCGTTCGTCAGGGCGACTGGCTCGACGCGACGATCGACCCTGCCCTTCCCGACCGCGCCCCGCTGCCGCGCCCAGATCTGCGCCGCGTCAATGTGGCCGTAGGCCCGGTCGCGGTGTTCGGCGCGTCGAACTTCCCGCTCGCTTTCTCGGTTGCCGGTGGTGACACCGCGTCGGCGCTCGCCGCAGGCTGCCCGGTCATCGTCAAGGG
This sequence comes from Sphingomonas glacialis, assembly GCF_006439055.1. GTDB lineage: Bacteria > Pseudomonadota > Alphaproteobacteria > Sphingomonadales > Sphingomonadaceae > Sphingomonas > Sphingomonas glacialis_A. The sequence goes on from NZ_RCZC01000002.1 coordinate 199,656, forward strand.
CCATCCGGCGCATCCCGGCACGGGCGAGCTCGTCGCGCGCGCGATTGCCAGCGCCGTCGCGAAATGCGGCCTTCCTGCCGGCACCTTCTCCTATCTGCCCGGCGACACCAACGATCTCGGCGGTGCGCTCGTCGCTGATCCGCGGATCAAGGCAGTCGGTTTCACCGGTTCGCGCGGCGGCGGCCTGGCTTTGGTCAAGATCGCTTCGCAGCGTGCCGAGCCGATCCCGGTCTATGCCGAAATGTCGAGCATCAACCCGGTGATCCTGTTCCCGGCGGCGCTCGCGGCGCGCGGTGATGCGCTCGCATCGGCGTTCGTCCAGTCGCTGACGATGGGTGCCGGTCAGTTCTGCACCAACCCCGGCCTGGTGCTGGCGATCGACGGTCCCGCGCTCGACGCCTTCGTCACGGCAGCCGGCGCGGCGCTGAGCGAGGTCCGGCCCGCGACCATGCTGACCCCCGGCATCCATGCCAGCTACGAAAAGGGCGTCGCCACGCTCGCGCAGCATGGCGCGGTCAAGACCGTGGCGCGGGGCTGCTCGACCGATGGCGCCAACCAGGCGGTCGGTGCGCTGTTCGATACCGATGCCGCGGCCTTCCTCGCTGACAGCGCGCTCGGACATGAAGTGTTCGGCTCGTCGGCAGTCATCGTGCGCTGCAAGGACAGCGCCGAACTGACGCGCGTCGTCGCGCAGCTCGAAGGCCAGTTGACCGCGACGCTCCACGTCGATGCGGGCGATCATGCCGAAGCCGCCAAGCTGCTTCCGACCCTTGCCGGTCGCGTCGGGCGGATTCTCGCCAATGGCTGGCCGACCGGTGTCGAGGTCAGCCACGCGATGGTGCATGGCGGCCCCTTCCCCGCCACCAGCGACGGGCGGACGACCTCGGTCGGCACGCTGGCGATCTATCGCTTCCTGCGTCCCGTCTGCTTCCAGAACCTGCCGGCGGAGTTGCTGCCGACAGCGATCGGCCCCGACAATGCGTGGAATGTCGCGCGCCGGATCGACGGCATTCGCGAAGCTTCGCCGCGGTGAAACCGTGCGGCCGTGGCGGGCATCGGCTCGCCACGGCCGTAGCAGAAGCGACTCGGTAAACGGGCGTATCCCGCGCTCTTGACACACGGCTCGCCGGCGTGTTGTTAGCGCTATCAGAAAAAGAATGCGGCAGGAGTTGATGATGGCGGGCAGCAACGACCCAAGGCGGTCGGCACTGGCAGCGGACTGGCAGAGCGGAACCTTCCTTGGCCGCATCGAGCGTGCCGAGGGTCCATCGCCTGTCCTGCTCGTCCATGGCGAACTGTTCGACATGGCGAAGATCGCCCCCACCGTTTCCGCGCTCGTCGAAGCGGGCGATTTTACCGGCCAGGGCGGCGAGTCGCTCGGCGCGTTCGATCCTGCGGCGGTGACCTTGCTGACCCCCGTCGATCTGCAATGCATCAAGGCGTGCGGCGTCACCTTCGCCGTGTCGGCGATCGAGCGCGTGATCGAGGAACGGGCACGCGGGGATTCGAGCGCCGCTGCCGATATCCGCGCGCGGCTCGAGACGCGCGTCGGCGGCTCGATCCGTGCCGTCGTACCGGGCTCGAGCGAGGCTGCCGATCTCAAGCAGGCCCTGATCGACGACGAGATGTGGTCGCAATATCTCGAGGTCGCGATCGGTCCCGATGCCGAGGTGTTTACGAAGGCGCCCGTCCTCTCGACCGTCGGCGGCGATGCCGAGATCGGCATCCGCTCGGATTCGACCTGGAACAACCCCGAACCCGAGATCGCGCTGCTCGTCGACAGCCGCGGCACCGTCGTCGGCGCGACGCTCGGCAACGACGTCAATCTGCGCGATTTCGAGGGCCGCTCGGCGCTGTTGCTCGGCAAGGCCAAGGACAATAACGCATCCTGCTCGCTCGGGCCGATGGTCCGGCTGTTCGACGACAGCTTCGGCATCGACGATGTCCGCTCGGCCGAATTGCGGCTGCGGATCGAGGGCGAGGACGGCTATGTTCTCGATGGCGCTAGCAACATGGCCGAGATCAGCCGTGATCCGCTCGATCTGGTCCACCAGACGCTCAGCGAACATCAATATCCCGACGGCCTCGTGCTGTTCCTCGGCACGCTGTTCGCGCCGGTGCAGGACCGCGACGAGCCCGGGCGTGGCTTTACGCACAAGGTCGGCGACAGCGTCTCGATCGAGAGCGCTCGGTTGGGCCGTCTGGTCAACCGCGTCGTCACGTCGCGCGATGCGGCGCCGTGGAGCGTCGGGATCAGCGCGTTTTTCACGAATCTTGCCGCACGCGGCCTGTTGGGAGCAACCAAGTGAGCGGTGCCGTCTATCCTAGTCTCGTCGGCAAGCGCGTATTGGTCACTGGTGGCGGCAGCGGAATCGGCGCGGCCCTGGTCGAGGCGTTCGCCGCGCAGCAGGCCCATGTCGCCTTCATCGATGTCGATCAGGATGCCGGCGAAGCGACCGCGGCAAAATTCGCACCCGGCAGGTTCCACCCGTGCGACCTGCGCGATCTCGATGCGCTTGCCGCGACGATCGCGAAGATCTCGACCGAGCTCGGCGGGATCGACATCCTCATCAACAACGCCGCGCGCGATGACCGCCATACGATCGAGGAAGTGACGCCAGCCTATTGGGACGAGCGGATGGCGACCAACCTGCGCCATCTGTTCTTTTCGGCCCAGGCCGTGGTCCCCGGGATGAAGGCCGCGGGCGGTGGCGTGATCATCAATTTCGGGTCGATCAGCTGGCATTTGGGGCTGCCCGACCTCGTTCTCTACCAGACCGCCAAGGCCGCGATCGAAGGCCTGACGCGCAGCCTCGCGCGCGATCTCGGGCGCGACAACATCCGGGTCACGACGATCGTCCCCGGCAACATCCAGACCCCGCGGCAGGAACGCTGGTACACCCCCGAGGGCGAGGCCGAGATCGTCGCGGCACAATGCCTCGATGGCCGCATCCAGCCGTCCGACGTCGCGTCGCTCGCGCTGTTCCTCGCGTCGGACGATGCGCGCATGTGCACCGGCCATGACTATTTCGTGGACGCGGGCTGGCGCTGATGGTCGGGGCGGTACGCTCGGTCCAGCCGATCGGCGCGATCCTCGGCGAGGGGCCGGTCTGGTACGACGCGGCTTTGTGGTTCGTCGATATCAAGCGCCAGCGCATCTATCGCTACGATCCGGCGCGCGATGCGCTCCAGGAATGGGACGCGCCGGGCGAAGTCGGCTGGGTCCTGCCGCGCGCGGGCGGCGGGATGATCGCTGGCCTGGATACCGGGCTGCACGCCTTCGATCCCGTAAGCGGACAGTTCGAGCATCTGTTCGATCCCGAGGCGCACCTTCCCGGCAACCGCCTCAACGATGCGACGACCGATGCGCAGGGTCGCATCTGGTTCGGCAGCATGGACAATGCCGAACAGGACGCGACCGGCCGGCTGTACCGTGCAGAGGCGACCGGCAGCTCCGATAGCGGACTGTCGCCGGTCGTCATCACCAACGGCCCGGCGATCGCGCCCGACGGTGGGGCGCTCTATCACACCGATACGCTCGGCCGGACGGTATGGCGGGTCGTGCTCAACGACGACGGCACGCTTGCTGCGCCGACGCTGTTCTGCGAGATCGCGCCGGGAGAAGGTCATCCCGACGGCTCGACGATCGATGCCGAAGGCTGTGTCTGGGTTGCCCTGTTCGGTGGGTGGGGCGTGCGCCGCTATGATCCGGCGGACACGCTGATCGAGACGGTGCGCTGCCCCGTCGCCAACGTCACCAAAATCGCATTCGGCGGCCCCGATCTGCGCACCGCCTACGCGACCACCGCGCGTAAGGGCCTGAGCGAAGAGGATTTGCGCGCGCAGCCCCTCGCGGGCAATCTGTTCGCCTTCGACGCCGGCGTGGCGGGCCTCCCGGTTCATCCAGCAAAACTATAAACAGCTTCAGGAGCGGAAAAACGATATGGCGACTACCCAGCCCGACACCCAAAGGGGCAATCTAGGGTTCATTGCCGCGATCGTGGCAGTGGCCACGATCGGCGGACTGTTGTTCGGTTACGACAGCGGCGCGGTGAACGGGACACAGCCCGGGCTCAAGGCCGCGTTCGCGCTCGACGATGCGGGCCTGGGCTTCACCGTTGGGTCGCTGCTGATCGGCTGCGTCGTCGGGGCTTTCTTCGCCGGCACGCTCGCCGATGCCGTCGGCCGCCGCAACGTGATGCGCTATGCCGCCTTGCTGTTCCTGGTCGGCGCGATCGTCCAGGGCGTCGCGCATGACCATACGCTGTTCGTCATCGCGCGCATCTGCGGCGGGATCGCGGTTGGCGCGGCCAGCGTCCTGTCGCCCGCCTACATCTCCGAGGTCGCACCGCCCAGCATCCGCGGGCGTATGACGACAGTGCAGCAGATCATGATCATCACCGGTCTGACCGCTGCCTTCTTCGCCAATTATTATCTCGCGGCGGCCGCGTCCAACCCGGCCAATCCGAACGATGTCGCCTCGCTCAACCCGCTCTGGTTCGGCATTGCGGCATGGCGCTGGATGTACCTGCTGCAGGCGGTCCCTGCGGTCATCTTCTTCATCGCGCTGTTCTTCATCCCCGAAAGCCCGCGCTTCCTGGTCTCGAAGCAGCGGAACGAAGAAGCGCTGGACGTGCTGACCAGCCTGTTCGGCAGCCGCCAGGGCGCGCTGACGCTCGGCGAGATCCAGGCAAGCTTCTCGAAGGACCACCGCCCGCGTTTGTCCGACGTTCTGACGCCCGCAGGTGGCCGTGGCTTCCTCGGTCTGCGGTCGGTCGTCTGGGCGGGTCTGTTGCTGGCGGTGTTCCAGCAGCTCGTCGGCATCAACGTGATCTTCTATTACGGCGCGACCTTGTGGCAGGCGGCGGGCTTCTCCGAATCGCAGGCGCTGATGACCAACATCATCTCGGGCTCGATCTCGATCGTCGCGTGCTTCATCACGATCGGCCTGGTCGACAAGATCGGCCGCAAGCCGCTCTTGCTGATGGGTTCGGCCGGCATGGCGATCACGCTGTTCGCGATGGTCTATGCCTTCTCGACCGGCACGCTCGTCGCCGACAAGCTCACCCTGCCGGGCCATATGGGCCAGCTCGCCGTCGGCGCGGCACTGGCCTATTCGTTCGCGTTCAACATCAGCTGGGGCCCGGTCATGTGGGTGATGCTCGGCGAGATGTTCCCGAACCAGATCCGCGGCTCGGCGCTCGCGGTGTGCGGCTTTGCGCAGTGGTTCGCCAATTATCTCGTCGCACAGTCGTTCCCGATCATGCTCGGCAGCATCGGCCTCGCGAAGAGCTATTCGTTCTACGCGGTCTGCGCGGTGATCAGCTTCTTCCTGGTGCAGAAGTTCATCGTCGAGACCAAGGGGAAGTCGCTCGAAGCGATGGAGGGGTAATAGACACGCGCGCCGCGCCTGCGGCGCGCGCTGTTACGCTCTTAGAGCAGATCCGTTTGGCGGGACCGCGATGATGCCATCGCGGTCCCGTTTTCGTTTGCGGATAGCTCAAGCTTCCCGATGCCAAGCCGATAGGCCGGCTGCCCGTACGGTTACGGAAGCGCCCGTAGCGGCGGCCCGTACGGTTCGTAACTTCACCCTTCAAACCGTTGCTCTACGCTTGCCCGAAATCGAGACTGATTGGGGAGCAGGGTTTGCCGGATCTATCAAGCTACCGGGTTTCGTTCGCTCCAGCCTGCCGGTTTGCGCTGCTGGGAGTGATTGCGGTGTTGCTCGCCAACGTATCGGGCGAAGCCTTGGCGCATGCGATCGGCGGGAAGGACGCGGCGTTCGTAGCCGCTACGAAGGGTCCGGCGCCGCTGCCGTTTGCCTATCTCGGCGGCAAGCACATGGTCACGGGTTATGACCATCTGCTTTTCCTGCTCGGGATCATATTTTTCCTGACTCGGTTCCGGGATGTCGCCCTCTACGTGTCGCTCTTTGCCATCGGCCACAGCATAACCTTGCTGTCGGGCGTACTGATCGGCTTTGGTCTGAATGCCTATCTCGTCGATGCCGTGATCGGCCTGTCGGTCGTCTATAAGGCCTTCGATAATCTCGGCGGCTTCGAGACCCTGTTCGGCGGACGTCCCAACCCCAAATGGGTCGTATTGGTCTTCGGGCTGGTCCATGGTCTCGGCCTCGCCACCAAACTGCAAGAGCTGCGGCTCAATCAGAATGGCCTGCTGATAAACCTCGTCTCGTTCAACGTCGGGGTCGAGATCGGCCAGCTCATCGCGCTCTCGATCATGCTCGCGCTGATCGCGGTTTGGCATCGGACCCGCTGGTTCTCCTCAACCGCAATCGCCGCCAATGGGCTGCTGATGGTCGCGGGGTTTTGCCTCATCGGGGTCCATCTGGCCGGTTATGTCATCACCAAGGGAGCTTGATATGGTCACCGCGGAAATCCAGCCCCCTTTGTCGCGTCGTCGCCTGCTTGGCCTCACCGTCGCTGCCCTGCTGGCTGCGCTCGTCATCCTGTTCGGCGCGATCCTGCCCGCCGAATATCATCTCGACCCGCTTGGCTTGGGCCGGCTGACCGGAACCGAACGGTTGTGGGCGCCGCCCGAAGAAACCGTCGCTGCAAAGCCATCATCAGATCCGGAACCCGCAGTTCGCAATTATGCGACCACGTTTCGAAGCGACGAAATCATCGTCCCGCTTCAGGCGGGTGGCGATCCGTCCCGCAACGACGAGATCGAATATAAGGTGCATCTGAAAAAGGGAGGGACGTACATCTATTCATGGGCGGTCATCGGGGAGAGTGGCCCGACCGACGTCTATGTCGAATATCACGGCCACACGCTGGCGAGCCGCGAGACAATGAAGGTCGCCTATTACAAAAAGGGCTTTGCCCAGAACGACAACGGCACGTTCACGGCGCCGTTCGACGGGATCCACGGGTGGTTTTTTCAGAACCAGTCGCTGAAGCCGCTCCGCATCAAGCTGCGGCTTGCCGGGTTTTACGACCTCGTTCCGCCGGGTGAGGCGGGGAACGAAGGCGAACTGGTCGCCAAGCGGCTAGAATGAAGCCGCCGGTTGCGCCCGTTCTCGAAAATCGGCTTTCGCGCTCGTCAGCAGCTCGGGGCGCGACCGGATTTGGCCGTTGGCTCCCCGCCGCCGCGGCTGGCGATCACTCCGCTCCGCTTTTCGCCGCCACCTCGGCGCTCACACGGCACCCCCACACCGCATAGAACAGCACGTACAGTTCGCACGCGGCGGTCAGCAGGAACGAGTTCTGCAGCCCGTACATGTCGGCAAGCTTGCCCTGCACGATCACCAGCGCACCGCCGGCGATCGCCATGATCAGCAGGCCCGAACCCTCTTCGGTCAGCGGCCCGAGCCCGCGGATGCCGAGCGTGAAGATCGTCGGGAACATGATCGAATGGAACAGCCCGACCGAGATCAGCGCCCACATCGCGACATGGCCCGTGGTGAAGGTCGCAACGAGCATCACCACGCACGCGCCGATGCTCGCGGCGGCGAGCACGTGCTCGGCCGGGATGCGCTGCATCAGATAGCTGCCGACGAAGCGGCCGACCATCATGCCGCCCCACAGCAGGAAGAGATAATGCGCGGCCTGCTCGTGCGTCGTGTTGCCGATTTCGGGCTGGCTGATGAAGTTGATGAAGAGGTTGCCGACGCCGATCTCGGCGATGAGGTAGATGAAGATCGCGGGGATGCCGAAGATCAGATTGCGGTGCGACCAGAGCGAATGGTTGGCGCGATCGGCCTTGGCGTTGCGCTTGGTCGCGCTGCCCATTGCCGGAAGCGGCGAACGCGCGATGACCACTGCGAGCAGGACCAAGACGACCGCGACGATCAGGTACGGCAGCTGGACCGACTGCGCGTCGGCGAGCCGCTGTGCCGGGGTCAGCGCCGCAGCACCTGCCGCCGCCGTGCCAGACGTCGAGCGGCCGAGGATCAGATACCCGCCGAACAGCGGCGCAAGCGTCGCGCCAAGCGAGTTGAACGCCTGCACCAGGTTGAGCCGCGACGAGGCGGTCTCGGGCTTGCCGACGACCGCGACATAGGGGTTGGCGGCGACCTGGAGCAGCGTGATGCCGCTCGCGATCACGAATAGCGCGAACAGCGTGACGCCGTAAGACGGGATCCGCGCAGCCACGATCATGCCGAGCGCACCCGCCGCCATGATGACGAGCCCGACCACCAGCGAACGCTGATAGCCGATCCGCTCGATCAGCTTGGCCGACGGGATCGACGCGACGAAATAGGCGATGAACCAGACGCTCTCGATCAGCGTGGTCTGAGTGTAGCTCAGATCGAACACGCTGCGCAGATGCGGCAGCAGCGTGTTGTTGATGACCGTGATGAAGCCCCACATGAAGAACAGGCTCGCCAGCAGCGTCAGCGCCGAGCGATAGCGCCCGCCATCGGGTGAATCGCCCGTGGCGACGGGAGCGTGCGCGGCAATCACGGGTGCGGCCATTCGTAAATCCTCTATCTGGCGATACCGCGCGCGGGGCGGATTGCCTTCTCGTTATTTGTCCGAGTATAAGTCTGGCGTTATCTCGTCAACAGATAGCCTCGGCGACCAGAGGGCGCTGCGCGGGAATTTGCAAGCCCGCCCGCGTCTTCCGAAAGTCGTATCGCTACTGCTGACCCAGTCCGGACGATCCTGCATGACCGATACGCCTAACGACCTCTCCACCCCGCTGGCCCGGCTGCGCTCGCGCGCCTGGTTCGACAATCCCGACAATATCGACATGACCGCGCTGTATCTCGAGCGCTATCTGAACTTCGGGCTGAGCCTCGAGGAACTGCAGTCGGGCAAGCCGATCATCGGCATCGCGCAGACCGGCAGCGATCTGTCGCCGTGCAACCGCCATCACCTCGTCCTCGCCGAGCGCGTCCGCGAAGGCATCCGCGAAATGGGCGGCATCGCGATCGAATTCCCGGTCCATCCGATCCAGGAAACCGGCAAGCGCCCAACCGCCGGACTCGACCGCAACCTCGCCTATCTCGGCCTTGTCGAGACGCTCTACGGCTATCCGCTCGACGGCGTCGTGCTGACGATCGGCTGCGACAAGACGACGCCGGCCTGCCTGATGGCGGCCGCTACGGTGAACATCCCGGCGATCGCATTGTCGGTCGGGCCGATGCTCAACGGCTGGCACAAGGGCGAGCGCACGGGCTCGGGCACGATCGTCTGGAAGGCGCGCGAGATGCTCGCCAAGGGCGAGATCGACAATGCCGGCTTCATCAAGCTCGTCGCCTCATCGGCGCCATCGACCGGCTATTGCAACACGATGGGCACCGCGACGACGATGAACTCGCTCGCCGAGGCGCTCGGCATGATGCTGCCGGGCTCGGCCGCGATTCCCGCGCCGTATCGCGACCGCCAGGAAGTCGCCTATCTCACCGGCAAGCGCATCGTCGACATGGTACGCGAGGATCTCAAGCCCTCCGACATCATGACGCGCGACGCCTTCCTCAACGCGATCGTCGTCAATTCGGCGATCGGCGGCTCGACCAACGCGCCGATCCATCTCGCCGCGATCGCGCGCCATGTCGGCGCCGAGCTCGAGCTGAACGACTGGCAGACGCACGGCCACAAGGTCCCGCTGCTCGTCAATCTGCAGCCGGCGGGCGAATATCTCGGTGAGGATTATTATCGTGCGGGCGGCGTGCCCGCCGTCGTCGCCGAGTTGATGCGCCATGACCTGATCCAGGAAGGCGCGCTGACCGTCAACGGCCAGACGATCGGCGACAATTGCCGCACCGCGACGATCGAGGACGAGCGCGTTATCCGCACCTTCGAGACGCGGCTGGTCGAGGAAGCCGGCTTCGTCGTACTAAAGGGCAATCTGTTCGACGCTGCGATCATGAAGACCAGCGTGATCAGCGCCGAATTTCGCGCGCAATATCTCTCCAATCCCGAGGATCCGGAAGCGTTCGAAGGCCCGGCGATCGTGTTCGACGGCCCTGAGGATTATCATCACAAGATCGACGATCCCGCGCTCGGCATCACGCGCGAGACGCTGATGTTCATGCGCGGCGCGGGCCCGATCGGCTATCCCGGCGCGGCCGAGGTCGTCAACATGCGGCCGCCCGCCTATCTGATCCGCGAGGGCGTCCATGCCCTGCCGTGCATCGGCGACGGGCGTCAGTCGGGGACGTCCGCCTCGCCGTCGATCCTCAACGCTTCTCCTGAAGCGGCCGCCAATGGCGGGCTGGCTTTGCTCAAGACGGGCGACCGCGTGCGGATCGATCTCGGCCGCGGCACCGCCGACGTGCTGATCTCGGACGAAGAACTCGCCGAGCGCCGAGCGGCGTTGGTTGCGGCGGGCGGATATCAATATCCTGCCTCGCAGACACCGTGGCAGGAAATGCAGCGCGCGGTCGTCGGCCAGCTCAACACCGGCGCGATCCTCGAAGGTGCCGAGAAGTACCAGCGCATCGCGCAGACTCGCGGCCTGCCGCGCGACAGCCACTGAGCTGACGCAAAAAGGGACGGCGGTTGTGGCCGCCGTCCTTTTAATACTCACCGCCGCTGCGGGCGTCGCTCAGTCCTCGAACGCCTCGACCTGCCGCCGTTCGGCGCGCAGATAGGCATCGGCCACGTGCCGCAACGGCGCGACGTCGACATCGCTCTCGCCCGCCGCAATCAGCGCCGCGAAACGATCGTAGAGCCCACGATATTCCGCCTCGGGCGGAAGCGTCTGTTCGACGCCGTCGATGCGCAACTCGCTGCCGCCCTTCGACAGCAATAGCGTGCCCGCATCGGTCTCGACCTTGATGTCCCACGTCTGCGGGCCCGTCTGGCGCCAGTCGAACTCGGCACGGATCGGCGTTCCCGCCGCATCGGTGAAGTGCAGATCTGCCGCGATCGGCGAGGCGCGGTTCGCTGGAATCTCGAGCAGCCCCTCGGTCAGGAAGAAACCCGGCAGGATCGCGGTCGCGATCGACAGCGCGTTGATGCCGGGGTCGAACACCCCCATCCCGCCGGCTTCCCAGATCCAGGCTTGCCCCGGATGCCAGTGCCGCACGTCTTCCTTCCATTCGATATGGACCGAGTGCAGCGACTTGTCCGCGAGCCATGCGCGCGCCGTCTCGACCCCGGCGGCGTAGCGCGAATGCCAGCTGGCGAAGAGCGTCACGCCCTTTTCGCGCGCCTGATCGCGCAACAGTTCGACTTCGGTGAGCGTCGCGCCGGGCGGCTTCTCGAGAAAGACATGCTTGCCGGCTGCGATCGCGACGCGCGCCGCCTCGAAGCGGACCTGCGGCGGCTGGCAGAGGGAAACGGCGTCGATATCCTCGGCGGCGAGCATCTCCTCGATCGTGGTGTGCGTCACCCCGTGCTCGATCCGCCCATGCCGGCTGGCGGCGGTGACGAGATCGAAATCGGGCGAGGCGTCGAGGACGGGGATATGCTGGTCGCGCGCGATCTTGCCGACGCCGACGATGCCGATGCGGATCACCATCTCAAAGCGCCTTCACGCTGACGGGAAGCGGTGCGTCGATCGCGATCGGGTTGCGCACCGGCAGATGGAACGGCGCGGCCTCGATCTCGAACACGTCGCCCGCCTGCGTCTGCACGCCCTCGCTGAACGACAGCGTCGCGGTGCCGAAGAAATGGACGTGGACGTCGCCGGGGCGGCGGAACAGCGCATATTTGAAATGGTGATGCTCGAGATTTTCGATCGAATGCGACATGTTCGCCTCGCCCGACAGGAACGGCTTTTCCCACAGCACCGCGCCATCGCGCACGATCCGACTGGTGCCGCGCACATCGGCCGGAAGCGCGCCGACGCGCAGCTCAGCGCCGAGCGCCGCGGTGCGCAGCTTCGAATGCGCGAGCCACAGGTAATTGCCACGCTCGGTTACATGGTCGGAAAATTCGTTGGCGAGCGCGAAGCCCAGCCGGACCGGCGTGCCGTCCGCATCGATCAGGTAGATGCCGGCAATCTCGGGCTCCTCGCCTGCGTCGAGCGCGAAGGCGGGCGAGCGAAGCGGCTCGCCGGGGCCGACCAACTGCGAGCCATCGCCCTTATAGAACCATTCGGGCTGGACGCCCTGCCCCGGCTCGCACGGCTTGCCACCCTCGACCCCCATCAGGAACATCTTCATCGAATCGGTCGGCGCCGGATTTTCGACGGCAGCGCGGTGCATCTTGTCGCGCCCCTCGGCCGAACCGAGATGCGTGAGGCCCGTGCCCGTCAACAGCATATGCGCGGGATCGGCATGGTCGATCGGTGCGAGCACGGTGAGCGTCGTCAGATCGAGCACATCGCCGACGCCAGCGCGTTCGACCGCCGCCGCCAAATCGATGCCATCGGCCAGCGCCATGGTGGCGAGCGCGAGCGTGCTGCTCGCGCCGGGGACTGTCCGAGCAACGCCCTCGGCGTCGAGGGCGGCCACGCCGCGCGTGCCGTCAGCGGCACGAAATTGAACGAGCGACAAACTCATCGTAGCTTCTCTCCAGTGTGCGACCTAACGGCTGACGGGTCGGCGCAGCGACGCCCGGCATTAGTCTGACAACCAGCTAGCAGCGCGTCCGCAGATGTTCAACCGAGCTTCCGCCGCCGGGTCCTGGCCGGAGGACAGGGGCGCTCACGCTCCCGTCAGTGGCCCAGGATCGGCCGCAAAAGCGAGCCGTAGGACGTCCGACATCGATCGCACGCCGAGCTTGTGCGTCAGATTGGCGCGATGCGTCTCGACGGTGCGCGTCGAAATGCCGAGCTTGTACGCGGTAATCTTGTTCGGCTGGCCTGCCACCAGCCCGTCGAGCACGTCGCGCTCGCGAGGCGTGAGGGCGGCCAGCCGCATCGACGCCTCGCTCGCATCGAGCTGCTGCGCGAACGCCGCCTCGAGCCGCTCGAACGCTTCGTCGATCGCGTGGAGCAAGGCCGCCTTCTCGAACGGCTTTTCGAGGAAGTCGATCGCGCCCGCCTTGATCGCGCGGACCGACAAGGTGATGTCGCCATGTCCGGTCAACACGATGATCGGATAGGCGATGCTGCGCTCGACCAGGATGCGCTGGACCTCGAGCCCATCGAGCCCGGGCATCCGGATGTCGAGCAGGATGCATCCAGGCTCGGTCCCACCGACTGCGCCGAGAAATTCGGTGCCCGAGGCATAGGCGCACACCTCGAAACCAGCGTTGCGCAACAGGAACCCGGCCGAACGCCGGATCGCCTCTTCATCGTCGACCAGATGGATGATCCGCTTATCCGACATCGGCGAGTTCCCGCGGCAAGGTGAAATGAAACGCCGCTCCGCCGCCGAGCGCGGGCGTCGCCCAGATCCGGCCGTGATGCGCTTCGATGATCGTGCGACAGATCGAGAGGCCGAGCCCCATTCCGTCGGGCTTGGTCGAGGCAAACGCCTGGAACAGCCGATCGGCGATCGCGGGCGGAATGCCATCGCCGCTGTCGGCGACGGTGACCAGCATCTGGTCGTCGGCAGCGATCGCGGTCGAGATCGTCAGGATGCGGCGCGGCGAGTCAGCCATCGCCTGCAGCGCGTTACGGATGAGATTGACCAGCACCTGCTGGATCTGGACGCGGTCGGCATGAACGCCCTCTGTATCGTCGGCGAACTCCATATGGATCGCGATCCCCGTTTCGACAGCGCCAATCAGCCCGAGCTTGGCCGCGTCGCGCACCAGCGCGTTGAGCGGCTCGCTACATTGTTCGACGTCGCCGCGCGCGACGAACGCGCGCAGGCGCCGGACGATCTGGCCGGCGCGGATCGACTGCCCCGCAGCCTCGCTGAGCGCTTCGCGCACATCGGCAACGTCGCGCACGGTCGGATCGGTGAGCATGTCGCGCGCAGTCTCGAGATAGTTGGTGATCGCGGTCAGCGGCTGATTAAGCTCGTGGGCGAGCGTCGAGGCCATCGTTCCCATCGCGCTGACACGCGAAACGTGGATCAGTTCCGACTGGAGCTCGCGCAGCCGCGTCTCGGCACGATCGCGTTCGGTCAGGTCGCGGACGAAGGCGGTGAGGATCCGCTGCCCCGCGCTGACCGTCTCGCCGACCGCGAGCTCGGCGGGAAAGGTCGTGCCATCGGAGCGAAGCCCCGTGACCATCCGTATCGCGCCGACCAGCGTGGCGGTACTGCCGTCCGCCCCGCCGAGGTCGAGCCCGCACAGCAGCGTGGCGACATTGCGGCCGAGCACGGCCGCTTCGGCATAGCCGAAGCTGCGCTCCGCTGCCGCGCTGAACGATACGATCCGGCCCTGCTCGTCGGTCACGATCATCGCGTCGGGAACGGTCGCGAGGATCGACAGCACATGCTGCTCCCGCCGCGACAACGCCGTTTCCGCTGTCTTTTCCTCGGTAATATCGCGCACCACCTTGCCGAAGCCGCGTAGACTGCCGGCGTCGTCATACAGTGCCGTGATCGTCACGCTCGCAAGGAACGATGATCCATCCTTGCGCAGCCGCCAGCTTTCTTCCTCGAAGCGCCCCTCGGCCGCGGCGCGCACCAGGTCGGCGTCCGGCTTGCCGGCGAGGACGTCCTCTGGCGTGTAGAAGACCGCGGCATGGCGGCCGAGGATCTCGATCTGGCGCCAGCCCTTGATCCGTTCGGCGCCACGATTCCAGATCGTCACATGGCCCTGCGGATCGAGCATATAGATCGCATAATTGGTCGCGCCGTCGATCAGCAGCGCCAATTCCTCGGCGAGCAGGCGCGCATCGCTGACCGGCAATGGCGCGGGCGTCATGCCGGACGATCGAGACGCGAAGCGGCTATGGCGAATGTCCTGGGCGCGCGCACGCCGGTGTCGGCCGTGCATGGCCAACCAACCGGCGTAGATCGGCTATGACGGGTCTATCATAGGTTCGGTACGGATCAGCATCAATTCGTTAAGCTCCGGAAGATGCGTACTATCCGAGTCTATCGACTGCGGGGTCCGGCCGACAGAATGACGACAGCGCCCGCCCCAGGAGTTTCGCCATGTCGTCCGATCACCATCTGCAAGCCGCAGTCCTCGCCGAACTCGCCTGGGACCCGCGCGTCAATGCCGCGCATATCGGTGTCGCCGCGCGGGAGGGGGTCGTCTCGCTCAGCGGGCATGTCGCGAGCGGTGGCGAGAAGCAGGCCGCCGAGTCGATCGCCGGCCGCGTCCGCGGCTGCAAGGGCGTGGCCGACGAGCTGACCGTTCAGCTTGCGTCGAGCGCGGTCCGGGACGATGAAGCCATCGCCACGGCGATCCTCGATCGGTTCGACTGGGATGCGTCGGTACCCTCGGGCGCGATCCTGCCCGCGGTCGCCAATGGCTGGGTCACGTTGACGGGCGAAGTCGACTGGCACTTCCAGAAGGAAGCGGTCGAGCGCGACGTTCGTCAGCTGACCGGCGTCAGCGGCATTACGAACAGCGTGACGATCAAACCGCGCGTCGATGTCATCGGCGTTTCCGACGATATCCGCGCCGCGCTGCATCGATCGTGGTTCTTCGACACCGATACGATTACGGTCACCGCCGAGGGCGGCAAGGTCACGCTCACCGGCACCGTACCCTCGCTCCACGACCGGCGCGCGGCCGAACGCGCCGCCTGGAGCGCGCCGGGCACGGTCGATGTCATCGACAAGATCGCGATCGTATGATGATGCCGCGGCACCGCGTGCGTGGCGCGCTGTTCGGGTTGGCGGGCGCGGCGCTGCTGTGCGGGGTCGTCTCGGCAGCGCGGTCGCAGGTCGCACCCTCCGCGCCCGTCGTCGATGCCGCCGCGGCCCCTTCCCCGCTCCGCTCCGACGGCGCGGTCGAGGCGTTGCGGCCGGGCGAGTATCTCTGGGCGCCGCAGCTTGCCCCGGCTGGCCCCGTCATGATGATCATCAGCCTGACCACGCAGCGCGCCTATGCCTATCGCAACGGCGTCCCGATCGGCGTGTCGACGGTGTCGAGCGGCAAGCGCGGCCATGCCACGCCGACCGGGGTCTTCACAGTGCTGCAAAAGGCGGTGACGCACAGATCGAACCTTCATGCCGATGCGCCGATGCCCTTCATGGAGCGTCTGACCTGGGGCGGCATCGCGCTGCACGCGGGACATTTGCCGGGCTATCCCGCCTCGCACGGCTGCGTGCGCCTGCCCCTTGCCTTCGCCAAACTCCTCTACGGCATCTCTTCGCTCGGCATGACGGTGGTGGTGACCGACGCGGCGGACGTGCCGGTCGCCGCCCCTGTTCCCGCGATGCTTGCGCCGCCGCGCGGGCCGGATGCTTTCCTGGAGTATCTGTGGCAGCCCGAGCGGTCGCCGAGCGGGCCGCTGTCGATCGTGATCAGCGGACAGGATTCACGCGTCGTCGTGCTGCGCAACGGCGTCGAGATCGGGTCGGGCGCGATCCGCCTCGATGCCCCGGTCCCGCGCACGGTCGCCTTCTCGCTGCTCGGGATCGACGCGGCCGGCGAACATTGGGTGCGACTGCCGCTCCCGGGCGATCCCGTGGCGGCGACGGGAGAGATGACCGAGGCCGAGCGGTCGCAGGGGCATTTGCCCGGGGGGCTTCGCGTCGCGATCGAGCGGGCGCTGACCCCCGGCACCACGCTGCCCGTCACGCGCAGTTCGCTGAAGAGCAGCGGTGTCGGTCAAAAGCTGACCGTCATCACCGGCGACTGAGGCTCACCTCCGCCCGGCGGCATTGATCATCCGGGCGATCGGGCAGTGCTGATCGCGCGGCTTACGCGGAGCAATGTCGGGTCGCCAGGATAGGGCGCTACCGTGAAGCCCATGTCGCGCTCGACTTCGATCGCGGCATGGTTGTCGCGGCTTTCGATCGCTTCGATCACCTGGACGCCCTTGGCGTCGGCGACCGCAGCGAGATGCGCGAGCAACGCCCAGCCGATGCCGTGCTGCTTGAAATCCTTGCGGATCGCGATGGCGACTTCGCCGCGCTCGAACGCCGGATCGCAGGCGAGCATCGCGGTCGCGATCATCATCGATCCATCGTGGGTGAAGGCGAGGAAATTCTCGGTGCGGCGATGGTCGACATGCGTCAGCGCGCTGATCTGCGCGGCGCCGACTTCGTTGAGGCCGGCAAGGAAGCGAAACCGCAGATCCTCGCGCGTCACGTGCGTGAAGAACTCGGCGACCGTGCCATCGTCGTCGGCGCGTGCCGGACGGACGTGGAAGGTGAAGCCGCTGCGGGTGGTGAGTGTCTGGCTCGGTTGCTGCATCGGACGGACTTTCGCGCGGGAGCGATGCCCGGTGCGAGCGTCGCGAGATCAGCGTCATGCCTTCTCGAGCGGGCGCCGACAGTTGATAAAACTACGTAGAACAGGCGCAATCGGCGTCGGAAGCTCTGGCCGCACTGCCCACCGCGAGCCCCATCGCCGATCAGAACGCGGCTGCGATCCCCTGCAAATCCGCCCGCACGGTGCGCGTGCGACCGGCCTGAACTGACGTAGGTAGCACCCCCGAGAGCAACCGCTTGCGCCGCCTGAACCGCGCGCTAGGGTCGCGGCGTCTCTCGTCCAAGGACCTCTGCATGCGCGCTGCCTTTGCTTTCCTGCTGTCTACCGCGATCCTGACGAGCAGCGTCCACGCCGCCGCGCCGACCACGGCGGCGGATGCCGCGCTCGATCTCGCCAAGCAGGCGATCGCGCTGCGCTCGGTGCGGGGCCCCGGCAACCAGACGCCGCAGGTTGCCGCGCTCTACAAGGGCGCGCTTGTCGCGGGCGGTTTTGCCGACAAGGACGTCGAGATCGTGCCGCTCGACGATACCGCCTATCTCATCGCGACCTGGCCGGGCAGCGATCCAACGCTCAAGCCACTGGTGATCTCGGGGCATATGGACGTGGTCGAGGCTAAGCCCGCCGACTGGCAGCGCGACCCGTTCACCCCGGTGGTCGAGAACGGCTATCTCTACGGCCGCGGCGCGACCGACATGAAGCTCGACGGGACGATCGCGATCACCGCGCTGACCGACCTGCGGCGCACCGGCTACAAGCCACGCCGCACGATCGTGATCGAATTCTCGGGCGATGAGGAAACCGTGATGAAGACCTCGGCGGTGATCGCCGAGCGCCTCAAGGGCGCCGATATCGTGCTCAATATCGATGGCGGCGGCGGCGTGCTCGACGAGGCGAGCGGAAAGCCCAAATATTGGACCTGGAACGGCGCGGAAAAGACCTATGCCGATTTCCGGCTGACCGTCACCAATCCCGGCGGCCACTCGTCGATGCCGCGGCCGGTCAATGCGATCGTCGAGCTGTCGAAGGCGCTCGAAAAGGTCGGCGCGTATCGCTTCAAGCCCGAGCTCAGCCCGCTGACGCGCGAGGCGCTCGGCAAGGCCGCGCCGTTCGAGGAGCCCGTGATCGGCGCCGCGCTGAAGGCGTTCGTCGCCGATCCGACCGACACGGCCGCGATCGCGACGCTGACTGCCAATCCCGCAACGGTCGGCAAGATCGGCACGACCTGCGTCCCGACCTTGGTCAGCGGCGGCCATGCCGAGAACGCGCTTCCGCAGCGCGCCACTGCCAACATCAATTGCCGGATCTTTCCCGGCCACAAGCCGGCCGAGATCATGGCCGAACTCGGCCGCGCGATCGGCGATCCCGGCGTGGTGCTGAGCGACGTGACCGAAGGATCGGTCCCCAACGACGCCTCGCCGATGCGGCGTGATTTCATCGCCGCGATCGATCGCGCGATGGGTCAGGTCTATCCGGGCGTGCCGGTCTTCCCGGCAATGGCCTCGGGTGCGAGCGACAGCATGTGGTTCCGCTCGCATAATGTCGCGAGCTATGGCGCGAGCCCGACCTTCATCAAGCCGTCGGACGATTTCAGCCACGGCCTCAACGAGCGCGTGCCCGTGGCGACGATCGCACCGGGGATCCGATACTATCGGCTGCTGTTCGCCGATCTCTCGAAATAGCCGTCGAGCTGGCGCGCGGCGAGTTCGCGCGCCTCGTCGGGCGTGAACGCGCCCGGCAACAGGCACAGTTCGAGCCATAAGCCATCGACCAGAGCGGTGATCGCGATTGCTGCGAGGCGGCGTTCGGCGGGTGCGAGGCCGCACTCTGCGAGCAACGCGGCGAGATCGTCGCGATAGGATTGATAGATCGCGTCGTGTTGCGCGGCGATCTGGCTTTTGCCCGACAGGCTCCAGAACGCGATCCACGTCGCGAACAGCCCGCGATCGGCGATCGGCGGGGCAAAGCTCGCCGTGACGTACGCGGCGACGCGCGACCGTGGGTCGGGATCGGCGGCGGCCACGGCGGCGGCGAGCGCGTCGCGCACCTGCTGCCCGGTCGCGGCATAGGTCTCGGCGACCAGCGCATCGATTCCGGCGAAATAGTGCCCGACCAGCCCCGGCGACACCCCCGCCTCGAGCGCGATCGCGCGGACCGATGCACCCGTCGCGCCGTCGCGCGCGAGAACGCGCCCGGTCGCCGCGATCAGCGACTGGCGCCGCACGTCGGGTTCGGAGCGAACGAAAGCAGGCTTGCTCATGCCGCGAGCCTATTATACGATCGTCCAACAAGCAATCGGAGCCGAGCATGGCGCACCCCTTCGCGACGAGTGACGCCCCGGATCCCGATGCCGACTGGAGCCTGCCCGGCTGGCTCTACACCGACCCCGAATATCACGCGGTCGAGGTCGAGCGCGTGCTGCGGCCGTCGTGGCAGATCGTCTGCCATCTCAACGATGTGGCGAATCCCGGCGATTTCCACACGATCGACTATCTCGGCGAGAGTGTGATCGTCGTGCGCGGCGACGATCACAAGGTGCGCGGTTTTGCCAATGTCTGCCGACATCGCGCGATGCGGCTGGTCGAGGGCCCCACGGGCTGTGCAAGGAAATTCGTCTGTCCCTACCATGCCTGGACCTATGAGACCGACGGCCGCCTGTCGGGCGTGCCGATGCGGCGTGATTACCCCGCGCTCGCGCTCGAGGACCATGGTCTTGCCGCGGTCGATCTCGAAGTCTGGCGTGGCTTCGTGTTCGTCCGGCTCGAGGGCGATGGCCCGTCGGTCGCGGCGATGATGGCGCCGTACGATGCGCAAATCGCGCCCTATCGCTTCGAGGAGATGCAGACGCTCTCCCCCGTCCGGCTGCGCGAGCGTGCGGTCAACTGGAAGAATGTCGGCGACAATTATTCGGACAACCTCCACATTCCCGTCGCGCATGACGGGCTGACGCGGCTGTTCGGCAAGAGCTATGCGATCGAGGCGGCGCCGTTCGTCGACAAAATGTCGGGCCAGATCGTCGACCGTCGATCGGACAATCCGTGGGAGCGGTTCTACCAGACGCATTTGCCGCGCGTCGATCACCTGCCAGAGGCGAACCAGCGGTTGTGGCTGTATTTCAAGCTGTGGCCCAACATGGCGTTCAATCTCTACGCCGACCAGATCGACTTCATGCAATGGCTGCCGTTGACGCCGACCACCAGCGTGCTGCGCGAAATGGCGTTCGCGCTGCCCGACGATCGCCGCGAGATGAAGCTCGTGCGCTATGCCAATTGGCGGATCAACCGCGTCGTCAATGCCGAGGACACCTGGCTGATCGATCGCGTCCAGCAGGGCATGGCATCGCGCAGCTATACTGCGGGGCCGATCGGGCGGAGCGAGGTGTGTCTGCGCAGCTTCGCGCGGAAGATCCGCGAACGGATTCCCGAGGCACGCCTGCACCGCGCGCCTGCGCCGGGGTGGTCGCGCCGTTAGATCCTCTCCCGCTCGCGGAAGAGGCAACGCAGACTTGGTCCGCCTTCTTCAGGCGGGCCTAGTCGTAATCGGTGAGGGTCGTCTTCTTTCGGAAATCGCGGGAGCCGAAGAAGAAGACCCTTCCCTGCCCCTCCCGCGAAGGCGGGAGGGGGAAGTCGAAAAGAAGGCGGGAGCACAATGACCAAACGCTACGACGCAGTGATCATCGGTGGTGGCCATAATGGCCTGGTCTGCGCCTTCTACCTCGCGCGGGCGGGGCTCAAGGTGCGTATCCTCGAGCGCCGCCATGTCGTCGGTGGCGCGGCGGTGACCGAGGAGTTCCACCCCGGCTTCCGGAATTCGACCGCGAGCTACACGGTCAGCCTGCTGCGCCCGAAGGTGATCGCCGACATGAAGTTGCACGACCGCGGCTTTCGCATCATCGAGCGGACGATCAGCAATTTTTTCCCTTTCCCCGACACCTATCTCACGCTCGGCGGCGGCACCGCGCGGACGCAGGCGCAGTTCGCGCGCTTCAGCCAGAAGGATGCCGACGCCTACCCGGCCTATGACGCTGCGCTGGAAAAGGTCGCGCAAGTGCTGCGTGATCTCGCGCTCAAGACCCCGCCCAATGTCGGCGGGGGCCTGCGCGCGCTGCTCGCCGGGGCGGCGCAGGGCTGGCCGGTCGCGAAGATGGGGATCGAGCAGCAACGCGACCTGCTCGACATCTTCACCAAATCGGCGCGCGATTTCCTCGGCGGCTGGTTCGAGGACGATCACGTCCAATCGGCCTTCGCGTTCGACGCCGTGGTCGGAAACTATGCCGGCGTCTCGACCCCGGGCAGCGCCTATGTCCTGCTCCATCATGTCTTTGGCGAGGTGAACGGCAAATATGGCGCGTGGGGCCATTCGGTCGGCGGCATGGGTGCGATCACACAGGCAATGGCGCACGCCTGCCTCGAAGCCGGCGTGGAGATCAGCCTCGATGCGCCCGTCGCCAAGCTGCTGACCGAGGGTGGCAAGGTCGCTGGCGTACGCCTCGAGTCGGGCGAAGAGGTCGCGGCCAAGACCGTCGCGGCCAATGTCGGCCCCGCCTTGCTCTATCGCCAGATGGTCGATTCCTCCGATCTACCGGCCGATTTCAACCGTCGGATCGCCGGTTTCAAGACCGGCAGCGGCACCTTCCGAATGAACGTCGCGCTGTCGGAGCTGCCCGATTTCAGCGTGCTGCGCGGCAAGGACAAGGCCGAGCATCATACCGCCGGGATCATCATCGCCCCCGGCATGGACTATATGGACCAGGCCTTTATCGACGCGCAGCAGCACGGCTGGTCGAAACAGCCGATCGTCGAGATGAAGCTGCCCACCACGGTCGACGACAGCCTCGCACCGCCCGGCCAGCACATCGCCAGCCTGTTCTGCCAGCAATTCGCGCCGACGCTGCCGGATGGCCGCTCCTGGGACGATGCCCGCGAGGAGGTGGCCGATCTGATCATCGACACCGTCACCGCGCATGCCCCCAACTTCAAGGCCAGCGTGATCGCGCGCCAGATCCATTCGCCGCTCGACCTCGAGCGCAAGTTCGGGTTGATCGGCGGCGACATCTTCCATGGGGCTATGGGGCTCGACCAGCTCTGGGCGGCGCGGCCGGTGCTCGGTCACGGCGACTATCGCGGGCCGATCAAGGGGCTCTATATGTGCGGATCGGGCACGCACCCGGGCGGCGGCGTCACCGGCGCACCGGGGCACAATGCCGCGCATGAAATCCTGCGCGACCGAAGTCTGGTTGGGCGGATGTTCGGATGAGGCCGCGTCCGGCTCAGGTCAGGCGATTGCGCAGGAAATAGAAGGGCAGCGCGGGCAGCATCAGCGCAAGGCTCAGCCCGATCGCCTCGAACCCCGCGCCCACCATCGCCCACGCGGCAAAGGCGAGCCCGAGCGCCGCCGCGATCGGGGCGACGCGCATCACCAGCGCCGTGAGGCACGCGCCGACATAGAGCCAGATCGTCGCCGCCGACGTCAACCGCAGCATGAAGTCGAGCAGGCCGCCCAGCGAACGCGTCGCGTTCGACAGGATGAGCAGGCTGGCAAGCGTACTCGAGACGAGCAGGATCGCGACGGGCACATCACGCGCATTGGTCCGGCCGATCCAGCGCGGCAGCAACCCGGCGCGCGCCATGCCGAGCGGAACCTCGCCCTGCACCAGCGTCCAGCCGTTGAGCGCACCGATCGCCGCGACGGCCGCGAAGCCCGCGGTGGCGAGCCCCGCCCCGGCGCCCCAATAGGTCGATACGAACAAGGCGAACGGCGCCTGCGCGTTTGCCACCGCCGCAGTCGGCAGCGCGAAGATGATCCCCGTGCACACGACGAGGTACAGCGTCCCCGTCAGCACCAGCCCGACCAGCATCGCGCGCACGATGGTCCGCGTCGGATCGCGCACACGCTCGGCAGCGACACTCGCTGCCTCGAACCCGACGAGCGCGTAGAAGGCGAAGGTCAGCGCAGGCGTCAGCCCGTGCCACGCGAAAGCCGGATGCTGCGCGATCGGACGCCCCGCCCCGCCCTGCCACACGATCCCGGCAAGGATCAGCACGATCGCGCCGAGCGGGACGAGCTTGAGCACCGTCGTGCCGATCTGAAACGCCCCGGCCAGCCGTGCGCCACCGAGATTGAGTAGCGTCATCAGCCAGATCAGCACGGTCGCCGAGAGGGCCTGCGCCAGCGTCGTCGCGCCGATCATCGGCGAGAATTGCGCGAGATAGCGCACTGCGGTGAGCGCGATGATGGCGTTGGCCGACCAGATCCCGATCCAGTAGCTCCACCCGACCAGCACGCCGCACAGCGGCCCGAGCCCATGCGCCGACATCGCGACGACCCCCGTCGCGTCGGGCATCGCCGCGGTCAGCCGCGCGAGCACCCAGGCGATCAGCATCGCGCCGCCGATACCGACGATCCACGCCGCGATACTCGTCCAGCCATACGGCGCGAGCTGCGCCGGCAAGACGAAGATGCCCGAACCGATCATCCCGCCGACCACCAAGGCGGTCGTGGTCCAGAAACCGAACGGGCGGCGCGACTCCGATTCGATGCTGAAGCTCCCTTCATCGACGAATGGAGCACGTTGCGGAGCCCGACACCAGTGCGCCGCATTCAGCGCGATCGCGACGTCTGAGAGGGCTTTGACGACGATCTACGGCCGAACCTACGGGAAAACCCCAATATCTGGCGCGCTGCGATTTGGGTTGATGCCGGCGACCGCTGCTTGTGCGGCGTTGATGGAGATAGACAATGGATCCGGGTGTCGTCGACCTGTCGCGGCTGCAATTCGCACTCACCGCGCTTTACCACTTCCTGTTCGTCCCGCTGACGCTCGGTCTCAGCTTCATGCTCGTCATCATGGAGGCGGTCTATGTGATGACCGACCGGCCGATCTGGCGCGTCATCACCCGTTTCTGGGGCAAGTTGTTCGCGATCAACTTCGTGCTCGGCGTCGCCACCGGGCTGACGATGGAATTCCAGTTCGGCACCAACTGGTCGTATTTCTCGCATTATGTCGGCGACATCTTCGGCGCGCCGCTCGCGATCGAAGGGCTGATGGCGTTCTTCCTCGAGGCGACCTTCGTCGGGCTGATGGTCTTCGGCTGGACCAAACTGTCGAAGCTCGCGCATCTCGGCGTGACCTTCATGGTCGCGCTCGGCACCAATCTCTCGGCCCTGTGGATCCTCGTCGCCAATGGCTGGATGCAGAATCCGGCGGGCGCGACTTTCAATCCCGAAACGATGCGGATGGAGGTCAGCAATTTCGGCGAAGTGCTGTTCAACCCGATCGCACAGGCCAAGTTCGTCCATACCGTGAGCGCGGGCTATGTCTGCGCCTCGGTGTTCGTGCTCGGCATCTCGGCGCTCTACCTGCTGCGTGGCAAATATGTCGGTGTGGCGAAGCGCTCGATGGCGGTCGCCGCGGCGTTCGGCCTTGCCTCGTCGCTGTCGGTCGTCGTGCTCGGCGACGAGAGCGGCTATGCGCTGACCGACAACCAGAAGATGAAGCTCGCCGCGATCGAGGCCGCCTGGCACACCGCCCCCGCCCCCGCCGGCATCACGCTGATCGGCCTGCCCGACGTCGCCGCGCGCACCACGCATTATGCGGTCGAGGTGCCATGGGTGCTCGGACTCATCGCCACGCGCAGCCTCGACAAGGAAGTCACCGGCATGTCCGAGCTCGTGCTCAAGGCACAGGAGCGGATCACCTCGGGCGTCGTCGCCTATGACGCGGTGCAGAAGCTCAAGACCGATCCGAACAACGTCCGCGAACGCGCCCGGTTCGAGGCGCATAAGCGCGACCTCGGCTATGCGTTGCTGCTGAAGGCGCATGTCGCCGATCCGCGCCAGGCGAGCCCCAGGCTGATCGCCGCGACGGCGTGGGACGTCGTCCCCAACGTGCCTTTGATGTTCTGGAGCTTCCGGACGATGGCGTTCATCGGCTTCTACATGATCGCGCTGTTCGCAACCGCCTTCGTGCTGGCGAGTCTTCGCCGCCACGACAGCACGCGCTGGTTCTTGCGCCTCGCGCTCTATTCGATCCCGCTGCCATGGGTCGCGATCGAGCTTGGCTGGATGCTCGCCGAAATCGGTCGCCAGCCCTGGGCGATCGACGGCGTGCTGCCGACCTTCCTCGCCACCTCTACGCTGAGCACCACGGCGCTCTGGACGACGATCGTCGGCTTCACGCTGCTCTACGGCGCGCTCGCGGTAATCGAAGTGCGGCTGATGATCGGGGCGATCCGCAAGGGGCCGTTCGAGCATGTCGATGATCCCGCGCCCGTGATCGCCATCGTCCCCGCTCTCCCCGTCGCCGCCTGAATCGAAAGGACGGACAATGTTCGACTATGAAATCCTGCGACTGATCTGGTGGACGCTGATGGGCGTCCTGCTGATCGGCTTCGCCGTCACCGATGGCTTCGATCTCGGTGTGGGCGCGCTGTTGCCGTTCGTCGCGCGCAGCGATGCCGAGCGGCGGATGGTGATCAACTCGGTCGGCCCGACCTGGGAGGGCAACCAGGTCTGGTTCATCACTGGTGGGGGCGCGATCTTCGCGGCGTGGCCGTTCGTCTATGCGGTGAGCTTTTCGGGCTTCTATCTGGCGATGTTCCTGTTGCTCGCGGCGCTGATCCTGCGTCCGGTCGGCTTCAAATATCGCTCGAAGCGCCCCGATGCGGCCTGGCGCAGCCGGTGGGACTGGGCGCTGTTCGTCGGCGGGTTCGTTCCTGCGCTCGTGTTCGGCGTCGCGGTCGGCAATGTCCTGCTGGGCGCGCCGTTCCGGCTCGATAGCGACCTGCGCTCGTTCTACGAGGGCAGTCTGCTCGGACTGTTCACGCCGTTCAGCCTGTTGTGCGGATTGCTGTCGGTCGCGATGCTCGTGCTCCACGGCGCGACCTGGCTGACCTTCAAGACCGAGCAGGGTGGGCCCGTCCACCAGCGCGCGCGGCGCTTCGGCGCCGTCGCCGCGATCCTGACGGTCGCGCTGTTTGCCGCCGGCGGCCTCTACGTCGCCTTTGGCGATATCGGCTATCACATGGTGTCCGCCGCCGATCCGCTCGGCCAGTCCAACCCGCTGCGCACCACGACCGAGCATGTCGCGGGCGCGTGGCTCGGCAATTACCGGCTCTACCCATGGATGCTGGTCGCGCCGGTGCTCGGCATAAGCGGCGCGGTACTGGCCTTGCTCGGCATTACGCTCGGCGCTGAGAAAAGCGCATTCGGCGGATCGGCGCTCGCGATCACCGGGATCATCTCCACGGTCGGGCTTGCGATGTTCCCCTATATCCTGCCCTCGAGCATCGATCCGCATTCGAGCCTGACGGTGTGGAACGCGTCTTCGACGCCGACGACGCTCGGGATCATGCTGTTCGTGACCGCGATCCTGCTGCCGATCGTGCTGCTCTACACGAGCTGGGCGTTCAAGGTGATGTGGGGCCGCGTCACCACCGCCGAAGTCGCCACCAACCCCGATTTCTACTGACCGCGAAAGGACCGAACGATGTGGTATTTCACCTGGGTATTGGGGCTTGGCCTCGCGGTTGGCTTCGGCATCCTCAACGGGATGTGGCATGAGTTCCATCTGCCGCCCGAAGACGAAGACGGCACGCCGCACGCGTGATGCAACCCTCCAGAAAAAAGGACCGCGGCCGATCGGAGCGATCGGCCGCGGTCCCCTGTCGCTGGCAGCGCGGGTCGGTCTCAGCGACCGCGCCGTCGATCGCGCAGCGCATCGTCGATCGCGACCGCCGCTACCGCGAGCAGGAAGACCAGGGCAGCGCCGACTGCGAGGTACAGGAAAGCCGTTTCCGCCATTGCGCATCTCCGATCGAGGGTGAGGTCGCCAATGTGCGCCCCGCGGCACGCATCAGCTTTGACCCGCGTCGAACCGGTGCGCGGCGATGAGCGCGGTCTGCGCCGATTGCGCGGTTCGCGACGCGAGCCTGTGCAGCAGCCTCGGCGATGATGCACTGCGCCAGCTCCACCGGATCGGTCGACGCCAGCGGGTCGCACGCGGCGAGACGATGCTGTGGGCGGGTTCGGACAGCCTCGTCTGCGCGACCTTGCTGTCGGGCGTCCTCAAGCTCAGCGCGGCGACCAGCGACGGGCGCGAGCAGATCGTCGGACTGCACTTTCCCAGCGACTTTATCGGCCGGCTCTATGCCGACACGATCCCGTTCACCGTGTCGGCATTGACCGATGCCGAACTGTGCGTCGTCCCGCGCGATCGCTTCGAGGCAATGCTCACGACCAACGGCGAGATGGAACGGTTGTTGCTGAAGCGCACCTTCGCGACGCTCGACGCGACGCGTGCGCGGCTGCTGATCCTGTCGCGCAACACCGCGGCGGAGAAGGTGGCGGGCTTCGTGCTCAGCATGGCCGAACGCGCCCGCGGGATCAGTGATTTTCAGGCGCTGCCCGGTGGGCCCGTGACCTTCGAACTGCCGCTGACGCGCGGGCAGATCGCAGACGTGCTCGGGCTGACGATCGAAACCGTCAGCCGACAGCTTACCAAGCTCCGCCACGCAGGCGTGTTGGCGTTGCCCGGCGTGCGCAGCGTGACGATCCGCGACGCGGCGGCGCTGCGTCATTGTGCCGGGCTCGACTAAGCCTCAGCCGGCGCCCGCGGCGAGACGCTGCGTCAGCACCGCGCGCGCCGCCGGGGTCAAGCGATCCCCGGCGAGCGCCAGCAGCGCAAGCTCCTCGAACGCCATTGCCTGGCGGCACCCCTGGAAGAAGCAGCGCAGCATATAGCCGAACGCCTCTGGACACAGCGTCGCGCCGGCATCGGGTTGCAGCGCCGCGACGATGTCTTCGGACTGCGCGAGACAGGCGGAGTGCCCCGCGGTAATCTGCCCGATCAACGTATGGCACAGCGGCTGCGCCAGCGAGCCGGCGAACACCCGCGTAAACAGCCGCTCCTCCCGCACGACATGCCGCCCGAGCGCAACGCGCAGGTCGGCGCGCAACGCGTCGGCTTCGCGTGGCGACGGACGCTGCGGCAACCAGTCGGCATGCTGCTCGAGCCGATCGCACAACCGATCGAGCGCGGCGTGGTCGGACACCAGTCCCACCACGTCGATCTCGTCGATGACGTGCCAGCGCATCGGCTTCGCCACAGGGTGGGTCCAAGGCTCCGCGTGCGCGCCCGGCGTTGCGCCCGACGGGCTCATAGCCGGACGCCGAGCCCGATGCCGAACACCAGCGGGTCGATGCTCGTATTGACGCGGTTGACCAGCGCGCCGGTCGTCAGCCGCGCCTTGGTGTCGATGTCGATATATTTGACGTCGAGATTGGCGAAGACGCGCTTGGTGATGTCGAAATCGAGCCCCGCCTGCAGCGCATAGCCGAAGCTGTTCTTCAGATGGACATCGGTATCGCCGATCGCCGCCTTGAGCGCGCTGCTCGCCTTGCTCGAATAGAAGATCGTGTAGTTCGCCCCGACCCCGACATAGGGGCGGATCTTCGCGTGCGGCAGGAAATGATATTGCACGGTGAGCGTCGGTGGCAGCACCCAGGTGCTCGCGACGTGATCGACGCCCGACAAGGCCGCACGCCCTTGCAGCTGGTGCTTAGTGGTGGCGAGGATCAGCTCGGTGCCGATATGGTCGCTGATCATATAGGTGAAATCGAGCTCGGGCGCGTAGCTGTCGGTCACCCCGATCCGCGCCGAGGGGAAGCTCGGCTGGACCCCGCCCGAACTTTCGTTGGGCGAGACCATGATCGCCCGGACGCGGACCAGAACGTCGCCCTTTTCCTGCGCGAGGGCCGGCACGGCGCTGCACAATGCGGCGAGGCCGAGCAGCGGAGCGGCGAGTGTGGGGATGCGCATTGGGGTTCTCCTGGTGAAACGATGCGCCGGGCCTAGACCGGCGCGGCGCAACGCCCTTTGATCCCGCGCAAACTCGGTCGCGCGGCGATTTGACCTGGGTCAAAGGCGCGCGCGGCGCGATTTGGCAGGACGGCGCCATGCCCAGCTATTTGCCCGATCTCGCGACCCAATCGGTCCCGCGCTACACCAGTTACCCGACCGCGGCGGAATTCCACGACGGCGTCGGCCCCGCCGAGCAGCGCGCCGCGCTCGCGGCGATCGCGCCGGGAGCACCGGTCTCGCTCTACCTCCACATCCCCTATTGCCACGAGATCTGCTGGTATTGCGGATGCAACACCGGCGCGATCGGTCGCGCCGACCGGTTGAGCGCCTATCGCACAGCGCTCGAGCAGGAGATCGATACCGTCGCGGCGGCGCTGCG
The DNA here is from genome assembly GCF_006439055.1 of Sphingomonas glacialis. GTDB lineage: Bacteria > Pseudomonadota > Alphaproteobacteria > Sphingomonadales > Sphingomonadaceae > Sphingomonas > Sphingomonas glacialis_A. The sequence continues at coordinate 229,045 of NZ_RCZC01000002.1, forward strand.
CGGGCGGGTGAGCGCGATCCATTTCGGCGGGGGGAGCCCGAACGCGCTCGACCCTGCAGACTTCGTCGCGCTCGTCGCGCGGCTGCGCGACCGCTTCGATTGTGGCGATACGCTCGAGATCGCGGCCGAGCTCGATCCGCGCACGCTCGACGCGCGCTATGCCGCCGCGCTTGCGCAGGCTGGGGTGACGCGGGTCAGCCTCGGCGTGCAGAGCTTCGACGCCGCAACACAGGCGCGGATCAACCGCCACCAGCCGCTCGATCTCGTCCGCCGCGTGGTCGGCGAGCTCCGCGCCGCGGGGATCGCGCGGATCAATTTCGACCTGCTCTATGGCCTGCCGGGACAAGACCTCGAAGGCGTCGCCGCGACCATCGCCGCCGCGCTGACGATGGCGCCCGACCGGGTCGCCTTGTTCGGCTATGCCCATATGCCGCGGCTCCTGCCGCGCCAACGGATGATCGATGCGGCGAGCCTGCCGGACGGCGCGGCCCGCTTCGCGCAGGCGATGCTCGGGAACGCGCTGTTCGTCGCGGCGGGGTATCGCGCAATCGGGTTCGACCATTTCGCGCGCCCCGACGACAGCCTCGCTTACGCCGCCGCCGAGCGACGCCTGCGACGTAATTTCCAGGGCTTCACCGACGAAACCGCCACCGCGATCATCGGGCTCGGCGCGTCGGCGATCAGCCAATATGCCGGGCTGCTCGTGCAGAACGAGAAGCATGTCGGGCGCTATCGGCTGCGTGCCGCCAATGGCGGGCTTGCTGGCGTCCGCGGCATCGCCCGCTCGGCCGACGATCGCCTGCGCGGCGCGGTGATCGAGCGGCTGCTGTGCGACGAAACGGTCGATCTGGCCGAGATCGCGGCACAACACGCGACGCCGGTCGCGCCGCTCGCCGCCGCGCTGCCCGATCTCGCGCCACTCGCGGAGCGCGGCCTGGTGCGGATCAGCGGCACTCGCCTCACGCTCCTGCCCGCCGGACGGCCTTATGGTCGGATCGTCGCCGCATATTTCGATCGCTATCGCGCCCCGCAGGCGCAGCGGTTCAGCCGCGCGATATGAGCCGCTCGCCGTCCGTAGACATCCCGATGGGGGCCGGCAGGCCCCTGTCCTACCCTTTGCTCCGACACCCGCCAAGGACGCCGAAATGAAGACCATCCTGCTGCTCGCCCACGACGATTCGGGACAGGAAGCCCGCTTCCAGGCGGCGGTCGATATCGTCCGCGCGGTCGACGGTCATCTCACCTGCCTGGACGTCGCGATCCTGCCGGCGATGATCGCCTCGGATCATGTCGGCGACATCGGCGCGGCGTCGTTGCTCGCCGACGAGGTCGCCCGCGAAAGCGCCAATCGGACGCATCTCGAATTCCGGCTGATGCACGAAGACGTGGCGTGGGACTGGATCGAGGCGACCGGCGCGATCGGCCAATGCCTGCGGAGCGCGGCGGAGCGCGCCGATCTGATCGTCGTCAGCCGCCAGCTCGACGATTTCCCGCTGCCCGACATGCGCGGTGCAGCCAGCGCGCTGATCATCAAGTCTGGCAAACCGCTGCTCGCAGTGCCACCCGATCTCGCCCGTTTCGACCACACCAGCGCAGTGATCGCGTGGGACGGATCGGTCTTCGCTGCGGCGGCGCTACGCGCGGCGGTCCCGCTGTTGGGCTTCGCCGAACAGGTGACGATCCTCCAGATCGGGGCGGCCGCGAGCGACGCCCCGGCAGAGGACGCAGCCGCTTATCTGGCGCGCTACGGTATCCCGGCGACCGTCGAACACCAGCCGTACGGCGAGACCCGCGTCGCCGACCAGATCGTCGAGCGGGCACTGGCGATCGGCGCGGGCTATATCGTGATGGGCGGCTTCGGCCATCTGCGCTTCGTCGAGGCGCTGTTCGGCGGGACGACGCGGGCGCTGCTGGCACACAGCCCGCTACCGCTGTTCCTCGCGCATTGAGCGGTGCCTGGCGGCAGTTACGCCATGCTCTTGACGCGATCGCGGCCGCCGCGCTTCGCCTCGTACAAGGCACTGTCGGCACGCCGCATCGCCGAGGCGAGCGAACCATATTCGCGAACGACCGCCAATCCGCACGAGAAGGTCAGCCCGTCGCCACCGCGACGGCCGATCACGTCGCGCTGCAGCGAGGCGCGCAGCCGTTCGACGATCTCGGTCGCCTCGTCGAGCGCGGTATCGGGCAGCAGGATCGCGAACTCCTCGCCCCCCCAGCGCGCGGGAAGATCCGAGCGCCGCAGCTCGGTCTGCAGCCGCTTGGCGAACTCGACCAGCACGCGATCGCCCTCGTCATGGCCGTAGCGATCGTTGACCGCCTTGAAATGATCGAGGTCGAGCACCGCGACGACCGAATTGCGCTCCTCACGCAGCAGCGGTGCGATCGCGTCCATGAAGCCGCGGCGATTGCGGAGCCCCGTCAACAGGTCCTTTTCGGCGGCTTCGGCGAGACGTGCGACCCGCTTATGGGTTTCGGCGGATGCGCGAGCGACCGAGGCGAGCAAGGCGCCGACCAGATCGTCACCCCCCGACGGCACCGCAGAGACCGGCTCCCCGCGTTGCAGCGATTGGAGCAACGCGGTCGCGTGCGCGACCGGGGCGAGCAGCCCGCGAATCGCCGCGATCGCCGAGACCGTGCCGACCAGGGTCGCGACCAGCAGCGCGGTGAACAGCCGCCAGTCCCATCGCGCCAGCGCCAGTTCGGCCACGCAAAAGACGATGATCGGCAGATGCACCGCACCAAAGCAGATGCTGAACATCCGGAACTGGAAATTCCGCGGAAACAGGAATCGCGTCGCTTGATAAAACCGCATGCCCGTCCTTAAGCAACCTCATCCCAAGATCGGCGCTATTGGTTTGCGCTTTCCCAAACGTTAACGAACCGGTCGATACCGACGGCCGGTCGCCAAACCCCAGGGTCAGCGCGATGGTTCCAGCGAAACCGCTTCGGCCGCTTAATAGACGACGACGCTGCGGATACTTTCGCCGGCGTGCATAAGATCGAAACCCTTATTGATCTCCTCGAGGCTGAGGACATGCGTGATCATCGGGTCGATCTCGATCTTGCCGTTCATGTACCAATCGACGATCTTCGGAACATCGGTGCGTCCCTTCGCCCCACCGAACGCCGTCCCGCGCCAATTGCGCCCGGTGACGAGCTGGAACGGGCGCGTGCTGATCTCCTTGCCCGCCTCGGCGACGCCGATGATGATCGAGGTGCCCCAGCCGCGATGGCACGCCTCGAGCGCCTGCCGCATCACCGTCGTGTTGCCGGTGCAATCGAAGGTATAGTCGGCCCCGCCATCGGTCAGCGCGACGAGATGCGCGACGAGATCGCCGACGTCCTTCGGGTTGACGAAGTGCGTCATGCCGAACTTGCGGCCCCATTCCTCGCGGTCCGGGTTGATGTCGACCCCGACGATCATGTTGGCGCCCGCCATCCGCGCACCCTGCAGCACGTTGAGACCGATGCCGCCGAGGCCGAACACGATGATGTTGTCGCCGACCTGGACTTTTGCGGTGTTGACCACCGCGCCGACACCCGTCGTCACGCCGCAGCCGATATAGCAGCTCGTCTTGAACGGCGCGTCCTCGCGGATCTTCGCGACCGCGATCTCGGGCAGCACGGTGAAGTTCGAGAAGGTCGAGCAGCCCATGTAATGGAAGATCGTCTCGCCCTTGTACGAAAAGCGCGAGGTGCCGTCGGGCATCAGCCCCTTGCCTTGCGTCGCGCGGATCGCGGTGCACAGGTTGGTCTTGCCGCTGAGGCACGACTTACATTGGCGGCACTCGGGGGTGTAGAGCGGGATGACATGGTCGCCCGGCTTAACCGAGGTGACGCCCGGCCCGACCTCGCGCACGATCCCTGCCCCTTCATGGCCGAGCACGCTCGGGAACAGCCCCTCGCTGTCGAGCCCGTCGAGCGTATAGGCGTCGGTGTGGCAGATCCCCGTCGCCATGATCTCGACCAGCACTTCGCCCGCCTTGGGGCCTTCGAGGTCGAGCTCGACGATCTCGAGCGGTTGCTTGGCGGCAAAGGCGACGGCGGCGCGGGTTTTCATGGGGGCACTCCTTCAGGCGATCGCCAATCCCTTACGGCGGTGTCCCGAGGCGTCAACCGCCGCCGGATCAGGCGGTGTCGCGCCGCGGCATGCCGCGCAGCAGCAGCGCCACGCCGAGCGTCGCCACGCCGAGCATCCCGATCACCCCCGGCACATCGCTGCCGAGCGCGATCATCGCGGTCGCGACGATCACCACCACCACGGTCACGAGCGAATTGGCGATGTTGTTCGCAGCGATCACGCGCGAGCGCTCGGCGGGCGGCGTCGTGGTCGAGAGGATCGCGTAGAGCGGCACGATGAACATCCCGCCCGCAAACGAAATCCCGGCGAGCCCGATCAGGATATGCCAGCTCCCCGCCGCGGCAAAGAAGCGCGCGATGTCGAGCCCCGCCGCGCGCACCTGGAAGCCGTGCGTCGAGGCCCACAGGTCGATCATGCACGCGCCCATCAACGCAGCCGATAGCGGGACGTAGCGCGCCGACACTTCGCCGCGCAGCAGGCGGTTGACCGTCAGCGAGCCCGCCGCGATCGCAGTCGAGAAGACGAGCAGGAACAACGTCACCACCGCCTTCGATCCGCCCAATGTGCCGCTCACCAGCGGCGCGAATTCGGAGACGAGCACCGCGCCCGCGGCGAAGAACCAGCTGATCCCGAGGATCGACAGGACCACCGCGCGGTCGCGGCTGGCGGTCCGGATGATGTCGGCAGTTCCCTTGAAGACGTTCCAGTCGATGTGGTGAAGGCGGCCGCTCGGCGGTGCGGGCGGTATGGCGAGGCTGGCGAGGAAGCCGACGCACGCGAGCGCGGTCGCCGCCACCCCCGCCTCCCACGGCGCCAGCACGCCGGCGAGCAACTGCCCACCGAGGATCGCAAGGAAGGTCCCCGCCTCGATCAGCCCGGTCGCGCCCATCATTTCGTGATGCCCGAGATGCTGCGGCAGGATCGAGTATTTGACGGGACCGAAGATCGTCGAGTGCAGCCCCATCAGGAACAGGCAGACGAGCAGGATCGCGATCGACCCGATCGCGAAGCCGAGCAAGGCAACCGCCATGATCGCAATCTCGGCGGCCTTCACCCAGCGGATCAGGATGCGCTTGTCGATCGCGTCGGCGGTCTGCCCGCCGATCGCCGAGAACAGGAAATAGGGAAGGATGAAGATGCCGGTCGACACCGTCGCCAGCATCTCGCCGCTCAGCGCGGTGTGGTGCGCGCCGAAATTGGCAAGGAACAGCAGAGCGAACTTGAGCACATTGTCGTTGAACGCGCCGAGGAACTGGACGACGAACAACGGCGCGAAGCGGCGCTTGGTGAGCAGCGAAAAATCGGGCGAGGCCATCGCCCGCTTGTCGCCGCAGCGCGACCCGGGCGCAAGAGCCGCGCCCAGGTCGATGTCGGAAGAACCTTGGCCCGCGTCAGAGGAACAGTTTGCGGATCGATAGGCGTACGGTTCGACCGAGCGGGTTGAGATAATCCGGCTGGTAGGCGACCGGCGTCGTTCCGTTCGCGTCGGTCACGCGCTGACGCGCGTCGAACAGATTGTCGATCGCAACCGCGACGCGCATCCCGCGCATCCAGGGATGCGCTTTGACCAGCTCGATGCGCTGCCCGAGGTCGCCGAACAGCCGCACGCCGAGCGTGCCGAGCGCAGAGAAGTGCAGGTTCTGCGGGTTGCCGAGCGTCCCGCCATTGACGTCGGTTGCGCTCTGCCAATTGGCCGAGAGACGGACGCCCAGTCCGTTATTGTTATACCCCGCCTGCCCTTCGAGTTCGTGCCGCGGTTGCCCGCCGCTCGACCCGATCGCGTCGCCGTTGAGCAGATCGAGCGACGGCCCGCCGCGCTGGACGAGCACGCGATCGGTGAAGTGCCAGGTATGATAGAGCGCGAACTGCAGTCGCCCGCCGCCACCGCCACGACCGCCGCCGCCGAAGCCGCCAAACCCGCCGCGCCCGCCGCCCGGGCCACCGCCCGGCCCGCCGGGACCGCCGGGACCGCCGGGACCGCCTGGCCCAGCACCGCCCGGTCCGCCACCTGGTCCACCGCCGCCCGGCCCACCGGGGCCATCCGGGCCGCCGCCGCCGCCACCGCGCTCAGCGCGCGCCTGGGCGATCTGCCGTTGGACGCTCTCGGGGATCTTGATCCCGGCAAACGGGTTGGGCCCGGTGCCGGCGCGCCACGCTTCGATCTGCTTCTGCAGCTTCGACTTGAGCGCCATCGAGAAGTTGATTCCCCAGCGCAGCTCGGACCGGCTGCTCTGCGCGAAATTGATCGGGCGCGTGTCGAGTTGCGTCAGCACCAGATCGCCGTTCGCGTCGCGGACGCGGGTGAAGCGCGACGGGAAGGCGGTCTCGATCGCGGCCGTGCCGGTGGGGAAAGCCACGATCGGATTGTCGATCCGCGCGTCGATATAGGTCGCGGTGAGCGACAGATCCTTCGTGCTCCACGGCTTGACCGACGCGCTCAGCTTGTAGGTGTGGCTGGTGCTCGCGATCAGATTGGGGTTGCCGCCCGAGATCGTCGTCACGCTGGCATTCTGCCCGAGCACATAGTCGAACACCGGCACGTTGGGGGTCACGATCTGCGGATTGCCGAGCTGCGTCGCGCTCGGCGCAGTATCCTGCGTCGTCGCCGAGGCGATGATCCGCACCGGCACGATCGGCGACCAGTTGAGGCCGTAGCCCAGCGTGGTCAGCGTCCCGAAATCGGAGAGATGGTTGACCGCGACATTGCCGTTGACCGACAGCGTGCCGATCGCGGCGAGCACGTCTTTCGCGCGGCTGGTCAGCGGCACGTCGATGTTGAGCTGGCCATTGACGATGTCGCGCGACACCGCGCCGGTCGACGTCAGCCCGTTGCGATACGAGCGGCTGTCGAAGCTGCTGATGTCGCCGCCGAGATGGACGCTGGTCGAAACCTCGCCCGCCGGCAGCTTGAACACCGTGCCGGTGAGCAGCGCATCGATCTTGCCCTCGTCCGACGTCGAATAGGCGCGTGTCGTGGCGCGCGTGCCGATATCGGCGGCGCCGAGCGTGCCCAACGGGTTGGCGTTCGGGTCATTGGCGGCGAGCCGTGCGTTGAAGGCGGTCGCGTCGAGCCCGGCATCGGTGAACGTCTTCGATTCCGAATGGTCATAGGTGCCCGTCACCGACCATTGCCACACCTTGCTGAGCGAACCGTTGAAGGTCGTGCCGAGATGCGCCGCGATCGTCGAATTGCGCTGCTTGAGCGGCGAGAAATCGCCGTCGAGCGTCCGGCTGACGGTCACGGCATCGGCCGAGAACGGGTTGCCCGCGGGCACGTTGAGCGTCGTGGTCGGCAGGCCGTTGAGCCCGATCGTGTCGCTCGCCGACAACGTGCCGTTGAGCGTTCCCGAAATGTCGCCGAAGCTGCGCGCATAGGTCGTGTTTGCGTTGAACGTGCGGCCCGAGGGCAGCAGCGTGCGATATGGGCGCTGGTCGGTCGGGTCGGTCGCGACGGTCGTCGCGCCCGCGGTGGTCGATCGAACGGTGGGCTGGATGTCGCGCTCGCTCTCGGTCAGCGCCTCGACCGGCTGATATTCGAGGTGGAGATTGACCCGCCCCTTATTGGCGATCTTGAGCAGATCGAGCTCGCCCTGCGGCGCATTGCGCCCGCCTTCGGTGGCGAGCTTGTCCGACAGCTCGACGGTCGCCGCGCGGAAACGCCGGCGCAGGACGAAGTTCACCACCTTCTGGTCGGCGGTATAGCCATATTTGAGCGCGACCTCCTCGGGCAGGATCTCGACCCGCGCGATCGCCTCGGTCGGCAGATCGCGGATTTCGGCAAAGCCCGAGATACGCTTGCCGTCGAGCAAGATGACCGGCGCGCCGCCGCTGCCGCGATCGCTGCGGATCTGCGGGGCGAGTTCGGTGAGCAATTCGGTTATCGAGCTGACGCCGTAGGAGCGGATGTCGGCCGGCCCGAAGGTCTGTTCGGGCGGGATATCGCCGATCACCGATCCGGGCTGCTTGGCGCCACGCACGACGATGTCGGGGCCATCCTCAGCTTCGTCGACGGCGGGGGCTGGCGCCTTGGTGGCCTTCGTCTTTGTTGCGCTTTTTGTCGTCGCCTGCCCGGTCGCTTGCCCTGGCACCGGCTGCGTCGCCTGTTGTGCGGCGGCGAATGCCGGGGTCGCGGCAAGCGCGAGCGTCAACAATTTGGTCGTGCGGATCATCATGGCCCCATTTATGTCTTTGCGGTCCGCTAACTGTCGTCTGTCGCAAGAGTATGCCAGCGCTGGTCGCGCTGGCACTTGCCTAGCAGCTGCCGTAGAACCACCCCATGAGTGAAGAACGATTCGAACGCCATCGCCAGCCCTGGACGACTGACGAAATCCAGAAGCTGCATACGCTGGCGAAAAAGGGCATGGCGTTGAAAGCCATTTCCAAAGCGCTGAAACGCAGCGAGGAATCGACCAAGGACCGCGCCAAGGCGGACGGCCTGACGATCGCGAAATTACGCTAAGCACTCGCGCCGTGGCCGCCATCGAATTGCGGCCGTACCGAGACAGTTGATATGCCGCTGGAACTACCGCTATCAGGTCGCGTTTGGCGTCCGTTGCGTAGGGTATCCACCGTGCGCGAACAGCCTTGAAAGCGGTGGACAAGATGGCGGTTGAGTGTTCTTCCCTGCGCGCGGTGGTGTTTGTCGGCACCGCGGCGCTTCTGCTTGGCGGCTGTGGTGCGGCAAAACAGGAAAAGGGCGGGCGCGGTGCGCCCAAGGGCCCGCCTGAAGTCGGCTATATCGTGATCCAGCCGAGCAGCGTGCCGCTGGTCACCGAACTCGCCGGGCGTACTGCCGCCTATCAGAGCTCCGAGGTCCGCCCGCAGGTGACTGGCCTGATCAAGCGGCGCTTCTTCACCGAAGGCTCGTTGGTCCGTGAGGGCCAGCCGCTCTATCAGATCGACCCGAGCCTCTATCGCGCCTCGACCAACCAGGCGAACGCCAATGTCGCCAGCGCGATCGCCAATGCCGAGGCGACGCGCGTCAAGGCCGATCGCTACAAGCCGCTCGCCGACATGCAGGCAGTGGCGAAGCAGGATTATACCGACGCCGCCGCCGCCGCGCGCCAGGCCGCCGCGACCGTGTCCCAGACCAAGGCGGCGCTCGACACCGCCAAGATCAATCTCCGCTTCACGACCGTCCCCGCACCGATCACCGGGCGGATCGGTCGGTCGCTCTACACCGTCGGCGCGCTGGTGACCGCAAGCCAGACCGATCCGCTCACAACGATCCAGAAGCTCGATCCGATCTATGTCGATATCCAGCAGGCCAGCGCCGACCTGCTCCGCCTGCGCCGCGCGCTCGCCTCGGGCGGTTCGGTCGCGACGCGGGCGAGCGTCCAGCTCAAGCTTGAGGACGGCTCGGACTATGGCCTGACCGGCGATGTCGAATTTTCCGAAGTCGTCGTGGATGCCGCGACGGGCACGGTGACGCTGCGGGCGCGCTTCCCCAATCCCAAGGGGATCCTGCTCCCCGGCATGTTCGTCCGCACGCGCTTTGCGCAATCTATCGATCCCAACGCCTTCCTCGTCCCGCAACAGGCGGTCTCGCGCAGCCCCAAGGGTGAAGCGACGGTCTTCGTGGTCGGCCCCGACGGCAAGGGCGGCTATAAGGCCGTCCAGCGTCCCGTGACCGCGACGACGACGCAGGGCACCGACTGGATCGTCACCGCCGGGCTCAAACCCGGCGACAAGATCATCACGCAGGGCGTCGGCAAGGTGAAGGTCAACCAGACCATCAAGCCAGTCGCCGCGAATGCCCCGCAGACGATCAAGTCGCCCAACGCGGGTGACACGTCCGCCAAGACGAACTGAGCCCGCCCGGTGATCTCTCGCATCTTCATCGACCGGCCGATCTTCGCCTGGGTCGTCGCCATCATCATCATGCTCGCCGGCGTCGGCGCGATCTACACGCTGCCGGTCGAACAGTTTCCCGACATCGCGCCGCCGCAGGTCAACATCCGCGCGACCTATCCCGGCGCTTCGGCCGCGACGCTCGAGAATTCGGTCGCGCAGGTGATCGAGCAGCAGCTTACCGGCATCGATGGCCTGCTCTATTTCGCGACAAGCTCCTCCTCGCGCGGCCAGGTGACGATCACCGCGACCTTCGACAAGGGCACCGATCCCGACATCGCGCAGGTCCAGGTGCAGAACAAGGTCCAGCAGGCCCTCTCGCGCCTGCCGCAGCAGGTCCAGCAGCAGGGCCTGACCGTCACCAAATCGAACCCCGACTTCCTGCTGATCGCCGCGATCTACGATACGACCGACCGGACGACCAACCAAGACGTGTCGGACTATCTCGTCTCGAACCTCCAGGACACGATCGGCCGCATCAAGGGTGTCGGCGACATCAACGTGTTCGGCGCGCAATATGCGATGCGCATCTGGCTCGATCCCAACAAGCTCGCCAGCTACAGCCTGATCCCGAGCGATATCACGACAGCGATCACGGCACAGAACGCCGAAGTCGCCGCGGGCGAGATCGGTGGCGTCCCCAACACGCCCGAGCAGGTGCTCGACGCGACCGTGACCGCGCAGTCGCGCCTTTCGACCCCCGAGCAGTTCCGCGCGATCGTGCTCAAGACGCAGCCGGACGGGTCTGCCGTCCATCTGTCCGACGTGGCGCGCGTCGAGCTTGGCGCCGAAAGCTATGCCGTGACGAGCCGCGTCAACGGCCATCCGGGCGCGGGCATCGCGGTTAGCCTCGCACCGGGCGCCGACGCGCTCAGCACCGCCGAACTCGTCAAGGCCGAGATCGAACGCTCGGCCAAGGCCTTCCCGAACGGCTATGCCTACAGCTTCCCGCAGGATTCGACCTCGTTCATCAAGCTTTCGGTCGAGGAAGTCGAAAAGACGCTGTTCGAGGCGATCCTGCTCGTCGTCGTCGTGATGTTCGTCTTCCTGCAGAACTGGCGCGCGACGCTGATCCCGACGATCGCGGTGCCGGTGGTGCTGCTCGGCACCTTCGGCATCTTCTCGCTCGCCGGTTTCTCGATCAACACGCTGACGCTGTTCGGGCTCGTGCTCGCGATCGGCCTGCTCGTCGACGACGCGATCGTCGTGGTCGAGAATGTCGAGCGCCTGATGGAAGAGAATCCCGACATGTCGCCGCGCGATGCGACGATCCAGTCGATGAACGAGATCACCGTCGCGCTGATCGCGATCGCGCTCGTCCTTTCGGCGGTGTTCCTGCCGATGGCGTTCTTCGGCGGATCGACCGGCGTGATCTATCGCCAATTCTCGGTGACGATCGTCTCGGCGATGGTGCTGTCGGTCGTCGTCGCGCTGGTGCTGACCCCCGCGCTCACCGCGACGCTGCTCAAGCGCAAGCAGGACATGAAGCAGGACGGCTGGCTCGCGCGCAAGACGCAACCGGCCAAGGACTGGTTCAACAACGGCTTCGACAAGACGATCGATCGCTACGGCACGTCGGTCAGCAAGGTGATCGACCGCAAATGGCTGTTCGTGCTGATCTATGCCGGCGTGCTCGCGATCCTCGCGATCCTGTTCCTGCGCTTGCCGACCGGCTTCCTGCCGAATGAGGATCAGGGGATCGCGCAGATCCAGTACAATCTCGCGCCGGGCGCGACGCTCAATTCGACCCGCAAGGCGCAGCTCGAGATCGAGAAGTATTTCTCCGGGCCCGAGGGCAAGAATGTCGGCGGCTATCTGACCGTCGCCGGCGGCGGCGGCGGGTCGGGCGGGCAGAATGCCGGCCGCGGCTTCATCGCCTTCAAGGATTGGGCCGACCGCAAGGGGACCGAAAACGGCGCCGACGCGATCACCTCGCGCGCGACCAAGGCGCTGAGCGGCCTGCGCGACGTCGAATTCTACGCGACCGTCCCCTCGCCGGTGCGCGGACTTGGTCAGTCGACCGGTTTCACGATGGAATTGCTCAATTCGGGCGGCCTCAGCCGGGAACAGTTCAAGGCGACGCGCGACAAATTGCTGGCCGACGCCCGCGGCGACAAGACGCTGGCGGCGGTGCGACCGACCGATCTCGACGATCAGCCGACGCTGCAGGTCAATCTCGACGCGCAGAAGCTCAGCACGCTCGGGCTGACCCAGGCGAACGTCAATTCGACGCTGTCGACCGCGTGGGGCGGCAGCTATGTCAACGATTTCAACGACCGTGGCCGCGTCAAGCGCGTCTATGTCCAGGGTGACGCGCCGTACCGCTCGTCGCCCGACGACCTCGCGCAATGGTACGTCCGCGGCTCGACCGGCGCGATGACGCCCTTCTCGGCCTTCGCCACCACGGGGTGGAGCACGGCAGCGCCGTCGCTCGCGCGCTTCCAGGGGATTTCGTCGTACGAATTCTCAGGCCAGGCGGCACCGGGGCAAAGCTCGGGCACGGCGATGGAGAAGATGGCCGAGCTCGCCGCGAAATATCCCGGGACGAGCGTCGCCTGGAGCGGCCTGTCGTATCAGGAACGCCTGTCGTCGGGCCAGGCACCCTTCCTCTACGCGATCTCGCTGCTCGTCGTGTTCCTCTGTCTCGCCGCATTGTATGAAAGCTGGTCGATCCCGATCGCGGTGCTGCTGATCATTCCGCTGGGGCTGGTCGGCGCGGTGTTCGCGGTGACGCTGCGCGGTCTGCAGAACGACGTGTATCTGCAGATCGGCCTGCTGACGACGATGGGCCTTGCGGCCAAGAACGCGATCCTGATGATCGAATTCGCCGAGCAGGCCGAAAAATCCGGCAAGCCCGTGGTCGAGGCCGCGCTCGAGGCCGCGCGGATCCGACTGCGTCCGATCCTGATGACGAGCTTCGCCTTCATCTTCGGCGTGTTGCCCTTGGCGATCTCGACCGGTGCCGGCGCGAACAGCCGCGTCGCGATCGGCACAGCCGTGATCGGCGGGATGCTGACCGCGACGATCCTCGCGATCTTCTACATCCCGCTCTTCTTCGTGATGATCCGCCGCGGCGCGCGCGGCCTCTCGAAGAAGCTGCACCACGATAAGACGCCGGACGACGAGACGCCCCCCGCGCGTCCGACCGGCCAGGGCGAGGCGACCGCATGATCCGCAAGACTGTCTCGCTCGTCTCGCTCGCAGCGCTGTCCGCCTGTTCGCTCGCGCCCAAATATGTCCGGCCCGAGCTGCCGGTGCCGCCGAGCTGGCCGGTCGGCGACGCCTATCTCGTGCAGAACGAGGCGACGCTGCCGAGCGTCAGCTATCGCGACATCTTCCGGGATCCGCGACTCCAGAAGGTCATCGAGCAGGCGCTCGTCAACAATCGCGACCTGCGCGCCGCCGCCGCCAACATCGCGATCGCACGCGCGCAATATCGTATCCAGCGTGCCGAACTGCTCCCCGAGATTGGTGGAACTGCGAGCTACTCGCGTCGCGACAACGGGACGCGTGGCGTCACCAATACGGGGAATGGCGTGGGTACGGGTACCGGCGGGACCGGGACCGGAGCGGTCACGACCAACGGTGGCGCGACCAATAATTTCTCGGCAAGTCTCGGGATCACCGCGTTCGAGGTCGATCTGTTTGGCCGGATCCGCTCGCTGACGACCGCCGCCCAGGACCGGTATTTCGGCACCGAGGCGACGGCGCGCGCGACGCGGCTGACACTGGTCGGCGACATCGCGACCGCGTGGCTGACCTATGCCTCCGACACCAGCCTGCTCAAGATCGCCCGCGACACCGCGGCGCTCGCGGCCCGCAGCGTATCGCTCACCAAATTGCGCGTCGATGGCGGGATCGCGGCGCGCACCGATCTCGACCAGGCGCGGATCATCGAGCAGACCGCGCTGTCGGACTTGGCGACGCAGACCACGCTGGTCGCGCAGGACGTCAACGCGCTGCAGTTGCTCGTCGGCGCGCCGGTTGACGCAGCGCTGCTGCCCGCCTCGATCGAACAGGCCGCGCCGACCATCGCCGAACTCCCTGCCGGCCTCAACTCGAGCGTCCTGTTGCGCCGCCCCGACGTCGTCCAGGCCGAATATGAACTGCGCGCGACCAACGCCGAGATCGGCGCGGCGCGCGCGGCGCTGTTCCCGACGATCTCGCTGACGGCGCTGGCGGGTCTGGCGAGCAGCTCGCTCGGCAATCTCTTCACCGGCGGCGCATTCAACTATTCGGTCTCGCCGAGCGCGAGCTATTCGATCTTCCGCGCGGGTGCCGGGCGCGCCGGCGTCGCGCAATCGCGCGCACAGCGCGACTATGCGCTGGCGACGTATGAGAAGGCGATCCAGACCGCGTTCAGCGAAGTCGCCGACGCACTCGCGCGGCGCGGTACGATCACCGCGCAGCTCACTGCGCAACGCGCGCTGACGGCGGCGTCGAGCGACAATTATCGCCTGTCCGACGCGCGCTATCGCGGCGGGATCGACACCTTCCTGCAGAGCCTTACCGCGCAGCAATCGCTCTATTCCTCGCAGCGCAGCCTGATCTCGGCACAGCTCACGCAAGCGACCAATCTGGTGACGCTCTACCGCACGCTCGGCGGCGATTCGACGCTCGACGTCACCGCGGCCGGGCCGAAGTCCGCCCAACCGTAACGAATGCGTGACAAGCCGAGGCGCGCGTGGCAGCGTCGCCGCCTAAGTCTAGGGAATCCAGCCCTGGATCGGCGCGGGGAGCGATCGAGATGGGCTATCACATCCGCCGGTTCGAGCCCAAGGACGAGGGCGCGATGCTCGCCTTTGCCGAGACGCTGCCCGAGCACGATCTCCTGTTCCTCGGGCGCGATCTGCGCCATCCTCGCGTCATCGCCGCCTGGGTCGCGGCGATCGACGAGGGTTATATCGACAGTCTCGTTGCCGAAGATGGCGGGAAGTTCGTCGGCACTGCCGCGCTGCTACGCGATCCACTCGGCTGGAGCGCGCATGTCGGCGAGATCCGCCTGCTCGTCGCGCCGACCAAGCGCGGAAACGGTCTCGGCCGCGACCTGCTCGAGGGCGTGTATGCGATCGCGCTCGAACGCCGGCTCGAAAAGATCAGCGCGCAGATGACTCCCGACCAGATCGGATCGGTCATGCTGTTCGAAAGCCTGGGCTTCCGGGCCGAGGCGTTGCTCAAGGACCATGTCCGCGATCGGGCGGGCAACACGCACGACGTGGCGATCCTCAGCCACGATATCGCGCGCACCGCCCCGCCCGCGCGCTGAGCGACGGGTCGACCCGCCGCGTTATTTCTCGCCGCGGACCGCGCCGACGGCTTCGCGGCCGAACTGAAGGATCACTTCGCCCATCTCGCGCGCCTGGCTCATGCTGCGCTGGCCCTGATCGCGGAGGAAATCGCCCTGGATCTTCATCACTTCCGATAAGTCCTTCGCGCCCGCCGCGGCGCGCATCGCCGCAAAGGCTTCGCGCGCATTCGCCTCGGCCTGATCGAGCATCTTGATGCCGACCGCCGAGCCGCTCTCGGCCATCTTGCCGCCGGCGTCGCGGAGCGCCTCGCCGGCTTTCTTGGCGGGTTCGGCGACTTTTTCGTTGAAGGCGTCGCGTATCTTGTCGGTCATGCGCTCGGATCCTTTTCCCGGGGGGTGCGACAGGATCGGCAGGTGCTGCCCGGCAACGCGTCGCGAGGCTGGCGGACGATCGCGAGGCTGACGGGGTACGGCATCCGACTCTCCTCTGCCGCGGTCTGTGCCGCTTGCAGGAGGCAAGCTTAATCACCTCCCCCGCCAAGCGCAAATCGAGCCGGCGCGCATCCTTAACGGGGTAGCAACCCCGACGCGCCACAAGACGGGACGATGGTTCGCCCCGCCCCCACCCTGCTCCTACCGCCGCCAAGCGCCGCGGCGATGCTGCTGCTTCCGCTCAGCGTTCTGGCAGACGGCGCGCTGTTCTGGCCGGCAGCGTGCTTCGCGACAATCCTGGCGGCCAGCGCGCGGCACTATGGCGCGATGCTGGTCTGGTATGGGCTGGCACTCGGCTTCGATGGCGATGCGCTAATCCTCGGGCCGTTCGTGATGGCGGTCGCGATCGGCGCGCGGATGCGGTGGCAGATGCTGCCGCTCGTCCCGGTGTTCGCGCTCGCGATGCTCGTTGCGCGGTCACGGGGGCTGCCATTGTCGCTCGACCTTCAGCCATTGGCGATGGCGGACGAAGCGCCCTCGCTTTGGGCGATCGTGCGGACGCTGCCCTGGATCAATACGCTGCCGCTCGCCGGGCTTGCGCTGACCAGCGCGTTCGGCGCAGCGGTCGCGTTCGTCGCCTGGGGATCGACGCGACCGCTCCGTCAGGCCGCGTTGCTCGATACGGCCTTGTTCTGCGCGCTTATGCTCCCCGTCCTCCTGCCGGCCGCCGAACCGCAGGCCCTTCTGCTCGCCGGAGGATTGGCATGGCTGGTCGCGGTGCTCGATCCGCGGGCGCCGCGCTGGCGGATCGCCGCTTTGGTGACGACCGGCGCGCTCACGGCATGGCTGGGCGGCGCGACCGCGGCGCCTTTCGCGGCGATCGCGCTTGTCGCGGCGACGCTGCTCCACGCGCGCATTGTGCTCAAGCCCGCCGCCAACGACAATCCCGCGATGGCGCGTGCGATCCACCGAGGCCCTCTGCCGCTCCAGCGCGAGACGTGCTAGCCAACCCCGATACGGACAGTCAGGGGGCATGTGCGATGGCGATATTCACCGGCAAGGGACGCGACGGCGGCGGTACCGCGGGGGCGCTGCTGGCGTCTCCCACAAGCGCCAAGCGCGGGATGTTCTCGGTGATCAGCGCCGATATGGTCGTCGCGGGGAATATCACGGCAAGCGCCGACCTCCACATCGACGGGCGGATCGAGGGCGATGTCCAATGCGCCACGCTGATCCAGGGTCAGGACAGCCGGATCGCCGGCGCGATCATCGCCGAAACCGCGCGGATCGGCGGCGCGATCGAAGGGTCGGTCGCGGTGCGCCATCTCACGATCGAGCGTTCGGCGCGGATCCTCGGCGACGTGCAGTACGAGACGATCGCGATCGAGCTCGGCGCGTCGATCGATGGACGGGTCAAGCACGTGACCGAGAGTAGCGACGCCGGCATCTTCGACCGCGCGACGGCGGTCGCCCCGCTGCGGCAGATCGAGCCCGTGCGGCAGATCGAGACCGTCTCGGACTAAGCGCGCGTCAGCGCAGCATCGCGGCATAGGAGGTCGGCGGCGCCGGAAGGCGCAACCGCGCCACACCGCCGGGGAGGATCACCAGCGCGAGCGCGACGCCGGTGCCGAGCACGGCTTGCCGCGACCAGCGCGCTTCGGACCACAAGACGATCGTCGCCAGCGCCGTCGCCGCCATCGGCCACAGATGGTAGCGCAGGTCCGACGCGATGCTGAGCACGCTGAAGCTCGCCTCGAGCACGATCGCCGAAGCGAGCAGCGCCAGCGCGAAATCGCGCAGCGGCGCCTGGGGCCGCCGAACCGCAACGACCAGCGCGGCGAGGGCGAGCGTGAGCCACGCGATCGGCCAGCCGAGCGGCGACTCGGCATTCCACCGCGCGAGCATCTGCCAGCGCGGCACGGCTGGCCCGGGGCTGCGCAGGCCGACGGGGTTGGCCTCGGTAACGCCTGGCGGGATCGCGCTCGGCCAGCCGGCTGGTACGATCCAGCGCTCGGTCGAATTGAGATGCGCGAGACGATGCCCCGCATAGGCCAGCGGGTGCCGAACGATCGCCTCTGCAAGGAGCCGGTACAGCGGCCCCGCGCTGAGGCCGTGCAACCGCTCGAGCGTCGGCCCGCAGCGGTCGGGCGTGCCGAGCGGATCCCAGAAGAAGGGTTTGACGCAGTTGCGTGCGACGACCGTGCGCGCCTCTCCGGGGGTGAGACCGACCGGATGTGCCGGGTCCTGCGCCGCGATCGCCGACAGGTCGTAGAACGCCTCGGTCCGTTCGACGCCACTCGCGCCGGCGCCGAGCACGCCATGGTTGATCGCCTGCGAGAGCCCCAGCACCGCGACGACCCCGCCGAGCGTCAGCAGCGCGCGTGCCCACCACCGCGCCGGGCCGAACAGGATCACGACCAGCGGCACCGTCGCAAACACCGCATTGGAGCGCACCAGCGTCGCATAGGCCAGCAAGACACCGACCGCGAGCAGCGCCGAGACGGGCAGCCGTACGCCACGCAACCGCCACCAGGCGATGATCCCCGCCGCGGCGAGCATCGCGCCAAGCATCTGCGTGTCCTTGAGCACCACGCTCTGCCACCCGAGGAACAGGGGAAGCACCGAGACCCCCAGCACGCTCACCGCGGCGTGGCGCCGCCCCAGGCGCGCGAGCGTCGCGGCGAGCAGTCCGAAGCCCGTCCAATAAAGCGTCATCTGGAGCGCGAGCATCGGCCCCGCCTCGCCGCCGAACAGGCCATGCAGAACCTGCCACAGCCGGGCCATGATCGGCGGGTGCCAATCCTCGAATTGGCCGGCAAGCGCCTGCCCGAACTGCGCGATGCCGTCGTAGGTCGCCACGCCCGGCCAGAACAAGGCAAGCGAGCCCGCGAGCAGCAGCAACGTCGCCCCGCCGATCCGTGCCGCCGCGACAAGATCGGTACGCGGCGGCGGGGCCGGTGGCTCGGTTGCGCGCGTCATACCGTCAGGCATGACGCGCCGCACCATAAGTGTAAAGGCCCGAACTGGGCCGCTTTATCGCGGCCCGGCGCGCCACCTAGATATGGATCGCCCGGCCGTACGCGCCGAGCACGCTCTCGTGCATCATTTCGCTGAGCGTCGGATGCGCGAACACCGTTTCCATCAGCTCGGCCTCGGTCGTCTCGAGCTGGCGTGCGACGACATAGCCCTGGATCAGCTCGGTCACTTCGGCGCCGACCATGTGCGCACCGAGCAGCTCGCCGGTCTTGGCGTCGAACACCGTCTTGACGAAACCCTCGGCCTCGCCGAGCGCGATCGCCTTGCCGTTGCCGATGAAGGGGAATTTGCCGACCTTGAGTTCGTAGCCCGCTTCCTTGGCTTTCGCCTCGGTGAAGCCGACCGAAGCGACCTGCGGGCGCGAATAGGTGCAGCCCGGGATGTTCCACTTCTCGAACGGATGCGGCTTCAGGCCCGCGATCGCCTCGACGCAGACCACGCCCTCATGGCTCGCCTTGTGCGCCAGCCACGGTGCGCCGGTCACATCGCCGATCGCGTAGATCCCTTCGACATTGGTGCGCGCATAGCCGTCGACGTCGATGTGACCACGGTCGGTCTTAATCCCGAGCGCCTCGATCCCGATATTCTCGGTGTTGGGCACGATGCCGATCGCGACGATCGCATGGCTGAACTCTTCGGTCGTGACCGTGCCGTCCTTGCCCTTGATCTTGGCGGTGACACCCTTGGCGTTCGGCGTCAGCGCCTCGAGGCCGGTGCCGACGAGCAGCTTGATGCCCTGCTTGGTCAGCGCCTTGTCCATGAACGCGGAGACTTCCTCGTCTTCGACGGGGAGGATGCGCGGCAGCATCTCGACGATCGTGACGTCGGCGCCCATGTCGTTGTAGAAGCTCGCAAACTCGACGCCGATCGCGCCCGAGCCGATGACCAGCAGCTTGGTCGGCATCTCGGGCGGCACCATCGCGTGGCGATAAGTCCAGATCCGCTCGCCATCGGCCTTGGCGAACGGCAGGTCGCGCGCCCGCGCGCCGGTGCCGATGATGATGTGCTTGGCCTCGAGCTCGGTCGTCTTGTCGCCTTGCTTGACCGAGAGCTTGCCCTTGCCCGTCAGCGCGCCGAAGCCCTCGTAGACCGTGACCTTGTTCTTCTTCATCAAGCCCTTGACGCCGGCATTGAGCTGCCCCGCCACCTTGCGGCTGCGCTCGACCACCTTGTTGAGGTCGAACGACACGTTGTCGGCCTTGAGCCCGTAGCTCTCGGCATTCTGCATATAATGGTAGATTTCCGAGGTGCGCAGCAGCGCCTTGGTCGGGATGCAGCCCCAGTTGAGGCAGATGCCGCCGAGGCGCTCGCGCTCGACGATCGCGGTCTTGAGACCGAGCTGCGCCGCGCGGATCGCGGCGACATAGCCGCCGGGGCCCGAACCGAGGATGATGAGGTCGAATTGGTCAGCCAAGGGAGGATTCCTCTATCACTAGCGGGCGCGGCCGGTCGTCCTCGCCCATCGAAACAAGAATATAGGTGCCGCGAGCGGCGCGTTCAGTGCCTTCGCCGTGGCGGTCGCGCCGCCATACGTCGACCGCGACGGTCATCGAGCTGCGTCCGGTCTTGACGATCTCGGCATGAAACGAGACTTCGTCGCCGATCTCGACCGGGGCGGTAAAGCTGAAGCCATCCGCCGCCACGACCGGCGCACGCCCGCCGCAATGCCGCGACGCGACCGAGCCTGCCGCCAGCGCCATCTGCCCCATCAGCCAGCCGACGAAGATCTTGCCGTACGGATTGGCATCGCATGCCATCGCGGTCGCGCGGATCGCAGGCGGGATGCTCGGGGGCTGGTCGCTCATGCCCAAAGCGTCAGCCGCGCCGTGCCCGGTCCGCACGCCACGCGAGCCGCAGCGACGGAAGCCCCAGGAGCACGATCACGGCCATCATGCCGAACGCCACTTCCCAGATCGGGCTCGCGGCGTGCGGCAGCGACCAGACCGCACCATAGGCGATCACCGCCGCCCCGATCACGCCGGCGGCGATGTGCAGCAGCTCGATCAGGGTAGCGCGGCCGATCATCAGGCCAGCATCGACAGCGGCGATTCGACCAGCGTCTTGAACGCCTGCATCAGCTCGGCGCCATCGGCACCGTCGATCGCGCGATGGTCGAAGCTGCCCGTCGCCGACATCACCGTCGCCACGCCGAGCGCGTCGTCGATGATGTACGGGCGCTTCTCGCCCGAGCCGATCGCCATGATCATGCCCTGCGGCGGGTTGATCACCGCCTCGAACTGCTTGATGCCGTACATGCCCATGTTGCTGAGCGAGGCCGTGCCGCCCTGATATTCCTCGGGCTTGAGCTTGTTGTCACGCGCGCGCGCCGCGAGATCCTTCATCTCGGCCGAGATCGTCGCGACGCCCTTGCTGTCGGCGCCAGAGATGATCGGCGTGATCAGCCCCGACGGGGTCGACACCGCAACCGAGATGTCGGCGCGGCTGAAGCTGATCAGCTGGTCGGGGGTGAACATCACGTTGCACTTGGGCACCTGGATCAGGCTGGCGGCGAGCGCCTTGATCAGCAGATCGTTGACCGACAGCTTCACGCCGCGGCCTTCGAGGCCCTTGTTCATCTCGCTGCGCAGCTTGAGCAGCGCGTCGAGGCGGATGTCGACCGTCAGATAGATGTGCGGAACGGTCTGCTTCGATTCGGTCAGGCGGCGCGCGATCGTCTTGCGGACGTTGCTGAGCTTCTCGGCCGTGTGCGGGATGTCGGGGATGACGGCGGGCTTGGCTGCGGCGGCGGGCGCCGGGGCTGCACTCGGAGCAGGCGCGCTTGCGACTGCAGCCGGGGCTGCGGCCGAAGCCTTCGCGCCTTCCAGATCGGCGCGAACGATCCGGCCGTTCGGTCCGGAGCCCTGCAGCGTGGCGAGGTCGATGCTCTTTTCGGCGGCGATGCGGCGCGCGAGCGGACTCGCCTTGACGCGATCGCCGTCCTGGCGGGCAACCGGGGCCGATTTCGGCGCAGCGCCGCCTTCGGGATTGCCGTGATCCTCGGCCTGCTCGGGCGTACGCTCGACGGGCTTGGCTTCGCTGCCGGTCTTGTTGGGATCGGCCGGCGACGGCTTGGGCTCGGATTCCTTGGCGGCGGGCGCGGGCGTCGTCGCGTCGGCGCTCTCGCCCTCGGCGAGCAACGTGGCGATGACCGTGCCGACCTTCACGTTATCGGTCCCCTCGGCGACCAGGATCTTCCCGATCGTGCCTTCGTCGACGGCTTCGAATTCCATCGTCGCCTTGTCGGTTTCGATCTCGGCCATCAGGTCACCCGATTTGACGGTGTCCCCTTCCTTGACCAGCCATTTCGCCAGCGTGCCTTCCTCCATCGTGGGAGAAAGAGCGGGCATCTTGATTTCGACCGGCATCAACGCGTCCTCATCTGTCCGAATCCGTAGGGGTCGTCTCTCGCGCCCGACGCGCGGCGGGTCAAGGCCATGGCTTGCACGATGCGATACTTAGCCCCACCTATCGCTCACAATATCGCTGTGGGGGGAGAGCGAGCGCCATGCGGACCTATCTGGTCGTGATCGACGAGACTCAAGAAAGCAGCATCGCGCTGCGCTTCGCCGCACGGCGTGCGGTAAAGACCGGGGGCGGCGTCGAGATCCTCGCATTGATCCCGCCGACCGAATTCACCGCCTTTGCCGGGATCCAGGCGACGATCGAGGAGGAAGCGCGCCAGCATGCCGAGGGCCTCGTCGCCGCGGCGGCCGGAACTTTGCTGCAGGAATCGGGACTGAAGCCGACACTGACAGTGAGGGAGGGCGAGGGACCCAAGGTCATCCGCGATGTGATTGCCGGCAATTCGGAGATCGCAGCGCTCGTGCTCGCCGCCGCGGCGAGCGGCGTGCCGGGGCCGCTGGTCGCGCATTTCGCGGGCGCCGATGCCGCGTTGCCGATCCCGCTGATGATCATCCCCGGCTCGCTCGACCGCGAAGCGATCGACCGGTTGAGCTGACGTCTTCTCCCCTGGGCTTCTCCTCCCCTCCCTGAAAGGGAGGGGTCGGGGGTGGGTCGGCCCGTTGTGACGCGCCACCTCCGCCACGGGCCGACCCACCCCCAGCCCCTCCCTTCCAGGGAGGGGAGGCAACTTGCGTCGCGCCTTTTATCGCGCCACCATACCGCGATGCGTACCCTCCCCACTGCCGCCGCGCTGCTCGCGCTTCTTGCAACGCCCGCTTTCGCCAAGGATGCCGCGCCGCCCGCGCCCGACCCCGCGCGTCTCAAGGCGACGGTCGAGAAGCTCGTCAGCTTCGGTACGCGGCATACGCTCTCGTCAGCGGACGACCCCGTCCGTGGGATCGGCGCCGCGCGCACTTGGGCGGGCGGCGAGCTCACCCGTATTGCGGATGCGTGCGACGGCTGCATCACCGTCGCCAATATCGCGCGGACCTTCACCAACGCGCGCGCGCCGAACGGCGTCAACGTGGTCGACGTCCTCGGCTTCCAGCAGGGGCTCGACCCCAAGCGCGTGATCATCGTCGGCGCGCATATCGACAGCCGCGTCAGCAACGAAATGGACGCGACGCACGATGCCCCCGGCGCGAATGATGACGCCTCGGGCGTGGCACTGGTGCTCGAGACAGCGCGGATCCTGTCGAAGCAAAAATTCCGCGCGACGATCGTCTATGCGGTGTTTTCGGGCGAGGAGCAGGGGCTGTTCGGCGGCACGCTGCTCGCTGAGACCGCCAAGGCGCGCGGCTGGACCGTGTCGGCGATGCTCAACAACGACATCGTCGGCAACACGATGGGGCAGAACGGCGTACGCGTCGCCGACCGTGTCCGCGTCTTTTCCGAAGGCATTCGCGCGGCGGACGAATTGCCCGCGCAACTGGCGCGGCGAGGGAATGGCGGCGAGGATGATGGGCCCTCGCGGAGCCTTGCCAAGACGATCGACGGAGTCGCGGGGACGATTCCCGGCGGGCTCGACGTGTTCGTCGATCGCCGGCCCGATCGCTTCGGGCGCGGCGGCGACCATGAGCCGTTCCTCAAGCTCGGCTATCCCGCGGTGCGCTTCTCGGTCGGCGCCGAGAATTGGACGCAGCAACACCAGGACGTCCGCGTCGAGAACGGCATTCCCTATGGCGACACGATCGACAAGATGGACTTTCCCTATCTCGCCAAGGTCACTGCGATCAACGTCGCGACGATCCGCCGCCTCGCCGCAGCGCCCGCCGCGCCCGACGGCGTGACCGTCGCCGGGGCGTTGAGCTTCGATACGACGGTCAAATGGCAGCCCGTGGCGGGCGCAAGCGCCTACCGCATCCACTGGCGCCGCAACGACACGCAGGATTGGCAGAAGACGGTCGACGTCCCGGGCACCGCGACGAGCACGGTGCTCAAGGATATCAGCGTCGACGATCACTTCGTCGGCGTCAGCGCGGTCGCGGCGGACGGGTCGGAAAGCCTGGTGAGCTTTGCCGGACCCGAACCGCGCAAGCGCTGAGCGCGGTCAGCTTCCCAGGATCGGCTGCTCGACCGGACGGCACACCGGCTTGCGCCGGACGGGCCGGTAATAGCGCTTGCGCGCGGCGCGATAGACGTGCCGCTCGCGGACGGTTTCGACATATTCGGTGGTCGTCGTGGTGACGATGGGGGCGGACTGGATCGTCACCACCGTGGTCGTCGCACCCGGATAGGCGTAGCTGTAGCCGCCGCCATAGCCAGACCCATAGCCAGATGAGGTCGAATAGGTCGTCACGTTGCCGTTCTGGACGATCGGCGGCAGCGGCGCGGGATAGGGCTGCGGCGGATAGGGTCGGCCGTAGCCGCCCGACCGATCATACCCACCATCCTCATAGCCGCCCTGATAGCCGCCGTCCCAATCGAGCCCATCGACAGTATCGTAGACCCGGCCGCGCGGATCGAGCAGCACGGCGTCGTCATAATAGCGATACCAGCCATAACCGGCCGGCGGTGCCGACAGCCCATAGCCGGAATAGTCGCCGATGAAGAAGTTCGGCGAGAACCAATAGCCCGGCATGCGATAGCCGCGCGACCGCGGACGGTAGGCGTTCCAGCCGCCCGGCGCGTTGAGCCCGCCCTGCCAGCGCCCGCCAACCGATCCACCCCAGCGATGCCGATCGGGCTGATTGACCGGACGCGGCCCGGAGTTCGGCCGGCCAGGCCCGTTCATCGGCGGCCGCTGCATCTGCGCCTGCATTTGGGGCTGCATTTGCGGAGCCGGGGCTGGCGGCGCGGGGATCGTTGCGCCCGGCACGGGATAGGGCGCGCCCGGGTTAGACCCGCCACCGCGATACCGTTGCGCATCGGCCTGCCCCGCACCAAGCGCAGTGACCAGCGTCAGAGTGGCCAGGATAAAGGGTCGCATCGTCAAGCCTCCGGAACGGCACCGCACACAGAGTGTGTACGAAGCGTTAACCCGTCAGCTACCATTTCGATCGACGCGATTCTAGATTAACGGCTGTCCCGTTTCGGATCAGCCCGCGATCCGCGACGCGAGCAGCGCCATCAGCGCTTCGCACCCGGCGGCATCGGCAGGGTCGAAGCGCGCCGCGCTCGGGCTATCGAGATCGAGCACGCCGATCAGCCGGCCGTTATGGACGATCGGAACGACCAGTTCGGACCGACTCGCCGCATCGCAGGCGATGTGACCGGGAAAAGCGTGGACGTCTTCGACCAGCTGCGTCGTGCGCGTCTGCGCGGCGGCGCCGCACACACCGTCGCCGAGCGCGATGCGGATGCAGGCGGGCTTGCCGAGGAACGGCCCGACGACGAGCATATCGCCGACCAGCCGGTAGAAGCCCGCCCAGTTGAGATCGGGCAGATATTGCCAGATCAGTGCGGCGGCGTTGGCCATGTTGGCGACCGCGTCGTGCTCGCCGTCGGTCAGCGCGTCGAGCGCCGCATGGAGGTCGCGGTACAGCTCGGTCTTCGAGCTTTGATCGATCGTGAAGTCGTACATGCCCTGCCCCTATCGCGTTCGCGCACGCGGCGAAAGCGCCCAGCTGCTCGATCGACCGCCTGCATGATCGACCGCGCCGCGCTTATCTTTTAGGGAGGCGCGATGGCCGCAATCCCGATCACCCGCTCGATCAGCATCGACAGCGACGAACTGCTGGAATCGTTCACCCGCGCCGGCGGCCCGGGCGGGCAGCATGTCAACACCACCGACAGCGCGGTGCTGCTGCGTTTCGATGTGGGCGCATCGCCGTCGCTGCCCGACGCGGTGAAGAATCGGCTCGCAGTACTTGCGGGATCGCGGCTGACGCGCGATGGCGTATTGGTGCTGCGGAGCGAAGGCGCCCGCTCGCAATTGCTCAACCGCCAGGAAGTCCGCGAACGGCTGATCGAGCTGATCCGCGAGGCGACGATCGTCCCCAAACGCCGCCGCCCGACCAAGCCCTCCAAGGCGGCCAAGGCCAAGCGGCTTGACGGCAAGACCAAGCGCTCGACGGTCAAGTCGCTGCGCGGCAGAGTGACCGACTAGAGCTCGCGCAGCGCGCTCGCAGGCCGCGCCCGCAACGCCGGGAGGCTCCCCGCCAGCCCGGTCCCGAGCGTCAGCGCGACGGCTGCGGCAAGCGTGGCCCCGACCACGTCCCAACGCGGCGCCCAGCCGATCTTGAAAACCTGCGTCACGACGTACCAGCCCGCCGCCGACCCCATCGCCAGCGCGACCACGACGAGGACGAGCGAGAGAACGGCATATTCGAGCGCCTGCGCGCCAAGCACCTGCCGCCGGCTGCCGCCGAGCAGCTTGAGGATCACCGCATCGTAGCGCCGCGTCGCGCCCGAGGCCGCAACCGCGCCGATCAGCACCGCGATCCCCGCCGCGACCGTCACTGCCGCCGCCGCGCGGATCGCCAGCGCGATCTGGCCGAGCACCGCGCTGACCTGGCCGATGACATCGCCCACCCGGATCAGCGTCACCGAGGGCAACGCCGCCGCGACCTGTCGCGCGATCGCGCCGTCGCGCTCGGGCGCGGCATAGACGCTGGCGAGCAGGCCGTGCGGCGCCTCCTCGATATAGCCGGGCGAGAAGACGATCGCGAAGTTCAGCCCGAGCCCGCCCCAGTCGATCTTGCGCAGCGCCGCGATCCTTGCGGGTACGTCGACCCCGAGCACCGAGACGGTGATCGTATCGCCGACATGCAGCCCGAGCGCCGCCGCCGCTTTGTCCTCGAGCGACACGAGCGGGGGCCCGCGATACTCGGCGGGCCACCAGCGCCCGGCGACGACCGCATTGCGCGGCGGCAGGCGTGCTGCCCAGGTGATCGTCCGGTCGCCGCGCAACACCCAGGCGTCGCTCGGCAGCGTCTTGATCTTGCTGACGGGGACGCCGCGC
Source organism: Sphingomonas glacialis (assembly GCF_006439055.1). GTDB lineage: Bacteria > Pseudomonadota > Alphaproteobacteria > Sphingomonadales > Sphingomonadaceae > Sphingomonas > Sphingomonas glacialis_A. Next base: position 256,000 of record NZ_RCZC01000002.1, read on the forward strand.
AACGCGACGATCGATCCGCGCAGCGACGGCAGCGCCTCGATCTTCGCGCTCGGCGCTGCCCTTCGGACGGCGCGCGCGAAGGTCGCGGCATCGTCGGGCTGCAGGTCGATCGCAAAGAAGCGCGGTGCCTTGGCGGGCGCGGCATTGCGGAGTTCGGCGCCAAGGCTCGAATCGATCACCGCGAGTGCGACGAATAGCGAGAAACCGAGCCCCAGCGCGACGACGAGGCGATCGGTCTGCGCACCCGGCCGATGGAGATTGGCGATCGCCAGCCGCAGCAGCGGACGGCGCGACCGCGGCATCCGCGCCGCGATCGCCCGGATCGCGACGCCACAGCCCCAGAGTAGCGCGATCAGCACGAGGATCGCGGCGACGAAACCGAGCGCGAGCCAGGGGTCGGATGCGGTCGCGACCGCCAGTCCGATCAGCGCCACGACCAGCACCCCCATCGCGCCGACCACGCGCGCGCCCGGCCAGCGCCGCGCGCCCAGCGTGTCGCGCAGCAGCGTCGCCGCCGGCACCGACCGCGCGCGTGCCAGGGCGGGCAAGGCGAACAGCAATGCGACGAGCACAGCAAGCCCCGCCGCGGTCGCCAACGGCACAGGATAGATCGCAAGCCGCGGCGGCACCGGTAGCGCTGCACCGGCAAACGCCGTGACGGCCCAGGGCAACGCTGCCCCGACCACGAGCCCGGCGCCGATCCCGACAGCGGCGACGAGCCCGAGCTGCGCGAGGAAGATCGCCGCGATCGTCCGCGACCGCGCGCCGAGCACCTTCAGCGTCGCGATGATCTTCGCCTTGCCCGCGAGATAGGCGGCGACCCCGCTGCCGACCCCGACGCCCGCGATCGCCAGCGCGGCCAGCCCGACCAGCAACAGGAATTGCCCGAGCTGCGCGATCCCGCGGCGAAATCCGCCGGCCGCCTGGTCGCTCAGCTTGGCCGACCATCCCGCACCACGGAACTGTCGGAGCACCGAGTCCCGAGCCGCCGCCGCGCTATCGGCACGCGTGAGCACGACGCGGTAGTGGCTCTCATACAGGCTGCCCGGCTGAACCAGCGCGGTCGCGTCGAGCCCCGCCAGATCGACCAGCACCGGCGGCCCGAGTGCAAAGCCCGCCCCCAGGCGATCGGGTTCATTCGCGATCACGCCGATCACGCGAAGCCGCGCCTGCCCCAAGGTGAGCGTAGCGCCGGGCTTCACGCCGAGCCGATCCGCCAGCGCCGGCGCGATCGCGATCTCGCGTCCATGCGGACGCGCCGCCAGCGCACCGGGCGCGAGCCGGAATTGCCCGAGCAGTGGCCAGGCCTGATCGGTCGCGCGCAGATCGACCAAGGCGGGCGCACCGCCGGCGCTCGCCATGCCGCGCAGCGAAACCGTCTCCGAAACGCGCCCGAGCCGCCCGAACGCAGCCAGTTCGGCGACCGTCGCGCGCCGCTGCGACACGCTGAACTCGACATCGCCGCCGAGGATCTGGCGCGCGTCGACGTCGAGCGCGGCGATCATGCTCGCAGCCAGGCTCCCGATCCCGGCGAGCCCCGCCGTCCCGAGGAACAGGCAGATCGCGAGCAGCAGCAGCCCTCGCCCGCCGCGCCGCAGATCGCGCAGCGCAAGCCGCAGGACGAGCGTCACGCGCCGCGCCGATCGCCGACGATCCGCCCGTCGCCTAGCTCGATCACCCGCGCGCAGCGTGCCGCCAGCCGCGGATCGTGGGTGATGATGAAAAGCGTCGTTCCGCTCGCCGCGTGGCGCGCGAACAGCACGTCCATGATCGCCGCGCCGGTCGCGGTGTCGAGATTGCCCGTCGGCTCATCGGCGAAGATCAGCGCCGGACGCCCGACCAGCGCGCGCGCGATCGCGACACGTTGCTGCTCGCCGCCCGAAAGCTGCGCGGGGTAATGGCCGATCCGGTGCGCGAGACCGACTGCCGCCAGCTCGGCCTCCGCCCGCGCGAAGGCGTCCCCCTCCCCGGCCAGTTCGAGCGGCACCGCGACATTCTCGAGCGCGGTCATCGTCGGCAGCAGATGGAAAGCCTGGAGCACGATCCCGATCCGCCCGCGCCGCGCGACCGCGAGCGCATCCTCGTCGAGCGTGGTGAAGTCGCGCCCAGCCACCGTCACGATCCCGCCGGTCGGACGCTCGAGCCCGGCGAGCACCGCCATCAGCGATGATTTGCCCGAACCCGATGGCCCGAGCAACGCGACGCTCTCGCCAGCGGCGACGTCGAGATCGATTCCGCGCAGGATCTCGACGCTGGCGGGCGCCCGGCCGAGGACCAGCGAAACATTGCGCGCGACGATCAACGCGCTATCGACAGGGGATGGTTTCATCGAACTTCCTTGGGCGATATCGCTGGCGACGGCAAATCGCGGCCGGGCTCGCTCTGCTTTCCTGCGTAATCCCGATCGGTGCGACCGCCTCCCCCAAGGCGCCGCTGATCTGGGCGTTCGGCGACAGTCTTACCGCGGGCTATGGCCTGCCGCCCGAAGCGGGCTTCACCGCCAAGCTGCAGGCCGCATTGCGGCGCGCGGGGATTGCCGCGACGGTCCGCAACGGCGGGGTCGCAGGCGATACGGTCGCACAGGCGCGCGCACGGCTGCGCTGGGGGTTGCGCGGGCTCGGCGCGACGCCCGATCTGGTGATCGTCGAGCTCGGCGCGAACGACATGCTGCGCGGGCTTCCTGTCGCGCAAGCCAAGGCGAACCTCGACGCGATCCTGACCGAGTTGCAAGCGCGGCACATTCCCGTGCTGCTCGCCGGAATGCGCGCCGCGCCAAACCTCGGCCGAGAGTATGTCCAGGCCTTCGATGCCGTGTATCCGACCCTCGCCAAAGCCCATTCGGTCCCGCGCTACCCCTTCTTCCTCGACGGGGTCGCGGCGAACCCGCGACTGATCCAGGCCGACGGGATGCATCCCAACGCGCGCGGGGTCGACATCATCGTCGCGCGGATCGTGCCGAGCGTGCGCAGCGCGCTCCGGCCTGAGGCGCGGCGATGAACCTCGACGACCAATTCCTGCGCTATTTCGGCAGCAGCGATCTCGCCGAAGTGACGCCCGCCGCACTGCAAGGGGGAATCGACCATATGCGAGTCGATTTCGGGCTGGAGCAGGACCGCGAGCGACGCTTCGGGCTGTGGACGCTGCTCCACATGCTCGGCGCAGCGCCCGACCTCGACATCGCTTTCCCCGATGCAGCGGACCGCGCCGCGGCGCGGCGTTTCATCGAGATCACCGAGCATCACGAGGGCTGAGGGCGGCCTGACGGCCTGGCGTCAGTCCGCCACGTCGATCGGATGGGTGACGATGATCTCGGGCCGCGCGGTCGCGAGATCGCGCGCAGCGACGCCCAGTGCCTTGAAATGGTCCGAGGCCATATGCTGCTGCACGGCGGCATCGTCGACATACAGCTCGTTGAAGACGAAGCGCTGCGCACCCTCGGTCTCACGCCACAGTTCGTAATGCAGCACGCCCAGCTCGGCGCGCGAGGCCGCAACGCAGGTCCGGGCGGCGGTGATGAAGGCATCGTCCGCGCCGGGCTTGACGGCGATGAAGGCGACGATCTTGACGGCCATTATGTGCACTCCTGTGTCCTGCGGCGAACCTGGGGTCGCAGGCCGGGCAAAGCAAGCGGGCACCATGTCTCGGCAGCGCAGAAAATCGGAACTCGCGGCGCGTCGGTTCATTGGACCTTCGCACCCCGCTGCCCGAGGTGAGGAAATCCACCATGCGCCATATCCTCCCGGTCCTTCTCGTCGCGACCGCAACCGTGTCATCGGCGAGCGCGCAAGATCGGACGCCGTCCCCCGCGCCGACAACAAAACCGCTCGGAGCGAACCTCGAGAGCTTCACCTACCCCTTTCCGGTCCACTGGTACGAGACGATGTCACAGGGCGCGCCGGTCCGCATGGCGTATCTCGACGTCGCGCCGACCGGGGTGGCGAACGGCCGGACGGTCGTTTTGCTCCACGGCAAGAATTTCTGTTCGGCGACGTGGCAGGACACGATCATCAATCTCGCAGCAAACGGCTATCGCGTGATCGCGCCCGACCAGATCGGCTTCTGCAAATCGTCGAAGCCGACGGGCTATCAATACAGCTTTGCCGCGCTCGCGACGCTGACGCGCGGGCTGCTCGACCAGGCCGGAGCGGGCAAGGTTCTGCTCGTCGGGCATTCGACCGGCGGTATCCTCGCGACCCGCTTCGCCTTGCTGTATCCGCAGCGCATCGAGCGGCTGGTGCTCGTCAATCCGCTCGGGCTCAACGACACGCTCGCGCACGGCGTCCCCTATACCGAGCTCGGCGCGTTGCGGCAGGAAGAGGCGAAGACCGATGCCGCATCGATCAAGGCCTATCAGCTGCGCAATTACTATCATGGCGAATGGCGGCCAGCCTATGATCGCTGGGTTGCAATGCTCGCCGGGCAATATGCCGGGCCCGATGGCGACCGCGTCCGCGATGCGCAGGCGCGGCTGTCCGACATGATCGAGACGCAACCCGTCGCGGCCGAGCTCGACCGGGTTCGCGCGCCGGTGTCGCTGATCATCGGCCAGCGCGACCTGACCGCGTTCCGCGCCAACACCGCGCCCGCGCCGCTGCGGGCGCAGGTCCAGACGGTGCCGCAAGCCGCGGAGAGCGCGGTGCGCCGGTTCCCCGACGCACGGATCGTTCGGATCCCCGGCGCTGGCCATGCTCCACAGGTCGAGGATCCCGCGACTTTCGGACGGCTGTTGCTTGCCGAACTGGATCGCCGGTGAGGCGGAAAGAGACCGTAGCGTGAACATTATTTCACGAGACAGCACGCTGTCGTCACGGCAAGATCGCGCCCCAAGGTTCCAGTGTAAGGACATCCGAATGCGTATCGTTTCCCTGCTCGCCGTCTCCGCCGCGTTGGCGTCGGCCTCGCCCGTTCTTGCCAAGGGCTGCATTCGGGGCGCTGCCGCCGGCGGTGTCGCGGGGCATTTCGTCGGCAAGGGCCATGCCGTGATGGGCGCAGTCGCGGGCTGCGCGATCGCGCACCACCATTACGCCAAGCAGGCGCGCGCCGAAAAGGCGGCCGCGCGCGCACAGCACTGAGCGACCATCCGACAACGCCCGACGGCCGCTATTTCGTCGTGCGCGGGCGGCTCTGGCGCAAGAGCAACCCCGCGCTCGACGAAGCGACACGCGCAGGCTTGGTGCACGATCTGATGGCGGCCCGCCGCGCTGTCGGAGCTGCCCTTAGAAGCCATGACGAGACCGCCGAGCGATCGGCGCGAGCGGCGGTCGATGCCGCAAAGCACGCGCTCGGCGAACGCGGGCCGGTGTGGTGGGACGACGGCGCGCCCGATTACAACCGGCATATGGCGCACAACACGCCCTACGCCGCGTGGTTCGCCGCGCTCAGCTAGACCGACGCTTTCGCGCGGGCTTGTCGGAAAGCTCGATCCAGACCGGCGCGTGGTCGCTCGTCTTCTCCCACCCGCGCACATCGCGATCGACCTGCGCATCGACCAACCGCCCGGCGAGCGCCGGGCTCAGCAGCAGATGGTCGATCCGCAAACCGGCATCGCGGCCATAGGCGTTCCGGAAATAGTCCCAGAAGGTGTAGATCGTCTCGTCGGGATGCAGCGTGCGCAGCGCATCGGTCCACCCCTGCCCCGTCAACTTTGCGAACGCCGCGCGGATTTCAGGCGCGAACAGCGCATCGTCAACCCAGCGTTCGGGCTTATAGACGTCGCGCTCGGTCGGCATGACGTTGAAATCGCCCGCTAGCAACACGGGCAGTCCGGATTCGAGCAAACTCGCGGCATGCGCGATCAGCGCGTCGAACCAGCGCAGCTTATAGTCGAACTTCGGCCCCGGCCGCGGGTTGCCGTTGGGCAGATAGAGACCGCCGATCAGAACGCCGTTGACCGCCGCCTCGAGATAGCGGCTCTGCGCCGGATCGGGATCGTCGGGCAGTCCGCGGCGCGTCTCGTGGATCTCGCCGACCCGGCTGAGCAGAGCGACGCCGTTCCAGCTTTTCTGCCCATGCCAGATCGCGTCGTAGCCGAGGTCACGGATCGCAGCTTCGGGAAATTTGTCCTGCGGGGCTTTCAGTTCCTGCAGCACGACGACATCGGGCGCGCTTTCCGCGAGCCAGCGCAGCAGGACGGGCAAGCGCCCGTTGACGCCGTTGACGTTGTAGGTTGCGATCTTCACGCCGCAGCGCTGGACGGGCGATCCGAAACCGGGGCAGGCGCGACCGCCCGCGTCACCATCGCGCGCACATCGACTCGCGCCTTGAGCCGCGCCGCGAGCAGAGCCGTCCCGCTGATCTTGCGCTGGACGAACAGCGTGTCGATCGGGGGGACGTGCCACGTGTCGCGATCCGCCGCAATCGCCATGCCCTGCTCGCGAAGCACCCCGACGAACGCGCGATCGCCGAAGTCGAACGGGCCGGTGCGGTTGAGCTCGACCAGGATCACGTCGATCATCCGATCGACGAGCGCACCGTGACGCGCCACCGCCGCGTCCCCGAGGAATCCGGCGGACACCGCTGCTGCGCGCACCCCGGCATGGTCGCCCGCAAGCCCCGCTTCGAGCAACTGCCGATAGCCTTGCGCCGTCTCGGGTGCGACGGCGCGGGTCGCGCCAAAATCGAGCAGCACGAGCTTTCCCGTCGTCGGCTGGTAGCGATAATTGGCGAAGTTCGGGTCGGTCTGCATCAGGCCGAACTCGAACAGTTCGCGCAGCACCAATGCCATCAGCGATTCCATCGCAACGTCGCGGACGCCTTGCTCGGCCTCGACCAGCGACTCGATCGCCACACCCTCGACGAAGCTCATCGCAAGCACGTCGCGGCCGCTGAACTCGCGATCGAGCGTGGGCACGACATAGGCCGGGCTGTCCGCCAGCAACGCACCGAAGCGCGCGAGCTGCTCGCCCTCGCGGACATAATCGGCCTCTTCGTGGAGCTGGCGCTTCGCCTCGGCGAGCAAGGGCGCGATATCGATCGTCTTGGGCAGCGCGCCCGACACGCGCAGCAGCGTCGCGACATTGTCGACGTCCGAATCGATGCTGTCGCGCACGCCCGGATATTGCACCTTGATCGCGAGATCGCGTCCATCGGGCGTCCGCGCGCGGTGGACCTGGCCGATCGACGCCGCGGCGAGCGGCCCGGCATCGAAACGCGCGAAGCGGCGGCGCCAATCCTTGCCCCAGTCGCGCGCAAGCACCTGCTGGAGCTGCGCGGGGGGCATGTGATACGCATTGTTGCGCAGCCGCGCGAGAATTTGCGAGAGCTCGGGCGGAAGGAAATCGCCCGAATCCATCGAGATCATCTGCCCGAGCTTCATCGCCGCGCCGCGCAGATGCGACAGCTGATCGGCGACGCGCCCGACATTGGCCGGGGTCAGCAGCAGGTCGCTCATCCGCGGCCGCTGCCCATCGGCGATCCGGCGTGCCCCCTCGGCGATCACCCCGCCCGCGACGCCGCCGGCCAGGCGCCCGAACACCCCGAGCCGCGCCATGCGTCCACTGGGGACGGATTTTCCGTTCGAATTGCGATCGTCGGTCATGGGTCGGCCCTTACCAAAATCTGCTGCCCGGCACGCCCTTGAACGGCCCGGCAAAGGCAGACGTGATCCACCCGCCATAAAAGCCGCCGGGCTGCGGGGTGACCGTCTCGCCATCGACGCTGCAGCGATCGAACGGCGCCGCGTAGAAGGCGATATGATCCTTGAGCATCGCGAACTCGCGCGTCGGACTCAGGTAGCTCCAGCCTACGCTCGGCAGGACCTGCCCGTCGATGACGACGTCCCAATAGGTCGCAGCGCCTTTCCACTCGCAGAACGAACTCCCCGCACCCCGCCGCAGCGCGCTTTCGCGGATGTCGGCGCGCGGGATGTAATAGCTCGGCGGGTGGCTCGTCTCGAGCGTGCGGACGCTCGCACGCGTATCGGCGAGCACCATGCCGCGGTGCTCGATCACGACATGCGCCGGGCTCGGCTCGGCGATCGCCGGGCGCGGGAACGACCAGACGCTTTCCTGGCCCGGTTTCGGCGGGATCGGCTCGGGTGTCATTGGCGCTCCAATCGCAAGGCCAGCCGCTGCAGCCGCGGGCGCGCCCGCAGGAACAGGCGATAGCCATATTCTAGCATTGTCAGCACGAAGCGGTTGCGGGCGAGCAGCCCAAGCGGCCGCAAAACCGGGATCGCGCGCCACATCGCCGCGAACGCGGCGGCGCCCGACAGCAATCGGTCGCCTTCGCGCGCATGGAAGCGGGCCAGCAGATCGGCGCGATCGATCGGGCATGCCGCCGGACCATCGCCGGAAATATCGATGAACGCGATCCGTCCCGCGCGGTCGAGCCGCTGCAGGCCCGCAATCTCGCGGCGACAGAGCGGGCAGCCGCCGTCGAACCACACGGTAACGCGCGTCGAATCGGAGGCTGCTTCACGGTCCATGCGACTGCATAACGCGAAACCAGGCGGATCGGGCGCACAGATCCATCATAGCAAAGCCGCTAGCTACGAGCTCCGGCGCGGCCCTGTCGCTTACCCGTCCGACCCGTCCATCCGATGCTTGATACAAATCTAGCAGAAAAGCCGGTGCGAGAGCGGCACTCCCACGACGCTTGCGGGTTGGGGGCAAAAGGAGATTTGCCGTGACCGAGACGACACGCCGCCAGATGCTGACCGCCGCCACCTTGGGGACGGCGGCCGTGCTCGGTGCGACACCCGGCATCGCCGCAGAGGCGCAACCCAAGCCCGCCAAGCAAAACCCGCGCGACAAATACCCCAAGCCGCCGTTCGAACCGCAGCGCCAGCCCTGGCCCGGCCTCGCCAGCCAGATGAAGCCGCGTCCCGACCATGGCGAGACGAGCTATATCGGCAGCGGACGCCTGCGCGGCCGCAAGGCGCTGATCACTGGTGGCGATTCGGGCATGGGGCGTGCCGCCGCGATCGCCTTTGCGCGCGAAGGCGCCGACGTCGCGATCAACTATCTGCCCGCCGAGGAAGCCGATGCCCGCGAGGTGGTCGACCTGATTCACCGCGCCGGCCAGAAGGCCGTCCCGCTCACCGGCGACCTGCGCTCGGCGCCGTTCTGCCGGCAACTCGTCGATCGCGCGGTCAGCGCCCTCGGTGGTCTCGACATCCTCGTCTGCAACGCCGCACGGCAACAGTCGATCGCCTCGATCCTCGACGTCACCGACGAGGAATTCGACCAGACGATGAAGACGAACATCTATGCGCCGTTCTGGATGATCAAGGCGGCGGTGCCGCACATGGAGCCGGGTTCGGTGATCATCGGCACCACGTCGGAACAGGCGTACGACCCATCGCCCGATCTCTATGCCTATGCGCAAACCAAGGCGGCGACGATGAACTACGTCAAGTCGCTCGCCAAGCAGCTCGGCGCGAAGGGCATCCGCGTCAACGGCGTCGCGCCCGGGCCGATCTGGACGCCGCTCCAGGTCTCGGGCGGCGCGTCGCAGGGCAAGCTCGTCACCTTCGGCGCGACCACGCCGCTCGGCCGGCCGGGGCAGCCAGTCGAACTCGCCGGGATCTATGTGCGGCTTGCCGAAGACGATGGCAGCTTCACGACCGGCAACATCTACGGTGCCGGCGGCGGTCAGGGTCAGCCATGAGCAAGGACCCCGCACTGCGCACCCCTGCCCGCCTCCTCGCCCTTGCGCTCGGTGTCTGCGTGCTCAGTCCTGCGATCGCGCAGGAAACCGGATCGCGTCAGACGCGCGACTTCGTCCAATCGCTCGCGCAATCCGACACGTTCGAGATCCTCGCGGCGCAAAGCGCCCTCGCGCAAAGCAGTGACCGCGACGTCCGCGGGTTCGCGCAGATGATGATCACCGATCATACCGCAATGGATCGCCTGCTATCCGACAGCGCGGCAAAGGCCGGGCTGGCGCCGCCGGTCAAGGCGATCGGTGCCGATCAGGCGCTGCTGTTGAACGGCCTCGGCGGGCTGACCGGCCCGGAGTTCGACAAGACCTATCTCCAGCAGCAGGCGCTGGCGCATCGCTCGGCGCTCGCCGAGGCACAGACCTACGCGGCATCGGGCGACAACGCCGTGATGCGGTCGGTTGCAAAGACGGCGGCCCAGGCCATTTCCGCGCACGTCGCGATGGTCGAGCCCGTGCTTGGCAAAGCGGCGGCTCGGTAGGACGGTTTCAAAACTCTCACCAGGCAATTAGTCCGAGTCGGGACTATTCGGCTAACTATCGCGTCTCATTGCTCTATTTTAATGGCACAAGTTGGAGGCACGGGCGCGATCAGCTATGATTTGCGAGCCACGCCAAAGAAAGCTTTCGATCATAATATCCTATAGATCTGGGGTCATTTATGTCGTGATTATCAAGAAAGGACGACGATAAGCCCCAAATCTGCTATTATACGCTAATGAAACGGCTGGCTGAAAATGCTGAAAATGGGCTTTCGCTCTTCATGCTGCGACCGCCATGCAGAGATATGGTCGTCCACTTTACCCAAGGACGCGCTCACGTGGGCAGACCGGTGCGCACCAGGGCCGCGGGCGGGCCGGGCATAACGCCCTCCCCCAATTCCCGACGCAATGGGATCCGGCGTCCGATCTCGCCACTGCCGGCACGTGGCGAGCGGCCGCAGCGGCAGTGAGGCGACACGCATCATGTCAGACCATCTCGACGCCGACTTCGACCTGACGATTTGCGACCGCGAGCCGATCACGCGGCTCGATCAGATCCAGGACTTCGCTTTTCTCATCGCGATGACGAACGACTGGACCGTGGTGCGCGTCTCGTCGAACACCCACGACTTTCTGGCGGTCAGCCCCGAGCAGTTGCTCGGTTCGCGCTTCGATATCTGGTTGACCAAAGCAGCGTTGCACAAGATCCGGACACGCGTCGCGCTCCTCGCCTCGACCGGCAGCGAACGCCTGTTCGGCCTCACGCTCGTTCCGGGGATGCCGCCACTCGACGTCTCGATCCATTTCCAGGAGGATCTGCTGATCGTCGAAGGCGAGTTCTCGCAAAAGACCGACGAGCCCGAAGTCGCCTCGATGGTCCGGGCGATGGCAGCGCGGCTCGCCAAGGCGAATACGTTCGAGAAATTCCACACCGATGCCGCACGCCAAGTGCTGGCGATCTCGGGTTTCGACCGCGTGATGATCTACCGTTTCGACGAAGAGGGCGCCGGCGAGGTCATCGCCGAATCGACCCGCGCGGGCATTGAGAGCTTTCTCGGGCTCCATTACCCGGCGAGCGATATCCCGCAACAGGCGCGTGCGCTCTACCTGCGCAACCCGTTCCGGATCATCTCCAACGTCGCCGACACCCCCGTCGCGCTGCTTCCGCCGATTGATGCCGTGACGCCACCGCTCGATCTCTCGATGGCGGTCAGCCGCGCAGTGTCGCCCGTTCACATCGAATATCTCGTCAACATGGGCGTCGCCGCATCGCTGTCGATCTCGATTATCGTCGAGGGGCGGCTGTGGGGCCTGATCGCCTGCCATGCCACCGCCCCGCGGCTGCCGAGCTTCGTCCTGCGGACCGCCGCCGAACTGTTCGGCGCGATGTATTCGCTGATGCTCGAAAGCCGGCAGCGCCACGGCAGCGGCGAGGACGAACGCAAGGCGCGGCTGCTCGCCGACCGTTTGATCGCGATGATCGCGGGCGACGAAACGCTGCTTCGCAATGCGCAATGGCTGCAGGACATGACGCGCGACGTGATCGAATGCGACGGGATCGCGATCCATGTCGGCGGAACGACCCACAGCCACGGCGCCACGCCGTCAGAGCAACAGATCGCAATCCTGGCACATCACCTCAACGGAGCCTCACCCAGCCGCGTCTTCATCACCGATTGCCTTGCGGAGATTCATCCGCCGTGCGCCGCGACCGCCGACCAAGCGGCCGGCATGATGTCGATCCCGATCTCGCGCTCCCCGCGCGATTATATTCTGTTGTTTCGGCGCGAACGGCTAAGTCAGATCCGCTGGGGTGGCGACCCCGCCAAATTCCAGAGCGCGGACGGCGGCACGCCCCGGATCTCGCCGCGCCGGAGCTTCGAGGCCTTTGTCGAAGAGATCCGCGGACGCTCGGCACGCTTTTCGGATCGCGAGCAGCGAATGGGCGAAGCGATCCGCCAGGCGCTGATCGAAGTGATCCTGCGCTATTCCGATGCCGCGATCGTCGAGCGACAGCGCGCGGCGGAACGGCAGGACCTGTTGATCGCCGAACTCAACCACCGCGTCCGCAACATCCTCGCGCTGATCCGCGGCCTGATCACCCAGACCGGCGGCGCCAGTCCCGCCATGGCGCGTTATACCAAGGCGCTGGGTGGCAGGATCCAGGCGCTCGCGCGCGCACACGACCGGATCACGCGGCAGAGTTGGGGACCGGCCCCGCTCGCCGGCGTGTTCGAGGACGAGTTCGCCGCGCATCAGGGGACGAAGGAACGGCTTTCGCTGGCGGGGCCCGCGGTGCTGCTTCAACCGAAAGCGATTTCGACGATGGCGCTGGTGATCCACGAACTGGTCACCAATTCCAGCAAATACGGCGCGCTGTCGATGACCGGATCGGTCGACGTTACGATCGCCATGGTCGATGGCGAGGGGATCCATCTGCACTGGCGAGAAAGCGGTGGCCCGCCGGTGGCGCCACCGACCCGCCGCGGCTTCGGCTCGGTCGTCCTCGAACGCGCGGTTCCGTTCGATCTTGAGGGAACCGCAGACCTTCATTTCCGGCCGGGCGGGATCGAGGCGGACTTCTTCATCCCGCAGCAGCATGTCTTCGTCCCGGACGATGTCGCTGCGTCCGATCCGACTCCCGCCCGCCCCCCCGCCCGGCCCTCCTCCCCGCCCGCCGAACTCGCCGCGCCGCCGCCGGAAGCCGTGCCGGCGCTAGCATCCGATGCGCCGCTTCGCGGGGCGCTGGTGCTGCTGGTCGAGGACAACATGCTGATCGCACTCGAAGCCGAGGACATGCTGCGCTCGCTCGGCGCGGCCGAGGTGTTCGTCGCGCCCACGCTGGTCGATGCGGAGCGACTGATCGCGGCGCATCGCTTCGCGTTCGCGATGCTCGATATCAATATCGGGCGCGGTACGAGCTTCGAACTCGCCACGAAGCTCAAGAGGTCCGGCACGCCGTTCATCTTCGCCTCGGGCTATGGCGACGAACTCGCACTCGGACGGCGTGCCTCGGAGGAGGTGGTGATCCAGAAACCCTATGAGCGCGACCATCTGCTGCGCGCGGTCCACTGGGTGCTGCGCGATGCCGCTGCCGGGCCGGGCAGCGCCGAGCGGGATTGACCCCGATCAGGTTGCTGTCGCTTGCTCCAGGCGTCGCGTGACCGCATGGAGCGGCGATGACCTTTCGCCACGCCCCAGCCCGTCCGTTTCCGCGCCTGCGCGCGCTGCTCTTCCTCGCGCTCGCGACCCTGCCCGGCGCCGCGCTCGCGCAGGAACCCGCGCAGGGTGATCCGTCGCAAGGCACCGGGCCGCTTCCCGCCAATGTCGCGCCGAACCCAACCCCGATCTGCACCGATCGCCCGACCCGCGCGAGCGTCGCCTGCACCGTTCCCGCAGGCGCCTTCCAGCTCGAGACCGACCTGATCGACTGGACCCGCCAGACGCTCGACGGGGTTCGCACCGATACGATCCTCTACACCAACCCGACGCTCAAATACGGCGTCGGTCGCCACACCGACGTCGAGGTCAATATTGCGCCGTATGAAACCGTCCGGACGCGGATGGAGGATGGCAGCGTGACGACCGATAGCGGCGTCGGCGATCTGTTCGTGCGCGTGAAGCAGAAGCTGACGGTCGATCGGTCGAAGACGCAGGTCTCGGTGATCGGCTCGGTCAAGGCGCCGACCGCGGGATCGCGGGTCGGCAACGGCCAGTGGGAGGGCAACCTCGCGCTCCCGGTCAACATCCCGCTGCCCGCCAAATTCACGCTGACCACGAGCCCGGAAGTCGACATTGCCGCGAATCAGGGGGACGTGAACGGCTACCATCTCGAACTCGTCAATCTGATCAACCTGTCGCACCCGGTCGGCAAGAATGCGACGGTCTATGCCGAATTCTGGACGAAGGAGAGTTTCGAGCCGCGCCAGAACGGCCAGCAATATTCCGCCGATCTCGCTGCATCGTATCAGCTGACCAAGACGCTCCAGCTCGATGCCGCGGCCTATATCGGGCTCAACCGCGAGACGCCGGGGCTGCAGCTCTATACCGGTCTATCGACGCGCTTCTGAAGCAGGATCAGCGCGACTCTGCGCGCTCGTCTGAAGATGCGCCATGATTGAATGGGGCGGGTCGCCGCAAGACCGCGGCGGCATGCCTCTCCGCGAGGCTATGCAGCGGACACGCCCTACGGGTTTACCCGTATGGCGACAGCCCCTCGAACCGGCGAGGAGCAGAGCGTCGGTCGCCGGATCTCGCGCGCTTCCGCGCGGGGCCGCCGTCCAGGCAGATGGCCCTATCGGGCGCTTCCGGAGACGCGCATGTCCGATCCCCTTTCGCTCAAACAGGTCGCTGCTATCCACGCCTATTGGCGCGCGGCGAACTACCTCTCGGTCGGGCAGATCTATCTGCGCGGCAATCCGCTGCTCGAGCGGCCGCTCACTCTCGCCGACATCAAGCCGCGCCTGCTCGGCCATTGGGGCACGACGCCGGGGATCAACTTCGTCTATGCGCATCTCAACCGGCTGATCGTCGCGAACGGTCTCGACATGATCTACATCATCGGGCCGGGGCATGGCGGACCCGGCCTCGTCGCCAACGCCTATCTCGAGGGCGCGTATACCGAACATTATCCCGCGATCGAGCGCAGCCGCGGCGGGATGGAACGGCTGTTCCGCCAATTCTCCTGGCCGGGCGGTATCCCGAGCCACGTCTCGCCCGAATGCCCGGGCTCGATCCACGAAGGCGGCGAGCTCGGCTATTCGCTCGCGCACGCATACGGCGCGGCGTTCGACAATCCCGGCCTGATCGTCGCCTGTATCGTCGGCGATGGCGAAGCCGAGACCGGGCCGCTCGCGACCAGCTGGCACAGCAACAAGTTCCTCAACCCGGCGCGCGACGGCGCGGTGCTGCCGATCCTGCATCTCAACGGCTTCAAGATCGCCAATCCGACGATCCTCGCGCGGATCGGCAAGGACGAACTGACTGACCTGCTGCGCGGCTATGGCCACGAACCCTATTTCGTCGAGGGCGACGATCCCGAGTTGCTCCACCAGGCGATGGCCGCGACGCTCGACACGGTGCTGCGCAGGATCGAGACGATCCAGGCGGAAGCCCGCGCCACCCCCGCCACGCCGCCTACCCGTCCGCGCTGGCCGATGATCGTGCTCAAGACCCCGAAGGGCTGGACCGGCCCCAGGACGGTCGATGGCCTCCCGGTCGAAGGAACGTGGCGCGCGCATCAAGTCCCGATCGCCGACTTCAAGAAGCCCGAGCATCTCGACCAGCTCGACGCCTGGATGCGCAGCTATCGCCCGGCCGAGCTGTTCGACGCGGCGGGCAAGGTGCGCGAGGAGATTTCCGCGCTAGCCCCGACCGGGCATCACCGGATGAGCGCGAACCCGCACGCCAATGGCGGCGCGCTGCTCGAACCCCTGTCGCTCCCCGACTTTCGCGATTTCGCGGTCGCGCTCGACGTCCCCGGCGCAGTCGAGGCCGAGGCGACGCGCGTGCTCGGCCACTATCTGCGCGAGGTCATGCGGCTCAATCTCGACAGCCGGAACTTCCGCCTGTTCGGGCCCGACGAGACCGCCTCGAACCGGCTCGATGCAGTCTATGACGTCGCGGGCAAGGCGTGGATGGGCGAGGTCGAGCCGATCGATATCAACCTGAGCCCCGACGGGCGCGTGATGGAAGTGCTCAGCGAACATCTCTGCCAGGGCTGGCTCGAGGGCTATCTGCTCACGGGCCGGCACGGCTTCTTCTCGTGCTACGAGGCCTTTGCCCACATCGTCGATTCGATGCTCAACCAACATGCCAAATGGCTCAAGGTCAGCCGCCAGATCGCATGGCGTCGGCCGATCGCGTCGCTCAACTATCTGCTGACGTCGCATGTCTGGCGGCAGGACCATAATGGCCTGTCGCATCAGGATCCGGGCTTTATCGACCAGGTCGCCAACAAGACCTCGGACATCGCCCGGGTCTACCTCCCGCCCGACGCCAATTGCCTGTTGTCGGTGGCGGACCATTGCCTGCGCAGCCGCGACTATGTGAATTTGATCGTCGCGGGCAAGCAGCCCGAATGGCAATGGCTCGGCATCGAGGAAGCGGTGCGGCATTGCACCGCAGGGGCCGGCATCTGGCACTGGGCGGGCGTGCAGGACGACGACCCTGACGTGGTCATGGCATGCGCGGGCGACGTCCCGACGCTCGAGGCGCTGGCGGCGGTCATGCTGCTGCGCGAACAGGTGCCCGATATCCGCATCCGCTTCGTCAACGTGGTCGATCTGATGGTGCTCGAGCCGAGCAGCGAGCATCCGCACGGGCTCGACGACCACGCCTTCGATGCGCTGTTCACCACCGACACGCCGGTGATCTTTGCCTTTCACGGCTTTCCCGCGACGATCCACACGCTGACCTATCGCCGCACCAACCACCGCAACATCCACGTCCGCGGCTTCAAGCAGGAGGGCACGACGACGACGCCGTTCGACATGGTCGTGCTCAACGATCTCGACCGTTATCGCCTCGCGCTCGACGCGATCGAGCGGATCCCGCGCCTTAAGGCGCAGGTTCCGGCGGCGCGCGATCGCTATTGGGCGGCGATCGAGCGGCACAAGCTCTACATCGCCGAACATGGCGAGGATCTGCCTGAGATCCGCGACTGGCGCTGGTCCGCGTGAGCACTTCAGGGGCAACGATCCTGACCTTCAACGGCGGATCGTCGTCGCTCAAGTTCGGTTTGTTCCGGGTTGCCGATGCGACTACCGAGCCCTTGCTGACCGGCGAGATCGAGACCGAGGGCGGCGGAGCGGTTCGGCTGCACGCGGCAACGGCCGCGGGACGCTGGCATGTCGATCATTCGCTCGGCCAAGCCGCGCCGGAGACGTGGACCGGCCATGTCGTCGCCCTGCTCGATCGCACCGAACTACCCGCCCCGATCGCAGTCGGGCATCGCCTCGTCCATGGCGGCCCGGATCTGCTCGCCCCAACGCGGATCACCGACGCGGTGCTCGACCAACTCGAGCGCGTGCGCAGCTTCGCCCCCGTCCATATCCCCGCCGCGCTGGCGACGATCCGCGCCGCGCGCCGCCATTTCCCGCACTGTCCGCAGATCGCCTGTTTCGACACCGCCTTTCACGCGACGATGCCGGCGGTGGCGAGCACGCTGCCGCTCCCCAAGACGCTGCGCGACCAAGGGCTGCGGCGCTACGGCTTTCACGGCCTGTCGTGCGAATCGATCGTGCGTCAACTCGGCAAGGATGTACCCGAGCGTCTGATCATCGCACATCTCGGCAATGGCGCGAGCGTCACCGCGGTGCGCGCCGGCCGATCGGTCGACACCAGCATGGGGCTTACCCCGACCGGCGGCCTGATCATGGGGCGCCGCACGGGCGATCTCGACCCCGGCATCCTGCTCCATCTGCTGCGCGACGGCGGTTACACGGTGGGAACCCTCGCCACGCTGGTCGATCGCGAAAGCGGGATGCTCGGCATCTCGGGGGTCGACAGCGATCTGCGCCGGCTCAACGCTGCAGCCTCGGCCCAGCCCGCCGCCGCCCTCGCGATCGCGATGTTCGGGCACTCGCTCGCCAAGATGCTCGCCGCGATGACGTGTTCGCTCGGCGGGGTCGACATGATCGTCTTCACCGGCGGCATCGGCGAGCATGATGCCGGCGTCCGCGCGACCGCCGCGGATGCGCTCGCCTGGATGGGCGTTGCGCTCGATCCTGCCCGCAACGTCGCCGGCGTGACAACGATCAGCGGCGCCGCCTCGCGCGTCGCGCTGCGCGTGCTTGCCGCGCAGGAGGATGCCCAGATCGCGCTCCACAGCGCGGCGGTGCTAGACGCCGCGCAAAGCGCCTCAGTCGGCGGCTAGAACGGGCCCGTCGAGCTCACGCACGAGCGCGCGCGCCTGGCCGCGGACTTCGTCGAGGTGACGCCGACCCCAGGCTGGCTCCATGTCCGACGTGATATGGCCGAAATGCACGTGCCGCGACGGCAGCATCGCAAAGGCATGTTCGATATAATGATCGAACGCCTGCGTCAGCGCGCGCAACTGGCCCATTTCGTCGAGCCAGATCTCCTTGAGCCCCGAGGTCGTGAAGCTGAGCAACTGCTTGCCCGCCAGGACGCCCTTCGCCGTGCCTTCATACACCGCATCGGGCAGCACCCCGGTCCCGAGCACGCGCTCGACATAGCCCTTGAGCATCGCCGGCGGCCCGCCGAACCAGATCGGATAGACGAGCACGAACACGTCGGTATCCTTGAGGATCGCGAGTTCCTCGCTGACGTCGGCGAACTGCCGTTCGTCTTCACCCGGACGTTCGATCGACTTGAGCACGGGATGGAACCCCATCGCGTAGAGATCGCGCACGATCACCTCATGGCCATGCTCGCGCACCGTCGCGCAATAGGCCGCCGCAATCGCCGCGTTGAAGCTGTCCTGCTCGGGGTGGCAAAGGATGACGACGTGACGCGGCGGCTTGGAACGAGTGTCAGGCATGCGAAATCTCCTTGCCCTAGCGATACGCCGCGCCGCTGCCCGGCGCGCTCCGGGATCTTACGTAGAACACTTCCGCCGGGCTCAGTGGCCGAGCACGAGCGGGACCGCGCAATGGCCGAGCATCCGCTTGGTCACGCCGCCGAACGTCTCGAGCAGGCGGCCGTGCGTGTAGCCGCCCATCACGATATAATCGCAATTGAACCGCGCGCATTCGGCCTCGATCAAGCGGTCGGGGGCTGTCAGGCCGTCGTCGATCGTCTTGACGGTCGCATAGATGCCGTGGCGTGAAAGATATTCCGCGGCCTCGGCCGGCTCAGTGCGCTCGCTGCCGTCGCGCGCCATGAAGATCTCGACCGCGTCGGCCAGCGCGAGCAGCGGAACGCACGCGCGCAGCGTCGCCGCCGCCGATGCCCGACCATCCCAGGCGACCAGCGCGCGTCCGATCGCGAAGCGCGTCAGCGTTTCGGGCACCGCAACGATCGGCGTGCGCGAATGCATCAGCACGCGCCCCGCCACGTCGCGCATATCGGGGTCGCGGTCATCGGTGAGCTTGCGGCTCAGCACGATCAGGTCGGCGAGCTCGGCGGCCTCGAGCACCGAATCAGCGAGCGTCCCGGTGGCATCGATCCAGTTCCAGCGCACGTCTTCGCGCGCGAGCCGCGCCACCAATTCGGTCTTGTTCCCAGCCTCGCGGGTGCGTTCGTCCTCGAGCAGGCCGACCGCGGCGATGCCGTAATAGTCGCCGTTGATCGATGCCGGCACGACGACATCGACGCACGAGAGATGCCCGTCGAGCGCGCGCGTCAGGTCGAGCGCGGCCTGCAGTCGCGATTCCTGCCCGGTATCGTCATGCACAAGCAAAAGAACGTTTTTCATCGCCGCCTCCCTTGATGGTGCGCCGACGCTATTGGGCGACCGTCTCGGCCGCTATCGGGATTGATACGGATAGGGGCTGGCGAACGTCCCGCTGGTGCGCTGCATTCGTGTCGAGCACGACGACGCGCTCGCACAGCGCGGCCAGCGCCGGGCGATGGCTCACCAGCAGCAGGCCCTGCCGCGTCATCGCGAGCCGGGCGGTCAACCGCGCGAGGATCACCTCCTCGGTCGCGCGATCGAGTCCTTCGCTCGGTTCGTCGAGCACCAGCCACGGCGCCGGACGCAGATAGGCGCGCGCGAGTGCAAGCCGCCGACGCTCGCCGCCCGACAGGCGCGCGCCATTCTCGCCGATCCAGCTGTCGAGACCATGCGGCAAGGCGCGCACGTGGTCATCGAGCGCGGCGTCGTGCAGCGCGTCCCAGAGCGCGGTGTCGTCGGCATCGGCGCAGCCTAGCAGCAGATTGTCGCGCACCGTGCCCGACAACAAAGCCGCGTCCTGTGGCGCCCAGGCGAACAGATCGCGCCGGTCGGCCGGGGCGAGGTCGGCAAGGTCGTAATCGTCGAGCCAGATCTGTCCGCGGTCGGCCGCGCGTAACCCGAGCAACGTCTCGACCAGGCGCGTCTTGCCGGCCCCCGAACGACCGGACAGGTGAACCCGCGTCCCGGGGGCCAGCGGGCTATCGGATTGCGCCAGGCGGATCGACGGACGCACCGACGCCGACCCCCGCGATACCGGCGGTGCCTCTTGTTCGAGCAACCCACCAAGTCGCGCTTCGGCCTCGCGGACCGCGCCGCGCTGCGCGATGCGGCGCACCAGCGGCGCGGCCCCGTCGATCGTCATCGCGGCAGCGAGCGCGCCCAGCGCGACGATCGCCGCACCATGCTCCCGCGCGAGGACGGTGACCGCACCTGCCGCGAGTGCAATCGCCACCGCCTGCGCCAGTTCGAACCAGCCGAGCGCCGCCGTCTGCGTGGCAACGGCCTCGCCCAGCACATCGCTCCGCGCGCCGATCCGCGCCGCGGCCCATCCCTCGAGATCGTAACAGCGGAGCTCGGCAGCGGCGGCGGCATGCGCGGCAAGCTCGTCCTTCAACGCTCCGGCAGCGCGCTGCACGGCCCGACCGGGTTCCTCGAGGCCGCGCGCAAGCCGGTCGGCGACGAGCAGCAGCACACCGAGACAGGCGAGCACCGCCAGCGCCGCCGCACATCCGCCCAGAACGGCGAGGCAGGCGCCCGCGACCGCTGCCGCGGCGAGGCCCCACGGCGCCGATGCCATTGCGAAGCGCGTCTCGATCACGCCGACATCCTGGACGATCCGCGCGGTCGCCTCGCCGGTCGAAAAGCCGAGCGCGCGCGACACCGGGGCGGCCGCGATCGCGCGGAAGAGAGCCGGGCGGATCCGCGCCAGCGCGCCGAACGCCGCCTCGTGGCTCGCGAGCCGCTCGCCGTAGCGCGCCCCCGTCCGCACGATCGCCAGCAGGCGGATCGCGGCGCTCGGCAGCATATAGTTGAAGCCCTGCACGACGATCGGCCCGGCGAGCCCAGCGATCGCCGCGGCGGTGATGAACCATCCCGACAGCCCGAGCAGCAGGACCGACGCCGCGCTGACGAGTGCGGCATAGCCGGCCGCACGCGCCAGCATCGACCGCTGGCGGCGGCGCTGTTCGGCGAGCAGCACGGCGAGCGGGGTCATGCGCGTGGTTCCAGCGATACGATCCGGTCGGCGATCGCCGCCAGCACCGCGCTGTGCGTCGCGATCAGCGTGGTGCTGCCCCGGCAGGCGGCACGGATCGTCTCGACCAGCGCGGCTTCGCCCGCCTGATCGAGATGCGCGGTCGGTTCGTCGAGCAACAGGACCGCACTCGGCTTGAGCAGCGCGCGCGCGAGCGCGATCCGCCGGATCTCGCCCCCCGACAATCCCCCGCCGCGCGCATCGATCGGCGCATCGAGCCCGCGCGCAGCGAGCATCGGCCCAAGTCCCGCGCGAAGCGCCGCCTGCTCGATCTCGTCCGCCGTCGCGGTGGGCCAGGCGAGCGCGATATTGGCGCGCAGCGTCGCCGGGATGATCAGCGGTGTCTGGCCGACCCATGCGGACGCCGCGGCAAGCGAGATCTCCGCGCCGAGATCGACGCCGTCGATCGTCACCCGCCCCGCGCTGAGCGGCGCAAGCCCGAGCAGGAGGTGCAGCAGACTGCTCTTCCCGCTCCCCGACGGGCCGACCACCGCGACGATCTCACACGGGGCGATATCGATCGAGACATTGGCTATCGCAGGGGCATCGCTCCCGGGATAGGCGATCGCAACGTCCGTCAGGGTAATCCGCGGCGCCGTCTCGGGCGCAAGCGCTGCAACCGTCACGCCCGGCGGCGCGAACAGCACGTCGGGAAAGCGCTCGACCGCCGTCTGTGCGGCCTGCTTGTCGTGATAGGCTGCCGCCAGCCGCCGCATCGGCAGATAGAATTCGGGCGCCAGCGCGAGGACGAAGAAGGCGCGCGCCAGATCGAGCTTCTCGGGAACCGGGAAGGGCAGCAAGCCAAGCAGGTTGAACCCGGCATAGACCGCGACCAGCGCGACCGACAGAGCCGCGAAGAATTCGAGCGACGCCGAGGACAGGAAGGCGACGCGCAGCACGCGCATCGTGCGCAGCGCAACATCGTCTGACGCGGTGCCGAGCCGCTCGGCCTCGCGCTGCTCGCCGCCGAACGCGAGCAGGATCGGCAGTGCGCGGATACGGTCGGCGAACAGGCCCGACAGCCGCGACAGCGCACCGAACTGCCGCCGCGATTCCTCCGCCGCGGCGCCGCCGGCGAGGATCATCGCGGCGACGAACGGAATGAGCGTTATGCCGAGGATCGCGGCCGCGATCGGGCTGGCGATCGCGGTCACGGCGAGCACCAGCAGCGGCGCCAGCGCACCGGCGGACCGCGCCGGGAGGAAGCGCGCGACATAGCCGTCGAGCGCTTCGACCTCGTCGACGCAGGTCGCCAGCAGCGTGCCCGTCGTCGCGCGTCCGCCCGGCGCGCGCGCCAGCAGATCGGTGACGAGCGCGGCGCGCACCCCGCGCTTGGTCCGCTGCGCCGCCTCCGCACCGATGCGCGCCGCGAGCAGCGCGCAGCCGCCGCGCACCATCCCGGCGGCGACGACCAGCACGACCCATGGCAACAGCGCGCCCCAGCCCGCCGCAACCTGCACCACCGCGCCGGAGATTCCCGCAGCGAACCCGATTCCCGCCAGCGTGTCGCCGACCAGCAAGGCCGTCGCTGGCCAAAGCCGCGCAGCGGGCGGCACGATCCGCGCGAGACGCTGAACGGCGTCGAGGGGATCGGGGCGGGCGGAGATCGAGCGCATGGCGGCGGGGTAGAAAGCGCCGTCGCGCCGGCGAATACGTAATACCCCGTAGCGGCGCCGCGGCACCGGCTCCGTATAGACCCGTATGGCGCATCCGCGCGCCGCCGTGCTTCGATGTGTGCGGCAAAGGAACGAGTCGATGATGAAGCGCGCATCCCCATCCCCACGATCGGTCGCGTCCGCTCGATCGATCGCCTCGCGCGCGTCCAGCCTGCGAAGCGTGCGATGACCTGCGCCACCGACGCCGACCCGGCCGACCTTCGCCACGTCGTGATCCTTGGCACGCCGAGCCCGAGCAGTTTCACCCATGCCGTCGCCGAAGCCTATTGCGCCGAAGTGCGCGAATGCGGCCAGGCGGCGGACCTGCGCGATCTCTATGCGATGGGGTTCAAGCCCCTGCTCAGCAATGCCGAGCGTTCGACCGCGCCGAACCATCAGCGCCCATCCGATGTCGCCGCCGAACTTGCCGTGCTCGACGGCGCCGCAGTGATCGCGCTCGTCTATCCGCTGTGGGTCGGGATGCCGCCCGCGATCATCAAGGGCTATATCGATCGGGTGTTCGGCGCCGGTTTCGACCAGGCCGCGCTGTGCCCCGATGAACCGATATCGCCGTTCACGGGCAAACGCCTGCTCAGCTTCAGCACATCGGCGTCGACCCGGCCGTGGCTTGAAGAACACGGTCAGTGGACGTCGATTTGCCAGGGGATCGACAGCTACCTCTCCTCGGTCTTCGCGCTCGTCGATGGCGGGCATGTCCATTTCGACTCGATCGTCGAAGGGGTCTCGGCGCAATATGTCCGCCAGTGCCTGTCCGACGTCCGCGAAACCGCCCGCCGCACCTGCGCCGCCGTCCTCAGCGAGCGCCATGCGCGCCGCAACGAGGCGCGCCGCGTGCTGCTGGCCAGCTGATTCCGTCACCGGGCCACACCATCCGATGCCGCTCATCCCCCACGATCAGCCCGATACCGTCGCGCAGGATGGCGCCGCTGGCGCCCCCGGTCTAAGCTCGCCTGGGCGGCACGGAGTTGCGCAAGTGGCAGAACACAGACTCGTCCACATCGTCGATGATGAGGAAGCGATCCGCCGGTCGGCGAGCTTCATGCTCAAAACCTCAGGGTTCCTCGTCGAAACCTGGGCGTCGGGCGTCGAATTCCTTAAAGCGGCGCGGCATGCGGAGATGGGGTGCGTCTTGCTCGACGTGCGGATGCCCGAGATGGACGGACTCGAGGTCCAGCAGGCGATGCTCGAGCGCGGCATCGCGATGCCCGTCGTCGTGCTGACCGGGCATGGCGATGTCTCGATCGCGGTGCGGGCGATGAAGGCGGGCGCGATCGATTTCATCGAAAAGCCCTTCAGCAAGGCGGTCCTGCTCGAGGCGCTCGCGGCCGCTTTCGAGCGGATCGACCGTGCCGAGACCGAGGCGGTCCGTGCCGCCGGCGCGGCGGTCGCGATCGGCGGGCTGACGGTGCGCGAGCGCGAGGTGCTGGCGGGTCTCGCGAACGGCCTGCCCAACAAGACGATCGCCTATGATTTCGGCATTTCGCCGCGCACGGTCGAGGTCCACCGCGCCAATATCATGACCAAATTGCACGCGCGCAGCCTGTCCGAGGCGCTGCGCATCGCATTTGCCGCAGGGTTGGGCGGTCCTACGAGCTGACGTCCGCGTCGGCGCTCCTGTCCACGCTCGCTACCGCCGGCGATAGACCGCGATCGCCTCGTGCCCCATCGGGCGGACCGCGACGAGGCGATAGTCGCGCGCCATCGCGGCGGTGACGATCTGCCGGATTTCGGGCCGCTCGCCCGAAAATGCCGGCCGCATCACGACCACCGCAGGACGCGCGGCGAGGATGCGCCGGACCTCGCTTGCCTGATCGACCCCGGTTGCGCCGCTTTCGCGTGCGCGGTTGAGATGCGCCGGCACGACATAGCGCGACAGGCGGCAGCGTTCGGTCGCGGCATAGAGCATCGTCGTCCCAGAATAGACGTAGAGGCACCCCGGCCCGCGCCCTACCGCCTCGCTGAGCGCCGCGAACTGCGCCGCATCGCCCCGCGCCCGCAGATTGACCTGGACGACGATCTGCGCGGCCAGCGCGACAATCACGAGAATCGCCGGCCCGAGCCGACGCCGGAACCGCGCATTCCCGAAAAACCCGGCGGCGCAGGCACAGCCCGGGACGAGCACCGGCAGCCCGTAATGATCAAACCACGTCCCGAACAGGACCAGCCCGATCACCGCTGCCGCGAACCAGAGATAGAGGAAACCCCGCGCATCGGGCGATCCGTCGCGTGTACCGCCCCGCGCGGCGAACGCCATCGCGACCAGCGGCGACAGGATCAGCACGAGCGTCGCGATGTTGCGCGCCATCTCGCCCAGCGGATTGGCATTGCGATGCGCGATCGAGGCGAAATTGGCGAAGACGAACGCATCCGCCTGCCCGTGCGCCGCATAAAAACCATAGGCCGCAACCGTCGGCGCGAGCGCAAGCGCCACCAGAATCGCCCCATAGGCTGCGAGCATTACCGGGCGGCGCACCGCGCGCCATTCCTGCCTCAGCAGCCACAGGCCGAAGAAGATCCCTTCGAACAGCGCGGTATATTTGATCTGCATCGCGGTGCCGACCAGCACCATCGCCAGCCCGCCGAGGACACGCCGATCACGCCGTTCGCCCGCCGCGACGATCAGCGCCGCGGCGGCCACCATCGGCAGATTGTAGAAGATCGGCGACTGCCCCCCGACCCCGTTGAGCAAATCGGGCCACACCACATAGGCGATCGCCCCCGCCAACGCCCCCCGGCCCCATCCCGCGCGCCGCGCAAGATGCGCGACCAGCAGCGCCGTCAGGATGAGCGAGAGCGTCGCCATCGCCTGATAGGCGAGCAGCCCCCAGCGCAACGGCAACCCGGCCGCCGGCATATAGAGCAGGAACAGGCCGATCGGCTTGCGATCCCAGATGTCGATATAGGGCAAGGCGCCGCGCCACATCGCCTGCGCGGTGACGTAATAGAATTCCTCGTCGACCTGGATCACCGGATCGCCGAAGGTCATGATCCGCGCGAGCAAGGCGATCGCGGCGATGAGCGCGACCTGCGCGAACGTCGGGACGCGCCCGCCACGCTGGGCCTGCGACGAAGGCGGGATCGGAGACATGGGCATAGCGAGGCGCCTAGAGCCCCGGCCCCGCTTTGTCACCAACCCGGCCCGCGCGCCGCGTGCGGGGTTGCGGCGGCTCGGCTTCAGCCCCATTGTCGCCACACGCCAAGGGCATAGGCCGGGGCAAACATAAACTGGGCCGTGGACACCGTGTTGCGTTTTTCTCCTATCGTCGGTCTGCTTGGTCTCCTGCTGGCGGCACCCGCCGTCGAGGCGGCATCGTCCTCGTTCGACCTGATCGGGCCGCGGCTCGAGGTCACCGTGCTGCGCGACGGCGTCACGCTGCCGCTCGAGCGCGTGCCCAATCTCGCCGAGGGCGACCGCATCTCGATCAAGCTCGCGGTCCTTCCGGGGCATGACGAACATTACCGGCTGATCGCGGTGTTCCTGCGCGGCGCGGTCGATCGGCCCGGCAAGGATTGGTTCCGCGAGGCCGAGAGCTGGCGCGACAAGAATGCCAGCCTGTCGCTCCTCGTCCCCAAAGACGCACAGCAGATGCAGCTGTTCATCGTCCCCGAGCGTGGTGGCGGTGCGGGCGCGGTGATCAGCGCGGTACGCAAGCAGCCCGGCGCGTTCGTCCGCGCCGCACAGGAGCTCAACCAGGCCTCGCTCGACCGCGCGCGGCTCGACACCTTTCTGAGCGAGATGCAGCGCGCCGAGCGCAAGAACCCCGAAAGCCTCGCGACCGTCTCGCCGGTGCTGACGCGCAGCCTTGCGGTCAAGCTCAAGGCCGAATGCCTCGTCCAGCCGACCGAGGTGCAGTCGGCGTGCCTCACCGGCGACCGCGAGACGCTGTTGCTCGCCGATACCCACAGCTCGGCGCTCGCCGACACGCTGGCCGGCGCGCCGACCGATCTCGCTTTCCAGCTCAGCGCGACGCCGCAGGCCGGCTATGGCTCGTACAGCTCGTATATCGGCGTGGTGCGCGACGTGTTCCGCCTGTTCGGCGCGTTCCAATCGACCCAGTTGCAATTCATCCCGGCGCTCGCGCAGCAGCGCGAGGGCCATGTGACGGTGTTGCTCAACACGCCGGTCTCGTTCGCCAAGCCGACCTCGGTGATGGTCGTCGCACTTCCCGCGATCGAGGCGCCCAAGCCGCCGCCGCTGCGCCAGCCGCTCCCCGCAACGATGCTGTGCGCGGCGCCAGGGCTGGTGCTGCCGGTCGAAGGCGCGCCGCTCGTCTACGCCACGGGGTACGCGCACGACATGGTGCTGCGGCTGAAGCGGCTCGACGGGACGCAGGCCGAAATGCCGGTCCGCGCCGATCCAAGTCTCGGTGGTTTCGTCGCGACGGGCGACATTCCGTTCGGCCCGTTCGGCCAGGTCATCTCGGCGCAATTGCACGGCGCCTGGGGCTTCTCGTCGTTCGACGGCCCGAGCTTCGGCTTGACCAAACCCGGTGACGGCACCTGGAAAGCGACCGATCGCACCGCGCTGGTCGTCGGCCGCTCGAACGAATTGCAGTTGACCGGCGGCAGCGCGGGCTGCGTCACCAAGATCGGGCTGCGCCGCGGCGATGGTCCGGTCGAGCCGCTGACCTGGAAGCAGTCGGGCGCGCACGGGATCGTCGCAACCGTTCCGCTCGAACAAGCCGAGCCCGGCACGGTATCGATCGTCGTCGAGGAAAAGGGCGTCGCGACCGCAACCGAAGTGCCGCTGCGCGCGCTGCAACAGGCCGGCAGCGTCGACGAACTGAGCTTTCATGCCGGGGACGATCAGGCGACGCTGACCGGAACGCGGCTCGACCAGGTCGTCGCGGTGACGCTTGGCTCGCTCGCCTTCCAGCCCGGCGCACTCACCCGCGTCGGCAAGCAGGACCGGGTCGTGCTCCAGGCCAGCACACCGGCCAGCGCGATGGCGCTCGCTGCCGGGACGACGCTCCCTGCCGACATCAGCTATGCCGGGGGTCGGCACAAATCGCTCAACGTCACGATCGCACCGCGGCGCGTCTCGGCGACGCTGGTCCGGGTGACGGCGCGCGCGCCGGTTCGCGACGGCGTCCTGCCGATCGCCCTGCCCGAAAACGCGGTCTTCGCGCAGGACGCGAAGCTGACCTTCGCCTTCCACCTCGACGATCCGGCGCCGCTGTCGGGGCGCGAGACGATCGAGATCAGCACGCTCGACGGGCGGTCGAGCACGACCGTCACGGCCGGCAAGGGCTATGACCTGCAGGACGCCAAGACCGGGATCGTCTCGCTCGACCCGGCCGAGGCGCTCGGCCCGACCGGATATGGCGCGCTGCGCTTCCGCATTGCCGGGGATGGTGCGGGGTCATCGTGGACGCCGTTGGCGACGGTCGTGCGGCTGCCGGAGATCCGCGCGATCAATTGCGTGGCACGCAAGGCCTGCAAGCTGACCGGCAACCGTTTCTTCCTGATCGACGCAGTCGGCGCGAATGCCGAACTGCAGCCCAGCCAGACGATCCCCGACGGGTTCGTCGCAACCGAGATCACCGCGCGCGCCAGCGCCGACGGGCGGGTCTTCCTGCGATTGCGCGATGCGCCGCAGGCAATCGCGACAGTTACGGCGCCCTAACGTCGGGCCCTGCTGCTGCGTTCAGCCCGCGCCGGGCGTATCGGTGGCAGGCCCGGTCCAGCCCCCGGCGGTCGCGACATACAGCCGCGCGACATTGAGCAACTGCCGCGTGCGCGCGAGCACCAGGCCGTTGCTGGCGCGTTGATACAGGCGCTCGGTCTCGAGCACCTGGAGAATGCCCGAATTGCCGACCTGATAGCTGCGCTGCGACAGGTGCCGCGATCGTTCGGCGACCGACACCGATTCACTCTGGTTGGTGACCGAGCGGGCGTCGCTCTGGATTGCCGATAGCAGATCGGCGACCTGGCCGAACGCGGTCAGCACGGTCTGCTGATACGTCGCCTCGCTCGCTTTCGCGCGGTTGATCGCGGCCGCGCGCTGCGCCTTGAGCGTCCCGCCATGGAAGATCGGCGCGGTGACACCGGCGAAGATGTCGTAGCCACGGAACGCATTCTTGACGAGATCGCCGATCCCCGGCGCGCCCTGCGTCAACGTCGCGCCGAGCGTGATGTCGGGATAGAGCCGCGCGGTCGCGACCCCGATGCCCGCCGCCGCGGCATGGAGATCGGCTTCGGCCTGCAGGATGTCGGGCCGGCGATGGACGAGCTCGGAGGGCAACGCGACCGGGATCGCGCTGGGCAAGGTCAGCTTGGCGATATCGAACTCGGTCGCGCCGAGCTCCGACGGTGCAATACCGACCAATGTCGCGAGCAAATGCCGCGCCTCGGCCAATTGCTGCTCGAGCTGCGGGATGTCGCCGCGGTCGGCGGTATATTGGCTCTGCGCGTTGAGCACCTCGACCAGCGTACCCTCCCCGCCCTGGCGCCGCTTCTGCGTGAGATCGACGTTGCGCAGATCCTCGGCGAGCAAGGCGTTGGCGGTCGCGATCTGTGCGCGGATCGCGGCGACGGTGAGGACCTGGTTGACCACCTGTCCGGCGATCGAGAGATGCGCGGCCTCGGTCTGGCGCTGCTGCGCCTCGACCTGCGCGGCGCTCTGCTCGACCTGGCGGCGCAGCCCGCCGAACAGATCGAGATCGTAGCTGATCCCGCCGCCGACCGAGTAAAGGTGGAATTCGGGATTGCCGCCCGACGCGAGCGGATTGTTGCCCGAAAAGCCGAAGCCGGCGAGATTGACCTGTTCCTGATCGACGCGCGCGTTCGCGTCGATCTGCGGCAGCTGCCGCCCGGCGACCGCGCGCAGTTCGTCGCGCGCCGCAGCGAGGGTCGCATTGCTAGCCGCCAGGCTGCGGTTGTTGGCGATCGCGCGATCGACCAGCGCATCCATCTCGGGCGATCCGAACGCGGTCCACCAGCGCTGCGTCGGGCCAGCGCCGAGCGTCACCGCAGGCGCCCCGCGCACCGCGGTATTTTGCTCGCTGGACGGCTGATAGCCCGTCGTCCCCGGCGCTTGCGGGCGCACGAAATCGGGGCCGACGGTGCAACCGGCAAGCGCGGTCGCGGCGAGGAGGATGGGAAGCAAGCGCATTGGCATCAGTCCATATGGATCGTTGGCCCGTCGCCCGCGCCTTTGCGCGGACCGCGCATCAGCAGGAGCAACGGGATCACCGCGAGCGTCAGCACGAACAGCAGCCAGAACGCGTCGATGTACGAGACCATCGACGCCTGCCGGGTGACCTGTGCGTTCAATGCCGCGACGGCGCTGGGCAGATCGAAATCGAAGCCTTGCGCCATCGCCGGATTATCGGGCCGGACGCCCTCGGTCAGCCGCGAATGGACCGCGGCGGCGTTGCGGATCGTCAGCGCCTGCAGCACCGAGATGCCGACCGCCGAGCCGATATTGCGCGTCAGCGTGAACATCGCCGCGCCCTCGTTGCGATATTTGACGTCGAGCGTCGCGAACGCGATCGTCGTCAGCGGCACGAAGACAAGCCCCGTGCCAAGTCCCTGGATGAACCCGGAAACGATCACCAGCCGCTCGCTCATCTGCAGCGAGAAGCCCGCCATGATGTAGAGCGAGATCGCCGCCAGCCCAAAGCCGATGAAGATCAGCAGCCGCGCATCAACGCGCTTGATGATCCGCCCGACGATGATCATCGAGATCAGCGTGCCGATCCCGCGCGGCGCGGTGACGAGCCCGGTCAGGACGACCGGATAGCCCATCAGCGTCTCGAGCATCGTCGGCAGCAACGCGAGCACGCCGAACAGCACGGTGCCGAGGAAGAAGCCGAAGATCGAGCCCGTCAGGAAGTTGCGATCCTTGAACATGCCGATATCGATGAAGGGCTTCTTCGCGGTCAGCGTATGGACGACGAAGAGATAGCCGAAGAACAGCGCAAACCCCGCCTCGATGCAGATCTCGAGCGAGCTGAACCAGTCCTTGGTCTGCCCGCGGTCGAGCATCAGCTGGAACGCCCCGATCGCCAGCGTGAGCATCGCGAAGCCGAACACGTCGAGCCGTGGCCGCACCGCGTCCTTGGTCTCGGTGAGGAATCCCGACAGGCCGACAAAGGCGAGGATACCGATCGGCAGGTTGATGTAGAACACCCAGCGCCACGTGAGATTGTCGGTCAGCCAGCCGCCGAGCGCCGGGCCGATGATTGGCCCGAGGATCGCGCCCATGCCCCACACCGCCATCGCCGGGCCGTGGCGTTCGGGTGGATTGATGTCGAGCAGGATCGCCTGGCTCATTGGCACCAGCGCGGCGCCGAACACGCCCTGCAACAGCCGGAAGCCGACCAGCTCGCCCAGGCTATTGGCGAGCCCGCAGAGCCCCGACACGACGGTGAAGCCGACGATCGACCACAGCATCAGCCGCTTGCGCCCGAAGCGTCCGGCGAGCCAGCCGGTGAGTGGCGTCATGATTGCCGCCGCGACGATGTAAGACGTCAGCACCCAGGTGATCTCTTCGCTCGACGCCGAGACGCTGCCCTGGATATGCGGCAACGCAACGTTGGCGATCGTGCTGTCGAGCGAGTTCATCACCGTTGCCGCCATCACCGATGCGGTGATCAGGTTGCGGACGGCGGGGGCCGGATAGGCGCTGGTCATCGCACCGGCGTCGCGGCGCCGAACAGGTGACGCTGATAGCCGGTATCGACCGTGACCTCGACGCTCAGCCCGGCATGCAGCGGGATGTCGCGCGGCAATTGGTCGATGCTGAACTCGATCGGCAGGCGCTGGACGACCTTGACCCAGTTGCCCGTCGCGTTCTCGGGCGGGAGCAGCGCGAAGCTGTTGCCGGTGCCGGGGCTGAAGCTCGCGACGCGGCCGGTCAGCTTGAGATCGGGAAAGGCATCGACCTTGAAGGTTGCGCGCTGGCCGACGCGCATGTGATCGAGCTGGTTTTCCTTGAAATTGCCCTCGACCCACAGCCGCGTCCCCGCGAGCGTGAAGACGGGCTTTGCCGCCGAGACATAGCTGCCAAGCTGAAGCTGATCGACCTTGGTGACGATGCCGTCCTGTGCCGCCCGGACCGTCGTATAGCCCAGGTTCAGCCGGGCGCGTTCGAGCGCCGCCTGCGCGCGCTGCACCGATGGCTGGCGTTCGGTCGGCGCGCTGACGCTGCCGGTCAGCGTGGCCGCGACACCGGCATTCTGCTGGACCGAGGTCTGGATCTGCTGGCGCGCGGTCTGCTCGGCGAGCACCGCCTGGTCATATTGCGCCTGCGATGAAATGCCCTCGGCGAGCAGTGCCTTCTGCCGCGCCGCTTCGCGCTGCGCATAAGCGAGCTTGTCGCGGCCCGCTTGGAGCGTTGCCTCGCCTTCGCGATAGCTCGCACGGACCGAGGCGACCTGCGTGCGCGCGCTGGCGAGTTCGGCCGCGGCTTCGTCGACGGCCGCCTGATACGGCGCCGGGTCGATCCGGAACAGGACGTCGCCTGCCTTGACGCGCTGGTTGTTGTGGACGGCGATCGCGACCACCGGGCCGCTGACATTGGCGCTGACCGAGACGAGACCCGACTGGATATAGCCGTTGTCGGTCGCCTCGTAGCGGCCGCCGCTCAGATAGAAATACAGGATCACCAGCGCCGCGACGATCGGCGCGAGCAGCAGCAACGGCGTCCGCAGACGACGCCGCGCGCTGGGCTGGCGGTCGGCGGCTTGCACCACGGGGGCAGGCTCGACGATCGGCGTCGCGTCTTCCAACGCAGGATAGTCGGCCGAACGACCTGGCGAATCTTCCAAGCTCATACTCTTTGCTCTCGAAAAGCATTGGGTCCGCGGACCACAAATCGGACGCGGATAGCAGCTGCAACCGCGGTCGCGCCTTGCCGCTTCCGCCGATACCATGCAAGCAGATAATATGTATGCTTATGTTTTGAAAGAGGGGCAGTGGTATTGTAAGAGACGGTCGAACAGCGTGCGAGCGATAGGAAGGGATCGGACCACCCGGTCCCGCGAGCGGAGCATCAACGTTCCGCCGGCGAGAATGCCAACCGCATCGAGACGATCGATTTTCTTTTTAGCTTTATAAGCTTATGTGCGATTTGGTGATACCCGAACGCAGAAAGGCTGGCGCTAGGCCAGCCTTCTCAAACGCAAATGTGGGGTGGGCCGAAGTCTAGTCGCAGATCTGCTCATAGCTTTGGATCTGCGGGATCCAGACGGACTCGCACCCTACGCTGTCATCGAGATACGCATCGTCATAGCCGTAGCCATCCCCGTACCCGCCATAGCCGGATCCGTATCCGTACCCGCCATAGCCGTACGCTCCGATCGCGTAGCCGAGGGGCGCGCCGTAATAGCCGCCATAGCCATAGCCATAGCTCGGATAATAGCCGCCATAGCTGCGGCCGCCGCGATACCCGCCATTGCCCCGTGCGATCTGGTCGCCACGATAGCTGCCGCGGATACCGCCATCGCGACCGCCGCCACCGCGAAAGCCGTCACCACCGCGCACGCCGCCGCCACCGAACGACCCACGACCACCAAAGCTGCCGCCACCATGGCCGCCGCCGCCGCCGCCACCGCCCATATGCGAGCCGCCCCCGCCACCGCCGTGCGAGCCACCGCCGCGTTGCGCGAGCGCAGGAGACCCCGCCAGCAGCGCAATGCCGGCGATCGAAGCCAAAAGAGCGGTATAGGGTTTCATCGACTAATCCTCGGGGAGTGCCCCTCACCATGTCGATATAGGAAGCCCGCCTCTGCCTTTTGAGGGGGCCGCACAAACCGCCCCCGAATGCGTCGTCGATCAGGCCGGGTCGTCGAGCGAAAACAGATCGCCGTCGTCGTCGAACGCGAACAGCTCGGCATAGCGCCCCCATTCGGTCACCGTGCGCAGCGTCGTCGCGGCGAAATCGGGCGACATATGGTCCTCGAGTTCGTCGCGAAACCGGCGCGCCGGCGCCTGATGGCTCGGGCGCTCGTCGAGCACGACACGGATGTGGCGCGCAAGCCGGACGTGGGTTTCGAGCGTGCGGCGAAAATTGGCCTTGCGCTGGTCGACATCCTCCTGCGCGAAAGCGGCGCCGCGCTTGGTCAGCACTGCATCGCCATCATCGATATCGACGAATTGCAACATCTGCAGCGTCTCGACGATCGGGAAGAGATCGTCGATCTCGAGCTGGAGCGTGTCGGCCAGCGTCGCGAGCGGCGCGCGCCCCTCGAACGGCGCCGCCTCGATCTCCTCGATCAGGCCCGCCAGGCTGTTGATCGAAACGTCGGGCAACGGCCGGTCCAGCCCGTGTTCGGGCTGGGTTCCCGGGAGCGCAACGGGCACGACCGCGCGCTGCGTCATGCGCGCGTAGATCTGCTCGACCAGTTCGCGGAATTCGGGATCGAGCCGGTCGCGCGGCTGCGGCAGATCGACGGTGAATTCGGCGGCGATCCGGCCCGGGTTGGACGACAGGACGAGGATGCGATCGCACATCAAGACCGCCTCCTCGATATTGTGCGTGACGATCAGGACGGAAGCGATGCCGAGCTTCCCCTCGCCCCACAGGTCGAGCAGGTCGGTGCGCAGCGTTTCGGCGGTGAGCACGTCGAGCGCCGAGAAGGGTTCGTCCATCAGCAGCAGCGATGGCTCGACGACGAGCGCGCGCGCAAGGCCAACGCGCTGCCGCATCCCGCCCGACAGCTCCTTGGGGAAGGCGTTCTCGAAGCCGTCGAGCCCGATCAGATCGATCGCCGCGAGCGCGCGGGTGCGCCGTTCCTCGGCCGGCACGCGCTGCGCTTCGAGGCCGAGCTCGACATTCTGCAGCACCGTCAGCCACGGGAACAGCGCGAACGACTGGAACACCATCGAAACCGAGCGCGGCGCACCCTCGGCGTCGGGGACGAAGCGCAGCTCACCGCTCGACGGGCGGACCAGGCCGGCGATCGAGCGCAGCAGGGTCGACTTGCCCGATCCAGAGCGGCCGAGCAGCCCGACGATCTCGCCTTCGCGCACGGCGAGTGCAACGTCTTCGAGGATCGGCGGCCCACCCTGCTCGCCACCATAACTGTGGCTGACATGCTCGAGCGTGACGACGGGGCGTGCGGTGTGCGTGATCATGACAAGGTCCTCAGGACAGGCGCAGACGGCGTTCGGACAGGCGATAGAGCGGACGGAACAGCAAGCGGTTGATCGCGATGACGAACACCGACATCACCATGATGCCGAGCAGGACGCGCGCGCCGTCGCCCGCGGTGGTGGCATCGGCGATATAACTGCCGAGCCCCTGCGCGCGCAGCCGTGTGCTGCCCCACGACACGGCTTCGGCGACGATGCTGGCGTTCCACGATCCGCCCGAGGCGGTCAGCGCGCCGGTGACGTAATAGGGGAAGATCCCCGGTAGGATCAGCCGTCGCCACCATTGCCAGCGCGTCACGCCGAACATCTGCGCGGCTTCGCGCAAGTCGCTCGGGATCGCGCTCGCGCCGGCAATGACGTTGAACAGGATGTACCATTGCGTGCCGAGCACCATCAGCGGCGACAGCCATACGTCGGGATCGGCATGGAAATGCACGATCGCGACGACCGCGATCGGGAACAGGACATTGGCCGGGAACGCCGCAAGGAATTGCGCGACGGGCTGGATCCGCGACGTCCAGCGCGGGCGCAACCCGACCCACACCCCGATCGGCACCCAGACGAAACTCGCGAGGATGATCAGCACGATCACGCGCAACAGCGTGATCAGGCCAAACCGCAACGCCGCCCATGCGTCGCCGAGCGACAGCGTCTGGTGGAGAAAATCGATCGCATAGACCGTTGCGGCAAGTGCGCTCAGCGAGACCATTACAGTCCACAGCCGCATCCCTCGGGCCGCGGGCTTCTGTGCCTTGCTCGTGAACTGCCGCTGCTGTGCGATCGGGCGGCGCGCGGGTTCGAGCAGACAGACCATCTGCCCGACCGCACGGAGCGGCGCGGTGAACGCCGGGAGCAGTCGCGCCCGGCGGAACAGGTCGAACAGCCACGATTTCGGCGGCGCGACGCTCGCAGTCTGCTCGACGCGGAAGCGATCGGCCCAGGCGATCACCGGGCGGAAGACGAGTTGGTCGTAGAGCAGGATGACGACTGCCATCGCGCCGACCGCGAGCGCTACTGCGCTGAGATTGCGCTGCTCGATCGCGATCGCCAGCCATGAGCCGATCCCCGGCAGCATGATCTGCGTATGCCCGACGCTGATCGCCTCGGACGCGACGACGAAGAACCAGCCACCCGACATCGACATCATCGCGTTCCACACCAGCCCGGGCGCGGCGAACGGCAGTTCGAGGCGGATCAGCTTGCGCAGCGGCGACAGGCCGAAACCGCGCGCGACCTCGTCGAGATCGGCCGGAACCTGCCGCAGCGACTGGTACAGGCTGAACGCCATGTTCCACGCCTGGCTGGTGAAGATCGCAAAGATCGCCGCGCATTCGACCCCGACCCGGCTGCCCGGAAACAGCCCCATGAAGGCGGTCACGGTGAAGGTCATGAAGCCCAGCACCGGCACCGACTGGAGGATGTCGAGCGCAGGGATGATCACCAGTTCCGCCCGCCGGCTCTTGGCCGCCGCGGTCGCCGCGACCAGCGTGAAGACGAACGATGCCGCCAGCGCCGCGAACAACCGCAGCGTCGTCAGCAGCGCGTAGCGCGGCAATTGCCACGCATCGAGCACGACCGGCTCGAGCCGGAGCTGTGCGAGCGGCTCGGTCGCGTCGTTGACCCCTGCCGCGATCGCAACCCCGGCCGCGGCGAGGATCGCGAACAAGGCGGCATCGGGCCAGCCGAACCGCACCTTCAGGCGCCGCGGCGAAAAGCTGAGAAAACCGGGCGTTTGCATGTCAAAACGCTCCATGCAGCCGCAAGGCGGCGATATTCGCCGGCCCGCGATCGCGATTGTAGCTTGGGTTGGCGATATGCTGCGCGTCGAGCGTCGCGTCGACACCCGGCAGGACATGCACGTCGTAATAGAGCTCGGCGATCTCCTCGCTGCCCGCATCGGGCAGCCGCGCATCGCCGACGAGCACGCCGATCCCACCCGCGGCGAGATACCGCTGATGCTCGGCCGAGATGCCGTTGACGACCAGCGCCAGCCCGATCCGGTCGGTCGACCGTCCCCAGCCCTTCCCCGCGAGCACCGCACCGACCTGCGCCGTGCGATCGATATCGGTAAAGTCGTACGGCTCGATCGCGCCATCCGACCAGCCGAGACGGCCGAAAATGCCGAGCGTGCCGGTCAGTTCCTGCTCGGCATTGGCATAGACGCCGAGCCGCGTCCGCCTACCGCGCACCAGCGCGGTATCGACCGGGGCACCGCTCGCCGCGCCGAGTGCCAGCGCATCGTCGAACCGCCCGAACTGCCCACGATTGCGGAACATGCCAAGCCGCACGGTTCCCGCGCGCTGCCCGAAGCTGTGTCGATGCTCGACCTCGCCATCGAGTTGATACTGGCCGAAACCGCGCTCGAGCGTCTCGCCATTGGGCACCCGCGACAGGTTGAACACGCCGAAGCGGACGGTCCAATGGCCGCGATAGGCCTCCAGTGCCGCGCCGGTCGAATAGCCCCAGGCGTCGGCGGCGTAGTCGAGGCTGCCAGCGTCAACCACCGACCAGTTGAGAAAATCGGCGCGCGGATCGTGCGCGTAGCGGTTCGAATCGAACACATCGCCGACGCCGATCTTGCCGACGGTGAGGACGAGCCGATCGACCGGGCGCGACCCCCCGAGCTGGTTGGATGACGCCACCACCGCCTCGCGCTCGCTGCCGAGCCCGATCGTCTGGCGGAAGAACAAGCGCTGCAGGCGGAAATAGGGCGCGGACTTGCCCACCTTGTACGCCTCTGCGCTCGGGAATCCCGCCGCGCCGAGCGTGTTCGACAGGCCGAAGCCCTGATCGATCTCGGGGTTGGCCCACAGCTCGGCACCCTGCCACGGGTGCACGCCGACATAGGCGGTGACGTCGGTGGTCTCCTTCACCTGGCGTGGCGTCAGGCTGTTGGGGCCTGAATAGGGCGAGGCGAAGCCCCCTACCCCCTGGACGACCAAGGTCGCCTGTCCGTGGAGCGCGAAGCTCTGCGGATCGCTTGGTTGCGCGTCACTGGTCTGCGCCGCGGCGGAACTAGCGGCGAGCAGCAGCAGGCTGCCGAGCGTCGCGATCGGAAGATACGGCAACACGTTGCCCATGGGCATACGCGGCCGAAACGGCGCGTCAGCGACGCGCACGGCAAGATACGATGCGCGCTTGGGCGCGAAACAGGGTCATCGGCGAAATCCTCGGGTCTCGTGGTTCGAGCCCGCCGGAGATCGCCTCAGGCCAGCAGTATGCCGCCCGTGACGACCCGGTCGGGCCCAGGATTCCGGCAATCGGCAACGCAGAAGCCGAGGCTTCTACTGTCGCCGTCTCCGGACAAGGGGCTAGATCGGGGCATCGGGTTCCTGTGTGGAAGAGGCATCAAAGCGGTGCCGAATCGAGCGATCGATCACGATATCGCGCGGCGCCTAGCAGCTTGCCGGGCGCACGCACAGCGTTTGTGCGGCAGTGCGGCATAATCCGTGGCGGCGCTCATTCGGTCGCGACCGGCCCCAGCATTTCGTCCATCGCCCGTGCGACGTTTTCGAGCGTGTAGGGCTTCTGCACGACCATGCGCTCCTGATGATCCGACGGCAGTTTGGCCTGCTCGCCATAGCCGGTTGCGAACAGGAAGGGCACGCCGAGCGCGAGCAGCCGATCGGCGATCGCGAAGCTGTTGCGGTCGCCCAGGTTGATGTCGAGCATCGCGACCGCCGGCCGGTTCTGCTCGATCGCATCGAGCGCGCCATCGACCGTCGCCGCGGTGGTGACGGTCTCCGCACCAAGCCGTGTGACGATGTCCTCGGCATCGAGCGCGATGATCAGACTGTCCTCGACCAGCAGCACATCGCGTCCCTGCAACATGCGGTCGGGCACGACCGGCTGAAGGCCCGGTACAGGTCGCGCGTAGCGGACCGGCGGGGCGATCCCGGGAGGCGCCTCCGATACGTGCCGTGCGGGGATGCGGAAGCGCGCGACCACGCCCTCGGGCCGATATTCAACATCGGCCGTCCCGCCGATATCATAGGGGACCGAACGGTGGATGATCGTCGTGCCGAATCCCTTGCGGGTCGGCTGAGCAACCGCCGGGCCGCCCGACTCGCGCCAAGTGAAATGCAGGTCCTCCGCCGCATCGCGCTCCCAGCAGATCGTCACACGCCCCGCGGGCACCGACAGGCTGCCATATTTGGTCGAATTGGTGACGAGTTCGTGCAGCACCAGCGCCATCGTCGAATAGGCCTGGGGGTTGAGCAGCACCGGCGCACCGTCCGACACGATCTTATCGCCATCGGCGAGGAAGGCGGCGGCCTCGGCGTCGATCAGCGCCTGCATCGGCGCCGGGCCCCAATGATCGTCGGTGATCTGGTTGTGCGCCCGCGCGAGCGCGTGGATCCGCCCGTCGACCACCTTGACGAAATCCTGGACGACATTCTCGGCCGGCTGCGACTGCCGGATCAGCCCGCGGATCACCCCGAGCACGTTGCGCACGCGGTGGTTGAGTTCGGCGATCAGCACTTCCTGCCGCGCGCTGGCCTGCTGCCGCTCCGCCGAAGCCTCGTCGGCGAGCCGCAGCACGACCTCGATCAGCGTCGCACGCAACGTCTCGGCAACGCGCACTTCGGACGGCGTGAAGGGCAGCGAGCGGCCCTGCACGATCTCCTTCCACTCGGCGAAACTTTCGCGCGGCGACAAGCGTGGGCCGTTGACGCCATATTCGACCGGTTTGTGCGGATCCCCCGCCCACCGCACCGACCGCACCATCTCCGAGCGGAAGAGCACGACATAGTCGCGCGGCGCGCGTGAAATCGGGATCGCGAGCAGGCCCGCCGAAGCCGAGGCGAATGTCTCCGCACCCGGGAGGATCGCGGCGATCCGGTCGGTCGCGAAGACCTTGCCCGCCGCGGTGCTGTTCAGCGCGCGCACGATCCGGCGGAACTCCTCGGCCGGCGGCGTCACGCCCGAAAAGGCGTGATTTCCGCCGATCGACACGCCGACACCATCCGCCGCGATCGCCCGCGTCAGGATATCGCCGAGCCAGTCGGGATTCTTCAGCAGCGTATCGTCGGACGCGACCGCGCCGAGCAGCTGATCGGCGATGTCGCGTGCGCCGCGCTCGAATTCGACGGTCGCCTGGCGCTCGCGGCTTTCGAGCCGCATCGCGAACATCTGCGCGAACAGTTCGCTGATCGACCGCCGCTCGAAGGTCGGGCAGCGCGGCGCGTAATGGTGGCAGGCAAACAGGCCCCACAGCCTGCCGTCGACCAGGATCGAGATCGACAGCGAGGCTTGAACGCCCATATTCTTGAGATATTCGATATGGATCGGCGAAACCGACCGCAGCACTGACAGCGAAAGGTCGAGCGGCTGACCCGCCGCATCGCGCGCCGGAAGGATCGGGACGGGCTGGTCATCGACGTTCGCAATCACGCGCAACAGGTTGCGCTTGTACAGGGCGCGCGCCTGGACCGGAATGTCGCTGGCCGGATAACGCAGCCCGAGGAGTTTGCCGATCCCGGCTTTCACCGCCTCGGCGACGACCTCGCCTGAATCGTCGGCCGCGAAGCGATAGACCATCACCCGGTCGAAGCCGATCAGCGCGCGGACCTGGCGCGCGCCTTCGCGGAAGAAAGCATCCATATCGGCGCATTGATCGAGCCGCGAGATCATCGAGCGTACCATGCCGCTCGCATCACCATATTCGCCCGATGCGGGTTCGGCCTCGATCACGATCTGATCGCCGGAATAATGCATCGCGACGTCGAACGGCTGTCGATCGGGCAACAGCGCAATGTCGAACATCCGTTCGACCGCGTCGGCGCCGCGCAATATCGCCGCGCGGTTGCGCAGATCGTGGATGACCGACGACGAAAAGATTTCGGACAGCGGGAGGCCGATGAGATCGTCCGGGCCGTGCCCGATATACGCGGCGATATTCGCCGATGCGCGCGCGACAAGCCAGTCCGCGGTCAGCGCAAGCAGGAACCCGATCGGCTGGATCGCGCCAAGGATGTGGATCGGTTCGCGATCACAATTCGTGAGATCGACGGTTCCGAAAGCGTCAGCCAAAGTGCCCGATCCTTACAAATCGCTGCCCGCTCGTCTCGAACAACGCAAACACGTTACGCGCCGCGGCGACCGCGACGGAGCGCTTTACCGCACT
Source organism: Sphingomonas glacialis (assembly GCF_006439055.1). Taxonomy (GTDB): domain Bacteria; phylum Pseudomonadota; class Alphaproteobacteria; order Sphingomonadales; family Sphingomonadaceae; genus Sphingomonas; species Sphingomonas glacialis_A. The sequence continues at coordinate 297,155 of NZ_RCZC01000002.1, forward strand.
ATCGAGCCGGACGTCGAGCATCTGGAGCAAGCTGCGCCAGGCGGCCGAGTCGACACCGCCCAGGAAGCGCGTCGGGAAGTCGGCGGGGACCGAACGTTGGAGCATCGTCCCGCCGAGCCGCGATCCTTCGAGCACGTAGAGACCACCGAGCACCGCCGCCTCACCGTCGAAGGCGATCGTTCCGGCGGGTTCGGGTGTGGCGAGGCCAAGTGCCGCGAGATCGGCCCGGATCAAATCGCCGCGCTGGCGGGCGTCCCAATCGGGGACGATGGTGGCGACACCGCCCGCGGCAAGCGCGCCTTCGACCGGAATATGCGCTGCCGCCTGCGCGCTGAGAAACGCGCCATACTCGCGCCGATCATCGAGCCTGACCTGCGAGAAGATGCGATCGACCTGGTCGTGCTGATCGCGCGTTTCGGCTCGCAAAAGGGATCGCGCGGTGGTTTCGGGCATCATCACGCCTTTGTACCGGGTATCGTCCCGAATGGAACCGTACTCGATCAGGCCCGGATCGATCCGCGCCGCGCGTTCAGACCGGTTTGCTCAGATAGCGCGACCCAGCGAGGCAGAAGCGCCAGGGCGTTGCCGCCGCCTTGGTGATCCCGATCCGCGGCCCGGCGACGATCCGCGATGGCGTATCGGGCGCCGTCAGCGCGAACGGGGACTGGTCGAGCGGCGCGCCGTCCAACGCCGCATCGACGCCGAGCGCCTGTGCCAGCCGCCCGGGCCCGCTGCACAACAGCCGGTCGGCGATCGCGCCGCGGCGCGCGCGCATCACGTCGATCCCGGACAGCGGCTCGACCGCGCGGATCAGCACCGCACTGCCCGGCTGATCCTGCGCGCAGACGAAGTTCAGGCACCAGTGCAGACCATAGATCCGATAGACATAGGCATGACCGACCGGGCCGAACATCGCGGCATTGCGCTTGGTCGCGCCGCCGAAGCTGTGCGAGGCGGGGTCGCCGGCGTCATACGCCTCGGTCTCGACGATCCGGCCGCCGACGCCATCGATGCACAGTTCGGCACCGATCAACCCGCGCGCGACGCTGACCGCGTCCTGCGCAAAGAAATCCCGCGAAATCGTCACCGCGGCCGATCCGTATCAGCAGACCAGGCGGCGCGCGCTTCGCGACGATCGCGGAAAGATTGTAATGGCGTCATCGCGCCCGGCTTGTATGGGGCGGAGCGCGCGGATCAACCCCCTGCACCACGGAGAGGCTGCTGAATCGCCCGTCGCCGCTGTTCGGCGACGGATCAAGGAGCCTGTCCATGCCTGCCCTTCCCCCAACCTCGGCACGTCCCGCGGGAGTCCGGCATGTCGGCCTGGTCCATTTCGCGCTGGCCGTCGGCGGCTTCGCGATCGGGACGACCGAATTCGCGACGATGAGCCTGCTCCCCTATTTCGCGCGCGACTTGCATGTCGATGAGCCGAGCGCGGGGCATGTCATCAGCGCTTATGCGCTGGGCGTGGTCGTAGGCGCGCCGCTGATCGCGATCCTGTCAGCCAAACTGCCGCGGCGCACGCTGTTGATCGGCCTGATGACGATATTCGCGATCGCCAACGCGCTGTCGGCGCTCGCGCAGTCCTATACGATGCTGCTGCTCGTCCGCTTTCTCAGCGGTCTGCCGCATGGTGCGTATTTCGGCGTGGCGTCGCTCGTCGCGGCGTCGCTGGTTCCGCCCGAACGGCGGACCCACGCGGTCGGGCGGGTGATGCTCGGACTGACGGTCGCGACGATCATCGGCGTGCCGGTCGCGACGTGGTTGGGACAGGCGTTCGGCTGGCGCTTCGGCTTCGCGATCGTTGCGGTGCTCGCGCTGATCACCGCCGGGCTCGCGATCGCGATCGTGCCGCGCGACCGCCCGCAGGCCGGCGCGAGCCCGCTGCGCGAACTCGGCGCGCTGCGGCGCGGGCAGGTGTGGCTGACGCTCGGCATCGGCGCCATCGGCTTTGGCGGGCTGTTCGCAGTCTATACCTATCTGACCGCGACACTCACAGCGGTGACGCACGTTCCCGCCGCGCTCGTTCCCGTCGTACTGGCGGCGTTCGGCCTAGGCATGACCGTCGGCAATCTGGTCGTCCCGCGCTTCGCCGACAAGCGGCTCATGCCGACCGGCGGCGTGCTCCTGCTCTTCATGGCGGTGGTCCTCGCGCTCTACACGATCGCCGCGCACAATTTCATCGCGGTCACGCTCGACGTCTTTGCGATCGGGCTCGGCGGGGCGCTCGGGACGGTGTTGCAGACGCGGCTGATGGACGTCGCGGGCGACGCGCAGACGCTGGCGGCCGCGCTCAACCATTCGGCGTTCAACGTCGCCAATGCGCTCGGGCCGTGGCTCGGCGGGATGGCGATCGCCGCCGGCTTCGGCTGGACGTCGACCGGCTGGGTCGGCTGCGCGCTCGCGCTCGGCGGGTTTGCGATCTGGTGCGTGGCGGTGGTGATGAGCGCGCGGGAGCGACGCGCGGCTTAGGCCGGGGCACCTTCGGTCCGCGAAAGGTCCGCCTGTCGGGATACGCGCAGGACGCCTTCGACAAGCCGCGCCCACGCCCGTAAGAAGCGCCATGCCCACCGCCTCGACCCGCCGCATCCTTCTCGCCAGCCTGATCGGCACCTCGGTCGAGTTTTACGATTTCTACGTCTATGCGACCGCGGCGGCGCTCGTATTCGGCCCGCTGTTCTTTCCGGCAAGCGATCCCGGCGTCCAGATGATCGCATCCTATGCGAGCTTCGGCCTTGCCTTCTTCGCGCGACCGCTTGGCGCGGCGGTATTCGGCCATTTCGGGGATCGGCTCGGTCGCAAATCGACGCTGGTCGCCTCGCTGATGCTGATGGGCGGATCGACCGTCGCGATCGCCTTCCTGCCGACCTATGCGCAGATCGGCTGGATCGCGCCGCTGCTGCTCTGCATCCTGCGCTTCGGCCAGGGGCTCGGGCTCGGCGGCGAATGGGGCGGCGCTTCGCTGCTCGCGGTCGAGAATGCGCCGAAGGGTCACGAGAATCGCTGGGGGATGTTCCCGCCGCTCGGCGCGCCGATCGGCTTCATCGCCGCGAACGGCTTCTTCCTGCTGCTCGGCGCGACGCTCACGCCCGCGCAATTCACCGCCTGGGGCTGGCGCCTTCCCTTCCTCGCCAGCGCGGTGCTCGTCGTGCTGGGACTGTGGGTGCGGCTCAAGCTCAGCGAGACGCCGGCGTTCCGCGAGGCCGCGGCGCACGACGCGCTGCCGCCGGTGCCGATCGCCGAGCTGTTCCGCCACCATCTGCGCGCAACGCTCGCCGGGACGGGCGCGGTGATCGCCTGTTTCGCCCTCTTCTATCTGACCACCGCCTTTGCGTTGAGCTATGGCACGACGACCCTCGGTCACAGCCGCCAGGCGTTTCTCGGAATCGAGATCGGCGCGATCCTGTTCCTCGCGCTCGGCGTCATCGTGTCGTGTACGCTCGCCGATCGCACCGGCGCGCGGCCGATGCTGCGCTGGGGTTTTCTAGGGTGCGCAGTGTCGGGACTGCTGATGGGGCCGATGCTGGGCGCGGCATCCTTGTGGATCGTGTTCGCGTGGCTCGCCCTGTCGCTGTTCGCGATGGGCTCCGCCTATGGGCCGCTCGGCGGGTGGCTGCCGTCGCTGTTCGACGCGGGCGTGCGCTATACCGGCGTGTCGATCGCGTTCAATCTCGGCGGGATCCTCGGCGGCGCGCTCGCCCCGATCGCGGCGCAGAAACTGGCCGAGGCAGGTGGGTTGAACCTGGTCGGCATCTATCTCGTCGGCGCCGCGCTGCTGAGCCTGGGCGGGCTGGCGCTGCTCAAACCGGCGCGTTGAGCGAGTCGCGCGCGCCGCTCTGGCCCGCAACTTGCCGCGCGAAACGATCGGCGGGTCGGAAGCGCGCTTGACCGACGGCGCGGCGGCACCCACGGAGTCGTCCAAAGCCTGCGCCGGAAGCCTTCCGGCGGCCAGACCACGCAAACATAATCGAGACCTATCATGTGGCCGGCGCGGCTCTTCACTTTCTCTTCGAACGACATGGCGATCGACCTCGGCACGGTGAACACTTTGGTCTACCTGCGCGATAAGGGGATCGTGCTCGACGAACCCTCCGTCGTCGCACTCGAGACGATCGACGGCGTGACGAAGCTGCGTGCGGTCGGCACCGATGCCAAGCTGATGATGGGCAAGACGCCCGAGGAAATCCGCACGATCCGCCCGATGCGCGACGGCGTGATCGCCGACATCGATGTCGCCGAACAGATGATCAAGCATTTCATGGACAAGGCGCTCGGCGGCGCGAGCCGGATGCCGCGGCGCCACAAGGTCGTGATCTGCGTGCCGTCGAGTTCGACCCAGGTCGAGCGCCGCGCGATCCGCCAGGCCGCGACCAATGCCGGCGCGGCGAACGTCCTGCTGATCGAGGAGCCGCTCGCCGCCGCGATCGGTGCCGGGATGCCCGTCACCGAGCCGATCGGCAGCATGGTCGTCGATATCGGCGGCGGCACCACCGAGGTCGCGATCCTGTCGCTGCGCGGGCTTGCCTACAGCACCTCGGTGCGCGTCGGCGGCGACAAGATGGACGATGCGATCGCGTCGTACATCCGCCGCAAATACAACCTCATGATCGGCGAAGCGACCGCCGAGCGCGTGAAAATGACGATCGGCATGGCGCGCAAGCCCGAGGACGGTGTCGGCCTGACGATGAACGTCCGTGGACGTGGGCTCGTCGGCGGGATCCCGACCGAGATCGAGATCAACCAGGCCGAAGTCGCCGAGGCGCTCGCCGAACTCGTCGCGCAGATCGTCGAGGCGGTGATGAACGCGCTCGAGCAGACCCAGCCCGAGCTTGCCGCCGATATCGTCGATCACGGGATCGTCATGACCGGCGGCGGCTCGCTGCTGCGCGAACTCGACACCGTCCTCGCCGATGCGACCGGGCTGCCCGTGGTGGTTTCGGAGAATGCGCTGACCTGCGTCGTCACCGGTGCGGGCCGTGCGCTCGAGGATGCGGTGTTCAGCGGGGTGCTCAGCGAAAGCTGATAGCGCGAGGGAACCTCCACCGCGTACTTGCGCTTGATCAACCGCACGGGCACATCGCGCCCTCACACGATCTGGAGCATTCTGCATGGCCGCCGACAAGATGGATATTCTGCACTCGAGCCTGCTCGACAATGACGATGAACGCGTCGTCGAATTCATGGGCGAAGTCGATGGCGAGGAATATCAGTTCGCGGTGCAATATGCCGTGCTCGAAGCGCTGAGCGGCGACGCACCCGAAGACGACGCGATCGAGCAGTTCAACCGCTTCGAGGATTCGATCGCCGAAGCCGGCTTGGTCGCGCTCGCGCGCAACAGCGACCAGGCGATGATCGTGATCAGCGAGAACGATCTCGAATAGTGCCTTTCGCCATGCCGGGTCCGCCCGGCATGGCGGCTTGCGAGACGTGTCTTAGCTGGATAGACCACGAGCTTCCTCGTGGAGACACCATCCGATGCGCGCACGCTTGCTCCTGTCCACTGCAGCGTGGCTGCTTGCGCTTTCATCGACAGCGCAGGCCGAAACCCCGATAACGCCGGACCCGGCGGCGCCCAAGGGCAAGCTTCCCGACACCGCACAACCGACCGCGTACCGCCTGTCGTTCATAATCGATCCCGATCAGCCGCGCTTCAGCGGCGAGGACGAGATCGACATCACGGTCAAGGCACCGACCTCGGTCCTTTACCTTCACGGCCGCGATCTCACCGTCGCTGGCGTCCTCGCCAAGGTCGGCGGCAAGGTCATCGCGGCGCGCTATACCCAGGTCGACAAGACCGGCGTCGTCCGGCTCGATTTCGCCTCGCCCCTGCCCGCCGGCGCCGCGACGCTGAGCTTCTTCTATGACGGCGCATTCGGCGATGGCGCGTCCGGCCTCTACCGCGTCAAGGTCGCCGACAAATGGTACAGCTGGACGCAGTTCGAATCGATCGACGCGCGCGCCGCATTCCCGAGCTTCGACGAACCTGGCTTCAAGACGCCGTTCACGCTGCGCGTCATAACCAAGGTCGGTGATCGCGTGACAGGCAACGCCCCCGAGACTGAAGTCCGGCCGCTGAAGGTTGATCCTCAGTCCGGCGCGGCAAAATTCCTGCGCGCCGCAGGCAAGCCCGTCCCCGCCGCGATGGAAGAGCATGTCTTCGCCCCCACCCGCCCGCTGCCGACCTATCTCGTAGCGGTCCATACCGGGCCGTTCGTCCGCGTCGATGGCACGGTTGCGCCTGATCCCGAGCGCAGCGCCCCACTGCCGCTCGGCGCGGTCGCGACGCAGCCGCAGAAGGACAAAATGGGCTATGTCATGGCCGAGACGCCGCGCATCGTGCAGCTGCTCGAAAAGTATTTCGGCGAGCCCTTCCCCTTCCCCAAGCTCGACCAGATCGGCTCGCCCATCATGCCCGGCGCGATGGAGAATGCCGGCGCCGACACCTATGGCGACGGCATCATCTATCTCCCGCCCAATGCCTCGACCGGCAGCAAGCAGGAATTCGGCATGGTCGTCGCGCACGAGCTCGCGCACCAATGGTTCGGCGATCTCGTCACGCCCGCTTGGTGGGACGATATCTGGCTCAACGAAAGCTTCGCCAACTGGATGGGCTATCGCATCGGTAACGAATGGCGGCCCGAGCTCAACATCGGCGTCGGCGGGCTGGCCGAGGGCTTCTCCGCGATGAACACCGATGCGCTCGAAGTCGGCCGCCCGATCCACCAGGCGATCGCCACCAATGGCGAGATCGACAGCGCGTTCGATTCGATCACCTATGGCAAGGGCGGCCATGTCATCGCGATGATCGCGGCCTATCTCGGCGACGACAAGTTCCGCGACGGCGTGCGGCTCCACCTCAAGCGCCACGCTTATGGCAATGCCACGTCGGAGCAATTCTTCCAGAGCCTCGCCGACAGCGCGCAGGACCCGCGCGTGCTGGCGGCGCTCAAGAGCTTCGTCGATCAGCCCGGCGTGCCGGTGGTCGATCTCGCGCGGAACGGCAGCCAGTTCACCGCCACCCAGTCGCGCTACGCCTTTCTCGGCTCGACCCCGCGCGCCGAGGATTGGACGATCCCCTTCTGCTACCGCCCGATCGACGGCGCGCGCGCCTGCACGCTGATCGACCGGCCGAGCGTTACCTTCGCCGCCCCGGCGGGCGGTGCCTTCGTGCCCAATGCCGGCGGGACGGGCTATTATCGCTTCAACCTTCCGCAGGCCGACTGGCAGGCGCTGATCGCGCAGTCGCCCGCGCTAAAGCCCGCCGAGGCGCTCGCGGTGCAGGACAGCCTGTGGGCTGGTTTCCGGGCCGGCAAGGTTCCCGCCGCGTTACTCGTTACCGCGGCAAAGGCGATGGCCGCCAACCCCGATTCGAACGCGGCAATCAATGGCGGCGCGCGCCTATCGGGTCTGCGGTCGCGTGGGCTGATCGCCGATGCACAAAGCCCCGCCTATCGCCGGCTGATCGGATCGCTCTACGCGCCGATGCTCGCCAAGATGGGGTTCGACCCGGCCGCCGGAGCGCACGCCGCCGATACGCCCGATCGGCAGAAGCTGCGCCAGTCGCTCGTATCGCTCGTCGCCGAGGAGGCGGAGGACAAAGCGGTCGACGATCGCCTCACCGCTGCGGCGACGCGCTATCTAGGCGGCGAGCAGCAGGCGCTCGACCCCGCCTTTCTCGGCGCGGGCTTCGCCGCCTATGCGCGGCAAGGCGGCTTGCCCGCCGCGCGCAAACTGGTCGCGGTCGCCTTGGCGAGCGAGGACTCGGACGTTCGCGCATCGGCGCTCGTGGCCGCCGGATCGACCGGGCGGCGCGACGTGCAGGACTATCTGCTCGCGCTGTCGGACCCGCGACTGCGCGGCTACGATCGGCTCGTCGTGATCCAGTCGCTGACCGGCACGCCCGGCACCGTCGAAAGCGCGGGCGACTGGCTGCTGGCGCATTACGATGCCCTTCGCGCCGGGGGCAACGGCGTGTTCATCACCAGCCGTTTGCCCGGCGCGCTCAGCAGCCAGTGCGGGGTCGATCGCGCCGCGAAGATCGAGACCGTGCTCGGTTCCAAGGTCCGCGCCGCCGGCAGTGGCGTGCTCGCATTCGAGCGCGTGGTCGAGTCGATCCGCCACTGCGGCGCGCTGCGCGACGCCAAGGCCGGCGAGATCGCCGCGGCGATCGACGCCAGCTGAGGCTGCCCCAAACGAAAAACGCTTCCACGGCGATGGCCGGGGAAGCGTCTTGACGTCTCGTTTTATCGACGGTGGGGCCGCACCGATCAGGTGCGGCTCGCCAGCTCCTTGTTGAGCCACAGCGCCAGCAGCGTAGCGAGCGCGCCCGACAGCAGATACGCGCCGCCAGCGACCAGCCCGAAGCGCGACGACAGGAACAAGGCGACGAGCGGCGCGAAGCCCGCGCCGACCAGCCAGGCGATGTCCGAGGTCAGCGCCGCACCGGTATAGCGCGACTCGCCGGAGAATTCCGACGCGACCACGCCCGACGACTGGCCGAACGAAATACCGAGCAGCGCAAAGCCGAGCACCATGAAGATCACTTCGCCAAGCTCGCCCGCGGCGAGCAACTGCGGCGCGAAGCCCGAGAACACCGCGATCGCCGCCGCCGACGCACCGAGCAGGGTACGCCGCCCGATCCGATCGGCGAGATAGCCCGACGCGACGATCGCGACGACGCCGATCGCGGCACCCAGGACTTCGATGACGAGGAAGCGCTCGGGGTTGCTCTCGGTATAGAGAAACACCCACGACAGCGGGAACACCGTCACCATATGGAACAAGGCGAAGCTCGCGAGCGGGGCAAACGCGCCGAGCGCGATCGTGCGGCCCTGCTTGCGGACGGTCTCGAGCACCGGTGCGGGGATCAGGTCACGGCTGGTGAACATGTCCTGATAGTCCGAGGTGCTGACGATACGCAGCCGGGCGAACAGCGCGACGACGTTGATCGCGAAGGCGACGAAGAACGGATAGCGCCAGCCCCAGTCGAGGAAATCGACCGCCGACAGCGTGCTCGTGAAATAGGCAAAGAGGCCGGCGGCAACCATCAGGCCGAGCGGCGCGCCGAGCTGCGGTATCATCGCATACCAGCCACGCTTGTCCTGCGGCGCGTTGAGCGCGAGCAAGGACGACAGGCCATCCCAGCTGCCGCCGAGCGCGATCCCCTGGCAGATGCGCAGGAAGGCGAGGACGAACGCGGCATAGACGCCGATCTCGGCATGGCCTGGCAGGAAGCCGACTGCCACGGTCGATCCGCCGAGCAGGAACAAAGCGATCGTCAGCTTGGTGCCGCGACCATACATATGGTCGATCGCGAGGAAGATCATCGAGCCGATCGGGCGCGCGATGAAGGCGAGCGCGAACAGGCCGAACGAATAGAGCGTGCCGGTCAGGCGATCGACGTACGGGAAGATCATCGTCGGGAAGACGAGCACCGAGGCGATCGCATAGACGAAGAAATCGAAGAATTCGGACGTACGCCCGATCACCACGCCGATCGCGATCTCGCCCGAGGAGACATGCTCCTGGTTGATCCGGCTGGCGTCGGCCTCGATCGCGCGCGACGTCGGGGTGTGGGTGGCTTGCATCGGTGTTCGAACTCCCGGCCATGATCGCCGTTTATCGCGTTCCCCTACGCTTGCTGCACCGCAGCGAGGATTGGACAAAATGTCCAATGGGAGGCGCTCGGTTTGAGGCTTAGCTGCGCGGCATGATCCGACCTCCCTCGCTCCTCCGCCCCGCACTTGCGGGCCTCGCGCTGCTGGCGCCCGCCTTGCTCGGGGGGTGCAGCACCGTCGTCCTGTCCCCTGCAGGCGATGTTGCGCAGCAACAGGGCGACCTGATCGTCATCGCCACGTTGTTGATGCTGATCATCATCGTGCCGGTGATGGCGTTGATCGCTATCTTTGCATGGCGCTATCGCCAGACCAACACCGATGCGCCGTACAATCCCGAATGGCACCATTCGACCGCGCTCGAGCTGGTGATCTGGGCAGTCCCGCTGCTGATCATCATCTGCCTCGGTGCGGTGACCTGGACCAGTACGCATCTGCTCGACCCCTATCGCCCGATCGGCCGGATCGACGCGACTCGCCAGGTTGCGCTCAACGCCAAGCCGCTGCGCGTCCAGGTCATCGCGCTCGACTGGAAATGGCTGTTTATCTACCCTGACTACGGCATCGCCACGGTCAATCAGCTGGCAGCGCCGGTCAATCAGCCGATCGAGTTCGACCTGACCTCGTCCGATGTGATGAACGCCTTTTACGTCCCCGATCTTGCCGGCATGATCTACGCGATGCCGAGCATGACCACCAAGCTCAACGCGGTCGCCAACAAGCCCGGCAACTATCCGGGCTTCTCGTCCAATTTCAGCGGCGACGGCTTCTCGTACATGAAGTTCCGCTTCCTGGCCGGCTCGCAGACCGACTTTGACGCCTGGGTCGCCAAGATCCGCGCTAGCGGAACGATGCTCGACCGCGCGACCTACCTCAAGGTCGCCAAGCCCAGCATGAACCATGCGCCGACCTTCTATGCAGGCGTAGCGCCCGGGTTGTTCAACGCTGCTGCCAACAATTGCGTCGCGCCGGGCCAGGTCTGCATGGACGCGATGATGCGCGCCGATGCGGGCCCCCACCATGCCGAGCATGGCGAAGGGCACGCCAAGAATAACGACGCGATGAAGATGTCGGCGATGCCGATGCCGATGGCCAAGTCGGACGCACCGGCAGCCGTCAGCGACGCGACCGCCAAGAATTCCGCCCAAAGCACAGCGCGCCTTGCCGGCGCAGGTCTGCCGATGCCCGGCGACCGGAGGACCTTCTGACATGATGCCCCCGATGACAGACGTACACCCAGTGGTCAGCCCGCTCCTCGGGCGTCTGACGCTCGACGCGCTGCCGCTGCATGAACTGCCCGTGTTGCTCGCCTTTGGCGGCGTCACGGTCGGCGGCATCGCGCTGCTCGCGATCATCACCTACTTCAAGGCATGGGGTTGGTTGTGGCGCGATTGGTTCACATCCGTGGACCACAAGAAGATCGGCATCATGTATGTCATCCTCGCGCTGGTAATGTTCCTGCGCGGCTTCTCCGACGCGCTGATGATGCGCGCGCAGCAGGCGATGGCGTTCGGCGACAACGCCGGTTACCTCCCGCCCGATCACTATAACCAGATCTTCACCGCGCACGGCGTGATCATGATCTTCTTCGTGGCGATGCCGCTGGTGGTGGGCCTGATGAACTTCGTCGTGCCGCTGCAGATCGGCGCGCGCGACGTGTCCTTCCCCTATCTCAACAATTTCAGCTTCTGGCTGACCGCGTCGGGCGCGATCATCACGATGATCTCGCTGTTCGTCGGCAACTATGCGCGCACCGGCTGGCTCGCCATGCCGCCGCTGTCGGGGATGGAGGCGAGCCCGGACGTCGGGGTCGATTATTATATCTGGGGCCTGCAGATCGCAGGGCTGGGCACCTTGCTCTCGGGCGTCAATCTGCTCGCGACGATCGTCAAGATGCGCGCGCCGGGCATGACGCTGTTCAAGATGCCGATCTTCGTGTGGACAGCGCTTTGCACCAACACGCTGATCGTCGCCGCCTTCCCGGTGCTGACCGCAGTGCTCGCGATCCTGTCGCTCGACCGTCTGCTGGGGATGCAGTTCTTCACCAACGGCCTCGGCGGCAACCCGATGATGTACGTCAACCTCATCTGGATCTGGGGCCACCCGGAGGTATACATCCTCATCCTGCCGGCGTTCGGCATCTACTCGGAAGTCGTCGCGACCTTCTCGCGCAAGCGCCTCTTCGGCTACACGTCGATGGTCTATGCGACGATCGTCATCACGATCCTCGCCTATCTCGTCTGGCTCCACCACTTCTTCACGATGGGGTCTGGCGCGAGCGTCAACTCGTTCTTCGCGATCACCACGATGATCATCTCGATCCCGACGGGCGCGAAGATCTTCAACTGGCTGTTCACGATGTACCACGGCCGCATCCGCTACGAATTGCCGATGATGTGGACGGTCGCCTTCATGCTGACCTTCACGATCGGCGGCATGACCGGCGTGCTGCTCGCGGTGCCGCCAGCCGACTTCGTGCTGCACAACTCGCTGTTCCTGGTGGCGCATTTCCACAACGTCATCATCGGCGGCACGCTGTTCGGCATGTTCGCGGGCATCAACTTCTGGTGGCCCAAGGCGTTCGGCTTCAAGCTCGACCGGGTGTGGGGCAAGCGCTCCTTCTGGCTGTGGGTGGTCGGTTTCTGGACCGCCTTCGCACCGCTCTACGTGCTCGGCCTGATGGGCGTGACGCGTCGCCTGAGCCATTTCGACGACGCTTCGTACCAGCCCTACTTCATCGTCGCCGCACTCGGCGCGGGGCTGATCGCGATGGGCATCGGCTGCATGTTCATGCAGTTCTACGTCAGCATCCGCGACCGCAACACCGATCGCCTGCGCGACGTGACGGGCGATCCGTGGGATGGCCGTACGCTCGAATGGTCGACCTCGTCGCCGCCGCCGGACTACAATTTCGCATTCGCGCCGATCGTGTATGACAACGACGCCTTCTGGGACATGAAGACGCGCGGGTTCGAGCGTCCGACGACGGGCTTCAAGGCGATCCACATGCCCAAGAACGCCGCGGCCGGCGTCATCATCGGCCTGATCAGCGTCGGCTTCGGCTTTGCGATGATCTGGTACATCTGGTGGCTGGCGATCGTCACGCTGCTCGCAATGCTCGGCGTGTCGATCTGGCATTCGTTCAACTACAAGCGTGACTTCCACATCCCAGTCGAGGACGTGATCCGTATCGAGGACGAGCGCACGCGCCTCCTCGCAGCGCAGAAGGTGGTGGCATGAGCGCCGAACTGACCTACGAGCCGACCGCCGGCGGCGAGAAGCCGGTGTTCTTCGACCTTGACGAGCACGATCATCCCGAGGGCGGCAGCACGATGCTGGGCTTCTGGATGTATCTGATGAGCGATTGCCTCATCTTCGCGGTGCTGTTCGCCTGCTATGGCGTGCTCGGGCACGGCTATGGCGGCGGCAAGGGGCCGAAGGAGCTGTTTGAGCTGCCGCTCGTCGCGTTCAACACCGCGATGCTGCTGTTCTCCTCGCTCACCTATGGCATCGCCATGCTGACGATGGAAAAGGGCAGCGTTCGCCAGGTGCAGTTCTGGCTGGTCGTCACCGGCCTGTTCGGCCTGACCTTCCTCGGCGTCGAGATGTACGAGTTCAGCAACCTGATCGCGGAGGGCCATGGCCCGTCGCGCAGTGCGTTCCTCTCGGCCTTCTTCACGCTGGTCGGCACGCACGGCTTCCACGTCACCTGCGGCCTGATCTGGCTGACCACGCTCGTCATCCAGATCGGCACGCATGGCCTCGGCCAGGCCAATCGCCGTCGCCTGCAGTGCCTGAGCATGTTCTGGCATTTCCTCGACGTCATCTGGATCGGCGTCTTCACCATCGTCTATCTCATGGGAGTGCTCGGATGAGCGCCGATACGCACATCACCGCCCACGAATACGATGCCGGCGCGGACGGGCATCACGACTCGCATGGCGACGACATGCCGCACGGCTCGATGCGCGATTACGTTATCGGCTTCGTCCTCTCGGTCATCCTGACGGCGATCCCGTTCGCACTGGTGATGACGGGCGCGCTCGATCACACGTGGACCGCGATCATCGTGCTCGGCTCGGCGCTGGTGCAGGTGTTCGTCCACATGATCTACTTCCTGCACATGAAGACGAGCAACGAGGGCGGCTGGTCGTTCATCGCGCTGCTGTTCACGCTGATAGTCATCGTCATCACGCTGTCGGGATCGATCTGGGTGATGTATCACATGAACGCCAACATGATGACGATGAGCCCCTCCATGTCGTCCGAGACGATGAGCCAGCAATGAGGCGATCCCCCGCGACGATGGCCGCGCTGCTGGTCGTCGCGGGGGTGCTGTGTGCCGGTTTGATCGGGCTGGGTATCTGGCAGATCGAACGGCTTAGCTGGAAACGCGCGCTGATCGCTTCGGTCGAACAGCGCGTCCATGCCGCGCCGGTCTTGGCACCCGGCCCTGATCGGTGGGCAACCGTCAGCGCAGCGCAGGACGGCTATCGCCACGTCCGAGTCGCCGGCCGCTACCGCGATACCGCGACCGTGTTTGTCCAGGCGGTCACCGAGCGCGGCCCCGGTTTCTGGGCGATGACCCCGCTGCTGTCCGATCGCGGTTTCACTGTCCTGATCAACCGCGGCTTCGTCACGACGCGCCAGGCTCCGGCCGGTGGTGCCGCGAGCGTCTCGGGATTGCTGCGGCCGAGCGAACCCGGCGGCGGCTTCCTGCGCAGGAACGATCCCGCCGCGAACCGCTGGTATTCGCGCGATGTCGCCGCGATCGCCGCGGCGCAGCGGCTTGGACGCGTCGCGCCCTATTTCATCGACGCCGATGCCGGGCCACCCGGAAGCCGGCCCGTCGGCGGACTGACCGTCATCCGCTTTCCGAACAATCATCTGGTCTATGCGCTGACCTGGTTCGTGCTCGCGGCGATGGTCGCTGGGGCCGGCGCGATGCTCGTCCGCAGCCAGCGCCGCGGCGCCGCGTGACCGCCCCGCTCCCGCCGCTCGACACGACCGGGCGCGACAACCTTCGGCAGTTGATCAATCTGCGTTGGCTCGCGGTCGGGGGCCAGTTCGCCACGATCCTCGTCGCGCAATTCTTCATGGGGCTGACGCTGCCGCTGGTGCCGATGCTGCTCGTCGTCGGCGGGCTGGTGCTGCTCAACATCGTCAGCCTCTCGCAACTGCCGCGCCGCGTCGCGATCTCGAATGGCGAGCTGTTCGCCAGCCTGTTGCTCGACGTCGGCGCGCTGACCGCCTTGCTCTATCAGAGCGGCGGGGCGACCAACCCGTTCATCGCGCTGTATCTCGTCCAGATCGTGCTGGGCGCGATCCTGCTCGAGGCATGGTCGAGCTGGGCGCTGGTCGCGGTGACCAGCGCGGCGTTCGCCTTGCTCGCCGAGGTGCATATGCCGCTGCTGCTGCCGCAGCGCTTCGCCTATGGCTGGAGCGACCTGTACGTGCTCGGTTCGCTGATCTGCTTCGTGCTGATCGCGGTGCTGATCGTCGGCTTCGTCACGCGGATCAACCGTAACCTCAGCATGCGCGACGCACGCCTCGCGACGATGCGCCAGCAGGCGGCCGAGGAGGACCATATCGTGCGGATGGGCCTGCTCGCGACGGGCGCGGCGCACGAACTCGGCACGCCGCTCGCCTCGCTCTCGGTGATCGTCAACGATTGGGGGCACTCGCCCGCCCTGCGCGCACAGCCGGGGCTCGCAGAGGAGATCGAGGACATGCGCGTCGCGCTGACGCGCTGCAAGACAATCGTCACCGGCATCCTGATGGCGGCCGGCGAGGCGCGGGGCGAGCATCCGACGATCACCAGCGTCCATCGCTTCTGCGACGAAGTCGTCGCCGAATGGCGCGTGCAGAATTCGGAAGAGGCGATCGTCTTCCGCAACCGCTTCGGCACCGATCTCGCGATCGTCGCCGATACCGCGGTCAAGCAGATGATCTGGAACCTGCTCGATAATGCCAAGGAAGCGTCGGGCCAGCCGATCACGCTCGAGGTAGCGCGCGACGGGCCGTCGCTGCTGTTCGCGGTAAGCGACACCGGCCCCGGCTTCGCGCCCGAGATGCTCGCCAATATCGGCAAGCCCTATCATTCGACGCGCGCGCGGCTCGGCAGCGGGCTCGGCCTGTTCCTCGTCGTCAACGCGATGCGCAAGCTTGGCGGGACGGTCGAGGCGCGCAACCGCGCGAGCGGCGGCGCAGTGGTGACCCTGACGCTGCCGCTGTCGGCATTGGAGTGGGACGGAGCATGAGCGACAAGCATCTGTTGATCGTCGAGGACGACGGCGCGTTCGCCAAGACGCTGCGCCGTTCGTTCGAGCGCCGCGGCTACGTCGTCGAGATCGCCGCCGACCAGGGCGCCGTCGCGACCGCGCTCGCCGAACGCACGCCCGACTTCGCCGTGGTCGATTTGAAGCTCGGCGCGACCTCGGGGCTTGCCTGTGTCCAGGCGATCCATGCGCATGACGCAACCACGCGGATCGTCGTGCTGACAGGCTATGCCAGCATCGCCACCGCGGTCGAGGCGATCAAGCTCGGCGCGACCAACTATCTCGCAAAACCGTCGAACACCGATGATATCGAGGCGGCATTCGGCCAGACCGATGGCGCGGCGGCGGGCAATGTCGATGCGCCGCTGACCAACCGCCCGACCTCGATCAAGACGCTCGAATGGGAGCATATCCACCAGACGCTCGCGGCGAACAATTTCAACATTTCCGAGACCGCGCGGCAGCTCGGGATGCACCGGCGCACGCTGGCGCGGAAGCTCGAGAAACAGACCGTCAAATAAGCGCGGTTGGGCGCACGCAGGTGCGTCCAAATCCAGGTTCGTGCGTTTTAGCGACGACACTGGGGAGACTTCCATGCCAGGCCCAAAACTGTTCGAGCCGATTACCGTCGGCACGCTTGCGTTGCGCAATCGCATCGTGATCGCCCCGATGTGCCAATATTCGGCGGTCGACGGTGCGATGACCGATTGGCACCTCATTCATCTCGGCCATCTCGCGCTGTCGGGCGCGGCGCTGTTGACGATCGAAGCCACCGCCGTCCTGCCCGAGGGTCGGATCAGCTATGGCGATGTCGGGCTGTGGAACGACGCGACCGAGGCAGCGCTCGCTGGAGTGATCGCGGGGGTTCGCCGCCATTCGGACATGCCGATCGCGATCCAGCTATCGCATGCCGGTCGCAAGGCGTCGACCGAGCTGCCGTGGCGCGGCGGCAAGCAGATCGCGCCGTCGGCGCCGAACGGATGGCAGACCGAAGCGCCCTCCGCGACGGCCTTTGCCGATGGCGAGAATGCCCCGGTCGCGCTCGATCGCGACGGGCTCGCGCGGGTCCGCGACGCTTTCGCCGCATCCGCCACGCGGGCGGCGCGGCTCGGGATCGACCTGGTCCAGCTGCACGCCGCGCACGGCTATCTACTGCATCAATTCCTCTCGCCTTTGTCGAACCGGCGCGACGACGAATATGGCGGCAGCCTTGAGAACCGGATGCGCTTTCCGCTCGAAGTGTTCGACGCGGTGCGCGCGGCTTTCCCGGCGGACAAGCCGGTTACCATGCGGGTCTCGGGGACCGACTGGGTCGAGGGCGGCTGGGATATTGAGGGCACCGTCGCCTTCGCCCAGGCGCTCGAAGCCCGCGGATGCGCGGCGATCCACGTGTCGAGCGGCGGGCTCGATCCGCGCCAGGCGATCCCGGTCGGGCCATCGTATCAGGTCCCGCTCGCACGCGCGGTCAAGCAGGCGGTCGCGATGCCCGTCGTCGCGGTCGGATTGATCACCGAGTATGACCAGGCCGAGGCGATCGTCGGGACGGGCGACGCCGACATGATCGCGCTGGCGCGGACGATCCTCTACGATCCGCGCTGGCCATGGCATGCGGCAGCTCATCTCGGCGCGCATGTCGTGGCGCCCGAGCAATATCTACGCTCGCAGCCGCGCCAGTACGGCCGCTTGTTCGATCGCCCGGACACCTGATCGCCAGCACTCCGGCGGCAAGACAGACCAAGGATAGCGCGATGAAGATGCTTTCATTGGCGGCGACGGCGCTCGGCCTTTCGCTGGCGCCGTTCACTGCGCACGCCCAGTCGCTTCCGGCGTCGCCCGCCTCCTCGACCGAGAAGCCCGGCAAGGAAGAGACGGCGCCCAAAAAGGACGAGACCGGGTTGATCGTCACCGCGTCGAGCCGGCTGCGCTATGAAACCGTCGATGGCCGCCCGCGGCCGGGCCTCGCCACCGCCGAGGATGCGCTTGAACTCCGCACCGGCATCGCGGTCGAATATGGCCCCGGCCCGCTCTCGATCGGGGGCGAGTTGATCGACAGCCGCGCCTATCTCACCGGCACGCGAACCGCGATCGGGACGAATGAGGTCGATGCGCTGGAGCTGCCGCAGGCGTATCTCAAGCTGCGGCTTGATGGCGCGGTCGGTCGCGGAAACGCGCTGAGCGTTGAGGGCGGGCGGTTCCTGATCAATCTCGGATCGGGCCGGCTGATCGCGACCGACGAATATCGCAACACCGTCAACGGCTTCACCGGTCTGCGCGGCGATCTCAAGCTCGGGAAACGGTTCGAGGCGACGCTCTTCTACGTGCTGCCGCAGGAGCGCCTCCCCGACGCCGACGCTGCGGTCCGTGCCAACAAGGTCGTGTTCGATCGCGAGACGTTCGACGACGTGCTGTTCGGCGGCTATGTCCATCGCAAGCAGGCGCTGGGTGCGGCGCAGGTCGAATTCGCCTATTATCGCCTCGCCGAACATGACTCGCCCGGTCGCGAGACCGCCGACCGCCGCCTCCACACGATCGATGGCCGGATCTTCAGCGAGGCGAAGGCCCGCACGGTCGATTACGATCTCGAGGGCGCGTATCAGTTCGGCCATGCCAGCGCATCGACGCTGGCGACCGCGCGCTCGGCCACTGTCGCGGCAGGCTTCGCGCACGCGGCGATCGGCTACAGCTTCGCCATGTCGTTCAAGCCGCGGATCGGCCTGTTCTACGATTATGCGAGCGGCAACGGCCGGGGCGGCAACGTGAACCGTTTCGACACGCTGTTCGGCAGCCGACGCGACGATCTCGGGCCATCGGGCACCTATGCCGGGCTCGCGCGCGAGAATATCAGCGCACCGGGCATCCGGTTCGACGCCAAGCCCGGCAAGCGCGTCGAAGCGCTGCTCGACTATCGCGGCATCTGGCTCGCCTCGCGCTACGACCGGTTCTACGGCGTCACCGACGCGACCGGGCGTTCGGGCGATTTCGGTGGGCAACAGCTCGAGGGGCGGCTGCGATACTGGCTCGTGCCCGAGCACCTGCGGTTCGAAAGCAACTTCGCCTTGCTCTACAAAGGCGACTTCCTCGAGAACGCGCCGACCGCGCTGGCGTCAGCCCAGCACATCGTGCGCTTCCTCGAATTCAACGTCCAGGCAAGTTTCTAGGCCGCCGCGCTCATTGCGCTGCCGATCATCGCCTCGACCAGTTCGCCTTCGATCGGGCGGCTGAAGAGATAGCCCTGGATGCTGCTGCAGCCCTGCCCGCGCAGCTCGCTCAGCTGGTCGCGGTCCTCGACGCCCTCGGCGGTCGTCTCCATGTGCAGCGCGGTCGCGAGATCGACGATCGCGCGGACGATCGCCGCGGCGCTCTTGTCCTCCGCGACCGCGTTGACGAAGCTCTTGTCGATCTTGATCTTGTCGAAGGGAAAGCTGCGCAGATAGCTGAGCGACGAATACCCGGTCCCGAAATCGTCGAGCGCGATGCGGATCCCCATCGCGCGCAATTTGTGGAGCAGCGTCACCACGGTCGTCTCGCCGTCGAGGAACACCGACTCGGTGATCTCGATCTCGAGCCGATTGGGGGCAAGCCCGCTATGGCTGAGCGCCTGGAAGATGACGTTGGGGAAGCCCGAATTGCGGAACTGCAGCGGCGAGACGTTGACGGCGATGCGAACATGGTCGGGCCAGGCGGTCGCCTGACGGCAGGCCTCCTGCATCACCCAATCGCCGATCGCGATGATCAGCCCCGTCTCCTCGGCGACCGAGATGAACTCGATCGGCGGGACATTGCCCCGCGTCGGGTGTTCCCAGCGCAGCAGCGCCTCGAACCCGCCGATGCGATCGCGCTTGAGATCGAAGATCGGTTGGAAGTTGAGCCGGAACTGGCCGCCCTGGATCGCCTCGCGCAAATCGAGCTCGAGCATGCGTCGTTTGCGCGCAGCGGCATCGAGCGCGGGCTCGAAGAAGCGGAACACGCCGCGCCCGTCCTGCTTGGCGCGGTATAGGGCGAGATCGGCGTTCTTGAGCAAGGCGTCGCTATCGGCGCCATCGTTCGGGCTGATCGCGATTCCGATGCTGACGCCGGTCGCGATCTGATGCCCCGCAACCGTGATCGGCGTGCGCATCTCGTCGAGGATCGCCTGGGCGAGCGCGCGCGGGCGATCCGAATCGCCGCGATCGTCGAGGATGATCGCAAATTCGTCGCCGCCGAGCCGCGCGACGACCGCGTCATTGGCGAGGCGTGACAGCGTATCGCCCATACAGCGCAGCAAGGCGTCGCCGATCGGGTGCCCGAGCGAATCGTTGATCCCCTTGAACCCGTCGAGATCGAGGCAGAGCAGGGTCGTCCGCTCGCCGCGCTTGAGCGAGCGCGGCAGGTCGCTCTCGAGCTGCTGGCAGAAATAGGTCCGGTTGGGCAGGCCGGTCAGCGTATCGTGGAAGGCGAGATGCGTGATGCGATGCTCGCGCTCGACGATCCCGGCGGACATCAGATTGAAGCTGGCGGCCAGCCGACCGACCTCGTCGTCGCTTTCGACCAGCAGCTCGGTACGATTGCCCTCCTCGAGCGCACGCGCCGCGGCGTCGAGCGCGGCGATCGGACGCGCGATCCCGTTGGCGAGGCGGCGGCTGCCGAGCAGGACGAGCAACAGGCCGAGGATCCCGGCCAAAGCGACGCCGATCTGCATCGTGCGATACCCCGCCATCGCCGCGGCCCAGGGGTAACTGAGCAGCAGGATCGCAACGGGTTTCCCGGCGGGGCCGCTGAGCGGCTTGGCGAGCGCGAGCGCATCGCCGCCGGGCAGCGACAACAGCCCGGGCTCGCCACGGCCGCCGATCGCGGTCGCGACGAAGGCGTCGAGTGCAGGTTCGGGCGTGATCGCGCCCGATACGCCGCGCCACGATCCCTGCGCGTTACGCGCCAGGATCGTCGCGGTCAGCGGGATGGACGAGAGGTGCTGCAGCGCCGCCATTTCGCGAAGATCAAGGGGAAGCGCGAAGATCACCCAGCCGATGTCATCGGGCGCGAGCACGGGCGCCACGATCAGCCGAAACACCCCGGTTTTCGTCGTGATCACCGCGTCGGTCCGCCCCTGCGCCAGCGTCGTCGGCACGCTTGCCACCGCGCGCCGGACGTCGGCGGGGCCGGCCCCGAACACCCGCCCTGTGGGATCGACGAAAAACGCCTGGGGCACGTCGGCGCGTGCGCGCAGCGATCCGAGCGCGGATTCGATCGTCGGGCGATCCCCGCTGGCGACCGCCGAGCGAAAACCGAAATCGCGCGTCAGCACCGACGCGCTGTCCCCCAGCGCCCGCGCGCGCATCGCCCAGATCCGATCATAGACGCTGCCGCTCGTGCGCAGCTCGGCGCGGACCGCATCGCGCGCCTGCCCCCAGATGACGAGTTGCCCGACGAGCGCGACGGCAAGCAGGCAGACGGCGAACAGCATTCCATATTGCACGGCGAGCCGCGTCCGCAGGTGCCGGAAGCGCCAGCGTCGCAGCGCCGGGAAGGTCACGGCGCGGGACATGTCAGCGCCCCCGGATTGTATAGGTGGTGGCAAAGCCGGTCGGTGCGATCGTAGCCGATTGCACCAGCATATTGTCGGGTGCGCGGATCGAAGGATGCCACACCCGGATCGTCGCGCCGCCCGCCGGAACGCCGGTGATCGTGGCATGGCCGTTCGCGTCGGTCTGCACCGCATAGGGCGTCTCGACGACGACGACATAGCCGTTCATCGCGTCATGGATGTTGCATCCGAGCGCAACCACGCCGGGCTTGTCGAACACCACCGAACGGGTCTCGTCCTTGCCATAGAGCTTGAGATCGAACTTGCGCGGCTTGGAAAAGGAATAGACGTGGTGCCTGACCTTGTCGCGATTGGGAAAGGTCACCGTAGCCCCGACCGGCACGATCAGGACGTGCGGGACGAACGCGATATTCTGTTGCGCCATCTCATAGGGCGGATCGAATTTGATCGGCCCGGCGGGTTTCCGCGGCGTGTCGAGCGCTATGACGGCGCCGGCAAGCGGTTTCCCGTCGCTCCCGCGGACATCGACGCTGACCGTCGCGGCGATCGCTTCGGCGGGCAAAAGGACAGCCGCGAAAACGGCTGCGTACGCTACAAAACATCTATCCATCGACTCGGCGATAGGGCCGATCCGTAGAGAATTCCTGAATCCCGCATTCACGAAAAGACAAGGAAACCGCGCTAGCCGCAGCAGCACCGCAGCGGTTGTTTCCCGCTGCGGACGGGGCGTTCCATGCGTGTTTTTGTAAAATGTTTGACAGCCGCGGTGCTCGGCCTGGTCCTCGCGAGCCTGCTCGGCGCGCAACCCGCCCAGGCGCGCGAGTTGCGACAGGGCGGCAAACTGCTGCTGACCGGCGGAGTCTCGACCGTCGAGGGCGCAGCCGGCGGCGGACTGGCGACCTGGGCGTTGATCGCGGGCAACGAAACCGATGCCGGGATCGGCGGCAGCGCACATGCGACGCTCGTCGCGCTGCCCGATTTCGATCTCAAGAGCATCGGAGGCGCGATCGGGTTCCACAATCGGATCGAGCTGTCCTACGCGCATCAGCGCTTCGATACGCGTCAGGCGGGCGCGGCGCTGGGTCTGGGGCGCAATTTCACCTTCGGCCAGGACGTGTTCGGCGCCAAGCTGCGCGTGATCGGCGATGCGGTCTACGATCAGGATCGCATCCTCCCGCAAATCGCGATCGGGGTGCAATATCATCGTGCCGAGAAGGCGCCGGTCATCGCCGCGGTCGGCGGGCGGCACGCGCAGGGCACCGATTTCCTCGTGTCCGCGACCAAAGTCGTGCTCGCACGCAGCCTCGTGCTCGATGCGACGCTGCGCTTCACCAAGGCCAACCAGTTCGGTCTGCTCGGCTTCGGCGGCGACAAGAGCAATGCCTATCACGCAGCGTTCGAAGGGTCCGCCGGGCTCTTGGTCTCGCCGCGTCTGCTGCTCGGCGCCGAAATCCGCACCAAGCCCGACAATCTCGGCTTCGCGCGCGAGCAAAAAGCGGTGGATGCCTTTGCGGCATGGCAATTTCAGCGTCATCTGGCGGTAACCGCGGCCTATGTCGATCTCGGCAGCATCGCGACCGTCAAGCGCCAGCGCGGCGCATTCCTGTCGCTCCAGGCCAGTTTTTGAGATAGGCGCTCGACCATGTTGCTTCTCGCTTTGGCGCTCGCACTTCAGACCACCCCGCCCGGCGAGGATGCGGTCGATCCCTATCTGCAAAGCAATGCCAATGCCGGCGCGACCCCGTTCACGGGGACTGCGATGCTCGCCGCGTTCCACGGTCGTGCGGGGATTGATCGGATCGCCGACGATCTCGTCACGCGGATCGTGGCCGACCCGCGAATCGCCGACATCTTCAAGGGGCAGGACGAAGTGCGGTTGCGGCGGCTGCTCAAAGAGCAGTTCTGCTACATCCTCAATGGCGGCTGCGCCTATAGTGGACGGACGATGCGCGAGGGGCACAGGAATCTCGGGCTGCAGACCGCCGATGTCGGCGCGCTAATCGAGGACCTCCAGGCGGCGATGCGCACGGAGCGCGTGGCCTTCCACGCGCAGAACCGTTTTCTCGCCAAGCTGGCGCCGATGAAGCGCGCGGTCGTCGAACGCTGACAGGCCCCGGCCCTCAGCGATTGTGACACATCTGGACGTTTCGCCGCAAACGCCTATATACCGAACGGTATGAATAGCGTTTGCTCCATCTCGCCCCCGAAAGGGAGGCCGCGCGAGTTCGACATCGACGTGGCGCTGGGCCAGGCTTTGCTGGTGTTCTGGCGGAACGGCTATGAAGCCGCGTCGATGACCGAGCTGACCGCCGCGATGGGGATCACCAAGCCGAGCCTGTATGCCGCGTTCGGCAATAAGGAGCAGCTGTTCCACAAGGCGCTCGACCTCTACGAACGCGAGAAGCTCGCTTATATGACCTCGGCGCTCGAAGCGCCGACCGCGCGCGCCGTCGCCGAGCGGCTGCTCCGTGGAGCGCTCGAGATGCAGATGAGCACCTGCGACCCCAAGGGGTGTCTCGGCGTAATCAGCGCGGCGACCTGCGGCGCCGAGGCCGAGCCGATCAAGGCCGAAGTCGTCAAACGTCGCGCATCGTCCGAGGCAGCGCTGATCAAGCGCTTCGCTGATGCGCAGAGCGCCGGCGAATTTCCCGAAGGCATGACGCCCGAAGCGCTCACGCGGTTTCTCTTCGCAATCCTGCAGGGCATTGCGCTGCAAGGCGGATCGGGTGCGACGTGTGCCGAGCTGTCGCAGCTCGTCGAAACCAGCATGGCGGTTTGGCCGACCCAATAAAAACTTGTCGCGAATTATTCTGACCGGTACAGAATGCAGTTGACGCACCAAACGGCGCCTTTATATACCGACTGGTATTGAAGCTGGATCCTAACGCGGACCCGGTAGCGGCAAAAGGGTCTGCGCCCATGACCATCACGATCACCTGACCCACTGCCCGGCGGCCAACCGCTGGGCTTTTCTGTAAATTTTCATGGCCAACCCGCAGGATGCACGCGCTTCCTGCAATGGTCTGTCACGCCCATCGGGCGGCCGTTGCGGACGGACGTCGCTCCGCAGCGCCTGTCGCCCACCCGTCCGCCAAAGACCCATAGGGGGAATTTCATGGCCTATCTGGACCTCGACAACATGTTCGCCGCGCCTGTCGCCAGCCGCACCCAGACGCCGGCGGCGGTGAAGGCCGCCGGCTTCTCCGCGCTCGAGTGGAGCGTCATCGCGCTCGCCCAGCGCGACACGCTCGGCAGTCTCAACACGCCGGGACGGCTGTCGCGCGCGCTTGGCGGCCTGTTCGGCGGCGGCACCACGTCACGGCTCGCCGATCCCAAGCTCGAAGCGCTCCGCCGCGCCGCGGTCCATGCGCGGCATCGCGGCTTTGCCCTGCCCTCGTCCGAAATCGCGCATTTCCATTCGGTCGGCTTCAGCGAAGCGCAGCTCGAAACGCTGGTCACCAGCGTGACCGGAATGCGTGTCGGCCGAACCGACCGGAGGATCTTCGCATGAACATGATAACGCCGATCGATACGCCGCACGATCTTCGCTCCGGGTCTGATACGCTCCCTCCAAGGCATCGCAATCGCTGGCAGAAGCGCGCGCTGATCCTCGTCCCGATCGCGATCGCCGGGGTCGTCGGGGTCAAGCTGTTCGATCATTCCGACGCCGTCGCGGCGCTTCCGCCGCCCGCCGCGGTGACGATCGCCACCCCGCTGGTCCGCCAGATCAGCGAGTGGGACGATTATGTCGGCCGCTTCGCCCCGAGCCGCAGCGTCGAGGTCCGTCCGCGTGTGGCGGGCGAAGTGACCGGGGTGCATTTCCACGATGGCGACGTCGTCAGGCAGGGCCAGTTGCTCTTCTCGATCGACGCCCGCCCCTTCGCCGCCGCGCTCGCCGAGGCGCGCGCCAACGAAGCCAGTGCGCAGAGCGCGCTGGTCCTCGCACGGTCCGATCTCGGCCGCGCCACTCGGCTGGTCGCCGATGATGCGGTGTCGGCAGGCGAGGTCGATGCGCTGCGTGGCAAATTGCAGGCGGCACAAGCCGGATTGGCCGCAGCCCAGGCGCGCGTCCGCGCCCGCGCGCTCGACGTCTCCTTTACCCAGATCCGCGCACCGATCGGCGGGCGGATCTCGGATCGGCGGGTCGATGCGGGCAATCAGGTCGCCGGCGGCGAAGGCACGGGCGGCACCGTGCTGACGACTATCAACGCGCTCGACCCGATCTACTTCACCTTCGACGGCTCGGAGGCGCTGTTCCTCAAGACGCAGCGCAATCGCCAGCCGGGCGCCGCGGCGCCTGCGGTCGAGATCCAGCTGCAGGACGAAACGAGTCATCGCTGGAAGGGCAAGCTCGATTTCACCGACAATGGGCTCGACACGCATTCGGGCACGATCCGCGGGCGCGCGGTGCTGTCCAATCCCGGGCTGTTCCTGACGCCGGGGATGTTCGGCAACATGCGGCTGGCGAGCGCCGGGACCAAGGCGGCGCTGCTCGTCCCCGACGATGCGGTGCAGACCGATCAGGCGCGCAAGGTCCTGCTGACGGTCGACGCCAACAATGTCGTGACCGCCAAGCCGGTCGTGCTCGGCGCGGTGGTCGATGGGATGCGCGTCGTCCGATCGGGCGTGGGCCCGCAGGATCGCATCATCATCAAGGGCACGCAGATGGCGATGCCCGGGGCAAAGGTCGCGCCGACGGTCGGCAAGATCGCGGTGTCGGCGGATACCACGGCGCCGACCGCGCAACCGATCGCGGGCGAAGCGACGCTGAGCCGATAGACCCTGCCCGTCATCCCCGCGAAAGCGGGGATCCCGCTTCTTCTCCGACGACGGGCCAAGGCAGCGGGATTCCCGCTTTCGCGGGAATGACGGCGGGGCGGCGGGCTTGCCCCAGATACTGACCCAATAGCCGATCGATTCATCACTGCCGTTCGTCGCGTCGGCGTCCGCTCCTGGACGCCGCTCGGTGGCGTGCGCGCTTCTTCGAGGGACACTGTCCATGCGCTTCTCGCGCTTCTTCATCACCCGGCCGATCTTCGCCGGAGTCATCGCGGTGGTCATCACCATCGTCGGGCTGATCGCCTATTTCAGCCTGCCCGTGTCGCAATATCCCGACATCGTGCCGCCGACCGTGACGGTCAGCGCGACCTATCCGGGCGCCTCGGCGGAAACGGTCGCCGAGACCGTCGCCGCGCCGATCGAGCAGGAAATCAACGGCGTCGACAACATGCTGTACCAGTCGTCGCAATCGACCGGCGACGGCAAGGTGACGATCACCGTCACCTTCAAGATCGGCACCAATCTGGATGCAGCGCAGGTGCTGGTGCAGAACCGCGTCGCGGTCGCGGTGCCGCGGCTGCCCGAAGACGTGCAGCGCCTTGGCGTCGTCACGCGGAAAACCAGCCCCGACTTCCTGATGGTCGTCAATCTGGTCTCGCCCGACAATTCGCTCGATCGCGGCTACATCTCCAATTACGCGCTGACGCAGGTGCGCGATCGCCTCAGCCGCATCGATGGCGTCGGTGACGTGCAGCTGTTCGGCGCGCGCGACTATTCGATGCGCGTGTGGATCGACCCCGGCCGCGCCGCGGCGCTTGATCTGACAGCGGGCGAGATCGTCGCTGCGCTTCGGGCGCAGAACGTCCAGGTCGCGGCGGGCACGCTCGGCCAGCCGCCCTACGCCACCGGCAACGCCTTCCAGCTCAACGTCGAGACGCAGGGCCGACTGACCGACCCGAAGCAGTTCGCCGACGTGGTGATCCGCACCGACAAGGACGGTCGTCAGGTCAAGGTCTCCGACGTCGCCCGCGTCGAGCTCGGCGCGCAGGATTACGGCGCCAACACCTATCTCAGCGGCAAGCCGACCGTCATCGCCGCCGTCTTCCAACGCCCCGGTTCCAACGCGCTCGCCGCCGCACAGGCGGTGTCGGCCGAGATGGAGACGATGTCGAAGAAGTTCCCCAAGGGGCTCGCCTATCGCGTGATCTACAATCCGACCGAATTCATCGCCCAGTCGATCGACGCGGTGAAGCACACGCTGATCGAAGCGATGATCCTCGTCGTGCTCGTCATCCTCGTCTTCCTGCAGAAATGGCGTGCGGCGATCATCCCGATCGTCGCGATCCCGGTCTCGCTGATCGGCACCTTCGCGGTGCTCGCGGCGGTCGGTTACTCGCTCAACAACCTCTCGCTGTTCGGTCTGGTGCTCGCGATCGGCATCGTCGTCGATGACGCGATCGTCGTGGTCGAGAATGTCGAGCGCAACCTCGAACACGGCCTCTCCCCGCTCGAGGCGGCGCGCAAGTCGATGGACGAGGTGTCGGGTGCGCTCGTCGCGATCGTGCTGGTGCTCTGCGCGGTGTTCATCCCGACCGTGTTCCTCACCGGCCTGTCGGGCGCCTTCTACCGTCAGTTCGCGGTGACGATCTCGACCGCGACGATCATCTCGCTGCTGCTCTCGCTGACGCTGTCGCCAGCGCTCGCGGCGATGCTGCTCAAGCCGCATACCCCGGCGGATTCGGGCGGGCGCCTGACGCGCCT
The DNA here is from genome assembly GCF_006439055.1 of Sphingomonas glacialis. Taxonomy (GTDB): domain Bacteria; phylum Pseudomonadota; class Alphaproteobacteria; order Sphingomonadales; family Sphingomonadaceae; genus Sphingomonas; species Sphingomonas glacialis_A. The sequence continues at coordinate 325,108 of NZ_RCZC01000002.1, forward strand.
CGTCCGCCGCGCGGGCGATAGCTTCAACCGCGGTTTCGAGCGGATGAGCGAGGCCTATGGCCGCATGACGCTGCGCCTCGTCAGCGCACCGCGGAAAATGATGCTGGCGTACGGCGCGTTGATCGCGCTGACCGCCGTCGTCTTCACGGTCACGCCGTCGGGCTTCGTGCCGGCACAGGATCAGGGCTACTTCCTGACGATCATCCAGCTGCCGCCAGGATCGGCGGTCGATCGCACCGATGCGGTGATGCAGAAGGTCGCCAAGCGCATCCTGCCGCTCGCCGGGGTCAAGGGCGCGGTGATGCTCGCCGGGTTCGACGGCCCGTCGCAGACGCTCGCGCCGAACAGCGCAGCGGCGTACATCCCGCTCAAGAGCTTCGAGGAGCGTCGCAAGCTCGGCGTCAGCCTCGCCTCGATCATGGGCGAGGCACAGAAGGCGACCGCCGACATCAACGAGGCGCGCCTGCTGATCGTCCCGCCCCCGCTGATCCAGGGGATCGGCTCGGCCGGCGGCTATCGCCTGATGGTGCAGGACCTGCAGGGCCACGGCTATCAGGAGATGGGCAAGACCGCCTACGGCCTGATCGGCCAGGCGAACCAGACCAAGGGGCTCGCGCAGGTCTATACCTTCTTCGACACCGCCACCCCGCGCATCTTCGCCGATGTCGATCGTACCAAGGCGAACATGCTGGGTGTGCCCCCCGAGCGCGTGTTCGAGGCGTTGCAGGTCTATCTCGGGTCGGCGTTCGTCAACGACTTCAACCTGCTCGGCCGCACCTACCGCGTCACCGCCCAGGCCGACGCTCCGTTCCGTAACACCACCGCCGATATCGCCAACCTCAAGACCCGCTCGAACACCGGGCAGATGGTGCCGATCGGCGCGGTCTCGACCTTCCGCGACAAGACCGGGCCGTATCGCGTCGTGCGCTACAATCTGTTCCCGGCGGTCGAGGTCGATGGCGACACCGCCAAGGGGTCGTCCTCGGGCCAGTCGCTTGTCGCGATGGAGAAGCTCGCCGATACAGCCTTGCCGACGGGCTATGCGCACGAATGGACCGGGATTGCCTATCAGCAGAAGTCGGCCGGCAGTACCGCAGGGCTCGTCTTCGGCATGGCGGTGCTGTTCGTCTTCCTAGTGCTCGCCGCGCAATATGAGAGCCTGACGCTGCCGCTCGCGATCATCCTGATCGTGCCGATGTGCCTGCTCGCGGCAATGACCGGGGTGAATTTGCGCGGGATGGACAATAACGTCCTGACGCAGATCGGCCTGGTCGTGCTGATCGCGCTCGCCGCGAAGAACGCGATCCTCGTGGTCGAGTTCGCCAAGCAGGCCGAGGAAGAGGACGGCCTGTCGCCGATCGAGGCGGCCGTCCGTGCCGCCAAGGACCGGTTGCGGCCGATCCTGATGACGAGCTTCGCCTTCATCCTCGGCGCGGTGCCGCTGGTGATCGCCGAAGGGGCTGGCGCCGAATTGCGCCAGGCGCTCGGCACCGCGGTGTTCTTCGGGATGATCGGCGTCACCGGCTTCGGCCTGCTCTTCACCCCCACCTTCTATGTCGTCGCGCGCGCGCTGGCGAAGCGGCTCGAACGCCGCCGCCCCGACCCGCACGCGACGCATGGCCCCGCTGCCGCCCCCACGCTGCAGCCAGCCGAATAGGAACGATCATGAAAACCGTCCTGCTCACCAGCCTTTCCGCGCTCGCCCTTTCCGCGTGCGCCGCTGGGCCCAGCTACGTCGCCCCCCTGCCCCCGCCGACCGCCGCTGCGCCCTTCGTCACGGCGAATACGGCGACGATCACCGCCGATGCCGACCAGAATTGGTGGCGGCTGTACCGCGATCCCGTGCTCGACGGTCTCGTCACCGATGCGCTGGCGGCGAACACCGATTTGCGCGTCGCGGTCGCGCGGCTCGACACGGCACGCGCTTCGCTGCGCGGGGCCAAGACCGACCGCGAGCCGCAGATCGATCTCGGCGCGAGCGGGAATTACGCGCGGGCATCCCAGCTGCAGAGCTTGCCGGGCTTCGCGCGTGAACGGGCCACCTACGATGTCGGGCTCGACGTCAGCTACGAGCTCGATCTGTCGGGCCGCGTCCGCCGCAACGTCGAGGCGGCGCGCGGTGACGTCGGGGCGGCGCAGGCCGATGCCGATGCGGTGCGCGTCTCGATCGTCGCCGCCACGACGCGTGCCTATGTCGATGCCGCCTCCTCGGCCGAGCGGCTCGCGGTCGCGCGGCGGATCGTCGACCTGCTCGAAAAGTCCACCACGCTGACCGGCAAACGCGTCGAGGCCGGGCGCGCGACCAAGCTCGACCAGGTCCGCATCGCCGCATTGCGCGATCAGCGCGCCGCGCTCATTCCGCAGATCGAGGGCGAGCGGCAGGCGGCGCTGTTCCGCCTGGCGACGCTCACCGGCCGTACGCCGCGCGATCTGCCCGCCAACGCCGGCGCCCGGAGCACCACGCCGCGCATCGACCAGCCGATCCCGATCGGCGACGGCGCGGCTCTGCTCGGTCGTCGTCCCGACGTCCGCGCGGCCGAACGCCGCCTCGCCGCGGCGACCGCGCGGATCGGGGTGCAGACCTCGCAGCTCTATCCGCAGATTTCGCTCGGTGCGTCGATCGGATCGACCGCGACCACCGTCGGCGACATCTTCACCGGTGGACCGGTGCGCTGGCTGCTCGGCCCGCTGCTCAACTGGTCGCTCAATCAATCGGCGGCGCGTGCCAAGATAGCAGGCGCCAAGGCCGAGACGCGCGGCGCGCTCGCGACCTTCGACGGCAGCGTGCTCACCGCGCTCGAGGAAACCGAGACCGCGCTGTCGAGCTATGCCCGCGAGCTCGACCGCCGCACCCAGCTGCAATCGGCGCGCGACAATGCCGCGACCGCCGCGCGCATCACTCGCGCCCGCCAGCGCGAGGGCACGATCGACTTCCTCGAAGTGCTCGATGCCGAACGCACCTTCGCCGATAGCGATGCCGAACTGGCGTCCGCCGACGCGCGGATCGCCGACGCGCAGATCGACCTGTTCCGCGCGCTCGGGGGTGGTTGGCAAACCGCCCGAACCTAATTCCGCTAGGCGCAACAGCCGCGACTTCTCCTGGTGCGGCATGAGGTGAGCGTCGATGTCCGACGCGATCAGCGCGCCGGAGGCGTAACGCTCTCCCCTCCCTGAAAGGGAGGGGCTGGGGGTGGGTTGGTCTGAAGAGAGGGCCGACGCCGCCACGGGCCGACCCACCCCCGACCCCTCCCTTTCAGGGAGGGGAGGAGAATCGGCTTTACCGAGCGCGGCCATCAAAGATACCATTTGGCCGTGCTTCGCCGTTCGCCCGCGGCCGATCGGTCGTCAGGCCCAGAGACCCTATGCCGCGCGTAGCCGACGATAAATGTATGTCATCGGGGGCCTGCCGTTCCTCCCAGAAAATTCGGACCAGCGCGGACCCAAAGCCGTTTCGTTTCGTTCCCGTCTCATTCCGTCCTTGAGGCTTGCGAAAGCGCCATGCGTCATTACTTAGCACGCTAATGATGTCCGAACGATCTCACGTCGAGGCCGCCTATGCGCGCACCCTGCTGCCGCTCGCACGGATGTGGCGGCAGTCGGCCGATCGTGCGCTGAGCGGGCTCGGTCTGTCGGCATCGGGGGGATGGACGATCGTCCAGGTCGGGCGCCTCGGCGACGATGTGCGACAGACCGACCTTGCCGCGCAGCTCGACGTTTCCGCCGCCTCCCTGGTCCGCGTGATCGACCAGCTCGTCGCGGCAGAACTCGTCGATCGGCAGCGCGACGAGGTCGATGCGCGCGTCAGCCGCGTGCGCCTGACCGAGCGCGGGCGTGCGCTGGTGGCAAAGATCGAAGCGGCATTCGAGGCCTTGCGGCGCGAGATGCTCGCGGACACGCCCGACGACGATCTCGCCACCGCGCTACGTGTCGCCGAGCAGCTCGAGGGGCGTTTCACCCGGAAACGCAGCCGATGACGCGCGATCGCTTCGGCTGGAAAGAGGCGCTGTTCTCGGTCAAATGCCTGATCGCAGCGGGGCTCGCTTATTATATCGCGCTACGGATCGGCCTCACCCGCCCCTATTGGGCGGTGACGACCTCGTACATCGTCGCGCAGCCGCTGGCGGGCGCAGCACTGTCCAAGGCGGTCTTCCGCGTGATGGGCACGGTGCTGGGCGCAGCAGCCGCGGTCGTGCTCGTGCCCAACCTCGTCAACGCGCCAGAACTGCTGTCGCTCGGGTTGGCGCTGTGGCTCGGGGTGTGCCTCTATATCGCGCTGCTCGACCGGACGCCGCGCGCATACGTTTTCCTGCTCGCCGGCTACACTGCGAGCATCATCGGCTTCCCCTCGGTCGAAGCGCCCGGGGCGATCTTCACGACCGCGATCCTGCGCGTCGAGGAGATCACGATCGGCATCCTGTGCGGCGCGCTGGTCCACGGCTTCGTCTTCCCGCAGACCGTGACCGCGACGCTCCTTTCGCGAGTCAACGCGATCCTTGCCGATGCCGAGCGCTGGTCGCGCGATTCGCTCGCGGGGCTTGCCGACAGCCGGCTCGACAAGGACCGGCGGCGGCTCGCGCTCGATATCAACGAGCTGCACCAGCTCTCGATCCATCTGCCGTTCGATACCGCGCGGCTCCAGCCGCGCGTCCGCACGCTCCGCGCACTGCAGGGCGAGCTGTCGATGCTGCTGCCCCTCGCCAGCGCGGTCGACGACCGCATCCGCGAATTGCTGCGCGGTGCCGACGCGCCCCGCCCCGAGGCGCTCGCGCTGATCGAAGACGTCCGCATTTGGCTCGCGGCAGCGCCGCCGATGGCCGAACGCAACGCCGCCGCCGACGCGCTGATCGCGCGCGCGCGCGGGCTCGAGCCGTCGGTGGTCGAGCCGCTGCTGTGGCGCGATGCGCTGCGCCTCAGCCTTCTCGCAAGGCTCGCCGAGCTGATCGATGCGCACCGCAACGCGCGCGACCTGCTCGACCAGATGCGCTCACCGTCGCGCGCGCCGCTCAATCCTGGGGTTGCCCGATTGCTGGCGCGGACCGCGCGGCGCCCGCTCCACCGCGACCGCGGGATCGCTTTGCGGGCGGCGGCGGGGACGGTCGCGACGATCCTGCTCGGCTGCGTCTTCTGGATCGGCACGGGCTGGGCCGATGGCGCCGGCGCGGTGCTGATCGCCGGCGTGTGCTGCGCGCTGTTCGGCAACAGCGACGATCCGGCGCCTGCGATCATGGCGTTCTTCTACGGCACGATCGTCGGGTTGCTCGTCGCCGCCGTCTATGCCTTCGCGATCCTCCCGCGGATCAGCGATTTCGCGACGCTGATCGCGGCGCTCGCGCCGGCACTGCTGGTCGGCGGCGTGTTCCTCGCGCGCCCGCGCACGACGCTCATCACGCTTGGCGCTCTGCTCGGCGGGATCAACACCGTCGGGCTCAACGATCGCTATGGCGGCAGCTTCGACACTTTCGTCAATGGCGGCATCTCGCAGCTGATCGGGACGATCTTCGCGGTCGTCACCGTCGGTCTGTTCCAGACGATCGGCGCCGATACCGCCGCGCGCCGGCTGATCCGTGCCGGCTGGCGCGAGCTGGCGCAGCGTAGCAACGCGAAGGGGCCGCCCGATGCCGCCGGCTGGGTCGCGCGGATGCTCGACCGGATCGGCCTGCTCGCGCCGCGGCTTGCGCTGCAGGACAAGGACCCCGGCAAGCCGCTGCTCGACGCGCTGAGCGACCTGCGCGTCGGCGTGGCGATCGGCGAATTGCGCCAGCTGCGGATCGACGGCACACCCGACGATGCGGCGAGCATCACGCCGGTGCTGTTGGGGGTCGGCGCGCATTATCGCGCGCTGCGGCCCGATCGCCCCGCCCCGCCCGAACCCGTCCTGCTCGCCGATCTCGACAGCGCGCTCGGTACGGCTGCGGCCAATGCCGAGGCAGCGAAGGCACGTGCCGGCGTGCTGGCGTTGACGTCGCTCCGCCGCAACCTGTTCCCTGCCGCCCCGGCATATGGAGTCGCGGCATGATCGGCGAGGTCTCGCTTGGTGGGGTCTATGTCCCGACGATCCTGCTCTTGGCGATCGCGGCGCTGGTGCTGACCGGCGTGGTCACGCGGCTGCTCTCGGCGTTCGGCGCCTATCGCTTCGTTGCGTACCGACCCCTGGTCGATCTTGCCCTGTTCTTCCTTCTCCTCGGACTCTTGTCCTTGCTGACCGGACCCTCGTTATGAAATCGCTGCTCGCCCCGCTTGGCCGTTCCGCCGTGACGATCGTGATCGTGCTGCTCGCGATCCTCGTCGCGATATGGTTGTGGCACCGCTACGAGACCGATCCGTGGACGCGCGACGGGCACATCCGCGCCGATGTCGTGCGGATCACCCCCGATGTCGGCGGGCTGATCACCCAGGTCGCGGTGCGGGACAATCAGCGGGTCAAGGCGGGCGACATCCTGTTCGTGGTTGATCGCCCGCGCTTCGAGCTGACGCTCGCGCAATCCGACGCCGCGATCCAGAGTGCGCGCGCGACTTTGCTCCAGGCCCGACGCGAGGCGCAGCGCGATCTGGCGCTGGGTGATCTCGTCGCCAAGGAAACGCACGAGCAGAACGTCGCGCGCGTCGCGACCGCCAGCGCCGCACTCGCGCAGGCGCAGAGCGCGCGATCGACCGCTGCGCTCAATCTGGCGCGGACCACGGTGCGCGCCAGCGTCAACGGTACCGTGACCAACCTCGATCTGCATCCCGGCGACTATATCGCGGCGGGTGCACAGGCGATGGCATTGGTCGATGCCGATTCGATCCGCGTCGAAGGCTATTTCGAGGAAACCAAGCTCGGCAGCATCCATCTCGGCGATCCCGTCGTCGTCCATCTGATGGGCGAACCGCGTGCGCTGAAAGGCCGGGTCGACAGCATCGCCGCGGGCATCAGCGACAATGAGCGCAGCGTCAGCGCCAACCAATTGCCGACCGTCAACCCGACCTTCACCTGGGTTCGCCTCGCGCAGCGCATTCCGGTGCGCGTCAAGCTGGTCGCGGTGCCGCAGGGCGTCGCGCTGATCGTCGGCCGCAGCGCGACGGTGACGGTCGTGCCGCCGGCGCCAAAGGTGCATGCATGACGCGCGGTATCATCACCGGCGCCGTCGCGCTGCTGCTGGCGGGCTGCACCACTGCCGGACCGAACTACACGCTGCCCGATCCCGCCGTGGTCAACCGGCCGAGCGCGCAAGGCGCGTTCGATAGCGGCAAGGAGGCGCGCTTCGCCGACGTGCCGCTGCCCGATCATTGGTGGCAGCTCTATGGCGACGCGCGGCTCGACGGTTTGGTCGCCGAGGGGCTCGCCGCCAATGCGGATTTGCGCGTCGCCGACGCCAATCTCCGCCGCGCCGACGCGGTCGTGGCGGAAGTGGCGGCTGGGCGGACGCTTTCGACCACGCTCGGCGGCGGCGCGACGCTATCGCGGCCCTATGGCACCGGCGGATCGCTGCCGGGGACGGTGGGGTACGATGTCGGGCTGTCGCTGGCTTACCCGCTCGATTTGTCGGGCCGCATCCGACGCGGGATCGAGGCGGCGCAAGGCGATGCCGAAGCCGTCGCCGCCGCGCGCGACAATGTCCGCGTGACCGTCGCTGCCGAGATCGCGCGCAGCTACGCCGCCGCCTGCACCGCCAACATGGTGCTCGCCGCCAACAACCGGGTGCTCGCGCTCCAGCGCCAGACGCTCGGGGTGACGCAGCGGCTGCAACGCGGCGGGCGCGGCACCGCATTCGACGTGACGCGCGCGCAGAGTGCGGTCGACCAGAGTGCGGCGCTCGTCCCCTCGACGATCGCGACGCGCACCGCTGCGCTCTACCGGCTCGCCACGCTGATGGGGCGCGCTCCGGCCGACTATCCCAAGGACGTGGCAAGCTGCGCCACTGCGCCGACGATGCGCAAGCCGTTGCCGATCGGTGACGGCGCGGGGTTGATCGCGCGGCGTCCCGATATCCGCGCCGCCGAGCGCTCGCTCGCCGCTGCGACTGCGCGGATCGGCGTTGCGACCGCAAACCTGTATCCGCAGGTCAGCCTTGGCGGATCGGTCGGGCTGACGGGGCCGCTATCGGCGTTCGGCTCGGGCGATGCCTTCCATGTCGGGCTGGGGCCGCTGATCAGCTGGAGCTTCCCCAACCGGCCGATCGTGCGCGCGCAGATCGCGCAGGCCGGCGCCGCCGCCGATGGCGCGCTCGCACAGTTCGATTCGACGACGCTCGAGGCGCTGCGCCAGACCGAGACCGCGCTGTCGGCCTATGCGCGCGAGGCCGATCGCAACGCGGCACTCGCCCGCGCGCAGTCGAGCGCCACCACCGCCGCCAACCAGGCGGGCACGCTCTATCGCTTCGGCCGGACCGATTTCCTGTCGCTGCTCAGCGCACAGGCGGCGCTGACCACTGCGCAAGCGAACCTTGCCGCCTCCAACGCGTTGTTGGTTGATCGGCAAGTCGATGTGTTCAAGGCCCTTGGCGGGGGCTGGCAGTCCTGACGCGCCGCCAGGAGCGATGATGCAACAGGTTTCCCTTCCCGATGGCACGAGCGTGCCCGCGCTTGGCCAGGGCACGTGGATGATGGGCGAGGACCGCGCGAAACGCAGCGCCGAGATCGCGGCTTTGCGCGAGGGCATCGCGCTCGGCATGACGCTGATCGACACCGCCGAAATGTATGGCGAGGGCGAGTCCGAGGCCTTGGTCGGCGAAGCGATCGCGGGTCTTCGCGATCAGGTGTTCCTCGTCAGCAAGGCGTATCCGCAAAATGCCGGGCGGGCACGACTACGCGCGTCGTGCGAGGCGAGCATCGAGCGGCTCGGGACCGACCGGCTTGATTTGTATCTGCTTCACTGGCGAGGCTCTGTCCCGCTGGCCGAGACGGTCGAGGCGATGGAGGCACTCCGGGACGCGGGTTTGATCGCTCGCTGGGGCGTCAGCAACCTCGACACCGAGGATATGGAAGAGCTGATCGACGCCGGCGGCGAAGGCTGCGCAACCGACCAGATCCTCTACAATCTCACGCGACGCGGGCCCGAGCATGATCTGTTCCCGTGGCTAGCGGCGCGTCGCATCCCGGTCATGGCGTATAGCCCTGTCGAGCAAGGCCGCCTGCTCGAAGACCGCACTCTGGCGGCGATCGCTGCCGAGCGCGACGCGACCCCGGCGCAGCTCGCGCTGGCCTGGACGATGCGGCGTGACGATGTGATCGCGATCCCCAAGGCGGGCAGCGTCGAACACGTCCGCGACAATCGCGCCGCGCTCGATTTCGAACTCGATGCGGAGACGCTGGCAGCGCTCGACGCAGCCTTCCCGCCGCCGCGGTCGCGGACGCCGCTCGCGATGCTCTGATCAGCCGATCGCGGCGAGCAGCGTCTGTTCGGACACGATCTGGATCGGCTTGCCCGCGCGGCGCAGCGCCTCGGCCTTGCCGTAAGCCGGGCTGGTAAACGTCGCGCGCGTGAAGCGATCGCCCCCCGCGACGACGAGCACGTTCGTGCTCGTACCGACCGAGGTCATCACCTTGGCCCCAAGCGCCGCGAGGCGGTGCGCCAACGGCCCATCACGTGGCTCGCCGACGATCGCGACGCGCTCGCCGAGCAGCGGCCCTGCCTCGGCCGGCGTGGGCGGCGGCCCGGGCTTGCGCGGCGGCGCCAGCCATTCGTCGAGCGAGATGCCGGTCTGGTCGATCGCCTTGACGATAACCCAGCCCGCCGCACGCGCATCGCTCAGCGCATCGTGATGGCGATGCTCGATCCCGAGATAGCGCGCGAGGCCGCCGAGCTTGTGGTTCTCGAGATCGGGCCAGGCGCGTTTGGCGACGCGGACGCTGTCGAGCCACGTCGTCTCGATCATCCGCTGGTCGTGCTGCCGACACGCGGCCGCAAGCGCGCTCTTGTCGAAGAACGAATGCGCGACCGTGGTCCGCCCGGCGAGATGCCGCTCGACGATCGCATGGACGTCACCGAAACGCGGCTGGCCGACCACATGGTGCGCGGCGATCCCGTGGATCCGCGTGTTGAAGATGTTGAACTCGTCGCACGGATCGAGCAGCGTCTCATACTCGAAGATCTCGCGGCCATTCCGAAACCCGACAATGCCGATCTGGCAGATGCTGCTCGCACGCGAACAGGCGGTCTCGACGTCGATCACGACGAAATCGGGCGGCGGGGACTGGAATGCGGCAGACGACACGTCGTCCCGCATAGCAGTTTTCGGGCGGGCCTTGTCCACAGGCTTAGCGATTCCCGGCGGCGATCAGCGCCCTGCCCTTGTCGGACAGGCTGCGAAAGGTGATCGACCAGCGCGGCGCGTCCATCTCGGTGATGCTGTGCTCCCAGTCATGCCGCGCCGCACCGCTCAGATGATAGGCAGCGCGCGGGGTCAGCGGCACTGTGGCGCGCTCGAAGCGATCCCCGATCCGACGGCGGAAGCGCAACGTCGCGGGGGCGCCCAGCGAAACGCCGACGACATGCTCGAAGTGCGGGCGGTCGCGGTGCCAGCCGATCCCGGCGCCGATATCGTAGCGGATCACCAGCGCCTGGACGAGCGAACCCTCCGCCAACCCCGCCATCGCCTCGGCGCGGCAGCGAAGCGGATCGAGCCATTCCGGGATCGGCTCAGCCTCGCCCATCCCGCCGGTGTCGAAATCATAATGCCAGCCGAAACTGTGCGTCAGCCGCTTGCCGAGCCAGCCTTGGAAGCGGAACGGTTCCAGCTCCGTCGCGTCGATCGCCTCGATCAGCGCCGCCGCCTCGGTCTCGGACACGAAATCCTCGACCGCGTGCAGGCCGGGCAGGATCGGGGTATCGAACAGGTCCAGCGTCATCAATCCAAAGACAAAAGGCCGCCCCTTGCGGGACGGCCTTTCCATTGTCGGCCTCAAGCCGGCAAAATATTCAGGCGAGACCGCCCTCCACGAGGGAGACCGAGCTCAAAACCTGTGCCGACTGCGGCGTGAGACAATGAGACATTCGACCACCTCCTTTCCATTGTTGAACGATGACAAGGAGATGGTGTCGTGTCCGGGGATTGCAAGATCCCCGGATGTCGGTCGCGATCAGAAGCTGAAGCGCCCGCCGAGCGACAGCACGACGGCATGCGCGTTCTGCAGCAGGCCCTTGGTCAGGATCACCGTCTGCGCAGCGGTCCCGGCATAGGCCGCGGTCGCACGGTCGATCGTCGTGTCCTTGAAGTCGACATAGCTCGCCGCCGCGTCGATCGTCATGTGCTTGTTCATCCGGTAGCTGCCGCCGGCCGAATAGGTCCAGCGGTTCGAATCGGGCACGCGCGCGTCACGCAGGCCGTCCTGCGTCGGGGTCACGGCGCGCTGCACGCCGGCGCGGATCGTCGCCTTGGGGCTGACGGCGTAATCGAAGCCGCCGGCAAGGCTCCAGCTGTCGCGATAGTTCTCGGGCAGCGCGACGTTGATCGGCGCGCCGAGGCGGATCGCGTCGAACTTGCTCCAGTTATACGCGACGACCTGCGCGTTGAGCGTCAGCGCCTCGGTCGCGCGCAGGCGGCCACCGACGATCACCTGCCCCGGCGTGTTGAACTGCGCGGTGACGCCCGAAAGCGAGCGGTTCTGCGACGCGAGCGGACCGACTAGCCCGGCAACGGTCAGATCGCCCTTCAGCGTGTGCTTGATGCTCGACTTGTAGCTGATGCCGACCGAAACGAGCTTGTTGTGCAGCTGCACGCCCGCGGTCCAGCCGAAGTCCCAGCCGTCGCCCTTGAGCGTCTGGCTGCCGTCGGGCAGCGCCGCCGAGAGGTTGGGAAGCGCGTTGCTGAGATAGGCATCGGTATATTCGACGTTGAGCGCGCCGCCGACGCGCAGCCAGTCGGTCAGCACCACGCCGATCGACGGCTGGATGTCGATCGTGCGCAGCCGCGTCTTGTCCGCGCTGTAGCGCGTCCAGCTGTTGGCGTCGTAATCGGTGGTGAAGCTGAACGGCGAGGTCACCGCGAGGCCGACCGCGATCCGGTCGTTGATCGGATAGGCGAACGATCCGCTCGGCAGCACGCCGTTGTTGATCGGGTCACGCGAGCGGGTCTGGCCGCCGATCGCGGTGAAGGGCTGGCCCGGGCGCGAGATCAGCGTGCCGTTGTCGACGACGTCACCCTTGGGCAGGATCGCGGTCGCGCTGACCTGAACTTCGGCATCGGTGATCCCGGCGATGGCGGCGGGGTTCCACCACAGCGAAGATGGGCCCGTGTCGGCGACTTCGCCCGAGAACGAGCGGCCTGCGCCGACCGTAGTCTGCGACTGGAGGTAGAACGCGTCGGCATGCGCTACGCCAGCGAAGCCGACGGTCGAGACGAGTGCGGACGCGGCCAGCAACGGGGCCTTGCAACGAAATACCATGATAATTTCCTGAATGTACTTTTCGAGGGGAAGAAAAAGCGGGCGATCAGCGCACGCGCGTCCACGTCTGCGTCTTGCAGAGCGGGAAGAAGACGCAGCCGCGCAGCTTGAGCTGGTCGTTGCCGAGTGGCGTGATGCGGCCACTATAGGTGCGGCCGTCCTGAGCGTTGTAAACTTGGCCGTTGGCCCAGACGCCGTCCTTGTCGGGCGAGAAGCCGCTCAGCATCAGCATCCCCTGAACGGGGCGCATGCGCAGCTTGACGTCGGAATTGTTGGAATCCTTGAGCGCCGGGTTCGACCGCAGCGCGTCGGAGGTGACGATCTTGCCGCAGATCGATGCGCCGCAATGGCTGATCTCGACGATGGCGTTGTGGGTTTCGGTTTTCCACCGACCGATCACGGTGTCGGCAGTGGCGGGTGCGCCGGCGAGCAAGGCGCCGATGAGCAACAGGGACATGTCTTTCCTCTCCAAGCACCGTCATCGCGGCAGTGCAGTCGTTTTGCCATGCTTGGGGCGATGCCCGCACGGTCGGTTCTGCTGTCGCTCCGTTTCGGCCCTAATCGCGAGCGCGTTGACGTATGCGGCAGTTAGGCCCCAGTAGATTCGTCGCTCGACAAGTCAAGCCTTTGTCGGCGGCGTGGCGTCGCGCGAAACCACGCCACGCCAAGATCGCGCTTCCCCAATGCGACGAAATCCGCGACACTCGCGACAAGACGTTGACCGGCACGCACTCCGCACAGGGGCGTGTCCGGCGCTCGCCGGGGGTCCGGCAAGGGTTGGTGTCGCTGGATTGAGGACATGAATGGACGAGCCTTTGGAGGATCTGACGGGGATCAACGCGGTCGCGGAGATGCTCGACATCACGCCGCGGACATTGCGATTCTACGAGGATAAGGGGCTCATCACGCCGTGCCGGGTCGGCGCGATTCGCGTCTATACCCGGCGCGAGATCGCACGGATGCGGCTGATCCTGCGCGGCAAGCGCCTGGGCTTCACGCTGCGCGACATCGTCGAATTCCTCGATCTCTACGATGCCGACCCGCAGCATGTCGAACAGATGCGCGCGCTGGCACAACGCTGTCGACAGCGGATCGACCGGCTGGCCGCGCAACAGGAGGCGATCGCCGAAACGCTCGCCGAGCTCGAGAAGATCGAGCGTGAGGCGCTTGAGCGCGTGCCGAAGCCCCGCCGCCCACGGCCTAGCGTCGTGGCGGGTGCGGCTGCGCGCGACGCCTAGGCGGCGGATCCCTCAGCGCGTCGGTCGCGTTCGACGATCAGCGCCAAGACGTCGGCGATGATCTGCTGCATCGCGCGGTGCGCCGCGATGCCGTCCGCCGCCTCGATCGCCGCGAGTACCGCGCCGTGCGCCGCGAGATCGGCGCTGCGGCCCTTGAAGCGGTTGGTGAAGCGAATCGACGAGCGCAAGGCCGTCGTCACGACCTCCTCGAACTGCGCGTAGAACGGATTGCCCGCGGCGCGCAGGATCGCGACGTGGAACGCGATATCGGCGTCGAGCGGGTCGTCCTCGCCCGCCTCGGCCGCCACCATCCGCGCATAGCCGGCGCGGATCGCCGCGAGACCGGCGTCGCCCGCATTGCGCTCCGCCAGCTGCGCGGCGGCGGGCTCGATCGCGATCCGCAGTTCGTTGAATTGGCGCAACAGCTCGAGCGAGAAGGTGCGATCGAGCAGCCACCCGAGCACGTCGGGATCGAACAGGTTCCACGATTCGGCGGGCTGGACGATCGTCCCCTGCCGCGGCCGCGCCGAGAGCAGACCCTTGGCGGTGAGCATCTTGACCGCCTCGCGCGTTACCGAGCGGCTGACGCCGTGCTGCAGCGTCAGATCCGCCTCGGTCGGGAAGCGCTTGCCGGTATAGACGCCCGTGACGATCGCCCGGCCGAGCGCGTCGAGCATCCCGTGCGTCAGGTTGCGGCCAAGCGAGCTGCGGACATCATGCGGCGGCAGGGGTGTCATGACGCCAGGATCGCGCACTCCGCCGCCACTCACAAGGCTCGGCGTGTCACCTGCCACGCCGCGACCAGCGCGTGCGCCTTGGCGCCGACCGCCGCGGCATCGTCGCCCGGCCGATAGACCCCGCCCCCGACGCCGATCCCCTCGGCGCCCGCTGCGAGCCAGTCGGCGAAATTGTCAGCGCCGGTGCCACCCACGCCCCATACCGAGACGTCGCGCGGCAACACCTCACGGATCGCCTTCAGATAGTCCGGACCGAGGGCGACCGCGGGGAACAGCTTGATCCGGCGCGCGCCGGCATCGATCGCGCGGAACGCCTCGCTCGGCGTGACGAAGCCCGGCATCGGCTCGAGCCCGAGCTCGACCGCGCGCGCGATCACCGCGGAATCGGTATTGGGGGTGACCATCACCGTTCCGCCCGTCGCGGCGAGCGCTTCGACCGCGGCGACATTGAGTACGGTCCCGCCACCGATCGCGGCCGTATCACCGAACGCCTGCTGGATCGCGGTGATGCTGGTGAACGGATCAGGCGAGTTGAGCGGCACCTCGATGATGCGTATACCGGCCTCGACAAGCGCTTCGGCGACCGGGAGCGCCTCGTCGGGGCGGATCCCGCGCAGGATGGCGACAACGGGCGGAGCGCCACCAGCCAGCAGTTCGTCGATCGTCATCGGTCCGTCTCCATCAGGGCAAGGCCGGCGAGCACACAGGCATCGCCGTCGAGCAAATTCGTGTCGATCCCGCGTGCGGCAAGCGCGCGGGCATAGCGGTCGCAGAGCGCCGGATCGCCGATGAGGCCGACCGTTTCGCCCGCGGTTGGCGCAAGCTCGGCGATCTCGCGGCCGATCAGCAGGCCCGACAGATAGCCCGCTGCCCAATCGGGCGATCGGCCCTCGATGAGCTGCGCGCTGCGCGCTTCGAACAGCGCGCCGAGCAGCAGATCGCCATCACCCGCTCGCGTCAGGCCATGCGCGAAACCGGCCTGTTCGGCGGCGGGATCGGCGTCGCTCCTGGCCGCGGCGCGCAACAGCGTCGAGCGATCGCGCAGCAGGGCGAACAGCTCGCCGGTGAAGAAGGTCTGGAAGGCGACGATCCGCCCGTCCTCGATCGTCGCCCATTTGCTGTGCGTCCCCGGCAGCGCGATCCGGTGCCGCCCGGTGCGCAGCACGGGATCGCGCGCGATCGCGCCGAACAACTGAGTCTCCTCGCCGCGCATCACGTCGGGGCCGCCCGACGGTGCGGTACAGGCGAGCCCGGCCAGGATCGCGACCGGCACGCCGTCGAGCGCGATCCGCCCCGCCTCCGCCGCCCAGCCCGCCACATCGGCCGGGCACGCCGCATAGGGCACTTCGATCCAGCCGTTGCGCGACCCGACCATGCCGCACAGCGTGATCGCCTGGGGTTCGCCATCGGCCCGCCACGGCGCGATCGCTGTGCGCAGCGTCGCTTCGGGGGTATCCTCCAGCGCGCCGATCCCCGCCGCCTCGACCCGCGCCACAACGTGGCCGGCTTCGATTCGGAACAGGCGGAGCCGGCTGGTGCCCCAATCGCCGACGATGCGATAGCTCATCGCGCGATCCGCACGCTGGCAAGCGGCAGCCCCGGCGCCGGCGCGTCGAACGCGAACAGGCCGCCAGCGAGCGGCTGCTCGGCCAGTTCGGCGTCGGACAGGCCGACGCGCGCGGTCGTGACATAGGCGGTGCGCAGATCGGGGCCGCCAAAGGCGATTTTGGTGACGTTGGCGCAGGGCAAGGCGACACGCAGCAGCAGCGTTCCGTCGGGCGCATAGCGGCGTGCCTCCCAGCCGCCCCACAGCCCGACCCAGACGCATGCTTCCGAATCGACCGTCACGCCGTCGGGATTGCCGTCCTCGGGCGCGATCGTCGCGAACAGTGTGCCATCGCGCAACAGCGTGTCGGTGGCGATGTCGAAGCGGTGGATCGTACCGGCCAACGTATCGACATGGTACAGATGGCGCCCGTCGGGACTGATCGCAGGCCCGTTGGTGATCGTACAGTCGCCGCCGACCGCGCTGATGCTTGCGCCGTCGAACACATGCACGGCGCCGCTCGGGCGCGTCTCCTCATCGTCCATCGTGCCGAACCAGAGGCGCCCCAGCGCATCGACCGTCGCATCGTTGGTGCGATTATGCACCGGCATCGACACTGTCGCGAGCGGCGGGGCAAGCGCTTCGCCGTCGAAGAGATGCAGCGCGCCGCGATTGCCGACGAGCAGCGCGCCGTCCGCGGTCGGCACGATGAAGCTCGGCGCGCCGCCCACGACATAGCTGTCGCGCGCATCGGCGGCGGGATCGTAGCGATGGATCGCCCCCGCCTTGATGTCGACGAACCACAGCATGTCATCGATCCAGGCAGGCCCCTCGCCCAGGGTCGCCTCGATCGGCCAAACCAAACGACTTTGCGGCACAGATGCTCTCCGATCGTGAGCCAATGGCCCGTAATGTCTGATCGATCATATAATTGCCCGACCCGGATCGGGCAATCGCCGATCCGCAAAGTGCGGGCGAACCCGCGACGGGCCTCCGCATGGGCTCGAAAAATGTCCCATCCCTGCCCAAATCCACCGCGTTCCGCGACATCCGCGCTGGCGTTAAAGCCGATAATCGGGCACCTGCGCCGACATGACCGGCTTACCCCATGTTCGAACGCCGACAATCAGCCTCATCATTCCCGCCTATAACGAGGAGGCCTATCTCCCCGCGTGTCTCGACGCGGTGATGCGCAATGTCGCGGGCAAGGCATTCGAGATCATCGTCGTCGATAACAACAGCACCGACGGCACCAAGGCGGTGGTCGAGCGCTACCCCTCGGTCAAATATGTGTTCGAGCCGAGCAAGGGCATCACGCGCGCACGGCAGCGCGGCTTTACCGCATCGAGCGGCGATATCCTGGCCTATGTCGATGCCGATACGCATCCGCCGGCGGGGTGGATCGAACAGATCTGGGAGCAGTTCGCCGCGAACCGCGATCTCGCCTGCCTGTCGGGCCCCTACAGCTTCTACGACCTGAGCGGGCTGCGTAACCGCGTGTCGACCGCGTGGTTCGTCGCGGCGCGCTCGATCTATAGGATCACCGGCTATCTCCTGGTCGGCGGCAATTTCGCGATCCCGCGCCACGTGCTCGAGAAGATGGGCGGCTTCGACAGCACGATCGAATTCTATGGCGAGGATGTCGATATCGCGAAGCGCGCCAAGCAGCAGGGCAAGGTCCTGTTCTCGCCGCGCTTCGTCATGCCGACCTCGGGCCGGCGGATGCAGAAGCAGGGGTTCGCGAAGATCGCGGGCATCTATCTCGCTAATTACGCCTCGATCATGGTGCGCGGCAAACCCGCGACCAAGGGCTATCAGGATATCCGCTAGCGGATGATCCGCGCTGGGTCCGGTGCGCCGCGGTCGGCTCGCCCCCTGCCCGCTACGTATAATCCCCAACTGCGCATCGGGCGTGCGTGGCCTTCACTCATCGCGTGAACCTCGTCTTCGAACTCCTGGTTGCAACCGGCATGGTGGCGCTCACCGTCGGCATCCATCTCGTCGGGATCGCGCTGCTGCTGACGGTGTTGCGCCATCACCGGGCGCGCAGCCAGCCGACGGGCAGCGTCGTCCGCGACGGGATCGGCATCATCGGCGCCGCGATAGGGCTGTTCGTGCTTCATGCGATCGAGATCTGGAGCTATGCGGCGCTCTACAGCGTGACGCGCGCGCTGCCCGATTTCGAAAGCGCTCTGTATTTTTCGACATCGACCTACGCCACGATCGGCTATGGCGATATCGTGCTCGACCGCAGCTGGCGGATCATCGGCGCGATCGAAGGCGCGAACGGCGTCATCCTGCTCGGCTGGTCGACCGCGTTCTTCGTCGCGGTGGTCGGGCGAATCCGGTTCGTCGAAGGGGAGATAGGCACATTCCGGTAACCCCGACCGATCCGCTGGCGGATGCCTTCGCGCTGTTCGTCAACAGCACCACCGACCGCGCGCAATTCCTGCTCGATCCCGCAGGGCTGGTGACAAGCTGGAATCGCGGGGCCGAGATCCTCACCGACTGGAGCGCCGAGGCGATCATCGGCCAGTCGTTCGCGCTATTCTATCCCCCCGCCGACGCCGAACGCGGCGTTCCCGCCGCCGACCTGGCGCAAGCGCGCGAGCATGTGACGACGCGCAAGGAAGCGTGGCGGATCCGGCGCGACGGTTCCGAATTTCTCGCCGATTCGACACTCGTCGCATTGCGCAACCCGGCGGGCGCGTTGCTCGGCTATGGCCAAAGCGTGTACGACGTGACCGCCCGCCGCGCGGCCGAGGCGGCGCTCGCCGATAGCGAGCAGCATGTCCGCTCGATCCTCGAAACCGTGCCCGACGCGATGATCGTGATCGACGAGCGGGGTCGGATCCTCTCGTTCAGCGCCGCCGCCGAGCGGCTGTTCGGCTATGCCGAGGCCGAATTGATCGGCCGCAACGTCAGCACGCTGATGCCCGGTCCCGACCGCGACCGCCATGACGGCTATCTCGGCCATTATCTGACGACGGGCGAGCGCCGCATCATCGGGATCGGCCGCGTCGTGGTCGGCGCGCGGCGCGATGGCAGCGTCTTCCCGATGGAACTCGCGGTCGGCGAGGCGAGCAGCCGGGGCCGCCGCATCTTCACCGGCTTCATCCGCGACCTGACCGAACAGCAACGCAGCGAATTGCGGATGAAGGAGCTCCAGTCTGAGCTGATCCACGTTTCGCGGCTCAGCGCGATGGGGACGATGGCCTCGACGCTCGCGCACGAACTCAACCAGCCGCTCACCGCGATCGCCAATTACATGGAGGCGAGCCGCGATCTGCTCGACGCGCCCGATGGCAATACGCTCGGCTATCTGCGCGAGGCCGTCGATCAATCCGCCAAGGAAACGCTGCGCGCGGGCGATATCGTCCGGGCCTTGCGGGATTTCGTGACGCGCGGTGAGGTCGATCGGCGAGTCGTCGCACTGCGTCCGCTGATCGAGGAGGCGAGCGCGCTGGCGCTGATCGGCGCACGCGAGCGCGGCGTGCGGGCCATTTTCGATTTCGAAAGCCCTGCCCCGCACGCGCTCGTCGATCGCGTGCAGATCCAGCAAGTCCTGGTCAATTTGGTGCGCAATGCGGTCGAGGCGGTCGCGCGTTCGCCGGTGCGCGACGTGACCGTCCGCGTGCGCGCGGCGGCGGGCGACATGGTCGAAATCATCGTCGCCGACACCGGCCCCGGCATTGACCCGACGGTCGCGCCGCGATTGTTCCAGGCCTTTGCCACCAGCAAGGAAAACGGCATGGGGCTCGGACTGTCAATCTGCCGGACGATCGTCGAGACGCATGGCGGGCGGATCTGGGCCGTGCCCGCCGCGAAAGGGGGTGCGGCGTTCCATTTCACCGTCCGCGGCGCGCCGGAGGACAGCGACCCCCGGAGCATTACGTAACGACGCGGCGCATCGTACCAGGCAGGATGCGCGCTCTGATCCACCGGGTGCCTATGTCCTACCTTTCCGCTGCCGATCCGCGCCGCCGTCCCCGCATCCTCCTGATCGACGCCGATGAAGGCGTCCGCCGTCAGCTGCAATTGGTGCTCGACTGGCACGGCTATGATGTCCGCTCGTTCGGTACGGCGGCGCCGGTGCTGCAGGGCGGCTATAGCGATGCCACCGACATCCTGATCACCGATTATGCCCCGCCCGACAGCAACGGGATCGCGGTGCTGCGCATCCTGCAAAGCCGCGGGTGGGAGGGGCGCGCGGTGTTGATCACCGGCACGCCGTCGCTCGAGCAGGAACGCTGCGCACGCGCATCGGGCTTTGCCGCCGTGCTCGAAAAACCGGTCCACCACGGCGATTTGATCGCCGCGATCGCGCTCAACTGACGCGGCGGTCCCCCGTTTCGGGAACCCGCAGCATGGCGAGCGCCGCCAGCGCCATCACGATCGCGGCGAACGCCATCGTCCAGATCGGCTCGGTCGGGAAGAAGGCTTTCAGCACCGATCCCATCACCGTCGCGACGAGCAGTTGCGGCACGACGATGAAGACGTTGAACAGCCCCATATAGATGCCGAGCTTGGCTTGCGGCAGGCTCGAAGCGAGGATCGCATAGGGCATTGCCAGGATCGACGCCCAGGCGATGCCGACGCCGATCTCGCTCAGGATCAGCCAGTTGGGATCGCGGATTACGAAGAAGCTGGCATAGGCCGCCGCCCCGCACAGCAAGCATGCGATATGCGTTTTCACCTTGCCGATCCGCGCCGCGAGCCGGGGCAGAACCAGCAAGGCGGCCAGCGCCGCCACGCCATTATAGACCGCGAACAGCACGCCGACCCAGTCGCCACCGGCATTGTAGGCGGCACTTTTCGGTTCGCTCGCGCCGAACATATATTGCGCGACGACGGGGGTGGTGAAGATCCACATGATGAACAGCGCCGACCAGCTGAAGAACTGCACCAGCGCCAGCCGCTTCATCACCAGCGGCATGCCCGCGAAATCGCCGACGATCATGCTGAGCGCGTTGTCAGTATTCCCGCTGCGCGCCAGCCGGATCGCGACGATGCTGGCGACACCGTAGGCGATCAGCAATGCGCCGAGCAGATAGACTTCCTTCTGCAGCGCAAGCAGCGGAACCGCTGCGACGATCGCCACCCCGCCGACGATCCACGCGAGGCTGCGCCCCAGCCCGCGTGCGGCAAGCGCGCGCATCGGTCCATCGACGCCTTCGACGGCATCGCGCTCGCCGAACGCGGCCATCTGCGCCGGACTGTATTCCTTGACGTTGCCGACCGTCCACAACACCGCGAGCAGCAGCGCCGCCCCGCCGAACCAGAAGCTGTAGCGCACCGTATCGGGCACCCCGCCCAGAGCCGCGCCCGAAACCCCCAGATGTGCCAACACGAACGGGAAGATCGACCCGACCACCGCGCCTGCACCGATGAACGCGGTCTGCAGCGCATAGCCCGCCGTATGTTGATCCTTGCGCAGCATGTCGCCGACAAACGCGCGGAACGGTTCCATCGACACGTTGACCGAGGCATCGAGCACCCACAGCGTCAGCGCGGCGAACCACAGGATCTTGGCCTCGGGCATGACGAACAGCGCGAGCGCCGCGAGCACCGCGCCCGTGAGGAAATACGGTCGCCGCCGGCCGAGCCGGTTCCACGTGCGGTCGCTGTAATAGCCGATGATCGGCTGGATCAGCAGCCCGGTCAGCGGTGCCGCGACCCACAGATACGACAGATCGTCGAGCGAACCGCCGAGCGTCTGGAAGATCCGGCTCATATTGGCGTTCTGCAGCGCAAAGCCGATCTGGATGCCGAAAAAGCCGAAGCTGATGTTCCACAGGCCGCCAAAGCCCTGCACCGGTTTTTCGTTCAACGCTGCCTCCCCTGCCCGGCGCCTGACGATCGGCCCGGGGTGTTTGTCCCGATGCGTGGCGCCAAGCCGGGGGCGGCACAAGCCTGCATACGAATGCGCAAAGCGGCGCGAGACCTTGCCGAGCCCCCGCTGGGCGTCCCATGAAGATCGCCATGAAGACTGTCAGCGTCCACCATCAGGGCCATGAACGCCGCCCGTTGCTCGTCATCGACGATTTCTGGCCCGACCCCGACATGCTGCGCGAGGACGCCGCGGCGTTGCGCATGGCGCCGATCGGCCCGCATTATCCCGGCGTTCGCGCCGAGGTGCCCGCCCGTCTCGCCGAGACGATGCGCCGGAAGATCGCGCCGTTGCTTAGCGAGCATTTCGGGCTCGATCCCGCGCCCGGCGTATCTGAGGCCTATTATTCGCTCGTCACCACGCCGCCTGCGGCCCTCGCGCCGATCCAGCGGCTGCCGCATTTCGACCGGGTCGAGCCGCGACGAATCGCGGTGCTGCTGTTCCTCGGCCACGGCGCGCAGGGTGGCACCGCATTCTACCGCCAGCGCGAGACGGGTTTCGAGAGCGTCAGTGCCGACCGGCTCGCGCGCTTTACCGCGACGCTCGAGGACGGCGTGCGCCTTCAAGGGATGCCTGAGCCCAGCTACATCTCCGGCGACACGCCCCTTTATGAGCAGATCGCGCTCCAACCCGGCGCGTACAACCGCGCGCTCGTCTATCCCGGCAACACGCTGCACTGCGCCTATCTCCCGCCCGAGGTGGCGCTGAGCGCGGATCCGCTTGCGGGGCGGCTGACGCTCAACCTGTTCCTGTTCGACGACTGAGGCGCGCGGCGGACGCCGCCTGTTATCGCTTGCTGCTGGCCCGCACCACGAGCCGGGTCGGGAGCGGCGCGGGTTCGCCAGTCCCACCGCGCAGCTGTGCAAGCAGCGTATCGACCAGGACTTCCCCCGCGCGCCGCGTATCCTGCACGACGCTCGACAGCGGCGGGCTGGTCAGCGACGCCGAGGGGATATCGTCGAACCCGACGATCGCGACATCGTCGGGCACGCGCCGCCCCGCCGCCGCCAAAGCGCGCATCGCGCCGATCGCGATGCTGTCGCTTGCCGCGAAGATCGCATCATAGGCGACGCCGCGCTCCGCCAGCGTCTCGACCGCCGCCTGCCCCGGCTCCTCGGCCGTCGTCGCATCGACGCGCAGCGCGGCATCGGGCACCAACCCGGCCGCCGCCAGTGCATCGAGATAGCCGCGATAGCGCTCCTCGAGCTCGGGATAGCGGCTGTCGGCCGATCCGAGAAAGGCGATCCGCCGCCGCCCCTGCGCGATGAGATGCGCGGTCGCCTGCGCGCCGCCGCCGCGATTGTCCGATCCGACCGTGATCCCCGCCGGCCCGGTGCCGACCGCGCCCCAGCGCACGACATGCGTCCCCTGTTCGACGAGATGATCGAGTCGCGCGCGGTACGCCTCGTAATCGCCATAGCCGAGCAGGATGATCCCGTCGGCCTTGTGGCTGTCCTGATAATCGACGTGCCAGTCGCCCGACAGCTGCTGGAACGAGATCAGCAGGTCATAGCCCGCCTTGGCGCAGGCGCGCGTGATCGATCCGAGCATCGACAGGAAGAACGGATTGATCGCGGCATCGTCATCGGCCGCCTCCTCGAAGAACAGCAGAGCGAGCGTGTTCGACGATTGGCTCCGCAGGCTCGAGGCGTTCTTGTCGACCGCATAATGCAGACTGCGCGCGATCGCCTCGATCCGCGCGCGCGTCTGCGGATTGACCGATTTCACCCCGCGAAGCGCGCGCGAAACGGTGGGCTGCGACACGCCCGCCAGCTGCGCGATATCGAGGGAAGTCGGTCGTCTGGCCATCGGGGAAAGCGGGTCCTGCGCTGCTCGGCGCCAGCGATACTGCGCCAAAGCATCCGCTGACGACAGCCCATTCGTGAATACGTATGCCCGATCCTTTCGAAATGTGTCCGCCGGAAATATAGCCGTGCCGGGCCAATCGACGCTGTTTCACGACGTCGAGGAAACTGAAGCAGAGGATGTGCGGGCCGTGCCCGCCTGATGGGGAACACTCACATGACTGATTTCGAGCCGAGCCGCGCGGACCGCGCGTGCGCGCCGCTGCGCCGCATTTCGATGACGGCACGCCTTGGCCTGTACACCAGCACCGCCGCGATCAGCGCCGCCTTGCTGCTGCCGGCTGCCGCCTACGCGCAGGATGCGACGACCACGCCGAACGCCAACCCGACCGCGAAGGCACAGGCCGAGGCAACGCCGACCCAGGCCGATCCCACGCCGCAGCCGACGACGCCCGCGCCGGTGACCACAGCAGACGTGGCACCGAGCGCAGACACCACGCCCGGCGGCGATATCGTCGTCACCGGCATCCGCGCCGGTCTCGACTCGTCGGCCAAGATCAAGCGCCAGTCGGTGCTGATCGTCGACTCGGTCTCGGCCGAAGACGTCGGCAAGCTGCCCGACGTGTCGATCGCCGACTCGCTCGCCCGCCTTCCCGGTGTCACCGCGCAGCGCCTCGAAGGCCGCGACCAGCGCCTGTCGATCCGCGGCCTCGGCCCCGACTTCTCGACCACGCTGCTCAACGGCCGCGAGCAGGTCACCGTCGGCGACAATCGCGGCGTCGAATACGACCAGTATCCGTCGGAATTCTTCAAGACGGTCAACGTCTACAAGTCGGCCGACGCCTCGCTCGTCGCGGCCGGTATCTCGGGCACGGTCGATCTGCGCATGCTGCGCCCGCTCGATCAGGGCAAGCGCGTGCTCGCGGTCAGCGCGCGCGGCCAGATGAACGGCATCAAGAACCTCAACCCCGACAGCGCGCGCTACGGCTATCGTGCGTCGGCGACCTATGTCGACAAGTTCGCGGGCGACACGCTCGGTATCGCGCTCGGCGCATCGGCGACGCTCACCCCGTCGCAGGACGAGCGCTACAATGCCTGGGGCTATGCCGGCTCGGGCACCGCGGCGAGCCCGTTCGTGCTCGGCGGCGCCAAGCCCTATGTCCAGTCGAACGAGCTCAAGCGCTATGGCGGCGTCGCGACGATCGAATGGCGTCCGTCCGACGTGTTCCATTCGACCTTCGACGCGCTCTATTCGCACTTCGAGGAAACCCAGCATCTGCGCGGGATCGAATTCCCGCTCGGCTTCTCGAGCCCGACGCAGAGCGGTGTGACCGTCGCCAACGGCTTCGCCACCGCGACGACCTTCTCGGGCGTCCATGCGATCCAGCGCAACGACTATAACCAGCGCAAGGCGGAGAATTTCTCGCTCGGTTGGAACAACGATCTCAAGCTCAGCGACAAGATCCACCTTAACGTCGATGCGAGCTGGAGCCATGCGACGCGCACCGACTTCCTGCTCGAGACCTATACCGGCGTCGGTTACGGCGGCACTGGCCCGAACGACACCGTCAGCGTGACGCAGCAGGGGAACGGCACCTACAAGATCGTGCCGACGCTCGACTATACCAACGCCAGCGTGTTCAAGCTCACCGATCCGCAGGGCTGGGGCTATAACGGCACGCAGGCTGTGGTGCAGGCCGGCTTCCTCAACCGCCCGAGCTTCAAGGACGACCTCAAGTCGCTCCGTGCGAACCTCAACGGCGAGTTCGACAACAGCATCGTGAAGAGCTGGGAAGCCGGCGCCAACTACAGCCGACGCGAGAAGACCAGCGCGTACCAGTCGTTCTTCCTGTGCCCCAAGGGCACCGGCAGCAACTGCACCGTCGCGAGCGGCACCCCGACCTCGGCACCGATCCCGACCCAGGCGATCCTCGGCAAGATCCCGCTCGACTATCTCGGCGTCCCCGCGGTGCTCGCGCTCGATCCGCTGTACCTCTACAATAACAGCTACAATAATTTTTACGACAACCGCCCGTCGTCGCTAGTGCGCGACAACGTGGTGACCGAGAACGTCTATACCGGCTACGCCAAGATCAACATCGACGGCGACGTCGGCGGCAAGGCGCTCAAGGGCTCGATCGGCACACAGGTGATCCATAGCGAGCAGCGCTCGACCGGCCAGATCGCGAGCGTCGTCAACGGCGTGGTGACGATCGCACCGGCGTCGCAGAAGTATAGCTACACCAACGTCCTTCCGTCGGCGACGATGGCGGTCGAACTGGTGCCGCTGGGCTATGTCAAGCTCGGCGCCTCGCAGACGATGGTACGTGCGCGCCTCGACCAGGAGCGCGTGACGCAGGACGTTGCGATCAACATCGCCAATATCGTACCGAACAACGTCAATCCCGGGCTCAATCCGGTGTTCACCTCGACGGGCGGCAACGTCCTGCTCAAGCCGTACAAGTCGACCAACATCGACATGTCGTTCGAGCAGTATTTCCGCGGCGGCGGCTACGTCGCACTGTCGGGCTATTACAAGCACCTCACCGACTTCGTCGATCCGAACAACAGCTATGCCTATGACTTCTCCTCGCTGCTCGGCGCGCTGTCGCCAGCACAGCAGGCGATCGTCACCGCGAACCGGCTGACGATCGGCAACGTCAGCGCGCCGGCCAATACCGGGCGCGGGAGCGTGATCGGTCTTGAAGGCACGATCTCGGTGCCGTTCAAGATGGTCAGCGAGGCGCTCGATGGCTTCGGCATGTTCGTCTCGGGCAACTACACCGAGTCGGAGATCAAGTTCGCGAGCAACCCGACCCAGGCGATCACCCTGCCCGGCCTGTCCAAATGGACCGGCAGCGGCACGGTGTATTTCGAGAAGCACGGCTTCCAGGCGCGCGTGAACTATCGCTATCGCTCGTCGTTCCTCGCCGAAGTCGCGGGCCTGTCGGCAACGCCGACGTATCGCACGGCGCGGTCGGAAGGCATTCTCGATGCGCAGATCGGCTATGAGTTCCAGAGCGGGTTCCTCAAGAACTTCGCGATCCTGGCGCAGGCGAAGAACCTGACCGATCGTCCGTTCGTGACGTACCAGAATGACGACCCGCGCCAGGTGATCGATTACCAGCGCTACGGCCGTGATTACTATCTGGGCGTAACCTACAAGTTCTGACCGCGATCGGCGGCGGACGGCGAAACCTTTCGCTGTCCGCCGTTCCGCGAGTCGGGTGTTGAAGAAGCGGAGACGCGGACCATGGCCAATCTATCCGAGCCGACCGGGCCGATCCGGATCGTGATCGTCGGCGGCGGCACCGCCGGTTGGATGGCGGCGGCCACCTTCGCGCGCTTCCTGGAAACCGGCTTCGAGATCGATCTGGTCGAGTCCGACGAGATCGGCACCGTCGGCGTCGGCGAAGCGACGATCCCGCAGATCCGCCTGTTCAACGACGCGCTCGGGCTCGACGAGGATGCGTTCCTGCGCGCGACGCAGGGGACCTACAAGCTCGGCATCGAATTCGTCGACTGGCTGCGGCCGGGGCATCGCTACATGCACGCGTTCGGCGCAGTCGGGCGCGATGTCGGCTTGCTGCCGTTCCACCAATATTGGCTGCGGGCCAAGGCGCTTGGCAGCGCGAAGGACCTCGCCGCCTATTCGCTCAACAATCAGGCGGCGCTGGCCGATCGGATGCAGCGCGGACCGGCGCGGACTGCGCGCGTGCTGCCCGACATGCCGTCCGCCTTTCATTTCGACGCGGGCCTCTATGCGCGCCATTTGCGCCGCTATAGCGAGACGCGCGGGATCAATCGGATCGAAGGCAAGGTCGTCCGCGTCGATCAGGACGAAACCGGCGATATCTCAACGCTTGTTCTCGAGGACGGCACGACGCTGGCCGCCGACCTGTTTATCGATTGCACGGGTTTCCGCGGACTGCTGATCGAGCAGACGCTCAAGACCGGCTATGACGACTGGACCCACTGGCTCCCGGCCGACCGCGCGATCGCGGTGCCGTCGGCGCGCAGCACGGCGTTCACCCCCTATACGCGCTCGACCGCCAAGGCGGCGGGCTGGCAGTGGCGGATCCCGTTGCAGCATCGCACCGGCAACGGTCTGGTCTATTCGTCGCAGCATCTAAGCGACGACGAGGCGACCGCGACCTTGCTCGCCGGGCTCGATGGTGCGCCGCTCGCCGATCCGCGCCCGATCCAATTCCGCACCGGCAAGCGTCGGAAGATGTGGAACCGCAACGTCGTTGCGATCGGCCTGTCGGGCGGCTTCATGGAACCGCTCGAATCGACCAGCATCCATCTGATCCAGTCGGCGATCGCGCGGCTGCTGAAGCTGCTCCCTGGCCGCGCAATTCCGCAGGCCGACCGCGACGAATTCAACCGCCAGAGCGATTTCGAATACGAACGCATCCGCGACTTCATCATCCTGCATTATCACGCCAACGACCGGACCGAGCCGTTCTGGCGGATGTGCCGCGAGGCGGCGCTGCCCGAAACGCTCGCCGTCAAGATCGACCTGTGGCGCGGCAACGGCCACATCACGCGCGAGCATGAGGAGCTCTTCACCGAGGTCGGCTGGCTTCAGGTGTTCGCGGGCCAGGGCGTGATGCCGGCGGGGCATCATCCGCTCGCCGATGCGATCCCGGCCGCCGATCTCGCCGAATTCCTAGATACGATCGACCAACTCAACGCGCGTGAGGTTGCCCAGATGCCGAGCCATGCCGACTTCATCGCGCGCCACTGCGCCGCGCCGACGCCGGTGACGGCATGAGCCTCGCCGCCGCCTTGCTGTTCGCGCTCGCTGGCTCAGCGACCACCGTCCCCGTCGAACAGGTGCGCGCGCGGCTGCCCGAGGACGAGATCATCTATTTCGTCCTGCCCGACCGGTTCGACAATGGCGATCCGGCCAACGACACAGGCGAACTGACCGGTGACCGGCTGAAGACGGGCTACGACCCGACCGCAAAGGGTTTCTATCATGGCGGCGATCTCAAGGGTCTGACGCAGCGGCTCGATTACATCCAGGCGCTCGGCGTTACCGCGATCTGGGTCGCGCCGGTGTTCAAGAACAAGCCCGTGCAAGGTGCGGCAGGGCATGAGAGCGCCGGCTATCACGGCTATTGGATCACCGACTTCACCAAGGTCGATCCGCATTTCGGCACCGATGCCGAGTTCGCGGCCTTCGTCGATGCGGCGCACGCGCGCGGGATGAAAGTCTATATGGACATCATCGCCAACCACACTGCCGACGTGATCCAGTACCGCGAATGCGTCGGCAAAAGTTGCGCGTATCGCAGCAAGTCGGATTATCCGTATCAGCGCCGCCTCGGCGTCACGGGCAAGCCGATCAACGCCGGTTTTGCGGGCGACGCGGTGCAGACGCCCGAGAATTTCGCCAAGCTGACCGATCCGGCTTATGCCTACACGCCCTTTGTTCCCGCAGGCGAAGCGCATGTGAAGGTGCCCGAATGGCTCAACGACCCGCGCTATTACCACAATCGCGGCGACTCGACCTTCGCAGGCGAATCCGCGCGCTACGGCGATTTCAGCGGGCTCGACGATGTGATGACCGAGGACCCGCGCGTCATCGCCGGGTTCATCGCGATCTATGGCGGCTGGATCGATCGCTTCGGCGTCGACGGCTTCCGCATCGACACCGCGCGCCATGTGAACCCCGAATTCTGGCAGGCGTTCATCCCCGCGATGCAATCGCGCGCAGCGGCCCGCGGCATCCCCAACTTTCCGATCTTCGGCGAAGTCTATTCGGAAGCCGTCGACCCCGGTTACACCGCGCAATTCACGCGCCGCGACGGCTATCCCGAAGTGCTCGACTTCTCGTTCCAGGCGGCCGCGCGCGCGATGCTGAGCGGCAAGGCTGGCACCGACGTCTTCGCCAAGCTGATCGACGGCGACGTGCTCTACCAGGGCGGCGATGCCACCGCGCTGCGATTGCCGACGTTCCTCGGCAATCACGACATGGGCCGGATGGGGCACATGCTTGATCTGGCCTGGCCCAAGGCGACCGACGCCGAACGGCTTCAGCGGCTCGAACTCGCGCACGTCCTGCTGCTTTCGGCGCGCGGTGTGCCGACGATCTATTCGGGCGACGAGCAGGGCTTCACCGGGCACGGCGGCGATCAGGATTCGCGCGAGGACATGTTCGCCAGCCAGGTCACGAGCTATAACGACAACCGCCTGATCGGCTCGACGAGCACGACGGCGACCGCGCATTTCGGCACTGACAACCCGATCTTCCAGACGATCGCGCGTCTGTCGCAGATCCGGCGGACCCACGCGCAGTTGCGCCACGGTCGCACCGTCGTCCGTTTCGCGTCGGACAAGCCCGGCCTGCTCGCCTTCACGCGCGGCGACGATGATGGGCGCGAGATTCTCGTCGTGCTCAACACCTCGAGCCAGCCGCTCAGCGCCAATGTCGAGGTCGGGGCGCAGTCGGCCGGCTTCGCCACGCTCGCCGGCGCCTGCCCCGCCAAAATCACCGCACCCGGCTCGGCTGCGATCACGCTCCCGCCGCTCGGCTACGCCATCTGCGCCGCCACTCCTGCCCGCCTCCCCAGCGAATGAGTCCTATGCCCGCCCCTGCCGTCCAGTCCGATCCCGCCGCCCCCATGCAATGGTGGAAGGGCGCCGCCATCTATCAGATCTATCCACGCAGCTTCGCCGATGCGAACGGCGACGGGATCGGCGACCTCAACGGCATCACCGCGCATCTGGAGCACGTCGCCTCGCTCGGGATGGACGCGGTGTGGCTGTCGCCCTTCTTCACCTCGCCGATGAAGGATTTCGGCTATGATGTTGCGAACTATCGCGATGTCGATCCAATCTTCGGCACGCTCGCCGATTTCGACGCGCTGGTTGCGCGCGCGCACGATCTCGGACTGCGGATCATCATCGACCAGGTCTATTCGCACACCTCGAACGCGCACCCGTGGTTCGAGGCGAGCCGCGCGAGCCGGTCGGGCGACAAGGCCGATTGGTACGTCTGGGCCGACGCCAAGCCCGACGGCAGCCCGCCATCGAACTGGCAATCAGTGTTCGGCGGCCCGGCCTGGACATGGGACGCTCGGCGCCAGCAATATTATCTGCACAACTTCCTCAAGGAACAGCCGCAGCTCAACGGCCACAACCCGGCGGTGCAGCAGGAACTGCTCGACACCGCGCGCTTCTGGCTCGATCGCGGGGTCGACGGCTTCCGGCTCGACGCGATCAACTTCGCGATGCACGACCCGGCGCTGACCGACAACCCGCCCGCGCCCGCGACCAACCGGGCTCGCACGCGTCCGTTCGATTTCCAGCTCAAGCTTCACAACCAGAGCCATGCCGACATTCCGGCGTTCCTCGAGCGGATTCGCGCGCTGACGGACGCGTATGGCGCGGGCTTCACCGTCGCGGAAATCGGTGGCGAGGATAGCGACCGCGAGATGAAGCTGTTCACCGCGGGCGGCAGACGGCTCGACAGCGCGTACAGCTTCGACTTCCTCTACGCCGACGCACTTACGCCAGACCTCGTCGCGGACTCGCTCGCGCGCTGGCCGAACGATCCGACGATCGGCTGGCCGAGCTGGGCGTTCGAAAACCACGATGCGCCGCGGGCGGTGTCGCGCTGGACCAGCCCCGACCATGCGACGGCATTCGCGCGGATGAAGCTGCTGCTGCTGGCGTGCCTGCGCGGCAACATCTTCCTGTATCAGGGCGAGGAGCTCGGGCTGACGCAGGTCGACATCGCGTTCGAGGATCTGCTCGATCCCGAGGCGATCGCGAACTGGCCGATGACGCTGTCGCGCGACGGGGCCCGCACGCCGATGCCATGGACCGGTAGCGCGCCCGACCTCGGTTTCGGCAGCGAGACGCCGTGGCTGCCCTTCGGTGGTGATCACGCCGCGCTGGCGGTAGACGTGCAGGATGCCGATCCGGACTCGCAGCTCAACTGGACGCGCCGCGTGATCGCGGCGCGCAACGCGCATCCGGCGTTGCGGTCGGGCGATCTACGCATGCGCTACAGCGACGCGGCGATCCTGGCGTTCGAACGCGCGGAAGCTGGCGAGCGGCTGCTGTGCGTGTTCAACATGAGCGCTTCGGCGCGTGCATGGCCGGCGGGCGTCGAGCAGCCAGGCACGATCGTGCTCGCTACCAGCGAGACAGAGGCAACCACCCTGCCCGCCTTTGCCGGGTTGGTGCTGCGCCTGTGAACCATTCCGCCAGGGACTTCGCCCGCGACGGCGCGATCGTGATCCTTGGCGGCGGAACCGCGGGCTGGATTGCAGCGTGCCTTATCGCGCAGCGCTGGCCGCAGGGGCGGGTGACGCTCGTCGAAAGCCCCGAGATCGGCATCGTCGGCGTCGGCGAAGGCTCGACACCGCAATTGAAGTATTTCTTCGACCGGCTCGGCATTGCCGAGGCCGAGTGGATGCCCGCCTGCGATGCGACCTACAAACTCGGCATCGGCTTCGAGGGATGGTCCGATCGTCAAGGGTTCGAGCGCTATTTCCACCCGTTCCCGACTGCGCTCGACAGCCACACCGCAGGCAGCTTCTTCTACAACACGCGCGCGCGCCGTACCGGCCGCGACGTCGCGGCGCACCCCGATCAGTTCCTGCTGCCTGCCCGACTTGCCGCGGCTGGATGCGCGCCGCAGTCCGACGAGAGCTTTCCGTTCGAGGTGAGCTACGGCTATCACTTCGACGCCTATAAGGTGGGCGCGTTCCTCGGCCGGCATGCGGTCGCCAAGCTTGGCGTCACGCACCTGCAGCACCGTGTCGAAGGGATCGAACGCCGCGCCGATGGCGGTATCGCCGCCTTGCTGTGCGACGGCGGCGAGCGGATCGCGGGCGATGTCTTCATCGACAGCAGCGGGTTTCGCAGCCTCTTGTTCGAGGGCACGCTCGGCGTCCCGTTCGTCAGTTATGGCGATACGCTGTTCAACGACTCGGCCGTCGTCATGCCGACCTCGCGCGATGCGGCTGAGCCGCTCGCGAGCCAGACGCGCGCTACCGCTCTGTCGGCCGGCTGGGTGTGGGACATCCCGCTGACTAGCCGGACTGGCAACGGCTATGTCTATTCGAGCGCATACCTCGGCAGTGACCAAGCGGAGGCCGAACTGCGCGCCCACCTCGCCATCGGCAACGAAGGCACTGCACGCCACCTCTCGATGCGCGTCGGGCGCGTCGCCGAAAGCTGGTCGCACAACGCGCTCGCTGTGGGCCTGGCGCAGGGGTTCCTCGAGCCGCTCGAGGCGACAGCGCTGCACATCGTTATCGCGACGGTCGAGGCGTTCCTCGACGCGGTCGATCAGGACGGCTTCACCGAGAAGGCCCGCGCCCCCTTCAACGCGCGCATCGCCGCGCGGTACGATGGCGTCCGCGACTATATCGTCGCGCATTACCGGCTCAACCAGCACCATGCCGACCCGCACGGCTATTGGGCGGCAGCGCGTGCGGTCGAGCCCTCCGATACGCTCAAGCGCGTGATGTCCGCCTGGTTCACCGGCGCCGACCTCGCCGCGACGATCGATCAGCTCGACATCGCGCGCTATTACAACGCGATCAGCTGGCACTGCCTGCTCGCAGGGTACGGGACCTTTCCCGAAGACGCCCGGCTCGTGCCCCCCGGCCCCGACATTGATCGGATCGACATGGCCGGGATCGACGACTTCCTGCGCCGCTGTGCGCTCAATTTCCGCCCCCATACCGACCACCTCCCCCGGTAATCTGTTGAGAGACCTGCCATGAAACGCCTTCCCCTCGCGCTGCTGCTCGCGACCGTCGCGCTGCCGCTCACCACCGTCGCCGCACACGCGCAGAGTGCCGCCCCGGCGCCGACGCTGACGGCGGCGAAAGACGGCGTCGAGGTCACCGCCGGCGCGCTGAAGATGAAGCTGATCGCACTCGGTGACGATCTCGTCCGCGTCCGTATCGCGCGCGGCGGCGTCTATCCCGAGGACGCCAGCTGGGCGGTCCTCCCCGCGCAGCGCAAGACCCGCGCGACGGTGACGCCAACCGCCGACGGCTTCACCACCGCGAAGCTCCGCGTGCGGATCGGCGCGGGCGGCGCGGTGACGTTCGAGACGCTCGACGGCAAGATCATCTCCGCCGATGCCGCGCCCGCGAGCGTCGACGGCAAGGCGTTCACGCTGACCAAGACGCTGCCGATCACCGAGCATTTCTATGGGCTCGGCGACAAGACCGGCGGGCTCGACCGGCGCGGCAAGGCGTTCGTCGACTGGAATACCGATGCGTTCGGCTTCTCGAGCTCGGACGACCCGATCTACAAGTCGATCCCGTTCTTCGCCGCCACCGGCGGAGCCGGCGGCAGCTACGGCGTGCTGCTCGACAACACCTATCGCACCTGGTTCGATTTCGGCCACAAGGATGCCGAGACCCTGTCGTTCGGCGGCCCTGATGGCCCGATCGACTATTATTTCATCGCCGGCCCGACCCTCGCCGACGTGACGCGGCGCTATGCCGGTCTCACCGGCCACGCCCCGCTCGCGCCGAAATGGGCGCTCGGCTATCAACAGTCGCGCTACAGCTACATGTCCGCCGACGAGGTTCGCGAGATCGCGCGGCACCTGCGCGCCGACCGGGTGCCGACCGACGTGATCTGGCTCGACATCGACTATCAGGACCGCAACCGGCCCTTCACCACCAACCCCAAGACCTTCCCCGATCTGCCAAAGCTCGTCGCCGACATGAAGGCCGAAGGGATCAAGCTCGTCGCGATCACCGACCTCCACATCGCCAAGGTCGATAGCGGCTATGCGCCCTATGCCAGCGGCAAGGCGGCCGACGCCTTCGTCAAAAACCCCGACGGCAGCGACTATGTCGCGCCGGTGTGGCCGGGCCCGTCGGTCTTCCCCAATTTCACCCAGAGCACATCGCGCGCCTGGTGGGGCACGCTCTACAAAGGCTTCCTCGACGACGGCATCGCGGGCTTCTGGAACGACATGAACGAGCCGGCGATCTTCAACACGCCGACCAAGACGATGCCGCTCGACACGCAGCACCGCATCGCCAGCGACGATTTCGCCCCGCGCACCGGCGACCATCGCGAGATCCACAACGTCTATGGCATGCAGAACACACGCGCGACGTACGACGGCCTGCTCGCGCTGCGCCCCAACGAGCGCCCGTTCGTGATGACGCGCGCGAGCTATGCCGGCGGGCAGCGCTATTCGGTCACCTGGACCGGCGACAACAGCGCGACCTGGGACCATCTGAAACTCTCGGTCCACCAGATCATCAACCTCGGCCTGTCGGGCTTCTCCTATAGCGCCGCCGACGTCAGCGGCTTCGCCGGCGGTCCGAGCCCCGATTTGCTCACTCGCTGGTTCGAGATCGGCGCGTTCACGCCGGTGTTCCGCGATCACTCCGCCACCGGTACGCCGCGCGTCGAGCCGTGGGTCGATGGCCTCGACCATCTCGCGATCCGCCGCCGCTTCGTCGAGGAGCGCTATCGCCTGATGCCCTATTTCTACGCGCTCGCCGACCAGAACAGCCGGCTCGGCGATCCGATCATGCGCCCGGTATTTTACGATTATCCGAGCGCGGCGAACATGGGCTGCGACCAGTCGATGGCGTTCACGCTCGGCAAGGCGCTGCTGATCGCGCCGCCGCCGAGCCCCGAATCGCCGCAGCGCTACGACGTCTGCCTCCCCGCAGGCGGCTGGTACGATTATTGGACCGGCCAGCGCGCGGGCACGCCCGAACCGACCGCCGCCGGCCCGATCCAGTCGGCGACGCAAGCCGTCCCGACCGAACACGCCAAGGGCGACCGCGTCAGCGAGACCCCGCGGCTCGACCGCCTGCCGGTGTTCGTCCGCGCCGGCACGATCCTGCCGCGCCAGCCGCTCGTCCAGAGCACCGCGCAGACGCCGTCGGGACCGCTGATGCTCGATATCTATCCGGGCGAGGATTGCGTCGGCACGCTCTACGAGGATGACGGCACGACGCTCGCCTATCAGCGTCGGGGATTCCTGCGCCAGACCGTCCGCTGCAGCGCGACCGCGACTGGCCTGACGATTGCGTTCGAGGCGCGCGAGGGCAGCTTTGCGCCGTGGTGGAAGCAGATCACTGTCACCGTGCATGGCTGGACCGGCGCCGCCACCGTGTCGCAGAACCGCAAGCCGATCGCCGGGCAGCAGGACAGCGCTGCGGGAACGATGACCTTCACCGTCGCCGCGCCGGTGCGGGCGACGCAGATCACGCTGACGCGCTGATCGGGTGTGCCGAACCGGGCGCGGCGGCGCGCTCGGTTTGGCAATTGCCGGCGCCACAGAGGCCTTGCGCTTTGCCTTCTGTTGTCTGACTATAAGCGCAACGGGTTCGCGTCGATTTCGCATCGACCGCCCTGCGTCATTCGACACCTGGAAGGGACTGCCATGCATCGGAATTTTGCGCTCGCGGCGCTTGCGCTCGGCTTTGCCGCGCCCTCGGCGGCGAACGCCGCAAGCGCAGATCGCGCGCCCTTTGGGACGCTTGCCGACGGCAGCCCGGTCGAGGTCGTTACCCTGACCAATAGCCACGGGATGCGCGCGCGGATCCTGAGCTATGGTGCGATCCTGCAGGGGGTCGATGTTCCCGACCGCGATGGCAAGATCGCCGATGTGACGCTCGGCTATGCCGACATGCAGGGCTATCTGACCGCCCCCAACTATTTCGGCGCGACCGTCGGGCGCTATGCCAACCGGATCAAGGCGGGTCGCTTCACGCTCGACGGCAAGGGCTATACGCTCGCGCTCAACAACAAGACCAACGCGCTGCATGGCGGCGTGAAGGGGTTCGACAAGCGTCCGTGGCGGATCGTCGAGGTCGCGGGCGGCGCCACCCCGCACGTGACGCTCGCTTATACCAGCGCCGATGGCGAGGAAGGCTATCCCGGCGAGCTCCAGGTCACCGCGACCTATTCGCTCAACGACGCCAACGAACTCACGGTCGATTATCGCGCGACGACGAACAAGCCGACCGTCGTCAACATCACCAATCACAGCTTCTTCAACCTCGGCGGCGAAGCGGCACAGCGGTCGATCTACGACGCTGTGCTGACGATCCCCGCCGAAACCACGACCTCGGTCGATGCCACGCTGATCCCGACCGGCAGCTTCCGCCTGGTCGCCGGCACGCCGTTCGATTTCCGCCAGCCGATGGTGATCGGCAGCCGGATCCGCGACGCGCGCGATCCGCAGATCGTCTTCGGCCAGGGCTATGACGAGAATTACGTGCTCGCCCGCACGCTCAGCGCGACGCCGCGGCTTGCGGCGCGCGTTACCGATCCGGTGAGCGGGCGCACGATGGAGGTGCTGTCGAACCAGCCGGGTGTCCAGCTTTACACGGGCAATTTCCTCGATGGCACCGCGGTCGGCAAGTCGGGCCATGCCTATCGTCAGGGCGACGGCATCGCGCTCGAGCCGCAAGTGTTCCCAGACACGCCTAATCAGCCGGCGCTCGGATCGGCGCGGCTCGATCCGGGCCAGACCTATCACAACGTGATCGTCTACCGCTTCTCCGTCTCGCCGCGCTGATCGGCAGAGCGGATACGCGGGACTACACCGTCGCCTCGATAGACGTTCGAGGCGACGGCAAGCTTACGACGAAGCGCCGCGTGCCAGGCTAGATCGCCTTCTCGTGCTTCCAGCCGTCGTTGGTCAGCACCACCGCGGCTTTGGCATCGCGTGTCCCGGCGGTATTGGTCGCAAGCGCGGGGAATGCGGCCTGGACCTTGGCTTTCTTGGTCCAGTCGGGCAGGTCCGCGAGGTGGTAGGTATAGCTGACCTGCGACAGCGTCATGCCCATCATGTCGGCCGGCTGGGTGAAGTTGGTCACTTCATCGACCTGCGGTTTGCCGTAGCAGAAGCGCGGCTGCATCCCGCCGAACCCGGACTTGTCGGCCTCATCCTTGAAAGCGGCCTTGCCCTTGTCGGTGAGATCATAGGCCAGAACGGCGACCTTCCCGCCATTGCTAACGAATATCCCCTGCCCCTGTTCGATCTCGGTCCGGGTCGAGCGCAGCAATCCCGCATCGACCAGCGCGTCGAGCGGCGCGATATGGCGCTGGCGGTTTTCCTCGGCATAGGGTCGCGCCGCGACCGCCGCCTCGACATAGACCGGCATCGCGTCATGCTTCTGGTTTGCAGCGGTGATCGTCCCGTCGGGCATTGCGAGACATGGCGGTGCCTTTTCGATCCAGTCGTTGATGGCGTGTTGAAAGTTGCTCTTGCTGGCCTCTTTGGGATTGGAACACCCTGCGAGGAGCGCAGCAGAAACGACCAATGCTACGGAAATCTTCATTCAGCGATGCCCCTGTCGTTGAACCGCCAATGTGACGATAGTGTTCTGTTTACCGACGCTTACGCGACACGATTTCAGTATCGGGTCTGTACTCCAACGGTCCTGGTGCTGATGCGATCCCTCGCGCGGGCCGGTGCTAGGGAAACGGGGGGGGCCGGGATAAGCCGCCAGCCCGTACGAACCGGAGCGCCTTTAGCGAGGGTTCGTGTCGCTCCGCCGCGTCAGCAGCCAACCGGCGAGGGCGCCATACAGCAGCACCTCACCCGCGAGCAGCATCGTCATTCCCGCCACGTCGCTGAGCCGCGCGCCCATCTGGTTGAGCGGCACGAAGATATGGACCGCGAGCGTCGAGGGCACGAGATGCGCCAGCGCCGCGAGCCAGGCCGGCATCTGGTCGAGCGGCCAGGCCGAACCGGTGAGGAAGAAGAGCGGGACCGAGGTCGGCACCAGCACCGCCATCGCGCGCTCCGAGCGATCGAACAGCCCGCCGAGGAACAGCCCGAGCGCCGCCACCGCCGCGGCGAAGAGCGGCACCGTCAGCAGCAAAGCGGGGACGTTGCCGCCGCGCGGGACATCCTGCAGCCAGAAGATGAAGCCGAAATAGAAGAAGCCCGCAAACACCCCGAGCAGCGTCATCGCTGCCCATGCCCCGAAGAACGCGGCGCGGCGCATCGGCGGCGCCCCCTGCTCGCGCCGCCCGGCGAAGAAGGTTGCGACGCCGAAGAGCAAGGTTTGCTGGAGGATCACGCTCGCCACCGCGGGAAAGACATAGTCCTTATAGCCAGCGCTGGTGTTGAACAGCGGCTCCTG
The DNA here is from genome assembly GCF_006439055.1 of Sphingomonas glacialis. Classification (GTDB taxonomy): domain Bacteria; phylum Pseudomonadota; class Alphaproteobacteria; order Sphingomonadales; family Sphingomonadaceae; genus Sphingomonas; species Sphingomonas glacialis_A. The sequence goes on from NZ_RCZC01000002.1 coordinate 363,803, forward strand.
GATGACGCGGACCGGGGTGCGCAGCCCGAAGGCGCGCGCAGCGCTTCCAAGCCGGTGCTCGGCCGCACCGGCGAGCGCCGCGCTCACCCCCTCGCCGATCGCGCTCGCGCGCAGCAGATATGCCGCCTTGACCCAAACGCCGACCCCGCCGCCGGGCGCGCCGGTCAACAGCGACCGCGTCACGCCGCGCGACAGCAGGATGATCCCATCCGCCTCGCCCGCGCGCATCCGCGCGGTCGCGCTGGGCATATCGGCGACGGTATCGACGATCCGCACCCCGCGCGTCGCCGCCAGATCGCGCAGCACTTCGCGCGTCAGCCCGCTATCCTCCTGATCGACCACGAGCACGGGCACGCGCTGCGCGGTTTCGTGCGCATAGGGGGCGGGATAGTAAAAGGCGTAGAGCACGACCGCGAGCAGCATCGTGCTGACCAGCGTGCGCGACGTCAGCACCGCACGCCAGGTTTCCTCGAACCCTGCGCGGAAGCTCATGCCGCGCTCCGGGCGCTGCGCGCGATCAGCGGAACCGCGATTCCGCCGGCAATGCCGACATAGGCGAGCAGCGCCAGCATCGGTCCAACCGCGGAGGCAGGTGCGTCACCGACGAACTGCCCCATCTGCAGCGCGAGATAGTGCGTCAGTGGCAGGATCGCACTGACAACGCGCGCAAATCCGCTGCCACCGTCGAGCGGCAAGGTCGCCCCCGAGAAAGCGAGCGCCGAGCCGGCATAGACCGCGCTTGCCGAAAGCCCGGTCGCGGTCTCGCGCGTCACCGCGACGAGCAGCGCCGAGATGCACGCCGTGCCGAGATAGAAGAGCGACTGCCCCGCGACGATCAGCGCGATGCTCCCCTCGACGCGCCACCCGCGCGCGAGCGTCAGATAGAGCAGCCAAACCACGCCCCACAGGCTCATCGCCGCGACATAGGGCAGCATCTTGCCGAGCAATGCCGGGACAACCCCGCCGCTCGCACGCGCCCAGGCGCCAAGCGATTTATCGTGGAGCTCGCGGCCGAGCGCCATCACCGTCACGCAGGCGGTCAGCAGATGCAGCACCGCCGGATTGATCAGCGAGAGCAGATACCATTCGAAACTCGTCGCAGCGTTGTACAGCGCGGTGACTTGAACGGTGAGCGGCGTCACGCGCAGCACCGGCAATGCGTGGGCGCTCAACTGCGCGGCGACGAGCTCGGCGCTCTCCGCGGTCACCGCGCCCGCGATACCGCGCACCGCTTGGGTTCCGGTCGACAGGAAGCTCGCTTGATAGCGGATGTGGATCTCCGGCGCGGTGCCACGCGCAAGTCCACGCCCGACGCCGCGCGGGATCTCGACGATCGCCCAGGCTTGCTCGCGCCGGACCAGCGTCAGCGCCTCCGGCAGATCCGCCCCGACCGACACGATCCGCACCGCCGGCGAGGCATCGACCGCGCGCACCAGCGCCCGGCTCGCGCTGGTCGTATCATGATCGACCACCGCGATCGGCAGGTCGCGCGCAACCCCGCCAAATAGCATCGCCCCCATCGCGAACAGCAAGGCGGCGGGCATCAGCGTCAGCATCGCCAAATCCCAGCGGCACGCGCGCAGATGCGCCAGCTCCGCCGACAGCGCGCGCGCGAACGCGTTCATTGCGGCCAGTCGAACAACACGCTCATGCCCGGCCGCAGATTGGCCAGCGTGCCGACCGGACGCAGCCGCACCTCGAACGAGCGCACGTCATAGCCCGACGATTGCCGCGTCGCGCGCCACGTCGCGAAATCGGCGCGCGGAGCGATACTGTAGATGCGGAACGTGGCGGTCGTCCCGAGCGCAGGGACTTTGCCGCTCAGCGCCTTGCCCATCGCGATGCCGCGATACTGGTCTTCGCGCACCGTAATCGACACCCACGGATGCGCGACTTCGATCACCTGATAGGCGGGAACGATCGGGCTGACGACTTCACCCGGCTGGACGAGCTTGCGCGAGACCTCGCCCGCGATCGGCGAGACCAGGCGCGTCTCTCCGCCGAGTGCGGTCGCCGTCTGCAAAGCGGCGCGCGCGATATCGACCTGCGCCGCCGCGACCGCCTTGTTCTGCGGCCGCGCGCCCGCCAGCGCCTTGAGATATTGCTGGCGCGCCGCCTCGGCCTGGCGCGCGCTGCTGTCGCGCGCGGCGACGGCTTCGTCGCGCCGCTGCGCCGCGATCACGCCCTCGGCATAGAGCGTCTCGGAGCGGCGGCTGGTGACCTGCGCCAGATTGGCCACGGATTGCGCCGCAAGCCAGACCGCCTTGACGTTCGCGACATCCTCCGCGCGCGCGCCCTGCTCGGTCTCGGACTGGACCGCCTGCGCGCTCTGCAACGCGCCCTTGGCCTGCGCCTGCCCGCCGGCAATCTCGGGGCTCGACAGTTCGGCGAGCACTTGCCCGGCGCGGACGTGAGCGCCCTCGTCGACGAACAGCCGATCGACCCGCGCCAGCGCCTTGGTCGCGACATTGACCTCGTCGGCATCGACCATCCCTTGCAACTGCTCTGGCGCGGGCCGGCTGGCGAGCCACAGCCCGATCGCAAGCAGGATCGCGACGAGGATCAGCGCGACATAGAACAGCGGCCGGAGATTGCGTTTGCTACGCGGACTGTCGGTCATGGCGTCACGGGCCCCAGGCGGTGGTCGGCGCGCGCGAGATAGCCGCCGAAACTGTCGAGCTGATGGCTGGCGACGAGCAGCCCCGCCAGCGCGAGATCATATTCGTAGGCCGCCGCGATCCGTTGCGTGCGGACGGTCGCGATCGCCGCCTGCGCATCAATGACGGCCGCCGACGTCGCCTCGCCCTCGCGGAACGACAGCGCCTGAACGCGCAGATTTTCCTCTGCCGCCGCCACGCTGCTGTCGAGCGAGAGGAAAGTGCGCCGCGCGGTCTCGGTCAGGTCATACGCGCGGACGGTCTGCGTCGCGATCGTCTTGCGGATCTCGGCCGCGCTGTCGGCCGCGGCACGCTCGCGTTCGTGCGCCGCGTCGAGCGTGCGGCGGCGATCGACGTTCGACAGCAAGGTCATCCGCACCGCGACCCCGGCGATCCAATCGGGCTCGGTCGGCAGCGCATCGTTGCGGTTGAGATTATACTCGCCAAACGCGAACGCCTGCGGGCGAAAGCGCGAGCGCGCGAGATCGACCCCGGCCGCAGCGACCGCGCGCGCCGCATCGGCACCGCGCGCTTGCGGATGATCGGTCGCGGCGAGGAACTCGGCCTTGGGCGGCAACGGCTGCGCGTTGACGAATAGCGCGGTGGTCGGCTGCACCCCACCCTCGGCATCGAGCAGCCGCGCAAGCGTATCGCGCGCGGTCGTCGCCTCGAGATCGGCGCGGAGATAGGCGCGATCCGACGCATCGCGCGCCACCTGGATTTCGAGCACGCGCGCGTGCGACAGAACGCCTTGCTGCTCGAGCTTGCGCGCGTCGGAAAGGTGGCGGTCGAACCCGTCGCGCGTCGCACGCGTCGAGGCGGCAAGCTGTTCGGCGACTTGCTGCCCGAAATAGGTTCGCACCAGATTGAGCTGCGACAGATCGCGCCCCTGCGCCTGCGTCGCCTCGGCGATCGCCACCCCGGCCTGCGCGCCGCGCTGGATCGCGGGGATCGCGCCGCCGGTGTAGAGCGGCAGCGCGGCGGTGACCGTCGGGCGAAACGCCGAATCGCGCGTCTGGAAGCGGAGCGTATCGGGGATCGCCGACAGCAGCCCCGGCAGCGCCGCGCCGACGCGTTGCGTCACCTGGGTGACGATCTCCTGAAAGCCCGGCGGAAATTGCCCGGGGAGCCCCGCGAGAAAATCGCTCGTCGCGCCCGTCAGATTGTTCTTGGTCCCCGACAGATCGATCGCCAACGTTTTCTGATATTCGACAAAGCTCGCCGAGGCCGAGACGACCGGCCGCCGCAGCGCTTTCAGCGCATCCGCCGTCGCCTGTGCCGCGCGCACCTCATGATCCGCCGCGCTGAGCGCGCGTGAACCCTTGCCCAGCGCCTGCGACGCCGCCTCGAAGCTCATCGCTACGGGCGCGGCATCCTGCGCAACGGCCGGCACCGCGATACACAAACTCACGCCCGCCGCACCGATCGAAAGCAAATGACCCATGCGGCAGCAATGCCTCGACTTCGGCCCTACGTGCAAGCCGCAGCGTGGTTGATCCTCACGCTGCGGCCCGAAGCCTCATTGCGCTTGCGACCCTGTCCCCTTCGGCGCGATCGCGTCCAGCACCGCGAGCGCAGCGGCAGGGAGGACGATCTCCGCGGCTGCCAGATTCTCCTCGAGATGCGCGCGCGACGATGTTCCGGGGATCAGCAGGATATTCGGCGACCGCTGGAGCAGCCACGCCAGCGCGACCTGCATCGCAGTCGCGCCGAGGTCGCGCGCCACCGCATCGAGCGCGCTCGACTGAAGCGGCGAGAACCCGCCCAGCGGAAAGAAGGGAACATAGGCGATCCCGTCCGCCGCCAGTGCGTCGATCAGCGCATCGTCCTCGCGGTGCGCGAGATTGTACTGGTTTTGAACGCAGACGATCTCGGCAATCCGCCGGCCCTCGGCAATCTGTGTCGCCGTCGCATTGCTGAGCCCGATATCGCGCACCAGCCCCTGCCGCTGCAGCTCGGCCAACACGGTCAGCGGCGCCTCGAGCGATCCTTCCGCCGGCCCATGCCCATCGCCCAACATCAGGCGCAGATTGACCACGTCGAGCCTTTCGACCCCGAGGTTGCGCAGATTGTCGTGCACTGCCCCCGTCAGGTCAGCCGCCGAAAAGGCCGGGTTCCACGACGCATCGGCACCGCGCCGTGCCCCGAGCTTGGTGACGATCGTCAGATCGTCGCGATAGGGCGACAGGGCCTCGCGGATCAGCTGATTGGTGATGTGCGGGCCGTAGAAATCGCTCGTGTCGATATGATCGACCCCCGCCTCGGCGGTGGCGCGCAGCACGGCGATCGCTGCGTCGCGATCCTTGGGCGGGCCGAATACGCCCGGCCCCGCCAGCTGCATCGCGCCATACCCCAGCCGCTTCACGCGGCGCTCGCCCAGGCGATACGTTCCGGCCTTATCGATACTCGTCATGCTGCGCTCCTTACTGGTTGGTGCCCAGCATGTAGCCCCCGCGCCGCTGTATGATTAGACGAGACAATTCGCACGCCCCGTGCGACACGGCGCACAGTGGCGAACCTCGAAGATCTTTCCGCTTTCCTCGCCGTGGCGCGCGCCGGCGGGTTTCGCGATGCTGCACGCACCGGAGGCGGCAGCGCGTCGGGGCTGAGCGAGGCGGTGCGGCGGGTCGAGGCGAGTCTCGGCGTGCGCTTGCTCCATCGCACGACGCGCAGCGTTCTCCCGACCGAGGCGGGCGCACAGCTCATCAGCCGCCTGACGCCGGCGCTTGCCGAAATCGATGCCGCGCTCGACATGGTCAACGGTTTTCGCGATTCGCCGACGGGGACGCTGCGGCTCAACGTTCCGATCAGTGCCTCGCGGATGTTCCTGCCCGCGATCGTGCCGCGCTTCCTCGCCGCCTATCCCGACATCCGGCTTGAGATCACCGCCGAGGACGGCTTCGTCGATATCGTCGAGGCGGGCTACGATGCGGGCATCCGCTATGACGAGCGGCTCGAGCAGGACATGATCGCGGTGCCGATCGGCCCGCGCGAACAGCGCTTCGCCGCCGCCGCAGCGCCCGCCTATCTCGCGCAGCACGGCGTTCCCGGCCACCCCCGCGATCTGCTCGGCCATGCGTGTCTAGGCGGTCGCGCGACGGGCGGACGGGTGGGCCCCTGGGAATTCGAGCGCGCCGGCGAAATCGTGCTGGTCGAGCCGAGCGGCCCGCTCACCGTCGTCCATGCCGGCACCGATCTTGCGATCGAGGCGGCGATCGCCGGGACCGGGATCATCTTCCTGTTCGAAGACTGGCTGCGGCCACATTTCGAAAGCGGCGTCTTGGCACCGGTGCTGGAGGAATGGTGGCAAGCCTTTCCCGGGCCGTTCCTATACTATTCGGGCCGCAGCAATCCGCCCGCTCCGCTGCGCGCGTTCATCGATTTTACGCGAAAGCTGGCGGCGCCCTAGTCAGGCCAGTTCGAGCGTCTTCCCGGTCAACCGCGCGAAGGCGTGGTCATCAAGCGGCTCGCGGAACTGGCACCCCGCTTCATAGTCGTCGGCCCAGATGATCGTCGCGATGATCTGCCCGATCTTGGGCAAGGTCAGCCAGATCATGGAGCCCTTGGTCAGCGGCGAATAGGTGTGGATCTTGGCGCCGTGCAGCGAGATGTCGGTCACCTTGCACAAGGCGCGATCGAGCCCGCCGCGCCCCATCTTGGCGTCGAGCGAGATCGGCGAGCGCGGGCTGCGGCGGCGCTCGGTCCGGATGGCGGGTTCGAATTCGGCGGCGATCATCGGCAATTCCTCCCCGCGGCGGTCGCGAGACGCCAAGTCTATGCCGCTATCGTTAAGGCGCGGTTAGCGATGCTGCGATCACCCGAATTTCGGGGCCCAAACGCAGAACCGGCCCGCTCCCCGATGGGGAACGAGCCGGCTCGACCACAGGGCGCCACGCGAGGGGGGCGCCGAGGTGAAAGCTTACTTCTTGCCGAGCGACGACATCGCGCCGAAACGCTTGTTGAAGCGTGCGACCTGGCCGCCTGCGTCGAGCATCGTGCCGCGCCCGCCGGTCCATGCCGGATGCGCCAGCGGATCGATGTCGAGCGTCATCAGATCGCCTTCTTTGCCCCAGGTCGTGCGGGTCTGGAACTGCGTGCCGTCGGTCATCTGCACCGTGATGGTGTGATAATCGGGGTGAATGCCTTTTTTCACGTCTTGAATCTCCGAAAGGCCGCTGGTTACCGACCAGCAGCGAAGCCGCGGCCCTTAGCAGGGGGCGACGGCGTTTGCAAACTTAACCGCATCGCAATCCCCACCAGCGGCGCAGCGCGATCAGCGACCAGATCGCCTCGACCCCGCCGAACGGCCACGCGCCCTGAAGAAAGCCATAAGTTGAGCCGAGCACGCACGCCCCGGCAAAGCCGAGCACCCACCAGGGCGAGCGCTGCTCGAAGGCATAACAGACGAGCATCGCCGACACGGCGAACAGACCGAACCAGGTCAGCGGGTCCATTACGCCTTGGGCGGATCGGCAATCATCGCGGTAAAATTGGCTTCGGCGGCAAGTTGCCCGTCGATCGTCGCGCGGCCTGCGAACTTGCAGACGCTCGAGCGCTTCTGGACGAACTCGACTTCGAGCTTGAGCAACACGCCCGGCTCGACCGGTTTACGGAACTTCGCGCCGTCGATCGCCATGAAATAGACGAGCTTGCCCGAGCCCGCGAGCCCAAGCGATTCGACCGCGAGGATCCCGGCGGCCTGCGCCATCGCCTCGACGATCAGCACGCCCGGCATGATCGGGCGCCCGGGGAAATGCCCCTGGAAGAACTGTTCGTTGATCGTCACCGCCTTGATCGCCGTGATCGACCGGTCGAGGATCAACTCCTCGACACGGTCGACCAACAGCATCGGATACCGGTGCGGCAGCGCCGCCATGACCCGCCCGATATCGAGCGGGCCAAGCGGGCCCCTGCTTTCGCTATCGCTCATCTGGCTCAGCGGCCCGACGGCGCCTTGGTGCCGGCAGCCGGTGCTGCGCCGGTGGGCGCGCCACCAGCCTGCTGCGCCTGCGCACGGCGGACGGCCGAGAGATAGACGAGCTGCTGGAACTGCTGCTGCAGCTGCACCGTCTGCTGGCTCGGCTGCCAGTTGGCAGGCGGCGTGATCGAGACGGTCGGCGAAGCGGCGTCGAGCGCTGCCTTGATCTCGTCGGTCATGTCGACCGCCGGTGCGCTGTACTGAACCGAATTGGCCGACAGCAGCAGGCTGATCTTCTTGGCATCGACGACGGTCTTCACCGCAGCCGAATATTTCTGCGAAATCTGCTCGATCGCATAAGCCTGGGCGCGCGTTGCCGGTGCGCTGAGGCGGGCCGACTCGGCCTGTGCAGCCTTCTGTGCGGCTTCCATCTTGGCGAGGATCGGGCTGCGGGCGGTCTGTGCAGCGGCGATTTCCTCGTCCGACAGACGCTTGTCCTTGTTGGTGTCGAGCGGCGCGCCGAGCGTCGCCATCTCGGTCTGCAGCGCAGCCTGACGTGCGCTCGCCTGATCGAGCTGCGCCTTGTAGGTCGTGCTGATCGACTGGTTGGCAGCGTCGAGCGCCTTCGCGGTGAGGATCACCGTCTCGGGATCCGAGATCGCCACGCCATTGGCCTGCGCCTGTGCCGAATTCGCCATCGCGAGCGCCGGCAGAATCGCCGCGCAACCCAGCATGAGCTTCTGGTACGTCTTCATCAGAACTGTGTCCCTACGTTGAAAGTAACGAGTTTCGAATCGTCGCTCTTATCCTTGAGCAACGCATAAGCAAGATCGATCCGGAGCGGGCCGAAAGGCGAGTTCCAGTTGACGCCCGCACCGACCGAAATACGTGGCCGCGGCGAGTCGCCCCCGAAAGTCTCCTTGAACGGCGCGGTCGAGCTGGTCGAGGCCGTGTTGACCGAGGTGCCCGTGCAGGCGCCGCCGATCGTCGCGGAATAGCCGACCGCGCAGGTCGTTGCCGAACCGGCGTTGAGCGCATCGGTCGTCGGCACGACGTAGAGCGGGTTGCCGTTCGACGCGAAATTCTGCGTGATCAGCGGCAGGTAGGTCACGCGGCCAGTGACCGGATCGATCTGCGTCGGGAACTGGCTGCCCTGCAGCACCGGCGAGGTGATGCCGAACAGCGCACCCGCCTGGACGTAGATCGACGGCCGCAGACCGAGTTCGCGTGCACCCGCACCGAGCGGGATCTCGAGCTCGAGCTTGCCCAGATAATAGGCCCGACCGCCGAGCGCGTCGTCGGCGAGCAACTGCGTCCGATCGGTGACGAGCGTCTGATTGCCCGCCGCATCGGTCGTGTAGCTCTGACGCTGGACGCGCGGACCGACGCCGCGAATGTCGAAGCCGCGGAAATCGGGCTCGCCGAGGTAGAAGCGATCGGTGATGCGGACATTGTCGATGCCGACGCCACGGCTCTTCTCGAGCGACTTGATATAGCCGCCTTCAAGATTGGCCGAGGCGATGAAGCCACTGCCGATGTTGAAGAACTTCGACCCTTCGAACTTGGTGCGGATGTACTTCACATCGCCGCCGAGGCCAGCGATATCCTGGCTGAAGATGAAGCGATGCCCGGCGGTCGGCCGCAGACGGCTGTTGAGGCTGTCATAGATCAACGAATAGCCGACCGACGACGTCCAGCGATTACCGATCGCGTCGCACAGATAGCGGCCAGCCTGGAGCGGGTCGCACGCGTCGGCGGAGGAGTTGCCGCGGACGCCGTCGAAATTGCTGTCGGTATAATAGGTCGACTTGTCCAACCCGACCTGGTCGTACGACAGGCCGTAACGGCCGGCGAGCTGCCAATATTCGGTCAGCGGCACGCCCGAACGGATCTGGAAGCCGGTCGAGACCTGGGTGTAGGTCGTCTGCCGCTGGTTATCGACCGTGTAGTTGAACGCGTTGTAATCGCGCCGGAAGATGTCGCCGCCGATCGCGATGTTCTTGTTGAACAGATACGGCTCGGTGAAGCCCAGCTCGACCGACTTCGAATAGGTCGAGTAATTGACGCTGGCGCGCAATTCCTGGCCCTTGCCGCGGAAGTTGCGCTGGCGGATCGAGGCCTGGATGATGAAGCGCTCGAGGCTCGAATAGCCCGCCGACAGCGACAGCTCGCCGGTCGACTTTTCTTCGAGGTTCGCGGTCAGCACGACGCGGTCGGGCGACGAGCCCTGCGTCTGCTTGATCTCGAACTTGTCCTGGAAATACCCCAACGAGTTGATGCGGTCCTGCGAACGCTTGACCTGGAAGCTGTTGAACGCATCGCCTTCCGAGAGACGGATCTCGCGGCGGATCACCTTGTCCTGCGTCTGGGTGTTGCCGTTGATGTCGATCCGCTCGACGTACGTGCGCTTGGCTTCGGCGATGTGGAAGTTGATCCCCATCGTCAGCGTGTCCTTGTCACGCGCGTAGTCGGGGTTCACCTCGGTAAAGGCGTAGCCGAACAGACCGGCCGCTTCGCTCAGCGAGTCGATCGCGGTTTCGACCTTCTTGGCGTCGTACCAATCGCCCTTGTTGATGCCGAGGTTGGCGGCGAGCTTCTTGTTGTCGAAGTCGCGGATGTCGCTGTCGACGCTGATGTCGCCGAACTTGTAGCGCTTCCCTTCCTCCACCACGTACGTGATGATGAAGTCCTTCTTGTCGGGCGTCAGCTCGGCGACCGCCGAGGTCACCTTGAAGTCGGCATAGCCCTCGGTCAGGTAGAACTGGCGCAGCTTCTGCTGATCGTACGCCAGACGATCCTGATCGTAGCTGGTGTTCGAGCTGAGCAGCGTCGTCAGGCGCGCCTGCTTGGTCGCCATCTGCTCGCGCAGCTTGCTGTCGGAATAGACCTCGTTGCCGAGGATGTTGATCTGGCGGACCTTCGACTTCGGGCCTTCAGAAACCTCGAAGATCACATCGACGCGGTTCTGGTCGAGGCTGACCATCTTCGGCTCGACGACCGCGGCGAAGCGGCCCTGGCGGCGGTACAATTCGACGATCCGCGCGACGTCCTGACGGACCGCGGTGCGCGTGAAGATCTGGCGGGGGGCGAGTTTCACCTCCTTCTTGATCTTGTCTTCCTTGAGCCGCTTGTTGCCCTCGAAGATAACGCGGTTGATCACCGGGTTCTCGCGCACGCGCAGCACCAGGTCACCGGTATCGGCGCCGGCGATGATCACGTCGGCGAACAACTCACTCGCGTAGAGATCCTTGATCGCCTGATCGAGCGTCTCGTTGGTGAACGCCTGGCCGGTGCGCAGCTTGGTGTAGGACAGCACCGTCTCGGGCTCGAGCCGCTGCGCGCCTTCGACGCGGATCGACTTGATCACGCGCGATACGGCGGGCGCGGCGGCGACCGCTGCCGGAGGCGTGGCCTGTGCGGGAGCGGCGACGGGCTGACCCGTCGTCTGTGCCGACGCCGCAAGCGGCACGCCCGTCAGCATCGTGCCGGCGAGCAACACGGCGGTGGCCCGTGCGCCGAAATTTGAAACCTTGATCGCTGTCACATCCCACCCCAAATCGGAGAAAATTCCGCGTGGCCGATAAATCGTCGGCCCGCCCTGCCTTACCTGCGTCAACCGATCAAGCCGGTCAGCGACTTCCACAGGCCGAAAGCGCCGAGATCATTGATCGTTACCATGATCATCAGCGCTAAAATCGCTGCCAACCCGCCGCGGAACGCCCATTCCTGGATCGCGGGCGTCACGGGCCTGCGCCGGATCGCCTCGATCGCGTAAAAGAACAGGTGGCCGCCATCGAGCAACGGGACTGGCAACAAGTTGATGAATCCCAGATTAATCGACACGCCCGCGATCAGAAAGATGAGGTCGGGCCAGCCGAGCGCGAGCTGTTCGCCCGAGACCTTGGCGATCCTGAGCGGCCCGCCGAGTTCGTCGACCGAGCGGCGGCCGGTGATGATCTGGCCCAGGCCATCGAGCGTGGTGCGCAGGATCTTGCCGGTCATGGCGACCCCCTCGCCCGGCGCTTCGAGCAACCCGACAGGCTGCGCGACGGGCGCCGTAGGCGTTATGCCGAGTTGCCCCTTCTTATATTCGTTGCCGAAGCGATCGCGCTCAGTCGCCGTACCGAGAACGGCTTCGCGCTCGACCTTCGTCTCGCCATGAAGGAAATCGACCGCCACACGCTCGCCCGGCCGAAGCACGGCGAATTGCGCGACGTCGTTGAAGGTCGCAATCGACCGACCGCCGAGCCCAATGATCCGGTCGCCGCTCTGCAAGCCGATCGCCGCCGCAGCGCTCCCCGGGCTTACGGTGCCGACGATCGACGGCGTCCGATCGACCCCGAAAGTCATCGCAAAACCCGCCAGGATGACGATCGCGACGATGAAATTGGTCACTGGCCCTGCCGCCACGACGATCGCGCGCTGCCACACCGGGCGCGCCTGCAGCGTTCGCGCGCGCTCCTCGGCCGGCAGTTCGAGCCATGCCGGATCGGGGGCGCTTGCCGCGTTGAGATCGCCCGCAAACTTCACATAGCCGCCGAGCGGCAGCGCACTGAACTTCCACCGCGTCCCGCGCCGGTCGGTCCAGCCGAACAGTTCATGGCCAAAGCCGATCGAAAAGGCATCGATCTTCACGCCGAACACACGTCCGGCGAGATAATGTCCCAATTCGTGCAGGAAAACGAGCGGCCCGATGACGAGCGCGAAAGCCAGGATGGTAAGCAACAGACCTGGGGAGTGGCTCAAACCGAGATATCCTTCACGTTCGCCCCTCTCGCAACCCCGCTACGCGACCCAACATAACCGCGCGCGACGGTACGCGCCTCGGCATCGACCACCAGCACGTCTTCCAACGTCGCCGGCGCGGCCGGATCGTAGCCCTCGAGCGTATCGGCGACGATTGCGGCAATTTCGAGGAAGCCGATCTCGCGGTTGAGAAAAGCCGCGACCGCGATCTCGTTGGCGGCGTTGAGGATCGCCGGCCGCGCGCCACCCGCGTTGAGCGCGTCGCGTGTCAGACGGAGTGCCGGAAAGCGCACGGGATCGGGCGCCGTGAAGTCGAGCCGACCGATCGCCACTAGGTCGAGCGGCGCCATCGGCGTCGCCATCCGGTCGGGCCAGGCAAGGCACGAGGCGATCGGAACGCGCATGTCGGGCGGTCCCATCTGCGCGAGCACCGAACCGTCGACATAATCGACCAGCGAATGGATCACCGATTGCGGGTGGATCACGATCTCGATCGAATCGTGCGGGACCGGGAACAGCCGCGCCGCCTCGATCAGCTCGAGCCCCTTGTTGAACAAGGTCGCCGAATCGACCGAGATCTTCGCGCCCATCGACCAATTCGGGTGCGCGACCGCCTGTTCGGGCGTGACGCTGCGCATCTGCTCGGTCGACCATTCGCGGAACGGGCCGCCGCTGCAGGTCAGGATGATCCGCCGGACACGCTCGGGGCGTGCCGCGTCGAAGCATTGGAAGATCGCATTATGTTCGGAATCGGCGGGGAGCAGCGTCGCGCCCGAGCGCGCCGCCGCGGCAAGCACGACTTCGCCCGCCGACACCAAGGGCTCCTTATTGGCGAGGATCACGGTCTTGCCGCCCGCAATCGCCGCCATCACGGGCTCGAGCCCGGTGCAACCGACGATCGCGCCCATCGTAATATCGGCACCCATCGCCGCGGCTTCGATGATCGCGGCGCGTCCGCCGGCGCAGCCGATAGTGGTTCCGGCCAGCGCTGCGCGCAGCTCGGGGAGGCAGCTTTCGTCAGCGACGACCGCGAGCTTGGCGTTGGTGCGGATCGCCGCCGCGGCGAGCCGCGCGACATCGCAATTCGCCGTCAGCGCGAGCACTGCGAACCGATCGGGCTCGCGCTCGACCAGATCGAGCGTCGACGTACCGATCGAGCCGGTCGCGCCAAGAATCGTAATCGTCTTCACCACCAATACACTTTCGGTAACAGGATCAGCAGCGCCGCGACGGGGGCGACCGGCACCAGCCCGTCGAGCCGATCGAGCACGCCGCCATGCCCTGGCAACAGCGTGCCGCTGTCCTTGACGCCAGCCTGTCGCTTGAGCCAGCTTTCATAGAGATCGCCCGCTTGCGCAAGCACCGCAAGAAACGGCGTCGCCAGCGTCAGGCGGAGCGGAAGGCCATAGTGCAGGTGCATCGCTGCGGCAAATAGGCTCGCTGTCGCCACGCCGCCGGCAAGGCCCGCCCAGGTCTTGTTAGGGCTGATCGCGGGTGCAAGCTTGGGGCCGCCAATCAGGCGGCCAGCGGCATAGGCGCCGATGTCGCACGCCCAGACCAACGCCAGCGCCCAGAGCGTGAGCACCACGCCCTCGTGCTGATGCCGGATGAGCAGCAGCGCCATGATCGGCAGCCCGACATAGAGAATGCCGCGCGCGAGGCCGGGAAGTCGCGTGACGATCACGACGAAGAACGCCGCGCCGACCAGCAGGCCCAGCGACAAGAACCCCGCCCCTGCCCCGACCACCGGCATCATGATCGCGAGCGGCACCGACAGCGCATATTGCGCGAGCCGCCTGGTCTGCGGCCGCACGCCGTGCAGATCGGACCATTCGGCCATCATGAACAGGCCGAGCACCACGCACAGCAGCCAGAACGGAATACCACCGAGCACGACTCCGGCCATCGCGACCGTTATCAGCACCACGCCGGACAAGATCCGAAGCGTAAGATTCGACGGACCGGCCGCCTTGGGCGCAGCCGTCACAGGCCGCCGAACCGCCGCTGCCGCTGGCCGAAGGTCGCGATCGCATTGGCGAGCGTCTCGGCGTCGAATTCGGGCCAGAGCGTGTCGACGAAGAGCAATTCGGCATAAGCCGCCTGCCACAGCAGGAAATTCGACAGCCGGACTTCGCCCGAGCTGCGGATCAGCAGGTCGAGCGGCGGGAGGTCGCGCGTCTCGAGCTCGTCTTCGAACATCGCCGCGTCGATCGACGCGGGATCGAGCGTACCCGCGCGCGCGCGCTCGGCCATCCGCCGCGCGACATCGACGATCTCGGCCTGCGCGCCATAATTGAGCGCGATCACCAGCATCGGGCCCGTGTTGACCGCGGTGCGCGCGATCGCGCCGTCGATCAGCTCGACGAGATCGGACGTGAAGCGGCGATAGTCGCCGATGATGCGCAAGCGCACGTTGTCGCGCACCATCTCGTCGAGATCGCTTTTGATGAAGACGCGCAGCAGACCCATCAGGTCGCTGACCTCCTCCTCGGGACGCCGCCAATTCTCGCTCGAAAAGGCGTAGAGCGTCAGCGCCTCGATTCCCATCGCGCGCGCGGCGCGCGCGACGCGGCGCAAAGCCTCGACCCCGGCGCGATGCCCGGCTAGCCGCGGCAAATGCCGCTTCTTGGCCCAGCGGCCATTGCCGTCCATGATGATCGCGACGTGGCGCGGGAGCACCCCGGCCACGGTCGCAGGATCGGCAGCCCGGGCGGCGAACGGCCTCACTTGCCCAGGATTTCCTTTTCCTTGGCGGAGGCCGCGGCATCGATGTCGGCGATCGTCTTGTCGGTCAGCTTCTGGACTTCGGTCTCGAGCTTCTTGCGATCGTCCTCGCCGAACAGGCCCTTCTTCTCGTCGACCTTGAGCGAATCCATCCCGTCGCGACGCACGTTGCGCGCGGCGATGCGTGCGTCTTCGGCGTACTTGCCGGCGAGCTTGGCGAGTTCCTTGCGGCGCTCCTCGGTCAGATCCGGGATCGGCAGGCGCAGCGTGGTGCCGTCGACGATCGGGTTGAGGCCGAGCCCGGCCGAGCGAATCGCCTTGTCGCAGGGGCCGACGTTCATCTTGTCCCACACCTGGACCGAGATCATCCGCGGCTCGGGGACCGAGACGGTCGCGACCTGGTTGAGCGGCATCTGCGCGCCATATACTTCGACCGTCACCGGATCGAGCAGCGAGGTCGAGGCGCGACCGGTGCGCAGGCCGCTGAGATCGCCCTTGAGCGATTCGACGCTGCCGGCCATGCGGCGTTCCAGATCAGCCTTGTCGTAAGCGGCCATGGATCAGTCTCCCTTGATATGCTGGACGATCGTCGAGACGCCTTCACCGCGCAGCACCGCGGCGAGATTGCCGGACTGACGGATGTTGAAGACGACGATCGGGATATTGTTGTCACGGCACAGGGCGATCGCACTCGCGTCCATGACCTTGAGGTCCTGCGCGAGCACGGTGCCGTAGCTGACGGTGTCGTAGCGCTTGGCGGTGGGCACGAGCTTCGGGTCAGCGTCATAGACGCCGTCGACCGAAGTGCCCTTGAACAAGGCGTCGCACTTCATTTCCGCAGCGCGCAGGGCGGCGCCGCTGTCGGTGGTGAAGAACGGGCTGCCGACGCCGGCCGCGAAGATCACGATCCGCCCCTTTTCGAGGTGACGCTCGGCGCGGCGGCGGATGAAGGGTTCGCACACCGACGACATCGGGATGGCGGACTGGACGCGGGTCTCGACGCCGATCTGCTCGAGCGCGTTCTGCACCGCGAGCGCGTTCATCACCGTCGCGAGCATGCCCATGTAGTCGCCGGTCGCGCGGTCCATGCCGCGTGCAGCACCGGAGATGCCGCGGAAGATGTTGCCGCCGCCGACGACGACGCAGAGCTCATAGCCCTGATGCTTCACGTCGGCGATTTCCGCCGCGACGCGCGCGATGACATCGGGGTCGATCGACAGGCCGCCCGAGCCCATCAGGACTTCGCCCGATAATTTCAACAAGATGCGTTTGTGGGCGATCGTCACGGGAATCCAGACTGCAATGGGCTTGATCCGCCGGTGGGCGGTGCGGCGCGGACCTTATCGGCGACGCCGGGCGATTGGAAGCGCGGAAACCGTGCAGAGTGCTCGGGTCGGCGCGGATGTGGATGTGCCCCCGCTTCCGTCACCCTCGCGAAAGCGAGGGTCCCGCTTCTTCTTCTCGGCCCGGGCCAGGCAGCGGGATCCCCGCTTTCGCGGGGATGACAGGTTTCCGACACGACAAGGGCCGCACCATCCGGCGCGGCCCCTGCCCTTTATCGCCTCGCCCTGAGGCGAAGCCGAATCGCTTAAGCGGCCGGCTGCTGCGGGACGCCCGAAGCGGCAGCGACTTCGGCTGCGAAGTCGCTCGACTCCTTCTCGATGCCTTCGCCGAGCTGGAAACGGACATAGTCCTTGAGCTCGATCGGCTTGCCGGCTGCCTTGGCAGCGTTGGCGACGACGTCCGAGATCTTGGTCTTGCCGTCCATCACCAGCAGCTGGCTGACGAGCGCGTTTTCCTTGCAGTACTTCGCGATCGCACCGTCGACCATCTTGGCAACGATCTCGGCGGGCTTGCCGCTTTCCGACGCCTTCTCGGTCGCGATCGCGCGCTCGCGGGCGACGATCTCGGGGTCGAGGCCGTCCTCGTTGAGCGCGAGCGGGAAGGCCGCTGCGATGTGCATCGCGATCTGCTTGCCGAGCGGAAGGAGCACGTCCTCACCGGCTTCGCTCTCGAGCGCGACAAGCACGCCGATCTTGCCGAGGCCGGGGGCCGCTGCGTTGTGGATGTACGGAACAACCGCGCCAGCGGTCACCTCGAGGCGCTTGGCGCGACGCAGGTTCTGGTTCTCGCCGATCGTCGCGATGTTGCTGGTCAGCGTCTCTTCGACGGTCTTCTCGCCGATCGAGGCCTTCTTGATCATCTCGATATCGTCGCCGAGCGCGAGGGCTACCGCGGTGACGTCACGGACGAAGGTCTGGAACTGGTCGTTCTTCGCGACGAAATCGGTCTCGGAATTGACTTCGACCGCAGCACCGGTGGTGCCGTTGACTTCGACGCCGATCAGGCCCTCTGCCGCGGTGCGGCTCGACTTCTTGGCAGCGGCAGCGAGGCCCTTGGCGCGCAGCCAATCCATCGCAGCCGTCATGTCGCCAGCCGCTTCGGTCAGCGCCTTCTTGCAGTCCATCATGCCCGCGCCGCTCTTTTCGCGCAGGTCCTTAACCGCTGCTGCAGTGATCTCGGCCATGTGAAAATCCTCATTGTCTGTAGATACGAATATAGGCGGAGCGGGGCCGAAGCCCTACCCCGCCCATAGGTCAGTTCGGTGACGCTTACGCGTCGATCTGGCGCTCGGCCTCGGCGACCATTTCGGCCTGCAGGGCAGCGTCCGATGCCGGCGTGATATCGGCGGCCGGAGCCTCCGGTGCCACGGTCAGCGCTTCCTCGGCGGGCGGCGCTTCCATCGAACCGATGTCCTGACGGCGCGACATCTGCTCGTTGCCACCGCGCGTCGCGGCGATCGCGATCGCTTCGCAATACAGGCGGATCGCACGGCTGGCGTCATCGTTCGCCGGAACCGGGAAGGCGATGCCGTCGGGCGAGACGTTCGAATCGAGGATCGCGACGACGGGGATGCCGAGCGTGTTGGCTTCCTTGATCGCCAGCTCTTCCTTGTTCGCGTCGATCACGAACATCACGTCGGGAATGCCGCCCATGTCGCGGATGCCGCCGAGGCTGAGCTCGAGCTTGTCGCGCTCGCGCGTCAGCTGAAGGACTTCCTTCTTGGTGAGACCGACGGTGTCGCCCGAGAGCTGCTCTTCGAGCGTCTTGAGGCGCTTGATCGAACCCGAGATGGTCTTCCAGTTGGTGAGCATGCCGCCCAGCCAGCGATGGTTGACGAAATGCTGGCCCGAACGGCGAGCTGCGTCAGCGACGGGCTCCTGCGCCTGACGCTTGGTGCCGACGAACAGGACCTTGCCGCCAGCGGCGGTCGATGCCGAGACGAACTCGAGCGCGCGCGCGAAGAGCGGAACGGTCTGCGAGAGATCGAGGATGTGGACGCCGTTGCGGTCGCCAAAGATGTAAGGCTTCATCTTCGGGTTCCAGCGATGCGTCTGGTGGCCGAAGTGCGCGCCCGTTTCGAGCAATTGCTGCATGGAGACGACTGGTGCCGCCATAAGATAGTTCCTTTCCGGTTGTGCCTCTGGGAAGCGAGTAATCCGTTGATCCTGGGTGAAACCCCGGACGGGCACCGGCAATATGTGCTTCCCATGCGGTGTGAAGGCGGCCCCGTTAGCCGAGCTTGCCCCAACAATCAAGCCGGAACAGCGCTTGACACAAGGAACGTAAACGGAACATACCATGTTCGAGAGCGGAACGGGGAACCTGAACGCCTTAAGGATGTTGCGACTTTGTGACGCTGCACCGTGATAGACGGAGATGAACGATGGCTGTTGTCGGTTTCCTGGTTTTCGCAAGCGCGTTCGCGGCAAGCGTCGCTGTGTTCTGGTTTACGCTTGCCCCGGCGCTGCCGCGGATTGTCGCGTTGCTCCGCGATGGTGTCGACCCGATGGCGGCGCGCACGCCGGCATGGATCGTCAGTGAGCCCCGTCTTCGGGCGCGGGTGCGGACGGTGTCTGCGGTAGCCCGCCCGAAGCTGCGCGCTGCCGCTTGATCCGCGCATAGGCGGCGATGCTGAACGGCACCGTCGCCAGATACGCGGCGCACAGGAAGGTCAGCGTGTGCCATGGCGCGGAGATCAGCGCCGCGCCAAGCAACACGACGACCGCGATCGCCTCGAAGCGGATATTGGTGCGCAGCTTGAGCGACGACCAACTGAAGGTCGCAACGCTCGACACCATCAGGATCGCCATCAAGGCGACCCACGGCCCGACGATCAGCGGCGAGCGCCACAGCTCGAGCCCGGTCCAGAACCAGAGATAGAGCGGCAACATCGCGAGCCCTGCACCGACCGGTGCTGGAGCACCGGTCAAATACCCAGCCGATTTGTGGGGTTGCTCGGCGACATCTATCCCGGCGTTGAAGCGCGCCAACCGTAACGCGCAGAAGACCGCGAACACCAGGGCGACGAGCCAGCCGAAGCGCGGCACTTCCTTGAGCGACCAGAGATAGAGGATCAGCGCCGGCGAGACGCCGAACGAGATCGCATCCGACAGCGAATCGAGCTCGGCGCCAAAGCGGCTCTCGCCGCGCACCATGCGCGCGATCCGGCCATCGATGCCGTCGAGCACGCTGGCGATCATCACCATCAGAACTGCGGTTTCCCACTGTTCGGCGATCGCGAATCGAATTCCGGTAAGCCCGGAGCACAAGGCCAGTGCGGTGACGGCGTTGGGCGCCACGGCACGCAGCGGCAGGCCGCGCGCGGCAGTCCTACGCAGGGGCGTGGTCATGCGATTGCGCTCGGCAGAATGCTCTGAACCGACCAGGGATCGGCGGCGGATCCGCTCGCCCGTTTGGGCTGGGTTTGTCGAAGCGGCGCACCGAGCTTGGGCGCACTTCTGCCCGCGCGGCGCAGCGCTTCGAGAGCTTCAGCGCGAACAGTGCAGAGGATATGCGAGCCGAACGACGAGGACGATCGCAGCCTCACTGCGCGATCCCGCTCGCAACAGTGCCGCCGACGCGCCCGAGAATCGTCTCGCCCGCAACGCTGCGCTGGCCGAGCACGACCTGGCAGGCGCAATCGTCGGGCAGGAAGACGTCGAGCCGGCTGCCAAAACGAATCAGCCCGATCCGCTGGCCCGCGGCGATCATGTCGCCCGGCTTGACGAACGGCACGATCCGCCGCGCTAGCAGACCGGCGATCTGCGTGAAACCGATCCGCCGGCCATCGCGTCCTTCGACCACGATATGCTGGCGCTCATTGTCCTCGCTCGCTTTGTCGAGCTCGGCATTCACGAACTTGCCCGAGATATAGACGACCTGCTTGACCGTGCCCGCGATCGGCGTGCGGTTGATGTGGACGTCGAACACCGACATGAACACCGATACGCGGATCAGCGGCGCATCGCCCAGGCCATTGGGGCCAGCGAGCTCGCGCGGAACGGGGACGCGCTGGATCATCGAGACGAGGCCGTCTGCGGGAGAGATGATCAGTCCCTCGCCGACCGGCGTCACGCGCACCGGATCGCGGAAGAACAAGGCGACCCACAGCGTCACGCCGATCAGCGGCCAGGTGAGGATCGGCACGAACACCCACGCCAGCAGAACGATCGCCGCGGCGATCGCGACATATTTGCGGCCCTCGGGATGCAGATCGGGTACGCGCCATTTAACGGCTTCGGCGGGTACGGCGGGCTTGTCGGCTGGTATCATGCGGCAATCTCTACCCCAGCCCTCACGCTGCGACAATCGACAACCCACCCGACAACCCGCCCGACAACCCGGGGCGTCGCGCCGCCGCTAGGGTGCCGCAGCGGCCAACCGGGTTGATCACCGCGCGCCTTGCTCCTAGACGCTCCCCAAACCTCCCTTCAAGAAAGAGCGGAAATGGCCAAGATCAAGGTAAAAACGCCCGTCGTGGAAATCGATGGCGACGAGATGACGCGGATCATCTGGCAGTGGATTCGCGAGCGCCTGATCCTCCCCTATCTCGACATCGATCTCGAATATTACGACCTCGGCATGATGAGCCGCGACGGCACCGACGACAAGATCACCGTCGACAGCGCCAAGGCGATCCAGAAGTACGGCGTCGGCGTGAAGTGCGCGACGATCACCCCCGACGAGCAGCGCGTCGAGGAATTCGGCCTCAAGAAGATGTGGAAGTCGCCCAACGGCACGATCCGCAACATCCTCGGCGGCACGATCTTCCGCGAGCCGATCGTGATCAAGAACGTCCCCCGCCTGATCCCGGGCTGGACGCACCCGATCGTCGTCGGCCGCCATGCGTTCGGCGATCAGTACAAGGCGACCGATTTCCTCGTCCCGGGCCCCGGCAAGCTGCGCCTCGTGTTCGATGGCGAGGATGGCACCGTCATCGACCAGGAAGTGTTCCAGTTCCCGACCTCGGGCGTCGCGCTGGCGATGTACAACCTCGACGATTCGATCCGCGATTTCGCGCGCGCCTCGATGCACTATGGCCTCAACCTCAAGTGGCCGGTGTACCTGTCGACCAAGAACACGATCCTCAAGGCCTATGACGGCCGCTTCAAGGACCTGTTCGCCGAAGTGTTCGAGAGCGAGTTCAAGGACAAGTTCAAGGAAGCCGGCATCGTCTACGAGCATCGCCTGATCGACGACATGGTCGCATCGGCGCTCAAGTGGCACGGCGAATTCGTCTGGGCGTGCAAGAACTATGACGGCGACGTGCAGTCGGACCAGGTCGCTCAAGGGTTCGGCTCGCTCGGCCTGATGACCTCGGTGCTGCTGACCCCGGACGGCAAGACGGTCGAGGCGGAAGCCGCGCACGGCACCGTGACGCGCCACTTCCGCCAGCACGAGCAGGGCAAGGCGACCTCGACCAACCCGATCGCGTCGATCTTCGCCTGGACCGGCGGCCTCAAGTATCGCGGCAAGTTCGACGGTACGCCTGAGGTGACCAAGTTCGCCGAGACGCTCGAGCGCGTCTGCATCAAGACGGTCGAGGACGGTCACATGACCAAGGATCTCGCGCTGCTGATCGGCCCGGAACAGCCGTGGATGACGACCGAGCAGTTCTTCGAGCAGGTCCGCGTCAATCTCGAAGCCAAGATGGGCGAGATCACGGGCTGATCCTGCCCTTCCTGCCAAAGCGGGCATCCAGGGTTGCGAGCGGAGCGCTTACAACCCTGGGCGCCTGCCTTTGCGAGAATTCCCTTTTTCGGCGCTGCAATCAGCGGAGAGCTTTTCGGCCGTCAACAATGCCACTGACCCAAGCGGTTGGGCCGCATCTCCGCTTCAAGCATACGCAATCAAGCGTCGCCGCCGAATAGTCTTGCGACCGCGCGGAGCACGATGTTGCCGACAAATAGCATATCGATGTCAGGCTTAAGCTGACAAATCCCGCTCAAGCTGGTCTAATGCCGGCATGGCATCTCCCCTTCTCTCTTCCGGCTTCAGCGACGCGCTCGTCATTCTTGGCGCTGCGGGATTGGTCATCCCTGCCTTTGCCCGCGCGAAGATCAGTCCCGTCATCGGTTTCATCCTCGTTGGACTGCTCGTCGGGCCGTTCGGACTCGGTGCGCTCGTCAAGACCTATCCATGGCTGTACCACATCACGATCTCCGATCCGCACGCGATCGAACCCTTTGCCGAGTTCGGCATCGTCCTGCTGCTGTTCTCGATCGGGCTCGAACTGTCGTTCAAGCGCCTCTGGTCGATGCGGCAATTGGTGTTCGGCACGGGCGCTGCGCAGTTGATCGCGTCGGGGATCATCCTCGGCACCGGCCTGCATCTGCTGATGGGGCTGGCCTGGACCGGGTCGATGGCGCTGGGCATAGCGCTATCGCTGTCCTCGACCGCCCTGGTCCTCCCGATCGCGGGGACGGCGAGCCCGGTCGGGCGGACCGCGTTCGCGATGCTGCTATTCGAGGATCTCGCGCTCGTCCCGATCATCTTCGTACTCGGCGCGCTCGGGCCGATGGCGGCGGCGGCGGGCTGGGCGGGGTTCGCCAAGGTCGGTGGGGTCGCGGTGCTGACGGTCGCGATCCTATTTGTCGGCGGCCGCATGCTTTTGCCACGGCTGTTCGCACAAGCCGCGCGGACGAAGAGTCCCGAACTGTTCCTCGCGGCCTCGCTGATCGTGGTTATCGCTGCCAGCCTCGCCACGACCGCGGCTGGGCTGTCGCCGATCGTTGGCGCGCTGATCGCGGGACTGCTGATCGCCGAGACCGACTATCATAGCGAGGTCGAGGTGATGACCTCGCCGTTCAAGGGGCTCGCGCTCGGCGTGTTCCTGATTACCGTCGGGATGAGTGTTGATATCGGAGCGATCCTCGCCGACTGGACCAGCTATCTGCTCGGCATCGCCGCCGTCGTCGCGATCAAGGCGGTGGTGACCTTCGGGCTGCTGCGGCTGTCGGGGATCCGCGGCGGTGTCGCGGCCGAGACCGGCGTGCTGATGGGTAGCCCGTCCGAAACGACGCTGATCGTGCTCGGCGCGGCGGGCCAGGCGCAACTGCTCGCGCCCGGGCTCGCCAGTTTCTGGCAGACCGTCACCGCGATCGGACTCACCATCACTCCGCTGCTGGCGATGCTCGGCAAGCGCGCGGCGAAGCGGATCGAGCAACGCGCCGAAACCTTGCCCGAGGCCGAAATCTCGCCCGAGGGCCCCGGCACCGTCGTGATCGGCTTCGGCCGCGTCGGGCGGATGGTGTGCGACATGCTCGCCGTCCATGGCCAGCCTTATGTCGCGGTCGAGGCGGATATCGACGCGGTGACCGCGGCGCGGGCGGAAGGCTATCCGGTGATCTTCGGCGACGTGGTGCGCCCCGAGCTGGTCGACCGGCTCAATCTCGGGCGTGCCAAGGCGCTGATCCTGACGATGAACGATCCGGTGCTGAGCATATCGATGACGCGGCGCGTGCGCGGCTGGGTGCCCGATCTGCCGATCATCGCGCGCGCGCGCGATACCGCGCATGCGGCGCAGCTCTACAAGGCGGGCGCGAGCGATGTCGTCCCGGAGACGCTCGAAAGCTCGCTGCAACTGGCCGAAGCGGTGCTGACCGATCTCGGCGTCGCGGTCGGGCCGGTGATCGCTTCGATCCACGAGAAGCGTGACGAGCTGCGCCGTGAGATCAAGGCGGCGGCCGAGATGGAAGTCCTGCCGCGGCTCAAGCGCGTCCGCGGCGTGATCCGGACCGAGGGTAGCGCAACCTAACGCCTCGGCGCGCGCGCACCCACCGCCTTGGCGCGGCGGGTTAGCCGGCTGCGAGCGCCGCCTTGACCGCATCGACCGCTTCGTTGCCCTTGGCTCCGTCAGGCCCGCCGCCCTGCGCCATGTCGGGCCGCCCGCCGCCGCCCTGGCCGCCGAGAGTGGCAACCGCGATCTTGAGCAGATCGACGGCGCTGCGCGTGGCCGTCAGATCGGCAGTGACGCCAACCGCGACCGAGGCGCGGCCGTCATTGACCGCGACGATCATCGCGATGCCCGAGCCGAGCCGCTGCTTCATCTCGTCGACCGTGCCGCGCAGGCCCTTGGGATCGAGCCCCTCGACCACCTGACCGAGGAACGCGACGTCGCCGATCGTTTCCGGACCGGCCGGAGCCGCCCCTGCCCCGCCGCCGAGCGCGAGCGCCTTCTTGGCCTCGGCGAGTTCGCGTTCCAACCGGCGGCGATCCTCGACCAGTGCGGCGACGCGCGCCGGCACTTCGTCTGGCGACGATTTCAACGCGGTCGCGGCTTCGCGAAGCTTCTCGTCGCGGCCGGTGAAATAGGCACGCGCGGCCTCCCCAGTGAGCGCCTCGACGCGGCGGATGCCCGAGGACACTGCGCCCTCGCCGACCACCGCGAACAGGCCGATATCGCCGAGCGCGCGGACGTGCGTGCCGCCGCACAGCTCGAGCGAATAGGTCTTGTCGACCCCGTCTTCCTTGGCGGTCCCCATCGAGACGACGCGGACCTCGTCGCCGTACTTTTCGCCGAACAGCGCCATCGCGCCTTCCTCGATCGCTTCGTCGGGCGTCATCAGCCGCGTCGCGACGGGCGAGTTGCCGCGGATGTGGTGGTTCACGTCGGCCTCGACCAAGGCGAGCGCGGCCGGATCGATCGCGCTCGGCTGCGAGAAATCGAAGCGCAGGCGTTCGGGCGCGACCAGGCTCCCCTTCTGCGCGACGTGGAGGCCGAGCCGCTGGCGCAGTGCCTCGTGCAGCAGATGCGTCGCGCTGTGGTTGGCGCGGATGCGGTCGCGGCGGGCGCGATCGATCGTCAAATGGAGCGCGTCCCCGACCGCGATCTCGCCCTCGGTGATCGTGGTGGCGTGCGCGAACAGGCGGCCGAGATACTTCCGCGTATCCTCGACCTGGCCGAGCACGCCCGGCGCGGTGAGTGTGCCGGTATCGCCGACCTGCCCGCCGCTCTCGGCATAGAAAGGCGTCTGGTTGAACAGGATCTCGACGCTTTCGCCGGCACCGGCGCGCTCGACGCGGGCGCCGTCCTTGACGATCGCGACGACCTGGCCCTCGCCTTCCTCGGCGGTGTAGCCGATGAATTCGGTGCTGCCGGTCGCCTCGGCGATGTCGAACCAGACGTCGTCGGAGGCGCGCTGGCCCGAGCCCTTCCAGGCGGCACGCGCGGCGCGCTTCTGCTCGGCCATCGCGGTGTCGAAGCCCGCGCGGTCGATCCCGAAGCCCTGCGCCCGCAGCGCGTCCTCGGTCAGATCATAGGGGAAGCCGAACGTGTCGTAGAGCTTGAACGCGGTTTCGCCGGGGAGCGTCGCGCCCGGTTCCATGCTCGCAGTCGCTTCGTCGAGCAGGCGGAGGCCGTTGACCAGCGTGCGGCGGAACTGCGTTTCCTCCTGCAGCAGCGTCGATTCGATCGACGCCTGCGCGCGGACGAGTTCTGGATAGGCCGCGCCCATTTCCGCGACGAGCGCGGGCACGAGCCGGTGCATCAACGGCTCCTTCGCGCCGAGCAGATGCGCATGGCGCATCGCGCGGCGCATGATCCGGCGCAGCACATAGCCGCGGCCCTCGTTCGACGGCAGCACGCCATCGGCGACGAGGAAGCCCGACGAGCGGAGGTGATCGGCGATCACGCGGTGGCTCGCCTGAGTCTCCGGGGTCAAAGCCGCGCCCGACTGCGCGACCGAGGCGCCGATCAGCGCCTTGAACGTGTCGGTGTCGTAATTGTCGTGGACGCCCTGCAGCACTGCCGCGACGCGCTCGAGCCCCATGCCGGTGTCGATCGACGGGCGCGGCAGCGGGTTGCGCGTGTCCTTGTCGACCTGCTCATATTGCATGAAGACGAGGTTCCAGATCTCGACGAAGCGATCGCCATCCTCGTCGGGGCTGCCGGGAGGGCCGCCGGGGATGTGATCGCCGTGATCGAAGAAGATCTCCGAGCAGGGGCCGCATGGGCCGGTGTCGCCCATCGACCAGAAATTGTCGTTGGTCGCGATGCGGATGATGCGCTCTTCGGGCAGCCCGGCGATCTTGCGCCACAGGTCGAACGCCTCGTCGTCGGTGTGATAGACGGTGACGGTCAGCCGGTTGGGGTCGATCCCCCATTCCCTGGTCAGCAAATTCCAGGCGAGCGTGATCGCGCGCTCCTTGAAATAATCGCCGAACGAGAAATTGCCGAGCATCTCGAAGAAGGTGTGGTGGCGCGCGGTGTAGCCGACATTGTCGAGGTCGTTATGCTTGCCCCCGGCGCGGACGCACTTCTGCGACGAGGTGGCGGTAACGTACGGCCGCGATTCGAGACCGGTGAAGACGTTCTTGAACGGCACCATCCCGGCATTGACGAACATCAGCGTCGGATCGTTCTGCGGCACGAGCGGCGCAGAGGCGACCTTGGCGTGGCCGTTGGCCGCGAAATAGTCGAGGAAGCTGCGACGGATGTCGTTGGTGGAAACCGGGGCTGAGAGCGAAGGCTGGGTCATGCGGCGTGGCTTAGGCGAGCGCGCGCCGTAGCTCAAGCGGGGCTCGGTTGGTCGCATCGCGCTATTTCGGAATAGACCCAAGCCACAAGTCGCGCGCGTCGACGAATGCAGAAGCTCAGTCACGACGACAGGTCGAGCGCCGATGCGGATGCGCCGGGTCGCCGCAACCAACCGGACACGCTTTCTCGCGGGGCTCGGCCGCACTCTTCTCGCGCAAACGGGGGGGCGACCGGCGGCCCGCTGCTGCCTTCGGGTCCGTTCGTGTCCGGCGGGTTTATTCCGGGCTCGTCGTACTCCCAATCGCTCCCCAGTAGACAAAAAATACCCGAGACCGTGATACTTGTGACGAGCACCGGTTGCGTCAACGAAACTTCGAACTAAGCTCGCGACGATGTTGAAGCTCCTGACGAGATCGCTCTTTGCGCTATCATGTCTGATTGCTGCGCCGACCGTAGCGATGGCGCAGAGGCCGGAAGGCACGCCGTTTGCCGACATCTCGAATGTCACGATCCTACCGTATGATGTCGAGGGACGAGACACGGCTGCGGTTCGCAGAGCTATCGACAAGGCTCGTCCGACCGATCCGAATGACGGCAAGCGCGTCGATGCTCTGAGTCGCTACAACTTTCGCTGGCGTTGGCGAAGCGGCGCGCAAGGGAAGTGCTCTACCACTCTGGAAGACGTGGTCTTCACCGCAACGGTAACCGCCCCCCGACTGATCAACGGCAGTCCGAAGGTCAACGAACGGTTCGACCGCTTCATCACCTCTTTGTATGCGCACGAAGACGGGCATATCCGCTACGCTTGGGATCATCGGAGCGATATCGCCGCCGCCATCAATTCCGCGACGTGCGCCACTGCCAACGAAGCGGCGCTGGCGGCCGTGAAGACAATTTCGGAACATGACATCGCATACGACAAGGCGACCAGACACGGCGCGACCACCGTCATACCTTTCGATTGAGAATCAGGCGCACTCCTGAACGCTTCTTCCTCTCAGGATGCAAAAGGCTGATGCCTTGAAACGCGCTAGGTGCGCAACTGGTGACTGGCTTCGGCCCTTGTCGGACGGTTAGCCGGCGAGGTTGGTCGGTCCGGCACGAGTGGCGGACCAAGCCGGCCTCTTATCACATCCCGTTACCCGAGCGGCGCGTCGAGCGAGGTCGGCGGCACGCTGAACCATTTCGGGCCCGCCGCGGTCATGTGGAAGCAATCCTCGAGCCGCACGCCGAACTTGCCCGGCAGATACAGGCCCGGCTCGTCGGAGAAGCACATTCCCTCGGCCAGCCTGGTCGTCTCGCCGTGGACGAGGTTGACCGGTTCGTGCCCGTCGAGCCCGATGCCGTGGCCGGTGCGGTGCGACAGGCCGGGGAGCGCGTATCGCGGGCCGTAGCCGAGCAATGTGTAATAGGCGCGGACCGCATCGTCGACCGCGCCCGCCGGTGTGCCGAGCTGCGCGGCTTCGAAGGCTTTCGCCTGGCCGGCGCGGACTTGCTCCCACACCGTGCGTTGTTCCTTGCTCGCCGCGCCGTAGACGAAGGTGCGCGAGACGTCCGATTGATAGCCCTGCACGGTGCAGCCGCAATCCATCAGCACGATCTGCCCGTCGGCGACGATCTGCGGATCGCGGCTGCCGTGCGGGAAGGCGGCGGCGGGGCCGATCAGGACGAGCGAAAATTCAGGGTCGCCGCCGAGCTGCACCGTCGCGGCGTTCATCAGCGCGGCGATGTCGGCGGGCTTCATGCCCTTTTCGACGCGCGGCCAGGTCCAGCGATACGCCGCGATCGTCACGTCGGTGGCGGTCTGCATCAGTGCGATCTCGAGCGCGGTCTTGCGCATCCGCACGCCGCGCACGACCGGATTGGCGCTGACGATCTTTGCACCGGGGAGCGCGTGCGCGAGGCCGTCGACCGCAAAATAGCGCACCGTCTCCTCGATGCCGATCGGGCGGCCGGCGAGCTTGCGATCCCGCAGGAAGCCGGCGACGAGCTTGGCCGGGTCCTCGTCCTCCTGCCAGACGCGGACTTCCGCGGGGACGCCGAGCGTCTGGCGGACCGAGGGTTCCTCGAAGAACGGGGTGACGATGGAGGGTTCGCCCTCGACCGGCAGGATCGCCGCGGTGAGGCGTTCGCTGCGGTGCCAGGTGATGCCGGTGAAATAGACCAGGCTCGAGCCCGATTCGATCAGCACCGCGCCGATCCCGTTCGCGCGCATCAGCGCTTGCGCGCGTTCGATCCGGCCGCGGCGCTCGACCGGGCCGATCGGCGTCGCGCCGGTCGTGAGCGAGCGGAGGCCGGTGAGGTCGGGCGCGGCGGCGCGCACGACGGCGGTCGCCGATAGCGCGGGGAGCGCCGCGGCGGCGCCGATCAGCGCGCGGCGCGTCAGCAGCGCTGTCGGGGCCGGGGTTCGGATCTGATGTGGCACGCGGCTCTCCCTGATTCGGCCGTCTGTGTGACAGCCCCGCCGGCACCTCGCAACGTTCGGCCCGGCGGTGCGCGCTTGACCGGGCGCGCAATCTCCCCTTGATGACCGGGAAAGAGCAAACTGGGGCGACACGTGGCGAAACGGCTGACTAGCTATATCCTGATCGGGCTGGTGCTCGGGTTGATCGTCGGCTGGGCGATCAATTTTCAGATCGCCGACGGTACGCCAGAGGCGACCGCGCGGCTCAAGGAGATCGGCGCGGGCTTCTCGATCGTCACGACAATCTTCCTGCGGCTGATCAAGATGATCATCGCGCCCTTGGTCTTCTCGACGCTGGTCGTCGGGATCGCGCATATGGGCGACATCGCCGCGCTCGGCCGTGTCGGGGGCCGCACGATGGCGTGGTTCGTCACCGCCTCGCTCGTCTCGCTCGCGCTCGGGTTGCTACTGTTCCACGGGATCGAGGCGGTGATCGACCTGGTCGCGCCGGGTACTGGCTTCGGCTTCAAGCTGCCGCCGCCGGCCGCTTCGGTCGGGCTCGACGAGAAAGCGTTCAACCTCACCAATTTCATCACGCACATCGTGCCATCGTCGGTCGTCGAGGCGATGGCGACCAACGAGATCATCCAGATCGTCCTGTTCTCGGTGTTCGCCGGGGTCGCGTTGACCGCGATCGGCGAGAAGGGCGAACCGATCGTGCGCGGTGCCGAGGCGCTCGCCGCGATGATGCTGCAGATCACCGACTACGTCATGCGCTGTGCGCCGTTCGCGGTGTTCGCGGCGATCACCGCGACGATCACGGTCAACGGGCTCGGGATCTTGTGGTCGCTCGGGCTGTTCGTCGGGGGCTTCTATCTCGGGCTCGCGACCTTGTGGCTGTTGCTGTTCGGCGCGGCGTTCGTGTTCGTCGGTCCGCGGGCGTTTGGGCTGGCGCGGTATATCCGCGAGCCGATCCTGCTGGCGTTCTCGACGGCATCGTCCGAGGCGGCGTATCCGCGCACGCTCGAGGCGCTCGACCGGTTCGGCGTTCCGCGGCGGATCTCGAGCTTCGTGCTGCCGCTCGGCTATTCGTTCAATCTCGACGGGTCGATGATGTATATGACCTTCGCGACGCTGTTCATCGCGCGCGTCTATGGCATCGACCTGCCGTTCGGCACGCAGATCGTGATGCTGCTCGTGCTGATGATCACCTCGAAGGGGATTGCCGGCGTGCCGCGCGCGTCGCTCGTCGTGATCGCGGCGGTGATGGGGCAGTTCGGCATTCCCGAGGCGGGGCTGCTGCTGATCCTGCCGGTCGACCAGTTCCTCGACATGGGGCGATCGGCGACCAACGTCGTCGGCAATGCAGTGGCGACGACGGTGGTGGCGAAGTGGGAGGGCGCGCTCGGCGAGCCGGTGGCGGCGGAGATCGAACCGCCGCATGCGCCGCATCGGGCTTAGGCTCGCCCCCTTCTTCGTCACCCCGGCCTTGTGCCGGGGTCTACCGTGCCGCGCGTGCTACGACGGCATCACGTGTTTCGCGGTGGACCCCGGGACACGCCCGGGGAGACGGGTAGCCAGCTCAGGCGTAGGCGTAGGGCCCGCCCTTTTCGAGCGCGGCCTGATAGGCCGGGCGGGCGTGGATCTTGTCGAGCCAGGCGATCGTCGCTGGACGGCTGGCATCAAGCCCGGCGCGGCTCTTTGCGGCTTCGAGCGGGAAGCTCATCATGATGTCGGCGCCGGTCAGCGCGTCGCCTGCAAACCACGGCCGCTTGGCGAGTTCGGATTCGACATAGTCGAGATGGACGTCGATCATCGGCTGGACGCGCTTGGCCGCCGACGCGCCGAGCAGCGGGATCCGGTTGAGGACGAGGAGCAGCAACAAAGGCGGCATCACCGACCCCTCGGCATAATGCAGGAACTGGCGATAGCGCAGCACGTCGTCGCGGTGCGCCGGGGGGCCGAGCTTGCCGTCGGCATATTCGACCAGATAATCGATGATCGCGCCGGTCTCGACCAGCGTCTGCCCGGCGGCGGTGTCCTCGAGGATCGGCGACTTGCCGAGCGGATGGACGCGCTTCAATTCGGGCGGGGCGAGCATCGTCTTGGCGTCACGCTGATAGCGCTTGATCTCATAGGGCAGCCCGAGCTCCTCGAGCATCCACAGGATGCGCTGCGAGCGCGAGTTGTTGAGATGGTGGACGATGAGGGTCATGCGCGCGCTCCGGACTTGTACAGGATCAACCGATCGTAGAGCGGAACGCGGAAAGTCGCACTAAAGTCGCACCGTCACGACACGCGCTTCGTCCCGCCCACCATATGAAAGGCCCGCCATTGCTGGCGGGCCTTCCCGGTTTTGCGACGGCGTGATCCTGCCGCCTGTCGTAAGAGCGCGGCCGAGCCCTGCCGTCGCTCCCTGCCCCGGACCAGGACGGCCCGAAGCGAACTCACATCTCGGGCTCGTCACCGTCGTCGGGCTCGCCGCCGACCATCATTTCCTCGGCGACCTTGTCGGTGCGCGCGCGGATCGAGGCTTCGAGCCGGTCGGACATTTCGGGATGCTCCTTGAGGAACGTCTTCGAATTCTCGCGGCCCTGGCCGATGCGGACGCTGTCATAGGAGAACCACGCGCCCGACTTCTCGACCAGGCCGGCCTTGACGCCGAGATCGAGGATCTCGCCGATCTTCGACACGCCCTGCCCGTACATGATGTCGAACTCGACCTGCTTGAACGGCGGCGCGACCTTGTTCTTGACGACCTTGACGCGCGTCGTGTTGCCAATGATCTCGTCGCGATCCTTGATCTGCCCGGTCCGGCGGATGTCGAGGCGGACCGAAGCGTAGAATTTCAGCGCGTTGCCGCCGGTCGTCGTCTCGGGATTGCCGTACATCACGCCGATCTTCATGCGCAGCTGGTTGATGAAGATCACCATGCAGCGCGAGCGGCTGATCGAGCCGGTCAGCTTGCGCAAGCTCTGCGACATCAGACGTGCCTGCAGGCCGACATGGCTGTCGCCCATCTCGCCCTCGATTTCGGCGCGCGGCACCAGCGCCGCGACCGAATCGACCACCAGCACGTCGATCGCGTTGGAGCGCACCAGTGTATCGACGATCTCGAGCGCCTGCTCGCCCGTATCCGGCTGCGAGACAATCAGCTCGTCGATGTTGACGCCCAATTTCTTGGCATAGACGGGATCGAGCGCATGTTCGGCATCGACGAAGGCAGCGGTGCCGCCGGTCTTCTGCGCTTCGGCGATCACGTGGAGCGCGAGCGTCGTCTTGCCCGACGATTCAGGGCCGTAAATCTCGATCACACGCCCGCGCGGCAAACCGCCGACGCCGAGCGCGATGTCGAGCCCGAGCGAGCCGGTCGAGATCACCTCGACCTGCATCGTCTGCTTCGAGCCCAGCTTCATCGCCGAGCCCTTGCCGAACGCGCGATCGATCTGCGCGAGCGCGGCTTCGAGCGCCTTCGCGCGTTCGTCCTTGGCCTTTTCGGCGGCCTTGTCCGTGGATGCTGCCATTTTGCTGTCGATGACCTTCAAAGATACCGCCATTGGTAGCTCCCGTCGCTAGACCGAACGCCCGTCGCGTTCAATGCGTGACGACGATGTATCGCATTTGTTCTGCAAGAACAAGAGCGGAACGACAGGCGTTTTTTTCGAAGGCCGCAGGACAGGTTACAGCGGCAGGTTAGGGAAGCCCGCCGCCACCCATCGCGCCGTAGACCTGGCCGGTGGTGAAGCTTGCGTCATTCTCGGCGAACGCGACATAGATGTTGGCGAGTTCACCGGGCTGGCCGGGCCGGCCGAGCGGGGTCTGGCCCCCGAATTGCTCGAGCTTTTCCATAGTCGCGCCGCCCGAGACCTGGAGCGGCGTCCACACCGGCCCCGGCGCGACGCCGTTGACGCGGATTCCCTTTTCGGCAAGCTGCTGCGCGAGGCTGCGGACGTAGCTCGTCGTCGCCGCCTTGGTCATCGCATAATCGTACAGGTCCTTCGACGGCATCGTCGCCTGCTCGGACGTCGTACCGATGATCGACGAGCCCGGCTGGAGATGCGGCACCGCGGCCTTGATGATCCAGAACGGCGCGTAGATGTTGGTCTTGATCGTCGCGTCGAAATCTTCGCTGGAGAGATCGAGGATAGAGGCGCGGGTCTGCTGGCGCGCGGCGTTGCTGACGAGGATGTCGAGCCCGCCCAATTGCTCGACCGCGGTGGCGACCAGCGTCTGGCAGAACGCCTCGTCGCGCAGATCGCCCGGAATCGCGACGCCCTTGCGACCGGCTGCCTCGATCAGCGCGATCACCTCGCGCGCATCCTCTTCCTCATTGGGGAAATAGTTGATCGCGACGTCGGCGCCTTCGCGCGCATAGGCGATCGCCGCGGCGCGCCCCATGCCCGAATCGCCACCGGTGATCAGCGCCTTGCGGCCCTCGAGCCGGCCCGAACCGCGATAGCTGTCCTCGCCATGATCGGGCTTGGGCGTCATCTTGCTGGCAAGCCCTGGCCAGTCCTGGGTCTGCTTTTCGAACGGCGGCTTGGGGCCCTGCCGCGGATCCTTGAGAATGGCCATGTCATGTTCCCGTCGATTGGAGCTTCGGCAGGGGAAACCCCACCAGCCCGCAACGGGTTCATGAAAAACGCCAGGCCGTGGCGTGCGTCAGCCGAGCGCGTCGAGCGCCTTCGACACGCCGTCCATCGTGAACGGCTTGGGCAAGGTCGGGCGATCGCGATACTGTTCGGCGACGGTATCGTGCGATCCGCCGGTCGCGAAGACGAACGGGATGCCCTTATCCGCCAACACGTCGGCGATTGGGAAGCTCTTCTCGCCGCCGCGCAAATTGACGTCGAGGATCGCCGCGTCGACGCCGCCATCAGCGATGATCGCGAGCGCCGCCTCGATCGTATCGGCCGAGCCCGCGACCGTCTTGCCGAGGACATCGAGAAAATCCTCGATCATCATGGCAATAAGGGGCTCGTCTTCGACGATCAGGATACTCTGGGCGCTCATTGTGCGCCCTTAGCGCCCTATAACGCCATCCGCCAAGTCATTTCGCGCGCAGCGCCTCGCGCGTCGCCTCGGCAAGTTGCTGCACCGAAAAGGGTTTGGCCAGAAAGGCGACATTGTCGAGATCGATCGATTTGCGCAGCGTTTCCTCGGCATAGCCCGACATGAACAGGATCGGCAGGTCGGGATAGCGCGTGCGGACCTGGCGGACCATCGTCGGCCCGTCCATCAGCGGCATCATGACGTCGGAAATGAGCAGATCGGGCTTGTCGCACGATTCGAGCAGTTCGAGTGCCGCCTCACCATGTTCGGCGGTGAGCACGGTATAGCCCTGCCGCGTCAGCGCGCGCTCGGCGACGGCGCGGACCATGTCCTCGTCCTCGACCAGCAGAATCGTGCCCGTTCCCCACAGATCGGCGGGCTTTTCGCGCGGGAGCGCCTTGGCGGGCGCCGCATCGACCAGCGCGCCCGCGGTGTGGACGGGCAGATAGATCGTGAACACCGCCCCTGCCCCGCCCTTCGGCCCGGTCTTGACGCTGTCGGCGAAGATCCAGCCGCCCGATTGCTTGACGATGCCGTAGACGGTCGAAAGGCCGAGCCCGGTGCCCTTCCCCACTTCCTTGGTGGTGAAGAAGGGTTCGAAGATCTTGGGCAGGATCTCGGGCGGGATGCCGCCGCCGGTATCGGACACTTCGAGCACGACATAATCGGACGCGGGCAGGATGTCCGAGCCGAGCTTGCGCACCTGCGCGGCGGTGACGGCGTAGGTCTGGATCGTCAGCGTGCCGACGCCGCGCGAATCCTTGGCGATCATCGCGTCGCGCGCATTGACCGCGAGATTGACGACGACCTGCTCGAGCTGCCCCGGATCGGCGCGCACGGGCGAGAGGTTGCGGCCGTGTTTGACGGTCAGCGTCACCGTTTCGCCGAGCAGCCGCTTGAGCAGCGTCGAGACTTCCGAGATCACGTCGGGCAGCTGCAACACCTGCGGGCGCAGCGTCTGCTGGCGCGAGAAAGCGAGCAATTGGCGCGTCAGGCTCGCCGCGCGGTTGGAATTGGCGCGGATCTGCTGGATGTCGTCATAATCGCTGTCGCCGGGCGAATGGCGCATCAGCATCAGGTCGCAATGCCCGATGATGGCGGTGAGGATATTGTTGAAATCGTGCGCGACGCCGCCGGCGAGCTGCCCGACCGCCTGCATCTTGGTCGCCTGCGCGACCTCGCGCTTGAGCCGCGTTTCCTCGCTATTGTCCTTGAGGCTGAGCAGCACCGCCGAATCGCCCAGCCCTCGCGCACCCGCGATCGACAGCGCGACCGGCTCGTCCGGGTGGTCCTTCAAGCGCACCGCGAGATCGGTCGAATGCGTGGCACCCCCGGCGAAGCGGCGGATCGCGTCCGCCACGACGCCCTTGTCCTCGCGCACCAGCAGATCGCCCGGATAGATCGGCGGGCTCGCCGGATCGACCGCGGCGGCGCGGGCGAAGGCGTCGTTCATCTGCAGGAAGCGGCCGTCGGCGCCGATCAGCGCGACGCCGAACGGCATCAGCGAGACGAGGCTGCGGATGTGTGCGCTCGCGCTCTCGCCGATCGCGGCGTGGCCCTCCTCCTCGTCGATCAGCGCGACGAGCATCGGCGCGTCCTCGCCATCGAGGAACGGGATCTGCAGCACGCGTAACGGGTTGCGCGTCAGGCCCTCGCGCTCGAAGCGCGCCATGCCTTGCGCATCGGTGATCAGGAAGCGCGCGAAATCGCGGCCGAGGATCGCGCCCTCCTCCTGCCCCATCGCGCGGGCGCGCAGCACGCGGTTGGCGGCGCGGATACGACCGTCGGGGTTGATCAGCGCCGCCATGATCCCGGCGCTGCCGAGCCGGTCTCCCGTCGCGCCGGCGATGAGGTTTTCCATCGTCTTGGCGAGATCGAGCCCCTGCGGCGCGAAGAAGCGCCAGACGAGCAGATTGTCGTCCTCGCCGACGCGGGTCACCTCGGCCGAGACCGTCGCCCCCTTGACGACGAGGCGCTCGACCGTGGCCGCGCCGTCGCGCCACGCCGCGCGCCCGGTGCTGCCGAGCCGATCGACTCCGCCGGCGTCGAGCGGCAGGCCCGGCGGGGTCGGAAAACCGCCGAACAGCGCTTCGTAGCGATCGTTCGCGCAGACCAGGCGCCCCGCGCGATCGGTCACCGCGATCGCGTCGGGGCTGCTCGCGGCGAGCGCGCGCGCGAC
Organism: Sphingomonas glacialis; assembly: GCF_006439055.1. Classification (GTDB taxonomy): domain Bacteria; phylum Pseudomonadota; class Alphaproteobacteria; order Sphingomonadales; family Sphingomonadaceae; genus Sphingomonas; species Sphingomonas glacialis_A. The sequence goes on from NZ_RCZC01000002.1 coordinate 400,304, forward strand.
GCTCCAATCGGGTTCGTTCGCCGTTCCGGCATTGGCCGGGAACAGGCGGCGCCAGGCGATCAACCCGCCGCCGATGACCAAGGCGGCGGCGAGAAAGGCGCCGGCGATCGGAATGCTGTGGAGGAGCGCGAGGATGATGAGCGCGGCGAGCAGGCCGCAGCCGATCGCGATCAGCGCGGCGCTGCGCGTGGCATCGGTTTGCGGGGTCGCGGGGAGCGTGGCCATCGCCGCATGCTGTGGGCGCTGCGCGGCGCGCGTCAAGACTTAAGCGGCGCTGTGCCGCGGATCGTTTGGGGTTCGCGACGAAACCCCGCACGGCATGACCGGCCCCCGCATAGGCTGCGGGGGCCGGTCACGGATCTTACCAGACCTTCACGCGCTCGGCGGGCGCGAGGTACATCTTGTCGCCGGGCTTGACGCCGAACGCGGCGTACCAGGCATCGACGTTGCGCACTTCCATCGTGCGGAACGGACCCGGCGAATGCGGGTCGCTCAGCAGCTGCGAGCGCAAAGCGGGCTCGCGGAACTTGATCCGCCAGACCTGCGCATAGCCGAGGTAGAAGCGCTGGTCGCCGGTCAGACCGTCGATCACCGGCGCGGGCTTGCCGCCGAGCGAGCGGTGATAGGCGTCATACGCGAGCGCAAGGCCGGCGAGATCGGCCATGTTTTCGCCGAGCGTCAGGCCGCCCTTGATGTGCTGGCCGGGGAGCGGCTCGTACGCGTCATACTGCTTGACCAGCTGATCGGTCATCGCGGTGAAGCGTGCGACGTCCTGCGGCGTCCACCATTCCTTCAGCGCGCCGGTCGGATCGAACTTGCGGCCCTGATCGTCGAAGTGATGGCTGAGCTCATGGCCGATGACGACGCCGATGCCGCCATAGTTGACCGCGGGATCGGCCTTCGCGTCGAAGAACGGCGGCTGGAGGATCGCCGCCGGGAAGACGATCTCGTTCATCGGCGGGTTGGCGTAGGCGTTCACCGTCATCGGGGTCATGCCCCATTCGGTGCGGTCGATCGGCTGACCGAGCTTGTGCAGGTCGCGCTGATATTCGAACTGGTTGCCCGCGGCGACGTTGCCCACGAGATCGTCGCGCTTGACCTGCAGCGCGCTATAATCGCGCCACTTGGTCGGGTAGCCGATCTTGGGGGTGAACGCCGCGAGCTTGGCGTGCGCCTTGACCTTGGTCTCGGGCGCCATCCAGGTCAGCTTGTCGATCCGCGTGCCCATCGCCGCGATGATGTTCTTGACGAGCTGATCGGCCGACGCCTTCGATGCGGGCGGGAAATAGGCCGCGACGTACTGCTGGCCGACATCCTCGCCGAGCGCACCCGACACCGTCGCGACGCCGCGCTTCCAGCGCACCGGCTGCTGCGGCGCGCCGCTCAGCACGGTGCCGTAGAAGGCGAAATTGGCGTCGTTGATCGGCTTCGACAGATAGCCGGCATAGGAGCGCAGCGTGCGCAGGATCATGTAATCCTGGAGCACCTGCACCGGCGCGTCGGCGAACGCCTTGGCCTCGCCCGCGATCGCGCTCGGCATCCCGACGATATAGCTCGCCTGGCCGGCGGTGCCGGTCGCCTGGAGATAGGCGCCCCACGGGAAGCCCATCGCCTTGCCATCGAAATCAGCGGCGAGATACTTGTTGTAGGTCAGATCGGCGTTGCGCGACTTGACGCGGTCCCAATGCGCCTCGGCGAGCGTCTTCTCGAACGCGAACACGGCTGCGGCACGCTGCGCGGCATTGTCCTGCCCGGCGAGGCCGAGCATCGTCGCCTGATACGCCTGGTACTTGGTGCGCGTGTCGGCGAGCTTGGGGTCATCCTTCAGATAATAGTCGCGATCAGGCAGGCCGAGGCCGCCCTGATAGACGTGGACGATATAGTTTTCGGGAGCCTTGTCGTCCTGCCCGACACCGACGCCGAACAGACCGCCGACGCCACGCTGCTGGAGCTTGGCCATTTCGGTCGCGAGCGCGGTCTTGTCCTTGGCGGCCTGGATCTCGGTGATCCACGGCTGGATCGGCGCGATGCCCTTCGCGTTGACTGCGGCTTCATCCATGAAGCTTGCGTAGAAGTCGCCGATCTTGTTGCCCGGCGTCGCCGTCGCCTTGTCGAGGATGATGCGCGTCCGCTCGAGAGAGCGATCGGAGAGCGCGTTGAACATCCCGTAGGTCGCCTTGTCGTCGGGGATTTGCGTCTTCGCTTCCCACGCACCGCCGGCATATTTCACGAAATCGTCGCCGGGCTTAACCGCTGTATCCATGCCGGCAGTGTCGATACCGAAGCTACCGAGCTCGGCGCCGGTGCTCGCGCTCGGCGCGGCTACCGGTTTCGGCTTGCTGGTCTGCGCGTAGGTTACGCCACCCACCGCGGCCGATGCCAGCAGCGAGAGCGTAAGGAGCGAAAAACGCATACAAATGTATCCTTCCTGAACAATATTGCTGCGTGTTGTACCGCTATGACACGGGCAGTCAAATCGTTCTTGTCGGCCCTTCGCGATGCGCACGGGCGCGCCATTTGCGCGCGATCCGGAAGCGCCAGACGAGGCTCGCCACGGCATGGCCGGCGATCGACAGGCCGATCGCGAGGATCACCAGCCCGACGATCGTCGCGGGGCCGCCATGCGACACCAGCCAGTGCAGCCAGCTGGCATTGGCCTGGACATTGCTCGCGATCGGCGCGCCGGGCACGTCGCGGTCGAGCCGCAACACCCAATGGCCGATCTCATACGCGCTCCAGAACAACGGCACGGTAGTGAGCGGATTGTGCAGCAGCGTCGTGCCGACCGCGACCGGCACGTTGGCGCGCACCGGCAGCGCGGTCAGCGCGGCGAGCGGCATGTGCGCGAACGGGAAGAGGATGCCGGTGAACAGCCCGAGCGCGACGCCGCGTGGGACCGACCGGCGCGTGAAGCGCCACAGCGACGGCGCGAGGATGCGGTGTGCGACCGGGCGGAGATAGCGATTCGCCTCGATGCTGTCGCGCGTCGGCACATGGCCACGCGCCCAGCCCGCCGCGCGGGAAACGGGCCCGGAGCGCGGCGCGACGCGGTCAGCCACGGTCGCGCATGATCCGGCCCTGCTCACGCTTCCAGTCGCGCTCCTTGATCGAGTCGCGCTTGTCGTGATCCTTCTTGCCCTTGGCGAGCGCGAGCTCGATCTTGGCGCGGCCCTTCGAGTTGAAATAGACCATCAGCGGCACGAGCGTCATGCCCTCGCGGTTGACCGCGCCGTGCATCTTGTTGATCTCGCGCTCCTTGAGGAGCAGCTTGCGCACCCGCTTAGGTTCGTGATTGTAGCGGTTGCCATGGCTGAATTCGGGAACGTTCGAATTGATCAGCCAGACCTCGCCGTCCTTCACCTCGGCATAGCTTTCGGCGATCGAGCCGGTGCCCGAGCGCAGCGACTTCACCTCGGTGCCGGTCAGCGCGATGCCCGCCTCATAGACCGTCTCGATGTAATAATCGTACCGCGCGCGCCGGTTCTCGGCGACGATCTTGGTCTTTTCGAAGAGTGGGGGTTGGGGACGCGCCATGGGAGCCGCGATGTAGGCGTTGCCGCGCGGAAACAAAAGCCATCCAGACAATTTAGCCGAGCCGACCGCGTAAAGCGCGCGCCGAGCGCCCATCTATGGTTAAGATGCAATGGCCGCTCGCGCGATTGCCGGTTTCGATGTAGAGTCTCGCCATGTCCGATCTCGCTGCCCCCAAATATGCAAGCCACAGCTTTGCGATCGCCATCGATGCGGCCGACATCGATTTCATGGGGCACGTCAACAATGCCTCCTATCTCAAATGGGTACAGGATGCGGTGGTGAGCCACTGGCAGCGTTTCGCGCCGAGCGAGGCGCTGGCGACGCACGCCTGGGTCGCGCTCAAGCACGAGATCACCTATCGCAAGCCGACCTTCCTCGACGACGAGGTGATCGCCACCGTGCTGCTCGAAAAGGTGCAGGGCGCGCGGGCGTTCTACGAGACGGTGATCAAGCGCGGCGAGGATGTGCTCGCTGAGGTGAAGTCGAGCTGGTGCTGCCTGAATGTTGAGACGATGCGGCCGGCGCGGTTGGCGCAGGGCGTGATCGACCGGTTTTTCGCGAAGGATTGAGGCTTCGCAAGCCCAACCCCTCCCCTTCAGGGGAGGGGTTGGGGTGGGGAGGTGTCCGCAAGCGCTCGTCTCTGCGAGGCTTCCCCCACCCCCTTCCCCTCCCCTGAAGGGGAGGGGCAAGAATGAGTTAGGCCAGCCCCGCCGCAGCCAGCCCGGCATCGACCGCACGCTGGCTCGCGTCGCTCGGCCAGGTCATCGGTAGGCGGAGCGCCTTGGGGAAGTCCGGGCGGATCTTGTTGACCGCGTACTTCACCGGGCCAGGCGAGGCGTCGGTGAACAGCGCCACATGCAGCGCGAACAGCCGGTCGTGCAGCGCCAGGGCCTCGACATAATCCCCGGCCGCGCAGGCCGCCTGGAACTCGGCGCACAACCGCGGCGCGACGTTTGCCGTCACCGAGATGCACCCGATCCCGCCGGTCGCATTGAACGCCAGCGCCATGTCGTCATTGCCCGACAACTGCTCGAACCCTTCGGGGCACGCCGCGCGCTGTGCGGAGACGCGCTGGATCACGCCGGTCGCGTCCTTGATGCCGATCACGCTCGGCATGGCGTGCGCGATCCGCGCAACGGTCTCGACCGCGATGTCGGTCACGGTGCGGCCAGGCACGTTGTAGAGCACGATCGGCAGATCGCACGATCCCGCCACGGCCTCGAAATGGCGGAAGATGCCCTCCTGGTTGGGCCGGTTATAGTAAGGCGGCACCATCAGCGCCGCGTCCGCGCCCGCGGCCTTGGCCGCCTTGATGTTGTGGATCGCGACGCGCGTGTCGTTCGAGCCCGCGCCCGCCAGCACCGGAACGCGGCCCCGCGCCTGGTCCACGCAGACGCCGACGATGTGGAAATGCTCCTCGGCGGTGAGCGTCGCGGCCTCGCCGGTCGTGCCGACCGGGACGAGGCCGGCCGAGCCCTCGGCAATCTGCCACTCGACGAAATCGCGATAGGCGCGCTCGTCGAAACTGCCGTCAGCGGCGAACGGCGTGACCAACGCCGGGATCGATCCCGAAAACATACCGAATTGCTCCTGCGGACGGAATTCCGTCGCATTTCTGGTTTATTGAGCGGGACAAATACGGACCGGAGGCATAGTCTGTCCACATGATTGCATGGCTCATCAAATCCGGCGTTTTACTCATAGGCGTTTCCACCCTCGCCGTCACCTCTGGCGATGCGCAGGACCAGCTCGGCTGGGGCCACGCGACGCAGGTGCTGACCGGCACCACCGCCGCCAACACCGCGCTCTCCGCCTCGATCTCCGAGTGGAAATCGCTCCAGCAATCGTCGAGCTACAGCTTCGACAGCTATGCCCGCTTCCTGCTCGCGCATCCCGGCTGGCCCGGCGAGACCGCGATGCGGCGGATGGCGGAGAAGTCGCTCGACAGCGGCGGCTGGTCGCCCGCGACCGTCGTCGCCTTCTTCCGGCGTTTCCCCGCGCTGAGCGGCGCAGGCAAGACGCGCTTCGCCGAAGCGCTTGCAGCGACCGGGCAGCAGGGTGAAGCCGCCAGCGCGGCGCGCGCGGCCTGGGTCTCGGGAACGCTGTCGAGCGTCGACGAGAGCAAGATCCTCGCCGCTTTTTCGAGCGCGCTGTCGCCGGCCGATCACGATGCGCGGATGGACATGCTGCTGTGGCAGGGCGCGACCGCCTCGGCGCAGCGGCAGCTGATGCTGACCAGCCCGGCGCGGCAGAGCGTGTTCGCCGCGCGGCTCGCCTTCCGCACCAGCGCGCCCGACGCGGGCGACCGGCTGATCGCGACGCAGGCTTATGGCGCGAGCGATCCCGGCTGGATCGCCGACCGGGCGACCTGGTATCGCAACACCGGCGCATCGGCCGGCGCGCGCAACGCGCTCGCCCAGCGGCCTGCGCTCGCGGTGGTTCCGGGCAGCGCCGAGCAATGGTTCGAGGTGCTTCTCACCAACGCGCGCGCGGCGGCGAATGACGGACAGAATTCACTCGCATACGATATCGCGCGCCAGTTGAGTGATGCTTATCCGGCTGGCACCGACGTCAGCACACGCCCTTATGGCGAGCGCGACGACTATACGAGCCTCGCCTGGCTCGCGGGGCGCACCGCGCTGAAGCAGCTCGCACGGCCGGGCGATGCGGTGCCGCTGTTCCTCAGCTATGCCGCCGCCTCGAGGACCCCGACGACGCAATCGAAGGGCTTCTACTGGGCCGGTCGCGCCGCCGAGGCGGCCGGGCGTCGCGGCGAGGCCAACGGCTATTATGCGCGCGCCGCAGCGTTCCATGACCTGTTCTACGGCCAGCTCGCCGCCGAGCGGATCGGGCAGCCGCTGGTCGCGCCGGGTGATCCGGTGCTGCGTCCGGTCGATCCCGCGACGCGGTCCGCGTTTTACGGGCGCGAGACGGTACGCGCGGCGCAATATCTCGGCACGGTCGGCAATTGGGAGGACCAGACCGCGTTCGTCCGCCAGATCGCGCTCGATGCCAAGAGCGACAGCGACCATGTCCTCTCGACCGAACTGTCGCGCACGCTCGGGCGCCCCGATCTCGGCGTGATGGTCGGTCGCAGCGCGCTGCAGAACGGGCTCAGCGAATATTCGACCGTCGGCTTCCCCAATGTCCGCGTGCCGGTGGCGAGCCAGGACGACTGGACGATGATCCATGCGATCGCGCGCCAGGAAAGCCAGTTCGACCGCGCCGCGATCAGCCATGCCGGCGCGCGCGGGCTGATGCAGCTGATGCCGGGCACCGCGCGCGATCAGGCGGGCAAGCTCGGCCTCGCCTACAACGCCGCCGCGCTGACCACCGACACCGACTACAACATCATGGTCGGATCGACCTATTTCCGGCATATCTACGAGCTTTATGGCAGCTATCCGCTGGCAGTGGCGGCGTACAATGCGGGCCCCGGCAATGTGAACAAATGGCTGCGCGCCAATGGCGACCCGCGCACGCCAGGCGTCGATATGCTCGACTGGATCGAGGCGATCCCGATCTACGAGACGCGCAACTACGTCCAGCGCGTGCTCGAGAATGCGGTGGTCTACGATCTGATGAACCCGGCGCGCTCGCGGTCTTCTGGAAACAATCGGATCAGCTGGTATCTCGGGAAGAGCATCCCGGGCTAGGCTATAGTCGCGAAGCGGTCGCAGTGGGCACGACCGCGTTGGCGCGGTTCCTCCCCTCCCTGGAAGGGAGGGGTTGGGGGTGGGTCGCTCTCCGGATCGCACGCCCTCACCCCACGGGCCGACCCACCCCTACCCCTCCCTTCCAGGGAGGGGAGGCGCGCGTGGCGGGTGTCCCACGCCATTGTCATGACGCGCGCCACCCCGAAGGAGTGGTGCACCATCGCCCCGCCCTTTTTCTCTGCGTCCTTGGCGCCTTTGCGCTACGTCGCCGGGTCCAAGTCCGGCTCGCGCGGGGATGACAGCCGACGCCGCACATCGGTAGATAGCGCGATGACCGACCGCCCCAATTATATCACGCCCGCCGGCTATGCCGTGCTCAGCGCCGAATATCGCCAATTGCTCGGCGAGGAGCGGCCGAAGCTGGTCGACGTCATCTCCTGGGCGGCAGGCAATGGCGATCGTTCGGAGAATGGCGATTACATCTATGGCCGCAAGCGGCTGCGCGAGATCGACCGGCGGCTGGGTTTTCTCGCGCGGCGGATGAAGGCTGCCAAGGTGATCGACCCCGCCCAGCAGCCCGATCGCGCCCGCGTGTGGTTCGGGGCGACCGTCACGATCGCCGACGAGGACGATAGCGAACGCGTGCTGACGCTGGTCGGCGACGACGAGACCGATGCCGCCGCCGGAAAGATCGGCTGGAACGCGCCGATCGCGCGGGCGCTACGCGGCGCCGCGGTCGGCGATGTGCGGCGCGTGCTGCTGCCGGCGGGCGAGCGCGAGTATGAAGTCATGGCGATCACCTACCCGGCAACCGAGCGTTTCACCCCCGGCGATTGACGCTGCGGAGTGCGCCGCACACGGTTGGGCCCTGACCATCAAAGGACCCTTGCCGATGCCAATCCCCGCCCTCTGGTCGCCGCGCTTGCTCAGCCTGCTGCGGATCATCGTCGGCCTCGGCTTCGTCCAGCATGGCTGCTCCAAATTCTTCGGCATCCCGCCCTTCCCCATGCCGCTCAATCCCCTCCTGACCGTGGCAGGCGTGCTCGAACTGGGTGGGGGCGCGCTGATCCTAATCGGGCTGTTCACCCGCCCGGTGGCGTTCGTGCTGTCGGGCATGTCGGCCGCCGCCTATTTCATCGCGCACTTCCCCAAGAGCGTCTTCCCGGCGGCAAACGGTGGCGAGGCGGCGATGCTCTATTGCTTCGTGTTCCTGTATCTCGCGGCGGCGGGCGCCGGCCCGATCAGCGTGGATGCCCGCCGCTCCAAGATCTGAAGCGCGGGGTGCGATGAACGGCGCGGGCCATGCGATCGATGTTCGTGCGTTACGCGATCGACATGGCTATAGCGCCGACCCGGCGTGCGCATCTGCCGCGCGCCGGGTCGGGAGCAGTACAAGACAATGACGATGCAACGCGTGTTCGTAAGTGGGAAAGTGCAGCGGACGGGTTATCGCGACTGGGCGGTGCGCAAGGCGCAGGAGCTCGGCGTAAAGGGCTGGGTCCGCAACCTGAATGACGGCCGGGTCGAATTGCTCGTCGCAGGCGACGAGAGCGCAGTCACCGCGATGGCGGAGGCGTGCCGCCAGGGCTCCGAGCATTCGCGGGTCGAGCATGTCGAGGCGCTGCCCGCCGACGAGCGCGCACCAATGGGCTTTACCAAGCGGTTCACGGCGTAACACCGCACCTGCGCGGACCTGCGAGCGGCGCCAAATTCGCACCTGCACTTAACCTGCAGCAGTGTTATTCTGGCGTCATGACGAATGTGTCGCCCCTCAACACCGCGCCGCTCCCGGTCCGGCTGCGGATCGAAGACTATCTGCTGCTTCACGAAGCGGGAGCGTTCGCGTCCTACAACCGCACCGAGTTGATCGACGGGGGGGTGTATTTCGTGAACGCACAGCATCGGCCGCACGCGCTCGCCAAGATCGAGCTGTACGATGCGATCCGCGATGCGCTGCGCTCGATCCAATCGCCGCTGCGTCCGATGGTCGAGGCGAGCATCGCCTTGTCGCCGCACGACGTGCCCGAGCCCGACATCGTGCTGACCAGCGAACCGCGCGGCGAAGGGCTGGTCCCGCTCGATTCGGTACATCTCGTGATCGAAGTGTCCGACACGACGATGCGCAGCGACATCCGCCGCAAGGTGGCGAGCTATGCGCGCGCGGCGATGCCCGAATATTGGGTGGTCGACGTCAAGGCCCGCACGATCCACCAGATGTGGGCGCCGTGCCAGGACATCTACACGCAGCGCCGCGCGGTCGTCTTCGGCGATCCGATCATCGCGGTGACGGTCGCCGGGCTGCGGGTCGATACGGCGAGCCTGTAAAGCCCGCCGCACCGGACGCGGGGGTCAGCGCGTCAGTTTCTTGTAGGCCAGCCGCGTCGGACGATCCGCCGCATCGCCGAGGCGACGGCGCTTGTCTTCCTCGTACGATTCGAAGTTCCCCTCGAACCACTCGACATGGCTGTCGCCCTCGAACGCGAGGATGTGCGTCGCGAGGCGATCGAGGAAGAAGCGATCGTGGCTGATCACCACGGCGCAGCCCGCGAAGCTCTCGAGCGCTTCCTCGAGCGCGCGCAGCGTCTCGACGTCGAGATCGTTGGTCGGCTCGTCGAGCAGGAGGACGTTGCCACCCTCCTTGAGCATCTTGGCGAGATGGACGCGGTTGCGTTCACCGCCCGAGAGCTGGCCGACCTTCTTCTGCTGGTCCTGGCCCTTGAAGTTGAACGCGCCGACATAGGCGCGCGTGCCGAGCTCCTGCTTGCCGAAGCGGAACACTTCGAGCTTGTCGGAGACTTCTTCCCACACCGTGTTCGACGGCGTCAGGTCATCGCGCGACTGGTCGACATAGCCGAGCTTGACGGTCTGGCCGACTTCGATCGAGCCGCCATCGGGCTGCTCCTGGCCGGTGATCAGCTTGAACAGCGTCGACTTGCCCGCGCCGTTCGGCCCGATCACGCCGACGATGCCGCCGGGCGGCAGCACGAAGTCGAGATTGTCGAACAGCAGCTTGTCGCCGTACGCCTTGGTCAGGCCCTTGGCCTCGATCACCTTGCCGCCGAGACGCTCGGGCAGCTGGATCAGGATCTGCGCCTTGCCGACCGAGCGGTTCTCCTGCTTCTCCATCAGCTCGTCGAACGCACGGATACGCGCCTTCGACTTGGTCTGGCGTGCCTTGGGGGTCTGGCGCATCCAGGCGAGCTCGTCGGAGATCGCCTTGGCCTTGCCCTGCTCCTCGCGATCCTCCTGCTCGAGCCGCTTGACCTTCTTTTCGAGATAGCCCGAATAGTTGGACTCGTAGGTGTAATAGCGCCCGCGATCGAGCTCGAGCACCCAGTTGACGACATTGTCGAGGAAGTAGCGATCGTGGGTGACGAGGATGACGTTGCCGACATAGTCGCGCAGGTAATTCTCGAGCCAGGCGACGCTCTCGGCGTCGAGATGGTTGGTCGGCTCGTCGAGCAGCAGGATGTTGGGCTTTTCGAGCAGCAGCTTGCACAAAGCGACGCGACGCTTCTCACCGCCCGAGAGATTGGTGACGGGGCTGTCGCCCGGTGGGCAGCGCAGTGCCTCCATCGCGATTTCGAGCTGGTTGTCGAGGCTCCAGCCGTCGACCGCGTCGATCTTCTCCTGCAGGTCGCCCATCTCGGCGAGCAGCGCGTCGAAATCGCAATCCTCGGGCGGATCGCCCATGATCGCGACGATCTCGTTATAGCGATCGACCATCCCGCCGATCGGGCCCGCGCCCGCACGGACGTTGCCGATCACGTCCTTGGTTTCGTCGAGCTTGGGCTCCTGCGGCAGATAGCCGACCTTGATGCCCTCGGCGGCCCAGGCCTCGCCGGTGAATTCGGGGTCGATCCCGCCCATGATCTTCATCAGCGTCGACTTGCCCGAGCCGTTCGGCCCGATGATCGCGATCTTCGCGTCGGGCAGGAACTGGAGCGAGATGTTGTTGAGCACCGGCTTGGGGGCACCGGGGAAGGTCTTGGTCAGGCCCTTCATCACATAGCTGTACTGCACGGCCATCGGCTGCGGACTCCGGGGGTAAAGATGGTGGATTGTTGGCGTGGCAGATAGCGATGCGCGGGGGCGTTGGCAACGTGGGCGGGGTGCGGTAGCTTCCTGGTATGGAACGGATCGACATCTCGGACGGGCGCCGCGTCGCCGATCTGGTCGAAGCGGTCGAGCGCGGCGACGAGGTGGTGATCGTGCGCGATGGCGCGATCGTCGCCGAAGTCCGAAGTCGTCAGCCTCACCCGGCTCCGGCAACACCGCTAACAGGCGAAACGGAGACGATAGACCTCGCCGCCATCCGCGACCTGCATGCACGCTTTCCCAGCCTGCGGATTGACAGCGCCGCGACGCTGATTCGAGAAATGCGCGACGAGGACGATCATTGAAGGCGTATTTCGATACGAGCGCCTTTGCTGCGATCCTCCTCGAAGACGACCGGTGGCAGGACATCGCCGAATGGGTCGATGCGCAGCAGATCCAAGGGTCTATAAGTGATTTCGGCTGGGGTGAATTCGTCTCGGCGATCGGCATCCGCGTGCGCCTTGGACGAGCATTGGCGAGCGACGCGCTGGACTTTCTGGGGCTCGTACCGGCGCGCCTGCGAGGTTGGTCGCGCGTCGCGATCGTACCCGCCGATATCGCAGCCGCGACCGACATGCTTTCGAAGTTTGCGCTCGGACTGAAACTGCCCGATGCGATTCACATTGCGGTCGCGCAGCGTCTCGGGCTTACACTCGTTTCGACCGACATCCGCCAGGTCCGCGCCGCCGTCTCGCTCGGTGTCGCCGCCATCAACCCCTTGCACACAGACGGGACTCCTTCTTGACCACGCTTCGCGCCCTCGCCCCTTCGTTGCTGCTCGCCTCCACCTTGCTCGCCGGTCCCGCGCTCGCCCAGCGCGCCGCGCCATTGGTCGACCCCGCGGTCGCCGCGCTGCGCGACAAGGCGCTGAACGACGATATCGCCTATGACATCGTCGAGGGGCTCACCACCGAGGTCGGCCCACGCCCCGATGGATCGCCCAAGGAAGAGCGCGCGCGGCAGTGGGCGGTCGCCAAGCTCAAGAGCCTCGGCTTCAAGAATGTGCGGATCGAACCGTATGAACTGAAGAACGTGTGGATCCGCGGCGTCGAGACCGCCGAAGTCGTCGCGCCGTTCGAACAGCCGCTGCGGCTGACCGCGCTCGGCAATTCGGGCGCGACGCCGGCCGAGGGGCTGACGCTGCCGGTCGTGTTCTTCCCGTCGCTCGCCGACCTGCGCGCGGCACCCGACGGCAGCCTGACCGGCAAGATCGCCTTCGTCTCGAACGCGATGCAGGCTAATCAGGACGGGTCGAGCTATGGCCCCGAAGGCCAGGCCCGCCGCGCGGGCCCGAGCATCGCGGCACAGAAAGGCGCGAGCGCGATCGTCATTCGCTCGATCGGCTCCGATCACGGCCGCGGGCCGCATGCGGGCGTCACCAACTTCGCACCCGGCGTCGCGCCGATCCCCGCCGCCGCGCTGTCGGTCGCCGACGCCGCCAACCTCGAACGGATGGTCAAGCGCGGCAAGCCGGTGACGCTTCACCTCACGCTGACACCTACGTTCGTGCCAAGCCGCATGTCGGGCAATGTCGTCGCCGAAGTCCCCGGCACCGATCCGGCGGCGGGCACGATCCTGATCGGCGGACATCTCGACAGCTGGGATCTCGGCACCGGCGCGATCGACGATGCGTCGGGCATCGCGATCACCACCGCCGCCGCCAAGCGGATGATGGACGCCGGGCGGCATCGGCGCACGATCCGCGTCGTCTGGTTCGGCGATGAAGAGACCGGCGGGTTCGGCGGCCTCGCTTACGCCAAGGCCCATGCCGGCGAGACGCACGCGATGGCGGCCGAATCCGACTTCGGCGCCGACCGCGTGTGGCGCTTCGAGACCAACCTCCCCGCAACCGCCAAGCCGGTCGGCGACCGGCTGATCGCGGCGCTCGCGCCGCTCGGCATCGTGCACGGCGCAGGCGTCGCGGGCGATGGCACCGATGTCGGGCCGACGCTCGCGACCGGGATCGCTGCGGTCGATCTCAACCAGGACGGCACGCGCTATTTCGATTACCATCATACCCCCGAGGACACGCTCGAACGGATCGACACGCAGCAATTGCGGCAAAATGTCGCGGCATGGACCGCGGTTTTAGCCGTCGTCGCCGATGCGCCCGAGGCGATCGGCCCGGTCACGCCGAAGAAATGACCCTGGCTCGGCTCGTCGCAAATATGGCCGAAAGGTGGCAGATGCGCCGGGCAATGGCCGATTTGCGATTGACGCACCGCAGCGGGGCGCTATGCCTCCGGTCTTCGCGAACGGCATAGGGCCGGTTGCGAAGCGCTAATTTGCTTGGGAGCAATTGCATGAAGAAGATCGCCCTTGTTCTCGTCGCCGCCGGCCTGGTCTCGCTCGCCGCTTGCAACAAGAACCCTGAAGCTGCTGCAATCGAAAACAATGCTGACGTCATCGCCGACGGCATCGACAACAACGCCTCGATGATCGACGACATGGCTTCGAACACCTCGAACGCTGTTGCTTCGGACGTCCTGGCGAACAAGGCCGACGAACTGCATGACACTGCCGACAACGTCCGCGACGCGGGCGAAGCCAAGGCCGACAACGTCGCCAAGGCTGCCAAGTAAGACCCAACGGGCTTCGGCCCAGGTCTGACGATTGGGGCGTCTTCCTAGCGGAAGGCGCCCTTTTTCGTGGCCGCTCAGTTGAGCTGCGCGATCACCAGATCGAGCGCCGCCAGGCGCAGCGCGATATCGCGACGATAGGAAGCACCGGCAGGCGCCAGCTTCAGCGCGCGCGCCCAATACAGCCGCGCGGTGCGATACTCGCCGGTCTGCGCGTAAGCGAGCCCTTCGAAGAACGGCGGCGCCGGATGTTCGGGCGCGAGCCGGGTCGCCTGGTCGAACGCCAGCCGCGCGGCGGGCGACACCGCTGCGTCATGCTGCACCAGCGCCGTCCCCAGCCCGGTCCATAGCGTCAGGCTGCGCGGATAATGGTTGAGCCCGAGCAGCACGACATTGGCGCCGCTGCGGCGGCTGCCCGAGCGCATCAGCGCATCGGACGCGATCAGATACGCCCCATCGCCGGTAAAGCGCCCGAGCATCGCATTGCGCAGTTCGACCATCTCGGGCGCGACCGCCACGGGGGTCGCGTCGGAGACCGCGAGATGCTCGCCGAGCCCGGCGCGTTGCTGGAGCGCATAGCCGGCAGCGCCCAGCATCAGCGCCGCCCCGACCAGCGTCCAGAGCGAGCGGGACACGCCGCTGACCCATAAGGCTCCAGCGGCCACGACGCCGATCAGCGCCAAGCCTATCCAGCCACTCATTGCGTCTGCTTCATATTCATCACGCTGCTGTACGGGATTTGCGCGCGACGTCTAAGCCCAAGTGCGGACTCGTCGCCGCAATGAACCCGGCGTCAGTCGCCAGCGCGTATCGGCTGGATCAGATCCCAGCGGTTTCCGCAGAGATCCTCGAAGACGGCAACGATGCCGTAGGGCTCGTGCCGGGGTGGCTCGACGAAGCGGACGCCGCGCTGCGTATACGCATGATGGTCGCGGGCGAAATCGTCGGTCTCGAGAAACAGGAACACGCGGCCGCCGCTCTGATCCCCTACCGCGCTGACTTGGGCATCGCCGACGGCGCGCGCCAGCAGCAGCCCGCTTGCGCTGCTCGGCGGTGCAACGACGACCCAGCGCTTCTCGTCGCCCAGCGCGGTGTCCTCGCGAAGCTCGAACCCGAGCGCATCGACGAAGAAGGCAATGGCCGGATCATAGTCCGCGACGAGGAGCGAGGTCAGGGTCAGACGCTGTGGCATCCGATCCTTGTGACCGATGGCGCCCGTCGCGCCAATGCCCGACCGCCATTCAGCGGACGCCCGAGGGCGTCCGCGTGGCGGGCTTCAGGCGCGCCCGATCAGACGCTTTGCGATCGTGTCGGCGACGTCGGAGATCGGCGCGCCGGTGCGATCGGCCTCGTCCCACACCTGGACCAGCCGGTCGGGGATGCGCGCGATGCGGGCCTCGACTTCAGCCTGATCGCCGTGCCCGAGATATTCGAGCGCGACGTTGATGATGCCGCCCGCGTTGATCACGTAATCGGGCGCATACAGGATGCCGCGCGCCTGGAGCGCAGCGCCCTCGGCCTTGGTCTCGAGCTGGTTGTTCGCGCCGCCTGCGACGATCGTGGTGCGCAGCGCCGCGATCGATGCCGGGGTCAGGATCGCACCGAGCGCGTTCGGGCTGACGATGTCGGCCTCGACGCCGAGGATCTCATCCGCCGCGACAGTCTGTGCGCCGAGCTGTTCGGCGAGTGCCTTGGCGCGATCGGCGTTGACGTCGGCCAGCGTGAGCACCGCGCCGTCCTTGGCGAGCAGCCGGGCGAGCCCGCCGCCGACGCTGCCGACGCCCTGGATCGCGACGCGCACGCCCTTCATGTCGGTGGCACCAAGCCCGCGCTGCGCAGCCGCCTTGACGCCGAGATAGACGCCCATCGCGGTGTACGGCCCGGGATCGCCGCCGGCGCTGCCCGCCGCGACGGGGAGGCCCGAGACATGCTTGGTCTTGGTCGCGATCGTCTTCATGCTCGCTTCGGACATGCCGACGTCCTCGGCCGTCACATAGCGCCCGCCGAGCGAATCGACCACGCCGCCGAACGCCTCGAGCTGCGCGAGGCTGATCGTGTCACCCGGCTTCGCCGCGAGAACGACGCCCTTGCCGCCGCCCATCGGCAGATCGGCCATCGCGTTCTTGAAGCTCATCCCGCGCGAGAGGCGCAAAGCGTCGGTGATCGCGCGGTCGCTGTCGGCATAATGCCAGAAACGCACGCCGCCGGCGGCCGGCCCGAGCTTGGTCGAATGGATCGCGATGACAGCCCGAAGCCCCGAGGCCGGATCGGTGAAGAGGTGCACGCCCTCATGATCGTCGAAATCGGGGAAGCCCCATCCGGTGGTCACGGATAAATTCCTGGCTGCTGAAAAGAAGTGGGGCGACCGACGGGACTTGAACCCGCAACATCCGGCATCACAAGCCGACGCTCTAACCAATTGAACTACGATCGCCGCAGAGGAAGCGCCCCTAGCGGGGTCGGGGGGCCAGCGTCAAGAATGGATCGCTCAGAATTTACCGTCAATCGTCAGGCGATGCCCCGACGGGGTCGGTTGAAAGCCACTGAGCTCGAGTTTTTGCGCGGCGGTCGCATCGACCGGCTTGACCGTCAGCTCGGCGCGGAACCGGCCGGCCGACCAGAGCCGCAGTGCGATCTGCTCGGTCCCCGACTGGCTCGCCAGCGGCAACAGCAGCGCACCGGCATCGCAGCGCGCGGTGCCGGCAAGCCCCTGCCCCAGGCTGATTCCCGCGATATCGGCGCCGAGCGTCGCCTTGACGCGCCCCTCCGCCGCCTCGCATTTGCCATCGACGAAACGGAGCGTGACCTCGTCGAGATCGATTCCGCTGACCGGGAGCGGCGCGAAGACGTCGCCCGCCGGGAGGCGCGCGGTCATCGAATCGAGCCCGACGCCGTGGCGCGAGACGCTGATAGCGCCGTGGACCGCGCGAGTCATTGCGTCAGCGCCGCCGGCGTCTGGGCTTGCCAGGGCGACCCGCGCCCGGCCCCCGAGCAGCGCCCAGGGCGAGAGCGAGGCCTTCACGTCGCCCAGTGCGATCGTGCCGACCTGCGCTTCGCGTAAGCCACCGAACCACACGCTCCCGGTCGCCGCGCGCGCGGCGATGCGGGTCGAATCGAGATCGAACCAACCGAGCACGAAGCGCAGCGGCAGCAGGATCAGCAATGCTGCGAAGAACACCGCGCCGAACAGCGCGACCGGGCCGGTCCTGAGGCGAAAGCGCGTCATGGATGCTTCGCCTTCAAGGTGAGCTGGACCGCCACGCCATGGTCGCCCGTGTCGGTGGTGGCGAGCTGATCGACCAGAATGCCGTCGGCCTCGAGCTGCGCCAGCCAGCCGACCAGCGCGCCCGGTCGTGCCGCGGCGAGCGCGATCGCGACGCGGTCATTGCCCTGCGGCGTGACGTTGGCGAGCGCGAAGCCCGCATCGTTGGCGCGCGCGCGGATCACCGATTCGAGCGGGGCGTCGAGCGGAGCGGCGCGCATCGCTTGCGCCGCCTTGACCGCATCGACGCGGACCTGCGTCTCGCCGAGCGCGATCACGGCGTCAGCATGGCGCGCCTTGGCCGAATCGAGCGCGTCGCTAAGCGGCACGACGAGGAAATAGCCGAACACCAGGGCGGCGATCACGCCACCGGCGAGCAGCAGATACTGTTCGCGCTGGCTCCGGCTGCGATACCAGAGGAGGAAACGCTCGGTCATCGCGGCTTCACCGTCAGATCTCCCGAAAGGCGACCGTTGAGCGCCTGGAACTGCCCCTGCGGGGCGGCAGCGAACCCGCTCGCCTCGAGCTGCCGCTGCAGATCGAGGATCTGCCCTTCGTTCTGCACCCCGACGCCGACGCGCAGCGTGCCGTTGGGATCGAAACCGAGCGTGTGCGCCTCGCTCCCCGGCGTCGCGCGAATCGCCGCGAACACCGCCGCCGCGGTCCGGCTGAACCCCTGCCCGCCGCCGCGAAGCCGGTCGAGCCGGGCGCTCAGCTGACGGTCGGCGTCGCTGACCGCTTCGCCGCGGGCAAGGCCGGTGCGTGCGAGCAGATCGGTGCGGCGCTCGAGATCGTCGGCGGCGCTCGAATAGGCGATCAGCTGGACGATCGTGATCAGCAGCGTGACGACCAGCGTCGCGGCGGCGAGCCAGCCGAGCCGACGGACCAGCGCCCAATCGACCCCGATCCGCGTCTTGCGGGCAAATGCCCCTTGCCGCAGGTCGAGCGGCGGCGCCGCGACCGCCGCGACGATCGCCGCCTCGAGCGCATCGCGCGGCAATATCGCGGGTGCGGCACCGCCCGTTACGAGCTCGGTCAGCCGGGCTTCGTCGGCAAATCCGCTCGTCGTCCCGCGCACCACCCCTTCGCCGCCAAGATCAGCGCGCAGATAGCCCGATTCGGGGCGCGGCAGCAGCAGTGGCGCGGGCAACATCGCCGCGGGATCGACGCCGTTGTCCGCGAGCAGATCGAGCCAAGCGCGCATCTGCGTGGCCGCGACCACCCCGATCGGGCGTTCGAGGATCGCGCCCTCGCGCCCGACCGCGACGTGGAGGTCGCCGATCGGGCTCGCGCTCGCATCGGCGGCGAGCATCCGTGCGGCGGTGACCGATTGCGCGAGCGAGCGATCGGGCAGCTCGGCCCAGTGCAGCGTCACCGCATCGGCGGGGGCGATAGCGACGTACGACTCCTCCACCTCGGTCGAGAGCGGGGGAAACCCCTCGCCGCGCGCGCGGACGGTGCCGCCGGCGATGCGCAGCCAGCGCCACGGCACATCGGGTGCGGGAAGGAAGAGGACAAGCGTTTCGGTCATGATGGCTCGCCCCATTGCCGCGATACGAGCCGCGCGGGAAGCACCGTCGCGTCGATCAGTCCGGTTTGTTCCAGCGTGGCCCCGCCGAGCGCGACGCGCACCTTGAGCGAGAACCATGTCGTCTTGATGTCGGTCTGCCCCGGCGCGTCGTCGCCGGTGGTGCTGCGCACCGCGCTTTGCGCCCAGAACGCCGTGCTCGTCGCAAAGCCCGCCGCCGGGCGCTGCAACAGCACCTGCCGCACCGCCTCGGGGGACAGCCCGATCCGCAGCATCGCGATCAGCGGCGCCTGTTCGGGGAGCAGCGTGTTGACGTTGATCTTCGCGGGCGCGGCGACGGGCAAGGTGCAGAGCCACGGGCGCAGCTTCTCGTAATCGCTGCGCGTCACCCCGCGCACCGCGCGCAGTTCGCTTGGGTCGACCATCAGCGTGTTGGCGGTGCGATAGGGCTGCGTGCCGCCGCGAT
Source organism: Sphingomonas glacialis (assembly GCF_006439055.1). GTDB lineage: Bacteria > Pseudomonadota > Alphaproteobacteria > Sphingomonadales > Sphingomonadaceae > Sphingomonas > Sphingomonas glacialis_A. Next base: position 419,427 of record NZ_RCZC01000002.1, read on the forward strand.
AGTCCTTGTCCTCGGCGCCGCCGGTGAGCGGCGCATCGTCGCTGTCGATCCAGTCGGCGGCGGCGGCAGCGATCGCATCGGGTGAGCCGGCCGAGGGATCGACCAGCCGGATCAGCCGCGCGAACTGCAGTTGCGACGGCGTGTACGCAAAATACTGGCCGCTTCTGGCGGGAGTCTCGGTGACGAGGCTGTTGAGGTTGAAGCAATTGCCGCCATCGACGACGGTCGCGGTCGCGGTGCCGTTGGGGATCGGCAGCGGGTACGGCGTGCCGCTCCAGCCGCCCTGCAGCGTGACCTTGTCGGGGCTCTTGCGGAGCAGGTCGCTGACCCGGACCACCGCGAGCGTCTCGGTCGCGAACGAATACGCGCGCGCCTGGTCGAGCGCGACGGCATTGCCGCCGAGCCGCGTCGCGAGCCGCAAGCGTTCGAGCGCGGTCCCGGCGAGCACCGCGATCACCGCGACGAGCAGCAGCACCGTCAGCAACGCCGCGCCGCGCTCGGAGGGTTTGCGATCACCCGACACGGTCATCGATGCGCCTTCCGTAGCCGGTGCCGACGAAAAAAAGCTGACGCGTGGCGATGCCGTTGTCGCGCACTACGCGCAGTTCGAGCGCATCGGGGAGCGGCGCCTGCGGTGTGCCGGTCCAGCGGTCGCTCCACGCGCCCTTGATGCGATAGCGCAGCGTGACCTGGCGGACGTGCGTCAGCAGCGGCGTTGGGGGTAGCGGCGCGGCACCGTCGAGCATCGGATAGGCGGTCCGCGCGAGCGCACCGTCGACGACGCCATATTCGACCTTCTGCACGCTCGCGCGCGGCGTACCGTCGAGGTTGCTCCAGCCGCTGCGGACGAGGCGGAGCATCGGGGCCGCTGCCGCGCCCGCTTCGCCGGTGAAGGGGGGAAGCCCGCCGCCATCCTCGCTGCGCGTCTGGCGGGGCGTCGCCTCGGCGAGATCGGCGGTGAGGATCGACGTGAGGCGGTTCATCGCCGACACGTCGTCGAGCTTGGCGCCGGTGGCGGTCTGCGCGCGGACCGAGAAGGACAAGAGCGCCACCCCGGCTGCGGCGAGCAGGCCGAAGATCAGCAGCGAGATCATCACCTCGACCAACGTGAAGCCGTGTTCGGCAGGGCGGCGCGTCATGTGCTGCGCGTCCCGTCTCGGACCATGGTGAGATGCCCAGCCTGCCGCCCCGCCGCATCGCGCACGGTGACGTCGATGCGGAGCACGCGGATGTTCCCGGTCGGCTGTACCGTCCGTGTCCAGCTCCAGCTGCTGCCGCCATTGCTTTCGCTGCCGCTCGCGGTGCCGATCGTCGGCGGGCGCGCATCGGTCATCGCCTCGATCGCGACGTTGCGCGCGACGGTCTGCCCGAGCAGCGTCGTGTCGAGCGTCGCCGCACCCCGGATCGTCGCGCCCTCGAGCCGGATCAAGGCGAGCGCGGCGAGGCTGAACACCGCAAGCGCGACCATCATCTCGATCAAGGTGAAGCCGCGGCGGTCAGCCACCGATGTGGACCTTGCCATCATTGCCGATATGGACGACCAGCGTCTCGCCCGAGCGCGCGAGCGTCACGTCGAGCGGACGATCGGTGCTGCCGACCGAATCGAACAGCACGCGGTCGCGCGTTCCCGCGCCCGATAGGGTGGCGTGCGTGCCCTTGCCCCACTGCGTAACGCGCAGCGGCTTCTCGGCCATCGCGACCCAGGCGCCGTCGACGCGTTCGTCGAAGCCGTAGCCGCCTTCGGAGACCCACACGCTGATCGGTTTCGCGCCGACCACGGCGAGATCGCGTGCGGCACTGGCGCGCGCGGCAAAGCGCGCGGCCTCGTCGGCGAGGCGACCGCGCGGATCGGGCAAGGCGAACACAACCGCGGCGCTGGCGAGGCCGATGATCGTGACGACGACCATCAGCTCGATCAGCGTGAAGCCGCGCTCGCGCTCGCCCCCCCACTCGCCCTTGCGGGGTTTACTGCCAGCTGCCGATATCGGCATTGACGCCCTCGCCGCCTTCCTTCTTGTCCGCGCCGAGCGTCCAGACATCGGCCTCGCCGTGCGCGCCGGGTGCCGCATAGAGATACGGCTTGCCCCACGGATCGAGCGGCAGCTTCTTGATATAGCCGCCGCGCTGATACTTCGACGCGTCGGCGTCGGCGGGGGCCGAGACCAGCGCCTGGAGGCCGTCGGTGGTCGAGGGGTAGGAGTCGTTCTGCAGCTTGTAGAGATCGAGCGCGCCCTCGATCGTCGAGATGTCGGCCTTGGCCTTGACGATCTTGCCTTTGTCGCCGAGCGGCAGGACATTGTAGGTGACGATCGCGGCGAGCAGCCCGATGATGACGATCACCACCATCAGCTCGATCAGCGTGAAGCCCGACTCCCCGTCATTCCCGCGAACGCGGGAATCCTGCTTCTGCGGTTGGAGGGAAGACGCGGGATTCCCGCTTGCGCGGGAATGACGGATGGGGGGCATTGCGAACCTCGTCATGTTTATTGGCCTGCCAACGTGTTGAGCTGCAGGATCGGCAGCAGGATCGATAGCACGATCGTCGCGACGACACCCCCCATCACGACGATGATGATCGGCTCGAGCAGCGACAGCGCGGTCGTGGTGAAGCGATCGAACTCGCGCTCGAGATACTCCGCCGCGCGTTCGAGCATGTCGTCGAGCTGCCCCGCCGTCTCGCCCGATGCAGCCAGATACGTCAGCAACGGCGGAAAGACGCCCGCACGGCGCATGGCGGCGGAAAGGCTGCCGCCGCCGCGGATCGATTCGATGATCTCGTCCGACGCTTGCTTGAGCCGCAGATTGTGGATCGTGCTGCCGGTCAGCGTCAGGCCTTCGAGCAGCGGCAGGCGGCTGGCGACCATCGTCGCGAGCGTGCGCGCCATGCGCGCGGCGTGGAGATCGCGGAACAGGCGGCCGAGGATCGGCAGTTTGAGGATCCAGGTGTCGAAGCCGAGCTTGATCCGCGGGTTCTTCAGCGCGCGCCATGATCCGAAGCCGGTGATCAGGATGACGAGCAGGATCGCCCACCAATAGCCGACCATGAAATTCGACAGCCCCATCACGACGCGCGTCAGGAACGGGAGCTGCTGCCCGACAGTGTCGAACTGTTCGACCACCTGCGGCACGACGAACACCATCAGCGCGGTCACCACCGCCATCGCCACCACCGCGAGCACCGCGGGGTAAGCGAGCGTGGTGATGATCTTGCCGTTGATCTCGGCCTGGCGTTCGAGCAGCACCGAGAGGCGTTCGAGGATCACCGGGAGCGAGCCCGAGCTCTCGCCCGCCGACACCATCGCGCGGTAGAGCGAGGGGAAACTCTTGCCCTCGCGCGCCATCGCCTCGTGGAGGCGGCGGCCTTCGACGACGCCGGCATGCACCGATTCGACGATTGCGCGGACGTGCGGCTGCTCGGTCTGGCGCGAGATCGTGCGCAGCGATTCCTCGAGTGGCGAGACGCGATTGAGCGTGGCGAGCTGGCGGGTGAAGAGCGTGAGCTGCTTGGTGCTCATCTTCTTCGAGCCCAGGCGCAGGTCGGAGAGCAGCGGCTTGCCCTTGGGCGCGCGGCCCGAGCCGGGTTCGACCTTGACGACGTAGAGCCGGCGACGGTCGAGCAATACGCGGGCGGCGTCGATCGAGGGCGCGGCGATTGCCCCGCGTGTTTCGCGGCCTTTGGTGTCGATCGCGAGGTAATCGAAGTTAGGCATGGATACTCCCCTCCCTGGAAGGGAGGGGTTGGGGGTGGGTCGGCCTAATGCAGGCGTCGACCTCACCACGGGGCGGCGAACCCACGCTGTTGCAGGCGTCGACCGCGCCACGGGCCGACCCACCCCCGGCCCCTCCCTTCCAGGGAGGGGAGGAAGAAGGGAGGTCACTCACCCGCCACCTCCGGCACCACCATCGGCGCCTCGGCATCGGCCATGTCGCGCCGAGAAACGCGCACCGCTTCCTCCGCCGTCGTCACCCCATCGCGCACCAACTGCCGCGCCGCCGCCCCAAGCGTCGGCGCATGCAGGAACGCATGGCGCGCGATCAGTGCCTCGTCGCCGCCATCGTTGATCAGCCGCCGCACCGTCTCGTCGATGCGGATCGCCTCATAGACGCCGACGCGGCCCTTATAGCCCGTCCCCTGGCACTGCTCGCACCCGACCGCCTGATAGACGATCGCGCCGGGCTCGAACCCGAGCAACGCCGCGACCGATACATCCGCGGCGACCGGCCGGCGGCAATGCTCGCACAAGCGCCGCACCAGCCGCTGCGCGATCACCGCGCGCAGCGTCGAGGCGAGCAGGAACGGCTCGACCTTCATGTCGCGCATCCGCGTGATCGCGCCGACCGCGTCGTTGGTGTGGACGGTCGACAGCACGAGATGCCCGGTCAGCGACGCCTGCACCGCGATCTCGGCGGTCTCGCGGTCGCGGATTTCGCCGACCATCACGACGTCGGGATCCTGGCGCAGGATCGCGCGCAGGCCGGCGGCGAAGGTCAGCCCGACCTTGGCGTTGACCTGCGTCTGGCCGACGCCCTCCATCGCATATTCGACCGGATCCTCAACCGTCAGGATATTGCGGCTGCCGTCGTTGAGCAGCCGCATCGAGGCGTAGAGCGTGGTGGTCTTGCCCGAGCCGGTCGGCCCGGTGACGAGGATGATGCCGTTCGGCTCGGTGATCGCTTCCTTGAGCAGCTGGTTGATCGCCGGTGTCATGCCGAGCACATCGAGCGTGATCCCGGCATTCTCCTTGTCGAGGATACGAAGCACAACGCGTTCGCCCGCGCGGCTCGGTAAGGTGGACACGCGGACGTCGAGGAGCTTGCCGCCGAGCGTCAGGCCGATGCGCCCGTCCTGCGGCACGCGTCGCTCGGCGATGTCGAGCCGTGCCATCACTTTCACGCGGCTGACGACCACGGGGGCGACGTGCGGGGGCATGCGAAGTGTCTCGCGCAGCACGCCGTCGATGCGCATGCGGACGACGAGGCCGGTCTCGTACGGCTCGATATGGATGTCCGACACGCCGTTGCGCGCAGCGTCGGCGATGATGCCGTTGATCAGGCGGATCGCGGGCGCATCGTCGGCGGTGTCGAGCAGATCGTCGGCGGTGGGGAGATGGTCGGCGAGCAGGTCGAGCTCGTCGCCGAGGCCGAGCGTGCCGGCGGCCATCGCGGCGGCCTGGCCGTCCATGGCGTAGGCTTCGGAGAGCAAGCGGTCGAATTCGGGCGCCGCGACGAAGGTTACGTCGAAGGGCCGCGCGAGGTGGCGGCGCAGTTCGAGCAGGACCTTGGGGTCCGAGCCTTCGCGCATTGCGACGGTGAGCTGGTCGTGGGTGGGGTCGAGCACGACGCCGAAGCGGCGGGCAAATGCGTAGGGGATGCTATTTGCTCCCCTCCCGCTTGCGGGAGGGGCTGGGGGAGGGCCGTCGAGGTCAAGCGCAGCGTTCGCGGCACGTCCCTCCCCTAGCCCCTCCCGCAAGCGGGAGGGGGATAAGAAGGGAGCGGCGGGCTCATCCCCTGGCATCACCGGTCCCGCTTCGTATGGATCACCGTGCTCGAGCTGCGCTGCACCGGCACCATGATCCGCGGATCCTCGATATTGCCCGGCACCGGCGCGGTCGGGATCGGCGGGGCGGCGCCCATGTAATCGCGGACGAGCTGGTCGATCGACGGCTCGTCATTGGGCATCGCCAGCCCCTGCTGGAGCCGCAGATAGCCGTAGCGCTGCTCGGTCAGCTTGCGGCTGTCCTCGGCGCTGCGCAGGATCGTCGGGCGGATGAAGATCATCAGATTGGTCTTGGTCCGCGACTTCGCCTTCGAGCGGAACAGATTGCCCAGCCCGGGGATGTCCCCGAGCAGCGGGATCTTCTCGATCGTCCGCCGCTCGTTATCGTCGAGCAGCCCGCTGATCACCGCGATATCGCCATCGTCGACGGTCCGGACGGTCTCGACCTCGCGCTTGTTGAGAATGAGGTCGGCATTGCTGCTCGATACCGGCCCGGCGATCGAGCTGACCTCGAGCCGCAGGTTGAGCTTGACCGTCCCCGAGGAATTGACCTGCGGGCGGACCGTCAGCTCGATCCCGACGTTTTCACGCTGCGTCGTCTGGAAGGCATTGTCGAAATTGGTCGAGAGCGCGCGTCCGGTCGTGATCGGGATTTCCTGGCCGACCAGGCTGTGCGCCTCCTGATTGTCGAGCATCACCAGATGCGGGACCTGCAGAAGGTTCGACGTGGTGTCGCTCTTCAGCGCATTGATGATCGAGGCGAACACGGTGCTGCCGATCTTGCCGGCAAATCCGCCGAAGCCGCCGCTCGCGCCGAGGACCGAGCTCAGCGCGCTCTGCGTCAGCGAATCGCTCGCCGCGCTGTTGGTGCTGGTCGTTACGGTCGACCCGTTGATCGTGGTCGTCGTGCTCCCGAGCTGGTTCGCGGCGACCGCACCGGCGATCGTCAGCAAGCTCGGCGCCGCGTTGCTGAAGCTCGACGCCGCGAACACCCCGCCACTCGCGCTGCCCACCGCGAATTGCGCGCCGAGCTGGCTCGACATCGAATCCGAAACCTCGGCGACGATCGCCTCGACCAGCACCTGCTCGCGCCGCGTGTCGAGCTGGCGGACGACGTCGGCGAGCTGGCGCTGCACTTCGGCGGGTGCGGCGATGACGATCGCGTTCGCGCCGACGAAGCGCGTCACCACAGAGGCGGTGCGACCGCCCGAGGTGATCGCGGTCTGGGTCGGGGCGTTGCCGGTCGGTCCGCTATCCTGCTGCACCGCTGGCGTATTGGCGGGACGCGAGACCGAATTCGCGCCGGTGCTGCCGTTCGCCTGACTGTTGCTGCCGAAGTTCGACGCCGACAGCTGCTGATTGGTGATCGGCGACGGCGTCTGGCCGACGAGCTGCTGCAGCACCGGCAGCAATTGCTCGGCATCGGCGTTTTCGAGGAAGATAACCTTGATCTCGGTGCCGTTCTTGGCGCGGCGATCGAGATCCTCGGCGACGGCGGCGAGCCGGGCGACCGATGTGGCATCGCCGCGGATCGCGACCGAGTTCGAGCTGTTGACGGCAACGACGCTGACCGACGCGCCCGCCGCCGCGGGGGCGGCCCCGCCCCCGGCTCCACCCGAGCTTTGGCCGGCGAGCGCCTGCAACGCAGTGGCGATCTCGCGCGCGCCGGCATTTTTCAGCGCGATGATCCGGGTCGATGCGTTGTCGGTGTCGATCCGGCGCAGCACTTCGCGCACGCGGCGGACATTGTCGGCGAAATCGACGATCACGAGGCTGTTGCCGCCGCGGTTCGCGGTGACCGAGCCTTGCGGCGAGATCAGCCCGCGAACCGTATCGACCGCCGATTGCGCATCGATCGAGCGGAGTCGGACGATCTCGGTGATGTAGCTGTTGCTCGTCGCGCCGCGGACGCCGACGCGGCTCGGCTGCGACGCGGCGCTGTCGGTCGGCTGGATGCGGAACGCGCCGTTGGTGGTGGGCACCGCGACCAGCCCGTTGGCGCGCAGCGTCGAGAGGAATATCTCGAAATATTGCGACTTGCTCACCGGGTGATCGGTGACGACGGTCACCTTGCCCGCCACGCGCGCGTCGATGATGAAAGTCCGCCCGGTCACGCGCGCGGCATCGGCGATGAACGCGCGAATGTCCGCATCGCGCACGTTCATCGTCTGTTGCGCCTGTGCGGCGGCGACGAGCGTCATCGCGAGGATGGGCGTCAGGATCAGTTTCTTCATTGCCCCGCAATCGTAATGACGAGTGGTATCGTGTCTTTGCCGCGCTCGACCGAGACGCTCAGCTGTCCGCCCTTGGCATATTGCGCGGCCAGACGCTCTATGTCTTCGGCGCCACCAACAGACTTGCCCGCAATTTGCGTTATGACGTCACCGTCGCGCAAGCCCGCCGCGCGGAACCCCGCGCCCGCGCCCTGCGCGCGCACAGTGAGGCCGCTCACCCGGCCACCGTCGATCCGCGGGATGAAGCCAACGTCGCGGCGCATCTGCGCGAAGCTGACGCCTTGCGGTCCGATCGCGGCGGGTGGCGGCGCGGCGCCGACCGACAGCGCGCCGCCGCCGCCGCCGATCAGCGGTGGCCCGTTCGGCACGGCCTGGACGGGCGCCTGTTCGGTCTGCTGCAGGTACAGATCCTCCGCCGCGCCGCCGCGGTCGATCGTGACATGGTCGAACGCGACCGCCTTGAGCCGCACGCCGGGCATGATCTCCTGCCCGACCCCGACGCTTTGCTGGACGCCATCGGGCCCGGCGATGATCGCCGAGCCGCCGCCCTGCGCCTCGTCGATCCGCACGCCGAACAACGTCAGCTGGAGCGTGGTGACGACCGTCGGCCCCACCGCATCGCCGCCGCTCGCGCGATAGAAGGGATCGAAGCCGCGCAGGATCGCCTCGGGCGAGCCCGCCACCCCGCCTTGCTCGGGCCGCCAGATCCCGACCGGGCCGACCGGAGTCAGCACCGCCCAGACCAGCCGCGCGCTCTGGATCGCCAGCAGCGCGATCAGCGCCAGCTCGAGCGTCGAATAGACCGTCGTAACCGGAAGCCGCCGCAGGAAAGCCCGCGCGCGCGCATCCAAAACCAAGCGCATGTGGACCCATCCCCGATCGCGACGTCCCGTCGGCACCCGTGTTATCGTCACGCAGCGCCGCTGTGAACCGTGTACGTGGCAGGTCGCCGATCGGACGCGCCGCTATCGGCTGGAAAAATCGCAGGACCTTTGGCAAGGCAGGCGGCGTGACCGATGCTCCCGCTCCACCAGCCGCCGCCGCCCGCTTCGGCTCGGGCCTCGATGCGGCGGCGATGACCGCGCATCTGGCGAGCCAGCCCGGCGTCCAGCGCGTGCCGTCGCCCAAGCTCACCTTGTTCGTCCGCCGCGCCTTCCTCGATGCCGAGACCTGCACGGGCTTGCGCGCCGCGGTCGATGCCACGCGCCGCCCCTCGACGGTTTCCGATTTCAACGGCGACCGCGCCTTCCGCACCAGCGAGACGGGCGATCTCGATCCGCTCGACCCGCTGACGATCGCGCTCGATGCGCAGATCGCCGCCTTTACCGGGCTCGACCCGACGCATGGCGAGCCGATCCAGGGGCAACGCTATGCGGTCGGCCAGGAGTTCAAGCCGCACACCGATTATTTCGAGCCGCTCGGGGTCGATTTCGATCGCGATTGCCGGATCGCGGGCAACCGCACCTGGACCGTGATGGTGTATCTGAACGAACCCGAGGCGGGTGGCGCGACGCGCTTCAAGGCGATCGACAAGATCATCCAGCCCGAGACGGGCAAATTGCTCGCCTGGAACAACCGGCGGCCCGATGGGTCGCCCAATCCAGCGAGCCTCCACCACGGCATGAAGGTGCGCGCCGGGAGCAAATACGTCATCACCAAATGGTTTCGCGAGCGCCCGTGGCGCTAGCGCGCCGCACGTAAAAAAGCCGCCCCATCCAAGAGGATCCGGCGGCTTCGATATGGTGGGCGCGGCAAGGATTGAACTTGCGACCCCACCCGTGTGAAGGGTGTGCTCTACCACTGAGCTACGCGCCCGTTGCCCCGCGCGATGCGATGGGGCGAAACGGATAAGGGCGGCCTACCGCCGCCCTGATGCCGGTCTCTTAAAACGAGCCGGCGCCGTTTGTCCAGCGCCGATGCCCGAAAATTCCGATCAGCCGATCAGTTGACCGAATCCTTGAGGCCCTTGCCGGCCTTGAACTTGGGCTGCGACGATGCCTTGATCGTCATCGGCTCGCCGGTGCGCGGGTTACGGCCGGTCGATGCCTTGCGCTTGGAAACCGAGAACGTCCCGAAGCCGACGAGACGCACTTCATCGCCCTTTTTCAGCGCGGCGGATACTGCTTCGAACACGGCTTCGACGGCCTTGCTTGCATCACCCTTGGTCAGACCCGACGTGTCGGCCACCGTCGCGATCAGTTCCTGTTTGTTCATGGCCACGAAACCCCCGTTTGAAAAAATACTCTGAAATGATTCCCAGGCAAAAGCCGGTGGTACAGTAAGGCGGCTCGCATCGGGGCTGTCAAAGCAAAAACACCCCCGCCGTCGGTCAAAACGGCGAGGATGCAGTAATATACGCCGAGCCGAGCTCAGTGGTGGAGTTCACCGCCGATGGCCGGGACACCCGCCGGCGGCTGCGCGGCGAGATCGTCGGCCTCGGTCCAGTCGATCGCGGTGAGCGGCCCCGTCAGCGCAAGGCGCAAGACCTCGTCGACATGCGCCACCGGGATGATCTTGAGACCGTCGCGGATGTTGGCGGGAATGTCCGCCAGATCCTTCTCATTCTCCTGCGGGATAAGCACCGTGGTGATGCCGCCACGCAAGGCCGCGAGCAGCTTCTCCTTGAGGCCCCCGATCGGCAGCACGCGGCCACGCAGCGTGACCTCGCCGGTCATCGCGATGTCGCGGCGTACCGGCACGCCGGTCAGCGTCGAGACGATCGCGGTGACGATACCGATACCCGCCGACGGACCGTCCTTGGGCACCGCGCCTTCGGGCAGATGGATATGGATATCCTTGCGCGCGAAGATGCTCGGCTTGATCCCGTACGAGGGCGAGCGTGCCTTGATGAAGCTGAACGCGGTCTCGATCGATTCCTTCATCACGTCGCCGAGCTTGCCGGTGATCTTGGCCTGGCCGCGCCCGGGCACGGTGACGCTCTCGATCGTCAGCAATTCGCCGCCGACCTCGGTCCAGGCGAGCCCGGTGACCGCACCGATCTGGTTCTCCTCTTCACCCAGGCCGTGACGATACTTCTTCACGCCGGCGAAGTCGGACAGGTTGTCGGGCGTCACGGTGACGCTCGTCGTCTTGCCCTCGAGGATCTGGCGCAACGCCTTGCGCGCCAGCTTGGCGATCTCGCGCTCGAGCGTACGCACACCCGCCTCGCGCGTGTAATATTGGATCAGCGCGCGGAGGCCCTCGGTAGTGAGCGTGAACTCGCCGGCCTTGAGACCATGCGCCTCGATCTGCTTCTCGATCAGATGGCGCTCGGCGATCTCGACCTTCTCGTCCTCGGTATAGCCTTCGAGCCGGATGATCTCCATGCGGTCGAGCAATGCCTGCGGCAGGTTGAGCGTGTTCGCCGTCGTCACGAACATCACGTCCGACAGATCGACGTCGATCTCGAGATAGTGATCCTGGAACTTGGCGTTCTGTTCGGGATCGAGCACCTCGAGCAGCGCCGATGCCGGATCGCCGCGGAAATCCTGGCCGAGCTTGTCGATCTCGTCGAGCAGGAACAGCGGGTTGCTGGTACCGGCCTTTTTGAGGTTCGTCACGATCTTGCCCGGCAGCGAGCCGATATAGGTGCGGCGATGCCCGCGGATCTCGGCTTCGTCACGCACGCCGCCGAGCGACTGGCGGATGAACTCGCGCCCCGTCGCCTTGGCGATCGACTTGCCGAGCGAGGTCTTGCCGACGCCGGGAGGACCGACGAGGCACAGGATCGGCCCCTTCAGCTTGTTGGTACGCGCCTGCACCGCGAGATATTCGATGATCCGGTCCTTGACCTTCTCGAGCGCATAATGGTCCTCGTCGAGCACTGCCTGCGCCGCCGAGATATCCTTGCGGATCTTCGACTTCTTGCCCCACGGGAGACCCAGCAGCACGTCGAGATAATTGCGCACGACGGTCGCCTCGGCGCTCATCGGCGCCATCGTCTTCAGCTTCTTGAGCTCGGCGGTCGCCTTGGTGCGCGCCTCCTTCGAGAGCTTCATCGTCGCGATCTTCTGCGTCAGCTCGGCGATCTCGTCGCCTTCGCCGTCGTCACCCTCGTTGCCGAGTTCGCGCTGGATCGCCTTCAGCTGCTCGTTGAGATAATATTCGCGCTGGGTCTTCTCCATCTGGCGCTTGACCCGCGACTTGATCTTCTTCTCGACCTGCAGGACGCCCAATTCGCCCTCCATGAAGGCGAACACCATCTCGAGCCGCTTGGCCGGATCGCGCTCGATCAGCAGCGCCTGCTTGTCGCTGACCTTGACCTGGATGTTGGCGGCGACCGCGTCGGCGAGTTTCGAGGCGTCCTCAATCTCGCCGAGCTGGACCGCGGTCTCGGCGGGCAGCTTGCGGTTGAGCTTGGCGTAATTCTCGAACTGGTCGATCACCGAGCGCATCAGCGCCGACAGCTCGGTGCTGGCAGCCACGGGCTCGCCGGTCTCGGCCTCGTCGGCCTCGGCTTCGAGCATGTCGACTTCGGCCGAGAGATAGCCATCGCTCTGGACGAGCGAGGTCAGCGCGGCGCGGCGCTTGCCCTCGACCAAAACGCGGACGGTGCCGTCGGGCAGTTTGAGCAGCTGGAGCACGACAGCGGTGACGCCGATCTCGTACAGATCGTCGCGATCGGGATCATCTTCGCTGGGATCGAGCTGCGCGACGAGGAAAATCTCCTTGTCGGCGGCCATTGCGGCTTCCAGGGCTGCGACCGACTTGTCGCGCCCGACGAACAGCGGCACGATCATGTTCGGAAAAACGACGATGTCGCGCAGCGGCAGGACGGGATAAGCCTGAGTGGACGGGGTGGCAGAAGCTTGGGTCATGGATACTCCGAGATCGCGACAAGGCCGCGTGCTTGACCCCTTATATGGGGGGAGTTGCCGATCCATCAATCGCCGAGCGCTTTTGGGCGGAACGATCGCGCTCGCTGCCTCACCTGCGCTGCTCAACGCAGCGCCGCGTGGCGGTGGCGACCCGCTCGCGCGCGCCTTCGCTGCGGCGGGGGGACGCGATCGGCTGGCGCGCGTCCGGGTGGTTGCGTGGAGCGGCACGGCATGGATGATGCTCGGAAAGACGCCGGTCACTCTGCAAGTCGAAAGCCGCATCGAGCCGTTCGCGCGGGCGCGCTCGGACAGCTGGCTCATCAGCGAGACGCGCGACGCCGCACGCACCGTCATGATCGAGCGCGATAGCGCGTTTCTGGTGCAGGGCGGCGCGCAGACCACCCTGCCCGCCGCGCAAGCGCGGTTCGAACGCCAGCGGCTCGGTGCGTTCGCCTATCTGCTGCTCGCCCCGGCGTTCGTGTCGGTGGCGGGTCGCAACCGGCTCAACGCGGCACGCGAGGGCTATCCGCCGATCGCATTGACGCTGGGCCGCGATGGCCAGATCGCCGCGGCCGATTACGTGCTTACGGCGCCCGCCCCCGGCGCGCCCTCGATCCGCCAGCATTTCAGCTTTACCGGCAGCGTGAGCGCACAAGGCGTCCGCTTCCCGCGCGTCACGACGATGCTGCAGGACGGCCGCCCGTCGCTGCGGCTGACGATCACCGATTTCTCCGTGGAACTGAGCCCCGCATGATTCCTTTCCGTATCGCCTTCCTGTGCAGCTGCCTGGCGCTGACTGCCGCCGCTTTGCCCACCAAGGGCGAGCCGCCGCTCACCGCGCAGACGCAGAAATCAGGCGGACCGATCGACCCCGAGCAGGCGAAGCTCGGCTTCGACAGCGCCGATCTGGCGTTCGAGGTGCTGCCCGAGACCGAGACGCTGCGCGGGGTCGCGACGCTGCGCTTCACCGCCAAGGCGCCGCTGACCAAGCTCGTGCTCGATCTCGACCGCAACCTGCCCGTCGATGCGGTCGCTATCGACGGCACGCCGCTCGCGCCCGGCGCATGGCGCAATCCCGAAGGCCAGCTCGTCATCCCGTTGCCCCGGCCGGTCGCGGCGGGCGGGCACGTCACGGCCAGGCTGACCTATGGCGGCACGCCGCACGTCGCTGTCAACGCGCCGTGGGACCCCGGTGTCGTCTGGGCGAAGACGCCGAGCGGCGCGCCGTGGTTCGGCACGACCGCGGAGGGCGCCGGGTGCGACCTGTTCTGGCCGTGCCTCGATTTCCCGACCGGCGAGCCGGGCGTCGTCACGCTCCATATCACCGTGCCCAAGGGGCTGAAGGCGCCGTCGAACGGGGTGCTGCTCGGCGTGGATACGCTCGCCGATGGCCGCACGACGTGGAACTGGCGCGTCAAGCATCCCAACACCTACGGCGTCGCGCTGACGGTCGGGCCGTTCGAGGAGGTCTCGGGCAGCTATAAGAGCCGCTACGGCAACACGATCCCGATGGCCTATTGGTATCTCCCCGGCGAGGAGGCCAAGGCCAAGGCGCTGTTCGCCGAATTCGCGCCGACGCTCGATTTCTTCGAGAGCGAGGTCGGCCCCTACCCGTTCGGCGACGAGAAGCTCGGCGTGGTCGAGACGCCGTACAAGGGCATGGAGCATCAGACGATCAACGCCTACGGCAATGGCTATGCCAAGGCGCCCGAAGGCTTCGACTGGCTGTTCCAGCACGAATTCGCGCATGAATTCTTCGGCAACCAGATGACCGCCGCCAATTGGGACGATTACTGGCTGCACGAGGGCTATGGCAGCTACATGCAGCCGCTCTACGGCCGCTGGCGCGAGGGCGAGGCGCGGTATGCGACGATGCTCTCCGACCAGCGGGGCAAGATCGCCAACCTCCGCCCGGTCATCGCCGGCAAGGTCCGCACCGAGGACGAGGTGTATGAGATCAGCAAGGGCGGGCCCGGCCAGGACATTTATTACAAGGGCTCGTGGATGCTCCACAGCCTGCGCACGCTGATCGGCGACCGCGCGTTTCGCGATGTGACGCGGCTAATCGTCTATGGCCGGCTCGATCCGCGGCCGGGCAATTTCACCCCGCGCTACGCCTCGACCGCCGAGTATGAGCAGATCGTGCGACGCGTGACGGGGAAGGATTATGGCTGGTTCTTCGACGTCTACCTGCGCGAGGCGGCGCTCCCCGAGCTGATCGAGACGCGCAGCACGACCCGCCTCACGCTGCACTGGCAGGCGCCGGGCGGCGGGCGTTTTCCGATGCCGGTCGATGTGCAGGTCGACGGACGGATCGTGCGGGTCGCGATGACCGGCGGCTTCGGCAGCCTCGCGGTGCCGCGCCAGGCGCATATCGTGATCGACCCCAATGCCAAACTGCTGCGCCGCTCGATCGCGATCGAGGCGTATCAGACGTGGCGCGATGCCGCGGCAAAGGCCGCGAAATCGGCGAATTGACAAGGACGTGTCGTAGGCACACAATACAGTCCGGTTGGTAGGGGAGCAGTGATGGCGTTCATCCCATTGGACCCGGTCGGGCTTCCCGGCCTTGCGGCGCTGGCGATCGGTTTCCTCGCCGGGCTGACGACGTTGCTGCTTGCCCGCGCACGCGGGCGGAGCGCCCCGCCAAGCGCCGACTCGGAACGCCGCAATGCCTCGATCGTGTGGATCGTCGTTCAGGGTATCGGCATCGGGCTCGCCGGCTTCGGGCCGATCCACATCGCGCTCGATCCGCTCTCGCCCAAGGCGCTGATCGAGGCGGGCGTCGTGCTTGCGCTGATGCTGGGCGCGGTCTGGCTGTTCGATTCGGCATCGCGCGCGATGGGCCGGAACTGGGCGCTCGTCGCGCGCACGCGCGACGATGGGCAATTGGTCGAAACCGGCCCGTTCGCGCAGATCCGCAACCCGATCTATGTCTCGCTCGCCTGCGTCATGGTCGCGATGGCGATCGCCTATGGGCATACCGCCAATCTGCTCGTTGCAGCGCCGCTCTTCGCGCTCGGTACGTGGATGCGCGTCCGCCACGAAGAGGTCGTGCTGCGCGCGGCGTTCGGTCCGGCGTTCGATCGCTATGCGGCGCGCGTCAAACGCTTCGTGCCCGGCTTGCTCTGACCGCGCCGAACGCGATCAGGCGGGGTCCGCCCAGCGTTCCTGGCGCGCGCGCTTCGCCGCGTAGAGCGCGACATCGGCGCGACGCCACACCGCCGTGAAGCTCTCCAGCGCGGTCTTGCCGTCGTCCGGCTCGGTCATCACCACCCCGACGCTCGCGCTGATCGGCACCACCGCGTCGCCCTGCACCATCGGCGCGTTGAGCGTCACCTCGATCCGCTCAGCCGCCGCGGCCACGCGCTCGGCGCTCGACTCGGGAAGCAGGACGGCGAATTCGTCGCCACCCAGCCGCGCCACATAGTCGGTCGGGCGGACAGCGGCGCGCAGGCGCTGCGCCACCTCGACCAGCACGGCATCGCCGACCGAATGCCCCATACTGTCGTTGACCGCCTTGAAGCGGTCGAGATCGATCGCGACGACGCCCAGCGGCCAGCCCGTGCTCGGCTGACCGAGCCGCTGGTCGAGCCCGCGCCGGTTGAGCAGCCCGGTCAGCGGATCGGTGCCCGCCGCCGTCTCGGCCGCGAGCTGGCGCTCATGGTCCTCCGAAATGTCGATCGTCACGCCGACGATCCGCAGCGGGCTGCCGTCGGGCGCGCGCAGCAGGCGCCGGTCGCAGCGCATCCAGCGCGGCCCGGCGATCGTCTCCAGTTCATATTCGACCGATGTCTCGTCGATCGTCCCGTCGACCAGTGCCTGCACCGATGCCGCGTCGCGCGTGGCCGGAACGATCCGCTCGGCATAATCCTCGAGATCGAGCGAGCCGGCGGTATCGCTCCCCGAAACGAAGCGCTGGAACGACGGCGACATCTCGAAGCGCATCGTCTCGACATCGATATGCCAGAAGCCGCCGCGCACCGCTTCCATCGCCAGCATCAGCCTGGCGGTGACTTCCTGTTGCTCGCGCTCGGCCTTGCGGCGCTCCGACACGTCCTCGATCTGCGCGATGACGCGCACCGGCGTGCCGTCGAGACCGCGCACTGCGGAGACGGCGAGCGTGGTATGGACGATCTCGCCACCCGCCCGCAGATAGCGTTTGTCCATCCGATAGCTGCTGCGCCGACCGGCGAGCAGCTGACGGAACTGGCGATCATCGGCATCGACGTCGTCGGGATGCGTGATCGCGCGGAAATCGGTCCCGACCAATTGCGCGCTCGACATTCCGAGCATCGTCGCAAACGCGCGATTGACGCGCTCCATCCGGCCGTCGGGATTGGTGACCACCATCCCGACCGGGGCATGGTGGAAAGCATCGTCGAACATCCCCTCGGTCTCGACGATCCGAGCCTCGAGATCGCGGCGCACGCTGATGTCGGTGACCAGCAGGACCACGCCGCACACCTGCCCCGTCGCGTCGAGATCGGGGACATAGCTACCCTGGACGTCGCGCGCGTTCGCGCCATCGAACAGCGTATATTCGGCGGTCACGGAGTTTCCCTCCAGCGCCTGCTCGATCAGGCCCCGCACGGTTGGATAATTCGTCTCGCCGACGATCTCGCGGCACGAACTGCCGACGATCTGCGCCGGCGCGAGCCCGCGCCACGCCGCATAGGTCGCATTGGCATAGCGATAGCGCAGATCGGGGCCGAAATACGCGACCAGCCCCGGCAGCATATCGAGCAGCCGGGAGGCCGAGGGCAGCATCAACGGCGAGGGCCATATCGGATCGGCGTCGAACTTGGTCATAAGACCACATAGATCAAGTTTCGTTAACCGATCGTGCGTGTCTTTCCCTTGCCGTCAGGTGGCCACCGCAGCCCAGCCGGATGCGCCGCCTGGCCGGACGCGGTCCGGCCAGGCGGAACCGATCAGAATTCCGCGGTCACGCCCACCGAAAATGTCCGGCCGCTCGTCGTATAGACTTCGGGCCGGTCATAATCGACGCTGGCGAACTGCCGGATCGCGGTATTGGTGAGGTTTATCCCCTCGGCGATCAGCCGCACGCCGGGACGCAGGTTCACATGCGCCTGGAAATCGACGTTGTTGGTGCCCTTGATGCCGTCGCCGGCATTGGCATAGGCGTTGCTGGCGCTGGTCAGATACTGGCTGCGATAGGCGTCGGACACGCGCACGCCCCACACCTTGTTCTCGTAATAGAGCGTCGCGTTCGCCGCCCATTTCGACAGATTGTAGAGCGGCAGGTCGCGCGGGACGCCGCTGAAGAACACCGTCTGATGCCCGTCGAACCACGTCCCGTTGGCGACGACGCCGAGATGCTTGAGCACGCCGGGCAGGAAGGTGAAGTCGTGCTGGAACGCCGCCTCGATCCCCTTGATGTTGGCGCCGGGGCCGTTGATCGGCTGGCTGACGTCGAAGATCGTGTTGGCATCCTCGCCCTGCACCAGCAGCGACAGCGGCAGGCCGGTCTGGCCGTAGGGGATCTGCTGCGTCGAGGAGACGATGAAGCTGTCCATATGCTTGTAGAACAGGCCGAGCGAGGCGAAGCCGGTATGGCCCATATACCATTCGACCCCACCTTCGATCGAGGTCGCCTGATACGGCTTGAGATAGGGATTGCCGAGGCTGAGCGATCCGCCATTGGGGCGCGTCGTGATCGATCCCGCCGCGGCGAGATCGCCGAGCCCGGGGCGGTTGACGTTGCGGCTGGCGCTGAGGCGCACGACGACGTCCTTCGCCACGTCGAGCGCGAGATTGGCCGCAGGCAGGAAGCCGTGGCTGTTGGTCGAGATCGACACCGCTGAAAAGCCGGTCGGCGTCGCAAGATGCCCCGAGGAGATCAGGTCGGTCGAATAATAGCGCAGGCCGGCATTGGCGCGCAGCCGCAGGCCGCCGAGATAGGTGTCGAGATCGAGCTGCCCGAACCCGGCATAGGTCTTTTCATCGACGCGGTAGTCGCTGCCCGCCTGAAGGTTCGCGGCGGTCAGGCTGCGCGGATCGCCGAGATAGCTGTAGATGCCATCGACATTGCCGACGATATATTGCGTCAGCGTGTCGACCCCGACGGTCTGCTTTAGCCCGTTGGGCACGGCGATGTCGGCGGGGACGTTGTGGAACACCTTGTTGACCCAGGTATAGCCGCTGTTGATGAAATGCTTGAACTCGCCGCCCGTCTTGAAGGTCAGCGCAGGCGTCAGCTTGTACGCGCCGTCGAGCTTGGCATTGGCATATTGCGTGGTGATCTTGTTTTCCTGGACGTCGAGCCGCTGCACCGCCCAATTGTTGGGATCGGTGATGTCCTTGCCATAGGTATTGACGGGTATCGTCGGCCGGTCGTCATAGCTGAACGGCGTGTTCTTCAGTTCCATGAAGACCTTGTCGAACACCGGCTGCCCGAAATCCGATTCCTCATAGCCGCCGAGCGCATGGAAGCTCAGCCGGTCGCTGACGTCCCAGCTGGCGTTGACGACACCCTGGTAGAAATCGGTGTGGTTCTTGACGATGTGATGCTCGGAGCGGAGATCGATCCCGGTATAGCTGGCCGCGCGCAGCGTATTGGTCTTGTCGATCACCGCGCTCTGGATCACCTGCGTGCCAGTGATCGAGGTGCCGGTCAGCGCATTGGTGCCCGCGGTGGCGATCGCATAATCGTCGCGATGGTCCTGCAGCCGGCCATACAGACCATCGATATCGAGCTTGAAGCGGCTGCCGGGGTGATATTGCAGCGACGAGGTGATGCCGAGCCGCTTGCGGTCGGTGAACCAGCTCGACGGCGACTGCGCGGTCGGCTGCCACACGCCCGCCAGCAGGTTGGCGCGCGTCGCGGCATCGATATTGGGGCCGATATTGGCGGCGTTGTATTTGGTCAGCCCCCAGCCCCAGTTGCGATAGCCATATTCGTTGTTTTTGATCCGGCTGTAGGCGACCGAGACGAGCGCGCCGAAATCGCCGTGCCGGGTCGAGGCGAGCGCGACGAAGCGCGGGGTGATGCCGCTGGTATTGTCGTTGGTCTGCCCCTTGGCCGAGACGACGAGCTTGGTGCCCGGATAATCGAATGGCCGCGCGCTCGACAACTGGACCGTGCCGGCGATGCCGCCTTCGTCCTGCTCGGCCGAGAACGACTTCTGCACCGCGACGCGGTTGAACAGTTCGGAGGCGAACAGGCTGTAGTCGAATGCGCGCGAGCGGGTCACGCCGCCGCGATTGTCCATCCCCGAGGCGGTGTTGCCGAGCACCTCGATGCCGTTGAGCTGGGTGCGCGTGAAATCGGCGCCGAGCCCGCGCAGCGCGATCTGGCGGCCCTCGCCGCTGTCGCGCGTGATCGTGATGCCGGGGACGCGCTGGAGCGATTCGGCGAGGTTGAGATCGGGAAACGAGGCGATGTCGGTGGCGAGGATGTCGTCCTCGGTGCCAACCGCGCGGCGCTTGAGATCCTGCGCGCGCTGCAGGCTCTGGCGATAGCCCGAGACGATGATGTCGGGGCCGCGGTTTTCCTCTCCTTCGGAAGGCGCCGGCGCAGGCTCGGCGACGGCGCGCGTCTCGACCTTGGTCGCCCGGGCGCGCGTCATGCGCGGCGTCGCGCCCGGCTTGAGCACCGCGACGCTGCCGCGGATCGAGGCGGTCAGGCCGGTGCCCTGGAGCAGCAACGTCAGCGCGTCGCGCACGCTGTGCGTGCCGCTGATGCCCGCGGTGTGCCGTCCCTGTACCGCGGCGGGTGCGACGAGCACCTGGACGCCGGTCGTGCGCGAGAATTCGGAGATCGCGCCGCGCAGATCGGTCGGCGCGATCGCAAACGCCATGCGGCGCTCGAACGCGACCTCGGTGGCGTGCGCCGGCGCGGCGACGGCGGTGGTGACAACGACGGTCGCCAGCCCGGCGAGCAGGATCTTCTTGGAACGGTGCATGTGCTTTCCCCCTACGCGCCAAGCGGCGCCTCGAATGGGAAGACGGGGAAAGGCGGCAATCCGGACAAAAGAAAGTTGTTACGATTTACAGGCGTTTACGCGTCATTTTTGTGACGCTGGGTGAGCCTGCAATCGCAACCTCTTGCTGTCGCCCTCCACGGTAAAGCCATAGGCATCGCCTACCGCTTCGAGCAGTTGGCGCGGCTGGTCGAGCTTGAAACGCCCCGACAAAGGCAGGTCGGCAAGCTGGGGCGGCGGCGTGGCGATCACCGGTCCGCTCCCGCGATTGAGCGTCGCGACCATGTCGCCGAGCCGCATCGCATCGGTGTCGAGCCAGCCATGGCGCCAATCCTGCTGCGCCGCGTCGAAGCGCGACGGCAGGCCCGCGACACCGCCGCGGAAGTGCGAGCGCCAGCCGGCCGGCACGATCACGCTGTCGCCGGCGCGCGCAGGCTTGCTCGGCCCGAACCGCACGCGCCCGCGATAGACCGCGAGCCGCACCGCGCCATCGGGGGCGAGATCGACGTCGAATGCGGTGCCGAGCACCCGCGTATCGGCCTTCCCCGCTTTGACCGCGAACGGGCGCGCCGGATCGTGCGCGATGTCGAAAAAGGCCTCGCCGTGGCGGAGCACCGCGCTGCGCGCGTCCGCCTCGAGCCGGATATCGACCGCAGTCGCCCCGCTCAGCCGGACGCTCGAGCCGTCGCGCAACTGGAAACGACGCTGCTCGCCGCGCTGCGTTTCGAGATGCGCGAGCGCGACGGGTCGCGTGCTCGCCATCCCGCCGACCCACATTCCGGCCCCGACAACCAGCAGCAGTGCGGCGGCGCCACCGCTCGCGCCGACCTTGCGGCGGCGCTTGGCGCGCATCGCATGGACCTGCGCGTCGGACAGGCGTTCGCTCGCGGCACAGGTAGCCAGTGCTTCGAGCAACGCCGCTTCCGCGACGCCGCGCGGCGCCGGTTTCGTGACCACGCTCATGCCCCCTCGTCCAGCGCAAGCCCGCGCCGCGCGAGCGCATGGCGCAGATCGGCGACCGCGCGGCCGCAATGGCGCTCGACCGCGGCGTTGGTCATGCCGAGATCGGCGGCGATCGTCGCGATCGGCTGCTCCTCGAGCCGGCGCCGCGTGAACACTTCGCGCCGCAGCGCAGGCATCGCCTTCAGCGCGCGGATCAGCACGTCGACGCGCTCGCGATAGGCGAGGATCTCGTCGGCGCGGGGCGCGGGGCAGATCAGTTCTTCGGACACCGCTTCGGCGACACCGACGCGGCGCACCCGGCGCAGATGGTCGTTGATGAGGTTGCGCGCGACGGTGAAGCAGAACGCGCCGACATCGCCGATCGAGCGCGTGCGACGATAATCGTACAGCCGGACATAGATTTCCTGGACGATATCCTCGCTGTCGGCGCGGTGCCCGAGCCGCCGCTCGACGAAGCGCTGGAGCAGCGGGCGCAGGTCGCCATGCTCGCTGGCGCGCGACAGCGTGGGTGCGTGCTGCGTCATTGGCGAAACGCGCGCAGGCGCGACGGGTCGGTCATCGGTCGCTCCCCTGCGGACGGAATGCCGCGATTCGCCATGCGCTTAGCTCTGCTGCATGAAGCCCGCATGACAGTCGCGACTCAGCGCAGCGCGCGCGCTTCGGCGGCACAGCGCGCCGCCGGGATCGGCGACGCGGTGGTCCGCAGCGCGGCGAGCTCGGCGCGTGCGGAGTCCATGTCGCGGCGGAATTCGGGCGAGGCATGGAGCGTCGCGACCAACACCTATCCCGCCATGAAACCCGCTTCGACCGCGCTCGCGCTATGCGACCCGCAGATATAGCGGCTCTCGCCGTAAGAGCGGCCGCGCGCGAGGATCTCGGTCGCGCGTTCGGGCATCAGTTCGGCGAGCAGCAGCGCGGTTGACCAGCCATTGGTGGTGTGGCCCGACGGGTAATCGCCATTGCTCGCGAGATGCGCGGTCTTGGGCTCGCAGATCGGCGCGTCGTCGGTCAGATACGGGCGGCGCGTGGCATAGCCCTGCTTGACGCGATCGACCATCGCCCCGCCGCCGGCCAGCGCGAAGACGCGCAGCGTGGCGGGCACGGTCTTGGCGTCAAGCTGCATCCCGATCGCGCAGGCGAAGGTGGTGAAGCGATCATCGGTCACGTCGCGCGTCGCGATCTGCCAGCGTTTGCTCCCCTCCAGCGCGCGGGTCTGGCGGAACAGCGCGCGATCGGCGATATTGCGCGGCGAGCCCGGCGCGGGCGGCGGCGGCAGGATCCGCGTCAGGTCGGGCAGCGGCACGCTCGCCAGATAAGGCTGCGGCGTTTCCGCGGCGGCGACCAGCGCGCCGCCGACGAGCAGTGCGAGCAGCAGGCGGCGGGCGCTCACGGCTTGCGTTCCAGCATGGCGTCGCTGCACCCGGCTGGACGCCGCACCGGATTGCAGCGCGCCACCGCGCCGCCCGGCAGATGCACCTGATACCCGCCGGCAAAGCGCGGATCGGGCCAGAGATAGTCGGTCGAGATATATTGCGCCCCGCTCGCCAACGCGGCGTCGTGCGGGCGGGTGTCGTTGCTACGCGCTTCCTTGGTATTGGCATCGGCGCGCGTGCGGACGAGATAGCCGGCGGCGACATCGCGCTTGATCCGTGCGCCATCGGCGATCGGATCGTTGAGCGTCAGATAGGCGGCGGCCGGGGATTGCTCATCGGTGTTGACGAAGAACACGCGTCCCTCGAGCGAGGCGCGCTTGCCGCGATACACCGCGACCTTTGCGGGCGGCTCGTCAAGCGCGAACAGGAAGCGGCCGCGCGCCTTGTCGAGCGTCGGCCATTGGTTGGCGAGCACCGCGTCGCGCAGCGTCGGATAGCGGCCCTGCACGTCGTCGGGCACGATCAGCATCGCGGGCGTCATCACCGAGCGGATCTCGGCATCGAGCGCGTCATAGGCGGCTTCGGTGAAGGGCAAGGCGTCGATCCCGCCGCGCGCGGCGTTCTTCTCGTCCTTGGCGTTGAACATCAGCATGATCGGGACATGGCCGGGATGCTGCGCCGACCAGCTGCGGATTTGCTGCAGGCACTCGGTCAGCAGCATGCAGCTGCTGGAGTTGTCGATGCCGGGGATGTGGAGCACCTTGAACCCCGGCCGCAGCAGCTTGGGGTCGCTCGATCCCTTGGCATAATGGCCGCCGTCGGGGTCGTAATTGACGTCGATCTCGAGCTGCCGCGCGCCGGCGTCGAGCTGTTCTACGAGCGGGCGATGCGCATAATCGAGCGCGTCGGCGATTTTCGGGTCGAACGCACGCAGCTTGACCATCGTCGCTGCCGGCATCGCCAGCTTGTAGCTGTTATGCGTGCCGACCACGCTGATATCGTTCGAGCGCACCGGAACGGGCACGGGAGGAAGCGGCGGCGCGAGCAACGCTGCGAGCAGAGGCAAGATCATCGAGATTGGGTCCATCACCGGCGCCGCCGGATGGCGGACCCGCACCCGCTACGCGCGGATCGCTACGGGACGATGACAGGCGGCGCGGCGGTTACGCTGCGAAGACGCCATAGCGTGTGCGCCACGCGGCAACTTCGTCCTGCAGGTCGGCGGGCGCCGGCGTGCCGGACAGGACATGGCGGGCGACGTCGGAGTCGGGATGCATCAGCATCTTCTCCGCCCCGTCGCTGAACCAGACGGGGACGAGCTGATCGCACACGCTGTCGAGCACCGCGGCGGCCATGCCGTTCGCGATCGCGTCGCTCCCGGGGAGCGCGCGGACGGTGATCGACATGCCCTCAAGGCAATTCTGCGGATGCTGGACGAAATTGAGCGAGACGAGCAGCCCCGATCGATCGGGCCGCGCACCCTCGGGCATCGCCGCGACGCGCCGCCACGCACAGAACCAGGTCCGGCAGATCCGCGGACGCACGGCATGGATCCCGCATCCCTGCTCGCTGAGATGGATGCATGGCGTCCCGGCCGGTTTGGAGAATTCGGGGGTATTGACCGTGAGCACGGTGCAGCACGCCGTGCAATCGCCGCAGGACCGGTCGGCGAGGACCGGCCCGAGCAGCGTGGTTTCCAAGTCGGTCTCTGTCTCCACGCCGCGGGAGTGCCGCGATCCGGGGCGGATGACAAGAGCCGCGGATCCGCGCGCCCGGCTAGCGTTCGCCGAACAGATCGCGCTGCGTCTTTTCCAATTCCTCGGCATAGCGCCGCCGGACGAACGATTCCGACACGATCCCCAGCACCGCGCGCGTGTCGTCGAGCACGGCGAGCTCGTCGGCGCCCGAGGCGTCGAAGCGCCGCATCACCTCGGCAATGTCCATCGCCGGCGTCAGAGCCGCGTCGACGTTGATCGCGAGCGTGCCGACCGGCGCCTGCGGGTCGAGCCCCTCGGCATAGGCCGCCGGCGTCTGAACGATCCCGGCATAGTGCGCCGCGGCATCGACCAACACCGTGCGGCTCGACGATCCGAGCGGCACATGGCTACGGAAAACGCCAAGCGGCGTGTCGGCCGGCATCGCGGCGACGCCGCGGCGCATCATCCGCCCGGCGGTGAGCGTCTTGACCCAGCCGACGTCGCGCGCGCTCTTGATCGTCTCGCCGCGCAGGTGCAGCCGCCAGGTCGAGAAGCTGTAGCCAAACGTCTCGCGCACGATCGCCGAGGAGACCAGCGCCGCCGCCAGCACCGCGCCGGTCAGCGCGAAGTCCTGCGTCGCCTGCAGCACGACCATCGCCATCGTCATCGGCCCGCCGACCACCGCCACCGCGAGCGCCGCCATCCCGACCAGGGCGGCGTTGCGCGGATCGACCACATCGTGCCCGACCACCATCGCCAGGCCGTCGGCGAACAGATGCCCGATCAACGTCCCCAGAAACAGCGAAGCGAAGAACAACCCGCCGCGAAAGCCGAAGCCGAGCGACACGATCGAGGCGGCGCATTTGGCGAGCAGCACGAGCAGGATCAGCGTGAGCGGCGCGCCAAGCGCGAGATCGGCATGGAGCGCGCCATGCCCCGCCGACAGCGCCTGTGGCGAAACCAGCGCGATCGGGATCAGCAGCAGGCCGCCGATCGCGGGCCGTGCCCAGTCGGCCACCGGCAGGCGCCGCGTTCCCGCCTCGACCAAGGCGACCGCGCGCATCAGCAAGATCCCCAGCGCCGCGCAGATCGCGCCCAGCACGGCATAGATCAGATAGTGATGCGTCTCGGTCGGCATCGTCGCCGCGTCGATGACATAGGGCTGCGCGCCCAGCCCCTGCGCGACGAGCGTACCCGCCAGTGCCGCCGCGACGACCGGCGCCAGCGCCGACGGCGTATAGGCGCCGATCACGATCTCGAACGCATAGAAGGCGCCCGCCAGCGGCGCACCGAACGCCGCGCCGATCGCCGCCCCCGTGCCTGCGCCGACAAGGTTGCGCAAATCGGCGCGACGCAGGTTGAACACCTCGCCCGCGAACGAGGCGAGCGCCCCGCCGAGCTGCGCATAGGCCGCCTCGAGCCCGACCGACGCGCCGAACCCGTTCGACAGCACGGTCTGCCCGGCGATCACCAGGCTGTCGCCGGGCGACATCCGCCCGCCATGAAGCGCGTTCGCCTCGACCGCATCGACCAGCCGCCGCCGCCGCGCGCGCACCGCCCAGGAGAAAGCGGCGAGCACCAATCCGCCGACCGGTAACATCAGCAACGCGATCAGCGGCAGCGACGGCATCGCACTGAGCCGTGCGCCCGGCGGCAGATTGTAAAGCACGCGCTGGATGCTCCGCGCGAGCGCGCCCTGGACGACGCTCAGCAGCCCTGCCCCGGCCCCGACGATCGTCGCGAGCACGATGAACATCGCTTCGCTCGCGCGGACGCGGCGGCGAAACCATTTCAGGAGGAGCACGGCGCGCAGCGGACGTCCTTATCGACGGGGTCGGTCACGTCGCCAGAGCCGCCGACGCGGTGGCCAAGCGCCCTAGCGCGCGAAACGCAGCCTGCCAACGCATCGTGCGAGCGGGAGGCCGTCGCGCGAATGATCAATTGGCAAGCCGGCGCAGCGCAGCTAAACGGATGTGCAGGAACCTAATTCGGTTCTCGATGATCGCGCCGGTGCCCCGCAAGGGGCTTGAATGGGAATGCGGTGCGGGGTTCGCCCCAAATCCGCGGCTGTCCCTGCAACTGTAAGCGGTGAGCGACGGCGTCAGGCTCCACTCTGGAGCAGCCACTGGGACCGCGCATCGAGCGATGCGCTCCTGGGAAGGCGATGCCCGAGCTTCGACCCGCAAGCCAGGAGACCTGCCGGCGATAAGGTCGCTCTTGCTTCGGCCCAGGGGTTGGTCGCGGCACGGTTCTCCGTCTGAGCGACGAACCTGTGTGGCTGGGGCCGCATCGGTGTAGGCTTGCGGAGGGCTTTCGGCGCCCCACCCAATGGCGTGCGCCGACCGACATGAGGTCCCCGCCGTTCGTTGCCAGCGCCGTGGGAAACCCTATGTCCGACCTCTCGAAAATTCCCGTTACCATCGTCACCGGCTTTCTCGGCGCCGGCAAGACGACGCTCATCAGCCATTTGATCCGCCAGTCGGGCGGTCGTCGGCTCGCGGTGATCGTCAACGAATTTGGCACGCTCGGGGTCGATGGCGATATCCTCAAGGGCTGTGCGATCCCCGATTGCCCGGCGGAAAATATCGTCGAACTCGCCAATGGCTGCATCTGCTGCACCGTCGCCGACGATTTCATCCCGACCGTCGAGACCCTGCTCGCGCTCGATCCGCGGCCCGACCATATCCTGATCGAAACCTCGGGGCTCGCTTTGCCCAAGCCCCTGCTCAAGGCGTTCGACTGGCCGGCGATCCGCTCGCGGATCACCGTCGACGGGGTGATCGCGCTGGCCGATGCCGAAGCGGTCGCCGCCGGGCGCTTCGCCCCCGATCTCGCGGCGCTCGACGCGCAGCGTGCCGCCGATCCGAGCATCGATCACGAAACCCCGCTATCCGAAGTGTTCGAGGATCAGCTCGCCTGCGCCGACATGGTGCTCCTCACCAAATGCGATCTCGCCGGTGCCGACGGCATCGCCGCGGCGCGCGCGGTGATCGCCGCCGAGACGCCCCGCGCGCTGCCCGTGCTCGAACTGATCGACGGCGTCGTCGATCCGCGCATCGTGCTCGGCATCGGCGCCGCGGCGGAGGACGATATCGCCGCGCGCCCGTCGCATCACGACGGCGAGGACGAGCACGAGCATGATGATTTCGACAGCATCGTGCTCGACTTCGGCGAGATAACCGCGCCCGATGATCTCGCCGCGCGGATCGAGGCGCTCGGTGGCGGTGGCGACGTGCTGCGCGTGAAAGGCTATGCCGCGGTGGCGGGCAAGCCGATGCGGCTGCTGGTCCAGGCCGTCGGGGCGCGCGTCCGGACGCATTACGACCGGCCGTGGCGCAGCGACGAACCCCGCGCCACGCGCCTGGTGGTGATCGCCGAGCGCGACCGGCTCGACCCCGCAGCGATCCGGGCGGCGCTGCAGGGCTGACGCTGCGATGCACGTCATCTTCCGCGAAACCCACGGGTTGGAGGAGAGCGCATCGCCCCGCGATCTGGGGCAGGACGCCGCCGATCTCGTGCTCTTGTCGTTTTCCGACAGCGATCTCGGCGCGTTCGCGGCCGGATGGCGCAGCGCCGTGGCGGATGCGGGCGATGCCGCGCTGCCGAGCGTGCGGCTCGCCAATCTCGCCGAACTGACGCATCCGCTGTCGGTGGATACCTATGTCGAGCGCACCTTGGCGGGCGCGAAGGGCATCCTGATCCGGCTAATCGGCGGCGCGGCCTATTGGTCCTATGGCCTGCAGCAGGTCGAGGCGCTGGCCCGGCGCGAGCGGATCGCGCTGGCGGTGATCCCCGCCGACGGTCGCCGCGACGAACGGCTCGAGGCCGCCTCGACGGTGCCCATCTCGACGCTGCATCGGCTCGCCCAGCTGTGCGATATCGGCGGCGCCGCGGCGGCGCAGGCAGCGCTTGCGCAATTCGCGCTGGCATCGGGCTGCTATGTCCGGCCGGTCCATGGCGCGCGCGCGATCGCACCCGTCGGGGGATGGCAGGCGGAGCGTGGAATCATCTGCCCCGCGGCGTTCGCGCTCACCGCTACGCGGCCGCGGATCCTGATCGTCTTCTACCGATCGTATCTATCCGCCGCCGATCTCGACCCGATCGCCGCGCTGCAAGCCGCGTTCGAGGCGCGCGGCTGCGACGTGCTCGCGCTGTTCGCGCCGTCGCTCAAGGACCCGGAGGCGAGCGGCTGGCTGCGACGCTGGGTCGCGACCCTCGCGCCGGCGGCGATCGTCAACGCCACCGCTTTCTCAGCGCGTGATGATACAGGAACCACGCCGCTCGATGGGGCGGGCGTGCCCGTGTTCCAGGTCGCGCTCGCCACATCGGATCGCGCGGCTTGGGCGGGGGCGCAGCGCGGGCTGTCGCCGGTCGATCTCGCGATGCATGTCGTGCTGCCCGAAGTCGATGGCCGCCTGTTCGCGGGCGTTGCGAGCTTCAAGGACGACGCGCCGTTCGATCCCGACCTGCAATTCGCCCGCCGCGAGCATCGCGCCGATCCCGCGCGGATCGCCGCGATCGTCGCACGGATCCTCAGCTGGATCTCGCTCTCGCGCACCCCGGCGGCGGAACGGCGGCTGGCGATCGTCGTCTCGACCTATCCGGGCAAGACGCACCAGATGGCGCATGCGGTCGGTCTCGACGCGATCGCCTCGGTCGCGGCGATGCTGGAGGATCTCGCTGGTGCCGGCTATCCCACCGGCCACGGCCGCGCCGATCTTCCCGTCATGCTCGCGACCCAGACGCTAGACTGGCCGGTCGCGGCGTATCGTGCGGCGTTGCTCGGGCTGCCGGCCACGTTGCGCGACGATCTCTTCTCCGCGTGGGGCGAGCCCGAGGGAGACCCTTCGGTCAGCGAGGGCCAGTTCCGCTTTGCCGCCTATGCCAGCGGCGAGAGCATCGTCGCGCTGCAACCCGAACGTGGACGTCCCGCAGTCCGCGCGGACGAATATCACGATGTGTCGCGCTGCCCGCGCCACGGGTACGTCGCCTTCTACCTCTGGCTGCAGGCGCGGGGCACGCACGCGCTGGTCCATGTCGGCGCACACGGCACGCTGGAATGGCTGCCGGGCAAGGCGGTCGCGCTGTCCGACGCCTGCTGGCCCGAGGCGCTGACCGGTGCGCTGCCGGTGATCTACCCGTTCATCGTCAACGACCCCGGCGAGGCGGCACAGGCCAAGCGCCGCATCGGCGCGGTGACGATCGGGCATGTTCCCCCGCCGCTCGAGCGCAGCGGAGGTGGCGCCGGGCTCGGTCGGCTCGAGGCATTGCTCGACGAATTCTCCAACGCCGACGGGCTCGATCCGCCGCGGCGCTCCCGGCTGCGCGGCGACATCCGCGACGAGGCGCGCGCGCTCGAGCTCGACGGGGTGCTCGGCCTCGACGCGGCACGCTCTGACGCCGAGGCGATCACCCGGATCGACACCTTCGTCTGCGATGTGAAGGACAGCCAGTTCGGCGACGGGCTCCACGTCTTCGGTCGCGACCATCAGGGCGCGGCGGAGCGCGACGGGCTGCTCGCCGCGCTCGATGGGCGACGCGTTGCGGCCGGGCCCTCGGGCTCGCCGTGGCGCGGACGAAGCGACGTGCTGCCGACCGGCCGTAACCTTTATACGACCGATCCGCGCGCGGTGCCGTCGCGCTCGGCGCACGCGCAGGGCGTGCGGCTCGCCGACGAACTGATCCGCCGTCACTTGCAGGATCAGGGCGATTATCCCCGCGCGCTCGTCATCGACCTGTGGGGATCGGCGACGATGCGCACCGCGGGCGAGGAGTTCGCGATGGCGCTGCATCTGCTCGGCGCCGAACCCGTGTGGGACATGGGGTCGGAGCGCGTGACCGGGGTCGAGATCCTGCCGCTGCTGCTGCTCGACCGGCCGCGGATCGATGTCACGCTGCGCATATCCGGCCTGTTCCGCGATGCTTTCCCGACGCTGTGTGCGATGTTCGGCCAGGCGGTCCGCGCGATCGCCGCGCGTGACGAACCTGCCGATCGCAACCCGTTCGTCGGTGCCCCCGCCGCTGCGCGCGTCTTCGGCCCTGCACCCGGACGCTACGGCGTCGGCCTGGGCGACAGTGTCGATAGCTACACGCCCGAGGCGCGCCGTTCCGCGGGCGAAACGTGGCTCGCCGCATCGTCGCACGCCTTCGATGGCGAGGCCGAACCCGCGGATTCCGACGGAATCCGCGCGCGGGTCGCTGCGGCCGATCTGTTCGTCCATGTCCAGGACCTGCCCGAAACCGACCTGCTGCTCGCCGCCGATTATGCCGCGCATGAAGCAGGTTTTGCCGCCGCACAGGCGGTGACGGGCGGGAATGCGACGGCCTACCACCTCGACGCGACCGATCCCGATCGCCCGCGCGCGCGGCCGCTTCCCGAAGAGATCGCCCGCGTCGTCCGTGCGCGCGCCGCGCATCCGGGCTGGATCGCCGGGATGATGCGCCACGGCTATCGCGGCGCGGCGGAGATCGCGGCGACGCTCGATCATCTCGGCAGCTTCGCGCATCTCGCGGGCGCGGTGACGCCTGAGTCGTTCGACCTCTATTTCGACGCGACGCTGGCGCGCGACGATGTTCGCGCGTTTCTGGCCGATGCCAACCCGGGGGCGCTCGCGGCGATGGAGGCGCGGTTTGCGGCTTTGCGCGCGGCGGGGCTCTGGCAGACGCGACGCAATTCGATCCTCGCTCAGCTGGACGGCGCGGCATGAGCGCGGTGCGTGGCTGGTGCCCGACCGCGTGGCGCCCCATGGCCGCGGGCGATGGCTTGCTGGTCCGCGTGCGGCCGCGGCTCGGGCGGCTCGATCGCGAGCAGATGCTCGGCCTGTGCGCGGCGGCGGTTCGGTACGGCAATGGCCAGATCGACGTGACCAACCGGGCGAATTTGCAGATTCGCGGGGCTACCGGCTCCAGTTGGCAAGCGCTTGTCGCCGCGCTGGTGGACCTGGCTCTGGTCGATCCCGATCCGCAGCGCGAGGCACGCCGGGCGATCCTCGTCGCGCCCGACTGGCAGACAGGCGACGACACGCATCGCATCGCTTCCGAACTCGAAGTGCGGCTCGCAGAACTTCCCGAGTTGCCGGGCAAGGTCGGCTTCGCGATCGACGCTGGCGCTGCGCCGGTGCTGACGAGCGCGCCCGCGGATTTCCGGATCGAACGCGCCGTCACCGGCCGCCTGATCCTGCGGGCGGAAGGCCGCGAAACCGGGGTGGCCATCGCGCCGGGCGGCGAAGTCGATGCGCTGATCGCGCTCGCCACATGGTTCGTCGCCACCGGCGGCGCGGAGGCCGGTCGGATGGCGCGCCATACCGCACCGCTCCCCGACTGGGCCGCCGGCGACGACCACCCCGCCCCGCCCGCAGCGCCGCTTGCCCCCGGCCGCCATCCACTCGGCGCCGCGCAGCCGCTCCCCTTCGGCCGGATCGATGCCGAATCCTTCATCGCGATGCTGGCTACCTCCCCCGCCAGCGCCGTCCGCACCACCCCGTGGCGCCTGCTGCTGATCGAAGGCGCAACTCACGTCCCCGCCCGCGACCCGCTCGCCGCGACCGATGCCTGTGTCGGCGCACCCGCTTGCCCGCAAGCCAGCGTCGCGACGCGCGACCTCGCCGCCCGGCTCGCCCCGTTCATCGCCGGGCATCTCCACGTCTCGGGGTGCGCCAAGGGCTGCGCGCGCGCCGCCCCCGCTTCCGTCGTGCTGACCGGCCGCGACGGGCGCTACGACCTCGCGTTCCATGCCCGCGCCGGGGCGCCACCGGCGCACGCGGGCCTCGACGCGGCCCAAATCCTCGACCATTTCGGAGCCGCCTGATGCCGCATGTCTATGAGACCGATGGCGCCGCAATCTATCGCCAGTCGTTCGCCACGATCCGCGCCGAAGCCGCGCTGTCACGCTTCGACCGCGACGAGGAACCCGTCGCGGTGCGGATGATCCACGCCGCCGGGCTGGTCGACCTCGCAGCCCACATCCGCTTCTCGCCCGGCTTCGCCAGCGCCGCGCGGGCGGCGCTCCAAGCCGGCGCGCCGATCCTGTGCGACGCGCGTATGGTGACCGAAGGGATCACCCGCGCCCGCCTCCCCGCCGACAATCCCGTGATCTGCACGCTCCACGCGCCCGAGACACCCGAGCTCGCCCGCGCGATGGGCAACACACGCTCGGCCGCCGCGCTCGAACTGTGGCGCCCGCATCTCGCCGGCGCGCTGGTCGCGATCGGCAATGCGCCGACCGCCCTGTTCCATCTGCTCAACATGCTCGAAGACCCGGCCTGCCCGCGTCCCGCCGCGATCATCGGCTGCCCCGTCGGCTTTGTCGGGGCGATGGAGTCGAAGGCCGCGTTATGGGCGGAACAGCCGGTGCCATGCGTCATCGTCGAGGGGCGGATGGGCGGCAGCGCGATCACCGTCGCCGCGATCAACGCGCTGGCGAGCCGCACCGAATGACCAGCGGCACCATCCACGGCGTCGGCCTCGGCCCCGGCGCGCAGGATCTGATGAGCGTGCGCGCCGATCGGCTGGTGCGCGGCGCAGCGCATATCGCCTTCTTCCGCAAGGCCGGGCGCCCCGGCCATGCGCGGCGCATCGTCGAGGGGATGCTGCGCGACGACGCGGTCGAATTCGCGATGGAATATCCCGTCACCACCGAGATCCCGCTCGCCGACCCGCGCTACAACGCACAGCTGAGCGGCTTCTACGCCGAGTGCGCGCGACACCTCGCGACGCTGGCGCAGGGCGGCGCGGATGTCGTCGTGCTGTGCGAGGGCGATCCGTTCTTCTACGGGTCGTTCATGCACCTCCACAGCCGCCTGACCGGAATCGTGCCGGTCCAGGTCGTCCCGGGCATCACCGGCATGTCGGGCGCGTGGACCGCCAGCGCGCGACCGATCACCTGGGGCGATGACGTGCTGACCGTGCTGACCGCGACAATGCCCGAGGCCGAGCTCGCGCGCCGCATCCGCGATACCGATGCGCTGGTGGTGATGAAGATCGGCCGCCACCTCGGCAAATTGCGCCGCGCGGTCGCCGCCGCGGGGCGCGAGGATGCCG
Organism: Sphingomonas glacialis; assembly: GCF_006439055.1. Taxonomy (GTDB): domain Bacteria; phylum Pseudomonadota; class Alphaproteobacteria; order Sphingomonadales; family Sphingomonadaceae; genus Sphingomonas; species Sphingomonas glacialis_A. The sequence goes on from NZ_RCZC01000002.1 coordinate 452,993, forward strand.
CCTGGCTGGTCGAACATGCCGCGATGCCCGACCAGCGCGTCACGCGACTGGTCGATGCCGGCGCGGTCGCCCCTTATTTCGCGATCCTGCTGATCCACGGGCAAGGGCGGCGGCCGTGACCGGCTGGCTCGCCATTGCCGGGCTCGGGCCGGGCGACGCCGCGCTGGTGACGCCCGAAGTCAGCGCGGCGCTCGCCGAGGCGACCGATGTGATCGGCTACATCCCCTATGTCGCGCGCGTCGCGCCGCGCGACGGGCTGACGCTGCACCCGTCCGACAATCGCGTCGAACTCGACCGCGCGCGGCACGCGCTCGACCTCGCGCTGGCGGGGCATCGCGTCGTGGTCGTGTCGTCGGGCGATCCCGGCGTGTTCGCGATGGCGGCAGCGGTGTTCGAGGCGATCGAGCAGGGCGCGCCCGAATGGCGGACGCTCGATGTCCGCGTGCTTCCCGGCATCACCGCGATGCTCGCCGCGGCTGCTCGTGCCGGGGCACCGCTGGGCCACGATTTCTGCGCGATCAATCTCTCGGACAATCTCAAGCCGCAGGCGATCATCGACCGCCGCGTGCGGCTCGCGGCGGAGGCCGATTTCGCGATCGCCTTCTACAATCCCCGCTCGAAGGCGCGGCCCGACGGACTGATTTCGGCGCTCGCCATCCTGCGCGAGACCTGTGCCGACGCGCGCCCGGTGCTCTTCGCGCGCGCCGTCTCGACGCCCGACGAGCAGCTCGAGGTCGTTGCACTGCCCGAGGCCCGGGCCGAGATGGCCGACATGCGCACGGTGGTCATCGTCGGATCGAGCCGCACGCGGATGATCGCGGGGACCCGCTTCCTCTATACGCCGCGGTCGGCGGCATGACCGATCCAGGCCAATACCGCGGCGACGTCGTGGACCTCGGTCCGTTCGGGAAGCCACGGGCGATCGATCATCACGACCGGCACGCCAAGGCTGCGCGCGGCGATCAACTTGGCCTGCGCGCCGGTCCCGCCGGCATCCTTGCAGACGATAAGGTCGATCGCATTCTCCCGCAGCAGCGCGACATCACCCGCAACCGTGAAGGGGCCGCGATCGACGACCAGCCGATAGTCGCGCAGCGCAACGGGCTCGGACGGGGGATCGACGAAGCGGAGCAAGTAGCGATGCTGCGGTTGCGCCGCGAAGGCCGCGACATGCATTCGCCCGAGCGCGAGCATCACGTTTCGGAGCGGACCTGCGAGGGCAGCGACCGCCGAGGAAATATCGGCGACGCGGCTCCAGCGATCGCCATCCTCTTCGACCCAGCCGGGACGGCTCAGCGCGATATGCGGAACCCCCGCCTTCGCCGCAGCGGAGACGGCGTTCGCGCTCATCTGCGCGGCGAAGGGGTGGGTCGCATCGACAAGATGGGTGACACGTTCCGCGTCCAGCCACTCCACCAACCCAGCGACGCCGCCGAAACCGCCGACCCGCACCGCCACCGGTTGCGGCTTCGGGCTGGCGACGCGCCCGGCATAGCTCAACGTCGCGGGCACGCCGCGTTCGGCGAGCGCGGTCGCAAGGGCGCTGGCTTCGGTCGTGCCGCCAAGGATCAGGACGTGCGTCATGGCTGAGGGTGTCGGCAATCCGTGGCTGACGATCGTCGGGATCGGCGAGGATGGACCCGCAGGCCTGTCCGCCGCAAGCCGCGATGCGATCGCGCAGGCCGATTGGCTGACGGGCGCGGCTCGGCACCTCGCCTTGCTGCCCGATCCCGGGTGCGAAACGGCATGCTGGCCGGTCCCCTTCGCCGACGGCATCGCGCCGTTGCTGGCGCGGCGTAGGAGCCGGGTGGTGATGCTCGTGTCGGGCGATCCGTTCTGGTTCGGCGGGGGATCGGTCGTCACGCGGCAGCTCGCGCCGCACGAATGGGTGGCGCACCCTGCCCCGTCGAGCTTTGCGCTGGCCGCGGCGCGGCTGGGCTGGGCGATCGAGGAGACCGAGTGCCTCGGCCTCCACGCCGCGCCCTTCCAGCGGCTGCGCCAGCATCTCGCGCCCGGTCGCCGCGCGATCGTTACGGTTCGCGATGGCGGAGCGGTCGCTGGGCTGGCGGACTATCTGACCGAAAGCGGTTTTGGCGACAGCGCGCTGTGGATCCTTGAGGCGCTCGGCGGTCCGCGTGAACGCGTCCGCCAGACCAGCGCTTCATCCGGAGCGTTCGCTGACATCCAGCACCCGGTCGCTGTCGCAATCGAGGTCGCTGGCGAGGGCGCGGTACTGCCAGGCGCCAGCGGCCGACCGGACGACTGGTTTGCGCATGACGGGCAGATCACCAAGCAACCGGTCCGCGCGCTTACGCTCTCGGCGCTCGCTCCCCGTCCGGGCGAATTGCTGTGGGACATCGGCGCGGGATCGGGGTCGATCGCGATCGAATGGCTGCTCTGCGCCCCATCGATGCGCGCGCTGGCGTTCGAAGCCGACCCGACTCGTGCCGCTCGCGCGCGCGACAATGCCGCCGCGCTCGGGATGGATCGGCTGCGGGTGATCGAAGGTCGCGCGCCCGAGATGCTCATCGACCAGACGATCCCCGATGCGGTCGTGATCGGCGGCGGGCTGTCCGACGCCTTGCTCGCGTGGCTGTGGCAGCATCTGCCAGCCGGTACGAGGCTGGTCGCCAATGCCGTCACGCTCGAATCCGAGGCGCTGCTTGCAAACTGGCAACGGGACAAAGGCGGCGATCTGTTGCGGATCGAGCTCGCGCGGGCCGCCCCGATCGGCACGCGGCGCGGTTGGCGATCGAACTATCCCATCGTGCAGTGGAGCGTGACGCTGTGATCGTCGCCGGATTCGGCTATCGAACAGGCGCGTGCACGGACTCGCTGTTCGCCGCACTAGACCTTGCGCGCGCCGGGCACCCGCCCGTCACCGCGCTCGCGGCACCGGCCGACAAGACCGCGCTGCTCGCCACGCTCGCCGAAACCCTCGACATCCCGCTGATCGGCGTTGCACCCCAAGCGTTGCGCGCCACGCCGACCCCGACCCAATCCCCCGCCAGCCTCGCCGCGCGCGGCACGGGCAGCGTCGCCGAAGCCGCCGCGCTCGCCGCGGCGGGCCCCGGCGCACGCCTGATCGCGCATCGCCATATCTCCCCCGACCGCATGGCCAGTTGCGCCATCGCCGAAAGACTCGATCCATGACCGTCCATTTTATCGGCGCCGGCCCCGGCGCGCCCGACCTGCTGACGCTGCGCGGGCGTGACCGCATCGCCGGGTCGCCGGTCTGCCTCTATGCCGGCTCGCTTGTCCCGCAGGCATTGCTCGACCATTGTCCGCCGGGCGCGCGGATCGTGAACACCGCGCCGTTGTCGCTCGACGCGATCATCGCCGAGATCGCGGCGGCGGATGCGGCGGGCCAGGACGTCGCGCGGCTCCATTCGGGCGATCTGTCGATCTGGTCGGCAATGGGCGAGCAACTCCGCCGGCTGCGCGCGCTCGACATTCCGTTCACGATCACGCCGGGCGTCCCCGCCTTCGCCGCCGCCGCTGCCGCGCTCGAGGCCGAGCTGACGCTGCCCGGCCTGACGCAATCGGTCGTGCTGACCCGCACCCCCGGCCGCGCGAGCACGATGCCGCCTGCCGAGCGCCTGACCACCTTCGCCACAACCGGCGCGACGCTCGCGATCCATCTGTCGATCCACGCGCTTGATCGCGTAGTCGCGGACCTGCTCCCCGCGTACGGGCCGGAGTGCCCGGTCGCGATCGTGTGGCGCGCGAGCTGGCCCGACGAGCGGATCGTCCGCGCGACGCTCGCGACGATCGCCGCGGCGGCGGCGGATGGCCCCGAACGCACCGCGCTGATCCTCGTCGGCCCCGTGCTCGCGGCGGACGATTTCGTCGAGAGCAGCCTCTACGCCCCCGGCTACGACCGCCGCTTCCGCCCGCCGAGCGCCACCTCCCCCTTCAGCGAGTCCAAGGCATGATGCCCGGCCTGATGATCGCCGCGCCCGCCTCGGGCACCGGCAAGACGACAGTGATGCTCGGCCTGCTCCGGGCGCTGCGCGACGACGGCTTGAACGTCCAGCCGTTCAAGAGCGGCCCCGACTATATCGATCCCGCCTTCCACCATGCGGCGAGCGGTCGGCGATCGTTCAACCTCGACAGCTGGGCGATGCCCGAGCCGATGCTCCACAGCCTCGCCGCCAGCGCGCGCGACGCCGATCTCGTGCTGGCCGAGGGATCGATGGGGCTGTTCGACGGCGTCGCGGCGGCAGGCGCGACGGGCAACGGCGCGAGCGCCGACGTCGCGCGGCGGATGGGATGGCCGGTCGTGCTCGTCATCGACGTATCGGGCCAGGCGCAATCCGCCGCCGCCACCGCGCTCGGCTTCTCGCGCTACGATCCCGATTTGCGGATCGCGGGCGTGATCCTCAACCGCGTGGCGAGCCCGCGCCACGACCGGCTCGCGCGCAGCGGGATGGAAGCGGCAGGCATTCGCGTGTTCGGCGCGCTGCCGCGCCGGACCGACCTCACGCTGCCCGAGCGGCATCTCGGCCTGGTACAGGCCGGCGAACATGCCGATCTCGACGCGCGCATCGCGCAGTATGCGACCTTCCTGCGCGAGCATGTCGATCTCGCCGCCCTGCGCGACGCCGCCAGCGCCAAGCCCGACACTGCCGCCGAAGCCTGGCGTTTCGCGCCGCCCGCGCAGCGCATCGCGCTCGCACAAGATGCCGCCTTTTCGTTCACTTACCCGCATATCCTCGATGCGTGGCGTAACGCCGGTGCGGAGATCCTGCCCTTCTCGCCACTCGCCGATCAGGCGCCCGATGCCAGCGCGGACCTCGTCTGGCTGCCCGGCGGCTATCCCGAACTCCATGCCGGTCGCCTCGCCGCCGCTTCGACCTTCCACGCCGGCCTTGCCGAGCATGCCCGCACCCGCGCAATCCATGGCGAGTGCGGCGGCTATATGGCGCTCGGCGAGGCGCTGATCGACGCCGACGGGACCAGTCACCGGATGGCGGGGCTGCTCGGGCTCGTGACCAGCTATGCGAAACGCAAAATGCATCTCGGCTATCGCCATGCCACGCTGCTCGCGCCGATGGCCGGGCTGCCCGGCGGCACGGCGCTGCGTGGCCACGAGTTCCATTATTCGACGATCCTCGACCAGCCCGATGCCGCGCTCGCGCATGTCGTCGATGCCGAGGGCAAGTCCATCGCCGAATCCGGATCGTATCGCGGGCGCGTCTCTGGCACCTTCTTCCACCTGATCGCGCCCGCGCAATGACGGGCTTCGTCTCCTTTGTCGGATCGGGCCCGGGCGATCCCGAACTGCTGACGCTGAAAGCCGTCGCGCGGCTGCAGGCGGCCGATGTCGTGCTGTTCGACGATCTCTCCTCGGGTCCGCTGCTCGGCCATATCCGCCCGGGCGCCGAGCTCGTCGCGGTCGGCAAGCGCGCCGGGCGCGCCTCGCCGAGCCAGGCGCATGTTTCGCAACTGCTGATCGATCATGCCGCGACCGGCGCGCGCGTCGTCCGGCTGAAGTCGGGCGACCCCGCGATCTTCGGTCGGCTCGAGGAAGAGATCATCGCGCTCCGTGCCGCCGGGATCGCGTTCGAGATCGTCCCCGGCGTCACCTCCGCCTCGGCCGCGGCCGCCGCGGCGGCGATCCCGCTGACTCGCCGGCTCAGCGCGCGGCGGGTGCAGTTCGTCACCGGGCATGACGTCACCGGCGGCCTGCCCGGCGCGCTCAACATGGCAGCGCTCGCCGATGCCGAGGCGACCACGGTGATCTTCATGCCCAAGCGGACTTTCGCCGCGCTCGTCGCGCGCCTCGTCGAGCACGGCCTGCCGCCAACCACCCCCGCGTTGCTCGCGGAAAATGTCGGGCATCCCGACCAGCGGCTAATCCGCTCGACGATCGCCGCGCTCGCGGAAAGCCTCGCGACCGACATCGGCACCGCGCCGGCGCTGATCCTCTACGGCCCGCTGATGGAGGAGGAGGCGCCGTGATCGATCTCGATCTGATCGGCATCGGCACGGGCAATGCCGATCACCTCACGCGCCAGGCGGAAGCGGCGATGAACGCCGCTGACCTGATCCTGCTGCCGCGCAAGGGCGACGCCAAGTCGGACCTGATCGACCTTCGCCGCACGCTCTGCGCCACCGCGCTGACGCGGCCGGTGCGAATCGTCGAGTTCGACCTGCCGGTCCGCGCGGCGACCGGCGCGTATCTCGCCGCGGTGGGCGATTGGCACGATGCGATCGCCGCGACCTGGGCGGCGCAGATCGCCGAGCATCTGCCGCAGGGCGGTCGGCTCGCGTTGCTCGTCTGGGGCGATCCTTCGCTCTACGACAGCACACTGCGCATCGCCGATCGGCTGCGCGCCGACGGCATGGCGCTGCACGTACGGGTCATCCCCGGCATCACCAGCCTGCAGGCGCTGACCGCCGCGCATGCGATCCCGCTCAACTTGCTCGGCGCGCCGGTGGTCATCACCACCGGTCGACGGCTGCGCGATCATGGCTGGCCCGAGGCGGCCGACAGTGTCGCGGTGATGCTCGACGGTGATTGTAGCTTCACCACGCTGGCGCCGCAGGGTGTCGCGATCTGGTGGGGCGCATATCTCGGCATGCCGCACGAGGCGCTGATCGCCGGCTCGCTTGCCGACGTCGCCGACGAGATCGTGGAGCGCCGTGCGGCGTTGCGGGCCGAACATGGCTGGATCATGGACATCTACCTGCTGCGCCGGCCAGCTCGGCCATGACGCCACCGGTCTTCGATGCCGCGTTCATCGCGCGCCTGGACGACCTGTTCCGCTGGCGGCGCGACGTCCGGCATTTCGACACGCGGCCGATCCCCGAGCGCGACCTGCACGACCTGCTCGCCACGGTCGCCTTGGCGCCGTCGGTCGGCAATGCGCAGCCCTGGCGGATCGTCCGCATCCGCTCGCAGGCGTTGCGCGGCCATCTTGCCGAGCATGTCGATACGGCCAGCCACGCCGCGGCCGATCGTCTCGCCGATCCGGCGCGCCGCGCGCACTATTCGACGCTGAAGCTCCACGGTCTGCGCGAAGCCCCCGAGATCCTCGCGGTGTTCAACGAGCTCGATCCGCTGGCCGGCCACGGCCTCGGCCGCGCGACGATTGCCGAGACGTTGCGCGACTCCACCGTCACCGCGATCCACACGCTCTGGCTGGCGGCGCATGCGCGCGGCTACGGCCTCGGCTGGGTGTCGATCCTCGATGCCGACGCGGTCACGGCGATGCTCGACGTGCCCGAGACCTGGTCGTTCGTCGCCTTGCTGTGCCTCGGCACGCCGCTTGCCCCCTCGGACATCCCCGAGCTCGAACGCCGCGACTGGCAGGCACGCGAGCCGCTCGCCGATCGCCTGTTCGAACGCTGACGCCGATGCGCGCTTGCTCGCGCGCGGTCGTTTCGATACGCCATCCATCGAGGCGAACGGTCCCAGGATCGCCCGTCTCGTGACTACGCTGGTGTCCCGCAAGGGACTTAAAAGGGAACGCGGTGCGGGGCTTGCCCCAAAACCGAGGCTGTCCCTGCAACTGTAAGCGGCGAGCGCGCTGCACATCGCTCCAGGTCCTTCGGACGGGAGCAGCCACTGGGACGGACACGCTTGCGTGATCGCCCTGGGAAGGCCGTGCAGCGAGGCGGTGACCCGTGAGCCAGGAGACCTGCCGGCGTGGGTCGCTCTTGCCTTGGTCCAGGGGATGGCCGCGGCACGGTGAAGTCCGTCGAGCGACGAAGGTGCGGGGGGCCGCACGAGCAGGCGTGCCGGTCGCGATGGCGTCCGAACGACACGACTGCCGCCGTTGACACGGAAGGCCCGCCGGTTTCGTCCGACGCCGGGGGACTTTTCATGCGATTTCGATCGTTCTGCGCGGATTGGGTAACGACCGCGCACCATTATGGGTCAAGCCAGCGAGCTGCCGGCCGCGCCTCGACGTCGGGAACCGTCCGATGACGGCGCGCGAGCCCCATCGCGGGCGCCGCCTCCGGGCGCGCATCATCGCCTTGTTCACGCTGCTGCTCGCGGCGAATATCGGCGCGTGGATCTGGGCCGGCAGCCTGTTCCACGCCGCCCCCGCGATGCTCGGCACCGCGCTGCTCGCCTGGACGCTGGGCCTTCGCCACGCGGTCGATGCCGATCACATCGCCGCGATCGACAACGTCACGCGCAAGCTGATGCAGGACGGCACGCGGCCGATCAGCGTCGGCCTGTGGTTCGCGATCGGCCACAGCGCGGTGATCCTGATCGCCTCGGTCGCGATCGCCGCCACCGCCAACGCGCTCGCGCAGTTCGAGACGCTCAAGGCGGCAGGCAGCGTCATCGCGACGATCTTCTCTGCCGGCTTCCTCTTCGCGATCGCGGCGATCAACCTCGTCATCCTGCGCTCGGTCTGGAAGACCTTCCGCCATGTGCGCGACGGCGGCAGCTATGACGCCGACGATCTCGACGTGCTGCTCGCCGGCAAAGGGCCCCTCTCCCGCCTGTTCCGGCCGTTGTTCCGCTTGATCACGCGGCCGTGGCACATGGCGCCGCTCGGCTTCCTGTTCGGGCTGGGCTTCGACACCGCGACCGAAGTCGCGATCCTCGGCCTGTCGACCGCGCAGGCGGCGCATGGTTTCTCGTTTGCCGCGGTGCTGGTGTTCCCCGCGCTGTTCGCGGTCGGGATGGCGCTGGTCGATACCGCCGACGCGATCCTCATGCTCGGCGCGTATGAATGGGCGTTCGTCCGCCCGATCCGGAAGCTCTATTACAATGTCACGATCACCGCGGTGTCGGCGCTGGTCGCGGTGATGATCGGCGGGATCGAGACCGCTGCCCTGCTGGCCGACAAGCTCAATTTGTCGGGCGGCGTATGGGACGTGGCGACCGGCCTGGGCAGCCATCTCAATCTGCTCGGCTTCTGGATCATCGGGCTGTTCGCAAGCGCCTGGATCGTCAGCTTCCTGATCTATCGCTGGATGCGCTTCGACGAGATCGCGGTCCGCGAGCCGCCCTCCGCGCTCGCCCCATAGCGAGGCGTCAGGCGGCCTCGCGCGGAACGGCCGCTTCGTCCGCCATCCACGGCGAAAGATGCTGCGCGGCGAGCATCGCTGCGGGCGTGATCCGATCGGCGACGAGCGCGAAGCGATCGCCGTCGACCAGCACCTCGGGCACCAACGCACGGCAATTATAGGTCGAGGCCATCGTCGCGCCGTAAGCACCCGCGGTGCGAAACACCGCCAGATCGCCCGCCGCCACGTCGTCGATGTCGCGACCCATCGCGAAGGTGTCGCCGCTCTCGCACACCGGGCCGGCGATATTGGCGGTCATCCGCGCGCCGCTCGGGCGGACCGCGACGAAGTCGTGATAGGCGTCGTAGAGCGCGGGGCGCGCGAGGTCGTTCATCGCGGCATCGACGATGACATAGGGATCGACCGCGCCGGGTTTGACCCACAGCACTTCGGTCAGCAGCACGCCGGCGTCGCCCGCGATGAAGCGGCCCGGTTCGAACAGCAGCGTCACGTCCCAATCGCGCGTCACGCGCGCGACCATCGCGCCATAGGCTGCCGGGCTCGGCATCACCTCCTCCGGCCGGTACGCGAGGCCAAGCCCACCGCCAAGATCGACATGCGTTATCGCGTGCCCCGCCGCGCGAAGCTCGGCGACGAGCCGGCCGATCCGCGCATACGCGGCTTCGAGCGGCCCCAGATCCGACAGCTGGCTGCCGATATGGATCGCGATGCCGCGCAGGTCGAGCCCGTGGAGCGTCGCCAGCCGCGCATAGATCGCGCCCGCATCCGCGATCGCGACGCCGAACTTGTTCTGCTTGCGGCCGGTCGAGATCTTGGCGTGGGTGCCGGCATCGACATCGGGGTTGACCCGCAGCACCGCCGGCGCGCGCTCACCGCGCGCCGCGGCCATCGCGGCAAGGACGACGCCTTCCTCTTCCAGCTCGAGGTTGAACTGCCCGATCCCGGCATCGAGCGCGGCGGCGAGCTCGCGCCGCGTCTTGCCGACCCCCGAAAAGATCAGGCTGCGCGCGGGCATTCCCGCCGCCAGGGCGTGAAGCATTTCGCCCGCCGAGACGATATCGGCGCCATAGCCTTCGGCGGCGAGCAGCGTCAGCACTGCCAGGTTCGGATTGGCCTTGACCGCAAAGGCAAGCTGCTTGCGCGGCACCGCCGCCAGCCCGGCGCGAAACGCACGCGCGGAGGCGCGCAATGCCGCGGTCGAATAGACATAGGTTGGCGTGCCGACCGCAGCCGCGATCGCGGGCAGCGGCACGTCCTCGACATGGAGGACGCCGTCGCGACAGTCGAAAGGGAGTGGCATAGGCATTCCATAGTGCAGAGGGGCCGCGATAGATCGCGCGGATCAGGCGTCGCCGTCGCCGGGGCGCCGGTGGCGGCGGTCGCGGATCGCCTGGGCAAGCAGGCGGTGGCGGCTGCGCTCGATGCGCAGTGCGGCGGGAACGCGCTTGCCCTGGACGATGAGTACGAGGCCGGCGAGCATCAGGATGAAGGCCGCGAGACCCGCACCGATCTGCGTCTCGAAGCCCTCCGTCATGCGGACGGCGCTGGCCACGACGACAAGCGCGACGCCGAGCCCGCGCCATAAGCGGTCGCGATGCGTCATGCTGCGCGCCGCGCCGAGGCGTGATCCGCAATCACGGCATGCCCTGCGCAGAGCGCCGCGCGTTCGGCGCGGATCGCAGCGTCGTCCGGTGCGCCGTCGGAGCCGTGCCACAGCACGATGTCGGCGGGAAACGCGCACTCCTCGCCCAGCGCCGCGATCGGCTCGCCGCGCTCGAAGACGATGCCAATCGCCGGATCGTGCACCGCGGCTGCCGCTGCGCGCGCGCGGCCGATCAGCGCCGGGGCCGCGTCGATCCCGCGCGCCTCGATCGCGGTGAACCCCAGCGCGCGGGCGAAACGTACCGCGCACAGCAGCAGCGTCCCCGCTCCGCAATCGGCATCGACAATCCGCACGCTGCAGCGCTTGGCGGCGCGTAATGCGGAGAGCGCCGCTGCCACCTCGGGCCAGCGCGTATCGCGGCAGCGCGGGCGGCGGGCGCCCTTGCAGCGCTTGGGCGAGGCCGGGCGTGCGCGGATCGGGGCGTCGATCCCATATTCGGCAACATAGGTCATCGCCCGGCACCCGGGAGCGGGCTGCGGATCAGCGGCGGGCGCATCAGGCGGCCCTGCGATAGTGCTGCGCGGTTTCCCACGGCTGGACCGGCGCGAAGGAGATCGTCGGGACCAGCGGCATTGCCGCCATCACGATCGTGCCGCCGGGAAAGGCATGGAGTTCGCCCCGGGCGAAGCCGATCGCCGCGGTGCGCGACACGAAGCGGCCCTCGAGCGTGCCGCCATCGTTCTGCACCAGCCAATGGCCGGCGCGATCCTGTCCGACCTTGAGGACCGGGCGGGTTGGGTCGGGCTCCGGGTCGAGTGACGCTATCATGGCTACGCTTCCTCATGCTGATCCGCCGTGCTCGCACCGTGAAGGTGTGACGGGGGGACGTGCTTGCAGCGAAGCAGATAGGGCTCGACCGCATAAAGGGGCGATGCGGATTGGCCGCGGGGGACATAGAATCGGCGTAAGGGCTCGCGCACGTCTCGCTGCCCGGCGGGGGCTTCAGCGACCGACCGGGCGCGGCTCACCGCTGGGACAGCCTCACCGCCGGCGCATCCTCGCTGGCCGCCACGGGCCGGTGCCACGCGACCACCGAGGCCAGCACCTGCGCACCGCCCGACGGCTCAGAATACCCGGTCGAAGCCCAGGCGAACGCTGCGCGGCTGCAGCGGGGTGATTTCGTCATGATCGCGCAGCAGGAAGGGCGAGCCAAAGGCGAAGCGGTTGCCGCGCGTGTCGAACAGATTGGTCACCGCCAGGCTGATCCCATGGCGCGGCGGGCCGAGGCGCAGCTCGGTGCCGGTATCCCAATAGCATCCCTGCGGCTTTTCGAGGATCGTGCCGACGCCGAGCGTCGAATGGCCGATATAGCGACCGAAACCCGACAGCTGGAGCGCCGTCGTACCCGCAAGGCGATGCTGGTAGGTCAGACCGATCCGACCGCTCGCATCGGCCACGTTGGGCAAACGGCTCGAATGCAGCGTGACGCCGTCTAAGCCGAGCGCAGCGGGCGAGAATTCGGTCACCCGGCTATCGTTGATATAGAGCGCGCCATCGAACTCGAGCCCATCGACCGGTCGCCATTTCGTCGCGACGCCGAGCGACAGGATGCGCCCGTCGCCGATGTTCGAGGTGGTCGGGAAGCCCAGCCCGTCGATCAGATCGGCCTGGATGCTGGTCCACCTCGTCCACGCCGCGCCAACGCTCGCATCGAGCCGGCGAGTGTGGCGCCGCACGCCCGCCTCCAGCGCGCCGAGTCGATCTCCCCTGAAATGCTCGATAAAATCCTCGCGCAGCCCGACCCCGCCGGGCCGGAAGCCCTGCTGATAGCGCGCGAACAGCGTCGCGCTGTCGTCGATGCGATAGCCGATCGCGGCCGATGGGAGAAAACGCGTCTCGCTGCGCGACGCCCCCGCCCCCGGATCGACGCGCAGCGCCACCAGATCGACGGCATCGAGCGATCTGCCCGACAAGCGTACCGTCGTCAGGCGCCCGCCGATCGTCACCGTCACGCGGCGCAGCGGCGCGACCGTTTTCTCGCCAAAGACCGTCGCTTCCTGTGCCGTGTTGCGGACCCCGGTCAGCGGCGCCGACGCGAAGGCCCCGCCAAGGCCGAGATAGGTCTGGCGATTGAGGCTCGCGCGATTGCTGAGCAGGCTCAGGCCGACGATCCAGCCGGTGCCGTCGCCGCTGTGGCGGACGATGCGCCCCTCGGCCGATATCAGCTCGATCTGGTTCGTCTGCCCGACCGCGGCGATCGTACCGTCGCTCCCGGGAGTGACCGTCGGCCTGGCGAGATCGGCCAGTTCCAGCGCGTCGAAAATCTCCGCCACGCTCTGTCTGCTATAGCTCAACGACGCCGACACATCGAGCGTGCCCGAGCGTCTGCGCGCAACCACCTCCGCCAGGCCGTAACGGTCGTGATAGGGCCGCGCGATCGCGCTGGCGCGGGTCAGGCCATTGCCGCCGCGGTCGGCATATTGCGCATCGTCGCCGTGGATCGCCTGGCCGACGCCGTCGACATCGACGGTCCACCCGTCCCCGGGCTCGATCCGGACGCCAAGCCGCCCGCCAAGCGTGCGCACGCGATTGGTGTTCTTTAGTCCGCGCTGCACGTCATCGATATAGCCGGCATCGCTCGAGGCGAAGACCAGCGCGCGCACCGCCGCGCGACCGGGCAGCACAGGGACGTTGAGCACGGCACCGCCATCGCCCCCCACCCCGCCATGCTGCACCGCCTGGACGCCGCCCCAGATCTGCCCGCCAAGCGTGCTGAGTTCGGGCGCGCGCGGCACGACGCGCACCACGCCGCCGAGCGACCCCGCCCCATAGAGCGTGCCCTGCGGCCCCTCGAGCACCTCCACCCGCTCGATATCATAGAGCCGCAAGCTCGGGTCGGGCGCACTGTAGGTGATGCGGCTGTTGCCCCAATATTGCCCGACGGTCGCCTGCGTCGGCCCGACGAAGCTCGAATCGGCGATGCCGCGGATGAACAGTTTGTCGCGCCCCGGGCCGAGATGCGTCGAGGCGACGCTGGCGAGCAGCGTCTCGAGCAAAGCGTTGCCATGCCCCGCCGCTGCCGCGCTCAGGCTGCGGCCGTCGATGATCTCCACGCCGCCGGGATAGGCACCGAGCGGAATGTCGCGCTTCGATCCCGTCACCACGATATCGCGCGGTTCGGATTCGGCCATCGCGGGCGCCACCGGCGGGCCGGCCACCGGCGCCGAAACGGCCACCACGGGCGCCGCCTCGACCAGATAGGTCGCGGGGGCGACGCGGCGCGCGCGCAGACCGGTGTTCTTCAGCATGCAGGCGAGCGCCTGCACCGCGGTCAGCCGCCCGCGTGCGCGCCGCACGACGATCGCCGCGAGGCGACTATCGTGAAAGCCGATACTGGTCCCGGTCTGGAGGCTCAGCGTGTGGACCGCCTGCGCCAGCGGTGCAGCGGGAACGTCGACCGAGGTGGCGCGGTCCTGCGCCAGTGCGGGGGTCGCGATACAGGCCGCGGCAAACGGCCAGAGCATATTACGGTGCCGCATCGGTCACGGTCATCGCCCATCCCGCTTTCGCGCGGACGAAGCGAACGCCGAGCAACGGGCCGGCCCGCTCGAGCGTCCGTTGCGCGGTGTCGGCCAGGGTCACGGTGCCGCTGAAACGCAGGTCGCGCGCCTGGTCCGACACGCGGATCGGCGCCCCGATATTGCGGCTCAAGTCCCGCGCCACGCGCTCGAGCGGCGCATCGTCGTACGAGAGACGACCGCTGCGCCAGCTCCCGATGCTCTCCGCGCTGGCCCGGCCGACCCGCGGCTGCCCCATGGCGGACGCCCGCGTCAGGCGCGCGCCGGCATCGAGCCGGATATGGTCGGTGTCGGGGGCGTAGACCACCACGCCCTGCGCCACCGTGACGTCGAGCGCGTCGCCGTCGCGGACGACATCGAACACCGTTCCGGCATCGACCAGGCGCGTCCCCCCCACCGTCACGACGAACGGGTCGCGCGGATTGTGGCGGATGGTGAACAGCGCCTCGCCCGCCGCGAGCGTCACCGCGCGTGGCCGGTCCGCGGCAAAGGCGACCCGCGTATTGCCGTTCAGCACGATCGTCGAGCCATCGGCCAGTGTGATGCTGCGACGCTGCCCCGGCCCCGTGGCGATCTCCTGTGGCGCGGCCGCGGGAGCGAGCCAGCTGCCGACGAGCGCGAGCGCAGCCGCGGCAGCCGCCGCCCCACCAACCATCGCCCAGCGCCGACCCGCTCGCGGCCGCGCAAGCGTTTCGACGGCGATCGGCAGCGGCGGCATCCGCAGCACCGCTTCCACCCACGCATCGTCCACCACCGCGGCGTCGTAAGCGGTGAGATGCGCGGGATCGCGTTCGAGCCAGTCGGTCAGGCCGTCCCAATCGGCGAACGCCGCAGCGTGGACGCGGAGCACCCACCGGCGCGCCGTTTCCTCGACCGTTGCGGAATCGGGCGCGCTCATGACCATCTCCCCCCTAAGACGGATTGGTGTCGCTCATTCCGCATCGAGTTTTACCTTTAATGCAGCGAGCGCCCGATAGGCCTTTTGCAGATCCTTCTCGACCGAACTCAGGCTCACCCCCAATGCCGTGGCGATCGACGCCTGGCTCTCGCCCTCGAGCCGGTAGCGCCGGAAGACGCGGTCGACGCGCGGGCCGAGCGCGGCGAGCACCGCTTCGGCCTCGCGCAACCGTTGTCGCGCGATCAGCGTGCGGTCACCGCCCGGGAGATCGGCGGGCGCATCGCCGGCGCTGTGCCAATCGTGGTGTCGGCGCTCGCGGCTGAGATCGGACAGGCGCCGGTCGCGCATCAGATTTTCGGCAGCGCGAAAGAGATACGAGATCGGGTCGGCGATCGGCTGCCCGGTCGCTACGGCGACGCGCCGCCACAGATCCTGGAGCACGTCCTCGGCCTCGTCGCCCGCGCCGCGCGCGGCGAGAAAGCGTAAGAGTCGGGCACGCTCATGGAGGATCAGGAGTTGCAGCCCGCTTTCCTGCCGTTCTGCATCCATTTCGAAAACCAGGGTCCATCGTCATGCTGCGCCGCGCGCCGCGCCAGCCGACGCGCAGCGGATCGGCGCCGACGCTGCCGTCCTGCGTCGGGTGTCCGCGCCTCTAGATCTGCGACACCCGGCTTGCCAAGTCCCTTGCATAACACAAGTCTATAACGAAAATTGGTTTGCTGCATCTGTAGCGAAAAATCTCATTCCTGGGCGGTTGCGCGTGGCGTTACGGGCTGCATGCCGAAGCTGCCGAGTTCACGAGCGCGATCACCGCCAGCGACATGTCGCTAGGACGGCACCCCCGCGTGCAACCCGTAACGCCGCGCCGCTCCGCAGAAGAACGCGACGCCACCAAAACGCTTACGGGTTCGCCGCCGACGCTCCGTCTTCGTCATATCAGCCACCTGCGGATCGAGAAGGATATCGCCTTGAGCATCACCGAAACCCGTATGCTCGCCATGCTGAAAAAGGGCCGCGATGCGTTCGGCGTCGCCATGGTCACGGCCGAATTCGAAGCCGGGACCGCGCAGCCCGGCGAATTTCCCCGCCTTCTCCACCGCGCGCGGCAGCGATGTGACGGATTGCTAGCCGTTTGCCCCCAAGCGCGCGGTCCATCCGCGGCCACCCGTCGCGGTCGGCGGTCGGCCGATGCCGATCGTGCCCGATACGGACGATCTGTCCGCGATGCCCGATGAATCGGTTGCGCACGCAGTAATGGTCCCCGTGCTCGACCCTCTGCCCGCTCCGCAATTATCCCCGGTCGATGTCGTGGACCATCAGGCCGCCTGGAGTATCGGGCGCGTCTACCGCGCGGATCGCGGCTGCTGCCGTGCGCGATCGGCGCCGGCGATCGAAAATCGGCGCCGCGCCGCATTGCAGCGCCTCGATCCCCTATTATATGTCGTCCATCATCTCAAAAATGAAGGACGATCATGAACGGAACCGTGATTGCAGGCTTCGCGCGCACCCCCTTCACCTTTGCGCGCAAGGGTGCGTTGAAAGACAGCCGACCCGACGATCTCGCCGCGCTGGCGATCAAGGCGGTGGTCGCGCGCTCGGGGATCGACCCGGCGCTGATCGAGGATATCCTGATGGGCTGCGCCTATCCCGAGGCGTCGCAAGGCAACAACATCGCGCGGATCGCGGGGCTTCTGGCAGGGCTGCCCAAGGAGGTGGGCGGTGCGACGATCAACCGCTTCTGCGGATCCTCGATGTACGCGATCCACGCCGCGGCGGGGCAGATCGCGATCGGTTCGGGCGACGCCTTCCTCTGCGCCGGGGTCGAGAGCATGTCGATGGTGCCGCAGGGCGGGTTCAATTTCTCGCCCAACCCGCGCTTCCACGGCCCCGATTATCCCGATGCCGAGTTCGTGACCGAGGCCTATGTCGCGATGGGCGTGACCGCGGAGAATGTCGCGCGCCGCTATGGCGTCACCCGCGCGCAGCAGGAACAGATCGCATTCGAATCGCAGCAGAAGGCCGCGGCGGCACAGGCCGCGGGGCGGCTCGACGAGGAGATCGTCCCCGTCACGCTCGCCGATGGCACGGTGGTCGATCGCGACGGCTGCCTGCGCCCGCTCACCTCGCTCGACGGGCTCGCCGCGCTGAAGCCGGCGTTCGGTGCCGACGGCACCGTCACCGCCGGGACCGCCTCGCCTTTGACCGACGGCGCCGTCGCGGTGCTGGTGACCTCCGAGGCGTTCGCGCGGGCGCACGGGCTCGACATTCTCGCGCGCGTGAAGAGCACCGCGATCGCCGGGGTCGAGCCCGAATATATGGGCATGGGGCCGGTTCCCGCGACGCTGAAAGCGCTGGCACGCGCCGGCCTTTCGATCGGCGATATAGACGTGGTCGAGATCAACGAAGCCTTTGGCAGCCAGGCCTTCGCCTGCATCGAGGAACTCGGCATCGACCGCGCGCGCGTCAACATCGACGGCGGGGCGATCGCGCTCGGCCATCCGCTCGGCGCCACCGGCGCGCGGATCACCGCCAAGGCGGCCCAGATCCTGCGGCGCGAGGGCAAGCGCTACGCGCTGGCCACGCAATGCATCGGTGGCGGCCAGGGAATCGCGACCATCCTCGAATCGGTCGAATAACAGCCATGCCCGACGCCGGAGCGGCGGCGGGACAACGACAAGGAAGCACGGTGTACAATCTGGGCACACCCCTCGAGTACGAAACGGCCAGCACGCCGCTCGCCGCGCCGACCCGCGCGGAAATCGCGCTGCTCGATATCTTCGCGCGGCGCTGGACGATGCTCGCGGTGCGCATCCTGCTGGCGGGGCCGCTGCGGTTCGGCGGGCTGTTCGATCAGCTGCCCGGGATCAGCCGAAACGTGCTCACCCAGCGCCTGCTGGAACTCCAGTCGGTCGGCATGATCCGCAAGCGAAGGGTGCCGCCGTCGGGCCGCGTGCAGGTCTATGAGCTGACCGAATGGGGGCATCGCGGCGTGGCGATGTTCCAGGCGCTCGCCGGATGGGCGGACCGGGGCGACGCCGCGCTGACCGAGGGCGTCGTCTCGCCGCAACACGATCCCGGCTGATCCCGCGACAGCGGCGTGGCGCGCTGGCGCAATGCACCCGGTCAGCGCCTTCAGCCGAATCGAGCGCCTCTGCGGCGCCGGCGAGCGGGCCACGCAGGCAGCGCTTCCCCGACGCCGGACCCGAGGGTGCACGAAACCTGAAGCGGAAGATGCAAGGGATCAGTCGGGATGCTGCGCGCTGGGCAGTCTCACCGAAACGCGGCGATTTATCGCGCGCTATGTATTGGAAATGGTGGAGCCGAGGGGGATCGAACCCCTGACCTTTCGCATGCCATGCGAACGCTCTCCCAGCTGAGCTACGGCCCCATCGTATTCTGGAAAGAAGCCCGAAACCGGAACCTCTTTGCGGGAAGGCGTCGCCCCTACCGAGGCGACGCGCCCTTGGCAAGCGATCTGAGTGTCGCTTGCCATAAAAACTTCAATTACCTGTGGATCAATGCTCGTCTTCGCTCTGCGGCGCTTCCACGCCGAGATCGTCGTCGCCGCCGAGATCGACCTCGTCGTCGGGCGAGGGCTCCTCGTCTTCACCGGTGTCGATATCCTCGTCGTCGCCGGCGAGATCGTCGTCCTTCTTGACCAGCTCGGGCTTGGCCTGCTCGAACGGCAGCGGCTGCTTCGACTTCAGGATCGGTTCGGGCTCCCAATGCGCACCGCAATTGATGCAGGTGACGGGATCGTCCTTGCCCAAATCGTAGAAACGGGTGGCGCATTTCGGGCACGTACGCTTCGTGCCCCATTCCGGCTGGATCATATGCCGATTGAACCTTTTTGTTGAGCCGGAGGGCGTTGCGGCCTTGGGCTGATAGGAATTGGGTCTCGCGACCCGCTGGGCCGCAAAGTGGTGCGCGCCTTGCCATAGCGCAAGCGCACTGTCAAAGCGCAGCCCCGATGACACACCCTACGCCTATCGCCCGCGAAATCCAACCATCCGGCCCGCTTACCGGCCGCGTCCGCGTGCCGGGCGACAAGTCGATCAGCCACCGTTCGCTGATGCTCTCCGCGCTGGCGGTCGGCACCAGCCGGATCGAGGGGCTGCTCGAGGGCGAAGACGTGCTCGCCACCGCCGCCGCGATGCGCGCGATGGGCGCGACGATCAGCCGCAGCGACGACGCCGTGTGGAGCGTCCAGGGCGTCGGCGTCGGTGGGCTGCTTCAGCCTGCGACCGCGCTCGAGATGGGCAATTCGGGCACTTCGACGCGCCTGCTGATGGGTCTGGTCGCGAGCCATCCGATCACCGCCACCTTCATCGGCGACGCCTCCTTGTCGAAGCGTCCGATGGGCCGCGTCATCACGCCGCTGTCGCAAATGGGCGCCGACATCACGTCGAGCCCGGGCGGCCGCCTGCCGCTGATGTTGCGCGGCATCTGCCCCGCGATCCCGATCACCTACACCCTCCCCGTCGCCTCGGCGCAGGTGAAGTCGGCAGTCCTGCTCGCCGGCCTCAACACGCCGGGCATCACGCGCGTCATCGAGCCGGTCGCGACGCGCGACCATAGCGAGCGGATGCTGCGCGGGTTCGGCGCGATCGTCACGGTCGAAGCATCACCACAGGGCCGCATCATCGAGATCACCGGCGAGGCCAAGCTCAAGCCGCAGCAGATCGTCGTACCGGGCGACCCCTCCTCCGCCGCCTTCCTCGTCGTCGCCGCGACGATCGTGCCGGGATCGGACGTGGTGGTCGAAAATGTCGGGCTCAACCCAACGCGCGCCGGGCTGTTCACTGCGCTGCGCCTGATGGGCGCGAGCATCGAGGAGCAGAACCCCCGCGAGGTCGGCGGCGAACCCGTTGCCGATCTGCGCGTGCGCCATGCGGCACTCACCGGCATTGAAATCCCGCCCGATCTCGCGCCGAGCATGATCGACGAATATCCCGTGCTGTTCGTCGCCGCGGCATTCGCCACCGGCCGCACGATCGCGCGCGGCGCCGACGAACTGCGCGTCAAGGAATCGGACCGCATTGCGGCAATGGCCGCCGCGCTCGGCGCCGCCGGCGCGCGCGTCGAGGAGGTCGAGGACGGCATGATCATCGACGGCACTGGCGGTGATCCGCTTCCCGGCGATGCGACGATCGCGACGCTGCTCGATCACCGCATCGCGATGAGCATGGCGGTCGCCGCGCTGCATTGCCGCAAGGGGAATGCCGGCGGCGCGATCACGCTCGACGACGCATCGCCGGTCGCAACGAGCTACCCCGCCTTCTTCGACCAGATCGCGCAGCTGCAGAGCGGCGGCGCATGATCGATTCGCATAGCGCCGACCTGATCGGGTTCGTCGGCGCGATCGTCATCCTGGCGGGCTTCGCCTACCAGACGCTGCGCAATGCCGCGCCGAACCTGTTGTCGACCGGCCTCAACTTTGTTGGGGCGTCGCTACTCGCGCTCTCGCTCGTGGTGAACTACAACCTCCCTGCGCTCGCCCTCGAACTGGCCTGGGCGGCAATTGCTCTTATTGGATTGGTACGTATCGTGGCGAGACGCCGATGATTATTGCTGTCGACGGACCCGCTGCATCGGGCAAGGGCACGATCGCGCGTGCGCTCGCCCGCCATTATGGCCTGCCGCACCTCGATACCGGGCTGCTGTATCGCGCGGTCGCGGCGAACGTGCAGCGCCTCGAACTCGACCCGTCGGTCGAGGCCGACGCGGTCGCCGCGTGCGACTTCGACGATTCGCTGCTCGACGATCCGATGCTGCGCAGCGATGCGATCGGCTCGCTCGCCTCGGTCGTCTCGGCGCATCCGCTGGTGCGCGCCTCGCTGCTCCAGCGGCAGAAGCGCTTCGCCCAGCAACCGGGCGGCGCGGTGCTCGACGGGCGCGACATCGGCACGGTGATCGCCCCCAATGCCGAAGCCAAACTGTTCGTGCGCGCCACCCCCAACATCCGCGCCAAGCGCCGCCACGCCGAGCTGCGATCGCACGGGTCGCCAATCAGCATCGACAAGGTGCTCGCCGACATCCGCGCCCGCGACCTGCGCGATTCGACGCGTTCGAACGCGCCGCTCGTTCCCGCCAATGACGCGGCGTTCCTCGACACGAGCTTCCTGTCGATCGAGGCCTCGGTCCAGCGCGCGATTGATATCGTCGAATCGAGAATCGCGCGCGATTGATCAGAGGGGGCTAGACGTCCAATCTTCGTGTCCGTGACGCACCCGCAAGATCAGGATCGCATCCGGCTCCAATCGATAGATCACGACATGCGACTTGTACCGATGCGCCCGCACCGGCGGCACGATCTCGGTTCGCTCCCTCGCTGCGCGCGGATAGGACGCCAAGAACGTGAGCGTCTGCGCCATGCCAGCGCTGTACTCGTCGGCCTGGGCCAAGCCGAATAGCTCCGCCCCTCGGATGTAGATTTCGTCGAGGTCGCGCCTCGCCTGATGCGAGAGCCTATAGGGCATCGCTGCTGCGGCGCGCGAGGAAACGCCCGCGAGCTTCAGCAAACACGTCTTCCGCTGTTAGGTCGGAAACGCCGCTTGCCAGCGCTTCGTCAACCATCCTCTGCATGTTGGCGATCTTATCTAAACGAACCTGCTCCCGCCGGATCAGGTCGCGCACGACATCGCTGCTGTTGCCGAAGCGGCCAGTCGCGGCCTGCGCCTCGACCCAGTCCTTCATCGCATCCGGCAGGGAAATGTTCATCGTCGCCATGTGAGTCTCCGATGTCGAAGGTCTCACATTGCCAATCTTTGTCAATGCCGACGCGACTTGATCGCCCTCTCACCCTAGGCTATAGACGCGCGGTCCGGCGAGCGGTGCTCGCGGAGGCTGGCGCGACAGGCATGTCCTCTCGCGCCCTTTTCGCATTTAGCGAGTTGCCCGCCCCCGCGAACGTCAATCGGCGGATGTCGGCCCGGCATTCGGCTGTTCCGACACATAGGCCAAGACCGCCGGAGACAACCGGCTGGCCGGAACAATGATTTAGGATCTGATCCCTTTATGGCCACTCAGCCAAACCCAACCCGCGACGATTTCGCCGCCCTCCTCGAAATGACTCTCGGCGGTGCCGACAGCTTCGAAGGCCGCGTCGTCAAGGGCACCGTCACCGCAATCGAGAACGACCTGGCCGTCATCGACGTCGGCCTGAAGTCCGAAGGCCGCGTTCCGCTGCGCGAATTCGCGATGCCGGGCCAGAAGGCCGATCTCAAGGTCGGTGACGAAGTCGAAGTGTTCGTCGACCGCGTCGAGAACGTGCACGGCGAAGCGATGCTGTCGCGCGACCGCGCCCGCCGCGAAGCCGCATGGGACACGCTCGAAACCGAATTCGCCAAGACCGCCCGCGTCGAGGGCGTCATCTTCGGCCGCGTCAAGGGCGGCTTCACCGTCGACCTCAACGGCGCCGTGGCCTTCCTGCCGGGTTCGCAGGTCGACATCCGCCCGGTGCGCGACGTCACCCCGCTGATGGATATCCCCCAGCCCTTCCAGATCCTGAAGATGGACCGCAAGCGCGGCAACATCGTCGTGTCGCGTCGCGCGATCCTCGAAGAGACCCGCGCAGAGCAGCGTTCGGGCCTCATCCTGTCGCTCGCCGAGGGCCAGATCATCGACGGCGTCGTCAAGAACATCACCGATTACGGTGCGTTTGTTGACCTCGGCGGCATCGACGGCCTGCTCCACGTCACCGACCTCAGCTACAAGCGCGTCGGCCATCCGTCGGAAGTTCTCAACATTGGCGACACCGTCAAGGTTCAGATCATCCGCATCAACAAGGACACGCAGCGGATCTCGCTCGGCATGAAGCAGCTCGAGAGCGATCCGTGGGAAGGTGCAGCCGCGAAGTACCCGGTCGGCGCCAAGCTCACCGGCCGCGTCACCAACATCACCGAATATGGTGCGTTCGTCGAGCTCGAGCCGGGCATCGAAGGCCTTGTGCACGTTTCGGAAATGTCGTGGACCAAGAAGAACGTCCACCCCGGCAAGATCGTCTCGACCTCGCAGGAAGTCGATGTCGTGGTCATCGAGGTCGATCCCGACAAGCGCCGCATCTCGCTCGGCCTCAAGCAGGCGATCAGCAACCCGTGGGAGGCCTTCGCAGAAGCGCATCCGATCGGTTCGACCGTTGAAGGCGAAGTCAAGAACGCGACCGAATTCGGTCTGTTCATCGGCCTCGACAACGACGTCGACGGCATGGTCCACATGTCCGACATCGCCTGGGGCGTTTCGGGCGAGGACGCGCTCAACCTGCATCGCAAGGGCGAGATGGTTCAGGCCATCGTGCTCGACATCGACGCCGAGAAGGAGCGTATCTCGCTCGGCATGAAGCAGCTTGAGCGTGGTGCCCCTGCAGCAGGCGGCGTTGCAGCCGGCGGCATCTCGGCAGCGGCATCGGGCCTCAACAAGAACGCCATCGTCACGGTCACCGTGCTCGAAGTCCGCGACGCGGGTCTCGAAGTACAGGTCGGCGACGACGGCGCGACGGGCTTCATCAAGCGCACCGACCTCGGCCGCGATCGCGACGAGCAGCGTCCTGAGCGGTTCCAGACCGGCCAGAAGTTCGATGCGATGGTCACCGGTTTCGACCGTTCGAAGAAGCCCACCTTCTCGATCAAGGCGATGCAGATCTCCGAAGAGAAGCAGGCTGTGGCGCAGTATGGTTCGTCCGACTCGGGCGCATCGCTGGGCGACATCCTGGGTGCAGCGCTCAAGGCGCAGGGCGCCGACGCAAAGAAGTAATATTCTGCACAACGGCGGGGCGTTTTCCTTCACAGGAAATCGCCCCGTTTTGCTTTTTTCCGTCGTTTTCAACCTATCCCCGTGCTAGCCTTGCTATAGATCAAGCCGAAGCGGCCATATCGTCCCGATCGGACGGGGCTTGGGGGTAAAGGAAGCGTACGATGATTCGATCAGAACTTGTGCAGACACTGGCTGCCGAAAATCCCGATCTGTCGCTGCGCGACATCGAGGCTCTGGTCACGACCTTCTTCGATGAAATCATCAAACGGCTCGCCTCGGGCGGCCGTGTCGAGTTGCGCGGCTTCGGCGCCTTCTCGACCCGCGCGCGCGACGCCCGCACCGGCCGCAACCCGCGCACCGGAGAACTCGTCGATGTCGACGCCAAACGCGTCCCCTATTTCAAGCCCGGCAAGGAAATGCGCGCCAATTTGAACGTCTGAGCGGGTTGACGCGACGCGTCGGGTGCGCTTGGACGGGCCCCACGCGGACGTGGCGAAATTGGTAGACGCACGGGACTTAAAATCCCTCGCCCTCAGGGTGTGCGGGTTCGAGTCCCGCCGTCCGCACCATTAGAGTTTGAAGGCAGCGGCCACGGATTTTTGCGTTGCCAATGCGTGGCCAGA
The DNA here is from genome assembly GCF_006439055.1 of Sphingomonas glacialis. Lineage (GTDB taxonomy): Bacteria > Pseudomonadota > Alphaproteobacteria > Sphingomonadales > Sphingomonadaceae > Sphingomonas > Sphingomonas glacialis_A. The sequence goes on from NZ_RCZC01000002.1 coordinate 477,440, forward strand.
TCCACTGTCTGGCCGCACGAAGTGAGCCGCCATTTTTGTCGATTCCCACCGTGCTCGCAGCGCAGATCACACGCGGCAGGCCAAGGTACAGGCGGCTACCGCTCTCCTGTGGTACAGCGTGAGTGAGCGTGTCGATGTCGACGAGCGCCTTGCCAGAGGGCAGAGACTCGATTTGAACACAGCATATGCCGATCTTCAAGGCAGGACAGCAACGTCCTAGCCCGTCTGCGTGCGATCTCGCAGCCCGTTCCCGAGCGATCGACCGGACCGGCTGGCCATGAAACCCAACCCAATTCGATCGCGGGACAAAGCGGCGGAAAATCGCTTGCACCACAGGCGCGACCGGGCAGTAGGGAGGCTTCCCTCTCTCGCCGTGTCCAGGAGTTCCCATGCGCGTCCGTATCTATGCCGGCCCAAGCTGGAGCGCCGCGATCGAGCACGGCGACTATGAATTCGATCTGCTCCCGGCGATCGGCCACAAGCTCGCGCTCGCGGCGGGTCAGGCGTGGGACGTGGCCGTCGTCCGCGACATTGCGCACCGGATCGTCGATCCCGCCGAGGCCCCCGACATCGCGCTGCTGATGACACCGCCGGTCGCCGGCGGCAGCATGGACGAACCCCTCCCCCTCGCGCTGCTTGATCGAAACCCAGGCGCGGCGAGTGCGAGCAGCATCCCACGCACCGCGAGCCTCTGGGCCAGCGGCAGCTGAGCGACATGCCGCCACGCGACGCCCCGCCGGCGGGCTTGAGCGAGACCAGCCTGTATCCGCCGGTCAAGGCGTTCCTCGAAGCGCAGGGATTCACCGTCAAAGGCGAGATCCGCGGCTGCGATATCGTCGCGGTGCGCGACGACGAACCGCCGCTGCTGGTGATCGCCGAGCTCAAGCTGTCCTTCACCCTCGAGCTCGTGCTGCAGGCGGTCGATCGGCTGCGTGCGGCGGACCAGGTGTATCTGGCGGTGATCGCCAGCCGCCGCGGCCGTGACCAGGACAAACGCGTCCACCGCCTGTGCCGGCTGATGGGTCTGGGCTTGCTGCTGGTCGACCTCAAGCTCGGCAGCGTCGTCGTGGCAACCGAACCCGCGCCGTACAAACCCCGCGCGAACCTTCCGCTGCGCAAGCGCCTGCTCAAGGAGCATGCCACCCGCAAGGGCGATCCGACCAGCGGCGGCTCGACGCGCCAGCCGATCATGACCGCCTATCGCCAGCGTGCGTTAGCCTGTGCCGGCGCGATGCGGTCCGGTCCCGCCCGCCCCCGCGACCTCAAGCATCTCGCGGACGATGCCGGCGCAATCCTGTTGCGCAACGTCTATGGCTGGTTCGAACGCGTCAAACCGGGCGTCTACCAGCTCTCGGCAGCAGGCGCTGCCGCCGCGTCGGATGCGCAACCGCGCGATAGCTGACCGCCCTCCGCCGCCAGGCCTCGGCTTCGTGTTCGGCACCGACACCGCGCCGGCGACCAAACTTCCTCTGCTGGGCCGATCTTTGCGTGTGGGCGCATACCGGGCGAGACGCAGTGCAAAGACCGCGCCCGAATGCCGACCCAACGGACGGGTATGGCGATCGCGACGACGCCCCGCCACCTCAACCGCAGCGTCAACGCCCCCGCTTCGATCGGCGGCGCCCTGTTCAGCGAGGGTCGCGCCGGCTTGAACGCGGTAACCAGCAGCGAGGCCGCTGCGAGCCCCAACGCCCCGAACCAGCCATTCCGAGCAGTGTTGAGCTTCGGACACCCGCCAATACCGACATAGGTCACAATCTACTGCCCGATGTCGGGTGGCGCGCGAACGGCGGAAAAGGATCGAGACCCCGCCGCCACCGTTCTCCCCCCAGACAATCATTGGCGCCCACGGCTCGATGTCCTGCCCCCGAAGATTCACGCGCGGGGCAAGGCAAATATGAAATACGGGTTGAGCATGGGCGGAGCGCCAGCCGCATCGAGGCACGCCTGCTGATCCGCGATCAAGACGCTGCCAGAGGCTCATTGCTATGGGTTGACGCCCCCGATCGCCCGCATCGGCCAGCATTCCGGTCGCGAACCCGTTACCGGTCGAGCCCCGTGCCATCCCCCTCGCACGCCGCCAGCCAGATCATCCGCTGATAGAAATCGAGCGGCGGATCTACGTCGCGGAAGCCCAGCCGCAGATATAGCGCGCGCGCGCGGACATTGTCGTGCGCAACGTGCAGGTCGACCCCATGCGCGCCCGCCGCCACCGCGCAGGCCTTCGTCCAGTTGATCAGCGCGCCGCCAAAACCGCGCTTGCCCGGCAGGAATCCCATATCCATCGCGCGCCACATGCGACCGTGACGATCGAGATAATAGCGGCCGATGGGGATCGGCGCATCGGATCCAGACGCATCCTCGGGTGGATCCGTGCGACGCTCGACGATCCAGTAATCGGCGCGCGGATATTCGCGGAGCAGGTGGCGATGCTGCAGCGCGAACTGGTCGCGGATCACCGCCTCGCGCTCGACCTGACTCCACGGTGCGAGCGCGAAGTCGGGCGCCCGCAACGCCCGGTGGAGCGCGTGCAGAAACGGAAGATCGCCGCGGCGCGCGGCGCGCAAACGCACCCCGCCCGCGACCAGCGCAGGCGGCAGGGCCGGCGGTGCCCGGCGCGGCGCGGGAAAGGACGGCAGCGGCGCGGCGACGGGCTTCGAGATGGTTGCGTCCTTTACATCAGGCGGTACCATGCTCAAGTATCAAGACGTCATGGCGATGATAGGCGCCGCGCAGGGGGAGCATAGGATCATGTATCTGCCGACACCCGAAGATTTCACGCCTTGGCTAGGCAGGTCGGTGCGACTAGCGACAGTGCCCGCCCCAGTGGAAATCACATTGCTTCGGATCGATCGCAAGCCCCATCTTCTCAACGAATTTCGCGAGCCTTTCATCCTCATCTTCGAATCACCCGAGTCGGTGCTTCTGCTTGATGAGACCTATGCGATGGATTGCGGCAGAAACGGTCCCCACGACATCTTCATCAGCCAGCTACAGCCGAAGCCTGGCCATCCTCGGCTGTATCAGGCGGTGTTCGGCTAGGGACGCGTTGGAAAGATGCCCTGCGTCGCGATGATCGTATAGACCGCGACATAGGGATTGAGGACGTTGGTGGGCACGGTACCGCCTGCGGAGCCTATGGTCACCGAACCCTGCGGCGTGAACGGCCCGCCCGTGACGCTCAGTCCGCCGAGATTGACCGGCGTGCCGGCCACGCTGGCGGGCGCATAGAGCGTGATCGTGCTGCCGTTGCCGCTGGTGTCGTAGGCCGTTCCCAGACGGTCGCCGGTCACGGGTGCTTCGGTCTGCTGCGTCGAACCCGCCAGCGGAACCTGCACCGCTTGCAGCGTCCCGCTCGCCGTCGTCGTGCCCTGCTGGCCGACAAAGGTCGCGGGATGCGTGTGCGCGGGCATGTTCGCAGGCAGGATCGTCACGGTGGCGTTGCCGGCCTTTTCCCCCCAGGCGATCGGTTGGAGGCCGGGACCGGTGCCGACGCCCAGCATCACCCGGCCGCGTGTGTCAGGAAGCCCGAACGTCTGTTGGCCGTCGCCGCCAAACGTTATCCCGAGCAGCGTATACAGCGCCGCATTCTGCGAAATGGCCATCAACGACCCTTGCGCGAGCGCCCAGCCGATCGGCGCGAAGTTGAAGCCGACCTGCATGATCTGGCCCATGAATGGATCTGCCATCGTGATGTCCCCTGCGTGCGACTGGTAGCGAAGATCGTTCCCGCCGGACTCGCCGCCCTCGCCCGACGCGTAAATCTCGCATCTCTTCCGCGAACTGACAAGATACTTGCAAGCTCACACCGCAGTTCCGCGCCTTAACCTGCTATGTGTTTACTTTTATACTGTAGCTAAACTACAATTGTCCGAGATTACGAGTGCCGTTATATCGACATCCATGATCCCTTTATCACTCAGCTATGAATAGGATTATATCATATATTATTGACATAATTTTTATTGTTTTTCCTTCCATTCACGAGATGTTATTGATTACTCCTCAGGGTAATAAATGAAAGATTGCCAACAGACGTTGGAGGAAAGGCGTCGGACGAATTTATGAAAATTCCGCGGCGGTTTTTCGCGACGTCGTCTATGTTTGAAAGAGCACTTTAGTAACGCGTATGCGTCGAGCGCCATGAGACTGTCCGGATAAGCGGCAGCGCATGCTCTCAGGCGCGAAGTCGGTTCGGTACGGGCGCGCATCATGTCGCGCTCCGGGAGGGGCGATCGACGGACTGTCCGTCGGCGTCGTGCGGGAGGGGCTCGTGGCATGATGATTGCGGCGCGCGTGCGGGGGCGTTGGTCAGCGTCGACGATGTTTGCCCGCGCGCTGCGCGGTCGGCCTCACGCGCGGACCAGCGCGACGGAGATCAGCGAGGGAGACGTTGGCGGGACGCAACGGCGCCCTCGCCGCGGGCGGATGTCGCCGACCGCGTTCGCCATTGCCGCTGTCGCTGCCGCGGCCGGGTTCGGCGCGACGCCGGCGAGCGCATCGAACGGCTGCACGGCGGTCAACAACGGCACGCTCAGCCATACCTCGACTGTGTCCGATTCGACGTTTCAGGTCGTCACGCGCGCCGTCAGCGCAGGACTGACGACGCAGCAATTCACCGCCGGCGACGTCATCAATTACAGCTACACGATTTCCAATCCCAATGGCGGCGTCCATGCCTATTACCGGCCAACCAACGCCGCGGGCGGCAATGCGGCCTCGTTCGCCTTCGTCGGCACCAGCACGAACGTCTCCTCCGCGGGCGACGTCACGTCGAGCGGGTCGGGCTCCGTCACGCTCCCAGCCAACATCACCGATATCTTCCTGTACGACACGCAGCAAAATGCGGGCACGAGCGCGACGATCAGCTGGACGGTGTCCTGCATCCCGGCCGGGTCGCCGGCGATCACAGCAGTCAGCCCGACCAGCGGCCCCGTCGGCGGCGGCACGTCGGTGACGCTCAGCGGCACGGGCTTCACCGGCATCACCGGGGTCAAATTCGGCACGGTCGACGCCACCGGTTTCACCGTCAACAGCACGACATCGATCACCGCGACCGCCCCGGCGGCCGCGGCGGCGGGTGTGGTCAACGTCACCACGACCGGCACCGGGGGAACCAGCCCTACCGCGGCCGGCAACCAGTTCACTTATGCCGCGCCGACCGTGACCGGCGTCAGTCCGGCGGCGCTGGTCGCGGCGGCGACGGGGTCGATCACGATCACGGGCACCAACTTCGTGCCCGGCAGTACCAGTGTCAGCGTCGGCGGCACGCCCGCAACGGGGGTGAGCTGTGGGTCCGCGACGAGCTGTACCGCCACCGCCCCCGCCCGCAGCGCGGGGGTGTACGACGTGGTGGTGACGACGGGCAGCGTCGCCTCCGCCACCTCGGCGGCCGACCAGCTCGTCTATGTGTCTGCGCCAACGGTCGCGGCGGCGTTCAGCCCGGGCTCGATCACGACCGCGCAGACTACGACGCTCACCGTGACGCTGACCAACGGCAACACCGGCACTGCGCTGACCGGCGTGACGCTCGCGCCCTCGACGCTGCCTTCGGGGCTGACCCTGTCGGGGAGCGGAACCACCTGTTCGGGGACGCTGAGCGCGACGAGCACGGCGTTCGGGCTGTCGGGCGCCGGCCTCGCCGCGGGCGCGAGCTGCACCGTGACGATGACGGTGACCCCGGCGGGAGTCGCCGCGAGCTACCCGCTGACGACCGGCGCGATCTCCGCCACCGGCCCGACCACGCTGACCGGCACCACTGCAGGCGCCACGCTGACCGTCACCCCCTCCCCGCTTCAGACCACCCAAGCCACGCCGAGTGTCGCGGGCACGGTGGGCACCGCGCTGACCGCGGTCACCCCCGTCACCGCGAGCGGCGGCACCACGCCCTATGGCTTTGCGCTCTCGGGCCCGACGCTACCGACAGGGCTTGCCTTCAACGCGAGCACGGGTGAGCTGACCGGTACGCCGAGCACCGCGCTGGCAGCGTCGACATTCACCGTCACCGCCACCGACGCCACCACCCCGACCGCACAGACATCGGCGAAGACATTTGAGCTGACGATCGCGCAAGGCAGCCAGACGATCAGCTTTGCCGCACTCGCCAACGCCTCACTCTCGGCCTCACCGCTGACGCTTGCGGCGACCGCATCGTCGGGGCTGGCGGTCGCGTTCAGCTCGGCGACGACCGGCGTCTGCACCGTTGCTGGCAGCAGCGTCACGCTGCTCGCCACCGGCACCTGCACGATCAACGCCGACCAACCAGGCAATACCGACATCGCTGCCGCCCCGAAGGTCCAGCGCAGCTTCACCGTCACCCCGGCGAGCCTGTCGGTAACCCCGGGAGCCGTGTCCGGCGCCAGCGTGGGCGGCAGCTACAGCCAGGCCAACCCAGCCACAGGCGGCACCGCGCCCTACAGCTATACGCTGGCCGCTGGCGCGCTGCCGGCAGGCACGACGCTCGGGGCGAGCACCGGCACAGTTACCGGCGTTCCGACCAGTGCAGGCGCGTTCAGCTATGCGATCCAGGCAAGCGACAGCCAAGGCGTGCCAGCGACCGCGACCGGCGCGACGGTGTCGGGCAGCATCGCGCAAGGCACCCAGACGATCAGCTTTGCGGCACTCTTGAACGCCTCGCTCTCGGCCTCGCCGCTGACGCTTGCGGCGACCGCGTCCTCGGGGCTGGCGGTCGCGTTCAGCTCGGCGACGACCGGGGTCTGCACCGTTGCCGGCAGCAGCGTAACGCTGCTCACCACCGGCACCTGCACGATCAACGCCGATCAACCAGGCAACGCCGACATCGCCGCCGCCCCGCAAATCCAGCGCAGCTTCACCGTCACCCCCGCGAGCCTGTCGGTAACCCCCGGAGCCGTGTCCGGCGCGAGCGTCGGCGCGAGCTACAGCCAGGCCAACCCCGCCAGCGGGGGCACCGCGCCGTACAGCTATACGCTGGCCAGCGGCGCGCTGCCCGCGGGCACGACGCTTGGCGCAAGCACCGGCACGGTTACCGGCGTTCCGACCAGTGCAGGCGCGTTCAGCTATGCGATCCAGGCAAGCGACAGCCAAGGCGTGCCAGCGACCGCAACCGGCGCGACGGTGTCGGGCAGCATCGCGCAAGGCACCCAGACGATCAGCTTTGCGGCACTCGCCAACGCCTCGCTCTCGGCCTCGCCGCTGACGCTTGCGGCGACCGCATCATCGGGGCTGGCGGTCGCGTTCACCTCGGCTACGAGCGCGGTCTGCACCGTTGCCGGCAGCGGCGTCACGCTGCTCGCCACCGGCACCTGCACGATCAACGCCGATCAGCCCGGCAACACCGACATCGCCGCCGCCCCGCAGGTCCAGCGCAGCTTCACCGTTACCCCGGCGAGCCTATCGGTAACCCCAGGAGCCGTGTCGGGCGCCAGCGTTGGCGCGAGCTACAGCCAAGCCAACCCCGCCAGCGGCGGTACCGCACCGTACAGCTATACGCTGGCGAGCGGCGCGCTGCCCGCGGGCACGACGCTCGGCGCGAGCACCGGCACAGTTACGGGCGTGCCGACCACCGCCGGCGCGTTCAGCTACGCGATCCAAGCGAGCGACAGCAAGGGCGTGCCAGCGACCGCCACCGGCGCGACCGTGTCAGGCAGCATCACGCAAGGCAGCCAGACGATCAGCTTTGCGGCACTCTCGAACGCCTCGCTCTCGGCCTCACCGCTGACCCTTGCGGCGACTGCATCCTCGGGGCTGGCGGTGGGGTTCGCCTCCGCGACGACCGGCGTCTGCACCGTTGCTAGCAGCAGCGTCACGCTCCTAACCACCGGCACCTGCACGATCAATGCCGATCAACCAGGCAACGCCGACATCGCCGCCGCCCCGCAAATCCAGCGCAGCTTCACGGTCACCCCGGCGAGCCTGTCGGTAACCCCCGGAGCCGTGTCCGGCGCCAGCGTCGGCGGCAGCTACAGCCAGGCCAACCCCGCCAGCGGGGGTACCGCTCCGTACAGCTATACGCTGGCCAGCGGCGCGCTGCCGGCGGGCACGACGCTTGGCGCAAGCACCGGCACGGTTACCGGCGTGCCCACCGCCGCGGGCGCGTTCAGCTACGCGATCCAGGCGAACGACAGCCAGGGCGTGCCGGCGACCACGACCGGCGCGACCGTGTCGGGCAGCATCGCGCAAGGCACCCAGACTATCAGCTTTGCCGCACTCTCCAACGCTTCGCTCTCGGCCTCGCCCCTCTCTCTTGCGGCGACGGCATCCTCGGGGCTGGCGGTCGCGTTCACCTCGGCGACAACCGCGGTCTGCACCGTTGCTGGCAGCAGCATCACGCTGCTCACCACCGGCACCTGCACGATCAACGCCGACCGGCCAGGCAACACCGATATCGCCGCTGCCCCGCAGGTCCAGCGCAGCTTCACCGTCACCCCGGCGAGCCTCTCGGTAACGCCGGGAGCCGTGTCGGGCGCGAGCGTCGGCGGCAGCTACAGCCAGGCCAACCCCGCCAGCGGCGGTACCGCACCCTACAGCTATACGCTCGCCGCAGGCGCGCTGCCGGCAGGCACGACGCTTGGTGCGAGCACCGGTACCGTCACCGGCGTTCCGACCAGCGCTGGCGCGTTCAGCTATGCGATCCAGGCGAGCGACAGCCAGGGCATCCCCGCAACCGCGACCGGCGCGACCGTGTCGGGCAGCATCGCGCAAGGCAGCCAGACCATCAGCTTTGCCGCACTCGCGAACGCGTCGCTCTCGGCCTCGCCGCTCTCACTTTCGGCGACCGCATCGTCGGGCCTAGCGGTCGCGTTCAGCTCGGCGACGAGCACGGTCTGCACCGTTGCTGGCAGCAGCGTCACGCTGCTCACCACCGGCACCTGCACGATCAACGCCGATCAACCCGGCAACGCCGACATCGCCGCCGCTCCACAGGTCCAGCGCAGCTTCACGGTCACCCCGGCGAGCCTCTCGGTAACCCCCGGAGCCGTGTCGGGCACCAGCGTCGGCGGCAGCTACAGTCAGGCCAACCCCGCCACTGGCGGCACCGCACCCTACAGCTATACGTTGGCGAGCGGCGCGCTACCCGCCGGCACGACGCTCGGTGCAAGCACGGGCACGGTCTCCGGCGTTCCGACCAGCGCTGGCGCGTTCAGCTATGCGATCCAGGCGAGCGACAGCCAGGGCGTCCCCGTGACCGCGACCGGCGCGACGGTGTCGGGCAGCATCGCGCAGGGCACCCAGACGATCAGCTTTGCTGCACTCGCCCACGCCTCGCTCTCGGCCTCGCCGCTAACGCTTGCGGCGACCGCATCCTCTGGGCTGGCGGTCACGTTCACCTCCGCGACGACCGGCGTCTGCACCGTTGCCGGCAGCAGCGTCACGCTGCTCACCACCGGCACCTGCACGATCAATGCCGACCAACCCGGCAACGCCGATATCGCCGCCGCACCACAGGTCCAGCGCAGCTTCGCGGTGAGCGCCAGCGCGCCAATTGTCGCCGATCGGAGCGGGGTGACGATTGGATACGACAGCACCGGGACACCGATCGATCTCGCGACATCGGTGTCGGGCGCTTTCACGAGCCTAGCGATTGCCAGCCCGCCATCGCATGCCACGGCGACACTCTCCGGCACCGTCATTACCTATGCGCCGACGGCCGGCTATTTCGGGCCTGACAGCTTTACCGTGACCGCAACGGGCCCGGGTGGCACGTCGCCACCCGCCACGGTGCAATTGACGATAGCAACGCCGGCGCCGCCGATCACGACGCCCTTGGCGCAGTCGGTGCCGGTGACGAAGACGATCGACCCACAAGGCGCCGCGATCAACTTATCCGATCTAGTGGCCGGCGTGTTCTCGACGATCGAGATCTCGCAAGCCCCGCAAAACGGCACCGTTGTGCTGACCGCCAGCTCAGCCGCGTCGTCAGGGCTATCCGTACTCGCAGCAGCGTCGCTTCAATTCGTCGCGACGCCGATCATCGCGGTCTATACGCCGCGCCTCGGTTTTGTCGGTACCGATACGTTCCAGTTCGTCGCGGTAGGCCCTGGCGGGCGCTCGGCGCCGGCGACCGTGTCCCTGACCGTCATCGGCACCCGCCCAACCGCGCGTCCGAAGAAAGCCGACGTCGGCGACGGTCAAACGGTGCTCGTCGATTTGACCAGCGATGCCACGGAAGGCCCCTTTACCGGCGCAACGCTCGTGTCGGTCTTGCCAGCCGAGTCCGCCACGACCGCGCTGATCGAAGCGGGGCCTGCCGGCAACCGCACCTATCAGCTTAGCGTGACGACGAAACCCCGCTTTGGCGGCACGATCGCGATTGGGTACACGCTGACCAACGCCTCCGGCACCTCGGAACCTGCGATCGTAACGGTGACGGTAACCGCCCGCCCCGACCCCACCGCCGACCCGACGGTTCGCGCGATCAGCGACGCACAGTCCGAAGTGACGCGTCGCTTTGCACAGGCGCAGATCGGCAATTTCATGCGCCGCAACCAACAATTGCACACGCCATCATCGGGACGCAGCGATCCGCTCGGCTTCAGGTTCAACTCGCGCGATGGTCGGCGCAGGGCCTTCGATAACCGCTTTAATTCGAGCGAGCTTGACGTGCTCGATCGGTTCAGCGGCGGAAATGCAAGCAGAAGCGATGAAATTGGCGGCCCTTCTGCCTCCGGAGACCAAGGCAGCGGGAACTGGGGCACTGGCAGCATCGGCGGGGGCGGTCGCGCCGGGCTGATGGACGGGGCAGAGGGCATCGGTCCCGACAGCGCCCGTTCGAATGCGGCGCCGGCCTTTGGTGCGGTTGGTGATGGATCGGCCGGCCGTCCCGTCGGGGGGCTCGCATTGTGGACCGGCGGCGCACTCGATATTGGTACGCGCGACGCTACGACGCGACGCAGCAAGATCACGGCGTCGACGGCGGGGCTCAGCGGCGGCGTCGATATGCGGATCGGCGACGCCGTGACACTCGGTCTCGGCGGCGGTTATGGCAAGGATCTGAGCGAGATTAATGGCACGGCCGGACGTGTCCGCTCGAATACCAGCGCGATAGCCGCCTATGGCAGCGCACTCCCGATCCAAGGCGTCTTCGTCGACGGTGTATTCGGATATGGCGGTCTGAACTTCTCGACACGCCGCGTGGTGAGCAGCGGGTTTACGACCGGCGAGCGCGACGGATCGATGTGGTTCGGCGCCCTATCCGCGGGGATCGATCGCAACTCGGGGGCGCTGCTGTGGTCGGTCTATGGCAATCTCCAATGGCTCGATGCCGCACTCGGCAGCTATGTCGAGGCCGGTGCCGGTCGCCTGAATCTGCGCTTTGACGAGCGTCGGGTCAGTTCGCTGTCGAGCGTTCTGGGCGGGCGGATCGGCATCGTGCAGAAACTGTCATTCGGATCGGTAGCACCGCAGGTCAGGGGCGAGTGGCAGCATGAGTTCAATGGCGGCTCGGTCCAGTGGCTCGACTATGCCGATATCCTCGAGCCATCGCAGTATGGCATTTCGACCATCGGATGGCGGCGCGATGTCTTCACCCTGGCGCTTGGCAGCAGGTGGGTGCTGCCGAGCGATTGGGGGTTCGATCTCGAGCTCGGTCTCCGCGGTGCGTCGGGTGAGACTTCGGGACAGTTGCGGGGACAGATCACGAAGAAGTTTTAGCGCTGTTTAGGGTGGAGCGGGGCGGCTGGATCGGCTCGACAATATGGGCGGTGGCCCCGCGCAGGAGATGCGGTACGGTGTCGCCGTCGTGAGGTCGAGGCACCGTCTCCTGCCAGATCCGATCCTCAGCTATGTCCGCCGCGTTAGAACGCTGACAACTGGCTTCGACGGGTCGTCATTAAGCTGAAATCACGTCGTCGAGCTTCGTCAGAGCGCGAGGAGCCGCCGCGCCGCGAAATGGCCGTATCCACTTCGCGGCCATCGACGGCGTGTTGACGTTCCCCCGGGCGGCGAGCGCCCCCAGCGCGCGTAAAGCCCTATTTGACGGTCGGCTTGCGCTATCAAGTCGATGGTCGTGCGCCGCCCGCGCTCGCAAGCCTGTCCGGCAGCGGCTCCGGGCTGCTTGCGGACGGGGCGCTGCGGGCGCCCGTCGTCGCGACGGCCATGCTGGGCAGTGAGCTTCTGCTGTCGAAATCGGCCACGCTGTTCGGCGCCGTCAGCGCCGAGAGCGGTGATGCCGATCAACGCGCGGCGGCTCGCGTCGGCGTGAAGGTCGCTTTCTGATAGGGCTGCTTCACGAAAAGGCTGGGCAGCGCTCCGTTCGACACGGGCTGGATCGAGCCCATGATTATCGGGGGGCAACCCGCCCCTCCTAATCCGCTGCCCGTTCGCCGGGCGGCGCTATCGTAACAGTCGCCGCCAACCGTCTGTCAGTCTCTCGCCGAGCGTCGGGCGGAGACGCAGGGTCGTTCGGCGCGCCTGACGATCCAGTCGTTCCAGCTCGACGACAACCAATCGCAGATAGCGACGCTCCGCCAGCGACTCGGCGCCACGAAGTTCGCTGCGGACGGTCGCGATCGCGCCGATCCCTTCGCGTAGGAAGAGCGTCGCGCCCTCCTCTACCGCGAGCTGCCGCAGGAGCCGGTCCTGCTCTGCCGCCGAGCTGATCTGCGCATCGAGACTGAACATGCCGCTTCCCTAGCGGGTGACGCTCCGTGCTGCCACCACAAGCGTGCGCGCGCATTATCGCAGATGGCGGCTTGGCGGAATCTATTCGCCGCATTAAGGCGCGGGTTTCGAAAAGACGCCCGACACCCGAAAGCGCTTCACTTATGCAAATCATCGTCCGCGACAACAATGTCGACCAGGCGCTCCGTGCGCTGAAAAAGAAATTGCAGCGCGAAGGCGTGTATCGCGAGATGAAGCTGCGTCGCCATTACGAAAAGCCGTCGGAAAAGCGGGCCCGCGAGCGCGCAGCCGCGATCAGCCGCGCCAAGAAGGCCGATCGCAAGCGCGCAGAACGCGATAACTGATCGGCTGGGGTTACCCCAGCGCGCTAGGCGCAGGGCGTTCGCTTAGGCCGCCAGGCGTCCACTCCTATACTCGCCGGATGCCCCGAATCACGGCGGGCCGCGACTCCCTGCGCCCGCCGAGCGGGCGCTGACGACGATCTCCGGCCGCAGCGCGAGCGCGGCCGAGAGCGTTTTCGATGCGAAGAATGGTGGCGCCCTGGCTGCCGGTGCCGCCGCGGGCTCGCGTCAGAAGGCGTCCGGCCGGACGGCGGACGCGGCGATCGAGTCTGGCGACCCCGCCGCGCGCTCGCCGGCGTCGTTATACACCGCCTAGGCTCCGGCGCGCATCGCTAAACCTTCAGGAACGCCCTCGCCTAGCCTACGAAGGGCATTCCTCGGGCAATGGCGCCCTCGCCTCCTCCAAGCGGACAGCGCGCGCGATCGAAGCAGCCATTTGAAACCGCCAGTCCGAGCAGCCGGACGCTCGCAACCCCAGCCCTCAGAACGGCTTCACCAAGCCAAGATAGGCGGTGGTCAGCAACAGCAGATAGACCGTCCATACCCACCACCGCGTCCGGTTCATCGTGCGCAGCAGCGGCGCTTCGGTGGTGTCGCTCGATCCCTCGCCCACCAGTCGCACGAGCAGCGGGCCAACGGGCTTGAACGCCACGTCGATCATGATCGCCGCCGCGAAGATGAGCCCGAACATCAGCGCCTTCATCGCGAGCCACGGCGCGGCGAGCGGCGCGGCCTGCACCAACGACACGCCGCCGAGCACGAGGTAAAAGCCGGCCAAAGCGATCTTCAGATAGAATTCGATCCTGCGGTCGCGCTTGGCGCGCGGCGTCTGATCGTGGAGGTGCGCATCCCACACCAGCCAGATCCAGATCGCCCCGATGCCCCACGCGCCGACCAGCAGCGCGTCGGGCATCAGCCAGAATCCACCGAGCCGCACGACCGACAGCGAAATCGGGACCATCAGCGCCCAGGCGGTGCGTGGGACCATATCGACCTCGACCAGCAGCTTCAGCAGCGCGAGCCGCTGGTCGAGCGTGTAGACCGTACGCTTGCGGAAATGCTGCCCCAACACGAACACCCCGACATCGGCGCCGAGCCACAACACGAACAGCAGCAGGTGGACGAACAGCAAGGTGGGATAAGCGAGAGACATGATGTGCTTCCTGTGGCCCGATCAGGCGGGCGTCGCCGAGGCGGTGTCGACGAGTGCGAAACTTCCGGTGCGGGCGGGAAAGCGCGGCCCCGTGGCCGATGGCGGCGCGGCCACGTCCGCGAACTCGGCACCGTCGGCGGCGTCGAAGAAGGCGCGTGAGACCTGCTCGACATCGCCGGTATGCTGGTCGACAAAGCCATGCCCCCAGCCGGGCACGTCGAGGATCCGCGACCGCGCCGCGACACCTGCGGCACGCGGTGTCTGCTGATAGAGATCGTCACCGGTGTTAAGGATCAGCACCGCCAGCTCGACCGAAGCGAGATCGGCGGCGAGATCGTAATTGAAGGCGGCGCGATGCCCCCACCATTCGAGATTGCCGCCGAGCAGCGCCTCGCGGAAAGCATCGTTGACCTCAGCGATCGTCACGCCGGGGCGCAGATGATGATAAAGGAAGCCCTTCCAGCGGCGCAGGATGTGGCCGCCATCCGCCTCCGGCTCGCGGTGCCGGTAATAGGCGCGGAATTCGCGGCGCTCGTCTTCCGTAAAGATCGGCGCCGCCACCATCAGCACGCGCCGCACACGCCCCGGCGCGATCCGCGACAGTGCGACCGCGATCATCGAGCCGGTATGATAGCCCATCAAATCGACCTGACCGGCAATGCCGAGTGCGTCGAGCCCGGCGAGCAGATCGCGGGCATAATCCTCGATTTCCGGCGGCGCGGGTGGCGCATCGGACATGCCGAAACCCGGCGTATCGAACGCGATCGCGATCCGGTCCTCGCCCATCGCGGGGAGCAGGCGTTCGAAGACGCGGCCGCTCATCGGGCTCATATGGATGCACATCAGCGGAGTCGCGCTGGGCGCGTCGGGCAGCGCGATGCGGACATGCATCTGCCCGTGCCGCCCGTCTACATAGCTGCGGACAACCTTGCCCATATCGCCGGATCCTTTATTTGTCCGGACAACTTTGAGCAGCTTTGCTCCTGAGCCGCAACAGGATTCATCGCGGTCTTCGCGCGAGTTCCGCCGCGGCGCGACCGGGCACGCGTCGACCTCCCGCCAGACCTTCCCGGCGGGTAGGGGTCGAGACAGACGGGGCGTGCGGGGCCGCTTCGGCCGGGCGGCTAGCTATCGACGTCGATGTGCATCGAATAGGCGAAGCGATCGCCCGGATGATGGCTGACCGAGATCTCGAACAGCCGGTCGTCGACGTCGTAATAGCAGCGCAGTACGCGCAGGCAGGCGCTACGACGCGGTATACCCAGTTCGAGCGCCACTTCGCCGCTCGCTGGCACCGCCTGGATATCCTGCGTAACGCGCCCCACGGCGATGCCGGTGATCTGCTCGACCTGCCGAAACAGCGTCGCGCCCTCGAGATCGAGCTGCTCGGCCAGAGCGGCCTGGCTGGGATAGATATAGGCATCGACCGCGGCGATCGGCTTTTCCTCGCCCTCGCGCGTGCGCAGGCCGCGATAGTGGAGCCATTCGCCCTCGACCTTGCCCTCGATGCGATCGATCACGCGGCGCGGCACCTTGGTCATGCCGCACGGCGCGTAGCGATTGCGCGTGTCGCGGGCGTATTGCATGATCTCGGCGACGTTGGACAAGGGTTGGTGGAGCGTCCCACCGCGCGCCGAGGCGGCCTTGATCACCGTACCCGACCCGCGACGGCGCGAGATCAGGCCTTCGATCTCCAGCCGGCGCAACGCCTCGCGCACGGTGAAGCGACTGACGCCGTGCGCCTTGCACAGCGCGCTCTCGGTCGGAAAATGCGCGCCGGCGGTCAGCGCTCCCGAATAGATCGCGGTGCGGATCTCGTCTGCCAATTGGACGTAGCGCGGCCTGGATGGCGCGACGCCCGCTTTCGCGGGGCGCGGCTTGCCCGATTTTTGCGGTCCCATCGATTCCTCACCCCGTATAAAACGTTCCCGCCACCCTCAGCACGGTTGGCCGGCGCGGTCGCGCAGCGCGTTCGGAAACGTCGTAAGGTGCGGGGTAGATAACGATATTAAATGGATCAAGCGCAGCGTTGCTTATGCCAGCTCAAATGCACGCCAATCGCGCGAGATGCGGTGTTCCTCGATCGCGGTTCGCGTCTCGATGACCCCGTTGCGGATCCAGTGCCAGGTCCGGCAGCGCGATTGCCCGTCATCGGCGAGCTGGATCATTTCGTAGAGATAGAGGCTCGGATCGCCGGTGCGCTGCCAATAGAGCATCAGCGTGCGATTGTTCTGGTCGAGCTTCACTTCCGCGGCCCAGCCGGTGATCAGCGCGTTGTCCCACGAGATCCGCTGGTCGCGATATGCCGCGGGGAAATCGCGGATCTCGGTCCGTCCGTCTGGCCAGGTGTAATAGTTGGTCTGATGATAGGGATGTGCGCGCTCCTCGTCGATACGGCTGAGCAGCCGCGAGCTGTGCGCGTCGATCTGTTCGCCCGCCGCGTTGTAATGGATATAGTGGCCGTCCCACACGCCTTCGTGGCGCGCGAGCAGCGGCATCGCTTCACGAATTCCCATTGAACACCTCCATCGCGGCACGGGCGACGTGCCATTCGCGTGCCGCGCTCGAGCGAAGCAGCGCGCGATGCTCCAGCGCCAGCCGCGCGGGCACAAGCGTGGCCGGATCGAAATCGCGCGGCGACGCCGCGCTGGGTGCATACCAGGGCGAAAAGAGCCGTGCGGCGCGCACGATCGACCAGGCGCGGGTGAGATAGGCGCCGAAACGATCGGGCGTGAGATCGGGATACAGGCGCGCCGGGTCCCCCGCCGGGAGCGGTTCGTAGGTAACGGTGGTGGCGCCGAGTGTTCGCATCGCGGCGGCGATCACCGCCTGCCACGCCGCGGGATCGGTCGGCGCCGCGCCTGTCCACGCATCGGACAGGCCATGCCCCGGAAGGTCGATCGCCAGCGCCCGCTGCCCGAGCAATTCCAGTGCGCGACCGGGACCGTGCACCAGCAGCGGCGCACTGCGCTCACCGCGCCAGTGAAGGAGACCGTCAAAGCCCGGCGCCTGCACCGCGATGAACCCCTCGTCGGCCACTTCACCGAGCCGATCGGGCATCGGCTCGGGATAGGCGGCAAGGAAATCTAGGCTCGCCTGCTGGTGCGCCTCGGGCGTCGCGACCTTCTGCGCCGCTGAGCCGCTCGGCAGCGCGCCGAGCCGATCGATATGGTCCTGCAGCGGATCGCCGTCATAGGCGGTGATCAGCACCGGCCGGGTGGTGTCGCCGGGCTCGGGCATCTGCCGCGGCGCGCGCAGCACCGCGCCATAGCCGGCGCGATAGGCATCGCCCGAATCGAGCATTTCGCGCACCACCGCATCGACCTTTGTGGGGTCGTCATGCGGGCCCCGCAGGCGCTTGCCGGGCTCGACCGCGAACCATGGGAAGAACCAGCTCTGCTCCAGGATGCGGTTCCAAAGCCAGGTGAGATGCTCGCCGTAAGGCAGCGGCTGGAAGGCCGGGAGATAGGAGTCCGAGAAGGACTGCATCTCATCCGCCGTCCAGATCGCATAGCCGCCGACCGCCAGCGCCGCGAAACGCTCCGGGTGCCGCTTGAGCGCATTCACAAGGATGATGCCGCCCGAATGAAAGCCATAGGCCGGCACGCACTCGAGCCCGAGCGCATCGAGCAGATCGACCAGCGCGTCGGCGAAATCGTCGATCGACGGATCGCCCGGCAATGGATCGGACTGGCCGAAGCCAGGTGAATCCGGTGCGATGCAGGTGAACGTCTCGCCCCATTGCCGCATCAGCGCCGCATATTCGGCCGACGAGCGCGGGCTCTGATGGATCATCAGCAACACCGGCCCCGCCCCGCAGCGACGATAATGACAGCGGCGCGCACCGACATCGACGAAATGGCGGGTAATCTTCATGCTGATAACCAGTCCGGAGAATTGATCGCGACACGCCCGTGGCGCGGCGCCGAGGTGCGTCGCGCGGACCGGCTCAGCGGTCGAGTTCGACCAGCTCGTACCAGGTCTGCATATAGCCGCCGACGCCGCCCTGGACGAAGATCGAATCCTCGTCCGCCGTCACCCACATCTCGTAGGTCGGGTGCGTGACGCCGCCCATGCCGTGTTCGCTGGCATCGATATAGCGATAGTGTCGGCACGCGAAGGTGCCGGCCGCGACCGTGACGGTTTCCTCGCCGATATATTCCATGTCGATCACCACCTCGGCGATCATCGGCGGGGTCGCGCCACGATGATCGGGCGACGGCAGATAGGCGCGGATCGCGCGACGATGCGGGCCCTTCGACAGATCGATACAGCGCGTCATGAAGCCGTCGCTGACGATCGGGTGGGTGCCCATGCCGTCGATCGCACGATCGAACGTCACGGTTTGCGACAGGCGTCCGATCGACGGTCCGAAGCTCTCACATTCGATCGTGCCGCCGGTGTCGCTATGCGTGGCGTTGAACCAGCCCGAACCCATGAAGGTATCGCCGACCATCAAATGGACGTGCAAATTCTGCGGCTTGCCGTCGGGGCCAATCGCGTAGATCACATCGCGCAGCACGGTCGGTGCCGGTTCGTCGATCTCGCAATGCGCCCGGATCACCACCGAGCCGTCGCCATGATGCGTAAAGGCGAACCATTCGCGGCCCCGCTCCTGGTCGAGCATGTCGGGCTTCTTCGAGGTGTAGCGGATTTTGCCACGGATGCTGCGGTGCGCGATCATAGCTCTTTCAATTCCTTGCTGACCTGTTCGACAGGCTTGTCATCGGCCGCCATCGCCTCGACGGCTTGCTGCACGCCGCGCATCACGCGGGCGATATAGGCTTTGGTGGCAACGCCGCGTTCGTAACCGGCGTCGGCGTCGGGCGTGTAACGCTCGATCTCGTCGCGGGTGAGCACGCCCTTGGCTTCGAGCAGCCGCTCGAGCGTGTCGCCGCGCTGCCGCTGGACCGAGACTTCGGCGACCAGCGCCATCACGATCGACAGCAAGCGGTCGACCGCCGGGTCTTCGAAATACTCGGGGCGCTTGCCCTTGGCGCGCTTGCCGGCGAGCGCGATCCAGTCGATGCCATCATCGCTCATGCGTCGGTCCGATCGTTTTTCCACGCGCCATAGGCATGCCAGAAGGCGGCGCGGCCATGATCCTCTTCGCCCTTGCTCTCGACCTGTGGGAACACCTTGGTGTCGACCACGGCGCGCACGCCGGTGGTGAACAGTTTGTCGGGCGAAAAGCCCGCATCGACCATGATCTGCGGCACGTCGAGGCCGTGCATCGCCGACCAGAAGGGCTCATTGTTGTTGAACGCATCCCAGTCGCGGATGAACTGCTCGTAGAGCGGCATCGCGTCGGTGTAAGCGGGCTGCTCGAGGTGGAACATCAGCCCGCCCGGCGCGAGCACGCGATACCCCTCGCGGATGATCCGCGGCAGCGCGCTGCCCGACAGTTCGTGCAGGTACATCGTCGTCTGCACCCAATCGAACGTCCCGTCGTCGAACGCCGCCATGTCATCGGCATTCATCTGGCGGAAGGTCAGGTTAGTAGCGTCGAGCGCCTGCGCGCGGGCATGACCATAGCGCAGCGACGCCGCGGCGGTGTCGATCGCAACGACTTCGGCATCAGGGAAAGCGAGCGCGAGCGGGACGATATTGTGCCCGACCGTCGCGCCGAGATCGAGGATCCGGCGCGGCGTCCAGCCGGGGCGTTCGCGCTTGACCCATTCGACCAGCGCCTGCCCGCCGGCGTCCGACAGCGCACCGAGCCCGCCCGCCGTGGTGGCGAAAATCCCGCAATCGTAATTGGCACCGGCCGAGACGTCGCCCGGTCGCTCCTCGCCATGATAGCTGCCGGGCATGCAGTGGATGTCCACCGCGCGCTGGTAGCGCGGGACTTCGACGGTGGGGTCGAGCTGCAGCGTGTCGCGGCTCTCGTTGAACTGGCGTGCCTTGGCGTCGAGGTCGTCGAGCTGGCGCAACACCATCTGGCGGCCGTTCTGCTGGCGCATCTCCATCGAATTGCGCTTGAGCGCCGACCAGAAGCGATGCCACGGATCGCGGTTCATCGCATGGCGGATCTCGAACCGGTCGGCCGGATCGCGGCCCTGCTCGGCACGAAAGGCAGGCAGCACGCGCGTTTCGTAGGCGCGCGTGTTGCCGACCCCGAGCGTGCCCGAGAGATATTTGTTGAGGTTCGCCAGGAAATCGAAACGCGCGGCCTCGTCATGGCTCGGCTCGGGGAACACCCCGTGGCGCTCGACCGCGGTATAGGGTGGCGGGACGTCGTGCTTCATATCAGGGCCTCCTGAAATACGGTCGATCGTGCCGTGCCTGACGTGGGCGCGGTCACAATCCGAGCGATCCCGGGTTCATCAGATGGCCGGGATCGACCTGCGCCTTGATGCTTTCCAGCAGGGCCCAGGCGGCGGGGTCGCTGCGCGCCTTGAGCGGGTAGGAACGCCCGATCTGGAAATGCGCCGCCTCCATCTCGCCGAAGATTTCGAGCAGCGCGGCGCGCAACCGTACGACCAGCGCGCGCGCCTCGCGGTTGGCGGGGAAGCGCGTGAGCTTGGCGTAATGCGCGGGCTCGATCGCGCGCTCGTGCATCACGTCCATCGCATCGGGCCAGAAGAACACCGGCTCGATCAGGAAGGCCGTCGTGCCGGCGGTGAGGAAGAGATAGCCAGCGCCGATGTCGAAGCGCTCCATCTCGTCGCGGTTCGCCTCGTACAGCGCGATGATCGCCTCGAGCGTCGGCAGCGCGCGACTGTGGCGGACGGCGCCGTGCGTCGGCACCCAGCGCTCGCCCGATGGCCCGACCATCGAATTGACCGGCGGGAACGGATTGGCGCGCATGATCTTCGGGATCGTATTGTCGACCTGCTTGCCACCCGCTGCCTGGACGATCGCGACGATCGCCGCGAGATCGGCATCGGCCGATGCCTGGCTGCGGCCTTCGCTGATCGTGTGGATCGAGAAGCCCGCGTCATCGAGGAACGAGCGGCCCGCGGCGACGACCTTGGCGCCCTCCTTCAGGCCTTTCCAGAAGCCGCCCTGCGCCTTCATCATCCCGACCAGCGCCTTGGCGTCCTTCGTCAGGCTTTCGCGCTTCATGCGCTGCGCCTGCAGGAACGGATCGAAGCCGAAGCATTCGGTGGCGAGCCCCGCGCGCGCGATCGCGCTGGTTGCGGCGAGGAAGGCCGCAGGGTCGTCGAACGCGAAGCTGCCATAAGCGAGCGCGGCCGCTTCGGGGATCAGCGACAGCGTGATGTGCGCCTTGATCCCGAGCGCCCCGCAATCGGCGGAGAACAGACCGGTCAGGTCGGGCCCGAACGGGCGGATCGTGGCGTTGCCGGTCCTGAGGATCGTCCCGTCGGCGAGCACGACATCGAAGCTCAAGGCGCTCGCCGTGATCGTGCCGCGCCCGCCGCCCCAGAACAGCCCGTTCTGGCTCATGCCGCCGCCGACCGTCGCATGGACGCCCGACAGCGTTCCCTATTGCGGCACCCGCAGGCCGAGCGGGCGCAGCGCTGCCGACAAGCTGGCCCAGGTACAGCCGGCCTCGACCACGACGGTCATGTCGGTCGCGTTGATCGCGAGGATCCGGTTCATTCCGGCGGTATCGACCACCAGCGCCCCCGCCTCGGCCGGGAGGTAGCCGCTGGTATAGCTCATGCCCCCGCCGCGCGGGACAACCGGCACGCCGGCGTTGGTCGCCGCCGCGACGCCGCGCGCGAGCTCTGCGATATCGGTCGGGCGGAACAAAGCGAGCGGGGTCTCGCCGCGGCTGAACACGTCCTGCCCGAAGAAATCGAGTTCGGCGGCATCGGTGACGATCGCGTTGTGGCCGACCGCAGCGATGATCGCGGCGAGCGGGGCTTCGCGCGTGGCGAGGAGACTATCCATTCAACTCTTCCTTTACAGGGTAGCGGCCGAGCGTGAGCAGCAGCGCGCCGCCGGTTGCGAACAGGCCGATCGAGGTCGCCAGCATGAGATCGTAATTGCCGGTGCTATCGCGCACCATGCCGTAGAGGATCGGCGAGATCGACGAGCCGATGCCGTAGGGCATGTACAGCGCGCCATAGATCTTGCCGTAATGCCGCATCCCGAAATATTTGGCGGCAAGGAAGGCGATCACGTCCGATTCCGCGCCGGCGGCAAAGCCCAGCAGGAACCCGCCGACCATCAGCGACTGCAAAGCGGTGCCATTCCCCATCAGCAGATAGCAGGCGACCGCCGGGAGCAGCATCGCCGGAAAGGCGACACCCGGCGCCCAGAAGCGATCGAATGCGATCCCGACGAGCACGCGCCCGGCGAGGATGCCGAGCGCGACCACGCCGAGCACGCCCGCCGCGACGCCGGGGGTGAAGCCGTGCAGCACGATGATCTGCACCATATGGATATGCGCACCGCCATAGGCGATCGCGGTCAGCAGGATCGAGACGAGCAGCACCCAGAAGCGATAGCCGCGCGCCGCCTGGCGCAGGCTGAGCCCGACCAGATTGCCGCTCGCATCGGCAAGGCTCGCCGGCCGCTCCTCAGGCCGCGGCTCGCGGAACCATGCGAGCGCGACGGGCAGTGCGACCAGCAACGGCAGCAGCGCGACCACCGGGAAGGCCAGCCGCCAGCCCCCGGCCTGGATCGCGCGATTGGCAATCTGCGGGACGACCATCGCGGCGACGCTCGTACTGACCAGCATGATGCCGAGCGCCAGCCCGCGGTTCTTCTCGAACCACATGCTGACCGCGCGGCTCCAGGTGACCGGGGTCGAGCCGATCCCGATCAGCCCGAGCAGGAACCACGCCGACCACCAGCCGCCTTAATCGACCGCATTGCGCGCGATCTGCGTATCGAAGATGCCGTTGATCCCGCACCAGTGATTGCGCACCGAAAGCTCGCCCGCGCGTGGCGCTTCGAGCGGCAGCGTCGCGATGTCGGCGGCCTCGCGGAACGTTGCGGCAAAGCGTTCGAGCCGGATGGCGCGATACTGTTCGGTCATGAGCGGCTCCTGCGGCGCGATATTTGTCCGGACAAATAGCGGGTGCCCGCCACTCGCACTAGAGCTTTGTGAACACCCTGCGCGTGGCTGGCCGTAGCGCGATCACGCCCGCCCAGCGCGCGATCGCCGGGTACGCCGCCAACGGCTCTGGCCCCAACAATCGCACCGACGAAACGGCGATGGGATAGGCCAGGATGTCGGCCACCGTGAACGCGTCGCCAGCGAGGTACGCGCTTTCCGACAGGCGGTGCTCGAGCACAGCAAGCCCGCGATGCGCCTGATCGGTGAAATAGGCGACCGTCTCGCGAACCACCGGCCGGCCCGTCATCTCGAGCAGCAGTCCGCAATTGGACAGACCCGAAAACGCCGCGCCGATATCGCTCGCGACCAGCGCCATATAGTGCAGCGCGAGCGCGCGTTCGCGGGGGTCCTCCGGAAGCAGGCGGCCGCTCTTCTCGGCAAGGTACAGCACGATCGCCAGCGATTGGCCGAGCGCCAGCGGCGTGCCCCCCGGCCCGTCGGCATCGACGATCGCGGGGATCTTGCCGAGCGGATGCACCGCCAGGAACGCGGCTTCGAGATGCGCGCCACCGACCAGATCGACGTCGTGACGGCGATAGGCCAGCCCCGTCTCCTCGAGCATCAGCGCGACCTTCTGGCCGTTGGCGGTGTCGCTGGTGTAGAAATCGATCATCGCGCCAGGCCGATCAAAGCCGCGCGGCGTCGGGGATGAAGGGGCAATAGTCTTCCTTCTCGACCAGATCGTAGGCGAAGATGAACTTCGCCATGCCGACCAGCACCGCCATGACGAGCCCGAGCTCGACCAGTTCGCCGTCGCTGAAGCTGCGCTTCATGCGGTCGTACAGCGCCTTCGAGACGGCGCCCTTCGCATTGGTCAGCGCCATCACGTCGGCGAGTTCGAGCGCGGCTTTCTGGCGTTCGTCGAACGGACCAGCGCGATAGTCGGCGATGGCATCGATCTCCGCTTCGCTCAAACCGGCGGATAGCGCCGCGATCCGGTCGCTGCGGTTGCAGAAGGCGCAGCCGTGGATGTTCGCCAGCCGCAGCCGCACCAGCTCGAGGATCTTCTGATCGACCCGCCCCGAATGGAAGAGCTGGCGGTAGAACTGATCCATATACCAGCGCGTCGCCTCCGGCGCGTTGCCCATAACCTCGAAAAAGGTCGTGTCGCCGTGCAGCGCAGCCGAATGATCCCACATCGGCTGCAGGTTGGGCGCAAGCGCCTCGCGCGGGACGCGGTTGAACACTGTCTCTGGCTGCATACCGATAATTTGTCCGTACAACTCTAGGGCGTCAAGCCGTATCGCCCGCGCGCGGCGGATAGGCCCATGGCCGCCGCTCAGCATCGACCGCGCGGAAGCTGGCGATCGCATCGCGATGCGTCAGCGTCAGATCGATCGCGTCGAGCCCGGCCACCAGCATCGCCTTGGCCTCGCCGTCTATCTCGAAGGTCCACTCGACGCCCGCCGCAGTCCGGACGGTCTGGTGCGGCAAATCGATCGTCACCCGGCGCGCCTGCGGATCAGGCGACACGTCGGCGGCGATCGTTTCGATCGCGTCGCGCGGCAGTACGATCGGCACGATGCCGTTGCGCACGCAATTGCCGCGGAAGATCGGATTGAACGACGGCGCGATCACCGCGCGGAACCCGTAATCGGCGAGCGCCCAGGCGGCGTGTTCGCGGCTCGACCCGCAGCCGAAATTGTCGCCGCCGAGCAACAGCTCCGCGCCCGCATAGGCCGGCTGGTTGAGCACGAAATCGGGCCGCGGCGCGCGACTTCCGATCGCGACATAGCGCAGGCTGGCGAACAGCCCGACGCCCAGGCCCTGCTTCGACACCGCGGTCATCTCGCGCGACGGGATGATCGCATCGGTATCGATATTGTCGCGGACCAAGGGCGCGGCGACCGCGACGAGCGTATCGAACGGCTGGCTCATGCTGCGGCCCAATCGCGCGGATCGGCGATATGTCCGGCAAGCGCCGATGCCGCGACCGTTTCCGGCGAGGCGAGGTGCGATCGCGTTCCCGGCCCCTGCCGACTCTCGAAATTGCGATTGGTCGAGCTGATCACGCGCTCCTGCGCGCCGAAGCTTTCCCCGCCGGCAAAGAAGCACATCGAGCAGCCCGATTCACGCCACTCGAAACCCGCCGCGACGAAGATGCGATCGAGCCCTTCGGCTTCGGCCGCCGCCTTGACCTGGCTCGAACCCGGCACGCAGATCGCACGGACACCGTCCGCGACATGGCGCCCCGCGAGGATCGCGGCGGCGCGGCGCAGATCGGACAGGCGGCTGTTGGTGCACGAGCCGATAAAAGCCGCGTCGATCGGCAGGCCGATCATCGGGGTGGCAGCCGCCAGCCCCATATAGTCCAGCGCGCGGCCGTGCGCCTCAGCCGTATCGCGCGCGGCGATCTCGGCATGGGCCGGCACCGCGCCCGTCAGCGGCACGGCATGTTGCGGGCTGGTGCCCCATGTCACCATCGGCCGGACCTCGCGGGCATCGACGGTGTAGTCGACGTCGAACACCGCATCGGCATCGCTGTGCAGGCTGCGCCAATGCGCGACTGCCACGTCCCATGCGGCCCCGGCAGGGGCGAACGGGCGGCCGGCGAGATAGTCGAACACGACCTCGTCGGCGGAAATGATCGCCGAGAAGGCCGCGAATTCGGTGGCCATGTTGCACAAGGTCAGCCGCCCCTCGACATCCAGCGCGCGCACCGCCGGGCCGTCATATTCGACGACATGGCCCTTCGCCCCCGAAGCGCCGAACGTGGCGAGCAGATGCAGCGCGAGGTCCTTCGCCGTCACGCCGGGCGCGAGCGCACCCTCGATCGTGATCCGCATCATCTTGGGCTTGTCGATGCGCAGCGTCATCGTCGCGAGCGCATGTTCCGCTTCGGTCGAGCCGATGCCCCAGGCCAGCGCACCGAGCGCGCCTTGCGAACAGGTATGGCTGTCGGGACAGACCAGGGTCAGGCCGGGCAGCACGATCCCCTGCTCGGGCGACAGGACATGGACGATCCCCTGCCCCGGATCGCCGAGATCGAACAGGCGGATGCCCGCGGCGTTGGCGGCCTCGCGCGTCGCCGTGATGAAAGCGGTGCCCGTCGGCATGGTCGTGACGTCGGTGCGCCCGGGGCGCGTATCGACGACGTGATCCATCGTCGCGAACGCCTGTTCGGGGCAAGCGACCGCGCGGCCGGCCGCGGCGAGGCTTTGCAGCGCGACACCGCCGGTGCGCTCGTGCAGCAACACGCGGTCGATCGCGATCAAGGCGGTCGCGCCGCCGAGATCGAGCACGCGGTGCGCCTGCCAGATCTTTTCGAATACCGTCGACGCCATGCGCACCTCGTTTCCCGTCCCCATCTGGGGCACGGCATTTGATATACATGTATATCATAAAAGTCGACTGGCGGTTGCGCTATCTCGGTGTAGCGTAACGTGCGAATGGAGGATGCGTGAAGAACGGAACGACCACGATGCGGCGCGGCGATGCCGTCCCGCTGTATCACCAGATCTTTCTGGCGCTGCGCGACGAGATTTTGTCGGGAACGCGCGCTTATGGCAGCACGGTTCCGACCGAGCATCAATTGTCGGAGCGGTTCGGCGTCTCGCGGATAACGGCGCGGCGTGCGCTCGATGAATTGAGCGACATGGGGCTGGTCGAGCGGCGGCGCCGGATCGGCACGCGCGTCATCCACCGCGCGCGGCCCGCCGCGATCGACGCGGATATCGACCAGACGGTGGAGTCGCTGCTGGCGTTCGGGCGCGATACGGCGGTGCGCGTCCTGGCGTTTGGCGCGGTGCCGGCCGATCCGGGGGTGGCGGAGGCGCTGGGCATCGACCCCCAGATGGAGGTGCTGCGCGCCGTCCGGGTGCGGTACAAGGACGGCGAACCGCTCGGCCGGATCGTCAGTTACACGCCGCTGCGCTTCGCCGACGTCCTGACCGAGACCGCCTTGACCACCGCGCCCCTGCTCGAACTGCTGCTGCGCTCGGGCGCGCGGATCGGCAGCGGCAGCCAGACGATCTCGGCCTTGTCGGCCGATCCCGAACTGGTCGAAGCGCTCGCGCTCGAGCCGCGCGCCGCGGTGCTGCGCGTCGAACGCCACGTCCAGGACGATGCGGGCACGCCGCTGCTGCTCACGATCGCCGATTATCGCGCCGATCGCTACCGGATCAGCGTCGATCTCAGCGCGTCAGGCGGACGACGTTAGCGCCGCGATCTCGGCATCGTCGAAGCCGAGGTCGCGCAGGATCGCATCGCCGTCGCGGCCGATCGTCGGGATGTCGTGGTGCAGGCCCGGGCGTTCGCCATCGAATTCGAGCGGCAACGCCGGCAGCCGCGTCGCCGCTCCGCCGGGGATGGTGACGTCGAGCAGTCCGCCGGCCGCGTTGAGATGCGGATCGTCGAACAGGTCGTCGGGCCGCGCGATCGGCGCGAACGGGAGGCCGATCGCCTCCAGCTTTGCGACCAAGTCGTCGCGCCGCATGCCGGCAAACATCGCACGCACGCGCGGCAGGATCGCATCGCGCGCCAGCACCCGCTGATTGTTGAGCGCAAGCGCGGGATCGCCGCCGAGATCGTCGAGCCCGAATGCGGCGCAGAACGCCGTCCATTGCGCATCGCTGACCACGCCGACGAACAATTGCTCCTCGGGCTGCGCCGTCTCGAACACGTCGTAGATCGCCCAGGCGGAGATGCGCACCGGCATCGGCTGCGCGGCCTGCCCGGTCACCGCCATCTGCGCCATATGCTGCCCGACCAGGAAGGCGGTCGTCTCGAACAGCGAACATTTCACCTCGCCGCCACGCCCGGTGCGATGCCGCCGCTCGAGCGCGGCGAGCACGCCGATCACGCCGAACATGCCGCCGGTGATGTCGATCACCGACGATCCCGCGCGGAGCGGCCGGCCCGGCGGCCCGGTCATATAGGCAAGGCCGCCCATCATCTGCGTGACCTCGTCGAGCGCGGTGCGATTTTCATAGGGGCCGGCGAGGAAGCCCTTGGCCGAGCAATAGATCAGCCGCGGATTGGTTTCCGCCATCGCTTCGTAGCCCAGGCCGAGGCGCGCCAGCGTGCCCGGACGGAAATTCTCGACCAGGATATCGGCACCGGCGACCAGCCGCTTGGCCAGCGCGATGCCCTGTTCGCTCTTGAGATCGAGGCAGATGCTGCGCTTGTTGCGGTTGAACATCGGGAAATAGCCGGCGCCCGAGCCCAGCAGCCGCCGCGTCTGATCGCCCCCGATCGGCTCGACCTTGATCACGTCGGCACCGAGATCGGCGAGGATCACCCCGACAGACGGCCCCATCACCATATGCGTGAATTCGACGACCGTCAGACCCGTCAGCGGCAGAGTTTCCCGGTCCATTCCATTTCCCCGTTCGTACACGCCCTCGACCGGCGCAATTCATTTGATATAGTGTTATGACAATAAAGCCAAGCGGGGCTCGTAGCGGGCTGCGCGCGCAATCATCGCGGTCGATGCGGCGATCGCCAGTGGTGTGCCTGAAGACGACAGGCGGGCTGATCGCGGCGTCGCTCGGCACGCCGCATATCCTGCACGCGCCGGCAGGCTGGCGCCCGATCGCGCTCGCAAAGCTGGAATACGCCACGCCAGCACAGCGCGGAGCGCCATGCCGAACAGATCCACGGTGCCTATGCCTAGGTGGACGGCGAAATCGATTCACAGGGCGGCCGCAGGCTGGTGCTGCAAGTGACGCCTATGTGATGAGCCGGCACTATCCAATCGATGCGTTACAGGCGCTGCTGGCGTGGCTGGCGCGCAAAGCGGAACTTGGCTCGCCTCGACCGCCGATATCGTGTCGATGATTTCATGATACGCGCGGCACAACAGGCGTATGACGGGTCGTCTCACAACGGGCGACGACTTCGCGCGGCGCCCGTCTGGTAACCGACTTCGCGCCGTGGGACGAGTGTCGGGGTACGACACCTTGCGCAACAGAAAGCCGGTGATCGACCCGCCGATGACAAGGCCGAGACCGAGCAGACTATGGCCTTGCGCGACCGTAGCCAGTCAGGCCAAGCGCCTAGACAATCGTCCCATGTCCGACGCCTTGCTCAACGAGACGCGGTTCTTGACGGTACGCCTAGCGCGCTCGATCCTCGGGCACCGAGCGGCCGAGCTCCTCGCTCGACTACGCGGCCCGCCCCACAGCCGTCCGGTTCACAGCGGCAGCCCGACATAATTCTCCGCCACCGCGGTCTGCATCGCTGTCGATCCGGCGAGGTAGGCGAGCTCGGCCGATTGCATGCGGTGCTCGAACGGGCCGTCGTCGGGGAAGCGGTGCATCAGCTTGGTCAGGAACCAGCTGAAGCGTTCGGCCTTCCAGATCCGCGCGAGCGCCTTGGCCTGATAGCCGTCGAGCCCGCTATCGTCGCCGCGCCGGTAATGGCCGATCATCGCCTGGCTGAGATAGGCGACGTCGGACGCCGCGAGGTTGAGCCCCTTCGCCCCGGTCGGCGGCACGATGTGCGCGGAATCGCCCGCGAGGAACAGCCGGCCGTAGCGCATCGTCTCGAATACATACGACCGCAGCGGCGCGATCGACATTTCGAGCGCGGGTCCGCGCGTCACCGGCCCGGCGGCGAGCGGCGCGAAACGCTCCTCGAGCTCGTCCCACAGCCGCGCCTCGGGCCATTGCTCGATCCGGTCGGTCAGCGGCACCTGGATGTAATAGCGGCTGCGCGTCGGCGATCGCATCGAGGCGAGCGCGAAGCCCTTGGGGCCGTTCGCGTAGATCAGTTCGGGGTGGCACGGCGGGACATCGGCGAGGATCCCGAGCCAGCCGAACGGATAGACGCGCTCGAACTCGCGCCGCTCCGCCATCGGGATCGCTTTGCGCGAGGGGCCGTGGAAGCCGTCGCAGCCGGCGATGAAATCGGCCTCGATCCGCTGTTCGACACCGTCGACGCTGAAGGTCACCGCCGCGCGGTCGTCGGTCAGATCATGCAGCGCGACATCCGACGCACCATAGACGATCTCGATCCCGCGGGCCGGCGCCGCATCCATCAGGTCGCGCGTCACCTCGGTCTGGCCGTAGACGGTGACGCGCTTGCCCGTCAGCGCGGCGATGTCGATGCGGATCAGATGCTCGCCATCGGCAAGGGCGAAGCCGTCTTCGACCATCCCCTCGGCCGTCAGCCGCGCGCCGAGCCCGAGCTGGTGGAGCAGATCGGTCGTCCCGCGTTCGAGCACGCCCGCACGGATCCGCCCGAGGACGTAATCGGGCGTCTGGCGCTCGATCACGATCACGTCGATCCCCTCGGCGCGCAGCAGATGCGCGAGCAGCAGCCCGGCGGGTCCGGCGCCGATCACGGCGACCTGGGTGCGGCGCGTGCTCATGACGCGAGCTGACGCTCGAGCTGGTCGAGGATGCGGTAGCACGGCATGACCTGCGCGACGCTCGCATTGGGCTCGCGCCCCTCGCGGATCGCCGCGACGAATTCGCGGTCCTGCAGCTCGATGCCGTTGCTCGACACCGCGACACCCGACAGGTCGATCGGCTCCTCGCGGCCCGTCACGAGATCGTCGTAGCGCGCGATCCAGGTGCCGTTGTCGCAGATGTAGCGGAAGAAGGTGCCGAGCGGCCCATCATTGTTGAAGCTCAGCGACAGCGTGCAGATCGCACCGCTCTCGGCCTTCAACTGGATCGACATGTCCATCGCGATGCCGAGCTCGGGATGAAGCGGCCCGGCAATCGCATTGGCCTGGACGATCGGCCCCGCCTGATAGGCGAACAGGTCGACGGTGTGCGCGGCGTGGTGCCACAGCAGGTGATCCGTCCAGCTGCGCGCTTCGCCCTTGGCGTTCATGTTCTTGCGGCGGAAGAAATAGGTCTGCACGTCCATCTGCTGGACCGCCA
The DNA here is from genome assembly GCF_006439055.1 of Sphingomonas glacialis. Classification (GTDB taxonomy): domain Bacteria; phylum Pseudomonadota; class Alphaproteobacteria; order Sphingomonadales; family Sphingomonadaceae; genus Sphingomonas; species Sphingomonas glacialis_A. The sequence continues at coordinate 508,400 of NZ_RCZC01000002.1, forward strand.
GGTCGCCCGCGACGATCTTGTCGTGGATGAACTGGTGCGACGGGTTGAAGCGCCGCGTATGGCCGACCATCGCGACGAGACCGGTCTCCTCGGCTTTCGCCAGCACGGCTTCGCCGTCGGCGAGGCTGTCGCACAGCGGGATCTCGACCTGGACATGCTTGCCCGCCGCCATGCACTGGATCGCCTGCTCGGCATGCATTTGCGTCGGGGTGGCGAGGATGACCGCGTCGAGCCCGGGCTGTTCGAGCGCTTCGCTGAGCTCGGTGCAGGCATGCTGCACGCCATATTTGGCGGCGACCGCCTGGGTCGGCTCGAGCCGACGGCCGACGATCGAAACGACCTCGACTCCGTCGATCTTGGCAAGGGCGTCGAGATGCTTTTCCCCGAAAGCGCCGGCACCGGCGAGGGCGATCTTCATGGCAATGGCTCCAAAACGATGTGGCCGACGGCGGTGTTCGACGCCGGCACGTGATAATGACGGTGCAGCTCGCGCACCTTGGGCCCCAGCGCGCCGCGCATGATGAGCCACATGACGAGTTCGATCCCCTCGCTCCCCGCTTCGCGCAGATAGTCGATATGCGGCATGTGCCGCAGCGCCTCTGGGTCGGCGGTGAGCTTGTCGAGGAAGGCGGTGTCCCATGCCTTGTTGATCAGCCCGGCGCGCGGCCCCTGGAGCTGATGGCTCATCCCGCCCGTGCCCCAGATCTGCACGTTGAGATCCTCGGGGTAACTCGCCACCGCGCGCGCGATCGCCTCGCCGAGCAGCCAGCAGCGGTTGCCCGAGGGCGGCGGATAGGTGACGACATTGACCGCGATCGGCACGACCTTGACCGGCCAGGCGTCGACCTGCCCGAACATCAGCGACATCGGCACGGTCAGCCCGTGGTCGACCGCCATCGCGTTGATGATCGTCATGTCGAATTCGTCGAGGATGCAGCTCTGCGCGATGTGCCAGGCGAGATCGGCATGGCCCTGCACTTCGGGCACCGGGCGCGGCCCCCAGCCCTCGTCGGCGATCGGGAAGCTATCGGCGCACCCGATCGCGAAGGTCGGGATGAAGGTCATGTCGAACGCCGAGGCGTGGTCGTTATAGACCAGAATCACGACATCGGGCTTGGTGTCGCGCTCATAGGTCCGCGCGAACTCGTAACCGGCGAAGACCGGCTGCCAATAGGCCTCGTCTGCCTTGCCGTTGTCGAGCGCGGCGCCGACCGCGGGGATGTGGCTGGTCGTGATGCCGGCGGTGATGCGGGCCATGTCAGTTCTCCGCCGTCGGCGCATTGGGGATTTCGGAGGCGATCTCGGCCACCTCGGCGAGCGCCGCTTGCTCGGCATGCGAGCGCAAGCCCTCGGGCGAGCGCCCGCCGCCGAGCATCATCGCGGCATATTCCTCCTGGCTCATGCCGGTCATCGTGCCGGCGGCATATTGGAAGCTCTTGCCGTCGGTGGAGAAGATCTTCGCCAGGAAATAGATGTTGCCGCCCGCGTCGAGCATCGCATTGTAATCGCGCGCCAGCACCGCCGCCTTCTGTGCGTCGGTCAGCGGCCAGGCGTCGAGATAGGCGCGCTCGTCGGCCTTGAAGCGCTCGCGATTCTCGGCCTGCATCAGGCTGAAGGCGAACTGGTTGAGGTGGAAGCCCTTCCGCGCCCGCGCCGCGGTGTAGACGCGCGTGCCGGGGATCGTCTCGAGCTCGGCGAGATAAGCGTGGATGTCGCGCGGTGCCGTCATGCCCTTGCCTCCTCGGCGGCGATCAGGCGGCGGATGATCTGCCGCGCGCGCGTGCCGCCCTCGTCGATATTGTACGCGTTGAGCTTGAGATCGGGGTTGAGCGCGATTGCGCGCTGCTGCGCCTCGAGGATTTCCTTGTCCTCGGAAAACACCCCCCCCTGCGCGCGCTTGAAGCGCGCGGTGAAGCCGGGATCGTCGACGTCGAAGCTGCGCGCCATCCCCCAGAAATAGTGCATCGTGCCCTCGCTCTCCGGGGTCATGCAATCGACCACCATCCCGCGCACGCCCTGGTCATGGCTCTCGAGCGTCGCGCCCGCGCCGACCGGCGCCACGCCGACGTCGATCATCACCGAGGAGGGCGCGAGGAATTCGCAGATCTGCCAGCGGTCGACCGGCCCCGGCTGCTTGAGCGCGCCGCGCCAGAAGGGCGGCGCATCGACGCCGGGCATCCAGCGCGCGACATAGGCGCGGTCGCCCTCGACGCGGGTCTGGAGCGGCGCTTCCATCAGTTCGGGCTGGCCGATCGAGCCCGAATGGACGTGTGTCTCGTGCGTCAGGTCCATCAGATTGTCGATCATCAGCCGGTAGTCGGCTTCGACATGGTAATAGCCGCCGTCGAAGGTCCAGCCCGGGGTCGAGCATGGCCACAGATCGGGGATCAGCGATTCATCGGCGAGCGCCTTGTCGCCGACCCACAGCCACACGAAGCGATGCTTCTCGGCGACGACATAGGTCTCGGCGCAGACGCGCGTGTTCACGCGGTCGGTCTTGAGCGGCATTTCCTGCGCAACGCCGTCGGGGCCGAGCTTCAGTCCGTGATATTTGCAGCGGATCGAGTCGCCCTCGCGGATTCCCATCGACAGCGGCAGCAGCCGGTGCGGGCAGGCATCGCGCATCGCCACGACCTGCCGGTCGAGCTTGCGATAGAGCATGATCTGCACACCGCAGATCGTGCGCGCGAGCGGCGTGTGATCGACTTCGCTATCCCAGCCGGCGACGTACCAGGCGTTGGTGACCCAGGTGCTCACAGCCCGCGCGCCTTCAGCTTGGCGTCGAGCCGCGGGAAGACGCGGCGCGCATTGCCCGCGAAGATCGCCGCGCGATCCGCCTCGGGGATGGCGAGCGCGTCGATATAGCGCTTGGTGTCGTCGAAATAGTGGCCGGTCTGCGGGTCGATCCCGCGCACCGCGCCGACCATCTCGCTGCCGAACAGGATATTCTTGCTGTCGATCACCTCGGCCAGCAGGTTCACGCCGGGCTGGTGATAGACGCAGGTGTCGAAATACACGTTGTTCATCAGGTGCGTCGCCAGATCGGGCTGTTTGAGCATGTCGGCGAGCCCGCGATAGCGCCCCCAATGATAGGGCACTGCGCCGCCGCCGTGCGGGATGATGAAGCGCAGCGTGGGGAAATCGCGAAACAGATCGCCCTGAGTCAGCTGCATGAAGGCGATCGTGTCGGCGGCGATGTAATAAGCGCCGGTGGCGTGCATCGCCGGATTGCACGATCCCGAGACGTGGATCATCGCGGGCACATCGAGCTCGACCATCTTCTCGTAGAAGGGATACCAGAAGCGGTCGGTCAGCGGCGGCGCGGTGAAGTGGCCGCCGCCGGGATCGGGGTTGAGGTTGCAGCCGATGAAGCCACGCTCGACGACGCAGCGCTCGAGCTCGGCGATCGAGCCCGCCATGTCGGCCTGCGGGTTCTGCGGCAGCATGCAGACGCCGACGAAGGTCTCGGGGTAAAGATCGCAGACGCGCGCGATCAGGTCGTTCGACACCTGTGCCCATTGCAGCGCGATGCTCTCGTCGCCGACATGCGGCGCCATCGTCGAAGCACGTGGGCTGAAGATCGTCATGTCGGCGCCGCGCTCGCGGATCAGCTTGAGCTGGTTCGCCTCGATCGTAGCGCGGATCTCGTCGTCGCTGATCGCAGGGTAAGCCGGGACCGGGGTGCCCGCCTTGAATGCCGCGGTCTGTTCGGCGCGCCACGCGTCATGCTGGGGTGGCGCCGTGGTGTAATGGCCATGGCAGTCGATCACGAGGGTCATGCGGCACATCCGAAAGCAGGAGAAAGCCGCGCATTGAGCAGCGCGAGCGTGGAATCGAGGGTATCGGTGGGGGCGACGCCGAGCGCACCGATCGCGCGCTGCCGCTCGGTGGTAGCGCGTGCCATCGCCGAGCCGGTGCCGAGGGCGTCGAGCGTCTTGACGACTTCGGTCATTTCCTCGGCGCGGCGGCCGCCATGGACGATCATCCGTTCGAGATTGTAGGCGCCACGCTCGGCCCAGGGCCGCACGCGTTCGCTGGCGTCGAGCGAGGCGAGCACTTCTTCGCGCACCCCCGCCGCTTCGGCGGCGAGCAGGCATTCGGCGGTGAGCGCCTCGAGCCCCTTGACCATCACCGAGCGGATCATCTTGATCGCACTCGCCGCGCCGATGGTGGTGCCGACGATGCGGACGTTGGTGAAGCCGATCGCGGTCAATGCTTCGGCGCCAGCCTCGGCATGCGGGCCGGCCACGAGCAGCGGCACCTTGCGGCCGAGCGGATGGACCGGCGCCATCACCGCCACATCGACATAGCGGCCGCCGGCCTGCTCGATCGCCTGCGCGGCGTGGCGCTTGGTTTCGGGGGCGACCGAGTTGAGGTCGCAGAACAGCGCACCGGGCGCGATCGACAGCGCGGTTTCTTCTGCCGCGGCGCGCGCCTGGTCGGCGGTGACGAGCGACAGGATCACCGCCCTGCCCGCTACCGCCTCACGGTTGGTCATAGCGGGCTGCGTCTGGAGTGAGGCGAAGTCAGCCAGTTTGGCGGCGCGCGTCGCCGGACCGGCGAGCTTGCGATCATATCCCGATGCCGAGAGGCCGCCGGCGAAGGCCATCGCCGCCTCTCCAAAACCGATGAAACTGGGATCTTGCGTCGCCATGAGAGCAGGGTGGCGAAGACGCGCCCGCCCCGCCAATCACAATTGCCACCCGCTATCGGTTTTCCGGAAGTCTCGTTTCGCGGACTGCCGCGCGGAGCAGCTGGAGGAAATGCTCCTGCTCGGGCGTCGGACGCCAATTCTGCCGGACCGTCAGCCCGATCGTCCGCACAGCCTGCGCGATCGGATCGCCGATCTGGCGGAGCACGCCGGTCGCGAGCTCGGGCGCGACCTGGTCGGGCGACAGCAACGTCAGGAAATCGCTGTCGCGCAGCACGCCGCGGATCACCATCACCGATCCACATTCGATCGGCGCCTCGGGCACCGCGCCATCGGCAAACAGGCCCTGCCATAACGTGCGCAAGGGCGATCCATGGGGCGCGACGATCCATGGATAGCGCAGCAGGTCGGCGGGTTCGGGCGTGCGCCCGGCGAGCGGATGATCGACCCGTCCGACGATCACCAGGCGGTCCTCGAACAACGGGGCCTGTTCGAGCCCGGCAGGCGCGACCTCGCGCAACGCGCCGATCATCACGTCGATCTCGCCATCGAGCAGCGGCTCGACCAGTTCGCGCCACGATCCCTCGCGCACGTCGACCGTAACGCGCGCCTCGCTCCGCGCGAACGCCGCGATCGCATGCGGCAGGACGAGCGCGCGACACAAAGGCATCGCGCCGATCGCGATCCGCTCGGCAGCGCCCTCGGGCAGCGCCTCGACCAGCCCCGCGGCGAGTTCGAGCACCGCCAGCCGCGCGCCGCGCGCGAGGCGTCGCCCGGCGTGCGTCAATGCCACGCCCCGCCCGCGCCGCTCGACCAAAGGCACGCCATACAGGCTCTCGAGATCGCGCACCGCGCGGTGCACCGCAGGCTGCGACTGCCCTTGCTGGAGCGCCGCCGCCGCGAAGCTGCCGGCATTCGCCAAGGCGAGGTACGCGCGCAGCTGCGTCGCGGTGATCAGCCGTTCGGGCCGTGCAAACCCCCGCGCCCCGCTGCGCGCGCTCGCGCGCGACGCCTCGGCAAGCCGCGCGTAGGCCGCGCGGATCCGCACCACCAGCGCGGCGCCGGCCGCAGTCGCGCTCACCCCGTCGGCGCGTCGATCGAGCAAGGCGACGCCGAGCTGCCGCTCGACCTTGGCAATCCCCTGCGTCAGCGCCGGCTGCGACAGATTCTCCGCCTCGGCCGCAAGGCTGATGCTGCCAAGCTCGGTCGCGGTCGCCAGCGCGTGAAGGTGACGGAGATTGAGGTCGAGCGGATCGTGCGCCATACCCTCCCATAGTATAATCTTATGGCCGTGCACGAGATTTGATTTGGGGGTTTCGGCCGCGCCGGGCACTCCGACGCCGCAAGGAGAGTGAGCATGGCCGGACGCGTGGTACGCGAGATTTCGCGAGTGGAGCAGAGCGTGATCGATGGTCTCGCCCATGCCGGCGTGGCGACCGTGCACGAGGCGCAGGGGCGCATCGGCCTGCTCGCGCATTACATGCGGCCGATCTATTCCGGAGCGCGGATCGCCGGATCGGCGGTCACCATCTCGTCGCCGCCGGGCGACAATTGGATGCTCCACGTGGCGATCGAGCAATTGAAGGAAGGCGACATCCTCGTCCTCGCGCCGACCTCGCCGTGTGTCGATGGCTATTTCGGCGACCTGCTGGCGACCAGCGCGATGGCGCGCGGCTGTCGCGGGCTGGTGATCGACGCGGGCGTGCGCGACGTGCGCGACCTCAAGGAAATGGGCTTCCCGGTCTGGTCGAAGGCGGTGTTCGCGCAAGGGACCATCAAGGCGACGCTCGGCTCGGTCAACGTGCCGATCGTCTGCGCGGGCGCGGCGATCGAGGCGGGCGACGTGATCGTCGCCGATGACGATGGCGTCTGCGTCGTCAAGCGCGCCGATGCGCCAGCCGTGCTCGAAGCGGCGCGCAAGCGCGAGGCGAACGAGGAATCGAAGCGCCAGCGGCTCGCGGCGGGCGAGCTCGGGGTCGATATCTACGATATGCGCGGCAAGCTCGAAGCGCTGGGGCTGCGCTATGAGTGACCCCGCCACTCCGGGCGTGCGCTGCATGTGGATGCGCGGCGGCACGTCGAAGGGCGCGTTCTTCCTCGCCGACGATCTACCCGTCGATCCGGCGGCGCGCGACGCGTTCCTGTTGCGGATCATGGGCTCGCCCGATCCGCGCCAGATCGACGGCATGGGCGGCGCCGATCCGCTGACCTCGAAGGTCGCGGTCGTATCGAAATCCGCGCGCGAGGGCGTCGACGTCGATTATCTGTTCCTCCAGGTGTTCGTCGATCAGCCGCTCGTCAGCGACAGCCAGAATTGCGGCAACATGCTCGCCGGCGTCGGCCCCTTCGCGGTCGAGCGCGGGCTGGTGAGGCCGAGCGGCGACGAAACCCGCGTCGCGATCTTCATGGAGAATACGGGTCAGGTCGCCGTCGCCACGCTGCAAACGCCGGGCGACCACGTCCGCTACGACGGCGATGCGACGATCAGCGGCGTTCCCGGCACCGCCGCGCCGATCCCGCTCGCCTTCCGCGACACCGCCGGATCGTCGTGCGGCGCTTTGCTGCCGACCGGCAACGGCGTCGACACGATCGACGGGGTGCAGGTTACGCTGATCGACAACGGCATGCCCTGCGTCGTTTTCGCCGCCGCGGACGTCGGCGTCACCGGATACGAAGACCGCGAGACGCTCGATGCGAACGACGCGATGAAGGCAAAGATCGAGGCGATCCGCCTGAAGGCCGGCCCGCTGATGAACCTCGGCGACGTCACCGAAAAGTCGGTCCCCAAGATGATGCTCGTGGCAGCCCCCAAGGATGGCGGCGCGATCGCGGTGCGCTCGCTGATCCCGCACCGCGTCCACGCCTCGATCGGCGTGCTCGGCGCGGTCAGCGTCGCGACCGCCTGCCTGATCGAGGGCTCGCCCGCCGCCGCGCTCGCGCACGTGCCCGAGGGCAACACCAAGACGCTCGGCGTCGAGCATCCGAGCGGCGTCACCGAATGCGTCGTGACGATCGACGCTGATGACCAGCCGGTCGAGGCGGGCATGCTGCGCACCGCGCGCAAATTGATGGACGGAGAGGTTTTCGCATGAGCCGCACCAAGACCTGGGTCGATCAGCCGAGCACGCCAAGCTACGCCCCGCCCCCCGGCGCGATCGACGCGCACGTCCATGTCTTCGGGCCCGAGGCCGACTTCCCGTTCAGCCCCAAGGCGAAATACCACCCCGAGGACGCCACCCCCGAAATGCTGTTCGCGCTCCGCGACCAGCTCGGCTTCGCGCGCAACGTGATCGTCCAGGCGAGCTGCCACGGCACCGACAATGAAGCGACGCTAAACGCGATCGCAAAGTCGGGCGGTGCCGCGCGCGGCGTCGCGGTGGTGAGCCCCGACATCGACGATGCCGAACTGCAGAAGCTCCACGACGGCGGCATTCGCGGCGTCCGCTTCAACTTCCTCAAGCGCCTCGTCGACGATGCGCCCAAGGACAAGTTCCTCGACATCGCGCGGCGCATCGCCCCGCTCGGCTGGCACGTCGTCGTCTATTTCGAGGCCGATATCCTCGAGGAACTCGAACCCTTCCTCGCCGCGATCCCGACGACGATCGTGGTCGACCACCTCGGCCGCCCCGACATCGCGCAAGGCCCCGGCGGCGCCGACATCACGCGTTTCGTGCAGCTGCTCGACGATCACCCGAACATCTGGACCAAGGTTTCGGGCGCCGAACGGCTGTCGCCCCAAGGCCCGCCGTTCGACGATTTCGTCGCGGTGATCCGCCCGGTGGTCGAGCGCTTCCCCGATCGCGTGCTGTGGGGCACCGACTGGCCGCACCCCAATATGGAACATCGTATCCCCGACGACGGCACGCTGGTCGATGTCATCCCGCGGATCGCTCCGACTGCCGACTTACAGCGCAAGCTGCTGGTGGACAATCCGATGCGGCTGTATTGGCCCGAGCAACTGGGCTGACCCGCCCGTTGCATTCGGAGCTGCCATGACCTTGCCGACCCGCACGATCGGCCCGTTCACCGTCTCGGCGATCGGGCTCGGCTGCATGAACCTCAGCCATGCCTACGGCGTTCCACCGACCGCCGAGGACGGCGCGCGGTTGCTCAATCAAGCGCTCGATCTCGGCTACACGCTGCTCGATACCGCGGCGCTCTATGGCGGCGGCGAGAATGAACGGCTGATCGGGCGCGCGGTGATGCACCGCCGCCGCGAATTCACGCTGTCGTCGAAATGCGTACTCGACATGATCGACGGCAAGCGCAGCCTCGATGGCTCGCCCGCCGCGATCGCGCGCACGCTCGACGGCGCGCTGGAGCGGCTCGGCACCGACCATATCGACCTCTATTACATGCACCGGCTCGACCGCCGCGTCCCGATCGAGGAGTCGATCGGCGCGCTGGTCCGCGCCAAGGACGCCGGCAAGATCGGCGCGATCGGCCTGTCCGAAATGTCGGCCGCGACGATCCGCCGCGCGCACGCGGTTCATCCGATCGCGGCGGTGCAGTCCGAATATTCGCCCGCCGTGCGCAACCCCGAAGTCGCGGTGCTCGATGCGTGCGCCGAGCTCGGCATCGCGCTCGTAGCCTTCTCGCCGGTGGCGCGCGGGCTGCTCGCTGGCGCGATCCATGACGACACCTATGCCGCGGGTGACATCCGCCGCCCAATGCCCCGCTTCGTCGAGCCGTTGCTGTCGGAGAATCTGAAGCTCGTCGCGGCGTTCGACGCGCTCGCCGCACAGGCCGGCCTCACCCCGGCGCAGCTCGCACTCGGATGGGTGCTCGCCCAGCGGCCCTTCATCATCCCGATCCCGGGTACGACCGACGCACCGCATCTCGCCGAAAACCTGGCGGCGGCATCGCGCCCGCTGGCAGCGGACCTGGTCGATGCGATCGACCAGCTCTTTCCGCCAGGCGCGCTAAAGGGTCCGCGCTACACCGCGGCGATGCAGGCGCAGATCGATACCGAGCTGCTGCCCGACGAGGAAATCGCCGCGCCGGCGGCCTGACCGCCGACGCCGTGCCGCCATCGCTTAAAAGGTCTTGGTCAGCGAGAAGCGCGCGGAGCGGGGTTCGAGCGGATGCTGCTGGAAGCCGGCCACCCCCTCGCTCGGCTCGCCCGGCAGGCGGCTGGTGTAATAATAATCGGCGGCTGCATCGCGGCTGTTGAACAGGTTGAAGATGCCGACGCCGATCTGCCAGCCGTGCGGCAAGGCATAGCCGATGTTGAGGTTCCACTCGCTATAGCCGCGGTCGATCGGCAGCGCGTCGCCGTCGCTCAGATGATGCGTGCCGAGCCGGCGCCACACGAGACTGCCCGACCAGCCGCCGAGCTTGTCGACCAGAATGCCCGCCGAATAGATGAAGTTCGGCGCATCGGCGATGTACGGCCCGGCGAGCCCGTAGGCGGCGAGATCGGCGGTACGATAGCGCGGCTTGGCGAAGGCGAGGTCGGCATTGAGTTCGAGCCAGCGGAACGGATGATATTGGCCCGAAACCTCCAGCCCCGTGCGTCGGCTCGGCGCGCCCGCCTCGTCCTGCCCGGTATCGGCATTGTACCGCAGCTCCGAATCGAAATCCTGCTGGAACACGGCGAGCTGCAGCGACAGGCGCGGGATGATGTTCGACCGGATCCCGATCTCGAAGCCCGTCGTCTGCGCGAGCAACGGCGTGCTGCCGCTGGCGAGCGGCGTGCCGACGGCGGGCACCGTGCCGTACACCCCGCGCACGTCGTTCGAATGGAAGCCGCGGCCGTAGCTCGCATAGAGTTCGGTCTTGGCGAACGGCCCGACCGCGACGCTTGCCTTGGGCTGTGCCAGCCATTGGTCGCCACGCCCGCGCGTGCCGGTGACGAAGCTCACGTCGCTCGCCCGGTAATATTCCTCGCGCAGGCCGACGATGGTGCGCAGCCACGGCGTCCAGTGCAGCGTGTTCTGCACATATGGCGCGATGTCGAGCATGTGGACGCGGTCGGCGGTGCAATAGCCGTTGACCGCGGCATAGGTCAGGATCGGCCCATCGTCCTGCTGCAGGTTGCAATAGTCGAGCGTCGTGGTGCGGCCGCGCGTATGCTTACGATCGACGAACGCGGTGTCGTAGCGCGCCTGCAGCCCGACCACCGTCTCGCTTTGGAGCGTTCCGAAGCGGCTCTGAAAGGTATAGGCCGCCGTCCCGCCGAAGGTATTGCGATCCTCGCTCTGCGACGCCTGATCGCCGTTCACGGGATCATAGAGATAGTGGGTGAAGTTGTTCCACAGCGTCATCGTGCTGTGGATCGCATAGAGGCTGACGGCGAGTTGCCCGGCGCCGACCGGTTTGTCGAGGTGCGCCGACAGGCTGTAGCGGAGCGACTCGCTGTGGTCGGACGGATCGAGCGTGCCGAAGCGATCGATCAGCCCCCCCTCGACCGCGCGCAGCGGCTGATCGGTGATCAGGCCACCACCGCTCTGGTAGAACATTCCCGTCACGCTCAGGCCGTCGGTCGCATTGCCCTGGCTGTAGCGCAGCGTCGCATTGACCTTCTTGAAGTCCTGCGCGGGCTTCCACGGACCATCGTAATACGCGAGGTCGATCGCGGCGAGCAGCCGGCGGTCGTCGCCGAGCCGGACCGTGCCGCCGCCGAACAGCTCCTGATAACCATCGGTGCCGACCGTCACCCGCGCCTGGTTCGGGATCTCGTTGGCGATGCGCGTGTGGGCCGAGGCGACCGAGCCGAAATCGCCGATCCCGGCATAATAGGGCCCCTTGGTATAATCGATCGCGCTGACGATCTGGGGAATGAGGAAATTGAGGTCGGAATAGCCCTGCCCGTGCGTGTTGCTCGGCCGGTTGACGGGCATGTCGTCGACGAAGCTGGCAAAGTCGGTGCCGTGGTCGAGATTATACCCGCGGATGAGATATTGCTGCGCCTTGCCCTCGCCCGAATGGATCGTGACGACCAGCCCCGGAATGCTCTCGAACAGCTGTCCCGGACGGTATATCGGGCGCAGCGCGACTTCCTTCGCGGTGATCGTCCCTTGGCTTGCGGTCGCCGCGCGGCCGAGCAGGTCGAGCCGCGAGGCGGTGACGATGATATCGGTGTTCTGCAGAGCCGGCGTGGCGGGATCGGGCGCGTCCACAGCCGACGGTCCGCCCGCAACGGCCGTCGCAGGATCGACGATCAACGGCGATGCGGCGCGATCCCCGCCCCCTGCCGCGGATTGGGCGGATGCGGGACACGGGTCCAGCAGATACAATCCGGCTACCGATGCCAGCAGCAATGCGCGTCCTATCAAGTCCATCCCTCTCGGCGTCTCTGTTCTCGAGCAAGAGGCTAGCGCGACGGCGGCGATCGCCAAGTTATCAACGGTCTGGAGTACGTTACCGAACCGTACGCGTCCGTTACCGCGGCGCCAATACCGCCTGCGTAACGATGTCAAGGATGGCGCCGGCGCCCGTTCAGCCCGCGCGGACGCGACGCTCGCGACCGCCCAGCGTTCAGCACGACACAACTGACCGCATAGTGCAAATATGACTATCCATTCATTGGCGGCGCGGTATATTCGCGGACGTCCACCACGATCGTGCCGTGCATGCAGAAACGGCAGAACCCAGGGAGAGCATATGGTCGCGATAGCCGCCGACGACGATCGGCAATATAGCAGCGTGCAGATCGGCGATCACGCCCGCTACACGCGGGTGGCGATGTGGCTCCACTGGGCGATCGCCGCGTTCATTCTCTATAACCTCATCAGCGGCCTGCTCATCTGGGACGTCGCCAAGGATTTCTTCAAGACGCACCGCGCGTTTTACGGCTTCGGCATCACGACGCACCTCTCGGCGGGCATGACCGTGCTCGCGCTGAGCGTGGTGCGGATCGTCTGGCGCCTGGCGCACGAGCCGCCGGCCTATTCGGCGGGCATGAAGCCGGTGGAGCGCCATGCCTCGCATATCGTCCATTTCCTGCTCTACACTGCGATGGTCGTGATGCCGCTGCTCGGATGGGCGATCCTGTCCGCGCATCCGCCTGCCGGCTCGCCGGGCTCAAAGGTCGCCAAGCTGCCGATGGCGGCGTCGCCGATGGCCCGTCCCGCGGGTGGCGCGGGTGGCGCGCCCGGCGGTCCCGGCGGCCCGCCGGCACGTATGGGTCCGCCCGGTATCTGGTGGATCGTGCCGCTGCCGATGATCACGCCGATCACCAATATCGGGTTCGAACCGGGCGGCGTCAAACCGCAGCACGAGCTGCATGAGCAGTTTGCCGAATGGCACAAGATCGGTGGCTATCTGATGATCGTGCTGCTGCTGGCGCATATCGCCGGCGCGCTCAAACATCAGATCATCGACAAGGAGCCCCAGTTCCAGCGCATGGGGGCCGGCAGGCGCAGACCGCTCGTCTAAGCGGTCGCGAGAACCAGCAAAGGCCGTCGGCACCGCGCCGGCGGTCTTTTGCATGTGCGACGGGGCTTACTCGCCGGCGCGGTCGGGCTGCCAGATCTTGTCGGCATGGATCGGGCGCACCAGCACGAGCGAACTGCCGAGGTTGAGGTTGCCGAGCGTGCGCACCTCGAACAGCGCCTCGAACGCGCCGCCGCCGCTGCGGGCATCGATCGTGTCGAGCTGCTGCTTGTCGACCGAGACTTCAGCCATCTGCGCCACCGCGGCATCGCGCGTTCCCGCGACGATGATGATCCGGTTGCCCGCCGGACCGGGCAAACTGGCGAGATAGCCATAGTCGCGCTGCGGCACCTTGCCGTCCGCCACCAGCCCCCAGTCCGACTTGAAATGGCGGCCGCTGGCCTTGTCGATCAGCTCGTCATAGTTCGCGCCGATCTTGAAGCCCGAGGCGCGGAACAGCGGCGCCTGCAGCGGACCCAGCCCGCTGAGAAAGCCGACATAGACGACATTGACGGTCTTGAAGAGATCGGCCTCGAGCGTCGATATGGTGGAAATCCGCGGTCGGATGCCGCTCGACGCCGCCGCCGCATCGATGATCGGCAACAGGCTGCCCAGAGCGGGCCCGCTCGCGGTCGGCAGATAATGCAGGTTGAGATCGATGTAGCGCCCCATCTCCTCGGGGTGACTCATCAGATGCGCGTCGAGCTCCTCGCGCGAATTGATCGAGAAGTCGCGCACCAGCCGCGACACCGTGACGCCGTCACTGGCGTCGCCGAAGATATAATAGTCGCCCAAGCGCGATCGCGGTCGGCCGCTTGTTCTGCGCCAGCGGCTGCCACAATTTGTTGAGCACCGGACGGACTTCGGACGGGAGCCGATCGATGAAATAGACCCAGGTCGCGGCATTGACCGCCAGGAGCGCCACCACCGCCACGCCGATCCACGCGCGGCGTTTTGTGCGTCTCGGCTCGGGCGCGGCGACCGCAGGCAGATCGGGCGCCGGGGCCGGTTCCGGCGCGGCGATCCCCGGCTCGGCGAGCACCAGATGATATTCGCCGAGCGGGATCGAGATCCGATTGGCGGCCAGCGGCGCGGCGCGATAATGTTCCTCGAGCTTACGCCGCAGCCGGTGGATATAGACCCGCACCGAGGCGTCGAGCATCATGTCGAAATCGGTCGTCTTGTTGAAGACTTCCTGCGCGATCTCGATTTCCTTGGGGATGCGGCCGGCCAGCGAACGCTCGAGCAGAAAATCGAACAGCCGGATCAACGGCTCCGAGCGACCGAGGCTGCCGCTGTCGCGGATCGACGCGGCTTCGGCGGCCAGGCGCTCGCGATATTCGGTCGGGTCGGGTTTCATGAAATCTTGCAGTCAATCAACCAAGGGAAGGATCGCGCGCACACCACCATAGTTCCTCGCCGTTCGATCCTACGCGGCGTAACGCCAGCCGCAACATGTACGTTACCGTTCGCTGCTGGACCCGCAAAATGCGATCGGTCAAGCGAACAGCCATGATCGGCCACCGAAATTTCATCGCCCGCGTCATAGCGCGACCGCGGACCTGGGGGCTGATCGTCTTCCTGTGCGCGGCAGCCTTGCTGGCAACGCTGATCGTGCGCGCGCAAAGCTCGGCGAGCGTCGTTCGCGCCGACCCCGATGCGATCCTGGCAGACCCCCAGCTCCGCAGCGCCGCGCTCGCCGCCGGCAAGTCCGTCTTCGTGCAATATTGCGCCGGGTGTCACGGCGTGACCGGCAAGGGCGACAAGACGCTCGGCGCACCCGACCTGACCGACGACGACCATCTCTACGGCACCGGCACCGTCGCGCAGATCGAGGACATCGCGCGCTATGGCATCCGCGCGGGCAACAAGCATGGCTGGAACCTCGCGGTGATGCCGGCCTATGCGCAGAAGATCCCCGACGCCGCCGAGCCCTTGCCGCCGCAGACCCCGGCACAGATCGAGGGACTGACCCAGTTCCTGCTCAACTTCACCGGGCGCGCGACCGACCAGGCCGCGGTCGCGCGCGGGCGCGACGCCTATACCACGGCCGGCTGCTGGGACTGCCATGGCCGCGACCTTGCCGGCGACATCGCGATCGGCGCCCCCGCGCTGACCGACGATATCTGGCTCTATGGCGGCAGCCCCGACGACATTCGCCGCACGCTGACCCGCGGCCGCGCCGGGGTCAGCCCGGCCTTCGCCCACACGCTGACCGCAGCGCAATTGCGCAGTGTCGCGGTCTATGTCGCCGCGCTGGCGCCCAATCGACAGGACAGGAAATGATCGAGCAAGCCTCGTCCCCGCCGGCGTTCGACGGGCCGATCCGGGATATTCGCCAGCCGGTAAGCCGCCGCTCGATCCTGCTCGCCGCGATCGGTGCGCTGATCGGGCTCGCACTGGCGGGCTATGGCCTCTTCACCGCGCAGGGGACGCGCACCGCGTCGGTCCCGGCCGAGGATGCCGCGCTGGTCAACAACGTGCCGGTGCTGCGCGCCGACCTGATCGCGCAGGCGACCGCGCTCTACACCCTGCCCTACGGGCAGATCACGCAGGCGCAGAAGCAGAAGGTGCTCGACGGCATGATCCGCGAGGAGCTGTACGTCCAGCGCGGAGTCGAGATGGGGCTGCCCAATGACGATATCGATGTCCGCCAGGCGCTTGTTCAGGCGACCGAAGGACAGATCGCGCAGGACGCGATGACCGCCAAGCCGTCTGAGGCCGAACTCGCCGCCTGGTACGCCGCGCATCGCGGGCACTATGCGAGCGAAGGCATGATGACGCTGCACGAATGGCTGCTGCCGCGCGGCGCCGATGACGCGAAGGTCGTGGCGGCGTTGCGGAGCGGTGCGGCGCCCGCAGCACTCGGCCTCAAGACGACGGGTCGCGTCGACGACGGCGAGGAGTTCTACTTCGCCGCCGAAGAACATCTCGGCAAGCCGATCTTTGCGGTCGCGCGGCGGCTCGCCGACGGGGCGGTGTCCGATCCGATCGCCGCGCCCGACGGGCTGCAAATCGTGCAGATGGTCAAGAACACGCATCCGATCGCTACGCCATACGCCGACGCACGCGATCAGGTGTTGCGCGACTTCCTCGCCGACAAGGTCACGCGGTTGCAGGACGGCAACAAGCGCTTCCTCAAGAAACGCGCCGACATCAAGATCGCCACGGATCTGCGATGATGGCGCACATGATCGGCCGGTTCCTGGCGCTGGCGGCGGCGTTCCTCTCGCTCGCGACCGCGGCGGACGCGCATACGCGCTCCGAATCGCATACGACCTGGCTGGTCGATGGCAGTTCGGTCCACCTCACCTTCTCGGTCTCAGACCTCGAGGCGCGCCGCCTGACGTCCGACCGCCGACCGCCCAACAATCCGCAACTGATTGCCTATCTGGTGCCGAGGCTCGGCGCATCGGCTGACGGCAAGGCGTGCAAGCTGGCGGGCAAGCCTCGCCCGGTCGCGGCGGTCACCGGCTATCGGCGCGTCGAGTTCCTCTTCGACTGCCCCTCGACCGAGGGAATCGTGCTGCGCGACTCCGCATTCTTCGAACTCGTGCCGACGCATGTGAACCTGGCGCAAATCCAGACGGTCAAGGGTGACTTCGCCGAGGAAGTGCTCACCGCCGACGCGCAGACGATCGACATGAGCAAGGCGAAGGGCGGCGAGATCGAGGGGGCGGGCCTGCTCACCTTCGTCAAGATGGGCATCATGCACATCTTCACCGGCATCGATCATATGAGCTTCCTGCTCGGACTGGTGCTGATTTCGCGCCGCTTCAAGGACCTGATCTTCGTCATCACCGGGTTTACGATCGGCCACAGCCTCACGCTGGCGCTGGCCGTGACGGGGGTGATCCGCCCGCATGCCGAATTCATCGACGCGCTGGTCGCGCTCACGATCGCGCTGATCGGCGTGGAGAATCTCGCGGTGCAGGTGCAGCGCCCCAAGCTGTTCGCGCTGTGGACCGCAGGCGTGCTGTTCGCCATGGCCGGGCTCAAGCTGGTCGGGATCGGGCTGCTGCCGTTCACGCTGCTGCTCGGCGCCGGGCTGTTCGCGTCGAACTATCTGATGATCGCGGGCTATGTCCGCGACGCGGGGCGGCTGCGGCTGGTCATCACGCTGATCTTCGGGCTGATCCACGGCTTCGGTTTCGCCGCCGATCTGCTCAACGAAGCGATCCCGCCGGCCAAGCTCGCCGAACTGCTCGTTGGCTTCAATCTCGGGGTCGAGGCCGGCCAGCTCACCGTGGTCACGGTGTTGGTGGGAATCGTCACCGTGCTGCGCCGCCTTAAGCTCGCGCTACCGCGGCCGATCGTGGTCGATGTCGGCGCGTCGGGGCTGATCCTGATCGGCATGTACTGGTTCATCAGCCGCAGCTTTGGATGACGCTCACGAAAAGGCCGCCCGCGCTGGATAGCGCGGGCGGCTTCGAGTGTCAGCGATTGCGGCTATCCGATCAGGCCGGCTCGACCACGCGATGCGAGTTCATCGCGACCCCGATGCCGGGCCCGGTGAACTGCACCATTTCCGCATCGACATATTCGAGCACGTCGAGATCGGCGATGCCATTCACGATCTTGAACGACAGCGGCAGCTGTTCGAACGTGGCAGGGTGCCAGTTGAGCGCGCCCTTGCCGGTCCAGCGGCGGAATTCGAAATCATCGAAATTGATGTTCACCAGCGCACCGCCGCTGCCAGCCGGCGCAGCCGATGTGGTGACATGGGCAACGTCGGCGCCTTCGCGCCCGCCTGGGCTCGTGCGCGGGAAGTACTTATAATACATCTGCGCACCGCCGTCGGATCCGGGCAGCTGCTTCTTGGGGTTCTGCTCCTCGACGAGATCCGACAAGGTGATGTCGAATAAGGTGTGGTCGTACCACCCTGCATCGCAGCTCGCGCGGCCCGCCGCCTCGTCCCAGGCGATCTCGCTGAAGTTCGCGAACATCTTGGGGAAGCCGAGCTCTTCGCGGCCGGTCATGATCGCGTCGGGCAGCCCCTCCCAGATGATCGGGCACAAGGCGCCGTCGAGCTGCTCGGTCTTGCCCTGATAGCTGACCGGGAAATCGACCGAGAGGATGCCGTAGCCGCGCCCGGCGAGCCAATAGAGATCCTTGAACCATGCGCAGCTGACCGAGACGATCGGATCGCCGCGCAGGCTGAAACCGGCGGGCAGCAGCTTCTCGAGCTTCGCCGGATCGGTGCGATAGCTGAGCTTCATCCATTGCGCGGTCATCCGGCCGGCTTCCTCGGGGGTCCACATCCGTCCGTCGGGATGTTGGCGCGGGCCGGGGGCGGGACCGAACATGATCGGCATACGATAACGCGAACCAGGGTTAGGGATGAAAGGCATCGTTTTACTCCAGTGGAAACACGGTTGGTTAGGTCGAATCGTCAGGGCGGGCGGTGGCTGAAACACCGCCCGCGGGCTCAGGTCAGCGCTTGGTCACGCTGCACACCCGATCGGTCTTTCTCGCGCCACAGCGCCTGCAGCTCAGCGGGATCGCCCGTCCCGAAGATGTGGCGATCGGGTCGGATGAGCACGGCCTCGGTCCCGGCCGCCTCGAACCATTGCTCGAGCGGCTCGCTGAAATCGGCCAGCTCGGGCGATGCCAGATCCAGCGTGCGGACCTGCGATGGGGCGTCATCCCCGGAGGAGCGCCGGATCAGCACCGCATCCAGTCCGAACAGCGTATCGAGGTGCGTGCCATCGGCCGCGACTGGCTGCGGGAACAGCGCGCCCGCAAATGGCGTATCGGTCAAATGCCCGCTGACGAGGTCGGGATAGGCGACCGAGACGTCCTGTGCGCCAGAGGCCTTGCGCGCGAGCATGTCGCGATCGCGCGCCGCGGCGCCATGTTCGTCGAGCATGCAGACGATCTGCCCCATCGCGACCGCGGTGGCGATGATCGCGCGAACGTGTGGCTCGCGTTCCTGCTGATAGCTGTCGAGGATCGACTCCGCAGCCTCGCCGCGCACGATCGCGGCGATCTTCCACGCGAGATTGGCGGCATCGCGAATGCCCGAACACATGCCCTGCCCCGCGAACGGCGGCATCTGGTGCGCCGCATCGCCGGCGAGCAACACGCGGCCGTGGCGCCACTGCTCGGCGACCAGCGCGTGGAAGCGATACACCGCCTTGCGCTCGATCTGGACGCGGTCGCCGCATTTCCACGGCGCGAGCAGTTCCTGGATCATGGCGTCGTCCAGCATCTGTTCGGGCGTTTCGCCGGGCTTGAGCATGAACTCCCAGCGGAAGCGCTTGCCGCTCATCGCGAGGTGCGTGACCGGGCGCCGCGGATCGCAGATCTGCTGGCACAGCACCGGCAGGTCGGCGCAATCCTCGATGATCGTGTCGAGCACCAGCCACGGCTCGTCGAACTTGTAATCGTCAAGCTTGATGCCGAGCGCTTCGCGGACGGGGCTCCACGAGCCATCGCAGCCGATCACGTAGCGCGCGCGGATCTGCCGTGCCCCGGCTTCGTCGCGCACATCGACCGTGACGCCGTCCGAATCCTGCACGAGCCCCTCGAACGCTACGCCGAGATCGAGTCGCACCCCGAGTTCGCCGAGCCGATCGCGCAGCACCTGTTCGACCCCCGGCTGATGCAGCGCATAGGTCTCCGCCCAGCCGAAGCGCCCGACCGGCAGGACCGGGAAATCGAGCAGCACCTCGCCGCGGGCGGTAAGGAACTGATAGCTTTCGGGCACCCGGCACAACGGCGCGATCCGCTCGGCGACGCCGATCATCTGGAAAATCCGCATGATCTCATGATCGAACACCGCCGCGCGCGGCAGCGGAAAGAGCGTCGGCGATCGGTCGATCGCGATCACCGAGAGCCCATGCACATGCGCGAGCGCGGCAAGCGCGTCACCGACCGGCCCCAGCCCGACGACCAGCACGTCACAGTCGAACCTGTCGCTCATTCGCCAACGCCCATCAAAGGCCGCGTCGATCTGGCATCGACACGCGCTTTACGCTCACGCCGTGGGCGCGAGCCAATCGTCCTGTCCTGCATTATCCTCTCCACCGATAAACTTGTACTAGACAGTCATGTTTAGACGACTTAGTCAACTAAAATGCAGATGCAAGGCGGAATTGGATCGCTCCGCGAACCGGTCGAGCGACCTGCGCTGGCGCGGCGTTTTTCTGCGCTGCCAGGCAGCTGCAACAAGCAAACGTTGGAGAGAGATGATGACCGCAACGCAGCCCGAACTGACCCTGTTTCACACGCCAGGCGCCTGCTCGCGCGTGACGCTGAACGCGTTGGAGGAGCTGGGGCTCGCGTTCGACGATCGCCCGGTCGACATCTTCAAGGGCGCGCAGTTCAGCCCCGATTATCGCGCGGTCAATCCCAAGGCGAAGGTCCCGGCGCTGGTGGTGGGGGGCGAACTGCTCACCGAAACCCCCGCGATCATCCTCTGGCTGACCGAACGGGTTCCGGGCGAGACGCTGCTCCCCGGCCCGACCCCGCTCGCACGCGCCCAGGCGTTTGCCGATCTGGTGTGGTGCTCCAACACGCTGCATCCGCTCGCGCGCACGATCCGCATGCCCAATCGCGCGACAACCGGCGATCCCGCGCCGGTTCGCGAGGCTGCCATCGCCGCGATGACCCCGTTGCTCGCGTCGATCGATGCCCGGCTCGCACAGCAGCCGTGGTGGTTCGGCGATCGCTGGTCGATCGTCGACGTCTATCTGTCGTGGGTGCTCGGCATGTGCGAGGGCGGCGTCGATACGAGCCAGTTCCCGGCGCTCGTCGCGCATCGTGACGCGGTGCGCGCGCGCCCGAGCTTCGAGCGCGCGCTCGAACGCGAGACGCGCGCGCTTGCCGCCGCCAGGATCGAATTGCCGGGCGGTGGCCGGTTGTAACGCGGCGGAACGCTGTGCAGGGCGGAGTCATCCGCCCTGTACACCGTCGATGCGCCTATTCGAGCGTCGCGCGCGCCGCGGCCTTGGCCGCGATCCCGGCGCTCTCGCTATTGACCCCCAGCGCTTTGAGCACACCGGCCATCAGCGGGATCATCTTGGCGATGAGCCGTTTCACCGACTTTTTCCGGTCGATCGAATCCTGCAGCATGACCAGCATTGCCCCGACCACCAGCAACGTTGCGGAGTCGGCCGGGATCCCCTTGAAATGTCCGGTCTCCATCCCCTCGATCACGATCTCGCGCGCCTTCACGTTGAGCGGGGCCTTGTCTTCGAGCAACTCGGGCGACAGCTTGAGCAGCGCAGAGACGCTCTCGGGGTGGTCGATCGCAAAACGCAGGATGACGAAAGACCCGCGGACGAGCCGCTCAGGCGGGGCGATCCCGTCGTCGATCGCCGCATCGAGCAGTTCGGCGACATGGCTGCGCACCATCCGGAACAGTTCGTCGGCCAAGGCCTCCTTGCTGTCGAAATGATTGTAGAGGCTGCCCTTCGCGACTTCCGCCTCCTTGGCGATGTCGTCGATGCTGACGCCCTCGATCGACCGCTCGGCGAAAAGCCGCTGCGCCGCCTCGAGCAGCGCGAGCCGCGTTCGCGTCGAACGCCGGTCGGACTTCTCGCCAGGATTGCGCGCCGTTTCGAGCTGGCCCAACAGCGACTGCGGGGGTTTCGAACTTTCCGTCAGTCGAGGTCGAACCGCCATTCAAAATCCCATCTCATCTCGGCGACGGGCATGTCACGCCCGCGCCGAACGTCCATCGCCTAAAGTGACCGAACCGTTCAACTGATTTTGCACACTTTAGCCGATCGGTTCAAACGAGCGGATAGGCATAGCCGATCCATCGGCCGAGGAAGATGATGAGGATCCACAGCGAAAGCGAGGTGATCCCGGAGACCCGGACCATCATCGGCGTGGGCAAACGATCGTCCCAATCGACGATCTTGCGGTACGCGGTGACGTGGAAGATCGCCATGTTGATGCCGGCGATCAGGATCGTCAGCAGCTTGAAGCGGAACGGCATGCTTTCATAATAGCCGGTGGCATTCGACAGGAAGAGCAGACCGCCAGAGATGACCGCGAGCACGAACGCGACCCAGGTAAAGGGCAACATGTCGACAATCAGCTGGCGCGCGCCGCGGCGGTGCGCCGCCACGCCGATCAAGCGCAGATCGACGATAGCGATCGTGCCGACGACGACGACGATCATCAGCACATGGATGCTCTCGATCCACGGAAAGAGCGTTCCGCTCTCGCGGATCGCGGTTGCGATCGACGAGTCGTAAAGCGCCTGCATGAGGCCGCCACTGGCGCCTAGAGGTGGCATTCACAGTCTCCCAGATGATCGTATTATTGGTTGTACGCGATCCAGCGACCGCAGAAGATGATCGCGATCCAGATCGCCAGCGACGCCCAGGCGAGCGGCTTGACAAGCTTGGCCGCGCGCGCATGCTCGATGCGATATTCGGGGTGCAGGATCGGGTAACGGAACAGCAGCGTCAGCGTGAAGCCGGTGAGCACCAGCGCCATCTTGATCCAGAACACCGAATTGGTCAGCACGCGGTTGGGTTCGCCGATGCCGAGCACCAGGCCCGACACCAGCAACAGCGCCAATCCCGACCACATCCATGGCAAGTGCCGCTTCACGACGCCGCGCGGGCTCTCGTCGGTCGCCAGCACTCCGGCCAGCCGCAGGTCCATCACGATCGCCGCACCGACCACCGCGGCGATCGCGATGATGTGGATGCTCTGTACGGCCGGGATGATCCAGCTGACTTCACGGATCTCGGTGCTGATCGCGGTCCCATAAAGGCCCTGCGAGAATCTTTCGACGGACATGTCGGTAAATCCTTCGATTCGAAGCTGATTGATTTCCCTGCGGAACGGGCGATCCGCAGTCAGTAGCCGCTGCGATTCCCAGAAACCCGTAGCGAACGGTTCGATCGCATACGGGGCCGCGTTACAGCCACGTTACCGGGGCGACGCCGCGGCAGCGTTCGGCATTTGCGAAGGGCCGGGTGCACCGGGTGGGGGCATCGTCGGCGGGCCGCCGGGCGCGCCGCCCTGCTGCACGTCCCAATGCTCGACCAGGCGCCCGCCGCGCAGCCGGAACATGTTGAAGATGTAGGAGAGCGTGGGCGCACCCGCCCCCTCCGGCGGCATTTCGCGCGCGGTGAGCAGCATCACGCGGTCGCCCTCGGCCATCACCGCTATCGTCTTGGACGGGGGCAGCTTCATCGCCGGCATCGTCTGGAACATCCGCACCAGCCGGTCGCGCGGCGTGCCGGGGCCCGGCAGATTGGCAAAGGCCTCGGCGTGCTGGACATAGTCCGGGCTGATATAGCGCTCGGCGATGCCCTTGATCCGCGTGCTCATCGCGCCGGCAGCGCCGGCATCGTCCAACGCGCGATAGAAATCGAGCACGACCTGCTTGTTGGCCGCCTCGCTCGGCAGGTCATGCGCCAGAGCGGGGGTGGCCACCGCCATCGCGATCATCGCCAGCGCGGATGTGAGAAGTTGCCGCATGTCGATCAATCCTTCGGCTCGGGGACGAGGCCGGCATCGCCGCGCACGCTCGGGTCGCCGACCTGCTCCTCGCAATTATATTCGGCGAAGACCGCCTGATGCGGCGCCCAGGCGAACGAGCGGATCATCGACCAGGGTGCGGTGTAATAGGTCGGATCGATCACCGTGGTGACGATCTCGAGATATGGCACCGCGCCGCCATCGCTCACCTTGCGGATCCGCTGGACCAGCTTGCCGCTGGCCGAGAACGGCGTGCCATCGACATCGAGCCACAGCGCCTGCTTGAAGTCGCTCGTTTCGACGACGAGCGTCCCGCCGTCCCAATGCGCGACCGAGCGGCCCATATACGGGGCGCCTGCGGGCAGCGGCGTGCGCGTGCCGTCCAGCGCGATGTGCCAGCGGCCGTGATATTCCTCGAAGATGAATTCGGCATAGTCGCGCGTCTGGATCACCTGGAACGGGAAGTTCAGGTCGTGCTGCCACGGCGCACCCGGCGGCCGGCAGATCGCCGAGGCGTTGATGAAGGGCTTGCCGACCTTGAGCGAATTGACGCGGCGCGACAGGACCTTCGCGCCCTCCATCGTGTACGGCAGCAGCGCGCCGTACATGTCCTTCTGGTTGCGGAACTCGAGCGCCTTGTCATGCACCCAGGTCCCCTGCAGGTCGCGCGGATCGGCCGATGGCATCACCGCGTCCGCGGGCAGCGGTGGCCGCGGCGGGAGCCCGCCGGGGCCCGGCGGCGGCAAGGCCGCGACGATCTTCTGCGCGGGCGTCAGCTCGACCGGCGGCGGCGCCCCGGGCGGCGGACCGCCCGACGCGCCGGGCGGAAGCTGGAGCCCCGGTGGCGGCCCCTGCGGCGCGCCCGGGGGCGGCCCCGCCTGGCTCGACGCGAGGGTCGGCATGACGGTCAGCGTCACGGCAAGCGCCATCTGCCAGGTCGAGAACGGAATGCGGCGTGTCATTCGGGACGTGCTCCGAATCTGAGGGGAACCGCTCATTTGGGAAAGGCGGGCTGGTGTGCGGCGACCCGGTCGAGGCAGACATCTTCTGCGAAGATGGCGTCGGGCTGGCGCTTGTAGGTGACGACCGAGTCCCACGGCTTGCTGAAGTACGCCGGATCCTCGACCGTGATGCGATCCTCGAGCGTATCGGGATCGGTCAGGCGGAACCGCTCGGTCACCTTCAGGTCGAAGCCATGCGGCACGAGATCGTCGATCAGCGTGCGGTCCGACCCGCCCTCCATCACCGAGACGAGCGTGTCGCCCTCCCAATGCCCCTTCGACTTGCCGGTCATCGTCGGGACGAGCCCCTGCCCCATCAGGTCGGGCTGCAGGGGTACGCCGACATTGATCTGGCGGATCGCGCGGTTCCATTCATAATCGAAGGTCACCACGCCCTGGCGGTACCAGATCTTGAAGCGCATCGGCGTCAACGCCAACCGCGGTACGCCCGGGCTCGAACAGCGCGACAGCGTGATGTCATAGGCGTCGTATGTGCCTGCCGCCTTGAGCTTGCGGTTTGCATCGTAATCCTTGCGGCCCTCCGCCGTAAACGGGATCGGCCCGGACAGCGGCTTCAGCGTGGCGCTCGGCGTGACGATCTTCCATACGCCTTCGAGATTGGGCGCCGCCGTCTGCGCCAGAGCCGTGCCGCTGCCGCCAAGCGCCACCGCGGCCGCGATCGCCCCGATGGCGAGACGGGTTATCTTATGCTCGGTGCCCATGTCGTGCCCTTCAATTGCCGCCGACGCGGGCGGCCTCGGTGTCCGAGAAGGATTTGCCGCTCGCCAGCGTCACGCTTGCCATCGCGCCGCCCGGCTGGCCGCCGGTATTGGGGTGATAGGTGACCTTGACCTTCTCGCCGCGCTTGAAGTCGCGCGGGGTGAGGCCCTGCTTGGCGAACATCAGCGGGCTGCCGCTGATGATCGACATCTCCTTCGCCTTGCCCTTTTCGAGATAGATCAGGACCATCGAGGAGTGCGGTGCACCCCAGCGGAACTCCTTGAGCGTCCCGTCGGTCGCCAGCGTCCGGCTCATGTCATAGGCCGCGAACGAGTGGTGCGCGATCGCCGGCGCCACCGCGCCGCAGAGCGCCGCGACCGCCGCGATCGCCGCCAGCCTGGAAAAAGTACACGCTTTCATCACATCACTCCAAACGAACGGCGAACGGTCGGGATCGCCCGGCCGCCCGCGGATGCGGATCGACCGGACCGCCCGAGCCTCGGGCGCACGCCACATTTCAAAGGGAAAGCTATTGGTCCGGGGATCGTCGAGTTAGATGAATGAATTCATCGCCGTCCCCGCCGACCCCGGCATTACGCGACCGCGCAATAGCCCTCGATCGGCCGCTGCATCACGTCGAACTTCGCCTGCGCCAGGCTTTCCGCAGCCGCGACATCGCCCGCCTGGATCGCCTTGAGGATCCGGCGATTGAGCGCGATCGTCTCGCCGAGATGCGGCGGCACGAGCGGTTCCTTGGCCACGAAGACATTGGCGATCCCGAGCGAGCGCACGACGATCGCGAGCAGCGGATTGCCGCTGAGGTCGAGCAGCAAATTCTCAACCAGCAGCACCTCGATCGGGCCGACGTTCGACGACGGCGCGATCGGCGTGACCGACCCAAGATCGCCGGCGCGGACGCGCCGCGCCGCGAGGACGGGCGCCGCACTGACCAGATTGGCGATCGCTTCGCGCAGGTCGACCGCAACCGTCGCGCTGGCCACCAGACACGGCGCCAGCAAACGGATCGCCCCGGTCGGCGTCGTCGCGGGGGCGAGTTCGGCGCCCTTGCGGCCCTGACGGCAACGGATGATGCCGAAATCCTGCAGGATCCGCCGCGCCTGCCGCACGACCGAATCGGTATAGCCGAGCCGCTCGGCGGTTTCCCACTCGGCTTCCTGCGCGCCGCCGGGGCTGCTGAGTTCGTGCGCCATGCGTGCCGCCAGCGCCATCGCCGACTTGCGTCCCGACAAGGAGAAACTGCGTTCGGCGACGTCGAGCGCGATGGCCGGCGCGCCCTGCGTGACGACCCCCGCCAATGCATCGAGCCTGTCTAAGGCACGCCCCGGATCGGCATCGCGCACCGCCGCGTCGAGCGCCGCATCGTGGGCCGGCGCAGGCTGTCCGCCAAGGACGCGCACCAGCATCTCGGCCAGCCGCGCCAACAATCCCATCGTCGTGTTGCCGGTCTGCTCGGCCAGGTCGACCGCAAAGCCCCAGCCCGTCGCGTTTGCGCCGCAGGGTACCACCCGCCGCTGGATCGCCGCATGGGCGATCATCCGCCAGACCAGCAGCCGGAATTCGGTGACGCAACTATGGGTCTGCCCGTCGAGCGCGAGATACATCAGCACCGCACCCGCGACATCCTCGAGCGCGGGCGCCGCGACGAACAGGCCGCCGCCCGGACCGCGCCGCACATCGAGCATCCCGCGCGCCTCCAGCATGGTCACCGCCTCGCGCGACGCCGGCCGCCCCAGGCCAAGGCGCTTCTGGACCGCCGGCAAGGCGCCGAGCGAGCGTCCGACCGGCCAGCCCTGCCGCAGCAGATCGAGCTCCATCCCGAACACGGCGCCTTGCGCCAGGCTGGCCGGCGCGACCGCACCGATCATACAATCGCTGATGCGCTGCACGTCATCCGTGCCTGTCGTTGGGCGAGGCTTTGCCTTTATCACCGCTCGATATCCTCTCAGATCCGCTCACTCGGGCGAAGCGCCCACCGGCTCTAACGGCCGTTTTCTATCGTCTTATTGTCTGCACCATTCAGTCATAGTTGGACGAGTTGGTCAAGAACTATCGCGCGCGTTTTGCGGAACACGCGCGATAAATCCAGGCCGATCAGGCTTCGTCGACGAACCGATTCTCGATCGCGCCCAACCCTTCGACCGATACCCGTACCACATCGCCCGCCTTCATGAAGCGATCCCCTGCGATACCGACACCGGCCGGTGTCCCAGTTGCGATCAGATCGCCCGGTTCGAGCGTCATCACCTCCGACAGATACGCGATCTGGTCGTAGATGTTATAGATCATTTCGCCCGTCGATGCGCGCTGCCGCTCCTCGCCGTTGAGTTCGAGCGTGATGGTGAGCGCGTGCGGATCGGCGATCTCGTCATCGGTGGTGATCCACGGGCCGATCGGGCCGTGCGTGTCGAACGATTTGCCGAGCGTGAAGGTCGGCGAGCGGAACTGCCAGTCGCGCGCCGTGACGTCGTTGCATACGAGATAGCCGGCGATCACCGACCGCGCATCTTCGCGCGAGACGTGGCGGCAGCGCTTGCCGATGACGACGCCCATCTCGGCTTCGTAATCGACCATGTCGGGGCCGGACTTGGGAACATCGACGTCGGCGAACGGTCCGTTGATGCAGCTGACCTGCTTGTTGAACCAGATCTGCGTCTTGGGGGCGGTCTTGCCGGCGGCCTCGGCCTCGTCGACGTGCGACTGATAGTTCATGCCGATCGCGAGATATTTCAGCGGGTCGGCGATCGGCGCCTCGAGCACCACGTCGGAGAGCGCGAACGACGGCGCGTCCACCGCTTCGATCGCGGCGCGGGCCGAGTCGAGATGCTTGAGCAATACGCGCATCGAGCCCCCGGCTTCGGGGACCGCCGCGCTGATATCGACGACCGTCTCGCCGACGACCTTGCCGAGCCGCGTGCGGCCTTCAACGGTGAATCGCGCTAATTTCATCTGTCAGTCCTTCCAAAACGTCATCCACGCGGCGCTCGCCAACGCATCTTCGGTTGCCGCTGTTCGGTGACGTCGTCATCCTCGCCCGGTCGTAGCGCCTGCAGCAATATGACTAATTGGTTCAAAGATGACTGTCTAGTTTAGAATCTCGCCTGCAGTCGCGTGGCGGCGCTTCACGACGTCGCCATATGCCAAGGCTCGAGCACCTCGGGCGGCGGTCCGCTGATCTCGGCGATGCGGCCGTGATCGTCCAGCACGTAGAGGAGGCAGCCCCGGATCCGCTGAACCTCGCCCTTTTTCAAGGGCCGACCGAACAGCACGCGATCGTCGTGATCCGCGATGCAGCGCACTTCACTGATGACTTGCGCCGCGGCCCCGCTTGCGTCGGAGCAGAAGAAGAGGAGCTCAAGCGTCTCCTGGATGTAGGGACGCTGCGCGGCATAGAATTTCGCGACATTGTCCCTGCCGCGGATGTTCATCACGAAGCGGACGTCGTCGGCATAGAAATCGAGGAAGCGCGGATCGGCGGCATTCATCAGGGCGAGATAGCGCTGATACGCCGCGCGATCGAGCGGCGTCCCCGGCCGGGCGGCACGTGCGCCGAACGGGATCGTCGCGGTCGCGCCGAGCAGCGCCGCTCCTGCCAAGAGGGTTCGACGAGCGGGCTTTGACGGTCCGGAAAATGCCATTGCGATGTCCTCGATCTGCCGGGCCCAACGGTGGCTGGCGACCTCTACGTCGGAGCGCCCGCACGACCTAGGATGGTGGCGTGCCCGACACTGCTTGAGACCGGACCACACCACAAGCCCCGCCTGGTCGTCGACACCGGCGATCACGAAGCACGCGCGGTCACGATGCTGGAACCAGCTCCCGGCGGAAGTTGACGCCAATTCCAGCGCCCGTCGCAGCAGAATTGATGCACCTATCTTGCCGGTTGGAGAATGCTACATTCAGGTTCCATTGAGCCACCGCTATGTGCAACGGGGTCGTATTGCGTTTCCATCAAGGCGATCCGTACGTCACACTTAGACAAAGTTACTAAAACGAAGATCTCATCAGGTCGATACGTCTAAATAGGCGTTTCGACGGTTCTTATATCTCAATAAGTTCGTCTGACGAAAGACGACGTAGGGGAGGATAGATAATGTTCCGGAAACATCTTCTGCTGTCGACATCGCTCTTGGCGGGCATCATCGCCGCCCAGCCGGCCTTCGCGCAGACGACCACGACACCCGAGACGACCGAGCCGGCACCCCCGACGACGTCGAGCCCGATCCTGACCAACACAGGCGCGCTCGAAGACATCATCGTCACCGCCGAGCGTCGCTTCAACACCGCGCAAAAGACCGCCGCGTCGATCAGCGTTCGGTCCGGCGACGATCTCCTGTTGCGGGGCAAATACGAACTGAAGAACATTCTCGAGGATGTCCCCGGGATTTCGGGCGGCGCGTCGGGCACGGTGAACACCTCGCAGGCCGGCGGTACCGACAATCCCGCCGCCGGGTTGGTCATTCGCGGCATTCAGTCGAACTCGGGCGTCGGCGGCAGCGCGACCTCGACCTCGGCGGCAGCGGCGATCTATGTCGATGATGTCTATAACGGGGTCGGCGGCGGCTACGATATCGGCCGGGTCGAGGTGCTGCGCGGTCCGCAGGGTACGCTGTACGGTCGCAGCGCGACCGCGGGCGTCGTCGCCATCCACACCAAGGATCCCGATTCCAAGGATATCGCCGTCGAAGGGACGGCCGAACTCGGAAACTACAATCTGCGCCACTTCGTCGGCGAGGTGAACCTGCCGATCGTTACCGACAAACTGGCGCTGCGCGTGTCCGGCAACTATTTCGAACGCGACGGCTATTACGCCACCGACGGCGATGCGCGCTCGAGCACATCGTTCCGCGCGAAGCTGCTGTGGACGCCAAGCGACACGTTTTCGGCGATGCTCGGCTATGCGCAGGAATTCAACATCTCGCATTCGGGCGGCGTGGCGATCACGCAGGGCAATTCGCCGACCGACTTCGTCTACACGCCACAGGCGGTGGGCACCGGCCGGAACCATTTCCGGCAATATTGGGCCAATTTCAATCTCGATCTCGGCCCCGTCGCGATCACCTACATTCCCGCGTACCGCACCTGGTTCCAGAACGTGACGACCGTCGCCCGCGGTGCCGTCAACATCGACAATTTCGTCTCGACGCCCAAAGACAATTTCATGACGCACGAGTTGCGCATCCACAGCACCGACACCGACGCTAAGTTCAAGTGGCAGGCTGGGTTCCTGTATTACCGGAACGCGCTCAGTGAAGTGAACACGCTGTACAATTTCGATCTGCCCCCGGCCGGCGGATACCTGTTCAAATCGTCGACCCAAAAGACCACGACCGCAGAAGGCGGCTTTGCGGAGGGCACCTACGCCTTCTCGCCCGCGACCCGTCTCACCGGCGGCGTGCGCTACGATCATACCGAGATCGTGGTCGACCAGAATTATACCGGCTTCACCGGCATTACCGCGCCGCTGACCGGTGCAGACCGTTTGGCGACGTTCAATAACTTCACGTACAAGGTCCGCCTGGAACACGACCTCACGCCGCGCAACCTGCTCTACGCGCTGATCGCGACCGGCTTCTCGCCGGGCGACAAATCCCTGACGCAGAACGCGGCGGGTGTGCCGCAGGCGCAGATTCTGCAGGCCGAGACGCTGACGTCGTACGAGATCGGCGCCAAGAACCGCTTCCTCGACAACCATTTGCAGATCAACCTCGCCGCCTTCTACAACAATTATGGCGGGTTCCAGACGGCCGGCATCAACGTCGCACCGCCGGGGCCGCTGCGCATCTTCCAGACGATCACGATCCCCGTGAAGACCTATGGCGTCGAGTTCGAATTGCAGGCGCGGCCCTGGGCCAACGGCACGTTCGGGCTGAACGGATCGTACACGCACGCCCGCTATGGCGATTTCGGGGCCTATGCCGCGTTCTTCTCGACGCACGAGGTGTCCCCTGCCCCGCCGGTTCAGCTGACCGGATCGTATGACCACCGGCTCGAGATCGGCAGCACGACGCTGTCGCTCCGCGGGGTCGTGCGGTACATCTCGGCGCATGACAGCTCGCGCATCACCGTGCAGCAGGCCGCGGATGGGGCCACCCCCTATATCCGCGTGCCGTCGGTCGCGCTCGTCGATCTCAACGCGACCTGGCAGGTCGCGCCCAACCTGTCGATCACCGGCTATGTGCGCAACCTCACCGACAAGCGCTACCTGCCCGACAATTGGAACGTCGCGAGCGTGACCCCGCGCGCCGGCACCACGCCGAGCGTGGTCGTGTCGAGCAACACGCTGAGCGATCCCCGCACCTTCGGCGCGATCGTCAACGTCAAGTTCTGATACGTTTGCGATGGCGGCGTGGCCGGGAATTCCCGGCCACGCCGCCTTTTTGATTCCGACCGTAGAATAGCGCCTGCCCCGGTGCGGTCGGCTTCCCCGGAAAATCAGAGCTTGCGTGGCGAGGTGCTCGCGCCCGCCCACGAAAATGCCCGCGCCGATGGGTTAAACCATCGGCGCGGGCCGTGTTGCCTGCCGGCGACCGCATGCGCGGCCGCCGGATCGTGCTGGCGGAGCCTAGCGGTTCTGCGCCTTGTCCTTGACGTTGACCTCGAGCTTGCCCGTGGTCGGGTCGAGATAGTCGCGGTTATCGGTGCAGGCCCATTCCTGCGGCTCGTTGCGGCGTTCGATCCCGCGGAGGAAGCGACGCGGCGCCAGAGCGTACGGCGTCTTGAACAGCGTGTCGTCGTGCAGCGTCGTCTGGATCTCGAGCGTGTTGAAATCGACCAGCCGCATCCGCTCGACGAGGCGCAGATTGGGTCCGTGCGGGCCGAAGATCACGCTGGCGATCGGCGAATGGTCGCCCTCCTTGAGCGCTCCCTTGCTGAGCGTGCCGAGCTGAAAGACGGTGTCCGGGGCCAGCCCGGTCGTGTCGACGACCAGCGTGTCGCCTTCCCAGTGACCGATCGACTCGCCGAGGTAGGACGGGTTGGGCTGCGCGCTGTGCTGCCGCCCGTCGGTGTGGATGAAGCGCGTCACCCCCGACGATTCGACGTAGATCGCGATCATGCCGGGCGATTGGAAGAACTTCATCGGCATCCCGCCGATGTTCTGGACGAACGGCAGGCCGAGCGGCTTGCAGTTGGTGAACGGGCTGTCCTCGGCCGGCTTGTAGGCCTTGATATAGGCGAGCGCCGAAGGCGTGTAGTCGGGCGACTTGGAGAAATCATCGGCGATCGGGCTGATCGACTGCCAGGTGCCCTGCCAGAGATCGGGTTCCTGCGCGATTTCCTGCCAGGCGCGCGCCTGCTGCGCGGCGGTGCGTGGCACCGCCGTTTCCTGGGCCCGACCGACCTGGGCGATCGCGCCGACGCTGACCAGCAGCGCGCCGGAGACGAACTTCTTAAGCCGCGAGGCGGGTGTCTTGCTCATTTGTAGGGTTGTCCTTGCGGTTTGGCCGGAAGCTTGCCCGGTCCGCTGGCGAGCGCCTGTCCGGTCGAGCCGGCGGGATCGGCCAGCACCTTACCGTTGGCGAGGAAGACCGTCTGCATCGAGCCGATCGCGGTTCCGTCACGCCCCGGATGGACATCGACCGTGACCTTGTCGCCGGGCTTGATGTCGGCGGCGTTCCAGCCCCAGCGGCTGAGCATGTTGGGGCTCGAGGCGACCAGCGACCATTGCTCGGTCGTGCCGTTGGGCTTCTTGACCATGATGATCAGCCAGGTGTGCGGATTGGCCCAGGTGAATTCGCGCACGGTCCCGCTCACCGCGGTCAGCTTCGCCATGTCGAATTTCGCGAACGAATGGTGTGCGTCGGCAACGGGGCCAGACAGCGTCGCGAGCGCGACGAGGGCGAGCTTGAGGGCGGATAGCTTTGGTCTGCGCTGCTGATTCATGAGGAACTCGCTGTCAAAAACATGTTGGGTTTCGGGCGGATCACGGACGTCATCGCTTGACGTCTCCCGCTGGCCGCGACCGGATCGCGTAGCGGCCGGGCGACATGATCCCGTTCGGATCGATCGCGCTCTTCAGCGTGCCGAGGAAGTCGCGCAGCGCGTGATCGTTGTACGAATAGGTATCGAGGATCAGGTCGTAGAACGCGGGCGCGGTGCGATACTCGCCCCAGCCGCGCTCGGCCGACGCCGCGACGAGCTCGCGCACGATGTCGCGCAGCTTTGCATTGACCTTCGCCGAGCGCGTGACCGGCAGCCCGATCGCGAACAGGAAGGCGCGCTCGAAGATCGACGAGGGGACCTGCAGCGGCGGCCCCGGCAATTTATACTTGCGCGCGATGTCGGAGAAGACCTGCATAGCCTCGATCGCCGCCTCGCCCGTCCGCGGGATGACGGGCGAGAAGAAGACGTGGCCGACGACGTCCTCATCGTCGTAGGACACCATCGGCCCGAGGCTGAAGGTGCGCAGCGACGGGATGCCGAACGGCCCGGTGTCGAACATCTTCGCGAGGTCTTCGGCCGGCAGCGGCAGGCTTCGCGGCGGGTTGAGCGCGAAGCTCGCGCCCGGAATCACGCCGAGCGCATCGCGGATGCACTCCCATTGCGCCTCGATATATTTCTTCGGGCCGTAGAGATTGAACTCGCACGCCCAGAACGGCAGCCCGGCGGTATGCGCCGCGGCTTCGAGCTTGGTCATGTCGGTGCCGTGGGGATCGTTGAGGATCACCGCGACCGCCGGATCGATCGGCGGCGGCCCCGCGGCGATGTGTGCGGCATCGCCGCGCGTGCCGGTGGTCGGGCTCGACAGCGTCCACAGCCCCTGGACGATCTTGCTCTGCTCGAGCCGGTTGACGATATCGACCAGCGGGACGATGTCGCGATGCTTCGGCACGGTGACGACGCCGGTCGAGAACGCCTCGGGCGCGGGCAGCAGCCAGAAGCCCATCTTGGTGACGACGCCGTAGTTCGACTGTTTGAACAGCCCGTCGATCTGCGGACCGAAGCCGGGCTTGAACTGCTGCCACGTCTTGGCGCCGGGCATCGCGCCCATGCCGGTGCGCAGCATCCGCCCATCGGGCAGCACCGCCTCGAGGCCGCAATGCGCGTCGAAATGGTTGCGATACGACGCGAGCGTCACGCCCACACCGCCGTCGAGCGCATTGCCGATCACGCTGCCCCAGCCCGGGCTCGGACAATCGATCCAGAGCTTGAGGCCCTTTTCCTGGATATGCGCGTACAGGTCGAAATAGCTGACGCCGGGCTCGACGACGACATAGCCGTTGCGTTCGTCGATCTCGACGATCCGGTTCATCCGCTTGAGGTCGAACACCACACTACCCGCGGTCGCCGGCGCAGCGCCGCCATAGCCGAGGTTCTTGCCGGTCGAAATCGGATAGATCGGGATGCGATAACGGTTGGCGATCTTGACCAGCTCGACGACCTGTTCGGCGGTATCAGGCGCGACCGCGGCCGACGCGACGCGCTCCTCGGCCTCGTCCCACAGGATCGAGTAGGAATCGCGATACAGTTCGAGATCGTCGTCGCTGGTGAAGACCCATTGCGCGCCGACGATCGCGGCAAAGGCTTTGAGCGCTGCCGTAAAATCGGCCTGGCTGACATTCGGGGGGAGTTTCACGATTCAAGCCTTCCCGGCCGCGGAGAACCGCGTACGCGCCGATTTCTGGAGCACCCACAGGTGCAGCGCTCCGTCGCTGTGAGACGGCCGATAGGCGACGGCTTGCGGCGCCGTCGGACGGTGCGCGCCGGCGAGAAAGGCCGCGATGTCCTCGCGCGGCGCGCTGCCGTCGAGGATGCGGTCACTCGCCTCGCTGCGCCCGACGAGCCGGTAGCCGTGATCCCACGCGATCCGCTCGAGACAGAAGAGCGTCGCCCCGCTGCTCAGCCCGAGCACGACACGGCTGTCGGCGAAGACACGATTGAGGCCGGCATGCGATGCCGCATCGAGGTGAATGGCGACGACGGGCACGGTCGCGCTGTTTGCGCTCACGAACTCCGCGATCTGGCGCGGCAGCGCGATGTTGCGGTCAACCAGCAGGGCGTCGAACGCCCCACCCCTGCCCCGCGCCGCCGCGGCCTGGCTAAACCCAACAAGCCCTGTCGCGGCAACCGAGCTGGCGGCGAGGCCAGTGGCGAGGACGGTGCGTCGGTCGATCATCACCGCTTACTTCCCGCCAGCCTTGGCTTTGCCGGGTTTTGCATCACCCGCTGCCGGATGCGCGAGATAATCCGCGACCAGCGCCAGTTCGGCATCGCTGATCTCGGTCTTGCGGAACGACGGCATGAACGAAATGCCGTGCCGCACGACGAGCTTCACATAGTCGGGGTTGAGATCGGTGCGCTGCTCGAGGATGGCGGACGGGTTGCCGTGATACTTCCGCTCGAGCGCCATGCTCCCCGGCCGACCGGGAACGCTGTGGCAATCGCTGCACCATTTGGCGTAGATCCGCTGCGCTTCCGACCGCTGCACGGCGACCGGCCGCGCTGCGGGCGCCGGTGCGATCACCGCCGCCCCAAGCGCCAGGACCAGCACGCCACCGGCCGCGGCTACGCCCAGGCGCTGGAGGGTAGCAGCACCGCCATTACTTGCCGCCGATCACCGTCACACGCTGCAGGATCCGCCACTCGCCGTTCCGCTTTTCGAGCGTATCGGCATAATGGCCCGGCAGGCCGACCGTGGTGATCTTGGTCTTCAAATCGGGATAGACGCTGACGAAATAGCCATAATGCGTCGCCTTGGTCGGCGACTGGAACTCGAAATGATGGCTCAGCGACAGATGCCACGGCTCGGCCCCGGTGCCGATGCCGTTGGTCATCGGCGGTGCGCCGGCTGGACGCGGCGGCGGGCCCGCCGCGGCGGCACGGTACGGCATGGTGAAGCTCTTGCCCGGCTCGGGCTGCGCGACGATCGTCCCCTTGGGCCAGAACGCCCGGTCGAACCGCGCCATGTCGTGGAGCTCGAGCCCCAGCGTATAATTGTCGACCGCGTCGTTGACCGACACCCAGTCCTCGAGTGTCGGCTTGTAGGTCGATCCCGCC
This sequence comes from Sphingomonas glacialis, assembly GCF_006439055.1. GTDB lineage: Bacteria > Pseudomonadota > Alphaproteobacteria > Sphingomonadales > Sphingomonadaceae > Sphingomonas > Sphingomonas glacialis_A. Next base: position 544,613 of record NZ_RCZC01000002.1, read on the forward strand.
GCGCTCGCCGGCGCTGCCTGCGCCTGCGCGCCACCCGCCGCCATCACCGCGAACGCCCCGGCGATCACCGCCAGATATATATTGCTCTTGCTCATTCTCACGCCTCCCCAACCGCCTGCGCGGATTATTTCTGCTCGTTCTGCTTGAGGCCCTTGAGCACCTCGGCCGGGTCGCGCATCACCGACTGGTTGGACTTGGGGTCGAACTCGAGCGGATCGGCGGACGAGCCGCACACCCATTCGGCGGGCAGACCGGCATCGCCGCGGTTGCGCTTGAAGATCTGCGTGTTGGCGATGTACGGCTCGGTCCAGACGGTATCGTCATAGATCGTCAGCTTGATCTCGAGCGTGTCGGGATCGAGCAGATGCATCCGCTCGACCATCCGCAAATTCGGACCGTGCGGGCCGAAGATCGACTCCGGCGGCAGGACGAAGCGCTGCGTGCCCTTGCCGGGGAAGTTGGCGTATTGGAACAGGATGTCGTCGGCGAAGCTGATGCTCTCGACGACCAGCGTATCGCCTTCGTAATGCGCGATCGAATCCCCGAGATAGCTCGGGTTCGGCCGCTCGGCATGCTTCCCGTTGAGCTTGAGGAAGCGCGTCATGCTGCTGTTCTCGATGTACACGGCGATCATGCCGGGTTCGTAGAAGAACTTCAGCGGCGACCCGAGGCGCTGGATCGTCGGCATGCCCGGCGTCTTGCAGTTCGGCCCGGCGAAGGGGATGTCCTCGATCGGCTTGAACGCGTCGGCATAGGCCTTCGCCTTGGGCGTCAGCGGCGTCTTGGGCTCGCGGTCGAGGAACGACGTCACGCTCTGCCAATTGCCCGTGAAGAAATCGGGCAATTTGGTGACGTCGGCCCAGCTCGAGCCGATCGGCTCGGCGGTGGCGACCGATGGCAAGGCCAGCATGGCTGAACACAGCAAGGCCGCGAGCAGGGTTTTCGGCTTGGTCATCGTGCTCAGCCCCTTCACTTGCCGGGTGCCGGCGGAAGACCGAAACCGGGAGGCGGCGCGCCGGCCCCCGCGCTCAGGGTCTTGCCGTTGGGCAATTTGATTTCGCTCAGCAGGCCGACCGGCCGACCGTTGCGGCTCGGGCTGGCAGTAACCGTGACCTTGTCGCCCGGCTTCATGTCGCCCGAGTTCCAGCCGCTGCGCGCCAGCATGCCCGCGCTTCCGGCCTCGAAGCCCCAGATTTCCTGCGCGCCGCCCGGCTTTACGATGCGAACGTAGAGCCACGAGTGCGGGTTCGACCAAACCCACTTCTCGACCGTGCCGCTAACGGTGATCTTCTTCGCCATATCGAACGGCGCCGCCGAGTGGTGCGCGGTTGCGGGAATTGCGACCCCGACCAGCAGGAGTGCCGCCAAAACCCGTGAAATACGGGTCGATCCATGCCCATTCATTGCCATTCGCCTTTCGAACATCATCCTCTGTGCAGCACCCCCCGTTCGAGGTGGCACAGGCTCTGCATAGTCTTCCGTCGCGCAATGCGAGAGCGAAAGTTAGGTGCTACAATTCCGACCGATCGCGCTGGTGCTTGTCGTTAAAAGAAACCCGCGAAATCCGTCGGATGGCGCAGCGTCGTGATCGCCCGGCGCAGTCGGAACAGCGCTGCCGCGTGCTCGCTCCGACCCGGCCGAAGCCACGCTCAATCCTGTCCGGTGAGATGCAGCCCTATCGCCTGCAACGGGGCGATCGCCTGGAGGATCGGCGGCAGGATATGGACCATCTCGATCCCTGCAGTGTAGCGCAGGACGGGATCGGGATCGGTCGCCGCGGCGATCGCCGCGGTCACCACCGGCGTGACATCGTCGGGCGCCTTGGCCTCCATCGCGTCGAACGTGCGGTTGAACGTCTCGGCGATCACCGCGTACGGCGCGCTCGCCGCGCGATCGAGCGACTTTTGCGGGAGCGCGGTCTTGAACGGCCCCGGCATCACGCTGACGACGCGCACGCCGTAGCTGCGCGTCTCGATATCGAGCGCAGCGGTCGCGGCATCGAGCGCATGCTTGCTCGCGCAATAGGCGCTCATCAGCGGCGTTTTGAGCAGCGCGGCGACCGAGGTGACGTTGACGATCCGCCCCCCGCCCTGCACGCGCATCAGCGGCAGCGCGAGCCGGATCAGGTCAAGCGGACCGAACAGATTGGTCTCGAACATCGTGCGCCACTGCGCCTCGGGCGTGTCCTCGAACGTCCCCCGCGCGCCGACGCCGGCGTTGTTGATCAGCAGATCCAGGCTGCCGAAGCGCGTTATGACCGAATCGATCACCGCCTGCCGCATCGCGGCGTCGGTCACGTCGAGCGCCATCAGCGCAACGTCCGCCGGCCGTTCCGCCGCCAGCGCCTTGAGCGCCGCCGGCGCGGCATCGGGCTTTCGCATCGTCGCGACGACCTGATAGCCGCGCGCGGCAAAGGCCAGCGCCATCGCCTCGCCAAACCCCGAACTGCACCCCGTGATCAATGCCACCGGCATTCGCTGTCTCCTCGTCAAATTGTGGTAAGCCAGCGGACGCTGCGTGCGCCGAAGCCGGCTCAGATCGGGTAGTGCCCCGGCTGCGTCTCGATCGTGATCCAGCGGAGCTCGGTGAAGCTGTCGATGCCCGCCTTGCCGCCGAAGCGGCCGTAGCCCGACGCCTTGGTGCCGCCGAACGGCATCTGCGCCTCGTCATGCACCGTGGCGCCGTTGACGTGGCAGATGCCCGACTGGATCTGCCGCGCGACGCGAAGCCCGCGCGCGGTGTCGCGCGTGAACACCGCCGCCGACAGGCCGTATTGCGTATCATTGGCGAGCGCGATCGCCGCGGCCTCGTCGCGCGCCCGGGTGATGCCGACCACCGGGCCGAAGCTCTCGTCGCGGAACAGCCGCATCGCGGGCGTGACATGGTCGATCACATGCGCCGCCATCAGCACGCCGTCGCTCGCCTCGCCGACGACCTTGGTCGCGCCATGCGCCAGCGCGTCCTCGACCAAGGCCTGCACGGCATCGACCGTCTTGCGATCGACCACCGCGCCGAGCGGCGTCTTGCCCTCGCGCGGATCGCCGACGGGCATCGTCAGCACCTTGGCCTTGAAGCGCGCGACGAAATCGTCGGCAACCGCATCGACCACGATGATTCGCTCGGTCGACATGCAGATCTGCCCCGAATTCATGAACGCGCCGAATGCCGCCGCCTTCACGGCTTCGTCGAGATCGGCATCCTCGAGCACGATCAGCGGTGCCTTGCCGCCGAGTTCGAGCAGGCACGGCTTGAGATGCCCCGCGGCACGCTGTGCGATGATCTTCCCGACATGCGTCGAGCCGGTGAAATTGATCCGCTTGACCGCAGGATGGTCGATCAGCGCGCCGACGATCGCGGCGGCATCCTCGGGCGCGTTGCTGACGAGCATGATCGCGCCCTCGGGCAGTCCCGCCGCCTGGAACGCCTCGACGATCAGCGCATGCGTGCGCGGGCATTGCTCGCTCGCCTTGAGCACCACGGTGTTGCCGCACGCGAGCGGCATCGCCACCGCGCGTACCCCGAGGATGATCGGCGCGTTCCACGGCGCGATACCGAGCATCACGCCGACCGGCTCGCGCAGCGCCATCGCGATGCAACCCGGCTTATCGGACGGGATCACCTCGCCCTGGATCTGCGTGGTCATCGCCGCGGCTTCGCGAACGATCCCGGCCGCGAGCATCAGGTTGAACCCCGCCCAGCCCTGCGTCGCGCCGATCTCGGCCATCATCGCCTCGATGAACTGCGGCGCACGCGCCTCGAGCGCATCCGCCGCCTTGTTGAGCAGCGCACGCCGGGCGTTCGGTCCGACCGCGCTCCACGCCGGGAAGGCCGCTGCCGCCGCGTCGCAAGCGGCATTGGCGTCGGCCACTGTCGCGGCGGGCGAGGTCGAAGCGACCTCCCCGGTGAGCGGGTTCAGGCGGGTAAAGGTGGCGGCGTCCGACATGGCTTGGGCCCTCGTCATTTCAATGTTGCGAGATAGGCGATGACCGCCTTGCGCAGCGCCGGGTCGCCGAGTGCGAGCGGCATGCGCGATCCGGGAACGGCTTTTTGCGGATTGGCGAGATAGGTGTCGAGCTGCGCTGGCGTCCACACGATCCCCGAAGCCTTGAGCGCCGGTGAATAGGAGAACTTCGCCAGCGACCCGGCCTTGCGCCCGACGACGCCCGCCAGGCTCGGCGCGACCCCATTCTTGTCGGGAACGACGCTGTGGCACAGGCTGCAGCGTTGCTGGTACACCGTCGCCCCAGCAGGTGCGGCCTGCGCGATCGCAGGCGTGGACCCGAGCATGGCGACGGTGACGAAAGCCGCCGCGGACGGCAGCGCCGACGCGGCAAGGCGCAGAAAGGACATTACAGGTCGCTCCGTGAAACTGGGTACTCGCGGGCCTCGGCCGCCGTCGATCGCGTCGTGACGCGGGCGGCCCTTACGCCACGCTCATCGATCGGCGGGTTGATCCGCCGCCGCGACACGCGCCTCTTCCGATGCAGCGGCGAGCTCGGCGATCTTCGCGTTCTTCATTTCCTCGAGCACCGGATTGGGCGGCCCCCACTGCCCGCCGAGCAACTCGTCGAGCCCGACGATCCCGCCGCCATCGGCGGTGCGCAGCTGGTCGCCGTCGGTCCAATGCTCGATCTCATGGCCCCAGGGGTCGTTCCAATAATCGAACACCTGGCTGCCCAAGATATGCCGCCCGACGCCCCAATGCGCATGCCAGCCCGCGGCCATCAGATGCGCATGGCCCGCCATCAGATCGTCGACATCGGCGACTTCGAACGCCGAGTGCATGAACTGCGCGGGTGCACCGGGGCGCTCGAACAGGAAGACGGTGTGATGGTCGCACGGCTCGTCGCCGCGATCGGCGCGCATGAACGCCCCGATCGCGACTCCGGGCTCCGGCTGGACCTCGTCGGACGTGACGAAGCCGAAGCGTTCCTTGTACCATTGCTCTGACCGACGGAAATTCGAGACGCCGAGCACGCAATGCCCCAGCCGCAGCACGTGCGACGCGCCCTGCTTGACCCGCCGGAAGCGGGCGACGCGCGGGTGCTCGCCGCCATGGTTCCACGGCTCGGGAAAAGGCACCGCGCGGTCGACCGGCGGCTGCTTGGCCTGTTCGGCGACCGCCTCGATCAGGAAGCCATCGGGATCGGTCAGGCGCACGACCAGACCGCCGCCGGGCGCGTCCAGTGTCTCGACCGGAACGCCGTCATGCGCCGCGAGCCGCTCGAGATCGGCGCGATCGCGCACCCAGATGCCCAATGCGACGAAGGCAGGCTCGCCGCGCTCGGTCGCGTGGACGAACGGCCCGCGCCCCGTCCCGCGCATGAACAACCGCTCGGTCTCACCGTCCGGCGTGGCATCGACCATCCCGAAATCGGTGAGGAAGCGCCGCATCGTGTCGAGGTCCGGCACCCGAAAGCGGACGAACGCGACGTCATACGCCTTTGCAATACTCGTCACCGATGGTCCTTCCATAGCGTCCGCGACACGGTCGGGGCGCAGCGGGCGGCGTGGCGACCAGGGTTTTCCTGCAATGCCAACGCGCAACTCCTCTCGCCCCGGATACATCGTCCCGGATGTGTTTATTGAACGAGATAGTCATATCTAGTCGATGCAGTCAACAATAGGATCGCGCCGTGGAGGCGATTTCCGCGGCCGTCGTCGACCCGAAATTTTGCACCTAACTCGTCCCCCGCATTGCCACCAAAGGCGTCGAAACTCGGCTGATGTGTCGGAATTCCCACGCGTCACAAACGCACGGAATCGCGAGAAACCGACGCGATAGGCCTTCGACACGGAACGGTGACACGGCATGAAACTCGCGGCTCTCAAGACTGGCACACCCGACGGCGTGCTGCACGTCGTCTCGCGCGACCTCAGCCGCTCGGTCGCCGCGACGGGCATCGCGGAGACGCTGCAGGCGGCGATCGAGCAGTGGGACCAGGTCGCGCCGGCGCTCGAACGGCTCTACGACAGTCTCAACGCGGGGACCGCACCGGATGCGGCCGACCTCGTCATGACGGATGTCGCCGCGCCGCTGCCGCGCGCATGGCAGTGGCTCGATGCGTCGGCCTTCCACTCGCACGGCGACCTGCTCGAAAAAGTGTTCGGGCTCGAGCCGCCACCGGAGAAGAAGACGGTGCCGCTGATGTATCAGGGCGCCGGCGACGAGCTGCTCGGCGCGACCGACGACGTGCCGCTCCCGTCCGAAGCCGACGGAATGGATTTCGAGGCCGAGCTGGCGGTGATCCTCGACCGCGTCCCGATGGGAACGACCGCGGCACAGGGCGAGCGGCACATCCGGCTGCTCACGCTCGTCAACGACACCAGCCTGCGCGCGCTCGCCGCCAAGGATCTGAAGACCGGCTTCGGCTTCCTCCAGTCGAAGGGCGCGACGACCTTCGGCCCGGTCGCGGTGACGCCCGACGAACTCGGCGCGGCGTGGCGCGACGGGCGGGTCGACCTGCCGATGCACATCCATTGGAATGGCAAAGAATTCGGCCATCCGCACTGCGGCGCGATGGGCTTTTCGTTCGGCGAACTGGTCGCGCATGCGGCGCGGACGCGCAACCTGTGCGCCGGGACGATCATCGGCACCGGCACGATCTCGAACGACACCTTCCGCGAGGTCGGCTCGGCGTGCATCGCCGAGCGCCGCGCGATCGAGCTCACCGACGAAGGCCAGCCGCGCACCCCCTATCTGAAATTCGGCGATCGCGTGCGGATCGAGATGCTCGACGCCAATGGCGCGTCGATCTTCGGCGCGATCGACCAGAGGTACGTCCAGGCCTCCCCAGCGCCGCAGTGACCCTCACCCCCTACCCCACTCTATTCCGACAGGAGACGTTGCGATCGCACGATATCTGAAGCGCGGTGCCACCGCCGAAGCCAAAGCGACCGCCAATCGCCAGATCCGCGACACCGTGGAGACCATCCTCGCCGACATCGAGACGCGCGGCGACGCGGCGGTGCGCGACCTTTCGATCCGCTTCGATGGCTGGGATCGCGAAAGCTATCGCCTGTCCCCGGCCGAGATCCAGGCGTGTATCGATGAACTCTCGCCACAGGCGGTAAAGGACATCGAATTCGCCCAGACGCAGGTCCGCAACTTCGCGCAAATCCAGCGCGACAGCATGCTCGATGTCGAGGTCGAGACGCTCCCCGGCGTGGTGCTCGGCCACAAGAATCTGCCGCTCAATTCGGCGGGCTGCTACGTTCCCGGCGGCAAATATCCGCTGCTCGCCTCCGCCCACATGTCGGTGATCACCGCCAAGGTGGCCGGCGTGAAGCGCGTCGTGACCTGCGCGCCTCCGTTCAACGGCAAGCCCGCCCCGGCGATCGTCGCTGCACAGGCAATGGCCGGTGCCGACGAGATCTATTGCCTCGGCGGGATACAGGCCGTCGCGGCGATGGGGCTCGGCACCCCGTCGATCGCCCCGGTCGATATCCTCGTCGGCCCCGGCAATGCCTTCGTCGCCGAGGCGAAGCGCCAGCTGTTCGGCCGCGTCGGCATCGACCTGTTCGCCGGGCCGACCGAGACGCTCATCATCGCCGACGAGATCGGCTGCGACGGCGAGCTCGCCGCGACCGACCTGCTCGGCCAGGCCGAGCATGGCCCCGACAGTCCTGCGGTCCTGCTCACCACCTCCGAGAAGCTCGCGCACGACACCATGGCGTGGATCGACAAACTGCTCGAGATCCTCCCGACCGCCGACATCGCGCGGCGCGCGTGGGAGAGCTTCGGCGAGGTGATCGTCGCCGAGGACGATGCCGAGATGGTCCGCATCGCCGACGAAATCGCGTCCGAACACGTCCAGGTGATGACGCACGACCCCGATTATTTCCTGCAGCACATGACCAATTACGGCGCGCTGTTCCTCGGTGCGCGCACCAACGTCGCCTATGGCGACAAGGTGATCGGCACCAACCACACGCTGCCGACCAAAAAGGCGGCGCGCTATACCGGCGGGCTGTGGGTCGGCAAGTTCCTCAAGACCTGCACCTATCAGCGCGTGCTGACCGACGAAGCCTCGGCGATGATCGGCGAATATTGCAGCCGGCTGTGCGCGCTCGAGGGGTTCGCCGGGCATGGCGAGCAGGCCAATATCCGCGTCCGGCGCTATGGCCATCGCAACATCCCTTATGCCGGGCAAGCCGAGCCGCGCGAGCTCGCATGACGCTTCCGATCACGCCCAGCTTCCGGCTCGACGGCCGCCGCGCGCTGGTGACGGGCGCCGGCCGCGGGATCGGGCTGGCGTGCGCGGCGGCGCTGGCCGAGGCGGGCGCCGAGGTCGTGCTCGTCGCGCGCAGCGGCGTGGAAATCGCGGCGGCGGCGGTGCAGATCATCGCCGCCGGTGGTGCGGCGCGGGCTGTGACGCTCGACGTCGCCGACCTCGCCGCAGTCCGGCGGTTCTTCGACGAACGTCCCGCCTTCGACGTGCTGGTCAACAACGCCGGCACCAACCGCCCGATGCCGATGACCGACGTCGCCGAGGCCGATTTCGACGCCGTGCTCGATCTCAACGTAAAGAGCAGCTTCTTTGTCGCTCAGGCGGCGGCGCGGCGCATGATCGACGAGGGGATCGCTGGGTCGCTGATCCATATGGGGTCGCAGATGGGCCATGTCGGCGGCATCAACCGATCGCTCTATTGCGCCTCGAAATGGGCGCTCGAGGGGATGAGCAAGGCGTTCGCGCTCGATCTCGGCCGCCACCGGATCCGCTCGAACACGATCGCGCCGACCTTCATCGAGACGCCGCTCACCAAACCCTATTTCGAAGATGCCGCGTTCAAGGCGAGCGTGCTCGACAAGATCAAGCTCGGCCGCATCGGTCAGGTCACCGATCTGATGGGCGCGGTGGTGTTCCTCGCCTCGGATGCGTCGGCGCTGATGACCGGAACGAGCGTGGTGGTCGATGGCGGCTGGACCGCAGACTGAGCCGGCCGCGGTGAATCTTTACACCTAACTCGCGTTTCCGACGCGCAATAGCTTCGGGCCGGCGCCGGCTCCATCCGGCGGCGTCGCAGAAGGAAAGGCTATCGATGACCGTCGCGGAACGCCAAGCCGGCACGTTGCAGGGGGTATTGCTGCTCTTGCCGATCACGATGGCGGTGATGGGGCTGATCATCCTCGTGCCCGTGCTCCCCGGCATGATGGCGCATTTCCGCGACGTCCCCGGCGTCGACTATCTGATCCCGCTGATGCTGACGCTGCCCGCCTTGTGCGTCGCCTTGCTGTCGCCGGTCGCGGGCGTGGTCGTCGATTTCTTCGGGCGGCGGAAGACCTGCATCGGTGCGCTGGTGATCTATGCCGGGGTCGGCATCCTGCCGATCTTCCTGCAGAGCCTGATCGAGATCATCATCAGCCGCGTCGTGCTCGGCGCGATGGAAGCGCTGATCGTCATTTCGAGCACGACGCTGATCGCCGATTATTTCCACGGCCGCGAGCGCGAGAAATGGCTCGCCAACCAGACCGCGGTCGCCTCGCTCGCGTCGATCGTCCTAGCCTTGCTCGGCGGTGCGCTCGGCAGCTTCGGCTGGCGCGCGGCGTTCGCGGCGTATGGCGTCAGCATCCTGTTCGCGGTCGCGCTGATGCTGTGGACCTGGGAGCCGCGCAAGAGCGACGAACCGCTCGACGAAGCCCCCGTCCTGGGCGCGCGCTTCCCGTGGGCCACGATCGCGCCGATCTCGCTGCTCGCGATCTTCGGTGGGGCGATGTTCTTCACCATGCAGATCCAGGTGAGCAGCATGCTGAGCGGCTATTACGACATCCGCTCGCCCGGCGCGATCGGGCTGTACAGCGGCCTGGCCGGGCTCTCGGTCGCGGGCGGCACCTTGCTCTACCGGCAGGTCACCGCGCGCTTGATGATCCCGGTGCAGCTGCTGATCGCCTTCGCGCTGCTCGGTATTTCCTATGTCGCGATGAACCATGCGCCGACCGCGCAGATCTTCACGGGGACGCTGATCGTCAATCAGGTCGGCTCGGGCATGTTGTTGCCCGCGCTCGTCGTCTGGGCGATGGGCCGCCTGCCGTTCGAGGTGCGCGGCCGCGGGACCGGGCTGTTCATGAGCGGATGGTGGCTCGGCCAGCCGCTCGGCAGCCAGGCGGTCGCCTTCCTGCGCGGGCAGAACGACGGCAATCTGCCCGCGACGCTTCAGATCCTCGGCATCCTCTGCCTGATTGCTGCCGCCGTGGCGCTGGTCGGCGCGCTGCGCGGATCCCCGCGGCGCCAGCTCGCGTAAGTCCAGCCCGCCGTGTAGGCCGCGACACGGCAAGCACGCTCCCCGCACAGTTCGCTTGACGGCCAAGCCTGCACCGGCTTGGGTCGCACCTCCGCACCGCTACGGAAGCAAACGCTCATGACGCTGTCAGATCTCCTCGTGCCCACTTACGTGCAGATGCTCGGGGCGGTGTCGAATTGGCTCACCAAGGCCGAGACGCAGCGGCTGGACGGCGCCGCGGAGGCGCTGTTGGCCGCGCGGCTTTCGCCCGACATGTTTCCGCTCGCGACCCAGGTCCGTTTCGCCTGCCGTCAGGCACAAGAGGCGGTGTTCCGTCTTCTGGAACAGGATTTCCCCGCATCGTTGCAAGCGCTGCTCGACGAAGGCCGAAATGGCTGCGAGCAGCCCGGCACCCTCGCCGACGCAAAGGCCCGGATCGCGGAGACGCTCGCGGTAGTCGAGGCTGCTGCGACGACCGGCATCACCATCGACGGTTCGGCGCCGATCGCGCACGCGCTGCCAAACGGCATGACGCTCGACCTGACGGCCGAGCAATATGCGCGCGACTGGGCGCTGCCGCAATTCTATTTCCATGTCGTGATGGCCTATGCGATCCTGCGCGCCGAGGGCATCGACCTCGGCAAAGCCGATTACGCCGCGCACATGTTCGCCTATATCCGCCCGCCCGCGACGGCCTGATACGCGCGCCGGGCGGCTGCCGGGCACCACCCCCGCGGGCGTGAAGGGTAGCGCCGTCAATGCGCGCGCCGGGACGCATGTCGATCGCATCGCGCCCGACACCGTGCTACCCCCGCCGCCGCTGCTCACCCCCGCGCAGCCGGAGGACAAGATCATCGGATCCGCCCAACTCGACGCCGGCGTCTTCGGCCTCAGCCTCACCGCGCCGCGCCTCGGCGATCGATATCCCGCGATCGGCACCGACGGCCGCGAACATCTTGTCCACGCGAAGGGCGACGTCTGATGCCGACGGGAATCGTCAATTGGCGCGACGTCGGCGCGCGCGAGCTTGCCGGGATCGCGCCGGGGCGGATCTTCCGCTCGGGCCATCTGGCGGACGCAACGCCCGAGGATCTCGCCGAGCTCGCGGCGCACGGCATCACAACCATCCTCGACCTGCGCCGTCCGCGCGAGCGCGCGGCCTCGCCGACCCCGGCGCTTGGCCCGGAAGTGACGATCCTCACCTCCGATCTGGGCGACGAGCCCGAACCGATGCTCGTCACCTTCTTACGCGAAGGCGACGTCACCCCCGCCGGCCTCGATGCCTATCTGCTCGACTATTACAGCAACGCCGCCTTCCTGCCGCGGCACCTCGCCTTGTTCGGCGCGATGTTTTCGCGCCTGCTCGAAAGCGATGGCGCGATGCTGGTGCATTGCGCCGCGGGCAAGGATCGCACCGGACTCGCCATCGCGCTCCTCCAGACCGCGCTGGGAGTGCCGCGCGAGCCTATCCTCACCGAATATGCCGCGAGCAACACCGCGTTCGCCAACCCTGACGCGCTTGTCCGCGCGCGGACGCATCTGTGCCGCGTGCTGGGGGAGACCCCGCCCGATTTCGCGATCACCGCGTTTCTGGGGGTGTCCAGCCACCACCTCACCGCGGCGTTCGACGGGATCAACCGGCGCAGCGGATCGACCGACGCCTATCTCGAAGGCTTGGGCGTGGGATCGTCGGAACGCGCCGCGCTGCGGTCCAAATTGGCGGGATAGAGGCTCGAACCCGCGCTCTCGCCCGCGCCCTCGCCCGCACTGTCGCCGCCGAGCACCTGATAGAGCGTGACGCGGTTGCTGAGCGCGGAAAGATCGGTCGCGATCTTGGTCTGGCGCGCGGTGTAATAGGTCCGCTGTGTCACCAGCGCCGAGAGATACGTATCGATCCCCTCGCGATAGCGCGCCTCGGCGAGCACGTTCGCCTGGCTCGACGCGCGGAGCAGATCGGCTTGCGCCGCCTGCTGCCGCTCGATCGTGCCGGCGCGCGCGAGCGCATCGGCGACTTCGCGGAATGCGCTCTGCACCGCTTTCTCATATTGCGCGAGGTACAGGTCGCGCTGCGCCACGCTGTAGGCAAGATTGCCGCGATTGGTGCCGCCGAAGATCGGCACGCTCGCCGACGAGCTCCCCGACCACGAAAACGCGCCGCCGGTGAACAGCGATGACAGCGCAGTGCTGGCAAACCCGACCGCCGAGGTAAGCGTGATCGTCGGGAAGAACGCCGCACGCGCCGCGCCGATATTGGCGTTGGCGCCGATCAGCTGATGCTCGGCCTCGATCACGTCGGGGCGCCGCAGCAGCACCTCCGACGACACGCCGACCGGCACCTTGGCGATCCCAGCCTCCAGCGTGTCGAGCTTGCCCGGCAGCAGCGCCGCCTCGACTGGCGCACCGACCAGCAGTTCGAGCGTGTTGCGGTCCTGCGCGACCTGCGTCGTGGCATTCTCGACGTCGGAGCGCGATTGCGCGTTGGTCGTCTCGATCGAGCGGACATCGACCTTGCCGGTCAACCCGGCATCGTTGAGCGAGCGCGTCAGCCGGAGCGAGCGCGCGGTGCTGGCGACGGTGTCCTGCGCGACCGCGAGCAGATCCTGATCGGCGGCGAGCGTCGCATAGGCCGTGGCGGTCTCGGCGATCAGCGCGAGCCGCGTGTTACGCGCGCCCGCCTCGGTGCCGAGATACGTCTCGAACGCCGCCTTGCTGAGATTCTTCAGCCGACCGAACAGATCGATCTCGAACCCGCTCACCCCGACATCGGCCGAATAGCTGTCGATCCCCCCGGTCGTATTGCCGCCGCGTGACAGCGACGGGCCACCGCTCGCCGAGATCGTCGGCAGCTGCGACGCACGCTGCACGCGATATTGCGCGCGCGCCGAGGCGATATTGGCGACCGCGGCGCGCAGATCGCGATTGTTGGTGAGCGCACGGTCGATGATCGTCCGCAGGCTCGGATCGGTGAAGACATCGCGCCACGCCAGCGGCGTCTGCGTGCCCGATGCCGCGGGCCCATAGGCAGGCCCGGTCGGAAAGCTCGGCGCGACCGGCGGCGCCGGCCGGACATAGACCGGCGCGAGATTGCATCCCGACAGCAGCGTCGCGGTGGCGACGATAAGGAACGGCTGGCGCATCACTTGGTCTCCGGCGCGGGCAAGGCCGGCGCGTCGTCACGGTGGTCCGGATCGGTCTTGTCCATGCCGAACAGGCGCCCGACCAGGACGAAGAACATCGGCACGTAGAAGATCGCGATGGCGGTGGCGGTCAGCATCCCGCCGATCACCGCGGTGCCGATCGCGATCCGGCTCTGCGCCCCCGCCCCCGTCGCGATGGCGAGCGGAACGACGCCGGCGATGAAGGCGAGGCTCGTCATCAGGATCGGCCGCAACCGCACCTTGGCCGCCTCGAGCGCGGCGTCGAGCGCGTTCTTGCCCGCCTTGTGTGCATCCTCGGCGAATTCGACGATCAGGATCGCATTCTTCGCCGCCAGCCCGATCGTGGTGAGCAAGCCGACCTGGAAATAGATATTGTTGTCGAGCCCGCGCAAAGTGACCGCGACCACCGCGCCGATCACCCCGAGCGGGATCACCAGCAACACCGCGATCGGGATCGACCAGCTTTCGTACAATGCGGCAAGGCACAGGAACACGACCAGGACCGAAATCGCATAGAGTTTGGGCGCCTGCCCGCTGGTCAGCTGTTCCTGATACGACAGCCCGCTCCACGCATAGCCGGTGCCCTTGGGCAGCTTCTGCTGCAACGCGACGATCGCCTTCAGCGCATCGCCCGAGCTCGATCCGGAGGCGGCCTGCCCCTGGATTTCGTACGACGACTGCCCGTTGAAGCGCGACAGCGACGACGGCCCCTTGGTCCAGCTCGTCGTGGCAAAGGCCGAGAACGGCGTCATCGTGCCGGTCGACGCCGCGCGTACCATCCAATTGTCGAGATCGCTCGGCAGCGCGCGGAACTGCTGGTCGGCCTGCATATAGACGCGCTTGACGCGCCCGCGGTCGACGAAGTCGTTGATATAGGTGCTGCCCCAGGCCGAGCTCAGCGTCGCGGTCACGTCGCTTTCGGCAAGGCCGAGTGCGGCGAGCTTGGCTTCGTCGATATCGACATGGAGCTGCGGCGTATCGTCGAGCGAACCCGCGCGGACGCCCGCCAGCGTGGGGTCCTTCCCCGCCGCCGCGATCAGCTGATTGCGCAAGTCGAGGAAGCGCGCCTGGCTGAGCCCGCCGGTATTGAGCAGTTCGAAGGTGAAGCCGTTCGACTGGCCGAGCCCCGAGATCGCCGGCGGGGTCAGCGCGAAGACCTGCGCATCGCGGATCGCCATGAGCTTCATCGTCGCGCGCCCGGTAATCGCGTCGGCCGAATTGGCCTTGTCGCCGCGGTCCTTGAACGGCGCGAGATTGCCGAAGGCGAGACCGGCATTCTGGCCAGAGCCCGAGAAGCCGAACCCCTGGATGCTCAGCAGGCTGGCGACGTTCTTCTTCTCGTTGGTGAGGAAGTAGTTTTCCACCTGATGCGCGACCGCATCGGTGCGCTCGGCGGTGGCACCCGCGGGGAGCGTGAACTGCACCAGCGCCTGCCCCTGATCCTCGGTCGGCAGGAAGCCGGTCGGCAGCCGCACGAACAGCACGGCAAGCACGACGCAGATCACCGCATAGACGCCCAAGTGCAAGGCACGGCGCCCGACGACACTGCGAACCGCGCCGACATAGCGCCCGGTCGTGCGATCGAACCAACGGTTGAACTTGCCGAACGGACCCTTGCGCTCGAGCGGATCCTGATGGCTCGGCTTGAGCAACGTCGCGCAGAGAGCCGGCGTCAGGATCAACGCGACGAGCACCGACAGCAGCATCGCCGAGACGATCGTGATCGAGAACTGACGATAGATCACCCCGGTCGAGCCACCGAAGAACGCCATCGGCAGCAACACCGCGGACAGCACCAGCGCGATACCGACCAGCGCGCTGCCGATCTCGCCCATCGACTTGATCGTCGCGTCGCGCGGCGACAGCCCCTCTTCGGCCATGATGCGCTCGACATTCTCCACGACGACGATCGCATCGTCGACGAGCAGGCCGATCGACAGGACCATGCCGAACAACGTCATCGTGTTGATCGAATAACCGAACAGCGCGAGCACGCCGAACGTACCGAGCAGCACCACCGGCACCGCGATCGCCGGAACCAGCGTCGCGCGCCAGCTCTGCAGGAAGACGAACATCACGATCACGACCAGGACGATCGCCTCGAACAGCGTCTTGACGACTTCCTCGACCGACAGCTTGATGAAGTCGGTCGTGTCGCGCGGATAATCGATCACATAGCCGCTCGGCAGGCCGGCCTCGAGTTCCTTGACCTTGGCCTTGACCGCCGTGGCCGTCGCAAGCGCATCGGCGCCCGGCGCAAGCTGGATCGCGATCGCGCCGCCGGGATGTCCGTTGACGCGCGAAACCGTGTCGTAGCTTTCGTTGCCAAGCTCGATCCGCGCGACGTCGGACAGCCGCACGACCGACCCGTCGGTCTGCGCCTTGACGATGATGTTGCGGAACTGCTCGGGCGTCTGGAACCGCGACTTGGCAGTGACGGTGGCGTTGAGCCGCTGGCCGGCCGGCGCAGGCTTCTGCCCGATCTGCCCGGCCGAGACTTCGACGTTCTGCGCGCTGATCGCGGTCTGCACGTCCGACGGCATCAATTTGACCGCGGCGAGCTTGTAGGGATCGAGCCAGATGCGCATCGCATATTGCGACCCGAACACCTGACTCTGCCCGACGCCGTTCACGCGCGCGAGCGGGTCCTGATAGGTGTTGACGAGATAATCGGCGATCGCGGTCTGGTTGGCGCGGTCGGTCTTGTCATAGATCGCGACGATCATCAGGAAGTCGCTGTTCGACTTGGTGACGGTCACGCCCTGCTGCTGCACCTGGTTGGGCAGCCGCGACAATGCCTGCTGGACCTTGTTCTGGACCTGCACCTGCGCGGTGTCGGGATTGGTGCCCTTTTCGAAGGTCACCGTGATCGACGCGCTCCCCGCCGAGCTCGAACTCGAGGAGAAATACAACAGCCCGTCGATGCCGGTCAGCTGTTGCTCGAGGATCTGCGTGACGCTCGTCTCGACCGTCGCCGCCGATGCGCCAGGATAGGTCGCGCTGACCGAAACCGAGGGCGGCGCGACATCGGGATATTGCGCGATCGCCAGCGACATCGCCGAGGCGATGCCCGCCAGCATGATCCCGATCGCCAGCACCCAGGCGAAGATCGGGCGGTTGATGAAGAAATTGCTCATCGCTCAGTTCGCCTTGACGGCGACGGGCTTGACCAGCGCGCCCGGCTTGGCCTTGTCGACGCCCTCGACGATCAGCTTGTCGCCCGCCTTGAGACCGGCCGTGATCAGCCATTTGTTGCCGATCGCGCGGTCGGCGGTAACGGTCTTCTGCACCACCTTATTGTCCGCGCCGACCACCAGCGCGGTCGCGGCGCCGGTCGGATCGCGGCTGATCCCGTCCTGCGGCGCAAGGATCGCATTGGGCACGATCGCCTCGGGCGAGACGATCCGCACGAACATGCCGGGGAGCAGCAGATTGTTGGGATTGGGGAAGCGCGCGCGAATCGTCACGCTGCCGGTGTTCTGATCGACGGTAGCCTCGGCGAACTCGATGCGCCCGACCTGCGGATAGTCGGTGCCGTTCTCGAGCTTCAGCCGAATCGTCGCGCTCGCGGGCAGCGCGCCGCCCGAGGCGAGCGCCTGGCGCAAGGCGATGATCTTCGCCGAGGATTGGGTGATGTCGACGAAGATCGGGTCGAGCCGCTGGATCGTCGCCAGCGCATCGGTCTGGCTCGCCGTGACGAGTGCGCCCTGGGTATAGGCCGAGCGCCCGATCCGCCCGGTGATCGGCGCGGTGATCCGCGTGAAGGCGAGGTTGATCCGTGCGGTGCGCAGCGTCGCCTGTGCCTGCGCGACCGAGGCGCGGGCCTGCCCCGCCGCGGCGATGACGTCGTCCTTGTCCTGCTGGCTCACCGCCTCGATGTCGGTCAGCCGGCCATAGCGCGCCGCCTTCGCGGTCGCCGTCACCGCATTCGCCTGCGCGCTGGCGAGCGACGCGGTCGCCTGCTGGACGGTCGCGCTATAGAGCGACGGGTCGATCTGGTAGAGCGGCTGCCCCGCCTTGACCAGCGAGCCCTCGGTGAACAGCCGTGCCTTGATCAGCCCGGAAATCTGCGGCCGCACCTCGGACGACATGAAGGCGGACGTCCGCCCCGGCAGCTCGGTCGAGAGCGTCACCGAGCCCGTGCTCAAGGTCACGAAGCCGACCTCGGGCGTCGGGAAGGCGGGCGGGCCGGACTTCTTGCCGCATGCGCCGAGCGCGAACAGCAGCGGCACGGCAATCAGGACAGCCGACCGGGCTGGCATCGAACGAGGCATTGTAATCTCCGGGGCAGTCGACCGATCTGGCAATCTGCGCACTGTGCCCTTGCGCTTCCAATGTAGGCGCAAAAAGCCAAAGTTGGTGTCGTGCCTTGTGGATCGGTATTGCCCCGTAGCGCCGCGCAACGGCGTGTATCGACGTGTATCACGCACCCGGATCTGCAGGACTTGGCGAATGTGCGATGCTATCGACGCGCATGGTCCCAAGCCTCGACCCCGCTCCAAGCCGTGTGCTCGTCGTCGATGATGACGAGGATATCCGCGAGCTGATCATCGCGCAGCTCGTGCGTGACGGGCATGACGTGGTCGGCGTCGGCACCGTCGCCGATATCCGCCCGGCGCTCGCCGACCGGCCCGCAGACCTGATCGTGCTCGATCTCAACCTGCCCGATGGCGATGGCCTCAATCTGTGCCGCGAACTGCGCGCGCAGGGCATCACGGTCGGCATCATCATGGTCACCGCGCGCGACAGCGCGATCGACCGCGTGCTCGGGCTCGAGCTCGGCGCCGACGACTATCTGACCAAGCCGTTCGAACCGCGCGAGCTCGTCGCGCGCGTGCGCAACCTACTGCGCCGAACGCGCGACGAAGACGGCGCGAAATCGCGCAACGCGCGCACCGCGACCTTCGGCGGCTGGCGGCTCGATCTGGTGCAGCGCCGCCTCGTCGCGCCCGACGACCGGCTGGTGATGCTGTCCTCGGCCGAATTCCGCCTGCTCAGCCGCTTCACCGAGGCGCCCAACATCGTGCTGACGCGCGAGGAACTGCTCCCCGAACGCGCCGCGACGGTGACGTTCGACCGCTCGATCGACCTGCAGATCAGCCGCCTGCGCCAGAAGATGGCGAGCGTTCCCGGCGGCGACGCGCTGATCCTGACGGTGCGCAACGAAGGCTATGTGCTGGCGAGCGATGTCACCTACGCCTGACCGCCCGACCGCGCTTGTCCGCGCGCGCGCGTTCGTCGGGTCGATGGCCGGGCGGATCTTCCTGATCCTCGCGATCGGCATGTCGGCCGCCTCGATCGGATCGCTCTTCGTCGCCGAACAGGCCCGCCAGCGCGATTTCAAGCATGTCCGGCTCGAGCGCGTCGCGCTCAGCACGGTCGATGTCGTCAAACGCCTGCAGGATTCGCCCGAGGTCTTCGGCAAATTGCTCGCCGAGCGGCGCATCTTCGGCGCGATCCCCGCGCCCGCCACGATCGCGGTCAGCCCCAACCCCGAGCTGTCGGGCATCCTGCGGCAACGCCTGGGCGCAGCGGCGCGGCCCGAGGCCGGGCAGGTGCCGAGCCAGACGTGCCTGCCGCGCCGATCCACCGATATCGGGCGCCTCGCCGCCGGCATCGCCGACCTGCCCGAGCCCGATTGCTGGGTGATCCGCTTCGTCGATCGCGCCGGCGTCTCGCATTCGCTCGCAATCCTGCTGCCGGCGTTGATCCTGCCGCGCAGTTCGACGCTCGACCCGGCCTATCTCTCGATCGTGTTCGGTGCGAGCGCGTTGCTCGCGATGATCGTCGCGCGGCTCGCCGCGGCGCCGCTGCGCCGGCTTGCCGAGGCGGCGCGCGCGGTCTCGATCGCCAGCGAGCCCGAGCCCGTTGCCGAGCGCGGACCGACCGAGGTTCAAGCCGCGCTCCGCTCGTTCAACGTGATGCAGCAGCGCGTGCGCGACGGCGTGCGCGACCGCACGCAATTGCTCGCCGCGATCAGCCACGACCTCCAGACGCCGCTCACGCGCCTCCGCCTGCGGCTCGAGCAGGTCAGCGACGACGCTTTGCGCGAACGCCTCACCGCCGATCTCGTCGCGACGCAGACATTGGTCCGCGAAGGGCTCGAGCTCGCCCGCAGCAGCGAGAGCCGCGAACCGCTGTCGAGCGTCGACATCGATTCGCTGCTGTCGAGTATCGCCGAGGACGCCAGCGAATTCGGGTCCGACGTCACCTTCGTCGGCGGCTGCGGCGCGGTCGCGCGCGTAAAGCCCAATGCGCTGACGCGGACCATCGTCAATTTGGTCGAGAATGCGGTGAAGCATGGGGGCAGCGCGCAGATCGAATGCTTCAAGACGCCCGGCAAGGTGACGATCGCGATCCGCGACTTCGGCAGCGGCATCCCCGAAAGCCGGATCGAGGCGATGTTCGCGCCGTTCGAGCGCGGCGACGCCAGCCGCTCGCGCTCGACCGGCGGGACCGGCCTCGGCCTGACGATCGCGCGCGCGCAGGCGAAGACCTTCGGCGCCGAGGTGTTTCTGTCGAACCATCCCGCCGGCGGCCTGCTCGCCGCGGTGGTGCTTGCCGGGTAGCCGACGCGTCAGCCGCTCACATCAGCGTATCGATGACGCCGCCATCGACCCGCAAGGCGGCCCCGGTCGTCGCCGATGCCAGCGGCGAGGCGAGATAGACCACCATGTTCGCGACCTCCTCGACCGTCGCCGCGCGCTGGATGATCGAGCTTGCCCGATGTTCCTGCACGAACGCTGCGGCGACATCCTCGATCGATTTGCCGGTCTTGGCGCGTTCCGCCTCGAGCATCGCCTCGACGCCTTCGGACAAGGTTGGGCCCGGCAGCACCGAATTCACCGTCACCCCGGTTCCCGCCATCCGCTTGGCGAGACCGCGCGCGAGCGCAACGTCGGCGGTCTTGCTGACCCCGTAATGGATCATCTCGACCGGGATGTTGAACGCCGATTCGGACGCCAGGAACAGGAAGCGGCCCCAGCCGCTCGCTTCCATCCCCGGCAGATAGGCGCGCGCGAGCCGGACGCCGGCCATCACGTTAACCTGCCAGTGCCGGTCCCACGTCGCGTCATCGGTCTCGAAGAAATCCGACGGCTGGAAGATGCCGAGATTGCTGACAACGATGTCCGCCTGCGGCACCGCGGCGAGGAGTTCGTCATGCCCCGCCACACTCCCGAGATCGGCCGCCACCCCGCGCGCGCTGCCGCCGAGACGCGCGACCGCGGCATCGACCTTCGCCTGCGTGCGACCGTTGACGATCACCGTCGCGCCCGCGCTCGCCAGCCCTTGCGCGATGCCGAAGCCGATGCCTTCGGTCGAGCCCGTGACGAGAGCGGTCTTGCCGGTGAGGTCGATGCGCATCGGATGGTCCTTTGATCGAATATGGGCGGGGCGCCGCCAAGCGTGGGAGATACGGTTCAGCGAAATGGTGTCGGGCAGTGAGATCTTGAAGGGGCGATCGTCGCATGACCACCGTAACGCTCCAGGCCAGGGCAAAACCTCGCACTGAAACGGGTTCTGCCCCACTGTGGATCGCTCGACTTCACCCACCGTCTCGGTTAAAATGCCGGTGTTCAGCGTGCGTTAGCCCCGGAGACGACTATGCCAGACGATGTGAATGCAGCGATAGAGCGGTTTCAGACTTTTCTTGGGACTTTCCACGGCGATCTGGTCGACGAGAAAAGCGGTTTTACCGTGAGCGACGGAATGCTGCTTGTCGGGGAAGTCCAGTTATCGCACGCGCATCACGAACCGGACGAACGTCCGTTCGACTAAAGCTACGATCGCACACCGCACCGGCACGATGACCCGGTGGCGCTCCCCCCGGCCGCGTGGCAAGACGGAGCGATGATGCCCGCCCTGCCCCCGCTCGCGCCGATCACTAAGCCGTTCGGACTTGCCGCGCTGCTCGTGCTCGCCGCCTGCTCGCCGCGCGCCGATACTGGCCCGGTCGTGGTCAGCGCGATCGGCGGGGCGCCCGCGCTCGCCGATCCGGCCCGCGATGCGCTCGATACGCCCGCGCGCGTGATGCTCGATGCGACCGCGCAAGGGCTCGTCCGCTTCGACGCGACCGGCCAGGTCGAGCCGGGAATCGCCGAACGCTGGAGCGTGATCGACAACGGCACCAGCTACATCTTCCGCCTGCGCGAGAGCGAATGGGCCGACGGCCAGCCGGTGACCGCGTCCGAGGTCGTCAAGCTGCTCCGCCGCCAGCTCGCGCCGCAATCGCGCAACAGCCTGCGCCCGTTCCTCACCGCGATCGACGAGATCGTCGAGATGACGCCGGAGGTGATCGAGATCCGGCTCAAGCGCCCGCGCCCCGATCTGCTCAAGCTGTTCGCGCAGCCCGAACTCGCGCTCTTCCGCGTCCAGCCGCCGAGTGGCAGCGGGCCGTTTCGCGTCATCGCGCAGCGCCGCCGCAGCGTCACGCTGCGTCCCGCCTTCGATCCGTCGCGTGCGCTCGACGACGAGGTCGCCGAACCGTCGCCCGCTTCGACCGTCAAGCTGATCGGCGAGCGCGCCGCGCGCGCGATCGTGCGGTTCGAACGCGGCGAGGCGGCGCTCGTCACCGGGGGCAGCTTCGATGACTGGCCGCTCGTCATGACGACGCAGATCGCGCCCGCCAACCGCCGGTTCGATCCCGCCGCCGGGGTGTTCGGGCTCGCGGTGGTGAGCCGCGACGGCGTGCTGGCCGATCCCGGCAACCGCGCCGCGATCGCGCGGACGATCGACCGCGCGGGCTTCGTCGCGGCGATCTCGGCCGATTGGCCAGCCGATACGCAGCTCCTCCCCGAACAGCTCGATTCGGCCGCGCCCCCCGCGGTGCCAGCCTGGTCGCAACCGCCCGCCGAGGGCGAGCCGACGTCGCGCGCACGGATCGACCAATGGCGCGCCGCCAATCCCGGCGACCTGCGGCTGCGGATCGCAGTGCCGAGCGGACCGGGCGGGACGGTGCTGTTCGGCTATGTCGGCGCGGCCCTGCTGTCGCTCGGCATCCAGCCCGAACGCGTCGCACTCGATGCCGCCGCCGACTTGCGCCTGATCGACGCGGTCGCGCCCTACGACAGCGGCCGCTGGTACGTCGCCACCGCCTGTCAGCCGTGCAGCGAAGCCGCGACCAACGCGATCGAGGCCGCACGCGAGGCGGACTCACCGCGCCTGCGCGCACAACAGATCGCCGCCGCCGATGCCGCGCTGGCGAGCGACGTCGCCTTCATCCCGCTCGCGCGGCCACTCCGCTGGTCGCTGGTCAGCGTCGGGCTAAAGGCATGGACGGGGAACTCGCGCGCGTGGCACCCGTTGAGTCACCTGCGCAACGATTCCAATTGAGGTGACATGGCCAACACGACCCGCATGACTCCCCCGCCGCTCGGCGACTTTGCCGCACGGTATGCGAGCAAGGATCCCGTTGCGGTGCGCAAGCGGATCGAGGCGATGGAGCACCTGCTTGAGGGCCTGTTCACCATTCCCGGCATCAACCGCAAGGTCGGGCTCGACGTGATCCTTGACCTCATCCCGATCGGCGGCGACGTCGTCGGTGCGGCGATGGGCGCGTGGATGGTGTGGGAGGCGCGCAACCTCGGCATGTCGAAACTGCAGATGGCGCGGATGTTCGGCAATGTCGGGATCGATTTCGTGCTCGGCGCGGTGCCGTTCATCGGTGCGATCCCCGATCTGCTGTTCCGCTCGAACACGCGGAACTTGAAGATCATCAAGCGCCATCTCGACAAGCACCATCCCGCGACCGCGGTGATCGACGGCAACTGATGATGGCGCGGGGCGCCGACGCTCAGTAGCGCCGGCCCCGCCATACCTTGACGCTGTCGGCATCCGCCAGCCCGCCCGATCCGGCGACGCAGCGCGTATAGGCAAAGCGCGTGTCGAGACACAGCCACAGCTCGTCGAGCCAGCCCTTCTTGTTCGCGGTTACCCGTACAGCGCTGGCCGGTACGCCCGGATTGGCCGTGGCGAACGCGGCGGCGAGCTGCCCCGCGGTCAGCGGGCGGCGCGACAGGCGGTCCATGTCGGGATAGCGCAGCTTGCCGTACAGCCCGTTCGAACGCGCGAAATAGGCGTCGGGGGTGATCCCCATGCACGTGCCATGCTTCGACCATTCGTGCTGGAGAAATTGCGGCGACGGCGTCGCGCAGACATGGCGCTTGATCAGCTCGGGCGGCAGGATCGGCGTCGCGGTGCAATATTGCGGCCACTCCTGCCCGACGCCATCGGGCCACAGCCCGTGGAGCGTGAAGCCGAAGCGATTGCCGCCGCCGCATTCGAAGCTCTTCGCGGGATCATTGGCCTTGCTATGGCAATATTCGGGCGCCCAGGTCAGCGCGAGCGTATAGCCCGTGATCGGCCGCACCCGCTGCGGCTGGCTCGCCGAGGCGACATCGGGATGCGGGCTCGGCAGGCTCGCGGGCACGCTGCATTGCAACGCCTGAGCATTAACGACACCCGGCAGCGCGAGCGATGCGACCACGATCGCCTTCGACAGAAGTTTCATCCGACATTCCCCCAACCATATTCGTGACGGAACTCGCGGCACGATGCGCCACGAGTCCGCCCGCTTTTGAAGCGCTTACGCACCAGATTAGCGCGGCTAAATCCGCGCGCAATGCCTCATCCGATCGTCGTGAAATCGAGCCCGATATCGGCGGCCGGCGCCGACTGCGTCAGCCGCCCGACGCTGACATAGGTCACCCCCGTCTCGGCGATCGCGCGGATCGTGTCGAGCCGCACCCCGCCAGATGCCTCGGTCGGCATACGACCGGCGACCAGCGTCACCGCCTCGCGCAGCATCGGCGGCGCCATATTGTCGAGCAGCAGATGCGTCGCGCCCGCCGCGAGCGCGGGCTCGATCTGCGCGATCGCATCGACCTCGACGATGATCCGTTCGATCCCGGCGGCAACGGCGCGCGCCACCGCCGGCCCGACCCCGCCGGCCACCGCGACGTGGTTGTCCTTGATCATCGCAGCGTCCCACAGCCCCATCCGGTGGTTGGTCGCCCCGCCCATCCGCGTCGCATATTTCTCGAGCGCACGCAGTCCCGGGATCGTCTTGCGCGTGTCGAGCAAGGTGGCCCCGGTCCCCGCGATCGCATCGACATAGCCGCGCGTCATCGTCGCGATCCCCGACAGATGCTGCACCGTGTTGAGCGCCGAGCGCTCGGCGGTGAGCAAAGCGCGCGCCAGCCCCTCAAGCCGCAGCAGCGCGGTCCCGGCGGCCACGCGGTCGCCCTCCTCGACCAGCCGCTCAATCCCGATCGCAGGATCGAGCGCGCGAAAGAACGCCTCGGCGATCGGCAAGCCCGCCACCACGATCGCGTCGCGGCTGTCCATCACCCCGGTGAAGCGCGCATCGGCGGGGATCACCGCCGCTGAGGTGATGTCGCCGCCGGGGCCGAGATCCTCGGCGAGCGTGGCAGCGACAAAGGCATCGAGATCGAAGCGATCGAGGGTGAAGCGCATGGCGGCCTCCGGCAGCAGGGGGAAAGCGCGCCGCTATAGGGGCGCAGGGGCGATCATGCCAGAACCCCCGCCGCTATCCATCGGATGTTCCGGGGCCGGAGATGAAGGCGACCGCGTCGCTGAACGCGACGTCGAGCACTGCGACGCCGCGATCGTCGACAATCGAGAGCCGTGTATCGAGATACAGCACCCCGCTCGCTGCATCGGCTGCGATCAGGTCGCGCGCCACCGCGAGGGCACGGGCGCGCACGCCGGCGAGATCGGCAAGCTCGACGCCTTCGGGATCGATCAAGAGATCGCCGGCTTGATAGAGATGGAAATACCACCGAGGCATGTACGCTCCTCGAGTAAGACAGGGACAAATACACGTCCCCAGACGCCGCTGATCGTTGCGTCAGCGTTGGCCACGGCATACCACCGCCCGCTTGCGCGCCCTATCGGAAACTGCGCACGATACTCAAATTATTGATATTTGATAAGCTCAGCCGGAACGATCCACGCTAAAGCGCCCCACTCCGCACGCAGCTACACAGTCCTAGGCGACTGTGATCTGCTTACACCCCGCCCCAGCGGAGCGCCAATGCCTTTCGATCCAATCCTCGAAGCGATCATCACTCGCATGGAATCCCGCTCGATCCTGTTGGAGGACGACCGCAGCGCGATCCGCGCGCTCTCCTACACGCAACGTCAGGTCGAACCGTCGAGCTATCTGGTCCGCGAAGGGACGCAGCGCACGCGCTGCGCCGTCCTGCTGTCAGGCTTTTGCTACCGCCAGAAATTGACGAGCGACGGCGCGCGGCAGATCGTCTCGGTCGAAATACCCGGCGATTTCATCGACCTGCAGCACCTCTTCCTCAACGAAACCGACCATAACGTGCAGGCGCTGACGCGCGCCAGCGTCGCCGAGATCGATTCGGCCGCCTTGCGCACGCTCGCGCTGACACGGCCCGCAATCGGTGCGGCCTTATGGAGCGAAGTGCTGATCAGCGCGTCGATCTTCCGCGAATGGATCGTCAATGTCGGGCGCCGCGATGCGCACAGTCGCGTCGGGCATCTGCTGTGCGAGCTTGCGGTCAGGCTCGAAATCGCGACGGGCGCGAAAGACCGGCTTTACGACCTGCCGATGACGCAGGAGCAGGTCGGCGACGCGGTCGGGCTCACCCCGGTGCATGTCAACCGCGTGCTGCGTGCGCTGACGCAGCGCGGCTTCATCTCGCGCGACCGGCGTCAGATCGCGATCCTCGACTGGGATGCGCTGCGTGACGCGAGCGACTTCAACCCGCGCTATCTGCACCTCAAGCCGTAACCCCGCGCCCGCGCCCGCGCCTTAGCGCGTGGGCGCACCCGTCTCGACCGTCCCGACGACATGGACCGTCAGAACGCGCGCGCCACGGTCATCCTCGACCTGGACGTCGAAGACGATGTCGGTCTTGCCGTCGCGCAGGTCCGACGTCAGGATTTCCCCTGCCGCATCCGATGCCCGAGACCGTGCGACGGCGATCGAACTCAGCTCCGCGCCGACCTCATCGTGAACGTGGGAGGTCTGGTTCAGGACATGGAAGAAATAGCGTGGCATCCCCATGGTCTCGCATGGCCGCGCGGATGCTGCCATAAACTCAATCAGTCGCCGCTGACGCGCAGCGGGCCGAGATCGCCCATCCCCACCGTGCCGCTCGCCATCGCCAGCATCGCATCGAGGCTCTTCTTGGCGCGCAGCCGCAGGCCTTCCTCGATCTCGACGCGCGGCGTCAGGTCGCGCAGCGCGACGTAGAGCTTCTCCATCGTGTTGAGCGCCATGTACGGGCAGATGTTGCAGTTGCAGTTTCCGTCCGCCCCCGGCGCACCGATGAAGTTCTTGAGCGGCGCGGCCTTCTGCATCTGGTGGATGATGTGCGGCTCGGTCGCGACGATCAGCGTGTCGCCGGGCATCGTGTCGGCGAACGCGAGGATGCCGCTCGTCGAGCCGACATAATCGGCATGGTCGAGGATGTACGGCGGGCACTCGGGATGCGCGGCGATCGGCGCGCCGGGATATTGCAGCTGGAGCTTGAGCAGCTCGGTCTCGCTGAACGCCTCGTGGACGATGCACACGCCCGGCCACAGCAGCATCTCGCGCCCCGTCTTGCGCGCGAGATAGCCGCCGAGATTCTTGTCGGGGCCGAAGATGATCTTCTGGTCGAGCGGGATCTGGCTGAGGATCTTCTCGGCCGACGAGCTCGTCACGATGACGTCGCTGAGCGCCTTAACCTCGGTCGAGCAGTTGATATAGGTCAGCGCGATATGATCGGGATGCGCCGCGCGGAACGCCGCGAACTTGTCGGGCGGGCAGCTGTCCTCGAGCGAGCAGCCAGCATCCATGTCGGGCAGCACGACGATCTTGTCGGGGCTGAGGATCTTGGCGGTCTCGGCCATGAAGCGCACGCCACAGAACGCGATGACATCGGCATCGGTCGCCGCGGCCTTTTTCGACAGATCGAGGCTGTCGCCGACGAAATCCGCGAGATCCTGGATTTCGGGCTTCTGGTAATAATGCGCGAGGATGACGGCGTTGCGTTCGGTCCGCAGCCGGTCGATCTCGGCGCGCAGGTCCACTCCCGTCAGGCTTCCGCCGATCCCGTTGCGCGCGTCCATAGTCAGTTCCTCGTCGTGGAGGCCGTCAGATGGACGCACGCGCGCGCTGGATCAAGGCATTCCCGGGAATGGCGGGAAAGCATAGCCCGAGACCGCCGCGCCCGGTGTTCCAGCGACGACCGCCGCATAGAACGCCGCGCCGAGCGGACTGAAGGTGATCAGCTCGACCAGAACCGTCGACCCGACGATCGCCCCGAGCCCCCACCACCATGCCGGATGGACCGTACCCGAGCGACGGATATCGGCGACGATGCCGATCAGCGGGAAGACCAGGACCGCCAGAAAATCGGCCTCATAGGCATAGGGAATGAGCAGCGGCAGCGGCAGCAGGCGGCCGAGCGCAGGACCGAGCAACAGCGCCATGCCGCAATAATGCAGCCGGCGATGCCACTGCGTCGATCGCCGCAGCGCGATTGCAGCGGAGGTCAGTCCGGCGAAGGTCAGGACGAGCACCGGATCGAACACGAGAAACTGGACCGGCGGGAAAACGGGCGGCACACGGCCGAGCTGCGCCAGTCGCATCGTGACAAGCGTGCCGAGCACCACCATCGCGACCACCCAGCCCGCCGCGATCCAGCCGAGCCGTCGGTGCAGCGCAATCGACCCGCGCGCGACCAGCGTGTTCTGCGCGACGTACAGCACCACCCACCCCATGAAGACGAGCGCATGCGCATGCACGATCGGCGGCGCGGCAAAGCTCGACCGTCCCATCGCGAGCGCGACGGAAAAGCCGGTAAAGACGACCAGCGCCATCACATAGGACATGATCAGAAAGAAACGATCGTCGCTTCGCGCGATCGTCTGCGGCGGCGCGATAGTTGCCATGCTCATCCCCCGATGAAACCGACTCGTCGGGGCGGATATTAACACAGTTTTCGAAGCAAGACACGGTGAGTCCCGCCGCGATCCTGCGGATCTACCTAAACTAGATTAGGACCGATTGGCCAAGACCTCGGCGATCGACTTGGTCGTATCCCACACTTCGCTGTTGTCACGGGCTTCGTCGGCGAAGCGCACCTTGACGCTCGCGTCGAGCCCCGCGGCGCGCAGCGGCAGCGCGAAGCTGCGCTCGACCGCGCGGCGCGTCGCATCGCGCGCGAGCCGCATCGGCACCGGCTCGTGCGCCTGCCGCACCAGTTCGCGCTGTCCCGCCGCGCGATTGGCCTGTTCGAGCTTGGCATCGGCATCGGTGATCGTCGAGAGGATGCCGCCCTCGCCATATTCGCGGATCTGCGTCAGGTCGATCTGCGGCGCCGACGCCTCGACCGGCGGAAGCACGACGCCGAGCGTCCGCGTCTTCGCATCCCACGTCACGTCGCGCGCGCTGAGCTTGCCCATGTCGACATGATATTCGACCAGGCCCGGCATGATCAGCGTCTTCTTCGCCTGCAGCCCGAATTGCGATTGCGTCGAGGTCGACACCGCGACGAAGCGCGCGGCGAACGCCGACAGCCGGTTCTGCTCGCGCAACCCCTCGAGCGACCCGCTCGCGATGGTAACCGGATCGGGCCCGGCGAGCTTATGCTCGACCAGCGCGCCGATCCCCCACACCAGCCCGAGGATGAACAGGGCGATCAGCGCCAGCGCAGCGGCGAATTTGGCGACGAAACTCATGCCGTAACGCTCCACAATCCACCCTGCTCGGCGACCCGCGCGCGGTCGCGCAGGTCGATCAGATGCGCCAGCACTGATCGCTCGGCCGCCGGGAACAGCCGCGGGTCGATCCCGACATACATGCGCGAGACCATCTCGCCGATCGTCGCGGGGGCCGCGCGCAAGGTCCGCAGAATCTGCCCCTCGCGCTGCTTGCGATGCCCGAGCATCCCGCGCACCAGCCGCTGCGGGGTCTCGATCGGGTCGCCATGCGCGGGGTAATAGCGCCGCTCGGTCCGCGGCAGCAGCTTTTCGAGGCTCGCCATATAGGCGGTCATGTTGCCGTCGGGCGGCGAGACGATGCTGGTCGACCAGCCCATCACATGATCGCCGCTGAACAAGGCCCCCGCGCCGTCCTGTGCTTGCGGCAACACGAAGGCGATGTGGTTCGAGGTATGGCCCGGCGTCGCAAGCGCGGTCAGCGTCCAGCCCGCCCCGCTCACGCTGTCGCCCTCGGCGAGCACGCGGTCGGGCGCATAGTCCCGGTCGAACGAGGCATCGGCGCGGATCCCGGCGTCATCGAGCGCAAGCGGCGCACAACCGACGATCGGCGCGCCGGTCGCGGCGGCGAGTGGGCGCGATCCGGGGCTGTGGTCGCGGTGCGTGTGGGTGATGACGATCGCCCGCACCGGCCGCCCGTCGATCGCGCGGACGATCGCGTCGATATGCGCGGGGTCGTCGGGGCCCGGATCGATCACCGCGAGATCGGTCGTCCCGACCAGATGGACCTGCGTGCCCGTATGCGTGAAGGGCGACGGATTGGGCGCGAGCAGGCGGGCGACGAGGGGCTCGAGCTGCTCGGGCACGCCGGGAAGTTGCTCGCTCATCTGACCGAGATGGCGGGTCGCGCCGACGAAGGCAAGGGCGCGACCCGTGGTGCGTGCTGCCGGGAGTTACTGAGCGTGCGCGACATCCGATTCGAGTTCGGCGATCGCGGTATCGATTCCGGCCAGCGCGCGCGCTCGCTGTTCGGCGGTCATCGCCGCTGCCGCCATGACGTTCGCGCGCGACCGGCGCAGGCCATCGAGCGCATGCGCATAGGCGTTGCGCTGCATGTCCTTGCTGTTCGCGGCCATCGCGATACCCCGCGCCTTCGCGGCGGCGATCCGATCGCTGCAGATGATGATCCGCTGCTGGCCGGCCGTCCGCTCCTTGATCACCATCCGCCCGTCGGTCCCACGCGGACCGCAATTGCGCGAGGAAATCTGCGGCATCGGCGGCATGGCGGGCATGGCGGGCATGGCGGGCATCCGGGGCATCTGCGGCATCTGCCCGATCTCGCCGACCAATGTCGAAGTGCCGTCGCGGTTGAGCTTCACGTACCGCCCGTAGCGGACGATGCGCTTACCATCCTTGGTCACCGTGACCATCGTCGTCGTCATGCCCGTGCCGCGCGCGCCTGCGACGGGAACGGGTGGTGCGGGCGGTGCGGGCGGAACCGCATCGGCGATGCCCGATGGCGGCAGCGGCGGCTCGGGTGCTGGCGGCAAATCGGGTCCGGCGACGTCTGCCGCCTCGGCAGGCGCGCGGACCCGCGCCAGGCGCGACGGCGCGACGGGGACTGCCGGGGCTGCAGGCGCGACGGCCGGCGCAGGCGGCGCGGCGACAGCCTGGTCGAGCGCGGCGAGATCCATCCCGGTCGCGTCCTCGACAGTGCTGCGCACCTTGGCGGCGGCAGCCGTTCCCGATGCGGTCAGCCCGAGCCCGCCTGCACCGAGCAGGGCAAGCATCCCCGCCCCCGCGATCAACCGACCGCGCGAAGTCTTGTTGGTGGTCAACATCCGGAGTCTCCCTTTGAGGTCGTCGATCGTGTGGAGGTGGCAGGTCGCGGCAACGGTGCCGCCCATGAAGCTCGGATGCGCGGCCTTGAGGATCGCGCAGGCATAGGTGTGGCGGCGCATCGGGTTCATGCCGGCGAGCACGCGCGCGTCGTTGGCGATTTCCTGGTCGGCGCGGAACGCGCGGAAGGCGCGCCAGGCGATCGGGTTGAACCAGTGCAAGGCGAGCACGACCAACGCGACCCAATTGGCAAGCAGATCGCCGCGCGCATGATGGCCGAGCTCATGCGCCAGCGCGAGATCGCGCTCCTCGGCCTCGAACCGCTCGGCGAAATCGCGTGGGAAGGCGACGTAGCGGCGCAGGACCCCGAAGGCGAGCGGACCGCTCGCGGCGCTCGTCTCGATCACGCGGACGCCACCTTGCGCGTCGTGCGGCCCCGCCGCGTCGAGCAGCCGCCGGCAGAAACGGTGATGCGACACCGTATGCCAGACAAGAAACGCCGCCGCCCCGCCGATCCACAGCATCGCAAGCGCCGGGGCGATCCACACCGTGATCGGGCCCGAGGCGACGACGCTGTCGGCAGAGGGGTCGGTCAGCAGCACGCCGACCTGCTCGCTCACGCGCAGCATCGGCGCGACGGCCGCTTCGTGCCACGCGCTCGGCAGCGGCGGCAATGCGAGCCGCAGCACCGGCAGCAGCCATAGCGCATACGCCACGTCCGCCCCGAACGCCTTGCGCACCGGACGCCGCAACAGCAGCACCGCGACCATCAACACGCTCGAAGCGACCAGCGCTTCGATCAGCCAGCTTGGCGAGATCCAGTCGGTCATGCCTTGAGTTCCTTGAGCAGTGCTTCGATCTCGGCGATATCCTGCGCGGTGAGCGCGTCGCGGTCGGCGAGATGCGCGACCAGCGGGCTCAACCTGCCACCGAACAGGCGGTCCATCAATTTGCGCGATTCGCCGGCGACATAGTCTTCCCGCTTCACCAGCGGACGATACAGATAGCGCCGTCCCTCGGCTTCATGCGCAATGATGCTCTTGGCGAGCAGACGGCCAAGCAAGGTCTTGACGGTGTTGGCACTCCAGTCGCGCGTATCGGGAATACGCTCGGCCACGTCTTGCGCGGTGAGCGGACTCTCGTCCCACAACACTTCCATCACTGCATGTTCGGCATCGCTGATGCGTTCGGCCACGAGTCGCTCTCCGTAATGACTACGGATGTAATCGTATCGTTTACGCGTGTAGTCAAGTGCCCGCTTGCTCGCCCCTGCAGGAGGAATAGGCTGCCCGAAAAAACAGGAGCGGATCGATGACCTTCACCACCCTGGCGACCGGGCTGCGCTTTCCCGAAGGCCCCGTGGCGATGCCCGATGGCAGCGTCATCCTGGTCGAGATCGAAGCCGGCCGCATCACGCGCGTCCATCCCGACGGCACGAAGACGACGGTGGCCGAACCCGGCGGCGGCCCCAATGGCCTCGCGATCGGCCCCGACGGCAAGCTCTATTGCTGCAACAATGGCGGCTTCCAGTACGTCGAAACCCCGAGCGGCCTGCTCGTCCCGCACGGCCAGCCCGCCGATTATTCGGGCGGCAGGATCGAACGGATCGACATCGACACCGGCGAAGTCGAGGTGCTCTACAAGGACGGCGACTTCCACTGCACATTGCGCGGCCCGAACGACATCGTGTTCGACGATGCCGGCGGCTTCTGGTTCACCGATCACGGCAAGACCCGCGACCGCGAGCGCGACGTCACCGGCATCTTCTACTCGCACGCCGATGGCCGCCACCTCGCCGAGGTCATCTTCCCGAGCGAGAACCCCAACGGCATCGGCCTCTCGCCCGACGGCAAGCGGCTCTACGCGGCCGAGACCTATACCTGCCGGCTGATGGCGTTCGACATCACCGCGCCGGGCGAAGTCGATCTCACCGCCGGCCTCGGCGGTCCGGGCATCCCGCTCTACCGCCCCGCCGGCTACAAATTCTTCGATTCGCTCGGCGTCGAGGAATGCGGCAACATCTGCGTCGCGACGATCGGCGAGAGCGGGATTTCAGTGATCGCTCCGACTGGCGAGCTCGTCGATTTCGTGGCCACGCCCGATCCGTTCACGACCAACATCTGCTGGGGCGGGCCCGATATGCGCACGGCGTACATCACGCTGTCGGGCACCGGACAGCTCGTCAGCATGGAATGGCCGCGTCCGGGTTTGCGCCTGGCATATTGATCGCCGCCCCTGCGCCGCCTATCGCCTCCCAAAACAAGGAGTCGATGCATCATGAAGAAACTCTATCCCGATGCGGCAGCAGCGCTCGACGGGTTGCTCCATGATGGCATGACGATCTGCGCCGGCGGGTTCGGCCTGTGCGGCATCCCCGACCGGCTGATCGACGCGATCCGCGACGCCGGCACCAAGGATCTGACGATCGCCAGCAACAATGCCGGTATCGACGGCGAAGGCCTCGGCAAGCTGCTCCGCACGCGCCAGGTCAAGAAGATGATCAGCTCGTACGTCGGCGAGAACAAGGAATTCGAACGGCAATATCTGAGCGGCGAGCTCGAGGTCGAATTCTGCCCGCAGGGCACGCTCGCCGAGCGCTGCCGCGCCGGTGGCGCCGGGATCCCCGGTTTCTACACCAAGACCGGCGTCGGCACGCTCGTTGCCGAGGGCAAGGAAGTGAAGGTGTTCGACGGCGAGGAGTTCATCCTAGAGCGCGGCATCCGCGCCGACCTGTCGATCATCAAGGGCTGGAAGGCCGACGAGAGCGGCAACCTCATCTTCCGCAAGACCGCGCGCAACTTCAACGCGCCGATGGCGACCGCGGGCAAGATCTGCGTCGCCGAGGTCGAGGAGATCGTGCCGGTCGGCTCGCTCGATCCCGACTGCATCCATCTGCCGGGAATCTACGTGAAGCGGCTGATCGTCGGCAGCCCGTACGACAAGCGCATCGAATTCCGCACCGTGCGCGAGGCGGCGTGAGCCTAGCATCGACCGCCCCTCTTCTTGCTCCCCTCCCGCTCGCGGGAGGGGCTGGGGGAGGGCCTGAACCACACGCGGCGCTGGACCGGCACGCCCCTCCCCTAGCCCAGTTTCAGGTGAACGATGCCCCGCATCGTTCAGGTCGGTCCGGGGGACCGACCGACCTGAAACTCGCAAGCGGGAGGGGGATCTTGGGTGCGCTCGCGCTGCTGCTGTCGGGATGCGCTACGGCGCCTGCCGCCATGCCAGCGCCGCCACCGCCCGTGGCATCCACCCCCACAATCCCCCCCCGGCATGCAATTCCTCTACGGCTCAGGCGAAGCCGCAGCCCTCGATCACCAGGCCTACAACGTCCTGGTCGACGCCGTCCGCCGCCGCATCGCGAGCGAAAAGGCCGATCCCAAGGCGATGACCGATCGCACCTCCGCGGTCCTGCAACCCGGCACGACGCTCGACCAGCCCGCCACGCTCCCCTGCGGCGACCGCCCGCGCGCGGTGGTGTTCGACATGGACGAGACGCTCGTCCTCAATCTCGGCTTCGAATATGACGACGCCACCCATCCCGGCCTCCGCTACGACGACGCCCGCTGGCAGCAATGGGAACAAACCGGCGTCGATCAGGTCCAAGCCGTCCCCGGCGCGATCGCCGCGGTCAACGCATTGCGTGAGATGGGCGTGACCGTCGTCTTCAACACCAACCGCTCCGCCGCGACCGCCACCTTCACCGAGCAGGCGATCGCCCATGCTGGCCTCGGCGTCGCCAAACACGGCCAAACGCTGTGGCTCAAGGGCGATCTCGGCAGCGGCTCGGGCAAGGACACCCGCCGCCAGGCGATCGCCGCGCGCTATTGCGTCGTCGCGATGGGCGGCGACCAGCTCGGCGATTTCTCCGACCTGTTCACCGGCACCCCGCAGCAGCGCCGCGCCGCGGTGTCGTCGCCCGCGATCCACGGATATTGGGGCCGCTTCTGGTTCGTCCTGCCCAACCCCGTTTACGGCACCGCACTCAAAGGGGGGATCGACCAGGTCTTCCCCGCCGACAAGCGCTGGACGCCCACAAATTCTGGAGAGAAATAAGATGGCCTGGACTCGTGACGAAATGGCAGCCCGCGCCGCGCGCGAATTGCAGGACGGTTTCTACGTCAACCTCGGCATCGGCATCCCGACGCTCGTCGCCAACCACATCCCCGAGGGCGTCACCGTCACGCTCCAGTCCGAGAACGGCATGCTCGGCATCGGCCCCTTCCCGCTCGCGGGCGAGGAGGATGCCGACCTCATCAACGCCGGCAAGCAGACGATCAGCGAGCTCCCGCAATCGGCCTATTTCGGTTCGGACCAGAGCTTCGCGATGATCCGCGGCGGGCATATCGACCTAACCGTGCTCGGCGCGATGGAAGTCGCCGAGAATGGCGACATCGCCAACTGGATGATCCCCGGCAAGATGATCAAGGGCATGGGCGGCGCGATGGATCTCGTCGCCGGCGTCAAGAAGATCATCGTCGTGATGGAGCACAGCTCGAAGAACGGCGACCCCAAGTTCATTCCCGCCTGCACGCTGCCGCTGACCGGCAAGAACGTCGTCGACATGGTCATCACCGATCTCGCGGTGTTCCAGCGGCCCGACCATCAGTCGCCGTTCAAGCTGATCGAAATGGCGCCGGGGGTTACCGCCGACGAGATCGCCGGCAAGACCACCGCGCACTATCTGGTGTAAGGCGATGGGCTACACGCTGATCACCGCGAACCGGAATTATTCGAGCTGGTCGCTGCGGCCTTGGCTGCTGCTGCGCGCGCTCGATATTCCGTTCGAGGATCGGCTCGAGCCCTTCACCCAAGCCGTCAATTACGACGCCTTCCGCGCCTTCTCGCCGACCGGCCAGGTCCCCGTGCTGCTCGACGGCGACCGCACCGTGTGGGATTCGCTCGGGATCGTGCTGTATCTCGCCGAACGCCACCCCGGAATCTGGCCCGAGGACGCAGCGGCGCGCGCTTGGGCACAGTGTGCCACCGCCGAAATGCACGGCGGCTTCGACGCGGTGCGCAATGCCTATACTATGAACGTCGGCGTCCGGGTGAGCCCCCCCGCCCCGACCCCGGCGCTCGCGCGCGAGATCGCGCGGCTCGCCGAACTGTGGGCCGAGGGTCTCGACCGCTTCGGCGGCCCGTGGCTCGCCGGTCCGGCATTCACCGCGGTCGATGCCTTCTTCGCGCCGGTCGCCTTCCGCGTGCGCACCTATGGCCTCGATGTCGGCGCCGCCGGCGCGGCGTGGGTCGCGCGGCTACTCGATCATCCGGCGGCACAGGAATGGGAAAGCGCCGCGCTCGCCGAAAGCTGGCGCGAGGCGGCGCATGAGGCCGAACTCGCCGCAGCAGGCACGATCACCGCCGACTATCGCGCATGATCCGCTGGGTCCTGGCGGTAGTCGCGCTGCTGGTCGTCATCGCCGGTGGATTGATCTACGCGCTCGTCTCGCCACCGGGACAGCTCAGCTTGCTCGACGCTGCGATGGGCGGCAGCACGGGCACCGAACGCCCCGGCACCGCGATCCCCTTCGGCAGCGAAGGCCAGACGCTCGACGTGTGGCGCCCCGCCGGACCGGTGACCAAGCGCCCGGTGCTGATCTTCTGGTATGGCGGCGGCTGGGTAGCGGGCACGCGCCAGGGCTATGCCTTCGCCGCACGCGCCTTTGCGCGAAACGGCTTCGTCGTCGTGGTGCCCGATTACCGCAAGGTCCCGCAGATCCGCTTCCCCGCAATGCTGCATGACGGCGCGCAGGCGGTGAAATGGACGCGCGACCACATCGCTGAATTTGGCGGTGACCCCACGAGGATCGGCGTCGCGGGCCATTCGGCGGGCGCCTATACCGTCGCGATGCTGACGCTCGACCCGCGCTGGCTCGCGGCCGAGCACGTCGACCCCAAGATCATCAAGGCCGCGGTCGGCCTGTCGGGCCCGTACGATTTCTACCCGTTCGACAAGAAGCGCTCGATCGATGCGATGCAGGGCGCGAAAGACCCGCTGATGACGCAGCCGATCCACTTCGCGCGCGGTGACGCCGCGCCGATGCTGCTCGTCACCTCGACCGAAGACACAGAAGTCCGCCCGCGCAATGCGATCCATCTCGCGGCAGCGCTCAAGGCGCACGGCGGCACGGTCGAACTGCGCAATTATCCCGGCATCACCCACGAAAATGTCGCGATGGCGCTGTCGGTGCCGTTCCGCGGCAAGGCCCCGGTGCTCGCCGACAGCGTCGCCTTCCTCGACGCGGCGATGCCCGCGCGCTGACGATCGGCTCCATTTCGGAGCGATTGGCGGCGCCCTCCACTGGCGCAGTCACCCGCCCGGCGCCCATAACCCTCGTTTCGGATCCAACCCTGCGCGCACCGTCGCGCAAGGCCTGTACAGACGGCGCGTGGCTGCTGCAGGACCGTCAAACCCATCGCCGCCACGTGTCGCGTTCCCCGATTTTCAATCGAAGGAGAGTGCAGTGGCAAGCTCGGCAACGGTATTCATTCAGGTCTGGGTCGACATCAACGCGATCCAGAACGGTTCGACGAAAGGCGTCTACGCGGTCGACAATCGGGTCGGCCAGGGCAGCACGGGCGAAGGCTCGACCAGCCTGGCGACGCACGTGACCAACGGTACGACGATCCAATGGAACGTCTACAATATCGATCCGACCAGCACCGTGGTGCCGGCGATCACCGCGATCGGCAACGCCGCCGTGTTCGGCGCCGGTGGCCAGCCGCAGAACGATGGCACCGGCGCCTATGTCGGGCAGGTCCAGCAGACCGGGCAGTCGAGCTACCAGATCACCTTCAATGTCCAGAAGCAGCCGGGCAGCGCGGGGATCACGGTCAACTTCTCGCCGAGCCTGGTGGTGCAGTGATCGCTGCACTCCTCCGCTCGAACCCACTCGAAATCGCAAAGGAATCATCAAGATGATGAACGCATCCAACCTCGTGGTGCTCCAGGCGGCGCTGCTCCAGCCCCAGGCGTCGATCACGATCGCGGTCGATACCGCCTATGTCGCCTCCAAGGGCGGGCAGAACATCTCGAACGGCATCTACATGATGGACAATCAGGTGTCCTATGGCAGCACCGGCGAAGGCACGCTGGAATTGTCCACCGTCGTGCCGGTCGGCTCGCTGATCGGCTTCAACACCGTGCCGATCGACACCAATAGCGGTGACACCGTGATCATTACGGGCTTTACCGTGTCGCAGGGCTCGGTGTTCGGCTCGCAGGGCTATCCGCAACAGCAGCCCCCGATCAACGGAGAGCCGGCCGGCGCCTATTGGATCGGCCAGGCGATCAACGCCGGCAGCCAGACCTATCAGATCCAGATCAAGGTGACGGTCGGTCAGCTGCGGCCGATCTCCTATTACATCAATTGGGACCCCTTCATCACTGCGAAGTGAGGGGTGACGGCTGCGCGTGCCGAACGGCGCGCGCAGCTCCCCGTCGACACGGCATCTCCCCGACAGCGCAACATCCGGCATCCAAAGCTTTGCCTCGGCGCATCTTTCGGCTAGGGCGGCCGCCTTATGGCTAACCAACCCCGTACCTTGTACGAAAAAATCTGGGCCGACCATGTCGTCGAGCAACGCGACGACGGCACCTGCCTGATCTATATCGACCGTCACCTCGTCCACGAAGTGACCAGCCCGCAGGCCTTTTCCGGTCTCCGCGCCAACGGCCGCGCCGTGCGTCGCCCCGACCTCACGCTCGCGGTCCCCGATCATAACCTCCCGACCACCGCGCGCCGCGATGCGGCGGGCCGCCCGCTGCCGATCGCCGATCCCGAAAGCGCGGCGCAGCTCGACGCACTGACGCGCAACACCGCCGATTTCGGCATCGACTATATCGATGCGCTCGCCCCCGCGCAGGGTATCGTCCATGTCGTCGGCCCCGAACAGGGCTTCACGCTGCCGGGCACCACGCTCGTCTGCGGCGACAGCCACACCTCGGCGCACGGTGCACTCGGCGCGCTGGCGTTCGGCATCGGCACCAGCGAGGTCGAGCATGTGCTCGCGACGCAGACGCTGCTGCTCGGCCGGTCGAAGACGATGGAAGTCCGCGTCGACGGCACGCTCGGTTTCGGCGTGTCGGCCAAGGACGTCGCGCTGGCGATCATCGGCAAGCTCGGCGCCGCCGGCGGGACGGGCTACGTCCTCGAATATACCGGCTCGACGATCCGCGAGATGTCGATCGAGGGCCGCCTGACGATCGCCAACATGTCGATCGAGGCCGGCGCGCGTGCCGGCCTCGTCGCGCCCGACGAGACGACCTTCGCCTATTTGAAGGGCCGCCCGATGGCCCCCAAGGGCGCCGATTGGGACGAAGCCGTCGCCTATTGGCGCACGCTGCCGAGCGATCCCGGCGCGGTCTACGACGCCGTCGTCACGATCGACGCCGCCGAGATCGCCCCGCTGCTGACCTGGGGCACCAGCCCTGAGGACGTCGTGCCGATCACCGGCGTCGTCCCCGATCCCGACAGCTTCGCCGATCCCGCCAAGCGCGACGCCGCGCGCAAGTCGCTCGCCTATATGGGCCTCACCGCGGGCACCGCGATGCAGGACGTCGGCGTCGATTACGTCTTCATCGGCAGCTGTACCAACAGCCGCATCGAGGATCTCCGCGCCGCCGCCAAGGTCGCCGACGGCCGCCACGTCGCCGATGGCGTCACTGCGCTCGTCGTGCCGGGCTCGGGGCTGGTCAAGGCACAGGCCGAAGCCGAGGGGCTCGACCACATCTTCATCAGCGCCGGGTTCGAATGGCGCGAGCCGGGTTGCTCGATGTGCCTGGCGATGAACCCCGACAAGGTGCCGCCGGGGCAACGCTGCGCTTCCACTTCCAACCGCAATTTCGTAGGACGCCAGGGACCGGGTGCGCGAACGCATCTGGTTTCGCCGGCAATGGCGGCCGCAGCCGCGGTCACCGGGCGATTGAGCGATGTTCGTAACCTGGTTACGAATTCTTGAGGGGCATAGTATGAAGCGCGTTCTGGTTCTGCTCGTGATGGGCACCATTTTCAGCGGGATGGCCGCCTATGTCGCCGCCGCCAAGACCAACCCCGTCGGCACGCCGTCGGCCCCGACCAAGCGCTAACCGATGCAGCCGGTGACGCACGTTTCGGGCAAGGCCTATCCGTGGGGGCAGAAGAACGTCGACACCGACGTCATCATCCCCGCGCATTGGCTCAAGACGATCACCCGCGAGGGGCTCGGCAAGGGTGCGTTCGAAACGGTGCGCGCGGTCCCCGGCAACATCTTCGACGATCCGCGTTACGCTGGCTCGCCGATGCTGATCGCTGGCGATAATTTCGGCTGCGGGTCGAGCCGCGAGCATGCCGCCTGGGCGCTTGCCGACATGGGCATCCGCGTCGTGCTCGCGCCGAGCTTTTCCGACATCTTCTCGGGCAACGCCTTCAAGAACGGGATCGTCGCGGTCGTGCTGCCGCAGGACGCGATCGACCGCTTGATCGAGGTCGCGCAGGACCAGCCGATCACCGTCGATCTCGAGACGATGACCGTCACCACCCCCTATCAGGATCGCTTCGGCTTCGAACTCGACGCGTTTCGTCGCCAGTGCCTGATGGAAGGGCTGGACGAGATCGGTCTGACACTGGCAAGAGATACCCAGATTTCGAAATACGAAGCCGGGGTAAAAGAACACCGGCCGTGGATGAGCGGAGACCGGGCACATGCGAGCACTTCTGTCGAAAGCGGCGGGCGGACCTGAAACTCTAGTTCTCGACGAGCTGCCCGATCCGGTCGCGGCTGCGGGCCAGGTCGTGGTCGCGGTCAAGGCGTGCGCGATCAACTATCCCGACGTGCTGATCATCGAGGATAAATATCAATTCAAGCCGCAGCGCCCGTTCGCGCCGGGCGGCGAGATCGCCGGCGTGATCGAGAGCATCGGCGAAGGCGTCACCGGCTGGAACGTCGGCGACCGCGTGATCGGCATGACCGGGCATGGCGGGCTCGTCGAGAAGGTCGCGGTGCCCGCCGGCTCGCTCTACCCGCTCCCGCCCGAGCGCGATTTTGCCGAGGGCGCGGCGCTGCTGCTCACCTATGCCACCACCATCCATGCCCTGCTCGACCGCGGGCATCTCGTCGAGGGGCAGAGCCTGCTGGTGCTCGGCGCGGCGGGTGGCGTCGGTTTGGCGGCGATCGAACTCGGCAAGGCGTTCGGCGCGCGCGTCGTCGCGGCGGTGTCGTCCGAGGAAAAGGCGCAGGCCGCGCGCGAGGCAGGCGCCGACGAGACGCTGATCTACGCCCGCGCGCCGTTCGACAAGGACCAGTCCAAGGCGCTCGCCGAACAGTTCAAGGCGCTCGGCGGCAAGGCCGGATACGACGTGATCTACGATCCGGTCGGCGGCGACTATGCCGAGCCCGCATTGCGCTCGATCGGCTGGGAAGGCCGCTACCTCGTCGTCGGCTTCCCCGCGGGCATCCCTAAGCTCCCGCTCAACCTGACGCTGCTCAAGAGTTGCGACGTCTGCGGCGTCTTCTGGGGCGCCTTCGCCGCGCGCGACCCCAAGGCGAACGCCGCGCACATCGCGCGCCTCTTCCAGCTGTGGAAGGACGGCAAGATCGCCCCCCGCGTCACCGAAACCTTCGCGTTCGAAGATGGCGGCAAGGCGATCGCCAAGATGGCCGCCCGCGGCGCGATCGGGAAACTGGTGGTCAAGGTCGCCGACTGAGGCGCCGTCCGTCACCCCGGCCTCGTGCCGGGGTCCACCGGGCCGCATGCGCTTCGTCGGCAGCGCGCGCGGCACGGTGGACCCCGGGACAAGCCCGGGGTGACGACGGATGGAGTGCCGGCCCCAAGCCCTGTAGTTCTCTCTTCTTCTGCTCCGCGTCCTCCGCGCCTCTGCGCGAACCAATCTTCTTTTTTGCGCGCAGAGGCGCTGAGGACGCAGAGAGGTTGCTCTTCGTGTCTTCGCGCCTTCGCGTGAACCAACCTTCTTTTCCACGCGAAGACGCGAAGACGCGAAGACGCGAAAGCGGCTTACGAACTGGCGACGCGCCCCGCCGCCACCCGTCGCTCAGACACCCAAACATAGCCCGCGAACACCACCACCACCGCTGCCATCACCCCAACCCAAACCGGCCCGATCGTCTCCCACAGCAGATAGACGTTGAGCGCCGCGATCACGCTGCAGATCGCGTACCCAACGACCTTCACCCATAGCGGATTGGCATAGTCCCCCATCCGCGCACGGCTGCTCGTCACCATCATCAGCGGGAAGATCGCGAACGGCAGCTGCATCGACAGCACGACCTGCGACACCACCAGCAGCGCGACGGTATCCTTGCCGCCGGTCGCCGAGATCACCACCAGCGCCGGCACGATCGCGATCCCGCGCGTCACCAGCCGGCGGATCCACGGCGCGATGCGGATGCGAAGGAACCCCTCCATCACGATCTGCCCGGCAAGCGTCCCGGTAATCGTGCTCGACTGCCCCGAAGCGAGCAACGCCAGCGCAAACGCCGTCGCCGCCACGCCGCCCAAGGCCGGCCGCAGCAACTCGAACGCCTGCCGCAAATCATCAACGACGATCCCCGAGCGCCAGAATACCGCCGCCGCCAGCACCAGGATCGCCGCATTGACGAAGAACGCCGCCCCCAGCGCAAGCACGGTATCGACCGTATTGAACCACAAGGCCGCCTTGACGTCGCGCTCGCTGCGACCGAACGCCCGCGTCTGGACGATCGAGCTGTGCAGATAGAGATTATGCGGCATGACCGTCGCCCCGAGGATGCCGAGCGCGACCAGCAACGCCGCGGTATTGGGGATCGCCGGCGTGACCGCCCCCAGCGCGACCGCGCTCCAGTCGGGCTTGGCGAGCACGATCGTATAGGCAAAGCACGCCGCGATCGTCGCGATCAGCACCATCACCACCGCCTCGATCTTGCGGAACCCCAGATTGATCAGCAGCAGCAGCAACAGCACGTCGA
Source organism: Sphingomonas glacialis (assembly GCF_006439055.1). Classification (GTDB taxonomy): domain Bacteria; phylum Pseudomonadota; class Alphaproteobacteria; order Sphingomonadales; family Sphingomonadaceae; genus Sphingomonas; species Sphingomonas glacialis_A. Next base: position 587,476 of record NZ_RCZC01000002.1, read on the forward strand.
GACCGGTAACGAGCACGCCCCACACCAACGGCAGCCCCAGCAGCAAATTGAGCGCCACCGCCGACCCGACCACCTCGGCCAGATCGCAGGCGATGATCGCGATCTCGCAGAGCAGCCACAGAGCCACCGCTACCGGCCGCGGATAATACTCACGGCACGACTGCGCGAGGTCGCGCCCGGTGACGATGCCGAGCCGCGCGCAAAGGATCTGCAGGAAGATCGCCATCAGGTTCGACGCGAGGATGACCCACAACAGGGCATAGCCGAACTGGCTCCCCCCCGCGAGATCGGTCCCCCAATTGCCCGGATCCATATAGCCGACCGACACCAGGAACCCCGGCCCGGCAAACCCCAGCCACTGCCGCCAGCCCGCGCGCCGCGCGTCGCCCGTCGCCCACACCTTGAGCGTACGATGCGCCTCAGGCAGCGAAGGCGCCAAATCGTGCTGCGGCGATCGTTCAGGCAAAGTGGCCATCGATGGTCAAAACCCCGGCGTTGACCAACCGGCGGTCGGTCGCGTCTCCCCTGTTCCGTGCCGTTCCAGCGCCGCCCAAGCAAGCGTTTCAGTCACGACAAAAGTGCTTTCGTCGGGCGCGGCGCCTGCGGGCGTTGCGCAAGTCCTGCGGCACGCTTATCTCGGACAGGCTATTTCGACAGGCCCAAGGGGACCGTATATGACCACTTTCGACGATCGCGAGCGCGCTTTCGAGACAAAATATGCCCGCGACGAGGAAGTTGCCTTCCGGATCGTGGCACGCCGAAACCGGTTGCTCGGACAATGGGCCGCGACGCAGATGAAGCTGACCAAGGAAGAATCGGACGCCTATGCCACCGCCGTGGTCCAGGCCGATTTCGAGGAAGCCGGCGACGAGGACGTGATCCGCAAGCTCGTCAGCGACCTGACCGCCGCAGGCGTAGAGATCGACGAGCCGGCGATCCGCCGCGCGATCGAGGAAAAGACCGTCGAGGCGCGTCGCCAGTTGATGGGGTCCGAATAATGCCGATGGCCGCCGACGAGATCGTGTCGTTGATCGTCGCGGGGATTCCCGACGCGCAGGTCGAGATGACCGATCTGGCGGGCGACAACAACCATTGGGCGGCGCGCGTCGTGTCCGAAAGTTTCCGGGGGCTTCCCCGCCTCAAGCAACAGCGCGCCGTCTACGCCGCGCTCGGTGACAAGATGGGGGGCGTGCTCCACGCGCTTCAGCTGACCACCGCAGTCCCAGTCCAGGAGTAAGTATCATGAGCACCGACCCCGACCAGATCCGCATCGCCGAGCTCGTCCAGAAGAGCGACGTCGTCCTGTTCATGAAGGGCAGCCCGCTCTTCCCGCAATGCGGCTTTTCGAGCCGTGCGGTCGCGATCCTTAATCATCTCGGCGCCGAGTTCGACAGCGTCGACGTGCTGCAGGACCAGGGCGTGCGCCAGGGGATCAAGCAATTCTCCGACTGGCCGACGATCCCGCAGCTCTATGTGAAGGGTGAATTCGTCGGCGGCTCGGACATCATGATGGAAATGTACGAGAGCGGCGAGCTCGCCGCGCTGCTGACCGAACAGGGCGTCACCGCCGAGAAGTGAGGATGCCGGGTCGGGCGGGCCGCGCTCTGTAGCGCTGGCCCGCCCTGCTGAAGCGATTACCGCTCGGCATGCACAGAGTGTTGCATCCCGCGTGCCAGTTTCATGAAAGCCCGGTTTCCGGCGGTTTATCTGGTTAACGTCCACAACCGCGATACCGGAGCTGTAAGAACTTCCGACAGATCTGCAGGGAATGCACGGAAGTACCGGATCCGCGGGGGCACGACGGTCACGGTGCCGCCTGCACCGACGGGGTTCGAATCTTCTTCTAAAAGCCCCTCCCCTTCAGGGGAGGGGTTGGGGTGGGGAAGTGACTACTGCCGTCAGTCTCGCTGAGCCTTCCTGGGTGGAGACCCAGGACACCACACGCGTCCCTCAGACCTACCCAAGCCGCCGCACCCCCGCTACAAAATGGGGATGACCACCTCCCCCACCCCCCGCACCGGCGGGCGCATCCTCGTCGATCAACTCGTCGCGCAAGGGTGCGACCGGATCTTCACCGTCCCCGGCGAGAGCTTCCTCGCGGTGCTCGACGCGCTCCACGACACGCCGCAGATCGATCTGGTGGTGTGCCGGCAGGAGGGCGGCGTCGGCTTCATGGCATGCGCCGATGGTGCGCTGGCTGGGCGCCCTGGCGTCGCCTTCGTCACGCGCGGGCCGGGCGCGACCAATGCCTCGATCGGCGTCCATGTCGCGATGCAGGATTCGCAGCCGATGGTGCTGTTCATCGGCGACGTCGACCGCGGTACCAAGGACCGCGAGGCGTTCCAGGAAATCGACTTTCCCGCGATGTTCACGCCGATCGCGAAATGGGCGGCGAAGATCGACGACGCGCGCCGCATCCCCGAATATATCGCGCGGGCGTGGAACGTAGCAATGTCCGGGCGGCCGGGGCCGGTCGTGCTCGCTTTGCCTGAGGACATGCTCCTCGACGAGGTGGTGGCGATCGACCGCCCGCCCGTCGAACGCGTCGTGCAGGCCTGCGATCCGATCCAGATGGGCACGCTCGCCGCAGCGCTGGGCGAGGCCGAGCGTCCGCTCGCGATCATCGGCGGCGCCGGTTGGACCGCCGATGCCGCGCGCGATTTCGCCGCCTGGGCCGAGCGATCGGGCGTCCCCGTCGCTTCGGCCTTCCGCCGCCAGGATGCGATCTCGAACGAATCGCCGGTCTGGGCTGGCAATCTCGGTTATGGTCCCAATCCAGCGCTCGTCGCCCGAATCCGCGAGGCCGATCTGCTGATCGTCGCCGGCCCCCGGCTCGGCGAGGCGACCACCGATGGCTACACGCTGATCACGCCCGATCATCCCGGCCAGCACATCGTCCACATCCACCCCGATCCGAATGAACTCGGCCAGACCTATCGCGCCGATCTGGCGATCTGCGCCGACATGACTTCCTTCGCCGACGCGCTGCTCGCGATCGACATGCCGATGCTCGATTCGGGCGCGGACGCCCATGCCGACTATCGCGCCTGGTCGACGCCCGTCCCGCGCGACGGGGTAACGCTCGACCTCGGCCCCTGCGTCGCCGCGATGCGCGAGCACCTCCCCACCGACAGCATCATCTGCAACGGCGCGGGCAATTACAGCGGCTGGTGGCACCGCTACTGGCGCTATGCCGGCCCCGGCACGCAGCTCGCGCCGACCGCTGGCGCGATGGGCTACGGTGTCCCTGCCGCGACTGCCGCAGCCCTGCGCCATCCCGACCGCACCGTCGTCGCACTCGCCGGCGACGGCTGCTTCCTGATGAACGGCCAGGAACTCGCCACCGCGGTCGCGCATGGCGCGAACATGCTCGTGCTGGTCGTCGACAACAGCACCTACGGCACGATCCGCATGCATCAGGAGCGCGAATTCCCCGATCGCGTCAGCGGCACGGCGCTCTGCAATCCCGATTTCGCCGCGCTCGGCCGCGCCTATGGCTGCTGGGCGGAGACGGTCGAGACCACAGCGCAATTCGCCCCGGCGCTCGCCCGCGCGATGGCCGAGACCGGCGTGCGGCTGCTCCACCTCAAGACCGATATCGAGGCGATCACCGCCGCGACGACGCTGACCGCCATGAAAGCGCGCATGAAAAAGGCCGCCCCGTAACCGGAGCGGCCTTTCCTTACGCTTTACGCAAATGATCCGAAGATCAGATATCGTCGCCGAGCGCGCCCTTGACCTTACCGGCAGTCTGCTGGGCCTTGCCCTTCAGTTCCTGCGCGGCGCCTTCGGCCTGCGTGTCAGGATTGTCGCTGTGCTGCTTGGCCTTGCCAATGGCTTCATTGACGTTGCCTTTGATCTTGTCGACGAACTCGCCCATGATTGTGTCCTTTCAGTGTGCGATGTCGCGAACCGACATCGTCTACTCACACAGGTTCAACGGACTAATCTCGCGCTGGTTCCATGACGTTTGTGTCATTCTGTGGCCGAAACCGTCAGATCAGCCCCGCCAGCGGGCTCGACGGATCGGCATACATCCGCCGCCCCATCCGCCCGGCGCGGTAAGCGAGCCGCCCCGCCTCGACCCCGGCCTTCATCGCCGCCGCCATCATCACCGGGTCCTTTGCTTCCGCGATCGCGGTGTTCATCAGCACGCCGTCGCAGCCGAGCTCCATCGCCTGTGCCGCCTCGGACGCGGTGCCGACTCCGGCATCGACCAGCACCGGCACCTTCGCACCCTCGACGATCAGCCGGATCGTGACGCGGTTCTGGATCCCCAGCCCCGAACCGATCGGCGCGCCCAGCGGCATGATCGCGACCGCACCGACATCCTCGAGCCGCTTCGCCGCGATCGGATCGTCGACGCAATAGACCATCGGCAGGAAGCCTTCCTTGGCGAGAATCTCGGTCGCGCGCAGCGTCTCGACCATGTCGGGATAGAGCGTGCGCGCTTCGCCGAGCACTTCGAGCTTCACCAGATCCCAGCCGCCCGCCTCACGCGCGAGCCGCAGCGTGCGGATCGCCGATTCGGCGTCGAAGCAGCCCGCGGTGTTGGGGAGATAAGTGACCTTCTTGGGATCGATGAAGTCGGTCAGCATCGGCGCATTGCGGTCCGACACATTGACGCGGCGCACCGCGACGGTGACGATCTCGGCGCCCGACGCTTCGAGCGCCGCGGCGTTCTGCGCGAAGTCCTTATACTTGCCCGTGCCGACGATGAGCCGCGACCGGAAGGTCCGCCCCGCGACGGTCCAGGTGTCGGCATCGACCGCGGCGGCATGATCGCCGCCCCCAACGAAATGCACGATCTCGAGCTCGTCGCCATCCTCGACCAGCACCTCGGCCAGCGTCGAGCGCGGCACGACTTCGAGGTTGCGTTCGATCGCGACCTTTTCGGGCATCAGCCCCAAATCCTGCGCCAGCTCGGCGAGCGTCAGCCCGCTGCGCACACGGCGATGCTCGCCATTGACCTGGATGCTGACGGTTCCATCGGTATGCGGCACGTTCGTTCCCCATTCGGGCTGAGCTTGGCGAAGCCCTGTGCTTCCCGCTCGGGAAGAACAGCCCTTCGACAAGCTCGGGGCGAACGGGCTATGGATCTGTCCAACTAGGCCCAGGCCAGGAAGCATTCAACCGCCCACAACCGGAAGTCCCGCGCGATGCCCGAAACCATTTTCGTCCTCAACGGCCCCAACCTCAACCTGCTCGGCACGCGCGAGCCCGCCATTTACGGCCACGAAACGCTCGACGACATCGCCGGCCAACTCGAGGATCGCTCGCGTGAGCTCGGCCTGTCGATCGACCTGCGCCAATCGAATCACGAGGGGCATCTGATCGACTGGCTGCACGAGGCGCAGGCGCTCCCCGCCAAGGCCGTGCTGCTCAACGCCGGCGCCTATACCCACACCTCGATCGCGCTCTACGATGCGATCAAGGCGATCCGCACCCCGGTGATCGAGGTCCATCTGTCGAACCCGCACGCGCGTGAAACCTTTCGTCACATGAGCCGTATCTCCCCCGTAGCGCACGGGACGATCTGCGGTTTCGGCGCGCTTTCCTATATGCTGGCGCTTGAAGCCGCCGCGCGTCTCTGACAGGACGCGCCCCAACAAGGGAGATAAGGGTCGTATGGCCGAAGATACACAGAAGGACGCAATGCGGATCGACGTCGATCTCGTGCGTCAGCTCGCTCAGTTGCTGGACGATACGCAGCTGACCGAGATCGAAGTCGAAGACGGCGGACGGAAAATCCGTATCGCCCGCAAGGCCGCGGCCGTCGCCGGCGCGGTGCAATATGCCCCCGCGCCCGTCGCCAGCGCACCGGCAGCCACCGCGCCCGTCGAGATCGTCGCGTCGCCGGCTGCCGCGTTCAACGCGGTCAAGTCGCCAATGGTCGGCACCGCCTATCTGTCGCCCAACCCCGAGGCGAAGGCATTCGTCAGCGTCGGCGACAAGGTCGCCGCGGGTGACACGCTGCTGATCGTCGAGGCGATGAAGGTGATGAACCCGATCCTCGCGCCGAGCGCAGGCACGGTGAAGGCGGTGCTCGTCGAGAGCGGCCAGCCGGTCGAGTTCGACCAGCCGCTCGTGGTGGTCGAGTAAGCACGTGGCCGAGATCAAGAAGCTGCTGATCGCCAATCGCGGCGAGATCGCGCTGCGAATCCACCGCGCCTGCCACGAAATGGGCATCCAGACCGTCGCGGTGCATTCGACCGCAGATGCCGATGCGATGCACGTGCGACTCGCCGACCAGGCGATCTGCATCGGGCCGCCCTCGGCGACCGAGAGCTATCTCAACATCCCGAACATCATCTCGGCGGCCGAAATCTCGGGCGCCGACGCGATCCATCCGGGCTATGGCTTCCTCTCGGAGAACGCCAAGTTCGCCGAGATCATCGAAGCGCACGGCATCATCTTCGTGGGGCCGAAGCCCGAGCATATCCGCACGATGGGCGACAAGATCGAGGCCAAGCGCACCGCCGGCGCGCTCGGCCTGCCGCTCGTGCCCGGCTCGGCCGGCCCGATCAGCGATCTCGCCGAAGCCAAGGAAATCGCGGCGCAGGCCGGTTACCCGGTGATCATCAAGGCCGCGTCGGGCGGCGGTGGTCGCGGGATGAAGGTCTGCACCTCCGAGGACCAGCTCGAGACGCTGATGCAGCAGGCCGGCAGCGAGGCGAAGGCCGCGTTCGGCGATGCGACGGTCTATCTCGAGAAATATCTCGGCAACCCGCGCCACATCGAATTCCAGGTGTTCGGCGACGGCGAAGGCAATGCGATCCACTTGGGCGAGCGCGACTGCTCGCTCCAGCGCCGTCACCAGAAGGTCCTGGAAGAGGCCCCCTCCCCCGTGCTGGGCGAAGAAGACCGCGCGCGGATGGGCGGCGTTTGTGCGAAGGCGATGGCCGACATGGGCTATCGCGGCGCGGGGACGATCGAATTCCTGTGGGAAAACGGCGAGTTCTATTTCATCGAAATGAACACCCGCCTGCAGGTCGAACATCCCGTCACCGAGGCGATCACCGGGCTCGACCTGGTGCGCGAACAGATCCGCATCGCGGAAGGGCACGGCCTGACGCTCCGCCAGGAAGACGTGCAGTTCCGCGGCCACGCGATCGAATGCCGCATCAACGCCGAGGACCCGCGCACCTTCGCGCCGTCGCCGGGGCTGGTGAAGGCGTATCACGCGCCGGGCGGCATGAACGTCCGCGTCGATAGCGGGCTCTATGCCGGCTACCGCGTCCCGCCTTACTACGATTCGATGGTCGCCAAGCTGATCGTCTATGGCACGACGCGCGCCGGTGCGATCCGCCGCCTGCGCCGTGCGCTCGAGGAAATGGTGATCGACGGCCCGACGACGACGATCCCGCTCCACCAGGCCTTGATCGAGGACCCCGACTTCCAGAAGGGCGACTACACGATCAAGTGGCTCGAGGAATGGCTCGCGCGGCAGGAAAGCTGATCGCACTCCCCCTTGTTATTCCTTGCGAAACCGTAATGATGCGGTGATCGGGGCCATGTCTCGGCGTCGGGGATGACAAGGGGAAGACGGTGCGGACACGCGTCCTCGGTGCAATCGCGGCGGCGATCTTCGCGTCGCTGTTCGTGGTCTTCCTCTACTTTCGCAGCCCCGACACCGATCCGCATGCGATGCGCGCAAAATACGGCGCGGCGCCGTCGCAGTTCGTCGATCTCGGCGGCGGGCTGACCGTGCATCTGCGCGACACCGGGCCCCGCGGCGCGCCGGTGCTTCTGCTGGTCCACGGCTCGAACGCCTCGCTGCAGACCTGGGAGCCTTGGGCGCAGCGGCTACAAGCCCGCTATCGCATCATCCGAATGGATCTGCCCGGCCACGGCCTGACCGGAGCCAGCCCCACCCAGGACTATCGCCCCACCGCTTATGCCGATGTGGTCGAGCGGATCCGTGCGCGGCTGGCGGTCGATCGGATGGTCGTCGTCGGCAATTCGATGGGCGGCGGGGTCGCGTGGCATTATGCGCTGGCGCATCCCGAGCATGTCCACGCGCTCGTCCTGATCGATTCGGTCGGCCAACCCGAACCGGGCGGATCGAACGATGCACCGCTCGCCTTCCGCATCGCGCGCACCCCGATCCTGCGCAACATCGCCGCGATGATCACGCCGCGCAGCCTGATCGCCGACAGCCTGCCGCAGGTGTTCGGGGATCCGCGCCGCGTCGATGCGGCGATGATCGATCGCTATTGGGAGTTGCTGCGCTATCCCGGCAATCGCGTCGCGACGCTCGACCGCTTCGCGCTCCCGCCCGACGTTGCGACCCCGGCGCAGCTCGCCGCGCTGAAGATGCCGGTGCTGATCCTGTGGGGCGCGGCCGATCACCTGATCCCGCTATCCTCGGGCGAATGGCTGCAGCGGCACATCCCGACGAGCAGGCTGATCGTCTATCCCGGGATCGGCCACGTGCCGATGGAGGAACACCCCGACCAAAGCGCCGCCGACCTCGACCGCTTCGTCGCGGGGCTGCGGGAAAAATAGAGATCGATTGATGTGCCCCACGCCGTCACCCCGGCCCTGTCCCGGGGTCCACCGCGACGCGCGTTCTGCTGCTTCCGCACAAGCGGCACGGTGGGCCCCGGACAATGCCCGGGGTGACGAAAAAAGATTGATCCTCCCGAACAGCGGATCACGCCCTGCCTAACCGATTCGGCTTTCGCCCCTAACGCCCTAAACTCGCCCCGATCGCTCCGGAGCCGCCATGACCATGCTCAAAGACCTGCGCCCTGCCCTCTCCGCGCTTATCGTCGGCCGACGGCAGATGAGAGAGTGGCAAGTAAAGCCCCAAACACGGTTCCTAGAAAGGAAAACGCGAACCAAACCGCCAACATCACGACGAGAAATCCGACGTTCATTCGATGATGCGCGGCCAAATCCGCACTTTTGACGCAATAGAAAGCGTAGATGGCCGCGCTGCTCGCGAAAGCCCAACTTACCGCTCCAACCGTCGCGCACCACTCGCGAGAGCGCTTGAAAACACGGTTGAGGCCAAAGGCGGTCAACCAGCAGCCGACCGACCCGATCACCGTCCAGCCCAGGAAATAGAGTGTCATCGTGTCCGGCATGACCTGCAAGCTACATCTGTTGCAACCATTGCTCGACCCCTAACCGCTTGGCCTCCCCCGCCCCGCCCCCTAAGCTCCCCCCGACCGCCCCGGAGCCGCCATGACCCTCATCGAAAACCTCCGCACCCTCACCCCCTCGCAACGCAATTCGATCTGGGCGAGCTATCTCGGCTGGACGCTCGACGCGTTCGATTTCTTCCTGCTCGTCTTCATGCTCTCGGCGATCGCCACCGAGTTCGGCACCGACGTCAAACACGTCGCCGAGGCGACCTTCCTCACGCTCGCCGCACGGCCGTTCGGCGCGTTCTTCTTCGGCTGGCTCGCCGACCGGGTCGGGCGGCGGCCGATCATGATGATCGTCATCCTGCTCTTCTCGCTCTTCTCGCTCGCCTCGGCCTTCGCCACCTCGTTGACGATGCTGCTGATCATCCGCGCGGCGTTCGGCTTCGCGATGGGCGGCGAGTGGGGGATCGGCGCGAGCCTCGTCATGGAATCGATCCCGGCCAAGCTGCGCGGCCCCGTATCGGGGCTGCTCCAGTCGGGCTATCCCTCGGGCTATTTCCTCGCCAGCCTCGTCTATTTCCTGCTGTTCGACCAGATCGGCTGGCGCGGCATGTTCGTCGTCGGGATCGCGCCGGCGATCCTCGTCTTCATCATCCGCTCGCACGTCGATGAAAGCCCCGCGTTCGAAGCGCGCAAGGACGAGGCCAAGCCCAATCCGTTCGTCGAGCTCGCACGCCATTGGAAGATCGCGCTGTATCTCGTTGTATTAATGACCGCGTTCAACTTCTTCAGCCACGGCACGCAGGATCTCTACCCGACCTTCCTGCGCGAACAGCACAAGTTCGACACGCGCACGATCGGCACGCTCACCGCGATCATGAACGTCGGCGCGATCGTCGGCGGGCTCGGCTTCGGCATCTGGTCCGAGACGATCGGCCGCAAGCGCGCGATCATCATCGCCAGCCTGCTCATCCTGCCGGTAATCCCGCTCTGGGCGTTCGCGCAGACGCCGCTGCTGCTCGGACTCGGCGCGTTCCTCGTCCAGGTCGCGGTGCAGGGCGCATGGGGGATCGTGCCGGTGCATCTGAACGAGCTGTCGCCGGCGCTGGTGCGCGGGATGTTCCCGGGGTTCGCCTATCAGCTTGGCAATCTCATCGCCTCGCGTAACGGGCCATTCCAGGCGGGAATCGCCGAGGCACATGGCGGCAATTACGGGTACGCGATGGCGCTCGTCGCCGGGGTCACCGCGCTCGTGCTGGTCGTGTGGACCTGGCTAGGCCCCGAACGCCGCGACGTGGATTTCGTGGCGGAGGCGAAGGCGTAATCCTAAATCCTCCCTCGCGCAGCGGGGGGGGAGGGGGACCCTGAGCATTCAGCGAAGGGTGGAGGGGGCCGCGCCGCAAGCGGAGCGCCCGCGGCTCCCCCCTCCACCACCAGCCTGAAGAAGGCTGGCGGTCCCCCTCCCCCGGTTCCCGGGGGAGGATTTAAAAGTGCTGTCCTACACGCCGCTGCTCTTTCATCTTCCAGACGGTTGCTGTTCAACGTCGCCGCAGGCCGAAGCGCAGGCCATTCCCGCCACGATGGTGCGACTTTCGCGTGACTTTCCGGCAAACCGCCGCGCCACGCGCAAAGATGACGCGACAAGGGTGACGGACGCGCAACCGCCCGCTAAAGGCACACACCATGAGCCAGATCACCCCCGAGATCGTTGCCCAGCACGGGCTGTCCGTTGAAGAATATGAGCGCGTGCTCGTCGCGATGGGGCGCGAGCCGAATCTCACCGAGCTCGGCATCTTCTCGGTGATGTGGTCCGAGCATTGCTCGTACAAATCCAGCCGTATCCACCTCAAGAAGCTCCCCACCACCGGCCCGCAAGTGATCTGCGGCCCCGGCGAGAATGCCGGCGTCATCGACATCGGCGACGGCCAGGCGGCGATCTTCAAGATGGAGAGCCACAACCATCCGTCCTACATCGAGCCCTATCAGGGCGCGGCGACCGGCGTCGGCGGCATCCTGCGCGACGTGTTCACGATGGGCGCCCGCCCGATCGCCAATCTCAACGCCTTGCGCTTCGGGCGGCCCGATCATCCTAAGATGCGCCACCTGATCGCGGGCGTTGTCCACGGCATCGGCGGGTACGGCAATTGCGTCGGCGTCCCCACTGTCGGCGGCGAGGTCAATTTCCACCCGGCGTATGACGGCAACATCCTCGTCAACGCGATGACCGTCGGCGTCGCCGAGCAGAACAAGATCTTCTATTCGGCCGCGAGCGGAATCGGCAATTCGATCGTCTATGTCGGCTCGAAGACCGGCCGCGACGGCATCCACGGCGCGACGATGGCCTCGGCCGATTTCGGCGAGGATTCCGAATCGAAGCGCCCGACCGTCCAGGTCGGCGATCCCTTCACCGAGAAGCTGCTGATCGAGGCCTGCCTCGAACTGATGGCCTCGGACGCGATCGTGGCGATCCAGGACATGGGCGCCGCCGGCCTCACCTCCTCGGCGGTCGAGATGGCGAGCAAGGGCGGCGTCGGGATCGAGCTCGACATGAACGCCGTGCCGCAGCGCGAGACCGGCATGACGCCGTACGAGATGATGCTGAGCGAGAGCCAGGAGCGCATGCTCATGGTGCTCAAGCCCGGCCGCGAGGATTTCGCCGAAGCGATCTTCAAGAAGTGGGAACTCGATTTCGCGGTGATCGGCAAGGTCACCGAGACCGGCCACATGGTGCTGAAGTTCAACGGCGAGACGGTCTGCGACATCCCGCTCGCCCCGCTCGCCGACGAAGCCCCGCTCTACGATCGCCCAGCCGCGTCGAAGGAAGAATATCAGGCCTGGGCCAAGGTCCCGCCGCTCGGCGCCACGCCCGAGGCGAGCGACATCGCCGCCGACCTGCTCAAGCTGATGGCCTCGCCCGATATCGCCTCGCGCCGCTGGATCTGGGAGCAGTACGACACCCAGGTCGGCGCCGACACCGTCCAGCGCCCCGGCGGCGACGCCGCGGTGGTCCGCGTCCACGGCACCCAGAAGGGCCTCGCGATGAGCACCGACTGCACGCCGCGCTATTGCTATGCCGACCCGTATGAGGGCGGCAAGCAGGCGATCGCCGAATGCTATCGCAACCTCTCCGCGGTCGGCGCGACCCCGCTCGCGGTCACCAACTGCCTCAACTTCGCCAACCCGCAGCGCCCCGAGATCATGGCGCAGCTCACCGGCTGCCTCGACGGCATGGGCGATGCGTGCCGCGCGCTCGACTTCCCGATCGTCTCGGGCAACGTCTCGCTCTACAATGAGAGCAAGGCGACCGGCGGTGGTTCGGCGATCCTGCCGACCCCCGCGATCGGCGGCGTCGGCCTGCTCGCCGACTGGTCCAAGTCTGCGACGATCGCCTTCAAGGGCACCGGCGACGTCATCGTCCTGATCGGCGACCGCCGCGGGCATCTCGGCCAGTCGCTGTGGCTGCGCGAAGTCCATGGCCGCGAGGAAGGCCCGCCCCCGCCGGTCGATCTCGAAGCCGAGCGCCGCAACGGTGAGTTCGTGCGCGCGCACATCGCCACCGGCGCGCTGACCGCAGTGCACGACGTGTCCGACGGCGGCGTCGCGGTGACGATCGCCGAGATGGCGCTCGCCGGCAATGTCGGCGCGATGCTCCACGCGCCGCTGCCGTGCGGCGTGGCGTGCTCGCTGTTCGGCGAGGATCAGGGCCTCTACGTCGCGACGATCGCCGACCACCTGCTGCTCGAGACGCTGACCGCGGCCGATGCCGCCGGGGTCGAGATCGAGCGGATCGGCCGCACCATCGCCAACCGGCTGATCTTCGAACTGCCCGACGACGACCATGTTGTCACGCTCGACGCGCTGCGGACGGCGCATGAAGGCTTCTTCCCCGCGCTGATGGGCGACGCCGCCGCGCTGGTCGCCTGATCGGGGGCGGCCGCTGCGGCCGCCCCTCACCCGGCGTGGATGATCGAGACGATGGTCCCCGGGCCGGCGTCGGCGGTCGCGACCTTGGCCCCGAGCTTTTTCGCGAGCGCGTCGACGATCGTCGTGCCGAGCCCGCTGCTCGTCGGGTCGGTGACGCCCGGCATGCCGATGCCGTCGTCGCGCACCGACAATGTCCAGTCAGCGCCGTCTGCAACATACGCCACCGTGATCGTCCCGCCGCGTGGCTCGGGAAAGGCGTGCTTCAGCGCGTTGATCACGAGTTCGGTGACGATCAGCCCGAGACTGACCGAGACCTCGGCCGCGGTCTTGCTGTCGTCGACCTCGACCGAGATCGCGATATGCGCGTGATCGCGGATCATTGAAGCGCCGATGCTGCGGCACAGATCGCCGAGATAGCCACGCAACCCGACCTCCTCGTCGCCCGCGACGGCCAGCTGGCGTTGCAGCGCGGCGATCGACATCACCCGGCTATGCGCATCACGGAGGTGCGTGCGGCTTTCGTCCGAACCGACCCGCTTGGCGCTTTGCAGCAGGACGCTGGCGATGATCTGCAGGCTGTTGGCGATGCGGTGCTGCAGCTCCTTGAGCAGCACCGCCTTGTCGCGCACCAGATCATCTTTGACCTGTTCGGCGATCCGCGCGTCGGTGACGTCGGCGATCGCAAGCAGGACGCGGACATTCGCCGGATCGGCATAATCGAGCTTGCGCGCCTTGAGCACAAGATCGCGCCGCGCGACCCCGACGCGAACGAGCGCCATCTCATAGGCATCGACCTGTGCCGTCCCGTCCGCGGTGGCGGCAAGCAACGCGGCCAGCTGCGGCACGTCCCATTCCCCGTCGCCAACGTCCTTGAGCGCATGCTGCGCGGCCGCCGCGGGATCGATCGCGAACGCCGCGCAGAACGAATCGCTCGCCACCAGGATCGTCGCATGCGCGTCGAGCAGCAGCAGCGGGGTGTCGGACGAAGCGATGACCGCACGCATCAGGCTGTCGGCCGCAGCCGTGTCGATGGAAGCTGCGGTGGGCATCAGGATCCCCTTTCTGGGGACCGGAGACTCGCGAAGCGAAAGCCATACCCGGACGGGGACGCGCCGGCAGCGCCGGAACGTCCACCCCATGCGGCGTAGCATGGACGCTCCGGCTTGCCTAACCGCCGGTCGCTGCGGGAACTACGCCATTGCGCCTTCGGGCAACGACTGCCCGTCCCGCATTTCGCTACGGCTCAGGCGGGTTTCGCCTCGCCCAGATGGTGCCACGCGACGACGGTCTGCCGCTGCGTTCCGAGCCCGGTGATGCCCAGCTCCATCACATCGCCGGCCTTCAGATAGATCGCCTCGGGCTTCTTGCCCTCGCCCACGCCCGGCGGGGTCCCGGTGATCAGCAGGTCGCCCGGGTAGAGCGTCACATATTCGCTGACATAGGAAATCAGCTGCTTGAGCGTGAAGATCATCGTCTTGGTGTTGCCGGTCTGCATCCGCGTTCCGTTGACGTCGAGCTGCATGTCAAGCGCCTGCGGATCGCCGACCTCGTCGGGAGTGACGAGCCATGGGCCGACCGGGCAGAAGGTGTCGTGCCCCTTCCCCTTCGACCATTGGCTGCCGCGCTGCTTCTGATTGAAGCGTTCGGACACGTCGTTGACGAGGACATAGCCGGCGATCGTGTCGAGCGCTTCATCCTCGGAGACGTAGCGGCACGTCTTGCCGATGATCACGCCGAGCTCGACCTCCCAGTCGCTATGCGTCGACCCTTGCGGCAGGACGACATCGTCGTTGGGCGCGTTGAGGCTCGACAGCGCCTTCATGAACATCACCGGCTCGGTCGGGATCGGCAGGTTCGATTCGATCGCATGGTCGCGATAGTTCAGCCCGACCGCGACGATCTTGCCGACGCCCGCGATCGGCACGCCGTAGCGCGGCGTCCCCTCCACCACCGGCAGCGCGGCGGGGTCGGCGGCGAGCGCCTGCGGCAGCGTCGCGACCGTCAGTTCGGCGATGACGCCCGACAGATCGCGGATCGCGCCGTCGGTGTCGACGATGCCGGGCTTTTCCTCGCCGGGCTGGCCATAGCGGCAGAACTTCATGAGCGGGCCTTTCGAACGGAATAGAAGAGGGCAACGTCGCGCCTGCACTTCCCTGGGGAAAGGCGCTGCGTTCGAATTATCGGATAAATCCGTACGGGCCGAGACCCGCCTCGTCAAACGCCAGCATCTGATCTGGTCGAAGGCTGCGTCAGGCCGTACCGGAAACAAGCGCGAGTGGTTTCGTTATGCGCCCGTCTTCCCACCGCTCGACAGGACATACGCAATGCAGACCCGCAAACTCGGCCAGCACGGCCTCGAAGTCTCGGCGCTGGGGCTCGGCTGCATGGGCATGTCCGATTTCTACGGCAGCCGCGACGAGGCCGAATCGGTCGCCACGATCAACCGCGCGCTCGATCTCGGCGTCACCTTCCTCGACACCGCCGACATGTACGGCGTCGGCGCGAACGAGGAACTGGTCGGCCGCGTTGTGCGAACGCGCCGCGAATGGGTCGTCGTCGCGACCAAGTTCGGGAATGTTCGCGGCGCCGACGGCAGCCATCGCGGGATCAATGGGCATCCCGATTATGTCCGCTCGGCATGCGATGCGAGCCTCAACCGGCTCGGGCTCGATGTAATCGACCTCTATTATCAGCACCGCGTCGATCCTGCCGTACCGATCGAGGATACCGTCGGCGCGATGAGCGACCTCGTGGCGGCCGGCAAGGTCCGCTATCTCGGCCTTTCCGAAGCGGCGCCCGAGACGATCCGGCGCGCGCATGCGGTCCATCCGATCTCGGCATTGCAGACCGAATATTCGCTATGGAGCCGCGATGTCGAGGCCGAGATCCTGCCGACGGTGCGCGAGCTCGGGATCGGCTTCGTGCCGTACAGCCCGCTCGGCCGCGGCTTCCTGACCGGACAGTTCGCGCGCCCCGAGGATCTCGTCGACGGCGACAGCCGCCGCGCGCATCCGCGCTTTCAGGGCGATGCGTTCGCGAAGAATCTTGAGCTCGTTACGGCGATCAAGACGATGGCGGCGGACAAGGGCTGCACCCCGGCACAGCTCGCGCTCGCCTGGGTCCTGGCGCAAGGCACGGACGTGGTGCCGATTCCGGGGACAAAGCGCCGCACCTATCTCGAGGACAATCTCGGCGCGGTCGATGTGATGCTCGACGCGGCCGATCTGGCGCGGATCGACGCGGTGCTCCCGCCGGGCAGCGCGGTGGGGCAGCGCTACCCCGAAGCATCGATGGCGACGGTCGACCGATGAGCGACGCTCGCCCACCGCTGTGCGTCGCGATCGGCACCTATCGCGGCGGCGGCGGCGCTGGGGTCGCGGCGCTGTGCCGACGCGAAGATGGAAGCTGGCAGCTCGGCGAATCCTATGCCGATGCGCCCAACGCCTCGTTCAGCGTCTATGGGACGCGCCACGGGCTGCATTACATCGTCGATGAGGCGGAAGCGGGGCGCGTCGGCGTCCATCGCCATGCCGACCAGCGCTGGTCGAAGCTCGCGTCGGTCGAAGTCGAGGGTGCCGCGCCATGCCACATCGCGCTCGATCCGACCGAGACGCTGCTGGCGGTGGCCAACTATGCCAGCGGCAGCGTCTCGCTGCTACGGCTCGACCCCGATACCGGCCTGCCCGCGGGCGCCGTTCAGGTCAGCGCCAATCACGGTTCGGGGCCCAACCCGGCGCGGCAGGAAGCGCCGCACGCGCATTGGGTCGGGTTCAGCCAAGACGGTCGCTGGCTCTACCAGACCGATCTCGGCACCGACGAGATCCTCGCCTTCGCGATCGATCCGGCGGGCACGCTGCAACCGCCGCAGCGCGCCTACCGCGCCGCACCCGGCTCGGGGCCGCGCCATCTGCTGCTCCACCCAAGGCTCGCGCACTGCGCCTATCTCATCGGCGAGCTCGACAATCGGCTGAGCGTGCTCGATCGCAACGACGCCAGCTTCACGCTGCGCGACAGCATCTCGACGCTCCCCGAAGGCTGGCACGGCGAGTCGATCCTCGCGCACGTCGCGATCAACCAAGCGTGCGACCGGCTCTACGTCTCCAATCGCGGGCATGACAGTATCGCCGTGTTCTCGCTCGACGATCGCGGTCTCCCGACATTGCTCGGCCACACCGCGACCGGCGGCGCCTCGCCGCGCCACTTCCTGCTGCTCGAGGCGGCACGCTGCGGGATCGTCGCGCATGAGAAAGCGCAGACCGTGACGACGCTCGCGATCGAGCCGGACGGGCGTCTTAAGCCGACCGGCGTGTCGATCGCGGTTCCGGGCGCGGCTTACGCCTTCTGCCCAGACCCGGCCGGCTAGCCGACGCGCCCGCGTCTCAGCGGTTGCGCCCGACGCCGAAGCTTTGAATAAGCGCGCCACGATGGCGCGCCGACCGACCCCCTCCCCCCGGCGTGCCGGTGCGCGCAGCGCGGCGCGCGATGCTGCCGCGGAAACGTGGCTGCTGCTGCTCGGCTGCGTCGCCGCGGTTCTCCTCGTCGCGACCTTCCTCTATCCCACGCCCCCGGCCGAACGCGACACCGGGCGCGCCAAGCGGCTGACCATGGCGCAGGCCCGCGCGTCCAACCGCGCTGTCCCGATAGAGGCGCGCCTGCGCGTGCCCGCCCCGCGCTACCGCTTCGCCGGCGGACCAGCCGAACGCGAGCAGGCGACCGAATGCCTGGCCACCGCTGCGCTCTACGAAGCGGGCGACGATCGCGAGGGGCAAAAGGCGGTGATTCAGGTCATCCTCAACCGCGTCCGCGCGCCGGGCTTTCCGCGGACGATCTGCGGCGTGGTCTATCAGGGCTATAGCCGCGCGATCGGCTGCCAATTCTCGTTCACCTGCGACGGATCGTTCGACCGGCGCCCGGTGCATACGGGATGGTCGGCAGCGCGCCGCGCCGCCCGGCGTGCACTGGCGGGCCGCGTCTTCGCCGATGTCGGCGGCGCGACGCATTATCATGCCGACTGGATGGTGCCCTATTGGCGCGATTCGCTCGTCAAGATCGCGCAGGTAGGCTCGCACATATTCTATCGGCGCCAGACCGGGCATGACGGGTTCCGCCGCGCCAGCTATGACGCCCGTCGCAATATCCGGACGCCGGTGGATAGCTGACGCGCCCCGAACGTTGCGCCCGCTCACAGCAAGGATATCCGGCATGAAGGCGATGGTTCTCAAGGCCCCGATCGGGCTCGATCGCATGACGTTCGAAGACCGCCCCGATCCCGGCGCGCCCGGCGCGGGCGAGATCCGCGTGGCGGTGCATGGCAGCTCGCTCAATTTCCACGATCTCGGGGTCGCGACGGGCCGGATGCCGACCGCCGACGGCCGCATCCCGCTCGCCGATGGCGCGGGGACCGTCGAGGCGGTCGGCGACGGCGTCACCGAGTTCGCGGCCGGCGACAGCGTCGTCTCGTGCTTCTTCCCCGATTGGCAGGACGGCACCGCGACGATCGGCGATTTCAGCCGCACCCCGGGCGACGGCATCGACGGCTTCGCCCGCGACTATGTGGTGTTGCCCGCCACCGCCTTCACCCACGCGCCCAAGGGCTATGACGCGGTCGAGGCCGCGACGATCACCACCGCTGGCCTCACCGCCTGGCGCGCGCTCGTCGTCGATGGCAAGCTAAAGGCAGGGGACACCGTTTTGCTGCTCGGCACCGGCGGCGTCTCGATCTGGGCGCTGCAGATCGCCAAGGCGATGGGTGCGACCGTCGCCATAACCTCGTCATCGGACGAGAAGCTCGAGCGGGCGAAGCGCCTGGGGGCGGATTTCACGATCAATTACCGCGAACAGCAGGCTTGGGGCCGCGCCGTCGTCGACTGGACGCAGGGCCGCGGCGTCGATCATGTCGTCGAGGTCGGCGGCCCGGGCACGCTCGCGCAGTCGATCGAGGCGGTGCAGGTCGGCGGGCATATCTCGCTGATCGGCGTGCTGACCGGCGCGTCGGGCGAGGTGCCGACCGCAGCGCTGATGGCCAAGCAGGCACGCCTGCAGGGCCTGATCGTCGGCAGCCGACGCGAACAGCAGGAGTTCGTGCGCGCGCTCGATGCCACCGGGATCCGCCCGGTGGTCGACCGCCGCTTCCCGCTCGAGGCACTGGCCGATGCCTTCCGCTACGAGATGGGCGCTGGCCATTTCGGCAAGATCGGGATCGAATGGTAGCCTGGGATCCGATCGCGGCGGTCCTATGACCGCCGCGATCGGATGGCGAGCAGCGCGCGATCGAGCACCATCAGCAGCAAAGCCGACGCGCCGAACAGCGGGAGCAGCAGGCCGAGCAGCACGAGCACCGCGACAAGCGACCGTGGCGGCGCCCCGGCCCGGGGCGGCGCGCCGACTTGACCGCGGGGTCGCCGCTTCAGCCACATCGCGACCCCAAGCGCGCTGATCGCAACGAGCGATATCGCCGTCGCGACGCCGATCAGTTGGTTCGCGAGGCCAAAGAGCTGTCCCTCGTGCCAGGCGACCCCGGTGTTGACGATCCGGTCGATCACATGCTGGTCGGCAAAGCCCGATCGCCCGGTCTCGGCCCCGCTCACCGGATCATAGGTCACGCGCCGGTCGAGCCAGCGATTCTGCGCCTCGGATTTCACCGTCCAGACGTTCGCGGTCGGCGGCCCGAACTTCTGCACCGCATGGGGCGGCAGCACCAGCACGGGAAACGCCATCCGCTCCGCCACCGCCTTGGCGACGAACGCCGACAGCGGCAGACCTGGCGGCTCGGCCCGGACCACCATCGGCATGGCGTCCATCGCGCCATGATGCCCGGCATGACCGCCCTCGGCGCCGATCCTCCAATCCTGCCGCCCCTTGACCAGCCCGAGCTCGGTGCGCACCCATTTGAACCTCCCGCCCCACGCCCCCGCCCAGGGCAGGCCGCTTGCTAGCATCACCAGCACGAGCCCGGCCACCCAAAAGCCGGTGACGCGGTGCAGGTCCCTCAGCAGCGGACGCCCGCGCAAGCCAAGCCGCGGCCACACCGTCCCCGCCAGCCGGAACGGGCGTGGCCACCACAAATACAGGCCCGACACGAGCAGCACGATCGTCCAGCTCGCGGCGAGCTCGACCAGCCGATCGCCGAGCGTCCCAATCAGCAGCGAGCCGTGGATCCGCGCGACCACCGCCTCGATCCGCGCCTCGGGGTCGAGGCTGCCGAGCACCCGCCCCTGCGGCGAGACATAGATTTCACGCGGCTTTGCGTCGCGACCGAGCAGCTGGATCATCGCCGCATCGCCAATCTGGCGCGGGAGCCGATAATGGTTGAAGCGCATCGCCGGGTTGGCGGCCAGCGCCGCCGTCGCCTGCCGCTCGGGCGACACCGCACCCTGCGTGCCAAGACCGCTGAACGCGCGCTCCTCCCATTGCTCGATCTGCGGCTTGAACAAATAGATCGATCCCGTGACCGACAGGATCAGGATGAAGGGCAGCACGAACAGCCCGGCATAGAAATGCCAGCGCCACACCCAGCGATAGCCACGCTGTGCGGAGTCCCCACGCCGCACCGTCTCGATCGCCGCCATCAGAAGGTCACCTTGACGTCGGCCGCGAAGCTGCGCCGCGGGAAGAGATGGAAGAGGAAGTATCGGTCGTTATTGACGTTATCGACGCCGATTCCGAATTCGATATGCTCGGCGACGCGGACCTGCGCACGCAGATCGACGACGAAATATTTGTAGAAGCCTTGATAGGTGTTGCCGACCACGTCGCTATTGTCGAGCGAGCCGTAATTGCGGCTGGCGTAGCGCGCGGCGGCGGTCAGCGCGACGCCATCGATGGGCCGCCACGTCGCCACCGCGGTCGCCTTCCAGCGTGGCACGCTCGGCAGCAGCTTGCCAACCGCGGCCGGAAGCACCGCATTCTTGCTGGTGATCGCGTCGGCATAGGTGACGCTGCCCGAGACGTCGATGCGCCGGACGATATTGGTCCGCGTCACAGAGACCTCGGCGCCGCGTGCGCGCGTCTCATCGACATTCTGGACGTAGGTGCCAACCTGGACCGGGGTCACCGCGAGCGGGCCGGTCTGCGAGATCAGCGCATCCTTGATCACCTCGTTGAACAGAGCCAGCCGCAGCGTTCCCCGGCTGTCCTGCCGTTCGAGCGCGAGTTCGAGCGAGCGCGCGCGTTCGGGCCGCAGGGTGGGATTGGGCACCGAAGCGACCGGCGTGGTGACGATCTGATAAAGCTCGCCGACGGTCGGAAAGCGCCACGCCTGGCCGAACGACAGCCGTGCCGTCAGATGCGGGTCGATCGCATAGGCCAGCGCCGCCTTGGGCGAGACCTTGTCGCTGCGCAGCGTCGGCTGAACGACCGGGCCGATCGCGGGTGACTGCGAGAAATTGACCCCGCCATAGGCGCGCCACCATTCGTAGCGGCCACCGAGGGTGAGCGTGAGCGGCGGCACGATCCTCCACGCATCCTGCGCCCATAGCGCATAGGTGCGCGTCTTGCCGCTGCCCTGCAGGTTCAACGTACCCTTCGGCCCGCTTACCCAGTCGGTCGTACTGTAGCGGTTGCTGTCGAGTTCGTACCAATCGGCGTGCGCACCAAAGCTGATCGTGTGCGTCGCCGCCGCATCGGAGCGCCACGCGCCCTTGGCGTCGAGCGTCTTCCATCCAGTCCCGGCGAGGTCCGTGATGTACCCCGCCCCGCCCGCCTGCCCGGCCGGCAGCGCCGTGTTCGAAACGCGCTGCTCGTCCTTGGCGACATCATAGAGCGTGCCGATCACCTGCCAATCGAACCGGCTGCCGCTGCCGGTCAGCGAGAGGCTGTGCGACCATTGCCGTTGCTCGGTGCGATAGACGCTCCCGGCAAAGGCGCTGGCGGCCAGCGTGTAGACCTGCCCACTGTTGCTCGTCGTCCCCGCGTAGAACGGCAAGCCCGTCGCGGCGTTGGTGAGGTAACTCTCGACGGTCGAATCGGTGGTGTTGCGGAACAGGCTGCCGACATAGGTCAGGCGCAGCGCCGCCGAGAGATCGAGCGCCGCCTTGAGCTTGACGCGATCCTGCACCTGATGCTCGAAGGCCGTCGCGCCGACCACGCGGATCGCGCCGCCGGTGCGGCTGAGATCGTCATAGCCGCCGGTGGTCGGCGTGCTGGTCGCGCTGCGTGTCGCGGTCGCGCTGGCGAAGCCGATCGGCTGGCTGCGGCTGTCGACGTGATCGACGCTGGCGAAGAGCGCCAACGGCCCGAACCGATCGCCGAGCGTGCCGCCGAGCTGATAGGCCGGCAGCGTGCGGTGCGTGCCGTACAGGTCGAACTGCTGGACGGTCGTTCCCGCGACCAGCGTTCCCTCGAACCGATCGGGCAGCCGGGTCGTGATGTTGACGACGGCGCCGATCGCATTGCCGGGATAGGCGGCGGAGAACGGCCCGTAGAGCACATCGACGCGCGCGATCTCTTCGGTCGAGACGAGGTTCCAGCGCGGACTGGCCGAGGTGTTGTTGTTGCCGATCAACGCCGAGAGGATCGCGCCATCGGCATAGATCAAGCTGCGCGCGCTGGCTCCGAGTCCCGAGGTGCGCGTCGCAAGCGGCGCCTGGCTGTCGCCGATATGGCGTTTGCGCACGACGAGGCTCGGCAGATATTTGAGCGTATCCTCGACATTGCGCGCGTTGATCGTCGTCGCGATCGTCGCGGCATCGATCGAGGCCCTGGATGCGGGCGCGTTCTCGATCGTCGCGGTGCGGCGTTGCGCGGTGACGAGAATGTCCTCCTGCTCCGCTTCGGGCGCGGGCGGCGGACGCTCTTCGGCGAAGGCCGGCGCGGTGGCGTATGCGAGGATCGAAATAAGCGAGGTGACGCCGAGCAGAGCTGTGCGGCCGTTCATGAAAATGTCCTGTTCGATGCGAAGAAGCGCAGCGGCCCGCACGGGTGCCCCCGGTGCGTCACGCTCGGCTTCGCGGTCCCGATGGCCGATCGACGCGCAGCGACGCGCCTCGATCGACGGCAACTCGCCACAGTAGGAACGGTGTCGGAAAGTCGGGCGCTATTGGCACCGGCCGCCAGTCGCTACGACCAGACGCCCGAAGATGCCACGCTTGCTATTCCTTGCGCCCAGAACCCGGTTCCGTCCGCCATCGCTCACCCGTTGGGCGAGGATTCAAGCCGATGCGGGTGGTCCCCGCAACGGCGGCCGGAGCGCATGACGATAGGGGACCACGACACGGCACAGCGCCACCCGCCCCAGCGCGAGCACGAACAGCACCGCGATCGCGAGCAGCGCAGCATCGGCTCCGGCGAGATGCGGCGCCGTGAGACCCGCAAAGGTGCAGGGGCTCTCGACCTTGCCGCCTTGCTGGCCATGATGTTGGCCCGCCATGTCGGGCCCGACCATGCCGTGATCGACCATGCCGGGCATCGCCATTGGCGACGGCATCGGCTCCATCCCGGAACAGAGTTCGAGCACCAACCCGTTGCCCGTAGCGACCGGCATGAAGCCCGTCGGAATCACGATCTTGGCGAACAGCACAAGCGCGAACAGCAGGGCGACAAGCCGCCGATGCGTTCGGAACAGGGTGCGAAGGGCGGCCATCGCGCGAAGGACTAGAGGCGCCTCGCCGTCATGTCATCCCCGATGCGGGGTCAATCGCCACCATATCGACCCAAACGCCTTAAGTGCCCGCAATCCCTCAGGGACGCTCGCAGGGAAACGCCGCCTTCAGCGCATCGCGAATGACGAAGGTCGGCGCGCTGCTCCAGCTTTTCTTGTGCGTGCGGAGATATTTGCGTGCGACCGTCACGACCTTGACGGTCGATGCGCTCGCCGCCGACGGGCAAATCTGGTGCGACAGCGACAGGGCGTCGAATGCGCCGAGAATGTATCCCGTGCAGAAGCTTGCGGTCGTGTCGGCGTCCTTGCCGCGGCAGGCATCGGCGATTTGCGCGGTCTCCAACGGGCTTACCACCACGGGTGGCGCGGCAGTTGCGGCGATCGCCGCGGCAAGCAAGATCATGGCACGTCCTTTATCCGGGGCCGACGAGAGTCTTAATCCTGAGCGGATGGCTGTGCAGACGGCGCTCCAGGCGCGAGATACGGCAACAGGCGCAGCCGCGGGAAGACGCTATCGAGCGGCTTGGTATCGGGCAAGATATAGACGACCCCGCCCGCCTTGAGGAAGCGCGAGCGGATCTGCTTGGTGTAGAAGCTCGTGCCGACATTGATGCAGCCAAAGCTGATGCGATTGTCGTCGGGCGTCGGCGACAGCAGCCGCTCGACGCGCCGTTCCTTCTTGTGCGTGGTGATCACCGCGTGGAGCGCGACCGAATTGGCATAATCGACCCACAGCACGCGCTGGTGCCCGAATGCGCGGCCGAACTTGGCGACGAAGCGCCCGGCGGGCGTCGTGCGTTCGGCCGGCCCGATCTCGGCCAGGTCCTTCGAGCCCACGCCCGGGGTCGAATCATCGCCGACGCCGATGCCGAGCAGCACCGGGGTTTCGCCAAGGAAGGTGCCGGCGGCATCGAACAGCGAGAGCGACGCCGCCTGCTTGTCGATGACGATATAGGGCAGCGTGCCATTGTCGTGCGACGAGGCGACCCAGGCGATCACGCGATTCGCCGCTTCGGACCGTACCGGCTCGGGAAGCGGTGGCGTGTCCTTCGCCTTGACCTTGGCCGCCGCGCGGCGCGCGGCGGCGGTTTTGGCCCCAGTTTTAGGCGGGGCCTTGGCCGAAGCCTTGGCCGGGATTTTACCCCCGGCCTTTGCGGGCTTCCGGCTGGACGGCTTCGCTACCGTGGACGACGTCGTCGCCTTGTCGGACAGCGGGGCACGGCCGAGCGCTGCCGAGGGTCCGATCGCACCTGCGATCAGACCCAGCACCGCTGCGGCCATGCCCACACCATGACGCAGAGAGAACGGCCTAGTTGGCACTTCGACTTGGTTCAGCAATGCGTCCGGTCACTATGAGAGGAATGCGGTAGTACGATCAGCCGCGCGGCCGGCGCTGCGCGCGCTGTGCCTGCTGCTGGAGTTGCTGGTCGAGCCCGTCGACGCGACCGCTGATCTGGTCGATCCGCTGCGCGTTCTGCTGTGCCTGGCCGGCAGCAGCCTGTGCCTGGGTGAGCGCCTGGCCCGACACGCCTTCGACCGTGCGGACGCGGCCGTCGATGCCGTCGATGCGCGTGTTCACGGTGGCGATCTGGCGGTTGACATAACCCTTGGTCGCGCAACCGCTGACGCCGATCGATCCGGCCAGGATCATGGCTACTGTTGCGGTCTTCACAAGATTCGAATGCATATACTTACCCTTTTGAAATGGCGTGGCGCGGTTCACAAGCGCAGCCCCGCCCGGATTGGCAACCGCTATCCGGCAGGCCGTGGCGGTTCCACGGCAGGGAGAATGCGCGCTATGCCGCAGAAATCCGCCAAAATGCCTATTCTGAACGCTTGCTGAAAGGCGGCAGGAAACACGACAGGCAGCGTTTGGCGCGCTGGTGCGTTGAGCTGGAGTGTTCCCCAAGGTGCAGACCACCAAGTAAAGGCGTTCCTATGCTACAGTCTCCGATCCGCTTCCGTCCCGACGTCGAGCAGCCGCAGCCCGATGAGCGAGCAACCATCACAGATCTCACCAAAACATTCGATACAATCCTCGAGCGGACCGCCGAGGAATATGGCCATGCGGTGCGATCGGTCCACGCCAAGTCGCACGGACTGCTCGAAGGCGCGCTGACGATCGATTCGGACTTGCCCGCCGAGCTGGCCCAGGGCCTGTTCGCGCACGGGGGAAGCCACAAGGTGCAGATCCGCCTGTCGACCAATGCCGGCGACATCCTGCCTGACGTGATCGGCCTGCCGCGCGGCCTCGCGATGAAGGTGTTCGATGTCGCGGGCGAACGGCTGCCCGGCTCCGAGGGCACCGCGCAGGATTTCGTGATGATCAACGGCCCCGTCTTCCAGGCGAAGACCGCCGATAAGTTCCTCGGCAACCTCAAGCTGCTCGCCAAGACCACTGATCGGCTCGAAGGGGCCAAGAAGGTCGTGTCGGCGGCGCTGCGCGGCGTGCGCCATGCCTTCGAAGCGGTCGGCGCCGAGCCCCCCGCCGCGGTCAACGCGCTCGGCGGCGCGCCCAATGTCGAGCCGCTCGGGGAAACCTATTACAGCGCGACCGCCTTCCGCTTCGGCGACTATATCGCCAAGTTCAGCATCGCACCCGTAGCGCCGGCGATGACCGCGATGACGGGCAAGGAAATCGCGATCGACGGTCGTGAGGACGCGATCCGCGAAGACGTCCGCACCGAGATGCGGACTCTCGACGCCGAATGGGAATTCCGCGTTCAGCTCTGCCGTGATCTCGAAGCGCAACCGGTCGAGGATGCGACCGTGCTGTGGGACGAGGCCACGAGCCCGTTCATCCGCGTCGGCACGATCCGCGCCACGGCACAGGACAGCTGGAGCGACGCGCATGTCCAGCAGATCAACGAAGAAACGCGCTTCAGCGTGTGGACCGGGATCACCGCGCATCAACCGCTTGGCAATATCAACCGCGTGCGGCGCGATACCTATCGCCACTCGGCCGACTTCCGCGCGCGGGTGAACGGTTGCCCGTATCACGAGCCGACCAACTGATCCGACGATATCGGGAGAGGGTCGCTTAAGCGCCCTCTCCCACCCCATCCGGCCTTGCCAGAAACCGTAGGCGCGGCTACCCGACGGCCTCGATGCAACCCTCCGATCACCGCCCCGCCTCGCTCATCCCGGGCCGCGCCGTGTTTCCGCACCGGCACCTCACCGGCATCGAGGGATTGCAGCCGCACGAAATCGTATTCCTGCTCGACGAAGCCGATGGCTGGGTCGCCGCCAACCGGACGCGCGCGATCAGCGACAAGCGGTTGGGCGGCCTCACGCTGATCAACGCCTTCTTCGAGAATTCGACCCGCACGCTGCTGTCGTTCGAGATCGCGGGCAAGCGACTCGGGGCGGATGTGATCAACATGCATGCGGCGCAAAGCTCGGTGAAGAAGGGCGAGACGCTGATCGACACCGCGATGACGCTCAACGCGATGCGCGCCGATGTCATCGTCATCCGCCATATGAGTTCGGGCGCGGTCCGGCTCATCGCTGGCAAGGTGGATTGCCCGGTGCTCAACGCGGGCGACGGGCAGCATGAACATCCGACACAGGCACTGCTCGACGCGCTGACGATCCGCCGCCGCCGCGGCACGATCGCCGGGCAGCGCGTCGTGATCTGCGGCGACATCCTGCACAGCCGCGTCGCACGTTCGAACATCCTCGCGCTGACCGCGCTCGCCGCCGAAGTGCGCGTCTGCGCGCCGGCGACCTTGATGCCAGAGGGGATCGAGCGGATGGGCGTGACGCCGTTCACCGATTTCGACACCGCGCTCGAAGGCGCCGATGTGGTGATGATGCTCCGCGTCCAGAACGAGCGGATGGCAGGCGGCTTCATTCCATCGAACCGCGAATTCCATCTGCGCTACGGGCTGACGCTCAAACGGCTCGAACGCGCCGGGCCCGATGCGCTGGTGATGCATCCCGGGCCGATGAACCGCGGCGTCGAAATCGATTCCGCCGTCGCCGACCATGCGCGCTCGGCAATCACCGAACAGGTCGAGATGGGGGTCGCCGTCCGCATGGCCTGCCTCGATGTACTGACGCGGCGCTCGCGCGGCGTGGCGGGCTGGGCATGAGCCGGATGCTCGCCTTGCTCAACGCGACCTTGGTCTGCCCGGTCGCGGGCGTGTCGCAGGGCGGCGTGCTGATCGAGAACGACCGGATCGTCGCGACGGGGCTGATCGACGTGCCCGCCAATAACGAGACTATCGATTGCGGCGGCGCGACGCTTGCCCCCGCGATCGTCGATCTCGGCGTGTTCGCGATCGACCTTCCCGCCTTCCATGCAGGCGGCATCGTCCGCGTCGGGCTGATGCCCGATCAGTCGCCGGTGCTCGATGATCCCGGCATCGTCCAGCGCGCTGCGCTGATCGGACGCCCTGGCCTATGGATCCATCCGATCGCCGCGGCCACGCGCGGTCTTGCCGGCACCGACCTCGCTGAAATGGCGATCAATCGCGATGCCGGTGCGCGCGCAGTCGGGACCGGCGCGCGCTGGATCGCCGACTCGGGCGTGATGCGCAAAGTGCTCGCCTATGCCGGCGACCTAGGCCTCGCTGTCATCACCCATGCCGAGGATGGTGGCGTCACGGCGGGCGCGGTCGCCACCGCCGGCGAGACCGCGACGCGGATGGGGCTTCCCTCAGCGCCAGCGATCGCCGAGGCGCTGGCGATCGCGCGCGACCTGATGCTCACCGAGGAGACCGGCGCGACGCTGCACATCCGCCAGGTGACGACCGCCGCCGGGTTCGAATTGATCCGCGCTGCCAAGCGCCACGGCGTGCGCGTCACCTGCGGGATCACCCCTGCGCACCTATTGCTGTCCGATATCGCGATGACCGATTTCCGCACCTTCGCGCACCTCTCACCGCCGCTGCGGAGCGAGAGCGACCGCCAGGCGGCGGTCGCCGCGATGGCCGACGGGACGATCGACGTGCTGTGCTCGGGCCACGATCCGCGCGGCCCCGAAGAGAAGCGCCTGCCGTTCGCCGATTCGGCCTCGGGCATGGCGGGCGCGGAAACGCTGCTCGCGCTGGGTCTGGGGCTGGTCCGCGACGAGACGATTTCGCTCCAGCGGCTGTTCACGCTGCTCGCCGCCAATCCGGCGAAGGTGCTCGGGGTCGATGCCGGATCGCTCAGCGTCGGCGCGCCTGCAGACCTGTTGCTGCTGGCGCCCGATGCGCCGTGGCAGATCGCGGGTGACCGGCTTTATGCCAAGGCCGGCAACACGCCGTTCGACGGGCTGCCGGTACAGGGCAAGGTGCTGCGGCTGTTCAAGGGCGGCACCGCCCTCCCCGTCCCCGCCTGACGTCGGCTTAGCGCGACGCCAGTTCGCGCCCCTTCGCCCACATCGCGACCTGATCGCCAGCGCCGGCGCGGACGAAGCAATTGCCGCCACGGCTACGATAGTTCTGGCACAGCGATACCGCGTCGGCGCGCGCGAAGCCGCCGACCGACAGACGGTAGAATTGCTTGCCGCCGCGCGAGACGCTCATGCCCTGCGGCGTGTGGCTCGCAAAACCGGCATAGCTGCGCGTCGCCCGCGTCCAGGCATCATGCGCAACGCCGGCCGTGTCATAGGCGCCGAGCTGGACGAAGAAGCTGCCGCGCGTGACCGGCCGGGCTCCGACCGGCGCCAGCACGGCCCGCGGTGGTGCGACGACGCTCGCGACCGCAGTCCGCGAAGTGACATTGCGCTGCTTCGTGGCGACCTTTGCATAGGCGACCGGCAACGGCTGGACGACTTCCCGGCGCTCTGCGAAGACCACCCCGGCAATCGTCGGTCCGACCGCAGCGACTTGCTGCGCAGCCGGCGCGGCGACGTCAGCCACCGCAACGGCCGCGGGCTGCGCCGCGGGTTGGGCGGAGGCCTGACCCGGCATGTACGTGTCGATCGGCGGCTCGGCCTGCGCAAGCGCGGTCGTGCCGCGGTTGAGCGCAAGCGCGACCGGGCGGCCGGGATCGACCGCCGGCGTCACGCCGAGCAAGGTCGCAACCTGATCCGACGCCGAGTTGGGCCGCGAGAAGGTCGACCAATCGAGGATGCGCCGCGCGACATCAGCCGGGGCGACGTCCATCGCCACCACCGTCTGCGCTTCGCGCCAGCGCCCGGCGAGCGCGAGGCTCAGCGCATAATTCTGGCGGACCTTGGCATCGGCATCGGGCGCACGCGCCGCAGCGCCGAGCATCTCGACCGCAGTTGCCGGGTCACCCGCCAGCGCCGTCGCGAGGCCGCGGTCGCTGACCGGGATCGTCGCGGCATTGGCGTCGAGCGTCTTGCGCGCGCCGGCCCAGTCGCCGGTGGCGATCTGCGCGAGCGCGAGGTTGAGCGCAGCCTTGCCATTGCCCTGCGCGAGGCTGAGCGTGTCGGCAAAGGCATCGCGCGCCGAGGCGAAACGCCCCGCCTTGAGATAGCTCTGCCCCAGGATCATGCGATAATCGGCAGCGTCGGGCTGATCCCCGACGGCGCGTTCGGCATGGGCGATCGCCTCGGCGAAACGGCCTGAGCGCAACGCCTGCTGCGCCGAGGCGGCTTCGGTACGTGCTTCCTTCTCGGCACGCGATTGCTCGCGGGCGCTGGCGGCGGCGATCGTCGAGACCGCGGTGGCCGCGATCGTGCCCCCCAGCATGAGGAGCGAAAGCCCCAGGGTCAGGGGGCCGAAAGTGATGGCGGACCGGGTCTTCATCGTAACGCCCTCCTCGGGGTCTATCGCTTCGCCCGCGTCGGCAACTGGCGCACCAGGTCGTCGACTTCGGGGAGAGTTTGCAGGAATTGGTCGAGCGCCTCGGTGACCAGCGACTGGGCCGAGGCATTGTGCAGCGCGCTGGCGAGGCGGAGCCGGAGGTGCCGGTCTTCGTCGAGCCGCAGCGTGAAGGCGGATTTGGGACGTGTCTTGTTGTGCTTCTTGCTCGTCTCGCGACCGATCCGGGTCGCGGTGGCGACCGATACGGATTTGGGCGCGGCGCGCACGGGTTCGGGCTCGTGTTCGGGTTCAGCGGCGGCCTCAACGGGCTCTTCCGCTGCGACGGGTTCCGGTGCGGCGACGGGCTGCGCGAATTCCTCACGCAGCACTTCGCGCTGGACCAGCACCGGCGGCATGGGGGCGACCGGCGCCACCTCGCCCATGTCGTTCCAGCCGAGATCGTCCTGCGCGCCCGGCATCGTGCCGAAGCCGCCAAAGCCCTGCGGCCGCATCGCGGGCTTCGCCATGCCCTTGCGCGCGAGCAGCGTCGAGGAGAGCGACGCAGTGGCCTTGGGGGCGGTCGGTTTGGGGTTCCCGAACATGCTCATCTCAGCTCACCACGCGGCGGCCGAAACCACCTCCCGCGGCGGGGCGCGGTGCGCCGAAGCCGTTGACCGAGGTGGGCGTCGCGAACACCGTGCGGCGGAAATTCTTCTCGAGCCGGTCGGAGATATAGGTCCACAGGTCGCGCACCTCCTGCGCCGAGCGGCCCTTGCCATCGACCTCCATCACCGTCCGCCCATCGATCATCGACGCGGCGAAATCGGTACGGTGGTGGATCGTGATCGGGGCGACCGTGCCATGCTGCGACAGCGCGACCGCGGCTTCCGAGGTGATCCGCGCCTTGGGCGTCGCGCCATTGACGACGAACAGCAACGGCTTGCCCGCACGCTCGCACAGATCGACGGTAGCGCCTACCGCGCGCAGATCGTGCGGGCTCGGGCGCGTCGGGATGACGATCAACTCGGCGACCGCGATCACGCTCTGGATCGCCATGGTGATGGCCGGCGGGGTGTCGATCATCGCCAGCTTGAAGCCCTGCTGACGCAGCACCTCGAGATCGGCGGCGAGCCGCGCGACGGTGGTCTGCGCGAAAGCGGGAAACTCGCTCTGCCGCTCGTTCCACCAATCGGACAGCGAGCCCTGCGGATCGATGTCGATCAGCACCACCGGCCCCGCCCCTGCGAGCTGCGCCTGTACCGCCAGATGGCCGGACAAGGTTGTCTTGCCCGAGCCGCCCTTTTGAGATGCCATCGCTAGAACGCGCATGAGCCCCTTTCGCCCCTTTAATCGAGGCAACCGACTGCCATAGGATCGGTCAAGGAACGGTTAACGCGGCGGCGTTAGCGTGCGCTGCGACCGATATGCATAACGAAATCTTTGCCAAACCGGCGATAGTCAGCATGGTTGGGCGATACAGCCGGACGAGACGGGACGATGATCATGCGCACGCGAGTATGGATGGCGCTGGCGGGAACGCTGCTTTTGATGAGCCCCGCGGTGGCGGACGTGCGCGACGGCGTCGATGCCTGGGGCCGCGGCGACTATAAGAAGGCGATCGCCGAATGGCGCCCGGCGGCGAATGCCGGCGACGCCGATGCGCAGTTCAACTTGGCGCAGGCCTATACGCTCGGACGTGGCGTACCGACCGATATTGCGGTCGCGGAAGGCTGGTTCCGCAAGGCCGCGCTGCAGGGCCATATCGCCGCACAGGCGAAATACGGGCTGATCCTGTTCGATCAGCACAAGCCGAACGACGCCGCACCCTGGCTCGAAAAGGCGTCGCTGCGCGGCGAGCCACGCGCGCAGCTCGTCTATGGCACGATGCTGTTCAATGGCGACGGCGGCGCGAAGGACTGGCCACGCGCGTATGCCTTTATCGTCCGAGCCGCCGCCGCCAACACGCCGCGGGCGTCGGAGGTCCAGGCGCAGATGGACAAGGCGATCCCGACCGACCAGCGCCAGCAGGGCCTCGAACTCGCCCGCCGCTACGAGGCCGAGGCGCAGCGGCCCGAGCTACCCCCCGAAATCACCGGCAAGCCGCGCAGTGTCGGCATGCGGGGCACCGATCTGCCGCCGTCCGATTACGACCCAGCCGCTCCGCGCAAGCCCGAGGTTATGGCCCTGGCGCCCGAACGGCAGCCGACACGCGCCCAGCCGCCCAGGGTGCGCGCACCCGCGCCGGCGCCGACCGCTCAGCCTGCCCGTTCGGCCGCGCCGACCGCTCAGCCGGCCCGCGCGCGCGCGCCCGCCGCGATCGCGACCAGCCGGGGCGGTTGGAAGGTGCAGCTCGGGTCGTTCGGCGACCCCGCCAATGCTCGGAAGCTGTGGGGACAGGTCGGCCGGCGGTTTGCCGGCGCCGACGTGCAATATGCCAAGAGCGGCGCAATGACGCGCGTGCTCGTCGGTCCATTCGCATCGAAGGGCGCGGCGCAGGCGGCATGCGGGTCGATCAAGCCCTGCGTGCCCGTCGCCCCCTAAGCGACGCGTCCGCCGTGCGTTACGCCGTCACCCAATCCGCGCGCGCGATGCCCTGCACATAGAGCAGCGCCGACAGATCGCCATGGTCGATCCGCGCCGCCGCAGCAGCGGCGACGATCGGCTTGGCGTGATAGGCGACGCCCAGCCCCGCTTCCTGCACCATCGCCAGATCGTTCGCGCCATCGCCCACCGCGAGCGTCTCTTCGGGCAGCAGGCCGAGCTCGGCGCGCGCCGCCCGCAAGGTCTGCAGCTTGGTGTCCGAACCGACGATCGGCTTGGCTACCGTGCCGGTCAGCGCGCCGTCGGCCAGCTCGAGCCGGTTGGCGATCGCCCGGTGGAAGCCGATCCGCTCGGCGACCGGATCGGCAAACCGCGTGAAACCGCCCGAGACGAGGATCGCGGTCGCGCCCCGCGCCCGCATCGTCTGCACCAGCGCCACGGCGCCGGGCATGATCGTCACGCGCTCGGCGAGACAGCGCTCGATCACGGCCTCGTCGAGCCCCTTGAGCAACGCTACGCGCGCATCGAGCGCACCCTCGAAATCAAGCTCGCCGCGCATCGCCGCCTCGGTGATCGCCGCGATCTGCGGCTTGATCCCGGCATAATCGGCGAGCTCGTCGATGCATTCGACGGTGATCATCGTCGAATCCATGTCGGCGACGAGCAGCTTCTTCTCGCGCCCCTGCGCCGCCTGCACGACGACATCGACGCCGTCGAACACGCCCTCGAGTGCCTTGCGTGCGGCGTCGGGTGAAACCCCGAACAGGATATCGACCGCCTTCTCGGGCTCGATCCACGCCGAGGTCGCCGGTGCGCAGCCCACCGCAGCGATCCGATCGATCGCTGCAGAAAGATCGCCTGCACTGAGCGTTTCCGATGCTATCAAGGTGGCAATGAACACTGTGAATCTCCCGCAGGTCGCGCTCATCGCAGGGCCGACCGCGAGCGGCAAGTCCGCACTCGGCATCGCGGTCGCCGAACGTCACGACGGAATCGTCATCAACGCCGACTCCGCGCAAGTCTATCGCGACCTGCGCGTGCTGACCGCGCGCCCGAGCGAGGCCGATGAAGCGCGCGTCCCGCACCGGCTGTTCGGGCATGTCGACGGGGCCGATAGCTATTCCGCCGCGCGCTGGGCGGACGAGGCGGGCGCCGAGATCGAGCGCGCCCAAGCGCTCGGCAAGCTTCCGGTGCTGGTCGGGGGCACCGGCCTGTACATGCGCACGCTGCTCGACGGGATCGCGCCGGTGCCCGAGATCGACCCGGCCGTCCGGGTAGAGGTCCGCGCGCTTCCCGTCGCGCAGGCGCATGCAGCCCTCGCCTCGGTCGATCCCGCCGCCGCCGCGCGCCTCGCCCCCGCCGACACGACGCGCGTGGCGCGCGCGCTCGAAGTGGTGCGCTCGACCGGCAAGTCGCTCGCGGGCTGGCAGGCCGAGCGCAGCGGCGGGATCGGCGAGCGGATCGCGCTCGCCGCAATCGTCCTGCTGCCCGATCGCGACTGGCTGATGGCGCGCTGCGACAGCCGCGCGGCTACGATGCTAGCCGGCGGAGCGCGCGAGGAAGTGCGCGCCTTGCTCGCGCGCAGCGACATCGCGCCCGAAGCGCCGATCCGTCGCGCGATCGGCGTCAGGGAAGTCGCCGCCACGTTGGCCGGAGAAACCTCACAAAAACAAGCGATTGATGCGGTCGCCCTGGCCACGCGGCAGTATGCCAAGCGTCAATATACGTGGTTCCGCAATCAGCCCCCGCCGAGCTGGACTCGCACCCCTGCGTTAGAAAACGGCGAAAGAAGCGACTATTTCGACACATTATTACGTCGATAGTCGTTGACACGCACATTTCGTTTCTCTAGCAGCGCCGCTCCAACGCTGCTAATCCCTGGCGGCGCGATGGGAGACGAGACGTGACCGAGAAAAGCGGAGCAGACATCCTGATCGAGGCGCTGTGCGATCTCGGCGTGGAGGTCGTCTTCGGCTATCCGGGCGGTGCCGTCCTGCCGATTTACGACGCCCTGTTCCGCTCCGGGCGGATCAAGCACATCCTGGTGCGCCATGAGCAGGCCGCGACGCATGCCGCCGAGGGCTATGCCCGCTCGACCGGCAAGCCCGGCGTGGTGCTCGTCACCTCGGGGCCGGGCGCGACCAACGCGGTCACCGGCATCACCGACGCGCTGATGGATTCGATCCCGATGGTGGTGATCACCGGCCAGGTGCCGACCGCCTTGATCGGCACCGACGCGTTCCAGGAGGCCGATACGGTGGGCATCACGCGCCACTGCACCAAGCATAATTACCTGGTGAAGGACCCCGCCAAGCTCGGCGACACGATCCACGAGGCGTTCTACATCGCCACCTCGGGCCGCCCCGGCCCGGTGGTGATCGACATCCCCAAGGACGTCCAGGTGGCGACGGCGCGCTACACCAAGCCTGGTCCCATTCGCCACAAGACCTATCGCCCGCAGATCAAGGCCGACCAGACCTCGATCGAGCAAGCCGTCGACATGCTCGCCGCGGCCGAGCGCCCGATCCTCTACACCGGCGGCGGCATCATCAATGCCGGCCCGGCGGCGAGCCAGTTGCTGCGCGAACTCGCGCGGATCACCGGCGCGCCCGTCACCTCGACGCTGATGGGCCTCGGCGCCTATCCGGCGAGCGGCGAGCAGTGGCTCGGCATGCTCGGCATGCACGGCACATACGAAGCCAATCTGGCGATGAACAAGGCCGATTTGATCGTCTGCCTCGGCGCGCGCTTCGATGACCGCGTGACCGGTCGGCTCGACGCGTTCAGCCCGTTCTCGCGCAAGATCCACGTCGATATCGATCGTTCGTCGATCAACAAGAACGTCCGCGTCGATCTGGCGATCGTCGCCGATGTCGGCCATGCGCTCGAGGACATGGTCCGCGTGTTCAAGGCGCGGCGCCATCCCAAGCCCGATCTTGCTGCCTGGTGGCAGATGATCGGCGAGTGGCGCGCCAAGAAAAGCCTCGATTTTCCAGAGGTCGATAGCGACATCATGCCACAGCGTGCGATCCGCGCCTTGTGGGAGGCGACGCACAAGCGCGCACCGATCATCACCACCGAGGTCGGCCAGCATCAGATGTGGGCGGCACAGCATTTCGGCTTCGACGCGCCCAACAAATGGCTGACCAGCGGTGGGCTCGGCACGATGGGCTATGGCCTGCCCGCCGCGATCGGCGCGCAGCTCGGCAATCCCAAGGCGCTGGTGATCGACATTGCGGGCGAAGCCTCGATCCAGATGAACATTCAGGAGCTGGCGACGGCGAGCCAATACCGGCTGCCGGTCAAGATCTTCATCCTCAACAACGAATATATGGGGATGGTCCGCCAGTGGCAGGAGCTGACCTATTCGAGCCGCTATTCCGAGAGTTACAGCGATTCTCTCCCGGACTTCGTGAAGCTTGGTGAGGCCTATGGCTGGAAGGGCATCCGGATCGAGGGGCTCGGCCAGCTCGATGACGGGATCGCCGCGATGCTCGACTATGACGGTCCGGTGATCGTCGATTGCCGCGTCGCCAAACTGGCGAACTGCTTCCCGATGATCCCATCGGGCGCCGCGCATACCGAGATGCTGCTCCAGGCGAGCGAAGTGTCGGGCGAAATGGACGACGAAGCGAAGGCGCTGGTGTGATGGGTGCAGTTTCCGTCGCCCCGGCGCAGGCCGGGGCCGCTACGCTATCGCGCGCATCCACCGTTTCACTCCCCAACGGAGCGGCCCCGGCCTGCGCCGGGGCGACGAGGTAATCATGCACATCACCAAGGAAAAAGCGTCGCGCCACACTCTGGCGGTGATGGTCGACAACGAGCCCGGCATCCTCGCCCGGATCGCCGGCCTGTTCACCGCACGCGGCTATAATATCGAGAGCCTGACAGTGTCCGACGTCACCGCCGACAAGGCGGTCAGCCGGATCACGATCGTGACCTCGGCGAGCGATGCGACGATGGAGCAGATCCTCGCGCAGCTCGACCGGCTGATCCCGGTCCATTCGGTGACCGATCTCACCGCGCTCGGCCCGCATGTCGAGCGCGAGCTGGCCCTGCTCAAGGTGTCGGGCGTCGGCGATCACCGGATCGAGGCGCTGCGCCTCGCCGACGTCTACCGTGCGCGGGTCGTCGATGCGACCACCACCAGCTTCGTGTTCGAAGTGACCGGCGGGCGCGAGAAGATCGACACCTTCGTCACGCTGATGCGCGAAGTCGGGCTGTGCGAGGTTGCCCGCACCGGGATCGTCGCAATGGCCCGCGGGAACGCGGCGATCTGACATCACGCGTCGCCCCGGCGGAGGCCGGGGCCGTCCCGTTACAGCGGACAGCGCCAGCAACGAAGCGACCCCGACCTCCGCCGGGGCGACGAATTTTGAAAAGGGAAATACCATGCGCGTTTATTATGATGCCGATGCCGACCTGAACCTGATCACCTCGAAGAAGATCGCGATCGTCGGTTATGGCAGCCAGGGCCATGCCCACGCCCAGAACCTGCGCGATTCGGGCGTCACCGACATCGCCATCGCGCTGCGCGAAGGCTCGCCTTCGGCACAGAAGGCGTATGGCGCCGGCTTCAAGGTGATGACCAACCAGGAAGCCGCCGCCTGGGCCGACATCACGATGATCCTCGCCCCCGACGAGCATCAGGCCGCGATCTACGCCGACGATCTCCACGCCAACCTCAAGCAGGGCGCGACCATCGCGTTCGCGCACGGTCTGAACGTGCATTTCGGGCTGATCGAGCCGCGCGCCGACCTCGACGTCATCATGATCGCGCCCAAGGGCCCCGGCCACACCGTGCGCAGCGAATATGTCCGCGGCGGCGGCGTGCCCTGCCTGATCGCGATCCACCAGGACAAGAGCGGCAACGCGCACGACATCGGCCTGGCCTATGCAAGCGGCGTCGGCGGCGGTCGCTCGGGCATCATCGAGACCAACTTCCGCGAGGAATGCGAGACCGACCTGTTCGGCGAGCAGGCAGTCCTCTGCGGCGGCGTAACCCACCTGATCCAGGCCGGGTTCGAGACGCTGGTCGAGGCCGGCTACGCGCCCGAAATGGCCTATTTCGAGTGCCTGCACGAGACCAAGCTGATCGTCGACCTGCTCTATGAGGGCGGCATCGCCAACATGCGCTATTCGATCTCGAACACCGCCGAATATGGCGACATCACCACCGGCCCGCGGATCATCACCGACGAGACCAAGGCCGAGATGAAGCGCGTGCTCGCCGACATCCAGTCGGGCCGCTTCGTCAAGAACTTCGTGCTCGACAACCGCGCCGGCCAGCCCGAGCTCAAGGCCGCGCGCAAGCAGGCCGAGGCGCATCCGATCGAGAAGGTCGGCAAGGAACTGCGCGCGATGATGCCGTGGATCGGCGCCAACAAGCTGGTCGACCAGACCAAGAACTGACCGTGCCTTAAGCCCCTCCCCTTCAGGGGAGGGGTTGGGGGTGGGGCCGTGCCTCGCAGAGAGCGCGGCGTTTGGAACTTCCCCACCCCAACCCCTCCCCTAAAGGCGAGCGGCTTTACCTTGCCCCGAAACGGTTCGTTGCCGAAACGGGGTTTGACGCTGCGGAGCGGGCATCGCACTTGGGTACATCTTAACAGGAGTGTCCCCATGCGCCTTACCCACCTCTACGCCGCCACTGCCGCAGCGCTGCTGATCGCCGCCCCCACGCTCGCGCAGACCACCCCGCCCGAAATGCTGCACGGCGCCGGCACCGCCGCCGAGGTCAAGGCCGGCACCTACAAGGTCGAGCCGAACCACACCCAGGTCACCTTCAGCGTCAGCCATTTCGGCATCTCGCCTTATGCCGGCACCTTCTCGGGTGCGTCGGGCAGCCTCCAGCTCGACCCGGCCAAGCCCGCCGCGACCAAGCTCGACGTGACGATCCCGATCGCCAGCGTCCAGACGACGAGCGATGTGCTGACGGGTGAGCTCAAGGGTGCCGACTGGTTCGACGCCGCCAAATTCCCGACCGCGACCTTCCGCTCGACCAAGGTCGCGCAGATCGCCCCCGACGCGGTTGAGGTCGATGGCACGCTCACGCTACACGGCGTGACCAAGCCCGTCAGCTTCCGCGCAAAACTGTTCGGCGCGGCGACCAACCCGATGAGCAAGAAGGCCTCGATCGGCTTTCTCGGCCGGATGGTGATCCATCGTTCGGACTTCGGCGTAACGAAGTACGTGCCCGTCGTGTCGGACGAGACCGTGCTCGTCATCAACGCGGCGTTCGAGCTGCAATAACGTGCCGTGCCGATGGCGACACACGTCGCCATCGGCGCCCGCCGTCAGGCCGGCACCAGCGCGCGAAAATACTCCGCTGTCTCGCGCGACACGCCCAGCAACAGGCCGTGCAGCCGCCGGTCGAACGAATCGACGCTCTCACGCCGCTCGCGATGCACCATCATCCAGTCGCCGAATTCCCGCTCGTCGGTCTGCCGGTCGATCAGGACGCGCAGGTCGCGATGGCGCGGATCGGCCTTCAGGCTTGCGAGCAGATCGGCAACGCTGTCGTCGGGGCCCTCGAGCGCCTGCAGAAATTCCGCATCCTGCGAATAGAGCAGGCCGGTAATCCCATCGAGTCCGTTCCGCACCGCCGCTTGCCGCAGGATCGGCACGCAGTCGTCCTGGGCACGACCGCTCGGATTGGTCGTGACGCTCGTATAGATCAGTTGTCGCATGTTCGCGTTTTACCCCAAGTTCGGCCTTCCGTAATTGATTTGGCTCAAGCGCTACCCCCGTTGCGGTTCGGGCTGGACAGGGACGCGACCCGCGCGCTATTCGCGGTGCGTGACTTGCTTTCTAGCCCTCGGCTCGCTTCGACTTACGCGCCCTTAGGCGTGTACACTGCCGCGCGCCGATCGAGGCCAGCGCGGCGCGCCTGAGGATCCTCCGCCCCTAGCGGACCGCGCCCCTAGAAAACCGCGCCGCTGTAAAACCGCGATTGCCGAGCGAGACCGATCATGCTGCGTGACCCTTCGACCAAATACCGTCCTTTTCCCACCATCGACCTGCCCGATCGCCGCTGGCCGTCGCAGACGATCACCAAGGCGCCGCGCTGGCTCTCGACCGATCTGCGCGACGGCAACCAGGCGCTGATCGATCCGATGGATGCC
The DNA here is from genome assembly GCF_006439055.1 of Sphingomonas glacialis. GTDB lineage: Bacteria > Pseudomonadota > Alphaproteobacteria > Sphingomonadales > Sphingomonadaceae > Sphingomonas > Sphingomonas glacialis_A. Next base: position 627,455 of record NZ_RCZC01000002.1, read on the forward strand.
GAGAAGAAGACCCGGATGTTCGACCTGATCGTCAAGGTCGGGATCAAGGAGATCGAGGTCGGCTTTCCCGCTGCGGGCGCGACCGAGTTCGATTTCATCTCAGGCCTGGTGCGCGATGGGCGCATCCCCGACGACACGACGATCCAGGTGCTCACCCAGTCGCGGCGCGACCTGATCGAGACGAGCTTTGCGTCGCTGCGCGGCGCACCCAGGGCGATCGTCCATCTTTACAACGCCGTCAGCCCCGCGTGGCGCAAGATCGTGTTCGGCATGAGCCGCGCCGAAGTGAAACAGATCGCGATCGACGGCGCGATGATCCTGCGCGATCAGGCCGCCGCGCAGCCCGACACCGACTGGTTCTTCGAATACAGCCCCGAAACCTTCTCGACCGCCGAACTCGATTTCTCGCTCGAGGTTTGCGAAGCGGTGATGGACGTGCTGCGCCCGACGGCCGACCACAAGCTGATCCTGAACCTGCCCGCGACGGTCGAATGCGCGACGCCCAACGTCTATGCCGACCAGATCGAATGGTTCAGCCGCAACATTCGCAATCGCGACACCGTCGCGCTCAGCCTGCATCCGCATAACGACCGCGGCACCGGCGTCGCCGCCGCCGAGCTCGGCCTGATGGCGGGCGCGGACCGCGTCGAGGGCTGCCTGCTCGGCAATGGCGAGCGCACCGGCAATTGCGATCTGGTGACGGTCGCGCTCAACATGTACACGCAAGGCCTTGATCCCAAGCTGGATTTCTCGGACATCGATGCGGTCGTCAACACTGTGAACTATTGCACGCAGCTGCCCGTGCATCCGCGCACGCCCTATGCCGGCGACCTGGTCTTCACGGCGTTTTCGGGCAGCCATCAGGACGCGATCAAGAAGGGCTTCGCCGCGCAGGAAGCCAAGAACGACCCGCTGTGGGAAGTCCCCTATCTGCCGATCGACCCGGCCGACCTCGGCCGCTCGTACGAAGCGGTGATCCGCGTCAATTCGCAGAGCGGCAAGGGCGGCGTCGCCTGGGTGATCGAGCAGGACAAGGGCCTCAAGCTCCCCAAGCGGCTCCAGGCCGATTTCAGCCGTCACGTCCAGCGCCTCGCCGACGAGACCAGCCGCGAGATGAACGCGAGCGATATCTGGGGGCTGTTCGAGGCGACCTATCTCGCGCGCGGCGAGGATCGCTTCCGTTTGCTCGATTATACCGAGAGCGGCAGCGTTGGGGATCGCCTGTTCGTCGGGCATGTCGCGGTCGATGGCGAGGAACGCTCGATCTCGGGGCGCGGCAACGGACTGATCTCGGGCGTGATCGCGGCGCTGAGCGACACGACCGGGCCACAGCTCGATGTCGTCGACTATAGCGAGCATGCGATCGGGCATGGCGCCGATGCGCAAGCCGCCGCCTATGTCGAATGCCGTTCGGCCGATGGACGGACGGTGTTCGGGGTCGGGATCGACGCCGATATCGCGACCGCTTCGGTCCGCGCGGTGCTCAGCGCGGCGAATAGAACCTGATCCTCCCCGGCACGGCGAGGTGGCATGCGCAGCATGACGGAGGGGGGCCGCCGCGAGCGCTCGGTTTGCGGCCCGCCCCCTCCGTCAGCCTTTGGCTGCCACCCCCCCCCGTGCCGGGGAGAATAAGCATCACCGCTCGCGGACGATCTCGCACCCCACCGCCGCATCGGGATAAATATCGGGCTTCGACGTTCGCACCGTCACGCGCTCGACGCGCGAATCGCTAAGGCACAAGGCCGCGATCGCCTCGCACAGCGTCTCCTGCAGGTGGAAATGCCGCTCCGCCACGAGCGCATGGATCCCTGTACGCACGAAATCGTAATCGAGCACGGCGTCGATCCGGTCCTCGTTCGGCGGCGTGGGATAGACCACGTCCATCCGCACCGAGACGATCACGCGCTGCGCTGCGGCGAGTTCCGACGGGTGGATGCCGAGCCCCATCATGACCTCGAGCCCCTCGAGCACGGTCGTGAAGCGCGCGCTCATGCCCGGCCCTCGAACATCACGTCGCGGTCGCGCTTAAGAAAATGCTGGCCGCAATCGACGAACAGATTCTGTCCTTCGAGCCCATCGGCCTCGAGCAGGAACCCGACCGCGCGCGCGATATCGGCTGGATCGACAGGGCGTTGCAGCAGGTTTTTCGATGCTGCCGCGACGAATTCCGCCTCGCTCTGGTCGGCGCTCGGCAGCGACAGGCCGGGCGACACGGCATTGACGCGAACCCGCGGGCGCAGCGCCTGGGCGAGCATCGTCGTCGCGCCGGTTAGCGCGATCTTGCCACAGCTATACGAGAAGAAGTCGGGATTGAGGTTGGCGACCTTCTGGTCGAGGATGTTCACCACCGCCCCGGCAACGAGATCATCCTGCGCCGCAAGCGCGCTCGCGAGCAGGACCGGCGCCTCCAGATTGACCACGCCATGCGCGCGCAGCGATGCGGCGGTAATCTCGGGCGGCGTATCATAGTCGAACAGCGACGCGCTGTTGACGAGCGCCACCAACGGCCCACCGAACGCCGCACGCGCCGCTGCGACCAGCACCGCCGGCACCTCCGGATCGGCGAGATCGCCGGACAGGACGGTCGCGCCGGGGAGCTCGGCCGCGAGCGCGTCGGCATCGTCGGCAGAATGGTGGTGGTGGATCGCGACCCGCCACCCCTGCCCCGCCAGATGGCGCGCGATCGTCGCGCCGAGCCGGCGCGCGGCGCCGGTCACCAGAACGGTTCGCGCAGCGCTCATCCGCGCCCCATCAGCGCGAGCACTTCCTTGCGGCTGCGTTCGTCGTCGCGGAAGACGCCCATCATCCGGCTGGTCACCATCGTCACGCCTTGCGTGCGCACGCCGCGCGCGGTCATGCAGGCATGGCTCGCCTCGATCACCACCGCCACGCCGACCGGCTTGAGGTTGTTCCAGATACAGTCGGCAACTTCGGCGGTCAGCCGCTCCTGCACCTGCAGGCGCCGCGCAAAGGCCTGCAGCACGCGTGCCAATTTGGAGATGCCGACGACATAATTGCCCGGCAGATAGGCGATGTGCGCCTTGCCGATGATCGGCGCCATATGATGCTCGCAATGCGACTGGAACGGGATGTCCTTGAGCAGCACGATCTCGTCATAGCCACCGACTTCCTCGAACACGCGCGACAGATGCTTCGCGGGATCGTCGGTATAGCCCGCGCAATATTCCTTCCACGCCCGCGCGACTCGCGCCGGCGTATCGCGCAGCCCCTCACGCGTCGGATTGTCCCCCGCCCAGCGGATCAGCGTGCGGACCGCCTCGGCGACCGCATCGGGCACCACGACCTTTCCGTCGGCGCCGATCTCGGCAACGCCGAATTCCGTCTTATTCCGTCCGTCCACGCTGCTTCCTTCGCAATCCATCCATGCGGCAACCGTACGGCCGACCAGTTTCGCCGTACTGCAACATGGAATTAGTCCTAATTTATAACGCTACCGCCTTCGAATTATCCGGCACTAGTCCCAGTCCAAGGTAATTTAGCCCATTGACTATGCCCCATCATTTAACGAACCTGATCTTCGAAAACCGTCATCCGGCATAGACTGGAGGCGGCGGAGCTAGGGGATGCCATCATGAAGAAATTCGAACTGCTCGCTGCATCGGCGTTGGTTTCGCTCTACGCGTGTCCAGCGCTCGCGCAAGATACGCCGCCGACTACCCAGGCACAAGGCGCGCCCGCCGCGACCGCCGCCGCCGCGCAGCAGGTCGATTCGCGCAGCAGCGATGGCGACGACATCATCGTCACGGCGACCAAGCGCGAACAGACGCTGCAGGACGTCCCCGTCTCGGTCGCGGTGACCGGCGCCGATACGATCAAGAAGGCGCGTATCCTGGACCTGATCTCGCTCCAGGCGAGCGTGCCCTCGCTCAAGGTCTATCAGTTGCAGAGCTCGGGCCAGACCGGCTTCCAGATCCGCGGGTTCGGCAACGGCACCGGCAATATCGGCGTCGAGAGTTCGGTCGGCGTGTTCATCGACGGCGTCTATCGCTCCCGCTCGGCCTCGGCGATCGCGGATCTGCCCGATCTCGAGCGGATCGAGGTGCTGCGCGGTCCGCAATCGACGCTGTTCGGCAAGAACGTGTCGGCGGGCGCGATCTCGATCGTCACCAAGCGACCGCAATTCAGCTGGGGCGGCGGCGCCGAAGCGACGACAGGCAATTTCGGCAATATCGAAGCGCGCGCCTCGGTCACCGGGCCGATCTCGAAGACGCTCGCCTTCCGGCTCTATGGCAGCGTCAACCAGCGCGACGGGTATTACACCAACCTCGTCAACAAGGTGCAGGTCAACGGGCGCGACCGCTATTCGCTGCGCGGCGACCTGCTGTTCGAGCCGTCGTCGGACTTCTCGGTCCGCATCATCGCCGATCTCAACCATATCAACGAAGTCTGCTGCGGCGCGGTGACGATCTTCAACGGGCCGGTCACGCAGTTGATTGGCGCCCCGCGCGCGTTCGGCGGCGTCGGCGCGGTGATCGGCAACCCCGCGACCGCGTACAACCGCGAGGTCGTGTACAACACCTCGCCGAACAACCGACTGACCGGCAAGGGCATTTCGGGGCAGATCGACTGGAATGTCGGCTTCGCCAAGCTGACCTCGATCACCGCCTATCGCACGCAGACCAACGATACGACGCTCGACGTCGATTTCACCGGTGCCGACATCTCGAACCAGACGACGTCGGACAGCATCAAGACGCTGACCCAGGAATTCCGCCTGGCGTCGGACAATGCAGGGCCCTTCAACTGGCTGCTCGGTGCCTTCTATTCGGACGAGAAGATCCGCAGCGGGCGCAACATCCTCTACGGCGCCGATGCGCGTGCCTTTGCCGATGCGGTGACGATCACGCGCGGCGCCAACGGCGCGCCCGCGGCCGGCGCAGTGCCGCCGATCCTCACGCTCGAATCGCTGCAGCGCGCCGCCGGCAATACCAGTGTCGTGCCGGGCCAGACCTATTTCGCGCAAGGCACCGGGATCTTCGATAATTACACGCTGAACGACCAATCGTTCTCGGTGTTCGGGCAGACCGATTTCAAGCCGTTCGAGCGCCTCACGCTGACCGTCGGCGGCGCCTATCTGCACGATCGCAAGGCCGCGGTGTCGAACGTCGTGCTGACCGACCGCTTCTCGCAGCTCAACCTCAACAACGTGACCGAACTCGGCTTCCTGCCGCTGGCGATCATCGCGCCGGGCGCCCCGGCGGGCGCACGGATCCCGACCAATCTCTTCGCCGGCCTGAACGCGGTGCAGTTCTTCTATGCCGACACCGCCAATCACGGACCGGTCAACTTTCCCAATGCGACCGAGAACGGCATCCTGAAGGGCGACAAGTTCACCTATCTCGCCCGTGCCAAGTTCGACATCAACAGCAACATCAACGTCTATGCGAGCTACTCGACCGGGTGGAAGGCGGGCGCCTACAATCTGTCGTCGGACAGTCGCCCAGCGACCAACGGCGTCGGCCGCACCGCCAATCCGGAAAATGTCGAAGTCTATGAAATCGGCGCCAAGGCCCGATTCCGCGGCGGCTATCTCAACATCGCGGTGTTCGACGAGAAGATTAAAGGCTTCCAGTCGAACGCCTTCACCGGCACCGGCTTCGCCTTGGTCAACGCCGGCAGCCAGTCGGTCCGCGGCGTTGAGGTCGAGGGATCGTACAAGCCGTTCCGCGCGCTGGTGATCAACGCGTCGGGCACGTATCTCGACCCGAAATACGACTCCTTCACCCGCGCGCCGTGCTTCTCGTTCGATGCGCGCTGCCAGGTTCCGGCCGGATCGCCCGCCGGCACGCTCCCACCGCAATTCCGCGATCTGAGCGGGACGACGCCGGCGGGCATCTCGAAATGGTCGGCCAATGTGAACGCGATCTACACCCAGACGATCAGCGATCGGATCAGCGCCTATGTCCGCGGCGAGTTCGTCTATTCGAGCAAGACCCCGCTGACCGACACGGTGCCGGCGTCGATCGCCAGCGCCGAGGTCAAGACGGTCAACGCCAGCATCGGGCTCAACCTGCCCGACCAGTTCGAGATCCAGGGCTGGATCCGTAATCTCGGCAACGACAATTACTTCATCGGCGCCTTCGCCACGGTGGTGCAGAACGGCAGCTTCAGCGGCTATATCAATGAACCGCGGACCTACGGCGTGACGCTACGCAAGGCGTTCTGACGCTCCGCGGCCGCGGGCGACGGCCATAGTGATCACCGACCGCGGCAAAGCGATGCAACCGAAACGCCTCGCCATGCGCTCCTTCCCCGAACGACAGGAGCGCAGGATGAAGGATCCCAAGGCCGGTGACCATGTCACCTGGAAATCGCATGGCGGAACGGCGCACGGCGTGGTCGAGAAAAAGCAGACCAAGCCGACCACGATAAAGGGGCATAAGGTCGCCGCTTCGCCCGAGAATCCCGAGTTCATTGTTAGGAGTGACAATGGCGGAAAGGCAGCGCACAAGAGCGCAGCGCTAACGAAGGCGTGAAACCGATGTCGGTTTTAACGGCACACCAGGAAGGACTATTTATGGCCAAGACCCCAACCGCAAAGAGCGACGCACCCAAGACCGGCGGCATCTTTGCGCCCATCACCCCTTCGGCCGATCTCGCCGCAATCGTCGGTGCCGACAAGCTGCCGCGTAGCGAAGTGATCAGCAAGGTCTGGGCGTACATCAAGCAGCACGATCTCCAGAACCCGGAGAACAAGCGCGAGATCGTCGCCGACGAGAAGCTCAAGAAGATTTTCGGCAAGGACAAGGTTACCATGTTCGAGATGAACAAGCACCTTGCCGGCCACATGAAGGCCTGATCCGTTACGGGTATGTCGACACCATGACACCGGCACGCCTCGCGGCGTGCCGGTTTCGGGCGTTCTGATACCCTGGAATTACGCGGGCGTTCAGCCGGCGAGTTTCGCCGCAGCGTTCACCACTGCCCGTGCCGCGGTCGCCTCATTCGCCTCCGCCATGGCTTCCCACGCATAGGCCGACCGCTCGTGCATTTCGCGGCGATTGGCGAGCGTAGTCTTTTGCGCGGCTTCACGTTGCGCAGCGGCGTTGGCGCGGTAGGTTTCGCTGGGTGTCATAGGATTTCACGATTCCGCGGGCGGCGATCCGCCCGTCTCATTGGGTTGCGGCAAGCACGGGGAATATGGCAGGCATTCTGCTATCGCAGCATTTCCAATCCCCGTCGGACGACAATGGTGCCCCCGAGTGGATTCGAACCACCGGCCTGCGGTTTAGGAAACCGTCGCTCTATCCACCTGAGCTACGGGGGCTCCGGGGATGTCCGTAGTTTTGCATCGGCCCCAGGTCAATCTCGATGATGGCGGCATGCGCCAACTCTGCGGCGCAAGCAACGGCTTCAGCCGCTCAGTTGACCGATCGTGGCGGCACAACCGGCAGCGGTAGCGCCGCGATTCCGACGCCGTCTTCGAGCAACGCCTGCGCTTCGGCGAGCGTCGTCTCGCCGTGGATCGGTGCTGCGGCGGTTTCGCCGACATGCATCGCGCGCGCCTGGTCGGCAAATGCGCGACCGACCCACTGCGAGGGTTTGAGCATCTCCGCCTGCGCCGTGGCGAGCGCGCTGAGTGCCGCCTTGATCGCCTGCGGCGTCGTGGCGGGCGTCTGCGGATCCGGCCGGCTCGCGACCACCTCACTGCGGCTATTGCCCTTAGCACCAACATTGGGCGCCATCACCGCTTTGCCGATCGCGCGATCGCCGCAGATCGCACAGCTGAGCAATCCACGCTCGCGCTGCTCCTCGAACGCGCTGCTCGATCCGAACCACGCTTCGAAGACGTGCGCCTGCGAACAGCGCAGATCGAACACGATCACGCCGACGCGACCTCCGGGATCGCGCGGCGGTGCGCCAGGACCGGGATCCGCGCACGCACATCGGCGACCCGCGCCGGGTCGATCTCGGCATAGCCGAGGCCAGCCGCCTCGCCCATGTCGAGGATCACTTCGCCCCACGGATCGACCACGAGCGAATGGCCGTAGGTCGCCCGACCATCGGCATGGACACCGGTCTGCGCCGCCGCGACGACATAGGCCCCCGCTTCGATCGCCCGTGCGCGCAACAGGACATGCCAATGGGCAAGGCCGGTCGGGCGCGTGAACGCGGCAGGAACCGCGAGGACCGTGGCGCCGGCATTGCTCAAGGCGCGATAGAGATCGGCAAAGCGCAGATCGTAGCAGATGGACAGACCCAGCGCGCCCGCGGGGGTATCGACCACCACGGCGCCTTCGCCTGGCGCATAGCTCGCCGATTCCCGCCAGCTTTCGCCGCTCGGCAAATCGACGTCGAACAGATGGAGCTTGTCGTAGCGCGCGCGGATCGCGCCGTTATCGTCGATCACGAATGCCCGGTTGGCGAGCCGCCCATCGGCGCCATGCACCGCGAGCGATCCGAGATGCACCCACAGCCGATGCTCTGCCGCAGCCGCGCGGACCGCTGCAAGTACGATGTCGTCGTCCTCACCGCGCAGCACCTTGGCGGCACGATCGCGATCACGATCGACCAGACCCGACATTTCGGGCGTGAACAACATCGCGGCGCCGGCGCCAGCCGCTTCCGCGATGGCCGCGACGATCGTTCTGGCATTGGCGGCGGGGTCGATCCCGCTCGTCAGCTGCGCCAGCGCGATCTTCATGCCGCCAGCAGCGCGTCCAGCTTGCCCGCGCGCTCGAGCGTGGCAAGATCGTCGGACCCGCCGACATGCTGCCCGCCGATGAAGATCTGCGGAACGGTGGTACCGCCATTGGCGCGCTCGAGCATCTCGGCGCGCTTCGGCCCGCCCATCGTGATGTCGAACTCTTCGGGGGTGGCGCCCTTCGACGCGAGCAACTTCATCGCACGCGCGCAATAGGGACAAAAGGCTTTGGTGTAGATTTCGATCTTTGGCATCGATCAAAGATGTGGACGCAGGCGGCGCTTGTCAATCAGCCAGCGTCGAGCGCGTCGTCGAGTACGCGCACCCAACACAGGATCGAGACGCTGGCCGCACCTGCGCGCAGCAGCACGCGGACACAGGCGTCGGTCGTGGCGCCGCTGGTGTAGATGTCATCGACGAGGACCACCGCCTTGCCCTGCAACCGTTTCCGCGGATCGACGACGCGAAAGACACCGGCAACCGTGCGGGCGCGGGCTTTGGCGCCCATCCCGCGGAGCGGCGGCGTCGCCCGGATGCGCCGCAAGAGCAGCGGGTCGTTCGGCACGCCGCGTGCGCGCGTCACGGCCTGGGCGATCAACGCAGCCTGGTTGAAGCCGCGCGACCATAAGCGCCAGCGGTGCAGAGGCACCGGGACCAGCAGCTCGGCGTTGGGTGGCAAGAGCCGCGCCATCTGCCGTCCGACGGTCTCGGCAAGCGCCGTGCGGCCGCCATATTTAAGCCGCAGCGCGACCCCCCGCGCGACGTCGCCATAGGCGACCGCGGCATGGATCCCGGCATGGTCGGGCGGGTCGGCAAGGCATTGCGCGCACCGCGCGTCCTGCCCGCGGTCATGCGCGAACGGCACGGTGCAGCCCGCACACCAGGGCGGCGCAAGGAAGCGCAACTTGCCCCAGCAATCGGCGCAGAAGAGATGGTCTGCGCCGGTCACGCCGCCGCAGCCGGGGCAGCGCGGCGGCAGCGCGAAATCGGCGACGAAGCGCAAGGGAACGAGCCAGGGCGACACGCCGACCCTTGTCGCTTGGCCTCGCCAGCGGCACAAGCGCGACGATGAGCGTTCCAGACATCTTCGACCGCGAAGCGCGCCGCCGGCGCCGCGACCGCGCCGCCCCCGGCTTTGCCGAATTCGACTTCCTGCGCGCCGCCATGCTCGACGGGATCGCCGAGCGTCTGGCGAGCGTGACCCACCGCTTCACCGACATGCTCGACCTCGGCTGCTTCGACGGAGCGCTGGAGGTTCCGGCGGGAGCGACGGTCGTGCGCTGCGACGCCGGCGCGGCGTTCGCGGCGCGGGTCGGCGGCGTGCAGGCGGATGAGGATCGCCTGCCCTTCTCGGCCGGCGCGTTCGATCTGGTGGTTTCTGCAGGCGTGCTCGACAGCGTCAACGATCTGCCGGGTGCGCTGACGCTGGCGCGGCGGGCGCTGCGGCCCGACGGGCTGTTCCTGGCGGCGTTTTGCGGAATGGGGACGCTGTCGACGCTGCGCGCGGTGCTGCGCGAGGCGGAAGGCGACCGTCCTGCGGCACGGATCCACCCGCAGATCGACGTGCGATCGGCGGGCGACCTGTTGATGCGCGCCGGATTTGCGCTCCCCGTCGCAGATATCGAGCCGCTCAGCGTGCGCTATCGCGGCATCGGTGGGCTGCTCCGCGATCTGCGCGGCATGGGCGGCACCAACATCCTGCGCGACCGTACCCCGCTGCGGCGCGACACGCTCGCGCGGGCGGCCGATCTGTTCGCGGCGCGCGCCGATCCCGACGGCAAGACCGCCGAGCAGTTCGACATCGTCTATCTCACCGGCTGGTCCCCTGCCCCGTCGCAGCCCAAACCGGCGCGGCGCGGCAGCGCGACCGCATCGATGGAGGGTGTGCTCGGACGGCCGGCCGGCAGCGCGCGCTCAGCCGATCATCCCGTCGCCCAGCCCCTTGGCGAGCATCCGTCCGATCGCATCGAACAATGAATCCATCGCAACGGGCTTGAACAGCACTTCGTCGGCCCCCTCGGCCAGACACCGCTCGCGCAGATCGACCGCGGTATCGGCGGTCAGCACGATCACCGGCAGCGTTGCCTTGGCATCGCCGCGCGCGCGGATGTGCCGCAACGTCTCGAATCCGTCCATTCCCGGCATGCGCAAATCGAGCAGCACGATCACGAAATCCTCCAGCTCGATCAGCTCGAGCCCGGCCTCACCGCTCTCTGCTCCGGTCATGCTCGCACCGGCTACGTCGAGCATATCCTTCACGACGCGGCGATTCATCGGATCGTCTTCGATGAACAGAATATTCATCACACGGTCGCCAGACGTTTGAAGGGGAAGGACACATACGACATTACGGAAATCTCTATTTCATGCCGCTTGCGTGACACGGGTTAATAGGCTGCGATTATCATCGGGCGCGCTGTCGAACAACACCGCGGCGAGTGCAACGCCCGCAATCGGTTTGGCGACGAGCTGATCGATCCCCGCGACGGAAAACCGGGCGCGATCGGCGTCATCAGGCGCCGACCATAGCAAGGTCGATCGAATGGGATACGCGCCGAGCGTGGCGAGTGCCGCATCGAGATCGGGCTCGGCTTTGATCGTACTGTCGTCGATCAGCAAGCGCGCAATACCGCCCTCCCCAATCCGCGACACCGCTTCGTCGAGCGACGATGCGAACATGATCTCGCCTGCACGCGCTGCGAGCACGGCCCGCAACATGCTGCGGGAAATGGGGTTGCGGTCGAGGATGAGCAGCGCGGTGGCTGGCGCCGCATCGTCCTTCAAAATCGCTTCCGGAGCAGCCGCGAGCCGCAGCGGCAGTTCGAGCGTGAAGGTCGATCCGTGGCCGACCGTGCTTGTCACGACGACCGCGCCCTCCATCGCCTCCGCCAGGTTCTGGCAGATCGCGAGCCCGAGGCCCGTGCCGCCGAACTGCCGGGTCGTCCCGGCATCGACCTGCCGGAACGATTCGAAGATGATGCCGAGCTTGTCGGCAGGAATCCCGATCCCGCTGTCGCTGATCGCGATGGCAAGCGCCGAGCCCCGCGCCGATGCGGCCAGCCGGATCTCCCCGGCCGCAGTGAATTTGAGGGCGTTCGACAAAAGGTTGAAGGCGATCTGCCGTACGCGCGCGGCGTCCCCAACGACATGATCGGGGCACGTATCGAGATCGAGCACGAAGGTCAGCCCCTTGGCGCGCGCTTGCTCTTCCCACAGCCGCGACACCTCGCGCAGCGTGGCCTTGAGGTCGTACGGTACGTCTTCGAGCGTGAGGTTGCCGGTCTCCATCTTCGCGACGTCGAGAATATCGTCGACCAGCGCGCGCATCGTAACGCCCGCGCCGTGGACGACCCCGATCCGGTCGCGCAGGGCCTCGGTCAGCGTGCGGTCGGCGAGCATGACCTGCGTCATGCCGAGGATACCGTTGAGCGGGGTGCGGATCTCGTGACTGGTGGTCGCGAGGAACTCGGTCTTGGCGGCGAGCGCCTTGGCGAGCGCGGCGTTGGTCTTGCCGAGATCGACGTTGGCGGCGCGGACTTCGTTGCGGCTGCGGCGGATCGTGACCAAGCCAAAGGCGAGCAGGCCCATGATGATCAGCGTTGCAATCGCAGCACCACCGAAGATCGTCTGCTGCGTCCGCGCGCGCAGTTTGGCATCATCGATGTTGCGCTGGAGTTGCGCGCGCTTGAGCTTTTCGATGTTGAGCTCCTGCGTCGCGAAATCGAAACGCGCGGCGGCAAGTGCCGTGTTGGCCGAGGCTGCGAGCTCCGAGGTCTTATCGTCGAGCGCCTTGAGCGCTTCGAGATGGACGAGCGCCTGTGCCTGGTTGCCGGCCTGTTTGAAGATGTCATACGCGGTCTGATGCGCCTCGCGCACGTCGAGCGTCGGGGCATCGGGATCGACATTGGCAAAGGCACGCGTGATGAGCCGTTCGGCGAGCGGCAGATGATCGCGCAGCCGGGCGGACCAGGCCGAGAGGACGAGGAAGTGGTTCCGCACGGACGCCGCCTCGTCAACGTTCGAAACCGCCATTCCCTGCGCTACCGATCGGTCGGCCTCGATCGGCTGTCCCGCGAGCAACTGGCCGCGCGCGATGTTGCGGAGCGTCTGCGCTTGCATTGACGGGCTTGCCAATTGTCGCGCAATGGCAAGAGCCTTACGAAACTCGATCTGGGCCTCAGGAATACGCTGCAGTTCCTGCAGGGAAATGCCACGATTGTTGTAGACCGAGACGGAGATCTGCGGATCTCCCTGATAGACATCGAGCGATTTCGCGAAATATTTGAGGGCCTGCTCTTGATTGCCGGCCTCCTGATAGAGAACGCCGATAAGGACGATGGCAATTGCTTCGCTTCGTAACTCTCCCGTCGCATGAAACACCTCATGCGCGCGTTGATATGCTGCCAGGGCACCCGCGACATCGGCCTTAGCTGTCTTCAAGCCGCCGAGTGAGAGCAAGAGATCGCCGTAAAGCTTGGTCGGCGGACCACCCGTTGCCACGAGACCGATCGCGTGGGTGATGAGCGGCTTTGCCTTGTCCAGATCGTTCAGACGAACATAGGCCTCGCCCTGAAGCCATTGCGCTGTTGCCACCGCAATGATCTTGTCGCGCCCGACCATCGACGCGCTCGTCCGTTCGGCCGTCTTCGCCTGAAGGATCGCCTTGGGTGGATCCGTCATCATTTTGGCTTTGGCGTCGGCGATCAACGCCTCATAGCTGGCCGCTGGCGGTGATTGGCTTTGCCCCGACGCGGCATCGGCCGCCGCAAGCGGTGCCGAGCATGCGATCGCTATACAGGTAATTGTCCGAAGGAGCGTTCGCCACATGACGCTCTCTTGCAGCCGAACCTATTAAAGCGACGCTAACCCCGGGGTCGGGGAATGCCCTCAGGCACTCTTCCAGAATGCCGCCGGCCGCTGGAACATCGACTTGCGCGGATCCTCCGCCGGACGCGCGCGATAGTCGTGCAGGAAACGACGGAACGCATCGATCGAGATCGGACGGCTGATCAGATATCCCTGGATCATGTCGCAGCCCATCACCGAGAGCAGCGCCATCGCCGCCTGCGTCTCAACACCCTCGGCGGTGACCTCCATGTCGAGGGCATGCGCAAGATCGATCGTCGATCGCACGATCAACGGATCACGGTTGCTGCTGGTCAATTGCAGCACGAACATCTTGTCGATCTTGAGTTCGCGCGCGGGCAATTGCTTGAGATAGGCGAGCGACRACAGCCCCGCGCCGTAATCGTCGATTGCGATCACGATTCCCTGATCGGCCAGCACCTGCAGATTGGCGATCGCGGAATCGGGGTCGCGAATGACTGCGGTCTCGGTGATCTCGAAGCCGATCTTGACGTCGCCGGCGCGTACCGCTGCGCATGCCGCCTCGACGAAATTCCGGTCACCCAGCAATTGCCCGGAGATGTTGATGAAGATCGTAAGATCGTGGCCGTCGGCAGCGAGCGTCCGCTGATCGCGGATCACCTCGTCGATCGTCCACAAGGTCAGCGCCGAGATTTGCCGCGCCTCTTCGGCAACGGTGATGAAATCGCCCGGCAGGATCAACCCGCGGGTCGGATGCTGCCAACGAACCAGCGCCTCCGCGCTGTTGATTTCCTGCTTTCGAACATGGACTTTCGGCTGATACTGCAGGAACATCTCGCCACCGGCGATCGCGCGCGGCAATTCGCGCGTGAGTGTCAGCCGATCGAATGCGGCCGTACCTGCCGAGAGGTCACGCAAGACGGTATCCTGCTCGGCATGGGTATCATCCAGCGCACCCTCGGCTTCCTCGACCAGGCGCACATCTTCGGTCGTCCCGTGTGGCGCGCCGGCCGCCCCGACCAGGATTTCGAACGCGTGCAATTCCGTATCGATGTCGAACGGTCGCGCGGTCGCCTCGCGCACACGGGCAACCGCCGCCTCAAGTGCTGCAAAGCCGTCGCCGATGAAAGCAACCTCGATCGTTGCCCGGCCAATCGCTAAAGTCGATGCGTCGGGTAAGGTAACGGCAATCCGCGCTTCGAGTTCGCGCGCCAGGTCTTCGGCGCGCGTCGGGCCGAGATGCCGACGCAGTGCGGCGAAGTTCCCGATCTGCACCAGACAGACGAACTGCCAGACATTCCCGCCAAGGTCAGCGTTGCCCCGCTGTGAACTGCGTTGCGCAGTGGCACGACGCGACCGCGCCGGGGGCGGCAGGTTCGCGGCGCCATCGGCAGCAGCTCTTGCCGACATACCTCGCGCCGGGCGGCGGAGAGGGAACTGTGGTTGCAGGATACGCGCCATAGCACTGCGCTAACCGCCAGCATTGAAAGAACAGTTAAGGCGCGCGTGGCCATCGCCCCGCCCCCAAAAGCGCGATTGCTTCATGCTTAACAGTCTATTAAGGATGTTTGACACCCAACTGGGTGTAACATGGGAGAAAAGTAATGCTGCGTTTTGTCCTCGCATTGATCTACGGCGAATCGATGCGCCCTTTCTAAACCTCGATCCGGCCCGGCACGAACGAAAATAGCTCCGGTTTGGAGGCTGTTATCGGGAGTGTCGGGTCAAACTGTGGCGCACACCCGTCCAGGCGCGCGCGATTGAGCAGACGAGGTGGTCGCCCTCTCTGTACCCCGCTTGACTTCGACGCCCCAAATATTGCGCCCTGTTCCGCGGGACTTCGTACTGGCAACTTTTTTTCGCAGAGCCTTAGCGCATCGCCTCGATCAGGCGCCGCATGAACGCCGCGCCTCGCTCGAACTGAGCTATCCCCAGATACTCATCCGCCTGATGCGCCTGCTCGATCGAGCCCGGCCCGCAGATGATCGTCGAAAACCCCGCCCCCTGAAACTGCCCAGCCTCTGCCGCATACGGCACGACGCGCGCCGGTCCGTTGTCGCCCGCGAGGCGCCGAGCCAACGTCTCGGCGGCACCCCCCGGCTCGGGCGCGAACGACGGTGTCGCCGAACGTCGCGCGATCGCAACGCCGGCATCCGCAAAACGCCCCTTGAGCGCACGATCCTCGGCCGCACAGGCCGCGAGGAACGGCGCCATGATCTCGTCGGGGTCCTGCCCAGGCGGAGTCCGCAAGTCGAAGCTGAAGCCACATTCGCGCGCCAGGATGTTCACCGCGGTACCGCCATGCATCAGCCCGACCGTGAGCGTCGCATGTGGCGGATGATAGAGCGACGCCGGGTCGGGATGCCGCTCGAACGACTCGGCGAGAGCGCGCAGCTGCGCCATCAACCCGATCGCCACCATATTGGCTGAAACACCGAGATGCGTCAGGCTCGAATGCGCCTCATGCCCCGTCACGGTGACGCGCCAAGTTGAGATGCCCTTATGCCCGCTCACCACTTCCATCTCGGTCGGCTCGCCGACGATGACAGCGATCGGCGCGGGGAGTTCGGACACCAAGGCGCGGATCATCGAGGGCGCGCCGAGGCAGCCCACCTCCTCGTCATAGGAAAACGCCAGATGCAGCGGCCGCGCCGTCTCGCTGCGCGCGAACGCGGGAACCGCCGCCAGAGCCAGTGCGAGAAAGCCCTTCATGTCGCACGTCCCGCGACCGTAGAGCCGCCCCCCACGCCGCGTCAGCGCGAATGGATCACTCGTCCACGCCTGCCCATCGACCGGCACCACATCGGTATGGCCCGATAGCACCACCCCGCCCGGCACGGCCGGCCCAATCGTCGCATACAGATTGGCCTTCGACCCGTCGGCATTGGCGACTCGCCGCGACGCGACGCCGAAGTCGCCGAGGAACGCCTCGACATATTCGATCAGCTTGAGGTTCGAATCGCGCGATGTGGTGTCGAAGCCGATCAGCGCTTCGAGATGCGTCAGCGCGGCCGCGGGCAGATCATCGGGAAGGTCCATCACCCGATCTTAGACGCGCACGCCGCCGCTTGCCAATCACCCCGCTTTGGGCTGCTCCCAGCCACCGCCGATCGCCTTGAACAGCGCGGCGGTGTCCTGCCGCAGCTGCGCATCACTTGCGACGAGTTGTTCGCGCGCGCTGAGCACGGTGACCTGCGCGTCGATCAGCGAATTCTGCGCGACGAACCCCGTGCTATACTGCGCATAGACCGCATGGTTGGTGGCCTCGGCATCGGCGACCGCGCGGCGCAACGCCGCATTGCGCCGCCGCTCCGCATCGAGCCGCGCGAGCGGATCCTCGACATCGCGCAACGCGCCCAGCACGGTCGCCTGATATTGCAGATACGCCTGTTCGCGATCTTCCTTGCGGACGCCAACCGTTGCGCGCCGCCGTCCCCAATCGAGCAGCGGGAAGGTCACCCCCGCCACGCCGGTCGCCTGGATGCTGTCGCGCGAAATGAGCGAGGCGAGCGACGTCGATAGTAGCTCGGCCATCCCGGTGAGCTGGAATTTGGGATACAGATCGGCGACGGCGACGCCGATATCGGCGGTCGAGGCCGCCAGGTTGCGCTCGGCCATTCGGATATCGGGGCGGCGCCGCAGCAGATCCGATGGCAGCCCCGCGGGTACGATCGGCACCGCCTGGAGCGGCGGCAACGGTGCGGTCAGTTCGGCGGTAAGGCTTTCGGGCTGGGTGCCGAGCAGGATGCCGATCGCATGGATCCGCACGCGGGCATCGGCGCGCAGCGGCTCAAGCCGCGCCTCGAGCGTGGTGATCTGCTGCTGTTGCCGCGTCACGTCGATCTGCGGCGAGAGCCCGACCTTCGCGACATTGCCCGCGATCTGCAGCGAGCGGCGCTCGCGGCCGAGTTCGTCCTCGACCACTGCGATTTGCGCCTGGTCGAGCCGCAGCGCGAAATAGGCCTGAGCGACCTCCGCGCCGAGCGTCACCGCCGCATCGCGCTGCGACCAGATCGCCGCATCGGTCCGCGCGAGCGCACCCTCGACGCTACGGCGTCCGCCGCCGAACAGGTCGATCTCCCAGCTCGCGTCGAACCCCGCAGCATAAGTGGTGATCCCGCTACCGGGCAGCGCGATCCCGCCCGTGCTGTTCGAGCTGCCCGAGAACAGGCTGGCGAGTGACGACAAGCCGGAATTCTTGCTGAACTCGACATGCGTCACATTGCCCTTCGCATCGACCGTCGGCTTGCCGATCGCGTGCGCGGCGATCTCCTGCAGCCGCGCCTGGCGGACGCGCGATCCGGCGATCGCGATCGTCGGGCTGTCCTTCAGCGCACGCTCGACGAGCGACGTCAGCGTCGCGTCACCGAACGCGGTCCACCAATGCGCCGGGTCGATCGTCGCCCCCGGCGCGGCGGGCTGCGCTTCGGCAAACGCGGGCGGCACCGCCATTTCGGGCGCATGATAGTTCGGGCCGACGGTACAGCCGGCGAGCAGCGTCGCGCCAAGCAGCGCGGTCGTGACGAGAGAGCGGGTCAATGGGCCATGCCTCCACCGGAGCCACCGGACTTGCCGGAGCGCATAAAGAAGACGACCGGGGCAACGCACAGCACCACGATCATCAAGGAATGAAACACGTCGAGGAAGGCGAGCATCGCCGCCTGGCGCTGCACCGTCTGATACAGCACCGCGAGCGGCGTCGTCGTAGGGTCCCCAACCCCGCCGAACGCGCTGCCAGCCTTGGCGAGCCACTCATTGTAATTGGGGTTTAGCGGACTGAGCCCGTTGACGAGCTCCGACTGGTGCCGCTGCAAGCCCGAGGCGAGCAACGTCTGCGCCGACGAAATGCCGATCGAGCCACCTAAATTACGCGCGACGTTGAGCATGCTCGATGCCTGCGCGGTCTTGTTCTGCGGCAGCCCGACATAGGCGACCGCGCTGATCGGCACGAACAGGAACGGCAGCCCCATCGCCTGATAAAGCCGCGCCACCCCGGCATCGAGGAAGGTGATGTCAGCGTTGAGATGCGTCATGTTCCACAGCGCAAATGCCTGGACGAGCAACGCCGGGAACAGCAGCAGCCGGACATCGACCACCCCCGACAAGCGCCCGGCAAACGGCACCATGACGAGTGTCGCCACGCCGCCGAAGGTCAGCGCAAGGCCCGCCTGGAACGAGGTGTAGCCGAGCACCTGCTGCAGCATCTGCGGGATTAGCTGCGTCGTGCCGAACAGGATCATCCCGGTCACGCCCATCACCAGCAATGTCAGCGAAAAGTTTCGGTTCTTCAGAAGCTTGAGATCGAGCACGGGCTCGGGATGATTGGTTTCCCAGAATCCAAGCGCGATCAGCGAGAGCGCCGAGATCGTCGCTGTGGCGATGATCAGCCCGCTCGAGAACCAGTCCTCGCGTTCACCACGATCGAGCGTCAGCTCGAAGAAGCCGAGCCCGAGCGCGATCAGGATGATGCCGATATAATCGACGCGGATGCCGCGCTTGAGCAGCTTGGCGCGGTCGTCCTTGATCGCCTTGGGCTCGTCGACGAACAGATTGACGAGGAACAGCGACACGATGCCGATCGGCACGTTGATCAGGAAGACCCAGTGCCAGCTCGAATTCTCGGTGATGTAGCCGCCGAGCGATGGCCCGAGCACCGGCCCCACCACGACCACGATCGCGAACGCCGCAAACGCCATGCCGCGCAGCCGCGGCGGGAAAGTATCGGCGAGCATCGATTGCTCGACCGGCGCGAGGCCACCACCGCCGATCCCCTGCAGCACGCGTGCGATGACGAGGGTCGAGAGATTGGGCGCGAGGCCGCACATCAGCGACGACAGCGTGAACAGGCCGATCGAGATCATGAAATAGCGCTTCCGCCCGATCACGTCAGACAGCCAGCCGCTGATCGGGATGATGATCGCATTGGCGACGAGATAGCTCGTCAGCACCCACGTCGCCTGGTCGTTCGACACCGACAGGCCGCCCGCAATATGATCGAGCGCGACGTTGGCGATCGAGGTGTCGAGCACCTCCATGAAGGTCGGAATCGAGATGATCGCTACGATCAGCCACGGGCTATAGCTGCCCGCGGCCGAGCGTGTCGGATCCCATCCATCCGCGCGTTTGGCCGCGCTGGCCATCTCAGCGGACCTTGACCGTCGGCACGACCGACATGCCCGGCCCCAGCGGATATTTGCGCGGATCCGGCCCGTTCTTCAGATCGAACTCGATCCGCACCGGCACGCGCTGCACGACCTTGACGTAATTGCCCGTCGCATTCTGCGGCGGCAGCAGCGCGAAGGCCTGGCCGGCGCCACGCTGGATCGAATCGACATGGCCCTTGAACTTGACGTCGGGATAGGCGTCGACCTTGATCTCGACCGGCTTGCCGATCGTCATCAACTGCAGCTGGGTTTCCTTGAAATTGGCGGTGACCCAGATGTGATCGGGCACGATCGCCATCAGTTGCGTGCCCGGCCCGACATAGGAGCCGACATTGACCTGACGGTTGACGACCTGGCCCGCGACCGGCGCGATCAGGCGATTGTCGCCGAGCGTGACATTGGCCTGACGAACCGTCGCGCGACGCGCTTCGATCACCGCCTGCGCGGCCGTCACCTGGCGCCGGGCGACCGTAATATTGGCAGCGGCGCTGTCGATCTGCTGACGCGCGGCGGCGGCGTCGGCGGCGGTCGAGCGCGCGGTGGCGCGTGCCGCATCGAGTTGCTGCGCCGCGACGGCGTTCGGGTCGATCCGCGCCAGCGCAACATAGCGCGCAAGATCCTGCTGCGCCTTGGCCGCGGTGGCGAGCGGCGCGCGCGCCTGGGCGGCGGCCTGATCGCGTGTCGCTTGCGCCGCGGTGACCTGCGCGCGGGCCTGTTCGAACTGCGCCTGCGCCTGCTTCACATTGGCGTCGGCCTCGGCAACCTGCGCCTCGGGGCCCGATCGCTCGATCACCGCGAGCACGCGGCCCGCCTCGACATGGCGGTTGTCGATATCGGCGACCGCCTTGAGCGTGCCGGCGACCTTCGGCGAGATGCGCACGATATGCGCATCGACGAACGCATCGTCGGTCGACTCATACTGCCGCGCGTCGAGATAATAGAGCGTCCCGCCGATCACGAGCGCCGCGACGACGACGATCAGGATGATCCAGAACAGCGGCTTGCTGAAGAGCGACGGCTTTTTGGGCTTGTCGTCCGAATCGTCATCGCCCTTCGACTCGTCGCCGTCCTTGGACGCGCCATCGCGCTTGCCATCGGCGTCACCTTGCCCGTCCTTGGGCTTGCGATCCTCGGTGTCGTCTGTCTTGGCGGCGTTGCTCTGGTCTTCGCTCATGGAAGCTCCTGTCGTTCGGCAATCAGTTGGTCGAGAATGGCGTCGGTATTGGCGGCGATGCGCGCCGCCAGCAGCGCGATCGCTTCGGGATCGATATCGGGGCGCTGCAGCAATTTGAGCACCGTCGCGCGTGAGGCGCGCAGCACGATCACCTGCCCCATCAGCGTGATCGCGGCGACTTGCGCGGCGGTGGCGTCGCGCCGTCCGGTCGCGACGCAGATCAGTTCGACCAGAACGGAAAGCATCCCGCCCATCAGGCCGCCATAGATCCTCTCGAAGGCTTCGGTCGGCTCCATCTGCTCGCGCATGATGAACAGCGAAAACATCGCGCTCTTCCGCCCCGTCATCGTGTCGATGAAGCGCCGGACCATGTCATGCAGCAAGGCGCGCGCCTGTTCGGGGGTCGTCCCCGCAGGGACCCCATCGATCGGGCCGTCGGGGGCCATATCGCTGCCGATCTGCGCGGCGATATAGTCGGCGGCGGCGAGGTAGAGCCCTTCCTTACCGCCGAAATGATAGGTGATCGAGGACATCGCCGTCCCCGCCTTGGCCGCGATGCTGCGCGTACTGGCACCCTCCAGCCCCTTGCTGGCGAATTCCGCAATCGCGATTTCAAGGAGCTTTTGCTGCAGCACAGCGCGCGGTTAGTTCGTTCGAACGAACAGCGCAACGGCAAACTTTCGTTACATTAGAACTCGACCGATTGAATGCGGTTCCGGGCCTAGGCGGCGATTTTCGCGCCAGGCTTGGCCGGCGATGGATTGGAGAAGACCATCGCGTCATCGACCGAGCCGAAGCGCAGCGTGAGCAGATCGCGCGCATAGTTCTGATGGAGCCGCCACGGGGATTTGTCCCCCTGCTTCGGGAACTTCTCCATCGCGCGCGTGACATAGCCCGAGGTGAAATCGAGGAACGGCTTCGCCTCCGGACGGTCTCCAGCGAGCGTCGGTGTCGCCTGGCGCACGCCACGCTTGGTCATGGTGTTGAGCAGACGGCAGACATAGCCGCAGGTCAGGTCGGCCTTCAGCGTCCAGGATGCATTGGTATAGCCGAACGACGACGCCATGTTGGGGACGCCCGAATACATCATGCCCTTGTAATTGTACGTCTCGGCCAGATCGACCGGCGTGCCGTCGACGCTGAACGCGACATCGCTGAGCAGTTGCAGTTCGAGGCCGGTCGCAGTGACGACCACGTCCGCCGGCAATTCTGCGCCCGAGGCGAGGACGATACCGTCGCGCGTGAAATGCGCGATCGTATCGGTGACGACCGACGCCTGGCCCTGCTTCAACGCGGCGAACAGGTCGGCGTCGGGCACGAGACACAGCCGCTGGTCCCACGGATTGTATCGCGGGGTGAAGTGCGTCGCCACGTCATAGTCTGGCCCGAGTTCGGTCTGCACCATGTCGATCAGCCGCTGCTTGGTCTTGGCGGGGCGTTTGCGCGCCAGGTTGAAGAACGCCATGCCGAGCAGCACGTTGCGCCAGCGCACGAGCCGATAGGCCAGCATCGCCGGGAGCTTGCGCCGCAGCCAGTTCGCTGCCGCATCCTCGGCCGGGCGCGACACGACATAGGTCGGGGAACGCTGCAGCATCGTGACGTGCGACGCGGTCTGCGCCATCGCGGGGACGAGCGTCACCGCGGTCGCACCGCTGCCGATCACGACGACCTCCTTGCCGCTATAGTCGAGGTCGCTCGGCCAGAATTGCGGATGGACGATACGCCCGGCGAACTGTTCGGTCCCGGCCCATTCGGGCGTGTGGCCGCGTGCGTAATTGTAATAGCCGCTGCACATGAAGAGGAAATTGCAGGTCAGGCTGGTCGGCCCATCGGGTCCGTTGGCGGTCACCGTCCACCGCGCGTCCGACGTCGACCAGCTCGCGGTCTGGACGTGATGATCGAAGCGGATGTGTCGATCGATGCCATAGTCGCGCGCGGTGTCGCCGACATACTGTAAAATCGAGGGGCCATCGGCGATGGCCTTCGCTTCGGTCCACGGCTTGAACGCATAGCCGAGCGTGTACATGTCCGAGTCGGAGCGGATGCCGGGGTAGCGGAACAGGTCCCAAGTCCCGCCAAGTGTCGATCTACCCTCGAGGATGACGTAGCTGCGGTCGGGACACAGCGTCTGCAGGTGATACCCCGCGCCGATTCCCGATAGCCCCGCCCCGACCACCACCACGTCGAAATGTTCTGTGCGCATCGTCACTCTCCGGGATACCGGATATTCGATTTTTGCAGAGAGCGAAAGCGGAAGTGCGAGGCGGCGCGGGCGCCGCCTCAGAAGTCCCGCTTGTAGCGCACCGTCAGGTTCGATCCGCCGAACGACCCGGCCTGCGACAGCACGCTCAGCGCCTTGGTCAGCGACACTTCGAGCTGGGTGGCGGTGAAGCCGCGCGCATCGGTGATCACTTCGACATAGATGTTGTTGGTGATGTATTTGCCGGCCGCAAGCGAGGTGCTTTGCCCCGTCGCGGAGTCCGCCCCGAGGATCCGCAGCCGATCGATCCCGGCGACGCTGCGCAGCTTGCCGAGCGGATTGAGCCCGCCGCCCGATCCGCGCAGCGAGTTGAGCGCCGACGCCAGCTGGATCGCCTGGATCGCCGACAAATTCGTCACCGAGCTGCCGAACAACAGTCGGCTGAGCACTTCGTCCTGCGGCAGCGTCGGAGTCGAACTGAACGCGATCTGCGGCTTCTGGCCGGTGCCGGTGATGTCGATCACGACGGTGATGTCGTTGGTCGTCGTCGTCGCGCTGATGTTGATCTCGGGATCGACCAGCGCACCGCCGGCAAAGCGGACGTCACCCTTGGTCACGTCGAAGCGCTTGCCCGCGAACGAGTAGGTCCCGCGAACGATCTGCAACCGCCCAAGGATCTGTGGCGCGGCCGAGGTTCCGGCGACACGCATGTCGGCCTCCCACTCGGACTCGAGCCCCATGCCCGACACGAACAACTGGTTCTCGGCGCGCACGCGGATGTCGAGCTTGAACAGACCCACGGGAGCCTCGGCGGTGGGTTGCGTGGCGGCCTTCACCAAATCGCTCTTCCGGCGGACGCCGGTCAGTTCGGCGACTTCGGCCTGGCCCTGACGAATGATCTCGTAGCGTGCATTCGGGATGCGGATGTCGCCGGTGATCAGGCCGCCCTTGGCCTTCCTGTTGCTGACCGACACGGTGCCCGTCGCGGTCGCGCCGAGCGCGTCGCTGCTGGCGAGCCGCGCATTGTTGAGCGTCGCCTTGACGTCGATCGGGAACCCCGCCGCCGCCGAGAAGCCGACCGAACCCTGCGCCTGCACGGTTCCCTCGCCCGCCCGCGCCGACAATTGCGTCAGGTCGAAGCGATCGTTGGTGAAGCGCCCGGCGATCTTCATCTGGGTCAGCCGCGTGCCGTAGGTTTCATTGTCGTAGGTCAGCGCATCTGCACGGACCAGGCCGGTCAGTTGCGGCGCGTCGACGCGCCCGCTGAAATCGGCGGCGACCGCGATCGGCCCCGACAATTGCTGCTTGGCCAAACCAGCGAGCGAGAACAGCACGCTCGACGGACCGTTATACCGGATCCCGCCCGACAAGGGCGCGGCGAACAAGCGCTGCGTCCAGCTGTCGCCGCCGCCCAGCGGCTGCAAGGTTGCTACCAGCCGACCGACGGTCGTGCCGCCGCGCTGGATCAACGCACGCGCGTCGCCGCCCGCATTGGTCAGCCCGACCTGCGCGATCACATCGACCGGCTGCGACACGCTCGCCAGGCTCGATCGCGTGAAGTTCTTGATCCGGAACTGGCCAGCGATCTGCGGAACCGAGGCACCTTGCGGCTGGGTGTAATCCAGCGAACCCGTCGCGGTACCGCCGAGGCCCAGATCGGGAACGATCGCATTGGCCACCGACACGTCGAGCGAGTCGAGCCGCAGCTTCGCCGATAGCCCCTTGCCGTATTCGCCCGCGATCCGCGCACTGCCGCCCGCGCTGTTCGCGCCCGCGCCGAAATCGATCCGCGTCGGCTGCAGGCGATACACGCCGCTGCCGATGTCGATCCGTGCGGGATTGCCGGTCTTGAAGGCGATGCCATTGGCCTGCCCCTGCGTCGCGACGAGCCACATTTTGGGGCTGAGCCGCGCATTGGCGGCGACACGGAAAGGTACGCCGTTCGACCCCGTCGCAAGCAGCTGCGCGGTGCCGCTGCCGTTGACGTAATTGACCTTGCCGCGTGCTGCCGACAGCACGGCGGCGCCATAGCGCAAATCCGCGACCTGCGCGTCGGCGACGATTTGCGGCGCAT
Source organism: Sphingomonas glacialis (assembly GCF_006439055.1). Lineage (GTDB taxonomy): Bacteria > Pseudomonadota > Alphaproteobacteria > Sphingomonadales > Sphingomonadaceae > Sphingomonas > Sphingomonas glacialis_A. Next base: position 652,559 of record NZ_RCZC01000002.1, read on the forward strand.
TCGGATAGAGCACGGCCTGTGCATTGATGATCGCGCGCCCGATCGTGAAGTCGGTGGCGCCGGGAATCTTGGCGTTGCTCGCACGTGCGGCGACATCGACGCGCTGGACCTTGCCTTGCGCGGCGAGCAGCGCGGCGCCGCTGATGCCCGACCCGGCAAAGGTGATCCGCCCGCCGAACGGCCCGGCGGCAAGCTGCTCGACCCGCCCCTTGAAATCGACGCCGGCAAAGCGCGCGTTATGGATATCGGCGGTCAGGCGCGGCGACGGCGTCACCAGCACATCGGCGGTGAACGGCCCGTAATTGGTCCCGCCCTTGGCGAGCACCGCATAGGACGTGCCGTTACCGCGCACCTGCGCCTCGAGATTGACCAGACCGATGCCGACGCCCGGCCGCGCGGCGCGGAGCAGGACGACGGGCTTGGTCGCGGTCCCCGTCACGCGCGCGGTCAGCGGGCCGTATTGGTTCGAATAGGCGTCGGCATCGACCAGCAGCGGCCCCTTGGGATCGTAACGCCCCTGCCCGCGCGTCACGCGGAACTGCGGTGCTGCGAGCCGCAGGTTGCGGAAGGTGATGATGCCGTTGGGATCATAGCCGACATCGGCGGTGACCGCGGCGTTGCCGCCGAGGAAAGTGCGCGCGCCCTCGTTGAAGATCTGCGACGTCTTGGCGGCGACATGCGCGGTGATGCCGAAGCCACCGCTCGCGACCGTCACCAGCTTGGCGTCGGTGCGCAGCGAAACGATGCCGAAGCCATCGACCTTGTAATCGTTGACGCGCCCGTTGAGCGCACCGCGATACAGACCGGTCGCGAGATCGGCGACGACAACCGCGGTCGCATCGATCTTGCGCGACCGGATCTTGAGATTGTCCGACAGCAATTTGCCGTTGGCAATCGCGAAATCGCCATTGATCGCGACGTTGTCGAGCAGACCACCAGCGGCCGCGTTCAACCCGGTGACGCGGGCGGCGCGCGCCGAGACTGGCACGACGATATGATCGGCATTCACACGAGCCAGGCCCGACGCATAGAGCTTCTCGACGCGTGTCTCGCCAAAGCCGAGCACGCCGGCCGTGATGACGTAATTGACCGTGGGCGTCGCAAACTTGCCGTCGAGCACGACACGCGCGGCGACATCGCGCCCGTTGAGGTTAGGCGCGATCGCGCCGGGGGTCAGCAGCTTTGCGTCGACCGCGAACTGCCCGAAGCTGCTCTGCGCGAGATCGATCAGGCCCTTGGCGTCGAGCGCGAGCGCGTCCGACCGCAAGGTCGTCGTCAGATTGACCTTGCGCTGATCGAGCGTCGCATCGACCGCGACCTGCAGCGCCGGCGCGGCCAACCGCGCGATCGGGTTGACCGGCGTCGCCTTGTCCTTCGGCGCGCCGCCGGGATAGAGTCCCGGATTGGTCGTGCCGCGGACCTTGAAGGTGCCGCTATGCGCCTCGAGCGAAAGATCGGCGAGCGAGGCTCCGCCGAGCGTCCCCGTTGCCTTGCCGACCCAGGCCTTCCAGCCGCCCTTGCCGGCGACGGTGAACTCGAGCGGTGCTTTGAGCCCGCTCATCCCCGCGACGACGCCGTTCGCCGGCGCCGTCACGCGTGCGTCGAGATCGAGTTTGTCCTGATCGGGCACCGCGTCGAGCTTGACCGTCATCCGGTCGCCGCCAGCGATGCCGGGGCCGGTCAGCGCGGCGACATCGGCAGTCACCTGCGCGCGCTTATCGGCGATGTGCGTCGCGCCGTCGATGCGGATGATGTGCGGCTGGCCCGAAACGGCCTTGCCGATGATGAAGCGATCGATCGTCAGCTTACCGATGTCGACATCGAGATCGGGCAGGATCGGCGCATTGGGATCGGTCGGCGTCGGCGTGAAGGCGGGCGAACGCGTCATCGTGATCAGCGCGGCCTGCGCCGAGCGCACATCGATATGGTTATGCAGATAGTCGAACGGCCGCCAGTCGACCGCGATCCGCGGCGACGACAGGAACACGCCCTTGGGGTCGCTGACCCGCACGTCGGTCAGCACCATCGCGCCGTAGATCGATCCATCGATCCGCCCGACCTTGATGTTGAGCCCCGAGGCGGTCTTGTACTCGCCGAGATAGTTGGCGATCACCCGCCGCCCGGGCGCGGTGTTGAGCCCCAGCACGACCAGCCCGACGAGCACGATCAGCCCGACCAGCGTGATCGCCACCCATTTGAGAATACGCTGCCACAACGGACGACGCACGACGACGACCTCTTCCTCGGCCATCAAAAGGCTTGTCCGATCGAAATGTAGAGCGCGACCTTGCCGTCGCCCTTACGCGGGTTGAGCGGGGTGGCGACGTCGACGCGCAGCGGCCCGAAATTGGTGTAGAAGCGCCCACCGATGCCCGCGCCATAGCGCAGGTCGGTGCCCTTGGGGATCGGGCCTTCATAGGCGTTGCCGCCGTCGAAGAACGGCACGATGCCGTAATTGCCGAAGCGATAGCGCGCCTCGAGCGCGAATTCGTTGAGCGAGCGCCCGCCGACCGGATTGCCCTGCGGATCGAGCGGCCCCAGCCGCTGATAGCCGTAACCGCGCACCGATCCGCCGCCACCGCCATAATAGCGCCGCGACGGCGCGAGATCGTCGCGGCTGGTGCCGTCGATCGAGCCTGCGCGCACGCGCCCCGCGAGCACGATGCTGCTCCCGATCGGATAATAGCCGCTCGCCTCGATCAGCGTGCGGACATAGGGCTGCACCGCGCCACGCACCGACGTCTCCGGGCTGACGCTCAGCTTGAGGCGATAGCCCTTGGTCGGGTTGAGCAGGCTGTCGGAGCGGTCGAACAGCACCTGCCCGGGGAGCGCGACGATGAAATAGGTGCCGCGCTTGCGGTCGCCCAAGCCGAAATCATAGACGCTCTCGTTGGTGCCTACCAATTCGAAGCCATAGGCGTAGCTGAATTTCTTCTGCCACAGCGGCGTCGAATCGTACGAGACCTTGCCCGACAGCGTCGCTGTCAAAGCGTTGTACGCGTCATAGCTGGTGCGATCGGCCGACGCGGTGAGCGTCACAGTCCGGTCGCGCTTGCCGGCATTCGAGCGACGGAAGGTCGCGCTCGCCCCCTGCTCCTGCGTGCCCCCGACCGCGGTGACGATCAACGCACCCTCGGGCTGGAACAGGTTGCGGTTGGTGAACGAGCCTTCGAGCCGGACGCCCTGCCCCGTGCTGTAGCCGCCGCTGACGGCAAGCGACCGCTGCTTGCCGCGCTCCTGCTTGACCAGCAGGTTGACCTGCTCGGTGCCGTCGGGGTTGATATTGCCGGTTCGGACGGGCTCGACCGAGACGGTCGAGAACAGACCGGTCGCCACAAGCGCGGCACGAAGATCGTCGGTCAGGCGGTTGTCGTAGAGTTGCCCCGGCTTGAAGCGCGTCAGCACGCTGACATGTTCGGCGCCGAAGGCGAGCCGCCCCTCGGTGGTGAAGGTGCCGAACGACGAGCGCGGCCCGGTATCGACCGGCAGGGTATAATCCCCCAGCCCCGTCACGTCATCGAGCAGGATATCGCGCTGGCCGACCTTGGTGAAGGGATAGCCGCGCTGCGGCAGGATCAGCGCGACGTTCGCTTCGGCACCCTGCACGCGGTCAGCCTCGATCGCGTCGCCGACCTTGAGCGGAAGCTGGCTCTCGACTAGGCCCGGCGGGGTGGTCGGCTCGGCCTTCACGGTGATCGTGCCTAGCTTGTACTGCTTGCCCGGCGTCGCCGAGACGATCGCGCGCAGCTTGGTCGTATCACCCGGGATCGGCTCGATCGTCGAGACGGCGGTGCCATCATAATAGCCGAGCGACTTCATCAGCCGGATCGCCAGTGCTTCATCCTCGCGCCCACGCGCCGCCACGACCGTCGCGTTGGCAGCCTTCCCCTTGCCGCCGCGAAGCGCCGACAGTCCGTTGAACTGGCCCTTCACCTTGAGCGCATCGAGCCCGCGCACTTCGGTATCGTAGCGAATTTCCGGCGACTTGGTGTCCTTGAAGGTCGCATCGACCAGCGGAGTCGAATCGAACCCTTGCAGCGCCGGCAGAGGCTGCGTCAGTTCGGCCGGAGCGGTTTCCGCCGGCGCTTGTGCGGCGGGGAGCATCGGCTCGAGGGGGGCGTTGATATCGTTCGACAAAGCCGGGAGCGCCTTGTCGAACTCGGGGTCGGGAACGATCTGTGGCTCGGCCGCCTGTTGCGCCGAAACCGGCGCCGCAACGGGTGCAATCGGGGGCTGCGCCTGCTGCATTCCTGCGGCGGCGACAGCCAATATCCCACTCGAAAACCCCGATACGCTCAACGACCAAATTCCCCGCATTTTCGCGGGAATCTCGCGCGAACGGCCCCGACTTGCCCCACCAACGCACGAGACTGCATTGGTTTCCCTAGTTTTGTTTGAGCATCAAACGATAGGTGTGCAGCAGGGGTTCGGTATAGCCGTTGGGCTGCGCGCCGCCATCGAAAACCAGCGCGCGCGCCGCCTGCAGCGCGAGGCTTTCGGGGTGCCCGTGCATCGGCCGATACAGCGGGTCGCCGGCATTCTGCACATCGACCTTGGCCGCCATCCGGTCGAACGCAGCATCGACTTCGTCGGGCGTGGTCACGCCGTGGAGCAGCCAGTTGGCGATGTGCTGCGAGGAAATGCGCAGCGTCGCGCGATCCTCCATCAGCCCGATATCGTGGATGTCGGGCACCTTCGAACAGCCGACCCCCTGATCGATCCAGCGCACGACATAGCCGAGAATGCCTTGCGCATTGTTGTCGAGCTCGGCGCGGATTTCATCGGGCTTCCAGTTGCGCCCCGGCGCGACCGGCACCGTCAGCAAAGCGTCGAGCGACGGGATCGCTTCCCTTGCGATCTCCCCCTGGCGCGCAAAGACGTCGACCTGGTGATAGTGCATCGCGTGCAGCGTCGCCGCGGTTGGCGAGGGAACCCAGGCGGTGTTGGCACCCGCCTGCGGATGCGCGATCTTCTGCGTCATCATATCGCCCATCCGGTCGGGCGCGGCCCACATCCCCTTACCGATCTGCGCCTTGCCCGACAGGCCGGCGGCAAGCCCGATGCGGACGTTGCGGTCCTCATACGCCTTGATCCAGGCGCTGGTCTTCATCTCGCCCTTGGGGATCATCGGCCCGGCGCGCATCGCGGTGTGCATCTCGTCGCCGGTGCGATCGAGGAAGCCGGTGTTGATGAAGACGATGCGGTCCTTCACTGCCCCGATGCAAGCGGCGAGGTTGGCCGAGGTGCGGCGCTCCTCGTCCATCACGCCGACCTTGATCGTATGGCGATCGAGCCCGAGCAGATCCTCGACAGCGTCGAACAAAGCGTTGGTGAACGCGCATTCGGCCGGCCCGTGCATCTTCGGCTTGACGATATAGACCGAGCCCGTGCGGCTGTTCTGGAACGCGCCGAGCTTGCGCAAATCGTACAGCGCGATCGTGCTGGTCAGGATCGCGTCGAGGATGCCCTCCGGCGCATCGCTGCCATCGGAAAGGCGCAGCGCGGGCGTCGTCATCAGATGCCCGACATTGCGGACGAACAACAGGCTGCGGCCCGGGAGCGTCAGGCCATTGTCATAGACGCGATCGGCATTGAGCCGGCGCGTGATCGTCTTGCCACCCTTGTCGAACGATTCCTCGAGCGTGCCGGTCATCAGCCCGAGCCAATTGGCATAGGCCGCGACCTTGTCCTCGGCATCGACCGCGGCGATCGAATCCTCGAGGTCGCAGATCGTCGTCAGCGCCGATTCGAGGATGACGTCGGCGATGCCCGACGGATCGTCGCGTCCGATCGGGTGGTCGCGGTTCACCACAACTTCGATGTGCAGGCCGTTATGGACGAAAAGCCACGACTCGCCCTTGCGGCCGACGAGTTGCGCGGGATCGCGCAGCACCGGCTCCTTGTCGGCAAGCTCAGCCCAGGGGCGGTCGGCAAGCGGCACCGCCTGGTCGAGGAACGCCTTCGCGGCGACGACGACTTGGCGCCCGCGGACGGGATCATAGCCGCCCGGCACCGCCATCCCCGGCAGCGCGTCGGTGCCGTAATAGGCGTCGTAGAGGCTCCCCCAACGCGCATTGGCGGCATTGAGCAGGAAGCGCGCGTTGAGGATCGGCACGACGAGCTGCGGCCCGGCCATCGTCGCGACCTCGGGATCGACGTTCTCCGTGGTGATCGTGAAGGACGCAGGCTCGGGCACGAGATAGCCGATCTCGCGCAGATACGCCTCGTCGACCGCCCCGCCCGCCTGATAGCGTGCATCGATCTTGGCCTGGAGATCGTCGCGCACCTGCAGCAGCGCGGCATTTTGCGGCGCGAAGCGCGCATAGATCGCGGCAACCCCCGACCACCACGCGCCAGCTTCGATGTCGAGCCCGGGCAGGACGCGTTCCTCGACAAAGGCGGCGAGCGGTGCCGCCACCGAAAGGCCGGCGCGGTCGAGCATGTCGGGCATGAAGGTCCTCCTGGAAAAACACGGTTCGCCTGGGGAGGGCCGAGTCCGCTTAGGCCAGGGAAGGCCCTGCTATCAACCCTGCTCCGGGTCGAACGGTGCGGCAGATGCCTCGATCCGGTCAAGCATCGCGCGGAAGGTCGCGATCTCCTTTGGCGAAAACCCCCCGAAAACGCGCGCTTCTAGTTCGAGCGCCTTGGGCGCGACATCGTCGTACAGCGCCCGTCCGGTCGTGGTCAGCGCGAGCATGTGCGAGCGCTGATCGCCCGGATTGGGCTGGCGCGCAACCAGCCCGCGCTCGACCAAGGCGGCGGCCGCGCGGCTGACGGTGACCTTGTCCATGCGCGTCGCGAGGCCCAGCGCCTGCTGCGTCATCCCCGGCCCTTCGGCGATCACCGCGACAAGCCGCCACTCCGAAATCTTGAGCCCGAACAGCGCCTGATAGGCGCTGGCGATCGCGGCCGAGACACGGTTCGACGCGATCGACAGGCGATAGGGCAGGAAGTCGTCGAGTTTGAGCGTTGCCATGGACAATCGATACGGGATGGACCGCGGTGCGCAAGCCCGCTATATCGTTTCATCTGAAACCAGTTGGAGCCGACCGATGACCGCGCCAGACACCAAGCCTGCAAACCCGATGGGCCTGAACGGCTTCGAATTCGTCGAATTCACTTCGCCCAACCCCGAGGCGATGGCCGACCTGTTCGTCAAGATGGGCTTCACGCACGTCGGCAACCACAAGTCGAAGAACGTCCGCCGCTATGCGCAGGGCGACATCAACTTCCTGCTCAACATGGACGACGCCGGCCAGGTCGCCGGCTTCCGCGACACACACGGCCCATCGGCCAATGCGATGGCGTTCCGCGTCGCCGATGGCGAAGGCGCACTGAAAATGGCGGTCGAGCGCGGTGCGGTCGCGGTGAAGGGCGCAGTCGGCCCGGACGAGCTCGACCTTCCCGCGATCGAGGGCATCGGCGGCGCGAACCTGTATCTGGTCGACGAGAAGTCGCGGATTTATGAGACCGACTTTACGCCGGTCGAAGGCGCGGGCGTCGACGACCACAGCGTCGGCCTCCACACGCTCGATCACCTCACGCACAATCTGCAGCGCGGGCGGATGAGCTATTGGGCGGATTATTACGAGCGGATCTTCAACTTCCGCCAGATCCGCTATTTCGACATCGAGGGTCAGGCGACGGGTCTCTTCTCGAAGGCGATGACTGCGCCCGACGACAAGATCCGCATCCCGCTCAACGAAAGCCAGGACGAGCATTCGCAGATCGAGGAGTTCATCAAGGACTATAAGGGCGAAGGCATCCAGCATCTCGCGCTCGCGACCGACGACATCTTCAAGACGGTCGACACGCTGCGGGCGAACGGCGTGCGCTTCCAGACGACGCCGCAGACCTATTTCGACCTGATCGACAAGCGCCTGCCCGGCCACGACCACGACGTCGAGGAAATGCGCAAGCGCGACATCCTGATCGACGGCGCACCCGAGACCGGCGGCGGGCTGCTGCTGCAGATCTTCACCGAGAATATGGTCGGGCCGATCTTCTTCGAGATCATCCAGCGCAAGGGCAATGACGGCTTCGGCGAGGGCAATTTCAAGGCGCTGTTCGAGAGCATCGAGCTCGACCAGATCCGCCGCGGCGTGGTGCCGGGCGCGGTCGAGGCGTAAGGCAACAAAGCCCCTCCCCTTCAGGGGAGGGGTTGGGGTGGGGCTGTAATGGACTCAAGTCTCTGCGAGGCTCCCCCCACCCCTTACCCCTCCCCCGAAGGGGAGGGGCTGGAGAGCGAGATGAGCGACGTCCCTTACATGACCGGCTTCGGCAACCATTTCGCCAGCGAAGCCGTCCCCGGCGCGCTCCCGATCGGCCGCAATTCACCGCAGCGCCTGGCGTTCGGCCTCTACGCCGAGCAACTCAGCGGCACCGCCTTCACCGCACCCCGGCACGAGAACAAGCGCTCGTGGCTCTACCGCCTGCGCCCGTCCGCCGCGCACCCCGCCTTCACCCCATATGAGGGCGCCCCCCTCTTCGCGCCCGGTGTCGCCACCGCGCCGCTCGCGCCCAACCGTTTGCGCTGGAAGCCGCTCGACACGCTCGCCGAGGCTGACTGGCTCGACAGCCTGACGACGATGGTCGTCGCGGGCGACGGCCCCAAGACGCAGACCGGCGTCGCGATGCATATCTACCGCGCCACCAAGGACATGGAAAACCGCGCCTTCGCCTCCGCCGATGGCGAACTGCTGATCCTTCCAGAGCAGGGCGCGCTCACGCTGCTCACCGAGTTCGGCCGGATCGACGTCAAGCCCGGCGAAGTCGCGCTGATCCCGCGCGGCGTCCGCTTTCGCGTAACCCTGCCCGACGGCACCGCACGAGGCTATGTCGCGGAGAATCACGGCCAGCCCTTCCGCCTTCCCGATCTCGGCCCGATCGGCGCCAACGGCCTCGCCAACCCGCGCGACTTCGAGACGCCCGTCGCCTGGTTCGAGGATGTCGAGGGCGAGTATGAGCTGGTCCAGAAATTCCTCGGCAGCCTGTGGACCACCGAGCTCGGCCGTTCGCCGCTCGACGTCGTCGCGTGGCACGGCAATTACGCGCCGTGGAAATACGATCTGAAACGCTTCAACACGATCGGCAGCATCAGCTTCGATCATCCCGACCCGTCGATCTTCACCGTGCTGACGAGCCCAAGCGACGTGCCCGGCACGGCCAATGTCGATTTCGTGATCTTCCCGCCGCGCTGGCTGGTCGCCGAAGACACTTTCCGCCCGCCCTGGTTCCACCGCAACACGATGAGCGAATGTATGGGCCTGCTCTACGGCGCCTACGACGCCAAGGCGGACGGTTTCGTGCCCGGCGCCTTGTCGCTGCACAACCAGATGAGCGGGCACGGCCCCGACGTGGCGAGCTGGCAGGGCGCGAGCGCGGCGGACCTCAAACCGCACAAGCTCGACGGCACGATGGCGTTCATGATCGAGAGCCGCTGGGTCTTCACCCCGACGGATTTCGCTTTGGAAACGAGCGCGTTGGACGCCGACTATGATCAGGCATGGAGCGGTTTTCCCAAGGCACAGCTTCGCTAAATGCTTGATTAGGATCAGCGAGGAATCTTGGAACCTTCGGCCGATGGAACCGTCTTGTCGGACATGCCCATGCCCGCGACCCCGCTCTTCCCTTGGCGCCACCGCGCGCAAGGCGATTTCCAGGCCCTGCTCGACGCGCATGTCGCGGCGGCAGACTTTCCGTGCGTCGGCGCCAAGGCGGCGCTCGCCAAGGGGACGCTGTCGGTGCTCGCCTGCGACAGGATCGACAGCGCATGGGACGATCTGCGCATTCATGACGGGCTGATGCATTTTGCCGCCGACTATCGCGCCGATCCGGGGCTGTTCCGCAGCTTCGCGGTGATCTTCGACGGCCCCGACGGGCTGAGCGAGGACGCGTTCGAAACGGCGCTGTGGCAGCGCGCGCAATCGATCTCGGACAAGGACGTGTGGCGCGGCCAGGGTTATGACAAGGGCGTCAGCGCCGATCCGGAGAGCCCGCATTTCTCGCTGAGCTTCGGCGGCGAGGCATTCTTCATCGTCGGCCTGCATCCCAATGCCAGCCGCCCCGCGCGACGCTTCGCGCAGCCGACGATGGTGTTCAACCTGCACGACCAATTCACCACGCTGCGCGATCAGGGCCGCTATGAGGGGATGCGCGAGAAGATTCTGGTACGCGACGAGGCGCTCGCAGGCAGCCGCAACCCGATGCTCGCGCGCCACGGCGAAATGAGCGAGGCGCGCCAGTATAGTGGGCGCGTCGTTGGCGCCGAGTGGAAGTGCCCGTTCAATTACGCTGGTACGCCCGAGTGAGCGATACGATCGAGATCCCCGAGCGCAGCGGCACCGCGTTCCGCCTGGCGCGGGGCGAGACCCTCACCGTGATCGACCCGCGCGGCCGCCAGGTCGCCGATCTGCTCGCATTCAATGCCGAGGATATCGACGAGGTCATCTCGTCGGGCCGGACGCTCGATTATGCCGAGACGATCTTCCTGACGACCGGGCACCAGCTTTATTCGAACCGATCGCACCCGATGCTCGAGATCGTCGCCGACACCGTTGGGCGGCACGACTTCCTGCTGACGCCGTGTTCGTACGACACCTTCCACCATTTCTATCCCGACCTGCCGCCGCATCGCGGCTGCTTCGGCAATCTGGCGGCGGCGCTCGAACCCTATGGCGTGACGCCAGACCGGATCCCGGTGGCGTTCAACTGTTTCATGAATGTGCCCGTCGATGCCGCGACCGGCAAGCTGTCGGTACTCCCGCCGATCAGCCAGGCGGGCGACCATATCGTCTTCCGCGCGGCGATGGACCTGGTGATCGGCCTCACCGCCTGCTCGGCGCCGGCGAGCAATGGCGGGAGCTTCAAGCCGATCCACTATCGGATTGATGCGGCCGATCAGGGCAAGATCTGACGGTACAACCTTTTCGTCACCCCGGACCTGTTCCGGGGTCCACCGTCACGCACACGCTACTGCCGCAGTGCTTGCGGCCCGGTGGACCCCGGGACGAGCCCGGGGTGACGGTTAGAGGGGGAAGCTTCTCCCCGCCTATTTCATCTGCCGCTTGATGCTCGTCCACGTCGCCTTGCCATAAGGCGGCTTGAGCCCTGCGAGCTTCGCGACGTCGAGCTTGGCCTGTTTGAATACAGCCTTGGCGTGGCTGAAGGTCTTGAAGCCGTCGCTCCCGTGATACGACCCCATTCCCGAAGGTCCGATCCCGCCGAAGGGCAATTCCTCCATCGAGACGTGAAACACCACGTCGTCTAGCGTCACGCCGCCCGAGATCGTCCGGTCGAGCACGCGCCGCCGTTCGTCCGCATCGGGCCCGAAATAGTAGAGACCGAGCGGCCGGTCGCGGCGATTGACCTCGGCGATCGCCGTGTCGATCCCGCTATAGCGGCGCACCGGGAGGATCGGCCCGAACAGTTCCTCCTGCATCACGATCATGTCGTCGGTCGCGTTCCGGACGATGTGGAGCGGCATCTTGCGGCTGTTCGAGCCCGCGAAATCCTCACCCGCCGGATTGACCGTTTCGACCGTCGCGCCCTTGGCACGCGCATCGGCGACCCAGTCCTGCAGGCGCTGGTGATGCCGGTCGTTGATGATCGCGGTGTAATCGGGATTGGCGAGCAATGTCGGATACATTGCCGACACCGCCGCCTTGAGACCATCGACGACCGCCTGCTCCTGCGCCTCGGGCACGAGCATGTAATCGGGCGCGAGGCAGATCTGCCCGGCGTTGAGCATCTTGCCGATCGCCACGCGCTCGGTCGCCTTGGCGATGTCGGCATCCTTGCCGACGATCACCGGCGACTTGCCGCCGAGTTCGAGCGTGACCGGCGTCAGATTGTCGGCGGCGGCGTGCAGGATGTGGCGCCCGATCCCGGTCGCGCCGGTGAAGATCAGATGGTCGAAGGGCAGTTCGGAAAACGCCTTGCCGACCTCTGCCCCGCCACTGAAGAAAGCGAGCTCGTCCGGCGCGAAATAGGTGCCGCAGACAGCTTCGAACAGCGCCGCCGTGCGCGGGGTGAATTCGCTCGTCTTGACCATCGCGCGGTTGCCCGCGGCGAATATCCCGGCGATCGGCCCCATCACCAGATTGACCGGAAAATTCCACGGCGCGATCACGCCGACCACGCCCTTGGGCTGATATTCGACCCAGGCGCGCGCGCCCAACAGCCCGAGCGGAAATTGCACCGGCCGCGTGTCGCGGCGCATCCAGCGCTCGACCGATTTGAGCGCGTGGCGGATCGGCGCGATCGACGATGCGATGTCGGTCAGCATCGACTGCTCGCGGCTGCGATGCCCGAAATCCTCGCTCAGCGCGTCGCAAAAGGCGTCGGCATTGTCGGCGATCATCGCCGCGGCACGATTAAGGCGATCCTTGCGAACCGCAAGGCTGACGGGAAGCTCGGCCATGAAGGCAGCGCGCTGGCGGTTCAACACGTCGTGCATCGTCATCGCAATCCCCTCAAACGCAGCCGATCAGCCCCGCCACCGGCACTATCACCGAATCCTGCCCTGCCTGGTCGATCTCGAGCAAGCCCTCGGGCACGACCGCGCCCGCGCTGATCGACTCGCGCGTCTCGACCTTCATCGTCAGTTTGGCGACGAGGCTGCCGCTGCGATATTCGGCCTTTTCGGGAAAACCGAAGCCGCTCGCGCCGACCTGCGCGGTGCGGTCGAGATCGGTGATCTTGCCCTGGAGCGACACGCGCAACCGTGCCGGATCGGCCCCCGCCATCGCGATCAGCGCGCGCGTCCCGCTGGCGGTCCAGAGATAGGCGGCGCACCCATGTGCCGGCAGCTGCTGCTTGGGGATCGCACCGATCGGCAGGCCATCGACCGAAACCAGCGGCGGCGCGGGCGCGACCGGCGTCGCCTGCGGGGCAGCGGCGAGCAGCACGGGCGCGAACAAGAGGAGCGCTTTCATGGCAGCGAGCCTAGCAGGAACAGCCAGGCCGGGTAAGCTGCGATCGCGAGCAGCGCCCCGAACGGCATGCGATCCCCCAGCCCCGCACCCCGCCCGCGCAACAGCCCGGCCAGGACGATCGCCAGCCCGGTCAGCGCGGCAAGGAAGACCACCGCCGGCAGCAACCGCCAGCCGAGCCACAGCCCGATCGCGCCGAGCAGCTTCGGATCGCCCCCGCCCAGCCCCTCGCGATGCCGAAGCCGTTTGTACGCCGCACCGATCGCCCACAGCACAGCAAAGCCGCCGACGCCGCCAATTATCCGATCGCCAATCGACGGCGCGACGCCGAGCACTCCCGTGACCACCCCCGCCCCGGCCAGCGTCGCGGTCAGCGCATCGGGCAACCAGAATTCGGCGATGTCGAGCGCGGCGAGGGCCAGCAGCAGCCAGCCGAACACGGCGCCCGCCAGTCCGACCGGCCCCGGCACCGCCCACCCCGCCAGCACGCCGATCACGATGCACCCAAGCTCGATCTGCCAATGCCGCCCGTCGATCGCAACTCCGCAGGCCCGGCAGTGCCCGCGCGCCAGTGCGGCGCTCAACAATGGCACCAGATCGCGCGCGCCGAGCGCAACGTCGCAGCCGTCGCAGTGCGAGCGCCCGCGCATCACCGATCGCCCCTCGGGCCAGCGGATCACCAGCGTCGCGAGAAAACTCCCGATCACCGCGCCGAGCAAGCCGAGCAGGCTCGGCCAAAGGAGCAACTCTACCATGCGCCCCCTTACCGCCATTCGCGCAGCAGCGAGAAGACCCGGAACCGCCACCGGTTTGTAAATCGGCCGACTCCGTCCTAGATCGCACGCATCCGTTTGCTATGCGAAAGTGCGCCCGTGTCCGCTGATCCCGTCGTCATCGTTTCCTATGCCCGCACGCCGATGGGCTCGTTCCAGGGCGCGCTGACCGGCGCCACCGCGACCGAACTCGGCGCCGCCGCGGTCGGTGGCGCGGTCGAGCGCGCGGGCGTTTCGGGCGAGGCGATCGAGCGGATCTATATGGGCTGCGTGCTCCCCGCTGGACTCGGCCAGGCCCCTGCCCGTCAGGCCGCGCTCAAAGCCGGTCTACCCGATCATATCGAGGCGACCACGGTCAACAAGATGTGCGGCTCGGGCATGATGGCGACGATGCTCGCCGCCGATGCGCTCGCCGCCGGATCGGCCGACCTGATCGTCGCGGGCGGGATGGAGAGCATGACCAATGCGCCGTATCTCTCGCTGCGCCACCGCAGCGGTGCGCGGATCGGGCACGACGTGCTCAAGGATCACATGTATCTCGACGGGCTCGAGGATGCGTATCAGCCCGGCAAATTGATGGGCAATTTCGCCGAGGATACCGCGGCGGTCTATCAGTTCACGCGCCAGCAGATGGACGATTACGCGATCGAATCGCTCCACCGCGCGCAGCGCGCGCAGCAATCGGGCGCGTTCGACCGCGAAATCGTCGCGGTCGAGGTGAGCGGTCGCAAGGGCCCGACCACCGTCAGCCTCGACGAGCAGCCCGCCAAGGGCGACGTCGCCAAGATCCCCACGCTCAAGCCCGCCTTCTCGAAGGACGGCACGATCACCGCGGCGAACGCCTCGTCGATCTCGGATGGCGCCGCGGCGCTGGTGATGACGCGTGCCTCGGTCGCCGAGAAGCTCGGTCTCACCCCGATCGCGCGGATCGTCGCACAGGCAGCGCACGCGCATGCCCCCGAACTGTTCACCACCGCGCCGGTGTTCGCGATGCGCAAGGCGCTCGCCAAGGCGGGCTGGTCGGTCGGCGATGTCGACCTGTTCGAGGTCAACGAAGCCTTCGCCGTCGTCGCGATGATCGCGATGCGCGATCTCGGCATCCCGCATGACCGGCTCAACGTCCATGGCGGCGCGTGCGCGCTCGGCCATCCGATCGGCGCGAGCGGCGCGCGGATCCTCGCAACGTTGCTGTCGGCGCTGCAGACCAGCGGGCAGAAGCGTGGCCTCGCCTCGCTGTGCATCGGCGGGGGCGAAGCGACTGCAGTCGCCATCGAACTGATGCACTAAACCGCGCAGACCGTTGCAACCCTTCCCCGAAGCCCGGGGAAGGGTGTCAGGCGAGCGCCAGCGTGTAGTACCGACTGAACGTACGGTCGCTATAGTCTGCGAACTGGTCGCATTCGACGAACCCTGCGCGCTCGTACAGCGCGTGCGCCGCCGCGAATGGCGCGTTCGATCCCGTCTCGAGGCTCAGGCGCCGGTACGCGCGATCGCGCGCCTCGGCGATGAGATAGGCCAGCATCGCGCCCGCCACGCCGCGCCGGAGTTGCCCGGGCGCAGTGCGCATCGACTTGATCTCGCCATGCGTCGCATCGAGCTGCTTGAGCGCTCCCATCCCGAGCACGGTCGCGCCTTCCCACAAAGTCCAAAGCGTCACCGCCGGATCGCGCAAACCGCTGAGGTCGAGCGCAAAGACGCTGCCCGGCGGCGAATTCTCGTGCGCGCTGCGCAAATGCAGGTCGAGCAGCGCGACGACCGCGGGATGCGACAGATCGTCGCGGACGATCCGCCACTCGCTCACGGCAACTCTTCGGTTGGCTCGACGCCCCACAGATGGTTCGCCTCGACGAAGCCGCCGCGCCCGCGCACGTCGAAATGGCACCAGCCGCGCGAACATCGGCTCAGCCGCCCGACGACGCCCGGTGCCGCACGCCACAGGATCCGCCCGCCGTCGCGCGGCGAATCACGCAGCTCGGCGACCATTCCCATCACCACCGCGGTGCGTTTCTCGCTCACCAGCGTGCCCATCATCCAGCCCTGCGTACCGCCCGGATCCTCGACCTTGTACCACGCGCCATGATCGTAGACGTCGAGCACCTTCACCGGCAGGTCGGCGCGCTGGTACAACCAGCTCGACGGATAGGTGCGCGCAGGGCCGGTCCGCATCCGCGCCTTGCCCGGCGAGATCGAGGCGAAATAGGGCGGCTTTTTCTGGACGAGCCCCGCCAGCGCCGGCGCCACCGCGCCCACGCCGAGCGTGATCGCCATTGCCGCCAGCAAAATCCGCGCCCTGTTACGCATACTCTTTCCCCGTCTGTAAACGCGCTCGTTTATCGCGGTTCGCGCCGTCGCTTCAACACCGTTGACGAGGCCAAAGCGCTCGGCCAAGCCATGTCCATGCCCGAAACGAGACGCGTGCCGAACCCGAAAGTTGCCGTGACGCGCGAATTGCCCGACGCGGTGATGGAGCGCATGACGCAGCTGTTCGACACGCAGCTCCATCGCGGGCCGGTCGGCATGACGCGCGAGCAGCTCGCCGCCGCGATGGCGGAGTGCGACGTGCTCGTTCCCACCGTTACCGACGAGATCGATGCCGAGCTGATCGCCGGCGCCGGTCCCCGGCTCAAGCTGATCGCCAATTTCGGCGCGGGCGTGAACCATATCGCGCTGAAGGCGGCGCGCGCGCGCGGCATCATCGTCACCAACACCCCCGGCGTGCTGACCGAGGACACCGCCGACATGACGATGGCGCTGATCGTCTCGGTCCCGCGCCGCCTCGCCGAGGGCGAGAAACTGGTGCGCTCGGGCGCGTGGCAAGGCTGGTCGCCGGGCGGGATGCTCGGCCACCGGATCGGCGGCAAGGCCCTCGGCATCCTTGGCATGGGCCGGATCGGCCAGGCGGTCGCTCGGCGCGCGCGCGCCTTCGGGCTGTCGATCCATTATCATAACCGCCACCGCCTGCCGAAAGTGGTCGAGGCGGAATTGCAGGCGCAATGGCATCCCAATCTCGACGAGATGCTCGGCGCGATCGATATCCTGACGATCCACACCCCGCGCAACGCCGATAGCGAGGGCTTGTTGGATGCGGACCGGATCGCGCTGCTGCGTCCGCACGTCTATCTCATCAACGCTGCGCGCGGCGGGATCGTCGACGAGGATGCGCTGATCGATGCGCTCGAGGGCCAGCGGTTGGCGGGCGCTGGGCTCGACGTGTGGAAGCACGAGCCGCAGATCGACCCGCGGCTGCTCGCGCTGCCCAACGTCGTGATGACGCCGCATATGGGATCGGCGACCTATGAGGGGCGGATGGCGACCGGCGAGAAAGTCATCGCCAACATCCGCATGTGGGCCGATGGGCATCGCCCGCCCGACCAGGTGCTCGAGGGCTGGGCCTAGCTCCGGCCTACCCCCATTCTACCACAGCACGCCCTGCGCATCGGCGCGGAGCGGCTCGGGCGCGGGATCACCGATCGCCTGCAGCAGATCGATCTCGATCGTCCGGCACATCGCCGACAACGGAACGTCGTGAACGGTATTAGCGAACGGATCGACCAGATCGTCGCCGATCGCGAGCACGACGAGGAACATCAGGCCGGCGATGCTCGACCCGAGCGGCGTCGCGAAGCCGAGCGTGTCGACCAGCCCGATCGGCAGCAAGATGCACAGCAGATGCGTGAAGATCGTCGGGAAAAAGCGGTACTGGCTCGGCAGCGGCATGTTCTTGAGCCGCTCCATCCCGCCCTGCGCATTGGCGATATCGACGAGGATGCTCTCCATCGACGCCTGCTGGATCGTGTCGATCCAACCCTCGGCGCGCGCGCCGTTGATCCGGCGGCCGGTGCCATCGACGATCCCGTTGGCGACATTGACGCGACCGAGCGCGAAATCGGCCTCGCCGCGCGACAGGAAGCGCAGCACCTCGCCGTCCGACGGCTGGCGCCGCAACTGGCAGCGCAGCGCGTTGACATAGGCGATCTGCCGCAGGACGATCGTGCGCTTCAGGTCCTTCGCTTCGTCGGGCAGGTAATTGCGCGCCTGCCGCGCGAGGCTGCGACTTGCGTTGATCATCTGCCCCCACAGCACGCGCCCTTCCCACCAGCGCTGATACGCCGAGTTACTCCGGAACCCGAGGAACAGCGCGAGCGCCGTGCCGAACAGCGTCAGCGGAAGCGATGGCGCGGTGAACGGCACGACGTAATAGGTGACCGTCACGATCACGTCCCAGACGAACAGCAAGGCAGCAGGCCGCCAGATCTCGCGGAAGATGTGGCGATAGCCGGGCGTGTTGGTGACGATCATCGTATCTCGGGGCTTTCAAGGACGCGATTGCGCGATAGGGCCGAATCGTGCCCTCGGCAAATGGAAGCGGTTACGGCGTGATGTCCGCCGCGGCTGCGCCGACCCGCGCCGTCTCATGCGTATCGACCGGCTTTACCGATGCCTTGGCCAGCGCAGCAGCCGTGCCCGATGCCGGGCGTAGGACGAACCATTGCGGGCGATCGATCGCGATCAGGAATGCCAGCAATGCCAGGCCAAAGCCCAACAGGGACAGCGATGCTTGCGCCGTCGGGCTGATCTTCGAACGCTTGGGGGATTGCGGCGTCTGCATAACGGAACTCCTTCTTTCCAACGCCGCCAAGCTGGGAAATGGCCACATCTCGCGTGTTAGCGGACGATGACATATTATTGCTGCAACGCACCATGAAAGTGAGAGCCAGCAAAGACAAAGGGATAGCGCGCCGCCGTCGCCGCGAAAAAATCCAGCTTTCGCGCCTTGAACTTTCCGATTGACGCCTACGCGGCGACGTTGCAGCTTCATGACAATTAAAAAAAGGTGGAGAGTGATAATGGATCGAATGGGGTCGTTTGCCGTGGTCGCGGCGCTTGTCTTGGTTTCGGCTTTGCACATCATTAGTGCGCCGGCCTATCTGAACATCGTTCCTGCCATGCTGCTTGTCGTCGGTTTCATCCGCCTGGTCAGCCATTCCGAGCCTGCCGAAGCCGTCGCGAGCGACGATCTCTCGCTCGCCCCCACCGCCGAAGCCTGATCCCGAATTCGCAAGGCGGCGGCGCGGTCGATCCGACCGCCCGCCGCCTTCAGCGTGCGTGGAAGAAATCGTAGAGCTGCTGCGCCACTGCGGCACTCACCCCCGGCGCCTTCTGCAGATCCGCCAGGCTCGCCCCCCGCACCGCGCGCGCGGTGCCGAAATGCATCAGCAGCGCTTTCTTGCGCGCCGGGCCGATCCCCGGAACATCGTCGAGCGGTGACGCGCCGATCGCCTTCGAGCGCTTGTCGCGATGCGCGCCGATCACGAAGCGGTGGACCTCGTCGCGCAGGCGCTGGAGGTAGAACAGCACCGGCGCGTTGACCGGCAACTGAAACTCGCGCCCGTCGAGCAGGTGGAACACCTCGCGCCCATCGCGGCCATGCATCGGCCCCTTGGCGACGCCAACCAGGCACACGTCCTCGATCCCCATCTCCTCGAGCACCGCCTTGGCGGCATTGAGCTGGCCGCGCCCGCCGTCGATCAGCACGAGATCGGGCCAGTCTCCGGCATCGCGATCGGGGTCTTCGCTCTGCGCGCGCGCGAAGCGGCGCTGGAACACCTCGCGCATCATGCCGAAATCGTCGCCGGGGATCGTGTCGGGGTTCTTGATGTTGAACTTGCGATACTGGCCCTTGCGGAAGCCCTCGGGGCCCGCGACGACCATCGCGCCGACGGCGTTGGTCCCCTGGATGTGGCTGTTGTCGTACACCTCGATCCGGTCTGGCGGTTCGGCCAGATCGAACAGTTCGGCAACCTCGCGCAGCAGCTTGGCCTGCGTCGTGCTCTCGGCGAGGCGGCGGTCGAGCGCTTCCTCGGCATTGCGCTTGGCCTGGTCGAGCAGCCGCCGCCGCGTGCCACGCTGCGGCATCGACAGCGTCACCTTGAAACCGACCCCGGCCCCAAGCGCCTCGCCGAGCAATTCGCCCTCCTCGAGCTCGCGATCGAGGAAGATCGTCTTCGGCGGCGGCACTTCCTCATAAAATTGCGCGAGGAAGCCGGTGAGGATCTCGTCCTCGGGCACATCGGCGGTGTGCGCCGGGAAGAAGCTGCGATGCCCCCAATTCTGTCCGCCGCGGATGAAGAAGGCCTGGATGCCGATCACGCCGTTCTTGTTGGCCATCGCGAAGATGTCGGCATCGCCCAGCCCCTCGGCGTTGATCGCCTGGCTGCCCTGGATGAAGGTCAGCGCGCGTAACCGGTCGCGCAGGATCGCCGCGAGCTCGAAGTCCATCGCCTGCGCCGCGGCTTCCATCTGGCCGCCGAGCTTGGTCTGCACCTGCGTCGATTTGCCGCCGAGGAACGCCTTGGCGTCGCCAACCAGCTCGGCATAGCCCGCCTCATCGATCCGCCCGACGCACGGCGCCGAGCACCGCTTGATCTGATAGAGCAGGCACGGCCGGTCGCGGTTGCGGAAGAAGCTGTCGGTGCATGAGCGCAGCAGGAACAGCTTCTGCAGCGCGTTGAGCGTATTGTTGACCGAGCCCGCGCTGGCGAACGGCCCGTAATAATTGCCCTTGGCGCGTCGCGCACCACGATGCTTCTGGATCCGCGGGAATTCATGGTCGGCGCGCAACAGGATGAAGGGGAAGCTCTTGTCGTCGCGCAGCAGCACGTTGTACGCCGGGCGATAACGCTTGATCAGCTGCGCCTCGAGCAGCAGCGCCTCGGCCTCGTTATTGGTCGTGACGATCGTCATCGAGCGTGTCTGCGCGACCATCCGCTGGAGCCGCTTCGAAAGACGATCGACCTGCGTGTAATTGGTCACGCGGTTCTTGAGCGCCTTGGCCTTGCCGACATACAGCACGTCGCCGCGCGCATCCTGCATGCGATACACCCCGGGACGGATCGGCAGCGTGGCGAGCACGTTGCGGATCGCGGCGACTCCCGCGGCGAGATCGGGCGTGTCGCCGCCACCGCGGACGGCAAAGGTGGATTTCTCTTCGTTGAAACGATCAGGCGCATTGGGCGAGGACATGCGATTGATCTAGGGAGTCCGCGCGGCGGATGCCACGGTTTTGCGCATCCCCGCGCACGCGCCCGCGATGGAGAAGATCCGCAATGTATGTCTCGATCACCGGCCTGAAGCCGAAAAGCCTGTTCCAGGCCCCGCGCTTCTGGTGGCACGCGATCCGTTCGATGCAGCAGGCGCAGCGCGCACCGGGCAATCTGTCGGTCGAGGCGCGGACGATCGCCGGCACACACCACACGATGTCGCTGTGGGAGGATCGTGCGGCGATGCGCGCCTATCTCGCCGCCGGCGCCCATCTGGGCGCGATGCGCGCGTCACGCAGCATCGGAACCGGCGCGGTGCATGGGTATGAGAGCGATGCGGCGCCCGCTTGGGCCGACCTGCCCGCTTTGCTGCGAGCGCATGGCCGAATCATCTGATGCTGCGGTGGCGGTGCGCGAGCACCGCCACCGTCCGCGCCTTACTTGATCGCTTCGAGGTCGGCCTTGACCTTGGCGAGCGCAGCGTCGGTCAACGCGCCCTGTGACATCGGCTGGACCTGCGCGAGCGACATCGACTTGAACTGGTCGTACATCGGGTGCGCGGTGATGTTCTGGAGGTCGGTGTCGAGCACCGCCTTGCCCTTGGGATCGGCCGCGATCGTCTCGATCGGCGTGTCGAGCGTGAATTTGGCTGTGGAGGCGGTCGTGGTCGTCGGGATCGCGGTTGCGGCGGGCGCAGGCGCGGTCTGGGCAGCGAGCGGCGCCGCGGTCAGAGCGACCAGCACGGGCAGAAGGACAGACTTCATGGGAGAGCCTCTTTCGAAAGCGAAAGCGGCGCGAATCGCCGCTGACCAAGCTCTACCCCGGCCAGTGGCGAAACGAAATGGATTGGATCAAGCGGACCCACGCGGAATTGCTCCGCGTGTCTCCGACGGACGCTTAGTTGAGCCGTCCGAGCCCGGCGATCGTGCGATCGACCAGTGCCTTGTCGGCATCGACGCCATGACGCTCCGCCAGGATGGTCGCTGCGGCGCGCGTCGCGGCATCGGCCGCCAGCGCACGAACTTCGGCAATCGCACCGCGCTCGGCGGCAGCGATCTTGTCCTCGGCCATCGTCTGACGACGCGCGACCAAATCGGCGAGATCAGCCTCGGCCTTGACCAGCATCGCTGCTGCCTCGGCTTGCGCATGCGCGACGATCGCGGCGGCATCGCCGGCGCTCGCCGCATTGCGCGCCTTGGCTTCGGCGAGCTGCGCCTCGGCTTCGGCACGCAGTTGCGAGGCTTCGTCGAGCTGGGTGCGGATCGTCGCGATGCGCGAATCGAGCGCGCCCGCGATCATCTTGGGCACCTTTTTCCAGATCATCAGGCCGATCACGACCAGCATCGACAATGCGACGAAGCCCGGGGCGGTGATGCCGAAGACGGAGGGTTCGTGATGGAGTTCGACCACGCCGGTATGCTCCACGGTCTTGACTGCGCTTGCCTCAGCCATGTGCCAGTTCCGCCTTCACGCGCGTTTCGATCGTCGCACGATCGACCGCCACGCCCGAAAGCTTGGCGACGATCTGCTCGACCGCGTCGGTGGTCGCGGTCTCGATTTCGGCGAGCGCCGCGGTCTTGGAGGATTCGATCCGTCCGGTGGCCGCGTGCAATTGCGCGGCCAGACCTTCGTCGCTCGTCTTGAGTTTGGCCTCGGTGCTGGCGGTTGCCTGCGCCTTGGCTTCGCCGATTGCGATCATCGCCTGCGACCGGGCTGCTTCGAGCCCGGCCTGATAATCGCGCTCGGACGCCAGCGCGGTCGCCCGCGCCGCCTCCGCCGCGGCGAGGTCGCCCGTGATCCGGCCGTTACGATCTTCGATCGTCGCCTCGATCTTGGGGACCATCGCCTTGCCGATCCCGAAATAGATCAGCGCGAAGACGATCGCGAGCCAGAACAGCTGCGACGCGTAGATCTCGCCAATTTGGGATAGCTGCGGCATTGGCTGGTTTCTCTTCTTACTTGACGACGAAGAGGATGAGGATCGCGACAACGAACGCGATCAGGCCGAGCAGCTCCGATGCCGCGAAGCCGATGAACAGGCGACCCTGCTGGCCGTCTGCTGCGCCCGGGTTACGGAGTGCGCCTTCGAGGAACGAGCCGAACACGTTGCCCACGCCGAGCGCGGCGAGACCGACACCGATCGCTGCCAGGCCGGCACCGATGTACATTGCACCAAGATCAGTCATGATAAGCTCCCTAGGAATACGTAGATTGGGTTATGGAAATTCTAGTGCAGATGCACTGCGTCGTGCAGGTACAGCGACGTTAGCAGAGCAAACACATAGGCCTGGATCGCGCACACCAGCAACTCGAGCGCGCTGACGCCGATGATCATGATGAAGCTGAGCACGCCGACCACCGTGCCGAGACCGCCGCCGGCGGTGAAGCCCTGGACGACGAAGCTGCCGAACACTTCGAGCAGGATGTGCCCTGCGGTCATCGCGACGAACAGTCGCAGTGCCAGCGAGAAAGGCCGCACCATGAACGAGACGAACTCGACCGGGATGATCACCGGCATCAGCCACGCCGGCGCGCCGTGCGGCACGAACAGCGTGAAGAACTTGAGGCCATGCTTCCAGAAGCCGACCGCGAGCACGATCGCGAACGAAAGGAAGGCGAGGATCGCGGTCACCGTGATGTGGCTCGTCACCGCGAAGGTGTGGAGCCCCGGCAGGATCGCCAGCGGCATCACGCCGATCAGATTGGCGAACAGGATGAAGTAGAAGAGCGAGAAGATGTACGGCGCGAACTTCTTGCCGCCGCTGCCGATGTTGACCGACACCATATTGTCGATGAAGCTCACCGCGTCCTCGGCGGCAACCTGCCAGCGACCGGGCACGAGCTGGCGCTTGAGGCCACCCGAGATGAAGAGCGCGAGCAGCACGAACACGACGACCATGAACAGCGCCGAGTTCGTGAAGGACACGTCATAGCCGAACAGGTTCAAATGGCGGCCCAGGACGGGCTCCACCATGAACTGTTCCATCGGATCGATTTTGCCGGCGCTCACTCTGCGCGCTCCTTCGAAATCTTCATGATGTTGAGGAACGCCCCGATGATCGCAAGCGTAAGCACGATCAACAGCGCCCAAGGCGACGTGCCGAGCCACTGATCCAGCGCCCAGCCCATGACACCGCCACCAAACAGCGCGCCGAGCAGCAGCGCAAGGACCTTCGATCCCTGGCCATAGCCCTTCGCCTGCGCGACCGGACCGGACCCACGCGACTGGCCAGCCGCCTTTGCCGAAGCAATGCGGGCATCCAGATCGTCGTTGGGGCGATTCTCAGCCAAGCGGCGTGTATCCTGATAAGAAAACGCCGCCGTGCATTGAGCACCGCGACGATGAACGGCGGGGAATTGGAAGCAAGCCCCCGCTTCACGGGCCGTTTAGGAAGCTGTCTTGAGAGTGTCAACTCTTGTGGCCAAAGCGGCCGTGCTGCGCCGTTGCGCGCGGGCGATACGGGGATTATCCCGTACTGTGATGAGCGCGCCCCTCCCCGATCACGCCGGACACCGCGCGCGGCTTCGTCAGCGGCTTATCGAGCAAGGCGGCGACGGGCTGCTCGATTATGAACTCGTCGAATATCTGCTGACGCTGGCGATCCCGCGCCGCGACACCAAGCCGCTCGCCAAGGCGCTGCTGGCCGAATTCGGCGGATTGGGCGGGCTGTTCAGCGCCGACGCCGCCGCGCTGATGCGAATCCCCGGCATGGGCGAGACCAGCGCGGCGGCGATCAAGATCGTCCAGGCCGCGGCGCTGCGCCTGCTTCAGGTCGAGGCGAAGGCGCAGCCGGTGCTGGCGAGCTGGCAGGCGCTGATCGACTATCTCCATGCCGACATGGCGCATCGCGGCACCGAGCGGGTGCGCGTGCTCCATCTCAACACGCGCAACATGCTGATCCGCGACGAGGTGATGAGCGACGGGTCGATCGACGAAGCCGCGGTCTATGTCCGCGAGGTGATCCGGCGCGCCATCGATCTCGGCTCGGCGGCGATCATCCTGGTCCACAACCATCCGAGCGGCGACCCGAGCCCGAGCCGCGCCGACATCGACATCACGCGCAAGGTCGCCGAGGCGGGCCGGCGACTCAACATCGCGCTGCACGACCATATCATCATCGGCGCGAACGGGCATTCGAGCTTGCGGGCGATGGGGCTGCTCTAGCCTTCTCGCGCCGACAATGCGGGCGCGGTCAGCCCTGCTGCGAGAGGAACGCCGTCAATTCGGCCTTGGTCACCGTCTTGCTCTTATCGGCATCGGCCTGCGCGAAGGCTTCGGCGAGATAGGTCTTCATTGCCGGCGAGGCCGCATCGGTCGTCGGGTCGCTCGCCTTCTTGAGCGCGACCATCCAGGCATCGAATTCGGCCACATTCAGAACGCCGTCGCCATCCTTGTCATAGCTCCCGAACTCGGCGTTGATGATGTCGGCCGCTGGCGTGCCGGCAGCTGCAGGCTTGGCGGCAGCCTCGGCCTCGGGCGCGACGATCGATGCCGGGATCGCGGCATCGCGCGCGGCATTGCTCTCCGGCGCCGCCACCGGCCCGGCCCGATCGACCGTCGTCGGCGCGGATTGCGGTGCGGGCGAGGTGGCGGGTGGTGCGTCCTGCGCCAAAGCGGGGCTGGCGAGCGCGATCGCGCTCGCGAGCAGGGCAAATTTCACCATCGGTTTCTCCTATACGAATCGATCGCGTCGTTTCCCCAACGCACCGAACCGCGCGACGCTCCACGCGTGTCCGTTTGAAGGGGCGGCTGGTCCCTGCTAACGCGCGCCTCATCGTCGATCGCGGCGATTCCGTGCTCGCCCGATCTCAGCTTTTCGAGGAATTCCCATGGTCCCCCGCTATTCCCGCCCCGACATGACCGCGATCTGGACGCCGGAGAATCGCTTCCGCATCTGGTTCGAGATCGAAGCGCACGCGACCGACGCGCTCGCCGAGCTCGGCGTCGTGCCGAAGGAAGCCGCCGCAGCGCTGTGGGCGTGGTGGAACACCAACCCGGCGATCGACGTCGCCGCGATCGACGCGATCGAGGCGGTGACCAAGCATGACGTGATCGCCTTCCTCACCTGGGTGGCGGACAATGTCGGCGACCAGGCGCGCTTCATGCACCAGGGGATGACCAGCTCGGACGTGCTCGACACCGCGCTCGCGGTGCAGCTGGCGCAGGCGAGCGACCTGCTGATCGCCGACATCGACGCATTGCTCGTCGTGCTCGAGCGCCGCGCCCGCGAGCACAAGATGACGCCGACGATCGGCCGCAGCCACGGCATCCATGCCGAGCCGGTCACCTTCGGGCTCAAGATGGCGCAGGCGCATGCCGAATTCGCCCGCAACCGCGCGCGGCTGGTGGCGGCGCGCGAGGATGTCGCGACCTGCGCGATCTCGGGCGCGGTCGGAACGTTCGCCAATATCGATCCGGTGGTCGAAGCGCATGTCGCCGAGAAGCTAGGCCTGACCGTCGAGCCCGTCTCGACCCAGGTCATCCCGCGCGATCGCCATGCGATGTTCTTCGCAACGCTCGGCGTGATCGCCTCGTCGATCGAGCGGCTCGCGACCGAAGTGCGCCATCTGCAGCGCACCGAAGTGCTCGAGGCGGAGGAATTCTTCTCGCCCGGCCAGAAGGGCTCGTCGGCAATGCCGCACAAGCGCAACCCGGTGCTGACCGAGAACCTCACCGGCCTCGCCCGCATGGTGCGCGGCTATGTCACCCCTGCACTCGAGAATGTCGCTTTGTGGCACGAGCGCGACATCTCGCACTCCTCGGTCGAGCGGTACATCGGCCCCGACGCGACGATCACGCTCGACTTCGCGCTGCAGCGGCTGACCGGCGTGATGGACAAGCTCGTCGTCTATCCCGCGCGGATGGAGAAGAACCTCAGCAAGATGGGCGGCCTCGTCCATTCGCAGCGCGTCCTGCTCGCGCTCACCCAGGCGGGCGTGAGCCGCGAGGATTCGTATCGCCTCGTCCAGCGCAACGCGATGAAGGTGTGGGATTCGGACGGCGCGCTGTCGCTGATGGAGCTGCTCAAGGCCGATCCGGAAGTCACCGCGGCGTTGTCGGTCGCGGAGATCGAGGACAAGTTCGACCTCGGCTATCACCTGAAACACGTCGACACGATCTTCGCGCGCGTGTTCGGCAACAGCTGATCGACAAATTTGCACAACTCAACGTGCAAATGCTGCACCTGCGAATGCGCGTAATAAAATTGCGCGCATAAGCAACAATCTCCACATGCCTCCTCGCCGGGACAAGCCCGGTATCGGAGACACCTACCATGCGCATCCTTCAAAGCCTTGCCGGCGGCCTTTTTGCCGTTGCGGGCGTCGCGCTGGTGGTCGAGGTTCTCATCCTCTGACCCATCGGCCCACCCGCCCCTTCTTATGACGGGGCGGCCAGGGCTGTGGGGGTTTAGCGTATAGCGTTGCCCAGTTGCGTATTCCGGCGTCATCCCAAGCCGCGAGGACGTTATGGAAGCCTGCATCGCCGCGCCGACCCATGTGCCGATCTTCGAATCCCCGTCCGGAGCGCCATCCGTCATGGCGATGCTCCGCTACGCGATCTCCGACCCCGCACGGGTCATCCCGGCCAGCATCTTCGACGACTGGTCCTATGCCTTGCCCGGACCGCGCTCCCCGATCGTGATCGCCGAGCCCGACGCCGTCCGCCAGGTCCTGCTCGACACCGGCGAGACGTTCGGTCGCAACCGCCCGTTGCAGACGCTGATGCGACGAGCCTGGGGCACGGGGCTCGCCGCGGCCGAAGGCGAATCCTGGGCCGCGCAGCGCCGCGCCGCGGCGCCGGCCTTCAGACCCAAGGCGATCGACGCCGCTACCCCCATCATGGCCGCCGCCGTCAGCAGTGCCGCCGAGCGATGGCCGTGCGGGGACAGCGTCGACCTGCAACCGGTGATCGGCAAGATCGTCGCGAGGATCGTGCTGGAGACGTTGCTGTCGGGTGTCCGGAGCTTCGATACCGACGCCATCGCGGCCGACATCCCGGAGGTAATGCGCGACGTCGCGCGCTTTGGTCTGCTCGAAATCGCCCCCATCCCCGCCGTCTGGCTGGATCGCCTGCGCCGAACCGGACGCAGTAGCGCCGAGATGCGGCTGCGCCACATCGCCCGCGACATTGCGGGGCGCGGCGCGACAGAGGACCATCAGCTTGCCGCCTTGCTGCGCGATAGCGGGCCGCTGGCCGACAACATCTTCGGCTTCATGATCGCAGGGTTCGAAACGAGCGCACTCGGCGCGGCATGGGCCCTGTACCTGCTGGCGCTGCATCCCGAATGGCAAGCGGCGGTCCGGGCCGAGGCGGCAAATGCGCAGGACGAAACGAGCAGGCCGGTCGCCCGCGCTGTGGTGCAGGAGGCGCTGCGGCTCTACCCGCCGGGCCCCCTGCTCGTCCGCGCCGCAACGCGCGATACCGAGCTCCTGGGGCACCGGATCCGCCGGGGACAAGCGGTGATCATCCCGGTTTACGCCATCCATCGCCATCGGCAGCTGTGGGAGCGGCCCGACATTTTCGACCCTGGCCGCTTTCAAGCCGGGCGAACTTACAATCGCGGCGCCTATCTGCCGTTCGGTGCTGGCCCGCGGCTGTGCATCGCCGCGGGGTTCGCGACGGCAGAGATCACGACGATCGTCTCCGGGCTGGTACGCGGCTTGAGCTTCACGCCCACGGACCCCGCACCCGAGGTCAGCCTCAAGGTATCGACGCATTCGCCGACGGGGCTGCACGTCGTCGCGCATCGCGTGACTTAGCGTCCAGCCATGTCCGCGGACGTCGGTTGCATGTGCACGCGCCTTCGTCGCCCCGGCGGAGGCCGGGGCCGCTCGAGTGCCGGGCAAACGGCCAGCCGCGCACTTTACACCCTAGCGGCCCCGGCCTTCGCCGGGTCGACGTGGAGGCTTAGCCCCAGGCGCTCTTCATCTTCTTGAAGAAGCCGCTTGTCTGCGGGCATTCCTTGCCCGTTTCGGTCGCGCGGAATTCCTCGAGGAGTTCGCGCTGGCGGGACGTGAGGCTGGTCGGCGTCTCGACCTCGATCTGGATGACGAGATCGCCACGACCGCGCCCCTGCAGCACCGGCATCCCCGCGCCGCGCTGGCGAAGCTCGCGCCCACTCTGCGTGCCCGCCGGGATCTTGATCTGGTGATCGACGCCGTCGGGCCCCGCGATATGGACTTCGCCGCCAAGCGCGGCGGTGGTGAAGCTGATCGGCGTACGCGCGAACAGCGTCGTGCCATCGCGCTCGAACAGCGGATGCCGCGCCACGTGGAGGAAAATGTAGAGATCGCCCGCCGGCGCCCCGCGCAGGCCCGCCTCGCCCTCGCCGGTCAGACGAACGCGCGTGCCCTCGTCAACGCCGGGCGGAATGTTGACGGTGCGCGTCTTGGTCTTTTCGACGCGGCCCTCGCCATGGCAATTGCCGCAGGGATCGGCGATCGTCTGGCCGGCGCCGTGGCAGGTCGGGCAGGTCCGCTCGACCACGAAGAAGCCCTGCTGCGCGCGGACCTTGCCGTGGCCCTTGCACATCTGGCAGGTCTTGGCCGCGGTGCCCTTGGTCGCGCCCGAGCCGTCGCACACCTCGCAGACGCCCGACACGTCGATCGTGATGTCGCTCGCCTTGCCGTGGAACGCTTCCTCGAGCGTGATTTCCATGTCGTAGCGCAGATCGGCGCCGCGCTGCGGTCCGCGCGAGCCACCGCGCTGGCCGCCCATGAATTCGCCGAAGATGTTCTCGAAAATGTCGGAGAAGCCGCTGAAATCCTGCGCGCCGCCACCGCCGCCGCCCTGCTGCTTGAACGCGGCATGGCCGTAGCGATCGTACGCCGCGCGCTTCTGCGGATCCTTGAGGCAGTCATAGGCCTCGCTGATCGCCTTGAAGCGCTCCTCGGACTCGCCGCAGCCCGGATTCTTGTCAGGGTGATAGCGCATCGCGAGGCGGCGATAGGAGGATTTGAGCGTGCCATCGTCGGCAGTGCGCTCGCATTCCAGCAATTCGTAGAAATCGACTTCGGTGCTCATCTTGCGCCTCTAGGCCCCGTCCCGAAGCGGGAGAGGTTTGGGAGAGGGGAATGATGAGGAGGCCGCGATGCGCTTTTCAGCACGGCACGGCCCCTCTCCCCGACCCTCTCCCCGCCAGCGGGGAGAGGGAGACTTTAGCTTACGCCTTGTGGTCGTCGACTTCGGAGAATTCCGCGTCGACCACGTCTTCCTTGGGCGCATCGGCTTCGGCGGTGGGCGAGGCATCGGCCTGCGCCTGCTTCTCGTAGATCGCCTGGCCGAGCTTCATCGCGACCTGCGCGAGCGCCTCCGACTTGGTCTTCATCGCCTCGGGATCGCCACCTTCGACCGCGGTCTTGGTCTCGGCGATCGCCGCTTCGATCTCGCCCTTGAGCGACGCGTCGACCTTGTCGGCATTGTCGGCAAGCTGACGCTCGGTCGTGTGGATCAGCGATTCGGCGTTGTTCTTCGCCTCGGCCGCTGCACGGCGCTGCTTGTCGTCCTCGGCAAACTGCTCGGCATCGCGCACCATCTGCTCGATGTCGCGATCCGACAGGCCACCCGAGGCCTGGATGCGGATCTGCTGCTCCTTGCCGGTGCCCTTGTCCTTGGCCGACACGTTGACCAGGCCGTTTGCGTCGATGTCGAAGGTGACCTCGATCTGCGGCACGCCACGCGGTGCCGACGGAATGCCGACCAGATCGAACTGGCCGAGCATCTTGTTGTCCGCCGCCATTTCGCGCTCGCCCTGGAAGACGCGGATGGTGACAGCCTGCTGGTTGTCGTCCGCGGTCGAATAGGTCTGCGACTTCTTGGTCGGGATCGTCGTGTTGCGATCGATCATGCGGGTGAACACGCCACCCAGCGTCTCGATGCCTAGCGACAGCGGGGTCACGTCGAGCAGCAGCACGTCCTTCACGTCGCCCTGCAACACGCCGGCCTGGATCGCTGCACCCATCGCGACGACCTCATCGGGGTTGACGCCCGAATGCGGCTCCTTGCCGAAGAAGTCCTTCACGACCTGGCGGACCTTGGGCATGCGCGTCATGCCGCCGACGAGGACGACTTCGCTGATCTCGCTCGCCTGGACGCCGGCGTCCTTCATCGCCTTCTTGCACGGCTCGAGCGTGCGCTGGATGAGATCCTCGACCAGACGCTCGAGATCGGCGCGCGAGATCGCCTTGACCAGATGCTTCGGACCGGTTGCGTCGGCCGTGATGAACGGCAGGTTGACTTCGGTCGTGGCAGCCGACGAGAGCTCGATCTTCGCCTTTTCGGCCGCTTCCTTCAGACGCTGGAGCGCCAGCTTATCCTTGGTGAGGTCGATGCCCTCGGCCTTCTTGAAGTCGTCCGACAGGAAGTTGAGCAGCTTGTTGTCGAAATCTTCGCCGCCGAGGAAGGTGTCGCCGTTGGTCGCCTTCACTTCGAACACGCCGTCGCCGATCTCGAGGATCGAGATGTCGAAGGTGCCGCCGCCGAGGTCATAGACCGCGATCGTCTTGTTGGTGTCCTTGTCGAGGCCGTACGCCAGAGCAGCAGCGGTCGGCTCGTTGATGATGCGAAGCACCTCGAGGCCGGCGATCTGCCCGGCGTCCTTGGTCGCCTGACGCTGCGCGTCGTTGAAGTAGGCCGGAACGGTAATGACCGCCTGCGTGACCGTCTCGCCGAGATAGGCCTCGGCGGTTTCCTTCATCTTCTGCAGCGTGAACGCCGAGATCTGCGAAGGCGAATATTCCTTGCCGCCGGCGCCGACCCAGGCGTCGCCATTGTTGCCGCGCACGATGTGGTACGGGACCAGCTCGGTGTCCTTCTTGGTGATCGGATCGTCGAAACGACGGCCGATCAGACGCTTCACCGCGAAGATCGTGTTCTCAGGGTTGGTCACGGCCTGGCGCTTTGCCGGCTGGCCGACCAGTCGCTCGCCATCCTTGGCGAACGCGACGATCGACGGCGTGGTACGCGCGCCTTCGGCATTCTCGATCACCTTGGGCTTGCCGCCCTCCATCACCGAGACGCAGCTGTTGGTCGTGCCGAGATCGATTCCGATTACTTTTGCCATTGGTCCTCTGGGGCCCCCGTCTGTCAAAAAATTGCCATTCAGCCGCGCCCTTAGGATAAGCAACGCGACACTTCACTCCGGCGATATAGGGGGGCTTTCGCTTGTCGCAAGATTGCTCCGCACGTACAGCGTCACAAGTTGTTCCCGAAGCAGGTGAGTTTCGTATGCGCAGGTCTTGGGTTCTGGTTGCGGCGCTTGCGCTGGGCGCGTGCAGCGATGGCCCGCCCAAGCTTTCGGTCGACAAGGCCTATATCCGGCTCGCCGCGGTGCCGAGCCGACCGGCAGTGGCCTATTTCACGATTCATGGCGGCACCGCCGACACCGCGCTGATCGCGGTGAGCAGCGAGGTCTCGGTCAAGAACGAGCTCCACGAATCGATGCAATCGGGCGGCCTGTCGGCGATGAAGCCGGTGGGCGACGTGCCGATCCGCTCGGGTTCGACCGTGGTGTTCGCGCCGGGCGGCAAGCATCTGATGCTGTTCGACATGAATCCGGGGATCAAGCCGGGTCGCGCCGTCACGCTGACCTTCACCTTCGCTAACAATCAGCGGATCGCCTTCGACGCGCCGACGATCGCCGCGGGAGCGCCCGCGCCGGCGCCGTAAGAGAAACGGGCTAAGCCGCCAGCGTCTGCTCGGCCTTGGGCGCGAGCGCGAGTGTCAGCAGGGCATAGGCCCCCTTCCCCACGCCTTCGCTTTCGAGCCGCAGCGATCCGTGCATCGCCGCCATCGAATTGGCGCACCAGTGCAGCCCCAGGCCGCCCGATTTGTGCTTGCGCGTCGAAAAGCCGCGCTGGAACAGCGTCGGCGCGTGCTCGGCGGCGAAGCCCTCGCCATCGTCGCGGATCGCGATCACCGCGCTGCCCTCGGTCTCGGTGATCGAGACGGTGATCGATCCGCTCGCCGTGCCCGTCGCGGCGATGGCATCGGCGGCATTCGAGAAGAGGTTGCCGATCACCTGGCTCAGGATGATCCGGCTCGCCAGCACATGGCACGGGTGCGCCGGGAAGCTGAACGCGATCGACACGCTGCCCGAATAGCGCGCGATCGTCGCATTCTTGGCGAGGATCTCGGTCACGTCGCAAGGCGCGACCTCGGGCCGCTCGTGCGCCGCACTTTGCTGCTCGCCGATGATCTCGAGCACATGGCTCATCGCCTCGCGGCCGATCTGCAATTCGCGCTGGCGGTCGGCGCGGTCCTGCGCTTCGGCCTCGACCGCCGCCGCCACGAAGGCGAGCAGCTTGGCCTGCCGCGCCGCGGGCAAATCGTCCTTGCCGAGTTCTGCGATCGCGCGGTCGAGCACCGTGCGATCGATCGGCGGGGCCTGCGCGATTCCCTTGCTGAGGATCGTGCTGATCGGGTTGAGCGCGTTGCGGACATTGTGCATCACCGCGACTGCACTCTCGCTCTTGCCGAGCGCGAAGCTCTGCACCTCGAGCTGTTCGCGCAGATCCTTCAATTGCTCGAGCATCGCGTTGAAACTGCTGCGCAATGATCCGATTTCATCCTTGCGCGGTTCGTCGGGCAACAGCCCCAGCGAGCCCGACGTGCGCACCATCTGCATATGGCTTTCGACGCGTGCCAGCGGGCGCAGCACGAGCATCGAGATCATCCGACGCAGCATCGCGAGCACAATCAGCAGCAACAGCGTCGATCCGGCGACCGCCAACAGCAGCATGCGTTGGCCAAGCAGCGAGAGATCGCGCGTCACGCTGAACGCGGCGCTGGCGACGGCATGGCCGTCGGCGCCGCGGATCGGAACCGCGATCCGCATCGTCGAGCGTGCCGAGACGATCGCATCGGTATCGGGACGGTTGGTGAAATCGATCGCCGCGGGAAGCTGCAGCACATCCGACAGCGTCTTCGAGGTGATTCGCCGCGCCATCAGCACATAGCCGCGCGGATCCCCCGTACCGTCGCTGCGCCGCACTTCGGCGACACCGACCGCGACGAGCTCGTTGCCGAGCCGCAGATAATAATGCCCCGAGCTTTGCCGCCCGAGCACGCGCTTGAAATCGGTCTGGCCAAGAGAGGCCACGAACTCGGTGCGCCCCGGCGGATCCCGCCAGCGCGCGATGACAATCCGACCGTCCTTGCCGACATAGGCCATGCCGTCGACGTTGAGATTGACCATCGCGAGCGTCGAGAAGCTCTCCTTCTCGAACTCGGGCGTGGGGTGCGCCATATAATCGTAGCTGGCGGTCCAGTCGCCATAGTCGCGCACCGCGCCTTCGACCTTGGCGGCGAAATCCCCGAGCGCGGCGCGCGTCCGCTCGACATGCGCGGCGACCGACTTGTCCTCGAGCTGGTTGAAGCTCGGCACGATCAGCGCGGCAAGCAACGCGGTCAGCGCGACCGAGCCGATCAGCCCGATCCCCATCAGGATCACGACGAGCTTGGCGCCGAGCGAGCTCGGCTCGCGCAGCGCCTCGATCCGGCCGCGCGCGGTGCGCGAGGGCCGGCGCATCAGCCGTGCGTCCCGTTACCCGGTTCGACGGCGTCGGCTGCCGCGGGATCGAGCATGTAGCGCGCCTGCGCGATCTCGCACGCGACGTCCTGCGTCACTGGCCGCGAGAAGAAATAGCCCTGCATGTGGCTGCAGCCGGCGACGCGCAGCGCCTGCAGCTGCGCCTCGGTCTCAACCCCTTCGGCGATCACGCCGAGCCCGAGCGCATGGCCGAGATGGATGATTGAATGGACGATCGCCGCCGATTCGCGCTCGCGGCCCATGCCGTCGATGAAGCTGCGGTCGATCTTGAGGCAATCGAGCGCGAACTTGCGAATGTTGTAGAGGCTCGAATAGCCCGTGCCGAAATCGTCGAGCGCGATGCGGAAGCCCATCTGGCGCAATTTGTAGAGCGTGTCGGCGGCGCGATCGGCATCGTCGAAGATCGCGGTCTCGGTGATCTCGATCTGGACGCGGCGCGGGTCGATCCCGGCGCGCTGCACCGTCTCGACCAGCCGCGCGACGAAATTATGGCGGCGGAACTGGCGCGGCGAGAAATTGACCGAGACGTACTGGCTCGGCCATTCGGCGAGCACCTTGAGCGATTCGCCGAGCACCCAGTCGCCGAGTTCGTGGATGAGGTTGGTTTCCTCGGCGATCGGGATGAACACCGCCGGGCTGATCGGCCCGTGATCATTGGTGTTCCAGCGCAGCAGCGCCTCGAAACCGATGACTTCGAGTTCCTCGCGCGCGACGATCGGTTGATAGACCAGGCTCAGTTCGCCCTTGGCGATCGCCTGCGACAGGCCGCCCTCGATCGCGCGGCGCAGGCGGATATTCTCGTCCATGCCTTCGTCGAACAGGCGCACGACACCGCGGCCCTCGCGCTTGGCGTCGTTGAGCGCGAGATCGGCGCGACGCATCAGGTCGGTCGGGTCGCGCGTCTCGCCGGGCTCGGTGACGATCAGGCCGAACGACGCGCCGCCCTGGACAGAATTGCCGAGCACCTTGAAGGTGCCCGTGCAGGCCTTGAGGATGCGCTGGCATTCCATTTCGGCGGCTTCGGCGCCGGGCGTGTCGAACAGCAACCCGAACTCGTCGCCCCCGAGCCGCGCGACGAGGCCGCCCGCCGGGATCGAGGTCTGCAGGATGTCGCAGATCGTGCGGATCAGTTCGTCGCCGGCGAGATGGCCGAGCGTGTCGTTGACCAGCTTGAAGCGATCGAGATCGACCATCGCCACCGCGAACTGCCCCGAAAGCTGCGCGCGATCGGTCAGCGCGCGGCGGAAGGCGAGCCGGTTGGGTGCCTCGGTCAGCGAATCGTGGTTCGCCATGTGGATCGCGCGGCTTTCGTTCGCGGCGAGCTCATGACCCTGTTCCTGCAGCTGGACGACCTGCGCGGCGAGCGTCTCGCGTGCTTCCGCGAGTTCGCGGTCGCCACGCCAGCGATGCGCGAGCGCGGTCGCCATCTGCGTGACTTCGGCGACTTCGAACGGCTTGGCGATGTAGAAGATCTTGTCGGCGGGGCCGGCCGCCTTGGCGATCTCGATCGGCGAAAAATCGGAATAGCCGGTGACGATGACGAGGTTGATATTGGGATCGAGCTTGCGGATCCGCGTCGCGGTTTCCTTGCCGTCGATGCCGGGGGGCATGCGCACGTCGATGAAGGCGACGGCATAGGGCTCGTCGGACGCCAGCGCGGCCTCGACCGCCGCGACGCCGTCGAGCCCCTGCATCGCATGCGTCAGCGCGAAGTCGATCGCGTCGTCGGGTGTCGCATCGGCCGAGTCGTCGCCGAACAGTTCGGCCGCCATCGCCTCGAGCGCGCCGGTATCCCCCGCCGCCGGTGCGAAGCTGCGCCGATAGCTGTCGTGCATGGCCGGTTCGTCGTCGACGATCAGAATTCGCATAGCCACCCGCCCGTAAGATATTTGGCATTTAAGCCCGTTGCGAACTCGTATGCCAAGGCGGTTAATGCGTCGTAAACGACGATCTGAAACTCAGCCGCGTTCGAGTGCCAGGACCCCGAGCTGCACCGCACCGAGCGGCCCCGCCATCCCCCCGAGCCCGGCGGGCACGACGAAATCGTCGATCGGCAGCAGAGCCGGGGCCGCGACATAGCCGCCGAGACTCGCGACCAGCCGGGTGCGAATCTCGGGCAGCAGGTGCGGCACGCCGACCACCACGCCGCCGCCCATCACGATCCGTCGCGGAATGCCGGTCAGCACGAGCGTGTGGCAAAGCTGCGCGAGGGTGTGTGCGACGGTCTCCCATACCGGATCGCGCGCCGCCAGATCCTGCGCTGCGGTCCCGGTGCGGGCGCGGATCGCCGGCCCCGAGACGAGGCCTTCGACGCAATCGCCATGGAACGGGCAACTCCCGGCCCAGCCGTCACCCGCCATTCGGACCGGGCGGACATGGCCGAGCTCGGCATGCGTCATCCCCGAGACCGGTGCCCCGCCGAGCACCAGCCCGACGCCGACGCCGGTGCCGACGGTCATATAGGCATGATCCGCGACATCATGCGCCGCACCCCAGCGCCCCTCGCCGAGCGCCGCGCCGTTGACGTCGCTGTCGAAGCCGAGCGGCACGCCTGCGACCGTCGCCAACCGCATCGCGACATCGGTGTCGGACCAGCCGGGCTTGGGCGTCGAGGTGATGAAGCCGTAGGTCGCGGCGCTGCGGTCGAGCGACACCGGGCCGAAGCTGGCGATGCCGAGCGCATCATAGCCCGACCAGCGCCGCAGCACGTCCTCGACCGCGCCGAGCGTCTCGTCGGGCGTGGTGGTCGGGATCTGGACGCGGTCGCGGACGTCGTTGGGTCCGCTCGCGAGGACGCAGATGACCTTGGTCCCGCCGAGCTCGACGCCCGCGATCAGCGGTGCGCTCACTCGACCGTCACCGACTTTGCGAGGTTGCGCGGCTGGTCGACATCGGTGCCCTTGATCACCGCGACATGGTAGGCCAGCAGCTGCACCGGCACCGCATAGACGAGCGGCGCGATCAGCGGGTGGACCTTGGGCATGGTGATCGTCGCCATACAGCCGTCGCCCGCCGCCTGGATGCCGTCATAATCCGAGATAAGCACGACCTTGCCGCCGCGCGCCTGGACCTCCTGCATGTTGCTGACGGTCTTGTCGAACAGCGGGCCCGAGGGGGCGATGACGATGACCGGGACGTTCTCGTCGATCAACGCGATCGGGCCGTGCTTCATCTCGCCCGCGGCATAGCCTTCGGCGTGGATGTAGCTGATTTCCTTGAGTTTGAGTGCGCCTTCGAGCGCGAGCGGATAGTCGGTCCCGCGGCCGAGATAGAGCACGTCGCGCGCGCCCGCGATGTGGTGCGCCATCGCCTCGATCGCCTCGTCATAGGCGAGCGCGCCGTTGAGCGCGGCGGGGGCTTCGGCGAGATGCTTGACGATCATCTTCTCCTCGGCGGCGGAGAGCTTGCCCTTGGCGCGCGCGAGGTTGGCGGCGAGTGCCGCGAGCACGGCGAGCTGACAGGTGAACGCCTTGGTCGAGGCGACGCCGATCTCGGGGCCAGCATGCGTCGGCAGCAGAAGATCGGCTTCGCGCGCCATCGAGCTGGTCGGCACGTTGACGACGACCGCGATGATCTGCCCCTCCGAGCGCGCATGGCGGAGCGCGGCGAGCGTGTCGGCGGTCTCGCCCGATTGGCTGATGAAGAGCGCGAGCCCACCCTCCTCCATCACCGGCGCGCGGTAGCGGAATTCGGACGCGACATCGAGGTCGACCGGCACGCGCGCGAACTGCTCGAACCAATATTTGGCGACCATGCCGGCGTAGAAGCTCGTCCCGCACGCGACGATCGTGACACGCTTGATCGTCGAGAGGTCGAACTCGGGGATCGGCAGCGTGACGCGCTCCTCCATCCGCTGCAGGTACGAGCGCAGCGTCTGCGCGACGACGATCGGCTGCTCGTAGATCTCCTTGAGCATGTAATGCTTGTGGTTGCCCTTCGACACGAGGTCGCCGGTGACGCCCGAGATCGTGATCGCGCGTTCGACCGGCGTATTGGCGCGGTCATAGACCTGCGCGCCCTCGCGGGTAAGGACGACCCAGTCGCCTTCGTCGAGATAGGCGATGCGCTGCGTCAGCGGCGCGAGCGCGAGCGCGTCGGAGCCGAGATACATCTCGCCCTCGCCATAACCGACGACGAGCGGCGAACCGAGCCGTGCGCCGATCAGCAGGTCGGGATGCTGGCGGAACAGGATCGCGAGCGCGAACGCGCCGTGCAGGCGCGGCAGGACCTCGCGTACGGCATCCTCTGGCGCGAGCCCGGCTTCGACCTTCTCGCTGATGAGATGCGCGACGACCTCGGTGTCGGTCTCGCTGGTGAAGGTGCGGCCGCGGGCAATGAGTTCGTCGCGCAGTGGCTTGAAATTCTCGATGATGCCGTTGTGGACGACCGCGACCTCGCCGGTCGCATGCGGGTGGGCGTTGTTGGTGGTCGGGCCGCCATGCGTCGCCCAGCGCGTGTGCGCGATGCCGGTCTTGCCGGGCAGCGGATGCGCGGCGAGTTCGTTGGCGAGGTTGACGAGCTTGCCCGAAGCACGCCGCCGCTCGATCGCGCCGTCGAAATCGGTGGCGATGCCGGCCGAATCATAACCGCGATATTCGAGCCGCTTCAAACCGTCGAGCAGACGGTCCGCGACGTCTTGGGTGCTCAGGATGCCAACGATGCCACACATGGAATGTCGTCCGAATTAGAGGTAATAGGGTACACGGACCCCCGGCATGTTCGCCGGAAAATCCTTGGTGTTGCGGGTCACTAGCACGCGGCCGTGAACTTGGGCTGACGCGAGGATGATCGCATCAGGGGATTTGAACCGCGGGCGCTCTCGCCGCAACGCCGCCGCGCGTGTTGCGATCGCTTGGTCGATATCGTCGATCCCGAAGCCCGCCATGAACAATTCCGCATTTTTCAGGCGGTTTCCCGCGCCCTTCGACAAGACTTCGATCCAGACCATTCGGCTGATCCAGGCGCGCGATCCATCGCTCGCGGCGCGTCGGATCTCGATGAGCGCGGGTTCGAACCCGGCGAGCGCATCAATGATGATGTTCGAGTCGAAGGTGTAGCTGCTCACCGGTTTGGAGAATATTTGGGCTCGGGATATTTACCCACGAGCATATCGAGATAGATCTGCCGCTGCCGATCGTCCTCCGCATCGAACAGATCGGGGAATTCCGCTTTCGTGTCCTCATAATCATCGTCCCACGGACGGGTCGAGGATGCGCGTTCGCGGCGCTGCCACTCGACCGAATCGCCGATATCGACACGATCCTTCCAGGCCCCGAAACCCGCCTCGAGCCAATCCTTGGGCGCCTCCGCACGATAGGCGGACACCGCCTCGCGCAAAACCGACGCGCGCGACTTCCCTTGTTCAGCAGCGCGCGCATCGAGCCACCGGATGTCATCATCGGGAAGATCAGCAAGAATCCGCGCCATCCGAAAATGATATCACGCAGGTATATCACGTCAAGCCTTGGCCTTCTTCGCCTTCATCGCGTCGCGGAAGCGCTTGGCCCAGCCGGCGCGCGCCTCCTGCTTGCCGCGGCCGAGCGCCAATGCATCGGCCTCGACATCGGCGGTGATCACCGATCCCGCACCGACAATCGCGCCCGCGCCGATCGTCACCGGCGCGACCAGCGCCGAGTTCGATCCGATGAAAGCGCCTTCGCCGATGATCGTCTTGGCCTTGAAGAAGCCGTCGTAATTGCAGGTGATCGTCCCCGCGCCGATGTTCGCCCCCGCGCCGATCTCGGCATCGCCGAGATAGGTCAGATGGCTCGCCTTGGCGCCGGCGCCGAGCACGGCCTTCTTCATCTCGACGAAATTGCCGATCTTCGACTTCTCGCCCATCACCGCGCCGGGGCGCAGGCGGGCGAACGGGCCGACTTCGGCCTTGGCGCCGATCTTGGCGCCCTCGATATGGCTGAAGGCGTGGAGCACCGCGCCGTCACCGACGGTCACGCCGGGGCCGAAGACGACGTTGGGCTCGATCACGACGTCGCGGCCGATCGCCGTGTCGTGCGCGAACCAGACGGTTTCGGGGGCGATCAGCGTTGCGCCGTCGGTCATCGCCTGCGCGCGGCGCTGCGCCTGCCACGATGCCTCGACCACGGCGAGTTCGCCACGGCTGTTGACGCCCGCGACTTCGGTCGCGCCGGTCTCGATCACCGCCGAGCGGCGGCCGTCGGCGGCTGCGAGCATGACGATGTCGGGCAGGTAATATTCGCCCGCGGCATTGTCGTTGCCGACGTGCGCAAGCAACGCGAACAGATCGGCGCTGCGGACCGCCATCAGCCCAGAATTGCACAGATCGACCGCGCGCTCGGCGGGGGTCGCGTCCTTATATTCGACCATCTTGGCGATCACGCCGTCCTCGGCGATGATCCGGCCATAGGCACCGGCATCGGCGGGGCGGAAGCCGAGCACGACCGCCACCGGCGCGTCTTCCGCGTTCAGCCGGTCGAGCATCGCCTGCATCGTCTGCGAGGAGACGAGCGGGACATCGCCATAAAGGATCAGCACATCGCCGACGAACCCGGAGAGCGCCGCCTCGGCCTGCGCCACAGCGTGCCCGGTGCCGAGCTGTTCGGCCTGCAGTGCGGTCGCGATCCCGAGCGGCGAGACCGCCGCCTCGACCTGCTCGCGCCCCGCGCCCGTCACGACGACGGTCCGCACCGGAGCGAGCGCGGCGACGCTTGCCGCCAGGTGCAGCAGCATCGGTCGCCCGGCGATCGGGTGGAGCACCTTGTGCAGGTTCGATTTCATCCGGGTGCCCTTGCCGGCAGCAAGGATGATGGCGGCGATGGGGGGGCGAGAGAGGCTATCCATGGCGTCAGCCCTGCCACGCCGGACTTGCCTTTTCCATACCAACCCTGCCAGGCGGGAGCGCATGACGACGAATTCATTCAAGATCGTGGGGTTCGACCTCGACGGCACCTTGGTCGACAGCAGCGGCGATCTCACCGCCGCGGTCAACGATGCACTCGCCTCGGCCGGGCGCCCTACGCTCACCGTCGCGCAGGTCAGGACGATGGTCGGCGGCGGCGCGAAGCATATGCTGGCACAAGGGCTCGAGGCGACCGGCGGCTGCACGCCTGAGGAATTTCGTCCGATCTACAAGCGGATGCTGGCCTATTATGCCGCGCACATTTCGGTCCACACACGCCCCTTCCCGGGCGTAATCGAGGCCCTCGACCAGCTCGACGCGCGCGGCATCAAGAGCGCCGTCGTCACCAACAAATTCGAGAGCCTCGCGCTCACCTTGCTCGCCGATCTCGGGCTGACCGAGCGCTTCGCCTGCATCATCGGCGGCGACACGATGGGGCCCGGCCTGTCCAAGCCCAACCGCGCGCCGATCGACGAGATGATCCGGCGCTGCGGCGGCGGGAAAGCCGCGTTCGTCGGCGACTCGATCTACGACATCATGGCGGCGAAGAACGCCGAGATCCCCGGCATCGCGGTCAGCTTCGGCTTTTTGCTCGAGCCGATCGAGCAGATGGGCGCCGACGCTATCATCGATTCGTTCGATCAGCTCCTGCCGACGCTCGAGCGCCTCTCAGCCTGAGGCGGGCCCGGCGCCGCCCTTGCGCCACTTGGTCCACAAATGCCGCGCGAGCATCGCGGGCGGCATCCGCAGCCAGTGCGAGCGGATGTAGAACGCCATCCGCGTTACCGGGCGTGTCGCCCGCCCCCATCCATCGCGCGCTGTGACGCGGCGAAGGTAAAGGCGGTCGGACCAGCGCTTGTTCAGATCGATCCTGATCGGCGAGGTGTAACCGACAGCGGGCGTATCATAGAGCTGCCAGCACAGCCGCAGCGCGCGCTGGACCTGAGCGGACAAGCCCTCCTCCGAGGCGCGCTCGTAGAGACTCACATAAAAGTCGGGCTGCGTCACCGCGAACTGGCGGCAAAGCTGATCGATATCCCACAGGTTGCGGATCCCGCCCGCCAGATCGCCATCGGCGAACAGATGCGCGGCGGCATGGACAACCATGTCCTCGGGCGACAGCGCCCACAGCCCCGGCGCGACCTCGACCGCATCGGCGAGCAGCGCCGCCGCATTCGGGGTGATCCGCGCGGTGAGCGGGAGGATCGTGTGATGGACGTCGATCATCCGGTCGCGGTCGCGGTGGATCAGCGGGGGGAGCTCGTGCATCCACTGCCGGTAGTAAGCGTCGTCATACGGGTCGGGCTTGACCCACTCCCATCCCGCGTCGAGCAGCGCCGCCTCGACCCTATCCAGCGCTGCGCGCGGCACCAGGATGTCGAGATCGCCGATCGACCGCCCCTGCCCTGCCCGCAAATCGGCAGCGACGAACGCGGTGCCCTTGAGCAGGACAATCCGCTCGCCGAGCGGCGCCAGCGCGCGCCGCGCGGCCTCGGCCTCCCACAAAGCGACGACGCGGCCCTGCTCGGCCGAGCGCGCCGCATCGCCGAGGATCCGCCCGACCGCGGGCGGGACCGCCACCTCGCCAAGCCGCCACGCCAGCGTCCCGAGCATCTGCTCGGCGCGCGCGATCGCGAGCAAGGCGGTCCAGCCTTCGGCGTCCAGCTCGAGCGTGCTTTCGGGCAGGCGCAGCGCACGCGCCAGCAGCCGGCCGTCGGGCGCGCGGAACATCAACGCGCGGCCCACGCCGCCTCCACTTGCGCGATCGCGCTGGCGGTATCGGGATAATCGATCGCCCGCGCCGGGACCGAGGTCACGAGACGCGTCAATGCGTCGAAGCCTCGCTCGCCAAGCGCGACATAATTGGTCGAGGCCTGGGTCAGCCGCACGAACACCTCGCTCGGCGACACATCGCGTGCGGCGGGTTCGAAGCCGAAGCTCGGAAACAGGATCAGCGCCGGGCACGCCGGCTGCGTCATCGTCGTGATCGCCTGCGCATCGGGGACGAAATGCCGGATCGTGCCCTTAGGGGTTCCCTCCAGCAGCGGGCCGAAGCGATCCTCTGCCGCCTCCGCCGCGACGGTCGCGATGCTCGCATTCTTGAGGCTGACGAGGCGCGGAAAGGCATAGAGCTGTCCCGTTTCGGGATCGAGCAATGCAAATTCATCGCCCATCAGCCGCCATCCACGCAGCGACAGCAACGCCGCGAGTGTCGATTTGCCCGCGCCCGACACACCCGTCATCACCAGCGCCTCACCATCGCGCTCGACCACCGAGGCGTGGAGCAGCAGATAGCGGCGCTGCCCGAGCGCCATCTGCAGGTTCATCCCCATCTCGGCGGCGAGCAGCCCCTGCGCGAGCGGAAGCGGCGCCGCTTCGGGCAGCACGAAATCGCCGCCGATCATCACCGACGGACGCAGCACGCGCCGCCACGGCCGCGCGGCAAACAACCGCACGGTAAAATCGGGAACGTCGCCGGCGGGCTTGGGA
Organism: Sphingomonas glacialis; assembly: GCF_006439055.1. Taxonomy (GTDB): domain Bacteria; phylum Pseudomonadota; class Alphaproteobacteria; order Sphingomonadales; family Sphingomonadaceae; genus Sphingomonas; species Sphingomonas glacialis_A. The sequence goes on from NZ_RCZC01000002.1 coordinate 696,221, forward strand.
TAGGCGCCATACAGCGTCTCGAGCTGCGCGATCGGCGCGCGCCAGTCCGAGCCGATCCGGAACCCAACCGGCCCGATCGCGACACTAAAGACATGCTTCATGCCCGCGACACCAAGCCGGTCGCGACGAGTTCGTCGAGCCGCTCGCGCAGCACCTCGGCATCGGCATCGCCCAGCGCATAGTCGCGCGCGAGCCGCTCGAGCAGCGCGACGCGCGTCATCCCCGCCTCGCCCAAAGTCGCGAGAATCTCGGGCGCTGGCGCGGTGATAAGGTGGGTGATGCCAGACGCGCGGTGATACACCGCGGCGAAACTGTCGAGATGGACGATGCTCAGGCTTTCGGCCCGCGCCATGCGGTAGAGGACGGTGTCGTCCGCCGGATCCACGGCCTCAGCCGCGCGGCATCTGCAACGACGCGAAGCAGGTGAAGCCGCTCGTCCCCGATTGCAGCCGCCGGATGTAATTGGTGTAGGCGCGGCTCTGCTGGTAGTTCGTCCCCGGCAGCTGCCCGCCGGCGAGCGCAGTCTTGACCTCTTCGCCCTTGAACGGCCGCCCCGGCGGCGCGAACGCGCCCGGGGTCCGCGCGGGCACGGTGGTGCCGTCGGCGGCGATGTAACTGCCCGCCCGCCCCGGATCGGGCACCGGGATCTCACAGGTCGAGATCGACGCGGTGGTCGCGGCGAGCGCCGGACGGATCGAAACCACCGCGGCGGCACCGGCCGCGCCTAGCATGAGCGCGCGGCGACGCGTTGCATTGGGGCTTTCGGGCGGAACGTCGGTCATGGTGACAGCCATTTCACATTCGCAAATCGCTGGCAAGCAAGGCTATCGAGCTTAAGCATCTTTGGGCTAAGGCAGCCAAATGCTCCAAGGTTTCGGTTCTCGTACGATCACGGCGATCGGCCTCATCGTCGTCGCAGCGATCGCGGTGTTTCTGCTCGCGGGCGATCTGCAGCCGGCATTGGTCACGCTGGTCGGCGGGATCGCGGCGGCGCTCGTCGCGACGGGAACCGGCGACGGCCCGATCGAGACGCCCCGCCCCGTCCCCGCACCCGCCGTGCTCGTGCCGCCCGAGACCCAGGACGTGATCGAGGCAATCGTCGAACCCGTGCTGATCGTCGCCGAAGGCCGCGTCACGCACGCCAATGCGGTGGCGCTCGGGCTGCTCGGCAAGCATATCGTCGGCGAGGATGTCCGCGTCGCGATCCGCCACCCCGGCGCCGCCGAGCGGCTCGCAGGCCCCGCCGGAGAGACGTCGCAAGGGCCGATCAACCTGGTCGGACTCGGCACGCTCGACCAGCATTGGGAAATGCACGTCAGCCCGGCAGCGCGCGGGCAGCGCATCGTCCAGCTGGTCGATCGCACCGGCAATTACGCCGCCGAGCGGATGCGGGTCGATTTCGTCGCCAATGCCAGCCACGAACTGCGCACCCCGCTCGCCTCGATCCTCGGCTATATCGAGACGCTCGGCGACGACAAAGCGGGCGAGGACGCGCAGGTCCGCGGTCGCTTCCTCAAGATCATGTTCGACGAAGCGCGGCGGATGCAGCGGCTGGTCGAGGATCTCATCTCGCTCAGCCGGATCGAGGCGGAGAAATATCGCCTGCCCGATCGCGCGGTCGATGTCGGCGCGCTGATCGGCGAAGTCCGCTCCGAACTGCTCGACGCGCAGGACAAGCGCAGCAGCGACATCGTCGCCGATATCGACCTGAGCGTCCCCGCAGTCGCCGGCGACCGCGCGCAGTTGAGCCAGGTGCTCCACAATCTCATCGGCAACGCGATGAAATATGGTCGCGCTGGCACGCCGGTGACGGTCAAGCTTTGGCGCGATCCGGCGGGGATGGTGCGGATCAGCGTGACCGACGAGGGCGAAGGCATCGCGCCCGAGCATCTGCCGCGCCTCACCGAGCGCTTCTATCGCGTCGATCCCGGCCGCAGCCGTGCGGCCGGCGGGACCGGGCTCGGCCTCGCGATCGTCAAGCATATCATCGAGCGGCACCGCGGCCGCTTCGACGTGGCGAGCGTCGTCGGCACGGGAACAACCGTGACAATTCTGCTTCCTGCACACGGTCAGACGGGCACTGTCATCAAACGGTAACGACAGTGTCACACAGGCTGCCTGTCGCACTGCTATCGCGACTCTACGGACCATCCGGTCCGAGGGGAGATTCCATGAACCGGAAACGCGCGATCATCGCTCTTGCCGCCTGCGGTGCGGCAGCGTTGGCACTGAGTGCCTGTCAGGATCAGGCGAATGGCGGGGGTGCGGGTTCGCGCGACCATATCACCGTCGTCGGTTCGTCGACGGTGTTCCCCTTCACCACGATCGTCGCCGAGCAGCTGATCAACAAGACGCCGGGCATGAAATCACCCGCGATCGAATCGACCGGCACCGGCGGCGGGATGAAATTGTTCTGCGCCGGAGTCGGTGCGGCGCATCCCGACATCGAGGACGCCTCGCGCCGGATGAAGGCGAGCGAATATCGGCTGTGCAAGGACAATGGCGTCGATGCGATCCTGGAGGTCCAGGTCGGGCTCGACGGCGTCGCCTTCGCCGAATCGAAGAACGGCCCGAAGCTGCAGCTGACCGCGGTCGATCTCTACAAGGCGCTCGCCGCCAGCCCGATGGGCCAGCCCAACACCGCCAAGACGTGGAAGGACGTCAATCCGGCGCTCCCGGCGATCCCGATCCAGGTCTACGGCCCGCCCTCGACCAGCGGCACGCGCGATGCGCTGGCCGAGCTGATCCTCGCCAAGGGCTGCGACGCGATCAACCCGGCGCTCGCCGAAAAGAAGGAGAACGATGCCGCTGGCTATGCCAAGAGCTGCACCGCGATCCGCGAGGACGGCGCCTATATCGATGCCGGCGAGAACGACAATCTGATCGTCCAGAAGCTCCAGTCGAACCCCAATGCGATCGGCATCTTCGGCTATTCGTATCTCGAGCAGAACAAGGACAAGCTCAACGGCGTGCCGATCAACGGGGTCGAGCCGACCTATGAGACGATCGCGCGCGGCGCCTATCCGGGCTCGCGGCCGCTCTACCTCTACGTCAAGAAGGCGCATCTCACCGCGATCAAGGGCCTGCGCGAATTCCTCGCAGTCTATGCGCAGTCGTGGGATCCCAAGGGTCCGCTTGTCGCCAAGGGGCTGATCGCCGCGCCCGACGACGTCCGCAAGCGCAGCGCGCAGATCATCAAGGCCGAAGCGACGCTGGATCCCTCCAAGCTGCTCTGATCGCCTTTTCCTCACCTCGAACACGAAGTCGAAACACCCGCTTTGTCGATTCTTACTCTATCCCTCGTCATCGCGGGGCTCGGCCTGATCGGCTGGCTGACGGCGCGGATGCGCGCCGTCGGCTTTCGCCGCGGCAGCACCGCGCGGTTCAGCTCGCTGCCGTCGCATTTCGGCGGCTATGTCGCCTTGTGGACGGTGTTGCCCGCCGCGTTGTTCCTGTGCGTCTGGGCGTCGACCTCGCCCGCGCTGGTGACCGACCGGGTGTTGCACGACCCCGCCGCAGCGCAACTGCCGCCGCCGGGGTTCGATCGCGCCGCGATCCTGTCCGAAGCGCGCAGCCTGGCCGCGGGCAACAGCTTCGGTGCGTTCAACCCGCTGTCGCAGAAGCTCGCCCCGGCCTATGCCGCCGCGCAGAACCGCAACGACTGGATCGGGTCGGCGGTCGCCTTGCTTCTCGTCTTCGCGACGGGCGGATTCGCCTATACCCGCGTCCGCCCCGATTTCCGCGCGCGCAGCAAGATCGAGCGCGTCGTGATGGCGTGCCTGCTCGCCGCCTCGCTGATTGCGATCGTGACCACGATGGGGATCGTCGCGTCGCTGCTGTTCGAATCGTGGCGCTTCTTCAGCGTCGTGCCGATCGGTGATTTCCTGTTCGGAACGCACTGGAGCCCGCAGGTCATCGACCCGGCCGATCCGGGCAAGACGCTCGGCGCGGTGCCGCTGTTCTGGGGCACCTTCTTCATCGGCGCGGTGATCGCGATGCTCGTCGCGATCCCGTTCGGGCTGATGAGCGCGGTGTACCTCACGCAATATGCGACGCCGCGCGCGCGCCGCTGGATGAAGCCGATTCTCGAGGTGCTCGCGGGCGTGCCGACCGTCGTCTACGGCTATTTCGCCGCGCTGACGGTCGCGCCTGCGGTGCGCGACGTTGCGGTGTCGCTTGGCATTACCTGGGCGAGTTCGGAAAGCGCGCTCGCCGCAGGGCTGGTGATGGGGGTGATGATCATCCCGTTCGTCTCCTCGATGGCCGACGATTCGCTTGCCGCGGTGCCGGGTGCGATGCGCGACGGGAGCCTCGCGATGGGCGCGACCTCGTCCGAGACGATCCGTCGGGTGCTTCTCCCCGCCGCCCTGCCGGGCGTCGTAGGCGGCGTGTTGCTGGCGGTCAGCCGCGCGATCGGTGAGACGATGATCGTGGTGATGGCCGCGAGCGGAGTCGCAACGCTGACGCTCAACCCGTTCGCCAGCGCGACCACCGTCACCAAGCAGATCGTCGATCTGCTCACCGGCGAGGCCGAGTTCGACAGCCCGAAGACGCTCGCCGCCTTTGCGCTGGGGCTCACGCTGTTCGTCATCACCCTGCTCCTCAACATCGTCGCGCTGACGGTCGTGAAACGGTATCGCGAAGCTTATGAGTGACGCCCCCACCCTGAGCGGACTCGTCCCCGGCGTCGCGACCACCGCGCCCGCCCAGCCCGAACGCGCGCCGACCGATTGGCGCACGCAGTCGATGCAGCGCCGCATCCGCAAGCGCTACGCATCCGAGCGCCGCTTCCGGCTGCTCGGGCTTGCCGCGGTCGTGCTGTCGGCGGGGTTCCTCGCGGTCTTGCTCGTGACGATGGTCTATAACGGCGCGAGCGGGTTCCTGCAGACGCGGATCGCGCTGCCCGTCGATTTCGCGCATTCGGGCCTGCTGCTGACGCCGGCCGAACTGCGCGGACCCGGCGCCGATCTCGCGCTGTCGACCGCCAATATCGAGGGCCTGACCGACAGCTCGGCCCGGGCCGCATTCGGCCCCGACGGCGATCGCTGGGTGTCCGACGGCGGCTGGCTGCGCGTGCGCCAAGCGTTGAAGCACGACCCGGCGCTGCTCACCGCGCGCACGACGATCTGGGTGCCCGCCGCGGATACGCTCGACGTCGCCGCCAAGCGCCAGGGCGATCCCGCAGCTGAAGCGATCGTCGCGAAGTTGCAGGCGCGGCACGCGATCTCGACTGGTTTCAACCTCCCCTTCCTCACCGCGTCGGATTCGAACGATCCGACGCGCGCAGGGATCTGGGGCGCGTTCAAGGGGTCGCTGTTCACGATGCTCGTGACGCTGCTGATCGCCTTCCCGGTCGGCGTGCTCTCGGCGCTCTATCTCGAGGAATATGCGCCGCGGAACCGCTGGACCGATCTGATCGAGGTCTCGATCAACAATCTCGCCGCGGTGCCCTCGATCATCTTCGGCCTGCTCGGGCTCGCGGTGTTCCTCGGCACGTTCGGTCTGCCGCGCTCGGCGTCGATCGTCGGTGGCCTGACGCTCGCGCTGATGACGATGCCGGTGATCGTCATCTCGGGCCGCAACGCGATCAAGGGCGTCCCACCCTCGATCCGCGATGCAGCGCTCGGCGTCGGCGCGAGCCCGATCCAGGTCGTCTTCCACCACGTTCTGCCGCTCGCTTTGCCCGGCATCCTCACCGGCACGATCATCGGCATGGCGCGCGCGCTCGGCGAGACCGCGCCGCTGCTGATGATCGGCATGCGCGCCTTCATCGCCTCGCCGCCCGCGCGGCTGACCGATCCGGCGACCGTGCTGCCGGTGCAGATCTTCCTATGGTCCGATCAGATCGATCGCGGCTTCGTCGAAAAGACCAGCGCGGCGATCATCGTCCTGCTCGCCTTCCTGCTCGCGATGAACGGCTTCGCGATCTACCTCCGCAACAAATTCGAGACCCGCTGGTGACCCTGACCAACCATCCCAAGATATCCGCGCAGCACGTCACCGTCTGGTACGGCGCGAAGAAGGCGATCGACGACGTGTCGCTCGATTTCGGGTCGGATCACGTCACCTCGCTGATCGGCCCTTCCGGCTGCGGCAAGTCGACCTTCCTGCGCACGCTCAACCGCATGAACGACACGATCGCGGCGGCGAAGGTCGAGGGCGACATCACGCTCGACGGCGAGGACATCTACGCCCCCGAGATGGACGTCGTGCAACTCCGCGCCCGCGTCGGCATGGTGTTCCAGAAGCCCAATCCGTTCCCCAAATCGATCTTCGAGAACGTCGCCTACGGTCCGCGCATCCATGGCCTCGCCGGCAACAAGAGCCAGCTCAGCGCGATCGTCGAGCAATCGCTGCGCCGCGCCGGCCTATGGGACGAGGTCAAGGACCGCCTCACCGACAGCGGCACCGCGCTGTCGGGCGGCCAGCAGCAGCGGCTGTGCATCGCGCGCGCGATCGCGGTCGATCCCGAAGTGATCCTGATGGACGAGCCGTGCTCGGCACTCGATCCGATCGCCACCGCCAAGATCGAGGAACTGATCCACGAACTCAAGGGCCGCTATGCGATCGTGATCGTCACGCACAACATGCAGCAAGCCGCGCGCGTTTCGCAGCGCACCGCTTTCTTCCACCTCGGCAGCGTGGTCGAATATGGTGCGACGTCGGACATCTTCACCAATCCTCGGCAGGAACGTACCAAGGATTACATCACCGGCCGGTACGGTTGAGAGGACATGCCATTGAACGATCATACGGTTAAGGCTTTCGACGCCGATATCGGCCAGCTCCGCGGTCTCATCGCGCAGATGGGCGGAATGGCCGAGCATGCCATCGCCGGCGCGATGGAAGCGCTGCGTCGTCACGACCTCGAAGGCGCGCAACGCATCATCGCGGGCGACAAGAAACTCGACGCGCTCGAGCTCGAGGTCGAACAGCTCGCGGTGCGGATCATCGCCTTGCGCGCGCCGCTCGCCGACGATCTGCGCGAAGTCGTCGCCGCGCTGAAGATCGCCGGCGTGATCGAGCGGATCGGCGACTATGCCAAGAACATCGCCAAGCGCATCCCGTCGATCGAAAGCCATGGCGAGATCGAGCCGCTGTCGGTGCTCCCCGCGATGTCGGCGCTGGCGGTGCGGATGGTGCACGACGCGCTCGACGCGTTTGCCGCGCGCGATGCCGATGCCGCGGTCGAAGTCTGCCGGCGCGACCGCGAGGTCGATGATTTCTACAACAGCCTGTTCCGCGTCCTCGTCACCCACATGATGGAGAATCCGCGGACGATCGGCCAGGTCACGCAACTGCTCTTCATCGCCAAGAATCTCGAACGCGTCGGTGACCACGCAACGAACATCGCCGAGATGATCTACTACGCCGCAACCGGTACGCACATGGTCGAACGTGACCGTGGCGCCCTTCCCAGCCTGACGGAGTAAACGATATGGCCCGCGCCAAAATGCTGCTGGTGGAAGACGATGCGGCGCTCGCCGAGCTGCTGATCTGGCACTTCAAGCGCGAGGATTTCGAAATCGCGCAGACGCCCGACGGCGAGGAGGCGTTGCTGCTCGCCAAGGAGAACACGCCCGACATCGTGCTGCTCGACTGGATGGTCGAGGGCCTCTCGGGGATCGAAGTGTGCCGCCGCCTGCGCCGGATGCCCGAGACCGCCAACGTGCCGATCATCATGCTGACCGCGCGCGGCGAGGAAGAAGATCGCGTCCGCGGGCTCGAGACCGGTGCCGACGACTATGTCACCAAGCCCTTCTCCCCGCGCGAACTCGTCGCGCGTGTCGGCGCGGTGCTGCGGCGCGTGCGGCCCGCGCTGGCGGGCGAGCAGCTCACCTATTCGGACATCGAGATGGACACGGTCGGCCACAAGGTCCGCCGTTCGGGCGAGGTCATCCCGCTCGGGCCGACCGAGTTCCGGCTGCTCAAGCATTTCCTCGAACATCCCGGCTGGGTGTTCTCGCGCGAGCGGCTGCTCGATGCGGTGTGGGGGCATGACAGCGACATCGAGAGCCGCACCGTCGACGTCCATATCCGGCGGCTGCGCAAGGCGATCAACCGTGGCGACCGGCCCGATATCATCCGCACGGTGCGCTCGGCGGGGTACGCACTCGATTCGGGAGCGTAAAGATTATTGGGACCCATGCGGCACAATGTGCGTTGGACCGGACGAGCAGCACACAAGGCTGCCCGTTCGCAGGAGACCCCGTATGAAAATCATGATGTTCGCGGCGCTCGCCGCTGCCGTCGCCATGCCCGCTCTGGCGCAGACCACGCCCGCCCCGGCGACCCCCGACACTTCGATGAGCCAGCCGGCGCAGCAGCCCGCCCCCGGCCAGCCCGCTCCGGCCGCCGACCCCGCAATGGCACAGCCCGCCGCCCCGGCCGCTGATCCGGCAATGGCGCAGCCCGCGCCTCAGGCCGCGCCGGCTGCTCCCGTAGCGGCAGCGCCGATGGCCGCGACCGGCGACTATCCGCCCTGCTCGCGGACGCTGAAGGATGGCTGCACCGAGCGTTCGAACGCGGCTGGTGCGCGCGTCCATGGGAAGCGCATGCACAAGCGCTGAGGCCGCGCCGGATTCTTCCGGCAGCAGCCTGTAAGACTTGACGTTACGGCCGGCGTGCAGAAGCTCTGCACGCCGGCCTTTTCGTATCTGCAGTATGCCGATCGCGGCTTGCACGCGCCGCGCAAATGCCTAGGACGCGCCTCAAACCACCTAGAGGAGTCCATCCATGTCCATCCGTTTCGATGATAAGGTCGCCATCGTCACCGGCGCCGGCGGCGGTCTCGGTCGCGCCTATGCGCTCGAGCTGGCGAAGCGCGGCGCGAAGGTCGTGGTCAACGATCTCGGCGGCTCGCGCGATGGCACCGGGCATAGCGACGCGGCGCTGAAGGTCGTCGAGGAAATCAAGGCCGCCGGCGGCGAGGCGATCTCGAACGGCGGCAGCGTCACCGAATATGAGCAGATGGTCGAAATGGTCGCCAAGGCCAAGGAGACCTGGGGCGGCGTTCACATCCTGATAAACAATGCGGGCGTGCTGCGCGACAAGAGCTTCGCCAAGATGGAGCCGGCAGATTTCAAGTTCGTCATCGACGTGCATCTCAACGGTTCGGCCAATGTCACCAAGGCGGTGTGGGACACGATGCGCGCGCAGAATTACGGCCGCATCCTGATGACCGCGTCGTCGACCGGGCTCTACGGCAATTTCGGCCAGGCGAATTACGGCGCGGCCAAGCTCGGCCTCGCGGGTCTCACCAAGACGCTCGCGATCGAGGGCGCGAAGAACAACATCAAGGTCAACACGATCGCGCCGACCGCGGGCACGCGGATGACCGAGGATCTCTTCCCGGCAGAAGCCTTCGCCGCCTTCGCACCCGAGAAGGTCGCCCCCGCTGCGCTCTATCTCGTGTCGGAAGAGTCGCCGACCAACATGATCATCGGCGCTGGCGCTGGCGTGTTCCAGGCGGCCTATGTCACGCTGACGCAGGGCAAGCTGCTCAGCGGCGACGATCTCTCGCCCGAGGGCATCGCGGCGCATTGGGCCGAGATCACCGACCGTGCGGGCGAAATGACCCCGCAGAACGGTGCCGAGCAGTCGATGAGCATCCTCAAGAAGCTGCAGGGCGGCTGACCGTACTGTCGCCTCGGCCGTCGTGGCCGGGGCGACATTTGCCTGCCCCGCGATCGGTTAGTCGACGATCTTCATCAGCCGCCGCTCGACCGGGGCGAGTACCGGCCCCAGTTCGGGGCCGCGCTTGAGCACCATGCCGTGCTCGCCGATCAGCGCCCACATCCCCTGCTTGTTGCGCAGCGCCGGGCGCTTCTCGATCCGGAACTCGGGGCGCTCGGCGGCGCGGCGGAACGCCGCAAAGACCGCCGCTTCATAGCCGAGATCGATCGCATAATCGCGCCACAGCCCGGCGGCGACCATGCGCCCGTAAAGATCGAGGATGCGGTTGAGTTCGAGCCGTTCGAAGCCGATCTGCAGCGGCGCGCCGCGCGGCCCCGGAAAGGGCGTGATCGTCCCCATCAAGCCCGATCGCGCACGTCGTGATTTTCCACCAGCAAGGCGTCGAGCCGCTTGCGCATCGTCTCGAGCTCGCAGCGCAGCAATTCGACCTTCTGCGTCGCGGGGTCGAACATGTCGCGGCACGGCGTGCCGTACGCCAGGAACTCGACGGGCTTCTGCCCGCCCTCGACCATCGTCGCGCGGGCGGGGATGCCGACCATCACCGCACCCTCGACCACGTCGCGCGTCACCACCGCATTGGCACCGACCCGCGAGCCCTTGTTGAGCGTGATCGGCCCGAGCACCTGCGCGCCCGAACCGATGATGACATTGTCGCACAAGGTCGGGTGGCGCTTGCCGGCCACGCCATTGTCGGGGCTGGTGCCGCCGAGCGTGACGCACTGATAGATGGTGACGTTGTCGCCGATATCGGCGGTCTCGCCGATCACGACGAAGCCGTGGTCGATGAAGAAATTGCGGCCGATCGTCGCACCGGGGTGGATGTCGATCGCGGTCATGAAACGCGAGAAATGATTCACCGCGCGCGCCAGGAAGAACAGCCGCGCCTTGAACAGGCGGTGCGCGATACGGTGATAGCCAAGCGCCCACACGCCGGGATAGGTCAGGATCTCGAGCCGCGAACGCGGGGCGGGATCGCGGGCCTTGATCGAATCGAGATAGGCGATCAATCGTCCCATCATTGCGGTTTCCCCTTCATCTGCGCGGTATCTAGTCCTTCGATCGGTCGAATTAAAGGCGCATCCGGTCGCCAACTTTATCGAACAAAACCCCATCTTTCTTGTGGGATTTGGAAAAAGGCGCGATCTGCTGATGATGCCAGACCTTGCGACCCTAGATTTTCCCGCGATTTTCGCGACCATGTTGCCCTTTATCCTGATCGGCTTCGCCGCGCAGGTGGTCGATGGCGCGCTCGGCATGGCGTTCGGGGTGATCAACAATACGCTGCTCGTCGTGCTGCTCGGGATGCCACCGGCGCTCGCCTCGGCGAGCGTCCATGCGGTCGAGACCTTCACCACCGCGGCTTCTGGGATCAGCCATATTGCGCATCGCAACGTCGATTGGCGGCTGTTCCGGCGGCTGGTGATCCCGGGGATGATCGGCGGCGCGCTCGGCGCCTATGTGCTGAGCAATATCGACGGCGCGGTCGCGCGGCCGTTCGTGATGGCCTATCTCTCGCTGATGGGGCTGTATCTGCTCTACCGCGCCTATCGCGGGCCGGTGACGCCCAAGCGGCCCAAGATCATCGAGCCGCTCGGCCTGGTCGGCGGTTTCCTCGATGCCGCGGGCGGCGGCGGCTGGGGTCCGGTGGTGACCTCGAACCTGCTCGTCCAGGGTGCTGCGCCGCGCACGACGATCGGCACGGTCAATACGTCGGAATTCTTCCTGACCGCGACGATCTCGGCGACCTTCATCGCGACGCTCGGGCTGAAGGCCTTCACGCTGCAGACGCTCGGCATCCTTATCGGCGGGCTGCTGGCGGCGCCGATCGGCGCGGTGGTTGCCAAGCGCGTGCCCGCGCGCAAGCTGATGGCGATGGTCGGCGGGCTGCTGACGGTGACGAGCGCCTATTCGGTGTGGTCGGCGCTCGCAAAATGAGGAGCAAGCCCCTCCTTTAGGGCAGGGGTTGGGGTGGGGCTGGAACGGGCACCCCATCTCTGCGAGGCACTTCCCCACCCCAAACCCCTCCCCTGAAGGGGAGGGGCTTAAGAACGGTCAGTTGATCGCCGAATGGACCGTCGCGACGGCCTTCATCACCGCACCGATCCGCACCGCGGTCTGGATCGCCTCGGCGGTGGCGCCGGCTTTCTTGAGGATCTGCTCGTGGCTGTCGATGCACATGCCGCAGCCGTTGATCGCCGAGACGGCGAGGCTGAACAGCTCGAAATCGACCTTCTCGATGCCCGGCTGGCCGATCACGTTCATCCGCAGCTTGGCAGGCATCGTCTGATATTCGGCATTCCCGGCGAGATGCGTGAAGCGATAATAGACATTGTTCATCGCCATCACGGCAGCAGCGGCGCGGGCGGCGTTGGCGGCCTCGGGCGACAGCTTCGAGGCGACTTCCGCTTCGGTCACGTCGACCAGCGGCTTGTAGCCGGTGGCGTGCGCGCAGCACAGGAACAGGCCGAACTTCTGCTGGTCGGGCAGATGCGCCTCGTTGAGCAGCGAGCCGACGTTGAGGCGGATGTCCTTGGCGAAATCCGGGAGCGTCCCGGCGAAATCCTTGAGCGACATTGGGTTCTACTTTCTTGCTCCCCTCCCGCTTGCGGGGGGGGGCTGGGGGAGGGCCTGACATAGAAAAAGGGGCGTCCGTATCGCGGCACGCCCCTCCCATCGACCACCATGCGGGGGTCGAGATGCGCCCCGCGCATCTCTAAATCATGCGGGGCATGATTTACCCCCGCATGGCGGTCGATCCCCTCCCGCAAGCGGGAGGGGAATTTGGATCGCTTACGCTGCGACCTGGAGGACGTCGTCGCCCTTGTTCCAGTTGCACGGGCAGAGCTCGTCGGTCTGCAGCGCGTCGAGCACGCGGAGCGTCTCGGCGGGGTTGCGGCCGACGTTCAGGCCGTTGACCTGGACCGCCTGGATGATGTTGTCCGGATCGATGATGAAGGTCGCACGGAACGCGACATGCTCGTCCTTGTCGAGAATGCCGAGCTGCGACGCGAGCACGCCACCGTTATCCGCCAGCCACGGGAAGTCGGCTGCGGCGAGATCGTGGTCAGACTTGCGCCAGGCGAGGTGGACGTGCGCGGTGTCGGTCGACGCGCCGATCAGCACGGCGTCGCGATCCTCGAAGTCACCCTTGAGGCCGGCATAGCCGACGATCTCGGTCGGGCAGACGAAGGTGAAATCCTTCGGCCAGTAGAACAGCACCTTCCACTTGCCCGGGAACGCATCCTGGCTGAGCGTCTCGCCGGCGGGGAGCGCGGACACGCCCTGCTGGACGGGAACGGTAAAGTCGGGGAGCTTGTCGCCGATGGTCAACATGTCTTGGGCCTCCTGGAAGAAATGGGGCCTCGTCGGACATCCTCACGCGCGGCGTTGCATGCCGTCTCGTTACGCTCCCCATATAGGGACTGTTCTTATCGATCCAATGGGTTATTTAGCGCCCAGTGATCGATTGGAACGATGAATGGCGACCTACCTCCCGACCTTGAAGCAGTTGCAATATCTCGCGGCGCTGCAGGACCATGGCCATTTCGGCCGCGCGGCCGAAGCGTGTTTCGTCACGCAATCGACGCTGTCGGCGGGGATTCGCGAGCTCGAGACGCTGATCGGCGTGACGCTGGTCGAGCGCACCCGCCGCGTCGTGCGCTTCACACCGCTCGGCGATCGCATCGCCGACAAGGCGCGGCGCGTGCTGCGCGAGGCGGAAGAGCTGGGCGACATGGCGCGCGCCGCGGGGCGCCCGCTGTCGGGCGAGATGCGGATGAGCGTGATCCCGACGATCGCGCCGTTCATGCTGCCGCGCATCCTCCCGCGGCTGCGGCGCGATTATCCCGATCTCAAGCTGTTCCTGCGCGAGGAGCCGAGCGGCGCGGCGTGCGAGGGGCTGCATCATGGCCGCGCCGATTGCGTGCTGCTCGCCCTTCCCTTCGCCTGTGGCGAGGTCGCCTCGCAGGCGCTGTTCGACGATCGCCTGTTCGTCGCGGGGCAGCCGGGCGAAATGGGCAATATCGACCGTGCGATGCCGCCATCGGAGATCGACGAGACGCGGCTGCTGCTGCTCGAGGACGGGCATTGCCTCAAGGATCATGCGCTGTCGGCCTGCGCACGGCCCGAACTGCGCGCCGAGGCGACAATGCTCGGCACCTCGCTCCACACCATCGTGCAGATGATCGACAATGGCCTGGGGCTGACGATGCTGCCCGAAATGGCGCTCAATGCCGGCATTCTCGACCATACCAGCCTCGTCGCGCGGCCGCTCGACGCGGCCAATCCGTCGCGCAAGATCGCGCTGGTCTGGCGGCGCGGATCCCCCCGCGAAAAGGACTTCCAATTGCTCGCCACGGCGCTCGCCGAAGCCGTGTGACGAAACCATTTCGGCTCTGAACCGTATTTATGACACGCCGTTCATCGAGCGCGCGTCCCAATCGAGTGGAGAACCGGGATGACCTTCAAGACCAACCTTTATCTTTCGGCGATGGCCGGAGCACTGATCGTCGGCGCTGCGGCAACCGCACAGACCGCCCCAGCCCCTGCCGCCCCTGCCCCCGCAACGGCCGGCACGCAGACCGCGCCGACCGCGGGCATGCCCGCAACGGGCCAGACCGCCCCGGCAACCGCCGCACCCGCAGCGGGTGCCAACCCGACCGTCGGCGGCGCCGTGATGGATGCGACCAAGCCGATCGCCGTAAACGCCTCGGCAGCGCCGAACCTCAGCACGCTCGTCACCGCGGTCAAGGCCGCCGGTCTCGCGACGACGCTGTCGGGCCCCGGTCCGTTCACGGTATTCGCGCCGACCAATGACGCCTTCACGCGCCTCGCGCCCGGCACCGTCGCCACGCTGATGAAGCCCGAGAACAAGGCGACGCTCGCCAAGGTGCTGACCTATCACGTCGTCCCCGGCACGCTCACGCTCGCCGATCTGCAGGCTAAGGTGACGGCCGGCGGCGGCAAGGCCTCGCTGGTCACGGTCGAGGGCGATCCGCTGGTGGTCGAGACGGTCGGCAGCGCGGTGCAGCTGACCGACGTCAACGGCAACAAGAGCTATATCGAGACGGCGGACGTCAAGCAGTCGAACGGCGTCGTCCACGTCGTCAACGGCGTCGTGCTTCCCAAACTCGGCTAAGAACGTGCGCGCGGCATCGATCCGTCGATGCCGCGCGCCGATCGCTCAATCCATATATTTCAGACCGGCGCGCAGATAGTCCCAGCCGGTCATCACCGTCAGCACGGCGGCGAGCCACAGCGCGACCAGACCGACCTGCCCGACGAACGCATATTGCGGAACCGCGCCGCCGAGAATCAGCGCGCCGAGCGCGACGAGCTGGATCGTCGTCTTCCATTTCGCGAGCTTCGACACCGGCACCGAGACTTGCAGCTGCGCCAGAAACTCGCGCAACCCCGACACCGCGATCTCGCGGAGCAGGATGATCAGCGCAGCGATCTGATGCACGCCCTGGATCATCGCGGGATTGCCGTCGCGCGTGCCGACGAGCAGCAGGATGACGGCGGCCACCATGATCTTGTCGGCGATCGGATCGAGGAACACGCCGAGCTTCGACACCGTGCCCTGCGCCCGCGCGAGATAGCCGTCGAAATAATCGGTGATCGCCATCAGGCAATATAAGGCGAACCCGGCACCATAGCCGTCGGCCCAGCCTGGCCACCACAGGAACCAAGCGAGCAAGGGCACCGCGACGATCCGCGACAGGGTGAGCAGGTTGGGCAAGGTCAGCACCACCTCGCTCTACCCGTCGGATCGCCGCCTTGAAACCCCATCCGAACGCCCCAAAAACCAGAAGCAGGTTGCTGGCGCCATACCGCCTAGTCTATGGGCGGCCCTTATTCTGCCACATCGAGGCCGTGAACACACCATGCTCAACGCGCTCGGCTTGCTGAAAGAGCGCCGATTTCTGCCCTTGTTCGTCACCCAGTTCCTGGGCGCGTTCAACGACAATCTCTTCAAGACCGTGATGGTGCAATTCGCGATCTACAAGATTTTTGCAGACCCCAAGCTCGAACAGAATTTCACCGCGTTCGCCACCGCGATCGGGATCCTGCCCTTCTTCCTGCTGTCGGCGCTCGCCGGCCAGTTGGCGGATACGCACGACAAGGCCAAGATCATCCGGATCGTCAAGCTGGCGGAGATCGGCATCATGATCATCGGCGCGGCGGGCCTGATGATCGCGTGGGGCGGCTACACCATCCCCGGCCTGATCCTGATGCTGGCGGCGGTCCTGTTCCTGGGCGTGCATTCGGCGTTCTTCGGCCCGATCAAATATGCGATCCTGCCGCAGCATCTGCATGAAGACGAAGTGCTCGGCGGCACCGGGCTGGTCGAATCGGCGACCTATATCGCGATCCTGATCGGCACCGTGCTCGGCGGCTTCATGGCGGTGCAGCATGCCGCGATCGTCGTGCTGATCGTCGCCGTGATCGGCTGGATCGTCTCGCTCCAGGTCCCGCCCGCCTTGCGCGAAGGCAAGGAACTGGTGGTAAGCTACAACCCCTTCACCTCGTCGTGGCGGCTGATCTCGGGCACGATGCACATCCGGCGCCTGTTCCTGGCGATCTGCGCGATCAGCTTCTTCTGGACGATGGGCGCGGTCCTCATCATCGTCTTCAACCCGCTCGCCAAGAACGTGCTGACCGCCGACAAGCACGTGCTCACGCTGATGATCGCCCTGTTCTCGATCGGCGTCGCGGTCGGCTCGGTGCTGATCAACGCGCTGCTCAAGGGCCATACCTCGGCAAAATACGGGCCCGCCTCGGTGCTCGCGATGGGCGGCTTCATCGTCGCCTTCTCGTTCCTGTGCCGCTCGTGGCCCGCGGCGCCTCCGGGGACGCTGTACGACGTCATCACCTTCATCGAGACGCCACGCGCCGCGCTCGTCATCGCCTCGTTGATCGGGATCGCGGTGACCGGCGGGATGTTCGTCGTGCCGCTCTACGCCTTCCTCACCACCACCGTGGCCAAGGACCAGACCGCGCGCACCGTGGCAGCCAACAACGTCGTCAATGCCGGTGCGATGACGCTCGGCGCGATCGGCGTGCAGGGTCTCGCGATCGCGGGCGTGTCCCCCGAGAACACGCTGTTGGTGGTGGCGGCAATGTGCCCGATCTCGGCCTGGCTCGCCTACAAGCTCCATCTCGCCTGCGACTGAGTCGCCGCGCGGCGAACCTTCAGAAGATGAAGGTGTAGAAGCAGATGAAGAAGGCGGCGAAGCTCAGCGCGAACAGCCGCACGTCGCTATCGTCGCGAGTCCGCGCGCGCGCGATCCGCGATTCGACAAAGGCCTGACGGAAGGGATGGCGTGCGCTGGGCGCGACGAGACTCGTATCGTGCATGACGGTAGTTAACGCGCCGTTTACGATTCCGACGCACGAATCTTATGGTTAGCAGTGTCTAAATGCGGGACGCCGCGCCAGTCCTGACTACCGCGTCTCGTAGAGTTCGAGCGGCAGTCCGTCGGGATCGCTGAAGAAGGTAAAACGCTGATCGGTATAGGGATCGATGCGGATCGGCTCGACCGCGACACCGGCCGCCTCGAGCCGTGCGACGACCGGGTCGAGATCGGCGACGCTGAACGCCAGATGCCGCAGACCGCTCGCTTCCGGGTAGGATGGCCGCGCGGCGGGTGCCGGGAACGAGAAGAGTTCGAGCTGCGCCGTGCCGATCCGCAGATCCGCCTTCCACGACTGCCGCTCGGCGCGATACACTTCGTGGATCAACTCGAGCCCGAGCAGTTCGACATAGAAGCGGCGCGACCGATCGTAATCGGTGCAGATCAGGGCGACATGGTGGAGCGCATCGAGCATGCGCGGGCTCTACGCCGGGTGATGGTGAGCACCAAGCCTGGAGTGTGGCGACGGATGGTGGGCCGGCCGGACGCTTCCTGCCGCTATGCGTCCCGTTCTGTCACGCCGGAAGCGCCTTGACCCGCCGCATTCCGCCACCGCCCACGTAGAGGCCGTTGGGCTCGGTCGGGCGGCTCACGACAGTCCCCGCGGCGATGACGCAGCCGGGTGCGATGTCGCAGCCGGGCAGGATGGTGCATCCCGCGCCGACCCACGATCCGCGACCGATGACGACCTGCAAGACGGTGTTGCGCGAATGATCCGACCGACGGTCGG
Organism: Sphingomonas glacialis; assembly: GCF_006439055.1. Classification (GTDB taxonomy): domain Bacteria; phylum Pseudomonadota; class Alphaproteobacteria; order Sphingomonadales; family Sphingomonadaceae; genus Sphingomonas; species Sphingomonas glacialis_A. The sequence continues at coordinate 714,062 of NZ_RCZC01000002.1, forward strand.
GGTCGCTGCCAACGGCGTGCGTCTTGGTGATGATCGTCGCGCGAACGGCCACCCGCGCGCCTTCTTCGAGGACGAGCCATTCACTTCCATCGACGAAGGCATAGGCGTTGAGGATCGTGCCCGCGCCCATGCGCAGATTGCTGCCGAGATGACATCCGCGCTCGACGATGGCGGTCGGATGGATGTCCGCCCCCGCAAGGTTGAGCATCAGCCGCCGCAGGCCCGGCCGGATCAACGACGTCCCTTGCAGACGCAGAAGGAGGATGGTCAGCCCACGCCGCGCGATATTGGGCATTACCGCTCAATCCGATACGGCTCGGCGATCGTGGCCGCGTGATCGGTGTGGGTACCACCCGAGCGCAGGCCGATGTCGCAACCCCGTTGACCAACCGACCCCGCATCGCCGCGTGCGGTGATCGATGACGATAAGCAAGATGGGTTTGCAAACGAGATACGGTGGTGTTGGTTCGTCATATCCTCGGCGACAGACGCTATGACCGTCATACTGGTGTGAGTGTAGCCGGTGCCGAGACCTGATAGGTCGCATCGCAACGCTTGGCGTGAATGCCTCTATTGGGGATGTAGACTTAAGTAACCAACATCGCTTCGAACACGCCAGCTGAATCCGCTGGCGCTCCCGTTGAGCACGCTGTCGATCCCGTTGTCAAAATGTATTTGGGCACCCGTGCTGCCTCATATCCGCTTTTAAGGTCGGTTATACTTAATTTCGCTATCGATATGACCTCCGAATGGGTTGTTCGTATACTTAGCAGATATCAACCTGCCGACACCGCGGTGCGAACCCAGCCTGTGTCGTCTTCGGTCATGCGGCTTCCGTACAGCCGGTCGCTGGAAGCGGATACGCCTTCGGCTGGTCTGCACAGGCGCTAGTCAGCGCGACAGATTGTCAGTAGGGGGCGCCTTCCATTTCAGAATGAAGGTGTCGATCCATGAACAATTCCGACCTCGTAGAGAAGATCGCCGCGTCGAACGACCTGAGCAAGGCCGATGCCAAGAGCCTGGTCGATGCCGTGTTCGCGGCAATCGCGGATGCAGCCGTTGCCGGCGAGGAAATCTCGCTAAACGGCTTCGGCAAGTTCAAGATCAAGGACAGCGCCGCGCGCGAGGGCCGCAATCCGTCGACGGGCGAGACGATCCAGATCGCCGCATCGAAGAAGATCGGCTTTACGCCGGCAAAGGCGCTCAAGGACCGCGTCAACGGCTGATCGCCACTCCTACGGTGATAACCATGCCCCTTGCGACGGCCACCCTCCCATAGGGTTGGTGGCCGCCGCAAGGCTGGCGGATGACGTGACGCGGCATCCTGCCTGCGGACTCGATCAGGCCCGGCAAACCTAAGGTACTGCGCGAACAGGCCAAACATACGGATGCACCCGAGCGGTGCTCATCGTTGCACCAAAGCTCCTGCACCGCAGCGACATCCAAACATGGGCCTACAACGTCAACAATATTGCCCGGCTATGCTGGTGCGGGCGCCGTCCAAGTCATTACGTAATTCTTCTGATCGGATCGTAGCCACCGCAATAGCTGGCGGCCGGATGCCCATACCTAGGTATTGGGTCGTATTTCTCCGCTAGCTAAGCGCCGCCAATAGCGTCATTGATCGAAGGAAGCCTTGCAGCGCGGAGCGGCGATCTCTCGTCTTTCTCGTTAAGCACGTCAGCCTGAACCGCATTTCGGACGCGAAGGAAGGGACTGTGCAGCAGACATCCGCAGCCCCTAAAGCGCAAACCGTTATCGGAATCATCGACGACGACGCGGACGTGCGAAGTGCCGTTGCGGCTTTGGTCGCGAGCATCGGGCTCAAATCGGAGATGTTCGAGACCGCCGACGCCTTGATGGCGTCAGGCCGCCTGAGCTGTCTCGACTGTGTCGTAACCGACCTGCAGATGCCCGGAATGAACGGGCTCGCGCTCGCTCGCCATATCCAGTGCACGCGGCCACTGCCGGTTATCCTGATCACCGCATTTCCGGCTCCCGGGCTCGACGACCAAGCAGCGACCGCTGGGGTCCGCTGCCTTCTCCGAAAACCGTTCGACGCTCTAGCCCTTATCGATGCGCTCGAATCGATCGCACGCGGCCGCAGCTAAAGAGCGCACGAACCGCCACGAAGCCCCCCCTATCCCGTGCCTCGGCACAGGGATGGGCAGACCTCCGTATTGTTCCCTCGGCCGCAGCCTCGGACCAGAGTGCGATCGATGGAGGATCTGCGCGATGATGATTTTAAACGGTGAAGGCGCCGGACGTCGCCCGGCTCCGTCCGGACACGAAGGCGTCGGGCACCGCGAAGCCGATCATCGGATCGCAAACAGCCTTCAACTGCTGTCGTCGCTGCTGTCGGCGCAGGGCCGCGAAACCACCGATCCCGACGCGAGAGCCGCGATCGAGACGTCGGTCCAGCGCATTGGCGCCATCGCCGGCGTCCACCGGCACCTGTACGGGTCGGATGGCGCGAACGGCGTCGATCTGCGCGCCTATCTCATGGATCTGCTCGGCGGGTTGCGGGGCAGCTTCAGCTGCGAGAACCGCGACATCCACCTCGAGGCCGAGCCGGTCGCCGCGCCGAGCGATTTTGCCGGTGTCATCGGGATCATCGTCACCGAGATCGTCATCAACGCGTGCAAGCACGCCTATGCGCCGGATCAGCCGGGCCCGATCGAAATTGTGCTGGGCAGCGATGCCGCGCGCGGCTTCACCCTCGAGGTTCGCGACCGAGGCCGCGGTCGGTCGGACGACGGGCAAAGCGGGCAAGGCCTCGGATCGCGGATCGTCGACCTGATGTCCCGCAAGCTCAACGCAGATGCGCGGTATGTCCCGGTCGCGATCGGCACGTCGTTCGTGATGACGGGCGAACTGCCGGCGGCATGAGCGCAGCATGCCGCGAGCGCCATTGCCGCTAGTCGGCGACGGGCATGGCGATTCGCTCGGGTTCGACGATCGCGGGGATCGCACCCGCCTTTCCGGATACGGCGCGCGGAGCCGCCTCGTGGGGGCAATCGCCCTGCAGCGCCGGCAGGTCCTGCTGCTCGCGTCGGTAGCGCTCGCCCCAGTCGCGCAGGCTGAGCATGACCGGCGCCAGGGTCTTGGCAAGCGGAGTCACCGTATACTCCACCTTTGGCGGCACCTCGGCATAGACATGCCGCGTCAGGAGCCCATCGGCTTCCAGCTCGCGCAGTTGCAGCGTCAGCATCCGCTGCGTCGCGCTAGGGATAAGCCGCGACACTTCCATGAAGCGCTTCTTACCGCCGAGCAGGTGGAAGAGGATCAGGGGTTTCCAGACACCACCGATGATCGACAGCGTGAGCTCCACGGCGCACCCACTTTTGGGATCGAGACGCTTCGGCCGCATCGGACTGCTCCAATTCCAATAGTATCATCAATGATAGTATCAGCGATACTTGTGCGTTCTTACGAAGATCGCCAGTCGCTCCTATTCCACACGACAGACGTCTTCAAGAAAGGAGCCCGTCCTGTGGCATTTCGAGCGATTCTCGCGACCCGAACCGACGGCGCGATCAGCGCCTCCGTTACGACCGTCGAGGACGATGTTTTCCAAGACGGCGATGTTTCGGTCGCGGTCGAATGGTCCAACGTAAACTATAAGGACGCGCTTGCCTTCGTCAGCCCGCAGATCATCCAGACCTTCCCGTTGATCCCCGGGATCGACTTTGCCGGAACGATCGAGCGGTCGTCCGATCCCCGCTTCGTTGCTGGCGACAAGGTCGTCGCCACCGGATGGGGGCTGAGCCACACGCACAATGGCGGCTACGCGCAGCGTGCGACGGTCAAGGCTTACTGGCTCGTCAAGCTGCCGGACGCGATCGGCACGCGCGATGCGATGGCCATCGGCACGGCTGGCTTTACCGCCATGCTCAGCATCCTGGCGCTGGAAGACGGCAAGATCACCCCACAGCGCGGTGACGTCCTCGTCACCGGAGCCTCTGGCGGCGTCGGATCGATCGCGATCGCCGTCCTGGCCAAGTTGGGATATCGCGTCGTCGCGTCCACCGGCAAGACGTCCGAGGCGGCGTATCTGCAGAGCCTTGGCGCCGCGGAGATCCTCGACCGCGAGACCCTCTCTGGCGAAGCCAAGCCACTGGGCCAGGAGAGATGGGCGGGCGCAGTCGACAGCGTCGGTGGCCGGACGCTGGTCAACGTTCTGGCGCAGACCCAATATCGAGGCGTGGTCACGGCGTGCGGCTTCGTCGGTGGGTTCGAGCTGTCCGCGACCGTGCTGCCGTTCATCATGCGCAACGTGACGCTGGCCGGGATCGACTCGGTCAACGCGCCGCAGGTCGTGCGTGAACGCGCGTGGCAGCGCCTGGCAACGGATCTCGATCTCGACAAGCTCGCCCTGACGGTGAACGAAATCGGCTTGGACGATGTCCAGGCCGTCGCCAGCGCCATGCGCGCTGGCAAGACCAAGGGGCGGTCATTCGATCAACGGCTGCAACGGACCGGTCGTGATCAGCGACGTGGCGTAACAGCAGTTTCCGACACTGCGCGTATAATCGCCGATCAGATGGATCGAGACAGAAGGTGCGGGGTCGAGCAGCAGCTGGACCTTGGCCGCCCGCGTCGTGTCGTCGTTCACGCGGCGCCCCCGCGTCACATCGCGGAAGAAGCCGTCGGTATGGGTTATCACCCCGGCAACGCGGATCGCCGCCCTTTCGGAAAGCGGGATGTTCTCGGCGGCACGAAGGGTGAGCGCGTTATAGCTGCCATAGCTCGCGTCCACGAAGCCGGCCGAACGGTCGGTCGATGGACGTTCCGACGACAGCAGCACCGCGCCGCCGGTCGTGTTCTTGCCAAACAGCGTTCCCTGCGGTCCGCGCAGCACCTGCACCTCGCCGATATCGACGAAGGTCTGCAGGGCGGCAGCGGCGCGTGTGCGATAGACGCCGTCGATAAACACGCCGACCGACCCCTCGAAGGTCCGATTGCTGCCCGTTGTCCCAAGACCGCGGACGATCAGATTGGCGGTCGAGCTACCGATATTGGCGGCACTGAACGTGACGGACGGGTCGATCGCGCCAAGATCGGCGATCATATCGACATGCGTTCGCGCCAATGCGGCGCCATCGACGGCCGTGAGCGCGATCGGGGCGGTCTGCCGACTCTCATCGCGCCGCCGCGCCGTCACCAGGATCTCGTCCGATGCCGGTTCCGGAGGAACGGCCGATCCGAACGGCAACGCTTCCGGGCGAGCGACCTGCGCGAACGCCGCCCCCGCCGGCAGCGCGCCGGCGCAGGTTGCCAGAGTGATAAGACTCGCGTGCCACTTCCCCATCAGCACTTCCCCGTCGCCCTCGTGCGTCCCCGATCAGCCCGTCACTTGCCCCGCGCCCTGCTGCGTTCAAGGCATGACGGCCGGCAGGCTGAACGTGAAAACGGCACCCCCGCCCGCCCGGTTGGCTGCCCGCATCTCGCCGCCCAGTCGCTGGATTGCCGAGATACAGATCTGCAACCCCAGACCGATGCCCCCCGCCTTTGTCGTGAAGAACGGCTGAAAGAGCTTGTCGAGATCGTCGGGGGCGATCCCGGTGCCGCGATCGGCAACCGAGACTTCCACCTGTCCGCCCGACCTTTGCACCATCACGGCGATCGACTTGCCCGCGCCATCCATGTCGCGCATCGCATCGCGCGCGTTGTTCATCAGGTTGATCAGGATCTGCTGGACGTCGACGAAATCGCCGAGCACCAGCATTGCGGGCGCTTCGTGTTCGAGCGTGACGTCGATCCCATTGGCGCGCATCTCGCGATCGAGCAGATCGCAGGTTTTGCGGGCAAGCACGGCGAGATCGATCTGCTGCGAGTCGCGCTGCCCCCCGCTGATCTGGTCCCGGGTGTGCTGGACGATCGTCGTGATCCGCTGGATGGTCGACGAAATGCGCTCGAGTTGGCGGATCCCCGCCTCGATGTCGGGCTGATCGCGCCGCAACAGCCGCAACCCGGTCCCCGCATCCATCTGCGCCGAAGCGATCGGCTGGCTCAGCTCATGCGCGATCGATGCGGAAAAGGCCCCCACGGTCGCGACGCGATTGGCGCGCGCCAGTTCCTCCTGCACCGCCAGCCGCATTTCTTCGATGCGATCCTGGCGGCTGATGTCGATCATGCTGGAGAGCTGACGCTCGTCGGCCAGCCTGGTGACCGAATAGAAGGCCGGCACGCGGCGGCCGTTGCTGCCGATCAGGACGACGCGTCCCTCGACATTGTCCCAACCATAGAAAATCATCTCGAACTGGCGCAGCAACACGCTTTCGATATCGTCCGCCGTCCGTTCGACCGGCCGATCCACCGCCCCATCGACGGTGTCGAAACCGAGCATCCGCACGCAGGCCTCGTTGACCGACACGGTCTTCACGGCCGCCACGCACCGCGTCAGCAATTCGGGATGGTCGGCCATATGGCGCGCAAGATCGGTCACGCCGTTGATCTTCAGCGCATGGAGGATCCGCGCCGCGTCCGCCATTTCCTGCTCGGCAAAGGCGATCTTGCTCACCGCGAACAGGCTCGCATAGCGTGTTTCGGTGCGCGACAGTTCGGCGGTCTGCCGATCGACGCGCTCTTGCAGCGTCGCATTGAGGTCACGAACTTCCGCTTCCGCGATCACCTCGGCATGGATGTCGGAGGCGCCGCCATACCAGCTCGCTGCATCGTCCCCGTCGGCGGCGTCCGGGCGCCGCGCAACCAGCAGCATCCATCGAAAGGTGCCGTCGGCATGCCGCAAGCGGATCTTGCTGCGTACCTCGGTGCCGGCGCCGCGCGCAGCGGTGAAATCGTCGCGAAGCCGCGCCGTATCGTCGGGGTGAAGCGCGTTGAGCCAGCCTTGCTCCACGCCCAGTTCGACGGGATCATGTCCGGTAAGCTCGGCAAACCTGCGATTGAGGAACTCGAACCGACCGTCCGGCGCGGCACGGAACAACAAATGCGGAACGGCGTCGGCGAAATTCGTAGACTGAGCCGCCGCGCCGTCGGAAGTCGCGGGCAGACGCGACACGCGCTCGGGTGTCGGTCTCAATGCCGCTCGCTTCGAAGCGGGGATCACGTCACCGATACTCCCCAGTGCGGACAGCGCATGCAAGACCCACCGTCTCGATACCGCCATCCGGATCCATCTGGCGTGCCTGAAGGCAGGCTATAGGGGTAAGTCGCAGAGGCACAAGCGATGGAGTACATGAGTTCGCGCTCTAAGACTTTGATCTGATTTAATCGATAGGCCGCGATGAAGCAGAGATTTTCTGCTAAAGAGCGCGCAGCAGCGCTTAGTCTTAGGGCTGAAGGATCAGATCCAGTTGTGACCTGCCGTGGACAAGACAGTCGCGATCGCCCGCCTCCCTTTCTTTGGGACGAGGGACCGCTGGAATTCCAGCGCAGGGTCGTGATGGTGGGCCCGGCAGGACTTGAACCCGCAACCTAGCCGTTATGAGCGGCCAGCTCTAACCAGTTGAGCTACAGGCCCCCCGCCCGCTCGTTAGCGCCCTGCCCCCGAAGCTGGCAAGCCCGCAGCGACAATCACCGCGTCGAGCGACGCGGGCTGGACGCCGCGCCGCGCCAGATCCGCGAACACAGCGTCCCACCAGGCGTAGAACCGCGCGAGATCGGCGGCATCGCGGACATAAGGGGTATGGCCGGGTGCCAGCGAAGGGGAATGAAAGGCGAAATTGAGCAAGCGCAGCCCCTCCCCGATCGCCACCGCGATCGCCTCGAGCGCATCGCGCAGCGGCATGTCCTCGGGCGTCAGCGCGACGCGCGACAAGAGACCCGCGCGCGCGAACAGCCCACGCCCCTTGGGCAGCGCCCCCAGCGTGCGATACAGCCGGGTCCCGCCACGGCGCAGCCAGCCGGTATGGATCGTCGTCAGCGGCAGTTCGAGGATCCCGCCGCCGGGTCCGGTGCGGAACGCGGCATTGCCGATCTCGGCGAAATCCGGACCGCCGTCACCCGAATAGGCATAACGCGACCGCATCGAGCTATCGACACGGTACCCGCGCTCGGCGAGCAACCGCAGCGTGTTCGGCCCGATCCCGTAGCGCCCCGCGCGATAGGCGATCGGCCGCGTGCCGATCCCGCGCGTGATCGCGTCGGTCAGCGCGTCGATCTTCGCAGCCTCGAGCTCTTCGGGGAGATTGCCGGCATAGCTGTTCGCCGGACTGAGCGTCTCGTCGAACGGCGGATTGACCCACGGATGCAATTGCGTGCCGACCGCCGACACGCCGTCTTCGAGCACCGCTGCCAATGTCGCGATCGCACGCGGATCGGTCGCGATCGGATAATCGACCATATAGGTCAGCGGAACGCCGTGCTCGGCAAAGCGTCGATGCGCCGCGGGCAGCGCGGATATCGCCGACACGCCGTGCGCATCGCGCGCCAGCGGCGCGTGCCAGTCGAATTCTTCCTCGGTATCGACGAGGACGACGAAACGCGTGCCGAACGCCGCGGGCCACGCCACCAGGTCGCGCGGCTCTGGCGCGCGCGGGCGATGCGCGGTGGGTGGCATGGGTGCAGCCACGGTCAGTTGCTGGACGCCTGCTCCATGTCGGCAGAAAAGGCGACCGGCAGCCGCAAAGTCAAGCTCTGCTCGCCGATCGTCAGGCTCCCGCGCAGTTCGACGGCGAGATTGCGCGCGAGGCGGAGCGCGAAGCCGGTGCCGAGCAGCGGCCCCCCGCCGGTCTCGTCGGCGCGCTCGGCCTCGGATTCGGCGTCGATCGTCAGCAGCGTTTCCTCGGCATACGCCGCGAGCGCGCGGGGACGGTCGAACCCGATCACGACCGCGCCCTCCTCGCGCCGGACGGCGACACCGATCCGCTCGCGCGCGCCGCCTGCGGCCACCAGCGTCGCGAGCAAGCGCGCGATCAGCCGCTCGACCGCACGATCGTCGCCGCGGATCGCGACTGCGGGGTCGGCCACCGCCAGATCGAGGACGACCCCGCGCAGCGTCGCGAGCGGCGCGAGATCCTCGGCGATCCGCACGAGCAGCGGCTCCAGCGGCACGTCGCCAGCGCGCAGGTCGAGCGCATGCGTCTCGATCCGCGCGGCCATGTCGATATCGTCGATCGCGGTGAGCAGGCTGCTCGTCTGGGTGCGGATCACGCCGGCCTGCTCGCGATACGGCGCGGGGACCGGGCCGAGCATCTGCGATTCGATCATCTCGGCGAAGCCCGCGATCGCGTTGGTCGGCGTGCGCAGTTCGTGGGCGAGCTGGCGGAGCGCGTCGGCGGCGGGACTGCGCATTTCACGCGCCGGTGCCGCGGTCTCGTCGGCGCGCGGGCGCCGCGCGCTGCCGCGATAGCCGGTGAAGCGGCCGGTCGCGCGGTCGAACACCGGGATGCCGGTGATCCGCCACTGCCCCGCCGCGTCCGAAGTCCCATCGACCACCAGCCGCGCATTGGTGAACTCGGCGCGGCGCCGGAAGGCACCCGCGGCACCGCCATCGACCGGCGACCCCAGCGCACCATGATCGAGCGTCAGCCCGATCAGCGGCGCGCGCGCGGCACCCTCGACCCAGCGGACCACGCCGCCGGCATCGGTTTCGAAGCGGAAGCTCTCGGCGTGGCGCGGCTCGATGACGAAAAGCTCGGGCTGGATAGCGGGCGGCGGCGTCGGCGCCTCGGCGCGCTGGCGCTGATAGGCGTCGATCCGCGCGACGAGCTCGGCGATCGGGAAAGTCCCCGACTGCGATTTGGCGGATTGCGGCGTGGCAGGCGTCGCTGCGCCGGTCGTACCATCTGCCGCCTGTTCGGCGCGACGTCGCGCCTCGGCGACGACCGGCATCGACGCCGCGACCGATGCGATCGACAGGAAGGGCGAGACGGGCGCGATCGTCTCGGGAATGACGAAGGGCTCGGGCTCTGCGATCGGCGTGGCGGGCGTTTCCACGACAGCCGCGGTTACAGGCACCGCGACTTCGTCCACGACGGGCTCGTCCACGAAGACCTCGGATGCAACGGGCTCGGGCGCGCCGAGCACGAAATCGACGCTGCCAAAGCTCTCGAGCGCGCGCGTCACCCCGTCCGCCAGGTCGCGCCGATGGCGCAACACCGAACGTCCGGCGGGCGAAAGGCCGGGCAAAATCGCGACCCATTCGGCGATCGACAGGGTCGCACTGCGCAACACCGGTGCGGCGATGGCGAGGTCGTCCTGCGCGAAGAAGGCGACGAGCGCGGCTGGCGGTGTGGCGAAGGCGAGCGCGCGGGCGCTCGCGGCGCGGATCGGCGGGGGAACGTCGCGGCGGATCTGCGCAAGCCGCGCGATCGCCGGCGCGTCCGCCGCAGCCCGTCCGCGGCCGATCAGATCGACCAGCTGCCGCCAGGCCGACTGCGCGCCGAACGCGGTCGACATGTCTGCCGAAAGCACCGTGTCCAGGCTATCGTCGAAGCGCACGTCGCGTCGTCCCCTTGGTCGCCCATCGCGCCGTAAGATTTTCTTAACTGGGCACGCGACTCCGTGGAAGCCCAAGATTTCGAGACGTCGCATTGTGGGACAATTGCGTTCGCCGGCAATTATCTTATGCTGGGGGCAGAGCATGCGACGCGAAAGACGCGTCGTAGGGGAGCTGCACGTAATGAGCTTTGATTCGATCGACCGGCGGATTCTGGAACTGCTCCAGGACGACGGACGGATGACCAACGTCGAACTGGCCGAACGCGTCGGGCTGACCGCCCCGCCCTGCCTGCGGCGGGTCCGCGCGCTCGAGGAAGCTGGTGCGATCCGCGGCTATCACGCCGAAATCGACGCGGCAACGCTCGGCTTTCCGATCACGGTGTTCGCGATGGTTTCGCTCCGCAGCCAGGCCGAGCATGATCTTGCCGCGTTCGAGGAGCATGTCGCGACGATCCCCGAGGTCCGCGAATGCCATATGCTCAATGGCGAGATCGACTTCATTTTGAAGATCGTGGCGAGCGATCTCAAGAGCTTCCAGGAAATCCTGATGACGCATCTGACGCCCGCGCCCAACGTGGCAAGCGTCAAGACATCGCTGACGATCCGTACCGCCAAGGCGCTGCCGGGCATCCCGATCCGCGGGGCGTAAGCGGGGCGTAAGAGAAGCGGGGGACCTGCCGGCGGTAAAATGAACGGATGGCCTTGCGGACCTGTTCGGCCTAGTCGGCAGCGATGCCTGATACATCGACCGCCCGGACCATGTCGCAACGCGAATTCGTCGCCTTCGTCGCCGCGCTGATGGCGGTCAACGCGCTCGGCGTCGATCTGATGCTCCCCGCGCTCGCCGATATCGGCCACCGCCTGGCGATCTCCACCGCCAACCAGCGGCAGTGGATCATCACGATCTACATGCTCGGCTTCGGCTCGGGGCAGCTCGTGTACGGCCCGCTCGCCGATCGCTACGGGCGGCGGCCGATCTTGCTGATCTCGCTCGTCGGGTTCGTCGCGGCGAGCATCTTCGCGGGTGGATCGCAGACCTTCGCGGCGCTGCTCGGCGCGCGCTTCCTGCAGGGGCTGATGTCGGCGTCGACGCGCGTGCTCGCGGTGGCGATCGTGCGCGATCGCTTTTCGGGGCGGCAGATGGCGCGGACCTTGTCGGTCGCGCAGATGATCTTCTTCCTCGTGCCCATCCTCGCGCCGAGCCTCGGACAGGTATTGCTCGCCTTCGGGCCGTGGCGCTTCATCTTCTATGCGCTCGCCGCCTTCGCCGCGTTCGTGCTGAGCTGGACCTTCTTCCGGCTCGGGGAATCGCTGGCGGTTTCGCGGCGCTCCCCGCTGTCGCTCGCCGCGCTCGGCCAGGCCTATCGGCTGACGCTGACCAACCGCTTTTCGGCCGGCTATGCCGTAGCGGCGTCGATGACGTTCGGCGCGATCATCGCGTTCGTCTCCTCGTCGCAGCAGATCTTCGTCGAGGAATTCCATGCCGGCGAACGCTTCACGATCCTGTTCGCGATCTGCGCTTTCTCGATGGGCTGCGCGGCGTTCGCCAACAGCCGGCTGATCGAGCAGCTTGGTACGCGGCTGATCTCGCAGACCGCCCTGCTCGTGCTGATCGCGCTGTCGGTGCTGCACATCGCGGTGATCGCTGCGGGGGCCGAGTCGCTCGTCACCTATATGGTCTTCCAGGCGCTGAGCATGACCTGCATCGGCCTGTGCGGATCCAATTTCGGCGCGATGGCGATGGAGCCGGTCGGGCATATCGCCGGGACGGCCTCGTCGATCCAGGGCTTCATCACCAGCGTCGGCGCGGTCGTGGTCGGGTCGCTGATCGGACAATCGTATAACGGCACGACCTATCCGCTCGCGATTGGGTATCTCGCGATCGGGCTGGTCGTTCTGGCGATCGTCTATTGGGTCGAAGGCGGCCGGCTGTTCCACGCGCACCACGCGCGCTGACACCGGCGCCAGGGATCGGTCGGCGCAGCAATGCGTCGGGCCGAGCCGGTTGCGCTTGCGGTGACCCAAAAAGAGCAGAGGATGGACACCCAAACGGGCGGCCGCTGCGGCACGACCCAAGCATAGGAGCATCACGATGGACGCGAGAGCCGGTAAGGAAGTCCATGACCTCATCAGTTTCGTCGGATTGCGCGCGCATGCCACCGCGGTCGGCTTGCTCCAGTTGTCCGCCGAACTGGTCAAGGCCGGCGTGCTGAAGGAGGATGCAATTACGCGGATCAAAGCGGCGATCGCCGACGAGCTCGAACTCTCGCGCCCGTCGACCGTGTCGAAGGCGGAATTCGATCGCACGACGCGCCGGCGGCTCGACCGGCTCTTCTCCGGCGAGGAAAAGCTCGCGCCCGGGCCCGATCAGGACGACGCGGCAGACACTGGCGCCCACGCGGCCGAACGTTCGTCCTGATCGAAGTTAATCGCCGAAGAAAGCTGTGCTTTTCGCGGGACCAAAATCGCGTTTCCGCCCGTTAGGACCCACCTGACGCCGGGAGAGACTGCTGCGATGACGTGCCGATCATGAGCGAAGACGAGCGTGCGGCCTCCACCGCGAAATCCGGATTGGGACACCGCCGTGCTGCTCGCTGACGCCGCACCGCCCGCCGGCAGCCGCACGACGCCGCGCGACGCTACGATCGGGGTCGTCGCGACCAAGCTCGCCGAAGCCGCCGCCACGCACGACATCCTCTACATCGCCACCGACGAACAGCGCGCTGAGGCCGTCGCCGCCGCACTGGCGTGCGCCGCGCCCGACATGCTGGTGGTGCACAGCCCCTCAAGCGACGCCCTGCCGGGCGACACCGCTCCCGCCTCGCCGACCAATGTCGGGCGCCGCATCGCCGCGCTGCGACGGCTGCGCGTCGCGCTGACCGAGCGCCAGCGGGTCGCCTTCATCACCACCGCCGAGGCTGCAGCGGCCGCCTACCCGCGTCCCGCCGCCTTCGACGACGCGCCCCCCACGCTCGCCGTCGGCGACCCGGTCGACATGGCGGTGCTCGCCGAGATGCTCGGCGAGATCGGCTACGCCGCCGACGACCGGGTCGACGAACCCGGTGAGATGGCGCTGCGCGGACAGGTCGTCGACCTGTTCCCGGCCGACGCGGTGGCGCCGGTGCGGATCGAGATCGTCGACGCGGCGATCGCTGCGATCCGGCTCTACGATCCGATCTCGCAGCTCGGCACCGAAGCGATCGACACGATCCAGATCGGCCGCGTCTCCGAGCCGCCGCTCGGCGCCGACTGGGTATCGGTGTTCGACCATGCGCCCGACGCGGTCATCGCGGTCGACCCCGAAGGCGATACGCGCCGCGACCGCTATGTCGGTCTGGCCGTTGCTGCGGCCAAAGCGCGCGGGATCGACACGCTGCCGATCGTCGATCGCAAGCGCCAGAGCAAAGCGCTGAAGGACCGTAAGACGATCGACGTCGCGAGCGCCGACGAACAGCCAGTCCCGCGGTTCGTCGAGCGCAAGGCGCCGGGGCGGGCGTTCGCGCGCTTCGCCAAGGCCGCGCTGGCGCAGGGCGATCGGCTCGTGCTGCTCGGTGCGGCGCGCGACGTGCGCTTCCTCGCGCCGCGGCTCGCCAAGGCACAGGGGATCGCCTTTACCAGGATCAGCCACTGGACCGAGGTGGCGGCGCTCGATCCGGGCAGTGCGGCGATGCTCGACATGCCGATCGAACACGGCTGGCAGGCGCCGGGCCTCACCGTCATCGCCGCCGCCGATCTGCTCGGCAGCCGCGTCCAGGCGACGCACGCCACGAGCGATGCCGCGGCGACCCTGCTCGGCGACATGGGCGACATCCGCATCGGCGATGTCGTCGTCCATGAGGATTTCGGGATCGGGCTCGTCGCCGGGGTCGAACCCGTCGGCGTCGATGCCGATGGCGGCGATGCGATCGTGCTCGAATATGCCAATGCTGGCCGGCGGCTGGTGCCGGTCGAGGATGCCGATCGCATCTGGCGTTACGGCGCCGATCAGGACGCGGTCGCGCTCGACAAGCTCGACGGGTCGAGCTGGGAGAAGCGCCGCGGTGCGATCGACGCTGCGGTCGCCGAGAGCGCCCGCGGGCTCACCGCGCTCGCCGCCGAACGCGACCGCAGGACCGCGGTCGTGCTCGAGCCCGAAGTCGATGCCTATGAGCGCTTCGCCGCCGAATTCGCCTTTACCGAAACCCCCGATCAGGCGCGCGCGATCGCCGCGACGCGCGCCGATCTGGCGGCGGGCAAGCCGATGGATCGCCTCGTCGTCGGCGATGTCGGCTATGGCAAGACCGAGGTCGCGCTGCGCGCTGCCGCGCTCACCGCGCTCGCCGGCAAGCAGGTCGTGATCGCCGCGCCGACGACGGTGCTCGTGCGCCAGCATATCGAGCTGTTCGCCAAACGCTTTGCCGCGACCGGCCTCGCGGTGGCCGGACTGTCGCGGCTGTCGAGCCCGGCCGAGAAGAAGGCGGTCAAGGCCGGCCTCGCCGACGGATCGATCGCGATCGTGATCGGCACCGGCGCGGTGGCGGCCAAGGGCGTCGCCTATCGCGATCTCGCGCTGGTCGTGATCGACGAGGAGCAGCGCTTCGGCGCGGCGGACAAGGCGAAATTGCGCGCGCTCAAGCCCGACAGCCATGTCCTGACGCTCACCGCGACGCCGATCCCGCGCACGTTGCAGGGCGCGCTGGTCGGGCTGCAGCAGGTCTCGGTGATCGCCACCCCGCCGGCGCGGCGCCAGCCGATCCGCACCAGCATCGACAGCTTCGATCCGGTAACCGTCCGTACCGCGCTGCTGCGCGAACGCGAGCGTGGCGGGCAAAGCTTCGTCGTCGTCTCGCGGATCGAGGATATCGCGCCGATGGCCGAGCGGCTGGCCAAGCTCGTTCCCGATCTCACGATCCGCCAGGCGCACGGCAAGATGCCCGCGGCCGAGATCGACACCGCGATGGTCAGCTTCGCCAATGGCGATGGCGACGTGCTGCTCGCGACCAATATCGTCGAGGCGGGGCTCGACGTGCCGCGCGCCAATACGATGATCGTGTGGCGCGCCGATCGCTTCGGCCTGTCGCAGCTCCATCAGCTGCGCGGTCGTGTGGGGCGCGGCGGGCGGCGCGGGCAGATCCTGCTGCTCACCGATCCCGACACCAAGGTCGCCGAGGCGACACTCAAGCGGCTGCGCACGCTGGAGGCGCTCGATACGCTCGGCGCCGGCTTTGCGATCAGCGCGCGCGATCTCGACATGCGGGGCGCGGGCGACCTGCTTGGCGATGCGCAGGCCGGGCACATGAAGCTGATCGGCGTCGATCTGTACCAGTATCTGCTCGAATCCGCGTTGCGCACCGCGCGCGGCGAACATGTCGAACGCTGGACGCCCGAACTCCATCTCGGCATCGCGGGCAATCTCCCGTCCGACTGGATCCCGGAGGACGATGTCCGCGTCGCGCTCTACGGTCGATTGTCGCGGCTGAACGACATGCCCGCGCTCGACGCGTTCGAGGCCGAGCTCGAGGATCGCTTCGGCAGCTTGCCGCCCCAGGCGCACGCGCTGGTCGCGGTTGCGCGGCTGCGCGTGCTCGCGCTCGGCGCACGGATCGCGCGGATCGATGCCGGGCCCGCGGCAATCGCGCTGACCCCCCGCCCCGATTTTGCAGGCGACACGGCAGGGCTCGAAGCGAAGGGCGATCGGCTGTTGCTGCGGGCCGCGCATGACGACGCGATCGAACGGCTGGGCGTCATCGAAGCGCTGCTCGAAGGGCTGGCCACCGACGCCTGACGCCGATCCGAATCCTCCGCTCGCACCGGCCCTGCCTATTCCGTTCGACGCCGTGAACCAAAGCGACCAGTTGAGCGTTCGGATGCGACGGATTATAGGTTGGCGCGTCAATTCGGCGCCGGCGGGGCAATGGCCGGAAGGCCGTTTCAAACAGAGGACGTTCGGTGGATATCAAGAGCGAGACAGCGGTGTCGCGGCGCGGCGTTCTGGTGGGCGGGGCGATGACGGCCGGGCTTGCCGCGATCCCGGCAGCGGCAGCACCAGCGCCGGCACAACAGGAGCGGCCCATGACGATGCCCGTGACCCTCACCGTCAACGGCAAGAAGCAGACGCTCGAGGTCGATACGCGGACGACGTTGCTCGACACGTTGCGCGAGCATCTGCACCTGACCGGCACCAAGAAGGGCTGCGACCATGGCCAGTGTGGCGCGTGCACCGTAATCGTCGACGGCAAGCGGATCAATTCCTGCCTCAGCCTGGCGGTGATGCATCAGGGCGACAAGATCACGACGATCGAGGGGCTCGGCACGCCCGACCATCTCCATCCGATGCAGGCGGCGTTCGTCAAGCATGACGGCTATCAGTGCGGCTATTGCACCCCCGGGCAGATCTGCTCGGCGGTCGCCGTTCTCGCTGAGATCAAGGCCGGCACGCCGAGCCACGTCACCGCCAGCCTCACCGACGCGCCACGCGCCACCAATGCCGAGATGCGCGAGCGGATGAGCGGCAATATCTGCCGCTGCGGCGCCTATTCGAACATCCTCGACGCGATGACCGAAGTTGCGGAGACCAACGCATGAAGCCGTTCAGCTATGCGCGCGCAACGTCGCCCGCCGAAGCGGCCGCCGCGGTTGCACGCACCCCGAATGCCAAGTTCATTGCGGGCGGCACCAATCTGCTCGACCTGATGAAGCTGCAGATCGAGACCCCGGCGCATCTGATCGATGTGCAGGATCTCAAGCTCGACCGGATCGAGGAGACCAAGGACGGAGGCCTGCGCATCGGCGCGTTCGTCAGCAATTCCGATCTAGCGTCGGACGCACGGGTGCGGCGCGATTACGGCGTGCTCAGCCGTGCGATCGTCGCGGGCGCGAGCGGACAGCTGCGCAACAAGGCGACCACCGCGGGCAATCTGCTCCAGCGGACGCGCTGCCCGTATTTCTATGACACCAACCAGGCGTGCAACAAGCGCAAGCCCGGCTCGGGCTGCGCCGCGATCGGCGGGTTCAGCCGCCAGCTCGGCATCATCGGCACGAGCGACGCGTGCATCGCCACCTATCCCGGCGACATGGCGGTCGCGATGCGGCTGCTCGATGCGACCGTCGAGACGGTCCGACCCGATGGTGCCGCGCGCGCGATACCGATCGCCGATTTCTACAAGCTGCCCGGCAGCACGCCGCATATCGAAACGGCGCTGGTGCCCGGCGAGCTGATCACCGCGGTCACGCTGCCCAAGCCGATCGGCGGCACGCACATCTATCACAAGGTGCGCGACCGCGCGTCCTACGCCTTCGCGCTCGTCTCGGTCGCCGCGATCGTCCAGCGCGATGGCTCGGGCCGCGTCGCAGTCGGCGGGATCGCGCCGAAGCCGTGGCGGGTCGAGGCAGCCGAAGCGGCATTGCCGCAAGGCGCCGCCGCGGTGACGCCGAAGCTGCTCGCCGGCGCCAAGCCGACGCATGACAATGCCTTCAAGGTCACGCTGGTCGAGCGTACGCTCGCCGCGGCCCTGATCGAAGCGAAGGGCTGAACGCCATGAAGTTTGATACACCCGCCGGCCAGAACCCGATCGATCAGCTCAAGCATGTCGGCAAGCCGATCGATCGCATCGACGGCAAGTTCAAGACCACCGGCACCGCCCCCTACGCCTATGAGCGCCACGACGTCGTCGCCAATCCGGCGTACGGCTATGTCGTCGGCGCGGCGGTTGCCAAGGGGCGGATCAGCCGGATCGACATGGCCGCCGCCAAGGCCGCGCCCGGCGTGCTGACGATCGTCACCGCCGAGAGTGCAGGGCCGCTCGGCAAAGGCAATTTCAACACCGCCAAGCTGCTCGGCGGGCCCGAGATCGACCATTATCACCAGGCGATCGCGCTGGTAGTCGCCGAGACCTTCGAGCAGGCGCGCGCCGCCGCGGCGCTGATCGTGATCGACTATGCGCGCACCGCGGGCCGCTTCGATCTCGCGAAGGAGCTGAAGGGCGCGCCGCTCCACAGCGAAAAGGGCAAGCCGCCCGTCACCAAGATCGGCGATTTCGACGCGGCGTTCGGCACCGCTCCGGTCAAGCTCGACGCGACCTACACCACGCCCGATCACAGCCATGCGATGATGGAGCCGCACGCCACCACGGCCAAGTGGGACGGCGACAAGGTCACGCTGTACACCTCGAACCAGATGATCGCCTGGAGCAAGGGCGACGTCGCCAAGACGCTCGGCATTCCCAAGGACAATGTCCGACTGGTCTCGCCCTATGTCGGTGGCGGCTTCGGCGGCAAGCTGTTCATCCGCGCCGACGTGATCCTCGCGGCTTTGGGCGCGAAGGCAGCAGGCCGTCCCGTCAAAGTCACGCTCACGCGCCCGATGATGTTCAACAACACGACGCACCGCCCCGCGACGATCCAGCGGATCCGCATCGGCGCGGGCCGCGACGGCAAGATCACCGCGATCGCGCATGAGAGCGGGTCGGGCGATCTGCCCGGCGGTGGCCCCGAGACCGCGGTCAGCCAGACGCGCCTGCTCTACGCCGGCGCCAATCGCCTGACCTCGATGCGGCTCGCGGTGGTCGATCTGCCCGAGGGCAATGCGATGCGCGCACCGGGCGAGGCGCCCGGGCTGATGGCGCTCGAGATCGCGATGGACGAAATGGCCGAGAAGCTCGGCATGGATCCGATCGCCTTCCGCGTCGCCAACGACACGCAGGTCGATCCTGAAAAACCCGAGCGCCGCTTCTCGCAGCGCCAGCTCGTCCAGTGCCTCGAACAGGGCGCCGATCGCTTCGGCTGGAAGCAGCGCAGCGCCAAGCCAGCGCAGCGACGCGACGGCCAGTGGCTGGTCGGCATGGGCGTCGCGGCGGGCTTCCGCAACAGCATGGCGATGAAGTCGGCCGCGCGGGTCGCGCTCGACAAGAAGGGTATCGTCACCGTCTCGACCGACATGACCGATATCGGCACCGGCACCTACACCATCATCGCGCAGACCGCGGCGGAGATGATGGGGGTCGATATCGACAAGGTCGTCGTCCAGCTCGGCGATTCGGACCACCCGGTCTCGGCCGGGTCGGGCGGACAATGGGGCGCGAACAATTCGACCGCGGGCGTCTATGCCGCATGCGTCAAACTGCGCGAGGCGATCGCGCAGAAATTGGGCTTCAATTCGGCCGACGTCACCTTCGCGGACGGCAAGGTGCGCTCGGGCAATCGCAGCTTCGCGCTGACCGAAGCCGCGGGCGATGCCGGCCTCGTCGCCGAGGACGCGATCGAATATGGCGATCTGGGCAAGACGTACCAGCAATCGACCTTCGCCGGCCATTTCGTCGAGGCGGCGGTCCACAGCCTGACGGGCGAGGTGCGCATCCGCCGGATGCTCGCGGTCTGCGCGGCGGGCCGCATCCTCAACCCGAAATCGGCACGCAGCCAGGTGATCGGTGCGATGACTATGGGCGCGGGTGCGGCGCTGATGGAGGATCTCGCGGTCGACACGCGCTTCGGCTTCTTCGTCAATCACGATCTCGCGGGCTACGAGGTGCCGGTGCATGCCGACATCCCGCACCAGGAGGTGATGTTCCTCGACGAGGTCGATCCGACGTCGTCGCCGATGAAGGCCAAGGGTGTCGGCGAGCTCGGCCTGTGCGGGGTCGGCGCGGCGATCGCCAATGCGATCTACAATGCGAGCGGCGTGCGCGTGCGCGAATATCCCGTCACGCTCGACAAGCATCTCGCGCACCTGCCTCCGGTGGCGTGAGATATCGGGTCGCTGGCGGCATGGCATTCGTGCCGCCGGCGTCCTAAATGGTGTCGCGTACCGTCGTCTGTTCCCGTTCGCCGTCTTTCATGAGTTGCCGCTGTCCGATGTCGAACCTCCGTCCCGACACTGCCCCGCCCCGCCCGCTGACCGACAGCTTCGGCCGCCGGATCACCTATCTGCGCCTGTCGGTGACCGATCGCTGCGATCTGCGCTGCCGCTATTGCATGAGCGAGGCGATGACCTTCCTGCCGCGCAAGGAAGTGCTGACGATCGAGGAAATGGGCGCGGTCGCCGATGCCTTCATCGCGCGTGGCGTGCGCAAGATCCGGCTGACCGGCGGCGAGCCGCTGGTGCGGCGCGGGATCGACGAGCTCGCGCGGCACATCGGCCGGCATATCGAAACCGGCGCGCTCGACGAGATGACGCTGACCACCAATGCGACGCGACTGTCGCAGCATGCCGAGACGCTGTTCGCGGCGGGCGTGCGGCGCGTCAATGTCAGCCTCGACAGTCTCGATCCCGACAATTTCCGCCACATCACGCGGACGGGCAATCTTTCCGAAGTGCTCGACGGGATCGCCGCGGGCAAGGCGGCGGGCCTTTCGATCAAGATCAACATGGTCGCGCTGAAGGGCGCGAACGAGGACGAGATCGAACCGATGATCCGCTGGTGCGGCACGCATGGCTTCGACCTTACGCTGATCGAGACGATGCCGCTCGGCGTGGTCGATGAGGACCGCACTGACCGCTACCTCCCGCTCGACGTCGTCCGCCGCCGGCTCGAGGCGCGCTTCACGCTCGACGCAGACGATCACCGCACCGGCGGCCCGGCGCGCTACGTCAGTGTGCGCGAGACGGGAACGCGGCTTGGCCTGATCACCCCGCTCACCAACAATTTCTGCGAAGGCTGCAACCGCGTGCGGCTGACCGCATCGGGGCGGCTCTATATGTGCCTCGGCCATGACGACAAGATGGACCTGAAGCAGGTGCTGCGCGAGGGCGGCCCGACGGCGCTCGACGCCGCGATCGATGCGGCCTTGCTCACCAAGCCGCTGCGCCATGCCTTCGAGATCGTCGACCGCAACGCCGCGCCCGCGGTCGGGCGGCACATGAGCGTCACCGGGGGCTGAGACGCGATGGCTGACAACGAAACCGCGCTCGCCGCGTTCCGGACCTGGCAAGGGGCGCCGCTCGCACTTGCCACCGTGATCTCAACCTGGGGATCGGCACCGCGTCCGCGCGGCAGCCATATGCTCGTCCATGCCGATGGTCGGCTCGAGGGCTCGGTCTCGGGCGGGTGCGTCGAGGGCGACGTGCTCACGCTCGCCGCCGAAGTGCTTGCGAGCGGCAAGCCCGAGCGCCGCCAATACGGCGTTGCCGACGGCTCGGCCTGGGAAGTCGGCCTGCCGTGCGGCGGGACGATCGAAGTGCTCGTCCAGCCGGTGTCCGACGCTGGCTTCCCACCCGCCGTGTTCGACGCGATCGAGCATGCCCAGGCGTGCGGCCGCGGGGTAACGGTCTACACCGACCTGGCGACCGGACGCAGCAGCCTCGCGCCGATGACGGGCGACGGCATCTTCGCCAACACCTATGCCGCGCCGCGCCAAGTGCTGATCGTCGGCGCGGTGCAGATAGCCCAGGCGCTTGCGCAGATCGCCGCGACGCTCGGCGTCAAGGCGACCGTGATCGACCCGCGCACGCGCTTCCTGACCGAGGAGCGCTTCCCCGGCGTCACGCTCGACGATCGCTGGCCCGACGAAGCGGTCGCGGCGTACAATCCCGGCCCGTCGACCGCGGTGATCACGCTCAGCCACGATCCCAAGATCGACGACCCGGCGTTGATCGCGGCGCTGTCGGCCGAGACCGGCTATATCGCCGCGTTAGGCTCGCGCCGCAGCCATGCTGCGCGGCTCGAGCGCTTGGCCGCGGCGGGCTTCGGGCAGGAAGACCTGGACCGGATCGACGGGCCAGCCGGGATCGACATCAACGCGATCGGCGCGAGCGAAATCGCGCTCTCGGTCGCCGCGGGTATGGTCAAGGCGCTGCACGACCGCGGATAGCGATGCAGGACGTCCGCCTGCGGGGAAAGTTTTTCGAAGCACCCCGCCCCGCATGCCCGTGTCTTTGGTTTAGGGCGGCCCCACGATAATTTCCGTTCGTCACCCCGGCCTTGTGCCGGGGCCCACCGTGCCGCGTTCGCAACGGGCGTAGTACGCGCATCCCGGTGGACCCCGGGACCAGCCCGGGGTGACGGCTTGGGGACGAAGGCGCGAGACTGGAAGCCGGGGGATCGCGGCAAGAGACCGTAGAAACCCGCCCCCAGGCCCGTCCCTACAGCAGCTTGTCGAGCGTGATCGGCAGATCGCGAACGCGCTTGCCGGTCGCGTTGAACACCGCATTCGCCACCGCCGCCGCGACCCCAGTGATCCCGATCTCGCCGATGCCGTGTGCGCCCATCGGGGCGTGCGGGTCGGGAATGTCGGTCCAGATCACGTCGATCTCGGGCACGTCCATGTGCACCGGCACATGATATTCGGCGAGGCTCGGGTTCATCACGCGTCCGGTCCGCTCGTCGAACTGCGTCTCCTCCATCAGCGCCATGCCGAGCCCCATGATGATCCCGCCGCGGAACTGGCTCGTCGCGGTCTTGGGGTTGAGGATCTTGCCGCAGTCGAACGATCCGAGGAAACGGCTGACGCGGACTTCGCCGGTCACCGCATTTACGCGCACCTCGGCGAACATCGCGCCGTACGAGTGCATCGACCAATGCTGCGTCTCGAGCGGTGCCGAGCCCGCCGCCTCGACGCTGACCGCATCGCGCTGCGCGCGCGACAGGATCGACACATAGCTTTCGCAGGCGCTCGGATCGTCGAGCTTGCATAGGCCGCCCTCATAACCGCCGACCTCGCTCGGCTTTAGCCCGGCGAGCGGCGAGTCATTGCCGGCCAGCTTGAGCAATTCGGTGAACAGCGCATTCTGCGCCGCGATCACCGCAGCGCCGATCGACGCGGTCTGCTGCGATCCGCCGGCGAGCACGACCCCGGGCATCTTCGAATCGCCATAGAGGAAACTGACCTTGTCCATCGGCAGTCCGAGCCGTTCGGCGAGCACCATGGTGTGCGTCGTCGCGGTCCCCATCCCCATTTCGTGCGCGGCGATCTCGACCGTGGCGTGGCCGTCCTTGGTCAGCGTGAGGCGCGCCGCGCCGCCGGGCATGCGGTAATAGGGATAGGTCGCGGTCGCGCAGCCCATGCCGACCAGCCACTCGCCCTCGCGGCGCGTGCCGGGCGTGGCGTTGCGCTTGTCCCAGCCGAAACGCTCGGCGCCGCTGCGATACGCCGCGACGATGTTGCGCGAGGAGAAGGGCGTGCCCGTCGTCGGGTTGGTCTCGGGCTCGTTGGTCTCGCGCAGCGCGATCGGATCGACGCCGAGTTCGACCGCCAATTCATCGACCGCGCTTTCGAGCGCGAAGGTCCCGACCGATTCGCCCGGCGCGCGCATGAAGGTGTTGGCGAGCATGTCGAGCTTCACGGCATCGACATTCAGGAGGAAGCTGCCTGCCGCATAGGCGGACTTGGACGGCAGGATGAACGGCTCGGGCATGCTGTTGTGCGGCGTCATCGCCACCACGCCGGTGTGGATCAACGCATCGAAATGCCCATCGGCCTGCGCGCCGATCGCGACGCGCTGCTCGGTCAGCGTGCGCCCGCCGACCATCCGGTACACGCCTTCGCGCGACAGCATGATGCGCACCGGCCGCCCGGCGAGCTTGGCGGCGGCGGCCGCGAGGATCTGGTGGTTCCACAGCGTCTTGCTGCCGAAACCGCCGCCGACATAGGGCGAGGTGACATGGACCTGCGCCTCATCGACGCCGAACACCTGCGCGAGCGTCCAGGCGACGTGCGCGACGCATTGCGACGCGTCGTGGAGGATCAGCTCGTCGCCCTGCCAGAACAGCGTCGCGCCGTGGAGCTCGATCGGATTGTGGTTGTGGCGCGGCGTGCGATAGGTGCGGTCGACGCTGTGCGGAGCGGCGGCGAGCGACGCCTCGGCATCGCCGATCTCGATCAGCATCGGCGCGCCCATGAACGACGCGGCCGCGCGATCGGGCTTGGCGTCCTCGAACCGCGTCATCGCGATTTCGGTCTCATAGGTGACCGCGATCAGCGACGCGGCATGATCGGCCTGCTCCTGCGTCTGCGCGAGCACCACGGCGACCGGCTCGCCATTCCAATGGATACGGTCGTCCTGCATCACGGGGAGCTGGTCGCCGCCGATCGCCTTCGGCGCGGTCAGCATCGCCGGCGTCGGGTTCAGCCGCGGCGCATTCTTGTAGGTCATGACCAGCACGACGCCGGGCAACGCTTCGGCTGCCGCAACATCGATCGTCGCGATCCGGCCCTTGGGGATCGTGCTGTAGGTCAGCGCGGCATAGACCATCGTCTCGAGCGGAAACTCGGCGGCAAAGCGCGCCGCGCCCGTCACTTTCAACGGCCCGTCGAGCCGCGCCACCTGCGTGCCGACCAGCCCATGCTTGTGCTGGATCAGCGGATCGGGGACGCCGCCGGGGATCCAGCTGTCGGGCGCGAGTTCGACCGCTTTCTTCATCACTGCCTGGAGCGCGCCTTGCGCAAGCTGCGTGGCGTTTTCGACGATGCTCATGCCTGCTCTCCGCTCAGTTCGGCGAGGGTCGCGACGATCGCGCGCTTGGCCAGTTCGATCTTGAAGCCGTTGTCGCGAAGGCCCGCGGCATCGGCCAGTTCCAGCTCTGCCGCGGCGCGGACGTTGGCTTCGCTCGGCGCCTGGCCGCGCAAAGCGGCTTCGGCCTTGAACGCACGCCACGGCTTGTGCGCCACGCCGCCGAGCGCGATGCGCACGTCCTTGATCGCGCCGTTCTCCAGCTCGATCCCCGCGGCAACCGAGATCAACGCAAAGGCATAGCTCGCCCGATCGCGGACCTTGCGGTAGGTCGAGTGCGCCGCGAACGGCAGCGCGGGCAGCTCGACCGCGACGACCAGCTCACCCGGATCGAGCACCGTGTCGCGCTCGGGGCTGCCACCCGGCAGGCGATGCAGATCGACCAGCGCGATCGTCCGCTCGCCGTCCGGCCCCGCAACGCGCACTTGCGCATCGAGCGCCGCCAACGCGACGCACATGTCGGAGGGATGCGTCGCGACGCACGACGGCGACGCGCCGAGGATCGCATGGATCCGGTTGAACCCGTCGATCGCATCGCAGCCCGCACCCGGCTCGCGCTTGTTGCAGCGCGCCGCGTCGTCATAGAAATAGCCGCACCGCGTCCGCTGGAGCAGATTGCCACCAACAGTCGCCACATTGCGAATCTGCGCGCTCGCGCCCGCCAGGATCGCGCGCGACAGCATCGGATAGTGCGTACGGATCGTCCGATCGGCGGCGAGCGCGGTGTTGGTCACCCCCGCCCCGATCACCACGCCGCCATCGGCACCGACCGTGATCTCGCGCGACAGGCCGGTCACATCGACCAAAGCCGCCGGCCGCTCGATCGTCTCGCGCATCAGATCGACCAGATTGGTCCCGCCGCCGAGATATTTCGCGTCCGGTGTCGCCACCGCGAGCGCGATCGCGCCCGGAACATCATCGGCGCGCGCATAGCTGAACGGCGTCATGCCGCTTCCTCCTGCCGCGCCGGCGCCGAGGCATAGGTCTCCGCGATCGCCGCGACGATGCCGTTATACGCGCCGCAACGGCACAGATTGCCGCTCATCCGCTCGCGCAATTCGTCATGGTCGAGCGCGATCGTCTCGGCGGTGAGGTCGCCGGTGACATGGCTCGGAATCCCGCGCGCCATCTCGTCGGCCATCGCGACCGCCGAGCACAGCTGGCCCGGCGTGCAATAGCCACACTGGAAGCCGTCATGCTCGATGAACGCGCGCTGCAGCGGGTGGAGCCCTTCGGCGTCGCTCAGCCCCTCGACCGTGGTGATCGAGCGCCCCTGATATTGCACCGCCAGCGCCAAGCACGAATTGATCCGCTCGCCCTCGACCAGCACGGTGCAGGCGCCGCACGCGCCCTGGTTGCAGCCCTTCTTGCTCCCCGTCAGGCCGAGATTTTCGCGGAGCAGATCGAGTAGCGAGGTCCGGAGATCGACCTCGACCTCGACGGGCCGGTCGTTGATCGTAAATTGCATGCAGCACCTCGCCTCAGGATCCGGGCGACGGCTGTTCCGCCGACGCCCGGCCGATCGGGATCACCGCGTCGGGCGCAGCGAGTCATCGGCAGCGCCTCTGTACGGCATCGGACTCGCTCCCGTCACGCAATCTTGCAGCGCGTGTGACGGATGTAGGCTTATTTCGGACCGGGCGCGCGCCATGCCGCTGCGGCGGCGTCATCGGCGGCGCGTGGCTCGACCCAATGCGCCGCGCCATCGCCATGCCATTCCTTCTTCCAGAACGGCGCTGCGGTCTTTGCCCAGTCGATCAGGAAGGCGCACGCCTCCATCGCCGCGCCACGATGGCGCGAGGCGGTGGCGACCAGCACGATCCGCGCACCGACCGGCAACCGCCCGTAGCGGTGGATCATCGTCACGCCGAGCAGCGGCCAGCGTTCGGTCGCGGTCTGCGCGATCGCGCGCAGCGCCTGCTCGGCCATCGCGGGATAGGTTTCGAGCTCGAGCGCGACGGTGTCGCTCGCATCGGCGCGAACGATGCCGGTGAAACTCGCCACCGCGCCGCCGCCGAGCGCCTCTAGCCGTTCGAGTTCGGTCGAGAGCGAAAAGTCCGCCTGCTGGACGCCGATCAGGATGCTCATCCGCCCGTCACCGGCGGGAAGATCGCGACTTCGCGCGCGCCCGCGATCGACGTCGAGAGCGGGGCGAAGGTCTGGTCGATCGCGCAGCGCAGCCGCCCGGTCTCGGCGAACACGGCGTAGCCCTCGCCGCGCGCCGCAAGCCAGGCGAGCAGATCGTCGACCGTCGCGACGTCGCCCGGCACTTCGACGACTTCGCCGTCATGGCCGACCGCTTCGCGCACCCAGGAAAAATATAACAGATCGAGTTTCATGCCAGTCCACCACCAGCGCCGCATCATCGGCACGGCGCGTGCCCAAGGCGCTCACCTAAGCACGAAGGCGGCGTCATGCCACTGCCTTCGACAGAAAGCGCGCGCCCCGGAGAAATGGGTTTCGCTCACTATATTCGACGGTATACAGAGAGTCGAAATCGCGGGAACGGCTGCGTGTTGGGGATTATCGCATGCGACTGTCGATCTTGGCCGCGACCATCTCGATGACGGCACTGTGTGGGGCCATGCCGACCGCCGCTTGGGCGGCTGACGACGCCCCCGCGGCCAACAGCAGCGCAGATGGCGCGCCCGACATCACCGTTACGGCGCGCCGCCGCACCGAGGATCTCGAGAAGGTCCCGCTCGCGGTCTCGGTGGTCGACAGCGCGCTGCTCGGACGGTCGTACACCGTCAACACCAACCAGCTGAGCTTGCTCGTCCCGGCGCTCAACTACAGCTCGGCCAATCCGCGCAACACCGCCTTCACGATCCGCGGGCTCGGCAGCAGCGTCGTCGCGGTGAGCCAGGCGAATGACGGGCTCGAACCCGGCGTCGGCTTCTATGTCGATCAGGTCTATCACGCCCGCCCCGCCACCGCCGCGTTCGACTTCTCCGACATCGCGCAGATCGAGGTGCTGCGCGGTCCGCAAGGCACGCTGTTCGGCAAGAACACGACCGCAGGCGCGATCAGCATCACCAGCAAGGCGCCGACCTTCACCCCCGAGGCGAGCGAGGAGCTGTCGGTCGGCAGCTACAATTTCGTCCAGGCCAAGGCATCGGCATCGGGCCCGCTGATCGGCGACACGCTCGCCTTCCGCATCTCGGGGCTGACGACGCGGCGCGACGGCGTGATCGACAATGTCCGCACAGGCGCGAAGGAAAACGGCATCGGCAACCAGGCGGTGCGCGGCCAATTGCTGTTCAAGCCGACGACCGATTTCCAGCTCCGCCTCACCGCCGACTTCACCAATTTCGAGAGCGAATGCTGCACCCAGGTCTATCTCCGCGTCGGCCAGAGTCTCCGCGCCGCGACGCGGCAATATGCCGGGCCGACCGGGCTCGCCGCGCAATTCGGCTATGCGCCGCCGAGCACCAATCCGTACGACCGTAAGACCAACATCGACGCGCAACTCGGGGTGAACACGAACGAGGGCGGCGTCTCGGCGATCGCCGACTGGAACCTCGGGAAGATCGGCACGCTCACCTCGGTCAGCGCGTGGCGCTTCTGGAACTGGGACGCGGCGAACGACCGCGACTATACCGGCATCCCGGTCCAGATCACGCAGCACATCCCCTCGCGCCAGGACCAGTTCAGCCAGGAATTGCGGCTCGCCTCGAACGGCGACCACGCCCTCGGCTATGTCGCCGGCCTGTACTTCTTCGACCAGAAGATCACCGGCGAGCCGATCAGCATCTACGGACCCGCCGCGGCGCGCTATCTGATCGGCACGACCACCGGAACCGGCGCGGCGGCCGTCGCGGTGCCGGCGAACCTGCTCGACGGCTATGGCACCGACGGAAGCACCCGACTGAAGGAAGACAGCTACGCCGCCTTCGCCGAGCTCAACTACAAGCTCCTGCCGCGCCTGACGCTGACCGGAGGCTTGCGCTACACCTATGAGGTCAAGGACGGCAGCTACAGCGCCTACACCTTCGGCGGGCCGACCGTCACCAACGCGGCGCTGCTTGCGGCGCAGCTCGGCGTGCTGCGCGGGCAGAGCTATTCGGGGCACGACAAGGAAAGCAACCTGTCGGGACGCGCGAATTTAGCCTGGCAGGCGACCGACCAACTGCTCGCCTATGCGAGCTATGCGCGCGGTTTCAAATCGGGCGGGATCAACCTGTCGGGGCTGCCGCTCAACACCGCCA
Source organism: Sphingomonas glacialis (assembly GCF_006439055.1). Lineage (GTDB taxonomy): Bacteria > Pseudomonadota > Alphaproteobacteria > Sphingomonadales > Sphingomonadaceae > Sphingomonas > Sphingomonas glacialis_A. Next base: position 743,096 of record NZ_RCZC01000002.1, read on the forward strand.
ACCAGCCGGTGCTGACCACCGCAGTGATCCGGCCCGAGCTCAACACCACCTATGAGGCCGGGCTCAAGACGGCGCTGTTCGACAGGCGCCTTACTCTCAATCTCGCGGGCTTCTACACCGACGTCCACGATTTCCAGGCGACGATCGTCGACAGCTCGCAGACAGTAGCGCTGCGCGGCTATCTCTCGAACATCCCCAAGGTCACCGTGAAGGGCGTAGAGGCCGACGTCACCACGAATCTGACGCCGCGCTTCCAGCTGCGCGGCAATCTCGCTTATGCGCACGGCACCTATTCGAACTATCCCGCCGGCCCCTGCCCGCTCGAGGTGCAGACCGCGGCGACGACCGCGTGCAATCTCACCGGTCGGCCGCTCGCCGGGCTGCCGAAATGGTCGGAGACGATCGGCGGCGACTACACGCTGCCGGTCGGCAAGCTGGCGGTCATCCTCCATGCCGATTCGAGCTGGCGGACCAGCTATTACGGCGACCCCAGCCTGTCGAAATACACGCTGATCGACGGCTACAACGTCACCAACGCGAGCCTGGGAGTGCGAACCCGTACCGGCCTCGAAGTCGCGATGTTCGTGCGCAACCTGTTCGACGCCAACTACATCCAGAACCTGACGATCCAGGCGGGCAATTCGGGCCTCATCCTCGGCACGCCGAGCGATCCGCGCGTGATCGGCGTGACCCTGCGCGCGCACCAATAGATGGCTCAGGTCAGCGGATAGACGCGGCCACGCTCGCCCTCGGGCGTCGCGTCGGCGACGACCCAGCAGTTTGCCGCGATCAGCGGGCGCAGCGTGTGCGATCGCTGATCGGCAAGGATGCGGATCGTGCCACCGGGCTCACGGACGGCCTTGAGGAACACCGTCGTATCGGGGCGAGATTCGGTCTCGATCGCGACCGTCTCGCCCCGCTCTGCCGGCAGACCACTCATCGCGCGCAGCGCCGCGCCGACGAAAAACCGCGCGCCGAGCAACGCCGCGACGGGATTGCCCGGCAGACCGAAGAACAAGGCCCCACTCGGCAGCGTCGCGAACAGCAGGGGCTTGCCCGGCCGCATCCGCACGCCGTGAAAATGCACTGTGGCGCCGAGCCGCGCCAGCGCCTGGCCGAGATGGTCATGGTCGCCGCCCGACGCGCCGCCCGTCGTCACGACGATCGCGCTGTCCGACGCCGCCGCGATCGCATGCTCGAGCTGAGCGGCATCGTCGCTGACCGGCGCAGCGCGCAGCGGCTCGAGCCCCTGCGCGCGGAGCAATGCCGTGATCATCACGCTGTTGGCATCGAAGATCGCGGCAGGTCGGTCAGCGCTCGGCTGCGCCAGCAGTTCGTCGCCGGTCGGCAGCAGCGTGATCGAGGGCCGCCGCGCTACCTCCAGCGTCGCGACCCCATAGCAGGCGAGCGCCCCGATGATCTCGGGCGTGACCCACGTCCCCGACGACAGCACGCGCGCACCGGCGGCGGCATCCTCTCCACGACGCCGGACGTTCCGCCCGGCGGCTAGCGCTTGGTCCAGGGTCAGACGGTCTTGCTCGACCCGCGCTTCCTCATGCGGCAGGACATAATCGCACCCGGCCGGGACCGGCGCGCCGGTGCTGATCCGGCTAGTCGTGCGCGGCGCATGAGCGGTCGGATGGATGCCCGCCCGTACCGATCCCACGATCGGCAATCGCGACGGCTGCTCCGGCGTGGCGTCCGCCGTGTCGGCCGCGGCGAACGCAAAGCCGTCCATCGCGGCGGCATCGAAGCGCGGATAGTCGCTCGCGGCGGTTACGTCGCCCGCCGTCACGCGGTGCAACGCATCGAGCAGGCCGACGGTCTCGCGCCCGAGCGGCGCAGACCGCTCGCGGATGATCGCCAGCGCCGCATCGAAACTCGGCCGCTCGGGGCGTGGTGCGCCGCTCATTCGGCCCGGTCCGCCAGCCGCGCGAGATCGGCGACGTGATTGATATTCGGCAGATCGCCCCCCGCGTCGATTGCAACCGCACCGGCACGCGATGCCCAGCGATAGACGGCGCGATCCGCGCCCTGCGCCAGATGCTGCGAGAGTCCCTCCGCAAGCGCGACGGGCCAATAGCCGATGATCGGCGCTTGCCGCAGAAACCGTGCCTCGCCGCCCGCCACCAACCGCTCAACTAGCTCGCTCGGCAGAAACGGCGTATCGCACCCGATCGACAGCACGCCGTCATGCCCATGCGCCTCGGCATGACGCAACGCGGCGCACAGGCCACCGAGCGGCCCGAGGTCTGGTGCCGGCCAGTCGGGCACCGCAGCGATCCCCTCGGGGCCCGCCGCGCGCCCGCAGACGATCACCGCATCGGTCGCCGCCCGCAATGCCGCCGCCGCATGCGCGATCAACGTTTGCCCGTCGAGCAGCGCCAGCGCCTTGTCGCTCCCGAAGCGCGTCGCCTGTCCACCGGCGAGGATCGCACCGAGCACCGTCATGACGTTTCGGGATCGCCTTGCGCCGCAAGCACCGCATCGCTGCGCGCTAGCATCACCACGCGCAGGCCGCACGAGGCCGCACGCCGCAACGCGAGGTCGGTCGCCGCCGAGATCGTCACCAGCAACGGGCAATTCGCCAACGCCGCCTTCTCGACCAGTTCGTACGAGCAGCGCGACGAGAGCAACGCAAACCCGCCATCCCAGTCCCGCCCCTCGCGCGCCATCGCGCCGATCAACTTGTCGAACGCATTGTGCCGCCCAACATCCTCGCGGACGAGCAGCACCTCGCCCTCCGCCGAGCACAACGCCGCGGCATGGACCGCGCCGGTCGCGCGATTGAGCGGCTGGAGCGGGCGCAGGGTGTTCAAGCCGCGGAACAGCGCAGCGCTATCGGCGCGGCTCTGCGCTGTCACGGTGGGCAACGGGCGCAGCGCCTGTTCGAGATTCTCGATCCCGCACATCCCGCACGACGATTCGGAGACGCGGTGCCGCACACGCTCGAGCAGACCCGGCGCGCACTCGGGCGTCAGCGCGACGCGCACGACATCGCCGTCGGCGCGCGAATGCACGTCGATCCCGAGCACCGCCTCGACACCCGGGATCAGCCGCTCGCTCAAGGCGAAGCCCGTCGCGAAATCCTCGAGGTCGGTCGGCGACGCCATCATCACGGCATAGCCGATGCCGCTGAATTCAAGCGCGATCGGCCGTTCGACCGCAACCGCGCGGGTGATCGCGCTGTGCGTGCCATCAGCGCGGATCTGCGCGAACGTCTGGTCGAGGGCGGCATCCGTCATCGCACCGCCCTAGCCGATCCGTCCCCATCGCCAAATGCGCAATCGCGCACGGCAAGACCGTTTCGCCCGATCGCATGCCTCCCAAATTTCTGCGTGAACCAATTGGTTGGGCTATCGTTCAGCAGCGAAGCCCGCATCGCTACGCGGGTCATATGCGGGAACGATCATGGTCAAGCAAAAGTCGGACGCCCCTGAAATCGAGCCGTTCGAAGGGCCCGCCGGAGGCTGGGGATCGGTCCGGTCGCTCGCCGAGATCCTGCCGCGCGAGCGTGTCGGCCCCGAGGCGCTGCGCGAGCTCGTCCGCCAGAACAAGCCCGACGGCTTCCAGTGCGTCAGCTGCGCCTGGCCCAAGCCAAAGCATCACCATCCCGCCGAATTCTGCGAGGAAGGCGCCAAGGCGACCGCGTGGGAGCTGACCAGCTATCGCACCACGCCCGATTTCTTCCAGCAGCACACGCTAACCGAATTGCGCGACTGGAAGGATTACGACCTCGAGCAGAACGGCCGCCTGACGCATCCGATGCGCTACGACGCCGCGACCGACAAATATGTCGCGTGCAGCTGGGACGAGGCGTTCGCCGAGATCGGCGCGACGCTCCGGCCGATGGATCCCAAGTCGGTGGTCTTCTATTCGTCCGGCCGGACCAGCCTCGAGGCGTCGTACATGTACGGCCTGATGGCGCGGATGTACGGCAACCAGAACCTGCCCGACAGTTCGAACATGTGCCACGAATCGACCTCGGTCGGGCTCAAGGCGGCGATCGGCGTGCCCGTCGGCACGACGCGGCTCGAGGATTTCGAGACATGCGACATGATCCTGTTCTTCGGGCAGAATGTCGGGTCGAACGCGCCGCGGATGCTCCATGACCTGCGCAGCTGCCGCAAGCGCGGGGTCGAAATCGTCACCTTCAACCCCTTGAAGGAACGCGGGCTCGAGCGCTTCACCGATCCGCAGAACCCGATCGAGATGGCGACGCTCGGCGAGACCAACATCTCGACGCAATATCACCAGGTGAAGGCGGGCGGCGATCTCGCGGCGATGATGGGGATCGCCAAGTTCCTCGTCGAATGGCACGACGCCGCGATCGCCGCGGGCCAGCCGCCGGTGCTCGATACCACCTTCATAGCCGAGCATACCCACGGCTTCGACGCGTTCGTCGCGTCGGTGCGTGCCGCCGATTGGGATGCGATCGTCCAGGAATCGGGCCTGCCCAAGGCGGAACTCGAGGAATCGGCGCGGCTCTATGCCAAGGCCAAGGCGGTGCTCGCGATCTACGGCATGGGTCTGACCCAACACGTCAAGGGCGTCGAGAACGTCCGCATGGTCGTCAATTTGCTCCTCATGCGCGGCAATATCGGCAAGCCCGGCGCGGGCCCGACCCCGGTGCGCGGCCATTCGAACGTGCAGGGCCAGCGCACCGTCGGCATCACCGAGAAGACCGAGCTCGTGCCCGTCGAGCGACTCGAGAAGCAATACGGCTTCACCGCGCCGCGCGAGAAGGGGCTCAACACCGTCGAGGCGTGCCGCGGGGTGATCGACGGGTCGGTCAAGGCGTTCGTCGCGCTCGGCGGCAACTTCCTGCGCGCGGTGCCCGAGACCGAGCCGATGGAAGCCGCCTGGACCAAGCTCGACGTGTCGGTTCAGATCGCGACCAAGCTCAACCGCAACCACCTCTTCCCCGGCAAGGTGACCTATCTCCTGCCCTGTCTCGGCCGGATCGAGAGCGACGTGCAGGCAAGCGGCCCGCAGATCGTCACGGTCGAGGATTCGACGAGCTGCATCCACGCCTCGCGCGGCAAGGCGCATCCGGCGAGCGACCATCTGCTGTCGGAACCCGCCATCGTCGGTGCGCTCGCCAAGCAGCTCCTGCCGCCCAATCCCAAGATCGATTGGGACGCCTGGGTCGCCGACTATGCGTTGATCCGCGATGCGATCGAGGAAACCTATCCAAAGATATTTCCCGACTTCAACAACAAGCTGTTCAAGCCCGGCGGGTATTGGAAGGGCAACAAGGCGTCCGAGCGGATCTGGCTGACCGAGAGCGGCAAGGCCGAATTCCTCGCGCCGAGCGGGCTATGCGCAACGGGCTTCGACGATGCCGAAGGGCGTTTCCGCCTAATGACGCTGCGCTCCAACGACCAGTTCAACACGACGATCTACGGCTATCACGATCGCTTCCGCGGCGTGAAGGGCACGCGCGACGTGCTCTTCATCCATACCGAGGACATGACCGCCGCCGGGCTTTCGGACGGTCAGATCGTCGCGCTCGAAAGCGATGCCGGCGACGGGATCACCCGCCGCCGCGACGGACTGATCGTCACGCCGTACGACATCCCGCGCGGCTGCCTCGGCGCCTATTACCCCGAGTGCAACGTGCTGATGCCGGTCGAGCATTATGCAGAGGAAAGCTTCGTCCCCGCGGCGAAATCGGTGCCGGTAAAGATCGTCGCGGGCTAACCCTCCCCCGTCACCCCGGGCTCGTCCCGGGGTCCACCGCGACCCGAGTGCTGCCGCCGAAGTGGGCGGGGCATGGTGGGCCCCGCCACAAGGCCGGGTGACGAATTCGCTTCAAGCGAGGATCGCTTAAACCGACCCCATCTCCACCACAGTCGTAGCCAACCGATCGACCTCGCCCCGATCATGGCTGACATACAAAATCGGCAGCCCCACCTCGTCGCGCACGCGCTCGATCAACTCCATGATCTCGCCCCGCCGCGGTCGATCGAGCGAAGCGAGCGGTTCGTCCATCAGCAGGAACGCCGGGCCCGACAGCAGCGCCCGCCCGATCGCGACGCGCTGCGCCTCGCCGCCCGAGAGCGTGCGCGGCCAGCGATCGAGCAGGTGCGCAATCCCCAGCAACGCGCTGACCTCGTCGAGCGTCATCCCCGCCCCCGCCGCACGCCCAGCGCCGTACAACAGGTTGGCGCGCACGCGGTAATGCGGGAAGAGCCGCGCATCCTGGAAAATATAGCCGCAGCGGCGCTGCTCGGCGGGAACATTGGTGGTGCGATCGAACAGGGTCCGACCCGCGACACGGACATGCCCGGCATCGGGCCGCAGCAACCCGGCGATCATCGCCAGCGCGCTCGTCTTGCCCACGCCCGACGGCCCGAACAGCGCGGTCAGCCCGGCCCCGCTCTGGAACGCCAGCGCCGCCACGGTGCCCGAACGAAAGCGATGCCGCACATCGACGTCAAAAGACATGATCGACGCCCCCACGGCGGCTCAGCCATTCCGACAGCAAAAGTGCGGCGAGCGACAGCAGCACCGAGATCACCGCCAGCCGCGCGACCATCGGGTCCGACCCCGGCACCTGCAGCGCCGAATAGATCGCGATCGGCAGCGTCTGCGTCTCGCCCGGAATGTTCGAGACGAAGGTGATCGTCGCGCCGAACTCGCCGAGCGAGCGCGCGAAGCCGAGCACCGCTCCCGCCGCGATCCCCGGCAGCGCGAGCGGGATCGTTATCGTCCGCCACACGCGCAGCCGCGACGCGCCGAGCGTTCGCGCGGCGCCCTCGAGCCGCGGGTCGACCGCTTCGATCGACAGCCGGATCGCGCGGACCATCAGCGGCAGCGCCATGATCCCCGCCGCCACCGCCGCCCCGGTCCAGCGAAACAGCAGCGACACGCCGATCGCGGCAAGTGGCGCGCCGAGCGGGCCGTTGGGTGCGAAGGCCAGCAGCAGCAACCAACCCGTCACCACCGGCGGCAACACCAGCGGCAGATGGACCAGCCCGTCGAGCAGGAACTTGCCCGGAAAGCGCACCCGCGCCAGCAACATCGCCAGCACAAACGCGATCGGCAGCGTCACCAGCACCGCCACGAGACTGATCTTGAGCGACAGCCAGACGATGGTCCACAGGTCAGGCGTCATCGATCCGCTCAGCGCGCCACGAAGCCGTAATGCCGGAAGATCGCCTTGCCCGCACTCGACACCAGGAAACGCCGGAACTGCTCACCCGCCGCCGCCGAGGGCGCCGCCTTGAGCAACGCCACCGGATAGGTAATCGGAGGATGGCTCGCCGCAGGGAACACCCCGACGATCCGGACCGCCTTCGAGGCAAAGGCGTCGGTCGCATAAACGATGCCGTACGGCGCCGCGCCCCGCTCGACCAGGGCGAGCGCCGAGCGCACGCTGTCGCCGCGCGCGACCTTCGGCGCGACGGCACCCCAGACGCCCAGCGCCGTCAGCGCCTGCTGCCCGTATTTCCCCGCCGGGACCGCACTGTCCGCCATCGCGAGCCGTCCGCTGCCGAGCCACTGCGCCAGCGCGAAACCGCGCCTGATCGTCACCGGTTTCGCCGCCGCCGCAGGCGCGACGAGCACCAGCCGGTTGCCAAGGAACGTCACACGGCTCGCCGGCACGATCGCGCCCTTCTTGGCCAGCGCGTTCATCCAATCCTCGTCGGCCGAGACGAACAGATCGGCGGGCGCACCCGCCTCGATCTGCCGCGCGAGCGCCGAGGAGGCGCCGAACGAGATGACCGGCCGCTCATGATGCCGCGCCGCCCAGGCATCGGCGGCGGCGTTCATCGATTCCTGCAGGCTCGCCGCCGCGAGCACGAGCGGCCCGCGCGCGAGCGCCGGAGCAGCGGCAAGCAGCGCGACAGCCACGGTGATCGCTCGAAAGAGGGGGCGCATCGTCAAACTCCTACGGCCGAAATCGTGCATGGCGCGCTCCGTGCGGCAGAGCAACCCGGTCCGGCACCCGCCTAGAAGTCGATCACCGAGACCATGCTGCCAGCCGGCGCCGCAGCGGCATGGGGGAGCCGTCGGATCAGCACATCGGCCTCGGCCAGCGCGCGTTGCAGCCCCGAATCCTGGTTGCCGAGCGGCGCCACCCCGTCGCCATCGAAGCGCGCGCGCACGAAGGTCTCGCGCGCGCTCACCGCCTCGAGCGGCGCGGTCAGCTCTGCGCTACGCCAGCGCAGCGCCGCGGACGGCGCGCGCCCGCTCAGCCCTGCGAGCAACGTCGTCAGGAACAGCCGCGCGGTGACCATCGCCGAACTCGGATTGCCCGGCAGCCCGAGCACGAATTGCGCGCCGCGTCGCCCGAACCAGACCGGCTTGCCCGGCATGATCGCGATCCGCGAGAACAGGATCTCGGTCCCGAGCGACACGAAGATCTGCTTGGCATAATCCTTCTCGCCGACAGACGCGCCGCCGGTGACGACGACCACATCGGCTTCGTCGAGCGCCCTGGTCGCGCCCGCGGTCAGTTCGGCAATGTCGTCGCGGAGCCGATAGCGGTCGATGATCTCCGCACCCCACGCTTCGCCAAGCGCCGCCGCGCCATAAGACGCGCTTTCAGGGATGCTGCCGGCGCGCCCGCGCGCGTGACCCGGCTCGGCCAGTTCGTCGCCCGTGCTGATCACGCTAAGCCGCGGACGCCGCCACACCGGCACCGTCGCGACATCCGCCCCCGCCGCGGCGACCAGCGCACGCGGGCCAAGCACGGTCCCCGCCTCGAGCAAGACCTCGCCGACGCGGAAGTCCGAACCATGCGGACGGATATAGCGTTTGCCCGAAAGCGTCCCCACGACGCGCATCGTGTCGCCCTCGCGCGCGACGTCTTCCTGCACGACCACGCGGTCCGCGCCTTCCGGCAGCGGCGCCCCCGTGAAGAGCCGCACGCACGCGCCTTGTTGCACCACGCCGTCGAACCGCGTGCCCGGATAGGCCACGCCGATCACGCGAAACGGCGCGCCGAGCGCAAGGTCGGCATCGCGCAATGCATAGCCGTCCATCACCGAGATATCGCTCCGCGGCGCATCGACCTGCGCGACACACGGCTCGGCCAGCACGCGCCCCTGCGCCGCGCCGAGCGTAACCGTCTCCGCCGCAAGCGGCTGCGCCTCGGCGACGACGATCGCCAGCGCTTCGTCGAACGAGATCACGCCGCGTCCGCCTGCCAGACGCCCGAGCGGCCACCCGACTTCGCCGTCACCTGGATCCCCTCGATCCGCATCGTGCGATCGACCGCCTTGAGCATGTCGAACAGCGTCAGGCAGGCGACGCTGACCGCGGTCAACGCTTCCATCTCGACCCCCGTCTGGCCCTTGGTCTTGACGATCGCTTCGACGCGGAAACCCGGCAACGTCGCATCCGCTGTAATCCGCACCTTGATGCTCGTCAGCAGCAGCGGATGGCACATCGGGATTAGCGTGCTGGTCTGCTTGGCGCCCATCACGCCGGCAAGCTCGGCGGTCTGCACCACCGCGCCCTTGGGCGCTGCGCCGCGCTCGACGATGTCGAGCGTCTCGGCGGTACAGAGCAGCCGCCCCTCGGCGGTGGCGACGCGCGCGGTGTCGGCCTTTTCGCTGACATCGACCATATGCGCACGGCCTGCGGCGTCGATATGGGTCAGCCCGTCCGCAGTGTCAGCGGTCGGAGTTTCGGGATCGGGCATGGTCTGTCCCACTGCTGGCGTCGATGGCACCGCTCAGCCCTCGTCGATGTCGAGGAACGGCACGACGTCATTGTCGGTCGCGAACCACAGCCCCGCCTGGACATCCTCTGGCTGCTGCCGCGCGACCACGATAGCCTCGGCCAGGGGGCCGTAGAACAGCGTCTGGGCGACGGGATCGCTCTCGTCGAGATGATAGAGCCGCACGCTCGCGGTCGAGGAAGTGGTGCGCATCGCACTGCTTTGCCGCCGCCGGACGGCGGCGGCAAGGCCTCACGGTGTCACCCGTCTAGCGTTGCACGCGGCCCAGGCCGCTTGCCTTGGCCATGCCCGATCGCACGACGCTATAGTCGGCGGCGGTCATCGGATAGGAATCGGGCAGCGACCATTTCGCGCGATACGTTTCGGGCGTCAGCCCATGTCCCGACAGATGGCGCTTGAGCGCCTTGAACCGCGCACCGCATTCCAGGCAGGCGATCGAATCGGGGCGAACACTCGCGCGAACCGAAACCGCCGGCGTCGGTGCTTCCTCTGCTGCAGCAGGCGCTTCGCCAAGCTGCGTCATCGAAGCATAGACCGACTTGATCAACTCTGGCACTTCGCCGGTGCCGACACGATTGGCGCTGACCTGCGCGATAACGATATCCCCAACGAGCCGTAACATCTTCAAATCCACGAACATCTTTCCTTATATACGCTCTTTTCGGGCCGCGGCTTGAAACGAGCAGGCGAATAAAAAGGATATAGTCCCAGAAAAGCCAAAAGGTTGCGCGAGTGCAGCAAATAGAGTTGGGACGGCGATCGTGGCGGACCGTGGAACAACTGGCTCCGTCGCCACTTCCCGCTATAGGTCGCGCGGATATCGTGATGCGGCAACGGCGTTAGATGGACCATGATCGACCACATTCCCTCCCGGCAACGTTCGATCGATCCCGCAAGCCCGACGGCCATCGCGTGATCAAGGTCGTCAGCTACAATATCCACAAGGGCATCGGACTCGATCGCCAGCGCGACCCGCGCCGCATCCTCGATGTGCTGCGCGAGATCGACGGCGACGTCATCGCCCTGCAGGAGGCCGATCGCCGGTTCGGCACCAAGGCGCGCGTCATCCCGCAGCATCTGATGGACGAGCACAGCCCATGGGCGCCCGTGACGATCGGCCATGACCGCGCGAGCATGGGGTTCCACGGCAACGCGCTGCTGGTCCGCAAGGGCAGCGCGGTGCAAAGCTGCGCAACGCTCCACATCCCAGCGCTCGAACCGCGCGGCGCGATCCGCGCCGATGTCGTCGCCGGCGGCACGCCGATCCGCGTGCTCGGGATGCACCTCGATCTCTCGGGCCTGTGGCGCCGCAAACAGGCGCGCGCGATCCTCGCGCATATCGACGCCTGCCCGGCACGCCTGCCGACGGTGTTGATGGGCGATCTCAACGAATGGACCCCGGCAGGCGGATGCCTGCACGATTTCGGGCGCGACTATCCGAGCGTCCCGACCGGCCCGAGCTTCCACGCGCGCCGCCCGGTCGGGCGGCTCGACCGGATCATGACGCGCGGCTTCCGCGTGGTCGAATACGGCGTCCATGCGAGCGCCACCGCCCGGCGCGCCTCGGATCATCTGCCGATCTGGGCGGTGCTGGAACCCGAGTGATGCGCGAAAAGGAACTGCGCCTCGCGCTCGTCTGCTATGGCGGGATCAGCCTTGCGGTGTACATGCACGGCATCACCAAGGAGATCTGGCGCCTCGCGCGCGCCAGCCGCGCGTTCCACGCGGGCGACCCTGCAGCGGCGACTGGCAGCGAGGCGGTCTATTTCGCCTTGTTCGAGGAGATCGAGGCCGAGACCGGGCTCCGCTTGCGCGTGCTGGTCGATATCATCGCCGGCGCGAGCGCGGGCGGGATCAACGGCATTTTCCTGGGGCAGGCGATCAGCACCGGGCAGAGCCTCGAACCGCTCACCCAGCTCTGGCTCGATTCGGCGGACATCGAGGCGTTGGTCGATCCCAAGCAAGCGCCGACGCATCGCTTCACCAAGGTCTGGGCGCTGCCGCTCGCCTGGATGGCGGGGCGGCGCGACGGCGATGATATCGACCAGACCGTCGAGCCCGGCGAGCGCGAGGAAGTCCGCGCCAAGCTCTCGCACTTCATCCGCTCGCGCTGGTTCGAGCCGCCCTTTGGCGGCGAGCGCTTCACCGGTCTGATCCTCGACGCGCTGGCGGCAATGGCGGCGTCGCCGCGCGCGCCACGTCTGCTCCCCGCCGGCCAGCCGCTCGACCTGTTCGTCACCGTCACCGATTTCCGCGGCCATCCCGAACGCCTGACGCTCCATTCCCCGCCCGAGGTGATGGAGACCGAGCACCGCGTCATCGTGCCGTTCAGCGACCATGGCATCGCCGGCGAGACGCTCGCCGACCCAGCCGAGCTCGCCTTTGCCGGACGCGCGACGTCGAGCTTCCCGGGCGCCTTCCCGCCCTTCATGGTCGGCGAGCTCGACCGCGTGCTCGAAACCCGCAAGTCGAGCTGGCCCGGCCGCGCCGCCTTCCTCAAACGCATCCTGCCGCGCCAGTTCGCCGCCAATGCCGCCGAGAGCGCGGTGCTGATCGACGGTTCGGTGCTCAACAACGCGCCCTTCCGCCCCGCGATCGAAGCGCTGCGCGAACGCCCGGCGCGTCGCCAGGTCGATCGCCGCTTCGTCTATATCGACCCCAATCCGCGCGGCGCGCTCGTGTTCGGCGCGACGCGCAGCGAAGTCCCCGGCTTCTTCCAGACGATCCTCGGCGCGGTCACCGAACTGCCGCGCGCGCAGCCGATCCGCGACAATCTCGAGGAGATCGCCACGCGCTCACGCCAGATCGAGCGGATGCGCGCGATCGTCGCCGGAATTCGGCCCGAGGTCGAAAAGCAGGTCGAGGGGCTGTTCGGCTACACGCTGTTCCTCGATTCACCGACCGCGGCGCGGCTCGCGACCTGGCGCCGCCGCGCGCAGGCCGCCGCCGCCAAGAGCGCGGGCTATGGCTATGCCGCCTACGGCCATCTCAAGATCAACGGCGTGGTCGAGGGGATCACCGACCTGCTCCACCATGCCGGCGGCGAGCCCGGCGGGCAGCGCTGGCGCCGCATCCGCGGGCACATCGCGCAAGCGGTCAGCGCGCGCGGGTTCGACGAAATGCAATCGAGCTTCGCCGGCGGCGCGAGCCGCGCGACGATCGGCTTTCTGCAGACCTTCGACCTCGGCTTTCGCCTGCGCCGGCTGCGCCTGCTCGCGCGCCGCATCACCGATCTCGAAGGCGACCAGCCCGAGGCCGAGCTCGCCCCGATCCGCGAGGCGATCTATGAGAGCCTCGCCGCATATCTCGAATGCAAGCGGACCGATCGCTACGCCGCGCTCCGCGACGCCGTCCAGTCGCTCAGCGGCGATGCCGGACCGCTGCTCGATACGCTCGGCGCGGCGATGGACCTGAAGGCGCTCGACATCCGCACCGAGGAGCGGCTGGCAGGGGCGTTCGCCCGGCTCAGCCGCGACATCAAGCGCCCGATCCTGCTGACCTATCTCGGCTTCCCCTATTTCGATGTCGCGACGCTGCCGCTGTTGCAGGGCGAGGGGCTCGACGAATTCGACCCGATCAAGGTCGACCGGATCTGCCCCGACGATGCCGCGAGCATCCGCAGCGGCGGTGCCGAGGCGAGTTTGAAGGGCATCCAGTTCAACAGTTTCGGCGCCTTCTTCAGCCGCGCCTATCGCGAGAACGACTATCTCTGGGGCCGGCTGCACGGTGCCGAACGGATGATCGACATCGTGCTGTCGGCGCTCGAACCGGGGATGACGCTCAAGGCCGGCCGCACCGCCGCGATCAAGCGCGCGGCGTTCCTTGCGATCCTCGACGAGGAAGCCGAGAAGCTGACCGCGGTCCCCGGCCTGTTCGAGACGCTGCGCCGCGAGATCGGCTGACGCGGGGACGACGCGGCAGGTTGGCAACCCACCGCATTGCCATTACGCTGCCGTCATGCAGTTCCTCAAAATCCTCTTCTGGTGTCTCCTCGCGTTCATCGCGGCGGTCTTCACGCTCGGCAACTGGACCAGCGTGCCGATCAAATTGTGGGGCGGGATGGAGGCGCTGGTGAATCTGCCGCTGCTGCTGCTGCTCACCTTCCTCGCCGGATTGGTGCCGACCTTGCTGTGGCATTCGACGCTGCGCTGGCGGCTGCGCAACCGCCTCGCCGCCGCTGAGCGGGCGTTGCACGATCTGCGCGTCACCGCCGCCCCCGTGCCGGTCTCGACGCTAAGCCCGGATCCGGTCATCGTCACTCCGCATGCGGTCGACCCGGCATGAGCAACCGCATCTACGTCGCGCTCGACACGCCCGATCTCGCCAAGGCCCATGCGATGGCGGGCAAGGTCCGCCGCCATGTCGGCGGGATCAAGCTCGGGCTCGAATTCTTCATGGCCAATGGCCGCCCGGGCGTGCGCGAGATGGCCGAGCTCGGCCTGCCGATCTTCCTCGACCTCAAGCTGCACGACATTCCCAACACCGTCGCCAAGGCGATCATGGCGCTGCGCGAACTCGCCCCGGCGATCCTGACGGTCCATGCCGCAGGCGGGCGCGCGATGCTCGAGGATGCCAAGGCCGCCGCACCCGCAGGCACCAAGGTGGTCGCGGTGACGACGCTGACCAGCCTCGACGGGACCGACCTCAAGTCGATCGGGTGCATGGGCGATCCGCACGAACAGGTGCTGCGCCTGACCGAACTCGCCCGCGATTCGGGTGTCGATGGCGTGGTCTGCTCGGGCGAGGAAGTCGCCGCCGCGCATAAATTCTGGCCCAAGGGCTTTTTCGTCGTGCCCGGCGTCCGGCCCGCCAATGGCGTGATCGGCGACCAGAAGCGCGTCGTCACGCCGCGCGCCGCGATCGACGGCGGCGCGTCGATCCTGGTGGTCGGCCGCCCGATCACGCAAGCCGAGGATCCCGACACCGCGGCGCGCGAGATTGCCGCGACGCTTTAGAGCAGAAAGTTTTCGATGCACAAAACGATCGTTTTGCTGATGTCCCTGTTGCTCGCTTCCGCGATCCCGGCTGTTGCGCATGCGAGCGAGGATACGGCGCCGGTGTCTGCCTCGGTCGATCAGGATGTGTTGAATTTTCTGAATCTGCTACGGAGTGGTAATGGGTCAGACGCCGTAACCGGTTTGCTGTCGTCGCCATTATGGGCCTCCAAGGCGGGAGCCCGCGAGTCGATGATCGGCCAGATTGACGCAGCAATCCGTGCGTATGGTCCCGTCCAATCATACGAAAAGCTTTCGACGAACCGTCTCGGGACGCTGGTCGTTCGGGAGTACTACCTGGTGCAACATCGCGATATGGTCGTCAGATGGGAATTTGACCTCGTGAAGTCATCGAGCGTTTGGCATGTGGGGTATTTCGGATTCACCGACCAGCCGAACGCGTGGTTTTAACACTTCGCGGGTGGCAGCATCGTCATGAAAGCAGCATAGCAAGATCATGACCACGACTGCCAAGATCTGTGGCCTGTCCACCCCCGAGACGCTAGACGCCGCGATCGACGGCGGGGCGAGCCATGTCGGCTTCGTCTTCTTCGCGCCTTCGCCGCGCACGCTGTCGCGCGACCGCGCGGCGCAGCTCGCCGCGCGGGTGCCGGCGCATGTCCAGCGCGTCGGCGTGTTCGTCGATCCCGATGACGCGCTGCTCGATCGCGCGATCGCCGCCGGGCATCTCGACGTGCTCCAGCTCCACAAGACCGCGCCGGCCCGCAGCGCCGCGATCAAGGCTCGCACCGGCCTGCCGATCTGGAGCGCGGTCGCGGTGCGCACGCGCGCTGATCTCGCCGAGACGGCAACGTACAGCGGCGTTGCCGACCGGATCCTCTACGATGCCAAGACGCCGCCCGGCGCGGCGCTTCCCGGCGGGATGGGCGTGCGTTTCGACTGGAGCCTGCTCGAGGGCTTCCGCCATCCGCTGCCGTGGTTGCTGTCAGGTGGGCTCGATCCGGTCAATCTGCGCGAGGCGGTAGCGATGACCGGCGCGACGCTGGTCGATGTATCCTCGGGCGTCGAGAGCGCACCGGGGATCAAGGACGCAACCAAGATCCGCGCATTTCTCGAGGCGGTGCGAGACATCTAATCGTGCGCAAGCCCTCTCCCATCCTTCATGGGAGAGGGTTGGGTGAGGGTCTTCTTTCTGCTTCTGCCGCGCATCAGCAATGAAGAAGAAGGCCCTCACCCAACCCTCTCCCGCGAAAGCGGGAGAGGGCTTTACGCCGCATCCGCTCGACACGCCCGACCGAGATGCTAAACGCCTCCCCATGAACGCCCCCAACTCCTTCCGCACCCAGCCCGACGACCGCGGCCATTTCGGTGACTTCGGCGGCCGCTATGTCGCCGAGACGCTGATGCCGCTCGTGCTCGAGCTCGACACCGCCTATCGCGCCGCCAAGGCCGATCCGGCCTTCAAGGCGCAGTTCGACGATCTGCTCGAACATTATGTCGGTCGCCCCAGCCCGCTCTATTACGCCGAACGCCTCACCGAAGCGCTGCGTGAAGGCGCGCCCGAAGGCAAAGGCGCAGAGATCTGGTTCAAGCGCGACGAACTGAATCACACCGGCGCGCACAAGATCAACAATTGCATCGGGCAGATCCTGCTCGCGATGCGGATGGGCAAGACGCGGATCATCGCCGAAACGGGCGCCGGCCAGCACGGCGTCGCCACCGCGACGGTCTGCGCGCGCTTCGGGCTGCCATGCGTGATCTATATGGGCGCCAAGGACATCGAGCGGCAGGCGCCCAACGTGTTCCGCATGAAGCTGCTCGGCGCCGAAGTCCGCCCGGTGACGAGCGGTTCGCATTCGCTCAAGGATGCGATGAACGAGGGCATGCGCGACTGGGTCGCCAACGTCCACGACACCTTCTACATCATCGGCACCGCGGCGGGCCCGCATCCCTATCCCGAAATGGTGCGCGATTTCCAAAGCGTGATCGGCATCGAGGCGCGCGCGCAGATGCTGTCGCGGATCAACCGCCTGCCCGATCTGCTGGTCGCCGCGATCGGTGGCGGATCGAACGCGATCGGCTTGTTCCACCCCTTCCTCGACGATGGTGACGTGATGATGCTCGGCGTCGAAGCGGCGGGTCGCGGGCTCGACAAGGAACATGCGGCCTCACTCGCGGGTGGCGCGCCGGGCATCCTCCACGGCAACAAGACCTATCTGCTGCAGGACGAAGACGGCCAGATCACCGAGGCGCATTCGATCTCGGCGGGGCTCGATTATCCCGGTATCGGGCCGGAGCATAGCTGGCTGCACTCGATCGGCCGGGTGGAATACACCTCGATCACCGACACCGAGGCGCTCGACGCGTTCCAATTGCTGTGCCGGACCGAAGGCATCATTCCCGCTTTGGAACCGTCCCACGCGATTGCCGCCGTGGCGAAGCGCGCGCGGGAGATGGACCGCGATCAGATCATCCTCGCCAATCTGTGCGGGCGTGGCGACAAGGACATCTTCACCGTCGCCGAAGCGCTGGGGGTAGCGATATGATCACTTCCCGTCGCCCCGGCGAAGGCCGGGGCCGCTGCGCTATGACGCGCATCGTCCGTCTCGCGAACACCCAGCCGGCCCCGGCCTCCGCCGGGGCGACGCTTGTGGTGGGAGCGACCGCATGACCCGCCTCGCCGCCGCCTTCGCCAAGGGCCACCCCGCGCTCGTCGCCTTCGTCACCGCGGGTGACGGCCCCACCGCCGCCATCCTCGACGCGCTCGTCGAAGGCGGCGCCGACGTGATCGAACTCGGCATGCCCTTCACCGATCCGATGGCCGACGGCCCCGCGATCCAGGCCGCCAACATCCGCAGCCTGCTGGCCGGCACGCGCACCGCCGACATTCTCGCGATCGCCAAGAGCTTCCGCGCGCGCCACCCGGAAACCCCGCTCGTCCTGATGGGCTATGCCAATCCGATGACGATCCGCGGCGGCGACTGGTTCGCGAACGCCGCGCACGACGCCGGCGTCGATGGCGTGATTTGCGTCGATATCCCGCCCGAGGAAGACCCCGAACTCGGCCCGGCACTGCGCGAAAAGGGCATCGCGCCGATCCGCCTCGCCACGCCGACCACCGACGCAGCGCGTCTGCCGACGGTGCTCGATGGCGCGAGCGGGTTCCTTTATTACGTCTCGGTCGCCGGCATCACCGGCCTGCAGCAAGCCGCGCAGACCTCGATCGACGCCGCGGTCCAGCGGCTCAAGGCGCATACCGACCTGCCCGTCGCGGTCGGCTTCGGCGTGCGCACGCCCGATCAGGCCGCCGCGATCGCCAAGGTCGCCGATGGCGTCGTGGTCGGCTCGGCAATCGTCGAACTGGTCGCGCAGCACGGCGCGGCTGCACCCGACGCGGTGCGCACCTATATCCAGTCCCTGTCGGCGGCGATCCACACCGCCCGCGAAGGAATTCCCGCATGAGCTGGCTCACCAGCGTCCGCAACGCGCTCGCCTATGTCGTCCCCGCCAAGAAGGAGACGCCCGACAATCTCTGGCACAAGTGCAAGGGCTGCGGGACGATGACGTTCCACAAGGAGCTCGAGGACAATCTCCACGTCTGCCCGCATTGCGACCATCATGATCGCATCGGGCCGCTGCTGCGCTTCGCATATGTCTTCGACAAGGGCAGCTACACGATCGTGCCGCTCCCCAAGGTGCCCGACGACCCCCTCAAGTTCCGCGACACCAAGCGCTATGTCGACCGCATCAAGGCCGCGCGCGTCGCGACCTCCGAGGGCGACGCGCTGATCACGGCGCGTGGGACGATCGAGGGCCGCAAGGCGGTGATCGGCGTGCAGGACTTCGCCTTTATGGGCGGATCGATGGGTCTTGCGGTCGGCGAGGCGTTCATCCGCGGCGTCGAGACCGCGATCCAGGAGAATTGCCCGTACATCATCTTCACCGCCGCCGGTGGCGCGCGGATGCAGGAGGGCATTCTCAGCCTGATGCAGATGCCACGCGCGACCGTGGCGATCGCGATGCTGCACGATGCCGGCCTGCCCTATATCGTCGTGCTGACCGATCCGACGACGGGCGGTGTGACGGCGAGCTATGCGATGCTCGGCGACGTGCAGATCGCCGAGCCCGGCGCGCTGATCGGCTTTGCCGGCCAGCGCGTGATCGAACAGACGATCCGCGAAAAGCTGCCCGACGGCTTCCAGCGTGCTGAATATCTGCTCGAACATGGCATGATCGACATGGTCAAGCACCGCCGCGACATGCGCGCGACGCTGGCCAGCCTGATCGATTATCTGGGCGGCGAAAGAATCGCTGCGTAACTTCTTCTTCCCCTCCCGCTTGCGGGAGGGGACGAGGGGTGGGCTCGCGCCCTCAACACGTGTTGCGCTATCGGATAGCGCGCGCCCACCCCCTAACCCCTCCCGCAAGCGGGAGGGGAGGAGTTGAAATGCCCGATCACGCAACTTCACAGAACCCCGCCGTGCAAACCCAGCTCGACCGTCTCTGGTCGCTGTCCCCCGGCGCCGACATTCTCGGCCTCGAGCGCATCACGGCACTGCTCGACCGGCTCGGCAACCCACACCACCGCCTACCCCCGGTGATCCATGTCGCGGGCACCAACGGCAAAGGCTCGACCTGCGCCTTCCTGCGCGCGACCGTGGAAGCTGCGGGCCTTACCGCGCATGTCTATACCAGCCCGCACCTCGTCCGCTTCAACGAGCGGATCCGGCTCGCCGGCACGCTCATCACCGATGACGCGCTCGCCGCCTTGCTCGAAGAGGTGCTCGACCACGCGGCCGACCTGACGGCGAGCTTCTTCGAAGTCACCACCGCCGCCGCCTTCCTCGCGTTCAGCCGCACGCCCGCCGACCTGTGCATCATCGAGGTGGGGCTCGGTGGCCGGCTCGATGCGACCAACGTGGTGGCGGCCCCGCTCGTCACCGGCATCGCGCAACTCGGGATCGATCATCAGAGCTTTCTCGGCGACACGCTCGGGGAGATTGCGGGCGAAAAGGCCGGGATCGCCAAGCCCGGCGTCCCGCTCGTGACGATGCGCTATCCCGAGCCGATCGCGGCACGCGTCGCGGCGGTCGCTCGCATGGCCGGCGCCGAGCCAGCGCCCGCCGGTGACGATTGGCGCTTCACGGTCGAAGCCGATCGCCTGCTTTATGCCGACGCCAGCGGTACGATCGAAACCCCGCTCCCGCGCATGGCCGGCCCGCACCAGCCCGAAAACCTTGCGCTCGCCATCGCGCTGCTCCGCCACCAATCCGCGGTGACGATCCCGGCCGATGCCTATCGCATCGCCGCCGAGACGACGCACTGGCCCGCGCGGATGCAGCGCCTCCACCCCGGCCCGTTGCTCGATCAGCTTCCCGCGGGCAGCCAGCTCTGGCTCGACGGCGGTCACAACCCCGCCGCGGCACAGGCGATCGCCGCAGCGCTCGACACGATCGCGCATCCCGGCGTCGGGCGCAGCGAAGTGCATCTCGTGCTCGGCATGCTCGCGAACAAGGATCCGGTCGGACTCCTCACGCCGTTCGCGCGGTTGGCGACGACGCTCCATGCGGTGCCCGTCCCGAATCACGAGCATCACGCTCCGGCAATGCTCGCAGCGGTCGCGCATGACCTCGGAATCGCAGCGCACACCAGCGGCGACATCGCGGGCGCGTTGCGCGATATCGCGACGATCGCGGACCCGGCCGAACCGCCGATCGTGCTGATTCTGGGCTCGCTCTACCTCGCGGGCGAAGCGCTTTCGGCCAATCACGAGGCACCCGACTGACACCGAAACCGACTCAACTTATTGCGATTGACTTGCAATAGCGAATACCAGAGGATGCCGTCAGCAACGGAGCATCCCTAATGAATCACACGCCCGCCCCTTCGCCCGCCCCCGCACAACGTCCCTCGGCGCTCGCGAGCAGCCTGCCGAACGCGATGCCGGAAGATCCCAACGCGCGCCTGCTGCTGTTCGCGTTCCGCCGGCTCGGCGCGCACGGGCTCAACGATGCGCATACGGCGCACGCCTTGCTCCAGGCGTTTGGCGGTGGATTCCGACGCCCCCTGCTGCTGCTGCGCGCGATGATGGCCGATCTCGCGCACACCGCGACCTGCCCGATCGCGATCGCGCCGTGCTGCTGCATGCGGATGACCGGCGCGGAGGCAACGATGCTGACGATCGTCGCGCGCGCCGAGACCGCCCCCGACTCGGCGCGACTACTGCTCGGCGACTTGATCGGCGTGCGCCAGCCCGACGGCGTGCTCGCCAGCGTCACCGCGCTGGCGCAGGCGTTCGCCGATGCCGGGCGACCGATCGTGGCGTAGCGCGCCGGGCGCTCACCGCTTGGCGCGCAACTCCGCGAGCCGCGCCATCGCCCAGCGATACATCTCCGCCTCGGCCGCGCGCTGGTGGCGATTGAGCAGCTTCATCCGCGCCTCGACTTCCTCGAGCACGGTTCGCGCCTCGCGCTCCGCGCCCTGCTCGAGCAACAGCGCGGCATAGCGGCACCGCCCCTCCTCGCCCGGCAGGCGGGTAACGAGATCGGCATACAGCGCACGCGCTTCATCGCTGCGCCCGACGCGATCAAGGATGCGCGCGCGTAGCAATCCGATCCGGTCGCGATCGCTCTGCGCCGACGTCGCCGGCGCGGCGTCGAGCGTCGCCAGCGCCGCCGCCGCATCGTCGGTTTCGAACTGCGCGCGCGCCAGCTTCTCGGCGCTGCGCAGATCGACCGGGCCAAGCGTCGTCGCCTCGCGATACAGGGGCAAGGCCTCGCCATGCTTCCCCTGTGCGACCAGCGCATCGGCCAGCCGCATCCGATTGGCGATGGTGTCGGCAAGCTCGAGCGCGGCGCGGGCAGCGCGGACGTCCTTGTCGGGATCGAGCGTCGCGACGACATTGGCGTGCGCCGACCGTACATGGCGATTGCTTTGGAAGCGCGGCAAGACCTCGATCACGACCTAGGCGATCGTGCTCGCGACCGGCAGGAAGATCAGCGCCATGATCCACAACTGGTTGCGCCCGTTGCGGATCACGTCGATCACGCACACCGCTTGGATGGCGATCGTCAGCAGCCAGATCATGCCGGCTGCACCGTGTCCCCGGTCTCGCCGACCGAGGCATCGATCAGCCCGGCGCGGCTCATCCACCAGAACAGCAGCACGCCCGGAAGGGCTGCCACCGTCGTCATCAGGTAGAAGTTCACATAGCCCATCGCGTCGATCAGGCTCCCGGCGGTAGTGCCCGTAACCGCGCGCCCGACGATGCTCGTCGCGGCCGAGATCAGCGCATATTGCGCCGCGGTGAAGCGCGAATTGGTCAGCGCCGAGAAATAGGCGACGACGGTCACGCCGCCGATACCGCTCGAGAAATTCTCGAAGCCGATCGCGCCCGCCATGCCGAGGTTGGAATGCCCCGCCATCGCCAGCCCGGCAAAGCTGAGGTTCGACACCATCATCAGCACGAGCGAGATCAGCACCGAGCGCTTCATCCCCAGCCGCGTGTAGAGCAGCCCACCGATGAAGATCCCGACGAGATAGGCGAGGAAGCCGACCCACACGTCGTAAAAGGCGATCTCGTCATTGGTGAATTTGAGCGAATCGAACAGCAGTCGGAAGGTGAGATTGGCGAGCGTGTCGCCGATCTTGTGGATCAGGATGAACAGCAGGACGAGCAGCGCGCCCTGCCGCTGGAAGAACTGCACGAACGGCCCGATGATCGATGCGCCGAGGTTGGCCATCCCGCCGCGCTTGTCGGGCTCACGGTGCCGCTCCGGCTCGCCGTAGAGCAGGCCGGCCAGCATCGCCGGCAACGCGAACAGCCCGCACAGCAGATAGGCGTTCGACCAGCCGAAACGCGCCGCCACGACCAGCGCAAGCGCGCCTGCGCCCGCCGAGCCCAGCCGCCAGCCATATTGCGACATGCCCGAGCCCACGCCCAATTGCCGCGGCTCGAGGATCTCGATGCGATACGCGTCGATCACGATGTCGAAGGTCGCCCCCGCCGCGCCGACCAGGATCGCCGCGATCGCGGTGGCATAGATGTCGGCCGTGGGATCGACCAAAGCGAGGTTGGCGACCGCGGCCATCACCAGCAGCCCGGCGACGATCAGCCACGACACGCGCTGCCCGAGCCGCCCGATCAGCGGCAGATGCACGCCATCGACCACCCACGCCCAGATCCATTTGAGATTGTAGACGAGGAAGGCGAGGCTGAACGCGGTGACGGTCGATTTGGTGATGCCGCTCTGCGCCAGCCGCGTCGTCAGCGTCGCGCCGATCATCGCGAACGGGAAGCCCGACGAAATCCCCAATGCCAGTGCGGCGAGCGGTGCCTTTTCAAGATACGGCCGGACACCGTCCCACCAATTCGGGTCGCGCCCGGTCACCGCATTCATTCGTCACTCGCCCTTTGGTCGTTCGGGCGCAGGGTAGCGGCAAATTACCGCAGAGGAAGCGCTTTGCGGCTAAAAAGGCTCAGGTTGTCGTCGCGAACAAACTGAACCCGGGCGGCATCCGCTTGGGCTTCTTGCCCTCGAGCACCGCCTCGATCGCCGCGATCGCGGCGAGCAAGTCGCGCTGCGCATAGGGTTTGGCGAGACAGCCCACCGCGACCTCGCGCCCGCCCTCGGGGCACGATCCGGTGACGAACAGCACCGGCACGCCGGCCCCGTGCGCGGCGCGCGCCACGTCGAGTCCGCTGCCATCGGCCAGACTGATGTCGACCAGCACCAGATCGATCTCGCGATCGCCCCCGATGACGCTGAGCGCATCGGCGACGCGATCGACCGTCGCGATCACCGCATATTCGGCATCGCGCAGGAAGTGTTCGGTGTCGAACGCGACCAGCGGCTCGTCCTCGACGAGCAAGAGGTTGGAAATCCGCCGCTTCTTCTTCGCGAAAAGCATCGCAGGAAATACCTGTCTGTTCTGTCTCTGCCGGAATAGCAGCGTGCGCACCGCCCTCGTTACGCACCCGCGCCTTAACGCGCGGCTACGAGATTGGGCACACATTATTTTGTGCGCACAATCTAGCGTAAATTGGGTATCAGGGCACGGTGTCCACGCCCCCTACCCCAAAAGACCGCTCGAACGAGCCCCCGCGACCTTCGACGCGCCCCAAAGACGACCAGAGGATCGCCAAGCTGCTCGCGCGCGCCGGCGTCGCGTCTCGACGTGAAGTCGAACGCATGATCGCCGAGGGCCGAGTCGCGCTCGACGGTGTCGTGCTCGATACCCCCGCGACGATACTGCAATCGCTCAACGGCGTGACGGTTGACGGCGAGCCCGTCGCCGCGCCCGCCGCCGCGCGATTGTTCCTCTATCACAAGCCGCCGGGCCTGCTCGTCACCGAGCGCGACCCCGGCGGGCGCAAGACGATCTACGACCAGCTGCCCGACGATCTGCCGCGGCTTGTGCCGGTCGGCCGGCTCGATCTCAACACCGAGGGCTTGCTCCTCATGACCACCGACGGCGAGTTGAAGCGCCAGCTCGAGCTGCCCGCGACGGGCGTCGAGCGCGCCTATCGTGCCCGCGCGTACGGCCCGATCACGCAGGAGCAGCTCGAGGAGCTGATCCACGGCGTCGAGATCGAAGGCATTCGCTACGGCTCGATCAACGCCAATCTCGAGCGCCGCACTGGCGCCAACGTCTGGATCGAGATGATCCTGACAGAAGGCAAGAACCGCGAAGTGCGCCGCGTGCTCGAATATCTCGGGCTCAAGGTCTCGCGGCTGATCCGCACGCGCTACGGCCCGTTCCTGCTGGGGGATCTCGCGGTCGGCGAGATTGGTGAGGTCAAGCAACACGACGTCGTCAGCTTCCGCAAGGACCCGACGCGCAAGGGCGGCGGCGAAGCCCCCAAGCTGGTCGAGAAGCCGCGCCCGCAACAGCGCGGAATGCAGCAGATTCCGTCCGCGCCCAAAGCCCCGATACCCAAGCCGCAGCCCGCGCGCCGCATCACCAAGACCTCGGCCAACCGCGCGGACAAGGCGGCGTTTGCCGAACCGACGCGCCAAGCGCAGCCCGGCCGCGATCCGGTCGTGCTGACCAAGGCCACCAAGGTGAAGCGCTTCTACGACGCCAAGCCGAAAGCTGGCACTGGGGCCGGCACCGAGCCGGTCGCGCCGCGCGCGATCGCGCCGGGCCAGCGCCCCAAGGTGTTCAGCCCAGAGCTCGGCCGCAACGTGCGCGCCAAGCCGGGCCGCACCGCCACGCCGACCGAGGCCGCCGAGCGCAAACCCGCCAAGGCGACGCCGCGCACCGCGGGCAAGGCGCGCGCCGCGCCGTCCAAGCCTGCGCGCGTGAAGATCCACAAGAGCCGGACCAGGAAGTAAGATGCGCATCATTGCCGGAAAATGGCGCGGCCGCCCGCTGGTCGCGCCCAAGGGTGAAGCGACTCGTCCGACTGCCGACCGCGTGCGCGAGGCGTTGTTCTCGATGCTCGCCAGCCGCGTCGGGAGCTTCGAGGAGTTGGCGGTCGCCGATTTCTTCGCGGGGTCAGGCGCGCTCGGGATCGAGGCGCTGTCGCGCGGTGCCGCGTCGTGCATCTTCGTCGAGCAGGACAAGCCCGCGCTCGACGCGCTGCGCGTGAACCTGACGAAATTGGGCGGCGCGAAGGAAATCGGCGCCGATGTGCGGGCGCAATCGGTGCTCGCGCTGGGGCTTGCCGCCAAGCCGCTCGACCTGATCCTGATGGACCCGCCCTATGACAGCGGCGCGGGCGCGGTGGCGCTCGACAAGCTCAACCGGCTCGGCTGGATCGGCGAAGCGACGTGGATCAGCATCGAGACCGCCAAGCCCGAGCTGGTGGAAGTGGCCGGGTTCGTCGAGGATGTCAGCCGCGTCCACGGCAAGGCGCGGATCACGCTGCTGCGGCGGGGCTAACGCCACACCTCCCTGGCCGAGACTCCCCTCCCTGGAAGGGAGGGGTTGGGGGTGGGTTGCTCTCAGGGGGAACGTCACGCTCGACCAACGGGCCGACCCACCCCCAGCCCCTCCCTTTCAGGGAGGGGAGCAACACTAACGCCGCGCCGCGGTAAACCTCAAACGTGGTGCGAAAGCCCGAACAGCGTCAGCATCAGCCAATACAGCCCGCCCGACAGCGCCATCGCCGCGGGGAGCGTCAGCACCCACGCCAGCGCCATATTGCGCAGCGTGGCGATCTGCAGCCCCGCGCCATTGGCGACCGAGGCACCCGCCACGCCGCTCGTCAGGATGTGCGTCGTCGACACCGGCACCGCGATGAAATCGGCCCCCGCGATCGTCGCCGCCGCGACGATCTCGGCGGCAGCGCCCATGCCATAGGTCAGGTGCGTCTTGCCGATCCGCTCGCCGACCGTGACGACGATCCGCTTCCAGCCGATCATCGTGCCGAGCCCGAGCGCGATCGCGACGATGATCTTCACCCAATACGGAATGTAGCGCGTGCCATGCTCGAGATTGGTGGCGTAGCTGTTGATCGCCTTGAGCTCGGCCGGCGCGAAGGTCTTGGCCGCCTTGTCCTTGTCCTTGACCGCGAGCTTGATCGTATCGAGCGCGAGATACATGTCGTTGCGCAGATTGGGCGTCGCCGCGGCGGGCACCTTCTGCAGCGTGCCATAGCCCTCGATACGCTGGCTGACGTCGCGCGACAGCGTGTCGATCGCGCCGAACACCTGCGGCGAGGCGACATCGCGCGCGCGCAGCGCCGTGGTCAGCGTGGTCCGCGCCGCCTCGACCGATCCGCCCGGGCTGTCGCCCGCATGGGCGCGAAACGCGCCGGCCGCCTGGTTGGCCGTCTGGACGAACGCGGGCATGTCGCGCTCGGGCATCGTGCGATTGAGCGCATAGGCGGTCGGCGCGCAGCCGATCAGGATCAGCATGATGAGACCCATGCCCTTCTGCCCGTCATTGCTGCCGTGGAAGAAGCTGACCGCGGTGCAGGTCCCGATCAGCAGCGCGCGGATCCCCGGCGGCGGCGGCGTCTGGCCCTCGGGCTCGGAATAGAGCTTCGGGTTACGGATCACCCGCTTCATCACCCACAACAGCGCGAGCGCACCGAAAAAGCCCATCAGCGGGCTGAAGAACAGGCCCTTGAAGACGTTGAACGCCTGCGACCAGTCGACCCCCGACGTGCCGCCGGTGCCCGAGGCGATCAGCTGGTTGGCGAAGCCGACGCCGAGGACCGAGCCGATCAGCGCATGGCTCGACGAATTGGGGAGGCCGACATACCAGGTGCCGAGGTTCCACAGCACAGCCGCGAACAGCAATGCGAAGATCATCGCGAAGCCGGCATTGCTGCCGACGTGCAGGATCAGATCGACCGGCAGCAGCGTGACGATCGTATAGGCGACCGCCCCGCTCGACAGCAGGACGCCGAGCAGGTTGCAGCACCCCGACCAAACCACCGCGACCGGCGCGGGCAGCGAGTGCGTATAGATCACGGTGGCGACCGCATTGGCGGTGTCGTGGAAGCCGTTGACGAATTCGAAACCGAGCGCGATCAGCAGTGCGAGCGCGAGAAAGGCGAAGGTGCCGAGCGCGAGCCCCTCCCCCACGTTCGCGGTGTCGGAGACGATGCTGTACCCCGCATAGACCAACCCAGCGAGCAGCACCGCGAAAAAGACCCAGGGGCCCGCGGGATGCAGTTTATGGTCGAGCCGTGGCCCATGCGATGCGTCCGTCGCCGAGTCGGGGGACGCGAGTAAGGTGGTAGCCATGCCGTTTAGGGCCTTCGCTGGGTTCTGTTACGGTATGATGACATTTCGGTCGCGTCATGTGCCGTCGGCGTCTCGCCGTGGCGGGCCCCCTGTCAAAGAAAGCGCTTCACTTCAAGCGCCACGTCGCGGTGGCGGCCCTGGTGTGGGACGGGGAACGCGGCCGCATACGCGCCGACACCGCCCGAATCCGTTACCGCTACCGAAGGCGCCACGCGGTCAGCGTGAAAAGCGCGCGCAGTGCGGCCGCGGCATCGGCTATGCACGGCCCCGGTATCGTCGCGGCCCAGCGCCCGCCGGAAATAAAATTCCGCAAAATCATGCCGCTGCCCGCGGCGTGGCACCGCATCGATCGACCGCTTCGGCGCGGCCGCAGCGATCGCGCCCGCCACGAGATGCGAATTGCGTGCGACAGCCCGTCCCTCTAAGACACATCGGCCGTGACCGGGGGGCGCGCAGGAGAGATACGGGTGGGGACGGCATTCATCGCTGCGCGGCAAATCGACGGTGTCGAGCCTCCGCTGATCCCCGTCTCGCTTGCGCCGATCCAGAGTCCGCCCGCACCCCGGCCGCTGCGAATTCTGACCTATCTCTATAGTTTTGCGCCGGGCGGCGTCGAACGCGTCGCGGCGCGGCTGCACGCCGCGTGGAGCGGAGCGGGCGTCGATACGCAGATCGTCCTCGCCGATGCCAGCGTCGCGCCGCCGCAACCGGTGCGTGCGATGCGACAGGTCGGCCCGCGCGCCCGGAAGAGCCGTTTCGCCGGCTTCGTCGCGCTCGCGCGCGGGCTCCCCGCGGTGATCGACGCCGACCGGCCCGATGCGCTGTTCTGCGCTGGCAACACCTATACCGCGCTCGCGGTCGTGCTGCGGCTAATGCTGGGTCGGGCATGCCCGCCGATCGTCGCGAAGATCAGCAATTGCCTCGTGCGCCCCGACATGCCCCCGCTCCTGGGCCTCTTCTACAAGATCTGGCTGCGCATCCAGGGCCGCTATATCGACCATTTCGTCGCGATGGCGCCCGCCATGCGCGCCGAAATCGCGCAGCGCACCGGCGTGACGCGCGACCGTATCAGCGTGATCCCCGATCCGGCGCTGTCCGCGGGCGATCTTGTTCGGCTCGCCAGCGCGCGCGACGCTGTGGTGCGCGATCGCCCCGGTCGGCACTATCTCGCGGTCGGCCGGCTCGCCCCGCAGAAGAATTTCTCCTTGCTGCTCCAGGCGTTCGCGCAGGCGGCAGTCGAGGGCGACACGCTGACGATCCTCGGTGACGGCGTCGAACGCGCGATGCTCGAACAGCGCGCGGCCACGCTCGGGATCGCGCATGCGGTGCGACTGCCGGGCCATACCGACCCGCTCGACAATTGGCTGGCGCAAGCCGACGTGTTCGTGCTGTCCTCGATCTATGAGGGCGTCCCCGCGGTGGTGATCGAGGCGCTTGCCGCCGGCCTGCCGATCGTCGCGACCGATTGCTGCGTCGCGATGCCCGATCTGCTCGGTCACGGCGCGCTGGGGACGATCGTGCCGAACGGCGATTGCGCGGCGCTCGCGCGCGCGATGACGACGATCGCGCTCGACGACGCCGTGGTCGTCGCTGCGCGGCGTGCGTCGGCTGCGGCGTTCACGGTCGAGCATGCCGCGGGCGCCTATCTCGACGTGATCCGCGCGCTTGCCAGCGCGCGCCAAGCGTCGGCACGCGACGCGATCGCAGTACGCGCGCTCGCCGCGCCATAAGCGAAACGCTTGCCCGCACGCGCGCCGTTCCCTACCTGTTCACCGATGAGTCTCCCCGTTCCCCAAGACGCGCTTGCGCCCGCCGATCCGCCCTATCTGCGCGGCCTCAACGAACCGCAGCGCGACGCAGTGCTCACCACCGAGGGCCCCGTGCTGGTCCTCGCGGGCGCGGGTACCGGCAAGACCGCCGCGCTCACCGCCCGCCTCGCGCACCTTTTGAACACGCGGAAGGCCTGGCCGAGCGAGATCCTCAGCGTCACCTTCACCAACAAAGCGGCGCGCGAGATGCGGCACCGCGTCGGGATGCTCGTCGGCGACGTGGTCGAGGGGATGCCGTGGCTCGGCACCTTCCACGCGATCGGCG
This sequence comes from Sphingomonas glacialis, assembly GCF_006439055.1. GTDB lineage: Bacteria > Pseudomonadota > Alphaproteobacteria > Sphingomonadales > Sphingomonadaceae > Sphingomonas > Sphingomonas glacialis_A. Next base: position 772,540 of record NZ_RCZC01000002.1, read on the forward strand.
CGAAGATGCTGCGCCGCCATGCCGAATTGGTCGGGCTGCAGAGCAATTTCACGATCCTCGACACCGACGACCAGCTGCGCTTGCTGAAGCAGCTGATCCAGGCCGCCGATCTCGACGAGAAACGCTGGCCGGCGCGCTCGCTCGCCGGGCTGATCGACGGCTGGAAGAACAAGGGCCTCGTCCCTGCGCAGATCGATGCCGGCGAGAGCGAGCTCTACGCCAACGGTCGGGGGCAGGAACTCTACGCCGCCTATCAGGCGCGGCTGGTCGCGCTCAACGCCTGCGATTTCGGCGATCTGCTGCTGCACATGCTCGTCATCCTGCAGCGCGACCGTCATGTGCTCGCCGATTACCAGCGCCGCTTCAAATACATCATGGTCGACGAGTATCAGGACACCAACAGCGTCCAATATCTCTGGCTCCGCCTGTTGGCCCAGGAGCGCAAGAACATCGCCTGCGTCGGCGACGACGACCAGTCGATCTATTCGTGGCGCGGCGCGCAGGTCGAGAACATCCTGAAATTCGAGAAGGATTTCCCGGGCGCGAAGATCATCCGGCTCGAGCAGAATTACCGCAGCACGCCGCACATCCTCGGCGCCGCCTCGGGCGTCATCGCCAACAATAGCGGCCGCCTCGGCAAGCAGCTCTGGACCGAGCTCGACGCGGGCGAGAAGGTCAAGGTGCTCGGCGTGTGGGACGGCCCCGAGGAAGCCCGCCGTGTCGGCGAGGAAATCGACAGCTGCCAGCGCACCGGCAAATCGCTCGACGAGATCGCGATCCTCGTGCGCGCACAGCACCAGACGCGCGAGTTCGAGGACCGCTTCATCGCGACCGGCATCAACTACCGCATCGTCGGGGGTTTCCGCTTCTACGAACGCGCCGAGATCCGCGATGCGCTCGCGTACCTGCGCGTCGTCGCACAGCCCGCGGACGATCTCGCCTTCGACCGCATCGTCAACGTGCCGAAACGGGGCCTCGGCGACAAGGCGGTCGCCAAGATCCACCAGCTGGCGCGCGCACAAAACGCCCCGCTCGTCACCGCCGCCGCGCGACTGCTCGACACTGACGAGCTGAGCGGCGCAGCGCGCAAATCGCTCGGCAATCTCGTGATCGACATGGCGCGGTGGCGCGCGCAGGTGACCGAGCTGCCGCATGGCGAGCTCGCGCGCATCATCCTCGACGAGAGCGGCTATACCGCCGCGCTCCAGGCCGAGAAATCGGTAGAGGCGGCCGGCCGCCTTGAGAACCTCACCGAACTCGTCCGCGCGATGGAGGAATATGAGACGCTCGGCGCCTTCCTCGAGCATGTCAGCCTCGTGATGGATAATGAGGCCGCCGCCGAGGAGCCCAAGGTCACGATCATGACGATCCATGCCGCCAAGGGCCTGGAATACGATACGGTCTTCCTGGTCGGCTGGGAGGAAGGGCTGTTCCCCTCGCAGCGCTCGCTCGACGAGGGCGGCACCAAGAGCCTCGAGGAGGAACGCCGCCTCGCCTATGTCGCGATCACCCGCGCACGGCGCCGCGCGATCATCCTCCACGCCGCCAACCGCCGCATCTACGGCCAGTGGACGAGCAGCATCCCGAGCCGCTTCGTCGGCGAGCTCCCGCCCGAGCATATCGAGGCCGAATCGAGCATGGCGGGCGGCGAGAGCCTGTGGCGCGCCAATTGGTCCGAACGCGCCGATCCCTTCGCCGATGTCGCCCGCGGCACGGGTCGCGGCCCCGGCTGGCAGCGCGCGGCGGGCGTCGATACCGCGAAGCCCGGCGGCGGCTACACCAGCCGCACCTTCACCCGCGAGCCATCGCGCGTCCAGGAGTCCCGTGCCTCGGCGGTGAGCCTCGGCAACAAGGGCCGAGCGGACGTTTCGGTCGGGATGCGCGTGTTCCACCAGAAGTTCGGCTATGGCGCGATCGCCGAGATCGAGGGCAACAAGCTCGAGATCGACTTCGAGAGCGCTGGACGCAAGCGCGTGATGGATACTTTCGTGACGGTGGAGGCTTAGGCGGGAACCCCAGCGTCAATGCCGAACGGTCGACGCAAACCTAGCCGCCGGGGCCTCCGGATTGGGCGCGAGACGCTCGAATAGAGCGAAGCAGTCAGCGCCCTACTTCCAGCCGTTCCATCGCATTGGCCCGAGCCCGCCGCTTCACACGGACCGGGCAAGCACCGCGCAACAGCGCCTAGCGCGCCACCGCCCGCACCGGCACCATCACGTTACACAGATCCGTCGCGCCCGCCGGCACCGTGAAGAACGGCCCGCCACGATTGGCCCGCGCCTCGAGCGTCGCGGCAAAGACCGGCGCGTTAGGGCGCAGATATTCAAACGCCGGCCGCTCCGCTGCCGGCAAATCCGCCACGATCGCGATCCGCTTGATCGGCACGCGCTGCTTGGGATCCTCGTAAAGGCCAAGCCCCCCGCCCGTCCCGCGCGGCAAGGCCGACAGCGCGCCCATCCCGTCGATCACGCGCCCGACCAGCGCGATATTGCGGTCGAGATGGCGCGGTGCATGGCCGATCACGGTATAGAGATCGCCCCCCGTCCCGGTATCGGGCGCCAAATCGCGCGCCACGCCGACCATGCCATAGCAATGCGGCAGCCATTGCCGCGTGCCATCGCCCGCCACCGCCCAGCCGTTCGGCGTGAAGCCGGTCCGGCTGGCATAGGCATCGCGGTACGGATTGGCGACGGCCACGCCATGCGCGTCCCACGCCCATTCATATTCGGCCGGCGGTCGCCGATCGATCCCGGCGGCGGGCGCCTTCTTCTCGGTCGCATCGCCCCATTGCGTGACGTAATTGTCCTGCACGCGGTAGACGGTCGCGTCGTTCCACCAGCCGCTGCGCGCGATCGTGCGGATATTGGCGACATGCGCCGGCGCGAAGGCGGACGCGAGCCAGATCACGCTGCGATGCCCGTCGGCAAAGTCGATCAGCAGCAGATCCTGCGCGTCGATCAGCCCCCAGGCCGACGCCGGCGCGGCAGCCGCCAATTGCGCCGCGGTCGGCTTTGGGGCGGGCGCAGGCGCGGCCTGTGCGGCGGCGAGCAGGGCGAAGAACGGGAGGAGCATCGGCATCGTGCGAGACTGCCCGCTCGCGCCGGGATCGGCAATCCCCTCGCCGACGCAGCAGAGTGCTTGCGCAGCGGACGACGACGCTCTAGGGCGACCCTCCTGTCCAGGACATGCGGAGCGGTGGCCGAGTGGTCGAAGGCGCTCGCCTGGAAAGTGAGTATACGTCAAAAGCGTATCGAGGGTTCGAATCCCTCCCGCTCCGCCACTACCATCACCCCCGCGCGCCCATCACGCCTCACCCCCGCCGGTGCCGCCACAGCGCATGCACGCCCGCCACCATGTCGTACGGAATCGCTGCCAGCTCGCGCGCCCACATCTTCGCCTGGAGCGGCTTTGGACCGCGCGCGACCATGCGCACCGGGCGGCTGGCAAAGCCCATCACGCCGAACAGCATACGCACGCGCGGCTGGTGATAGGCATCGGTGCAGGTCCGGATCGCGGCATAACCGTGACGACGCGCATAGCTCGCTGCCGCCCGGACCGTCTGGAGCGTATCCGCGCTGACCTCGTCGAGGATGAGCCGATCGGGCGAAACCGCGTGCTGCAACAACTGCGCCATCACCGCCGCCTCGGAGGGTGGATGGGTCCCCACCCCGCCCGACAGGAACAGATCGACGCGCGGATCGGCCTGGGCGTCCGCGGCGGCATATCCGACGCGGCGTGCCAGCGCCGGGCTCGCGCTCCCGTCAGGCCGTACCGCCGCGCCGAACACGACGAGCAGGGTGCGACGGTTCGTCACAGCTTTATCGGGGGTCATCGATCCTCCGCTCCTGCTCCGCGCGCCCATCCGTCCGCCGCGGGCTCGAGCGTCGCGAGGAACATCCGCGCACTCGCGCGATAGGCATCGCGCACTTCGGGCTGCATCCGGTTCCACGTCGCATACATGTTGGCCATGCGGCGATTGCGACCGAAACGCGCTTCGTGCCGCGCCAGGAAATCCCAGTAGAGCGCATTGAACGGGCATGCGTCGGGGCCGACCTTCTTCTTCACGTCGTAGCGGCACTTCGCGCAATGGTCGGACATGCGGTCGATATAGGCCCCGCCCCCGGCATAGGGCTTGGTCGCAAGCCGCCCGCCGTCAGCGTGCTGGCTCATGCCGATGACGTTGGGCAGTTCGACCCATTCATAGGCATCGGCATAGACGACGAGGAACCAGTCGGCGACTTCCTGCGGGCGCACCCCGGCGAGCATCGCGAAATTGCCCAGCACCATCAGCCGCTGGATATGGTGGGCGTACGCGTTGTCGCGCGTGTTGCGGACCGCCTCGGCCAGGCACAGCATCGGCGTGTCGCCACTCCAGTAGAATTCGGGCAGCGGCCGCGTCGCGTCGAGCGCGTTGGCGCTGGCGACATCGGGCATCTCGAGCCAATAATAGCCGCGGACATATTCGCGCCAGCCGATCACCTGACGGATGAAGCCTTCCGCGGCGTTGAGCGGCACGGTGCCGGCGGCATAGGCGTCGGCGGCGGCCTGGGCGACCTCGAGCGGGGTCAGCAGGCCGAGATTGAGCGCGGGGCTTAGCCAGCTATGATAGAGCCAGTCCTGCCCCGTCACCATCGCGTCCTGATAGGTGCCGAAATCGGGCAAGGCCGTCGCGACGAAATGCGCGAGCGCGCTTCGCGCCTGCGCGGCGGTGACCGGCAAGGCGAACTTCTCCAGCCGCCCGAAATGGCCGGCGAAGCGCTCGACGACCAGCGCCATCACCGCCTCGGTCGTCGCGTCGGGCGCGAAATGCAGCGGCTCGGGATAGTTGAGTCCGCGCTTGGGCGGCGCGCGATTGTCCTTGTCGAAATTCCACTGGCCGCCCTCGGGCTTGCCGTCGGCGGTCATCAACAGCCCGGTCTTGCGGCGCATCTCGCGATAGAAATATTCCATCACGAGCTCGCTGCGCGCCTGCGCCCAGGTCTGGAACTCGAGGATCCCGCAGACGAAGCGGTCGTCGATCAGCATTTCGACCGGGAGACCGAAACGCTCGGCCCAGCCATCGATCATCCGACGGACGCGCCACTCGCCCGGCTCGACGATCCGGATCGCCCGCGGGCGATGCCGCTCGATCGCACGCGCGACCTCTCCGGAGAAGCTGCCGGTGTTGGCGGGATCGTCGAGCGCGACGTACTCCACGCTCCAGCCCGCGGCGCACAATTCGTCGGCGAAGTGGCGCATCGCCGAGAAGATCAGCGCGATCTTGCGTTTGTGGTGCCGGACGTAGGTCGTCTCGTCGGCGACCTCCATCAGCAGAATGACGGCGTCGCCTTTCGCGACGCCCTGGAGCGATGCGAGGTCGTGCGAAAGCTGGTCGCCGAGGATCGGAATGAGGATGGTCATCGCGCTCCAACGCCCGGCGTCGCGCCGGGATGCACCGCGGCTAGAACAGCGTCGTCAGCAGGTAGAACGCTGCCCCGACCAGCGCCGAGGCCGGGATCGTGATGATCCATGCGACCAGCACGTTCTGCGCCACGCCCCAGCGCACCGCCGACGCACGCCGCGCGACGCCCGCGCCGATGATGCAGCCCGTGATCGTGTGCGTCGTCGATACCGGAATACCGAGCAGCGACGCCGCGAACACCATCACCGACCCGCCGAGCGAGGCGCTGAACCCCTGATGCTGCGACAGCTTGGTGATGCGCGATCCCATCGTCTCGATGATCTTCCACCCGCCGGTCAGCGTGCCGAGCCCCATCGCGATGTAGCAGCTGATCGCCACCCAATGCGGCACTTCGAATTCGCCGTGCAGATAGCCGGTCGAAAAGAGCAGAACGGTGATGATCCCCATCGTCTTCTGCGCATCGTTGAGCCCGTGGCTAAGCGAATAGGTGCCCGACGAGATCAAATGCAGCGCGCGGAACGATCGCTCCGCGGTGCGATGCGTCGCGCGACGGAACAGCCAGCTCGAGACCAGCATGATCAGCATCGACAGGATCATGCCGAGCACCGGCGACAGCACGATCGCGATCAGCGTCTTGTTGAGGCCGCTCCACTGCACGCCGGTAATGCCCGCATGCGCGACCCCCGATCCGATCATGCCGCCGACCAGCGCGTGGCTCGACGAGGAGGGAATGCCCTTGAGCCAGGTCACGACGTTCCAGAACATCGCGCCGACCAATGCGCCAAACACCACCGCCGGCGTCACCAGTTCCTGCGCGATCAGCCCCTTCCCGATCGTCGATGCAACCGCGTGCAGGCTCGGAAAGGTGATCGTCAGGAAATAGGCAGCGAAGTTGAAGAAGCCGGCGAACAGCACGGCATGGACGGGCTTGAGCAACCGCGTCGAGACGACCGTCGCGATCGAATTCGCCGCATCGTGCAACCCGTTGAGGAAATCGAACGCGAGCGCGACGGCGATCAGGCCGATCAGCAAGGGCAAGGCTAAGGTGTACATCGCTCTGGTCAGGCGTGATCGATGACGATGCCATCGATTTCGTTCGCGACATCCTCGAACGCGTCGATGATCCGTTCGAGATGCTTGTACACCTCGCGCTGGACGATGAAGCCGAGCGTATCGCTCGCGCCGAGCTCCTTGAAGGCACGCTTGACGCCGTTGGTGTGGATCTCGTCGGCCTGGCTCTCCATGCGGACCATCCGTTCGGTCAGCTCGTGCAGCCGCGCGCCGTTGCGTCCGACATCGCGCAGCAGCGGCATCGCCTCGGCGGTGAGCCGCGCGGCATCGACGATGATCGCGGCCATGTCCTGCATTTCCGGGGTGAAGCTGCGCACTTCGTACAGGTCGATCGCCTGGACCGCGGCCTGCATCTCGTCGATCGAATCGTCCATCGCGCCGATCAGGCTGGTGATCGCACCGCGATCGAACGGCGTCAGGAACGTGCGGCGCACCGTCAGCAGCATTTCGCGGTTGATGTCGTCGGCATCGTGCTCGCGCTCGATCACCTCGCGGATATGGTCTGCAGCGGCGCCGGGGCCGGTCTGCAGCAACCGCGCGACCGCGTCGGCGGCGGCGCCGATCGCGACGGCATGCGCTTCGAACAGTTCGAAGAAGTTGCCGGTGCGGGGCAGGAGGCGCTGGAACCAAGCGAACATCGGGCTGACTTTCGTAGTTTTGGCGACGGCCGCCAGCACACCCTTGCGCTGTGCGGCGGTTTTGAATTCGGCGGGGCCGAACGATCGGATGAGATCGCGCAGGTCGCTCTCATCGACGGCCTTTGCCGCATCGGGGAGCGAGAACCAGCGGCGCTCGCGCTGCGACTGTTCCTTCCACGCGCTCAGTTCGTGGGTCACCGCCAGCGGGAAGACGTCGACATCGAACATCAGCGACGCGCCGTTGCCCTTGCGCTTGCGATAGCGATACGATCCGAGCGGCGTCGGGCAGACGAGCCCGCTGACGCCGGCCTCTTCCTCGGCCTCGACCGCGGCCGCGGTGTGGGAGGCCATGCCCGCCATCGGATTGCCCTTGGGAATGACCCATCGCTTGCTCTCCCGCGACGTGACCAAAAGCACGCGGACGGGTGCATCGATTCTGGTCCCCTCGGTGCGATAGGGCAGTGCTGCGATCTGGCGGATGATATGGCTCCCTGTATCGCCCTCCCGTATCGGAGCGGCACCGCGCCGCCAATACCCCTGTTCGGGCATGGTGCCTCGACCACTGCTGCACCGGTATGCGATCGGAGGCTTGCGTCGCGCGCCCGGTCCGGCGATGTCAGGGCAAGCCGTTGGTCGGAAGCGGTGCAGGATCAGAGCAGCGAACGATGCGAATCTTATGACGGCGCGTCCCCTATCGCCTTCTGAACCTGCCATATTGTTTCGGTCTCGCGCGGAATGGCCCGACGAGATCGAGCGCTCCGTGCGCGAACAAATCGGCGACGGGCCGTTGGCCAAGATGGTGCGCATCGCGATGACCGATCCCGACGACGAGCTGTGGCGCTATTCGATCAGCGTTGCGGGGCATGTGATTGCCGGCAAAGCGATCGGTGCGCTGGCCGTAAAATAACCTGCGTAGGTCGGTGTCGGCTAGTCACGTGCGCTAGCGCCGTGTTTGCAGATTGACGCAGTGCAGCATCGCACCTACCAGCGCGCGCTCCAACCCCCGCTAAGCCCGATCAGGCGCAGCTTTGCTCAGCGCCGGAGGCGCCGCGTGCCCATGACCATGACTTTCGCCGATCTCGCGCTTGCGCCCTTCCTGCTGCGCAGCCTCGCCGACCTCGGCTATGCCAAGCCGACGCCGATCCAGGCGGGCGCGATCCCGCTGTTGCTGCAGGGGCGCGACATGCTCGGCATGGCGCAGACCGGCACCGGCAAGACCGCCGCCTTCGCGCTGCCGCTGCTCCACCGCCTCGCCGAGGCGCCCCGCCCTGCCCCGGCGCGCGGCGCGCGCGTGCTCGTTCTCGCACCGACGCGCGAACTGGTGTCGCAGATCGCCGCCGGGTTCGAGAATTTCGGCGGCGAGCTGTCGCCGCGAGTCACGACGATCTTCGGCGGGGTCAGCGCGTTCCACCAGATCAAGGCGCTTGACGCGGGCGTCGATATCATCGTCGCGACGCCGGGCCGCTTGCTCGATCTGATCGAGCAGGGCGAATGCGACCTCTCCACGCTCGAGGCGCTGGTGCTCGACGAGGCCGACCAGATGCTCGACATGGGCTTCGCCAAGCCGATTGCGCGGATCGTCGCGACGCTGCCGGTCGAGCGCCACACGCTGCTCTTCTCGGCGACGATGCCGGCATCGATCACCGCGCTCGCCGACAGCCTGCTGCGTGATCCCGCGAAGGTCGAGATCGCCCCGCCCTCGACCACCGTCGAGCGGATCGCGCAATCGGTGATGTTCCTCGATGCGGCAAACAAGAAAGCCGCGCTGCTCGAACTGCTGCGCACGCCCGACATGGGCCAGGCGGTCGTCTTCACGCTGCAGAAGAACATCGCCAACGAAGTCTGCGCGTTCATCACCGAGGGCGGGATCACCGCCGAGGCGCTGCACGGCAACAAGTCGCAAGGGCAGCGCGAGCGTGCGCTTGACGCGTTTCGTGCGGGCACGGTCCAAGTTTTGGTGGCGACCGATATCGCCGCGCGCGGCATTGACGTCGATACGGTCACGCACGTCTTCAACCACGATCTGCCGAGCCTGCCCGAAAGCTATGTCCACCGCATCGGCCGCACCGGCCGCGCCGGGCGCAGCGGCCACGCGATCACGCTGTGCGACGCCGAGCAGCGCGCCTGGCTCCACGATGTCGAGCGCGAGATCGGCCAGACGCTGACCGTCCAGGACGATCACCAATGGCATTGCGAACTCGCCCGCCACTCGACCAAGCGCGCGCCCGTGCTCGGCGGTGGCCCGGTCAAGCAGGTCAAGGCGCCCAAGGAGCGCGAGCGCAAGGTCTGGACCGAAGAGGAAAAGGCCGCCGCGCGGATGGCGGCAAAGGCCGCCTGATCCGGAGGGCTCGTCCGGCACTGTGTGCCCGGACAGAGCGCAACGCCCCCGGGATGCGCCCGGGACCCAGATCCCAATCGATGCGATTCACGCCCCAGGCCGCGCCAGCCATGGCACATTTGACCGATGCGGACCCTTTCTGTCTGAACTCGTGTTTAGTCGACGCCAACGCCCGCGTCGCTAACGGGGGCGGCTCGGACTGAAGGAGCGATCATGCGGAATCTTGCCCTGGCGGTGGCGCTCGCTGCCACGCCGACGATCGCGGCGGCGCAGGAGGCGACGGGCCTGTCGCTCGACCGGCTCGCGCAGGACGTCATCACCAACAATCCCGAGCGGCAATTCTACCAGCGCCAGATCGAGACCGCCGGCGTCGAACGCGCTGCGGCGGGACGGTGGGCGGATCCCGAAGCGGTGGTCGAGTTCGGTCAGCGGAATGCCAACGACCGCAATACCGGGGCACTGCTCGGCGACGGGCAGACCTATGCCGTGTCGATCGTCCAGCCGATCGAGTTCGGCGGCCGGATCGCGCTGCGCCGCGCGATCGCCGAACGGCAGATCGACCTCGCCAAGATCGGCCTCCAGCAATTCGACGCTACACTCGCCGCGCGGGCGCGGTCGCTCGGCTACGGATTGTTCGCCGCCGACGAAAAGGCCGCCACCGCGCGGACCGTGGCGGCGCGGATGCGGGACCTTTCGCGCGTCCTCGTCGCACGCGATCCCGCCGGCCCTGCCCCACGGCTCGAAGCGGCGTCGCTCCAGGCCGGCGCGATCACCGCCGAGCGCACCGCGGCGATGGCCGACGCGGAGGCGAATTCGGCACTGTACGAACTCAACCAGTTGCGCGGGGCGCCGTTTACGTCGCGGATCCGGATCATCCGCCCCGACATGCGCTTGCCCGATCTTCCCTCGGGTGCAGCGCTCGCGGCGAGTGCGACCGCGAACAATTTCGAACTGAAGTCGCTGCGCGCGCAGTTCGAGCAGCAGGGCCTGCGCGTCGATCTCGCGCGCAAGTCGCGGATCCCGATCGTCGGCGTCGGCCCCTATTACGACCGCGCCCGCTCGGACATTCGCGAGACCAATTACGGGCTTCGCCTGTCGACCACGCTGCCGGTGTGGAACCGTCAGGCGGGCGACGTCGCCGCCGAGCAGGGCCGTCAGGCGCAGGCCAATGCCACGCTGATCAACGCCGAGCGCCGGATCGAGCGCGACGTGTTCGACCAGGCGGCGCAATATGAGGCCAAGCGCAAGGCGCTCGGCCAATGGTCGGGCAGCACCCCGCAGGGCTTTGCCGACGCCGCCGCCGATGCCGATCGCAACTATCGCCTCGGAGCGATTCCGCTGCAGGTCTACATGCAGATGCAGCAATCCTATATCGAGGCGACCAACGCCGTGCTCGATACGCGGCGCGAGGCACTCGAGGCGTTGCTCCAGCTGCGCGCGCTCAACGGCGGGGCCGCGCTCGCGCGATGATCGGCTGGTTGCTCGCCGTGGTGACTCGTCACCGGCTCGCGGTGGCGGTCGTCACCGCCGTGATCGCCATGATCGGCATGGGCGCTTATTCAGCGCTCAAGATCGATGCGATCCCCGACATCACCGGCGTCCAGGTCCAGATCAACACGATGGTCCCCTCGCTCGCGCCCGAGGAGATCGAGCGGCTCGCCACGCTGCCGATCGAACGCGCGATGGCGGGCCAGCCGGGCCTGCAGGAAACGCGTTCGCTGACCAAGACGGGGCTGAGCCAGGTCACCCTGCTGTACAAGGACGGCACCGACCAGTTGCGCGCGCGCCAGCTCGTCTCCGAGCGGATCCAGGCGGTGCGCGATCAGCTCCCGCCGGGCGCCTCGCCGCAGCTCGCGCCGATCACGACGGGCCTGGGCGAAATCTATTATTACACGCTCGAATGGAAGACCCCGCCGAAGGACTATGACGCGCAGCGCCAGCTGATGGAGCTGTACGAGGCGCAGGAATATACCGTGCGCCCGATGCTGCGCGCAGTGACTGGCGTCGCCGACGTCAATTCGAACGGCGGGATCGAGCAGCAATTCGTCGTCCAGCCCGACCCCGCACGCCTCACCATGCATGGCGTGACGGCTGGCGAGCTCGCCGATGCGGTCGGCAAGAATGTCGAGAATGCCGGCGGCGGGATTATCGTGCGCGGACCCGAGCGCTTCACCGTCCTGACCAAGGCGCGCGTCACCAATGCGACCGAGATCGGCTCGATCCCGGTGAAGTTCGCGGCCGGCGTGCTCCCGCTGCAGGTCCGCGATCTGGCGAACGTCGTGATAGGCTCTGCGCCGCGCCAGGGTGCCGCGACGCAGAACGGGCGCGAGACCGTGCTCGGCACGGTGATGATGCTCGTCGGGCAGAACAGCCGCGAGGTCGCGCTGCGCGTGCAGGATGCGCTGCCCGACATCCAGGCGGCGCTGCCCAAGGGCATGGTGCTCGACCGGCAGTACAGCCGCGCCGATCTGGTCGACCGCGCGATCTCGACGGTCGAGCATAATCTCGGCGAAGGTGCGCTGCTCGTCGCGCTCGTGCTGCTCGTCGTGATGTGCAATTGGCGCGCGGCGCTGATCGTCGCGCTGGTGATCCCGCTGGCCTTCCTTGTCACCGTCTCGGGCATGACCGCGATCGGCGTTTCGGGAAACCTGATGAGTCTGGGCGCGCTCGATTTCGGGCTGATCGTCGACGGGGCGATCGTGGTGGTCGAGAACAGCCTGCGCCTGCTCGCCGAGCGTCGCGGCGACAAGGGCGAGGATCTCACGCCCGAGGAACGCCGCCAGACCGTCGCCGATGCGGCACGGATGGTCGCGCGCCCGACGCTGTTCGGGATCGTGATCATCGCGCTGGTCTATGTGCCGGTGCTCAGCCTCGGCGGGGTCGAGGGCAAGCTGTTCCAGCCGATGGCGCAGGCGGTGATGCTTGCGATCTTCGCCGGGCTGATCTGGACCTTCACGATCGTCCCCGCGCTCGCCGCCTGGCTGCTGCGCGCATCCGCTGGCGAAGCTGGCGACGGCCGCAAGACGGGGCTGATCGGTTATGCCGAACGCGGTTACGTGCCCGTGCTCGAGCGCGCGCTCGCGCATCCCAAGCTGCTGGTACTGGGCGCGCTGATCCTGCTGGCGGGGACGTTCCTCGTGTTCCGCACGCTCGGTTCGCAATTCACGCCTCAGCTCGACGAAGGCTCGATCACCGCGATGGTCTATCGCCCGGTCGGCATGTCGCTCGACCGCAGCCTCGCGATCGAAGCGGAGACCGAGCGCCAGATCCGCCGCCAGTTTCCGCAGGTGACGCACACCTTCTCGCGGATCGGCACGAGCGAAGTCGCGACCGACCCGATGCCCCCGAACGAGAACGACCTCTACATCTTCTATGCGCCGCTGAAGGATTGGCCGACCGGCGAGGGCAAGCCCAAGACCAAGGAGGAGCTGGTCGCGGGGATCGAGAGGATCGGGCGGAAGGTCTATAAGGGCCAGACGTTCGAATTCGCGCAGCCGATCGAGATGCGCTTCAACGAGATGCTCGAGGGCGTCCGCGCCGACGTCTCGGTCAAGGTGTTCGGCGAGGATTACGACGTGCTCGAAAAGGCCGCGAAGCAGGCCAAGGCGATCCTCGAGAAGCAGCCGGGCACGGCGGGGGTCGAGTTCGAGACCGCCGGGCGCCCCAAGAGCATCGTGGTCGAGCTCGACCATGCCGCGCTCAACCGGCTCGGGCTCGACACCGCCGAGGTCAACAAGGCGATCACCGATGCGATCGCGGGCACCGAGGAGGGCTTCATCCCGCACGAGGAAGCGCGCCACATGATCGTCGTGCGGATGAAGGAGGATCTGCGTGCGGATACCGCTTCGATCCTCGCCCTCCCCCTGCGTGTCGGCGAATATGGAATGGTGCCGCTGTCGCGCGTCGCGCACCTGCGCACGATGCGGGCGGTCGAGCCGATCTTGCACGATGGCGGCAAGCGCCGTGCGGCGTTGATGGTCAATCTCAAGACCAGCGATCTCGCCGGTTACGTCAAGAAAGCGCGCGCCGAAGTCGAGCAGCAGGTCAAGCTGCCGCCGGGCTATCGCATCGAATTCGGCGGGCAGTTCCACCAGCTCGAGGCAGCGCAGAAGCGGTTGTCGATCGTCGTGCCCGCCGCGCTGATCCTGATCTTCCTGTTGGTCTATGCCGCGCTCGGCAGCGTCAAGGAGGCGGCGATCGTCTATACCGGTATCCCGTTCGCGGTGACCGGCGGCGTGCTGGCTTTGTGGCTGCGCGGAATGCCGTTTTCGATCACCGCGGCGATCGGGTTCATTGCGCTGTCGGGGATCGCGATGCTCAATGGGCTGGTGCTGATCGACCATATCAACAGCCTGCGCGATGGGCGCGACGGCGATGTGCTCGAGGTCGACGACGCGGTCCGCCAGGGCGCGCACGACCGGTTGCGGCCGGTGCTCTCGACCGCGCTGGTGGCCTCGATCGGCTTCGTGCCGATGGCGATCGCGAGTGGCGCAGGTGCAGAGGTTCAGCGCCCGCTGGCGACCGTGGTGATCGGCGGGATCGTCACTTCGACGCTGCTGACGCTGGTGCTGCTGCCGAGCCTGTATCGCTGGCTGGTGCGCGATGATGGCACGGCGAAGCGGAAGGACGAGGTGGCAGCCGACTGATCCCACCCCCCGGCCGTCACCCCGGCCGTCACCCCGGCCTCGTGCCGGGGGCCACCGTGATCCACATACTGCCGGTTCAGCGTACGCGGCACGGTGGGCCCCGGCACAAGGCCGGGGTGACGGCGGCGATGGCTACATCTCATCCCGCCGCGTCGGGAACACCGGGCCGCGGACCGTCATCCGCTCCGCCGGATACGGCCGCTGCAGCGCGACGACATCCTCATAGCTCCCGCGCAGCCAGCGCTCGTGATCCTCGGGCGCGAGGATCGTGACCATTGCCTTGGGATGGATCGGCGCGACCAGTGGATTGGGGTCGCACGTCACCATCGTGAAGCCGTTGCCCTTCGCTGTGCGCTGCCAGAAGCCCGCAACGCAGAACAACGGCTGGTCCGTCACCTGAAACCACATCTCGCCCTTGAGCGGCTTCTTGCCGTCGCCGAGATCGTGGGCATCCGGCGTCCATTCGCAGATTTCGGTGAGCGGGACGAGGCAGCGGTTCTCCGGCTGGGCGGCGAGCGCGCGCCATTGCGACATCCCGAGATTGCGCACGTTGGTCATCGGCCACGCCGCAGCGCCGCCGAGCACATCCCACGCCATGATATCGAGCCCGCGCCGCCCGTCTTCCTCGCGAACGACATAGGCCCGCCCCCGCGGCATCAGCTCGCGCGGGTTGAAGCGATTGTCGAGCGGCCGCTCGGTCTCGAACACCGTCGCGAGATCGGTGCGGAGCGTTTCAGGCTCGTAGCTCAGGCGCGCGCGGTTGCACATCGCCGGTCAGCTGGCCGGGCTGCCAGGCTTGGCGCGCCACTCCGCGCTGCGTTCGGGCGAGGCCCGATCAAGCGCCTCGCGCAAACCGGCCTTGGGCAGGTCCGCGCCATACGCCGGCGTGCCGGGCTGCTGGCGCCACGACCGCGCGATCGTGCCCGTGTCGACCGCGTCGAAGCCAAGTTCGTCGATCACCGCGATGACCGTAGCCTTGGTCGCGGCATCATCACCCGAGACCGGCAGCGCGATCCGGTCCGGCGTTCCGGCGGCCGCGCCGCTGCCGAACAGATGCTCGGCATGGATCGAGTTGAACGCCTTGATCACCGGGTGTCGCAGATGCCGCTCGACCCAGCCGCTCTCGGGCTCGCCCGCCTCGATCTCGGCGATCAGGCCGTCGCGCTGCTGCGGGTAGTAATTGCTCGTATCGACCAGCACCGGCACATTGGCGAAGATCGCAGGGTCGAGATCGGGGATGCTGCGCAGCGGGATCGCGACGATGACGAGCTCGCGATCCTGCGTCACCGCCCCGATCGCGACGGCGCGCGCTCCGGTTTCGACGGCGAGGTCGGCAAGCGATTCGGGCCCGCGCGAATTGGCGACCAGCACGTCATGGCCGAGCGTGCGCAGCCGCCGCGTCAATGTGCCGCCGATATGTCCCGACCCGATAATCCCGATACGCATGACGATACTCCTTCAGGACGAATGTAGGGAGCCGGCGCGCGCGATAAAGCCCGATCGCCATTCACCTCATCGGCAAACACCGGGCGTGCCGGCGCGCAACGTCCCTTTTCATATCAGGGCCGAAACATCCTCGCGTCCGCCGCGCTTTTTTTACCCGATCGTTACGGATGCTGTACAAGAGCGAGCTATGGCCGATCTCACCTCACCGCGCGAATCTCTCGTCGTGCCGCGCGCGTCGCACGCAGAGGCGTCGCCCGAGTGGTGCGTTCGCGCCGATCAGTTGGTTGCTGCGCAGCGCAGCGTGACGATCGCGTTGCCGATCAACATCTTGCTCACCCTCGTCTGCGCGGCCGTCGCCTGGCACGCAGGCAACACGCGTGTGGCGCTGTTCTGGCTGCTAGCGTCCGCGAGCGTGAATGCCGCCCGGGCGCTGCTACAATGGTCGACGCGCGGCCACCGCAGCGCAGCAACCTCACCCGTCGAGCCCGCCGCGGTCGAGCGGCAGCTGCGCGATCTGTGGCGGATCACGCTGGCATCCGGGTGCGTCTGGGCGATGCTGCCGCTGCTCTGCGGCTTGTATACCGCGCCCGAAGCGCTGTTCTTCCTCGCGGTCGGTTGCGGCATCACCGCCGGCGCGGTGTCGCATGGCGGCGCCTATGCGCGCGTGCCGATCGCGTTCATCACCCCGCCGATCGTCTCGAGCGCGGTTGCCCTGATCGCGGTCGGCGGGTTCGATCGTTCCATGCTCGCCGCGACGATGGCGATCTATCTGGCGGCGTTGGTCCTCACCGCACGCCGCGCCGAGGCCGCCTTCCGCCACGCCAGCGCGCTCGGCCATTGCATGGCGGTGCTCAACACCTCGCTCGAAACCGCGCATGCCAGCGCCCAGAGTACCGCCGAGGAAATGCGGTATCACGCCGATCATGACCATCTGACCGGCTTGCTCAACCGCGCCGGCTTCCTGCGCGCCGCCGCGGGCAGCACGCGGGACACGCGCGCGCCGACCTGCCTGATGCTGCTCGATCTCGATGGGTTCAAGGCGATCAACGACGTGTTCGGCCATACCATCGGCGACGAAGTACTGGTCGAAGTGGCGCAGCGCCTGCGCCGCGAATTGCCCGACGACGTGCTGATGGGCCGCTGGGGTGGCGACGAGTTCGCCGTGCTGCTTGCGGCGACCCCGGACGACATTTCGACGGTCGACCTCGCCGATCGGCTGATCGCCGCCGTCGCCGCGCCCTACCCGACCTTCGGGACGGTCGCGCGCGTTGGGATGAGTGTGGGGGTACATGTGTCACACGCCAGCGACATGCCCGAAATGCTGGCATGCGCCGACCTCGCGCTCTACGCCGCCAAGTCGGCGGGGCGGAACCGCTGCACCGTATTCGGCGACGATCTGCGCGATGCGCTCGACCTGCGGCGCGATATCGAGCGCGATCTGCCTGCGGCACTCGGCACGGCCGAGGTGTCGGTCTGGTTTCAGCCGATCTTCGGCGATGGCGGAACGCGCATCTTCGGGCTCGAGGCGCTCGTGCGCTGGCAGCATCCCACGCTCGGCTGGATCATGCCCGCCGACCTGATGGCGACCGCCGCTAAGGCCGGTTTCGCGCGGCCGCTGATGGACCTGATCCTCGACCGCGTTTGCGCGATGATCACCGCGCTCAGCGTGCGCGGGCTCGACCACATCACCGTTGCGATGAACGTCTCGCCGCGCGAAATGTCGCAGCTCCCGGTCGATCAAATGGTCCTGGCAGCACTCGCCGAGCGCAATCTCCCGCCTGCCGCGCTAGAGATCGAGATCACCGAGGAGACCGCGCTCGACACCGCCGATTGCGCGCGCAAGCTGCAGGCCTTGTCGCAGGCCGGCATCCGCATCGCGATCGACGATTTCGGGATCGGCTATTCGTCGCTCTCGCTGCTGCGCACGCTCAAGGTCGACAGCCTCAAGATCGATCGCTGCTTCGTCTCGGGGCTGACCGATTCCGCCGGTGATCAGGTGCTGGTCAAGGCGGTGCTCAATCTCGGCCAGTCGCTCCGCATCGACGTGACCGCGGAAGGGGTGGAGAGCATCGAGGATCTGCGGATGCTGCGGACCTTCGGCTGCCAGATGATGCAGGGGTATCACCTCGCCCGGCCGATGCCGATGACCGAGTGCCTCGCCTTCATCGCCGATGCCGAAGCGCAGTCGCTGCCACCGGGCACTGACGGCTTCCAGCGGGCCGCCGGGTAACGCGCTAGGCGACCTCCGCCTCGGCGGTCGCGAGAACGCCGACCAGATGCTGCACCGTCGCCCGCAGGTCGGCGAGTTCGTCCGCGGACAGACCGAGCCCGCCCGCCAATGTCGCCGGAACGGCGCGCGCGGCGTCCTTGAGCGCCGCGCCCTGCGCCGTCACGCCGACCAGCACGCGGCGTTCGTCGGTCGCGTCGCGCTGGCGCGTCACCAGTCCGGCCGCCTCCATCCGCTTGAGCAACGGCGTCAGCGTCCCGCTGTCGAGATGCAGCCGCTCGCCGAGTGCGCCGACGCTTTGCGGCGCCTGCTCCCACAGCACGAGCATCACCAGATATTGCGGATAGGTGAGCCCGAGCCTGGCGAGCACCGGGCGATAGAGCCGGCCGAACAGGTTCGAGGCGGCGTAAAGCGGGAAACAGACCTGCAGATCGAGCCGCAGGAAATCCATGTCGTCGCGCATTGCCGCCCCTTCCCCGCTCACTTGGTGGTGACGGTGATCTTGACGTCGATATTGCCCTTTACCGCGTTCGAATAGGGGCACACCGCATGCGCTTCTGCAACGAGCGCCTCGGCAGCGGCCTGGTCGAGTCCGGTGATAGTCACGTCGAGCGCGACCGACAGCACGAAGCCACCCGAAGCATTGGGCGACAGGCCGACTTCGGCGACGACGAGGATGTCGTCATCCTTGATCTTTTGCGGCTTGCTGCGGCCGACATGGATCACAGCATTCTCGAAGCAGGCAGCATAGCCCGCGGCGAACAGCTGCTCGGGATTGGTCGCCCCGCCTTTGCCGCCGAGTGCGGTCGGCATGGCGAGCTGCAGATCAAGCAGGCCGTCGTCGCTGCGGATCGTGCCGCTGCGGCCGCCGACCGCGGTTACCTTGGTGCTGTAGAGCGTGCTCATCATGGTTCTCCTGAAACGAGGATCGAAGGGAGCTTTTATATTGTGCGCAATTTAATTGAAAACAAGTAGTTCCCGACCCGTGTATTTCCGGCGCCCAACCCCCACATCGCTCTCCGACCCAATAGCTGCAGGTGATGCCTCATGCCCAAGCCGATTAAGATCGATTTCGTTTCCGACGTGTCCTGCCCGTGGTGCATCATCGGCCTGCGCGGGCTCGAGGAAGCGCTCGCGCGGACCAGCGACGTGGTCGCTGCCGAGATCACCTTCCAGCCGTTCGAGCTCAACCCGCAAATGGGCAAGGACGGGCAGAATATCGGCGAACATATCGCCGAGAAATATGGCGCGATGCCCGAGCAGTCCGCCGCCAACCGCGCGACGATTCGCGAACGCGCGGCCGATCTCGGTTTTACGATGGCGACGGGCGCTGACAGCCGCATCTACAACACGTTCGACGCGCACCGCTTGCTCCATTGGGCCGAGCTCGAAGGCAAGCAGGCCGCACTCAAGCGCGCCTTGTTCCAAGCCTATTTCACCGATCAGCAGGATCCGTCGGACCATGACGTCCTGGTCGCGCTTGCCGAGAAGGTCGGGCTCGATCCCGTGCGCGCCGCCGAGATCCTGGCGAGCGACACCTATGCGCACGAGGTCCGCGCCGCCGAGCAGCTCTGGCAGTCGCGCGGCATCACCTCCGTCCCCGCGATTGTCATCAACGATCGCCACCTGATCTCGGGCGGCCAGCCGCCCGAACTGTTCGAGCGGGCGCTGCGCGAAATCGCCGCCGCCTGATCCCCTCACCGACCGAAAGAGACGTCCCTATGACTACCCTGTTCGACAGCTACACGCTCGGCGCGATCCCGCTCGCCAACCGCATCGTGATGGCCCCGCTTACCCGCAACCGCGCCGCGGCGGGTTTCGTCCCCGGCCCATTCGCCGCCGATTACTACGCGCAGCGCGCCACCGCCGGCCTGCTCATTGCCGAGGCGACGCAGGTCACGCAGCAGGGCCAGGGCTATCAGGATACGCCCGGCATCTACACCGAGGCGCAGGTCGAGGGCTGGCGCGTCGTGACCAATCGTGTCCACGCCGCAGGCGGCAAGATCTTCCTGCAATTGTGGCATGTCGGACGCATCTCGCATGTCGATCTGCAGGAAAACGGCGGCGCCCCCGTCGCGCCCTCCGCGATCCGCGCCGAGGCGAAGACCTTCGTCGGCAACGCCTTCGTCGACACCTCGACGCCGCGCGCGCTCGACCTCGACGAGATCCCCGGCGTGGTCGAGGATTTCCGCCGCGCCGCCGCCAATGCGATCCGCGCTGGCTTTGACGGGGTCGAGGTGCACGGCGCGAACGGCTATCTGCTCGACCAGTTCGCCAAGGACGGCGCCAACCACCGCACCGACGCTTACGGTGGCAGCATCGAGAACCGCGCACGGCTGATGCTCGAGGTGACCAAGGCGGTCGTCGCCGAAGTCGGTGCCGATCGCACCGGCATCCGCATCTCGCCGGTCTCGCCCGCGAGCGGCATCTCGGACAGCAACCCACAGCCGCTGTTCGATTACATCGTCGATGTGCTGAGCGCGCTCGACCTGGTGTATCTGCATGTGATCGAGGGTGCGACGGGGGGCGATCGCGATTTCGCGCCGTTCGATTATACGTCGCTGCGCCGCCGCTTCGCCAACACCTATATGGCGAACAACGGCTACACGCTCGAGCTCGCGACCACGGCGATCGAGTCGGGTGCTGCCGATCTGGTCGCGTTCGGGCAGCCGTACATCGCCAATCCCGATCTGGTCGAGCGCTTCAAGCAGCAC
The DNA here is from genome assembly GCF_006439055.1 of Sphingomonas glacialis. Classification (GTDB taxonomy): domain Bacteria; phylum Pseudomonadota; class Alphaproteobacteria; order Sphingomonadales; family Sphingomonadaceae; genus Sphingomonas; species Sphingomonas glacialis_A. Next base: position 793,021 of record NZ_RCZC01000002.1, read on the forward strand.
GCGCCGCTCAACACGATCGATCAGGCGACGCTCTATGGCGGCGGGGCGAAGGGGTACACCGACTATCCGGCGCTCGCCGAGCAGACCGCCTGATCGGTGGCGGGGCCGGCCCAGTGCCGGCCCCGTTTGCGTTTAGGAGAGCGAGCCGGTGCGGATCAGGTCGCAGACGTCGTCCGCGACCTGGTTGTTCGCGCCGAGCCGCTCGATCAGCTGCGCCGCGCGGCTGCCGCGCAGGCCCGCGATGGTGAGCGTCTTGTCGCGGACATAGGTATAGACTCCGCTCACGGCGAATGCCGAGGCATAGGCGATATGCGCCTTCTGACCGTCGATCGTCGCGCGGAACGCCTCGGTTTCAAAGAACGCGCGCCGCGTCATCGGTGTCTCGAAGGCGATCTCGACCACGGCAATGAGCGACCGCTCGGGCGGGACGAGATGGTCGACATTGGGCGCGGGCGGTGCCGGCTCGGCATTGTCATAGGCCTCGGGCAGATGCAGCCGCAGCTTGAGCACCGCTGGCTCCGCCGCGAGCGCCTCTGCAAAGCCCGTCATGAAAGCGCCGAACGCCTCCGCGTCGGCCCCCGCCGCTCCGAGATGCACGTGGATGCGATCGATCCCGTCATTGCCATTCGGGACCGGATCGGGCGAGCGATCGACCAAGGTGCGCGAGCCGTCGGGCAGCGCATAAGCGACCGTCGCCGCGAACATGTTCTGCTCGTCGGCGAAGAGGATCGAACTCGCGTCGTTGAACACGCTCTGGTCGTCCGCCGAGGCGAAGCCGATCTCCACGCCACCGTCGAGCTCGTAGTCGGGGAACGAAGCAATCCCCTCGATCGCGGGCCAGAGATGTGCATCCTGCTCGCGGTCGAAATGGTTCTGGACGTACCAGGCGAGCCCATGAATGCGCGAACACAGCGGACCGTGGACGTCGCGCCAATAGGTCGCGAACACGTCGTGCGGCACGCGGGGGCGGCGCAGCACGGTGGTGTAGCTGTTGATCACGATGCTGGCATCGCGCGCGGCGTAATCGGTGGTGATCGAAACTTTGCTCATGGGAAACTCCTATAACGGGCAAACGCGCAAGGACGCGATATGGCTAGGCGGCGGCACTCACGGGCTTGAGCCGACCGACCAGCGCCGCGACGATCGCGGCAAGCACGGCGATCGCGGCGGCGACATAGCCGACCGTGCCGAGCCCCAAATGCTGGATCACCGACCCACCGATGATCGCGCCAAGCCCGATCCCGGCATTGGCCATCGACACGTTGAGCGTTCCGGCGAGCGCCTGCGCATGGCTCGCCGACTGCATCACGCGCACCTGGCAGATCGGATAGAGCGCAGTATTGGCGATACCCCACACCGCGATCGCCACCGCGAGCCAGATATGCGTGCCGGCGACGAGCGTCGTCGCTGCCATGCCGATCGCGAGCACCAACGACGTCACCGCCGTCACCATCAACGGCCCACGCCCGACGAACTGCCCGCCGAGCCAATTGCCGCCAAGCCCGACGATGCCGAAGCCCATCAGCCACCAGCCGACCTGCCCGACCGGGATCCTGGCGACCTGCTCGAGCGTGTCGGCGAGATAGGTGTAGGCCGTGAACATCGCGGTGAAAACGATCACCGACAGCACGACGTTGCCGAGGAAATACGGGTCCTTGAGGATCCGCGCCTGCTCGGCGAGCTTGACCCGCGCCGGCCGGGCGAGCGTAGGCATCACCACGAACAGCAACACCGCCATCACCAGCGACAGCCCGGCCAGCCCCCAAAAGGTCCCGCGCCAACCAAATGCGGTCGAAGCGAGCGTGCCGATGGGAATGCCGAGCACCATCGCACCCGAAATCCCGAGATAGACATTGGCAACCGCCTTGCCGGCCTTTTCGGGCCCGGCGAGCTCGCCCGCGGTCTCGCTCGCCGTACCCCAGAACACCGGCAATGCGAGGGCCGGAAGGAAGCGCGCAAGACCCAGCACCCAGATATCGGGCGCCGCCGCCGCCAGCGCATTGGCGCCCGCGAAGATCACCAGGATCGTGACGAACAGCCGCTTGCGCTCGAAATGCGACAGCAACGCCGTCAGGAACGGTCCCGCCAGCATCACGGTGAAGGCGAACAGCGTGACGAGCTGCCCCGCGGTCGAGATCGAGATGCCGAGGTCACGCGAGAGGCTCGGCAGCAGCCCGACAATGATGAATTCGGTCGTGACGATCACGAAGGCGGAAATCGCCAGCAACAGCACCGCGAGCCCGCGCCCCGCGGTTCCGGCGGCCGGCGGCGCGGCATGAAGGGGATGGACGGACGACATAGATGGGGCTCCTGTTGAGCCGCCTGTAACGCACGACGGAATTTCGGGCCGCACGGCATTTTTTCGCCTATGGTGCGACATAAATTCCAGAATGGAGCGCCAGCGTGATCCCATCCGAACGCCTCAAGGGCATCGAAGCCTTTGTCTGTGCGGCCGATGCCGGCAGCTTCACCGCCGCCGGCGCCCGCCTCAACCTGACCAACTCGGCGGTCAGCAAGAGCGTCGCGCGGCTCGAGGCGCGGCTCGGCAGTCGCCTGTTCGACCGCACGACGCGGCGGCTCGCACTGACCGATGCCGGTGCCGCCTTTTACGAAACCTGCGCACGCGTGCTCGGCGACCTCGCCGACGCCGAGGCGGTGCTCGCCGCGCAACGCTCGGAAATCGTCGGGCGGCTCAAGCTCGATGTGCCCGTGGCGTTCGGGCGGATGCAGGTGATGCCGGTGCTGCTCGCCTTTGCCGAGCAGCATCCCGGTGTCCGCCCGGTCGTGACGTTCACCGATCGCGTCGTCGACATCGTCGAGGAAGGCGTCGACGTCGCGATCCGGATCGGCGGGTCGGAGGCCTGGGCGGACAATCTCGGGCATCGCTATCTCGGGCGCGAGCGCGTGATCTTCTGCGCCGCACCCGGCTATCTCGAGCGCCGCGGGACGCCGGCTTCGGCCGAGGCGCTCGCCGCGTTCGACTGCATTCTCTACGGCCGCACCGATGGCAGCACGATCGACTGGCGCTTCGCCGATGCCGCGGGCGCGATCGCGCAGCGCACGATGGACGGGCGGATCGTGCTCGGCAGCGCCGAGGCGCAAGTCGGCGCGGTCAAGGCGGGGTTCGGGATCGCGCAGCTGGCAACCTGGCTGATCAAGGACGAGCTCGCGCGCGGCGAGCTGGTCGAGATCCTGCCCGGGCTGGCGACGGCCGGGCTCCCGCTGCACCTCGTCTGGCCGCGCAGCCGCCAGCTCAGTCCAAAGGTCGATGCGCTGCTCGAGGCGCTTACGACGCGCCTCGAGATTGCGTGACCGGCGCAAGCCGCGCCGCCAGGAAATCGACGAACACGCGCACCCGCGCGGGCAGATTGCTGCCACCGACGAACACCGCATGGATCATTTCGACATCGCCGGGATTATAGGGCTCGAGCAAGGCGACCAGCCGCCCCGCCGCGATGTCCTCGACCACGCTGAACGCCCCCACCCGCGCGATCCCGACCCCCGCCGCGGCGAGTTGCCCGAGCGTCTCCCCATTATTGGCCTCGATATTCCCCTTCACCGACAGCGCGAAATCGCGTCCGTCGCGACGGAACGGCCAGACCGGTTCGACGCGGCGGAAATTGAAATTGAGGCAATTGTGCTCGTGGAGCTGTTCGGGCACGATCGGGGTGCCGTGTCGCGCGAGATAGTCGGGCGAGGCGACGATCCTGCGGCCGGTTTCGCCCAGCTTGCGCGCGGTCAACGCGCTGTCGGCAAGCGGACCGAAGCGGATCGCGACATCGGCCTGCCCCGCCGCCACGTCGATCAGCGCATCGGACAATGCGATGTCGATCAGGATCTGCGGATAGGCCTGCGCGAAGTCGCCCAGCAGCGGAACGATGCACAGCCGCCCATGCGACAGCGCCGCACTGATCCGCAGCCGCCCACGCGGTGCGCCCTGATCGGCGATCTGCTGCTCGGCATCGTCGAGATCGGCGAGGATCCGCCGCGCCGTCTGGAGATAGGCGACTCCCTCGGCGGTCGGCGTGAGGGCGCGCGTCGAGCGCAGCAACAGGCGCACGCCGAGCCGCGCCTCGATCCGATCGACCGCGCGCGCCACCGCCGACGGTGTCAGGCCGAGCGCCCGTCCCGCACCTGAAAAACTGCCCTCGCCCATAACCGCAGCGAACACTTCGAGCGCGCGGGCACGATCGGCACCGGCAGCCATCTTTGCTTCCATGTCAAAAATCCTTCGCGACATCTGCTCCTAATCAACTGCCCCCGCCGGGTCCACTTAGGCGGCTCACACAACAGGGACACGGACATGGCCAATCGGCACGCCGCAGTATCGGCTCCGCACGCCACATCCGCTTTGGGACTTTGATCCGATGAAATACAATCTCGGGCTACTCGCTCTCTCCGTCGGTGCGTTCGCGATCGGCGTGACGGAATTCGCGCCGATGGGGCTGCTGCCGGTGATCGCCGGCGATCTCGGCGTGTCGATCCCGTCCGCGGGTCTGCTGATCAGCGCCTATGCGCTCGGCGTCGTGATCGGCGCGCCGATCATGACGCTGACGACCGGGCGTTTGCCGCGGCGCACGCTGCTGATCGTGCTCGCCGGGATCTTCACGCTCGGCAACCTGCTCGCGGCGCTGTCGGACAGCTATGGGATGTTGATGGCGGCGCGGGTGCTCACCTCGTTCAACCATGGCGCGTTCTTCGGGGTCGGGTCGATCGTCGCGGCGAGCCTCGTTGCACCCGAGCGCCGCGCGGGCGCGGTCGCGGCGATGTTCATGGGGCTCACGATCGCCAATGTCGTCGGCGTGCCGCTGGCGACCTGGGCGGGTGCTGCACTCGGCTGGCGCGCGGCGTTCTGGGGGATCACCGGGCTCGGCGTGGTGACGATGGTCGCGCTGCGGTCGACACTCCCCGCTTTGCCTGCGCCCACGGGTGGCAACGCAATGGCGGAGCTGCGCGTGCTGCGCCGCGGTGTCGTGCTCGGTGCGCTCGGCCTTACCGTCGTAGGGGCGAGCGCGATGTTCACGGTATTCACCTATATCACGCCGATCCTGCGCGATGCGACGCATGCCTCGCTCGGCTTCATCACCGCGATGCTCGTCACCTACGGCGTCGGGCTGACGCTCGGCAATTGGCTCGGCGGGCGCTTCGCCGATCGCTCGGTCGATCGGACGCTGATCGTCACGCTCGCCGCGCTGACGCTGATCCTGATCGCCTTCGCGCTGCTGATGCCGTTCAAGGCCCCCGCCGCGATCCTGATCTTCGCGTGGGGCGTCGCCAGCTTTGCGCTCGTGCCGCCGCTGCAAGTGCGCGTGATGCACGCGGCGGCCGATGCGCCCAACCTCGCTTCGGCGGTCAATATCGGCGCCTTCAACCTGGGCAATGCGATCGGCGCGGCGCTGGGCGGTGGGGTGATCGCGCTCGGGCTCGGCTATCCCGCGGTCGCGCTGGCAGGCGCTGCGTCATCGGCGCTGGGGCTGATCGCGGTGATCGTCAGCGTCCGCCAGAGCGGCGGCGTGGCGGATGCCGGCCCCGCGATCGCACGCGGTTAGCAACGCCGCAAAGGTCTGCTTGCCGCGATCGTAGCAATTCTTTCATACCCTATCCGAATGATAGGATATGCTCGGTCGTGGAGGCAGCAATGACGACCAGGTCCGCATTTTCGTATCCGCCTCAGGCCGTGCCGGCCGCATCGTCACCGGTCGGTGACGCTGTCGCCGATCTGCGCGCCGCGCGCGATGCGTGGCGCGGGCGGCAGGACGAAGCGCGCGACACGGCGAGCTTCCCGTCGCGCGCCGCGCTCGAACAGGTCGTCGCTTTGTTGTCGGCCGCGCTCTATCCGCGCCGGCTCGGCCAGTTCCGCGGGACCGCCGACGCGGAAGACGGATTCGTCGTCGCCAAGCTGCTCGCCGCGCTGACCGCGCTCGAACGCGAGATCGGCGCCGAAATAGGCTATTGGCAGCACGAAGCCGGCGCGTTCGAGCCCGACCATGCCGCGACGATCGCGCGGCTGTTCGCCGCCACGCTCGGCGATATCCGCCGCCTGGTCGATAGCGATGTCGAGGCCGCGTTCCTCGGCGATCCCGCGGCGCGCAGCGTCGATGAGATCCTCGTCTGCTACCCCGGCGCGATCGCCAGCCTCCACCACCGCATCGCGCACGAACTCCACAATCTCGGCGCACCGATCGTCGCGCGCGTCCTTTCGGAGATCGCCAACGAGCGCACCGGGATCGACATCCACCCCGGCGCGACGATCGGCGAGAGCTTCTTCATCGATCACGGCACCGGCGTCGTGATCGGCGAGACCGCGATCGTCGGCGCGCGCGTGCGGCTCTATCAGCATGTCACGCTCGGCGCGCGCAGCCCGGTCGGGCTGACGCACGACGATGTCCGCCAGCGCCACGCCCGCCACCCGATCATCGGCGATGACGTCGTGATCTATGCCGGCACGACGATCCTCGGCCGCGTCACGATCGGCGCGCGTTCGACGATCGGCGGCAATGTCTGGCTGCTGTCCGACGTGGCCGAGGACAGCGTCCTGGTGCAGCCCGAGGCGGTCCGGCTCGATCACGCTGCGGGCCTCGACCTGCGCGACGTGCTCCAGCGGGCAGCGGCACAGTGACCCTGCCACGACCCCAGAGCGGCCTGCCCCGCCCGGCCCCGCGTCCCGTCATCGGGCTGCTATGCTGTAACGAGGCGCTTGGTCGGCCGGTCCAGACCGTCGCCACACGCTTCATCGCGCCGCTGTCGCGCTTTTCCGAGGCTGCGGTGATCCTCGTCCCCGCAGTGCGCGACGATGCGACGATCGCCACGCTGACGCCGCTGCTCGACGGGCTGTTGCTGACCGGTTCCCGCTCGAACGTCTCACCCGAACGCTATGGCGGCGCGCCGCTCCCCGCCGATCAGTCGAGCGACCCCGATCGCGACGCGGTCGCGCTCGCGCTGGCCGAGGCGATGATCGAGGCGGGCAAGCCCGTGTTCGGCATCTGCCGCGGACTGCAGGAGATCAACGTGCTGTTCGGCGGAACGCTGTCGAGCGCGGCATGCCGTGGGGAGCATCATCGCGGCTCGTGGGATGGCTGCTACAAGGAGATGTTCGGGCATTGCCACGATGTCGAGCTCAGCGCCGGCGGCCTGCTCGCGGAGTCGCTTGGGCGGCGGCGGATGTCGGTCAATTCGGTCCACGAACAGGGCATCGACCGACTCGGCGCCGGGCTGCAGGTCGAGGCGACCGCCGACGATGGGCTGATCGAAGCGGTGCGGGCCCGACCATGCGGCGCCGACGTGCTCGGGGTGCAATGGCATCCCGAATGGGACGTCGAGCAGTCACGCGAGAGCCGCGCCTTCTTTTCCCTGATCGGTACGTCGCTGCGCAGTGCGGCGGCTGCCCGATGAACGCCTTACCACCAAAGAAAGGGTAATAATGCGCAAGTCTCTCCTGCTGGTTCCCATGCTCGCCACAGCACTTCTGGCGGTCTCCGCCTGCGCCAAGCATGACGATGCCGCGAACACCGCGATCGTCAACGAAACCGACCTGAACGCCACCGCGCTCGACGCCAATAGCGGAACGGTCGACGGCTTCGGCAACGATTCGCTCGCCAGCAACGGATCGGCACCGCTCGACGCCGCCGATAACGGGAGCAACGCGCTCTAGAGATTCCACGCCACCGTGGACAACCGACACGCAGGGTAAGCTCCCGCGCGCACCTCGGCCCGGCACTTCGGTGTCGGGCCACTTTTATTAAACCGCCACAACGCATTTCTTTGCGCCACACGCGCGCGTGATCTGCCAGAGGGCCGTCACAAAAGCGTCATAACGCTGTGTAGCTTCGCATTGACCAAAGGGACCCGACCATGACCAATCTCCGGCCGCTCTTCGCCGTAGCCGCCTCCACGCTCGCCATCGCCACGGCGGCATCGGCGCACGCGCAGGCCGCCCCGACGCCCGCCGCCGCGGACGCGACACCCGCCGCAAGCGAGCCGAGCGACATCGTCGTGACCGGCACGCGCACCAGCGGCCGCACCCGGCTCGGCAGTGTCTCGCCGATTGACGTGCTCAGCGCGACCACGCTCCAGCGCCAGGGCACGACCGAGCTCGCCGCCTCGCTCGCCGCGGTCGTCCCGTCGATCGATTTCCCGCGCTCGGCCGCGGTCGATGGCACCGATTCGATCCGTCCCGCGACGCTGCGCGGCCTGTCGCCCGACCAGACGCTCGTGCTGATCAACGGCGTGCGCGCGCATACCTCGGCGCTGCTCAACACCAACGGCTCGGTCGGCCGTGGCTCGGCGGCGGTCGATCTCAACACGATCCCCTCGGTCGCGCTCGACCGGATCGAAGTGCTGCGCGATGGCGCGGCGGCGCAATATGGCTCGGACGCGATCGCCGGCGTCGTCAACCTGCGGCTGCGCGAAGCGCGCACCGGCGGCGGCGCGACGGTCACCTATGGCCAGACGATCACCGACGTGACGACCGCGCGCGGACAACGCAGCGAGCATGACGGCAAGACCGTGACGGCATCGGGCTGGCAGGGCATCGGGCTGGGCTCGGACGGCTTCCTCACCGTCTCGGCCGAATATCTCAACCGCGGCGCGACCAGCCGTGGTGATTTCGATCCGCGCAAGACGCCGATTCGCGTGCGCTCGCGCTTCGGCGATCCCGCGGTCGAGCAATATACCGGCTTCGTCAACGCAGCGAAGCCGCTCGGCGACAGCGGCTGGACGCTCTACGGCTTCGGCGGATACCAGCATCGCGACAGCGTCAGCGCGGCAACTCCGCGCATCAATGGCGGGACCGATGCCAATGCCAGCGCCGCCGCGCTCGCCAGCCTCTATCCCGACGGCTTCACCCCGCTGATCGCAGTCGAATCGAACGATCTCACCGCAACCGGCGGCATTCGCGGCGAACTGTCGGGCTGGAAAGTCGATTTCAACGTCTCGTACGGCCGCAACCAGCTCAATTTCGAAACGCGCAACTCGGGCAACGCGACCTACGGCGCCGCGTCGAAGACCAGCTTCTACGACGGTAAGCTGACCTACGACCAGTTGGTCGGCGGGATCGACGTGTCGCGCGAGCAGCCGCTCGGCCAGGGCACGATCAACATCGCCTGGGGCCTCGAATATCGCCGCGAGGGCTTCCGCATCGGCGCGGGCGAGCCGGCCTCGTACAACCGCGCGCCCGGCGCGAGCTCGACGCTCGGCGGCGGCGCGCAGGGCTTTCCCGGCTTCCAGCCGTCGAACGTCATCAGCAAGCACCGCGACAATGTCTCGGGCTATCTCGATCTCGAGGCCAAGCCGATCGACCAACTGACGATCGGCGCGGCGGTGCGCGGCGAAAGCTATTCGGACTTCGGCGAGACCGCGACCGGCAAGCTCAGCGCGCGCTATGATTTCGCGCCGTGGATCGCGCTGCGCGGTGCGGCCTCGACCGGCTTCCGCGCACCGTCGCTCCAGCAGCAGTTCTTCACCTCGACCTCGTCGGTGCTCAACACCGGCGGGGCGATCGTCGAGACCGGGCTGTTCCCCTCGACCAGCGCGGTCGGCCTCGCGCTCGGCGGCAAGCAGCTTCAGGCGGAGAAGTCGCGCAACCTGTCGGCGGGCATCGTGCTGCGCAGCGGCGGGTTCGATCTGTCGGTCGATGCCTATCAGATCAAGCTGCGCGACCAGATCGCGCTGTCGGAAAATCTCAGCGGCACCGTCGTCGCGGCGCTGCTCGCGCCGTACAACGTGTCGGCCGGGCGCTTCCTGCTCAACGGCATCCGTTCGACCACCAAGGGCATCGATATCGTCGCGCACTACCGCAAGGCGACCCCGTCCGCGGGCACGTTCGACCTAACCGCCGCGGCGAATTTCAACGACATCAAGGTGACCAGTTTCCCGGGCAACACCACGATCACCGCGCTCGTCAACGGCGTCTCGACCAGCTCGACCCAGGCGCTGTTCACGCGCCAGCGGATCGTCTCGATCGAACAGGGCACCCCGCGCGAGAAGGTCGTCGGCACGATCGACTGGTCGCTGGCGAAGCTCGGGCTCACCGCGCGCGCGTCTTATTATGGCGACGTCACGCAGCCGAGCAGCGGCAATGGCCTGGCAGCGAACGACATCCATACCGGGCGTCACACGATCTTCGATCTCGAGGCGCGCTATCAGGTGATCCGCAACCTCAACGTGGCGGTCGGCGCGAACAATCTGTTCGACACCTATCCCGACTATGTGAAGGTGACATCGTCGGTCGGAACGGCGCTCAACAGCACCGGGCTGGTTGGCTTCCCCTATTATTCGCCGTTCGGCTTCAACGGCCGCTACGTCTACGGGCGCATCGGCCTGACTTGGTAACCCGCTGGCCGGGGAGCGGCGATCCGCTCCCCCGGTTGGGCCGGGCGCCATCTACGGCGCAAACAAAAAGGGCGGCCCGCGGGCCGCCCTTTTCGCTTCACGTCTTGGACGTCGTTATGCAGCCGTAGGCGGCGCATCGACGAACACCGTCCACAACCGCGCGATCGCCTTGTTGGGCTCGGCCGAAACCTTGGCGAGCGTCGTCTTGGCAGCGGCACGATCGCCCGACAGCGCAAGCGCCATGCCGAGGTGGAGGTTGTTGCGGTCGGCGTCAGGCGCGCCCTTGGTCTCGCACAGGCGATACATCTCGATCGCCTTGGCGTAGTTGCGCGTGCCGAAATAGGCATCGCCCGCCTGCTGCGCGAGATCGCCCTTCGGCGCGCCCATCGCGTTCTTTTCCTTGATGGCGAGCGAGGAGCTGCCCGCGATCCCGGTCTTGGCGCGCGTCAGCAGCTCGGTCCCGGTGACGTTGCCCTTGGGGATCACGCCCGATGCGAAGCCTTCGTCGATCACGGTCTTCGCTTCGTTCGGCAGGCCGATCGTCAGCGCGGCATCGGCATAATCGATATATTCGCGCTGACCGGCCTGGCTCTTGGTCGCCCACAGCAGGCGGAACAGATCGATCCGGTTCTTGCTGTACTTGACCGCCGCCGGGCCCTGGAAGCCGAAGGTGTAGATCGCGCCGCGCCAGTTCGGGGCGGTGCCATATTCGGTCAGCCAGGCCGCGGTCCAGGCATCGGCCTGCTCGGTCAGGCCGGCCTTGGTCAGGCGCGTGAAGGCGTATTTGTACCAGGCTTCAGGGGCCTTTTTACCCGCGGCCTTCTCGGCCTTGACCGCGGCTTCGAGATCGTTGGCGCCGCCCGCGACGTCACCCGATTCGACCTTCGAGCGGGCGATGTTCAGCTGCAAATCCTCGTTGGTGAAGCCGAGGTCGCGCGCCTTGGTGTAATATTCGACCGCGCGCTTATAATCCTTGGTCGCATAAGCGAAGCCGGCGCGCTCTTCGTAGCGGATGCCGAGTTCGGTCTTCGGCGTCGCCGGGTTAGCGATGATCGCGTCGAGCGGCGGCGTCAGCGCGGCGACGCGCTGCGTCTCGGGCTGGCCGGCAGTCTGCGCATTGACGAGCGAGAGGCGCAGGCCCGAGGCGAGATACTTTTCATAGTCGCTCTTGGCGGCGGCATCGAGCGCGTCGAGCGCGGCGGCGGCCTTGACCAGATCCTTCGGCGTCGCGCCAAGCGCGGTCTGCGCATCGACGGCGGCGGCGCGCGCTTCCTTCGACAGGCTCGGCGTAGCTGCCTCGGCAGCCTTTTCCTTCTTGGCGAACGCGGGTGCGACGAGCGCGGCGCCGTTCATGCCGACGACGAGCGTGGCAGCCAAAGCGATTTTCGAGACCATCTTCATTGTCGAACTCTCCTATTGTCGCGCGGCCCCGCGCGGCGGATTGCTGCCGCCGCTCTAACGCCACGCATCATACCGTCAAGCGACGGCGATAGCGTCACCGCGACTGAACACCGCTTGAACCCGATATATCCCTGTCGCGAGACTCTTTGACGCATTCGCGGCGGAGGCTTAACGGCGGGGGCGATGATCGCCCTGCTCTCCCCCGCCAAGACGCTCGATTACGAGAGTCCGCTTCCCGCCCTCACCCCGACGACGCCGCGCTTTGCGGCCGAGGCCGAAAGCCTCGCCAAATCGGCGGCGAACCTGTCGCAGAAGCGGCTGTCGGAGCTGATGCATATCTCGCCCAAGCTGGCGAAGCTCAACGCCGACCGCTTCGCCGGTTTCGCCGACGCGCCCGAGCGGCCGGCTTTGTTCGCCTTTGCGGGCGACGTCTATACCGGGCTCGAGGCGCAGACGCTCGACGAGCCCGCGATCGCCTTCGCGCAGGATCATGTGCGGATGCTGTCTGGGCTGTACGGCCTGCTCCGCCCGCTCGACGCGATGAAGCCGTATCGTCTCGAGATGGGCACGCGCTGGGCGCCACGCCGCTCCAGCCTCTACGAATGGTGGGGCGACCGCATCGCCGCTGCCGTGCGCGAAGAGGTCGCCGAGGAGGGATCGGGCGTCGTGCTCAACCTCGCGAGCCAGGAATATTTCGGTGCGGTGCTCGGCAAGCTCGACGGCGTGCGCGTGATCGACGTCGATTTCCGCGAGCCCGGCCCAGACGGCCCGCGCTTCGTCAGCTTCCACGCCAAGAAGGCGCGCGGTCTCGTCGCACGCTGGCTGTGCGAGCATCGCATCACGCAGATCGAGGACATGAAGGGCTTCGACACCGACGGCTATCGCTTCGACAAGGCCGAGAGCACGCCCGATCGCTGGCGGTTCGCGCGGTCATGAGCGGCGCGGCGGTCATCATCGGCGCGTCGGGCGGGATCGGCGCGGCGTTCGAGGCGGCGCTGATCGAGGAAGGGGCGTATGACGTCGTCCACGGTTTCGCGCGGTCACGCTCGGGCGCGCAGCATCTCGACCTCACCGACGAGGCGAGCATCGCGGCGGCGGCAGCTTATGTCGCCAAGGGCCCTGCCCCAACGCTGGTGATCGTCGCGACCGGCATCCTGCATGACGATGCGCACGGCCCCGAAAAGGCGTTGCGCGAGCTCGATCCGGCGTGGCTGGCGCGCGTCCATGCGATCAACGCGATCGGTCCCGCGCTCGTCGCCAAGCATTTCCTGCCGATCACGCCCAAGACCGGGCGCAACGTCTTTGCCGCTTTGTCGGCGCGGGTTGGCAGCATTTCGGACAACAAGATGGGCGGCTGGCACGGCTATCGCGCGTCGAAGGCCGCGCTCAACATGCTGGTGCGCACCATCGCGATCGAGGAGAAGCGCCGCAACGACCGCGCGATCGTCGTCGCCTTGCATCCCGGCACGGTCGACACCGCGCTGTCCAAGCCGTTCCAGGGCAATGTCCAGCCCGGCCGGCTGTTCGATACCGAGCGCGCCGCGTTGCAACTGCTCGACGTGATCGAGGAACTGAAGGCCCCCGATACCGGCAAGCTGTTCGACTTCGAGGGCAAGGAAGTCCCCTTCTGAGCACGGCTCGATGACGAACTTGTCATCGTCAAACCATTGAAACGGTCGCAGATCGGCCGCATCCTTTCCGCCATCGCGCATCAAGCCCGAAGGTTTTTTGAGGGGATCGTCATGATCAGACACGCATTCGCCGCCATCGCCCTGTTGTCGGGCACCGCTGCACTCGCGCAGACGCCGATCGCGACCAAGACGACGACCAAGACCGCCGCCGCGCCGACCAGCAAGACCGTGGTGACGACCATCAAGACCACCCCGCCCGCCACGACGGTCAAGGCCACCACCGTCGCGCATTCGCGCACCACCAAGACCACCACGACAGGCGGACGGATGGTCCAGGCGAAACTCGCCAACGGCAAGACGGTTACCTACAATTGCTCGCTTGCCGGCAACAAGACCAAGACCGCCTGCAAGTAACCCTTTTTCCCGCCCCTGCGCGCGCCATCGGAACATGCGCAGGGGTGGCATTTGCCGCCGCGCCGGGCTAGGGTTGTCACGACCCCGTAACACAGCCGAAGGCACCGCACATTGACCGACGAGACCGTCCTCGCCGACCCTTCCGATATTGCGCCGATCTCGATCGTCGACGAAATGAAGTCGAGCTATCTCGACTATGCGATGAGCGTGATCGTCGCGCGCGCGCTGCCCGACGTTCGTGACGGCCTGAAGCCCGTCCACCGCCGCATCCTGTGGTCGGCGAGCGAAAGCGGCTTCGTCTACAATCGCCCGTACCGCAAATGCGCGCGCATCGTCGGTGATGCGATGGGTAAGTATCACCCGCACGGCGACAGCTCGATCTACGACGCCTTGGTCCGCATGGCGCAGGATTGGTCGATGCGCGTCACGCTGATCGACGGCCAGGGCAATTTCGGCTCGATGGACCCCGACAAGGCCGCGGCGATGCGCTACACCGAGGCGCGTCTCGCCAAGGTGACGAATTCGCTGCTCGAGGACATCGACAAGGACACCGTCGATTTCACGCCGAACTACGATGGCTCGGAGCGCGAGCCGTCTGTGCTCCCGGCGCGCTTCCCCAATCTGCTCGTCAACGGCGCCGGCGGCATCGCGGTCGGCATGGCGACCAACATCCCGCCGCACAATCTCGGCGAAGTGATCGACGCGACGCTCGCGATGCTCGACGCGAAGACCGGTGCGCGCGAGCCGCTCACCACCGAGGAACTGCTCGAGATCGTCCCTGGTCCCGATTTCCCGACCGGCGCGATCATCCTCGGTCGCTCGGGTGCGCGCTCGGCCTATGAGACGGGCCGCGGCTCGGTGATCATCCGCTCGCGCTACGTCGTCGAGGAAGGCCGCGGCGATCGCCGCTCGATCGTGCTGACCGAAATCCCCTACCAGACCGGCAAGAACGGCCTGGTCGAGAAGATCGCCGAAGCCGCCAAGGACAAGCGCATCGAAGGTGTCAGCGACATTCGCGACGAATCGAGCCGCATGGGCGTGCGCATCGTCATCGACCTCAAGCGCGATGCGACCCCCGACGTCGTGCTCAACCAGCTGTGGCGCCACACCCCGGCGCAATCGAGCTTCCCGGCGAACATGCTCGCGATCCGCGGCGGCCGTCCGGAACTGCTCAACCTGCGCGACATCCTCGAGGCGTTCGTCGGCTTCCGCGAGGAAGTGATCACGCGCCGCTCGAAGTTCGAGCTCGCCAAGGCGCGCGAGCGGGCACATCTGTTGCTCGGCCTCGTCATCGCGGTCAGCAATCTCGACGAGGTCGTCAAGATCATCCGCGGTTCGTCGAGCCCCGCCGCGGCGCGCGAGGCTTTGCTCTCGCGCGACTGGCCGATCGCCGACATCGCGCCGTACATCCGGCTGGTCGAGGCGGTCGATACCGAGGTCACTGGCGCGACCTACCGTCTCTCGGAGCTGCAGGTCCGCGCGATCCTCGACCTGCGCCTGCATCGCCTGACGGCGCTCGGACGCGACGAGATCGGCAACGAGCTCCAGGGCCTCGCCGATTCGATCGCCGAGCTGCTCGAAATCCTCGCCAACCGCGCCAAGCTGTACGCCGTGATGCGTGAAGAGCTGGTCGCGGTCCGCGCCGAATTCGCCACGCCGCGCAAGACCGAGATCGCCGCTGCCGCCGACGGCATCGACGACGAGGATCTGATCGAGCGCGAGGACATGGTCGTCACCGTGACGATGCAGGGCTACATCAAGCGCACCACGCTCGACACCTTCCGTGCGCAGGCACGCGGCGGCAAGGGCCGTGCTGGCATGGCGACCAAGGACGAGGACGCGATCACCAACCTGTTCGTGACCTCGACCCACACGCCGGTGCTGTTCTTCTCGACGCTCGGCAAGGTCTACCGGATGAAGGTCTGGAAGCTGCCCGAGGGCGGTGCCGCAACGCGCGGCCGGCCGATGATCAACCTGCTTCCGCTGGCCGAGGGCGAGGTCATCTCGACCGTGCTCGCGCTGCCCGAGGACGAGGCTGAATGGGCCAAGCTGCACGTGATGTTCGCCACCGCGAACGGCAGCGTACGCCGCAACTCGATGGACGCCTTCGCCAACATCCCGACCGCGGGCAAGATCGCGATGAAGTTCGAGGGGATCGACGAGGACGATCGCCTGATCGGCGTCGCGCTGCTCAGCGAAGAGGACGACGTCCTGCTCGCGACGCGCGCGGGCAAAGCGATCCGCTTCGCGGGCCACGAGGTGCGCGAGTTCCAGAGCCGCAACTCGACCGGCGTGCGCGGCATGGCGCTCAAGGGCGACGACAAGGTGATCTCGCTGTCGATCCTCCACCGCGTCGGCGCCACGCCCGACGAGCGCGAGGATTACCTCCGCTTCGCGCCGTGGAAGGGCGAGAAGGACGGCGAACCGACGATGGAGCCCGCGCGCTATCAGGAGTTGATGGAGCGCGAGCAGTTCGTGCTGACCGTCTGCGAGAACGGCTATGGCAAGATCTCGTCGGCCTATGACTATCGCCGCACCGGCCGCGGTGGCCAGGGCATCACCAACATCGACAACATCCCGCGCAACGGCCCCGTCGTCGCCAGCTTTGCCGCGACCAAGGGCCATCAGCTGATGCTCGTCACCGACCAGGCGAAGGTGATCCGCACCACGCTCGGCTCGATGCGCGTGATCGGCCGCAACTCGGCGGGCGTGAAACTGTTCGACGTCGGCAAGAACGAGCATGTCGTCTCGGCCGCGCGGATCGAAGAGTCCGAGGGCGATGCCGAGGCCGACGTCCGCGACCTCACCGCAGTCGAGATCGCGCCCGACGATACCGCCGATACCGGCGATGACCTCGCCGCGGGCCCGGAGAATGGCGAATGAGCGACATGCCGCTGACCGCGTACAAGGTGCTCACCGCCGAACAGATGGCGACGCTGGAGACCGAGGAATCGTTCGCCGGCGCGCCGGTCGATCTGGCCGATGGCTATATCCACCTCTCGACCGCCGAGCAGCTGACCGAGACGGTCGACAAGCATTTCGCTGGGCAGAGCGACCTGCACGTCGCTGCGGTCGATCTCGGGTCGTTCGGTGCGGGGCTGAAATGGGAAGAGTCGCGCGGCGGGCAGCTTTTCCCGCATCTGTACGGCGGCCCGCTGCTGCTCGAGACGGTGATCGCCTACGGCCCGCTCGAGCGGGATGCCGACGGAACGGTCAAACTCCCGGTCGCCGGCTGACCCAGGGTCAACCGCGCATCGCGACGGCTTTGGTCAGCGTGTTGCGATTGGGCAGATAGGGGTTGCTGCGAACGACCGCGAGCGGCGCGATCGGCTTGTGGAAGTTGATGCCGCACGACGTCCCGTCGCTCCACACCACCGTCCCGACCACTTCGAGCTCCTCCGCCAGGAGGACGATCTCCTCGCCGCGCTTGGGCAGATCGACGCCGCGCACGCAGGCGCCGACGCAAGAAATATCCGCAATCTCGACCGGATGCGGTCGGCGGTCGACAATCACCGTGCCGGCGAACCGGGTCGGATAGCGCTGTTCGCGTCGGGCAGTCTGAAGATCCTTGATAGTAGGCACGCCCATAATCCCAAGTGTCCGGCTATCGGCACTAGGAAGATAACAGATACGACTTCGCTTCGTTCCTAATTTTGATCGCTAACGAAGCGTTACGGCGATCAGGCATACAGGTCGATAACTTCGGCATCGGCAGCTTCGGCGTCGAGCAGCAGCGTGCGATGGCAATGCGCCGGGTCGCGCTCGAAGCAGAGCAAGGCGCTCGGCTTCTCCGCCGCGAGCTCCAGCATCAGGGTGGTTTGCGCCTGCGCTTCGGGCAGGATGAGCTGCTCGGCATAGACCGCCTCGAGCGTCGCGACATCGCCCTTCTTCGCCGCATCACGCCCGCGCTTGGGCGTGCCGAGGGCTTTCAGATGGACATAGTCGATCCCCGCCTCGGCGAGCGATGCGGCAAGCGACGTCTTCGAAAACCCCGGCCGACGCGACAAAGGCAGCGCACGAACGTCGATCACACGGGCAACGCCCGCCTTGGTCAGCGCGTCGATGAACGCGCCCATCGTCGTGGCTTCATAGCCGATCGTATAGATTTTCATGGCAGCTCCTCGCCCGCTATGTCGGGACGAGCCCTCGCGCGATCAACGCGCGGCGTGCTGCGCCGATCCGGCCGCCGCCAGCAGCGTCTGCGCGACGGTCTTTTCGGGCGAATCATAGCCGCCGTAAAGCACCGGAATCAGCACCTGCCGCGCGAGATCGGCATGGCCCTGCCGCAGCAATTCGCGCGCGAGTGCGACCCGGGGCCCCGGCGCGGCGGGCACGGCTTGCGTCACCTTGACCAGCCCGAGCACCGCTTGGTCCGGAACGGGATCGCCCGCCTCGGCATAGCTGTTGAAGAAAGCGAGCAGCGGAAGCGGCGTGTCATTGTCGATCCGCAGCGCGCGGACGATCGGCACACGCGCCGCCTTGAGCCCGCGCACACGATCGCTCGCCGGCCCCGCCAGCGCCTGGTGCGTCAGCGCGATGCCCTTCCACGCCAGCGCGCGGATATTGTCGGGCGTCTTGGCGAGCACGCGCTCGGCCGAATCAAGACACGCGTCGTTCTGCCCGGCACGGCATTCGACCTCGGCCTCTGTCAGCAGCGCTTCGGCATTATAGGGCAGGTCCGCGACGGTGTCGTGGAGCTGCGCCACCCAGGCACTGTCCGCCGCACCGCCGGCGAGGCGCGTGCCAAGCTCGAGCCGCGCCTCGATCACCGCCGCACTGCTGCGCGATACGACGTTGATCGTAGGATCGCCGCCCGGTGGCGGCACGGCGTCGGCGCGGGCATATTCGGTGCCGCGTTCCTGATAGACATCGAGATCGTGCTGGACCCGCTTGAGATCGCCGAACACCTTGGCCGCCTCGGCCAGCGGCACGCCGCGCCCGATCTCTGCCATGTAGCGCTGGAATTGCTGGCTGCGCTCGGGCTTGAGCTGCGAGAAGAGGAAGAAATGCGTCAGCAGCCAGGCATGATACGGCGTCCAATGCGCCTTGCCCGCGTCCCCTTCGAGATATTCCCCGGTCAGGATCGGCCGCACCCGAAGCGAGCCATACGCGTAGAACACCTGTCGATAATCGAGCGGATCGCGCGCATAGTCGACCTTGCCGTCGCGCCGGACATCGAACGTCGAGAATAACGCGCCAACGCCGTCGAGATACCAGCGCGGATAGGCGGCGGGCATGTAGGTCAGCAGGAAATGCTGCGCGAACGCCGAATAGAGCACCGCCTCCCATTTCCGCGCGATCGGCGGGCGGTTGGCGGTCTCGGCCATACCGGTGCCCATGCTTCCTTCGGAATCGATCGATCCTGAAGCGTCCTCGACATCGCGATCCTCGGCGAGCGCGGTGGAGAGCTTGATCACCTGGTCGGTCCGCGCGACGGCGAGGACGGGACCGTCCTCGCGCGGATCGTAATAGCGCTCGCCCGCAAACGTCGCCGCATAGGGGCCTTCTTCCGAGCGCAGGTTGCGCAGCTTCATCGCCTGGAAGAAATCGGCCGAATCGACGAGCGTCACTTGCAGCTTGACGGTGTCGTCGGCGGCATCGGTGCGGTGATAGAGCCGCGCCATCAGGGCGTAGAGCCGCTCGAGAGCGTTGGTGACGCGCTTGAGCTCCGCCTCGCTCCCCTTGCTCGTGACGATGACATGCGCCGACTCGGCGCGCCGCCACGCGCTCGGCGCATCGACCGCACCCTGGACGACGATGTCGGGCCCGGTCTTGGCCTGGACCGGCGGCTGTTGTGCCGCTGCGGGTGTCGCGACACTCCACCATATCGCCGCTGCAGCAAGATACCGGCCGATCGCCATGACACGACTCCGTAGGTGGCAGGAAATGTTTGCCAAGCGCAACCATATCGCGCGGCGGACGCGGGTGGTAGAGGGCGAGCGCACTAAGCCTCTAAATTCATGTGTGAAGTTTATGTCATGTGGCCGAGGCATCCGCGGTGGCACGGGTCCGCCGATCGCTCCGAATGCACGCCCTTTGCCACCCCGCGCCGCACCCGCTATCAGCCAGCGCATGACACATGACGTACACATTATCGGCGGAGGCCTAGCGGGCTCCGAAGCCGCCTGGCAGCTCGCCGAGGCTGGCTTCAAGGTGAAGCTTTCGGAAATGCGCGGATCGGGCGAGATGACGCCGGCGCACCAGACCGACGGCCTTGCCGAACTGGTCTGCTCGAACAGCTTCCGCTCGGACGATGCGACGAGCAACGCGGTCGGGCTGATCCACCAGGAGATGCGCACGCTCGGCTCGCTCATCCTGCGCGAGGCGGACGTCCACAAGGTGCCCGCTGGCTCCGCGCTCGCGGTCGATCGCGATCGCTTCTCCGAGGGCGTCACCGACTCGCTGATCGCGCACCCCAACATCACGGTGGTGCGCGAACGCGTCGATGCCCTGCCCGAGACCGGCATGACGATCGTCGCGACCGGTCCGCTCACCGCGCCCGCGCTCGCCGAGACGATCGGCACTGCGACCGGCAAGGACGCGCTCGCCTTTTTCGACGCGATCGCGCCGATCGTCCATTTCGACAGCATCGACATGGAGACCGCCTGGATGGCGTCACGTTGGGACAAGGGTGATACGAAGGATTACATCAACTGCCCGATGACGAAGGACGAATATCTCGCCTTTCACACCGGGCTGATCGACGGCGAGAAGACCGAGTTCAAGGAATGGGAGGACGTCCCCTATTTCGAGGGCTGCATGCCGATCGAGGTCGCGGCGTCGCGCGGGGTCGACACGCTGCGCTACGGGCCGATGAAGCCCGTCGGGCTCGACGATCCGCGCACCGGGCGCTGGCCCTATGCGGTCGTGCAGCTGCGCCAGGACAATGCCTCGGCCACGCTGTGGAACATCGTCGGCTTCCAGACCAAATTGAAGCATAGCGAGCAGGTCCGGCTGTTCCGCACGATCCCCGGGCTGCAGAATGCCGAGTTCGCGCGGCTCGGAGGTCTGCACCGCAACACCTTCATCCGCTCGCCCGAACTGCTCGATCCGACGCTGCGACTGAAGGCACGGCCGAACATCCGCTTTGCCGGGCAGATCACCGGCTGCGAAGGCTATGTCGAGAGCGCGGCGATCGGGCTGCTCGCCGGGCGATTCGCCGCGGCCGAACTCGGCGGTGCGGCGATGCCCCCGCCCCCGGTGGAGACCGCGCTCGGCGCCTTGCTGCATCACATCACCGGTGCGGCGGTGGCCGAGACGTATCAGCCGATGAACGTCAATTTCGGCCTGTTCCCGCCGATCGCTGGCCGCACCAAAAAGGCCGATCGCAAGAAGATGTACACCGATCGCGCGCGCGACGCGCTCACCGCCTGGATGGCCGCGTAACGCCAGCGATCAGCTGTCCTCACCGTTCGCCGGCGCCTCGTCCTTGGCCGCCGGCGGACAGTCGCGCCGCACGCGTGGCGGCTTGCGCTTGACCGCGGTCTTGGCAAATTCGACCGGCGTCATCGCGCCCGATTTGTCGGCATCGGCAAGCGCAAACTTGCCCTCGGCCTTCACCGCCCATTCGTCGAACGCCAGCGTGCCGTCATGGTTGACGTCGAGCTTGGCGAACGCCTTGCGCCGCGCGGCGAGATATTCCTCGCGCGTCACCGTGCCGTCGCGGTCCTTGTCATAGCGGTCGAAGCGCTTCTGCTCACGCGTGGCATCGCTCGCCTCTGGAACGCTGTCGGGGAGCGCCGCCGCAGCGCCCGCCTGCGCCGACGCGGGCGGCGCCAGCGGCAACGCGGCGACCGAGCGCGCGTTGCGATTGAACACCAGGATCCCCGCTGCGACCAGCGCCAACGTCGCCAGCCCACCCACCAGATAGCGCCACATATCGTCCCCCCACGACTGTCGCAGCAGGATAACCCATTCTAACGCATTGTGAAAGTCTATCGTCCGGTGACGCGGTGCAACGCCAGACGCGCAACCCGCCGCGGCGCGCCATGCGCGATCGGCGTATCGAGCGGCACCGCCAGATCCATCCGCGCAAGCTGCGCCAGCGCACCGAGCGCGCGTCCGGCACGGCTCCAGCGCACCGCCGTCGCCGCCGCGATCGCGCCGGACGCGGCGGTGGCGATTCGGCGCGCGCTCTCGGGGTCGCGCACGTTGCGCGCGAGATCGGCCAGCGCCCATCCCTCCCCCGCGGCTTCGACCGGATCGCGCGGCGCGCCACCCACCAGCGCCTGCGCTGCAACGAACAGGCCACGGCCGCGCGCCGCGGCATGAAGCTGCAGCGCGGTCGTGTCGATCGCCTCGGCCTCGAGCAACGCCTCCCAGCCATCGATCATCGCGGCGAGCCGCGCCCCACTGACACCGTTTCGAACCACGTTGTCCGCAAGCGCCTGCAACACCGGCTGCGCGGGCGGCGGTGCGCTATCGAGCGCGCTCAGCGCGCTATGCCACCACGTCAGCCGCATCTGCCCGACCATCGGCTCGCGCGTCGTGCGCAGGATCTGGCCAAGCGTATCGTCGAGCGCGAACAGCGCGGCGAGCGAAGCCCGCGCGGCTTCGGGCGCATAGCTTAACGCCAGCGCCCGTTCGGGGCCGGTTTGATACGTAACCATGTTATTAACCTAGCAGCTTTAATGGACATTACAGGATGGCGCGGCATGCGCGACGTTTGAGGTCGGAAGCGAGCGATGCGGGACGGGTGGATGGCGAAGGCAAATAGCGTGCGCACGATGGGAATCGCGCGTTTGCTCAGATGTCTCTCGTGCCTGCGCCGCGACGTCGCCGGCAACGCGCTCGCGATCATGGCGGCCGCGCTGATTCCGATGGCGGGCATGGTCGGCGGCGCTATCGACATCAGCCGCATGTATATCATCAAGACCCGCATGCAACACGCCTGCGACGCCGGCGCGCTCGCTGGCCGCAAGCAGATGGGCGGCGGCATTTGGGGCACCGACGACAATACGGTCGCGGAGAAATTCTACGACGCGAACTTCCCGGCGAACGGCTATGGCAGCACCGGGACGACCCGGTCCTTTGCGGAAAGCGGCGGGACGGTAACCGGCACCGCCACCGCAACGGTCCCGATGACGCTGATGCGCGTGCTCGGCGTCAACACGCAGTCGCTCGCGGTGTCGTGCGATTCGGAAATGCGGCTTCCCAATACCGATGTGATGTTCGTGCTCGACGTGACGGGTTCGATGAACTGCACCGCGACCTCCACCACCTGCACCAACAATAACGGCGTCCCGGCGACGGGATCGAAGATCGACGGACTCAAGACGGCGGTCAAATGCTTCTTCGAAATCGTCGCTCGCCTAAAGACCAACGCGACCTGTGCGACCACCAACGCGACGGGGGGTACCGGGAACCAGGTGCAGATCCGCTTCGGATTCATGCCCTATGCCAGCAACGTCAATGTCGGCTACCTACTGCCACCGGCCTACCTCGCCGACAGCTGGAGCTACCAGTCGCGCAAGTTCGTCAGTTCCTCCTGGAGCGCATGGAGCGCCTATAGTCAGTCGAACAGCACCCAGAATGGCACCTGCACCGTCGCCAGGTCGGATACCGCGACGACGCAATATAAGGTCGATAAAACGAGCTCGTCATCGTACTCCGGGACGAACTATTATTGCACCCAATCGTACAGAACGCTGACAGTCACGTGGCATTACGGCAAGATTGCCCAGCCTGTCAGCGCGCTGAAAAGCGGTTCCACTTGGAATACCAGTCTCACCCTTCCAATCGGTGCGGGTGGCGCTGATCGGTCGATCACGTGGGATGGCTGCATCCAGGAACGCCCGACGGTCGCAACCACCAATTACACGCCGATCCCCAGCACCGCCTACGATCTCAACATCGATCTCGTCCCCACGGCGGGCAACAGCAACTCGCTATGGGGTCCCTCGCTGCCTGACGCGATCTACCTTCGCAACATCTCCAATAGCTACAATCAGGCGACGAACACGGAAAGCGACTCGACCAACGACTATTACAACTCGAGCGACGATTATTGCCCGACCGCTGCGAAAAAGCTGCAGAGCTGGAGCGATGCGGCTTCGTTCGACCAATATGTCGACAGCCTGGTCGCCCAAGGCAACACCTATCACGACATCGGCATGCTGTGGGGCGCGCGCTTCATGTCGCCGACGGGAATCTTCGCGCCGGAAAATGCCGTTACCCAGCCAAACGGGAGCTATAGTGGCGGCGCTGACATCCAACGCCACATGATCTTCATGACCGACGGCGATTCGACATCGAACCCGTGCGACTACAACGCCTATGGCGTCCCCTTCTACGATCAGAAGCAGACGACCGACGTCGGCCTGGCGCAGAATTGCGGGACCAATCGACAAACCTTGATCGACCAGATCAACCTGCGCCTCGCGGCGTTGTGCACGTCGGTGAAGAACAAGAACATCACGCTGTGGGTGATTTCGTTTGGTAACGGCACCAACACCGATACCGAGAGCCGCCTGCAAACCTGCGCGACATCGCCGTCCTACTATTTCAAGGCGGCCGATTCGGCCGCGCTGCAAACGCAGTTCGCCGCGATCGCGAACAAGATTTCCGCGCTGAGGCTCACCAAATGACGCCGCGGGCTCTACGTGCGCCTTGCCTGTATCGCGACACCCGTGGTGCGGCGCTGATCGAGTTCGCGATTGTCGCGCCGGTCCTGTGCCTGCTGTTAATCGGTGGGTTCGATATTGCCCATACGCTGTACACGCGCGCCATCCTGCAGGGCATCGTGCAGAAGGTCGCACGCGACGCGAGTCTTGAAACGGGAACCGACGCGCAGGTCTCCGCCGCGCTCGATGCCCGCGTCACCGCGCAGGTCTCCGCGCTGACCAAGAATCCGCAGATCGTCTTCACGCGGCGCTTCTACCGCACCTTCAGCCTGGCGGCCGCCGCACAGGCCGAGTCGTATACCGACACCAACAAGAACGGCACCTGCGACGCGGGCGAGCCGTATGTCGATGCCAACAACAATACGGTGTGGGACTCGGACGGCGGCGACGCTGGGCAAGGCGGTGCGAAGGACCGGACGCTCTACACGGTGACGGTCGCCTATCCGCACATGTTCCCGCTGTGGAGGTTCCTCGGGACGTCCAGCACCACCAATCTGGTGGCGACGACGATCCTCCAGAACCAACCGTATTCGGACCAGGCAAGCTATGCCGCCGCGACCGTGAGAAACTGCCCATGACCCGCTTCTCGTCTTTCGTGATCGAGCGCGCGAAGCGGCTCGACCAGAATCGCAGCGGCGTTGCGCTGATCGAATTCGCGCTGCTGCTGCCGGTCTTCATCGTTCTCAGCCTGACCGGCGCCGAGATCACGAATTTCATCACCACCAAGATGCGCGTCAGCCAATTGGCGCTGCAGCTCGCCGACGATGCCGCGCGGATGGGAACGGGCAGTCAGCTCTCGGCCAAGACGATCAGCGAATCCGACATCAACGACGTCTTTATCGGCGCGAACCTGCAATCGGGCGAACTGAAGCTGCAGACCAACGGGCGAGTCATCCTCACCGATCTCGAGCCGACCGCGAACCCGAATACGGCGAACACCTACAAGATCGGGTGGCAGCGCTGCTACGGCGCGCAGACCAGTTACGTGCCGCTCTATACGACCAGCACGAAAACGGGCCTAACCGGACTCGGCCCAACGGGGCGGCAAGTCATAACGCCCGACAACAACGCGACCATGTTCGTCGAGGTCTATTATCTCTACACACCACTCGTGAAGACGTCGCTGTCGCCGAGCACGTATATCGTCGAATATGCCTCGATGCTCGTCCGCGACGCGCGCGATCTTACCGGCGGCAATAGCGGGGTCTATCCGGTGGCCGGGGTGACCGCCTCGAACTGCTAACCTACGAAAAGGGCCTCTTTCCACTAGGAAGAGGCCCTCTTTGCTTTAGCGGTACGTCACCTGCTTCACGGCGGCGACGATCTTGTCGGCGTTGACCAGCATCAGCTTCTCGAGGTTCGCCGCATAAGGCATCGGCACGTCCTCGTTGGTGACGCGCAGCACCGGTGCGTCGAGGTCGTCGAAGCCCTGCTCCATGCACAGCGCCTGGATTTCCGACGCGATCGAACAGGTCGGCCAGCCTTCTTCCGCCACAACGAGGCGGTTGGTCTTCTTGAGGCTCTTGAGCACCGACTCGGTGTCGAGCGGGCGGAGCGTGCGCAGGTCGAGCACTTCGGCGTCGATGCCTTCCTCGGCCAGCTTCACCGCGGCTTCGAGCGCGAGCCCGACGCCGATCGAATAGCTGACGATCGTCACGTCCTTGCCCTCGCGCATGATCCGCGCCTTGCCGATCGGCAGAACGTGATCGTCGAGCTTGGGCACGTCGAACGTACGGCCGTAGAGCAGCTCGTTCTCGAGGAACACGACGGGATCCTCGGTGCGGATCGCTGCCTTGAGCAGGCCCTTGGCATCGGCCGCGTCATACGGTGCAATCACGATCAGGCCGGGCACGCTCGCATACCACGGCGCATAGTTCTGCGAATGCTGCGCACCGACGCGGCTTGCCGCAGCGTTGGGGCCGCGGAACACGATCGGGCAGCGCATCTGGCCACCCGACATGTAATTGGTCTTGGCGGCAGAGTTCACGATGTGGTCGATCGCCTGCATCGCGAAGTTGAAGGTCATGAACTCCACGATCGGACGAAGCCCGCCCATCGCCGCGCCCGTGCCGATGCCGGCAAAGCCATATTCGGTGATCGGCGTGTCGATTACGCGCTTGTCGCCGAATTCCTCGAGCAGGCCCTGGGTGACCTTGTAGGCGCCCTGATACTGCGCGACTTCCTCGCCCATCACGAAGATGCGCTTATCGCCACGCATTTCCTCGGCCATCGCGTCGCGCAACGCTTCGCGCAGCGTCAGCTTGACCATCTCGGTCCCCTCGGGGATCGCGGGATCGCTGACTTCGGCCTTATGCTCGGCGGCCTTCTCGAGCTGGTGCGTGCCGGTGTCGACCTTCTTGGCCTCGGGCTCGGGCGTCGCCTCGGCCTTCTGCTCAGCGGGCTGATCGGCCGCGGGCGCGGCGGCTTCGGACTTGCCTTCGCCGGTCGCGGCGGGCTCTTCGCCCTCGGCGGTCAGCGTCGCGATGACGGTGCCGACCTTCACATTGTCGGTGCCCTCGGCGACGAGGATCTTGCTGATCGTCCCTTCGTCGACGGCTTCGAATTCCATCGTCGCCTTGTCGGTCTCGATCTCGGCCATGATGTCGCCGGACTTGACGACGTCACCTTCCTTGACGAGCCATTTGGCGAGCGTGCCCTCCTCCATCGTCGGGGAAAGCGCGGGCATCTTGATTTCGACGGACATCAGTATTTTTCCACCAGAATGTCGGTGTAGAGTTCGGCGGCCTCGGGTTCGGGCGCCTGCTCGGCAAAGTCGGCGGCTTCGTTGACGATCTTGCGGATCTCCTGGTCGACCGTCTTGAGCTCGGCCTCGGTCACGCCCTGCGCGTCGAGCAGCTTCTTGACGTGGTCGATAGGGTCCGACTTGTCGCGCACGGCCTGGACTTCGTCGCGCGAGCGGTACTTGGCCGGATCGGACATCGAGTGGCCGCGATAGCGATAGGTCTTCATCTCGAGGATGATCGGACCCTTGCCGGCGCGGACCCAGGCGAGTGCTTCCTCGGCGGCACCGCGGCACGCCAGCACGTCCATGCCGTCGACCTGGATGCCCGGGATGCGGAACGATTCGCCGCGGCGGAAAAGCTGGTCCTCGGCCGACGAGCGATTGACGCTCGTGCCCATCGCGTATTCGTTGTTCTCGATCACATAGATGATCGGCAGCTTCCACAGCTCGGCCATGTTGAAGCTCTCGTACACCTGGCCCTGGTTCGACGCACCGTCGCCGAAATAGGCCATGGCGACGCCGCCATCCTCGTTATATTTGTGCGCGAAGGCGAGGCCCGTGCCGAGCGACACCTGCGCGCCGACGATGCCGTGCCCGCCGTAGAACTTCTTCTCGGTCGAGAACATGTGCATCGAGCCGCCCTTGCCGCGGCTGATGCCCGCGCCACGTCCGGTCAGTTCGGCCATGATCACCTTGGGATCGATGCCATAGGCGAGCATGTGGCCGTGATCGCGATACCCGGTGATGACCGAGTCCTTGTCGCCATCGAGGCCCGACTGCAGGCCGACCGCCACGGCTTCCTGGCCGATATAGAGGTGGCAGAAGCCGCCGATCAGGCCGAGGCCGTACAGCTGGCCGGCTTTCTCCTCGAAACGGCGGATCAGCAGCATCTGTTTGTAGAATTCGAGCAGTTCCGCCTTCGATGCCTCGTACGCTTTGGGCTCGTCGGGGCGCTCGCGGTTGGGCACCGGGGGTAGTGCCTTTACGGCAGCGGGGGCTTTTGCCACGTCTGGAAGACCTCATGACCTAGGGAGAGGGACGCGAGCCTATAGGCGCGATGTTGCGCCGATATCAATCGCTGCTGTCAAAAGGATGCGTGGCGGCGATGTTTCCCGCAACCCTGCTCCGTCATGCCGGACCTGATCCGGCATCCATGCGAGCGGCTTCCCACCGAGTGACGGGATCCCGGATCGAGTCCGGGATGACACGGGAACAGTGCAAGTTTCTGCGTACCAAGCACATCCTCGATTGCCCCGCCCGCCGCGCACCGCTTAAGGCTGACCGCGATGACCGCTGCCCCCCACCCGCTCCGCATCGCGCAATTCCGCTCCTATTGGGCGGCGCGTTTCGCGATGACGATCGCGCAAAATGCGATGATCATCGTGATCGGCTGGCAGACCTACACCATCGCCCGCACCACCATGTCGCCCGCCGGAGCCGCCGCGCAGCTCGGGCTGATCGGGCTGCTGCAATTCATTCCGCTGTTCGTCACGACGCCGGTCAGCGGCTGGGTCGCCGACCGATTCGACCGGCGGTTGATCACGCGCTGTACGGTGACGTTGCAGGCGCTGTGCGCGCTGACGCTCGCGCTGGTGACATATAGCGAAGGGATGACGCTGCCGGTGCTGTTCTCGGTCGCGGTGCTGCTCGGGCTCGGTCGTGCCTTTGCCGGGCCGGCGTTCGGCGCGCTCGCCCCCAATCTCGTGCCCCGCGAAGTGCTGCCGACCGCGATCGCGCTCAGCTCGATCTCGTGGCAGGTCGGGACGATCATCGGGCCCGCGGTCGGCGGCTTCGCCTATGCAGCCGCGCCGTGGGGCGCCTATGCGCTGGCGACGGTCCTTTTCTGTATCGCCCTGGCAGGGTTGCTGACGATTCCCCCCGTCCCGCGGACGATCGTGCCGAGCAAGGCGCATCCGATCCGCCAGATCATCGATGGGCTCGCCTATGTCGGTGAGAACAAGCTCGTGCTCGGCGCGATCACGCTCGATCTGTTCGCCGTGTTCCTGGCAGGGACGAGCGCATTGCTGCCGATCTACGCGCACGACATTCTGAAGGTCGGTCCGCAGGGTCTGAGCCTGCTCGCCGCCGCGCCTGCCGCCGGGGCTTCGGTGGTGGCTTTGTTCTTCTCGTTCCGCCCGATCAAGACCAATGTCGGGCCCAAGATGCTCGGCGCGGTGCTGGTCTATGGCGTGGCGACGGTGGCGTTCGGCCTGTCGCAGATCATGGCGCTGAGCCTCGCCGCGCTGGCGGTTGCGGGCGCGGCGGACATGTTCTCGGTTTATATTCGCCAGTCGCTGATCACGCTGCACACCCCCGACGACAAGCGCGGGCGCGTCGGCGCGGTGTCGCAGCTCACCATTTCGGCATCGAACGAGCTGGGCGAGGCCGAGTCGGGCTTCCTCGCCGCGGCGCTCGGGCCGGTCGGTGCGGTGCTCGTCGGCGGCGGCGGCGCGATTGTGGTAACGATCCTGTGGACCTATCTCTTCCCCAGCATCCGCAATGCCAAGACTTTCGATCTGCCCAAAAGCGCGCAAGATTCCCGCGATCTCGAACTGGAGGCCACGCCATGAAAGCCAACACGATCCTCGACACGATCGGCAACACGCCACACGTCCGCGTCCAGAAGCTGTTCCCCGGCGCCGAAGTGTGGATCAAGTCAGAACGCTCGAACCCCGGCGGCTCGATCAAGGACCGCATCGCGCTGGCGATGATCGAGGCGGCCGAGCGCGACGGGCATCTCCAGCCCGGCGGTACGATCATCGAGCCGACCTCGGGCAACACCGGCGTCGGCCTGGCGATGGTCGCCGCGGTCAAGGGCTACAAGCTCGTGCTCGTCATGCCCGAGAGCATGTCGCTCGAACGCCGCCGCCTGATGCTGGCGTACGGCGCGACCTTCGACCTGACGCCGCGCGAGAAGGGCATGAAGGGCGCGATCGAGCGCGCGCTCGAGCTCGTCGAGCAGACGCCGAACGCGTGGATGCCGCAGCAGTTCGAGAACCCCGCCAACATCAACGTCCATGTCCACACGACCGCGCTCGAGATCCTCAACGATTTCCGCGATTCGCCGATCGACGTGATCATCACCGGCGTCGGCACGGGCGGGCACATCACCGGCGTGGCCGAGCGGCTCAAGCAGGATTGGCCGAACCTCAAGGTCTACGCGGTCGAACCCGCCGCCTCGCCGGTGATCTCGGGCGGCTCGCCCGGCCCGCATCCGATCCAGGGAATCGGTGCAGGCTTCGTGCCGGCGAACCTCCACACCCAGGCGATCGACGGCGCGATCAAGGTCGATGCCAGCGTCGCCAAGGACATGGCACGTCGCTCGGCGGCCGAGGAAGGGATGCTCGTCGGGATCAGCTCGGGCGCGACGCTCGCCGCGATCCTGCAGAAGCTGCCCGATCTGCCCGAGGGCGTGCGCGTACTCGGCTTCAACTACGACACGGGCGAGCGCTATCTGTCGGTGCCGGACTTCCTGCCCGAGAGCTGAGCGCGATCGCGATACGCGCGCCCGACACGTCACAAACACTAGTTCGTCACCGCGGGCTTGTCCCGAGGTCCACCATGATGGACGCGCTCGCGTCGTTAGGAGTGCGGCACGGTGGGCCCCGGCACGAGGCCGGGGTGACGGATGGGGGACTGGCTCCCAACAGCGCTCGATCGCCGATGGCGCTGCCAGGGCAGTCATTTCGCATTCGCGCGGGATTGGGGTAAAGGCGCTGGCCCAATTCGGTCAGGAGCCGTTCGTGCCCCCGTTGCCTCTAAATCCCCGACCTTGATCGCATGACCCCCGTCCGCCCTCCCAGCGCCACGTTGCGCGCGATCGTCTTGGCGATCGCACTGCTGGCGATCCTCCTCCCCCTGCTGCTGATCCGCTTCGCCCCTCCGCTCGTGCGCCACCATGTCGCGCGCGCACCGGCGCAACGCGTCGTTCCCGCCGCCGAGCTGCCGCCGGTCGAGCCGGTCGCCTTCCAGGATCTCGACCCCGACGATGCGCGCGCGTTCAACGCGAGCGTACCGTTCGTCGATGGCCCCAACCCCGCCGCGCGGCCGTTCAAGCTCGCCGGCGATCCGATCCAGCGCGCGCGCGCGATCGACTGCATGGCCGCCGCCGTCCTCTACGAAGCAGGCGACGATCCGGTCGGGCAACGCGCCGTCGCGCAGGTGGTGATCAACCGCGTCCGCCACCCCGCCTTCCCCAAGACGATCTGCGGCGTGGTGTTCCAGGGCGCCGAGCGCTCGACCGGCTGCCAGTTCACCTTCACCTGCGACGGCGCGCTGGCCCGCCATGGCTGGCTCGACGTGCAATGGACGCGCGCGCGAGAAACCGCGACCGCGGCGCTGACCGGCGCGGTGTTCAAGCCGGTCGGCTATGCGACGCATTACCATACCAATTGGGTCGTGCCCTATTGGCAGTCGAGCCTCGACAAGATCGCCGCGGTCGGAACGCACCTGTTCTTCCGCTGGACCGGCTGGTGGGGCACCCCGCCCGCCTTCAATCGCCAGGTCTCGCCCGACGAGCCGATCATCGCGCAACTCGCCACCTATTCGGACGCGCACCGCGACGGGCCTTCGATGGTCGCGACCGAGGCGATGTATGTCGATCCGGTGGCGGCGGCGACTCCACTGCCGACCGAGCTTGCCAGCGACGACGGAAGCTTCCTGCTAACGTTGGATGCCAAGAAGATGACGCCCGACGGCTTCGCCCAGCTCGCCACGCGGACCTGCGGCGACCGCGCCTATTGCAAGGTGATGGGATGGAGCGACAAGGCCAAGCCCCCCACTGCGCTGCCGCTGCAGCCGACGCAGATCGCCGCTCTGTCGTTCAGCTATCTGCGCGACCGGGCGCGGGGCTATGACAAGGCGCTATGGAACTGCACCGAGTTCAAGCGCGCCGATCTGTCGCAGTGCATGAAGCAGCAGGTCTATCTGCCTGCGCAGCGCGTGTCAGATGGGCTGAAGCCGGAGGCTCTGCCGGCTGCGACGCGCACGCCTGGGGCGGTCCAGACCGTCCCCGATGCGTTGGTCGGGGTGCGGCGCAAGGCAGACGCCGCGCCGCCGGCCCAGACGTTCGAAGCACGATAAACGCGAACGCCCCCTCCCGCGTGATGCGGGAGGGTGCGAGCGCAACGATCAGGCCGCTACGAACATCTCGGGCGGGATCGCCATCAGAGCTTCGGCACCAGCCTCGATCTTGCGGCGCAGCGCGCCCGCCTCGGGCATGATCCGCTCGGCGAAGTAGCGCGCGGTCATCAGCTTGGCGTCGAGGAACGCGGCATCGCCCTCGCCCGCTGCCTTGAGCTTGTTCGCGGCGGTCGCCATCCGCAGCCACATCACGCCCAGGCCAACGATGCCCATGATGTGCATGTAGCTGTGCGCGCCGGCGCCGACATTGTCGGGGTTCTGCATGCCGTTCTGCATGAACCACATGGTCGCTGCCTGCAGTTCGCCATTGGCCTTTTCGAGCCGGGTCGCGAAATCGGCGGTTGCCGGATCGGCCTTGCCCGCGGCCACGTCGTCGGCGACGACCTTGAAGAACGCCTGCACCGCGCGGCCACCGTTCTGCGCGAGCTTGCGCCCGACCAGATCCATCGCCTGGACGCCGTTGGTGCCCTCATAGATCATCGCGATGCGCGCATCGCGAACGTACTGCTCCATGCCCCATTCGGCGATGTAGCCGTGGCCGCCATAGACCTGCTGCGCGTTGGTCGCGACGTCATAGCCCTTGTCGGTGCCGTAGCCCTTGATGACGGGCGTGAGCAGGCCGATCAGGTCCGAGGCGAGCTGGCGCTCTTCCTCGGTCGCACCGGCATGTTCGAGATCGACTTGGAGTGCGCCCCACAGGCACAATGCACGAAGGCCTTCGGTCAGCGCCTTGGCTTCCATCAGCATGCGGCGGACGTCGGGATGGACGAACAGCGTGTCGGCCTTTTCGTTCGGCTCCTTGGCGCCGGTCAGCGCGCGGCCCTGGCGGCGGTCGTGCGCGTATTGGACGGCATTCTGATAGGCGACTTCAGCGACGCCCAAGCCCTGCAGGCCGACGCCGAGGCGCGCGGCGTTCATCATGATGAACATCGCGGCGAGACCCTTCATCTCCTCGCCGACGAGCCAGCCGATCGCGCCGTCATAGTTCATCACGCAGGTCGAATTGGCGTGGATCCCCATCTTGTGCTCGATCGAGCCGCAAGTGACGGGGTTGCGATCGCCGAGCGAGCCATCGTCGTTGACGAGGAACTTCGGCACGACGAACAGCGAAATGCCCTTCGAGCTTTCCGGCGCGCCCGGCGTCTTCGCCAGCACGAGGTGGATGATGTTCTCGGTCAGGTCATGCTCGCCCGACGAGATGAAGATCTTGGTGCCGGTGATCGCATAGGAGCCATCGGCCTGCGGCTCGGCGCGGGTGCGGATCAGGCCCAGATCGGTGCCGCACTGCGGCTCGGTCAGGTTCATCGTGCCGCCCCATTTGCCGCTGACCATGTTCGGGACGTACTTCGCCTTCTGCTCGTCCGAGCCCTTCGCCAGCAGCGCGGCGATCGCGCCGTGCGACAGGCCGGGATACATGGCGAACGCCATGTTCGACGAAATCATGAACTCCTGGAACGCGGTCGAGACGACGTGCGGCATCGCCTGGCCACCGAACTCTTCCGGCGCGCTGAGCGTGCCCCAGCCCGATTCGACGAACGCGTCATAGGCTTCCTTGAAACCCTTGGGCGTCGTCACCGAACCGTCGTCGTGGCGCGTGCAGCCTTCCTGGTCGCCCGAGGCATTGAGCGGGAACAGCACTTCGGCGACGAACTTGCCGCCTTCGTCGAGCACGGCATCGACCACGTCGGGGGTCGCGTTCTGGAAGTCGGGGTGGTTGGCATAGTTTTCGAGGCCGACGACATGCTCGAGCACGAAGCGGACGTCGCGAACGGGGGGCGTATATTGGGGCATCAGGCTTCCTTCGGGTGAGTCTGTTCGACGAGCTCGATGAACTCGTTCAATTCGGCGATGGCGGCGTCGATGTCGCGCTTCTGCGCGTCGAGCAGAGCGACTCGGCTGCGGCAGCGCTCGATCGTGACGGCGCGCTGCGCGCGGCGTCCGTCGCCGATATCGTAAAGGTCGATCATCTCGCGGATCTCGGACAGCGAGAAACCGACGCGCTTGCCGCGCAGGATCCAGGCGAGCCGCGCACGATCGCGCTGCGAATAGATCCGCGCGGTGCCGCGGCGTTCGGGGGCGATCAGCCCCTCATCTTCGTAGAAGCGCAACGCACGCGCCGTGACGTCGAACTCTGCCGAGAGATCGGAAATCGAGAAATGATCGCGGTCGGGATGACGCTCGATCAGGGCATAGGCGGGACCGGTAGACATGCCACACAAATAGTTGCCGCTTACGTGAACGTCAAGCCTATCCACCGCTCCCGCAGAGCAATCGACCGCGCGCATCGCGCAGCGTCGCGGCCTCGGCCGCCGACTCGCTCAACCGCGTGACGTCGAGCGCTGCGATCGAGGCGCGCCCGCGGCAGATTTGCTGACAGGCGTCAGGCACGCGCGCCGGAAAAACGATGCGATCGCCTTCGAAGCGGGCGTCGAAGCTGCACCCCGACGCATCGCCGCCCGCGCCGAGCGTAACGCGAAGCGTATCCCCGCTGCGCGACACCTCGCCCGATCCACCACAATTCTGCGTTTCGTCATAATCGACGAACACGCCGATGCGATACGCCTTGGCGCTGGGAACGATGCACAGTCGGTCGTTCTCGGTGGCGTACACGCCCGTCAGATCGGTGCTCGCCGGATCGGGAATCACGCCAGCCTGGATCGCTGCGGCTTCGAGCCCCTGCGGCGTCGGCGAGGCGGCCGGGTCGGGTGTTTCGCTATGGCATGCGGCCAGCGCGACCAAGGCGAGCAGCGCGCAAGCCATCTGCCCCCGCCCCCGCACGGCGCGACCGGGCATGGCGGCGTGCGGCGTCATTCCGCTGGGACCAACCGATCGCCCGCGATGCGGCGGTAGAAGCAGCTCCGCTCGCCGGTGTGGCAGGCGGGGCCGGCAGGATCGACGATCAGCCACACCGCATCCTGATCGCAATCGATCCGGATGTCGGCGACGTGGAGCACATGCCCCGAAGTCTCGCCCTTCTTCCACAGCGCCCCACGGCTGCGCGACCAGAAATGCGCTTCTTTGGTCTCGACCGTCAGCCGCAGCGCTTCGGCATTCATGTGGGCCAGCATCAAAACCTCGCCGGTCGTGCGGTCGGTCGCGACGGCGGTGATCAGGCCAGAGGCGTCGTATTTCGGGTCCAGCGCTAGGCCGGTTTCGCGGGGATCAGGCATGCCCTGCCAATAGCGCCGCTCCCCCCATCCGTCACCCCGGCCTTGTGCCGGGGGTCCATCGCGCCGCACGCGTGGCGCCAGAAGCCAGAGCCTGCGCTCGCCGCCTGGTGGACCCCGGCACAAGGCCGGGGTGACGGACCGGATTTTAAGCCAGCTCCCTCAACCCTTTCGGATTGCCTTCGCCAATTCGGCCTTGGTCATTTTCGAACGCCCGGCGATGCCGATCCGGCGCGCCTCCTTCATCAGATCGTCCTTCGTGCGATCCTCAAGCTCGGTCGAGCGATGATCGAGCGTCCCTGCCGCCTTGGCATTGGCGATTCGCGCCGCTTTTCCCTTGGAAGCACCGTCGCGGCGCAAATCGTCGTAAAGCGTGTCGTCCTTGACGCTCGGCCCATGATCCTTCGCCATCGCCACCTCCTGCAATCCGCCGAAAACGGGCGATGCGACCAAACGCTCCGCCTCTTGTGACAAAAGCGCGACAAACCGACGCGTGGTCCCTATATGCCCCGCGAGCGCTACCCCCGAAGGGCGATATGCTGACCACGAATCCACATGAAGACGACACGCTGCACGAAGAGTGCGGCATTTTCGGCATTTCCGGCGCGACCGACGCGGCGCGACTGGTGGCGCTGGGGCTGCACGCGTTGCAGCACCGCGGCCAGGAGGCGGCCGGGATAACCAGCTTCGACGGGGTGGAATTCCACACCCATCGTGCGATGGGCCATGTCGCGGGCAATTTCGACCGCGAGGACATCATGGTCCCGCTGCGTGGATCGGTCGCCTGCGGCCACGTCCGCTACTCGACCACCGGCGAGACGGCGCTGCGCAACGTGCAGCCGCTCTATGCCGATCTCGCCTCGGGCGGGTTCGCGATCGCGCATAACGGCAACATCTCGAACGCGATGCGGCTGCGGCGCGATCTCGTCCGGCGTGGGTCGATCTTCCAGTCGACCAGCGACACCGAGACGATCATCCATCTCGTCGCGACGTCGAATTATCGCACCACCGTCGACAAGTTCATCGACGCGCTGAAGCGCGTCGAGGGCGCCTATTCGCTGATCGTGATGACGCCCGAGGGCATGATCGCCTGCCGCGATCCGCTCGGCATTCGGCCGCTGGTGATGGGCAAGATCGATGGCCCCGATGGCGGGTCGATCATCTTCGCCTCGGAGACCGTCGCGCTCGACGTGGTCGGCGCGACCTTCGTCCGCTCGATCGATCCGGGCGAGCTGGTGATGGTCAAGGGGACCGAGATCACCTCGCACCGCCCCTTCCCGCAGGTCGCGGCGCGGCCGTGCATCTTCGAATATGTCTATTTCTCGCGCCCCGATTCGATCTCGGAGGATCGCAGCGTCTATACCGTGCGGAAAGCGATCGGCGCGCAGCTGGCGATCGAGAGCCCGGTCGATGCCGATCTCGTCATCCCCGTCCCCGATTCGGGCACGCCGGCGGCTTTGGGTTACGCGCAGGAGTCGGGCATTCCGTTCGAGCTCGGCATCATCCGCTCGCATTATGTCGGGCGCACCTTCATCCAGCCGAGCGACAAGGTCCGCCACCTCGGCGTCAAGCTTAAGCACAACGCCAATCGCGCGCTGATCGCGGGCAAGAAGATCGTGCTGATCGACGATTCGATCGTGCGCGGGACAACCAGCCTCAAGATCGTCGAGATGATGCGCGAGGCGGGCGCGGCCGAGGTTCATATGCGCATCGCCAGCCCGCCGACGCGGCATTCGTGCTTCTACGGCGTCGACACGCCCGAGCGCGCGAAACTGCTCGCCGCGACCAAAAATCTCGAGCAGATGGCGGATTATATCAAGGCCGACAGCCTCGCCTTCATCTCGATCCACGGCCTGTACAAGGCGCTCGGCGAGCCGCAGCGCAACGCAATCAGGCCGAGCCACTGCGATGCCTGCTTCACCGGCGATTATCCGACCAGCCTGACCGACCAGGACGACGTGTCCTCGGTCGATCAGTTCGCTTTGCTGGCGGAACGGGTCATTTAAGAGACTTAGCCCCTCCCCTTTAGGGGAGGGGTTGGGGTGGGGCAGTAACGGGCGCTCGTTCTCTGCGAGGCACTCCCCCACCCCCAACCCCTCCCCTGAAGGGGAGGGGCTTTAAGGAGAGAGAGCCCCGCATGACCGACAAGCCCCTCGCCAACCAAATCGCCCTCGTCACCGGCGCCAGCCGCGGGATCGGCGCCGCCACCGCGCTCGCGCTCGGCGCGGCCGGCGCGCACGTCGTGATCACCGCACGCACCGCCGCGGGGCTCGAGACGGTCGAGAACGCCATTTTCGACGCCGGCGGTTCGGCGACGATCGCCCCGCTCAATCTGACCGAAACCGACAGCATCGCGCGCCTCGGCACCGCGATCGGCGAACGCTGGCCCGCGCTCGACATCATGGTGCTCAACGCCGGGATGCTCGGGCAGCTGTCCGCCGTCCCCGCGATCGACCCCAAGGAAATGGCGCAGGTCCTCACGCTCAACGTCAGCGCGCAGGCCGCGTTGATCGCGGCGTTCGACCCGATGCTGCGCAAATCGGCGCACGGCCGGGTGATCGGCCTCACATCGAGCGTCG
This sequence comes from Sphingomonas glacialis, assembly GCF_006439055.1. Lineage (GTDB taxonomy): Bacteria > Pseudomonadota > Alphaproteobacteria > Sphingomonadales > Sphingomonadaceae > Sphingomonas > Sphingomonas glacialis_A. The sequence goes on from NZ_RCZC01000002.1 coordinate 831,049, forward strand.
GGCGCAAGCCGCGGGCCTATTGGGGGATGTACGGCGCGTCGAAGGCGGCGTTCGAGACGCTGCTCGCCGCCTATGGCGACGAGATGGAGCTGATCAGCAAGGTCCGCACCGCGATCATCGACCCCGGCGCCACGCGCACCGCGATGCGCCACAAGGCCTATCCGGGCGAGGACCCCAAGTCGGTCAAGGATCCTTCGGTCGTGGCGGACCGGATCGTCGCGCTCCTGACCGAGGATTTCGCGACAGGGCACTTCGAACGCGTCGACTAAAATCTCCCCTCCCGCTTGCGGGAGGCAGCACTAAAAACTCCCCTCCCGCGTGCGGGAGGGGCTGGGCGAGGGAAGTGCCGGAGAGCGCGGCGTCCGCGGCACGCCCCTCCCCTAACCCAGTTTGAGGTGAACGATGCCCTGCATCGCTCTCCTCAAACTCGCAAGCGGGAGGGGGGACTCTTAACCAGCGTCACATGCGCGACATCGATCCCGCCGCCGCGGAAGCCCCCTTCGCAATACATCAGATAATAACGCCACAAGTGGATGAAAGATCGGTCGAACTTAGCCGGCAAGCGTCCTCCCGCCACCGCCGCATCGAACGTCTCGCGCCAGCGCCGCAGCGTTTCGGCATAGTGCAGCCCGAAGGTGTAATTGTCCTGCCACTCGAGCCCTTCCGCTTCGGCCAGCGCGCGAAAGCGGCTCTCCGACAGCAGCATCCCGCCGGGAAAGATGTAGCGCTGGATGAAGTCGACATTCTCGGCATAGGCCGGGAAGATCGCGTCATCGATCGTGATATATTGCAGCGCCGCGCGGCCGCCGGGCTTGAGCGCGCGCGCGACCGCGGCGAGATAGGCTGGCCAATATTCCTGCCCGACCGCCTCGACCATCTCGATCGACGCTACCGCGTCATATTCGCCGGTGATGTCGCGATAGTCGATCCGCGACACCGTCACATCGCTCAGCCCCGCTCGCGCGATCCGCTCCTGAACCGCCAGCTCCTGCTCGGCCGACAGCGTGATCGCATCGACCGTGAGCCCGCGCCGCGCCGCCGCCTCGGCAAACGCGCCCCAGCCACAGCCGATCTCGAGCACGCGCGCGCCCGGCGCCACCGCCAGCCGGTCGAGGATCGCGTCGATCTTGGTCGCCTGCGCCGCCTCGAGGCTCTCCGCATCCGAGACGGGCTCCGCGAACAAGGCGCTCGAATAGGTCAGGCTCGGGTCGAGCCAGACGCGGTAGAAATCGTTGCCGAGATCGTAGTGAAACTCGATGTTGCGTCGCGCGCCGACGCGCGAGTTGCGCCGCCGGCTGTTGGCGACACGCCGCAGCGCACGGATCACCCCGCCCGATCGCGCGGTCCCGCCGAGCGTCACGCGGTTGCGCATGAACAGCTCGAACAGCACGGTCGGATCGGGGCTCGACCACTCCCCCTTCGACCAGGCCACATACCAACCGGCCGAGCCGCCCGTCGCGAGCCGCAGCAACGCGCGCCAACTGCGCAGATCGACCACCGCTGCCGGCCCCGGTACACGCCCGCCGAGCAGCCGATCGCGCCCGTCGGGAAGCCGCGCGGCAAGCGAACCCGCGACCAGACCAGCATCAATCCGGTCGAGCAGGCGGTGAAACAATTTCGAGAAGACCCCAAGCATCGGGCGCCCCCTCGCATCCATGCCCGTGCGCCGCAACGCTATTTTCAGCGCGCCTGACGCGCCGCCTCGAGCGCACGCTCGCGCGCCTCGCGATGGCCGATGATTTTTGCGGGGTATCCGCGCGGACGGCAGCCGGCCTCCTCGGGGTCGTGAATCGCCTCGCCGGTGATGTCGGCAAGCTCTGGCACCCACTCGCGGATATAGGCGCCCGCGTCGAACTTGGGCGACTGCACGAGCGGCGCCATGATCCGGACGAACATGTTGGCGTCGATCCCGGTGCCGGCGGTCCATTGCCAATTGACCGAATTCGAGCCGTAATCGGCGTCGACCAGGCAATCCCAGAACCAGCGCTCGCCTTTGCGCCAGTCGATCAGCAGATGCTTGATCAGGAAGCTCGCGGTGATCATCCGCACGCGATTGTGCATCCAGCCGGTCGTCCACAGCTGGCGCATCCCCGCATCGACGATCGGATAACCGGTGCGGCCCTGCTGCCACGCCTCGAGGTCGGCATCGGCGGCCTTGCCCGTCCGCCACGCGAGCGTATCGAGCGCGTCGCGGCCGTTCTTGGTGCCATAGTCAGGATATTGCCCGATCACGGTCTGCGCATAATCGCGCCAGCCGATCTCGCTGAGGAAGACATCGACCGAGCCCCCCGCATCGGCGACCGCGTGCCACACTTGCGCGGCCGAGACTTCGCCGAAATGCAGGTGTGGCGACAGCCGCGAGCTGCCCTCGACCGACGGCAGGTTGCGCGTCTCGTCATAGCGGTCGGCGTGTTCCTCGAACGCCTTCAGGCGTTTGTGCGCGCCCTTTTCGCCGGGCGTCCATTCCTTGCCGAACCCTGTCGACCAGTCAGGCTTGGTCGGCAGCAGATCCCAGTCGGCGAGCGAATCGCTCTTCGGCCAGTGCGCCGGCGCCGGGATATGCGCCGGCACGCGCGTCGGCTCGGGCGGCGGCAGCGTCGCCTTGAGTGCGCGCCAGAACGGCGTGAAGATCTTGTACTGCCCACCCGAGCCCGTCGTCACCGAGCCCGGCGGCGCGAGATAATTGCCGTCGTGGCACTCCAGGTCGAGCCGCTTGGCCACCGCGCGCTCGGCATTGCGCCACCACGGCTCGAAATGGCGGATCGCATGGACCCGTTTTGCGCCGGTTTCCTCGGCGAGCTTGGCCAGTTCATCCGCGCTCTCGCCGCGCCGCAGGATCAGCCGCGATCCCTTCGCGCGCAACGAAGCATCAAGGCTCTCGAGGGTGTGGTGCAGCCACCAGCGCGACGCGCCGCCCATCGCATAGTGTTTCGGCGTGTCGTCATCGAGGATGTAGACCGGGATCACCGCCCCGTCCTCGATCGCGGCGAGCAAGGCGGGCTGGTCGGCAAGCCGCAGGTCGCGGCGCAGCCAGAGAAGAACGGGATCGGTCAAGCGCAGCCTCACAAACGAACGGGAGCGGCGCCTCTTTAGGCACCCTGCCCCGCTTCCGTCATGCTCAACTTGAACCGGCCGCCATCGTTCCCGGAGCGAGCAGCTGAGCGCGTGCCGCATGATACGCCCGCCCCAAGGTCAGGATCACCTCGACATGCGTCGCGGCGAGCGCGCGGACGTCATCGCCGTAGCCGCCCCCAACCGTGCTCGCGAGCGCGATCCCGCGCGTCGCGGCGGCTTCGGCGATGAAGCGGTCGCGCGCGACGAGACCGTCGGGCGTCAGCGCGAGCCGCCCCAGCCGGTCGCCCGCCAGCGGGTCGATCCCCGCCTGATAGAGGATCAGCTCGGGCCGATAGTCGTCGATCAGCGGCAGCAACGTCGCGGCGAGCGTCGCGAGATAGGCAGCATCGCCGATCCCGTCGGCGAGCGGCACATCGAGGCTCGAGCGGGCTTTCCGCGCCGGGAAGTTCTTCTCGGCATGGATCGAATAGGTCGCGATCCCCGGACGCCCAGCGGTGAGCGCCGCGGTACCGTCGCCCTGATGCACGTCGCAATCGACGATCAGCACGCGCGCGACATCGCCCTCTTCGACCAGCCGCACCGCCGCGATCGCCAGATCGTTGAACACGCAATAGCCCGCCCCGGTCTCGGCCAGTGCGTGATGGCTCCCACCCGCACTGTTGGCGGCAAACCCACGATCGAGCGCGAGCCGCGCCGCGAGCCATGTCCCCGCGGGCACCACTTGCGCACGGGCGGCCACTGTCGGCGTCACCGCAAAGCCGATCCGCCGCTCTTTCTCCCGCGGCACGCGCGCTTCGAGCACTTCGGCGACATAGTCGGGATCATGCGTCGCCTCGAGCCAGTGGAGCGGCATCGGCTCCGGTTCGTGCCAGTCGATCGCCGCGCCGTGCGTGCGCAGCAGGTCGCGGATCGCGGCGTTCTTGCTGAGCTGGCTGGGGTTGGTCGCTTGCCCGGGCGCGACATAGGCTGGGTGATGGACGACCGCGATCATCCTCCCTAGGTAGGAGCAAACACGGCATAGACCAGATGGAGAGACGCGTGACCGATCCGTATGTCCGCCCCGATGTCGCGGGCTTCCTCGCCTTTCTCAACAGCGTCCCCGGCCCCAAGGTGCACGAACTCGCGCCGCCCGCCGCGCGCGCGACCTATGCCGCGATGAAGGACATCGCCGATCCGCCGGTGGGCGATCTGGCGACGATCACCGACCTGACGATCCCCGGCGCGGCGGGCGATATTCCGGCGCGGCTGTTCGACACCGCCGCGACGCGCGCGGCGGGGCCGCTGGTCGTGTTTTTCCACGGCGGCGGCTTCGTGATCGGCGATCTCGATACGCATGCAAGCTTCTGCGCCGAGGTCTCGCGCACGCTGGACCTGCCGGTGCTGGCGGTCGATTATCGTCTTGCGCCCGAACATCGCTGGCCCGCCGCGCCCGACGATTGCGAGGCGGCGGCACGCTGGGCGGCAGCAAGCCCCGCCTCGCTCGGCCGAACCGTCACCGGCATCGTCGTCTGTGGAGACAGCGCCGGCGGCAATCTCGCGATCGTCACCGCGATGGCGCTGCGCGATGCGCCGGCCGCGGTGCCGGTGATCGCGCAGCTGCCTTTCTATCCCGCGACCGACACGAGCCGCGAATATCCCTCCTACTCCCAGTTCGCCGATGGCTTCCTGCTCACGCGCGACAGCATGGAATGGTTCAACGCCGCGTATCAGGCCGAGGCCGAGCATATCCGCACCTCGCCGCTCAAGGGCGATCTCGCCGGGATGCCACCCGCGGTGGTGGTGACCGCGAGCCTCGACCCGATCCGCGACCAGGGCCGCGCGTATGCGGCGGCGCTGGCGCAGGCGGGGGTGCCGGTGGTGTTTCGCGAGGCGGTCGGCAACATCCATGGCTTCATCACGCTGCGCAAGGCGATCCCGTCCTCCGCGGAGGATGTGGCGGGTGCTCTAGCCGCTGCCAAAACGCTGATCGCAGAAGCCCCTTAATCCTCCCCCGGGAACCGGGGGAGGGGGACCGCCCGGCTTCTTCAGCCGGGTGGTGGAGGGGGCCGCCACAAGCGTAACGCCCGTGGCGGGCGCCCCCTCCACCCYTCGCTGAATGCTCAGGGTCCCCCTCCCCCGCTTCGCGAGGGAGGATTTTATAACGAAAGCTCCCCAATGACCGACCCCAAGACCCTGCCCTATCGCCCCTGCGCCGGGATCATGCTGCTCAACGCCGACGGCCTCGTCTTCGTCGGCCAGCGGATCGATGCCCAGGTCGAGGCCTGGCAGATGCCGCAAGGCGGGATCGACGATGGCGAGGACCCTGAGGCCACCGCGATCCGCGAGCTCGGCGAGGAAACCGGTATCGCGCCCGAGCATGTCGAGCTGATCGCCGCCGCGCCGCACGAACTGTTCTACGATCTCCCCGAAGAGCTCGTCGGCCGCGTCTGGAAGGGCAAGTGGCGCGGGCAGCGGCAGCGCTGGTTCCTCTACCGCTTCCTCGGCAGCGACGCCGATATCGACATCGCGACCGAGCATCCCGAATTCAAATCCTGGCAATGGATCCGCCCCGAGACGCTCCCCGAGGTCATCGTCCCCTTCAAGAAGGTCCTTTACGAGGAAGTCCTCGCCGCCTTCGCGCCGCATCTGTCCTGACGCGGCGGCGGGGGTGGAGCGTGCCGCGCAGACCGGCTAGACCCAGCACATGGTCGGAATGACAGAAATAGACCGCGCGGCCGTCGCCCATGTCGCGACGCAGCCGATGGTGGCACAGGTCGAGGCCTGGTCGGTGATCAACAGCGGCACGCGCAACCTCGCGGGGCTGGCGGCGGTGGCGGAACAGCTCGCCGCGGCGTTCGGCGCGCTGCCGGGCGACCTCGCGCTCGTCACGGGCGACACCGCCGAGAGCGTCGCGGCCGACGGGACCGTCACCACGCTCGATCACGGCAAGCATCTGCATCTCGTCGTCCGCCCGGAAGCACCGGTACAGCTCCTGCTGACCGGCCACATGGACACGGTCTATCCGGTCGATCACCCCTTCCAGACGCTGACCTTCCTCGACGATGGCACGCTCAACGGCCCGGGCGTCGCCGACATGAAGGCCGGGCTCGCGGTTATGCTCGCCGCATTGAAGGCGGTCGAGGCGAGCCCGCTCGCGGCGCGAGTCGGCTATGAAGTCGTCATCAACTCGGACGAGGAAACCGGCTCCTTCTCCTCCTCCGCGCTGATCGCCCGCGCCGCGCGCGGCAAGCTCGCCGCGCTGACCTACGAGCCCGCCCTGCCCGACGGAACGCTGGCGGGCGCCCGCGGCGGGACGGGCAATTTCTCGATCGTCGTTACCGGCAAGAGCGCGCACGCCGGCCGCAATCCCGAGGAAGGCCGCAACGCAATCGTCGCGGCGTCGGACCTCGCCGTGCGCCTGTTCGCGGTCCGCTCGCCGACGCTGGCGGTCAATCCCGCGCGGATCGAGGGTGGCGGGCCGAACAATGTCGTCCCCGATCACGCCGTGCTGCGGATCAACTTCCGTCCCGCCGACCATGCCGAAATCGCGCGCGCCCAGTCCGCGATCGACCAGATCGTCGCCGAAGTCGCCACGGCACACGACGTGACGATCGCGGTCCACGGCAGCTTCAACCGCCCGCCCAAGCCGATCGACCCAGGCGCCGCCAAGCTCTTCGCGCTCGTCAAGGAATGCGGCGCCGCGCTCGGCCTCGATATCGCGTGGCGCGCGACCGGCGGGGTGTGCGACGGCAACACGATCGCGGCGTGCGGCGTCCCCGTGGTCGACACGATGGGCGCGCGCGGCGGCGCGATCCACTCGACCGACGAATTCCTGATCATCGACTCCCTCCCCGAACGCGCCGCGCTCTCGGCGCTGACGATCCTGCGCCTTGCCGAAAAGGGCTCGCTTTGACTCAGTTTGCCGCGACTCACGTGATCCGCGCCGCGCGCGACAGCGATCTCCAGCCGCTCTACGAGATGGCCAAGCTCACCGGCGGCGGCTTCACCAACCTCCCGCCCGATCGGACCGCGCTCAAGGCCAAACTCGATCGCAGCGCGGCCGCCTTTGCCCGCGTCGAGGACGACAAAGCCGACGATCTGTTCGTGCTCGTGCTCGAAAACGTCGCAACCGGCGAAGTGCGCGGCACCTGCCAGATCTTCACGCATGTCGGGCAGAGCTATCCCTTCTACAGCTACCGCCTCGGCACGCTGACGCAGCACAGCAAGGAACTCGGTCGCACCTTCCGCGCCGACATGCTCGGGCTGACCACCGATCTAGAGGGCTGCAGCGAAGTCGGCGGGCTGTTCCTCCATCCCGGCGAGCGCGCCGGCGGGCTAGGCATGCTGCTCGCACGCAGCCGCTATCTGTTCATCGCGCAACACCGCGCGCGCTTCGCCGACCGTGTGCTCGCCGAGCTGCGCGGGATCATCGACGAAGCCGGCGGCTCGCCCTTTTGGGACGGGCTGGCGGGGCGCTTCTTCGGGATGAATTTCCAGGACGCCGACCAGTTCAACGCGGTGCGCGGCCATCAATTCATTGCCGACCTGTTCCCCAAGCACCCGGTCTATATCGCGATGCTCCCCGAAACCGCGCGCGCGGTGATCGGCCTGCCGCACCCATCGGGCCGCGCGGCGATGCGGATGCTCGAGAATGAGGGCTTCGCCTACGAGAACTATGTCGATATTTTTGACGGTGGCCCGACGATGATCGCCAAGACCGATCAGGTCCGCACCGTGCGCGACGCGCAATCGTCGCGGATCGTCGCGCTCGACGACGATGGCGGCGAGCCCGCGCTGATCGCGCACGGCCGACTCGCCGACTTCCGCTGTGCCTATGGCGGAGTGCGCGGCTGCGAGGGCGGCGTGGTGCTCGATCGCGTCACGGCCGAGGCGCTGCGCGTCGGCGAGGACGCCATCGTCAGCCATGTCGCGCGGACCTGACGCCACCGGTCCGAATGGTGTCAGAGGGTGGTGCAACCGTCGGGTTAACTAACAGATAACCATATATGGCAACGAAAACCCCAGCAAATCCGGGCTTGGCCCGGCCCTTGCTTAAGGGTTCTGCATGTGGACCAAATTCTCAAGTCTGTTCGTCATCAAGACCAAGTTCGAGGCGTTTGCAGTCATTTATGCGCTCGCGCTCGGCGCGGTCGAGCGTGGGGTGCATTATCTCACGCAATATCCCGGCGTCGGTGGCTGGCTATTGTTCGCGGTCTGCCCGATCGCGGTGTTCATGGCGGGGGCACGCATTCTCGATTCGGTCGAGCGCAACGCGGAGCTGTGAGCGCGCTTTAGACGCCAACAGGATAAGTTGATCGCGCGCTCGCGTTTCTGCACTATCTGCAACGCAGCATGACGACCCTGACCCATCTCCAACGGCTTGAGGCCGAGAGCATCCACATCCTGCGCGAAGTCGTCGCCGAGGCCGAGCGCCCGGTGATGCTCTATTCGGTCGGCAAGGATTCGGCGGTGATGCTCCACTTGGCGCGCAAGGCCTTCTTCCCCGGCAAGCCGCCCTTCCCGCTGCTCCATGTCGACACGACCTGGAAATTCCGCGCGATGTACGATTTGCGCGAGCGCGCGGCGGCCGCGGCGGGGATGGAGCTGATCGTCCACAAGAACCCCGACGCGGTGGCTCAAGGCATTAACCCGTTCGACCATGGCAGCCGCCACACCGACATGTGGAAGACCGAAGGACTCAAGCAAGCGCTGACGGAGGGCGGCTATGACGTCGCCTTCGGCGGCGCACGCCGCGACGAGGAGAAGAGCCGCGCCAAGGAGCGGATCTTCAGCTTCCGCTCGGCGAGCCAGCGCTGGGATCCCAAGGCGCAACGCCCCGAATTGTGGCACCTCTACAACGCCAAGAAAGCGAAGGGTGAGAGCATCCGCGTTTTCCCGCTGTCGAACTGGACCGAGCTCGACATCTGGCAATATATCCTTGCCGAGCAGATCGAGATCGTCCCGCTTTACCTCGCCGCCCCGCGCCCGACGGTCGAGCGCGACGGGATGCTGCTGATGGTTGATGACGAGCGCTTCCGGCTCGAACCCGGCGAAGTCCCGGTCGAGCGCTCGATCCGCTTCCGCACGCTCGGTTGCTATCCGCTGACCGGCGCGGTCGAGAGTGAAGCGACGACGCTGCCTGAGGTGATCCAGGAAATGCTGCTCACCACCACCTCCGAACGCCAGGGCCGCGCGATCGATCACGATCAGAGCGCCAGCATGGAGAAGAAAAAAGCCGAGGGGTATTTCTGATGGCGACCAAACCAGACCTCGTCGCCCCGGCGAAGGCCGGGGCCGCCGCGTTGGAGCGCCAAACGCCAGCCACCACGCCGCCGTCCGGCGACCCCGGCCTTCGCCGGGGTGACGAATACGCTCCCGACGCGCTGATCACATCGGACATCGACGCGTACCTCCTGCAGCACCAGCACAAATCCCTGCTGCGCTTCATCACCTGCGGCTCGGTCGACGACGGCAAATCGACCCTGATCGGCCGCCTGCTCTACGATTCGCGCGCGATCTTCGCCGATCAGCTCTCCGCGCTCGAGGCCGACAGCAAGCGCGTCGGCACGCAGGGGCAGAACATCGACTTCGCGCTGCTCGTCGACGGCCTCGCCGCCGAGCGCGAGCAGGGCATCACGATCGACGTCGCCTATCGCTTCTTCGCGACCGAAAAGCGCAAGTTCATCGTCGCCGACACGCCCGGCCACGAGCAATACACGCGCAACATGGTGACCGGCGCCTCGACCGCCGACGCCGCGGTGATCCTGATCGATGCGCGCAAGGGCGTGCTGCCCCAAACCCGCCGCCACAGCTTCCTCGTCCAGCTGCTGCGGCTGCGCCATGTCGTGCTCGCGGTGAACAAGATGGACCTGATCGATTACGACCAGTCGGTGTTCGACACGATCGTCGCCGACTATCGCGCCTTCGCCAGCGCGATCGGGATCGAGCAGTTTACCGCGATCCCGATCTCGGGCTTTGCCGGCGACAATGTCGCAAGCCCGTCGGCGGCGATGCCGTGGTACGACGGCCCGACACTGATCGAGCATCTCGAAACGATCGACGTCGAAGCCGACGCCGCGCAGGCGCGCCCGTTCCGACTGCCGGTGCAATGGGTCAACCGCCCCGACCTGGATTTCCGCGGCTTCTCGGGCCTGATCGCGAGCGGCAGCGTGCGCCCGGGCGATGCGGTCCGCATCCTGCCCTCGGGCCGCACAACCACGGTCGCACGGATCGTGACGATGGACGGTGACCTGCCCGAAGCCGTGGCCGGCCAGTCGGTTACGCTCACACTCGCCGACGAGGTCGATTGCTCGCGCGGCGACGTGATCGCGCTTGCCGATGCGCCGCCTCAGGTCGCCGACCAGTTCCGCGCGACGCTCGTCTGGATGTCCGAAACGCCGCTGCTGCCGGGGCGCAGCTATTGGCTCAAGCTCGGCACGCAGACCGTCGGCGCGACCGTCCAGGAACCGCGCCACGCGATCGACGTCAACACGCTCGCCGAGCTCTCGGTCAAGACGCTCGGGCTCAACGATATCGGCGTCGCCGAGGTCTATACCGACCGCGACATCGTGTTCGAACCTTTTGCCGATGGCGCCGATCTCGGCGGTTTCATCCTGATCGACCGCGCGACCAACGCGACGGTCGCCGCCGGAATGCTCGATTTCGCGCTGCGCCGCGCGCAAAACGTCCATTGGCAGGCGGTCGACATCACCAATGCCGCGCATGCCCAGCAGAAGGGGCAGGTGCCGCGGCTGCTGTGGTTCACCGGCCTGTCGGGCTCGGGCAAATCGACGATCGCCAATCTGGTCGAGAAGAAGCTGTTCGCGCTCGGCCGCCACAGCTTCCTGCTCGATGGCGACAATGTGCGGCACGGGCTCAACAAGGATCTCGGCTTCACCGACGCCGACCGGGTCGAGAATATCCGGCGGATCGGCGAGGTCGCCAAATTGATGACCGATGCCGGGCTGATCGTCCTCACCGCCTTCATCTCGCCGTTCCGCGCCGAGCGCGACATGGTGCGCGCGATGCTGCCCGAGGCGTTCGTCGAGATCTTCGTCGACACCCCGCTCGCCGAAGCCGAGGCGCGCGACGTGAAGGGTCTGTATGCCAAGGCGCGCGCGGGGACGATCGCCAACTTCACCGGCATTTCGAGCCCGTATGAGGCGCCCGAACACCCCGATATCCGCGTCGATACGACCCGAGAAAGCCCCGAGGCGGCCGCCGAGCGCATCGTCGAACATATCATGGGCGTCTGGACCCACGACCTGTGAGCGACCAGACCGACGCCCAACTCGCCCGCTCGGTGGCGCTCGCCGCGGCCGAGGTCCTGCGCGACCTGTGCGTGGCGGGCGCCTGCCCGGATACCGAACTGGGCGACCGCGGCGACAAGGATGCCAATGCGCTGATCCTCCGCCTCCTCCATGCGGCACGGCCCGACGATTATGTCCTGTCGGAAGAAGCCGCCGATGACGGCCTGCGCTGCGCCGCGCGACGCGTCTGGGTGGTCGACCCGCTCGACGGCACGCGCGAGTTCCGCGAACGGCGCGAGGATTGGGCGGTGCATATCGGCCTCGCGATCGACGGCGTGCCCGTCACGGGCGCTGTCGCGCTACCTGCGGCGCACCGCGTCTTTGCGACCGACGATGCGCCACCGGCGTTCGCCCCTGCCCCCCAGCGCCCGCGGATGGTCGTCAGCCGCTCGCGCGCGCATCCGATCGTTCTGGCGGTCGCCGAGGCGATCGGCGCCGAGCTGGTGCCGATGGGTTCGGCCGGCGCCAAGGCGATGGCGGTGGTGCAAGGCGATGCCGAAATCTACCTCCACGCCGGCGGGCAATATGAATGGGACAATTGCGCGCCGGTCGCGGTCGCGCTGGCGGCCGGCCTGTTCGCGTCGCGAATCGATGGCAGCGCGCTGGTCTATAACTGCCGCGACCCGCTGCTGCCCGATCTGCTGATCTGCCGCCGCGAATATGCCGAGCAGGTGCTGGCGGCGGTCGCCGCGGCGACGCACCTGCTGCCCTAACCCCGCTACGTCACCCGGGGGTCGTCCCGGGCGCCGCCGAGACACACGGCGGGCCAGCGAAGCCCGCGCTTTCGTAGCGCTACACCTCACCCAACTTCGTCACCCCGGGCTCGTCCCGGGGTCCACCGTGCCGCACAGCATGCCCGCGAAGCTCGCGTGGCACGGTGGACCCCGGCACAAGGCCGGGGTGACGGTCGTAAGCGCTGCACGGAGCCGACACCCCCAAAACGCAGAAAAGCCGGGACATTTCTGTCCCGGCTCATCGCCCGCCATTCGGCGGAAAAGGTTGGTGCACCCAGAGCGATTCGAACGCCCGACCCTCAGATTCGTAGTCTGATGCTCTATCCAGCTGAGCTATGGGTGCAGTGGAGTGGCGCTGTTAGCGGCGTCTTTCGGGGGACGCAAGGGCGTTGCGTCACCTTTCTTGCCAGCATAGAGAAATTATCGATGACCCAGCCGCTTTTGCCCGCCCGCCCCGCCGCTTTTGCGCTGGTCCTGACCGCGATCCTCGGGGGGTGCGCCGCGCAGACCTCGATGCGCTACCCCTCGCTGCTGCCGCGCGCGATCGAATCGCGCAGCGATGCCGAGCCCGAAACGGCGGTCGCGCTCGCCGATCCCGAGCCCTCGACCGATTCGGCGCTGGCCGAGCTGCACAAGACGCTCGACCGCACCGCCGCCGATTTCACCCCCGCTGCGGCACGCGCCGAGCGGCTCGCCGATGCCGCAAAGGGTGACGCACCCGGCGGCGAGCGCTGGATTGCCGCGCAGACCGCGCTCGCCGAGCTCGACGGCTATCGCGCGACGACTTCGGCCACGCTCTCCACGATCGATACGATGGCCTCGGACCGCATCACCGGCGGCAAGCCCGACTATCCGGCGATCGCGACGCTCCAGAGCGCGGCACAGGCCGCCTTCGAGGCGCAGAGCGCCCGCATCGCCGCGATCGGCGCGAAGCTGCCCGGCGCCTAGTCCCTGCCGCTAGCGCACGCCCCTCGAACCTAGCGCAGCCCTTTGAGCAGCGGCAGGATCGTCGAATAGTCGTCGCTCCATGGCGTGAAGCCCGGACGCAGGGGCACGGCGCGCCACGCAGCATTGCGCTGCTGCAAGGCGGCGATCACGCCCGCATCGTGCGACAGCGCGACCCATTGCGACTTGGTCGCGACGGCGCTGTCGGCCCCGGCCGGATTGTAGAAGAGCTGTACCGCGTGCCATCCGCCGCCCGCCGCCGCTGCCGCGACGACAGGCTCGAGATCGAGAAAGCGGTTCGAGATGTGGACCATCAACAGGCCGCGTGGTGACAGCACACGCGCGTAACTGGCGAACGCCTCGCGCGTCATGAGGTGCATCGGCACCGAATCGGACGAGAAGGCATCGAGCGCGAGCAGATCGAGCGATCCGCCGGCTGCGCGCGCGAGGTTGAGCCGCGCGTCGCCGAGCACCACCGTGGCACCCGGCAGGCAGCGCGACAGGAAGCTGAACCGCGTCCGCGCGATCTGGACGATCGCCGGATCGATCTCGTAGAAGCGCCAGTCCTGGCCGGGCCTGGCATAACAGGCCAGCGTTCCCGCCCCCAACCCGACCACGCCGATTCGCGCGCCGGGCCCATAGAGCGCGGGAGCCGCCAGCATCGCCTGGCCGACGCCCGAACCCGGCACGTAATAGGTCGTCGGCGTGCGCTCCCGCGCGGGCGAGCCGAGCACCTGCATGCCGTGGACCGTCGTGCCGTGCGCGAGTTGCCGCTCGTGCGGATTCCCGCGGACGGTATAGATGCCGAAATAGCTGCGTGTACGCGCATGCGGTTCGAGCGAGATCACCACCGCGCGATAGCCCCCGAACGCGATCAGCGCGCCGAGCACGGCGATCCCGAAGGCGCGGCGCGAGCCCATCGCAAGCACGCCGACGCCCACCATCACCAGCAAGGCGACCTGCTGCATCGGCCCGGGCCGTTCGACCGAGCTCGGATAGCTGAGCACGAGCGCGACGAGCGCCAGCACCGCGATCGCGACGACATACAGCAGGATCCGCTGACGCTGCGCATTGCCGTCCCACAGCCGCGCGATGATGCCGAGCACGGCCTGTTGCGGCGTCAGCAGCGCGGCCGCGAGCAGCAGGATCGGATATTCATAGGTCCAGTCGAACAGCAGCGGCGCGAGCAGCGCCGAGAATACGCCGCCGAGCGCCCCGCCGACCGACATCGCCAGATAGAAGCCGGTCAACCGGTCGGGGTCGGGCCGCAACCGATACAAGGCGGTGTGCAACGCGACCGACACGAGAAACAACAGCGCCAGCGCCATGATCGCGCCGAGCATCGGCATCCCGGCCATCCCGCCGACGAGCAGCCCGCCGAACAGCAGGATCGCCACCGGTGCGATTCGCGTCTGGAGGTCGGCGGTGGTGCGGTCGCTGGCAAAGGCGATCGTGAAGCTCAGCAGGTACAGTCCGAGCGGGAGCACCCACAAGAGCGGCATCGCGACGATATCGGTGGTGATCAGCGTCGACGTCGCGAGCATCAGCCCCGACGGCACCATCGCCAGCGCGATCCAATGCACGATGCGCCACCGTCCCGGCGCGGGCGAGGTCGCGCGCGGCGCGGCCTCGACGCTCGGGCCGCGCTGCGGCATGGTCGCCGCGCACAACGCCACCAGCAGGCCGACCAGGATATAGCCGCTGCTCCACAGCGCGCGCTGGCCGTATAAAGCGAGGCCGGGCTCGACGAACAAGGGGTACGCGATCAACCCGGCAAAGCTCCCGAGGTTCGACGCGGCATAGAGCGCGTAAGGGTTGTCGCCGTGGCGCGTCAGGCTGAACCAGCGCTGCAGCAGCGGCGCCTGTGCCGAGATCGCGAAGAACAGCGGCCCGATCGACAGGCCGAGCAGCCACGGCACCCAGATCGCGGGCTGCGCGGTCGGGCTCGGCTGGAGCGACGTCAGGCCGATCGGCAGCCATAGCCCCGCGACGAGCAGAACGCCGAGATGCGTCATCGCCTGCCCGCGCGGGGTCAGCCGGCCGAGCCAGTGCGCATAGCCGTACCCCGCCAGCAGCAGCGCCTGATAGACGAGCATCGCCGAGTTCCACACCGCCGGCGCCCCGCCGAGCCGCGGCAAGGCCATCCGCGCAACCATCGGCTGAACGAGGAACAGCAGGAACGAGCTCGCCAGGATGGTCAGCACGAACAAGGGCCGCGCAAAGCGCGCGGGAGCTCGGAGGGTCGTCATGCGGTCGGCCGATCGATGCGATAGAGGATGTGGCGCCGGAGCGGGTCGCCCGCGGCCAGGTCGGGATGGTCGAAATCGGCGTCGGCGACGCGCGTCATGCCGAGGCGTTCCATGAGGCCCCAGCTTCGCGTATTGGAGGGGACAGTGATCGCGACGATTTCGTCGAGCGGCGTATGCGTCCACGCCCAGTAAAGACACGCCAGCGCGGCTTCGCGCGCATACCCTTGCCCCCACCGTGCATGAGCGAGCCGCCAACCAATATCCGTTCGGCCAGCGATCGGCATCGGCGGCCGCTGCAGTTCGAGCCCGCAAAAGCCGATCACCTGCGCCGTCGCGCAATGCTCCATCGCCCAGTAGCAATAGCCGTACTGCGCCTGATCAGCCTGCTGGCGCGCCATCGCGGCCGCGACCTGGGCCTCATCCTGCGGTGGTCCAATCGTTGCCATCACGCGCGGGTCGCGGCAGATCTCTAGCAACTCCGGTAGGTCGTCCCGACGCCAAGGCCGGAGGATCAGTCGCTCGGTTTGGATCATGGCCGGTCGATCGCATAGACGATCATGTCGCCGATCGGATCGTCGCTCTCGAGAAAGCGCGGATGGCGAAAGTCGAGATCGGGCCGGCGCGTCATGCCGATCCGAAACATCAGTCCCCAGGACGGCGCATTGCCGGGATTGGTCCAGGCGGCGATCGTCCGCGCCGGCGTGTTCGCCCAGCCCCAGTCGCGGCTCGCCTCGGCCGCCTCGCGCGCGATGCCCTGCCCCCAATAGCGCTCGGCGATCCGCCAGCCGAGTTCGTACATGCCGTCGACCGGCGTGTCGGGATGGCCCCCGATCCGCAGCCCGCAAATCCCGACAAGCGCGCCGTCGCCCCTGGTCTCGACCGCCCACATACAATGGCCGTCCGCGGACTGCTTCGCCATCTGCGCGTCGATCAGCGCATCGATTTCGACGCGGGGACGGACACCGCCGAAATGCGCCATCATGGCAGGCGTGTTGACGAGACCCGCGAACGCCGGCTTGTCGTCCTCCCGCCAGGCGCGCAAACGCAGACGCGGCGTCTCGATCATGCGCGCGGACGGTCGATCACATACACCACGCTGTCGCGCAGCCGATGTCCCTCGGCAAAGGCGGGATGCTCGAAATCGAGCGCAGGCACGGCGTGCATGCCGATCCGCTCCATCAGGCGCTGGCTCGCGATATTCACCCGCGCGGTGATCGCGACCACCTGAGCGTCGCGGCAGTTCGGCCACGCCCAGGCGAGCACCTCGGCGGCGGCCTCGCGCGCATAGCCCTGCCCCCAATGCGCCGCGCCGAACATCCAGCCAATCTCGAGCGCGCCTGCCAGCGGCGTTTCCGGGTTACCGCGTTTCAGCCCGCAAAAGCCGAGCGGCACACCGTCCAGTGTGCGCTCGACCAGCCAGAAACCGAGACCTTCGCTCCGATAGCCATCGTGCCGTGCGATCGATGCGTCGGCTGCGGCTTCGTCCATATCGGGGGCGAGATCGGCCATCACCTGCGGATCGCCGAACCAGCCATGCAGCGTCGCGCGGTCGCCCGCGCCGGGGACGCGCAGCCGCAACCGCTCAGTCTCGACGACCGCGTCGATCACGCGTTCAGCAAGCGCGCCGCATGCGCCGCATGATAGGTCAGCACGCCCGAGCAGCCCGCGCGCTTGAACGCCATCAGCGTCTCGAGCACCATCGGGTCGCGCTCGGCGGCGCCGGCCGCGACCGCGGCCTCGATCATCGCATATTCGCCGCTAACCTGGTACGCGAACACCGGCACTTCGAACGCCGCTTTCACGCGCGCGACGATGTCGAGATACGGCAGCCCGGGCTTGACCATCACGCTGTCGGCGCCCTCGGCAAGATCGAGCGCGACCTCGCGCAGCGCCTCCTCGGCATTGGCCGAGTCCATCTGGTAGGTCTTCTTGTCGCCCTTCAAAAGCCCGCGCGAGCCTACCGCATCGCGGAACGGACCGTAGAAGGCGCTCGCATATTTGGCCGCGTAGGACATGATCTGAACGTTGTGGTGCGAGTCTCCTTCGAGCGCCTCGCGGATTGCGCCGATGCGCCCGTCCATCATGTCCGACGGCGCGATGATGTCCGACCCCGCCGCCGCCTGGTTGAGCGCCTGCCCGACAAGCGCGTCCGAGGTCGCGTCGTTAAGCACATAGCCTGCCGCATCGAGCAGCCCGTCATGGCCGTGGCTGGTATAAGGATCGAGCGCGACATCGGTCAGCACGCCGATCTCGGGCACCGCATCTTTCAGCGCGCGAACGGCCCGGCACATCAGATTGTCGGGGTTGAGCGCTTCCTCGCCCATCTCGCTGCGCAAATGGCCCGGCGTGTTGGGGAACAGCGCGATGCACGGGATGCCGAGATCACGCGCTTCACGCCCCCGTGCGACGATCCCGTCGACCGACCAGCGCGACACGCCGGGCAGCGAGGCGATCGGCTCCTCGACGCCCGAACCCTCAGCGATGAACAGCGGCCAGATCAGATCGGCCGGGGTAAGCACGGTTTCGGCATAAAGCCGCCGACTCCAGTCGGATGCACGAGTGCGACGAAGGCGAAGCGCAGGATATTGAGCGGTCATGCCCCGCGTTCTGGAACCTCGCGCGGACGGGTGCAAGCGCCTAAGCGCGCCCAGCGTTCTGCACGCCCGGCCTTGCGGCGCAGCACCAGCCAGAGCCCCGCGATCCCGACCAGGAACAGCGCCCAGGTGGCTGGCTCGGGGATCGCCGTCGGCGTTCCGCTTGAGGGTGCGGTGTTGGCCGGCGGGTAATAGGTGCCGGTATAGGTGCCCTGCTGCATCGCGCCGTTCTGCACGAGATTGCCGAACACCGCCGATCCCTGGACCGCGTTCGACATCGTGGCGTTGGCCTTGGGCGCCAGCACCGACCCGCCCCAGGCGGTCGTCAGCGCCAGCGCCGTCGCATCGGCGAAATTCCAGATGACGTGCTCGCCCAGCCCCTGCGTGCCGCCAAGGAAATTGTCGTTGAGCGTGACCGCGCTGCCGCTGACGTTGACGATCGCGGTGTCGGCACCGTTCAGATTGAAGGCGATCTCGCCGATTTTATCGAGCTGCGCCGAGGTGATGTTGAACACCGCGACGCCGCTCGCATCGGGCGTCGCCGAGAACACGCCCTTGTTGCCGCTGATCGTCATGGCGCTGTTCGCCGTAAGCCCGGCGAGCGATCCCGACAGATCGGTCAGGCTGCTCGCGAGCACGCTCTTCTGCTGGTTGAGATCGGCCGAAAAGCTGCCGCTCGCGCTGAGCCCCGACGTCACGGTGTTCTGGTTGACGTTGGTGTTGCTGATCGTCCCGCCGACCTGCACGCTTTGCACCGTGCCGTTCAGGTTGAAGCCGCTCGTGACGTTCCCGCCGACCACCGCGCCCGCGCCGTTGTTGAGGTTCTTCGTGCCGCCGGTGACGTTCCCAACCACGATCAGCCCCGGCGTATCCGCCGCCGGGCTCGTCGGCGTGGCGTTCTGATAGTTGGACGAATTGCCCGTGAGGTCACCCCCGACGAAGGTCCGCCCCGCCACTTCCGACGACGATTCCAGATTACCGAGCACGACCAGATTGTAGGTGCGCAGCGCATCGGTGCCCGTCACCGTCTTGGCGATTGCCGCGGCGGACAGGCACAGCAGCGATGCGCCCACCATCAGGCGGGCGGCAGAACATGGGGTGCGCATCGCGTTTCCTTGTTGAAGGAGTCGTGCGTGGACCCTGTTGGACGCGATAGATAGGCGTAATATGGACCAATCAGCCCGACGGGTGCAGCCGCCCCGCCGGTTCGGCCGAGCTCGGCACCTGCTCTTCGGCACGTTCGGCCGGCACGACGAGCCGCTCGCTGCGCCAGCCACCATAGCGATAATACCACAGCCCCATCACGAAATTGGCGCACGAACCGAGCGGGAAGCTCCACCACAGCGCATCCGCCCCCATCGTCGGCTGGAACAGCAGCGCAAAGCCGATCCGCACCGGATACATCGCGACGAACAGCATGATCAGCGGCGCCCACACCGCGCCGTTCGCGCGCACCGTCGAGAACAGCACCATCGTCATGCCGAAGACGATGAAGTTCCAGCTCGCCAGCACCTGGATATGCCGCGCGATCGGGATCGCCGGGCTCTCGCTGCCGAGGAACAGCCCCATCACCGGCCGGTCGAACGCGATGATCGCGACCACCATCGTCGAGGTCAGCACCGCGCTGAAGATCAGCCCCGCGCGCGTGATCCGGTCGACCCGGTCCCAGAAGCCCGCGCCGATATTCTGCGCCGCCATGCTGCTCACCGCCGCGCCGACTGCCAGCGCCGGCATCTGGATATAGGCCCATAGCTGGAGCGACACGGCGTACGCAGCCGTCGTCTCGATGCCGTAGCGGTTGACGAGGCCGGTCATCGTCAGCGCGGCGACCGACATGACGAGCATCTGCGCCCCCATCGGCAGGCCCTTCGACAGGATCGTCCGCGTCAGCGCGAGGCTTGGGATCAGGTAGGACAGCTCGTGCCCGCGCAACCGGATCGGCAGGTCGCGCAGATAGACATAGGCGAGCAGCCCGAGTGCTGCGACATGCGCCGAGATCAACGTCGCGGTCGCCGAACCGGCGATCCCCATCGCGGGCATGCCGAACCAGCCGCGGATGAATACGGGGTTGAGCCCGCTGTCGAGCAAAACGCTGAGCAGCGTGAACCAGAGCGGCGTGATCGAATCGCCGATCCCGCGCAGCGCCATGCTGAGCAGCACGAGCAGCATCGAGGCGGGCAGCCCGAGGAAGATCACGCGCAGATAGGCGAGCGCGAGCGGCATTACGGTCGGCGGCGTCGCCAGCACGCGCAGGATGTCGGGGGTGAAGATCCAGCCTAGCGCCGCGACCACCACCGCGCCGCCCATCACCAGCCCGATCGACGCACCGAACGCGCGGCGCGCCGCCTCGACGTCGCGCCGGCCCATGCTCTGGCCGATCAGGATGGTCGAGGCCATACCGAAGCCGAACACCAGCGCGAACATCAGGAACATGATCGTGTTGGCATTGGCGGTCGCCGCGACCGCGCCCTCGCCGAGGAAGCGGCCGACCCAGATCGTGTTGATCGAGCCGTTGAGCGACTGGAGGATGTTCGAGCCGAGCGTCGGCAGCGCGAAGGCGAGCAGCGTCATCGCGATCGGCCCGGTGGTCAGGTCGCGCTGACCGCGGCGCGTCGGGGAGCTTGCCATCGTCGTCTCTACTCCCCTTCGTCACCCCGGCCTTGTGCCGGGGTCCACCGTGCCGCGAGAGCAACGCTGCCCGCTCGTGCGTCACCGTGGACCCCGGCACAAGGCCGGGGTGACGACTATCCGATTTCAGCCCAGCCGGTGCAGCGCCGCCGTCAACCGCTCGGCCTCGGCGGACTTCTCGGCATGATCGGCCCGCGCCTTCTCAACCGCCTCGGGCTTCGCGCGTTCCACGAAGCTCGCATTGCCGAGCCGCCCGGCGAGCGCATCGCGCTCCTTGGCGGCCGCGGCGATCGCCTTGGTCAGGCGGTCACGCTCGGCACCGAGATCGATCACGCCTTCGAGCGGCAGCACGAAGGTCGCGCCATCGACCACCACCTGCAACGCGCCACCACCGGGCGCATCCTGCACCACGCTCGCCCGCGCCAGCCGCGCGATCGCCGGCGCCTGCCGCTCGAGCCGCGCGAGCGTTTCCGCATCGGCGTCCCGGACATGCATCTGCATCCGCGTGCCCGGCGCGATGTTGACCTCGGTCCGCGCCGCGCGGATTTCCGACACCAATCGGATCAGCCAGTCGATCTCCTTGCTCGCCGCCGGATCGAGCGAGCGCGCATCCGCCATCGGCCATTTGGCGACGATTAGATCGTTCTCGCGCGGGCCCATCGCGTGCCAGAGTTCCTCGGTGATGAACGGCATGAACGGGTGGAGCAGCACGAGGATCTGGTCGATCACCCAGCCCGCGACCAGCTTGCTCTCGGGGTCGATGCTGCCCTTTTCGTCGCCGTCGAACACCGGCTTGATCAGCTCGAGATACCAGTCGCAGAAGCGGCTCCACACGAACTGATAGACCGCATTCGCCGCACCATCGAAGCGCAGGTCGGCAAGCGCGAGGTCGACCGCCTGGACGCACGCGATCGTCTCGGCGATGATCCACTTGTTGACCGCGAGCTCGGCCGCGGGCGCTTCCATGTGCGTACTCGCGACGATGCCGTTCGACTGGGCAAAGCGGCACGCGTTCCACAGCTTGGTAGCGAAGTTGCGATAGCCCTCGACGCGCTTCTCATCCATCTTGATGTCGCGGCCCTGGCTCTCCATCGCCGCCATGAAGAAGCGCAACGCATCGGCGCCGTACTGGTCGATCAGCCCGAGGGGGTTGACGACATTGCCCTTCGACTTGGACATCTTCGCGCCATCGGCAGCGCGGACCAGACCGTGGAGGTAGAGCTTCTTGAACGGCACATCGCCCATGAAGTGGATGCCCTGCATCATCATGCGGGCGTCCCAGAAGAACAGGATGTCGAAGCCGGAAATGAGGACGTCGTTGGGATAGCGGCCGTGCAGCGTATCCCTCCCCTCCCGCNATCCATCTTGATGTCGCGGCCCTGGCTCTCCATCGCCGCCATGAAGAAGCGCAACGCATCGGCGCCGTACTGGTCGATCAGCCCGAGGGGGTTGACGACATTGCCCTTCGACTTGGACATCTTCGCGCCATCGGCAGCGCGGACCAGACCGTGGAGGTAGAGCTTCTTGAACGGCACATCGCCCATGAAGTGGATGCCCTGCATCATCATGCGGGCGTCCCAGAAGAACAGGATGTCGAAGCCGGAAATGAGGACGTCGTTGGGATAGCGGCCGTGCAGCGTATCCCTCCCCTCCCGCWMGCGGGAGGGGAGAAGAAGAGTCGGGCCAGCCCATCGTCGCGAACGGCCACAGCGCAGAGGAGAACCAGGTGTCGAGCACATCGCTATCCTGGCGCAGCGCTACGCCCTCCCCGGCCTGCGCCTGTGCTTCGGCCTCGGTCAGCGCGACATAGATCGAGCCATCCTCGGCGAACCACGCCGGGATCCGATGCCCCCACCAAAGCTGCCGCGACACACACCACGGCTGGATATTCTCCATCCAGTTGAAGAAGGTCTTCTCCCACGTCTTGGGCACGATCTGGATCGCGCCCGAGCGCACCGCCTCGATCGCCGGCTTCGCCAAGGTCACCGCATCGACATACCATTGGTCTGTCAGCCACGGCTCGATCACCACGCCCGAGCGATCGCCATACGGCGTCTGGATCGTGCGCGGCTCGGCGTCGTGCTCGACGCCGTCCTTGTCGACATGCGCGATGAGGAAGCCCTCGGCGTTCAGCTGCGCGACGACCGCCTTGCGCGCTTCCGCGGTCGTCAGCCCGAGCAGCTCGGCCGGGATCAGCCCGTCGGACACCTGCACGACCTGCGCCTTGGCATCGAGCATGTTGAGCATCTCGCCCGCCTTGATCCCTGCCCGCTTGCCGACCTCGAAATCGTTGAAGTCATGCCCCGGCGTGATCTTGACCGCGCCAGACCCCAGTTCGGGATCGGCATGGTCGTCGGTCACGATCGGGATCAGCCGCCCGGTGATCGGCAGCTTGATCTGCTTGCCGACCAAATGCGTGTAGCGCTCGTCCGAAGCGTTCACCGCGACCGCCATGTCGGCGAGCATCGTCTCGGGCCGCGTCGTCGCGACCTCGATGAAACCCGATCCATCCGCCAGCGGGTAGCGCAGGTGCCAGAAGCTGCCCTTGATCTCGCGCGTCTCGACCTCAAGGTCGCTGATCGCGGTGCCAAGGCCCGGATCCCAGTTCACCAACCGTTTGTCGCGGTAGAGCAGGCCTTCCTTGTGCAGGTCGACGAACACCTTGAGCACGGCCTTGGAAAAGCCCTCGTCCATCGTGAAGCGCTCGTTCGCCCAGTCCATCGAGCAGCCCAGCCGGCGGAGCTGCTGCGTGATCTCGCCGCCGCTCTCTTCCTTCCATTCCCAGACCTTCGCGACGAATTCCTCGCGGGTGAAGTCGGTGCGCTTCTGTTGGGCGGAGGCCATCTGGCGCTCGACCACCATCTGCGTCGCGATGCCGGCATGGTCGGTGCCGACCACCCACAACGCGTCCTTGCCCTGCAGCCGGGCATGGCGCGCGAGGATGTCCTGCAGCGTGTTATCGAGCGCATGGCCGATATGGAGCGAACCCGTCACGTTGGGCGGCGGGTTGACGATCGTCCACGGCTCGGCACCGGGGCGGTCGGGGCGGAACAGCCCGTTGGTTTCCCAATGCGCGTACCAGCGCTGCTCGAGTTCGGCGGGGTCGAAGGTTTTGGAGAGCTCGGTCATAGCCTGCAGGCTTTAGCCGCGATGCCGCAAAAGAAAAGGGCGGCCCGTAAGGACCGCCCTCTCCGCTGCATCGGGACGCGCGTCAGACCGCGTCGTGCGGGACGGTCTTGGGCGCTTCGATCGCCTTGGCGGGCTTGGGCGCGGCCTGGAGCTGCCCCGCCTTGCTGCAATCGCCGCTGGTCTGCGAGACGACCTTGGGCTCGGCATTGCCGTAGGCGGTCATCTGGTAACTCTGCGTGCAGCCGCCGTTGCTCGAGCTGTACGAGGTGACCGAATAGCTGCTGCCGGCCGGCATCGACTTGAGTGCGGCCTGGTCGATCTTGCCGCCCGCCGGCGCCGCCGCCTGCAACGCCGCGGCCTGCTGCATCATGACCGCCGCCTGGCGATCCATCTCGGCGAACATCTGGTCGAACCCGCCGAAGGGCGAATCGAGCAGCGCGACGGGGATGGTGCGCTCGACCGGCACGAGTTCGAGCTTGGGCGCGACATCGCCCTGATAGATCACGTGCGCGACCGAGCCGTCGGGGAGCGCGACGTTCATCCGGTGGAATTCGCGATCCGCGGCATAAGCGGTCCCGGCAAGCGTGCAGGCCGCGGCACCGGCCAGCGCGATCTTGGACATCAAACGCATGGGTTTCCTCCTCGTGGCAGTGAATGAGGAGGGGAAATCTACGCAGCGAAGCTGAACGGCAGATGAAAGCCTTACCCCTCTCCCTTTGGGAGAGAGCGCCGGGTCGGTCATGCCCCCGGCATGACCTGGACAGCGCGGGGCGCTGTCCACCCGCCGCTGGGCCCGCTCGGCGGAGCCGAGTGGGAGGGTGAGGGCAGCATCCAACCACCGCCCTGCCCTCACCCCGCGGCGCATCCGCGCCTGCCCCTCTCCAATAGGGAGCGGGGAATAGGGTCACCCGCCCTTTCGGCCCGATGCGCCCACCACGGGCTCCGCCACGTCGCGCCCGGTCCACTTACCCATCCACCCCAGCACTTCGCGATACCATTGCCGGCTCTCATTGGGCTTCTGCACCCAGTGGCTGCCGCCCGGATACACCACCAGCCGCGAGGGAATGTCGCGCCGCTGCAGCGCGGTGAACGCTGCGATCCCCTGCGTGTACGGAATGCGATAATCGCCCTCCGAGGTGATGACGAGCTGCGGCGTCTTCCACGCGGTCACATGGTTGACCGGGTTCCATTTCTCGAACGCCGCCGGGTCCTCGAAATAGGCCTTGCCGCCATGTTCCCACTCGTCGAACCACAATTCCTCGGTCTCGTACGCCATCGCGCGGGCGTCGAACACGCCGTCATGCTGGACGATGCACTTGAAGCGGTCGGGCCAATTGCCCTCGATCCAGTTCATCATATAGCCGCCATACGAGGCACCGAGCGCGCAGGCATTGTCGGCGTCGAGCCAGCCGAACTTGGCGGTCGCCGCGGCGAGGCCTTTCTGCAGATCCTCGAGCGGCCACCCGCCCCAATTGTTCCGGATCGCATCGGTGAAGGCCTGGCCATACCCGGTCGACCCATGGAAATCGACCGCGACGAGGCCGTACCCCGCCCCCGCGAACACCGCCGGGTTCCAGCGATACGACCAGCTGTTGTTGCTCGACCCCTGCGGCCCGCCATGCACCATGTACGCGACGGGGACCTTGCCGGTGCTGCCCGCAGGCTTCACCGCATAGCCCCACACGGTGTCGGCGTTCGCGCCGGTGAAGCTGAACTTGGTCACGCTCGGCATGTCGATGCCGGCAAGCTTGGTCGCGTTGACAGAGGTCAGCCGCGCGGTCTTCTTGCCCGTCAGCATGTAGAAGTCGTCGGGCGCGGTCAGCGAGTTCATCGCGAAGACAATGCCCTTGGCGGTCGGCAGCACCGCGGTGACGTTGCCCGCCTGCGTCAACCGCGTGACCTTGCCGCTGACCGGGGAGACCGACCAGATCGGGTTCTCCTGCGTATCCTCGGCCGTGACGAGGATCGCCTTGCCGTCGAGTGCCCAGGCGATCGATCCGATCGAGCGATCCCAATCCTCGGTCAGCGCCCGCACCTGCCCGCTCGCCAGATCGCGCAGCATCAGCACCTGGCGGTCGGCTTCGTAGCCAGCGCGCTTCATCGCCACCCAGGCGAGCGACTTCCCGTCGGGCGAGACGGTCGGGAAGGTGTCGGTCCCTTTGTTCGCCGCAGTCAGATTGGTCGGCGCGGCCGACCCATCCGCAGGCGCCGCGAAGATGTCGAGATTGGTCGAGAGCGGCTCGATTCGCCCCGCCTCGCGCAGCGCAAAGAACACCGTCTTGCCGTCCGCGCTCCACGACACTTCCTCGCCGCCACCGAACGGCTTGGACGGCGCATCGCCGACGAGCGCGCCTTCGATCGGAACGCCGTTCCCCGTCGCGCCCGTCGCGCTCAGCGGCAGCACGAACAGTTGCGAGCGGGTCCCGTCGGACCAGCTCGCCCAATGCCGCACGAACATCTTGTCGAACACGCGGCCGTTGCCCGCATTGGCATCCTTCTTGACCATCGCCGGCTCGAGGCTCGGCGCGCCGGGACGGCGATCGGCCCAGACGAGCAATTTGTCGTCCTGTGGCGAGACCTTGAAGCCGCCCATCCCGCCCTTGAACTGCGTCAGCCGCGTCGCAGCACCGCCCGCGATCCCGATCGACCAGACCGCATCGTCGCCGCCCTTGTCCGACTGGAAATAGACGGTCTTGCCGTCGCTCGAGAATTGCGGCGCGGTCTCATTGACCTCGGCCTCGGCGGCGAGCCGCTCCGGCGCGGCGCCCTTGCGCGCGAGGTCAAGCCGCCACAAGTCGAAGCGCCCACCATCGATCGTGAGATCGGTCTCGCGCTGCTGCCACACGAGCCAGCGCCCGTCGGGCGAAACCGCGGGCGCCGAGACGCGCGACAGCGCGACGAGATCGTCGATGGTGAGTTGGCGGGCAGCTGCGGGAACAGCAACGAAAGCGGCGCTCAGGGCGGTCGCGGCAAGAAGCATCTTCATGGCCGCAGGTTACAGCAGAAGCCGCAAGCTGCCGCAATCGGTCTTACCGGGCAGTCTTACCGGGCGATGTTACTTGCCCGTGATCCGATCGATCTCGCGCGCGACCATTGCCTCGACCATCGTCGGCAGATTGGCATCGAGCCAGTCGCGCAACATCGGCCGCAGCATCTCGCGCACGACGCCCTCGAGCGTGTCCGACCCGGTCACCTCGGGCTTGACGACGAGCCGCGACAGCGCGTCGAGCGGGCTGCGCGAAGCTTCGGCGGTACGCGCCGACAGCAGCGATTCGGGCGTCGGTTCGGGCGCGACGGGCGCAGGCGCAGGCTTGGCGGCCACGGCTACAGGCTCCGCTGCGGGTGCAGCCGCAGCTGCAGGACGGGGGGCAGGCTCGCGTGCATATTCCGGCTCATGGACGGGCTCGCTTAGCTCGAGGATGTCGTGGTCGAAGGGTTCCGAGTCGGAGCGCGGCGGAAGCTGACGCGGCGGGCGCTTGCTGCGACCCGGCGTTGCGTCATTTTCCTCGGCGATGATGCGCTTAATCGACGAAAGGATGTCTTCCATCGATGGCTCCGCGCTCAGATCACCCATTGCCGCTTCCTAAATTATGCGTCGATCCGATGGTTAACGGTTCTTCGTCGCATTACCTGCAGTGATCGGCGCACTTCTGTCAACTGGTGCATCGAGAATTGGATCGAGTGGCTGCGTCATCTTCGCATTTTGCGGGCGCGTGGCGTTGGTCCGGGTGCCGGTGATCGCGGGGTCGGGATCCGACGACCAGTCCCAGATCCGGTGCCGGACGCTGGTATAATGCGCGACCGGATCATAGAGCGCGCCACCGTCGAGCCCGAGATTGCGCGCTTCCGCCTCGCCCATCGCAGCCAGCAAAGCGAAGCCCGCGACATAGGCGTCGCGCTGCGCACTCACGAGCGTGACCTGCGAGTTGAGCAATTCCTGCTCGGCATTGAGGATGTCGAGAATCGTGCGGTTGCCGACGCTGTTCTCGGCGCGGACACCCTCGAGCGAGAGCTTGTTGGCGTTGACCGCGACTTCGCTCGACGCGATCGTCTCGAGCGAGGATTTCCACACCGCATAGGCCGAGCGCGCCTGCGCGATGACGGCGCGTTCGGTCTCGGTCACCTGCTCGATCGCTTGCGCGCGCGCATCCTGTGCGCGGCGGATCTGCGCGGCGGGACGCCCGCCCTGATACAGCGGCAGCGTCAGCCCCAGTCCGACCGTTGCCGACTTGCCGCTTTGCCCGACCGCAACCCCGGTACCCGAGCCCAGCGACCCGAGATAATTGTAATAGTTGCCGCCGAGATTGACGGCGAGCTGCGGCAAGCGGTTCGCACGCGCCACGCCGATATCGTACCCCGCCGCATCGCGCGCTTTGGCCGCAGCGAGCAAGGTGGGGTTGTTCTTGAGCGCGACGTCGACCGCGGCATCGGGTTCGGCGGGCAGATTGGGCAGTTCGGGCGGCGTATCGAGCCGGCCGGGCTCGGTGCCGACATAGCGGATATAGCTTTCGCGGCTGGTGATCAGCTGCGCCTGCGACGATTGCAGCTGGCTGCGCGCGACCGCTAGCCGCGCCTCGGATTGCGCGACGTCGGTGCGCGTCAGGTCGCCGACCTGGAAGCGATCGCGGCTGGCCTGGAGGTTGACCTCGAGCACGCGGACGTTCTGCGTGTTGAGCCCGACGATCGCCTCGTCGCGGATCACGTCCATATAGGCGCCGACCACGGTGGTGAACAGGCTCGCCTCGGTGCCGCGCAGGCTGAGCTGCCCACTCTCGACGCGCGTCTGCGCCGCACGAACGCCGTTGCGGACCGCGCCGCCACTATAGATCGGCACGGCGAGCGACACGCTCGCCACCGCCTGGCGGTCGGGCGAGACGAAGCTGTTCGCCGCCTTCACCGCGTTTTCGGTATAGCTGCTTTGCAGCTGGACGCTCGGCAGCCCCTGCGAGCGGGTGATCGGCACGTTCTCGTCGATCCCGCGCAGGCTGGCACGCTGCGCCGCCAGCGTCGGGTTGGTATTGTACGCCTTGACCAGCGCCTCGCGCAGCGTCTCCGCCGATAGCGGCGCGGCCACCAAAGCGAGCAACGCTGTACCGGTGACGAAAACGTATGCGCGCATGGATCGGCGTTTCTTTCTGGTCAGAACGTGAAGCTGCGCGGCCGCGCGAAACCCGGCAGCGGAACGCAATCGATGTCGGCAAAGTCGAGCAAGGCGAATCCGCCCGCGGTCTTGCGGCCCGAGGTCAGCCGCGTGACGCCGCGATCGGCGATCCCGGTGACGACCCGCCCGCCAACCGCAAGCTGTGCGATCAGCGCGTCCGACACCGCCTCGACAGCACCGTCGATGACGAGGACGTCATAGGGTGCGCCCGCGTCGTGACCGGCCTCGAGCGGCCCCTCGACCACGGTGACCGTGGGGATGTCGGCCAGCGCGGTGCGCGCCGCGGCGGCGAGCGCCGGTTCGGATTCTAGCGCGACGACCGAGGCGACGAGATGCGACAGCACCGCCGCGGTGTACCCGCCTGCCGCGCCGACGAGCAGCACGCGGTCGGTCGCGCGCAGTTCGGCCTGGGTCAGCAGGCGCCCGGTCGCGATCGGCACGTTCTGCGCGCGGCCATGGCCGAGCGGCACGGCGGTATCGCGATAGGCGATCGCCTGCGCGTCGGCGGGCACGAAGGCCTCGCGCGGAACGCTGTCCATCGCCGCCACCACGCGCGCGTCGCTCACCGCATTGGTGCGCAGCTGGCTGGCGACCATTGCGTGGCGCATCGCCACCATTTCGGATTCATGCGTCATCACTGTCATCGAGCCACACCCTTGTCGGACACCAGCTTTGCACAGCTGTTGTAGCTGTGCAATACACTTGTTTGCTGCGCTTGCTTCTATCGTGATGGAAAGCCTACGCCAAGCGACGCGTATCGGCATTTTTGCATGCGCGCGGTTGACAGCGCGCCCCCACCCTTGCATCAGCGCGCCTCCCCGAAGCGCTGACACGCGTCTCGTGGCCCGATGGCGGAGTGGTGACGTAGAGGACTGCAAATCCTCGCACCCGGGTTCGATTCCCGGTCGGGCCTCCAACCCTTCTTGAAAGACGCGGCGCTTTCAGCGCTCGAGCACGATCTGCTCGAGCGCGGTGATGAACGGCAGATCCGCCGGTGGCATCGCCAGGCTGCGCAATTCCGTCGGCGCGTGCCAGGCGAGCGCGGTCGCGTCGAGCGCCTGCGGCACCCCACCCCATTCGCGACAGACATAGAGCAACAGCAGCAGATGGCGGCCGGGCAAGCCGGCGCTGGCGAAGGTCAGCGGCGACAGCGAATTTTCGGCAACCAATATGCCCAGTTCCTCGGCCAGTTCGCGCACCAGCGCCGCCTCGGGCGTCTCGCCCGGCTCGATCTTTCCGCCGGGAAACTCCCACAGTCCCGCCATCGCCTTCCCAGGAGCGCGCAATTGCACCAGCACACGCCCGTCGCGATCGATCATAGCGGCCGCGACGACCGGCATCAGCGGCTTTACGGGGGCATCTTCGACACACTTAGCCATTCGTTAACGATCCTCAGGTATTGCAGAATCTGTATCAGGCTCGGGGGATATCGCCATGATCGTCCGACTGCTGAAATCTGTGCTTGGCGACAACCGCGGTGCCACCGCCGTCGAATATGGGCTGATCATCGCGCTCATCGTCATTGCGATGGTCGTGTCGCTCACGGGGCTTGCCAATACCACCATCGGCATGTGGGGCAACGTCAATACCAAGGTCACCACCGCAACCGCGGCGAAGTGACCCGCTTTCACCCGCGCCAGCCTTAAACTTTTATCAACTCTGGTCTTCTACAAGGTGAGCGTTGGTCCGGGGTCCCGGTCCGACCGGGTACTGAAGCATCATCCACGGAGACCGGAATCATGAAGACCATCCGCAATTTCATCAAGAACTCGAAGGGCGCGACCGCCATCGAATACGGCCTGATCGCAGCGCTGATCGCCGTCGCCGCGATCGCCGCGATGCAGGGCCTCGGCAACTCGCTCAAGACCACGTTCACCAACGTGTCGGGCACGCTCGGTAAGGCTGCTACGTAAGCTTTAGCGCGTATCGACGAAAGGCGGGCGGCAAGACGATGGTCTTGCCGCCCGTTTTCGTTTGGCTCCAGCGACGATGCGTTGCCGGGCTATGCGCGATTTTTCTGGCCCCGCATCCGCCTCGTACTCCGTCCAATCTATAAGGATTGTCAGGGAGACGTGCGATGCGACTGCTGGGCAGGCTATGGCATAATACAAAAGGCGCGACTGCGATCGAATATGGTCTCATCGCCGCACTGATCGCGGTTGCCGCGGTCGCCGCGATGTAAGGCCTGGGCAATCCGCTTGCCGTGACCTTCACCACCGTGTCGGGCATATGAAATCCAATTGACGCCGGGGGGCGGACGCGCCGCCTAGAGCCGCCCCATCGCCAGAAACTTCTCGCGCCGGCTGCGGCGCAATTCTGCCGCGGTCTTGCCGTCGAGCTTGACCAATGCCGCCTCGATCGCATCGCCCAGCGCGGCGATCGCCGTGGCCGGATCGCGCTGCGCGCCGCCGAGCGGCTCGGGCACGATCGTGTCGATCACGCCGAGACCCTTGAGATCCTGCGCGGTGATCTTCATCGCCTCGGCCGCCTCGGGCGCCTTGTCGGCGGTGCGCCACAGGATCGACGCGCAGCCCTCGGGCGTGATCACCGCATAGATGGCGTGTTCGAACATCATCACGATATTGCCGGCCGCAAGCGCGATCGCGCCCCCGGATCCGCCCTCGCCGACCACCGCCGCGACCATCGGCACGCCGAGCGCAAGGCACGCCTCGGTCGAGCGCGCGATCGCCTCGGCCTGGCCGCGCTCCTCGGCCTGGATGCCGGGAAAGGCGCCGTTGGTGTCGACCAGGGTCACGACGGGCAGGCCGAAGCGATCGGCGAGCTGCATCAGGCGAATCGCCTTGCGATAGCCTTCGGGCTTGCCCATCCCGAAATTGTGCTTGAGTCGGCTGGCGGTATCGTCGCCGCGCTCGTGACCGATCACGAGGATGCGGCGCCCTCTGAACGTCGCGAAGCCGCCGAGGATCGCCTGGTCGTCGCCGAACGCACGGTCGCCCGCGAGCGGCATGAAATCCTCGAACAGCCCGGCGACATAGTTCTTGAAATGCGGCCGGTCGCCGTGACGCGCGACTTGCGCCTTCTGCCACGGGGTCAGCCTGGCATAGGTGTCGCGCAGCAGCTTGTCGGACTTTGCCTGGAGCTTGCCGACTTCCGCGGCGATATCGACGGTGCCTTCGGACGCGGTCTCGCGCAGCTCGTCGATCCGCCCCTGGAGCTCGGCGATCGGTTTTTCGAAATCGAGGAAACTTGCCATAGCCAGCGGCGGTTAAGCCCCGCGTCGCTTGGCGTCAACGCGCGCCGCCAAACGATCTTGCGCCTCGCCCAGCGGATGCCGGGCATTGACGAGCTCGACCAGCCGGCTCGCATCGACATGCGTATAGATTTCGGTGGTGGCGATGTCGGCGTGGCCGAGCATCGATTGCAGCGCGCGCAGATCGGCCCCGCCCGCGAGCAGATGCGTCGCAAAGGCGTGCCGCAGCACGTGCGGGCTGACCCGATCGGGCGGAATCCCCGCCTCCGCCGCCAGGCCCTTGAGCAGTTGATAGAGCCGGATCCGGCTGAGATGGCTCTTGCCCGAGGGGAAGAGCCACGGGCTCTCCTCGGCAACATGCTGCCGCCACACCGCCACCGCCGCGCGCGCGCGATCGGACAGGGGGACGAGCCGCTCCTTGCCGCCCTTGCCGCGCAGGATGAGGTACGGCCGGTCGGGCGCCACCGCGCGCCGCGGCAGCGACATCAGCTCGGTCGCACGCAGCCCCGACCCATAGAGCAGCTCGACCAAGGCCGCGAGCCGCAGGTCGTTGGGATCGGGCGGGTCGCGCGCGATTCGCGCGGCGATCGCTTCGAACAGCCGGTCGATATCGGCATGGTCGAGCACCTTGGGCAGGCCGCGCGATGCGCCGGGACGCGGCAGCGCGGCCCCGGGATCGTCGCTGCGAAACCCCTCCTCCGCCAGGAAGGCGAAAAAGCGCCGCAACGCCGCCGACTTGCGCGCCACGCTCGCCTTCGACAGCGCGAGCCATTCCGCACCGAGCCGCGCGAGATCGTCGGCGCCGGCATCGCACAACCGCCCCTCGAGAAAACGCGAGGCGAGCTCGAGATCGCTGCGATAGGCGAGCACGGTATTCTTCGCCGCGCCCGATTCGGCGGCCATCATCTCGAGAAACCGCCCGATCAGCGCGCGATCCCCGCCCGCTGCGGACACTTCGGTCAAAGCCGGCTCATCGCCTCGACGGCGACCATCTTGGCCTCGCCCGGCAAACCGACCGCGCGCAGCGCCCGCACGATGTGATACAGCGCTTCGGGCGAAACGCCCCGCCACAGCCGCGTCTGCATCCCGACCGCCGACAATAAGGCGACCGTCCCGGGCTCGCGATCGACCGCCGCCGTGTTGAGCGCACGCGTCCAGCTGTCCTCCCGCCCGACGCGCACGCCGAGCGTCCGCGCGCCGCGCTCGACTTCGCTCGCCGACATCCGGCCGAGCCCCGCGAGCCCGGCAAAGAACATCCGCCGCTTGAGCCCGTCCGAATCGTTCGCGCCGGCATAGGCGCTGACCTCGTCATAGCTCGTCACCGGCTCGGACGGGTCGACCAACGTCAGCAGCGCCCAGGCGTTGCTGCCGCGCTCGGCCTTCTCGCGCCAGCGCATCGCGCGCGGGTCGAGCCCGGCGCTCAGGATCGACGCGACGATCCGGTCGGTATCGGGCTTTTCGAGCGTCTGCGGCAACCGTGCCGCCGCACCCGCGGTCAGCACGAGCCGAGCGTAGCGGCCTTCATAGGTCTTGGGTTCGTCCCACAGCCGCTTGAGCGCATCGGCGCGCGCCGCGACATCGCTCGCGTCGTAACCGGCGCGCAGGTCGCGGGCGATGCCGGCCTCGGCGATCGACTGGTCGTCGCCCGCGTCGATCGCGCTGTACAGGTCGATCAGCGCCGCGCTCGACAGGATGCCGCGCGCCGTGGCGAGTTCGGCCGCCGCCGCGCGGACGCCCGGCGCGAGCGTCGGCGCCAGCGCACGCCAGCCATCGACCGCAGGCGTGCCCGTCGCGAGCAACGTCGCGGGGATCTCGACCCCCGACGCCATCGCGAGACCGTAGCGCCACGACGTCAGTTGCGAGACATCGTCCCACTCGATCGTCACCGCCTGGCGGCCGCTCTGCCCCGCCCCAGCGACCTTCTGCGCGAGCAGCAGATCGACGCCACCGGCCAGCCGCGAGCGCCGCGCCTGGGTCAGCAACGGCTGCACCTTGGCGGGCATCCCCGACAGCCCCGCGCAGATGGCCCGCGCGAGGATCCAGCCACGCTCTGCACCGAGAGTCGCGCCCGCCTCGACCGCTGGGCACAGAGCTGCGGGATCGCCCGCCGCAAGCGCGGCCTGCATCGCCGCGACGAACATCTTGGGCGTATAATCTTCGGTATCGACCGCCTGGACCATCGCGCGGGCAGCAACCGATTCGCCCATCCGCACCAGCAACCACGCGCGTTCGGCGGCGAAATCGGCGCCGTTGACGCCGCGCGGGGTATCGACGCGCGCGAGCAGGGCGCGGCGCAGCGCGATCGAGACCCAGCGCGACGCGACCGGCGGGTTCAACCGTCGCATCAGCGTCTCGAGATAGCGACCATCGGCGCGACCGAACGCATCGGCCGCCATAGCGCCCTGTGCGGGGCCGACGACGCCGACCTGCGCCAGCGAGCGGCGGGCATACGCCGGCATGTCGGCGCGAACGAATGCGGCGAAATCGGTCGCGGCAGGCGGGGTTGCGGTCGGGGTCGGCGTTTCGAGCGGCGTCGGCTCGGCATCGGGCGCGTCAGGCAACGTCGGCGCGATGACCGGCCCGACCGGACGCGCCACCGGCGTGGCGGCCGCCTCGGGCCGAATCGGCTGGACGGCGCGCGGACGCGGTGCGCTCGGCGCCGGCGTCGGATCACCGAAGCCGGGCGGAAGAATCGATTCGGGCTTGTCCTGGCCTAAAGCCGGGATCGCCAATGCTGCGGCAAGCGCAGCCAGCGCGACCTTACTTCTGGAGATTCGCAAGCGGGACGGCCTTCTCGACATGCTTCAGCGGCTTTTCGTGCGACAGGCGCGACAGGCCGAACAGCAAAGCGACCACCACCACGAGGACGACGATGAGAGCGACGATCGAACGGGGCATGGGCTCACAACCTGCAACAAACTGAAAATGGGCAACGACCAAGCTTTTGCCCGAGACGCAGGTGCGCTGTATAGCGCTCGCTTCGATGTTGCAAAGCCCCGCCCCCACCCCGCCCGAACCGCCCCGCTGGAACGGCCAGCCGATCGTGCTGGTCGGATTGATGGGGGCTGGCAAATCGACCGTCGGACGCAGGCTTGCGACCCGCCTCGGCCTGCCCTTCGTCGATGCCGACACCGAGATCGAGATCGCCGCCGGGATGGCGGTGGCGGAAATCTTCGAGCGATTCGGCGAAGCGCATTTCCGCGACGGCGAACGCCGCGTCATCGCGCGGCTGATGGATGGCGAGCGCCGCGTGATCGCCACCGGCGGCGGTGCCTTCGTCGATCCCGAAACCCGCGCCGCGATCCTGTCGAACGGCTTTGCGATTTGGCTCGATGCCAAGCCGGCGGTGCTGGTCGAGCGCGTTTCGCGCCGCGACACGCGCCCGCTGCTGCGCAACCGCGACCCGCTCGCGGTGCTCGAAGAACTGGCGCGCGTCCGCAACCCGTTCTACGCGACCGCGCATCTCCGCGTCTCCAGCCACCGCGCGCCGCATGACGCGACGGTCAACACCATCCTGAAAGCGCTCGGCAAGATATGACGACCATTCCCGTGGCGCTCGGTTCGCGCAGCTATGACGTAGTGATCGAAGCCGGCGTGCTGGCGCGCGCCGCCGAGTGGCTGAAACCGCTGTCGCGCGGGCGGCGGATGGCGATCGTCACCGACGAGAACGTGCTGCAGCATCTGGCGACGCTACAGGCATCGCTCACCGCGGCCGGCGTCGAAAGCGAGGCGATCGTGCTGCCGCCGGGCGAGGGCACCAAGAGCTGGGCGATGCTCGAACAGCTCACCGACCGGCTGATCGACCTCGGCATCGAGCGCGGCGATCATGTCGTGGCGCTGGGTGGCGGCGTGATCGGCGATCTCGTCGGCTTCGCGTGCAGCATCCTCAAGCGCGGCTGCGGCTTCGTCCAGATCCCGACCACGCTGCTCGCGCAGGTCGATTCGTCGGTCGGTGGCAAGACCGCGATCAATTCGCGCGCCGGCAAGAACCTCGTCGGCGCGTTCCACCAGCCCGCTTTGGTGCTGATCGACCCGGACGTGCTCGACACGCTGCCGCTGCGCCACGTCCGCGCCGGCTATGCCGAGGTCGTCAAATACGGTCTGATCGACGATCCCGCTTTCTTCGACTGGTGCGAGGCCAATGCCCCGGCACTGCTCGCTGGCGACTCCGCCGCGCGCGCCTATGCCATCGCGCATTCGGTCGCCGCCAAGGCGCGGATCGTCGCCGAGGACGAGCGCGAGACGACCGGCAAGCGTGCGCTGCTCAATCTCGGCCACACCTTCGGCCATGCGCTCGAGGCCGAGGCCGGCTTCTCCGATCGGCTGCTCCACGGCGAAGGCGTCGCCGCCGGGATGGCACTGGCGTTCGGCTATTCGGCCGCGCACGGCCTCGCGCCGGCGATCGACGCCGAGCGGGTCGCGGCACATCTGCGCGCGATCGGCCTGCCCGACGACGTGGCAACGGCGGGGATCGCGGCGGACGGCGAGACGCTGGTGGCGCACATGCTCCACGACAAGAAGATGGACGCGGGCACCCTCCCCTTCCTGCTCGCACGCGGGATCGGCGCGACCTTCCTCGACACATCGGTGGATCTGGCCGACGTGCGGGCGTTCCTCGACGCCTAAGACGTAAAAAGGAGGCGTCCCCAATGCCCCAAGGCATCGCCAAGGCGAACCTGCCCGAGAAGATCTGCCCGGTCTGCCAGCGCCCCTTCGCGTGGCGCAAGAAATGGGCGCGCGACTGGGACAACGTCGTCTATTGCTCGGACCGCTGCCGCCGCGCCAGCAAGAGCGGGTGAGCGCGCGGGACGATCGGGGTGACGTGCTGGAGATGCGGGGGGCGGCACCAGGTGCGCGTTTCCGTCGTGTCCGCCTTCGACACGGCAGGTCGCGATAGGCGACGCCGCAGGCCATTTCCGACTTTCCCGAAAAGGATGCTCGAACGGGACGTTTAACCACAACCGGCCGTTGACGAGCGTACGCTCGGACGACATATGCGCACCAACGGCGATGGATTTCCGCCGGGCCATTCGGCCGAACCGCCCTCGCAAGGGCCGATGATTCCTACCAGGCGCCGTAAGGCAGCAAGGAGGAAACGTGCGCGCGACATTTCGCAATCTCTTCGACGACCTGAATGTGGCGGCGTTCGTCCGCAATCGGCACGGCCATGCCGTATCGGTGCTGCGCTGGGCGCTTATCCTGGTGCCGATGGCAGCCACGGTCGGCACGCTGTGCGCCGCCTTCCTGTGGAGCCTCGACGCCGTGACACGGGTGCGGTTCGCCGCTCCGTGGCTGCTGTACCTGCTGCCCGTCGGAGGCTTTGCGGTCGGGCTGCTCTATCACTTGAGCGGCCGCTCGGTGGAGGGCGGCAATAACCTGATCGTCGAACAGATCCACGAACCGGGGGGCGGCGTGCCGCTGCGCATGGCGCCGCTGATCTTTTTCGGCACGGTGGTGACGCATCTGTTCGGCGGATCGGCCGGGCGCGAAGGCACCGCCGTCCAGCTCGGCGGGAGCATTGCCAGCGGCTTCGGCCGCGCGCTGAAGCTCGATGCCGAGAATACGCAAGTCCTGCTGATGACCGGGATTGCTGCCGGGTTCGGTGCCGTGTTCGGCACGCCCATCGCTGGCGCGGTGTTCGCGCTCGAGGTGCTGGCGATCGGGCGCGTCGAATATCGCGCGCTGGTGCCGTGCTTAGTCGCCGCACTGGTCGGGGACTGGACCTGCCTTGCCTGGGGCATCCACCACGGCGTGTATCGCATCGATGCGGTGGTGCCAGTCGATGCGCTGCTCGTCGCCAAGGCGGGGATCGCGGGCGTGGCGTTCGGACTGGTCGGCCTTGCCTTTGCCGAAGCCAATCATGCGCTCGGCGGATGGCTCAAGCGGATCGTGCCCTATGGTCCGTTGCGTCCCGTTATCGGCGGCGTTGCGGTCATTGCGCTCGTCTATCTGGTCGGCACGCGCGATTACCTTGGCCTCGGCACGCTGGCGGCGACGCCCGGCGGCCTCACCATCTTCAGCTTTTTCGGCCCCGACACGCATCCGTGGAGCTGGGCGCTCAAGCTGCTCTTCACCGTCGTCACGCTGAGCTCGGGCTTCAAGGGCGGCGAGGTCACGCCACTGTTCTTCATCGGCGCAGCGCTCGGCAACGCGCTGGCCCCGATGTTCGGCGTGCCGACCGGCGTGTTCGCCGCGATCGGTTTCGTGGCGCTGTTTGCGGGCGCGGCCAACACCCCGCTCGCCTGCACCTTCATGGGGATCGAGCTGTTCGGCGCGGCCTATGCCGTCCCGATCGCGGTCGCCTGCTTCGTCGCGTACCTCTGCTCGGGTCACACCGGCATCTATTTGTCGCAGCGCGTCGCCGTGCCGAAGGTGCCGGGGGGTGGCCTTGCCCCCAACGCTACGCTGCGCGACGCGCGGACCGATCGTGCAGCGCGCCGTCGCACGCGTCCCTGATCCCCATCCTCATCGAAAGCACGCCCGAGGCGCGATCGCTTCCCAGCGAAGGCAGATGGCATCATCAATGCCGTCCCGCAGCACATCCATCTCCGCTTCAGCCACCACAGACCGATCGCACGTCGGGAAGGTCGATCGGGTCAACCGACCCGCGCGCTGCTCAGCCCCGCGCCGCCCATGCCAGCCACAGCCAGCCGGCGATCAGCGCCGCGCCGCCGATCGGCGTGATCGCACCGAACCAGCGCGGCGCGCCGAGCGCCATCAGATAGAGCGACACCGCGAACACCGCCCCGCCGACGAGAAACAGCCACGCCGGCCCGCGCGCTTCCATCCGCAGCGCGACCAGCGCCGCGACCGCGTGGATCAGCTGGTAATGCGCGCCGGTCTTGAGCCACTCGGCCGCTTCCTTGCCAGCACCATGCGCCCCGAACGCCCCGGCACCGATCGCCAGCGCACCCGACAGCCCCGCGATGATCGCGATCCAGTTCATCGCGGTTCCTCCACCGATGCTTCATCCTCGGGCAGCGCCGATTCGCGCTCGTCCTGCGTGATGATCGTATCGCGCGCGACGCGGATGTCGCCCGCGGCGACCTGCGCGCGCAGCCGCTCCTTGTCCTTGCGGCGATAGGTTTCCTCGGTGCGATCGATCTCGGCCTGGTCGACGCCGATGCTCTTCAGCGCCATCCGTCCCATCTTCACCGCCGATTCGAGCACTTCGCGCACCACGCCATCAAGCGGTGCGCCCTTGAGCTTGATCACCGCGCGGCGATCATAGGCGCGGACGTAGATCGAGGCTTGCGGGAACGCTTCCTTCACGCCTTTGACGAGATCGGCAGAAATCTGGTCGCCGTCCATGCAGAACATGATGAGCTCAGCCTCGCCTGCCCCCGCCTGGCGCAGCAGGTCCATCCGCGTCCCGTCGCCATAATAGACCTTCGCGCCGAACTCGGAGGCGATGTCGATCATCTCGATATCGGTATCGATCAGCGTCACCGGCACGCCCTGCGCGATCAGCATCTGCGCGACCGTCTGGCCAAAGCGCCCATAGCCGACGATCAGCGCGTTCGCACCGTCGGCGGTCGGCCCGTCGCGCTCGCCGGCGATGATCGGCTCCTCGCGGATGCGCTGCGTGATCATCATCAGGAACGGCGTCGTCGCCATCGACAGCGTGACGATCGCGCCGAACAGGCTTGCCGCCTCGGGTGCGATCAGGAAGGCGTGCTGCGCCTGCGCAAACAAGACGAAGCCGAACTCACCGCCCTGGCTCAGCAACAGGCCGAGCGCGAGCGCGGCGCGCCACTTCATCTTGAACAGCATGCCGATGCCGAAGATGATCAGCGCCTTGGTCGCGATCAGCGCGAGCGCCATGCCGATCACGAAGAACGGCCGCTCGGCGATCGCGTGGAGATCGAGCATCATCCCGACCGCGAGGAAGAACAGCCCGAGCAGGATCGAGCGGAACGGCTCGACATCGGCCTCGAGCTCATGCCGATACGGGCTGTCGGCGAGCATCACGCCCGCGACGAACGCGCCGAGCGCGGTCGACAGGCCGAGCGATTCCATGATCGCCGCCGCACCGATCACGGTGAAGAGCGCGGCGAACACGAACATCTCGCGCTCGCCGAGATTGCCGATGATGCGGAACAGCGGCCGCAACAGGAAACGCCCGGCGGCGACCAGCCCTGCCACCGCACCGACGGTGTAGAGAAAGAGCAGCCATCCCGGCGGTCCGCCGGCGTCGGCTGGATTGCGCGACAAGACGGTCACGAGCGTGATCAGTGGGACGATCGACAGATCCTGGAACAGCAGGATCGAAAAGGCGCGCTCGCCGAACGGCGTGCGCAGCCGCCCGGCGGACTGCAGCATCGGCAGCACCTGCGCGGTCGATGACAACGCCAGCGGCAGGCCGAGCACGAGCGCGGCGGCCCAGGTGAAATGCGCCGCCGATCCGCCGAGCCGCGTCGAAAGCCATACAACCCCCGTCACGGCGAGCCCGCACAGCACGACCTGCATCAGGCCGAGCCCGAAAATCTCCTTCTTGAGCGCCCACAGCCGCGTCGGATTAAGTTCGAGCCCGACGATGAACAGCAGCAGCGTGATACCGAGCTCGGCGATCCCCATCT
The DNA here is from genome assembly GCF_006439055.1 of Sphingomonas glacialis. GTDB lineage: Bacteria > Pseudomonadota > Alphaproteobacteria > Sphingomonadales > Sphingomonadaceae > Sphingomonas > Sphingomonas glacialis_A. The sequence goes on from NZ_RCZC01000002.1 coordinate 871,642, forward strand.
TCGATTCGGCATTGCCGACGAGATGCAGCACCTGCGGCCCGACCACCGCGCCCGCGACGAGATAGCCGAGCGTCGCACCGAGCCCGAAGCGACGGAAGATCAGGACGAAGACGAGCGCGAAGCCGCCGAGGATGACCCCGTCGAGCAGCAGCGACTCGTTCATGCCGGCGCCTTTGCGGCGGCGGTCTGTGCGGCTTCGGCGGCGGCCTCGAAGGCGAGCCGGATCGACGCGTGCCGCGCGCTGTGCGGCAAGGCCGGGGTGAAGAGCTCGAACCCCGGCCAGTCCGGAAGCGCGCCGTCACCCGCCAGCCAGGCGGCAAGCGCATCGCGCGCCGCGGCGATCTCGGCGGGGGTCTTGCCGATCACTTCGGCGCCCATCAGCGACGCTGATGCCTGCCCCAGCGCACAGGCGCGCACGAGCATCCCGAGCTCGGCGATGCGGCCGTCGCGATCCATATTGACGTCGACCGTCACCCGGCTGCCGCAGATCGGCGAGCGCTTCTCGGACGTGCCCATCGGATCGGGCAGGCGCGCGTGATGCGGGATCGTCGTCGAGAGGCGGAGGATCTCGGTGGTGTAGAGCGGCGCGGTCATGCCGCCTATGTAGGCAAGACCGCCGCGCGCGTCACCCCGCCGCGCTCAATCGGATGCGGTGTTCGTTTCGGCGTCGCGCTTGGGGGAGGCATAGTTCGGGCCGAACACCGGCTCGCCCCGGCGGCGGCGATCGACGAAATCGGCGATGCTCGCGCTGGTCGTGTTGAGCAACGGATAGACCTTGGCCTGGGTCAGCCATTCGGGCCGGTGCGTCGGGCCGCCGCTCATCGTGTCGGTCATCAGCACGACGAGCAGGAAGGCGAGGCTCGCGAGGATCAGCCCTTTCAACGCGCCGAAACCGAAGCCGAGCGCGCGGTCGACCGGGCCGAGGATCGAATCGCGCGTCCGCGCGCCGATCGCATTGGCCACCATCCGCCCGCCGAAATAGGTCACGCCACCGAGGATCGCGAACGCCAGCACCGCGGCGCCGGTCGTCGTGCCGACCATGCCGGTCAGCGCGTGCGTCAGCGGCAGATGGAACAGCTTGACCGCGAAGACGATCGCCACCCACGCGAACAGCGACAGCACCTCGGTAACGAACCCACGCACCAGCCCAAGCGTGGCCGATCCGCCGACGGTGAGCAGGACGAGGATATCGAGCGCGGTAAGATGCATCTTCGCGCCTTATCCGCGAGCGGTGGCAGAAGTCGAGGGTCTGTTAGCGCCCGAGCATATGCTCGACGAAACTGCCGAGCGTGCGGAAGCCGGTCAGCTTCAACCCGCTCTTGTCGTCCTGCACCGCAGCGGGCAGCAACGCGCGCTCGAAACCGAGCTTGCCCGCCTCCTTCAAGCGCAACGCACCATGCGCGACGGGTCGCACCTCACCCGACAGCGCAAGCTCGCCGAACACCACCGCATCGGCGGGCACCGGCCGTTCGGACAAGGCCGAGATCAACGCCGCCGCAACCGCGAGATCGGCCGCGGGATCCTGCACGCGGTAGCCACCGGCGATGTTGAGATAGACCTCACTCGTCGAGAAACTGAGGCCACAGCGCGCCTCGAGCACCGCGAGCACCATCGCCAGCCGACCGCTGTCCCAGCCGACCACCGCGCGCCGCGGCGTCGCGCCGCTTGCGAGGCGCACGACCAGCGCCTGGATTTCGATCAGCACGGGCCGCGTTCCCTCGAGCGCGGGGAACACCGTCGTCCCCGTCACGCCCTCGTCGCGCTGCGTCAGGAAGAGCGCCGAGGGATTGCCGACCTCGGACAAGCCTTCCGCCACCATCGCGAACACGCCGATCTCGTCGGTGCCACCGAAGCGGTTCTTGATCGCGCGGAGAATGCGATATTGGTGGCTGCGCTCGCCCTCGAAGCTCAGCACGGTGTCGACCATATGCTCGAGCACGCGCGGCCCGGCGATCGACCCGTCCTTGGTGACATGGCCGACCAGCACCACCGCCGTCCCGCGCTCCTTGGCGAAACGGATCAATTCCTGCGCCGACGCGCGCACCTGGCTGACCGTGCCCGGCGCACCTTCGATCAGGTCGCTGTGCATCGTCTGGATCGAATCGATCACGAGCAGAGCGGGCGGCTGCCCCTGCCCCAGCGTCGTCAGGATGTCGCGCGTCGAGGTCGCCGCGGCGAGCTGCACCGGCGCGTGCCCCAGCCCGAGCCGCCGCGCGCGCAGCCGTACCTGGTCGGCCGCCTCCTCGCCCGAGACATAGGCGACGCGGAGGCCCGCGAGCGCCATCTTCGCCGCCGCCTGGAGCAATAGCGTCGATTTGCCGATGCCGGGATCGCCCCCGATCAGCGTCGCCGAGCCCTCGACGAACCCGCCGCCGAGCGCGCGGTCGAGCTCGGCGATCCCCGACGTCATCCGCTCGGGCAGCGCGATATCGGCGTCGAGCCCGACCAGCGTCATCGTCCGCCCGCCCGACTGGAGGTTATGCTTGGCCTGGAACGGCGTGACGGTTCCGCCACCGGCCTCCTCGACCAGCGTGTTCCATTCGGCGCAATCGGCGCACTGCCCCTGCCAGCGGTGCGAGACCGATCCGCACGCCTGGCAGACATAGCGTTTCTGAGGTTTGGCCATGCGTCAGCCCATAGCCAATTCGGAACGAGAGGGGAACAGACTTTCGGTACCGCGGCGCTTGATCGCGCGTTCGCTCAGCAATTAGATGATCGAGATCAATCACCCAGCAATATTAACCCGCTCTTTGCATCTGTCGCGGGAAGAAGGGACGTCCCCCGGAGTTCCCTTATGCGCCGCCTCATCTACATCAGCAGCACCCGAACCACCTTCACGGCCGGTGACCTGGAAGAGATCCTCCGCATATCACGGCGCAACAATGCCGCGGTCGGTGTGACGGGCTTGCTGGTCGCCGGCGGCAGACGCTTCCTGCAAGTACTCGAGGGCGCCGAGGGCGCGATCGACGCGGTGTTCGAGCGGATCAAGCAGGACCCACGGCATCACGCCGTCGTCGTCCTGTCGCGGACCGACATCGCGGCGCCGAGCTTCGGCGAATGGTCGATGGGCTATGCGCGCGGCGGTGCGGTGCGCGGCGACGCGACGCTCCCCGAAACCGTCGCGCAACTGCTCGCGCCGGTCACCGACCCAAGTCTGCGCGGCTATTTCGAGGGCTTCGCACAGGTCCACGCCGCCGCATGATGGCTATGGCCGCGCGGGAATATGCAGCCCGCGCTGCACCGCCGGCCGCGCGAGCCCGCGCGCCAGCCACGCCTTGACGTTGGCGAACGCGTCGAACCCGACAAGCTCACCCGCGCCGTAAAAATTGACCAGCCCGTTGACCCAACCAAGCATCGATATGTCGGCGATCGTATAGGCGTCGCCCAGGAACCAGGTCTTGCCGGCAAGCGCGGCGTCCATCACCCCGAGCAGCCGCTTGGCCTCGGCAACATAGCGATCGCGCGGGCGCTTATCCTCGAAGTCCTTGCCGGCGAACTTCACGAAGAAGCCGACCTGCCCGAACATCGGGCCGACGCCGCCCATCTGGAACATCACCCACTGGATCGCCTGCAGCCGCGCGACCGGATCGCTCGGCAGGAACTGTCCGGTCTTCTCGGCGAGATAGAGCAGGATCGCGCCCGATTCGAACAAGGCCAGCGGCTGGCCGCCGGGGCCGTTCGGATCGAGGATCGCCGGGATTTTGCCATTGGGGTTGAGCGATTCGAACTCGGGACTTTTCTGATCGTCCTTCGCGAAATCGACCAGATGCGCTTCATAGGGCAGCCCGGTCTCTTCGAGCAGGATCGACACCTTCACGCCATTCGGGGTCGGCAACGAATAGAGTTGCAGCCGCTCGGGATGCTCAGCGGGCCAGCGCTGGGTGATCGGGAAAGCGGAGAGATCGGACATAGGGAAATCCTTGAGCGCGGCGCGATGCGGTACGGGAGATAGTCACGAGCCCCGCGCTTCGCTATGGCGCCATCCGATGCAAGCTTCCGATCTCCGTGTGGCGCTGTTCAGCGGCAACTATAATTATACGCGTGATGGTGCCAACCAGACGCTCAACCTGCTCGTCGGCCATCTGCTCAGCCGCGGGGTCAAGGTCCGCATTTACGCACCCACCAGCCGCACCCCGGCCTTCCCGCCGACCGGCGATCTGGTCAGCGCGCCGTCGATCAAGATCCCGCTGCGCGGCGAATACAAATTGACCCGCGGCATGGGCAATCGCGTGCGGCGCGATCTCGCGGCGTTCAAGCCCAACCTCATCCATCTCTCGGCACCCGATCGGCTCGGCCACAAGGCGCTCGACTATGCCGAGAAGCACAATATCGCGTGCGTCGCCTCGTACCATACGCGGTTCGAGACCTATATGAGCTATTACGGGCTCGGTTTCCTCGTGCCGATCATGATCCGCGCGCAGGCGCGCTTCTACAGCCGCGTCGACGAAGTGCTCGCGCCGAGCCAGATGATGGGCGAGATCCTCCAGGACTGGGGTGTGCCGACGCCGGTCACGCGCTGGTCGCGTGGGGTCAATCACGATCGCTTCAACCCGGCGCGGCGCGATCTCGCCTGGCGGCGCAGCCTCGGCATCGGCGATGACGAAATCGCGGTCGGGTTCCTCGGCCGGCTGGTCAAGGAAAAGGGCCTCGATGTGTTCGCGCAGGCGCTGCGCGTGCTCGACCAGCGCGGCGTCAAGTATCGCACCTTCGTCGTCGGCGAAGGGCCCGCGCGCGACTGGTTCGCGCAGCAGGCGCCCAATGCGGTGTTCGCGGGCTATCTGACCGGCGACGATCTCGGCCGCGCGGTCGCGTCGATGGACGTGTTCTTCAATCCGAGCCTGACCGAGACCTTCGGCAACGTCACTTTGGAAGCAATGGCGGCGGGCGTGCCAGTGGTCGCGGCGCGTGCCTCGGGTGCGGTCGGGCTGATTGCCGATGGCGTGACCGGGCTGATCGTCCCGCCGACCGATATCGAAGGCTATGCCGACGCCTTGCAGCGCTTCTGCGAGGATGACGCTTTCCGCCGCAGTGCGGGCGCGGCAGGTCATGCCGAGGCGGCGACCTATCAGTGGGAGCGGATCAACCAGGTCGTGCTCGACACCTATCTCAAGGTGCTGGAACGCCGCGCTGGGACGGCTCAGACCAGCGTTGCGCAAGCCGCCTAGGGCGCAGACCCATAAAATGCTCTCTACTTACGCGTGGGCTGAACGGCGAAACGTGGTGGGAAGAAGTTGTTAAACTTTTTCGGTCAGCACCTTGCGTCAAAGGGACCGAGCAATGTCGTTTACTGAAGCTGAAAAGAGAAGATCGCACGCCGACAGGCGGGAAGGACGCGTAGCCGAAACTGGCGATCGAAACGCGCCTTCGGCAACCTGCGCCCACTGTGTCATCGCTCTTCCTTCGGGATCGGGTGATAGCAGTTTTCCGCTATGCGATGCGCGCGACGAGTGACGGCTTGGCGGATGCCCAGCCATAAACGCCTGCGCTCTCTGGACGAGTTTGAGCCACCAGCTTGGCACCGAAGGCCAAAGCCGAGAGTGCTGACGGCTCCGATGATGCTTGCAATCTTATCGATGACAGTCATCGGCGTGGCTCTTGGCTTAAGCGTCTAACGGGCCGCTGCCACAGAAACGAGTGGCGGTGATTGGGCGTAAGCGGAATAGCCGCCTTTTGAGTCTACGACCTCGCAGGGTCGCTTGCGGCTACTTGTCCGGAGACGAAAAGAGGGAGGCGATACAGGCCTCCCTCCATCCAGTACCCGCTGGTGATCGGCGCAATCAGCCCCAGTCGTATGCCAAAGGCGCCTCACGGAACGCGAAGCGATCGACATGGCGCGCGACCGCGCCCTTCAGTCCCTCGAGCTGCGCCTCCGACGTCGCGTCGATCCGCACCTCGAGCGTATCGGGATGCGCATCGAAGGTGACGGTGGCATCGCCGGGATGATCGGCGCCGCGCGCGTCCTTGGGGAAGACGATCGTCCCGTGTTCGGGGGTGAACGTCACCGCCAGATTATGCTCCCAATGCTTGCACGTCTGCTGGAGGTATTTGCTCGCCGACGCGGTCGGCACGCGCGCTGTCGCCACATACGCCATCACAGCCGCTCGATCCTCTGCGCGGCGTCGTCGATCAGTGCGACGAGCTGGTGGAGCGTTTCCTTGTCGAGCTCCTCGGCGCGCAGCTTGTGCATCAGCACCTCGCGCAGATTGCCCATCGCGCGACGGACCGAAGCGCTGTCGGTCCGCGCCCGCTCGGCGCCGACCTCGGCGAGCCGGGCGAACAGCGCCTCGACCAGTTCGGCATTGTCCGCGAGATGCGCGGTGCCGGTGGCGGTGATCGCGAAGCGCTTCTTGGCGCCCTCGGCCTGGCCGACCTCGATCAGCTCCATTTCGTCGAGCAGGGTGAGCGTGGGATAGACCACCCCCGGGCTCGGCGCATAGGCGCCGCCGGTCAGCTCCTCGATCGAGCGGATCAGGTCATAGCCGTGACGCGGCTCGTCGGCGATCAGCTTGAGCAGCACGAGCCGGAGCTCGCCGCCGTCGAACATGCGCCGGCCGCGGGGACCACCACGGCCCTCGCCCTCGCCTCGACCATGGCCACGCCCGCCGCCGAAGCCGCGATGCATGCCCATGTGATGATGCCCGTCCATACGGTGACCGGCGCGTTTGTGCATTCCAAACATATCGTTCCTTTCTAGTGATTCGATAGCGCTAAGATATATCTTCGTTTTGATCGTTCAAGATATATCTTGGAAAAAAGTTCGTCGCCCCGGCGCAGGCCGGGGCCGCTCGATGTCCCTGCGCTGCCCCCGCGCTGCCAACGCCTCAAACCGCAGCGGCGCCGGGGCGACGCGTGACTTCCGCTCCGCACACCCTATCTTCCAGACATGCCCGATCTCTTCGCTGCCTTCGATCCACCCGCCGCCGAGGCGGTGAGCGCCACAGCGCCACTCGCCGACCGCCTCCGCCCCACCACCCTCGCCGAGGTGGTCGGACAGGAGCACATCACCGGGCCGGAAGGCGCGATCGGGCGGATGGTCGCCGCCGGGCGGCTGTCGTCGATGATCCTGTGGGGCCCGCCCGGCACCGGCAAGACGACGATCGCGCGGCTGCTCGCCGATGCGGTGGGCCTGCGCTTTCTGGCGATCTCGGCGGTGTTCTCAGGGGTCGCCGATCTTAAAAAGGCGTTCGCCGAGGCGCGCGACCATGCGCGGATCGGCAAGCGCACCTTGCTGTTCGTCGACGAGATCCACCGCTTCAATCGCGCGCAGCAGGACGGCTTCCTGCCCTATGTCGAGGACGGCACCGTCACGCTGGTCGGCGCGACCACCGAGAACCCGTCGTTCGAGCTCAACGCCGCGGTGCTCAGCCGCGCGCAGGTGCTGATCCTCCACCGGCTCGACCACGCTGCCCTCGGCAAATTGCTCGATCGCGCCGAGCAGATCGAGGAGCAGCCGCTCCCGCTCACCCCGCAAGCGCGCGATGCGATGATCGCCAGCGCCGATGGCGACGGCCGCTTCCTGCTCAATCAAGCCGAAACGCTGTTCGCGGTGAACCTGCCCGAGCCGCTCGACCCCGCCGGCCTCTCCGCCTTCCTGCAACGCCGCGTCGCGGTGTACGACAAGGATCGCGAGGGGCATTACAACCTCATCTCCGCGCTCCACAAAGCCGTGCGCGGATCTGACCCGCAGGCGGCGCTCTATTATCTCGCGCGGATGCTCACCGCGGGCGAGGAGCCGCTCTATCTGCTGCGGCGGATGATCCGGATGGCGGTCGAGGATATCGGCCTCGCCGATCCGAACGCGCTGACGCAATGCCTCGCCGCCAAGGATGCCTATGATTTCCTCGGCAGCCCCGAGGGCGAGCTCGCGATCGCGCAGGCGTGCCTGTATCTCGCGACCGCGCCCAAATCGAACGCCGCCTACAAGGCGCAGAAGGCCGCCTGGAAATCGGCGCGCGAGACCGGATCGCTGATGCCGCCCGAGAACATCCTCAACGCGCCGACCAAGCTGATGAAGGACATCGGCTACGGCAAGGGCTATGCCTATGACCACGATACCGCGGAGGGCTTTTCGGGGTCGAACTATTGGCCCGCCGAGATGGAGCCGCAGACCTTCTACGTGCCGACCGACCGCGGCGTCGAAAAGCGCATCGCCGAGCGGATGGCGTGGTGGGCGAGCCTGAAGGACGGGCAATGAAGGATTGGGACTCGCTCGTCGCCTTTGCACTGACGTTACCCGACACGATCGCCGCGACCTATTATGGTGGCCCGGCGGTCAGCGTCGCGTCGAACGGCCGGGCCTTCGTCTCGACGGGCCGTGAGGCGGGATCGTTCGTCCTGTCGATCGACACCGATACCAAGGCGCTGCTGCTCGAGACCGACCCCGCCACCTTCTGGCAGACGCCGCATTACGAGGGTTGGCCCGCTTTGCTCGTCCGCTACGACAACGAAGATCCGACGCGCGTCGCCGAGATGGTCGCACGCGCGCGCGACCAGGCAGCCGCGCGCAAGCCGAACAAGCCGCGCAAAAAGGCGTGATCCCGACCCATTTCACCCGCTTCGCCGCGATCGACTGGTCCGGGGCCAAAGGCGCGCGCCACCCCGGCATCGCGCTGGCGCTGTGCGAAACGGGCACGGCGGCGCCAATTTTGGTCACGCCGCCGCGCGGGCTGTGGTCGCGCGCCGAGATCCTGCAGTGGCTGCGCGACCAGTCGGATACGCCGCTGCTGGTCGGCTTCGACTTCAGCTTCGCGCCGCCCCACATCGCGCGCGGCGCCTATCTTCCCGGCGAGCCCACGCCGACGACGGCGCGCGCCTTCTGGGCCTATGTCGATGCGCAGAGCGGCGATGCCGATCTCGGTGCCGCCTCGTTCCTCGAGGCGCGCCGCGGCACGCATTTCTATCTCGGCGCGGCCGACGGCACCAAGGCCGATTTCCTCCACTTCCGCGCGTGCGAGGCGCACCACACCGCCGCCGGCTTCGCCAAACCCTCGACCGTCTATGACGCGATCGGCGCGGCGCAGGTCGCCAAAGCGAGTTTCGCCGGAATGCGGCTGCTCCATCATCTCGGCCCCGCCCTCCCCGTCTGGCCGATCGACCCTGTCCCGCACAGCGGCGCCTGCGTCGTCGAGATCTACACGACGATCGCCGCGCGCGCCGCTGGCGTGCGCAAGGGACGGAGCAAGCTGCGCGACGCCGCCGCGCTCGACGCGGCGCTCGCTGTGCTCGGCAGCCGGGCGCATCTCCCGCTCGCCCGCTATAGCGACCATGCGACCGACGCGATCCTCACCGCCGCCTGGCTCCGCGCGAATGCCGCGCGCGCCGATTTGTGGCAGCCAAATGCGCTGACGCCCGAAATTGCCCGCACCGAGGGCTGGACCTTCGGCATATCCTGACGCATTTAGCGTCCAAGTGCCGGCTTAGCTCAGTTGGTAGAGCGCCAGTTTTGTAAACTGGATGTCGCGGGTTCGATTCCTGCAGCCGGCACCACTTCGAATCCTCGAGATTCGGACCGTAACGCATTGATCCGGAAATCTTAAAGTCGGCTGAAGGGTTCGCCCGATTTAGATCCGGCTAGACTCACTTGGACAGGTCTTGTGACCTGTTTTGGCTTGTTTGTGTCCCGATTTGTGACCTGGTTATTCAGCGTGTCGGCTGTTCGCCGGAAACTGCGCGCCTCTGCAACGGCAGCGGAGGCAGTAAGTTCGGCAAACTCCGATGGACGAATCATTCGTGAACCACTCTCAGCAGCGACCGTCCACGAGCTCCGCTCTTGGAACAAGGGCGGCGTCCTGGGTACAAAGCGCGCACGTAATCCGCAGCAAGTTTAGGCAACTCGCTGCTGGCTTGACCAACACCGGCACCTGCGAAATCGAGCGCTCTTCGATTTCGCGGTCGACAGCAAGCTGCGCAGTTTCGATGTCGTGAAGGATCGCATTGGCGACATCGGCGCCGGAGGCCGCAATCGGGATCGCGCGATCGTGATGCAGCAGAAGACGAAACCAGATGGCCGAACGCGCCTGTGTCTGAGACGACCCAAAAGGCGACATCTGATCCGACATCGCCGCTCCCCGAAACCGGAAATTCGTTCAGGTCCAAAGTTCTTGCCAAACCGGCCCTAGGGCGACCGAAGGGTTTCGGGGATCGGCGCCGGTATGGCCGCCGCCTCTGCCACACAGAAAGCACTGACCGTCCGGTGGAAGCGAAAATGTGGTGGCCGCCGAGGCGCTTGACCCATAAACGCTGAGACCCTGTAAGGGGGGAACACGAAGGGGTCCGCGAAGACTCTCGGCAATTCTGGAGGGACGGCATGACACAGGCACATCAGATCACGCGACGCACCCTCATGGGCTCCGTCGCCGCGTTCGGCGCCGTAGCCGCCCTCCCCGCCTTTGCGAAGGATTTCGGTTCAGCGACCACTGTCGTCGCGACGTCCAACGGGCCGGTGCGTGGCCGGTTCGAAGCGGATGGCGTGCAGGCGTTCAAGGGCTTGCGCTATGCCGCACCGCCGCTCGGCCCGCTGCGGTTCCGCGCGCCACAGCCGTTGGCGAAATGGTCCGCGGTGGTCGATGCCGCCACGTTCGGCAATGCCGCGATCCAGAGCGCGGGCCAGCCCGACGCGCCGTTCGATGAGACCCAAAGCGAGGACTGCCTGTTCCTCAACGTGTGGACCGCAGGCGCCTTGACCGCGAAGCGGCCCGTGATGGTGTGGCTGCACGGCGGCGGATTTGCGAGCGGGGCGGCCGGTCGACCGACCTATTGGGGCGACCATTTCGCGCGCGACGGGGTCGTGCTGGTGTCGCTCAACCATCGCCTCAACGTGTTCGGCTTCACCCAATTGCCCGACAGCTGGGGCCCCGACTATGCGTCCTCGGGGCTGGCGGGAATGCTCGACATCGTCGCCGCGCTCGAGTGGGTCAAAACCAATATCGCGCAATTCGGCGGCGATCCCCACAATGTCACGATCTTCGGCGAAAGCGGCGGCGGCGCGAAGGTCTCGCTGCTGCTCGGCATGCCCGTCGCCAAGGGGCTGTACCACAAGGCGATCATCCAGAGCGGCGCGGCGCTCGATGCCGCCCCGCGCGCCTATGCCCAGGCGTTGGGCGGCGCGCTGACCGAGGAACTGGCCGTCATACCGGGCGACGTCGCCGCGCTCGCTGCGGTGGCCCCGCAGAAGGTCTTCGCCGCGCAGGATGCGGCGATGGCGAAGGTCAGCAAGCGTGCGTCGCACGGCTTCCTGATCGACGGCTTCGTGCCGAGCATCGACCGGCGCGCGCTTCCGCGCGGGCCGTTCAGCCCCGATGCGCAGGACATGGTCGCCGACGTCCCGCTGATCATCGGCACCAATCGCGACGAGGGCACGATGTTCGCGCTCGGCAATACGGCGCTCGCCAGCGAGACCGACGCGGGTTTCGAACAGTTCGTGAAAGAGAAATATGCTAAGCAGCCCAACAGGATCGCGGCGGCGCTGCGCGCGACCTACCCCGGCTACGCGCCGGGGGACCTGGTGACCGCCCTCAACGGCAACCAGATGTTCTGGGTCGATTCGATCAAGCTCGCCGAGCGCAAGCTGCGCCAGCGCGCGCCGGTGTGGATGTACCGGATGGACTGGGAAGCGCCGGCCGCCGGCGGTCGGCTCAAGGCCGGGCATGCGGTCGAGCTGTCCTTCGTCTTCGGCACCTATGCGAACGTTCCCGATTTCGTCGGGACCGGGCCCGGTCCGGCGCGGATGGCGGCGCAGATGCATCCCGCCTGGGTCGCATTCGCCAAGACCGGCAATCCGCAAACCGCCGCGACGCCCGCCTGGCCGCGCTACGACCTTGCCCGGCGCCAGACGATGATCTTCAATTTGGAGAGTCGCGTGGAGAGCGATCCGCACGCCGACCTCCGCAAACTGCTGGTCGCGTAACCGTCACGCGGCGCGCGGTATCGCACCGGCGCGCCGCGGAATCACCGCACCGTATCGTTCGCCATGATGGCGATACGATTGTCGCTCGCTGAGCCCAGCCAAAGGCTGTCGCCGACCTCGAGCGCCGTCGTCGCATCGGTAAAACCAGTGCCGTCGCCCCTCGCGAGTTCGACGACTTTCATGCGCTTCACGTCCAGCCGCGCGACGGTCCACGCCACGCGGCAGGGCGCGGGCTGGCAGGGCTCGAGAAAGTGGGCGAGGTCGCGTCGCTGGCCGGCGATCAGGATATTGCCGTTCGCGTCCCAGCGTAGATTGTCGGGCAGGAAATCAACCGGCACCGACGTGGTGCACATATGCTGGCCGCACCGACGCAGCCGGATAATGGCATGTCCGCCCCACGCCGCGACGAACATCGTGCCGCGCGGATCGACCAGAATGCCGTTGTCGCCCGCAAATTCAGTCTCGGGAACCGCGCGAATGCCCTGCCCCGGCGCCCAGCGATACACGCGCCCGGTCGGCCTGCCCGAGCGCATCTTTGGCCAGCGTTCGGGATCGGTACGGTCGAGCAGATTGGTGACGACAAAGCCGCCGTCGGGGGTTGCGGCGACGCTGTTCAGGAACAGCTTCGACGCAAAGGTCACACATCCGAGCCAGCGTAGCCCCACCCTGGCGCGCGTCGCCGAGATTTCGAACATCTCGACCGATTCGCGCACAGCATGATTGACGGCGTAAAGCGTCGGCTTTCCCTGCCGCCCCGGCCCGATCGCGAGACCGTGCGCGCCAAATTGGGTGGGCGGCGCCGGGCACTCCGCCGTCGCGCGATGGGCGGGCGCGGCGAGATCGACTGCGATCTGCTGAACCGACCGCGTCGTGACATCGATGGCGTAGAGCGGCGCGGGCTGCCCGCCGTTCGGCGAGACGATGAAGCTGCTCGCGATCACCCAGCGCGTGCCAGGCACGCGGACCAGATCCTCGGGATGGGTAATGCCGCAAACGAAGGTAAGCCCGTCGCGCGGCGCACACGCTGCGGGCGAGGCACGGCGTTCGTGCACGGGCGCGGGCTGCGCGCCGACGGACGCACCCGTCGCCATCGACAGCAAACCAATTCCGGCGATCGCCACAACGGTCGAGGCTCGGACGGCGTGTCCCATGGCGCTCTTCCTTCGATCCCGCGCGATTACGCTCGATGGCACAGCGCTATGGGTCCCTTGGATACTTTCGCGTGCAGCCAGTCGCTTCAGAAGGCCAATTCCGGTCGCCCACAAAGCGGATCGACCGGCGACCGCCCGGGAAAACCCGCTTCTCCCGTCAAGGCCGCGACCAGCGCCCGCTGCACGGGCTCGATCGCGCTATAGGCGTTGACGAAGGTGCCGATCCACGGCGCGTCGTACAGCAGATACGGATGGCCGAACGCCACCATCAGCGTGGGGATGCCGAGGTGCCGCCGCATCGCCTTCTTCGCCGAGCCGTGCAGCGACGCCCAGTCGATCTGCGCCGATGCAATCACCGGCGTCGCCTCGCGCCCGACGACGTAGAGCAGCAGGTCGCTATCCTCCCCCGTCGGCGGCTGATCGGGGTCATAGGCGCGCACGTCGAATCCGGCCCGGACCAGCGCATCGTGAAGCGGTGCGAACGAGCGGGGTGGAGCGCCATCGATGAAGACCGCCTGCTCGCGCTCGGCCGCAATGACGATCCGTCGATGGCGCACCGGCGACAGCGGCAGCAGGCCCGGCACGTCTTTGACGAGCGTCAGCGATTTCGCCGCGGCTTCATCGGCCGATGCCCGCGACCCAGCGCTGCGCAGCGAGACATCCGGCAAGCGATCGTCGATCTCGCTCCGGTGCAGACCCAACAGCGCCTTCAGCGACAACACGCGCGATACCGCTTCCTCGACACGCGCTTCGGACAGGCGACCGGTGCGCAATCCGTCGCGCATCAGCGCGACGTCGCCCACGGGATCGCGACTGAACAGCAGCATGTCGCAGCCATTCTCGATGATCGCCGGAACGGCTTCGGCGCGGTCCATCCAGCTGGTCAGCCCGCCCATCACGCTCGCGTCGCTGACGAGCAATCCGCGAAAGCCGAGCTCGCCGCGGAGCAGATCGATATTGAGCGCGGCGCTGACCGAAGCCGGCGCATAGGCGCTGCGATCCCGCACCGCGGCATAGGCCGGCAGCGCGATATGGCCCGCCATGATCGTCATCACGCCGCGCTCGATGAGTTCGTGATAGATGTGCCCGAAGCTGGCGCGCCAGGCGTCCATGTCGAGCGGGTTTACGGTGGTGAGCAGATGCTGGTCGCGGTCGTCAAAGCCCTCGCCGGGCCAGTGCTTGGCGCAGGCGGCGAGGCCCGCATCCTGCGTCGCGGCGATGTGCGCCGACGCATGGGCCAGGATGCGCGGTACGTCCGACCCGTAGGAGCGCGTGCCGACCACCGTGCTGCGGAATGCTGCATTGATATCCACCACCGGCGCAAACGACCAGTCGCAGCCGATCGCCCGCGCTTCCTCCGCAGCGATACGGGCGAGTTGGTAGGTCAGCGCGGGATCGTCCGCCGCCGCGATGCCGAGCTGGTTGGGCAGCGCCGTTGCGAAGCCGAAGCTGACCTCACCCCCCTCGATATCGCCGCTGAGCAGCGGCGGGATCGGCGATTGCTCGAGCAGCGCACGGGTGACGTCGCGCGCATGGGCCAGATCGGCGCCCGGAAAGCGATGGAAGGCACCCGCGCCAAGGCCGCGCACCGCCTCGATCGCTTCGGGATCGTCGTTCACCGCGAAATTGAACAATTGCCCGATCCGCGCCTCCGCACTCAGCGACGCGAGCGTCCGGTCGACCCACGCCTGTTCCTCCGTGGTCAGGTCACGCCAACGCGGCGCGGGAATGTGGGGGTCAAGCATGCAAAGTCTCTGCGTGTTCTGTCGCTTCGAGGCGGGCGAGCGAGGCGGGATGGCGCTTGAGCGCGACGGCGATGCACAGCAGCGCGAGCGGCGACGCGACGCCGGCGACGATCGCGATCGACTTGTACAGCGCCTGCGGATCGCCGAAGCCGCGATCGGTGATGAGCGCGATCGCCGTCGGCCCGATCCCCGCGCCGATCAGGTTAACGCCGAGCATGTAGCAGGCGGCGATCTGCGCGCGCATCCGATTGGGCGTGATCTCCTGCAGCGCCGCAAATCCCCCGCCGAACGGAAAACCGGCGAAAAAGACCATGAACGCGATCGTCACCAGCGCGGATTGGCCGGTCGGCATCAGCGGGAAGGCGATCGTCAGGGGGATCAGGATGACAAATCCGAACGTCGCCGCCAGCAGATTGGCGCGCACCAGCCCGCGGCGGCGCAGCGCGCTGGCGGCGAAGCCCCCCGCAAGCGTGCCCGCAGTGCCGCTGACCAGCATGACGAGACCGTAATTGAGCCCGATCTCGCTCGTCCCCCACCCGAACTTGCGCGCGAAGAAGGCGGGGATCCACGCCGCGCTGCCCTGCCCGACCAGAATCATCAGCGACAGGCCGAGGATGATGCCGACATAGCTGCCGAGCGAGCCACGGACATGCGCCCACATCGCACCCAGCGGCATCGTCGCGGACTGGCCCGCTACGCCGTGGCGCTTGGGCTCGCGGATCGTCAGCGCCAGCGACCCGAGCAGCACGCCCGGCGCGCCGACGATGAAGAACGTCGCCTGCCACGGCTGCACCACGCCGATGATCGGCAGATCGATCAGGACCAGCTTGGTGAGTTCGTAGATCACATAGCCGCCCAGAATCAGCGCCATGCCGTTGCCGAGATAGATGCCCATCGAGAAGATGCCGAGCGCGATCGGCAGCTTGTCCTTGCCGAAATAGTCGGCGAGGATCGATTGCGCGGACGGCGTCAGCCCGGCCTCGCCCGCGCCGACGCCGACGCGCGCAGCGAACAGCATGGCGGCCGAGCGCGCCACGCCGCAGATCATCGTCATGACACTCCACACCACGATCGAGCCGACGATGATGTTGCGCCGGTTCGATCGATCCGCGAGCCGCGCCATCGGCAATCCGATCAGCACGTAGAACAGGGAGAAGCTGAAGCCGTGCAGCAGGCTGATCGTCGTGTCGGAGATATGCAGGTCGTTCTTGATCGGCTGCACCAGCAGCGCCAGGACCTGCCGATCGACAAAGGCGAACGAATTCGCCAGCGTCAGTACGATCGCGACATACCAGGCGTAGCCCGCGCTGAAGGACGGCGCGTCACTCGTTTTCATGGCTTTACCTCGACGAGCACCCGGCGATAGCGCGTGATCGGCATCGTGCCGGAATCGGTCGCTTCGAGGATGAGATGATAGGTGATCGGGACCGAACCCTTGGGAACGGTGAAGGCCGCTTTCGCGTGCGTTGCATCGGCCACCGGCGACGCCGCCATCCAGGGGGACCCGGAAGGCTCGGGATACTGCCACCAGCGGTAGGACAGCGTATCGCCGTCGGGATCGCACGAGCCCGCCGCATCGAGCGCCACGGTTTCGCCCGGTCTGGCCGCCACGCGCACCGGCGCGAGGCCGCCCTGCCCGTTTACGCGGAGCACGGGTGCGTGATTGGCGCGCGTATAGTCCGGGGTCAGCGTCCAGCCGATCCGTGCCGCAAAATCGCGCTGGAACGCGTCGCGCCAGCGAAAGACGCCGGCCTGGTTGCTGCGATAGGAACGGCCGTCGGGGAATGTCACGGAATCGACCGCATCGGCGCGTGACCCGGCGCCGGGCTGGGCCTCGACATAGCGTCCACCCCAGCTGCCATAGTCTGGATGTTCGGTGTCACCCAGCCCGTTGGGCATGAGATACAGCAACGCGGGCGTATCGCCCTCCATGATATACGTCCGCTTGGGATAGACCGCGCCGAGCGGTCCGCGCTCGATATGCTCGGCGCGCCAGGCGTCGCTGACCATATCGGCATACGGCCATTTCGGTTCGCGGTTCAGATCCCCGGAAATGCCGTACCAGCTCGCCATCTGATACTGGTTCCAGCCATGCAGGCTGGCGATCCAGAACAGTTGCGGGAAGGTTCGGCGCAACCACGGCCCGGCATCGTCCTGGTCCGAGATCGAATAGACGCGCAGCTTTGCCAGAAACGCAGCGAGCTCGGGCTGCGTGCGCGTCGCCCGCACCGACCAGATCGCCTGGGCGAGATCGGCCGCGCCACCCCAGACCGAGATCTGCAACGGCCGCGCGTCGGCTTTGTCGACGGCCGCCACGATCAGCCGCGAGGCTTCGGTATCCTTCCCGTCGCCGACCCCGGCCATGCCATAGGCGGCGACACCGCTGCGGATCAGCCCGGCGAGCTTCGCTGCCTCCGGATAGCCGGATGCGTGCTGCTTCAGATTGGGCAGCGCTACGCGGTACGCCTTGACCCGCTCGGCAATCAACGCGGGCTGCACCGTGTTACGCTGCCAGACCGAGGTCGTCGCCACCAACCCTTCGATATCGAGATCGTTGGCATAGCTCAGCAACCGCACCATCGATTGCGAATCGTCGGGCTCGTTCCCGATGTCGCTCAACACGATCACGCGGGGTTTATGAAACGTCGGAGCGGCGCACCGAGCCGGCGCCGGTGCTGGCGTGGCGAGGGCGGCTGCGGCCAGGATCAGGAAGCTCATGCGATGCGTCACCCGGCGTGGAAGGAAGAGTCCGGAACCACCGCTGGCAGCCCCGGACAACTCGTCGTCAGAACTTCGCGCCGACGCGAATACCGCCGTAGCGATGCGCATCGCGGCTATACCAGCCGGTGATCGCCGCCTGATTGCCCCAGCGGCCGCTATAATCGGTGATGTTGGACACGTAGCTCTTGTTGGTCACATTGTTGACGAACGCGGTGATCGAATAGCGCCCGTTCTGATTGTTGAGCCCCGCCGACAGATTGAGGATGCCATAGCCGGCCTGCACCGCACGCGGGCTGTGGTTAGGATCGAAATTCGTCTTGCTCTGATAGTTGAACGTCGCGTTCAGATCGAGGCCCCAATCGGTGCTCAGATCCAGCGTCTTGTCGACGGCGGCATTGAATTTCCAGTGCGGCGACCGCGGCAGATCGACGCCCGACAGATCCTGCGACGACGCGCCGTTCACCGTCGTGCAGCCCTGCGCTGCCGTCTGGCCCGAATAGCAGACCGCGCCCTTGAAGTCGTTGAAGTGCGAATTGACGTACGCACCGCTGAACGTGATGTTCAGCCCTGCCGCGGGGCGCAGCGTGCCATCGACTTCGACACCGCGCGTGGTCGCCGCCGCCGCGTTGCGCACGTCGAAGGTCGTGGCGCCCAGCGGGTTGCTATAGTCGAGCGACTGTACCTGAAAATTGTTGTATTTGGTGTAGAACGCCGCGACGTTGAGCGTCAGGAAACGATCGAAGAAATCGCCCTTCATGCCGAGTTCGAAGCTGTTGACCTTCTCCCGGCCGACCGGCTTAAAGGTGTTGGTCGGGGTGACGGCGCCGTCCAGGTTCCAGATCTCGGGCTTGTAGCCGCGCGAATAGGTCGCATAGATGTTCGCGCGCCGACCGATCTGCTGCTTCAGCGTCGCGTCGCCGACCAGCGTGTTCTTGCTGCTGCTGTCGCTGCGCGTGAAGTCGATCAGGTTCGGGCCGTTCGGCTGGGCGATCTGCTTTTGATACGTGTAGGCAATCACGTCGCGGTTGATGCGCAGCCCGGTGATCAGCGTCGTGCCTTCGGTCAGCTTCCAATTGACGCGCGCATAGGCGGCATAGGTCTTGTTGTTCGGCGGGCGATAGGCCGAGAACAACAAGGGGTTGAAACCGAAGGTCTTGCGGTCGAACTGAAACCCCGATTTCTGCTGGTCGAAATACAGGCCTGCGATGAAGCGCGCGATCCCCAGATCGGGCGACGCGACCTTGAATTCCTGGCTGTAGCCCGAAATGTCCAGGTCCGAGGTCTGGATGTTGTTGAACGTGTTGGTGCCGCCCGAGACGACCTTCACGAAATCCGCCGCTTCGATGTACAGATCCTGGCGGTAAAAGCGCTTCTCGGCCTGGTGCGCGGTGATCGAGCTGAGCGTGAAGTCGCCGACCCGCCAGTCGACCGTCATACTGTACAGCTGGTCCTTCACGTCCTGCCCGGGGGTGGTGATCGTCGCATAATCGGTGTTCCCACGCTGCGCGGTAATGCCGGGCAGCGCCGCCGATTGCGCGATGATCCCGCGGAACTGTGCGGTCGGCGCCACGCCGATATAGGCCTGGAACGCGCCGTCATCCTTTGTGTGGACGTAGGTGGCGGCCAGCGTGATGTCGAGATTGTCGGTCGGCTGCAGCAGCAGCTTGCCGCGCACACCCTCGGAGGCAGAGGTATCGTGCTTGCCGGTGGTCAGGTTGCGCGTGAGGAACGTCGTCTTGCCGGCAAAACCGGACAGCGCGAACGACACGCCCTTGGTGATCGGGCCGGTGATGAAACCGGATCCGCGATATTCGTTGTCCGTGGTCGCGGTCGCGGAGACATTGCCCTCGAGACGGTTGGCGTTCGGCTTTCTGGTGACGATGTTGATGACGCCGATCGAGGCGCTACGGCCGCCGAGCGTGGACTGCGGCCCGCGCAGCACTTCGACATTCTGGACGTCGGAAAGCTGCTTGGCGGCAAACGATTCGGGCGCGATCGTGACGCCGTCGACCATCACCGCCACGCCGCTCGGCGTACCGATGCTGAGCACGTCGGTGCTGACGCCGCGGATCGCGAAGCTGGGGCGCAGCGTCGAGTTCGACGGCAGCGCGGTCAGCGAGGGAACGGTCTTGCCCATGTCGTCGAGCGTGGTGACGCCGGACTTCCGCAAGCTGTCGGAGGTGACGACCGCGACCGAGACCGGCGATTCACGCAGCGACGTGGTCTGCTTCTGAGCGGTGACGACGATGTCGTCGCCTTGCGTTTCGACCTGCGCCTCGACCGCGGCCGTCGTGGGCGCAGCGACATTGGGGCCAGTCGTATCAGCTGCGCCGAGCGGCGTGGTCTGTGCAAACGCGGGCGAAGCGAGGCCCAGCAGAAGGGCCGGCGCACTGACCATCACGGTCGAAATCGTCTTCTTCATCAGTCATCCTCCGGAAGAGAGCGGGCCTGCCAGCCCGTCGAGCAAAACCGAAACTCCCGTCCGGCTTGGTTTAGCGTTAATCTTAGCAGCTCCGTTATGTCAATCGCAGCCCGACAGATTGTCGATAATGTGGTTTTTGAGTAACACTCGGCCACTCCCGAGGTCGCGCAAGCTCATATTCCTTCGGCGGAGCGACAGAGGATACCGCTAAACCGCCAGCAAGCTCGTTTGCGGGCGAGGTCGCATCAGCCCCGTCTGGCGCAAGACGAGGCGGCCGAGCACATACGCTCGGCCACTCACGGCAGGCGCGCAGTCGACTCCCGCTCGATGAGTTCATACGGCAGATATTCGGCCTGAGGCAGCGTCGTGTCTGCGTTCGCAGTTCGGAGACCCTGCAGAACCAAGGTCGCCGCGCGCGCGGCGATCCGCGCGACGGGTTGGCGCATCGTCGTCAGCGGTGGCCAGATCTTCACCGCGATCGGACTATCGTCGAAGCCCGCGACCGACAGATCCTCGGGCACGCGGATGCCGCGACGATGCGCGAGCGACACGACCGCCGCCGCCATGTCGTCATTGCTCGCGAAAATCGCCGTCGGCCGTTCGGCGAGCCCCAACAGATGCTCGGCAGCCACCAGCCCGGATTCGAAGGTCAGGTCGCCATAGGCCGCCAGATCACGATTCCAGCTCAACCCCGCTTCTTCGAGCGCGGCGCGATAGCCGGCCTGCCGGGTGTGGCTGATGATATGCGTTTCCGATGCGCGGATGAAGCCGACCCGCCGGTGCCCCAGGCCAATCAGGAACCGCGTCATGTCGCGCGCCGCCGCGAAATCGTCGATGCCGACCGAGGGCATGTTGGGTAAGGCGTCGCCCGGCGACATCGCCATCAGTGGTACCTGCGTAGTGCTGACGAACCCACTGCGGCTGATCGCCTCGCAATACGGCGGCGCGATCAGGATCGCACTGACACCGCTGGCGGCGAGCCGCTCGATCTCGTCGAGGATCTCGTCAGACCGGTCCACCGGCACGCGCCGCAACAGCACCTGCGCACCAAGTGCGGTGGTCGCATCCAGCACCCCGACGAGAATCGAACTGAGAAAGGCGCTTTCGGTTGTGCTGCATAGCAAGCCGAGCCGGATATTGCCCGCGCTCGCCAGCGCCTGGGCAGCGACGTTGGGCGTGTAGCCGAGCTCCTGCACCGCCGCGAGCACTGCCTCGCGCGTCGTTTCGCGGACCTTTCGCCGGCCACTGACGACGTTTGAGACCGTCATCGCCGATACGCCGGCGCGTTCGGCGACCGCCTGGATATTGACGCCCTGGTTGGCGCGCCGTGATGCTCGTGCCATGCGGACTCTCGTTCCCTCCGCGGGCCACAGGGGGATAGTCATCGTGGCCGCCTGCATCCCCATATAAGGCATCGCGAAACTTGACAGCCATTTCGCGAGATGATTTAGCGATAAACAAGATTTCTAGCCCGCAATTGCCGGGACATAAGAAACACTGGAGAGCAAGCGTGGCGCATTCGATGCAGAATCTCCGCGCATGAGCCGGCCGTTGCGCATGGCGCTGATCGGCGGTGGGCTTGGCTCGTTCATCGGCAAGATTCATCAGATGGGCGCCGCGCTCGGCGCCGGTATCGATCTCGTCGCCGGCAGCTTCAGCAGCGATCCGGAGCGCAGCCGCGCCGCCGGTGCCAGCTACGGGGTTACGACCGACCGTTGCTATGCCGATCACGACGCGCTGTTCGCTGGCGAGGCCGCACGCGACGACGGGATCGACCTCGTCGCGATCGCCACGCCGAACCATCTCCACCTTCCCGCGGCGCTCGCGGCGATCAAGGCCGGCGTCCACATCATGTCCGACAAGCCGGCGACCGCGACGCTCGCCGAAGCGCTCGACCTGCAAGCCGCATTGCGGCAGGGCACATCGCTCTATGCGCTGAGCTACAGCTATTCCGGCTATCCGATGGTCCGCGAAGCGCGCGCCCGCGTCGCCGCCGGTGAGATCGGCACCGTCCGCAAAGTCGTCGTCACCTATCAGCAGGGCTGGCTCTCGGCACCCCTGGAACAGAACAATGCGCGCGCCGCCTGGCGAACCGACCGTTCCAAGTCGGGCGTCGGTGGCGCGAGCGCGGACATTGGCGTGCACGCATTTCACCTCGCCGAATATGTCAGCGGCCAGCGTGTGGCGGAGCTGCTCGGCGACGCCCGCGGGCTGGTTTCGGGCCGCGCGCTCGACGACGATTGCAACGCGTTACTGCATTTCGACAACGGCGCCTCTGGCGTGCTGGTCGTGTCGCAGATCGCGTTCGGCGAACGCAACGGCCTGTCGATTCAGGTGTTCGGCGACGCGGGTGCGCTGCACTGGGCGTTCGACACCGCCGATGTGCTGACGATGATCAACGGCGACGGTAGCACCGTGATCCTTCGCCCCATGTCTCCGGGCCTGCTCAGCAGCACGCCGCTCGCGCCCGGCCTCGGCAACGGGCTGATCGTACCGTTCGCCGTGCTCTATCGCGATTTCGCCGCGGCGATCGGCGGCGACATGACCCGAATCGGCAGCGTTCTGCCCGGCATCGACGAAGGCGTACGCAGCATGCGCTTCATCGAACGGGTCGTGGACAGCAGCGCGAACCCCAGTGGCTGGACGACGCTCGCCTGAACTACCGACATCGGAGAAGATCATGACGGACAGGCTGACGATCGGATTCCTCGGCGGTGGCCCAGTGACGCAGGCGATCCATCTGCCGGCGCTCGCCACGATGGGGGATCGCTGGCGCGTCGCCAAGGTGATGGACATCGATCCCGTCACCGCGGCGGCGGTCGCCGATCGCTGCGGCGCGCAAGGCGTCACCAGCGCCAAGGCCGTCATCGACGATCCGGCGATCCATGTCGTCGCGGTGTGCAGCCCGAACGGCTTCCATGCCGAGCAGGTGATCGCTGCCTGCCGCGCTGGCAAGAAGGCGGTGTTGTGCGAAAAGCCGCTCGCCGTCTCCCGCGAGGAAGGCGCGCAGATCCTGGCGGTCGCGCGCGAAACCGGCACCGCGATCATGGTCGGGACGATGCATCTCTACGATCCCGGCTTCCGCGCCGGGCTCGACGCGTGGACCGCGACGGGCGACACCGTGCAATCGGTCAAATCGCGCATCTTTCTGCCCGCCAATGCGATCTTCACCGACTACGCCACGCAGGACGTGCCCTCGGACAAGCCGCCCGCCGGCCCGCCGCCCCCCGCCCCCAATCCGGTGCGGCTGCGCAACACGATCCTCGGCCTCGCGATCCACCACGTGCCGCTCGTGCGCGCCTTCTTCCCCGATGTCGGCCAGGTCCTGTCGGCGCGCCACGTCCCCGGCTTCGGCTATACGATGTTCCTCGCCGACGGCGCGAGGTCGGCAGATCTGCAGGCATTCATGCCGGGCAATTGGCCGCCCGCCTGGACCTTCGCGGTACAAGGCGCCGACCATCGGCTCGAGGTGGATTTCCCGCCATCCTATGTGATGGCGGGTTCCGGCAGCGCTACGATCGCCGACCGATCGGGCACGCGCGGCTTCGTCTATGACGAGAATGGCTACCAGGCGCAGTGGCGCAACCTGCACGACGTGCTGACCGGCAAGGCCGCCCCGCTCGCCTCGCTCGAGGATGCCGTCGCCGATCTCGAATTCGCGCTCGACCTGGTCGACCGCGCCGTCGCCTGCCTGGAGGCCACCGCATGACGCTCAAGACCGTCTCGATCGTCGGCAGCGGCCCGGATGCGCAGACGCAGCGCGCGATCCTCGCAACGCTTCCGAATGCATACCGCATGGTCGATGGCGAAGCTGATGTAGTGCTCGTCTCGGGCAAAGACGGGAATGCCGATGCAGCGCTGGATCGTGCGGCGCGCGGGTCCAAGACGGTGTTCGTGACGTCGCCCAGCTTCCTTGACGCCGCGCAGCTGACGCGGCTCGACGATCCGGCGTGGCGTGTCGCGATCGCGCTTGCGTACGGGGCTGCGTCGTTCGCCACGCACCTCGCGCATGACGAGCCGCCGGCGATCCTCGATTTCAGCGCGACCGTAGCGAATGCCGGCATTGACGATCTCCGCGAGGCGCTGCTCGCGCAGCTAGCGCTGAGCCGGGTGATCATGGGGGAGCCCGCCAAAGTTCGGACGTTGCTGAATTCGCCCGCGACCCTTGTTCTCGAGCTGTCGGCCCCATCCGGGCTCGCGTGGCGCCTGTCGGCGCATCGCGGTCTTCGCAACAGCCTCGCGATCGACCGGGTCGCGCGCGGCGTGCGCCACCACGTCGCCATCGCCTCCGGCGCACACGCACGCCCGGCCACCGTCAGCACCTACACTTCAGACGGATCCGCCACCGCCTGGCCAATGTACCAGGATCATTATCGCAGCATGTGGGCCGCGCTTGCGGGGATTGGCAAGGTCGCGCCCTATACCTTGGCGATGCTGGCGCACGATGTGGCGGCATTGCCTGGAACCAGAACGATTCTGCCAAAGCCAGGCGGTAGTCAAACCATAGCATCAGAGTTCGAGGCAACGCGAAATTTATAAAGGACGATCTTTGTGGGCGGCCCCCTGCGTTGCAGGGTCAATTGGATTTCTGACGCCGGTGAAGACCAGCTGGCCCGGTCGTTGGCCCCCACTCTCTTCACCAGGCTGTGACACTTCGGACCGACAGCAGCTAGGGCTGCATACTCATCCGCTCAACACGCCTGCCGTCCGATCCAGGCGGCGACCCCGTCCAAAGTCCTAAACTCATCGACACTGCGCGCGTCCAGAGCGGGGTACGCCCCGCGCGCCATGTCGGCGATCGCGCTGCCCGGGCCGAGCTCGAGGACCTGGCGGACGCCGCGCTCCACCAGCGCTTCGAGCGTAGCCGCCCAGTCGATCGTCGTGGCGATCTGTGCGGCAAGACCCGGCACGCCGCGCATACCGCTGACGATCGATGCGTCGGCCGCGCCGATCAGCGTGACGCCGGGATACGGCCGTCGGGGCGCCGACGCATCGAGCGCAGCGCGAAACGGCGGTACCGCGCCCGACAATCGCGGCGTGTGCGAGGCGATATTCACCGCGATCGGACGGGCCGCCACCGCCCCCTCGTCGAGCGCCGCCGCGCAGCAGCGCGCGACCTGCGCGCGCGCGCCGCCGATCACGAAGAGCAGCGCCGGATTGATGATCGCAACCGCACACTCGAACCGCGCGACCAGCGCATCGACGCGCTCGCGCGCAAGCCCGCGGACGAAACCGAGCCCGTCCTCTGCGCCGCTCGCCGCGTCCATCGCCTCGGCGCGGGCCGCGGTCAGCCTGAGCGTCTGCTCGGGTGTCCAGACCCCCGCCACGCCCCACGCCGCCATTTCACCGACGCTATAACCTGCGACGAGGTAAGGCCTGGGGGGCGCCAAGCACGCCGCTGCGACCAAGGCGCGCGCGACGCACAGGATCTGGCTGGTGCGATTGGCATAGAGCTCCGCCTCAGATGCGTCGCGCAGGAGCGCCCCCACCTCCTGCCCGAGCAACGCGCCAGCTTCGGCGAGGATCGGCGCCGCCGCGGGCTGGCCGGCGAACAGGTCGAACATCCCCCGATCCTGCCGCCCCTGCCCCGAGCACAGCAAGGCGAGCGTCATGCCGCGAGCGCCTCGGCGAACAGCGCCATCGCCAGCAAGTCCGCGCAGCCTCCCGGGCTCAACCGCCGCGCCGTAAACGCCGCGTGGATCGCGATCGCACGCGGGCGCCAGTTCGCCGCCGCCACGCTTCCCGCAGCAAGGAACGCGCGCGCCTCTGCCTGCGCGAAGGCGAGCCCCTCGGCTCCGCCGCGATACAGCAGGTTGGTATCGGCCACGCCGACGATCAGCGCCATCAGCGCGTGGACGCGCCGCGCTTCCTCCCCCGCAGCAAGGCATCGCCCCTCGATCAGCGCAGGCAACGCGATGCGGTACAGCGACGGAAAACCGGCCGCGGCCTCCGCCCGGGCGCCCCCGGTCGCATGGCGACGCGCGACTGTGCTGCCGTGACTGTGCAACGCGACCGGACCGCGCAAAATCTCGGCACCCCAGCGATGCGCGACGATCGCACCTAAAGTCTGCGGCACCGCATAGCGCGCGCGGAACCCCGCGGCGGCGCAGAGCAGGCCCATCCCGAAGATCGCGCCGCGATGCGTGTTGATCCCGCCGGTCGCCGCCATCATCGCGGCTTCCGCCGCAATGCCGATCGCGCGCAGCCGGTCCATCCCTGCCCCTGCGGCCCCCGCCTCCGCCAGAGCCGTCAGGAACGGCGCCAGCGCGTCGGCACTGCGATCCATCAGCGCCGCATCCATGTCGTCGTGCGCGCCGCTGTCGACCGGGCTGACCAGGCCGGGCTTGGGATAGGTGGCGATCTCGAGCTTGAGACAGGCGGCGGCGGTGCGCCCGATCTTGGCGCTCGTCGCAACCGGCGCGGCGCGGACGAGCGCGCTCACGCGAACACCGCCGCGCGCGCGATCAAGCGGTTGCCGTCGCTGGCCTTCGCCAGCAGTTCGGGCGCGTCGGACGCCCATTCGCGCCACTGAATCGCGAACCCCGTCGGGGTGACGAACTCGCCATCCAGGCGCATCGGCGCCGCCGCATCGATGTGCGCCAGGGCCCCCAGACGCGCCGCCTCCGCCGCGTTCGCCACCGGCCACACGAGATCGAGGTCCGACGTAGCCGACAGATAGGGCAACCCCGTCAGATAGCCCCACGCGAGACTGCCGAAGCAGCGCGTCTCGGGCGCGAGCGTAAGGATTGCGGCGATGGTGGGCTGCCAGGACGCCGGGGCGCTCTGCAGCGCATCGGCAAGCAAGGGCGGCGGCGTGTCCGAGACGATCGCCTCAGGCGCGACAGCGAACGCCAGGCGCTGCTTGCCGAGCGACGGCGGCAGCGGCAGGCCCAGCGGGACCAGCCCTGCCCCATCGCCACACGCCGCGCGCCGCGCGACGAGCGGACGCCCCGCATCGACCCACCCGCTGATTTCGGAGATGCCTCGCGCTGCCGGATGCGACGCGAGGATCTCCGGCCAGCGCGCCGGGTCGAGCTGGACCATGCGATGCCGCTCGAGCTGCATCAGCGTTGCGCGGTTGCGAGGATCTCATCGGCGATCGCAGCCGCCTTGGGCCGCCCGCCGCGCGCTGCGCCGACCGTCGCGCGATCGTCCCCGCTCCGCGAATGCGCTAGCAGCGCGGTGAGCTGGTCACCCAGGCTCCGCCCAACGTCCCACACTTCGGCAATCCCGCCGACGCGGACGAGATTGTCGAGCCCCGGCGCGAAGACTGGGGTCGCCTTGGCCTTTTCCTCGAGCAGTTCGATCGGCAGCTTGGTGACCCGCGCCATCGACGGCAGGTCCATCACTTCGGGATGCGCGCCGGGAAGCGCCACCAGCGTCCCGCAGGCAAGCGCGGTCGCGATGAACGCACCCGCCGCGCTGCCGCCGTAGAGCAGCCCGATCGTGCGATGCCCCTGCGCCTCGGCCAGCAGCAGCGTTTTGGCCAGATGCGCGAGATATTCGCTGAGGCCGAGCAATTCGTCGCGCCGGCTCATCCGCTGGCTCGCGGTATCGACCAGGAACAGGAGCGGCGCGGCATCGTCGGAACCCGCGACTTCGAGCACACGCGCGGACAGGCGGATCGCCTGATCGATCCCGATCGGCGCGCCGCCGGTGGCGCCGATGACATGGACCATGCCGTCCCCCAGCGTCGCGCGGCCGAACAGCAGATCGCCTTCGCTCGTCACGGCATGGCCGGCGGGGAACAGCGAATCGAGGATCTCAGCGGGCGTCATCGGCGCTCTCCCGGTACTGGGCGGCAAGGTCTGCGAAGCCGGCGGCGGGCATGTCGGGGATCGCCTGCGGATCCGCGATGCCGAGGCCGCGCCAGATATCGGTCGCGTCTGGCGCATCGCCGAACCGCGCGATGCGCCGCTCCAGCCGCGCCTGTTCGGCCGAAAGCATCGCCGCATCGAGCCCGGCCGGCCGCGCGAGGGCGGCACGCGCCGCTTCGCGAAACGCCGTGGCGTCGTCATCGACGAACACGTCCGCGCCGCCAATCAGCGTGCGATGCTTGCCCCCCATCGTCCGCCAGACGAAGCCGCGATCGCGCGAATCGAATTCCTCGACGCCCTTGTTGGTCTCGATCACTTCGGGGCCGCTGACGCTGATGCGCCCCTGTTCCGACACGATCAGCGTCGAACAGCACCCCGCGATCAGCCCGCCGCCGCCATAGCAGCCGGCGCGCCCGCCGATCAGCCCGACGACGCGCGCCCCCGCCATCCGCGCCTCGGCCACCGCGCGCATGATCTCGGCGATCGCGATCTCGCCGGCATTGGCCTCCTGCAACCGGACGCCGCCGGTATCGAACGCGATCACGACGTCGCGCCCGAGCGCCTTGGCGGCGCGGAGCAGCCCGGTCAGCTTGGCGCCGTGCACTTCGCCGAACGCGCCGCCCATGAAGCGGCCCTCCTGCGCAGCGACCAGCACCGGCGTGCCGTCGATCGCCGCGGCGCCGACCACGATGCCGTCGTCGAACTGCGCGGGCAGGTCGAAGATGCTCAGATGCGGGCTGATCTCGCGGCGTTCGGGGCCGATGAACTCGGCGAAGCTCGCGGCATCGACCAGCGCGGCGATCCGCTCGCGTGCGCCGGCCTCATACCAGCTTTGGCGGACGTTGCTCATGCCTCGGGCTCCTCGATCATCCGCACGCCTTGCGCCAGACGCAGCGACACCGTGTCGGGCCGCGCGCCGCCATCGTTGATCGCGATCCGCAAGCCCCCCGCCGCACGCCGCGCGACGAAATCGGCGGTCACCGCATCCCACAGATCGCGAAAGCCATGCGCCGCGGTGGTGACCTCGATGACGCACCGGTCGCTCACGTCGCTGCGTTCGAGCAGCACCTCGAGATTGCCCGAGGCGACGACGCCGACCAGCGCCATCGCGCGCGTGCCGGTCGCCGGCGTCGGCGCGGCGATATCGAAATGGAGAATTTCCATGGAAGCGTCTCCTTACCAGTTCCGGAACCGGCTCGGCGGCCGGTACAGCCCGCCCGACGCGAGCATGAGATCCTTGATCGAGCGCGCCGCCAGCATGTTGCGGTTCGCGTCGAGCGGATCGATGCCGAGATCCTCGGGCCGCTGGATGATTTTCCGCGCGCGCAGGCGCTCGACCATCGCCGTGTCGCGACCGCGACCGATCTCGGTGAACCCGGCGACTCCGCGGATCGCCTGTTCGCGCTCGTCCGCAGTGCGGCAAAGCAGCAGGTTGGCGATGCCCTCCTCGGTGACGATGTGCGTGGTGTCGTCGGCATAGACCATGATCGGCGCCAGATCGAGATCGAGCTTCTCCGCCAGTTCGAGCGCGCCGAGCTTCTCGACGAACAGCGGGGCATTGCCCTCGCCGAAGGTCTCGCCGATCTGCACGACGAGTTTCCGTCCGCGCCGCAATGGCGCCGCGGTGTCGGGATCGGCCTCCGCGCCCGCCTGCAACCACGGTGCGCTCGGATGGCGCCGACCGCGCGCGTCCGAGCCCATATTGGGCGCGCCGCCAAAGCCCGCGATGCGGTTCGCGGTAATTGTCGAGCTGTGCCCCGCCAGATCGATCTGCAGCGTCGAGCCGATGAACATGTCGCAGGCATACAGCCCGGCGGTCTGGCTGAACGCGCGGTTCGACCGCAGCGAACCGTCGGGGCCGGTGAAGAAGATGTCGGGCCGCGCCGCCAGATAATCCTCCATCCCGACCTCGGACCCGAAGCAGTGGACCTGCTCGACCCAGCCCGCCTCGATCGCGGGGATCAGCGTCGGGTGCGGGTTGAGCGCCCAATGCGTGCAGATCTTGCCCTTCAGGCCGAGCTTCTCGCCATAGGTCGGCAGCAGCAGTTCGATCGCCGCGGTGTTGAAGCCGATGCCGTGGTTGAGGCGGCGCACGCCGTACGGTTCGTACAGCCCCTTGATCGCCAGCATCGCGGTCAGGATCTGCGTTTCGGTCATCGCGGCGGGGTCGCGCGTGAACAGCGGCTCGACATAGAAGGGCCGCCCGGCATCGAGCACGAAATGGACCTGGTCGCCCGGGATATCGACGCGCGGCAGCGTATCGACGATCTCGCCGACCTGCGCGATCACCAGCCCGCTGCCGAAGCTCGTCGCCTCGACCACGGTCGGCGTGTCCTCGGTATTGGGGCCGGTATAGAGATTGCCGTGGCGATCCGCGCTCACCGCCGCGATCAGCGCGACCTGCGGCGTCAGGTCGACGAAATAGCGCGCGAACAGCTCGAGATAGGTGTGGATCGCGCCGAGCTCGATCTTGCCGCCGAACAGCATCTTCGCGATCCGCGCCGATTGCGGCCCCGAATAGGAAAAATCGAGCCGCTTCGCGATGCCGGTTTCGAAGATGTCGAGATGTTCGGGCAGCACGACGCCCGACTGCACCATGTGGAGATCATGGATCCGCGCCGGATCCACCGCGGCAAGCCCGCGCGCGAGCACGTCGGCCTGTTTCTGATTGTCGCCCTCGATGCAGACGCGGTCGCTCGGCCGCAGCACGGCCTCGAGGAAATCGACGAGTCGCGCGGGATCGATCGTCTTGCCCGTGGCGAAGGCGCCGCCGGCCGCGATCCGCTCCTCGCGCAGCGTTTTGCGCGTATTCCATTGCCGCATAGCATCGTCTCCTGACGCTCATTTTCGGAGCCCCTTGTATTCCCTATTGCCCTGAATGCAAGCCTGTGCATACTTAAAGGCAGAAACGGCGACAGACCGAATACATTGAGAGGATCTACGATGGCCGTCCTGCTACCCTCCTCCCGCTTCGCAACGGATCCCCGCGCATGATCGCCGGCGTTGCCCTGCTCGCGATCTGCACGCTGATCGGTCAGCTGCTCGGCGAATGGCTCGGCGTCCTGCTGGGCGTGAAGGCCAATGTCGGCGGCGTCGGTATCGCGATGATCCTGCTGATCGTCGCCCGGATGTGGCTGAAGAGCCGCGGACGGTATCAGGAGGGCGTGTCGCGCGGGATCGGCTTCTGGGCCGCGCTCTATATCCCGATCGTCGTCGCGATGGCGGCGCAACAGGATGTCGTCGCCGCGGTTGAAGGCGGGCCGGTCGTCCTGATCGCCGGCGTCGGTGCGCTGCTGGTCTGCTTCAGCGCGGTCGCGCTGATCAGCCGGCTGTCGGGCACATCGGAGACGATGGACGAGATCGAGGCACGCGAAGCCCGCGAGGCCGAGCGTGCCGCGCTCGCGGCCAACCCCATCGTCCACCCCGCCCCCCACCCCGCCCCGCAGCGCTGAGGATCAAGACATGGACATGATCACCAAGGTCCTCACCGCCAATGCGCTGGTCACCGCGTTCGCGGTCATCGGGATCGTCATGTGGCTGTCGAACCAGCTCTCGGCCAAGCTCACCATGGGCCGCGTCCATGGCTCGGCGATCGCGATCCTGATCGGCCTCGCGCTCGCTTTCTGGGGCGGCCTGGCGACGGGCGGGCACAAGGGTCTGGCGGATCTGCCGATGCTCGCCGGGATCGGCCTGATGGGCGGCGCGATGCTGCGCGACTTCGCGATCGTCGCGACGGCGTGCGAGGTCGATGTCGCGCAGGCGAAGAAGGCCGGCCTGATCGGCGTGGTCGCGTTGCTGCTCGGCACGCTCTTGCCCTTCATCGTCGGCGCGGTCGTCGCGGCGGCGTTCGGCTATACCGACGCCGTCTCGATGACGACGATCGGCGCGGGCGCGGTGACCTATATCGTCGGCCCGGTGACGGGCGCAGCAATCGGTGCGTCGTCGCCGGTGATCGCGCTGTCGATCGCGACCGGCGTGTTCAAGGCGGTGATGGTGATGGTCGGCACGCCGCTCGTCGCGGGGCTGATCGGGCTCAACAACCCGCGCAGCGCGATGGTGTTCGGCGGCTTGATGGGCACCGTCAGCGGCGTGTCGGGCGGGCTCGCGGCGACCGACCGCCGGCTGGTGCCGTACGGCGCGCTGACCGCGACCTTCCATACCGGACTCGGCTGCCTGATCGCCCCGTCGCTGCTATACCTCATCGTCCGTGCGATCGTAGGAGGCTGAGCATGGCTGACACCGACCTCGACGATACCGGATTGCTCTCCGACCGGATCCGCAACGCGCTGACCGACGCGATTTCGTCGGGCGAGCTCGCGCCCGGCACGATGCTCGACGAGCAGCAGCTCGCCGCCCGCTACGGGGCGTCCCGCACCCCGGTGCGCGAGGCGCTGCGCCAGCTCGCGACCAGCGGGATGGTCGAAGTCCGCCCGCGCCGCGGGGTCATCGTCCGCCACGTCACATCGGACGAGGTGATGGACATGTTCGAGACGATGGCCGAGCTGGAGGCGACGTGCGTCCGGCTCGCGACCTACCGCATCACCCCGCTCGAGCGCAGCCGGTTGCTGCGCATCCACGAAGCCAGCGAAGCCGCGGTCGAAACCGGCGATGTCGATGGGTATGATGCGCTCAACCGCGAGTTCCACGAAGCGATCTACCGCGCCGCGCATAACGACTTCCTCGCCGAACAGACGATGGCGGTGCGCACCCGGCTCAACGCCTTCCGCCGCATACAGCTGCGCCAGGCGCGCCGGCTGTCGGTCTCGCGCGCCGAGCATGACGCGGTGATGCGCGCGATCGCGCAAGGCGATGGCGACGAAGCCGCGCGCCGGATGCGCGCGCACATGCTGAACGCCGCCAGCGCGCTCGACAGCTATATCGCGCAGCAGGATCTCGCGCTCGGCACCCCTGCCCCTTTTGCAAAGCCCTGAGGACGTTTCATGACCGTTGCAGACCTGACCATCGATCCATCCTGCCGCGCCGCCTTGCATGCGCGGTCGCTCGCCGACCCCGACGGGTTCTGGCTCGAGCAGGCGCAGCGGCTCGACTGGATCACCGCGCCGACCAAGGCGGGCGACTGGTCGTTTGCCGAGAGCGATTTCCACGTGCGCTGGTTCGACGATGGCGTGCTCAATGTCTCGGCGAACTGCATCGACCGCCATCTGGCGACCCGCGGCGACCAGGTCGCGCTGATCTGGGAGGCCGACGACCCCGCCGAGGAGCCGCGGCGCTACACCTATGCGGCGTTGCACGAAGAGGTCTGCCGCTTCGCCAACGTGCTGAAAAGCCGCGGTGTCGCCAAGGGCGATCGGGTCACCATCTACATGCCGATGATCCCCGAAGCGGCGTTCGCATTGCTCGCCTGCGCGCGGATCGGGGCGGTGCATTCGGTGGTGTTCGGCGGATTCTCGGCCGATGCGCTCGCCGGCCGGATGGAAGATTGCGGATCGAGCATCGTCATCACCGCCGACGAGGGCCGGCGCGGCGGCAAGGCCGTCCCGCTCAAAGCCTGTGTCGACGAGGCCGCACGGATCTTCACCGGGATCGAGACCGTCGTCGTCGTCCGCGCCACCGGCACCGCCGTCGCAATGCAGGAGGGCCGCGACGTCTGGTATGACGCGGTCGCCGCAACCGTCTCAGCGCAGTGCGACCCCGAGCCGATGGCGGCGGAGGACCCGCTGTTCATCCTCTACACCAGCGGGTCGACCGGCAAGCCGAAGGGCGTCGTGCACACCACCGCGGGCTATCTGCTGTGGGCAGCGCTCACCCACGCGACGGTGTTCGACTATCGCGCCCCCGAAGTCTATTGGTGCGCCGCCGATGTCGGCTGGGTCACGGGGCACAGCTATATCGTCTACGGTCCGCTCGCCAACGGTGCGACGACGCTGATGTACGAGGGCGTGCCCAACTGGCCGACCGCGTCGCGCATTTGGGAAATCGTCGATCGCCACCAGGTCGCCACGCTCTACACCGCCCCCACCGCTTTGCGCGCGCTGATGAAGGAGGGCGATGGCTATGTCACCGCGACCAGCCGCGCCTCGCTGCGCGTGCTCGGCAGCGTCGGCGAGCCGATCAATCCCGAGGCGTGGCGCTGGTATCACGACGTCGTCGGCGAGGGCCGCTGCCCGGTGATGGACACGTGGTGGCAGACCGAGACCGGCGGCCATATGATAACGCCGACGCCGGGCCTGCCGCTGAAGCCGGGTTCGGCCACCCTCCCCTTTTTCGGGATCGCGCCGCAGCTGCTCGATGCCGATGGCAAGACGCTGGAGGGCGCGGCCGAGGGCAATCTCGTCATCGCCGCAAGCTGGCCCGGCCAGATGCGCGGCGTGTGGGGCGACGAGCAGCGCCATTTCGAGACCTATTTCCGCACCTTCCCCGGGGTCTACACGACCGGCGACGGCGCCCGGCGCGACGCCGACGGCTATTACTGGATCACCGGCCGGGTCGACGACGTGATCAACGTCAGCGGCCACCGCATGGGCACCGCCGAGGTCGAAAGTGCGCTCGTGCTGCATGATGCGGTCGCCGAGGCCGCAGTCGTCGGCATGCCGCATGACGTGAAGGGCCAGGGCATCTACGCCTATGTCACGGTCAACGCCGATGTCGAGGCCGACGCGGCGCTCGCGAAAACGCTACGCGACTGGGTCCGCCACGAAATCGGCCCGATCGCGACCCCCGATGCGATCCAGTTCGCGCCGGGCCTGCCCAAGACGCGCAGCGGCAAGATCATGCGCCGGATCCTCCGCAAGATCGCCGAGGGTGACGTGTCGAGCCTCGGCGACACGTCGACGCTCGCCGATCCCGATGTCGTGACCGATCTGGTGCGCAACAGAGTCTGCTAAGCTTATACCTTGTTGCTGAGCGCCCGTGGTTCTGCGAGCTCACCCCGTGTCTACGCGGAGGATGTCCCTCGCAGTTGCACGGGCGTGGAACACGATCGCGCCGGTAGGCAGCACCCTCATGATCGTCGTGAAGCAATCATGTTTCATCGGCGTCTCTTCGAACCCGCTTTTTGCGTCGCCTCCGGCCCTTCCCAACTTCCGTGATTCTTTCAGGTCGACCAGAAGATCGGTTTAGATGCCGGCGCTTTGCCCCCTAAACGGCGATAACTGGTGGTTAGCTACCGTTCGGGCGGGCAGGAACGTAAACCGCTTCTGAAGAAGGGACACTCTGCAAGTCCCAGCCGAACGTGGCAGCGGCGTCCTTAGCCGCTATTCGTATCTGCTCCCAGAACGGGTGCTCGCGGACAGCCGTCTCATTCCAAAACGCGGCATGTTGCTCTCCAATCTTCGACAAGATCAGCGCGTCCAGCGCATCGATTGCGCCCCGCTGTTGCTCGGAAAACTGCCCTTCGTGGCCGACCATTTCATAAAGCCCATCTTCGAAATCGAGAGCCAACTCGTCGGCCTTGCGAACGAAGTCTGGGAAGAGAGAAAGCTGGATGTCAGCGGGCTGCGCCAGCGCTATGACCGCTCGCTGTAGCTGGTTGCGCACCGCTCTCTCCCATCACCCGCTGCGATCATAACAGTTGGGGTAGACGTCCGCTATTGGTCGCCTGCGGCCTGTTCGGTCAGCGCTCGACAGATCGCGGAAGTCGCGAGCAATCTGGCCCATGCACCTCATCGACACTCGTATCCGTCACCCATGCGCCGAACCATGAAAACGAACTCATGTCGGGCAGGTATGGCTTCAGCACCTCACGCTCGTAAAATTCGAGACGTCGAACGTCAGCTTCGACATGCGCCGATTGCTTCACGATCACCGTCTCTAATCGGTGGTGCTCCTGTCGGTGGGCATCGATCCAGTTCAACTTGCGAGCGCAAATACCTGTGCGGTCTCCGCGTGTTTCGGCGGCACTGGATAACGAGGCACCCGACAAGGCAACAAAACTAATCACGACTGATGATATGCGAAGCGCTCTCGACATCTCTCGCTAATAATCGAAACTTGCGATGTCCGCTATTGGTCGAATTCGGCCCGACCGCTTTTCCGCTCAACAGCGGACAGTCGGCTTTGGGGAATGGCGATCGCGCTGGCGGCGCTCAAACGGCGCAAATTGGTGGAGAGCGGTCACAAGCCTGTGTCCCGTCTCGATCTCAACCGTGAACCGACGCGAGTTATGGCAAGCGATCCGGTTCCGGCACGGGTAAAGATTTTAAGATCGACCGCAACTCGTCATTCCGAGTTTTGTATCGTTCGCGATCACATCCATAATCGACGTCGTAGTACTGGTCGAGCGACGGTCCGATCCAATGGAATGAGATCCCGCCGTTATCCGTGGCGTAGGGGCCATCGCATCGGCTACCGTGCATTAAATGCTCAAGAATTTTGCTGGAGGGGATTGTGTCAGGAGAGAGCCGAAAGGGTTCTGTCCGGTCGCGAAGCGCGTCCCACTTGTCAGCAGATAGTAAAAAGCGTCCTGACTTACCTGTAGAAGACTGCTTGAAGTTGCCGTTGCCTTTCCGGTCGATCAAAATCGCCAAGCCGGGGACGCTGATTTCCAACCGCTCGACGACGGGTTTATCAAACTTGCACCCCACGATAGCGACCGCGAGGGCGAAAATCGGCATCATGCGTTTCTGCATGATCGATGATCGCTTGTCGGTCGAGTGTTTGCAAGTGGTCGCAAGGCGCCCGGCTGCTTTTGAAGCGCGAAAGACCCAGAAGTCGACAGTCAAGCCCGCCCCGACCCTTCTTGAAAGCGGGCGTTGGTCCATCCTCGATTATGCCATGGATTGACCGCGAGTTGGCCGACCGTCTCATGGCCGGCTTGCCCTAAAGTCAGCCGATCATACCTCCGTCCGGACGTCCAACCTTAGTCGCTGATTGATAGCGGACGACCGACGCCAGCAGATGACTTCAGATGATTGGGGAGTCACGCTTCATCAAAATTCGGCACCCGACAAATCCATGTCCTTCACCCGCTCGGCGATAAGATCGTGAAGATGCAGCACCGCCGGCGGCAATCGCTCGCGCCGCTGCAATACGTACGTGACCGCCGGAAGCGGGGGCAATGAAGAGCCGATGATTTCGGGTAAGCCTGCAAATAGCTCGGTACGACAGGTAATGGCCACCCCGCCGAGCACGGCTGCGCGCAACACCGAGAGACTGGGCGTCTCGACCACCACTTGGTAAGGGGTGTCG
Organism: Sphingomonas glacialis; assembly: GCF_006439055.1. Lineage (GTDB taxonomy): Bacteria > Pseudomonadota > Alphaproteobacteria > Sphingomonadales > Sphingomonadaceae > Sphingomonas > Sphingomonas glacialis_A. Next base: position 908,550 of record NZ_RCZC01000002.1, read on the forward strand.
GCCGCCTCGAGCGCAGCAATCGCCGCGTCACGGAAGCGGCATGGTCGTTCCAGCACGGCGAGCGGAACAGCGTCGCGTCCGACAAGCGGCGCGTTGCCGAACCAGCGCATCGGTTCCTCGCGAATGGCAGCGGGGTCTCCCACTGGCCCCATGCCGAGGATAACGTCCAACCGGTCGCTTTCGAGCAACTCGATCAGTTGTGGCGTGCCACCGACGCGCACCTCGAGCCGCGCGTCCGGATGCAATGCGACAAGCTGTGCGAGCACGCCCTGCAGCAGCGTTTCAGCGAAATCCTGGACAAATCCGATCCGCACCGATCCGGCCAGCGCGTCACCTGTCAACGTAGCGACGATACGATCGTTGAGCGCCAGGATTTCGCGCGCGTGAACCAGTACGCCTTCTCCCTGCGGGGTCAGTACCAGGCGCCGACCCTCGCGCAGGAACAACGGCACTTGCAGCAATTCTTCGAGCCGCTTCATCTGCAGGCTGATCGCCGGCTGGCTCAGGAACACGCGCTCGGAGGCGCGCAGCATCGAGCCGCCATCGACCACGGCGATGAAACTGCGCAACACATCGATCGGAAGATTGAGGGCCATGGGCCACCTATAAGCAACGCCAATCAGGCGCGTTAGCAAATCTATATTGATTTGGTAGGAGATAAACTGTCCTTTGGCACCGTAACGCTGGCATCCCCGCCACCGTGAGGAGCCGACATGGCACACAACGCCGCGACCCACGCACCGCACACGCTGCGCTCGTACCTTGGCCGGATCCGGTCGGGCGGCGCGCGCTGGGTGTCGCCGCTTGTCCTGCTGCTCTTGTGGGAAGCGGGTTCGCGCACCGGGCTGATCCCCGCGCGCACACTCGCAGCACCATCTGCGGTCGCCGCGACGATGGGGGGCATGATCGCCTCGGGCGAACTCGGCCACAACGTCCTCGTCTCGCTCGGCCGGGCAGGCCTCGGTCTGGCGATCGGAGTTCTGGTCGGTGGAACGCTGGCGATCCTGGCCGGACTGTCGAAGCGCGGTGAAACCGCGATCGACTCGCCGGTGCAGATGCTGCGCACGCTGCCGACCCTCGCGCTGACGCCGCTGTTCATCGTCTGGTTCGGGATCGGCGAAACGCCCAAGATCGTGCTGATCGCGGTCGCCACGACCTTCCCGGTCTATCTCAACCTCTACAACGGCATTCGCGGCGTCGATGCCCGGCTGGTCGAAGCCGCTCGCGCGTTCGGCCTGTCGCGCGCGGCGGTCATCCGCCACGTCGTGCTGCCCGGCGCGCTGCCCGCCTTCCTGGTGGGCTTGCGCTACGCCCTGTCGATCTCGGTGCTGATCCTCGTCGTCGCCGAGCAGATCAACGCATCGTCGGGGCTCGGCTACCTCATCAACAATGCGCGCGACTTCATGCGGACCGACGTCATCGTCGTCTGCCTGATGGTCTACGCCGCGCTCGGCCTCGGTGCCGATGCGGCGGTGCGGCTGATCGAGTTGCGCTCGCTCGCCTGGCGCCCGACGATCCTGGAGGCTTGAGCCATGAACGCACCCATTCCCTTCCCGACGCGTCCGCAACCCGTCGTGTCGCTCCGCGGCTTCACCCGGCGCTTCGGCAGCAACACCGTAATCGCCGGTCTCGACCTCGACATTGCCGAAGGCGAGTTCGTCGCGCTGCTTGGCCGCAGCGGCTCGGGCAAGACCACCTTGCTGCGCACGCTCGCCGGGCTCGACGGAGCGAGCGAAGGCGAGGTGCGCGTGCCCAACTCGCGTGCGGTGGTGTTCCAGGATGCACGGCTGCTGCCGTGGAAGCCGGTGTGGCAGAACATCATGCTCGGCTTGACGGGTCGCGATCTGCGCGCGCGGGCGGAAGGAGCACTGGCCGAAGTCGGTCTCGACCACCGCGCCGATGCCTGGCCGCTGACCCTCTCCGGCGGCGAGGCGCAGCGCGCGGCGCTCGCCCGCGCCTTGGTGCGCGAACCCAAGGTGCTGCTGCTCGACGAACCGTTCGCCGCGCTCGACGCGCTGACGCGGATTCAGATGCACGAGCTCGTGCTCGGCCTGTGGCGCCGGCATCGTCCGGCGGTGCTGCTGATCACGCACGATATCGACGAAGCGATCGCGCTCGCCGACCGCGTGCTGGTGCTCGATGGCGGCCGGATCGTCGCCGAGGAGCGCATCGCCTCCGATCGGCCGCGCACGCTCGATCCCGCGCTGCGCCGCCGCCTGCTCGCGCGTCTCGGTGTCGCCACGCCCGAACCGGTCGAGACCGTGTGGGCCGAAGCCGCCGACTGATCCCCTTCTTATTCAACAGGAGTTTACCGATGAGCCAGCACCCCGACACGCTCGAGATCCTCGGCATGATCTCGACCAATTACGCGTCCGAGATCCATCCGCCGAGCGGTCCGCAGATCGACCCGAGCTACACCGCCGCCTTCGCGCTGGCGCACGAGCAGGCCGGCTTCGACCGCATCCTGATCGGCTATCACAGCGCGGCGCCGGACGGATTCCAGGTCGCCGCCTATGTCGCGCAGGCCACGACCAAGCTGAAGATCCTGCTGGCGCATCGCCCCGGCGTGATCCAGCCCACCGTCGCCGCACGGCAGATCGCCACGCTCGACCAGTTCAGCGGCGGACGCCTCGCGGTGCATATCATCTCTGGCGGGTCGGACGCCGAGCAGCAGCGCGACGGCGATTTTCTGACTAAGGACGAACGCTACGCCCGTACCGACGACTATCTCGACGTCGTCAAGAAGACCTGGACCTCAGCCGCGCCGTTCGATCACGACGGGCCCTTCTATAAAGTGCGCGACAGCTTTTCGCCGATCCGCTCGGCGCAGCAGCCGCACGTGCCGATCTTCTTCGGCGGCGCGTCGGACGCGGCGATCCGCGTCGCCGGGCGCCATGCCGAAACCTACGCCTTTTTCGGCGAAACGCTCGAGCAGACCCGCGAGACGATCGCCCGCGTCCGCGCCAGCGCGGCCGAGCACGGCCGCCCTGCTCCACGCTTCAGCGTCTCGTTCCGCCCGATCCTCGGTCGAACCGAGCAGGACGCATGGGATCGTGCCGAACGCATCCTGGCCGAAGCACAGGCAATCAAGGAAGCGGGCGCCTCGCCGTTCCGCCGCGTGACGACGGAATCGGAGGGCTCGCGCCGCCTGCTCGAGACCGCGGCCGGCGGCAAGGTCCGCGACAAGCGACTGTGGACCGAGATCGCCAAGCTGACCGGCGCGCCCGGCAACTCGATATCGCTGGTGGGCACCCCCGACCAGGTTGTCGATGCGCTGCTCGATTATTATGATCTCGGCATCCGCACCTTCCTGTTCCGCGGCTTCGATCCGCTCGAAAATGCGATCGATTACGGGCGCAATCTCCTGCCGCGGCTGCGCGCCGCCGTCGCAGAGCGCGAAAATCCGCTGGCGGTCGCGGCAGAATGAGCACGCCGCACACCCAGGCGATCGACCGGCTGGTCGCGGCGATCGAAACGATCGTCGCGGGCGCCCCCGACGCAATCCTCGCGCGCGCGGCCGAACCACTCGCCGCCCTCGTCGCCAAGGACGACTGGATCGACCCCGCCTTCGCCGCACCCGATCCGGTGCGCTATCGCCAATATCTCCTCTATCGCGACCCGGCCGACCGCTTCTCGGTAGTCAGCTTCGTTTGGGGGCCGGGCCAGGCGACGCCGATCCACGACCACCGTGTCTGGGGCCTGGTCGGCGTGCTGCGCGGCGCGGAGATCGACCAGCGCTACGCACGCACCGCCAGCGGTGCGCTCGGGTTCGCCGGGCCACCAACGCAGCTCGACGCCGGAGCCGTCGCCACGCTCTCGCCCGAGAGCGGCGACATCCACCAGGTCAGTAATGCCTTTGCCGACCGCGTGTCGATCAGCATCCATGTCTATGGCACCGATATCGGCCGCGTCGAGCGCGCGACGTATGATGCGACCGGCGCCGCCAAACCCTTCATCTCCGGCTACGCCCAACCCGCATCGGTATTCGCATGACCCCGCACGATATCCGTCACGCCTGGATCGCCCGCGACGAACTCGCGCTGTTCGACCTGCGCGACGAGCACCCCTTTGCCGGCGGCCACCCGCTGTTTGCCGCGCAGCTTCCGCCGCACCGCATCGCGATCGAAATCGAGCGCCGCGTGCCGCGCAAGGCCACCCCGATCGTCCTGTATGACGATGGCGAAGGCCTGGTCGACGCCGCGCTGAGCGAGATCCGTGCACTCGGCTACACCAATGTTTCCGCGCTCGACGGTGGGCTCGCCGCTTGGAAAGCCGCTGGCTACGAGCTGTTCCAGGACGTCAATTCGTACAGCAAGGCGTTCGGCGAGCTCGTCGAGGTGCGGCGCCATACGCCATCGGTCGCCGCGCCCGATCTGCAGGCGCTGATCGACGCGAAGGCCGATATCGCCATCCTCGACGCGCGCCGCTTCGACGAATATGCGACGATGAGTATCCCGACCGGCACCAGCGTTCCGGGCGGGGAACTCGTGTTGCGCGCGCGCACTGCGGCGCCCGATCCCGATACGCTGATCGTCGTCAATTGCGCCGGTCGCACGCGCAGCATCATCGGTACGCAGTCGCTGATCAACGCCGGGCTGCCCAACCGCATCGTCGCGTTGCGTAACGGGACGATCGGCTGGACACTTGCCGGCCAGTCCCTCGACAAGGGCCAGGCGCGCCGCATCGCCGAGGTTGCGCCCGACCAACGCGACGAGGCGCGCGTGAAGGCCCGCGACGTCGCCTATCGCGCCGGCGTCCGCCACATCGATGCGGCGACACTCTCCAGGCTCGCCGGCGAAACCGACCGCACACTCTACCGCTTCGACGTGCGGACTCCCGAGGAGCACGCCGCTGGCCACCCCGCAGGCTTCGTCGAGGCGCCCGGCGGCCAATTGGTGCAGGAGACCGACCACTTCGCTCCGGTGCGCGGCGCGCGCATCGTTCTCGCCGACGATGTCGGTCCGCGTGCCGACATGACCGCGTCGTGGCTCGCGCAGATGGGCTGGGACGTACTGGTGCTCGAAGGCGGCTTCGACGGCGCGCTCGAGACCGGCTCGACCGCCCTCCCCGCGCGCGGTCCCGAGGGCCGCTACAAGCGCCCGTACGAGGGCACCGACAATGCAGCCGCAGCGATGCAGGCCTATCTCGACTGGGAATATGGCCTGGTCGACCAACTCGCACGCGACGGCACCCACGGCTTCGTCGTGATCTGAGAGGACGATATGGCTATTACACTGTATTTCGCGCCGAACAGCTCGGCCTTCGCCCCGCTCGTCGCGCTTGAGGAAGCCGGCGCCGATTTCAACGCGGTCCGCATCGATCTTGCCGCCGGCGAGCAGCACACGCCCGCCTATCGCGCGATCAATCCACGCCGGCGCGTGCCGACGCTGGTGATCGATGGCACACCGGTCACCGAGGTGATCGCGATCCTGAGCTGGATCGCCGACAGCTATCCGCACGCCGGCCTGCTGCCCGATGACCCGGTCGAGCGCGCCCAGGCGTTTGCGCTGATGGGCTGGATCGCGAGTACGGTGCATGTCGCGCTCGCACAGGTCCGGCGTCCGGAACGCTATGCCGACGACCCCGCCGTCCGCCGGGCGCTAGAGGCACCCGGTCGTGCCGCCTTCGCCGCCGCGCTCGCCGAGCTCGAAGCGCGCTCCGCCGCCACGCCGTCCCCTTTCCTGATCGGCGGCCGCTTCGGCGCCGTCGATGCCTATGCGCTGGTCGTGCGGCGCTGGGCCGATAGCCTGGGGATCGATCGCACGTCTTTTCCCAGCTTCGCCGAGCGCACCGACCGCCTGTTCGACCGCCCGGCGGTGCGTCGCGCGGTCGAGCACGAAACTCTCCTTCCCGCCGCCGCGGCGGCCGCCTGATGCGAGTCTACCGATGCCGCTGAGCAGTAGGATGCGGCCAGCCTAGGAGGCCGCGCCCCGCCCCAACCAAGACCACACCATCTCGCGGCAGCTGTCGCGGGAAACGGAGGAGCGCGCCGATCACGGCGGCTCCCGACCAAAGACAGGGACCTTCATGCACCTTCGACCTTCGCGCACCGTTGTCACCCCGCTGGCGCTGCTGCTCGCCACCACTGCGCTCGCGCCGGCCTATGCAGGAGATGCCCCCGCGGCGCCGACCCCGGCAGCGGCGGCGGCTGCCCCCGCGGCGGAGCCCCCCGCCGCTCCGGCCGCTGCCGACGGGGCGAGCGACGACATCGTCGTCACCGCGCGCTACAAGAACGAGACGCTGCAGAGCGTGCCGATCGCCATCACCGCGCTGTCGGCGGCGCAGATCGGCGCGATCGGCGGGCAGACGAGCATCAAGAATCTCGCCAATTTCGCGCCCAGCGTCACGATCCAGGGATTCAGCGGCCGCAATCAGACGATCACCATCCGCGGCCTCGGCACCAATTCGGGCGGCACCAACGACGGGCTCGACCAAGGCGTTGGCCTCTATATCGACGGCGTCTATCGCCCGCGCACCGGCACGGTGATCAACGATCTGCTCGACGTCGACAGCGTGCAGGTGCTGCGCGGTCCGCAGGGCACGCTGTTCGGCAAGAACACCGTCGCCGGCGCGATCGACGTCCGCACCAAGCTCCCCAGCTTCACGCCGGAGGTGTCGACCGATCTGACGTACGGCAATTACAATTACATGCGCGCGCAGGCGTCGATCTCGGGCGGCCTCACCGACACCCTGGCGCTGCGGGTGAGCGGGCTCGTCGCGAGCCGCGACGGCACGATCTACAACACCACCCAGAAGCAGGACTGGGACGACTATACCAACGTCGCGGCGAAGGCAGATCTGCTGTGGAAGCCGAGCGATACGCTGAGCTTCCGCCTGATCGCCGACTATGCCCGCCAGAGCGGCAACATGGGCTTCTACGTCTCCGGCCAAGTGCTGCCGACCACGCTCGCCAATGGCGCGTCAGCGAAAGGCTTCTATGCGCACGCTGCCGACGTCGGGTACACGCCGATCGCGATCAACCCGTACAATCGCCAGACCGACATCAATGGCTCGCAGGCGATCGCCATGCCGAGCGGCGGTGTCACCGCGCGGGTCGATGCCACGATCCTCGGCGGCCACACGCTGACCTCGATCACCGCCGGCCGCTTCTGGAAGTGGATCCCCAATTGGGATGGCGACCAGTTCGGCGCCGACGTGCTCGGCCAGGCGACCGTCGCCACCGACCAGAAGCAGTTCAGCCAGGAGCTGCGCCTCACCTCGCCGAGCGGGCACACGCTCGAATACACTGCGGGCCTGTACTATTTCTACCAGAAGGCCGATCTCAAACAGGAGGTATCGTTCGGTAGGGACGCCGCCAAATGGTATCTCGGCGCGGCGGCCCCCAGCGCACTGCTGAATGGGCTCGACACCTTCAGCTACCTCAACCCCTCGACCAACAGTTATGCCGCCTACGGCCAGGCGACATGGCACGTCGCGCCCGGCACGAGCCTGACCGGCGGGCTGCGCTACACCTATGAAACCAAGGCGGGCAGCTACAACGCAGTCAACGTCGGCACGGTCGCGCCGATCTCGAGCCTGCCGCTCGCCTATCAGGCGAGCGCCGCAGCGATCCGCGCGAGCTTCGCGCCCGACGGCGGCGCCTATAGCGCGAGCCGGTCGAAGGGCACCGTGTCGTGGTTGCTCAGCGCCAACCAGGATATCGGTGATGATGTTCATGCCTATGCGAGCTATTCGCGCGGGTACAAATCCGCCGGCATCAATCTTGTCCGCAAATCCGCCGGGATCAATATCTTCGTCGAACCCGAAAAGGTCGATTCCTACGAGATCGGGGTGAAGACGCAGCTGTTCGACCGCCACGTGCAATTCAACACTGCTTTGTTCTGGGCGATCGACCAGAATTACCAGGCCAATTTGTACGACGTCTCCAACCGCATCAGCTATCTCGGCAATGCGGGCAAGGTGCAGAGCCGCGGGGTCGAGGTCGATCTGCGCGCGACCTTGGCCAAAGGGCTTAGCCTGAGCGGCTCGGGCTCGTTCACCGATGCCAAATATATTCGCTATACCAATGCGATCTGTCCGTTTCTGCAGTCGTACAAGACATCGTGCGACATCTCGGGACAGCGCCTTTCGGGCACGTCGAAATGGGTCGGCGCGGTCCAGGCGCACTACGAGGCACCGTTGAGCGAAACGCTGGTCGGCTATGTCGCAGGCGACGCCAGCTACCGCTCGAAATTCTACTCGGCGGTCAACGACGATCCCTTCTCCGAGATCAAGGGCTATGCGTTGGTCGGGGCGCAGCTTGGCGTGCGCGCAGCGCGCGGGACTTGGGACGTCTCGCTGTGGGGCCGCAACCTGCTCAACAAGAACTATCTCGTCACGTCCACCGTCAACGCGACCTGGGGCATCACCCAGGTCGGGCTCGGCGACCCGCGGACGTACGGCATCACGCTTAGGAACCGCTTCTAATGCGCTTCCCACCCAAGGATCCCGCTATGTCCCTCGAATTCTCGGTCTCACGTCGCGGCGCGCTGGCGATCGCCGGCGCCGGCTTGCTCTCCGCTTGCGTCAAGGGCTCGGCCAAAAAGCTGGTGATCGGCGATCAGCGCGGCGGCGTCCAGGCGCTGCTCGCGGCGTCGGGCGAGCTCAAGACCGTCCCCTACGCGATCGAGTGGGCACAATTTCCCAATGCCGCGCCGTTGATCGAGGCGCTCGCCGCCGGCGCGATCGACACCGGCGTCGGCGGTGACGCGCCGTTCATCTTCAGCCTGCAGGGCAATGCCGGGGTCAAGGCGATCGCCGCGTTCCGCACCAAGGGCAATCCGACGACCGTGATGGTGCCGGGCACATCGGCGATCCACAGCTTCGACGACCTGCTCGGCAAGCGCGTCGCGACGCCGCGCGGCTCGATCGGCCATTATCTGCTGCTCGCCGGGCTCAAGCGCGCCGGCAAGCCGCTCGACGCGATCCATATCACATTCCTCAGCCCGAGCGACGGGCGCGCCGCTTTGACCAGCGGCTCGGTCGATGCCTGGGCGATCTGGGATCCCTATGCCGCGATCGGCGAATTGAGCGACGGCCTGCGCATCCTCGACCTCGACCGCTCGCTGACCCCGGGCCTCGGTTTCGTGTTCGGAACCGAAACCTCGCTCGCGACCAAGCGGCCGTTGCTGACCGACCTGTCGGCGCGCTTTGCCCGCGCCCGCAAATGGGGCGAGACCCACCGCGAGGAATACGCGCAAATGCTGACGCAGCAGACCGGCGTGCCGATCGCGGCGACACGGCGCTATCTCAACCGCAGCGTCAACGTTCCCGTCCCGATCGACGCGGGATTGATCGCCGAGGAACAGGGCATTGCCGACCTGTTCCATCAGGCGGGGCTGCTCGCCAAGCCCGTCCTGGTCGCCCCCCACTTCGAACAGATCTGATCCCTTCCAACGCGCAAGGACAGCCTCATGACCCAAAGACAGCTCAAGCTGGGCCTCGTGACCACCGGCGTCGGCGGTCCCGGCCAGACCAATCGCTGGCTCGACCCCGAAATTCCGGTCGATGCCAGCGTCAACATCGACTGGTATATCGACATCGTCCGCCAGGCCGAGGCAGCCAAGTTCGACCTAGTGTTCATCGTCGACAGCCAGTTCATCACCGCCGACTCTCCGCCGCACTATCTCAACCGGCTCGAGCCGCTGACCTTGCTCTCGGCGCTGGCGGTGGCGACCAGCCATATCGGCTTGGTCGGCACGCTCACCACCTCATACAACGATCCGTTCAACCTCGCGCGCAGGCTCGCCTCGCTCGACCTGATCAGCAAAGGGCGCGCTGGCTGGAACGTCGTGACCAGCGGCGACGCGGGCACCGCGGGCAATTACGGGCGCGAGGAGCATTACGATTACGCCACGCGCTACAGTCGGGCGTTCGAATATCTCGACGTCGTGCGCGGGCTGTGGCGCAGTTACGAGGACGACGCGCTGGTCCGCGACCGCGCGACCGGTGTGTTCCTCGACAAGACCAAGCTGCACGCGCTCAATCACAAGGGCGAACATTTCTCGGTTGTGGGTCCGCTCAATATCCAGCGCTCACCGCAGGGCGAACCGGTGATCTTCCAGGCCGGCGACTCCGAACAGGGACGCGATCTCGGTGCGACCGTCGCCGATGCGATCTTCACCCACGCCCGGACGATCGAGCAGGGCCAGGCCTTCTACGCCGACATCAAGCGGCGCGGAGCGACGCTCGGGCGCAATCCCGACGAGATCCTCATCCTGCCCGGTTTCTCGATCACGGTTGGCGACACCGACGACGATGCCCGCCGGATCGAGCGCGAGCATCGCCGGCTCGACCAGAGCTTCGATCAGGCGCTGGCCGAGTTCGGGCGCGCCTTCGGCTGGCATGACTTTCGCCAATACGATCTCGACGCGCCCTTCCCGGCCGCCGCGCTCGAGCATGCCAAAAGCAGCTTCTTCACCCAGGCCAAGCACATCACCGATCTTGCAGTCGAACGGGGTTGGTCGCTTCGGCAGACGATCGACCATCAGCGTGACCAGTTCACCAGCCCGTTCGTGGGATCGGCCGAGACGGTCGCCGACGAGATCCAGCGCTGGTTCGAGGGGCGGGCGTTCGATGGGATCAACGTTCATGCGGGTCATCCGAGCCAGTTCCGGCGCTTTACCGAGGAGGTTGTCCCCTTGCTCCAGGCGCGCGGACTGTTCCGTACCGACTATGACCAGAGCACGCTGCGCGGCCATCTCGGGTTGCCGATCCCGGACAATCGCCGGGTCGAATCCCGCGATCCGATCCCGATCGTTGCCCGCCGGTCGGCGGTTGGCTGAACATGCTCGCCGCCACCCGCCTGGCGGGCGGCGGTCAGCCGGCGGCGGCACCGCTCACCTGCAGCAAGATCCCGACCACTGATGCAGCACCGAGCGTCGCGAAGATGCCGAGCTTCAGTCGGAACATCGCAACGATCGCGGCAGCCGCGATCCCGAGCGCCCAGGGGTCGAGGCTCGCCATCACGGGCAGGTCCATCCGGACCGGCCCCGCCGTAAATGGCCGCACGGTCCGAAAGAGCGTATGAATCGCGAACCACACCGCCAGGTTGAGCACCACGCCGACCACCGCTGCGGTGATCGCGGATAGCGCGCCCGACAGCGCCACGTTGCCACGCATCCGCTCGATGAAGGGCGCGCCGAGGAAGATCCACAAAAAGCACGGCACGAACGTCACCCAGGTCGCCAGCAACCCGCCCAGCGTCCCGGCCAGCAGCGGCGACAGCATCCCTGGATGGCGATACGCGCCGAGGAACCCCACGAACTGCAGCACCATGATCAGCGGCCCGGGTGTCGTCCCCGCCATGCCGAGCCCGTCGAGCATCTCGCGCGCGGTGAGCCAGTGATACTGCTCGACCGCCTGCTGCGCGACATAGGCGAGCACGGCATAGGCGCCGCCGAAGGTGACGACCGCCATGGTCGAGAAGAAGGTCGCGATCTGGCTGAAGACGCTGCCCTGCCCCAGCAGCAATACCAACGCCGCGACCGGTGCCAGCCACAGCACGAGCCAGACCCCGGCCTGCTGCACCGACTGGCGGATCGTGGGGCTGGCGTGCGCGGGCAAGGCCTCGCCGAGCAGCGTGTCGGCATCGGCGACGAGCGCACCCTTGCCCGACGCATGGCCCCCGCCAATCCGGAAAGCCGGCATGTCGGCGCGGCCCCCGAAATACCCGATCAGCCCCGCCCCCAGCACCATCAGCGGGAACGGCACGCCCAGAACGAAAATCAGCCCGAACGCGGCCGCGGCGAGGCCACGCATCACGCCGTTGCGGAGCGCGCGGCTCCCGATCCGCACCACCGCCTGCAACACGACCGCGAGGACCGCGCATTTCAGGCCGAAGAACAGCCCCGCGACCGCCCCGACCTGCCCGTACAGCACATAGATCCAGCTGAGCGCCATGATCGACACCGCCCCCGGCAGCACGAACAGTGTCCCCGCGACGATCCCGCCGCGGGTCCGGTGCAGCAGCCAGCCGATATACGTCGCGAGTTGCTGCGCCTCCGGCCCCGGCAGCAGCATGCAATGATTGAGCGCGTGGAGAAACCGATGCTCGCCGATCCAGCGTTTTTCCTCGACCAGGATGCGGTGCATCACCGCAATCTGACCCGCGGGTCCGCCGAACGACAGCGCCGCGATCCGCAGCCACACCCAGAAGGCCTGCCGCAGCGTCACCGGCGCGGGCCGCGGGATCGGTGAGATTGTGGCCTCGGCCACCGTGCTCATGCCGACACCTTCGGGCGCACCGCTTTCGGATGATGGGAAACCCAGTCATGCGTCTCGCCGGTCGCATCGCGGCACCAGCGATACAGCGCATCGTACAGCAGCATTCCGGCGTCGAGTTGCTCCAGATCGTTCGAAAACATGCGCGACAGGCCGAGCGACAGCGCGACCAGCCCCGCCGCCTCGGGTGCGAGCTCGGGCCGCGCGGTATCGGCCCCGCGCACGATCGTCGCGAGATGCGAAAGGCCTGGAACGGCGGCAAGCCCGAACCGCGCCACCATCGCGTTGAACGCACAGCACTCGCCCACGTGGCCCCACACCACGCCCTCGCCCGCAATATCGAAAGCAGCCGCGCCGAAGCGCTCCGCCACGCCGGTCACCTCGGCCGGGCTGACGAACAGGAACACCGCGTTCGGATCGACGAAGCGGCGGATCAGCCACGGGCAGGCGATGCGATCGACCTTGGACCGCGCGCGCGTGACCCACAGCGTCCGCCCCTGCGCGTCGCGTGGCGGCAGCACCGCCGCAGGCACCATCGGCAGGCCCGCGGCCGCCCAGCCGAGCGTCCCGCCGTCCAGAATTTCGGCCGCGATGCCCTCATGCCGCAGCCACGCCGCGACGCCCTCGCTGACAGCGCGTCCCTGCGCGTCGACGATCACCGCAGACCGATCAGCCACTCTGCTGGCCCAAACCGCAGGATCGGCGTCGCCGCGGCGAACCGACCCCGGCACCAGGTTCGGGTCGGCGGCAAAATCCCGGTCGGTCCGCACGTCGATGATCGCGGGACCATGCGGAAGCCCGATCAGGCGGGCAAGTTTCTCGGGAGTGATGGCGTTGATCGCGGGCATGGAGCGTCCTCGGGTGCGGCAGGGACGCGATGCTTCGGCTGTCGCCTCATGGGGAGATCGCTGGCCCCATCAGCGTATTGAGCAATGCGCCGGGGCCGTTGTCAACTCCGGTTTGGAAGCGCCCTAAGCGGACGTCCTCATGCCCCGCTCTGGCTGACAAGACGGGCAGCACCGCCCATCCCGGTTGCCAACCGCGGCCCCGACCGACAAGACGATCGGCAGCTTGTGTTCGAATGGTAACCGGCGGGACCGCCGCATTCGGCGATCGCAATCGAAGGAAGCGCGACAATGCTGGGCTGGATCCTGTTTCATCGCGCGCTCGACCCGGCGTTGCCGGAAGTGCCCGAGATCTTTCGGTTTCAGGAAGCCGCCGCGGCCATGGGAATCGATCTGCAGATCCTCCACCCGCACCATTTCGATCTGGTCGTCGGCGCAGGCGAAGAGTGGACGGTGAAGTATCACGGGAGCCCGATCGCGCGTCCCGATTTCGTCCTCTGTCGCAGCGGTGCCGAGACCGATTATTTCACTTTGGCGCTGCTGCGCCATTTGGAACGGCGCAACGTTCGGCTGGTCAATGGCCCGGTCGCGATCGAGCTCGTTGCGGACAAGTTGCACAGCCTGCAGGAGCTGGTCCGGGCGGGGCTGCCGGTCCCCCGCACGATCCTTGGCAAATTTCCCGTGGATATCGAGTTGGTCGAGCGCGAGCTCGGCTTCCCCGTGATCGTCAAGACGCTGAAGGGAACGCGCGGGACCGGGGTGCTCAAATGCGAAAACCGCAGCCAGTTCGAGGATCTGGCGGGACTGCTGGAAAGCGCCGAGGCGCAGGCCGATTTCGTGATGCAGCATTACATCCGCGCGAGCCACGGGCGCGACGTCCGCGTCCTCGTGGTCGGCGGCCGGGTCGTCGCGGCGATGGAACGGCGATCGCTCACCGGCGGGTTCAAGTCGAACGTTTCGCTCGGCGGGGTCGGGATCGCCTATAACCCGCCGCGGGAAATGGCCGAGCTGGCGGTCCAGGCGGCGGATACGCTCGGCCTCGACGTGACCGGCATCGACATTCTGTTCGATGAAACGGGCTATCGCATTTGCGAGGCGAACTCGGCCCCCGGGTTCCAGGGGCTGGAGCGGGCATGCGGCGTGGACGTGCCGTCCAGCATCCTCGAATGGATCGTCTCCACCCAGGCGTCGGCCATGGCACCCCCCGTCACCGGCGAGAATGACGCACTGGTCGCCTTGGTGTTCGGGGGCCGCAGCGGTCTTCGCACGATCAGCGACCGAAGCCCCACCTACCGGCGCTTCGCCGGATCGGTCGGCACACGCCTGATCGCGGTGGGACTTCGCGCCATGGCACAGTCGGCGGTTCCGCCAGCCTTTATCGACCGCAAGAGCAGCACCACCCTCGGGCTCCGGACGCTGTTTGCGGGCAGGATCACCACCCCGCTCGCCGCCTTCGACGAGACCGAGCAGGAGCGCGCCTTGCTGATCACGCTGGCCGTCTCGATCTGGGCGGCGGTGCTTCCGTGGCTGGCGGGGGCTGGTCCCGCCATCAGCGGCGTCCTCTCGATGCTGGCCCTGCTGTTCCCGATCGTCTTCCTGCTCACCGCGCCGATCGGACGCCTTCGCGGCGCCGCCCGGCTCCAACATGGAGGACCGCGCGCGTGATCGATTTCAGCGCGATCTCCTGGCGCGATCTCGCGCCGTTCATAGCGATCGGGTTCCTGGCGCAGGTGGTGGACGGTACGGTGGGCATGGGGTTCGGCGTGATGACGAACAGCCTGCTCGTCGCGCTCGGCCTGCCCGGCCCGGCGGCTTCGGCTGCGGTTCGCACCGCGGAGAGTTTCACCAGCGGGATTTCGGGGCTCAGCCACGCGCTTCAGCGCAATGTCGACTGGTCGCTGTTCGGCCGGCTGGTCATCCCCGGCATCGCGGGTGGCTTTATCGGGGTGTGGGTCTTCACTCATGTCGGAATCGCGCTGATGCGCCCGGTCGTGCTGGTCTATCTCGCGGCGGTCGGATCCTACCTCCTCTGGCGCGGTCCGCGCCGTCCGCAGACGTTCCGCCGGACGCGCCTGGTCGGAACGGTCGGGTTCCTCGGCGGAATGCTCGATGCATCGGGCGGCGGCGGTTGGGGTCCGATCGTCACCGGCAATCTCCTGTCGCAAGGCGCAAACCCGCGCTCGGTGATCGGGACGGCCAATGCGGCAGAGTTTTTCGTCACTGTCACCGTGCTCGCGGCGTTTATCGGGACGCTTGGCCTGCAGTCGGTGACGATCGCCGCAACGGGGCTGGTCATCGGCGGCGTGGTCGCCGCACCGATCGGCGCCTATCTCGTCAAACGGCTTGCGCCCAGAACGCTGATCGTCGGCGTCGGAGGCGCGCTGGTCGCGATCGCCCTGTTCGGGCTGCTGGCGCTCATCTTCGCACCGATCCCGACGTTTCCGAGGTTCTGATCCGCGCCGCCGCGCAGTTGCTCGGAGCGCGGACTGGATAGCGCCCACGTAACGGTCCGTGATGCGTCACGCTTATCATGTCACCTGCCAGCGCGCGCCAGAGATTGACATAGGTCGGCCTCGCACCATCGATCACAATGCCGCGCGTACCGGATTGAGCTTGGCATCGAGCGCGTCAATGGTGCTGGCTGCCGTGATCGGATCTCGCACAAGCGGCCGTCTCGCGTTGGATGCGCATTCAGCGAACGAACGGCGCGAGTCGGTAGCGGCCGCTGCGGCGGCAACCCAGAGCCTGCCGTTCGCGCGCCCTTCCGCGCTTCCCGACTTCAGAGACTCACGCATCGAAGCGACGATGGTGCAGCACTGGAGCGCAAACCTCTAAATGGTGCGCTTTGCCAGAGGATGGCGGCGCGTGCCGTAGAACTTTGCCACCCGCGCACGGGCGGCGGCGTGTTACTCGAATGGCACGCACTTTGCAGAGCCTCCCGCGTCGTCACCGATATTGTGACGGATACGGGGATCTCGATATGAACCTAATCGCCACCACCGAACTTATTGCGGCTGTGTTGCTTGTCAGCGTCCTGCCAGCGGGGACCGCCACGGCACATAGCAGCACGACAACCGAGGATTACCGAGCGCGCTATGACGAGCGGCGCGATGTCTATTGCATCCGGTTCTTCGCGGACCCACCCGCTGCCGACCCTCATCCCGGCCCATCGCGTGACATATGCCAATCGCGAGCGGCTTGGGCGAGAGAGGGCATAAAGGTCGACCAGGTCTCCCGTCCTGGGCCGTCGTGATCGATATGGAGTCGGCTCCCGACCTTGAGCTGGCGCAAGCGGTTACGTGACGCAAACAATCGGCAGCATCGTCCTTGCAGCGTGGAGCGATACCAGCGACTTGAGACTCTGCGAGAAGAGCCAACATCGGGCGCTGGCGGCGTGTTTCAGTATGTTAGGTCTGGGCATCGTTTCATATGGCATGCACCGGTAATACCTAGAATAATCGAGGCGACCTAAGGCGACGCGACGATATACGGCATGTCAGATGCAAGTGGAGCCGGCAGGCAAACCTGTCGTTCTCGCCCCTCACTATTCCTCGATGGTATTGCCGTCGTCGCTCCCCTCGTCGGCCGAATCAAGACGAGCCGTCAGTGCATCGAACGCGAAATCGTTCTTCGTGGACAAGCCAGCTCTTGGCGGGCCCGTGAATCCCAGGGCGATCTCATCCTCTGTATTGAGAACAAGACGCCACCGTATCCGGTTATCCGGCGACTTTTCTGAGAACGCGCGAGAGTTGCTCTACCGAATAGGGCTTGTGCAGCAGCTCGAAGCCATGGGTACCGTCCTGCGCCAGCACGTTGCTGTATCCTGACGTCAAAACGACGGGCAGTTCCGGATAGCTTGAACGGATCTCCTTCCCCAGTTCGATGCCGTTCATGCCCGGCATCACGACATCAGAAAACACGATGTCGAACCGAGCTGCGTCCTTGGCCAATTCTGCCAACGCCTCTTTGGCATCCCCGGCCCAAATTGTTTCATAGCCCAATTCGGCAAGGGATTGGGTCGTGAACGTTCCGACCTCTCGATTGTCCTCGACGACGAGGACGCAGGTGCCATGACCTTCGGTCAGCGTTTCATGCTCGGGCTTAGCGACCGCTTTGGCCGCTTCCTCAGCGCGCGGCAGATACAAAGTGAATGTCGTCCCGGACCCAAGCTGGCTCTCGACGATAATGTCGCCGTCGGACTGCTTGGCAAAACCAAACACCTGGCTTAGCCCGAGCCCAGTCCCCTGGCCGACGCCCTTGGTCGTGAAAAACGGCTCGAAAATGCGTTCCAGTTTTTCCGGCGCTATCCCCGACCCAGTGTCCGTCATCGAGATTGCGACATACTCGCCTTCGACGGGCGGGTGCGAGCGGACCGCCGGAATACAGGAAGCGGGCCGTACCGCGATATCAATGCGCCCCTCCCCGTCCATCGCA
Organism: Sphingomonas glacialis; assembly: GCF_006439055.1. Taxonomy (GTDB): domain Bacteria; phylum Pseudomonadota; class Alphaproteobacteria; order Sphingomonadales; family Sphingomonadaceae; genus Sphingomonas; species Sphingomonas glacialis_A. The sequence goes on from NZ_RCZC01000002.1 coordinate 926,051, forward strand.
TCACGTGCGTTCACGGCCATGTTGACCAGCGCGGTATCGAGTTGGCTTGGATCGACATTGGTGAAACAGGCAATTTCGGGCAGATCGATGCCGATCGCGATCCGCGATCCAGTCAATGTTCCCAGCATATCGGAAATCACACGGAGGCTCTGGCCGACATCGATGACTTCCGGACGCAGCGCCTGGCGACGAGCGAACGCGAGCAGCTGCCCCGTTAGCTTGGCGGCACGATCAGCGGTATCGGATATCGCATCGATATAGCGTTCTCGGCGCTCGTCGCTGAGATCCGGTCGCTTCAACAAATCCGTCGCCGACCGAATAACGGTCAGCAGATTGTTGAAGTCGTGCGCGACTCCACCCGTCAGCTGGCCGACCGCTTCCATCTTTTGTGACTGGCGCAGCGCATCCTCGGCATGGTGCAGTTCGCTCGTCCGCGCGATGACCTGTTGCTCGAGCGACGATGCTAGCGATGCAAGCGCCTGTTCGGTTCGGCGGCGCTCGGTCGCGATACGAGTCCGTTCGGCGACCTCGCGTGCGAACATCACCTCGTCCGACCGCCAGTGCCGTTCCCAGCCGCTGCCAAGATATAGCATGGCGACCAGCTGACCGCTCTCCATGATCGGCATGTTGATGATGGCACGCGCATCGACGGCTTCGAGCATAGCGACGGTTGCCGCTGTCCGAACGTCGGTACGAGCATCGTCGATACAGACCTCCTCGCCGCGCTTGAGGTCATCGACATAGGAGCCGAAATCCCGCAGCGCGAATGTTCCCGACAGCCGCTCGACGCCCGGCGCGGTCCAATCGCGGGGAACCGTGACCCATTCGGTCGTGGCATCGATCTCGCCATAGCCGACCCTGCTTACATCAATCGTTCGTCCGATGATCGCCGCCGCCGCGAACGAGATCTCGTCCGCACACTCAGTGTCGCGAAACATGTCGCCCAATTCGACAAGCGCCGCGCGCATGTTCTCACTGCGACGCTGGTCGGTTATATCGGTAGAAACACCCGCAATGCGTAGCGCATTACCATCGGCATCGAAAAAGGGCTGACCGCGCGATCCGATCCAGCGCAATTGGTCATCTCTACGATAGTTTCGGTAGACAACATCATAGTCCGACCCGTCCTCGATGCACCGGCGAACCTCCGCAACACTGATCGCTCGGTCATCGGGATGAATGGCATCTAACCGGTCCGCGTAGGTGAAAGGCTCATCGGCTGGCCAACCGAAGATTTCCTTACACGTCTCCGACGCTGTGAGCCGTTTCGTTTCGATCTCGAGGCTCCACGTGCCAAATCGGGCTGCCTTGAGGGTGAACGCCAGTTCGCGCTCATGCTCTTGTTGCATGCGAAGCCGATCGGTGAGTTCGGCCATCAGCGATGCGTTACTGGTCTCGAGGCCTTTGAGGCGATCTCGCTCGAGGGTGACATCGACCTGGCTTGCAAAGAAATACGCCAGGACGCCTTCGGTATCGAAGACCGGCGCCATCAAAAGCCGATTCCAGAACGTCTCCCCATCCTTCCGATGATTTTGGATATCGATCTCGATCGACTCCACGCGACGAACGGCTTCGCGGATTTTCCGCACCGTTTCGGGATCAGTTTCCGGGCCTTGCAGGAAGCGACAATTCCGCCCGAGTATTTCCTCCCGATCATAGCCGCTAAGGCGACAAAACGCGTTGTTCGTGAAAACGACGGGGTTATCAGGCAGCCTGGGGTTGGTGATGATCATCGGCATTCGGGTGGCACGCACTGCCGCCACGAATGGGTCGGTTCCGAGATCCTGGCCGATCAACTCAGCCGCGATCCGCTCGGCATCGGCCGTCAATTTCGGCCCGCTCTCGACGGCGCCATCAATTACATGAGTCAAGGAGGTTACTCGTTATCTACAGCTAACGAACAATCGTCTAGGCGATGGCTATTTGGTCTGCAACGCTTCGGCATGCGCACCCAAGACGCACATTCGCGAGCCTGTGTCATGGCGGGTTGCCGGTCGAGTTCTGGCGCGCCCGAGCGATCCTGCTCCTCATCGGCGATTTGGCGCTAACGGTGATGCGCTCGTTGTCGTTCTGGATGTGCGGCAACAAGCAGTTGCGGGGTGGTCCTTTCCACCGCCCCGACTGTGATCCAGATGCTGACCCGTCGAAAGGGGGCGGAAATCGTTGTCGACCGACGTGGACGAGACGAGACTGGTAGCGACACGGGGTCACGCGACGCCCCATTTCCAAACGTTCAAGCCGGCGCCAGCGCTTCCCTAAAAGAGTCGCTCGTTCATCTTACGGTCCGCGCCTGGTTGGCAAAAACGGTCAGCGCCAGGCTTTGTAAGGCGGAAGCGCCGGCCGATGCGGACAATCAGGTCGTCGGGCGGGGCGCTGCGAACCTCGTACCGGATCTCGCTCGTGATGACGGAAAATGCGTCTACGACCAACGACCAGGTCGTCGAAGCGCGCGGCGCTCTCATCGCCATCTGACGGACGAATACGCCGCCGCCATCACGCGCTCCGAATTGCATCCGCGCGCCTGCAGTCACACTCTCCTGATTGTCGTCGTTCCCGGTCTGCGAGGCTGCGGATGCGAACAGGTCGAGCCCGCTCGTCAGACGATAAGCGAGCCCCCTCCCGCCGTGTGTCGCTCCAAACCGGCTCGACCACTTCCGCGGGCCAAGGACGCTCACATGCTGATGCGAGACCCTCTGCCTTGACGGGAGCCCGGGCGTCGATCGTGCCAAGGATACGGTGATCGCGCTATGGTGGCGAGCATCGCTCTTGCCTACCCTCTCATCAACACAGTTGCAGTATCCTCGTGCGATTTCAGATAAAGGCGCTCCCGCTAAAGATCCTGCATGCAAAAGGCAGAAAAAGGCGGACTGCTCGATCTGCATAGCAAACAAAAATCGTGACCGACCCGGGCAAATAAATACGGCGTCTTGTTCTAGCGATGGAGACGGAAGATCTACGAAGGGAGGAAGAACTCACTCCCTATTTGAGTGCAAGGGCTGCGACATGGCATTCTACGAAATATCAATCTAAGACACCAATGACCTAGACCGCTCCCCCACTCATTCCGCAAACGACAGGCCATGCGTGCGAACGAGCGACGTGACACCCGCGCGCGAAACGGCGTAGCGTCGGCGCGAGTTCGTAAGGGAAGCACCACATGACACAGCCCGTTCTGATCGCCTTGCTGGCCGGCATCGCGCTCGCCGCGCCCGCCTACGCCCAATCCGAGCAGGCGCCCATCGTGCAGACCGACACCGGCGGCGTCCGCGGCACGACGGCCGAGGGTGTCGCCAGCTGGAAGGGCATTCCCTTCGCCGCGCCGCCGGTCGGCGCGCTGCGCTGGCGCGCGCCGCAGCCGGTCGCGCCATGGCCTGGCGTGCGCGATGCGACCGCTTATGCGCATGATTGCATGCAGTTGCCTTTCCCGAGCGACGCCGCGCCGCTCGGCACGCAACCGGCAGAGGACTGCCTCTACGCCAATGTCTGGAAACCCGCTGCGGCGCGCGGCAAGCTGCCGGTGATCGTGTGGATCTATGGCGGCGGCTTCGTCAATGGCGGGGCCTCGCCGCCGACCTATGCCGGCGCGGCGCTTGCACAGCAGGGCGTGGTGTTCGTCAGCTTCAATTATCGGCTCGGGCGGTTCGGTAGCTTCGCCTTTCCACAGTTGACCAAGGCCGATCCCGATCACGGCCAGCTCGGCTCTTACGGGATCATGGATCAGATCGCAGCGTTGCGCTGGGTCAAGCGTAACGTCGCGCGCTTCGGTGGCGACACGGCGAACGTCACGATCATGGGCGAAAGCGCGGGCGGGCGCTCGGTCCATGCGCTGGTGACCTCACCGCTGGCGGCAGGCCTGTTCGCCAAGGCGGTTGTGATGTCGGGCGGCGATGCCGGCGCCGAGCCCGACCGGACGCTCGCCGCAGCCGAGCAGATCGGCGCCAATTTCGCCACGGCAAAGGGAATCGACCCCACCGCCCCCGACGCGCTAGCGAAGCTCCGCGCGCTGAGCGCCGAGCAAGTCACCGACGGCCTCAATCTGGCGCGCCGCCCGCAAGCCGGTCCAGCAACCTATGGCGGTCCCTTCCCCGACGGACGCGTGGTGGTCGACACCCACCAGGCCTATGCCGGCGGGCGCTTCGCCAAGGTGCCGATGCTGATCGGAGCCACCAGCGCCGACATCGGCGGCAAGACCGGCGCGATGATCGCCGGCGCGCGCGACGTCTCTGCAACGCTCGCCGCGGCGGGCGTTCCGGTGTGGGAATATCGCTTCTCCTATGTCGCCAGCTCGGTCGGCACGCCCGGCGCGCAGCACGCGACCGATATCCCGTTCTTCCTCGACACGACCGCGATCAAATATGGCGCGGCGACGACGCCGACCGACGTGGCGATCGGCAAGGCGATGAGCCGCGCGATCGTCGCCTTCGCCAAGACCGGTACGCCCAACGGCGCGGGGCTCCCCGACTGGCCGCGCTACGACCGCATGCGCGACACGCTGATGGACTTCGGCGCCGACGGCAACGCCATGGCGCAGCGGGATCCATGGGGTGCCGAGATCGACGCTGGGCGCGCCGCAGCGACTACGCCGGGGAAATAGCGGATCGCGACGGGGACCGGGCGCAAGCGCGCAACGCACCCGGTCACGCCGCGCGCTGCGTGGTCTCCTCGCTATAGACCGTGTTCCGCCCGGCTTCCTTCGCGCGATAAAGCAAAAGGTCCGCCGCCGCGATCGCGTCGAGCGCCAGCGCGCGCTGCGTCAGCACGATCCCCGCTGAAAAGGTGATCGGATCGAGCGCTTCGCCCGATTCGCGGATCCGGAACGCGCGGTTCTGCAGCGCGTGATTGGCGGCGGCGACGATCTCGTGCGCTTCGGCGAGCGTGACATCGTCCATCAGGATGAGGAATTCCTCGCCGCCCCACCGCGACACGACGTGCGGGGCACAGCAGCGCGCGATCGACTCGGCAACCGCCTTGATCACGCGATCGCCGACCGGATGGCCGTGCCGGTCGTTGATCGCCTTGAACCGGTCGATATCGCAAATCGCGAGCACGACCGGCGCATCGCTCGCGCCCTTGGCAAGCTCGGCCGCGAAGCCCCGGCGATTGACGAGCCCGGTCAGTGAATCGCGCAGCGCGTCGTTCTGCGCCGCGGCGACCTCGGCGTGCAACGCGTCGATCTGCTCGAGCGCGGCTACGAGATTGCGCTCGGCATCGCCCGATCGTGCGATCATCGTCGTAATCGTCCGTGCGATCGGCAGCGAATCGGCCTCGATGTGGATCAGCTCGGCACTCAGATCGCGCCCGAACTGCCCGGTGACGTTCGCCGCATCGCTGGCAAGATCGTGCAGCTGCAGCGTCTGGTGGCGCAGTCGCGCGCCGTTCGGCGTTTCCACCCCGGCGTTGGACGCGTCGGCGCTCTCACGCGGCAGGGCGTGACAGGCGCTAAGGATATAGTCGGCCTGCGCCTGGGTCAGCGTCGCGCCGCTCGTCAGGACCGCATCGATCGATCGCGCGGCCAGGCTGTCGCGATCGGTGCGATAGAGATAGCCCAGTTCGTAATTGCCGGGAGTCGGGTGGAGCGCTTGGGCGGCGAGAAACGCGAGGACGCTTGCGCCGATATCCCCGACCGGATCGCCATTCGGCGAACCCTGTGTCGCCCCCTTTTGCGCGTGCCGCACCTTCATCGTCTGCCCCGTTTCCCGCCCTGCTCTAGCAGGAACGGGTTAATAACGGATGCAGAACGATTCAAGGAATAGCCGCGGCGGTCCTTTTCTCAGTCGACCCCGTTCCCCGTGCCGAACACGTCGAGCATTTGCGGGGTCAGCCAGCCGAAATGGAAGTTGAGCATGTAGAGCGACCATAGGATCGTCGCGACGATCGTCACGCGCTTGGCGATCTTGCCAGGGTGGAATTCATGCGGCGCGCTTTCGGCCTGGCCGGGTACGCGCGCGACACCGGCTTCGTCGCTCGTCTTCACGCCGAACGGCAGCACGAAGAAGACCGAGAAAGCCCAGAACAGGAAGTAGATCGCCAGCGCCGAAGTCCACCGCATTGGTCCTGGTCCTGTCCTAGCCGCATGGTCGCCCCTGCTCTTCAGGGGAGGGGATGGGGGTGGGGAAGTGCCTCGCAGAGACCTGCGCTTACGACTTCCCCACCCCAACCCCTCCCCTGAAGGGGAGGGGCTAAGGCGTATGTCTTTACGCCTCGATCAGCAGCACGTCGACGTTCGGCTTCTTGCCGGTCCAGCGCGTCGCGACCTTGCGCGTGGCGAGGCGAATCTGCTCGCGCAGCTTGTCGCGGTCACGCCCGCCCTGCTTGGTCGCCGCGATCACCGCGCTGACGGTTTCCTCGAGGAACGGCTCGCGGTCTTCCTCGACCGGGATGCCCTGAATGCGGACCTGCGGCGTGCCGATCAGCCCGCGCGAACCGATCGCGACCGCGACCGAGATCTGGCCGTTGAGTGCCAGCTTGCGGCGCTCGTTGATCGTCTGGCCGTCACCCGGCAGAATCACGTCGCCGTCGAGCACGAGACGTCCGACCGGCGCATTGCCGATCTTGGTCGGCGCACCCGGCGCGAGCCGCACGATGTCGCCATTGGTCTGCACCAGCGCGCGCGGAACGCTTTCCGACAGGCCGAAGCGCGCATGCTCCATCAGGTGGCGCATCTCGCCATGGACCGGCATCAGGATCTCGGGCTTCATCCAGCGGTACATCTGGAGCAGCTCGGGGCGACCCGGATGGCCCGACACATGGACATGCGCCTGGCGGTCGGTGATCATGATCACGCCCTTGGCCGCGAGCTGGTTCTGGATGCGACCGATCGCGACTTCGTTGCCGGGGATCTGCTTCGACGAGAAGACGACGGTGTCGCCGGTCGCCAGGGCGATCGGGTGCTGGCCGTTGGCGACGCGCGCGAGCGCAGCGCGCTCCTCGCCCTGCCCGCCCGTGGCGACGACGAGCACCTTGTCGCGCGGCAGCCGCATCGCGGCCTCGGCATCGATCGTCTCGGGGAAATCCTTCAGATACCCCGTCGCACGCGCGACCTTGAGGATGCGGTCAAGCGAGCGGCCCTGGACGCAGAGCGACCGGCCGGTCTCGATCGCGACCTTGCCGAGCGTGTGGAGGCGCGCGGCGTTCGACGCGAACGACGTCACCATCACGCGGCCCTTGGCGCGGCTGATCACGTCCATCAGCCCCGAGAACACGTCGCTCTCCGAGCCCGAAGCGTCGTTGTTGAAGATGTTGGTCGAGTCGCAGACCAAAGCGAGGATGCCTTCCTCGCCGATCGCGGCGAGTTCGGCGGGGCTCGAGGGGTGGCCGATGACCGGGGCCGCATCGAGCTTCCAGTCGCCGGTGTGGAAGATCCGGCCGTACGGCGTGTCGATCAACAGCGCGCTCGCCTCGGGGATCGAGTGCGACATCGGCACGAAGGTCACGCCGAACGGCCCGAGGTCGAACGGCGCATTGGGCTGGATCACGCGCAGTTTGACGCGCGAGGCGTTGCCTTCTTCCTCGAGCTTGCCGCGGATCAGGCCCGCGGTGAACGGCGTCGCATAAAGCGGCACGCCGAGATCCTCGGCGAGATACGGCAGCGCGCCGATATGGTCCTCATGGCCGTGCGTCAGCACGATGCCGACCAGATCGTCGAGGCGTTCCTCGATGAACTGCAGGTCGGGCAGGATCACGTCGATGCCGGGATATTGCGGATCGGCAAAGGTGATGCCGCAATCGACCATCAGCCACTTGCCTTCGCAGCCGTAGAGATTGACGTTCATGCCGATTTCGCCCGACCCGCCAAGGGCCAGGAAGAGAAGCTCGTTCTTTGGTTTCGTCACGTAGAATCGGTACTTTCATTTCGGCCGCGCATCGCGCGTGCCTTCAGGTTTGCGCGTGTTAAGCGCGGAATTTCGTAAGAGTTGGGGAAGCGGGGCTCCGAAACGCGGCGCACACTCGCTGACTCTAGGCTCCTATATGGGCGCGATCCCACAGAATCGCCAGCCCCTGAATTGTCAGGTCGGGTTCGACCACATCGAACATCGCGGTATGCTGCTCGAACAGGATCGCCAGGCCGCCCGTCGCGACGACCTTGATCGGCCGCCCGACCTCGGCCTTCATCCGCGCGACGAGCCCCTCGATCATCGCGACATAGCCCCAGAAGATGCCGATCTGCATCTGGCTGACGGTGTCGCGGCCGATCACGCTGGCGGTCGCGGGGGCCTCGATCGCTATGCGCGGCAGCTTGGCGGCGGCGGTGACGAGCGCGTCGAGCGACAAATTGATGCCCGGCGCGATGATCCCGCCTTTGTACGCTCCGGTATAATCGACGACGTCGAGCGTCGTTGCGGTGCCGAAATCAATCACGATCAGGTCGCCGGGGTGGCGGGCATGTGCCGCGATCATCGTCACGGCCCGATCGGCGCCGACGCTCTTGGGCTCGAGCACGTCGAGCGCCATGCCCCATTCGACCGGCGGCTCGCCCGCGACGAGCGGCTCGGTGTTGAAATACTTCCGCGCGAGCGTCTGGAGGTTGTGGAGCGCACGCGGGACGACGGTGGCGATGATCACCCCGGTTACCGCCGCACGGTCATAGCCTTCGAGATTGAGCAGCTGGTGGAGCCACACCGCATATTCGTCGGCGGTCCGGCGCGGATCGGTGGCGATCCGCCAGCGTGCCTTGATCGCTTTGTCCTCGAGCAATGCGAAGACGATGTTGGTGTTGCCGGCATCGATCGCGAGCAGCATGGGCAGAGCCTTGTACGAACGGATGGGAAGCTAGATCAGAAACACGTCGCCGGCGTGAATGACACGGCTGCCGCCGTCCGCCAAGCGCAGGATGAGCGCGCCGTCGCCGTCGAGCCCGCCAAACAGGCCGTCGATCGCCTGGCCGTCGGGCAGCCGCGCGGTGAGCGCGGTGCCAACCGGGTGCGCGCGCTCGAGCCAGCGCGTGCGGATCGGCGCGAGGCCCTGCCCGCGCCAGATGGCGAGCCAGCGGGCAAAGGCTTCGGCGAGCGTTTCAGCGAAGTCGGCGGGGTCGGGTGTTGCGCCGTGGTCGGCGAGGCTGGTGGCGAGACGATCAGTGTCGTCGGGGTGATGCGCGAGGTTAACGCCGATCCCGACGATCACTGCGTCCCCGGAGCGTTCGAGCAGAATGCCCGAAAGCTTCGCGCCGTCCAGAAGAAGGTCGTTGGGCCATTTGATCCACATCGTCGCCCCGGCGGAGGCCGGGGCCGCTGGCGCATCGCGCGCACCGGCCGGTGCGCGTCCCAACGCAGCGGCCCCGGCCTTCGCCGGGGCGACGGTATTCGTCAGATAGACGCGAACCACCTCTTCCAAGGCAATCGCAGCAACCAAAGCCAGTGTAGCCGCCGCCGGATCCCCAGCGCGCACCCGCACCACCGTAGACCCGTAGAAATTCCCGACCGGCGAGGCCCAGACCCGCCCCTGCCGACCACGCCCGCCACTCTGCCGCTCGGCCCGCAGCCACAGCCCCTCCTCGGCGCCCGCAGCGGCGAGGAGGAGCATGTCAGCGTTCGTAGACCCCGTCTCGGCGACGGTGCGGATCATCGCCGTCAGAACAGCGCCTTCGCCGCGAACATCGTCGCCACGCCGAGCGGTGCGAGCAGCAGCCACCCGATCGGCGACACGAACACCGCCGACACCGCGATCACCGCGCTCTCGACCGGCGTCGCACGGCCCGAATAGGCCTCGGCCGGATCGTCGAAATACATCACCTTGATGACGCGCAGATAATAATAGGCGCCGATCACCGATGCGACGAAGCCGACCACCGCCAGCGGATAGAGCCCCGCATTCACCGCCGCGGTGAACACCGCCAGCTTGGCGTTGAAGCCGAGCAGCGGCGGAATGCCCGCGAGCGAGAACATGAAGATCGCCATCGCCAGCGCCAGACCCGGCCGCGAGCGCGACAGGCCAGCCAGGCTCGCCAGCGTCTCGACCGGCTGGCCCTCGGCGTCCTTCATCTGCAGGACGACGACGAAGCTGCCGAGCGTCATCACGACATAGACGGTGAGGTAGAACAGCACCGAAGCGACGCCCTCCTGCGTGCCGGCGGCAAGACCGACGAGCAGGAAGCCCACATTGTTGATCGACGAATACGCGAGCAGCCGCTTGACGTTGGTCTGGCCGATCGCCGCAACCGCGCCGAAGATGATTGACGCGAGCGCTGCGAAGATCACGATCTGGCGCCACTGGTCGGTCGCCGGGCCCATCGCCTCGATCGCGACGCGCACCGCGAGCGCGACCGCCGCAACCTTCGGCGCCGAAGCGAAGAAGGTCGTAACCGGGGTCGGCGCGCCTTCGTACACGTCGGGCGTCCACATGTGGAACGGCACTGCGCTCATCTTGAAGGCAAGACCCGCAAACACGAAAACCAAGCCGAAGGTCAGTCCAAGCGAATGGCCCGCGCCATACGCCGTCGCGATCGACGAGAAGAGCGTCGTGCCGCTGAAGCCGTACACCAGGCTGATACCGTAGAGCAGGATCCCGCTCGCCAGCGCGCCGAGCACGAAATACTTGAGGCCCGCTTCAGCCGACCGCGTGTCGCGCCGCATGAAGCTCGCCAGCACATAGGCCGCGAGGCTCTGCAGCTCGAGACCGACATAGAGCGTCAGCAGATCGCCCGCCGACACCATCATGCCCATGCCTGCTGCCGACAGCAGGATCAGCACCGGATATTCGGGACGCAGATCGTCCCCGCGCCCCTGCGCGAAGAAGCGCGGCGCGATCAGGATCGCAACCGCCGAGGCGACGTAGATCAGCACCTTGGCGTAAGCCGCAAAGGCATCGGCGCGGTACAGACCTTCGAACGCAGCGCCACCCTTGGACGCCGGCCCGAGCAGCGCCAGCCCGGCGCCGATCAGCACCGCGACCGAGGCCCACGACACCAGCCGGGTCGAGCCCTGCCCGCCCCAGGCGGACACCAGCATCAGAGCAATCGCACCTGCCGCGAGCACCAGTTCGGGCAGCGTCATCAACAGCGAAGCGTTCATGGCCGTGCCTCCGCATGTGCCGCGGGTGTGGCCGGAGCCTTGCCCGGCGTCGGCAGCGAGTCACCCTTGGGCGTCGCGCGTGCGATCCGTGCCTCGAGCGTCGCGACATCGCTGCGCATCGGGGCGAGGAAGCTCTCGGGGTAGACGCCCATCCACAGAGCGACCGCAGCGATCGGTGCAAGCAATGCCATTTCGCGCAGGCTGATGTCCTTCATCGCACGGACGTCGTCATGGACGATCTCGCCGAAGACGACACGGCGGTAGAGGTAGAGCATGTAGGCGGCACCCAGGATGATGCCCGTCGTGCAGAGCAAGGTGGCAATGGTGGAAACGCGGTAGGTCCCGGCGAGCGAGAGGAACTCACCGACGAAGCCGCTAGTCCCCGGCAGGCCGATCGAGGCCATCGTGAAGAACAGGAACAGCAAGGCGTAGCGCGGCATGTTGATCGCCAGACCACCATAGCGCGAGATCTCGCGGGTATGCAGCCGGTCATAGATCACGCCGACGCACAGGAACAAGGCCGCCGAGACGAGGCCATGCGACAGCATGACGATCATCGCGCCCTCGATGCCCTGCCGGTTGAAGGCGAACAGGCCGATCGTCACGATCGCCATATGCGCGACCGACGAATAGGCGATCAGCTTCTTCATGTCGGACTGCACCAACGCGACGAGCGAGGTGTAGATCACCGCCACGGCCGACAGCGCTAGGATCAGCCAGGTCAGCTGTGCCGACGCTTCGGGGAACATCGGCAGCGAGAAGCGCAGAAAGCCGTATCCGCCGAGCTTGAGCAACACGCCCGCCAGGATCACCGACCCTGCGGTCGGCGCCTGGACGTGCGCGTCGGGAAGCCAGGTGTGGAACGGCCACATCGGCATCTTGACGGCGAACGAGGCGAAGAAGGCGAGCCACAGCCAGGTCTGCACCTGCACCGGGAAATCTGTGTTGAGCAGCGTCGGAATGTCCGAGGTGCCGGCGAAATTCACCATCCACAGCATCGCGACGAGCATCAGCAGCGAGCCGAGCAGCGTGTAGAGGAAGAATTTGTACGACGCGTAGATCCGGTTCGCACCGCCCCAGATGCCGATGATCAGGTACATCGGGATCAGGCCGGCTTCGAAGAAGATGTAGAACAGGAACAGGTCCTGCGCCGCGAAGGTGCCGATCATCAGCACTTCGGTGATCAGGAACGCGGCCATATATTCCTGGACGCGCTTCTCGATCGCGACCCAGCTCGCGCCGATGCAGATCGGCATCAGGAAGACGCTGAGCATGACCAGCAGAAGCGCAAAGCCGTCTAGGCCGAGCTTCCAGCTGAACACGCCGAGGCTGCCGGCATTCTCGACGAACTGCCACTGCGGCCCGCCGATGTCGAAGGTCGACCACAGACCGATCCCGAGCACGAAATCGATCAGCGTCGCGATCAGCGCGATCCAGCGTGCGCCCTGCGCACTGACGAAGAGGCACGCGACCGCCGCAAGCGCGGGGATGGCGAGCATCACGGAGAGGATGGGGAAGCCGGTCATTATATCCCCGTCACCCCGGCGAAGGCCGGGGTCGCTGCGTTGGTGTGTCCGGCGTCAGCCACTTGCGGCTGGCCGGCCCCGGCCTGCGGGGTCCCCAAAAAGTAATACTTTTTGGGGTGCCCCGGCGCCGGGGCGACGAATGAGAGGCGCGCGCTCATCGCGTGATCGCCCAGGTGACGGCGCCGGTCAGACCGAGCAACATGACAAAGGCATAAGTGTAGACATATCCAGTTTGCAGCTTTCCAGCGACGCGCGAGCCTTGCGACACGACCCAGGCCGAGCCGTTGGGGCCGAGCCGGTCGATCGTCTTCTCGTCACCGCGGTGCCAGAAGAAGCGGCCGATGGCGAAAGCGGGTTTGACGAAGAGCAGATTGTAGAGCTCGTCGAAATACCATTTGTTGAGCAGGAAGTCGTAGACCGGGGCATAGGTCTCGGCGAGCTTCCGCGGCGCGTGTGGCGAGCGGATGTAGAAGATGTAGGCGCCGAGCAACCCGGTCAGCATCGCGATCGACGCCGACAGTTTCACACCCAGCGGCACTTCGTGCATCGCGTGCATCAGATGCTCGCGGAACGCGATCGCGCCGTGCCAATATTCCTCGCCCGCGGTCGGCTCGATGAAATAGCCGTGGAACACGAAGCCCGCAGCGATCGCGCCGATCGACAGGATGATCAGCGGCAGCAGGATCGGGAACGGGCTCTCATGCGGATGATAGCCGCCCGTGCCGTCGCCATGCGTGGTGAACACCGGATGCGCCTGGACGACGTGGCCGTGATCGTGACCATGCGGCTCGCTGCCCTGCCCTTCCTCGGCGGCTTCGCCGTGGTGCGCATGCGCTGCGGTCGTACCGTGATCGTCGTGACCGGCGTCATGGCCGTGGCCATGCGCGTCGTGGATCGCGTGCTGGATATGCTCGGACTGCTCCCAGCGCGGCTTGCCCCAGAAGGTCAGGAACATCAGGCGCCACGAGTAGAAGCTCGTCAGCAGAGCGACGATGATCCCGACGATCGACGCGCCATGCTGGCCCGAAGCCCATGCCGCCTCGATGATCGCATCCTTCGAATGGAAGCCCGCAAAACCGATCGCGAGCGGGTTGCCGAACACGGCCGGAATCCCGACGCCGGTGATCGCCAGCGTGCCCATCATCATCCCCCAGAAGGTTACGGGGATGCTTTTCCGCAGGCCGCCATAATAGCGCATGTCCTGCTCGTGATGCATCGAGTGGATCACCGAACCGGCGCCAAGGAACAGCAAAGCCTTGAAGAAGGCGTGCGTGAAGAGGTGGAACATCGCGGCGCCATAAGCACCACAGCCAGCAGCGAAGAACATGTAGCCCAGCTGCGAGCAGGTCGAATAGGCGATGACGCGCTTGATGTCGGTCTGCACCAGCCCGACCGTCGCTGCGAACAGGCACGTTGCGGCACCCACCGTCATCACGACGGTCAGCGCGAACGGCGAGGTTTCGAACATCGGCGACAGGCGGCACACCATGAACACGCCCGCGGTGACCATCGTCGCCGCGTGGATCAGCGCCGACACCGGGGTCGGGCCTTCCATCGCGTCGGGCAACCAGGTGTGGAGCCCGAGCTGCGCCGACTTGCCCATCGCGCCGACGAACAGCAGCAGGCAGAGCACCGTCATCGTATCGAAGCGGCCGCCGAAGAAGCCGATCGTCGATCCGGCCATCCCCGGCGCGAGCCGCAGGATCTCGGGGATCGAGACGGTGTTGAACACCAGATAGGTGCCGAAGATGCCGAGCATGAAGCCGAGATCGCCGACGCGGTTGACGACGAACGCCTTGATCGCTGCGGCGTTGGCGCTGGGTTTCCGGAACCAGAAACCGATCAGGAGGTAGGATGCGAGACCCACGCCTTCCCAGCCGAAGAACATCTGGACGAGGTTGTCGGCGGTCACGAGCATCAGCATCGCGAAGGTGAACAGCGAAAGGTACGCGAAGAACCGCGGCTGGTCGGGGTCCTCCTCCATATAGCCCCAGCTATACAGATGGACGAGCGCCGAGACCGACGTGACGACGACGAGCATCACCGCGGTCAGCGCGTCGACACGCAGCGACCAGTCGATCCGCATGTCGCCCGAATGGATCCAGTCGAGCACCGGCGTGACGGTCACCTCGCCGCCGCTGAGATACGGGATGAACACCATCCAGCTCAGGATCGCGGCGATGAACAGCGCAGCCGTTGTGACGACCTTCGGCAGGATCGCGCCGAAGCTCTTGTTCGCGAAGCCCGCGACGATCGCCGCGAGCAGCGGCAGGAAGACGATGAAGAGGATCACGAAATTTACCCCTGCATCCGGTTGGCGTCGTCGACCGAGATCGTCCCGCGGCTACGGAAATAGATGACGAGAATGGCGAGACCGATCGCGGCCTCACCCGCCGCGACGGTCAGCACGAACATCGCGAACACCTGGCCGACGAGATCGTCGAGATACCCCGAGAAGGCGACGAAGTTGAGGTTCACCGCGAGCAGGATCAGCTCGACCGCCATCAGCATGACGATGAGGTTTTTGCGGTTGGCGATGATGCCGAGCACGCCGAGCGCGAACAGGATCGCGCCGACCACGAGATAATGGCCGAGACCAATCACAGCTCAATTCCCTTGCCGACGGTGGGTTGCGTGTTGCGCGTGGCATCCTGCGGACGCCGTGCGTTCTGGCGGCTGACATTCTGCGCGCGCGCACCCTTGCGCTCGCGGTGCGTCAGCACGATCGCACCGATCATCGCGACGAGCAGCACGAGCCCCGCGCCCTCGAACACGAACAGATAGCGCGTGTAGAGCAGCATCCCGAGCGCCTCGATGTTGGGCACCGTGTCCGGCGTCGGCGCGGCGCGGCGCGCGAGCTCGATCTTGCCGGCGCTCCAGGCACCGAACGCGACCATGATCTCGGCGGCGAGGCCGACCGCGAACACGGCGCCGATCGCCGCATATTTGGCGAAACCGGCGCGCAGCTCGGCGAAATCGATGTTGAGCATCATCACGACGAACAGGAACAGCACCGCGACCGCGCCGACATACACGATGACGAGCAGCATCGCGATGAACTCGGCGCCGACGAGCACCATCAGCCCTGCGGCGTTGAAGAAGGCCAGGATCAGCCACAGCACGGCGTGCACCGGATTGCGCGCGGTGATGGTCAGCGCGGCGGACGCGATGACCATGAACGCGAACAGGTAAAAGGCGATTGCTTGGATCACGGAATCAGTGGGCCCCTCTAAGTCGCGTGGCGCTTAACGGTACGGTGCATCGGCGGCAAGGTTCGCCGCGATGGCGCTTTCCCAGCGGTCGCCGTTGGCGAGCAGTTTCGCCTTGTCGTAGATCAGCTCTTCGCGCGTTTCGGTCGCATATTCGAAGTTCGGGCCTTCGACGACGGCGTCGACCGGGCAGGCTTCCTGGCACAGGCCGCAGAAGATGCACTTGGTCATGTCGATGTCGTAGCGCGTCGTGCGGCGGCTGCCGTCGTCGCGCGGCTCGGCCTCGATCGTGATCGCCTGTGCCGGGCACACCGCTTCGCACAGCTTGCACGCGATGCAGCGTTCCTCGCCGTTCGGATAGCGCCGCAGCACGTGCTCACCGCGGAAGCGTGGGCTCAGCGGGTTCTTTTCGAACGGATAGTTGATCGTCGCCTTGGCCTTGAAGAAATATTTCAAGGTCAGCGTGTGCGCCTTGAGAAATTCCCAGAGCGTGTACGACTTGATGATCTGCCCGATGTTCACGAGCGCTTCTCCGACTGGTTCGCGGACGCGGCCCGGCACACGCCATCGGTCGGATAGCGTGGACGGCCGTCATCGTAGAGATATTGCTTGGTATGGACTCGGTCCTGCGGGGCGCACTCGGTGCCGACGCGGGTGAGCATCAGCACACCCGAGACGAGGAACACCCAGAACAGCGACAGCGGGAGGAAAATCTTCCAGCCCAGCCGCATCAGCTGGTCGTAGCGGTAGCGCGGGACGGTCGCCTTCACCCAGCTGAACAGGAAGAAGAACAGGCCCATCTTGAGCAGCAGCCAGATAATCCCCGGCACGAGGTAAAGCGGCGCCCAGTTGAACGGCGGCAGATACCCGCCCCAGAACAGCGTCGCATTGAGCGCGCACATCAGGATGACGTTGGCATATTCACCGAGCCAGAACAGCGCGAACGACATCGACGAATATTCGGTCTGATACCCGGCGACGAGTTCGCTTTCCGCCTCGGTCAGATCGAACGGCGCACGCTGCGTCTCGGCGAGCGACGAGATGAAGAACATCACCGCCATCGGGAACAGCAACGGGTTGATGAAGAAGCCGTTGACGATGCCGAGGCCCATGCCGCGCTGCGCCTCGACGATGTTCGTCAGGTTGAAGCTGCCGGTCCACAGCACGACCGAGATGAGGATGAAGCCGATCGCGACTTCGTAACTCACCATCTGGGCGGCCGCGCGGATCGCCGAATAGAACGGATATTTCGAGTTCGACGCCCAGCCGGCGAGGATGATGCCATAGACGCCGAGCGACGACGCCGCGAGCACATAGAGCAGACCGACATTGATATTGGCGACTGCGGCGCGCTGATCGAACGGCACCACCGCCCATACGATCAACGCGACCGTGAAGGTGATGATCGGCGCGAGCAGGAACAGCGCCTTGTTCGACGCGGTCGGGATGATGGTTTCCTGGAGGAAAACCTTCAGACCGTCGGCAAACGACTGGAGCAGACCGAACGGCCCGACGACGTTGGGGCCGCGACGCAGCGCCATCGACGCCCAGATCTTGCGATCGGCATAGATGATCATCGCGACCGCGAGCATCAGCGGCAGCGCGATGACAAGAATGTCGATCAGCGTCGCGACGAACCAGGCCCAGCCGAACGGCAGGCCGAGATAGGTAAACCAGGAGGTCATTCCGCTGCCTCCGCAAAATCGACACCGTGGACGAGTTCGGCCGAGCAGCGCTGCATCGTCGGGCTCGCCCGGCAGATCGCGTTGGTCAGG
Organism: Sphingomonas glacialis; assembly: GCF_006439055.1. Taxonomy (GTDB): domain Bacteria; phylum Pseudomonadota; class Alphaproteobacteria; order Sphingomonadales; family Sphingomonadaceae; genus Sphingomonas; species Sphingomonas glacialis_A. The sequence continues at coordinate 943,567 of NZ_RCZC01000002.1, forward strand.
TAGAAGTCCTGGATCGGATAGCCGGTGATCTCGCCGGTCACGCTTGCGTCGAGCGCAGGCGGTGCCCAGTCGAAACTGGCGAGGCCGAGATTTGCGAGTGCAGGCGTATCGACGCCCATGTTCGCACGCAGTTCCTCGATCGTGTCGAACGGCAGCGTCTTGCCGAGGACAGCCGAAAGCGCGCGCAGGACCGTCCAGTCGTCACGCGCGTCGCCCGGCGGGAACACGGCCCGCTCGCCGCGCTGCACGCGACCCTCGAGATTGACGTAGGTGCCCGACTTCTCGGCGTAGCTCGCGCCCGGCAAGATCACGTCGGCAGCCGCCGCGCCCTTGTCGCCGTGATGGCCGACATAGACCTTGAAGCTACCAGCGAACTTGCTGAAATCGACTTCATCGGCACCGAGGAAGAAAGCGAGCTTAGGCGCCGCCGCGACGAGATCGGCGATGCCGCCCTTCTGCGCGAAGCCGAGCATCAGACCGCCCATCCGGCTCGCCGCCATATGGACGACGTTGAAGCCGTTCCACCCATCCTTGATCAGGCCAAGCGGCGAAACCAGCGCGAGCGCAGCGCCGAGCGCCTTGAGCCCTGCCCCGCCGACGATCACCATCGGATGCTCGGCCGAAGCGAACGCCTCGGTGACCGCGTTCGGCAGATTGCCGAGCAGCGCGAGGTCAGCACCAAGCCATTCGACCTTGTAGGTCAGCTCGGTTTCCGGCCCGATTGCGAAGACCTTCGCGCCCTTCTTGATCGCCTTGCGGATCCGCGTGTTCACCAGCGGCGCTTCCCAGCGCAAATTGCTGCCGACGAGCAGGATCACGTCGGCCTTTTCGGTGCCCGCGATCGTCGTGTTGAAATTGACCGCGGCGAGGCTCGACGTGTCGTAATCCATGCCGGTCTGGCGGCCTTCGAGCAGGGTCGAGCCCATGCTCGCGAGCAGCGCCTTGGCTGCATACATCGTCTCGGCGTCGATCAGATCGCCAGCAACCGCAGCAACGCTAGACCCAGCGTCGACCGCTGCGATGGCAGCGAACGCCTCGTCCCACGTCGCCTTGGTCAGGCGGCCATCCTTGCGGATGTACGGCGTGTCGAGACGCTTGCGCACCAGGCCATCGACGGCGTGGCGGGTCTTGTCGCTCGCCCACTCCTCGTTCACGTCCTCGTTGATCCTCGGCACGGCGCGCAGCACCTGGCGACCGCGGCTGTCGAGCCGGATGTTGGTGCCGACCGCGTCCATCACGTCGATCGTCAGCGTCTTCTTCAATTCCCACGGACGCGCCTCGAAAGCGTAGGGCTTCGAGGTCAGCGCGCCGACCGGGCAGAGATCGACGACATTGCCGGACAGCTCGCTCGTGACGGCGCCTTCGAGGTACGACACGATCTGCATGTCCTCGCCCCGACCGATCGCACCGATTTCCTCGACGCCGGCGACTTCCTCGGCGAAGCGGATGCAGCGCGTGCACTGGATGCAGCGCGTCATCACCGTCTTGACGATCGGGCCCATGTACTTCTCGGTGACCGCGCGCTTGTTCTCGTCATAGCGCGAGTGGCCGCGGCCATAAGCGAGGCTCTGGTCCTGCAGGTCGCATTCGCCACCCTGATCGCAGATCGGGCAATCGAGCGGATGGTTGATCAGGAGGAACTCCATCACCCCTTCGCGCGCCTGCTTGACCATCGGCGAGTTGGTGAAGATTTCCTGCTTGTCCGCCGCCGGCAGCGCGCACGACGCCTGCGGCTTCGGAGGCCCGGGCTTCACTTCGACCAGGCACATCCGGCAATTGCCGGCGATGCTCAGGCGCTCGTGATAGCAGAAGCGCGGAATTTCCTTGCCGGCGATCTCGCACGCCTGGAGCACAGTGGCACCAGCGGGTACTTCGACTTCGACGCCGTCGACTTTAAGTTTAGGCATGGTTCGCGCTCAAACTTTCTTATTCATGGCTTCGTTGCCGTCGCCGCTTGGGCTGACTGAGGGCGGGAAAAGCGGTTCCACAATCCGTCAGCGACGTAAACGCGGATACTTGTCGGCGTCATAGAGAATTGAACGCCCTGGTCTAGGCACTTGCCTAAGGTCGGGGCGAGCGCCCGTGCCGCAGCCCGTTCTCCAACGCTTTCCGGCATAGTCCGGAGCAAGGCATCGGCCCGTCCGACATCGGTGAAAACGATGCAATCCGAAAAAGCCGCAAGTGCGCGCGCCTTGGCCAGATTTTCACCTTCGGACACGAAATTGCGACCGGTGCTTTCGGATCCGCCGACCGGAAGCGTTGGCACCGCAGAATGCCCGGAGAGGTAGGCCTCTTCCGATAGCAAACCCCGAAGCATGTCGCGCTTGAACTTGAACCCGAGTGCGTTTTGCGTCGCCCCCGCTTGCTCACCCAAACAATCCGACATGTTCAAAGCACCGGAAAGATCGGCGATATTCGCGCCCTTCAAATCGATAAGCATCGAATCGCTATGGGAAAGGATCGCTACTGCCGCCTTGGTGTTACTCTTGTAGATGCACCGCGCGAACGCCTTCTTTATGAGGCCCGCTTCCGCGCCCTGAACAGCCTGGGGCGAGACCGGAATATGCGACCCGGTCTGCTGCTCAGGCTTCAATTGCGCGAAAACAACCGTGGGTATCCCTGCAAGCACGCCGGCGAGCAGATACATCCTCCACTTCAAGAGACGTGGCGAAATCACTCCGCCGCCTCCATCATCGGGCTCAGCCCACCACCGCGCTTTTCCGTAATCCGCCGCTCCATCTCTGGGCGGAAGTGCTTGATCAGGCCCTGGATCGGCCAGGCCGCTGCATCGCCGAGCGCGCAGATCGTGTGGCCTTCGACCTGCTTGGTCACCTGGTACAGCGTGTCGATCTCGGAGATGTCGGCGTCGCCGGTGCGCATCCGCTCCATCACGCGCCACATCCAGCCGGTGCCTTCGCGGCACGGCGTGCACTGGCCGCAGCTCTCATGCTTGTAGAAATAGGACAGCCGGCTGATCGCGCGGACGATGTCGGTCGACTTGTCCATCACGATGATTGCCGCGGTGCCGAGACCCGAACCGACCTTCTTGAGGCCGTCGAAATCCATCGGGCAGTCCATGATCTCGGCCGCCGGCACGAGTGGCACCGAGGAGCCGCCGGGGATCACCGCGAGGAGGTTGTCCCACCCGCCGCGAATCCCGCCGCAATGCGTCTCGATCAGCTCGCGGAAGGTGATCGACATCGCCTCTTCGACGACGCACGGCTTGTTCACGTGACCGGAGATCTGGAACAGCTTGGTGCCGCGGTTGTTCTCCGCGCCGAAGCTGGCGAACCACTCAGGCGAGCGGCGCAGGATCGTCGGGACGACCGCGATCGACTCGACGTTGTTGACCGTCGTCGGGCAGCCATACAGCCCCGCCCCTGCCGGGAACGGCGGCTTCAAGCGCGGCTGGCCCTTCTTGCCCTCGAGACTCTCGAGCATCGCGGTCTCTTCGCCGCAGATATAGGCGCCCGCGCCGCGATGGCAGAACACGTCGAAATCATAGCCCGACCCGCAAGCGTTCTTGCCGATCAGACCCTTGTCATACGCCTCGGCGATCGCCGCGAAGAGCACTTCGGCCTCACGGATATATTCGCCGCGAATGTAAATGTAGGCCGCGCGCGCACGCATAGCGAAGCCCGCGATCAGCGCGCCCTCGATCAACTTGTGCGGATCGTGGCGGATAATCTCGCGATCCTTGCACGAACCCGGCTCGGACTCATCGGCGTTGATCACCAGGAAGTTCGGGCGATCGGCCTTCGGCTCCTTCGGCATGAACGACCATTTGGTGCCGGTCGGGAAGCCAGCGCCGCCACGGCCGCGCAGACCCGACGCCTTGACCGCATCGATCAGCGCATCCTGACCGCGTGCCATCAGGCCCTTAGTGTCGTCCCAATCGCCGCGCTTGATCGCGGCATCGAGGTTCCACGGCTGGAAGCCGTAGACGTTGGTGAAAATGCGATCCTTATCGGCGAGCATCAGCCCCACTCCCCGCGATAATCGTGATTCTCGTCGACCATCGCGACGAGGTTGGTCGGGCCACCCGCGGCGCAGCTGTCGCGACGCCCGGTCTGCGAGCCCGGCGTCACCGTCCCGCCCGTGGCGAGCGCCTCGAGGATCGCGGTGGTCTTGTCATAATCGAGGTCTTCGAAATTATCGTCGTTGATCTGGACCATCGGCGCGTTGGCGCAGGCGCCCAGGCACTCGACCTCGGTCAGCGTGAACATGCCGTCGGGCGTCGTGCGCCCCTTGATCAGGCCCTTGTTCTTGCACGCCGACAAAACGTCGTCGCTGCCGCCGAGCAGGCACGGCGTCGTGCCGCAGACCTGGACGTGATAGCGGCCAACCGGTGCCATGTTGAACATCGTGTAAAAGCTTACGACTTCGTAGACGCGCATGTACGGCACGCCGATCTGGCGCGCGACGAACTCGATCACCGGAACGGGCAGCCAGCCCTGCGTTTGCGTCTCGGCGCCGACCTGGCGCTGTGCGAGATCGAGCAGCGGCAGCGAGGCGGATTGCTCGCGACCCTTGGGATAGCGGCCGAGGATCTCGTTCGCTTTGGTCTGATTCTCGTCGGTCCAGGCGAACGCGCCCCAGCGCGCGCGGGTCTCGGCCTCGTCAGGAATTTTGGGCGCTTCGGCCATTAGCGGATGAACTCCACGCGGTCGACTTTGTCGCCGACGAACGAATAGATGGACATGACTTCGAACGCTTCGCCGCCCGGCGCGCGCGAAACATTCTCGTGCAGGACGACGGTATCGCCGAGCACGTAGGACGACAGGATCCCGGCATGGTTGTGCGGGAATTGCGCGAACATCGCCTTGAGCCCAGAGCGCACGCCCTCACGCCCCTCGCGGACGACGGCGCCGCGATAGGTCGCCTCGCACGCCGCCTCGGTCATCAGGTCGACATAGCCGTCGGCATCCTGCGCATTGTACAGCGCGATCATGCGGTGCGCGGTCTCGAGCTTGCCGGTCACCGGTCGCACTCGCCGAACACGATATCCATCGCACCCAGGATTGCGGTGGTGTCGGCGAGCATGTGCCCCTTCGACATGAAGTCCATCGCCTGCAGGTGCGAGAAGGCCGTCGGGCGGATCTTGCAGCGGTACGGCTTGTTGGTGCCGTCGGCGACGAGATACACGCCGAACTCGCCCTTGGGGCTTTCGGTCGCGACATAGACGTCGCCCGCCGGCACGTGGAAGCCCTCGGTGTAGAGCTTGAAGTGGTGGATCAGCGCTTCCATCGAGCGCTTCATCTCGGCGCGCTTGGGCGGCACGACCTTGCGGTCGAGCGACGCGATCGGCCCCTCGGGCATCTCGTTCAAGCACTGCTTCATGATCCGCGCCGACTGGCGGACTTCCTCGACGCGCACCATGAACCGGTCATAGCAATCGCCGCGCGTGCCGACCGGCACGTCGAAGTCCATCCGGTCGTAGACGTCATACGGCTGCGACTTGCGCAGATCCCAGGCGATGCCCGAGCCGCGGATCATCGGGCCCGAGAAGCCCCACTTGATCGCATCGTCGCGGCTGACCGTCGCGATATCGACGTTGCGCTGCTTGAAGATGCGGTTGTCGGCGACGAGCGAGATCGCATCCTCGAACAGACGCGGCAGGCGCGTGTCGAGCCAGTCGGCGATGTCGGTCAGCAGCTTGAGCGGCGCATCCTGGTGGACGCCGCCCGGACGGAAATACGCGCTGTGCATCCGCGCTCCCGAGACGCGCTCGAAGAAGTTCATGCAGTCTTCGCGGATTTCGAACAGCCACAGGTTCGGCGTCATCGCGCCGACGTCCATGACGTGCGAGCCGAGGTTGAGCATGTGGTTCGAGATGCGCGTCAGCTCGGCGAACAGCACGCGGAGATACTGCGCTCGCAACGGCACTTCGAGATCGAGCAATTTCTCGACCGCAAGCACGTAGCTATGCTCCATGCACAGCGGCGAGCAGTAATCGAGCCGGTCGAAATACGGCAGCGCCTGCATGTAGGTCTTGTATTCGATCAGCTTCTCGGTGCCGCGGTGCAGCAGACCGACGTGCGGATCGACGCGCTCGATGATCTCGCCGTCGAGCTCCATCACCAGGCGAAGCACGCCGTGCGCGGCCGGATGCTGCGGACCGAAGTTGATCGTGTAGTTCTGAATCTCGACGTCGCCGACCTCGGGGTCTTCGCCGTCAAAACGCTTTTCCAGCTGGTCGAGATAGTCGGTCACTGGTTCTGCCCCTTTGCGGAGGGAACGACATCGGGGTTGGCCGGCTTCTCGCCTGCGCTCGGACCAGGCTTGCCAGCACCCGATTGCGCGGTGCTTTCGGTCGTCTTGGGGTCGCTCGGCGCTTTCTTGGCCGACACGTTGGCGTCGGCCTTGACGATCTCGTCGGCCTTGAGCGGCGTCGGCGCGCCCTTCTCTGCCGGCAGCTTCGCCTTTTCGTCACCCGGAAGGACGTATTCAGCGCCTTCCCACGGGCTCATGAAGTCGAACGTGCGGAAATCCTGCGCGAGCTGGACGGGCTCGTACACAACGCGCTTGGCCTCTTCCGAATAGCGCAGCTCGACATAGCCGCTCAGCGGGAAGTCCTTGCGCTGCGGATGACCACGGAAGCCGTAGTCGGTGAGGATGCGGCGGAGATCGGCATTGCCCGAGAAGAGCACGCCGTACATGTCGTACACTTCGCGCTCGAGCCAACCGGCGACCGGCCAGATGCCCGTCACCGACGGTACCGGCTTCTCGTCATCGGTCTGCACGTGCACGCGGATGCGATGGTTGCGCGTCAGCGAGAGCAGGCAATAGACCACTTCGAAGCGATCGACCCCACGATCGGGATAGTCGACGCCGGCGATTTCCATCAGCTGCTGATATTCGAGGCCGGGCGTATCGCGCAGCGTGACCATCGTCTCGACCAGCGAGACGCGATCGACATGCAGCGCGACTTCGCCAACGGCGTCGAGCGAATGCAGCAGACGGCCACCGAGCGCAGCCGACGCCGCGTCGATCACGCCATCATTGGCGACATAGGCAGGTGAAGGCGCCCTCACCGTTCGATCGTCCCGACGCGGCGGATCTTCCGCTGGAGCTGCATGATGCCGTACAGCAGCGCTTCCGCGGTCGGCGGGCAACCCGGCACGTAGATGTCGACCGGAACGATCCGGTCGCAACCGCGAACGACGCTGTAGCTATAGTGGTAATAGCCGCCGCCATTGGCGCACGAACCCATCGAGATGACGTATTTCGGCTCCGACATCTGGTCGTAGACCTTGCGCAGCGCCGGGGCCATCTTGTTGCACAGCGTACCCGCGACGATCATCACGTCCGACTGGCGCGGGGAAGCGCGCGGCGCGGCGCCGAAGCGCTCGAGATCGTAGCGCGGCATGTTGACGTGGATCATCTCGACCGCGCAGCAGGCGAGACCGAAGGTCATCCACCACAGCGAGCCGGTGCGCGCCCAGTGAAACAGGTCCTCGGTCGAGGTGACGAGGAAACCCTTGTCGCCGAGCTCGCCGTTGAGATCGTTGAAGAACGCCTGATCGGGCTGGATGATGTCGCTGCCGCTGGGCTGCCGGAGCAGCTCGACGGAGCCCGAGTGACCGGGCAGGCTTGGTGCTACTCCCATTCGAGCGCTCCCTTCTTCCATGCATAGACGAGGCCGAGCGCGAGTTCGACGATGAACAGCATCATCGAGCCCCAGGCGACCCAGCCGAGTTTGAAGACCGATACGGCCCAGGGATAGAGAAACGCCGCTTCCAGATCGAAGATGATGAACAGGATGGCGACGAGGTAGAAGCGCACGTCGAACTGGCTGCGCGGATCCTCGAATGCGGGGAAGCCGCACTCATATTCGCTGAGCTTCTCGGCCGTGGGCTTGTGCGCCCCGGTGAAGCGTGCAGCCAGAATCGGCAGGAACACGAAGGCACTCGACAGCACCAGGGCTACGCCCAGGAACAGCAGAATCGGTAGATATTGCGACAGGTCGAGCATGATCAGCCTTGGGTGCTTCTCGCATGTGCGAACGGATGACCGCGGCTTTAGGACGATGGTCCCGAGCGGGCAAGGCTCTGGACAGTGAGAATGAATCGCAACAAGGCCGCTCGCCTAACCCCTTGACGCGACACGGCTTGCGAGCGGACTATCGCGCCATTGGATTTGGGGGAATCCGGATGAGTCGGCACAACGTCGCGACTGCGCTGTCGGCCTGTGTCCTGGCGTTCCTCCCTACCTCCGGACTCGGCGCCGATCGAAGCGCGAGGCCGCGCCAGTTGCAGCGCCTGCTCGCCATGACTCCCGAGCAGTTCGAGGCGGCCTCCGATCTGCACGATGACGCACTCGAAACCGTCGCAACGATTACCACCAAGAATGGCTGGCAGCAGCGCGACGGGCTGCTCGGCGTCGTCAACACCGACGCGTTCCTTCGCGCGTTCATCGACAAGAAGAGCGGCGCGACGCGGTTCCAGGTGTATCACGCGGTGCATTATCTCGCGCGACACCGCGACTCGTTCATCACGGTCAATTTCGAAACGCCGGCCGGGCCCGCGACCGCGCCGCTGACGGTGATCTTCCGGACGCGCGACGATTGCCGGCGCGCCTCCGGGTGCCTGTTTGACGAGGTGGTCGGCTTCGATGTCGATGAGACTTTGTTGCGGACCCTCGCGGCGCGCTACGTCGCCGGACAGGCATCCGCTTGGCGTTATCGGCTCAAGGCCCGTTCGGGCCTGACGCGCGATGACGGTTTCGTCGCGGCGGAGATTGCCGGGGTACTCGCGGCCGTCGATCATTATCGCGCGGCGCATGGACTGGCAGCGCCGTCCGGCGGGTAGATTGCTCCCCTCCCCTTCAGGGGAGGGGCTGGGGGTGGGGGAAGCCTCGCAGAGACCAACGCCCGTTACAGCCCCACCCCAACCCCTCCCCTGAAGGGGAGGGGCTTAATTTCGGCATCAGCGCAGCGCGTTCGCCAGCAGCTTGTGCAGCCGCGACTGCAGCGCATCGTTCGCCGCGAGGATTTCGCTCCGCTGCATCATCTGGTCGCTGCCGCGGAAATCGCTGACGAAACCGCCGGCTTCCTTGACCAGCAGCATGCCAGCCGCAACGTCCCACGGCTTGAGGCCGCTTTCCCAATAGCCGTCATACCGGCCCGCCGCGACCCAGGCGAGATCGAGCGCAGCCGAACCCATCCGACGGATGCCGGCGACTTCCGGCGCGATCGCACCGAAGATCCGGCTCCACTCGGTGAAATTGCCATGCCCCAGGAAGGGAATGCCCGTCGCGATCAGCGAGTCGGCGAGGTCGCGGCGTGCCGAGACGCGCAGACGCTGCTCCTGAACCCACGCGCCGCGGCCCTTTTCGGCCCAGAAGGCCTCGTCGGTGATCGGCTGGTAGACCATTGCCGAGGTAATCTCGCGCTTGCCGTTAGGCAGCGTCTCCTCGACCGCGATCGAGATCGAGAAATGCGGAATGCCGTGGAGGAAGTTAGTCGTGCCATCGAGCGGATCGACGATGAAGCGCGGCTTGTTGGGGTCGCCGGGGACTTCGCCGCGCTCCTCCATCAGGAAGCCCCAATCGGGGCGTGCGCGCGACAGCTCCTCGTAGATCGTCTGCTCGGCGCGCTGGTCGGCGATCGACACGAAGTCGGCCGGGCCCTTGCGGCTGACCTGGAGCTGCTGGACTTCGTTGAAATCGCGCCGCAGCCGCGGGCCGGCCTTGCGGACCGCGCGGTCGATGATCGTCATGAGGCCGGAATGGGAGGGCATTGGCTATACTCTATCTTGCCCTCTCCCGCGCGCGGGAGAGGCTACGGAGACTTGGCCCGCCTTCTTCGGGCGGGCCTAGTCGTAGTCGGTGAGGGCCTTCTTCCGTCGGCGCGTCGGGGAAGAAAAGAAGGCCCTCACCCAACCCTCTCCCGCCAACGCGGGAGAGGGCTAAGAAGCGAAGAATCAGTCCGCGCGGCGGACGTAGGTCTGCTCGTACACATCGACAACGATCCGCGTTCCCGCACCGATATGCGGCGGCACCATCACGCGCACGCCGTTCTCGAGGATCGCCGGCTTGTACGACGAAGAAGCGGTCTGCCCCTTCACCACGGCATCGGCCTCGACGATCATCGCCTCGATCGTGTCGGGGAGCTGCACCGAGATCGGGCGCTCTTCCCACAGCTCCATCACGACATCCATGCCGTCCTGCAGGAACGCCGCGGCGTCGCCGAGAATGCCCGCGTCGAGCGTGATCTGCTCGTAATTGATCTTGTCCATGAAGGTCAGCGTCTCGCCCTCGCGGAACAGATACTGGAAATCGACCGTATCGAGCCGAACCTTTTCGACGCTTTCGGCCGAACGGAAGCGGACATTGGTCTTGCGGCCGTCGATGAGATTCTTCATCTCGACCTGCATATAGGCTCCGCCCTTGCCCGGCTGGGTATGCTGGATCTTGACGGTCTTCCAGATACCGCCTTCATATTCCAGGATATTGCCGGGACGAATTTCGACCGCGTTGATCTTCATGGGGGAGCCTGTAGTTGGAAAGAGCCAAGCGCACGGCACGCCGCGCGGACGTGCGCCTTAGCGGGGCAAGGGCTTTCCGGCAAGATAGGGGTAAGGATCGACGTCCACCCCTTCGTACCAATGCTGGTCGGGCGTGGTGTGGGTCAGGCCGAAATGCAGGTGGAAATTGCCAGCCCCGGCATTGCCGGTGTCGCCGACATAGCCGAGCACATCACCGACCTTGACCGACTGGCCTTCGTGCAGCCCGGGCGCATAGCCGCTGAGATGCGCGTAATAATAGATCCAGTTCCTGGCGGGCGAACGGACATACACGGTCGTGCCGCCTGCTGCGCTGGTCCACAGCTTTTCGACCGTACCGGGCGCGGCGGCGGAAACAGGGGTGTTGGCGGGCGCAGCCAAATCGGCGCCGTGATGTTCGCGCAAGCCATTCTCGCGCGGATCACCCCAGGAGTCGCGGATATCCTGCCGCCGCATGCCGCTGATCGGGACCGCAAGCACTGCCCCCTCCCCCAGCGCCACCGCGCCCGCCGCTGGCTGAGGCGTAACGCCGGGAGATGGCGCGACGCTGCCGCCGATCCGGCGCGAGGCCTCGGGCAACACGGCGAGCAACGCGATCCACGCTGCCGCCATGATCGCCAGCGAGATCAGGATGAAACGCGCAACCCGGCTCACGCGGTCACTTCTCGAAAACGGCCGGCGTGCCGGGCTTGACCATCATCGCGAGCCGCGCGGCATCCCAGTTTGTCAGGCGGATACAGCCATGGCTCTCGGCCCGGCCGATCGTCTCGGGCGACGGCGTACCGTGGATGCCATAATGCTCCTTGGACAGATCGAGCCACACCACGCCGACCGGACCGTTCGGCCCGGGCGGGAGCAAGGCGGCCTTCGCGCTGCCCTTGGCATCCCAGAACAGCTTGGGATTATAGTGGAACGGCGGGTTGTACGACGGGCCGTTGATCTTCCACGTGCCGATCGGCAGCGGATCATGCTCGCTGCCCATCGTCGCCATGAACTGCGCGACGAGCTTGCCGTCCTTGTCGAGCACGCGGAGCACTTCGCGCGACTTGCTGACCACGATCTTCGCGCCCGCCGGCTGCGTCGAATCGACGTTGAGCGAGGCGAGCGTCTGGCGCCACTTCTCGGGCAGTTTCGGATTGTACGCCATCGACGTGGCGATCGCGTTGGGGACGACGATCTTGCTACCGGCCTTGAGCGGCGTGCTCGGGCTATTGAGCTCGACCAGCACCGCCGGCGTGGTGTGGAACATCTCGCCGAGCTTCTCCACCGCGTTGCGATAGCCGAGCTGCGGCAGCTTCGCCTGAAGTGCCGGGTTCTTCGGCAGCGGGTTGGTGTACGGGCCCGCGAGCATCTCCGGCGTCAGCGTGACCGTCACGGTCGGACGCCATTTGCGGTCGGGATAGAGCGCTTGCAGCGTCGCGCGATCCATCGTGCCGCTTTGCGGCAGGCCGCGCGTTTCCTGGAACCCCTTCAAGGCGGCGACGAGCGACTTGCCCTGGCGGCCATCGAGCACACCCGGCGAGAAACCGAGATGATCGAGGATCACCTGGACATGCAGCGTGGACGGATCGAGCACATTTGCCGTCGTCGCAGTTTTGGTTCCGGGCGCGGCAGCGGCGATCAGCCCAAAGGAGGCTATCGCCAGACAGGCCGTTCCGGCCACCATTTTCCGCATTACGCTCGGCTCCTACATATTCACTATGCAGACAACGACTTGCGACACGCTTGTGTCCGACAAAATACGCGACCCCGAAATGAAACTTTCGCGGCGGGGCCTGATCGGCGGCGTCCTCGCTGGCGGGGCAGCCCTCGCCTTCCCGCTTCCCGCAATGGCGGTCGGGACCGAATGGCGCCTGGCGATCCGCAACGTCCATACCAATGAGAGCGTCGACGCCCTCTTCGCGCGCAACGGCGCGTTCGTTCCCGCAGGGCTCGCCGAGCTCAACCACGGCCTGCGCGACTGGCGTACCGGCCAGGCGACCATAATGGACCGCCGGTTGCTGGCACTCCTCGTGCGGCTGCGCGACAAGCTCGAATTGACCGGCCGCACCAAGATCGACCTGATCTCGGGCTATCGCTCGCCCGCCACCAACGCCTCATTGCGCGCCAAGGGCGGCGCGCATACCGGTGTCGGGAGCCAGAGCCAGCACATGCTGGGCAAGGCGACCGACATCAAGGTCGCGGGCGTGCGGCTCGACCGGCTGCATGGCGCGGCGCTCGCGCTGGGTGGCGGCGGCGTGGGATATTATCCGCGCGACGGATTCGTGCATGTCGATACCGGGCGCGTGCGGCACTGGTGAGTTAGGGGTAATCCTGCCGGGTGTGCAGGACGGCGATGATCGTGATCACCTCATTGTGAACACGGTAGACCACGATATAATTCGGGTGGACAACGGCTTCACGCGTCTCTGGAATGCGTCCAGCCCGGTGCATGAACGGATGTGACACCAGCAACTCGACCGATCGCTGGATGAGAGCGTCAAGTCGTTCGGCAGCCGCAGGATTACGCTTGGCGATATAATCGACGATCGAGTCAAAGTCTCTCTGCGCCTTAGCGCGCCAGACGAGCCGCATCTGCCTTGTGCTTTTCGATGATCGCCCGAGCCCCTGCCATCACAACGTCATGCGGAACGTCGGGTTCGGTCGAGTCCAGCGCTTCCTGCACCTTCGCCCGAAACCAGACGTCGTACGCCTCGGCCTCCTCGGTGGTGGCGAATTCGGACTCGATCGGAGACAGCTTGGCCATGACCAGGCCATAGCACAAACGCGCCCGAGTCTCTACCCGGCGAGCACCGCCGCGAAGGCCTGAACCGCCGCCGCCTCGTCCCCGCCCCATACCGCGCTCGATACGGCGAGGAAGTCCGCGCCGGCCGCGACGAGCGGCGCGGCATTGGCCGGCGTGATCCCCCCGATCGCAACGCAGGGGATTTCGAACACCGTCGTCCACCAACTCAGCAGCACCGGATCGGCGACATGCTCGGTCACCTTGGTCGTCGTCGGATAGAAGGCGCCGAACGCGACATAATCCGCCCCCGCCTCGCCCGCTTCCATCGCAAGGTGGCGGCTGTCGTGGCACGACACGCCGATCTGCGCGGTCGGCCCCAGCTCGGCGCGCGCCTCGCGCGGGTCGCCGTCTTCCTGCCCGAGATGCACGCCATCGGCGCCGAGCCGCTTGGCAAGCGAGATGCTGTCGTTGACGATGAAGGCGACGTCGGCATCGGCACAAATCCGCTGCAGCGGATCGGCCAGCGCGGCGGCGAGGTGCTGATCGACGTCCTTGACGCGAAACTGGAACGCCGCGACCGGGCCGGCGTCGAGCGCGCGCTTGAGCCGGTCGGCGAACCCGCCGGTGACATCGAGCGGCGAGACGAGATAGAGTTGGCACGGCGGCCGCCGGATGTCGCGCGTGAAGCGTGCGGCGAAATTGGGGTCGAGCGGGCCGAGCGGGTCTTCGCCGCGTGCGTCTTCAATATCCATCGCGCGGCGATAGCGCCGCGATCGCGGCATGGAAAGCCACGGGATCATCGAGCTTGTGTGCGACCGCGTGGAGCCGGCGCCCGCGGCGCAGTTCGATCGGCGGGTCGAGATCGACCAATACGCTCGGCCAGCTCGCCAGCGCCAGGTTGAGCACGCCGCGCTGCTTGATCGCCGCGGCATCCCAGCTGGCACGCAAGCCCGCGATCTGCGCGACGGGGATCGCTACCGATCGGAGCGACCCAGCGCGCATCGTCAGCAGGCCGTCGACCAGCGTCACCGGCAAGCGCCGGAACGATCGGAGCAGGCCGATCAGCGCGATCACCAGCGAAGCATCGAGCACGCCGACGATGAGCGCCGCCCACCAACCGAGCCAGGCGACGACGACGAGATGCACCACCAGGATCTCGACGATCGCGATGCCGAGCAGAACGCCTATCATCGGAGCCAGGCTACGATGATAGGCGAATTCCACGGCTATTCTTCGTTCTTGTAGATCGCGATGATCTTGCCGAGCATCTCGAGCGCTTCCTCGCGCGGGCGCTGGAAGGTGTTGCGCCCGATGATCGAGCCGTTGCCGCCGCCGTCGCGAATGTCGCGCGCGTCCTGATAGACCGCGTCGGCGCCCTTGGCTGCGCCGCCGGAGAAGACCACCACGCGGCGTCCGGCGAAGCTCGACTGGACGACATGCTTGACGCGGTCCGCCTGGTTCGACCAGTCGGTGCCCTCGTACAGCGGCTTGGCCTCTTTCTGCTCGATATGATCGCTCGGCAGCTTGACCTTGATGATGTGGGCGCCGAGCAACGCCGCAATGTGCGCCGCATAGGCGCCGACGTCGAGCGCGAGCTCGCCCGACTTGGGCAGCACGCCGCCGCGCGGATACGACCAGATCACGGTGGCGATGCCGACCGACTTGGCTTCGGCCGACATTTCGCGGATCTGGCCGATCATCTCGAACAGGTCGTCCGAGCCCGGATAGATGGTGAAGCCGATCGCTGCGCAGCCGAGCCGCACCGCGTCCTCGACCGAGCCCGTCACCGCCTGGTTGGCGCCCTGCGCCCAGCTGTTCGAGCTGTTGACCTTGAGGATCGTCGGGACTTGGCCCGCAAAGGTCTGTGCGCCCGCCTCGATCATGCCGAGCGGTGCGGCAAAGGCCGAGAGGCCGGCGTCGACTGCGAGCTGCCAATGATAATGCGGGTCATACGCCGCCGGATTGACCGCGAAGCTGCGTGCCGGGCCGTGTTCGAAGCCCTGATCGACCGGAAGAATCACCAACTTGCCCGTGCCGCCGAGCTTGCCATGCATCAGAATGCGCGCAAGATTCGCTTTGGTCGCAGGGCTATCCGACTCATATTTGTCGAGAATGGCTTGGACTATTGGGGTCATCGACAGCTCTCCAGTTGTGACTCTTTATGCGGCTGATAGTCAGCCTTGCATTGCACTGCAACGCAGCAATCTCGGGCCAGGTGATTGTGCCCTGCGCACTTGCCTTTTGCCGGCCCGCGCGCTTTCGCTGTGCGATGAGCGATCCTGATACGCACGACCTGTCCCCTATCGTCACCGTGCTGATGGCGGTCGCCTGTGGCGCGATGGTCGCCAATCTCTATTATGCGCAGACGCTGATCGAGATCATCGGCCCCGACATCGGCCTGTCGCCAGCGGCGGCCGGCGGGATCGTCACGCTGATCCAGCTCGGCTATGGGCTCGGCCTCGCTTTCATCGTGCCGCTGTCCGACCTGATCGAGAACAAGCGCCTGATCCTCATCGCCACCGCCGGCGCGGCGCTCGGCTGCATCGGCATCGCGATGGCGGAGGGGCCGCGCACGTTTCTGGTCGCGGCATCGATCATGGGGATCTGTTCGGTCGGCGCGCAGATTCTCGTGCCGCTCGCGGCGAAACTGAGCAGCCAGGCGCGGCAAGGCCGTACGATCGGGCTCGTGATGAGCGGACTGCTGACCGGGATCATGCTCGCGCGGCCGATCGCGAGCTTCGTCGCCGGCGCTTTGGGATGGCGCGCGCTGTTCTTCTGCTCGGCTGGCGTCACTGCCCTGGTGGGGCTCGCCTTGCTGCTGATGTTGCCGGTGCGGCGGCCCGAAAGCACGCTGCGCTATGCGGCGTTGCTCGCCTCGTCGTTCGAACTGCTACGGCGCTATCCCGCGCTGCGGCTGCGCGCGGCGTATCAGGCGCTGTTGTTCATCGCGTTCAACCTGTTCTGGACCGTGGCGCCGCTTGTCCTGACGCAGCGTTTCGGGCTGGGCGCGAACGGCGTTGCGTTGTTCGCGCTCGCCGGCGCGGGCGGCGCGCTCGCGGCGCCGATTGCCGGCTACTTCGCCGACAAGGGTCGCGCGCGGGCCACGACGCTGTTCGCGCTGTCGCTGCTCACCGTGTCGTTCGTCGCCGCCGATCTGGTCGTCGCGGCAAGCGCGCTGATCGCCTTCGCGGTGACCGCGGTGCTGATCGATGCAGCGGTCCAGCTCAACCAGATCTCGGGGCAACGCATCATCTTCGCGCTCGACAGCAGCGCGGGCGGACGGATCAACGCCGCGTACATGACGATCGTCTTCGTCTTCGGCGCGAGCGGATCGTTGATCGGCAGCGCGAGCTTCGCGGCGGGTGGGTGGTCGCTGTCGAGCCTGATCGGCGCGGCGATCGGCGGCGTAGCGCTGCTGCTCTATCTGCTGTTCGACCGCCGTTCGACCCGCAGCGCGGAGCCTCGGCCCGCGGATTGACGGCCCGCCGCATCCGCGACACTCTGCGGAGAAAGGGGGGCGCAACGATGCCGATCATATCGAAAGTCTCCGCCAGCCTGATGCTGGCGGCGGCGACAGTCTTGCTGCTCGGCGCGCGTGCGCCCCTGACTGTCGGGGAGCCTGCCCCGCCGTTCGAGCTGACGCTGATCGACGGCAGCAAGGTGTCTTCCGATCAGCTTCGCGGCCAGGTCGTCGTGCTCAATTTCTGGGCGACGTGGTGCGGACCATGCAAGAAGGAGCTGCCGCTGCTGGACGCCTATTACGAGGCGCAGAAAAGCCACGGCCTCAAGGTCTTCGCGATCGCGACCGAGGATTCGCTCCAGCCCTACCAGCTGAAGAAACTGTTCGCAGTGATGCACATGCAGTCGGCGCGGCGGATCAAGGGGCCCTACGCCGCGATGGCGGGCGTGCCGACCAATTTCATCATCGATCGCGCGGGGCGGCTGCGCTACGCCAAGGCGAACGCGTTCGAACTCGACGAGCTGAACACATTGCTCGTGCCACTGCTGCAGGAACCCGTGCCGGCAGGTTGAGCCCCGACAATCCCCTTCCCCGGCCCCCTTCCCCGGCCTCTGCCGCGAAAGGGGATCGTCAGTGTCATCGGGACTTAGCGCGAAAGCGCAGCAACCCCCGGCAAGTCCTTGCCTTCCATCCATTCCAGGAACGCACCGCCCGCGGTCGAGACGAAGGTGAAGTCGTCCGCAGCACCCGCCTGGTTGAGCGCCGCGACGGTATCCCCGCCGCCAGCGACCGAGACGAGCGAACCGCTCTTGGTCAGCGCCGCAGCGGTCTTCGCCAGCGCGACCGTCGCCGTATCGAACGGCGGCGTCTCGAACGCGCCGAGCGGGCCGTTCCACACCAGGGTACGGCAGTTCTTGAGCACGTCGGCCAGCGCCTCGGTCGCCGCGGGCCCCACGTCGAGGATCATCTCGTCGGCGGCGACTTCGTGGACATTGACGATGCGGACCGGCGGATTGGCGCGGAATTCCTTCGCCACCACGACGTCATAGGGCAGATGGATCGTGCAATTCGCCTGCTCGGCCGCTGCAAAGATCTCTTCAGCAGTGCCGGTAAGCTCATGCTCGCACAGGCTTTTTCCGACATCGACACCACGCGCCGCAAGGAATGTGTTGGCCATGCCGCCGCCGATGATCAGATGATCGACGCGCGCGACGAGGTGCTTGAGCACGTCGAGCTTGGTCGACACCTTGGCGCCGCCGACCACGGCTGCGACGGGATGCTCGGGATTGCCGAGCGCCTTGTCGAGCGCGTCGAGTTCGGTCTCCATCGCGCGACCGGCGAACGCCGGGAGCAGATGCGCGAGCCCCTCGGTCGAGGCGTGCGCGCGGTGTGCCGCCGAGAAGGCATCGTTGACGTAGAAATCGCCGAGCGCGGCGAGCTCCGCCGCGAAGGCCGGGTCGTTCTTCTCTTCACCGGCGTTGAAGCGCGTATTCTCGAGGATCGCGACGTCGCCCGGCTGAAGGTTGGCCATCGCGTCGGCCGCGCCGTCATAATCGACGAACTGGACCGGGCGGCCGAGCACCGTCTCATACGGCTTGGTCAGCAACGCCAGCGACATGTCGGGATTGCGCATGCCCTTGGGCCGCCCGAAATGCGCGAGGATCAGCACGATCGCGCCCTTGTCCGACAGTTCGGTCACCGTCGGCAAGGTTGCGCGGAAGCGCGTGTCATCGCTGACTTTTCCGTCGGCCATCGGCACGTTGAGGTCTTCGCGGACCAGCACGCGCTTGCCGCGCACGTCGCCCATGTCGTCGAGGGTCTTGAAAGCTCTTGTCATGGTTCCACCCTGATAGAATCGCCGACGCGGATGATCCCGCCGACAAGAACACGCGAACAGGCGCCGCCGCGCCAATCGGGCAGCAGCGCCGCCTTGAGGCCCGGCGCGAGCGCTTCCATGCGCTCGCACGGATCGGTCTCGCGCGTGATGGTGAGGACGACATCGTCCCCGATCCGCAATTTGGTGCCGGCAATCTGTGGCAGATCAACGCCTTCGACGAGTAGGTTCGAACGCCGCTCGAACCACGGGAGGCTGTGCCCGACCTCGGCCATCGCGGCCTCCCAGTCGGCGCGCTCGAGCAAGGTCACTTGCCGCCGCCCCTTGCCGCCGGGCTTGATCGTCCCGCGGAAATCGCCGTGCAGACCGCCGTCGAGCGTGACCTCGACATGATCGATCGTCTCCATCGGCCCCTTGGGTCGGCCGTGGCGGGCGATACCCGCCAAAACCCCCGTCGCCCCGGCGAAGGCCGGGGCCGCTGCGGTATCGGGCGTAGAGCCCTCCAGCAGAGCGGCCCCGGCCTGCGCCGGGGCGACGGCGTCTTGCATCAGAGGAACTTCCCCATCGCGCCGGCGGTATCGACCATCCGGTTCGAGAAGCCCCATTCGTTATCGTACCAGCTGACGACGCGGACGAGCTTGCCGTCCATCACCGCGGTCTCGAGGCTGTCGACCGTCGACGATGCCGGCGTGTGGACGATGTCGATCGAGACGAGCGGCTCGTCCGAATAGACCAGGACACCCTTGAGCGGACCGCTCTCCGACGCTGCCTTGAGCACCGCGTTGACTTCCTCGCGCGTCGTGTCGCGCGACGGGACGAACGACAGATCGACGAGGCTGCCATCCGGCACGGGAACGCGGATCGCCGAGCCGTCGAGCTTGCCCTTCAGTTCGGGCAGCACTTCGGCGACGGCGCGGGCGGCACCCGTCGTGGTCGGGATGATGTTCATCGCCGCTGCGCGCGCACGGCGCAGATCGGGGTGGATCTGGTCGAGGATCTTCTGGTCGTTGGTGTAAGCATGAACCGTGGTCATCAGACCGCGCTCGATACCGATCGCATCGTTGAGCACCTTGGCGACGGGCGCGAGGCAGTTGGTCGTGCACGACGCGTTCGAGACGATCGTATGCTCGGCGGTCAGCTTGTCGTGATTGACGCCGAACACGACGGTCAGGTCGACGCCCTTGCCCGGTGCCGAGATCAGCACCTTCTTGGCGCCGGCGTCGAGATGCTTCTGGCAGCTCGCGCGATCGGTGAAGAAGCCGGTGCACTCGAGCACGATGTCGACGCCCAGTTCCTTGTGCGGGAGATTGGCGGGGTCGCGCTCGGCGGTGACGCGGATGCGCTTGCCGTCGACGACGAGGTCATTGCCCTCGGCCGAAACTTCACCGGGATATTTGCCGTGGACCGAATCGCGGCTGAACAGCCAGGCGTTCGACTTGGCATCGGCGAGATCGTTGATCGCCACCAGTTCGAGACCCGTGTCGCCGCGCTCGAGCACAGCACGCGCAACAAGGCGGCCAATGCGCCCAAAACCGTTGATCGCTACCTTGATCGTCATCGTCCTGGCTCCTTCAAGCACTTGCGGTCGATCGGCGGCGCGCCGCCGACTCTTCTTCGATGCGCGCGTCTTTGCGGGCGCGCGGCGAGCGCGTCAACCGCCCCGAACGCGCGGCGAGTCGGGCGGCGCGCGCACGAACCCGCCTTGTTCGGGCGGTGTGCCATGCTATCTCACTCGGAATGGCAGACACCTCCACCTCCTCGACCCTCGACCGCATCGACCGCGCGCTGGAGCGCATCGAAGCCGCCGCCGCCGCCCGCACCGCCAGCAACACCGCGCTGCAGAAGCGCCACGAAAAACTCCGCACCCGCATGGCCGAAGCCGTCTCCGCGCTCGACGCGGTGATCGCGCGCGAGAGCGAAGCCTGATGGCCGACGTCACGCTCGAGATCGGCGATCGTCGCCACGTCGTCGCCTCGCCCGACGGGCAGGAGGACCAGTTGCGCCGCCTCGCGGCGATGCTCGACGCGCAGTGGCCGATGGCGGTGCGCGCTTCGGGCGGGCTCAGCGGCGAGCGCACGATGATGTTCGTTGCTTTGATGCTCGCCGACTCGCTCGAGGAGGCCAATCGCCGCCCGGCCGAGATCAAGGACGAGGTGCTGCTCACCACGATCGCCGAGCGGCTCGAATCGCTCGCCAACTCCCTTGAGCAATAGCCGCACAGCGCCTATATCCTCTGGTGGCGGGCACTGCCCGGTACGAGCCTTTATTATCCCTGAGGCTATTCATCATCCAAGGGGGTTGTCCCTGCTAGGGTCTTGGCCCGAAGCACATGATCCCCACCTGACGTACCGCGCGTCAGAGGATAACCCGGCACACGGCCATGGCGGTCCCGCCACCGCTTCCCAAACCTTGCGACACCTCCGTCGCCCCGGCACAGGCCGGGGCCGGCCGGCGACGCGCACGCGGCCAGCCCAGCGCGCCCGGACCACCGCGTCCCCATCCTCGCAACATCCCCGTCGCCCCGGCGAAGGCCGGGGCCGGCCAGCGGTGCGCGCACGGCCAGCCCATCGCGCCCGACATAGCGGCCCCCGCCTTCGCCGGGGCGACGGGTGGTGATCGACAAGCGGGCCCTGCGCGCGCGTATCCGCGCCGCGCGCGACGCCTTCTTCGCAGGCGGTCCGCCCGCCATCGTGCCGCCGCCAGAATTGCTGGCGCTGCTCGCGCCCGGCCTGACCGTCACCTCCTACGTTCCGATCGGCAGCGAAGCCGACCCCTCCCCGCTCGCACGCGCCGCGGTCGAGGCCGGATGCAGCATCGCGCTGCCGCACGTCACGACGCGCAGCGAACCGATGCGCTTCCTCGCCTGGGATACCGAGGCTGCGCTTCAGGCGGGCCCCTACGGCCTCCACCAGCCCGCCAGCGAGGCACAGGCGCTCGCCCCCGACATCATCCTGACGCCGCTGCTCGCCTTCGACGCCAAGCTCGACCGGCTCGGCCAGGGCGCGGGCTATTACGACCGCGCCTTCGCGCAATTCCCCACCGCGCGCCGAATCGGCGTTGCGTGGAGCGTACAACAGGTCGAAACCCTGCCGACCGACGCGTGGGACATGCCGCTCCACGCGATCATCACCGAAACCGGATGGATCGAACGCCCATGACCCCAAGCTGGCGCAAACCGGTCGGGATGCTCGCCATCCTCGTCCTGATCGGCCTGTGGTGCGTGGCGGCGGCGAGTCTGTCGGGCGTGGTCGGTGGGTGGCACCCGCTGCTGCAGGCGCTGTTCTACCTTATCGCGGGAATCGCCTGGATCTGGGTTTTGCCGCTCCGGCGCATGTTGGCGTGGATGGAAACCGGCACCTGGTAGGCAGCGCATGATTCGCGGGGCCACATTCAAGCGCCCGAGACGATCCTGCAAAACACGACCGACTGAGCCGCGGCAGCACGACAGTTGGCCGGAGATTTGCGTCTAATGTCTGGGATCTAAGTCCGCGAAACGCCATCCCAAATCAGGGAATGGCGCGAGTGACGGGACTCGAACCCGCGACCTCCGGCGTGACAGGCCGGCGCTCTAACCAACTGAGCTACACCCGCTTATTCAGCGTGAGGCGCGTCTCTATGGGGGTGACTCCAGACTGTCAACCGCCCGTTTCACGTTCTTCCGAAGAATTTGCAAAATTGCCGGGACGGCGCTGGGTCAAAGTCCCGTGTTCAAACAGGAAACCGGCGATATCGGGTTTTCCCGCCGCTCCGAGCACGGTTTGCAGGATGATCAGCAACGGCACGGCGAGCAGCGTCCCCGCCGTCCCCCACACCCACGACCAGAACGAAATCGACACGAGAATCATGATCGGGTTGATCGTCAGACGGTGCCCGACGATCAGCGGGGTGATCGCATTGGCCTCGACCAGATGGCAGCCGATCATCACGAACGCCGGCACCAACGCGACCCAGATGTCCTGGAAGGTCATCAACCCACCGAGCGCGAGCAGCATCGCTGCGGTGATCGGCCCGAAATAGGGCACGTAATTGAGCAAGGCGACGATCCCGCCCCACATCAGCGGGAACGGCATCCCCATCAGATAGAGCAGCGCCGAAATCGCCAACCCGAGCGCGAGGTTGATGATCGTGATCGTGCCGAGATAGGCCGAGGTATCGTCGACGACATTCTGGATCACGCGCGCGGTCGCCATCGCGCCGCCGAAGCTTGAGCGGCTCGTGATCGTGCGGCGCCGCAGCCGCGTCCAGCCCGACAGGAAGAAGAACACCACCAGGATCCCGAAGAACACCTGAACGATCACCGATGGCGCAAAGCTCGCGGCGAGTTCGAGGATCGAGCTCGGCGGGGTCACCGCCGCGGTCGGCGGCGCCTTGACCGGTCCGGTCGCGGCGAGGTGCTGCACCGTGCGATTGAGATATTTCTGGAAGCTTGCGTAGAGGTCGATCAGCGGCGCGATATTCATCTGGATCCGGTCGATCCGCTCGGGCAGCCGGCGGAAGAATTCGGTCGCGGGAACGATGATCGCCGCGAGCGCGACGTTTGCGGCGATGAGGAACAGCAGCACGCAGGTCAGCGCGGCGAGCGCCGAAGGCACGCGCCGTCGCTCGAGCCACTCGAGCACCGGAACCAAGGCGATCGCAATCACCAGCGCCGCCGTGGTCGGCAGGAAGAACTCCGCCCCCGCCTTGAGTGCGAACGGCAACGCCACCGTCAGCCCCACCCCGGCAATCAGCGTCAGCGCCGCCAGCAGGCGATCGCGCCGCATCGCGATCCGCCATTCATCCTCGGGCTCCTCGGCGGGAACCGGGGGCAGTTCGAACGCCCCACTCATGCTGTTGTCGCGATCTGCCATACAGGCGACCGTAGCGGCATTCCCACGCCACGCAAACGGCGCTAGCCATACGCATATGTCCGATCTTCTTCTCGTCATCGACGAAGGCACGACCTCGACTCGTGCCATGCTGTTCCAGCCCGACGGCCAGTGCCGCGCGACCAGAGCGGTCGAGCTCACGCAACATTATCCCGCACCCGGCCGAGTCGAGCATGACGCGCGCGAGATCTGGGAAAAGACGCTCGCCGTCACACGCGCCGTGATCGACGAAGCGGGCGGCGCCGAGAAGATCGCTGCGATCGGCATCACCAACCAGCGCGAAACCGTGGTGTTCTGGGACCGCGAGACCGGCGAGCCCTTGAGCCCCGCGATCGTCTGGCAGGACCGCCGCACCGCGGCGACCTGTCGCGACCTGAAGGATGCCGGCAACGAGCCGATGGTCCAGGCAAAGACCGGCCTGCTGCTCGATCCGTATTTCTCGGGGAGCAAGATCGGCTGGGCGATGGCGAACTGGCCCGAGGTGAGGGCGGCGGGCAAGCGACTCGCGGTCGGCACGGTCGAGAGCTGGCTGATCTGGAAGCTCACGGGTGGCTTGCACATCACCGACGCAACCAACGCCAGCCGCACCGCGCTGATGGCGATCGGCAGCGGCAATTGGGACGACGGGCTGATCGAGCTGTTCGGCGCGCCGCGCGGCGCCTTGCCAGAGATCGTCGATTGCGCCGGCCGCTTCGGCGAAACGACGCTGTTCGGCGCGGCGATCCCGATCTGTGGCATCGCCGGCGACCAGCAGGCGGCGACGATCGGCCAATCGTGCCTCAAGATCGGCGAGACCAAGGCGACCTTCGGCACCGGCGCGTTCGTGCTGAGCCAGGCCGGCCCCACCCCACCGACCTCGCGCAACCGCCTGCTCTCGACGATCGCGTGGCAGCTCGACGGGCGCCGCGCCTATGCGCTCGAAGGTTCGGTGTTCGTCGCGGGCAGCCTGATCAAATGGCTGCGCGACGAGGTCGGGCTGATCGGCAGCGCGGCCGAGACCGAGGCGCTCGCGCATAGCGTGCCCGACAATGGCGGCGTCTATTGCGTCCCCGCGCTGTCGGGCCTCGGCGCGCCGTGGTGGGAGCCCGATGCGCGCGGGACGATCTCCGGCCTGAGCTTCTCGACCGGCAAGGCGCATATCGTCCGCGCCGCGCTCGAGGCGATGGCCCACCAGGCGCACGACCTCAAGACCGCCTTCGCCGCCGACGGCGTCGATTGGAAGAGCGTGCGGATCGACGGCGGGATGGTCGCCAACAATTGGATGGCGCAGGACATGGCCGATATCCTCGGCGTCTGCGTCGAGCGGCCGAAGTTCGCCGAAACGACTGCGCTCGGCGCGGCGATGCTCGCCGGGATCGGTTGCGGGCTGTTCGCCGATCTCGCCGCGGCGAGCGTCATGCGCGGCGCGGTCGAGAGTTTCGAGCCCGCCATCGCCGACGAGGATCGCGCCGCACGGCTCGACGGCTGGCGCGCGGCGGTCCAGCGGGTGATCGCGGTGCCGTGATCCGCTCCGGCGCGTACCGTCTCGTGTCGCGCGCAATGTGTGTCGCTTCGCAACGACTTGGCGGTATTGCCTGCGCTTGCGAATCGGCCGTCGGACGCGATCCCGGCGGAAATGCCAGGGATCCATGATGACCGATACCGACCTGCCAAGCCCAGCGCATAGCCAGCGATCTTTCGTCTTCATCGGCAAGGATGGCCTGCGCGCCGGGTGGAGCCTGCTACTCTATCTGATCTTCGTCGCGGTCTTGGCCGCGGTGGTGGCCGGGGTCACGATGGGCTTCCATCCCCCGACGCCGAAGGCCGGAACCCCGCAAGCCCCGCTGCCGACGATCGGCGGCGAGGCGGCGAGCTTCTTCGTCGTCGCCTTCGCGGCCTTCCTCGTCGCGGGGATCGAGCGGCGTCCGTTTTCGCACTATGGCCTGCGCGCCGCGGCACTCCTGCCCGATCTGCTCAAGGGCATGGCGTGGGGGCTGGCGATGCTGTCGCTGCTCGTCGGCATGCTCGCGCTGTCGGGCGTGCTGGTGTTCGACGGCGTTGCGCTGGGTCTCGGCGAGGCGCTTCGCTATGGCGGCTTGTGGTTCGTCGCCTTCTGCCTGGTCGGGCTGTTCGAAGAATTTCTCACGCGCGGGTTTCTGCAATTCACGCTCGCGCGCGGGATCGCCGGGATCGTCTCGGCGATATCGCCGACCAATACCTATGCGCGGACGATCGGCTTCTGGGTCGCGGCGGCGGTCTTCTCGGTCGGCCTGTTCGCGGTCGGGCACCTTTTCAACAACGGTGAGACCGCGATGGGACTGGTCAGCGTCGCATTGGCGGGGCTGACTTTCGCCTATGTGCTGTACCGTACCGGCTCGCTGTGGTGGGCGATCGGCTTTCACGCGACCTGGGACTGGGCGCAGTCCTTCCTCTACGGCGTGCCCGATTCGGGCGGCATGATGCAGGGGCATCTGCTGCTGACGCACCCGGTCGGCGCGACGTGGCTGTCGGGCGGCGCGACCGGCCCCGAGGGCAGCGTGCTGGTCATCCCCGTGTTGCTGCTGACAATCCTGATCATCCACCGCACGCTGCCGCGTCGCGCGACCGCGTTCGACGCCTGAGCCTCAGGCCAGGCGCGCGCGCAGCCGCCTCGCCGGCACGCGTGCGGCCAGGCGCCGCAGCAGCAGCGCCAGCATCCAGCCCGCCGCCAGGATCAGGAACGGCATCGCCGGATAATGATAGCGCGTCTGGCCGGTAAAGCCGAACGCCGTCAGCGTCGCGAACGCCGGCATGCACCCGAGCAGCAGCAGCGGCGCATGATCGAACCGCCCGCGCAGTCGATCGCGCACCGCCACGCCGAGCGCGAACAGGCCCAGCCCGACCAGCGCCATGTAATATAGCTGGTCGACGCCCTGCACCACGCGCCATGCGGTCGATCGATCGGGATAGGTCTTTTCGAGTGACCAGAAGGCGTCCGAGTCCTTCAGCCACAGCATCGCCATCTTGCGGACGCCGAGCAGGCTCCATTGCGCCGGATGCGCGGCGATCCAGGCGATCGCGCGCGCCTTGAAGCGACGGTCGAGCTCGACCTGCTGCGCGACACGCTGGCTATAGGGGATGCCGACCATTTCGTCCCAATACGGCGTCCGCTCCCACGCGAACCAGTCACCCGTCGCACGGTCGTTGGCGCCGTAGAACAGCGCAACGCCGCCATTGGTCGAGACCGGCACGAACGTCCCCATCCGTTCGCCGTTGCGCAGCGTCCATGGCAACACCACCGCCGCCAGCGTCACCTGCACCAACACCACCGCTCGCAACGCATCGCGCCACCGGAAATCGCGGAAACTCAGCAGCAGCGCGACGATCACGCCAAGCGGGAACACCAGCATCTGCGCACGCATCAGCGTCGCCAGCCCGAACAGCGCGCCCGCGGCGATCAGCGCGAGGCTGTTCTTGCGCCCGGCGATCAGCGCCACCACCGCAACCATGCTCAGCGCGGTCGATGCCGTCTCCGAACAGGGCTGCCCGACATAGGCGATGTGCGCCGGGTACAGCGCGTAGAGCAGCAGCGCGAGCCGCGTCGCCAGCGGCCCGGCGCCGAGCAACCGCCCGAGCCAGACGATCGCACC
This sequence comes from Sphingomonas glacialis, assembly GCF_006439055.1. GTDB lineage: Bacteria > Pseudomonadota > Alphaproteobacteria > Sphingomonadales > Sphingomonadaceae > Sphingomonas > Sphingomonas glacialis_A. Next base: position 970,567 of record NZ_RCZC01000002.1, read on the forward strand.
GAGGATCACCGCGACCGACACGAGGTTCAGCAGCAACGGCCCGAACAGCCCCGGCCCGAACAGCATCATGCTGCCCGCCAGCAAAGCGGGATAGCCGACCGGCCAGAACGCGGTCGGATATCCGGCCTCCTGATAGCCCATCCCGCGCGCCATCTCGGCGGCGCGCACTATATACCATTCGCCATCGGACACGGCGTCCTGCGGAAGCAGCACGAGCAAGGCGAGCCGCAGCAGCAGTGCGAGCGCAAACAGCGCCGGCACAACCCAAAGCGAGGTCTCGAATACCGCGATCCGTGTGCCGAGCGATCGACTCGCCGTCATGCCCTGCCCTCCCCGTCGTGTGCGACAGGACAAAGCGCGAAATACGCCCGAAGCGCCAGAGCGTTAAGAACGAATTTACCCGACGCGCGCCACCAATCGGTTACCGCCGCCTTAACGGAGGTGGTTAAGGTCTTGCCCCGGGAACGCTCAGGCGACCGCGCTCAACCGATCCTCGAACAGCACTTTCAGATCCTTTTTGAGGATCTTGCCATTGGCGTTGCGCGGCAGCGTGTCCGGAACGAAGCGGATCGCCACCGGCGTCTTGAAGATCGCGAGCCGCGCCCGCACCCACGCCTGCAGCTCGGCCTCGCTCGCGCTTGCGCCGGGGCGCAGATGCACCACCGCCGCCGGCTCCTCGCCGAGCGTGCGGTGCGGGATGCCGATCAGCGCGCAATCGGTCACCGCAGGATGCGCGTAGAGGACGTTCTCGACCTCGGACGAATAGATGTTCTCGCCGCCGCGGATGATCATGTCCTTGGCGCGATCGACGATATAGAGGAACCCCTCGGCATCGAGCCGCGCGAGATCGCCCGTGCGCACCCAGCCATCGACGAAGGTCGCCGCGGTCGCCTCGGGCTTGTTCCAATAGCCCTTCACGATCATCGGCCCGCGCGCCCACAGTTCGCCGACTTCGCCGGTTGGCAGCTCGGTCGCGCCATCCTCGTCCATGATCTTGAGGTCGGCGACCGGCGCGGGCGGCCCCGCGCTGGTCGGGCGTGCGAGATAGTCCTCGCCGCCATGCCCGGTGACGGTCGCCATCGTCTCGGTCATCCCCCAGCCGTTCGACGGCAGCGCGCCGAATTCGGTGTAGATCCGCCGCACCAGTTCGGGAGCCGACGGCGCGCCGCCATAGGCGATCGCCTCGAGCGAGGAGAGATCGTAGGTCGCGCGGTCGGGATGTTCGAGGATCTGCCACGCGATCGTCGGGACGCCGCCTGTAACCTGCACCTTCTCGCGCTCGATCAGCTCCATCGCGCGGACGGTGTCCCATTTGCGCATGAAGACGAGCGTGTTGCCGAGCGCGACCGACATCATCATCGTCGCGCTGCAGGCGGTGACGTGGAACATCGGGATCACGGTGAGGAAGGTCTTCGGCGCGGGCGCAGGCGGCGCCTCGCCGCGCCGCAGAAACGCGCGCGCGCCGCCGAACGCCGAGGTCAGGATGTTGGTGGTCAGATTGCGATGCGTGCCGAGCGCGCCCTTGGGGTGGCCGGTCGTGCCGCTGGTGTAGAAGATCGTCGCATCGTCGTCGGTGTCGATCGCGACCGAGGGCAGATCGCGCTCGGGGAGCGATGCATAGCCGTTGGGCGGGCCGACGAGATCCTCGAGCCGGACCGCGTCAGCGCCGAGGGCTACCGAGGCGCGCGCGACGATCGTGGTTTCGACCGCGGGGAACGCCGCGCCCTCCGCCACCAGCCGCTGATAGCGCTCGTCATCGACGAACAGCATCCGGCAGCCCGAATCGGTGATGCCGTAGGCCAGCTCGCCCGCGGTCCACCACGCGTTGAGCGGCACGACGATCGCGCCGATGCTGGCAGCGGCGAAGAAGATCACCGGCCATTCGGGCAGATTGCGCATCGCCAGGCCGACGCGGTCACCCTTGCCGATCCCCATCTCGACCAGTGCGTGCGCAAGCGCCGCGACCGCGCGGAAATTGGCGTCGTAGCTGACGCGTTCGTCCTCATAGACGGTGAAGATGCGATCACCATGCGCGCGCGATGCCGCGATCAGCCAGGCGAGCGACGGCGGCGCATGCTTCCACACGCGAGTCGGGATGCCGCGGATCGGGATCGTCTCGATCTCGAACTTTCCGCCCGGCGTGACCAGCGCCGCATCGACCTGATCGAGCGTCATCTTGGGCCAGGTCGGATCGAGCGCGACGAGCGGTTCGATATCCACGATAGTCTCTCCTGAAAGCCCGTCGAGCACGCCCGAGTTGAAACTCGGGTTTGCCGCGGAACAGCATTTGCGCAAGGTTAGTGTTGATTCGCGCGCCACTCAAGGCAATAGGGTATTCTCGCTTTCGAACAGGGGGTATGGAAACGCCGATGGCCGCAGACTTGCCCTCCCACACACGATTCGACTCAGGCCGGCTGGCGCGGATCGATGCGTTTCTCAAGGATCGCTATCTCGATTCGGGCAAATTGCCCAACGCGCAGCTGCTGATCGCGCGAGGCGGCGAGATCGTGCATTTCTCCTCGCAAGGCGCGGCGCGCGAGGGTGGCGGCGCGTCGATCGACGAGGGCTCGCTGTTCCGCATCGCCTCGATGACCAAGCCGATCACCTCGATCGCCTTCATGATGCTGGTCGAGGAGGGCAAAGTCGCGCTCGATACGCCGGTCCATCACGTGCTGCCCGAGTTCAAGGATATCGGCGTCTATAATGGCGGCGGCGCGGGCGCGCCGTTCCAGACCCGGCCGACGAGCGAGCCGATGCGGATGGTCGATCTGCTGCGTCATACGTCGGGGCTGACCTATGGCTTCCAGAACCGCTCGAACGTTGACGCGGCGTACCGCGAAGGGCGGATCGAGAATTGGCATGGCGGGCTCGATCTCGACGGGTTCGTCGCGGCGCTCGGCCGGCTGCCGCTCGAATTCTCGCCGGGCACGGCATGGAATTACTCGGTCGCGACCGACGTTCTCGGCGCGGTGGTCGCGCGCGTCTCGGGGCTGTCGCTGCCCGATTTCTTCGCGACCCGCATCTTCGCACCGCTCGGGATGCACGACACCTTCTTCGACGTGCCCGCCGACAAGATCGACCGGCTGACCGATTGCTACGCGCTCGCCGCTGGCAAGGGTCGCGTGCTCTACGATCGCGGCGAGGCGAGCGCCTGGAGCAAGCCGCCCAAGCTCGTCTCGGGCGGCGGCGGGCTCGTCTCGACCGCGCTGGATTATCATCGCTTCTGCACGATGCTGCTGAGCGGCGGCGAGCTGGAAGGCGCGCGGATCGTCGGGCGCAAGACGATCGAGCTGATGACGATGAACCACCTCCCCGGCGGCGCCGACCTCTCGCAAATGTCGAAATCGCTGTTCAGCGAGGCGGCGAATGCCGGCACCGGCTTCGGGCTCGGCTTTGCGGTCAATATCGATGTCGCGCGATCGATGATCCCGGGGTCGGTCGGCGAATATTATTGGGGCGGCATGTTCTCGACCGCCTTCTTCGTCGATCCGGTCGAGCGGCTGCACATGGTGTTCATGACGCAGGTCTCGCCGTCGAACGTCTATCCGATCCGACGTGAGTTGAAGACGTTGATCTACAGTGCGTTGACCTAACCCATCCGTCGTCCCGGCGCAGGCTGGGGCCGCTGGGTCGGGCGCGCGTCGCTGACGTCGCGGACCACCTCCAGCGGCCCCGGCCTGCGCCGGGGCGACGTTCGTAGCAGGAGAGAAAAATGACCGGCCCGATCACCACCGAACTCCACGACGACGTCCTTGTCATCATCTCGAACAACCCGCCGGTCAACGCGCTCGGCGCGGCCGTGCGGCAGGGGCTTGAGGCGGGGATCAAGCAAGGCCTCGCCAATCCGCAGGTCAAGGCGATGGTGATCCGCTGCGACGGCCGCACCTTCTTCGCCGGCGCCGACATCACCGAATTCGGCAAGCCGATGCAGGAGCCCGGCCTCCCCACCGTCGTCGACATGATCGAAGCGTCGGACAAGCCGGTCGTCGCCGCGATCCACGGCACCGCGCTCGGCGGCGGGTGCGAGGTTACGCTCGGCTGCCACTATCGCATCGCCGTGCCGAGCGCGAAGATCGGCACGCCAGAGGTCAAGCTCGGCCTGCTCCCCGGTGCCGGCGGAACGCAGCGCATCCCGCGCATCGCCGGGGTCAAGCTTGCGCTCGAAATGACCGCCAAGGGTGACCCGATCCCGGCCAAGCTCGCGCTTTCGGCCGGTTTGATCGATAGGCTCGCGGGCGAGGACAGCCTCGTCGCCGACGCGATCGCCTTCGCGCGCGACATCGCCGACACCAAGCCCCTGCCCCGCGCCCGCGATAAGGTCGCGCAGGCCGACCCCGATGCCGTCGCCGCATTCAAGAAGGACAATGCCAAGCGCTTCCGCGGCTTCGAAGCGCCCGCCGCCAACATCGCCTGCGTCGAGAAAGCCGCCGACGGATCGAGCTTCGACGAGGGCATCGCCTTCGAGCGCCAGGAATTCATGAAGCTGATGATGGGCGTGCAATCGGCAGCACAGCGCCACATCTTCTTCGCCGAGCGCCAGGCCGCCAAGATCGACGGCATCGACCCCAAGATCGCGCTGCGCGAGATCAAGCGCGTCGGCGTCATCGGCGCGGGCACGATGGGCGGCGGCATCTCGATGAACTTCCTGTCGGCGGGCATTCCGGTGACGATCGTCGAGATGGCGCAGGACGCGCTCGATCGCGGCGCGGGCACGATCCGCAAGAATTACGAGGCATCCGCCGCCAAGGGCCGCCTGAAGCCCGAGCAGGTCGAGGCGGCGATGGGCGCGCTCAACCCGACGCTCGATTTCGAGGCGCTAGCCGAGTGCGATCTCATCATCGAGGCGGTGTATGAGAATATGGACGTGAAGAAGGACATCTTCACCCGCCTCGACGCGATCGCCAAGCCCGGCGCGATCCTCGCCTCGAACACCTCCTATCTCGACATCGATGAGATCGCCTCGGTCACCAAGCGGCCCGGCGATGTGGTCGGCATGCACTTCTTCTCGCCCGCCAACGTCATGAAGCTGCTCGAGGTCGTCCGCGGCGCGCAGACCGAGGACGATGTGCTCGCGACCGTGATGGCGCTGTCGAAGACGATCAAGAAGGTCGCGGTGGTGGCAGGCGTGTGCGACGGGTTCATCGGCAACCGGATGCTCAAGCCCCGTCAGGTCGAGGCGATGAAGCTGCTGATGGAAGGCGCCACGCCCGAACAGATCGACAAGGTGCATGTCGCGTTTGGCATGCCGATGGGGCCGTTCCAGATGAGCGACCTCGCCGGCGTCGATATCGGCTGGCACCGCGATCCCAATCGGATCGAGAACATCCGCGACGCGCTCGCCGCCGAAGGGCGCTGGGGGCAGAAGACCGCCAAGGGCTTCTACGATTATGACGAGAAGCGGAACCCGACGCCCAGCCCCCGCGTGGCCGAGATCATCGAGGATTTCCGCTCGAAATCGAACCTGCAGAAGCGCGAGATCAGCGACGAGGAGATCGTCGAGAAGACGCTCTACACGATGGTCAACGAAGGCGCGCTGATCCTCGAGGAGAAGATGGCGCAGCGCGCGAGCGATATCGATGTGGTGTGGATCTACGGCTACGGATGGCCGGTCTATCGCGGCGGGCCGATGTTCTGGGCCGATACCGAGGGGCTGAAGACGATCGTCGCCGGGCTGGAGAAGCACGGCTTCGCCGTGGCGGAACTGCTCAAGTCGAAGGCGGAAAGCGGCGGCCGGTTCAATGGATGAGCAGACCGCCGTCGCCCCGGCGAAGGCCGGGGCCGCTGGGCGTGAGGCACCCGACCTGCACCACAACCGGCCGACCCCGGCCTCCGCTGGGGTGACGGTGATGCGCACCGCGCTCCAAACCGCCGCTGCGATTCGCGCGGGTGAAACCACCGCGATCGCCGAATGCGACGCCGCGATCGCCCGCATCGAAGCCGGCAACGGCGAGATCAACGCCGTCGTCGTCCACGATTTCGACCGGGCGCGCGACGCCGCGCGCGCCATCGACGCCAGCCCGAAAGATGACCGCGCGCTCCTCGGCGTGCCGATGACGGTCAAGGAAAGCTTCGACGTTGCCGGACTGGTGACGAGCTGGGGCTTCCCCGAACATGCCGACCACATCGCCACCGAAGACGCCGTCGCCGTCCAGCGCCTGAAAGCCGCCGGCGCCGTCATCCTCGGCAAGACCAACGTCCCCGTCGGCCTCGCCGACCTCCAATCCAACAACCCAATCTACGGCCGCACCCGCAACCCGCACAATCATGACCGTGTCAGCGGCGGCTCGTCAGGCGGATCGGCGGCGGCGCTCGCCGCGGGCTTCGTGCCGCTCGAATTCGGCTCCGATATCGGCGGCTCGATCCGCGTGCCCGCAGCGTTCTGCGGCGTTTGGGGTCACAAGCCGACCTTCGGCATGCTCGACACCGACGGCCATTATTTCCCGCGCACGCGCGGCGCGGCGCTCAATCTCAGCGTGATCGGCCCACTCGCGCGCGATCCCGACGATCTCGCGCTCGCGCTCGATCTGACCGCGGACCTGCCGCTCCCGAAGCCAGCCGCCCGTGACACGAGCGACTGGCGGATCCTGCTCCTGCCGCAGCATCCCCTCGCCCCCGCCGCGCATCCGATCCGCAGCGCAGTGGAGGCGATCGGCGCAGCCTTCGCCGCCGCCGGCGCGACGGTCGCTTATGAAAGCGACCTCCTCCCCGATCTCGTCGAGCAGCACGCCGATTACATGCGCATCCTCGCGGTCGCGATGGCGCGCGGCCAGCCGCCCCGCGCCGGCCCGCCCTCAACGCCGATGCCGGTGCTGCTCGATCGCCAGGCCGAATGCCGCCGCGCGTGGCGCCGCCTGTTCCGCGACTATGACGCGGTGATCGCCCCCGCCTGGGGCACCACCGCGTTCGCGCACGACGACACGCCGATCGAAACGCGCGAGGCGTGGATCGACGGCGCGCCCAGCCCGTTCGGCGCGCAGATCGCCTATCCCGGCCTCGCCACCTTCCCGCTGCTGCCCGCCACCAGCGTCCCCGTCGGCACCGACCCCGACGGCCTACCGATCGGCGTGCAGGTGATCGCCGACCGTTACGCCGACCATACCGCCATCGCCGTCGCGCGCCTCGCGCACGACCTTACTCGGAGCCGATAGATGACCCAGGATCTCGACACCTTCCGCAGCGAAACCCGCGCCTGGCTCGAAGCCAATTGCCCGCCCGAAATGCGCGAACCCGTGCGTTCCGAAAAGGACGCCAATTGGGGCGGCCGCAACCCCGATTTCCAGCCCGGCCAGAAAGAATGGATGAACGCGATGGCGTCGCGCGGCTGGACCGTGCCCGACTGGCCCAAGGCCTATGGCGGCGGCGGCCTCAACCCTGCCGAGACCAAGATCCTGCGCGAAGAAATGGCCGCAATAAAGGCACGCAATCCGCTCAATTCGTTCGGCATCTCGATGCTCGGGCCGGCGTTGCTCAAATACGGCACTGAGGAGCAGAAGCTCGAGCATCTCACCAAGATCGCCCGCGGCGAGATCCGCTGGTGCCAGGGCTATTCGGAGCCCAATGCCGGCTCGGATCTCGCTAGCCTCGCCACCTCGGCCGAAGATGCCGGCGACCATTACATCGTCAACGGGCAGAAGGTGTGGACGTCGTACGCCGACAAGGCCGACTGGATCTTCTGCCTCGTCCGCACCGACAAGAGCAGCAAGCAGGGCGGCATCAGTTTCGTATTGTTCGACATGGCGAGCGAAGGCGTCTCGACCAAGCCGATCCTGCTGATCTCGGGCTATTCGCCGTTCTGCGAAACCTTCATGGACAATGTGAAAGTGCCGAAGTCGCAGCGCATCCATGACGAGAACAAGGGCTGGGACGTCGCGAAATATCTGCTCGGGCATGAGCGCGAGATGATCTCGGGCATGGGGCTCGCGTCGAGCGGCGGCAATCCGTTGCTCGACGGCGCGATCGCGACGATCGGGCTCGATGCCGAGGGTCGGCTGGCCGACCCGCTGCTGCGCGGCGCGATCGCTATGTTCGAGGTCCGCGCGAAAGCGTTCGGGTCGATGTCCGAGCGTTTCATCGACGAATTGAAGGCCGGCCGCGCGCACCCCGCCCAGCCTTCGATGATGAAATATTACGGTACCGAGCTCAACAAGAGCCGCCATGAGCTGATGATGGCGGCGGGCGGATCGGACGCGCTCGAATGGGAGAGCGAAGGCTCGCGCGGCGGCGCCGAGGCGCGCGCCTGGCTGCGCACCAAGGCCAATTCGATCGAGGGCGGGACGAGCGAGGTCCAGCTCAACATCATCGCCAAGCGCATCCTGGAATTGCCGGCGTAAGCAACGTCGCCCCGGCGAAGGCCGGGGCCGCCGCGTTGCCGCGCGCAACGCCGCGAGTGCCCGTATCACAGCGGCCCCGGCCTTCGCCGGGGCGACGGAGTTTAGAAATGCCCCTCTATCTCAACGAAGACCAAACCGCCCTGCAGGACACCATCCGCGATTTCGTCGCGGAGCAGGCCCCCGTCAGCCACATGCGGGGCTTGCGCGACAGCAAGGACGCCGCCGGCTTCAGCCGCGACCTCTGGAAAAACTTCGCCGAAATGGGCTTCACCGGCATCCTGATCGGCGAATCCGAAGGCGGGCTCGGCCTCGGCCATGTCGAGGCGGGCGTCGTGCTCGAGGAGATCGGCCGCAACCTGTCGCCCTCGCCCTTCCTCACCACCGCGGTCGCGGCGGTCGAGGCGCTCAAGGGCACGGCGCATGCCGAGCGCTGGTTCCCCGGCATCATCACCGGCGACACCGTCGCCGCGCTGGCGATCGACGAAGGTGCCAAGCATCGCGACAGCATCGGCCTCAAGGCCGAGCGTTCGGGCAACGGCTTCAAGCTCACCGGCAAGAAGCAGTTCGTCACGCACGGCCATGTCGCCGACCTGCTGATCGTCGCCGCCCGCACCGCCGGCAGCGTCGACGATGCCGAGGGCATCACGCTGTTCGCCATCCCCAAGGACGCCGCCAACCTCACCGCCACCCCCGAGCGCCTTGCGGACGCGAGCCTCGCGGCGCGGCTCGAGTTCGACGGTGTCGAGGTCGATGCCGATGCGGTGATCGGCGAGATCGACGGCGGTCGCACCCCGCTCGAGCGGCTGCTCCGCGCCGGGCGGACCGGCGCCTCGGCCGAATTGCTCGGCGTCGGCGGCGGCGCGATGGACATGACGGTCGGCTATCTCAAGGAGCGCAAGCAGTTCGGCACGCTGATCGGCAGCTTCCAAGCGCTCCAGCATCGTGCCGCGCATCTCTATTCGGAGATGGAAGTCGCGCGCGCCGCGGTGATGAAGGCGCAGCAACTGCTCGATCTCGACAGCCCGCACGCCGACACCGCGGTGTCCGTGGCGAAAGCAATGACCGCGCTGGCGACGACGCTGTCGGTGCAGGAAGGCGTGCAGATGCACGGCGGCATCGGCATGACCGATGAGTATGACATCGGCTTCTACATGAAGCGCGCGCGCGTGCTGGCCGAGATGTTCGGCGATGCGAACTTCCATGCCGACAAGGTGGCGCGCGCGGCGGGGTACTAATCTCCCTCTCCCCTCAGGGGAGAGGGCAAGCGAGGCGAAGCCGAAGCGCGGGAGAGGGGCCGTCACGCGCACCGCCCGCCATCACACGCCCCCTCTCCCCTACCCTCTCCCCGCAAGCGGGGAGAGGGAGTAAGGACTGCTTATGACCGACCCCACCCCCGCCCAGCTGGCGCAGCAACTCGTCGACCTGCTCGACATCGAGCAAATCGACACCGACCTCTACCGCGGCCCCCGCGGCACCGACGGCTTCGGCCGCGTGTTCGGCGGACAGGTCATCGCCCAGGCGCTCCAAGCCGCGCAGCGCTCAACCGATGCCCCAAAGCAAGCCCATTCTCTCCACGCCTATTTCATGCGACCCGGCGACGAGAGCCACCCGATCCTCTACCGTGTCGTGCGCGATTTCGACGGCAAGAGCTTCGCCACCCGCCGCGTCATCGCGACGCAGCGCGGCGTGCCGATCCTCAACCTCGCCTGCTCGCTGCAAATCCCAGAGGATGGTCTCGCGCATCAGGACGCGATGCCCGACGTCCCTCCTCCCGAGGAGCTGACCAGCGACCGCGAGCTGCGCCTCGCGATGATCGAGCGCATCCCCGAGAAATTCCGCGCGATGTTCCTGCGCCCGCGCATGGTCGACATTCGCCCGGTTAGCCCACGCAGCTGGCTCGATCCGGTCCAGCAGGAGCCCCGCCAGAACAGCTGGTTCCGCGTGGTAGCCCCGATCGGCGACGATCCTGCACTGCACCGTGCCATTCTCGCTTATGCCTCGGACATGTCGCTGCTTGGCACGTCGACGCTCGCGCACGGCGTCAACTGGATGACGCACAAGTTGCAGACCGCCAGCCTCGACCATGCGCTCTGGCTGCACGAGGATTTCCGCGCCGACGACTGGCTGCTCTATGTCTGCGACAGCCCGTGGGCGGGCCATGCGCGCGGCTTCAACCGCGGCAAGATCTTCGCGCGCGACGGGCGGCTGGTGGCGAGCGTCGCGCAGGAAGGGCTGATCCGCCTGCGCGAGTGACCGCTATACCGCGGTCTTGCCATATTCCTGCTTGGTCACCGGATGGCTGCTCGACAGCCCGCCATCGACCGCGATCGCCTGCCCGTTGACGTAGCTCGCCGCATCCGACGCGAGAAACGCCGCCACTTCCGCCAGTTCCTCGGGCTGCGCCCCTCGCCGCAGCGGGTTGAGGCGGCCGATGCGGTCGGTCTTGCCCGCCTCGCGGGCATAGTCGAAGGTCGGCTTGGTCATCCCCGTCTCGGTCAGCCCGGGGCAGATCGCATTGACGCGCACGTTCGATCCCGAAAGCTGCTGCGCCGATACCATCGCAAGATTGATCACGCCCGCCTTCGACGCCGAATAGGCCGGCGACCCGGCGCCCGAGCGAATGCCCGCCACGCTCGCGGTCAGCACGATCGCGCCGCCACCGCGCTCCGCGATCTTCGGTGAGGCATGCTTGATCGCGAGGAACGGCCCGATCAGATTGACCCGCAGCACCTCGGTGATCAGCGCGACATCGGTGTCGAACAGGTTCGCCATCCCGCCCGAGATCCCGGCATTGGCGAACATCACGTCCAGCCCGCCATAATATTCGCACGCGACGTTCACCGCGCGGATCACATCGTCCTCGTTTCCCGCATCGATCTGGATCGCGTGCGCCGCGCCGCCCGCCCGGTCGATCATCGCCGCGGTTTCGTGGACCGTGTCGCTCTGGTCGGCCACGAGCACGCTGCCGCCCTCGGCCGCGAACAGCAGCGCCGTCGCGCGCCCGATCCCCGAGCCCGCGCCGGTGACGATGATCGATTTCCCGCTGAACCGTGCCATTGCATCCTCCGTCGCCCCGGCGGAGGCCGGGGCCGTTTCGTTTGAGGCACATTCGTGCCAAGCCACACACCGGCCCCGGCCTCCTCCGGGGCGACAGCGCTAGATGGTAACCCCGCCGTCGAGCACGATCGTCTGCCCGGTCATGAAGCTGCTCGCCGCACTGGCGAGGAACACGACCGCGCCCGCGATCTCCTCAGGCTCGCCGATGCGGCGCAAGGGCACCGTCTTGTTCGCCGCCTCGATCCGCTCGGGATCCTCCCACAGCGCGCGCGCGAAATCGGTCTTGATCAGCCCTGGCGCGATGCAATTGACGCGGACGTTGTCGGGCCCGAATTCATGCGCGAGATTGCGCGCGAGTTGCATGTCGGCGGCCTTCGAGATGCAGTACGCGCCGATCACGGTAGACCCGCGCAGGCCCCCGATCGAGGAGACGATGACGATGCTGCCCGATCGCCGCGCGCGCATCTCGGGCGCTACCATCGATATCAGCCAGTGGTTCGAGACGATGTTGTTGTCGAGGATCTTGCGGAACTGCTCGTCGGCGATCCCCGCCTGCGGGCCGTAATAGGGGTTGGAGGCGGCGTTACAGACGAGCACATCGATCTGCCCGAACGCCGCGCGGGTCGCGTCAACGAGGTGCTGCAGGCCCCCCTTGTCGGAGATGTTGGCGGCAACCGCAATCGCCGTGCCGTCGCCGAAGCGCGCGTTGAGCTCGGCGGCGACCGAGTCGCAGGCATCCTGCTTGCGGCTCGAGATGACGACCTTCGCACCATGCTCGGCGAGTTCGAACGCGCTGGCCTTGCCGATCCCGCGCGAGGATCCGGTGACGATGGCGACTTTGCCCGTGAGATCGAATTGCGACATGGCCTTCTTCTCCCCTCCCGCTTGCGGGAGGGGTCGGGGGTGGGCGCCCGCTCTCCTTCAAGCTGTGTTCTCGATCGTGAGCGCGAGCCCACCCCCAGCCCCTCCGGCAAGCGGGAGGGGAGGAAAACTACGCCCCCGCCTTCACCGCGAAATCCCACGCCGCATCCGCCAGCCGATACACCTCGGCCGCCGATTTCTCCGCCTGCGCGCTCGACGCTGTCCCCTCGACGATCCGCTTCTTGATCCCCTGGACGATCCCCGTCAGCCGGAAGAGGTTGTACGAGAAATACCAGTTGAGGTCAGGCACCCCGTCCCGCCCCGTCGCCGCGCAATAGCGCTCGACCATCGCCTCGATCGTCGGGATGCCAGTCTCGGGTCCAGTATGCCCGAGCACCCCCGAACGCCCCTCGGGCGCGGTCACCCAGCTCATCAGGAAATAAGAGAAATCCGCGAGCGGATCGCCGAGCGTCGACAATTCCCAGTCGAGCAACGCAATCACGCGCGGTTCGGTCTTGTGGAAGATCATATTGTCGATGCGGAAATCGCCATGCACCACCGACGTCCGCGTCTGCTCGGGCACGGTGCGGCCGAGATAGTCGATTAGCTTTTCGACCTGCGGCATAGGCTCGGTCTCGGACGCGCGATACTGCTTGGTCCAGCGCGCGACCTGGCGCTCGAAATAATTGCCCGGCCGCCCGTACTCGCCCAGCCCCGCCGCAACATGGTCGGTATTATGCAACGCCGCGAGCGTGTCGCACATCGCGTTGTAGACGCCCGTCCGCTCGTCGGGCGTGTAGTCGGGCAAGGTGCCGTCCCACAGATTGCGCCCATCGGCGAATCCCATCACGTAGAAATCGGTGCCGATCACCGCGGGATCGGTGCACAGCCCATAAGGCTTGGCGACCGGGAAACCCGTCGGATACAGACCCGCGATCACCCGATACTCCCGGTCGACCGCATGCGCCGAGGGCAGCAGCACGCCCATCGGCTTGCGCCGCAGCACATAGGTGCCCGAGGGCGATTCGATCTTGAAGGTCGGGTTCGACTGCCCGCCCGCGAACTTCGCGTAGGTCAGCGGCCCCACGAAGCCCTCGACATTGGCGACCATCCACGCCGTCAGCGCGGTCTCGTCGAGCCGGTCCTTCTCGGGAACCGCGATCGTCTGGGGCGCGAAATCGTCCATCACGAAAACTCGATAACGGAGCGCACGGTGTCGCCGGTGCGCAAATTGGCGAGCGCATGGTTGACGTCCTCGAGCTTGATCCGCTCGGCGACCATCGTGTCGAGGTCGAGCTTGCCGTCGAGATACATCTGCACCAGCCGCGGCAGATCGATCGGGAAGCGGGTCGAGCCCAGCAGCGAGCCTTGCAGCTTCTTGCCCGTCAGGAAGGTCGGCCCCGCGATCTTCACGTCATTGCCCGGCGCGATCATCCCGAGGATCGTCGCGGTGCCGCCGCGCCGCAGGATCGTCCAGGCGAGCTCGGCGGTGTTGGGCCGCCCCACCGCTTCGATCGCATAATGCACCCCGCCGCCTGTCATCCCGAACACCTTCTTGGCGAGATCGGCATCGTTCGAATCGAGCGTATGCGTCGCGCCGAGCTTCTCGGCGAGCGCGCGTTTGTCGGCGACCGGGTCGATCGCGATGATCTGCCCCGCCCCGGCGATCTTCGCGGCGTTGATCGCGGCGAGCCCGATCCCGCCGCAGCCAATCACCGCGACGCTTTCGCCGGGACGCAGCTGGCTATCGTTGAAGATCGAGCCCGCCCCCGTAATCACCGCGCAGCCGAGCAAAGCGGCGCGGTCGAGCGGCATTTCCTTGCTGATCGCGACGCAGGCGTTTTCGTGGACCAGCATCATCTCGGCGAACGCCGACAAATTGAGGAACGGCGCGAGCGGCGTGCCGTCTCGCAGGCTCAGTCGTGGCGGCGCGCCCTTGGGCCGCCGGGTCGAGGGATCGACGCACAGCGACGGCCGCCCGGTGACGCACATCTCGCACGCGCCGCAGAAGACCGTGAAGAAGGTGATGACGTGATCGCCGACCTTGAGATGCGCGACGTCCGAGCCGACCGCCTCGACGATCCCCGCCGCCTCGTGCCCCGGTACGGTCGGCATCGGATGCGGGAAGGCGCCATCGACGAAGTGGAGGTCGCTGCGGCACACCCCGCACGCCACGGTGCGGATCAGCACCTCGCGCGGGCCGGGGTCGGAGATCGCGACGTCGTCGATCACCAGCTCGGTGTTGGGGGCGTAGAGGATGGCTGCTTTCATCTCAACTCCGTCGCCCCGGCGAAGGCCGGGGCCGTTGCGCTCTGTGGCACGCGCCGCACGATAACCCAGCGGCCCCGGCCTGCGCCGGGGCGACGCCATTACCGCCGCACCGCATCCTTCGCCGCGACCGCCGCCGGCAGATCGGCGTACTTCCCGAACTCGTTCCGCGCGATCGCCCGGTTGTGCACCTCGTCCGGCCCATCGGCGAAGCGCAGCGTCCGCATCGCCGCCCAGTCGTGCGCCAGCGCGAAATCGCCCGAGACGCCGCCGCCGCCATGCGCCTGGATCGCATCGTCGAGGATCTTGAGCGCCATGTTGGGCGCCTGCACCTTGATCATCGCAATCTCTTGCTGCGCCGACTTGTTACCCGCTTTGTCCATCATGTCGGCGGCCTTGAGGCACAGCAGTCGCGTCATCTCGATGTCGATCCGCGCGCGCGCGATGCGCTCCTCCCACACCGATTGATCGGCGATCCGCTTGCCGAACGCGACGCGCGTCAGCAGGCGCTTGGCCATCGCTTCGATGCCCGTCTCGGCGACGCCGATCGTGCGCATGCAGTGATGGATCCGGCCCGGCCCGAGCCGCCCCTGCGCGATCTCGAACCCACGCCCCTCGCCGAGCAGGATGTTCTCGGCGGGAACGCGGACATTCTCGAGCACGACTTCGCCGTGCCCGTGCGGCGCATGGTCATAGCCATAGACCGACAGCATCCGCTTGATCGTCACGCCGGGCGCATCCATCGGCACGAGGATCTGGCTCTGCTGGCTGTGGCGCGAGGCGTCGGGGTTGGTCTTGCCCATGGTGATCGCGATCTTGCAGCGCGGATCGCCGACGCCCGACGACCACCATTTCGTGCCGTTGATGACATAGAAGTCACCGTCGCGGACGATCGAGGTTTCGATATTGGTCGCGTCGGACGATGCTACCGCGGGCTCGGTCATCAGGAAGGCCGAACGGATCTCGCCGTTCATCAGCGGGCGCAGCCAGCGCTCCTTCTGCTCAAGGGTGCCGTAGCGGTGGAGCACCTCCATATTGCCGGTATCGGGTGCCGAACAATTGAAGCATTCGCTCGCCCAGCCAACCTTGCCCATCTCCTCGGCGCATAACGCATATTCGAGGTTGGTCAGCTGCGTGCCTTCGAAGACGAACGAATCGTCGACATGGCTCTGCCCCGAATGCGGCGGCATGAAGAAATTCCACAGGCCGGCGGCCTTGGTCTTTTCCTTCATCTCCTCGATCACCGGAATGACCTTCCAGCGCTCACCGCCATGGTGCTGCTCGTCATATTCGGCCTGGCGCGGGCGGATCTGCTGGTCGATGAACCCCTTCACGCGATCCCGGAAATAGATCTCGCGTTCGCTGAAGCTGAAGTCCATCTGCTCTCTCCAATCGGGTCGTTGGGAGGCTGGGTATACCGTACCGCGTTTTCGGTAAAGCGTCTTTGGCGCGGAAAAGCCACGCATTGATCGTGCGCACAAAAGGGACTGTTTCTTCTAAAAGATGATGGTACAGGTTGCCGGATGGAGGCAAACGACACCATTCCGACCGCCGAGAGCCTGGACTCCGACACCAGCACCAAGCGCTTCCGCGCCAAGCGCGACGCGATCCTCGCCGCCGCCGCCGAGGCGATCAACGAACAGAGCGCGAAGGGGATGACCTTCGCCGATGTGGCGCGCCGCGTCGGGCTCAACACGACGAGCGTCACTTACTATTTCAAGCGCAAGGAAGACCTCGCCGCCGCCTGCTTCGAGTATACGCTCGAAAAGCTGCTGGCGATGCTCGACGAGTCGCTACTCGAACCGACGCCGCAGGCGCGCGTCGCGAAATACCTCTCGCTCAACATGACCCGCCTCGCGCGGATCCAGCGCGGCGAGGAAACCGCCTTCGCGATCCTGTCGGATCTGCGCGCGATGGAAGAGCCGGTGCTCGGCAAGTTGATGGCGGGCTGGCGCGAAGTGTTCCGCAAGACGCGCAGCCTGTGGGGCCCCGCCGTCAATCGCGCACAGACCGACCTCCACGGCGGCCGCGCGCATGTGCTGCTCGAGAACACGTTCTGGCTACCGATCTGGCTGACGCGTTACGATCCCGACCAATATGACCGCGTCGAGGAACGGCTGATGGACGTGTTCGCGCACGGCATCGCCGGACCGAAGGCGACCTGGGACCCCGAGCTGATCGACCTCGCGCATGACGAGCCCGAGCCCGGCCGCGAGGCGTTCCTGCTCGCGGCGACGCGGCTGATCAACCAGCTCGGCTATCGCGGTGCCTCGGTGCAGAAGATCGCGTCCGAGCTCAACGTCACCAAGGGCAGCTTCTACCATCATCTCGATGCCAAGGACGATCTGGTGCTCGCGTGCTACAAGCGCAGTCTCGACACCGTCGCCGATGCGCAGCGGCTCGCCGACGAGCGCGGCGGGAGCCATTGGGAGCGGCTGTCGGGGACGATCGCGACGCTGCTCGACGTCCAGTTTTCCGAGCGCGGGCCGCTACTGCGCACGACAGCGCTCTCGGGCCTGCCGACCGAATCGCGCACGCAGATGGTCGATCGCTCGAACCGCATCGCGCGCCGCTTCGCCGGGACGATGAGCGACGGCATCGCCGAGGGTTCGATCCGCCCGGTCGATCCGCTGATCGCCGCGCAGGCGCTGATGGCGATGCAGAATGCGGCGTTCGACATGCGCAAATGGGCACACACGATGACACGCGAGCGCGCGATCGGATATTATGCCTCGACGCTGGCGTTCGGCTTGTTCGACGACCGGATTTTGGATCAATAACCGTCGCCCTGGCGAGAGGCCGGGGTCGCTGAGTTTGTGGCACGGCCATCGTTTCACAACCCAGCGGCCCCGGCCTCCGCCGGGGCGACGCGCGAAACAAGGACACTCTCATGGCCGACATGGCGCGTTTCGATTGGGCTGACCCCTTCTTCCTCGACGATCAGCTCGAAGATGACGAGCGGATGATCCGCGATTCGGCGCGGGCGTACGCACAGGACAAGCTCGCCCCGCGCATCATCGACGCGTTCCAGAACGAAACCACCGATCCCGAAATCTTCCGCGAGATGGGCGCGCAAGGCCTGCTCGGGCCCACCGTTCCCGAGGATTATGGCGGGGTCGGCGCGTCCTACGTCGCCTACGGCCTCGTCGCGCGCGAGGTCGAGCGGGTCGATTCGGGCTATCGCTCGATGATGTCGGTCCAGTCGAGCCTCGTGATGTACCCGATCTTCGCCTACGGCTCGGAAGCGCAGAAGCGGAAGTATCTCCCCAAGCTGGCGAGCGGCGAATGGATCGGCTGCTTCGGCCTGACCGAGCCCGACGCCGGCTCCGACCCCGGCAGCATGACGACGCGCGCGAAGAAGATCGACGGCGGGTACCTGCTGTCGGGTGCGAAGACCTGGATCTCCAACTCGCCGATCGCCGATGTGTTCGTGATCTGGGCGAAGTCCGAGGCGCATGGCGACGGCATCCGCGGCTTCATCGTCGAAAAGGGCGCCAAGGGCCTCGCCACGCCCAAGATCGAGGGCAAGCTCAGCTTGCGCGCCTCGATCACCGGCATGATCCTGATGGACGAGATCGAACTGTCCGAGGACGCGTTGCTCCCCGACGTGCAGGGCCTGAAGGGTCCGTTCGGCTGCCTCAACCGCGCGCGCTACGGGATCAGCTGGGGCGCGCTCGGCGCGGCCGAATTCTGCTTCCATGCCGCGCGGCAATATGGGCTCGACCGCAACCAGTTCGGCACCCCGCTCGCCGGGCGCCAACTCTACCAGAAGAAGCTCGCCGACATGGAGACCGAGATCGCGCTCGGCCTGCAAGCATCGCTCCGCGTCGGTCGCCTGATGGATGCCGGCAAGTTCGCGCCCGAGATGATCTCGATCGTCAAGCGCAACAATGTCGGCAAGGCGCTCGATATCGCGCGGATGAGCCGCGACATGCACGGCGGCAACGGGATTTCGGGCGAATATCAGGTGATGCGCCACATGATGAACCTCGAAACGGTCAATACGTACGAGGGCGCGCACGACGTCCATGCGCTGATCCTCGGGCGCGCGATCACTGGGATCGCGGCGTTCTGATGGCGCGCCGCCCTTCCCGTCACCCCCGCGGAGGCGGGCGTCCCGCTTCTTCGGGCGGCGGGAAGATACGGGATTCGCGCCTTCGCGGGAATGACGGAGGATAGGATGAGCGGCCAAGCATCAGCCCCCCTCGCCGGTCTGCGGATCCTCGAAATGGCGGGGATCGGCCCCGGCCCGTTCTGCGGGATGATGCTGGCCGATCACGGCGCGGAGGTGATCCGCGTCGAGCGTCCCGGACCGCCGGGACTGACCGATCCGACGCGCGATCCGCTGCTGCGCTCCCGCCGGACGATCGCGCTCGATCTCAAAAATCCCGAAGCGGTCGCCGCGGTGCGCCGGCTCGCTGCCACGTGCGACGGGTTGATCGAAGGCTTCCGCCCCGGCGTGATGGAACGGCTCGGCCTCGGGCCCGAGCTGCTGCTCGCGGACAATCCCGCGCTGGTCTACGGCCGCATGACCGGTTGGGGGCAGACCGGTCCGCTCGCCGACGCGCCCGGCCACGACATCGATTATATCGCGATCTCGGGCACGCTCCACGCGCTCGGCGAAGCGGGGCGCAAGCCGAGCGCGCCGATCAACCTCGTCGGCGATTTCGGTGGGGGCGGGATGATGCTCGCCTTCGGAATGCTCGCCGCGATCCTGCAGGCCCAAGCGAGCGGCACGGGCCAGATCGTCGATTGCGCGATGACCGAAGGGTCGGCGGTGCTCGCCAGCATGATCTGGGGGTTTCGCGGCATGGGCCAATGGAGCGACGCGCGCGGGACGCACCTGCTCGATGGTGGCGCGCATTTCTACGACACCTATGAAACCGCCGATGGCAAATGGATCGCGGTCGGCGCGATCGAGCCGCAATTTTACGCCGCCTTGCGCCGCGTGATGCAGCTCGACGGCGCCGAATGGGACGCGCAATTCGCGCCCGCCGTCTGGCCGCGGCTCAAGCAGGAGCTCGCCTATCGCTTCAAGCAGCGCGACCGCGACGCCTGGGTCACAGCGTTCGAGGGCCACGAAGCCTGCGTCGCGCCGGTGCTCGGCTTCGAGGAGGCGGCCGCGCATCCGCACAATGTCGCGCGCCAGGCTTTCGTTACGGCGGGCGGCGTTACCCAGCCCGCCCCTGCCCCGCGCTATTCGCGTAGCGCGACGGTGCCCCCGCGCATGGCGGGCGGCACCGACAGTCACGCCATCCTGAACGAGGCCGGCTTCGACCCGGCCGAGATCGAAGCGCTGCTCGGTTAGGCGATCGCCGGCTTGCGCGCGAACACGCCGTAGCAGCCGATGATCGCATAGCAGGCAGCCGGCAGGATCATCGCGAAACGCAGGCTGCTGTGATCGGCAATCAGGCCGGTCAGCGGCGGGATGATCGCCCCGCCGACGATCGCCATCGCCAGCACGCCCGACCCTTCGGCCGCGCGCTTGCCGAGGCCTTCGCTGGCGAGGCTGAAGATCGTCGGGAACATGATCGAGTTGGTCAGCCCGATCGCGAGCAGCGACCAGCCCGAGACGAGCCCGGTGGTGTGCGTCGACAGCGCGATCAACGCGATCCCGGCGATCGCCACGCCGGCGAGCACCTTGCCCGGGGACACATACCGCAGCACCGCCGCGCCGATGAAGCGCCCGACCAGCGCGCCGCCCCAGTAGAACGGCACATGCTTGCCCGCCGCCTCGGCGCCCAGCGCCAGCGTATCGGCCTGGACGAGATAGCTCACGATCAGCGAGCCGATCGCGACTTCGGCGCCGACATAGAGGAAGATGCACAGCGTGCCGAAGCCGAAGCGCGGCAGGCGGAGCAGCCCGAATGCCTTGACGATGCTGCCCTGGTCATCGACCGCAGTCTGCAGCCGGTCGCGGCGCGTCCACACGACCGCGGCGACGATCACCAGCGCAACCGCCAACCCGATATAAGTGTGCACCACGGTCTGCGTCTCGGCGGTGCGATAGGCGTCGAGCGCCGCGCCGGTCAGCGTCTTGGGATCGATCGTCGCGAGCGAGCCGAGGATCACGATCGAGCCGACATACGGGAAGATCGTCGTGCCGAGCGAGTTGAACGCTTGCGCGAAGGTCAGCCGGCTCGACGCGGTCTTGGGCGGCCCGAGCAGCGAGATCAAAGGATTGGCGACGACCTGCACCATCGTGATGCCCGCCGCGAGCACGAACAAAGCGAGCAGGAACACCGCGAACGTGCCCGATTGCGAGGCCGGAATGAACAACAGGCAGCCCGCCGTCATCGTCAGCAGCCCGATCGACGCCGAGCGCATATAGCCCGCCTTGCGCACGACCGCCGCGGCGGGGATCGAGAAGACGAAATAGGCCGCGAAAAACGCCGATTGCACGAGCAGCGCCTGCGCGTAGCTCAGCGTGAACAGGTCCTTCAGCTTGGGGATGATCACATCGTTGAGGCTGGTGATGCCACCGAAGATGAAGAACAGGGCGAACACGAAAACCTGCAGATCGGGGGCGTTGATCCCCTTGGTCGCGATCTCGTCGGTGCCGTTCGGCGTGGCGGCATCTATGTGCATAAGCGGTCCCTAAAGTGGCCGCTTGCGCCGCCTGTCTCTCTTGGCGCCCTCCATGCCCGCGCAAAGCCCGGTCTGGCAATCCGCAGAATGCCATGCGATACTCTCCTGAGAGAACAATCCGGATCAGGAGAGTCCGCCATGGCAACCGCCGCCGTCGCTCGCGTCGAGATGTCCGAAGCCGAATGGGAAGCGCGCCAGGAGCTCGCCGCCTGTTACCGTGTCTTTGCGATGCTCGGCTGGTCGGAAATGATCTACAACCACATCACGCTGAAAATTCCCGGCGAGGATGGCGCCTTCCTGATCAACCCGTTCGGGCTGCATTTCAGCGAAGTGACCGCCTCGAGCCTGGTCAAGATCGACATCGACGGCAACAAGCTCGACGACAGCCCCTATCCGGTCAACCGCGCCGGTTTCGTCCAGCACGCGCTGTTCCATCGCCATCTGCCCGACGCGCATTGCATCATGCACACGCATACGACCGCGGGAATGGCGGTGAGCTCGCTCGAGGGCGGGCTGCGCGCGACGAATTTCTACGCGTGCAATTTCGCGGGGCAGATCGCCTATCACGATTTCGAGGGCGTGACGGTGCGCGACGAAGAGGGTGTGCGACTGCTCGAGCATCTCGGCTCCAAGCGCGTCATGCTGCTCAAGAACCACGGCATCCTGGTGATGGGTCGGACGCTGCCCGAGGCGTTCCTCAAGCATTGGTCGCTGCAGCGCGCCTGCGAAATCCAGGTCGCAACCATGTCGATGGGCACCGCGATCGAAGTCACGCCCGAAGTTGTCGCGGTGCATCAGCGCGATCTGCACATGGTGCAGATTCCGGGCGGCCCGGGCGCGGCCGACTTCGCCGCTATGGTGCGGCTCGTCGACAAGATCGACAACGGCTGGCGCGCCTGAGTTCCGACAAACCGAACCTAATCAGCAACGTACGTTATTAGCATTGCCTCCCACGCGGACGCGCCTAACCTCCGTTAGGTTCGTACCGTGTGGAGACAAAAATGCTCAAGATCCTGCTTGCCGCCGCAACGCTCTCGCTCGCCTCGGCGCCCGCCATGGCTGCGCCGTGCAAGGACGCGAAGGGGCGCTTCATGAAGTGCCCGCCAGCCAAGCCGGTCGCGACCAAGTGCCGGCTGAACGGCAAGTTCGCCAAATGCGGCACGCCCGGCGCCAAGCCTGCCTGATGCCTGTCGGGGCGGCGCCATGCCGCCCCGGGACGCTTCAGCCGAAGCGATAGCCCGACACCACCCAGCCGAGCACGACATCGCGGTAATCGCAGACTGCCGCATCGTCGCCACCGGCGCCGAGCGCGACCATCAGCGGCAGCAGATGCTCGGCCGCGGGATGCGCTAAATGCGCGTTGGGCAACGTCTCCCAGGCAGCGATGCGCGCGGCGCGCGCCACTGGATCAGGATCGGTCACCGCCGCGGTCAGCGCTGCATCCCACCCCTCGGCGACCGGCGTAACCTGCGGTCCGCGCGCGCGGAGGTTGTGGAAGCTCATCCCCGATCCGACGATCAGCACCCCTTCGTCGCGCAGCGGCGCCAGCGCGCGCCCGATCGCGATATGCGCTTCGAGGTCGAGATCGGCGCGCAGCGAAAGCTGGACGAGCGGAATATCGGCATCGGGCACCGCGACCATCATCGGGATGAACACGCCGTGATCCCAGCCGCGCTCCTCACCGTGATGCGCGATCCCCGCAGCCGCGAGCAAAGCGCTCACCCGCTGCGCGAGCGCGGGATCACCGTGCGATGGCCAGTCGAGCTGATAGGTATGCGGCGGGAAGCCGAAATAGTCGAAATCGAGCGGATGCCCGTCGCCGGTGTTGATCGCCAGTTCGGGCGTCTCCCAATGCCCCGACACGAGCAGGATCGCGCGCGGCCGTTCGGGCAGCGAGGCGACCAGCCCGGCGAGATAGGCCTGCATCGGCCGCCACATCGGATCGGGCGGACCGCCGGCCGGATCCATGAAGAAGCACGGGCCGCCGCCATGCGGGATGAAGAGCGTGGGGAGTTTCATGCAGACCTCTATCGCGCGCGGTGGCCGCGCCGACAATCGCACTGCGCGAAACGGCGCGTTTCGCGGGCGGCCTCCTCGCTTGCCCGGGAGGTCGGGCGCGGGCATGGTCGGTGCATGGTCCAGACGAGTGCCCCCTACCCTGCAACGGCGTGCGAGCGACGCGCATGACGCGCTTCACCGTCAACAACCAGCCGGTCCAGTACAAGATGGCGCCCGACACACCCTTGCTCTGGGCGCTGCGCGACGCGTCGAACCTGACCGGCACCAAATATGGCTGCGGCACGGGCGACTGCGGTGCCTGCACCGTCGATATCGATGGCGAAGCGGTGCGGTCGTGCCAGCGCACGATCGGCGCGGTCGAGGGCAGCTATGTCACGACGATCGAGGGCCTGTCTCGCGACCGGTCGCATCCGGTGCAGATGGCGTTTCTCGACAAGAACGTGGTGCAATGCGGCTTCTGCATCCCCGGCATCATCATGGCAGCGGCCGTCCTGCTCAAGAAGAACCGCAATCCGAGCGAGGACGACATTCGCGCTGGCATCACCAACCTGTGCCGCTGCGGCATCTATCCGCGACTCGTCGAGGCGATCCTGCTCGCGGCGAGCGTGCAGCGCGGCGACGAGACGATCGCGGCGCCGCCCCGCCCCGGGATCACGCCCGCCGACGCCGCGCGCGAAGTCCCGGCGCTCACCCCGCCAAGATGAGCCAAAGCTTTCGCAACGCTGTCACCCGAATTCAGCCACGGCTCATCGCGCGCAGAGCATAAGCAATTTAACGACCGGGCATGCTGTCCGGACGAAGATGAGGAAGTATCGATGCGCAAGTCTTTGCTCGCCGCGATCATGGCGGCTTCTGCGTTGATCCCCGCCGCGGCGATGGCGCAGGATAATGGCGACCGGCCGAATCGCGGCGACGGTCAAGGGCGCCGCGGCCAGCAAGAGGGGCAAGGCGAAGGCCGGCCCCAGCGCCAGGCGATCCCCGGCGCCGAAGGCCGTACCAATTGGCAGCGCTCACAAGGCCAGCAGCAGGCGCCCGCGCAGGTCCAGGCACCGGCGCAAGCCCAGCAGCAACCGCAGCAGCGCCCTGATCGCCAGGGTGGCGGCGGTCGCGACTTTGGCGGGCGTGGCGACTATCGCGGCCAGCCGCAGGGTGCACCGCCGCAGGGTGTCCCGCCCCAGGCGCAGGGCGGCGGCCAGCCCGGCTTCCAAGGCGGCCAGCCCGGCGGTCGCCCAGGCTTCGACCGCGGTCAGCGCGACGGTCGCCCCGATTTCAACGGCGGGCAACGCGACGGCCGCCAAGACTTCAACCGCGGTCCGCGCGATGGTCGTCCCGGCTTCGAAGGTGGCCCGCGCGACGGTCGCCCGGCTTTCGACCGGCAACAGCGCGGCGGTGATTTCCGCGGCAACGATCGCGGCGATCCCCGCAACGGACGCGGTGGCGATTTCCGCGGGAACGACGGGCGCTTCGGCGATCGGGGCAATGGTGGAAGCTATGCCGGCGGCTACGGCCGGGGCGACAATCGTGGCGACTGGAACCGCGATTGGCGGCGCGACAACCGCTATAACTATAACAGCTACCGCAGCCAGAACCGCAATGCCTATCACCTCCCGCGCTATTACGCGCCGTCGGGCTGGTCGGGTGGGTATCGCCGCTTCTCGGTCGGTTTCTCGCTGAGCTCGGTGCTGTTCAACCAGAATTACTGGATCGGCGACGCCGATTATTACCGCCTGCCGCCGGCCTACGGTCCGTATCGCTGGGTGCGCTATTACAACGACGCGCTGCTGGTCGATATCCGCACCGGCTACGTCGTCGACACGGTGTACGACATCTTCTGGTAAGCGCCGGAAGACCGACCTCGGGGTCCGCGGGCATTGGCCTTGCGGACCCCTTGTTTTTTAAAGCGCCAGCGACAAAGTCGCGCGCATGGCTCTCTTTGCAAAGAAACCCAACGGCGCCTCCCCGCTGCGGCGACAGTTCGGCGAAACCGTCGGGGCGCGGCTCGATGCCAATCCCGCGGTCAAGCGCTTCGCGGTCGACGGCGCGCAAATCTATCAGCACCCCGATTTCCTCGACGCTGCCACCTGCGACACGCTCGTCGCGATGATCGACGCCAACAAGCGCCGCTCGACCGTCCTCGCCGAGGAGAATATCCAGGAGTTCCGCACGAGCGAAAGCTGCGACATGGACCGCTGGTCGCCCGATGTCCGGCCGACCGACGAGGCGATCGCGCATCTGCTCGGAATCGACCCGGTGCAGGGCGAGACGATGCAGGGCCAGCGTTATGCCGTCGGCCAGCATTTCCGCGCGCATTTCGATTATTTCAACGAGAAGCAGGCCTATTGGCCGCAGATGATCGAGACCGGCGGCCAGCGCACCTGGACCGCGATGATCTACCTCAACCATGTCAAGGAAGGCGGCGCGACCTGGTTCCCGCAGATCGGCATCCGCGTCGCGCCCAAAAAGGGCCTGCTGCTCGCCTGGAACAACATGAACCGCGACGGCAGCCGCAACACCGAGACGCTCCACGAGGGGATGCCCGTGGTCACCGGGACCAAATATATCGTGACGAAATGGTTTCGCGAAGGGAAGTGGATCAAGGGCTGACGCCGGACGCTCCGATTTGCGCTCTTCGGCCAAGCGCGTAGGAGGGCGGGCAATGAACACCGTCCTCAACATCAGCCATTCGATCCTCGGACAGCCCTGGCGCTGGCGCATGCTCGAGACCGACGCACGCGACCCCGGCTTCGCGCCCGACGATCTCGTCACGCAATTGCTGCTCGCGCGCGGCTGCCCGCGCGACGCGCTCGACGCGCACAAGGCGCCGAGCATCCGCGGCTTCATGCCCGACCCCTCGATCTTCCGCGACATGGACCGCGCCGCCGACCGGCTCGCCGATGCGGTGCAGTCGGGCGAGCAACTCGCGATCTTCGGCGATTACGACGTCGATGGCGCGACGTCGGCGGCGCTGATGATCCTGCTGCTGCGCGATCTCGGGCTCGAGGCGCGGCCGTACATTCCCGACCGGATGCTCGAGGGCTATGGCCCGACCGGCCCCGCTCTGGTGCGCCTCAAGGACGAAGGCGCGACGCTGATCGTCACCGTCGATTGCGGCGCACAGGCGTTCGACGCGCTCGCCACCGCGCGCGATGCCGGAGTCGATGTGCTGGTCGTCGATCACCACAAATGCGCCGCGGCGCTTCCGCACGCGCATGCTTTGGTCAATCCCAACCGGCTCGATGAGACCGAAGGGGCAGAGCACGGCCACCTCGCCGCGGTCGGCGTCGCCTTCCTGCTCGGCGCGGCGTTGATCCGCACGTTGCGCGGTCGGGGCTATTTTGCCGACCGCGCCGAACCCAAACTGCTCGACCTGCTCGATCTGGTCGCGCTCGGCACCGTCGCCGACGTGGCGGCGCTGCGCGGCCTCAACCGCGCGTTCGTGGCCCAAGGCCTCAAGGTGATGGCGCAGCGCCGCAACATCGGGCTCAACGCGCTGATCACCGCGTCGCGCCTGACGCGCGCGCCGACCAGCACCGATCTCGGCTTCGCGCTCGGACCCAGGATCAACGCCGGCGGGCGCGTCGGCAAGTCGGATCTCGGCGTACGGCTGCTCATCACGCAAGACCCGGCCGAGGCCGAGCGAATCGCGGTCGAGCTCGATCGGCTCAACGAGGAACGCCGCGCGATCGAAGGCATCGTCCAGGAAGCCGCGGAGCTGATCGCACTCAACCAGAGCAACCGCGCAGTGCTCGTCGTCGCGGGGCATGGTTGGCACCCGGGCGTGATCGGAATCGTGGCCGGGCGACTCAAAGAAAAATACGGCCGCCCTGCCCTCGTCATCGCGCTCGACGATGCGGGGCTCGGCAAGGGCTCGGGTCGTTCGATCACGGGCGTCGATCTGGGCGCAGCAGTGCTCGCGGCGAAAGAGCAGGGCCTGCTCGTCGCTGGCGGCGGTCATGCGATGGCCGCGGGGCTGACGATCGCCGAGGACCAGGTCGATCCCTTCGCGGCCTTCCTCAGTGAGCGACTCGAAGCGGCGGTCACGCGCGCGATGGGCGACCGCGCCTTGCTGCTCGACGCAGTGCTGACCGCCGGCGGCGTCACGCCCGCTCTCGTCACCGCGATGGAGCTCGGCGGCCCCTACGGCATGGGCTGGCCGCAGCCGCGCGTCGTCGCCGGGCCAGTGCGGATCATCAAGGCCGATGTGGTCGGCAACGGCCATGTCCGCGCGATCGTCGCGGGCGATGGCGGCGGGTCGCTCAAGGCCGTCGCCTTCCGCCAGGCCGACACCGCGCTCGGCCAGGCGCTGCTCGGCGCTGCCCCGCACCGCCGCCTGTGGCTCGCCGGCCGCGCCAAGATCGACGATTGGGGCTCGCGCCCCGCGGCCGAACTCCACATCGACGACGCCGCCTGGGCCGATTGAGACGATTTCGTGCAAGAGATGGCTTGACCCGTGCCGCCAGTTTCCCTAACCGCCTCCAACCAACCGGCCACGCCGGCATGGCCCCTTCGTCTAGCGGTTAGGACGCGGCCCTTTCACGGCTGAAGCACGGGTTCGATTCCCGTAGGGGTCACCAAAGCCAAGCACACAATGGCTTGATCGCGTGCCTTCCACGAAAAAGCGCTCACCGTGCGCCCGCATTCCGTCCCACATTTTCGGCAGCCTTCAATGACCGTGATGAAGACTCCTGCCATCATTGGCCATGATCTCCAACCACTCCGCGTCATACACGTCTTCTCGACTTAACGCCGCCTCCAAAAGGCAGTCTGGACTCAAAGCTGACACCATTTGGGACTCGACTAAGCCGACACAGCCCAGAACCGACGTGATAACGCCCACTCGTCGCCTCAGACCCCGACCTTATCCCGCGCTCGTCGCGAAAAGCCGAAGGAAATAGCCGGTGAACCGCCGCGCATCACGCTCGGTCGTGTCGGGGGCATCGGGCGAGATGCCCCATAAGCGGCGATTATGCTGGGTCGTGCAAAGGCCCAGCAGCATCTGCGCCATATCGACCGGATCTTCGTCGCGCAGGCAGCCGGCGCTGATCTGGCCCCGCAGATATCCCGCCAGCGCTTGCTCGACCCGCATCGCTGCGCGTTCGTAGAAGATAGCGCCCAATTCGGGGAAGCGCCCGCTCTCCCCCGCGATCAGGCGCCACGCCGCGACCGCGTCGGGTTGCGCGGTCTTCTGGATGAACCTGCGGCAGAAGCTGAACAGCGTCGTCTCAAGGTCCGCCGAGGCGAGCAGACCGCCTTCGAGCTCCGCGCGAAACTCGGAGGTCACATCCTCGATCACGGCGGCGAACAGCTCCTCCTTCGAGCGGAAATAGCTCCACAAGGTCGCCTTCGATCCGCCCAGTTCGCTCAGCAGGCCAGACATCGACGTCGCGGCATAGCCGTCCTCGAGGAACGAGCGGCGGGCGGCGGCGACGATCGCCTGCCGCCGGTCCTGTTTGCGCGCCTCGCGCTTGCCGAGCGGCGCCGTGTTCGGTTCGATACTCATAATCGTACTATAAGGTACACTTTTTAATTGACAACCGCTCACGCCTCCCCCATTTCAAAACTGTACCTCTTAGTACGGTTTTAGATATGGCGCTCATGACACCCCGCACCGCGATCCGCCCGATGGCACCGCTCGCCCTGCTTCTGCTCTCCGCCTGCGCGACGGTCCCCAGGCTCGGCCCGACTCCGGTAATGGTGCCGTCGACGGCTTATGCCGCGGACACGACGCTTGCCGGCGTCGATCGCTCGGCCTGGCCCGACCAGGCGTGGTGGCACGATTATGGCGATCCGCAACTCGACGCGTTGATCTCCGAAGCGATGGCGGGCACGCCCGATCTCGCCGCCGCGGTGGCGCGCGTTCGCCAGGCCGACGCCTATGTCCAGCAGGCCCAGGCTGCGCGCCTGCCGACGCTCGACGCCAGCGGCAGCGTCGGGACCGCCAAGCAGAGCTACAATAACGGCTATCCCGCGGCCTTCGTGCCGAAGGGGTGGAAAGGCACCGGCAAGCTCGAGGCCGATCTCGGCTTCGACCTCGATCTGTGGGGCCGCAACAAGGCATCCTATGCGGCGGCCCGCTCCGACGCGGAGGCGGCGCGGCTCGACCTCGCGCAAGCGACGCTGACGCTCTCGACCAGCATCGCCGACGCCTATGCCACGCTCGCCCAGCTCTTTGCCGAGCGCGGCGTACAGGCCACCGCGCTCGACATCCGCCAGCAGACCGAGCGGCTCACCGCCGACCGCGTCGTCGCCGGGCTCGACACCCAGGCCGAGCTCAAACAGGCGCAATCCGCGGTGCCCACGGCGCGCGCCGACATCGCCGCGACCGACGAGCAGATCGCGCTGACCCGCAACCGCCTCGCCGCGCTGCTGGGCAAGGGGCCCGATCGCGGGCTCGCCATTACCGCACCGACCGCGATCATCGCCGCGCGCGGCCTGCCTGCAGACGTGACGACCAATCTGATCGGCCGCCGGCCCGACATCATCGCAGCCCGCACCCGTGTCGAGGCGGAGGCGAGCCGCATCAAGGTCGCGCGCGCCGATTTCTACCCGGACGTCAAACTCAGCGCGGTGTTCGGCCTCCAGTCGCTGGGGCTCGGTTCGTTCTTCAACAGCGGATCGACCTTCGGCAATGCCGGACCTGCGATCAGCTTGCCGATCTTCCGCGGCGGTGCGTTGCAGGGGCAATATCGCCATGCGCGCGGGCTCTACGAGGCCGCGGTCGCCACCTACGACCAGACGGTGACCGACGCCTATCGCGCCGTCGCGGATGCCGTCGTCAGCCAGCGCGCGCTGGCGACGCGCCTGTCCGAATCGCGCGCGGCGCTGGTGGCGGCACAGGCGGCGTATTCGGTGGCACGCCAGCGCTACGAAGGCGGGCTGTCGCGCTTCACCGACGTGCTCACCGCGCAGGACCGGGCGCTCCAGTCGCAGCGGACCGTCGCCGACCTCCAGGCGCGCGCCTTCACCCTCGATGTCGCGCTTGTGCGCGCGTTGGGCGGTGGTTTCTCCCCGACCGTGGCCATTTCCCGGACGCTCACGGACCCGACCAGCAAGGACCAGACCCATGGCTGATGCCGACCCCACGCCTCGTCAATTCCACCAGACCGCGACCCCCGAGACGGCCACCGAGAGCAAGATGCCGAACACGCGCAAGCGCCTGCTGACCGGCATTGCCGCTATCGTCCTGCTGTGCGGCGCAGGCTATGGCGGATGGTATGCGATGGTTGGCAGCCATCATGTCGAGACCGACAATGCCTATGTCGGCGCGGATACCGCACAGGTGACGCCGATGGTGTCGGGGCAAGCGATCGCGGTGCTCGCGTCCGACACGCAGCCGGTCAAGCGCGGCGACGTGCTTGTCCGGCTCGACGATAGCGATGCGCAGATCACGCTTGCCAGTGCCGAGGCCGATCTGGCCAAGGCGCGCCGCCAGTTCGGCCAGAGCGCGGCGACCAGCAACGCGCTGTCGGCGCAGGTCGATGCGCGCCGCGCCGACATCGCCAGCGCCCAGGCCCAGCTCGTGTCGGCGCGTGCGGGCTTTGCCAAGGCGCAAGTCGACTTCAATCGCCGGCAAAAGCTCGCGCCCAACGGCGCGGTCTCGGGCGACGAACTGACATCGGCGACCAATGCGCTGGCCGGCGCGCGCGCGACGCTTTATCAAGCGCGGGCTGCGGTGGCGCAGGCGACCTCGCAACAGGGCGCGGCGTCGGGCAATCTCGCCGCCAACCAGGCCTTGATCCAGGGAACCACCGCCGCCACCGCGCCCGACGTGCTCGCCGCCGAGGCCCGCGTTCGCCAGGCAAGGCTCGACCTCGACCGCACCATCGTGCGCGCGCCCGTCGACGGCGTGGTCGCGAGCCGCAGCATCCAGATCGGCCAGCGCGTCGCGCCGGGCACGACGGTGATGCGGATCGTCCCGGTCAACCAGATGTACGTCGATGCGAACTTCAAGGAAGGCCAGCTCGCCAAGGTGAAGCCGGGCCAGGCGGTATCGCTGACCTCCGACCTCTATGGCGACGATGTCGCGTATCACGGTCGTGTCGTCGGCTTTTCGGGCGGTACTGGTTCGGCCTTCGCGCTGATCCCGGCGCAGAATGCGACGGGCAACTGGATCAAGGTCGTCCAGCGCCTGCCGGTCCGCGTCGCGCTCGATCCCAAGGAACTCGCCGCGCATCCGCTGCGGGTCGGCCTGTCGATGACCGCGGAGATCGATACCGCCGCGCGCTAGCCCGAGCGTCGGCACGTGCTTGTCGGGGCGTTCCTTCCCGAACGCCAGAGCCCGGGGTCCCCCCTCCCGGCTCGGGAACGCCCCAACGAGGGCAGGCGGGATCGCGTCGGCGACCCGCCTGCCAGCCTCGATACGAACCCGTTAACCGGGCGCTCCGGCGCCGGCAGGAGTAAGGCGGCGATGGCCGTTCAGGAAGACTTCAAGCCCTTTACCGGGCCCACCCTGCTGTTGGCGGGCGTGGTATTGGCGCTCACCAATTTCATGGTCGTGCTCGATACCACCATCGCCAACGTGTCGGTCGCGCACATCTCGGGCTCGCTCGGCATATCATCGACGCAGGGCACGTGGGTGATCACGTCCTACGCCGTTGCCGAGGCGATCTGCGTGCCGCTCACCGGCTGGCTCGCCGGACGCTTCGGCACGGTGAAGACCTTCATCTTCGGGATGCTCGGTTTCGGCCTGTTCTCGATGCTGTGCGGTTTGTCGAACAGTCTCACCATGCTCGTCGCGTGCCGGATCGGCCAGGGCCTGTGCGGCGGCCCGCTGATGCCGCTCAGCCAGACGCTGCTGCTGCGCATCTTTCCCAAGGAACAGCAGGGCCAGGCGATGGGGCTGTGGGCGATGACCACCGTCACCGCGCCGATCCTCGGCCCGATCCTGGGCGGGACGATCAGCGACAGCTGGTCGTGGCACTGGATCTTCTTCATCAACATCCCGATCGCCGCATTGTGCGCGTTCGGCGCGCACCGCCTGCTCTCGCCGGCAGAAACCGGGACCGAAAAGCTGGCGATGGACAAGATCGGCCTCGCGCTGCTCGTGGTCTGGATCGGCGCGCTGCAGATCATGCTCGATATCGGCCGCGAGCATGACTGGTTTGGCGACGGCCTGATCGTGATCCTCGCCATCGTCGCGGCGATCGGCCTGGTGGTGTTCGTCGCCTGGGAAATCACCGAGCGCCAGCCGATCGTCGATCTGCGCGTCTTTCGCCACCGCGGCTTCACCGTCTCGGTGATCAGCCTCGCCTTCGCCTTCGCGGCGTTCTTCGCCTCGGCGGTGCTCATCCCGCAGTGGCTCCAGAGCAGCATGGGCTATACCGCGACCTATGCCGGCTATGTGACGGCCTTCACCGGGGTCGGCGCGGTCGCGATGTCGCCGATTGTCGCCAAGCTGATCGACAAAGTCGATCCGCGCGGCCTCGTCTGCTTCGGCATCCTCTGGCTGGGCGCGACCTCGCTGCTGCGGGTCCACTGGACCAGCGGCGCGGACTTCTGGACGCTCGCGATGCCGCAGCTGTTGCAGGGGATCGGCATGCCGTTCTTCTTCATTCCGCTCACCACGATCGGGCTCGGTGCGGTGGAGCCCGAGGAAACCGCCTCGGCGGCGGGCGTGATGAGCTTCCTGCGGACGATGGCCGGCGCGATCGGCACCTCGGTCGCGACCACGCTCTATGCCAACAACGCGGTGGTCGCGCGCAGCGAGATCGTGTCGAAGCTCAACGCCGACCCGACCAGCGCGGCGATGCAGGCGGGTGGCTTCTCGCTCGATCAGGTGCGGAGCACGATCGAGCAAACGGTGACGCAGGAAAGCTATGCGATGGCGATCAACCATCTTTTCCTGCTGTCGGCGATCGTCTTCGCCTTTGCCGCGATGATCATCTGGGTGTCGCCCCGCCCTACCCGCGCCGTCGAGGCTGGCGCAGCGCATTAACGTGGGGCTGCTGCCAGTCTCGTGCCCGGGAGCGATGACGAAGTTCGGCGAAGCGCAGATCGCGTTAGTGCGGAAGCAAGCCGCGAATTGTTCCGCGTTCGCTCCCGTTGCGCCCCGCACACGCGTGCGGTCAACTGCGTGGTGCTTTTCAACGCCTGCGGTTTGCGGCACCATCGGCGCCATGCGCACGCTCCTCCCCGCCCTTTGCTTCGCTCTCATTCCAGCGGTCGCGGCTGCTGCCGATCGCGAGCCGGTGGCGGGCTCTGGCGGGATGGTCGTCAGCGCGCAGCAGCTTGCGACGGATGTCGGCGTCGAGGTCCTGGCAAAAGGCGGCAACGCGATCGATGCAGCGGTCGCAGTCGGCTATGCGCTGGCCGTCGTTTACCCCCAGGCCGGCAACATCGGTGGTGGCGGCTTCATGACGCTGCATCTCGCCGACGGCCGCTCTACCTTCCTCGATTTTCGTGAGAAGGCCCCCAGTGCCGCCACCGCAACCATGTTCCAGGACAAAGACGGCAACCCCGTACCGAGCCGATCGACCGACAGCTGGCAGGCGGTCGGCGTACCGGGCACGGTGCTAGGCCTGGAAACCGCACGGGTCCGCTATGGCACCCTGTCGCGCGCGACCTTGATGACGCCGGCGATCCGCCTGGCGCGCGACGGCTTCCTGCTCGGCCAAGGCGATGCCGGTGTGATGGCACTCGAGGGACCCAAGCTCGCGCGCGATCCCGAGGCCGCACGCATCTTTCAGCCACGCGGCAGGCCGCTGACCAAAGGCGACCGGCTGGTCCAGGCCGACCTCGCCAAGACGCTTGCACTCATCGCCGCCAAAGGCCCCGACGCCTTCTACAAAGGATCGATCGGCGGCGCGATCGTCGCGGCATCGGCCAAGGGCGGCGGCATTCTCGCCCGGCAGGATTTCGCCGCCTACCGGGTGCGCGAACTGAAGCCGATCGAATGCGAATATCGCGGCTATCACGTCGTTTCCGCGCCGCCCCCGAGTTCCGGCGGCGTGTCGATCTGCGAAACGCTCAACATCCTGTCGGGCTATGACCTCACCGCGATGGGTTTCCACTCCGCCGCCGAGGTTCATGTGCTGGTCGAGGCGCTGCGCCGGGTCTTTGTCGACCGCAATAACAAGCTCGGGGATCCCGACTTCATCGCCAATCCGATCGCCGAATTGCTTGAGCCCGCTTATGCCGCGAAACTGCGCGCCACGATCGATCCCGAACGCGCGACACCATCCGCGACCCTCGGCCCCGCGGCGCCAGCGCACGAGGGCAAGAGCACCACGCACTATGATGTGGTCGATGCCAAGGGCAATGCGGTGTCGGTCACCTACACGCTCAACGACTGGTTCGGCGCGCACCGGGTCGCCGCCGGCACCGGCATCGTGATGAACGACGAGATGGACGATTTCACCTCAAAGCCGGGATCGCCCAACATGTTCGGTCTAGTGCAGGGCGCGGCCAATGCGGTCGCGCCCGGCAAGACCCCGCTCAGCTCGATGAGCCCGACGATCGTGCTGAAAGACGGCAAGGTCGTTTTGGTGATTGGCAGCCCGGGCGGTTCGCGCATCATCACCATCACGCTCGAGGCGATCCTCAACATGGTCGATCATGGCATGGACGTGCAGGAGGCGATCGACGCGCCGCGCATCCACGAGCAATGGCTTCCCGACACAGTTGCGCTCGAACCGTATGCACTGTCGGCGGACACGCGACGCCTGCTCGAACAGCGCGGCTATACCTTCTCCGACGAGGGACACTGGGGCATTGCCGAGGGCATCGCGCTGGGGGCGCCAAGGCTGCGCAGCCTAGCGGGCACGATGTCGCGATTCCTGTCGCTCGGTGCGCCGCCGCTGGCCGGAGCGACGATGTTCGGCGCGCACGATGCCCGCGGCGGCGCCGGATCGGCCGCGGCAGTGCGGTGAAAGGCTTGTCGATCCAGCGATCCTCAGCGTTTTTCCGCGTCTGACCTACGAAGCATTTCGCCGACCTTGATCCCGAGCGCTTCCATCGTGAAGGGCTTGGTCAGCAACTCCATGCCGGGCTCGAGATGCCCGTTCCCGACGGCCGCATTCTCCGCATAGCCCGTGATGAACAGCACCTTCAGATTTGGTCGAAGCGACCGAGCCGCATCGGCAACCTGCCGACCGTTCATTCCGTTGGGGAGGCCGACATCGGTGATCAGCAACTCGATCCTGGCGCCCGATTGCAGAACCTTCAAACCCGCCGCGCCATCGGCTGCGCCGATCACCGTATAGCCCAGATCTTCGAGCACTTCGTCAACGAGGTGGCGGATCGTTGCTTCGTCGTCGACGATCAGCACCGTCTGGCCGTGCGCGCTATCGCGACGCGTCGAGGCTTCTTCGATCTCGGCGACGGGCGCATCCCCGTGGTGCCGTGGCAAATAGATGCAGATGGTCGAGCCGCTGCCCACCTCCGAATAGATCCGTACCTGGCCACCCGACTGTCGTGCGAAGCCGTAGATCATCGAGAGCCCAAGGCCCGTGCCCTGCCCGATCGGCTTGGTCGTGTAGAAGGGTTCGAACGCGCGCTCGATCGTCTCGGGCGACATGCCGGTGCCGGTGTCGGTCACGCAGACGGAGAGGTACTGACCCGCGGAAAGGTCGCGTTCCCGGGCAGCCCGATCGTCGAGCCACTTGTTGGCGGTCTCGATCGTCAGCCGGCCGCCGTCCGGCATCGCATCGCGGGCATTGATGCACAGGTTGAGCAGCGCATTCTCGAGTTGCCCGGCATCGATGTTGGCCGCCCAGAGGCCAGCGGCGCCGACGACTTCGATCGTGTTGCCAGGACCGACCGTGCGCCGCAACAGCTCCTCCATGCCGCCGATCAGACGGTTCACGTCGGTCGGCTTGGGATCGAGCGTCTGCCGACGCGAGAAAGCGAGCAGGCGCTGCGTCAGCGACGCGGCTCTGCGGCCGGCACCTTGGGCGGCAAGCACGAAGCGATCGATATCGTCGAGCCGGCCGCGCGCGATCCGCAGCTGGAGGAGCTCGAGATTCCCCATCATGCCGGTCAGGAGATTGTTGAAATCGTGCGCCAGGCCGCCGGTCAGCTGCCCCACGGCTTCCATCTTCTGCGACTGGCGCAGCGCTTCCTCGATCTGTTGACGCTCGTCGATCGCCTGGGCGACGCGCTGCTCGAGCGTTCGGTTGAGCTCGCGGACGGCCGCTTCGGCCTGCTTCCTGGCAGTCACGTCGACCGACGAGCCGACGAGGCCGATCACCGCTCCGGCGTCGTCGAACAACGGCGCCTTGGTCGACAGCCAGGTCGCCGGTCTGCCATCCGGAAGCCGGACCTCTTCCTCGGCCTGTTCCTCTACGCCGCTTTCCATGATGCGGCGATCGGTCGCCATGATCCTCTCGCCCTCGACGCGGTCATCGAGGACGTCCAGGTCGGTGCGCCCGATATATTCGGCTGGCGGCTTACCGATGAGCTCGGTGGTCCCGCGGTTGCCGATGAGGAAGCGCCCCTCGCGATCCTTTGCATAGACCACGCCCGGCACGGCTTCGGTGAAAGTGCGCAGCAGCGCAGTCACGCGATCGCGCTCGGCTTCCGCGACACGCCCGGCCTCGATGTCGAGCAGCACGCCCGGAAAGCGAAGCGCGCGACCTTCCCCGTCGAGTTCGACCCGGCCGTTGGCTTCGACCCATCGATACACGCCGTCACTTTGGAGCACACGATACTCGCAGCAATACGGCCCGCCGCGCGCAAGCGCGTCCTCGATCGCGCTGCCGACCCTGCCGCGGTCTTCCGGATGGATCGACGCGGTGACCTGATCGAGCGGCAGGCCCGATCGGCACAGTTCGGGCGACAAACCGAACGATTCCGCGAAGCGATCGTCGGCGATGAAGCTGTCCGCGGGAACGTCCCACACCCAGGTGCCGACGATCGCACCGGCATCGAGCGCGAGCTTCAACCGCTCGGAGGCGTTCCGCTCCTCGGCAACGGGCACGAAGGTGCAGATCGCACCGCGATGCTCGCCCCCGCTGATGATCGGGATGACGCGATATTCGACGGGCAACGGAGGCGCGCCATTGACCGGAAAGAAGAGCTCGTTGCTGACATGGGCGCCGATGCCGTTGCGCGCGCATGTGTAGATCGGGCAGTCGGTGACGGGATAGTGCGATCCGTCGGGATGCTTGGAGTGGATCGTGTCGTGCAGCTTGCGGCCGAGCACGTCCTCCTCGCGCGCGAAGCCCATCATGCGCAGGAACGCGGCGTTGCAAAGCGTCGTCACGCCCTCGGTATCGACCGCGTAGAAGCCCTCCATCATCGAATCGAGCAACAGGCGGATGTTGCTCTGGCTGCCGCTCAGCCCTTCGGTCGCAAGCTTCTGCTCGGTCCTGTCGCGCAGCACCTTCACGAACCCGATCGCATTGTCGGCATCGTCGCGGAGCACGGTGATCTGACAATTGGCCCAGAAACGCTCGCCGCTTCTGCGCTGATACCAGCGCTCGTCGGTGCCGCCTCCCGCGATGAGCGCCTCGTGCAGTTCGGTATCGACGCGGCCGCTTGCAGCGTCCTCGGGTGTGAAGATGCGCGCCAGCGTCTGGCCGAGCATCTCCTCTTCGCTCCATCCAAGGATCAGCCGCGCGCCCGCGTTCCAGGCGGTCACCCGGCCCTCGCGGTCCGTAGCGATGATCGCGAAATCGGTCGCGCTGTCGATGATCCAGCGATTCAAGGCGGTGCTCGGCAAGGGAAGGTCCAACGTAAGATTGAGCGATCTAACGGGATCGACATTTGGCGTCGTAATGCCGGGTATCAATCCACCGCAATCCACCCTTGAGCAAGGTCTTTTGAGTAGCGGCATCGGCGGATCGTCTGCAGCTTCGCTTGGGCAGTTCGTGACCGCAGGCGTCTATGTCTCGAAGCCGACGATCCATTCGCGGTCACCCGCGACGGACTGGGCTGTCGTGGCGCCGGGCGCGCTGCTACAGGCTGCGATGATCTTGGAATTGAGAGACGCATGGCCCGCAAACATTCGAAACATGGCCCGTATGAGGAGCCACAGCTCGAGGAAGAGGATGTACCGGCGACGGTAGCCCCCTGCTGGCTCTGCGGCCGCGTGCTGGGCAAGACGATCGTCTGGCACCATCCCGTGCCGAAAAGTCGCGGTGGGCGCGACGTGGTGCCGATGCATCCGATTTGCCAACAGACGCTGGTCGCAAATTTCACCAATTCCGAGCTGCAGCGCCACGCGATGGATGTGGAGGCGCTGCTCGCAAATCCCGCCGTCCGGAAATTCGTCGATTGGGTCGCGAAGAAGGATCCCGACTTCACCGCGACCATCACCAAGAAGCAGCGCTAACGGCGCTCCTATCTGGGCCTTTTGATGCAGATCGGCGCTAAGCGATCTCATCTGGATGGCCTGGTTCCGGCAATCGTTCCGCGCGGGACGGAGCAGCGTCCTTCAGCGCGTCAATGCTGTCGCCCCAACCCCGTCGCCGTCCAATAGATGCCGCCCAGCAGATGCTGGAGATAGCGTTCGTCCCGATACATGTCGGGGGTATGGCCAAGGAGCGTGACGAACACGCGGCCTTTCTCATAATCCCGAAACCATGCTTCCGGGTGATCCTCGCCCATCCGCTTGCGGACCTGGCCCGGCCAGATCCTGGTCGGATCGTAGCTCGCCTCGTCGACTCTCAGGACTGGATTGATCCTGACGTCATAGGGATTGGCGGTGACGTAGAATTCGTCGCTCCAGATCCAACGGTCGGGAACGCCGAACGTCGCGGGAAACGCTTTGTCCGCGACCGTGACGACGGCGGTCTGGATCATGGGGTGATTGATGAAGGAGCGTCCGACCAGTTTCTCGTACCAGGGCCAGGCCTTGGGCGGGATGATTGCGGCGCGGTGCACGACCATGGCGTTGCCACCGGTGCGCATATAGTCTTCGAAATGGGCCCGCTGGGCTTCGCTCAACTGCTCGGCAGGTGTGTTGAGGAACACGACCGCCGCATATTGATGAAGGTCGCTGTCGAACACTCCGGGATCACTCGTCCAAGTGATCCCGAACGCATGGAGCCGGGCCAGACGTTCGAGGCTCTCGCGGGCGACGGGGATATACTCGTAATGGTATTTGCTCGGTGTCGCGATCACCAGCACCTTGAACTGGTCCTCGGCCCAGGTCGTCGCTGGCAAGCAAATACAGAATAGCGCGGCAAACACCCGAACCATGGCTTTCATCGCACTTTCTCCTCGATAGCTCAGGCTCTTGTACCGCCGGCTTGCGCGAATTCCAGCCAGACCTTCGTCGTGGGGCGAAGCCGATGAGGACCGCGAGTGAGGCTATGGGGATGTGCCCGCCGGGCAGCGTGTCCGCTTGCGCCGCTCGCAAGACGTTTCGACGTGGGGACGGCGCTCGTTTGGTCCTGCCGCCGGGCCTCGATCGTCACTCGGACGACCTCGGGGGACGCGAACCAAGGCGATCGTCGCGCCCCCTCCCCGCGTCGTTAGAAGCGCAGGCCGAAGCGCGCGCCATAGGTCCGGGGCGCGCCGATCGTGCTCGAGACAAAGCCGTTCACGAACGGGCTCTGGTCGCCGCCGCCGCCGGTATAGACCGTCGCGTTCGTGATGTTGCGGACATATCCCCCGATGAACCACCGTTCGCCGGGCGCATTGTAGGTCAGCGTCGCGTTCCAGTTTCCATAGGCACCCGCCAGCGAATTCGGCACGAAACTGGTCGAGGTGTAGCGTTTCGTCGCGAACGCCAGATCGGTGTCGAACGTGACGTTGGCGCCGTTCGTCAACCCGAACACTTGGGTCATGCCGACATTGCCCGAGACCTTGGGCGAGCGCACGAGCGGCTTGCCCGCGCAATTCACCGTTACATACGGACCGAGCGGCCCCGGCGGAATGCTGGCCGGCGATACGGCACAGCCGGTCGACCCGGGGGTGGTGAATTGCGCCGCCTGCACGAAGGCAAATTCCTGATAGCGCGAGTTCACATATTCGACGCCCGCGTGCAGCGTGGTCCCGGCGAACGGCTTGGCCACGACGTCGGCGTTGAAGCCGTAGATGCGCGCTTTGCCGGCATTCTGCGTGGTCAGCGACAGATTGCCCGACCCGTCGAGGATCAGCGAGGACAGCTGGAGATCGCGGTAATCCCAGTAGAACCCCTCAAGATTGAACTGCAATGTGTTGTGCAGGAACCGGTTGCGCAAGCCGACGGTGTAGGCCGTGATCGTCTCCGCCTTGAACGGCAACGCGCGGTTGGTGGCGACGGTATCGACGGCCTGGTTGAACCCGCCGGCCTTGAACCCGGTGCTCACCGTCGCGAACAGCATGCTCTGCGGCGCCAGATCGACCTCGCCGCCGACCTTCCAGGTCGCGCGGTTGAAGGTGCGTGAGCTGTCGAAATTGACCGGCGGCAGGAGGTTGCACTCGGTGCCCGGTGCAAAGGTCGGCGGAACGCACGGGGTGGCGAGCGGCGGCGAACCGGTGACCGTCGGCGAAATCGCAAACTTGCGGAAATTGGTCTGCGACCGCTGATCCGACGTGTAGCGAAGCCCGCCGATCAGGCGCAGCCGATCGGTAAGGCTGTACGTCGCTTCGCCGAACCCCGCGATCGACTTGGATTGCAGGTCCGACGCGATCCGAACGCGCTGGATGACACCGGCGGTGATCGCAAAATCGGTGCTCTGATTTTCCTGAAAGGCGAACGCGCCGATAACCCATTTCAGCTTGCCGCTGGTGCCGCCGAGCCGGGTCTCGAGCGAATATTGGTCGGACGTTTCGCCCTTCGTGCCCTTTCCGCCGGGCGAATAGTTGAAGCCCGGAGATACGGAGAAGATTGCGGTGGTGCGCCGATATGCCGGTATGACGGTGAGAATCGCTCCCCCGAAATCATAGTCCGCCTGACCGCTGATATTCCAGCTTCTCACGTTCTGGAACAGGCGTTCGCTATCCGGGCGGTCGAACACGGCAGCGGGCGGCGACGATCCGCCCGAGGCGACGAAGTTGGCGTTGATGACCGAGAAATAATAGTCCGCGGCCGCCTTCGACGTCGTGCCGGTCCACGGCGACTGCCCCGGAATGCTCGGAAGAACCGCCAAGCCCGAGCCTTTGCCGCCGAGATGGGTGTATCCGCCGAGCAGGTGGACGGACAGCCGGTCGAACTTGGCGAGCGCCTGAAGGCGGATCGACTGATGCTTGTCGTCATCGCCGCCGTCGGTGAGGTAGCCGCCGCGATCGGAGAGCTGGAACGATGCGCGCACCGCGATATCATCCGCGATGGGCAGATTGATCGCCCCTTCGCCGCCCAACGTATCGTAATTGCCGGCGGTGCCCTGCAGATAGCCTTCCGTTTTATTGAGGCGAGGCCGTGCCGCAATGAGGTTGAGCGCGCCGCCGCTGGCGTTGCGGCCATAGAGTGTCCCCTGCGGGCCT
This sequence comes from Sphingomonas glacialis, assembly GCF_006439055.1. Classification (GTDB taxonomy): domain Bacteria; phylum Pseudomonadota; class Alphaproteobacteria; order Sphingomonadales; family Sphingomonadaceae; genus Sphingomonas; species Sphingomonas glacialis_A. The sequence continues at coordinate 1,012,041 of NZ_RCZC01000002.1, forward strand.
TTGAGCAACTCGATGCGGTCGAGGTCGAAGAAATTCCCCGAGATCGCCTGCGGCCGCGAGATCGGCACCCCGTCGAGGTTGGTCACGACGGCCGGGTTCGCGGTCGCGACGACGCCGAAATCGCCCACGCCACGGACATAAATCTGCGTCGAGGTTCCCCCGCCGACCTGCACGCCCGTGGCAATCTTGGTCAGGTCGTCAGGACGCGTCACACCACGATTGGCAATCTCCTGCCCGCTGAACGCCTCGATCGAGATCGAGGCACGCTGGACGCTTTCGGACCGCCGCTGCGCGGTGACGACGATGTCTGCGATCCCCTGGCTGTCAGCGGCCTGCGGCTGCGCTGCGGGCTGCGATTGCGCAGCGGCCGTGCCGCTCATCGACGCCACTGCCACGGCAAACATCGAGCCCGTGATATACCTTTTCATCGTGATCCCCTCCAGATGCCGCCGCGATTTCTTCGCGGCTGTTCTCGACCCCGTCAGGCACCCCTTCGCGCGACCGGCCTGGTAAACGTCGGCTGCCCAAACGTTTACGGCCGGTCAGGACGAGGGGCCGTATTATCGCCACGACGACGGCTAAGCCTCGGTCGTGGCCACATCGGAACGCCTGATCTCAATGTGACTTATTGTATCACTATTGTACTGTCTAGTCAGAATTGAGCCGGAGTCTGGAACGCTGTCACATCGGTCCGCTGCGAGGGTGTTCGGACCGTTCGGCATCTAAAACGGGAGGATCGCCTTGCGCCGGCGTGTCGATGATCCGCCGCCTTTACGAGCGTCCGCCTTCAATTCACGTGATTTCAAAAACGTCTATGGCCACCGCCGATGGTCCCTGTGGGGTCAGGTTTCCGACGAAAATGCGATTGTTGAGGAACGCGTATTTTTCGTGGGACACCTCGAACGTCGGGCGTGTCTTTGCGTACCAGTTGGTCATGTCGATTTCCTCGCCAGCCAGGATCTGCGCCATCATGTCGCGCGCGCCCGGCTGAAGGCCGTCGTTCGTGATCATGATCAGCGCGCCGTCGTCGGTCTGGAGCGTATAGCGGGCCCAGAGGTAAACGGTGCCGTCCGGCCGTTCCAAATTCCAATCCGCCCCGCCGGGCAGGATCGTTCCGCGAAGGCGTTCGCCGACAAAGCGCCCGCCCGTTATCGGAATAATCCGACGATACCCGCCAGGAACCGGACCAATATCGAGAACCGGCCCCAACTCGACGTCCAGGCGCATCAGATGATCGGCAGAAATCATGGTCACTCTCTCCACTATTATAGAATGATTTTTGGGCACACGCCGCCGGCACGTAGTTCGACAACCACAGTCGTCAATGAAAGTACCGCACCATCTGACGGCGTAACGCTCTTTTTTCTATAAGATGCACCCCACCGCTCGGCCTCACTGGCTCGCGCCCGAAGATTGGCTGTCGTCTCAAGTCCAGCAGCCTTCGCCGGATCGCGCATCGCTGTGACACGGTCAAACGGCAATCGCCTTTGCTTGCTTCGCATGCGGAACGGCGCGCTCCCGATGCGCGCTGGAACGCCTATTGCGGCGGCGCTTCGACATCGGCGGACGTTTCCCGGAGGCAGTGCAGGAACGCTTGCTGCGCTCGGGTCGGGAACCAGTCGCGACGCGATATCGCGCCGATCGTGCGCATCGTATCGGGCACGCTCGACTCGATCCGAACAAGCGTCCCCGAATCAATTTCCGCGCTCACCTGGTCGGTCGACAGCAGCGTCAGGAAGTCGCTGCGCACGAGCAGCCCCCGGATCAGCGCGACCGAACCGCATTGGATCGGCGCATCGGGTCGCGGCATCCCCGATCGATCGAACATCTTCTGCCAGCGGTCGAGCAATCCCGACGCGCGCCGCGCGACGATCCACGGATAGGTGGCGAGTTCCTCGAGGCCCGCGACGGCGCCCGCAAGCGGGTGACTGGCGCGCCCGATGATCGTGAGGCGATCGTGGAACAGCGGCTCCTGCAACAGATCCGCCCCGGGATGGTCGCGCAGCGCGCCGATCAGGACGTCGATCCGCCCGCTGCGCAGCAGTTCGACGAGCTCGAAATACGATCCTTCGACCACGTCGACCCGCACATCCGGGCGCTGTTGCAACAGGTTCGCGAGCGTCGCCGGCAACAGGAGCGAGCGCGACAATGCCATCGCCCCGAGCGACAGATACCCGCCGCGCTCGGTCGTCTCCTCAAGACCGGCAGCGAGTTCGGTGACGCCCATCATGAACCCGCGCGCGAGTTTCGACCCGGCGCGGGTCAGTTCGACGCCACGTCCGCGCTGCTCGACGAGCGGCGTCCCCGCCAGACGCTCGACATCGCGGACCGCGCGATGCAGCGAAGGGATCGAGATTCCGACATTTTCGGCAGCGCGCGAAAAGCTGCCGGCTTCCGATAGCGCGATCAGGCCCCGCACATGCGCGGTCGTGAGATACGATTCAAGTCGCTCGGCGGCCTGCGTCTTTCCGATCGCCCGGCACGCTTTGCCAAAACTGCGCATCGCGCGGCGGATTCGCTGCAGGACGGGCTTGCCCTCGGCGGTCGCGATCACGCCGCCTGCGCTACGGTGAAACAGCGACGCGCCGAACGCCTTTTCGAGACGCGCGAGCGCTTGGGTCAGCGCGGGCTGCGAAATCGCCGCCGTCCGCGCCGCGGCGCTCAGGCTACCGGTGTCGGCGATCGCCACGACCATGCGCAAGTGCCGCATATTGAGGTCATAGGGCGTCGCCATCGACTTACTTTAGCATGACCTTATGGCATTCCGATAAAGAAATTTGTTGTAACTCCCAGCGCCGACTAGCCTTGCACAAACACGCGAATGCAAAAGTCTGGAGAGGACGCGAACATGTCGAGCCAATCGACCAACCTGCTGGTTGCCGAGCCAGCGGCACCGACACGTCATCGCGCCCTGCTCGACTGGGTCGCGGAAATTGCGGCGCAGACGCTGCCGCAGAATGTCCATTGGTGTGACGGCTCGGAAGCCGAGGCGGATGCCCTCGCCGCGCAAGCCGTCGAGAGCGGCACGCTCATTCCGCTCAACCCCGCGCTGCGCCCCAATTCGTTCTACGCCCGATCGGACCCGCGCGATGTCGCGCGTGTCGAGAGCCGAACCTTCATCTGCTCGGAGTCGGAGAGCGATGCGGGGCCGACCAACAATTGGGCGCAGCCCGATGAGATGCGGCTTCGGCTCGACGATCTGTTCACCGGCTCCATGGCGGGTCGCACCCTGTATGTCGTCCCGTTTTGCATGGGGCCGCTCGGATCCGACAAGAGCCTGATCGGCGTCGAAATCACCGACAGCCCCTATGTCGTGCTTTCCATGCGCGTTATGACCCGGATCGGCACGCCGGTGCTCGATCTGCTCGGCGACGACGGCTTCTTCATCCGGTGCGTCCATTCGGTCGGCATGCCGCTCGCCGCTGGCGTCGCCGACGTGGCGTGGCCGTGCAACGACGAGAAGTGGATCGTGCATTTCCCCGAGACGCGCGAAATCTGGTCGTACGGCTCGGGCTATGGCGGCAACGCATTGCTCGGCAAGAAGTGCGTCGCGCTGCGCATTGCGAGCGTGATGGCGCGCGACGAGGGCTGGCTGGCCGAGCATATGCTGATCCTCAAGCTGACCGACCCCGAGGGCAGCAGCCATTACATCGCGGCAGCCTTTCCGAGCGCCTGCGGCAAGACGAACCTTGCGATGCTCGAGCCGAGCCTGGCCGGCTGGACAGCCGAGACGATTGGCGACGACATTGCCTGGATGCGGTTCGGCAAGGATGGGCGGCTGTATGCGATCAATCCCGAAGCGGGGTTCTTCGGTGTCGCGCCCGGCACCGGACCGAGCACCAACCGCAACGCGATCGCGACGCTGACCGACAATTGCATCTTCACCAACACCGCCCTGACCGCCGATGGCGACGTCTGGTGGGAGGGGCTGACCAAGACCGCGCCCGACGGGCTCACCGACTGGACCGGAGCGCCCTATGATCCGGCGAGTGGCCAGCCGGCCGCTCACCCTAACGCCCGCTTTGCCGTTCCGGCGGCACAATGCCCGAGCATCGCGCCCGAATGGGATTCGCCCGAAGGCGTGCCGATTGCGGCGATTCTGTTCGGCGGTCGTCGCGCAACCGCGGTGCCCCTGGTGACCGAAGCGTTCGATTGGGCGCACGGCGTCTATCTGGCGGCGAACATCGCGTCGGAGGGTACCGCTGCAGCCGAGAATGCGGTCGGGGCGCTGCGGCGTGATCCGTTCGCGATGCTGCCATTCTGCGGCTATCACATGGCCGACTATTTCAACCACTGGCTGCGGATCGGCGCAGCGGCGCAATCGGACGCATCCGTCCTGCCGAAGATCTTCCTGGTGAACTGGTTCCGCAAGGACAGCGCCGGCAAGTTCCTCTGGCCTGGCTTTGGTGACAACGCGCGCGCGCTCAAATGGATCGTCGAGCGGATCACCGGGACGGCCGCGGCGACCACGACACCCATCGGCCTGTTGCCCGATGTCGACGCGCTCGATCTCAGCGGACTTTCGCTTACCGAGAACGATGCGAACCTGTTGCTGACGGTGGATACGCCGGTGTGGATCGAGGAAGCACGCCTCAACCGGACGTATCTCGAGACGTTCGGCGACCGCCTGCCGCCCGCGCTCCTTGCGCAGCAATTGGCGCTCGAAGCGCGATTGGCTTCACCTTCGATCGATGGGTCTGGCACATCTGCATAGCCGCCGGAGGAATTGACCAGGGACCGGAGCTGAACGTCTGCCGATAGACAGAAGCGCGGCAGGATGGGCGGTGGCCGGAAGCAGGTTCAGCGGAGGCGTTCCGGCCTATTCCGAAACCGCAGAGTTCCGCGGCCCTCGAAGCTGGTCGACACCTCCCGTCGGAGTCGCAGGCGCGACACGCCTCGAAAGGTCGCGCGAAGTTCGCGCAAAAGCGTCGGGTGGCGCCGCGACCCCACCCGACGGCAAAGATCAGCCCGTGATGAACGCCAGCAGGTCCGCATTGATCTGCGCGGCATGCGTGGTCGGCATGCCGTGCGGATAGCCCGGATAGGTCTTGTACTGCGCACCCGGAATGAGTTTGGCCGACAGAGCGCCCGAGATCGCGATCGGCACGATCTGATCGTCCTCGCCGTGCAGCACGAGCGTCGGGACGGTGATCGCCTTGAGATCGGCGGTGAAGTCTGTTTCGGAGAATGCGGCAATGCCGCGGACATGCGCCAGCGCGCTGCCCATCATTCCCTGCCGCCACCAATTGCGGCGCACGCCTTCATGGACCTCGGCGCCGTCGCGATTGAAGCCGTAGAACGGCATGGTGAAATCGTAATAATATTGGGCGCGGTTGGTGGCGGTCTGCGCACGGATGTCGTCGAACACCGCCATCGGCACGCCGTTCGGGTTGGTCGGAGTCTGGACCATCAGCGGCGGCACCGCACTGATCAGCACCGCCTTGGCGACCCGGCCAGGCTTGGCGTGCGCGACATAACGCGCGACTTCGCCGCCACCGGTCGAATGGCCGATATGGATGCCATTCTGAATATCGAGCGCGTCGGTCAGCGCGACGACGTCGGCGACATAGCTGTCCATGTCGTTGCCCGTCGCGGTCTGGGTCGAGCGGCCGTGGCCGCGCCGGTCGTGCGCGATGACGCGATAGCCTTTGTCGAGGAAGAACAGCATCTGGCCGTCCCAATCGTCGCCGCTGAGCGGCCAGCCGTGATGGAACAGGATCGGCTGCGCATCGCGCGGGCCCCAATCCTTGTAGAAGATTTCGGTGCCGTCGCTGGTAGTGATGATGGGCATGATCGGTCTCCTCGGGGCGGGAAATGCACGTGTGGCGGCTACGCGGTACACTTTCGGGTCGGGAACCCTGGGACAGGATCATCGCAGATCGCACCTCGCGCTATCAACCGCGATGATCGCGCGACGGCAAGCGATCCGCGGTGGGGCGTTCGGTGATTGCCGCGGGATGGACGCTACGGCACTACAGCAGCGATCGGCGACGACCGGGCGTGCGCAACGACAGCGGAAGGATTGAGAATGTTCGAGGAATTGACCACGCGGCGGACCCTACTGCTCGGCGCGACGACGCTGGCGGCGGTCGCGTCGGTCGCCACGGTTGCAGCGCGGGCGCAGACCCGCCCGAACGACGAGCTCGTCCCGCTCTGGCCCGGCGCGATCCCGGGCGACCGCCACGCCGCGATCGTCCGCAAGAGCGCCGACCAGTCGCACGATCCCAAGCGGCTCGACCGCTGGATCACCGGGATCGCCCAGCCGATGCTGGTCGTGCGGCGCGCGGCGCAGCCCAACGGCGCCGCGGTGCTGGTGATGCCGGGCGGCGGCTATGGCTTCCTGTCGTACGACAATGAGGGCGAGGAACAGGCGGCGTGGCTCAACGCGCGCGGCATCACTGCGTTCATCCTGCTCTATCGCCTACCGAGCGAAGGCTGGGCGAACCAGGCGGTCGTCCCGCTGCAGGATGCACAGCGCGCACTGCGCGTGATCCGCGCGGGCGCGGCGCGCTTCAAGGTCGATCCCGGCAAGATCGCCGCGCTCGGCTTTTCGGCGGGCGGACACCTTGCAGGGTCGCTCGCGACGCGCTTCGCCGAGCCGACCTACGCGCCGGTCGACCGGACCGACACGCTGTCGGCGCGGCCCGATCTGGTCGCGCTGCTCTACCCCGTGGTCAGCCTCGAGGCGCCGTTCACGCATGCCGGATCGCGCGACAATCTGCTCGGCCGCGATGGGTCCGCCGCCTTGCGCCATGCGGGCTCGGTCGAAGCGCGGGTCACCGCCGATACGCCGCCGACCTTCCTCGTCCATGCCGGCGATGACGGGCTCGTTCCCGTCGCCAACAGCCTGACATTGTACGCCGCGCTGACCGCGCAGAAACGGCCGAGCGAACTCCATGCCTTCGACGGTGGCGGGCATGGGTTCGGCGTGCGCCTGCCGCGCACCAACCCGGCGTCGGCCTGGCCCGACCTGTTCCACACCTTCGGCGTCAGCAAGGGGATTTTCGCGGCCTGACGCGCCGAAGCGGGCCCCGCTGACCCGCGTTCAAATTTGTTCATATGTGCATTTGCGCTTCACAAGTGAACCGGATAGGACAGCCGCGTCACGTCCCGGTTTGCGCTTGCGCGGCCGGGGTGAAGACAGGGAGAGGATAGGATCGTGGATATGACCCGCACCGCGTGGATGCTGCCGTTTCTTGCCGTGTTGGCGAGTGCCGCGCAGGCGCAGACCAATGTCCCTGGCGACCCCTATGCCAGCGATCCGGTCGGCATCGTCACCGATCCCTGCCCGCAGCATCCCAACCCGACCGACGGCCCCGGCTGGGAAGCGTGGAAGCTCCACATGCTGACGCGCGACTTCGCGCAAGCCTGCCGCTACGCGGCCGCCAATCAGGCGCTCGCCAACAGCCGCGCGCCGGTCCGCGTCGTCTTCATGGGCGATTCGATCACCGATAACTGGATCCACTCCGACGCGGCGCTGTTCAGCGAAGGCGTGGTCGATCGCGGCATCAGCGGGCAGACCACGCCGCAGATGCTCGCACGCTTCCGCGCCGATGTGATCGCGCTCAAGCCCAAGGCGGTGCATATCATGGCGGGCACCAACGACGTGGCCGGCAATACCGGTGCCGCGACGATCGAGACGGTCGAGGGCAATATCATGACCATGGCCGAGCTCGCCCGGGCACACGGCATCAAGGTCATCCTCGCCTCGGTCCCGCCTGCAGCCGCCTTCCCGTGGAGCCCGTCGAAACAGCCAGTGCCACAGATTGCCGCGCTCAACAGCTGGCTGCGCGGCTACGCCAAGGCCGAAGGCTTCACCTATGTCGATTACTTCGCCGCGCTGGCGACGCCCGAAGGCGCGATGAAGCCGGGCCTGGCAAGCGACGGCGTCCATCCGACCGCGCAAGGCTATGCCGTGATGCGCCCGCTCGCGCTCGCCGCAATCGCGAAAACGCTCGGCAAGTGAGCCCTACCCGGCGTTCGATCCTCGCCGGCATGGCCGCGCTGCCGATGGCGCGCGGCGCGCTGGCGCAAAGCCCGATGGGCACCGCGCGCGGGCCGGTCGAGCCCAACTGGCCGTCGCTTGTCTCGAACTATCGCTACCCCGACTGGTTTCGCGACGCCAAGCTCGGCATCTGGTCGCATTGGGGGCCGCAATCGGTGCCCGAGCAAGGCGATTGGTACGGCCGCTTCATTTACATGCAGGGTCACCCGATGTACGCGCATCACCTCAAGACCTACGGCCATCCAAGCGTCGCGGGAATGAAGGACATCCAGAACCGCTGGACCGCCGACCGCTGGGAGCCGGAAGCGCTGATCGCGCGCTACAAGAAGGCCGGTGCGCGCTATTTCATGGCGCTGGCGAACCATCACGACAATCTCGATTGCTACGACAGCCGTTATCACGCGTGGAATTCGCTGCGCGTCGGCCCCAAGCGCGACGTGGTCGGCACCTGGGAAAAGGCTGCGCGCGCGGCGGGGCTCAAATTCGGCGTGTCGAACCATTCGGCGCATAGCTGGCACTGGTATCAGACCGCCTATGGCTATGATCCGACCGGTCCCAACAAGGGCGAGCGCTACGACGCGTTCCGGCTCCGCAAGGTCGACGGCAAGGGCCAATGGTGGGACGGGCTCGACCCGCAGGAGCTTTACACCGGCGGTCATGCCGTCATGCCCAACGGGATCGACACGATCGCCGGCATGGAAGCGTGGCACGACAAGCACGATGGCCAGTGGATCGAGACCGGCCCGACCGACGACCCGGCCTATGTCACCAAATGGCTGCTGCGGCAGACCGATCTCGTCGCCAAGTACAAGCCCGACCTCGTCTATTTCGACGATTACGGGCTGCCGTTCGGGTCGATCGGGCTCGAGGCGGCGGCGGATTATTACAACCGCTCGATCGCATGGTCGGGCAAGATCGACGTCGCCTTGTTCGCCAAGCAGTTGAAGCCGCACGAACGCTTTGGCGTGGTGCAGGACGTCGAGCGCGGCTTCAGCGACCATCTGTGGGACGAACCGTGGCAGACCGATACCTGCCTCGGCGACTGGTTCTACAACGTCGCGCGGTTGAACGACAAAAGCTACAAGACCGCCGAGCAGGTTGTGCAACGCCTCGCCGACGTCGTGTCGAAGAACGGCAATCTGCTGCTTTCGGTGCCGCAACCCGGCCACGGCGCGATCGACAGCGAGGAAGAGCAGATCCTCGACCAGCTCGGCGCCTGGACCGCGGTGAATGACGAGGCGATCTTCGGGTCGCGGCCGTGGCGGCTTTATGGCGAGGGGCCGACCAAACTCACGCCCGGGATGCAGAACGAGGCCGGCGCGGGCGCCTTCACGCCGCGCGACGTGCGCTTCACCACCAACAAGGGCGCGCTCTACGTGCTGTTCCTCGGCTGGCCGAGCGGCACTGCCTCGGTCGCCTCGCTCGCACGCGGGCGCGTGTCGGGCGTGATCGAACGCGCGACCCTGCTCGGCGGTGGGCACGTCGCGCATCGCCAGGATGCCGCCGGCCTGCATCTCGACCTGCCGCGCAAGCCCGCGGGCGGCTTCGTCCCCGTAATCCGTCTCGACGGGAAAGGATTGGTATGACGCCACACCCACAGGCTGCCGCACGGATCGTCCCGACCGTCCTGATCGTCGCGCTCTTCTTCCTGTGGGGCGCCGCCAACAATCTCAACGACGTGCTGATCGCGCATTTCAAGGGGCTGTTCAGCCTCGGCGATTTCGGCGCGGGGCTGGTGCAATCGGCTTTCTATCTCGGCTATTTCTGCCTCGCCATCCCGGCGGCCCTGTTTATGCGCGCCTATGGCTATCGCGCCGCGGTGTTGCTCGGGCTCGGACTGTACGGCGCGGGCGCCCTGCTCTTCTGGCCTGCTGCGGCGGCGCTGAGCTATCCCTTCTTCCTCGTCGCGCTGTTCGTCATCGCGAGCGGGCTCGCCTTCCTCGAAACCTCCGCCAATCCGCTGATCGCGCGGCTCGGCAGCCCCGAGACGGCGGCGCGGCGGCTCAACTTCGCGCAGGCGTTCAACCCGCTCGGCTCGATCACCGGCGTGCTGATCGGGCGCGCCTTCATCCTGTCGGACGCGCCGCACACGCTCGACCGCGCGACGCAGGCGGCGTCGGTGCAAATCCCCTATCTCGTCATCGGGCTCGGCGTGCTGTTCTGGGCGCTGCTGATCCGGCTCGCCCCCTTTCCGGCGATCGCGACGCAGCCCGAGCCGAATGAAGGGGTCGGCGCGGCGGCCGATTTCGCCGCGCTTGCCCGCACGCCGCGCTTCCTCGCCGGCGTCCTCGCGCAATTCTTCTATGTCGGCGCGCAGGTCGGGGTGTGGAGCTTCATGATCCGCTATGCCGAAGTCACCATCCCCGGCACGCGCGCAACGGAGGCGGCGGGGTATCTCACCGCCTCGCTCGTCGTATTCATGATCGGCCGCTTCGTCGGCGCTGCGCTGATGGGTCGGATCCGGCCGCTGCCGCTGCTGACGGCGTTCGCTGCGATCGCGGCAGCGTGTTGCGCGTTTGCCAGCCTCGCCGGCGGCATGGCGGGCGTGGTGGCGCTCGTTGCGAGCAGCTTCTTCATGTCGATCATGTATCCGACGATCTTCGCCGAGACGGTCGCTGGGCTGGGGACGCGCACCAAGGCGGGGTCGGCGCTACTCGTCATGGCGATCATCGGCGGCGCGGTGTTCCCGGCGGCGATGGGGCTGGTCTCGGACGCGAGCGGATCGATCGTCCCCGCGATGCTGGTGCCGGCCGGGTGTTTCCTGGTCGTCCTGCTGTTCGGCCTGAGCGCGCGGGGGGCGACACGATGATCGCGCTTCCTACGCTCGGCATGGGCTGTGCCGGAATCGGCAACCTCTATCGCGCGGTCGATGATGCGACCGCGCGCGATACCGTCGCCGCCGCGCTCGCGGGGGGGATCGGCTATTTCGACGTCGCGCCGCATTACGGCTTCGGGCTCGCCGAGACGCGGCTCGGCGCGGCGCTCGCCGAGCATGACCCGCACGGCACGGCGATCGTCTCGACCAAGGTCGGCCGCCTGCTCGAGCCGACCGACAGCCAGGCGGCCGAGCGGCACGGCTTCGTCGATGCGCCCGCGCTCGAGCCAGTGTTCGATTATTCGTACGACGCGGTGCTGCGGAGTGTCGATGCGAGCCGTGTACGGCTGCGGCGCGACCGGCTCGACGTATTGTTCGCACATGATCTCGGCGTGCTGACCCACGGCGACGACGCGGCGCGGCACATGGCCGATTTCGTGGAGGGCGGGTACCGCGCGCTGCGCGGCTTGCGCGACGCTGGCGAGGTCGGCGCGATCGGGATCGGCGTCAATGAGGTCGCGGTGTGTCTCGACCTGCTCGACCGGGTCGAGCTCGACGTCATCCTGCTCGCCGGGCGCTATACGCTGCTCGAACAGGATGCGGCGCGCCCGCTGATCGAGCGCTGCCGCGAGACCGGCACGCGGCTCGTGATCGGCGGTCCGTACAATAGCGGCATCCTGGTCGAGGGCAGCCGCGCCGCCAGCCATTTCAACTACGCGCCCCCGCCCCCCGCGATCGTCGCGCGCGTCGCCGAACTCGAGCGCGCCTGTGCGGCGTTCGACGTGCCGCTTGCGGCTGCCGCACTGCAATTCCCGCGGCGCGAGCCCGTCGTCGCCGGCGTCATCCCCGGTCTGGTCGGCGCGGACCAGGTCGCCGCGACGCTACGCTACGCCGCCTGGCCGATCCCCGATGCGCTGTGGGACGCTGTCGGCGCAGCATCTGAGGCAACGGCATGAGCGCGATCCTGCTGCACCCCGACGACACGATCCTCGTCGTCACCGCGGCGCTCGCGCCGGGCGACACCGTGCTGATCGACGACACGCCAAGCGTTATCCAGACGCCGATCGGCGTCGGCCACAAGATCGCCCGCCAGCCGCTCGCCGCGGGCGAGACGGTGATCAAATATGGCGCGCCGATCGGATCGATGACCGCGTCGGCCGGCCGCGCGGAGCATGTCCATCTGCACAATATGAAGAGCGACTATATCGCCTCGCACCTGCGCGATACGCTCGATCGGAGCCCCTCATGATTTCCGCCTGGTTGCGCGACGATGGCCGCAAGGGCATCCGCAACGTCGTCGCCGTCGCCTATCTCGTCGAATGCGCGCACCACGTCGCGCGGCGCATCGTCGACAAGACCGATGATGCCGACGTCCATCTGATCGGCTTTCCCGGCTGCTACCCCAACAGCTATGCCGACACGGTGATGAAGGCGATCGCGACGCACCCCAATGTCGGCGGGCTGGTGATCGTCTCGCTCGGCTGCGAGAGCTTCAACCGCGAGGGCCTCGCCGCAGTCGCCGCCGCAAGCGGTCGCCCGGTCGAGACGCTGGTCATCCAGCAGAACGGCGGCACCGCCGCCACGATCGCCGCCGGGCTCGCCGCGGTTGCGCGCGTGAAAACGATCGCCGACGCCGGCCCGCGTGGGCCGATGGCACCGAGCGAGCTCGTCATCGGCACGATCTGCGGCGGGTCCGACGGGACCAGCGGGATCACCGCCAACCCCGCGGTCGGCCGCGCGTTCGACCGCTTCGTCGCCGAGGGCGCGACCTGCATCTTCGAGGAGACGGGCGAACTGGTCGGGTGCGAGACGATCATGGCGGATCGCGCGCTGACGCCCGAACTCGGCGCCGCGCTGGTTGCCAGCGTAGAGAAGGCCGAGCGCTATTACACCGTGCTCGGCTTCGGCAGCTTCGCGCCGGGCAATGCCGAGGGCGGCCTCACCACTCAGGAGGAAAAGTCGATGGGCGCCTATTCCAAATCGGGCAGCTCGCCGATCTCGGGGATCGTCAAACCCGGCGACATCCCCCCCTCCCCCGGCCTGTACCTGCTCGACGTCGTGCCCGATGGCGAGCCGCGCTTCGGCTTCCCCAACATCTCGGACAATGCCGAGATCGTCGAGCTGATCGCGTGCGGCGCGCACGTCACGCTGTTCACCACCGGGCGCGGCTCGGTGGTCGGCTCGGCGATCTCGCCGGTCATCAAGATCTGCGCCAATCCCGAGACCGCGCGCAATCTGGCGGGCGACATGGACATCAACGCCGGGCGGATCATCGAGGGGCTCGCGACGATCGGCGATGTCGGCGACGAGATCTACGAGCGCACGATCGCGGTCGCGGAGGGTGCGCGCAGCGTCTCGGAAGCGCTCGGCCACCGCGAATTCATCCTGACCTACAAGACCTTCGAGCCGGTCGGTCCCGCCTGCCTGCCGCGGCGGGCCGCGGCGTGAGCGGGCGTCTGGTGGGCAAGACCGCGCTCGTCACCGCGGCGGGCCAGGGCATCGGCCGGGCGTGCGCCGAGCGCTTCATCGCCGAGGGCGCGCGCGTCTTCGCAAGCGACGTGGATGCCGCCAAGCTCGCCGGGCTCGACTGCGAGACGTTCGCGCTGGACGTGCGCGATGCGGATGCGGTCACGGCATTGCCCGCGCAGACCGGTCCGGTCGATGTGCTGATGAACTGCGCGGGGATGGTCCATAACGGCACGATCCTCGAGTGCGACGAAGCCGCCTGGGCTGCCTCGAACGACCTCAACGTCACCGCGCTCTATCGCACAATCCGCGCGTATTTGCCCGGGATGCTCGCGCAAGGGTCGGGCAGCATCGTCAACGTCGCGTCGATCGCGAGCTCTATCAAGGGCATCCCCAACCGCTTCGCCTATGGCACGACCAAGGCGGCGGTGATCGGCCTGACCAAGGCGGTCGCCGCCGATTTCGTGGCGCAGGGGATCCGCTGCAACGCGATCTGCCCGGGCACGGTCGATTCGCCCTCGCTCCAGCAACGGCTGCGCGACACCGGCGATTACGCGAAGGCGCGCGCCGACTTCACCGCGCGCCAGCCGCTCGGGCGGCTCGGCCGCCCCGAGGAGATCGCCGCCCTCGCGCTGTACCTGGCGAGCGACGAGGCGGCGTTCACGACCGGGCAGGCGCACGTGATCGATGGCGGTTGGGTGAATTAGGGGTGCGGTGGTAAAGGGGTAGGTCTACTTCCGGCCAAAGCCGGTCGGTCCCACGTTGCTCAGGTTTCGCGTGCGAGATACCGTGCTGGCGTGATCGACGATCCAGACAAAGAGGCGGATGACCAGTGGTGCGCCAAGCAGCGTAAGCAGGTCATTGCCTACCTGTCCGAGGAAGGCTTCCCCGCGCCAAATGTGGGGGATTGGCCAGCGTGGCACGTCACCCCTGTTGTATCAGTCTGGGCTGTTAAGAGCATTGAGTACCCCAGAGCCGTTGGCTGGTGGGCTGTTTCCGGCGACTTTCCAACCGATTACACAACTTGTTCAGGAGATCGTAACCCGCGCCAAGCGCTTCGCGACATCGGCGACCGTTGGAGGCAAGCCGCCGCCCGTTGGGTTGACGGGAAGCCTGCGGAAGGTTTCCAGCTACGAAACGCTGCGCACGAGCGTGAACTGGCGCCATTGCTTGCAACCCGTGCGCAACTATTCCTCGACTTCGCAGCTGACGACCGCAATTGGGAGGAATAGCCTCCCGTCGGCTTCCACCCAAAAGTAGACCCGCGCTATTCGTCGCCCCGGCGGAGGCCGGGGCCGTTCGGTGGCTTGGCATATGGCCCGTCCCAAGCGTAGCGGCCCCGGCCTCCGCCGGGGCGACGGTTGCTGGGCTCCAGCAACGCCCACCGCTCGCGATCAGGTGATCACTTCCGCCGATCCCGTCGCTACGCGCACAAAAAATGCCCGCCCGGACGACACCACCGAAGCGATGCCACCCGGACGAGCAGGGGGAGGAACTGAAGCGCCCGCCCGTCACCGGGCGGACCAGGCTGACCAGGTCAGCCGTTAGAAGGTAATGCGGGCGACACCGCTGATCTGGCGATCGCTCATGATCGAATCGCGCGGGCGCGTTTCGATCCCGTAATAGGTCGAGCGGATCGTGTTGGTGAGGTTGGTCGCGTTGAGCGTCAGCGAGAGATGCGGCGTCACGTTGGCAGTGATCGACGCATCGAGCTGGCCCGACGCCTTCTGGAAGATCGGCAGATTGCCGGTCCCGTTCGCCGCCGTCGTCACCAGGAACTTGTTGCGCCAGTTATACGCCACGCGCGCCGAGATGATGCCGCGTTCGTAAATGCCGATCAGGTTGAAATTGTACTTCGACAGACCCTCGAGCGGCAATTGCGTCACCGGGCCCTGGCTCGCCGGGCTAGGCGCCTGCGAATCGACATAGGTGAAGTTGGCCTGGACACCGAGGCCCTTCAGATCGCCCGGCAGGAAGTCGAAGAACTGCTGATAGGCGACTTCGGCGCCCTTCACCTTGGCCTTGGCGGCATTGTTGTAGGTCGTGATGTCGTAGGTCGCGGTGACACCGTCGTTGAAGGTGACCTGGCGCTGGTTGATCACCGTCTGGATGTAGTTCGAAATGTCCTTGTAGAAGCCGGCGACGGTCAGCGAACCGGTCCGCGAGAAATACCATTCGGCCGAGACATCGAAATTGGTCGAGGTCATCGGCTTGAGATAGGCATTGCCGGTCGAAGCGGTGTGCTGCTGGTCGATCTGCGCGGTGCCCGGCTCGGTGATCGTCAGGCTCGGATTGACCTGGCTGAAGTTCGGGCGCGAGATGTTCTTCGATGCGGCGAAGCGCAGCTGGAGCTTGTCGGTCAGATGCGCGCGCAGGTTCAGGCTCGGCAGGACCGAGGTGTAGGTGTTCGTTTCGCCGAGCGCGGTGAAGCTCGGTGCCGCCGTCGACTGGGTGCCGTCGGCCGCGGTGATCAGATCGACCTGTTGATAGAAGCCCGTCACCGCAGACTGGGTCCGCACGACGCGCACGCCGACATTGCCGTCGACCGGCACCGGCAGGTTGCTCGCCTTGAAGAAGGCCGCGACGTAACCGGTATAAGTCTTCTGCGACTGGGTGTTGGTCCCGCTCGGCAGATAGGCCGGCGTCGACCCGATGTTGAGCGCGGCGCGTGTGGCGTCGTAATCGAGCACGGTCGGCAGCGAGAAGGCCTGGATATCGCCGAACAGGTTCGCCTGGCCGCGGAAGAAATCGCCGAGGCCGACATAGGTCAGGTTGGTCGCGGCACCGGTCAGCCCGGTATAGCGATAGCCGGTGTCGCTGGTCGTGTTCTTGCGGTTGGCGTAGCGCAGGCCCGCCTTGATCGAGCTGAGGATGCCGCCGTCGAAGCGATATTCGCCGTCGAGCCGCGCGGCGGTGTCGGTGCCCTCGGAATGGTTGAGGTTATCGAGGTAGAAGCCGTTGCTATACGTCGCCGGGTTGGTCAGCCCGGCCGCCGATGCGATCTGGAACGACGGGATGGTACCCGAAATGTCCTGCGTCAGCGTCGTCGCGGTGCCGGAGAGCCCGACGATCGAGTTGAGGTTGTTGGTCTTGGAATCGACATATTGGAAATCGCCGGTGATCGTCAGATTGGCCGACGGCTTCCACTTGCCGTTGAGCGAGTAGTCGCTGGTCACCGAATGGCGCGTGCCGATCGAGGTGTTGTCGCCGATCGGCACGTTGGTGAAGGTGCCGCTCTGGAAATCGCCGTTCGACGCATAGGTGAAGGGCGCGCCCGCAAGCGGCGTGATCGAGGCGCCGCTGGTATAGGCGAAATAGCTGTAGCCGTACGACCGCAGCTTATAGTCGTTGCGGAAATATTCGCCGGTGAATTCGAGCGTGCTGGTCGGGCGCCACTGCACCGACACATCGACGCCGAGACGACGGCGGTCGCCATAGACTTCGCCGATGCCGGTGCCGTGCGGCAGCGTGGTCGTCTGGCCGGTGCGGCCGAGCAACGCTGCGGTCGCGACGTCGCTCGGGCTGTTGGGCGTGCCATCGGCCTTGCGCGTCTGGTCGAGCGTGTAGAACGGCTCGGTCGAGATCGTGTCCTGGCGGAAATTGGTCTTCTGGTACGAGGCGCTGGCGAGGATGCCGATCTCACCGATGCCGGTGTCCCAGCGATCGCTGATCAGCAGCGAGGCGGCCGGCTGGCTCTTGCCGATGAGATCGTAATAGGTGTTCGTCGCCGAGCCCGAGATCTTGAAGCCCGTGAAGTCGAACGGCTTGCGCGTGCGGAAGTTGATCGTGCCGCTCAGCTGATCCTCGATCAGCTCCGACGACGGGTTCTTGTAGACGTCGATGCCGGCGAGCAGTTCGGAGGGCACGTCCTCGAGGCTCAGCGAATTGCCCGATCCGCTCGCGGTGAAGATGTCGCGGCCGTTGAGTTCGGTGCGGACCTGCGTCAGGCCGCGGATCGCGACCGAGCTGCCTTCGCCGAAATTGCGCTGGATCTGCACGCCCGAGATGCGCTGCAGCGCCTCGGCGATGTTGCGATCGGGCAGCTTGCCGATGTCCTCGGCGACGATCGAGTCGACGACCTGATCCGCATTGCGCTTGATGTTCTGCGCCGAGCGGAGGCTTGCGCGAACGCCGGTGACGACGATGTCCTCGCCTGCGGCCGCTGCGGGCGCGGGCGTGGCGGCATCGGGCGCAGCTGCGGGCGCGGCGGCATCGGGGGCGGTTGCGGCGATCGGCGCCGACGTATCGCCCGAGGGCGCCGTGGTGCCGGTCGATGGCGTGGTCTGTGCGGCGGCGGGGGCAGCGATCGCGATGAACGGCAGGACCGAGGCGCCAAGCAACAGTGCCTTGCTCATCCCCGTGCGGCGGACGGCATCAACAGCAGACATTCGTATTCCTTCCAAGCGATACCTCGACGCGGCGAGGCTCATGAACATCTCGGGAAGGGTGCGACCATCGACGCCGCCTTGCCTCTCCCCTGTGAGCCTCCCTCGCTTCAACCGAAGTTTTGAGGAGGTCTCTCTCGATCGCGGCTCGCTACGCCCGCCAATCCCTAGGGTCAATCGAAATGTGGATAGGTGAGTTTTGTGTTCATATATGAACAAAATGACAGAATTGGTTAGCGCTATCATTATTTGACACGAGCGCGCGGCGCGGGCCGCCCCTGGGGAACGGCTCGATCCGTTTGATCATCACGTGCGAACAATGGCGGCGCGCGAGCGCGCCGCCGCGCTTAGTCGTAGCGCCCCATCGTCACGCGCAGCAGCACGGGATGGTCGATGAAGTTGAGGCCGTAATCGGTCTGGTCGCCATTCCACACGCGATCGACGACAAACGCGCCCTGCACCATCCGCCCCTCCTCGACGCGCAGCATCAGCGCGTTCTTCGGGGCACCTGCAGCAGGCGAGACTTCGATCCGGACATGGTCGCCCGCGACGAGATATTGCGTCGCCGACAGCTGCGCGACGACCGCACCGCCGACGCTCTCGTTCGCCCAGGGCGTCGGCTCGGACTTGATCCAGGTGTCGGTGCGATGGCCGAACTGCCACTCGCCATAGCTCGCAGTGATCTTGTACTGGCCGAGCGTGGTCGATTGCGGCGCGCCGTCGTCGCCCTTGGCGGTGCCCCAGGTGGGATGGTCGAACGCGATCTTCGCCCAGTCGCGCTGCATCCCGGCAAACAGCCCATACGGCGTGGCAAAGGCGTCGAGCGTCTGCGCGTCGAGCGTCTTGGCGCCGAGCGGGTAATTGTAGAAGCCCGTCGCATCCATCCCGAACGGCGCAAAGCCGATCGCGCCACGCCCGATCGCCGCCCAGAAGAAGCGCGCATATTCGGCGGCGTTGCCGATCTCGGGGATCGCCAGCGCATTGTCGGGGCGATGATAGCCGTCGAGAAACGCGAAGACGTTCGCACTCTTGCGGTCGTAAATGTCGGGCGCGGCGAAATCGATCGCGGGCGCGGCGGCCTTCCAGATGTCGAGCACGTCCTGCTGCGGGCCGCCGCTCGCGACGTCGGCCGGCGCGGGGATCTTGAAGGGATCGGCGAGTGCCGCGTTGACGTACATCGGCAGCGGCTTGATCGCCTTGCCCGCCGCCGCGAGCTCGTTGCAATAGGCCGCGGTATACCAGCTGTTGAACGCGCGGTCGGCCTGCGCGCCATAGACCTGTGTCCAGGTGCCGCGCTTGCGCAGCGCCGCCGGCACCTGCCCGTTGAACAGCGCTTCCGGCGCCGCGGCATAATCGCGCGGGCTGCCATAGCTGCCGGTTTCGTTCTCGACCTGCACCAGGATCGTGGTGTTCTGCTGGTCATGGTCGCGCAGATAGGTGATCAGCGTAAGGAACGCGCGCTTGTCGGCCTCGAGCGTGCTGCGGGCATGCGGCGACAGCACATAATGGTCGCTGCCGTCGCGCTTCTTCATCCGCGGGAAGCGCCGATTGTTCTGGCGGACCCAGTCGGGCGTGTAGTTCGGCCCGCTATTCTTGTACGCGCCGAACCACAGCAGCACGAGCCGCTTGTCGTGCGCGCGCGCCTGATCGAGCAGCGTCTGGACGAAGCTCAGGTCGAAATGCCCCTCGCTCGGTTCGATCTGCTGCCAGGCGATCGGCACCTCGACGGTATTGGCATGGAGCCGGTCGAGCATCGGCCACACCGCGGGGAGCGCCGCGGGATAGTTGCTCGAATTGTTGACCTGCGCGCCAAGCATCAGGAAGGGCGCGCCATCGACGATCAGCGCGTGATGGCCGCTGGCGCTCGTCGCGATGTGCGGAACGTCGCGCGATTGCGCCGATAGCGGCGTGGCGCCGAGCGCGAGTGCCGTGAGAAACAGCGGCATGGTCTTCATCGTGAATCCTCTCCCGACACGTCGCCCGTGGCGATCGCGCTTTGCGCGGCATATGCGACCATCGGAGCGATTGTGTTCGCCGCCGACCTGCCCCAAGCCACGCTCTGACGACGCAAGCGAATGACATTCTCACTTGCGCCAGTGAAACGAATACTCATAGGTGAACGCACTGCCCGGCAACCGCGAGTGCGTCAACCGCCGGCATCAAAGGTGAGGATCAGCGATATGGCAATGGTATCGGCACGCAGACGCGCGCTTGCAAAATGGGCTGGCGCAGCGGCTTTCGCGCTCGTCCCCGCAGTCGCAGCGCAGGCCGCGCCGCTCGGGTCGCTCGACCGCAACGGCAGCCACGTCTCGATCGAACCCTATGCCCCCAACATCGTCCGCGTGACGATCGCGGTCGATCGCGATCTCGCCGATGCGCCCCCCGGCCCCGGCCCCAATGCCAAGCCCGATGCCGCCGGCTGGAGCCACAGCACCGATGCGAGCGGCGACGTGTTCACCTCGTCGGCGCTGTCGCTGACGGTCAACGCGCAAGCCTGGCCCAAGGCGCCGAGCCAGATGGAGCGCTATTTCGCGCCGTCGCTGCCGCCGGTGTCGGTCAGCGTGAAGGGCGCCGACGGGCACCTCATCACGCAGATGAACGGCTGGGAAATGGCGCCGCACACCGTCGCGGGCGAGAAGACCTTCAAGGTCGGTGCGAGCTTCGCTGCCCCACTCGACGAGCATTATTACGGGCTCGGCCAGAACCAGGAGGGCAAGCTCGATCTGCGCGGCCGCACGATCGACTGCCGCCACAATTACGATGCGCCGGCGGGCGAAACGGTCTGCGTGCCGTTCATGGTGACCAACAAGGGCTATGGCATCGTGTGGGACAATCCGTCGGCGACGACGGTCTCGCCGGGCCTGCACAACAGCACGCATTGGCAATCCGACGTCGGGGAGCGCGTCTCGTTCTTCGTCATCACCGGCGCGACCACGGATGAACTCTATGCCGGCTATACCAAGCTGACCGGCAAGACCCCGCTCCCGCCCAAGGCCGCGTTCGGTCTGATCCAGAGCAAGGCGCGCTACGAGAGCCAGGCGGAATTGCTCGGCGTCGCGGAAGGGTATCGCAGCCGCGGCTATCCGCTCGACGTGATGGTGCTCGACTGGTTCTACTGGACGCGGATGGGGCAGCTCGACATCGACCGCACCTATTTCCCTGATCCCGCGGGCATGACTGCCAAGCTCAAGGGGCTTGGGATGCGCAGCATCATCAGCGTGTGGCCGCGCTTCGAGAAGGAATCGCGCTATTTCGACATGCTCGCCGCCAAGGGCTGGCTGCTGCATGACACCGACGGCACCGTCGTCGACGGCCTGCCGATCCGCGCCGACCGCGCCGGCGCGCTGCTCGACAGCACCAACCCCGATGCGCGCGGCTGGTTCTGGGGCAAGATCCGCGACAATATCGCCTCGCAGGGCTTCGACTGGTTCTGGCTCGACGAAACCGAGCCCGATCTGGTGCCCGACGGCCATCAATTCTCGATCGGTTCGGGCGATCGCTATCACAACCTGTTTCCGCTGGTGCATACGTCGGGCGTCGCCGAGGGATCGGCCAAGGATCGGCCCGATTTCCGCAACCTGATCCTGTGCCGCGCGGCGTATCTCGGCACGCAGCGCAACGGCTGCCTGTTCTGGTCGTCCGACGTCCAGGCGACGTGGGAAGCGCTCAAGCGGCAGGTGCCGACCGGGCTCAACTTCACCGCGTCGGGGATGGCCTACTGGAGCAGCGACACCGGCGGCTGGCAGAATCCCGCCGGCCCCAAGGCCGAGCATCCCGTGTTGCTCGATCCCGCCGGCGCGACCGCGATGGCGCCGAGTTATGCCGATTATCCCGAGCTGTTCGTCCGCTGGTTCCAGTACAATACCTTCACGCCGACGCTGCGCATCCACGGCCAGCGTCCGGGCACCGCGATCTGGGAATATGGCAAGGCGGCCGAGCCGGTGCTCGCGCAGTATCTGAAGCTGCGTTACGCGCTGATCCCGTATCTCTATGCGATGGGCCACCAGACCTACACGACCGGTGCGCCGTTCATGCGCGGGCTGTTCATGGATTTCCCGAACGACCCCAAGGTCGCCGATCTGGGCGACGAATATATGTTCGGCCCCGCCTTCCTCGTCGCACCGGTGACCGAGCAAGGCGCGACCAGCCGTTCGGTCTATCTGCCAGCGGGGGCCGACTGGTACGATTACTGGACCAACGAGCGCCACGCTGGCGGCCAGACGATCACCGCAGCAGCACCGATCGACAAGATCCCGCTGTTCGTCCGCGCCGGATCGATCGTGCCGATGGGCGCGCAGGTGCCGAGCACCGCGACGCGCCAGAAGCTCGACAGCATCCGCGTCTATCCCGGCCGCTCGACCAGCTTCACGCTGTATGACGATGACGGGGTGAGCAACGCCTATCGCAAGGGCGGCGGCGCGACCGTGCTGCGCTGGGACGATGCGAGCGGCCGGCTGACCGCGTCGGGCAAGCTGACCGGTGGTCAGGACGCCGCAGCGCTGGTGAGCGTGGTCGGTCGCTGAGGCGATGCTTGTGCGCGTTCGACGCCGCGCTCTATGACGGAGCGCGGCGCGCGAACGCGTACCGAACGGGGTGGGGCATGGACGAGCAGGCAAGCGATCCGACCAACGATCTGGCGGACGATCAGGATGGCGAAGACCGGCGCTACAAGGCGCCCGCGCTGGAAAAGGGGCTCGACATTCTCGAGCTGCTTGCCGACGCGACCGACCCGCTCCCGCTCGCGGCGATCGCCGACCAGCTCGACCGGTCGCGCGGCGAACTCCACCGCATGGTGCAGGTCCTGCAATTTCGCGGCTATATCGATCACGATGTCGGCTCGGAAGGCTATCGCCTGACCGACCGGCTGTTCGCGCTCGGCATGCGCCAGCCGCGCACGCGCAATCTGGTCGAACTGGCGCTCCCCGTGATGCGGCAATTGGTGCAGGATTCGGGGGAATCGTGCCACCTCGCTTTCCACAGCCGCGGCGAGATGGTCGTCGTCGCGCGCGTCGAATCGGGCGAGCAGGTCGGCTTTTCGGTGCGCGTCGGCTATCGTCGGCCGATCCCGAGCACCGCGTCGGGCGTCGTGCTCTACGCCTTCCAGGCCGAAGAGGTGCGCCGGCGCTGGGAGGGTCTGTTCGCGCCGAAACTCGGCAAGGACGCGCTGGCCGCCTTCCGCACCCGCGCCGATGCGGTCCGCGCCCACCAGGTCGAGCTGACGCAAAGCCCGCTGGTCAGCAGCGTGACCGACATTTCGGCGCCGATCATGCGCGGCGGTGCCGCGGCGGCGGCGCTGACGGTTCCCTATCTCGAGCGGCGCGAGCCGGTCCACAGCGCGGAGAACGTCGCGCTGATGCTGGTCGCGGCAACGACGACCATCGCCGCACAGCTGGTACAGAGCGACGAGCGATTGTAACGCACTGACGCTGATGGGATCACGCTCGCGTTGATCCGATCAGCCCCCCGCCGTCCCCCCGGTCTCGTGCCGGGGCGACGGTTCAGCTGAACCCTAGCGCGCGCGCCAGGTCGCCGGCATCGTCCGCGCCGGCACGCTGACGGTGACCGTCTGGCGGATGTCGGTCGCCG
The DNA here is from genome assembly GCF_006439055.1 of Sphingomonas glacialis. Lineage (GTDB taxonomy): Bacteria > Pseudomonadota > Alphaproteobacteria > Sphingomonadales > Sphingomonadaceae > Sphingomonas > Sphingomonas glacialis_A. The sequence continues at coordinate 1,035,298 of NZ_RCZC01000002.1, forward strand.
AATCCGCGAGCATCACCGTGTAGCGGCCACCCGCGATCCGCCACTGATGCCCGGCTTCGTCCCACGTCGCGAGCAGGCGCGGATCGACCGAGACCGACACCGTCTGCCGCGCGCCCGGCGCGAGCGCGACCTTGCTGAACCCGACCAACCGCTTGGGCGCTTCCCAGCCGCCCGCAACCGGCGCGACGTAGATCTGCGGCACCGTCGCACCGGCGCGCGCGCCGGTGTTGCGCACGGTGAAGCTCGCGGTCAGCACGCCGTTCGCGGCGGTTGCGGTCAGGCCGTCGGTCGCGAAGCGCGTGTAGGACAGGCCATGCCCGAAGGCGAAGAGCGGCGTGAGCGCCTTGGCATCGAACCATTTGTAACCGACCGCCGCGCCTTCCTTGTAGACGACATCGCCCGAATGCGGCTTGGCCGGATCGGGGAGTTGATCGACGCTGCTGGCAAAGGTCATCGGCAGGCGGCCCGACGGATTGGTCGTGCCGAACAGCAGATTGGCGATCGCCGCGCCCCCCGCCGTCCCCGGATACCACGCCTCGAGCACCGCGCCGACCTTGCCGAGCCACGGCATCGCGACCTGGCTGCCCGTTTCGAGCACGACGACGGTCTTGGGGTTGGCCGCGCCGACCGCCGCGATCAGCGCGTCCTGCGCACCGTCGAGCGCCATCGGCACGTCGAAAGATTCCCCCTGCCACTGCGTCGCGAAGACGATCACGATATCGGCATTCTGCGCCAGCGCCGTCGCCGCCGCCACGTCGGTCCCGTCGGCATAGCTGACGGTCGCGCCCGGCGCATGGCGCTTGATCTCGTCGAGCGGCGCCGAGGGATAATACATCACCGGGCCGGGCCAGCCCGTCGGCAGCAACCCGGGCACCGCATTGCCGCCGACCGGATAGACCAGCGACGATCCGCCGCCCGCGAGCACGCCCTTGTCGGCATGGCCGCCAATCACGACGATGCGCTTGGCGCTCGCCGCAACCGGCAGCAGGTCGCCGCTATTCTTGAGCAGCACGGCGCCCGCCTCCGCCGCGCCGCGCGTTACCGCAGCATGCGCGGGATAATCGATCGGCTGCTCGCTGACGGGATGCTCGAAGATCCCTTGTGCGAACATCGCGCGCGCGATGCGGTGCGTCATCAGATCAAGCCGCGCCGGCGTCACTGCGCCGCTGTCGAGCGCCTGGCGCAACGCCCCGCCGAAGAAGGGCTGCGTGTCGAACGGGAAGCCCGAATCCTGGTCGAGCCCGGCATTGGCGGCAGGCGCAGTGCTGTGCGTCGCCCCCCAATCGCTCATCACATAGCCCTTGAAGCCCCAATCGGTGCGCAGCACGTCGGTCAGCAGCCAGCTATTCTCGCAGGCATAGGCGCCATCGACGCGGTTGTACGAACACATGACCGAGCCTGGATCCGCACGCTCGATCGCCAATTGGAAAGCGAGCAGGTCGGACACGCGCGCGGCGCTGTGCTCGATCAGCGAATTGCCAGCGTTGCGGTCGGTTTCCTGGTCGTTGAAGGCATAATGCTTGATCGTCGAGACAACGTGGTTCGACTGGATGCCGCGCACCTGCTCGGCGACGATCGTGCCGGCGAGCAACGGATCCTCGCCGCCATATTCGAAATTGCGGCCGTTGCGCGGCTCGCGCAGCAAATTGACCCCGCCCGCAAGCATGACGTTGAAGCCCGAGCGGCGCGCCTCGTCGCCGATCATCGCGCCGCCGGCATGCGCGACGGCGACGTCCCAGCTCGCCGCGATCGCGAGGTTCGACGGCAATGCGGTGCGCTCGCGCTTGACCGCCGCGCCGCCCTGCGTCGCGACGCCCACGCCGGCATCGGTCTGGTGCTGTGCAGGGATCCCGAGCCGCGAGATCGGCGGCACGTAGCCGGCCGATCCGGCGCGCGCTCCGGCGGGCGCCTTGTACAGCGAGCTCGGGAAATCAGTGGCGAAATAGCCGAACACCATGGTCAGCTTCTCGTCTCGCGTCATCGCCGAAACGAGCGCCTTGGCACGCGCGTCGGGGTCGAGCTTGGCATCGTTCCATGCACCGCGGATCGCGGGCTTGGTCCAGGCGGGGAGAATTGGCGTTCCGGCGACCGGCGCGACCTTGGCCGGCGGCGGCGGCGCGGCGACCTGGGCGGACGCAGCGGCGGCAACAAGCAGCATGGGCATGGCGGCGACACGAAGCGTCATGAAGAAATCCTCTCTCGATGGGCGTCGCATCATGCTCGAGACCGTGCGCCGACGCGTGCTCGTATATGCGCGCATCTTTGACAGGTAAACGCCTTACCCGATCGCGCAACGGCGTGTGCGCGGCGGCCCTGCCCGATGAGAGGACGGTGCCACCCGCGATCGGGTGGCACCGTCAACGCCTTCAGAAGCGGCGGCGCGTTGCCGTGGTCGCCCCGAAGCTGGCGGCGCCAGCGCCGATCAGCAGCGCGATCACCAGCATGAACGACGTACCCGCTGCCACACCGGCGGCGGTGTCGGTCGCCGACTTGGCGGTGGCGATCGTGTCGTTCTTGGTCTTGACGAACTGCGCCTTGGCGCGCGTCACTTCGGCCTGCGCCTCTGGACGGCTGACCTTGCGCTGCGCGGCGACGATATCGACGATCCGGCTCTCGGCCTGCGCGCCGTCGGTGCCACCGCGGGCGAGCGCGGGGAGCTGCTTGGCGATTTCCTTCTGCGCCTGTTCGGGCGTCATCAGCGCCGGGTCGGCCGGTGCCGTCGAGAGATAGGCAGCGGCCTCGTTGCGGACGTCGGATGTATCGACCCCGGCGACATCGGCGACCTTGGGCGCCGCGGCACCGATCCCGCTACCGGCGGCACCCGCCACCGCACCGACAGTGCGGAATGCGCCACCGATGATCCCACCGACCGCCGAGGTCAGCAGGTACAGCGTCAGGATGAGGGTCACGCCCCACACGACCAGGCCGTGGACCAGCCCGTCGAAACGATCGTGAACGCCAGCAACGCGCGCTGCGGCATAACCGCCGGCGCCCAGCGCGATCACGGTCGTAACGATCCAGTACAGCCCGGCGCCGATGCCGAAGCCCGTCGCGCCTGGCGTCGTGCCCTCGACCGGATCGACCAGGCTCAGCCCGATCCCCGTGCCGAGAATGCCGAGCACGAGCTGGATCGCGATCGCCAGCACGACGCCGGCAAAGATCGCGCCCCACGAAATGCGCGTCGGCGTCTTCACCAGACGCGCGTCATCGACCGGCACGAAGCCGGGTGTCAGATTGGTAGCCATATTCACTCCTGTTGGTAGAAAAGTGCCGGGACTGGCGTCAGTCGTCGCCGTCCTTCTTCACGGGGCTTTCGCCCCGGGCCTGCTCGGCGCCGGCGTCGCTCTCGCGCCGCCCTTGCCGCTCGACATCGGGGTCGCCGATGATCTTGCCGATCGCTTCCTTGACCGAGCCCTTCGCCTGGCGCGCTCGGCCCTTGTCGGAATGCTGCGTCATGCTGCTATCTCCCGCTCTTGCTTGTCGCTCGCGGGCGCGGTCGGCATCGAATCGCCGTCGAAGCCGCGCGCCCGCGCCCAGACCGCGGCCGCGTTGCGGCGGTTGACCCCGATCTTGGCGTAGATCCGCGCGACATGGTTGCGCACGGTGTTGCCCGACAGATCGAGCGTCCGCGCGATCGACTTGTCGTCGAGCCCGCGGCAGATCAGCGCGAGCACTTCACGCTCGCGATGCGTCAGTTCGTCGAGCCCGACCCCGCTTGGTTCGACCTGCGGCGCACGGACCCGCGCGAGTTTCTCCATGATCGAGCGGCTCAGCCAGCTCGTATCCTGCATCACCGCCTCGATCGCGCCGACCAGTTCGCGCTCGGACGCCTTGCGCGTCGAGATGTCGCGCATCGCCCACAGCACACAGGCTTCGTCGCGCAGCAGGATCGGCTCGGTCGACACGATCGCGTCGATGATCGCGCCATCCTTGAGCCGGATCCGGACCTCCCTGTCGCGCAAGGCGTGCCCCGCGTCGATCTCGCCCTCGAGCGCGCTTTGCAGCGCGGGCGTCTCCCACAGACCGACCTCACCGAGCGGACGCCCGATGATCTCGTCGGCGCCGTAGCCGGTCAGCGCGGTGAAGGCTTCGTTGACGTCGCACAGCCGATGCCGGTCGAGCGCACCGATCGCCAGCGCGACGGGGGCGAGCGAGAAGGTCCGCGTGAAGCGCTCCTCGCTCTGGCGCAGCGCGGTTTCCGCTTTCCGGCGCGGTTCGAGATCGGCGAAAGTGAACAGCATGCACGGCTGATCGCCCATGTCGATCGGCTGGCCGGCGACGATAACGAGCTTGGTCCCGCCGTTCGGGAGATCGAGCTCGGCCTCCATCTGCGGGATCGTGCGCCCTTCCTGCAGCCGCTCCTTGGCGAGATCGCGCTTCTCGGCGCGCGCGAGCACGTCGATGTCGTACACGGTCCGCGCCAGGACCGTGTCGCGGTCATGCCCGGTCATTTCGAGAAAGCCCTGATTGACCTTGACGAAGCGCAGGTCGCTCAGCCGGCAGATGATCGCCGGTGCCGGATTGGCGTTGAACGACTGTTCGAAGCGGTCCTCCGCCTCGAAGCGCGCCGAAACATCCTGGATCACCAGGACGAGGCATTCGGGTTCCTCGTCGACGTTGGTCAGCACAAGGCTGCGCACCTGGTGGACCCAGCGCGGTTCATCCTCGCCCGCCACCGCGACTTCGACGACGACTTCGGAGAAAGCCTCGCCCGCGACGACGCGTTCGATCGGGTAATCGGCCCCGCGAAGGCGGTGGTTGTTGCGATAGCGCAGCTGGAAGCGACCGCGATATTCGTCGACGGTGGCCCCGAGCGCCTCGACCGTATCGACCCCGTGCATCCCGAGCGCCGCTTCGTTGGCCCACAGGATCGATTGGTCGGGGTCGACCAGGATGACGCCTTCGTCGAGCCCCGCGATGATCTGGCGCAGATGGCGCAGATCGGCGGAGTCACGGAGCGACTTGAGGGCCGGGGCCACGGTCACTCGGCTTAGTCGCGCTGCCCGTGGATCAGCCACGCCACGCCATAACCGAGCGCGACCGCTCCGAGCGCCCACAGCACCGGCGCCTGCTTGGCCGAATCCTGTGCCGTCCGCGCACCGCGCTTGGCCGCGTCGAGGGCGCGATCGCCGGCGACCCGCGCCTCGCTGCCGATCTTGTCGGCGAGTTCGGGCGCACCGTCGACGACGTCGCCGATCGCCGACTTGGCACGACCATAGAGGTTCTGCGCCCCGCCAGCGACCTGATCGACCACGCCATCGACCTGCCAGTCGCGGCTGTTGACGGTGTCGCCCACGGCCTTTTCGATCTTGCCGCCGACATAGCGTGCGCCGCCCTGGAATTCGTCCTTGTTCATCGTCTCGCTCCTTGTTCGAAAGGGATCCCCAATCGAGCCGCGCTGGAGGGCGAGATATGCCGCACTGCGCGTTTCGAATTTGGGTTCGGATCGGACCCATAGAACGGCGAAGTCGATGTGCGGTTCCTGGTATCTTTGCACCAGTCGTTGACCAAGAAGTACCAGAGCGGCGGTCGGGCGGGGCCTAAACCTGCTGCGCGCTGCGCCAGCTGCGATAGCCCAGGACCGCGAGGACGATCATCGCGGCATAGAGCCCGGCGGTGAGCATCAGCCCCTTGACCACGAACATGCCGACATAGACGATATCGACCGCGATCCACAGCAGCCAGCTCGCGCGGTGGCGGCGCGCGGTCCAATATTGCGCGACAAGGCTGAAGCTGCTGAGCGCGGAATCGATCCACGGTAGCGCCGCGTCGGTATAGTGGCTGGTGCCCCAACCGATCGTCACCGCGCCGATCGCGCCGGCCGCCAGCGCGAGTGCCGCGGGGACCGGGCGGAGGGGCTCGACCATGACCGCGCCGCTATCCTCCTTGCCGCGCGCCCAGACGATCCAGCCATAGAGGATGGCGATCCCGAACAGCGCCTGCAGCACCATGTCGGCATAGAGCCGCACGTCGAGGAATAGCTTAAAGTAGAGCGCGCAGGCCAGCAGGTTGATCGGCCAGCACAGCATCCGGCGCGCAGCGGTCAGCCAGATCCCCAGAAAACTGACGATGACAGCGACGATCTCGAGCGCGGACATCAGCCGAGCGCCCCACGCTCTGTGGCGTGCAGGAAGGCTTGTCCGTGCGGCGCGAGGAACCAGTCGGCGTGGCCGAGCAGATACTGCTCCCACGCCACGCTCGCCTCCGCGACATCGCCGACGACGCCCGCGAAATAGTCGATCTCGGACAGCGCGAATTCGAGATGGACGAGCGGGAGCACGCGCAACACCGCCTCCACCTTGCCTCGGTCGAGCGGGAGGACCGTGGCATAGCCCGCGAGCAGCGCTCGCGCGGTTTCGGGGTGGCCGATCGTCGCGTCTCTCCCCTGCCCCAACTCCAACCAGTCGATCGCGGTGCGCTCGATCGCGGTGGCGAGGTCGTGGACCGCGCAGGTGCGGTCGGCGAGACCGAAGTCGAACACCGTCTCCACCTGCCCGTCCGCGCTCCACAGCAAGTTCGAGGGGTGCCAATCGTTGTGCGTCCACACCTCTTCGCACCCCGCCAATGCATCCGACACGCCTTGGCCGAGCTCGGCGAACAGTCGCGCCACCGCCGACCGCCAGTCGCGTCGTTCTAGAAACGCCGCCAGCGCCGGCCTAGCGGCGACATACGCCTCGGTCGCGGCCAACGGGTCGGTGCTGGGGAGAATGGTGAAGCTCGCCACCAGGGGCTGCACCGCGCGTGCTGGTGCCAAGAAACCGCGCGATGCCGCGTGCAGCCGGGCGAGCGACGCGCCTGCCGCGTGCGCGTGCGAGACGGAGAAGAACGGCGTCCAGGAAAGCCGTTCGCGATACAGGTCCAGCCCCGCGCCCTGGCGGTGCAGTTCATAGGTCCACTCCCCGACCGTAATCGCGCTTGTCCCGTCGTCCGTCAGTAGGATTTCGGGCACCGGTATCCCGCCCGCCGCGAGATGCGCGATGAAGGCGTGCTCCTCCGCCAGAACCGCAGGCGCCCGCACCGCCGGGTGGTGCCGCTTGAGCACGAACACGCCCCGCGTCGTGCGCACCCGCGCCGCTGCCGAGAAGGGCCGCGGCGAATGCCATTCGAGCGCTTCGAGCTGCCCGGCCGCAGGGAAGCGCGCGAGCGCCGCCGCGGCTTCACCATGCGTGATCGCGGGCCAGGTCGGCGGCTCGAGCGTGGTGCCCATGCCGTGGACGAGATGCGGGGCGCTTGCGGCCATGCTATCAGAACACGCGCGACAGCGTCGCGATCAGCGCCGCGCCGCTCCCGACATAATAGGCCGGCGCAGCACCGGCGATGACGCTTCCGCCGCGCCCGATCGTGTCCTGCGCGTTGGTGGTGACCGCAGCGACGCCCGACAGCACGCGCGGATTGGTCACGTTGATCGCATTGAGCCGCAGATCGGTGCGCTTGCCATCGAGCCACTCGGCCAGATGCACGCCGACCGACAGGTCGAGCGTCGCGTAACCCGGGATGCTCTCGTCATTGACGAAGGTGGCATATTGGCGCGCGACATATTTCAGCGCGCTGCTGCCGAAGAACCGCCCATCGTCATAGGTCCCACCCATGCCAAGCTGGAAGGTCGGGCTCGACACCGCATGCTTGCCGCGCGTCGGCAGGAAATCGGCACCGACCTGCAGGTCATTGTCGAGCCGCGCGTGCAGATATTCGCCCGAAACGTAGAGGCTGACCCCGGCGGCAGGGCGGTAATCGATCTCGCCATCCATGCCGTACGACGTCTGGCTGCCGGCGTTGAGCGTCGAATTGACCTGCGCGCCGCCGACATCGATCAGCGTGCCGAGCTGGCGATTGCGGAAATGGTAATGGAAGGCGGTCACCGACGCCGACAGGCTCGGCCCGATGTAGCGATAGCCGATCTCCTGCGAGACCGAATACTCGTTCTTGAGCGCGTTCGTCCCCTGCGTGCTCAGCACCCCGCCGTCATAGCTGTTGTATAGCGTGAATTCGTTGGGGCCGCGGAAGTTGGTGGTGACGTTGGCGAACAGCTGCTGCCGATCGTCGAGCCGATAATGCAGCGCCGCGCGGGGCAAAGCGGCGAAGCTGTCGCGGCGCACCGCCGATTGCGGACCGGGCAAATAATTGCGCCCGTTGCGCAGCAGATCGACGCCCTTGAAGCCGAGATCGACGGTCAGCCGCGGCGTTAGCGTTATGCTGTCGGCAAGGAAGAAACCCTTGGTCACCGTGACGGTGCGCTGATCCTCATAGGCCAGAAGGCGGCCATCGGCAGTACGGATCGCCGTATTCTGATAGCCCCACGGATCGACCGGACGCCCGTCCGCGCGCACCGCGCCATAGGTCTGCAGCACGCGGTCCTTGCCGTAATCGAACCACAGGCCGGCGGTGATCCGGTGCGCCCCGACGGCCAGCGTGAGCTTGGCAACGGTGCCGCCGCGGAACTGGTCGCCGGTGTAATTGCCGAGCACCGTCGCCGCGCCATCGACCGCGCCGGGCAGCGCGACCGGCCCCAGCGCCTCGGTACCGAGATAATTGCCGGTGGTGGCGAGCTGCGTGGCGTAGGGCGAATTGCCGTAGCCGAACTGGAGATAGCTCGTCGTGTCGAGCGTCAGCCGGTCGCTCAGCGCCAGATGCAGCGGCGCCGCGAGATAGACGTTGCGGAACGGCGCGCGGTACAGCCGCCAGTAATTGGTGTTCCCCGCGCTGTAATCGCGGTCGTAGTTGAAGTCGCGCCCCGCGGCCTTCCAATCGGCGAGCGTCGGGCTGGGATAGGTCGAGGAATTGGCGTCGTTGAACGACACGGCAAGGCTCGCGCGATTGCCATTGCCCCATTCGTTGAGCAGCTTGGCGTCGACATGCTGGCGCGTATCAAACCCTGCCCCGCGCCAATTGTCGGCGCGGATATTGGAATAGGACAGGAATGCCTTGAGCCCGGTCTGGCCGATCGTGCCGGTATCGACCCGCACGAAGGCACGCCGCGCGGCGTAGGATCCGAGCGAGAGATTGACCAGCGCCTGCGGGCTCGCCTTGGGATCGTCGAGCGTCAGCGACAGCAGCCCCCCCGCCCCGCCGACGGTCGGCGAGTCGATATCGACCGCGCCTTGCGCGAGCGTGATCTGCTTGAGGTTCTCGGCATCGGCGAATTGCGCGGGATAGGCGTAATAATAGCCGATATCGTTCTGCGGCGCGCCCTCCATCAGCACGCCGATCTCGTCCTGACCGAGTCCGCGCAGCGTCAGGCTCGAGCTGGTCGAGAGACCGTAAGGGTCGCTCGACGAGACGTTCGCGCCCGGCAGCAGGCCGACCAGTTGGAAGGCGTTGAGCGTCGGCGCCTGCTTGGTGATGAAATCGGCCGAGATCGCGCTTTGCGCTTTCGGCGCGTGCTGGTCGGGCAGCAGGCCCTCGGGATCGGGATGGCCGGTGACGACAATGTCGCTAGGCTGGTCCTTGTCCTCGGCGAATGCCGGGACCGCGAGCACCGCAGCCGACAGCATCGCCAAACCCAGCGCCCTGCGCGAGACACAGCCACCGTCGATCCTGGAAAGCCTGCGCGTCATCCGTCGTCACTCCTACTCGGAGGGGTAACGGAGTCTGCCGCGACCCTCCCTACGCCGGTATCAACCGGATCAGGTTCAGCGGGTCGTGGGCTGCAGCCCACCTCTCAGCCGCGCATAAGCGGCCCCCCGGGGAGCGCGGGGCTTAGTCGGTCAGGTCGCGCGAGGAAAGCGCTATTGCGCGGGCGCCGCGTCAGCCTCGGTGAAACCCGCTGCGATGAAGCGCTCGGGCAGCGGTGCCTTGGCGATGATCGGCTCCTTGCCAGCACGCGGCACCATGAGCTCGGCGGCATGGAGCAACGTCGAGGCGCCGGCCGCCTTGGTGCCGGTGCCATAGATCGGATCGCCGACCACCGCCGCGCCGAGCGCCTCGGCGGCATGGACGCGGATCTGGTGCGTGCGCCCAGTCTCGGGAATGAACTCGACGAAGCTGCGTCCGTCCTTGATCGACAGCACGCGCCACGCGGTCCGCGACGCCTTGCTGCCCTTGGCGCCGAGCGGATCGCCGACCATCCGCCAGCCCGTCTCGGCGGTGCTGACCTTGGCGAGCGCCAAGTCGATCAGCCCGCTTTCGCCCTCGACCACACCCTCGAGCACAGCGAGATAGCGCTTGCGCACCAGCCCCTGCTCGAACGCCTGTTGCAGCCGCGCGTGCGCCTTGGGATTGCGCGACAGCAAAAGGCAGCCCGACGTATCGCGATCGAGCCGATGCACCGGAACCGGCCAGCGCTTGAAGGCGAAGGTCAGCCCGTCGAGATGGTTTTCGAGGGAGAGCGACCCGTCGCGCGGACGATCGACCGGGAGACCGGCGGGCTTGTCGATGACGAGCGCCTCGCCGTCGAGGAAAAGAACATGATTGGCTAGCATCCCACCCCCTTGCCACCGCAAGCGCCGACATGCCAGAGCCGCGCCGTGCGACGGACCGGAACTTGGGCAATGGGGATCGCGCTCGCGCTGTGGGCCGCCCCGCCGACGCGCGCGCAGATCGCGACTCCGCCGCCCGCTCCGACGAGTCTTCCGCCCGGCGTCTATCCCGGCGATTTGCCTGCGGCGATGGCCGATGGGCGGATGCTCGGCCATCTGCCCTATCCAGAAGTCGCGCGCACCGAATTGGTCGCGGCGCCGCCCGGCTTCGCGGTCGGCCAGCCATGCCTGGTCCACCGCGACGCCGCGCCGGATCTTACGCGGATGCTCACCGCCGCCACGCTGACGCCCGGCGTCGGTGCGACGCTGCGCGGGATTTCCTGCTTCCGTTCGATCGCGCACCAGCGCGCGGTGTTCTGCCACAATGGCCGGCCCGGCCGCTGCGGCGATCCGGCGATGCGCGCGCGCTCGGTCGGGCCGCCGGGCTTCAGCGAGCACGCGACGGGCTATGCGATCGATTTCGGGATCCGCCCCTCGGCGGGCTGCGGCGACGTCAACACCTGCATGGCCACAACGCCCGCCGGGCGCTGGCTGATCACCCACGCGCCCGAGTTCGGCTTCGAGCTATCCTTCCCGATGGGCAATGCGCAGGGCGTGACATGGGAGCCGTGGCACTGGCGCTGGGTCGGCGCGAACGTCAACGTGATGGGCGCGGCACGCGCGCGCCTCGCGGTCGCCCGCGCGCGCGCGACCTATCCGGCGAGTCCGCGGGTGACGGACATTTCGGACCTATGGCTCAAGCCACCGTCAGTGCCGCCACCCGTCATTCTACCGCAATTGCTGCCTCCGCCGGTCATAGCTCCGGTCGAGCGGCGGAGGCGCAAATGGTTCAGGCTTTGAGCTTCGCCGCGGTCTCGGCGATACGCTTGCCCTGGTAGCGGGCGCCGGCGAGCTCGTCAGCGTGCGGCTGGCGGCTGCCGTCGCCATCGGCGATCGTCGACGCGCCATACGGGGTGCCACCGACCACTTCCTTGACGCCGGTCATGCCCTGGAAGCCGTAATCAAGGCCAACGATCGTCATGCCGTGATGCATCAGGTTGGTGATGATCGAGAACAGCGTCGTCTCCTGCCCGCCATGCTGGCTCGCGGTCGAGGTGAACGCGCCGCCGACCTTGCCGATCAGCTTGCCGGTGAACCACAGGCCACCGGTGGTATCCCAGAACGACGCCATCTGGCTCGGCATGCGGCCGAAGCGCGTCGGCGCACCGACGATGATCGCGTCATAGTCGGCGAGCGCATCGGGGCTTTCGATCAGGTCGTGCGCGGTATCGGTCTTGAAGTGCGCGGCTTCGATCACGGCCTGCGGCGCAGTTTCGGCGACGCGACGGATGTCGACTTCGGCACCACCGGCGCGCGCGCCTTCGGCGACGGCATCGGCCATCTGCTCGATATGGCCGTAGGACGAGTAATAGAGCACGAGAACTTTGGTCATGGCATGGTCCTTCTTCTTCTAGCTTCCCTCCCGCTTGCGGGAGGGGCTGGTTTCTACTTGCTCCCCTCCCGCTTGCGGGAGGGGCTGGGGGAGGGAAGTCTGAAAGGGAGAGGTTGGCACCCGAGGCACGCCCCTCCCCTAACCCCTCCCGAAAGCGGGAGGGGGATACGCGTACGCTACTGGCTGTCGACGAGCACCAGTTCGGCATCTTCGAGCGCGGTGATCGTCACCGTCTGGCCGCCGTCCATCGCGGCGCCATCGCGCGCCTTGAAGGTCTGGCCGTCGATCTCGACCGAGCCCGTCGCCGGCACCAGATAGGCATGCCGCCCGGGGCCGACTTCGTGGGTGATCGTCTCACCCGCACGCACCAGCGCCGCAAGCACGCGCGCCTCGGCGCGGATCGGGAGCGCGTCGCTATCCTCGGCAAAGCCGCTCGCCAGCGTCACGAACTGGCCCGAACGATCGTCCTTCGGAAAAGGCTTGGCGCCCCAGCTCGGCGATCCGCCCTTGCGGCTCGGCTCGATCCAGATCTGGAAGATCGTCGTCTGCTCGGGCTCGAGATTGTATTCGGCATGGCGCACGCCAGTGCCCGCGCTCATCACCTGGACGTCGCCCGCTCCGGTGCGGCCTTCATTGCCCATCGAATCCTTGTGGGTGATCGCGCCCTTGCGGACATAGGTGATGATTTCCATGTCGCGATGCGGATGCGGCGGGAAGCCGCTGTTCGCGGCGATCTCATCATCATTCCACACGCGGATCGCGCCCCAGCCCATGCGGGCCGGCTCGTAATAATTGGCGAAGGAAAAATGGTGGCGCGCGTTGAGCCAACCATGCTCGGCATGGCCGAGGCTTTCGAACGAACGTTTCTCGATCATCGTGGGTCTCCCGAAGGAATTGCGTTGGGACCAAGATAGGCATTTGGATTGCGCGGTAAATGGAAACACTGGAAACCGATCGTTTCGACATGTAAGAGAACGCATTGCTTGGAGCTGGCACCGAATGCGTCTTCCCGATCTCGAAGCCTGGGCGATTTTCGCCAGTGTTGTCGAACATCGCTCGTTCAGCGGCGCCGCCGATTCGATCGGCGTATCGAAGGCGACGGTGTCGAAAGCCGTGACGCGGCTCGAGGCGCATCTCGGGCAATCGCTGTTCCATCGCACCTCGCGCCGGCTGACGCTGACCGAGACCGGCAAGGGTCTCGCCGAGCACGCCGCGCGCATCCTGGCCGAAGCCGTCGCCGCCGAGGAAGCCGCGCACGATGCCGCGACGACGCCGACCGGGCTCGTCCGGCTGAGCGCGCCGATGACGCTCGGCCTCGCGGTCGTCGCGCCGCTCATCGCCCAGTTTCTCGCGCTTCATCCCGGCATCGAGATCGAGCTGATCCTGTCCGACGCCAAGGTCGACATCGTCGCCGAAGGGTTCGACATCGCGCTGCGCATCGCCGATCTGCCCGACAGTTCGCTGCGCGCGCGCAGATTGGGGCCGATCGCCATCCATATCGTCGGCTCGCCCGCCTATTTCGCGCGACGTGGCCGGCCGACCCACCCGGCCCAGCTCGGCGAACACGCCTGTTTCGGCTATACCAACGTCACCGGCCCGTGGCGCTTCTTCGGCCCCGACGGCGCCGAAGCGGCAGTGCGGCCGAGCGGCCCGCTGTCGTCGAACAGCGGCGATGCCCTGCTACCCGCGCTGCGTGCCGGGCTCGGCATCGGCTTGCTGCCCGATTTCATCGTGGGACCCGACATCGCGGCGGGGACGCTGGAGGTGATTCTCGCCGACTGGCACGGCCCGCCGATCGCGCTGCATCTGATGACGCCGCCGAGTGCGCTGCGCCCGGCGCGGGTCGAGGCGTTGATGGATTTTCTTACGGAAAAAGTCCGCAACCCCTGCGTTACCGACGCGTGAAGCGCCTAGCCCCTGATGCCGACGACGCCCGGTTCATCCGCCGCGTCCTGATTGTCGTTCTGATCGTCGCGATAACCGCCGCGGTGTGGCGCGCGAGCAATCTGTTGATCCTCGCATTCGGCTCGATGCTCGGCGCGGTGGCGATCCGCGCGATTGCCGAGCTGTACGGCCGCGTCGTCCCGCAACGCGCGACGATGCCGCTCGCAGTGACCACCGTGCTCGCCGCGATTAGCTTTCTCGGCTGGCTGTTCGGCGTGCAATTCGCGCAGCAGATCAACCAGCTCGTCACGCAACTCCCGCATCTGCTCGATCAGCTTTCAAACTGGCTGTCGCAATCCCCGGTCGGCGCGAAGATCGTCGAGGCGGTCAAGGCGGCGTTCGCGGGGTCGCGCGTCGCGCGCGATATCGGCGGGCTGCTCAGCGGCGGCGGCGAGCTGATGCTCAACTGCATCCTGCTGCTCGTCGGCGCGCTATTCTTCTCGGCAGACCCGGAAATCTATCAGCGCGGCGCGTTGCTGCTCGTGCCCCCTTCGGTGCGGCCAGCCTTTGCCGATGCGCTGGTCGATGTCGGCACCACGCTACGGCTGTGGCTGCGCGCCGAGCTGATCGGCATGACGTCGATGGGATTGCTCGTCGGCACGGGGCTGTGGATCGCCGGCGTGCCCTCGGCCTGGGCGCTCGGATTGCTCGCGGGCTTGAGCGAATTCATTCCCTATGTCGGGCCGACTGCCGCGATGCTGCCCGCGCTCGGGCTTGCGGCGACCGCGGGAACGACACCCCTGATGGGCACGCTGATCACCTATGCGATCGTCCGCGTGATCCAGACCAACTTCGTCACCCCCTATGTTCAGAGCCGCGTGATCGACATCCCGCCCGCGATCACGGTGTTCGCGATCATCGCGATCGGCTTCGTGTTCGGGCTGTTCGGCTTGTTCTTCTCGGCCGGGCTGCTGGTCGTCGGATTTTCGCTCGTGCGCAGCCTGTATCTGCGTGACGTGCTTGGCGAGGACCTGATCGGCGATACCGAATCGCCACGCGACTCGCGGATTCAGGCCGATTAATGCGAAATTAACCTTTTGCCTTCATCACTGATCAGGTTAATGGTTTGTGTCAGGCAGATCGGGCCGCAGGGAGCTCCGAACGTCTGAAGAGAAACGGGGAACGCCCAGATGCGCGTATTGTTGATCGAGGACGAGCCGACGACCGCAAAGGCGATCGAGCTCATGCTGACGGCCGAAGGCTTCAACGTCTACAAGACCGACCTCGGCGAGGAAGGCTTGGATCTCGGCAAGCTGTACGATTACGACATCATCCTGCTCGACCTCAATCTGCCCGACATGCACGGCTATGACGTGCTCAAGAAGCTCCGCGTCGCGCGCGTCCAGACGCCGGTGCTGATCCTGTCTGGGATCAACGAGATGGACAGCAAGGTCCGCAGCTTCGGCTTCGGCGCCGACGATTACGTCACCAAGCCGTTCCACCGCGAAGAACTCACCGCCCGCATCCACGCCGTCGTGCGCCGCTCGAAGGGCCATAGCCAGTCGGTCATCCGCACCGGCAAGCTCGCGGTCAATCTCGACGCCAAGACGGTCGAAGTCGATGGCAGCCGCGTCCATCTGACCGGCAAGGAATATGCGATGCTCGAGCTGCTTTCGCTGCGCAAGGGCACGACGCTGACCAAGGAAATGTTCCTCAACCACCTGTATGGCGGAATGGACGAGCCCGAGCTCAAGATCATCGACGTCTTCATCTGCAAGCTGCGCAAGAAGCTGTCGCTCGCCTGCGAGGGCGAGAATTACATCGAGACCGTCTGGGGCCGCGGCTATGTGCTGCGCGAGGCCGACGAAATGATGCACCCTGCTGCCGTCGCATAATCGTTTAAAGGTTTACCGCTCCCGCTGCGGCGGGAGACAGGCCGCGACATCGGGGGACGTCGCGGCCTTTTTTGTTACTTGCGGCTCCACGCCTTGGCGCCGCCGATCCAGGTCTGCTCGACCTTGGTCGCGCGGAGTTCGGTGGGCGAGGCGAGCAGCGGATCGCGATCGACGATGATAAAGTCGGCGCGCTGCCCGACCCCGAGGCGTCCGAACTTGTCCTCGGCGAAGCCCGCATAGGCGGCGGCACCAGTGAACGCCCACCACGCCTGTTCGCGCGTGATGCGCTCCTCGGGGCGCCAGCCGCCGAACGGCTGCCCATCGGCATCCTGCCGCGTGAACGCCGCCGCCCAGCCCGCGAACGGATCGGGCTTCTCGACCGGGTAATCCGATCCAAACGCCAGCGTCGCGCCGTTCTTGAGCATCGAATTCCACGCATAAGCGCCGGCGAGCCGATCCGGCCCGAGCCGTGCCTCGGCCATCGCGCGGTCGCTCGTCTGGTGCGTCGGCTGCATCGAGGCGATGATGCCGTTCTTGCCGAAGCGCGGCAGATCGACCGGATCGACGATCTGCGCATGTTCGATCCGCCAGCGGCGGTCGCCCTTATAGGTGTCGGCCATGTCCTCGATCGCCGAGAGCACTTCGGCATTCGCGCGGTCGCCGATCGCGTGGACCGCGACCTGATAATGGTCGAGCGCGGCGCGGCTCAGGTAATTGCGGATCACGTCGTCGGACATGAACCCCGCCCCCGATTGGCCGGGCGCATCGCTATACGGTTTCTTGAGCCACGCGCCGCGCGAGCCCAATGCGCCATCGGCATAGAGCTTGACCCCGCCCATCCGCAGCCGGTCGCCATACAGCCACGGCGTCGGCCCGGCGCCACCGATCCGCACCGCGGTATCGACGCCCATGCCATAGCTCATGATCCGCACGCGCAGATTGCCCGCGTCGCCGGTGCGGCGATACGCCAGCCAGTCGTCCATGCTCGTGCCCATGTCGGCGGTGGCGGTGATCCCGTAGGACATCAGGATCTCCTGCGCCTTGAGGAAGGCGACGTCGCGCTCCTTGGGCTGCGGCCGCGGCACGACCTTCTCGACCAGCGCCTGCGCGGCATCGACGAACACGCCGTTCGGCTGGACGCCGGTCTTCTCGATCCGGCCACCCGCGGGCGAAACCGACTTGGCCGTGACGCCCGCAGCCTTCAGCGCCGCGCTGTTGCCCCAGCTGGCGTGCCCATCGGCGCGCGCGAGCCAGACCGGGCGATCGCTCACCACCGTGTCGAGCTCGGCCGCCGTCGGGAAGCGGCCGAGCCCCCACACTTCCTGGTTCCACCCGCCGCCGATGATCCACTTCTTCTCGGGGTTCGCGGCGGCATAGGCCGCGATCCGCGCCTTGGCCTCGTCGAGCGACTTGGTGCCCGACAGATCGAGCTCGAGCGCGCGGAAGCCGAGTTCCATCACATGCCCATGCGCGTCGATGAAGCCGGGGAGCAGCACCTTGCCATGTTCGTCGGCGCGCCAGTCGAGCTTGACCGGGCGCTTCTCGCTGTCGGCGAGCAGCTTGACGACCTTGCCCTCGGGCGAGACCAGCAGGCCGGTAAAGCGCAGCACCTTGCCGTCCTTGTCGAGCGTGATGCCGGTGACATTGTCGATCAGCCCATCGGCCAGTGCGACGGTCGGGAGCGAGAGCGCTGCGAGGACGAGCGCGGCGCGACGGGCGAAGGAACGGGTCTGCATCCCTAGCGCGATAAGCAATGTTCCTTCGGCGCGCCAGATGGTCTAGGCGGCGGCATGGCTACACATCCCCGCCCCGCGCCCGAAACCCTCCCCGTCACCCTCGCCGACGTCCAGGCGGCGCACGGCCGGATTTCCGACCAGATCGTGCGGACGCCGACCTTCATCAGCAAGACGCTGTCCGAGCTGACCGGGGCGACGGTCTATCTCAAGTTCGAGAACCTGCAATTCACCGCAGCGTATAAGGAGCGCGGCGCGCTCAACACGCTGCTCCAGCTGCCCGCGGGCACGAGCGGCGTGATCGCGGCATCGGCCGGCAACCATGCGCAGGGCCTCGCCTATCACGCCAACCGGCTCGGCATCCCCGCGACGATCGTGATGCCGACCAACACCCCAACCGTGAAGGTGACGCAGACCGAAGGCCACGGCGCGACCGTCGTCCTGTTCGGCGACACGTTCGACGCGGCATACGCGCATGCGCGCGAGCTCGAGGCCGAGTGCGGGCTGACCTTCGTCCATCCGTTCGACGACATCCGCGTGATCGCCGGCCAGGGCACCGTCGCGATCGAGATGCTGCAGGACGTGCCGAGCATCGACACCTTCCTCACGCCGATCGGCGGTGGCGGGCTGATCTCGGGCATGGCGGTCGTCGCGGCCGCTGCCGACCATCCGGTCGAGGTGATCGGCGTCGAGGCCGAGCTGTTCCCCTCGATGTACAACCGCATCAACGGCACCGACATGCCGTGTGCAGGCGATACGCTCGCCGAGGGCATCGCGGTCAAGGAGCCGGGCGGGATCACCTCGGGCATGGTCAAGGCGCTGGTCGATGACATCGTGCTCGTCAGCGAGCGCAATCTCGAACGCGCGGTCAGCCTGTTGCTGCAGATCGAGAAGACCGTGGTCGAGGGCGCGGGCGCCGCTGGCCTCGCCGCGCTGCTCCAGCATCCCGAGCGCTTCGCCGGCAAGACCGTCGGCGTCGTTTTGTGCGGCGGCAATATCGATACGCGACTGCTCGCCAACGTCCTGCTCCGCGATCTGGCGCGCTCGGGGCGGCTCGCGCGGTTGCGGATCCGGCTGCAGGATCAGCCCGGCGCGCTGTTCAACGTCGCGCGGATCTTCGATGCCGAACGCGTTAATATCATCGAGATCTACCATCAGCGTGTCTTCACAACGCTGCCCGCCAAGGGGCTGATCACCGATGTCGAATGCGAGACGCGCGACCGCGCGCATCTCGACCGGCTGATGGGCGCGCTGCGCGCCGGCGGCTATGAAGTGAGTACCGTCGAACTCGCGTGACGAAACGAATCTGGCGTGCGGCCAACCGAGTCCCGCGACTCTATCGCCGGGGCGCGGATCAGTGCATTTTATTGCCAGGGCGCTGAATCGATTCAGCAAATGCGGCATTAACCACCAATCTTGGTAAAGCCGCTTTTCATCACGTTCGCGACGATTCATAACAGCCATGCGAGCTGGCCGCGGGGGGCAGCGGGACGCGCCATTTCAAGGGACCTTACGCGGTGACAGCGCCATTCCGCTTTCCACGATTCTTCGTCACCAGCCCGTCGCCCTGCCCGTATTTGCCCGGCCGCCAGGAGCGGAAGGTGTTTACCGAGTTGCGCGGCGAGCAAGCGAGCGATCTTAACGATGCGCTCGGCCGGATCGGGTTCCGCCGCAGCCAGTCGGTCGCCTATCGCCCGAGCTGCTCGGGCTGCACCGCCTGCGTTTCGGTGCGCGTCGTGGTGTCGGACTTCGAGGCGAATGCGACGCAGCGCAAGCAGCTGCGCAAGAATGCCGATCTCGAAGTCTCCGCCTGCCGCCCCTGGGCGACCGACGAGCAATTCCAGCTGCTGCGCCGCTACCTCGCCTCGCGCCACCCCGGCGGCGGCATGGCCGAGATGGACGAAGGCGATTATGCCGACATGGTCGAGCATTCGCCGGTCAACAGCTTCATCGTCGAATATCGCGAGCCCTCGCTCCACGGCGAACGCGGCCGGCTGATCGGCGCATGCCTCACCGACCAGCATGCCGATGGCCTGTCGATGATCTACAGCTTCTTCGACGCCGACAGCGAGGATCGCCCCGGGCTCGGCAACATGATCATCATGGACCACATTCTCCGCGCGCGCGCCGTGGGCCTCCCCTATGTCTATCTCGGCTATTGGGTGAAGGGATCGCCGCGGATGGCGTACAAGATCCGCTATCGCCCGATCGAGGTGCTCGGGCCGCAGGGCTGGAGCGTGCTGGTCGACGAAGATGCGGTCTATTCGCCGCCTGCCGAAAAATACGCGATCATGGCCGAACAGCTGGTGACGACGCGCTGATCTCCGTGCGGGGCTACTGCCCCGACGTGCGATCGACGTGCAGGTCGACGTCGAGCAATTCCTCGCCCTCGCCGAGCCGCGACCCCGCGACCGGCGCGGCGCCGGCGGAATCGAGCGCGACGGCAACGCGCGCATAGGCTTCGTCGGCGCACAGCCCGGTGCAGGGATCGAACGCCACCCAGCCGAGCCCCGGCACATGCGCCTCGGCCCAGCCATGCGGCGCGGGGCGCGCATCGGCGACATCGACGCACGCCGGGCTGTAGCCCGAAACGTAGCGCGCCGGAACGCCGAGCGTCCGCGCCGCGGTCACGAACACCTGCGCCAGATCGCGCGCGCTCACCTCTCCTTCGGCAAACGCCTCGATCGCGGTACGCCCGGCGACCGGCTTGCCGCGACACAGCGCGAAGCGGCGATGCACCGCGAGGTTCAACGCATGCAACCGCGCGACCGGATCGCTCTCGTCGATCGTCTGCGCGAAGCTGGCGATCTCGGCATTGGGCGTGGTCAGCGGCGTTTCGCGCAGGAACAGTTGCGGCGGCAACGGCTCATGCCCGCCATGCACGATACCGTGCGAGCGATTGGTCAAAACTTCGCCCGACACATGGATCTCGATGCTGTCGATCGGTCCCTCGACATAGAGCATCGTCGTGCGATTGCCGAACCCGTCGCGCCCATATCGCAGCCGCGCGTCGCAATCGACATGGAGGTGCCACCCCGCGACCGACTGGTCGTGCGTGTCCTCGGGCGTCAATCGCAGCAATTGCGTCAGCCGCGCCTGCGGGCTGGTGAAGCGATACGTCGTGCGGTGATCGATCGCGAGCCGCATCAGCTGAACTTGAACTGGCGGCCGACCGCCAGGTGGAGATTGTCGTTCTCGGCGATGAAGCCCTGCAGATATTGGTGCAGACCCTGCGTGATCACCTCGCCCGATTTGGTGCGCGACAGGCGCTGGTGCCGGTTGCGCGCCATCCGGTCGGCTTCGCCGTGCAGCCCGGTCCGCTTGGCGAGCAAATTGAGGATCTCGACCGCTTCCTCGACCGAGGCGGCAAGGCTGCGCGGCAGCTCGGAGCGCGCGATCAGCAGGTCGATGACGTTCGCCGGCTTCAACCCCTCCGAATAGAGCCAGCGATATGCGGTCACCGCCGACACGGTCTGCAGGATCGTCGTCCATTGGTCGCGATCGACCACGCCGCCGACCGACTCACCCTTGGGCAGCAGGATGTGATATTTGACGTCGAGCAGCCGTGCCGTGTTGTCCGCACGCTCGATCGCCTGGCCGAGGCGGATGAACCACGTCGTCTGGTTGCGCAGCATGCGGTGGACCGCGCCCTCGAACCCGCGCGTCTCGGCCTTGACCGCCTCGACCAGATTGAGCGTCGCCATCGCGCCGCCCGGGCTCGAGCGGTTGTCGAAGATCAGCCAGGCGCGGTTGATGCCGGTCCAGGCTTCCTTCGTCAGCGCGGTCCGCACGGCGCGGGCATTATTGCGCGCCATGTCGAGCGCGCGGACGATCGAACCGGGATGACTCGAATCGACCGTCAGGAAGCGCGCGACGGGGTTCTGCGAGATGCTCTGCCCGGTCTTGGCGAAAGCGGCATCGGTCTCGGTAACCGCCAACGCCGAGGCCCACGCCGCCTCGCCCGCCGGGCGCGGCGAGAGGACGTCGAGCCGGACGGTCGCCTCGACGAGTCGCGCGATGAAATCGGTCCGCTCGACATAGCGGCCGAGCCAGTAGAGCGACGATGCGGTGCGGCTCAGCATTGCGGATCGCCCCGGTACGCCGAGAGTGCGACGGGCCCGCTCACGAAACCTGTTCCTGCGATTGCGTCTGCGACTGGAGCTGTCCCTTAGGTTCGGCCCCCGCGCCATTGTCCATCAGCACGAAACTGTCCTTGGTGCCGCCGCCTTGCGAGGAATTTACCACCAGCGATCCCTCCTTGAGCGCGACGCGCGTGAGCCCGCCGGGCACGACCTGTACGCCCTTCGATCCGGTCAGCACGAACGGCCGGAAATCGACGTGCCGCGGCGCCAGGCCCGCCGCGGCGAGCGTCGGCACGGTCGACAGCGCGAGCGTCGGCTGCGCGATGTAACGGTGCGGCTCGGCGATCAGCGCGGCGCGGAAGCTCTCGATTTCGGCCTTGGTCGCGGTCGGGCCGACGAGCATGCCGTATCCGCCCGACCCATCGACCAGCTTCACCACCAGCTCGGGCAGCCGCTCGAGCACATATTTCAGCGCCTGCGGTTCGCGGCAGCGCCACGTCTCGACATTGGGCAGCTTGGGGTCGCCGCCCGAATAGAATTTCACGATCTCGGGCATGTACGAATAGATCGCCTTGTCGTCGGCGATGCCGTTGCCCGGCGCGTTGAGCAGCGCGACATTGCCCGCGGCATAGGCTGCGATCAGCCCCGGCACGCCGAGCATCGAATCCGGCCGGAAGACGAGCGGATCGAGATAGTCGTCGTCGATCCGGCGGTAGATCACATCGACCTTCACGCGGCCCGCGATCGTGCGCATCCACACCACATCGTCATCGACGACGAGATCGGCCGCCTCGACCAGTTCGATTCCCATCGAATCGGCGAGGAAGCTGTGTTCGTAATAGGCCGAATTATAATGCCCCGGCGTCAGCACGACGCAGACCGGCGCGGCGACGCCGACCGGCGCGACCGACTTCATCGTCTCGAGCAGGCGATCGGGATAGGAATCGACTGCCGCGACGTGGAAATCGCGGAACAGTTCGGGGCACAGCCGCAGCATCGCCTCGCGATTCTCGAGCATGTAGCTCACCCCCGACGGGGTGCGCGCATTGTCCTCGAGCACGAAGAAATCGTCGGGCCCGGTACGCACCAGATCGATCCCGCAGATATGCGCCCAGATGTCGTGCGGCGGGCGGATGCCGGCGATCTCGGGGCGGAATTGCGGATTGCCGAAGATCAGGTCGGGCGGCAGCACGCCTTCGGCGAGGATCCGGCGCTCGCCGTAAATGTCGTGGAGGAAGGCATTGATCGCCTCGACGCGCTGGACGAGGCCGGCCGAAAGCCGTTCCCATTCGTCGGCAAGGAAGATGCGCGGGACGATATCGAACGGGATGATCCGCTCGCTCGCATCGCTCTCGCCGTACACCGCGAAGGTGATGCCCAATTGGCGGAAGGTTGCCTCGGCCGATTGTTGGCGCCGCCGCAGCTCGGCGTCGGGCGTGGTCTCGATCCAGGCGCCCAAGGCGGCAAGTTCGTCCCGCGGGGTCGTCGACCCCGCCTGCCCCATGATTTCGTCAAACGCCGGTCGTGTCCCCATCGAGATGATAAAGCCCCCAGATACATCCTGGGTTCCATGCTGCGATGGATTGTTGCGCCGCACAAGCGCTGCTGAAAAGAAATCCGCTGCCTAGCGCTTTGCTGCGCGCGCCAGGGCGCTTGCAAAGTCGCGCCGCGCCTCCGCCACCAGACGCGGGAGCACCGCGCGATCGACGAACGCATCGGGCGCACCCGCATCGCGGCGCTTGGCCTGTCCGAGCAAATCGACCAGATCGGGGTGCATCGGCAGCACGATATCGGCGGGCAGCGTCGCCAGGCGATCGAAACTGCCACGATAATCGGCGACGATGCCGGGATAGGCGCGATTGCCGACCAGGTGATTGCCCGCAACGGTCACGCTGCACGGGAACACCACCATCAATCGCCGCCCCCGCTCGACCACCGGCATCGTCCAGGTCGTGCAGCCCGGCGTATGTCCCGGCGTCAGCACGGCGGTGAGCGCGACGCCACCGACGCTGACCTGCTCGCCATCGCGCACGACCCGGTCGACCGGCACCGGCGCGAAGCGGGTGTGCCCGTTCTCATTGTCGGCCTCGTGCCGACCACGACGCAGCGCAGGCGCATCGCCAGCCGAGGCGACGAGCTTGGCACCACTCCAGCGGCGCAGTTCGGCGAACGCCGCGGCATGGTCGAAATGCGCGTGCGAATTGAGGATCCATTTGATCTGGCGCGGGCGCACCCCAATCGTCGCCAAGTTGCGCTCGATCAGCCCGGCGCTTTGCGCGAGCGGCCCACTGACGAGGATCGTGCCGTCGCGCGTGACCACCGCATAGACACCCAGCCCCTCGGTCCCGACATACCAGATCGGTCCAGCGATATGGAACGGCGCGGTTGGTCGCGACCATGCGGGCGAGGACTGCGCACCCGCCGGAGCGATCCCGACGAACAGCGCGGCCAGTGCGGCGAGAATGCGGGCGATCATAGCGCCGCCAGCATCCCCGGAGTCAGCACCTGTGGCAAGACTCGCGGTTCGGCAGCGCCGGGCGCGTAATAGAGGTACAGCGGCACGCCGGCGCGGTTATGCGCCTCGATGAAGCGCCCCATCGTCGCATCGCCATTGGTCCAGTCGCCGAGCAGCACCGCGACCTTGTGATCGGCGAAGGCCTTGCGCGTCGCATCGGTCTCGATCGCAGCCTTCTCGTTGACCTTGCAGGTCAGGCACCAGTCGGCGGTGAAATAGACGAACACCGGCCGGTTCGCCTTGCGCAGCGCATCGAGCCGCGCCTCGGTGAAGGGCTCGCTGCCCGCCTCCGCCACCGCCGCCTGCGCCGGTGCGCGCGAGACGAGCGCCGCGCCGCCGATCGTCACGATCAGCAGCGCGATCAGCGCGCCCCAGCCGAACGCCAGCCCGCGCGCCTGCCGACGACCGCCGATCCACAGTGCGAAGCCCGCGAACAGCGCCGCGCCGAGGCCGAGCGTCAGCCCGTTCACCCCAGCCTGCCGTCCGAGCACCCACGCCAAGGCAAGCGCGGTCAGCCACATCGGCACCGACAGAATGTGGCGGAAGGTCTCCATCCACGCGCCGGGCTTGGGCAGCCGCTTGCGCAACGCCGGCACGAAGCCGAGCGCGAGGAACGGGATGGCGAGCCCGAGGCCCAGCCCCGCGAACACCGCCAGCGCCGCCGGCCACGGCAGCACCAGCGCCGCCCCCAACGCCGCGCCCATGAAGGGCCCTGTGCACGGTGTCGCGATGAACGCCGCGAGCGCGCCGGTCGCGAACGCGCCGCCCGCCCCGCCCGAGCGGTTGACGAATTGCGGCGTCGGAATCTCGAACAGCCCGCCGAGGTTGAGCGACAGTGCCACCGTCAGCAGCAGCAGCACGACGATCGCGCGCGGATCCTGCAGCTGGAACGCCCAGCCGACCGCAGTGCCGCCAGCGCGCAACGCGAGGATCGCCGCGCCAAGCCCGACGCACACCGCGACGACGCCGCCGGTATAGGCCAGTGCCTCACGCCGCGCCGCGCCCTCGTCGAGATGCCCGCGCGCGAGGCTCAGCGCCTTGAGGCTGAGGATCGGGAAGACGCATGGCATGATATTGAGGATCAACCCGCCGAGCATCGCCCCGGCAAAGGCGATCAGCGTCGCGAGCAGCACGCCGCCCGCAGGCGCCGTCGATGTGGCCGCCGTCGCAGCGACGGAGCCGGCATCGGCGGTCACGCGCAGCCCCTGCTGCGCGCCGATCTGCAGCACGCCGACGAGCGGGCCTGCCCCGCCGGTCGCGCCGGCCTTGGTCTCAACGATCAGACGGTCGCCATCCTGCGTCACCGTCTGCGGCGCGTTGTAATCGAGCAGCCCGGTCGTGACCGGGTAGAAATAGGCATCCTTGAGTGCAGCACCCGCCGGGTAAGGGATCGCGATGCGAATGCGACCGTCGCTTGCCTGGAAGACGCCCTTCGCATCGAGCGGCTTGGGCACGGCGCGGCGCCACGCATCGAAGCGCGCCTGCGTGTCGGGCGCAATCGCGCCGTCGCCGACGGTCAGCGCGAGCGACAGATCGGCCGCTTCGGGCACGCACACCGTCGCGGAACAGACGAGATAGGTGGTGTGCAGCTTGATCGGCAGCGCGGTCCCGGCGGCAAGACCAGCCGGCACCTTCAGCGTGACGAGCGGCGCATAGGGCTTCTCGAACACATAGTTCATCAAATCGGCGACGACGAGCCGCCCCGGCACCGGATAGACCGGCTCGCTTGCGGTCATGCCCTTGGGCAGGCTCCACTCGAGCTTGGCGGGAAAGCCGGCATCGCCGGGATTTTCCCAATAGCCGTGCCAGCCGGCCTCGGGCACCGTCGCCAGCGCGACCGTGACGGTCGATCCCGCGGCGGGGGTCACGCTTTCCGCCACCAACGTGATCGCGAGGTGATGCGCGCCCGGCGCACCGATCGGGCCTCCATCGGCTTGCGCGGCACTTGCCGTCAGCAACGCCAGAACCGTCATCAAGCCGAAATGAAACCAGCGCATTCGCACATCCTTGTAGGTCGCGCGCACCAAGGGCATAGCTCGCGCGGGGTCAAGTATATGGCGCGGAGATCACCGATGAAACGACAGGCTTCCCTCTTGGCGATGGCGCTCGCGCTGCTGTCGGCCCCGCTCTCCGCCCAGCAAGCCGCGCCGTTCACCCCGCCCGCCAGCGCGCCGAAACTGATCGTCGTCATCTCGGTCGATCAATTCTCCGCCGACCTGTTCGCCGAATATCGCAAATCCTTCACCGGCGGTTTCGCACGGCTGCAGCAGGGCGGCGTCTTCCCGAGCGGCTATCAGAGCCACGCCGCGACCGAGACCTGCCCCGGCCATTCGACGATCCTGACCGGCTTCCGCCCCGAACATACCGGCATCATCGCGAACAACTGGACCGACCTCAGCGTCGCGCGCGCCGACAAGGTGGTGTATTGCGCCGAGGACGAGACCGTCCCCGGCACGACGCATGACGGCCAGTACACCGTGTCCGACAAGCACCTGCTCGTCCCCACGCTCGGCGAGCGGATGAAGGCCGCCAATCCGGCGATCCGCGTCGTCTCGGTCGCGGGCAAGGATCGCGCCGCGGTGATGATGGGCGGACACAATGTCGACGAGCTCTGGTGGTGGAACGGCAAGGCGTTCGTCAGCTATGCCGGCCGCGCCACCCCCGCCGTCGTCACGCGCGCCAATGCAGCGACCGCCGCCAGGATCGCCGCGCCGCAAGCCGCGCTCGACGTGCCCGAGGTGTGCACATCGCACGACCGCGCGGTGCAACTCGGCGGCGGCAAGACCGTCGGTGCGGGGCATTTCGAGCGCGCAGCGGGCAGCGCCACGGGCTTCCGCGCCTCGCCCGCATTCGACGGCGCGATCGTCGCGCTGGCGGCGGGGCTCGTTCAGGACATGAAGCTCGGGCAAGGTCCGACCACCGACATCATCGACGTCGGCGCCTCGGCGACCGATTATATCGGCCACACCTATGGCACCGAGGGCGCCGAGATGTGCATCCAGCTTCAGCAGCTCGACGCGACGCTCGGCTCGTTCTTTCAGGTGCTCGATTCGACGGGCGTCGATTATGAGGTCGTGCTGACCGCCGATCACGGCGGCAACGACCTTCCCGAACGCGAAGTCGATGCCGGGCTCCCGGATGCGCAGCGCGCGAAGGTCATGCTCGCCCCCGCCTTCGCGGGGAAGGAGATCGCGGCCAAGCTCGGCATCGCCAAGCCCGTGCTGTTTGGCGACATTCCCAATGGCGACGTCTACATCGCCAAGGACCTCACGAGCGCGCAGCACAAGGCGGTCGAGACCGCAGCGATCGCCTATTACAAGGCTGCACCGCAGGTGGCCGAGGTGTTCACCGCGGCACAGATCCGCGCGACGCCGAGCCCCAAGGGGCCGCCCGAAAAGTGGACCATGCTCGAGCGCGCGCGGGCGTCGTTCCTGACCGGGAGGTCGGGCGACTTCGTCGTGTTGCTCAAGCCGCGCGTGACGCCGATCCCGAGCGCGACGGGCGGCTATGTCGCGACGCATGGCAGCCCGTACGATTACGATCGCCGCGTGCCGATCCTGTTCTGGCGCAAGGGGATGACCGGGTTCGAACATACCGCCGGCGTCGAGACGGTCGATATCGCACCGACGCTCGCACGCCAGATCGCGCTGCCGCTGACCGCGCCGAAGATGGATGGGCGGTGTTTGGATTTGGCCGCTGGCGGAGCGCCCTGCCGCTGAAACAAACCCCTCTCCCTTTGGGAGAGGGTGGCCGAGCAAAGCGAGGTCGGGTGAGGGCAGTCCACGCCGTTGAGGTGTGCTGCCCTCACCCTTCCCACCGGCTACGCCGGCGGGCCGCTTCCCTCTCCCGAAGGGAGAGGGAGAAAAGCTTACCGCACCTCGTACGACCGGATCCCAGCCCCCAGCCGGTTCGCGCCGATCGCAAGCTGATCCCCGCTCATATTGGCAATGAACGCCGGATTGGTCGGCGCACCCGGCGCGAGGCTCGCGTCGTTGTCCTCGATCCGCAGCCCCGCCGCGCTATACGTCTTCGCCTCGGCCGATACGACGATCAGCCCGCTGTGATTTTCCTTGTGCGCCCCCTGCACGAAGGTGTTGCGCGCGATCAGCCCGGTCGCGCCTTGCGACAGATCGATCATGTAATTGGTCTTGCTGCCCTTGGTATCGTCGAAGCTGTTGTCGGTGATCGTGACGTGCGGCGTGCGCAGCTTGACGTAATGCCCGCCGGTACCGCGCTCGAAGCGCGAATTGGTCACCGTCACCGATCCGAGATTGGCGAGATAGATGCTGTGCGAGCAGCTCGGCGTGATGTCGCATTGGCCGAGGCCAGCGAAGGTCGAATGGTCGATCGTGATCTTCTGCCCGCTGGGCTGGCCACCGAGGATACCCTCCTGATTGTCGAGGAACATCGAATTGCGCACGACGAGATCGCCGACCTCGCTGCGGATCCCCGCGCCATTGCCGTCGCCGACCGCGATCTTGCGGAAGACGATGCCATCGACCACCGAGCTCTGCCCGCGCAGCACGAATGCCGCCTTGTCCTCGCACGCCGTCCCCTCGAAGATCGCAGTGCCCGGCGTCACCGCCTTGAAGGTGATGTGCCCGCCCGACTGGATCGTGCACTGGTGATAGACGCCCGGCGCGATCAGGATCGTCGCGGTGCCCATGCGGATCGACTGGACCGCCTCGTCGATCGTCTGGAAGCCTTGGCCCGTCCCCTCGATGGTGAAGGGCGCGCGCTGCTGCGCGGCGGCTGGGGCGGCGATCGCGATGGCGAGCAGGGGTAGAATGCGACGCATGAGGCTGGCTCCTTTGCGCGGCACGATGCCCGCGCAAAGGCCCGGTGAGAAGGCTAATTGAGGGTTAACCCTCCGCGTTCCTCAGTCCAGATTGGGACGCAACCAGCGTGTCGCGGTCGCGAGATCCACCCCGCGCCGCGTCGCATATTCCTCGAGCTGGTCGGGCCCGACGCGTGCCACGCCGAAATACTCCGCCTGCGGGTGGCCGAAATAGAAGCCCGACACCGCCGCGGTCGGCAACATCGCGAAGCTCTCGGTCAGCGTGATGCCGGTCGCGTCGGTCGCGCCGAGCAGCTCGAACAGCATCGGCTTCTCGCTGTGATCGGGACAGGCCGGATAGCCCGGCGCGGGGCGGATACCGCGATACTGCTCGCGGATCAGCGCCTCGTTGGTGAGCTGCTCGCCCTCGGCATAACCCCACAGCGTCGTGCGGACATATTGGTGGAGCCGCTCGGCGAACGCCTCGGCGAGACGGTCGGCAAGCGCTTTCAGCAGGATGTCCGAATAGTCGTCATTGTCGGCCTTGAAGCGCGCGAGATGCGCGTCGATGCCGTGCCCCGCGGTGACCGCGAAGCCGCCGATCCAGTCGCCTGCCGGATCGATGAAATCGGCGAGACACATGTTCGCGCGCCCCTCGCGCTTGGCGATCTGCTGGCGCAGGAAGGGCATCCGGACGCTCGCCTCGTGCGTCCGATCGAGATTGGGCGTGTGGAGGTCGGCCGGGAAGCTCGCGCCGTCGGGACTGCGCTGGGCATCGGCGTGGCTGGTATAGATGTAGACGTCGTCACCATCGCGGTGGCACGGCCACAGGCCGGCGACGCCCTTGGCGGTCAGCCATTTCTCGGCGATGATCTGGTCGAGCATCTTCTGCGCGTCGGCGAACAGCGAAGTCGCGCTCTCACCGACCACCGCGTCGGTCAGGATCGCCGGGTAGTTGCCCGCCAGCTCCCACGCCCGGAAGAAGGGCGTCCAGTCGATCAGCTCGCGCAGATCGGCGAGATCCCAATCCTCGAACACATGCACGCCCGGCTGCTTTGGTGCGTCGGGCTTGAGCGCCATGTCGGCCGGGAACGCATTGGCGCGCGCCGCCTCGATCGGGATGAGCTCGCTCTGTCCCTTATTGGCGCGCGCGATGCGCACCGCTTCATATTCGTCGGCGGTCTTCTGGACGAAATCGTCGCGAATCGTGTCGCTGACGAGCGTCGAGGCGACACCAACCGCGCGGCTCGCGTCGAGCACGTGGACGACCGGCCCATCATAAGCGGGCGCGATGCGCAGCGCGGTGTGAACCTTCGACGTGGTCGCGCCGCCGATCAGCAGCGGCATCGTCATCCCGGCGCGCTTCATTTCCTCGGCGACGGTCACCATCTCGTCGAGCGACGGCGTGATCAGCCCGGACAGGCCGATCATGTCGGCGTCATTCTCCTTGGCCGATTTGAGGATGTCCGACCACGGCACCATCACCCCCATGTCGACCACGTCGAAGCCGTTGCACTGGAGCACGACGCCGACGATGTTCTTGCCGATGTCATGCACGTCGCCCTTCACGGTCGCCATGATGATCTTGCCCTTGCCGCGCGCGCCGGGCTCCTTCGCCGCCTCGATGAAGGGCAGCAGATGCGCGACCGCCTTCTTCATCACACGCGCCGACTTCACCACCTGCGGCAGGAACATCTTGCCCGATCCGAACAGGTCGCCGACGACGTTCATGCCGTCCATCAGCGGGCCTTCGATCACCTCGATCGGGCGCGCGAACAGCTGGCGGCATTCCTCGGTATCCTCGACGACATGCGCGTCGATGCCCTTGACCAGCGCATATTCGAGCCGCTTGCCGACATCGAGGCTGCGCCATTCGGCGGCGGCCTTCTCGGCCACCGCATCGGTGCCCTTGAAGCTCTCCGCCATCGCGATCAGCCGCTCGGTCGCGCCTTCGTCGCTATTGAGGATGACGTCCTCGCACGCCTGACGCAGCTTGGGGTCGATCGCATCGTAAATGTCGAGCTGCCCCGCATTGACGATCGCCATGTCGAGCCCGGCGGGGATCGCATAATAGAGGAACACCGAGTGCATCGCGCGGCGCACCGGCTCGTTGCCGCGGAAGCTGAACGACAGGTTCGACAGACCACCCGAGATATGCGCGTGCGGGCAACGTGCCTTGATGTCGCGGCAGGCTTCGATGAAATCGACCGCGTAATTGTTATGCTCCTCGATCCCCGTCGCGACCGCGAAGATGTTGGGGTCGAAGATGATGTCCTCGGGCGGGAAGCCGATGCCCATCAGCAGATCATACGCCCGGCCGCAGATCTCGAGCTTCCGCGCGCGCGTATCGGCCTGGCCGACGGTGTCGAACGCCATCACCACCACCGCGGCGCCGTAGTTCATCACCTTGCGCGCCTGGGCGAGGAACTGGTCCTCGCCTTCCTTCATGCTGATCGAATTGACGATCGGCTTGCCCGAGACGCACTTCAGCCCCGCCTCGATCACCGACCATTTCGAGCTGTCGACCATGAACGGGATGCGCGCGATGTCGGGCTCGGCGGCGATCAGCTTGAGGAAGGTCGTCATCGCGTACTCGGCGTCGAGCAGCCCCTCGTCCATGTTGACGTCGAGCACCTGCGCGCCGCTCTCGACCTGCTGGCGCGCGACTTCGACCGCGGCGGGGTAGTCGCCCGCCATGATGAGCTTCTTGAAGCGCGCCGATCCGGTGACGTTGGTGCGTTCACCGATGTTGACGAACTGGGCGGTGGAGATGGTCGCGGTCATCTTTGCTTTCTACTCCCTCTCCCGCTTTCGCGGGAGAGGGTCGGGGTGAGGGCCTTCTGCTTGATCGAGACGACCCAATTGAAGACGTAATAGAACAAGAAGGCCCTCACCCTGCCTCTCCCGCACGCGGGAGAGGAGAAGAAGGGCGGTCGCTCGCGGCTAAGCCGCCATCGTCATCGGCTCCAGCCCGGCGAGCCGCGTCACCACCGGCGGCACCGGAAGCGCGCGCGGGGTCAGCCCACCGACCGCCTTGGCGATCGCCGCGATATGCGCCGGGGTCGACCCGCAGCAGCCGCCAAGCACATTGACCTGCGCGTTGGCCGCCCATTCGCGCACCAGGCCCGCGGTGGTCGAGGGCTGCTCGTCATATTCGCCGAGCTCGTTGGGCAGCCCGGCGTTCGGATACACCATGATCAGCGTGTCGCAGATGCCCGACAGCGTACGCACATGCGGCCGCAACTGCTCGGCACCGAACGAGCAGTTGAGCCCGATCGTCACCGGCTTGGCATGCCGCACCGCGTGCCAGAACGCCTCGACCGTGTGCCCCGACAGGTTGCGCCCGGAAAGATCGGTCAGCGTCATCGACAGCATGATCGGCACGTCGCGCCCGAGCGCCTCCGCCGCCTCGAGCACCGCCATGATCCCGGCCTTGGCGTTCAACGTATCGAACACCGTCTCAATCAGGATGAAATCTGCCCCGCCTTCGAGCAGCGCATCGACCTGCTCGCGATAGACGTCCTTCAGATAATCGAAGTCGATCTCGCGGAAGCCCGGATCGTTGACGTCGGGGCTGAGCGACAGCGTCTTGTTGGTCGGCCCGACCGCGCCTGCGACGAAGCGCGGGCGGCCGTCCTTGGCCTGGAACTCGTCGGCCAGCCGGCGCGCGAGCTTGGCGCTCTCGACGTTGATCTCGCGCACGAGATGCTCGGCGGCGTAATCGGCCTGACTGATGCGGTTGGCCGAGAAGGTGTTGGTCTCGGCGATATCGGCGCCCGCTTCGAAATAGGCGCGGTGGATCGCTTCGGGCACCTCGGGCTTGGTCAGCGCGAGGATGTCGTTGTTGCCCTTCTGGTCCTTGGCGAGGCCGAGGTCCCCGGCATAGTCGGCCTCGGAGAGCTTCCAGTTCTGGATCTCGGTGCCGAACGCGCCGTCCGTGATGAGGATGCGCTTCGCGGCTTCGGCGAGGAAGGTCTGGCGGGTGGTCATGATCTTATTCCTTCTAAGCCCCTCCCCTTCAGGGGAGGGGTTGGGGTGGGGAAGTCCGGCAAGCCGATGGCTCAGTGAGACATCCCCCACCCCCTGCCCCTCCCCTGAAGGGGAGGGGTGAAATCCGTTACGCCGCTTGCGCCGCGACCAGCGCCGGCTGCGCACGAATGCCGAGCAGGTGGCAGATCGCGTAGCTCAGCTCGGCACGGTTGAGCGTGTAGAAATGGAAGTCACGCACCCCGCCCGCGTACAGCCGCCGGCACAGCTCCGCAGCGATCGTCGCCGACACCAGCTGGCGCGCCGCGGGACGATCGTCGAGGCCATCGAACAGCGTGCCCATCCAAGGCGGCACCACCGTGCCGCACATCGCCGACATGCGCTGCACCGCGCCGAAGTTCATCACCGGCATGATGCCGGGCACGATCTCGGCGTCGATCCCGGCCTTGGCGGCGGCATCGCGGAAGCGGAAGAATGTCTCCGCCTCATGGAAGAACTGCGTGATAGCCCGCGTCGCGCCGGCATCGAGCTTGCGCTTGAGATTGTCGAGATCGGCCGCCTCGCTCGGCGAATCGGGATGGCATTCGGGGTAAGCCGACACCGAGATCTCGAACGGGTGGAGCTTGCGCAACCCCGCGACGAGCGCAGCAGCATTCTCATAGCCGCCGACCGGCGAGACGAACGGCTGCCCTGCCACGGGCGAATCGCCGCGCAACGCGACGATATGCCGCACGCCCGCCGCCCAATATTCATGCGCGACCGCGTCGATCTCCTCGCGCGTCGCATCGACGCAGGTGAGGTGCGCCGCCGCCGGGATCGTCGTCTCGCGCGCGATCCGGGCGACCGTCGCATGCGTGCGTTCGCGCGTGCTGCCGCCCGCGCCGTACGTCACCGAGACGAAGCGCGGGCCGAGCGGTGCGAGCGTCTGCACCGATTCCCACAACGTCTCTTCCATCTTCTCGGTCTTGGGCGGGAAGAATTCGAAACTCACCCGCGCGTCGCCCGCCAAATCCGCGAACAGCGGCGTCGCCAGAGCGAGCCGCGCTTCCTGCATCTGCGCTACCGAAACCGTCATGCCGCCTTCACCTTTGATACGCTTTGCCCGACCTTGCGGGCGAGCCACAGTTTCACCGTCAATTCGCCGCCCTCGAGCGTCTCGATCCGCGCCGGGGCGAGTCCGGCCGCAGCGAACCACGTCGCCATCTGCTCGTCGGCAAAGCCCAGGCGGGTATGCGCATCCTTGGCGCGCAGATCCTCGCGATCATGCGCCGCGAAGTCTGCGATCAGCAGTCGCCCGCCGGGCTTCAACACGCGCGCCGCCTCGGCGATCGCCGCGCCGGGTTGCTGCGCGAAGTGCAGCACATGGTGGACGATCGCGACATCGGCCGCGTCGTCGCCGAGTGGCAGCGCGTACAGATCGGCCTGGCGCAATTCGGCATTGGCGAGCCCGCGCTCGGTCAGTTTCGCGCGTGCCAGCCGCAGCATTTCCGAGCTGCGATCGATCCCCAGCGCCTGCCCTGCCCGCCCGCCGAACAGTTCGAGCATCCGCCCGGTACCCGTGCCGATATCGATCAGCTGCCCGATCGGCGCGTCTCCCAACACCGCCGACATCGCCGCCTCGACCTCGCTTTCTGCGATGTGGAGCGAGCGGATCGCATCCCATTGCCCGGCATTGGCCTCGAACCAGCTCGCTGCGGAGGCCGCGCGATCGGCGCGCACCGCCGCCAGCCGCGCCGCATCCGCCACCGCCCAATGATCGGGCTCGATCACGCCCCACGCATCGAGCGCGGCGATCACCGGCGCGACGGTCGCGCCGCTGCCGAGCGCAACGAACACCCAGCTGCCTTCCTTGCGCCGCTCGGCGACGCCCGCATCGCACAGGATCTTGACGTGACGGCTGACGCGTGGCTGGCTCTGCCCGAGCACCTGCGCGAGCTCGCCAACCGACAGCTCCATCGTGCGCAGCAAAGCGACGATCCGCAGCCGCGTCGCGTCGGCGAGCGCGCGGAAGATATCGAGGGCGATGGTCATTGTGCCACCTCATATAAAGATATCTTTATATGAGGTCAACGCGGTTCGAACGTCCATAATCTGCAACGCCAGCGCAACAACATGGCGCAGCCGGAGTTGAAGCCCCCGACCCCATCCTCTAGCGTTGCACCCACTTCTGGGAGCCAAGGACCCGCCATGATCAAGACCCGCATCCTCCTGCCGCTCACTGTGCTTGCCGCAATCGGCCTCGCCGCGTGCAGCCCCAAGGCACAGAACGACATCAGCGAAGCCGCCAACAGCGTGGCTGCCGATGCCAATGCCACCGGCGCCAAGGCGGTCGACGATACCGACGCCGCGCTGGGCGCTGCCGAAACGCGGCTCGACAATGCCGGCGCCGTGATCGGCAACAAGGCCGACCGGCTGTCCGACAAGGCCGACCGCGCGGCCGATCGTGCCGGCGCCGCGATTTCCGATTTCGGCAACGACATCCGCGATTGATGCGCATCGGGTCTCAGCGGCGCGCGCTGCTCGTCCCCTTGCTGCTGGTCGCCGCCTGTTCGGGCGGCACCTCCTCGACCGGCGCACCGCCGGGCGAGGACAAGGCGCTTGACGAGGCGGCCGCGTCGCTCGACGCCAATTCTCCCGACACCAACGCCGCGGTGATCGTCGACGACGACGCACCCGGCAACGAGGACCAGCCGCAATGACCACCCTCCGCCGCCTGGGCGCCACCGACCTGCACATCGCGCCCCTGGTGCTGGGCGGCAACGTCTTCGGCTGGACCGCCGACGAAGCGACGAGCTTCGCCGTCCTCGATGCCTTCGTCGCGGGCGGCGGGACTATGATCGACACCGCCGACGTCTATTCGGCGTGGGTCCCGGGCCATAAGGGTGGCGAGTCCGAGAGCGTGATCGGCGCGTGGCTCAAGCAATCGGGCAAGCGCAACCAGGTGCAGATCGCGACCAAGGTCGGGATGCTGCCGGGCGAAGGCGGCGAGAAGCTCGCGCCCGCGCGGATCGCCGCGGCGTGCGACGCCTCGCTCAAGCGGCTCGGCGTCGAGACGATCGATCTGTATTTCGCGCATCAGGACGACGATGCCGTCGCGCAGGAGGATGCGCTCGCGGCGTTCGGCAAGCTGATCGACGCCGGCAAGATCCGCGCGCTCGGCGCGTCGAACTTCCACGCGGCGCGGCTCAAATCGGCGAACGACGCCGCCAAGGCGCACGGCCTGCCGCACTATCACGTGCTCCAGCCCGAATATAACGTCGTCAGCCGCCACAAGTTCGAGGGCCAGCTCCAGGATTATTGCGTCGAGCATAACATCGGCGTGGTGCCCTATTACGGGCTCGCCTCGGGCTTCCTGACGGGCAAATATCGCAGCGCCGACGATTTCGGGAAAAGCGTGCGCGGCGGGCGGATGCAGGCGTTTCTCGATGGAACGGGGCCGGCGGTGTTGGCCGTTATGGACGAGGTCGCTGCGGAGACGGGTGCCAGCCTTGCGCAGATCGCGCTGAAGTGGCTTGCTGAGCAGCCGGGCGTGACTGCACCGATCGCGAGCGCGACGAGCGTTGCGCAGGTCGAGGAGTTGCTCGGGTCGATCACGCTGGAGTTGAGCGCCGAGCAGATCGAGCGGCTGTCGAACGCGGGGGCTTAAGCCCCCTTACGAAAGACGGTCCCCGGCGACGGCCGGGGCCCAGGCGGTATGTCGGAAGTGGCGGGCATTGCGCCAGTTGCCCCGACTTCCTCTCCCGGGCCCAGCCTTCGCCGAGGAGCATCTATAGATCCCGACGCCGCGGCAAAGCCGCGTCGTCGGACGGGGCTGGTGGCCCCGCCGGCCGGGCCTGCCGCGGTTCCGCGCCCGAGCTTGCGCTCGGGCTTGGGCGTCAGGCCGCGAACTGGTTCATCGTATTGTGCGCGCCGCCAGCCTTGAGCGCCGCCTCACCCGCGAAATACTCCTTGTGATCGTCGCCGATGTCCGAGCCCGACATGTTCTGGTGCTTCACACAAGCGATACCCTCGCGGATTTCCTTGCGCTGGACGCCCTTCACATAGCCGAGCATCCCCGCATCGCCGAAATACTCCTTGGCGAGATTGTCGGTCGACAGCGCCGCGGTGTGATAGGTCGGCAGCGTGATCAAATGATGGAAAATCCCGGCCCGCGCCGCGGCATCCTTCTGGAAGGTGCGGATCCGTTCGTCGGCCTCGTCGCCGAGCGCAGTGCCATCATAATCGACCGACATCAGCCGCGCCCGGTCATAGGCCGACACGTCCTTCCCCTCGATCACCCACGCGTCATAGACCTGCTGGCGGAAGTTGAGCGTCCAGTTGAAGCTCGGCGAATTGTTGTAGACCAGCTTGGCGTTGGGGATGACCTCCCGCACCCGGTCGACCATCCCCGCGATCTGCTCGATATGCGGCTTCTCGGTCTCGATCCACAGCAGGTCGGCGCCGTTCTGTAGCGAAGCGATGCAGTCCATCACACAACGATCCTCGCCGGTTCCGGCGCGGAACTGGAACAGGTTCGAGGCGAGCCGCTTCGGGCGAAGCAGCTTGCCGTCGCGGTTGAGGATGACGTCGCCGTTGCGCGCCGTCGCCGGATCGATTTCCTCGCAATCGAGGTACGAATTGTACTGGTCGCCGAGATCGCCCGGCTCCTTCGACACCGCGATCTGCTTGGTCAGACCCGCGCCGAGCGAGTCGGTGCGCGTGACGATGATCCCGTCCTCGACCCCCAGTTCGAGGAAGGCGTAGCGGCACGCACGGACCTTCGCGAGGAAGTCCTCGTGCGGCACCGTGACCTTGCCGTCCTGATGGCCGCACTGCTTTTCGTCCGAGACCTGGTTCTCGATCTGCAGCGCGCAGGCGCCCGCCTCGATCATCTTCTTGGCGAGCAGATAGGTCGCCTCGGCATTGCCGAAGCCGGCATCGATATCGGCGATGATCGGCACGACATGCGTCTGGTAATTATCGATCGCGTTTAGCAGGCGCTGCTCCTCGATTGCGTTGCCGCTCGCGCGCGCCGCATCGAGATCGCGGAACATCATGCCGAGCTCGCGCGCATCGGCCTGCCGCAGGAAGGTGTAGAGTTCCTCGATCAGCGCCGGAACGCTGGTCTTCTCGTGCATCGACTGATCGGGCAGCGGGCCGAATTCCGAACGCAGCGCCGCGATCATCCAGCCCGACAGATACAGATAGCGGCGCTCGGTCGAGCCGAAATGCTTCTTGATGCTGATCATCTTCTGCTGGCCGATGAAGCCGTGCCAGCAGCCGAGCGACTGGGTGTAGGCCGAGGGATCGGCATCGTATGCCGCCATGTCGCGGCGCATGATCGCGGCGGTGTAGCGCGCGATGTCGAGCCCGCTCTGGAACCGGTTCTGCACCCGCATCCGCGCGACGCTCTCGGCGTCGATCCCATCCCAGGTGCCGTTGTAGCGCTGGATCAGGTTCTTGGTCTGGGCGATGTCGGTCTGGTAGGTCATGCTGGCACCCTCGCTGTCGGAATGGGAGGATAAGTACACGAATTGACATTCGCGACAGCCAACAACCTCCCTTTTCAAGGGTCTCGATGTCAAATACTGGCCAATTGGGATGTGACGGTGTAAATTCGTGACATCCCATATTTTAGCTTCGCGCTGGACTTGCAGCCGACCCTGCGAGGATTCCGCCGTCGATCGTCAGCTCGGATCCGGTAATGTAGCAGGCCTCGTCGCTTGCCAGCAGCACCGCGACCGCAGCGACTTCCTCCACCGTGCCGAAGCGTCGCAACGGCGTGTCGGCAGCAAGGGCCGCGTCGCGCGCCGCGCGATCGGCCCCATCGCCGAGCATCGGCTCCCACATCGGCGTCAGGATCGCCGCGGGGTGAATCGCGTTGCAGCGGATCGCAAGCCCCTGTTGCGCGCAATAGAGCGCAACGGTCTTGCTGTGGTTGCGCACCGCGGCCTTCGACGACGCATAGGCTGCCGCGGCCGGGATCCCGATCATGCCCGATCGCGACGAGATGTTGATGATCGACCCCGCCCGCTTCGCGCGCATCGCGGCGATCGCATAGCGACAGCCGAGAAAGGTCCCGTCGAGATTGACCCGGTGGACCGCGCGCCAGTCTTCGAGCGTGGCATGTTCGGGATCATGCGGCACCGCGCCCTGCTCGAACCCGGTCACGCCGGCATTGTTGACGAGCACGTCGATCGCCGGCCACGCGTCCGCGAACCGCGCCCAGTCTTGCTCGACCGCGACGTCGAGCGTCGCCGCGCTCTGGCCGAGATCTGCCGCCAGCCGAAGCGCGCTCTCCGCGTCCTTGTCGGTCACCACTACGCGCGCACCTTCGGCAACGAACGCCCGCGCGATCGCCGCACCGATGCCGCGCCCTGCGCCGGTCACGACGCACAGTTTGTCTTCCAATCGTTTCACGGTAAAATTCCAGAGCTGAGAGGCCGCGATGTCGCGGCGGGATGGTCAGGCAGTCGGCTGCGTGTTCATCGATCTCACTCCGGTCGTGCGCGGTCGAGCGCCGCGCACGGCCAAGCCTGCGCTCAATCCCCCCCGAAAGTAAAGGCACTGACGCCGCGCTCGCGCTCGTTGAACACCAGCGCGCGTCCCGCCGGGGGCAGCGAGCGCTGCGGACAATGGCCCCGCCCACAGGCGCGACATCCCAGGCCGATCGGCATCGCCTCACCCTTGAGATCGACGCCGCGCGCCATCGCCAGCGCGCCGCCATGCTCCGCCGCGACGCCCAGCCCGACGACGAACTCGGCGGTCACCGCGCCGAACCGCCGCCCCTGCGGAGCGACCGTGCGTCCGATCGTGAACCAGCGCGCGCCATCCTCGAGCTCGACCAGCTGCGCGACGAGCTTGCCCGGCCGGTCGAACGCGGCGTGGATCTGCCAGAGCGGGCAGCGGCCATCGGCCTCCGCCAGCGGCGACGCGCTCGCACCCGAGAAGCGCTTCGACGCCTGCCCTGCCCGGTCGAGCCGCACGAGGAAGAACGACAGCCCGCGCGCGCCGACGCGCTGCAATGTCGTCAGGCGATGCGCGACCTGCTCGAACCCCGCGCCGAAGCGGCGCTGGAGCAATTCGATGTCGTAGCCCGTCGCCTCGCACGCCCGCAGGAAGCGCGCATAGGGCATCATCACCGCCGCCGCGAAATAGCTGGCGAGATGGCGGCGATAGAGGCGCTCGGCGGCGCGATCGGTGAAGCCCGCGCCCTTGACCAGGCCGTCGATCTCGCTGCGCGCCTCGATCTCGGCGAGCTGATAGGCGACGGCGAAGGTGCGCGACGCGGGGTCGAGCATTTCCGAGACCTGGACTTGCCGCGCATGCAGATCGGTGCGGCGCAGCAGATCGGGCATGACATCGACGGGCAGCACGCGGATGGTGAGCTGATGCTTGACCCGCAACCGCTCGGCGATCGCGCCGTACAGGTCGCCGGCGCCGAGCCGCAGTTCGTCGGCGAGCTTCTCGGCGATCGTGTCGAGATCGGAAAAATAGCCGCGCCACCGCTCGATCTCGCGCCGAACCTCGCCGACCGAGTCGAGCGCGCCGGGCGCCACCGGGCCGCCGGCACCGATCCGGTCGAAGGCGCGGGCAAAGGCTTCCGCCCCGCCAGGTGCTGCCGCGAGCCATTCCTCGAGCTCGTTGCGGTCGATCTCGAGATCGGCGAACATCGGGTCGGCGAGCCGCCGCCGCAGCGCGGCCTCGCCCCCGCCCGGCTCGCCGGCCGCGAGCGCACGCGGGTCGAAGTCGAAACTCTCGGCGAGCTTAACGATGAGCGAGCCCGAGAGCGGGCGCTGGTTCTTTTCGACGAGGTTGAGATAGCTGGGCGAGATCGTCAAAACTTCTGCCATCGCCGCCTGGGTCAACCCGGCCTGGCGCCGCAAGCGGCGGATGGCGTGGCCAGCGAAGAGTTTGCGATCGGCCATGACACGTCCTCGGATCTGCTACGCGCTCCACCGGAGTCGCAGGCGCACCATGCCCCTATCTGTCACATCTTTACAAGATCACCCGGTATTACATCTAGATTAGTCACGCCTTTACCGATCGCACTGTCGAATCCCGCTAGGCGCCGACCTGACTTCGCCCCTAGTGGCGCAACGACTGGCCGGCAGCTTGTAAAAAGTGCCACAGATCGAATGGCTTTGAGAGTTTCCTGGGGAGGAAAGGATGCCCGTCGCGCTTCGTGCGCGGCGGGCATTTCCTGTTTTATCCCTCTCCCGTCGGGAGAGGGTGGCCGAGCGCAGCGAGGTCGGGTGAGGGCAGCGCACGGTGGTGAGATGTACTGCCCTCACCCTTCCCACTCGGCTTCGCCGAGCGGGCCCCTTCCCTCTCCCAAAGGGAGAGGGAGTTTCTAATCAGCCCCAGATACGAAAAAGGGACGGGCGGCAGCGCCACCCGTCCCCTCTTCATTCCCCGCAGATCAGGCTGCGAGCCTGCGCAGCACGTACTGCAGGATCCCGCCGTTGAGGAAATATTCCAGCTCGTTGACGGTATCGATCCGGCAACGCGTCAGGAACGTCTCAACCGTGCCGTCAGCGCGCGTCATCACGACTTCGACATCCTGCCGCGGACGGATTTCCGAGACCTTCATGATCGTGAAGCTCTCCGACCCGTCGAGCTTGAGCGTCTTGCGATCGACACCTTCGGCGAACTGCAGCGGCAGCACGCCCATGCCGACCAGGTTCGAACGGTGGATACGCTCGAAGCTCTCGGTAATGACGACGCGCACGCCGAG
Organism: Sphingomonas glacialis; assembly: GCF_006439055.1. Lineage (GTDB taxonomy): Bacteria > Pseudomonadota > Alphaproteobacteria > Sphingomonadales > Sphingomonadaceae > Sphingomonas > Sphingomonas glacialis_A. Next base: position 1,076,794 of record NZ_RCZC01000002.1, read on the forward strand.
CAGATTGGTGCCCTTCGCCGCCCAGTCGCGCGACGAGCCCGTGCCATATTCTTTGCCCGCGATGACGATCAGCGGAACGCCGTCCGCCTTGAAGCGCATCGCCGCGTCATAGATCGGCATCGTCTCGCCCTTGTACGAGGACATGCCGCCTTCGACGCCGGGGACCATCTCGTTCTTGATACGGATGTTGGCGAAGGTGCCGCGGACCATCACGTTATCGTTGCCGCGACGCGCGCCATACGAGTTGAAGTCGGCACGGTTGACCTGCCGCTCCATCAGCCACGCGCCTGCGGGGCTGTCGGCCTTGATCGAACCGGCTGGCGAGATGTGGTCGGTGGTGATCGAATCGCCGAGGATCGCGAGCGGACGCGCCTCGATGATGTCCTGCACTGGCGCCGGGGTCATCGACATGCCGTCGAAGTATGGCGGGTTGGCGATGTAGGTCGAGGCCGGCGGCCACGCATAGGTGTCCGAGCCTTCGATCGCGATCGCCTGCCACTTGGTGTCGCCGAGGAACACGCTGGCGTAGCGCGACTGGAACATGCCGCGGTCGATGTTGGCGTCCATCACTTCGCGGACTTCGGCGTTCGAAGGCCAGATGTCCTTGAGGTAGACGTCGGTGCCGTCGGTCGCCTGGCCGATCGGGGTGGTGGTGAAGTCTTCGGTCACCGTACCCTTGAGCGCATAGGCGACGACGAGCGGCGGCGAGGCGAGGAAGTTGGCGCGCACGTCAGGCGACACGCGGCCCTCGAAGTTGCGGTTGCCCGAGAGCACCGAGGCGGCGACGATGTCGTTGCCGTTGATCGCCGCCGAGATCGGCGCGGCGAGCGGGCCCGAATTGCCGATGCAGGTGGTGCAGCCATAACCGACCAGGTTGAAGCCGACCGCGTTGAGGTCTTCGCTGAGCCCGGCCTTGTCGAGATAGTCGGTGACGACCTGCGAACCCGGCGCGAGCGAGGTCTTGACCCACGGCTTGGGCTTGAGGCCGTATGCATTGGCCTTGCGCGCGACGAGGCCTGCAGCGACGAGCACCGACGGGTTCGAGGTGTTGGTGCAGCTGGTGATCGCAGCGATCACGACGTCGCCGTCGCCGATGTCATGGTCAAGGCCATCGACCGGAACGCGCTTGGCGTTCGAATGGCCGTAGACCTTGGCGAGATCAGCGTTGAACGTGTCGTCGACCTCGGTGAGGATGACCTTGTCCTGTGGGCGCTTGGGGCCGGCGAGCGACGGCACGACGTTCGCCATGTCGAGCTCGAGCGTGTCGGTGAACACGGGATCAGGCGCATCGGCGAGGCGCCACATGCCCTGTGCCTTGGCATACGCCTCGACCAGAGCGATGTTTTCCTCGCTGCGGCCGGTCAGGCGCAGATAGGTGAGCGTGGCGTCGTCGATTGGGAAGAAGCCGCAGGTCGCGCCATATTCCGGCGCCATGTTGGCGATCGTCGCGCGATCGGCGAGCGACAGCGCGTCGAGGCCAGGACCGTAGAACTCGACGAAGCGGCCGACGACGCCCTTGGCGCGCAGCATCTGCGTGACGGTGAGCACCAGATCAGTGGCCGTAATGCCCTCAGCGAGCGAGCCGTGCAGCTTGAAGCCGACGACTTCGGGGATCAGCATCGAGACGGGTTGGCCGAGCATTGCGGCCTCAGCCTCGATCCCGCCGACGCCCCAGCCGAGCACGCCGAGGCCGTTGACCATCGTGGTATGGCTGTCGGTGCCGACGCAGGTGTCGGGGTACGCGATGGTCTTGCCGTCGGGCGCGACCGAGGACCACACCGTCTGGGCGAGGTTCTCGAGGTTGACCTGGTGGCAGATGCCCGTGCCGGGGGGCACGACCTTGAAATTGTCGAGCGCCTTCGAGCCCCACTTGAGGAACTCGTAGCGCTCGTTGTTGCGCTGATACTCGAGCTCGACGTTATCCTCGAACGCCTTCGGCGTGCCGAATTCGTCGACCATCACCGAGTGATCGATCACGAGATGGACCGGCACGAGCGGGTTGATCTTGGCGGCGTCGCCACCGAGCTTGGTGATCGCATCGCGCATCGCGGCGAGATCGACGACGCAGGGAACGCCGGTGAAATCCTGCATCAGCACGCGCGCGGGGCGATACTGGACTTCGCGGTCGGACTTGCGCTCCTGCTGCCAGTCGATGATCGCCTGAAGATCCTCGGTGGTGACGGTCTTGCCGTCCTCGAAGCGCAGCAGATTCTCGAGCAGCACCTTCATCGAGAATGGCAGGCGGCTGATGTCGCCCAGCTTCTCGGCAGCGGTGGCGAGGCTGTAATAGTCGTACGACGTGCCGCCCACGTCGAGCGTGGTGCGTGTACCGAGTGTATCCTGGCCGATGGCGGTCATAAGCAGCGGGTCCTTCCCTTTGCGTCTGGCCGCGGCGGGGAGGCGAAACCACAGGTTCCGCGCGGGCGCGACCGACTATGCGAATGCGAGAGTCGGGAGGCCGATAGCAGCGAGGTGCGCCTTGGGGAAGGGCACGCGACCGCCGCAGCGCGCCCGCACGGTCATTCCTGCCGCCACAGCAACATTTCGATATGCGACGCCCTGCCCGTTCGGCTATGTCGGCCACACCGAACCGTTGAGGTTGCCGTTGATATCGCTCCCGTTTTGAAGGGGTGGATCAGCGGCAAGACGGTTTTGAAACGGGGAATTGCGATGCGGATGCTGCGCCTGATCCTTCCTGCTCTTGCGCTTGCCGCGCCGGTGCCGGCGATGGCGGGCTGTCAGATCAGCAAAATGCTCGAGCTGCCCGTGACGATGAACGGTCGATCGCCGATGGTGCTCGCCAAATTCGGCGCCAAGGATGCGCGCTTCATTCTCGACAGCGGCGCTTTCTACAGCACGATCTCGCGCGCCAATGCCGCCGAATTCGGTGAGCATGTCATGGCCCTGCCGAGCTATTTCCGGGTCCGGGGAATTGGCGGGGATTCGACCGCGGGCTTCATCACCGCAAAAGACTTCTCGATCGGCGGGATCGCGATCCCCAAGGCCGATTTCGTCGTCGCCGGCAGCGATACCGGCACCGCCGGGCTGCTCGGCCAGAACGTGCTCGGGATCGGCGACGTCGAATATGATCTGCCGCACGGCGCGGTGCGGCTGATGAAAACGACCGGCTGCGCGAAGCTCAGCCTTGCCTATTGGGCGGGCGACAAGCCCGTCACGATGGTGCAGCTCGCCGCGCCTGGGCTGGGTCCGTGGAAGCCGCACACCATCGGCACGATCCTTCTCAACGGCGTCAAGATCCGCGCGATGTTCGACAGCGGCGCGCAAGGCTCGCTGGTGTCGCTCGCCGCCGCGAAGCGCGCCGGGGTCACCCCCGACTCCCCCGGCGTCATCCGCACCGGGTCGAGCCGCGGGCTCGGCGCGCGGCAGGTGCCCGCCTGGCTCGCGCCGTTCGATTCCATCGACATCGGCGGCGAAGCGATCCGCCGCCCGCGCCTCACCATTTCCGAGATCGGGATGGAAAATATCGACATGCTGGTCGGCGCCGATTTCTTCCTGACGCACCGCCTCTTCGTGTCGAACGCCAACCGCGCGCTGTTCATCACCTATGAGGGCGGCCCGGTGTTCAACCTGGCGCCGAAGGGCGCGATGTCGGCCGACGGCAAGGCGCTCGACCTTTCGAACACCGCCCCCGAGCCGACCACCGCGGAGGAATTCAGCCGGCGCGGCGCGGTCTCGTTTTCCAACCGCCGCATCACCGAGGCGCTGCTCGATTTCACCAAGGCCTGCACGCTCGCCCCGACCGAGGGGCGCTATTTCTACCAACGCGCGATGGCACGGCTCGCCAATCGCCAGCGCGACGCGGCGCTCGGTGATCTGGCCGAATCGATCCGGCTCGCGCCGAACGATCCCGACGCGCGGATCGCGCGCGCGCGGCTGACCGTGTCGGGCAGCGCCGCGGCCGAGGCGCTCGACGACGTCAAGGTCGCCGACCACGCGCTCGCGCCTTCGTCGGACAAGCGTCTCGCGGTGGCGAGCCTCTATGACCGGCTCGATACGCCCGAGGCCGCAATTACCAATTACGATCTGTGGCTTGCCAGCCATCCCGAAGACAGTTCGCGGGCGAGCGCGCTCAACGGACGCTGCTGGGCCCGCGGCCTGCTGGGACGCGATCCCGACAAGGCGCTGGCGGACTGCAACGCCGCGCTTCGGATCGAACCCAAGAACCCATCCTATCTCGACAGCCGCGGCCTGATCCGGTTGCGCCGCGGCGAGCTCCGCCAGGCGCTCGCCGATTACGACGCCGCGCTGGCAATCGCCCCGAAGAACGCCTGGACGCTCTACATGCGCAGCCTGGTCGAAGCGAAAAACGGCAACGTCCCCGAGTCCGAGCGCGACCGCGCGCTCGCGCTGAGCCTCGAGCCCAAGGTCGTCGACCGGGCGCGCAAGATCGGACTGTAGCCAGCCGGCGGCTCGGACGCACCGTTCGAAATATCCTGCAATATTTGTTTATAGATGGTGCGTCCCAGGCGTCGTTCTCCCCGTACCTGGCGCGACATGGTGAGCCGAAGCAGTCCCGCTGCGGCGAACGTCATGTCGTGTGTAGGCGCAGCGGTGCGATCGTCGAACCAGGCCTGATGCGGAGCGAAATCCGCGACCCTGGTTTGAGCGATTGACCACACCAGGGGAGGTCTGAACCGATGACCGACGATACAAGCAAGCAGATGCTCGACGTTCTCGACCGGCGCGTCGAACGTCGCAACGAACGCCGCGATTTCTTCAAGACCGCCTTTGGTGCCGCCGCCGTTGCCGGTGCCGGCATCGGCGCAATGTCGATGGGCAGCCGCGCCTCGGCCGCCGATCCGACGACGCCGACCGACGCCGACGTGCTCAACTTCGCGCTCAACCTCGAATATCTCGAGGCGCAATTCTACAGCGTCGCCGTCAACGGCACGGGCCTCGCGGCATCGGTCCTGACGGGCACCGGCACGCAGGGCGCCGCAACCGGCGGCCGCAAGGTCGTCTTCACCGATCCGCTCGTCGCCGCTTACGCCAAGGAAATCGCTGCGGACGAAATCACGCACGTGACCTTCCTGCGCACCGCGCTCGGCAGCTCGGCCGTCGCGCAGCCGACGATCGACATCGGCGTCTCGCCGACCGGTGCGTTCAGCTCGGCTGCACGTGCCGCTGGCCTGATCGCCTCCGCCCCCACCGGCACCGCGCAGACCTCGTTCTTCGACCCGTATGCCGACGACAATAGCTTCCTGCTCGGCGCCTTCATCTTCGAAGACGTCGGCGTGACCGCGTACAAGGGCGCAGCGCCGCTGATCACCAACAAGACCTATCTCGAGGCCGCCGCCGGCATCCTCGCGGTCGAGGCGTATCACGCCGGTCTGGTGCGCACCGCGCTCTATTCGCGTGGCGTCCAGGCACCGTCGCTGCGCACCTCGGCCGATGCGATCTCGAACGCCCGCGACTCGCTCGACGGGACCTCGGATCTCGACCAGGGCATCTCCCCCACGACGATCAACGGCGGGTCGGCATCGAACATCGTGCCGCTCGACAATAACGGCATCGCGTTCAGCCGGACCACCGGCCAGGTGCTCAACATCGTCTATCTGAACAATGCTTCGGTCACGATGGGCGGGTTCTTCCCGGCTGGCGTGAATGGCAACATCAAGACGAGCGCCGCGAACTAAGCCGCGCCGTTCCCATTTGGGGAGATATCGACATGACCGATCAGACCATCCTTACGCAGGTCCTCGAGGCCGGCGAACGCCGTCGCCACGAACGCCGTCAGTTCATGCGCACCGCCGCGACCGCCTCGATCGCGGTTGGCGGACTGTCGTTGCTGGCAGCCTGCAACGACGACACCACCTCCGCGCCGACTCCGACCCCGACGCCGACCCCGACCACCTCGGCGAGCCAGCAGACCGATCTCGACGTGCTCAACTTCGCGTTGAACCTCGAATATCTCGAGGCGCAATTCTATGTGAACGCAGTGTACGGCCAGGGTCTCCCGGCCGCCGCGCTGACCGGAACGGGCACGCAGGGTGCCGTCACCGGCGGCCGGCAGGTAACCTTCACCGATCCCGTCGTCGCGCAATATGCGCGGGAAATCGCGGCGGACGAATCGGCGCACGTCAACTTCCTGCGCTCGGCGCTCGGGTCGGCGGCGGTCGCGCAGCCGGCGATCAACATCGACGGCGGTGCGAACGGCGCGTTCACCTTGGCGGCGCGCGCCGCGGGAATCGCGACCAATGCGAGCGGCGCGATCGACAATGTCGCGGGCACGTTCGATCCGTACGCCAACGACATCAACTTCCTGCTCGGCGCCTTCATCTTCGAAGACGTCGGCGTGTCGGCCTATAAGGGCGCAGCGCCGCTGATCACCAACAAGACCTATCTCGAGGCGGCCGCCGGCATCCTCGCGGCCGAAGCCTATCATGCGGGCCTCGTCCGCACGGTGCTCTATGCCAAGGGACTGGCGACCCCGTCGATCGTGACCGCGGCGGGCAAGATCAGCGACGCGCGCGACAGCCTCGATGGCGCAAGCGACGACGATCAGGGCATTGCCGGCCCCGATGCATCGCAGTCGAACATCGTACCGACCGACGCGAACGGCATCGCGTACAGCCGGACGACGGGCCAGGTGCTCAACATCGTCTATCTGTCGAAGTCGGCCTTGGTCGGCGGCGGGTTCTTCCCGAACGGCATCAATGGCAACATCCGGACGAGCGCGGCGAACTAAAGCGCCCGACCGATCGATCCTGGCCCGCGCGATTCCGGTCGCGCGGGCCTTTTTCGTGTCTGACGGGTTGTACGGTTGCGCAACGCAGCGTTCGCGCGCAGCAAGCCCATTCAAAACACGGAGGATCCTATGCGTAAGGTGATGATCGCGACGACAGCGCTATTGGGCCTGGCAGCCTGCAACACCGAGCATCCCGCCGCCACCGGTGCGCCGATCGCGCAAGGTGCGCACGCTACTGCGATGCTGCGGACCGCCGACGGCGCCGACCTCGGCCGCGCCACTGTCACCGAAGTGTCGGGCGGCCTGCGCGTGACGCTCGACCTGCACGGTTTGCCGCCGGGCACGCACGGCGCGCATATCCACACCGTCGGCCAGTGCGACGCCCCCGATTTCGCCACCGCTGGCGGCCATTGGAACCCGGCCGGCGCAAAGCACGGCTCGATGAACCCGCAAGGGCCGCATGAGGGCGACATGCCCAATCTGATCGTCGGCGCGAACGGACGCGGCACGATCGGCGCGGTGCTGCCCGGCGCGACGATGGCGGGCCTGCTAGATGCCGATGGCGCCGCGATCGTCATTCACGACAAGCCCGACGATCTGATGACCGACCCTTCCGGTAATAGCGGCGGTCGGATCGCCTGCGGCGTGTTCGCCGCGAGCTGATCGGTTAGATCGGCTCCCCTGCCGCGCGCGCCCAGGCCTCTCGATTGGCCTCGGCGCGCGGGACGAGCTTGTACGCGGCGATCCCCGCCGCGATCGTGATCGGTGACACGAGCAGCAGCGCCAGCATCCCTGTCGAGAGACTCCCCGAGAGCGTCGAGATGCGCCCCGCCAGATACGGCCCCATCGCCAGGCCGAGCAACGTCGTGCCGATGAAGAACGTCCCCGTCGCCGTCCCGCGCATCCGCGGCAGCACCAGGTCCTGCATCGTCGCGCCCGCCGCCCCGAGCGCTGTGCTCGCGCAGATCCCGGCGAGGAACACCGCCGGATAGAAGACCAGTGTCGAGGTCGCGGTGAAGGCGAGGATCACGAACGGTATCGGAACGGTCGCACCGAACAGCACGACGAGCAGCCGCCCCGCCGGATTGCGCCGCCGCAAGCGATCGGCCGCGATCCCACCGAGCGTCACGCCAAGGAACCCGCCCAGCGCCCCGCTCGAGCCGACCATCAGCCCCGCCAAGGCCGGTGTCTCGTGCAGCGTACGCAACACGTAAGGCGACGCCCAGAAGCTCACCGCATAGCTCACGAACGCGTTGAGCCCGTAAGCGATGACGACGCAGAGGAAGGCCGGGTTGCCGACGATCAGGCGGAAGGTCGGCGGATCGCGGCGTTTCAGCGCGCACGCCCAGGAAAACACCGCATAGGCGCCGATCCCGATCGCCACCCATTGCGGCCAGGGTTCACCGAACGCGAGCAGGAGCGTGACGCAGCCGACCACGACGCCGAGCCCGAGCAGGTTGACGAGCAGCGCCCTGCCCCCGCCCATCGCCGCGCCGATCAGCGTCAGCGGCGGCAGGATCGTGACGAGCTCAGCGAGGAATTCCTTGAACGGTGCGGGATGCGCGGGCGGCTCGGGGAGCCCTTCCACCGCACCGCGGATCGGCTCGCGCAAGGTTGCGATGACCAGCGCGAGCGCCAGCCCCGGAACGCCGACGATCATGAACGCCGCTTGCCAACCGTGCAGTCCGAACGGGCCGCCGTCGGGATAGGCATGGTTCCAGCGCTGGACGATCAGCCCGCCAATACCGAGCGACAGTCCGCCACCGACGTACAGGCCCGAGGAATAGATCGCGAGCGCGGTCGCGCGCAGCCGCTTGGGGAAATAGTCGGAGATCAGCGAATAGGCCGAAGGGCTCGCGGTCGCCTCGCCGACGCCGACGCCGATCCGCGCGGTCGCCAACATGCCGCCACTGCGCGCCATCCCCGAAAACGCCGTCATCGCCGACCAGAGCGCCAGCCCGAGCGTCATCAACCGGACCCGGTGCCAATTGTCGGCGAGCCGCCCGAGCGGAATCCCGAACAACGAATAGAACACGCCAAAGGCGGTGCCGTAGAGAAAGCCGAGATCCTCGTCCTTCAAATGCAGGTCGCGTTTGATGTCCTCGGCGAGGATCGAGATGATCTGCCGATCGACGAAATTCAGCACATACACAAGGAAGAGGATGCCGAGCACATACCAGGCGTACGCTGGCGCGCGCGTCGGGGCGGAGCCCGCAGGGGTGGCCATCACTCTTTCCTCTCGGCAGTTTCTGCTCTGCCGACCGGCCTAGCAGACCATACCCGAAATACGAAAGCGATTTCCGCACGCGTACAACCAGCCGTTCGCCGGTAACCCGCGCCGTGCTGAGTGCGACAGCTTTTGTAACAAAGTGCTGCTGCCGCCTGAGGCCATCACACGGCCCGGCCGGATTCGCTTGAAATGCCCCCTACCAAGTCCGATATTGCAGCTATCCGGCACTTGGCCGGTCATTAGGAGCTTTTCGCAATGGCAAACTGGTCTGATCCCCGTTCGAATGCTTCGGCATTCCAGACGGCCGGGACCACGCGCACCGACGCGTATGACGCGGGTCTGCGGCGCTACATGCTGTCTGTCTACAATTACATGGCGTCGGCCGTGCTGCTGACGGGTATCGTCGCGCTCGGCTTCGTCGCCAGCGGCTATGCTGCGCAGGTCTTCACCGGCCCCGGCATCCTCAAGTGGGTCATCTCGCTCGCTCCGCTCGGCTTCGTGTTCGGCATGAGCTTCGGCCAGGCGCGTATGACCAACGGTACGCTGCAGGCGATGTTCTGGGGCTTCGCGGTCGCGATGGGCCTGTCGCTCTCGACGATCTTCCTGGTCTATTCGCCGGTCGCGATCGCACAGGCGTTCTTCGCCACCGCGGCGTCGTTCGGCGCGCTGAGCCTCTACGGCTACACCACCAAGCGCGACCTCTCGGCGTTCGGCACCTTCCTCATCATGGGCGTGGTCGGCCTGTTCGTTGCGAGCCTGCTCAACCTGTTCCTGCAGTCGGGTCCGCTCGGCTTCGTGATCAGCCTGGTCGGCGTGCTGCTCTTCGCAGGCCTCACCGCCTATGACACGCAGCGCACCAAGAGCCTCTACGCGCAGGTCGCCGGCACGTCGGACGAGCAGCGCGTGACGATCATGTCGGCGCTCAGCCTCTATCTCGACTTCATCAACATGTTCCTGTTCATCCTGCGCTTGTTCGGCAACCGCAACTAAGCGTAACACGGACACCATCTTCCAGGGCCCGGCGGACCATCCCGCCGGGCCCTTTCTTTTGCGTGAAAGACCAACATGCGGCTCGGGATCGATGTGACGCTCGATTATACGATCGATGGCGCGGCCGACGTGCTGCTGCTGGTCGAGGCGGCCAAGGGCAGCGACCAGCGGCTCGAACTGCAGGACCTGCGCGTCTATTCAAACGATCCGATCCGCGCGGTGCCCGGCGAAGACGGCATCGGCCAGCGCTGCTGGGCGCGCGGCGACGGCCCGTTCCGCGCCGAATATCGTGCGATCGTCGAGATCGTCCGCTCGCCCGTCGATCTCGCGACGCTCGGCGACACGCCGATCCGGCTGATGCCGCCCGAGACGATCCCCTATCTGCTCCCCAGCCGCTATTGCGAATCGGACCGGCTCGAAGGCTTCGTTCAGCAGAAATTCGCCGACCTGACCGCGGGTCCGCTCGCGGTCGCCCTGACCGATTGGGTGAGCGACCACCTCACCTATGCGTGTGGCACTTCGACCGGCACGACGACGGCGATGATGACCTTCGCCGAACGCCGCGGCGTGTGTCGCGATTATGCGCATCTGCTCGTCGCGCTCGCCCGCGCCGGCGGCATTCCGGCACGCTGCGTCTCGGCCTATGCGCCCGGCGTCGATCCGCCCGACTTCCATGCGGTCGCCGAACTGTGGATCGGCGGCGGCTGGCATCTGATCGATGCGACGCGGATGGCGTCGTGCGCTGACCTCGTGCGCGTCGCTGTCGGACGCGATGCCACCGACATCGCCTTTATGACCGTCTTTGGCTCGGCGACGCTTAACTGGCAAAATGTTGCGGTTACGAAACTTCCCTGAGGGAACACCGCAGCGCGTTCAAGTGTTGGGTCTTTCTGCTATTCAGGAGAGCCACGATGACCGAAGACACCAAACTGGTTGATCAAAAGGCGCTCGACAGCCTGTCGGTCGCGCCCGGTGATCCGGCTGACACGTCCGACGAGAACAAGGACATCCACCACCCCCGTCAGAATGCGGGCCAGGATGAATCGATCGCCAAGCGGCTCGAACGCAATCCCGACAGCCCCGATGCGGCGCTCGACAACGCGCTCGACGAATCGATGGACGCATCGGATCCCCCCTCGAACACGCAACCCGGCGGCAATAGCGACGCGCCGAAGTCTTCGGGATACGACGCCGACGCCGAAGCGAAGCGTTCGAGCGACCACGACTGAGCATCCGCGGCGATGGCGCAAATGTTGCGCCGTCGCCGCATGTTCCGAAATTTTCGCGCGTTCGCCGCGAAACCCTCACAAGCTATGTTGCGTTGCATCAAGAAACGTGGTCGCTTGGCGACGGCGGATGTTGTGACGTTAACCATGCCGAAAGGCGTTAGGGCGCAGCATTGCCGGACTGCACTTGATAGTGGGGTGACGGAATGGGCTCTCGAATGAAACCGGCCAATGGCGCGATGACGCTGTCGGAAATCAAGGAATTTGCGACCTTCGCATCGGCGACCCAGCGGTATGTTCGGCGCTCGCTCGATATCGGGCTCGACCGCGCCGACGCGATCGAACGCTGGTCGCGCGACGGAGTCGAGACGGCTAGCATCCGCGCCCAGGCCCGGCTCTACGTCCGGCTCCCCGCCATCCGCGCCTTGCTTCCCGACGATACCGGGCTCGAGGCGATCGAACCTTTCCTTGCCCCGCTGATGACGGTGACGGCGTTCGATCTCGGCCAGGGTCGGCTCACCACCTTTGCCGCGTATCGCTTCCTCTACGAACGCCTGATCGGCGCCGAAGTGCGGCCATGGCTGCCGGCGGCGTTCTGCTCGGCGGCGGCGCTACCGCATCTGCATCCCGATCTGCGCCGCAAGCTGCTGCAATCGATCAGTGAAGCCGCAGCGACCGCATCGGGATGGTCCAACCGCCAGCCCGCTTTCTACCCGAAATGGGTTGAGAAGGTCGAAACCACCGCGCTGCCCAACTGAACGCCTATTGCTATCCCCGAACCGCCGCGCTCATCGGCTCGGCGGTTACGGGATAGCCGAGGTCGTCGGGGATGCAGAGATACTCGACGCCGTCGCGGGTTTCGACCCACGGCGTCACGGTGCGGATTTCGTGGCGTTCGGCATCCGCCACCGCAGCTCCGAAATCCGCGAAGCGCGCCAGCCGCTCGAGGTTGCGGCGCGTCGGAAAGATGATCGTCGCCCGGCCGGCATCGGCCTCGTCCAGCACCGCCTGCGCGGTCGACCAGAAGGTGCGGACGTTCTCGGTATCATCGACCACCGCCGCAGCCGCCGCTTCGGGCAAGCGCGCGAGATAGAAGCGGGTATCGAAGATCCGGCTCGCCGCATGCGCCGGAAGCCACCGCGCAAAGGCGGTGAGCGCCGTAGGATCGAGCGTCAGCGCAAGATTGCGGAGCATCGTCCCGAATGCGACACCGTCGTGCAGCCCCGCCCGCAGACGCTGCAGCGTCGCGTCGGGCATCGACGAAACCCCGACCGCCACGCCGACCTCCTCGATCGTCTCGCGGATCGCGGCGATGCGGGCGGCCAGATCCTCGGCATCCCCGTCAAATTCGAGCGCGAGCGCGTGATCGCCCGGATCGACGCGCCCGCCAGGGAACACCAGCGCCCCGCCCGCGAACACCATCGCGCGCGAGCGTTCGACGAACAGAAGTTCGGGCGCCCCGCCCCCGCCCGTCTCGCGAAACAGCACCAGCGTCGCAGCGGGGATCGGCGCGCTCATGCGCGGAACGCCCAGCGCAGCGTGCTGGCCACGCCGAAGGTCCCCGCGCGCAACAGCGGCAGGCCGAGACTGGGTTGCGCAAGGCCATGCATCTCGCGCGCCCAGCCGGGGAGCAGATCGACGCCCGCGTGCAAGGTCATCGTCGCGAACGGCCCGGCGGCGATCGACGGCGCCGGCTGGTCGAGCAGCACGCTCGCCACGTCGCGGGTGCGCGCATCGACGACGAGCTCTGGCCGCATCGCCGCCATGATCGCCTCGGCCTCGGCGCGGCTGTGCGGCACCGGATCGACGCCGAGCGGCTCGGCGATGCGCGCCATCTCGGCGACGTAGCGATCCTGATCGGCACGCGACATCATCGGCTCGCCATAGCGGATCCAGCCGTCGAGAAAGCTCAGCACCTCGCTGACATGCACCCACGCCAGCAGCGCCGGGTCGCCGGCGCGGTACGGCGTGCCGTCGGGCAGCGTGCCGCCGATATGATCATGGATCTGGCGGACGCGTGCGATCATCGCGCGCGCATCGTCGGGCGCGCCGAAGGTCGTCACTGCGATGAAGCGCGCGGTGCGGCGCAGTCGCCCCTGCATGTCGTCGCGAAAGCCTGAATGGTCCCACACGCCGGCGAGCACCTTGGGATGCAGCATCTGCAGCAGCAAAGCCGCGATGCCACCGACGAGCATCGTCGTGACGTCACCATGGACGCGCCATGCGACCGAGTCGGGCGGAAACAGCGCCTGCGGGTTGCGCTGGACGGGCTTCTCGCCGCGCGCGGAATCGTTGAACAGAGCGCGCACCTGGCCGACGATCAGGCCCTTGAGCGGGCGGGTCAGGCGATCGGCGGAGGTCATGCGGCGCATCGTGCCTGAATGGATGGGACGCCGATAGGGTCCGCGAGGTGCGCGGCATTACCCGCGCAGCTCCGCCAATCCGCGCGACAGGATCGAAACCCGCGCCGCCTGTTATCCTACGGCTCGAAAGCTAGTTGAGCAGGCCGCGTGCGAAACGCTCAACTGCCGGCCCGATATCCTCGCGCGCCAGTGCAAGCGCAAGATTGGCCTGGATATAGCCGGCCTTGTCGCCGCAATCGAACCGTTGTCCGTCGAACGTGAAGCCATGAAACGGCTGATTGCCGATCAATTGCGCCATCGCGTCCGTCAGCTGGATCTCGCCACCCGCTCCCTTCTCTTGGTTCTCGAGGATCCGCATCACCGCAGGCTGGAGGATATACCGCCCGGGGATCATCAGATTGGATGGAGCGCTGCCGAGTTTCGGCTTTTCGACGAGCGCCTTGACCTCGGTCAAACGGCCATCGATGGCCCCTGGCGAGATGATGCCGTATTTGTCGGTTTCGTCGTCCGCCACCTCCAGCGCGCCGACAATGTTGCCGCCGACCTGGTTATAGGCCTCGACCATCTGCGCGAGGAACCCCGGCTTGCCGACCATCAGCTCGTCGGGGAGCAACACGGCAAACGGCTCATCGCCGACGATATCGCGGGCGCACCAAACGGCGTGGCCAAGGCCGAGCGGCCGCTGCTGCCGCACATAGACGGGCGATCCCGGCTTCTGGCGGATCACCTCGATCGCGCTCAGCGACTTGCCGCGCGAGCGCATCGTGTCCTCGAGCTCGTAGGAAATGTCGAAATGATCCTCGAGCGCGCCCTTTCCACGCCCGGTGACGAAAATGATCTGCTCGATCCCCGCCTCGAGCGCCTCCTCGACGGCATATTGGATCAGCGGCTTGTCGACCACCGTGAGCATTTCCTTCGGCATCGCCTTGGTTGCCGGAAGAAATCGCGTGCCGAGCCCCGCAACGGGAAACACGGCCTTGCGTACTCGCGTGATCGTCATTGGTACCTCTTTCCCGACAAGCGGCTCAGTCAGTTCGAGACCCTGCACCGACGTCGACTAGTGCGCCGTTCGCATCTTATCCACGCGCTGGGTCCACATCGGACATACCAGTCGATTGCTCGTGCGGGTAGCGTTATTAAGTTGGGTCTAGTTCAGGAATTGCCTTAAAGAATAAGTCCGATCGCGGGGGCTCCGTATTGGCGGAATCGAGCGAAACGCACACTTCCGAAATTGAACGCTCGATCGATCAACCTTGGTTAGCCCACTCAGATGATAGCGATCCGGGTCGTCTGACTGCCGATACCCCGACATACCGATACCCTAACAAGGTTTGGTGCCTCGGTAAATAATCTTGGAACTACACGTTAGATCATTGATAGCACTGCGATTCGCGCCCATGTTCAGTTGGCGAACAAGGGTGGAAGCGTTGTTTATCCCCTCCACCGCACGGAATGCGTTGCCAGATCGTCGGTATGGTACCCTACGCCGCCGAATTTAGGAACAGATCAAGTGCGCCGGACGCGCCCTTTTGAAGCCGTAAGAGGCACGAACAAGCGTCAGGTTCAATGGTCGGTAGCCACCGATCCGGTTTGGCGCGGAACAACGGGAATAGCAGAACGTTAATTGAAGAACATACGGAGAGGTTATGAAAAAGCATATCGTAACGCGGATGCGTATCCGCCACCATCGCATTCACACGATGCCGTCCCTCATGCGGACACCTACAGATAATAGCGAAGTTATTGCGCATCGATCACGTCCGATCGACGTACCACGCAGTATTTTCCTGGCGTTCGGTGTGTCCGGTATAATTTGGGTAGCTTTGATAGCTGCTGTTAGCCTTTGAACCCGCGCGGTATGCATCAGCCGGGTTAGGGTGTTATTTTCGTTACCGTGGGCAGGGTGAGTGATTGAATCGCGCCATTGTCCTATTGCGCTCGATTTTGATACAGGACGAACCGATAGAACTTTTCTGCGCTGACCGAGCTGAGTGCTCGGGGAGCGGATATACAGCTTGTGACGTCTTTGGTCTTTTAGGCCGGCTTACACAAAGTATAAGTGCACTTTTAGTTTCCGTTGCCTCGCCAACATAGGCGAAGCGATATAACATTTCTGATCAGTACGAACCACGCTGTAAGATTACGGCTGGCAAGGTGAGAACCAAAATTCTGAGATACAATTTAAGCGAACGTGAGCGCGCGAATGCTACGTCCAAGGCGACGCGGCGCCTGTAGCTGACATTGTTTCGACCGCTGATTTGCCATAGACCGCTAATGCCCGGCCGGGTGCTCATGTAATCGGCGATATACCGGCCGTATCGCGGAACCTCAGCCTGTACGATGGGGCGCGGACCGATAAGGCTCATTTCCCCGCGCACGACATTCCAGAGCTGCGGTAATTCGTCGAGACTCGTTTTACGCATGAAACGCCCAATTCCGGTTATGCGGGGGTCGTTCGTAAGCTTGCGATCGCGCTCCCACTCCGCCCGAGCGTCTGGATCGGATTGCAGCAACCGGAGCAAGCGCTCTTCAGCATCTGTGACCATCGTGCGAAACTTAAGGCAATGAAAGGCGCGACCGCCCTTGCCAATTCGCACATGGCCGAAAAAAACCGGGCCGGGATCTCCTAGCCATGTCACGATGATCAGGACAATCATCAGCGGCAACAGGAACAGTAGCCCTAACCCGGCCAGAGATACATCGAGCCAACGAATCACAGCCAGATCAAATCGAGTCGACGATACAGGTTGCTCATATCGTGGAACGCCGACCGGCTTGTCCTGCTTTGCATGTTCCGGCCAACTCACATGCCTATCTCACACCCATAAATGGACATCCGGTCCATACAAACGGCATGGCTAGTCAGGATGTACCAATAACCTAGCGTCGAAACGTTACAAGATCATTTATTTAATTGAAATCGGTTATATCAACAGCCTTGCAGGCTGGCTGCAACCGTCTGCGCCATAGCCGCGAAGGTGCCAGTAACAGACACTGGCGAGCGTGCCGCGCCGCCTTGCGATCCGTCGGTTGATGAAGCGCCGCCGTATCGCCGCTCGAAAACCTTTTCCGAGGCGGAGTAACGAATGCTCTACATTTCTCTCGCATAGTCGCGGATCGCCAAGTGAAGCGATCGATTTCTACCTTACTTTTCGTCACTTTTCGTCCGGCTAATTCGGTCCGTTTTCATAGCACCATATTCCCGCAACGAGGGTAAACTTGTTCTCTGATGTGCGTTCCGCGGGCGCGCTTTCAAAATCGTTCTACCTCGACCGAATACGACCCCGACCACACGAAACTGGCGTTTTGTAATCTCCGACTTAAGCTTGCCGCTTAGATTGAGCCGCCCTTTTGGGGTTGAGACTATGACGGTCGACCTATCATTCACATCGCGGCAGCCCGCCCGCTTTCGAACGCTATGGGCAAACAGTCCTATGTTAACTTTATTTTATCGCTTTATTCCTAGATAGGACGTATCTTAGCAGGACTAGATTATGGCACTGATCGCAAAGCTTGTTAGAGACAGTCGCGGAGCAGAACGCGAGACTCTCGATGTCGCCGGAACATTGCGGCACGTGCGCAACGGGCCGATCGACGTGGTCGTTGAGGATCTGTCTGTAACGGGCTTTCGCGTGCGGACAGAAGTCGGTCTTGATCTTCACGAAAAGGTGACGGTCGGAATTCCCGGCATCGGTCAACGTACTGCATATATCGTTCGTCAGACTGGTGATGGATTTGGCTGTGAATTCCTCAAACCGATCGATCCACAATTGGTGTCCGCGCCGGCAAACGCGCGATCGGTTGTCGAAGTTGATTTCGGCGGGCAACTCGATCAGGCGATGGTACGCGAATGGTCGCGCCAAACCCCTCCAGAAGTCGAACGCGTTTCGCGAGGCCAGCGCTTGCTGGTGGTCGGTGGGCTCGGGGTCGCTGGCTGGCTTACCGTCATCGGGATCATTGCGCTGCTGTAAACGCGTCTGCACCAGGCAGTGAGGCTAACGGCCTAACGCCTTTGAACGACGCGCATGGAGGCTCAATAAGGCTAGAGCACCGGCACGGGCTCGAAATGCGCGACGACCATCAGGCCCTCATCCGCCGGT
This sequence comes from Sphingomonas glacialis, assembly GCF_006439055.1. Lineage (GTDB taxonomy): Bacteria > Pseudomonadota > Alphaproteobacteria > Sphingomonadales > Sphingomonadaceae > Sphingomonas > Sphingomonas glacialis_A. The sequence goes on from NZ_RCZC01000002.1 coordinate 1,094,412, forward strand.
CTACCAAATTGCGGCGAAGTAAGGTTGTGCCGATGTGTGGCGGCAGACCGCGCCGAAAGCCTCACCTTTTTCTGCAAGCGCTTTCAAGAGCGTATATTCCATACGAACGCGCGATCTGGAGATACGCTTCCCCGGCCCCCTACCGCCTAGAGCGTTTTCAGGTTAGATAGCGACATATCCAGCATTGAGCAGATAGTTGGCGCATTCTGCTGGTGTGAAGCGTTCGAGCGATGCGCATGCAGCGGCGAGCGCACACGCCCACCTGCGACGCTGGTGATACATCACCGCGTTCTCGATACCGCGCCATCCACTTGATCGCGCTCGACGGGCAACCCCAGCGCGCAGCGCCGCCGACCGGGCCGAAGCCCCCGACACCACTGCCTTCACCACACGCTCGCGCAAATCGTTCGAACAGGCTTTCGGCATGACTGCTGGCCTCCCTGTCCAGCAGTCATCTTAAATCAAAAAAATCCTCTCCCCGGAAATCTTCGGTTCAACTCAGCACACAGCCGGTCTGGAGCTGCGCTTTATATCGCAACAGACCAGGCGCGCCTTTGCGCAGACGCCGGGTCTCTCATGCCGCGCGTAAGCGATCAGCGGCGGGGCGATCGGACTAACTGTACCGATAGCCATGAATGATCAACTGCATCTGATCGGCCTGCGACGAAAATCCGTTCCAATGGCCCAGCCAGCTATCCTGTGCGGGTGTGCCCGGCTGGAGATCGAAAAAAGGCTTCATCGCTGACGCTGGGAAGACCGGAGCCGTTGCACGCTGAAAACGATGGACTTCGCGACCATCGATCATCATCGCGATATAGCCGTTCGACTGATCGATCTTGATCCCCAGCCGCGCGCGACGGCCATTGAAATCGGCGGCTTCCGCGACTTTGATCGAATCCGACGACTTCCCGCCCGAATGTAGCGTCGCGAACAAACCAAGCGTACCAAAGAACTCGAAATCTACCTCGTCCTTAGTATCATTCGAATATAAATAGAAAGCCGCGACATCTACGCCCGATCGGAGCGTCGGGATCGACACATCCGCTTCCCACAGTCCTTGGCTATATGCAGGCGTCGCGCCCTGTGCCTGCAGTTGCGCTGCACCCGACTGATTCATCGTGAGTACGACATCAGTGCCAGCCGTCGTTACGTGGTCGAATTTCCATGGCACGACACCCAAGACGCTACCCCATTCGGAGGCGAGCCAAGGCGCCGACCAGTTCCACAATACATTGCCGCGCATGTCGAGTGCCGGGAGAGTCGCCATCGCAACAGAAGCCGCCGACGCCGAACTAGCCGCCGCGGTGGGTGTCGGTGTGGGGGCCGGAGTTTGCAATGGTGCCGGAGTTGGCGTCGCAGTCGCCGCTGCGGGCACCACACTGATCGCCGGAGCGCTCGCCGACGCATCTCCGCCACCGCATGCGGACAAGGTCAAAGCGAACGAGGACAAAAAGGACATTGGTCTACTAACGCTCATCACACACACCCCGTAGCGAGGGGTTCACCTTCCGAGGGTGTGCTTAAAATTATATGACTTTTCCGGATTTTTGTGCCGAAACCGCACAAAACGCCTGCTTAGTCGGTGTTCTGGATGATCCAGCGATCTTCGCCCGCCAACCCCACTGCGGTCAAGATGCCCGTTCGGTACGCACCGGTATCGACCCCGATCCGATATCTGAGCATTTCAGGGCCTGATTCGACGATCGTATGACCATGGACTATGACGGCCTGATGGGGCCCATCATAGTCGAGGAAGGCGTCGCGGATCCACAATAAGTCCGTATCTTCCTGTTTTTCGATTGGGACCCCGGGTCGGATGCCGGCATGTACGAAGAGGTAGTCGCCGATGCGAACCTTGAACGGCAGCGACCGCAACCACGCTACGATCGGTGGCGCGATCGCCTGCTGCAACGCAGCAATCAACTCCCTCATCCGATCGGGATCCATCAGCGCCTCGTCGATAGCGAAGCTGCCTAGGAACTCACGCCCACCATGGCGCAGCCATAGGGCAAGTGCATCATAGCTTCCATCGAGCACGTCGAGCAGCATCTGTTCGTGATTCCCACGAATAACGATGACGTTATCGCGGGTCTGACTGAGCTGATGCATCGTACGCAGCATCTTTTCAGAGTCTGGGCCCCGGTCGATAATATCACCGAGCACGATCATCGTCACTGCACGCCCCATTCGAGCGGTCGTGTCGTCGGCGATCCGATCAAGCAATGCCCAGAACAAGTCGGCGCACGCGTGAATATCGCCAATGGCGTAAACCAAGCGTCCCGGGGGGATCGCCGATGGTCGTTCGCCATCATAACTTGGAAACGAGAGCGTCCGCGATCGTCGCCCGAACAGCGCCCACACTCGTTCCAACAGGCCCTTCCGTGGCCCGGACCTAGCCATGCTTATGCCTTGCTGATATCAGAGCACCGCTGATCCGGAGGTCAGAAGAAACGTTCGCTAACGCGGATGGTATCACCGGGCATGATATTGATAGGGCCGGCCTTAGCATTCACGACAACCTCCGTATCCTGACCCTGCCGCCTTAGATAGATCTTCTTGAGATTGGCCCGGTACGTGAAGCCACCCGCCGCGGCGACCGCCTGCTGCAGCGTAAGGCTGGTCGCGAACGGGTATTTGCCAGGCTTCTGAACTTCGCCAAGGATATAGAACGGACGATAATCGACCACTTCCGCGCTAACCCGCGGATCCTTGATATACCCCTCGGCCAAGCGCCGCGTAATCACCGACGTGACGTCCTTTAGCGACAGGCCGCCGGCAGGCACCTTGCCGACAAGCGGGAAGTCGATGAAGCCCGCATCCGTCACGCTGTATTCGCCAGTCATCGCGTCTTCGCCGTAAACGATGATCCGAACCTTGTCGCCCGATGCCAGCTTATAATCATCGATCATCGTTGCAGTGGTCATCTTGGCGGGCACGCCCATCGCGGTCTGGGCGTTTGCCGTGCCGACGAAACCAGTCATGGCAATCAATGTGATCGCCCCAAACACGCGATTCATGTGGTTCCTCCCCAACAGCACAGCCAAGCTGTGCATTTCTCTTGAACGATTCACGAAGGCAGCGCTAGTCTGACACGGCGCACTGCTTCCTGCAGAAGCATGCCTACCAAAAAAACCGAAACGGCGCCTGAACGCGAAAATGTAGCGACTGCCGCCTTGGCGTCGCGTCGCTTGACCGCTTCGATCAGGAGGCGCCACTGCAGACGCCGATCAACGCTCTGATAATGATCATCGAGCGCTTTTCTTTGCGCGGTCGTCAGGCCAGGAATGGTGGCAAGACCTTGGTCACAATCGCGCAGCATCCGCAGCGCATCAATCGTATGCTCACCGCTCAGCGACGTTGGCCTCACGGTATAAACATATCCCGCCGCCGGAACGAGCAACAGCCGGCCACCGAGCAACAGCGCCCGCGTATAGAGCTCGTAATCCTCACCAAGCCAGAGCGCATCGTCGAACCGAACCGCGTGCCGAACCAGCAGCTCTCGCCGTATCAGCGGCTTGATGAAACCTAAATCACGGCGCCCCTTCGCACCATGGCTGATATTTCCGTTTATGAATGCCGCGGCATCGAGCGCTTGCGGACGGTCCACCGGCGGGAAAAACATCGGGCGTGTCTCGGCCGCCCCTTCGTCGCGAACGAGCAGATCATCGGCAATGAGATCGGCTTCGTCGGCATGCTGTAGCAACGCCGCGAGCCGGCCGGGAAGGAACACGTCGTCGGCATCAAGTACGGTGAACCAGGGCGCCGAACATACTGCGATTCCCCGGTTGCGCGCGCGCGAGGGACCACCGTTGCGGTCCTGGCGCAAGACCTGGAGCCGTCCCGTCCCGTCATCACGGGCGGTCGCCACCGCGACGGTATCGTCGCGGGATGAATCGTCGACGACGATGACGGATGCGGTCTCGGGTTGAGCCAACGCCGACTTTATCGTTTCGCCGATCGTCGCGGCCGCATTATATGCGGCGATTACGATATCGACCGTCCGTATCGGATCGGTGCGCCGCGAAGGATCGTCAACGATGCTCACAGCGTCAATGCGACCCCGACCCGGGCGGTGTTCCCGTTGACGGGCTGGAAAATGCCTGCGTTTCGGTCGAAATGGCGAAGGTTGGCCGAAATCGAGAATTGCCGGTTGAGCCGGTAGATCGCGTCGAACGTGGCTTCCTTTTCGAAGTTCGAACCTTCGATCCCGATCGCATCGATCCGCGACACGCGGATCGCGGGCGTGATGATCAATGGGCGCAACACTTCGTAGCTAGCGCTGAGCTGCCCCGTCGAGCGCAGGTTGCCCGGGCTTGCCAGCGTCGCCGAATTCTCGATATCGCGATTGGCCGTCAGGCGGATGGATAGCAGCCGTGTCAGCGACCAACTTACGTTTGCGAAGAATGAAATTCCGCTGAGGTTGCGTAGGAGCGGGTTGGCATTGTCGCGATGCAGATATCCAACCCGTATGTCGCCGACGAGCTGATGCGTGATCGCCAACCCCACACCCGCCTCGAGGCGATAGCCGGTCGTGTCGCGATCGCCGAGCAGCGATCTGCCATAGTTGATCGTGTCGTATTGGCCGGCAAGAATCAGCGCTGCATTGTGCGTAACGTCATACCGGACGGATCCCTGGTACAACACGCGCAGGTTGTTGCGGTCGGTTTCGTTGATTGGTCCCGCCAGTGTCCTGGCGTTCTCATAAGAGGAATCGACCACTTGAATACCGCCCCGTACGGCGAACGCGCCGAAGCGTTTGTCCGCACGTACATTGCCGTTCAGCATCAACGTTTCGACCGGCTTAAGCGTGAAGGCCAGATTGTCGACGCTGAAGCGATCCTCCGGCTGATGGTCTGCGCGGAAGTTGGCCGAGACAGCCGTATCGTGGCTGATGTCATACCGACCGTTGACCAACGCGCCATAGGCTTCGGTGTTTTCCGTGCTCAATCGATAATAGCGCCGGGCCTGACCGTAAGCGAGGAATTCGAGCTGATGACGACCCCAGTCGGACACAAGCTGCACATCGGCACGCGCGGTCGAGAAACCATCGCTCTTCGCCGCGGTCGGCGTACCCAAGACGTTGTCGCTATACCCCGTGCTGACGGTGAAACGTGGGTAGAGGAAAAAGCTGCCGAGGCGTCCGCCCACCGGGTCGAATTCGGGCTGCCGCCGGGTCAGGACGTCATCATCGGTCTGATCTGGATTGACTGGCCGATAGGCCTCGGTGATCTGTGCGGCGGCCGGCGACGCCGTCGCGACAAAAGCCCCTACGCTCATGATGCCTGCAAGCAGGCGGTATTTACGTATGGACAATGTCACCCCTTTCCACCTTATTTCTTGCTCGGCCACAGGCCCGCGCCGCGATCGCAGACGGCGGTAATAGTATCTGTAGGCAAATGACCCGCTCAAACCGCCCCGTTGACCGAAGCGAGATCGCTCTCAATTCACGTAGTAACCGGCAAACTTCTTATGATAGCTGAAGGTATCTTCCGGCCCGGTGCTGGCAAACTTCTTGACGTCGACGCGCGAGAGCGCGAGACCACGCAAGCGAGCGCCAGCATGAAGCAGCAGCTCAATCGCCGCGTCGACCGCCTTGCGCGAACTCTTGCGCCAGCGCGTCACGATCAACACGGAGTCAGCAGCGGCTGCCAGATCCCGGGTCTCGGCGAGCGCCAGCACCGGCGCGGTATCGAGCAGGATGACGTCGAAGAGCGGCCGCAGATCTTGGAGCATGCGATCGATGTTCGCCTGGGTCATGACGTCGTGACCAACATCGGGGGCAAGTGTCGTACCAAGGATGACTAGGTCGGTGTCCTTGTCCTTCACGAGCGAGTCCTGCATCGAGGTTTCGCCGCGGAAATATTGCAGCAAGCCCTGCGAGCCTTCCGCCAACAGCGCGTCGCTGCTTGAACGGCGTCGGACATCGCAATCGACGAGCACAGTCCGCATGTTTGACGAGACGAAAGTCCGGGCTAGACAGATCGATGTGGTCGATTTGCCCTCGCGCGGCATGGCGGAGGTGATCGCTATAACACGCGCCCCGCTGCCGCCGCGCAGCATCAGGATGGCCCGCAGACTCCGGAACGCTTCGGCAAAGGCCGAATTCGGATGATCGATCAAATAATCCTGCGGGCTCTGCACGTTGCGCATGCCGTCCAGCGTCGATTTGAGCTCCGGCACCGCCCCAGCATAGCGAACGCGCAAGCGCCGCTCCACGTCCGACTTGGTGCTCACCCCGCTGTCGAGATATTCGGCGACAAATACGCCGGCGCAGCCAAAGCCGATGCCGGCCAGGATCGCAACAAGAACCGCAAGCGGGATGTTGGGCGAAACGGGTGTCGTGGGAACGCCTGAGAGAGTCCCGATCCGCGCGTCGGTCGTATTCAGGCCCTTGCGCGAGATCATTTCCTTGGAGCGGTTAAGGTACGCCGCGTAAATCGCGCTCGCGCCTTCGGCCTTGCGCTGCAGTTCGAGCAATTCGATCTGCGACACGCCGTTGGAAGCAAGCTGGCCATGGGCTTGCGCTTGGCTTTGTGTCAGCGATGACAAGCGCGATCCAGCAATCTGTGCTTCGCCGCTCAGGCTGGCGACGATCCGTTGCAGTTCGCGGCTGATCTGGGTCCGGATGTCGCTCAGCTCCTTTTGCGTGCGAACGACTTCGGGGTAGAGATTGCCGTAATGCGCCGTCAAATCCGCGAGGCGGCGGCTGGCTTCCGCTTCCTTACTGCGAAGATCTGCGATTGTGGGGGATTGCAGCGCGGTTTGAAGATCCTGCCCGCCGCCCTGCCCGGCAAGCGAACGCGCCGAATTTAGACGGCCGAGCTTCTCAGCATAGTCCGCACGCGCCTTGGCGATCTCTTCGTTCAACGACGAAACTTCCTGCTCCGCCATCGTTGCGCCCTCGGCACTCATCAGTCCATGCTGAACCTTGTAGCGCTGGACGGCGGCATCTGCCGCGACAGCCCCGTTACGCAGCTCGTCGAGCCGGCTTTGCAAAAAATCACCGGTTGTTTCAGCTGCGGAGTTTTTCCGGTCGAGCCCAGCAGCGATATATTGCTGCACATATTCGTTAGCGATTCGCGCTGCGAGCGCTGGATCCTTTGATTTCGCGGAGACCGTAATAACGAAGGTCAGGCCCACACGCTGGATCAGCATGTGCTGCAGTAGCTTGCGAGCAAGCGGGTTTTGGCTCGGAACCTTGTGATTGTAGACGAGAGGGACTGCGCTGCGATATTCGGCATATTGCTCGAGGTGCAACGCCTCAGCGACGCGGCCCGCCATCGCGGTCGAGGTGAGGATTTGGACTTCCGTGTCCATCTCGTCGTTGCCGGGGGGAGAATCAGCGATCGGCGCCGTGTTCGGATTGCTTGTGATAAATTCAGTTTTACGCGGCTCGATAACAACTGACGCCTCGGCCGCATAACGCGGATGCACCAGCAACAGATAGACGGTAAGAGCGGCTGCGGCGAGCAGCACTGGGATAAGGAACCACCAGATTCTACGCCGAAAAACAGCGAGAATTGTTCTGGGATCGGGAAACAAGGACCTGCTGTCGGACGCACGCTCCGGAGACGGCTCGTTCGCGTCGATCGATTGTGTATTCACCAGCCCAACCCTTATGTAGCGAGGTCTTCTTTGGTTGTGATGGCCCCACCCCAACGCATTTATATAACCTCTTTGCAGTACATCGGCTTTAAGGCAATCAGTTTAAGAGGCGATGAAGGATCGAGCGTTTGAAAATGGGACCGATAAGTTCGTGCTCGATATTGGGCCCGCACGGCCCTAGCGTAGCGCCCTATAAATGAGCGGCGAAACCGGCATGGATCGGACCGTTGGGTATCTCGTTCACGACCTGAACGATGCGGCCGTCGAACGACGCGTCGGCTTGTTCGTCGAAGGCGGCGCGCGGGTGCGCATAGGCGGATTTCGACGCCGGGCGCTGCCTGATACCGTCGGAGCCGCAGACTGTGTGATCGATCTGGGCGTGACCCGCGACATGCGCCTCGTGCAGCGGATCGGGGCGATCATGGCGAACCTCGCCAAGCCAGCTGACGCGCGCCGCGTCGTGGTCGGCGCCGATGTCATCGTAGCGCGCAATCTGGAGATGCTGGCGATCGCTGTACGGATCCGCAAACCTGAGCAAAGGCTTGTCTATGAATGCCTCGACCTTCACCGGCTCTTGCTGTCGGACGGCACCGCCGGGAAGCTGCTGCGTAAGATAGAGCGCAGGTTGCTCGCCGACGTCGCGATGATCGTGACCAGTTCACCTGCCTATATCGAGAAATATTTCCATTCTGTTCAAGGGTATCGCAAGCCCATTCTATTAGTCGAGAATAAGGTGCCCCGCGACGCGTCCAAGGCACTTCCCGCGGTACGACCGGCGCACGGCCATCCCTGGCAGATCGGCTGGTTCGGGATCATTCGATGCCGGAAGAGCCTGATGATACTGGCGAGCTTTGCAGCGGCGTCCGCTGGGCGCGTGGAAGTGCTGATCGCCGGTCGTCCGAACCTGACCGAGATCCCCGATTTCGACGCGATCGTTGCGGCGTCGCCGGGGTTGCGCTTCACCGGCCCCTACCGACTCGAGCAATTGCCTTCGTTATACGCGTCGGTCGATTTTGCCTGGGCCGTGGACTTTTACGAAGAAGGACTGAACTCGAAATGGCTGCTACCGAACCGACTGTATGAAAGCCTGGCGGCGGGCGTTCCCCCCCTCGCGCTCTGCGCTGTCGAGGTCGGACGCTGGCTCGACCGGACACGTGTCGGGCGCACCTTCAATGACTTGGAAGCAGAAGTTATGCCGTTCCTGATGGGGCTGGAACCGACCGCGTACGCCTCTATGCGCGAAGCGGTCGCGGCGTTGCCGGCCGAAAAGACGCGCTTCGTCCAAGGCGAATCGTTGCGGATCGTCTCGACCCTTCTCGGCACGACCGGCATGGAGAACGGCGCATGAAGCCCGATCTGAGCGACGTGCTGGTCGTCATCCCCTGCCTCAACGAAGAAGCTCATCTTCCTCGGTTGCTCGGCCAGTTGCTTGACGACGTCGGCTCCGCAACAATCGTCGTCGCCGACGGCGGCAGCACCGATCGAAGCCGCGCGATCGTGGCTGCGGTTGCAGTCGAACACCCCAACGTCATCCTGCTTGAAAATCCCGCCCGGGCGCAGGGCCCCGGCATCAACTTGGCAGTCAAACGATACGGCGCCGAGCGGCAATGGCTCGCGCGCATAGATGCGCATGCCGACTATCCGCAGGCTTATGTCTCGACATTGGTATCGCGCGCTACTGCGCTTGGCGTATCCTCAGTCGTTGTCTCGATGGAAACGCGCGGGATCGGATGCTTTCAACGCGCCGTCGCGGCCGCGCAGAATTCGGTGCTGGGAACCGGCGGGTCGGCGCATCGTCACGGCGGCGAAGGGCGCTTTGTCGATCATGGCCATCACGCCTTGATGCGGATCGATGCATTTCGGGAAGCCGGGGGATATTGCGAAAGCTTTACACACAATGAGGACGCCGAACTCGATCATCGGATCGGCTTGAACGGCGGCAAGATCTGGCTCGAACCATCGCTGTCGATCATCTATTATCCGCGTGGCGATCCGGCTTCGTTGTTCCGGCAGTATCGAAAATACGGCCAGGGACGCGCGCGAAATCAGCAGCGCCATAAGATGCCGATCAAGCCACGTCAGCTCGCGCCGCTGGTCGTCGTGCCGGCCATCCTCCTGTTGCTGCTGATCCCAGTCTGGGTAGGCTTTGCCCTGCCCTTTGTCGGCTGGGCTGGGGCGTCGATCGCGTTTGGTCTGTATCTTGGCATCCGCGCGCGCAGCGGTTGCGTCGTATGGGGGGGAATTGCGGCGATGATCATGCATAGCGCATGGGCGTTCGGATATCTGCATCAGCGCCTGTTCGGCCGCCCCCCCGGCGCCTCGCCGACCGCCTGGCCGGCCATGGAGCATCCCTAAACCCGCCGTTTTCTTAGGGCGCGTGTCTATCCGCAAAACTATCGGATAGGGCATCCGCCACCATTGCCGAAGATACTGCATCAAGCCCGAGCAAACGATCATAGGATCAATTATGTCGATCGCATCAACCCGGCCGGAATCAAAAATAACGGCTTGGTTCCGAGCGCTGCATCGCGTCGTGATCCACGGCTCGTATCGCCCCGAAGTCGACGGGGTGCGGTTCCTCGCAATCGCCTTCGTGATTGTCGGCCACCTGATGGAGCATGTCGTCCATGAAGTCGGCCGCGCGCGCGCTCTTACTGCATCGGAAGATCTGCTTGCCCGTCTCCTGCCAGCGGCCCAGACCGGCGTGCTGCTTTTCTTTGCTATCAGCGGCTATATTCTCGCCGCACAGTTCAAGCGGCGCTGGCTCCGCAAAGAGCGGCTCGCTTATGGAGCGTATTTTCACCGAAGGTTGGTGCGGATCGCCCCTCCCTATCTGGTCGTCCTGGTCCTCGGCAATATCGCCATTCTCATTGCACCGAGCCTTTCAAAGGCCAGCGGCGGCGATTTCTTTCCCCATCTCGTTGCCAGCGTGCTGTACGTCCACGGCATCGTGTTCGGCGAGTTGCCGCGTGGCTTCCCCCCAGGCTGGTCGCTTGAGATAGAGGTGCAGTTTTATCTGATCGCGCCCTTCTTGTTCTTCTCATATTTCCGATTTCGGCCCCGCGGCCGAGAGATCATCGCCGGCGTGATAACCACGATCCTCTTCGCTTGCTGGATGGTCGCCGGCCAATATGTCTTCGGCGAAGTCGGACGCTATTATTTTGCTTTTCCGAAATTCCTGGGTTTCTTCTGGATCGGGCTATGGCTGGCGGATCTCTATCCGGACGCCGTCACCGACCGTCCCGCCGCCTTCGATGTGATCGATGTCCTAGGGCTGCTCGGCTTGACGCTGCTGGGCGCGCTCGGAACGCTCACTCACTTCATTTCGAGCTGGAATGTCGTCGCGGCGGTCGAAGTTGCCAGGATGCTGGCCGTCCTGCTCGTCTTCTTTGCAGCAATCAGGGGCCAGTTCTTCCGCAGACTGTTCTCGATCCGCCCCATCGCGTTCCTCGGCAGCGCCTGCTACTCCTTCTATCTCGTACACCTCCAGATCGTCCAAATCATGACAACCGTGCTGGTCAAGGTCATCGGCGCACATTCCGTCGGCGGACTCTATTGTCTCCTCCTGCTGCTCGAGACGCCGATTATCGTGCTTGCAGGTTTGATATTCTATGGGCTGGTCGAACGCCCGTTCCAGCTTGGCGATCCGCTGTCGATATTCCGTCGAACCACGCCTCTAGAGTCGTCGCGGTGAATTCGGATAGGAGCGCTGACCCGCTCGGACCTTCGGGACGATCAGATTGTCCTTGATTTCTGTTGACATAGCACCGCGCGACATACGAGCGGGCGCGCTCAGAAAGAAGAGCATGATGATCGTGTCGGGCTGCCAGAGCCCGAGATCAACGCTCTCGGTGAAAATCCGTGAAACATAGTAAGCGGTAATCGCCACGCCTAACGCGTCGACCGGGTTGCCGTGCAGCACGGTCCGTATCAATTGCTTCACGATCAGCGTACCGATCGTCGTGACGACCACGACCATTCCAACGATTCCGCCGGCGACGAGGATCTCTCGACCGGTGTTGTGGAAATTGATGCCCGACCGGCCTGGAATGTTATAAAGCTGCCAAAGCCCTTCGGCGGCTGGATTACCGTGAGTCCAGAAGGCGTCGTAGCCGATACCGAGGAGCGGATGGTCGGCGATGATCTTGTCCGCGGTCGCCCAAAAATAGAGCCGCCCACTCAGCGCCGGCGTTTTGTGGAACGTCTGGAGAATAAGCCCGGTAACGCTTTCTTTGATCGCTTCGCCAAACAATACGTACAGCAAGACAATGCTGACGGCCGCAAAAAGAATAAGAAAGCGGATGCTTCCCGACGCGCGACCGGAGAGCAATGCGACGAAAAACGTAAGCGTTGCGAGTCCGAGTGCGATAATGGAACCGCTGGCACGGGCGATTACGACCGCGTAGGCGCTTATCAGAAAGATCCCGAAAAAGACTGCGAGGGCCATCGTGCGCATCGCAAGCGGGCGCTTCCCATCCCAGACCCAGCTAAGCAGGCAGAGCGATGTGATCGCCGTCAACGCCGAGGTGTGGCCGAACACGTTCTTGCCGCCGCCTAATCCCGCAAAGGCGGTCAGCCCCTCGGCTTCCCAATAAACGCGCCCCCCGAATATCAGCGAGAAGAGCGTAAAGGTGGCATAGGCCGCCCAGACGCCGGTGGCCGCCGAGCGGCGATCCGGCGCGGCGGCGATGGCGATCGCTAGAACGAACGTGGCAACCAAAGCCGCGTCGGAATACAAGGTCTTGAAGGGGAAGATTGACCAGGTCGAAGAGACGAAATAAAAGAGCGGCAGGGCAAACAGGATGGCGTTTCGGCGCAGGGCCGCTATGCTCGCATCAGGTTTCGCGATGATCCACAATGTCGCTATCAGGATGAAGGCGACGATACATAGGCGACTGCCGACTGACGCAAACAGCAGCGCCCCTTCGCACGACCATATCAACAAAAACGACTGCCACGCCGGAGAAAGCGCAGGGCCTGCTGACGACTGGGGTAATCTGACCGAGGGGAAATCGTCTGACGCTTGTATCATAAAGTTTGTCGAACCCATCAAGATCAATCCACGTCGTCGCGATCGATCATCTCGCCGCGGATGATCGCAACGTATCGATCGAGGCTACAATGCTGCACCACCCAGTCACGATTGCGCTGGCCCCATGCGGCGCGGGTTTCCAGGTCGGTGTCGGCCAGGAGTTGCACGGCCTCCGCCATGCGATGCGCATCGCCGGGGGGCACGCGCAGCCGGGGATCGATCTGGCCAAGATACTCCGCGATTCCGGTCGTCTCGGTTGCGATCACCGGACGACCGCACGCCATCGCTTCGACCGCACCCGTCACCCCGGCCGCATAGGTCACGCCGTTCAGCGGAACGACCACCGCTTCAGCACTGCCGTAATAATTGCGCAATTCGGCAAAGCTCACCCGCGGCATGGCGACGACATTGCTCGGACCGTCCTTGTGACGCTCCGCCCCGGCAACGCCGGTCCCGAAGAAACCATGGCCGAATATGCGCATGACATGCTGCGGCGTCTCCGCAAACGCGCGGCGAAGCCCGGCATAGTCACGATTCTCGGCGCCGCACGCGACAAAACCGACATCCGGGATCTTGTCGACAAGCGCCGGATCGAAAAAGCGATCGTCGACCCAATTGTGCAACGCGCGAACGCGCGTGGCTGGAAATCCGGCCAGAGTGACCAGGCTGGCAGCTTGCGCCTGCGACACAGTGATGACCCGATGGAAGGCACCGGCACCGATCCGCTTGAATATCCGTGCGCGACGCGGGGTTATATAATGTGCGAGGCAAACAAGCCGACCGCGCCAGCCGCGCAAGCGAAGCAGCAGCGCAAGCGGCATGCCGACATCTTCCCCCGTCACATAGATAGCATCGTACCGGTGCGCGACGCAGGCGGCATGTACCGCAGATCCAAGATTCGGCCGCTTTGCAAAAAGGCGACAAAACCAGCCTCCGTGCTTAGCCGCACCCGACGTGTAAGACAGGCAATCGCCACCGGTCGCCCGTGCGATCTCGATAAACTCGATGCGGGGCTCGTCGCGACCCGCCGTCCCTGCCAAATACGCACTAAAGTCGCCGTTCCCGACGACAACAGCGCACCTCACCTGTTTGCCTGCTATCATTGCCTGAGCTTTGCTCGCCGGACTTTCGATCGATAACCGCGGATCACGGGTGAGCCTCGCATTCTTGAGGGCAATGCATCTGCGGCCTGCTCGACCGATGCTGCCTTGCAGCGGTAATGCAGGGCAAGCTGCATTGCAACGCAAGCGACCTGAGCCGGCGCGAAAGGGCATTGGGAGGGGTCAGGTACCGGCATGGGACATCCGTCCTTAGTGCAGAACAATAACTAATCTATTGCGGCGCAGAAAAAATCGTCAGAGATCGCGCGAATGATGCTACCCGCTGAATCAGTAGAAATGCAGGCCGTGGCGTAAACGTCGAGGAGTAACGATGCCGACCGATGCCGCTGCCGATACCGAAGTTCCGGCAAACCCCGAAGATTCACCGACCAGCCCAGAGGGCTTTTCACACCGCGCCATGGGTGGCGCGTTGATGCTCGGATCCGCTCAGGGCGTGAAATTCCTGTGCCAACTGGCATCGACCGTTATCTTGTCAAGATTGCTAGCACCAACCGATTTCGGCTTGTTTGCGATGTTGATGCCGCTCGTCTGGTTCGTGATGATGATCCAGGATTTCGGCCTTTCTAACGCGGTGATCACCGTTCGCAACGTGACCCGGGCACACGAAACCACGCTTTTCCTGATTAACGTTGGCTTGTCGGTCGTGCTCGCCCTAGCGTTGGCCGTGGCGTCGCCGCTGATCAGCGATTTCTACAATGCGCCGGCAGTAGTGCCGCTGGCGATCGCGCTGGCGGGGACGATCGTTCTTTCCGGGCTTGCAACCTTGCAGTTCGCGATTCTCGCCCGCGATTTACGCTTTGGCGCGATGATGGTTGCGGAGATCGGGGGAGCGGTCGGCGGTCTTGCGGCTTCAATCGCGATCGCAGTGATTTATCCCAGCCCGTGGGCGCTCGTTGCTTCTGTGATCGGTAATATGGCGATCGGGCTGGTGTGCGGTTGGGTCGCAACTGGGTGGCGGCCGGTACGCCCGGCTCGACTTTCGGAGGTGCGCCACCTCCTCGCCTTCGGGGGTGGCATTGCCGGCGCCAACATCGCAAACTTCATCGCGCGCAATGCCGACAATATCCTGATCGGCCGATATCTTGGCGCCCAACAGCTCGGCTTCTACGACCGGGCATACAAGCTGCTGCTGTTCCCGCTTATGCAGATCGTCAGCCCGCTGTCGCGGACGGTGGTGCCGATTCTATCGCAACTCGCCGATGACGCGCCGCGCTATCGTTCGGCATATCGCCGCGCTGCCAACCAAATCATGCTGGTCGCGATTCCGGGGATGGTGGTGCTAGTGGTCATGGCCGACCAACTGATCCCGCTGGCGATGGGGAAGCAGTGGGTCAACGTCGTGCCGATCTTCCGCTGGCTGGGACTGGCTGGGATCTACATGCCGCTCACGCAGACGTTACCGTGGCTGCTCGTCAGCCAGCAGCGCACACGCGACCTTTCGACCGTGACGACGTTGCACACCATCGTCTGCGTCGCGGCCTTTATTGCCGGGCTGCAATTCGGGGTGACTGGGGTTGCGGCATCGTTCGCACTGGTTGATCTGTTTGTCGGGCTACCGCTGATGATCTGGTATGTCGGTCGATCGGGGCCCGTGTCGACCTGGGATCTCGCGAGCCTGGCGAGTTCGCATGCCGTCGCCGCCTGCGTCGCGGCGGGCGCGTTGATGCTCTTCCGTCACCTAACCGCACTCGACGCGATCCCGGCACTGATCCTGGGGGGCATTATCGGCTATGCCATCTCGTGGCTGGTCATCGCATTGATGCCGGGCGGTCGCGAGACGATCGGTCAGCTCGTCATGCTGGTCCGGCGTGCGGCAGGTTTGCGGTTTCGCCGACGCGCGACGGCCGCGTGATGCGACAGCCCCATGCGGCGCCGCGTGTGTCCGTCGTCATCGCCAATTACAATGGCGCGCGTGATCTTGCTGCGGCGGTTCAGTCCGCTGCGCGACAAACGGTATCTGACCTCGAGATCCTGATCGCCGACGACTTGTCGAGCGACGCGAGCCCGGCAATAGCGCAAGAGCTCGCCGCGGCGGATCCGCGCATCCGCTTCCTCACCGCCGAGCGTAACACCGGGCCCGCCGGCGCGCGAAACCGCGCGATCGCGGTTGCACGCGGCGACTGGATCGCCGTCCTTGATAGCGACGATCTGATGCACCCGTCGCGGCTTGAAAAGCTGATCGCGGCGGCCGAGCATCGTGGAGCGGATATCGTTGCGGACGATCTGCTCGTATTCGACGATCAAGTCGGCGGCGCGATCGGGCGTTTCCTCGAACGGCCCGAAAGCGACGGCCCCTTCGCCCTGACGCCCGAGCGATATTTCGCGCAGACCGTCATGTATGGGCGCAAGCCCAATCTCGGTTTCCTAAAGCCCGTCTTTCGCCGCGCAGCGTTGGCCGCGGCGGGCATAAGCTACGACGAACGCCTGCGGATCGCCGAGGATGACGATATCGTGATCAGAGCGCTGGCGGCGGGTCTGCGCTATTGGATCGTTCCGTCGCTGACCTATTTCTATCGCAAACATTCGCGGTCGATTTCGCACCGGACATCGATCGCCGACCTGAACGCAATGGTCGTCGCTTCGAATCGGATCGCAGGGTTGTTCCCCAATGCCGATCGCGCGACGGCAAATGCAATCTCGCACCGAGTCGCCGCGACGCGCGACGCGCTGGCTTTCCAACACTTCCTTGACGCTGCGAAGGCACGCCGCGTTCCCGCCGCACTTGGCGCGCTGGCCAAACGCCCGTCTGCGGCCCGTCTGCTGCGGCTGCCGCTCGCGGCACGCCTGCGCCGACGCAAGCGAGATCATGCGGTGCCTGATCGGACCGATGGCCGACACGTGCTCTTCGTAAGTCGTCAGCGGATCGTCGGGCGGACCAACGGCAGTTCGACCTATCTTCTCGATATCGCTGCAGCGGTGCGCGCTGCTGGGCTGACGCCGCATCTGTTGCAGCCCGCACCATCGGTGACTGGACGACGGCCGGTGCTGCGGCTGAGCCCCGATCTTGCCGTGTTCGAGACGCACGAGGTGCGCGGCGTATGGAAATATGGTTCGGTGATCGTGTCGCGCGACTTGCGCGTATGGAGCGACGCGTTGCGCGGTATTGCAGCGCGTCTCGTGAAACGGCTGGGGGTTCGCCTGGACCTGGCCGACACGCCATATCCCCACACGATCACAGTGCCCTGGACCGACGCCGACCGGTTGTTCGTCGCACGCCACGGCCGCAGATACGCCGATGCCATCCTTGCCGACTATGTCTTTCAAGCCGAGGCGATCCCGTTATTACTACGCCCGGATGCTCCGAACGCGATCGTCATGCACGATCTGTATGCCGAACGTGCCGGAAGCTTCGGCGACGACGCTTCGCGTGATTCGGTCGCGATGCTGGATGCCGATCAGGAAGTCGCATTGATGCGTCAGGCAGCAGCCATCATCGCAATTCAAGAGCAGGAGGCCGAATGGGTGCGCCGCCACGTTTCCGGCGTCCAGGTCTTCACAGCGCCGATGGCCGCGTATCCGGTTCCGGCCGCCCAGCCTGGAAACGACCGCGACGTCTTATTCGTCGGTAGCAACACATCGCCCAACGTAATAGCGATCGAGTGGCTCCTGTCGGGCGTGTGGAATCGCGTTCGCGCGGCGATTCCTAACGTGCGATTGGTCATCGCGGGCTCGGTATCCGCGGCGTTCCCAGAGACGCAGGGGGACTGGCGCGGCCAAGGCATCGAATTCTGCGGCATGGTGCCTGATCTCGCACCGCTCTACCGCGACGCAGGGGTCGTTATCTCGCCCCTCACGGTCGGTTCGGGCCTAAAGATCAAGCTGATCGACGCGCTGGCGCAAGGCAAGGCGATCGTCGCCACATCGGTTACTCTACAAGGCGTCGAGCGCCAGGCCGGACCCGCGGTGATACGGGTCGACGATGATGCTGGCTTTGCCGACGCCATCGTCGCGCTCTTGCGCGATCCGGCAGAACGTGCCCGTCGAGCCGAGCAAGCCCTCACGGTCGCACGGTCCGCCTTCTCGGCGGAAACGTGTTACGGCCCCCTCATTTCTTGGCTTAGCCCAAAGCGGGACGAATGAACGGGTTACTTCGGTAATAAACTCATGGTATTCACATGGTGCTGTCGACACCGGCGCGCATCAAAATCTTTGGGAAGATTGAATGACAAAAGATGTCATTGTCTTGGAATTCAACGAGCTGACGCCGTCGCTTGTCGATAGATTCATCAAGATGGGCAAGCTGCCCAATTTCGCGAGGCTGAGGCAGGAGTCGCTCGTTGCCGTAACCGACGCCGAGGAGGCGCCACCGGCGCTAGAGCCCTGGATTCAGTGGGTTACGGTCCATACCGGCCTGTCGTACGCAGAACACAAGGTCTTCGACCTGGGTGATGGTCCGAAACTTTCTGAACCGCGTATCTGGGACATGGTATCCGACGCGGGTGAAAAGGCGTGGATCTGCGGCAGTATGAACGCGGCGGTACAAGGTGATCGGTTCAACGGGTTGGTGCTTCCGGACCCGTGGGCCACCGACGTCAAGTCGCAGCCGGCTGGGCTCTTTGAGCCCTATCTCGACTTGGTGCGAACCTATGTGCAGGAATACACTACCAGCCGCCCGAACGTCAGCAAGGCGACGATGATCCGTTTCGCCCGCTTCATGGCGACGAACGGCCTGTCAACCCGGACGATATTCCAGGCGATGCGCCAATTGGTCGGCGAGTTGAGTCAGCCGATCCAGTGGCGGCGTGCGACGATCCTGGATCGTCTGCAATGGGACATCTTCCGAAAATTTTACCGGAGCGAGCGTCCGGTGCTCTCGACGTTCTTCCTCAACAGCACCGCCCATTTCCAGCACTATTTCTGGCGCAACCTTGATCCGGATGCCTTCGCAGTCACGTCCGATTCCGAGACGCAGCAAAAATATGCCGACGCCATCCCGTACGGGTATGAGAAGATGGACGAGATCATTGGCGAAGCCTTGGCGCTTGCAGGGCCGCAAACCTCGATCGTCCTGTGCACCGCGCTCAGCCAGCAACCGATGCTCGATCACGAGGACATCGGCGGCAAGCAGATCTTCAAGATGCACGACGCCGCCGCGTTCTTTGCCTTTGCGGGCGTGCCCGAAGGTTACACCTATGCGCCGGTTATGGCGGAGCAATTCCATCTGATCTTCGATTCCGAAGCGGCAGCAGGTGAGGCGGCCGAGCGGCTTCGTGGCGTCAAGCTGCGCGACGGTACGCAGGTCATGATGGCGCGGAACGAGGGTGATCGGGTCTTTGCCGGTTGCGATCTCGTCGCGCATCCCGTCGCTGGCGCGACGATCTTATCGACCGCGTCGAATGAGTCGCCGGCATTCAACGCAATGTTCTACCCGGTCGAGGCTGTGCGCAGCGGGATGCATCATCCAGATGGCATGTTGTGGATCCGCACGCCCGAACACGTCCATGCCAAGATCGATCGCCGCGTATCCCTGCGCGAAGTTGCTCCGACGCTGTTGGCGCTGACCGACATCGCGCCCCGTCACGCGTTCGCCTGTCCGGCGATGCCGGAACTCGAATGGGCTAAGTCTGTCGAACGCAAGGCGGCCTGATCAGAAACGAGCGATAGGATGACCGCCGCCGGCCACAGTGCTCGTCTTGCCCGAGCAGGCTGCGGGCGACACCCGGCCGTGCGATGCCACAGGTCATACTCAAGCCTGCTCGGTCGTCCGGCCGTAGCCGAATGATAAGGTTCGGCAACGATTATCAGACCTGGGCCCGGGTCGCGCTCGCACTGCTCGCGGGAGCAGCGCTGACCGCGGCGGTAGTGTTGTATCGCGCAGAGCGAAGCGGCCCGGTAACGTCGCGGTTCAACGCGGTCGGGGTCGAGCTCCCTTATTCCAAATCGGTCGACAGTTGGATCGTCAACAGTCCAGCGAAGGAAACCCAGCACGGCACGTCGCTGAAGGACCAGTTTCACGGCGTCGGCGGTGACGTGCTGATTGGTGGCCAAGGAGACGATACCTACACCTTGTGGGATACCGGCAACCTCGTCGTCGAGAGTCCCGGCGAAGGCGTCGACACAGTCGAAAGCTATGGCAATGGCGCAACCGTGCTCGCCGACAACGTAGAAAATCTGACGCTGAAAGGCGACCGGTCGAACTATGCGGGGGGCAACGCCCTCGATAACATCATCACCGCCGGCGATACCGGCGCAACGCTCGACGGCGGTGGCGGCAATGACGTCCTTGTCGGTGGTCGGGGCCCCGACATCTTCCAAATTCGCGCGGGCAATGGAAGCGATGCGATCATCGACTTTACGCAGGGCACCGACAAAGTCCGGCTTGGTGGCTACACGATCGACAGCTTCGACAAGGTCCGCGCCACGATGCGACAGGTCGGCGCGGACACCGTAATCAGGCTCGACAAGACCGAGAAGCTCATCTTGCGCGGCGTTTCTGCAAAAACGCTTACAGCCGGGGACTTTCAGCTACCGATCGACATGTCGAAGCTCAGATTGTC
The DNA here is from genome assembly GCF_006439055.1 of Sphingomonas glacialis. GTDB lineage: Bacteria > Pseudomonadota > Alphaproteobacteria > Sphingomonadales > Sphingomonadaceae > Sphingomonas > Sphingomonas glacialis_A. Next base: position 1,114,667 of record NZ_RCZC01000002.1, read on the forward strand.
GTTCACCGACGAATTTTCGACGCTTCGCTTGAGGGCCCAGGGCGGCATCTGGATCCCCAATCTGGCGGAAGGCGGCATGACCGACCATGGTCATGTCGACGAACAGCAAGTTTATGTCGACGCCGGTTATGCCGGGAGTGCGACCAACCCGCTCGGCATCAATCCGTTTGCGGTCAGCCCCGACGGCGTCCTTTCCATCATTGCAGCCCCGATCGAAAAGGCCAACGCCGCGGCGCTTGGGCGCGCCGCTTACAGTTCGGGCCTGCTGAGCAGCAAGACCGGTTTCTCACAACAATATGGCTATTTCGAAATTCGAGCCGCATTGCCGAAAGGCCAGGGATTCCTACCCGAATTCTGGCTGATGCCCGCTACGGGCGGATGGCCACCCGAGATCGACGTCATGGAGTCACTCGGCCGCGATCCAGGCATGGTTTACATGACGATGCACGACATCGGCGGCGTCCGGAAGGGTTCCGCCGCGTATTTCGATCATACTGAACGGATGCACACCTATGGCCTGAATTGGACCAAGGAAAAGCTGACTTGGTACGTCGATGAAATGGAAGTGGCGCAGCAACCCGCACCGGCCACTTTCCGCCAGGAATTCTACGTCAATATCAACTTGGCGATCGGCAACCCCTGGGCGGGCAAGGTCGATTCAAGCACGGGTATCGGGGCGTTCAAGATCGACTATTTGCGGGTCTATGCGAATGCCGAGACGGTCAGTCGGAGCGTACATGGCGTAAAGACGCCCCTTACCGGTGCGTCAGCACAGCGACTGAGCGTCGTCAGCGCAAGCCGAAGCGATGCGCGCTGAGTCGCTGCCCCCTCTACGCTTAGCCTGTTCACGAAGCGGGGGAAATGCGTCGATCCTAGTGGTCGGGCGCCCTTGTCCTGATACCGACCTGCTCTATCCCCAGCCAATCGCGGCGAACGACCATTATTTCAGGAGCTCACGATGCCTTCCTCGCCGATGTCCGATATCCCAATCGTGCCGAAAGGCGAGACAATCCCGCGGATCATCCACCAGGCGTTTCCCACGAAAAACCTCCCGGCCCCGATGCGCGCCCTGATCGATGAGCTGTGCGCCAACAATCCGACTTGGGAGCATCGCCTCTACGACCATGACGATATCCGCGAATTCATCCGACGCGAATACGGCCCGAAAATGCTGAAGGCATTCCTGCGGATCGATGAGCGCTATGGCGCCGCTCGGATCGATTTCTGGCGCTATCTCCTGATTTACAAGGTCGGCGGCGTGTACATCGACATCAAGAGCACTTTTAGCAAACCGCTCGATGAAGTGCTGCACACGGATGACGAATATATCCTGAGCAGTTGGGATCAGTCTGCAGGTGCAGAATTCTCCGGCTATGGCATCCATCCCAAACTCGCTCATCGCGAAACCGGCGAGTTTCAGCAATGGCATGTTATCGCGGTAAAGGGGCACCCTTTCCTTCGCGCGGTAGCCGAACGCGTGCTTGAAAGCATCGAGCATTACAATCCCTGGCGAGACGGAGCAGGAAAGGTGGCAGTGCTCAACGTGACCGGGCCGGTTCCATACACGCTGGCGATCGAACCGCTGCTAGCGCACTATCCGCACCGCTTGGTCGCCGACGAAACACATCTGTCATTGGTCTATAACGCGTTGGGCGGGGTGACTTACCAACAGTATCTGCCGCCGCATTATTCTTTGCAAAAAATGCCGCTGATCGACCAAGGCCCGGTCGGCCAAGCCGCTTATGCATCCTATCTCATGGCGAAGCGGGGATATCTCACGGTGAGAGATTTCGGACGCCGCATCATCAAGCGATAAGCACAGGGAATTGGGCCGCACGTCGTATGCGTTGCCCGTCGGGCTAATTGCCCGCAGGCTCGCCGGATCTCGCACCGCGCTGCGTTGCATTCGCCCGGGCCCTGCCCCGCTTGGCGGCTGCCGCGCGACGCTTACCGGCGGAGACCAAATCCTGTTCGGGGATTTCGGCCGGCGTACCTCGGATCAGGCTGCGAACGGTGACATCGGCGGCCATCCTATTCGCGACGACGATGCGATTGTCTCGAACCGCACGCGAATTCCTGTATCGCGCGCCCGGCAAGCCACAGCTTACCGTAAACCCGCGCTTGTCGATGCAGTTTTGGGTATCTCGCCCAGCATCGTCGCAATAAACGAGACGGCCCTGCCCGTCCCGACATCCGTCGGCCAATGCGGCGCCGCCCATCGATAGCGCCACGGCCGCCAAAAGCGTCTTTGCGACGAAGCGCATACGTATTGTGCTCATCGGTTTGCGATAGGCGACGCACAACGCTTAAGCAATCATTTGATCGCCGCAGACGCGTCTGGCCGCCCCACCGTCGAGCCGTTACTCAATGGGTTATCTTGCCCTCAAGCGCAACTTTCATGGCGACGATCGCGATGGTTACGGCGACGAGGCTCGCCATCGTCGATCGGATCGAAACGGGCTTCCCGACGGCAGGCCGGATCAACAGTTCGTAGACGACAATCGCAGACCAGAAGGCGACGATTTGCCAGCGTGTCTCCACGTCTCGCAACAGAAACCGGACGGTCGCACCGGCTGCGGAAAAGATAAGGGCATTTCGCAACGCAAATCCTGTCGACATGCGCGGCTCCGTAGCCGCTAACGTCTGGCCTCACCAGCGCTATTGCGAACATTTAAGGTTGGAAAGACGGGCGGCGCATCAGCCGGCCTTACCCGATATTCGCCTACCGGTTGCGAACAGACAACTATCTCCCTCGACGCAATACGCGCGACGACGATGCTTAATCATGGTATCGTTGCAGTATGCAGGCCTATTGCCCGACGATCATCATACGCATTCGGTCTTCCCAATACGAAGAACGCGTATGCGGATTCAGTATTAGGAGGTTGCGTTGCCACCAGGATCACAAGAGGCCGACGAGCAACGCCTTGCCCGGGACCTATTGATCGAGCGTGTTCTGGGATCTTACACGGCGCCCCCGCCTTCATCACAGCCCCGGCCCCGGCCCGCTACAAAACGCTCAAGTCTATTTAATCGCAAGGGTCTAGTCTCGACCCTGATCGCTTTGGCCTTCGGCGTTGGTGGCGCCACCGCACTCGTCGTTTCGCAGCAGATGGGCGATGGCATATTGCGACATCGGTCGCTTGCGATGCCTGCCTCTGCGCGCTCGATCGTCGCACAAAGCCTTGCGGTGCCGACCGCGCCAGCCGTCGTTACGTCCGCTGTGCCTGCAATGACAGCACCGCGCTCCTCACCCAAACGGCCGAATTGGGCAGCAATCGCGTTGTATCGCGAAAATCGGGAGCGCTTAGCGCGTGAAACCTTGGCGCATGAAACGAACTCGCAGATGGTCGATTACACCGACGTGCCACGTGATGGAGCACCGGCAGTCCACCTCGAAGGGGAAGCGCTGCGGCAGGCTATCATCGCCGACGCCGAGGCTACACGAAAGGCGAACTCGGCCGCCATACCCGTTCAGAACCCACCACGCTGAGCGCCTGACGATGTTACGGTGCGGCGGCAGGTTGAGCGATCGCCCGATTGCCGCGGATCGCCTTTAGGCGACGCCGCAACGCCATATCGATAGCGAGGCACAGGCAGGCGATCACGATCGCTAGCGCGACGATGATCGGAACCGAAATATACTCGACAATTCGCGACGGGCCGGTCCGGTTCAGTAGGCTCGCCGCCTTGATCACAATCGGGTAATGAACGATGTAAAGCGGATAGGACAACAAACCGAGCCACCGCGATATCCGTTGCACGAACCCGCTCGGCCGCTCGTTCATCGCAGCGGTCAGCAACAGCGGAAAGACCAGAATAGCGCAGGCTAAATCGCGCAGCCCGTTGACGGTCGTGAGAAGCGGCGTCGGGATACAAATCGTGGCAAGCAACGCCAGAACGACGAGCCAAAGCGGCGCTGTAATCTGTGGTAGTCGAAACTGAACGCGCATCCGGTACAACAGGATGCCACAGGGGTAGCAAAAGGCGAAGATCGCTACGCCGCCAACCAGCGTTTCAAACGACCAGCCGATGTTGAGCCCACCGAAGTACACGCCGCATGCCGCCATCGCCAACCCGCCCAACCCGACCAGCAGCATCAGGTTGCGATCGCTCAAACGGCCGAGGATCAAACGGTGTACGAGATTCCCCCATATCTCGATTGCAAGCGACCATTGAGGGGCAAGCAGGGGGAACACCGAACTGCCGGGCCACGGAATAAGGCAAATCGCCGCAAGCAGCATCAACCATATCTCGTGGTTGATAGCCCCATCGCCAAAGCCAATCCGAATACCGAGCGATACTGCCAAGCCAAGGAGCAGCAGCGGATAAAGCCGCTCGATCCGAATAGCCAGAAACGCAAACGGCGAACTGGTGCGCATAATGCGGTTTTCGTAAGCGTGCGCGATCACGATCCCGCTCAGCATAAAGAAGAACGGCACCGCCATATACGCATGCGGAATAGCGTATACCAAACCGTACTGATCGCTCGTATGCATGATCACGACTGCGATCGCTGCGATCCCGCGCAGCCCATCCAGCAATTCAAACGTTTCGCGACGCGCCGACATCCGATCTTCCCCTGTCGACGCGGTCTCTTAACCTGGCGTTCGATCGGCGCTTATGGCGGGAAGCCCTTGAAACGGCAAATACAATTACATCGGTCTGCGATGAGCGTGTGATTAGTGAGGCGGAAGAGGACGTACGAGCTTACTTCGACGCCGCAATCTTAGATAGGCCAGCCCTTCGCGCCGCCGACCAGACTGGCAGCCGATTCAGCAGCACGAGCGGGCTGGTGCGCTCGCACCGCGCTAGGCGGCGCCCGGGCGCGGGTATGTCTCTAACCGCGATGCGGCGCCGACTTCTGAAATATCGTTAACCATCCCTTAGCGTCCGTTGCCTAGAGCGGGTCCGTCTTCAGCCGGGATAACGCGAATGCGCAGCGAACGAACCGCGGATTTCGAAGCGGCAATCATGGCAAATCTTGCGATCGACGTGACGATCGTGATGCCGTGTCTCAACGAGGTAGACTGCCTTGCGCATTGCATCGCCAATGCGCGAGTCGCTCTCGCGGCGATTGAAAACGAACTCGGCCTGCTGGGTGAGATCGTTATCGCCGACAACGGGTCGACCGACGGCAGCCAGACGCTTGCCGTGGGTCTCGGCGCCCGCGTCGTCGCAGTCATCGAACGCGGCTACGGCGCCGCGCTCAACGGCGGCGCGAGCGCGGCCTTTGGCGGCTACGTATTGATGGGCGACGCGGACGGCAGCTACGACTTCACTGACGGCGTGGCGATGATCTGCTCGCTCCATCAGGACAGCGCTGATCTGTGCATGGGATCGCGCTTCCTGGGCGGGATCGCGCCCGGTGCGATGCCGTGGAAGAACCGCCATATCGGCAATCCTTTACTGACGGGCCTTCTCAACTTCCTGTTCCGCGCAAGGATCGACGATGCGCATTGCGGTTTTCGCGCGATCCGCAAAGATGCGTTCTTGCGCTTGGGGCTTACTGGTACCGGCATGGAATTCGCCAGCGAAATGGTGATCAAGGCCGCGATAAAACGGCTGAGGATCACCCAAGCACCCGCCAGACTGCTCGCCGACCTGCGCGACCGGCCGCCGCATCTCCGGCCGTGGCGCGACGGTTGGTCACATCTGCGCTATCTCTTCATGCTAAGCCCGACCTGGCTGTCTGCCTTCCCGGGGGGAGCGGCGATCGCGCTCGCGGGCGTCGTGATGCTTGTCGCGCTCGCGCATCTGCTGGGTATGATGCACGCGAGACGCCGTTCGGCACAAGCTGGACGATCGCGGCGGGCTTCTTGTTCACGACTGGCCATCTATCGGCGATCCTCGCGCTTGCCACTCACCTGTCGAGCGTGCGTCAGAGCTATCGACCCTTGGGTCGCGTGCTAACGCGTCATGCACGCGCGCTGACCCTCGAGACGATGCTGATCGCCGGAACCGCAATGATCCTGGTGTCGCTGATCGGCTTGCTGGGAATTGGCACCTATTGGCACAGCAGCGGTTTCGCTGCCCTGCCGAACACGCTGCCGCTGGTGCTCGCAGCGCTGATTGGCGCGGTCGGCGCACAGAACGTCCTTGGCGGATTTCTATTAGCAATCATTGCAGGGCATGAGGCGAAGTTCATGCGTGCAGAGCAAATCGGTTTGCTGCCGTTTGTTTGGTGGGCGAAGCACGCGCGCGGTACCTTGAAAAGCTGAACAATCGGCTAGCGCATTTTCATTATCTATCGACACCAAGCTGGCACACGCTGTGTGCCCGCCATGGCCTGACGGTCGACGCCACCGCTGGCTACCTCGACTATCCCGAGACGCGGCGCTGGGAGACGCTATCGAATATGACCGGCGGCCTGCTCCACAAGCTGGCGGGCGGCAAGGATCGCCCGATCGAGCTACAGCGCAAACTCAAAGTCCGGCAGCTGCAGAACAGCGTGCGGATACCGCGCCCGATCGCGTCGGCGGTCGCGCATGTCGTCAAGATGCATATGGCCGAAGATACGGGGCAGAGTCGGCAATCCTGCCTGCTCGTCACAGGGCGGCGCTAGGATTGGAACGCCGCCGCCGCGTCGGCAAGGACTCTTTCGGTCGAGGCTTCGATCGAAAGCCGGGTTTGGTTGCGCGCATACCATTCACGCGTCGCCGCGCGCAGCGCCGGCCCGCCCCGGTCGCAGGCCATGATCGGTTCGGCAAGCGCTGCGGGCGTATCGTCCGCCGCGACGAACCCGTTATCGCCGGGCTCGACGAGTTCGACCGCGGCGTTGTCTGGCCCGACGACGACGACGACCGGAACGCCTCGCGCGCTCGCTTCGACCACGCCCATGCCATAGCTCTCGCGCGCCGACGGCTGGACGATCGCGGTTGCCCCGGCCATGCCGTCCTCAACGACCGACTGGTCGACGAACCCAGGCAGCGCGATCCATTCGCTGAGGCCGAGCCGGGCGATCTTTGCGGAGATCGCGGCGTGATCAGGCCCCTGCCCGAACAAGGTGGCGCGAAGGGCCGGGTGCCGTTCCATCGCCACGGCCAGCGCGTCGATCAGAAGCGATAGCCGCTTTTCGGGGATGAACCGCCCCGCATAGACGATCGTCGCGGGCGTCGCGGCTTCTGATTGGCTGCGGTAGTTACCGCTCGTGTCCAGGCCGGTCAGCAAGACAGCAAAGCTTTCCAGACCGATCTCACTGAGTCGTGAACGATGCAGTGCGCTAAAGCTGTAGGCAGTCTGCGACACCTTGGCGCACAGCCGCTGGATGCACCAGCCCACGGCGCCGAGCCTACCGAGATATTCGTCCCAATAGCCCCTACTCCAGACCCCGAGCCAGTCGACCGCGATCGTGAACCGGCCGATGGGGCGCAACACCGCTGCGGCCAACAGAGAGAAAAAGGGGAACGATGCCGTATGGACGCGGTCGTAGCGGCGGCCGTGGCGCAGTAGATGGAAGAACACGCCAATCCCGAAGCGGATTGGGGGCCAGATGCGGCGCTTGCCGTTGCGATATAGCGGCATGCGCGGTTCGACCGCTACCACGCGGACCCCGGGGCAGATCGGGCGCGTTGCCCGCGTCCCACTGTGTGAGCGTAAGATAGGTGACGTCGTGGCCAGCGCGCGCCAGCGCCAGCGCCAGGTTGCGATACCAGCGTTCTCCACCGCCGATTGTCCAGGGATATAGACAGTCGTATAGGATGCAAAACCGCATCGTGACCGCTCGCGGCTCGATCTCGATCACGTTGACGTCACTCCTTCGAACCATCCGTCGCCCGACGCCCTGCGGTCGAACCATCGATACCTCGAGCCCGCGGAGCGTGCTAGGCCACTGCGCCCCCGGGAAGTGATGAAGGCCGGGCGTGTCGTCCCCGCTCGGATCGCAGATCCCCGATGAGCGCAGCTAGCAATGTCCTGGACGGGAATGCCTTCGCTGCGTCGATCGACCGTCAGGTGCGCGGTGTCTTAGCGCATGGCGGTCGTGTCGGCATGGTCTTGCAAATGCACAGGTTCGACGCGCAGGCGTTTTCGCACGACTAGCAAAACGCGACGCGGATCCAACTCGTGCGCCTTGATTGGCTGGATCCTATCCGACTGCTGCGCCCTTTTTGCGTCAATGTGCGGACTGCCAGATCGGCAAAGCCCCGATCAGCTCGCGCTGCAGCGCGGACACACCCATCGGCGGCGTATCGGCTGCTTGAGGGCCGTCACATCTGCCCGATCGTGCAAATCAGCCGAGCACGCCATAGCGGTAACTGGGACTCGGATCATAGGGGCCGAATTCGAGTTCGAGAATGAGCCTCGGGCTCGACCGTGCGACCGTGCCGGTGTGGAAGACAAAAGGATCCTCCGAGAAGCCGCTGCCGGCAGGCCCTGTAATCGATGTAAACATGTCGAGCCCATAATAGGATTCGAGGTCGCCCCGCTCCTGCCCATGAAAAAGCGTGTATTGGTGGCGCAGGCCGCGATGCCGGTGGCTGCCGCGAATATAGAGATGCGGCCCGGAGAACTCATCGACGTCTGTAAGGTAGAAGAAGAATTTGAGCGTTCGCCAATCGTTCAAATCGAAGTGGAAACGGTCCTGGGCGGCTCTGCGCAGATCACCGTCGTCGAACCGCCTCGCCGGGAAACTCCACCATAGCCGGACCCGAATATTCTTTGCGTGCTGACCAAGATAATTGCGCGCTACGGCGAGAAGACGCGGATCGACCAACAGTCTATTGACAGCGTCGGAGCGTTCGACCGCCGAGAAATAGTAGCCGGCGAGGATGTCGTTGGAGCGCTCGTGATTGGCCCCGGCAACGTCTTGAGGCAGGAAGCTCATGCCGTCTGCGTCCCGTGAGGAGCAGCAATTTTCATTGGCGAACGTCCGGATTTCCTCAAATGTCGCCGCGGACAGCGAGAAGCCCTCGCAGACGCCATCGCTGTGCAAGCGGCGCGTGACGATATCGGCGTCCGGAGAATCGACGTCGCTGCTAGCTGGCAACGGCGTTTGCAGCGTAGGCTTCGTCCGCAGCTTGCGCTCGATCCAACGCGCCCATTTCAATCGCCCGAACACGATGAGGAAGACCCATCCGGGCCGCTCTCGTGCATATGTCGCATACGAAGGCGCGCGGACCGCTATACGCCTAGCTGAAGCAAGCATCGTTATAGCCTTTGGACACACGCACTATCAAGCGATAGTATTATCGAAGTGACCCGATATCGGCAAAGCTATTATGAGGCATAAGAGATGACAAATTTTTAATGTTACAGAATGAAGCTTCAGCCTACAGCGCTGTTCCTGCGTTTCTAGTTGCGTAATTTTTCATTTTATCCTTATTTATTAGATCCATATAAATCGAAGTTTGGATCACAAAGTAGGCAAGTGGGAAAGCCGGCAAAGGATCTGGCGCCGCCACATACCGGGGTTACGATTGCGGAAGCGAACCAAGGGAGAAGGGCATATGGTCGCTTGCCGGAGCGCGCGGATTGCCATCTTACGCGGGGTAGTGTCGTTTGGATCGAAACAGATTGGTCACTACAGATTTGGGTGGCATCGTCGACTTGAACCCAATGGCATCCATGCCGCCGCACGTACATCCTCACCGAAGCTCTCTCGTCTCGTACCCACAAAAGACGGTCGGCTTAGCCACTTCGTCGTACAATGAAGCAGGGCCGTTTGGTCATCTTTCCAGCCGAGAGGCTCAGCCTGGTGCGGTGTGTTGCACCATGTTTTTTGCAGCGTTAGGGTCAGCCAATGCTGGCTGGCCTTTTGAGATTGACGATGCAAACTGCCGATGGGGTACGGCAGCGGTATTGGCGGTGGCGAGGCCGCCCTCGGCTTGCCACGGCGGCGCTGGCCTATACCCCCGACGGCGAGCTGCTCTTCGTCAGGCAGACCTATACCGACGGTTGGTGCCTGCCGGGGGGCGGGCGTCGGGCGACGGAGGAGCCCATTGCGGCGGCGTTACGTGAATTGCGCGAAGAGATCGGACTGTTCGGCTGGGGTGAGACGCAGTGGCGTACAACCATTCATCGCCCCTTCTCCGGTGTACCGGTCGCGACCGACGTCGTGATCGTGAGCGATGTAACATTTGCGTTCAGACGAAACCTCGAAGTCGAAGCGGTATCGTCTTTCGCTCCTGCTGCATTGCCCGTGGACCTCAACCCTTGGGCTATCACCGTACTCACAGTCGTCGGCCTCTTGCATCCCGTAGAGAAGGCGGCTTTTTTGCCCTGACGCGACTGGGCGGCGACGCGCGATAGCGATGGGGTAACTGGCCCCACTGTTCCGGGAACGTCGATTGCCGGATGCGGCCTGCCGATCAACCTTCGCGAGCGCTACCGCTTGGTCCGCGTAACTCGCACCTTGCCACAGCGGACACATCGCGCGACGATAGTTAGCGGCCGCGCTGTTGCCGGCTTCCGAAGCCAACGGTGGATATCGAAGCGACAGAGCCACCCTAACACATTACGACCTTCTCGTGGCGTCCATCAAGCCGACCGCAATAGCCGAATATTGTCAATTTAGCATTTAAGCTTTCGGCCTTTCGTATCCGGGCGATTCGCTAGCGATTTTCTAAACGCCGCGGCCGAGACAGGACGGTTTGGCATTTTAATGACCAGTTAGGCACAAAGGCTGATCCCCGCGGCGCAATTCAAACTGGAAGCATGTACTACATTGCGTTTACCGCAATGAGACTTCAATCGATCCGCACTAGGCGAACAGTATCCTCAACTTCAAAGCTTGGCTTGGCTTGGCTTGGCGTGGCGTGGTGGAGCTGAGCGGAATCGAACCGCTGGCCTCTGCAGTGCGATTGCAGCGCTCTCCCATCTGAGCTACAGCCCCGCACCACGCCCGGCCCATCCTGTGGGCGGAATGCCGCCTTAGCGGGGCTTTTCTGGCGATGCAACTCCCGGATTTTCCGCCACGATAACCGGCTTGCGACGAAGCGTAGCCGCCGTGCGATGATATGCCGCCGCGTTGCGCGCGAGCCCCGGAACGCTTGGCGATCTCCTGCGCTTGTACCCACAGCCCCGCCGACACGGGCAGATCGTGCGGCGCGGCGTCACCGTCTCAGGAGGACGATATCATGGCTTATGAACGTTATCCCCGCAGCAACTCGGGTGGATATGACGATCGCGACCAGCGACAGGGTTATGGGCGAGACTCGAGCAACCGCGATTCCTACGGCTCGCACCGCGATTCCTATGGTAGCCGCGAGTCCCAGCCATGGGGCGCGTATAACGAGTTCGGACAGCGCGACCGCTATAATGCCGACGATCAGCAGGACCGCCAGCAGCGCTCGAACCGCGACCATGGCTATCAGGGCCAGGGCAATTATGGCCGCGATGGCTACCCCCAAAGCGACGGCCAAAACGATCGCTACGGCGCGCGCGATTATGGTCGCCCCGACATGTACCGCGGCACGACCAACGATCGCTTTCAGCAAGATCGCGGCCGCCAGGATCGCGGGCAGCAAGGCTATGGCCGTCAGCCGCAGGGCTATGACTATGACGATCGCGGTTTCTTCGACCGTGCCGGCGACGAGGTTCGCTCGTGGTTCGGTGACGAGGACGCCAATCGCCGCCGTGATCTCGACGCCCGCTACGACGAGCAGCGCTCCGGCCACCCCAGCGATGACCATTACAGCGACTGGCGCCGTTCGCAGATCGACGCGCTCGACCGCGACTATCACGAGTATCGCCAGGAAAACCGGACCAAGTTCGACAGCGAATTCGGCTCATGGCGCACCCAGCGCCAGACGCAGCGCGGCTCGCTTGGCCAGGTTACCGAGCATATGGAAGTCGTCGGGTCGGACGGCGCGCATGTCGGCACGGTCGACAAGGTGCGTGGCGACCGCATCATCTTGACGAAGACCGACGCGGATGCCGGTGGCCGGCATCACTCGATCCCGTCGCGCTGGCTCCAGTCGGTCGCCGACAAGGTGACGATCTCGAAGACCGCAGAGGACGCAAAGGCGCACTGGCGTGACAAGGAGCGCAACCAGGCGTTCTTCAACGAAGACGGCACGCACCGGAACGAGAAGAGCGACGACAAGACCGCGGCCGGGACGCAGGGTTTCGGCCAGAACACGCGGACCTATTGACGCGAGGCGCCCCGCTCCCGGTGGGAGCGGGGCCAGCCGCGCGAAAGGTGGCGCAGATCACGGAAGCCGCCCCCCCCTTCCGTCGCGCCGCTCCTCGGCCCCTCTCCCACCGGGAGAGGGGCTTTTTGTTGACCTGGGCTTACAGTGCGCCCGAGAAGGTGTCGCACTGCGCGGGGTCGCCGCTGTCCATGCCCTTGCGCAGCCACGCCATGCGCTGCGCCGAAGTGCCGTGGGTGAAGCTGTCGGGAACGACGCGGCCCTGCGACTGCTTCTGCAGCGTATCGTCGCCGATCGCCTGCGCTGCCGTCATGCCTTCCTCGACGTCACCGGCATCGAGCCGGTCCTTGTTCTGCGCGGCCCAGACGCCGGCATAGCAATCCGCCTGCAGCTCGAGCTTGACCGAGGCCTGGTTGCCCTCGACTTCGCTGCCACGCTGCTGGATCGCGGCGACCTGGTCCGACGTGCCGAGCAGGTTCTGGATGTGATGGCCGAATTCATGTGCGACGACATAGTCCTGCGCAAAATCGCCCTTCGCGCCGAAGCGGGTGCCGAGTTCGTCGAAGAAGCTCGTGTCAAGATAGACGCCCTGATCACGCGGGCAATAGAATGGCCCCATCGCGCTCTGCGCCGCGCCACAGCCCGAACGACCGCTGCCGCCATAGAAGACGAGCTTCGGCCGCTGGAAGGTCTTGCCCTCGCGCTGGAAGATCGACGCCCAGGTCTTGTCGGCCGAGCTGAACGCGTTGCACGCCACCTTGCTTGCCGCATCGGCGGTGCAGCTTGCGGTGACACTCTTTCCCGAGCTTGGCTGCCCGACCTGTTCGGTCGGGGCCGAGCGCTGGCTGGTCCCGCCACCGCCGAGCATCCCGAGCCCGCCGCCGAAGAAGAACAGCACCGCGAGCAGAATCGCGACGCCGCCGCAACCGAAGCGGCTGAACACCATCGGCAGCAGGCCGAGCAGCAAGCCGCCGCCACCGCCTCCGCCACCAAAGCCGCCAAAGCCGCTGCCGCCCTGACCGCGTTGGTCCTCGACATTGATGTTGGGGTCGAAATCGTCGAGGCGCATTGGATCAGTCCCGGGGTCGTTGCCGCTTTCTGCTGAATGCTTCGCGCGCCCGCTTGTTGCAAGCCGCTGTTGCCTCCGATCCGCCGCCGGATGACACGGGTTTCATCAAACTGTCGTTGATCCGCTACGGCAACTCGCGCATGTCGAGCCGCATGGCAGATGCAGGCACAGTCCGTCCGAAACGTCACGCCAAGGCGCTTCCCCTCCCCGATTGCGTTGCTTTGGTGCTGCAAGGCGGCGGCGCGCTCGGGAGCTATCAGGCGGGCGTGATCGAGGGCCTCGCGGCGAGCGGGATCGAGATCGACTGGGTCGCGGGCATTTCGATCGGCGCGATCAACGCCGCGATCGTCGCGGGCAATCCGCCCGATCGCCGCGTCGAGCGGCTCAACATCTTCTGGGACAAGGTCACTTCGGCACTGCCGAGCTTCCCGATCTTCCCCGACGACCGGATCCGCGAGTTCCTCCACGAATGGTCCGCGGGCTTCGTGCTCGCGGCGGGCGTGCCCGGCTTCTTCAAGCCGCGGCTCGTCTCGCCGATGTTCGCAGTGCCGGGCACGCCCGGCGCGATGAGCTTCTACGACACCGCACCGCTCAAGGACCTGCTCGATTCCTTGGTCGACTGGGATCTGCTCAACCACGGCCCGGTCCGGCTGTCGGTCGGCGCGGTCGATGTCGAGAGCGGCAATTTCAGCTATTTCGATACGACCGAGACCAAGATCGACGCGCGCCACATCATGGCGTCGGGTGCCCTGCCGCCCGGCCTCCCGCCGGTCGAGATCGACGGGCGGCTGTGGTGGGATGGCGGGCTCGTCTCGAACACCCCGCTGACACACGTGCTCGATCACCAGCAGGGCGCGCTGCTCGCCTTCCAGGTCGATCTCTTCTCCGCCGCGACCGAGCGCCCGCGCACGATCATGGACGTGATGGCGCGCGAAAAGGAAATTCGCTTCTCGAGCCGCACGCGCCAGGTCTCCGACCAGGTGATGCGCATCCGCAAGGACCGCGAACTCGCGCGCCGAGTGCTCGCCAAGCTGCCGCCCGAACTCGCCGACGACCCCGATGTCGTTGCCTTGCGCAACCAGTCGAACGAGGATCCGGTCAACCTCGTCCACCTGATCTACCGCGCCAATGCGTGGGAGGGCGGCAGCCGCGACTTCGAATTCTCGGCGCGCACGATGCGCGAGCATTGGGAAGCGGGCCAGGAAGCCGTCGCCGAGACGATGGCCAACGCCCGGCTCGTCGCCGAGAATATCGAGACCGGCAAGAGCGCCGCGTTCGATCTGACCGTCCACCGCACGCCGCTCCCCTGATCCTACCCTGACCGAAACGGAGATACGCATGTTCCTCAAGGGCAAGACCGCCATCGTCACCGGCTCGACCTCGGGCATCGGGCTCGAATATGCCAAGCTGTTCGCCGCCGAGGGCGCGAGCGTCGTCATCAACGGCTTCGGCGATGCCGCCGCGATCGAGACCGAGCGCGCCAAGCTCGAGGCGGCGAGCGGCGCCAAGGCGCTCTACGACGCTGCCGACATGACCAAGCCCGAAGAGATCGCCGCGATGGTCGCGCGCTGCCATGCCAAGCTCGGCGGCCCCGACATCATCGTCAACAATGCCGGCATCCAGCACGTTGCCAAAATCGAGGATTTTCCCGCCGACAAGTTCGAGGCGATCATCAAGATCAACCTCAATTCGGCCTGGTACATGATGCAGGCCGCCGTCCCGCTGATGAAGGCGAAGAAGTGGGGCCGCATCATCTCGACCGCCTCGGCGCACAGCCTCGTCGCGAGCCCCAACAAATCGGCCTATGTCATGGCCAAGCACGGTCTCGCCGGCCTGACCAAGACGATTGCGCTCGAAACCGCGACCTACGGCATCACCGTGAATTGCATCTCGCCCGGCTATGTCTGGACGCCTTTGGTTGAGGCGCAGATCCCCGACACGATGAAGGCGCGCGGCATGACCAAGGAGCAGGTGATGAACGACGTCCTGCTCGAGGCACAGCCGACCAAGGAATTCGTCACCGTCGATCAGGTCGCCGCGCTCGCTTTGTTCCTGTGCCGCGACGAGGCGAAATCGATCACCGGCGCCAATCTCTCGGTCGATGGCGGTTGGACCGCCGCCTGATCAGGCTTTTCGGCCGCGGCGGCGCGTGGTTGGCAACCTAGCGCTGCCGTGGTTAGTTGTGCTTCCGTATACCGGTCGCAACGAAAGAAGGATCGCCTTGAAGAGATTTGCCCGGGGTTTGGGATCTACGCTGTGTACGCTTCCGTTCGCCCTGTTCGGTCAATGCGGTGCCGAGGCGCATAAGACGGTCGAAGTCCGGATCGAACCGCGCTCGTTGATTGGCGTGTCGAGCGACACGACCGATTGGCGCCGCGTCGCCACCCCCAACGATCGCGAGCGGCTGCGCGGCTGGCGCCAGGCGTGGATCGCCGCGCTCGCCAAGGCATCGGCCAGCGCCAATGCTGGGACGCTGACCGCCGATCCGCTGCTGTTCGACCCCGACCGCGCGCTGCCCGGCGCGACCCCGCCGCCGGGCGCGTATCGCTGCCGGGTGTTCAAGCTCGGCGCGAACGGCACCGCGATGCGCAACGTCACGACCTATCCCGAGGTCGATTGCCACGTCACGCGCGATGGCGCGGTGTCGAGCCTCTACAAGGTTTCGGGTCCGCAGCGCCCGGTCGGTCTGCTCTTTCCCGAAAGCTCATCGCGCGCGGTTTTCCTCGGCACTATGGTGATCGGCGACGAGACCCGCCCGCTCAATTACGGGCAGGACGTCAATCGCGATCTCGCCGGCTATGTCGAGCGGATCGGCGAGCAGCGCTGGCGCCTGGTGTTGCCGCGGCCGCGCTTCGAATCGTTGCTCGACGTGGTCGAGATCGTCCCGGCGCCGCGCTGAGCCTCAGTCCGCCGGCGCCGCCGGCAGCCGCGCCGCGTCTTCCTTGCGCTCGGGGCGGATATAGATCGACGACAATTTGGGTTCGGCCGCCTTCAATTCGGTCTCGATGTCCTCGATCAGCAATTCGGCCTCGCCCATCGTCAGCGAATCCTCGAAATCGGCGCTGATCGCGAGGAAGATGCTTTCGGGCGCGGTATGGATCGAGCGGACATGGTTGACCGCGGTGATCTGCGGCCGGCGATCGACGATCGCGTGCACCTTGGCGACGATCTCGGGGTCGGCGCCCTCGCCGATCAGCAGGCCCTTGGCCTCGCGCGCCAGCAGGGCCGCGACCACGCCGAGCAGCACGCCGATGACGATCGACGCGATGCCGTCGATCCGCGGATCGCCATAGGCATGGCTGAGGAACACGCCGGCACCAGCGACGATCAGGCCGGCAATCGCAGCCGAATCCTCGAACAGCACGATGAAGCCTGCCGGGTCCTTCGATCGGCGCACTGCCTTCCACCAGTTCACGCCGCGATTAGCTGCGGCGAATTCGCGGATCGCGAAGAACCACGACCCGCCCTCGAGCGCGAACGACACGCCGAGCACGATGTAATTGACCAGCGGATCGCGCAGCGGTTCGGGGTGCTTGTAATGCTCCCAGCCTTCATAGATCGAAACGCCCGCGCCGACCCCGAAGATCAGGATCGCGACGACGAAGCTCCAGAAATAGAGTTCGCGGCCATAGCCGAACGGATGGGCTTCGTCGGGCGGGCGCTTGCCGCGATGCTGGCCATAGAGCAGCAGCAGTTGGTTGAAGCTGTCGACCACCGAGTGGAAGCCCTCGGTCAACATCGACGACGATCCCGTCAGCGCCGCCGCGACGAACTTCGCGACGGCGATCCCGAGATTGGCGACGAGCGCTGCGATGACGACGAAGTTCGAGCCACCTTCTTTGGTCGCGGACATGATGGAAGCTCCCTTTGAGCGCGACATAAGCGCGCCGCCGGGCGCTGACCAGTGCGCGTTACTGCGCGACCGTCGCGCGCGCGCGGCCATAGGCGAAATACACCGCCAGCCCGATTGCGTTCCACACCAGGAACGACGCCTGCGTCACGACCTGCAGGCTGGTGAACAGATAGACGCATCCAAGGATTGCGAGCGGCGCGACCAGCCAGGCGAGCGGCGTGCGGAACGGGCGCCGCGCCTTGGGATCGCGCCGCCGCAGCACGAGCACGCACGCGGCGACCGCGACGAAGGCGCACAGCGTTCCCGCATTGGCGAGGCTGGCAATCACGTCGAGCGGGGTCAGCGCGGCGATGACGCTGACGAACACTGCGGTGACGAGCGTGATCCGCGCCGGCGTCCCGCGCGTCGACAGCCGCGCGAGCGCGGGCGGCAGGAAGCCGTCGCGCGCCATCACCAGGAAGATCCGGCTCTGGCCATACAGGAAACCGAGCAGCACGGTCGGCAGCGCGATCGCCGCGGCGGCCGCTACGATCGTCGCGACCCCGCCCTGCCCGATCTGGCGCAGGATCAACGCGAGCGGCTCGCTGCTCTTGCCGAACACCGAGAAATGCACCGCGCCGACCGCGACCGCGGCGACGATCATGTAGATCGCGGTGCACGCGACCATCGATCCGATGATGCCGATCGCTAGGTCACGCTCGGGGTTGCGGGTTTCCTCGGCCGCGGTCGAGATCGCGTCGAAGCCGTAAAAGGCGAAGAAGATGATCGCCGCGGCGCCCATCACGCCGTATTTGACCCCGCCATCGCCCGCGACGCTGCCATAGCCATAGGGCGCGAACGGGTGCAGGTTCGCCGGATCGAAATGCGGCAGCGCGACCGCTACGAACAAAGCGAGCGTGACGATCTTGACCAGTACGAGCACGGTATTGATCCGAGCGCTCTCGCGCGTGCCAATCGTCAACAGCCCCGCAACAATGGCGATGATGAACACCGCAGGCAGGTTGATCCCGAACGCACCGCCGATGCTCGGCCCGTGCGTCGCCCAGTCGGGCAAATCGATGCCGAGGCCATGCAGAAAACCGACCGCATAACCTGACCAACCGACCGCGACGGTCGAGACGACGAGCGAATATTCGAGGATCAGGCTCCACCCGACGACCCAGGCGATAACCTCGCCGAGCACGGCATAGCTATAGGTATAGGCGCTGCCCGAGGCGGGGATCATCGTCGCCATCTCGGCATAGCAGAGCGCGGCACACGCACAGATCGCACCCGCGATCGCGAAGCTCAGCAACACCGCGGGGCCAGCGCGATCGGCGCCCACGCCGATCAGCGTCAGGATGCCCGTGCCGACGATCGCGCCGACGCCGAGCGCGACGAGATGCGGCCACGACAGCGTGCGCGCCATGCGCTCTTCGACCGGCTGGTCGTCGCCGTGGAGGATGATCTTCTTACGGAACAGATCGGTCACAATGCTTTCCCCCCGGACCGCGACGCGATCGTACGCTCAAAACCCCCTAGTCGCGGGAAATCACTCCCACTCGATCGTGCCGGGCGGCTTGCTCGTGTAATCGTAGGTCACGCGGTTGATGCCCTTGACCTCGTTGACGATCCGCGTCGCGACGCGCGGCAGGAAGTCGCCGGGGAACTGGAACGCCTCGGCGGTCATGCCGTCGGTCGATGTCACCGCACGCAACGCGAGCACGTTGTCGTAGGTGCGGCCATCGCCCATCACGCCGACGCTGCGGACGGGCAGCAGCACAGCGAACGCCTGCCAGATCGTGTCGTAGAGACCCGCCGCGCGGATCTCCTCGAGATAGATCGCGTCGGCCTTGCGCAGGATGTCGCAGCGTTCCTTGGTCACTTCGCCGGGAATGCGGATCGCGAGGCCCGGCCCCGGGAACGGATGCCGGCCGACGAACGCCTGCGGCAGGCCGAGCTCCATGCCGAGCGCGCGGACTTCGTCCTTGAACAGTTCGCGCAAAGGCTCGACGAGCTGCATGTTCATCCGCTCGGGCAGGCCGCCGACATTGTGGTGGCTCTTGATCGTCACCGACGGACCGCCGGTGAAGCTGACGCTCTCGATCACATCCGGATACAGCGTCCCCTGCGCGAGGAAATCGGCACCGCCGACCTTGCGCGCCTCTTCCTCGAACAGATCGATGAAGGCGCCGCCGATGAACTTACGCTTCTTCTCGGGGTCGGTCTCGCCCGCAAGCCCGGCGAGGAAGGTATCCTCGGCGTTCACATGGACGAGCGGGATATTGTAGCTGTTGCGGAACAGGCTGACGACCTGCTCGGCCTCGCCGGTGCGCATCAGGCCGTGGTCGACGAACACGCAGGTCAGCTGCTCGCCGATCGCCTCGTGGATCAGCACTGCCGCGACCGCGGAGTCGACGCCGCCCGACAGGCCGCAGATCACCCGGCCGCTGCCGACCTGCGTGCGGATCTCGGCGACCTTGGCGGCGCGGAACTCGGCCATCGTCCAGTCACCGGTGAGGCCACAGACGTGACGCGCGAAATTGGCGATCAGCTTGGCGCCGTCGGGGGTGTGCGCGACTTCCATGTGGAACTGCGTCGCATAATATTTGCGCGCGTCGTCGGCGACGACGGCGATCGGCGAGCCGGGGCTGACCGCGACCGGGCGGAAGCCGGGGGCAAGCGCGCTGACCTTGTCGCCATGGCTCATCCAGACGGTGTGGTTCTCGCCGGTCTTCCACACGCCGTCGAACAGCACGCAGTCGTCGGTCACCTCGATCACGGCATGGCCGAACTCGCCGCTCTCACCGAGCGTCACGTTGCCGCCGAGCTGCTGCATCAGCACTTGCTGGCCGTAGCAAATGCCCATGATCGGCACGCCGCTGTCGAGAATCGCCTGCGGAATCCGCGGAGATCCCTCGTCGAGCACCGAGGCCGGGCTGCCCGACAGGATCACGCCCTTGGGCGCCATTCGCGCAAAGGCCGCTTCTGCGGTGGTGAACGGGGCGATCTCGCTGTAGACGCCAGCCTCTCGCACGCGCCGTGCGATCAATTGCGTCACTTGGCTGCCGAAATCGACGATGAGAATGGAGTCGGTCGGATGGGTCATGCCGCCAGATAGCAGAAGCGCGCGGCGGGGGAAGAGCTTTGGGGGCCAAATGCACGACAAGTATATGAAAGCCGCCGCGCGCGCCGGGTTCGAACCGATGGTCACCGCGGCCGCGGGCGATGGGCGCAAGCTTGCCGGGCTCGCCGGGCTCGCCGCCAAGATCGGCCTGGGTGGTCGCGTCTATTCGCTGGCGATGGCAGCGCGCACGCACGAACCCGACGATGTCGAGGTCGCCGCGCGCACCCAGCAACTGATCGGCCAGAGCGTCCCACGCTGGCATTTCAACATGCTGCGTGACGAACCGCGCAACGCCGCGTTCGACGCCGCGATCCGCCGTGCGGTGACGCCGGGCACACACGTGCTCGACATCGGTGCGGGGAGCGGCCTGCTGTCGATGATGGCGGCGCGCGCCGGTGCCGGGCGCGTCGTCGCGTGCGAGGAGAACCCCGCGATCGCCGACATGGCGCGTCAGATCGTCGCGACGAATGGGTTTGCCGATCGGGTGCGCGTGGTGACGGGCAATTCGACCGAACTCGATATGGAATCCGATCTCGAAGGCCGCGCCGATGTGATCGTCTCGGAAATCGTGTCGAACAATTTGCTTGCCGAGGGCGTGCTCAAGACGCTCGCCGATGCCGCGACGCGGCTGCTCGCGCCGGGTGGGCAGATGATCCCGGCGGGTGGCGACGTGATGATCGCGCTCGGCAGCTGGGCGGCGGCGGAGGACCACCGGATGACGATGGTGTCGGGGTTCGATCTCGGCGGCTTCAACGCGCTGACGCAGGTGCCGCGCAACGTCGCGGTGAGCGATGCGACGCTTACCCTGCAAAGCGAGCCGGCGGCGTTGCTGTCGTTCGACTTCACCGGCGAGGCCGCACGCGAGCCGCATCACGGTGCGGCGACGCTCGTCGCGCAGGGCGGGCCGATCGGCGGGATCATGCAGTGGATCCGGCTGCAGCTCGACGATGTGATCGACTATGAGAACCGGCCTGGCCCGGATGCGAAATCGCATTGGGGGGCGCAATATTATCCGTTCGATGTGCCGCTGGAGCTGGCGGCGGGGACTGAGCTGCGCGTCGTCGGGGTGCATGACGGGCACCAATTATTGGTGTGGCGCGAAGACGCCGGCGCGACAGAGCTCCCCTCCCCTTCAGGGGAGGGGTTGGGGTGGGGCTGTAACGGGCACCCGCGCGCCCAGCACGTCCCCACCCCACCCCCTCCCCTGAAGGGGAGGGGCTAAGAAGAAACCTACTCTACCGGCTTCACGCTCAACCCGGTCCACTTCGCCGCGAACGCCCACGCATCCGCGGTCTCGGCAATCACCTTGTCGGTCGGCTTGCCCGATCCATGCCCGGCGCGCGTCTCGATGCGCACCAGCCGCGGCTTCGGCCCAAGATCGGCCGCCTGCAGCGCAGCGGTGTATTTGAACGTATGCCCCGGCACGACGCGGTCGTCGGTATCCGCCGTCTCGGCCAAGATCGCCGGATACGGCTTGCCCGGCCGGATATTGTGGTACGGCGAGTACGCATAGAGCGTCTTGAAATCGGCTTCCTTCGACGGATAGCCATAGTCGTCGACCCAATAGCGCCCCGCGGTGAAGCGATCGAAGCGCAGCATGTCCATCACGCCCACGGCCGGCAGCGCCGCCGCGAACAGGTCAGGCCGCTGATTGGTCACCGCACCGACCAGCAAGCCGCCATTCGACCCGCCCTGGATGACCAACTGGTCCGCCCCGGTGATATGCTGCGCCTTGAGATACTCGCCCGCGGCGATGAAATCGTCGAACACGTTCTGCTTGTTGGCGAGCCGGCCGCCGTCATGCCACGGCTTGCCATATTCCCCGCCGCCACGAATGTTGGCGACCGCGAACACCCCGCCCTGCTCCAGCCACGCGATCCGCGTCGCCGAAAACGCGGGCGTCACCGAGATGTTGAAGCCGCCATAGGCGTAGAGCAACGTCGGCGCGGGCCCCGTCACGTCCTTGCGCTTGACGACGAACATCGGGACCTTGGTGCCGTCCTTCGACGTATAGAAACGCTGCTCGACCGCGTAGCGCGATGGATCGAACGCGACCTTCGGCGCTGCCCAGGGCGTCGCCTTGCCCGTGCTCACATCGTAGCGATAGATCGTCGTCGGCGTAGCGAAACTGGTGAAGGCGTAGAAGGTCTCGGGATCGTCGGGGTCGCCGCCGAAGCCGCCGACATCGCCGATCCCAGGCAGCGGCACGACACCATCGGGCTTGCCGTCGAGCGTGTAGCGGCGGACCTCGCTCTTCACGTCGGCGAGATAGGAGAGCAGCAGCTTGCCCCCGACGATCGACGCGCCGTCGAGCACGTCCTTGCCCTGCGGCACCACTTCATGCTCGGGCACTTCGGCCGAGCGCGCATAGAGCTTGGTCGCGACGATCCGCAGCCGCGGCGCGTCCTTGTTCGTCACCCAGTAGAAGTTGCCGCCGACATTGCCCGCGAAGGTCCACTGGTTCTGCAGCCCCTTGAAGATGGTGCGCGGGGCGGGCCTGGGCGCGGTGAGATCGATAACGGTGATCTCATAGCGATTGTCGGTGCCCTCATGCGTGGTGATGACGAGCCATTTGCCGTCGTCGGTGACGTTCGCATTGTGCCCCATCTTCGGCCGGTCTGGCGTCGCGTAGATCAGCAGGTCGGAGCTTTGCGGCGTGCCGAGCTTGTGGAAATAGACCTGCTGGTTCTCGTTGAGCGCCTGGAACTTCGCGCCCTCGGCGGGGGCTGCAAAGCGCGAATAATAGAAGCCCGACCCGTCCTTCGCCCAGGACAGGCTCGAGAACTTCACCCAATCGATCTGGTCGCTGATCGCGCCGCTGGCGACGTCGAGCACCTTGACGGTGCGCCAGTCGGTGCCGCCGTCCTGCACGGCGTAAAGCAGCTTGTGGCCGTCCTCCGACGGCGTCCATTCGGCGAGTGCGGTCGCGCCGTCCTTCGACCAAGTGTTGGGATCGACCAGCACGCGGCCCTCGCCGTTCACGCTGTCGCGGACATAGAGCGCCGCCTGGTTCTGCAGCCCGGCGTTGCGCGTGTAGAAATAGCGCCCGCCCTTCTTCACCGGCACGCCGAAGCGCTCATAGTTGAGCAACTGCTTCAACCGCGCCGCGAAGATGTCGCGCCCGGGCAATGTCGCCAGATAGGCGTTGGTGACGGCATTCTCGTCGGCAACCCACTTCGCGACCTCGGCATCGGTGCGTACGTCATTCTCGAGCCAGCGATACGGATCGGCGACCTTGACGCCGAACTGTTCGTCGACCTGAGGGACGCGACGGGTCTCGGGATATTTCATGCTTTGGGCCTGTAATTGCGCGGGAGCCGCGAGAACGAGAGCGATCAGCGGCAAGGTAAAGCGCATGTAGGGCTCCGAAACGAAAAAAGGAGCCGCACTCTACCGAGCGCGACTCCTTTCTCAACCTGCAAAGCAATTACGGCTTATGCGGCCTCGTCATACTCGCCGTCGATGATCACCGGGCCCGAATCCTGGCCCTTGGCGCTCACGTCGCGGTCGACGAATTCGATGACCGCCATCGGCGAGGCGTCCGACATGCGGATGCCGGCCTTGATCACGCGGGTGTAGCCGCCGTTGCGATCGGCATAACGCGTCGCCAGAACGTCGAACAGCTTGATCAGCTGCGCATCGTCGAGCAGCCGTGCGTGCGCCAGGCGGCGGTTGCTGAGACCACCCTTCTTGCCGAGCGTAACCAGCTTCTCGATGTACGGGCGCAGTTCCTTCGCCTTGGCGACGGTGGTGGTGATCTGCTCGTGCTTGATGAGGGCAGCGGACATGTTGCGGAACAACGCAATGCGATGTGCCGAGGTACGCTGCAGTTTACGACCGCCTACGCGATGACGCATGGTGATTTCCTTCGTTCGTTAGGGGGCCGTGTGAGGTACCCCAGACCAGGTGGCCGTTATGGCCGCCACCCATCGCCATCTTGCTTACCTTAGCCCTCTCCCATTCTTCATGGGAGAGGGTTGGGTGAGGGTCTTCTTCTTCTACTCGAGCCCGCCGCGGCAAAGCCGCGTCGTCGGACGGGCCAAGCGGCCCGCCGGCCGGGTCGATTTCATCTCCGGCGCAGCATGCGCCAGTGTGAAATCAACCCATGATTTCCTGCTCGAGCTTCTTGGCCATCTCTTCGATGTTCTCAGGCGGCCAACCCGGGATTTCCATCCCGAGGCGGAGCCCCATCGAAGACAGCACTTCCTTGATCTCGTTGAGCGACTTGCGGCCGAAGTTCGGCGTGCGCAGCATCTCGGCTTCGGTCTTCTGGACCAGATCGCCGATATAGATGATGTTGTCGTTCTTGAGGCAATTGGCGCTGCGCACCGAAAGCTCGAGCTCGTCGACCTTCTTGAGCAGGTAGCGGTTGATCTGCTGCGTGTCGCCCGACACTTCGCCAGCGGCAGCCGCCGGAGCAGCGTGACCGATCGGAGCCGAACGCGTCACCGACGAATCGTCGAAGTGGACGAACAGTGCGAGCTGGTCCTGCAGGATGCGACCGGCATAGCCGACAGCGTCCTCAGGCGTGATCGTGCCGTCGGTCTCGATCGTCAGCGTGAGCTTGTCATAATCGAGCTCCTGCCCGACGCGGGTGTTCTCGACCTTGTAGCTCACCTGCTTGACCGGCGAATACAGCGCGTCGACCGGGATCAGGCCGATCGGCGCGTCAGCCGGACGGTTGGCGACGGCAGCGACATAGCCCTTGCCGACGTCAGCGGTGAATTCCATGTTGAGCGTCGCGCCCTCGTCGAGATGGCACAGCACCAGCTTGGGGTTCATCACTTCGATGTCGCCGGTCACTGCGATGTCGCCAGCCGTGACTGCACCCGGACCGGTTGCCGAGAGCTGGAGCCGCTTGGGGCCCTCACCCTGCATGCGCAGCGCGATCTGCTTCACGTTGAGCACGATGTCGGTCACGTCTTCGCGCACGCCGGCGAGCGACGAGAACTCGTGCAGCACGTTCTCGATCTTGATCGAGGTGACCGCTGCCCCCTGCAGCGACGACAGCAGAACACGGCGCAGCGCGTTGCCGAGCGTCAGGCCGAAACCACGCTCCAGCGGCTCGGCGACGAAGGTTGCCTTGCGCTTGCCATCACCGGACTTCTTCTCGAGGCCGGACGGCTTCTTCAGTTCCTGCCAGTTCTTTGCATTGACGGACATAGGCTATCCCTTGGTTTTGGGCCGGCACTGCGCAATGCCGACCAATTACGAATCTCGGGCGTGCAGCGCGATCAACCGCGCACGCCCGAGAGAAATCAGACGCGACGACGCTTCGAAGGACGCACGCCGTTGTGCGGGATCGAGGTCACGTCGCGGATCGAAGTGATCTGGAAACCGACCGCCTGCAGCGCGCGAAGCGCCGACTCACGGCCCGAACCCGGGCCCTTCACTTCGACTTCGAGCGTGCGGACGCCGTGCTCGGCAGCCTTCTTGCCCGCGTCTTCCGCTGCAACCTGCGCTGCGTACGGAGTCGACTTGCGCGAGCCCTTGAAGCCCATTGCGCCGGCCGACGACCACGAGATCGCGTTGCCCTGGGCATCGGTGATCGTGATCATGGTGTTGTTGAAGCTTGCGTTCACATGGGCGACGCCCGAGGTGATGTTCTTGCGCTCGCGCCGCTTAATGCGCTGTGGTTCACGTGCCATTTTGAAATCCTAAATCCTGAACGAGGAGCGAGCCGCGGTCACCCGCGGCTCAAGCTCACTTCTTCTTACCGGCGATCGGCTTAGCCTTGCCCTTGCGGGTGCGCGCATTGGTATGCGTGCGCTGGCCGCGGACCGGCAGGCCCTTGCGATGGCGCAGGCCACGATAGCAGGCGAGATCCATCAGACGCTTGATGTTCATCGCAACCTGGCGACGCAGATCGCCTTCGACGGTGTAATCAGCGTCGATCGCCTCACGGATGTGGAGCACTTCCTGATCGGTCAGGTCCTGCACACGCGCCGTCATCGGGATGTTCAGCTTGGTGACGATTTCCTTGGCCTTGGTGTTGCCAATGCCATGAATGTAGGTGAGCGCGATAACGACGCGCTTGTTGGTCGGGATGTTGACCCCGGCGATACGTGCCATGAACTTTTTCTCCTGCTCCACGGGGCTGCATGGCTGCAAACCCCATCTCGACGCGTTGAATACCGTAACGCACGACACCGGCGCACGCAAACAGCGCCGCCGGAGACCGGTGTTTCGGAATAGAGGCTCGGTAACGGCCGACTCGGCTGGTGTCAAGCGAGGGCTGTGGTGTCGATCGCAATTTGCGGGATAGTGATCGCAGTGATGCGGTCACCGAACCGGATCTCGCTGATAACGCTGTAAGCTCCGTCGATCGGCGCCGTCATTTGGACGATCCTGCGCCCCGTCACATCGACAACCCAATATTCGGGAATATCGCTTCGCGCGTAAAGCTGCGCTTTCTTGCCGAGGTCGAAAGCAAGCGAGCTTGCCGAGACCTCGACGGCGAGCCGGACGGACCGCCCAGACACAAACTCTTCCCGTTCGATCGTTGCAATAACCAGATCAGGCTCTGGCAGATTGTGCTCGTCCAGCTTGGTTGAGACAGGCGTATAGACCTTGAGGGCAAGGCCCGACGCTCGCACAGCGTATACGAGGTCGGCGTTGATATCCGCCAGAATAGCCGCGTGCGGTCGATGGATCGCGTTCACGGTGTAAATGTCTCCGTCGATCAACTCGGACTTCGCGAACGCGTCGAGCGCCCCGCTTTCCTGAAGCACGATGAAATCCTCCACACAAAGCGGCAGCTTGCGGGGTTCGATCAGTTGCTCCGGGGTCAGCTTGGCCAGGACATTCATGCATCGAACCTACGCTTTTTCAGCGGGATTCACAACGTCGCCGGCACCACGATCGCCGCCACCAGCCCCGGCGCATTGTCCCCCAACTCGATCCGCCCGTCGTGCAACCGCGCGACCGCCTCGACCAGCGCCATCCCCAGCCCTGCGCCCGGCAGACTGCGCGCGGTGTCGAGCCGGCCGAAGCGGCGCAGCGCCTGCGCGCGGTCGGCCTCGGCGATGCCGGGTCCGCGATCCTCGACCTGGAAGCGCGCCTCGCCGCCCGCGATCGCCAGCCGCAAGGTGATCGCCCCGCCCGCCCCGGCATGACGCAGCGCATTGTCGATCAGATTGGCGATCGCCTGGGTCAGCAACTCGCGGTGCAACACGATACGAGGCGCGCCGGCCTCGATCACCGCCTCGAAGCGCATCCCTTCGTCCTCGACGACGGGTGCGTAGAGTTCGGCAATCTCCTCCATCAACGTCGCGGGATCGATCGGCGCGAGCCGGTCGCGCGGCACCGATTCGGCGCGGGTGATCTCGATCATCGTCGAGAGCATCCGCATCACGAGATCGGTCTCGATCAGCAGCCCGCCCATCGCCGCCTCGCGCTGCGCGGGATCAGCCTGCAGTACCGCCGCCTCGGCCTTGGCGCGCAACCGCGCGAGCGGCGAGCGCAGGTCGTGTGCGAGGCCATCGGTGACGATCCGCAATTCGGTCATCAGCCGCTCGGTCTTATCGAGCATCGCATTGAGCCGCAGCGCGAGGCGATCGAACGCATCACCGGCGCTCGCCGCATTGGGCACGCGCCGCGACAGATCGCCCTCGGCAACGCCCTCGATCACGTCGGTCACGCGGTTGAGCCGCTGCCCGACGTAGCGCGTCACGACCAGCCCGCCGCCAATGCCGAGCGCCAGCGACAGCAAGGTCGCCGCGGCGAGCGCGCGCTCGATGCCGCGCTGTTCCTCTTCCCAATCGTCGAGCAGATGCCCGCTGACGAGCCGGTTGGGCCCGATCTGCCGCACCGCATAACCAGCCTCGCGATCGGACCAGGGCCGCGAATCGCCTACCTGACCGATATGGAAGCCGATCGAGGGCGCCTGCCCGTCCTGCCCGATCGCGGGGCCGACCTGCGCCAACCGACGACCGTCGGGGCCGACCACCATCACGATCCGGGTCGGATCGCTGGGCGCCTGCGCATCCTCGATCGCACGACTGAGCGCGGCCAGCCCGCCGGTCCGATAGACCGCGACCAGCGCGTCCGATTCCTCGATCGTATCGCGTCGCACCGCATCGATCGCATCGTCATGGACGAGCTTCCACACGAACGCGACGAGCACGAGGTTGGAGATCAGCGCCAGCCCGATCGCGAGCAAAGCGATCCGCGCAGTGACCGAAAGCCGGATCAAGGCTCGGTCGACAGCCGATACCCCGCGCCGCGCACGGTGTGCAGGATCGGTGCGGCAAAGCCCTCCTCGAGCTTGCGCCGCAACCGCCCGATATGGACGTCGACCACGTTCGATCCCGGGTCGAAATGATAGTTCCAGATCTTCTCGAGCATCATCGTGCGCGTCACCACCTGCCCGGCGTGCCGCGCAAGATATTCGAGCAGATTGAATTCGCGCGCACCCAGCGCGATCGCGCGCCCCTGCCGGACGACGGTACGCGCGAGCAGGTCGATCTCGAGGTCGCCGACCGACAGCTTGGTCGGCTGCCCTTCGGTGCCGCCGCGATCGACGCGGCGGAAGATCGCATCGATCCGCGCGGTTAGTTCGGCGAAGGAGAAGGGTTTGACGAGATAATCGTCGGCACCGGCGTTGAGCCCGTCGATCCGGTCATCGACCGTACCGAGCGCGGACAGGATCAAGGCGGGCGTCGCAACGCCCGCAGCGCGGATCGCGCCGAGCATCGCCAGGCCATTGAGGCCCGGCAGCATACGGTCCGCGACGATCAGGTCGAAAATGCCCTCGCTCGCGAGGAACAGCCCATCGCGGCCGTCGGCACAGGTCTGGACGACATAGCCCGCCTCCCCCAGCCCCTTGGCGAGGTAGGCGGCGGTCGAGGCATCGTCTTCGACGATCAGAATCTTGCGGGACATAGGTGGCATTCCGGGCGGTTTCCTCGTGCCTAGAATGAAATGAGGCTGGCGGAAAGCAAGCCTTCCGCCAGCCAACGACACTCCCGGGAGTGCGAGTGCCGATCTCGTGAAGTTTTCCCGCCGCATGCACCCGGCGTTGGGGCTCTTATGCCGCGCGGCGGCTGCCACGACGGTGACGGCGACGTGACGAAAGCGTCATTTGCAATGAAATGGCGGCGGAGCGGCCAGAAAAAGCGAGCCGCGAGAGAACCCGTTCCCTCGCGGCTTGCTCTCGAGCAGACCTACAGCGGTTCGCCCCGAATGTGTCGAAGCACGGCTCTTTCCAGCCTCACGAAGGCCTGGCCTTCGACAGGCCCAGCGCGAACGGAAAGAGCGCGGCGCCGCGCGGCAGCGCGATCAGACGGCGTCGAGGATCGCTTCGATCGCCTTGGTCACGGCACCGATCTCGCCCATGCCATCGACGCGCGCCAGCAGGCCGTGGTCCTGGTAGATCGGAATGATCGGCTCGGTCTTCGCGCGATATTCGGCCATGCGCGTGCGCACGGTCTCTTCATTGTCGTCGGGGCGGCGCTTGAACTCGTGGCTGCCGCAGACGTCGCAGGTATCGGCGAGCTTGGGCTGCTTGAAATGGTCGTGATAGCCAGCACCGCACACTGCGCAGGTGTAGCGACCGACGATCCGCGCGACGAGCTTGTCCTCGTTGACCTCGAGCTCGATCACCTTGTCGAGCGTGCGGCCACGGCCTTCGAGGATCGTGTCGAGCTGCTCGGCCTGCGCCGCGGTCCGCGGATAGCCGTCGAAGATCACGCCTTGCGCGGGATCGAGCGACGCCAGCTTCTCGTCGATGATGCCCGAGACGATAGCGTCGGAGACGAGCTCACCCGCTTCCATCACGGCCTTGGCCTGCAACCCGACCGGGCTGCCCGACTTGACCGCCGCACGCAGCATGTCGCCGGTCGAGAGCTGGATCATGCCGCGCGTCGATTCGAGGTGCGCCGCCTGGGTGCCCTTGCCCGCGCCCGGAGGCCCCAAAAGAATGATGTTCACGCCACAATCCCCTTCCGAAACGTCTCGCTTAGCGGAGACGTCCGCCCTTCAGCTTCGCCTTCTTGATCAGATCGCCATATTGATGCGCAAGCAAATGGCTCTGGATCTGCGTCACCGTATCCATCGTTACGTTGACCACGATCAGGAGGCTAGTGCCACCAAGGTAGAACGGGATCGCGAGCGCCGACACGAGATATTCGGGCAACAGGCAGATAATCGCGAGATAGCCCGCACCGATGACGGTGATGCGCGTCAGCACATAGTCGAAATAATTCTCGGTGTTCTTGCCCGGGCGGATGCCGGGGATGAAGCCGCCATGACGCTTGAGATTGTCGGCGGTCTCTTCCGGATTGAACACCACGGCGGTGTAGAAGAACGAGAAGAAGATGATGCCGGCGCCATAGAGCAGCATGTACACCAGGCTGCCGTGCTGGAGGTACTGGTTGAGCGTGATGACCAGGTCACCATACCAGGTTTCCTTGGCACCGGTCGTCTGCTTGCCGGCGAGCTGCATCACCGTCAGCGGCATCAGCAGCAGCGACGAGGCGAAGATCGGCGGGATCACGCCAGCGGTGTTGATCTTGAGCGGCAGATGGCTGCGGTCCGACTGCATCCCGCGCTGCGTCTGGCGCTTGGGATACTGAATCAGGATGCGGCGTTGCGCGCGCTCCATGAAGCAGATGAACAGGATCAGGCCTGCGACGGCGACCGCGATCGCGACGATCGTGAAACCGTTGAGGTTGCCCGCGCGGCCACCCTGGGCGAGGTTGTAGAGCGTCGTCGGCAGGTTCGCGACGATACCCGCCATGATGATCAGCGACATGCCGTTGCCGATGCCGCGTGCGGTGATCTGCTCACCGATCCACATCAGGAACATCGTGCCGCCGACGAGGCTGACGATCGAGCCCGCGACGAACATGAAGCCGGGATCGACCACGACGCCCTGGCTCTCGAAGCCGAGCGCGAGGAAATAGCCCTGGATGATCGTCAGCGCGACGGTGCCGTAGCGCGTATATTGGTTGAGCTTCTTGCGCCCGCTCTCGCCTTCCTTCTTGATCGCGGCCAGCGTCGGTGACAGCGAGGTCGCGAGCTGCACCACGATCGAGGCGGTGATGTACGGGGTGACGCCCAAGGCGATCAGGCTGGCGCGCTTGAGCGAGCCACCCGAGAAAGCGTTGAAGAAATCGAGCACGCCGCCGCTGGTGCGGTTGGCCAGCTCGGTCAGCGCGGTCGGGTCGATCCCCGGCAGCGGCACGTAGCTGAGCAAGCGGAACACGATCAGCGCGCCGATGGTGAACCACAGCCGCTTCTTGAGGTCGGTCGCCTGTGCGAATTTCGACAGGCTGATGCTGGAAGCCATCTGGTCGGCTGCGGATGCCATGCTGCGTATCGTCCCGGTAACTCAGGTGTCAGGAAACAAAAAACGGCGGAAAGCGTTACCGCCCCCGCCGCTCATATAGGGGCCCGAACGGGCTTGTCTAACCTTGCGGTCAGATTTCCTGCCGATGCCGCCTTCCCGTCATTCCCGCGAAAGCGGGAATCCCGCTTCTTCTAGCGAACGCTAAAGGAGAAGCGGGACCCCCGCTTTCGCGGGGGTGACGGCGGAGAGCACAGGCCGGGAAATTCAGGCCCGAAGCGTTCAGGCCTTGAACGATTCCTTGTGCGCCTTGCGCTCGCGATACTTAACGCCCTTCTTGGCGGCAGCCTTTTCAGCTGCGGGCACGACGTGGATCACGTCGACCTTACCGCCGAGCTTCTCGACTGCCTCGATTGCGCCCTTCGACGCGCCGGCAACGGTGAAGCTGAGAACAGCCGTCATCTCGCCCTTGGCGAGCAGACGGACGCCGTCCTTGCCGCCACGCGCCAGGCCAGCGGCCTTGAGCGCGTTGTGGTCGAGCGTCGCGCCAGCTTCGATCTTGCCTGCGTCGACCGCAGCCTGGATCGCACCGAGGTTCACCTCGGCATAGTCCTTGGCGAAGATGTTGTTGAAGCCACGCTTAGGCAGACGCATGTGGAGCGGCATCTGGCCGCCTTCGAAGCCTGCGATCGAGACGCCTTCACGGCTCTTCTGGCCCTTCTGGCCACGACCGGCAGTCTTGCCCTTGCCCGAACCGATACCACGGCCGACACGCATCTTGGATTTACGCGCGCCCTGATTGTCGCGGATTTCATTGAGTTTCATGTGTGCACTCGCTTTCGCTTTTGTCGCGCTGATAAAATGGAGAAGGGGGCCGTTAGCCCCCTGCCCCGCGTTTGTCTATATCCGACTAGCCCCAGTATCCTCTCCCGCATGCGGGAGAGGCAACGGAGACTTGGTCCGCCTTCTTCAGGCGGGCCTAGTCGTAGTCGGTGAGGGCCTTCTTTTTCTGCGAGCTTCGCAAAAGAAGAAGGCCCTCACCCAACCCTCTCCCGCAAAGGCGGGAGAGGGCGTCAGATCTCGGCTTACGCCTCGATCTTCACCATGTGCGCGACCTTGCGGATCATGCCCCGGACTTCGGGGGTATCCTCGAGCTCACGCGTCTTGTGCATCTTGTTGAGGCCGAGGCCGATCAGCGTTGCACGCTGGTCGGCTTCGCGGCGGATCGGCGAACCGGTCTGCGTGATCTTGATGGTGGCCATCTATCTTACTCCACAACCGCGGCCGCATCGGCCTCGGCAGTCTCGGATCCACCACGGCCCAGCAGGTCGGCAATCTTCTTGCCGCGACGCTGTGCAACCGACTTTGGCGAAACCTGCGAGGTCAGCGCCTCGAAGGTTGCCCGGATCATGTTGTAGGGGTTCGACGTGCCGACCGACTTGGTCACGACGTCGGCGACGCCGAGCGACTCGAACACGGCGCGCATCGGACCACCAGCAATGATGCCCGTACCAGCCGGCGCCGAGCGCAGCGTGACGAGACCGGCACCGAAGTGACCGTTACCGTCATGATGCAGCGTGCGGCCTTCCTTGAGCGGAACGCGGACCATTGCCTTCTTGGCAGCAGCCGTCGCCTTAGAGATGGCTTCGGGCACTTCGCGCGCCTTGCCATGACCGAAGCCGACCCGGCCCTTGCCGTCGCCGACGACGACGAGTGCCGCAAAGCCGAAGCGCTTGCCGCCCTTAACCGTCTTCGAGACGCGGTTGATGTGAACCAGCTTCTCGATCAGCTCTTCGCCGCCATCGTCGGCACCGGGGCCGCCACGACCGCGATTGTCGCGACCGCCACGGTTGTCACGGCCGCCACGGTTCGCACCGCCGCCAGGACCACCACGACCGCCGCCTGGGCCACGGTTGCCGCCAGGACCACCGCGACCGCGCGGTGCATCCTGCTGCGGAACCGGTGCGCCGTCGGGCGACGCTGCGATTTCGTTCGGAATGTTGTCGTCAGCCATAATTAGAACTCCAATCCGGCTTCACGCGCGGCAGTCGCCAGCGCCTTGACCCGGCCGTGGAACAGGAAGCCACCGCGATCGAACACGACCTGCGTCACGCCAGCAGCCTTGCAGGCCTCGGCGATGCGCGTGCCGACACCGGTCGCTGCGTCGAGGTTGGCGCCGGACGTGTCGCGCACGTCCTTTTCCAGCGTCGAAGCGGCAGCGATCGTCACGCCCTTGGCGTCGTCGATGATCTGCGCATAGATGTGGCGGCCCGAGCGGTGGATCGACAGCCGCGGACGGCCCGAACCCCGTGCACGAAGCGCGGTGCGGTTGCGGCGGCGCCGCTTCTCGAAGAGAGACATACCCTTGGTCGACATTACTTCTTCTTCCCTTCCTTGCGGAAGATGAACTCGCCGTCGTACTTGATGCCCTTGCCCTTGTAAGGCTCGGGCTTGCGCCAACGACGGATTTCAGCTGCCAGCTGGCCGACCTTCTGCTTGTCCGAACCCGAGATCTCGATCGTCGTGTTGTCGGGGGTCTTGACTTCGATCCCCTCCGGCACGTCGATGTTGACGTCGTGGCTGTAGCCGAGCTTGAGGTTCAGGTTCTTGCCCTGCGCCGCAGCACGATAGCCAACGCCGTTGATCAGCAGCTTCTTGGTGAAGCCGTCCGACACGCCGGTGATCAGGTTCTGCACGAGCGTCCGCTGCATGCCCCAGAACGCGCGAGCGCGCTTGGTCTCGTTTGCGGGGTTGACCGAAACGCCACCCTCTTCGAGCACATAGCTGATCTCTTCGCGCAGCGGCATCGCGAGGGTGCCCTTGGGCCCCTTCACGGTGAGCTGCTGGCCTTCGATCGTCGCGGTCACGCCGCTGGGGATCGCGACCGGCTTTTTACCGATGCGGCTCATATCAGAACACCTCCGCGAGGACTTCGCCGCCGACATTCTGTTCGCGCGCTTCGGCGTCGGACAGAACGCCGCGAGGCGTCGAGACGATGGTGATGCCGAGGCCGTTCATGACGCGCGGCAGTTCGGTCGAAGCCGAATAGACGCGACGGCCAGGCTTCGAAACGCGGGCAACGTGCTTGATCGCAGGCTGGCCCTCGAAATACTTCAGCTCGATGCGGATGCCGGCCGCAGGGCCCATCTGCTCTTCGCTATAGCCACGGATGTAGCCTTCGCGCTGGAGGACGTCGAGAACGCGGGCCCGCAGCTTGGAGCCCGGCGTCAGGACGGAGTCCTTGCGCGCGCGCTGGCCGTTGCGGATGCGGGTGAGCATATCACCCAGGGGATCGGTCAATGCCATCTGTTGATCCTTACCAGCTCGACTTCGTAACGCCCGGGATCAGGCCCTTGTTGGCCAGATCGCGCAGCTGAATACGGCAGAGGCGGAACTTGCGATAATAAGCGCGCGGACGACCCGTCAGCTCGCAGCGGTTGCGGATGCGCGTCGGGTTCCCGTTGCGGGGAATCTCGGCCATCTTGAGGCGTGCCTCGATCCGCTCGCCGTCGCTCAGCGAGTTGTCGCCAGCGATTGCCTTGAGCGCCGCATACTTAGGCGCGTACTTCTTGACGAGCATCTTGCGACGCTCGTTCTTGTTGACAGAACTTACCTTCGCCATCTTATGCCGCCTTCTTTTCGGTCGCGTCTTCAGTGACTTCCGGCGGGAACGGGAAGCCGAACAGGCGGAGCAGCTCGCGCGCTTCGTCGTCGGTCCGTGCCGTGGTCGTGACGATCACGTCCATGCCGCGGATCTTGTCGATCCGGTCGTAGCTGATTTCCGGGAACACCAGCTGCTCCTTCAGGCCGCAGGCATAGTTGCCGCGTCCGTCGAACGACTTGGGGTTGAGCCCGCGGAAATCGCGAACGCGCGGGAGCGCGATCGTGATGAAACGGTCGAGGAATTCGTACATGCGCTCGCGGCGAAGAGTAACCTTCACGCCGATCGGCATGCCTTCGCGCAGCTTGAACTGTGCGATCGACTTCTTGGCCTTGGTCACGACGGGCTTCTGGCCGGCGATCAGCTCCATTTCCTGGGCTGCCTGGTCGACCTTCTTCTTGTCCTGCGTCGCTTCGCCTACGCCCATGTTCAGGACGATCTTGTCGATGCGCGGAACTTCCATCGCGTTCTTGTAGCCGAACTTCTCGGTCATCGCAGCGACGATCTTGTCGTCGTACATGCCCTTCATCCGGGGCTTGGTTGCAGCATCAGCCACTGATCTTCTCCCCGGTCTTGACCGCAACGCGGACCTTCTTGCCGTCCTGGGTCTCGAAGCGAACGCGCGTCGGCTTGCCGCCGGCGGTCACATGCGCAACCTTGGAAATGTGCATCGGTGCTTCCGAACGCTTCAGGCCACCCTCGGGGTCGCCCTGGCTCGGCTTGGTGTGGCGCACGGCGACGTTGACCCCCGAAACGATGACCTTGCCGTCCTTCGGGAACGAGGTCGTCACTTCGCCGGTCTTGCCCTTGTCGCGGCCCGACAGGACGATGACGCGATCGCCCTTCTTGATCTTAGCGGCGGCCATTTTACAGCACCTCCGGTGCGAGCGAGATGATCTTCATGTGCTTCTTGCCGCGGAGCTCGCGCACCACTGGGCCAAAGATACGCGTGCCGATCGGCTCTTCGTTCTTGTTGACCAGCACGGCTGCGTTCGAATCGAAGCGGATCACGGTGCCATCGGCCCGGCGAATGTCCTTCGCCGTACGCACGATGACGGCACGGTGCACGTCGCCCTTCTTCACGCGGCCACGGGGGGCAGCTTCCTTGACGCTGACGACGATGATGTCGCCCACGCCTGCAACACGACGCTTGGAACCCCCAAGCACCTTGATGCACATAACCCGCTTCGCGCCGCTGTTGTCAGCGACCTCGAGATTGGATTGCATCTGGATCATTGGATCCGCTTCCTTCTCATTCCAGGCACCGATTCCGACCGGTGCCGCCTAAACTCAGTCGTCACCCCAATACCGGGGCAGCACGACTATTGCCTGACCCTTTCCATGCGGCCCCGGCTTTCACCGGGGTACCGCGACGGAGGTGTCAGGCGTCGACGTCGACCCGCTCAGGCGTCGCGTGGGTGTTAACCCGATCGATCACCTTCCAGGTCTTCAGCTTGGAGATCGGTGCGGTCTCTTCGATCCGCACGGTTTCGCCCTGCTTGAACTCATTGCCCTCATCGTGGGCATGATACTTCTTCGTACGACGGATGATCTTGCCGTAGAGCGCGTGCTTGACCTTGCGCTCCACGTTCACGACCACCGTCTTGTCGCCCTTGTCGGAGACGATCAGCCCCGTCAGCACGCGCTTTGGCATGTCTAAATCCTTACTTTGCCGCAGCGTCGCGCGAACGCGTCGACTGCAGGGTCTTGATGCGAGCGATGTCGCGACGGACTTCCTTCACCCGGCTCGACTTTTCGAGCTGGTTGGTCGCCGCCTGGAAACGGAGGTTGAACGCCTCACGCTTCAGGTTGCCGAGCTCTTCGCCCAGCTGGTCTTCGGTCTTGGCGACCAGGTCGGAACGACGCGTGTCGATCTTGGCCATCTTATGCAACTCCCAGATGCGAGGTGTCGCCGAGACGGGCAACGACCTTCACCTTGATCGGCAGCTTCATCGCTGCGCGGCTGAACGCCATAGCGGCGATATCACCCGGAACGCCATCCAGTTCGAACAGGATGCGGCCCGGCTTTACGCGAGCTGCCCAATATTCCGGCGAACCCTTGCCCTTACCCATGCGGACTTCGGCAGGCTTGCCCGAGACGGGAAGATCCGGGAAAACACGGATCCACAAACGCCCCTGGCGCTTGATGTGACGCGTGATCGCGCGGCGAGCCGCCTCGATCTGGCGTGCGGTGATCCGGTCCGGCTCCATCGCCTTCAGCCCGTACGAGCCGAAGTTGAGGGTCGTGCCGGACTTGGCGTCGCCATGGATGCGGCCCTTGAAGGCCTTGCGAAACTTGGTCTTTTTCGGTTGCAGCATGATCTATTCCTTAGCGGCGCGGATCAGGCCGGACGCCGGAAGTCTGTGCTTCCATCATCAGCCGGTCGGTCGCCATCGGGTCATGACCCAGGATTTCGCCCTTGAAGATCCAGACCTTCACGCCGCACACGCCATAGGCAGTGTGTGCAGTCGCTTCGGCATAATCGACGTTGGCGCGCAGCGTGTGGAGCGGAACGCGACCTTCGCGATACCATTCCGAACGCGCGATTTCAGCACCGCCGAGACGGCCACCGCAGTTGATCCGGATGCCCTCGGCGCCGAGACGCATCGCCGACTGCACCGCACGCTTCATGGCGCGGCGGAAAGCGATACGACGCTCGAGCTGATCGGCAATGCCCTGGGCGACGAGCTTCGAATCGACTTCCGGCTTGCGGATTTCGACGATGTTGAGGCTCACGTCGGACGTGGTCATCTTGCCGAGCAGACGGCGCAGCTTTTCAATGTCTGCGCCCTTCTTGCCGATGATCACGCCGGGGCGTGCTGCGAAGATGGAGACGCGGCACAGCTTGGCCGGACGGTCGATTACCACCTTGGAGATCGCTGCCTGCGGCAGCGTCTTCATGATGAACGCACGCATCTTGAGATCTTCGAGCAGAAGACGACCGTAATCGGCGCCCTCGGCATACCAGCGGCTGTCCCAGGTGCGGTTGATCTGCAGGCGCAGACCGATGGGGTTCGATTTCTGACCCATTACGCTTCTTCTTCCATTTCGCGAACGACGATGCGCAGGCGGCTGAAGGGCTTAAGGATGCGGGTCGACTTGCCGCGGCCGCGCGTGGCGAACCGCTTCATGACGATCGACTTGCCGACCGAGGCTTCCGAGACGACGAGCGAGTCGACGTCTAGGTTATGGTTGTTCTCAGCGTTGGCGATGGCCGAGGCCAGCACCTTGCGCGCTTCGATGGCCATGCCCTTGGTCGAGAATTGCAGGATGTTCATCGCTTGGCCGACCGGCTTGTTGCGAATGAGTGCTGCAACCAGGCCGAGCTTCTGCGCCGAACCACGGATCTGCGTGCCGACCGAGAGGGCTTCCTTCTCGCCGACCTTGCGGGGGGATTTCGCCTTAGACATTAGCGCTTGCCCTTCTTGTCCGCGGCGTGGCCGGGGAAGTAACGGGTGGGCGCGAACTCGCCGAGCTTCATGCCCACCATGTCCTCGTTGACCGAGACCGGCACGAACTTGCGGCCGTTATAGACGCTGAACGTGAGGCCCACGAACTGCGGCAGGATCGTCGAGCGACGCGACCAGGTCTTGATCGCACCGCGCGCATTGGTTTCCTGCGCGGTTTCTGCCTTCTTGAGCAGGTGGAGGTCCACGAAGGGACCCTTCCAGACTGAGCGAGCCATCTTAGCCCTTCCTCTTCGTCGAATGACGCGAACGGATGATCATCTTATCCGTCGACTTATTGTGACGGGTGCGCGCACCCTTGGTCGGCTTGCCCCATGGCGTAACCGGATGACGGCCACCCGAGGTACGGCCTTCACCACCGCCGTGCGGATGGTCGACCGGGTTCTTGGCGACACCACGCGTCAGCGGGCGGATGCCCAACCAGCGGCTGCGGCCTGCCTTGGCGAGGTTGGTGTTGCCGTTGTCGGGGTTCGACACGGCGCCGACCGTGGCCATGCAGTTCGCATGGAGGTAGCGCTGCTCGCCCGAGTTGAGGCGGACCATGACCATGCCCTTGTCGCGACCGACGACCTGCACATAGGTGCCGGCCGAACGTGCGATCTGACCGCCCTTGCCCGGCTTCATCTCGACGTTGTGGACGATCGTGCCGACCGGCATCTGGCCCAGCTCCATCGCGTTGCCCGGCTTCACGTCGGTCTTCTTGTCCGCGATGACCTTGTCACCGACGGCCAAGCGCTGCGGTGCGATGATGTAGGCAACGTTTTCCTTGCCATCGGCGGTCTGACCATAATTGATCAGCGCGATGAACGCGGTGCGGTTGGGATCATATTCGATCCGCTCGACCACGCCATCGACGCCCCAGTTACGGCGCTTGAAGTCGATGATGCGGTAGCGCTGCTTGTGACCGCCGGCGATGCCGCGCGACGTGATGTGGCCCTTGTTGTTACGGCCACCGGTCTTGCGCTTGCCTTCGGTCAGCGCCTTGACGGGGCCGCCCTTGTGCAGTGCCGAACGATCGACGAGGATGAGCCCGCGTCGTGCCGGGCTCGTCGGGTTATAATGCTTCAGTGCCATCGGATCAGATCCCCGTCGTCACGTCGATGGACTGGCCGTCCTTCAACGTCACGATCGCCTTCTTGATGTCGGACCGCGTGTAGGGCGCACCCTTCCACTTCTTGGTCTTGCCCTTCTGGACGATCGTGTTGACCCCCAGAACGGTCACGTCGAACAGCGCTTCTACAGCAGCCTTGATCTGCGGCTTAGTGGCGTCGTTGGTGACCTTGAACACGACCGCATTGTGCTCGGAGAGCAACGTGGCCTTTTCGGTGATGTGCGGAGCAACGATCACGTCATAATGACGTGCGTCGATCCCGGTTTTTGGCTTAGCCATTGAAGCGCGCCTCCAGCATTTCGACGGCAGCGCGGGTCAGGACCAGCGTGTCGTGCTTCAGGATGTCATAGACGTTGGCGCCGGCGGCCGGCATCACGTTGATCGTGTGCAGGTTGCCCGCAGCCAGTGCGAAGCTGGTGTCGACCATGTCGCCGTCGATGACGAGCGCGGTCTTGCCGGTGCCAAGCTTGGCCCAATCCGCGATCAGCGTCTTGGTCTTGTTCTCGGCAACGCCAAGGCTGTCCATGACGACCAGCGTACCGGCCTGTGCATGGGTCGACAGCGCCATCTTGAGACCGAGCGCGCGGATCTTCTTGTTCAGGCCAGGGTTGAAGTCGCGGGTCCGCTGACCGTGCGCCTTACCACCACCGACGAAGATCGGAGCGCGGCGATCGCCGTGACGAGCCGTACCGCCGCCCTTCTGGCGACCGAACTTCTTGCCCGTACGTGCAACGTCGGAACGCTCACGCGTGCCGCTTGCGGTCGCACGGCGCTTCTCGAGCTGCCAGGTGACGACGCGGTGCAGGATGTCGGCGCGCGGATCGAGACCGAAGACCTCGTCGTTGAGCTCGACTTCCGTGCCGGCTGCGCCGTCGAAAGACTGAGATGTAACCTTCATGATCAGCCCTCCTGGCCGTCGGTCGCGTCCACGGTCGCGACGTCAGCAGGCGTCTCGGCGGGAGCGGTGTCGTTGGTGTTGGCAACCTGGCGGAGACCGGCGGGGTACGGCGCATCAGCGTGACGCGCGACCTTGACCGAATCCTTGACCAGCAACCAGCCGCCCTTCGAGCCAGGGACCGAACCCTTGACGAAGATCAGGCCACGCTCGACGTCGGTCGAGACGATTTCGAGGTTCTGCTGGGTGCGGTTCTTGTCGCCCATGTGACCGGCCATCTTCTTGTTCTTGAAGACCTTGCCCGGATCCTGGCGCTGACCGGTCGAACCGAGCGAACGGTGCGAGACCGAAACGCCGTGGGTCGCGCGCAGACCGCCGAAGCCCCAACGCTTCATGCCGCCCTGGAAGCCCTTACCCTGGGTCACGCCCTGGATATCGACGATCTGGCCGGAAACGTAATGGTCGGCAGAGATGGTCGCGCCGACTTCGAGCACGGCATCATCGCTCACGCGGAATTCAGCCAGCTTCGCCTTGGGCTCGACTTCGGCCTTGCCGAAGTGGCCGCGCTGCGGCTTGGCGACATTCTTTGCTTTTGCGGTACCTGCGCCCAGCTGGACTGCAACATACCCATCTCGATCGGCCTCGCGAACGGCCACAACTTGAAGATTTTCCAGTGCCAGAACGGTCACGGGCACATGGCGCCCGTCGTCCTGGAACCAGCGGGTCATCCCCATCTTTTTCGCGATCACGCCAGTGCGCATGATCAATGCTCCATTCAATGCAGAGGCACCCCTCGGACCATTCCGAAGGGTGCGTACTCAGCCCAAACTTATTTTATACTGCGGCCCCGACCCGGGCTGGTGCTCCCCGCGTTGGCGGTGGAGCGTGTCGGGGGACGCAGACCCGGATAAATCCGGCGGTATCCCGTCTATCTGGCGCCGCCCTGGGGCGTCACCGAATCTCGTGGAGGCGCGCTATTACGCGAGCTTGATCTCGACGTCAACGCCTGCGGCGAGGTCGAGCTTCATCAGCGCATCGACCGTCTGCGGGGTCGGCTGAACGATGTCGAGCATGCGCTTGTAGGTACGGACCTCGAACTGCTCGCGCGACTTCTTGTCGATGTGCGGGCCGCGGTTGACCGTGAACTTCTCGATGCGCGTGGGCAACGGAATGGGGCCACGGATGAGCGCGCCAGTGCGGCGGGCAGTGTCGGCGATGTCGCCGGTAGCCTGGTCGAGCACGCGATGATCGAATGCCTTCAGACGAATGCGGATATTGCTGTCCATAGTCCCTACCGATGCGAAAGAGCGGGGCAACTCACCCAATCGTCATCCCGGCATCTAGCGCCGGGGATGACGGCTGATTGGCCGCCTCTACTGATTAAAACCAAAACTGGAGGCGGGCCACTACAGGGCCCTTCCATAAAAAGCAACAGCCCGCGCCTCTCATCGAGGCGCGGGCTGCACTTTTTTCTATTGCTAGAAAATTTAGGCCGAAATGCCCGAGACGATGCCCGAACCAACGGTACGGCCGCCTTCGCGGATCGTGAAGCGCTGGCCGACGTCCATGGCGATCGGTGCGATCAGCTTGACGCCGAGCGCGATGTTGTCGCCAGGCATGACCATTTCGGTGCCCTCAGGCAGCTCGACGGTGCCGGTGACGTCGGTCGTGCGGAAGTAGAACTGCGGGCGGTAGTTGGCGAAGAACGGCGTGTGACGGCCACCCTCGTCCTTCGACAGCACGTAGACTTCCGACGAGAACGCCGTGTGCGGCTTGATCGAGCCGGGCTTGCAGAGAACCTGGCCACGCTCGACTTCTTCACGACCAACGCCGCGGATCAGCGCGCCGATGTTGTCTCCAGCCTGGCCCGAGTCGAGCAGCTTGCGGAACATTTCGACGCCCGTGACCGTGGTCTTGCGCGTGTCGTTGATGCCGACGATCTCGACTTCCTCGCCAACCTTGACGATGCCGGTCTCGACGCGGCCGGTGACGACCGTACCACGACCCGAGATCGAGAAGACGTCCTCGATCGGCATCATGAACGGCTTGTCGAGCGGACGCTCGGGCTGCGGCAGGTACGTGTCGACAGCTTCCATCAGCTTGAGGACGGCGTCATGGCCGATCTCAGGCGTCGTGTCGTTGAGGGCAGCCACAGCCGAACCGCGGATGACGGGGATGTTGTCGCCGTCGAAATCGTACTTCGAGAGAAGCTCGCGGATTTCCATCTCGACCAGCTCGAGGATTTCCTCGTCGTCGACGAGATCGACCTTGTTCATGAACACGACCATCGTCGGCACGCCGACCTGGCGTGCGAGCAGGATGTGCTCGCGGGTCTGCGGCATCGGGCCGTCGGTCGCCGAAACGACGAGGATCGCGCCGTCCATCTGAGCTGCGCCGGTGATCATGTTCTTCACATAATCGGCGTGGCCCGGGCAATCGACGTGCGCGTAGTGACGTGCAAGCGTCTCATACTCGACGTGTGCGGTCGAGATGGTGATGCCGCGCTCGCGCTCTTCGGGAGCCTTGTCGATGTTGGCATAGCTGGTGAAGGTGGCGCCACCGGTCTCGGCGAGCACCTTGGTGATCGCAGCCGTGAGCGACGTCTTGCCATGATCGACATGGCCGATCGTGCCGATGTTGAGATGCGGCTTGTTCCGCTCGAACTTTGCTTTCGCCATGATTTCCTACCTTATTGATTCGCTCGCGGCCTTCAGAGCTCCACGCGAACGCGGGCCCATAGCGACCTATTTCGGGATACGCTAGCCCTAGCGCCCAACCGGGCGCCAGGGCTTGCAATTACGCCAGCTTTGCCTTGACCTCGTCCGCGACGTTCGCCGGGACTTCTTCGTAGTGCGAGAACTGCATCGAGTAGTTCGCGCGGCCCTGAGTGAACGAGCGCAGCGCGTTCACATAGCCGAACATGTTCGCCAGCGGGACCATCGCGTCCACCGACTGCGCGTTGCCGCGCGTATCGGTGCCCTGGATCTGGCCACGACGGCTGTTCATGTCACCGATGACGTCGCCCAGATAATCTTCCGGGGTCACGACTTCGACCTTCATGATCGGCTCGAGCAGCTTGATGCCGGCCTTCTGCGCGACTTCACGCATCGCGCCACGCGCACAGATTTCGAACGCCAGCGCCGACGAATCGACGTCATGGTAGGCGCCGTCATAGACGAGGATCTCGAAATCGATGATCGGGAAGCCGACCAGCGAGCCCGTAGCCGCCGTCTCGCGGAAGCCCTTTTCAATCGCCGGGATATATTCCTTCGGAATATTACCGCCCTTGATCTCGTCCTTGAAGATGATGCCCGAACCGCGCTCACCCGGCGTGACCTTGACCTTCACGCGACCGAA
The DNA here is from genome assembly GCF_006439055.1 of Sphingomonas glacialis. Taxonomy (GTDB): domain Bacteria; phylum Pseudomonadota; class Alphaproteobacteria; order Sphingomonadales; family Sphingomonadaceae; genus Sphingomonas; species Sphingomonas glacialis_A. The sequence goes on from NZ_RCZC01000002.1 coordinate 1,158,563, forward strand.
CTGGCCGGTACCACCCGACTGCTTCTTGTGCGTGTAATCGACGTCGACCGGCTTGCCGAGATACTCACGGTAAGCAACCTGCGGCGCGCCGACATTGGCCTCGACCTTGAACTCGCGCTTCATGCGGTCGACCAGGATCTCGAGATGGAGCTCGCCCATGCCCTTGATGATGGTCTGGCCCGACTCGGCGTCCGACGAAACGCGGAACGACGGATCTTCGCGTGCGAGACGATTGAGCGCGACGCCCATCTTCTCCTGGTCGGCCTTGGTCTTGGGCTCGACCGAGAGCTCGATCACCGGCTCGGGGAATTCCATCCGCTCGAGGATGATCGGAGCGTTCATCGCGCAGAGCGTGTCGCCGGTCGTGGTGTCCTTGAGGCCCGCCAGAGCGACGATGTCGCCTGCATAGGCCACCTGGATGTCCTCGCGCTCGTTCGCATGCATCAGCAGCATGCGACCGACCTTTTCCTTCTTGTCCTTGACCGAGTTCGTGACCTGCGACGCGGTCTCGAGCTTGCCCGAATAGATGCGGGCGAAGGTCAGCGTGCCCACGAACGGATCGTTCATGATCTTGAACGCGAGCGCCGAGAACGGCGCTTCATCCGACGAAGGACGCTCGTCGACGGTCGTGCCGTCGAGCTTGAGGCCCTGGATGGCCGGAACGTCGAGCGGCGAAGGCAGATAGTCGACGACGGCGTCGAGCAAAGGCTGGACGCCCTTGTTCTTGAACGCCGAACCGCAAACGACCGGCACGAACGAGAAGTTGAGCGTGCCCTTGCGGATCAGCTTCTTGAGGTCGGCGGTCGAAGGCTCGTTGCCCTCGAGATACGCTTCCATCAGCACGTCGTCCTGCTCGACAGCCATTTCGATCAGGTCGCTGCGATACTTCGCTGCCTTCTCAGCGAGGTCCTCGGGGATCTCGGCATATTCGAACTTCGCGCCGAGGCTCTCTTCGAGCCAGATGATCGCACGGTTCTCGACGAGATCGACGAGGCCCTTGAAGCCGCCTTCCATGCCGATCGGGAGATACAGCACGGCCGGACGCGCACCGAGGCGATCGATGATCGACTGGACGCAGAAATAGAAATCGGCGCCGGTACGGTCGAGCTTGTTGACGAAGCACATCCGCGGCACTTTGTACTTTTCAGCCTGACGCCACACGGTCTCGGACTGCGGCTCAACGCCGGCAACGCCGTCGAAGCATGCAACCGCGCCATCGAGCACGCGGAGCGAACGCTCGACTTCGATCGTGAAGTCGACGTGGCCCGGGGTGTCGATGATGTTGATCAGATGCTCTTCGCCCTTGCCTTCGCTGGCGCGCCACTTGCAGGTCGTTGCAGCCGACGTGATCGTGATCCCGCGCTCCTGCTCCTGCTCCATCCAATCCATCGTCGCGGTGCCTTCATGCACTTCGCCGATCTTGTAGGACTTGCCGGTGTAATAGAGGATACGCTCGGTCGTCGTCGTCTTGCCGGCGTCGATGTGCGCCATGATGCCGATGTTGCGATAGCGTTCGAGCGGATGGCTGCGGGCCATGTCAGTGCTTCCTTAGCGATGTGGGGAGCCGGATGGTACAGCTCCCCACTATATAGGTTACGATTGCAGCGAGCGCTAGCTTACCAGCGGTAGTGCGAGAACGCGCGGTTGGCCTCGGCCATGCGGTGCGTGTCTTCGCGCTTCTTGACCGCGTTGCCGCGGTTATTGGCGGCGTCCATCAGCTCGCCCGACAGGCGGGCCGACATGGTGTTCTCGCTGCGCGCACGGGCAGCCGAGATCAACCAGCGAATCGCCAGAGCCTGCGCGCGCTCGGGGCGCACTTCGACCGGGACCTGGTAGGTCGCACCACCGACACGGCGGCTGCGGACTTCGATGCCGGGCTTCACGTTGGTGAGCGCGTCATGGAAAACCGCGACGGGATCCTTCTTCGCACGGGCTTCGACGGTTTCCATCGCGCCGTAGACGATCAGTTCTGCGACCGACTTCTTACCGTCGAGCATAACCGAGTTCATGAACTTCGAGAGGACCTCATCACCGTACTTAGGATCGGGGAGGATGATACGCTTTTCTGGGCGACGACGACGTGCCATTTCAATTTCCTTCTAAACTTCAGCCATTCGGTGATCGGCTATCGAGCCGACCGGCTTACTTCGGACGCTTGGCGCCGTACTTGGAACGCGACTGGCGACGATCCTTGACACCCTGTGTATCGAGGACACCGCGCAAGACATGGTAGCGCACGCCGGGAAGATCGCGAACGCGACCGCCGCGGATCAGCACGACCGAGTGCTCCTGCAGGTTGTGACCCTCGCCCGGGATGTAGCTGATGACTTCGCGCTGGTTGGTCAGGCGAACCTTGGCCACCTTGCGCAGAGCCGAGTTCGGCTTCTTCGGGGTCGTCGTGTAGACGCGGGTGCAAACGCCGCGCTTCTGCGGGTTCTGCTCCATTGCAGGGACCTTGGACTTGGCCTTCTGCGGATCGCGGCCCTTGCGGACCAGCTGGTTGATTGTCGGCATTGAATCTCTTCACCTTGACTGTTGGTTACTTTGCTGGAGCCTTGACGCCCCCCCAGAACAATTCGGGGAATACAAAAAGGGCCGTTGGCGGCGAAACCGCCACCGGGCCCTGGAATGCATCCAGCAATGTTCAAGCACCGTCCCGGAGCAAAACTCCGGTCGAGCGGGGGTGCGCATACAATGCGACTCGGTTTGGGTCAACCGCGCGCGCTGCCTATCTTCGGTGCTTCCGGTGCCACCCCCTAGCTGGTAAGGCCAGTTCATGACAATCAAACCCTATGACCTGCTCATCATCGGCGGCGGGATCAACGGCTGCGCGATCGCGCGCGAGGCATCGCTGCTCGGGCTCACCGTCCTGCTGGTCGAGCGCGACGATCTTGCGGCGCATACCTCCTCGGCCTCGACCAAGCTGATCCATGGTGGCCTGCGCTATCTCGAATATTACGAGTTCAAGCTCGTCGCCGAGGCGCTGCGCGAGCGCGAGCGGCTGGTTAAGGCCGCGCCGCACATCATTCACCCGATGCGATTTGTGCTGCCGCAGACCAATGCGGTGCGGCCGTGGTGGATGGTGCGGCTTGGGCTGTATCTCTACGATTTCCTCGGCGGCAAGATGACGCTGGCGCGTTCGCGCGGGCTCCGGAAAAGCGACACTGCGTATCTCGCACCGCTCAAGGGTGCTGCATCGGGCTTCGTCTATTCGGACGCATTCGTCGACGATGCGCGGCTGACCGTCCTCAACGCGATCGATGCCGCCGCCAATGGCGCCGACGTGCGAGTCGGCACGGCGGTCGAGTCGGCACGGCGCGAGGATGGCCTGTGGCAGGCCGCGCTTTCCGACGGCAGCACGGTGAGCGCCCGCGCGATGGTCAACGCGGCGGGCCCGTGGGTCCACCAGATGCTCGGCAAGCTCGGCGTCAACGCCGCCTCGGGAGTGCGACTCGTCAAGGGCAGCCATATCGTCGTGCCCAAGCTGTTCGAGGGGACGCACTCATACATCCTCCAGCAGCCCGACCGCCGGATCGTCTTCGCGATCCCCTATCAGGGCGACTTCACCGAGATCGGCACGACCGACATCCCGGTCGATGCGCCCGAGGACGCCAAAATCGACGATGCCGAGATCGCCTATCTCTGCGATGCGGTGAACCTGCACTTCACGCAGCAGATCTCCCCCGCCGACGTCACCTCGACCTGGTCGGGCGTGCGCCCGCTCTATGACGATGGCGCGAGCGAGGCGAAGGCGGTGACGCGCGATTACGTGCTCGAGCTCGACACCAATGGGCCCCCGCTCCTGTCGATCTTCGGTGGCAAGATCACCACGGCGCGCCATCTCGCCGAAGAGGCGATGGAGAAGCTTGCGACGCCGATGGGCTTCACCGCCCATCCGGTGAGCCGCGCGCGCGTGTTCCCCGGGGGAGCGATCGCCGATTTCGGCAGCTTCCTCGCCAGCGTACGCGCGACCTGGCCGTTCCTTGGTGACGCGCGATCGGAGCGGATGGCGCATGCCTATGGGTCGATGCTTGCCGAGATGCTGCGCGACGTGAAGAGCGCGGACGATCTCGGATCCGATCTGGGCGGCGGCCTCACGCAAGTCGAGGCGCGCTGGCTCCACGACCGCGAATGGGCGCGCACGCCGGACGATGTTCTCAAGCGCCGCAGCAAGCTCGGGCTCCACCTGTCCGATGCCGCGCAGGCGCGCTTTGCCGATCATTGGAACGCGCTCTTTTCTGCTGCAGCGCAGCAAGACGCCTTGTAACGAGCGGTACACAACCCGATCTGGGGTGCCTCGACATTCTGTTTCCAAAGCCGAGGTACCCCAAAATGACAACAACCGCCCACGCCTTCGCGGCGCCATCCGTCGACGCGCCCTTTGCGCCCTTCTCGTTCAAGCGGCGCGATCTGCTCGCCGACGACGTCGCGATCGACATCCTGTTCTGCGGGGTCTGCCATTCGGATCTTCACACCGCGCGCGGCGAATGGGGCTCGGTCAACTATCCGTGCGTCCCCGGCCATGAAATCGTCGGCCGCGTTTCCGCGGTCGGCAGCGATGTGACCAAGTTCGCCGTCGGCGATCTCGCCGGCGTCGGCTGTATGGTCGATAGCTGCGGGCATTGCCCGTCGTGCACCGATGGCGAGGAGCAATATTGCGAGACGACCGGTTTCGTCGGCACCTATGACGCGCCCGACACGCGTTCGGGCGGCTACACCTTCGGCGGCTATTCCGACCATATCGTTGTGAAGCAGGATTTCGTGCTCAAGGTCGGGCATGACGAAGCCGATCTCGCCGCGGTCGCGCCGCTGCTGTGCGCGGGCATCACGACGTACTCGCCGCTGCATCACTGGAAGGTCGGTCCGGGCCAGAAGGTTGGCGTGGTCGGCCTAGGGGGGCTCGGCCATATGGGCGTCAAGATCGCCAAGGCGATGGGCGCCGACGTCTATGTCTTCAGCACCTCGCCGAACAAGCGCGAGGATGCCAAGCGGCTCGGCGCGACCGACCTGATCGTGTCGAAGGACGAAGCGGCAATGGCAGACCATGCCAACAGCTTCGACTTCATCCTCAACACCGTCGCGGCGAGCCACGATCTCGACCCGTTCCTCAACCTGCTCAAGCGCGACGGCACGATGACGCTGGTCGGGGTTCCCGAGACGCCGCACCCCTCGCCGAGCGTCGGCGCGATGGTGTTCAAGCGTCGCTCGATCGCGGGCTCGCTGATCGGCGGGATCCGGGAGACGCAGGAAATGCTCGATTTCTGCGTGAAGCACGGCCTGACTGCGGATATCGAAATGATCGATATCCAGAACATCGACACCGCCTATGACCGGATGGTGAAGAGCGACGTGAAGTATCGCTTCGTCATCGACATGGAGTCGTTGAAGGCCGCTTAAGTCAGGGGCGGGTTTGGCGTCAGCGCCCCGCACGCCTCACCTCCGTCACCCCGGCCTCGTGCCGGGGTCCACCGCGCACCATCCGCTACAGTGTTTGTGGAGAGGTGGCCCCCGGCACGAGGCCGGGGTGACGATGGGTATATTTTACCCTCCGCCCAAATCCTTCTACAGGGGCCGCGTCATGACAGGCCCCTCCCCCATCACCGTCGCCGCGCTCTACCGCTTCGCGCGCTTTCCCGATCCGGCGGTGCTCCGCCAGCCCTTGCTCGATCTCTGCGCCGCCAATGGCGTGCGCGGCACCCTGCTGCTGGCGAACGAAGGCATCAACGGCACGATCGCCGGCCCGCAAGCCGGTATCGCCACGGTCGTCGCCCACATCCGCACTCTGCCCGACTGCGCCGAGCTCGCCCCCAAATACAGCCATGCGGAAACGATGCCGTTCCACCGCCTCAAGGTCCGCCTCAAGCGCGAGATCGTGACGATGGGCGAACCCGACATCGATCCGCTCGCTAGCGTCGGCACCTATGTCAAACCGGCCGACTGGAACGCGCTGATCGACTCGCCCGACACCGTCGTGATCGACACGCGCAACGCGTACGAAGTGAAGGTCGGCACCTTCGCCGGCGCGATCGACCCGGAGACCGCGAGCTTCAGCGATTTCCCCGCCTGGGCGCGCACGCACCGCGCCGAGCTCGAAGGCAAGAAGATCGCGATGTTCTGCACCGGCGGCATCCGCTGCGAGAAATCGACCGCCTTCCTCAAGGCCGAGGGGCTGGAGGAGGTCTATCACCTCGACGGCGGCATCCTGAAATATCTCGAGGACGTGCCCGAGGCCGAGAGCCGCTGGCAGGGCGAATGCTTCGTCTTCGACGAGCGCGTCGCCGTCGGCCACGGGCTGGCGCCGGGCACACACGAGCTGTGCCGCGGCTGCCGCATGCCGGTCAGCCCGGAGGACCGCGACTCGCCCCTATATGAGGAAGGCGTCGCCTGCCCGGCCTGTGCCGAGACGATCGATGCGACCAAGCGCGCCTCAGCCGCCGAACGCCACCGCCAGGTCAAGCTCGCCGAAGCCCGCGGCGAGGCGCATGTCGGAACGGGCGGCGGTAAGAAGTAGCGCCTACGCCGCTTAACGCGGGGCTATGCCATTCCCTTGCCGACGGTCGCCCGTACGGGAATCCCCGCCCGATCGAAATCGGCCAGGCAGAACACGTTGATTCCGACGAAATCGGGCGTCACGCGCTTGCGGTGAAACGGATAGATACCGCACGTCCCGCAGAAGAAATGCCGCGCGGTGTGCGTGTGGAAGCGATATTCGACCAGCGCGTCTTCCCCCCGCAACAGGCGGAAGTCGCGCTCGTGCACCTTCACCATCAGCGCGTTCTTGCGCCGGCAGATCGAGCAGTCGCAGGTCGTCAGTTCAGTAAAGTCGCTGTCGATCTCGAACGCGACGGCACCGCAGTGGCAGCTCCCGGCATAGGTCCGCACCGGTCGCGCGCCACTGCGCTCGCCGTCGCTCAATAGGACCGCCCAATCAGCACGCGCTCGACCGCGGGCTCGCCGGTGAACACGCACGGCCCATCGATCGCGGCCTGCGTCATCGGCGCGTTGCGGATGGTGAGCTTGAGCTTCTTGAGCCGCTCGACCACGCCATCGAGCGCCTCGCCGGTCGGCTTCGACCATTGCACTTCGAGCCACCCGGGGTTCTTCACGCCCTCGGCGAAATGCGTCTCGAGCGCTGCGAAATCGGCACCCGGAACAATGCTGGCCTCAAGCCGCGCACGCGCCTCACTGTGGAGCGACGCCTGGATCTCGCTCAACGTCGCCGAAACCGCCCCGACGAAATCGCCCTTCGCGACGACCGCGCTGTCGAGCTTGCCATCCGCGCGGTACAGCCGGTCACGGCGGATCACCGAGACGTTGCCGCCCGCGACATCGCGCCCGCCGACTTCGATCACGATCGGCGCGCCCTTCTTGACCCAGCCCCAGCGCTTGGTCGCAGCCTTGCCGAACTTGAGGTCGAGCAACGCGCGCACCGGCTCGCCCAGCGCCGATTGCTGCGCCAGCTCGGCCTGCAGCGCCTTGCAATAATCGACAACCACAGCATCCTCGGGCTGATCGCGCAGCATCGGCACGATCACCACCTGCCACGGGGCGATCCGCGGCGGCACGCGCAGGCCGTCGTCATCGCCGTGGACCATGATCACCCCGCCGATCATCCGCGTCGACACGCCCCAGCTCGTCGTATTGGCGAGCTCGAACACGCCTTCCGAATTCTGGAACTTGATGTCCTGCGCCTGCGCGAAGTTGGTGCCCAGGAAGTGCGAGGTGCCCGCCTGGAGCGCCTTGCCGTCCTGCATCATCGCCTCGATGCTGTAGGTCGAAACCGCGCCGGGGAAGCGCTCGTTCTCGGGCTTCTCGCCCGCAACCACCGGCAACGCGAGGCAATCCTCGGCGAACGAGCGATAGACTTCGAGCATCTTGAGCGTCTCTTCGCGCGCCTCCTCGGCCGTGGCGTGGGCGGTGTGCCCCTCCTGCCAGAGGAACTCGCTGGTGCGCAGGAACATCCGCGTGCGCATCTCCCAGCGCACCACATTGGCCCATTGGTTGATCAGCACGGGCAGGTCGCGCCACGACTGCACCCAGCGCGCGAACGCCGCGCCGATCACCGTCTCCGAGGTCGGGCGCACGACGAGCGGCTCCTCGAGTTTGGCGGTCGGATCGGGCATCAGCCCGCCCTTGCCGTCGCTCACCAGCCGGTGATGCGTGACGACCGCCATCTCCTTGGCGAAGCCCTCGACGTGATCCGCCTCCTTCTCGAAATAGGAAAGCGGGATGAACAGCGGGAAATAGCAATTCTCGTGGCCGGTCGCCTTGATCCGGTCATCGAGCAGGCGCTGGATGCGCTCCCAGATGCCATAGCCCCAAGGCCGGATCACCATGCAGCCGCGCACGCCCGATTCCTCGGCGAGATCGGCCTCGGAAATGACGGACTGGTACCAGGCGGAAAAATCGGCCTCGCGGGTGACGGGGAGTGCATGCTTGATCATGCTGGCGCGGATAGCGCGGAGAAGCGGCCCCGTCACCCCCGCCGCGCGCTACTCCGTGCGGCGGAAGACCAGCAGCAGGTTGTTCGCGGGCATCGAGATCGTCGCATCCAGCACGAACCCGGCCGCCGCTTCCCGCATCGCATCGACTGAACGGATCCCCCAACGCGGATCGCGCGCACGTAGCGACTCGTCGAACTGGAGATTACTCTGCGCGGTCGGCACGTCGTATTGCAGGAACGGTCCGTAGAGGATGAGCGGAGTTCCTGCTGGAAGCAGCCGCGCCGCGCCGGCCATCAGCCCGAGTGTCGCCTCCCACGGGCTGATATGCACCATGTTGACGCACAGCACCGCATCGGCGCGATCGACCGGCCACGTAGCGGTCGCAGCATCGATCTCAAGCGGCGGGAGAACATTGTCGATACCCTCGCACCACGCCGCGATCGACACGCGCGCGGCGGGGTCGGGATCGCTCGGCTGCCAGTCGAGCGCGGGGAACTCGCCCGCGAAATAGGCGGCGTGCTCGCCCGATCCGCTGGCGATCTCGAGCACCGTCCCCGACAAAGGCAGCACGCCGCGCAGCGTGTCCGCGATCGCCATGCGATTGCGCAGCGTCGCGGGCGCATGGCGGCGTGGCTCGACGCCCGCCTCGGCCGGGATCCAGGGCTCGCTCAGACGCGCGCGCCTTCGAGCAGGCGTTTCGCGCGCAGGTACATTTCGAGTCGCCCCATGGCGAAGATGCCGAGCGACAGCGTGGCCAAGCCATCGACCAGCATGCCGACGTCAAAATGGAGCGCTTGGCCCTCGGTCTGCGCGATCGTCTTGACCGCGATCAGCACGACGATGATCGCCAGCGCCCAGATCGAGCCCTTCTGCATCAACAGCCCGGTCGCGGATCGATATGGATCCGCATCGTCTTGCCGCGCTGCCAGCCGATCGCGCCACCGATTACCAGACCGAGCATCGCGACGCCCCAGCCGAGCGGCGTCGGCGGGAACCGGACGAACAGATAGGCGACGACCACGGCGTAGATCGCGGGCACGATCCACAATTGTTCGACCTTGAGCGGTCGCACGCGCATCAAGCTCCGTCCGCGGATCGCGAAGACGATGACGAAGACCACCGCCATGATGGCATATTGCTGCCAGCTGGCCTGAACCTGATGCACCTGCATGTATTCCCCCCGTTATTCCGCGGCTTGCGCGAGTCCCGGGTCCTTCCATACCAGTATCGGCTTGCGCGCCGCCAGCGTTTCGTCGAGCCGGCTGCGCGGTGCGAAATGCGGCGCGGACTTGAGGCTGACATCACCCGCCTTCGCCCGCTCGGCGACTGAGCGAAGCGCCACGATGAACTGGTCGAGTGCGGCCTTCGACTCGGTCTCGGTCGGCTCGATCAGCATTGCGCCGTGGACGACGAGCGGGAAGTACATCGTCATCGGGTGGAAGCCCTCGTCGATCAGCCCCTTGGCGACGTCGATCGTCGAGAAGCCGTCGGCGAGGTTCTCGTCGGAGAACAAGGCTTCGTGCATGCACGGCCCCGAACCACCGAACGGCGCGTCGAGCGTCGTGTCGAGGCTGCGCAGGATGTAGTTGGCGTTGAGCACCGCATCTTCCGACACCTGCCGCAGCCCATCGGCGCCGTGGCTGAGAATGTACGTCAGTGCGCGCGTGAACATGCCCATCTGGCCATGGAACGCGACCATCCGGCCGAACGCGCCGGCATGATGCTCGCCCGCGGTTTCCTCTTCGACGAGGTGGAAGCCGTCGTCGGTCTTCTCGACGAAGGGCAGCGGCGCGAAGGGGCTGAGTGCCTTCGAGAACACCACCGGTCCCGAGCCCGGCCCGCCGCCACCATGCGGCGTCGAGAAGGTCTTGTGCAGGTTGATGTGCATCGCATCGATGCCGAGATCGCCCGGCCGCACGCGCCCGACGATCGCGTTGAAGTTGGCGCCGTCGCAATAGACGAGACCGCCCGCCGCATGCACCGCATCCGAGATCACGCGCATGTCGCGCTCGAACAGGCCGCAGGTGTTGGGGTTGGTGATCATCACGCCCGCGACATCGGGGCCGAGTCGCGCGATCAGCTTCTCGGTGTCGACACGGCCATCGGCGGTCGCGGGGATGTCCTCGACGCTATAGCCGGCGAACGCCGCGGTCGCCGGGTTGGTGCCATGCGCGCTCTCGGGGACGAGGATGATTTTCCGGTGCCCCTCCCCGCGCGCCTCGAGCGCCGCGCGGATCGCGAGGACGCCGCACAGCTCGCCATGCGCGCCGGCCTTGGGGCTCATCGCGACCGAGTCCATGCCGGTGAGCGTCACCAGCCAGTGCGCGAGCTGCTGGATCACCTCGAGCGCGCCCTGCACGGTCTGCACCGGTGCGAGCGGATGGATGTCGGCGAAACCGGGGAGTCGCGCCATCTTCTCGTTGAGCCGCGGGTTGTGCTTCATCGTGCACGAGCCGAGCGGGAAGAAGCCGAGGTCGATCCCGTAATTCTGGCGCGACAGGCGGGTATAGTGGCGGACCGTTTCGGGCTCGGACAGGCCGGGCAGGCCGATCGACGCGGTGCGGGCGAGGTCGCCAAGCCGCGAGGTGGCGGCGACAGGTTCGACAAGGTCGACACCGGTGGTCGTCGTATCGCCGATCTCGAAGATCAGCGCTTCCTCGAGCATCAGCGCCTTGTTGCCAGTGGTCGTCGGGCTAGCCTTGCCACCCGAGATCGGCGCTTCGGGGCGCCATCCGCTTGCGTTGATGCTCATGCCAGTACCTCCTGAAGCGCGGCGGCAAGCGTTTCGACGTCCTCCGCGGTGGTCGTCTCGGTGACGGCGACGACCAGGCCGTTCGCCAGCGCATCCTCGCCCGGATAGAGCCGCCCGAGCGAAACGCCCGCGAGGATCCCGCGATCGGCGAGCGTCCGCACGATCGGCCGCGCCTCGACCGGCAGTTTCAGCGTGAATTCGTTGAAGAAGCTCGTCGTCACCAGCTCGACACCCGGCACCTGCGACAGCCGCTCGGCCGCCGCCACCGCGCCCGCATGGTTGATCGCCGCGAGCTGGCGCAGGCCAGCCTCGCCGAGCAAGGTCATGTGGATCGAGAAAGCCAAAGCGCACAGGCCGCTATTGGTGCAGATGTTCGACGTCGCCTTCTCGCGGCGGATATGCTGCTCGCGCGTGCTGAGCGTCAGCACGAAGCCGCGGCGACCATCGGCATCGAGCGTCTCGCCACACAGCCGGCCCGGCATCTGGCGGACGTACTTTTCCTTGCAGCCGAACAGGCCGACATAGGGCCCGCCGAACTGCAGGCCGACGCCGAGCGACTGCCCCTCGCCCACCACGATATCCGCGTCCATCTCGCCCGGCGCCTTGATCGCGCCAAGCGCGACCGGCTCGGTCACGACCGCGATCAGCAGCGCCTTATTGGCATGGCATGCATCGGCGAGCGGCTTCAGATCGGCGATGCGGCCGAGAATGTCGGGATATTGCACCACGACGCACGACGTATCCTTGTCGATCGCCGCGATCAGCGCGTCGATATCGGTGTCCGCGCCCAGCGTCGGCGCCGAAGTCTCGAGCGCGTCGCCGGTGAACTTGGCCATCGTCTTGGCGACCGAGACGTAATGCGGGTGGAGCCCCGACGAGAGAATCGCCTTGCCGCGCTTGGTGATGCGCCGCGCCATGCCGATCGCTTCCCAGCAGGCGGTCGAACCGTCATACATCGAGGCGTTCGCCACGTCAGTGCCGAGCAGACGCGCGACTTGCGTCTGGAACTCGAACAGCATCTGCAGCGTGCCCTGTGCGATCTCGGGCTGGTACGGCGTGTAGGCGGTGAGGAACTCACCGCGCTGGATCAGGTGATCGACGCTCGCGGGCACGTGGTGCTTGTATGCGCCGCAGCCGAGGAAGAAGGGCGCGTCACCCGCGGTGAGGTTCTTGCGCGAGAGTGCGCTCATGTGGCGTTCGACCGCCATTTCGCTGGCGTGCATCGGCAGGCCGTGGATCGGGCCGTCGAGCCGCGCGGCTTCGGGCACATCGACGAACAGATCGTCGATCGTCGCGACGCCGATCACGCCGAGCATCGCGTCGCGATCGATTTGGGTCAGGGGCAGGTAGCGCATCAATCAATCCTCTCCCCTCCCTGGAAGGGAGGGGCTGGGGGTGGGTCGGCATGAGGCTGGCGTGACGTTCCCATTGAGAGCGACCCACCCCTCGATCCCCTCCCTTCCAGGGAGGGGAGGAAGGCTCAGAGCTTCTCGACGAACGCCGCGTAGGCGATCTCGTCCATCAAGCCGCTCAGCTCGTCGGGATCGGACAGCGTCAGCTTGAAGAACCAGCCGTCGCTCTCGGGCTCCTCGTTGACGAGGCCCGGCGTGTCGGCGAGCGCGGGGTTGCCCTCGATCACGGTGCCCGACACTGGCGAATAGACGTCGGATGCCGCCTTGACCGATTCGACCACGGCGGCTTCGTCGCCCTTGGTCAGTTCCTTGCCCTCTTCGGGGACATCGACGAACACGATGTCGCCGAGCTGGCTCTGCGCATATTCGGAGATACCGACGGTACCGATATCGCCATCGACATCGACCCACTCATGGTCTTCGGTGAAATAACGGCTCATTTTGGACCTCCTGCACGGACGTAGCGGTGGGGAATGAAAGGCATTGCGGTGACGGTCGCGGTGTGGACCTTCCCGCGCTGCGACAAAGTAACGGTGGTGCCCGGCGCCGCGAGCTCGGTCGGCACATAGGCCATCGCGATCGCCGCACCGACGCTCGGCGCGAAGCCGCCGCTGGTGACGCGGCCGATGTCGGCGCCGCTGTCATCGACGACGGTGGCGCCCTCACGGACCGGCTGGCGACCGGCGATCAGCAGGCCGACGCGCTTGGACGCGGCGCCGGCGGCGCGCTCGGCGAGGATCGGTGCGGCACCCATGAAATCGCCCGCCTCGCGGCGGCGCTTCGACAGCGCGAAGCCGAGATCGGCCTGGACCGGCGTCGTGTCGGGGTCGAGGTCGTGCCCGTAGAGCGGCAGCCCCGCCTCGAGCCGGAGCGAATCGCGCGCGCCAAGGCCGATCGGCTTGACCTCGGGCTCGGCGATCAGCGCATCGGCAAGCGCGACGACATGCTCGCCCGGCACCGAAATCTCGAAACCGTCCTCGCCGGTATAGCCCGAGCGGCTGATCCACAGCGGCACGCCGTTCCAGTCGAACGCGCCCGCGGTCATGAACACCATCGCCTCGACACCCGGCACCAGTCGCGCGAGTGCATCGACCGCCTTGGGCCCCTGCAGCGCGAGCAGCGCCTGCTCCTCGAGATGGTTGATCGCGATGCCGTCGGGCAGGAATTCGAGCAGATGCGCGATATCGTCGATCTTGGTCGCACCGTTGACGACCATGTAGAAAGTTGGCGCATCGGGATCGGTCGGCGACGCGTCGAGCGGCGACCATCCCGCGGGCTCGGCGGGTTCGCCAGCTTCCTCGTCCACCGCGAACGGGCTCGCGGCGGGCAGATGCGTGACCATCAGATCGTCGAGGATACCGCCATTCTCGGCGAGCAGTAGCGAATAGCGCTGCTTGTTCTCGCCCAGCCCGGCGATATCGGCCGGGAGCAAAGCTTCGAGCGCAGCGACGACGTCGGCGCCGCCCTCGGCGCGGAAGACGAGCTGGCCCATATGGCTGACGTCGAACAGCCCGGCCGATTCGCGCACCCACAGATGCTCGGCCATGATGCCTTCATACTGGACGGGCATGTGATAGCCGGCGAATTCGACCATCCGCCCGCCCTGCGCGCGGTGCCAGCCGTCGAGCGGCAGCGTCTGCGCCGGAAATTCAGTTGGGGCGATCTCGTCGGGAATCTCGGTGTCGCTCATGTCGGGCCTTCCGTGCTGGGACTACGGCGCGGCTCGACGCCCCAGCGCCGAATCTCACACCGCCCCCTCTGTCACGGATACCTGAGAGCTTTGACCTGCGTGTTGCAGGCTTACCCCTTCGGTGGCCCCACCAACGCGGCGGAAGCGCTTTCCAGAGTGTCGTTAGCCCGCGCGGTCCGGTTGCCTGAGAGATTCCGGGGCGGTTGCTCCTTCGGCGGCCCGGCTGATCCTTGCGGATCCCCGGACACTCTCCCGCGCGTGCCTATGAAGGTTGCCCTCCATCGACCAATTCGGTTTGACGCGCTGCAGCAAGCGAGTCAACGCGGCATATCAGCGCGTCGCGTTATATTTCAGCTGGTCGTCGGTGAGCTGGAAACCGACCAGCGCTTCGAAGGTCGCGCGCAGTACCGCCTGGCGCACTTCGGGGCGGCTCAGCGGATCGATCGCGGCATCGTCGCCGCCCGCCTTGCGCTTCTCGGTCAGCTTCTTGCGGACGTCGTCGGGAAGCGTCGCCGCGGCGCGCGACACCGTCGCGGTGCCGGTGGCCTGCACCACAGCGCGTGCCTGGCCGGCGTCGAAATGGAGCACCGCACGCCCGACCCGCTTGGCGACGACGGCGTTGCCGCCCTGCACCACCGTCACGAAATAGGGCAGCGTAACGTCGCGCGGCGCTTCGGTGCGGACGCGGCGCCCCTCGACCGAGAAGGTGACGTTGGTCAGCACGTCGGCGCCGGTATCGTCGCAGGTCGAGCGCACGTTGGTGAGCACCGCGGTCACGTCGATCGCGCTCGAGTCGCGGCTGGTGGCGGGGTCGAACAGCGTCACGTCGCCGGTATGCGCGGGCACTTCGACGCTCGGGCAGGCGCTGCGGATCGCGGTGATGCCGCCGGTCTCGTCGAAATCGCCGGTATGCTTGCACCCGCCCAGCAGCGAAAGCGCCGACAGCAGGAGCACTGGAGCGGCGATGGTCGATTTCCGGACTGTCACGGGGGCACGCACCTTATTCATGCAAAAGGAATCCGCTGACCGAGGAGGTTTTTCGGTGCAGATGGCGCGCACACCATAGGAACCGCCTTCCGCCCGCGCAAGCAATCGCGTAGGCTCATGCCCTGATGGTGACCGCTTCCAAGCCAAGACTCGACTTGATCATCGCGGCGCCGCGCGGCTTTTGTGCCGGGGTCGATCGCGCAATCCAGATTGTCGAACTGACGATCGAGAAATATGGCGCGCCGGTCTATGTCCGCCATGAGATCGTCCACAACCGCTTCGTCGTCGACATGCTCCGCGGCAAGGGCGCGGTGTTCGTCGAGGAACTCGACGAGGTGCCCGAGGGCGTCCCCGTCGTCTTCTCGGCGCACGGCGTGCCCAAGGCGGTTCCCGACAAGGCGACCGAACGCGGGATGATCTTTCTCGACGCGACCTGCCCGCTCGTCTCGCGCGTCCATCGCCAGGCCGAGCGGCTGGTCGAGGCCGGGCGCCACATCGTCTTCATCGGCCATGCCGGGCATCCCGAGGTCGTCGGCACTTTCGGCCAGGTACCCGAAGGATCGATGTCGCTGATCGAAACCGTCGCCGATGCCGAGGCCTATACGCCGGCCGACCCCGACAGCCTCGCCTTCCTGACGCAGACCACGCTATCGATCGACGACACCGCCGCGGTGGTCGCGACGCTGCAGCGGCGTTTCCCCGCAATGCTCGCGCCGCGCGGCGAGGACATCTGCTACGCCACCTCGAATCGCCAGAGCGCGGTCAAGGCGATCGCGCATGCCTGCGACGCCGTGCTGGTGATCGGCGCACCGAATTCGTCCAATTCGGTCCGGCTGGTCGAAGTGGCGGAGCGCGAGGGCACGCCGGCATTGCTCATCCAGCGCGCGGCCGAGCTCGATTTTGCCTTTCTCGATGGCGTGAAGACGCTCGGCATCACCGCCGGCGCCTCGGCGCCCGAGGTGCTGGTGCGCGAACTGGTCGATCTGCTGGCGACGCGCTATGCGGTGAGCGAGCAGGAGGTCGAGACCAAGCGCGAGACGATCGTCTTCAAGCTGCCGCGCGAACTCGACGCCGTCGCCGCGGCCTGAACGATGGCCGTCTACACACCCGTTTCGGCCGAGCTGCTGGCCGCCTTCCTCGCACGCTATGACGTCGGCGAGCTCGTCTCCTCGAAAGGGATCGCCGAGGGGGTGGAGAACACCAATTACCTCGTCGACACGACCACCGACCGCTTCATCCTGACGCTCTACGAGAAGCGCGTCGAGGGCGGCGACCTGCCCTATTTCATGGATCTGCTCGATCATCTCGCGGCGCGCGGCAATCCGGTGCCGCCCGCGATCAAGGACCGCGACGGCGTCTCGATCCAGATGCTCGAGGGGCGGCCCGCCTGCCTGATCCAGTTCCTGCCGGGCGTCTCGGTGACGCACCCGACCCCGGCCCAGGCGTTCGCCGCCGGGCAGGCGATGGGCCGGATGCACGCCGCGTTCGCCGATTTCGCTGCCGTTCGCGCGAATTCCATGGGGGTGGCGACATGGCAGCCGCTGCTCGAGCGCTGCGGGGCCGATCTCGACACGATCGCGCCCGGGCTCCACGCCGAAGCAAGCGCGATGCTCGATACCGTGCTGCTCGACTGGCCGCGCGATTTGCCGACCGCGACGATCCATGCCGATCTGTTCCCCGACAACGTGCTGATGCGCGGCGACCAGGTCAGCGGGCTGATCGACTTCTATTTCGCCTGCACCGACATCCGCGCGTTCGACGTCGCGATCCTGCACACCGCCTGGTCGTTCGATGCAGAGGGCCGGTCGATCGACCGTGCGGTCGGCGATGCGCTGATAGAAGGCTATGACGCCACCTTCGGGCTGTCGGGCGCCGAACGCGCGCAGCTCGGCACGCTCGCCAAGGGCGCCTGCCTGCGCTTCTTCCTGTCGCGCGCGTGGGACTGGCTCAACACGCCGGCCGATGCGCTGGTGACACGCAAGGATCCGCTGGCCTATCTGCGCCGCTACCAAACCTATGCCACGGACGACCTGTTTACATGACCGACACTGCCGCTGAAATGACTTCCGTTGAAATCGCCACCGATGGCGCGTGCAAGGGCAATCCCGGCCCCGGCGGCTGGGGCGCGCTGATTCGTTCGGGCGGGACCGAAAAGGAACTGTCGGGCGGCGAAAATCCGACAACCAACAACCGCATGGAATTGATGGCGGCGATCGAAGGGCTCAACGCGCTCAAGCGTCCGTGCCGCGTGACGCTGTCGACCGACAGCCGCTATGTGATGGACGGCCTGACCAAGTGGATCAAAGGCTGGCAGAAAAACGGCTGGAAGACCGCCGCGAAGCAGCCGGTCAAGAATGCCGATCTGTGGCAGGCGCTGCTCGACGCCGCCAAGCCGCACCGGATCGAATGGACTTGGGTCAAGGGCCATGCCGGCCATCCCGACAACGAACGCGCCGATCGCCTGGCGAGCGACGCCGCAGTGCTGGCAGGGCGTCGCGGTTAGGCTTCTTCGATCGGCGCGCCAGGGCCGTTCTTGAGCACCGATTCGATCGCGTTCTTCGCGCCGGCCTTGCTCGAATAGCCCTCGGTCCACCAGATCAGCTCGGCATTGTATTTGAACTTGGCGACATATTCGCCAGCCTTGTTCTGCTCGATCACGAATGTGTGCGCCATCGTCGCCCTCCCCGATACGCGGCAATGATAGCGCGAATCGGCTCGTTACGCCACCGTGACGAACCGATCAGGCGCGTAGCGTGCGGGGTCGATCGCGGCGACGCTCGGATCGGGCGCGGTGCCGAGCAGCAGCGCGGCGGCCACCGCGGCGGCGGCGGGCGCGGTCTGGATGCCGAAACCGCCCTGCCCCGCAAACCAGAAAAAGCCCGGCGATTCGGGTGCAAAGCCGTACACCGGCAAGCGATCGGGCGCGAAGCTGCGCAACCCCGCCCAGCGCCGCTCGACGCGCGTGATCGTCCAATCGACGACATGCTCGAACCGATCGATCGCGATCGCGACGTCGAGCTCCTCGGGCTGGGCATCGCCCGGCGCCGCTTCGGTCTCGTCATGCGGGCTCAGCCACAAACGCCCGCCCGCCTCGGGCTTGAAATAGAAATTGCCCGAAATGTCGGCAATGTGCGGCAGCGTATCGGGCGCGGCCGGATCGGTCGCGAGCTGGACGACGGTGCGGCGATAGGCGGTGATGCCGATCGGCGCCGCTCCCGCCAGCCGGGCGACCTCGTCGGCCCAAGCGCCCGCCGCATTGACGAGGATCGTCGCGCTGACGCTGCCGGCGCCGGTCTGAACCTCCCAGCCCGCATCGCGGCGCGTAGCACCTTGCAGCGGTGCCGACACCAGCAGCGTCGCGCCCGCGCGCTTGGCCTGGGCGAGATAGTGCGCGTGGAGCGCGGCGACGTCGATATAGGTGCTGCTTGCCTCGAAGATGCCGAGGCTCCATTCGGCGCGCAGGCCCGGCACGTAAGCGTGCGGGTCGACACGCTCGAGCGCGACGCCGCTGCCAGCGAAGGCGGCGATAAACGCGTCGATCGCTGCCGCATCCTCGGCCCGGCCGATATGGAGCGAACCGAGATCCTGCAGGAAGCCGCCCGCGCGCAGCGCCGGCCCCGAAGCGGTGGTCAGCGGCTGGATCCCCGGTCCGCCATAGGTTTCCGACCAGAACGCCGCGGATCGTCCGGTCGCGTGATAGCCCGGCAGATCCTCGGCCTCGAGCAAGACGACCGAGGCGTGCGGCGCGACTGCGGCGGCAAGGCTCGCGCCCGCGATCCCCGCCCCGACGATCGCGACATCATAGTGCGTCATGCGCGTTTCCCGAAGGCGCGTTGCGCCAGAAAGCCGTCGATCGCACCGATCGCGCGGCTGCGCACCGCATCGACCTCGCGCAGGATTTCATGCGCTGCTTCCTTGCCGAAGCGCGCGACCTGCGCATCGGGCAGCTTGGCAGCCACGCTGTACGCCGCCTTGGGCGCGACCAATTTGTCATTCTCGGGGACCACGAACAGCAGCGGCACGGCAAGCGTCGTCAGCCGCGGATCGGCGCGCAGCCGCCGAGTCGAGCCGAAGGCTTCGGCCACCCAGCGCCAGCTCGGCGGGCCGAGCAGCAGGTCGGGCTTGCTCGATTGCCAGAAGATCTCGTCCTCATACCGCTCCTGATCGTGCGTCAGCAGCGCCTGTCGCGTCTCGGTCGTCGCGGGCTTCTCGTTGCCGCGCCATGCCGGCCGCGCGGCGTCGCCGATCCCCGCCAGCATCCCTGCCAGCCGCTCGCCAAGCGTCGCGCCGAGCGGGCTGTGCAGCCCGAGCATCGGGGCGACCAGCACCGCCGCGTCGGGCGCGACCGCGCCCTCGACAAGCGCACGCAGCAGCAGATGCCCGCCCATCGAATGCCCGATCGCGACGTGCGGTCCAGTGCCGCCCTCGGCGATCCACTCCGCCCAGAACGCCCGGAAATCGTCGATATAGTGTTGAAAATCCTCGACATGCCCGACATGCGGATTGGGCGACAGCCGGCCCGATCCGCCCTGCCCGCGCCAGTCGAACGAGGTGATCGACCAGCCTTGCGCCTGCCAATGCGCGAACGCCTCGAGATATTTCTCGAAGATATCGCCGCGCCCGCCCTGGAACAGCATCCGCCCGCGCGCGCGCCCGTTTGCCGGCCAGTCGAACCGCCGCAGCACCCAACCGTCGGGCGCGGTCCAGCGCGTGATCCGCGCCGCAGCGGGAATCGCGCGTCGATACAGCTGGGGGGAAACCATGGATCGTGGTTACGGTTTTGAAAGGCCTGTCGTCTAGGGCTTTCCCGCATGAGTGGGGACTCTCTTGCAACGGTGCTGCTGGCGATGCTGGCGCTGCTCCTGGTTTCGGCCGGGATCCAGGATGCGCGCACGCGCGAGATCGCCAATTGGAAGAACGCCGCGATCGCTGTGCTCGCGCCCTTCTATTGGTGGGCGTGCGGGCTCGCGGTCTGGCCCGACATGGCAGCCCAGCTCGGGATCGCGCTGGTCGTGTTCGCGCTGTTCGTCGCGGCGTTCCAGTTCGGCTGGATGGGCGGCGGCGACGTCAAGATGATCGGCGCGCTCGCCCTCTGGCTGCCGCTGGTGCCCTTGGTGTGGATGCTGATCGTGATGTCGCTGATCGGCGGGGTGCTGACGGCACTGCTGATGATCGAGCATCGCCTGCGTCGCCGCACCACGCAAATCGAGATTCCCTATGGAGTCGCGATCGCGATCGCCGCGCTGTTCGCGCTTCGTGAACCGCTTTTTAACCACTTCGGTGTGATTGCTTAACGCGGGCTCAACCGCCCACGTTCGAAAGGTTCGAGATGGATAGTCGCAAGGTCCTATTGCTGGTGGGAGCGCTGATCGTCGCTGCGATCACCGCGTTCATGGCGCGATCGCTGATCGTCGGCAGTGCGGCACCGCAGGCTGCCGCCATGGTCGCCCCGCCCATCAACGGGCCCGAAGTGCTCGTCGCGACCAAGGCGCTGCCGGTCGGGACAATCCTCGACGCCACCGCGCTGAAGTATCAGCCGTGGCCCAAGGAACTCGTCGAGAACGCCTATTTCATCAAAAAGGACGGGTTCGACCAGCGCACGCTGATCGGCACCGTGGTGCGCAACGCGATCACCGCCGGACAGCCGCTGACGCAGGGCGCCCTGGTCAAGCCGGGCGACCGCGGGTTCCTTGCCGCGGCGCTCGGGCCAGGCATGCGCGCCGTCACCGTTCCGGTCCAGACGCAGACGAGCGTCGCGGGCTTCGTGTTTCCCGGCGACCGGATCGACCTGATCCTGACGCAAGCAGTCCCCGGCGGCGGCGACGGCCCGCCGCTCAAGGCGGCCGAGACGATCATGCGCAACCTGCGCGTGCTCGCCACCGATCAGCGCACCGACAATGGCGTCGGCGAGGATGGCAAGTCGGTCGTCCGCACCTTCTCCAACGTGACGATCGAGGCGACGCCCAAGATCGCCGAACAGATTGCGGTCGCGCAGACGCTCGGCTCGCTCTCGCTGTCGCTGCGCTCGATCGCCGACAATAATAGCGACCTCGAACAGGCGATCGCCAGCGGTAACGTCACGATGCCCGACGATCCCAAGGCCGAAAAGGCGATGCTGACGCGGATCGCGAGCTCGCCCTCGGCGGGCAGCGGCACGATGGCGACCGGCGCCGACGTCTCGCGCTTCCAGCGCAGCACGGTGCCCGGAAAGGCGGCCCAGGCCGGCCCGGCGGGCGCTTCGATGCCCGCTGCAGCCAGTTTCCCCGGGGGGGGTGCGGTGTCCGCCGGACCGATGGTCCATATCGTTCGCGGCAATGCGGTGACCGACGTCGCCGTCGAAGGGAAGAAGTAATGCGCAGCCTCAGCTTTCTGCACCGCGCCGTCTCGGCGACGGTTCTGACGGCGCTGGTCGTCGGCGCGCCGATCCCGGCGCTGGGCGCGGGCGCCAAGCCGCCGCGGCGGGGTTCGCCCGCCCACCCGGCCAGCCACGCCGTGACGCATATCGGATCGGCCCCCACGGGCACGGTGCGGCCGACCAACGAGGTCACGCTGTCGACCGGGCAGGGCGAGCTGATCAATCTGCCCGGCAATGTCAGCGACGTGTGGATCTCGAACCCGGGGGTGGCCGACGTCTATGTCAGCAACCCGCGCCAGATCCATCTGTTCGGCAAGGATTTCGGCGAATCGACGCTCTTCGCGACGTCGTCGAACGGCGCGGTGATCTATTCCGCCAACATCCGCGTCAGCCAGAATTTGACATCGATCGACCGGATGGTGAAGCTCGCCATGCCCGACAGCGACATCCGCGTCACCACGGTCGGCCAGATTGCGGTGCTGACCGGCACCGTCGTCTCGCCCGAGGATAGCGCGGCGGCGCAGCGGCTTGTCACCGGCCTGCTCAACCCCGGCGTCGCGCCGGGAACCGAGACCGGCCTCAAGATCGGCGTGATCAACCGGCTGCGCGCGGCGACCCCGCTGCAGGTCAATCTGCAGGTGCGCATCGCCGAAGTCAGCCGCAGCTTCGTCAAGAAGATCGGCGTCAACCTGAGCTCGGCCGACAGCACCGGCGGCTTCAAGTTCGGCCTGGGCCAAGGTCGCGGGCCAACGCAGTACACGCCCGGCGGCGCGCTGGGCACCGGGGTAACCACCGGCAACACCGGCACCAGCGTGATCTCGGCTGTCGCGTCGGGCACCACGCTGGCCGCGGCGGGGCGCGTGCTCGGCGTCGATCTGATCTCGTCGCTCGATCTCGGCGAGACCGACGGCCAGGTCAGCACGCTTGCCAATCCGAACATCACCGTCATTTCGGGTGAGACCGGCTCGTTCCTGGCGGGCGGCGAATTCCCGATCCCGATCTCGCAGGGGCTCGGTGCGGTTTCGGTCGAATATAAGCAATATGGCGTCAGCCTGTCCTACACCCCGACGGTGCTCTCCGACGGGCGAATCTCGCTCCACGTCCGCCCCGAAGTGTCGCAGCTCTCGTCGCAGGGCGCGGTCACGCTGTCGGGCACCAACATCCCGGCGCTGACGACGCGGCGCGCCGAAACGACGGTCGAACTCGGCTCGGGCCAGAGCATGATGATCGCCGGGCTGTTGTCGAACAACCACAACAACTCGATCGACAAGGCACCGGGCCTGGGGGACATGCCCGTCCTCGGCACCCTGTTCCGCTCGAACAATTTCCAGCGCAACGAGACCGAGCTGGTGATCGTGATCACGCCGTATCTGGTCAAGCCGGTCAATGCGGCCGACATCGTCCTGCCGACCGATGGCTACAAGGCGCCGACCGATCTCGGCCGCGTCATCATGGGCCAGCTCGGCGAAGGCACCAATGGCGGCGATCGTCCCAAGCCGACGATGGCACCGGTCGATGCTCTGCCGCAGGGCTTTGGCGACGCGGCATCCGCCACGCCGATGCGCGCGCCGATGGCGCCGGGCGAGCGGACCACCGCCGCGCCGCTGCAGGCGCTGCCCGCCCCGGCACGCACCCCCAAAAAGGGCGCGACCGCAGCGCCCGGTTTCAGCAATTAAGGCCGGAGGAACATGACCATGGTCAAGCGCACCTTGTTGATCGCATCCGCCCTGCTCCCCGCCTTGCTCGTCACGGCGTGCGCGGGGACGCAGAATCGCGGGCTCGAATCGGTTCACCAGCCGGTCGTCAGCCGCACCGATTACGCGCTCGACGTCGCGACGAGCGGCGGCGACCTCGCATCGGGTGAGGAACAGCGCCTCGCCGGCTGGATGAGCTCGCTGCGCGTCGGCTATGGCGACCGCGTCGCGATCGACGACCCTGCCCCATACGGCGCCGGAGTGCGCGACGCGGTCGCACGGCAGGTCGCGCATTTCGGGCTGCTCGTGTCCGACGATGCACCGGTCACCAATGCGCCGGTCCAGCCGGGCACGATCCGCGTCGTCGTCACGCGCATGAAAGCACGCGTCCCCGGCTGCCCCGACTATAGCCGCAACAGCTCGACCGATTTCGAATCGAACACCTCGTCCAATTACGGCTGCTCGAGCAACGCGACGCTTGCCGCGATGATCGCCAATCCGGCCGATCTCGTGCTCGGCCAGACCGGCACCGGCGTCGCCGATCAGGTCGCTTCGGCCAAGGCGATCGACAGCTTCCGCAAGGCCGTGCCGAGCGGCGCGGGTGGCACCACCATCAAGGCCGAAAGCGCCGGGGGCAAATAATGAACGCACCGTTCAATCCAGGCCGGATAGGTCTGCGCGATCCCTTCTCCGCCTATGTCTGCGACGAGACCACGGCCGAGACGCTGCGGCCGATCGCGATCGAGATGGGCTGGGCGCCCGAAAAGGTGAACAAGGGTGGCCTGCGCAATGCGGTCCAGTCGCTTTCGGTCTCGGCCTCGCCGCAGATCCTGTTCGTCGATCTTTCGGAAAGCGGCGATCCGCTCAACGACATCAACGCGCTCGCCGAAGTGTGCGAGCCCGGCACGGTGGTGATCGCGGCGGGCCAGGTCAACGATGTCCGGCTCTACCGCGATCTGGTCGTCAGCGGGATCCAGGATTATCTGCTGAAACCGCTCAACCCCGACATGCTGCGCGAGGCGTTCACCAACGCGCAGGCGATCCTCAACGCGCCCAAGGCGGTCGAGGCCTCGACCGAGCGGCCGCACATCTCGACCGCGTTCATCGGCGCGCGCGGCGGTGTCGGCGCGTCGAGCATGGCGACCTCGGTCGCCTGGGTACTGAGCGAGAAGGGCGCGCGGACCACCGCCCTGCTCGATCTCGACGTGCATTTCGGCACAGGCGCGCTGTCGCTCGATCTCGAGCCCGGGCGCGGCCTGACCGACGCGATCGAGAATCCGAGCCGGATCGACGGCCTGTTCATCGAACGCGCGATGGTCAAGTCGAGCGAGCGGCTCTCGGTGCTGTCGGCCGAAGCGCCGATCAATTCGCCGCTGATGACCGACGGCTCGGCCTTCTACCAGTTGCAGGAGGAGATGCGCGCCGCGTTCGAATGCACTGTGGTCGATCTGCCGCGGGGCATGCTGGTGCAGCATCCGCATCTCATCTCCGACATCCAGGTCGCTGTGATCGTGACCGAACTCACGCTTGCCGCGGCGCGCGACACGATCCGGCTGCTGTCGTGGATGAAATCGAACGCGCCGCAGACGCAGGTCGTGGTCGTCGCGAACCGCGTGCAGCCGACCGCGCAGCTCGAGATCAGCCGCAAGGATTTCGAGGGCTCGATCGAACGCAAGATCGATATCAGCGTCGTCTTCGACCAGAAGCTCGCGGCGCAATCCGCCAAGCTCGGCAAGCCCTTCGCCGAGGCGGGTAAGGGCTCGAAGACGGTCCTGCCGATCATCGACCTCGCGACGAAATTGATGGCGGTCGGCGATTCGGCCGAGCCGATCGACAGCGTGGAAAAGAAGAAACCGGCGGGCAAGGGCCCCTCGCTGGTCGGCAAGTTCGACTTCAAGGCGATGGTTTCGCGCAAGAAGAAGGCGTGATTGCACGCCAATGTCGGGTTTTGGGGGCGCCGTAAACGCCGTCGTAACGAAGCGGAGCGCTTGATAGGCCAATGGACTTGATGCCCGTTCTTTCGCTGTGTGGCGGCGCGCTGATCATGCTGATGCTGATCGCGTTCGCCTTTGCCGGCCCCTCGCCCGAACGTGCTCGCACGCGCCGGGTCGCGGCGCTGCGCGCGCGGCACAGCGACTCGGCCAATACGCTGGCCGATGCGCAGCTGCGCCGCATCTCGGCGATGCAGGGCACGAAGATGGATGCCGCCGCGGCGCGCTTCCTGCCGCGCCCCGCCTTGCTCAAGAAGCGCCTGGCGATGACCGGCAAGACCTGGACCGTCGGCCAATATGGCATGGCGACGATCGGCATCGCGATGACGGTGACGATCCTGCTGTCGATCGTGGGGCTGCCGGTGCTGCTCGGCCTGCTGCTCGGCATCGTCGTCGGCGCAGGCATTCCGCACATGGTGGTCGGCTTCTACATCAAGCGCCGGATCGCCAAGTTCACCGCCAAATTCCCCGACGCGATCGAGCTGCTCGTGCGCGGCCTGCGCTCGGGCCTGCCGATCACCGAGACGATCGCGGTGGTCGGCGCCGAGGTCGATGGCCCGGTCGGCGTCGAGTTCAAGAACATCACCGACAAGATGAAGATCGGCCGGACGATGGACGCGGCGCTCCAGGAAACCGCCGACCGGCTCGGCACGCCCGAATTCCAGTTCTTCGTCATCACCATCGCGATCCAGCGCGAGACCGGCGGCAACCTTGCCGAAACGCTCGCCAACCTCGCCAACGTGCTGCGCATGCGCAGTCAGATGAAGCTCAAGATCAAGGCGATGTCGTCCGAATCGAAGGCCTCGGCCTATATCGTCGGGTCTTTGCCGTTCATCGTGTTCGGGCTGATCTGGATGATCAACGGCAACTACATGCAGAACTTCTTCGTCGATCAGCGGCTGATGGTCGTCGGCGGTGGCGGGCTGATCTGGATGGGGCTCGGCGCCTTCATCATGAGCCGCATGGTCAATTTCGAGATTTGATGCGATGAACCCCGTCAGCTCGCCCACCGGCCCGCATATCCTCGGCATCGACGTCTATACCGTCGCGACCCTCCTGGCCGGCGTCGCCGCGTTGATGGTGCTGCTCGCAGTCTATGCCGCGACCACCGCGCGCGACCCGATGACCAAGCGCGTCAAGGCGCTCAACGACCGGCGCGAGCAGCTCAAGGCGGGCATCACCGCCTCGACCAAGCGCCGCGCCAAGCTCGTCACCAAGAACGAGACGACCGACCGCATCAAGGCGCTGCTGTCGGGCCTCAAGGTGTTGCAGGACAGCCAGGTCAAGGCGGCGCAGATCAAGCTGATGCAGGCCGGCATCCGCTCGAAGGAATACGCCGTCGCGGTCATTTTCGGCCGGCTCATGCTCCCGCTGACGTGGGGCGTGTTCGGCGTCTATGTCGTCTACGGCACGTCGATGTTCGCAGGGTGGACGCCGTGGAAGGCGTATGCGCTGGTCGCGATGAATTTCGTGCTGTCGTACAAGGCACCCGACCTCTATCTCAACAATCTCGTCACCAAACGCTCGCAGGCGATCCAGAAGGGCCTGCCCGATGCGCTCGACCTGCTGGTGATCTGTGCCGAAGCGGGACTCACCGTAGATGCCGCGTTCCAGCGCGTCGCACGCGAACTGGGCCGCGCCTATCCCGAACTGGGCGACGAATTCACGCTCACCGCGATCGAGCTCGGCTTCCTGTCCGAGCGCCGCCAGGCGTTCGAGAACCTTGCGCAACGCGTCAAACTGGACGCGATCAAGGGCGTCGTCACGACGATGATTCAGACCGAGAAATACGGCACGCCGCTGGCCAGCGCGTTGCGCGTGCTGTCGGGCGAGTTCCGCAACGAACGCATGATGCGCGCCGAGGAAAAGGCTGCGCGACTGCCGGCGATCATGACGATCCCGCTGATCCTGTTCATCCTGCCGGTGCTGTTCGTCGTAATTCTCGGACCGGCTGCCTGCTCGATCTCCGACGCGCTCATCCACTGAGGCCAGGCGCGAGCGCTCTTGCCGCGGGGCGTGGTTAACGGCATTTTATCTCACGATATTATGTCGGGGGATGAGGCCATGCTGTTCACCTCAGCGGAACAGGTCGTCATGCTGGCGGTCGCGCTGCTAGCCGGTTGGCTGCTCGGTTTGGCGAGCGCGCCGCGGGCCGCCAGATGGAAGCGGCGCGCGCAGGGCCAGGCCGCGCGCTTCGCCACCTATCACCGCGATGTCGAGGACCGGTTGCGCGCAGCGCAGCAGCGCGCGACCGACCTGAAGGACGAACTGACGGCGCTGCACGCCGACCATGCCGATGCCGAACAGACGATCGCGCGGCTGCGCGGCGGTGCCGCTGCGAGCGGCGCTGCCTTGGCCGAGGCCGCGACCGCGGAGCCGCTCGCGATTCCACCTGCACCTTCCCCCACGCCGCAACTGCCAGCGCCGACCGACCGCCCGCGCGACGATCTGACGCGGATCAGCGGGATCGATCCGATGCTCGCGATGCGGCTGTTCAGCCTCGCCCTGGTGCGCTTCGAGGATATCGAAACGCTCTCGGCAGAGGACGAACTGGCGCTTGAGCCGCGGCTCGATCTGCCCGCGGGCTATATCGCGCGCAACCGCTGGCGCAGCGAAGCGGCTTCGCTGCGCGCTGGGTCGATGGATGCGGAGGCGGAAGGACTCGTGGCGTAGCCGGCGCGCAACGCCGCCGGCTCCGCCACGAGACTTACCCCTGCTTCGCTAGCGCCGCCTGCGCCGCCGCCAGCCGTGCGATCGGCACGCGATACGGCGAGGCCGAGACGTAATCGAGGCCGGTCGCCTCGCAGAACGCGATGCTCGCGGGATCGCCGCCATGCTCGCCGCAGATGCCGAGCTTGATGCCGGGCCGTGCCGCCCTGCCCCGCTCCGCCGCCATCCCGATCAGCTGCCCGACGCCCTCGACGTCGAGCGAGACAAACGGATCGCGCGCGTAGATGCCGCGCTCGACATAGGTGGTGAGGAAGCGCGCGGCGTCGTCGCGGCTGACGCCCAAGGTGGTCTGCGTCAGATCGTTGGTACCGAACGAGAAGAACTCGCCGATCTCGGCGATCTCGCCCGCCATCAGGCAGGCACGCGGCAGCTCGATCATCGTGCCGACGAGATATTCGATGCGTTGCCCCTTGTCGGCGAAGACGGCTTCGGCCGCCTTGTCGACCACGGCCTTCATCAGCTCGAGCTCGCGCGCGGTGCCGACGAGCGGGATCATCACCTCGGGGATCGGTGCGGCGCCCGATTTGACCGCGACCTCGATCGCCGCCTCGAAGATCGCGCGCGCCTGCATCTCGTAGATTTCAGGGTAGGTCACGCCGAGGCGGCAGCCGCGATGGCCGAGCATCGGGTTGAACTCGTGGAGCTCGGCGGCACGACGCTTGAGCACCTCGATATCGATCCCTGCCGAACGCGCGACTTCGGCGAATTCGGCTTCCTCATGCGGCAGGAATTCGTGGAGCGGCGGGTCGAGCAGACGGATCGTGACGGGCAGGCCCGCCATCACCTCGAACAGCTGCACGAAGTCGCTGCGCTGTTCGGGCAGCAATTTGTCGAGCGCAGTGCGGCGGCCGGCTTCGTCCTCGGCGAGGATCATCTGGCGGACGTCGGTGATGCGCTGCGCATCGAAGAACATATGCTCGGTACGGCAGAGACCAATGCCCTCGGCGCCGAACTCGCGCGCGACCTTGGCGTCGAGCGGCGTCTCGGCATTGGCACGGACTTTCAGACGACGCACGCCGTCGGCCCACACCATCAGCGCCGCGAAATCGCCCGACAGCTCGGGCTGCACGGTCGGGACTTCGCCCGCCATCACTTCGCCGGTGGTGCCGTCGATCGTGACGAGATCGCCCTCGCGGATCTCCCGCTCGCCGACCTTCATCACGCCGGCCTTGGCGTCGATCGAGATCGACCCCGCGCCCGAGACGCATGGCCGCCCCATGCCGCGCGCCACCACGGCGGCGTGGCTGGTCATCCCGCCACGCGCGGTCAGGATGCCGCGGGCGGCGTGCATACCGTGAATGTCTTCAGGCGAGGTCTCGGTGCGGATCAGGATCACCGAATCGCCCGCATTGGCGCGCTTCTCGGCGGTGTCGCTGTCGAACACCGCGAAGCCCGAGGCCGCGCCGGGCGACGCCGGCAGGCCCTTGGTCAGCACGTCGCGCGTGGCCTTGGGGTCGAGCGTCGGGTGGAGCAGCTGATCGAGCGCGGCAGGGTCGATCCGCGCGACCGCCTCTTCGCGGCTGATGAGGCCCTCTTCGGCCATGTCGACCGCGATCTTGAGCGCGGCCTTGGCGGTGCGCTTGCCCGAGCGCGTCTGGAGCATCCACAGCTTGCCCTGCTGCACGGTGAATTCGATGTCCTGCATATCGCGATAATGCGTCTCGAGCAGGTCGAACACCTTCGCCAGCTCGGCGAACACGACGGGCATCGCCTCTTCCATCGACAGCGGCTTGGCGCCCGCCGCCTCACGCGCCGCAGTCGTCAGATATTGCGGGGTGCGGATGCCGGCGACGACGTCCTCGCCCTGCGCATTGATCAGGAACTCGCCGTAATAGGCGCGGTCGCCCTTGGCGGGGTCGCGCGTGAACGCCACGCCCGTCGCCGAGGTGTCGCCCATATTGCCGAACACCATCGCCTGGATGTTGACCGCGGTGCCCCAGCTTGCGGGGATGTCGTTGAGCCGGCGATAGACCTTCGCGCGCTCTGACTGCCACGAGCCGAACACCGCGCCGACCGCGCCCCACAGCTGATCATGGACGTCCTGCGGGAAGGGCTTGCCCCACTGCTGCTCGACCAGGCCCTTATATTCGGCGACCAGTTCGCGCAGGTCATCGGCGGTAAGATCGGTGTCGAGGAAGTAGCCGCGGTCCTCCTTGGCGATCTCGAGCGCTTCCTCGAACGCGCCATGGTCGAGCTCGAGCACGACGTCGGAATACATCTGGATGAAGCGGCGATAGCTGTCCCACGCGAAGCGCGCGTCGCCCGACGTAGCGGCGAGGCCTTCGACGGTCTGGTCGTTGAGGCCGAGGTTGAGGACGGTGTCCATCATGCCCGGCATCGACGCGCGCGCGCCCGAGCGGACCGAGACGAGCAACGGGTCGGCGGCGTCGCCGAAGCGCTTGCCGGTGATGCCCTCGATATGCGCGATGCCGGTGGCGACCTCGTCGCGCAGACCCTGTGGGAACTGCCCGCCCTCGTCATAATAGACCGCGCAGAAATCTGTCGAGATCGTGAACCCCGGCGGGACCGGCAGGCCGATCGACGCCATTTCGGCAAGATTCGCGCCCTTGCCCCCCAGCAAGTTCCGGTCGCCCTTGCCCCCGTCCGAAACGCCGCCGCCGAACCGATATACGTACGTCATGGAGTATCCCTACCTAGTGCCTGGTTTTCGCTGGGGAGGCGTCGGCAAAAGTCGCAGTAAAGTCACACCATCGCGGGGCTAGCCCTCGATCTTCGAGAAGTCGGCCACATTGTGCACCGCAGCACGAACGCGATCAAGCAACCCGAGCCGCGCCGTGCGCTTGGCGGGTTCGGGGTCGTTGACGATGACGCTTTCGAAGAAGGCGTCGATGGGTGCGCGCAGCGTCGCGAGGGCTGCCATCGCGGCTTCGAAATCCTCGCGCTCGATCGCAGCGGCGGCTGCCGGTTCGGCCGCGTCGAGCGCGGCGGCGAGTGCGGTCTCGGCGGGTTCTGGGGTGTAGCCAGATGCCGTCGCCCCGGCGGAGGCCGGGGCCGTTGCGTTGGTGGCACCCGTTTCACCCGGTGGTAGAGCGGCCCCGGCCTGCGCCGGGGCGACGAAGCCCTCCTTCTTCAGGATATTCGCCGCACGCTTGTACCCGGCGAGCAAGTTCGCCCCATCCTCGGTCCCGACGAACCCCTGCAACGCCCGCACGCGCGCGAGCAGGCGGACGAGATCGTCCTCCCCCCCGAGCGCGAACACCGCGTCGATCAGGTCGTGCCGGACACCGGCTTCGCGTTGCTGGACTTTGAGGCGATCGGCGAAGAAGTTAGTCAGCGCGGCGCTCGTTGCGGCCTCGTCGACAAGCGTTTGCGGAGACGCAACAATCCCGGTTGCAACGTCACGGGCGGCAAATTCTTTTTCACCCCAAATCCAGCGCCGACCGGTGTCTTCTTTCGGTGCCAAAATATCAATAACGAAAGTCACCGCGTCAGAGAGCCGAAACCGCAGATCATTATTGGACGTCAGACTTTGCGCCGCAAGCATCGCTCGCCTTAGCGCGAACGGATCTTTCGATCCGGTTGGAGGCAGACCCGCTGCGAAGAATCCGACCAGCGTATCCAGCTTGTCCGCCAAGCTCACCGCCACCGTCACCGGATCGGTCGGCACGTCATCGCCCTGCCCGACCGGCTTGTAGTGATCGCGGATCGCCGCCGCGACGGCGGGGTGCTCGCCTTGCGCTGCAGCGTAATAGCCGCCCATCAGGCCCTGCAGCTCGGGGAATTCGCCGACCATGCCGGTGACGAGATCGGCCTTGCACAGGCGCGCGGCGCGCTCCGCGAGGTCGGCCAGATTTCCCTCTCCCCTTGTGGGAGAGGGAGGGAGGAGCGAAGCGACGGAAGGGTGAGGGGGCGTGGCGGCGGACGCCCCATCAGCGTCCCCCTCACCCTTCCCATCCGCAAGGGCGGATGGGCCCCTTCCCTCTCCCACAAGGGGAGAGGGAGAAGGCAGCACGATCCCCTCCTCCACCAACCACCGCGCGAGCTTGGCGACGCGGTCGACCTTGTCCGCCACCGTGCCAAGCTTTTCGTGGAACACGATCCGGTCGAGCTTGGCCGCCTGCTCTTCGAGCGGCACCTTGAGATCGGTCTCGTAGAAGAATTTGGCGTCGGACAGCCGTGCCGCGAGGACCTTGCGGTTGCCCTCGACGATCTTCGCGCCGCCATCGGCCGCGTCGATATTGGCGGTGCAGACGAACGCATTCGCCAGCGCGCCCGCGGCATCGCGGCACACGAAATACTTCTGGTTCACGCGCGCGGTGAGCTGGATCACCTCGGGCGGCACTTCCAGAAACGCCTCGTCGAAGCGGCCGAGAAGCGGCACCGGCCATTCGGTCAGCCCGGCATTTTCGCTCAACAGCCCCTCGTCCTGCACCAGCTCGAGCCCGGCCTTGCGCGCGGCCATCGTCGCGCCGAGCGCGATGATCTGGCGGCGTTCGGCCTGGTCGACGATCACGTGGCAGGCGCGCAATTTCTCGACATAGTCGTTGGCATTGCCGATCGTGATGACGTGCGGATGGTGGAAGCGATGCCCGACGGTCGCGGCACCGCTGGTGATGCCGGCGATCTCGCACTCGATCACGGCGTCGCCGAACAGCGCGACGATCCCCTGCAGCGGGCGGACCCAGCGCAGCGATTCCATCGTGGTCGAGGCAGCACCCCAGCGCATCGCCTTGGGCCAGGGGAAGGCGCGGACGATCGCGGGGATTGCTGCTGCCAGCACGTCGGCGGTGGCGCGGCCGGGCTTGTCGATCACCGCGAACAGGATGCCGTCGCGCTCGACCAGTTGCTCGCGCGTGAGGCCGGTCTTGCGCAGGAAGCCCTCGAGCGCCTGCGGTGGGGCGCTGGTCTTGGGGCCCTTGGTCTCTTCCGACACGGCATCGGTCTGCGCGGGGAGATCGCGTGCGATCAGCACGAGGCGGCGCGGCGTGGCATAGGTCTGCAGCTCGCCTGGCTGGAGGCCGGCCTTGGCGAGCTCGGCAGTGAAGAGTTTAGCGAGATCCTCGCGCGCGCGATCCTGCATCCGCGCGGGGATTTCCTCGGAGCGCAGCTCCAGCAGAAAGTCCGTCATGCGCACACCCCGTCAGCGATCGAAACGCAACGGCTTCGCGTCTTCGCGTCTTCGCGTGAAAAAGAAGGTTGGTTCACGCGAAGGCGCGAAGACGCGAAGAACCTCTTCTTCTCCGCGTCTCCGCGTCTCCGCGTGAACAAGAAATTTGGTTCTCGCGGAGACGCGGAGACGCGGAGAGAAGAAGGAAGAGGCAGAATGCCTGCGGCGACGAGCATCACGCGGCGCTCCACGCCGGATATTCGGCCTTCCAGCCTTCGGCATTCTTGTCCATCCACGCCTGGCAGCTGCCCTTCGCGAGATCGCGCACGCGGCCCATATACGCTTGGCGCTCGGCGACCGAGATCACCCCGCGCGCCTGGAGCAGGTTGAACACGTGGCTCGCCTTGATCGCCTGCTCATAGGCCGGGATCGGCAGCTTGGCGGCGAGGCTGTTCTCGCACTCGGCGACATGCTTGCGGAACTGGTCGAACAGGCTGTCGGTGTCGGCCACCTCGAAGTTCCAGGTCGACATCTCGACCTCATTCTCGTGGAACACCTCGCCATAGGTCACGCCAGCGTCGTTGAACGCCAGGTCGTACACATTGTCGACATTCTGCACATACATCGCGAGCCGCTCCAACCCATAGGTGAGCTCGCCCGCGACGGGCTTCATGTCGAAGCCGCCCATCTGCTGGAAATAGGTGAACTGGGTGACTTCCATCCCGTCGCACCAAACTTCCCAGCCCAGGCCCCACGCGCCGAGCGTCGGGCTTTCCCAATCGTCCTCGACGAAGCGGATGTCGTGGACCAGCGGATCGATGCCGATCGCCGCCAGGCTGCCGAGATACAGCTCCTGCAGGTTCGACGGGCTCGGCTTCAGGATCACCTGATATTGGTAATAATGCTGCAGCCGGTTGGGGTTCTCGCCGTAGCGGCCGTCGGTCGGGCGGCGGCACGGCTGGACGAAGGCGGCGTTCCACGGCTTGGGGCCGAGCGCGCGCAGCGTCGTGGCGGTGTGGAACGTCCCCGCCCCCATCTCCATGTCATAGGCCTGGAGGATGAGGCAGCCATGCTGGCTCCAGTATTCGTGGAGCTTGAGGATCATGCCCTGGAAGCTGAGGGGTCTGTCGGTCACGCCGCGGGCTTTGGCGCAGGGCGGCGGAAATTTCAACAGCGCGCTGGGCCTTGCTGCTGCCCCGTCAGCCTGCACTGACCTTTTGTAAGGGGTTCTTGACATGGACACGACTCGCTGTCATTTAGTCATGGACAGCTGACATAGTGTCAGTGTCGCATGATGGAGGGACAGATGTTCGATGATCCAAGCAGCCCCCTGTCGCCGCTCGATTGACGATGCGGCTCCGATGGAAACCGACATGAAGAACCGCTTGAAGGTGCTGCGCGCCGAACGCGACTGGAGCCAGGCCGAGCTTGGCGGCCGGCTCGGCGTGTCGCGGCAAGCGGTCAACGCGATTGAAACCGGCAAATACGATCCGTCGCTGCCGCTGGCGTTCAAACTGTCGCGCCTGTTCGAAATGCCGATCGAGGAGATTTTCGATGATCAGACCGGAAATACCCATGACGCAGAATGACATCGGCCCCGGCGAGGCCGCCGATCGCGCGCGCTCGCGCCGCACGTTCATCACGGTTGCCGTGCTCAGCCTGCTCGGCGGCGCGGTCGGCTTCACCGCCGCGCTGATCGAGCCGCACGAGGCGACGCTCACCACGGGCGGTTCGCTGCCCGCGTGGTTCGCGATCCTTGCCGCGCTGCTGATGATCGGCGCGGTGACCGCGGGGAGCCTCGTCTATTACCGCACGATGGACGAGCTCCAGCGACTCGACAATTACTGGGCGGCGACGATCGGCGCCAACGTGCTGCTGATCGCCTATCCCGTCTGGTTGATCCTGTGGAAGGGCGGGCTCGTCCCCGCCCCCGATGCGATGACGCTGTATCTCGCGGTGCTGGTCTCGACCGGCCTTGCTTATGCCTGGCGCAAGCTGCGCTGACCTCGACACACGCCTTTTGATAAGGATTTGAACATGAAGACGCTCGATTTCGGGCAGACGGCGATCACGCTCGCCGCGCTGCTGCTCGCCGCCAACAGCGCGCCGCAAACCGCCGCGCCGGCCCCCGCCCCCACGCCCGCCGCCTCGGTTCCTGCCGACCCTGCGCTGTGGGTGGTCAAGGACAAGGACACGACGATCTATCTGTTCGGCACGGTCCATGCGCTCAAGCCTAACCTCAGCTGGTTCGATTCGGCGGTGCGCAAGGCGTTCGACGCGAGCGGTCAGCTCGTTCTCGAAATCCCGCTGCCCACCCCTGAGCAAGCCAAGAAGGTGATCGGGCCGCTGGCGATGGACCCGACCGGCCCGACGCTGACGCAGAAGCTGCCCGAGAAGAGCCGCGCCGCTTATGCCGCCGCGCTCACGAGGCTCGGCGTACCCGCCGCCGCGCTCGACCGTTTCGAGCCGTGGTTCGCCGCGGTGACGATGGGGCAGATATCGCTGCAAAAGGCGGGCTACAGCACCGCCGACGGCGCCGAGATGGCGCTCGACGCCGCCGCCAAGGCCGCGGGCAAGCCGGTCACCGGGCTCGAGACGCTCGAACAGCAGCTCGGCTTTTTCCACGATTTGCCGCAAGCCGACCAGATCGCCTTCCTGCTCGAGAACGTGAAGGACCTCGACAAGTTCGACACCACGATCAACGCGATGGTCGACAAATGGAAAGCGGGCGACGCCGAGGGCTTGAGCAAGCTGATGAACGAGGATCTCACCGGCCAAGAGAATCTCTACAAGGTGCTGCTGGTCGATCGCAACGCGCGCTGGGCCGACTGGATCGACACGCGGCTGAAGACGCCGGGCACGGTGTTCATCGCGGTCGGCGCGGGGCATCTGGCGGGCAAGGACAGCGTACAGGCGCAGCTCGCCAAGCATCGCATCGTCGCGACGCGGATCCGCTATTGAGACGCGCGGGCGTCGCGATCGGGCTGGCGCTGGCGCTGGCGGGGTGTGGACCGGCGCCTGAGATCCCGGCGCATCCCGCGCTGTGGCGGGTGGCGGATGGCGATACGACGATCTGGCTGTTCGGATCGATCCACGCGCTGCCGCCACGCGTCGCCTGGCAGACGCCCGCGGTGGCCGGCGCGATCGCGGCGGCGGATACGCTGATCCTCGAAGTGCCGCCCGCCGACGATGGCGCGGCGCGCGCGCAGTTCCTGGCGCTGGCGGAGCAACCGGGTTTGCCGCCGTTGCTCGAGCGGGTGGCGGCGGATGATCGCGGGGTGCTGGCACGTGGCATGGCGGTCGCGGGGCAATCGCCGGAAACGCTCGATGGGTTGAAGACCTGGGCGGCGGCGCTGACGATCGGCGCGGGGGCCGGGCATATCGCCGATGCCGATGCGGCCAATGGCGTCGAGGCGGTGCTGACGCGGGCGTTCGCGGGCAAGGCGATTGGCGCGCTGGAGAGCCGCGACGGGCAGTTGCGGATGTTCGACCGCCTCCCCCCCGAGTCGCAGCGCACGCTGCTGATCGCCGCGGCGCGCGACGCCCTTTCGGCGGCGAAGGGCGATGCCGCGCTGCTAACGGCGTGGACGGCCGGCGATGCGGCGGGGCTCGCCGCCGATGTCGCGCCGTTGCGGCGCGATCCGGCGATGGGGGCGGCGCTGGTGACCGATCGCAACGCCCGCTGGGCGAGCGCGATCGTGCGCCGGCTGGCGCGGCCCGGGCGGGTGTTCGTCGCGGTTGGTGCGGGGCATCTGGTCGGGCCGGAATCGGTAGTGTCGATGCTGCAGGCGCGGGGGCTGAAGGTCGAACGGGTCGAGTGATATCCTTCTCCCTTTGGGAGAAGGTGGAGCGAAGCGCCGGATGAGGGTGGCTGGGTGTTCCGCTTCGACCCTCACCCTTCCCACGCCTGCGGCGCGGGCCCAGTTTCGGGTGAACAGCGCCCCGCGCTGTTCAGGCCATGCGGGGCATGGCCGACCCGAAACTCCTCTCCCGATGGGAGAGGGCGTTGCGATATTGCACTTCCCGCCCCGCTCCCCTATAGCGCCGCGCTTCGGCCAGGGTCATCCCTGGAGGCTTGGCCGGAAACACCACAACCGTATTTCGGAGTAATGCAATGAGCGACCAATTGGAGCTCGCAGCCGAGACGCGCGAACAGGTTGGCAAGGGAGCCTCCCGTTTGCTTCGTCGCGAAGGCCGCGTCCCCGCCGTGATCTACGGCAACAAGCAAGAACCCCTCTCGATCCACGTCGAGGAAAAGGCGCTGATGCGTCTCCTCATGACGGGTCACTTCATGAATTCGGTCGTCATGGTCGACGCCGGTGGCAAGCAGATCCGCACCCTGCCGAAGGACGTCTCGTTCGACGCCGTCACCGATCGTCCGACGCATGTCGATTTCCTGCGCATCGGCGCGCACACCACCGTGCACGTCAACGTGCCGATCGTCTTCGCTGACGAGGACGATGCCCCCGGTATCGCCAAGGCTGGCGGCGTGCTCAACATCACGCGCCACGAACTCGAGCTGGTCTGCGACGCCGCCGACATCCCCACCGAGATCACGATCTCGCTCGCGGGTCTCGACGTCGGTGCCTCGATCCACATCTCGGACGTGAAGCTGCCCAAGGGCGTCACCCCGGCGATCGCCGACCGCGACTTCGCGATCGCGACGATCGTTCCGCCGACGGTCCCGACCGTCGAGGACGAAGAGCTCGAGGCTGCGGTTGCCGAAGCACAGTCGGCTGAAGCAGAGGCCGAGGCCGCTGCAGAAGACGACGCCGAAGGCGACAAGGCCGAGTAAGCAGCTGCTGTCCCCTTGCGGGATGCACACAATCGGGGCAGCGGAGGCAGAAGCTTTCGCTGCCCCGTTCGTTTGAAGAAGGTAGGCTTTCGCCGTGCAAATCTGGGTCGGCCTGGGCAATCCCGGCGCGCAATATGCGCTCAACCGGCACAATGTCGGCTTCATGGTGCTCGACACGATCGCCGACCTGCACGGCTTCGGCGCGGTCAAGAAGGCATTCCAGGGCTGGACCCAGGAAGGCCGCATCGGCGCGCAAAAGATCCTGCTCCTCAAGCCCGCCACCTTCATTAACGAAAGCGGCCGCAGCGTCGGCGAGGCGATGCGCTTCTACAAGCTGAGCGAGGGCGACGTCACCGTCTTCCACGACGAGCTCGATCTCGACCCGTTCCGCGTCAAAGTGAAGACCGGCGGCGGCACCGCGGGGCATAACGGCCTGCGCTCGACCGAAGCGCATATCGGCAACGCCTTCCGCCGCGTCCGCCTCGGCATCGGCCACCCCGGCCATAAAGACAAAGTCAGCCCGTATGTGCTCGGCAATTACGCCAAGGCCGAGATGGATTCGCTCGCCGACATGCTCGGCGCAGTCGCGGCCGAGTCATCATGGCTCGCTAGCGGCGACGACGGGCGATTCATGAGCGACGTCGCGTTGCGACTGGGAGACAAGAAGTGACCACGCGCAGCCTGTTCGCCACCCCGCTCTACGAAGCGAAGCTCAAGAACGCGGCGCTGGTCGCCGAGCTCGAACGCTCGTGCCACGCGCTCGCAGAGGATGATCGCGCCGGGCGCGGTTGGTCGAAGGCGCATGGCTATCGCGGCTACACCTCCT
The DNA here is from genome assembly GCF_006439055.1 of Sphingomonas glacialis. Classification (GTDB taxonomy): domain Bacteria; phylum Pseudomonadota; class Alphaproteobacteria; order Sphingomonadales; family Sphingomonadaceae; genus Sphingomonas; species Sphingomonas glacialis_A. The sequence goes on from NZ_RCZC01000002.1 coordinate 1,197,307, forward strand.
ACGCCTCGCTCAACGATCTGCCGGTCCGCGACCCGGCGTTCGGCGATCTGGTCAAGCTGCTCAACAAGCATGTCGCCAAGTTCGCCGAGGAATGCGCGTTCGAGCTCGACGGCGGCAAGCTCAAGCTCGACAGCCTGTGGGTCAACGTGATGAAGCCGGGCGGCATGCATGCCGGGCATATCCACCCGCACAGCGTGGTCTCGGGAACGGTCTATATCGCCGTCCCGCCGGGCGCGGGCGCGATCAAGTTCGAGGATCCGCGCCTCCCGATGATGATGGCCGCCCCGCGCCGCCGCGACGACGCGATCGAGGCGCTCAAGACCTTCGTTTCGGTCGAGCCGCAGGCGGGCAGCGTGCTGCTGTGGGAAAGCTGGCTGCGCCACGAAGTCGCGCCGGGGACCGCCAAGACCGAGCGGGTGAGCATCAGCTTCAACTATCGCTGGTAGGCGGCGCTACCCCCTAACCCGTCACCCCGGGCTCGTCCCGGAGTCCACCGTGATACGAACGCTGCAGCCGCAGTGCGCGCGGCACGGTGGGCCCCGGCACGAGGCCGGGGTGACGGGTCAGGCGCTGGCGCTCAAAACGCGTAGGTCATCACCAGATCCGCCACCGGATTGCGCGCTGAATGACTGTCGTCGCGCAGCCCCGGGACCGTCTCGTCGGCATACATCGCGGTCGAGCGGCCGACCATCATGCCGCCCTCGACGCCGATCTTCATCCGGTCGCTAAGCGCGGCGTCGTACCCCACCATCGCGACGGGCGCGTAGTTTTCATAGCCGTCGCGCAGGTTCACCGCGCCGACCGGAAGCCGCATCAGCGCCGCCCTCCCCGCCGCCGCGCCCGGCCCGACATCGGAAGCGCGGTAGCGCATGTGATAGCTCGATCCGACCGACACTCGCAGACCGCGATCGCCATGCGCATAGGCATCCTTCATGCCGGTGCCGCGCGCGCGCAGATTCTGTTTGAGCGTCTTCACCGCGTTCGCCTGATAGCCCCGCGCGAGCCGCAGATCGTACGACACCGCAGGCTGGGCCCCCGTTTCGATATGCGGGGACAGCGACACGAGAGCGGAAGCGGTCGTGCCGCGCGGAACAGTGGGGTCTACCGCGGACGCCGGATCTTCGAGCGAAACGATGTGCGATTCGAACTCGGCTGCATTGGCGAGGCCCGGCGCCACGCCCGAGAGCAGGATCGTGACACAACAGCTCTGCAGAGACTTTCGGCGCATCGCATTGACCCCAGCAAGAAACTCCAACGTACGACTCGGCGCGCGAGCGCCTTGATCCAGAATCAACAGCCTATGCCTTTGCCGGTTCCCAGCAAGGGCCTTCGTAGTGCGACAGGCTGGTCTTTCGCGGCACAAAGCCGTATCGGGCGCGCATCACGCACATCATCGCACACCAAGGAATATCATGGGTTTTCGCTGTGGCATCGTCGGGCTGCCCAATGTCGGCAAGTCCACCCTCTTCAACGCGCTGACGCAGACCGCGGCAGCGCAGGCGGCGAACTATCCGTTCTGCACGATCGAGCCGAACGTCGGCAACGTCGCGGTGCCCGATCCGCGGCTCGATAAGCTCGCCGCGGTCGCGGGTTCGCAGAAGATCATCGAGACGCAACTCGGGTTCGTCGACATTGCCGGGCTGGTGCGTGGCGCGTCGAAGGGCGAGGGTCTGGGCAACCAGTTCCTCGGCAACATCCGCGAAGTCGACGCGATCGTCCATGTGCTGCGCTGCTTCGAGGATGACGACGTCACGCATGTCGAGGGCAAGGTCGATCCGATCGCCGATGCCGAGACCGTCGAGACCGAGCTGATGCTGTCGGATCTCGAAAGCCTCGAGAAGCGCGTCCCCAATCTGCTCAAGAAGGCGACGCAGGGCGACAAGGAAGCCAAGGTCGCCGCATCGGTGCTCGGCCAAGCGCTCGAACTGCTGCGCGAGGGCAAGCCCGCGCGGTTGACCGTACCCAAGGACGAGGATGAGACGCGCGCCTTCAGCCAGGCGCAGCTGCTCACCGCCAAGCCCGTCCTCTATGTCTGCAACGTCGAGGAGGCGAGCGCCGCCAACGGCAACAGCCAGTCGGCGCGCGTGTTCGAGAAGGCCAAGGCCGAGGGCGCCGAAGCCGTCGTCGTCTCCGCCGCGATCGAGGCCGAGATCGCGACGATGGACCCCGCCGAACGCGGCGAGTTCCTCGCCGAGCTGGGCCTCGAAGAGACCGGCCTGACGCGCGTGATCGTCGCTGGCTATCGGTTGCTCAAGCTGTTCACCTTCTTCACCGTCGGCCCGAAGGAAGCGCGCGCCTGGACGGTCCATGCCGGCGCCAAAGCTCCGCAGGCGGCCGGCGAGATCCACACCGATTTCGAGCGCGGCTTCATCCGCGCCGAGACGATCGCCTATGACGACTATGTCGCATTGGGCGGCGAAACCGGCGCGCGCGATGCCGGCAAGCTTCGCCAGGAGGGCAAGGAATATGTCGTCCATGACGGCGACGTGCTGAACTTCCGCTTCAACGTGTGAGGCCATCGCCGGTCGCCATCACCACGTTCCGCGCCGAGTCCCAAGCGGACGTCGTGGCGCTGATCGTGGGGATCCAGGCCGGCGAATTCGGCGTGCGGATTACCGCCGCCGACCAGCCCGACCTCGCCGACATCCCCGGCTTCTATCAGTCGGGCGCCGGCGGGTTCTGGACCGCGGTGGTGGACGGAGAGATCGTCGGGACGATCGCATTGCGCGATTGCGGCGGCGGGCTGGGCGCGTTGCGCAAGATGTTCGTCGCGCCCGCCTGGCGAGGGCGCGAGCATGGCGTCGGCGCGGCGTTGCTGGCGCACCTGCTCGCGCATGCGCGAACCGTGGGGCTGGAGACGGTGATGCTCGGCACCACGGCGCAATTCGTCGGCGCGCATCGCTTCTATGAGAAGAACGGCTTCGTCGAGATCGCCATGGACGCGCTGCCGCCGTCGTTCCCCCGAATGCCGCTCGACACCAAATTCTATCGGCTGACGCTGGGCGCTGCCGCGTCCTTGCCCGAATGATCCCGCGCTGTTTGGCGGCCTTTGCCTTCGCGGCGTGACGAAGGCTAGGCGGCCCCGCGATCGCCTGTCATAGCGCCGACGCAATCGTGTCGCAGGGGATCGCATATGCGTTGGACCACCAAGATCTTTGCCGCCGCCTTGTGCGCTGCCCTGCAAGCCTGCGTGACCGCACCCGCCCCCGGGCCACGCCCCACCGCACTGCGCGAGGAAGCGCGTACGCCCGTCACGATCCTCGTCTCGATCGATGGTTTCCGCCCCGATTACCGCTCGCGCGGCGTGACGCCCAACCTCGATGCGCTTGCCGCGAGCGGGATCAGCGCGGCGATGCGGCCGTCTTTCCCGTCCAAGACCTTCCCCAATCACTGGACGCTCGTCACCGGCCTCAGGCCAGACCGCAACGGCATTGTCTCGAACGCGATGGAGGACGTCGCGCGCCCCGGCGAGAAGTTCACGATGGAGGATTCGAAGGATCCCTTCTGGTGGAACGCCGCCGAGCCGCTCTGGGTCACCGCCGAGCGCGGCGGGGTGCGCAGCGCGACGATGTTCTGGCCAGGCGCGAACGTTGCCTGGGGCGGCACGCTCAAGGGCCATGGCGCGACCAGTGGCGGGGTGCGCCCCGAGGATTGGTGGCCGTTCGACCAGGCGGTACCGAGCGAGCAGCGCGTCGCCGGGGTGATCGACTGGCTCCGGCGTCCTGCGGCGCAGCGGCCGCGCTTCATCACGCTCTATTTCGATACCGTCGACAGCGCCGGGCACAGCTTCGGCCCCGATGCGCCCGAGACGACCGAAGCGGTCAAGCAGGTCGATGCGCAGATCGGCGCGCTCGTATCGGGGCTCCGCGCGCTCGGCCAGCCCGCCAATCTGGTGATCGTCGCCGATCACGGCATGGCGGCAACGAGCCCGGCGCGCACCATCGCGATCAACAGCATCGCCAACCCGGCGGACTATCGCCTGTTCGAATCGGGGCCGTTCGCCAGCCTCTACGCAGTGCCTGGCCACGAGGCCGCGCTCGAAAAGGCGCTGCTCGGCCATCACACGCATTACGATTGCTGGCGCAAGAGCGAGATCCCGGCGCGGCTGCACTATGGCACCAACCCGCGCATCCCGCCCTATTTCTGCCTCGCCGAGACGGGCTGGTCGCTGAGCGCGACCCCGCCGCGCGCCGATGCGAAGGCGGGTGGCAATCACGGCTTCGACAATGCCGCGCCCGAAATGGCGGCTTTGTTCATCGCCAGCGGCCCCGCGATCAAGCCGCTCGGCACGCTGCCCGGGTTCGACAATGTCGATGTCGCGCCGCTGATCCGCGATCTGCTGAGGCTGCCCGCCGGGACCGGGCTCGACGGCGACGATGCGCCGTTCCGCGCGGCGCTCGCCAAGTAGGACTTGCCTTCGCCGCGAGAGCGCTAGACACTCGCGCGATGCAATATTTCGAAGATATCGTGGTCGGCAGCAAAGCGTCGTTCGGCCAGTATGCGGTGCTGCACGACGAGGTCGTCACCTTCGCCAAGGCCTATGACCCGCAGCCGTTCCACCTCTCCGATGCGGCCGCCGCCGAAACGCATTTCGGGCGGCTGTCGGCGAGCGGGTGGCACACCTGCGCGATGACGATGGCGATGGTGGTGGAGAACCTCAAAGCCCACGATCAGGCCGGCCTGGGATCGCCCGGGATCGACGAATTGCGCTGGCTCAAACCCGTCTATCCCGGCGACACGCTGCGCTGCGAGACCGAGATCCTCGACAAGCGCGCGTCGCAGAGCCGCCCCGAGATGGGGAGCTATCGCAGCCGGATGACGGTGCTCAACCAGCACGACGTCGCGGTGATGACCTTCGTCTCGATCGGCCTGATCCGCACGCGACCCGTTGGCTGACGCCGCTACGCCCCGCCCTCGGGCGAGGGCGACGGGCCAGCACCATCCGGGGTGCCGCTCCTAGCGGCGGTGACCGCCTCCACGCCCGGGCCCGCCGCGCCCACCGAAGTTTCCGCGATTGCCACCGCCTGGCCGCCCCTGGATCCCATAGTCGCGCCACATCGGGCGGATCTCGCGACGCGCGCCGCGCCACGGCTGCGAGCGGCCCTGCCAATAGCCGCGCTGCTGGTTATTCCAGCGATGCCGGACGTTGTAGCGATCGTAGACGTAATAGCCCGAGCCCGGGTAATAATAGTCGTTGTTCCAGCCCCAATAGGGATCCGCGCGGTATCCGCCATAATAGGGGTCCCACCCGCCTGCTCCGTATCCGACCTGAACGCCGCCATAACCATAATCGTCGACGCAGGCGGATAGCCCGCCGAGCGACACCAAGGCAGCGGCGGCAAGTGCGAGTTTTTTGAGCGGCATGACGCGATCCTTGAGCGGAGGCGCGCCGGACGGTTCGTGGGGCGCGGTGATACAGGTCAACCCGGACGCGCCCGCTTTGGTTCCTCTGCGGCTCAGTGCCCGGGGTAGGCGATCAGCGAATCGACCGTGATGCCATCCGAGCGGAGCGCATCGGCGCCGCCGAGATCGGGGAGATCGACCAGGAACTGCGCCTGTTCGACCACCGCGCCCGCCTTGCGCAACAGCCGCAGCGCGGCGCGCGCGGTGCCGCCGGTGGCGATAAGATCGTCGACCAGCAGGACGCGCTTGCCGGGCGTCAGCGCATCGGCATGCATCGCGATCCGGTCGATGCCGTATTCGAGCGCATAATCCTCGGCGATCGTCGCGCCGGGCAGCTTGCCGTCCTTGCGGATCAGCAGCACGCCGGCGTTCAGCGGGCGGGCCAGGGCGGCTGCGAAGAGGAAGCCGCGCGCCTCGATCCCGGCGATGAGATCGATCGGCCCGAGCGTGGTCGCCGCCATCCGCGTGATCGTCTGTGCGAAGCCATGGGCATCGAGCAGCAGCGTCGTGATGTCGCGGAACTGGATGCCGGGTTTGGGGAAGTCCGGGATCGTCCGGATCAGCGCCTTGAGATCGTCATTGTCAGCCATAAGATCCTCGTCGCCCCGGCCAAGGCCGGGGCCGTTATGCCGCGCTGCGAAACGACTGTCCCGCAGTCAACGTAGCGGCCCCGGCCTTCGCCGGGGCGACGTCTATGGATCAGTGCTTAATGTCGCGCCAGATGTTCTGATACGCGCCGTAGGACAGCACGCAGAACAGCAGCAGGAAGCCGAGCACCGCGAGGCCATAGCCATGCCGCGCGGGCAGGTTCGGCTCAGCCGCCCAAGTCAGGAACGCCGTCACGTCCTTGGCATTCTGGTCGACGGTCGATTTGGTGCCGTCGAGATAGGTGACCTGCCCATCCTGCGTCAGCGGTGGCGGCATCGCGAGGTTGAGGTTCGCGAAATACGGGTTGTAATACAGGCCGTCGGGGACCTTTGCGTCGGGGAAATGCTTGAGCAAGGCGGCCGGCTGATCCTGATAGCCCGTCAGCAGCGAATAGACATAGGCCGGGCCTTCATGCCGCGCCTTGGTGATCAGCGACAGGTCTGGCGGGTTGCCCGTGCCGGGATAATAGACCGTCGGGAAATAATCGGCTGGCGTGTTGGGCCGATCGGTCGTGTCGCCCGACTTGGGGTCGAACTGCTTGGCCTTGACCGCCCAGTCGGCGGCGAACTTCTTCACCTGGCCCGCGGAATAGCCGAGCTGCGTCAGGTCGCGGAACGCGACGTGCTTGAGCGAATGGCAGTTCGAGCAGACTTCCTTGTAGACCTGCAAGCCCCGCTGGAGCTGGCGCTCATTAAAGGTGCCGAGCAGACCGTTCGAGGCAAGCTCGACCTCCTTGGGGTGGCGATGGAATTCCTCGACCGCGGTCGGCGGCGCCGGATCGGTGACCGCGCTGTAGACGGTGCCGAACAGCGCCCAGGCGAGGCAGGCGACGATACCGGCGCCGATGAGGATTGCGATTGCGCGAACCATTGGTCTGATTGCCCCTTATTCGGCCGGAACCGGGCTACCGCTGAGCGCGGTATGAGCCGGACTGGTGCCACCCTTTTTCGCCAAGACCGCCTCGGTGATCGAGTTCGGCAGCGGCCGCGGCCGCTCGGCGCGCGAGACGATCGGCAGGATGATCAGGAAGTGCGCGAAATAATAGGCCGCGGTGATCTGCCCGAGCGCGACCTTGAACGGCGAGATCTCCGACCCGCCGACCCAACCGAGCACCAGCACGTCGAGCACCAGCACCCAGAAGAAGATGCGGTACAGGGGGCGATAGTTGGACGAGCGCACCGGCGAGCTGTCGAGCCATGGCAGGAAGAACAGCAGCAGGATCGACCCGAACATCGCCAGCACGCCGAGCAGCTTGGCCGGAATGAACAGGAAATCCGCGGTGAACGAGCGCAGGATCGCGTAGAACGGCCAGAAATACCATTCGGGGACGATGTGGGCGGGCGTCTGCAGCGCGTTGGCCGGGATATAGTTATCCGGATGGCCGAGGCTGTTGGGTGCGAAGAACAGCAGCGACGCGAAGATCAGCAGGAACACGCCGAGCCCGAAACCGTCCTTCGCGGTATAATAGGGATGGAACGGGACCGTGTCCTGCTCGCCCTTCACGTCGACCCCGGTCGGGTTGTTCGAGCCCGGAATGTGCAGCGCCCAGATGTGCAGGATGATGACGCCCGCGATCACGAACGGCAGCAGATAGTGGAGCGAGAAGAAGCGGTTGAGCGCGGCGTCGTCAGGCGCATATCCGCCGAGCAGCCAGATCCGGATCGTGTCGCCGACCACGGGGATCGCCGAGAAGAAGCCGGTGATGACCTGCGCGCCCCAGAAGCTCATCTGCCCCCAGGGGAGCACATAGCCCATGAACGCGGTCGCCATCATCAGCAGGAAGATCGTGACGCCGAGCAGCCAGATCATCTCACGCGGCGCCTTGTACGATCCGTAAAAGAGCCCGCGGAAAATGTGGATATAGACCACGACGAAGAACATCGAGGCGCCGTTCGCGTGCGCATAGCGCAGGAACCAGCCGCCATTGACGTCGCGCATGATGTGCTCGACCGAATCGAACGCGACGCCGCCATTGGCGGCGTAATGCATCGCCAGCACGATGCCGGTGACGATCTGGATCGCGAGCGCCGCGCCGGCGAGCACGCCGAAGTTCCAGAAATAGTTGAGGTTGCGCGGCACAGGATAGCCCGCACCGACCGCGCCGTAGACGAGGCGCGGGAGCGGCAGGCGCTCGTCGATCCATTTGGTGAACCCGCTCTTGGGTTCGTAATGCTTGGCCCAGGGAAAGCTCATCTCTCTATCCTCAACCCACCACGACCGTCGACGGCGACGTGAACTTGTAATCCGGCACGAACAGGTTCTTCGGCGCCGGTCCCTTCCGGATGCGCGCCGCAGTGTCGTATTGCGAGCCGTGGCATGGGCAGAAATAGCCGCCGAACTGGCCGCGATCCTCGCCCGACGTGATGCCCTGCGGAATGCAGCCGAGATGCGTGCAGACGCCGAGCGTGATCAGCCAGTTCTTCTTGCCGCGCGTGCGCTGTTCGAGCGTCTCGGGGTCGCGCAGCGACTTAACGTCGACCTTGTCGGCCTCGGCGATTTCCGCGGGCGTCAGGTTGCGCACGAACAACGGCTGCTTGCGGAACGAGACGACGATGCCCTGCCCGGCCTCGACCTTGCTCAGATCGACTTCGGTCGTGGCGAGCGCGAGCACGTCGGCCGAGGGGTTCATCTGGTTGATCAAGGGGACGATGATGGCGATCGCGCCGACGCCGGCGACCGAGACCGCGGCGATGCTGAGGAAATCGCGACGGCGTGGCTCCCCGTCATGGTGCGGTTCCTCGTGCCGGGGAACTTCCAGGGTGTTACCGCTTGCCATCCACTCGCCCTTGTTCTTCGCTCCCCCGCCACAGCGCGCGGTTGAGCGATCGATTTTGACACGGCGGCCTGCATGACGGATCGACAAGCGCGCCTGAACGCTTCCCTCGATTGGGGAAGCTTGAACGCTCTGTTAGCCGGGCCGCCAAGCTTTTGCCAACTGCATTTTAAGAGTGCTAGCGGGGCGGCATGCGTATTGCCCTTTATCAACCCGACATGGCCGGCAATGTCGGTGCGATCTTCCGGCTCGGTGCCTGCCTCGGCGTCGGGGTCGATGTGATCGAGCCGACCGGCTTCACGTGGAGCGAGAAGGCGCTCGCACGCTCGGGGATGGACTATGCCGAACTGGTCGAGGTGCGGCGGCATGTCGACTGGGAGGCGTTCGTCGCGACCGTGCCGGGGCGAATCGTCTTGCTCTCGACGCGCGGCGGGGTGCGGATCGATGCCGCTGCGTTCCGCGCCGACGATGTGCTGCTGATGGGATCGGAGGGGAGCGGCGTGCCCGATGCGGTGCACGACCAGGCCGATCTGGCGGTGCGGATCCCCTTGGTCGAGGGAATGCGCTCGCTCAATATCGCGGTGGCGGCGGGAATCGCGCTGAGCGAAGCGCTACGCCAGACGGGCGGATGGCCCACCTAAATCCTCCCCCGGGAACCGGGGGAGGGGGACCGCTCGGCTTCTTCAGCCGAGGGGTGGAGGGGGCCTCTCCACGAGCGTTACGCTAGTGGCGGCCCCCTCCACCACCAGCCTGAAGAAGGCTGGCGGTCCCCCTCCCCCGCTGCGCGAGGGAGGATTGAAGAAGCATCAGATTCTCGGCACAACAGCGGCATGGACCTCGACCCCGAACAAACCACCGCCCGCATCTGGTTCGAGCAATTGCGCGACCAGATCTGCGCCGAATTCGTCGCGATCGAACGCGAAGCCGGATCCGACGCCGATTTCGACTACACCCCCTGGGACCGCACCGACCCGAGCGGCGGTGACGGTGGTGGCGGCGTGCGCGGCGTGATGAAGGGCAAGGTCTTCGAGAAGGTCGGCGTCAACGTCTCGACCGTCGGCGGCGCGTTCGAGGGCGAGTTCGCCAAGTCGATCCACGGCGCGGCGGAGGACCCGACCTTCTTCGCCACCGGCATCAGCCTCGTCGCGCACATGGCCAACCCGCACGTCCCCGCGGTCCATATGAACTGCCGCTTCCTCGTCACGACCAGGCGCTGGTTCGGCGGCGGCGCTGACCTCAACCCGCCGCTCCCCTACCCGGAGGACACCGCCGAGTTCCACGCTGCGATGAAGGCAGCGTGCGACCCGCACGGCGCGGACTATTACGAACGCTATTCGAAATGGGCCGAGGACTATTTCTACATCCCGCACCGCAAAGTGCACCGCGGCGTCGGCGGCATTTTCTGCGACCATCTCGAGGGCGATTTCGCCGCCAATTTCGCCTTCATCCAGGATCTCGGCCGCGCGTTTCTCGACGTTTACCCGAAGATCGTGCGGCGGCGGATGAACCTGCCCTTCACGCCAGCCGACACCGCGCAGATGCTCGAATGGCGCGGGCGCTATGCCGAGTTCAATCTGGTCTATGATCGCGGCACGCTGTTCGGGCTCAAGACCGGCGGCAATATCGATGCGATCCTGATGAGCCTGCCACCGCTCGCGACCTGGTCGTGAGCCGATGGGGCTGACCCCGGTCCGCGACGACGCGGTCGCCGCGATCGTCACCACGCTCGAGATGCGGCAGAAGCCGCCGCTGCGCCCGCTGCCCGCCTCGCGGTTGCGGCTCGCACGCTGGGAGGCACCGACGCCCGATCGCTACCGCGCGCTGTTCCGCCGCGTCGGCGCGCCGTGGCTGTGGTTCTCGCGCCTCGTGATCGACGAGGCGGCGCTCGTCGCGATCATCCATGATCCGGCCGTCGCTATCTACGCCGCGGTCGATCCCGCGGGGATCGAAGTCGGCATGGTCGAGCTCGACTTCCGCACCCCGGCGACATGCGAAATCTCGTATTTCGCGCTTATCCCCGAACTCGCCGGCCAGGGCCTCGGCCGCTGGCTGATGGCCGAAACGCTCGCGCGCGCCTGGACGAAGGGGATCGAGCGCGTCTGGCTGCACACCTGCACGCTCGATCATCCGAGCGCGCTCAATTTCTACCGCGCGCAAGGGTTCACCGCGATCAAGCGGACGATCGAGACCTTCCCCGATCCGCGCGTCACCGGGCATCTGCCGCCCGAGACGGCGCCTCAGATCCCGCTCTTGAGCCGCCGATAGAGCGCGATCTCGATGAGGATCGCGGCGAGCGTCGCGATCGTCCGCGCGGCGCCATTGCCGACATCGAGCACTGCGGCGACCACCGGATTGGCCATCGGCGCACCGTTCAGCGCACTGCCGAGCAGTTCGAACGGCAGCGCGAGCAGGTCGCCCGCGATCAACGGCACGCAAGCGAACGCCATCAGCGTCAGCCCGTGCCCGCGCGTCAGCGCGAAACTGCGCCGCCACGCTGCGATCACGCCGAGCGGGCGCTCTGCGACGAACGCCGGGCCGATCGGCATCAACCGGCCTTTGAGGTACAGGCCCGGGATCAGCAGCAGCGACGCGATATTGACCGGAAACGTCACCAGCAGCGCGAGCAGGAGGTAGCGCGGCAGCAGCGGCAGCGCCTGGCGCAGCGCGGTGGCGACATCGGGGCGGTCGCGATCGGTATAGAGCAGGAACAACGTCAGCGTGCCGAACAGCGACGCCAGCGTCAGCGCCAGCACGAGCAGGTCGTTCTGCTTCGACCAGACCGCCACCGCATCGAGCCACGCCTGCAGCGCGGCCGGATCCGAGCTCGACGCAGGCAGCGGCGGGGTCGGATCGACGAACATCACCTGCGCCACCTTGGGTACCAGCAGGAACACGCCCCCGACCCCGATCAGCAGATCGCGATCGCGCTTGGCCATCGCCCAGGCGTCGCGCAGCACGGCAGCAGCATCGAGTTTCATGAGCGCGCGACGATCGCCTCGCGGGCGGCGAGATAGAGCTTGGCGAGGAACACCACCGCGAGCAGCGAGAACAGCGTCGAGACGCCGGCGACGACGATCTGCGTCAGCGTGCTGGCGAGCGTTACCCGCCCCTCGCCGCCGAGAACGAGCGCGAACACCGTCCCGAATACGCTCTTGGCAGCCGCCGAAGCGACCCACGAAACCACGCCATACAGCAACACCACGCCGATCACCTTCCACGCGATATGCCGCGTCAATTCGAAACTCCGGCGATAGACGCCCAATCCGCAGCGCTCTTCGAGCAGGATCGGGGTCACCAGCACCACGCAGCGCGCATAGGCCCAGAACAGCAGGACGGCCAGTACGAGACTGTAAAGCGTCACGAATGCCATCGCGCCACCGTTTACGTCGCCCGGCTGCAGCGTGCCGGCGGCGAGCGCGGCCATGTTCATGCCGCTGAGCCCGAACGCGATCCCGATCGGCGCCACGAGCACGAGCACCACCGCGAGCGTCACCAGCCCGATCCCGAGCACGGGCAGGAAGCGACGATTTGCCGCCTGTACCGCGGCGGCGCGCGGAATTGCCGGATCGAGCGCGAGCGCGGTGATCGCCAGCCCCGCCCAGCTCGTCAGCAGCGACAGCAGCAACACGATGATTCCGAGCAGCACGTCGCCCGCCTGCCCGCTCGATCCCATCAACGGCATCAGTATGCCGAGCAGCGCCAGCGGCACGAACAGTCCGAGCAACACCAGCGGGGTCATCGCGCCACGGCGCTCGCTCAGGCATTCGGTGGTGCGATCCCACACGGTGCTCATCGTCACGGTCACGTCGTCTCTCCCCGGTTCCGCGCACGGCCCGCCCCGAGCGCCCGCTATTAGCGCGACGCGGCGGCGCTTGCCAATCACTTGCGTCCGGCTGGCAGCCGGGCCACATCGCGCAGGTGACCGATCTTCGCGACGACATCGAATGGCGCATCACCCCAGCGCCTGTCCCCTATGCCGAGGCGCTCGCCGAAATGGAGGCGCGCGCGCTCGCCGTGGCGGAGGGCCGCGCGCCCGAACTCGTCTGGCTGCTCGAACATCCCGCGGTCTATACCGGCGGGACCAGCGCCGATCCGAGCGAGCTGCGCGACCCGCAATTCCCGGTGGTGCAGACCGGGCGCGGCGGCCGCTACACCTATCACGGCCCGGGCCAGCGGATCGGCTATGTCGTGCTCGATCTCAACAAACGCGGGCGCGACGTTCGGCAGTTCGTCCACGGTCTCGAGGGCTGGGTGATCGACACGCTCGGCGATCTCGGCATCACCGCATTCCGCGCGCCGGGGCGGGTCGGCATCTGGACACACCTCCCCGCCCCGCTCGGCGCCGCGCCGGCCGAGGCCAAGATCGGGGCGATCGGGGTGCGCGTGCGGCGCTGGGTGACGCTCCACGGCTTCTCGGTCAATCTGTCGCCTAACCTCTCGCATTTCGACGGAATTGTGCCGTGCGGGCTCCCCGACTTTGCGGTGACGAGCGCCGAAATGCTCGGCCGGCCGACCGATTATGCAACTTTCGACGCGGCCTTGGCGTTGCGCCTAGCAGCGTTCCTGCAAACTCATTCTATCAGCCAACAAAACTGGGCTTGAGGGCCAGGCGTTTCCGGACTAATGTCCACCACGGTTTGGGTATTAAAGGTCTCGAGGCCAACCAACCATTTATCTAGGGAGCTTTCCAATGCGTGCATTCATTTCCAAGGTCGCTGCTGGTTCGATGATCGCTGTTGCAGCGATCGCGATTTCGGCATGCACCCCGAAGACCGAGACGACGACGACCGACAACACGATGGTCACCGACATGAACTCGACCGACACGATGGGCGCGACGACCAACGACACGATGACGTCGACGGACGCCGCTGGCAACGACGGCATGATGTCGAACGACACCATGATGACGTCGAACACCACGACCACGACCACCAACGCAATGTAATCTTCCCGTCAGGGATTGATTACGGCGGAGGGCCGCCCGGGCAACCGGGCGGCCCTTTTCGATTCCGCCGCAATCGATTTCGTCGCAGATCACGCCCAAAGCGCGATGCGACGAAACGAAAAGAGTTGGGTTGCGCGACAAAAAGCCGTAATCGCAGCATCGTTAATGAGAGGCTTTCAATGACCGTGTTGCGTAAATTGGCTGCGATCACCGCAATCGCGGGCGCCGCCCTCGCCGTTACCCCTGCGTCGGCTCAGTTCTTTTTCAAGCCGCATGATTTCAGCGGCCCACCGATCCGCGGCGACGAGCCCGGCCTGCCGACGCTGCCCGGCGCGACCGATGAGGAAGTCCGCGCGAACCTGGTGTGGAATATGCGCTCGGCGCTCAACGTCGCGGCGCTGCAGTGCCAGTTCGAACCGAGCCTGTTGACGGTCGAGAATTACAACATCTCGCTGATCAACCATAAGGACGAGTTCAAGAAGTCGCTCGACATCATCACCAAATATTTCACGCGCACCAACAAGGGGCTCAAGCCCGGCCAGGCCGCGATGGACCGCTATGGCACCAAGACCTATTCGGCCTTTACCACGGTCAACGCGCAGCTGGGTTTCTGCCAGACCGCAGCAGCGGTCGCGACCGACGCCGCCTACGCCCCGCGCGGCGAGCTGTACAAGGTCGCTGCGCGTGACATGAGCTCGCTGCGCAACGCGCTCATCCCGTTCGGCGAGGAGCGCTTCTCGCGCCGCGTCCGCGTCGATACGCGGCTGTCGCTGGCGCGGCTCGACGACGCTTGCTGGGATAAGCGCGGCACGTGGGTTTCGCGCAAGTGCGGGCAGTTCTCGACCACGTTCCGCTAAGCGGGCGGGTCGGCGGCCTGCCTCAGCGCAGGCCGAGCGCCTTGTGCGCCTGTAGCGTCAGCCGCCACTGCGGGCGCGCCATGACGAGGTCGATCGCGGCGGCGTGATTGGCCTCGGCGGCGATGCTGTCGAGCGGTTGAATGAGGTAGTGCGCGAAGTTCCAAGTCTCGAGCTCGGCGACGTCGCTGCCCGGCTGCGGCCAGACGAGCTTCAGTTCGTCACCGCTGCGCTGGACGACTTGGCTGCCCGCCTTGGGGCTGATGCACACCCAGTCGATGCCGGGATGCACCGCGAGCGTCCCGTTGCTCTCGATCGCGATCTCGAAACCGGCGGCGTGGAGTGCATCAACGAGCGCATCATCGACCTGCAGCATCGGCTCCCCGCCGGTAAGCACGACGAAGCGATGCGCCGGATCCGCGCCCCAGAACTCCGCGACCGCCGCGACCAGCTCCGCGGCATCGGCGAACTTGGCCCCGCCCGCGCCGTCGGTCCCGACGAAATCGGTGTCGCAGAATTGGCAGATCGCGCTCGCGCGGTCCTGCTCGCGCCCCGACCACAGATTGCACCCGGCAAAGCGCACGAACACCGCGCGCCGCCCGGCCTGCACCCCCTCCCCTTGCAGCGTGAGGAACATTTCCTTGACCGCGTAGGACATGCGCTCAGACCGCGTAGGCGGTGGGATCGGGCAGCCCGGCTTCCTCGAAGCCCTTCTTGCGCAACCGGCAGCTGTCGCACACGCCGCAATGCAGCCCGCCCGGCGCCGGATCGTAGCACGACCAGCTGAGCGCCGGATCGATGTTCAGCCGCGCCGCTTCGCGGACGATGTCGGCCTTGGTCATGTCCTGCAGCGGGGCATGGATGCGGAACGGGCTACCCTCGACGCCCGCCTTCGTGGCGAGTTCGGCGAGCCCCTCGAACGCGGCGATGAATTCCGGCCGGCAATCGGGATAGCCCGAATAATCGAGCGCGTTGACGCCGATGAACAGATCGCGCGCGCCCGCCGCCTCGGCCCAGCCGAGCGCGAGGCTGAGGAAGATCGTGTTGCGTGCGGGCACATAGGTCACTGGGATGCCGGGCTGCACGCCATCCTTGGGCACGTCGATATCGGCGGTCAGCGCCGATCCGCCGAACGCCGCGAGATCGAGCGGCAGGACGACATGCCGCTCGGCCCCGAGCACATGCGCTATGCGCCGCGCCGAGGCGAGTTCGAGCCGATGCCGCTGGTTATAATCGACCGACAATGCGAGCAGGCGATAGCCCGCCTCGCGCGCAAAGGCCGCGGCGACCATCGAATCGAGACCGCCCGACACCAGGACGACGGCGAGCGGCGCGACGCCCGCAGGCGCTGCTGAAACAGGTTGGTTTGTCATAGTGTCCCGCGGGTACCCCCCGCTTTCGCGTTACGCAAGCGCAGCCCCCTTAGAAAAACGGGCCGCCCTTAGGCGGCCCAGGGGGTGCCCATCTCTGGGCGATTGGGAGAAAAGCGTGCGGTGATAAGAAGTGCACGCCCCGATCTAACCACCAAAGATTGAAAAGACCCTTAACGCGGTTATTTCAGCCGCACCGCACCCGTCGCGCAATCGCCGACGCGACGCGCCTCATATTGCTCGTCGAACGGCGCGCCGCCGAGAATGCCCTGCGTCTCGAGATTGAAGTTGCGCTGCGTCGCGACCTTCACGCTGGTCTGCCCGTGGCCGGTGCCGGGGCAGACATAGCTCACGCGGGCAAGATTGGCATCGTCGGCCAGGACGGTGTGCTGGCATTGCGCGCTGCCATGCCCGAACTGGATCAGCGGGCGCGCATCGCCGATGCAGATCGACCGCGCCGGCACGTCGCCATCGAGCGCCTTGAACTGCCACTCACCCGGCTCGATCCGCGCAAGCGCGGCCAGGGTCGGCGCGCCCGCGGGCGCCGCGGCGGCCAGACCACCCGTCGCTGCCAAGCCCGCAATCATTGCGTGCACCACGTTCCGCACTTGCATTGTATCGATCCCCGTCCGGCGTCGCGCAGATGCGCGCTCAGCCTGCTTTCCAGACCCGTATCTGGGGATACACCCGTGCTGTTACAATGCGTTTACGTAACGATCTCGCTCGCGGCGGGGACCGGGAACTTGGTCGCGCAGAAGGCGCAATCGACGAAGATCATGCCATTTTCGTCGGCCATCGCTTGTTGCTCGGACGGCGGGAATTTGCCGAGCACCTGCGCGATGTAATCGGGCGAGCAGCGGCAGCCGCGCGCGAACGCGGTCTCGCCGTGGAGGCGGACCTCCTCCTCCTCGTTGAACAGCCGCCAGACGAGCGTCTCGAGCGGCAGCGCGGGATCGGCAAGTTCGTCCGCCGCCATCGTTCCGCCGAGGATCGCGACATGCTCCCATTCGGGATGGTCGAGCCGCGTGTGGAGCCGCTCGCGGCCATCCTCGCCCTCGGGGAGATGCTGGAGCAACAGCCCGCCCGCGACGCGCTTGCCATCGGCGGCGCGGCCGACACCGACGCGGACCAGCGTCGGGATCTGCTCGGACTGGAGGAAATAATGCTCGGCGGCTTCGCTGAGCGAGCTGCCGTCGAGCGGGACGATACCCTGATAGCGCTCGCCCGTCGTCGCCTGGTCGAAGGTGATCGCGAGATAGCCTGCGCCGAATAGAGCGAACAGGCTCGGGTCTTCCGGCCCCGCGGCGAGCCGCTCGGCATCGTATTGGACATAGCCGCGCAACTCGCCGCCGCGGTAATCGCACACCAGCAAGGTGACGATGCCGTTCTGCGTCTGCGCCTGCATCGTCAACTGGCCGCCGGCATCCTTGAGCGTCGAGCCGATCAGCGCGGCGAGCGTCAGCGCCTCGGCGAGCAGCGCCTCGATCGCCGGCGGATAGGCGTGCGCGGCGAGGATGGTGTCGAGCACCGGCCCCAGCCGCACGATGCGGCCGCGCGCGTGGCGCTGCGGGATGGTGAAGCCGAGCGCGCGGTCGGTGTCGGTGCCGGTCGGGGCGGAGGAGATATCAGTCATCGGAAACTTTCGTCACCCCGGCGGAGGCCGGGGTCTCATGGGGCTCGGAAGCGCCCTACAACCAGGAGATCCCAGCCTACGCTGGGATGACGAATATGGTGGATGCTCAGGCGGGGTTCAACCGATCTGCCCGAAGCACCAGCGCAGCACCGATTTCTGCGCATGAAGCCGGTTCTCCGCCTCGGGCCAGATCAGCGATTGCGGGCCGTCGATCACCTCGGGCGTCACTTCCTCGCCGCGATGCGCCGGGAGGCAGTGGAGGAACACCGCACCGGGATTGGCCTGCGCCATTAGCGCGGCATCGACCTGATACGGCAGCATCGCCTTGAGCTTGGTGTCGGCATGCGCCTGCCCCATCGAGATCCAGGTATCGGTGATGACGACATCGGCGCCCGCCACCGCCTCGGCAGGATCCGAGACGACGCGCGCGCGCCCCGAGCCATTGCCGATCACCGCTTCGTCGGGCTGGAACCCTTGCGGGCACGCCGCGACGACGTCGAACTGCATCAGCCCAGCGGCCTCGACGATCGAGGCGAGCACGTTGTTGCCATCGCCAAGCCAGGCGACCTTTAGCCCGGGGAGCGGCTTGCCCGCCTCGAGGATCGTCAGCAGATCGGCCATGATCTGGCACGGATGCGAATCGTCGGTCAGGCCGTTGATGACGGGGATCGTCGCGTAATGCGCCATTTCCTCGAGCTTGGCGTGATCGTCGGTGCGCAGCATGATCGCATCGCAATAGCCCGACAGCACGCGTGCGGTATCCGCCACGGTCTCGCCGCGGCCGAGCTGGGTGGTGCCCGAATCGAGGATCACCGAGCTGCCGCCGAGCTGGCGGATCGCCATGTCGAAGCTGACGCGGGTGCGGGTCGAGCTCTTTTCGAACACCATCGCCAGCGTGTGGCCGGCGAGCGGCGCGTCGGCGTCGGGCTTGCCCTTGGGCCAGCCCGCGCGCGCCGCCTTGCGGTCGAGCGCATCGGCCAGCATCGCGGCCACGCCGTCGGGACCGGCATCGGAAAGCGAGAGGAAGTTACGCATCCTAAATCCTTAATTCCCTCTCCCTCTGGGAGAGGGAGGGAGCGGCGAAGCCGCGGAAGGGTGAGGACAGGGTGTCGGCGTGCGCTGCCCTCACCCTTCCCACCCGGCTGCGCCGGGCGGGCCCCTTCCCTCTCCCAAAGGGAGAGGGCGTTTCTCGTTACGCAGCCACCGCCACGGGGGCGAAACTGCGCGCGCCGTCGCTCAGTTTCTGGACGAACTCGGCGATGTGCGCTTCCTCGATCACCAGGGGCGGCAGCACGCGGACGACGTTCTCGCCCGCCGACACCGTCAGCAGCCCGTGATTATCGCGCAGATGCGCCACGAAATCGCGCGCGACGACCGCGTCCTTGAGCTTGATCCCGAACATCAGCCCCTTGCCGCGCAGGCTGTCGAACATGTCGTCATGATTGGGCATCATCTGCTCGACCGAGGCGCGCAGCCGGTCACCCATCGCGGTGACATGGTCGAGAAAGCCCGGCTCGAGCATAACGTCGAGGATCGCCTCGCCCGCCGCCATCGCCAGCGGGTTGCCGCCATAGGTCGAGCCATGCGTGCCGAACACCATGCCCTTCGCCGCTTCCTCGGTCGCGAGGCACGCGCCGAGCGGGAAACCGCCGGCGATGCCCTTGGCCGAGGACAGGATATCGGGGGTGACGCCGTAATGCTCATACGCCCACATCTTGCCGGTCCGGCCATAGCCGCACTGGACCTCGTCGAGCACCAGCAGCAGGCCATGCTCGTCGCATGCCTTGCGCAGGCCCTGCAGGAATTCGGTCGTCGCCGCCGAGACGCCGCCCTCGCCCTGGATCGTCTCGACCATGAAGCCCGCGGTCGTATCGTCGATCAGCGCGAGCGCCGCCTCGAGATCGTTGAACGGCGCATAGGCGAAGCCCGGCAGCAGCGGCTCGAAGCCGTCGCGCATCTTGGACTGGTTGGTCGCCGAGATCGCCCCCATCGTGCGCCCGTGAAAGGCGTTGTTGAAGGTGATCAGCGTGGTGCGCTGCGGATCGCCGGTGACGAAATGATAGCGCCGCGCGGTCTTGATCGCACATTCGACCGCTTCGGTCCCCGAATTGGTGAAGAACACCGTGTCGGCGAACGAATTCTCGACGATCCGCTGCGCGAGATGCTCGCCCTGCGGGCTGCCATAGAGGTTCGACACGTGCATCAGCGTCGCTGCCTGCTTGGCGATCGCCTCGACCAGTTTGGGGTGGCCGTGGCCGAGCGCGTTGACCGCGATGCCGGCGGCGAAATCGAGATATTGCTCGCCTTGTTCGCCGTACAGATAGCAGCCTTCGCCTCGCACCGGGCGTACGCCGCACCGCGGGTACACAGGCATCAAAGCGGGGGTCGACACGGGCCGTCTCCTGAAAAAGCAAAAGGGCGACCCAACCGGTCGCCCGAGTCCCGTTTTACGAAGATGCCGCCGCAAGCGCAACACCGTGCGGCAACCCGCGGGTTATAGGCCCGGACGAGGCTATTGCGACGGACCGACCGGCGCGATCTTCATGCCGTCGTGGAGTTGATCGACTCGCGTCAGCGCGACCCATTCGCCCTTCTGCAGCCCTGCGCTCACGCCGATGCCGTCGGGCGTCTGTTCGCCGAGCGTCACCGCGCGCCGCTGCACCCGCGCGCTCGCCAGATCGACGACATAGACCGCCGCCGCGCCGCTATGCGGGCCGAGGATCGCGCTTGGCGGGACCGCGAGCATCGTCGTGCCGGCGCCCTTGGCGATGATCCGCGCGCTGGCGGACTGGCCGGCGGCGAAGCGCGAATCGCGGGGCAAGGTGATTTCGACCTCGGAGGTCGCATCCTTCCCCGGTGCGATCTTCACGACGCGGCCGACGACGACGTCATAGGCGAAAGCGGGAAAACGGACCTGCGCGGTCGCGCCGAGCGTCACGCGCGCCGCGGCATCGGCCGGCAGCGTCGCGATCAGGCTGAAGCCGTTGGGCGCGCCCTTCGTGCTTGGGACCGCGCGGCCCGGAATGGCCTCGGCAGCGCGCGCAACGACCTTGCCCGGCCCTGTGACGGTTGCGGCAAAGACGGTGCCGCCGACCTGCGCCATACGGACCTGCGGGGCTTGTGGGGCCTGCGGCGCTTGCGCGGTCGCTGACTGGCGCGGCTCCGGCTTGCCGCACGCAGCGACGAGCAGGCCCATTCCCAATCCGATCCAAATCCGCATCGCCGACTCCTCTTGGCCGGGCGATACGCGATTCGCCTGCAAAAGAAACGCCCCTTAGTTCTTGATCTTCCAGCCTGAGCGCAGCAGCGCGTAGCACAGGATCCCGAGCGCGACGTCGATTGCGAAGATCACTGCGCCGCCGACCAGGACGGGCGAATCGGCGGTGCCGAGGAAGCCGTAACGGAAGCCCGAGATGATGTAGAAGAACGGGTTCACATGGCTGAACGCGCGGAAGGCGGGCGCGAGCGTATCGACCGAATAGAAGGTGCCCGACAGCAGCGTCAGCGGCGCGATCACGAAGTTCTGGACTGCCGCGGCATGATCGAACTTCTCCGCCCAGATCGAGGTCAGCACGCCGACCAGCGCGAGAAACGCCGAGCCGAGCAGCCCGAACCACAGGATCGCGAGCGGGTGATGCGGCACGATATGGACGCCCGGCCACAAGGCCATCGCGAGCGAAACGGCGAGCCCGACGCAGATCGCGCGCGTCACCGCGCCACCGACCATCGCGACGAGCAATTCGGCGGTCGACAGCGGCGGCATCAGATAATCGACGATCGTTCCCTGGATCTTGCCGACCAGCAGCGAGAAGCTCGCATTGGCAAACGCGTTCTGCAGCATCCCCATCACGATCAGCCCGGGCGCGATGAAATCGGCGAAGGGAACCGCGACACCGCCAACCATCACGGGGCGTTTTCCGCCGGTCGCGACGGTGAAAATGATCAGAAACAGCAGGGTCGTGATCGCCGGCGCCCAGATCGTCTGCAGCTGCACCTTGAAGAAACGGCGCACCTCCTTGATATAGAGCGTTCGAAGACCGCCCCAATTGACATTCCGGATGACCGGAACGCCGGGAGCGTTCATCATTGGACGAATTTCGCCGATTGGGGGCTGGCTGCTCATGGGGGTGTCGCTAAAGACTGCCGCCGCCGCCCGCAACCCCGGCATGACGATTGGGAAAATTGAATGAGCTGGACCGACGAACGCATCGATACGCTGCGCAAAAGATGGGAAGCAGGCCAGACCGCGAGCCAGATCGCCGAGGAACTGGGTGGCGTCAGCCGCAACGCCGTCATCGGCAAGGCGCATCGCCTTGGCCTGCAGTCGCGCCCCTCGCCGGTGAAGCCGAACGATCCTGCCGCCACCGCCGCAGCACCTGCGCCGACGCCAGCGCCCGCTCCGGCAGCGCCGCCCAAGGCCGCAGCCCCGCCCGCGCCGGCACCCAAGCCAGCCCCCCCTGCCCCGCGTCCTGCGGTCGTCGCAGCGCCCCCGGTCGCTGAGGTCGAGGACGAGGAAGAAGAGGAAATCGCAGTCGAGGCCGATAGCGACGACGACACCGACGAGGCCGACGCCGCGCCCGCCGTCGTGCGTCCCGCGCCCCCGATCCTGCGCTCGGTCGGCCCCGGCGGCTTCCTGCGCCAGGCGCCCGGCGAGCAGCAGGCGCCGATCACGCCCGCGCCGCCGCGCCGTCTCGTGCCGGCCAAGCCCTCGCCCGAAATGGCGGGCAAGACGACCTTGCTCGATCTCAACGACAAGATCTGCAAATGGCCGATCGGTCACCCGGGCGAGCCCGACTTCCACTTCTGCGGCGACAAGGTGAACCCCGGTTTCCCGTATTGCGTCGGGCATTGCGGCCATGCGTATCAGGCGCAGCTCCCGCGCCGCGATCGCCGCCCTGCGCCGCCGCTGCCGTTCGGCGGCCCGCGCGCACGCTGATCGCTTTCTAGCGGATACAAAAAAGGGGCGCTCGGCAGATGCCGGGCGCCCCTTTTTCTTTACTTCGTCACCCCGGCCCTGTGCCGGGGTCCACCGTGCCGCGCGAACCGCCAGGGCAGACCAGGCGTCCCGGTAGACCCCGGGACAAGCCCGGGGTGACGGTCGAAGAATTCTAGAAGCGGAAGTTCGCCGTCGCGCGGACGGTGCTCCAGCGGAACTTCGGATCATTGCGACGGAAGTCGGTGCCCGTGGTGTTGGGCGCGAGCACGAACGGGTTGGTCGCCGGCCCCGTACCGCGCGTCACGCGGACGCGGTAATCGTCGTCGTTATACTGGTTGTATAGATACTCGAGACCGATCGAGAAGTGACGACCGAGCTTCTGCTCGATGCCGCCGCCTGCGACGAAGCCCCACGCGTCATGCTTGCTGCCATTGTCGGCAAAGGCATTGGCGGTGTTGCTCGTGGTGAAGCTCGAGCTGGTCTTGGCATAGGCGCCGCCGCCGGTCGCGTAGAACAGCGTCTTGTCGAACGCATAGCCGGCGCGCAGGCGGGCATTGGCGTTGAAATCGATCTTGCGCGTCATCGTGTAGCTGGCGGGCGTGGTGCTGAACGCCGAGACGCTGTCGCGCACTTCGCTCTTGCCGAACTCACCGACGACACCGAACACGAGATGGCCATACTGCTTGTCGAAGCCGATGCGGCCCGAATAGCTGATATTGTCCTTGTCGTTGGTGCAACCCGTCAGCTTCCCGCTGCTGGTCGCGCGACCGTTGCAGAAGCCGGCGCCGGGCTGCGCAGTGGTCGGAGCGAAGGCGTTGGCGCCGGTCGCGGTGACGACGGATTCGGTGAACGCGCCGTCGAGGTTGCGGTCGAAAAGGATCGCCGAGCGCGTATCGTTGGGCTGCGCGTCGAAGCCGACGGTGCCGCCGACATACAGGCCGTCGAACGGCTTGGGATCGGCTTCCTGCGCCATGGCGGGGCTGGCGAACGCGAGGCCGGCAACGAGCATCGTCGCGGCGGAGAGCAGAGATTTGGTACGCATGGAAACTCCTGAACAGCTGGATCAGCGCCGGAGAGACGTGCGAAGGGACGCTTTGGCCGCATCAACATGAACATTCTGTCATGTTGATGTTAATATATCACACTGGTTTCGTATGACGCGGCAGTTGGCAGCGGCGCCACCGCGGCCCTATAGCGGTACCATGTCCGAAGACCTGTTCGCCGCCACCCCGAAACATCAGCCGACCGATTATGACGCTTCCTCGATCGAGGTGCTCGAGGGGTTAGAACCCGTCCGCCGCCGGCCTGGCATGTATATCGGCGGCACCGACGAGCGCGCCTATCACCATCTCGCCGCCGAAGTGCTCGACAATGCGATGGACGAGGCGGTCGCGGGCCATGCGACGCGGATCGAGATCGAGCTGCATGTCGGCAACAAATTGGTGATCGTCGATAATGGCCGCGGCATGCCGGTCGACCCGCATCCCAAATTCCCCGGCAAGTCGGCGCTCGAAGTGATCATGTCGATGCTCCATTCGGGCGGCAAGTTCGAGGGCAAGGCCTATGCGACGAGCGGCGGCCTCCACGGCGTCGGCGTCAGCGTGGTCAACGCGCTGTCGAGCGACACGGTGGTCGAGGTCGCGCGCAACCGTGAGCTCTACCGCCAGCGCTTCTCGCGCGGCGAGACGCTGGGGCCGCTCGAGCATGTCGGCGCCGCCCCCAACCGGCGCGGCACCTCTGTCAGCTTCGTCCCCGACGAGCAGATCTTCGGGCCCGAGATGCACTTCAAGCCGGCGCGGCTCTACAAATTGGCGCGCTCCAAGGCGTATCTGTTCGCCGGCGTCGAGCTGCGCTGGAAATGCGCGCCCGAGCTGATCAGCGACGACACGCCGGCCGAGGCGGTGTTCCAATTCCCCGGCGGCCTCGCCGACCATCTGCGCGAGCAGATCGGCACGCGCGAATGCGCGACGACCGACTTCTTCGTCACCCGCCAGGATTTCCCAGGCAGCGCCGGTCGCGTCGAATGCGCGGTCGCCTGGCCGCTGTGGAGCGACGGCTCATACAGCTGGTATTGCAACACCATCCCGACCCCCGACGGCGGCACGCATGAGGCTGGCCTGCGCAACGCGTTGGTCAAGGGCATCCGCGCGTTCGGCGAGCTCGTCGGGCAGAAGAAGGCCAAGGACATCTCGGCCGAGGACATCATGACCGGGAGCGAGCTGATGCTCTCGGTCTTCATCCGCGAGCCGCAGTTCCAGAGCCAGACCAAGGATCGGCTCTCGAGCCCCGAGGCGACGCCATTGGTCGAGAAAGCGGTGCGCGACCATTTCGACCATTTCCTCAGCAACAATATGGAGCGCGGCAAGGCGCTGCTGACCTATGTCATCGAGCGGATGGACGAACGCCTCGCGCGCAAGGCCGAGCGCGAGGTCAAGCGCAAGACCGCCACTAGCGCGCGCAAACTCCGCCTGCCGGGCAAGCTCACCGACTGCGCCTCGGCCGGCCCCGAGGGCACCGAGATCTTCATCGTCGAGGGCGATTCGGCCGGCGGCTCGGCCAAGCAGGCGCGCGACCGCAAGACGCAGGCGATCCTGCCGATCCGCGGCAAGATCCTCAACGTCGCCTCCGCCACGATGGCGAAGATCGCCGGCAATTCGGAAATCGCCGATCTGATCCAGGCGCTCGGGTGCGGCACACGGAAGACCTGCGTCGCCGAGAACCTGCGCTACGAACGCGTCGTCATCATGACCGACGCAGACGTCGACGGCGCGCATATCGCGACGTTGTTGATGACCTTCTTCTTCCAGGAAATGCCCGAGATCGTGCGCGCTGGGCACGTCTATCTCGCACAGCCGCCGCTCTATCGGCTCACCTCTGGCACCAAGAGCCTCTACGCGATGGACGACGCGCACCGCGAGTTGCTCGAAAAGACCGAGTTCAAGGGCAAGAAGGTCGAGATCGGGCGCTTCAAGGGTCTCGGCGAGATGAACCCGATGCAACTGCGCGAAACGACGATGGACCCCAAGTCGCGCGCGATGCTGCGTATCACGCTGCCGCAGGAATATGAGGGCCGCGCGGTGACCAAGGACCTGGTCGACCGGCTGATGGGCACCAACCCCGCGCACCGCTTTGCCTTCATCCAGGAAAACGCCGCACGGCTCGACGAGGCGGCGATCGACGCCTGAGCGTTGCAGCGGCGGTCTTTGTTGCCCTGCAAGCGACGGACGCGCAACGATTTCCGCTTGTGCTATCCTGCGCTACTCTCCGCCAGCCGTGCCGTGCGGCAGGAGACGAAACGTGATTCGCAGCTTCGCATTGGCCCTGGCGCTGGTCGCATCCACCCCGCCCGCGCTCGCCCAGACGGCCCCGGCGGCGGCCCCGACACCGAGCGATCCGCTACGGATGCGCGCCGAGGCGCTGCTCGGCATCCTCGCCGGCGGCGGCGATACCGCGACGAGCTTCGACCCGACCTTCCTCGCGCAACTGCCCGACGCCAGGATCCGCGCGGTCGCCAAGCAATTGTCGGATGGCTTCGGCCAACCGCTGGCGATCGAAATGCTGACCGCGGCGACACCGCAAAAGGCGCTGATCGCGGTGCGCTACGCACGCGGCACGGTCGCGATGACGATGGTGATCACACCTGCGGCGCCGTATCGGATCATCGGTCTGTTGGTCACTGGCACGACATCGGGCGAGGCGGCGCTCGACGCGATCGCGGCGACCGTCGCCACCCTGCCCGGCACCGCAGGCTTCTCTGTCGCGCGGCTCGGCGATGGCGCACCGCAACCGCTCGGGGCGAGCAAACCCGACACCGATTTCGCGATCGGCTCTGCGTTCAAGCTCGCCATCCTCGCCGAGGCGATCCGTGCGACCAATGCCGGTGAACGGCGGTGGGACGATCTGGTGACGCTCGACGGCGCGCCCCTTCCGGGCGGTCTTTACACCGCGAAACCGGCGGGCACCAAGGTGACGCTGCGCGAGCTTGTGCAGAAGATGATCTCGGTCAGCGATAACAGCGCCACCGACGTGCTGCTCGCTGCGCTCAGCCGCGCCAAGGTCGAGGCGATGCTGCCGGTGATCGGCTGGCACCATGCCGCGCGCAACCGCCCCTTTCTCAGCACGCTCGACATCTTCAAGCTCAAGGGCACGCCGGGCGGCGCGCTCGGCAAGCGCTGGCTGACGCTCGACGAACGCGGCCGTCGCGCGCTGCTCGCCAAGGAAATCGCCGCGACGCCTTTGAGTGCGATCGACCCGCGGATGTTCCAGCGGGGCGTGCCGGTGATGCTCGACATCGAATGGTTCGCGAGCCCCGCCGACCTGGTCCGCACGATGGACTGGATCCGCCGCAACACCGAGACCGGCCCCGGCGCCGAGGCGCGCGCGATCCTCGCGATCAACTCCGGCATCGGCCCGGCGCAGGCGGCGCGCTGGGGGTATGTCGGTTACAAGGGCGGGTCGGAGCCGGGCGTGATCGAGATGACGCTGTTGCTGCGCTCCAAGGCGGGCGGCTGGTATGCGCTGGCGGCGAGTTGGAACAATCCCGCGGCCGCAGTCGATGAGGCGCGTTTCGTGGGGCTGGTGAGCCGGGCTGCCGACTTGATCGCAAGCCACGAATAAAGGGGCCATATTCCGCGCATGTCGGGCGCGTGAGCGCTGGACCCGACGCAAAAGCCGACATACGCTGTGGCACGATTACGATGGGGGACGCTGCGATGGTTCGACTGCTCTGGCTCCTCGCACTGACCGCCGCGACCCCCGCGGCTGCGCAGCAGGCCAAGCCCGTGCCCACCACCGGCCCCGACATCGTGGTGACGGGAGCCTCGCTCAAGGACGCGGAGGCCGCGCTCGCGCGCTGCCTCGAGCAGCATTGCCCGCCCGACCGCGATATCGCCGCAACGCTCGCGGTTGCCGAAACGCAGTTCGTCGCGGGCGACTATCAGGCCGCGCGCACGGTCATGCTCAAATCGATCGGCCGCAACCAGCGTCATGCCAAGAGCTACCCGGTCGCGGTCTCGGACCTGCTGCGTGCCCATTCGCGCGTCGCGGCGCATCTCGGCGAGCAAGGCGCGTATCGCTCTGGCGCGCTCGACGTCATCAGCGCGCTCAAGGCGGGTATGCCCGAGACCGACCCGCGCGTGCTCGACGCACGCATCGAACTTGCCGATGCTTATTTGAAGACCGGGCGGTCCGACGGCGCGATCGATCTGTATCAGACCGTCGCGCACCGGGCGCACGATCTTCAACTCGCGCAGGTCGAGGGCAATGCGCTGCTGCGCGTCGCCGCGGCTTATATGGCGATGTCACAGTCTCGTAACGACGCATTTTTCTCGGCCGCGCTCACGGCGTGCGACAAGGTTATGGCGCTGCACGATCCGGCGGCTGCGCCGTTCGTTGGTGCAGCGAGGCTGTTGAAGGCCAAACTCGCCGTCAAAAAGGGCGATCCGGGGGCGATCGACCGGCTGGTCGATACCTATCGCACGCTTGCAGTCGATGCGAAGATCCCGATCCTGCTCTATGCGCCCAAAATCCAGCAACCCGAATTGTCGGGCCGCGAAACCGCGGATGGGGAGACGCTCAACAAGATGGCGATCGGCGATTTCGAAGGGCAATGGGTCGATGTCGGCTTCGAAATCGACGCTAACGGAAAGACCAGCGATGCCGAAGTGCTCCGCCAGAGTCCGACGCTTTCGGGCAATTGGATCAAGCCGATCCTGACCGCGATCGCCGGGCGCCGCTACGCCCCGCTCGCGACCGGCAGACAGGCGATCCCCCGCGTCGAGCGCTATACCTATACTGCGGGCTGGACGACGATGACCGGTTCGCGGATCCGCGTCCGCTCGCCGATCCCCACGATCGAGATTCTCGACCTGTCGCGCAACCCACCGCCGGCCGAGCCCAAACCGCGTTAGCGCCGCATCCGCGCCTGATGATATTTCGCCCGCACGACGATCCCGGCGAGCAGATGCAGCGCCGCCACACCGAGCAGGAACAACGGCAGGATCATCGGCACCTGCGGCCAGTAGCGCGCCCGCAAAGCGGCGAGCAGCGCGCCCGCGACGGCGAGCGCGACGCCCATCCAGCGGATCGGCCGCGCGACCATGCGCAGCTCGGCCTTGTAGGCGGCGCGCTCTACAGGGTCGTTGAGATTGGGCGGCGGCGCGGCGGCCTGGTCTTGTGTCATCGATCGGTCCATTCGCTGGCAAGCAGGCCCCACAGGACGGTGTCGCGGATGCCGATATGCGTTTCCCACTCGGCTCGCAGCAGACCCTCGCGCTGGAAGCCGAGCGTTGCGAGCAGCGCGTTGGAGGGCGTATTGTCTGGGTCGGTATCGGCGAACACGCGGCGCTGCCGCTCGACGCGGAAGAGCTGGTCGAGCACCGCACGCACCGCTTCGCGCGCAATGCCGCAGCCCCAATGCTCGCGGGCGAGCATGTAACCGATCTCGCAGACGTCAATGCGCTTCTCTCCGACCCAGACGAAGCCGATCGCGCGATCGTCATCGGTAAGAGTTATCGCCCAGGCGCGCCACGTGGCGTCGCGTTCGGGCGGCTTGGTGAGCTCGGCACGCGTCTGTTCGACCGAGTCATGGGGTGCAGTCGACCAATAGGTCATCGCGTCGACATCGGCGAAGATGGGAAACAACGCGTCGGCATCGTCTGGCGTCCGCTCGCGCAGGCGCAGCCGAGCTGTTTCCAGAACCGGCACCGACCTCATGTGGTCAGCGCGGCGACGAGCGTCTTGACCTTCTTCTGGCGCCATTGCGGCGTCGGCGCGACGAGCCAATAGCCGAGCCGGTAGGCCTTGGCCTCGCCCAACGCGACGACGCGCCCGCTCGCGAGATCGGTGGCGGCGAGCAGTTCGGGCACGGTCGCGCGCCCCAGCCCTTGCGCCGCGGCATCGAGCGCGAGCCCGGCATCGCCGACGCGCACCAGCGACGGCGACTCGTCGTCGATACAGCCGGGCCAGGCAATCCGCGTATCGACCCCGCCGCCGGCGCGCTCGACCGTAACCATGCCGGCCGAGGCGATCGCCTCGCCCTCATGCCCGCCCGGGCCATCGCCCCAGCGGATCGCGAGATCGAGATTGGCCTCGGTGAAGTCGATCGTCTCGTCGGCCGAGATCAGCACAAAGCGCAGCTCGCCATCGGCGCGCGCGATATCTGCAAGGCGCGGCATCAGCCACTTCTCGGTCAGGTCGCGCGGCGCGGCGATCGTCAGCGACTTGCTCGTCTGGCCGGCCTGCATCGCGCGGACGGCTTCTTCGAACTGCAGGAAACCGTGGCGCAGCGGCGCGAGCCCGGCCTCGCCCTCCGGCGTCAGTTCGAGCCCCTTGGTGGTGCGGCGGAACAGCACGACGCCGAGCGTATCCTCGAGCGCACGGATCTGCTGCCCGACCGCGGCGGGGGTCACCGCGAGCTCGTCGGCAGCGCGGGTGAAGCTCAGGTGCCGCGCGGCGGCATCGAGCACGCGCAGGCCGTTGAGCGGGAGATGCGTGCGTTTCATGTCTCGCTCCCCTCCCGCAAGCCGGAGGGGCTGGGGGAAGGAAGTGCCTTATTCGAAGCGCTGCGCCTGAGGCACGCCCCTCCCCTAACCCCTCCCGCAAGCGGGAGGGGGATAAGCGCGCGCGCCCTCACGCCCCCACCGCAGGCGCGAGCAAGGCGAATTTCGGGATATCGACGTCGAACGCCGAACCGTCCTCGGCGATCATGCGATAGCTGCCGAGCATCGAGCCGGTCGGCGTCGAGAGCGGGCAGCCCGAGACGTAATCGAAGCTCTCGCCCGGCGCGATCATCGGCTGCTCGCCGATCACGCCCTCGCCCTCGACCGAATGGCGCGCGCCGCGGCCATCAGTGATGATCCAGTTCCGCGTCAACAGCTGCACGCCCATCACGCCGGCATTCTCGATGCGGATATGATACGCCCAGAACCAGCGCCCGCGCGCCGGCTCGGACTGTTCGGGCAGGAAACTGACCGCGACGCGGACGACCACGCCGCGCGTCTCGGCAACGTAGGGAAACAGCGCCTTCACAGGCCGACCGCCGTCAGCGCCTGATCGAGATCGTCGATCACGTCCTGCGCATCCTCGAGCCCGACGTTCAACCGCAGCAGCCCCTCGGTCACGCCCATTTCGAGGCGCTTGTCCTCGGCGACACCGTAATGCGTGGTCGATGCCGGATGCGTCATCAGCGAGCGCGAATCGCCGATATTGTTCGAGATATCGACGAGGTTGAGGCCATCGAGCAGGCCGTGCGCCTGCTTGCGATCGGCGACTTCGAACGCGAAGATCGGCCCGCACGCGTCCATCTGCGACATCGCGAGATTGTGCTGCGGGTGGCTGGCAAGCCCCGGATGGAGGATACGCGGCACGCGCGATTCCAGAAACGCACCGACCTTGAGGCTGTTCTCGCTCTGCCGGCGGATACGCAGGTCGAGCGTCTCGAGCCCCTTGAGCACCACCCAGGCGTTGAACGCGCTGAGCGTCGGCCCGGTGTTGCGCGTGAAGGGCAGCAGCGTGTTGGTGATGAAATCCTCGGTCCCGCACACCGCACCCGCGAGCACGCGCCCCTGCCCATCCATCATCTTGGTCGCGCTATAGGCGGTGACGTCGGCGCCGAACTCCATCGGTCGCTGGAGCGCGGGCGTTGCAAACGCATTGTCGACCACCGAGGTGATGCCACGCGCCCGCGCAATGTCACAGACCGCTTTGAGGTCAACGATATCCATCGTCGGGTTGGCAGGCGTTTCGAAGAAGAACACCTTGGTGTTCGCCTTCGCCGCATCCGCGAACTGCTGCGGATCGCGCGCGTCGACGACGGTCGTCTCGATCCCGAATTTGGGGAGCAGCGTATCGACCAGCCAGCGGCACGAGCCGAACGCCGCGCGGCCCGCGACGACATGGTCGCCGGTCTGCAACTGGCACAGCAGCACCGCGGTCATCGCCGCCATGCCCGTCGTCATCGTGCGGCACGCTTCCGCGCCTTCGAGCAGCGCGATGCGGCCCTCGAGCATCTCGACCGTCGGGTTCTGCAACCGCGAATAGGTCATGCCCTGCTGCTCGCCGGCAAACCGCGCGGCAGCGTCGGCGGCGCAGTCGTACGCATAGCCCGAAGTGAGGAAGATCGCCTCGGACGTCTCCCCGAATTCGCTGCGGGCGGTACCACCCCGCACGGCTTGCGTAGCGGGGCGCCATTGGCGCGTGATGCTCTGGTCCTGGCCGGTGCGACGTTTCATGGGCGTTGCTTTGCCGGGGGCAAGGGTGGTGCGTCAATGGGGTGCGCGTGTACGCGCTTGAAAGCCACGCTGTTCGGCTGGATAGAAAGGCGGGTGAGCCCCCCCTCCCCCAAAACCGCGACCAGCCCGTATCGCGCGGCGGCGCTGATCGCGCTGCTCGCGCAGCTGCTGTTCAGCTATCGCCTGACGGTCCCGACCAAGCTGATGTTCGACGAGGTCCATTACGTCCCCGCCGCACGGATGCTGATCGCACTGTCGGGGCCGCGCAACATCGAGCATCCGTTGCTCGCCAAGGAGATCATCGCGGGCGGCATCCTGCTGCTCGGCGACAACAGCCTGGGGTGGCGCTTCTTCTCGACGCTCGCCGGCACCGCGACGGTGCTCGGCGTATTCGCGATCGTGTGGCTTATGCTCGGTCGCGTGCGGCCCGCAGTGTTCGGCGCGCTGTTCGCGCTGTTCAATTTTACCGTCTTCGTCCAGGCGCGGATCGCCATGCTCGACGGCTTCATGGCGGCGTTCACGCTGCTCGGCGTCGCCAGCCTGCTCTGGGCGATGCGCGCCGAAACGTCACGCGGCGCGTGGGGCCGCTGGATCCTGGGGAGCGTGCTGCTCGGCCTCGCGGTCGCGGCGAAGTGGATCGCAGCGCCGTTCGTGGCCTATGCCGCGATCGGTTTCGTCGTCGTGCGGCTCGCCGAGGCGCAGCGCACCGGCCGCTCGGTCTATGCCGCGCTCAACGCCCAACCGGCGCGGGGGCGGCACCGCCACTGGCCGGGCATGGCGGCGATCCCGGCGATCCTCATGCTCGGCGTGGTGAGCATCGCGACCTATTTCGCGACCTTCGCGCCGGCCTTCTTCTACACGATCGAACCGCTGACATGGCGCACGCTGTTGCCGTTCCAGCTCACGATGTACGGCCAGCAGACGCAGGTGCTCCCATCCCACACCTATCAGTCGCGCTGGTGGAGCTGGCCTCTGATGCTCCGCCCGATCTGGTATCTCTACGAACGCACCGACGGCGCGCAGCGCGGCGTGCTGATGATCGGCAATCTCGCCATCCTGTGGGGCGGGCTCGTCGCCATCGCGGCGTGCCTGTATCGCGGGGTGCGCGCGCGCGATCTGCGGTTGCTCGCGGCGGCGGGGTTATGGATCGGCAGCTATGTCGTGTGGATCGTCATCCCCAAATCGCTCGGCTTCTTTTATTATTATTATCTGCCGAGCATCTTCCTGTGCGTCGCGCTCGCGGTGGCGCTCGACCGGTTCCGGCGGGGGCGGCAGTGGGACATGGCGGTGCTCGGTGCCGCAGTGGCCCTGTTCGCGGTCTTCTATCCGATCCTTTCGGGGGTCCCGTTATGGGGACCGAAGGCGTTCCGGGTGTGGACCTGGTTTCCGAGCTGGGTCTAGCCAGCCCGTATTCGCCCCGCAGCCCTTCAGCAGAACCCCGTCATCAGAACCCCGTCTCAGAACCCCGTCTCAGAACGAGGTCCAGTCGTCGCCGCCACCTGCGGCGACCGCGATCGCAGGCATGGCTCGCGCCGGTGCCTTGGCCGGGCTCGGCAGCTTGGCCGGGCGCGCGGGAGCGTGCGCCGCTGGCGCCGCGGCCGGACGCGCATGCTGGTGCCCGCCGCGACCGATCGTGAATTTCGCGGTCTGCTGCGCAAGCCCGACGGCTTCGGACGCGAGGTTTCGGGCCGAGGCCGACGCCTGTTCGACCATCGCGGCATTTTGCTGCGTCGCCCGGTCCATCGAATTGACCGCGGTGGTCACCTCCGTCACGCTGGTCGACTGCGCCAGATTGTCGGCGGCGATGTCGGCCAGCAGCCTGTGGACTTCGCCGACGTCATTGGAGATGTCCGACAGCGCGCCGTCGACCTGCTGGACACGGCTGACCGCGGTGCCGATTTCGGCCTGGGTCGCGGTGAGCTGTTCGCGCGCATGGCCGGCTTCTTCCTCGGCACGCATCGCGAGCGCCGAGACGAGATCGGCGACGACCGCGAATCCCCGCCCGGCATCGCCGGCACGCCCGGCCTCGACCGCGGCGTTCATCGCCAGCACACGCGTCTGGAACGCGATCTTGTCGAGCCCCTCGATCACGTCGTCGATTCCCTTCGCGCTTTCGCTGACGCGCAGCATTGCCTGGACCGACTCGTCGGTGACCGCGCGACCGCTCGCGACGGTCGTCATCGCGCCGTCGGCACGATCGACGGTGCGCGCCGCGGCGCTCGCCGTCGCCTGCAGCCGCTTGTCCATCTGGGCGATCGCCGCCGCCGTCTCCTCGAGACTTGCGGCAGTATTCTCGGTCCTCCGCGCCAGATCCTCGCTCGCATGCGCGATCTCGTCGGAGCCCGTCCGGATCGTCGCAGCGCTTTCGGCGACCGAACCGATCAGCGTCCGCAACGTGCCGACCGCGCTGTTGAAATTGTCCTTGAGCCCAGTGAACGGGTGCTGAAGGTCTGCATCGACCGTCGCGGTCAGATCGCCCTCGGCCAGCGCGGTAAGCGCGGTGCCGAGGCTTTCGACGATGAGCTGCGCTTGCGCGCGTTTCGACGCCTCGGCCGCCTGCAGCTGATCGCGGAACGCCAGCATCGCCTTGGCCATGTCACCCAGTTCGTCGCCGCGATCGGCACCGGCCACCGCGACGTCGAGGTTACCGCTCCCCAACTCGCGCATCGTCCCGGCGAGGATTTCGATCGGGCGAACGACCCGGCTCGTCGCCATTCGCACAAAGGCAAAGGTGCCCGCGACCCCGACCGCCAGGACGATCACGAGCAGGACCATCGCATAGGTGCCGAGCTTCCTGGCGTTGGCGGATGTCTCCTGGGCATGCGCGATGATCGCGTCGGATGCCTTGCCCATCGAGGTTTCGAGGATGCGGAATTGGACGAAGAAGGCTGGCAGGTCGCGCTTTGCCGCCGCTGGATCGTTTTCGGACTCCGTGAAGATGCGCGCCGCCGCGTTGGCATAGGTCTCCATCGGCGCGGCAAGCTGCGATGTCACCGCCTCGACGTCGGCCGAACCTCGATACGCCGCATCGGCCGCGATCCCCTTGCGGAGCTCTTTCACATGGTCGTCGAAATCGGCCTGGATGTCCTTGCGCTTGAGCCCGCTTTGCGGATCCGCCGCCTGCAGGATCGCCAGAATGTCGGAGCGGACGGCATCGTGCATCATGTCGGCCAATTCATGGTTGGCGAGCAGCGATGCCGCTTCATCCTGTCGGGCGAAGGAACTCGATTGCAACCACGCAGCGCCGATTCCGGTGCCGCCGCACACGACCATCAAGGCCAACAAGGCGGCGCCCGACAACCGGATCGCTCGGCTGAGCGACATCTGGCTGCGTACCTGCATCATCGTTGAGGAAGTCATCGACCCGCGCACTCCGTCCAAGGGGGAATTCATCCTATAATAGGAAGAACTACCCCAGTCGGGCGATTGATGATGAAGATAGCCTATAAACCTCTGATTTTCTGGTACTTTATCGCTGCAATAGGCGGTTGGACAGGCCCCGCGCTCGCTCAATCCCCCGCGGCGGAAACGACACCGCCGCCGCGCGCGATCACGCTCGACGGTCGCTATGTCTTCGACGTCATCGACGTGGCGGCCGGCGGCGACAAGCGTGGCGCGGGGGTGCTCGGCAATCTCGAGCTGACCGCCGAGGGCGATTTGGGCCGACTGGTCGGCTGGCGCGGCGCACGCGTTCACGTCCATCTGCTGAGCAATCACGGACGCGCGATGAACGATTTTGCGGGCACCTTGCAGGGCATCGACAATATCGAAGTCGCCGACGGCCGCACCAAGCTTTACGAAGCGTGGATCGAGCAAGGTTTCGCGAACGATCGGCTCTCGCTGTTGGTCGGCCTGTCGGATCTCAACGCCGATTTCTATCAGAACGACGCCGCAGGATTGTTGATCGCTCCGGCGTTCGGAATCGGTTCGGAATTCGCGGCGACCGGCCCCAATGGCCCGTCGATCTTCCCGTCGACGGCGCTCACCGCCCGGCTCAATATCGCGGTGACGCCGTCTGCCTATCTGCGCGCCGCCGTCGTCGATGCGCGCGCCGGTGTCCTCGGGGACGACGACGGCGTCGATCTGACGATGCAGGAAGGCGCGTTGCTGATCGCCGAGGGCGGCAGCACGCGCGGCGGTGGCAAGCTCGCGCTCGGGCTATGGCAATACACGCGGCGACAGGACGATCTTTACGCGGTCGATCTGACCGGCGCGCCGATCCGCCGGATCGCGCGCGGCGCCTATGTCCTGCTCGATCAACGCCTGTCGGGGAGCGATGCGCGGGGCCTCTCCATGTTCGTGCGGGCCGGCGTGTCCGACAGTGCGACGACGCCGTTTCGCGGCGGGTTCCAGGCAGGTCTGCTCGCGAACGGGATCATCCGGGGGCGGCCCGACGGGCAGCTCTCCATTGGCGTGGCGCATGCGCTGCTGTCCTCGGGCATGAAGGCGCAGTTGCGCGACGCGGGCGATCGTCCGGGCGCGGGCGAAACCGGACTGG
The DNA here is from genome assembly GCF_006439055.1 of Sphingomonas glacialis. Taxonomy (GTDB): domain Bacteria; phylum Pseudomonadota; class Alphaproteobacteria; order Sphingomonadales; family Sphingomonadaceae; genus Sphingomonas; species Sphingomonas glacialis_A. The sequence continues at coordinate 1,233,600 of NZ_RCZC01000002.1, forward strand.
AACTGACCTATCAGGACCGCGTCGCACCCTTCCTGTCGGTCCAGCCCGACGTGCAATATATCCGCCGGGCCCATGGCTCGGGCACGGCGCGCGGCACGCTGGTCTTCGGGTTGCGGATCATCGCGGCGTTCGCGCGCCGATGACGGCCCGCGGAAAGCGACGTGGTAACGCGGCGAGTACCACCGACGGCGTGCAGGGCGGACGGTTTTCGAGCGGGTTCGAGCGCTCAATAGGTGACGGTGAGCGTGATCACATCGGTATAGCTCCCGGCGGTCACCCGCTGCCGCGCCCGGATCGCGCCATAGACCGAGCGATCGACTATGGTGCCGTTGAAGGACACGGTTTGCGATCCGCCCGTCCCATCCCCCCACACGCCGGCGCGCTGCGCATCGACATACAGGTCATAGGCGAGTTCGCTGGTGCCGTTGCGCATCACATGGTCGAGCGACGAGGCACCCCCGCCGTTAAGCGCGACCGTGGCGTTGACCGACTGGTCGCAGCTCAGCCGGATCATGCCGGTGCCGCGGGTGTCGGCGGCATCGACCGGATCATAGGCCCCGAAACTCACGCCCGACGAGGACACGCTGCAGCTCGCCGCCAGCGCTGGCCGGCTTTCCACGCACCCGAACAGCAACGCCAGCGCGCCGCCGAGCGATCGGGCCCATGTCATGCGGGTTTGAGCACGCATGTGAACGGCCCCAGCCGCGGCTGCGGGGCACCCCCGGCGGGAAGCGTCACGACGAAACTGCACAAGGCCTTCTCCAGCTGGACCGTAACGGTGTTCTTGGCGCGCAAGCTGGCGAGATAGATTTCGCCGCCGGGCGCCGATATCGTTTTCTCGCCGCCGCCGGTCACGACGCGCAGGCCCTTGGGCAGCGGCGATCCGTCGGCGAGCACGACGGTGAGCATCGCATCGCGATTGTCGGCGACCGCGAAATCGACATGGACGCCGGCACGCCGCGGCGGTCGGACGCTCTGCTTGTCGGTGGCGAGCTGCGCGGTCATCGGCAGGTCGTCGGTTTCGATGCGGATAGGATTGTCGTCGAACATCCGCAGATTGGGGACGATCATCAGACCGTTGCGACCCGTATGGCCGACCAGCTGGTTGTCGGCATAGACGCCGACATCGGGGAAAGCCCCGACGCGCACCGCGGCGAAGCTCTGCGTCAGCTGCCGCGCCGCGAACACGCTGCCGTCGATCATCCCGATCGAGCCTGACGCCGAGACCCGCACGCCGCCGCCCTGATCGGTCGCGCTGCCCTCGACCGTATAGGTGCCGAACCCTGTCTGCAGCGCGACCTCGCCGTCGAGCCGGTTGACCTCGCCGACCTCGCCCGCGAGCCGATAGCCGACCCCCGTCCCGACCGGGAGATTGCGCTGCAACGTCGCGGTCGCCGATTGCCCGTCGCCATGCGTCCGCACGCCCGCCGTGGCCGACGTTCGCCGCCCCAGCGGTACGATCACGAGCAGTTGCAGCGCGGTGTCGGCGACCGCGCCCCAGGTCTTGCTGCCGACCAGGTTGAGCGTCGCGAAGCGCGAAACCTTGATCGTCGCGTTCAGGCTGGCGATCTCGAGCCCGCGCGAAGTGCGGTAGCTGCGCGTGCTGAACGACCCGCCGACCGAGCCGAAGCGGAACGGCATCCCGACGAACGCCGTGGCCGAACGCCGCGGGGTCCGCGACGACGATCCGTAGGTCACATACGCATCGCTCAGCAGCTCGGCGGTGACGCCGTACGAGATGCGCTATCCGCTGCGCTGGATCGCCGCGCTCAGCATTGCGCCAACGCCGCCGGACGCATGGCTTGCGGCGCCACCGAGCGAGACGAGCGCAACGCCCGGCACGACGAAATCGGCCGCCACCCCGGCCTGCTGGATGCTCGGCGTCAGCTCGCCATGCGCTTCGCCGGTGAGCGTGTTGGACAGGCCATAGCGATAGGTCGCCGACGCGAAGAACGATCCGTAATCGAAGCTGCGCGTCCCGTAATCGCGCCGCGCGAACCCCGCCTCGGCGGAATAGTCGTCGAGCCCGGCGCGCAGCAGTTCGGGTGAGGTATAATACGACTGGCTGATCGTCGTCTGGCGGCCGAGCATGTCGCGCACCACCAGGCTGACCTGCCCCGCCCCGCTGACCACCGGAACGTCGGTGATGGCAAAGGGGCCGGGCCGGACGTCCTGATGCCCCATCAGGACATTGTTGACATAGACATCGGCGACCGACGGAAGCGCGGCAGAGCCGTTGAGCGAGGGCAGCGGCAGCGTCACGTAGCCCGGCTGGGTCTCGAAGCTGCGCCCGAACTGCACGCCGCCGAAGCGCAGCGGTGTCCCGCCGATCCCGCCGCGGCTGATGCTGTCGCCGATCCGCAGCGATCGCAACCGGTCGGGATCATCGATCGTCCAGGCCGAATCCAGCCGCACGACCTTCGCGCCGGAGCCCGAGGATCGCGCGACGACGGTGGTCGAGCCCGAGCCGAGCGGCGAGAACAGGCCGACTTCGAACAGCCCGCTCACCGTGCTGGCGCCGTAGCTCCGGTCCGCCAGCACGTCGTAATTGACAAACCCGCCCCAACCGCTGCGCGCCACCGCCCCGTGCGACGTGCGACGCGCCTGCACCGACGTCGCCACCAGTCGCGCCGGCGCGATGCTCAGCGCCAGCGCCTGGGTCGATTCGTCGATGCTATAAGCGAGCCCGTCGCCGCCCAGCGCGACATAGGGCTGATGGTTGAGCTCGACGATCGCCAGCCCCGCCATCTCGACGCCCCAGCGGCGCAGTGCATCCGCCGGGACATAGACGCGTCCCTGCCGCCGCTGCACCATCACATCGGCCTGCGCGACGCCGTTCATCGTCACGGCAAGCCATGCCGCCTGCAGCGTGTCGGGCGCCGCGGGCTGGACCTCCGCTATCGGGGCTGCATCCATGCGCGAGCGGCCTAGCGCGGACCCAGCGTCACCGGCGCGCGGGTTTCGAGACCGTCACCGCCGCGGATGCTCAGCTCGAACGGGCCGTTGCCGCTGAGTTCGGGATGCGCGCCGACGCTCCAGCGCTGGGTGCCGCCGGGGAGCACCACGCCGAACCGCGCGCTGAGCGGCACCTCGGTGTTTGCCGCAGCGACGGTGCCTATCGACACGACGGTCTGGTAGCGCGTGCCATCGTTCTGCGCCTGCAGGACGATCTTGCCGCCGGCATCGCGCCAGCCCGACCAGCGCAGCATGGCCTTCGCACCCTTTTGCGGCATGATGTACAATGGCAGGTTCAGGCGCAGCGCGAGCCGGACCTGGCCTTTCTCGACCGGGGGCGGGAGAATTTCTTCGAGGATCACGCGATACGCCCCCGAGAGCGCGGCGCCGCGCGGGCCGACGCGGACGAGTTGCGAGCCCGAGCCGGGAATGGTGAGAATCGGCGGCGATGCGATCAGCGCTTCGCTCGGCTCATAGACATCCTCGCCGTCGCGCTGCGTCCAGCGGAACAGCCGGATGCGGACCGAGACCGGATCGGTTTCGCTGTTGCGGATCGTGAAGACGGCATTGTGGCCACCCGCGGGCACTTCGAGCACGACAGGGTTGACCTGGAAGGTGCTGGCATCGGCGGGGACGGCGCCAAGCGAAGCCAGCGCGGCCAACGCCATGCCAAGGGTGGCCGTGCGAACACGACCACCCCCGCCCGTCAGACTGATGCGGTGACGGATCGGCATTTTAGTAGGTGACGGTGACGTTGATCTGGTCGGCATAGGTACCGGCATGCGCCGTGACCTGGCCTGGCAGAACGCTGGCGTAGATCACCTTGTTCTGGACGCTGCCGGTGCCGGTGTCGGCGATCGCCTGCGTGCCGGCGGTGCCGTCACCCCAGAGGATCGTCCGGGCGGCGTCGCTGTACAGGGCATAATCGAGCACGTCGGCACCGCTCACCATCTGGCGCGCGCCAGGGGTTGCGCCGGTGCCATTGCCGGCATCCGCCGCTGCCGACCAACCAGCACCGTTGGTGCAGGTGACCGCCATGCCGCCGGTCGCGTCGCGCGCGGCCGTGCTGATGAGATCGACGTTGACGAGGTTGATCGCCGTCGTCGACACGACGCAGCTGTTGGTGACAACTGCGCCGATATCCATCGTCGAGGTTGCCGTCTGCGCCGAAGCGGGGCAGCCGCAGCAGCCACGGTTGCGGCAGTCGCCAGAAGGGCGATGCGCAGCGGGCGCGAAAAAATCGAGGTAGTGGACATGAAAGTCTCCCGTTGGTGATCGCGACGACGCGCTCGCATCGAGCCCACCGCGCACCTCGCAGTGCCGCAAGACGCTGCGCACAATAAGCTCGGGGGAATACCGCCTGCCGCGTTAACCTCTTGTTCAGACTGCACGAACGAGGATTACCGCGAACGATGCAACGTGCGATGTCGCGGGTTCCTCGCCATCGCATCGGCGAGACGAAGCGATCGTGATCTCAGCCGATCGAAGCGTCGGCGTCGCTGCGCCCTTCGGTCTGCGGCACGGTGAAATAAAATGCCGCGCCACCGACAGGATGCGGCTCCGCGCGGATCTCGCCGCCGTTCGCCTCGATGATCATCTGGCAGATCGAAAGGCCGAGGCCGACGCCATTCGCCTTGGTCGTGGTGAACGGCGCGAACAGCGCCTCGGGCTTGTTCGCGCCGAAACCCGGCCCGTTGTCGATCACCGCGACGCGCACGAACTCACCCGCCGGCGCCACCGACACCGAAACGCGCGGATCGGGGGTGTCGATCAGCGCCTCGACCGCGTTGCGAAACAGGTTCAGGAACACTTGGCGGATCTGGAGACGATCGCCGATCACCTCCAGATCGCCGAGGTCGCCCGCGATCTCGATCCGGACCCCGCCGCCGGCGGTGTCGAGGCAGGTCAGCGCGCGAGCGTCGTTCGCCGCCTCCCACAGGTTCTGCGCGGACAACCGTCCCTCCCCGTGCGAGACGAGATCGCTCAGCCGATGGACGATCGCGCCGGCGTCCGAGGCGCTCGCCGCCGCCGCGTCCATCGCCATCAGAACGCGGTCGCGTGCGGTCGGATCGTCCTGCTCGAGCAGCCGCCGCGCGCCCCGGACGAAATTCGCCAGCGCGGTCGGCGGTTGATTGAGTTCATGCGACAGCATCGCGAAGGCTGCCGCCGCGCCCGATCGCGAACTGTCCGCCATCTCGGATTGCAGCCGCTCGATCCGCCGTTTGGTCGCCCGCTCCTCGGTCAGGTCGGTCAGCGCGCCCGTGACGCGGACGGGGCGCCCATGCGCATCGCGCAGGATGAAGGCCCGCGCCTGCATCGGCATATAGCTGCCGTCTGCCCGGCGCATCCGATAGTCGCAGATCCACCGCTCGCCTGGGGGGCATGCCCGGAAGGCTTGCGTCACCCGGTCGATATCATCGGGATGGACTTGCTTGCGCCACCAGGATGCCGCGCTGGTATGCGAGGCATCGTACCCCAGCGCCGTCGCCAGGCACTCGCTGAAGGTAACGGTCGAGGTTGCGAGATCGAGATCCCAGATGACGTCGCGGGTGGCAAAGGCGGCGGTGCGAAAGCGCGCTTCGCTGTCCTGCGCGGCGGTGCGCGCGCGGCAGAGCTCGTCGATATCGGTCAGCAAACCGCGCCAGCGCAGCGGCTCGCCGGGCAATTGATATTTCTCGGAGGCGCAGCGGAACCAGCGATACGATCCGTCCGCCATCCGCGCGCGATGATCGAGCAGGAACGCGTCGGCATGCGCCATCGCATCGATCCAGGCGACTTTCACCATCGACCGATCGTCATGGTGGATATAGTGGAGAAACCCGAAACCCAGCGCCTCGGACGGCGCCGCGCCCGCCCATTCCCCCCAGAGCGGATCGATGCAGAGCACCGCCCCCCCCGCATCCGCGACGAACGGAATCTGGCGATTGATGCGCATGGTGAAGCGATAGAGCTCCTCGAGTGCGGCGGATCGCTCAGCCTGGTCGGTCACGGTCTTAACCGCCGTTCCACGCATCATCGGGCTGCAGCGGCACCAGTCCGGCGCGCTTTCCGATCGCGATCGCATGGTGCACGTCGGTCGCCGCGATCCGCGCCTTGAGCGCAACCCGGTCGCGGCGAATGAGCGTTTCGGAGACCCTCATTCGCCGCGCCAGCGCGGTGGTGTCCATCCCGGCGATCAACCCGCGCAGGATGCGCGTCTGGTTCGGCGTCAGCAGCGCAACCGCATCGCGGGCGCTCGTCGCATCGGTTTCCGAGCCGGAGGCCAGCACCTCGAACCCGCTTTCGAGCGCGGACACCAACGCGGTCTCGTCGAATGGCTTTTCGAGCAGCGCATGGGGACCGATGTTTTCGGCGAGCCGCAGCCGCGACGCACTGGTCGCCGCGGTCATCAGGATGATCGGCATCTTGCGGTCGAGCGCATTGAGCCGGTGGATGACCTCAAGACCGCTGACGTGCGGCATCACGCGATCGATCAGCAGACAGCCGTCAGGCAGATCCTCGATCTCGGCAAGGAACGCGGCGCCGTCGTCAAAGGCGCGACATCCGATTCCGATCGTGCCGAGGAGAAAGGCGGTCGATTCGCGAACGAGGGCATCGTCATCGACAAGATAGACAGGAGGTACGGTGATGGGACTGAATAGCAAAACAGTGTCCTCGGGCAAGGGGGTGACCACGGACGTCTTCGTTCGGATGGTGGGACAATACCGGGTGTCTGCCGACCGCACTGATCGACAGTGGGCAATCGGGCATACCGCAGAAATTGACCAATAGGATTTCCAGAGCGACGGTCACGTCAGATATTTCGTGGATACCGTATCCCTCAACTTATCGGATCAACAACGGATCGGTTCGGCATCCTTAATCAACCCTTAAAATATTGGAGAGGGGTCGCTACGCTACAGGATCTAGGGTATAACGTCTTGTTATTCCGAAAGGTTGCGCTGATCAGTCGATCTATATTACTTGTACCGATCTGGTCCTATCTCAGGATGATCATTGTCAGATCTTTCGGTTCCTTGCCACGACGACGACTTGCGGACAGCGCCAATCTCGAGCGCAGCGGCGCCCGCCCCAGGGGGGCGCCGCCTTGCGACGTGCCGCACCATGCGATCGGCTCGTGTATCCAGCTGATCCCGCGGTATTTTTCGTCGGATGCGCCGACCCGGCTGCTTGAGCCGGCGGATCATCCATCGTACGACCTTACCCATGACATCTGAGAGGCTCGCCACGACCCTACCGCGCCCCACGATCGTCTATATCGTCGACGACGATGCCCAGGTCCGCAGTTCGACCTGGTTCATGCTGTCCGCCGCCGGGTTTCAACCGCGCGTGTTTGCGGGCGGCTCGGACTTTCTCGATGCCCTGCCCGATCTTCCACGCGGCGCCGTGTTGCTCGATCTGCAGATGCCCGATGTCGGCGGTTTCGACGTGCTGCAGGCGATCATCGCCACCGAGACGGCGTTCCCGGTGATCGTCGTGACTGGGTTCGGCGGCGTCATCGGCGCGGTGCGCGCGATGAAATTGGGGGCGGTCGATTTCATCGAAAAGCCCTACGTCGAAGACGTGCTGATCGGACTGATCGACTCCGCAATGGTCGTCTCGCGCGATGCCGATGAAGCGAACAAACGCCGCCGCGCCGCGCGACGCAAGCTTGAGCAACTGACCCCGCGGGAACGCGAGGTGCTCGAACTGATGGTCGCCGGGCTGCCCAACAAGCTGATCGCGTACCGCCTGCAGATCAGCAACCGGACGGTCGAGATGCACCGCGCGAGCATGATGGAAAGGCTCGGCCAAACCAGCTTTTCCGCCGCGATCCGGCTCGCGATCGCAGGCGGGCTCGACCCCCTCCCCGCCGAGCCGCTCTAACCGCTGCTTTCGCGGCTCCGACGCGGGCACGGCACACCCGCCATGGAGGTCATAATATTATGGTTAAGTCTTCGTTACGCTGTCGGCGGCGTTTTCCACAGCTATGACGCGCGCCCGCTCTTTCCGATCGTAGATCGAGGGAGAAGCATATGGACACCAAGTTTAACCGGCCCCAAACGCAGCTGGCCGAAATCGAGACCGCCCCCGAGATCGCCCCCGAGATCGTCCCGGCGCAAGCGTCGGAGCGCAGGGACAGCCAGCGCCTGCGCACGGTCTATCGCGTCGCGCGGGTCCAGGCGCATGGGGTATGGGGCCTGGCCCGCGTCCACAACGTGTCGAACGAAGGCCTGATGCTCTCGACCCAGCTCCCGATCGGGCTCGGCAGCGCGATGGCGATCGATCTGTCCGAGACCTGCACGCTGAGCGGGCATGTCGCGTGGCATGCCGCCGGACGCTGTGGCGTCAAACTGTCGGCGCCGATCGACAGTCCGGCGCTGTTGCGCCGGCTGTACAACGAGCAGCAGACGACGACATCGCGGCATCTACGCCTGCCGCTCGAAAAGGCCGTGATGGTGACGAGCGAACTCGGCGTCCAGATCGCACGCGCGCGCGACATTTCGCAGCGCGGCATCAAGCTGGTGCATGACGGGCGGTTCAGCCCCGGGCTTCACGTCAAGGTGCAGATCACCCGCGAGATCGAGCGGCGCGGCGTGGTGCGCTGGTCGCGCGACGGGATCGCCGGCTGCATCCTGACCGAATATCTGAGCGTCGAGGATCTCGGGGCGATTTGATTGCAGCAAAGCGCGCGGCTGGGGTGCGGAGGCGTACCCGCTTAGTACCGCCCCCACACGAAGCGCGATGAAAGCGCGTAATTCCACACCGCCGCGACCATTAGCCCCGCCATCGCCGATATCGCCCAAGTGCCGTGCTCCATTTCGTACAGGAACGACGCCACGCCGACATTCGCCGCCGCGCCGACCGAGCAGACCAGGCAGAACGAGATCCACCCGTCGATCAGCCCGCGCGCGCCGGTCAGCCGACGCTCGCGATAGGTCAGCGCGTTGTTGAGGAAGAAGTTGAAGGTCATCGCCACGACGGTCGCGATGATCGTCGCGCCGACGAAATTGACCGCTTCCTTGCGGAACAGCGCGTAGAGCACGGTCAGATGCACCAGCGCGCCGAGCGCCCCGATGCCCGAAAACATCACGAAGCGCACCGGCACGATCCGCCCGAACAACCGGTCGTAGATCGCGATCAGGAATTCCATCGCGACGACGTAATCGAGCTTGCTTTCGCCCTCGGTGCGCAGCCGGAAGGTGTAGGGCAGTTCGAGATACTTCAGCGGCCGCGGACTCGCGGTCATGATGTCGAGCAGGATCTTGAAGCCGATCGCCGAGAGATGTGGGATCAGGTCGCGCGCGATCTGCGTGCGCATCATGAAGAAGCCGCTCATCGGATCACTGAGATCGGCCTTGAGCACGCGCCGCGACAGCCGCGTCGCCAGCGCCGATTTCTTGACGCGATCCTGGTCCCAATCACCCGTCCCGCCGCCCGCAACGAAGCGCGAGCCGATCACCACGTCGAGCGCAGCATCGGCCTGCAGCGCATCGAGCATCGTCGGCAGGATCGTCTCGTCATGCTGAAGATCGCCGTCGATCACCGCAACCACCGGCGCGGCGGTCGCGCACATCCCCTCGATACACGCCGAGGACAGACCGCGCCGCCCGAAGCGCTGGATCACGCGGACGCGCGGATCGGTCAGGCCGAGGTCGCGCGCCGCCTGCGCGGTGCCGTCGGGGCTGTCGTCATCGACGAAGATCGCCTCCCACGCGCGCCCCACCAGTGCCGCGTCGAGCTTGGCGATCAGCAAGGGCACGTTGCGCAGCTCGTTGAACGTCGGAATGACGACCGCGAGCTCGAGGCGTGGGATCATTGCAGGGCGGCCAGCACCGCATCGCCCATCGCCGTCGTCGAATGGCTGCCGCCGAGATCGGGGGTGCGCGCGCCGCTGCCGATCGCCGCGATCACCGCCGCCTCGATCCGCTGTGCCGACGCCTCGTCCGACAGCGAATGCCGCAGCAGCATCGCCGCCGACAGGATCGCGGCGCACGGGTTCGCCTTGCCCTGCCCGGCAATGTCGGGCGCCGAGCCGTGGATAGGCTCGTACAGCCCGCACGTGCCGGTCCATTCGTTGAGCGAGGCCGAGGGCAGCATCCCGATTGAGCCGACGCACATGCTCGCCTGGTCGGACAGGATGTCGCCAAACAGATTGCCCGTCACCACCACGTCGAACGCGCCAGGATTGCGCACCAGCTGCATCGCGGCATTGTCGACGTACATATGGGTGAGCTTGACCTCGGGATAATCGAGCGCGACCTCGTTGACGATCTCGCGCCACAATTGCGACGTCTCGAGCACATTGGCCTTGTCGACCGAGGTCAGGATCTTCTTGCGACGCTTGGCCATCTCGAACCCGACGCGCGCGATGCGCGCGACCTCGGCCTCGTCATAGCGCATCATGTCATGGCCTTCGCGCAGGCCCATCTTGGTATGGCCGCGGCCCTTGTCGCCGAAATAGACGTCGCCGGTGAGTTCGCGGACGATCACCATGTCGATCGAGCGCGCGACTTCGGGGCGCAGTGCCGAGGCATCCTCGAGCCCCGGGAACATCGTCGCGGGGCGCAGATTGGCGAACAGGCCGAGCGCCTTGCGCAGGCCCAGGATCGCCTGTTCGGGGCGCAGCGTGCGTTCGAGCCCGTCCATCTCGGGATCGCCGACCGCGCCGAACAGGATCGCATCGGCGCGGTGCGCGAGTTCGAGCGTCTGCGGCGGCAGCGGATGGCCGAGCGCGCGATAGGCGGCGCCGCCGACCAGGCCGTCTTCGAACTGATGGTCGAGCCCGAGCGCGTCGAGTACGCGGCGGGCTTGGGTGGTGACTTCGGGGCCGATGCCGTCGCCGGCGAGGATCGCGATCAGTGCCAAGGTGCAATTCCCTTCAATTGCCCCGCCAATGCCGAGCCGCGACGCGTCACGCAACCGCCCTTTTCAGCCGATCCACCAGGCGAGCGCGCGCGGGAAGCGTCACCGCGCGACGATCGACCAGGATCGAGCGCGCGAGCGCATCGCCCGTCAGCGCCAGCGCATCGAGGATTTCGGCCCATTCCGGCGCGTGCCCACTGGTCAGCGCGGGCGGCAGCATGTCGCGCTCGAGCCCATAACCGAGCTCGGCGAGCAGCAGCAGTTCGTAGCGCGCGAGCGCCAGCGCCCAGCCGCGCGCCGCGGGCGCCGCCTCGATCACGCCGATCGTTCCGTCGAGCGCGGCATAGAGCCGCGGATAGGGCTGCGCCTCCGGCAACGCCGCGGCGGTGAGCGTCGTCACCCATTCGAGCGCGAGCGCAGGCAGCGGCTCGGCGAACAGCGGCGCGCGGCTGGTGACGAGCTCGACCGTGAGGCTCGCGAGTTGATCGTCGGTCCGCGACCGCCATTCGCCGATCACGCGGTTGGCGGGCTGCAGGATCGGCCGAATCCGCGTCGATCGCCCGCCGCGGACATAGCCCGCCTGGAGCCCGTGCTCGGCAGTCAGCGCGCGCACGATCGCGCCGTGTTCACCGTGATGGCGGCTCGCGAGGATCAGGGCTTCGACGCGCAGATGCATGGGCGGCGGTGTAGCGCGGGTGGGGGGATACGCTAGGGGGTGTGGATGTTGGGCAGCCGAGCAGAACGCCGCGCGCCGTTTCGCGTCACGCGCGGTTGCAGGGTCAGGCTAATGCGCAAGAAGATCACGGCCTGTCGCAGCGCGCGTCGCGCCCCCTTCGCCTTGCGGCATCACACGCCTATGGCGGCGCCCATGCTCATCCTTGCCACCGTGCTGATTTCGGCACTCACCCCCGCTGACGGCAATGGAGCAACCCCGCTCGCATGGCGCGGCGATGCGACGGGTCGGGTCGAGGCTCTCGCTGTGCTTCAATCGCTGCAGCTCGACTTGTTGACGCGCGACAGCGCCACGCTGACGCTGGATGATTGGTGCACGCGCCATCAGATCGATGCCCCAGGCAGCAAGATCGTCGCCGATCGCAACACCACGGTGGTGAAACCGGCAACTGCCGAACAGCGCCGATTGCTCGGTGTCTCCGATCAGGAGCCGATCCGCTATCGCCGCGTAAGCCTGCGGTGCGGCAGCCATATTCTGTCGGAAGCCGACAATTGGTACGTCCCGTCGCGGTTGACGCCACAGATGAATGCCGCGCTCGACCAGAGCAACACCGCGTTTGGCAGGGTCGTCCAGCCGCTGCACTTCCGGCGTCAGACGCTTTCGGCGCAGCTGCTATGGTCGCCGCTGCCGCGTGGCTGGGATAGCGGCACCCCGATCGTCAGCGACTCCGCGCCACTGACCATCCCCGACCATGTCATCGAGAACCGCGCATTGCTCGTCACGGCCCGCGGGGTGCCGTTCAGTATCGTCGTTGAAAGCTATACGAAGAGCGTGCTCGATTTTAGGCCACCGTCGCAGCGGAAGTAATGCGCGCGCGGGGGCCAGAACAACCGCATCCGGCAAAATCGCCGCTAACGCCGCACCCGCCGCGCCACCCGTTCCAACCCCAGCCGCGCCACCGCACGCTTCGCCCACAGCGCCCCGCGGTCGAATGCCTCTAGCGCGGCGATCGTCGCGCGGTTGGCGAGCGTCGGGCGGAGCAGCAACAGATCGACGCATGCCACCCCAGCGGTCGCGAAGCTGCGCTTGTGCTGGCCGTCGCCCTCGGTGAAGTCGAAGCGCCGGAGGCCCGGCTCGGCATAGAGGTCGCGCATCGCCTCGAGCATCAGCACGCCGCCGGGTGACAGATCGTTGAACGCCGGGTCGTGCCCGACATGGTCGTAGCGCACCGTCCCGCCTGCGATCGGGCAATAGAGATACGCAGCCGGCTCGCCCGCGACGTAGAGCAGCCAGGCGCGCACCTGGTCCGCCGCCGCCTGCTCGGTCATGGCGCGGACGAACGCCGCATCGTCGGGCAATCCGCCGCCGAGCAAACGCTCCTGATAGGTCCGCTGCGAGATCCCCCGCGCGACCGCGTGGAAATCGCCGAGTTCGGCCGCCGTCCGGAACCGCCGGACATCGAGCGCGCCGCCCGAAAGCTCGATCACGCGCTTCGTCTTGCGCTTGAGCCCCGAGCGCGTGTTGCCCGACAGCGCCGCTTGGTATGCCGCAAAGCCGATCGTCAGATCGGCATAATGCCGCGGATAGCGCTGGCGGACATAGCCAATCATCCCGCCCGCGCCACGCAGCAGCGCGTCGAGCCCCGCCGCGGGAAGCGAGGTCACGAGATACCCGTCATCGCCACGCCCGAGCGGCGGCAGCGCCGGCTGCGCGCCCGCGATGATCGCGTCGAGCGACAACGAAACGCGCACCAGCCGTCGCTCGATCGACCCCAAGGTCCGCGCGCCGATCTGGAAGCGCAGCGGCAGCGGTTCCGCGCGCAGCGGCATCACGCCGCGCGCTCGGCCACCATGTTCGACCATAATTGCTCGGCCTGCCGCCAACGCGTGCGTAAGGGATCGGGGCCGAGCGGCACGTCGTTCTGCTCGAGCCTGAGCTTGGGCCGATCGGCGAAATGCACCGTCGGCATCGCCTCGCCACGCTCGGCAAGCAAACCGCACAGCGCTTCGAAGCGCCGCACGTGCACGGTATTGGGTCGCGTTCCCGCGCGATTGGCGAGTTCGAACCCATGGCTGACGATGCTCACCGCGGCATGGCGGCACAGCTCGGCATGGTCGAGCGCAGCGCGCATCTCACCGACCGAGAGCGCACAAATCTGGAAATTGCGCAGAGCGCCGGGCCGTTCCTCGATCACCGTGACGGGCACTTCGATCACGCCGTCGCGGCTTACGGGCGAAATGTGCCGCGCGGGCAAGTCGATCGCGCTCGGCCAGGGATGCTCGCCGCCATTGTGGCTCGCGTCATAGACGAAACCGAGCTCACCGAGCGCGCGCAGCGTGTCGTCATTGGCGCTGTACGACCCGGCGCGGAACGCGATCGGATGCGGCGCGCCGGTCGCGACGAGCAAATCGGTCGCACCGGCGATCAACGCGCGCTGTTCGGCAAAGCTGTATTCGGCCAGCTCGAAGCGCGAGGCGCTCGCCCCGCCATCGCCCGACACTGCGCTCGTCCAGTTCGGGTGGAGGTGGAGCTGCACCTCCTGCCCCGCCGCGAGGATCTTTTCGACGATGCTGCGCAGGGGCGCGATGCCGAAGGTCATCGCCGGCATCGGATCGACGAAGAAGCACGCCTTCAACCCGTGCTGCGCGAGCATCTCGAGCTTGTAGCTGACGCCCACCCCGGCGGGTTCGAGCGAGCGCGCGAAGATCTCGGCACTCGCCAGCCCGTCGCTGTGGTGCCGCCACATCACTTCGGTGTCGATCGTCAGGAAAACGGGCGTTGTCATCCCGTCCAGCGATAGCCGGACGGGCGTAAACAATTGGCAAAGTCCGTCTGTTGCATTTTGTTTCTGACCAGGATCAATCCCCGGTCAGAATGCGATCGACCAACTGTTTCACGGTCGGCACGAAGCCGTTCGAGTAGAACGGATCGCGCTTGAACTGATACGCGCCGTGGCCGGCGAACATCAGATTCTGCTCGACATCGCCGCCATGCGCGATGTCCTGAAGCGTCTTCTGAATGCAGAAGCTGCGCGGATCGGCGAGGCGTCCGGTCGAATTGGTCTCGGTGTCCGACCAGGACGAGAAGGCGCACTGGCTGAGGCAGCCCATGCAATCGGCCTGGTCCTTGCGGATCACGCCCTTCTCGGGCGTCGTCACGAAGACGAGCGTGTTGTCGGGGGTCTTGAGCGCATCGGTAAAGCCCTCGCCGAACCACTGCCGGGCGCGCAGCAGGTCGTTGCGCGTTACCCAGAAGTTCTTGCCCTTGACGCCGACGTCGAGCTGATAGGTGTGATCGCCAGCACTTTGCGTCGAGAAGGCGATCTGCCGCTCCGAGCGTTCCTGCAGATGGCGGAGGAACGGATTGAGCACCGCGCTCGAATAGAAACCGGTCGGCGAGAAGCGATGCAGCAGCACTTCGCCTTCCTGGATGTTGGTCAGCCGCGCCTTCCACTCTTCAGGGATCGGGCTTTCCTGCGTCAGCAGCGGGCGCGTGCCGAACTGGAAGGCGATCGTGCCGAGCTCGGGATTGTCGATCCAGTTCGACCAGTCGCGTAAGTACCAGACGCCGCCGGCCATCACGATCGGCACGCTGTCGGGAATCCCGCCCTCGCGCATCGTGTCGCGCAGCGCCTTCACGCGCGGATACGGGTCCTGCGGCATCAGCGGGTCTTCGGCGTTCGACAGGCCGTTATGCCCGCCCGCGAGCCACGGATCCTCATAGACCACCGCCGACAGCCAGTCGGCCGCCTTCGAATAGGCACGCTTCCACAGCGCGCGGAAGGCCCGGCCCGAGCTGACGATCGGGAGATAGCTGACCTCGTAAGACGCCGCGATCTCGGACAGCTTGTACGGCATCCCCGCGCCGCAGGTCACGCCCGCGACGAGCCCACGCGTACGCTCGAGCACGCCGTGCAGGATCCGCTGCGCGCCGCCCATTTCCCACAACACGTTGATGTTGATCGCGCCCTTGCCGCCGGCGATGTCGAACGCCTTGCGCACCTGCTGGACCGCGCCCTCGATCGCATATTCGATCAGCTCTTCGTGGCGCTCGCGGCGCGTCAGCGCCTTGTAGACCTGCGGGATGATCTTGCCGTCGGGGTCATAACTGTCGGCATTGACCGCCGACACCGTGCCGATGCCGCCGGCCGCCGCCCAGGCGCCCGCGCTCGCATGATTGGTCGCGGCGACGCCCTTGCCGCCCTCGACGAGCGGCCAGACCTCGCGGCCGCCATAGACGATGGGCTTCAAACCTTTGAACAACGTGACGGCCTCCGACTTAACTTACGTTCTGTTATACGCTTTGGACGCCCGATCGGGCAAATCTCTAATCCCCGAACGCCCCGGGGCGTCCGATAACGCTGCCGTAGAGATGTGCATAGCGGGCGATCATCGTCGCTTCGTCATATTCGGCGACGGCCTTGCGCCGGTTGAGCTCGCCGAGCCCCTTGCGGCCCTCGGGCGTCGCCTGCGCGAGCGATTCGAGCGCGTCGCGGATCAGCACTTCCTGGTCGCGGCGTTCGATGAAGCTGCTGTTTTCGGGGGCGACCATTTTCAGGATGTCGCCGACCGGGGTCGAGACGATCGGCAGCCCCGCCGCCATGCCCTCAAGCACGCAAATCGGGAACTGCTCGGACCTGGACGACAGCGCCATGATGTCGAACAACCCGATATACTCGTGCGGGTTGGGCAGGAAGCCGGGCATGACGAGCTGATCGGCGACCCCCATCCGCTCGGCGGCATCGAGGATCGCCTGCTGCTCGGGCCCCTCCCCCACGATGATCAACCGCGCGCGGCTCGACATGCCGCCGAACGCGCGGACGAGCAGCGGGAGGTTCTTGACCTCGCGCAGACCCGCCAGCGTGCCGATCACCAGCTCGCCGGGCTTGCGCTTGAAGCCGGGGATCGCATTGGGCTTGGGCGGGATCGCGTAGCGCGCGGTGGCGATGCCGTTGGCGATGCGGTGGACGCGCTCGCGCGGCTGCTTCCAGGTCTTCAGCGCGATGTCTTCGAGCGTCTCGGACGGAACGACGAGGGCCGCCGCCTTGGTGAGCGCGAAGCGGCGATAGATGTTGCGCTCGGCCTTGAGGCCCTTGGCTTCGTCGGCATTGAAGCCGTCTTCGTGATGGACCAGCGGCGGCACGCCCTTCGACGAGACGCGCCGCGCCATCGCCCCGTCGATCGCGCCCCAATTATAGGTCAGCACCAGATCGAAGCGGCGCATATACGCCGCGATCGCCTCGTAGCGCTTGACCGAGGGCGAGCCCGTCAGCGCCGGCGGGTTCTGCGCGATCTCATAGTCCACGCCCTTGGCGATGGCACCCTGCGCGCCATACTCGCCGTCCATGCTCGACACGATCGTATGGCGTGCGCGGTCGCCGAACGCGTTCATCAGACGCACCGCGCGCGCTTCCTTCCCGCCAAGCGAGAAAGTCGAGTGCAAGTGCAGGATGTTGACCGGCCGGTTCATTTCCGCGCGGCGTTAGCGCGAAATGACAGCGGCGTCATCTGTTGCGAGTACGGCAGCATATTCGGCCAAGGCCGTGCCGATTTCGTCGCGCTGCGAGGCAAACGCTACCGCGGGGTCGATCTGGCCGTCATTGGCTTCGATCCGCTCGCGGGGAAGCGTCAAAGCGGGCCTGGTTTCCAGCGGTTTCATTTTCACGAAGCTGCACACCTGGGCGAGCTGCTCGCCACCGCGCCCACCGCCGTGCCCGCCATAGGTGACGATCAGCGCGGGCTTGCCGGCCCATTCGCGATAGAGATGGTCGATCGCGTTCTTGAGCGGCGCGGGATAGCCGCCGTTATATTGCGGCATGACGAAGACGAAGCCGGGGGCGGCGGCGATCTTGGCACTCCAGGCGCGGGTGTGGTCTTGGGTGTAGTGGCCGGACTGCGGCATGCCGGGTTCGTCGTCCATCGGGAGAGGCCAGTCGGCGAGATCGAGCGTTTCGAAGAGCGCGTGGGTGGCTTCCTCGCCGAGCGCTGCGATCCAGGCGGCGATCTTGGGGGAGATGCGCGTCGGGCGGAGGCTGCCGGCGATGACGAGGGTGGGGGAAGTGTAAGTCATCCGCTTGCTCTAACACTCCCCTCCCGCTTGCGGGAGGGGCTGGGGGAGGGGCGTGCCGCGGGCGCGGCGTAGGGGTTCCAGGTCAGTCCCTCCCCTAGCCCCTCCCGCAAGCGGGAGGGGGATAAGGTCAGGCGAACGCGGTCTTTGGAATATGCGTGATCCGGCAGCCGAGATCGGCCTCGCCGCTCGCTACGACATAAAGGTCGCCGGCATCCGCGATACCCGTCGTGAAGACCACATTGTCGAGATACATCAGATCCTTGATCGGCTCGGTCAGCGCCGGATTCGCCTCGATCAGCGGATCATGGCAGGTCCGCAGCACAACGCTCGGATCGTCGCGATCGAGAATCGACCAATAGGTGCGATACACGCCGACCACGCCCATCGGCTCGACGCCGTGCCACAGCGTTAGCCAGCCCTCATCGGTCAGGATCGGCGGCGCGCCGCCGCCCATCCGCGCGGTCGCCATCGTCTTGGCGTGCGGGCGGATGCCGGGCTTGTCGTACGGCTTCCAGTGCAGCGCATCGGGCGAGCTGGCGAGGTTGATCGAGGGCCCCGAACGCCACTCGCTCCCCGGCGGATAGGCGAAGTACAGATCGCCGAGCGGGCGCGTCTGCGCGTAATAGGTGTCGCCGATCATCCCTTCGAAGATCAGCATGTCCTTGTTCTGGTGATCGAGCACGATCCCCTGGAGCTTCCAGTCGAGCGCATCCGCGGACGTGTACAGCGTGGTCGAATGCCGTTCGGG
Organism: Sphingomonas glacialis; assembly: GCF_006439055.1. Taxonomy (GTDB): domain Bacteria; phylum Pseudomonadota; class Alphaproteobacteria; order Sphingomonadales; family Sphingomonadaceae; genus Sphingomonas; species Sphingomonas glacialis_A. The sequence continues at coordinate 1,251,890 of NZ_RCZC01000002.1, forward strand.
GCTGACCGAGCACGTCGTCATCAGATACCGATCGCCGACCTTGCTGATCCGCGCATCCTCGACGCCGTAGCATTGATACGACGTGCGCGGCGCGATCGCCTTGTCGTAATGGACCTGCTCGACCTTGGTCCCGTCGGCATTGAGCTCGACCGGCAGCAGCCACGACAGCGAGGTCAGCGCCATCACCTTCCACCCGCCGCCGCGCATCATGAATTTGCGCGGGTCGGCGGTATCGACATGTTCGAGCGGCCAGGCGTCGAGCGCATAGCTGTGCTCGGTCCAGCGGATCGCATGGATGTGCTGATCCTTGATCGGCATCTTGAGCGCCTCGGCGACACGCACCATCAGCAACAGATTGCCGTTGGGCAGCCGCGTCATCCCCGGGTTGAACGCGCCGAGCACATAGGTCTCGGCATCGACCTTCCCCGCGAGTGGCGAGCGGGAAAGATCGACGTCGCCGGGCGAGAAGATCAAGGCATCATGCGAAAAGGTCATTCACCCTCCTGCGCCCGCGGGGAAATCACGAGCTGTTGGATCACGGTCCGCCGTGGCTGGGTCAGCATATAATGCACGCCGACCGCAATGTCCTCGGCGCGAAGCGAGGTTTCCTCTTGGATCATCTTGCGCTGCTCCTCGGGGGTGATGTCGGGGAGCTGCATGTTCGAGCCGGTCTTGCCGGGCTCGATCAGACCAACCTTGATCCCCTTGGGACCGAGTTCGCGGCGCAGCGCCTCGGAGAAAGCGGCGATGCCCGCCTTGATCCCGGCATAGACGGTCGAGCTTGGCCCGAGCACGTGGGCGCTCATCGAGCCGATCAGGATGATGTCGCCATGCCCTTCGAGCTTGTCGACCGCAGCATGCGCGCTGAGCAGATAGGCGGTAAAATCGACCGCGATCGCATAGCGCAGTTCGGGTTCGCTCATCTGCGTCAGGCCGCCCGCGGCGACCGCGGCGTTGATCACCGCGCAGTCCATCCCGCCGAGATAGTCGCTGGCTTGCTTGAAGAAGCTCAGCACGTTCTCGGGATCGGACAGCTCGGTGGTGATCCCGTCGGCCTCGCCGCCGACTTCGCGGATGCGCTCCAGCGCGTCGTCGAGATATTCGGGATTGCGGCCGCAGATGAACACCTTGGCGCCCTCGGCCGCAAGCAATACGGCGATCGCGCGGCCGATCCCGGTGGTGCCACCGGTGATGGCGACGCGCTTGCCCTTGAGGCTCGTCATTGCGGTATGCGCGTCGGTAACGGTCTTCATGCAAGGCTCCTGTTATGCAAGCGAGACGCGTGGTTGCACGCGCGGTTCCGCTTCTTCTTCTCCCCTCCCTGGAAGGGAGGGGTCGGGGGTGGGTCGGCCTAATGCGGGCGTCCGACTCTCCACGGGCCAACCCACCCCCAGCCCCTCCCTTCCAGGGAGGGGAGGAAGCTAGGCCGAAATCCGTGACAGCAATCGATCGATCCCCGCCACCGCGGCGGGTTCGCTCAGGGTCGGGGCATGGCCGACTTGGTCGATCGTGACAAGCTCGCCATATTCGAGCGCGGCTACCATCTTCTCGGCAGTCGCGGCCGACAGGACATCCGACGTGGCGCCGCGCACGATCAACGTCGGCACGGCCTTCAGCACGTCGAGCGCGCGCCACATATCGAGGCCGGCCTCATTGCCGGGCACGCGGAAGGGTTCTGCGATCTTCATGTCGTAATCGAGCACGATCCGCCCCGCGCTGTTGAGCCGGTACAGCCGCTTGGCCATCGCCAGCCAGTCCTCGAGCGTGAAGGCGGGATAGACGTCGCCATTCGCCTCGGCGACCGCGCGCGCGGCGTGGAGCCAGGTCGGCCAGGTGTTCGACTTGCCGACATAGCCGCGGATCCGCGACAGCCCCTCGGCCATGATGTCGGGCCCGACATCGTTGAGCAGCACGCCAGCGAGGCTCTCATGCGCGGTGCCGGCGAGCAGCATCGTCACGATTCCGCCGAGCGAGGTGCCGAACGCGACATAGCGCGCGACGCCGAGTTCGCCGAGCAACGCCTCGATGTCCTGGACGTAGCTGAGCGGGACATAGCTCATCGGGTCCTTGGCATAGCCGCTCTCACCGCGCCCGCGCAGGTCGATCGCGATCACGCGCCACTCGGGCGATAGCCGGCGGGCGAGGTCGTCATAATCGCGGGCGTTGCGCGTCAGGCCCGGCAGGCAGAGGATCGGCGGACGATCGGCGGGCCCGGGATAGTCACGGTAATGCAGCCGGACACCGTCCTTGGACCACCAATATCGATTTTCATAAGGCGACATTGTCGAGTCCTGCGCCGGATCCTGGGGTTGCGCCGCGCTACGGGCGCCCTCCATATCCACGCATGAGCATTTCCCCGCAAGGCTGTCGCCCCGAAACGAGCATCCTCGAACTGGGGGACGGCTTCTATGATCCGGTCTCGGCCGCCGACTTTCCGCAGACAGTCCTGCGGTTTCGCAACGATCGCGCGGCGGCCGAAGTCGGGCTCGACAAGGTGAGCGACGCCGACTGGCTGCGCTATTTCGGCCGGTTCGAGCCGCTTCCCGGGAGCCTCGAACAGCCGCTCGCGCTGCGCTATCACGGCCATCAGTTCCGCAACTACAATCCCGAGATCGGCGATGGCCGCGGCTTCCTGTTCGCGCAGCTGCGCGATGAGCGCGGCCGGCTGATGGACCTCGGCACGAAGGGATCGGGCACCACGCCGTGGAGCCGTTTCGGCGACGGGCGCCTAACGCTCAAGGGCGGAATGCGCGAAGTGCTCGCCACCGAGATGCTGCAGGCTTTGGGCGTCAACACTTCGCGGACCTTCTCGCTGATCGAGACCGGCGAAGCGCTCGAGCGCGGCGACGAGCCCTCCCCCACCCGCTCGGCGGTGATGGTGCGGCTCAGCCACGGGCATATCCGCATCGGCACCTTCCAGCGCCTCGCCTATCTGCGCGATGCCGAGGCGATGGAGCGGCTCGTCGGCTATGTGCTGCGCAATCTGTACGGCGAAGAACCCGAGGCCGATGCGCCGGTCCGCCTGCTTGATCTGGTGGTCGATCGCACCGCGACCCTCGCCGCCAGCTACATGGCGGCAGGCTTCGTCCACGGCGTCCTCAACACCGACAATATCAACGTGACCGGCGAGAGCTTCGACTACGGCCCTTGGCGCTTCGCCCCGACCTGGGACCCGGCCTTCACCGCGGCGTATTTCGATCACGCCGGGCTCTACGCCTTCGGCCGCCAGCCCGAGGCGATCCACTGGAACGCGACACAGCTCGCGATTTCGCTGCGCGCGCTGGTCGAGGCGGAGCCGCTGATCGCGGTGCTCGACACGTTTGCCGAGCGCTATCAAAGCGCGGTCTCGGCTGCGATCCTGTGGCGGCTCGGCGTCGTCCCACGCGATGCGACGAGCGACCGCGCGCTGGTCCAGGCGATCGAGCGCGGGTTGCGCACGAGCGGCATGGCGATCGACCGCTTCTATTTCGACGCGTTCGGCGGCGTCGCGCTCGAGGGCGAGCCGTTCGACGAACTGCGCGCGGCGCTCGAACCCTATGCGCCGCGCAAGACCCGCGATCACGCCTATTGGCAGGGCGATCCGTGCGCGATGCTGATCGACGAGGTCGAGGCGATCTGGGCGGCGATCGACCAGCGCGACGACTGGGCGCCCTTCGACGCCAAGATCGCGCAGATCCGCAATATGGGCGAAGCGCTGGCGTAAACCCCTCTCCCCCTGTGGGAGAGGGAGGGAGCGCCGCAGGCGCGGCAGGGTGAGGGGGTGTGGCGGCGGCCACGCCATCAACGTCCCCCTCACCCTTCCCACTCGCTACGCGAGCGGGCCCCTTCCCTCTCCCACAAGGGGAGAGGGAGAAGAGTGGATTCCCGTCGCGATCTAAGGCAAGGACCGAGTAAATGTCGTCCGAACTTCTCTCCTACGAACCCGCCACCGGCGCCGAGCTCTGGCGCGGCGCGATCGGCGATGTCGACGCCGAAGTCGCCGCCGCGCGCGCGAGTTGGGCGGGCTGGGCGGCGCAACCGCTCGCGTATCGCGTCGAGGCGCTGCGCCGCGTCGCCAATGTCGTGCGCGCCCGCGCCGACGCCTTTGCCGACATCATCGCACGCGAAACCGGCAAGCCGCTCTGGGAAGCGCATACCGAGGTCGATTCGGTCATCGCCAAGGTCGATATCTCGGTCACCGCCTATGCCGAACGCACCCCGCAGCGCCGGCTCGAGGCGCAGATGGGCAGCCGCATGGCGCTGCGCCACAAGCCGCACGGCGTGCTGGCGGTGCTCGGACCGTATAATTTCCCGGCGCATCTGCCCAACGGCCACATCATTCCCGCGCTGCTCGCAGGCAATGCGGTGGTGTTCAAGCCCTCCGAAAAGACCCCCGCGACCGGCGAATTCCTCGTCGGCTGCTTCCATGCCGGCGGGATCCCCGAAGGGTGTCTCCGCCTGCTGATCGGCGGCGCGGCCGAAGGCAAGGCGCTCGCCGCGCATGACGGGATCGACGGGCTGCTGTTCACCGGATCGGCGCATACCGGCATCGCGCTCAACCGCGCATTTGCGACGCGCCCTGAGAAGATCCTCGCGCTCGAAATGGGCGGCAACAACCCGATCATCGTGTGGGATTCACCTGATCTGCACGCCGCCGCGGTCGTCGTCGTACAGTCCGCCTTCACCTCGGCGGGCCAGCGCTGCACCGCCGCGCGACGGCTGATCGTCGATCAGAAGCTCTACGATCCGCTGATGGCCGAGATCATCAAGATCGTGAAGCGGATCATCGTCGACGAACCGCACGCCAGCCCCGCGCCGTTCATGGGCCCGGTGATCGACAATGACAGCGCCGACCTGCTGTCCGAAAGCTTCCTCGAGCTGATGATGCGCGGCGGCCGCCCGATCCAGCATCTCGAGCGCCCGATCGCCAACCGCCCCTTCCTGCGCCCCGCGCTGATCGACACGACCGACCTCAACGATCGGCCCGACATCGAACTGTTCGGCCCAATCCTGCAGGTGATCCGCAAGACCAGCTTCGCCGATGCGATTACCGAAGCGAACAACACGCGCTACGGCCTGTCGGCGTCGCTGCTCAGCCAGGATCCGGCGCTGTACGACCAGTTCTGGGCGAATGCGCGCGCCGGAATCGTCAACTGGAACAAGCCGACCAACGGCGCCTCGTCCAAGGCGCCGTTCGGCGGGATCGGCTGGTCGGGCAACCACCGTCCGAGCGCCTATTATGCGGCCGATTATTGCGCCTATCCCGTGGTATCGAGCGAAGCCGATCAGGCACGGGCGAGCATTGGGGTGGGGTTACGCGATGGGTGAAGACGCATCCCGCGTCGAACGGTTGCGGGAGGATCCCGCGGTCACCGCGATGCTGGAGCGGATTTGCGACATCTCGACGATGGGCTTCGCCGCCGTCGCGCGCGTGACCGACAGCCAGTGGATCGCCTGCCAGGTCGTCGATCGGATCGAATTCGGGCTTGAGGCGGGCGACGAACTCGCGCTGAAGACCACGATCTGCGACGAGATCCGCCAAAGCGGGCATGCCGTCGTCATCGACACCGTATCGGGCGACCCCGCCTGGCGGACGCATCCGACGCCGATGCTCTACGGGTTCGAAAGCTATATCTCCTTCCCGATTCGCCTGCCCGATGGTGCGTTCTTCGGAACGCTGTGTGCGATCGATCCGCAGGCCCGGCCGATCGGGACCCCGGCCATCGCGATCCTGTTCGAACGCTTCGCCGCAGAAATCGGGGCGTTGCTGGCCTGAGCGAAACCTTTGGTCGCAAAGCCATGGAACCGCTGGCGTTCCAATGCTTTGGGCCTGGCGTGAAACACGACAAAGTGGCCGATGGCCCCACTCCCCGCGCCCGCAAGCTCAAACTCGAGTCGGACAACTGCCTGGCCATCGCGATCCTCGAACGCGAACCCGAAGTCGCCGCGATGCTGATCGACGAAGCCGCCAAACTCGCGCGCCGCGTCAAGGAGTTGCACGACAAAGCGTGATCCCCCAGCGGACAGGTCGGCAAAAGTTTGGCTACCCCGCCCCCAAGCAAGCTTGAATTGAAGCGCGCGCTGGTCCAGCCCATCTGACAACGATGGCCACATTGCTCGATCCTACCGCGCGCGGGCGCGTCATCCTGGTTGGCGCCGGTCCCGGCGACCCCGGTTTGCTGACCGTCCGCGCGGTTGCAGCGCTCGGTCAGGCCGATGTCGTGGTGCATGACGGGCTGATCGATCCACGCGTGCTCGATCTCGCGCCGCCCACCGCGCAGCGCGTCTCGGTCGCCAAGCGCCGCGCGCGACACACGCTACCGCAAGAGGCGATCAACGCGCTGATCGTCGCACATGTGAAGACCGGCGCGATCGTCGTGCGGCTCAAGGGCGGCGACCCGTTCATCTTCGGGCGCGGCGGCGAGGAAGTCGAAGCGGTGCGCGCCGCCGGGCTGCCGGTCGAGGTGATCCCGGGCGTCTCGGCGGCACTCGGCTGCGCGGCCGAGGCGATGCTGCCGCTCACCCACCGCGACCATGCGAGCGCGGTCAGCTTCGTCGCCGGCCAGTGCAAGGGCCTTTCCGACCAGGACTGGTCGGGGCTCGCCGGCAAGGGCCGCACGCTCGTCATCTATATGGGCGTCGCCACCGCCAACGACATTGCCGACAAATTGATGCGCGATGGCGTTGCCCCCGAAATGCCGGTCGCGGTGCTCGAGCGCGGGACGCTCAGCGGCGCACGCGCGATCCGGACGTTGCTCGCCGATCTCGGCCATATGGTCGATCGCGAGAGCGTGGCGAGCCCGGCGATCATCGTCGTCGGCGAAGTCGTCGAATTGTCGGACGCCGAGGACAAGCTCGGCGCCTGGGCCAAGATTGCGGAGTCCGTTGCGTGAGAGTGTTGACCGGGAATGATTTGCCGACGGGCGACGTGGTGTGGTGGACCGGCTCGGGCTGGTCGCGCCATATCGAGGATGCGTGCGACGTCGCCGACCAGGGCGAGAGCATCGCGCATGCCGAGCAGGGCGCGCGGCGCGTCAACGTCCCCTATGTGATCGACGCGACGCTCACAGCCGACGGCCCCCGCCCCGCGCACATCAAGGACCGCATCCGCGCGCTCGGGCCGACGGTGCGCGCCGATCTGACGTTGAAGCCGGCTGATCCCAATGCTGGCAGCTGGGTGATATGAGTTTGGTTCACGCGAAGGCGCGAAGGCGCGAAGAAGGGTTTGTTCGCGCGGAGACGCGGAGACGCGGAGGTGTTGCGCCTGCCGCACAGCGGCTCTCATCCCTTCGGGCGATGGGACCAGGTGATTGCGCTGACGCGCGCGGTCGTCACGACCGCATCCTCTCCGCGTCTCCGCGTCTCCGCGCGAACCAGATTTCTTCTGCCTTCGCGCCTTCGCGTCTTCGCGTGAACCACCCTTCTTCGACCGCCCCCGGAATCGATCATGTATAAATACGACCAATACGACCAGCAGATCGTCGACACCCGCGTCGAGGAATTCCGCGACCAGGTGAAGCGCCGCCTCGCCGGCCAGATCACCGAGGACCAGTTCAAGCCGCTCCGGCTGATGAACGGCCTCTATCTGCAGCTCCACGCCTATATGCTGCGCGTCGCGATCCCGTATGGCACGCTCGACAGCCGCCAGATGCGCATGCTCGCGCACATCGCGCGCAAGTACGACCGCGACTATGGCCATTTCACCACGCGGCAGAACCTCCAGTTCAACTGGATCAAGCTCGAGGACGCGCCCGACATCCTCGCCGAGCTCGCCACGGTCGAGATGCATGCGATCCAGACGAGCGGCAATTGCATCCGCAACATCTCGTCTGACCAATATGCCGGCGCCGCCGCGGACGAAGTAACCGATCCGCGCGTGTGGGCCGAACTGCTGCGCCAGTGGAGCACCTTCCACCCCGAATTCACCTACCTCCCGCGCAAGTTCAAGATCGCGGTGATCGGCGCCGACGAGGATCGCGCGGCGATGCGGCTGCACGACATCGGCATCCAGATGGTCCGCCGCGACGGTGAGCTCGGCGGCAAGATCTTCGTCGGTGGCGGCATGGGCCGCACGCCGATGATCAGCCACGAGATCCGCGATTTTGTCGGCAGCGACGATCTGCTGAGCTATCTCGAGGCGTGCCTGCGCGTCTACAATCGCTACGGGCGGCGCGACAATATCTACAAGGCGCGGATCAAGATCCTGCTACACGAGATCGGCCCCGACGAATATCGCCGCCAGGTCGAGGAGGAGTTCGTCGCGGTCAAGGCGCTCGGGCTCGATCCGCCCAAGGCCGAGTTCGACCGGATTACCGCGTTCTTCGCCGATCCAGGCTTCGAGCCGGAAGCACCCGAAGCGATCGATCGCAGCGACCCTGATTTCGCATTGTGGGTCGATCAGAACACCGCCGCGCACAAGCAGCCGGGCTATGCGATCGTCACGATCAGCCTCAAGCCGACCGGCGGCATCCCGGGCGATGCGACCTCGGCGCAGATCGACCTGATGGCCGATCTCGGCGAGCGCTACAGCTTCGACGAGCTGCGCGTGACGCACGCGCAGAACATCGTGCTGCCGCACGTCCGCAAGGCCGATCTCTACACGATCTGGCAGCAGCTCGACGCGGCCGGCCTTGCGCCCGCCAATCTCGACCTGATCAGCGACATTATCGCCTGCCCCGGCCTCGATTATTGCAGCCTCGCCAATGCGCGCTCGATCCCGCTCGCCCAAAAGATCACCGAGCGCTTCGCCGATCCCGCACGGCAGCGCGATATCGGCGAGTTGAAACTCAAGATCAGCGGCTGCATCAATGCCTGCGGGCATCACCATGCCGGGCACATCGGCATTCTCGGCGTCGACAAGAAGGGCGTCGAGAACTACCAGCTCTCGCTGGGCGGGTCGGGCGCGGAGGATGTCAGCCTCGCCAAGATCACCGGCCCGGGGTTCGACGAGGACGGCGTGGTCGATGCCGTCGAGAAGGTCACCGAGGTCTATCTGGCGCAGCGCGAGGGCGGCGAACGCTTCCTCGATACCTATCGCCGCATCGGCATGGAGCCGTTCAAGGAAGCGCTTTATGGATAAGCCCCTCACCGTCGCCCCGGCGCAGGCCGGGGCCGCTGCGTTGGACGCGGATCGCCAGCCCCAGGGAGGCCCCGGCCTGCGCCGGGGCGACGCGACTTTCGACGAGCCTGCCGTCACGCTCGACGCGTTTCTCGATGCGCAAACCAACGCGACCGCGGTGCGGCTCGAGGCAGGCGACGATGCGCGCGCGCTGCTGCCGTATCTCGACCGGATCGCGCTGATCGAGGTGAGCTTCCCGAGCTTCCGCGACGGCCGCGGCTATTCGTCGGCGCGGATTCTCCGCGAGGCGGGCTATACCGGTGAACTGCGCGCGCAGGGTGACGTGCTGGTCGATCAGATGCCGCTGATGCAGCGCTGCGGCTTCGACAGCTTCGCGCCCGAGTCCGAGATCGATCCGGCAACGCTCGAGGCGTCGCTCAAGCGCTACGAGAATGTCTATCAGAAGGCCGCCGACGGGCGCGTGCCAATCTGGGCACTGCGGCATGGGTAACGCGCTGCGCAAACCCGACCTGATCGACGTTGCGCCCTTCTCGCCCGTCGATGCCGCGGCGATGGAGGCGCGCTTCGCGGGCGTCGACACGCGCGACATGCTCGGCGAGTTGCTCACCGGCGAGCTCAAGGGGCGCGTTGCGGCGGTATCGTCGTTCGGTGCCGAAAGCGCGGTCCTGCTCCACCTGATCTCGCAGGTCGACAAGGACATTCCGGTCATCTTCCTCAACACGCAGAAGATCTTCGGCGCGACGCTCGCGTATCGCGACGAACTGTCGGAGACGCTCGGCTTCACCGACCTGCGCGTGTTCCGCCCCGATCCGCGCTTGCTCGCGGCGAAGGATGCGACCGGCCTGCGTTGGAATTACGACCCCGACGGCTGCTGCGACATTCGCAAGGTCGAGCCGCTGCGGCGCGCTTTGGCGCCGTTCGATGCGTGGATCTCGGGCCGCAAGGGTTTCCAGGCGGGCACGCGCCAGGCGATGCCGCGCTTCGAGGAGGATGAGGGCCGGCTGAAGCTCAATCCGCTCGCGGCGTGGGACAAGGCCAAGCTCGACGCCTATTTCGACGAGCACAAGCTGCCGCGCCATCCGCTCGAGGCTGAAGGCTATCCCTCGATCGGCTGCGCGCCTTGCACCAGCAAGGTGCTGCCGGGCGAAGACCCGCGCTCGGGCCGCTGGCGCGGGTGGGAGAAGGTCGAGTGCGGGATTCACGTGCCGGAGAAGCCTGGCGAAGAGCCGGTTTTTTAGGGGGCCGACCGCCTGCATCGAATGCAAACGGCTCTGGCGAGACCGCCGTTCTGACTCCCCTCCCTGGAAGGGAGGGGTTGGGGGTGGGTTGCTCTCAATGGGAACGTCACGCCTGCCACGGGCCGACCCACCCCCGGCCCCTCCCTTCCAGGGAGGGGAGGCAAAACACGGCGCACCGCCATTTGAGCCTCCGTGTGCCGGTCCGTTGCTTCGTCGCCTCTCCGCGTGAACTCGCGTTAAGAAACCCGCTCGAACTGCAGCGTCCGCGCCGCCGTATCCGCCGCAACAAGCCGCACCGAGATCGCCTCGCCCGGCTTACCCTCAGTCTTGACGCTGGTCAGCACCGCAAGGTCAGACAACTGAATCCGCGCGCCATGCGCATCCGCATCGACAATCACCGCGGCGAAGACCTCGCCCTCGCGCCCGTGCAGTACCGCCGTCTCGGCCAGATCGATCACCGCGCGGTCAATCCGCCCGCCGATCGCATCGGCGCGCGCCATCACAGGAGGCAGTGTCTCGAACGCTTGCGTCACAACCTCGGGCACCGGCTCCCCGTTGGCGATCGCCAGCGCAGCCCGCACCACATAGCGGTCGGCCAGCCGCCGCAGCGGGGCGGTCGCGTGCGCATAGGACGCGGCCATCGCCGCGTGCCACGGCACCACGCCATCGCGATACGGCGTGTAGCTCGCCCCGCCGCCGCTCCGGCGCTCGGCGATCATGAAGGCGGCCTGCGCCGGGTCGGACGCGGACAGCGTCGCCACGAAGTGCGGCAGCGACAGCGCAGCGAGCCAGTCGAACCCAAGCCCCAGCGCGACATTGCGCAGCCGCTGCACGGCGCGATCATCAGGCCCGGCCATCACGCGGAACAGCCCGGTGTGATGCGCCTGCAGCAACCCGGCAACCGCCAGATTGGTCGCGAGCGACAGCGCGGCATTGCGATCCTCCGACAGCAACCGCGGTTCGAACGCCAGCCGATACCCACCCTTCCCGTCGGCGATCACGTCCTGCTGCGGTGGATCGACGCGACTCGCGCCGCGCTTATCCTCGGCCGCCGCCATCCGGTTGGCCAGCTCGGCGAATTCAGGCGGCAGATCGGCATCGGTCACGCTGTCATAAGCGAGCTTCGCCCGACTGCGAATGATCGCGCGTTCCGCCCCCTCGAGCGTCGGCGTGCCATCGGGCGCAACGCGCACGGTGAACACCACCGCCGGCCGCGCCCGCTCGGCAACAGGCTCGCCGCGGCTTCGGCGAGCACCGGCGGATAGAGCCCGGCCTTGCCGTCGGGCAGATACAGCGTCGTCCCGCGTTTCCACGCCTCGGCGTCGATCACCCCGCCATCGTCGACGAACCACGCAACGTCAGCGATCGCATAATGCAGCAATAGATCAGCGCCGCTCCGCTCGATCGCGAACGCCTGGTCGAGATCGGTCGAACTCGCCGGGTCGAGCGTGACGAACGGCATTGCCGTCCGATCGACATGCGCATTCGGCACGCGCTTGGCGGCGTCCTCGGCAGCGGCGAGCACCGCGGGCGGGAACCCTACAGGCACGCCGAACTGCTCGCGGATCAGCGGCAGCCCGGCGGCCAGCACCGCGTTCGAATCGACGAGCGTCTTCAACCGCGCAGCCTCAATAGCCGCCGCCGCCACCACCGCCGACCACGACATCGCTGAAGCGCGTGATGTGCGGCTCGAACTTGAGCATCACCTTGCCGGTCGAACCGTGACGCTGCTTGGCGATGATGAGTTCCGCCAGGCCATCGACGCGCGAGAGATGCTCGGACCATTGCGCATGCTTGTCCTGCACCCCCGCCGGGCTGTTGGCGCTCGGGATCTCTGGCTGCGCCATGTTGAGATAATAATCCTCGCGATAGACGAACATCACCATGTCGGCGTCCTGCTCGATCGACCCCGATTCGCGCAGATCCGACAGCAGCGGCCGCTTGTCCTCGCGCTGCTCGACCGCGCGGCTGAGCTGCGACAGCGCCATGACCGGGACGTTGAGATCCTTCGCAACGCCCTTCAATCCGCGGCTGATCTCCGAGATTTCCTGCACACGCCCGTCTCCCGATGCCTTGGCCGAGCCCGACAGCAGCTGAAGGTAATCTACGATGATCAGCCCGAGCTGATTGTTGTGCCGCCGCTGCAACCGCCGCGCACGCGTGTGGAGCGAGGCGATCGACAGGTTCGCGGTATCGTCGATGAACAGCGGGAGATTCTCGAGCTCGGCCGCGGTTGTCGCGAGCGCCTGGAATTCATGCCGGCTTATCTTGCCCGAACGCAACACGTCCGAATTGATTCGCGCCTGCTCGGACAGCACGCGCCCCGCCAACTGATCCGCCGACATTTCGAGGCTGAAGAACGCGACCTTCGCCCCGAGCGAGCGTTCCGGATCGATCCCGTCGGCCATGTCGCGCATCCAGCGCTGCGCCGCGTTGAACGCGATGTTGGTGGCGAGCGAGGTCTTGCCCATGCCCGGACGCCCGGCGAGAATCATCAAGTCGGAGCGATGCATGCCGCCGATCTTGGTGTTGATGCTCTCGATGCCCGTTGTGATGCCCGAGATATGCCCGCCCGAATTGAGCGCGATCTCGGCCATCTTGAGCGTCGTCTTGGCGGCCTGCAGGAAGCTCTTGGTCTGACTCTCGGTCGCGCCGTCCGAGGCGACCTTGTAGAGTTCTTCCTCAGCCGCTTCGATCTGCGCGCGCGGATTGACCTCTTCGGACGTATCCATCGCGCGATCGACGAGGCCGCGGCCGACCGTCACCAGCGTGCGCAACATCGCCAGATCGTAGATCTGCTTGGCGAATTGCCGCGCGCCGATCAGGCCCGCGCCCGAGCCGGTGAGCTGCGCGAGATAGGCCGGGCCGCCCAGCTCGCGCATCCCGGCATCCTGCTCGAACATCGGGCGCAGCGTGACGGGGCTGGCGAGCATGTCGTTGCCGCGCAGCGTCTTGATCGCGCTGAAGATGCGGCCGTGGAGCGGCTCGAAGAAATGCTCGGCGTCGAGTCGATCGATCAGATCGTCGGCAAGGCGGTTGTCGATCATCATCGCGCCGAGCATCGCGGCCTCGGCTTCGACGTTCTGCGGGAGCGAGACGGTTTCGGGAACGGGTGGTGTGGGGAGGAATGCTGTGGCCATGGCGCCCTCATTCCACTCGCCGCCTGCCCACTCAAGCGGATTGCGCTGGGACGGGTGTGAATCCCGTGGGTGGATGTTGTCCCCGCCCCCCGGCCCGGCTACGGCTGCAACAATGGCCGATCCACGCATCATTGCCGTGACTCTCGACGAACGCACGATCCTGTGGCGGTCGGCCGATATCGAGCAAGAGCGCCGCATCGCGATCTTCGACCTGATCGAGGGCAACCATTTCGCCCCGCAAAAGACCTATCCCGACGGTTATGCCGGCCCGTACAAGATCGAGCTGACGGTCGAGGAAGGCCGGCTCGGGCTGGCGTTGCACCGCGAGGATGGCAGCCATCTCGAGACCTATGTGCTCGGCATGGGGCGCTTCCGTCGGCCAATCAAAGACTATTTCGCGATCTGCGACAGCTATTACCAAGCGATCCGAAACGCGACACCGGCGCAGATCGAGACGGTGGACATGGCGCGGCGCGGCATCCACAACGAAGCGGCGGAGCTGCTGAAAGAGCGGCTGGAGGGCAAGATCGAGATCGACTTCGACACCGCCCGTCGGCTGTTCACGCTGATCTGCGTACTTCATATCAAGGGCTGACCGCCCGAACGGGACTATCGTGGTAAAATATCGCCTTTGGGGCATCCGGGTCGGGCTGTACGCCACGATCGTCGGCGTACTCGCCCTTGCTGCCATCATCCTCTGGGTTCTCGCATTGAGCTGGCGCCCGACCGACCGCTTCGCGTTCCAGGGGCTCGACGTGTCCGCCGCGAATGGTGAGATCGACTGGTGGGCGGTCAAGCGCGGTGGCGCCGACTTCGCTTATGTCCGTGCGACCGCCACCGACCAGCGCGACCCGCGCTTCGAGGCGAATTGGGCGGCGGTTGCCGAGACGGGGATGCGCCGCGGTGCGAGCCATGCCTATTCGCTGTGCCGCCTCGCCGCCGATCAGGCGAACGCCTTCAACACCATGGTCGCGCGCGACGACGGCGCGCTGCCTGCCGCGGTCGAGCTCGACTTCAGCCAGGATTGCACCGCGCGCCCGACCGCGCCGATCGTGCTCGACGAGTTGCGCCGCTTCATCGCGATGGTCGAATCGCACACCGGCAAGCCGATGCTGCTCAAGGTCAGCAAGCGCTTCGACGCGACGTACGGCGTGACGCTGGCGATTGCGCGCCCGGTCTGGGCGATGCAGGATTTCTTCCCGCCCGATTATCCGGCAAGGCGCTGGCGGATGTGGCAGGCAAGCGACATGCGGCACATCGACGGAGTCGATGGGCCGGTACATTGGGACGTAGTGGCACCATGACGATGCAAGAGACTTTGATCGCGGCGGCGCGCACGGCGGCGCTGAATGCGCACGCGCCCTATTCGCGCTTCGCGGTCGGCGCGGCGGTGCTGCTCGTCGATGGGCGGATCGTCACTGGCGCGAATTTCGAGAATGCGAGCTATGGCCTTTCGCTCTGCGCCGAGACTGTCGCGCTGGCGACGGTCAACAGCGCGGGCGATTTCCGCGACGTGGTCGAGATCGGCGTGATCGGCGGCGCGATGGACGCCGACGGCCGCCCGACCGGGACCGCACCGGTCGGCCCGTGCGGCCGCTGCCGCCAGGTAATCAACGAAGCCGCGCAGATCGGCGGGCGCGACATCGTCGTGTGGTGCGGCGCGGCCGAGGGCGATTCGGTCGAGCGCTATCTGCTGAGCGAACTACTGCCGCACGCGTTCGGGCCGGCGGATTTGGGGTTGGGGCCAAAGGCGTAGGGCCGCGCCAGTTCGGTCGACGATGTCCGCTGCATCCTAACCGTCACCGCGGCCCTGTGCCGGGGGCTACCTTGCCGCGCGTTCTGAGCGTGCAGTATGGGCATCCCGGTGGACCCCGGGACGAGCCCGGGGTGACGGAGATTGGCCGAACGTCAGTCCTCCTTCAATACCGCCGCGAACAGCGCATCGACCGACCCACCATTCGCCCGCAACGCCGCCTCCACCCGCTTGCGGCCATCGTAATACAGCAAGGCGGGCACCGTCCGGTGCTGCGCCTTGAGCCGCGCGGCATCGCGATCCGACAGGCTCCCGCCGCCCGCAACCAGGTCGCAATAGCCCTCGCGCAGCCACGCCGGATAGACGATGTCGGCGGTCACGCCGTAGCGCGCGCGGATCAGCCCATGCGTGCGCTCGTGCGCGATCACGCCCGACAGGCTGCGCGCGCCCGCGATCGACCCGCCGTTGAACGCAACGTCGCGCGCGACATCGCTGCAATTGACGACGATCGTCTCGCCCAACGCGCTCGAAAACGCGAACGCCCCCGCCGATTGCAGCGCCATCACCCGCCAGCGCCAGCCGCCATCGGTGAGGAAGATGCGGCGCCCGTAGCCCGGCCCGTAGATCGCGCTCTTCTTCAGCAGCCCATCGGACTTCGCCAGGAGGTGCGGCAGCGTCGCGGGCAACGGATGCTCGGAATAGACCACGGTATCGCCGATGATCTGGCGATGCGGGAAGGCGAGGACCTCGGGCGCGAGCACGACAGTCCCGAGCACCACCCCGACCACCAGAAGCGCGCGGTTGAAAAGGGTGTGCCACAGTCGCATCGTTTAGCCTCCCAAGGTGTCCTATCGTAGCAGCACACCACACCCTTCGCAACAGCGCTTGCCCGCCCGGGCGATTCCGGCGACAGGCTGGCCGCAACCAAGAGGGAGCTTTCACATGGCGATCATGTCCGACCGCTGGATTCGCGAGCAGGCGCTGACCACCGGCATGATCGAGCCGTTCGTCGACGGCCAGAAGCGCGACGGCTGCATCAGCTACGGCCTGTCGTCCTATGGCTATGACGCGCGGGTGTCGAACGAGTTCAAGGTGTTCACCAACATCGACAGCGTGATCGTCGATCCCAAGGATTTCGCGTCGAACAGCTTCGTCGATCGCAAGACCGATTGCTGCATCATCCCGCCGAACAGCTTCGCGCTCGCGCGCACGGTCGAATATTTCCGCGTGCCGCGCGACGTGCTGGTGATCTGCCTCGGCAAGTCGACCTATGCGCGCTGCGGGATCATCGTGAATGTCACCCCGCTCGAGCCCGGCTGGGAGGGGCATGTCACGCTCGAATTCTCGAACACCACCCCCCTGCCCGCCAAGATCTACGCCAATGAAGGCGCGTGCCAGTTCTTGTTCCTCGAGGGCAACGAGCCGTGCGAGACGAGCTACGCCGACCGCGCGGGCAAATATATGGGGCAGCGCGGGGTGACGTTGCCGCGGCTGTAGGGCACATCGGCCGCTCGATATAGGGACGCTGCGTCGACCCGTCTCCGACATCCGCAGCAGCCGCCGAGAGTGTGCACAATGTTGCGGCCAGGTGCGAACGCCGACGGCTCCTCTCTGTTGGCGAAGTTTTAACGGACTCGGGGAATCGACCAGAGCGGTCGTGCCGAGCGCGGCTGCTCGATAAGCAGATCGCAGCCGAGCGCCATTGGATGGAAATGACCGTCAGGATACACCGAGCTATCCTGTTGAGTTGGCTCGATCTGCAGACGACTGCCAACCTCGTCCGCATCGCCGTCGCGGCCAGCCTGTAACGGCGTACTCTCGGTACAGCACAAAGCCCGTATAGGCGGTAGCTCAGCTCCAGTCTAAACCTGTTATGTCGCCACAGCCGAGTTGCCGTGCGCCTTCAGCCATTCGGTGTGCGGTCAGGCTGACCCTCGGCCATCTGACACTGCTGTGGCGACATATTCGGGAGATACGACTCCGTCTCAACAGCGTTGGGCGAGATCCTGGATCGAGCCTACCCGGCGCACCCGTGCCGCGGATCAATGCGACGGAGACTCCCATCGACATCGTCACGCACTTACGATTCTCGCTCGTTTCCCATGCATCTGCTGTCACCTTTGTGGCAATAGGAGCTGCCACCGCCTTCCTCTGGCTCAGTCGCTTCTTGGTTTCGCCTTCCGCGGTATCAACGGCGAAGCCGATGTGGTCGGCCTGGTTTCCGGCGCGCTTTTCGCCTCTTGGAGACCATCGTCGCCGAGCATCGTCAACACGCGCGCGGACGGCGCTGGCGACCTCGCCCACACGATATCAACCGGCCCGGCAGCACTATGCGGGTTATTATTCCCGCGGCATCCCAAGATGCTCGCATCCCTGACGTTACCGGGCGCTGGGGCGATTTGCGCTACGGACGCCAAGTCCCTTTATTCCGAACAGGCAACTCACAAACCAATGTCGCAGCTATACCGGAAATATCCGAAAACATAGATTACTTAGTCCGCCTAAAATCATCATAGAAACAAGCTCAATTGCCGTTGAATTATGGCGCAAAATACCCGCCTCAGTAGATTCCGAAGCTATGATTTTATTCGTGAAAACTACATGCAGTTTTACGCAATATTGTCTTACGAATAAGAAATATCCCGATCCAAGCCCCGATTGAGCCGAATGTCCACGCGTCTCGCGAGATTGCGCCTGTGACGTCCGGTCAATGCTCATGCGCCCGATACCCGTACCCACGCCCCCGTCATTCCGGATGCGAATCCGGAATGCGCAAACGCCCCGCACCCGTGGCGCCTTCGACGATAGAGGATTGCTTTATGGACGCGCATCTCAGGATCCTCTTCTTCGTATCGGCAGTCGCGGGATCGTTCGGCGGAAATGGCGCTGCGGCGCAAACCTCCGGGCCCGTCCCCGCTCAGCTTTCGCAACTCCCCTCGGCACCGGTCCCACCCGCATCGGTACCCGATCTGCGCATCACTACGCCTGATGTCGCCGCCGAGCAGGGGCCGACGGGGATCCCGTTCTCGCTCCATGCGCTGCATGTCAGCGGGCAAACGCGCTTCACCGAGGGGGAACTGGTCGCCGCGACGGGCTTCGTACCCGACCGGATGCTGACCCTGCCCGATTTGCGGAACATGGCGTTGCGCATCACGCGGTTCTACAACGCGCACGGCTATATCGTCGCACAAGCCTATGTGCACGCGCAGAAGATCCTCGATGGTGCCGTCACGATCGCGGTGATCGAGGGCCATTATGGCGCGATCACGCTCCAGAATGGATCGCATCTGCGCGACGGCACGGCCAAGGCGGTGCTCCGCGGGCTCGACCACGGCGATCTCGTCGCCGCCGCGCCGCTCGAACGGCGGCTGCTGTTGCTGTCCGACCTGCCGGGCGTGCGCGTCCGCTCCACACTGAGCCCGGGCGCGGATGTCGGCACGTCGGATCTGCTGGTCGATGTCACCCCCGGCCACCGGATCACCGGCGACGTCGAAGTCAGCAATGCCGGGAACCCCTATACCGGCCTGTACCAGGGCGGCGGCACGATCAATCTTAATGAACCGCTCGGGATCGGCGACGTGCTGAGCCTGCGCGTGCTGACCTCGGGCGGCGGCCTGCAATATGGTCGCGTGTCGTATCAGGCGCAGGCAGGCAATCTCACGCTCGGCGCGGCCTATGCCTATTTCCACTACCGGCTCGGCGAGCAATTCGACGTGCTCGACGCAACCGGCAGCCAGCAGATCGGTAGCCTCTACGCGGCCTACCCGCTGGTCCGCAGCTACGACAACAATCTGCAGCTGCGCGGGCAATTCGATTATCGCGCGATGCGCGACAATATCGACGCGTTCGCGAGCGTCAGCCGGCGCCGCGCCGAAGTGCTGTCGATCGGGCTGACCGGCGATCATCATGATCGCTTCGGCGGCGGCGGGTGGGACAGCTATTCGCTGTACCTCAGCGGCGGCAATCTCGACATCCGCACTCCGCTCATCCGCGTGAACGACGCCGCGACCGCGCGCACCAACGGCCATTTCGGCAAGCTCCGCTTCAGCGCCGACCGCTTGCGGACCGTCACCGGGCCGCTGTCGCTCTATGCCGGAGTGCGCGGACAGATCGCGTTCAACAATCTCGACGTGACCGAGAAGATGGAGCTGGGCGGCGCGAACGGCGTGCGCGCCTATCCCGAAGGCGAGGTTTACGGCGACGAAGGCTATATCGCCACCGCCGAAGCGCGCGTGATGCTCGATCCGATCAAGGGTCTGCCCGGCCGGCTGCAGGTCGCGGGCTTCTACGATTATGGCCAGATCTGGCTGAACCACACGCCGTGGCTCGGCGGCGACAACCGCTTCACGCGCCACGGCGTCGGCGCCTCACTGACCTGGTTGCGCAACGACAGCTTCCTCGCCCGCGCATCCTACGCCTTCCAGCTCGGCGCGCAGGCGACCTCTTACCGTCCCAACTCGACCGGCCAGTTCCGGTTCGAGGTCATCAAGTTCTTCGGGTGATCGCGAAACCTCGCGACCAGCACGCAATGATCATCCCTCGGGAGCCGCTCTCATGACACGAAAAACCTCAAGCTCGCGTCCTTCCCGCCTCACCGGCACGGTTCCGGCGCGCAAATGGCGCCCGCCCAGTGCGTGGTGCGCGAGCGCGCTCGCCGGATCGCTCGGCCTCGGCCTGATCCCTGCCGCTTATGCCGAGCCGACCGGCGGCGTCGTATCCGCGGGCAGCGCGACGATCGTGACCAATCCGAATGCGGTGACGGTGACGCAATCGTCGGCGAACGTCGCGATCAACTGGTCGAGCTTCAATATCGCCCCCACCGAGACGGTGACCTTCGTCCAGCCGAGCAGCACCTCGGTCGCGCTCAACCGTGTCACCGGCCCCGATCCCTCGGCGATCCTCGGCACGCTCAACGCCAATGGCCAGGTGTTCCTGATCAACCCCAACGGCATCCTGTTCGGCAAGGGCGCGCAGGTGAATGTCGGCGGGCTGGTCGCCTCGACGCTCGGGCTGAGCGACGGCGATTTCATGGCCGGACGCTACAAGTTCTCGGGCGACAGCACCGCATCGGTGCTCAATGAGGGCAAGCTGAGCGCGGATGGCGGTTACGTCGCCTTGCTCGGCGCGAACGTTGGCAATACCGGCGTGATCTCGGCGCGCCTCGGCACCGTCGCGCTTGCCGCGGGCAAGGCCGTGACGCTCGACGTTGCGGGCAATGGCTTGCTCAACGTCACCGTCGATGCCGGCGCGCTCAATGCGCTGGCGAGCAATGGCGGGATGATCGTCGCGGATGGCGGGAACGTCCTGCTGACCGCAGTCTCAGCGAGCGCGCTGATGCACGCGGCGGTCAACAATAGCGGTGTGATCCAGGCGCGCACCGTCGAGAACAAGAGCGGCACCATCACTTTGCTCGGCGACATGACGAGCGGAACGGTTTCGGTCGGCGGCACGCTCGACGCCAGCGCGCCGACCAGCGGTTCGGGCGGCATGATCGAGGCCTCGGCATCGAAGGTCTCGATCGCCGACAACGCTGTGATCACGACGCTCGCGCCGTTCGGCACGACCGGCACCTTCACGATCGATCCGTACGATTTCACCATCGCGCCGATTGGCGGCGATATCTCCGGCGCGACGCTGTCGGCGCTGCTCGTCACCAACAGCGTGACGATCAGCACCCAGACCGGCTCGACCGCGACGGTGGCGGGGGCACCGCCTGTCACCACGATCAATTCGGGGACGACCGGCAATGGTGACAACACCGTCAACGATGCGATCAGCTGGACCGCCTCGCCGAGCACGACGACGCTCAAGCTGCTCGCCGACCGCGACGTCAACGTGAACCGCGCGGTCACCGCGACCAACGGCAATTTCGTGATCTGCTGTGGGCGCGACATCACCGTGCGCGCTGCGATCACCACGACCAACGGCAGCATGTTGCTCAACGCCGGCCGCACCTTCGCGCTCACGAACGCCGGCGTCCTGACGGTGACCGACGGCAACATCACGTTGTGCGCGGGGCTCGACATCACGATTGCCGGCGCGATGACGCTGACGCGCGGAACGAACGTTCCCGCGCAAAGCCTCGGCCTGGCGCCGGGGCTGGTCCTGATTGCCGGCAATGCCGGGACCGGGCCGGGCGTCGCCGGGGGTACGGTGATCTTTGCACCGGGCACGCCGCGCGTCGCCGTCACCGGACCGAACGCACCGGTCGCGATCTATTACAACCCGATCTCCTATGCGACGCCAGGCGACTATCTCCTCAATTTCACGCTGACGAACGGCGCGACGCTGAGCCAGTTCATGCTGGTCTACCCCGGCGCGACCAAGACCGCCGACGGCACGACCAACGCGGTCCTGTCGGGGTTCAACAGCACGGCCGCCAGTGGTCTCCCGACCGGCGTGGCGCTGGTCGCGGGCACCGGCGCGACCGCTACCTATGACAGTGCCGGCGAGGGCACCGGGATCGGCGTGACCTTTACCGGCTACAGCCTGAGCGGGACCAACGCCGCCCAATACGCCCTCGCCGCGGCATGCTGCACGACCGGGTTCAGGACCGTAGGAACGATCGCTGCGGCCCCGCCGCCGCCAACTCCGACTCCGACTCCGACGCCGACCCCAACGCCTACGCCAACGCCTACGCCTACGCCAACTCCAACCCCAACTCCGACGCCGACGCCGACGCCGACTCCGACTCCGACGCCAACTCCAACTCCAACTCCAACTCCAACCCCAACCCCGACGCCAACTCCAACTCCAACTCCAACCCCGACGCCAACTCCAACTCCAACCCCGACGCCAACGCCGACGCCAACTCCAACTCCAACTCCAACTCCGACGCCAACGCCGACGCCAACTCCAACTCCAACCCCGACGCCAACGCCGACGCCRACGCCGACGCCRACCCCAACCCCAACGCCGACCCCAACCCCAACGCCGACGCCGACGCCGACGCCGACCCCAACGCCGCCACCGACACCACCACGCGTGCCGCCGATCCTGCCACCGTCACCGCCTTGGTTCCCGCCGACGTCCAACACGCCGCCACCGGTCATCGTCCCGCCACCGCCGGGGGTCAGGATGCCACCGCCCGTCGTCGAAACGCCGCCGCCGGTCGTCGAAGTCCCGCCACCGCCGCCTGTCGTTACCCCGCCGCCGCCACCACCGCCCGTGAAGCGGATCCCAAAGCAGGATCGTTTCTAAGGCCATGCCGCGGACGCACATCTTCGAGAAAGTCCGGGTCGCAGCCCGGCAGGCCGGCCTGGTGCTGGCGATCGCAGCATGGATCCCAGGGGTAGCTGCAAGCGCGGCCCCTGGGACGGCCGATGGCGAGAGGCTTCAGAGCGTCGCGCCAAACGCTCAGGCGTCCTCGCCGAACCAGGCCTCGGCCGCGCTTGCTCCCCTGCAGGCGAACTTCCTCAGCGAGCGTCCCTCCCCAGAGGCACGGCGCGTGGCGGACTGGGCGGTTGGATCGCGCGACGCTGGCGGCCTGCCGTTCGTGGTCATCGACAAGGTCAGCGCGCGGGTATTCGTCTTCGAAGCAAGCGGCGTCCTGCGCGGCGCGAGCACGGCGCTGTTCGGCCTTGCCCGCGGCGACGATAGCGTGCCCGGCATCGGCTCGCGCAAGCTGTCGACGATTCGCCCGGAAGAACGCACCACACCCGCGGGCCGCTTCGTGGCCGAACTGGGGCGGGACTTCCACCAGGACATTCTGTGGATCGACTATGACGCCGCGCTTTCGCTGCACCGCGTCGTCACCGGCAATCCGGGCGATCGCCGGCAGGCGCGCCTGTTGAGCCCTTTAGCCGCCGAAAAGCGCATCTCCTATGGCTGCATCAACGTGCCGGCGGCGTTTTACGATGGCGTCGTGCTCGGAGCCTTCACCGGAACCAACGGGATCGTCTACATCCTGCCCGAACAGCATGCGCTGGAAGACGTCTTTCGCCCGCTCCGGACGTGGCCCTCCCCACCTGCACCCGCCCCACCTGCGCCCGCCCCGCCTGCCCTCGCTCCAGGACCGCGCTGACCATGGAACTGACCGCATATCTGCATCCCGGATGGGCGCCGCTGGTCCGCCCCGCCCCTGCCACGCGCGCGTGGATGGACAGGACGCCGGAAAGCTTCGCCTATCGCTGCCTGCCGCTCAACATCGCCAATGCGCATGGCTGGGAAGTGCTGAGCCCGTGCGGCTTCACCGCCATCTGGGACGGCGGAACCGAGCCATCCGCCGTGACGATCGCGCTCGATGAGGGTACCGATCCAGCGCGCGCGCCGGTCTCGCTGTTCGGCCAGGGCATCGTCACCTTTCATATCGAGGCGATCTTCCGCACGCCGCCGGGATGGAACCTGTGGATCGGCGGGTCGCCCAACCGCGCCAAGGATGCGATCGCACCGCTGACCGGCATCATCGAGACCGACTGGTCGCCCTTCACCTTCACCATGAACTGGCGCTTCACCCGCCCGGGCACGCCGATCCGGTTCGAGCCGCTCGAGCCGTTCTGTTTCCTGTTCCCGGTGCAACGCACCGCGATCGAGGCTTTCGAACCCGCATTCGCGCCGCTCGACGCCGATCCCGCCACCGCCGCCCGCTTCCAGGCGTGGAGCGCGGCCCGCGACGCGTTTCACGGGCAGCTGCAGCGCGACCCGCCGAAGGCGCCCGCCGACCGCTGGCAGAAGCATTATTACCGCGGTGAAGATGTCGCCGGCGAAAAGCTGGTGACCGATCACCGCACCAAGCTGAAACTGCGCGCGTTCGATCGGAGCACGGCGGCGCATGTCCCGATTGCCCCGATGGACGATCCGGCGATACCGGCCGCGACCCCACCCGAAATCGTACCCATGCCCGCCGCATCCGTCGCGACGCACGTCGTCGAAATCCAACGCGCGCTCGACAAGCGCGAATGGCTGCTCGAGGCGCTCGAACGCCAGCGCGCGCTGGCGCCCGGCGGCGGTGCGATCGAACGGCGCAGCGGCATGGGCACCGACGAGTTCCTGAAGGACTATTACGCCCCTGCCCGGCCGGTCATCCTCGGCGGCGCGATGGACGATTGGCCAGCGCTGAAACGCTGGTCGCCGGCCTATCTCAAGGCGCTGATCGGCGCGGCCCCCGTCGAATATCAGGGCGGGCGGAGCGAAAACGCGCGGTTCGAGCTCGACAAGGATCGCCACCGCCGCACCGCGCCGTTCGAGGCCTTTATCGACACGATCACCGGTGCGGGTGCGGGCAACGACGCGTATCTGACCGCCTATAATTCGGACCGTAACCAGCAGGCGCTGGCGCCGATGATCGCGGACATGGGCTTTCTCGATGCGTTCCTGACGCGCGATGCCGCGATGCCCAACGGCATGCCGTGGATCGGCCCGGCCGGCACCGTCACGTCGCTGCACCACGATCTGACCAACAATTTCATCGCGCAGATCGTCGGCCGCAAGCGCCTGACGCTCGTTCCGGCGGCGCAGGTCGGGCGTCTCTACAATGCCCAGCACGTGTTCAGCCAGATCGCCGATCTCGACGATCCCGACCTGGACATGGCGCGCTATCCCGCGCTCGCCGACGCGACCCAATATGACGTGATCCTCGAACCCGGCGAGATTCTGTTCGTGCCGCTGGGATGGTGGCACCAGGTCAAGGCGCTGGATTTCAGCGTAACGCTGACCTTCACCAACTTCCGCTGGGCCAACGACGCGTATGCCTCCTATCCCGCTGGGTGAGGCAGTGGCCGATGCGGACAGGTCACGTTCCGGTGAAATTCGCACAGCACGACAGGCGCAAAAGTCATGACCTGCACGCGTTGGAATTCGCAAATCGAAATAGCTTGCACGTACTTCTAGGTAGATGCCGAATCTTGTGACCGGTTAAGGTCAGGTTCAGAAGCGACGCAACGGATAATGTCTTGAATATTTCATGATCCGTTGTTCACGGACCCATCATTCCAGAATTCTAGTCTCCCATATTCACGCTTCCGTCGCACGAGATAGGTAGAATGATATCGGAAATCGGATCTTGGTCTGAGGCAGGAGCTTCATAATGACCCAATTTCGAGATGTTTCCGCCAGCTGGGTTCCAGCCCTGGCGCATGGTTCCGGGCGGCGCCGCGTCGTGCGGTCGGCGCTGTTTGGACTGAGCTTGGCCGGCATGGCCATCGCCTCGTCCGCATCCGCCGCGACCGTCACGACGACCGTCGCCGTCACCGCGACGGTCCAGGCGACGTGCCTCGTCTCGGCGACAAGTCTCGCGTTCGGGACCTATGCCGGCGTGCAGGTCGATGCGACATCGACGGTGTCGGTCACCTGCACCAACACCACCCCTTATAATGTCGGGCTCGATGCGGGCTTGGCGACATCTGCCACGGTAACGACACGCAGCCTGACCGGCCCGGCGGCGGCGGTGCTGAGCTATTCGCTCTTCTCGGACACGGCGCGCACGGTCAATTGGGGCAGCACCGTCAGCACCGATACGCTCGCCGGCGTCGGCTCCGGCGCGGCACAGGCGCTCACGGTCTATGGCCGAATCCCCGCCAGCCAGTTCGTCACGCCTGGGGCGTACACCGACACGATCACCGCGACCGTGACCTTTTGACATGGAGATTTCTGCGATGACCCGTCCGTCGATCCTGCGCGGTGGCGTTGCCACCGGCGCGCTTGCCGCAGCCTTGCTGTGCCTTTCCCCCGCCGCGCAGGCGCAGTCGCTCGCGGTCAACCCGATCAACGTGCTGATGGCGCCCGGCCAGATGGCCACGCTGCTGACCGTGATCAACCAGGGCCAGGCCGAAACCGCTGTGCAGATCCGCGCCTTTGTCTGGAGCCAGAAGGATGGGATCGACGTGCTCACGCCCTCCGACGACGTCGTCGCCAGCCCGCCGCTGACGCGAATCGTCCCGGGCGGTACGCAGATCGTCCGGCTCGTGCTGCGCAAGCCCGTCATCGGCCGTGAGGCGACGTACCGTATCCTGCTCGACCAGATCCCGGCCGCGGCCGAGGCGGGCGTCGTGCGGGTCGCACTGCGGATGTCGCTTCCGGTGTTCGCCCAGCCGACGACGCGCGTCGCTCCGAAGGTTTCGTTCCATATCGAGCGCGATGCCACGGGTAGCTATCTCGTCGCGCTCAACGATGGGGCGCACCATGATGCCATTCGCGATCTGACCCTGTCGACGGCGAACGGGACCGCGTTGAAACTGGAAGATGCCCAGCTTCCCTACATCTTAGCAGGCGCGACGCGGCGGTGGCACATCGCTCCCGACGCGGCGCTTGCGAGTGCCACGGGTCCCTTCATGCTGACCGCATCGACCGAGACCGGCGTTCTCAAGCGGCTGCCGGTCGCGTTTCGACCTTAAGCGATGGCCGGGACGTGGTTATTGCTGTGGGGATCCATGGCGCTGACCACGCCCGGTCAGGACGTGGCGGCAACGTCGCAAGTATCGGTGCCGACGCCGACACCCGCCAGGCAGACGCTGATGCTCGACGTCTCGATCAACGGCTATCCGACCGACAAGATCGGCGCGTCCTCGAAGGCGGAGTCCTGCGCGCGCGCCGCGCGGAGTGGCTCGACCTCGGCGTCAAGGCGCCCAGCTCAGCCACGGCGGGGGCGGATGACCTGCTGGGTCTTGCCGATCTGCCGGGCATCACCTGGGTCCTCGACGCAGCGCGTCAAAGCTTGTCGATCACAGCCGCAATAGCCCGACTGGTGCCCACCGTGCTGACAGAGCCCGCAACCAAAGACGATGTTCTCTCGCCTAGCAGTACCGGATTCACGCTCAACTACGATCTTGACGCGACCGCGGTCGGGACCGCCAGGCTGGCCAACGGACTGTTCGAAGCACGGCTGTTCTCGCCTTGGGGGCGCGTCAGCTCCGGCCTGCTCGCCCGCATCGTCCGCGGCGGCGGCACCCGACACCAAACCTCGGCGATCCGGCTCGACACGGTATATAGTTATTCGGATCGCGCCACCCTGCGACGCTACCGCATCGGCGATTTCATCACCGGCGCGCTGAGCTGGACCCGCCCGGTCCGGATGGGCGGTGCGCAGATTACCGCGGATTTCTCGACCCGGCCCGACCTGATCACCTTTCCGCTGCCCTCGCTTAGCGGGAGTGTCGCGGTCCCCTCGACGGTCGACATTCTCGAGAATGGCAGCCGGCTGTTCTCGCGCGAGGTCGCCGCCGGACCGTTCGAGGTGCCGCAACTCCCCGTCATCACCGGCGCGGGGACGCTTTCGATCACGGTTCGCGACGCGCTTGGCCGCCAGGTGACGGTGACGCAGCCGTTCTACGCCAGCGCGACCTTGCTCGCGCCGGGGCTGCAGACCTTCTCGCTACAGGCCGGCGCGGTCCGCAGGAATTGGGGAGTCAAAAGCAATGACTATGCCGGCCTCGCCACCAGCGGGACGTGGCGCCGCGGCCTGTCCGCGATGGCGACTGTCGAGGCAAGCATCGAGGCAACGCGCGGCGCCGCGATGGGCGGTGCCGGGCTAGTGCTAAATCTTGCCCAGATCGCGATCCTGAACATCGTGGGTGCCGCCAGCACCGGCGGCACGGGCACGGGTACGAAGGTCACGGCGGGGCTCCAGCGCGTCGGGCGGGTGTTCAGCTTCGCCGCATCGGCGACGCTCGTCAGCCGCGGCTTCCGCGATGTCGCGGCGGTAACCGGTGATCCTGTCGCCCGGCTGCAGGTCAATACCAGCACCGGGCTAACCTTGGGTCGGCTGGGATCGCTGGGGGTCGCCTTTGTCGCCGTCAACCGCGATGCCTATGTCAGCCGCGATCAGACGTGCCCAGCGAGCACGCTCGGGTCCGACTGCAGCAGCTACGGCTTGCCCGCCCAACGGACGCGGACGGTGTCTGCCAGTTATTCGGTGCAGCTGGGGCGGATCGCGCTGTACGCGACCGCCTATGGCGACCTGCGCGATCGTCGTACCCGCGGCGTGATCGCGGGGCTGACGCTGCCGCTCGGCCAGCGTAGCACCGCCAGCGTCAGCGCGGGCGCGGGCGGCGGGGATCGCTATGGGCAATTCGACCTTTCGCGCTCGCCCAGCACCATCGGCGACTGGGGCTATCGCGCCTATGTATCGGTCGGCAGTGCGCCGCATCAGTTCGGGCAGCTGCAATATAAGGCGCCATGGGCCTTGCTGACCGCGGGTGCCGATCACATCGCCGGGCAGACCTCGCTGCGCGGCGCGCTCCGTGGCTCGCTTTCGCTGGTCGATGGTGGCGTGTTCGCGGCCAATGCGATCGACGACAGCTTTGCAGTGGTCGACACCGACGGCTTGCCCAACATCCGCGTGTTCCACGAAAATCGCGCCGTCGGTCGCACAAACGCGCATGGCCTGTTGTTGGTCCCAGAACTGCGCGCGTTCGACCTCAACCATATCGGCATCGAAGCGACCGATATTCCGCCCGATATCGCGATCGAAACCGATGCGCGGGCGGTCCGTCCGCCGGATCATGCTGGCGTGATCGTCAAATTTCCCGCGCGGATCAGCTCGGGTGCATTGCTGATCCTGGTCGACGCGGCAGGCGTGGCGATCCCGGTCGGCAGCACCGCGACCCTGCGGCAAACCGGCGTGATCGCCCCGGTCGGCTACGATGGCCAAAGCTATCTCACCGGGCTTCAGGCGCACAACGTGATCGACGTCGGATTGGCCAATGGATCGACCTGCTCGCTCGCGTTCGCGTATCACGCGACAGCCGGCGAGCTCCCGACGATCGGTCCGATTTCCTGCACGGGGCCAGCAAAGTGAAGTGGCTTCGAACGCTTGCCGCGCTGATCATCCTGGCATCGCTTTCAGGGACTGCCGGTGCGGCATGCACGATCTCGGTAGTTTCGGCCAATTTCGGTTCTTATTCCGGTAGCGCGCTCGATCCCGGCGCGGTGCCGGTCACGATCAGTTGCGCTTCGGGCGAAGCGTACGATGTGGGGTTGAGCGCCGGCATGGGACAGGGCGCGACGGTCAGCAGCAGGAAACTGACCGGCCCGGGCGGCGCCGTCCTGGCCTATACCCTGTTCCAGGATCCCGGGCGGTCGATCGTATGGGGGAACACCAGCGGGACCAATTCGGAAACGGGCACCGGGACGGACTCGGAGCAGATTCTCAACATGTACCCCAGATTGGCCGCGGGCCAGTTCATCGCGCCCGGGACCTATACCGACACGGTAACCGCGCGCGTTTCGAGCAGTTCGACCGAGACGACCACTTTCACCATCACCGCGATCGTCCAGGCGGCATGCACCGTCGAGTCGCAAAGCCTGAGTTTTGGAGGCTATGCGGGCCTGGAGACAGATGGCGTCGCCGTAGTGACGGTCACCTGTACCAACACGACGACATACAATCTCGGGCTGAGCGTCGGCGACGGGAACGGCGCCACGATCACGACCCGCAGAATGACCGGACCATCGTCCGCGACACTCGATTACCAACTGTTCCAGGATAGCGGCAGGACCACCAATTGGGGCGATACGGTGGGCGCCGATACCATGGCCGGCACCGGCACGGGGAGTGCGCAGAGTCTCTCCATCTCGGGCCGCATCCCAAGCGCCCAATGGGTGCGCCCCGGTTCCTATAGCGACGTCGTCATCGCGACCGTCAGCTACTGACTCGAGCGGGCGCCGTCGGGTCGCTGGTCGCGGCCGGCACGGTGTCCGGGCGATCGCGCGCGCGCCGCAACCGCGCCGCCGGGCAGCATGCGAATATCCCGCCTACGTCTGTCCCGACCTGGGTTCGACGCGCCCCCAACAAAAAAGGCGGCCCCGAAGGACCGCCCTGATTGCGTTCAAACCGCACGGCAAGCGACTTAGAAGTCGTTGCGATACTGTTCGTTGCCGATGAAGCCGAGCTTCGAAACGTTCGACCGCTTGATGATCGCGAGGATCTGGTCGACCTTTTCGTAGCGTGCCGCCGGGTCGGGCTGGAAGTGCAGCTCGGGCTCGGGGTTCAGCTGCGTCGTCTGCGTCAGATACTGCTGCAGCGTCGCCGGATCGGTCGCCGCACCGTTCCACAGCACGACGCCGTCGGGCTGGATCACGATCTTGTTCTTTTGCGGATCGATCAAGGGCTTGTTCTGGTTCGGGTCGTTGATCGGAAGATCAACCTTCACCGCGTGCGTCTGGATCGGGATGGTGATGATGAACATGATGAGGAGAACGAGCATGACGTCGATCAACGGCGTCGTGTTCATGTCCATCATCGGCTGGTCGTCACCACGGCCTGCGCTCATTGCCATGTCAAATACTCCCTGCGGCAAAGCCGCCAGTCACTAAGGCTGCTACCGCAGCGATCACGAAGACGGGCCGCCCGTGGGAGGGGGTTCCGAAATGAAGCCGACCTTGGCGAACCCTGCCGACTGCATCGTGTAGATCGCACCGCCAATGCAGCGATACGGGGTCTCGACGTCGCCGCGGATATGCGCTTCGGGAAGGTCCTCGGTCGTCAAGTTCGCGGCGCCGCCGGCCTTGTCGACGATTTCCTTGAGCTTGTCGGTCGCACGCTTGAGCAGTTCCTCATGCGTCACCGGAGTCTGACCCCAGAACACCGCGCAGCTGCCGTCGGGCTTGCGCGTGATCGAGAGCGACACGTTCTCGGGCTTTGTCACGGTCGGATCGTAGCGCACGTCCGGGAGCTTCAGCTTGACGGTCTGCACGATCGCCGGGATCGTGATGAGGAAGATGATGAGCAACACCAGCATGACGTCGACGAGCGGCGTCGTATTGATGTCGGACATCGGGGCGTCATCGCCGCCGCCACCTGTACTAATCGCCATGAAAGGCCATCCTATTCGTATCGGTCAGGCCGCCCGACATACCGGGCGGCGAAGGAAGCGGGGCCGCCGACCGGCGGCCCCGTTCGGTACTCTTAGACGCGGGTCTGCACGCCGCCGGCCTGGCCAGCCGTCGTGGTCGTCACAGCGGGCTTCGCTGCAGCAACCGGAGCCTTCTTGCCCGGTGCATGCGGACGAACCGCACCATTCGAAGCGAGATAGCCGAGCACGTCGTTCGAGAAGGCCGAGAGATGCTCAGCGATCGCCTTGTTGCGACGCTGCAGCCAGTTGAAGGCGAGCACGGCCGGAACCGCGACGACCAGACCGAAGGCGGTCATGATCAGCGACTCACCGACCGGGCCTGCGACCTTGTCGATCGATGCCTGGCCAGCCTGGCCGATGCCGATCAGTGCGCGGTAAATACCGAGAACCGTACCGAACAGACCGACGAACGGTGCGGTTGCGCCGACCGTTGCGAGGAAGGCGAGACCGCCACCAAGCTGCGAGTTGATGATCGCTTCCGAGCGAGCGAGCGAGCCGTGCAGCCAGTCATGCGCTTCGACCGGATCGGTCAGACGCGAATGCTGCTCCTGGGCTTCGATGCCGTCGTCGACGATCTGCTTGTAGGCCGAGTTCTTCTCGAGCTTGGCAGCGCCTTCACGCAGCGAGTTCGACGCCCAGAAGGTCGCACGAACGCGACGGCCCTGGTTGATGATCTTCTGCTGCTCGAAGATCTTGGTGAACAAGATGTAGAGCGTGAAGAACAGGAAGATCGTGAGGATCGCAGCGGTCGTCCAGGTGACGGGGCCGCCCTGCTTCATGGCGTTCAAGAAGCCGAAATTGTCTGCGGCAGAGGCACCGGCAGTAAGGATGATGGTG
Organism: Sphingomonas glacialis; assembly: GCF_006439055.1. GTDB lineage: Bacteria > Pseudomonadota > Alphaproteobacteria > Sphingomonadales > Sphingomonadaceae > Sphingomonas > Sphingomonas glacialis_A. The sequence goes on from NZ_RCZC01000002.1 coordinate 1,283,704, forward strand.
GACATTGGGGGGACTTCCTTCTCGACAAGATGACCATGGGCCCCTCCGCGGGGCCACACGGCTAGGTTGGTTTATTCGGGCAAGCGCCACACGACGTTGCGCGACGAAGCGGAACGGATCGGGTTGCCGCTCTGGTCCATCGCCGGCGAATAGCGCCCACGACGGGTGATGTTCGAGCACGCAGCGCGATCGAGCGATGCATTGCCGCTAGAAGCGGTGACGACGCAGTTCTCAACACGACCGGCGGTATTGATTTCCCACTTGATCTTGCTGGTACCCTGCGCCTCTGCGCTCAGCGCGTCGGAAGGATAATCGTCGGTGGTGACCCACTGCGACGGATCGCCCTTGGGGCCCGCGGCCTTGCTGACCACGGGTGCGGGGGGTGCCGCGACCGGGACAGGAGCAGGCGCAGCAGCGCGAACGGTGATCGGCGCAGCCGGCGGCGGCGTGACGACCGTAGCGATCGGCGGCGGCGGCGACTGGACGCGAACGATCGGCGGCGGCGACACGACCGGTGGGGTCTGCAGCTGCGGCTGTTCGGGCGGCGGGGGGGGCGGCTTGTCTGGTGGAGGGGGCGGCGGTTCGACGACGTCGAAGGTGTTAAGCTTCTCGGTCACCTTTTTGATGTACTTGAAGGTCAGCCCGTTCACGAAACCCCACGCGAACAGCGCGACAATGACCGAAACGATCACGATCGACACCACTTTGCTGCCACTCGTATTGCGATCAGCGTATGCCATTCAGAAACGAAACTCCTCTATTCCGGCACGACGGTCCAAGCCGATCCGTAACGTCCGCTCGTTATCCGGCCTGTCATGGGCTAGTGTATCCTGGACAGACCACAACCTCTATCGCGCCAAAAACCACGACGCAAACGCTTTGTCTCACGCAACAAACGTACAACCTCACCGTGGCAGAATTATTTCTGTTTAAAAAAGTTGTTAACGGCTAGTCGTACGGCATGCGAAATATGCTCAAAATCACGCTTGCGGCCCTCCTGCTCGGCCTGCCGGCATCCCTTCCCGCGGGCCAGCAAACCCGCGCAAAACCGACGGATGTTGCAGCCCCGGCGTTATTCTACGCCGATTACGCCGACTTGAGCGTGGCGGCACCAGTGATCGTCGATGCGACGGTGCGCAGCCAGCTGCGGCTCAAACCCGTCGATGCACCGAATCTTCCACCGAATATTGTCCGACTTTATGTCGAGGCCGATGTCACCGCCCTGATTCGCGGCACGAATGCGGTCCCGCCGCGGCTCGGGTATACGCTCGACGTGCCGCTCGATGCGCGCGGCCGCGTACCGAGCTATCGAAAGGCGCGCGTCCTGCTGTTCGCGCGTGGGGTGTCCGCGAATGCCGGGCAGGTGCAGCTCGTCCGTCCCGACGGCCAGCGCAGCTGGACCCCGGCGGGCGACGCCCTCACCCGCCGAATCGTCCGCGAAGAGCTCGCCCCCGATGCGCCGCCGACGGTTACCGGGATCGGCAATGCGGTCCACACGCCGGGCGATCTGCCGGGTTCGGGCCAGACGCAGATCTTCCTGACGACCGCCGACAGCCGGCCGATCTCGTTCGACATCGAGCGCAAGCCCGATCAGCCACCGCATTGGGTGATCGCGCTCAGCGAAGTGGTTGACCAATCCGCCCCGCCACCGGCGCGCGACACACTGTTATGGTATCGCCTCGCCTGCACCCTGCCGGCGACGCTGCCCGACACCTCGGTCCCGCAAAGCGGCGACGACGCGACGATCGCGCGCGAGGATTATGCGCTGGTCGTGCGTGAGCTGGGCGCGTGCGATCGCGGGGGACGGCGTTAGAGCCCGACCGTACGGGAGATCAGTCCCGCTTCGGCACACCTGCATTGTGTCACGGCCCATCGTGCCGAACGCTCTACGAAGGGAGTATGCGGTTCGCGGTAAGCCCGGGATGACGGATTTCCGTGAAATCGCTAACGAATCTCGATCACCTGCCCCGTCGTCGACCGCGCGCCGACGAGATAGTCCGCCGCGGCAACCACCGCGGCGGGCTTGGCATCCGAGCCAATATCGAGCGCCGCAAGCCGCGTTTCCGGCGCGAGTTCGACCGCAAGCGGCGCGACCGCGGCAATCAGCATCGCGCGATCGAGTGCGGTGACGGCGGCATCGATCACCAGCAAGACCATCCCCGAATCGCGCGGCGCAGCCCGCACCGCCGCCACGGCCGCCAAGTCGTCGCCGAAGACCAGCGCCGCCCGCCCCCCGAGCGCCGCGGCGAGCGCCGCCCTCACCGGCGGTTTCGCACCAAGGTGATGCCGATCGATTCGCCCGCCTCGGCGATCGCGAGCTTGACGATCGTCACCTCGACGCGCGTAACGCGGCTGTCCTGCAGAAACAGCGTCTCGCAGATATGATCGGCGACCGCCTCGACCAGCTTGAAATGGACGCCCTGCGGCAGCGCGGTCGTCGCGGCGTGCTTGAGATCGAGATAGTTCTTCGATTCGCTCAGCGGCGTCTCAGGGTCGAAGCGATCGGGCACCGTCAGATCGACCGTCAGCGAGATACGCAGCGGTTGCGGAAGATGCGTCTCTTCGGAATAGATGCCGGTCAGCACCATCACTTCGAGGTCGTGCACGTTGAGCGTCAAACGGTCGGTCAAATCGATCCCAATCCTGGTCGTATCGCGGCGCGCCATAGCAGATGTCGGCGCCCAAGGAAGCTTTGCCCCGTCATGCCGCTTGCGTTCCGGCCGATCGCGGGTAAAGCGCCCGACCGCCCGGTGCCCGGGTCTTGAAGGATCAACGCCCGTGATCGAGGTCTTGCCGATTGCCGCTGTCGCGCCCGCCGCCGTCGAGCAATTGCTCGACCGCGCCTTCGGGACCGACCGCCATGGCCGCACCGCGTACAAGATCCGCGAGGGAATGCGCGCGATCCCGGCGCTGAGCTTCGCCGCGGTCGAAGCGGGTGCGCTGATCGGCACGATCCAATGCTGGCCGATTCGCTTTGCCGGCGACGATGGCCGCGACGTCGCGATGGTGCAGCTCGGCCCCGTCGCGGTCGCGCCCGATCGTCAGCAAGCCGGCATCGGCCGGATGCTGACGATGCGCGCGCTGGCCGCCGCCGAAGCTGCAGGTCTGGCCGATGCGCTCACGCTGATCGGCGATCCCGAATATTACAGCCGCTTCTTCGGCTTCGACGCCGCGCGCACGGCGGACTGGCGCGTCCCCGGCCCGGTCGAGCGGCACCGCTTGCTCGCGCGCGGCGCGAACGTTCCGATCGGCGCGGGCGTGCTCGCGCCCCGGATCGCCGCCTTGGCCTGACGCAGGCGGCTTTACGCGACCGCGCACCTGTCCTACCGCGCCCCCATGCCCATGGAGCCGATCCCCGACCTTTCCGCTTTGTCGCTCGCCGACATCGCCCGCCTTGCCGAGGAGCAGAAGCTCCCGCCGGTCGAGCGCTGGAACCCGACGCATTGCGGCGACAGCGAAATGCGCATCGCGCGCGATGGGACCTGGTTCCACCAGGGGTCGCCGATCGGGCGCGCGGCAATGGTCCGGCTGTTCTCGACGATCCTGCGGCGCGAGAGCGATGGCAGCTATGTCCTCGTCACCCCGGTCGAGAAGCTCGATATCGAAGTCGAGGATGCGCCGTTCGTCGCGGTCGAGCTCAAGGCATCGGGCGAAGGACGCACCGCGATGCTGACCTTCCGGCTCAACACCGGCGACCTCGTCACCGCCGATGCCGAGCATCCGCTGCGCTTCGAACCGCGCGACGACGGCCCCCGCCCCTATCTCCATGTCCGCGGCGGGCTCGACGCGGTGGTCGCGCGCACGGTGTATTACGAACTCGCACAACGCGCGATCGACAGTGGCGACACGCCGCCCGGCGTGTGGAGCTCGGGCGCGTTCTTTGCCTTGGAGCCCGTGGCATGACGCTCGTCGAACGCCTCCGCCAGGCAATGGCGGTCGGCCATGCCGACACCGTGCTGCTGACCGGCGACCATGTCGACGTCGAGTCGATCGCGACCCCGCTCGCGCAGGCCGCAGTGCTCGTTCCCGTGACCGATCGCGCCGAACCCGGCGTGATCCTGACGCGGCGCACCGATACGCTGTCGCGCCACGCCGGACAGGTCGCCTTCCCAGGCGGCCGCGTCGATTCGGGCGATATGGATGCGATCGCCGCTGCCTTGCGCGAGGCCGAGGAAGAGATCGCGCTGCCGCGCGACCGCGTCACGATCGTCGGCGAGGCCGATCGCTATCGCACCGTCACCGGCTTCGAGGTGACCCCGGTGATCGGCGTCGTCCCGCCCGATCTCGTCTTCACCCCCGCGGCCGCTGAGGTCGCCGAAGTGTTCGAAGTGCCGCTCGGCTTCCTGCTCGATTCGGGCAACCACACCGAAGCGAGCGTCGAATGGCAGGGCCGCAACCGGCATTTCTACGAGATCCACTGGGACGGCCACCGCATCTGGGGCGCGACCGCGGCGATGATCGTCAATCTGTCGCGCCGGTTGCGATGGAACGGCTGACGCTGCCCGACGCCGCGTGGCGCACGCGGCCGGGATTGCCCGAACTGTGCGACGTGCTCGGCGCGGGCGCCGGGGAGACGCGCTATGTCGGCGGCGCGGTGCGCGATACCTTGCTCGGGATCGACGTTTCCGACGTCGATCTGGCGACGCGTCACGCGCCTGAGGATGTGATCGACCTGCTCGCGCGCGCGCGGATCAAGGCGGTCCCGACCGGCCTCGCGCACGGCACGATCACCGCGGTGCTCGCCGACGGCGCGCCGATAGAAGTCACCACGCTGCGCCGCGACACTGCGACCGACGGCCGCCACGCGACGGTCGCCTTCACCGACGATTGGCGCGAGGACGCCGCGCGGCGCGATTTCACGATCAACGCGCTCTATGCCGACCCGGCGACGGGCGAGATCTTCGAGTATTTCGGCGGGCTCGATGATCTCGCGGCACGGCGCGTGCGCTTCATCGGCGACCCGTTGCAGCGCATCGCCGAGGATCATCTGCGCATCCTGCGCTTCTTCCGCTTCCATGCGCGCTTCGGCGACGAACCCAATGCGGCGGCGCTCGACGCCTGCACGCAGCGCGCCAACGATCTGATGGCCTTGTCGCGCGAGCGGATTTCGGCGGAATTCCTCAAGCTGCTCGTCGCGCACAACGCCGTCGCTACCCTGACGCTGATGATCGAACGCGGCATCCTGCGCCCGGTGCTGCCCGAGATCGACGAGGCCGGCGTCGCGCGGCTCGCGCACGTCGCCGCGGTCGAAGCGCAGGCCGAGCTCGCGCCCGACCCGCTTCGCCGCCTCGCCGCCGTGCTGCCGCGCGATCCCGCACTTGGCGAAAACGTCGGCGCACGGCTCAAACTGTCGAACGCACAGCGCAAGCGGATCGTGTCGGCGCTGACCGATCCGACCGGATCGCCGCACCCGCTCGCCTATCGGCTGGGGCGCGACGGGGCGCTCGACCGCTGGCTGCTGACAGTCGAGGAACCCTTCGATGCCGTGATCGGCGCGCGCGATATCCTGGCGTGGCCGATCCCGAGCTTCCCGCTGACCGGGGGTGCGCTGGTCCAGCGCGGCGTCGGCAAGGGCCCCGACGTGGCGCGCTTGCTCAAGCAGGTCGAGGATCAGTGGGTCTCCGAGAATTTCCCCGACGCCGACCGCGTGGGCGAGATCGCCGACGCAGCGGTCGCTCAGTGGCGGTCCTCGACCAGCATCGCATAAGCGGCTTCGGCCTCGAGCGGCCGGGCATAGAGATAGCCCTGCCCATAGGTGCACCCCAAGGCCGCGAGCGTCTGTGCCAGTTCGTTGGTCTCGATCCCCTCGGCGGTGGTCTTCATGCCGAGCGCCTGTGCCAGCGACAGGATCGCGCGGACGATCGCGATCTTGTCGCGATCGGCGAGCATCCCCGTCACGAAGCTGCGGTCGATCTTGAGCACGTCGATCGGCAGTTTCTGGAGATAGGCGAGGTTCGAATAGCCGGTGCCGAAATCGTCCATCGCGATCGTCGTGCCGAGCCGCTTCAGCGCGTGCATGATCCCCGCGATCCGGTCGGGATCGGTGACCAGCGCGCTTTCGGTCAGCTCGAGCGTGAAGCGAGAACCTTCGAGGCCATACGCTTTTAGCGCAGCCTCGACGACCGGCGCGATCGTATCGCGCTGGAGCTGGATCGCCGAGAGATTGACGGCAAGGCGCACCCCGCAATTGCCGCCGCAGCGCGCATCCCATTCGGCGAGCGTCGCCGCGGCTTCCTGGATCGCCCAGCGCCCGAGCGGCACGATCAGCCCCGATTCCTCGGCGACCGGGATGAAATCGTTGGGCGAATATTCAATTCCCGCCTCATCGCGCCAGCGCGCAAGCGATTCGAACGCGACGAGTTGCCCGGTCGAAAGGTCGCGGATCGGCTGATAGGTCAGCCGCATCTGCCCGCGCTCGATCGCGCGGCGCAGCGCGGTTTCCATCCCGAACTGCTCGCGCGCAATGTCGAACGCCTGCGTCTGATAGGCTTCGGTCTTGCCGCTCGCCTTCGAGCGCTTGACCGCGAATTGCGCGTGGCGGATCAATTCCTCGGCATCTTCGATTTCGGCCGCGCCGAACGAAATGCCGATCGAGCAGGCGACGCGAATCTCGAAATCGGACAGGCGGAACGGCGTCGACAGCGCGCCCTGGATCCGCCGCGCGACGCGCTCGGCATCGCCGATCCCGTCCTCGAGCGTCAGCAGAATGCCGAATTCGTCGCCGCCGGTGCGTGCGAGCACGTCCTGCGCGCGCAAGGCACCCTTGAGACGCCGCGCCACGGTGATGAGCAGTTCGTCGCCCGCCATCGACCCGAGACAGGCATTGACCCGGCTGAACCGATCGAGGTCGATCACCAGCACGGCATAGGTCGCGCGCGTGGCCGGATCTTCGAGCAGCATCTCGAGTCGGTCGCTGAACCCGGCGCGGTTGGGCAGGCCGGTCAGGCTGTCGGTGAGCATCTCGCGCCGCAGATTGTGTTCGGTGCGGAGTTCGGCGGTCTGGTCGACCAGCGCCAGCATGCAGCGTTGCAGCGGGTTGCGCTCGAGCCGCGCGAGCGTCGCGTGGTAATAATGGCAATCGACCTTGTCGCCGAATTCGACCGAGAATTCGGCGCGCAGCGTATCACCCTCGATAAACGCGACGATCTGCGCTTCGATCTGCGCGACGAGCGAGCGCCGCCGGTCGTTCATGCCGAGTCCGGCAATCTCGTACGCGCGATTGGCGATCTGGACGACGACCCCCGACTCGCTAAGCGCGACCATCGCCGCCGGGATCGGCAGCAGGTCGATCAACCGCGCCGCCATCGCGACCGAGGTCGGATAGGGTTCCAGCGCCGCCGGGAGCACCGGCGGAGTCGGATGTGTCAGCACGGATTGGGACGTCGGCGCCATTGTCCCGGCGATAGGGTCGATTCGTTAACATCCCTCTTATCCGCGACGAATTTCAGGCACTTGCGCCAAAAACCCGAAGTTTTGCAACGCGATGTATCGGTGCGGCAACCTAGAAACGATTGTCGCGCGGGAAACCGTTGGGCGGCATCCGCCCGGCCGCCCCGCGCGCCGCGCGCCACGGTCCGAGATCGGTCTCGGTCCGCGTACGCCCGCTCTCGCCGCCCATCGGCCAGCTCAGCCCCTCGGCAAAGACGAAGGTGATCGCGTCGGACAGGCCGCCGTCGCGGAAGCGCATCAGCTGGACGCCCTGCCCGCGCGCCAATTCGGCCAGCTCGCTCAACGGGAAGACGAGCAACCGCCGATTGTCGCCGATCGCCGCGACGTAATCGTGCGCCGGGTCGACCGGGCGGACGAGCTTGAGCTTCGCGCCGAGTCGCGGCGTGACGACGGTCTTGCCCTTGCGCGTCTCGGCGACGATGTCGGCGGTGCGCACCAGGAAGCCGCGCCCGTCGGTCGCCGCGACGAGCAGTTTCTCGGCGATGCTCGCGCGGAAGATATGGACGATGCCGACATCGCCATCGAGGTCGATCATGAGTCGCACCGGCTCGCCGAACCCGCGCCCGCCCGGCAGGCGATCGGCCGCGAGCGTGTAGAAGCGGCCGTTCTCCGCCGCGATCATGATCTTGTCGGTGGTCTGCGCGGTGAAGTCGAACGCGGCGGCATCGCCATCCTTGAACTTCACCGCCGCCACGCCCGCGGCATCGAGATGCCCCTTCATCGCGCGAATCCAGCCGCGCTGCGACAGGATCACTGTGATCGGCTCGCGCTCGATCATCGCTTCGAGCGGGATGTCGCGTGCCGGTGCCGCCTCGGCGACGGTGGTGCGGCGGCGGCCGAGCTTGGTCTCGGGGCCGTAGCGCTCGCGCAGCTTGCCGAAATCCTTCTTGAGCCGCGTGCGCTGCCGCGCCTCACTGCCGAGCAGCGCCTCGAGCCCAGAGCGTTCGTTCTCGAGCCCGTCGCGCTCCTTGCGCAGCTCCATTTCCTCGAGGCGGCGCAAGCTGCGCAGCCGCATGTTGAGAATCGCCTCGACCTGCCGGTCATTGAGGTCGAACTCGGCCATCATCACCGGCTTGGGTTCGTCCTCGGTGCGGATGATCTCGATCACGCGGTCGAGGTTGAGATAGGCGATGATATAGCCGTCGAGCAGCTCGATCCGATCGCGGATCTTGTCGAGCCGATGCGCGGTGCGGCGCTGGAGCACGATGAACTGGTGCGCGATCCACGCGAGCAGAGCCTCGCGCAGGCTCATCACGCGCGGGGTGCGGTCGGCGTCGAGCAGATTGAGGTTCATGCTGAAGCGGACCTCGAGGTCCGTCATCTTGAACAGGCTCTCCATCAGCATGTCGGGCTCGACCGAACGGCTGCGCGGCTCGATCACGACGCGGATTTCCGAGTCCGATTCGTCGCGGACATCGGCCAGGATCGGCAGCTTCTTGTCGTTGATCAGCCCGGCGATCTGCTCGATCAGCTTGCCCTTCTGAACGCCGTAGGGAATCTCGGTGACGATCGCGTTCCAGCCGCCGCCCTTCTCCTTCTCGATGCTCCAGCGCGCGCGGAGGCGAAAGCCGCCGCGGCCGGTGGCATAGGCCTCAGCGATCGCCGCGGGCGAATCGACGACGAGCCCGCCGGTCGGGAAGTCTGGCCCCTGGATATGCTGCAACATCGCGGCATTGTCGGCCTCGGGCTGGTCGATCAGCATGATCGCCGCATCATAGAGTTCGGCGACATTGTGCGGCGGAATGTTGGTCGCCATGCCGACCGCGATCCCCGCCGCGCCATTGGCGAGGAGATTGGGGAAGGCTCCGGGGAAGAGCTCGGGCTCCTGCTCTTCATTGTTGTAGGTCGGCTTGTAGTTGACGGCGTCCTCGTCGAGGCCCGCCATCAGATCCATCGCGACCTGCGTCAGCCGTGCCTCGGTGTAGCGGAAGGCGGCGGCGCCATCGCCGTCGATATTGCCGAAATTGCCCTGACCCTCGACCAAAGGGTAGCGGACCGAGAAATCCTGCGCGAGGCGGACCATCGCGTCATAGACCGACGAATCGCCGTGCGGATGGTATTTGCCGATCACCTCGCCGACGACGCGCGCCGATTTCTTGTACGGCGTGCTCGGGTCCATCCGCAGCTGGCGCATCGCCCACAGCAGGCGGCGGTGCACCGGCTTCATCCCGTCGCGCACGTCGGGCAGCGAGCGCGCGGTGATCGTCGAGAGCGCATAGACGAGATAGCGATCGCTCAGCGCGCTATCGAACGGCGCGTCGACGATGGCGTTGAAGGGATCGGTTACATCGGTGGGCATCGCACGGCGATAGCAGCGCTATTCCCCGGTGGCGAGATGCCAGCGCGGCGTTTACCGGCGGAGGCATGCAGCGGTGTCTTCCGCTCGCTTTGCCGCCGCTATAGACCGGCGCGATGTCCGAGACCCAGCCACCCGATGCCGCCGGCCCGCTGCTGACCTGGCCCGATCTCATCGGGCGCGCGAGGCCCGTGCCCGATGCGACGATCGCATACGGCCCCGATGCGCTGCAGATCGTCGACGTCTGGCGCCCCGCCGGGCCGGGCCCGCATCCTGTCGTGGTGATGGTGCATGGCGGCTGCTGGACGACGAGCATCGCGGACCGGACGCTGATGAACTGGATCGCCGACGATCTCCGCCGCGACGGGATCGGCGTGTGGAATGCGGAATATCGCGGAGTCGATCGGCCGGGCGGCGGCTATCCGGGGACGTTCGCGGATGTCGGCGCGGCGGCGGATGCGGTGCGGACGCATGCGGCAGAGTTCGGCTTCGAGGCCCAGCGGATCGTCGTCGTCGGGCATTCGGCGGGCGGGCATCTCGCTTTGTGGCTCGCGGCGCGCCCGCGGATTACGCCGACGAGCCCGCTGCATACGCCGCAGCCGCTGAAGATCGCGCGTGTCGTCAGCCTGGGTGGGCTGCCCGATCTGGAGGCGACCGCGGCGAGCCCCGACAACGGCTGCGGCGTCGAGGTGGTGGCGCGGCTCGTTGGCCAGCCGGGCGAGAGGCCGGATGTCTATGCCGATACATCGCTCCCGCGGTTGCTGCCGCTGGGCGTGCCGCAGGATCTGGTCAATGGGCATGAGGACCGGATCGTCCCGGTGCGATTCGGGACGGGGTATGTGGCGACGGCGCAGGCGAAGGGGGATGCGGCGAGGCTGCATCTGGTCGAGCGCACGGGCCACGTCGAACTGATCGCGCCCGAGAGCGCGGCTTGGGCGCAGGCGAAGGCGCTGATCAAGGCGGGGTTGAATAAGTGAGCACCTCAACCTCCATAATTTTGACTGACGGCCGCGGTTACGCGCCTCCCTTCCCTGAAAGGGAGGGGCTGGGGGTGGGTCGGCCTAGGTCGGGCGCTACCCGCGATAACGGGCCGACCCACCCCCTACCCCTCCCTTCCAGGGAGGGGAGCAGGTTGCGCTCGGCTTCGCGCACCGCGTCCATACAATACCTCTCCACCAAGGCCCACGCATGACCCGCGACGACGCCCGCGCGCTAGACGCCGCCGACCCGCTCCGCCCCTATCGCGACCGCTTCGCGCTGCCCGACGGCGTGATCTACCTCGACGGCAACTCGCTCGGCCCCCTCCCCCGCGAGACCGCCCCCGCGCTCGCCGACATGGCAGAGCGGCAGTGGGGTGAGCGGCTGATCCGCAGCTGGAACGAAGGCTGGATCGACGCGCCGCAGCGCATCGGCGGCAAGATCGCCGCGCTGATCGGCGCCGAGCCCGACGAAGTGATCGTCGCCGATTCGACCTCGGTAAACCTGTTCAAACTTCTTGTGGCCGCGCTGCGCCACGCAGCCCCGCGCACGACGATCGTCAGCGAGACGGGCAACTTCCCGACCGACCTCCACATCGCCGAGGGCGCCACAGACTGCGTCCCCGGCGCGCGCCTCAACGCTGTCGCACGCGCCGATCTCTCCACAGCGATCGACGACGACACCGCGCTGCTGATGCTCACCCACGTCCACTACAAGACCGCCGAGCGCTTCGACATGGCAGCCTGGACCACCCGCGCCCACGACGCCGGCGCGCTCGCACTGTGGGACCTCAGCCACAGCGTCGGCGCGATCCCGCTAGATCTCAACGCCGCGGGCGCCGATCTCGCGATCGGCTGCGGCTACAAATATCTCAACGGCGGCCCCGGCGCGCCCGCCTTCCTGTTCGTCTCGCGCCGGCTGCAGGAGCAACTCGCCAGCCCGCTGTCGGGCTGGATGGGGCACGCCGCGCCGTTCGAGTTCGGCGACGCCTACAGCCCCGCCCCCGGCATCAAGCGCTGGCTCGCCGGCACTCCCTCGATGCTGGCGATGGTCGGGCTAGAGGCCGGGATCGACCTGTGGCGCGACGTCGACCAGCAGCACGTCGCCGCCAAGAGCGCCGCCCTGTTCGACGCGCTCGCCGCGATCGGGGGGCGCCTCGGCCTCGAATGCGTCTCGCCGACCGACCCGAGCGCGCGCGGCAGCCATATCAGCTTCCGCCACCCCAAGGCCTATGCGCTGTGCCAGGCGCTGATCGAGCGCGGCGTGATCGGCGACTTCCGCGCCCCCGACGTCGTCCGCTTCGGGCTCACCCCGCTGTACCTCGGCTTCGAAGACATCTGGCAGGCGGGCGAGATCCTCCGCGACGTGCTGGAAAGCGGCGCCGCCGACGATCCCCGCTTCGCGACGCGCGCCGCCGTCACCTGACCTAACAGCTAGACCCGAAACGCCCCCCCCAATCCGCAGCATCCGTTGCAGCGGAGAGGACGGCGCTGTGCCACAGCCAAATGTGGCGAGAATGTGGCAATTCGCTTGACGGTATTTCCGCCCAATGTGATGGTGTATCGAAGTCATGGGAGAGCGACGATGCGGAAGCTGGCGGCGGTAACCTTGTGCCTGGGTCTGGCAGCCTGTTCCCAAAAACCCGAGTCGAGCGAGCAACGGTCCGAGGCGGTAATAACCGCCGACGTCACCTCGCCGAGCGAACCATCGGCACCCGGCATCGCCCTCACCGCCGCCCCCGGCGTGGCGTTCGCCTATCGCTATGCCTTCCGCATGCCCGCCGCCAAGATCGCGCAGGCCCAGGAAGCGCATGCGCAGGCGTGCGAGAAGCTCGGCCCGGCGCGCTGCCGCATCACCGGCATGCGCTATCGCCTGCTCGGCGAGAACAATGTCGAGGCGATGCTGGCGTTCAAGCTCGATCCCGGTCTTGCGCGCGGCTTCGGGCGCGACGCGATCGCGAGCGTCACCGCCGAATCGGGCAAGCTGGTCGATGCCGAGATCAGCGGCACCGATGCCGGCGCGGCGATCAAGCAGCTCGAGACCGACGCGGCGCGACTCGACGAGCAACGCAAGCGCAACGCGGCGCTGCTCGACAATCCCAAGCTCAAGGCAGACCAGCGCTCCGAACTGTCCACCCGCCAGGCGGAACTCGACCAGACCGCCGCCGCGACACGCGACAGCAAGGCCGCGCAGCAGGAGAGCCTCGCGGTGACGCTGATGGTGTTCGACTATGGCGCCGGCCCCGCCGTGCGCGGCTTCGACCCGAGCGCACCGCTAACCAGCGCCGCCAACACCGCGATCGGATCGGCGCAGTTCACGCTCGCGCTGTTGCTCGGTGGGCTGGCGTTGTTCGGCCCGCCCGGGCTGGTGGCAATCGTCGTCGTGCTGCTGTGGCGGCGCTGGCGGCCGCGAAAGATAGCTACGGCAAGCGATTGATTGCGTGCTCCGCTGCGTTCCGGTATGGGCTGCAGCTTATCGCCCCGGCCCGCGTTTGCCCGCGTCGCCGGGGCCGCTCATTTGAGGGTTGCTGCATTTATGGCACGTCGCCGCCAGATTTACGAAGGCAAGGCCAAGATCCTCTATGAGGGTCCCGAGCCGGGTACGCTGATCCAATATTTCAAGGACGACGCCACCGCCTTCAACGCCCAGAAAAAGGGCACGATCAGCGGCAAGGGCGTGCTCAACAACCGGATTTCCGAGCACATTTTCACGCTGCTCGGGCTGATCGGCGTGCCGACGCACTTCATCCGCCGGCTCAACATGCGCGAGCAGCTGATCCGCCAGGTCGAGATCATCCCGATCGAAGTCGTCGTGCGCAACGTCGCGGCGGGCTCGATCTCGACTCGCCTCGGGATCGAGGAAGGCACGCAGCTGCCGCGCACGATCATCGAATATTATTACAAGGACGATGCGCTCGGCGATCCGATGATCACCGACGAACATATCGCCGCGTTCGGTTGGGCGGGCCAGGAGGAGATGCACGACATCGCCGACCTCGCGATCCGCATCAACGATTTCCTGTGCGGGCTGTTCGCCGGGATCGGCATCCGCCTCGTCGACTTCAAGCTCGAATTCGGCCGAGTGTGGGATAACGACTATCCCCGCATCCTGCTCGCCGACGAGATCAGCCCCGATGGCTGCCGTTTGTGGGACATGACCACCAACGAGAAGCTCGACAAGGATCGCTTCCGTCGCGATCTCGGCGGTGAAGTCGAGGCCTATCAGGAAGTCGCGCGCCGTTTGGGCCTGCTGACCGAGGAGACCGACGGCGCGGTGCTCGATCTCGAGCAGCATCGTCTGAACAAGGGCAAGTAAGCGCGAATGCGCGCGCGGGCGCTGGCGCGGGCGGCCTGGCCGTTCGCGGCGCTCGCGCTGGCGTATCTGCTGACGGTGTGGCGTGTGGTCGGGTTGCCCGGCCTGCGCGATCCGGCCTTGCTCTACTGGCACGACTGGCAGGACCAGGCGCTGTATGTGCGCTCGGCGAGTGCGTTGGCGGCGGGGAATTTTGACGCTGCGGTGCATTATTATCCGCTGCTCTACCCGCTGCTTGGCATGCCGTTCCTGTCGGTGTGGCCGAGCCAACCGTTCTTCTTGATCGATCTGGCCTGCTATCTGCTCGCCTTTGCCGGTTTCAGAAGCGTTGCGCGCGCATTCGGCGTGCTCACCTGGGGGGCCGCGCTGCTGTTCGCCGCGACGACGCTCGCGCAATTCGGCATCGCCAAGCTGTGGATCGAACCCTGGACGACGACGCCATCGGCGGCATTGCTGTGGCTCGCGCTCGGCGCGATGGCGCGATTGTGGGGAGGTCTTCCCGGCACCCGCGATGCCACCGCGTCGTCCTCGCGCTGGCCCGCCGCCATCCTCGGCATCGCGCTCGGCCTGATCGCGTTCGCGCGTCCCGGCGATGCGATCATCGGCGCGATCATCGCGCTTTCGGCAGCAGCAGCGCTCTACCGCGCGCGCGACGGCCGCGCCGTCATCACCGCAGTCGCGAGTTTCGCGATTGCCTTTGGCCTCATCGCCACGCTCTACGGCCGGATCTACGGCGCCGCCCCCAGCCCCTATATGCTCTACTCGGCGCAATACGGCTTCAACTTCGCCTGGCTGGGCTGGAAGGCGTATGTCGTGCTGGTCGATCCGCACGGCTGGTTTGGCGAGGGGATGGGGTTGCTCGAATATGCGCCGTGGCTGCTGCTCGGCGGCGCCGGGCTGATCGCGGCGTGCGTCGCGACTCCCCCTGCCCGGCGACCAGTGACGCTCGCCGTCGCCGCTGCTGGGGTGATCTACAGCGTGCTGATGCTCGCTTATGTCGACCTGCTCCCGACTGGCCTGTGGCGCTTCAACAATCTCCACTATTTCAAATGGGTGTTGCCACTGTTCGGCCTGTTCGCGCTGCGCTTCGTGCTCGACGTGCGCCGCCGCCCGGTCTTGCTGGTCGCGCTCGCGCCTGTGCTGCTCGCGCTGACGATCCGGCTCGAGCCAATCCGAGTCGGCCCGAGTGCCCCTGCGCGCATGGTAATCTTCCCCGCCCCCAATGGCGCCGAGTGGACACCGACCTATTTCGCCACCGCCTGGATGGCCGATACGACCGGCGAGCTGCGCAATTCGTTCGACTATCACCAGATTCTCGTCGCGGGCCGAGTCCATGCCGTCGCGCTGCGCCGCCCCTTCACCGGCGACGAACGCTGGCTCGGCGACGCGCATGTCCGCGCCTTGCTCGCAGGAAAGGATGATGGCGGGTTCGCGCCGCTCTATCTGACCGGCCCGTGGCCCAAGCCCGCGCTCGCCCGCTACGGCATCGCGACGACGATCAGCCTGCCGCACTGGTTCAGCGGCGCGCCGGCCGTGCCCAAGCCGGAGTGAGCGGCGCGCTTGAAAGCTTGCGACACGGGCCGCGGGTCGCCATAGGCTTGCGCGCTCACCGATCGTAGCCAGGACAAGCCCCATGAAGCTCCGCATTTTCGTCACGCTGAAGCCCGGCGTGCTCGATCCGCAGGGCCGCGCGATCCACAAGGCGCTCGGCACCCTTGGTTTCGCCGGCGTCAACGACGTCCGCGCGGGCAAGCTGATCGAACTCGACGTCGCCGACGACACCACCGACGAACGCGTCGATGCGATGTGCCGCGAGCTGCTCGCCAACACCGTCATCGAGAATTATCGGGTCGAGCGCGTATGAAGACCGCGGTCCTCGTCTTCCCCGGCTCGAACTGCGATCGCGACATCGCGACCGCGCTCGAGCGTGTCGGTGGCACCAAGCCGACGATGGTGTGGCACGCCGAAACCGAGCTGCCCGACGGCATCGGCCTCGTCGCCGTGCCCGGCGGCTTTTCCTATGGCGACTATCTCCGCTCGGGCGCGATCGGCGCACGCTCGCCGATCATGCGCGCGGTGAGCGACGCGGCGGGGCGTGGGGTTCCGGTGCTCGGCATCTGCAACGGCTTCCAGATCCTGACCGAGGCGGGGCTGCTGCCGGGCGCGCTGATGCGCAATGCCGGGCTCGACTTCGTCTGCCGCGAAGTCGCGCTGACGGTCGAGAACAGCCAGAGCGTCTTCACCAGCCGCTACAATGCCGGCGAGCAGATCGTCTATCCGGTCGCGCATCACGACGGCAATTACTCGGCCGACGAGGAAACGCTCGACCGGCTCGAGGGCGAGGGCCGCGTTGCGTTCCGCTATGCCGGCACGGTCAACGGATCGGCACGCGGCATTGCTGGCGTGCTTAGTGCGGCTGGCAATGTGCTCGGCCTGATGCCGCACCCCGAGCGCCGCATCGAGACCGCCGCGCATGGCGGCAATGACGGCCGGCGGATGTTCGAAGGACTGTTCGAGACCGTCGGGGCCTGAACCCGTCGTCACCCCGGGCTTGTCCCGGGGTCCACCGGGATGCGCGTGCTACGCCCGTTGCGAACGCGGCACGGTGGGCCCCGGCACAAGGCCGGGGTGACGGTAGTTCCCGCGGCGAACGAAAGCCCAGCTACACCCGCGCCCGGAACGGCGAGAAGTCGGTCCCGCGGTCGTATACGTCGACCCCCTCCCCACGCTTCAGGAAGCCGACGACGAGATAGGTGAACGGCGTGAGGATCACCTCCCACGACACCTTGAGCACGAACTGGCTGACCATCACCGCGAGCATCGCCTCGACCGGCCAATCGGGCGCGCCGTAAAAAGCGAGCGGGTAGAAGATCAAACTGTCGAACCCCTGCGCCACGACGGTCGACCCGATCGTCCGCGTCCACAACATCCGCCCCTCGGTCAGGATCTTGAGCTTGGCGAGCACGAAGCTGTTGGCGAACTCGCCGACCCAGAAGGCGGTTACCGAGGCGAGGATGATGCGCAGGCCCGTCGCCGCTGCAGGATCGACGAAGATCGAGCGACCGAAGACATATTCGTACGCCGCCTGCCCATTCCATGCCGCCGCCGGTGGCAGCGCGACGACGATCTGCTCCATCACCGCCATGAAGATCAGCGCGCCGAACCCCGCCCACACGCAGCGCCGCGCGCGGGCATAGCCGTACACCTCGGTCAGGATGTCGCCGATCACATAGCTGACCGGGAAGAACAGGATCCCCGCGCCGAACGGCCACGGCCCGATCCACGGCAAGTCGATCACCGAGCGTTTCCCCGCGCCGACGACGTTCGACAGCAACAGGATGACGACGAAGGCGACCATCACGAAATCGAAATAGCGGAATTCGCGGCCGCGCGTTTCGGCGGCGGTGATCGTCTTCAAACCGGCCATGTCGTTTCGTCCCCTGATCGAACCAAGCTATGAAGCCGGTTTCGCGCGCGCGCAATCCGCGCTAATGGCGAAGCCAGCGCGCGCCCGTAGCTCAGTTGGATAGAGCAAGGAGCTTCTACCTCCTCGGTCGGGGGTTCGACTCCCTCCGGGCGCGCCAATGCTTCAGGCGGTCGAGCCGCTCCCCCGTCGATCCATGTCGTACACGCCGCCCGGTTCCGCCGCGACGAAGCGCGATGGCGCGATCCCCGCCGCCGAAAGCTCTGCGCCCAGCGCCAGCCGCGGCGCATCGCGCGCTTCGTCGGTCAGCTGGAACGTTCCCCAATGGATGCCGAGCGCCTGGCCCGCTTCGACATTCTGGAAGATCCGCACCGCTTCCGCCGGATCGACATGCTGCTCGGCCATGAACCAGCGCGGCTCGTACGCGCCGATCGGGATCAGCGCGACGTCGGGCGCGCCGAGCCGGTCGCGGACGCTGCGGAAGATCGCGCCGTCGCCATAGCCCGTGTCTCCGACGAACCACACCGTCCCCACCGGGGTCGTCAGGTAGTGCCCGGCCCAGAGCGCCATGCGCACGTCGGTCGGCCAGCGATTCGCCCAGTGCCGCGCGGGGGTCAGCGTGGTCGCGAAGCCGTCGGCAAGCGCAAGGCTGTCCCACCAGTCGCCCACTACGCAGCGCGCCTCGGGGATCGCCGCGCGGACGATCGCGTCATTGCCGAGCGGCATCGCCATCAGCGGCGCGTGCGCGGCGTGGAGGCGGCGCAGCGTGGCGATGTCGAGATGGTCGTAATGGCAATGGCTGAGCAGCACGACGTGGATCGGCGGCAGATCGTCGAACGCGATCCCCGGCGCGGTGACGCGCTTGGGGCCGAGGAAGGAGAAGGGACTCGCGCGCTCCGACCACACCGGATCGGTCAGGATGTTGACCCCCGCCGCCTGGATCAGCAGCGATGCGTGGCCGACCATCGTGACGCGCAAGCCCGCGTGTCTCTCTACTGGCTTGGCCGGGACCACCGGCACCGACGCCGGCCAGCGCGCCGCGCCGTTCGCGAGCTTCCAGCGCAGCACCGCGCCGAGCCCGGCATCGCTTGGTGGCTGTCCGGGGTTGAAGAAGCGCACGCCGTCGAAATGGTCGCTCGGCGGGCCGGAATAATAGCGGTTACGGGGCATGCGGCGGGCCTAGATTGGCGGTGAACAAACACCACCCCCCGTCGTCACCCCGGACTTGTTCCGGGGTCCACCGGGACGCGCGTACTGCCGCGGAAGGGTGCGCGGCACGGTGGACCCCGGCACGAGGCCGGGGTGACGACGCGTCTGGGATCACGCGAACTTGTCCGCCCGACGCCGTCCGACGAGCAGCCCGCGCTCCAATCGCCCGCACAGCGCCGCATAATAATCGGTCAGGAAGCCGCGATCGTCGCGGTCGTCGGGCAGCCCCGCCTTGCGCCGGATCGTCGCGGCGACGGTGACGATCGCCTCGTCGGTCCCGCTGCGCAACACCTCCTCGAGCATCTGCAGCTCGTACACGCCGTACAGCCCGAGCGCCGCCTCGCTGAACACGCGCCGGTCGCGCTCGACCGGGACGACGAGATCGGAACCAAGCTTCCCGCGCACCGTGTGCACCACCCACGTCCCCGCAAGCAGATCCCCGACGCGCAGCCGGTCGCGGTTGAACAGCGGAAAGAACAGGAAGATGCCGCTCCAGCCCAAAGCGAACAGCGTCATCGCCCCATCGGCCCAGCCATGCGCCGCCTGGCTGCCGAGAAAGCTCAGCGGCAGAAACAGCTCGATCTCGCGCATCGCATTGCGCGCGATCACCGCGCCGCCGGTCAGCCGCGCCCCGTCGCGCGCGACGACGCGCAGGCCGACCAGCCGCTTGCCCGGCGTCGCCCCGCTACCGCTCAGCTCGAACAAAGCGAACCAGCCGTTGCGCAGCACGAAGAAGCCGAGCAGCCACAGCACCGCAAACGCGCTCTGACGGCTCGACCAGGCGAGATAGGCGATCGCGATCGTCGCGCCGATCAGCACGACGAGGATCGCCAGAACGTCGATGACGAACGCCGCGGCCCGCTCGCCCGCGCTGCCGAGCTCGATCCGCAGATCGACGCCCTCGGGCGTGACGAAGCTGCGCCGCAGCGACAGCGGCGCCTTGCGCGCGTTACGCCGCAGCCATGCCATCGCGGCGACTCCTCGGCAGGTAGAAATAGAGCAGCCAGCCGACGAGCATGACGAGCCCGATCGCATAGCGCGCCAGATCGTTCGTCACTGTCTGCCGCCCGATCCCTTCGAGCAGCCCGGCGACGAGCAACATGACGACCGCGCCGCCCATCACGGTCGCGCCGGTCTTGCCCGCCTGCACCGCCGAGTCGCCTCGCGTCGCGCGCCCGGGAAAGGCGATCGCGGTGCCGATGCGGAACCCCGCCGCGCCCGACAAGATGATCGCGAACAATTCGGTCGTGCCGTGGATCGCGATCCAGCCGGCAAAGCCGAACCCCAGCCCCTTGGGCACGAACACCGCGAGGAAAGCGCCGAGCATCAACCCGTTATACGCGATCAGCAGCGCGGTCGGCACCGCAAAGGCGAAACCCAGCGCGAACGAGAAGATCGCGATCTGCGCGTTGTGCGTGAACAGATAGGCGGCGAAGATCGTCAGCATGTCGTCATGCTTGCCGTAGAGCGTGCCCCGCAGCGTCTCGACCGAGGCCGACGGATCGCGCCCGCCCGCCATGCCCTGCCCGACCAGCCCGAAGAACCAGCCGGGGTCGCTGCGTACCAGCAGATAGCCGACGACAGCGCCCGCCACCGTCAGCAGCAACGAGACGAGCGTCTCGCGCCACAGCGCGCGGACCGCGGCGGGCCATGTCTGCGTGAAGAAAACGCCCAATTGCCGAACCGCCGAGGTCGGCACGCCGTACAGCTGAAAATAGGCGCGCGTGCACAGCTGTTCGAGATACGTCACCAGCGCGCGGTCGAGCGAGGTCTCGCGCGCGATCGACAGCGACGACAAGGCTGTGCGGTACAGCACGGGAAGCGCGAGCAGATCGTCATCGCTCAGCACCCGAATCGAGCGCTTCTCGATCCGCGTCACCAGCGTTTCGAGCCGCTGCCAGTCGGCGTCGTGCGCAGCACGGAAGCGGCTGGCGTTGACCAAGGCGGGTTGCCCGGCGAGGAGAGCGGTAGCCATCAGAGCAGGTTCCTGCGTTTCAGCGCGACATAACCCGCGACGAGCTCCTCGCCGACGCGGTCATGCGCACTTTCGATCACATGCACGCCGAGATGCTGCAGCCGGGTGAGCACGAGCTTGCGATCGCGCAGCAACGCGGCGGCGGTCACCGCGCGCGTCACGTCGTCGGCGTTCGCCGGGGCCGCATCGACGAGGCGCTCGACCTCTTCGTCGCGCAGCACGACGACGAGCAGCAAATGCCCCTTGAGCAGCCGGGCTGCCGCACGGACCAGAAAATCGGCCGAGGTCAGATCGGTGAATTCGGTGAACAAGACGATCATCGAGCGCCGCGTCAGCCGCGCGGCGAGCGTGGTCAGCGCGAAGCTGTAATTGGTTTCCTCGCCGCTATAATCGATTGCGGCCGCGAGCCGCTGGAGATTGGCGAAGGCGGGCATCCCCGACACCAGCCCGCTCGCGATGCGCGGGCGCGAATCGAACGCGTGGAGCGACACGCGGTCGCCGAGCTTGAGCGCGATCCACGCGGTCAGCAGCATCGCCGACACCGCGCGATCGACACGCGGCAGGCCCGCGACGGGCTCGGACATCTGCCGCCCGGAATCGATCGCGAAGACGATCTGGTTGTTGCGCTCGCTGCGATATTCCTTGGCGTGGAGCTTGGTCTGCCGCGCCGACTGCTTCCAGTCGATCGCGCGGCGGTCCATCCCCGAGCGGAACTCGACCAAAGCGTCGAAATCGGTGCCGTCGCCGCGGTCGATCTGCGCGAGCAGGCCCGACAGTGCGTGACGCTGGAAGATCTGCGCGCCGCGGTCGTGCAGCGCGCGAATGTCGGGGAGGATTGGGAGCGTCACGTCGGCAGGGAGGATCCGCTGCTGCCACGCGAGGCCGAAGGACCCGCGCCACCGCAACCACAGTCGGTCGATCCGCGCGGTGCCGCGCCGCAGCGTAGTAATCGGCAGCAGCGCTTCGCCGCGGCCGTCGTGCAGCGTGAGCCAGAGCCGCCCGTCATTCTCGAGCGCCAGCAACGAACCGCCATCGAGCGCGACCTCCGCGCTGCGCGGTGGCCGCCCGCCCGCAATCGCAACGCGGATCGTCGCGTCGATTGTGGCGCCGACCGGCGCGGTCGTCGGCAGCGCGAGGCTGGCGGTCGCCGTGCGGCGCCCGCTCCAGGCGTCGAACGCGGTGAGCAGCAGCACCGCGATCGGCCAGGCGAGCCCGACATACCAGCGACCGGGGAGCGCGACGGCGATCAACAACGCCACCGGCGCGCCGGCAGCTGCGGCAAGGACCGCGGTGCGTGTGGGGTAGATCACGGCGCGGTCGTCCGCTGTACGCGCACCAGCCCCGCCCCCGTCATCGCCGCGAACGCGGGGATCCCGCTTCTTCCCGCCGCCGAAGGAGAAGCGGGACCCCCGCTTTCGCGGGGGTGACGGAGGACAGGCACGACGCGCAAGATCACCGCGGCGCTTCGATCGTCTCGATGATGTGCGTCACGACATCCTCGATCGCGCGTCCGTCGATCTCGGCGGCGGGCGACAGGATCAGCCGGTGCCGCAGCAACGCCGGCGCGAGCGCCTTCACATCGTCGGGGATCACGAAATCGCGCCCGTCGAGTGCCGCGCGCGCGCGCGCCGCACCCGCCAGCATCGCGCCCGCGCGCGGCGACGCGCCGCTCTCGAGATCGGCGACGTCGCGCGTGCCCCTGATCAGCGCGGTGATGTAATCGATCACCTCGTCGGCGAGCCGCACTTGCCCGACCGTGGCGATCGCCGCGCCGATGATCCCCGCATCGGCGACGCGCGCGACACCCCATTCCGCGGGCTCCATCGCGTGCGCGGCGCTGCCGTGCGCGGCGATGATCCGGCGTTCCTCGGCGGCACTCGGATAATCGACCGTCTGCTTGAACAGGAAGCGATCGAGCTGTGCCTCGGGCAGCGGGTACACGCCCTGCTGCTCGATCGGGTTCTGCGTCGCGACAACCATGAAACGCTCGCCGAGCGACAGGCTCTGCCCGTCGATCGTCACGGTGCGCTCCTGCATCGCCTCGAGCAATGCCGCCTGCGTCTTAGGCGGGGTGCGGTTGATCTCGTCCGCCAGCAGCAGATCGGTGAAGATCGGCCCGCGCGTCAGCGTGAATCTGCTCGTTTGGAAGTTGAACAGGTTCGCACCGATGATGTCCCCCGGCATCAGATCCGGCGTGAACTGGATCCGCCCGTAATCGAGCCCCGTCACCCGCGCGAAACTGCGCGCGAGGAGCGTCTTGGCGGTCCCCGGCGGCCCTTCGAGCAGCACGTGCCCGCCTGCGAACAGCGCGACGAGCAGGATCTCGACGGTCTGTTCCTGCCCGACCACCGCCTTGCCGATTTCGTCGCGGATCGCCACGCCGAGCGCCGCCACGTCTTCGACCGTTTCGAATGTCACCGCGTCTTCTCCCATAACCAATGATGCAGCGCTTGCGCCGCCGCGAGCATCGCGCGCGGATCGCGCGCCGCCTGTGCCTCTGCTGCCAGCGCGCTGAAACGCGACCGCCCGCGCAGGCCATCGAGATAGCCGTCGATCGCCTCGCCCTGCAGCCGCGCCGGCACGCCGAACACGCCGCCGGCGCGCTCGCGCACCAGATCGACATAGCGCGGGCCGAGCCGTCCCTGCCGCCCGGCCTTGCGGACGAGCGCGGCGGCATTGTCGATCAACGCGGTCTTGCCGAATGCGATCGCGCGCGCGCGCCGCCGCGCCGGGCCGAAGCGCGCGGCCGCCTGGATCGCGGCGAGCAGCACCGCCGCCGCCAGCGTCAGCGTCATCGCGAGGAACGGCGGATCGAACAGCAGCTTGAGCGGGCTTGGTGTGGCGCCGAAGCCGTTGAGCGTCACGTCGAAGGTGATCGTCTTCGCACCCGTCGCATTCAGCCAATCGAGCAGGTCGAGCGCCGCGCGCGCCTGCGCTGCGTCGCGCATGCCAATGTTCGACAGCAGATCGGGATCGGCGAGCACGTAGAGCGGCCCGCTACCGATCTGGCCGAGCACGACATGCCCATCGGCGTCGGTCAGGATCGGGCGCAAATCGACGCCCGCGCCTGCCTCGGCGCCCGCGTCGACGATCGTCTGCACCGGGCGCGGCGCAGCAAAGGCGATCGTCCCGGGCATCCACGACAGCGCCTGCAGCGGGCGCCCGCCGCTCGCGTAGCGCGTGACCTTGAGCTTGTATTGCGGCGCTAAGACGCGCTGGGCGTCATCCACGTCGCGGAAGGCGACGAAGCGCGCCCAGCCGGGATGCGTCGGATCGACCGAGGTGCGCCATTTCGGCAGGATGACGAGCGTCGGCTTAGGGCCGCGCGCGGCAAGCGCCTTGGTCATGTCGGTCGCGCCCGATTCGGGCGTCAGCACGACGAGATCCTCCCCCGCCAGCTGCCGCGGATTGCGGACGATCTGCGGGTTGCGCCCGGTCGCCTCGGCAAGCCGCACGATCCCGCTATAGCCGATCGCGGCGTTCGACAGCGCATGCGCACGCCCGTCGCGCCCCGAGCGCAGGTCGGGCGCATAGGCGCCGAGCACGAGCATCCCGATGAACGCGAGGATGCCCACCGCGAGCAAGATCGCGACGGTCCGCACGCTGAACGCGCCCGTCCCGCTTGCTCCGCTGACCGTAACGTCGCTCATCCGCGCCATGCCCCCGGCAGCGCGAAGTCGCGATAGGCGGCGCGGGCCTGCGTCCAGTCCGACGCATCGACCGGGCGCCCGCCGAACAGGCTGCGCTCGACCAGCCGCGCGATCCCCGCGAACAGGTCGCGCGCCGAAAGCGGGAGCGCGCTCGATGCGCTGAGCTCGCGACTGGTCAGCGCCGGACGGACGAGCTGCGG
This sequence comes from Sphingomonas glacialis, assembly GCF_006439055.1. Taxonomy (GTDB): domain Bacteria; phylum Pseudomonadota; class Alphaproteobacteria; order Sphingomonadales; family Sphingomonadaceae; genus Sphingomonas; species Sphingomonas glacialis_A. The sequence goes on from NZ_RCZC01000002.1 coordinate 1,308,197, forward strand.
GCGGCGGCGCGCGATATCGTCGATCGAGCGGCGCAGCAAATGGTGCACCGCCTCGGCATAGCGCCCCTCCGCTGCGAGCAGATCGGCCTCGCGCAGCCATTCCTGCACCGGCGCGGCATCGGGCGCCCACGCCTCGTCGATCGGCTGCGACACCGTCGGACGCCGCCGCACGAAACGCGGCCAGCGCCATTCGCCGTGCCGCACGCGGTGATACACCGCCCAAAGGATGGCGATCGCGAGCAGTGCCAGCACGCCCCACAACAGGATCCGCGCATACGGCCAATGCGGCATGCGGCCCGCGATCCACTGCAGCGCGCGCCCAACGGGCTCGAACAGCTTGTCCAGCCATTTGCCGAGCTGCACCAGCCATTCGGGCGGCTGGGGCGGCGGCGGGGCGCGCTGGAGCGTGAACTGGACCGCCGGATCGGCCTTGAGCGCGGCATGGGCGGCGGCAAAGCGGTCGGTGGCGGTTGCCACCTGCGATGTCCCTTCGCTCACGTGAAATCCCCTGGGCCGCACCGGTGCGCTGCCCGTAAGAGTAGAGCAACCCGACCGCCGCGCAATCGCCAATCGCCGCTGCGCGCGCGCCCCAATCGCCGCTGGGCGCGCACCATGGTGCGGTGCGGCGCGGCTTAAGCCGGGGTTCAGCGCGCATCCGCCAGACGGCCGCGTCCGCCGGTTTCATTCCGGCCTCAATCTGGTCTAAAGGGCCGCCATGCATCCTATCTCCTCGCTTCCGCGCTCCGCAAAGCTGCTGATCGCCACGCTGCCGTTGTTCGCGCTGACCGCTGGCCAGGGGTCGAGCGGGCAGCTCCACATCGCGGTCGACAACGTCCGCGCTCATACCGGACGGGTCCATGTCGATCTCTGCACGCAAGCGCAGTATCTCAAGGATTGCCCGATCTCGGGCGATGCGGCCGCGCATCTCGGCGAGACCGTCGTGACGGTGAGCGGGCTGAAGCCGGGGCGCTACGCCGCAGAGGTGTATTACGACCAGAATGGCAACAACAAGCTCGACCGCGCCTTATTCGGCGTACCGAAGGAGGGGGTAGGTTTCTCCAACGATGCCAAGATCAAGCTCGCTGCGCCGAAATGGGAGGAAGTCGTGTTCGACTATGACGGGCAGGATCGGACGATCCGGCTGAAGCTGCGCTATTTCATGGGCCCGGACGCGACCGCCAAGTGATCGCGCGCTTGCTCCAGCAGCTTGTCGCGCTCGGCGTGCGGCGTCCGTTCGCGGTGCTCGGCCTGTGCCTTGCGCTCGTCGCGGGCGCGGCGGTCTATGCCGTGGGGCATTTCGCGATGACCACCGATACCGCAGCGCTGATCTCGCCGAAGATCGCGTGGCGGCAGAACGAGAAAGCGGTCGAGACCGCATTCCCGCAACTGTCCGACGTGCTGCTGGTGATCGTCGACGGCAAGACCCCCGAACTCGCCGAAGCCGCCACCGCCAAGCTCTCCGCCGCGCTCGCCACGGACACGACGCATTTCCGCCGCGTGCAGCGACCCGATGGCGGCGCCTATTTCGACCGTGAGGGGCTGTTGTTCGGCTCGACCTCCGAGGTTCAGGCATCGACCAAGGCGCTGATCGGTGCACAGCCGCTGCTCGGGCCGCTCGCGAGCGATCCGTCGCTGCGCGGGATTGCCGGCGCTTTCTCGACGATGCTCAGCGGGGTCGATCGCGGCGACGTACCGCTCTCGCGGATCGCGCGGCCGATGCGGACGATGGCGGCGGCGCTCGATGCCTCGGCGGCCGGCAAGCCCGCCTATTTCTCGTGGCAGGAGCTGTTCACCGAGCCGGGTTCGGGCGCCACGCCGCCGCGCCGCCGGCTGATCCTCGCGCAGCCCAAGCTCGATTACGGCGCGCTCCAGCCAGGCGAAGACGCCGTCGCCGCGATCGTCGCGCAGGCGGCCAAGCTCGGGCTCGATCCCGCGCATGGCGTGACCGTGCGCACCACCGGCGAAGTCCCGCTCGCCGACGAGGAGTTCGCGACGCTCGAGGAGAATATCGGGTTCGTCGGGCTGGTGATGGCCGCCGCGATGCTGCTCACCTTGTGGTTCGCGACGCGCTCGGTGAAGATCGTCGCGGGGATCGTCGTGACGATCGTCGCTGGGCTCGTGCTGACGACCGCGCTCGGGCTGTTTGCGGTCGGCGCGCTCAACCTGATCTCGGTCGCGTTCATTCCGTTGTTCGTCGGGCTCGGAGTCGATTTCGGCATCCAGATCTCGGTGCGCTTCAATGCCGAGCGGCTCGAGGGCGCCGACACCGGCGCCGCGCTCCAGCGCGCTGCGACCGCGCTCGGCGCACCGCTCGCGCTTGCCGCGGGGGCGGTGTTCCTCGGCTTCGGCGCGTTCCTGCCGACCGACTATATCGGCATTGCCGAGCTCGGCATCATCGCCGGGCTCGGGATGGTCGTCGCGCTGGTGGCGAGCGTCACGCTGCTGCCCGCGATGCTGATGCTGCTCAAGCCCGGCACGCCGCGCCGCGAGGTCGGCTTCAGCGAGGCCGCCCCGCTCGACCGCTGGCTGCACACGCATCGCAAGACCGTGCTGTGGGCGTTCGCCGCGTCGATGGCGGGAAGCATCGCGCTGCTGCCGTTCGTACAGTTCGACTTTAACCCCCTCCATCTGCGCGCCAAGGACGGCCCGGCGATGGTTGCGCTGACCGATCTGATGCGCGATCCGCTGCGTACCCCCAACACGATCAACGTGCTCGCGCCCAATGCCGATGCGGCGAAGGTGCTCGCGGCAAAACTCAGTGCCTTGCCCGAGGTCGCCGAGGCGGTGTCGGTCGATGGGTTCGTCCCCGAGGACCAGGCGGCCAAGCTGGCGGTGGTGCAGGATGCCGCCTTGCTGCTCGATACCACGGTGAACCCCTTCGATGTGATGCCGCCGCCGAGCGATGCCGACGCGATCGGCGCGTTGATGAAGACCGCGGGCGAATTGCGCGCGAGCGCGACCGCGCATCCCGGCGCCGCCGCCGCCGATGCACGCCGGCTCGCCACGGCGTTCGATCGCCTGGCACGCGCCGCGCCGACTGAGCGGACCAAGGCGACCGCGCTGCTCGTCACCCCGCTCGGCACGATGCTCGACCAGATCCGCGCGATGCTCCAGGCCGAACCCGTGACGCGCGCGACGCTGCCGCCCGAAATCGCGGGCGATTGGGTGTCGAAGGACGGCCGCGCGCTCGTCCAGGTTTTCCCCAAGGGCAATAGCAACGACAATGCCGTGTTGCGCCGCTTCACCAAGGCGGTGCGCGCCGTAGCGCCGACCGCGAGCGGCCTGCCGGTCGCAACGCAGGAAGCCGCGGGCACCGTTGCCTGGGCGTTCGTCGAGGCGGGGATTCTGGCGCTGGTGCTCGTCAGCGGCCTGCTGTTCGTAGTGCTGCGCGATGTGAAGGAAGTCGCCTTCACGCTCGCGCCGGTCGTGCTGTCGGGCTTCCTGACGCTGGGGAGCTGTGTGCTGATCGGGCAGCCGATCAACTTCGCCAACATCATCGCCTTCCCGTTGCTGTTCGGCGTGGGGGTCGCGTTCCACATCTATTTCGTGATGGCGTGGCGCGGCGGTGCGACCGATCTGCTGCAATCGAGCCTCGCGCGCGCGGTGCTGTTCAGCGCGCTTGCCACCGGCAGCGCGTTCGGGAGCCTGTGGTTGTCGCACCATCCGGGGACCGCGAGCATGGGCAAGATCCTGATGATTTCGCTGGCGTGGACGCTGGTGTGTGCGCTGATCTTCGAGCCCGCGCTGCTCGGCCCGCCGCGGGCGAAGAAGGCTTAGCCCTCTTGCTCCCCTCCCGCCTGCGGGAGGGGCTGGGGGAGGGAACGACCTGGATCCCCTGCGCTCCGTCCGCGGCACGCCCCTCCCCTAACCCCTCCCGCAAGCGGGAGGGGGATTGTTTGGAGCTGGCGGCGCGCAAGAAGCGCGGCGGCGCGCCTGAGGTCTCGCGAGAAAGGGCGCGACCCAAAGCTCCCCTCCCGCTTGCGGGAGGGGCTGGGGGAGGGAGCGACCTGGATCCCCTGCGCCGCGCCTGCGGCACGTCCCTCCCCTAACCCCTCCCGCAAGCGGGAGGGGGGTTCTGTGGGGCTGGCGGCGCGCACGAAACGCGGCGGCGCTACTACTGGGTGGCGGCCTTCGCCGGAGCGGCGGGAACCGACGGCGTCTGGCTCACAGGCGCTGCACGATCAGCCGGAAAATCGTCCACCGCCGGCTTATCGGCAGACCGCGGCGCAGGGCTAGCCGCCGGCGCCGCCGGATCGGCCGGAAAATCATCCACCGCAGGCTTCGCAGCCGGGGTTGCGCCCGCAGGCGGAGCCCCAGCCGCCGGATCCGTCAGCGGATCCGCCGCCGGATCGGTCAACGGATCGTCGAGCGCACTCGCCGCGGCCGCCTTGGCGCCGTGCGTCTCGGCGATGCTCACCGCGCGGTCCTGCAGATAGGCCGAGCGCAGCGTGGCATACGGATCGATCGCACTGGCGAGCAGCGCCTTCAGCGCACCATCGGCCTCGACGCGCATGTCGAGCCCGGTCAGCACCGCCTCGGACACGCGATATTCGGCGCGGTCGAACGGCGTGCCGATCGTGAAGGCATAGGTCTGCCCCTGCGCCACACCCGCACCGAAATCGCGGAAATCGCTCGGCCCGACCAGCGGCAGGAAGATGTAGGGCCCCGGCCCGATGCCGTAATGCCCGAGCGTCGTGCCGAAATTATTGTCGTGATGCGGCAGGTTGAACTCGGACGTCTTCGCGACATCGAGCACGCCGCCAATGCCGATCGTCGAATTGACCAGGAACCGTCCGACCGTCTTGATCGCGCGCTTCGGCTTCAGCTGCAGCACGTCGTTGGCGAACACCAGCGGCTCGCCGACGTTCGAGAAGACGTGGCGGATGCCGGTGCGCAGCGGCTTGGGGACCACCGCCTTGTACACCATCGCGATCGGCCGGAACGCGATCCGGTCGAGGAACTGGTGGATCGAGAACATCGTCCGGTTGAAGCCCTCGAGCGGATCGCCCTTGGTCCGGTGATGCCGCGGGCGCGCCTCGGGCGCCGCGGTGGGCGCCGCTGCAGACGCGGCGGTTGCAAGCGCCACCGATACCGGCGCCGCAACGCCCTGCGCCGTCGCCGCGGGCGCAGCGAACAGCGCAAGCGCGATCACGATCGCGCTGCTCGAGCCCCCCAGCCGCAAGGTCAGCGCCCGCCCTTGGCCGAAAGCGCGTTGAGATGGCTGATCAGCGCCTTCGCACCGCCCTTGGCGAAGATGCTCGCGAAATCGGCGCGGCGCGTGGCGAGCTGGCTGATGCCGTTCTTGTAATAGACATCGACGATCCGCCAGCTGCCGCCGCTCTGGCGCATCCGATAGTCGATCGGGACCGCATCGCCCTTCGGCGCGGCGAGCGTGGTGCGCACGACCTTGTCGCCGCCGCGCATCTCGACATTAGGATTGATCGTGAAGCTCTCGCCGCCATAGCTGTCGAAGTTCGCCGCATATTGCGCGACCGTCAGCCGCCGCATCGCCGCAACGAGCGCGGTCTGGTCGGCGGGCGCGACCTTGAGCCAGTCGGCGCCGACCGACAGCCGCGTGATCAGCGGCACGTCGAAAGTCTGATCGACCACCGGGGCGATCCGCGCGGCGCGCCCGGCCGCGCCGAGCGCCTTGCCACCCTTCATGATCGCGAGCAGCCCGTCGTCGAGCGTTTGCACCGGGGCGCGTGCCGGATCACCGGCCTGGGCGGAAAGCGGTGCGGCGATCGCCAGCACCGCAGCAGGCACGATCATGCGCAGGAAAGTCGTCATCGAAAGCTCCTATGGGGACATTCCGGAAGGCCCGCTCGGGCAGCGCCGGTACCACCGTCGTGCCGCTAGCACAAACGGCTGTAGCGGCGATGAACGCGCGCGTCGCGCACCGGTTGCACCGCACTCGTCGGACCAACGCCCCGCATCGACGGCTTTTTTCCGTTCCCCTCATGTTGCAACGCGGCTAAGATATCTATCTGGGAGGCATAGATGACGAATTCGCGCGAATGCTGTAGGGCGTTCGTGCCCGGTTCGGCATTCGAGCGGACGGAAGGAACGGTGTTTGCAGGTCATTCTCGCCAACCCACGCGGTTTTTGCGCTGGGGTCGTACGGGCTATCGAAATCGTCGAGCGGGCGATCGATCGCTATGGCGCGCCCGTGTATGTCCGCCACGAGATCGTGCATAATCGCCACGTCGTCGATACGCTGCGCGCCAAGGGCGCGGTGTTCGTCGAGGAACTGTCCGACGTGCCCGAGGGCGCGATGACGGTCTTCTCGGCGCACGGCGTCGCACGCTCGGTCGAGGACGAAGCCAAGGCGCGCAAGCTGCCGGTGTTCGATGCGACCTGCCCGCTCGTCACCAAGGTCCATCTCCAGGGCCGCCGCTACGCCAAGGACGGCCGCACGCTGGTGATGATCGGCCATGAAGGCCATGCCGAAGTCGTCGGCACGCGCGGTCAGGTCGATGCGCCGGTGCATCTCGTCTCGACCGAGGCCGATGTCGCTGCGCTCGACCTGCCGACCGATACGCCGATGGCCTATATCACGCAGACCACACTCAGCGTCGACGACACCAAGAACGTCATCGCCTCGCTCGGCGAGCGCTTCACCAACCTCATCGGCCCCGACGTGTCGGAGATCTGCTACGCGACGCAGAACCGCCAGAGTGCGGTGCGCGATCTGTGCAAGGTCGCCGACCTGATCCTCGTCGTCGGCTCGGAAAACAGCTCGAACTCGAGCCGCCTGCGCGATCTCGGCGCCGACGAAGGCCTGCCGAGCTATCTCGTCGCCGATGGCAGTGCGATCGATCCCGCCTGGTTCGAAGGTGTCGAGCGCGTCGGCCTGACCGCGGGCGCCTCGGCCCCCGACGAACTCGTCGAGAGCGTGATCGCGGCGTTGCGCAAGCTCGGCCCGGTCGAAGTGACGCAACTTTCGGGCGTGGTCGAATCGCTCGAATTCGGCCTGCCGCGCGAACTGCGCGACCCCGCCCCTACCAAACGCGCCGCCGTCGGCGCATAGGAACAGCCATGACGCTTCCCCTCGCTCCGCTGATGCGCATCGGCGCCTACACGCTCAAGAACCAGATCAAGGGCGGCAAATATCCGCTCGTGCTGATGCTCGAGCCGCTGCTGCGCTGCAACCTCGCCTGCCCCGGCTGCGGCAAGATCGATTATCCCGACGCGATCCTCAACCAGCGCCTGTCGTACGAGCAGTGTATGGAAGCGATCGACGATTGCGGCGCGCCCGCCGTCTCGATCGCCGGTGGCGAGCCTTTGCTCCATCGCGACATGCCGCGCATCGTCGAGGGCTATATCGCGAAGAAGAAGTTCGTGATCTTCTGCACCAACGCGCTGCTGCTCAAGAAGAAGATCGACGACTACAAGCCGTCGCCGTACTTCACCTGGTCGATCCATCTCGATGGCGACAAGGGCATGCACGATCACGCCGTCGACCAGGACGGCACCTACGAGATCGCGATCGACGCGATCAAGCTCGCCAAGTCGAAGGGCTTCCGCGTCCAGGTCAATTGCACCGTGTTCGAGGGCGCTTCCGCCGAGCGGCTCGCCGGGTTCTTCGACATCATGGAAGAGCTGGGCGTCGAGATCACGATCTCGCCGGGCTATTCGTACGAGCGCGCCGCCGACCAGGAGCATTTCCTGACGCGCGAGCGCACCAAGAACTTCTTCCGCGACGTCTTCTCGCGCGGCGATGGCGCACGCGCGTGGAGCTTCACCAACTCGCCGCTGTTCCTCGATTTCCTCGCGGGCAACCAGACCTATGAATGCACGCCGTGGTCGATGCCGCTGCGCACCGTCTTCGGGTGGCAGAAGCCGTGCTACCTCGTCGGCGAGGGCTATGTGCCGACGTTCGCCGAGCTGATGGAAGGCACCGACTGGGATCAGTACGGCGTCGGCAAGTATGAAAAGTGCTCTAACTGCATGGTGCATTGCGGCTTCGAGGGCACCGCCGCGGCGGATGCCGTGCGCAACCCACTGAAAATGTTCACCGTCGGCCGCAAGGGCATCCGCACCGAGGGCCCGATGGCGCCCGACATCGACCTCAGCCATGCGCGCAAGGCCGAGGACGTCCACTCAACGCATGTCGAGGCCGAGCTCGCGAAGATCAAGGCGGCCGATCCCGACGGCTTCAAGCGCACCCAGCGCGCGGCCTAAAGCGCGGAACGCCGCACCGGCATCGCGGCCGGTGCGGAGGAGCGCGGGGAGCTGCGCGGGGTTTTTCGCCAGCGACTTGAGGATGGCGCCGAGCGCGACACTCCCGTCGGGGTTCATGCCGACGAGCGCCGCCGGTGGGAGCGCGTGGTCGGCGCTATCGGAAATGGTGCGCAGGATCGCGAAGGGCAGGTTGTGCCGCGCGGCCACTCGGGCTGCGATGTGCGATTCCATGTCGACGGCGATTGCGCCGGTTTGCGCATAGAGCGCGGCTTTTTCTGCGGCGGAAGCGATGATCGTATCCGCACCGATGATTGTGCCAGAGTAAGCTTCGGGAAGATGGCGCGCGAGCCATCCAATGAATTCGCGCCCAGCCCCCACCCTCTCCGTCACCCCGGGCTCGTCCCGGGGTCCACCGTGCCGCGCGTGCTCGGGCCGTAGATCTCGCGGCACGGTGGACCCCGGAACAGGTCCGGGGTGACGGCTGTGGTGGAGGGTGCCCACCACGACATCGCCGGCCCGCAACCTCGGATCGAGCGCCCCCGCTACGCCGCACGACAAGACGGCAAACGCGCCAGCCACAGCCGCCTCCAACTCGCGCTCCAACCGCGCCGAATCCCCGCCACCAGCGACCACCACCACACCCGGCCGCGCGATAATAGCCGCCTCGCGGTGCAGCCCGCAGGCGACAAGCAGCGTCACATCCCGAACGCCGGCCGGCCCGCGTTCGAGCGCTTCAGATTCCGATACCGCGCCACCGCCCAAAGCGGGAAATACGCCGGATACCCGTGATACCGCAGGTAGAAGACGCGCGGAAAACCGCCGCCCGTATACTTCTCCTGCCCCCACAGCCCATCGGCCGCCTGCGTGGCGATCAAATGCCGCACGCCGCGCTCGACCGCGGGATGATCGACCTTCCCCGCCGCCATCAGCGCGAGCAGCGCCCAGCCGGTCTGCGACGCAGTCGAAGGCGCGGGCGTATAGCCCTTGTAATCAAGCGCATAGCTCTCGCAATCCTCGCCCCAGCCGCCGTCGAGGTTCTGGATGTGGAGCAGCCAGTCGGCCCCTTTCCGCATCATCGGATGCTTCGCATCGAGCCCCGCGGCGTTGAGCGCACACAGCACCGACCAGGTGCCATAGATGTAATTCACCCCCCAGCGCCCGAACCAGCTGCCGTCGGCCATCTGCTCCTTCTCAAGGAACGCCAAGGCCGCCTTCATCCGCGGCGAATCGGTCTCGCCCAATTGCGCCAGCATCGACACGACGCGCGCGGTGACGTCGCTCGTCGGCGGGTCGAGCAGCGCGCCATGATCGGCAAACGGGATGTTGTTGAGGTAATGATAGCTGTTGTCGGCATCGAACGCGCCCCAGCCGCCGTCCTTGCTCTGCAAGCCCACGGTCCATTCGACGCCGCGCGCGATCGATTCGGCATAGTCCTCTCCCCTCCCCTTCAGGGGAGGGGCTGGGGGTGGGGACGTGGTTTCGGCACCCATCGTCCGATTCGCGGCACGGCCCCACCCCAACCCCTCCCCTGAAGGGGAGGGGCTAAGGGTCGCGAGATCCTTCGCGCGGTCCATCGCCATCACCACGACGGCGGTATCGTCGAGATCGGGATAATGCGCGTTGTTGTACTGGAACGCCCAGCCGCCCGGGCGGACGTCGGGTTTCTCCTCGGCCCAGTCGCCCTTCACGTCGAGCACCTGCAGCGGCTTGAGCCACGCCAGCCCCGCCATCGCGCGCGCCTCGGCCTCGTCGCCGCCCGCCTCGAGCATTGCATGCGCGGCGAGCGCGGTGTCCCACACCGGCGAGACGCACGGCTGGCAATAGGCCTCGTCGTCCTTGATCACGAGCAAGCGCTCGACCGATTCGCGCGCGATCATCCGCATGCGGTCATCGGCCGGGCAGCCCAGGCAATCGAGCATCATCACGCTGTTCGCCATCGCCGGGTAGATCGCGCCCAATCCGTCCTCGCCGTTGAGCCGCTCGGTCACGAAGCTCAGGCACGCCCGGATCGCTCGGCGGCGGGTGCGCTTGGGCCAGAGCGGCTCGGCCGCCTTGAGCACCATGTCGACCCCCCCGAAGAACGCCGTCCAGGCGCGCTTGGTCCCCGCCGCCCGGCTCTCGAGCGGCGCGCGCTTGTGCGTGTAGAGCTCGTCGACCCGCACGCCCGAAAGGTTGCGCGCGACCGGCTTCTTCGCCGCGAGCACGAGCAACGGCACGATCACCGTCCGTGCCCAATACGACATCTTCGAAAGATGCACCGGGAACCAGCGCGGCAGCAGGATCAGATCGACCGGCAGCGTCGGCACGGTCTTCCAATCGGCGCAGTCGAACAAAGCGAGCTGGATCCGCGTGAACACGTTGACCGCGGCCGCGCCGCCCGCCTTGTGGATGGCGGCGCGCGCCTGCACCATGTGCGGCGCATCGACCGGATCGCCGATCATCTTCAGCGCAAAATACGCCTTCACGCTCGCACTCACGTCGAACGACCCGCCGTGGAACAGCCCCCAGCCGTGATGGCTCGGCGACTGGATGCGGCGCAGGTAGTTGCCGATCTTGCGCTCGATCTCGGCGTCGCGCGGCTCGCCCAGATAGTGCTTCAACAGCACATATTCGGCCGGGATCGTCGCATCGGCCTCGAGCTCGAACACCCAATGCCCATCGGCGCGCTGCAGCTCGCCCAAAGCCGCCGCGGCACGGTTCGCGGTGGCGTCCGCCTCGTTCACCAGGCTCGCGCGGTCGATCGTCTCGATAGTCATGCCCCGCCCTTAGCCGAGAGCGCGCCCACGCGCCAAGCGGGCAGCGGTTTCGCCCGATCGCAAAGCGCCCTCGATCGTCGCGGGCAGCCCGGTCTGGGTCCAGTCGCCCGCCAGGAACAGGTTGCGCCAGCGCGTTTGCGCGGGCGGGCGCTTGGCGTCCTGCTCGGGCGTCGCCGCGAAAGTGGCGCGCTTTTCCTTCACGATCTGCCATGGCGGCAGCGTGGCCGGGAGCCCGTGGATCGCGGCGATATCCGCCCAGAAGGTCGCTGCGAGGTCTGCGCGATCGGTATCGACGAGATGGTCCGCCGCGCTGACGGTCACCGACAACCGATCGGGAAAGGCGAAGATCCATTCCGCCGTCCCCCCGATCACCCCGAGCATCGGCGCGACACCCGCCGGCGGGGTGTAGGCGAAGTGCGCGTTGACGATCGCGCGGAACACGTCGGGCACGACGAGATCAGGCACCAGCGACTCGGCAACCCAGGGCGGCACCGCGAGGATCACCGACTCGTCCGACGCCAGCGGCTCCTCGCCCGCTCCGAAATCGAGCGCGACGACGCGGTCGTCGGCGAACTTCAGCGCGCGCAGCCGCCGCCCCAGCGTCAGCCGCGCCCCCTGCCCCTCGAGCCACGCCAGCGCGGGATCAACGAAGGCAGCAGCCAGCGTCGGCTCGGCGATGCGCGGCCGGCTCGCACGTCCGCCCATGGCGAGCGATTCGCGCATCACCGCCGCGGTCAGCCGCGCCGACCCGTCCGCCACCGCGGTGTTGAGCACCGCGAGCAGGATCGGCTCGATCAATTTGTCCCACACGGCGCCACGCGGCGCGACGCGATCGCCGACGGTTTCCGCGGCGCCAGCGCCGAGCAATCTGCCGAACCGCAGATAGTCTCCCGCCCGCGTTCCCGGCACGCGGCGGCCGTCGCGGAAGATCCACCACGGCAGGCGCCCGTCATTGACGCGCACTGCCCAGCGCGCGCCCGTCTGGCGGTCGACGAACGCGAAATCGGCGTGGAGCGGTCCGCTCAGCCAATCGCTCGCGCCGATCGTCGCGAGATAATCGTTCACCGCGCGATTGCCCGACAGGACGAGATGATTGCCATTGTCGATCGTCCGGCCGAGCTGCGGATCGTGATAGCTGCGGCAGCGCCCGCCGGCCTGCGCCGCGCCGTCGATCAGCTCGGCGGCGATCCCGGCGCGCGCGAGATCGACCGCGGCGCCGAGCCCCGCCATCCCCGCGCCGATGATGCGGACGCGCGCGCTCAACGGAACAGCATCAGCCGCAGCACGGTGAAGATCAGCGCTGGCTTGTTGACCTTGATCCGCGTCCGCGGCGGCGCCCAGCCGATCGCCTCCATCCGCACCAGGATCGGCTCGTACACCGCCGCCATCAGCCGCGGCGCGATGAGATGCCCGCGCGGCCGCTGTGCCAGGATCGCCTGTGCCGCGGCGAAATGCGTATGCGCCTTGGCCGCGAGCACGCGGCACGCCGCATCAACGCGCGGATCGCCGACCACGGTGATCGGATCGAGCAGCTCGATCCCTGCCGCCAGCAGCGCCTCGCGTGGCAGATAGACGCGCCCGATCGCCGCATCCTCGTCCACGTCGCGCAAAATGTTGGTGTATTGCAGCGCGAGCCCGAGATGATGCGCCAGCGCGATGCCGACCTCGTCCTCCATCCCGAAGATCTTGACCGACAATCGCCCGACCGCCGAAGCGACGCGGTCGCAATAGAGCTCGAGCTCGGCCATCGGCGGCCAGCGGACGTCGCGTTCGACATCCATCGCCATGCCGTCGATCACCGCGAGGAAATCGGCCTTGTCGAGCGCGAAGCGGCGCACCGCCTCGGCGACCAAGGCAGCTCGCCCGGGATTGCCGCCGGCATAGAGCGACTCGATATCGGCGCGCCACGCATCGAGCGCGGCGGCGCGCTCGGGCCGGTCGCCGACCTCGTCATCGGCGATGTCATCGACCTCGCGGCAGAAGCCGTAGACCGCGTACATCGCCTCGCGCTGCACCTTGGGCAGCACGCGCATGCCGGCATAGAAGGAGCTGCCCGAGACTTGCGCCTGGAGCTGCGCGGGGGTCGCCTTGGGGTTCATGCCCGCCCCTTAACCATTTGTGATGCCGCCGCCAACGCCGCGAGACCGAGCGCCTCGTACGGGCGATGGTGGACGCGCTGCGACAGCGGATCGCGCGTCTTGAGGCGCTGCGTCAGGCTTACTGCGAGTCGGTGGATGATCGCGACTTCGACCGCGAGGCGGCGATCGCGGATCTGCCCGGCAAACCCCGCCGATTCGTCGAGCAATTGCGCACTGCGCGCGGCGAGATCGCGGATCGTCGCCAGCAGGCCCGGCGTGGCGACAGGCTGTTCGAGGTCTTCGAGCTTGGCGCCATGCTGCGCCATCAGGTCGAGCGGAAGGTAGACCCGCCCGATCGCGCGATAATCCTTCGCACAATCCTGCGTGTGGTTGATGACCTGCAACGCCGCGCACAGCGCATCGGACGCGGGCCAGGTTGCATGGTCCTCGCCGTGCACATCGAGCACGTAGCGCCCGACCGGCATCGCCGAATAGCGGCAATAGTCCATCAATGCCGCCCAGTCGGCGCAGCGGTCGACGGTGCAATCGCGCTCGAATGCGGTGAGCAGGTCGAGTGCGTGCTGCGGGCTGATCCGGTGCGCGCCCATCGTCGTGCGGAGCGCAACCGAGGCGGCGTCGGCATCGCTCCGGCCTAGGATCGTCGCGCGCATGGCGCCAAGCAGCGCGAGCTTCGCGTCGGCCGAGACCGCCGGATTGTCCGCGACGTCGTCCGCCCCGCGCGCGAAGCGGTAGAAGGCCATCACGGGCGCGCGATGCTCGGGCTTGAGCAGCACCGAGGCGACCGGAAAATTCTCGTCCTTATGCCCCTTGCCCGAGGCGAGCGCATCGGCGGTGGTCGCGCCGCTCATGCCGCGAGATCCGCCTGGACGCGGCCCTTCCAAAGCCCGCCGCGGCCGCGGACATGCTGCCACGCCGAGAGCAGCGTGCAGCCCGCATAGAAAGTGGCAATGGCCGGCAAAAGCAGTCCCCAGATCGGCGAGCGGCGGTAGAAGCGCAACATCGGCTGAAACGCCAGCGCCATCAGCGCCCACGCGGCGATCGCAGCATATTGCGCCGGCCCGCGCGCGGCAATCGCCAGCATGGGCGGCGCGAGATAGGTGAGCGCGAGGCCGAGCGTCGTGCCGGCAAGCAGCAGCGGCGAATAGTGAAGCTGGGCATAAGCCGAGCGCGAGATCATCGCCGCGACCGATCCCCATGTGTCGTAGCGCCGGATGCTCAGCGCGCGGTCGGTCAGCCCGAGCCAGACCGCGCCTTGCGTCTTCATCAACGCGCCGAACGCGCAATCGTCGATCAGCGCGGCGCGCACCGCGGCGATCCCGCCCGCCGCTTCGAGCGCCTTCCGTTCGACCAGCATGACGCCGCCCGCCGCCGCGCCCAATCCGCGCCCGCGGCGATTCACCGTGGCGAACGGGTAGAGCATCTGGAAGAACCAGACGAACGCCGGGATCAATGCGCGCTCGGCCAGGCTCTCGCAGCGCAGCCGCGCCATCAGCGAGACGAGCACGCGCTCATCCTCGACCGCGCGCGTGACGAGGCTGCGCAGCGTGTCGGGCGCGTGCGCGATGTCCGCGTCGGTCAGCAGCAGGTAATCTGGCGCGTCGCCGGCGGCGGCGATGCCCTGCGAGACGGCCCATAATTTACCGGTCCAGCCGGGCGCGAGCGGCGCGCCGGTGACGACGCTTAGCCGGTCCGACCCGAGCGCGCGCGCGATGTCGGCGGTGCCGTCGCTGCTCGAATCATCGACCAGCACAATGCGGAAATCGTCGGGGTAATCCTGCGCGGCCAGACTCCCGATCGACCGCGCAATCACCTCCGCCTCGTCACGCGCCGGAACGATCGCGGTAACCGATGGCCAAGCCCCCGCGCCTCCCCTCCCTGGAAGGGAGGGGCTGGGGGTGGGTCGGCCCGTGGAGAGGGTAACGCCCGCATTAGGCCGACCCACCCCCGCCCCCTCCCTTTCTGGGAGGGGAGGAAGAGAGTCCAGCTCCCGCGTCAGCCAAAACCCATCGCGCGCAAAAACCAGCACCAGCCAGATCGCCAGCGACAGCAGCGCAACACCCAGCCCAATCACGCCAGCATCCCCGCCTGCGCGAACCAAGCGATCGCCTCGGCCAGCGCCTCGCGGTACGGCCGCGCGCGATACCCCAGTTCCACCTCGGCCTTGGCGCTCGAATAATACATGTCGTGCGCTGCCATCCGGAGCGAATCGAGCGTCAGGAACGGGTCCTTCCCCGTCACGCGCGCTACCTGCTCATTGACCCAAGCCAGCGGAAACAACGGCGCGCGAGGAATCCGCACCGTCGGCGGCTTGCGCCCGACGATCCCCGCCACCGTCGCCAGCATCTCGCGCAACGCGACATCCTGCCCGCCAAGCACATAGCGCTCCCCGATCCGCCCCTTGGCCATCGCCGCGATATGTCCATCGGCGACGTCATCGACATGGACGAGGTTCAACCCGCTCTCGACGAACGCCGGCATCCGCCCGCTCGCCGCCTCGACGATGATCCGCCCGGTCGGCGTCGGGCGCGCATCGCGCGCGCCGATCGGGGTCGAGGGATTGACGATTACCGCGGGCAGGCCCTGCTCGGCGACCATCGCCTCGACCAGCCGCTCGGCGACCACCTTGCTGCGCTTGTAAGCCCCGACCGCCTGTTCGGGCGTCGCGGGCCGAGTCTCGTCAGAAGGTCGGCCCCCAGACGATTTATGGTCACCGGGCAGCAAGGTCGCGACGCTGCTGGTATAGACGATCCGCTCGACCCCGGCGGCCAGCGCCGCCTCCATAACGGTCGCGGCGCTCGCGCGGTTGTTGCGGACGATCTCCTCGGGATCACGTGCCCAGATGCGGTAATCGGCGGCGACGTGGTACAGCTGCCGCACGCCCGCCATCGCGCGCGCCATAGCTACGGGATCGCGCGCATCGCCCTCGACCAATTCGCCGGGGAAATCGTGGAGGTTCGTTCGCGCGCTGCTCGCCCGCACCAGCCCGCGCACGCGCGCGCCCGACGCCGCCAGCTTGAGCGCGACCGCCGAGCCGACAAAGCCGGAAACCCCGGTTACCAATATGATGTCCGCGTCCGCCACCGTATCTCCTCACCCGCCGCGCTGTAGAACGGCGCGGCGCAAGATCAAACCTCCGCGATGCGTCCCGCGCCTCGCCAACGGCAATCCTCCCCCACCAGGGGGAGGTGGCGCGTATGGGCCGGAGGGGGAGGCAAGCGAGCGCTCGATAAGCGGGCGCGACGCTTCCGCCCCCTCCGTCAGCCTGCGGCTGCCACCTCCCCCTGGCGGGGGAGGATCGAATGCCGGAACCTCTGCCCCCGCCGTCACCCCGGCCTCGTGCCGGGGTCCACCGCGCAGCGCGCGCATCGCAGCACGTCAGGGCGCAGCGTCGTTGCCCGGTGGGCCCCGGCACAAGGCCGGGGTGACGAAGCGGCGGCACAAAGAGATGACGCGCTTTTCACACGCCCAGCGCCTAGCCCGCCTCTATCGAGCAGCGTAAGGGTCGCATCGTGCAGCCTTTCCTGATCCTTCTCGTCGCAGCCCTCGGCTGGCTGGCGATCCTGCTGACTGCGTGCGGGGTCGGCTTCCTGCTCGTCGCCGCGCTCGCATTCCGCCGCTTCTTCGCCGCTGCGCGCCCAGCACCAGTGCGTGGCGAGGCCGTCACCCTGCTCAAGCCGCTCTACGGTGCCGAGCCGCGGTTGTTCGACAATCTCGCGACCTTCCTCGCGCAATCGCATGACGCCCCGCTCCAGCTGGTGCTGGGCGTGCAGCGCGCCGATGACCCCGCGATCGCGGTGATCGCCGACCTCAAGGCGGCCCACCCACACGCCCAGATCGACCTCGTCATCGACGCTACCAGCCACGGCGCGAGCGGCAAGCTGTCGAACCTCATCAACATGGACCGCGTCGCGTGCCACCCGATCGTCATCCTCAGCGACAGCGATATCGCGGTCGCGCCCGACTACGTCGCGCAAGTTCTCGCCGCGCTGGATGCCCCCGGCGTCGGCGCGGTCACGTGCCTGTATCGCGGGCGCGGCGACGCCGGTTTCTGGTCGCTTATGGCTGCCGCCGGCGTGAGCTATCAGTTCCTGCCCGGCGCGACCTTCGGCGTCGCCAAGCAGCTCGCCACGCCGTGCATGGGCTCGACGATCGCGCTGCGGCGCGAGACGCTCGATGCGATCGGCGGCTTTGCGCGCTTCGCCGACGTCCTCGCCGACGATTATGCCATCGGCGAAAGCGTCCGCGCGCTCGGGCTCACCGTCGCGGTGCCGCCGATGCTCGTCACCCACGCTTGCGATGAAGCCAGCTTCCCCGCCCTGTGGCGCCACGAACTGCGCTGGGCCGCGACGGTACGCGATCTGACCTTTTGGCCCTATGTCGGCAGCATCGTCGGACTGCCCTTGCCGGTCGCGGTGCTGGCCGCCCTCTATTGGCCGGCCGCCGGGCTCGCGCTCGCACTCGCAGCAATTTTCGCGCGCTGGGTGGTTGTGCGAACCATCGATGCGGCGGTAGGGACGCGGGTCGCGTCGTTCGGAATCGCGTTGCTGCATGATTTCGCCGCTTTTGCGGTCTATATCGCCAGCTTCTTCGTCCGGTCGGTTGATTGGCGCGGGGCGACCCTTACAATGAAGCAGGACGGCCGCATCGCAGCGGTCACGGAGCACTAAATCATGTTGCGGACCCTTTTTCTCCAGGCTCCCTCGTTCGACGGTTACGACGGCGGTGCCGGCGCGCGCTATCAGATGAAGCGCGAAGTGAAGTCCTTCTGGTATCCGACCTGGCTCGCCCAGCCCGCCGCGATGGTCGAGGGCTCGAAGCTGATCGACGCCCCCGCGCACGACCAGTCGTGGGACGACATCAAGCATGAGATGGACGAGCGCGACCTCGTCATCCTCCACACCTCGACGCCTTCGTTCCGCCAGGACGTCCACACCGCCGAGCTGATCAAGCAGCGCAACCCGCGCATCAAGATCGGCTTCATCGGCGCCAAGGCCGCGGTTGAATCGACCAAGGTGCTCGAAACCTCCACCGCGATCGACTTCGTCGCGCGCAACGAGTTCGATTTCACGATCGTCGATGTCGCAAACGGCATGCCGCTGCGCGAAGTCGAAGGGATCAGCTGGCGCGACGACGACGGCGCGATCATCCACAACAAGGACCGCAAGGTCATCGAGGACATGGACAGCCTCCCCTTCGTATCGCCGATCTACAAGCGCGATCTGCAGATGGAGAAGTATTTCGGCGGCTATCTGCTCCACCCGTACGTCTCGTTCTACACCGGCCGCGGCTGCAAGAGCCGTTGCACCTTCTGCCTGTGGCCGCAGACCGTCGGCGGGCACAACTACCGCACGCGCTCGATCGGTCATGTGATCGAGGAAGTTAAGTACGTGATGGAGGCTTTCCCGCAGAACAAGGAAATCTTCTTCGACGACGACACGCTGACCGACAACCTCCCGCGCGTCGAGGAACTCGCGATCGAGCTCGGCAAGCTGGGCGTGACCTGGTCGTGCAACGCCAAGGCGAACGTGCCGTACAAGACGCTCAAGATCCTCAAGGAGAACGGCCTGCGCCTGCTGCTCGTCGGCTATGAGAGCGGCAACCAGCAGATCCTGCACAACATCAAGAAGGGCCTGCGCGTCGATGTCGCGCGGCAGTTCACCAAGGATTGCCACGAACTCGGCATCGTCATCCACGGCACCTTCATCCTCGGCCTCCCGGGCGAGACCGAAGAGACGATCGAGGAGACGATCAACTACGCCAAGGAGATCGATCCGCACACGATCCAGGTGTCGCTCGCGGCGCCGTATCCGGGGACGTTCCTCTACAAGCAGGCGGTCGAGAACAATTGGTTCGACGGTGGCGATCACCTGCTGACCGATGGCGGCACGCAGATCGCGCAGCTGTCCTACCCGCATCTGCCGTCGGCGCTGATCTTCGACAAGGTCGAGGAGTTCTACAAGCGCTTCTACTTCCGCCCGTCGAAGATCTGGGATATCGTCCGCGAGATGCTGACCGACTGGCAGATGATGAAGCGGCGCCTGCGCGAGGGCGTCGAATTCTTCGACTTCCTGCGTCGCCGCAAAGAGCCTGCGTAACGAGGCCGGGGACACCCCTCTCCGTTCGGGCTGAACGGAGACGGGTCTTCCGAAGAGTAGATTGTGGTTCTGGGTATGACGACACTGGCGGGCATGACGGTCAACGAGCGGCTCGCCGCGACGGGCCGGGTCGAGCTGTGGGAAGATGCGGTCCGCGCGCGCGACCGTACCGCGATGATCGCAGTTCTGCGCCGGATCGCGGTGCCCAATCCGCAGAACGTCGCGGATGCAGTGCTCGCCGATCCGGTCTTCTACGGGTTCGCCCCGGCGTGAAGACCGCCATCATCACCGCCGACGATTTCGGCGTTTCGACTGAGGTCAACGCCGCGGTCGAGCAGGCGCATCGCGAAGGCGTGCTGACCGTCACCAGCCTGATGGTGACGGGCGCGGGCGCGGCCGATGCGGTCGAACGGGCTCGCCGCACCCCGACGCTCGGGGTGGGACTGCACGTCGCGCTCGCCGAGACGCCGCCCGCGCTGCTGCCGTCGCAGATCCCCGATCTGGTCGATGCGCACGGCAAGTTCCGCATCGAATCGCTCCCCGTCGCGCTGAAACTCGTCGGGTTGAAATCGGTGCGTCGCCAGCTCGAGGCCGAGATCGAAGCGCAATTCGCGCTGTTCGCGGCGACCGGCCTCCCGCTCGATCACGTCAACACGCACAAGCACATGCATCTGCACCCGGTGATCGTCGGCGTGCTGCTCGAGGTCGGCCTGCGCCACGGCATGACGGCGATGCGCGCGCCGGTCGAGGATCGCACGACGCTGGCCAAGTTCGAGCCCGTCACCGGCTTCGACATCGCGCGGCCCTTCGCGCAGCTCGTCCAAGTCGCGGCGCGCAAGCGTGGCGTGAAGGTCCCCGACCGCGTCTTCGGTCTCGCCTGGTCGGGCGCGATGCATGCCGAGCGGCTGCGCGGCGTGCTCGACCATCTGCCCGACGGGGTGAGCGAAATTTATCTGCATCCCGCGACCGGCGCCTATCCGCTTTCGGCCCCGGGCTACCAATATGAGGCCGAGCTCGCAGCTCTGCTCGACCCCGAAGCCCGCGCGATCGTCGCGCGGCGGGACATCACTCTGGCGCGTTTTGCCGATCTGTAACCGGGAGATACCCGATGAACTTCATTCCCAAATCCATGGCCCCCGCAGGCCCCGCCCCCGGCACGCGCGTTCCGCTCGGCAGCGATGCGCACAAGACGCTGTTCTGCCGCACGATGCTCGACACGCACGATCCGTATCGCCCCGCGCTGATCGACTGGCCGGTGCTCGACGAGGAAACGCGCCAACGCATCGTCTCGCTGCCGATCTGGGACATCGCGGTCGCGACCGAGGGTCGCGCCGGCATGAACGTCAAGACCTATGGCCAGCAGATCCACGACCCGCTGCTGCGCGACGCGATCGACATGAACGCCTATGAGGAGAGCCGCCACAAGATCGTGCTCGCCGACATGGTCACCTTCTACGGCATCGAGCTTCAGCCCGAGGAAGAATATAAGGTCCCGCGCGATCCCGAATTCGCCTTCATGCGCACCGGGTTCTCGGAATGCATCGACAGCTTCTTCGGCTTCGGGCTGTTCAAGATCGCCAAGGACACCGGCTTCTTCCCCGACGAACTGGTCGACACGTTCGAGCCGGTGATGCGCGAGGAAGGGCGGCACATCCTGTTCTTCGTCAACTGGGTCGCTTGGCATCGCCGCACCATGCCGCTGTGGCGCCGCCCGTGGTTCGAGCTGAAGGTGTGGGCGGTGTGGATCGCGCTGATCTGGGAGCGGATCGACATGGCCAAGGGCATGGGCGAGGACAATACCCGCGCCGCCGAGAACAATTTTACGCTCAACGGCTCGAAGGAGCTGGGCGTCGAGATCGAATTCCCCGAGCTGGCAGCGATCTGTCTTGCGGAAAACGACCGGCGTCTGTCGGTCTATGACGAGCGGCTGATCCGGCCGAAGTTCGTTCCGGGTGCGATTCGACTGGTCTTGCGCTTTATGGGAAAGAAGAAAGCTGCCACAGCGGCTTAAGTCTTTCGGGGGTGGCGATACGTGGTGGGGGTTGATGTGTTCGCGCAGAGGCGCAGAGGCGCAGAGGGGGGGCGCGCGTCGCGAAGCGACCTTGCCCTCCCCAGCCTGAAAGAAAGCGCATCGCGCGACGCACGCGCTCCCTCTCTGCGCCTCTGCGCCTCTGCGCGAACCCTTGCCCGGCCAGCCCCGGCGGGCCGCACCATAGAGGGCGACCCCGCCCCCCAACACTCGTCACCCCGGCCCCGTGCCGGGGTCCACCGTGCCGCGCCCGCTGAGCCCGCACGCCGCGCATCCCGGTGGACCCCGGGACAAGCCCGGGGTGACGAAGGTAGCCGCGCACCAGTATCGGGCACGCCATGAGCCGCTCCGCCCGCATCGGCCTCCTCCTCGCGACGATCGTCGGCCTCGCCGTCGCCGCCGGGACCGTCGGCACCGTCGGGCTCGGGCAAGTCCTGGCCGCAATGGGCTCGATCGGCTGGGTCGGCATGGCGACCTTCGTCCTCTGGTCGGGCGGCGTGCTGGGGCTGCTCGGCATGGCGTGGCTCGCGGTCGCGACCGACCAGCCGAGCGACCGGCTGTGGCTGTTCGTCTGGGCGCGCACCACGCGCGAGGCGGCGACCGACATCCTGCCCTTCTCGCAACTCGGCGGCCTGGTCGTCGGCGCGCGCACGCTCGCCGCGTTCGGCGTGCCGCAGCCGGTGATCTACGCCTCGATGATCGCCGACATGACGACCGAAATGGCGGCGCAACTGATCTTCACGCTCGGCGGCGTCGCGGTGTTGCTGATGGTCCTGTCGCATGCCCCCGTGCAGCAAGGCCTCGTGCCACTCGCGCTCGGCGGGGTCGCGGCGATGATCGCGCTGATGGCGCTGTTTGTCTTCGCGCAGAAGCCGGTGCTTAAGCTCGCCGGTTCGCTCGGCGCGCGGATGCTGCCGGGATCGGTCGCGGCGATGGCGGCGGTGCGTGACCAACTCGATGCGATCTACCGCGAGCCCCGGCGCGTCCTCGCCGCCTTCGCGTTCAACCTCGCCGCCTGGCTGGCGAGTGCGGCGGGCGCGTGGATCGCGCTCCAGTTCATGGGCTCGCACGTCCCGCTGTGGGCGGTGCTGATGATCGAGGCGCTGATCTTCACGCTGCGCAGCGTCGCCTTCGCGATCCCCGGCGCGATCGGCGTGCAGGAGGCGGCCTATGTGCTGATCGGCCCGCTCGTCGGCCTGCCGCCCGCGACCGCGCTTGCGCTGTCGCTGCTCAAGCGCGCGCGCGACGTGATCATCGCGGTGCCGGCGCTGCTCGCCTGGCAGATCGGCGAGGCGCGACGCGTCGTCTCGTGAATTGCTCGGCTTCTCGGGCAATCGTATAGCCCGAACGATCCTCCGGCCAAGGCGACAACCCGATGCGTTCCCTGTTCCTGCTGTTCGCCCCCGTCCTCGTCGCCGCGCAGGCGGCACCGATGCAGCATGCGCCCGAGACCTGCCCGACCCCCGCCGCGCCGCTCCCCGCCGATCTCGCGGCGTGGAAGACCGGCCCGAGCCTCGCCGCCGCGACCGACCGCAATACGCTCGCCCGCACGCGGCTGACGGTCGGCCGCCGCACCGAGCTGATGCTCGCGCCGAGCGACACCGTTCGCTATCCCTTCACCCCGTCCAAGCTGGGCGAGCCGACCAGCCTCGGCGGCATGGCGAGTTTTTCGATCGCGCGCGCTGGCACCTACCGCGTCCTGCTCGGCACCCCTGCGTGGATCGACGTCGTCAAGGGTCGCAAGGCCCAGACCTCGACCGCGCACGCGCACGGCGCGGCGTCCAGCGGTATCGCCAAGATGGTCGATTTCAAACTCGCGCCCGGTCGCTACACGCTCCAGATCGCGGGCAGCAAGGCCGCCGCCGCGTCGGTGCTGATCACGAATCGTCCCTGACCGGCGGCAGCGGCGCAGCCCTGAGCAGCGCGTCAAGCTCGGCCATCGCACCGCTCCCGGCTGATTCGGCGAGCGCCGCCTCCAACGCGCGATACGCATCGAGCACCGCCCGCCCGGTCGGCGTGAGCGAAGCCCCCCGCCCCGCCCCGCCACCGGCGACGGTCTCGACCAGCCGCTCGACGAAACACCGGTTCATGCTGTCGACCAGCAACCAGCTACGCCGATAGCTCATCCCCATCGCGCGCCCCGCCGCCGAGATCGACCCTTCGCGCGAGATCGCCTCGAGCAAATCGGCCTTGCCCGGCCCCATCGCCAGCTCGTCGCCGCAATAGAGCTGCGCCTTGATCTTCAGGCGGCCGATCCGGCTCATCGCGCCAGCCGGACGCGCGCGCGGACGCGGATCTTCATTGTCGAACCTCCTGGTGATGGCCAACCGACCGTGCAGGCTGTCGCTTTCAAAAGCAAAGCCCGTTAAGCGCTATGCCCATGGCGAAGGCGCACCCGTTCCATTCGATCCACAGCCACGGGCTGATCCGCGTCGGCGCAGCGACCCCGCGGGCGACCGTCGGCGATTGCGCCGCTAACGCCGCGGCGACGATCGCGCTCGCCAAGGACGGCCACACCAAGGGCGCCGACCTGCTCGTCTTCCCGGAGCTCAACCTCACCTCTTACGCCATCGACGATCTGCACCTACAGACCGCGCAGCAGCGCGCGACCGAAGCCGCGATCGCCACGGTCGCGGAGGCGACCGCCAAGCTGCGCCCCGTGCTCGTGCTCGGCGCGGCGCTGGTGCGAAACGGCAGGCTCTACAATTGCGCGGTGGTTATGGCGCGCGGGCGGATCCTGGGCGTGGTGCCCAAGACCTTCCTGCCGAATTACCGCGAATATTATGAGAAGCGCTGGTTCGCGAGCGGCGCCGGCTTGCCGATCAGCGACATCACGCTCGCCGGGCAAACCGTACCGTTCGGCACCGACCTGCTCTTCGCCGCCGACGACCTCGCCGATTTCGTGCTCCATGCCGAGATTTGCGAGGATTATTGGGCCCCCACCCCGCCCTCGACGATGGGCGCGCTGGCGGGCGCGTTGATCTGCTGCAACCTGTCGGCATCGAACATCGTCGTCGGCAAGGCCCGCGAACGCGCGATGCTGTGCGCCTCGCAATCCGCGCGCGCGGTGTGCGCCTATGTCTTCTCCGCCGCCGGTTCGGGCGAGAGCACGACCGACCTCGCTTGGGACGGCCAGGGCATGGTCCACGAACTCGGCGATCTGCTCGCCGAATCGACACGCTTCGGGCGCGAGTCGGAACTCGTCCTCGCCGATGTCGATGTCGGGCGAATCGCCCAGGAGCGGATGCGCGTCGGCACCTTCAACGATTCCGCACGGCTCGCCGGCGACCCCGAGACGCGCTTCCGCCGCATCGGCTTCACGCACCAGCCCGATTTCGCCGATATCGGCCTGCTGCGCGAGCAGCGCCGTTTCCCGTTCGTGCCCAACACGCCCGAGAAGCTCGACGAGGATTGCTACGAGGCGTTCAACATCCAGGTCGAGGGCATCCTCAAACGCTTCGAGGCAGCGCATGCCGAGCGGCTCGTCATCGGCGTGTCGGGCGGGCTCGATTCGACCCACGCGCTGATCGTCGCCGCCAAGGCGATGGACCGACTCGGGCGCCCGCGCGACCATATCCTCGGTTTCACCATGCCGGGCTTCGCCACCAGCGACGGCACCAAGGAAAACGCCTGGGCGCTGATGCGCGCGCTGGGCGTGAGCGGCGCCGAGATCGACATCCGCCCCGCAGCGCGGCAGATGCTCAGCGACATGGGCCACCCGTTCGCGGATGGCGAACCGACCTACGACGTGACCTTCGAGAACGTCCAAGCGGGCCTGCGCACCGATTATTTGTTCCGCCTCGCCAACCAGCGCGGCGGGCTGGTGGTCGGCACCGGCGACCTGTCAGAGTTGGCGCTCGGCTGGTGCACCTACGGCGTCGGCGACCAGATGAGCCATTATGCGGTCAATGCCGGCGTGCCCAAGACGCTGATCCAGTTCCTGATCCGCTGGTGCATCCGCACGAAACAGTATGACGGCGCGACCGACGCGATCCTCGCGGCGATCCTCGCCACCGAGATTTCGCCCGAACTGGTCCCCGCCGGCGCCGACGGCGCGATCCAGAGCACCGAGGCGCGAATCGGGCCGTATGCGCTCAACGATTTCTTCCTGCACCACGTCGTGCGCCACGGCATGGCGCCGTCGAAGATCGCGTTCCTCGCCCTCCACGCCTGGCGCGATGCGAGCGCGGGGCGCTGGCCGCGCGATTTCCCGGCGGCGGGCCGAGTCGCCTATGACCTCCCGACGATCGCCGGCTGGCTCGAGAAATTCCTCCACCGCTTCTTCGCGACGAGCCAGTTCAAGCGCTCGGCGATCCCCAACGGCCCCAAGGTCTCGTCGGGCGGCGCGCTCAGCCCGCGCGGCGACTGGCGCGCGCCGTCGGATGGCACGGCGCGGGTTTGGCTCGAGGAACTGGCGCGCGGGTTGCCGTAAAGCCGGCCCACCCGCCCCGACGCTGGCCCTGCGACGCAATGCCGGCGCAAGCAGCGTAAAAAGTCGTCACGCCACCAACATCACCAACCCCGCCCGCTTTATCGGAAAGACCGCGCCTTATTCCCAGCGCGCCTTGAGATGCGGCGAGGCGAGAAGGCTAGGGGGGCGCGGGATGCTGGGCGGCGGATCGAACACCCCCGCAGCCAGATATTTGATCGCGTTGACTACGCCGGCATGCGAAAACGGCTTCGCAATGACGCCATGCGCACCCGAAAAATCGGCCGGAATTTTCGCCACGTTGGCGGTGACGAAAATGATCAGCGCGTCGGGCCAGTGGCTACGGATATAGGAGCAGACATCGAGCCCGTTCGAATTCTGCGCGAGGTGGATGTCGACGAAGGCGAGCTGCGGATTGAGCGAATCGGGCAGCGCCTCGACATCCTGCAGGCTCGCCGCGCCGGCCAGCACGTGATGCCCGCTATCCTCGATCATCGCCTCGATATCCATCGCGAGGAGCATCTCGTCCTCGACGACCAGGACTTCCATGATGTCGCTCATGACGGTGCCTCGCTGCGGGGAAAGGCGATCGTCACGCAGGTGCCCGGCCGGTTGTCGTTCCACGTCGCCTCGGCGCGCGCCTGACGCGCGAGCCGCGTGATGAGCGCAGTTCCGATGCTCTTGCTCCGCTGTGCCGACGGCATACCCGGGCCGTCGTCGCAGATCCTGATGATGCCCTGGTCGTCCTCGCGTTCGACCTTCAGACTAAGCGTCCCCGACCGCCCGTCGGCGAAGGCGTGCTTGACGGCGTTCGTGAGGATCTCGTTGAGGATCAGCCCTAGCGCCGATGCGTTCTCGGCATCGATAAACAGCGGCTGCGGCTTGATGTCGAGGACGATGTCGCTCCGTCCGCTCGAGCCGACGACATCGGACACAAGGCTCTCGGCGAAACCGCCGATGTCGAACCGCGCGATATCGGATGATTGATACAGCTGGCGATGCACCACCGCGAGCGCATCGACGCGCTCGAGCATCGATTCGAGCTTGGCCGCGACCGACGGATCATCGATCGTCCGGACCTGTAAGCGCAGCAGCGAGCCGATCATCGTCAGGTTGTTTTTGACGCGGTGGTCGACTTCGTGGAGCAATATGGTCTTGGCCTCAAGCGCCGCGCGCAGATCGGCGGTGCGGCGTTCGACCTCGCGTTCGACCAGCAGCTTCTGGTCGTTGATGATGGTTTGCGCCTCGACCCGATCGGTCACATCGAACTGCGAGGCGAAAAAGAACCGCACGATTCCGTCGGCGTCGCGCACCGGGGACAGATAGAGCGCGTTCCAGAAAGTCGTGCCGTCCTTGCGATAGTTGAGCAGATCGACGTCGATCGCGTGCCCGGCCTTGATCGCGTGGCGGATCGCCGTGATCTTGGCGGGGTCGGTATCGGGGCCTTGGAGGAAGCGACAGTTGCGGCCGACGATCTCCTCGCGGGCATAGCCCGTCAGCCGCTGAAACGCGACGTTGCAGAAGACGATCGGATTGTCGGGCTGCGCCGGGTCGGTGATGACCATCGGCATTCGCGTGGCGCGGACCGCGGCGGCGAACGGATCGCCCCTGCCATGGTCGTACTCGAGCGCGTCGGTAAGGTGCCAGTCGTCGCGTTGTTTCAAAGCTGCCTCCGGCGTAGGCCCGGATGGCTTCGCGCCGGAATGTAACGTCAGTTAAGAAAAAGCGTTCCTGATGGCGGCACGCACAGCGGCCTCCGCGCCCGCATGCACCCAATCGGGGGCCGGGCGCGTCGCTTTCAAGCCGCTCTTACTTGCGGCTCTTGCGCGCAGCGTAACGCGCATCGCGCGCCGCCTTCTTGTCGATCTCGGCCTGGATCGCGGCCTGCTCGGCATCCTTGATCGCCTGTTCGGCGGCGGCGGCCTTGGCGAGCTTGTCGAGCCGAGCCTGTTCGAGCGCGGCCTTCTTCTCTTCGCGCTTCTTGGCTTCGGCGGCTTCCTTCGCTTCGCGCGCGGCGGCGCGGGCGGCGACGACGGCGGGATCGACCGGCGGCTTGGCCTTCAACTTCTCGAGGGCGCGCTGCTTGGCGTCGGCCGAGAGGGCGGCGCGGTCTTTGAAGGAAGGTTCTTTGTAGGATGCCATGTGGCGGGCTTTAGCCTTGTCTTGCAGATAAGGAAATGGCGGAGAGGGTGGGATTCGAACCCACGGTACCCGTGAGGGCACGCCGCATTTCGAGTGCGGTACATTCGACCACTCTGCCACCTCTCCGCGAGGTCATATGATGCCGTCTGTGAGGGAGACCCACGAAGCGGCACCGGTCGGTGAGCGGGGGCCACTAACGCAGTCGGTTGGGTTGCGCAAGCGTTTGCCGCAGCATTCTCTTGTGCAGCGCGGAACAGGGCCTAAGTTATACCCATGCACCGCACCCCGATTACCTCCCCGCCCTTCTCTGCCGAGATTCCGCTCGCGCCGATCAGCCATGCGCGCTTCGCCATCGGCGACGTCGTGCGTCACCGCATGTTCGATTTCCGCGGCGTGGTGTTCGATGTCGATCCGGTCTTCGCCAACAGCGACGAATGGTATGACGCGATTCCCGAGAACATCCGGCCGCGCAAGGACCAGCCCTTCTACCATCTGCTCGCCGAGAATATGGAGTCGAGCTACGTCGCCTATGTCAGCCAGCAGAATCTGGTCCCCGACGATCTCGACGAGCCGGTCGATCATCCCGCGATCTCAGGGCTGTTTGGCGAATATGAGGACGGCAAATACCCGCTACGGCGCGAACACCGCCACTGATTCGCGCCTGCGTGTGACCTGAAAAAAAGGGGCGGTGGATCGTGCGATCCGCCGCCCCTTTTCGTTCGTCGTATCGGAGCACAAGCGTCCGGGAGCATTGCTAGCCCCGGACTATGCGATCCTCAGTATTTGACGCGGATGCGGGCGTAGTAGAACCCGCCGTTCATGCCGAACGGTCCGCCCGAGCGCGGGTAGACCTGCCCGTCGTTCAGCCCGCCCGAAAGCGCATAGATCGGGTTGACCGCCGATGCCTGGATCTTGTCGGGGTAGGTGTTGAACAGGTTGTTCGCGCCCAAGGTCAGCGTGAAATGCTCGGCAAAAGTGTAGCTGACGTCGAGGTCGAACAAAGCCTTCCCCCCGAAGATCTGCGACGCCGGTGCCGTTGTTGCGCCGGCGGCCGGTGCGACGAGGTTGTACTCGAGCGCGTTCGACCATTCGCCGAAATAATTGGCGCGGGCATTGATCGAGAAGTCGTCGATCTGCCACCCCGCCGACGCGGTAATGCGGTGTCGCGGGGCGAGGTTGGCGATATTGTACTGCTGCTGCAGGCTGACCAGCGGCTGTCCGGTGGTCGTCAGCTTGATGTTCTTCGCCTTCAAATTGTTGTAGCTATAGGCCAGCGTGAAGTTGATCGGCCCGCCCAGCAGCTTGGTGCGATAGTTCGCCACCGCCTCGATACCCTTTGACGAGACGTCGAAGCCGTTGGTGAAATAGTTCACCACGCCGCCGAGACCCACCGACGCCAGCGCCGGCAGCGCCGTGATGTTTGCCGGGGTCACCGTGAAGTTCTGCGAAATGCCGATGCGGTTCCTGATCTCGATGATGTAGCCGTCGACCGTCAGCGATAGCGCGCTGGTCGGTTTCAGCACGATACCCGCACCATAATTGGTCGACCGCTCGGGCTTGAGCAGCCCCGCGCCATAGAATTGCGCGATCGCGCTCGACGTTGGATAGGTGCCGGTCTGCACCTGATTGCCGCCGAGGAAGTTCGTCGTCACCACCTGCGTGTTGTTCTGGCCTGGCGAAGGCGCGTGGAAGCCGTTGCCGACCGTTGCGCGCAGCGAGACCGCGTCGGTCACGCGGAACAGCGCGTTCGCCTTTCCGACGACGACGCCGCCGAAGGTGTTGTAGTTCTCGTACCGGCCCGCAAAGCCGACCGTCAGCGCCTTGGTGATGTCGGTTTCGGCACCGACGTAGAAGGCGTAGCTTTTCTGGGTCGACACGCCCGCAAAGTTCGGGCTGGTGCCGCCATAGCCGCTCGCGGCCGGCGACTGGGTGGCGGTGACAGGCTGGACGGCGCCGTTGAGCAGGACCGGCGCGCCCGTCGCGTCGCGAACGACCGCGCGCTGGTATACGCCGGGCGCGATCTGGTCGTAGAGCGGCTGCGAGGCGTAGGGCCCTGCCCCATAGGATTGCAGGTCACCGGTCGTCTTCTCATACCGCTCGCGGCGATACTCCGAACCTGCCGACAGCACGATCGGGCTGTCGAAGCCGACTTCGAGCGGATAGGTGAAATCGGCGTTCAGCGTGATTTCGCTTTGGATCAGCTTGCCGAACTGGAAGCTGGTCTGGCTCTGCGGGCCGTACGACGCCGACAGCGAGTTGGTCATCGACAAGTCGAGCGAGTTGCGGCTCAACGTCCCCGACAGGTCGTAGGTAAAGCCGCTGTCGGCCTTGCCCTTGAAGCCAAGCGTTCCGTAGATCTGATCGACTTTCCCGATGAAGCGCGGCGTGAAGCCACCCGGATAGATGCTCGCGAAGCTGAACGTCGCGCCGTTGTTCAGCGGGAACAGCGTCGACGCCGAATTGACAAAACCACCCGTCGGGCAGCTCGCATTGCCCGCGGGGCAGGCCGTCGTGAAGATCGGGTTGAATGCTCCGTTGCGGCTCAATGACACCGTTTCGTTGGTGGTCCCGTTGTTACGGACGAACCCGCCATTGGTTTGCGAGGGACGATAGTTGAAGCTCTGGTCCGTCTCGCTGTGTGCCAGGTTTCCGGTGAAATAGATCTGGCTCTGCGCGCCCACGTCGAGCGCCGCATTGGCAAACAGCTTGTAGCCATGGCCTGGCGACGTTCCCCAGATCTGCGCCGGGTTCGGCACAGCGACTGAGGGGTTGTTCGCCTGGATCGTGATCGCGCTGGCACGCGTCACGCCGCGGCTGGTCTGCCCCTGGTCGTAATATTCACCCGCAAGGCTGACGAAGCCGCGGTCGCCGATCTTCAGCCCGCCATATCCCGAAAAGATCTTGCTTTCGCCGTCGCCGCGATAGGTCTGTCCGTAAAGGGCCTGCGCCTCGAAGCCTACGTCCTTGCGGATCGAATAGTTGAGCACGCCCGCCAAAGCGTCGGCGCCATATTGCGCGGTGGCGCCGTCACGCAGCACCTGCAGGTTGCCAATCGCGATCGCGGGGATGTTGCCGATGTCGGAGCCCTGCGACCCGAACGACAGCGCCGTGTCGGCACCGGTGTAGACGTTGACGAGCGCCGAACGATTGTACCGCTTGCCGTTGATCATGACCAGGATCTGGTCCGCACCCAGGCCGCGCAGCGACGGCGCGCGCACGAAGGTCGATGCGTCAGAGATGGTGTTCTGCGGGACGAAGAAGGACGGAACAAGGTTCCTGACGGCGTCGAGCATGTTCACGGCGGGCTGCGAGGCCAACTCGGCTGAGCTGATCACATCGATCGGGGATGCCGAATCGGTGATTGATCGATCGGTCCGGCGCGTGCCGATTACGACGATATCGCTTGGCGCGTCCTGCGGCTCGGCGGCGGCCGGTGGGACTGGTGCGGGTGCTGCAGGCGCCGCGGGTGCGGCAATCGCAGGCGAAGCGGCAAGGCCGGCAATCAGCGCAAGCGTGGAAATGGACTGTCTCAAAATCACGGCTAATCCCCCAAGGTTCGGTATGTTTCGGTGTATCGATCCCGTCGCATGTGCTGTCGCATGGCGGCGGACACAGTTCCCCCTGCCGCAAAGCTCGGCATTGCAATATTACTTCCAAACATCTGACACGTTCATCTTAGGCGAGCACAACCACATCTGTGCCGCATCGTGCGCTCTGGAAACGTCGTGTTGCTGACCACAACTCGGCACAGTCAAGTCGCCGGAGTCATCATCGCCGCATCTGTTCCGAATCGGATTGCGCCACAGGTCGTTTCACGATGCAATATAAAGTTCACGTACGGACACAAACGGACAGCAATTAGGCCGATTTCGGCCCCACTATTGCGTTTGGGCAACGCTTTTGCAGCTGACCCTCCGCACCTCGACAGTTGACAGCGCGCGCCGTCTCGCATAGCTGGCGCTTCTTTCCCGCGCCCGGCGTGCCGAGCGTGGGGCACAGGTATTTTTGAAAGTGATGAGGGCCATGTTCGCAATCGTGCGCACAGGCGGCAAGCAGTATCGCGTTGCCGCCGGAGACAAGATCGTCGTCGAGAAGCTCGACGGTGAAGCTGGGGCGTCGATTACGCTCGCAGACATTTTGCTGGCGGGCGAAGGCTCGGAGATGGCATCGCTCGAGGGCCTGACGGTCACCGCCGAGATCATCGCGCAGGCGAAGGCCGACAAGGTCATCGTCTTCAAGAAGCGTCGTCGCCACAACTATCGTCGCAAGAACGGTCATCGCCAGCGTCACACGATCCTGCGCATCACCGCGATCGGCGACCATAAGGCAGCTGACAAGAAGTCCACCGAAGCAGCGGCGCCCGAAGCGTCGGCCGCTCAGGCGTAAGGAGTAATCCCAGATGGCACATAAGAAAGCAGGCGGCTCTTCGCGCAACGGTCGCGATTCGGCCGGCCGTCGCCTTGGCGTCAAGAAGTTCGGTGGCGAAGCCGTCATTCCGGGCAACATCCTCGTGCGTCAGCGCGGCACCAAATTCTATCCGGGCGTCAATGTCGGCATCGGCAAGGACCACACCCTGTTCGCGCTGACCGAAGGTCGCGTGACCTTCCACCAGGGCAAGCTCGGTCGCAAATTCTGCTCGGTAGAAATGCCGGTAGCGATTGCTGCTGAATAACATCGGGTAACCGGACGGGTTGCCCACCAGGGCGATCCGGGTTCTCTAGCAGAGAACCGAAACAAGGGAGACGGGTCGCCCCGGCTCCCTTTTTTCATGCTCCCTCCCCCACCCATTGTCCTCTGTTCGTCACGCAAGACGGGCAAAGGGCGGAGACGAGGAGAGTATAGATGTTCGCTCGGACCCCGAGACTGACGCTGCGGCCGCCTTGGCCGGAGGACGCGCCTGCGCTGACGCGGGCGATCGCGCATGAGAGCGTGGCGATGAAGCTGGCACGGCTGCCCTGGCCCTATACCGAGGCCGACGCCGCGGAGTGGCTCGCCTTCCCCCGCACTTCCACCGACGCGACCTGCCTGATCCTGAGCCATGACGACGCCTACCCGACGGTGATCGGGGCGATGTCGATCGAGGCGCGCTTTGACGGGCACGAGCTCGGCTATTGGCTGACGCCCGACGCCTGGGGTCGCGGCTATGCGACCGAGGCGGGCGAGGCGATGCTGGGCATGGCCCGCCACGCGCTGGGGCTGAAGCGGCTGCAGTCGGGCTATTTCCTCGACAATCCCGCATCGGGCAAGGTGCTGGCCAAGCTCGGCTTCGAGCGAACCGGCGAGGAAATGCGCCATAGCGTTGCGCGCGGCCACGCCGTGCCCTGCGCCACGCTGGAGCTCGACCTCGCAATCGCGGCACGAACGCCGGTTTTTAGCTTGGCGGCCTGAACCTACCCGTCACCCCGGCCTCGTGCCGGGGTCCACTGTCGCCCGAACCCGCCAGTTGCGGCACGGTGGATGCCGGGACACGCCCGGCAGGACGGAGCGTGGACTCAGGCCGCGACCGCCAGGCGCGGCAGTACCGCAGCGGCGTAATCGCTCTCAGCGAGCGCGATGAGCTTGCGATCATCGTGATTCCACGGATGGAAGCCCGGCAGGAAGAACGCCAGCCAGGCGCCGAGGATCTTGCGCGCCATGCCCGGCTTGCCTAGCGCGTACCACACGATCCCGCGATGCGCGCGCCAGCCGGTGATCCCGTCCTGCCGCAGCAGCTCGAGCATCCCCTTGTAACGCCCGGCAAAGAACTTCTGCGTCGTGCCAATCATCACCAGCGCCTTGATCTTCCAGCGCTTGCCACGGCTCCACTCGCGCGTCGCGTGCAGCCAAGTGTCGTAGGCGACGCCCTTATGCTCGATCTCTTCGGCGGCATGCCAGCGCCACAAGGCCGCGGCCTGCTCGTCGCCGCCAGCAAGGTGGCGCGGATCGGCGATCAGTTCGTGCGCCAGCATCGCGGTAAAATGTTCGAGCGCCATCGTCGCGGCGAGACTCGCGATCGGCGGGCGGCCCTTGGTCAGCGCGAGCGCCTGGTCGATATGCTGTTCGAGCAGCTTGGTGTCATAGCCCTGGTCGGTGACATGGCGGTTGAACGCGACATGCTCGCGGGTGTGGATCACTTCCTGCTTGATAAAGGCCTGAATCTCGGCGTGGAGCCGCGGCGGCGTGCCCTCGCGGAAATTGCGGACGCTGTCGACGAAGAACCCCTCGCCCTTCGGAAAGGTCACCGACAGCGCGTTGTAGAACGCGGTCGCGAACGGATCGTCGTTGAGCCACCAGCGGCGCATCTGGACGCCGCGACCGAAGCGCAGGTCGCGCGGGGTGATGGTCAGATCGGCGGGACTGGTTGCTTTCGCCACGAAAACCTCCAAACAGCAGGACAACAGGCCTCGAATTAAGCGTTACTTACACCAGTGTCAATAGTCCGCAAACGTCTCAGCCCCGAAGAATCGCGCGAGGCCGCGATCGAAGCCGCCCGTGCCTTGCTCGTCGAACAAGGTCCGCAAGCCGTAACGCTCAAGGCCGTCGCTGCGCGAATCGGCCGGACGCACGCGAATCTGCTCCACCATTTCGGCTCGGCGGCGGATCTGCAGAAGGCGCTGATCACCCACCTCGCCGACACGATCACCGCGCAGATCGGTGCGGCAGCCCGGCGTGCCCGCGCCGGCGAGCAGGATCCGCGCGTCGTCGTCGACATGACCTTCGACGCCTTTGCGCAAGGCGCGGGCGCGATGGCGAGCTGGATGATCCTGACCGGCAACGAGGATGCGCTCGACCCGATCCTCGAGGCGATCCACCGCCTGGTCGACGATCTAGCCGCCGATCCCGACATGGTCGGCGGCAAGCCGATCCATGAGGAAACGCTACAATTGGTGCTGATGGCACTGGGTGATTCGCTGCTCGGCGGACCGATGGCGAAGGCGCTCGGCCTGCCGCTCGGGACCGCGCGCGAGCTCGCACTCGAACAGCTGATCTCGGCGCGCGCGCCGGCGCTCGCAGCGACTGGCTAAAAATCGCATCTTCGGCTATGGGCCGCCGATGCATTTTCTAGACCAAGCAAAGATCTTCGTCCGGTCGGGCGCGGGTGGCCAAGGCGCCGTCAGCTTCCGCCGCGAAAAGTTCATGGAATATGGCGGCCCCGACGGCGGCAATGGCGGTAAGGGCGGCGACATCATTTTCGAGGCCGTCCCCGGTCTCAACACGCTGATCGACTTCCGCTACACCCAGCATTTCCGCGCCCCGCGCGGCCATGGCGGGTCGGGCTCGAACCGCACGGGTGCCGGCGGCGACGATCTCCTCATCCGCGTGCCGGTCGGCACGCAAGTGCTTTCCGAAGACAAGGAAGAGGTGCTCGCCGACTTCACCGTGCCGGGCGAGCGCGTCGTGTTCCTGCGCGGCGGTGACGGCGGCCGCGGCAACGCGACCTACAAGACCTCGACCAACCGCGCGCCGCGTCAGCACGGCACCGGCTGGCCGTATGAAGAGATGTGGATCTGGCTGCGGTTGAAGCTGCTCGCCGATGCGGGTCTCGTCGGGCTGCCGAACGCGGGCAAATCGACCTTCATCAACGCGGTGACCAATGCGCA
The DNA here is from genome assembly GCF_006439055.1 of Sphingomonas glacialis. Classification (GTDB taxonomy): domain Bacteria; phylum Pseudomonadota; class Alphaproteobacteria; order Sphingomonadales; family Sphingomonadaceae; genus Sphingomonas; species Sphingomonas glacialis_A. The sequence continues at coordinate 1,343,511 of NZ_RCZC01000002.1, forward strand.
GGCCAAGGTCGGCGCCTATCCCTTCACCACCGTTCGCCCGCAATTGGGCGTGGTGCGCCGCCACAATCGCGAATTCGTCATCGCCGACATTCCCGGCCTGATCGAGGGCGCGGCCGACGGCGCGGGGATCGGCGACCGCTTCCTCGGGCATATCGAGCGCTGCAAGGTGCTGCTCCACCTGGTCGATGCGACCGAGGAAGACCCTGTGGGTAACTACCGGATCGTGCGTGGAGAACTCGACGCGTACGGCGGTGGGCTTGTGGATAAGCCGCAGGTGATCGGCCTCAACAAGATCGATGCTTTGGAGCCCGCCGAGGTCAAGAAGCTCGTCACCAAATTGAAGCGCGCAAGCAAGGCGGATGTCCTGCCGATGTCGGGCGCAGGCGGCACGGGTATCGAGGCGGTGGTCGAGCGGCTGATCGAGGAAATCGGCCCGCCCGAAGGCGCACCCGCGCGCGACGATGACACGCCGGGGGAATGGTCGCCGGTTTGAGGATCATCCTTGGTGCCGTACCCTCGAGATGATAGTCTCGTGTGATGCGACACGATCCCGTTTATCGCCCGATCACGGCCGACGAATTCCTCGAAATGGATTTCGGCACCGACAAGCGATTCGAACTGCATCGTGGCGTCATCTACATGATGGCGGGCGGCACCGAGCCGCACGCTTGGGTGCAGCTGAATATCTCGACTTGGCTTCGCACCCGACTGCGCGGGTCGGGCTGCCGACCGTATGGCCCGGACATGGCGATGCGGATCAGCGAGATCGATATTCGCTACCCCGATATCAGCATCTATTGCGATCAGCCGCCGCGCGATGCGCTGACGCAAGCCAAATTGCTCGATAAACCCACGGTCGTGATCGAAATCCTCTCGCCAACCACAGCGATGTTCGATCAAGGCACGAAGCTCGAGGAATATCAGGCGATACCGAGCATCAGGACGATCGCCTTCGTCGATACGTCGAACGAAATGTGTCGCACGATTGAGCGGACCGACACGGGTTGGTTCGATCAGATGTTTTCGGGCGAACGCGGCATTCCGATCCCGGCGCTCGACCTGACGATCCCCCATGCCGAGATTTTCGCGCGCGACTAACGGTGATTGGCGCGCGCGCCGCCACGCGCTAACGCAAGCGCAATGTCCGCTTTCTCCCCCACCTCAGTGCCGCGCCTGATCGTCAAGGTCGGCTCGTCGCTGCTCGTCGCGCCCGATGGCACGGTACGGCGCGCCTGGCTGGCGAGCCTCGTCGCCGATATCGCCGCACGCGCGCGTGCCGGACAGGAGATCGCCGTCGTATCCTCAGGCGCGATCGCGCTCGGCGCGCGGCGCCTGAAGCTCCCCAAAGGCGGCCGCGCCAGCTTGGAAGACGCGCAGGCCGCCGCCGCGACCGGGCAGATCGCGCTATCGCAAGTCTGGGCCGAGCTTCTCGGCGCCGAAGGGCTTACCGCGGCGCAGATGCTCGTCACGCTCGACGATCTCGAGGATCGCCGGCGCTATCTCAACGCCTCGGCGACGCTCGGACGCCTGCTGTCGCTCGGCGTGGTGCCGGTGATCAACGAGAATGACAGCGTCGCCACCGCCGAGATCCGCTTCGGCGATAATGACCGGCTCGCCGCGCGCGTCGCGCAAGCCGCGGGCGCGCAGGGCGTGATCCTGCTGTCCGACATCGACGGGCTGTACGACGCCAACCCCAACACCAATCCGGACGCAACGCTGATCCCGCGCGTCGAGCGGATCGACGCGCGGATCGAGGCGATGGCCGATGGCGGCTCGGGCTCGGGCATGGGGTCGGGCGGCATGGTCTCGAAGATCGCCGCCGCGCGGATCGCGACCGCGGCCGGCGCACATCTCGCGATCGTGTCGGGGCATGTCGACCATCCCCTCGCCGCCTACGATTCGACCGGGCGCGGCACGGTGTTCGTCGCCGAGAAAGCCGCGCCTGCGCGGAAAGCCTGGCTCGCGGGCGGGCTGACAGCCAAGGGCGAAATCGCGATCGATGCCGGCGCGGCCGCCGCACTGACCAGCGGCAAGAGCCTGCTCGCGGCAGGCGCGACCACGGTGTCGGGCGGCTTCGCGCGCGGCGATCTGGTCGCGGTGGTCGGCCCCGACGGGCGCACCCTCGCGCGCGGCTTGAGCGAATATGACATGGCCGACGCCGCCGCCATCACCGGCAAGCGCAGTGCCGAGCATGCCGCGATCCTCGGCTATGCACCGCGCGCCGCATTGATCCATCGCAACCATATGGCGCTGCTGTGAGCCATCGCGACTCGGCCGGCATCGGCAAGGGAGACCAGATTTCATGAGCGTCCTGGCCATCACCGGCGGCACCGGCTTCGTCGGATCGCACGCGATCACGCTTGCGCTCGCGGCGGGACATGACGTCCGCGCCCTCACCCGCCGCCCGCAACCGCCGCGCGCTGGCGTGACCTGGATCGAGGGCGCGCTCGACACGCCCGATGCGCTCGATGCGCTCGATCGCCTCGTTATGGGGTCGGATGCGGTCGTCCACATCGCGGGCGTGGTCAACGCGCCCGATCGCGCCGGCTTTGCCGCGGGCAATATCGCCGGCACCCAGGCGATGATCGACGCCGCGACTCGCGCGGGCGTGCGCCGCTTCGTCCACGTCTCGTCGATCGCCGGACGCGAACCTTTGCTGTCCAACTACGGCTGGTCGAAAGCCGAATCGGAACGCGTCCTCGCCGCGTCGGGGCTCGACTGGGTCGTCGTCCGCCCGCCCGCGATCTACGGGCCAGGCGATATGGAGATGCGCGACCTGTTCCGCATGGCGAAGCGCGGCGTTGCACTATTGCCGCCAGGCGGCCGCGCCTCGGTGATCGCTGCCGACGATGTGGCCGATCTGCTGATCGTGCTGGCCACCCACGCGACGCCGCGCCTGATCATCGAGCCCGATGACGGCCGCCCGGGCGGATGGAGCCATGCCGAGATGGTCCGCGCGATGGGTGTCGCCGCCGGCCAACATCGCGTGCTGCCGATCGCGCTGCCCAAGGCGATCCTAACGCTCGGCGCGAAGCTCGATGGAGCCTTTCGCGGCAAGGGTGCGAAACTTACCGCCGACCGCGTCGGCTATCTGTCGCATCCCGATTGGGTTGCCGACCCCGCCAAACGCCCCGACCCCGCTTTGTGGCGCCCCAAGGTCGATACCGCGACAGGCTTTGCCGAGACGGCAGCATGGTATCGCGCGAACGGCTTGCTATAGGCGTGCTACAAAGCTGCCGCATTTATGCGGCATCGACGACAAGAGTGATCAAGGACCGACCATGAGCGACCGCCAGGCCATTTACGATACCGTCACGGCACAGATCGAACCTTTCAACAAAAAGGGTGTGACGCTGAGCGATGCGACGACGTTCCAGGGCGACCTCGAATGGGACAGCCTGACCGTGATGGATTTCGTCGCCGCGATCGAGGACGAATTCGAGATCATCATCACGATGAACATGCAGGCCGAGATCGAGACCGTCGGCCAGCTCGTCGACGCCGTCGCCAAGCTGAAGGGTTGATCCGATGAGCGATGCCGGCCTCGTCACCGAAAAGCTCCCCGCCGACCCCGTCGAGGTCGCCCCCGAGCACGACCTGATGTCGAAGTTCGACGCGCTCATCGCCGAGCGCCAGGCCCTGATCGACACCGGCGTCACCGATCCGTTCGCGATCGTGATGGAACAGGTCAAGTCGCCGACCGAGGCGGTGATCGCCGGCAAGGACACGATCCTGCTCGGCACCTACAATTACATGGGCATGACCTTCGACGCCGACGTGATCCAGGCGGGCAAGGATGCGCTCGACCAGTTCGGCTCGGGCACCAACGGCAGCCGGATGCTCAACGGCACCTTCCGCGACCATATCGAGGTCGAGGACGCGCTGCGCGATTTCTACGACGTGTCGGGCGCGATCGTCTTCTCGACCGGCTATATGGCCAATCTCGGGATGATCTCGACGCTCGCCGGCAAGGGCGAGTATGTCATCCTCGATGCCGATAGCCATGCGTCGATCTATGACGGCTGCAAGCAGGGCAATGCCGAGATCGTCCGCTTCCGCCACAACGACGTCGCCGATCTCGACAAGCGCCTCGGCCGACTCCCCAAGGATGCGGGCAAGCTGGTCATCCTCGAGGGCGTCTATTCGATGCTCGGCGATATCGCGCCGCTCAAGGAGATGGTCGCCGTCGCCAAGAAGCACGGCGCGATGGTGCTCAGCGACGAAGCGCATTCGATGGGGTTCTATGGCCCCAACGGCCGCGGCGTGTATGAGGACCAGGGCTGCGAAGCCGATGTCGACTTCATCATCGGCACCTTCTCCAAGTCGGTCGGCACTGTCGGCGGCTTCTGCGTGTCGAACCACCCGAAGTTCGAGGCGATCCGCCTCGCCTGCCGCCCCTACATCTTCACCGCCTCGCTGCCGCCGTCGGTCGTCGCGACCGCAGCCACGTCGATCCGCAAGCTCAAGCACGCACACAAGAAGCGCGCGCAACTGTGGGACAATGCCCGCTCGCTGCACGGTGGGCTCAAGGCGCTCGGCTTCCAGCTCGGCACCGAGAATCCCGACAGCGCGATCATCGCGATCATCCTCGACGATCAGGAACGCGCGGTCGCGATGTGGCAGGCGCTGCTCGACGGCGGACTCTACGTCAACATGGCACGCCCGCCAGCGACGCCCGCAGGCACCTTCCTGCTGCGCTGCTCGCTCTGCGCCGAGCATACGCCCGCACAAATCGCCACCGTGCTCAAGATGTTCGAGGCAGCGGGCCGAAGCCTGGGTGTGATCGGCTGAACCGCCGCCCGAGCCTATCCACGAGTCTTGCCATAGGTTAGACTGATCCGATGAGCGGGACAGCGGGCGAAGCGAGCGACGACGACCCGTCACGGTCGATCTGGCGCACCATCACGCTGGTCGTGGTGGCGGCGCTGGGCGTCTTCGTGCTCGTCGCACTGATTCTGACGCTCGGCGACGCCAACCGCCAGCGCGACCGCGCGCTCAAACTCCAGACGCACAGCTATGAGGTGATGATCCTCTCGGCGAACCTTTCGGGGACGATCGCGCGCGCCGAGGCGTCGCTCGGCCGCTACGTCATCAGCGCGGATACCAATCTCGGCCAGACCTATTCGGCCAATTGGCAATTGGCCGGCCAGCAACTTGGGCGGCTCGACCGGATCACGCGCGACAATCGCGAGCAGCAAGCGCTGATCATCCCGCTGCGTCGCGCCTTCGATGCGCGCGGCGCCGAACTGTCGACGATCGCGCTCAACACGTTCTACAAGCGCAACGGCCAGGCGATCCCGCTCTATTACAAGGCGCGCCAGTCGGCGTCGCTCACCGAGATCGACGATCTGCTCGACAAGATCGGGACGCAGGAGCGATCGCTGCTGGCCGACCGCACCGGCGACGCCATGCGATCGGTGGCGCGGTCGAGCGGGCTTGCCAGCACGCTGTCGGTGCTCGGCATCCTGCTGCTGGTCGGCGCGGTGGCGCTCGGCTGGCTGACCGTGACCGCGCTCGGCCAGCGCGCGGTTGCGCGCGCCGAGGCCGATGCCGAGCGCGATCGCGCGATCGAGCTCGAGGCGGCGGTCGAACGCGCTTCGGCGGTGCTGCTCGCGCAGGAAAGCAAGCTGCGGCAGGTCCAGAAGATGGAAGCGGTCGGCCAGCTCACTGGCGGCATCGCGCATGATTTCAACAATATGCTGGCGGTCGTGCTCGGCGGACTCGAACTCGCCAAGCGCCAGCTCGGCGCCGATTCGAGCGCCGCGCACCGGCACATCGACAATGCCACCGAAGGCGCCAATCGCGCTGCCGCACTGACGCGCCAGTTGCTCGCTTTCTCGCGCGAAGAGGCGCTGCGCACCGAACCGATCGAGCCGGTCGCCTTGGTGCTCGGCATGTCGGACCTGCTCGACCGCACGCTCGGCGACGGCGTATCGGTCGCGGTCGATGCCGCGCAGGACGCCGCCTGGCTGGTGCGTTCGGATCGCCACCAGCTCGAAAACGCCGTGCTCAACCTCGCGGTCAATGCGCGCGATGCGATGAACGGGCGCGGCACGCTGACGATCACCGCGGCGGGGGTGACGCTGACCGAGGGCGCGGTCGGAACGTGCCATGCCGGCGACTATGTCGCGCTGCGCGTCGCCGACACGGGCTGCGGGATGAGCGCCGATCTGCTCGAACGCGTCTTCGAGCCGTTCTTCACCACCAAGCCGGCCGGCAAGGGCACCGGCCTGGGCCTGAGCCAGGTCTTCGCCTTCGTACGCCAGGCCGATGGCCAGGTCGGGCTCGAATCGGTCGTCGGGGAAGGGACGACGGTGACGATCTACCTCCCGCGCTATCACGCCGAGGCCGCCGGCACGCCGCGCCCGGAAGCCAAGGCCGACGCGCCCGTCGAGCAGCCCGCGCTCGACATTCTGGTCGTCGAGGACGACCCCCGCGTGCTCGCCGCGACGATGGGGGCGCTTGCCGAACTCGGCCATCGCCCGATCGCATGCGACGATCCGCTCGCCGCGCCGGCGATGCTCGCGCAGGCCGGGCATGTCGACCTGCTCGTCTCCGACGTGCTGATGCCGGGGCAGACCGGCCCCGAAATGGTCGCCGCACTGCTGCCCGGCCACCCCGAGCTCGCGATCCTGTTCGTCACCGGCTATGCCGGCGAGGCGGGCGGCGAGGCCGAATTCGGCGGGCATCACGTCCTGCGCAAGCCCTTCACGCTGATCGCGCTCGAACGCGCCGTCGCGGCCGCGATCGCCGCGCGCGCGGCGACCATGCTCGACCGCATCGCGGCGGAGTGATTTGGTAGCTGACGCGGCCCCTGCGCCTCGATATAGCCGCTCGATGCGGGTGTTCCCTTCCCTCCGGCCAGAAGCCCTTCGCCCCAGCTCATGAAATCCATCGACCGCTATCTGGTGCGACTGATCGCGGTGCCGCTCTTTGCGACGCTCGTCATCTTCGCGATGCTGCTCGTGCTCGATCGCATGCTGCGGCTGTTCGATTTCGTCGCGACCGAGGGTGGCCCGGTCAGCGTGGTGTGGCGGATGCTCGCCAATCTGCTGCCCGAATATTTCGGCCTCGGCATCCCGGTCGGGCTGCTGCTCGGCACGCTGCTCGCCTTCCGCAAGCTCGCGACCTCGTCCGAGCTCGACGTGATGCGCGCGGTCGGCATGAGCTACACGCGGATGTTGCGCGTGCCCTACATGTACGCGGTGGCGCTCTGCCTGCTGAATTTCGCGATCGTCGGCTTCGTCCAACCCGACGCGCGCTACAATTACGAGAAACTGCGGTTCGAGCTGCGTACCGGCGCGCTCGGCGCATCGATCAAGGTCGGCGAATTCACGCATTTCGGCAATGGCATGACGCTGCGGATCGAACAGAGCCACGACAATGGCCGCCGCCTGTCGGGCATCTTCCTGCGCAAGGACGACAATAAAGGCGGTTCGATCGCGGTGACCGCCGAGACAGGTCAGTTCTTCGCGACCGACAATCCCGACGAGATCATCTTCCGCCTGACCAACGGGACGCTGGTGCGCACCGAAGCGAAGGTCGCGACGCCGCGCGTGCTGCGCTTCAGCAGCAACGACCTGCCGATCCCGCTGCCCAAGACCGAAAATTTCCGCGTCCGCGGCGGCGAGAATCTCGAGCGCACGCTGCCCGAGCTCGCGCGAATCGGCAGCGACCGCAAGGCCGACAAGGAACTGCGCGACACCAGCCGCGCGGCGTTCCACTTCCGCACCGCCGAAGTGCTGTCGATCCTGCTGCTGCCGCTGCTTGCGCTCGCGCTCGGCATCCCGCCCAAGCGCTCGACCTCGGCGCTCGGCGTGTTCCTCGCGATCATCATGATCGTCGCCTATCACAAGGTGAACGAATATGCGCAGGCGGTCGGCGGGCTCGGCAAGATCGATCCGGTGCTGGCGATCTGGATCCCGTTCACGGTGTTTGCGGGGCTGACGCTGTGGATGTTCTACACGATCGCCTATGTCCCCGGCGGGCAACCGATCGGCGCGCTCGAGCGGGTCTTCTCGAAGCTCGGCAAATTCGTCCGCAAGCTGCTCCCCGGTCGTCGCGATAAGGGCGCCAAGGCATGATCTCGTTCGAGCTGTTCCCGTCGCGCACCGTCTCGCTCTACATGGGCAAGATGTTCCTGATCCGCACCTTCGCGGTGCTGGCGATGTTCGTACTGGTGCTGCAGGCACTCGACCTGCTGAGCGAGAGCGGCCACATCCTGGCCTATGCCGGCAACGGCCAGGCCGAGATCACGCGCTACCTGACACTGCGCATCCCCGAGATCATCGCGACCTTCCTGCCCTTCTCGGTACTGCTCGGCACGATCATCACGCTGTCGACCCTCAACCAGAACAGCGAAGTCATCGCGCTCAAGGCATCGGGGCTGTCGGCGCACCAGATTCTCGCGCCGTTGCTCGTCGCGAGCCTCGGCGTCGCGATCATCTCGTTCAGCTTCAACGACCGCATCGTCAGCCGCGCGACCGCGACGCTCAACCAATGGCAGAAGGTAGATTACGGCCCCTTGCCGATCGACCGTGGCGACCGGGCCAATGTCTGGGTGCGCGATGGCGACGACCTGATCCAGGTCGAGCAGGTGCGCGGGCATGGCGATGCCGCCAAGCTTGGCGGGATCACCCTGTTCGACCGCGAGGGCGGCAGCCTGGTCGCGATCGTCTCGGCCAAGACCGGGGTGCGCGTGTCCGATGGCTGGAAGGTCGGCCCGGCGACACGCTTCGACGTGGCGACCGGCAAGCTGACGCGTCTCTCGTCGATCGTGATCGGCCGCGACGTTCGGGCCGACCAGTTCACGCTCGCGACGATCGACGCCAACGGCCTGTCGTTCGGCGGGCTCCACGCCGCGATCGCCGATCTCAAGGCCGGCGGACGCCCGACCAAGGCGCTCGAGGGCGCGATGTGGCACAAATTGTCCGGCCCGCTGTCGTCGATGCTGATGCCGCTGCTCGGCGCGGTCGCGGCGTTCGGGCTAGCGCGCTCGGGCAAGCTGTTCGTCCGCGCGGTGATCGGGATGATGCTCGGCTTCTTCTACTTCGTCGCCGACAATTTCGCGCTGGCGATGGGCAATCTGGGCGCCTACCCGCCGTTCCTTGCGGCGTGGGCGCCTTTCCTGCTGTTCCTGATGATCGGCGAAGCGGTGCTGATCCGCACCGAGGAATAAGCGCACGCCGTAGCGATTGCCGGGAGCGATGAGGCCCGGAGTTTGATTCGGCGGTCAGGGTTTCAGCCGCGACCGCCGCCTAGTGCAGAGGTCAGCCATGCCTCCCGGCAGGATAGGTCGGTCCCCGAAAGACGGCATGGGTTCGCTTCAAACGCACCCGATCAGGCTATCGATCGCACCCCGCCCCCGTTCGCCCGGAGCCCGGACGGGAGTAGGAAGCCTAACCGAAACACCGTGTCAGGCGCGGCGTCCCATCGTGCTGCGCACCAGCCGCGAGACCAGTCCCGGCAACCCGGGATAGCTCGCCTTGTGATACGGCGATTCAGGCGCCAGCGCGGCTGACAGGCGACGATGCGCCTCGGCCAGGCCATGATACGGCACGCCGGGGATCAGATGATGCAGCGCGTGATAGCGCAAGCCAACCGGCGCCCAGAGAACCGGCAGCAAGGCCGGCGGCGGCACGTTCACCGTGTCGAGATATTGCGCGGTGACGGTCATCGTCTCTCCCTCATTCTCCCACAGATGCGCGACAAGCGTGCGAATCTGGTTGAGAACATAGGTGACCGACAGGATGCCGCCGAAGATCAGGGCCTGATGCAGCGGCAGCACACCCGTCGCGATCACGCCGATCAGGACGATCGCCCATACGCTGCACGCGATCTCGAGCCGCAGCATCTGCCGCGCGACATCGCCCTCGGGCATGCGGCGGCGGAACGACGGGTTGATCGACAGCGACGAATAGCGCTCGACCAGCGTGCGGCGAAGCCCGGGCACGACCAACGACAAGGGGCTCAGCACACCGAAGCGGACCAGCAGCGCGATCGGCGCGAGCACCGCGGTCAGGATGAACACCGGCAACGTCCACGGCTTCATCAAAGCGAGCGGCAGATATTCCGGATCCTCGACCGTGCCGTAGCGCGTGCGCGCATGGTGAAGGTTGTGGACGCCTTCGTACATGAAGCTCGGCACCAGCAGCGGCACGCCGGCAATCATGTTCCAGCCGAGCCGGAAGCCCGGCACCGACGCATGGCGCATATGGGTGATTTCGTGGATGAAGCTCCCCGCGCGGTACAAGGCCAGGATCGCGACCAAGGCCGCCACGAGTCCGACGCCAAGCGACAGCGTCGTCATCGCGACCGCCAGCCCGGCATAGCCGATCCCGGCCGAGAGCAGGAAGTCGGTCCAATAGACGAGCGGGCGTGGCGCGTTGAGATCGCGCGTCAACTCGGCAACGGTGCGCAGCATCGCGCGGTCGTCGGCAATGCTCGACAGCGCCACGCGCGGAGCAACGGTTGGCGCCGCAGCGCGCAGGTCCAGGGAAATCGAAGCGTTCATGGAGTGAGCCATTGCAAGAAGATAGTGGCTAGATGGTGGCAAAACAGGGGGGAACCGAGCGATTGCTTGACAGCGACCTGCCGGACCGGGAAGGGCTCGGCGCGATCTCCTCAAGGTGAACCGCTCATGGCCCCTGCCCCGCTAACCATCCGGCCGATCGACAGCAAGGCCGATCGCAAGCGCTTCGTCGATCTGCCGTTCCGGCTTTACGCCAACGATCCCAATTGGGTGCCGCCGCTCAAGGGCGAAGCGCTCGGGCTGATCACGCCCGAGAAGAATGGCTGGTTCAGCCATGCGATCGCACAGCTTTTTCTTGCCGAGCGCGGCGGCAAGGTCGTCGGGCGGATCTCTGCGCATATCGACACGCTCGCGCTGACGATGGATCCGGCCAAGGGCTTCGGCCCGGGATGCGGACAATGGGGCCTGTTCGACGCGGAAGATGCGACGATCGCGGCAGCTTTGATCGCGGCGGCCGAGGGCTGGCTGCGCGAGCAGGGCATGACGCGGGCGCTCGGGCCGATCAGCATGTCGATCTGGGAAGAGCCGGGTCTGCTGATCGAGGGCTTCGATCATCCGCCGACGATCATGATGGGCCATGCCAAGCCCGAATATCGCGGCTGGATCGAGGCGGCGGGCTATCACAAGGTCAAGGAACTACTTACCTACGACCTCGACATCACCAAGGATTTTCCCCCGCTGCTCCAGCGGATCATCGCGTCGGGCGAGAAGAATCCGCGGATCCGGATCCGCAATGTCGACAAGACCAAGTTCGAGGAAGAAGCCGCGATCATCCTCGCGATCCTCAACGATGCCTGGGCCGACAATTGGGGTTTCGTGCCGCTCACCCCGCCCGAGATCAAGGATGTCGGGGTCAAGCTCAAGCCGATCGTGTTCAACGACCTGATCCGCATCGCCGAGGTCGACGGGCGCCCGGTCGCGTTCATGATCGACCTTCCCGACCTCAACGAGGTGATCAAGCCGCTCAAGGGCAATCTGCTCCCGTTCGGCTGGGCCAAGATCCTGCTATGGCTGCGCAAGCCCAAGGTGCGCACGGTGCGCGTGCCGTTGATGGGGGTGCTCAAGGAACTGCAGTCGTCGCGGCTCGCCAGCCAGCTCGCCTTCATGCTGATCCAGTACATCAAGGATGCCTCGGTCGAGCATTATGGCGCGACGCGCGGCGAGATCGGCTGGATTCTCGAGGACAATCAGGGAATGCGCTCGATCGCCGATGCGATCCAGTGCACGATCAACAAGCGCTACTGGATCTTCGAAAAGACGCTGTGACCTGATCGGGGGGACCTGATCGGGGGACCTGATCGGGGGGGGACCTGATCGGGAGGACGACGCACCAGCGCCTCCCCCCGATCGATCGGGCACGATCGCTCAGTTCTTGGCAAGCGGATCGAAACCCTCGTCGATCCATTGCGCGCGGGTGCGGCAGGTCTTGTGCGGGATCCGCGACCCGGTGATCGTTTCGACGATGCAATAGCGCGGATTGGACTGGCGCTGCGTCGCAGTCGGCGAAGCGGCGTCGATCGGCACCGCGACGCCGGTAGCTGCCGGGCGTGCTTCCCGCGCGATGACGGGCGAGCTCAGGATGCTCAAAGCGCTCGTGGCAAGAATCAGAAGCTTGGTCATGGTCGGTCCTCCGCAAAGTGGGCGGGTCCGGTAAGTGGCCCGCTACCCTACCACTGCATTAGTCGTGCCAAACACTTAAAGCCTTGAAATCCGAGGTTTTTGATCGATTCTACGAGACAATTGACGGTGCCGATTACCAAGAACCGGCGCAAATTCCCAATTTGGCGTTCCGTGTGCGATGTGCCCGATTCCGGCGCCACCTCGGCCTTGCGCCGGGGCCCGAGGTGCCGCGCGGTCTACCCCTCCGAAATGTCAAAACCGGGGTGACGAAGAGGGATAGGCTATGCCGACGCCAATGTGCGCCCTGCTATCGCAGCGTCACCCAGGTCGGCGCATGGTCGCTCGCTTTCTCGCGCGCGCGATAGTCCTTGTCGACGCCGGCATCGAGCAGCCGATCCGCCGCTATCGGGCTGAGCAGCAGATGATCGATCCGGAACCCCGCATCGCGCTGCCATGCGCCCGCCTGATAGTCCCAGAAGGTCCACACGCCGCCGCCAGGGTGACGCGTGCGCAGCGCATCGGTCCACCCCTGCGCGACCAGCGTGCGGAAGCCCGCGCGGCTCTCGGGCTGCATCAGCGCATCGTCCTGCATCGCGCGGACCGAATAGGTGTCATCGTCATTGGGGATGACGTTGTAGTCGCCCGCGAGCACGACCGGCAGTTCCTCGGCGAGCAAGACGCGCGCGCGCGCCGCGAGCCGATCGATCCAGCGCAGCTTATAGTCGAATTTGGGGCCGGGCCGCGGGTTGCCGTTGGGGAGGTAGATCGAGGCGATCACCAAGCCGTCGATCTCGGCCTCGAGATAGCGGCTATGCTCATCCTCGGGCTCACCCGCGAGGCCGCGCTGGCGCTCGACCGGGTCCTGGCCTTTCGCCAGGATCGCGACGCCGTTCCAGCTCTTCTGGCCATGCCACAGCACGCCGTAGCCGGCATCGCGGATGTCGGCTTCCGGAAAGGTCTCGTCGCTGGTTTTGAGTTCCTGCAGGCAGACAATGTCAGGCTGCTGCTCGGCGAGATATTCGAGCAGGCGCGGCAGTCGCGCCTTGATGCCGTTGATGTTGAAGGTAACGATCTTCACGTGGTGCAGCCCCTTGGTTGGGGCCGGACGTTACACCGAGAAGCTGGAACCGCAACCGCAACCCGACGCAGCCTGCGGGTTGGTCACCTTGAACGCCGCGCCGCCGAGTTCCTCGACATAATCGACCGCGGCCCCACGGACGAGATCGAGGCTGATCGAATCGACGACGAGGCGGACACCGTCCTGCTCGGCGACGGCATCATCGGCATCGACCGAATCGGCAAAACCGAACTTGTACTGGAATCCCGAGCAGCCGCCGCCATCGACCGACAGGCGAAGGATCGGCGGCTTGCCCTGCTTGCCCGCGATCATCGCGACGCGAGCGGCTGCGGAGGGCGTGAGCGCGATTTCGGGAGCGAGTGTGGCCATGCCGGTAAGATAAGCCTTTGCAGCGACAACGGCAACCAGCGCCGCGATCAGTCCGCTGCGGCGGGCCCGCCGATCGACACCGGGATCGTCGTGATCGACTTGTCCTGCGCCGCGACGAGATAGTCGGCGGTCTGCAGGAACGGCACCGGGTTCACCGCATGGCCGTCGATGCGGACCTCATAATGCAGATGCGGCCCGGTCGAACGCCCGGTCGATCCCATCAGCGCGATCAGCTGGCCGCGATGCACGCGCGTGCCCGATTCGACGAGGATCTTGGAGAGATGGCCGTAACGCGTCTGGATGCCCTTGCCATGATCGAGCTCGACCATGTTGCCATAACCGCCCGCACGCTCGGCGCGATCGACCAGGCCGTCGGCGGTGGCATAGACCGGCGTGCCAACTGGCCCCGGAATATCGACGCCGGCATGCATCGCCGCGGTGCCGCGGAATGGATCCGAGCGGATGCCGTAATTGCTGGTGAAATTGAGATGGGCGACGGGCTGTGCCGAGGGGATCGCGATGACGCCCTGCTGGAGCGTGTCGAGCTTCTTCCAGGTCATGAACAGCGAGCGGAATTGCGTGTCGGCGCGCAGATCGGCTTCGGTCGCGGCGCTGTCGGCGGCCTCGAACGGACCACCCATCGCGGGCTGCCGGGCGACGATCCGCGCCGGGTTGAGCCCGAGGCTGCGGACATGCGCAACGGCCTTGGCAAAGCGCTGATCGACGACGCGGCGCGCTTGGACGGCGACGGCGACCTGCTGCTGCTCGACCTTCTTCAGCGGAGCGACGACATCGGCGGCGAGCGCATCGGCCTTGGGGTCGATCGTCGGGGTCGGCTTGGTCAGCCCAGTGACATCACCCTTGCCCGAAACGACTGCGACGAGCAGCGCCTGGCGCTGGTCGATCCGTTCGGCATGCGCCTGCGCGGCGGCCTTGATCGTCGCGACATCGGCCTGCATCTTGCTGACGCGGACGCGCATCTGCGCGACCTTGGCTTCCGGCGAGAGCGGGGCATCGACGATGCCGCTCATCGCCGCCGCGCCAACCGCGGCCTGCGCCACGCCATAGGCCGAGAAGCAGAGCGTTACACCCGCGACCCCGGCCATCATCGCCTGTGCGCGACCGCCCAGGCTGAAGCGCTTGAGATCACGTCCGTCATGGAAGATGAAATCGCGAGTCTTGAAATAGGCCTTCAGGCGCGACGCCAGTCGCACACCAGACTCGATCGAAATTCGGTTCATTGGACCCCGGCGATCAAATTGCGTTTGCCGGATAATGCCAGCGCCCGCCCCACTTTCGACCCGGGTACAACCCCCTGCACCCGGACGGACAGTGTGTGGTCGATAGCGCGGCTGTCACGCAAGCGTTCGACAGGTCCGGAGCGGCCAAACGGCTGATCGCCACGGCGAACCGTTCATTGTACCGCAATTATACTGATAGAATCGGCAGATGGGCCGGAACCTTCATGCGATCGCGCGAACGGCGTCGAGCACTTCGGCGACATGGCCGGGTACGCGGACTTTGCGCCAGGCGCGGACGAGGACGCCTTTGGCATCGAACAGGAAGGTCGCGCGCTCGATTCCCATATAGGTCTTGCCGTACATCTGCTTCTCGACCCACACGCCGAACGCCTCGAGCACGACCGCGTCTTCGTCGCTCGCGAGCGGCACGCTCAGATCGTATTTGGCGATGAACTTCTGGTGCTTCGCGGGCGTGTCACGCGACACGCCGAGCACGTCGGCGCCGAGCGCATCGAAGTCGGCCTGATGCGCGCTGAAATCCTGCGCCTCGCGCGTGCAGCCGCTCGTGTCGTCCTTCGGGTAGAAATAGAGCACGAAGGCCCGCCCGATCCGCGCACGCAGGTTGGTGCGCGTTCCGTCGGGCAGGACGAGCTCGAGATCGGGAAGTGTGGCGCCTTGTTCGATCGTCGTCATCGCGTCGGTTCCTCCACCTGCTTGAGCCAGGCGGACACCTCCTGCCGCGTCGCCGCGAGCGAGGCAACCACCGCCGCCCAGTCCGCCATGCCGAGCGCGTGCGCGACGAGCTCCTGCGTCGCGGGGCCCGGCGCGCTTGCATCGGGGGCGACCAGCCGCAGCGTGACGAGCAAGCGCGTCAGCAGATCGTGCGCCGGGAGCATCGCGGGCGGCGCCAGCCCCGCCGCGACGAGCGCCGCGAGCGCGCGGCGCAGATTGGGATCGAGCCCCTGCCCGCTTTGCAGCTGGACCATGTGCACCGCGAATTCGAGATCGACGAGCCCGCCGGGCAGCAGCTTGGCATCGAGCGGCCCGAGTGGCGGCTTGTGCGCCGCCATGTCGTCGCGCATCTTGGTGCCCTCGGCAACGACGTCGCGCTCGGGCCGGTCGCCGCGCAGCACGGCGCCGATGATCGCCCCCACCGCCGCCTCTGCCGATTCGCTGCCGAACACACAGCGCGCGCGGGCGAGCGCCATATGCTCCCAGGTCCAGGCGCTTTCGCGCTGATAGCGTGCGAACCCGTCGAGCGAGACGCTGAGCGGCCCTTGCGTGCCCGACGGCCGCAACCGCGTGTCGATCTCGTAGAGCGGCCCCGACGCGGTCGGTACCGACAGCGCCGCGCTGATCCGTTGCGCTAGCCGATTGTAATAGAGCACCGCGCCGAGCGGCTTGGCGCCATCCGATTCGGCAAGATAGTCGCCGGTAAACAGGTAGATCAGGTCGAGATCGGAGGCGTGCGTCAACGCCCCGCCCCCCATCCGGCCGAGCGCGAGGATGACCAGTTCGCTGCCCGGAACCCGGCCATGCACGCTAGCGAATTCGGCGATCGTCGCGGCGGCCAGCACGGTAATCGCCGCCTCCGCGACGCGCGCATAGCCGGCCGACACGTCGAGCGGATCGGACACGCCCGCGATGATCTGCGTACCGAGCGCAAAGCGCTTCTCGCCGACGACGCGGCGGACATGGTCGAGCTGGAGCTGATAATCGGCACCGCCGCGCATCTCGTCCGCCAGCGTCGTAACGTCCTCGACCGGATCGAGCGCCGTCGCGTCGATCAGCCCGTCGATCAGTTCGGGCCGCCGCGCCAGGTCTTCGGCAAGTGTCTCGGCATGGCTCAGGATCAGGCCCAACAGCCGCGCGAGCGCCGGCCGCGCCTCGAGCAATCGGAAGAAATTGACCGCGCTCGACAGTCGCGCGAGCATCCGGTCGAGCCGCACGATCGCGCCCTGCGGATCGGGCGAACCGCCGAGCGCGGCGATCAGCCCGGGCAACACCGCCTCGAGCGCCGCACGCGCGGCGGGACTGCGCAACGCCGGATAGCTGCCGCCGCGCCATTGCTCGATCCGCTGCGCCGCGAGCTTGCTCTCGCCGAAACCGGCCTGCGCAAGTTGCGTGTCGAGCCGGTCGGGCTCGAACGACAAGGCGTCGCCCTCATCGGGGTCGAGCGCGTCGTAGCTGCGCGCGGTCGCCACCACCGCCGGGCGCAGCAGATCGAGCAACGCCCCTGCATCGGCAAGACCATGCAGTTTCGCCACGCCATCGAGCGCGTCGCCGGTCGGCAGCGCGTGCGTCTGGCGATCCTCGATCATCTGGACGCGGTGTTCGATCGTGCGCAGCAGCGTGTAGGACGCGGACAGCGCATCGGCTTCGACCGGATCGACCCAGCCCGCAGCCGCCAGCGCGACGAGCGCCTCGCGCGTATTGCCGACGCGCAGCGCCGGATC
Organism: Sphingomonas glacialis; assembly: GCF_006439055.1. Taxonomy (GTDB): domain Bacteria; phylum Pseudomonadota; class Alphaproteobacteria; order Sphingomonadales; family Sphingomonadaceae; genus Sphingomonas; species Sphingomonas glacialis_A. The sequence continues at coordinate 1,360,806 of NZ_RCZC01000002.1, forward strand.
GCGCCCGCCGTGAATCAGCTGGTGGATCTGCGTGAAGAATTCGACCTCGCGGATGCCTCCGCGCCCACGTTTGAGATCGAAGCCCGCGCCGAACGCCTGCCCCTGTGCATAATGATCGCGGATTCGCCGAGAAATACCGCGGATCTCGCCGATCGCGCCGAAATCGAGCGCGCGACGCCACACGAACGGCTGCACCGCGGCGAGAAAGCGTTCGCCCAGCACGACATCCCCTGCCGCCGCCCGCGCGCGGATGAAGGCGGCACGCTCCCACGGCAGCGCGAGCGATTCGTAATAGGAAATCGCCGCATCGACCGACAGCGCGATCGGCGTGATCTCGGGCGATGGTCGCAGCCGCAGATCGACGCGCAGCACATAGCCATCGCCATCGCGCGCCTGCAGGATCTCGACGACGCGCTTGGCGATCCGCACCGCGGCTTCCTCAGGCGCCTCGCGCGGGCGGTGCGGCAGCGTCGCGGGGTCGAACAGCAGGATCGGATCGATATCGGAGGAATAATTGAGTTCGCGGCTGCCCTGCTTGCCGAGCGCGATGCCGGTGAAACCAAGCGGCGCGGCGCCCGGCGTGCGCTCATCGATTGCGGTCAGGATCGCGGTGTGAAGCGCGCGGTCGGCAAAGTCCGACAGCGCGCGCGTCACGGCAGTCAGATCCTCGCGTCCCGACAGATCGCCGATCGCGACACGCAAAGCGAGCCGCCGCCGCTCGATCCGCAGCCGGCGCGCGGCCGGCACCGTCGGATCCTCGACCGCAAGCGTGGCCAAACGCGGCAGCACGCCCGCCGCAAGGTGCTGCGCCAAGTCCGGCTCGCGATCGAGCAATAGCGCAAGAAATGGCGACCATTGCCTTGCGCGTTCGACCGCTGCGACAACATCTTGATCGTGAAGAGGCTTTTTCATCGGTCCGATCATGTTTGGACCAAACTGGGCCGAATGACACGCAACTAACGCAGACGTCGACCGTTGTTAATATATGTCAATACCGCATGCCTTGATCGGAGACCCGATGCCCGCCACGGCCTATGCCGTCGCCGCGCCGAACCGCTCAGACGTCCTGTCGGCGACATTGCGGTCCGCCTATTGCGGCGTACCCGAGACCAGCGACACTTTCGCCGAAATGATCGAGATCCTCGACAGGATCGACGTGAACAGACAGCAGCGCTGAACGAGACGCGTGAGGCGGCGCTCAGCGCCGCTCGCGGCTCAATTCGTCGACTTCACCCATAATCGTATCGAGCGCGGACATGCCCGGCTCGTTGCTGTGCGTCCGACGCGACGCGAGCGAATTGTCGTTCATCACCGCTTCGAGCGCGACGCGACCGCGCGCAACGCGGCTCTTGATCGTCCCGACCGCGACGCCGCAGATTTCGGCAGCTTCCTCATAGGCGAAACCGCCCGCGCCGACGAGAATGAGCGCCTCGCGCTGCGGCTGCGGCAGGTGCAGCAGCGCACGCTGCATGTCTCCCAGCTCAACATGCTTGTCCTGGCTCGCCGGCGCAGCGAGAATCCGGTCGGCGACCAGATCGTCCCACTCACCCTTGAAGCGCGAGCGCCGCATCTGGCTCAAATAGAGGTTGCGCAGGATGATGAAGGTCCAGGCGCGCATGTTGGTGCCAGCCTGGAAACGCAACCGCGCCGCCCATGCCTTCATCAGCGTTTCCTGGACGAGATCGTCGGCCAGATCGCGATTGCCCGACAGCGACCGACCGAATGCCCGCAGATGCGGGATAACCTGCGCAAGCTGCGCCTTGAACTCGGGGTCGGAGAGCGAAACGTGCTCTACAACGGCCCCGGGAGCGTCATCTTCATCGTGATCGATCGCGTCGGTCATGTAATCCAGTCTCGGCTATGCGAAGCTCAAATGGGGGCGCGGGACGGCAATGTCCAACGTGCGCGGCTAAGCGCTTCTATCGTTGAGAAAAAAGCAGCAGGACCGCGAAGATCACGATGATCAGGCCCAGCGAAATCCCGAGCACGTACCGCGTGACATGGGGGGTCGAGCCAGCGCGGGCGTCTTGCTTGCTCAGCTCGATCTGTTCGTCGTCGGCCATCCGCGCCCCCTGTCGTTGTGGTTCCGTATCGTATGGAACCCAACACCCAGGGGCGCGAATCGGTTCCGTTAGACGACGGGAACGGTCGCCTGGTCGAAGAACAGCGCCTGCGCGATCGCCGCCTTGACGGTCGAGCGCTGGAACGGCTTGGTGATGAGGAAGGTCGGCTCGGGCCGCTCGCCCGTCAGCAGACGCTCTGGGAACGCAGTGATGAAGATCACCGGGACCTCGAATTCGGCGAGGATATCCTTCACCGCATCGATTCCCGAACTGTCGTCGGCCAACTGGATGTCGGCGAGCACCAGACCGGGACGATCCTCCATCGCCAGGGCGACGGCTTCGTCGCGCGTCACGGCAACGCCGGTCACGTCATGGCCGAGATCGCGGACGATCGTCTCGATATCCATCGCGATGATCGGCTCGTCCTCGATGATCAGCACGCGCGCGCGCGTCTGCTTCTCGATCTCGGCGAGCGCCTCGGTCACCAGCGTTTCGACTTCGCTCGTATCGACGTCGATCAGATACGCCGCGTCCTCGGGCGTGAAGCCTTCCATCGCGGTGAGCAGCAACGCCTGACGCGACAAGGGCGTCATCCGGGCGAGCCGTGCGCGCGCAATCGACTCCTGACCGTCGAGATCGCCTGCGCTCATATTCTCGGGCGTCTCGTCATAGTTGGTCGAGGTCCAGATCGCCTGGAACATGCGGTACAGACCCAGGCGCGGGTCGACTTCACGCGGAAATTCGTCGGGAGCGGCAACGATCGCTTCGAGCGTCGCGCGTACATACCGGTCGCCATGCGTCTGGCTCCCGGTCAGCGCGCGGCCGTAGCGGCGCAGGAACGGAAGATGGGGGGCAAGCTGCTGTCCTAGCGACATGACTGTCGGGGTCTCCCTGAGGTAATGAGCGGAGGACCTTGTGGAAGCGACCCCCTGGCAATGCAACGCGTTTTCGCACCCGAAAAAAACCGGAATTTAAATCGCGTCGGGTCCGGAACCAACGAAGCGGTATTTGGTTTCATGCTTCAACATCGATCGTTGCGATTGTCAGACACTCGCTCTACGAGCCGCTTGTTACGGTACCACATCAACTCTACCGGGTCATCCGGTGACCCAGGGGGACTGCATTGCGTTCGGGCGACGAATCTTCAAAGAAGCCGGTAGCGGCGCGTGCGTCGAACCCTGGTGCGAAGGTTCAGAGCAAGGACCGCGATATGGGCGCGGCGTTGCGGACGGTGTATCAACGCACCGTCGAGGAAACGATTCCGCCCGAGATGCTGGACCTTCTGGGCAAATTAGACTGAGCGTTGCATGAACGACATCGCTGGCGACACCGCCCCTCCTTTTGAGTCCGGGCGGCCCGGCGGCATGTTCGACCGCATCCCGACCGGCGCCAAGGTTTTCCTGATCCTCGGCATCTGCCTGCTGCCGCTTGCGATCATCGCTTTCTTCGCCACCGTCCGAACCGCACAGCTCGCCGAAGAGGCGACGCGCGCGCAAATGCAGGTCAACGCCACCGAGAGCGCGCGCAAACTCGCGATCGAACTGGTCGGCGACCTGACCGCGCTGCGGGTTTCGCTCAACGCCCTCGAGATCGATCCCGGCGACGCGCCGAGTTGCGCGCGCGCGCAGGGCGTGTTCGCGCCACAGACGGCGAATGGGACACGGTTCGTCATCACCGATGCACGCGGGGGCGTGATTTGTGGCGAGGCGCTGCCGCGCGCAACCGCGCCCGGCGCCTCGCAGCCCGGCACCGCGATCACCGCGCGTCTTATTCCCGGCCAGGGCCTGACGCTTTCCACGACGAGCACGAGCGGGCGTACCCGTGCCGCCGCCTTCTTCCCGACGCGCGTGCTCGCGACCACCGCAATGCCCACTAACGCTCCACAGCCATACGAAGCGCAGCTGGTGCTGGACCGTGACTCGCTGCTGCTCCACGCCTTGCCGCCGCGGACCGCGCTTGAACGCCGTGCGACGATCAACACCGTGATCGGCATCGGAGCATTGACGCTCGCGACCGAAGTGCAGAGCGCGCCGATCACGTCGCCGGTGCTCATCGCCTTGTTGCTTCCAATCATCATGTGGGCCGCCGCCGCCGGTATCAGCTGGTTCGTCGTCGATCGTCTGCTGATCCGCTCGCTGCGGCAGTTGCGCACTCGTGTCGCCAACTTCGTGCCGGGCGAGGAGATCGATCCCGGCACGATGCAGGCGCTGCCCGCGCAGGAAATCCGCGAACTCGGCGAGACCTTCCGCGCGATCAGCCGAACCGTCGCCGAGCACGAAGCCGGCCTTGCCGAAGGGCTGGTGCGCCAGACCAAGCTGACGCGCGAGGTGCATCACCGCGTCAAGAACAACCTCCAGGTCATTTCGAGCCTGATCAACTTCCACGCCCGCGCCGCGCGCAGCGTCGAGGCGACGCAGGCCTATGCCTCGATCCAGCGCCGCGTCGACGCGCTCGCCGTGGTGCATCGCAACCACTTTGCTGAGCTCGAGGAAAATCGCGGGCTCTCGCTGCGCTCGGTTCTGGGCGAACTGGCGGCAAACATCCGTGCGACCGCGCCCGAGGACGCGCCGATCGCGATCCAGCTCGACATCGCCCCCTATCTCGCCAATCAGGACGTCGCGATCGCGATCGCATTTCTGCTCACAGAAATCATCGAACTCGCGATGACGGTGAGCCCAACCGCCAATCTGCGCATCTCGATCGCCGCCGCAGACGTTCCCGATCGCGCCGTGCTGCGCATCAATTCGCCCGCGCTGGTCGACAACGACCGGATGCGCGCGCTGATCGCCGAGCGCTATGGCCGCGTCATCGAAGGGCTGTCGCGCCAATTGCGCTCGAAGCTGCATTACGATCCGATGGTCGGTGCCTACGAAATCGCAGTCGCGGTGACCGGGCGCGACTGATCGCGCCGAGGCTCCCAGAAAAAATGCACGGGCGGCGTTTTTTCTGGGAACCGATGATCGCGATGGCCGTTTTGATATTCGGATAGCGAATTTATGCCCCCCCGCTCTCGCTATCCAAGACATGGGCCCGGACGCGCTACCCTCCCCCCCCGGTAGCGTTTCCGGGCCCAATTACTTTCCAACATCGCCGCATCGAAACATCCGCCCCGCCCGTTCGGGTTGCGGAACGATTTTACAGGTCGATCATTGGATCGCTTGAGGCAGCCGGCTGATGGCCGGGCCCGGCATCTTTCAGGAGTTACACCATGCGTAAGGTCACCACGTTCGCAGTCCTCGCCGCCGCTCTGCTGGTCGGCGCGTGCAACACGGTCGAAGGCGTCGGCAAGGACGTGCGCTCGGCTGGCGACACCGTCGCCAAGACGGCCGACAACTCGAAGTAAGCCACGCCGCAAGGCCATAGCAAAAGGGCTGTTCCCGAAGCTCGGGAGCAGCCCTTTTTCATGTCAGAGGCGGTTCGGCCGCCCGAGCGATCAGCTCTCGACCAATTCGGTCGACGCGACCTTGACGCGCTTGCGCTCGGTGAACCAGATCGCGATCAGCGCCAGCTCGTAGAGCCCGACCAGCGGCACGGCGAGCATGATCATCGATCCGGCGTCTGGCGGCGCCAGCACCAGCGCCAGCGCGAAACAGCCGACGATCGCGTAGCGGCGCCCGCTGACCAGCTGCTTGCGCGTGACGAGCCCGGCGCGCTCGACCAGCATCAGCAGGATCGGCATCAGGAAGGCGAGGCCGAACGCAAACAGGAACTGCATCACGAAATCGAGATAGGACGCGACCGAGGTCATCGCCTCCTGCTGGACGCCGCCGAGATTGCCCTGAAAGCTGTAGAAGAAGCGCAGCGCAGACGGGATGGCGACGAAATAGGCCATCGTCGCGCCGACGATGAACAGCACCGGCGTCGCAAACAGGAAGGGGAGCAGTGCGCGCTTCTCCTTCATGTACAGGCCAGGCGAGACGAACGCCCACAATTGCATCGCGATGACCGGGAAGGCGATCATCAGCGCGGCGAACAGCGCTACCTTCAGCTGGACGAAGAAGCCGTCGAACACGCCGACCGTGATCAGCTTGGTCTGCCCGGCGAGCAGCAGCGGATGGACCAGGACGGTGAAGATCTCGCGCGAGAAGACATAGGTGCCGATGAACACCAAAAGGATCGCGACGAGGCAGAAGAACAGCCGCTTGCGCAGTTCGACCAGGTGATCGAGCAGCGGGGCGCGGCTGGCCTCGAGATCATCGACGGGTGCGTTCACGGATGGGCCTTGGTTTCGGGCTCGGCGGGGTGCGGCGCGCCGGCATGCGCGCCTGGGCCGGCAGGTTCGGCGATGACCGGCGGTGCGGTCAGCGCCGGGGTCTCGACCATCATCGGCGGGGCATCGCCCTCGGTGCCGTCATAGCCGACGTCTGGCATGTGCTCCGCCCCATGGTCAGGATGGCCGGAAAGCGCGGCACGCTGCGAGGGCTCTGGCGGATGCTCGCGCATGATGCGCTCGTTCTCCGCCGCCCACTTCTTTTCCATTTCCTGCAATTCGGCCTCGCGCACCATCGTGTCGAAGCCCGAGCGGAACTGGTTGGCAACACCGCGCACCTTGCCTACCCAATGGCCAGCAAAGCGCATCGCCTTAGGCAGATCCTTGGGCGGTATCACCAGCAAGGCGACGACGCCCAGCAGGATCACTTCGGACGAGGCGACGTCGAACATGGCAGCGCTGTGCCGCTGATCAGACTTCGGTGTCGCGGATGCGATTGCCGTCGCGGTCGAACACGGGGTCCGCCGAGGCCTTGGCTTCGATCCGGCTCGGTTCGCGTTTCGGCTCGTCGTCCTCGGCCATGCCCTTCTTGAACGATTTGATGCCCTTGGCGACATCACCCATCATGTTCGAGAAACGGCCGCCACCCAGGACGAGGATCGCGATCCCGCCGAAGATCAGCCAGTGTACAATACTCAAACCACCCATGATCGATCTCCTAACCTTTACCCTATCTAGTCGTCCTCGTCGGAAACTTCCACCTCCGCTTCCGAGTCGAGCCGCTCGAAGGCGAGATCGACCGGGTCGAGCAGCCCCGCCGCGCGCAGATCGTCGATTCCCGGCAGGTCGCGCCGGCTCGCCAATCCGAAATGCGCGAGGAATTCGGGAGTGGTCGCATAGAGCAACGGCCGCCCCGGCACCTCGCGCCGCCCGGCAGGCCTGATCCAGCCCGCTTCCATTAATACGTCCAAGGTGCCCTTAGAGATGCCCACCCCGCGAATCGCCTCGATTTCGGCGCGCGTCGTCGGCTCGTGATAGGCGATGATCGCGAGCGTCTCGATGCCCGCACGGCTGAGCTTGCGCGGTTCCTCGTGCGTGCGGCGCAGCAGGTGCGCCATGTCGGGCGCGGTCTGGAAATGCCAGCGCTCGCCGCGGCGGACGAGCTCGATCCCGCGCCCGGCATAATCGGCCTGCAGCGTGGCGAGCGCGGCGCGGACCTCGACGCCTTCGAGGTGCGTGCGGATCGCATCGGCGGTCATCGGCTCGGTCGCGGCGAACAGGACGGCTTCGACCGCGCGGACGATCGGGTCGGGCGCGCTCATGCGCGCGGCTCGACGGGAGTCCGCAGGTATAACGGCGCGAAGGGCGATTGCTGGCGGAGTTCGGCCCTGCCCTGCTTAGCGAGCTCGAGCGCGGCGACGAAGCTCGAAGCGAGCGCCGATTTGCGAAACAGGCCGACAGCCGCCGGCGGCAGGAAGGTCTCGATCGTCCGCCATTCCATCGTGATGCCGAGCAGCCGCCCGACGCGTTCGAGCGCCGCCTCGAGCGTCATCACCTCGCGGTGCGCGACGACGTGCATGACGGGGCGCGTTCGTGCGGTGATCACGCCGTAGGCGGCGATCAGATCGTAGATCTCGGCCTGCCACAACGCCTTGCGCTGCGTGCGCAGCCCCTCGGGCGCCCCCCGCGCGAACACGTCGCGCCCGATCCGATCGCGCGTGACAAGCCGCGCGCCCGCCTCTCGCATCGCGCTGAGGCGTTCCAGCCGCAACTGCAGCCGCAGCGCGAGTTCTTCGGGGTTGGGTTCGACCTCGGGGTCGCGCGGCAGCAACAGCCCCGATTTGAGATAGGCGAGCCACGCCGCCATCACGAGATAGTCGGCGGCGAGCTCGAGCTTGATCGCGCGCGCCTGCTCGACGAAGCGGAGGTACTGGTCGACCAGCGCCAGGATCGAGATCGCCTTGAGATCGACCTTCTGGTTGCGCGCGAGCGCGAGCAGGACATCGAGCGGGCCTTCCCAGCCATCGAGATCGAGCGTCAGCGTTGCGGGGTCTTCGGTCATTGCGGTGACGGTAGCAAAGACATGTCGCAAGCGGCAGCCCTTCTAAATCCTCCCCCGGGTACCGGGGGGGGAGGATTTAGGTGAGCGCGAGCAGCGCGTCGCGTTTGGCGATCAGCGCCGCCATGTCGCCCTCGCCCCGCGCGGTCGCGATCGTCGCCATCGCGCGATCGAGCCGTGCGCGCGACACGGCGGAAATATCCGCCAGCCGACCGACGATCTCGTCCATCTCCTCCATCCGCGCCCAGCAATCGAGCACCAGATCGCATCCCGCCGCGATGGCGCCGGCCGCCTTGTCGCCAGCGGTCCCGGAGAGCGCCTTCATGTCGATGTCGTCGGTCATCAGCAGCCCGTCGAAGCCGATCCGCTGGCGGATGATCTGCTCGATCACCGTCGGCGAGAGCGTCGCCGGCCGTGCCGGATCCCATGCCTGATAGACGATATGCGAGGTCATCCCCATCGGCGCATCGTTGAGCCGCGTGAACGGCTGAAGATCGATCTCGAGCTCTTCATCCGAGGCGGTGACGGTCGGCAGATGATAATGCGTGTCGAGCTTCGCCCGGCCATGCCCCGGCATATGCTTCACGACCCCGACCACGCCGCCGCGCTGGAGCCCGTCGAGGATCGCCTTGCCGAGCGCCGCGACGCGCATCGGCTCCGATCCGAGCGTGCGGATCGAGACGGCCTCGGTCGTATCGGGTTGCGCCACGTCGAGCAGCGGCAGGCAATCGACGGTGATGCCGACCTCGGCGAGCATACGTCCGATCGCTTCGGCATTGGCCCGCGCCGCCTCGATCGCCGAGATCGGCGCGATGTCGTAGAGCCGGTCGAATGCGGGGCCGGCGGGAAACTCGGGCCATTCGGGCGGCCCCATCCGCGCGACGCGGCCGCCTTCCTGGTCGATCAGGATCGGCAGATCGTCACGACCCGAGATCTCGCGCAGGCTGTCGGTCAGCGCGCGGACCTGCGCGCGGTTCTCGATGTTGCGCTTGAAGAGGATATAGCCGGCCGGGTCGGCAGCGGTGAAAAAGCTGCGCTCGGCGGAGGTGAGGTCGAGGCCGGACAGGCCGAAGATTACGGGCTTCATGGGTCGCGTTTAGCAACAAGCACGCGGCTCCGCACTATTCCGAATGCGATCCGCGCTATTCCCCTGGTTCGTCACCCCGGGCTCGTCCCGGGGTCCACCGGGATGCGCGCGCTACGCTCGCAATACTAGCAGCCCGGTGGACCCCGGCACAGGGCCGGGGTGACGGACATTGCGCAAGGTCCGGCGATCAGCCCCTCGGCACGAAGCAAGCTTGCCCCGCCGCCGCGAGCTTCGCGCACAGGCTGCTCGCCTGCCCCGCGCTGCCGGCGTTGACGCGCAGCCGATAGACGGTCTTGCCGCCGACCTGTGCCGCCTGGACCGACTTGCCCATCGGCGCGAGCTCGGCATGCGTCTTCGCGATCGTGCGCCAATTGGTATCGGCCTCGGCCTCGCTGCCGAACGAGCCGAGCTGGACGAGCGCGCCGCCCGAGGCTTTTTCGGCCGACGGGATCGTCGCGACCGCTTTGCTCGCGCCGGGGTCAGCTTTCGTCGGCGGGGCCTTCTTGCCCGCGACCGGCGCTTCGGGGAGCGCCTTCATGTCGATCGCAGCGTTGCCGGTCGCAGCGCCGTTGCTCGTCGCGATCGCGCTGTCGCCCTCGCCCTCGACCTTGAGCCCGCCGGGATCGTCGGGCTTGACCTTGTAGTCGCCCTCTTGCGCCGCGATCAGCGCGCCATTGCCGTCGCTGCCCTGATGCAATTTGTAATATTGATAGCCGAAAATCACCGCCGCGACGACGAGCAGCGCGGCGACGATCAGCCCGATGATCCGCACCACCGAGGGGCCATCGTCATAGTCATCCTCGACCGTTTCGAGCCAGGGAAGGCGATCCTCATCGCGCATTTCGTATTCGCCTGCCATCAGTTCATCTCCTGGACTGCCTGGACGCCCATGATTGCCAACCCGTTACGGATAATCTGCCCGATTGCATCCGCCATGAAAAGCCGCGCACACGTCATCGCGGGATTATCGGGCAGCAGGAAGCGGCGGTCGGGCCGATCGTTGCCGACATTCCACAATGCGTGGAGGGTAGCAGCCAAGTCATAGAGATAAAACGCAATTCTGTGCGGCTCGCGCGCTGCGGCGGCGGTGTCGACGATCCGCGGGAATTGCGCGGCGAACTTCACCAGCGCCAGATCCTCCGTGTCAAGTTGGGACAAGTCGATCGAATCGCACACGATTCCGGCCTCGGCCGCGCGGCGGTGGAGCGAGGCGACGCGGGCATGCGCGTAGTTGACGTAGAAGACGGGATTGTCCTTCGACGCCTCGACCACCTTGGCGAAGTCGAAGTCCATCTGCGCATCGGCCTTGCGCGTCAGCATGGTGAAGCGGACGACGTCCTTGCCGACCTCGTTCACGACATCGGCGAGCGTGACGAAATTGCCCGACCGTTTGCCCATCTTGATCGATTCGCCGTTGCGCATCAGCCGCACCATCTGGACGAGCTTGACGTCGAAACGCGTCTTGCCGCCGGTCAGCGCCTGCACCGCGGCGACGATCCGCTTGACCGTACCGGCATGGTCGGCGCCCCAGATGTCGATCAGCGCGTCGGCCGACTGCGCCTTCTGGAAATGGTAGGCGAGATCGGCGCCGAAATAGGTCCATTGCCCGTTCGACTTTTTGATCGGGCGATCCTGATCGTCGCCGAACTGCGTCGAGCGGAACAGCGGCAGCACGACCGGTTCCCAATCCTCGAGCTCCTGGCCCTTGGGGGCTTCGAGCACGCCGTCGTAGATCAGGTCGCGGCTGCGCAATTCGGCCTCGGCCTCCTCGGGCTTGCCCGCTGCCTGCAGCTCGGCTTCGGACGAGAACAGGTCATGATAGATGCCCAGCAGTGCGAGATCGGCCTTGATCAGCACGAGCATCGCCGCGACCGCCTTGGTGCGGAACAGCACGAGCCATTCTTCCTCGGGCTTGCCGACATAGGCGTCGCCGAATTCGGCGGCGAGCGCCTGGCCGACCGGGATTAGATAGTCGCCCGGATACAGGCCCTCCGGGATCTCGACGGTTTCGCCGAGCGCCTCGCGGTAACGCAGGTGAACCGAGCGTGCGAGCACGTCGACCTGGCCGCCGGCGTCGTTGACATAATATTCGCGGATCACCTTGTGCCCGGCGAATTCGAGCAGAGCGGCGAGTGCATCGCCGACCACCGCGCCACGGCAATGCCCCATGTGCATCGGCCCGGTCGGGTTGGCCGAGACATATTCGATGTTCACCGTGGTGCCGGCACCGCGGTTCGAGCGGCCGTAATCGTCGCCCCCGTCGCGGATCGCCGAAAGTTCGGCGCGCCAGGTGTCGTCGGTCAGGCTCATGTTGATGAAGCCCGGGCCGGCGATCGATACCTTCTCGACCTCGTCGAGCGATGCCAGATGCGCGACGATCTTCTCGGCGAGCGCGCGCGGATTGGTCTGCGCGGGCTTGGCGAGCACCATCGCGGCGTTGGTGGCGAGATCGCCATGGCTCGTGTCGCGCGGCGGCTCGACCGTGATGTTCGCGCGGTTGAGCCCGGCGGGCAGGTCGCCGCTGGCTTCAAGAGCATCGAGCACCGCATCGATATGCGCGGCGAAACGGGTGTAGAGGGTCATTGGGGCACGTCCGGTGGTGTCTGCGAGCGCGCGCCTTAGCGGATACGGGGGACGGCTTCAAATCATGGCGTATCGCAGGGCTACGACACGGTTGATCCCGCAGCGATCCTGCGCGTACGACACGCCATCTCCCTTCCGAAAGGTCGCCCATGAATCGCACCGCTCTTCTGCTCGCCACCACCGCCGCGGCGATCGCGCTCACGCCGGTCCTTGCCCAGCAGAAGGCCCCAACCGCCGCTCCGGTCGGCGGCGACATCCCCGCCAAGTTCAGCCCGCCCGAGGCGCAGAACGACTACGTCAAGCGCGAGGTGATGATCCCGATGCGCGACGGGACCAAGCTCTACACCGTGATCGTCTACGCCAAGGGCCTGACCAACGCGCCGATCGTGCTGACGCGCACGCCCTATAACGCCAAGGGCCGCGCCAACCGCACCGACAGCGCGAGCGAGCTGTCGACGCTGCCGCTCGCCGACGAGATGTTCGTCAAGGGCGGCTATATCCGCGTCTATCAGGACATCCGCGGCAAATACGGCTCGGAGGGCGACTATGTCGTCACGCGGCCCGTCATCGGCCCGCTCAACCAGACCAAGGTCGATCACACCACCGACGCCTATGATACGATCGACTGGCTGGTGAACAAGGCCAACCTGCCGGAATCGAACGGCAAGGTCGGGATGATCGGATCGTCCTACGAAGGCTTCACCGTGGTGATGGCTTTGCTCCACCCCCACCCCGCGCTGAAAGTCGCCGCGCCGCAGAGCCCGATGATCGACGGCTGGATGGGCGACGACTGGTTCCATTACGGCGCGTTCCGCCTGCCCAATATCGGCTGGCTCGGCGCGCAGACCGGCTACAAGGGCGCAGGCAAGGCGCCGCCCTCGGGTGGCTATGACGATTACGACAATTTCCGGAAGATCTCGGCGGGCGATTGGGCGAAGAAGTCGGGCTACGACCAGCTCCCCTATTGGAACCGCATGGTCCAGCATCCCGCCTATGACAGCTTCTGGTCGGGCCAGGCGCTCGACACGCTGCTCGCCGCGAGCCCGTCGAACGTCCCCACGCTGTGGGAACAGGGCCTGTGGGATCATGAGGACATGTGGGGCGGAATCCACAGCTATGAGGCGCTGGTCAAGGCCGGCCACCAGTCGAACAACTATCTGGTGATGGGCCCGTGGCGCCACAGCCAGGTCAATCGCGACGGCCGCACGCTCGGCCCGCTGACGTGGAACGGCGACACCGCGCAGCAATATCGCGAAGACATGGTGCTGCCCTTCTTCAACCAGTATCTGAAGGACGGCCCCGCGGTCACGCTGCCCGCCGCCGCGATCTACAACACCGGCGCGAACCATTGGGACAGCTTCCCCAAATGGCCGCTGTCGTGCGACACCGGCTGCGACACGCCGCTGACCCCGCTCTACCTCCAGGCCGACAAGGGCCTCGGCTTTGAACGCGCGGCGAGCGGGGGCGACAGCTATGTGTCCGATCCCGCCAACCCCGTCCCGTACCTCCCGCGTCCGATCAATTTCGATGATGGTCGCTGGGGCGACTGGCTGGTGTCGGACCAGCGCTCGGTCGACGGCCGCACCGACGTGATGAGCTATTCGACCCCAGTTCTGACCAAGACCGTCAAGGTCTCGGGCGTGCCCTGGGCCGACATCTTCGCCAAGACGACCGGCAGCGACGGCGACATCGTGGTCAAGCTGATCGACGTCTATCCCGACGAGGTGGCGAGCAACCCGAAGATGGGCGGTTATCAGCTCGCGATCAGCCTCGACATCTTCCGCGGTCGCTATCGCGAGAGCTTCGCCAAGCCGAGCGCGATCCCTGCAAACAAGACGCAGCAATATCGCTTCCGTCTGCCGGCGGTGAACCATGAATTCCTGCCGGGGCACAAGATCATGGTGCAGGTGCAGTCGTCGTTGTTCCCGGTCTATGATCGCAACCCGCAGACCTTCGTGCCCAACATCTTCCTGGCGAAGCCCGCGGATTACAAGAAGGCGACCGTGACGATCGAGCATGGCGCCGCGGGCGCGAGCGCGGTGTTGCTGCCGGTGGTGGCGAAGTAACGCCCACGTCCGTCGCGCGCGGGCTTAGGCGCTTACCACCCTCCTCCGTCACCCCGGCCTTGTGCCGGGGTCTACCGTCTTGCGCGCGCTACGCCGGCAGGATGCGCCTCACGGTGGACCCCGGCACGAGGCCGGGGTGACGATGGGTGGGGTTCACACCAGCCCGCTCACCGCCTTCGTCCCCTTGCTCAGCGGGAACAGCGCCGCCATCGCGCGCGCCGGCTCGACCCCGAAATGGCCCGCCACCGCGCCGGCGATGAAAGCATCGAGCTGCAGCGTCGGCCTCAAATCGCGCCCCTCGAACAGCGCCGCCGCTTGCAGCCCCGGCCAGTCCGCCAGCACCCGCCCGCCGCGCACCGCGCCGCCGAGCAGCATCGCCGAACTGCCCGTGCCGTGATCGGTCCCGCCGGTCCCGTTGACCGCGACGGTGCGCCCGAATTCGGTCGCGACGAGCACCATCGTGTCGCTCCACAATGGCCCCAGCCCCGCCTGCAGCGCGCCGATCATCCCGTCGAGCCCCTTCAACTGCGCGCCCAACCGCTGACGCTGCTGCGTATGCGTATCCCAACCGCCGGTCTCGATCATCGCGATCCGCGCGCCATTGGCGGGCGCGAGCAGCCGCGCGGCCAGCGCGCCCGTCGCCACCGCATTGGCCCCGCCACCCGCGGCGAGATCACTGGTCAATTGCCGCGTGCTCATCGCCTCGCTCCACAGGCCGTGGAGCTGGCTGTCACCCTGATAGAGCATCGCCACGCGCTGCATCAAATCGTCCGACGCCTGCGGCAGGTTCGAGGGCGCATAGGACGAGACGTCGATCTTGCCGCGGAGCGCAAGCGGCACCGTCGCCGACACCGCGATCGCCTTGGCCTGGGTCGGCGGCAGTACGCCGAGCAGCCGGTTGAGCCAGCCGTCCTTGACCTGATAGGCGTTCAAACCCCCGCTCTCGAGCACGTTCTGCCCGTCGAAATGCGAGCGATCGCGATACGGCGAGGCGACGGCATGCGCGAACAGCGCCTGCTTCTGGCCGTACAGGCCGTGGAGCGCCACCATGCTCGGGTGCAGCGCGAACATGCCGTCGAGCCTGGGCGCACTCGCAAAATCCGCCGCCAGATCGCCGCGCGCGCCGGCAAAGGCGGGGTCGCCGACCGGCGCGACGATCCCCATCCCATCGGCCGCGCCGCGCTGGATGATGAAGATGAAGCGCTTGTCGGTTTCGGCCTTGGCGAAGGCCATCCGCGGCGAGAGCGCGAGCACGAGCGCACCCATCGCGCCGGCACCGATAAAGGAACGTCGATCGTACATGATCTATCTCCGCATGAATTCGGGCGCGACCAGCAGCAAGGCAAGCGCCTGCGCCGGACTCTCGCAATTGGCGAGCGCCGTGGTGGTGCCGGGGCTCACCGCGCCGGGGAGGATCCTGGGGGCGAGCGTGCGGGCGTCGGTCACCGCAGCGCGCGAGGCGAAGCGCTCGGCCGCCTCGACGCGGCGCAGCACCGCGTCGGGTCCGGCCCAGCTGCCGGCGATATCGTCATACCCGATCGGCTGCCCGGGCTTCCAAGTCGGCTGGCCGAGCTGGTTGAGCAACCCGACCATTGCCTGTGGATCGGCGGTCTTGACGTTCAGCGCGCGCATCGAGGAGATCGTCCACTCCCACGGCGTCTTGAACTTGAGCGGTTGCTCGACCCAGGCCTCGGGCGAGGCGATCAGCGCGCGGTACACCGTCGGCAGATCGCCGCCCGATTTGAGGAACGCCGCCTGCAACCGCGCGACCATCGCCGGCGGCGGGGTGTCGCCGGCGAAATGGCGTGCGAGCTTGGTCGCGATGTGGCTCGCGGTGGCGGGTGAAAGCGCCACGTCGGCGAGCACCGCACTCGCCTGCTCGACTCCGCCTGCGGGATAGGTCTTCCCCATCACCATGCGGTCGCCTGGCTCGTGCAGCGGCGCGGCAAAGACGAAATCGCCCGGCAGACCGTCGGTCCCGGCGGCGCGTGCGCCCGGCCCCTGCCCGATCCCGGCGACGGTCCAGCCGGTCATCGCGCGCGCGAATTCGGTGACGTCGGCCTGACTGTAGCCGGTGCGCACGCCAAGCGTATGCAGCTCGAGGATCTCACGCGCGAGATTTTCGTTGAGCCCGACCTTGCGATTGCCGCGCGCGGCGATCTTCTGCCCGAGCGGCGAATTGGGGCCGACCGACACCGCCTGGTCGAGATAGAGCAGCATCGCGGGATGTTGTTCGACCGCCATCAACATGTCGTGGAACGAGCCCAGCACATGCGGCCGGATCGCCTCGAACTCGAGCGTGCCGGCCAGGCCGACAACCTGCAATTTGTCGGCCGACACCGCGAAATGGTTCGCCCAGAAATGGACGAGTCGCTCGACGAACGGCGTATCGGTGATCAACGCCTGCGTGGTGCGCGCGCCGACCGCGCCGGCATAATCCTCACGACCGGTCCGCGCGGCGAACTGGCGGGCCTGCTTCATTGCATCGTCGCGCACCGGCTTGGCGGGCGCAGTGACCATCGGCGGCGCCATCCCCGGCGGCTGGACCGATTGCGCGCCCATTTGCAGACCAGCCGGTGCCGACCCGGCCATCGGTGCGACCGCGGCAGCAGGTGGGCCCGCTCGGCCACCCTGCTGCATCCGCAAGGCGCGCTGCTGGCGGAAATAGTCGGCGAGTCCCGCCGAGACCGCAGCGCTGCTCGCCGCCGCCGCGATCGCGTCGGGATGCGGATCATAGCGCGCGAACTGCCCGGTCAGCCAGGCGACCGGGTCGGCCGGAACCGGCTGGTCGCCGCGCGCGCCCAAACCAAAGCGGTTCAGCGCGATGCTTGCCTTTGTCATGATCGCGTCCTTCTTTGCGTCGTGAGTCCGTATGGACACGACCTGTCGCAAAATTATCCCCGGTTACGTCCGACGCGTTCGTTTCGTGCAACTGGTCGCGCGTTCTTTGCGCTTGGGCATATGCTGCAGTGCAATATGATAGCGCCATCAGCACAATCCATCTTCGGGGAGAGGATGCGGGATCGGCCTTCGAAATTCGAAAGGAAGATCATGCTCAAGACCATCTTCGCCGCAACGGCCATCCTCGCTGCTTCGGTTTCGCCTGCGCTTGCCAAGGACTCGACCAGCCACACCTTCACGCGCGATGGCGAGACCTACACCTACAAGACGATCGACAAGGGCGACCATGTCCTGATCAGCGGCCGCCGCCAGTCGGGCAGCGCGTTCGAGCTCAACGTGCGCGGCGATCAGGTGACCGGCGTTTCGGGTGGCGTGCCCGTCTCCTTCTCGGTTCCCAACGCACAGACCAAGCTCACCTCGACGGCGCTCGCACTGCGCTAAGCCGCTCGGCCGGGCGTGTCGCAGGGTCGACACGCCCGGACTATAGCATCGAAGTGGTTCAGAACCCTTCGGGCAGGTCGATCGGCCCGACCACCTCGCGATAGCGCGAGACGGCATAATGGTCGGTCATCCCGGCGATGAAGTCGGCGATGTGGCGGCTGCGCCACGGCTCGTCGGCCGGCACCCGCTCTGCCCAATCCGCTGGCATCAAGCCCGGATCGGCGCGATAGGCGCCGAACAACCCCGTCACGATCCCCTCCGCCGCGCGCGCCGCCGCCATCTGGCGCGGGTGGTGGTAGAGGTTGGCGTACATGAAGCGTTTCAGCACGCGCTCGTCCTCGCGCATTTCAGGCGAGAAACCGACCAGGCAGCGCCCCGCCGCGCGCACATCGGCGCTATCGCCGATCCCGACCAGGCGCGTCCGCGTCTCCGCGATCAGATCGTTGACCATCGCGCCGATCTGCGAGCGGATCAGCTCGCCGACCAGCCGCGCCGGCGCGACATCGGCAAAGCGCGCACGCACCGCATCCCACCCACGCGCGATCAACGGAACGCTGAGCAATTGGTCGAGCGTCAGCAACCCCGCGCGCAGCCCATCGTCGATGTCGTGATTGTCATAGGCGATGTCGTCGGCGATCGCCGCGACCTGCGCCTCGAGGCTCGACCAGCCGCGCAGATCGAGCGGGAACGCCGCATCGCATTCCGCTAGCGCCCAGCGTGGCTTCTTGACCGGCCCGTTATGCTTGGCCAGCCCCTCGAGCGTCTCCCAGGTCAGGTTGAGCCCGTTCCAACGCGGATACGGGCTGTCGATCGTCATCAGCGCGCGCAACGTATTGCCGTTATGATCGAACCCGCCCTGCCCGGCGAGCGCCGCCTCAAGCGCATCCTCGCCAGCGTGGCCAAACGGCGGGTGGCCGATATCGTGCGCGAGCGACAGCGCCTCGGTCAGATCCTCGTTGAGGCCGAGCGTGCGCGCGATCGTCCGTGCGATCTGCGCGACCTCCAAGCTGTGCGTCAATCGGACGCGAAAATGGTCGCCGTCGGGCGCCATGAACACCTGCGTCTTGTGGCGCAGCCGGCGAAAGCTGATCGAGTGGATGATGCGGTCGCGGTCGCGCTGGAAGGCGTCGCGCGGGCCCCGCACAGAATCGGGCGCGCTCCCCTTTTGTTCTTCATGGAGGCGACCGCGGCTGCGCTCCGGGTGAGAGGCCCAGGGCGCAAGCTGCGTCATAACGGTCGGTATTCCATCGATCGAAGGGTCATTTGCCGCCGAGCTTGGTGATCTTCTGGCCGGCATCGCTGACGAAGACAAAGCCCGACTGGCCGTCCTTGGCGATCTTGTTGACGAACGCCTGCGCCTCGTCCTCGGTCTTGAACGGGCCCGTCAGGATGCGGTTGGTCGCGCGCAGCGGGGTGGTCCAGCCGCCGCGGCCGGCGAGCTGCTTGTTGCCGGAGCGCAGCTTCGACCATTGCTTGGGCAGGTCGTTCTCGTTTGCGCCGCCCGCCACCTGGACCCAGACGCGCGACGGTTCGAGCAGCTTGGGATCGTTCTTGCGCTTTTCCTCGGCGGCCTTCTTGGCATCCGCGATCTTCTTGTCGGCGACCGCCTTCTTCGCGTCGGCAATCTTCTTGTCGGCCGCCGCCTTCTTGGTGTCGGCGAGCTTCTTGTCCGCCGCGACCTTCTTCGCCTCGGCGAGCGCGGCTTGGTCGGCTGCCTTCTTGTCCGCGAGCTTCTTTTCGGCGGCCAGCTTCTTCTCGGCCGCAAGCGCGTCGGCGCGCGTCGTATCGGCGAGCGGGGCGGACGCGCGCGCGCGCTCGATCGGCGTGGGCGCGACGCCCGGCTGTGGCTCGGCCTGCTGTTCGGTGGCGGGCACCTTGATGTCGGAGATAATCGCCGCGAGGATCGTATCTTCGCTGCGCACCGGTGTCGCGGTGACGGGGGTGGGCGTGATGGGTGTCGGCGTGATCGGCGCAGCGGCCAACGGCGTCGGCGTCACCGGCGTTGCGACCACGGGCGCCGGCGTCGCGGAGACGACGGTCGAGCTTTCCGCCGCCGCGGCGAGTGTGCCGACGGACGGCGGTGTCGGCGTTTGCGCCGCCACGCTCGGACTGGTCGCACCGGCGCTTGGCGGCGCGACTGCCGCGCCCGGCGGCGTCGTCACCGGCGCAACGCCGAGCTGGCTGGTGAGCGGCACGGCGCTGCGATTGCCGAACGGCAACGGCGTATTCGAGGCAGCGAGCACCACCGGCGACGCGGTCGCGCCCGAGGGCGGCGTTACGGCTGCAGAACCGCTCGGCTGGGGCGTCGATGCCGCAAGCGCGGTTCCCGGCGGAGTCGGATATTGGACCGAGGGCGAAGCCGGAACCGCTGCGAACTGACCCGACCGCGCGGGCGTGGACACACTCGGCGCAGGCACGGCGGTCGAGCGCGCCGCCGCAAGGTTCGCCGCCTGCGCGCTCGTCATCGGCGCGCGCTGGACATAACGCGGCGCGGGCAGCGCTTGCCCGTACGGCGCCGACGGAAGCGGCTGGACATAGGGTGTGACAGGCGCGCGCTGCGGCTGCGCATAAGGCGAAGTCGCGGCGGACGTCCCCGGCACACGCTGGACGTAGGTCACGCCTGACGTGCCACCCGGCATGTTCGCGGCCAGCGCGACGCGCGACCCGAGCGCGCCATAAGCGGGCGGCGCCGGCAACGGCTGTGGCGGCGGGGTCGTGGCGGCCGCGATCTCGACCTTCCCGCGGTTTCGGCGCGCTTCCTTGGCACGCCGGCGAGCCTCGCGCGCGTCGATCACGACGGGCGCCGCGACCACCGCCGCCACCTGCACCGGCGCGGTCGGATCGGGACCGAGCGCCGCGAGCGGCGGGACGAGCCGTGCGTCGTTGACGCGGTCGATGCTCGGCCGCACCTCGCCGAAATGCACCGCGAAGGCACGGTCGGCGGGGCGCAGATTGGGGAGAATGTCGAAGAACGGCTGCAGCCCCTGCGCCATCCCGGCCGGCATCATGCTCGTCGCGATCTTCTCGGCGCCGGCCTTGTCGCCGCCCATCGCGAGGATGAAGGCGCGTGCGCGCCACGCGCCGCGGTCGCTCTTGCGGAGCAACGGGTCGATCTGCGTAAGCGCGAGCTCGCGCTTGCCCGAAATGCCGAGCGACAGCGCATAGCGTCGCTGCGTCTCGTCATTGGCGGCGGTGCGCAAGGCGAGGCGGTAATCGCGCTGTGCACGGTCCTGTTCGCCGACAAGATCGTAAGCGAGGCCGCGATCGGCCGCAAAACTGCGCGGATCGCCGCCGAGCCGTTCGGCCTCGGCGAAGTGGCGCAGCGCGTCGCCCGGGCGCTCGGCCGAGACGAGCAGGCTCCCCTCGCCCGCCTTGACGCGCGCATTGCGCGGATCGATCCGTTCGGCCCGCGCGAAGAAGGCGGCAGCGGCGGTATCGTCGTCGAGTTTGAGCGCGAGCTCACCCGCGCGGATCAGCGCCTGCAAATCCTGTGGATTGGCGGCGAGCAGCCGGATCTGGCTCGCCAGCAGATCGGCGTCGGACAGCGGCTGCACCGTATAAGGCGACGGCGCACCGGCATAAGGCGAGGGCGTGTAGGGCGAAGGATAGCTGGTCTGCGCGCTCGCGGCGGCGGCCAGCGTCAGCGCGGATACAGAGACGGTGAGACGAACGGCGCGCATGATCAGTCCTAAAGCGGTTTATGGCGCAAGCGGCAAGCGACCGCCCGGCCGCGCTGCGACCAATCGACACACAGTGACGGCGAGCGGCCCATCGATGCCGCTCGCCGTGATCCGCCAGGGATCGTTACTGGTTGTTCTGCCGATGCAGGAAGCGCGGGATATCGAGCGGATCCTTGTCGGCGGCCGGCTCTTCGTCGCGTGCGGCGCCGCGCGAGACGCTCGACATGCGCTCGAACAGCGTGCCGCCGAGCTTGACGCGCGGTGCGGGTGCGACCGGCTCTGGGGCAGCCGTTGGGGCGGCGGGCGCTTCCTCGGCGACGGGCGCACCCGGCGACAGCCAGCGGCGGCGTGTGGGCGCCTCGGCCGGGGTGTCGTCGGCTGCCGGCGCCGACGGTGCGGGCGCCGTATCGTCGAAGGTCTTCACCGGTGCGGGCGCGGGCGCGGCTGCCTCGGGGGCGACAACGGTCTCGCTGCCGAGCACGAGTTCGTCTTCCTCGGCGGCGACCGGCTCGGGCGCGGGCTCGCTTGCCGGCGCGGCATCGGCCGGAGCCTCGGTCTTCTTGGTGCCCGAGAAGCTGAACGCGCGCGACACCGGGGGCGCCACGGGAACGGGACGGGTTTCAGCCTCTATACCGGTGGCGACCACCGAGACGCGGATCTTGCCCTCGAGATCGGGATTGAACGCCGAACCCCAGATGATGTTGGCGTCTTCATCGACCAGCTCGCGGATGTGATTCGCGGCTTCGTCGACTTCGAGCAGGCGCATGTCGTCGCCACCGGTAATCGACACGATGACGCCCTTGGCGCCCTTCATGCTGACGCCGTCGAGCAGCGGATTGGCGATCGCCTTCGACGCCGCTTCGATCGCGCGATTGTCGCCCTCGGCCTCGCCGGTGCCCATCATCGCCTTACCCATTTCCTGCATCACCGAGCGAACGTCGGCGAAATCGAGGTTGATGAGGCCGGGCATGACCATCAGATCGGTGATCCCGCGAACGCCCTGCTGCAGGACTTCGTCGGCCATCTGGAACGCTTCCTTGAAGGTCGTGTTCGCATTGGCGACGAGGAACAGATTCTGGTTGGGGATGACGATCAGCGTATCGACATATTTCTGCAGCTCCTCGATGCCCGCCTCGGCGCTCTTGGCGCGACGCGTGCCCTCGAAGGCGAACGGCTTGGTGACGACGCCGACCGTCAGGATGCCCATATCCCGCGCCGCCTTGGCGATGACCGGCGCCGCACCCGTGCCGGTGCCGCCGCCCATGCCCGCGGCGATGAAGCACATGTGCGAGCCTTCGAGCATCTTGGTGACCTGCTCGATCGTCTCCTCGGCGGCAGCGCGCCCGATCTCGGGGCGCGACCCGGCGCCGAGCCCTTGCGTGATCTTCGCACCGAGCTGGATCTTGTGGCTCGCGGTCGACTGCTTGAGCGCCTGCGAGTCGGTGTTGGCGACGAGGAACTCGACGCCCTGCACATCGGCACGCATCATGTTCGCGATCGCGTTGCCGCCTGCGCCGCCGACGCCGATTACGGCGATGCGCGGCGTGAGCTCATCGACTTCTGGCGGCAAAAATTCGATGCTCATGTCCGGTCTCCAAACGGCGCCCACACCCCGGCGCGAAACTAATATAGGTGTATTCTTGCACCATCGCTCGCGGTCGTTCCAGAGCGAACCGCACAATCGAGTAGCAAATCTTTAATAATTCGCGCGGGCCGCCGCCATCAAGCGTCGGAACAGCGCAAAACCTTTCGGGCGATGCACCAGTTGCTGCTTGCCCGACAGGGCGCGCAGATCGACCGGATCGGCCGCGGCGTAGAAAGCGAGGCCGGCGAGCGTCGCGAAGGCCGGCCCGGCATGCGCCTCGGGCAGAGCGGTCAGCCCGCGCGGGCGGCCGATCCGTACCGAACGACCGAGCGCCTGCTGCGCATAATCGGCGATGCCCTTCAATTCGGCGCCGCCGCCGGTCAGCACGACCTGGCGCCCGACAGGCCCTTCGAACTTGAGCTCGGTCAGCGCCTTGCCGACTTCGCCGATCAGATGGTCGAGCCGCTGGCGGATCACCGAGATGAGCTGCGCCTTGGTGATGCGCGTGCCGTCATGCGCATCGTCCTCGGCCGAGATCGGCGCGACGTCGATCATCTCGTGATTGTCGCGCGGGGACGCATTGGCCGAGCCGTGGACGCACTTCATCCGCTCGGCCTGCGCACGGCGCGTGCCGAACGCCGAGGCGATGTCGTCGGTGATATCCTGCGCGCCGATCGGGATCGACATCAGTCCGACGAGCATCCCGCCGGCGAACAGCGAGACGTTGGTGATCCCTGCGCCCAGTTCGACCAGCGCGACACCGAGTTCGCGCTCCTCGTCGGACAGGCACGCCATGCCGGTCGCGACCGGCGAAGCGATGATCGACTTCACCTCAAGATGCGCATTCGCGACGCACAGCCCGAGGTTGCGCACCGGCGAGCCGTCGGCGGCGACGACATGGATGTGGACGCCGAGCCGATCGGCATGGAGCCCGAGCGGCCGCTTGACGCCGGTGAGGCCGTCGAGCGTGTAGAGCGCGGGCTGCGCATGGAGCACCATCCGCCCCGCCGGATCGATCGAATCCCGCCCCGCCTGCAACAGCGCATCGATATCGGACTGTTCGACGCGGTGGCCGCCCAGCTCGAACTCGATCGAGGCGACGTCGGACACGAGCCCACCGGCCGAGAAGCTGACCCACACGTTCTCGATATTGGTGCCCGCGATCCGCTCGGCCTGCTCGACCGCCTCGCGCACCGCGACTTCGGTCGCCGCGGCATCGGCGATATAGCCGCGCTTTACGCCACGGCTCTCGCGCTGGCCGGTGCCGAGCACGATCAACTCGCCGCCGTCACCCTTCTGCGCGATCATCGCCGACACCTTGGACGACCCGATGTCGAGCGCGGTGATGAGGCCTTCCGGTGCTGTCTTCGCCATCTGCTTGTCCCCTGTTCCGCCCGCTTACGCTATACCTGGCCTGCTGGCCCCGATTGTTTCGCTTCGATCACGCGCGATTTTGCCGCGGGCGTCGCCTGGCCCGTCACCGGAGTCCCGGCCGGCGTCGTCGCCGAGGGATCGGTGATCGCCTTGTTATCGACCAACCCCGGCTTTCGTGCGACGAGCCGCGTCGGATCGCGCATGTCGAAGCCGAGCCACCCCTTGCCGAGCAGCGGCTTGACTCCGTCGAGCTGCGCGAACCGGACCAGCGCCTTGCCCGCTGCGGTATCGCCCTCGGGCAACGCCAGCGTCTCGCCGCTCTCGAAGGTCAGCGTCCAGCGGCGATTGCCGACCCAGGTCGCCGCCTTGACCTGCCCGCGCAGCGCCGGCGCGACGTCGAGCAATTGCCGATACGCCGGCTCCTGCTCATTGGCATGCGCGCCGATCACCAGCGGCAGATCGGGCATCGCCTCGGGATTGACCGGTTCGAGCCAGGTGCCGTTCGCCGAGATCAGCGCGAGCTGGCCCTTGTTCTGCCAGATCGCGCTCGGCGTGCGCTCGATGACATTGACCATCAGCGTATCGGGCAGGCGGCGCGAGACATGCGCGTCCTCGATCCAGCCGCTATGCGCGAGCAGATCCTGACGGATCTTCTCGAGGCTGACGAGCGGCATCGCCATCGACGGCTGGTTCGCCGCGATCTTGTAGATGACGTTATGGTCCATCCGCTTGAGACCGGTGATCTGGATGTTGGTGACGCGGAAACCGGCATCGCCGATCCCCTCGCCGATCGCGCTGCCGATCGCCGCGGGAACGCCGAGATAGGTCGCCGCGCCGAGCAGCGCCGCGCCGACCGCACCCATGATCGACCAGGTCGCGATCTTGTGGAGCGTGGCTTCGCTGACCGGCAGCATCGCGATCAACTTGTCGATCGTCGACGCCTTGGGCGGCTTGCGCCGCTTGGGCTGGACCGGGCGACGCGCGGTGCCGCGCTTGATCGTGCCGCTGGTCATGGCGCTTTTTCTTTCAGCGCTTCATCGACGATCGCCTGGACGAGCTGCGGATAGGAGATGCCGCAATGCCGCGCCTGCTCGGGCACCAGGCTGAGCGGCGTCATCCCCGGCTGGGTGTTGACCTCGAGCAGGAACAGCCCGTCGACCCCGGCCTCGTCGTCCCAGCGGAAATCGGAGCGCGAAGCGCCCTTGCAGCCGAGCAGGCGATGCGCGTCGAGCGCGATCTGCTTGCAGGCGGCGGTGATCTCGTCGGGGATCGCGGCGGGGAAGATGTGCTCGGTCTTGCCGTCGGTGTATTTCGATTCGTAATCGTACCAGCCGCTCAGCGGCTTGAGTTCGGTCACGCCGAGCGCGGTTTCGCCGAGCACTGCAGTCGTGAGTTCGCGGCCGCGGATATACGGCTCGGCGAGCAGGTCTTCGAACTCGGTCCACGGGCCGGGCGTGCTGCGCGCGATCGGGTTGCCGTAATTGCCCTCGGCGGTGACGATCGCCACGCCGACCGACGAGCCTTCGTTGACGGGCTTGAGCACATAGGGACGCGGCAGCGGGTCGCCGTCGAACAGCGTCTCCGACTTGACGATCCGGCCGCCCGGCATCGGGATACCCGCGGGGACGAGCAGCAGCTTGGTCAGCTGCTTGTCGATCGCGATCACCGAGGTGGCGAGCCCCGAATGCGTATAGGTCAGCCCCATCAGGTCGAGCATGCCCTGCACCGAGCCGTCCTCGCCGGGTGTCCCGTGGAGCGCGTTGAACACGACATCGGGCTTGGCCTCGGCGAGCTTCGCCGCAACGTCATGCCCCATATCGATCCGCGTCACGCGGTGACCAAGCGATTCGAGCGCCTCGGCGACGCCGGCGCCCGACATCAGCGACACTTCGCGCTCGGCCGACCAGCCGCCCATAAGGACTGCGACGTGGAGGACGTTGCTCACAGCCCGTCGCCCCGGCGCAGGCCGGGGCCGCGCTGCGATGACAGGGTACGCCCGAAACCGAGCGGCCCCGGCCTGCGCCGGGGCGACGAGAGAGTTCCGTTCACTGCGCTTCACCCACCCGCTGAATTTCCCACTCGAGCGTCACCCCGGACTGCGCCTTTACGCGCGCGATGACGTCCTCGCCCAAGGCCTCGATATCGGCGCTCGTCGCCGCGCCGAGGTTGAGCAGGAAGTTGCAATGCTTCTCGCTGACCTGCGCATCGCCGCGCCGCAGGCCCCGGCAGCCGGCCGCATCGATCAGCGCCCAGGCCTTGTGGCCTTCCGGATTCTTGAAGGTCGAGCCGCCGGTCTTCGAGCGCAACGGCTGCGACGCCTCGCGCTCGGCGGCGATGCGGTCCATCTCGGCCTGGATGACTGCCGGTTCTTCGGGATGGCCGCGGAAGGTCGCGCTCACCACGACAGCGCCCGCGGGCAGCGTCGAGTGGCGATAGGTGTAGCCGAGCGCCTCGACCGCGAGCGTCTGCTGCTCGCCCGAGCGCAAGACGATCTCGCATTCGACGAGCACGTCCTTGGTCTCGCGCCCGTACGCGCCGCCATTCATCCGCACGAAACCGCCGACCGTGCCGGGGATAGACCGCAGGAACTCGACGCCGCCAATGCCGGCGTCGCGCGCGCTCGACGAAACGAGGATCCCGCTCGCGCCGCCGCCGCAGCGGAGCGTCGTAGCGTCGAGCGTCTCGACCTTGGCGAAGGGCTTGCCGAGGCGGATCACCACGCCGGGCACGCCGCCGTCGCGGACGATCATGTTCGAGCCGAGGCCGAGCGGGAGGACGGGTATGCTCGGGTCGAGCGCAGCGAGGAAGGCGCTGAGGTCGGCCACGTCCTTGGGTTCGAACAGCCACTGTGCGGCGCCGCCGGATTTGAACCAGACGAGCGGGGCGAGCGGCGCGGATGCGGTCACGCGACCTTCTATTCCCCTCCCGCTTGCGGGAGGGGCTAGGGGAGGGAATGACCTGGAAGCTTGGGCGACGCCTGAAGAAGGCCCTCCCCCAGCCCCTCCCGCAAGCGGGAGGGGGGAAGAAGAAGCGCGTACGTTCATCGCGCAGCCTCGATACCGGCGGCCAGTCCAGCCGCCCACTTCGTGATATCCCCGGCCCCCAGACACACCACCATATCCCCCGGCTGCACCACCTTCGCCAGCGCACCCGCAAGCTCTTCCGGCCCAGCAATCGTCGCCGCCGACCGATGCCCCCGCCGCTTCAGCCCCTCGACCAGAGCCTCGGCATCGACACCCTCGACCGGTGCCTCACCCGCCGCATAGACCGGCGCCACGAACACCATATCGGCATCGTTGAACGCGCCTTGGAACTCCTCCATCAAATCGCCGAGCCGCGAGAAACGATGCGGCTGCACCACCGCGATCACGCGGTTCTCGACACCCTCGCGCGCTGCCGACAGCACCGCGCGGATCTCGACCGGGTGATGCCCGTAATCGTCGATGATCGTGACGGTGCCGGTCTCGCCGACCCGCACTTCACCAACTTTCGTGAAACGCCGCTTCACGCCGCCGAACTTGGCAAACCCCTGCTGGATCGTCGAATCGTCGATCCCCAGCTCGAGCGCGACGCCGATCGCGGCGAGCGCGTTCTGGACGTTGTGGCGCCCCGGCATCGGCATCTCGATCCCCTCGATCGAACGGCTCGTCCCGTCGCGATGCCGGACGATCACCTCGAAGCGGTTGCCCCCGGGGATCGGTGTCACGTTCACGCCGCGCACGTCGGACTGCGCCGAAAAGCCATAGGTCACGACGCGCCGGTCGCGGACGCGCGGGATGATGTTCTGCACCTCGGGATGATCAAGGCAGAGCAAGGCCGCGCCATAGAAGGGCACGTTCTCGACGAACTCGACGAACGCATCCTTAACCGCGTCGAACGAGCCATAGTGATCGAGATGCTCGGGATCGATATTGGTGACGACCGCGATCGTCCCGTCGAGCCGCAGGAAGCTGCCGTCGCTTTCGTCGGCCTCGACCACCATCCAGTCGCTCGCGCCCAATCGCGCGTTCGAACCGTAGGAGTTGATGATCCCGCCATTGATCACCGTCGGGTCGACCCCGCCCGCATCGAGCAACGCCGCGACCATCGAGGTCGTCGTCGTCTTGCCGTGCGTTCCAGCGACCGCGACGGTCGATTTCAGCCGCATCAGCTCGGCGAGCATCTCCGCGCGCCGCACCACCGGGATGCGCCGTTCGAGCGCCGCCTCGACTTCCGGGTTGCCGCGCTTGATCGCGGTCGACGTGACGATCACCGCGGCATCGCCGAGATTGTCGGCGTGGTGCCCGATCAGCACCTTGATCCCCTTGGCGCGCAGGCCTTCGACGACATAGCCCTCGGCCACGTCGGAGCCCTGCACCGCATAGCCGAGGTTCTTCATCACCTCGGCAATGCCCGACATGCCGATGCCGCCGATGCCGACGAAGTGGATCGTCCCGATATCGGTTGCGACGCCCCTCATGCGAAAGCTGCCTTCACGGGTTGAGGCTTGCCGATCGGCATGTCGCCGAGCGGATCGGCGAGGCTCTCGACCAGATTGGCGAGGTCGCGCACGGCGTCGGGCCGCCCGCACGCGCGCGCACGGCCGGCAGCGTTCTGCAGCGCCTCGGGGTCGAGCCCGAGCTTCTGCATCTGCTTGGCGAGTTCGACCGGCGTGAAGTGGCGCTGGTCGATCGTCCGCCCGCCGCCCGCCTGCGTCATCTCGCGCGCATTGGCAGTCTGATGGTCGTCGGTCGCCGACGGCAGTGGGACCAAGATCGCCGGTCGCCCGGCACAGGTCAGTTCGGCGAGCGTCGAAGCACCGGCACGCGCGATCACGAGATGCGCCCAGGCAAGCTGTTCGGGCATGTCGGGCAGATAGGTGGCAAGGTCAGCGGCAATCGACAGCTCGGCATATTTGGCGCGGCAGGCTTCGATATCCTCGATCCGCGCCTGGTGGGTGACTTGCAACCGCCGCCGGAAGGCGACGGGCAACATCGAAAGGCCGTCGGGGACGACTTGGCTAAGGACGCTCGCGCCCTGGCTGCCGCCGGTGACGAGGACGCGGAAGATGCCGTCCTCCTCGAGCAGCGGATAGGGCTTCGAGCGCAAGGCGAGCACCGCGTCGCGCACCGGATTGCCGACGAGATGCGTCTTCGCCTGCAGCTTCGGCGCGAGCCGCGCGACTTCGGCGTAGGATGTGGCGATCGCATCGACCTTGCCCGCGACGAGCCGGTTGACGCGGCCGAGCACGGCATTCTGCTCGTGCACCGCGGTCGGGATACCCTGGTTGAACGCACCGAGCAGCGCCGGCAGCGCGGGGTAACCGCCGAAGCCGATCACCGCATCGGGGCGGAAGCTCTTGTACAGCTCGATCGCCATCGCGCGGCCGTTGAGCATCGCGCGCGCCGCCTTCAGGTAACCGATCGGCCCGCCGGTGAGGCGCCCGGCGGGGAGGATATGCGTCTGGATCCCCTCGAACAGCCCGGGAAAGCGCACGCCGCGCTCATCGCTGACGAGCGCGACATAATGCCCGCGCTGGATCAGCTCGGCCGCCAGCGCCGCGGCCGGGACCATGTGCCCGCCGGTGCCGCCTGCTGCCAATACGAAATGCTTTGCCGTCATATGCCGCTCCGATGCGCGATATATTTGGATCGCGTAACGAACGGATTGCGCCGGGTAAACGCCAGCAGCAACCCCATCCCGATCGACAGCGCGACCAAGGACGACCCGCCATAGCTGATGAAGGGCAGCGTCATGCCCTTCGACGGTGCCAGTCCGGTGTTGACCGCCATCGAAATGAGCGCCTGGACGCCGAACTGCGTCGCGAGACCCGCTGCCGCGAACAAACGGAATTCATCCTGCTCGTCGAGCAGCTTGACGAATACGCGCACGACGATCGCGAGGAACAGCATCGCGATGATGACGCACGCGATCAGCCCGAATTCCTCGCCGATCACCGAGAAGATGTAGTCGGTATGCCCCTCGGGCAGCCGAAACTTCATCGCGCCGCCCCCCGGCCCCGTCCCGCGCCAGCCGCCCGCGGTGATCGTGTCGTGCGCGGCATTGGTCTGGAAATGGTCGGCCGCGCCGATGCCCTCGGCATCGGGAAACAGGAACGCGTTGATCCGCGCGCGCGCCGTTCCGTAGAACATATACGCCGCGCCGAGCCCCACCGGCACCGCCGCGATCAGCCCGCCGATCACCTTGGGCGACGTGCCCGAGATCATCAGCAACGCCATCCACACCGCGCAGAA
Organism: Sphingomonas glacialis; assembly: GCF_006439055.1. Lineage (GTDB taxonomy): Bacteria > Pseudomonadota > Alphaproteobacteria > Sphingomonadales > Sphingomonadaceae > Sphingomonas > Sphingomonas glacialis_A. Next base: position 1,391,088 of record NZ_RCZC01000002.1, read on the forward strand.
AACGACGGTCTGCCCGAAATCGGGTTGGAGCATCAGCAGCAGCGCGACGAGCGCGGTCATCCCGCCGGTGATCGTCACCACTGGGAGCGCCTCGTCCTGCGCGCGCATCGACAGCACCCAGGCGGCGGTGACGATGAAGAAGGGCTTGAGAAACTCGGACGGCTGGAGCAGCGACACGCCGAGATTGAGCCAGCGCGTCGCGCCGTTCTTCTGTACGCCGATCACCGGCACCAGCATCAGCAAGACGAGACACGCGACCGTCCCGATCAGTGCCATCCGCCGCGCGACGGGCACCGGCAACATGGAGACGACGAGCAGCACAGGTAGCGACACGCCAACCCAGGCGAGCTGCCACCACAGATAGAAAAGCGGCGGGACGATATGCTTGCCGTCCGAATAGCGCGTCGCGGCGGCAGGCGACGCCGCACCGACCGCAACCAGCCCGACCGCGACGAGCAGCAGCGTCAGCAGCAGCAGCATCCGGTCGATGTCCCAGAACCACATGCCGAGCGCCGAGCGATCACCACGACCGCCGCGATGCTTCATGCCCTTCCACAGTTTGGGCGGCGGGGTCCGCTGCTCGTTCATGCCAGCGCCTCGACGATGCGGCGGAACTGGTCGCCACGATCTTCGAAATCGCGGAACTGGTCGAACGAGGCGCAGGCCGGCGAGAGCAAGACGGTATCGCCCGGCTGCGCGTTGGCCGCGGCCTGCGTGACGGCGGTGGCGAGATCGCCGCTCACCGTCACCGGAAGCTTGCCGTCGAGGATCGCGGCGAAGGGCTTGGCAGCGTCGCCGATCGTATAGGCGTGGACGACATGCCCGAAGGACGGCGCGCAGGCATCGAGATCGTCCGACTTGGCCTTCCCGCCGAGGATCCAGTGGATCCGCGGGAACGCGGCGAGCGCGGGCGCGGTCGATTCGGGGTTGGTCGCCTTGCTGTCGTTGACGAAGGCCACGCCGTTCCTGACGGCAACACGCTCCATGCGGTGCGGCAGGCCGGCAAAGCTTTCGAGCCCGCGGTCGATCATCGCCTCGGGCACGCCGAGCGCCTGGGCGACCGCGATCGCGGCGAGCGCGTTCTGCGCATTGTGCGGGCCCTGGAGACTCGGCCAGCGCGACTGGTCCATGCACACGCCGGGCGCGATCTTGGTGAGATGCTCGCCACGCGCCGACAGGCTTCGCGCGATCAGCGCGGAGGGGGTGTCGCCGATGCCGATCACCGCAGCGTGCGTCTTGGATTGCATCGCAAACAGCCGGGCCTTGGAGGCGGCATAGCCTTCGAACCCGTCATAACGGTCGAGATGGTCGGGCGTGAGGTTGAGCAGCACCGCGACATCGCAGTCGAGGCTGAAGGTCAGATCGATCTGATAGCTCGACAGTTCGAGCACATAGACGCCACCCTCTGGGAGAGGGGCCTGTTCGAGGATCGGCAGGCCGATATTGCCGCCCATCAGGCTGGGCACGCCTGCGGTCTGCAGGATGTGGTGGACGAGCGCAGTGGTGGTCGACTTGCCGTTGGTGCCGGTTATGCCGACGACCTTGTGCGCGGGGAGGCTGCTGCGCGCCTGTGCGAAAAGTTCGATGTCGCCAATGATCGGGATGCCTGCGGCGCGCGCCTTGGCGGCGACCGGGTGCCGGTTGAGCGGCACGCCGGGCGAAACGACCAGCGCGTCGAACCCGGCGAGGTCGATCTCGAGCGGATCGGACAATACCAAATCCTTCCCCGCTTCAGCGGGGGAGGTGGCGAGCGCAGCGAGACGGAGGGGGTTGGGGCTGGGTGCAGCCTCGAGCGTCGCTCCCCCTCCACCATTCGCTGAATGCTCATGGTCCCCCTCCCCCGGTTCCCGGGGGAGGATTTGGTCGCGCTTCGCCGGATCCGAATCCCACGCAACGACCCGCGCCCCGCCCGCCAACAACGCGCGCACGGACGCCGCGCCCGAGCGTGCAAGCCCCAGCACAGCGAAGCTCTTGCCGCGCCAGAGGGGCGAGACGATCACCGGAGTTTCAACGTCGAGAGCCCCGCCAGCGCGAGCACCAGCGCGATGATCCAGAACCGGATCACGACGGTCGGCTCGCTCCAGCCGAGCTGTTCGAAATGATGGTGGATCGGCGCCATCTTGAATACGCGTTTTCCCGTGCGCTTGTAGAAGAACACCTGGATGATGACCGACATCGCCTCGACGACGAACAGCCCGCCGATGATGCCGAGCACGATCTCGTGATGCGCCACGACCGAAATTGCGCCGAGCGCACCGCCGAGCGCAAGGCTCCCGGTATCGCCCATGAAGACCGCCGCGGGCGGCGCGTTGAACCACAAGAAGGCCAGCCCCGCCCCGACGATCGCGCCGCAGAAGATCGCGAGATCGCCGGCATGTGGCACGTGCGGAATGCCGAGATAATGCGCGAAATCGGCGCGCCCGACGAGGTAGACAATCGCCATGAACGCAACGCTGGCGATGATCACCGGCATCGTCGCGAGGCCATCGAGCCCGTCGGTGAGGTTCACCGCATTGCCGAACGCCACGATCGTGAACGCCGCGAACACGACGTAGAAATAGCCGAGGTCGATCACGGATCCGGTGTAGAACGGCAAATACAGGTGCGTGCCGTTCTGGTGGACGATCAGCATCGCCGCGATCCCGGCAATGACGAATTCGCCGATCAGCCGCATTCGGCTCGAGACGCCCGCGGTGCTCGCCTTGCGGACCTTGTCATAGTCATCAAGGAACCCGATCGCGCCGAACCCGAGCGTCACGAAGGTGCACGCCCAGACATACGGGCTCGACAGATCCATCCACAACAGGATCGAGGCGACCATCGAGGTCAGGATCATCAGCCCGCCCATCGTCGGCGTGCCGCGTTTGGCGAGATGCGATTGCGGGCCATCCGACCGGATCGGCTGCCCCTTGCCCTGGCGCAGCCGCAGCCAGCCGATGAAACGCGGGCCGATCAGCAGGCCGAGGAACAGCGACGTCGCGACCGCGGCGCCGGTGCGAAAGCTCTGATAGCGGATCAGGTTGAGCAGCCCGGGGAAGCCCAGATAGTCGGCGATGAAATAGAGCATTACAGTGTCCCGCTGCGCAGGGTGTCCGGTATCCTGCTTCGCAGGTCGGCGACGATTGCCGAAAGCCCCACGCCGTTCGATCCCTTGATGAGTACCGCATCGCCCGGCGCCAGCATCTGGGTCAGCTTGGCGCGCGCCGCGGCGGCGTCGGCGACATGGACGAAATCGCCCTTCCCCTCAAGCGCGTTCACAAGCGGCGCCATCGCTTCACCGACCAGAATGCCCGCTTCGACGCCAGCGGCGAGAATTGGTTCGACCAGCGCGGCGTGATAGCCGTCGGAGCGCTCGCCCAATTCCCGCATCTCGCCGAGGACGACGATCTTGCGGTCGGCGCGCTCCGCGCCGAGCACGGCGAGCGTCGCGCGCATCGACGACGGGTTGGCGTTGTAGCTTTCGTCGATGATCAGCGCATCGCCGTCGCCGACGGGCAGCGTGAAGCGTGCCCCGCGCCCAACGAGCCCGCCGAGTTCGGCGAGCGCGAGCCCAGCGGCCGCCAGATCGCCGCCAACCGCATCGACCGCGGCGAGCACAGCTAGGCTGTTCGACACCCAATGCTGCCCCGGCTGGCTGATCGTGAAGCTCAGCTCGCGCTCGCCCACCACCGCGGTGACGAAGGTCGCGCCACTCGCCAGCCGCATCGATTCGATCGCGCGAACGTCGGCGCCCTTGTCGAGACCGAACGTCACGGTCCGCGCGGCGTGCGGCGCGGCGGCGGCGATCAGCCGGTCGCGGTGCGGGCTGTCATATGGCACGATCGCGACGCCGCCGGGTTCGAGCCCGGCGAAGATCTCGCCCTTGGCGTCGGCGATCGCGGCTTCGTCGCGGAAGAAGGCGGTGTGCGCCGGGGCGATCGTGGTGACGATCGCGACGTGGGGGCGCACGAGCTGCGTCAGCTGCGCCAGTTCGCCGGCATGGTTCATGCCCATTTCGAACACGCCGAAACGCGTCTGCGCGGGCATCCGCGACAGGCTGAGCGGCACGCCGGTATGGTTGTTGTAGCTCTTGACCGAGCGATGGGCCTGCCCACGCGCACCGCGATCGAGCGCTGCGAAGAGGGCTTCCTTGGTACCGGTCTTGCCGACCGAGCCGGTGACGCCGATGATTTTCGCGTCCGTGCGGGCGCGGGAGGCTCGGGCGAGCGCGTCGAGCGCTGCCGTGGTGTCGGAGACGAGGACGTGCGGGTGCTCGACCGGGTGCGAGACGATCGCGCCGGCTGCGCCTTGCGCGAAGGCTTGCGACAGGAAGCGGTGGCCGTCGGTCGCCTCGCCGGTCAGCGCGATGAACAGGTCGCCCGGGCCGACTTCGCGTGAGTCGAAGGTGACGCCGGTGGTGGTAAAGGGTGTCGATGCCGTGCCGCCGGTGGCGACGGCGATGTCGGCGGAGGTCCAGAGGCTCGCGCTCACGACTCCCCTCCCGCTTGCGAGAGGGGCTGGGGGAGGGAAGTCCCGAACATGGAGATCGCGCCGCTTGAGGCACACCCCTCCCCTAACCCCTCCCGCAAGCGGGAGGGGGATAAGAAGCAGGAGAAGCGGGAGTAAATCACGCCGCCATCTCGCGCGCGACGCTGACATCGTCGAACGGCAGCACCAGATCGCCGACGATCTGCCCCTGCTCATGCCCCTTGCCCGCGATCATCACGATATCCTGTGCCCCCGCCGCCGCGATCGCCGCGCTGATCGCCTCGCGCCGCGATCCGATCTCGGTCGCGCCGGGCGCGCCTTCGAGCACCATCGCGCGGATCACCGCGGGATCTTCCGAGCGCGGATTGTCGTCGGTCACGATCACCTGGTCGGCCATCGCCGCCGCTATCGCACCCATCGCCGCGCGCTTGCCCTGGTCGCGGTCGCCGCCCGCACCGATCACGACGATCAGCCTGCCCGCGGCATGCGGTTTGAGCGCCGAGATCGCCGCCTCGAGCGCATCGGGGGTATGCGCATAATCGACATAGACCGGCGCACCGCTGCGCGCGATCACCGCGCGCTCGAGCCGCCCGCGCACCGGCTGCAGCCGCGACAGCGCCGCCAGCGTCGTCGCGACATCGCCGCCCGCCGCGATCACCAGCCCGGCCGAGACCAGCGCATTGGCCGCCTGATACGCGCCGATCAGCGGCAGATTGATCGTGTAGGTCTTGCCCTCGGCTTCTATCTCGAGCCCCTGCCCGAGCAACGTCGGCACGCGCCCGACAAGCTTGAGCGTCTCGCCCTGCGTCCCGACCGAGATCACCCGGATGCCGCGCGACCGCGCGACCTCGGCGACACGCGCCGCCATCGGATCGTCGGCCCACACCACCGCGACGCCATCCTCGACCAGCACCTCGGAGAACAGCCGCAGCTTGGCCTCGAGATACGCCTCCATCGTGCCGTGATAGTCGAGATGATCGCGGCTGAGATTGGTAAACGCCGCTGCCGAGACGCGCAGGCCCTCGGTCCGATATTGCGACAGGCCATGGCTCGACGCCTCGAACGCGACGTGGCTCACGCCTTCGCGCGCGAGCCCCGCAACGTTCGACAGGAAGGTAACGACGTCGGGCGTGGTAAGCCCGGTCGAAACGCGATCATCGGCGGTGGTGACGCCGAGCGTCCCGATCGATGCGGCATGGAACCCCGCCATCCGCCAGATCTGCCGCACCATCTCGACCGTCGAGGTCTTGCCGTTGGTCCCCGTCACCGCGACCGCAGTCGCCGGGAACGGCGCGAAGAAACGCGCCGCCAGCTCGGCGAATTTCCGCCGCGGTTCGGCGTCGGCGATGTGTACGGCGCCCGTGACGCTTGCCTCGGGCCGGGCCACCACGGCGATCGCGCCACCGGCAACCGCCGCGGGCACGAAATCCTCGCCATTGACGACCGCACCCTGAAACGCGCCGAACACGACGCCTGGCGCAACCTTGCGATGGTCGATCGCAAAGCCGGTGATCGTCACGTCGGGCGCGCCGGGAACCAGCGCAGACAGCTTCACTGTTCCTCCCCGCCGGTCGGCGGCGTGGCGCCTGCGACGAGGCTCAGCATCGGCCGCAGATCGGCGAGATTCACCTCGCGCCGCGTATCAGGCATCACGCCCAGGATCGCCCCCGTGCGCGCGATCACGCGCCCGACGACGGGCGCCGCGTTCCACGCCGCGGTCTTCCAGCCGCCGGTTTCCTTCGTCCCCTGCGGCGAATCGAGCATCGCCAGCACGACGTAGCGCGGCGCATCCATCGGGAAGGCAGCGACGAAAGTCGCGACGTTGCGATGATGGTCATAGCCGCCGTTCGACGCCGCCTCGGCCGTCCCGGTCTTGCCGCCGACGCGATAGCCCGGCGCGTCGCCCTTGCGGCCGGTGCCGTAGAGGCAGACGAGGCGAAGCAGTTGGCGCATCCGCGCGCTGGTCTGCTCGCTGAGCACGCGCCGCCCCGCCGCCGCCTGCCCCGGCGCCACCTTGAGCAGCGTCGTCGGCCGCCAGATGCCGCCATTGACCATCGTCGCATAGGCATTGGCGAGGTGCAGCGGCGTCACCGCGATGCCGTGGCCGTACGCCGTCGTCATCACCGTGGTGCGGCCCCAATAGCGCGGCCAGATCGGCCCGGCGCGCTCGCGCAGCTCGATCGAGGGCCGCTCGCCAAAGCCCATCGCGGTGAACATCGCCGAAAGCTTGTCCTTCCCGATCTCGTCGGCGATCCGCGCAGTCGCGACGTTCGACGAATAGATCAGTGTCTCGGGGATGTTGAGCCAGCGCTTGGGGTCGCCGCGCTCGTCATGGATCGTATAGCTGCCGACCTTGAGCGGCGCGGTCGCATCGAAGCGGCGCGCCATCGAGGTGATCGTGCCGGTCTGGATCGCGGTCGCCATCGTGATCGGCTTGAAGGTCGAGCCGAGCTCGTAGACCGACTGCGTGACGTTGTTGCGCAGCGCGTCGCTGCTCGTGCCGGTCAGCTTGTTGGGATTGTACACCGGCAGCGATGCCATCGCGATGACCTCGCCGGTCCGGACGTCGAGCACGAGGCCAGTCGCCGCGCGCGCCTGGAACATCACCATCGCGCGGCTGAGTTCGCTCTCCATCGCGCCCTGCACGCGCGCATCGACCGACAGCGCGATCGCGTCGCCGCGCCGCGTCGGGTCGGTCAGGCGCTGCTCGAAGGCGCGCTCGACGCCGGCGCGGCCGAGGATCTTGGGATCGGTCCCGGTCGGCCCGATATACCCGAGCACGTGCGCCGCCATCGTCGATTGCGGATACAGCCGCTCGGGCTCGCGTGCGAAGACGATGCCGGGCTCGCCGAGCGCGTGGATCTGGTTCACCATCGCGGGCGAGGCGTGCTTGTCGAGATAGGTGAACTTGGCCTTCATCGTCAGCCGGTCGAGATACCAGGCCGAATCATGCTCGGGCATCAGCCCGGCGAGCCGGCCCGCCAGTTCCTGCCGATCGCCGAGCACGTCGCCCGGCCGCACGCCGATCGTCCACGCCTCGATCGTGCGCGCGAGCGGCTGGCCGTTGCGGTCGAGAATGTCGCCGCGCACCACCGGATTGATCGCGAGCGTCGCCGCGCCCGCCGGGCCACCAAACAGCCCGAGCAACGCGATCCGCCCGATCACCAGCAGGAAGCCCGCCGCGATCAGCAGCATCAGCATCATCAGCCGCACATGCGCCACCGCGACCAGCGCATGGCGCTGATCGTTCGACCGGCGTGCCGGGACCGGACGTGCGACCAAAGTGCTCATCGCGTTCCCTGTTTTTCGGCGCGCGCGCTGCTGCGCAGGTCACCGATCACGCTGTCGTCGAGCAAGGCGCGATCGAGCAGGGCGACCGCGGCGCGTGGCCGCTCGCGGCTGACCGACGCCATCGCGGTGCGGGCGGGTGCGGCGACGGGGCGCGTGGTAGGCGCCGGCGCGGTGCGTGGAGCGGGCGCTGCGGTGCGCGGCGCGCTCGGCGCGGGGGCGGTCGCAACTGCGGGCTGGATCACCGGCTGCTGGCTGGTCGTCGCGGTCAACGGCGCGGCGGGAACGAACGATGCCATCTGCGGGACCGTGCCACGCTGCGTCGGCTCGATCGAGGCCAAAGCCGTCTCGTCGGCGACGAACTGGTCCGCCGCCGGGGCGACCAGACCCAAGGTCTCGGCATTCCATTTGTCGAGCTGGGCGAGATTGGCGCGCGTGTCGAACTCGGTTTCGAGCGCACGGATGTCGCGCTTGGCGCGCAGGATCTCGGCGGCGGTCCGGTCGAGCTTCTTGCGCTCGGCCGCGACCTGGAGCGGCACCAGCAGGAAGCCGAGCGCCACCGCGACGCCGGCGAGGAACCAACCGAGACTCTTGCCCGCAAGACCAAGCATTACAAACTTCCTTCTGACCATGCGGCGGCACCGGTCCGTCGTGCCGTCCGCAACGTTGCCGACCGCGCGCGGGGGTTGCGCGCGATCTCGTCTTCGCTCGCCTTCACCGGGCGACCGACCTCTTCGAAACTGGGGGCGTGCTTCGCCGCGACTTCGGGCAGATGCCGCGAGCCCGACGGCAGCGACCCCGAGCGTTCGCGCAGGAAGCGTTTGACCATGCGATCCTCCAGGCTGTGGAAGGTCACGATCGCGAGCCGACCGCCCGGCGCGAGCGCACGCTCGGCTGCGGCCAGCCCGTCCTCGAGTTCGCCGAGCTCGCGATTGATATGGATGCGGATCGCCTGGAAGGTGCGCGTGGCGGGGTCCTTCTTGTCGTGCGGCTTGTAGCCCAATGCCTTGCGCACGATCCGGGCGAGCTCGCCGGTGCGTGCGATCGGACGGTTGTAGACGATTGCCTGCGCGACGCGGCGCGCGCGCGGCTCCTCGCCATAGTCTTTGATGACCCGCGCGATCTCGGCTTCGTCGGCGGTGTTGAGGAAATCGGCCGCGCTCTCCCCCTCCTGGCTCATCCGCATGTCGAGCGGGCCATCCGACTGGAACGAGAAGCCGCGCTCGGCCTGATCGAGCTGCATCGACGACACGCCGATATCCATCGCCACGCCTTGGACCGGCACGGCGTCTCGCGCTGCAAGTTCGCTATCGAGCGCCGAAAAGGTCGCCGGGACGAGCGTCAGCGCGCCGGCCGCGGACTCGACGAGCGCCGCGCCCGCCGCGATCGCGCCGGGGTCGCGATCGAAGGCGAACACGCGCGCGCCCAGCGCGAGCATCCCCGACGTGTAGCCGCCCGCGCCGAAGGTCGCATCGACATGCGTTTCGCCGGCCTCGATCGCGAGCGCGTCGAGCACTTCGGCGATCAGCACCGGGATGTGCGGGGCATCGTCGTGGATCAGGTCGCTCACAGCGCGATCCCCTTGGCCTTGCAATGATAGCGGCACGCCGCCTGCATCGCGTCATCGACGCCGACCGCGTCGAGCAGCGTCTTGGGGTCCCAGATGTCGATCCAGTCGAACGTGCCCCAGAAGAACGCGTTCTCGCCGATCTGGGCGTAATCGCGCGGGAAGCCGGGCATGATGAAGCGCCCCGAGCCGTCGAACGGCACCGCCTCGCCGCTCGCGTTGCGGCGCTTCAGGTTGAAGTCGGGCTTGCCATGTTCGGCGATGTGGCGCGCCTGGAGATCCTCGACCTCGGCCTTGAGGATGCGGACATAGCCGGGATCATAGGCGCGCAGGCAGGTCTGCTCGGGATGGACGCCAATGATGACGGTGCCGCCGTCCTTGCCGTCGGCACGCGGGCTGTTGGCGGCAAGCGCCTGGCGCAGCGAAACAGGAATCGCGACCCGGCCCTTGTCATCGACAAGACCCAGTCCCTCCCCCTGATAATCGCTCCGGTCTTCCACGCTTCCCCCGCACACGGCGGACAAGCCTCTCCCGAACCGAAAAGCACGAGAGTCGCGGATTTCGGTGCCTGTAGTGTCAGCGCATGACGCGCAGGCGAGATGAGTCTGTCCCTGTAGCGAACAGGTACCATGGGGCCGATCGGGGACACAAGGGGAAATCCGGGGATTTGCCGGGAAACGGGCCTAATCGCTGCGATTCAACCGCGACCTTTGTCGGGGCAAATCAGATTGTTCTCGGTGTGTTCGAAGACGCTGCGCGACGCGCGCGCGATATCCCGCGAAAATCGCAGGCAGCGGAGCGGCGTCCCGTGAAATCCCCACCGATCCCATAGTTCAGCGCGCGGCCGCGGCGGGGGGCGTTTCGCTGGTGTTGCCACCGGCCGTGGCCGCACTCGGCGCGACGCCGAGCTCGGCGAGCGGCTCCTTGGGGGCGTTCGGATCGGTGGTGTTGGCCGCGACCATATTGGCGACGACATCGGGGCGCGCACTGCCGATCGCCGCGACCTGCCGATCATGGTTGGCGGTCGCGAAAATCGCGGAGGCGAGGCCGATAAGGAGCAAAACGGCGGCGAGGCCGATCATGCCGACCTTGGCGCGCTGGCTCGTCTGAGCCGGATCCTGGGCGATGATTTTCATAAGCTGTGGCATAAATGTAACGCGTTAAGACGCGGTTGTCGATCCCGCGATCAATCGTGCTGCAACCAGGGTGGAACGACGAGCCCCTTGGCCTCCAACCATGCACGATTGTAGAGCGTTGAGAGGTAACGGAAACCGGTGTCGCACAGGATCGTCGCGACTCGGCTCCCGGGGCCGAGATGACGCGCGAGGCGAACCGCCCCGGCGACGTTGATTCCCGACGACAGGCCGAGGCACAGCCCTTCCTCGGCGAGCAGGCGAGTCACCCATTCCATCCCCTCGGCATCCGAGATGCGGAACTGCGTGTCGATCGGCGCGCCTTCGAGATTGGCGGTGATTCGGCCCTGCCCGATCCCTTCGGCGACCGAAGACCCTTCCGACTTCAATTCGCCATGCGCGTAATATTCGTAGAGCGCGGCACCGTGCGGATCGCTGAGCGCGATGCACACCGCCTCGTCCTTGGCCTTTAGCCCCATGCCGACGCCCGCGATCGTCCCGCCCGTCCCCGCCGCACAGGTGAAGCCATCGATCCGCCCGTCCATCTGCGCCCAGATCTCCTCGGCGGTGCCGGTGATGTGCGCCTTGCGGTTGGCGATATTGTCGAACTGGTTGGCCCAGACCGCGTTCGGCGTTTCCTCGGCGATGCGGCGCGATGTGTGGACGAAATGCGCCGGGTTCGAATAGGGCGCCGCCGGCACCAGCACGAGCTCCGCGCCGAGCGCGCGCAGCGTGTCCATCTTCTCGCGGCTCTGCGTCTCGGGCATGACGATGATCGTCTTGTAGCCCTTGGCATTGGCGACGAGTGCGAGCCCGATCCCGGTATTGCCCGCGGTCCCCTCGACGAAGGTCCCGCCCGGCGCGATGCTCCCCCGCGCCTCGGCATCCTCGACAATCCCGAGCGCGGCACGGTCTTTCACCGAGGCGCCGGGGTTGGCGAATTCGCATTTGCCGTAGATTTCGGCGCCGGCCGCTTCGCTCGGCCCCTTCAACAGGACGAGCGGGGTGTTGCCGATGAGCGCGAGCGTGTTGGGCGTGGTGTGCATCGCGCAGACATAGCGTGCCTGCCCGCCCCTGCAATGGATGCTCGACCCGGCTGACGACAAATCCGGCCTGTGCTACAAGGCGCGGACGCTGGAGGTGGCGATGACGGTTCAACAGTTGAACATCCGGGATGCCGAGACGATTCGCCTTGCGCAGGCGCTGGCGGATAGGCTGGGCAGCTCACTGACCGCGGCGGTTCGCGAGGCGCTAGAGGCCAAGCTTGGCGCGGCTGCGCACGCGCCAGTGAAGCCCTCGATCGACGAAACCCTCGACCGACTCAAGCATCTGCAACAGCATTGGCGCCCGGAGTTTGACGGACAGGACCTGTCGCTGACCCACGCCGACCTGCTGTATGACGAGAGCGGGTTGCCGCGGTGATCATCGACACTTCGGCCCTCATCGCGATCCTGCGCAGCGAGATCGAAGCGCGGACATTCCTTGAGGCGATGCGCGATGCGCCCACGGTCCGGCTTTCTGCAGGATCCTGGCTCGAACTGACCGCCGTGACAACGCGCGCCGCCGAGGGCGACGAAATCGCCAAGGCCGCCGATGCGCTGATCGAAGACTTTGGGGTCGTCATCGAAGCCGTGACCCGCGAAATCGGCGCCATCGCCCGCACCGGGTATCGCACCTACGGCCGCGGCACCCAGCACCCCGCCAATCTCAATTTCGGCGATTGCTTCGCCTATGCACTCGCCAAGGCGACCGGCGAGCCGCTGCTCTTCAAGGGCGAGGATTTCGCCCGCACCGACGTGGTCGCGGCGCGCTAGGCGACCCCCGCCGCGCAAGTGCGGCCCGAGCCGTCCGCTCAGCCACAGGAAGAACATCCGGTAATCGCTCGCCAGCGACCAGAGCGGATAGGTGAAGGTCGCCGGACGGTTCTTCTCGACGCCGAAATGCGCGCCCCAGGCAAAGCCATAGCCCGCCACCGGCAGCGCCAGCCACCACCACCCGCCCGACCGCAGCGCGATCGCGAGGAACAGGAAGGTCAGCGCGGTGCCGGCATAATGCAGCGCGCGCGTCTCGCGCCGGGCATGCTCGCGCAGATAATGCGGCCAGAAGTCGGCAAAGCGGGTGATCGGATGCGCCATGCCGCAGATGCTATCCTGACCCGCGCCCGTTGCAAGCCCCGTTGCATGCCCCGTTGCATGCCCCGTTCGGCGCCCCATCTTGGCGGCACCACAAGGGGGAGCATGCCATGTCGACGTCGCTATACGATCTCACCATCCCGATCTTCATCCGCAATCTCGAGTCGCTCGACGCGGTTCTCAGCAAGGGCGAGGCGTTCGCCAGCGAGAAGGGCATCGATCCGTCCGAGCTGCTCGAAGCGCGTTTGTACGAGGACATGGCGCCGCTGATCAGCCAGATCCAGCGCGTCAGCGACAGCGCCAAGGGCACCGCGGTCCGGCTCGGCGGGGTCGAGAATGTCGTGATGGCCGATGAGGAAAAGACCTTCGCTGATCTCCACGCGCGCATCGCCAAGACGATCGCCTTCCTCAAGACCGTCCCGCGTGATGCGATCGATGGCAAGGAGGAGGCGCAGGTCACGCTCCAGACGCCGCGGCAAACCTTCGACTTCACCGGCCTCAGCTTCGTGCAGACCTTCGTGCTGCCGAACTTCTATTTCCACATGACCACCGCGTACGGTCTGCTCCGCATGAAGGGCGTTCCCCTCGGCAAGCTGGATTATCTCGGCGGGATCTGACGTACGATGACGCCAGGGCACGCCGGCGCCAGCGCTGGCGCGCCCTGGCGAGCGCTGCTACGTTCCTGACATGTTCTCGCCAGATTCCGAGTCGGCCGCCGATCGCGCCGCCACGTCCTACGGCGCGGAACATCGCGACCACGCCGTGCCCGCCCCTGCCCCGCAGGCGCCCGACCTTCACAGCTTCCCGCCGCGCCCGCTGCGCTGGCTGTTCCTCGATCTCAACAGCTATTTCGCCGCAGTCGAGCAACAGCTCGCGCCCGAGCTGCGCGGCAAGCCGATCCTCGTCGCGCCGGTCGACAGCGACACCACCGTCGCGATCGCCGCGAGCATCCAGGCGAAGCGCTACGGCATCCGCACCGGCACGCCGGTATGGGAGGCCAAACGGCTCTGCCGCGAGCTGATCGTCGTCCCCGCGCGCCACGACAAATATGTCGAATTCCACGAAGCGATCGTCGCCGAGATCTGGAAGCATATCCCGGTCACCAAGGTCTGTTCGATCGACGAGGTCGCCTGCCGGCTGCTCGACAATGAAAACAGCGTCGCCGATGCGACCGCACTGGCGCGGCGGATCAAGGCGGGGATCCTGGCCAATGTCGGCGAATGCCTGACGAGCTCGGTCGGGATCGCGCCCAACCGCCTGCTGGCCAAGCTCGCGTCGGATATGCAGAAGCCCGACGGGCTCGTCGTGCTCGAAGCCGCCGCCCTGCCGCAGCGGCTCTACAATCTCCAGCTGCGCGACATCAGCGGCATCGGCGCGAAGATGGAGCGGCGGCTCGCGCAGGACGGGATCAACGACATCCGCCAATATTGCGAGCGCCGCCCGCGCGACGCCGGCACCGCCTGGGGCGGCACCAATGGCGACCGGCTCTGGTATCAGCTCCACGGCGTCGATCTGCCCGAAAAGGCCACGCAAAGTCGCAGCATCGGCCACAGCCACGTCCTTTCGCCGGGCAAGCGCGGCGGCGTGCCGGTGCGGCTTACCGCGCGCCGGCTTGCGTTCAAGGCGACCAGCCGGTTGCGCCGCAAACAGTGTCGCGCGCGGCTCCTGGTGCTCCATGCGCGCTTCGAGGATGACAAATCGACGTGGCGAACGTCGGTCAAATTGCCCGCTACGCAGGACAGTTTCGTGGTGCTCGCCGCGCTCGAATCGCTCTTCCCGCGACTGATCGCGGCGGGACGGACGCGGCCGGGCGATTTCCAGATCCGCATGGTCGGCGTGACGCTCGCCGAGATCGAACCCGTTGCGGGCGAACAGGATTCACTGTTCGGCCTGCTCGACCCCGACGATCCGCTCGCGCGCGAAACGCGGACGCTCGCGCTGAGCCGCGCGATGGACCGGATCAACGAGAAGTTCGGTCGCAACGCGGTCAGCCTCGGTCCCCAGCATGGCGAGCGAATCGACCGGATCGGGACCAAGATCGCCTTTGGCAGAATCCCGGACCTCGACGAATTCCATGAATGAAGATGAACCTCAGATGACCAATTTATTGCAATGCAAGAAAGTGTAGGCCGCGGTAACACTACCCTCTTGACGCACAATGTTGCGTGCGCGAAGCCTCTGGCATGACCAATCGACTCTTCCCCACCGCCGCGTTCGCGCTCCTTGCCCTTTCGGCCTGCGACAGCAAGCCGACCGAAGTGACCTCGGTCACGCCCGACCCGATGGCGTCGGTGCTCGCCAACAAGGCGCCGGTCGAGCTCCCGCCCGCGATCAAGTCCGAAGCGACGCTGCGCTGCAAGGACAACAGCCTCGTCTACGTCACCTTCTTCGAAGGCGACAAGCAGGTGCTGGTCAAGTCCAAGCCCGACGCGACCCCGGTCAAGCTTACCGCCGACAAGGCCGGCGATCCGCTCAAGGCCGATGGCTATGTGCTGACGGGCAACCCCAAGGCTGTCACGCTCACCCAGCCGGGCAAGCCCGCCCAGCTCTGCGACCTCTAAACTTTTTCCTTAAAGCCCCTCCCCTTCAGGGGAGGGGTTGGGGTGGGGAAGTGACGGCCGCCGTTGCTCTCGGTGAGACACGGCCCCACCCCCTCTCCTTAAGGGGGGGGCATTTCGTTCCCCCCAAAACCTTGCCTCTCCCGCCACCATTGGCCACGATGGGTCGTTCGATACTGTAAGGACCCTTCATGTCGACGATCGCGATCTACAGTCTCAAGGGTGGCGTCGGCAAAACGACGCTGACGGTGAACCTCGCCTGGTGCGCGGCCACGCTGTCGTCGCGCCGCACGCTGCTCTGGGATCTCGATCCGCAGGCCGCCTCGAGCTTCCTCCTGTCGAACCGCCCCGCCGGCACCAAGCCGCGCGACCAGGCGCAATCGGTCTTCGCCAAGGATGTTGAACCCGAAAAGCTGATCGAGCGGACCGCGGTCCCGCGACTCGACCTGCTCGCCGCCGATGCGTCGCTGCGCGGGCTCGACCTGCTCTTCCACGAACTCGACAAGAAGAAGCGGCTGCAGAAACTGCTCGTGGGTTTGCGCAAGAATTATGACCGCGTGCTGCTCGATTGCCCGCCCGGGCTGACCGAGACGAGCGACCAGGTGATGCGCGCCGCCGACCTGATCGTCGTTCCCGTCATCCCCTCGCCGCTGTCCGAACGCGCGCTGGCCGAGGTTACAAAGCATCTGGGGACCAAGGTCCAGCTGATGCCCGTGCATTCGATGGTCGATCGCCGGCGCAAGCTCCATGCCGAAGCGCTCGCGCGCCATCCCGACTGGCCGGTGATCCCGATGGCGAGCCAGGTCGAGCAGGTCACCGTGCGCCGCTCCGCAGTCGGCAGCTTCGCGCCGCGCTCGGCGGGGGCGCAGGCGTTTGCCCAATTGTGGCAGGCGATCGAGCGCCGCCTCGCCGCGTGAGGCCGCGCATCACGCCGCTCGACCCTAATCTCGTGCTCGGCGCCTATTCGGTCGGGGTGTTCCCGATGGCCGACGGGCGCGACATTGACGAGGTCTATTGGGTCGAGCCCAATGACCGCGCGATCCTGCCGCTCGACGGGTTCCACCTCTCGCATTCGCTGCGCAAGACGATCGCCGCCGAGCGCTACCGCGTCACCGCCGATCAGGCCTTCGGGCAGATCCTGCAGCTCTGCGCCGAATCGGTTGGGGACCGCCCCGACACCTGGATCAACGGGCCGATCGAGCAGGTCTTCAACACGCTCCACACGCTCGGCTTCGCGCATTCGATCGAAGTGTGGGACGGCGAGACGCTGGTCGGCGGGCTCTACGGCCTCGCGCTCGGCCACGCCTTTTTCGGCGAGAGCATGGTCAGCCGCGCGCGCGACGCCTCGAAGGTGGCGATCGCCTGGCTCGTCGCGCGGCTGCGCGTCGGCGGGTTCAGCCTGCTCGACTGCCAGTTCATGACCGATCACCTCGCCTCGCTGGGCGCGATCGAGATCAGCCGCGACGCCTATCTGGCGTTGCTGACGCCCGCGGTATCCTCGGCGATCGGTTCGTCGGCATCGTCCTCGGGTGCCGCCGATTTCTTCGCGCTCGACCGTGGCTTCCCGCTCGCGTCCCCCGCCCCGCCGGCCGCGACCGAATCGGGGCCGCCTTCGGGGAAGGTCATCGCGCAGCTCTTAACCCACACGTCGTAGATCGGGTGCGGCACGACGTTGAGCGCCGGGCGTTCCTTGAACAGCCAGCCCGAGAACGGACGGCGCCACACCTTGTCGGTCCCCTGCACATCGAGCTGGACGAAAGCCCCGGTATAATGCTCCTGCTCCCACGGCGCGGTCTGCTCGCACGCGCGCAGCCGAATCACGACATCACCGACCCGCACCGAATTGCCGGGCTTGAGCACCACGTCGCGCGCCACGCCGTTGCGCTTGTTGAGCAGGCCGAGCGTCGCGACGCGCTGCGCCATCGGGGTCGCGCCGAAGCTCGGATCTACCCCGCCGGCGACATCGACTGTCACGATATTGCTAGCGCTCGTATCGGCATCGAGCGCGGTTTCGGGGGTCGGCTGCTGCGTCGGCGCGGCGGTCTTGGTCGGGCCGCAACCGCTCACGGCGAGCGAGGCCGCCGACGCCAGCAGCGCGCCCGCCAGCGCGCGGCGAATCACGCGTCGGGGGTCCAGGCTTCGTAATCGCCCGTCGCGGCGGCGCGGACGCCACCCTTTTCGAGCGCACCGCTCGGCCGATAGGCGGCGATCGTGCCGGTCAAATTGGGCTCGGCCGGGATCTGCCAGGCGCGTGGCGCGGGCAAGGCGCGCGACGGCACATCGGCGACCTGATGGTGCAGCCAGCCGAACCATTCGGGCGGCACGCGGCTGGCATCGTTGATGCCGTTATAGATCACCCAGCGCCGCGGGTTGCCCGCGGTATCGGCGCCGCCTTCGTAATAGACGTTGCCGAGCGAATCCTCGCCGACACGCGCCTTGCCGCGCAGACCGAATGCCGTGCCCCAGCTCGCGCCGGTCCACCAGGTGAAAGGATTGAGATTGATGCCCATGGCGTAGCGCTTAGCGCGGGCTCGCGCCGCCTTCAACCGCGATCACTGCGCGGGACGCCCGGCCCAGCTGACACGATCGCCTTCGCTGATCCCGAGATCGAGCGCACGACCACCGCGCAGCTCGAGCACCGCGCTGACCGGCTCGCCCGAGGGGATCTGCGTTTCGGATTGCGGAACGGTGTTTTCGGCGATCCGCGCGATCGTGCCGTCGGGGCGGATGAACAGGATGTCGAGCGGGCTCGGCGTATTCTTCATCCAGAAGCTCGCCTCGCGCGGCGGGCCCTTGGGCGGATAGGGCGCGAACAGCATCCCGCCATTAAGCGGAATGTCGGTGCGGAACATCAGGCCGCGCTGCTGCGCTTCCTCGGTCTTGGCCACCTCGACCGCGAAGGCGTGGGCGCCGTTGCTGCTGGTGATCGTCAGCGCGATCGTCCCGGCCGCCGCCTCGGCCGGTGGCGTGGACGGCGCCGCGCCGCATCCCGCGGTCGCAAGCAGCAAGGCGAGCGCCGATACACGCGCGATCAAAACCAACATGGGTACGCTCAGCCTTCCTCTTCGACCGCCACGGCGAGCGGCCCCTTGTCGCCCGCGATCATCCGCGCGCGGAGCCGCTGGCCGGGCTCGACTTCGGTGAACCCGGCGCGGCGCAACGTCTCGACATGGACGAAGATATCGCCCGTATCGCCGTCGCGCATCAGGAAACCATAGCCTTTGAGGCGATTGAACCATTTCACGCTCACCGGCTCGAACGGCCCGGCCTGGTCGAGCAAGCCGAGCACGTCGCTCCGCAACGAATCGCCGCGCGCGCGCTGCGGCGGTTCGATCGCGTTGGTCAGGTCGATCGACAGGATTTCGGTCGCCTGCAAGCCACGGTCGCGCATCCCGGCGAGACATTCGAGCCGCGCACCCTCGGGCAGGCTGCGGCGGTTATGCGCACGCAGGACCGAGAAATGGATCAGGATGTCGCCGACCGACGCATCGTCAGCGACGAGAAAGCCGAACCCGCGCGTCATATCGAACCATTTGAGCACGCCAGTATAGACGCGCGCAGACTCATCCGACGTCGCGTCGCTGTCCGCCGCGTCTTCTGTCCGATCCAGTGCCCCAAGCGCCGGAATCGTATCGTTTCGCATCTTCACTACCCCCGGCACGATGATTAGCATGGTCCGTGCGGGAGGCAATATCTTCCGCTGTTCGGGCCGAACCGGTACTTTTATTTGAACTATACAGTATTCATTAACTAAGCGTATCAAAAATGTCACCTGGTGCCATCGACGCGATGCGACGGGCCAGGGTGAAATCATGCCCGGCGCGAATCATCGCCGCGATGTGCTTCTCGCGCAGTGGTCGTTCGGCGGCGACGAGTGCGAACGGGCCGATCCGCTTGCGGCGCGCGAACGCCAGCGCGGTCTCGACCGCGCGCTCCTCGACCGCGGGAACGATCGCGGCGCTGTCGGCTTCGTCGATCCCGTCCTGGTGCAGCGCGCCGGTGACGCGGCGCTTGCCCAGGCCACGCCGCCCCATCGCCGCCGCGCGCGCCTCGCCAAACGCGCGATCGTCGATATAGCCGAGCTCGGCGAGCTTTTCGGCGAGGTCTTCGGGCGCAGCGTTCGCCCCTTCCCAGCCGCGTTCGCGGATCTTGCGGACAAGGTACGCCGCCAACCGCGCACGGGTCGTCGCAAAGCGCTCGACATAGCGCAAAGCGAGCCGTTCGAGCGCCGCCGCATCTAACGGCGGCGGTACGCGTATCTCTTTGCGAGCGGGTCGTTTCGGGGCTGGTTCACGCATGACGCCATCATTGTGCCATAGTCGGCCCCGATTTTGAACGCTTGGCATAAGCAGGGGTGCGTGCTGAAGACGAGACATAGAGGCGCGGCCAGAACAGGACGCCGCGATCAAGGGCGCAAAGACCGATGAATTTCAAGACCATAGACACTCAGGCGGGCGAGCGGACGGACGCGGCGGCAGCGCCTGCGCTGCGCGCGACGCCGACCGAGGACACGCTTACGCGTCGCTTTGCCGATTTCGAAACGCTGGGGGCAGCGCTCGATTATGCGGCAAGCGGGCAACGTGGCCTCAATTTTCACGATGCGCGCGGCGCGCTCGCTCGCGCCTATCCGTTCGCCGAATTGCGCGACGACGCGCTCGAGACCGCACGGCGCCTGATCGCCTCGGGGATCAAGCCCGAAGACCGTATCGCGGTCGTCGCCGAGACCAGCCCCGAATTCGCCGCGCTCTTCTTCGGCGTCATCTATGCCGGCGCCTGGCCGGTGCCGCTGCCGCTGCCGACGTCGTTCGGCGGGCGTGATTCCTATATCGAACAGCTCCGCGTCCAGCTCGCGAGCTGCGATCCCGTGCTGCTGATCTACCCGCCCGAGCTCGCGCAGATGGGTGCCGACGCCGCTACCGTCGCGGGCGTCACCGGCATCGACTGGTCCGAACTCGCGACACGTGCCGCACCCGACGTCGCGCTGCCGCAGGCGAACGGCGACGACATCGCCTATCTGCAATATTCGAGCGGCTCGACGCGCTTCCCGCACGGCGTCGCGATCACGCATCACGCCTTGCTCAACAATCTCGCCGCGCACGCTTATGGCATGCAGCTGATCGAAGGCGATCGCTGCATTTCGTGGTTGCCGTGGTATCACGACA
The DNA here is from genome assembly GCF_006439055.1 of Sphingomonas glacialis. Classification (GTDB taxonomy): domain Bacteria; phylum Pseudomonadota; class Alphaproteobacteria; order Sphingomonadales; family Sphingomonadaceae; genus Sphingomonas; species Sphingomonas glacialis_A. The sequence continues at coordinate 1,411,395 of NZ_RCZC01000002.1, forward strand.
TGGGGCTGGTCGGCTGCTTCCTGTCGCCGGTCGCCAACCAGGTTTCGACCGATTACCTCAAGACCGAGGATTTCGCGCGGCGCCCGCTGGCGTGGCTCGACATGATCAGCCGCAATCCCGGCACCTCGATCAGCTATTCGCCGACCTTCGGCTACGACATTTGCGCGCGACGCATGTCGAGCCAGACCAAGGCGTCCGAGCGCTTCGACCTGGCGCGCTGGCGGCTTGCCGGCAATGGCGCCGACATGATCCGTCCCGACGTGATGCAGAGCTTCGTCGATGCCTTCGCCGATGCCGGCTTCAAGGCGAGCGCGTTCCTGCCGAGCTACGGGCTGGCCGAAGCGACGCTCGCGGTCTCGATCATGCCCCCGGCCGAGGGGATCCGCGTCGAACTGGTCGAGGAAACCCAGCTCTCGGGCGTCGCCGCCGGCGAGGATCGCCCGCAGCGCTACCGTGCGATCGTCAATTGCGGCAAGCCGGTGCGCGACATGAAGATCGAGATCCGCGAGGAAGACGGCACTCCGCTTCCCGAGCGCGCGATCGGCAAGCTGTGGTGCTCGGGTCCGTCGGTGATGGTCGGCTATTTCCGCGACCAGGCCTCGACCGATGCGTGCCTCGTCGATGGCTGGCTCGACACCGGCGACATGGGCTATTTGAGCGACGGCTATGTCTATATCGTCGGCCGCGCCAAGGACATGATCATCATCAACGGCCGCAACCATTGGCCGCAGGATATCGAATGGGCGGTCGAGCAGCTCCCCGGCTTCAAGGCCGGCGACATCGCCGCCTTCGCGATCACCACGCCGGGCGGGGAAGAGACCCCCGCCGTGCTCGTCCAGTGCCGCAGCTCGGACGATGCCGAGCGCGTCCGCCTGCGCGAGGAAATCCGCGAGCGCGTCCGGTCGGTGACGGGCATGAACTGCGTGATCGAACTGATCCCGCCGCGCACGCTGCCGCGCACCAGCTCGGGCAAGCTCAGCCGCGCCAAGGCGCGCAACCTCTATCTCAACGGCGACATCAAGCCGTACGACCTGGCGGCGTAAGCACCGCGCCGGTCGCGGGGAGCGGACGGCGCGCCTGCGGGCGCGCCACCGCTCCCCGCAACACACCGCAACGCCCCGCATGCGCGCCTAACCTTACGGTAACGCTCGCTGCGCTATAGGCGGCCGGTGAGCACGGAAAACACATCGCAATTCGCCAAGCCGCATATCGATGCGCGAGCGTTGCTCGGGCTGTACGATCCGGCCGACACCACCGACTGGGCGCCGATCCGCGCGGCGCAGGTCCATGCCGGCGGGCAATTGGCGCTGTTCCTGCTCGCCACCAATCTCATCGGTGCAGCGCTTGCCACGCTGATCCTCGACACGATCGCACCGCTCTGGGCGCTCGCCTGCTGGGGTGCGGTGGTCGCCGCGATCGCGGTGGCGATCACCTTCCGCCGGCTTGCCGCCAAGCAGCGCGCGAGCAGCGCCGCGACGCTCGCCGATGTCCGCGATACCGTGCTCGAGGGCGTCGCACTCGCCGCGATCTGGTCGGTGCCGCCGCTGGTCTTTGCGCCGCATTCCGACGTCGGGACCGCGTTCGGGCTGTGGATCGTGCTCGCAGTGCTGATGGCGGCCTCCGCGGTGGCGATGGCGGCGCTGCCGCTCGCCACGCTGAGCTTTCTCGGGATCCTCGGTCTCGCCGTGTCGGTGATGGTGCTGCGCGTGGCGGGCCCGGTGCTGGCAGCGTCGGTGGCGCTGTTCACCACGCTGCTGATGATCGGCTGCTTCACCCGCGCACGCGCGCTCGTCATCGTCCGCGCGGGCGAGATCGCGCTCGCCGAGCGCGACGAAACCGTCAGCCTGTTGCTGCGCGAGGCCAAACAAGAAGATGGCGCCGACTGGCTGTGGGAAACCGATGCGGCGCGTCGCGTGTTGCGCGCCTCGCCGCGCTTCGCGCTGTCGGTCGGGCTCGATCCCGCCGGGGTCAACGGCAAATCCCTGCTCGAAGTACTCGCCGGCAAGACCTGGGAAACGGGCAATTTCGCGCCCGCGCTGCGCACGCTTGCCGAGAATCTCAAGGGCCGCGCGGCGTTTCGCGGGCTCGTCCTGCCGGTCCGCGTCGCCGAGCAGGAGCGCTGGTACGAGATTGCCGCCAATCCGCGCTATGACGACCAGGGCGCGTTCCTAGGCTTTCGCGGTGTCGGCGCAGACGTCACCGAACAGCGCGCCTCCGAGGAAAAGATCAACCGCATGGCGCGCTTCGACACGCTCACCGGCTTGCCCAATCGCCTCCACGTCAACGAATCGCTGGCGCGCGCGATGGCCAATGCCGAGAAATGGGGCAGCCGCTGCGCCTTCATGATGATCGATCTCGATCGCTTCAAGGCGGTCAACGACACGCTCGGCCACCCGATCGGCGACCGGCTGCTCGGCCGCGTCGCCGAGCGACTCGCGACGCTGATGACCGATAACGAGGTCATCGGCAGACTCGGCGGCGACGAATTCGCGGTCGTGGTGCGCGACGCGAGCGATACGCAGCGGCTCGAGACGCTTGCGCAGACGATCGTCGACGCACTCGCCCGCCCCTACGATCTCGATCATCACACGCTCTATACCGGCGCGAGCGTCGGCGTCGCGACCGGACCGCGTGACGGCCGCACCACCGAGATGCTGATCCGCTCGGCCGACCTCGCGCTGTATCGCTCGAAGGACGCCGGCGGCGGCAAGTTCCATCATTACGAGCCGCAGCTCCACGTCGCCGCCGAGGAGCGCCGCGTGCTCGAACAGGCACTGCGCAAGGCGCTGACCAACGACGAACTGCACCTCACCTACCAGCCCGTCGTCGATGCCGGCAGCGGGCTGTTGACGGGGTTCGAGGCGCTGGTCCGCTGGACGCATCCCGAGCTCGGCCCGATCTCGCCGGTCAAGTTCATCCCGCTCGCCGAGGATGCGCGGCTGATCGGCCCGATCGGCGAATGGGTGCTGCGCTCGGCCTGTGCCGAGGCGGCGAATTGGCCGGGCGATGCGCGCATCGCGGTCAACGTCTCGCCCGAACAGCTCCACAATCCCGGCTTCGTCGCGGTCGTCGCCTCGGCGCTGGCGAATAGCGGCCTGCCCGCGCGCCGGCTCGAGCTCGAAGTGACCGAAAGCGTGTTCATGCGCGACGATACCGGCGCGGTGAAGGTGCTCGAGCGGATCCTCGACCTGGGCGTGCGCCTCAGCCTCGACGATTTCGGCACGGGCTATTCGTCGCTCGGCTATCTCAGCCGCACGCGCTTCTCGACGATCAAGATCGACCGCAGCTTCGTGATCGGCGCGTCGAAGAAGGTACCCGAGGCGATCGCGATCATCCGCGCGGTGGTGGCGCTCGCGCAGAGCCTCGGCATGGCGACGACCGCCGAGGGGGTCGAGACCGAGGACGAGCATGTCATGGTCCAGCAATTGGGCTGCACCAAGGTCCAGGGCTATTATTTCGGCCGCCCGCTCCCGGTCGAGGAAGCGCGCGTTTTGGCACAGCGTGCGGCGTACAATCGCGAAGCTGCATGAGGACGCTTGCAGCGCGGGCAACCTCTCGCTAAACGAGCCCACCTGATAGGGGTGTAGCTCAGTTGGTTAGAGCGTCGGTCTCCAAAACCGAAGGCCCTCGGTTCGAGTCCGAGCTCCCCTGCCAGTCGCCTGGCGTTCCTCGCTTCAGGCCGCGCCATCTTTCCTGATGCGGACAAAGCCTCGATTATACGTCGGAATTCGAGCGCGAAGGCCAGCAGCGGATGGCCCGTTCATAGTATCACGATGGTCCCCCACGACGCCGCCAGATCCGCGTCGAGACGGGGCTGGTCGACCGACCGGTCGCACGACGCGCCGGGTGCGCTCGATGGGCTCCACGCATGCCAGATTCGAACACGCCGGCGCGACCTTCCAACGCCCCCGACAGCGATGCACCCAGCGCTGGGGACCGACCACGGCCCCCGCGGTTCTGCGGATACCCCGTAGTTACAAAGGACCACTGGACGGGAGATGAATACGGGTCGATGACGCCACCGTGGACGTCATCGATTCAAAAGGGCTGTGTATGGGATCGTGTTCGCCGTGCTGAAGCGCGTGCTGATCGGCATCGTCGGCTGTGTCGCGGTCGCGCTTGTCGCGCTCTGCATCTTCGCCTGGCGCCCGGCGATCGCCGAGATCACCCCGCCCGCCCCCGCCAGCTTCGCGCCCGCGCTGATCGCGCAGGGCGAAGTGCTGGCCAGTGCTGGCTATTGCGCCTCGTGCCACACCGCCAAGGGCGGCAAGCCGTTCGCCGGGGGCTATGCGATGGCGACGCCGTTCGGCACGATCTATTCGACCAACATCACCCCCGACGTGGCGACCGGGATCGGCACCTGGTCCGAACCCGCCTTCCGCCGTGCGATGCACGAGGGCGTCGCGCGCGACGGCGCGCATCTGTTCCCCGCTTTCCCCTACGACCATTTCACCAAGCTCACCGATGGCGATGTCGCCGCGCTCTATGCCTATGTTATGACGCGGCCGCCGGTGCGGCAGGAGGCCAGCGCCAACACCGTCCCCTTCCCGCTCAACATCCGTCTGTTGCAGGCCGGATGGAAGACGCTGTTCTTCACCCCCGGTCGCTTCCGCCCCGAACCCGCGCAGAGCGCGGCGTGGAACCGCGGCGCCTATCTTGCGGAGGGGCTGAGCCATTGTGCGGCCTGTCATACCCCGCGCGGCAAGCTCGGCGCCGAGCTCAAGGATCGCGCCTATGCCGGCGCGCCGATCGACGGCTGGATCGCGCCGCCGCTGGGCAAGACCAACCCCTCGCCCGCGGCATGGACGCAGGCCGAGCTGGTCGCCTATCTCGGCACCGGCGTCAGCCGCTATCATGGCACCGCGGCCGGCCCGATGAGCGCCGTGGCGCGCGGCCTGTCGCAGCTCCCCGCGGCCGACATCGCCGCGATCGCCACCTATTTCGCCAGCAGCAACGGATCGGCGGGAGCGGGTGCGCGCGACACGGCGGCCATCGCGCACGCGCTCGCCGCCGACAGAATCGGCACCGGGCTGAGCTACGATCCCGCCGCGCGGCTCTATGCCAGCGCGTGCGCGTCGTGCCATTATAACGGCCGCCAGTTGAACCCGCTGCGCCCCGATCTGGCGCTCAACAGCGCGGTCAACCTCGACGATCCGACCAACCTGATCCGCGTCATCCTGTACGGCGTGAGCGCGCGCGACGGGGCGCCGGGCATCGTGATGCCGGGCTTCGCGCACGGCTTCACCAACGCCGACGTTGCCCGCATCGCCGCCTATCTGCGCAGCACCCGGACGGCCAAGCCGGCCTGGACCGATCTCGAAAGCAAAGTCGCCACCATCCGCGCGCAGGGCCAGGGCCAATGACCAGCTTCACCATCAACGGCCGCACGGTGACCACCGACCTGGACGACGACACCCCGTTGCTGTGGGTGATCCGCGATCATATCGGGCTCACCGGCACCAAGTTCGGCTGCGGGATCGGCATGTGCGGCGCCTGCACCGTCCATGTCGGCGGGCGTGCGACGCGCTCGTGCATCACCCCGCTCGCTGCGGTCGAGGGCGCGGCGGTCACGACGATCGAAGGGCTCGACCCGGCGTCGAACCATCCGCTGCAACAGGCGTGGCGCGCGCTGCAGGTGCCGCAATGCGGCTACTGCCAGTCGGGCCAGATCATGCAGGCGGCAGCGATGCTGCAGGATTTCCCCGCCCCCAGCGACGCGGAGATCGACGCGGTGATGACGGGCAGCCTGTGCCGCTGCATGACCTATGTCCGCATCCGCGCGGCGATCAAGCAGGCCGCCGCCGAGATGGGAGCCAAGCCATGAGCCGCCTCGCCTCGCACGCCGGCACCGCCTCCCCGTTCAGCCGCCGCAGCTTCCTCGTGGCGAGCGGCGCGGCGGGCGTCGCGTTCGGCTTCTCGCGTGTGCTCGCGGCGATCGACCCGTCGGTGCCCGGCAGCGTGCCGGCGGCCGCCACCGGGCCGCTGTTCGAACCGACGATCTGGTTCGGCATCGATGCGGCCGGCATCGTCACCGTCAACATCATCCGCGCCGAGATGGGCCAGCATGTCGGCACCGCGCTCGCGCGCATCCTTGCCGACGAGCTCGAGGCCGATTGGGACAAGGTCCGCATCGTCCATGTCGACAGCGATCCGAAATGGGGGCTGATGGTCACCGGCGGCAGCTGGTCGGTGTGGCAGACCTTCCCGGTGTTCAGCCAGGCGGGCGCGGCCGGCCGGATCGCGCTGATCGAAGCGGGCGCCAAGTTGATGGGCGCCAACCCCGCCAACTGCACCGCCAAGGGCGGCGCGGTCCATGCCGGTGGGCGCTCGATGTCCTACGGCGACATCGCCAAGAGCGGCAGCGTTGCGCGGCAGTTCACCCCCGACGAGCTCAAGGCGCTGCCGATCAAGCCGGTCAAGGATCGCCGCCTGATCGGGCGCGAGACGCACGGCCTCGACATCGACGCCAAGACCAACGGGACAGCGATCTACGGGATCGACGCGAAGCTGCCGGGAATGGTCTATGCCCGCCCCAAGCTGCCGCCGACGCGCAACGGATCGAAGGTCGTCTCGGTCGACGACGCAGCGGCCAAGAAGGTCAAAGGCTATCTGCGCTATCTGGTGCTTGACGATCCGTCGGACACCGTGCCCGGCTGGGTGATGGTGATCGCCAGCTCCTATTACGCCGCGCTCAAGGCGACCGACCTGCTCGAGGTCACCTGGACCACCGGCCCCGGCGCCGACATGACCGAAGCGTCGCTCCAGGACCATGCCCGCGCGCTGGTCGCCAAGGCCGATGGCGGCATCCAGCTCGACATCGCCGACGACGACAGCACGCCCAATTTCGGCGCGGCCGCGGCGAGCACGATCGAGCAGATCTACACCACCGCGACCGTGCTGCATTTCCAGCTCGAACCGCTCAACGCGCTCGCGTTCGAGAAGGACGGCGTGTTCGAGATCCACACCGGCAACCAGTGGCAGAGCCTGATCCTGCCGACGCTCGCCAAGGCTTTGGCAGTCCCCGAAACCAAGGTCGTGCTGCGCAGCTATCTGCTCGGCGGCGGGTTCGGTCGGCGGCTCAACGGCGACTATACGATCCCCGCCGCGCTCGCGACCAAGGCGCTCGGCCGCCCGGTCAAGATGATCCTGACGCGCGAGGACGATGCGCGCTTCGATTCGGTACGCTCACCCTCGGTGCAGCGGTTGCGGATGCAGTTCGACGGCAGCGGCCAGATCCAGACGATGGAGCATCACGCCTGCGCCGGCTGGCCGACGCAGGTGATCGCCGGCCCGACGCTGCTCGCCAAGACCAAGAAGGGCGGGCAATACGATCCGTTCGCGATTGCGGGCGCGGACCATTGGTACGATGTCGGCCACCAGAAGGTCCGCGCCGTCGCCAACGATCTCGCCAACGCGACCTTCCGCCCGGGCTGGCTGCGCTCGGTCGGACCAGGCTGGACCAACTGGGCGCTCGAAAGCTTCATGGACGAGGCGGCGCACCACACCAAGACCGACCCCGTGGCGTTCCGGCTCAAGCTGCTGAGCGGCGAGGGCCGCAACGCCGGATCGGCGCCCAACGCGGTCGGCGGCGCGCTGCGCCAAGCCGAAATGGTGCGCCAGGCCGCGACCAAAGCCGGCTGGGGTCGCCCATTGCCCGCCGATACCGGGCTCGGCATGGCGACCAGCTTCGGCCAGGAACGTGACATGCCGACCTGGGTCGCCTGCGTCGCACAGGTCCATGTCGATCGCGCGAGCGGGATCGTCCGGGTCGAAAAGCTGACCCTCACGGTCGATGCCGGGACGATCGTCGATCCCGACGGCGCGTTGGCGCAGGTGCAGGGCGGCGCGCTGTGGGGATTGAGCATGGCGCTGCACGAAGGGACCGAATTCGCCGCAGGCCAGGTGAAAGACACTAACCTCAACACCTATACGCCGCTGCGCATCGCCGACGTGCCCGAGCTCGACATCAGCTTCGCCGATAGCGCGGAGGTGCCGGTCGGACTCGGCGAACCCGCGACGACCGTCGTCGGCCCGGCGATCGGCAATGCGATCTATGCGGCGACGGGCGCGCGACTGCGCCACATCCCGATAACGCCGGCTGCGGTCCTGGCGGCGCTGCGGGCCCGCTGAGCCTATCGCGCGGCGCCCCGCCGGGTGCCGCGCGATGCATCGGTCATTCGGCGATGTTGGTCCGGTCGAGCGCCTCGATCCCGTTGCATCCCGCGAGCGTCATCACGACGCGCATCTCGTGCGTCAGCATCGTCAGCATCTCATCGACGCCCGCCTCGCCGCGCGCAGCCAGCGCCCACAGCCATGCCCGGCCGAGCAGCACGCCGCGCGCGCCGAGCGCGAGCAGCCGCACCACGTCGAGTCCCGAGCGCACGCCGCCATCTGCGAACAGCGTCACGTCGTCGCCGACCGCATCGGCGATCGCCGGAAGCGCGCGCGCGGTCGAGAGCACGCCGTCGAGCTGGCGCCCGCCATGGTTCGACACCACGATCCCCTGCGCGCCGAAGCGCACCGCGTCGCGCGCATCCTCGGGGTCGAGGATCCCCTTGATGATCAACGGCCCGTCCCAGGCGGCGCGCAGCCAGTCGAGATCGGCCCAGCGGATGCCGGGATCGAAATTCTTCGCCATCCAGGCGATGTAATCGTCCATCCCGCTATCCGCGCCGAGCACGGGGACGAGATTGCCGAGCTGGTGCGGCCGGCCGTGCAGGCCGACGTCCCACGCCCAATTGGGCTTGCCGATCGCCTGCAACGTCCGCCTGGCGGGGCCGCCGGGGCCCGACATGCCCGAATGCGGATCGCGACGGCGGATGCCGGGGGTCGGCATGTCGACGGTGAAGACGAGCGCCTTCGCCCCCTTCTCGCGCGCCTGCGCGATAAGATCGCGCATGAACCCGCGATCGCGCACCATGTAGAGCTGGAACCACAGGCTCGCCTCGGGGACGCCCGCGCGCAGTTCGTCGAGCGAACAGATGCCGACGGTCGACAGAGTGAACGGAATGTCGTGCCGCGCCGCCGCCCGCGCCGCCTGGACTTCGCCGCGACGGCGGAACATCCCGCCGATCCCGATCGGCCCCAGCGCCACCGGCAGCGGGACGCGCTCGCCGAACCACTGGGTCGAGAGGTCGATGTTGGCGACGTCCTGCAACACCCGCTGGCGGATCGCGATGCCGGCAAGGTCGGAGACGTTGCGCCGCATCGTCTCCTCGCCGAGCGCGCCGCCATCGGCATAATCGAACAGAAACCGCGGCAGCCGGCGCCGCGCGACCGCGCGATAATCGTCGATCGAGGCAATGATGCTCATCTGTCGCAGTCCTTCGTGGCGGCGTCGTCGTATCGTGCTCCGCAGCGCGGCTAGCAGCTTTCATCGTCGTCCGCGACGTGACGCGTGCGGCAGCCGCAGCGCCAATTGGCCTGAGTGTTCCGGCGCTCGCGAAGACCGCACCGGCCAAACCGCATAGCCTCAGCCAACGCCACGCAGCCCGAGTCTTAGAGGCGTAGCGCGGCGTGATCGTCGAAGGTCACTTCGCGACCGGGGTCTCGGGAACCGCAGTCAGCGGCCGACCCTCGGCGAACCAGGCGATCAGATTGTCGGCAACGAGCCGCGCCATGGCGCTCCGCGTCGCCTCGGATGCCGAGGCGATATGCGGCATCACCACCGCATTGGGCAGATCGAGCAAGGCGGGCGGGACATGCGGCTCGTCTTCATAGACGTCGAGCCCGGCGGCGAGGATGGTCCGATCCTGCAGCGCGGCGATCAGCGCGTCCTCGTCGACGACACTCCCGCGCGCGACGTTGACGAGAACCCCGTTCGCACCCAGTGCCGCGAGCACTTCGGCATTCACGATATGCCGGGTCGCCGCCCCGCCGGGCACGATCGCGATCAGCGTGTCGCACGCCTGCGCCAACTCTAACGGGCTCGCATACCAGGGATAGCGCACCGCCGCCTGTTTGGTGCGCCCATGATAGGCGATCGCGACGTCGAACCCTTCCAGCCGCCGCGCGATTTGCTTGCCGATCCCACCGAGCCCGAGGATCCCGACCGTCCGCCCGCGCAGCGTCGGCGACAGCGCAAAGGCGCCGTCCGGCCACTGTCCGGCGCGCAAGAAGCGGTCGGCCTGCGGCAGGCGCCGGATCGTCGCCAGCAGCAGCCCGATCGCGAAGTCGGCGACCTCGGCGTCGAGCACGCCCGGCGTGTTGGTGACGACGATCCCACGCGCAGCCGCGGCCGCCACGTCGACATTGTCATAGCCGACGCCGAAACTCGCGACGATCTCGAGCGCGGGCAGACGGGCAAACAGCGCGTCGTCGATGCGTCCGTAGAGCGTGCTCGTCGCGACGCCGCGGATCCGCGCGCCGTGGCTTTGCAGGAACGCGGCGGGATCGGGCTGCTCCCACAGCCGATGGACCGTGAAGGTCTCCGCCATTTTGCCGAGGGCGGCGGCGTGCATCGGGCTGGTGACGAGGATTTCCGGACGGGTCATCGGGGCGCGGTAGCACGCGGCAGCCGATCGATCACCGACGCATTTTCGTGAGGGATACGCCGCAACCATGGCCGAACTGGCAGCTGCCGGCCGGTTGCCCAGTCTTCTGTCACTGGTTGAGCGGTTCAGTTGGCAGGGCTTGATGCTCTAGCAGCACGATCTGCCAACACGGGCGATGTCGGTGCGAACGAGCTCGAATTTGGAGGGATCGCAAGTGCTTTGCTGATCGATCCCGCTTACGGACGCTCTTTGGCGGAAACGCCTGGTCGTCGGATTAACGAGGTATCTGTGGCGTCGATATTTCCGAGTCGAGCGACAAAACGGCTCACAGGATCGAACGTAACCTAACGAGCAACGATGGCGCGCCTCACGCCCGGCGCCTTAGTGACGATCTGGCAGATAGCTGCCTTTCCCTGTCCCATCGACGTGACGCCCCAATAACCGACACTCAAACCGTGCCAAGCGTTTCCCGAAATTCGCCGTTCGTTCATAACGCACTCGATCCTTTGCACGGCTGGCAACGCCCGTAAGGACGGGTGGCGATTTGTCCTTCGTCGAAATTGCTGGTTTGATCGCGATCCTGGCTGGACCGTGATACCATTGACTAAAACACGGCTGATGCCGCCGCAGGCACCGCGAGGAGGAGCTTCGCCATCGGTTGTGCCCGCATTGCGTCTCCAACCAGGATCAGTGCGGGGCCAGCACCTGCCGCACGATCGATCGCCAGGTCCAATAAATCGAGCCGCGTGTGGACGAGACATTCCGACGGAAGGCTGACGTCGCTTGCAATCAGCACCGAAGTCGCCGGGTCGAGGCCGTTAGCGATCAATTGGCGCGAGATGTCTGCTGCCGCGCCGCGTCCCATGTAAAAGGCAACGGTCGCGGAGCCATCCGACAGCGCCGCCCAGTCGAGATCCAGCGGCTCGCCATCGCGCGCGTGCGCGGTGACGAAACGCACCTGTCGTGCCGCTCCGCGCAGCGTCAGCGACACACGGGCGCTCGCGGCAGCGGCGCTCGCCGCGGTGATGCCGGGGCAAATGTGGACGCGAAAGCCGTGCGCGGTCAGCGCGTCGATCTCCTCGGTCGAGCGGCCAAAGATCGACGGATCGCCACCCTTCAACCGCACCACCCGCTCCCCCGCGCGCGCTGCCGCGACCAGCAGGGCGTCGATCGCGGGCTGCGTCTTCGAATGCCGCCCCGAGCGCTTGCCGACCGAGACGCGCCGAACGTGTGGCGGGATCAGCTCGAGCACGCCCGGTCCGACCAGCGCATCGTAGAAGACGATGCTCGCCGCGCCGATCAGCTTTTCGGCCTTGCGCGTCAGCAGATCGGGGTCGCCGGGGCCGGCGCCGACCAGCCACACGTCGCCGGGTGCGATGAGCTCAGACATGGACACTCTCCTGGACGGTCAGCAATTTGGCGATCACGGGGCGGCACGAGCCGCAATTGGTGCCGGCGTTGAGCGCGGCGCCGACCGCTTCGACGCTGACGAGCCGCTGGCCGGTGATCGCTGCGAGCAAGCTGTTGAGACCGACGTCGAAACACACGCAGACGATCGGCCCGCGATCGGGCGCGGGCGTGGCCGGGCGGCCGGCGAGCACTTCGAACGATGACGCATCGGGCACGCCGAGCTGGTCGAGCAGCCAGTCGCGCGGCGGCAGGCCGGCGCCCCGCGAAACGAACAGCGCGGCCTCCATCTGGCCTTCCGAGACCACCGCCGCCCGCACCACGCCACGCCGCGCGTCGATCATCTCGGCGCGCTCGCCCGGCGGCAGCAGGGCGGTGAGCGCGGCGGGATCGTCCTCCCCCGCCAGCTCGATCAGCCAGCCGTGCGGGGTGCGGATTCGCGTCCAATAGGCGCAATCGGGGGCGTTCGGTCGCTCGCGCGACACGAGGAAGCCGGTCCAGTCGGGCTTGTACGATCCAGCGCGCGCGGGCGTATTCTTGAAGCCGGGCTGGCCCGAGACGGGGTCGCGATCCTTGCCGGGGAGCAATCCGGCGCGGCCGCCGGCGCTGGTCTGGTCGGTCCAGTGGATCGGCACGAACAGCTCGCGGCGGCGCTGATCGAGGGTGATCGCAGCACGGAAGATGCTCGCGCCGTGCGGCGTCTCGACCCGCGCGAGCGCGCCGTCGGTGAGGCCAAGCCGCTGCGCGGTGTCGGGATGGACATCGACCAGCGGCTCGCGGCGATGCTGCGAGAGCTTGGGCGACAGGCCGGTGCGCGTCATCGTGTGCCATTGGTCGCGGTAGCGGCCGGTGTTGAGCCGCAACGGAAAGGCGCGGCTGGCGTCGTCGCGCGGGGCGTGGACGACGGGCACGAGCCGCGCCTTGCCGTCTGGCGTCGGGAAGGCGCGCTCGGCAAAGGGCGAAGCGCCGCCCCATTGGAACGGCGCCATGGCCGCATAGGCGGCGTCGGAGATCGTCGCTTGGCCGGAAATGTCGAGCATCCGCGTGCCGTCATTCTCGAACCCGGTCTGCGCGGCGAACTCGCGGAACACGCTGGCGGCGCTGGGATAGTCGAAGCCTGCGAACCCCATGCGGCTGGCGACCTCGTTAACCTGCCACCAGTCGGCGCGCGCCTCGACCGGCGCGGCGAGGAAAGCACGCTGGCGTGACACCCGGCGTTCGGAATTGGTGACCGTACCGTCCTTCTCGCCCCAGCCGAGCGCGGGCAGCTTCACTTGCGCGAAACGCAGCGTATCGGTCTCGGCGATGCAGTCCGACACCACGACGAACGGGCAATTGGCGAGCGCGACGCGCGCCATGCGGGCATCGGGCATCGATACGGCGGGGTTGGTCGCCATGATCCACACCGCCTTGATCTTGCCCTTGGCCATCGCCTCGAACATGTCGACCGCCTTTAGCCCGGGGCCGGGGCAGATCGTCGGCGACTGCCAGAAGCGTTGCGCGCGGTCGCGCTCGGCACCCGAGAAGCCCATATGCGCGGCGAGCGTAGAGGCGAGGCCGCCGACCTCGCGCCCCCCCATCGCATTGGGCTGGCCGGTGATGCTGAACGGCCCTGCCCCTGGCTTGCCAATCCGGCCAGTGGCGAGGTGAAGGTTGATGATCGCGTTGGCCTTGTCGGTGCCGCTGGTCGACTGGTTCACGCCCTGGCTGAACAGCGTGATCGTGCGCGGGTGATCCGCGAACAGATCGTAGAACGCCTGCAGATCGGCGGGCGCGATGTCGCAGGTGCGTACGACGTCTGGGTTCGGGAGCGACTTCCAGAAGCCGTCGGGGACGTGCACGCGCTCGGCCAGTGCCTTGCCGTCGAGCCGCCAGCTCTGTCGCATGTGCGCGAGCAGTCCGGTGAACAGCGCGACGTCGCTGTCGGGCGCGATCGCGAGATGCAGGTCGGCGCGCTCGGCGGTCTCGGTGCGGCGCGGGTCGATCACGACCAGCTTGGTGCCGCGCGCCGCCCGGGCGGCATCGATCCGCTGCCAGATCACCGGATGGCACCAGGCGGTGTTCGATCCGACCAGCACGATCAAATCGGCCGCGTCGAGATCGTCATAGCTGCACGGCACGACATCCTCGCCGAATGCACGGACATGCGCCGCCACCGCGCTTGCCATGCACAGCCGCGAATTGGTGTCGATATTAGCGGTGCCGATAAAGCCCTTCATCAGCTTGTTGGCGACGTAATAATCCTCGGTCAGCATCTGGCCCGAAGCGTAGAAGGCGACGCTGTCGGGGCCGTATTCGGCGATCGTCGCGGCGAAGCGTTGCGCGACATGGTCGAGCGCAGCGTCCCAGCTCGCCTGGCGGGTGCCGATCGTCGGGTGGAGCAAGCGGCCTTCGAGGCCGATCGTCTCGCCGAGATGAGTGCCCTTGGAGCAGAGCTTGCCGAAATTGGCGGGGTGGTCGGGGTCGCCGGCAATGTGCGCGGTGCGGCGGCCGGTGGGCGTGGCGAGTACGCCGCAGCCGACGCCGCAATAGGCGCAGGTCGTTTTGATCCCCCTCCCGCTCGCGGGAGGGGTTAGGGGAGGGCATGTCGGATCGGCGGCAGGGACAGGCCCTCCCCCAGCCCCTCCCGCAAGCGGGAGGGGAGCCATCACGCCACCCCCGCGAGGGCTTCGGCGCGGCCGATCAGGATGCGCCCGCCGTCGATCTTGACCGGGATCACCGGCACGCACCCCGTGTCCTCGCCGAGCGCCTCGCCCGTCACCAGCGAGATCCGCCAGTTATGCAGCGGGCACGTCACCGTGGTGTCGTGGACGATCCCCTGGCTGAGCGGTCCCTGCTTGTGCGGGCATTGGTTGGCGAGCGCATAGACCTCGCCATTGGCGGTGTGGAAGATCGCGATCTCGCGCCCGCCGCGCACCGGCAGCGTCCGCGAGCCGAGCGCGGGGAGCTGGTCGACAGGACCAATGTCGAGCCATTCGCCGACCGCGCTCATGCCGTCACCAACGCAGGCGCCGTGAGCGGACGGATTTCGGCGAGATGCTGATGGAGCTTGTAATCCTCCCCCGCCGCGCGTTTCGCCCACGGGTCATCCTGCATGAAGCGCTGCGAATGATGGAAGCGTGCGGTCAGCGCCACGCGGCCCTCCACATCCTCGACGATCCGCGCCTTGATATAGTCGAGGCCGACACGCTCGACCCACGGCGCGGTACGATCGAGATAGCGCGCTTCCTCGCGGTACAGCTGGATGAACGCGGCGCAGTGATCGAGCGCCTCCTGCTCGGTCGCGACCTTGCACAGGAAATCGGTGCCGCGCAGCTTGATCCCGCCATTGCCGCCGATCGACAGTTCGTAGCCGCTGTCGACGCAGATCACCCCAAAATCCTTGATCGTCGCCTCGGCGCAATTGCGTGGACAGCCCGACACCGCGATCTTGAACTTGTGCGGCATGAAGCTGCCCCAGGTCATCTGCTCGGTCTTGATCCCGAGCCCGGTCGAATCCTGCGTGCCGAAGCGGCACCATTCCGAACCGACGCACGTCTTCACGGTGCGCAACGCCTTCGCATAGGCATGGCCGCTGACCATGCCGGCGGCGTTGAGATCGGCCCATACCGCGGGCAGATCCTCCTTCTTGATCCCGAAAATGTCGAGCCGCTGGCCGCCGGTCACCTTGACCATCCGCGCCTCGTATTTCTCGGCGACATCGGCGATCGCGCGCAATTCCTTGGGGTTGGTGACACCGCCCCACATCCGCGGCACGACCGAATAGGTGCCGTCCTTCTGGATGTTGGCGTGCATCCGCTCGTTGACGAAGCGCGACTGGTTGTCGTCGACGAACTCGCCCGGCCAGGCGCACAGCAGATAGTAATTGAGCGCGGGGCGGCACGACGAACAGCCGTCGGGCGTCGTCCAGTGCAGCGCCTGCATCACCTGCGGGATCGCCTTGAGCTCTTTCTCGTGGATCAGCCGGCGGACGTCCTCATGCGTGAAGCTGGTGCATTTGCACACGGTCGGCGCGCTGCGCTCGCCGTCGAACGCCTCGCCCAGCGTCACCGCGAGCAGCCCTTCGACCAGATTGGTGCACGACCCGCACGAGGCCGAAGCCTTGGTGCAGGCGCGCACCGCGTCGAGCGTGCACGCGCCGCCCGCGATCGCGCCGACCACCCTGCCCTTGCTGACGCCGTTGCAGCCGCAGATCTCGGCGTCATCCGCCAAAGCCGCGACTGCCGCGTTAGGGTTTGCCGATGCCGCTCCTCCGCTGGCGAAGGCCTGGCCGAAGATCAAAGCGTCGCGGATCTCGGCGACGTCCTGCTGCTTCTTGAGCAAGTCGAAATACCAGTTCCCGTCCTGCGTATCGCCGTAGAGCACTGCGCCGATGACGCGGTCGTCCTTCACCACGACGCGCTTGTAAATGCCGCGCGAAGCATCGCGCATGACGATGTCCTCGCAGCCCTCGCCACCCGAGAAATCGCCCGCCGAGAAGACGTCGATCCCCGAGACCTTGAGCTTGGTCGAAGTGACCGAGCCGGTATAGCCCGAGGGCGTCGCGACGAGCCCGTCGGCGAGGCTGCGGCACATGTCCCACAGCGGCGCGACGAGGCCATAGACGAGGCCGTTATGCTCGACGCACTCGCCGACCGCGAGCACGTTGGCGTCGGACGTGGCGAGATGATCGTCGACATGGATCCCGCGCCCGATCGCCAGCCCGGCGCCGCGCGCGAGCTTGACGTTGGGGCGGATGCCGACCGCCATCACCACCAGCGACGCGGGGATGTCGCGCCCGTCCTTGAGGCGCACGCCCTCGACCTTGCCCTGGCCATAGATTTCGGCGGTGTCGGCACCGGTCAGGATCGTCTGTCCGCGCGCCTCGAGCGCTTCCTTGAGCAGCCACCCCGCCGCTTCGTCGAGCTGGCGCTCCATCAGCGTCGGCATGATGTGGAGCACCGTCACCTTCATACCGCGCAGCGCGAGACCATGCGCAGCCTCAAGCCCGAGCAGCCCGCCGCCAATCACCACCGCATCGCCGCCGGCGTCCGCTGCGCGCAGCATCGCGCCGACATCGTCCATGTCCCGGAAAGTGACGACACCCTGCAGATCATGCCCCGGCACCGGGATGATGAACGGGTCCGAGCCAGTCGCGAGGATGAGCGTGTCATAGCTCTCAACCCTGCCCGACCGCGCCGTGACGGTCTGGATCTTGCGGTCGATCGCGACGACGGGGTCGCTCGCCACCAGCTCGATCGCATTGTCGGCGTACCAGGCGAGATCGTTGATCACGATGTCGTCGAACGCCTTGTCCCCGGCGAGCAACGGCGAGAGCATGATGCGGTTGTAGTTCACGTGCGGCTCGGCGCCGAAGATCGTGATGCGATAGCGGTCGGCATCGCGCGCGAGGATCTCCTCGACCGCGCGGCAGCCCGCCATGCCGTTGCCGATGACGATGAGATGCGGTTTGGTCATGAGAAAGCCCAATCCAGGGAGAGCCAGAGTTTCTTGGTGTCGGTCGCGTAGCGATCGGCGCGATAGTCGGCATATTTGAGGAGCGCGGTGTATCGGCCCTGCTTGACGCTCAGCTGCGCATCGACCTCATCGCCGTAATGTTGGCCGAGCCGGTCGCTGTCGAAGCGGTGATAGGCGGCGACCAGGGCGATCGCGTCGAGCCCGGCGACCTTCTTCCAGCCATAGCCGACCGAGCCATAGGCATCGCGCAGGCCGTTGGGCGGGGTGACGAGGAACTTGTCGGCCCAGCCGTTGAACTTGTGCAACGTGGCGAGCGGAGTCTGGAAGCTGGTGACCGCGACACCCCTGTCCGCGCCGAGCACTTCATAGCCTCCGGTCAGCGTCAGCGCCTTGGCGGCGATGCCGAGTTCTCCCGCATAATAGTCCGCGTGATAGCGGTTGGGGTTGCGGTGATAGTCGCGCTGCGACGCGAAGCTCGCGAGGTAGCTCAGTCTGAGCGTCTTGCTCAGCGGATAGGCCCCGGCGAAGCGGCCGCCATAGCTCTGGCTCGAATTGACGAACACCTGCCGCTGGTCCTGGTCGACCAGATAAACAAATCCCGTCAGCGTGCCGAGGCTGGTCTTGTAGCCGAGATTGGCGAAGACATTGTCGCCGCCGATCTCGCCCAGCCGCGCCGGGCCGAAGCGATTGCCGCCGTCGATCCCCCAGATCGTGCGGACATTGTTCGAATAGGTGACGTCGGCCTTGAGGTTCTTGATCGCCGACCATTCGACGCGCACCGCATCGAAGGTCTGCTCATTGTCGCGCCATGCGACCGCGCCGACGAAGCGCTGGTCGTCGAGGTTGATCGCCTGTCGCCCGATGGTGACGACGGTCTGCTTGAGCCCGCGATATTGCAGCTGCAGCCGGTTGAGCTCGATATTCTGCGGATCGGAAACGATCGGGTACGCCGTCTTGCCGTTGACCCCGCTGTTGTACGCCGGGTTGATCGCGAGCGTCGCCTCGGATTCGGCGAGAAAGCTGAAATCGCTGAGCTTCGCCTCGAACCCGCTGCGGAGCCTGAGCGTGACGGCGTCGGCGTCCTTCGCAAGCGGCGCCTGCTCGACATGTTCGTAGCGCAGCCGCGCATCGATCAACGGGGTGAAGGTGAGCGGGTCGGCGAGGGCCGGTGTCGCCACCAGCCCTCCCAGCGCGAGGAGCGACAGCGCGCGCATCAGATCCGCGCTCCGTTCGCCGCGGTCCAGCTGCCGCGCCAGTGGCGCTTGACCTTGAGGATACCGAGCAGGGCGACGATCGCGAGCCCGGCGAAGATCAGGAAGCCGGGCGAGGTGCTGCCGGTCCATTGCTTGGCAAAGCCGAGCGAGGAAGCGAGGTAGAAGCCGCCGATCCCGCCGCCGAAGCCGACCAGGCCCGTCATCACGCCGATCTCGCTGCGGAAGCGCTGCGGCACGAGCTGGAACACCGCGCCGTTGCCGAAACCGAGCGTCGCCATCACCAGCAGGAACAGGCCGAGCGAGACGGTCAGCGAGGCAGGCGCGGTGCTGATCGCCACCAGCACGAGCGCCGCCAGCAGATAGACCGCGGTCAGCGTGCTGATCCCGCCGATCCTGTCTGCCACCGCGCCACCGATCGGCCGCACCAGTGATCCCGCGAAGACGCACGCCGCGGTGCAATAGCCCGCCGTCACCGGGGTCAGCGCGAAACGGTCAGTGAAATAGACCGGCAGGCTGGCGGCCAGCCCGACAAAGCCGCCAAAGGTAACGCCGTAGAACAGCATGAACCACCAGGTGTCGGCTTCCTTGAGCACCGACAGATAAGCGGCGAACGGCTTGGGCGCGGGCTGGCTCGGCGAATCCTTCGCCATCGCCATGTAGAGCAGGAACACGATCGCCAGCGGGATCACCGCGAGCCCCAGCACCGCGTTCCACCCGAACGCCTTGGCGAGCATCGGCGCAACAGCGAGGCGAGCACGGTGCCCGAATTGCCCATGCCGGCAATCCCCATCGCCTTGCCCTGATGCTCGGCCGGATACCAGCGCGACGCGAGCGGCAACGCAACCGCAAAGCTCGCGCCCGCGAAACCAAGCACGACGCCGAGCGCGAGCGTGCCCGCAAAGCTGTTGACCCCGAACAGCCAGCCGATCGAAAGACCGGCGATGACGATGATCTGCCCGATCGCGCCGGTTTTCTTCGGCCCGATCTTGTCGACCAGCAGCCCGTTGACGAGCCGCAGCACCGCGCCCGCAAGCGTCGGCACGGCGACCATCAGCCCCTTCTCGGCAGGCGACAGCGCCAGCTCCTTGGCGATGATCGGCGCGAGCGGCCCGAGCAGCACCCACACCATGAAGGCGAGGTCGAAATAGAGAAAGGCGGCGATCAGCGTCGGGCGGTGCCCGCTCTGCCAGAAGCCCGTCGCGCCCGCTGCGCTCGGTTTCGCCTTGGGTCGCGCGCTGGCCCCCACCAGCCCCGCGTCAAACTCTGTTTGCAGCTGCGTCATCGTCCCGATTCCCCTCGAGCAAACGCAAAAAAGCCGCCGCGGCGCTCGATCATTCGAGACGCGACGGCGACTTTGCCAGAATGTTGGTGATGCCGAAGACGCTACTCCGTTGCAGCGTCTCGACTATGACCGAAAACTGCCGCGATTCGCGCCGCAACGCAACAATTTTCTGCAGTGCGGCCGATTATGCTTCGAATCCGCCCAAATAGCCCGTGAGGTCGGCCGGATCGAAACTCCGCGCATCGAAGAATCGGTCGGCGCCGAGGATCAATCGGCCCTGCGTGGTGCCGACGCCGAGCGCTTCGACGATGCCGCCCTCGAGCTTCGAACTCGCCCCCGGTAGCGGCACGCCGAGCGGTCGCAGCGCGGCGCGGTAGACGTCGGGGCGGAAGACGCGTTGCGCCGCATCGTAATCGGCCGGGTTCGGTGTCGCGTGGCCGGCGATGCACATCTGCGCATAGAGCCACGCCGCCTGGCTGACCCAGGGGAAATTGGCGGCCTCGCGGTGCTGGAACATGAAGTCGGGCACGTCGATCGGCGCCGCCCCTTGCGCAAACACGATGCGGTCCGAAATGGCGTGGCCGATCAGCGTCGCCGACCCGTCGAGATAGTCGGGCCCGGCCAGGATCGCGGCGATCTCCTCGCGCCGCGCCGGATCGACGAAGGCGACGCCCGCGCGGTACAGCGCGCGCAGCAGCCGATGCGTGAGGTCGGGATCCTCCTCCATCCGCGCGGTGCGCATCGCCAGCACCTTTTCGACGCCGCGCAGCCAGATTTGCGAGGTCACAGCGACGATCACCCCGACGCCGCGGTCGACCGCCACGCTGTTCCACGGCTCGCCCACACAGATCCCGTCGATCTCGCCCGCGGCCAGCGCGTCTGCCGCGAACGGCGGCGCGACCGTGACGATGGAGACGTCGTGGTCGGGGTCGATACCGCAGCCGATCAGCCAGTAGCGCAGCATGTAATTGTGGCTCGAATAGCGGTGCACGACGCCGAAGCGCAGCGGCGCGCCACGCTCTCGCGCCGAACGCGCGACCGCGGCAAGCCGCGCCCCGATCGCCGCGACATCGCCCGGCACCCCCACCGCAGTGACTTGCGCTGCGAGATCGGGCCGCAGCGTGATCGCATTGCCGTTGAGCCCGAGCACGAACGGCACCGACAGCGGAGTCGCCGGCCGCCCCAGCCCCAGAGTCGTCGCGATCGCCAGCGGCGCGAGCAGATGCGCAGCATCGCTATGGCCATAGAGCAGCCGGTCATTGACCGTCGCCCAGCTCATGTCGCGCACGAGCTCGAGCGCGATCCTCTCGTCCTCGGCAAAGCCCAGCTCGCGCGCGAGGATCGGCAAGGCGGCGTCGACCAGCGGCAGGAATCCGATGCGGAACGGCGTGGTCGTCATAGGTCCCCCATCAGCCGATTGGCGGTGACGATCGCGTCGGCGACGTCGCCGATCCGCCGCCCACTATCCATCGCCGCCTTGCGCAGCGCGGCATAGGCCGCGGGCTCGTCGATCCCGCGCTTCTTCATCAGCAGCGCCTTTGCCTCGTCGATCGCCTTGCGCTCGGCGAGCGCGGAGCGCGCTTCGTCGAGTTCGGTGCGCAGCCGCGAATACGCGCGAAAGCGGCGGATCGCGAGTTCGAGGATCGGCCGGATCCGCTCCTTCTTGAGTCCGTCGACGACATAGGCGGAAACGCCCGCATCGATCGCCGCCTCGATTCCGGCGACATCGCTTTGGTCGACGAACATCGCGACCGGCCGCGCCATCGCCTTCGACAGCGCGAACAGTTCCTCGAGCTCGTCGCGGTGCGGATTAGCCAGATTGATCAGCACGACATCCGGCGACAACGCC
Source organism: Sphingomonas glacialis (assembly GCF_006439055.1). Lineage (GTDB taxonomy): Bacteria > Pseudomonadota > Alphaproteobacteria > Sphingomonadales > Sphingomonadaceae > Sphingomonas > Sphingomonas glacialis_A. The sequence goes on from NZ_RCZC01000002.1 coordinate 1,433,097, forward strand.
TCGAGCCGTGCGGCGATGCCGCGGCGATCGACGAAGATTGTGACATCGCTGAGGCCCGCATCATGCAGGCCTTCCGCAATCACCGCCGCGCGTGCGGCACTTTCATCGACAATCGCAATCCGCAAACGCGTGTCCTCCGCCAGTGTCCATACACCCAGGATCCGACAGGCCAAGCTGATTGAAAATGGCCAGATCCTATGCCGCCGTCCTATTTTTCTGCGCTACCGCTTTTCTCGGGGTGGCAGAGTGCCCCGGGTAGCGGCGGGTCCAGCGCACATCTACCGACAAGCCGTTCCGCAGAAAAGTCCGCTGTGCTTTGGCAATTTGACCCAGTTACAGCCATTCGCGATGCTCTTCGACTACCCGGCTTCGGTCGTTTGTTCATCGCAATCTCAAGTGATCTTGGTTCGATGTATTCGGTGTAGAGCCGAATAAGCGTGCTCACGCTGCCAACTGTCGTATCGATCGTATTGCGCGAGAGTGACCGATCGACGGTCATCGATTGGAAGGCAGACGTGGCGATATGGAACCGTTGATCAGAGCTCGCGGGCTAACGCGTTAGCGCGGTTAGGGTCGCCAGCGAGAGGGTGCGTATCCCGGTCGGGATGGCTCGGGTATAGTCGGGCGCGAAAAATGGGGAATGATTGCTCGGTACCGGCAGATGGTTTGCGGTGTCTTTCGCGATCACTGCCGGATCATACCCGCCAATCGAGAAATAGACCGACGGGACGCCCGCTTCGATAAAGGCCGAATAGTCTTCGCTGGCCGTCCAGCCGGGGGCGGTAGCGGGTTGCCAGACGATCGTGTCCGAGCCGCCTGCCGCAGTCAGCGCGTCGAAGGCCTTGCTCGACAGCGCGTGATCATTGACCACCGAGGTGGTACCATGGAGCCAATTGACCTCGGGCGCCGGGGCGAGCGCCATGGCGGCGGCGGCGTCGGCGGTGCGCTTGACGCCATCCAGCAGCAGCTTGCGAACCTCGGGCGTATAAGAGCGGAGCGACAGCTTGAGATCGGCGGTATCCGGAATGATGTTGCCGACGCTTCCGGCCTGGAAGCTGCCGACGGTCACGACACCGAACGCGTTCGGGTCTTTCTGACGGCTGATCACGGTCTGCACATCGCTGACGAAATGCGCGCCCATCACGATCGGATCGATCGATGCCGCGGGCATCGATCCGTGCGCACCGCGACCGTGGAAGATCACCTCGACCGAGTCCGAATTCGAGGTCGCGACACCGTCCTTGATGACGACCTCGCCGGCCGGCCCGTTCCCGACATGCGCGGCGAAGCCGATGTCGGGCTTGGCGAACCGGGTGAACAGGCCGTCGTCGATCATCGCCTTGGCGCCTTTGACCAGTTCCTCCGCCGGTTGCGCCACGAACATCAGCGTTCCGTGCCAGCGCGCCTTCATTGCCAGCAGCGCCTGGGCGGAGCCCAACCACCACGCCATGTGATTGTCATGGCCGCAGCTCATCGCGACGAAGGTCTGCTTGCCGTCGTCACCCAGGGTCTGGACGCGGCTGGCGTACGGCAGCCCCGTCTTTTCCTCCATCGGCAGGCCGTCCAATTCGGTGCGGACCATCACCACCGGCCCGTCGCCGTTTTTGAAAATCGCGACCACGCCCGTTCCACCCACCTTCTCGGTCACCATGAAACCCAGCGTCCGCATCTTCGCCGCCAGAAGCGCGGCGGTGCGCTGTTCATGCATGCCGAGTTCGGGGTGCTGGTGGATGTCCTTGTACAGCGCTTCGAGCTGCGGCCAGGTCTTCGCGATCTGCGCATCGATCTCCACGCGCGCGGCGGCCGGGTCGATCGGCTGTGCGGCGGCGGCGGTGGACAAGGCACAACAGGAAAGCAGGCCGAGGATGAAGCGGGTCATGCAGGGGATCCTTGGAGAATGGGATCGTTCCCTATCCAGCGCCGGACCAGCCGCCAAGCGCCGCGGAGCCTTGCCGTGAACGTTCGCATGACCTGACGGAAATCGCGGGCTTTCGCAATGTTGCCGTACTGCAACAGCTGCCGAAACAAACCGATCGCGATGCGCCGATGCATATAAAGTTTGTTGCTAACTTGTTTCTGGAGCGTCATGGTCGCGTGCGAAACGACCTGCGCGACAACGACAGGGACGGCATTGGGGAGCGGGGGTTGGAGCGCTGCTGCGCGCAACCCGATCATGCGGCAAACGGCTTTAACGGGCCAAACATACTGTACCCGGAGACGTTCGGGCGCACCGGACGCCTGTCGGATCGGACGCGCAGGGTGACGGCCGGGGCACTATTCCATCAGGGGGCAATGATTGATGAATTGGACGAGGTTTCGCGCGATGCTGGCCTGCACCAGCGTTCTCGCCACGGGGAGCGTGGCAAGCGCCGCCTGGGCACAAAGCGTACCGGCCGCACCCGAGCCGAACAGCGCCGACCCAACGATCCCGTCCGCATCGGCACCCGCGAGCGCCGCAAGTGACCAGGACATCGTCGTCGTCGGCTCGCAAATTCGGGGACGCGCGTCGGAGGCGCTGCCGGTAACGGTCATCGGACAGGCCCAGATCGCCACCACCGCCGCGGTATCCGGCGAGGAACTGTTCCGCGCCATCCCGCAGATGGGCAGCCTGACGTTCAACAGCTCGTACCTGCCGGGCAGCAGCAACTCGGCGCGTGGCGACGTCGGCTCGGTGAATCTGCGCGAGCTCGGGCCCGGCAACACCTTGGTGCTGCTCAACGGTCGCCGCGTCGTCCAGCATCCGGTCAGTCAGGCCGACGAGAATCTGGTGCCTGTCATCTCGTACAACACCAATGCGATCCCGGTCGGCGGGATCTCTCGGCTCGAAGTGCTGCGCGACGGCGCCGCGGCGATCTACGGTACCGATGCGGTCGCCGGCGTGGTCAACACCGTTTTGCAGCAGGATCTGCACGGCGTTTCGCTCAATACGCAATACGGCGTCGCGGAGGGAACGTCGCTGCGCGAATCCTCGACCACCTTCACGGCTGGACACAATTTCGAGCATGGCAATATCAGCCTGATCGCGAGCTATACGCATCGCGATCCGCTCTATTCCGCCGACGAGGACTATACCGCGACGAACGACCTGCGTCCGCTGTTCGCGGATACGCGGTTCGCAGGCACGGCTTCGCTCGACGGACGCAGCACGACGAGCGACTATGCGAGCCTCTCGACCCCCACAAGCGCCGGCACGATCCGCCGCGGCACCACCGCGCTGACGAGCGCCGCGGGCGCGTTCCACATCCAACCGTCGGCGCAGACCGGCTGCGCCTACACCTTCACCAACGGCACCTGCCTTGGCACCGGGGCACTGGCGACGTCGGGCGCCAATCGCGATGCGCGCTACGATTCCTCGCTCGCGGATGGCACGACGGTCATTCCCCGGCTCGACCGGCTCAACCTGTTCGCGAGCGGCCATTACGATGTTTCGCCCGACGTCACCGTCTATAGCGAGGTAGGCTATTACCGCGCAGTGACGCGCAACGTCGTGCCCTCAACCGGCACACTGTCCTCGGTGACGATTACGGTCCCCGCCTCGAACTACTGGAACCCGCTGGGTCCGGTCACTTTCGCGAACGGCACCGCGAACCCGAACCGGATCCCCGGCCTCACCAATGTTCCCGCCGCCGGGCTGCCGGTGTCGATCACGGGGTACGATTTCTCGGACGTCGGGCCCAACATCGTGACCGACCGCAACTACCAATACCGCCTGCTGTTGGGCACCCGCTTCAATCTGTTCGGCTTCAAATGGGACAGCGCGGCGGTCTATTCGCAGGCCGGCGTGACCGATATCTCGACCGGGGTGAGCGCCACGCTCCTCCAGCAGAATCTCGCGCTCTCGACGCCCGACGCGTACAACGTCTTCAACGGCGGCAACACGAGCACGTTCAGCCTGGCCGACACGTCGCCGAGCAGCCAGGCGGCGATCAACGCCATTCGCATCACCTCGGTCCGCAAGGACACGTCGACGCTGGCGATGGCGGACCTGAAGGGCAGCAACGCGCATCTGCTCACCCTCCCCGGTGGCGACCTCGGTATCGCGATCGGCGGCGAAGTGCGCCGCGAGACGCAGCGCGACGATCGCGATCCGCGCGTCGATGGCACGATCACCTTCACCAACAGCACGACCGGGGTCGTCTATCCGAGCGATCTCGTCGGAACGAGCCAGACGCCCGACGCGCGCGGCTCGCGCGTGGTCGCGTCGGCGTTCGGCGAACTGGCGATTCCCCTGATCTCGCCCGAAATGCACATCCCGCTGGTGCGCCATGTCGAACTGCAGGTGGCCGGCCGGTTCGAGCATTACAGCGATTTCGGCTCGATCGCGAAGCCCAAGGTGGCGGGCGCCTGGGACATCGTCGATGGCCTGCGCGTCCGCGGCTCGTGGGCGCAGGGGTTCAAGGCGCCCAATCTCGAGCAGATCAATGCGACGCTCGTCTCGCGCTCGAACACTCGCAAGGATTATTACCGTTGCGAGGCGGAGATCGCCAACAAGCTCACCACCAGCATCGCCAATTGCACGGGCAGCAACGAGAGTTTCTCGGTCGCCGAGAACCGCTCGGGCAACAAGGACCTGCAGCCCGAGCAGAGCGAGACGTGGTCGGCCGGCGTCGTGCTGCAACCGCACTTCATCCCTGCCCGCTTCGGTCGCCTGACGCTGACGGCGGACATCTGGCATGTCCAGCAGACCGGCGTCGTCGGTCTGTTCGGCGGCGCCAACGCGCTGATCCTCGACGATCTGCTGCGCAAGCAGGGATCGTCCAATCCCAACGTCGTGCGCGCCGCGGTAACGGCGGACGACATCGCTGCGTATGCCGGGAGCGGTCTCGCGCCCGCCGGCAAGGTCCTCTACATCAAGGATCAGTACCGCAACTTCCTGCCGCAAAAGGCGCAGGGGATCGATATCGGGCTCAACTATCAGCTGCGCAACACGCCGATCGGCAGCTTCACGCTCGACATGAACGCGGCCTATCTGATGAAATTCTATCGGGATCCGTCGCCCGACGTCGTGCCACTGATCACCGCTCAGGCGGCCGGACAGATCAATGCCGGCATCCCGATCACGGGCGGCGGCGATCTCATCGAGCAGAACGCTCGGCCGCGCTGGCGTGCGACGTCGTCGCTGATATGGGATCTGAACAGTTTCGAACTCGGTGCTTTCGCGAACTACACCGGCAAGGTGAACGACACTGGCTTGGTCGATAGTTCCGGCGTGACCTGGGTCGTCAGCAGCCAGATCGTCGGCAACGTCTATGCGCAGTGGAAGGTGCACGGCTTCGCCGATTACCGTTTCCGGGTCGGCGTTCGCAACATCGCGAACACCAGCCCACCCTTGTCGTCGACCGGCTATACCGGCACGCTGTACGATCCGTACGGTCGCTATCTGTACGTCAACGTCGGCGTGAACTTCTGATCCCGAGTGCGGAGACTCCGAATGACGAAACGCTTTCTCTGCACGCTCGCCGTCGGCGCAGCGGGCATCGCGCTGATCGGGGCGCGGGCGCCGATCTCCGCGCAAGGGACCACCGCGATCGTCGGCGCGGTGGTGTTCGACGCCACGGGAGCGCCGCCGCACCCGGCGACCGTGCTGATCGAGGGGGACCGCATCGTCGCAGTTGGCCCGGACTTGAAGGTGCCCGCCGGCGCGAAGGTCATCGACGCCACGGGAGAGGCGTTGCTCCCGGGCTTTTACGACCTGCACACGCATTGGACGCCGAGTGGCGATCCGGGCGTGACCCCGGCGATCGCGAGTGCCTATGTCGCCGCCGGGGTGACCACCAGCAACGATTTCAACTCGGCTCCTGAAGCGTTCGAGGCGCGGCGGCGTTGGTTGGCCTCGCTGGCGGTGGCCCCGCACGTCAATCTGTGCGGGCGGCTCTCCACGCCGGGCGGCCACGGTGCCGATTGGGCGGACACCGCCACCACCAAGATGATCGTGACGCCGCAATCCGCGCGCGCGGGGGTGGACCAGATCCTTCCCTACAAGCCCGACTGCCTCGGCGAGGTGATGACCGACGGCTGGCGCTACGGTCTTTCGCCCGACAATACGAGCATGAACGAGGACGCGCTCACCGCGCTGGTCGACGAGGCGCACAAGTCCAATATTCCCGTCCTGACGCACACATTGCGGACGGAGAAGGGCGCAGAGGCCGGGCGCGCCAAGGTGGATGTGATCGCGCATGCGCTGCAGGATCTGCCGCTGACCGACCAGCAGGTCGCCACGATCCGCGCAGGCGGATCCGCCTTCGCCCCGACCCTGGCGGTGTACGACCCGAGCAAGCCCGGGCATCGCACGGCGCCGGGTGCCGACGAGGCACGTCGCGTCCGCGCCGCGGCCAATTGGAGCAACGCGCGGTCGAACACCAAGAAGCTCTATGACGCGGGCGTTCCGGTCGTGTCGGGTACCGATGCGGGTATGCCGGGCACGCCGCACGGCATTGCGGTGCTCCGCGAACTGGAGCTGCTCGTCCAGGCCGGTTTGCCGCCAGCAGGCGCGCTGACCGCGGCCACCGCCAACAGCGCCAGGGTGATGCATCAGCTCGACGATCGCGGCACCATCGAGACGGGCAAGCGCGCCGACCTCGTGCTGATCAAGGGTACTCCTTGGAAAACCATCGGCGACGTCGAGAAGATCGATCGGGTCCTGGTCGACGGCAGGCTCGTCTATGGTCCGGGTGCGCCGCCGCCCAATCCCGTCCAGCCGATGCCGGCGGTAGCCGTCGGCCCGCTGGTTGATGATTTCGAGCGCACGGACGGCCGGTCCAACCTCGACACGCTGGTCGTGACCGATCCCGACGGCGGGATCGAGCGCAGCGTGGAAGTGATCGACATCGTCAGCCGCGAGGATGGCGGTCATGCGCTGAGCATGATCGGCAGGATGGCGGTCAAGCCCGATCCTCAGATCGCGATCGTGCTTCCGCTCACCAAGGGTGCGATCCAGCCAGCCGATCTGCGCCGGTATCACGGGATAAAAGTCGAGCTACGGGGCGTCGGTTCATATGAGGTCGCACTGAACACATTGAGCGGCACTTACGCTGCGGCGGTATCGGCCGGAACGAAATGGCAGACCATCGAGGTGCCTTTCGACAGTCTCAAGAAGGACCGCGGAAGAGTCGAATTTCCGACCGAGGGCTGGACAGGAAGCGACGTGTTGAGCCTCGAAATCAAGGCCAAGCGCAAGAGCGGTGAAACGGCCTGGCTCATGCTCGACACTGTACGATTCTATTGACGGTGTTGTAAGGCGCCGACCTGTACGACATGTTTGAAGCCGGTGACAGACCGCCGCTAAGCCATGCATAAGAGAACGGTCGTGGCCCGCTATGGGAGCGGGGTACGACATCTAGATCGCTCTGCTGTCGACCCTCCAAAAGGCTTTGTTCGCTCATCTTACGGATCCGACGAATATGGCCGGTCTCAATGAAAGGGTCGAGAGCACGATGCAAAACTGCCGCTCCGTCGGCACAATCCACGGGATCGGTCTCGGGCGTCAAATCGGGCGATCGCCCATGCGCTCACCAAGCCGCACCGGTCGCGCTGGCATCCAGCTTTGATTAAACGCGATCGTTCCCCGCGGGAATAGCATCACGACCGTCGAGCCCAGCAGGAAGCGCCCCATTTCCTCGCCCTGCTGGAGAGCAACCTCTTGATCGGCGTAGCGCCATTCCATCGGCTTGCCGGCACGCTCAGAATTGACCGTGCCGTGCCATGCCGTAGCTATGCTCCCGACGATAGTGGCGCCGACGAGCACCATCACGAATGTGCCGTGCTCCGAACTCTCGAATACGCACACGAGGCGTTCATTTCGCGCGAACAGATTGGGCACGCCGCGTACAGTGACGGGGTTCACTGAAAACAGGGTGCCCGGAATGTAGCGCATGCTGACCAAGCTGCCGGCGCACGGCATATGGAGACGGTGATAGTCACGCGGCGACAGATAGAGATTCGCAAAACTGCCATGACGGAACTCGGCCGCCAGTGTGCCGTCGCCGCCGATGAGTTCGGTCGTGGTGAACCGGTGTCCCTTGGCCTGCACGATGTGATGGTCGTCGATCGCCCCGACTTGGCTGATCGCGCCATCTACTGGGCAGATGAAGTCAGCCTGCGCTAGTGGGCGAATGCCCTTCATCAAAGGCCGCGAAAAGAAGTCGTTGAAGCTGGCATAGCTGGCGATATCCGAATTCTCGGCTTCGCTCATATCGACCCCGTATCGGGCGACGAACCACCGGATCAGTCGAGTGGTCATTGCACCGCCTCGCGCTCGGGCGATGCGACCAGCCAGAAGGGTTAGGCGCTGTTTTGGCAGCGCATATTGAAGCAGGACAGCAAAGCGATCGAACATCTTGGACCCTCGTGTTTCGGCCAGCGGATGTGACGGTCGATTGTTCCGCTACACGAGCGTCCGATCAAGCACATCCCTAGACGCGCCCTCGAAAGTGCACGCAGAATCACCATATGGCGAGAATGGGCGGTCGGGTGAAACGGATAACCGGGCTAGCGGAGGCTGCCGCAAGAACGGCGATAGAGCACGAAGACTTGCGCTGCGCATTATGCGGCCGGCTTCTTGGGCAACGTGTAGAGCGGCATCACGTTGTTCCGAAGAGCGAGGGAGGCACGAAGACTGCGCCAGTGCATCCCATCTGCCACCGGACCATCCATGCCTTTGTGACGAACCGCGAGTTGGCTTCGACATATGGTTCGATGGATCAGTTGCGAGACCGTCATGATATACGGGAATATCTCCGGTGGATCGCTAGAAAACCGCCCGATTTCCGCGCCCCTACACGGCGACGCAGTGCGTAACGACAACCCAGAAGGCGAGATTCGCACACCCTGGGCGCCTTGCCGAAACGCGACGATCGGGGTGTATAAAAGCGGTCCCAACCGCCACTTGCTACTGGCAGGAAGCGCCTGTCCCAGGCTAACAATTGCCGGGGGACAAGATGACAGCATTCAAGAAGACATTTGGCGCGACGTTGCTTGCATCCGTCTCGGTTTACACGACGGTTCCGGCAGACGCGCAAAAGGCTGAAGCCACGAAGATATCCGCTATCATCCCAAGACGAGCAGCCGTGGCTGATCCCGATGTTCGATTTGGCACGCTGCCCAGCGGCATGCGCTACGCGATCAAGCGCGCCTCCATCCCGAACCATGGCCTATCCCTTCGGCTAGGCATTGATGTCGGCAGCTTCGAGGAGCAGGACAAAGAGCGCGGCTTCGCCCATTTGGTCGAGCACGCCGCGTTTCGCACGACGCGCTCGGCGCCGGATGGCGGACTCGACCGGCGCTTCGCAGCGCTCGGGGTGGCATTCGGACGCGACCAGAACGCTGCGACGACCCTCTACAAGACGACCTATCGGCTCGATTTTGCAACGACCGACGCTGTAGGAATGGCGCAGGGGCTTGGCTGGCTGCGGGATGTCGGCGATGGGATCGTCTTCACGCAAGCGGGCGTCGCGAGCGAGCGCGGTGTGGTCCAAGCCGAATTGCAGAGCCGGGGCGGCGCGGGCACCGCGGCATCGCGCGCGGTCTCGCATTTCCAGATGCCGGACGCCCGCACTGTTGCGCGCAGTCCGGAGGGGACCCTGGATACGATCGCAGGCGCCACCGCCGACACGCTGCGGGCATTTTACGACCGCTGGTACCGACCCGAGAACGCCGTGCTGATCGTGGTCGGCGATCAGCCGGTCGATGCGATCGAGGCGCAGGTGCGGACGACCTTCGGCACTTGGACCGGCAAGGGGACAGCGCCGCTGCACGCGAAGCCCGGCACGATCGATTTCGCGCGCGAGCTCGACAGCGTCGAGGTCGCCGCGCCGTCGCTGCCGACCACCGTGTCGGCGTGTCGCCTGCGTCCGCCGCGTCCCCGGAACGAGGACGAGTCGATCCGCTCCGCGCGCGAGGTGCACACCACGCTCTGGCGCAACATCTTCCACGACCGGATCACGCGTGTGATCGACGCGGGGCACAGCGGACTGCTCGGCGCAGTTATCGTCGGGCAAGAGAGCGACGAATTTGTCAGCACCTGTCTCATCGCCATGCCCACCGGCGATGAATGGGAGAAGGGCATGGCGGTCGCGCAGGCCGAGCTTCTCCGCCTGATCCACGATGGTCCGACCGAGCAGGAAATCGAGGCCGAGGTGGTCGAGCGGCGCGCTGTCTTGCGCTCCGCAGTGTCAGGCGCCGCTGCGCGAACCACCGACGATTTGGCCGATACGATGCTCGCGCGCTTGCTCGACCGACGCCCGGTCCTCGCCCCGCGCGAAGCGATGTATGCCTTCGACGCGGCGGTCGAAGATCTCGATCCGGCCGGGATGAAACGCGTGGTCGATGCCGACTGGAGCGGCAGCGGTCCGCTGCTGGCCGTCGTGGCCCCCAAATCGGGCGACAGCACGAGACCCCGCGGCCTCTGGAGCCAGAACGCCCATGCAGCGACGCTGGCGGCCTATGCTGACCGCGGCGCCGTCGTGTGGCCCTATACCAGCTTCGGTATCCCCGGCCGCGTCGTCGAACGCGCGGAAATTTCCGATCCGGGCTTCGTCCGCCTGCGCTTTGCCAACGGCCTCGTCCTGAATTTCAAACAGACACCGCTTGAGGCCAACGACATCGAGCTTCGCGCCCGCTTCGGAGCAGGCCGGCGCGAATTGCCCGCCAATGGCTATATAGGCGCCATGCTCGGCACCCAATTGTTCGCGCTGGGCGGGCTTGGTCGGCTGTCGGCGGAGGAAATGACGCGCGCGCTGCACGAGGTCACATGGCCCTTCCGCTACGATCTCGGCCTCGACTTCTTCCAGTTTTCACAATCGACCAATCCCGTCAGCCTGAAGAGCGAGCTTCAGGTGTTCGCGGCGTTCCTGACCGATCCCGGCTTCCGCACGACGATCGACGAACGCCTGCCGAGCGCGATCGACATTATGTATCGGACCATTGGCAGCCAGCCGATGATGGCTGCCAATGAGGCCTTTCTGGCGACGGTCGATCCCGATGCGCCTGAACGGATCCCGCCGCCTGCCGCGATGCTCACGCTGCGGACCGCCGAATTCGCCCGGCTGCTGCGTCCGGCGCTGACCGAGGCGCCGATCGAACTGACGATCGTCGGGGATATCGCAGAGGCGGAGGCGGTACGCTTGGTCGCCGCGACCTTCGGTGCGCTTCCGCCGCGCGGCGCCGCCGAGCGGCCGTCTATCGAGAAGCATTTTCTGCGTATTCCCGAGCGCGCCTTTCCGGTGATCCGCACCACCTATACCGGCACCCCCGATCGCGGTGCGGCGAGCCTGATCTGGCCACTGTTCGTCGCCGAACCCCCACGCCGGCGCGAGGAATATGCGCTCAAGCTCGTGGCGGGCGTCTTCAACGACGCGCTGCGGCAACGCGCCCGGGTCGAGCTCGGCAAGACCTATTCACCCATGGTCGTCACGGTAATGCCCGATCATGCAGATCAGGGCCTTCTTATTGCTCAAGTCGAGGCGCAGCCCGGCGATCTCGACGGTCTTGCCGCTGTCGTGACGTCGGTGGCCGACACTATCGCACACGGCGCGATCACCGCCGAGGCAATAGACGCCGCGCGCAAGCCGTTGCTGGCTCAAGCCGCCGCAGCGCGGGGCAAGAATGCATGGTGGGCGGCCGCGATGAGCGGCTCGGCGCGGAGCACCGCGGTGACCGAGGAACTGGTAAACTTCACGCCTTTGCTATCGGCGGTGACGCTCGACGAGGTTAAGGCCGCCGCCGCAAAATGGCTCGCTCGGCCACCGATCGTGGTTTTAGCGACACCCAAGGGCCCTGACAGCAATCCGCCCCCATCCGCCGCGCATCCGACCGCCAGCCATGGAGCGGCACGATGATCGTCTCGCTTCTTGCAGCCGCACTGGCCCTGGCCGCGTCGGTCTCCGCCGCAGCCCCCGATGCAGCACGGCTCGTCCAGCTCACGGCAACTCAGCGCGAGCATGATCCGCGGCAGGCGCTGCAGACCAGCGAACGCGCGCTCCGCCTTGACCCATCGGTCAAGGGCGGCCAGGCCGCGCGGGCCGCCGCGCTCGCAGCGCTGCGCCGCGATGACGAAGCGCGTGTCGCGTACCGCATGGCCCTCACGGCAGATCCCAAGGACCGCGATGCCATTCTCGGGCTTGCCGATCTCGACCGGCGGCATGGCGATCCTGCTGCCGCGGTGGCATTGCTCGATCCGCTGGTTGCGAACCGCGACGATCGCCAAGCCCGCTTCTACCGAGCGATGGCCTTCACCGACGCCGGCGAAACCGATAAGGCATTCGCCGATTACAGCACGCTAATTGCCGGCAAGCCGACCGCATCGAGCTTGTACAATCGCGGCTGGATCCTCAACGATCGCAAGGACTATGCGAAGGCGCTGAGCGACTTCGAGCAAGCGCTCGCGCTCGACCCGACCGATGTCGACACGCTCGACGCGATGGGAACGACGCTTCTTTCGCTCGAGCGCGACGCCGCCGCGCTCGAGCGCTTCACCGCCGCGTTGACCCTTGCCCCAGCCGACACGGCGGCGCTGACCGGGCGCGCCGATTCGCAATACAATCTGAAGCAGTGGCGCGCTGCGGCGGAGAGCTATCGCGCCGCGCGCAAGGTTCAGCCGAAACGCGCCCATCTCGCGGTCATGGAGGCGCGCGCACTCGATCAGATCGGAGACCGCAAGGGCGCGCTCTCCGCATATGACGCGGCGTTGCGGTTCGAGCCGACGTTGCTCGATGCGCTCCAGGGTAAGGCCGAACTGTACGAGGCCATGGGCGACCGCAAGCAGGCCCTGGTCGCGTTCACCCGCGCTATCGCCGCCGCGCCGAACAACGCCGACCTGCTGACCGAACGCGCCTTGCTCTACCGCAAGCTCGGCCGCGGGGCCGAGGCGCAGGGCGATCTCGACGCTGCGCTGAAGATCGATTCGAAATCGACTTATGCGCTCAATGCGCTCGGGCTGGTGCTCGGCGACGCGGGCAAGACTGGCGAGGCGGTCGCTGCCTATGATCGAGCGCTGGCGATCGATCCGGGCCTGGAAGCAGCCTATTACAATCGGGGGAATCGCTATGTCGATCTCGAGCGCTACGATCGCGCGATCCGCGATTACAACCGGTCGCTCGCGCTGTCGCCCGGCGACGCCATGACGCTCGCCGCCAAAGGTGAGGCATATCGCCTGATCAACGACGATGTGCGCGCGATCGAAGAGTTCAGTGCCGCGATCGAGAGCGATCCGAAAATGGCACTGGCGTATTGGCGGCGCGCGCTGGCGCGCAAGGCGATCGGCGATACGGAAGGCGCGGTGGCAGATCGTGCACTCGCCCTCGCGCTCGATCCGGAATTGGCATCCTGAGTCCAGCTTGACCGACGATCCGACATTCGCGCTACCTTGGCGTGGTCTCAGAAGCGGACGGCTTTTCATCGGTTTCGTTTGGCATTCATAGTTCCCTGAAACCGACTGGAACGACCCGCGGCGGCTCTAGGTAGCGGCGGTGACATCATTGCCGGCGCGATTGGCCACGAGGTGCTCTACCTCAGTGATATGTTCGGTGCCCCACGAACATAGCGGTACGAGCGCATCGGACAGCGTCATGCCGAAAGGCGTTAGCGAATAGTCGACTTTGGGCGGGACCTGCTGGTGATCGCGGCGATCGACGACGCCATCTGCATTCAACTCCTTGAGTTGCTGGATCAGCACCTTGTCGCTCACGCCACCGATCGCACGCTTGAGCTCTCCGTAGCGCCGTGTTTCGTGCGCCAGATGGAACAGGATCAGCGGCTTCCACTTACCGCCAATCACCGACAGCGCTACATCCAGACCGCAGCTGAAAATCCTGCTCTCCACCGATGACTCCAGGCACTTACCAAAAGGTGCATACTAGTAAGCGAGAAAGCGCATGTCTACTTCTGCATCATTCGATGTTCGGAGCACCACATGACCAGACTGCAAGGCAAAACAGCCCTCATCACCGGCGGCACCAGTGGCATTGGCCTCGCAACCGCAAAGCGCTTCGTCGCTGAGGGCGCGTACGTCTTCGTCACCGGCCGCCGCCAAGCCGAACTGGACAAGGCCGTCGACGAGATCGGCGGCGCCGTCACGGGCATTCGAAGCGACGTTGCCAGCCTCCATGATCTCGACCCGCTGTTCGACGTCGTACGGGAAAAGCGTGGTGGATTGGACATCGTGTTCGCCAATGCCGGGGGTGGCGATCTGGCGCCGCTCGGCGCGATTACAGAAGAGCAGTTCGATCTCACCTTCGATACCAACGTTCGCGGCACGCTGTTTACGGTACAAAAGGCGCTGCCCCTGATGCAGTCGGGCGGATCGATCATTCTCACCGGCTCGACCACTGGATCGAAAGGCACACCGGCGTTCAGCGTCTACAGTGCGAGCAAGGCCGCGGTGCGCAATTTTGCGCGAAGCTGGGCGCTCGACCTCAAGGACAGCGGCATCCGCGTCAACGTGCTTTCGCCGGGAGCGACCTTGACGCCGGGCCTCCAAGGTCTCGCGGGCTCGCCCGAGGAGGAAAAGGCGCTCGTCGCTGCCCTGACGGCCCAGACGCCGCTAGGTCGGATCGGCCAGCCCGAAGAGACGGCCGCGGTCGCGCTCTTCCTGGCCAGCGAAGACAGCAGCTTCATGACCGGTGCCGAGGTGTTCGTCGACGGCGGCATGGCCCAGGTCTGAGCTACCGGTCTTTGACCGCCCGCTGGTGAGCCGGCATTCTCGAAAACGCTGGTGAACCGGGAACACGTCTGGCGGCCGGCGACCGGCCGCTGGCCGGCCGCCATAGCGTTAGGCGGGCTGGTAAAGCTCGACCAGCATCTGCGCGTTGTCGTGGATGAACGCGAAGCGGCTGCCGCCACTGTTCGGAACCTCGCGCGGCGGGGAGACGATTGCAACGCCCTTTGCCGCCAACGCCGCGACGGTCGCATCGAGATCGGGAACCTCGATGGCGAAGTGGTTCATGCCGCCGATTTTCAGGTTGGTTTCGGCGCTGCGTCGGTCCTCAGCCATCGGTGCCGCCGCTTCGTTCTGGAAAAGTTCGAGCTTCAAGGCGCCGCGGCCGATAAAGGCTGCTTGCACGCCCGGCCAGCCGAAGGTGAAAAGGCGCTCGAAGCCGAGATGCTCGACATACCATGTCGTGCTCGCTTCCACGCTTTCGACGACGATGCCGACGTGATGGATGCCAGAAAGTACAGTCATTCCAGTTGCCCTTGTAGGTTGAGGTTCAAGCGATTGCTGCCGAAAGCACGTCGCGCATCGTGCGTGGTGGCCGGCCGAGCAGCGTCTCCAGGGTCGGATCGGTGGCGGCGAAGTCGCCGCACCGTGCCGCCCGGAACATCCCCAGAAGCATGTCGACGTAAAAGGACGGCATTCCGGCTGCGACCTTGGCGTCCCGCCATTCGTCGTCGGGAATGATGGTATGGCGTACCTCACGTCCGGTCACTGCGGAGGCGATGACGGCGATCTCTGCCATGGTGATCGCCGTGGCGGCGGTGAGTGGCGGCGTGGTGCCGTTCCAATCGCGGTCGGCCACGAGGATCGCTGCGTCGCCTTCCGCAAGGTCGGCACGCGCCGTCCAGCTTGTCGGGCCGTCCTCGGGAGTGCGTAGCTCTCCGCTCGTCAGGTCATCGCCGATCATCTGAAGGCAGCTTTCGGCATAGAAACCGTGGCGTAGCGCGGTGTAGGCCAGACCGCTTTCGGCCAGTTCCGCCTCGGTGCCCGCGTGCTGATCGGCTGGCGGGAACGGCGACCCTACGCGTGCGCCCATGTGGCTGGTGTAGAGGACGCGGCGGACGCCCGCACGCCGAGCTGCCTGGATCGCGCTGCGGTGGAGCCGTAGCGCCTCCTCACCGAGCTTGTCGGCGGAAACGATCAGGACCTGATCGGCATTCGCGAAAGCTTTCGCGAGACCGTTCGCATCCGCGAAATCGCCGACACGGACATCTACGCCCTGTGCGGCCAGACCGGATGCCTTGTCGGCGTCGCGCACGCTGGCGCCGATCTGATCGGCAGGAAAGCGCCGAAGCAGGTTCTGAACGACCGCTCTACCAAGCTGACCGGTCGCGCCGGTAACGATAATCATGATCGATCCTTTTCGACGGTAACAATAGTTTGTTATCATCGATAAGAGATTGGGGCAATCACCGCTACCGTTCGAAACGGATCGATGATAATCCGAAGCATGGCGATGGAAACGGACAACGGGCCGGAAACGCAGGATGTTCGAACGCGGGTTCTCGATGCGGCATCCAGGCTCATCATCATTGGTGGCATCACTGCCCTGACGACGCGTGCGGTGGCGGCGGCGGCCGGGATCCAGGCCCCTACCTTATATCGCCTGTTCGGGGACAAGCGGGGGCTGCTGAACGCGGTTGCGGAACATGGGCAGGCGGCATTCATCGCCGACAAGGCGGCGATGCCCCCCCATCCCGATCCGGTGCAGAATCTGGCCAACGCCTGGGACAGCTATGTCGCTTTCGGTCTCACCAATCCGGTCGCCTTCGCGATCATGAATGAAGTGGGTGCGCTTGCGTCCGAGTCACCGGCCATGCTCGCCGGCCTTGCCATCCTGCGCGAACGGGTTGAGCGGATCGCTCGCGCAGCACGGCTGCGGATGCCCGTCGAACGCGCGGTGGCATTGATCCATGCCGCCGGGGTCGGCACAGTGACGACCTTGCTCGCGATCCCCGCGGAAGAACGCGATCCGCAGCTCTCGTCGGTCGTACGAGACAGCGTGATCGCGTCCATCGTCACCACCTCCCCTGACCAAGACCATGCCGATCTTGCATCGTTGGCAGTAGGGTTGCGCGCCCACCTTGATAGCACCAAAGCGCTGACGCCGGGCGAGTCCCTGTTGCTGAGCGAATTCCTCGACCGTCTTGCCAGACCTGGTGAGGGTTGAGGGTTCCTAGACGAGATCTCTTTCGGGAAAACCGGTGCTGCCGGCAGACGGCTGCTATCGCCGCTTGCTTTGCTTAAATCTGCCTGACCGGCAACCGCCCGACTCACCCCGGAACGGGCGTTACAGCCCCCTGCTCTGCCAATCGCGATGCGACGGTGAATGATGTCGTCCGCAGCGAGCGATCGATCTGCGTGGCACCCACCACTGACTTCAGGTCGGCCGGAACCCGAACTCGATATTGATAAACAGCACCTCGACGCCAAAGGCCGCAATGCCGTTTGTGCAACACCACTGTGCTACAGCGAACCTTCTCATTCCGCCCCAGATTTTACGATATTAGCGTCGTTTGAGCAGGTATATTGTGCGACAGTCGTGGGCTACGATTAGGACGAGATCGCGGCGCAAGCTGTCGTATTTAAGGAATTTTTGGAATGGTGCGCTTACAGGACTCACACCGGACGCCGTATGGCGCAGAAAACCTTGCGTATTGGCCGGCCGGACAAGCCGTGGTCCCTGCGTGGCCCACCCAACAATTCGGTCCCACTTTCGGCTTCGAACCCATGCCATATGGGACACCGTGCATTGCTTTCGCGCGCAGTGCGACACCGATTCGGTTAAGGCTTGCAAATCCTCCCGGCCGGCAACCGGGGCCACACAAGACAACCCCGGACTCTACTCATAAGTGACGATAAAAGCGGAACGGTTCAGTGGCGAACCGTGGGCCGGTCGCCGGTTTGTCCGGCACGCAACTGTAGCTGGCGCTTAGCATTTTCGCTCTGGCACCGCTCGTTCGGCTAAATATGAAATAGATGACCTTCGTGCATCGGTGCCGTTCTGACCTGTTCCGGCTCACCATAGCTTGCTTCTTCTAGTTCGTTGCTTCCTTTTTAAGCTCAGATGGGTAGGCGGTCACGGGTCGATTTGCCTCGCAGCCGTGTTCACGGATCCAAATTACTTGGATGCATGGGTTTCGCCCGTCTGGTGTCGGAATGTGGCACCGAACGATGTGCTTCGTACCGAAGTTGCTGTGGACCGTTTCTTCAATGTAATTCAACTCGGCATGTGCGTGGATAGCATCTGCCAAGATTTGCGGCTGCGCCGCACGGAAACCATGAGCCATCAAAAACTTCGCTTTCCCACCACCCTCTGGATGATTGAGGTCAAGCAGATAGCTGGTAATCTTCTGTGGCGAGATGTCTCGCTCACCGAGGAGCTTAGTGGACGACTTCAAGTTCTGAGCGCTCCAAGGTTACAACGGCGTGAAAGGGACTGGAGAACTCCACCTCATAGGCGAGCGACTTTTCATAAACGTAGACCACCGTGCCAGTGCTCCCCGCAGGGAGGTCCTGCTCACCAACACGTTTGGGTACCCTCAACCTGACTCGGCTTAACTCGCCGATTTCCCCAGTCTCAGCAGCGCGATCTCGAAGCAATTCGTACAGGTGGCCAGGGCCCAGTAGGACATCCTTCAGGCCTGCTCGGACGGCAGACGAGCCCAGCGCCTGCTGGCTCATTTTCTGGTGGGCGTCGAGCGCCTCAATAACCGCGTTGAGTAGCTCATTGTCTAGGGTCGGCGACGCGGCGAACTGCGATTTGCTATTATTCAGTGCCTGGGTGACGAGCTCATCGGACTCCAGCAGCTTGCCCTTGATGACGTCATTCACATAGACGAGCTGATCACCCTCGGTGAGTTCGCCTTCAAATAGGTCGTTTACGCGCTGGATGATCTCGCGGAGGAGAGCATTCTGCTTCTCCTGTATCGACCCCGACCCTGCGTCGCCTACTGGGGCGAGTTTCGGGGTCTCTCCGCCCATCTGCATTGGCTGCTTGTGAAGCTTGCTCAGCAAATGGTGCGTGAGCTGCAGCTGCGACACATCCACCGCCACGCGCTCCCGCCCGAAATCGAGGAGCCGCACGAGGTATTTGAAGAACAGGAAGCGCTTCTCGATATCCGTGTTGCCGTAGTCGAACATCTGGCTGAGGAAGGTGTAGATGCGGATAAAGGTCTGCGCGTCCGTCTTGAAGAGCGTCAGCGTGCCCATCTCATCGCTTGCCGTATGCGCAGCCTTCTCGTCCCCGAGCGCATCAGCGGCCTCCTTGGCCGCTTTGGCTGCGGCGAAGCGCTTCAGCAGCCGATTCGCGACCGGCCCGAGCGCCCCAGCAAGGTCCCCCTGGGTGGACTTCGGGTCCATCGCCACGTTCGCCACGCGATCCACCTCAAAGCTGTCGTACCAGCCGCCGGCATCGAGCTTTGCGCGCATGTCGTAAATGAGGTTAGGATCGGTTACGCCTTCGAGTTCGGCCGTCTCATAGTAGGTGCGGAACGCGGCCAGCACCTCCTGGGAGCTGTTCACGAAATCGAGGATGTAGGTCGTGTCCTTCCCCGGATGGGCGCGGTTGAGGCGCGATAGCGTCTGCACTGCCTGGACGCCCGCCAGGCGCCGGTCGACATACATGCCGCACAGCAACGGCTGGTCGAATCCAGTCTGGAATTTGTTGGCCACGAGCAGCAGGTGATAGTCGGTGGCCTTGAAGGCGTCGCGGATGTCGCGGCCCTTCAGGTTCGGGTTGAGCTCCTTGCTCGCCTCGCTCAGCGGCTCCGGCGACGAATCCGGGTCGTTCACCTCGCCCGAGAAGGCGACGAGCGTGCCCAGCGGGTAGCCCTTGCCCTTGATGTAGCGGTCGATGGCGAGCTTCCACCGAACCGCTTCCTTGCGGCTCGCCAGCACCACCATGGCCTTGGCCTTGCCGTCGAGCAGGAGCTGCACGTTCTCGCGGAAGTGCTCGACGACGATCTGGACCTTCTGCGCGATGTTATAGGGGTGCAGGCTTACCCACTGCATGATCCCCTTCGTCGCTGCCGAACGCTCGACCTCGGTGTCCTCCAGCTCCTTGCCGTCGTGCGCCAGGCGGAACGCCAGCTTGTAAGGCGTGTAGTTCTTGAGCACGTCGAGGATGAAGCCCTCCTCGATGGCCTGCCGCATCGAGTAGACGTGGAAGGGCTCCGGCAGGCCGTCCGGCTGCTTCAAGCGCCCGAAGAGCTGGAGCGTCTTCGCCTTGGGGGTGGCCGTGAAGGCGACGTACGTCACCCCAGTGTCGCTCGCCCGCGCGGCCATCTGCGCCGCCAGCAGGTCTTCGGTGTCGATCTCGCCGCCGTCCTGGAGCTCTGCAATCTCCTCGGGCGAGAGCACTTCCTTGAGCTTCGCCGCTGCTTCGCCCGTCTGCGAGCTGTGCGCCTCGTCCGCGATAACCGCGAAGCGCTTGCCGTCAGTCGCGGCGAGCTCTCGCACCGCCTGGAGCGCATAGGGGAAGGTCTGGATGGTGCAGACGATGATCTTCTTGCCGGCCTTCAGCGCGTCGGCCAGCTGCGCGCTCTTGCTGCCGCTCTCGCTCTTGATCGTCTCGACAACGCCGGTGGTGCGTTGGAAATCGAACAGCGCGTCCTGAAGCTGCCCGTCGATCACCCGCCGGTCGGACACGACGATCACCGTTGAGAACAGCTTCTCGTCGGTCGTGTCGTGGAGCTCGGAGAGGAAGTGCGCGGTCCAGGCGATGGAGTTGGTCTTGCCCGATCCCGCCGAGTGCTGGACCAGGTACTTGGCGCCGACGCCCTCCTGGAGGATCGCGGCCTGGAGCTTCCGCGTCACGTCGAGCTGGTGATAGCGCGGGAAGATGATCGCGCGAATTGCCTTCTTGTCGTCGCGCTGGGTGACGAGGTAGCGGCCCAGCAGCTCCAGCCAGCTGTCGCGTTGCCAGACCTGTTCCCACAGGTACGACGTGGCATGGCCGAAGGGCAGCGCGGGGTTGCCCTTGCCGCCATGATCGCCCTGGTTGAATGGCAGGAAATGTGTGGCCGGCCCCGCAAGCTTGGTCGTCATCATCACTTCGCTGTTCGAAACGGCGAAGTGCACCAACGCACCCGATGGGAAGCTCAGCAGCGGCTCGCGCTCATGCCCCTTCTGCTGCGGCAGCCGGTCGTGCCTGTACTGGTCGACCGCGTCCTGCACCGACTGGGTGAAATCGGTCTTCAGCTCCACGGTGGCGACGGGGAGGCCGTTGAGGAACAGCACCAGATCGATGCAGTTCTCGTTGGCCAGGCTGTAGCGGACCTGACGCACGACGCGAAGCCGATTGGCGCTGTAGCGTGCCACGATGTCCGGGTTCATCCCCATCGCCGGTTTGAACTGGGCAAGCTGGATCGTGCCGCGCACGCCGATAGTGTCGACGCCGTTCCGCAGCACGTCGAGCGTCCCACGGTCGTCCAGCGACTTGCGCACGCGTTCGAGCAGCAGTGCCTCTGCCGAAGCGCCGTGCAGCTTGTTCAGGCTTTCCCAGGCCTTTGGCTGGGTTTCCTGTAGCCAGGCGAGCAGATCGGCCGGGAACAGCGCGCGCTTGCGGTCATAGGCCTGCGCGTCGCCTGCCTCATACAGCCAGCCCTTGGAGGCGAGGATGGTGCAGACCTCGCTCTCGAAGCTGATTTCTTCATGGAGGCGGTTCATTCGCTCGCTCCCAGGAGATCTTCGAACGTATCCTCGATCCTGGCCGCTTCCCATTCCTTGTAGGTCATCTCGCTACCTTCGAGGCGCCACGATTGAGGGCCACTTGCGGCACGGCCGAAAACGACCGTCGCGGCGGCACTTGGGCTGCTGAAAGCATAGCTCTCGGTGAACACGCAGTGGTTGCCTTGGGGTGCGAGCACGCCCGAGCGGATCAGTTCGGAATAGAGGCCGACATAATTATGATGGGCGAGTCCCGCCCAGCTTCCACGGGCGGTCGATCCCGCTTCAACGATGAACTCCCCGTCTCGAAGCACAGCCGTCGCGTGAATGTCGTGCCTTCGGTTCTCCAGCACAAATCGCTTCGCCTCTGGCGCATCGGTAGAGGTTTCGACAGCGGGCGCAGCATCCGGCTGCGTCTTCGCCGCAGTGGGGCGGGCACGACGGATGAACATGTCAACCCGAACGGCTGGTAGCACGATGAAGAGGTTCTCCAGGAACGCCTCCATCTTCGCCACGTCCGCCTCGCTGAGCGCGGCAAGGGTCGGGTTGGTGCCGTTGTCGAGCGGCACGCGACCGATGGCCCGCGCCTCGGCGATCAGCCGGGCCTCTAAGTAGCGGACATGGGCCTTGTTGAGCTTGTTGGCGGCTGCGGTTATCAGGACGGCGCTCGTCCACCATTCCTTGCGGACGTCGTGGCTGCGGATGCGGGCGGAGATATCCTCACCCTCGCCGACATAGGCGCGGGGCTCGCCCTCCTGCTCACCGATCAGCAGATAGACGCCGGCATAGCTCGCCTCAGGTCGCGCCAGCGCCTCGGCGATCTGGGTGCGCGGCGTCATCAGGACGTGGCCGGTCCAGTTGAACAGCTCGGCCGTGAGCATGCCGTCGGGCCGGCCGTCGATATAGTAGAGCTCCAGCGAGCGTCCGATGGCGCGCGTCATGCGGCTTCAGCCCGCTGGATAGCCGCATCCCGTACATCGATCTTGCCGGTGACGGCGGCGGAGATGAGGGCGGCGCGGCGTTCTTGCAGGAGTTTGACAGCGCCTTCGGCGGTTTCTCGCATTTCTGCCAGCGTCAGAACAATCTCACCAACGCGCGCGACGAGACTGGCCTGCTCCGACGGTGGCGGAAGCACCACCGGCAGGTTCATCACATTACGTGACGAGATCGATGCAAGGTTGGTGCTCTGCTTTGACCGGGTCATGAAATATTGCTGAGCGTAACTCGACGAGGTGATCAAGTTGAGCCACTCCGCCGATACGCCAGTCGGTCTGACCGCAAATACGTGGTTCTGGTGAACGCACGGGTCAATCTGGCCTTGCCAGATGTCACCGCGGCCAAGTTTGTCGAAGTCCCCGCCTTCGTTCATCAGCACGTCCCCCCTCCTGAGTAGGTAACGGCTGACATCATGTTCTGCGATTTCAATCTCGGCCACGTCCGTAAGGTCGATGTGGCCATCTTGAACGTTCGCAACCCGCAAATAGGGCACGGTCCGAGCGATGCGCCCCTCCAGATCCTTACCCTTCGCGACCCCCGTTTGGACCCGCGCAACATATCGAAGGGGGGCAACACTCCAATGGGCTGGCACCCCGCCCAGCCATTCCACGCCGGAGTCCTTTATGGGCGCCGTCAGGTCGAGTCCCTTGGTAACTGCGTGGGAGATAACGGCCTGGCGCTTCTCCTTGAGCAGCTCGATGAGCCGCCGCTGCTCCTCCACCAGCGCATCAATCTTGGCCGTCTCGCGGTCGAGGAACGAGACTATCTCTCGTTGCTCGGATAGTGGTGGGCAAGGAAGGTCCAGCACGCTCGCGTCCGACCATCTAAAATCGGTCGAGCGCTCACGCACCCCTTTGGCCAGAGCCGTCACGAATCCGCTCAGCGCCATATGCCGCAGGAGCAGCGCGAAATAACGAGCGTCCGCATTGAGCGCTGGCGTGCAAACCGAGTACACTGGTGTAGACTTCCCGTCCGCGTCCGACACTCCAATCGCTCCGGCAAAACCGTCCATCGCATGGATGACGAGATCGCCGGCCAGAACGCGTTGATAACCGATCTCTTGGAGCGCATTTGTGAAGCCCTCCTCCCGTCGCCGCTCTCGCAGCGTGACCTGCCCATCCCGGAACGCAGTGACGATTTTGTCGCCCTCCTCTGGATGACGCTTCATCAACTGGAAGAGCGTCTTTAATCGACGAGTAATCCAATGGCTCGGTAGTTGAGAGCACCACACAATGTCGGTTGCCGTATAGCTGGGATATGCGGGAAAGCTCACGCTGCCAGCCTCTCGATCATCGCCTTGATCCGGTCGGTCACGTGTTTGAGGTCCGCGTCGATCTCCTCAAGCGCCCTCGGCGGCTCGAACACGTAGAACTGGCGGTTGAATGGCACCTCGTAGCCGACCTTGGTTTTGCTCTCGTCGATCCAAGCATCCGGCGCGTGCGGCAGCACCTCGCGCTTGAAATAGGCATCGACGTCCTCAGTCAGCGGCACATTCTCGGTGTCGCGCAGGGCGCTGTCCGCCTGCGGCTTTCCCTTGTTCTTGCCGCGTTCGCCCAAGACGATTTCGCCCGCCGCGTCGCGAAGTGGACGCTCCACGGTGATCGTGCGGTAGCCGAAGGCACCGTTGGGGAAGATGCTGGACAGCGGCGCGAGCTTCACCTTGCCGCCCTGCGGTGCCTCCGGGGCCTTCTCGCCGGCCCAGACGATCTCGCGCGCCACTTCCTTGCCGTCGGCGTCGAGCACGGTGGCAATCTCCGCCGCTTCCGCGCGGCCGAACAGCTCGGTGATCTGCCGGATATGCTCTTCGCCCAGCTCCTTGCGCTTGGAGCCGAGCGACTTGCGCATTTTGCGCCAGAAGCCCGAACCATCGATCAACTGCACCTGGCCCTTGCGGCCGGCCGGCTTCCGGTTCGAGACGATCCAGATATAGGTCGCGATGCCGGTGTTGAAGAACATGTCGGTCGGCAGCGCGATGATGGCTTCGACCAGGTCGTTCTCCAGCACATAACGCCGGATTTCGCTCTCGCCGCTGCCCGCGCCGCCGGTGAACAGCGGGGAGCCGTTGAGCACGATGCCAAAGCGGCAGCCGCCCTCGGTCGCCGGGCGCATCTTCGCCAGCATATGGAGCAGGAACAGCATCGAGCCGTCCGAGACTCGGGGCAGGCCGGGGCCGAAGCGCCCGTTGAAGCCCTGCTGCTCATGCTCGCGGCGAACTTCCTTCTCGACCTTCTTCCACTCGACGCCGAACGGAGGATTGGCCAGCATATAGTCGAAGGTCTTGCCGGGGTGCCCATCCTCAGAGAGCGTATTGCCGAAGGCGATGTTGGAGACGTTTTGCCCCTTGATAAGCATGTCCGCCTTGCAGATCGCATAGGACTCCGGATTGAGCTCCTGGCCTGAGATGGTGAGGCGCGCGCCGGGGTTGAGCGCCGCCAGATGCTCTTCGGCAACCGACAGCATCCCGCCGGTGCCTGCGGTGGGATCGTAAATCGTCCGCACCACGCCGGGCGTGGAGAGTGCCGCGTCGTCCTCGACGAAAATCAGGTTAACCATCAGGTTAATCACCTCACGCGGCGTGAAGTGGTCGCCTGCGGTTTCGTTCGAGGCCTCGGCGAACTTGCGGATCAGCTCCTCGAACACCAGCCCCATCTGGCTGTTCGCCACCTTGTCCGGGTGGAGGTCGATCCCGGCGAATTTCTCGGTGACCAGGAACAGCAGCTTGGCACGGGCGAGCTTGTCGATCTGGTTGTGGAACTCGAACTTCTCGAAGATGTCCCGCACCTCTTCCGAGAAACCCTGGACGTAGGACGTTAGGTTCGCGGCGATGTTGTCCGGGTCCCCCAGCAGCTTCTGGAGGTCCATCGAGGAGGTGTTGAAGAAGTGTGTCCCGGACTTGCGTCGTAAAAAGTGCTCCGGGTCGAATCCAGCCTTCGAGCGCAGCTCAAGCTCGGTCAGCACATCCGCCTTCGTGGGCTCCAGGACGCAGTCGAGCCGCCGTAAAACTGTAAAGGGCAGGATCACCGAGCCGTAGTCGGCCGGCTTGTAATCGCCGCGCAGAAGGTCGGCCACAGACCAGATGAAAGCCGACAGCACCTGATGGTTCAACAAACGTTCCTTCAAATTCACAGGATCTCTATCACCGCCACGTTGCGGCCTGGCAACCCTGACCCGGCGCAAGTGCACGATAGCGAAAGGGGCCTTTTAGCTCACCGCCTCTCAACCAAAGAAACGGCTATTTATGACGATTTTTGGCCCATAGCGGCAAGCTTTCTTCACCAGGAAAAGCAGATCAAGGCCGCGCCCCGCCGTCGAACGAACGGCTACTTATCGCCGATCGCCACCTGATAGCAGACCGGCCCTTTCCACCCCGCATTGCCAAAATACGACAGTCTTCATCTGCCCGACCCAACCGAACCTCAGGCAAGACTGCCCTCGTCGGCATGGCGGCCGCCCTTACCGGCCAAGCATCAATTGTCAGGAGCAGTCGCAACCATGCGCTGCCCGGCCTGCTTTTGCCCTAGCCCCATCGTCCGAGCCGCCATCCATTCCGGCACGTGCCAGCTGGCGGGTAAATTGCGCGCAATTGCCCCCGGCACGACCGCCATCAGCAGCATCCCGCCGATCGCACCGCCCGCAGCCGCGCGCCACACCCGCTGCCACTGACGATCAGCCGCCTGGCCACGGTGGACGATGCCATCGATGCGCCCGATCGAGCGCGAGAGCGTATCCCGGGCATCGCTTAACAGTGCCCGGTCCTCTGCCCGAGCATCGACACTCGCCTTGACGATCGCGGTCGTCAGCGAGGCGGGCGACAATCGGGCCGCCGGACTCTGCTCGAGCCGTTCGATGCCGCTAGCGGCGTCCGCCAGCTCCTTTGCGATCTGCGACAAAGTGACGCTGTAATCGGGTATTCGCTCGCGCGCGGCAGTCAGGCCCTCAAGCGCTGCGCGGGTGAGGCTGACCTCGCCGCGCAGCGCTGCAAAAGCGCGCGCAATGTCATCGTCCGGGGCGTTTTGAGCGGGTTCCTGGGTCATGAAACGAGCTTACAACCCCAGTCCGCGACCACGCGAGAGGGCGGGATGATGGAGGAGCTCATGGGACAACGATCCGCCTGATCGACCACCGATTCCTAGCTCCTGGACCCGGTTTCGCAACAGCGACTCGAGTTGCGGGTCGCGGTGCAGCGCGTTCGCCATCTCGGACATGCTTTCCTTGATCCGGTAAGTCGTGTCGTAATCTCCGCTGCGGCTGAGCGCCTGAAGCTGCCGGGTTCCCTGCTGCCAGTCAGCTACGAAGCGGTCGGCACGCGTTCCCAAATCGACGCGGATCTCCGCCTCCAACGCCATCGCCCGAATCGCCGCCGCCGTTTTACCGGCGACGGCCTGCTGCATCAGTGTGGGGTTGCCCTCCATCGCACGGCCAAGATCCTGCGACGCGTGCGGTCGCACAGCGTCGAGCGCGGCGCGCGCATCGGCAAAGGCGTTCTTCTGATGCGGCAGTTCAGGAAGATTGGCCTCGCGCATTCGTAGGAGATCGGCCGCTGTGCGCGCGTAGCGCTCCACTGCCTTGTCGAGCGGCGATGGCGGCGGTGCCAGCTCAGGGGCCGGTGTGATCGTGATGCCGGAAAAGCGGCTACGAGGCGCGGGTGCCGGCGGCGATGGCGGCAGATGCAGGTCCAGATCGCCGAGCTTCAACCGCAGGCCGGCGAACCGGTCGCGCACTTTCTCCGGTACGGACTTAACGATCTCCACAATGCGCTCGCGGATCTTAATTCCGCGCCGCTCGGCGAAGCCCTGCTCAGGCGAGACGTCACGACCATAGTCGCTCGCCATATCCTTGGCGCGCTCGCGCGATAGCGTGCGAACCAGCTTGCCCTGATCAGCGAAGTCATCCTTGCCGTAATGCAGGTCCATCCCCTCGCGGTGCCGCGAAAGCGCGACATAAGACGCGTGGCTATCCATGCCCGGCGTGGCGAGCACATGCGTACGGTCGACCGTCATCCCCTGCGCCTTGTGGATCGTCGCGGCGTAGCCGTGATCGACCTGCGAATAGTCCTTCGTGTCGAACGCGACCGATAGGCCGTTGTCGAGCTGCACCACCATCCGCGCACGGCTGACGTTTTCGACGGTACCGAGCGTGCCATTCTTCACGCCTAGGTCGCGCTCATTCTTGAGAAACATCACGCGGTCGCCGGGCGCGAAGTCGCGCGAGCCACGCTCAGTCGCGATGGTAACGTCCTCGCCGAACTGGCCCGCCGTACGCAGCCGCTCGCGTGCGGCTTCATTGAGCGCCTGCACATCATCGCGGGTGTGGGTGAGGATGATCCGCGACAGGTCGGGATTGGCGATCCGGTCGCGATCCCAGCGATCGACCAGCGCTTCGCGCGCGTCGTCACGCGACGCCGCTTCGTGAACGCTGTCATGTTGGTCATAGGCATGGATCGCTTCGCCGGTTCGGCCCGTTGCGAGGTGCCGCGTCGCGTCGCGTTGCCAATCCTGCTGCTGGCGCCGGATGTCGGTAATCTCGACCGCACCGTGACGCTCGGCGACCGAGCGGAACGCCGCGCCCGCCTCGATCGACTGAAGCTGCTCGGGATCGCCGACCAGAACGATCTTGGCTCCACGCTTTTCGGCTTCGCTGACCACGCGTTCCATCTGGCGCGTGCCGATCATCCCGGCCTCGTCGATCACCAGCACCGAGTTCTGGTCGAGCAGCTCGCGGCCCTGATCCCACTGATGTTCCATGCTCGCGATCGTGCGCGACGCGATACCAGATCCGCTTTCCAGATTCTCAGCGGCAATGCCGGACAGTGCGGCGCCGTGAACGTCGTAGCCGGCGCTCTCCCAGGCCTCGCGCGCAACGCCCAGCATCGCGGACTTGCCGGTGCCGGCATAGCCGACGACGACGCTCAGACCGTCACCGCGCGTGACGTGGTCCAGTGCAGATCGCTGCTCGTCCGACAGGACCAACCCAGCGCGTTCGGCTTCAGCAATCGCACGCTCGCGATCCTGCTCGCGCACGCCGTGACGTTCGCGCTCGGCCATCATCTGGGTCGCGCGCTCGAGCTGCTGCTCGGTGTGGATCATGTCACGGCTGGTGAAACGATCTTCGCCCTTCCCGTCCTTGCCGAGTGCGACGAGGTCGGGCGAGCCGCGCACCGCGCCCATCGCCTGGTCGAACTGATCCTGTCCGTCGCTGTGGCGGTGGATGAACATGGCGAGATCACGGTTGGTGAAGGTCGCTTGGTTCCGGGTGATTGCATCGAGCGCGATGCCGGGGTTGGCGATGATCTTGTCGCCATTGGCGCGTGCGATCTCGTAATGCTCTTCGAGCCGTTCGGTCTCGATGCCCGCCGCCTCCATGCGCGCGGCAGCGGGACCGATCTTGTTCTGCGGTTCGAGCTCGATCCCCTGCGCCTCGAACGAGCGGTGATCGATCTGCGCATCGATATCGAGTTCGACGAACCGCTGGTTCGCATGCTCGGCCCAGCGCTCGCGCCACTTCTCCAATAAATCGGTGCGGTTCCAGTCGCGGTTCTTCTGCCCGAACCCGTCTTCGTTCACTTCGCGCATCGTCAGCATGACGTGGGCATGCGGCTTGGCCAGCCCGTCGGCGCCGATGTCCCAATGCACGTTGAGATCGGCGACCATGCCGTGATCGACAAACTCGTCGCGGACGAAGTCGCGCGCGAGCGCGATGCCGTCCTCCTTCGACAGTTCGCGCGGAATGGCGAACTCGATCTCGCGGGCGAGCTGCGCGTCCATGCGCTTCTCGGCTGCCTCGACGTCGTTCCAGAGCTGCTCGCGATCAGACCATGCGTCGGGCGCGCCGTCGGGCAGCATCACTTCGGAATGCACGACGCCGCTCTTATTGGAGAAGTCGTGATGGCGATCGAGCCGCTGATCGTAGAGCCGCGAGGCGGAGCGATAGGCGGCGGCCGCGAGCGCGCTGGAGCCGCTGCCGCGCGAGATGACCTTTGCCGAGAAATGGTAGATCGCCATGACGGCAATCCACTTACACCTCAAAGCGCACGTCGGCACGACGTATAAGCGCGCCCTCAAAAGATTTCATCTTTCTCGGGACTGGGCAATCCCAAGAGATTTCAGGATATTGTGCCTGATCGACGCACCCGATAACTGGTTCGTCCTCACACCGCAATGAGGACGATCCGATGCGCAAACCCCGGGACTTTGATGCAGAACTGAAGACGCTGAGCGACAAAGCAAGGCAACTCAAGGAGCAGCGGCTGCGCCAGCTCGGTGAGCTCGTGATCGCCACCAGCGCCGATGCGCTTCCGCTCGAGCAGTTGGCCGGCGCGTTGCTTGCCGCGGTAGAGGCGGAAGACAAGACGACGAAGGAGGGTTGGCGGCGGAGCGGTGCCGCCTTCTTTCAGGTCGCACGCAAAGCTGGCGGCGGCGCTCGCGGCAGTTCGCGCCGCGAGCGGGCGGACCGTGGCGGCGCGCCATCGGCTACAGGCGAGGATCGCGCGTGACGACAGCCGGGCATGGGCGGTGAAGCGTCGCGAACGAACGCGTCAACTGATCGAGCTCGGTGGTCTAATTGCCAAGGCTGGTCTGATCGAGCTGACCGATGACGATCGCGCGGTGATCTTCGGCCTGCTGCTGGGAGGCGTCGCGAAGTTGCAGAGCGAACGCCGCGATGAGACGGTCACGCTCTGGCGACGCCGCGGCAAGCGCGCCTTCGAGCTTGCCGCCGATGCAGACACATCCGGATAAGGGGGCGATGAACAACGACTTTCAAGCCACGATCACCGCCACGATCGCGCGTGCGCCCGAGTGGATTCGGCAGGAACTGCTATCGAAGGAAAAGGCCACGCGTGCCCGGGCAGAGGAAGCGCTCGCTGCAATGATCGCCGTCGCGCTACAGCAGACCGACGGCGATATGTTAGGGCGCTAAGCGGCGGCCTTCTGTTCGAGCGCCGCGATGCGTTCCGAACAGATCGCGTGAACAACGCGACCCAGTTCATCGACCTGCTCGCCAAGCCAGAAAAGCTCTTCCTCGCTAATCTGATAGTGCTTCGAGTAGCGCGCTTTCACGTAGGCTTCCCGAAGCTTTTCGAACATCGCCCGCTGCTTGTGATTGTCGCGTGGCCAGACGTGGGTCAGCCTTCGGTCG
Organism: Sphingomonas glacialis; assembly: GCF_006439055.1. Lineage (GTDB taxonomy): Bacteria > Pseudomonadota > Alphaproteobacteria > Sphingomonadales > Sphingomonadaceae > Sphingomonas > Sphingomonas glacialis_A. The sequence goes on from NZ_RCZC01000002.1 coordinate 1,463,605, forward strand.
ATGCGCTCTGCCTGCGTGCGCAGGAATCCCAGATTGTGGACGTGCGGAGTGTAGAAGGTCGCGACTAAAAGTACGCAATGATAGAGCTGCTCGGTCGCCTGATGCAGCAAAAACGCGGATCGCTTAAAGCGTCCCTTGCCGATGAGATGATCAGCGCTCTCCTTGAAGTCGGCTGCGGCTGGATAAAACTCCTCGAAATATTCCTTGGCCATGCACAACGCCTGCTCCGGCGTCTTGGGCTTGGGCTCGTGAAGTTCGCTATCTTCGCTCTGGTAAAGCGCGATGCCGTCCTTCGCGACGTCCATGAAAAAGTAGCGGCCGTGGGCCAGCCCGTCGTTCACCTCGCCCAAGGTGTGGACGATGAAATTGACCGGTGTGCGCAACGTCTTGGTGACCGACAGCTCGCGGATCAGCCGGTCGTCGAGCTTTGACCAATATTCGACCCGGTCGGTCAGGCGCTTATCGTTGACGATGATCAGCAGATCGAAGTCGGATTGATAGCCCTTGGCGGTATGGGGCTCGTCGACCCAGCCGCCGCGCGCATAGCTGCCGTACAAAATGACCTTCTGGATGCGGCCCTTCTTCTTCCACGGGTGCGTGGACAGCGCAAAGGCATCCTCGAACTCCTCGAAGATGATCTGCACGACACGCTCCAGCTCGCGCTGCTTGGCTGCCGGCAAATGATCGAGCTCGGATTTCATGGTGTCATCCTAACCTGATGGAGGCGCTGCGCCAACATCGCCCGGCATGCGTTGGACGATGTTGGCGCTTGGTTCACGGGAACCACCGCTGACATTGCGCATTCCACCAGCGCCGCCATGGCGTGCGCTCGTCGCCGTCCATGAAGCGCGACAGCCGCAGCAGCGCTTTCGCCATGTGTCGTTCGACCTGCCGAATGCTCAGCCCCGTTGCCCCGGCGATCTCGAAGTAGCTCGCGCCATCCAACCGATGGGCGAGGAACACCTCGCGCGTCATGCGCGGAAGCGACAGCATGGCGCGCTCCATCGTTGCCAGCTGTTCGGGAGGAACTGGCCCTTGCCATTCGCCTTTGTCGCGCTCGGTCGAGCGCGCCTTCACATCTTCGCGGTCGCCGGTCATGCTGCAGACTCCAGCCAGGGGTCGGCGATGCTTCCGTCATGGAAGGCGAGCAGGTAATCCGCAGCCTTGCTCGCGGCGCTCGCCGCGCGGAAGATCGCCTTCTCGTCCCCGCGCAACACCGCCAGCCAGCTGCCGATATAGTCCGCATGCCGCACGGTCGGCCGGATCGACAGCGACGCACAGGCGAACGCGCTGGCCATCTCCGCGACCAGCTCCTCACGGGCATAATCGCCACTGCCGAAACTGCCACGCTGTTCGCGATCCAAGCGGCTCTTGTGCCCGGTCCAATGGCCAAGCTCATGCAACGCCGTACGATACCAATTGATTGGTTCGCCGAATGCGCCCTGCGGCGGTACCGCGACGTAATCGCGACCGGGGGAATAATAGGCTTCGACGCCACCGATCCGGAAGTCGGCGCCGCTCGCGTCGATCAGCGCCTGCACCTGCGGCAGGATATCCGTCTCCACCGACATATCCGGCACGCCGGCCAGCGCTTCGGGCAGGCCCTCGCACTGATCGACGTTGAACACAGTGAAGCGCTTGAGAAAAGCAATCTGCCGCGCATCGCGGTCCTCGTCCTGCGCCCGCGCCTGCTCGCCTTTGGGTATGAAGCGATCGGCATAGCAAACAGTCGTCCCCCGCTCGCCCTTGCGGACGTTGCCGCCGGCCGCCTGCGCCTGTCGATAGGTCAGCCAGCGCTGCGACTGATAGCCGCCGTCGATCACGGCTGCCCACAGGATCAGCACGTTGATTCCGGAATAGCGCCGCCCGGTCCCGGCGTTGTGCGGCATCGAACACCCGCACGCCGCCCCGTCCCAGGGCTGCACCCAAGGCAGCCGGCCCGCTTCCAGCTCGGCAATCACGCGCGACGTCACCTCGGCATAGAGGCTCGCCCGGTTGGTATCGGTCCTGTCCTTCATCTTCCTCACTCCAGACCACCGCAACCGGCGCCGGAATGGCGGGGTGGGCGGCAGGAGCGGACCGACAGTCCTGCCGGCAGAGGCGGGCCGCACCCGCAGGGCCGAAACGAAGTGTAGGAGCCGGCGCAGCCGGCTTGCGGCCCGCCGCGGCGGGACTACAGGGCAGCGACGCCCACCCCGCTATTCTACGTGCCGGAGGCACAACGCCGCCGCGTGCAGCGCGGCGACCGCAGCAACTGCAGCGCGCGAGCGCTGCCCGGCTCCCGCCGGGAGCCCACCACAAGCCCTCTCGAATCCGGACGGCCGGCGCGGCGGCGTGCGCGCGGGCCTGTAAGCCAGCCGCCGCCATGCCCTCCGATCGGATCGAGCGGGCCACGCGGAAACGAAAGCGCGCGACCTCTGGCGGCTTCGCAGAAGTCCGCCAGTGTGCGCTCGATTGATCCTCGCGTTCCGTTTCGCCCGGCACCCGCCGGCCCTCCGCGTCAGTCGATCGTCATCCGCAGGACCGGGACGCGAAGCGGCACGGCAACGCGCCAGCGGCGTAGAGCACAGTCCCGCGCAAGCGGGAGACGCCTTACCTCGAGACAACGAAATGCTGATCAGACGTCTCGCCCTATCAGGCCGCTCAGCCGTTCCAAGCCTATCCGCGCCCAACAGCGCCATTGCCGGGTAGACCAGACCCGTCGCACATTATCGCAGTTGTCGAGTGTGAGACCAAGACGTTCCCCGCCGGGGGGGGGGGGGCGACATTTCCGGCTCCCCGGACACGGCCGCTCCCCCGGTGTCAGCGACGTGCATAGAAGAACTGTCGAAGCCCATTCCAGACCAGGAGATCTTCGATGCCCGAAAACCACGAAAGCTTCGTAAGGCTGCCTGCTGTCCTGAAGCGGACCAGCCTTAGCCGTTCTACCCTCTATCGGAAAATGGACCAGGGCACCTTCCCGCGACAGGTCAAGATCGGCGAGCGATGCGCTGCCTGGCGCCAATCCGACATCGACGAGTGGGCACACAATCCGATGTTCTACGAACAGGCGCGAGACTGATCGTCGAACGGCCGGACCGCGGAGCCAGAACCCTGTGCTTCGAGGCTAGCCGACCAGGACCTCGTCGAGCCTGGCGCGCTGCTCCTCGAACTTTCCGATCTGTTCCGCCTGCAGGCGCTGGAGATTCTGCAACTTCCACTGCACGGCCGGGAGCTGGCTTGCGTCGGTCGGTAGCGAAAGCTGCGACCAGTCCGGCTCCCGCGCAAAAAACGAGCGAAGGAAGGCCGTCGGCGAGGCCTCGCGAACGCGGGTCTGAATGTCCGCGACGAGTTTCGCCCGGATGCCAAGCAAGGTCTCGAGGGGCACCGGTTCGATCGTCATGCTGCTGAACTCGCCCAAATAGGCGGCGTCCAGGTCGAGCAAATGCGGGGCGAGCAGCTCGTGCGGCGGCCGGTTGTGGCTGACCAGATAGACGAGGAATGCCTTGAAAATATCCTCGGTAACGCCCTCGTTGTCGTAGAGGTGGAGGATATCGAAGAGATCGCGCGGATGCTGGCAAGTGACTCCCCTCGACCCGCCACCGGCAGATATACGAGATCCATGTCGACCGAGAGCCGCGGCAGATCCCGGACAAACAAATTGATGGCGGTGCCGCCTTTGAGCGCAAAGATCTCCTCCCGAACAATTTCGGGGATCGTTCGTACGAGAAGGGTTACCTGTGCGGCATAGATCTCTGTCGACATCAGCTAGCCCTCGGCGCCCCTTCGTGTTTCTCTGACCTAGGCACTGTTATCAGATACTCAGAATCGAGCTTCCCGCCCGGAATGATCTGGCGTTTGCCCGAGCCGATGTCGATATCACCAGTCTGCAGCCGCCGGGCCCAGGCGTGGCGGTGCTGCCCGGAGAAATAGAGGAACAGCCGCTTGGCCTTCACGCTGCGGCATTCCAGCAGCAGGGCTTCCATCAGCTTCGGCCTGAGTGTCGTCAGGCCTTCGAACTGCTCGGCGCCGTGTTGAAAGCTCACCTTTTTCGGGACCTCTTCTAAGGTCTCAAGGATGGCACGCTCCAGGCTCGCCACACTTAAATGTTGTCGATGCGGAACGGTTGAACCAGCCGACGTTGCCACCGGACCCAGTGCGCCCATCACCAGATCGAGCGCGCGGCTTTCCACGCCGAGGTCCGGGTCGGCATTACCGAATAGCTTGCGCGACCTGACATCGATATCAGCGTCGAGATCGAGGCGACGAAGATAGGAGCGCACGGCTGGCGAGTCGGTGTAGAGCCAGATCCGCCTCCGACCGAGCGGCGCATATTGCCAATAACCGGCCAGTTCGAGCGCGGACATTCCGCCGACATGCAAAGGCGCGGCCATCATTTGGAGAGAAAGCATCGCAATCTCCCATCGCACCGGCTTGCCGATTTCGCGTTCGGGGCGCCGATAGAGACGCGATCCGACCCGCTCCAGCCAGCCGCGCCGGACGTAGTCCCGAATGGACGACGCACCAAGCCCTAGGCCCGAAAGCCAAGCTGCATCGACCACGTACCGCTCGGGCAGTTCATGCAGCAGTCGGTTTAAAAGGGATGCTCTTCTCACAGGCATGACGCATATTATGCCCGATATTTAAACTTATCACGAGAAGTGGTTTATAAGCAGCGTATTTCTAGGGTCATGCGCGCAATAAGATGATCAGACATAAATCGTATTTGCTCGAACCGATGCTTGAGGCCGGCGCTCATGCGCGGCTGCAGCCGACATCGACAGCCACGTCGCGCTCTCCTGTATCGGTCACCGATCGCCAGCGTGGCAAATCCGGCTTGCTGACGATCGATCTGAGCAAGTGCCATGTCATCATTCGGCCAAATTAGCAGGGTCGGGTGGAAACCGGAATGGCCGCTTACAGGCGCTGAAGTGGGGTGAGCGGCCTTTCGTTCATACTCTCCGACCCGGCAGCTAAGCGGCCGAATTTCGGACATTCCCGGCAATCCCTCGCGGCCCCAGTAGCGGACGTCACCTAACCGCCCAGCGCACGGCAATTCGGGCATCAATAGCAGCCGTATCGGTTATGCGCGACGAGCATATCAACTCCAGGCTCGATCAGCGAGCCGCGCAGCTGCCCCGGCGAACACGGAAAGGTCAGCAGTCCGAAGTCGCTTTCGGTCAGATGATGCACTGCCTTGGTCTCCGGCGGGATGCCGTGCTGAGGTCGATAGAGCCAAGACCTGGGCGGGCCGATCGCCATACCGCGCTCGTCCCCCAGGAGATCGGCTATGCCGAGTTCGATTACCTCTGCGGGTGGCTCAAAGCCGGTCGTCTCGAGATCAAGGACACGAAAGCGCATTTCGGTTTCAATCTCTCACCGGCATCATCGCGCAGCCAATTAGATTGCAAAATCGCAGCTTCGGCGAAACAATTTTTCCGATAGGTCGATACCGCTGCGATTGCCCGCTTATGCGGAACCATAAAATACTTTTGCAGTCTTTGGCCTCTCGCCGGTGGGCGGTAAAATCCTCGAAACTGATGACATTGAATGTTGCAGCGTTGCCGCACATGCTGACATGCTCGGCGCACTAGGGGGGATGGCATGGACGTAGTTTTTGGGCTGTGGGCCGACGGCGGCGCATGCCCCGATCATGGCGGCGGCGAACATGGCGCGTTGGGACAACCGGTCGTCGGACCGCGCGGACTCATCGACATCATCGAAACCATGCTCGGCAATGGCGGGCCGCCCAGCGCGCAGGTGGTGCGCATTGCGCGACTGCAGGCCTACCTTGCGGGCCTAGACGGCGAGTTCTTCTGGTCTAAGTCCTTTGCGCTCGACCCTTGGTCGAGCGCGCGCACCTTGCTTAGCTGGCGCGATGAACTTGTCGGCCTTGGCTGGCGCGATGATGCGACCTGGACCAGCCCGCGTCTGGCGGACCTGGCGACGTTATCGCACGCAGCCCGTGACCTTCCTGACAGTCTGAGCGATCGTATTGTCGGAATATTGCAGTCCCTTGAGGCAGCGACGCGCCCGCCAATCGCGCGCGTTCGCCTGATCGACCAGCGTAAGATGTGCCCAAAGCCCTTGCGCCGACTCTTGTCGCGGCTTGAGCAGATCGGGTGCCAGATTGAGGAGATCGCACTGGCGCCGGCGCCACCCACAACACGCTCGCTGGGACAGTTGCAACGCTGGATGCAGGGCGCGGCGGACGACCTGACCCGTACCGATGACAGTGTCACCGTCGCGACGGCGGCAAGCGCCACGCTTGCTGCCGAAACCGTTGGTCAGTGGATTGCTGGACAGGACGCGGACGGCTTCGCGCTGATTGCGCAAGGGGGTGATACGGACCTTCTCGATCACGGACTGGTCGCGTCCGGGCAGCCGCGCGCAGGCCGCAGCGCGCAGTCGGTCCACCGCGGCTCACTCCAGTTACTCCTGCTGGCATTCACCTCGGCCTGGGCTCCCTTCGATGCGCGCGCGATGATGGAATTGCTGGTTCTTCCAAATCCGCCGATCTCCCGCCGTGCCGCATGGCGGCTTGCTGCTGCGCTGGAGCAAGCGCCAGGCCGCGGAGGCGAGGCCTGGCGTGACGCGTGGGATGCGATCGAGGCTGAGGAAAACATACGGGCAGCAGAGGACAGCGACGCTCTGAAGAAAATCGCGCCCCGTCTCGCACGGTGGCGGCGTTGGGCCGAGCCTAAACTGGCGGATCCCACGGCGGGCATGCCGGTCGAGCAGGCGCTGGAGTTGTGCGATGCCGTCGCGCAATGGGCAGGGCAACGCTACGCCTTGGCGGATGATATGTTGGCGGCGGCAACCGCCACGCTTGCCAACGAGGTTCGGGCTGCCTTGGCTGCGCTTGGGCGCGAGCGACTTCCCCGTTTGTTGGTGGAACGCATCATCGAACAGGCGCTCGATGACGGGCAGCCCAACCCGATGGCGCAGGCCGAAGCAGCTGGCTGGCGCGCCGTAACGCATCCGGGCGCGGTCTGGGCCCCCACTCCCGCAGTCGTGTGGTGGAACTTCAGTGCGACGAGTGACGGCACCGGGCGCTCCCCCTGGAGCGAGAGCGAGCGCACCGAACTTGCAGCAGCGGGCTGCGCGGCTGATCCCATCGATTTGCCGGCGCGCGCGGTCAGTGCTGCGTGGGAGCGCGCCGTGATGCATGCCCGCGACCATCTGCTGCTGATCAGCGCCGGGCCAGATTGCGCGAGCGATGAAGCCAGCCATCCGCTGGCGCATCGTCTCAAACCGGCGCTCGATACCCTTGCTACTCGTATCGCGCTGGAGACAGCGCTCGCCCGGCCAGAAATTGAGCTTGCCGGGCATTCGCTTTCGCGTTTGGCGATCGCGCCCAGCGCCTTGCCGGCCGCGCGGCTGCAGTGGCCGACCCCGCCAAAATTTGCCGAGCGATTGGTCGATCATCAGGATTCGGCGACATCGCTTGAAGCCTTGTTGTCGTGCCAATTGATGTGGGCGCTGCGCCATGTCGCCAATCTGCGCCCGGGCCGCGTCCGCGCGATCCCCGATGGCAACCAGCTATTGGGAAACCTGGCACACGCGTTGGCGCGCACAATCTTCACACCGGGGCCGCCTCCCGACCCGGCAGCGGCTGAGACCACGGCGACTGAATTGCTCGATGCCCATATCGACGAACTTGCGGCACCGCTGCGCCAGCCTGAGCTGGCAGAAGAGTTGAACCTCGCGCGGCGGCGATTACCGCGCGCGATGGCAAGCTTGGCACGCTGCCTTCAGGACAATGGGTTGCTGGTGGAGGCTACCGAGCAACAGGTCAGTGGCACGTTCGAAACGCTGCTGGCGCTGCGCGGCGCGGTCGATCTCGTCGCACGCGATCCCGCCGGTAATGCCGTGATTGTCGATCTCAAGTGGACACGGAGCGACAAGAACCGCGTCGACGAGCTGGAAAGCGGTCGGGCCGTTCAAATCGCAACCTATGGCGCGTTGGTCGCCGGCGACGCGCCCTATCGTGCCGGCTATTTTCTGCTCAACCAGCAGCAATTCGCAACGCTGGCTGGCGAAGGGCTTATCGGCCGCGAGGTTGCCGCCCAGCGGGACTTTGGCGAAACATGGGCGGCCATCCTCAGCTCGTGGCAGAGCTGGCGCACCGCGGCTGATAACGGGCAACTGCTGTCAACAGGCGTGCCGGGGGCGGCCGACCTCGCGCCGCTCGACATTGCGTTGGTGCGCGAAGTGCGGTGCGAATGGTGCGATTATGCCACGCTATGCCGCGTGCGAGGCCTGTCATGACGGAGAATGCCGTGCTCAACCCAGTCAACACGATCGTTGCGAGCGCCGGGACCGGCAAGACCTACCGGCTGGTCGAGGATATCGCGGCGGCAGTAATCGCCGGCATGCCCCCGCACCGTGTTCTCGCAACGACGTTCACTAAGAAAGCCGCGGCCGAGCTCGCCGGGCGGGTGCGCGCGCGGCTGATCAGCGCCGGTCATCCTCAGCTCGGCGCCGCCATGCTGTCGGCGCGGATCGGCACCGTTAATTCGGTCTGCGGCACCCTCATCGCTGAATTTGCCTTTGAGATGGGTTTTGCGCCTGTCGCCGACGTCATCGCCGAGGATCAGCAAGCTGCAATCTTCGCGCGCGCCGCTGGCCCGGTTATTGAGGCGCATGGCCGGGCGATTAGTGACATTGCCGAGCGCCTCGGAATCCCCGCGCGGAGCTACGCGGGCCAAGGGCGCAAGGTCAGCGGCTGGCACGATGAGGTGTTTCGCATTGTCGATCTGGCGCGCTCCAACGGTATCGCCGCCGACCGCCTTGCGCTGAGCGCGGCGCGATCGAGTGCGGGCCTGCTTGCGCTCTTTCCAGAGCCCACGCGCACTGCGCAGGATCTGGACAATGCACTCAAAGCGGCGCTGCAAACCTGCATCGCCCAGATCAACCAAACACGCGACAGTTTGAAGGCAGGCACGGTCAAGGAAATACTGACGGTCGAGAAAGCGCTCCGGGCCCTCGACAATGGCGACGCGCTTGCTTGGGCCGACTGGGCCCGGCTCACAAAGGTCGGGTCGATCAAGGCGGACGCGGCGCTGTTCACTGACGTCCTGGCAGCCGCAGTCGAACATCCATCGCATCCACGGCTGCGCGACGACATCGACCAATATATCCGCCTCATGTTCGAATGCGCGCGCGAGGCAATGGCCGCCTACGACGCCTATAAGCGAGCGCGCGGCCTCGTCGACTTCGTCGATCAGGAGATGCTCGCCCTGGACATCGTGCGTGCGCCGCAAAACGCCGAGCGCCTCAAGGAATTGATTGGCGCGGTCTTCGTCGACGAGTATCAGGATTCGAGCCCGATCCAGATCGCGATCTTCTCTGCGCTTGCGCGCGTCGCGGGGGCGAACCTGTGGGTGGGCGACCCGAAACAGTCGATCTACGGGTTTCGCGACGCCGATCCCGCGCTCACATCGACGGCTGCGGCCGCGATCACCGCGGCCAGTGATGGCACCGTCAATTTTCTCCGTCGATCGTACCGAACGCGTCCGCAACTCGCCACTTTCGTCAACGCCGCGATCACGCCCAACATGCTGCGCGCCGGCATGACCGTCGACGAAATCGCTTTCGATGGTTGCGAACGACCTGAACTGGAAGGCACGCCGGCTGCCCTGTCGGTGTGGTCGGTTGCCGGCAAAAATAAGAACGATCGCGCTGCGCTGCTGGCGGCTCGCGTCGCCGGGTTGCTCGACGAAGCGACCACCTGGCCAGTAACCAATAAGGATAATACCACGCGGCCGGCGCATGGCGGCGATATCGCCATACTGTGCCGCGGCAATGCGCAGGTGATCGATCTCGCTGTCGCGCTGGCGCAGCACGGGGTCAAGGTTGCGGTCGACCAACCCGGGCTGATCGACCAGCCGGAGATCGAGCTGATCTTGGCGGCGTTTCGCTGGATCGCGGATTCCAGCGACAGCCTCGCTTTGGCCGAACTTGCGCGATTGTCCTCGGATGACGATTTGTGGTTCGAACATGTGTTCGAGGGCGATGCTCGCGACAAGCTTGCTGACGCCTTGCCGTTTGCCACTGCGCTCGGCGCAATCAGAGAACGAGCTGCGAGCTATACACCAGCCGAGGTGCTCGACGCCGTTCTCCATGTCGATACGCTGATGGCAAGCCTGCTGCGCTGGGGAGATGCCGAGCGCCGGCTCCAGAATATCGAAGCACTGCGCGGCTTGATGATCCTGTACCAGGATGAGCAGCGCAGCGAGCGGCAAGCAGCGACGCTCGCGGGTGCCAGTGCGTGGCTGGCCGAGCGCGGCGATGCACGCCAGCCGCCAAGCCGCGATCCGCAGGCGGTCAATATCCTGACCTATCATGCCGCCAAGGGACTGGAGTGGCCAATCGTCATTCTCGCGGCACTCGACGACCCAGCCAAGGCTTGGCCGTTCGGCGTATCTGCGGAAGATGAGACCCCACCCCATTGGGCAGATCCGCTGGCCGCACGCATCCTCAGTTACTGGCCGTGGCCGTACGGCGAACAGCGCGCCAAGGTGCATCTCGACGAGGCCGCAGCGCAGTCGCCGCAAGGTGCGGATGCCATGCGGGATGAGCGGCTCGAACGTGTGCGCTTGCTGTACGTCGGACTGACTCGCGCACGCGATCATCTTGCGCTCGCGGTCACCAGCGATAAGCAGCCGTGGCTTTGCGAGCTCACCGGCGATGACGACGCACCGCTCATTGCCGCTCAGGCCGGCATGCCGCTCAGCGTCGCGGGCACGGCGATACCGACGCGCGATCAGCCAACCCCTGCCACGATAGCCGAAACGCCGCCGGCTCCGCCCACCGAATATGCGCGTGTGCCGGTCGCCCCGGTTGACCATCTGCCGCTACGCGTGCGTCCCAGCGCGACGCGTTTCGATGGCCTGACCGTCAAGCTGACACTAGGCGAGCGACTTGGTCCGCGCTTTGCGCTGACCGGCGATCCGGACCTTCAGCTGCTCGGGGAAGCGGTGCATCGTTTTCTCGCCGCCGACAATGTTACAGCGGCGCCGGATGTGCGCTTGAAGCGCGCTGGCGCCATGCTGGCGCGGTGGGGCGCGCCGCAGCTGCGCGGCGAGGATCTGGTTGAGATATCCAACCGGCTGCACGCGTTTATCACGCGGCAATTTCCTGACGGCACCCGGCATGACGAATGGCCGGTGCACGCGCTTGAAAATGGCCAGGTTATCGCCGGCCGCCTCGACCTGTTGATCGATCTTGGCGACGGCTATGCCATCATCGACCACAAAAGCTTTCCAGGCTCTATGGCGGTCGACAGCGATCGGTTGCGCGCCTTCGCCGGGCAGGTCGAACTCTATGCGCGCGCGCTCGGCCAGATCACGGGTCGCACGCGCTTCGAATATTGGCTGCATCAGCCCGTCAGCGGCATGATGTCGCGCGTTGAATTTTGATGCGTTAAGGGGCGCCCGCGTAGCGAACGCCCCTTTTTTTATGCTGCGACGTTCAGGCGGCGTGTCGAACACGGCTCGCCCGGCAGCCGACCGGGCAAGCCGCGTTGCTGGCCAAGGGCATGGCAGAATAGGCCCAGCCTTCGGGGCGCAGCGCATTCAAGAATTGCTGCTGGTCGCGCAGCGCCGGGCCTTCGTGTCCCAGTGTGCGCTGCCAGCGTGCCACCAACAGCAAGCCCGACAGGAGCGACACGAACGCCGCGGTCGGGATAGGACCGGTCGGCATCGCGGCAACCGGGTGCAGGCAGCCAACGCAAGGCTGATCGGGTGCGTGCGATGACACCATCACGGCATAGCCTTCGGTTGCGCCCACGCCGAGCCAATCGGGCCCCGCCGCCTGGGCCGCCCAGCGCGACGCGATATCATCAACCCCCACCAGCACGGTCGATCCGAGCGGCATACCAGCTTCGTAACGCGACGGTGTCGGGGACAGCGTGACGCCGTCGATCATCTTTGCCAGGTCGACGACCTTATACTCATCGAGCGCACCGCGGCGCAGCAGGGCATTGCGGTTGAGGTTGCTGAGCGCGGAGCGATCGTCGTCGAGGACACGTCCATCGCCGGTCACACCAGGTAATCTGGCCAATGCGAACAAGGCAGCGTTTGCGATAGCGCCTCCGCTGATCAAATCGAACGACGCAAGCGCGACCGATTGCGGCGTGTCAGCCGGCGCGAGATTGAAAATAGTTTCTCCGGCGGGTGCGTAGAGTTCATCGAAATATTCGCGCGCATGCGCATGCGGCGCGAGCCGGCGCATCGCCATCTTGAAGCCCTCGGCCGCGGCCAGCACGCCGGCGGCAATGCCGCCAAGCGGCCAGGCGTCCCCCGACCAGCGCGTCGGCTGGGTCGACAGGCGTGCCGACCAGGAGCCAGCGTCGAGCATGATGGCACTTTGCGCCTGCGGTGGCACTGCAGCCGCGCCGAAGACGATCGCCAGATCGGTTGCGTCCGGCATGCCCAAATGAAAAGCCCGGCCGGGCAAGAGATTCTCTCCGGCATCGACAAGGCCAGCTAACAGCGCGGCACCGCGCAGGGGTGGCTGCGCGCCCAAACGTGCGGCTTCGGGTGCCGCGATCCACACCTCATGGCCCGAGCGTGCCAGGGTCAGCGCGGCGGTCACCAGCGCCGACTGCCCGGAATGCGTGGCCAAGGTGTCTGGCCCAGCGCTCAAGGCGACGCGCGTCGTCGTCAACGCCTCGAGCAAAGCCGTGTCATCGACTTCGGGAACCAGGTCGTTGCGCATCAGCAGGAGCGTGCGCGACAAACTCTCGACTAGGGACATCAGATGATCTCCAGATGATCGTGGATCGAAACCTCGGACCAACGGCCGGCGTCGTCCAGCTGGGCAAGAAAGGCTGCATCAAATCCGATGTCGCCCGTAGCGAAGCGCGGGATGACGAGGCTCAGAAACCCCGGTACGGCCAGAATCGGAAATGCGTCGTCGGTGGCGGAGTGATAAGCGGCGCCAGGGTGGGTGTGAACCTGCACGCGAACGCCCTCCCCAGCCTCGCCCAATTCCGTCCAGAAATGTGTCAGCCAGGCCCCGTCGAGCTGGAACCCGCCCGCACTCGCGCTGTGGGTAGGGTGAACCATGCGCGTGATCAGCTCTGGGTCGGACCAAGGTCCGACCCAAAGTGCCTGACATTCTCTGCGGCCAGCGCCGCAGCACCGCAGCTGCTCGAAACTTTGCGCGAACAGCTGCCGGGAGATCTTGACAGTCACGGTCAGCCGCCCTGAACTGCGCGGGGACGCAACAGGAGCTGGCCGTCGGGCACAATCGCTTCCTCGGCCACGGTGTGGTTGGGATCAAGAATGCGCCCGCTTGCCGGCTCGACCAGCACCAGATCGCCGCCAGGGTTGCCGAACAAGGGTCGCGCGGCAGCCAGCACCTCGGCGATTCGCTCCTGGGGCTTTACGCGCAGGCGGCGCAACACACCGTTGAAATTGATCGTGACTTCAAAGCCGGGCACGGGCCTGGGTGCAGCGACGAAGCGTTCGACACCCGGCGTAGCGAGATTGATGACGCTGTCGGGCGTTATGGGCACATCGGTGCCGCCGGGGGTATCGATGAAAAGCATCTCGCTCGCATCAAGCGTCGCCAGGCTGTAAAGTTCTTCGCCGGTGATGGTGGCGCGGCCCCACAGCAATTCTTGTCCCTGAAGGAAGGCGGGGAACAAGATATCGGTGCGGAAGGCGATCACGCGCTCGATCCCACGCGCCCTCAAGTCGAGTGGTTCACCGAGGCGGACGTCTTCCATCGGACCGCTGGGCAACAGCGCAACGAGGGCGACCTGTTCGACGCCGCGGATACCTGCCGCTTCCAGGATTTGGCGCCCGAGCGGCACCGGATCAGTGAACGTCAACGGGCGAAAGTTCAGGTCGCCATCCCCGAAATGCAGGATGTAGCGGGTGGCCTGACCGCGCTCGATGCCGTCATCGCGGGCCTCGGTGAGGCCGTCCAAATGTTCGTAATTCATTGATCAACTCCAACCGTGAAGCCTTCAATTGGGCTCTGGTTGGTCAATCGCGCCGGGTGTGCTCGACCGGAACGACAAGCGCGGGCATCACGACGATTTTTTTCAGTCGGCGCGCAGGTTGAGCGCGCCAGCCGGCAGCGCATTGCATTGCAGGAGCGCGGGACAATTTGCGCAAACGCTGTGATGGGGCTGGGTCGGGAATACGCCCTCCGCGATCCGTTCGACAGCCGTAATGAGCATTTTGTTCAAGGCATTTTGAGCGCGCGTGTCCCGCTTGGTAGAAACGGCTTCGGGAGCAGCGGCATCCGCCAGATACAAAACTTCGACACTTGCCTCAGGGATATCGAAGCCGGCTTCAATCACGATCATCCGTGCCTCGACCGTGTCACCAAATTTCTTCGCGGCATGCCCGGTTTTGAGCAGGCGGAGGACCGTCCCATCCGGCGTTTCGAGGATTTCATGCGGACGGGCAGACACGATGACGCCGGCCACCGACATCTGGAACTCGGGATGATCGCGCCGCGTAGTCTGGGCTCGCGCGTCGGCGTAGCGCTGCACTAGGCGCGTCGCCAGATCGAGCAGGCCATAGGCGTTCCCATGGTCGGCAATGTCGGGATGACTGCACGCAGCCGTGACCATGTCGCGCAGAGCGTCGCACTCGGGCATCACGACGCGATCGGCGAGGACATTGCACACGTCATGGACTGCGTCGTGCACACGGCGCAGCACGGTTTTTTGCAAAGCGGTCCCCGCGCCGAGCAGATGCACATAGAGAAACCGCCGCTGGCATTTGCGATACACATCGATTTGCCAAGCCGGAACGCTCCACTTCTCCGGCAAAGTTATGGAGACCGCGTTAGCGCACGGAGCCGGCGGCAGCGCACGGCTGGGCTCGAGGGAGCGTTCCGTGATGAACGGTTTCAACCGCTCGACAAACGACGATGGCGGACGCCGCGTCTCTCGCTCGTCTTGGTCCGCGCGATAGAGATACAAGCGCTCTTGGGCACGCGACAGCGCCACGTACAGCAAGCATTCCTGTTCCTCGCGGTGGCTGGCGTCGAGTTCCTCGCTACAGGATCCCCGCGCATGCTGGATCATGCCCTCGGGCGGGGCAAAGCCCTTGTCGCGCTGTGTCTTCGGCAACGTGTCTTCGTTGAGGCCCAACAGGTGAACACTGTTGAACTCCAGGCCTTTGGCGCCGTGAATGGTCATCAAGCGGACCGCATCGATCGATTGCGCGGCCGCCGGCAATTGACTGAGTTCACGACCTTCACCCAACTGGATCAATCGCCGGATACGCGCGATCATGCGCGAAATGTCGTGGCTTTCGCGCCCGCGCTGGGTGCGCGTGAAGTTGACCAGCTGCCACACCGCCATTGCCGCTGTAGTGCCGGCTGGGTCGGTCCTCGCGGCAAGCCGCGCGGCGAGGCGGCTGTGATCGAGGAGCAGCTCACACACAATTCGCGATATGAACTGTGTACGATCGACGGCGTTAAGCGTCGCCGCAAGCGCGCGAACGCCGGCGCCGCCGCTTTCCGACTGCGCATTGGCCACGGTATCGGGATGGCGGATCCAGTCGGGCGCCTCCGCCGTGCTTCGCAGCGTGCGCAACATAGTCGCAACGTCGTCGAGCGACATGGCGAATTCCGCCATGCACGCAACTCTGACGATAGCGCCCGCGCGTTTGTCATTGAGCAAGGACAAAAGACTGAGAACATCTTTGACTTCGCCGCGCTCGAATAACGAGCCGAGGAAAAGGGTCGGGATCTCGAGCTCTTCGAGCTGACGCGCGATGGTCGCGAGTTTCACATTGCTGGTCACCAGGATGCAGTGATCGCGGTAGCTGGCGTCTTGCGTCACCGAGGCCGCGATCATGTCTGCCAGCGCGGGCGCAGCGCATGAGGTGCGCGGATAGACGATCAGTTCGGGTGTGACACCGCATGGCCCGCGCACCGGGCCAAGCTTTTCATACGGCCTGAAAGCGGGATCGCCCGAACCGGCAACCCGCGTCATACCGGTACCGAAATGTGAGACGAGCTTTACAATCTCTTCGCGCGACCGGTGGTTGCGCGCCAACGTGCTGCCGCGACCGCTGGGAAAATCTACGCCGAACCGCGCGATATTGCGCGAGGAAGCGCCGCGAAACCGGTAGATAGACTGGCGCGGATCACCGACTGCCCACAGCCCCCTGCCGCCGGGGCAAAGCGCCTTGAGCAGCCGGACACTGGCTTCGTTCACATCCTGATATTCATCGACAAGGACGTGAGCGTAGCGTCGCGCATAGTTTTGCGCGTCGGCGTCGGTTTCGAGCAAGCGCGCACCGAGCATGACATAGTCGCCATAATCCACCAGCGACTGCTCGCGCTTCAGCGCTTCGTAGCGCGTGTAGATGGTGGCGATATCGCAAGCGACTTCGGCGTTTTCGAGCGCCTCTACGTGTGAGTCACTGCCGTCATCCGGCAGAGCGCGCGCGCGATCCAGCTGCGCCTGTGCCAATGCGGTGTACGTGGCTGCATCGCACATTTCATCTTGCGCGCGCGCAATCGCCTCGAGCGCTTTGTCGAGGGTCTGCGTCGGGTCGTAGAGCTCTCCCAACCGGTAGAGATCGAGTTTGGGCACCTCATGTTCGAGTAGCTCGATGCCGCGCACACGATCGATGAAATGCGGCGTGCGTGACCGATGCACTCGGTCGCCAAAAGCATGGATCAGGTCGCGCCCGAACGCGTGGAAGGTGCCGATCCACATCTCGGCAAGGGCATCGACATTATCGCCGGCAATGCGCGCCGACAGCTCGCCCGCCGCCTTGTTGGAATAAGTCAGCACCAGGATCTCGCCGGGCAACACCGTCTGATTGCCGAGCAGCCACGTTACGCGCCCGACGAGTGTCTCGGTCTTGCCGGTCCCTGGTCCTGCCTCGAGAAGGTACGGTGTGATCTCGCTGTAAGCGGCCTGCGTCTGTTCGGACTGGAGCTTGATCGTAGGGCGCGCCTTGCTTGGCGGCGCTTCGGGCACCAGCAACGCGTCAAGCAGCTGCTGAGCGACACTATCATAGTGCGCGCCCATCCGCAGCGCGATGTCCATCGCACCCAGATCATGCTCGAGATGCTGCGCGCGCACGAACGGGCGCGGCAGCACGAGCTCGCGCGCGAACATGTCCATCTGGATCTCGCGACGTTGGCGCGGTCCATGCGCAATGACATGCCCGGTATCATCTGCACTTTCGTCACCCTGGCGATCGGGTTGGACGTCGCAGCGTTCGACAGCGTCCCCGAATAAGGCATGCCCTAGTTCGTGCGCCACGAGCAACGCATGCTGGAAGGGATCGCCGGTGTCGCTGTAAAGAATAAGCCCCATATCGGGCAGCAGCTTGGCCAGCGCACCGTCGAGTTGCGCCGACCCTGGTTCAATCGCTTCGGCGACATAACCGGCGCGCTCGACTTCACTCAGCACGAGCTGGAAGGGCGTCCAGGGATCGAGCCCACGCGCAACCGCCTGCGCATGATACGAGGCCGCCGGGCGGCGAACGGCCTCGATCCCATCCATCAATCGCGGTCCGCGAGGATCGCCAGTCTGCGTTCGTCAGAGACCCGCGCATCGATCAGAATGCGCTCGAACGGGACCGGCTCTTGGAGTGTCGGCCGATCGACTGACTTGTAGCTGCTCGTGGCGGTGCGCGGCGCACCGATGCTGAACAGCAGATCGTCGACGCTGCCATTGAGCGCGGTCGCCATGCGCCGCAGGAAGCCCGATGGAATCGTGCTTGGGATAGCACGCCGGTTGCGCACGGCGGCGATGACTTGAAGCGGCACATCCAGCGTACGCGCAAGCTCGGCATAGGCGGCGCGGCCAAGTACGGCGAACACGTCGCGCTCGCCGGGTGCGGCCGCCGGCCAGACGTCACCGACTTTCGTCAACGCCCGCTCGACTGCCGCTTGTTCGATCGGCCCGAGTGCGCCGATGTCGTCAACCGGGCTGAGCTGGAATTGATGCACCAAGTCGAGCAGGTCGAGCGCATGATCGGGATAGGCGGTGAGATAGCGCCGCAAGGCGTCCGGCTCAGCGCTGTCGAGCAGGAATGATTCGAGCACATCATCCAGTGTCGGGACGGTCGCGCTCACAGCTCGTCTCCCAGAACGGCACGCCGCACGGCGGCGATCGCCTTGAGTTTGTAGTTCAGAATCGTGCGCGGTGTCCGGTTGAGCACGCCAGACATTGATATCTCGCCTGCCGCGCCGGTCCCGACGGGCATCTCTTCGCGCATCATGGTCAGAATCCTGTTTTGTTCCGTTGGCAGCGCATTAATCGCAGCCCACACACGCGATCGGAAATCATCCTCGGCGTCCCGCGCAGGATCAAACGGATCGAACGCACCGCGCGCGCGCTCTACCTCAGCGGCGAGCGCCGCATCATCGCCCAGGCTGACCGCTTCGCCCACTTCATCGCCCGAAGCATGGCGGCGGAATGCATCGCGCCGCAGATTGGCGAGCGCGAGATCAAAGCGCGCTTCCCAGATATCGAGTCGCTCGTCATAGCCCGCGAGGTCGGGGCCCAGCATGCCGACGAAACGATCAAGCGCGTAGTCGGTCAACTCGATCGTCCGTGCAGCAACAGCCTCGCCGTCCGCGCGCGGCAGCCCAGCGCGAACGCGCTCGAGAATGAGCGTGCACCACTTGTTGTAAGAGCGCTGGTCACGACGGCGCCCGGCCCGGCGCAGCATGTGGATCAGACATTCACCGGGCAACCAGCCCGGCGCACTCCGGCGACGGATCCTGGCTCGGGCCAATGCATCGTCTTCATCGATTTTTACGAGAACACCAAGCAGGCCCTCGATGTCGGGCGGGCGCACGTACGGCGTCCCGTCGACCTTTTGCTTGCGCAATGCCGGAATGCCGCCCTCGCTAGCGTCGTTAATGTCGGTCATCCCCATCCTCATCTCACGATAGCCATGGCGAATGCGCGTGCCAATGTGACAATCGCTAAAACCTATGCGGATCGGAAAACTTCGCGCCTTTTCAGCCGAGCACTCGCCTTAACCGCCGCCACGCGGCATGACGGCACAAAATGCGGCAACCGCACGTGGAGAGCGCTAAGCGTGATTGTGATCGACCGGTCCGAGGAGCCGGCACCGGCGTGCCTGCTCGATGAGCGTACGCGCCGCGCGCGCGCGATGCTCCGCGCGGCGTTTTCAAGCGATACCGACGTTGCTGCGCAAACTCGCTACGCCATGGAAGGCTTGGCGATCGTCGACCAGGAACTCCAGACGTCGCTCGAGCGCTTGTTCAAAGGCCACTGCGCGTTTTGCGAGCGCGCCGTTCCCACCAGTGCCTACCGATTTCGCCCAACCGAGGAAGCGGGGCCAACCAGCGACGCGCCGACCGAATATGGCGATCGCGCCCATCTTTATTACACGTGGCTCGCGAACAGCTGGAGCAACATCTACCCTATCTGCTCGGGTTGCCGACCCGAGGAAGCTTCGATCTTCCCGGTCCGCGGCAAACGCTGCGCGTTGCCCGAGCGTTATGAAATCGAGGCGTACGCCGAACAGCCAACCGGCAGCTGGCGAACCCAGCCGAGCGAAAATCCGCTTCTGCTCGACCCGAGTGGCGACGAAGATTTGCGCAAACATCTGCTCGTGCTGCCCGATGGCCGAATGCTGGGGTTGGATGAACGCGGCGCGTTCACCATCACGCATTTCGCGCTCGACCGCGGCGACGTCACCAATTCACGGCGTAGCGCGCTGTCGCTCTATCTCGAACGGCTCACGAATGGCGACGGTGTCGCGCCATCAGCGCTGTTTCGCTATGGCGAGTTGCTCCACGGTGGCGCGTGGATGCTGTTGCTCTACCAGCTGGCGCGGCGGCTCGGTGGCGACGCTTCGCGAGTGAACCTGTCGAGCAAGCGCATTGAGACATATTATCTCTCGCGGCTGCGCCGACCGGGCTTTGCCGACGAACTGCGTGCCGCGGCCTTTGACCTTAATGATGATTTTGAGGACTTGGTGGGCGGTCGAACGCGCATCCCGCCCGTGCAATCGACCCATGCGCCGCGACCGACCCATGTCACGATCCGCAATTTTAAAAGCATCGAAGCGCTCGACCTCGCCTTGCCCAATCCGCCGTCATCGGCGCCGGGCGATCTCACACGGGCGAGCACGCTTATCATCCTCGGGGAGAATGCGACGGGCAAGAGCTCGATCCTCGAAGCCATCGCGCTGGCGCTCGGCTCTCAGCAACAACGTCGCGCGCTTAAGCAAGAAGCCGCGCGCTACATGCTACAGCCCGCTTATCTCGGCGGTGACGGCCCGGCGCGCGGCGGGTCGATTGAGATCACCTATGAAGACGGTTTTATCGAGCACG
The DNA here is from genome assembly GCF_006439055.1 of Sphingomonas glacialis. Taxonomy (GTDB): domain Bacteria; phylum Pseudomonadota; class Alphaproteobacteria; order Sphingomonadales; family Sphingomonadaceae; genus Sphingomonas; species Sphingomonas glacialis_A. Next base: position 1,483,897 of record NZ_RCZC01000002.1, read on the forward strand.
TGCAGATTGCGCCCGGCTGGCCGCGCAACGAAAGGCAGCAGGAAGAGCGGCCCCGGCTTCCGGTGTTCGCTTATGGCGCGTACCGATTGTTCACCGACGCAGTCCGGCGTGACGGCAGTGGCTACCGAGTCCGGTCGCTTCTCGAGCCAGGCCACGTCTTGTCCAATCCCGAAACCTGGCTGGCGAGACTTTACGACAAGCCTGAATTCGCCGAAGTAGTGCGCGCCTTGCGCTCCATTTTGGCGGTCGACCAAGCGTTCGAGGTAATCGAACGCGACGAGCGCGGCACCTTCGTTCTGTCGATCGCCACCGAATTGGCGAACGGCATTGTTGCGCGCGTGCATACACCGCTCGACGCCTTGTCGTCGGGGTTTCGCGCTGTCCTGGCAATGGCGTGCGATATCATGCGCGGGTTGCTGGACGCCCAGGATTCGCGCAGCCCTTCGCTCGCACGGGCGCGCGGCATCGTCCTGATCGACGAAGTCGAGGCCCATCTCCATCCACGCTGGAAGATGCGAATCATGACCGGTCTGCGTCAGTCGCTGCCGGGCGTCAGCTTCATCGTGACGACCCATGACCCATTATGTCTGCGAGGCGTTGCCACGCATGAGGTCGTCGCGCTTCGCCGCCGGCGCCGCCCGTCACCCGCACACGGTGAATTGCCCGAGACTGTCGAGATATTGAGCGATCTGCCCGAAATCGACATGCTCACCCTCGAACAATTGCTGACGTCCGACCTGTTCAACCTGTTCTCTACTGATGCAAGCGATGCCGAAGACAGCTTGGCGCGAACGGCCGACCTCGTCGCGCTCGAGCGCGCGGATCGTCTGCAGCCCGAAGACGTGCTTCAGCTGCGCGATCTGCGGACGAAACTACGTGCGCAAGTCAGGCGGTCGATTCCGATTGGATCGACCCGGGTCGAACAGCTGATTCAAGAGGCTGTCGAGCAGTTTTTGGCGGAGCGCCGCGCGACACGATCGGAAGATTTGGGCAAATTGCAGGATCACACACGCTCGGCCATCGCCGCGGCACTGGCGGAGCTCTAGACGCGGTGCGCAAGGTCAACCGCTACGATGTCGCGAGCCCGTCGAGCCTGGCTGGCCTCCGCACGGCCGGGGCGCGCGAACTTGCGCGGGCTCGCACCTATTATGCAAACCCAGCCCGCACCAAAAGCTACGGTTTCACTGCCTATAAAGGCGACGATGTCCGTCACGCGCTCTATGCGTTATTCCACGGAAAATGCGCCTATTGCGAAGCGCGCTACGAAGTCGGCATGCCGGTCGATATCGAGCATTTCCGGCCCAAGGGCGAGGTTGCCGAAACACCCGGCCATCCCGGCTATTGGTGGCTGGCCGGCCATTGGGAGAATTTGCTGCCGAGCTGTATCGATTGTAATCGGCGTCGCTATCAACCGACGCCGGCGTCGCTTGCCAGCGTGAGCGGCGTGCTTGATCATCAGAGGGTTCGTGGGTTTCGCGCGATCCTCACTGGAAAAGAGAGCTGCTTCCCGATCAGCGGCGCGCGCATGGCGGCCGAGCCTTTGCCTGCCAATTTGCCTGCCTCGATAGCTGCCGAGAGCGCGCTGTTGATCAACCCGTGCAGCGACGATCCTGAAGAGCATCTCCGTTTTTACATCGACCGCCAGAATCCTTTAGGGCTTGTCTATCCGGCGCCGACATTGCTGCCCGGCCAACCGCGCCCAGCTATGCCAATCGCTTTGCCCGCGCTCTCGGACGACGTTGCCGCTATCGAACGCGCCGCACAGCATGCCGGGGTCAGCGTGCGCGGCGCCGTCTCGATCCAAATCTTTGGCCTCAACCGGCTCGCACTCGTCCAGGAGCGGACACGGATCTTGCGTCGCCTCGATGTTCTTGCAACCTTGCTGGTCGATGTCGCGGGCGCTGCCGATACCCTTGAGCTTTTGCCGCTTGCCGCGGCCGCCGACGAGCCAGCCCGTCAGCGCTCTGTCGCCAAGCTGCGCGCGGTAACCGCGCGGTTGCTGTCGGAGATCAAGGCCATGGCGCAACCCGATGAACCGTTTGCGTCGATGGTGTCGGCGTGGATTCGCACTTTTGCGGCGGAGTTAATTTGACACATTTCGTAGCTAATTGACCTCGCGGCGGAATTTGCGCTTCGTTAAAGCGGCAAAGCGCGACAAAATCGTCGATCGAATTACGCACGGACGATAGCTGAGCACGACGCGTCGTTTCACCTAACCGACTATATTTGGTGCGACCTCACAGTCTTTGGTCTAGGGCGCGCACTCATAAAGGTCTGGCGTATCGATGTGATTGATGATGCAAGCTCCTTGAGAGGAGCGGTGAATGAGCCAGCGTCGATACGAGCTATCGAACTTCGAGTGGTCGGTGATCGAGCCCCTGTTGCCGAACAAGCCGCGCGGTGTGCCTCGGGTGGATGATCGACGCGTGCTGAACGGCATCTACTGGCGGCTACCGGAATGCAGAAATCCAGGTCACTTCGCCCGCTTGACCGGACGCCGAAGCCTGTCGGTGCCTAAGATTAACGAGTGACCGCTTTCGAGGAGCTCAAAAGCGCGTCTAAACGTACCCATCCGGCGAAGGCCGCGGCGGAGTCACAGGTCTCCAACGAACTGTAACCGACGTTCGTCTAGAAGTTCGTCGAGGTAGTCGAGGCCTTGGCGGGTGAAGCCGGTAACGGACTCTGCTGTTTCGTCGAGGCTGTTAATGATGCTTAGGCAGCCGTCTTCGGGTGCCATCTGTTCCGCAAGTTGTTCGATCACGTCGATGTCGACGCCCAGTCGGCTGGCGGCGAAGCGAGCGGTGAAGACCATCGATGGGGCTGCCATCAGGCGGCTTTCGCGACCTGATGCGAAGGCTCCCAGTTCCACGGGAGCAGTTCGTGGAGCCGGATAGCAGAGTGATCGGCAATGCGCGCGAGGATGTCGGCGAGCCAGGCTTGCGGATCGATGTCGTTGAGCCGGGCGGTCTGGATGAGCGTGTAGAGGATCGCGGCGCGCTGGCCGCCGCGATCGGAGCCGCAGAACAGCCACGCCTTCCTGCCCAAGGGTATGCAACGCAGGGCGCGCTCGGCCGCGTTGTTGGAGAGGCAGACCCGGCCATCCTCGAGAAACCGCGTGAACGCGTCCCAGCGGCGAAGCATATAGTTGATCGCCTTGGTGAGATCATGGTTGCGAGACAATACGGCTCGCTGGGCGGTGAGCCAGGCGTGAAGCTCGGTCATCAAGGGTGCGCTGAGATCCTGGCGTACCGCGAGACGATCGGCGGCAGGCTTGCTGTTGATGGCGCGTTCGATGTCGAACAGGGCATCGAGCCGTCGCACTGCCTCGAGCGCGATCGGGTAGATCATGCCAGCCTGTTCGCCGCGGCTCTTCTTGCGCGCGGCACCTTCGACGTCGGCAAGCTCGAAGAACTTGCGCCGGGCATGCGCGAAGCAACCAGCCTCGCGCACCGAACCGGGCAAGCGCCCTTCGCGATACAGCGCACCATAGCCACCATAAGCATCGGCTTGCAGGATCCCGGACCAGGTCGCGAGATGCGCCTGGGGATGTTCGCCGCGTCGGTCGCGCGAGTAATGGAACAGTGCCGCCGGCGGATCGGCCCCCGCGAACGGTCGATCGTCACGGACGTACACCCACAAGCGACCGACGTCGGTCTTCACCTTGGCCATGACCGGCACGGTCGTGTCGTCGCCGTGCAGCCGCTCGGCGGCGAGGACATGCGCCTCGATCCGCTTGTAGAGCGGATCGAGCGCAAAGGCGGCCGCGCCGACCTGATCGGCGAGCGTGGAGACGCTGAGCGGCACGCCTTCGCGGGCGAACCGTTCGGCCTGGCGGTTCAGCGGCTGGTGCTGGCCGTACTTCTCGAACAGGAGCATCGCGAGGAAGCTGGGGCCGGCCCACCCCCGGGGCACGACATGGAACGGTGCCGGCGGTTGGGTGATCTTCTCACAGTCCCGACAGGCGACCTTCTCGCGCACGGTCTGAATGACCTTCCACGCGCGCGGGATCACCTCGAGCGTCTCGGTCACGTCTTCGCCGAGCTTCGACAGGCGCGTGCCGCCACAGGCCGGGCACGCGCACGGCGCTGCGATGACGACGCGCTCGCGCGGCAGGTGTTCGGGGAACGGCTTGCGGACGGGTCGCTTGCGCTCGAACGGGGCGACGCTGGTCGCCCTGGCGGCGGTGATCTCGGCGGCGAGATCGTCCTCGCTGGCATCGGTCTCCAGCTCTTCGAGCTGCAGCTCCATCTGCTCGAGCAGACGCCGGCTACGCTCGGCGCTGGCGCCATATTGTTCGCGCCGGAGTCTGGCGATCTGCAGCTTGAGGTGCGCAATCATCGCCTGGGTCGCGCTCTCGCGCGCCGCGGCGTTAGCGAGGCGCGCCTCGGCCTCGTCGGCGCGCTGGATCGTGGCAGCAAGCAACGCCTTGAGCGCTGCAATATCATCCGGAAGAGGCGAAACGACGGCTTCCATGACGCAGAGTGAATCATCCTCCACGCCCTCATGCAAGCCGCAAAATGCGCTATCCCGCACTCGCCGGGCGCCAGCTATACTGCGGATTACGCCAGTCTATCCCGTCGAGCAGGCAGGCCAGCTGCGAGCGCGTCAAGGACACCACGCCATCCTTCGCCGAAGGCCAGATGAAGCGGCCGCGCTCGATCCGCTTGGCGTAGAGTGATGCGCCGATCCCGTCGTGCCAGATGATCTTCACCAACGATCCGGCACGGCCGCGGAACACGTACAGGTCGCCGCCATGCGGATCGCGCCCCAAACCTTGCTGCACCAGCAGAGCCAGACCCTGCATCCCCTTCCGCATATCGGTGTGGCCCATCGCGATCCACACCCGCGCATCCGACGGGATCATCGCATCGCCTTCAAGGCCGCTGCCGCCAACGCCGGTGACGCTGAAGCAAAGATCTTCAGCCGCCCGCCGTCGGGCAGATCGAAAACGGCAGCGACAACGGGCTCGCACACTTGCTGGGGTCGCTCATCCACCAGCACCGCCGGCACGAAGGCCGGGTCCGCGTGGCGCCGCATCACTTGCCGCCACTCGTAGATCTGGCTGCGGGCAACGTCATGGCGCCGCGCCACGTCGCAGACCCGCGCGCCCGACTGAAACGCCTCTGCGACAATCTGCTCGCGCTGCTCATCGCTCCAGCGACGGCGACGCTCCGGTCCCGCTAGTATCGTTACCTGCGCCATGATCGAAACCGACGTCCTTACGTGCGACTGTAAGGACGTCCTCTAGCTCCAGCTCACAATCAGCAAGGCGGCCCCCGCCGGATGGCTACGTCTAAACCGCGACTTATGAGTCTTTGCGTTTGAACGGCGTTCGGTAAATAGCGAGCAATTGCGAAAGCCGTCACTCTCCGGATGAAGGTTACAATGTCCGTCGCCTGTCAGCAAACGGCCGGCAGAATCCGGATGACCCTGCCGGTTACTGCAAGTGGTCGATGTTGCGGAAGAATCTCGCGATCTCGAGATAGCCGGAAGGGATGTAGGTCCACTCTTCTTTTGCGGCTTTGCGACGACGCATCAACCCTTGATCAGCGAGTTCCCCGAGCGCGACAATTAGCTCCTGCTCAGACGCGTAGCCAAATCGGCGGTGATCTTGCGCAGTCACCTGATCGATCTGGATTGAGACCACCTGCTTAACGAACTTCATTAGGTGCGGTTCGTTAGTCGCTAGGTTTGACATGTATCTTTCGACTTGCGTCCGCGCCATGCGCAGCCATGCCTTGTCATCCTGGGTCACCGGCTCGCGGTGGTCGGCAACGTACTCTGAGATAGCTGACTCTAGGAAATCCATAGTCATCCTGATGTCGCCGTTGCTCATCAAATATATACTGGACGCAAGCTTCAGAGAAATCGGCAGCGCAGTCTCTGGTGATACCGTGAAATACTTTCTGCGGAGCTCTAAAAGGCTCGCGAACTCGGCGACGGTGAGGTCTGCAACATCGAGGCCTTGAGCGACGTATCCCCTTAGTCGTCTTACGCCCGGCGATAGCAACCCGCCCAGCCCATGTCGGCCGATCACGATCCACCATAGGCCTTCAACGGCAAGCGCGGTGTCGCGGAGTGCGCTGAGCGTCTCGCAAAGAAAGGCGTCCTCCAGCAGTTCGGTGTTATCGATCACGATAACTGCGCCCGCGGACTCAAGCTCGTCGCGTACGAGTGCGGCAATCTCGCTTATCCGGCTTGCCAGCGCGAACTCGTCGGTAAGAAACGCTGAAGAAGTCGAACTTGAAGAGCCGTACGCAACGTTGGCACCATGGCCAAGCCATGATCCGCCGATTGCAAGGTTTTTGCCACCCGCCTGGTGCCCGGTCAGCGCTTGCAGCAGCCCTTGCACCTGCTTGGGTGTGGACTTCCCGTACCGCTTGCAATGGTCCTCTACCGATCTGCAAAGCGACGTGAGCGCCTTGCGGAGCACTTCGACAGCCCCGTCGTCCGGCCGAACTTCAAAGGGGGCGCTGCACGGAACGGCGCGATGGAAGCTGACGCCTTCGAGGTGCTCGGTTGACCGACCCGTCACTAGGAGCCGCTGGACGAAATTAACAAAGGTACTCTTGCCGGTTCCCGGATGACCGCCAATCGGTATCAGTCCGCCGCGGCGTCTGGAGAAAAACACGAGAAGGCGGCGCACCTCGTCGTCACGCCCGACAAACAGCTCCTCCAAGTCTTCGTCCGCCTTCAAAGGATTGGAGAAAAGAGGGTTTTCCCTGAATCCCAAGTAGGTCCAGAAGTTCGCAGCCGTCACGCCGGCTCGCCCTCGCCCGACCGGTCGGGTTCGCCCCGGCTCGCTTTCGCCTCCCGCATGATTTCCGCCAAGGCGTCGGCGTTCATGTCGTTGCCCATCAAGTCGTGCTTGGCTTTTAGATAGTTGAGCAGCCGAGTTGGGTCCCGACCGCCGGTGAACCGGATCAGCCGCTTGAAATCGATCGGCTCCTCTAGCATCGTCCGCTTCCGCACATCCAAGCCGACGGCGCTCAGAGAATCTACCTTTTGGTCGTCGCCGGTAAGTAGGAAGAAAGTGCCCAGTTCGAGCTGACGGATGATGTCGACGGCTAAGTCGTAGTTCCTTAAGTCGGACGAGGGAAAACCTAGGATCCTAAACGCTTCGACCGTGTTGCACTTGTGCTCTTGCTCGACGGCATACGCCCGAACCTTGTCGACGAGTCCAATTCCGCGCCCCTCTTGGAACAGATAGATGAACGCGCCTGACCCGGCCTCCTCAATCAGATCCAGTGAGTGATGGATTTGCCATCGGCAGTCGCAGTCCACGGAACCGAAGGTCTCCCCGAACAGGCAAGAACTCTGAATGCGCACGATCGTCTCAGGGGTAACGCCGTCGAGGCCGCGGGTCAGCACCAGCGCCATCTCGTCACCGCGCCCGTAGACGGTGAGATCAAAGCTGCCATGCAGTGTCGCCAATTCGGCGCTAGCCAACCGTTCGATCATGAGCTGCGCTTCGCCTCCGCTAAGACAACACTACCTGTCCCTTGCTTGCCTTTCAACTGAATGCGCCCGTTCGGCTGAGATCGAGTGGAAGTTAGTATCAATACCGAGCAAGGATCCACGCCCCCGATACCTTTACCTATCCGCATTGTACTGGTTGGCTTCGTAGCAAATCGCCCTCGCAAGACGGGTGGTAAAATCTGATGAAGGTGGGCGCCATAGCTTCGTTGAATACGCCAAGGACCGAAATCGCGGCGATGCGTCACCATATAGGACGCTGCCTGAACAAACGTCCGATTGCGAGGAGCAGTGATAGGGCCGCCAGTGACCGCATTTGGGTCACTCTGCCGGTACTGCTACTCAGGCGAGCGTACCTCCCGGTCAGGCCAGTGCGGCGACCAACTTCGCCCGCTTGGCGACCGTGTTCATGTTTCGGGCCGTACCCTTTTTTCGCACGGTATGCGTAGCCGGGCGTTGGCCATACGCCCGGCGTGCGGAAGGGCCGGTGGCGGTGCGGATCGCGAATCCGGAGGACCATCACCGAAACCGCTACTAGAAGGAAGGCGAACAGCGTTCCGGGGTTGGAGACGTCGACGAAATGGCCGACCGGGAGCAGCGCGGCGGCCGCGGCCACGAAGATGCCGGTGATGATCGTCATGCCGTGCGGCGTCTTCCACTTCGGGTGGACATCCGCGAGGCTGTCGGGGAGCAGTCCGTCCCGCGCCATCACGAAGAAGATGCGCGTCTGGCCGTAGAGCATCATCAGGATGACCGACGGGAGCGCCAAGCTGGCCGCGAATCCCATGATGTCGCCCAGTATCTTGGGAAACCACCCGGAGCCTGGCTACGGCGCTATTCTCGCAAATCTCGAGATGGCGGAAAGATCGATCGCAAGGCTGCGCGCGTCCTCGCCTTCGGCTCCCACCCGCTTCAGCATCTCGAGGAACGCTTCAGGGTCTGGCTGGCCCAGCGCGAGGCGGTAGTAGAGCAGGTCCTTGAGCATCTGCTCCTTTCTGACGGACCTCAGGCTGAACCGCCAATCGAAGCTGATGCTCTCGGGAAGACCCGCGTCGGGCAGCCACCAGCGTTCCAGGCCGGTGTCGCCAGAGGGCTGCTCCCGCGCGACCTGAAGCAGGCTGGAGAAGGGGCTGCCCTTTTCCGCTCGTGCTAGCGCGGCATCGCGGTGGCTGCTGGCGAGCGACTGCCTGACGGCGAGGCTGCCGAACCGGGCTATCCGACCTTCCCGCTGTTCGAAGTCCACCGGGTCCGAGGGAAGGTCCCAATGCACGATGCGACGGCACCAGAGGTGGAAGTCGAGTCCTTCTTGGCCGACGGACGTCGTGCACAGGACATGTGGCCAGAATGGGGAGTTGAAGGCGCGGCGAAGCGTGTCGCTGCGCAGCCTCCCGCCCTTCTTCTTTCCCGTGCGCCTCTGCTCGCCTCCAGCGAAGGGTGCCACCGCCTGAACGGGAACCCGGTGCCTTCCCTTCGCCCGCTTGAACTGCACGAGACCGGGGCGGTCGAGAAGGCAGCTGGAGAGTTGCTCCACGATCTCCAGCCCACGTGCGTCGCCGAGTTGCCCGACCAGGCAGATCTGCTCATCCAGCACGGCCTCGAAGCCGCCCTTGAGCATCGCCTCGCACAGCGCGTCCGGGTAGCGCGGGCGCGGCGAGGCCGCGAGGATCAGCTCGGCGAAGGAGCGATGTCCGAGATAGCTCCGCAGCCGGTTCCACGCGAAGTCGAAGACGCGCGCGTATTCGCGCTTCAGGTTCTGCGGAATGCCGTGCCGGTTGACGCAGCGTGCGACGATCGATCCCGGGGCGGAGACGATGTGGTCTGCTAGAGCCGCGAGCTCAGCCCGCGAGATGGACGCGATCGGCTGGATTGACCTCCAATCCTTCGACTTGCCACCGGTTCGAGTGCTCGCGGCGAGCGAGACGACGCGGTTGAATGCCTGCGTGGAGATTCGCCGCTCGATGCCGCAGGCGACGATCCAGGTCGGCCTCTTTTCGTCGCCATCGAAGCGCACACCCTTCCCGGCGAGGAACTCCTCCAACTGCTCCTCCGCCTCCAGCCGCACTGCTTTCAGGCCCGCCTTGCTTGCCTTTATCGGGTCGATAGCCAGGGATAGGTTCGGCCATTGCATGAAGATGCCGACCAACGCGCCTGTCTCGCTGCCGCCGGGCCTGAGGAAGGGCGCCTTCTTGCCGTGGCCGCCGACGCCTCTCGTGAGATCGATCGAGAGCAGCGCTGAAATGGAGGTTGGCGCTCCTCGCCACTTGCTGAAAAGGAGCGTCTTCCCGGGATGGGTCCGCTTCGAGGACCAGGGGCCTTCTAGCCGCCACCATGGCACCGTTGGCGGCTGCCACGGCAGAGCGAGACTTTCAGATCCTCCCGCCATGTCCGAGAGCACTCGCAGCTGGGGATGGGCCAGTCTCCCGCGGCCGGAGCCGGCCTCGAAGGGCGGTGCCTTCGCGTCCGACAGCTTATCCCAGACCTTGTATCCATGCAGGGTCTGGGCGGGATAGGGAATCGAACTCCACATAGCGGGCGCCCAACCCGCGAACTCCTTGCCGCAGTTCTCGGCGAGGTGCCGGAAGAGCATCAGGTCGCGCGCCTCGATGTCGACCGGATGATTGTCGCGCTTGAACAGATCCTCCTTGTGGACGAGCGCGCGCTCGGTGCGCGCCATGAGCGGCGCTAGCAGCGTCTCTAGGCGGGATTTTGCCTTGAGCACTTGCTCCCGCACCACTTTCGGGGATCCAGGCGCAGCGAGCGCGTCGTGATAGTCCCGCATCGCGGCCTCCACCGTCACACGGCAATCGGGATCGTCCGCGAGGAACCCGGTCAGGTCGACCAGAGCCCGGTAGTGCTCGACAGGATGCATCTCCTCGCCGGTGAGCCGCCGAAGCCGGTAGGGTGTTGCGGAGAGCAGCAGGACCGCGGGCTTCTGCTCGCCGTTCAAGAGTGCATCGACGAGAAGCTCGTGCACCCGCGCGCGTTCACGCTTGAGCCGGTCCTCCGATGCGTCCGGCCGCGGGATGATAAGGTCGGCGTAGCGATGGAACTCGTCCAGGATGACAAGGTCGGGACGGACTGCCTTCGAGCGCAGGGCGGCCAAGGCGAGCGCGGATCGGAAGCGGGCGATAAATTCCGCGAGATCGACGTTCTTTGGTTCGAGCCAGGCGATGATGGCCTTCTCGAGGTTCCCGGTCTGACAGTCGAAGATGTCGCGGAGCGCGCGTTCGATGCCGATCTGGGTATATCCATCGAGGCTTGCCGCCCGCTCGTCGAGTAGTGGTCTTGCCTTTGGTCCCCTTTCGCGGTCGAGCCGCATGACGATCGGTCTCAGGAGGTCGAATCTGTCAAGCACCCGGCGGATTACGGCACGCTCAGCCTTGCGGCCCGTCCGAGGGCCAGGCTTCCATCCAGGTAGGCTGGTCTCGGGCGTGAAGGTGAATATGCGATAGCCCTTGCCTTCATCGGGCAGCGCCCCGGGCACGAGCACGAGCCGGTCCTCTCCCGTCTTGTAATCCTTCTCGTCGATCTCGGTAAGCGACACGAACTTCAGGCGGTTCTGCCCCACGATCTCCAGGCTGGGGCAGAGATACATGACGTTCAGCCGGCGGCGGTTCTTGCGAAGCCCTTCGGCGACGGAGCGGGCGATGACCGTCTTGCCCAGGCCGACCTCGTCCGCGACAAGGAAGCGTCGCGGTCCATCCGCCTCGAGGCGATCGAGTGCGACCTGGACGGTCCTCTTCTGGAATTTCGCGAGCGTCGTCACGAGCTTGTGCCGATCGCGTCATGGACGGCCTGCAGAAACGGCCGCACGTCCTCCACGTCGGCGAGCGCCGCCGTTCGCTCCTGGTCGTCGGGTATCGACGCGAACACGTCCGCGAAGGAGTCCAGCATCGACATCATTCCCGCTACGCGACTCTCGAACGCCTTGTGGTCGCGGGCCCACGCGGCGAGCATCGTTTCGAGCGTGAAGATCTGAGCCAAATGGCCTGTTGGGTCCCGTGGTCCAGGAGGAAGGCCGGCGTCAGACCAGCGCTGCCCGCCGGTGCCATCGACCCCGTCGAGAAGCGATCGAAGCCAATCGCGGAACCTGTTCGCCCCGACATACCGCGCGAGTAGGGCCCGATCCCTCCGCTCAAGATCGACGCCTTCGACGTCCAGGGTCTGGACCCAGGCGCGGCACACTTCCGGGCCGCCGAGGCTTCGGGCGCGGAAGTTCACGAGGCATGTCTGCTCGCTCGTCGGTGGCGCGTTCGCGATCAGCAGGATGGACCGGTCGCCCGGTTCGATCGCGGACCAAGCCTCCAGGTCGAGAAACGGCGACACCTCGAACCGGGCTAGCTGCAGCGCCTCGTCTTCCCCTCCGCCGATCAGCAGGTGCAGGCCGTCCTCCCTGTAGGATAGGCTGAAACCGACTTCGAGGAACTGGCTGATGAGGTCGTCGAGTTCGCGCGTCGCGCGCTCCTTTTCCTTCTCCTCGGTTGTGTCCACGTCGACAGCGGCGAGGTCGATGCCGCCATTGACGAACCCGTAGAGTGAATCCGCCAGGGCGGGATCGGTGATGTCCAGGATCGCGACGGCCTCCGCGTTGGGGCCGGTCAGGCCTCGCCCCGTCAGGTTCGCGCTTCCCAGCATCAGTGCGGTGCGGCTGCCCTTCGATACCGCGAGGAGCTTGGCGTGGATTCCGGTCGAGGGAGGGTCGTCGAATTCCCCGACCACCTCGTCCTGCTGCTGCTCGACGGATACAGGGGCGGCTGGCTCAGGTGCCGCATCGACGCGGAACCGGACCCCGTCCACAGGTGCGCATCCGGCTCCGGCCAGTTCCGTTGTCAGGAGCGAGAGGTCGGGCGCGCCGGCCTTCAGCACCTCGGCGAGGCCACCTCGGTCGATGAAGGGGCTGACCGCGCAACACCGGTCGGCGCGCGCCAGCAGTGGCGTGTCGATGAAGCGCCGCGTCTGGCCATGGCGGCGCCACAGGATGCTGCGCACGCTGGTGCCTGGAGGGGCCAGCCAGCGCGCGGACTTCAACTCGGCGAGTTCGGCTGCGGAGAGGTGCGCGTCCGACAGTAGATCCTCCGCGAGCCCCGCGATGTCCGGCACTGGCCGCGCGGTTCTGGCCTTCGACGTCACCAGCAGCAGGCCGGCGTCCCGATCAGTCGATCCGGTCAGATTTCTGCTGCCGATCCAGAAGCGCCACTCGACGCCAGTGTCCGAGGCATACCGCACCAGGGCCGTCTTGGGGTGCCAGCTCTCCCTGCGCTCATTCGAGGCGACGGCGCGCACCATCGTGTCGAGGAGCGGCAGAACTGACCGGTGCGCGCTGGGCGCGACGACGCGGCTTAGCTGGTGCAGGACGAGGAGCTTGCCGCGCACCCTGTCGAACGCCTTAACCAGCCCGAGGGGCGAGGCCTCGAATTCCGTGTCCGCATCGCCGCCGAGCGCGAGCACGAGGCCGAGCATCGCGATCAGGTCGAGCGAGTAGGTCGTGACGACCGCGCGCGACACAGTCTGGCCGGTGATCGGGCGCAGCGCTCCGAAGATCGAGACGCGGTCGTCGCGCCGCCCGAACGTCACAAGGCCTCCATGACGCACTGGATCATCCCGCGCACGACCGGCCATCGGTAGTCGAGCGGGGTCGCGATGCCCTTCTGCCAGTCGCGGCGGCGCTGCTCGTTCACGAGATAGGCCCGCACGTCCTTCAGGTCGCGCTCCCTTATGGTCAGCGCGTTGGCGATGGCGTCGAGGGGGCGTCGCTCGCGCACCCATTCCATGACGGTCTCGATGAACGCGGCGAGGTCATTGTCGATGCGGGTCTCGGTCCGGAGCGCTGCTACATCGAGGTCGAGCGCCATGTCCCGGTGCTCCTCGATGAGGCCGGGCAGGGCGTCGGCGTGGCGGTGGTCCTCGGCGTTGCGATCCGCGTTGCGCCGCTGCTCTATAAGCGCGGAGTGTGCGGCCCGAGCGATGCACGCCACTGAAGCGGCGCGTTCGGCGAGCGCAAGGGCCTCGCGGTCTGGCTTCGTCGCGGCGTTGCGGACCTTTGCCGACCACAGCGATTCCGTCGTGACTCCTTGCTCGATCAGCCTGCTGAGGAGTGGCTGCGTGCCGCCTCTTCCGGCCGCCTCCCAGAGCCGCCGCAGGTATCTCGCCTCGCGCGCGAGAAGCGCGAACTCGAGCTTGCCCGTCTTGTTGCGCCAGCCGGGCGGCGGGGCGGGCAGTCCCTCGAAGAGGTCGGCCGTTCTCGACTTGCCGTCGTCGCCGTCCTCCCTCGTCACCAGGCGCGGCCACAGAGCCCTTAGCTGGGTTTCGGTCGGGGCTTCGCCGAGGCCGGCGACAGGGGTGGCTATCCGCCACGAACGGAGCGCGGTCCAGTAGATGGTGCTCGCACGCACGACTGGACGCTGATCCGCCTCGTATTTCGTCCATCCCGAGATGCCCGAACCTTCCAACGTCTCGACCGACTTGATCAGGCGGCGCGAGTATCGCCGCTCTATCTCGAACAGCCGGTCGATCGAGAAGCGCTCGCCAGCCGTGCTGGAGAGCAACTCCTGGTAGGACCATGCTACGAAGAACACGTATCGGAGCTGGGCGTGCTGGACCGATGTCCCGGGGAAGAAGCGGTCTGCGAACGCGAAGTGGATCGGGGCGAAGCCGAGCTCGTCGCGCGTCCCGTCGGACGAAGCGCTGGCGAGCAGCCGGTTGGCGGCCGCCCGGTCCGCCTCCGACAGCATGAACCAGCCGATCGCGGGCGCGGCGCTACGCATCATCCGCTCCTGCTTGGCCACCCGCGAGCGGACTTCGCCGGCTGACTTCTTCGCGGTCGAGGTCGGGGCCGCCTCGGCCGCCGTCCCGAGCCCAGGTTCCGGCGCGAGGCCGTAGTTCACAGCGAGGCCTCGGCCTGCGTTGAAAAACGAGGTCCGTCCGGGTAGCGGTGTTGTAGACCGCCATAGAAGAGCACGCAGTTCCTCCCCCCGAGAACACCATGAAGATGTCGGGACCGAGTTGACCGAAGAGCTGCGGACGCACTGTGTCCGGCAGAGAAGCCAATGCGGAGCTTGCCAAGAATCACACCCCCGCGGCGAATAGGCCGCAAGCTCCTGATCGGGTCAAGGAGGACGTTTTCGTTTTCAATGGATTACAACAGAATCGGATCGGATTCCGAATGCATTGGGGACTAGGCGCGGGTCGCTCGACGAGATTATCGGTCGAGGTGATCGCGTTGCTTGCGTTTTAGCTGTCGCACTGTGATGACTGCGCCGTTGGGAGGTTGTCGGATGAAGGGCGTGTTCGAGATCAGTGGCACGTCCCGCTACGACGACCTCATCGCCGAGCGATACCACTTCCCGCGGGTCTATCTCCGGGTCGCGGAGCGCTTCGTCGGCGACTGGGTAGTCTACCGCGAGACGGGATCGGACGGCGGACGCAAGGCCTACGTCGCGGTGGCCCGCGTGCAGCGGATCGATCCGGATCCGAACGACTCCGGCCTCTTCTACGCACGCGTGACCGACTTCCTCGAACTCGGTCACGCGGTGCCGTATCGCGACAACGATGGCCGCTTCGCGGAGCGCTTCCTCCGGGAGCTGCCCACCGTCTCGGTCGTCGGACGGGCGCTGCGGGGCCGCTCGGTCCGCGAGATCGGCGCCGCCGATTTCGTGGCGATTGTCGATTCCGGCCTCAGCAGGACGCTGGATCAGCAGAACGCGATCCGTCTGGAGCTGGAACCTAGGTTCCTCGACCCGGCGACGGAGAGCCTGATCCAACAGCCGCCGACCGAACGCCGGATCGAGGAGATGCTGGTCAACCGCAAGATCCGCGACGCCGCCTTCCGCGGTCTCGTCCTCGACGCCTACGATAGCACCTGCGCCGTCACTGGCCTGCGGATCGTCAATGGCGGCGGCAAGGCCGAGGCTCAGGCCGCGCACATCTGGTCGGTGGCCGACGGCGGGCCTGACGAGGTCCAGAACGGCATCGCGCTATCCGCGACGGCGCACTGGCTATTCGACCGCCACCTGATCAGCCTGGACGACAAGTTCGGGCTGCTCGTCTCGCACAACAAGGTCCCGGCGGAGCTTCGACAACTGTTCCCGTCGTCCGGTCGTCCGATTCGGCTGCCGTCCGACGCGCGGCTGCATCCGCGGCCCGAATACGTCGCACGGCATCGTGAGCGGTTCGCAGGTATGGCCTGAGGTGGCGGACGAAGCTGAGACGATCGGGGCCTATGACGGCGCGGCGGCCGAGCTGGCGGAGAGCTACGACCGGCCCGAGCTTACTGGGATTTACGCAAGCATCGAAAGCCTTCTCCGCGATCCGGTCGCGGGAGGGCTGGCGCTCGACGTCGGCGCCGGCTCAGGTCGCGACGTGCAGTGGCTCGCAGACCTCGGATACGAGGTGGTGGCGGTGGAACCGGCCGCCGCGATGCGCGCGGAAGGTGTCAGGCGGCATCCGTCGGAGCGCATCCGCTGGATCGACGATCGGCTTCCGGCCCTGGACGCGGTCCACAGGCTCACGCTCGCCTTCGACACGATCCTGGTAGCGGGCGTCTGGCAGCACGTCGCGCTTGGCGGGAGAGAGCGGGCCTTCCGGAAGCTCGGAACGCTTCTGAAGCCGGGCGGTCTCATGGTTGTCACGCTGCGGGATGGCCCTGCGCCACCCGGGCGTCCGATGCATCCAACGCCGCTCGGGGAGATGGAAGTGCTGGCCCGCTCCCATGGGTTGGAGATCCTGCGCGTCGAACGCGCGGCGGACGCGATGGGCAGGGCCGATGTGTCGTGGACCACCGTGGTCCTGCGCGTGCCCGACGACGGCGGGGGTGCGCTGCCTCTGCTGCGCGGCATCATCCTGTCGGACGACAAGTCCTCCACCTACAAGCTGGGACTTCTGAGGGCAGTCGCGCGTGTCGCCGAATACGCACCAGCCACCGCCCGTCCGTGTGTTGACGCCCTCGATCCGGACGTCGTCGAGATACCCTTGGGCCTCGTCGCGGCGAATTGGATTCGGATGTATCTTCCATTGGTGCGTTCGGGGCTCCCCCAGGCACCGGGGAATAGCGGACCTGATGGTCTCGGCTTCGCGAAGTCGGGGTTCAGGGCTCTCGTCGAGCTCGGCGCATCGGCGCAGGATCTTCGGCCTGGAGCGGTGAACTCGGGTGACCGGGCGGCAATGGTCAGGGGGGCGATCGGCGAGGCCGCGGCGACGATCGCGTCGATGCCCGCCAACTTCACGCGCTTCCCCAACTCGGATCGGCGGGTCTTCGGTGCGCAACGCGCGCGCGGGCGTGGACCACAGGGGACTTTGGTTCTCGACGTGCCGACGCTTCGTGGCTGGGGCACGATCACGGTCCCCGGAAGCGTGTGGCGCGCGATGACGCGCTTCGGCGCCTGGATCGAGCCGGTCCTTGTCGCCGAGTGGGCCAGGCTCACGCGCCGCTATGCCGCACGGATGGGGATGGTGGTCGAACCTGGACAGGTGGAGGCGGCTCTCGAATGGCAGGAACCAATGCGGAGCACCGTCGCGGGGCGCATGGCCGCGCAGCGTCTGTTCGCGTCAGGCAGGACTGTCGAATGTGTCTGGAGCGGCCGGCGACTTACAATGGCGAGCCTCGACGTCGACCACTGCCTGCCCTGGTCGGCGTGGCCCTGCGACGACCTCTGGAACCTGCGGCCCGCCGACCGGCGCGTGAACCAGCACCAGAAGCGCGACCTCCTGCCGTCGGCCGCCCTCCTGGCGTCGTCGCGCCCACGGATCGTGGCCTGGTGGGAGTACGCCTGGCTCGAGGACCCATTGCTCGGCCAGATCTTCGTGCGGGAGGCGGCCGCGGCGCTCCCCATCGAGACCGCCGCGACCCCGGAGGATGTCTTCTCCGCCCTGGAGTGGCGGCGCCTCCGATTGCGTCAGGATCAGCAGTTACCGGAGTGGCGACCAGTCCTCTGAATGCTGGCGGCAATCCTAGACTGGCTTCGCGCGCCGTCTGCGCAGTTGCCACTCGTCAGCGAACGCGCAACGTGGCATCCGACGTCGATGACGCCGCTCACAGTCTATGATCTGACCGCCTTGGGCGCCTGGCTGGTAGATCAGAACTCGCATCCGGATCTGGTTGGGGCGGTCCGGCGGGCGATGGATGTATCGTCCGCCCACCGCGACCTCGATGAGGCGCTGTTGGCCTTGCGGCTGCTACGTCGCCTCACGAGCGGCAGTGACGAGACGGCGCTCGACGATGCGGACCTCACCACGATCGTCGGGTCGTTGATGACGAACGCCGTCATCCTCTACGCGCGCGCCACCGACACCCAGCCTATCGACCGCAGGCCTTGGTTCGGCATCTCGAAGCTACCGCAGTCCCTGCGCGCCGCGCACCGCGAGCTGATGCGGCTGAGGAACAAGGAGGTCGCGCACTTCGGCAAGGGCGAGCCGGTTGACGGCGCCCCGCTGCTTGTCGAGGCCCTGGTGCTGAGGCCTTTCGACAAGGAGCACCCGATCGGTCATCTCTCGAGCCGCGCCCACAACAGGGCGGCGCTCGCGAAGCGGGCCGAGGGCCTCGTCGAGCGGGTGTTGGCGCTTGCTACGCAGGCCGTGAGCGACCGCCACACCGAGGTCTGCAGGGCTCTCACCGAGCTCGCGAAGAACCACGACCCCGTAATGGCGCGGCTGCGCGGCTTGCCCCTAGCCGACCCCCGACTTCTGGCGGCCGAAGCGCACAGTCAGGAGGGCGCGACCAGGTCGACCTCTGCCAGAAATTATAGCCGCGTCGCGGTGGTCGAGATTCACGACGAGGCCGCGCCCGACGACGAGTCCGGTCCAGTCTGATCGGCCGCGCCCATCGAGATCGCTGTTGCAGCGTCACCGTGCCGCGCTAGTCTTTCGCCATGTGCAATCTCTAGGCTCCTCGCTGCGCGTGTGCATGGCGCGAGTGAACCGTGGGAAGCCCCAGATCATCGTGCGAAGATGGCGCTTCCCGCCGCTCTCGAAGACGACGGGGCCCGGGAGCCCCTCGACCGTCTCGACAGGCATCTCGATGCTCGGGACCGGTTCAACGCCGAAGTGGCTGGCGACCTCGGCTGCGGTGCTGGCGAATGCGTGCCGCTTCGACATTCGACCTTCTCGTTTCGACTCGGAGAAGGGCATTTTATGGCGCGAACGAAGAGAGAACAAACTTCCCTTGCGGGCCGATCCTCAGATCTCCGCCGATGGCGCTGAATAGGCGTCGCTCTGTTCGCGTCGACGTTCTCGGAAGATGAAATCGCGGGCTTTCTGCTTCGGCCCCCCGGTTGCCGGGGCGAGTCTCCGCGCGATCAGGTTTGCCAGGGGGATGGCTGCCAGGGGAGTGACGTAGATGCCAGCTAGGACCGCAAGCGGCGACATGAAGTGCAGCCCGAAGATGACGCGGAGAAGTCCCGTGACGGCCAGCAGGACGACAAACGAGACGGCGCCGACGAGGCGTCCCCGGATCGCGAGAAGCCAACACCAGTTCGCAGCGGCCCGAATCCAGGCGACCAGCAGCAAAGGGGCGCCGAACGCCAGCAAGAGCGTGAGGACGAGGAACGCGAGGTCTATCGCCGTGCTCATGCGCCGTCATCCTGGCCACCGGTGGCCGAAGCGGGAGATTCCTCATCCTCGTTTGCTTCGTGCTCGACTTCATCGATCACGATCTCGGGGATGTTCTGGATCACGATGTTGAGGATGACGGCGCTCTCCAGCACGACGACGCCGCCGACCCAGTCGCGGTCGTGCGTCTCGATGTGCGGGATCAGGTCGGGCTCATCGGCCTTGGTGTGCACCACCTGGTAGACGAAGCGTTCCGGGTCCGCGAGACTGATCGACTTAAGCTCGCCGTTGTCTCCCTGGCGGATGTCGGCGACGACACCCTGGTAGCCGATGCCGTATTCGCCGTGCAGCGTGTTGGTGAGGATGTAGGCGATCGGCTTATAGCCGTGGCGAAGCGGTCGCACGACGTGCTGGAACACCCAGCCCTGCGAGCGGACGTCGAATTCGTCGAAGACGATGTCCAGACCCTGCGATGTCACCAGCTGCCAAGCCAGCAGGCACTCGAAAAGGACGGACATGGCGAAGGCGAAGATCGACGTTGTCGAAGGTTTCGAAGCGCCCAGCGCCAGGCCGACCGCCATGTCGTAAGGATTTTGGATGAGTGGCCCGAGGGAATGCCCGAGGCTGTCGCCGAGTTGGGCGGCGGCGGCCCAGCCCAGGCTCACCAGCCCATATCCCAGGATGTGCATGACCAGCGCGATGCCGAGGGCGACGAATAGGGCCGTCACCGACGTCAGCTGCAGCTCAGGCCGCTTCGCTCCGTGGTGGACGTTCTGGAAGTTCCAGCTGACCAGGGCCGTGATACCCGGCAGAAGCAGCACGAGCCCTGCGAGAAGGGCGAGCGTGAAGTTCAACTTGGGCTATCAGTCCGCTTTGCGGTCGGGACGAACGCCCCAGCGGCCCGTCGTCGCGTCACGCGTGACCGTGCTGCCCTCGGAATGGCGCCGCTCGTTCGCGAGACGCACGAGTTCCTGATAGCCTCCGACACGACGGGCCGCCGCGGCGGTGTCGCGCTGGTCTCGGCGGGTGGTGATGGTCGACATGTTGGAAAGATAGGTCTTCCTGCTGTTCACGTAAAGGACCTGGTTTGAATGGAGACCGGGCGTTACGTGAAGATGCCGAGATCGACGGAAAGTCGCCACCGTTACGTCCCGTGGGGAAGTCATGAAATGAGCCAGGAGGCACTAACCGCTTTCGGACGGGCCGACGCACTTCAGTCGGCACTCGGCCTCACGCCGGCGGTGGGCGTAAAGATCGCTGCCATCATCTCGTTTGCGGGCGGCATCGAGTATCATCTGGAACGTGCGCTGTGGCGAATCCGCGGCATCGACCCGAAGGGAACGAAGCCCGACACGGACGCGCGGATGATCACCGACCTCATCACAATGCTGGAGAGCGCCGCTGCGGCGCAGGCCGATGGCGAGAGGCAGCTTCTGCAGCTCTGGTGCGCCGCCGCGAGGTCGGGATTCACGATCCGGCACAACATCGCGCACGGCGTTCCGATGAGGATCGGCGGTGCATTGGCCTACATGCGCAACCCCCGATGGGAGGGCGAGCAGCGCAAGCGTGAGTTCGGCGACTTCTGGGCCGAGGACAACACGCTAGACCTCGTGCGGGAAGCGATGGCGACACTGCTGAGGATCATTGCAACCTTGTCCAAGGACGACGACCTTTCGGCCGTCGCGACGCAGCCGGCATTGCGGGCGTTGCGGGCGGCGCGGTCGGTCCTCGGCGAATTCGCCAGCCAGACCTACAATCCCAGCTACGAGAAGTATTGATGACGGTCGCATCTGCGACCGGTCGCGGTCAGCTTACGTTTGTCGGCACCCTCAGCAGCAGGTAGCGGAGCTGCCGCGTGGCTTCGGTCCAGGCGAAATCATAGTCATTCCTGAGCGTGATGGACGCCAGCTTGGATCCCGGGGTTCGGTAGGTCATCACGGTCCCACCGGCGTATCTGCGCCCGTGTCGGAAGTCGAAATCGGCGGTGTCGGGCGAGTAGTTTTCCCAGTCGATATAGTGCGGGTGGTTGGTCGCGACGAGCATGAACCCGATGTCGGCGACGTCGCCGCATTTCTCGAGGCGGGCGATGTCCAACATCGCTTTGTGCCGGTTGACTGGTTCGGCCTGGCTCGCCTTTTTGAAGAACTTTAGTTCCATCGCGCACCGCCACTCCCGATCGTCGTCAGTCGTGAGCCGAAACCAGATATCGATCCTCCCGCGCCCGGACCCGCCGAGCGGCTTCTCCAGTTCGATCGAGAACGTCTCGCGCGGATGGACCATCTCCAGGTCGGCGACAGTCATGATGATGCGGCCGAGGTGGAGTTGGAGGGAGGCCTCGCTCTGGACCGGCACGCGGCCGCCTTCGATCTGGTCAAATAGGATCGGGACCGCTTTCTCCACGATCCGCTGCAGCCGCTCGATGCACATCAGCCGAACCGCTCGTGAAATTCGCGCGCCTCGTCCTCGCGCTCGAACTCGAAGGTCATCGAGTTGTAGTGGGTGCGCTCGAAATCCTCGCCGGGCCGGTCCGGATCGTGATCACGAACCAGGGGCTGCTGACCATCCCGGCGGTAGCCGCCGACACGGAGCCCCATGCTCTTGTCCTCGATGTTCCCATAGACGAGCACCCAGCCGTGCAGGCGCAAGACAAACGCGTTGATGGCTTCAAGTGTCTCGCCGTCCGCTACTTGGGGAATCGATACATTTGAACTCGCCATCCAATCCTCTCCGGTTGCGGCAGGTCATGGTCACTTCGGCGCGGAAAAAAGTGATACCAACTCCGCATAGTCGCTGTAGAAATATTCCCCTTCCGATCCACTCAGCTTGGGCTTGTATGGCGCCCTTTGGATCGTCCGCTTCGTTTGGTAGTCCTCGATGCTCAGGGAGCGGAAGAAATCCCCGTCCATGTAGAGGTCGTGAGGATCGTGATCCCCGTTCCTGATCGCCTTCCTCGCGGCCTCATCGATGAGCATGATCTGCGCGAAGGGTAGGCCTAGGCTGTTGAGGCAGATGTGGTTGTGACTTGGGGAGATGTGGAGCAGGGCATCGTCGTAGTATTCGTTCGATCCCGATGCGAACACCGCATAGACCTCTAGACCGAGAGTGTCCCTGAAGACCTCCCGGACTTCGGCAAACAGCTCGATCAGCTTTTCAGGGGCATAATTGTAGGCGCCCTTGTCGAACATCCCAACCGTCCAGTTCGTTTTAAGCAGTAGGCTGTCCGCGAACGAGATGAATGAGATGTCGGGATGTGCGGCCGCCAACGTATCGAGCCTGTCACGCAGTGCGATGAGCTTGCCCGTCTCGAGCCTGCCGTTCTGGAGTTCGTCACCCATCGCGACCACGTCGATCATCGCGAACAGGGAGTTGCTGCGCAGGTGCACCATCTCGAGCCAGTCGCCTTTGACGAAGACGGTTGGCTTGCCGTCGTATTTGTGGACTTCGACGCACTGCACGATCTCGGTCAGCGGAAGGACGATCTTCAATTCGTGGAAGCGTTCGTGGGTGTTCGGATACCAGGAGATTTCCAACCCGTGCGTCAGCTGACGTATGACCGACGCCGGCATGATATATCCTACCTCGTAGGGACGGGCTGAGGGGCTGGCGCCACCGCTCTCTTCGTCCAAGGCATCGTTGATTAGCCAAGCCTGCTCCCACTCAAGGAGATACTTCTCATCCATCAGGGCGATGTCTTGATCGATCGGCAGGTCCTCTGGGTCGTATGTGTCGAAAAGGCCGCTGCTGAACATCCTGGATCCCGCCTGTTAGATTGACGGAGACCGGACGAGACATCCACCCTCCGCCAAGGCTGCCAAGATGCCTCATGGCGACCGTATCC
The DNA here is from genome assembly GCF_006439055.1 of Sphingomonas glacialis. Classification (GTDB taxonomy): domain Bacteria; phylum Pseudomonadota; class Alphaproteobacteria; order Sphingomonadales; family Sphingomonadaceae; genus Sphingomonas; species Sphingomonas glacialis_A. The sequence goes on from NZ_RCZC01000002.1 coordinate 1,506,752, forward strand.
GCTAGGTCGTTCTTGGCGTGCGAGGTTCCCGTCATCGGAAATCGCTCGTCTTGACCTTGATGCCCTCGACTGGCTCGCCGGGGATGATGCCCGATCCCATCAGCCCATGCGTCGAAGTCCGCTTCATCCACGTTGCATTACCTCTGCCTTACAATAGACACTGCTGCGCTCGCGCACCGAGATGAACAAGCGTCCACTTCCGGACGACGGCAAGATGCACCTGAACGGCTGTTTGTGGGTCTTGCCGTCGTAGGCCTGTCGGTCAGGAGGCACGATCCGCACTGACATGTAGCCCACTTGCGAAGAACAGACTGGATTTTACCAGCCTTCTCGGCCTTAAAGCCCCTGCGGGAGGATCAAATGGCGCGGCAGCCTACAAAAAAGAAGAAATTGCCCGTGATGGTGTCCTCGACCGTTTACGGCATCGAGGATCTTCTCGACCAGCTATACGCGCTGCTCGACAAATTCGGCTATGATGTCGTGATGTCGCATAAGGGAACGATCGCGGTTAATTCGACGGAACACGCATTCGAAAGCAGTCTGAAGGCAGTCGAAAAATGTGATTTGTTCGTCGGACTGATCATGCCCCATTACGGTTCGGGCGTGATCCCGGGTCAGTTGTCGATTACGCACCAAGAAATGCGCCGCGCGATCGAGATCAACAAGCCGCGATGGTTTCTCGCCCATGAGTTTGTGGTGTTTGCGCGCCTTCTGATGCGAGGCTCGGGTTTCAAGACAAGCGATGCCCGGGCGAAGATCGCCTTCACGGGCGCCGGTGCGCTCGACGATTTGCGGGTTATCGACATGTATGAAGCAGCGACGCTGCAGGATAAGGCCTTCCAGGAACGCCAGGGCAATTGGGTCCAGAAAGTCCATTCCGCCGAGGATGCATTGCTGTTCGCGAGCGCACAGTTTCACCGCTATGCGGAGATCGAAGAGTTTCTTCGCGATCATCTGGGCGACCCGGACACAGTGAAGGCGAGCGTCGAGGCAAAATCCGGTGGTAAGTAGTTTCATCGCAAAGCAGATCAGGGCCGGCGAGGGCCAGCATACCGAATTCAAATCGGATGCGCGCGCGGTCGACACGATCGCTCGGACAGTCTGTGCTTTTCTCAATACGCAGGGCGGCACGATCTTTTGCGGCGTCAGCGATGACGGAATTCCCACCGGACTGGCGGATGCGGAAGGCGATCGAACCTGGCTCGAATCGCGGCTGCAAAAGGCCATTTCGCCCAAGGCTTTGTTCACGATGAGCGTCGAGCTCATCGCCGGCGCACCTGTTGTCATCATCGAAGTCCCAGAGGGTAAGGATCGTCCCTACGTTCATGCCGGTGCCGTGTACGTCCGGCAGCGCGCCGTAACGCGGGCAGCAGACGCTCGCACGTTGCGCTCTCTCGTGCAGAACGAGGCGGCGCAGACCGAGCGTTGGGAGCGAAGGACGTCGCCGGCGCTGGAGCTCGAAGACCTGGACGGCGACGAGATAGAATCGACGGTTCGGGAAGCGCAGACCTGGGGGAGATACGTCTTCGGCACCGACCATGATGCACGCGGTGTTCTGGGCACGCTGGCAATGTTGACCGCGACCGGCTTCACCAATGCCGCCGACGTCGTCTTTTCAAAGCTTCCTGCGCGTCGTCAGCCCCAATGTCGCATCCGGGTCATTCGTTTTGAAACGGAGAAGAGCGGAGACACTTTCCTCAATGACCAGTGGTTCGACGGACCATTGGTCCGCAGTTTCGAAACAGCGTTTGCCGCGGTGTCGACTCAGGTTCCGGTCCAGCATTTTTTCCCCACCGGGCAGGTCCGCCGCGAGGAGCGCCCGCAATATGCTTTGGAGGCACTGCGCGAAGGCTTGGTGAATGCCGTGGCGCATAGGGATTATGCTTCCTTCTCAGGCGGCGTCACGGTCTCGATCTACCCTGGTCGCATCGAGATCTGGAACTCGGGGCGTTTGCCGAGCGGGCTGCAGCCGAGCGACCTGAAAGGCGTGCACCCGTCCATCCCGACAAATCCGGACATATCACATGTCCTTTATCTGCGCAGGCTGATGGAAAAGATCGGCCGAGGCACCCAGAAGATCATCGCTGCGAGCAAGGAGCTGGGAGCCCCCTCGCCGCGCTGGACCGACAAGCCCAGCGGCGTCACGCTTACCTTGTTTGCAGCGCGCGAAAGTAGCGACGCCGCGCTCGGTCTGAACTTGCGCCAGCTGGAACTGTTGCGGGGATTGAATGCCGGAGATCAGGTTCACCCCCTGGCCTACACACAGTCTCTGGAAGGGAACGTGTCCGAACGTCAGGCGCGCAGAGACCTCTCCCTTCTGGAAGAAGCTGGTTTCCTGATACGAAGGGGAGCGGCACGAGCCACTTATTACGAGCGGACGGATCGCGAGATTTGAGGGAGCAATTCGGCGTTATCCGGACATATCCGGTCTCGGAAACAACGCGACCATAAGGCTGATTAATTTGCCGCAGCAAGTAGCCAGGTTCTCTCTCGAACAGGGGAAACCGGACAAATCCGGACATTGCGTTCGGAGCGCATAGCTTGCCCGGCCATATCGCCGAGCACTCCCTACGGTCCTTTCCGCTTCGCTCTCGGCGATATGGCGGGCAAGCTATACCATTAGCTTCGCCTCGCTCCGATGATATGGCCGGTCCGGAAAGGCGTCCAATCATATTCGCTTTACTGTGGCATTCCTCGGACCAGCTGATCTGGAAGGAATGTCGTAACGGCGAATCCGGCCAATCTGATCGGCGAACTGGCGCTTACTTCAGGAAGCTCCAACGACGATCTCTTACGCTACGCATCCATTTCGGTCTTTTGCCCGGCAAACCATCACGGCTGAGCGAGTTTCCTCCAAAAGATCGCTATGATCGGCTGCGCCGGTTTGAGATAACGTGCTCACGCTCATTGCGCGCCCGTAACCAAGCCGCTCGAGGTTCTGGAATCTTGGCTGGACGACCTGCGTCAGACCTTCAAAAACCGCTTGCAACCGAAGGGGCGTCCACAGATGGGTCACCGCCGCCGCGAGGCTGGCGGCGGCTCTCGACCAGAATTGGTCGTTCGCTTTGGATTTGGTGAACGTCCGGTCCTGACGGAAGCTGCCGACCGGATCTGTTTATGCGGATCCGACCATCGCGACCAGCGTGCCGAAGGCGAAGTAAATATCGCGAGGACCGATGGTGGTGGGTTATCCTCTACGAATGGACGACAACAACAAAATGCCCGGTCCCGCCGGAGTGACCCCCACGCGAGCGCAGATGGCCGGCTTCGACGCGAATGTCTGCGCCTCGCCCTTTAAGATCGCGCCGGAACGGAATGCCGAACTGCTCAAGGAAGTCATGAGCGGCACGGCATGGGAACTGGAGTTCAATGCATCGCTTTATCGGGAGGACAACACCTTCCGCGCAAGGCCCGTCTCGAAGATCGTCGAGGTGAACTACGCCGCTCTCGCTAGTGTCTAGCTTTTCGCGAAGGCGGCGTGGCTTGTCGCGCGCGACGGGATGGGGCCGCACAGGAGCGACTTGCCGGCGCTCGTTGCCGGACCGGGGACGACAGTGTTTGAGGCACGACACCTTGCAGACGCCGCACGGACGATTATCGCCAACAGCGGTACGCAATGGCCATCCGACATATCTCCACCGGTTCCTGGAGCTGTGGAGAGAGAGGAGGAGTGGTAAGTCAACAACGTCGTCCTCGGCGCCACGGGTGCTGAGGGAGCGAACCTGTGGTACGCTACGGAGACGATGAAGGCGCTTGTCCACCTGTCCCTGCTCGTAGCGATCAGCGTGCCTTCGGCTGGCGTGGGCGCGGGAATGGTGGCTTGGCACTTCGCGAGATGCACCGTCCCCATCGGATAGCTGACGGCGATCGACCGTTCTCTCCCATCAAAAATCTACCGGAGCACCGACAACCACAATGCTGCGTACCGCCGAAATCGATTCGATTCTGTTCCGCCATCTGACCGGGAAAGCGACGCCGGCGCTTATCCATCCGACTAACAGCGCCTTCGACCCGGAAGGGTGGCGTCAGGTGGTGGACAACGAAGGTAAAGACAGGCTGGAAGATCGTGACGTCTGCCTCGTGCGGGTAGCGATGCTGGTCGGACTTCAAAACGCCGTTCTCCGCACGGACTACACCGCCGATCTCTTCGCTGGCTTCACGCCCAGCCAGGTTCTGATCCTGGCCATCGCCAACGCGAACCGAGGCTTCCTCATTCTCCACGAGAAGTCGCGTTCGGCGCTGCACGATGCGCTGGAGGCGGCAAGGCTCGAGGGGCGGCCGATCGATCTCGGCGCGGCCAACCAGATGTTGATCGAGCCCGCTGAGGGTATTTCGCCTGCAACCGGCGACGACATTCACACGGCGCTGATCGATTCCCTGCCCCACTGGTTCGCGCTGGCGTTGGCGCCGCCGGCTGGGACGAGAGCTGCCGACGAGAACCTCGGGGACGTCGCGCAGCGCGCCGGAGCGATACTCTCGCTCGAGCACGCCTTCCGCATTGTGTGGCAGGAGGCGCTCTGGTCGCCATGGAGGTTCGCGCGGCTGCCCGAAGGCGGATGCGTCATGATGCCGGAGAACGAGGACTGGAAAGCCGGCTGGCGGATCTGGAGCCTTCGGGACCAGACGCTGCACATCCAGGGGGCGATGCTGAACAGGCAGATCGAGCGGATGATACCGGGTGTGCCAGTGGATCAGCCGCTGCAACTGACCGTTGTCGCGATAGACTTCGATACAACGCCGCCAACGCCAACCTTGGCCGAGCCTTCGGAGGCGCAGTCGCTCGCCCACCGGATGGCGCTTGATGCCCTCGACGACACCTACACGATCACCTTCGCCGATCAGGACGTCGGAGGCCCCGGCGTCACGTGCTCGCTCCTCTCGCGGGTGGTCATCGTGCTGCATGATCTCGTCGAGGCGGCGCTTCCGACAAGCTACGATCCGTCCGATCCCGACTGGGTCGAGATGGAGCGCCTGGCGTGTCGGCTCCCAATCGCGATGGTCGCAAAGGCCATCGCCAGCTGCCTGAGGATCGGGATCGGGCTTGCGACATCCTGCATCGACTCCCTCACCTCGGATCCGGCCGCAGGCCTGTCTGAGCTTTTCAGGATCGGTCTGTGGCACCGTCCTCTTGTTCGCATGCCCGATGGCGAGACCGTGCTGGTGGTGGCCGGCCCCCTTACTTGGGGCTCCGCGATCAGGAGGACCGAGCGCTGGCTCCAGTCAAAGAGCGGCGACGACCTGACGAAGACTCCCAACGGGCTCGTCCACGAGGCGCGCGTCCGCGAGGACGTCGCCCGCGCGCTGGCGGGGAACGACGTCCTCGCGCCCGGCGAGCGGGCCACCTCCCATCTACCCCGGGGCCGCGCTAAGGAGGAGATCGATCTCCTGGTGCGGATCGGGGAGACAGTACTGGTCTGCGAGATCAAGTGCCTGCTGGCCCCTGCCGAGCCGAGCGAATGCTTCAACTACGTACGCAAGCTGGAAAAGGCGGCCGAGCAAGCTTCGCGCAAGGCGACTTGGCTCGAGGGCGAGCAGACGCTTGCGTGCGATCTGCTCGGTGGATCCAGCGCCCTTCGGATGATTCCGCTGGTCGTGGTCAACCAGAGCGCCGGGGTCGGTCTGAATTTCGACGGCTGTCAGATCACCGACGCCCACTTCCTGCGGATCGTGATGGGCAGCGGCGAGTACCACTCCGGCGCCAAATTCAACGGCGACGAGCAGCCCGAGTTCAATCTAGTGACCCTCTATTCCTCGCTGGCGGAGGCGCAGGCCGTGCTTCCTAACGTGTTTGCGGACAATCTCGGCGTGAAGCGCTACCGGGACGCGGTGGAATGGGCCTTCCAGCGCATTCCGCTCGCCGGCGATGAGGGGGAGCTGATGATCTCCTACCCCGTCGTGGACGAGGAGGCATATTTCGCCTCGGGCCCGTTCGCCCACCAGGAAGAAGTTGACGGGGACAAGGCCGAAGAGACCGAAAGCTGAGGGGAGCGGGCGCCGAGCCTGACCCCCAGGCGCAGTCCGACGCCAGCGTTGGTCCGGTAGCAGTCGACCAGCTCGGGACATTCGGCTTCGTTAATGTCAACGTCGGCTTCTCTATCGCGGCTTAAGTCAACAGGCAGACGCCCCTCTCCGCCGCCGCGAGTGCGCCGGTCGTGACGGATGGGCAGGGGACTAAGTGAAATACTGGGTTTCTGCTGGGCTCGAGGTTGCCGCACGGGGTTCGTGCTTCTCTCCGGGGTCGGCACGCAACCGCCCCATGATGGGGTAAGAGAAAGCGACGTGGATCAATCTTTTGGACGCCCTCTCGATGGGGCTGCCGACGTTACGAACTCACGCCACCTTCGTCCCCGTGGGGACCTCTTTCTGCCGAGGCAGAACCGTAAAAACTCCTGTCTGAAATCGTATCAGGCGGCCGCGACCGCGGTGGTGGGTTCACTGCCCCAACGGAAGTCGGTGCCATCCGTCCACATGCGGTGCAGGACGACGGCCAGGCGACGTGCGACCGCGACGATGGCGCGCCGCATACCCCGGCGCTGCGCGACCTTCATCCCCCAGGCCTTGAGCCACGACCAATGCCGGCTCTGGGTCATCAGGATCTGCGCCGCTTCGTACAGCATCGTTCGCAACATGGTGTCGCCCGACTTGGAGATACCGCCGTCATAGTCGATTTCGCCCGACTGGTGCCGCCGCGGCGTCAACCCGACATGCGCGCCGACCGCTCTGGAATGGACGAAGCGCTGGGGTTGATCGATCGAGGCCCGATAGGTGAGCGCAACCACCGGGCCGACGCCGGGTGCGGTCATCAACCGCCGGCACACCGGATCGTGCCGGACCGTGTCGAGCAGCATCTTGTGGAGCGTGGCCAGCTGCTGGCGCATTACCCGTCGCACCGTCAACAGCGGCTCGACGATCGCCGCCAGCCGCGGGAAGCCCTCGACCAGGTGACGGATACGAGCCTCGTACCTGATCGTGCTGACGACACCCACCTTGAGCCCGAAGTTGCGCAACGTGCCGCGCATGTCGGACTCGATGTCGATCAGCTTGCGCTGGACGAGCTTGCGGCTGGTCAGCAGCATGCGCTGTTCCTGCGCGGCCAGCGTCTTCACGTGCACCGGTTTGAACAGGCCGACCCGCATCATCTGGGCGATCCCGCGCGCGTCGTTGCGGTCCGACTTGTTGATCTGCTGCGCCTGCAACAGCGCCTTCATGTGCCGTGTCTCGACGCAGATCACCGGGAGGCCCGCCTCGCTCAGACCGTTCACCAACCACTGCGACAGCGGCCCGGCCTCGATCCCGACCCGCATGTAATCGCCGCCGACCGAGGTCAGCAGCACGGCAATGTCATCGGGCTCGGTCGGCACCTTGCGCTCGCACACGACCTTGCCGGCATCGTCCACCACGCAGACCGACGTCTCCTTAACCGAGACGTCCAGACCTACAAAATGCGCCATCGCTCACACTCCTTCCCTCGATGCACGAGGTCAGGTCGACCCCGATCCAAGCATCGTACGTGAAGGGGCTGCAATCTCATCTGCTGTCGAAGTGCAGCCGCCGCGATACACCATCTTTTGCCGAATCCCGCCATTCGGGCTATGTAAACCGGTCGGTCGGCTAAACGTCTTAATTCGGTCATTCAGCGGCAGCGACACGATTCCTAAAGCTGGCAATTATTGATATGCTCGCGCCGCTGGTGACCATCACGCTTACGCGGTCTCATAGGCGGCCTTTTTCAGACCAGTGGGAGCAAGGCGGCGAGGTCCGGGCGGGTTCCGATATTCTGAGTGAACGGTGCCAGAGCCGAAGCAGTCTGGGGCGATCCCGTCGTCCTTAGGTGAGCACGCACAGCATTGGGGGTTAACGGCCGGCCGCGCGCGCGCGCGACACCCTGGAGGCAGGCAACCACGCCGGTTACGATCGGCGATGCGCTCGAAGTGCCGCTGAAGGTACTCGTGAACCATTCGTCCTCGCCGGTGCCGGCATAGAGGTCACCATAGCCCGTACTTACAACTTCGCGTCCCCAACCCTGACAATCCACTCTCGAGCCGAAGTTGGAGAAGTCCAGCCGCGACCGATCAGGTCCGAACGTCCCGCTTGGGGGGGCACCTGCACCGACAATGATCGCGCCTGAATCAGCCGCACCTCGGAACGGATTTTTCCATGTTGCAGGAAATCCGGAGCCGGCCGCATCGTAGAAGATGTCATCGAGGTCTTCCGCGCCGTTCCCAGCCGCCTCCACGACAATTATGCCCTTTTCGGCTGCCAACTGGATCGCGAGAAAATCGTCCGGCCACCACTCGACAGCGATAAAGCCGCGCTGGTCGGCTCGCGACGCATAGTTGAAGCGCGGACCCGGTCGATGCATCTCGAGAAGGATGATGTCGCCAGCGGCCAGCAGTGATGCAGCGGTCTGGATCGCTTTCGCGGAACCGAGACCATTATGGGAGACGCCGGCGAACGGCGCGGCCGGGGCTATGCCCGTAACGCCGAAAGAGTTTGTCGCGCCGACGATTTCACCGAGCACGGCGGTCCCATGATTGCGCCATGACAGCTGTGGATAGGGCGTGCCGGCCCTGCATCCTCCGTTCCCGACGGTAGGAAGATCGATATGGGTGAAGCACCAGCCGCCTTCCACATCGACGATCGCAACGCCCGCGCCATCACCGCCCGGCTGGGACCAGGCAGCGTTCGCATCGATGCCGCCCGGCGCTACGCCAAGATAGCCCTGCTGCGGGACGAAATCCGGGATGATGCCGGCGGGCGCCATTGGTGCGGCAACTTTCGCCGCCAGGTCAAAAGGGGCGATCGGATTTTCCACTTCCGGCTTTACGTAGGCGCTTTCGACTTGAGGCAGCGCCTGCAGCCGAGCGGCCAGCGCGTCCGCGTTGCCATCGTCGATCTCCGTTCGGAAATAGCGGGAAAGCGCCTGCTCGGCCTCGGTCCGTGGACGCTCGATCAGATCGGGGGCGCCGACGTCCTGAAGCACGGGCTCAAGCGCGACATTGAAGGCGTTGAGCACGTCGGTGAGCAAAGGTTCACCGGCCTCCGGCGCGAGCGCAGCGGGGGCAGCTTCATCCGAGAAGACGACGACGACTTCCTTCATGCTCGTGCTCCTTGTTAACGGTTCGAAACGGGCCAATCCGGACAGCCAGCGATCGGGTGTTGGCGAGACGGTTGGGCCCGCCCTCTCGTACCCTAGAATTGCAGCGGATCGAGAATGTCGTTGCCGCGACGATCATGACGGCGACGACGAGCAGCGCCTCAATCATGCGGACTAGGCTACCCGCGCCTGATACGAGCAGGACATCGGTGCGCTGGCGGCATTGTCGACCGCGTCGCGAACCTTGCTGAGACGCGATGGCGGCAGGAAGCAGCGCACGAGGCCAAGGGCAACGACCTTGCCGGTTGTCGGGTCGCTGAGCCTGAACGAGGTGAGCAGGCCGGAGCTGATGACGGCTGCGCCCGGAAAGCCCAGCGTGTAGATAACGCCGGTCCGCGTGAGCAGCGTGCCTCCGGCCTGTTCGACCGCCACCCGGAGCACCAGCGTGCTCGCGCCCCGAACGGTCTCCAGCTGCACGGCATTGATGAGAGCGCTGGGGGCGCCCTTGTCGCCGGGAGCGTTAAGGCTTGTCACCAGAGCGTCGGCGGTGGTCAGCGCCGTCTTGGCCTCGGTCGTGTCACAGCTGCGGAACGACGTCTCCAGTGCCAGGAGCGCCTTATACTGACGATAGACCTCGCTGCCCGACAGCTTCGCCATCGTGACGTCGGCGGGAGCGGCGAAGGCGGCGACAGCCGTTCCTGTGGGTGCTGCCACGAAGGCCGCCGGCTTTGACCAGCCTGATTCTGGGATGAGCGGTGTCGCGTTTCCGTTGATCAGGACCGCGTCGATCAGCATGCGGTCGGCGACGCTGAGCGTGATCGGGCTAATGCTGGTATCGACGGCGGTGGCGGCGATCACGTCTTTCGGCAGGACAGGTCCCAGCGATGGTGCGGCAGGAGCGTCGGGCGCAGCGATGGCAGGCCCGTTTGGCCCGGACTTACATCTGACGGAAAACAGAGCCGTGACCGCCGCCAAACGTTCGAGCACGACATCGGGCTGGTTGAGGTTGACGCTCTCGTCCTGCGCAAGAACCAGAACAGTTCGGTTGCCAGCGGCCTTATTCGTGATGCCGGCAATGATTCCTCCTGTCTGGAGGACAGCATCGCTACCAAGGATCCCGGCCTCGATGGCTCCGGATCCAGTACTTGCCGTCGTCTTGCCGCTTGCGGCAGCGATGCCGAGGCCGGCAATGACGCCTGTGGCCGGATCGTCAGCCATGGCTGCGGTGGGTACCAACGTCGCAAGCATTGCGAACGCCACGCAAGAGGCGGTCGAGTGTCGGACGGATCGTGAAATTCGCATGCAATCCCCTCCCCAAGGATACGCAACGGCCACGCGTCGTGAACTTTCGACATTCCAACTATATTATGGAACGCCTCGTTTTGCTATCGGAATCGGAGCCGTTTGCCTGATTGTTTCTTTTGCGCATCGGTCGCGCAGTCGAACTCCAGAGCAGTGACAGTCTCGCTGCATCAGGGATCCACGTCTTGCCTAACCACTGACGTGATAGCTTGCGGCGAATCCGAATATGCAGCCTGCCCGGCCAACTACGGGTGTTTCTACCATGCCTGGGACAAATTGCTCATTCAAAATGCCTGAACTGAAATAGATTGGTCGCGCTCAGCGATATGAATGAGTGACAGTTCTCTGAAAGCGCCGAAGCCTGGCTGATTGTCTAGATCTGACAAGAGCTGACTTTCAACTTGTGGCATTGGAACGACGGGTTTGTCCCACGAACGAACGGCGGCGGTCGACCCAAAGCCCGTCGTTCACTTCATGTGCGGTAAACGTCCGTTATTTATGGAAGCTGCCGATCGCGCCGGTCAATGCGGACAATCGGCAATGGGCCCTCATAGCGATCGCTAGCTGGACCCGCGAAATTTCCCGAAAGATGAATTCTTGGAGACGTTGCGGGTTCTGCCCCTGCAAATCGGATAGGGCGAGACCGAGGGCTCGCGCTCTGGGGAAAATCTTCCCCTCCCGGATGCGCACGAAGATAGTAGATACACTGGATCGCTTAGGGCGAAGTACTGCATAGATGTCCCCATGTTGTTCGTCCCGGACGGCCCCGATATTCCGCAGTCGCTTCTCAGTGAGCAGCGCAACGGCAATTTGATGTTCGTGATCGGCGCCGGCGTGTCCGTGGCCGCGGGGCTACCATTGTTCGGGCGTCTGGCGGAACTCGCCTATGAGCGCCTGGGCCAAGCCATCCCCGGGAAGCCGGACAGCCTCGCTACCGAGGCAGAGGTCGAGGCACTCGCGGCGGGTCAATATGATCGCCTGATCGGTCTGCTCGAGCGCAGGCTGGTCTATCGCGGGGCCGATTGGCAGCAGCCTAGGAACGAAGTCCGGAACGCGATCGCGGATCTGGTGAAACCGAAGCGCGGGGCTTCATTCGCCGCCCATCGCGACTTGCTCGATATCGCGCGCAGCGGCGACGGCATTCCAAGGATCGTCACGACCAACTTCGACACGATCTTCGAAAGGGCCTGGTACCGTCACACCAACCAGCGACTTCCAAGCAGTGCCGGCCAAGGCATGCCGGCTGTCGGCTCGCCGGAGTTTGTCGGCGCGCTTCATCTGCATGGCCGCGTTGCCGATCGGATGCTCAATCTGTGCCAGACCGATCTCGTCCTGACCGCTCCGAACTTCGGCGAAGCGTATATGCGCAACGGCTGGGCCTCGCGGACGGTCTATGACCTGATGCGCCGCTACACGCTCGTGCTGGTCGGCTACTCCGCCGACGATCCTCCAATGCGCTACATGCTCGAGGCGACCGAGGAGGGCCGGCTCAACTTCCCGGATCTGAAGCCCGCCTATGCGCTGGTCGCCGACGACAAAAGCGATGCGGGTGGATTGCGCGAGATGTGGCGGGGCAAGGGACTGCATCCGCTCATCTTCACCGTCCGGAACTACGACTATTCGCCGCTCTATCGTACGCTGCGCGAATGGGCCGATATGGTCCGCGACCCGCTTGCATGGTCCGAAACCAAGATCGCGGAGATCACCGCCACCGACCATGCGGCCAGCCCCGAGACCGAACGCGACCGGCTACGCTATCTGAACAACGCGATATCCAACACCGCGGTCGTGGCTGGCCACGCCGCCGACCCTGCGTGGTTGGAGGCGCTCGAGAGCGAGAACGAACCACTGGATGACTGGTCCTATCGCGCATGGTTCAAGGATCGGCTGACCTCCGCGCGGGCGGCACGCTACGCGGTGGGATTGCAAGGCCGCGCCTCGATACGCGTGGTGCAGTCGATCGATGTCCTTTTGCGCTTCCAAAGCGACCCGTTGCCCGAGCCTTATGCCACGTTTTGGCCTCTCTTCGTCGAAGCGCGTCTGCGACCCGAAGCAAATTCGTTCGGACGGCGGCGCAGTTCGGGCGCGGTGAGCGCGAGACGCGTCGCCGACATGGTCGCTGCCGTACAACCGCGCCTGACAGTCAGCAGAAAGCTCAGCTTCCGAGAACCGGAAACACCGCAGGGGCCGCCGCAGAATATTCACGACCTCGGACATTTCGAGTTCCGGGCCGATGAGCGCGATTGGCAGCGCCGGCTGGATAATTGGCCCAAGACGTCGCAAGCCGAGGTGAGACTGATTGAGGCGCTCGACCGGGCCTTAGTGGAGGCGCTTGAGACCGCGTCCGACGCGGGTCTTCTCGAGCACAATGGCGACCTGCCATCGTGGGACATTGCGCTGGTGCATGCCCCGGAGCCAGACGATGGTCTTGCCGAGCCCGACGATCGTCACCGTCGCGGCTGGCGACGCAATCCCCCCGATCAGTACAACAATCACTTCGGACCGCTGATTCGGCTGATGACCGGTCTGTGGCGTCGGCTGGCCGAGCGGGATCGGGTCCTGGCAGCGCGTGTCGCCGAGAGCTGGGCGAGCCGCGACGCGATGATCTTCAAGCGGCTTGCCGCATGGAGCGCGACGATATCAAAGGCTGGTCCGGCGGAAGCGATCGAGCGCTACCTACGATCGACCACGCGCGACCGCTACTGGTCTGGCGACGACAATCCTGAGCTAGTCCGCTTCTATTGCCGGCGGTGGAACCGGCTCGACCAGCGGACTCGCGACCGGCTCGAGGCCGCGATTTTGACCGGGATGAAAGTGGAATCGGTGCGGCGCTTCACCGATGCCGGGCATCGAAAGCGCGCACGCGCTCATTATACAGTGCGAGAATTGACGCGGATCGCTACCGCGGGCGGACGCCTCTCTGCCAATGCGCGATCGCGGTTGGCGGGTTTCCACAAAGCGTTTTCCGGCTTGCCCAAGAAAATGCCGGTCTTCGCGCACCTGCTGAACGCCAGCTATTCCGGATCGGGATATTCCGCGGACACCCGGGTATTGGCGCAGGTACCCGACGAAGAGTTGATCGCGAGCGCGGCGCAGGCCGAGGATTCGGATCGGATCGGTCAATCTGACGTATGGCAGGTGCTCGTGCGCGACGACCCGCAAAGGGCATTTCGAGCGCTGCTTGCGGACCAGCGTCGGGGCCTTTTCGAAGCCACTCGGTGGCAACCATTGCTGAGCCAATACTCCTATCAGGATTCGATCGTGAATCCGCCGCCCCTGCCGGATCTTACCAGGGTGATTGCAGCTGTGATGTCAGGCCCCGACGCGGCAATTACGACCATGGCCTATACGCTCGCCAATGTGATCGAGCGACGGGCTGACGCGCCGGGAAAACGCGTGTTCCCCGCCGTGCTGCGACTTTGGGACCGGTTGGTTCCGCTGGCGGCCCAAATCGACGAGCGAGACGAACAGCCTCGCGCCCTGTCCGAAGTCATCCTGTCGCACCCGTTGGCAAACCTCGCGAGCGCATTGGCGCGGATGCAGAGTAGCGTGCCGCGCACCGAAGGCGGCGGGTTCGCGAAGAGATTTCGTTCGCGGTTTAATCTGCTCGCGAAACTCGATGCGCGCGCAGGCATGATCGCACGGGCCTCGTTGACCCGAGAACTGGCATTTCTCCACTGGCTCGCGCCGGACTGGGTCGACCGCTACCTGTTTCCGATGCTCAATGCGGGCGGCGAGGCTGCGATCGACCTGATGAGCGTGGTGTCGGTTTCCGATGCTCCGCAATATTCGCCGCTGTTCAATCGCCTCAAGCGGCCAATCTTCCAGGCGCTGGAGCACGACAAAACCGACGGCGCGGCGCGGGAGCGGTTGTCGGGCACCGTGGTCAGAGCCGCCTTCGCGGTCATTCGGAAGGAAGAGGGGTTCGAACTCTCACCTGTCGAATGCCGCCATGCCCTGACACGCATGCCCAACAATGTGCTGGCGGCGATGGCATGGGAAATCTGTTCGATATTGCGTCAGATCGATGGACAGCGGGATCGCGCTACCACCTGGACAAATGTCATCAAGCCATTCCTGATCGACTATTGGCCAAACGACGTCGCGGCCCGGACGGCTGAAGTGTCCGACGATCTGGCAAAGCTTCCGGGGCTCGCGGGCCCGGCATTCGACGAGGCCGTCGATACCGTCCTCGGACTGATCCGGCCCGCAAAATTCTACGATTTGCGCCATGGGCTGGAGCTGGGCGAGTCCAACGATCCAATCGCGACATACCCGCGAACTGCATTGCGACTGATCGCTTCCGTCATCGATCGGGATGCGTCCCCGCCGAGCGACCTTGGGGAAATCATACGCGATCTCCTCGCAGCAGATCCGAATATCACCTCCGACCCTGCCTTCTGGCGGATGCGCCAACTACAAAGGCCGAACTAGGCAGGAGAGTCGGCCGGCCCGCACTGCGGATTCGGGTGTGGCACCGTCGGCACCAAGAGCGCTCTAGGGAAACGGCTCATACCTTTGGGGCGGCCCCGGACATGATGTTCCACCGCCATTCGCCGTCACGGCAATCGATCAGGAGATGGTGGGATAGCCGGGGGCGAGGTTCAGGCAACGAAATGCCCAGCGGCGTGAGGTAGGAGGTCTCGACCTTGGCGCGACGAAGCGCCTGGAAGGTGATGTTCTCCATCGAACCGCCTTTGACCACGTTCGCCGAACCGCTCAGCACCTCGCACGTATCACCCAGGCCCATATAGACCTTGGCGTGTGAGTCCTGCTTGCGCTTTCCGTCCCCCACGATCCGGTTCTCCAGCCCGAAGCGGGAGAGCATGTCATGATCCAGGCCGAATTCGATGAGAGCGGCTCGATATTCCTTGAAGGTCGCGCCGCGCGTCATCAGCATCGTGCGGGACGGATCGAGCTGAGCCAGGAGGCGCTCCCAAATGGCGAGCCGCTCAGCCTTGGTCTTCCACTGATGGGCAACAAACGGTGTCGCGAGCAGGATCTGGTCACTGAACAGCCGCCAGCGCGCGATCAGCTTCTCCAGCGCCTGCATCACATCGGTCTTGCTCAGGACGCCGGTCAGGACATCGGTCAGGTCGGTTCCGCTGACGTCGGCCAGGAGCAGATCGTCAAGCGGCGGCATATCCGACCCATCCAGGCGAAACGCGTGGTAGAAGATCGCACGATGCGGCTCGCCGCAGGAACACGGGACATCGACTGCAAAGACGGCATGCTCGACAGCGGGAAGCTGCGATCGGGCCAGCATCTGGTTCGCGGCTTGCGCGCGCCCATCGGCAACTCTCAGCCACGACTTGCCGAGCGCTAAGAACGCTGCCGCCTCCAGATCTTCGCCCGTTTTCGCGCATTTGAAGATCGCGAAGGCGTCGAGCTCGAACCGCGGCTCGTCGGGATTCATATCCAGCTGATAGACCGCGCTCGCGCCCGGCCGGGGGGCGTTACCCGTATATGGGCCGACGTCATCGTCGAACCGCTCGACGATGACGCAGTCCGCCGAATAGGATTCCATAGGATTGCGCAGATCGAACGCGAAGTGCTGGGCACATTTGCGGCACGCGACAAGCCAGCTCCCCCGATCGTTGATCATGGGAAACTTGAGTTCAGTGTAACGGTGCGGTGTATCGCACTTCGGGCAATTTGCGACGTGCTGCCGCTCTCTAGTTTCGAACATCATGCCCAAGTCTACCAAAGGCAGAGCGGCCTTCGCCATATTCTCGTGCACCGTGCAAAACCACAGCGCCGCACCAGAAGCTCAACGACAGATCGGGATCGCAGGCGCGCTTAAGAGGCGAGCGACCGTGACCTAGTCGCCCTTTACCCCATCGGCGGACGTCGCAACCTCCGGTACGCCCCAGTCCCGCGCCATCTGCTCGACATCCCGCTCGGCGCGCCGCTGCTCCGAGGCCATCCATTGCTCCAGCCGCCGCCTTTCTTCGCTGGCAAACGCCTGAACCTTGAGGCGAGGATCAGTCATCCACCCGGTGAGATGCTCATGCTCGGCGCGATTGGCCTCGACCGAACCGAAGTGGCCCATGAGAATGCCGCGTTCGCCGAGTACGCCCGATACCCGCCCGAGTAGTTCGTCGCCATCATCAAGGCGGTCGACCACGTCCATGCAAAGCCCGAAAATACCCTTATCACCGTCATAGGCGGCGAGCGTTTCGAGCACGAAGGCCAGATCGTCGCGGTCGCCCTTCTCGATCATATTCCCAAGTGGCTCGGCCACCTCGGCAGTGAGCTTTGGAAAAACATTCCCGACGAGGCGGCCGCCCCGGAAGACATGATACAGGGGACTGCGGGCGTACCAGTCGCGGGTTGTGCCGAGCAGCCGTCCCGGATGCTTGGCCAGCGCCTCGCCAAGGTCATGGATATCGAACGGAATCGGTTCGAAGCGGCGCCCGTCGCCGTTCACATCGCGATCGACACGCGTGCCGAAGAAACCGAAGACGAGGTCCGGATATTTTCCGGCGACGATCGCCAACACGCGATCGGCTTCGAAATCGATGGCCGGGATCCCGACAAAGGAATCTAGCAGCGTCCGCGATTGCGCTTCGTCCAGCGCGGTCACCATCGAGCCATCGACAATACCCCAGGCTCGGCCGATCCAATCCGGCATCCGAGCTGCGCCAAGATAGGTGACGGAGGGCAGGAACACGGCGTCGATCAACCGGGCGTCGGGCACGCGCTGATAGATATTGCCAGCCGAGTTGATCGATTCCAGCACAGCATCAACCTCGCGCAGTTCGCGGGCGCGATCCGCGACGGTCATAAGCAGATCGATATCCGCCTCCTCCCGGCGCCGGAGCCAGTCCACCAGCTGGGCCAGAAACCTGCCCTCGCCGATGAAGCGGGCGATGTGCCGCCAAACGAAATCCCGCTGCCCTCCGGCCTCGAGACCCTTGAGCAGCCCGACAAGCACCGGCGACAATTCGGCATCCATCTGCTCCAGGAAGCGCTGGCCGATATCAGGCTGCAGCTCTGCAAGCCGAGCGATGAAATCCGCCATCGGCCAGCGCTCATTACTGCCTGCCTGCTCCCCAAGGTAACGCCGCGTGCGCGAAATCCAGGCGTCTGCGTCCTCGGCCTTGGCCTGCCCAGCAATCTCGGTGAACCGCTCGGCTCGCCATGCCTCGGTAGCCTTGTGGTCAAAGACCGAGTCGCCCCAGCCCTCCGGGCGTACCGAATCACGTCCGACCATGGTTTTGTAGAGCGAGAATTCGTCGTCGGCATTGAGCGTCTCCCGCAGCGCCGACAGTTCGGCGAGCAACGCTTTCTGGGCCGCGACCAAAGCCTCGTTCTTCTCCATTTCGGCGGGTACGACATGAAAATTGCGATAGGTGTTCCGCGCGGTCACCTCGGCCTTGCGGCGAAGCTCAAGGCCCCAGCCGGCCGACATGGCGCGCACGATCGGCACGACCCGCGCCGCATCCTCCATGACAATAATCCGCAGCGCTTCGTTGCCCCCGTGGAACGGCGGGCTGGTGGCAGACCACAGTGCCGTCAAAATGGTGCTACGCGTGGAGTCGTCCTCGGCATCGCCGAGCAACTGCTCGAGCATGTCGATTGCACCCGACCGAACCTTGCGCAGCGGTTCCCCGGCGCCGACGGGACCATTGTGAAGGAGGACGGTGTTCAGCGCGCCGCGCTTGGTGCCGCTCACTTCGCACGACAGGATCTTCGCAGACATTGCGACGATCAGGCCACGCGCAGCGCGGCGCTGCTCCGCGCCGAGACCGGCGATGCCATCAACCACAGCCTGCTGCACGGCCGGACCGGCTGCCTGCCAAGCATCAAGATCATGGTCCGCGAAGCGGGCGCCGGCATCAGCCCAGATCTTCCGCTCGGCATCGCTTTGCGCGCCGGCATAGAGCCGGATCAGGGTTTCTAGGCTCAGCGTGAGATCGACGAACCACCCGCGCGACAGCAAATCCGCGGCGCGGCGGGCAACGATCTCGCCGCTCTTTCCGGGAAACTCGCCGAAGACCGACTCCACCGTGCCGGCTTCGGATCCGCGCACCCGCTCCACTGCGTCCGCGAGCCTTGGGATCACCTTCGCGAACACATCACGCCCGTCGGCCATGACCGGCATGACGAGGGTGTCGAATGTCTCAAAGGCCCCGAGAAGCTCGTCGTTGCTAGCTGAGGTCTCGATCGTCGCGAGCGTGTCCTCGAAGCTCGCATCGGCGCGGACGATACGGTCGAAGTCGCGGGCTATCTTGTCGAAGTCGTGCCCGGCAGGGAGCAGA
The DNA here is from genome assembly GCF_006439055.1 of Sphingomonas glacialis. Taxonomy (GTDB): domain Bacteria; phylum Pseudomonadota; class Alphaproteobacteria; order Sphingomonadales; family Sphingomonadaceae; genus Sphingomonas; species Sphingomonas glacialis_A. The sequence continues at coordinate 1,525,415 of NZ_RCZC01000002.1, forward strand.
TGCTCGCGCATCACCGTCTTCATGCGCTCGTTTATCGCCTCCAGATGGCGGGGATCGACATGGTGCAGCTTGGGCTCCTTGTAGATGGTATCATGCCCCATCTCGGCCCAGGCATGATTGAGCAACGTCTGCACCTGGATCTCGGCGCGCATGCCCGTAAAGCGGCGATATTCAGGGAGAGCGGCACGATCGGGCTTCAGCTCGACGAGATAGTTGGTGCTGTCGAATAGCTTCTCCTCGGTCGCGGTGCCGGGTACGGCATGATGCTCGTTGATGTTGATGACATTGAAATTCTCGTGGATCGCGCCCGAGCTGCGAAATTGATCGACCTGCGAATTGGTGAGAAAAACGATGCGGGCGCCCGCTAGATCCTTGAGCACCTCGTCGATCGCCGATGCCGGATCAATCTTTCGGTCCGCGAGCTTTTTCTTGAGCGAGACGGGGTCCTTAGCGCGCCCTGTGATGCCGTGGGGAACCAGGTCGTGCGCGTCGACTAGCGCGGCCAGGATCGTGCGAATGGCTTCCACGAACGCCGCGTATTTCGCGCGGCCGTCCAGTTGATAATCTTCAAAGTTCATCAGCCGCATCCTGGATTAATTAACGCTATACCTTTCTGACCCAAGAAATTGGCACGGTCGACAGGCTAGACAATGACCGCAAGCACGGAAGCGGCCGCTAAGCGATCGGCCAAGGCGCGGAGGCCGTCCCGCTCTTGGGCGCGGCCGGATAAATCCGCGCAAGCTGGCCACCATTGTCCCACCAAGGCTTGTAGGTGTCTTGGCCATTCCGGAGCTGCCAGCAGCTCAGGTCGCCCCGGTCAGCGCTGAATAGCGCAAGGGTGCGGCCACAATGATCGGTCCCGAACTGCTGGAACCGGATCGATTCCATCGTCAGCGCCGCGCGCAGTGCGCTCGTCGACGCATGGGGATCGCCGGGCGCGCAACGCCGCCTCTGCTGGCAATGGCTCGCCAGCGCCGGGGCGTCGATGCCCAGCAAACGGACGCGTTCCCTCTCGCGACGCAGCGCGTCGCCATTGATGGCGGATGCAAGCGCCGGCCGCTACCGGTCTGCTTGCCTGGAAGCCGACAGTCCTTAAACGGCCCAGTTGCAGTTACAGTGCGCGGCCGATCAGCGCTCGCTGAGTGTCGGGTATTGGCAAACAACCTGCCGCTAAACATGCCGCGCGGGAATGACTGCAAAGTCCCACTTTCAGCGCTTCATCGCCTCCTTCGGCGGCAGCTCTACAGCCCTTTGCGGAGATGAATCGATGTAACGATCTGAGGTCGTGGATCGCGAAAGCACCGCTGAGCGTCGCCTCAAGGGTCTGCGGACCGAGCCTCGGGCTGCGCAACTCTGTTTGAGGCAAACTCTTAAGCAAGAACGAAAGAAATCCTTCCTCCCCAGAACCAGCAAGCCGGCGATCGATGAACCCGTCGCTTTCGCTATACTTTTCTACGAAATTTTCCCTTGATCACCTCTCCGCCGACACGAAGCTGGTCAAGATAGTCTGACCACCACTGCGCCATCCGAACCCTCTCCTCCCAGTGCGCGCCGCGATGGTAAGCAGCGCGCACCCTATCCTTCTCGCCATGCGCGAGAGCGCGCTCGATCGCATCAGGGTGCCAAAGCCCTGATTCGTTGAGCAGCGTACTAGCCATTGCCCGGAAACCGTGGCTGGTCATCTCGTCATTCTCAAAGCCCAGGCGCCGCAAAGCCACATTTAAGGTATTATCGGAGAGCGGCCGCTTCGTCGTGTGGAGCGCCGGAAACAGATATTCGCTCGTTCGGGCAAGCGAGCGCAGGTCCTGCAGAATAAACAGCGACTGGCGAGACAGCGGTACCGCGTGCGGCTGCTTCATCTTCATCCGCTCAGCCGGCACACGCCAGACCTTCTCGGCGAAGTCGATCTCGTCCCACTTGGCTTGGCGCAGTTCGCCTGGGCGCAGGAAGACATGCGGCGCAATCCTCAGCGCATGAAGGGTCTCGGGTCGCCCTTTATACTCTTCGATCGCTCGCAGCAGCTCGCCAACCTTTTTCGGCTCGATGATGGCGGCGTGATGCTTGACCTTCGGGACTGTCAACGCGCCCCGCAGAATGTCCGCGGGATTACGCTCGGTGCGCAACGTGGCAAAACCATAGCGAAACACGCGTCCCGCAAACGAACGAAGTCGGAGTGCCGTCTCGTGATGCCCACGGCGCTCCACCCGCTTGAGCACATCGAGAAGCTCGTGCGGCGTCACCAGCGCAATTGGACGCTTGGCGATGCCGGCAAGGAGCTCAAGGAACCACCGCGCCTTCTTGATGGTAGCCGGCGAGCGGCCTTCGCGCTCCATCTTCTGGATGTATTCCTCAGCGACGAGGCCGAAGGTGGTCTGCGCCGCCAGTTCGGCCTTCAACCGAGACTGACGCTTCTCCTCGACAGGATCGATCCCGTCCTCCAGCTCGGCCTTGGCCTCGTCACGCTTGCGGCGGGCTTGGGCCAGCGAGACCTCGGGGAAACTGCCAAGCGAGAGTTTGCGCTCAATACCCGAGCTTCGGTAGCGAAAACGCCAGAGCAGTGCGCCGGACGGCTGGACCAGAACGTAGAGACCGTCTGAGTCGGAGACCTTGAAGGGTCGTTCTGCTGGTTTGAGAGCCTTGATCTGAACAACGGTAAGCATGGGGCCACGCCTTCTGCAAAGTTCGTGGTCCCATGATTCGTGGCCCCTTTTTGCCGGGCCTTAGCGGAACAAAGTGAGAAATCATGGGACCGCCGACAGGCAATATACCGCAGATTTCTGCGGTTTTCCAGCATGTTCTCTTTATGTACTGGTGCCGCTTACAGGACTCGAACCTGTGACCCCCGCATTACGAATGCGATGCTCTACCAACTGAGCTAAAGCGGCGTCGACCGCGTTCGGGTGAACGGGGGCGAGGGCGGGCGCTTACCAGCTGGATTCGATGCTGACAAGCGGCCTCGGCGCCAATCATCGCCGACACCAGCAAAAACCACAGGCTTTACTCCGCGTTTACCACGCAGGGCGCACACGTGGCCAAGACAGGCGCCCGATCAAGACGGGCGGGCCAAGTGGGACGGTTGCGCAATGGACAATGTTCGCGGATTCGGGGACGATCGCTTCGAGATGGACGGCGACATCGATGCCGCCGAGGATAGCGCCGCCAACGGCGGCGGCGTGGCGGAAACGCAGATCGACGTCGGCACCGACGAGCGGCGGATGCATGTGCGCGCCTATAACCATTGGGTGTCGCTGCTCGGCGGGCGCGCCTATCCCTCGATCGAGGATCTCGACCCCGCCAATATCGCCGATTTCGGGCCGCACAGCGTGCTGCTCGATTTCTCGCTGGGGATCGAAAACCCCGCAATCGCCTATCTCGGCCGCGCGCTGCGCGAGGAATGCAGCCTCGATTCGACCGTCACGCACATTTCGGACGTGCCGAGCCGATCGCTGCTCTCGCGCCTCACCGACCATTATCTGCAGATCATCGCGAATCGCTCGCCGATCGGATTCGAGGCCGAATTCGTCAACACGCGCGGGCACAACACGCTGTATCGCGGCATTCTGATGCCCTTCTCGTCCGACGACGAATCGATCGACTTCATCTATGGTGTGATCAACTGGAAGGAGCTCGTCGACGCCGAGACCCAGGCCAAGCTCAACGCCGAAATCGCCGCGGCGGTCAGCGCTGCGCCGACCGGGCCCGCCGCGCCGATCTGGGCCGACGGTCCGAGCGGCGGGTTTGACGGCGCCGAGGCCGACGACGCCGAAGCGGACGACGCGCCCGAGCACGACGCTGCCGCCAGCCCGATCGTCCCGGCAGGCCTCGCCGATCACCTGATGCTCGCGCAGCAGACCGCCGCCGCGGTGCGCGCCGCCGATGTCCGCGGCCGCGCGACGCTCTATCGCGCGCTCGCCCGCGCGCATGATTTCGCCGCCGCGGCCGATGCCGATCCGCAGGGCTATGCCGCGTTGCTCGATTCGGCCGGGATCGCCGTCCAGCTCCGCGCGCCGATGACGCCGGTGGTGAAACTCGTCTTCGGCAGCGATTACGACAAGACGCGGCTGACCGAATATGCGGCGGTCCTGTCGCATGCGCGCCGGATCGGCGTTGCACCGGGGCAGCTCGGCGCTTTCCTCGAAGGCTTCGAGGGCGGCATCAAGGGCGTGGTCAAGGCCGAGCGCGCGGCGCGGACCCCGAATCCGAAACCGCGCGAAAGCCGCGCGCGGCTGCTCGCCGAACGCCCGACGATCGCCAGCGTCGCGATCGATACGACGGCGACGCACGGCAGCTATGTCGTCCTGCTGGCGCGCGCCGCCGATGGCGGCCGGCTCGACATCGTGGCAACGCTTGGCGACGATCCGGCATTGACCGAACGCGTGATCAACAAAGCGCTATAATAGGCCTCAGGGGGCGGTGTGCCCCCGCCCGAAATTGTGCAGCGCCACAAGTCTTGAGGTCGCGCAGTGTCGGGCGCATAGGAGCGCCCATGGCTAAAACCACGCTGAAATCGCTGTCGGACACGCTCGCTGCCCGGCTGACCAAGGGTGCGCTTCCGGGCGAAATACAGGGGTTCGGCAAGACCGAGCGACTCGACGCTGCCGCGTTCGTCGCCGCGACCGCCGAGCAGCGCAGTCCCGGCACCGCCAAGGTCGCGCTCGAACCGCTGCCGGGCACCGACCCGCGGCGGCGGATGCGCCTCGCGATCGTCAATGACGACATGCCCTTCCTGGTCGATTCGATCGCCGCGACGATCGGCGCGCACGACATCTCGATCGACCGGATCATCCACCCCGTGCTCGGCGTGACGCGCGACGCGAACGGGCAACTGGTCAGCGTCGATGATTCGGGCCCCGCCGAATCGATGATCTATATCGAGCTCGAGCGCGCCGATGCGCGTGACCGACGCGATCTGGTCGCCACGCTCGAGCGCAACCTCGCCGATGTCCGCGCCGCGGTGCAGGACTGGCAGGCGTTGCAGGACGCGATGGCGGAGGACATCGCCGCGCTCCCGCCGGGCGAAGGCGCTGCGATGCTCGCCTGGCTGCTCGACCGCAACTTCACCTTGCTCGGCCACGAGTTATGGCGCGGCACGACCGAGACGACGCTTGGCCTGGCGCGCAACCCGCAGCCAGTCCCGATGCTTGCCGAGGCATCGCGGGCGCTGGCGATCGAATGGTTCGAAAAGGGCGGCGAGGCACCGCTGCTGCTCAAGTCCAACCTCATCTCGAGCGTGCATCGCCATCTCCCGCTCGATCTCGCGGTGGTGCCGGTGCGCGAGAAAAAGAAGATCGTCGGCGTTTCGATCCATGCCGGTCTGTGGACGAGCAGCGCGCTCAGCGCCGCGCCGCAGGACGTGCCGGTGCTGCGCAAGCATCTCGCCGACCTCGAAAAGAAGTTCGGCTTCGACCCCAAGGGCCATACCGGCAAGGCGCTGACGCATGCGCTCGCCGCGCTGCCGCACGATCTGATCACCGCCTTCACCCCCGAAGCGCTCGAAGAGGTCGCGCTTACCGCGATGTCGCTGGCGGACCGCCCGCGGCCGAAGCTCGTGCTGGTGCGCAGCGTGCTCGGGCGACATCTGTTCGCGTTCGTCTGGCTGCCGCGCGACGACCTCACCACCGCGCGACGGATCGCGATCGGCGACTTGCTGGTCGAGGCGGCGCATGGCGGGCTGCTCAACTGGGCGATCGCAATGGACGACGTCACCGCGCTGATCCGCTTCACGATCGACGTGCGCGGCGGCGGGGTGATGCCCGATACGGCTGCGCTCGATGCGCGGATAGCGCGGATGGTGCGCGGCTGGGTCCCCGCGGTCGAGGCGGCGCTGGCCGAACTGGTCGAGCCGGCCCGCGCGACGCGACTGGCGCTGCGCCACGCGGCGACCTTCCCGGCAGGCTATCGCGCGGCCAACGCCGCCGAGGAAGCGGCGCAGGACATCATCCGCCTCGCGCGGCTCGAAACTCCCGAGGATCGCTCGGTGCGGATGTACCGCGACGCGAAAGGCGCGGCGCGGTTGAAGATCTATCGCCAGGGCGGCGCGCTCGCTTTGTCCGACGCGGTCCCGGTGCTCGAGAATTTCGGCTTCCGCGTGATCGAGGAACTGCCGACCGCGCTCGCCGATGACGAGAAGGGCTTCGTCCATGAGTTCCTCGTCGAGGCCGCCGGCGTGCGGCTCTCGGCGGATACGACGGTGCTCGAGGATGCGATCCAGGCGGTGCTTGAGGGCAAGGCCGAGAACGACGCGTTCAACCGGCTGATCGTCGATGCCGCGATGGCGCCGGCGTCGGTGCTGCTGTTCCGCGCCTGGTTCCGCTATCTGCGCCAGGCAGGGCTGACCTACGGCCTCGTCACCGTGGTCGATGCGCTGCGCCGCGCGCCCGAGGTGGCGGCGGCGCTGATCGAGCGGTTTGCCGCCGCGCACGATCCGGCACACGCGCGCACCGGCGTCGAAGCCGCCGATGCGGCGATCGACACCGGGCTCGACGCGGTCTCGGCGATCGACGACGACCGCATCCTGCGCAGCTTGCGCAGTGTGATCGCGGCGACGCTGCGCACCAACGCCTTCGCCACTGCCGGGCAGACCGCGCTGGCGTTCAAGCTCGACAGCCATCTGATCCCCGGCCTCCCCGCCCCCGTGCCATGGCGCGAGATCTGGGTCTATTCGCCGCGGGTCGAGGGCATCCATCTGCGCGCCGGCCCGGTCGCGCGTGGGGGCCTGCGCTGGTCCGACCGGCGCGACGATTTCCGTACGGAAATCCTCGGGCTGATGAAGGCGCAGCGCGTCAAGAACGCCGTGATCGTGCCGACCGGTGCGAAGGGTGGCTTCTATCCCAAGCAGCTCCCGCTCGCGTCGAACCGCGATGCGTGGCTTGCCGAGGGGACCGAGAGCTACCGCGTGTTCATCCGGACCTTGCTGTCGATCACCGACAATATCGTCGAGGGCGCGGTGGTGCATCCCGCCGACGTCGTGATCCATGACGGCGACGATCCCTATTTCGTCGTCGCCGCCGACAAGGGCACCGCGACCTTCTCCGACGTCGCCAATGCGATCGCGCTCGAGCATAATTTCTGGCTTGGCGATGCCTTCGCCAGCGGCGGCTCGGTCGGATACGACCACAAGGCGATGGGCATCACCGCCAAGGGCGCGTGGGTCTCGGTCCAGCGCCACTTCGCCGAGCGAGGGCTCGACGTGCAGACGCAGCCGATCCGCGTCGTCGGCTGCGGCGACATGTCGGGCGACGTGTTCGGCAACGGCATGCTGCTCAGCCAGACGCTCAAGATCGTCGCGGCGTTCGACCATCGCCACATCTTCCTCGATCCCGATCCCGATCCCGCGGCAAGCTGGGCCGAGCGCGAACGCATGTTCGCCCTGCCGCGCTCGTCCTGGGCGGATTACGACACGTCGATCATCTCGAAGGGCGGCGGCGTGTTCGCGCGCACCGACAAGGTCATCAAGCTCTCCAAGCAGATCCGCGCCGCGCTGGGTATCGAGGCGAGCGAGATCGAACCCGGTGCTTTGATATCGCTGATCCTGAAAGCCCCGGTCGATCTGATCTGGTTCGGCGGCATCGGCACCTATGTGAAAGCGCGTGCCGAGAACAATATCGCGGTCGGCGATCCGGCGAACGACCGCCTGCGCGTCGATGCCGAGGACCTGCGCGCCACCGCGATCGGCGAAGGTGCGAATTTGGGCGTCACGCAGGCCGCGCGCATCGCGTTTTCGGCCTATGGCGGGCGGATCAACACCGACTTCATCGACAATTCCGCAGGCGTCGATTGCTCGGATAACGAGGTCAACATCAAGATCGCGCTCAATCGCGAGATGATCGAGGGCCGGCTCGGCTATGAGAAGCGCAACAGCTTCCTCGCCAGCATGACCGACGACGTCGCGCACATCGTGCTCGAGGACAATCGGCTGCAGACGCTCGCTTTGTCGATCGCCGAGGCCGACGGCGCGCGCGACGTGCCGAGCTATGTCCGGCTGATCGAGATCTTCGAGGCAGGCGGCTCGCTCGACCGCGTCGTCGAGGGGCTGGCGGGCAATGACGATCTGCTGCGCCGCTCGGCCGAAGGGCGTGGGCTGACGCGGCCCGAGCTTGCCGTGCTGCTGGCGACCGCCAAGCTCGCGCTGCAGGCGGCGATCGAGCAATCGGAGTTGGGGCTCGATCCCGAGCTCGTCCCCGATCTCCACGCCGCCTTCCCGCCGGCGATGCGCAAGAAGTTCGGCGCCGCGATCGACCAGCATCGCCTGCGCGGCGAGATCGTCGCGACCAAGCTCGCCAACCGCATCGTCAACCGGATGGGCGTGCTCTATCCGTTCGAGCTGGCCGAGGAGGAAGGCGCGGCGATGAGCGACATCGCGGCGAACTTCGTCGTCGCCGAGCGGCTGTTCGACCTTCCCGCTCTGTGGCGCGAGATCGAGACCGCCGAGATGCCCGAAGCGGCGCGGATCGCGCTGTTCGACGAGGTCGCGGTGGCGACGCGTTCGCAGATCGCCGATCTGCTCCGCGTCACGCGCAGCGGCACCGGGCCGGGCGAGGTGCTCGCGCGGCTGTCGAAGGGCATTCGCGCGCTCGACAAGCAGACCAAGGCGCTGCTGCTCGAGGAAGCGAGCGCGCAGAGTGCGCGGATCGCATCGACGCTCGAGACGGCAGGCGCGCCGACCAAATTGGTGCAGAAGGTCGTGCGGCTGTTCGAACTCGACGGCGCGGTCGGCCTCGCCGATCTGGGCGAGCGGCTCGGGATCGACGAGACGGTGCTGACGCGCGCGTTCACGCGGTTGGGGCAAGCGCTCGGGCTCGACTGGGCGCAGGCCAATGCCGCGCGGATCGCGTCGAGCGATCCGTGGGAGCGGCTGCTCATCGCGGGCCTCGCGCGCGACTTCCAGCAGTTGCGGCTCGAGTTCCTCGGCCGCGGGGCGAACGGTGTTGCGGGCGATCCTCAGGCGCTGGTCGAGCGCTGGCTCGCCGAGAATGCCGGGCGCGTCGCGCAGTTCAAGGCGGTGGTCGATCGCGCACGGCTAGCGCCGGCGCCGAATGCCGCGATGCTCGCGCAGATCGCAGGCCAGGCGCGGGTGTTGCTGGGGCGGTAACGGCCCGCCCAAACCGTCACCCCGGAGCTGTTCCGGGGTCTACCGTACCACTCGAGCTGCCGAGGCAGGTCGCGCGGCACGGTGGACCCCGGGACGAGCCCGGGGTGACGGGAACTATCGATCGCGCAGGATCACGTCGCGACAGCTTCAACCCGCGCGCGCTGTCGTGCCTTGAGCTGCGCGCGCCAGCCGCGCGAGCGCCACCACATGATGATCCCGGTCACCGCCAGGATCGCGGGGAGCAATCCGCCGAGGAAGATCAAGATCTGCCAGACGAGCCCCATCCCGGTACCGTCGTGGATCCGCCGCATCGTCCGCGCGAGCGGTTCGCGCGGCGGCGGCACGAGCTTGGCGGTACCGTCATCATCGGCGACGGTGATCGCGCGATCCCCCTGCGCAAGCGCGATTTTCCACACCGGCTTCTGATCGGTCGGCCAATCGATCTTGGTGATCGCGCCCGGCGACGCGGCGATGCCACGCGCGATCACCGCGTCGAGCGCGAGCTTCGGTGTCGCGAGCGGCAGCGGGCGCTGACCACCCGGCCGCGCACCGGGCCTGCCGCCCGCCCCGCCCTGCACCCCACCCTGCGCCCCGCCGAACACCTGCGGGAACGAAATCCAAGCGCCGGTGAGCGACAGAACGAAGAGCGGCAACGCGATCCAGAAGCCGAGCAGATGATGCAGATTGGTGTCAATGTTGCGGTGCCGCCGCCAACGAAGCCCGCGCACCCAGCGCCCGACCGTCGGCCACCACAGCCACAGCCCCGACAGCGACGAAACCAGCATCGCGACGCCGATCCAGCCGACCACCTGCCGTCCGACACCCGGAATCATCAGCGATCCGTGGATCATGTGGAAGGTGCGGATCAGCCCGCCCCCGCTCCCCGCGCTGTCGAGCACGCGCGCGGTCGCGGGATCGATCCACACGGTCTTGCGCGGCGGTGGTCCGGCCATGCGCTTGGGCTTGGCGGCCACGCTCGCGACCACGATGACGGGCTCGCCCGCCGCCGCCGGCAGCGCGAGCGAGGCGATCCGGTCGCCCCGCGCAAGCACGCCGCGCGCCGCCGCGACATAGCGCTGCATCGGCAGAAGCCCGCTTCCGCTCGTCGCGTAGCGTTGCGGGTTGAGCGCATGGTCGAGCGCGTCGTCCCACACTAAGGCCGCCCCCGTCACCGAGAGCGGGATGATCAGCACGGCAAGGAGCAGCCCGATCCATTTGTGCACCTGGAACCAGGCGTTGCGCATTCCGATCTTGCTCACTCAGACCTCCGCCCATCGGCGTAACAGATTGTGATAGACGCCGGTCAGCCGGACGATCTCGGCGTCCCCCTGCCCCAGCCGCGCACCGACCGACTGGATCGCGGTATCGAGCTCGAACAGCATCGCGCGCGCATCGCTATCGCGCACCATCGACTGGATCCAGAAGAACGACGCGACACGCACCCCGCGCGTGACCGGCGCTACATGGTGCAGGCTCGACGCCGGGTAGAGCACCATCTGCCCGGCGGGCAGCTTGACGCTCTGCTCGCCGAACTGCGTCTGGACGACGAGCTCGCCGCCGTCATAGCTGTCGGGATCGGCGAGGAAGAGCGTCGCCGACAGGTCGCTGCGGATGCGATAGTCGCTGCCGCGCCGGATGCGGATCGCGCTGTCGACATGCGCGCCGAAACCGTCACCGGTCGCGTAGCGGTTGAACAGCGGCGGGAAGACCTTGAGCGGCAGTGCCGCCGCGACGAACAGCGGCGACGCCGCCAGCGCGTCGAGCACGATCGCCCCGCCCTTGCGCGCGGCCTCCGAATCCTCAGGCAATTGCGCATTCTGCTTGGCGAGCGCGGACTGATGGCCTGACGTGGCGTTGCCGTCGATCCAGTCGGCGGCATCGATCGTCGCGCGCAACGCAGCGACCTGTGCCGCATCGAGCAAGTCCGGGATGACGGTCAGCATGCTGCCGCCCGGATCGCCTGGACACCGCGCACGCGAAACGCCGGCAACTCGGATGTGGCGAGCCACGCCGCGGCTTTCTCGACGAACGCCGGTGTCGCGCTCGCACCGGCGCGCTTGAGCCAGCCGATCGCATCGTCGATCCGACCCGCCGCGCCGAGCATCCGCGCATGGTTGAACGCGCCGCGAAAATCTCCGCCCTGCGCGGCGCGCGCGTAGCAGAGCGCCGCCGCTGCCATGTCGCGCTCGACCACCCAACCATCCTCGTGGAAGCTGCCGACGAAGTTGATCGCCTTCGCATTGCCGAGTGCGGCAGCCTTACGGAACCACGCCAGCGCCGCCTGTCTGTCCTCGGCCACACCGTCGCCGAGCGCGAGCAAGGTCGCGTAATTGTACATCCCCCAGTCGAGCCCACGCTCGGCGGCGATGCGGTAGCAATCCGCCGCGCGCACCTTGTCGGGCACGGTGCCCCAGCCGAGATCGTAGCAGCGCCCGACCATGTTGATCGCCATAAGGTGATGCTGTGCCGCGGCGCGCACGAACCAGCCGAGCGCTGCGGCGGGATCCTTGGCGACACCGATCCCGTCGAGCAGCATCTGCCCGTACACCGCCTGCGCCTCGGCCTCGCCCGCTTCGGCACAGGCGCGGATGAACGCCGCGCGCTCCGCAGGCGGCGCAGCGAGTCGCGCGGCGATCTCGTCGCGCGACAGCGTCGTCACATCTTCCATCAGAACTTGGCCGTGACGGTGCCGAACACCGTGCGCCCTGGCGCGATCGCGGCATAATGGTTGGTGAAGGTCTGGTTGAAATAGACCTTGTCGGTCAGGTTCTGCGCATTGACCGAGAGCTGCAGGTTGGGCGTCAGCTGATAGCTCGCGCGCGCATCGAAGCGCCAATAGGCGGGCACGCCGCGCGCGAACTGGACGGTCGCGGGCGTAACCGTCACCACGCCTGCCGCGTTTTGGGTCGCACTGCGATTGTCGGCATAACCGCCATAGACGCGGCTCGAATAGATCGCGCTGCCGCCGAGCTGGAAGCGCTTGGTGACCTCGTAATTGGTCGTCGCGGTGAAGCTGTGCTTGGCGATCTGCGGGACCTGCTTGCCGGTGTTGACCGAGGTGACATAGACCGTCTTCGCCGCCGCAGCACCATTCGCGGCAACGCTGAGCGCGCTCAGCCCGCCGTCGACGACCTTGGCATCGAGATAGGTATAGCCGCCGAACACCGTCCACCCTGGCAGGACCGCGCCCGAGGCGGTCAGCTCGAGCCCGCGGATGCGCGTGCTGCCGATAAAGGCGACGCTGCCGCTGTCGGCGGTGACGCGCGCGTTCTGGATGTCGGTCTGGAACACGGCTGCGGCGAGCGCGAGCTTTTCGTGGAACACATTGGCCTTGGCGCCGACCTCGTACGACTTGGTCTTCTGGACCTTGAGCGAGTCGAGCACGCTCAGCGTGGCGGTGGTCGTCGGCAGCGCATTATCCTCGCGCCCCTCGCCGAGCAGGCTGTTCGGCGGCGTCGCGGCGGTGGCGTAGCTCGCGTAGAGGCTGGTTTCCTTGGTCGGCTTGAAGACGAGCCCGGCCTGCCAGTTGAACAGCTCGTCGGTGCGCGACACGCGTAGCGGCACCGCGCCGACCGCAAAGGGCAGCGTCACCGTCGATTTGAACCGATCGAACCGCGCGCCGACATTGAGGATCAGCTGCGGGAGCAGCGTGATCGAGTCGAAGCCGTAGAGCGCAACCGTCTGCGCGTCGTTCTGCGTCTCGGTGTTGCTTGCGCCGCGCACGATCGGCGTCTGCACGCTCGACGTGTCGCTGGTGTAATTGACCCACGGGTCGTTGGGGTTCGGGTTGAACAGGCTCGTGCAATAATAGCGCGCGACCGACTCGGTCGTGCAGCGCGGCGTCAGCGTCGAGCCCGACGCGACGACATAGGTGCCGCGCCGCGTCTTCTCCCACGCCAGTTCGGCGCCGGCCGCGAAGCTGTGCTTGATGCTGCCGGTCGTGAACGTGCCGCTCAGATCGGTCTGGTTGATCAGCGCCTTGCTATAGCCATAGCGCGTATTCGCGCGCCGCCAGACATAGCCGCCGCTCGTCAGATTGCTGCCGGTGTTGGTCGTGGTCGTGCCGTAGACATTGCCCGTGCTGTCGTCGGGCAGCAGGAAGATATAGGCCTGCGTATCGTGGTTGAAGCGCGCGGTGTTGCGCAGCGTGATCCCGCTGCCGAAATCATGCTCGACCCGCAGCGTCGCCTGGTTGGTCGTCGCATCGCGGAAATCGCGATCCTTGAGGCCGTAGAAAGTGTTGCGCGAGATCGTGCCGGTCTGGCCGCCGCGCGTCGTGACGGTGCCGATCGCGGGCGTCGCGAAGAAATTGCCCGCGGGCAGCGCGCAATTGGTCGCCGAACAGACGTTGAGATAGGGGATGCCGCTGTCGGGGAGCTCATGGCTCTCGAGCCGATAGAAGCCGACCGTGAGGCGCGTCGGCGTGCCGAGCCCGAGCGTGAAGCTCGGGGCGATGCCCCAGCGCCGCGCATACACCGCATCGCGCCCGGCGACGTTCTGGTCGTGCCACACGCCCTCGATCCGGAACGCTGCGGTGTCGCTGACGCGGACGTTGAGATCGGCGGTGACGCGCTTGTAATCGGCATTGCCGTACGAGGCGCTCGCCGAGCCGAAGGTGCTCGCCTGCGGCAGTTTCGACATGATGTTGATCGTGCCGCCCGCGCTGCCACGCCCGCCGAGCGTCGAATCCGAGCCGCGCACGATCTGCACCGAATCGACGGCGAACACTTCGCGGCTCTGCGAGGCGAGGTCGCGCACGCCGTCGACATAGATGCTGCCCTGGCTGTCGAAGCCGCGAATGAACGGCCGGTCGCCGATCGGATTGCCGCCCTCGGCCGCGCCGAAGGTGATGCCGGGCACGGTGCGCAGCGCGTCGGCGAGGCTGTTCGAGCCGGTCTGCGCGATCGTGTCCTTGTTGAGCACGAGAATCGACTTGGGCGTGTCGAGCAGCGGCGCCACCTGCTTGGGGTCGGGACGGCGCTGGCCATGGACGATAATGTCGAGCTTGGCGTCGGGATCGGCGTCGTTTGCGGGGGCCGGCGGCGCATCATCGGCGAACGCCGGAAGGCTGGCGAATGCGCCGACGCATGACAGCGCGAGATAGACGGGCTTGCGAACGGTAGAGAGTGTCAAAGCGATTTCCCCTTATGGAAATCTCGCTATTGCGAGTCACTCTCATTGTCAATGTTGTTGCGAATGATTATCACTATTGATGCTACACAAGTCGGACAGGATCCAGCTTCGCAGCGCACTGGCCAGGTTTGGCGGGTCTTCGGCGACGATCCGTAACGCATCGATCTGGGCTATCAGGGCATTGAGCGGTAGCGCGCGACGGGCCGCCGCTTCTTCGAGTGCACGCCAGAAGATCGGTTCGAGGCTGATCGACGTGGCATGGCCCGCGATCGTCACCGAGCGTTTGACGGGGCCGATAAAGCCGGCGGCGGGTGGCGTGACGGTCATGCCATCGACATACCATGCGCGCCGCCGGCTGGCTTAAAATAGCTGACCGCCGGGATCGACGGCTTGCGGACAAGTGGCGATCACCTGATACCACCATCGTCGAGAAGTCCGCTGGAGCGTGTTGGCAATGAAAGATCCGCTCTCCGGGGTTAGCAAGGTGCCTGCCCTGACGCTCGCATTCTGGATCATCAAGATCCTTGCGACGACGCTCGGCGAAACCGCTGGCGATGCGGTGAGCATGGGGTGGCTGGGCGAGACCACCCCACGCGCCGGCAACGCTGGGCTGAACGGGTATCTCGTCGGCACAGCTTTTTTCGGGCTGTTTCTGGTGGGCTTTGTCTGGTTTCAGATCAGGGCGCGGCGCTTTCACCCGTGGTTGTACTGGGCGACGATCATCGCATCGACGACCGCAGGGACAACGCTGGCCGACTTTGCGACACGATCCGTCGGCTTGGGGTATCCCGGCGGTTCCGTCTTGCTGTTGAGCCTAATGCTCGCGTCGCTTTTTACATGGTATCGGGCGGTCGGAACCGTCGATGTCGACGCGATTGACACTGCACGGGCCGAGACGTTCTACTGGATCACCATCACCTTCTCCCAGACGCTCGGCACGGCTCTCGGCGACTGGGTGGCCGATGGCGCGCTCGGATATTCAGGCGGCGCCTTGCTGTTCGGGGCGGCATTGGCGCTGTTGGGCGTGCTGTATCTAGCAACCAGGACCTCGCGCGTGCTGCTCTTCTGGGCGGCGTTCATTCTCACGCGACCGCTCGGCGCAACCGTGGGAGATTTTCTCGACAAACCCTTCGCGAAAGGCGGTTTGGAATTCAGTCGCCCGCTTGCGACCGGGTGCCTCGCACTCGCCATCGCGCTGCTGATCCTGTTCGTGCCACAGCGCGCCGGCGGGGGGCACGGGCGGCGGGCGTAGCGCTCTGGAGCGGCTGCGACGGATTCGGGCGACGCCATTGCGAAATCGAACGACGCCGCGCCCAGACGCTCTATTCTGCCGCGACGGCCTCGCCGCCGCACCGTCCCCCGTCACGGCGTATCGAACAACGCCGCCAACTGCTCGATGATCGTGCCCCCAAGTTGCTCCGCATCCATGATCGTCACCGCGCGCGCATAGTATCGCGTGACGTCATGCCCGATCCCGATCGCCGCCAGCTCGACCGGCGATTTCGACTCGATCCAGCCGATCACCTGCCGCAGATGGCGCTCGAGATACGACCCGGAATTGACCGACAGCGTCGAATCGTCGACCGGCGCGCCGTCCGAGATGACCATCAGGATCTTGCGCTCCTCGGGCCGCGCGATCAGCCGCGAATGCGCCCAGAGCAGCGCCTCGCCGTCGATATTCTCCTTGAGCAGCCCCTCGCGCATCATCAGCCCGAGCGACGGGCGCGCACGGCGCCACGGTTCGTCGGCCTTCTTGTAGACGATGTGGCGCACGTCGTTGAGCCGTCCCGGCTGCGGCGGGCGCCCCGCGGCGAGCCACGTCTCGCGGCTCTGCCCGCCCTTCCAGGCGCGCGTGGTGAAGCCGAGGATCTCGGTCTTGACGCCGCAGCGCTCGAGCGTGCGCGCGAGGATGTCGGCGCTGATCGCCGCGATCGAGATCGGGCGGCCGCGCATCGACCCCGAATTGTCGATCAGCAGCGTGACGACGGTGTCGCGGAAATCGGTCTCACGCTCGATCTTGTAGCTCAGCGACAGCGTCGGGTTGACGATGATCCGCGCCAGCCGCGCGGCGTCGAGGATGCCCTCCTCCTGGTCGAAGTCCCAGCTGCGGTTCTGCTGCGCCATCAGCCGGCGCTGGAGCCGGTTGGCGAGCTTGGTCACCGCACCCTGGAGATGGACGAGCTGCTGGTCGAGATACGAGCGCAGCCGCTGGAGTTCGTCGGCGTCGCACAGATCGGTCGCCGCGATCACCTCGTCATAGGTGGTGGTCCACGCCTTATAGTCGAACTGCGCCGCCGGGTCGGACAGCGGGCGGTTGGGGCGAACCGGGAGCATCCCCTCCTCGCCTTCGTCGCCGGGCTCGCCGTCCATGTCGTCGAACGAATCGTCGCCGCGCTCGGTGCCCTCGCCTTCCTCGCTCTCGGCGTCGCTTTCGGAGCCGCGCGCCTCGATCTCGCCCCGGCCCTGTTCGCCTTCGTCCTCGCCTTCGTCGCCTTGGTCGTCCTGCTGTTCCTCGGCGCCTTCTTCCTCCGAACCGCCTTCGTCGGCCTCGTCAGGGATCATGTCGCCTTCGATCAGCTCGAGATCCTCGAGCAGCTTGGTGGCGAGCCCGGCAAAGGCGCGCTGGTCGTCGATCGCGAGGCCGAGTGCGTCGAGGTCGCGACCCGCCTTCTGCTCGATCCAGTCGCGCACCAGGTCGAGCCCGGCGATCGTTCCCTCGGGCGGCGCCGCGCCGGTGAGGCGCTCGCGCACCATCAGCGCGAGCGCGGTCGACAGCGGCACTTCGTCGCGGTTACGCGCGCGCGTGATCGGATCGGCGCGCAGCCGCGTTTCGAGCGCGACGTCGAGATTGGCGGTGATCCCGGCATAGCCGCGGCTGCCGAGCGCCTCGACCCGCGCGGTCTCGACCGCGTCGAACACCGCGCGCGCGACGGCTTCGTTCGGCGCGGTCTTGGCGTGAAGCGCGATATCGTGGTGGCGCAGCCGCAGCGCGAAGCCGTCGGCGAAGCCGCGTGCCTCGGCGACCTGCTCGGGCGGGAGCGTCCGCGCGGGCATCGGCACCTTGATATGCTTGCCGCTTTGCGCGGGCGCGTCGGCGGTGAAGGCGAGCTCGATCTCGGGCTCGTGCGCGACCGCGCGCGCGGTGCCGCCGAGCACCGCCTTGAAGCGATCGAGCGGGGTATCAGCGGCCATGGGGCACCTCCGACACGATGGCGCGCCCGTAGGCAGGAGGAGCAGAGCGATAGATCATCCGCCCCTGCTATCAGATGAGGGCGTTCCGGAAAGCCGCAATCTTCGGCCACGCGCCACGCAACGGGGGTTTGGCGCGACGAAAGCTCACACTTTGACGATACCGCGCTCGATCAGGCTATGCGCGGTATCGAGGATCGTCGTGCGGACGTCGCGCGTCTTCCAGTCCAGTCGTGCGAGCGCATGGCCCGAATCGACAGCGCGCGTACGGCCAAGCTCGTCGGTGATCTGGCGGATCGTCGAGTCGAACAGCGCGAGCAGGCGCACGACGAAATCGGGAATGCTGCGCTTCGGGACCTTGCGCGCCTGCGGCCCGAGACCATCGCGCAGGATCGCCGCGACGTCCTTCATCCACATGAATGGGCCGGCCGCGATGAGGCGTTCGCCGTCGAGCCCCGGCGTCTGGAGCGCAAGGACATGCAGCGCCGCCAGATCGCGGACATCGACCACCGCGAAGCCGAGCCGCGGCATTCCCGGCATCGAGCCGTCGAGCAGGCGCTGGACGATCTGGAGCGAGGTCGAGAAATCATCGCTGAGCAACGGTCCCAGCACTGCCGAGGGGTTGACCGAGCAGAACTCCATCGCGCCGCCCTGCGCCGCCATCCAGTCGCGCGCGGCGCGCTCGGCGATCGTCTTGGACTTGATATAGGCGCCGACACCGGGCGCGGTCGGATCGGTCCAGTCGGCTTCGGTATAGGCGCGCACGTCGCTGCCATGCCCATAGGCGACCGCCGCCACCGACGATGTCAGCACGAACCGCGACACCCCCGCCGCCTGCGCGAAACGCAGCGCGCGCAGCGCCCCTTCGCGCGCCGGGACGACGAGTTCGTCGTCGCTCTTCGGCGCCGCCGCCGGGAAGGGCGAGGCGACGTGCGCGACATGGCTGCACCCGGCAACCGCCTCGGCCCAACCGGTATCGTCGAGCAGGTCGGCGGCGAAAAAGGTCAGCGCCTCGTCCGCGACGCCGAGCGTCGCGCGCACCTCGGCCTCGCGCGTCAGTGAACGCACCGTCGTACGGACGTGCCACCCGCGCGCGACGAGATCGCGGATCAGGAAGCCCGCGATATAGCCGCTGCCGCCGGTGACCAGGACGGTCTTCGTCATCACGCGCTCCCCCAAGTGCCTGTCGTTGCGAATGTAGAACGAAACCCAAGACACGCAAAGCGCGCTTGAGCTTGCCAAGGCGCCCGCTCCCGTCGCACATGGCGCGCGCAGGAGAGTGCGCAATGGCCGATCAGGACCTCTATCCCGTCCCCCCCGAATGGGCCGCGCACGCGCGGGTCGATAGCGCGGGCTATGACCAGATGTACGGCCGCTCGCTCGCCGATCCCGGGACCTTCTGGCTCGACCAGGCGAAGCGGCTCGACTGGATCAAGCGCCCCGAGATCGCGGGCGACTGGTCGTTCGACAAAAGCGATTTCCACATCCGCTGGTTTGCCGACGGCAAGCTGAACGTGTCGGCCAACTGCCTCGACCGGCACCTCGCCAAGCGCGGCGGCGAGACCGCGTTGATCTGGGAACCCGACGAGCCCAGCGAAGAGCCGCGTCGCTTCACCTATGCCGAGCTCCATGCAGAAGTGTGCCGCTTCGCCAATGTGCTCAAGGGCCAGGGCGTGGTGAAGGGCAACCGCGTCACGATCTACATGCCGATGATCCCCGAGGCGGCGTTCGCGGTGCTCGCCTGCGCGCGGATCGGGGCGATCCATTCGGTGGTGTTCGGCGGCTTCTCGCCCGAGGCGCTCGCGGGACGGATCGAGGATTGCGGATCGACGATCGTCATCACCGCCGACGAAGGCCGGCGCGGCGGCAAGCGCGTTCCGCTCAAAGCCAATGTCGATGCCGCCGCGGCGCACGCGCCCGGCCTCACCACCGTCATCGTCGTCAAGGCGACCGGCGGCGCAGTGACGATGCAAGCCGAGCGCGACGTCTGGTATCACGAGGCGGCCGAGGGTGTCGCCACCACCTGCCCGCCCGAGCCGATGGGCGCCGAAGATCCGCTCTTCATCCTCTACACCTCGGGCAGCACCGGCCAGCCCAAGGGCGTGCTCCACACCAGCGGCGGCTATCTGCTGTGGGCGAGTCTGACGCACGAACTCACCTTCGACTATCGCCCCGGCGACGTGTGGTGGTGCGCCGCCGATATCGGCTGGGTGACGGGGCATACGTATATTCTGTACGGCCCGCTCGCCAACGGTGCGACGACGCTGATGTTCGAGGGGCTGCCGACCTGGCCCGACGCGAGCCGGATGTGGCAGATCGTCGATCGCCACAAGGTCACCACTCTCTACACCGCGCCGACGGCTTTGCGTGCGCTGATGAAGGAAGGCGACGGCTTCGTCACCGCGACCGACCGCAGCTCGCTGAAACTGCTCGGCACGGTCGGCGAGCCGATCAACCCCGAGGCGTGGCGCTGGTATCACGATGTGGTCGGCCAAGGCCGCTGCCCGATCATCGATACGTGGTGGCAGACCGAAACGGGCGGCGCGATGATCGCGCCGCTGCCGGGCGCGACCGCATTGAAACCCGGTTCTGCGACCATGCCGCTGCCGGGCATCGACCCGCAACTGCTCGATCCCGAGGGCGTGGTGCTCAACGGCGCGGCTTCTGGCAATCTCGTCATCGCGCGGAGCTGGCCGGGCCAGATGCGCGGCGTGTGGGGCGATAGCGATCGCTTCTTCCAGACCTATTTCACCACTTATCCGGGCAAATACACCACAGGCGATGGCGCGCGGCGCGACGAGGACGGCTATTACTGGATCACGGGCCGCGTCGACGACGTCATCAACGTGTCGGGACACCGCATGGGGACGGCCGAAGTCGAGAGCGCGTTAGTGCTGCATCCGCACGTCGCCGAGGCCGCGGTCGTCGGCATGCCGCACGACATCAAGGGCCAGGGCATCTATGCCTATGTCACGCTCAATTCCGGGCAGGATCCGTCCGACGATCTGCGCAAGGAGCTGGTCGGCTGGGTGCGCAAGGAAATCGGCCCGATCGCCGCGCCTGATAAAGTGCATTTTGCGCCGGGGCTGCCCAAGACGCGCTCGGGCAAGATCATGCGCCGCATCCTGCGCAAGATCGCCGAGGGCGACGTGTCGAGCCTCGGCGATACCAGCACGCTCGCCGATCCGGCGGTGGTCGATGATCTGGTGGCGAACCGGGTGGTGTGACGGGCGTTTGCCCCCAATAACGCCAAACCGTCACCCCGGGCTTGTCCCGGGGTCCACCGTGCCGCGCGCACCCCCGACTCGGAATTGCCATCGCGGTGGACCCCGGGACAGGCCCGGGGTGACGAAGAAGACCAGGTCTCGGACAGAAACCTAGAATGACGTGGTCGCAGCCCCTTCACTCGGAAGGGACTGCGACCCGTTCATCATGCGCCGAAGGTGCGCTGCCACCAGCCGCGACGCGGGCTGCCGGCTTCACCCGGATCGGGATCGATCCCGCCGTCGGGACCGGCCGCGGCGTCGTCCGCGGGTGCCGCACCGTCGAGGCCATCGGCCAGCACGACCGCCGGGGCTTCGGCTTCAGGCGCTGCCGCTTCGCGCGTCACGGCTTCGACAGCCGCTGCCTTGGGCTTGCGCGTGCGCTTGGGCTTAGGCGCCGGCTCTTCCGACACCGGCACGTCCATCGTCGCGCTGGTTTCGTCCGCAGGCGCCGCTTCGGCCACCACGGGCTCGACCGCCTTCTTGCGACGCGTGCGCTTCGGCTTGGCGTCGGCGTCGACCGGCGCTTCAACCGCGACCTCGGCCGGAGCCTCGACCACGGGTGCAGCCGCGGGCTTGGCCTTGGCGGGCTTGGCCTTCACCTCGGTATCGCGCGCCTTGGGACGGCGGCGACCCTTTTTGGGTGCCTCGGCCTCGGCTTCGACTTCGGGCTCGACCACCGGTGCTTCGGCAACTTGTGCCTCGGCTTCGACGGCTTCGCTCGCGACCGCGTCCTCGGCATCGGGCGCGCCGGTGTCGCTCGCGACCTGCTCGCCCTCGTTGCGACGTCCACCGCGACGACCGCGACGGCCGCGACGACGACGCCCACCTTCGCCGCCGACGTCGCCATCGGCCGCAATCGGTGCCTCGGCGCCCTCGTCCTGCTCAGCACCGTCCTGCTCGACAGTCTCGAGCTCGGCTTCGGCCTCGACCGAATCCTCGGCGTCGGACACTTCGCCATCGCCAAGCACCTCGCCCTCGGCACCCTCACCCTCGGGACGTGCGCGACCGCGACGTCCGCGACGGCGACGGCGACGGCGCGAACCGGCCTCGTCCTCACCGGCCGCAGCCTCGCTACGCTCGCGCGGCTCGCGCGGAGCACGCGGCTCGCGCGCGGCCTTGGGCTGCTCCTCTTCCTCTTCCTCGATCTCGTCTTCGATCTCGTTCTCGACGAAATCTTCCTCGATCTCCTCGATCGGCGCATCGAAGCGCGGCGTGTAGGCCGGCGGCGGTCCCGAGACCTCGACCGAGACGCGCGCGCCCTCCTGCTCGCCGTCGGGCGCGATCTCGATCATCACGCCGTAGCGCTCCTCGATCTCGGCCAGCTCGCCGCGCTTGCGGTTGAGCAGGTAGAACGCCGCTTCCTGGCTCGCGCGCAGCAACAGCTGCGACCCGCGACCCTGCGCGGCTTCATCCTCGAGCATGCGCAATGCGGCGATCCCCGACGACGACGCGGTGCGGACGAAGCCCGTCCCTTCGCAATGCGGGCACGGCCGGGTCGAGGCTTCGAGCACGCCGGTGCGCAAGCGCTGGCGGCTCATTTCCATCAGCCCGAACGACGAGATGCGGCCGATCTGGATGCGCGCGCGATCGTTCTTGAGCGCTTCCTTCATCGCCTTCTCGACCTTCCGGACGTTGGACCCATTGTCCATGTCGATGAAGTCGATGACGACGAGCCCGGCCATGTCGCGCAGCCGCAGCTGGCGGGCGATCTCGGCGGCAGCCTCGAGATTGGTCGCGGTCGCGGTCTGCTCGATCGAATGCTCGCGCGTCGACCGGCCCGAGTTGATGTCGATCGACACCAAGGCTTCGGTCGGGTTGATGACGAGATAGCCGCCCGACTTGAGCTGCACCACCGGGTGGTACATCGCGGACAATTGCTCCTCGACGCCGGCGCGCTGGAACAGCGGCACGGGGTCGCTGTAATGCTTCACCTTGCGCGCATGGCTCGGCATCAGGAGCTTCATGAACTCGCGGGCGTGCTGATAGCCCTCGGTGCCCTCGACGATGACCTCGTCGATCTCCTTGTTGTAGATGTCGCGGATCGCGCGCTTCATCAGGTCGCTGTCGCCATAGACGAGCGCAGGCGCCGACGAGGTGAGCGTGGTCTCGCGGATCCCGTCCCACAGCCGGGCGAGATAATCGAAGTCGCGCTTGATCTCCTGGCGCGTACGCTGGAGCCCGGCGGTGCGCACGATGCAGCCCATCGACGGGGGCAGCTTCATGTCGGCCATGATCGACTTCAGACGCTTGCGATCGCCCGCGTTCGAAATCTTGCGGCTGATCCCGCCGCCATGCGACGTGTTGGGCATCAGCACGCAATAGCGGCCGGCGAGCGACAGATACGTCGTCAGCGCGGCGCCCTTATTGCCGCGCTCCTCCTTGACGACCTGGACGAGCAGCACCTGGCGGCGCCGGATGACGTCCTGGATTTTGTAGCGATGGCGCAGCGAGGTGCGGCGCTGCTGCAGATCGTCGGCGGCATCGTCCGAAGCCGAACGCTTGCGGCGACGGCCACGGCCTTCGCCACCACGCGCTTCGCCCTCGGCGACGACTTCGGTGTCGGGCTCGTGCCCGCCATCGTCGTCGAAGCGCTCGACCGAGGCTTCGTCGATATCCGAATCGCGCTCGAAGCCATCGTCTTCGTGTTCGTCGTCATGGAGATCGTCTTCGGCGTCCTGCTGGGCGCGCAATGCAGCTTCTTCAGCGGCATGCTCGGCCTCTTCGCGCAGGAGCGCGTCGCGATCTTCCTTGGGGATCTGGTAATAATCGGGATGGATCTCGCTGAAGGCGAGGAAGCCATGGCGGTTGCCGCCGTAATCGATGAATGCGGCCTGCAGCGACGGCTCGACGCGCGTCACTTTGGCCAGATAGATATTTCCCTTGAGCTGCTTGCGCTCGGCACTCTCGAAATCAAACTCTTCGATTCGGTTTCCCTTGACGACAGCAACGCGGGTTTCCTCCCGGTGCCGTGCGTCGATCAGCATACGCGTGGTCATGTAATCTTCTCCGGTCGCGCGACTCAGGGTCCGAGGGCGCTGAGCGCCGTGGCGCTGGTCGCGCGCGATGTATGAAAGGGCTCGCCCCGGCGAAAAGGTCGCCTGGTTCGCCGCCCTGGGTTGTTACGAAAACTGCCTCTGCTCGCGTTGCACGCTCCGCCTTCCGGCCTGGAGCACCCCGCGCGCTCGCGATTCCGCCGGCGAAAGCCGGGCGGAGCGAGGGACGGAATAAATGCAGCATGCGAACGTCAACCTGGATGGGCCGCGCCAAAGGATATTGGGGCGGCCAAGTGGCCCTGAACGCTGCCTGAACCAGGCAGAGATCGGGGTACTGTCTATTGCGTAGCATCCCCTGTCGCGCGCAGCAACTGGCAGGATTTTGCCGGCAGGCGGCAAATTCATGCCTACCCCGGCGTTAACCGCGCCCGGCAAGGAGGTCTTGCGACCTAATCGCCTAGCCAAGCGACATGATCGCCGCTTCCGCCCTTCTCCGTCACCGCGCCCAGACCGGGCAGCGCACGCCTTTTCGCTTTACCGGCCCCGCGATCCGGCTGCATTACAAGGCGGTGTCGTTCCTCCTTGCATTGCTGGCCTGCTGGTTCGCCGGCGCCCCCGGGTGGGCGGCGTCGATCGAACGCGTCGAGGTGAAGCACGACCGGATCGTCCTGCGCTTCGACCAGCCGATCGGCGATGCGTCGAGCTTTATTCTCGGCCAGCCGCAGCGGATCGCGCTCGATCTCAAGGGTGCGCGGCCGGGCGGCGCGCTGACCAGTGGCGGCGCGATCTCGGCGATGCGGCTCGCGCCACGCGGCACCGACGGCGTGCGGATCGTGTTCGACCTCGCGCGGCCGACGCTGATCACCGAAGGCAAATTCGGCCGCGACGGGCGGCAGTTGACGCTCGAACTGCGCACCGTCGATGATGCGACCTTCGCGCGGGCGGCAAACGAGCGCCGGATGCATTTCCTGCCGCCGTTCGGCATGGGGCTCGCCCAGGCGGTCGATACCAGCGCCTATCAGGTCAGCGTCCCGATCCCGCCCGCGCGGCGCAGCCCGGGCCTGCCGCGAATCTATGGCGACGATGACAACCGTCCGTTGGTGGTGATCGATGCCGGGCATGGCGGGGTCGATCCCGGCGCGATCTCGCCGATCGACGGGCGGCGCGAGAAGGACGTGACGCTCAAGATCGCCAAGGCGATCCGCGACGAACTGCTCAGGTCGGGCCGCGTGCGCGTTGCGCTGACGCGCGACGACGATCGGTTCCTCGTGCTGCAGGAGCGCTTCGGGATCGCACGGCGGCTGCGCGGCGATCTGTTCATCTCGATCCATTGCGACAGCGTCGGCTCGGGCAATGCCAGCGGCGCGTCGGTCTATACGCTGTCCGAAATCGCCTCGGATAAGGAATCGGCGCGGCTCGCGGCGCGCGAGAACAAGGCCGACATCATCGCGGGCGTGAATCTCGCCTCGACCTCGGCCGACATCTCGTCGATCCTGATCGACCTGACGCAGCGCGAGACGATGAACGCCTCGGCAAGCTTCGCCCGGCTGCTCGGCCGCGAGGCGCAGCCGCTGATGCCGCTCAAGCCCAATTTCCACCGCATGGCGTCGCTGATGGTGCTAAAAGCGCCCGACATGCCCTCGATCCTGTTCGAGACGGGCTATATCTCGAACCCGCACGACGCCGATTTCATCGACAGCGCCGACGGCCGCCACAAGATCGCGCAGAGCATCGAGCGCGCGGTCGAGGTCCATTTCGCACGCCGGATGGCGTCGAAGGACTAAACCTCCCTCTCCCAACGGGAGAGGGTGGGGCCCGCTCGACGCAGTCGAGTGGGAGGGTGAGGGCAGCCTCCGTTACTCACTGGCCTCACCCTCCCGTCGCTTCACTCCTCCTTCCCTCTCCCAAAGGGAGAGGGACTAAGGCGGCTGGCAAGCCTAGAGAAACTTGCTAGAGCCTCACCCCGATATGGCCGAACCCGAAAACAGCGTGCAATTCCGGATTCGTCGCGAGCTCGACGGGTTCGCCGGCGTCGTCCAGCGTGTCTGGGGCCGCTGGTGGGTCAAGACGCTCGCCGCGCTCGGCGTGCTCGGCGCGATCGGGGCGACGGTGTTCTATTTCGCCTTCGCCGCGGGGCTGCCCTCGGTCGACAAGTTGCGCACCTATGAGCCGCCGCTGCCGACCAACGTGCGCGACATCGACGGCATGCCGATCCACTCTTACGCACGCGAGCGCCGCGTTGAACTCAGCTACGCCGAATATCCGCCGCTGCTCGTGCGCGCGTTCCTTGCCGCCGAGGACAAGAACTTCTTCGAGCATCACGGCGTCGATTATCTCGGCATCGCGAGCGCGGCGGTCAACAATCTGACGAGCCACAAGCGCCCGGCGGGCGCCTCGACCATCACGCAGCAGGTCGCCAAGAACCTGCTGATCGGCAACGAGACGAGCTATGCGCGCAAGATCAAGGAGGCGATCCTCGCCTACCGGATCGAGGACACGCTGACCAAGCCGCAGATCCTCGAACTCTACCTCAACCAGATCGCGCTCGGCCGCAACGCGTTCGGCGTCGAGGCGGCAAGCTATGCCTATTTCGGCAAGGACCTGACCCAGCTCGATCTCGCGCAGATGGCGTATCTCGCGATCCTGCCCAAGGGCCCGTCGAACTACGATCCGATCCGCCATCCCGACCGTGCGCTCGGCCGCCGCGCCTATGTGCTGCGCGAGATGCTCAAGAACGGCTTCATCACCCAGGCGCAGCACGATGCCGCAAGCGCAGAGCCGCTCGGAACCGTCCCGCGCCAGACGCCCAAGACCGAGACCGCGGGATCGGGCTATTTCGTCGAGGAAGTCCGCCGCCAGCTGATCGACAAGTTTGGCGAGGACGAGCGCGCGGGTCCGTACAGCGTCTATTCGGGCGGGCTGTGGGTGCGCACCTCGCTCGACGAGAAGATGCAGGACTACGCGCAGACCGCCTTGCGCCAGGGGTTGCTGCGCTTCGACCAGGGCCGCGGCTGGTCGGGGCCGATCGGCCATGCCGAGATTACCGATGACCGGTGGCAGGGCGCGTTGCTCAACACCAATATCGGGCTCGACTATGACGATTGGCGCGCCGCGATCGTGATCGCGCGCGACGAGAGCGCGGCACAATTGGGCTTCTCCGACGGCAGCACGGGCACCCTCCCCCGCTTCGCCGCGCAGATGCCGGTACGTGGCGGCGGCGGCACCGCGTTCGCCGCGATGAAGGCGGGCGACATCATCGCGGTCGCCCCCAGCGGCGGCGAGTTCGCCTTGCGCTCGGTGCCCAAGATCTCGGGCGCGTTCGTTGTCGAGCAGCCGCAGACCGGCCGCGTGCTGGCGATGCAGGGCGGGTTCGATTTCCGCGTACAGGCGTTCAACCGCGCGACGCAGGCGATGCGCCAGCCGGGGTCGACGATCAAGCCGATCGTCTATGCCGCCGCGCTTGAGGGCGGGATGACCCCCGCCTCGATCATCGTCGATGGGCCGTTCTGCGTCTATCAGGGCGCACGGCTCGGGCAGAAATGCTTCCGGAATTTCGGTGGCGTCGGCGGCTCGGGCGGGCACACGATGCGCTGGGGCGTCGAGCAGTCGCGCAACCTGATGACGGTGCGCGCCGCCGCCACCACGGGCATGCCGCATGTCGTGTCGCTGATGGACCGGATCGGCGTCGGCAAATATCCGCCCTACCTTTCCTTCGCGCTCGGCGCGGGCGAGACGACGGTGTCGCGGATGGTCAATGCCTATGCGATCCTCGCCAATCAGGGCCGCTCGCATCCGTCGTCGCTGATCGATTTCGTCCAGGATCGCCACGGCAAGGTAGTCTGGCCCGAAAATTGGCACGCCTGCGACCGTTGCAATGCGCCCGACTGGAACGGGCGGCCGATGCCGCGCCCGGTCGCCGGCGGCAAGCAGATCGTCGATGCGATGAGCGCCTACCAGATGGTCCATATCGCCGAGGGCGTGATCCAGCGCGGCACCGCGACCGTCCTTCGCGATCTCGACCGGCCGATGTTCGGCAAGACCGGCACCAATACCGGCCCGACCGACGTGTGGTTCATCGGCGGCACGCCGCAGATGATCGGCGGGCTGTATATCGGCTATGACACGCCACATTCGCTCGGTGGCGGCGCGCAGGGCGGCACGCTCGCCGCGCCGATCTTCAAGGCGTTCGCGGTGAAAGCGTATGAGGGGATGGACAAGCTGCCGTTCCGCGCGCCCGCCGGCATCCGCATGGTCCGCATCGATCGGCAGAGCGGCAAGCCGGTGTTCGGCGCCTGGCCAACCGACGACCCCAAGGCATCGGTGATCTGGGAAGCGTTCAAGCCCGAGAGCGAGCCGCGCCGCGTGATCCATCGCGGCACGATTTTCCCAGACCCGGCGGCAGCGGCAACCGCCGCAGCCGCAGCGGCGGCACGTGCGCGGGCGGCGACGCAGGCGCAGAGCGAGGCGCGCAAGGACAGCGATTTCTTGCAAAAGCAGGGCGGCATCTACTAGCCATGTGCGTCGCCCCGGCGAAGGCCGGGGCCGCCCGGTTGTCGCGGGACAATTGGCGTCTTGCATCCTATATAGCGGCCCCGGCCTTCGCCGGGGCGACGAATTCAAGTCTGGAGTAACCCCATGCGCGCTGAAGCGCAGGCTCATATCGATTCGATCAAGGACGCGCTCGCGCTGCTCCGCCGCTTCCTCGACTGGGACCGCGCGCTGCGCCGGCTCGACGAGCTCAACGCGCGCGTCGAGGATCAGGCGCTGTGGAACGATCCGAAGGCCGCCCAGGCGGTGATGCGCGAGCGTCGCCGGCTCGAAGAGGCGATCACCGCGACGCGCGCGATCGAGAGCGAGCTCAACGACACCGCCGAGCTGATCGAGATGGCCGAGGCCGAAGGCGACACCGAGATGGAGGCCGAGGGTGTCTCCGCGCTCGCCGATCTCGCCGCGCGTGCCGACAAGGACAAGGTCAAGGCGCTGCTCGCGGGCGAGGCCGATGGCAACGACACCTATATCGAGGTCAATGCCGGTGCCGGCGGGACCGAGAGCCAGGATTGGGCGGGGATGCTCAGCCGGATGTATTCGCGCTGGGGCGAACGCCACGGTTTGAAGGTCGAGCTGATCGACCAGCATTCGGGCGAGCAGGCCGGGATCAAGTCGGCCACGTTGCTGCTCAAGGGCGAGAACGCCTACGGCTATGCCAAGACCGAGAGCGGCGTCCACCGCCTGGTCCGCATCAGCCCGTATGACAGCGCCGCGCGCCGCCACACCTCGTTCGCGAGCGTGTGGGTCTATCCGGTCGTCGACGACAATATCGAGGTCGAATATAACGAGAGCGACCTGCGCATCGACACCTATCGCGCGAGCGGAGCCGGCGGGCAGCACATCAACACGACCGATTCGGCGGTGCGCATCACGCACATCCCGACCGGCATCGTCGTCCAGTGCCAGAACCAGCGCAGCCAGCACAAGAACAAGGCCGAGGCCTACAACCAGCTCCGCGCGCGGCTGTACGAGCGCGAACTGGCGATCCGCGAAGCTGCCGCCAATGCCGAGAATGCCGGCAAGACCGACATCGGCTGGGGCCACCAGATCCGCTCCTACGTGCTCCAGCCGTATCAGATGGTGAAGGACCTGCGCACCGGCGTCACCTCGTCGAGCCCGTCCGACGTGCTCGATGGCGACCTCGAGGCGTTCATGGCCGCCGCCCTCTCGCAGCGCGTGACCGGCGAGACGGTCGAGGTCGAGGACGTCGAGTAATGCGCGACTCCGCCGTCTCTGCAGCCCCGGCGAGACGGGGGAAGGCCGCTCTTGCGGGGGTGGCGCTGCTCGCCCTCGCCGCGTGCGACGGCGGTTCGGCGACCGTCCCCGATCGCAGCCCGAAGGTCGGCCCCTTCCCCGCCGCCGACCGCCCGGTCGCGGCGATCGTCTCGGCGCGCTGGTCGACCGAGGAGGATCGCGATCGGCTCAATGAAGCGGGCGAAGTGATGGCCAAGGCCGGGATCAAGCCCGGCATGACCGTCGCCGATATCGGCGCGGGCGAGGGCTATTACACGATCCGCCTCGCCAACCGCGTCGGCAAGGAAGGCCGTGTGCTGGCCGAAGACATCGTCGCCGATGTCCGCGATGCGCTCGCCTTGCGCGTCGCGCGCGAGCATCTCGAGACGGTCAGCGTTCGGCTCGGCGCGCCGAACGACCCGCGGCTGCCGGCCGCCAGCTTCGACCGGATCCTGATGGTTCATATGTATCACGAGATCGAGCAGCCCTACGAATTCCTGTGGCGGATGCGTCCCTCGCTCAAGCCCGACGGGCTCGCGATCGTCGTCGACGCCAATCGCCCGACGCAGAATCACGGCACCCCGCCCGCGCTGCTCAAATGCGAGTTCGCCGCGGTCGGCTATAGCGAAGTCGCGACCTACGACATGCCCTCGGCGGGCGGCTATCTCGCCGCCTTCCGCGCGACCGGCGCACGCCCCGAGCCGGATGCGATCAAGGCCTGCCGGCTGCACGGCGCTTCATAACAGACCGCGCGCGCGAAAACTGCAATAGCCGTGCGCAGCGATCACCAGATGGTCGAACAACACGACCTCGATGAACTGCAGCGCCTGCGCCACGCGGCGGGTAAGCCGGTAATCGGCGTCGCTCGGCGTCGGATCGCCGCTCGGATGGTTGTGTGCCATCACCACCAGCGCGCAATCGAACGCGAGCGCATCGGTGAGGATGGCGCGAAGCGGGATCGTCACCGCGTCGACCGACCCGGCGCGCAGCTGCCGCATCCCGAGAAGCCGCCATTCCGGATCGAAATAGCCGAACATCGCCACCTCGCGCGCCGCCGCAGCAATCGGTCGAAACAAGGCGAGCACGCCGTCGGGCAGGTCCGCGGCCGCGACATCGGCCGGATCGGCAAGCGGATCGGAAAGCGCGGTCGCCATGGCACCGGTCTGCGCAACCACCGTGCGCCGCGCCAGCCAAAGCGACTCCGAAACGGCGCAACGGTTGGCGCGGCGGCCGCGGCACGCTAGACCGCTCGGCATGCAAGCCTATCTCGACCTGATGCGCCGCGTGCTCGACCACGGCACCCCCCAGATGGACCGCACCGGCACGGGGACGCTCTCCGTCTTCGGCCACCAGATGCGCTTCGACCTGGCCGATGGTTTCCCGCTGCTCACCACCAAGAAGCTGCACCTGCGCTCGATCGTGATCGAATTGCTGTGGTTCCTGCGCGGCGACACCAATGTCGAGTGGCTGCGCGAGCGGAAAGTCAGCATCTGGGACGAATGGGCCGACGAGAAGGGCGATCTCGGCCCGGTTTACGGCAAGCAATGGCGCGACTGGGAGACGGCGGACGGCCGCCACATCGACCAGATCGCCGAGCTGATCGACCAGATCAAGACCAACCCCGCCTCGCGCCGCCAGATCGTCAGCGCATGGAACCCGGGCGATCTCCACGCGATGGCGCTCGCGCCGTGCCACTGCCTGTTCCAGACGCATGTCGCGAACGGCAAGCTCTCGCTCCAGCTCTATCAGCGCAGCGCCGACATCTTCCTCGGCGTGCCCTTCAACATCGCGAGCTATGCGCTGCTGACGATGCTGCTCGCGCAGCAATGCGGGCTCGAGCCCGGCGAGTTCATCTGGACCGGCGGCGATTGCCACCTCTATTCGAACCACCTCGACCAGGCGCGCGAACAGCTTTCGCGCACCCCCGGCGCGCCGCCGCGGCTCGAAATCCTGCGCAAGGCGGATGCGATCGATGGCTATGCGTACGAAGATTTCGTGCTGCACGATTATGTCGCGCAACCGCACATCAAGGCGACCGTCGCGGTCTGACACGGAACCGCGCGGCGTCGTGCGCGCTTAGCTCCTGAATTTCTTTCAGGGGCCGATCATGGACATCACGCAACTCATCCTCGACGAACATGGCCAGCAGCGCGCGCTGTTCGCCCAGATCGAACAGATCGATCCCAAGGACACCGGCGCGCTGTCGGCTTTGTGGAACCGTCTGCACGCGCTGCTCGATTCGCATGCCGAGGCCGAGGAGCGCTTCTTCTATCCGCGCCTGATGCAGGTCGGCGAAGGCGGCAACGACGCCGATTCGGCAGCCGAGGAGACCGAGGACGCGATCGAGGATCATAACGACATCCGCGACACCGCCGCCGCGGTCGACAAGGAAAAGGTCGGCAGCAAGGCCTGGTTCGAGGCGCTCGGCGAATGCAACAAGGCGAACAGCGATCACATGGCGGAGGAAGAACGCCAGGGCCTGACCGACTTCCGCCTCAACGCGACGCTGCAGGAACGCCACGATCTCGGCGTCAAGTTCGCGACCTTCGAGGCCGAGCATCTGACGGGCGTCAAGGCGGTCGACAAGGACCCGAAGAAGTGGGTCAAGGACCACGCGCCCGACTGAGGGCGTGAGCGACCCTCTCGCCATTGGCGGCGCGTGCGGGCATGACGGCGGGATGATCACGCTGTATCTCGCGCGCGCCGACAATGGCGTCATCGGTGTCGATGGCAAATTGCCGTGGCACCTCCCCGCCGATCTCAATCGCTTCAAGGCGCTGACGATGGGCAAGCCGATGGTGATGGGCCGCAAGACCTTCGAGAGCTTTCCCGCGCCGTTGCCGGGGCGCCGCCACATCGTGCTGACGCGCGATCCGGCCTGGGCGGCGGAGGGCGCGGAGGTAGCCCATTCGGTCGATGCAGCGCTCACGCTGGCGGGCGATGGCGATGTCGCGGTGATCGGCGGCGCCGAGATTTTCGCGCTGCTGCTGCCCCGCGCCGATTCCATCGAGCTGACCGAGGTGCATGTCAGCCCCGCCGGTGATGCCGTGGTCCCGGCCTTTGCTGGCTGGCAGGAAGTCGCCCGAGAATCCCACCCGGCCGAGGGCGCGCGTCCAGCCTACGCCTTCGTGACGCTCATCAGGAGCTGACGGCGGCCGCCTTGTCGCGGCCCCGACGATCCCGCATACCGGTCGCTGACCGGACGCGGCAGCCCCTGCCGCAAAGGGCCGGCACGACGGGGAGAGCAAGATGCGCAAGGTCCTGGCTGGGGTAGCGGTGCTGATCGTGCTCGGCCTGATCGCCTTTTTCACGCTCGCCCCCGGCATCGTCGAGCGATCGATGAACGAAGTCGAACCCGTCGCGCTCACCATCAGCCCGCGCGCCCACGCGCTGCACGCCACGCTGCAGATCGCCGACATGCACGCCGATACGCTGCTGTGGCAGCGCAGTCTGCTCGCCCGCGCCGACCGCGGGCAGATCGACCTGCCGCGACTGCTCGCGGGCAATTACGCGCTGCAGATCTTCTCGTCGGTGACCAAGACGCCGAAACACCAGAATTACGATTCTAACGGCGCCGACAGCGACAATATCACCGCGCTCGCCATCGCCGACCTCCAGCCGCCGCGCACCTGGACGTCGCTGCTGCAGCGCTCGCTGTGGCACGCGCAAAAGCTCGATCGCTATGCCGCCGCCTCGAATGGCCAGTTGCGCGTGATCCGCACCCCCGCCGAGCTCGACCACCTGCTCGGCGACCGCGCGCGCGGCCAGAAGGTCGTTGGCGGGATGCTGTCGATCGAGGGGCTGCAGGATCTCGAGGGCAAGCTCGCTAATCTCGACACGCTCCACGCCGCCGGCTTCCGCATGGCGGGGCTCGCGCATTTCTTCGATAACGAGATCTCCGGCTCGATGCACGGCGAAGCGAAGCGCGGACTCACCCCGCTCGGGCGGCAGGTCGTGCGGCGGATGGAAGCGCTCGGCATGATCGTCGATGTCGCACATTCGAGCCACGGGACGATCGCCGAGGTCATCGCCATGGCGCACCGCCCGATCGTCGCGAGCCACGGTGGGGTGCAGGCGACGTGCAAGGTCAACCGCAACCTGACCGACGACGAGATCCGCGGCATCGCGCGCACCGGCGGCGTGATCGGCATCGGCTATTGGGATGCCGCGATCTGCTCGACCAAACCCGCGGCGGCGGCCGCCGCGATCGCGCATGTCCGCGATCTGGTCGGGATCGACCATGTCGGGCTCGGTTCCGATTTCGACGGCGCGGTGACGACGGGCTTCGACGCGAGCCAGCTTGCCGCCGTCACACAAGCGCTGATCGACCGCGGCTTCAGCGACGCCGATATCGCCAAGGTGATGGGCGGCAATGTGCTCCGGGTCGTTCGCGCCGGGATCGCGCCCGCCCCCTAGCGCGCGCGCAAAGCCGTCCGTATAGCCGGTGGCATGCAGCGGCTCGACGGCGGCTCGGCGGTTCCGGCGGCGATGCGCGCCGGCATCGTCGCGCTCGGCAATTTCGATGGATTTCACCTGGGGCATCAGGCCGTGGTCGGGCGTGCCGTCGCGCGCGCGCGCGCCGAGGGGCGGCCGGCGCTGGTCGCGACTTTCGATCCGCATCCGGTGCGGCATTTTCAGCCCGACAGCGAGCCCTTCCGCCTGACCACGCTCGACCAGCGCGAGCGCTTGTTCGCCGCGGCGGGCGCCGATGCGATGATCGTCTTCGGCTTCGATGCAGCGCTGGCGGCGTTGACCGCGACCGAATTCGTCGGCGATCGGCTGATCGACAAGATCGGCGTCGGTGGCGTGGTGACGGGCGAGGATTTCACTTTCGGCAAGGCCAAGAGCGGCAATGTCGCTGTGCTCGCCACGCTCGGCATAGAGAATGACTTCGCGGTCGAGACGGTCGGTGCGGTGTCGCTCGACGGGATTCCCGTGTCGTCGAGCCGGATCCGCGACCTGCTCAAGGCGGGCGACCCGCGCGGCGCGGCCAAGCTGCTGACGCGGCCCTTCACCGTGGCGGGCACGGTGCAGCATGGCGACAAGCTCGGCCGGACGATCGGCTATCCCACCGCCAATCTCGACATGGGGAAATACCTGCGGCCGGCCTATGGCATCTATGCCGCCCGCGGGCGGCTGGCCGATGGGCGCGTGCTCGACGGCGCGGCGAACCTCGGCATCCGGCCGAGCTTCGATCCCCCCAAGGAATTGCTCGAGCCGTATTTCTTCGACTTTTCGGAGGATTTGTACGGCCAGCCGATCGAAGTCGAGCTGATCGACTATCTTCGCCCCGAGGCGAAGTTCGACACGCTCGATGCGCTGACCGCGCAGATGGATTCGGATTGCGCCCGCGCGCGCCAGATCCTGGCGAACGAGCGCCGCTAAGGCGTTTGCCGCGAGATCGACCAAGACAAAAGGGGCCGGCATTGCTGCCGACCCCTGTCGCCGGACCTCGATCCGCTCGGCGCGCCCCTGGGAACGCCACCCGCGCCATCCGGTTTCGGCGGCTCGCGCCACCCCGCGCCGCGAGCGACGCCAGGTCTTACGTTCGGTCGCCAGGGTCGGGTCGGTGCTTTCGCGCCGTGGTACCCGTGACCCTGGTGGCCAGCATCGCGGTCGCGTTGCCGTGACCGCCCTGCTTTCGGCATCTTGGATCGAGGCCGCTTCCCTCCGAAAAGGGGACTGCCGCGTCGTCCGATACCGGCATCGCTTCGCGTCATTCCGAAGAAAAGGCGGTTCGCGATACCTTTGGAAGCCCGTGTCCGGCGCACCACGGCCGAGCTTGCGCGCGGGCTCGTGGATTTGCCGTCACCGTTCCTCCGCCGCGACACCGACCTGGTTTCCGAAAGGCACCATGGCCAGCTTCGCGACATAAGCGCCTGATGTCCCGCCAGTTTCCTGTCACGCCATCGTTTGCCTACAGTCGAGAGGCTCTCACGACTTGCGAGTCGCACCAAGCCGGCAAATGCTGTCGACGGGCTGTGAATAGTGTGGATATCGTGGACAGATCAGCACTGTCTTTCCCGGCGATATCGGCAGCCTTCGACTTCCTGAACGCGAGGTTGTTTCAGGTTCATGCAACCTGACTAAAACGCCCATCGTTACCTCTTTGGAATTCATCCAGAGCATAACGCATTCCATGGGAGCCTTACCAATGCGTACCTTGATCCTCGCGCTCAGCGCCGCCGCCGTCACCATCCCCGCAACGATGGTCGCCCCCGCGACGCACGCCGAAGCGCGCGAGCGCCATCATTATCAGCCGCGCGTTTATGAGGGCCGCGATGGTCGCCGCTATTGCCGCCATTCGGATGGCACGACCGGGCTGCTCGTCGGCGGTGTCGGTGGCGCACTCCTCGGCAATTCGATCGCGGGGCGCGGTGACAAGACGCTCGGCACGGTGCTCGGCGGTGTCGCCGGAGCCTTCGGCGGCCGCGCGCTCGATCGCGCCAGCACCGCGGATCGCCGCTGCAACTAAGGCGTCGCATACGGCGTATAGCACAGGCGCGGATCGGCAACGGTCCGCGCCTTATCTTTTGGAGAAGACCCCATGACGACTCGCAGCGGATCGGCCAGCTATGATGGCCTTGGCAAGGACGGCAAAGGCCATGTCTCGACGCAATCGGGCGTGCTGTCCGACACGCAATACGGCTTCAACAGCCGTTTCGAAAACGGCGCGGGCACCAACCCCGAGGAATTGATCGCGGCCGCGCATGCGAGCTGCTTCACCATGGCGCTGAGCTTCGCGCTCGCCGGTGCCGGTTTCAGCGACGGCAAGCTCGAAACGACCGCCAAGGTGACGATCGACAAGGATGGCGATGGCTTCACCATCACCAAGTCCGCGCTCGACCTGAAGGCGACGATCGAAGGCATTTCGCCCGAGCAATTCGAGACGATCGCCTTGGATGCAAAAGAAAATTGCCCGGTTTCCAAAGTGCTGAAGGCCGAAGTGACGCTGACGCACAGTCTCAACGGCTAAACGCTTGCGGGGGCGTGAACGGACTGTAGTTTTCCGTTCACGCAACCTCTGCCTGCGCGTACCGTTCTACCTGTAATCCAGCACGGATTGCCTCAAGGAGCATTCGACATGCGCAAGTTTTTTCTCGCCGCGGTGATGGCCGCGACCTCGCTTTCCGCGATCCCCGCTACCGCCCAGGATTATCGTGGCGACCGGCAGGATCAGCGCGGCGATGATCGCGGTGACCGTCGCGACGACCGCGCTGACCGCCGCGACGACCGCCGCGATTATCGCCAGGACGCGCGTCAGGACTGGCGCCAGGACCGCCTCCAGGACGCACGTCAGCGCAATTGGCAGCAGTATCGCGGCTATGATTATAATCGGTTCGAGCCAGGCCAGCGTACGTATCTCGCCGACCGCTACTATCGCGACGGCAGCTACTACCAGCCGCGCCGCCTGGGTCGCAACGACCGCATCTATCGTGGTGGCGACAACCGGTATTACTGCCGCCGCAGCGACGGGACGACCGGCCTGATCATCGGCGGTCTGGCAGGTGGCCTGCTCGGTAATTCGCTCGCGAGCGGCGGATCGCGCACGCTGGGCACGTTGATCGGCGGCGGTGCGGGCGCGCTGCTCGGCCAGTCGGTCGATCGCGGCCAGGTACAGTGCCGCTAAGCGCGACACGCAGCTGAACGAAGGGCCCGGCGTGAAAGCGTCGGGCCTTTTGGTGTCAGAGCAGGCCGCCGCCGAGGATCAGGCGGATTACCGCGACGACGAGCACGAACAGGTTGAAGTTGCGCCCCGAGCGATACCCCGACAGCATCCCGATCGCCGCGCCGACGATCGCGAGCGGGATCGCGAGATAATTGGCGAGGCCGAAGAACGGCACCAGGCCGACGAGCGCCACCGGTAAGGCGACGAGCCCGACGAAGATCGAAATCAGATTGACGATGAGTCCCATATCCGGACCATGAACCAAGATAAGATGCGTGCGCAAGCCACGGATCGGCGGCTATGCTATGCAGAACCGATTATTAACCGCGCACGCGCCATAGCGCTGGGTGGATGGGGGAGCGTGGACGTCGATGGGTCGTAGCCGGGTCTTGCTGAGCGTCGTGATACTGCCATTGGCGTTGGCCGCATGCGGCAAGCGCGAGGGCGAGCGCGATCTCGACACGCTCGACAACGAACTGGTCGATGCCGGCGCCGCCGCCCCGAACAGCAGCGACCCGGCGATGACCGCAGCGCTACATGATCAGATCATGGTCGATCCGTCGCTCGCGCAGCGTTCGAACGCGAACAGCGTCCGCCCCCCGGCCCAGCCCTATTCGGGCGGCGTCCCGCCGGTGACGATCGCGCAGAGCGCGGGCAGCGCCGCCGGGACCGACGGCGCCGCGGTGAGCCAGCGCGCCAAGCAGGCCCCCGCCCCCACTTCGAAGACCTGCCCCAATTGCCAGGTGGCCCGCGATTCGCTGACGCTCGGCGCACTCGCCGCCGGCCAGAGCGACAAGCGCACCAGCGGTTGCGCCGGCGCAATGCGCTATTCGGCCAGCTGGGCCGACCGCGTGCCTGCCGACGTGCCGCTCTATCCGGCCGCGCGCGTCGTCGAAGCGGCCGGCGCGGAGACCGGTGCCTGCCATCTGCGCGCAGTCAGCTTCGCGACCAACGCGTCGCTCAAGACGGTGATCGACTGGTATTATACCCGCGTCACCAATGCCGGCTTCAGCGCCGATCATCAGTCCGACGGCGCCGAACATACGCTCGGCGGGACGCGGCAGCGCGATGGCGGAGCCTATGTGCTCTACCTCACCAGCCGCCGCGACGGCGGGACCGATGTCGATATGGTGGCGAATAACGGGCGCTAGGCAATTCCTGCCCCGCGAACCGGGGGAGGCATAAGCACTCGCGCAAAATAAGCGCTTTCGCGCGCGAGGTTCTCATTGCGTGCGATTCGCGCTAACGGACGCAGCATGTATCATCTCATCCTCGTCATGGCGGGCGGCGCGCTCGGTTCCGCCGCGCGTTTCCTCGTCGGACACGCCACGCTCGCGCGCTTCGGCCCCGATTATCCCTTTGGCACGCTGACCGTGAATATCGTCGGCGGTTTCGCGATGGGGCTGCTCGCCGGAATCCTCGCCCGCCACGCCGCCAGCGAGAGCTGGCACCTGCTTCTCGGCGTCGGCGTGCTCGGCGGCTTCACCACCTTTTCGACCTTCGCACTCGACGTCGTCACCTTGGCGCAGCGCGGCGACATGGCAACCGCGCTCGGCTACACGCTCGCCTCGGTGGTCGGTTCGATCGTCGCGGTGTTCCTCGGCCTTTCGCTGACGCGGGTGTCGGCATGAGCAAGGCTCCCACCACCGCCACCACCAAGGCGACTTCCGACGTCCGCCAGTTCAACGTCGGCGCCGACGATGACGGCATCCGGCTCGACCGCTGGTTCAAGCGGCATCTGCCCGACACCAGCTTCACCACGGTCGCCAAATGGGCGCGCACCGGCCAGCTGCGCATCGACGGCGCGCGCGCCAAGCCCGGCGATCATGTCGTCGCCGGCCAGTCGATCCGCGTGCCCCCGGCCGAGCCGGTCCGCGTCGATGCCCCCGTCAAGCGCGAGCGCCCGCCGCTCAGCGACGACGAAATGACCTTCGCGCGCGAAATGGTGATCCACCGCGACGCGCAGGTGATCGTGCTCAACAAGCCGCCAGGCCTCGCGACGCAGGGCGGGACCAAGACGATCGAGCATGTCGACGGCTTGCTCGACGCGCTGCAGGACGATCTCGAGGGTCGCCCCAAGCTCGTCCACCGTCTCGACAAGGATACGTCGGGCGCGCTCGTCATCGCCCGCACCGCGCGCGCGGCGGGGTTCCTGTCGAAATCCTTCTCGTCGCGCACCGCGCGGAAGACCTATTGGGCGCTCGTCGTCGGTGTTCCCTCGATCGAGGACGGCACGATCGAACTGCCGATCGGCAAGCAGCCCGGCTCGGGCGGCGAGAAGATGCACGTCGACGAGAAGGAGGGCAGCCCGGCTCGTACGCGCTACCGCGTGATCGAGATGGCGGGGACGACCACCGCCTGGGTCGAGCTGATCCCGTACACCGGGCGCACGCACCAGCTGCGAGTCCATCTCGCGGCGATCGGCCATCCGATCGTCGGCGACGGGAAGTATGGCGGTCAGGCCGCGTTCCTGACGGGCAACATCAGCCGCAAAATGCATCTGCATTCGCGCCGCATCCGCATCGATCACCCCGATGGCGGGCAGATCGACGTCCAGGCCGAACTGCCGACGCATTTCGCCGAGAGCCTCAAGCAGCTCGGTTTCGACGAGATGCTCGGCAACACCATGCCGCTCGAGGAGCCGCCACCCCCAAGCCGCGCGGTCAAGAAGCAGCAGGCGCGCCAGCACAACAAGACGATGCGCAAGGACCGCAAGGGCGAGCGCCGCCGCCGCGGCGCGGCGACGTAAGCGCCGCGCGCGGCTGATGCACCCCGATTCGACCTTCCGCTGGGAAGATCGCGCGGCGATGCGCGATCTGGTGCGCGAGCTTGGTTTCGGGACGCTGTTCGCCGCGACGCCCGACGGGCCGCGCGTGGTCCATCTGCCGGTGGTGTGGCTCGATGAGACCACCCTCGCGCTCCATGTCTCGCGCGGCAATGGCATCACCAAGCATCTCGATGGCGCGACCGGGCTGTTCGTCGCGCAAGGGCCTGACGGCTATATCAGCCCCGACTGGTACGATCTCGGCAACGAGCAGGTCCCGACGTGGAATTACGTCGCGGTCGAGCTCGAGGGCCGGATGCGTCGGATGGATCAGGCGGGACTGGTCGCACAGCTCGACCAGCTCTCGGCCGAACAGGAGGCACGGCTCGCCCCCAAGCCCGCCTGGACGCGCGCGAAGATGACCCCTTCCGTGTTCGAGCAGATGACGCGCGGGATCGTCGGCTTCACGCTCGAGGTGCAAGGCTGGCGCGGCACGCGCAAGCTCGGGCAGAACAAGCCCGAGGCGGCGCGGCTGTCGGCGGCGGAGGGTGTCGAGGCGGCCGGACGGCGCGGGATCGCCTATTGGATGCGCAACCCCGGGATGCGGAGTTAGACCGATGCCGAACCCCCTCCCCAACCGCCTCGCACTGTTCGATTGCGACGGCACGCTGGTCGACAGCCAGGACAATATCTGTCGCTCGGTCGAGGAAGCCTTCGGCATCGCGCAGATCGCCGCGCCGTCGCGCGCCGCGATCCGCCGGATCGTCGGGCTGAGCCTGGTCGAGGCGATGCAGACGCTGCTGCCGGGCGGTGAAGACGCGCTGCACCGCAGCCTGGCGCAGGATTACAAGGACGCCTTCTTCCGCCTGCGCACTTCGGGCGCGATGGCGGAGGAGCCGCTGTACGATGGCATCATCGACGTGCTCGATACGCTCGCGGCGGACGGCTGGGTGCTCGGCGTCGCCACCGGCAAGTCCGACCGTGGCCTCGCGCATATCCTCGCGCATCACGGGATCGCCGCGCGCTTCGTCACGCTGCAGACCGCCGATCGCCACCCCTCGAAACCGCATCCCTCGATGATCGAGACCGCGATGGCCGATGCCGGCGCGGTGCCGGCAACGACGGTGATGATCGGCGACACCAGCTTCGACATGCTGATGGCGCGCGCCGCGGGCGTGCGCGCGCTCGGCGTGGCATGGGGCTATCACCCGACCGACGAGCTGACCGCCGCCGGTGCGCATGCCATCGCCGAGGCCGTGCCGGCGTTGCCGACCCTCATGCAGGAGCCGATCGCGTGACCGATCCCGACACGACCGCGCGCAATCGCTATTTCCTGATAACGGGCACGCGCCTGGCAGGGGCTGCGGGCGCGATCCTCGGGCTGATCCTGATCGCGCGCGCCGAGGCGACGCTGCCCAAGGTGATCGGCACCGCGCTGGTGCTCTTGGCGCTGCTGATGATCGCGATCGTCCCGCGATCATTGGCGCGCCGCTGGCGCACCCCGCCCGAGGCCTGACGCGCAAACCGCCTCAGGGCTGCGTCTCGACCAGCTCGGCAATCTCGAAGACATGGCTCTTCCAGCCGCGCTGTGCCGCTGCCTCGGCGAGCGCCGATTTCTTGCGCTTGGCCTCCGCAAGCGACTTGGTATGCCCCCAGAACACCTCGCTCTTGCCATTGGCAAGCAGCGCGACGATCCGCCAGTAATGCGTGAACGCCGTGCTCGTCGGCCCGATCGTCTTGACATAGCCATCGGGCAGGGTCGCGGTGAGGTAGCGCTTCTTGGCCACCGCTAGGCCGTCGCGCGGGGCGCACTAGCGCGATTGACGATCATCGGAACTCTCCTGCCATCGCGTCCCTTACGCCATGGCACGACGCTCCCGCCATCCCTTGCGCGACCGCTACGCCGCACCGCGCCGATAGACATGGACCGTCCCGCGGCAGGCGCGCTTGGCGTCGTACAGCGCGAGATCAGCGCGATGCAGCAGGTCGCTGCGATCGCGCACGTCGCAGTCGAGCCAGGCAGCACCGATCGTCGCCGACACGGTGCATCCCCCGCAACCC
Organism: Sphingomonas glacialis; assembly: GCF_006439055.1. GTDB lineage: Bacteria > Pseudomonadota > Alphaproteobacteria > Sphingomonadales > Sphingomonadaceae > Sphingomonas > Sphingomonas glacialis_A. Next base: position 1,567,362 of record NZ_RCZC01000002.1, read on the forward strand.
TCCGCGCCGAGCGTGCGCATATCGCCGACCAGCCGTTCGAGCAGTCCCGCCAGATCCCGCAACGCCGCATCGCGCGTGATCAGCAGGACGAACTCGTCGCCGCCGAGCCGCGCCGCGAAGGTTCCCGCGAGATAGTCGGCGCCGAGGCAGGTCGCCACCTGCCGCAACACCGCGTCGCCGGCGAGATGCCCCTGCGTGTCGTTGACCGCCTTGAAGTGATCGAGATCGATCAAGGCGAGCGCGAGCCGCGTGCCCTCCCGCCGCGCGGCCCCCAGCGCATCGTCGAGCACCTCGTTGAAATAGGCGCGGTTGGCGAGGCCGGTGAGATCGTCGCGACGCGCACTGTGGCGCAATTGCTGCTCCATCCGGTACCGCGCGGTGATGTCCTGCATCACGCCGATCACCGCGACAGGCTGGCCATCGCGCACCTCGAGCTCGCCCATCGACCGGATTCGCCGGACATTGCCCTGCGCGGTGATGAAGTCGGTCTCGAGCGCGAACGGATCGCCCGTCGCGATCGTCCGCGCCAGCCCATCGACGACCTGGGCACGCGCCGCTGGCGGATAGAAAGCGAGCGCGTCGTCGAGCGCGGGTTTGACGCCCGGCGGCAGCCCGTGGATCGCATAGATCTGCTCGGACCATTCGGCACAATTGTCGGCAAGCGTCAGCCGCCACGATCCGATATCGGCCATCCGCTCGGCCTGGCGGAACTGGCGATGCGTGATGTCGAGGCGCTGCAACGCGGCGCCGCGCGCGTCCGCTATGGCGATCGCGCGGGCGGCGAGCGCGCGCGCAGACAGGAGCGATTCGGCGAGCTGGCCGAGCTCGCCCAGCAAGGTCGCTTCCTCGGCGCTCAGCGTGCGGGGATGGTCATCGATGATGCACACCGTCCCCATGGCATACGCCGTTCGGGGGTCCACCGGATCGCGCGCATGGATCGGGACGCCGGCGTAGAACCGGATATTCGGCTCGCCCAGCACCAACGGATTGTCGGCGAAGCGCGGGTCGCGAGTCGCATCGGGCACGACGAGCAAGCCGCCGTCGCGGATCGCATGCGCGCAGAAGGATTGTGTCCGCGGCGTCTCGCACGCTGCCAGGCCGCGCCGCGCCTTGAACCATTGGCGATCCTCGCCGACCAGCGAGAGCAAGGCGATCTTGGTGCCGAACAGACGCTGCGCACAGGCGATGATCGTCTCGAACTCCGCTTCGGGCGGGGTGTCGAGGATCTCCAGGCCATCGAGCACTTCGAGACGCCGCGACTCCCCGGTCTGTGCGAGGATGCCAGCGGCCAAATCCAACTTGGTCATAGCCTATGATAGGATTCGGCCGGTTAAAGAACCGCTATCGCCCCGCCTCAGCTGACGCGGCGCTCGCCATGTTCGAGCATCGCGGGGATGACCACGTCTTCCTCGTCGGACAGATGCCGGCCGAGCAGCGCGAACAGCCGCTGGCTGGTTTCGGCATAGCCATCGACCGCCGCGCGCGAGTCGCCCGGCGTGCCGAGCGCGTGCAGCATCGCGCGCGCCTTCTCGACCGTCGCTTCGAGGCTTTCATGGATGATCCGATGATCGCTTTCGAGCACGTCGAAGCCCGCCGCCATGCGCGAATCGAGCGCGCGGAATTTGGGGAAATAGGCCTGGTCCTCGATCCCGTGATGCCCGTTCAGATGCTGCAGGAAGTGGTTGAGCGCGGGCACGACCGCACTTTGGAACGCGCCAGGCGTGCTGCGCCCTTCGCGAAAGTCGGCGGTGATTCGATCGAGCCGCTGCGCCTGCTCGCGCAGGCTGGCGTGAACGTGCAGCCAGAAGGCGGTGAGCTCGCCATAATTGCGGTGGGCGGGCCATCCCGGCGCCGGGTACGCCGCGCGCAGATAGGCGATGACATCGGGCAACCCGATGCGGTCGGGCAGCAGGAGTGCAGGTGGAGAAAGCGACATTGCGTGGCTCTCGGGCGACGCGCTGTCCGCGTCAAGCGCCCGGCACGCGGGCTAAGGGGGGAAATCTCTGGTCGGGGCGACAGGATTCGAACCTGCGACCCCCACACCCCCAGTGTGATGCGCTACCAGGCTGCGCTACGCCCCGACCGAGGGAGGCGCGTCTAGGACGACCTGCGCGCGGATGCAAGCGCCTTCGCGCGCCTTCTGTCGGTCAGCCGAACTGGCCGAGCGGCAGCAGGCGATTGGCGAGCGCCTGGATCAGTTTGGCATCGCCGCCCTTGACCACGAGTTCGAGCTGCGCCGCGCGGCGCTGGATCAGGCGGTCGACCGGCGTCACTGCCCCGGCGCGCGCCGCCTGGCCGATCAAAGCGACGCCGCGCGCGTCGCCCGGATCGATCGCGAGCCGCAACAGGCCCGCGATTCCAGGGAACAGCGCACGGTCGCCGCCGGCGGCGAGCGCGCGGTCGATCGCGTCGAGCCCGACCGCCTTGCGCGCGCCGAGCCCGCCGCGCGCGACCAACGCACCGAGCGCCTTGACCGCGCTCAGATGCCACGCCCCGAGGGCGGCCAGCGCTTCGGCATCGCGCGGGTTCTTCGCCACCAGCGCCTCGAATTGCGCCTTGGCCGAGAGCGCTTCGCTACGGCTGCGCGTCAGTTTGGCGTGGTAGCTCGTCGCCATTGCGCGCGACAGCAGGGCTTCGCTGTCGCCCGGCGTCTTGGCCAGGGTCGACGACGCCGCCGCCTCGATGCCGGCGAGCTGGGTCAACGCGACGCTGCGATCGCGGACGACGAAGGCAGTTTGGATCAGCATGTCGCGCCCGCTCTCGGCCTGCGCGAGGCCCGGCGCGGTCGCAAGACAGAGGGCCAAGGGCATGAAGAATTTCATCATGGGCTTCGCTACTCAACGGGAAGGACCGAAAGGGTACGATGTTTCGGCGCGCAATCAACCCGTTGCTTTGCGCCGCCGGCGGACCGTAGCGGCGGCCCCGCGCACCGCCCCCACGGAGCTGGCCGCACGAGAGAGCGTTGCGCGGGCGCACCGTACCTGATAGCGCGACGGGCTTGTGGCGTGCCCGAAAGGGTGCGCGATCCCGCGTGTCAGCATGCAGGCGGGTCCAGTCTTACCAAGGTAGCCCATGTTCGCCACCCCAGCCTTTGCCCAGACCGCAGGCGCCGCCGCCGGCCCCGATGGTTTCCTCGCGATGATCATTCAGTTCGCGCCGTTGCTGCTCGTCTTCGTCGTCTTCTATTTCCTGATCCTGCGCCCGCAGCAGAAGCGCGCGCGCGACCAGGCCGCGACAATCGGCGCGGTCAAGAAGGGCGATTCGGTCGTCACGGCGGGCGGCGTGCTCGGCAAGGTGACCAAGGTCGAGGACGCATTCGTCGAGGTCGAAATCGCCCCGTCGATCAAGATCCGCGTCGTCAAGTCGACGCTCGCCGACGTTACGCCGCTCGGCTCCAAGCCCGCGAACGACTGATCCGATGCTCGATTTCCCGCGCTGGAAGGTCGTCTCGATCCTGGGGTTCCTCGCCTGCTTGATGGCGCTGGCGGTCCCCAGTTTCCTGCCTGATTCGGTCACGTCGAAATGGGGTGGCTTTCCACACCCCAAAGTAAACCTCGGGCTCGATCTCGCCGGCGGCAGCTACATGCTGATCGAGGCCGACACCGACGAGCTGGTCAAGAACCGGCTCGAGGCGATGCGCGAGCAGATCATCACCGAAATGGCCAAGGGCCCGCCAATCTCGATCGGCGACATCGCGACCGACGGCGGCAAGCTCAGCTTCCTGCTGCGCGACGTGACGCAGCTCGATGCGGCGCGCGAGCGGCTCAACAAACTGACCGGCGGCGTGGGCTATACCGGCCAGCGCGACTGGGACCTGCAGGTTATCGATTCGTCGCGCGTCGTGATGACGCCGACCCAGGCGGGCATCGCGGCGGCGATCAACACCGCGATGGCGACCGCCACCGACGTCGTGCGCACGCGTATCGACAAGCTCGGCACCAAGGAGCCGACGATCGTCCGCCAGGGCAATGACCGCATCGTCGTCCAGGTGCCGGGTCTCAAGGATCCCAAGGCGCTCCGCGAATTGCTCGGCAAGACCGCCAAGCTCGAATTCAAGATGGTCGATGACACGCCCTACGTGCCCGGCGGCATCGTGCCCGCCGGCAGCCAGGCGCTCCCCTATTCCGAGGCCGGCCCCGGCGCGCAGATCCTCGTCAAGCGCCAGGCGATCCTCACCGGCGACCAGCTGCTGACCGCGAGCCAGGGCTTCAAGCAGGATACCAACGAACCGATCGTCAATTTCGGCTTCAACAGCGAAGGCGGCAAGAAGTTCGCGCGGATCACGCAGGAGCAGACCGGCAAGCGCTTCGCGGTGATCGTCGATGACAAGGTCATTTCCGCGCCGCGCATCAACACGCCGATCCTGGGCGGTTCGGGCTATATCGAAGGCTCGTTCACGGTCGAATCGGCGAACAATTTGTCGATCGCGCTGAGCTCGGGCAAGCTGCCGATCTCGCTCAAGGTCGTCGAGGAACGCACCGTCGGTCCCGATCTCGGCGCCGATTCGATCCATGCCGGCATCCTCGCCTCGGGGATCGCGGTCACGCTCGTCGTGCTGTTCATGATCGCGACCTACGGCCGCTTCGGTTTCTATGCCGACTATGCCGTGGTCATCAACGTCATGGTGATCATGGGCGTGCTCGCCTTGCTCAACGGCACGCTGACGCTGCCGGGGATCGCGGGCTTCGTGCTGACGATCGGCACCGCGGTCGACGCGAACGTCCTGATCAACGAGCGTATCCGCGAGGAACGCCGGCGTGGCCGCAGCGTGATCCAGTCGGTCGAGCTGGGCTATAAGGAAGCGAGCCGCACGATCTTCGAGGCGAACGCGACGCACGCCATCTCGGGCCTGATCATGCTGATGCTCGGCTCGGGCCCGGTGAAGGGTTTCGCGGTCGTTCTGCTGATCGGTATCGCGACCTCGGTATTCACCGCGGTCACCTTCACGCGGATGCTGGTCGTGCTGTGGATTCGCAAGAACCGCCCGACCGAAATCAATATTTGATCGGCCAGAGACATGCGCCTGCTGAAACTCGTTCCCGATAACACCAACCTGCCGTTCGTTTCGCTCCGCAAATGGGCGTTCGGGCTGACCATCCTGCTGTCGCTCGCCGCGATCGGCCTCGTCTTTGCGCGTGGCCTCAATCTCGGCGTCGATTTCGTCGGTGGCTTGATGATCGAGGAGAAATTCTCGACGCCGCCATCGACCGACAAATTGCGTAGCACGATCGACCGGCTCAACCTCGGCGAGGTCCGCCTGCAGACCGTCGGCAATGACGGCAAGACGATCTCGATCAAGCTGCCGCCGGTCAAGAGCCAGGAGAAGGACGCGACCGATCGCGTCGTCGCCACGGTGCAGGCGGCCGTCGTCAAGGATTTCCCCGACGCCAAATTCTCCAAGCAGGATGCGGTGAGCGGCAAGGTTTCGGGCGAGTTGATCTGGAAGGGCATCCTCGCGGTCGTGCTCGCGGTGGTCGGGATCGGCCTGTTCGCGATCTTCCGCTTCGAATGGCAGTTCGGCGTCTCGACCGTCGTCGCGATCGTCCACGACGTGCTGATGACCTTGGGCTTCTTCGCGCTGACCTGGTACGAATTCGACCTCAACATCGTCGCCGCGGTGCTCACGATTATCGGCTATTCGATCAACGACAAGATCGTGATCGACGACCGTATCCGCGAGAACATGCGCCGCTATCGCAAGATGGACATGCCGAGCATCGTCGATCTGTCGGTCAACGAGACGCTGCCGCGGACCGTGATGACCTCGCTGACCATCCTGCTGGCGCTGTTCGCGCTGCTGATCTTCGGTGGCCACGTGCTGCGCGGCTTCACCGCGGCGATGATCCTCGGCATCTTCGTCGGCACCTATTCGTCGATCTACGTGTCGTCGTCGCTGCTGATCACGCTTGGCCTGCGCCCCGATCCGCGCGGCGAGGACGTCCCCGCCGCCACTGCCGGAACGCCCAAGGCGCGCTGATGCGGGTCGAGCGCGAGCGCGGCGTCGGGCCGGTGATCACCGCCTTTTCGGGCGGTGGCTTCAAGGTCGAGGCGGGCGAGTTCATCGGCGTGTATCGCGCGCTGCGGATCTGGCCCGACGGGTCGGAGGAATGGGCGCCGCCGCCGATCGAGACGCTGACCATCGAAGCGCTGGGGCCGCTGCTCGCCATCGAGCCGCGTCCCGAATTCCTGCTGCTCGGCACCGGGGCGACGATGCAGCGCCCTCCCCCCAGCTTCGTCCGCGCGTGCGAAGCGCTCGGCATCGGGGTCGAGGCGATGGACAGCCGCGCCGCGGCGCGCGCCTGGGCGGTGCTGCGCGGTGAGACGCGCTGGGTCGTGGGCGCGCTGTATCCCCTTTGAAGGCGCGCGCCGCGGCGCTATTCTTCCGCCAACGATATGGGGGAGAATAGCGTGATGAAGTCGTTCCTGGTTGCGCTGACGATCATCGCCGCCCCAGCGCTCGCGACCCCACAGGCGGGAACCCCAGCCCCACCATCGGTCTATCCCGCCCCCGTTCCGCCGCCACCGCCCACCGAGCCCGATTATGGCCAGTCGCAGAATTGGCTTTGTCGTCCCGGCCGGCTCGACGCCTGCGATGGCGAACAAACCGCGACGATCATCAAGGCCGACGGATCGCGCAGCATCGAGAAGTTCGGTCCGACAAGTTCGCCAAAGTTCGATTGCTTCTACGTCTATCCGACCGTGTCGTTCGACCGCACCCCCAATAGCGATATGATCGCGGGCCCCGAGGAAAACACCGTCGCCGCATTCCAGGCGGGGCGCTTCGCCGAGCATTGCCGCGTGTTCGCACCGCTCTACCGCCAGGTGACGCTCACCGCGCTCCAGGCGCTGCTCGTGGGCAAGCCGGTCGTCGCCGACCGCGCGATGGCGTATCGCGACGTGAAGGCGGCCTGGGAGGAATATCTCGCCTATGACAATCACGGCCGCGGCGTCGTGCTGATCGGGCACAGCCAGGGCTCGGGCATCCTCAAGCAGCTCGTCGCGGACGCCATCGAAGGCACGCCACAACAGAAACTGATCATCTCGGTGCTGATCCCGGGCACCAATGTCGCGGTACCGGCGGGCAAGGACGTCGGCGGCGACTTCAAATCGACGCCGCTGTGCCACAACGCCAAGGATGTCGGCTGCGTGGTCAGCTATGTCAGCTTCCGCGCCGAATCGCCGCCGCCTGCGAACAGCCGCTTCGGCGTCGTGCCGGAGCCGGGCATGGTCGCGGCCTGCGTCAACCCGGCAGCGCTCGAGGGTGGATCAGCGGTGAGCGACGCCTATCTCGGCGCACGCGGCGCAGGGATGGCGAGCGCGCCGATGGGGCCGTGGACGACCGACGGCGCGGCGGTGACGACACCGTTCGTCAAGGTGCCCGGCCTGATCAGCATCGCCTGCACCACCAGCGGCAGGTTCAGCTATCTGGCGGTATCGGTCAACGCCAAGCCGACCGACAAGCGCACGCAGACGATCGTCGGCGATGTCGCCGTGCGCGGGCGGACGCTTCCCGAATGGGGGCTGCATCTGATCGACCTGCCCATCGCGATGGGCGATCTGGTCGAGCTGAGCGATGCCCAGGCGAAGGTCTGGGCGGGCAAGCAGCCGATTTCAGCGGCGCAGTGAGACCAGCCCACCAAGATGATTGACCAGCGCGGCGGTGTTCGCTGCCCAGGTAAAGCGCGCCGCGCCCTGCCGCACCAGCTCGGGCGGCAGCGGATCGGCGAGCACCGCCGCGATCCCCGCGGCAAACGCGCCCGGAGTCCGATCTACGATGCGGCCATAGGCCGGGTCGGTGACGACCTCGCCCGCCCCGCCTGCCGCGGTGATGACGATCGGCGTGCCACACGCCAGTGCCTCGACCCAGGCGTTGGCGAGCCCTTCGGACGCCGACGCCAAAGCCATCACATCGGCCGCGGCGAGCAGACCGGGTAGATCGCCATGCGGGATCGCGCCGAGCAAGCGCACGCGATCCGCCACGCCACGCACCGCGATCTGCGTTTCGAGCGTGCCGCGCGCAGGCCCTTCGCCCGCGATCAGCAACGTCGCGTCGGGGAGCGAGGCGACCGCATCGATCACAACGTCATGCCCCTTTCGCGCGATCAGCGCCCCGACCGAGACGATCAGCGGCCCGGTCACATCGTAGCGCGCCTTTCCGACGCCTCGGTCGCGCGGCGCGAAGCGGTCGAGATCGACGCCGGTATGGTGGACGCGGATCCGCTCGGCCGGAATGCCGAGCGCGATCATGTCGGCGCGCATCGCTTGCGAAACTGCAAGGGCGCCATCGGCAGCCTGGCCCGCCGCGACGACCTGCGCGCCAGTCGCCGGCGCGGTGCCCCAATGGTGGATATCGGCACCGCGCGCCTTGATCGACACCGGCACGCCGAAATGCCGGCCGAGCGCGACCGCGGCGGGGCCGTCGGGGAAGAAGAACTCGGCATCGATCACGTCGAACGCAAAGTCGCGGCGGATTTCGGCGAGCTGCGGGATCAACCGCCGGGTCAGCGCGCCCGCGTGGAACCGCCCCGCCGTGCCCGGCAGCGTGGTGAAGCGCGGACGATAAGTCGTCAGTCCCTTCCACGTCTCGCGCTCGGGGAGCGCCGCCAGTGCAGCATAGTGCGCGTGGCGCGACAGCGGCCACGGCGGCAGCCCGACCGGCGCGATCAGCCTGAGATCGATGTCCGGATGCGCGGCCAGCCCCACCGTCTGCCGCTCGACGAAAACGCCGAAGTTCGGCCGCGATATATCGGGGAACAGCGTGGCGAGGGTCAGGACGCGGAGCATGGCCGCATCGCTAGCACGAGAGTGTAAAGGTCTTCTCCCCTCGCGTTTGCGCGAGGGGAGACGCGATCGATCAAATCCGCTTGTCGCCGGGATAGGCGAGCAGCAAGTCGCTCGCGGCGTCGGACGAAATCTCGCAGCGCCCGGTGAGCAGCAGGCACTCGCCCGCCTTGAACGCGACGCCATCGACCGTGCCGGAACCCGCGACCGGAACGAACCAGCCCGGAACGCCCTCGGGAAGATTGATGACGCGATGGCCGCCGGCGAAACGCTCGGTCACGAACTTGGGCCCCTCGGACAGGATCTGGTGGTCCTTGCCGTCGGAGGCGGGCGTCGGCAGCGGCACGAACGGGACCGGATCCGACACCTTGACCCCGGCATCGAGATGCAGCTCGCGATCGCTGCCGTAATCGTACAGGCGATAGGTCAGATCGACATTCTGCTGAACTTCGATCGTCGTGATCCCCGCGCCGATCGCATGGATCGTCCCGGCCTTGTTGTAATAGAATTCGCCCGCCTTGACCGGCTTCCAGTCAAGCAGATGCTCGATCGAGCCGTCGAGCGAGGCGGCGCGCAGTTGCTCGTGCGTCATCGGCTCGAGCGTACCGATCGCGATCGTCGAATTGGGTTCGGCGGCGAGGATCAGCCACGCCTCGTCCTTGCCGCGTGGATAGCCGGCGGCCTGCGCGGCGGCATCGTCGGGATGGACCTGGACCGAGAGCTTCTCGCTGGTGAACAGATATTTGATCAGCAGTTCGGGTTCGCCGGCATGCGGCGTCTGGAACCACACTTCGCCGACCTTTTCGCCGCCGGGCGCGGGATCGGCAAAACCGGGCCACAAGGTGTGACGCCCCCATGGCTTTTCGACGCGTTTGGTGGCGAGCAAGATGGCAGTCACGGTTCCGATTCTCCTGTGGGGGGCTTGATACCGCCAACGCATCGTCACGTCCAAGCGATCCGTGCGCGTTAAAAGGATTGTTCGTGCATCGGGGGTTGCGCTAAGGCTGGCGCCAATGCGCACCCCCCTGCCCCGCTCGCCCTTTCTCCGCAGCCTCGCGATCGGTCTGATCGCCGCGACCGCGCTCTCCACTACGGGGTGCGCGCGCAACAAGACCAAGGGCGACATTCCCTATGTCGCGCGCGACGTCGGCACGCTCTACACCGCGGCAAGAAAGCAGCTCGACCAGCGCAACTACAAGATCGCGGCGGCACTGTTCGACGAGGTCGAGCGGCAGCATCCTTACTCGGTCTGGGCGCGCCGCGCGCAGCTGATGAGCGCGTTCAGCTACTATCTGGCGCATGATTACACCGCCTCGATCCAGTCGGCGCAGCGCTTCCTGACGGTCCATCCCGGCAACCGCGACGCGCCCTACGCCTATTATCTCGTCTCGCTCGGCTATTACGAGCAGATCAGCGACGTCACGCGCGACCAGAAGATCACGCAGCAGGCGCTCGATTCGCTCGGCGAGCTGATGCGCCGCTATCCCAATTCGCGCTATGCCGCCGATGCGCGGCTGAAGGTCGATCTGGTCCGCGACCATCTCGCCGGCAAGGAAATGGAGATCGGGCGCTTCTACGAAGTGCGCGGGCAGTGGCTCGCCGCCAACGGCCGCTTCCGCAAGGTGGTCGAGGAATATCAGACGACGACGCACACGCCCGAGGCGCTGATGCGGATGACCGAGACCTATCTCGCGCTCGGCGTGCCAGACGAGGCGCGCAAGTCGGCCGCGGTGCTCGGCGCGAACTATCCCGGCACGCAGTGGTATGAGCGCGCCTACAAGCTCAGCAACGAGCATCCCCCGGTTTCGGTCGCAGCGCTCGCGCCGGGCCAGTTGATCGTCCCCGACAAGAAGAGCGTTGCCGATTCGATCCCGGGCAAGAGCAACGACATCAAGCGCGACACCAGCGCAGCCGCCCCGATCGGCGGCGGATCGGGCACCAACCCGGGCAACCCGAACCCGAACTGAGCCGCACCGACGCCTGTGCGCGCAAAAAGAACGTTACCGGAACGCGGTCAACTCGGCTAAAGGGTAAGGTGACCCCATGCTGATTTCCCTCGCCATTCGCGACGTCGTGCTGATCGAGGCGCTGGACCTGCAGTTCGGGCAGGGCCTCGGCGTGCTGACGGGCGAGACGGGCGCGGGCAAATCGATCCTGCTCGACGCGCTCGGGCTCGCGCTCGGTGCGCGTGGCGAGGCCGGGCTCGTGCGGCAGGGCGCGACGCAGGCGATCGTCACCGCGACCTTCGACACGCCCGAAGCCGACGGACCGATCGTCGCTCTGCTCACCGAAAACGGGCTCGAGCTCGACCCCGGCGAGCCGCTGATGATCCGCCGCATCGTCAAGGCTGATGGCGGCAGCCGCGCCTTCGTCAACGATCAGCCCGCCTCGGCCGGGCTGCTGCGCGAACTCGCGCCGTATCTCGTCGAGATCCACGGCCAGCATGACGATCGCGGGCTGCTCAACGCGCGCGGCCACCGTGCGCTGCTCGACGCGTTCGGGCGCGTCGCGGCGGGATCGACCGCGGCGAGCTACAAGGCGTGGCGGGATGCCGAGGCCGCAATCGCCAGCGCCCGCGCGACGATCGACACCGCAGCGCGCGACCGCGAGTGGCTCGAACATGCTGTCGGCGAATTGCGCGCGCTCGCGCCCGAGCCCGGCGAGGAGGAGGCGCTCGCCGATCGCCGCCGCACGATGCAGCGCTCGGAAAAGATCGCCGAGGACCTGCTCGCGATCGAGAATTGGCTCGAAGGCTCGGACGGCGGCCTTGCGCAGCTGCGCCAGGCGGCGCGCGTGCTCGAACGGATCGCAGAGGATCATACCGCGCTCGCCGATGCGCTCGCCGCGGTCGATCGCGCGGTGATCGAGGGCGCGGTCGCCGAGGAGCGGTTGCGCGAGGCCAAGACCGACCTGTGGTTCGATCCCGCCAGCCTCGAAGACGACGAGACGCGGCTGTTCGAACTGCGCGCGATGGCGCGCAAGCACCGCGTCCAGCCCGATGAGCTCGCCGAGCTGGCGAGCGAGCTTGAGGCCAAGCTCGCCGCGCTCGAGGCCGGCGAAGAGGGTCTCGCCGCGCTAGAGGCGAAGCTGGCCAAGGCGCGCACCGCCTATGACACCGCCGCCGCTGCGCTGACCAAGGCGCGCACCGCGGCCGCGCTGCAGCTCGATGCCGCAGTGAAGGGCGAGCTTGTGCCGCTCAAGCTCGATGCCGCGCGCTTCCGCACCGTCGTCGCGCCTGCCCCGGCCGAGGCGTGGTCGGCGGCGGGCAAGGACCGCGTCGAGTTCGAGATTTCGACCAACCCCGGCGCGCCCTTCGCGCCTTTGGTCAAGATCGCGTCGGGCGGCGAATTGTCGCGCTTCATCCTCGCGCTGAAGGTCGCGCTCGCCGAGCAGGGCGGGGCTGCGACGATGATCTTCGACGAGATCGACCGCGGCGTCGGCGGTGCCGTGGCGAGCGCGATCGGCGAGCGACTCGCGCGGCTCGCTGACGCCACGCAATTGCTCGTCGTCACGCACAGCCCGCAGGTCGCTGCGCGCGGCGGGCATCATTTGCTGATCGCCAAGCGCCACGACGGTGTGGTCACGCGCACCGGCGTGACCGCGCTCGACATCGACCAGCGCCGCGAGGAAATCGCGCGGATGCTATCGGGCGCGACGATCACGCCAGAGGCCCGCGCGCAAGCGGAACGGCTGATCGAGACGGCGTAGACTTCGGTCCGAAGACCGGATCGGAAGCCGTCCTCCCTTCGTCACCCCGGCCTCGTGCCGGGGCCCACCGGGACGCGCATGCTGCGCGGGCAGGATGCGCGGCACGGTGGACCCCGGCACAAGGCCGGGGTGACGGCGATGGAGAAGGGCGGCGCCCCCTCAGAACGGCATCGTCACCGTGAACATGATCCGCTTGGCGACCTTTCCATCGGTCGTTCCGCCCGGCTCGGCATGGAGATTGCCGCGCGCGCCCTTGCCGAGATCGATCCCGATCCCGGGCCCACCGACCTCGGCATATTTTTCCGGCAGCGGGTGCACACGATACTGTTCGCCCGCATCGCGCTTGCCGCACACGACGATGTCGCGCGACGGCTCGGTGCTCGAACACCCGCCGGGATGCCACCGCGCCGGCAAATCGACACTCACACGCCGATCGGCGGGAGGATCGGGCGGCACGCTCGTTTGCAGCGCCAGTAGGATCATCAAGATCATCGCACACCACCTCCGCCTCGACGCCACGATGCTATACACAACCCACCGCGCGTAAAGCCCGCGACATTTGCGGAACACTCTGCTATACGCTCCGCATCGCGCGGTTCCATTTGAGCGACGCGCGACTGAGAGACCCCCTGCGCTCCCGCTTGCATCGCATCGGACGCGCGTTCTGGTTCTTCTGTTTACCCTGTTTCGTCACCCTGCCCGCTGCGGACTCTCCGCGCGCGGGTGACACCATGATCGGATGCGCCGGCCGGGGCCGGACGTCGCATCCGTCTTTGATCTCGGCCCCACTCCGCTGCTTTCGCACGCGTTGCGCGGCGATCCGGCACTAAGGAATACACTATGGCTATCGGCACCGTTAAGTTCTTCAACGCCGACAAGGGTTACGGTTTCATTGCGCCTGAGGGCGGCGGCGGCGATGCGTTCGTCCATATCAGCGCGGTCGAAGCCGCCGGCATGGCGACGCTCGATCGCGACCAGCGCGTTTCGTACGAGCTGGAAGAGGATCGCCGCGGCAAGGTCTCGGCCGTCCGTCTCGCCCAAGCCTGACGCGATTTTGGGGTGTCGCCAGCCGGCGGCACCCCTTTTATTTGGCCCCTCCCTCGATCAGGAGACCTCCGACGAACACCACCGCCATCTTCTATCGCGACCGCGCCCGCCAGGCCGAGTCCGAAGCTGCCACCGCCACGCTCGACAACGTCCGCACGCGCCATCTGCGCGCCGCCAAGGCCTGGGACGAAATGGCGACCCGCGCCGAAAAGACCGCCGAGCGCAAGTCGACCAACGAAGAAGCCAAGCTTGCGGCCGAGATGACCGAGGATGACGACGAGGTCGTAACCCCCTAGCGGCGGATGGCCGCTAGCGACCCCGTCCGGACATCGCGACCCGCGAAGCGCGTGTCGCGTGCTTGGCCCGATTGACCCCAAGACGCGGTATGTACAACGGTGATCGTTCCGTTTTTCCACCAATGCGTTCGTGCAGCCCCGACAATTTCAAAGCGCGTTCCGGTCCACATCATGAACGCAACGTGTAGGACAGCGCCGCGTCCGCTTTCGCCCAATTGCAGCCGTCCCAGACTGATGACATCCTAGCAGAGTGGAATTTGCTTTTTGGCTCCTGCTGCTCTTTTTTGTGCCCGCGCTGATCCTGTGGTCGCCCGTGTTCGCGTTGGCTTGCTGGCGGTTTCGCGAGGGAAAATTCCGACATTACGCGTGGGTATGGGCATGGATGCTTCCTGCCTCCGCTACAGTCGTGCTTCTCGGATTGACGGGGTTCATCGGCGACGTGTTCGGCTCGGCATGACACTCAGATGTCAATGTCTGCTTCCTGTCATTGGGCTTCCTGTTGAAACACGATGTTCAATCTGTCGGCACGCCTAATAAGCTCTTGATCCCCTGATCGCGCAGCAAAATCGAGCATAGCATCTAGGAGATCAGAGCCCAATAATTGCCGAGTTTCGGCAGTTTCCAACAAAGCCCACGCCTTCTCATACTCCGCGAAGGCTCCTTCGAAGTCGCGTTGATGATCCGCTTTGTAGTCGCCCTCGATTACAAAATGACATACAGCTTGGTAGTTCTCGGAACCGATTTCGGTCACGATCTTGCCCTGCGCTTCCGTTTTAGCGGTGGGCGTCATGGTGCTTCGCTGCCATCGTATCATGTCCGGTTTCCACCAGTTATCGCTATTCGTTCTCTCTACGTCGCGCCACGCCTTGATGCCGCCCCCCGCTCTCCGGTAACGCCGAGCCATGAGCGCTCCCCTCCCCGCCACCGACACCGAAGCCGCCGCCGAACTCGCGCGGCTGGCGGAGCAGATCGCCTATCATAACGCGCGCTATCACACCGATGACGCGCCCGAGATCAGCGACGCCGACTTCGACGCCCTGCGCTCGCGCAACACCGCGCTCGAGGCGGCCTTCCCGCAGCTCGTCCGCGCCGATTCGCCCGCGCTGCAGGTCGGCGCCGCGCCCGCCGCGCATCTCGCCAAGGTCGCGCATGCGCGAGCGATGACCAGCCTCGACAATGCCTTTACCGACGAGGACGTCGCCGAATTCGTCGCGCGCGTGCGGCGCTTCCTCGCGCTGCCCGACGATGCGCCGGTAGAGCTCACCGCCGAGCCCAAGATCGATGGCTTGTCCTGCTCGCTGCGCTACGAACAGCGCCGGCTCGTCCAGGCGCTGACGCGCGGCGACGGGCAGGTCGGCGAGGACGTCACCGCCAATGTCGCGCACATCCCCGACATCCCGCAGACCCTCCCCGCCGACGCGCCCGACATTTTCGAGGTCCGCGGCGAGGTCTATATGGCGAAGGCCGATTTCGCCGGCCTCAACGCCCGCCTCCTCGCCGAGGCCGAGGCCGCCGGCAAGGAGGCCCGCCAGTTCGCCAACCCGCGCAACGCTGCCGCCGGGTCGCTCCGCCAGAAGGACGCCGCGGTCACCGCGACGCGACCGTTGCGCTTCTTCGCCTGGGGCTGGGGCGAGACCAGCGCGCTTCCCGGCGAGACGCAGAGCGCCAACGTCGAAGCGATCCGCGGCTGGGGTTTCCCCATCGCCAGCGGCTTCGCGCACGCCGCGACCACCGACGCCGCGCTCGCCGTCTATCGCGCGATCGAACACCAGCGCGCCGACCTCCCGTTCGACATCGACGGCGTCGTCTACAAGCTCGACCGGCTCGACTGGCAGGCGCGGCTCGGCACCGTCGGGCGCACCCCGCGCTGGGCGATCGCGCACAAATTCCCCGCCGAGCGCGCCGAGACCACGCTGACCGCGATCGACATCCAGGTCGGCCGCACCGGCGCGCTGACCCCGGTCGCGCGGCTCGCGCCCGTCACCGTCGGCGGTGTCGTCGTCACCAATGCGACGCTGCACAATGCCGACGAGATCGAGCGGCTCGGCGCGCGCGTTGGCGACCGCGTCGTGCTGCAGCGCGCGGGCGACGTCATCCCGCAGATCGTCGAAGTGCTGACGCGCGACGAGGAGCGCCCCGCCTTCGCTTTCCCGACCGCCTGCCCCGAATGCGGCTCGCTCGCCGAGCGTGGCGAGGGCGAGGTCGTGGTGCGCTGCACCGGCGGGCTGATCTGCCCGGCGCAGCGCGTCGAGCGGCTGATTCATTTCGTCTCGCGCCACGCCTATGACATCAGCGGCTTGGGTCTGGTGCGGATCGAGGATTTCTTCCGCGACGGGCTGATCGGCTCGCCCGCCGACATCTTCCGGCTGCACGAACATCGCGCGTCGCTGGTGACGCGCGAGCGGATGTCCGAGCTGGTCGTCGACAAATTGCTCGCCGCGATCGACCTGCGCCGCCAGATCGGGCTCGACCGTTTCCTGTTCGCGCTCGGCATCCGCCATGTCGGCGAGATTACCGCACGTGACCTCGCCCGCCGCTATGTGTCGATGGCGGCGTTTTCGGACATGATCGAGCGCGTCCTCGCGGTGCGCGCCGCGACCGTGCCGGCGCTGGGCGAGACCGACGCGAAGTTCGTCGTCCGCCGCGGCCGCGCGCTCGCCGACGCGATCGAGACTGCGGGGATCGGCCCCGAGGTCGCCGACGCGCTGCTGGAGTTCTTTGCCGAGCCGCACAATCGCGACGTGGTCGAGTCGCTGCTGCGCGAAGTGACGCCGACGGATGTCGTCCATCAGACCCGCGAGTCGCCGGTCAGCGGCAAGATCGTGGTGTTCACCGGCAGCCTCGAGACGATGAGTCGCGACGAAGCCAAGGCGCAGGCCGAGGCGCTCGGCGCGCGCGTGGCGGGATCGGTGTCGGCCAAGACCGATCTCGTCGTCGCGGGCCCCGGCGCGGGTTCGAAGCTGAAAAAGGCGGCCGATCTGAAGGTTAGGGTGATCGACGAAGCGGGTTGGGCAGAGATCGTCGCCGCTGCGGGATAAGTCCGTACAAACCCGCCTGCTAAACTGTGATGCTAATATGCAACGGTTCCCGACCGTTTTTAACGGGAGGTGAACAGTCTGCATGACTTGTCATCGAACAGAAATATAACAGGTGCAGGGGCTCCGATCGATGGAGCGTGACGGCCACAGGCCGAGCGCTGACGATCACGATATTCTGTGGGGAACAAGCATGAAGATGAAGCTATTCACTGGCGTGGCCTTTGCCGCGATCCTGGTACCGGGCGTAGCCTTCGCACAGTCGACGGGTTCGACCGATTTCGACGGCGGCACCGACATCGTCGTCACCGGCACCAAGGCGAACAAGGGTGGCATCACCGTTCCCGACGTTCCCAAGACGCGCATCACCGTCGGTGCGGATACGATCAGCCGCCAGCGCCCCGGCCAGACCGTCAACGAGATCATCAACCTCGTCCCCGGCGTCAGCTTCCAGAATAACGATGCGACCGGCGCGGCCGGCGGTACCTTCACGATCCGCGGTTTCGACAGCTCGCGCATTTCGCAGACGCTAGACGGTGTTCCGCTCAACGACACCGGCAACTACGCAATCTATTCGAACCAGCAGCAGGATCCCGAGACGCTCGACTCGATCAGCGTCAACCTCGGTTCGACCGACGTCGACAGCCCGACCGCTTCGGCCGTCGGCGGCACCGTCAACATCCGCACGCGCAAGCCGACGCAAGAATTCAGCGCAATGATGAGCGGCACCTACGGCACCTATCTCGGCCAGGGCGACCCGCTCAACCGCTCGATCTACCGCGTCTATGGCTCGGTCGACACCGGCGAGATCGCGCACACTGGCGTCCGCGCCTTCTTCACGGGTTCGAGCATCAGCGCCGACAACCCCTTCAGCAACTATTCGCGCCTGAAGAAGCAGCAGTATAACGCGCGCATCTTCAAGGATCTCGGCGACAATGGCGACTTCCTGTCGCTCGCTGGCCAGTGGAACGAGAACCGCAACAACTTCCTCGGCTCGGTGCCGCTGCGCAACGATGTGGTGCAGAGCCCGACCAACCCACTCGCGCGCGTCGTCGGCCCGAACTCGAACAACCGCGCACCGCTGACCGGTGCCGAGCGCTTCTACAACATCAACTATCCCTGCACGATCGGCGGCGCGACCCCCGGCCTCAACACCGCCGGCGCCGCCTGCGGCACCGAGTTCGACCGTCGCTTCAACCCGTCAAACACCGGCAACGTCCGCTTTGGATCGCGCTTCACACTCACCCCGAAGCTCGTGCTCACGGTCGACGCCAGCTATCAGTACACCAAGGCTAATGGCGGCGGCACGGTCTCGCTGCTGGAAGGCTGCGGCAACCTCGGCAGCACGACGAACCGCGCCTGCGGTCCGACCAGCGTACTCGGCGTGATCAACACGACGGGCAACACCGGTAACGGTTCGCCCGGCGGCTTCGGCTATTACACCGGTCGCGATCTCAACGGCGACGGCGTGATCAGCCCGACGACCAGCGTGCTCGCCATCGCTCCGAGCCAGACCCAGACCCGCCGCTTCGTCGGCGTCGCCGGTCTCGCTTACGAGTTCGACGAGAACAACCGCGTCCGCATCGCCTATACCGGCGACTATGGCCGTCATCGCCAGACCGGCGAAGCAGGCTTCCTATCGACCAATGGCACCCCGCTCGACGTGTTCCCGGTTAACAACGGAATCCGCGACGCAACGGGCGCGCTGATCGAGAAGCGCAACCGCAAGTCGCTCGCGATCCTCAACCAGGTTTCGGCCGAATATCGCGGCAAGTTCTTCGACGACAAGCTCGTCGCGGTCCTCGGCGTGCGTGGCACCTTCTTCCGCCGCGACCTGACGCAATATTGCTTCACGGTGGCTGCCAACACCAACGTGTCGTGCGTCTCGCCAAGCCAGACGGCTGCCTATGCCGCGGCGAACCCCTACACCTACTTCGCGCCTGGCGTGACGACGGTGAACGGCGTCAACCGTCCGATCGTCGCCGGCAGCTCGTGCGCCGTTGTGACCTCGGCCTGCGTAGTCGGCTTCGCCCCGCCGCAGCAGCGCGTGAAGAACTACAACCGCGCACTCCCGAACGTCGGGCTGACCTACAACTTCACCAGCGCCATCAGCATGTACGCGAGCTTCTCGCAGGGCCTGTCGGTGCCGAGCACGGACAACCTCTACAGCTCGTTCTATTACGCCAACGGTTCGCCGCAGTCGTCGCCCAAGCCTGAAACGACCGACAGCTACGAACTCGGCGCGCGCTACACGACCGGCAAGGTCCAGGCGCAGCTCGCAGGCTGGTACACCAAGTTCAACAACCGCACCGTCACCGTCTATGACATCGAGAGCGACAGCAGCGTGTCGCGCAACCTCGGCACGGTGGACAAATACGGCTTCGACGGCTCGGTGTCGTACACCCCGGTTCGCAACCTGACGGCGTACGTGTTCGGTTCGTACCTGCACTCGAAGATCCGCGACAACACCGAGGCGGGCCGCACCGGCACGACGATCAACTACTTCCAGACCGCGGGCAAGCGCGAGGGCGGCTCGCCGACCTGGATGGGTGGTGGTCGTCTGCAGGGCACCGTCGGCATCGTCGATCTCGGCGCGCAGGCCAAATATACCGGTTCGCGCTTCGTCAACGACGAGAACCTGCCGGTCTACACCTGCACCGGCACCGTCTCCGGCGGCCTGTGCCCGGTGGCTTCGCAGAACCAGATCTACGGTGCGAAGATCCCGAGCTATACGATCGTCGACCTCGACGTTCGCATCAACGTCGGCCAGCTGCTTGGCAACAACCGCAAGACCTTCTTCCAGGTCAACGTCAGCAACCTGTTCGACAAGGTCTATATCGGCGGCCTGAGCGGCTCGAGCGGCTTCGTCGGCCTGCCGAACCGCTACTCGATCGGCAACGCCGTCATCGGTACGCCGCGCTCGATCACCGGTTCGCTGGTGGTCGCGCTCTAAGACTTCTACAGTTCGTCACGACGGCCGCCGTCCCCGCAAGGGGGCGGCGGTTTTCGTTTGGGGGTTATGCCTCCGCCGCCGCCTTGGCGTAGAGCGACTGGATCGGGCGGGCGAACACGCGCCCAACCATCGGCTCGAAGAACGACAGCGGCGCGCTGTCATAGGTCGGGTCGAACGCCGCCTGATCGTATTTCTCGCAGAATTCGGCGCACGCCTCGAAATGCGGGTGGCCGCGATATTGCTCGCGCAGGTCGCGATCACCGCCGATGTAATGAAAGAAGTAATAGCCCTGGAACACGCCGTGGGTGTTGGCGATCCAGTGCACTTCCTCCGACACGAACGGCCGCAGCATCGCCGCGCCGATCTCGGGATGGTTGTAGGTGCCGAGCGTGTCGCCGATGTCGTGGAGCAGCGCCATCACGACATAGGCCTCGTCGCGCCCGTCGCGGTGCGCGCGCGTGGCGGTCTGGAGCGAGTGTTCGAGCCGGTCGACCGGGAAGCCGCCGTAATCGCCGTCGAGCAGGCGGAGGTGGGTCAGCACGCGGTTGGGCAGCGTCTTGGCGAACTGGCCGAAATGGCCGGCGATGAGGCTCCAGTCGGCCTGGGTGCCATGCTCCATCGCGGTGAACTGCGCGCGGTCGGGCTGATCGTTCATGGTGTCGCTCTCCTCTTCCTTCCTCCCTCCCTGGAAGGGAGGGGCTGGGGGTGGGTCGGCCTAGGGCGGGTGTTGCGCGCTCCAACGGGCCGACCCACCCCCGACCCCTCCCTTACAGGGAGGGGAGGTCCGCGTCGTTGCGTGGTGTCCGGCTAATACCCGACTTTGCGCATTGCGCCCAGCCGGGCTAAGACCCGTGCCCATGCCCCTCTTCACCCGACCAGCGATCTTCTCGCGGCCCTTCTTCGAAGACAAGGGCCGCGCCTTCTGGACACTGCAGGCGGCGGGGTGGACCGGGTATCTGATCCTGCGAGGCGTCTCGAGCGTCTCGAACGCCGCCGACGTGTCGGTGGTAGTGCCGGTCGTGATCGAATCGATCGTCGGCTACAGCATCACGCTACTGCTCGCGACGGTGTACAATTACTACAGGCGGCAGCCGCGTTTCGCGATGGCGATCCTGACGATCATCACGCTCGCCGCGGCGACGCTGCTCTACGCGGTGCTCGACGCCTTCTCCTTCTCGTTCATCAAGCTGCAGAGCCCGGGGCTCAACGTCAGCCTGGTGCTCGGCACGATCTTCCTCAACTTCACCGTGCTCGCCGGATGGACCGCGCTCTATTTCGGGATCAATTTCTATCTGATCGTCGAGGACCAGATCGACCAGCTCGCCACGCTCGAGAACACCGCGTCGTCGGCGCAGCTGGCGATGCTGCGCTATCAGCTCAACCCGCATTTCCTGTTCAACACGCTCAACTCGATCTCGACGCTGGTGCTGCTAAAAGAGACCGAGCGCGCCAATGCGATGCTCGGGCGGCTGTCGTCGTTCCTGCGCTACACGCTCGCCAACGAACCGACCGCGCACGTCACGGTGCAGCAGGAGTTCGAGACGCTGAAACTGTATCTCGAGATCGAGAAGATGCGCTTCGAGGAACGCCTGCGGCCGACCTTCGACGTCGACGTGCGCGTGTCGAAGGCGCGGTTGCCGTCGCTGCTGCTCCAGCCGCTCGTCGAAAACGCGATCAAATACGCGGTCACTCCGCAGGAAGATGGCGCCGAAATCGCCGTTACCGCGCGGCTCACCGGGGATCGGGTGCAGATCGTCGTATCCGACACCGGCCCCGGCTTGAACGAAACAAAGGCG
The DNA here is from genome assembly GCF_006439055.1 of Sphingomonas glacialis. GTDB lineage: Bacteria > Pseudomonadota > Alphaproteobacteria > Sphingomonadales > Sphingomonadaceae > Sphingomonas > Sphingomonas glacialis_A. Next base: position 1,588,978 of record NZ_RCZC01000002.1, read on the forward strand.
CGGCAGAGCGTTTCACAGAGCCAGGCTCTTTCAACCGGGGTTGGCCTTGCCAATATCAGGGAGAGGCTGGCCCAGGCTTACGGGCCTGACCATAGATTCGAGACTCGATCGATCCCGGGGGGCGGTTTCGGGGTCGAGATTGAAATCCCGTTCCAGCTCGAGGAACCGAAGAAAGAGTTTGCATGACGATCCGCACCATCCTCGTCGACGACGAAAAACTAGCTACCCAGGGCCTCGCGCTGCGCCTCGCCGCGCATGAAGACGTCGAAATCGTCGACACCTGCATGAACGGCCGCGAAGCGATCCGCGCGATCAAGACGCACAAGCCCGATTTGGTCTTCCTCGACATCCAGATGCCGGGGTTCGACGGCTTCTCGGTCGTCCAGGGCCTGATGGAGGTCGAGCCGCCGCTGTTCGTGTTCGTGACCGCCTATTCCGACCATGCGCTGAAGGCATTCGAGACCGACGCGGTCGATTATCTGATGAAGCCGGTCGAGGAATCGCGCCTCGCCGACACACTCGACCGCGTGCGCCAGCGGCTGACCGAGAAGCGTGGGGTCGAGGAGGTCGATCGCCTCAAGGAAGTGATCGCCGAGATCGCGCCCGATTCGGTCGAAAACCTTGCCGATGGCGGCGAGCAGGTTTCGGCCAATCGTTTCGAGAAGCTCATCAACATCAAGGATCGCGGGCAGATCTTCCGCGTCGATGTCGACACGATCGAGCGGATCGATGCCGCGGGCGATTACATGTGCATCTACACCGGCGACAACACGCTGATCCTGCGCGAGACGATGAAGGATCTCGAAAAGCGGCTCGATCCGCGCCGTTTCCAGCGCGTGCATCGCTCGACGATCGTCAATCTCGACCTGGTCAAGGAAGTGAAGCCGCACACCAATGGGGAGTGCTTCCTCGTGCTGCAGTCGAACGCGCAGGTGAAGGTTTCGCGGAGCTATCGCGACGTGGTCGCGCGGTTCGTACACTAAGCGCCTTACTCCCCTCCCCTTCAGGGGAGGGGCTGGGGGTGGGGGAGGTCTCACCGAGACCAAAGACCGCAGTCACTTCCCCACCCCAACCCCTCCCCTAAAGGGGAGGGGCTTTAGGGCCGCTCAACCTTCGGCCGTATCAGCACCCTCGGCGGGCCGTTCGAACCACGCCTCGACCTCGCCCGACAGCTTGAGCGTCAGCGGTTGCCCATGGCGGTCGACCTTCTTGCCGAGCGCGACGCGGATCCAGCCTTCGGAGCGGCTATATTCTTCGACGTCGTGGCGCTGCTGGCCCTTGAAGCGGATGCCGATCCCACGCGCGAGCGCCGCCTCGTCGTAATGCGGGCTGCGCGGGTTGGAGGACAGGCGGTCTGGGGTCTGATCTGTGTCGGTCATGACCCGGGCTCATGACGCAAAATGCGCCCCCACGCCAGACACGAAAACGGCGCGGAACTGAAGTCCCGCGCCGCATCGCGTCGCGCAGCCGCCCGTTTAGCGGCAGACGCGGACGTTGACCGGACGATCGTAATAGCCGTCCCAGCGACGCTCGATGAAGCAGCGCTGCTCGTAAACCGGCTCGGCATAATAGCCACGATAGTAGCCGCGATCACGATAATAGCCGTCATTGTAATAGCCATCGCGATAGTAGCCGCGGTCGCGGTAATAGCCACGGTCGCGGTTCGACGCGAGCGCCGCGCCGACGGCTAGGCCGGCAATCCCGGCAACCACCGCGGTGCCAGCACCGCCACCGCGACCATAATAGCCGCCATGGCCACGGTACCCGCCCCAGCGCTGGGCCTCGGCGGGGGCTGCTGCGGTCAATGCGGTCGCGCCAAGGGCAAGGCCGAGACCGATCTTCTTCATCAAGTGGTTCATCTCGTATCTCCTCATTCCAAGCATTCCCCGTGCATCGCCAAATAACGCATCAGCGGGCTAGCTTGTTGCAACATGTATGCGAGTCGGTCTGAACGTGTCCGGAATGCCCCATTTATGGGGCGTTCACCAAGCGGTTTGCACCGTGCGGCCCTGCACGGTTGCGCCCGCGCCATCGCGCTGTATCGCCAGGATTTCGGCCAGGGCGCGCGAGCGAACGACAAGAAGGTTCGGTGTAATGCAGTTTCGAGTGAGGCTTTTGGCGCTGGTGATGGCGGCCACGGGTGTTGCGGCGGGCGCCTCCCCCGCGGCTGCCCCGCGCGAGCCCGCGATCGTGCGCGTGCGCTTCGTCACCGCGGCCGGGCCGATCGTCGTCGCGCTCGATGCGCGCCGCGCCCCGGGCACCGTCGCCAATTTCCTCGCTTATGTCGATGACGGCCGCTTCGAAGGCACCAGCTTCTACCGCGCGACACGGCGCAAGACCGCGCCCCATACCGGATTCGTCCAGGGCGGGATCGGCACCGATTCGCACCGCATGCTCGGCGTCGTCCCGCTCGAGCCGACCAACAAGACGGGTATCAAGCATCTCGACGGCACGCTCTCGATGGCGCGCTACGAACGCAGCGATTCGGGGTCGGGCAATTTCTCGATCATGGTCGGCGCCAATCCGTCGCTCGATGCGCGGCCGGGGTTCGTCGGTTATGCGGCGTTCGGGCGCGTCATCGTCGGGATGGATGTGGTCAAGAAGATGCTCGCGCTGCCGACGCTCCCCGGCGGCGACGGCGCGTTCAAGGGGCAGATGATGGCCAAGCCGGTCACGATCGTGCGCGCAGAGCGGCTCGACGGCGTGGCCAAGCCGACCGGCGGGATGAAGGTGTGGCAGATGCTGCACGGCGTGAAGCGCGGCTAGCGCGGCGGCTCAGCCCGTCAGCGCGCGTCGCCGACCGCCCGGCGGACCGAGCCGCGGCTCCAGCTGACGAACGCCGATTCCTCCATCGGTGCGGCGATCGCATAGCCCTGCATCACGTCGCAGCCGATGATGCGCAGGATCTCGACCTGCGCCGGCGTCTCGACCCCCTCGGCGACCGCTTCGCAGCCGAGCGCGTGGATCACGCCCACCACCGCCTGCGCGATCGTCCGCGCCGCAGTATCGTCGGCGACGTGCGCGACCAGGCTGCGATCGAGCTTGATCCGGTCGATCGGCAGCGCGCGCAGCCGTGAGAGGTTCGAATAGCCGGTGCCGAAATCGTCGATCGCGATCGTCGCACCATCGGCGCGGAGCTGCTCGATCGCTGCCAGCACCGCATCGCTGCACTGCATCGCGAGCGTCTCGCTGATCTCGAGCTCGAGCAGATGCGCCGGCGCGCTCGCCCGTCGTAGCGCCGCGCGCAGCCCATGGAAGAAGTCCGCATGATCGATCTGCCGCGGCGAGACATTGACCGCGAGGCGTTGCTCGATGCCGATCCTACCCCAGCGCGCGATCGTTGCGGCGACCGATTCGACGACCCAATCACCGATATCGACGATCATCCCGGTCTCCTCGGCGCAGTCGAGAAAGGTCAGCGGCAGGCGTAGCCCCTCGCGCGGGTGGCGCCAGCGCAGCAGCGCTTCGGCGCCGACGACGCGGCCCTGCTCGATGCTGATCTGCGGCTGGAAGACGAGCGCGAACTCGTCGCGGTCGATCGCCTCGCGCAGATCGCCCTCGAGCGTAGTGCGTTCGGCGATGCGGGCGGCGAGCTCGACGCTGAACGGCTCGGCGCGGCCCCGCCCATTGCCCTTGGCATGATACATTGCGGCGTCGGCGGCGCGCATCAGGTCGGCGAGCGTGCTGCCATGGTCGGGGCAGAGCGCCATGCCGATCGATGCGCCGATCGAGACATGCGTGCCGCCGAGCTCGAACGGCTCGGCCAGCGCGCGCAGCACCGCATGGCCGACCTCCGCCGCCTCGCCGGGATCGCCGATCGCGGGGAAGAACATCGTGAACTCATCGCCCGCAAGGCGGCCGATCAACGGCGCCGCCGCAGCCGGGGCGTGCGCGACACCGTCGGCCACTGCGCGCAGCCGGTTCGCGACCATGCCGAGCAGCGCGTCGCCACAGGCGTGGCCCATAGTGTCGTTGACCGTCTTGAAACGATCGAGATCGATGAAGAACAAGGCACCCGTGCTTTCGCCACCGTTTGCGGGGGTTGCCGCGAGCATCCGCTCGCACGTCGCGCGAAAATTGCTGCGGTTCGCCAGCCCGGTCACCGGATCGAACATCGCGAGCCGGTGAACGCTGTCGAGATTGTTGGTCATCTGCGTGAACAGGCCTTGCATCGCGCGCGCGAGCTGCGGCACGGCCTCGCCGATTTCGGCGGGGATCGCGCTGTCGAGATCCCCCTCGCCGGCGCGCGCCAGCCGCGCGATCGCAGCGTCGATGGCGCCGGCCGTCCCGGCGATGCTGCGTTCGGCCGAGGCCCAGCACATCGCGGCGCAGACCACCGCCGGAATCAGCGCGCGCGCGATATTGTCGAGATCAAAGCCGCGTGCCGAGGTTGCAAGCACAGCCAGGAAGAAGGCCACCGCCCCGGCGCACATCGCAAACACGACGGCGCGACTCTTGAGCGTGACCTCGTCCATTGGGGTGATGCGCGGCTCCCTGCCCGGCAGCGTGCGCGAGCTTGGCGTGACCGTGCCAGCAAAAGGTTAAGAGTTTTGCGCCGTCCGCAAGCGCTTGAGGACGATATATAAAGCGCCCGCGCCGCCATGCCGCGGATGCGCCCCGCGGACCGCCGCGATCGCCGAGGAATGGCGCGATCCGGCGAGCCAATCCCCTGTCGCGGCGCGGATCGCACCGCGCGCATGCGGACGTTCGCTGGCCGGGCGCGGCGGCTTGCCGGTGACGAGCAGGATCACGCGGTCGCCCGCGCGGATCGCGGCATCGAGCGCGGCGTCGAGCAGGTCATAGGCCGAATGCAGCGTGTGGCCGTGCAGGTCGATCGTCCGGTCGGGCGACACGAGGCCGCGCGACAGCTGGCGATCCCAACTCCCGTCGAGCGTGTTGCCCGGCGGCTTTGGCGGTGCGGCGATCGAAACGGTCTTGCGGCCAAGCGGCGGCACCGAGCCGACGGTCCCCTTGCCGAGCAACGCGCCGAACGATGGAACCGGCTTTTCAGGGAGGCGCATTGCCGGAACGGGGCGCCGTTCGACCGCCGGCGCGATCGGGACCGCCTTGGCGGCGGGCGCTACCGCGCGCAGCGGGCGGACCCCCGCCATCACGCGCGCCCAGAGCGCGGCCTCTTCGGGGCGAAGCGGGCGCGATCCCACTCCTGTCAGCCCGCCGTCGCGGCACCCAGGCGCTGCAGCGTGCCGACCGGCAACAGCAGGAACGCGGTGCCGCGCGCCGCCATTCCGCCCGCAATCGCCGCCGCATCGGCGCCTGCGCCCCAGAAGGTATCGATCCGGTTGGCACCCTTGATCGCGCCGCCGGTATCCTGTGCGATCCACAGCCGGCTCGCATCGGCGCGGTCCATCGACAACAGCACCGGCGCGCCGAGCGGCACGAAATGCGGATCGGCCGCGGCACTCACCCCACCGGTCACCGCGATGCCGAGCGCGCCGAGCGCTGGCCCGGTCTGTTCGCGGAAGAACACATAGCTCTTATTCTCGCGCATGATCGCGCGGCCCTCTTCGGGATGGTCGTGCAGCCAGCCGACGATGCCCTGCATCGAGCTCTGCCCGGGCGCGAGCAGCCCGCGCTTTTTCATCAGTGCGCCGATGCCGGTGTAATCGCGGCCATTCTGGCTCTCATAGCCGATCCGCATCACCGACCCGTCGGGCAGCCGCAGCCGCCCCGAGCCCTGGACCTGCAGGAAGAACAGCTCGATCGGATCGGCGGCCCAGGCGATGATCGGCGCACGGCCTTCGAGCGATCCCTGCTCGATCGCGGTGCGATCGTCATAGGGGACGAAGGTCTTGCCCTCGACACGGCCGCGGATCTTCTTTCCTTTGAGCGTATCGCTGAACAGGCCGAGATCGACATCGACGAGGTCGGACGGGCGCGCGTAGATCGGCACTTCGTAGCCGCGCCGCCGATCGCGCGAGCCGCGGATCTCGGGCTCGTAATAGCCCGTTGCGAAGGCCTTGCCGTCGCCGACCTGCACCGCCTCGAAATATTGCGCGAAGAATGCGCGCGCGCCGCCCGGACGGACAGTGGGTGCCGCGGCACAGGCCGGCTGCCAGTCCGATCCCTGCGTCAGGCCCGTTACGTCGGTGCGGCGTTGCAGCGACGGACAGGTCGCGCGGAACGCCACGAGCGCGCGCTCGGCCTGTGCATCGTCGATCGGCAAGGAGTAGAGCGGCGGCCCGGCGATGACGCCGGCGCTGCGCGCAGTCGGCCCGGGCGCGGTGACCGCTTGGGTCGGGGCGATCGGCGTTGCCGGCACCGGGCGACGGACCGGAGTCTGTCCGTTGCCGATCGCGCGCGGGCGTTCGATCTGACCACCGCCGCACGCCGCAAGCAAAAGCGCCAATGCGGTTACGCCAACGGACTTTCCGTGTCGAAGGCTGCAAAGCGAAGCCCGGACGTCCCCCCTCACCGCACTCACGCCTCGTCGGTGTCGGCGAGCTTCCAGTTCGGATCGCTGCTCTTGAGCGTCCGCGCGAAGGTCCAGGCGTCGTGCGTCTCGACCGCGTCGCTCATCGAGCCGGCGATGACGGTATTCTCGGCATCGCGCGTGATGGCCGCGATATCGGCGTCGAAGCGCACCGTGATCCGCGCGATCTTGCCCTCGAGCGTCGCGTCGGAGATCACCGCGCGCTCGATCGAGACCAGGCGGTTTTCGAGGACGTGGCCGGCGGTGTTGCGGGCTTCGATTGCAGCGACGAAGGCCTCGCGCACATCGTCCTCGGCTAGCCAGGCGAGTTCTTCCGCGTCACCCTTCCAGAACGCCTCGAGGATCATGCGGTAGGCCGCCTTCGATCCGTCGAGGAAGCGTGCCACGTCGAAGCTGGAATCCCCGGCGATGATCGCGCGGATGCCGGCTTCGGCCTTGGGTTCGACCAGACGGCTGGCGGGCTCGCGGCTTTCGCCGATCATTTCGGTCGGGCGTTGCACGACGGTAAGCGGCGCGCGGTCCTCGGCGGGCTTGGGCAAAGGCTGCTCATGCCCGGTGCGCTTGCCGAGCACCATATAGAGACGCAGCGCCAGAAAACCGGCGACCATCGCGAGGATAACAATCAGGAACACGCGGCCTCCGGGGCTTTCACTAGACAGGCTACATAGGCATAAATGGCCGATGTTTCAAACGACGTGATTGTACGCCGCGCCTGTCAAAGCCGTGGGCCGTGTGTTGAACTCGGTCCCACCCCCTGCTAGGCGCGCGCCTTCCATGCCACAACGCTGTGGCGACTATACGGCCAAAGCAAGGACGAGTTCCATGAGCGAGCAGGATGACGGCTTCATCTCCACCACGGTCGACGGCGCGCCGTTGGCAAACGGGGCCGACACCACCCCCGCAGCGGGTCTAATCTCGCAGTACGTCAAGGACTTCTCGTTCGAGAATCCCAATGCACCGGCGATCTTCCAGAACCCGACGCCGCCCGCGATCGACGTCCAGTTCAACATCGCCTCGGCGCAGGTCGGCGAGGACGTCTATGAAATCGTCCTGCGGATCGAAGTGAAGGCCGAGGCCGAGGGCACCGTCGCGTTCCTCGTCGACCTTTCCTATGCTGGCCTGTTCGGCTTGCGCAATTTCCCGCTCGAGCATCTCCAGCCGTTCCTGCTGGCGGAAGCGCCACGGCTGATCTTCCCGTTCGCGCGCCGCGTGCTCGCCGATGCGGTCCGCGACGGCGGCTTCCCGCCGCTGCTGCTCGAGCCGATCGATTTCGGTGCGGTGTTCCTGCAGCAGCAGGAAGCCGGCGAAGCCTCGGGCACGTTCGGCACGGCGTAATCTTGCTTCTTAAGCCCCTCCCCTTCAGGGGAGGGGCGTAAGCTGGATCGAGGGCACCCAATGAACCTCGTCAAATCCCTCGGCTCGGTCGGCGGGCTGACGCTCGTCAGCCGAGTGCTCGCGCTGCTGCGCGACTCGCTCGCCGCGCGCTATGTCGGTGCGGGGTTCGCGTCGGATGCGTTCAACGGCGTCGCCTTCCGCTTGCCCAACATGTTCCGCGCCTTGTTCGCGGAGGGCGCCTTCTCGGCCGCGTTCATCCCGCTGTTCAACAAAAAGGCCGCGGGGCCCGAGGGCCTTCCCGCCGGCTACGCCTTTGCCGAGCGCGCGCTGGCCGTGCTGCTGCCGGTGCTGATCCTGTTCACCGTTGCGATGCTGCTCGCCGCCTGGCCGATCACCTATCTCCTCTCGGGCGGCTTCGCGCGCCAGCATCCGACGCATGAGCAATTCGCCTTCGCGGTGATGCTGTCGCGGATCACCCTACCCTATCTGGCGCTGATCTCGCTCGCCTCGCTGCTCGGCGGGATCCTCAATTCGCTCGACAAATTCTGGGTCAATGCCGCCGCGCCGATCCTGCTCAACCTCGCGATGATCGGCGGGCTGTGGTTCTTCCACGGCGCCGACGAATATGAGACCGCGCGCGTCCAGGCGATATCCGTCACCGTCGGCGGCGTGCTGCAGCTCGCGTGGCTGATCCTGGCATGCCACCGTGCCGGGGTCGACATGCGGCTGCGGATGCCGCGGCTCGACAAGGATGTGCGCGAGATGCTGCGCCTCATCGTCCCCGCCGCGGCGGGCGCGGGCGCGTCGCAGATCAATTTGCTGATCTCCACCTCGCTTGCCGGAAGCCTGCTCGCGTCGGGCTCGATCACGTACATCTATTATGCCGACCGGCTGAACCAGCTCCCGCTCGGGCTGATCGGCATCGGGCTCGGCACGATCCTGCTGCCAACGATCTCGCGGCTGCTGTCCTCGGGGCAGGACGCAGCGGCGATGGAGACGCAGAATCGCGGGATCGAGCTCGCGCTGTTCCTCACGCTGCCTGCGACGATCGCCTTCCTGATCGCGGCCGAGCCGATCGTCCGCGGGCTGTTCCAATATGGCCATTTCACCGCACTCGACGCGAAGCGCTGCGGCTGGGCACTGAGCGCCTTCTCGATCGGGCTGCCGTCCTACGTGCTCGTGAAAGTGCTGACGCCGGGCTATTACGCGCGTGGCGATACCAAGACGCCGGTGCGCTATGCGATGCTGTCGATCGGGATCAATATCGTCGGCAACCTCATCCTCATCCCGCTGATCGGCCATGTCGGCCCGCCACTCGCGACCGCGCTCGCCTCGACCGTCAACGTGGCGATGCTGTACCGCACGCTCGCCGCGCGCGGGCATTTCGTTGCCGATGCGGGATTGCGCCGCAAAGTGCCACGCCTGCTACTGGCCGCGTTGCTGATGGGTGCGACGATCTACGCGTTCGAGCAACTGCTCGATCCCTATCTCGGCGGGCCGCTGATCGTGCGCTATGCCGCACTCGGCGTGCTGGTCGGCGCAGGCGGCGCGGTCTATGGCGTGGCGTGCTTCGTCACCGGCGCGTATCGCATCGCCGACATCAAGGGATTGCTCCGCAAGCGCGGCGCCACCTCCAAACCCGTTCAGGAATAACCCATGCGCGTCCTTTCCGGCATCCAGCCCACCGGCAACCTCCACCTCGGCAACTATCTGGGCGCGATCAAGCAATGGGTCGCGATGCAGGACGCGATGGCCGCGGGCGAAGAATGCCTGTTCTTCCTCGCCGACCTGCACGCGCTGTCGCAGCCGGTCGTCCCGGCCGAGCTGAACGCGCACACCACCGAGATGGCGGCGACCTTGCTCGCGTGCGGGATCGACCCGCAGCGCTCGATCCTGTTCAACCAGGCGCGCGTGCCAGCGCATTCGGCGCTCAACTGGATCCTCGGCGGCACCGCGCGGATGGGCTGGCTCAGCCGGATGACGCAGTGGAAGGACAAGGCGGGTAAGAAGGGCGAGACGCAGAGCGTCGGGCTGTTCACCTATCCCGTGCTCCAGGCCGCCGACATCCTGCTCTACCAGACGACGCATGTGCCCGTCGGCGACGACCAGAAGCAGCATCTCGAGCTAGTGCGCGACATCGCGATCAAGTTCAACACCGACTATGGCGATACCTTCGTCCTGCCCGAACCGCTGATTTCGAAGGCCGCGCCGCGCATCATGAGCTTGCGCGATGCGAGCGCGAAGATGTCGAAATCGGACCCGAGCGATGCGTCGCGGATCAACCTGGTCGATTCGGACGAGCTGATCGCGAGCAAATTCCGCAAGGCCAAGTCGGATGCCGACGGTCTGCCGGGCGAGGTTGCAGGGCTCGCCGAGCGGCCCGAGGCGAAGAACCTCGTGACGATCTATGCCGCGCTCGAAGGCAGTACGCCCGACGCGGTGCTGTCGCAGTTTGCGGGGCAAGGCTTCGGCGCCTTCAAGCCCGCGCTCGCCGATCTCGCGGTCGCGACGCTGGCGCCGATCCGCGAGCGGCTGACGGCGTTGCTGGGGGATCGCGCGGCGGTCAGCGCGGTGCTCGCCGACGGCGCGGCGCGCGCGGCGGTCTTGGCGGCACCGACGCTCGCCAAGGCGCAGGCGGCGGTGGGGCTGCAGGTCTAAGCGGCGAACGGGTTGCGGATCGTCAGACGGCCTTCGATCACGAGGCCGTGGTGCATGTCTTCGGACCACAGGGTGTCGCAATCCGCCAGCAGTGCCGCAGCGACGATCAGGCAATCATATATGGCGAATCGGTAGCGTGCATGAAGCTGCAGAGCGAGTTCGGGCGTCTCGATCGTGAGCGGCACGACAGTGGCGACCGCGCGCAATCGATCCAACACATCGAGCACCTCTGGAAACGAAAACGCGAGTTTGCGCAGGACGACCGTTGCGACCTCGTTGAGCACTGACGACGCCGCGCGGAGCGAGCAGCGCCTCGGCGCGCGGCCCCTTGATGGCGTCGCCTGCCGCCGCATAGATCGGCACGTTGCTGTCGAAGAAGCTACCGGGCATTCGCCTCGTCGCGGTCGAACTTGAAATCATCCGGCATACGCCCGCGATAAATCCGCAAGCCTGCAAGCGCCTCTTCGGGCGTCATCTTGCGCGCGATGCGAAGCGAGCCATCGAGCTGAACCCGGACGTCCAACTCCTCGCCCAGCTCCACCGCGAGCGCCTCGACCATTTCCTTGGGCAAACGGACCGCGAAGTCGTCGCCCCACTTCGCCAACTGCATCGCCTGTCTCCGAATGTGGGCCCAGCCATACCGGAATTTCGGCGCTCTCGCTATCCCTCGAGCTCGCGCAGCAGCACGCGCACCGCGGTGTCGATCTCGCGGTCGGTGTCGCGCAGTTCCTCGATCCGGCGGACCGCATGGATCACCGTCGAATGGTCCCGCCCGCCGAACTTGCGGCCGATTTCGGGGAGCGAGCGCGTGGTCAGGCGCTTGGCGAGGTACATCGCGATTTGGCGCGGGCGGGCCACCACCACCGCGCGACGTGCCGACACCAGATCGACCGGCTTCAATTCGAAATGCGCCGAGACCGCCTTCTGGATCTCGTCGATCGTCACGCGGCGCTCGGCGCCGCGCAACACGTCGCCCAAGGTCGCCACGGCGAATTCGAGATCGACCTCGACCCCGGTCAGCTGCGCATAGGCGACGACGCGGTTGAGCGCGCCCTCAAGGTCGCGGATGCTCGCGGTGATCCGCGCGGCGAGCAGGTCGAGCACCTCGCCCGGCACATGCGCGCCGGGCATGTCGAGCAGCTTCCGCTCGAGCACCGCGCGCCGCAGCGACAGGTCGGAATTCTTGATGTCGGCGACGAGGCCGCACGACAGCCGCGACATGATCCGCGCCTCGACGCCGTCCAACCCCTGCGGGCAGCGGTCGGCCGAGATGACGAGGCGTTTGCCCGCGCCCATCACTTCGTTGATCGTGTGGAAGAACTCCTCCTGCGTCGAATCCTTGCCGGCGATGAACTGGAGATCATCGACCAGCAGCAGATCGGCCGAGCGCAGCCGCAGCTTGAAGCTGTGCGTGTCGCGGTTGCGCAGCGCCTGGACGAAATCGAACATGAAGCGCTCTGCCGACATCATCAGCACACGCGCCTCTGGTACGGCGCTGAGATAGGCCGCGGCGATCGCGTGCATCAGGTGGCTCTTGCCCTGCCCGGTGCCGCTGTGGAGGAAGAGCGGGCTGAAGCGCGGCACGCCGGGTTCGGCCAAAGCCTTGGCGGCGTTGAAGGCGACGCGGTTCGAGGCATCGACGACGAAGCGGTCGAAGGTGAAGCGCGGGTCGAGCGTCGGGCGATCAGCGATGACCAGCGGCTCGGCGGGGGCGACGGGCGCCGGTGCGGGCTCGACCTTGAGCACCGCGGTCGGGGCTGCCGCGAGGCCGGTCTCGATCGAGACGCTGCGCACGTTCGGCAGCAACGCGCGGAATTCCTGGAGCAGCCGGTCGCCATAATGGTTGCGGACCCAGTTGGTCATGAACGCCGAGGGCAGCGTCAGCCGCACCGTCTCGCGCTCACCGCCCGCGACCAACGCGATCGGCTTGAGCCATTGATCGAACAACCGCACCCCGGCCGATTCGCGCAGATGCGTGCGCACCGTGTTCCAGGCGCGCGCGACGCTCTCGTCCTGCCCGCTGGCAAAGTCGGTATCGTGCGCGCCTACCCCCCTGTTCACCGTCAAGACCACGCCAAAACCTTTGCATTGCGAACCGCGGGAGGTCCCGCGCCGCTATAATTACGACAGACAAACTTCCCCCCAGGCGGAATCACAATCCGTCTGACGTTTGCTATTCAAAGTGAGTCGCGAGCCAGAAACATCGCTCGCGGCGGATGGCCATTTATGAAGATCGCAGCGAGTCGAGCAAGGGGCTCGCCTGTCACATTTTCTAAATATACCCGGTTGACTCGGATTGAGCGAAGGTTTCGCGTCGGAAATCTCACAACCCTATGAATTCAGGGTATTTTTTGCGTGACACTTTGATGAAGGTTCTGCGAATCGCGGTAAACCGCGCCTTTGCGGTTTCGCCCGTTGGCAGCGTTCGCGCAACGTTCCTTAATAGGGGTTATAGCGGCACCTTAACGCGCCATCGCCGGCTTCGCGGCGCCGCGGACACGACAAAAAGCCCGCCGGACACATGTCCAGCGGGCGATCAGCCGTTGCGTAACCCGATTGGGATTAAGCGAGCGCGGTGAGGCGCTTGGTCAGGCGCGAGAACTTGCGGCTCGCGGTGTTCTTGTGCAGCACGCCCTTGGCGACGCCACGCATCAACTCGGGCTGAACCATCGCCATTGCGGCGGTTGCAGCAGCCTTATCGCCCGCTTCGAGCGCATTCTCGACCTTCTTGACGAAAGTGCGAATGCGACCGGTACGGTTGCCGTTCACGATGGTCCGCGCGGCGTTACGACGGATGCGCTTTTTCGCCTGTGGCGTGTTCGCCATGAAGCCCTCTGATCTGTAAATAAGAAAGGGCGGGAGGTAACTCCCGGCCCCGGAAGCCGTGCGCCTTACGCAGAACCGGGGTGGCGGTCAATCATTTCTGGCATTTCGGGCACCAGAAAGTCGAGCGGCCGCCCTCGGCATAGCGTTCGACCGTGCCGCCGCAGCTGCACGGCTCGCCCTCGCGGCCATAGACCGCGAATTGCTTGGAGAAATAGCCGAGTTCGCCGTCGGGGCGGGCGTAGTCGCGCAAGGAAGAGCCGCCGGCGTCGATCGCCGCGAGCAGCACCTCGCGAATGGCGGGTACTAGGCGCGCGAGCTTGGCGCGCGACACGCTGCCGGCGGCGCGCTTGGGCGAAATGCGGGCGGCGAACAGCGCTTCGCAGACATAGATGTTGCCGAGTCCCGCGACGAGTCGCTGGTCGAGCAGCATCAGCTTGATCGACGCGATTCGCCCGGCGAGCTTGTCGTGGAGATAGGGGACGGTCAGCTCTGGCCCGAGCGGTTCGGGGCCGAGCGCCTTGAACGCAGGGAACTCGGCGAGCGATTCGGTCGGCAGAAGATCGACCGAGCCGAAGCGCCGCGGATCGTTGAGCGCGAGCCGCTGCATCGCGGTTTCGAGAATCAGGTGATCGTGCGGGAGCAGCTCGGACGGATCGACTCGCCACCGCCCCGACATGCCGAGGTGGAAGATCATGGTGTCGCCGCGATCGGTGTCGATCAGCCCATATTTCGCGCGCCGCGACAGGCCGGTCACCGTCGCGCCGGTCAGCCGCTGGCCGAGATCCTCGGGAAACGGCCGCCGCAGATCGCCGCGACGCATCTGGACGCGCGTAATGCGCTGGCCGTCGAGCACGGGCCGCAGGCCGCGCACGGTGGTCTCGACTTCGGGAAGTTCTGGCATCCCCCGTCCCTGCCCGTTTCCACGCCCGCCGCGCAAGCGGCTACCCACACCGAGACCACTCGGCGCTCGGGCGAAGGCGCGCTTTCATTGCGTAGCACCCAACGCGCCTTTCTTCTTCTCTCCGCGTGAACAAAAGACTTGATTCACGCGGAGACGCGGAGACGCGGAGAAGAAAGAGTCGGGTCGCGCGGGACGATTTGTCCGAGCAGCAACGCAGCGGTTTGCGCTGCCGCTTTGCTCGGCTAGAGCGTGCGGCATGAACGATCCAAACTCTGGCACCGTCTCCTTCGGCTACGAAGACATCCCCGCCACCGAAAAGACCGCCCGCGTCGGCGGCGTCTTCTCGAGCGTCGCGCGCAGCTACGACATCATGAACGATGCGATGTCGGGCGGGATGCACCGTGTGTGGAAGGACCGCTTCGTGCGCCGCGTGAAGCCGCGCGACGGCGAGCAGATCCTCGACATGGCGGGCGGCACCGGCGACATCGCCTTCCGCCTGGCCGAATCGGGCGCGAGCGTCACCGTCGCCGACATCAACCCGCAGATGCTCGAAGTCGGCATCGACCGCGCGGCAAAGCGCGGCATCGACGGCCTGGTCTGGACCGAGGCCAATGCCGAGACGCTGGTCTTCCCCGACCGCTTTTTCGATGCCTATACGATCGCGTTCGGCATCCGGAACGTGACCGACATCCCCAAGGCGCTGCGCGAGGCAAACCGCGTGCTGCGGCGTGGCGGGCGGTTCTACTGCCTCGAATTCTCGACCACGCTGTGGCCGGGTTTCGCCGATGTGTACGACGCCTATTCGCACAAGCTCGTCCCCAAGCTCGGCAAGCTGCTCGCGCAGGACGAGGACAGCTATCGATATCTGATCGAGTCGATCCGTCGCTTCCCCGACATGCCGACCTTTGAAGGGATGATCCGCGACGCGGGTTTCGTGCAGACCGGCGTCGAGCCGATGCTCGGCGGGCTGGTTGCTATCCACCATGGGTGGAAGATTTGATGGGGTGTTCCCTTAATCCCTCTCCCATCGGGAGAGGGTGGCCGAGCGCAGCGAGGTCGGGTGAGGGCAGTTTACGGCTTCGCCCTGTCCTCACCCTTCCGTCGCTTCGCTCCTCCCTCCCTCTCCCACAGGGAGAGGGAAAGAAGTGACCGCCCCCGCAACGCACGTCTGGCGCCTGCTCAAATGGGGCCGGATCCTCGCCCGGCACGGCGCGCTCAGCGGCATCGAGCGCGACGCCAACACCCCGCTGCCGATCCGCCGTCTCGCGCGGATCGCCCGCATCGGCGCGCGTGTGCCGAAAGTGCCGCGCTATGCCGATGCGCTCCAGGCGATCGGCCCCGCCGCGATCAAGCTCGGCCAGACGCTCGCGACGCGTCCCGACATCGTCGGCGAGACGGCGTCGAACGATCTGATGCGGCTTCAGGACGCGCTCCCGCCCGTCCCCTACGAAACGATCCACGCCGCGATGACGCGCGCCTTCGGGCGCGATCCGGCCGATCTGTTTGCCTCGATCGACCCGGTGCCGGTCGGCGCCGCCTCGATCGCGCAGGTGCATCGCGGCGTCACCACCGACGGCCGCACCGTCGCGATCAAGGTGCTGCGCCCCGGCGTCGAGGAAGATTTCACCCGCGCGATCGAGACCTATCAATGGGCCGCGGCGCAGGTCGAGGGCTATGGTGGCGAACTCGCGCGGCTGCGCCCGCGCCTCGTCATCGAGACCTTCAAGCGCTGGACCGCGCGCGAGCTCGATCTGCGGCGGGAAGCCGCCTCGGCCTCCGAACTCGCCGATGCGATGACGGCTGAGCCCGATTTCCTGGTGCCCAAGATCGACTGGCAGCGCACCAGCGGCAAGGTGCTGACGCTCGAATGGATCGACGGCATCAAGCTGTCGAACCGCCCCGCGCTCGTCGCGGCGGGCTATGACCTCAAGGCGCTCGCCAACACGCTGGTCCATGCCTTCCTGCGCCAGGCGATCGCCGAAGGCTTCTTCCATGCCGACATGCACCAGGGGAACCTGTTCGCGCTGCCCGGCAACAAGATCGCCGCGATCGACTTCGGCATCATGGGCCGGATCGACCGGCGCGCGCGCGTCTGGCTGGCCGAGATCCTCTACGGGCTGATCACCGGCAATTATAAGCGCGTCGCGGAGATTCATTTCGAGGCGGGCTATGTCCCGGCACACCACAATGTCGCCGAATTCGCGACCGCGCTGCGTGCGGTCGGCGAGCCGATGCGCGGCATGTCGGTCAAGGACATGTCGATCGGGATGATGCTCGACGGGCTGTTCAACATTACGCGCGACTTCGACATGCAGACCCAGCCGCATCTGCTGCTGCTGCAGAAGACGATGGTGATGGTCGAGGGCGTGGCGACCAGCCTCGATCCCGAGATCAATCTGTGGGACGCAGCGGCGCCGTTCGTGCGCGAATGGATCCGCACCGAGCTCGGCCCCGAAGCGGCGGTCGCCGACCGGCTGGTCGAGGATTTCCGCACGCTCGCGCGGCTGCCCGAGCTGATCCGCAACATCGAACGCCGCTTCCCCAATGCGCCCGGCGCGCCACCCGAACCGCCGCTGCGCGAGATCGAGGTCGTGCGGATCGGCGGCGGCTGGCGCTATGCGCTCGTCGCGGCGCTGAGCGCGGGCGCGAGCCTGGGGCTGGGCTGGATGCTGTGGGGGTGAGGCGGCACGCCCTTTCGACGCGCCGCAACGCGCACGCATGACGCCGCGGGCGCCCGTCTGGCTGACCGAGCCATCGCGCTACGCGGCGCTGTCGCAACCGCGCGCGCGGATCGCGCTGGTGGCGCTCGCCCTGCTGCTGCTCGCAACGTTGCTCGCGCTCGCTAGTCCCGCCGCGCCGCTGGCGAACCCGACGGCCGGCGACGATCAGCACGACATCCTGCTCTACGAGACGATCGTCCAGGGGCTTCGCGGCGGGGGCGATTATTACGGCGTCACCGGACAGGCGCTGCGGACGGCCGAATATCCGATGCGCCCGTTCTTCGCCTTCCGCTTGCCGACCTTGGCGGTCGTCGAGGCGGCGCTTCCGCTCTTCGTAACGATGACCTTGCTGTACGCGTTGGTCGCGGGTGTCGGCTACGTCTGGTATCTGCGGCTCGGCGGCGTGTTCGATCGGCCAGCGCCGCGGCTGATCGCGTTGGCGCTGCTCGCAGGGGGCCTGATCGCCTTTACCCAAGGCGACCTTTTCGCGCTTCATGAGATCTGGAGCGGGCTGCTGATCGCGCTCTCGCTGGCGCTGCGACGCGAGGACAAGTGGATCGAGGCGGTCGCGATCGGGCTGATCGCGATGCTGATCCGCGAGACCGCCGCGCTCTATGTTTGCGTGATGGCGCTGTTCGCGATCGCCGAGGGTCGCCGCCGCGAAGCGCTCGGCTGGGCGGCGACGCTCGGCGTGCTGGCGATCGTCGTCGCGCTCCACGCGCATGCCGTGGCGATGGTGGTGCGCGAGACCGATCCCGCCGCGCCCGGCTTGGCGGCACTGCCCGGCTTCGGCATCTTCGTCACGACGATGCAGCAGTCCACCGCGCTCACCTTCGCGCCCTTCTGGCTCGCCGCGCCGCTCGTCGCGCTGGCGCTGTTCGGCTGGTCGGCGTGGCGCAGCGCGCTGGCGCTGCGCGCGCTGGCGGTGTTCGTGGCGTATGCGCTGCTGCTTGCGCTGTTCGGGCGGGCCGACAGCTTCTATGGCGGGTTGATGATCGCCCCCACTTTCCTGATCGGCCTCGCCTTCGCGCCAGATGGCCTGCGCGACCTGATCGCCGCTGCGCGCGGGCCGCGGCGGAAAATCATCGTGACGCGGGTGACGCGGTGAAGATCCTGCTGATCGTCGGCGGCGGCATCGCCGCGTACAAGGCGTGCGAGCTGATCCGGCTGTGCCGCAAGGCCGGGATCGGCGTGAAAAGCGTGCTGACCGCGGGCGGTGCGCATTTCGTCACGCCTATGACGCTGGCGGCACTGTCGGAAAACCAGGTTTATACCTCGCTGTGGGACCTCAAGGACGAGGCCGAGATGGGACATATCCAGCTCAGCCGCGAGGCCGATCTCGTCGTCGTCGCGCCTGCGACCGCCGATCTGATGGCGAAGATGGCGGCCGGGATCGCCGATGATCTCGCGACGACGCTGCTGCTCGCGACCGACAAGCCCGTGCTCGCCGCGCCGGCGATGAACGTGCGAATGTGGCAGCATCCCGCGACGCGCCGCAATGTCGCCACTCTGCGCGGCGACGGGGTAACGGTGCTCGAGCCCGACGAAGGCGCGATGGCGTGCGGTGAATTTGGGCCAGGCCGATTGCCCGAGCCGGCAGAGATCTTCGCGGCGATCCAGGCGGCGTTGGCGGCGTGAGCGCGCTTGCTGGACTGCACATCCTCGTCACCGCCGGACCGACGCACGAGCCGATCGATCCGGTGCGCTATCTCGCCAATCGCTCGTCGGGGAAGCAGGGTTTCGCGATCGCCGCGGCGCTCGCTGCGCGCGGCGCGCGGGTGACGCTGATCGCTGGGCCAGTGACGCTCGCGACCCCCGACGGGGTGACGCGCGTCGATGTCGAAACCGCCCTCCAGATGGAGACCGCAGTAGCGGCTGCGCTTCCCGCCGATGCCGCGGTGCTTGTGGCTGCCGTCGCCGATTGGCGCGTCGAAGGTGCGGGGCAGAAGATCAAGAAGGGGGCGGACGGTCCGCCCGTGCTGCAGCTGGTCGAGAACCCCGACATCCTCGCAGGACTCGCTCGAAGCCAGGATCGTCCGCGACTCTTGATCGGCTTTGCGGCCGAGACTGAGCGGGTCATCGAGCACGCCACGGCGAAGCGGACGCGCAAGCAGGTCGATTGGATCGTCGCCAATGACGTGTCGGGCGACGTGATGGGCGGCGCGGCGAATACCGTCCATATCGTCACCGCCGATGGTGTCGAAAGCTGGGAACGACTGCCCAAGGAGGCGGTCGCAGAGCAGCTTGCCGAGCGGATCGTGCAGGCGCTGACGCGCTGACGGACGATTTGCGCGACGGCCTGATGTGTCGTCCGCCACCGTCACCCCGTCTTGTGCCGGGGTCCACCGTGACGAGAATCGCGGTGCTTGCGGCGCGGTGGCCCCCGGCACAAGGCCGGGGTGACAGGTCAAGGTCTCGGTCCCGACCCCTTACAGGTCGAGCTTGCCCTTCAGCTCGTCGATCCGCTTCGACGCATCGGCCTTGCTGAGATCCGGGCTCGGCGGCTCGACATGCGCTTCTTCGCTCAGCGTCGTCAGATAGGATTCCTGTGCGCCGGTCATCGGGTCACCGCCCGAAACCCACTGCGCGGGGTCCTTTTCGGTGTTCGAACCGGGATGCTCGTCGAGTTTTGGATTGTGCGGGGTGTCGGCCATGGGATACTCGCATGTTGCTGGTATGTTCTGAACCGCTGAAGCGCCGCCCGGTTCCATGCCGCGGCGCGAGGCTTCGACACGGCGTGCCAGACTTGCTAAGGCGAGCCCGATGAATACGCCGACCCCCACGCCGATCACGATCGCGCTCAAGCGCCTGCCGCACGGCGAAGGCCTGCCCCTGCCCGCTTATGCGACCGAAGGCGCCGCCGGGCTCGACGTCGTCGCCGCCGAGGCGCTGACGCTCGCGCCGGGCGCCCGTGCCGCGGTCGCGACGGGCTTTGCGATCGCGATCCCACATGGCTTCGAGGTGCAGGTGCGCCCGCGCTCGGGGCTCGCGCTCAAGCACGGCGTCACCTGCCTCAACACCCCCGGTACGATCGACAGCGACTATCGCGGCGAAGTGAAGGTGATCCTCGCCAATCTCGGCCAGGCGCCGTTCGAGATCGCGCGTGGCGACCGGATTGCCCAACTCGTTCCGGCCCCGGTTCAACGCGCGACGCTCGACGAGGTCGCCACGCTCGACGATACCGGGCGCGGAACCGGGGGCTTTGGATCGACCGGACGATGATACTTTTCCTGCTGCTCCAGGCCGCCGAGATCCCGGCGGTCCCCGTCGATTGGGCGGCGCTCGCGCCGCTCCCCTATGTCGCCGCGCCGCAACTCACGCCGCAGCTGACCAGCTTCGTCGCGGGCGAGATCACCGCCAATCGCTGCCCGATCGCCAAGCCCGCCGACGGCCATTATGTCGTCAAGGTCGATGTCGCGACGCTGGTCGGCACCGATGGCCTCGTCCGCCGCACCGTTCCGCACGCGATCAACTGCCCGACGGTCGAGCAATATGCCGCGGGCCTCGTCGCCGGCTTTGCGCGTAGCAACCTCGCGCTGCGCGCAGGGAGCGGCGACAATTGGTATCGCGCCACGATCGTGTTCGACTGGCGCGGATGACGCTCTCCGACGCCGAGCTCGAGCGCTATGCGCGCCATATCGTGCTGCGCGAGGTTGGCGGCGCGGGACAGCTTGCGCTGAAGGCAGCGAGCGTCGCTTTGGTCGGCGCGGGCGGGATCGGCAGCCCGGCGATCCAGTATCTCGCCGCCGCCGGTGTCGGACGGATCGTGCTGATCGACGACGATACGGTCGACCTGTCCAATCTCCAGCGCCAGACGGTGTTCGACGAGGCCGATCTCGGCGCATCGAAGGTCGGCGCAGCGGCCAACGCGGCGCGCGGGATCAATCCGCATGTCGTGATCGACCAGCATGCCGTGCGGCTCACGCCCGCCAATGCCGCCGATCTGCTCGGCGGCGTGTCTGTGGTGCTCGACGGCAGTGATTCGTTCGCGACCAGGCTTGCGGTGTCCGATGCCGCGCAAGCGCTGCGTATTCCCCTGGTGTCGGCCTCGGTCGGGCAGTTCGAGGGCCAGCTCGGCGTGTACCGCGGCTGGGAGCAGGACAAGCCCTGCTACCGCTGCTTCGTCGGCGATGCGCGCGACCGCGCCGGCGACAGTTGCTCCGAGCAGGGCGTGCTCGGCGCGATGGCGGGCGTCATGGGCAGCCTCGCAGCCCTCGAAGCCCTGCGCGCGATCGTGGGTTTCGGCGAGGACAGCGCGGGCAAGCTGCTGCTCGTCGACGCGCTCGCCTTCCGCTTCCGCACGATCGCTTTGCCAAAGGATCCCGGCTGCCCGGGCTGCGGTTAGCAGCACCTTAAGGGTGACCCGCTAGGACAGGCCCATGAAACGCGCGCGCATCCTCGTCATCTTCGGCACCCGGCCCGAAGCGATCAAGCTCTTCCCGGTCGTCGCCGCGCTCAAGGCGGTGCCGGGGCTCGACGTGCGCACCTGCGTCACCGCGCAGCATCGCGGGCTGCTCGACCAGGTGCTCGCGATCGCCGGGCTTACCCCCGATGTGGACCTCGATCTGATGGAGCCGGGCCAGTCGCTCGACCGCCTCACCGCGCGATTGCTGACCGGCCTGGGCGACGTGATGGACGCCGAGCAGCCCGACCGCGTGATCGTCCAGGGCGACACCGCGACAGCGATGGTCGGTGCGCTCGCAGCCTATTACCGCAAGGTGCCGGTCAGCCATGTCGAGGCGGGTTTGCGCTCGGGCGACATCTACCAGCCCTGGCCCGAGGAAGTGAACCGCCGGATCGTCGCGCCGATCGCCGACCAGCATTTCGCACCGACCGACACCGCCGCCGACGCACTGCGCCGCGAGAATATCGATCCGGCGATGATCCACGTCACCGGCAACACCGTGATCGACGCGCTCCACGCGACCGAGGCGAAGCTCGCCGCCGATCCGTCGCTCGCGGCCGGGCTAGACGATATCGCCACTCGTTTCGCGGGCAAGAAGATCGTGCTCGTCACGACCCACCGCCGCGAGAATTTCGGCGGCGGGATGGACAATATAGCGCACGCGGTCGGGCAGATCGCGGCGCGTGACGATGTCGCGATTCTCTTCCCGATGCACCCCAACCCGAACGTCGTCGAGGCGATGAACCGCGTGCTGGGGGATCGCCCCAATATCGCGCGGATCGACCCGCTCGATTACCCGCATTTCATCCGCGCGCTCGGCCTGTGCCACATCGCGCTGACCGATTCGGGGGGCGTGCAAGAAGAAGCGCCCGCACTTGCCAAGCCCGTGCTGGTGATGCGCGAGACGACCGAGCGCCCCGAAGGCGTCGTCGCCGGCACCGCCAAGCTGATCGGCACCGACCCGCAGCGGATCGTCGCCGAGGTCAGCACGCTGCTCGAAGACCCCGCCGCGTATGCCGCGATGGCGCGCGCGCACAATCCGTTCGGCGACGGGCACGCCAGCGCGCGGATTGCCACGATCGTCGCAAACGGCTTTGGTGTGCCCACGACGTGAGCGCGCCCTTAGCGTTTTCGAAATATCAACGCTCCTCGCGCATTAGCCGGAGCGTGAGCAAGTAAAGGCGCAGAATCGATGATGTCGCACGCTGACCTGAAGGTCGTTGTCGTTGGCCTGGGCTATATCGGCCTGCCGACCGCGGCGGTGATCGCGCGGACGGGCGCGAGCGTGCTCGGCATCGATGTCTCGGCGCATGTCGTCGAGACGGTCAATTCGGGCAAGGTGCATATCGAGGAGGTCGATCTCGACGGTCTCGTCTCGGGCGTCGTCGCGCGCGGTGCTTTGCGCGCCTCGACGCAGATCGAACCCGCCGATGTGTTCGTCATCGCCGTGCCGACGCCCTTCGCCGACGATCATGCGCCCAATATCGGCTATGTCCTCAACGCCGCGACGACGATCGCGACCGTGCTCAAGGCCGGCGACGTCGTGGTGCTCGAATCAACGTCGCCGGTCGGCACGACCGAGAAGGTGCGCGATCTGCTCGCGCAGCTCCGCCCCGATCTTAAGGTGCCGGGCAAGAGCAATGGCGACAGCCCCGACGTGGCGATCGCCTATTGCCCCGAACGCGTCCTGCCTGGCCGGATCCTCGTCGAACTGATCGACAATGACCGTGTGATCGGCGGGATCACGCCACGCTGCGCACGCAAGGCGCTGCAATTCTACCGCCGCTTCGTGCGTGGTGCCTGCGTCACCACGACGAGCCGCGCGGCGGAAATGACCAAGCTCACCGAGAATGCGTTCCGCGACGTCAACATCGCCTTCGCCAACGAACTCAGCCGTGTCGCCGATACGATGGATGTCGATGTGTGGGAGGTGATCCGCCTCGCCAACCGCCATCCGCGCGTCAACATCCTGTCGCCTGGCCCCGGCGTCGGCGGGCATTGCATCGCGGTCGACCCGTGGTTCCTGGTCCATGCCGACCCCGCCAACACGCCGCTGATCCGCACCGCACGCGAAGTGAACGACGCCAAGATCGACTATGTCGTCGAGCGCGCCGAGGCGATGGTCGCGGCCAATCCGGGCGAGCGCGTCGCGTGCCTCGGGCTCGCCTTCAAGGCCAATATCGACGATTTCCGCGAGAGCCCGGCGTTGAAGGTCGCGCTCGCACTGGCGGCGCGCTTCGGCGACAGGCTGCGCATCGTCGAGCCCTATACCGATACGCTCCCGCCGAGCTTCGACGGCAGCGGCGCGACGCTGATCGACATCGACAGCGCGATCGAGACCTGCGGGATCATGATCGTCCTGGTCGATCACGATGTCTTCAAATCGGTGCCGGTCGACGAGCGTGCCGACAAGCTCGTCTATGACACTCGCGGGATCTGGCCCGACCAGCCCCGCGCGCCGACACGCGGCGCACCGTTGCGACTCGCGAGCTGAGCGGCGCGTGGCGGCCGCCCGCACGTTTGCTCCGGGTCCGGTCGCCAGGAAAGGTTTCACGAGTGTCATCGGCTAGCCCCCTCCCGCGCGCCTCCCCGCCCAGCGGACCGCCCGAGTCGCGCGCCTATGCGATCGGCGATGTGCATGGCCGGCTCGACCTGCTCGACGCGTTGCTCGAACAGATCGCCGACGATCGCCGGCACCAGCCCTGCCCGCGCGAATTTCTCGTCTTCCTCGGCGATATGATCGATCGCGGCCCCGATTCGAAGGGCGTCGTGGAGCGGTTGCGCGGGCTCGACGATCCGACGCTCCATCCGGTCTTTCTGATGGGCAATCACGAGGAAATGCTGGTGCGTGCGCTCGGCACGCAACCGCAACGGCTGCGCGATTGGCTGACGTTCGGCGGCGCCGAATATGTCGAGAGCTACGGCGTCGATCCGGCGCGCGTTGCCGAGCTCGACCCCGCCAGCGCCGCAGCGGTGATCCGCGCGGCGATTCCGCGCGGCGATCTCGCCTTTATCGATGGGTTCGCCGACAGTTTCCGCTTCGGCGACTATCTCTTCGTCCATGCCGGCATCCGCCCCGGCGTCGCGCTCGACCAGCAGCGCACCGGCGACCTGCGCTGGATCCGCGAGGATTTCCTTGGCAGCCAGGTCGATCACCCGCTGTTCGTGATCCACGGCCATACGATCAGCGACGGCCCCGACGAGTGCGCGAATCGCATCGGCATCGATACCGGCGCCTATGCCAGCAACGTGCTGACCGCGCTGTGCATCGAAGGTACCCGCCGCCGCTATCTCGCGACGGCGGCCTGAACGACACGCGTTAACGCAGCAGGTCCACCGCGAACGCGCGCACCGTATCGCCGATATCCGCCCGCGCGACCGCGACCGCGAGATTGGCGGTGACATATCCGGCTTTGTCGCCGCAATCGTAGCGCTTGCCGTCGAAGGTCAGGCCGTGGAACGGCTGGTCGCCGATCATCCGCGCCATCGCGTCGGTCAGCTGGATCTCGCCACCCGCGCCCTTGCCCTGATTCTCGAGCACGCGCATCACCTCGGGCTGGAGGATGTAGCGGCCGATCACCGAGAGGTTCGACGGCGCGGTCCCCTTGGCGGGCTTTTCGACCAGCCCCTTCACTTCGGTCAGCCGCCCGTCGCGCGTGCCGGGCGTGATGACGCCGTACATGTGCGTCTGGTCCTCGGGCACTTCCTGTGCGCAGATGAGATTGCCGCCGACCTGCCTGTAGGCATCGACCATCTGCTTGAGGCAGCCGGGCTCGCCGAGCATGAAATCGTCGGCGAGCAGCACGGCGAACGGCTCGTCGCCGACGATATCGCGCGCGCACCACACCGCATGGCCAAGCCCCATCGGCTCCTGCTGGCGAACATAGGCGACCGCGCCCGGCGCAAGCCGCGTATGGTCGAGCACGCCGAGCGACTTGCCGCGCGCTTCCATCGTCGCCTCGAGCTCATAGGCGATGTCGAAATGATCCTCGATCGCCGACTTGCCGCGACCGGTAACGAAGATCATCTGCTCGATCCCCGCCTCGATCGCCTCGTCGACGGCATATTGG
Organism: Sphingomonas glacialis; assembly: GCF_006439055.1. Lineage (GTDB taxonomy): Bacteria > Pseudomonadota > Alphaproteobacteria > Sphingomonadales > Sphingomonadaceae > Sphingomonas > Sphingomonas glacialis_A. The sequence continues at coordinate 1,614,344 of NZ_RCZC01000002.1, forward strand.
ATCAACGGCCGATCGACGATCGGCAGCATCTCCTTGGGCATCGCCTTGGTTGCCGGAAGGAAGCGCGTGCCCAACCCGCCAACGGGGAAGACGGCCTTACGCAGGGGCTTGATCGACATCAGCGTCCTTCGATTTCAAGAGAAACTGGGCGCGTCATACCCGGCGCCATCCCGCATGGAAAGCGGCGACGCGCGGTGCGCAAAGGGTGGGCTTATGGCGCCGCCGGAGCGGATGCCGCGGCCTGTTGCTGCATCTGCTGGAATTGCGCGCCCGAAATGAAATCGAGCAGTTCGATATCGAACACCAGCACCGATCCGGCGGGGATCGGCCCGGTCGCCTGATCGCCATAGCCGAGGCTCGGCTTGATCCAGACGCGGTATTTCGCGCCCTTCGGCATCGCCTTCAAGGCTTCGCTAAAGCCCGGAACGACCCCCGAAACGGGCATCGGCGTCGGGCGGGCGCTCTGGTCGAAGGTCGTGCCATTGGTCAGCTTGCCGACATAATTGACCAGCGTGACATCGGCATCGGTCGGCTTGGCGGGGCCGGTGCCCGGCGTCAGCACGCGATATTGCAGCCCCGACGGTGTCGTCACCACGCCGCGCTGCTTGGCGTTGGTGGCGAGGAACGCGTCGGTTGCGCTGAGCGGCGGTACGGTCGCCAGGCGCTTGGTGCTGGCGGCGCGATGCACCACCTTGCGCGGCGCGGCGTGGGTTGCCGCCGCGGGCAACAGGATAGCGCCGATCAGACCAGCGATAGCGAACGTCCGCATCTCAGCGACCGGTCGGCGGTCCGCCCGCACCCGGGGGCATGCCACCGCCCGCACCCTGCTGCTGCATCATCTGTTGCTGCTGCTGGATCTGGCGATAGGTGCTCATCGGGATGAATTCGAGCATCTCGACGTCGAACGCGAGCGTCGAATTGGCCGGAATGCCGGGGGGCGACTTGTCGGCATAAGCGAGGCTCGGCTTGAGCCAGATGCGATACTTCGCACCCTTGCGCATCAGCTTGAGCGCTTCGCTGAACCCCGGCACGACGCCCGCGACGGGCATCGGGGTCGGCTGCTGCGACTTGTCGAACACCGTACCGTCGAGCAGGCGCCCCTCATAATTGACGAGCGCGACATCGTCGTCGGTCGGCGACGCGCCGGCGCCTGCGCTGAGCACCTGATATTGCAAGCCTGACGGCGTCGTCATCACCCCGGCCGCGCGGGCATTGCGCGCCAGGAAGCTGGTCGACGGATCGAGCGGCGTCTGGAACGCCAGCGCGATCGCGCCGATCACCAGCACGGCGATGCCGATCCACAGATACACCAAGATACCCCGCTTCACGGGCTTTAGCGGGACAGCGGTGATCGACATGGTGGCTCCCGGGCGGGGGTCGAAGGTCTTGTACGGGCTTCAGGCAGGCGCAGCGGACGCTTAGGTCCGCTTCATCGTCTTACCGTGCGCCGTCGCGTTCCATGCGCTTGCGCTCGAGCTTGCGCGCGCGGCGGACGGCAGCAGCGCGCTCACGCGCGCGCTTCTCGCTCGGCTTTTCGTAATGCCGGCGCAGCTTCATCTCGCGATAGACGCCCTCGCGCTGCAGCTTCTTCTTGAGCGCGCGCAGCGCCTGGTCGACATTGTTGTCGCGTACGATGATTTGCATAAAACCGAACAGCTCCGAATCGATAGAAAAGCGCCGCCGCAAACCCACGGCCCGCGTCGCAAGGTGGGCGCCCTACACGGGAGGACCCCAAGTTTCAAGCGATCCGTCACCTTTTACGTGACTTTGGGCTCGCCCGGTCTGTAAGCGAGCGGGATGACCGCCACACAGCTTATGCTCTATAACAGCCTCACGCGCAGCCTAGAACGCTTCGTTCCGATCGATCCCGCGCTGGTGCGAGTCTACACCTGCGGGCCGACGGTCTACAATTACCAGCATATCGGCAACATGCGCGCCTTCCTGTTCGCCGATACGCTCGGGCGCGTGCTGCGCTGGAAGGGCTATCCGACCAAGCACGTCATCAACATCACCGATGTCGGTCACCTTACTTCGGACGCCGATGCCGGCGACGACAAGATGGAAAAGGCCGCCGCGGCGCAGGCCAAGTCGATCTGGGAGATCGCGGCGCATTATACCAAGGCGTTCAAGGACGACATCGCGCGGCTCAACATCGATCCGCCGGCGGAGTGGACCGTCGCAACCGAGCACATCCCGCAGATGATCGCCTTTGCGCAAGCCATCGAGAAGGATTGCTACCTGATCGAGGGCGGCCTCTATTTCGACACGACGCGCGTGCCCGATTACGGCAGCCTGGCGCGCGCAACGTCTGATGAGGGCGAAAGCCGGATCGACCCGGTCTCGGGCAAGCGCCATCCGCAGGACTTCGCGATCTGGCGGCGCTCGCCGCCGGGCGAGCAGCGCCAGATGGAATGGGATTCGCCGTGGGGCAAGGGCGCGCCGGGCTGGCATCTCGAATGCTCGGTGATGAGCCGCCAGCATCTCGGCCATCCCTTCGACATCCACACCGGCGGGATCGACCACCGCGAGATCCACCACCCCAACGAAATCGCGCAGAACCAGTCGTTCTGCGGCTGCGACGACAGCGGCGCCCGCATCTGGATGCACAACAATTTCCTGGTCGACCGCGGCGCGAAGATGTCGAAATCGACCGGCGACTTCCTGCGTCTGCAGACATTGGTCGATGCCGGCGTCCATCCGCTCGCCTATCGGCTGATGTGCCTCCAGGCGCAGTATCGCAGCGAATTGGAATTCACCTGGGAGAACCTCGCTGCCGCCTTCACCCGGCTCAAGCGGCTGGTGATCGCGCGCGACGCGTTGCGCGCGCGCGATGATTATGTGCTGAAGGGCGATGCGGAGCCGTACCTCGCGCAGCTCGACGAAGCGGTGAGCGATGATCTCAACACCCCGCGCGGCCTGATCGCGCTCGACGCGCTGCTCGCCGACAAGCGGCTGTCGCCGGCGACGCGGCTGCGCGCACTCGAGAGTTTCGACGCGGTGCTCGGGCTCGAGCTTGTGACCCTGAAACGCGCCGAGCTGCGCCTGCGGCCGACCTCGGCAACGCTCGACGAAAGCGCGATCGACGCGCAGCTCGCCGCGCGCAAGGACGCCCGCGCCGCGAAGGATTTCGCCGCGTCGGACGCGATTCGCGACGCTCTGGCCAGCGCCGGGGTCGAGGTTATGGACGGCGATCCGCTGGGTTGGGATTGGAAACTCGCGCTGTAAAGGCGGCGCAGACCGCACATCTTCCCCGCCTCCGCTTATCGCTGGCGATTGGGCGCGGCTTTCTTTACTGGCGCGCACTTGCCAGGTTCGAACGCACGCTTCGACGGGCTAAGGGCGAACGGGCTGCGATGACCGCGTCCCGTCGCCTCCGCCCCGAGCCTGTTGCAGAGCCTGTACCGCCCAAGGACCGCTGATGACTGACACCCCCACCCAGAAATGCGGCCTCGTCGCGATCCTCGGCGCGCCCAATGCGGGCAAGTCGACGCTGGTCAACGCGCTGGTCGGCCAGAAGGTCGCGATCGTCTCGCCCAAGGCGCAGACGACGCGCGTCCGGCTGATGGGCGTCGCGATCGAGGGCGACACGCAGTTGCTGCTGGTCGATACGCCCGGCATCTTCGAACCCAAGCGCCGGCTCGATCGCGCGATGGTGCAGGCCGCGTGGGGCGGTGCCGAGGGTGCCGACGTGCTGGCGCTGGTGGTCGATGCCAAGGGCGGCCTGGGGTCGAAGGTCACCACCATCGCCGAGGCGATCGCGCATCGGCCCGAGCCGAAATATCTCATCCTCAACAAGGTCGATCTCGCCGACAAGGGCAAGCTGCTGCTCCATGCCGAGAAGCTGACCGCGATGGTGCAGTTCGACGAGGTGTTCTTCGTCAGTGCCTCGACCGGCGATGGCCTGCCCGAACTGAAGGCGCATCTGGCCCAGCGGATGCCAGCCGAGCCGTGGCATTTCCCCGAGGACCAGGTCTCCGACGCGACCGAGCGCAGCCTCGCCTCCGAAGTGACGCGCGAGCAGCTCTACCTGCAACTCCACGCCGAACTGCCCTACGCCTCGACGATCGAGACCGAGCAATATCTCGAGCGCGAGGACGGATCGGTCGAGATCCACCAGCAGATCCTGGTCGAACGCCCGACGCAACGCGCGATCGTGCTCGGCAAGGGCGGCGCGCGGATCAAGGAAATCGGCGCGCGCGCGCGCGCCGAGCTGGCCGGCATCATGGGCCGCCCGGTGCATCTCTATCTGCACGTGAAGGTTCGTCCCGGCTGGGACGACGAACGCGACGTCTATCGCGACATGGGCCTCGACTGGGTCGAGTGATCCCCGCGCACGCGAAAGCCCCGCGCCGCACTTTGCGGCACGGGGCTTTGCACACCAACGTCAGAGCTTAGCGGTAGCGCCAGCCGCCATGGTGGCGATAACGGTTCTGCCAATAGCGGCGACCGTCCCAATAGCCGCGATCGTAGCGGCGTCCGACGATCAGGCGTGGACCGCCGCGATAGGCGGGACCACCGACAAAGGCAGGGCCGCCGCGCATCACGCGGCAATGGCCACCCGGTCCGCGAAACGCGCCACGCCCGCACCCGTCGCGCGCATCGGCGGCGGTGGTGGTGCCGAGCGTCGCGGCCCCGGTGAGGAGGATGGCGGCAAGAAGCTTTTTCATGATACCCTCTCGATATAGCGTTTAGAGCAAGAGCCCGTCGGGCTGACATGACAAACGAGGGGGTCGGCAACCCGTTCCAAAATGGCCATGCCGGGCCTGCCCGCTCATCCCGCCAGGATCGCTTCGACCCACTCGGGCACCAGCGTTCCTGCTGCGCCGAGCCGGGTTTCGTCAAAGAACGCGCTCCCCGCCGATCGCTCGAGATTGAGCTCGAGCGTGCGCGCGCCGGCATGCCGCGCGCCCTGGACGAAGCCCGCCGCGGGATAGACCGCGCCCGACGTGCCGATCGACACGAACAGGTCCGCCGACCCGAGCGCGCGTTCGATCGTGTCCATGCCGTATGGCATCTCGCCGAAGAAGACGATGTCGGGCCGCAGCGCCGCCGCCCCGCACGCCGGGCAGACCGCCCACGGCGGCATCGCGCCCAGCCAGCGTGTCCGCACGTCACACGCCGAGCACAGCGCCGATTGCAGCTCGCCGTGCATGTGCAGCAGGCGCCTGGCCCCTGCCCGCTCGTGCAGGTCATCGACATTCTGCGTCACGATCAGCAATTCGCCGTCCCATTCCGCGTCGAGCCGCGCCAGCGCGCGGTGCGCAGGATTGGGCTCGACGCGTGCCAGCGCCGCGCGTCGCGCGTCATAGAAGCGGTGGACGAGTTCGGGATCGTGCGTGAGCGCCTCGGGCGTACAGACGTCCTCGACGCGGTGCCCCTCCCACAGCCCGCCGGGCCCGCGAAACGTCGCGATGCCGCTTTCGGCCGAAATACCGGCGCCGGTGAGAACGACGATGGCGCGAATGTCCTGCATCCGTCGACCTTAGTCCATCGGACGATCCGCTGCTATTGTCGCCGCGGGCAAACCGCCGCCGCCGCGCAAGACGGGCAACGCGCCGGCACGCGAGGGCCTGAGGCAAATCGCGCATGGCATGTCGCCCGGCCATTGGCTAAGGCGCCCGCGAACCTATCGGAAGGGAATGTGCGTGACCGCGATCGGGATCATTGGCAGCGCTGGGCGCATGGGGCATGCCTTGGCGGCGATCGTCCCCGATCTGGGCGCGACGCTGGCCGGCGGAATCGATGCGGGCGGCGACCCTGCTGGCCTCGCGCACGATTCGGACGTGCTGGTCGATTTCTCCTCGCCCTCGGCGCTCGAGCGTACGCTTGCCGCCGCGCGGCAGACGGGGACGCCGATCCTGATCGGCACGACCGGGCTTGCCACAACGCATCACGCGATGATCGACGCCGCGGCGACCGACATTGCGGTGCTGCAGACCGGCAACGTCTCGCTCGGCGTGACGCTGCTGGCGAAACTAGTGCGCGAGGCGGCCGCCCGGCTCGGGCCCGAATGGGATATCGAGATCGCCGAGTTCCACCACCGCCACAAGGTCGATGCCCCGTCGGGCACCGCCTTGCTGCTCGGCGAGGCGGCGGCGGCGGGCCGCGGCATTCCGCTCGCCGAGGCGCGCGTCGCCGATCGCGCGGGGCTGACCGGCGCGCGCTCGGAAGGGACGATCGGTTTCGCCAGCCTGCGCGGCGGGTCGGTCGCGGGCGATCATCAGGTCGTCTTTGCCGGCGAAGGCGAGCGGATCGAGCTCGGCCACCGCGCCGAGAATCGCGCGATCTTCGCGCGCGGCGCGATCACCGCGGCGCTGTGGCTCGTCGGCAAGCCCGCCGGGCGCTACGGAATGGACGAGGTGCTGGGCGTGTGAAGCGCGCCGACGTCGTCGAATTCTACGCGCGGCTCGCGGCCGACAATCCGCACCCCGAGACCGAGCTCGAGGCGGGCAACCCGTACCAGCTCGTCGTCGCGGTCGCGCTGTCGGCGCAGGCGACCGATGTCGGCGTCAACAAGGCGACGCGGCGGCTGTTCGAAACAGTCAAGACACCGCAGCAGATGCTCGATCTCGGCGAGGACGCGCTCAAACAGCACATCAAGACGATCGGCCTGTTCAACACCAAGGCGAAGAACGTCATCGCGCTCTCGCAGCGGCTGGTTGACGTCTACGGCGGCGAAGTGCCGAACGACCGCGACGCGCTCGAGACGCTGCCCGGGGTCGGGCGCAAGACCGCCAATGTCGTCCTCAACGTCGCGTTCGGCGCCGAGACCTTCGCGGTCGACACGCACATCTTCCGCGTCGGCAATCGCACCGGTCTGGCGCGCGGCAAGACCCCGCTCGCGGTCGAGCTGAAACTCGACAAGGCGACGCCGCAGCCGTTCCGGCTCCATGCGCATCACTGGCTGATCCTGCACGGCCGCTATGTCTGCAAGGCGCGGCGGCCCGAATGCTGGCGCTGCATCGTCGCCGATCTCTGTGCGTTCAAGCCCAAGACGCCGCCGCCCAAGGCCGCGCTGCCCGCCATACTGCCAAAGGAGCCCTGACATGCGCTTGTTGCTCGCCGCCCTCACCCTCGCCGCCTTCGCCGCCCCGAGCGTCGCCCGCGACCGCACTCCCGCAGCGACCCCGGCCGGCGTGCCGCAAAGCTGCATCCCGCTCGCATCGATCCGCGAAACGCGCGTGCGCGACGACCGGACGATCGACTTCATCACGAGCGGCAAACGCGCCTATCGCAACACCTTGCCCTTCGCGTGCCCGAGCCTGGGGTTCGAGGAGCGCTTCAGCTATGCGACGAGTCTCAGCCAGTTGTGTTCGACCGATACGATCACCGTGCTGTACTCGGGCGCTGCGTTGTCGCCCGGCGCGACCTGTGGCCTCGGCCAATTCCAGCCGGTGACGCTCGCGCACAACTAGGGCTGGCGTCGCCGCGCGGGCTTTGCTAGTCGGAGCTTCAGGCACCCGTAGCTCAGCTGGATAGAGCGCTGCCCTCCGAAGGCAGAGGCCACTGGTTCGAATCCAGTCGGGTGCACCAGCTTTGCAATATCCTCAAGATCCTGCGCGCAAGTTCCGCGACCATTCGGCGTGGACGACGCGGCACGTTCGGTACGATGCCGAGATTGGGATATTAACGGGATTTACTGATGCAGCATGGCTGCACGGGGAGCGGAGGACGTACGCTAGTGGCCAATATTGTGCACTAGGTGCCCAAATGCCGAGCGGAGATCGCCCCGCTACAGCAAAGCCGGTAGCGTCTCTTCAGACAGGATCGCTGGCAAGTGCGAGCTTTACGGCATTGAAGATCGCCACGTCGCGTGCGTTTCGGTCATGAATAATCTCGACCAGATCCGAATCGATGGTGGCAGGCTTATCCGCCGTAACATTTGCAAGGCCGATTTCAGCTGGGGGTGATCGGCCGAACAGCTTTGCAAGCGCATCGACCGAGGCGGTAAGCCGGTCGGTAAACCCGACAAAGGCATAGAGATTCACCAGCCTGTCCGCGATCCGATCCGCTGGCTCTCCGCGATACGATTCCAAGAACCGCGCTATGACTTCAGTCTCAGTATTGGTCGTTACGAAGTCCCGAAATGTCGGAAACAGCCGGCGTGTCGCATCCGCACCATTGTGCGTTTTTGATATGCTATAATAATATTCTGATACCAATCTCTCTACCGGATCTCGCAACGTCGTTGCAAAACGCAGACCGGATTCAGACCCAATACTTCGTATTACGTCTCGCTGCGAGAAATGCCCAAGTATCAGATCATATTCGTCTGATATCTTCGCGCTCGCGTCTTCGCGCAACGAGGTCTCGTAATTCCCGATAAACGCATCATATTCAGCAACATAGACCCCGGCGGGTACATGCCACCACTTGAGATCCAGCCGATTTACGACGCTTACCATCGTCGTACCAGCGCATTTCGGAATGTGAATATAGGCTATCGTAGTCATTAAAATTCTATTTATTTAATTTCGGTTGTATAACGAATTTATTGATCTCCCAATCAACCTAAACGCCTAATAATTGAAATGGATCCTATTTTCGCCCGAATATCGAATCGATCGCGGTACCTTGATCATACACGATCCCTATTACCCCGCCAGAAGGATATGGTACTGCTCATCGAGCGAGATCGGGCGCTCAAGCCTTTCTGCAGGGACATCGACTGACGAATTCTACGACGATACAGAAAAGGCAGGGAGCGTGAATCGCCCCCCTCCATCGTCCAGCGCGACCTGCGCAGTTAGCGAGCGGGGGGATTTCGGGAACGGCCAGGCACGATAAGCTCTGCGTTGTTCTCGACGACCCGTCGCTCGCGGTTGCGGAGGTCGGAACGGAGAAGCAAATGCAAGCCTCGGTCTGCCTGACGATCAGGTGGCGGCGGTGTACCGAAGACAAGATTCCGCCCGCGCGAAGCTACGCACCGGCGGTTTCCAAAATCAAAGGCCACCCTGGCGAAGGGCTTGGGGCCTACCCTGCCTTAATAGAAGCGCGGGATCGGCCCCCGCCGCGGCGTCTGGCCGGGCAGATCGACCATGATGCGATCGACGTAGCACCAGCCCCATCCTTCGGGCGGATCATAGCCCTCGATGATCGGATGGCGCGTCGCATGGAAATGCGCGGTGGCGTGGCGGTGCGGCGAATCGTCGCAGCAGCCGACATGGCCGCAGCTGCGGCAAATCCGGAGGTGCAGCCATGCGCTGCCGATCGCGAGACATTCCTCGCATCCCTTGGCGCTCGGCGTGACGGCGTTGACCGTCGCCATATGGTCGCACGTCTGGGACATCAGGCTTGCTTCGGGTCCGCGCTCGGCGGCGCGAGGCTTTGGAGCACGGTGGGGATCAGCTCGGACACGGTCGGATGGATCGGCACTGCCCAGCGCAGCACATCGATCGGCTGATCGGCGTTCATCATGTCGAGGATGCCGTGGATCGCCTCGTCGCCGCCGGTCCCCAGGATCGCGGCGCCGAGGATGCGCTTGGTCTCGGCATCGGCGACGATCTTGATCATCCCCTTGGTCTCGCCTTTCTCCACCGCGCGGCCGACGCGCGTCATCGGGCGGGTGGCGACCAGGATCGGGCGGCCCGACTCCGCTGCCTGCACCTGCGTAACGCCGACGCGACCGAGCGGCGGGTCGATATAGAGCGCATAGCCCGGGATACGCGCGCTGACCTTGCGGTGCTCGCCATCGAGCAGATTAGCGGCAACGATCTCGAAATCGTTATAGGCGGTGTGGGTGAAGGCGCCGCGCCCGTTGCAATCGCCGAGCGCCCAGATGCCGGGGACATTGGTCTGCAACCCGTCGTCGACCGTGATGTGGCCATGCGCGTCGGTCTCCACGCCCGCAGCGTCGAGGCCGAGATCGTCGGTATTCGGGCGCCGCCCGACCGCGAGCAGGACATGGCTGCCGATCACAACCGGCTCGCCGTCATGGCAATCGACCGACACCGCGACACCGTCCGCGTGCGGCGCAAAGCCGATGCAGTTCGCGCCCGCCCGCACCGCAATGCCTTCGTCCTCAAGGATCTGGCGGACTGCGTCGGAGATTTCTGGGTCCTCGCGCGCGATCAGGCGGTCGCCGCGTTCGACCACGGTCACCGCAGCGCCGAAACGGCGGTACATCTGCGCGAATTCGAGCCCGATATAGCTGCCGCCGACGACGACGAGATGCTCAGGCACCTGCGCCAACACGACCATGTCGGTATTGTCGAGATGCGGCACCTCGCTCACGCCCGGCATGTCGGGCACCGCGGCGCGGCCGCCGACATTGAGGAAGATGCGCGGCGCGGTCAGTTCCTCGCCATCGACGTCCACGGTGGTGGGCCCGGTGAGGCGCGCATGGCCGCGCAGGAAGGTCAGCCGCTCCATCTTGGCGAGCCAGCGCTCGTTGCTGCCGCGCGCATCGAGCGTCACCTTGTGCGCGCGTGCCGCGACCGCGGGCATATCGATCGTCACCGCGCCGACCTGCACCCCGAAATCGGCGGCACGCCGGGCGAGATGCGCGGCATAGGCGCTCGCCACCAGCGTCTTGGTCGGCATGCATCCGGTGTTGACGCAGGTCCCGCCGACCAGCTTGCGCTCGATCAGCGCGACGGTCATTCCCGCCGCGGTGAGCCGCCCGGCCAGCGGCGGCCCCGCCTGCCCCGCGCCGATGATGATCGCATCGAACTTGCGGGTCACAGCGCGAACACCACGATTGCGGCCGCGGCAAGCGCGAGCGCATCCTCGACCAGCGCAGCAGGCAGATCGCGCCCGAACGCCACCGCCAGACGGGTGCGCAGCGCCGCGCCACCGAGCGTGCCGACCACGGCACCGATCAGCCCGAGCCCCAGCCCGACCAGCGGCATCCCCGCGCCGACCCCGATCGCCGCGCCCGATACGCCGCCGCTCACCAGCCGCGCGCCGAACGGCCCGGCCAATTTGCGGCTCGGCGTGGTCGGCAAGACATCGCCGACGAACTCGCCGAGCGCGAGCAGCGAGAAGATCCAAGGCGTGAAGCGCCACCCGAAAAAGGCGAGCCAGCTGCCGTCGAGCGCAAGTCCGCGCGTTGCGGCCCAGGCGATCGCGGCGGGCGCGAGCATCGTGCGCGACCCCGCGACGATACCGATCAAGAGCGCGAGCATGATCATCGAGTTGTTCCTTCGAGCGGAGACCTCCGTCCCTCCCATGCGCGCCGCGCGCGGTCAAACGAGTCCTAGCTTTCCTCGATGCGACGCTCGCCCTCGGGGAGCAGCGACAGCTCGCGCCAATCGACCTCTTCCTGCAGGCGGTAATAGCTGTCGTCGCCAAGCGCGTCGTCGGTGCGCAGCGCCTCGAGCCGTTTGCGTTCGGCGGCGATGCCCTTGAGGCCGATCTTGCGATAGCGTTTCTCGTCCGCGGTGCCGAGCATCGAATAGGCATAGCGGAACTGATCGGCCTCACGCCCCTCGACATCGTCGAGCGCGGCAGCGCCCGCCTTCGCCAGATCGCGCCGCGCGTCGGCGAGCTCGGCGTCGGGATCATCGACCGAATCGAGCCCGAGCCAGCGGATCAACGGCGCAAGTGTCATACCCTGGACGATCAGCGTGGCGAGCACGACCGCGAACGCGGTCAGCACGACGACGTCGCGCTGCGGGAAATCCGCGGGCAGCGCAAAGGCCGTTGCCAGCGTGATCAGTCCGCGCATCCCGCACCACGACACGAACACGCCTTGCGCCAGCGTCGGCGGCGAGAGATCCCCGCGCACGGCCGCGAAGCGCGCCGCGAGCAGGTTCCACGCCATCACTACGAAGATCCGCGCGCCGATCACAGCGAGGATCACGACGCCTGCAACCTCGAGCGAATCCCACAGATGCACCGCGTTCATCCGCCCGACGATCAGCCGCGCCTGCATGCCCATCAGCAGGAAAGCGAGCACGTTGAACAGAAACACCACGGTCGCCCACACCGCGAAGCTGTGGACGCGCATCCGCGGCGATCCATCACCGCCAGCGCGTGCGATCGTCATCGCGCAGCCGACTACGGCGAGCACGGGCGAGAGTTCGAGATGCTCGGCGACAATCCACACCGCGAACGCGTTGATGAACTGCAGGATGTTGCCGCCGAGCGTCCCCGCGACGAATTTGCCGAGCCACTGGAAGGCGAACGCGCTGGCGATGCCGAGCACGATCCCGCCCGGCGCGGCAAAAGCGAGCCGCAGCGCGACACCGGTGCTGAACCCGCCATTCGCCTGCACCGCGAGCGCGGCGCCGAACAGCAATAGCGCGGTCGCATCGTTGAACAGGCTTTCGCCCTTGAGCACCGCGATCGTCCGCTTGGGCAGCGAGACCGTGCCGAGCACCGCGGTCGCCGCCGCGGCATCGGGCGGCGCGACGATCGCGCCGAGCGCCACCGCCGCGGCGAGCGGCAGGCCGACGAACGCGACGCCGATCCACGCCACCGTCGCGGTGGTGACGAGGATCGCCCCCACCGCGAGGATCGACAGCGGTCGCCACAGGCGCCGGGCGGCGTGGAGCGGAAAATCGAACGCCGCATCGAGCAGCACTGGCGCGATGAACAGCGCGAGCACGGTGCTGGGATCGATCACGATCGTTGGCGCGCCGGGAATGAACGCCACGATCACCCCGCCCATCGCCAGCATCGCCGGATACGGCAAATTGAGGCGGCGCGACGCCTGGAGCGACACGATCGCCGCGAACAGGAGCGCCAACAGGCTTTCGAAAAAGGTCATCGCGCGAGGCTATCAAGCGGCGACGGCGGTGTCAGGCACAGCGCGGCCGCCAGCCGGCCGGGGTCGGCAGCCGGCTTAATGCAACAGCCCCGCGGCACGCAGCGCACGCGCGATGACCGCCTGTACGCCGTTCGCCGGATCTTCCGCGCGATCGCTGGCCGGGCGCGCGGTTGTGCGGTCCGGGCGAGGCTTGGGTTTCGCGCCGCTGCTCGCGCGGTGCAATCCCCACGACTCGGCGATCGCGCGACTGCTCGAAAGCCCGACATCGAGCATATAGGGGCCGGCCTCGCCAAGTCCTTCGGGGCCGGCTGGATCGATCGGCACGCCGTGGCCCATTCCCGCCACCGTCCATTGCTCGACCGCCGCGCGCCCGGTCGCGTCGCGCCACACGCGCTGCTCCCAGTTCGGGCCGCCCCGCGTCTCGCTCGGCGCGGCGGGCAGGCCATGCACGGCGCGCCACTGGCCGGCGAGCTGATCGGCGTTGAGCGGCACGACGGTCCGATCGGCATCGCCCTGCCAGATCGACACGGCAGGAAGCCGGCGCGGCACCTGCCCCGCGGCGTCGCGCACCGCGTCGGCCGCATCAGTCGCGCTCGCGGCGCCGTGCCCGCGCATCCGGTCGAGCGCCTGCAACATGCCGGTCGCGCCGCCATAAGGCAGCCCGCCGATGATAGCGCCTGCCGCAAACAGATCGGGATAGGTGGCGAGCATCACCGCCGCCATCGCGCCGCCGGCCGAGAGACCGGTGACGAAGACGCGATTGCGGTCGAGCTGGTGCGTCGCGATCATCGTCTCGACCATCTGTGCGATCGACTGCGCCTCGCCCCCCGAGCGCGCGATGTCGCTCCGCTCAAACCAGTTGAAGCACAGGTTCATGTTGTTGGCGCGGCGCTGCTCCGGGTAGAGCAAGGCAAAGCCTTCGCGATCGGCGAGCGCCGACCAGCCGCTGCCCTGATCGTACCCCGCGGCCGTTTGCGTGCAGCCGTGCAGCACGACCACCAGGGGCGCGTGGGGCCGGAGATCGGGGGGAAGGTAGCAATAGGCACCGAGCGCGCCGGGATCGCTGCCGAAATCGGCGAGCGGTGTCAGCCGGCTCGGCATGTCGGGGGTGTTGGTCGGATAGGAATATGCCGCCATGCGGGCGAGCGTGTCTGAGATGCGCCGCATTCCGGGCCTCGTCGATAGTGCCCGCAAACTGCCGGCTGGTTTCTAGAGATAGGGATTATGCTGCAGTGCACAATGAAAAAAGGGCATCGCCTGCTGCGATCACGTCGCGACGCGCCATCGCTAGCCGACCGGATCCGGAGTCCGGCGCAGATTGATCGCATCATATTGCTCGAGCAAAAGCGCGACTTCGCGCACCGTCGTTTCGAGTTCGCGCCGATGGCGCTCGGTCGCGTCGGCGGTCGGGACGCCGTGACGACCGTCATGAATCGAAAAGCCATTCTCGATCAACCAGAGCGCGTCGCTCGCGCGCGAGCGTTCGCGGCGCAAATGCATCGCCCATTGCTCGACCAGGCCGGAGGGAACGAGACGATCGATTTCACCCATAGTCAGCCGTTCGATTGTCTTCGTCCCCCAACAGCGTTTCGCCACCGTGCCGTCGCGGCACGGTGGCGATCTGGCGTTACTTGCCGCGCAGCGTGTTCATCACGGCGAGGCCGAGCACGCCGACCAACGCTGCCGTAGCATAAGGCCGCTCGCGCGCGAAGGTACGGGCCTTGTCGAGCAGCGGACCGGGGTTCGAGACGGCATCGACCGCCGCGCCCGCGACCTGCTTGGCATTGCCGACAACCTGATCGGCGACGCCCGAACCCTGCAGCGACGTATCGCCCGTCAGCTTGCCCGCAGCTTCCTTGACGGTGCCACCGAGATCCTGAGCTTCACCCTTGAACGTCGTGCTGTTCATAATTGACCTTTCCATGCGCTATGCCGGTCTTGGCGCGCGTGCGGCGATAACGAGCATTTGCGGCAGAAGGTCCCGACACAGAGCCGGACACCGGTGGAAAAGCGCCGAACCTTTCCTATTTCGTATCATTGAGAATGGGATACGGACATGGCGAACGGCTGGGCGCAGGACGGCGCGATACAGGATCAGATCGACGATACGGTGGCGGACGCGGTCTCCGCAGCCCGGGCTCAGTTGCTCGCGGGCGAGGCGGCGCACTCTTGCGCGCAGTGCGGCGAGGATATTCCTGAAGCGCGCCGTCAGGCGCTGCCCGGCGCACGCACGTGCATCGCCTGCCAGTCGAAGCGCGATGCCCAGATTCGCAGCGTCGGGATCAACCGGCGCGGCAGCAAGGATAGCCAGCTGCGCTAGCCCCGCAGTCGGAACGGCCGCGCACCGGCGCGCCGTCGCCTGTCTGTCACTTTCCCGAACGATCCGTTGCAGTCGCGCGCGACATTGCCGATAGGGCCGCACCGGGATCGACGAGACAGGGGCAAGATGACGATGAACGGCTTCAGGGCGCTTGCCATGGTGATGGCGCTGTGCGCGATCACCCCTGCCGCCGCGCAACCGCGCCAGCGTACGATCCTCTTCATCGGCAACAGCTTCACCCAAGGCGCGCATTCGCCGGTGCGCAACTGGCACGCCGGCAATGTCGTCGACCTCAACCGCGACGGCTATGGCGGCGTGCCGGCGCTGTTCAAGGAATTCACCGAGGAGGCCGGGCTCAATTACGCCGTCAGCCTCGAGACGCAGGGCGGCAAGACGCTCGCCTTTCATTATGACGAGCGCCGCGCGCTGTTCGAACGCGCGTGGGACGTCGTCGTGCTCCAGGAATTCAGCACGCTCGACAGCGGACGCCCCGGCGACGCCAGCGGCTATCTGCGCAGCGTGCCACGCCTCGCCGGCTTGTTCCGAAGCTACAATCCTGCGGTGCAGATCGAACTGATGGCGACGTGGAGCCGCGCCGATGAGACCTATCGGCCGGGCGGGCATTGGTATGGCCACCCGGTCACCGCGATGGCGCTCGATCTGCGCGGCGCCGCCAACCGCGCGCGCGTCGCGACGCGCGGGCTCGGCGTGCTACCCGTCGGCGAGGCGTGGAACCGCGCGATCCTGACCGGGGTCGCCGACGCCAATCCCTATGACGGTGTGACCTATGGCAAGCTCGATCTGTGGAGCTACGACCAATACCATGCGAGCGTGTACGGCTATTATCTCGAGGCACTGGTCGTGTTCGGCCGCATCACCGGGGTCGATCCGCTGACGCTCGGCAAGGGGGAAAGCGCCGCCGACGAGCTTGGCCTGTCGCCGGCGCAGGCCACCGCGCTGCAACGCGTCGCGCACGACCAGCTCGCCGCAGAGACGCGTCCGCGCCGCTAGCGGACGCCGCTAGGGCCGGACCTCGCCCTGGTCCTCGCCGTTCCAGTAATGCAGCCGTTCGGCATGGACCTTGATCAGCACGAGCCCGGGCGTGTCGACGCCTTGCTCGAACCAGCGCTCGAGATCGGGATTCCAATGCTCGGCGAACATCGCCTTGTCGCGGATCAGCTCGGCCTCGCCCGCCGCCGCGATGAACAAGGGCGGCTTGCCGAGCAGCCCCGAATTGCCGTGGAGCGTCAGCCCGACCTTGGGATTCGCCGCGATCTCGGCCACGGTCTGCGTATCGTCGAGCGCGAAGAAATAGCTGTCGCCATCATAGTCGACATCGGCGTTATTGCTCATCGGGCGCGCGGCGAGCCCGCCATCGGGTGCGACCGTCGTCAGC
The DNA here is from genome assembly GCF_006439055.1 of Sphingomonas glacialis. Classification (GTDB taxonomy): domain Bacteria; phylum Pseudomonadota; class Alphaproteobacteria; order Sphingomonadales; family Sphingomonadaceae; genus Sphingomonas; species Sphingomonas glacialis_A. The sequence continues at coordinate 1,630,772 of NZ_RCZC01000002.1, forward strand.
ATCGTGAAGTCGATCTTGCGCATCGCCGCGGAAAGATCCTCGAGGGTCATCGGCACCGGCTGCTCTCCTATTGTGTGAGGGCGACAACCGGCGGTCGCGACGAGGGTTCCGCCAGAGCCTCGAGCGAAACCGGCCAGGCGCCGGGTTCAAGCAATGGTCGCCGCGAGAGCGCCGCGGCGTCGAGATCGCAGATCGGACCCTGGGCAGAGAAACGCACCTCGCCCGGATCCAACGCGCGCAGCCGTTCGCCGACGCCGCCGACCCCGCCTTCGCTGATCACGACATACGCCAGCGCCGAGTCACTGCACCGCATCATGCCATCGACCACGGTGCCGATCACCGCGCCGTCGCGCCCGGTGAGCCGTGCCCCGGTGATGGCACCGATCGAGAACAGGCTGGGCACGCGCGCGGCCTGACTGCGCGACGCGGCCGTGCGGCTGCCATCCTCGTAGCGCGCCTGGCGCCCGAGCCAGCGCCAGATACCGACGAGATTGACCAGGGTGAGGAAGCCGTTGGTCCACAGCAGATTCTGCTGCCCCGTGCCGATCGCAACGCTCGACCAGGCGACCGAACCGATCGTGAATACGATGAACCCCCAGCCCGTCACGCGCGTGCCGAGGTTGGCGGCGGTCATCACAGCCGCGATCATCGTCGCCGCCGGTGCCACCCAGCCAGCCATGTCGCCGAGCGTCGCCATTTCGAAGAGACCTTCTGTCAGAGGTGCTGCGCACCCGTAACGGGCGGGATCAGCAATGTGTCCGGCTGCGACGCTAGAATATCCGGTGACTTGAGCGAGGTTAATTCTCTTTTTCTTTCGGTATGTTGGCGCAATTTTCCCGGAACGGGCCGGCGCGCTGGCGGGTTGAAGGTGGAGAACCCGCCAATCGGAGAATGCCCGTGTCTATTCTGGACAAAGCCATCGCCGCAATCACGCCGCCGGAAAGCGATGCAGCCCGCGCGGAAGCGCGCGCCAAGGCCGAAGCCGCGGCAACACCCGGCAGTTGGCTCGCGCAGATCCTCGATCACCATCGCCAGATCGAGAGCGCGTTCGCCGCGGTGAAGGCGGCCAGCACTGCCGAGGCGCGCCGCGCCGCGCAAAAGGCGCTCGCGTTGATCCTCACCGGGCACGCAATCGCCGAGGAAGCCGCGATCTACCCGGCGCTCGCCGCCGACAAGCAGGTCGGCCATGCCGAGCTCGCCTATCAGGAGCAGGCCGCCGCCAAGATGGAGATGGGGCTGCTCGAACGGCTCGACCCGATGAGCCAGGATTATCTCGACAAGCTCGAGCATATCCGCGGCGCGGTCGCGCATCACGTCTATTCGGAGGAAGGCACTTGGTTCCTCGAACTGGCCGATGATGTGGACGCGACCGAACAGGCGCTGATCACGCAGCGCTATTCGGAAGAATTCGCGCGCTATACCGGGAAGGTCGCGGCATGACCGACCCGCGCGCATCAGAGGATCAGGCGGACGATGCCGTGACCGACGGCGGCCTCCCGCAGGAGGACGTCGCCGATCGCCCGAACATCGCCCCGGTGAGACCCGAAGACTATCCCGAGGCGGATCGCGCCAAGGGCGGCTAATCGCTCACTCGGCGGTCAGCCGCAGGATTCGGGGGCGTTTCTGGCGCTCGCGAAGCGCATCCTGCGCCATCCAGAACAAGGCGATCGCGCCGATCCGCAGGAGGTCGGGCGTGCCCGAGCGTGGCGCTCGAGGGCTTGGTACGGCGCGCTCTGCTGCGGTGCGCCGCACCCGCATGCCCGCTGGCACGCGCCGCCACCCTCGCACCGGGTCAGCCGATGCCCCGCCGCCGTCCGATCGGATCATGTCGTGGCGACAGCGGAGGCAGTGGCTGAACACAAAGCGCTGGTTGCGTTGCAGCGTGAGGGCTGGCGCATGACCGAGCAGGAGACACAATACCGTCATTAGCGACATCCTTGGTAACCGGGTTGGATTGCAACAGCGTCGCGAGCGTGACCAAGTCCGACGGCCCGTGCGCGAGCACCTGCGCCAGATCCCAAATCTCGAACCGCGGACCGCTCGCGACCAGCAGCGCCGCGCTGCCGATACCGCCGCGTACGCGCATCATCGCGGGGAGCTGGAGCATCCCATCGGGGGCGAGCGGCGCCTCGTCGACGAAGCCGTAGAGCCGCCGCAGCCGATGATGATCCTGGTATCCGCCCGGCGATTTGGCAAACCGCTCGGCGACGTCGAATTGGCGTTGCAATACATAGACCCGGTCGAACGCGACGAGGCAGGGCGATTCCTCGTGCAGGCCGATCAACAGGAAGTCATCGATGCAGCGCGCTCGCGCGGTGTCGAAAAATCGGCGCGGCAGCATCAGCTCGCCGCCCGACGTCACTTCGCACAGCGCACTGCCAATATACATTTCGTCCATCGCCGATCCCTTGACTAAGCACGACGATGGTTAACGCGACAGGCACGTCAGTCGGAATATCGTAAGTCTACCCAGATGGTTTCCCTGTTGAAGTAAAAAATCGTTTCGTGCGAAGCTGTTAGGATATCACCAAGTCGCCGTATGATGAGCGCCCGTGTTTTTACCGTATCCCCGTTTCGGCGGTAGCAGGTATTCCGCTGAAGGTTATCGGCAATGTTAGCGGTATCATTAGCGAAACCTACCTTACCACTTGACGAAAAACGAGAAAATGTGGTCAGGCCGAGACAACGCAGCCAAAGAGCATGTCTGAGGGGAATCCATGAAAACCGTATATATGTCGGCAAGTATGCTGGCTCTGGCGAGCCTCATGGCCGCCCCTAGCGCAGCGGCAGCGCAGACCGCACCGCCAGCCCCTGCCCCGCAATCCGCCGACCTCGCGCCCGTTGATACGGGCGATATCGTGGTCACCGCGCAGCGCCGTTCGGAAAACCTGCAGACCGTCCCCGTCGCGATCACCGTCGTCAGCGGCGACGCGTTGCGCGCGCAAAATATCAACAGCACCGAGACGCTCGACAAGGTCGTCCCGTCGCTGACCTTCAAGCGCGGCACCGCCAACGTCAATTCGACGATCGCGATCCGCGGGCTCGGCACGCAGTCCTTCGCGTCGGGCGCCGAGCCGAGCGTTTCGACGATCATCGACGGCGTCGTCTATGGCCGCTCGGGCATGGCGACGCAGGAATTCGCCGATCTCGACCGGATCGAAGTGTTGCGCGGGCCGCAGGGCACGCTGTTCGGCAAGAATGCGAGCGCCGGAGCGCTCAACATCGTCACGCGTGCACCGACCAAGACGTTCAAAGCCGAAGCCTCCGCCGCCTATTACGACCGCGCCGAATATCGCGCGAGCGCGACCGTCTCGGGCCCGCTCAGCGAAAACGTCGGCGCGCTGCTCAGCGGCTATTACGGCAATTACGACGGCAACGCCAAGAACGTGTTCAACAACAGCTGGGTGAACGGCTATGAGAAGTTCGGGATCAAGGGCAAGCTCAAGGGCGAGTTCGGCGATCTGACCGTCGGCATCGCCGCCGATTACAGCCACGAAAAGGACGATTGCTGCGGTGACATCCTGGGGACGTTCATCCCCAACGCGCAGTTCAGCAACATCTTCCTGCCGCAGCAGCGCCCAGTCGTGCCACGCTACGGCAATCGCGACCTCAACAACAATTTCACGCCGGGCACGACCGACACCAATACCGGCGTCTCGGCGACGCTCGACTATAAGCTCGGCGATTACACGCTGACCTCGATCACCGCCTATCGCAACTGGAAGAACCGCCAGCTGCGCGACGGCGATTTCGGGTCGCAATCGGGGCAATATGTCGCGGTCGCCTCGGCGGCGACGCCCGCTGCGGCGACGCAGAATATCGACCAGCGCGACGACGGCCGGCTCAACTTCAAGCAATATAGCCAGGAAATCCGCATCGCCTCGCCGAGCGGGCGCCGCTTCGAATATGTCGCGGGCGGCTTCTTCTGGTGGACCGACGAGGACGACACTTTCACGCGGTCGGACAGCTTCTGCTCGGCATCGACGCTCGCAATCGATGCCACCGGCTTCCGGCCGTGCAGCACCGCGCCCGGCGTCAGCACCTTCGTCAGCTCGAACGGCCCCGCGGCGTGGAACACCAAGTTCCGCAGCCAGGCGGGCTTCGCCCAGGCGACGTGGGAGGTAGTCGATCATCTCAAGCTGATCGGCGGCATTCGCTATACGCACGACAGCGTGTCCTACAGCTTCGCGCGCACCGTCTCGGTCGCCGACGCGACGCTTCGCCCCGGCATCCAGGGCGCCTTCACCTCGGCGCAACGCACGAGCGCGAACGGCGTATCGGGCAAGGCCGGGCTGCAATATCAGGTCACGCCCGACCTGATGGCGTACGGCACCTATTCGCGCGGCTATAAGGGGCCGGCGCTCAACGTCTTCTATTCGATGACCGCGAACAATACCGCGCCAATCTCCCCTGAGACCAGCAACGCCTTCGAGCTCGGCATCAAGTCGAAATTCTTCGACCGCCGGCTGACCCTGAACGCCGCGCTCTACAGCCAGGTGCTCGACAATTTCCAGGCGAACAGCTTCGTCACGCAGGGCGGACAGACCTTCGTCACGCTGACCAATGCCGGGCGCGTCCGTTCGCGCGGGTTCGAGGCGGATTTCAGCCTGCGGCCGACCGATCATTTCACGCTCAACGGCGGCTACACCTACAACGAAGGCACGATCCGCGCCTTCGCGTGCGCACCGACGCTGTCAGCGGCCAATCTCGCCACCTGCCTCGCGCATAACGGCAAGCCGCTGCCCTTCGCGCCCAAGCACAAGTTCAACCTCGGCGCCGACTGGCGGCTGCCGCTCGAGGATGCGCTGCCCTTCACGGTCAAGCTCGGCTCGCAGGTCAGCTATTCGAGCCGGATCAATTTCGACCTCGACCAGACGCCGCTCGCCCAGCAGGCGCCGTATGCGCTGCTCGATGCCAACATCACGCTCGGCAGCAAGGACGGCAAGTTCGAGCTGAGCCTGATCGGCAAGAACCTGACCGACAAATATTATGTCAGCTTCGTCACGCCGGCGGGCAATGGCGTGTCCGCGCCCTCGTATCAGCGTCTGCAGGTGCCGCGCGATGCGCAGCGCTATTTCGGGGTGCGCGGGACGGTAAAATATTGATCCCAGCGCTCTGCACCCTTGGAGACCAGATAGGCGGCGCTTCCGGGAGGAGGCGCCGTTTTGGTTTGCAAGGGGCCCCGGCACGACAGTTGCCCGAAGGACACACTGCGCGAAGCATCGCATCGGACCCGCGGAACTCTCCGGTTTGCATCGGGTTAAACCGCCACTCAATGCAATTTCAGAGGCCAAGCCATGTACAAGTTCATCACCGCGTCGCTCGCAGCAACCTTCCTCTCGGCGGTCCCCGCGCTCGCGCAGGACACTGCCGCACCGATGGCCACCCAGGAGTCGACCGCGGCCACTCCGGCCGAGGCAGCAGCCAATAGCGGCTCGGGCAGCTTCCGCGGCTTCCGCATCGAAGGCAATTTCGGCGGCGATCGTTTCCAGTCGCAGGGCGTCCATCGCGACAAGTTCGGTTACGGTGCGACCGTTGGCTTTGACGGCCAGCTGGGCGAGCGTTTCGTCGTCGGTCCGGAAGCGACCTACTGGCGTTCGAACAACTGGAGCGAGAACTGCACCGGTGCCGCGGGCGGCGCGCTGTGCACCAAGTCGTTCGAGGAACTGGGCGTTGGCGTTCGTGCGGGCATCCAGGCAACCCCGCAGCTGCTCGTCTTCGGTAAGGGCGGCTATGTGAACAACCAGCAGCGCAAGCGCTTTACTGCGCCGGTCGCCAGCCAGAGCTTCTACGATCGCTACTCGACCGATGGCTATCAGCTCGGTGGCGGCGTCGAATACGGCATGGGCAGCCGCTTCTCGGGTCCGCTCTCGGGCCTCTATGTCTCGGCGCAGTATGTCTATTCGCAGTATTCGGACCACACCTCGCGCCAGCGCATCATGGGCGGCGTCGGTATCCGCTTCAAGTAAGCACCGGTCGGACGGCGGCGACGCGTCGCCGTCCGCCATGCGCTACGATGACGGGCGCTCTCACGAGAGGGCGCCCGTTTTCTATGCGCGATCGATCCGCACCGAGCGGCGGCCGGCGATGTCGTTACGCGCTTGCGTCACGGCGCCGGGCACAACGAGCGTCCGGTCGTCGCCCTGCGGAAGCACGATCGTCAGCGGGCGCCAGTCGTTCGCGCTGACCTCGAGCACGATCTCGCTGTCCGCACAGTGGCCCGCGACGCGCCACTCGCGCGGTTCGGTGCACGCCTCGTCGTCCTCGAGCGCGGTGAGCACGAAGCTGCCCGCCCCCGCCGGCGGAAACAGCCAGAGCCCGCGATCGAGCGGGTCGGGGGTGAAACCGCCACGCGCGAGATCGACCAGCATCGCCGAGCCGGCGCGCGCGAACAGCGGCGGGTTGCCCGCTACCGGCGCATCGACCTCGATCACGCTTCCCCCGGCATGGCGGGTGCCGCTCCACACATCGTACCAGTCGTCGTGGCCAGGCAGCTGGACGCTGCGCGTCGCGGCACCCTGTTCCACAACGATCGCCGCCAGCACATCGCGGCCAAGCATATGGTCGTCGCCGTCGATCCACGCGGCCGCATCGCCAGGATGATCGAGCCACACGGGTCCGACGATCGGCGCGAAGTCGCGGCTGTAGCGCAGCAGGAGATCGCCGAAGAATGGCAGCAGCGTTTGCCGCAGCGCCATCAGCCGATGGATCGCCGGGAGCGCGTCGGCGTACATCCACGGCTCGTTGACGCTGCGGTCGTCGTTCCAGCTGTGGATGCTGAAACGCGGCATCAGCACGCCCGCCTGGACCCAGCGGACCAGCAGTTCGGCGTCGGGCGGCGGCCCGGCGAATCCGCCGACATCGTGCCCGCTGTTCGAAATGCCCGACAGCGCCAGCCCCAACCCCATCTTGAGATTGTAGCGCAGCGTCTTCCAGTCGGTGCGATTGTCGCCCGACCAGGTCTGTGCGTAGCGTTGCAGGCCGGTCATGCCCGAACGGGTCACGACATAGGGCCGCCTGCCCGGCGCATGGGCGACCTGCGCGGCGCGCGATGCGCGCATCATCAGCAGCGCCTGGAGCGGCAGTGCCTCCGCCGCCGCGCGCGGGGTGCCGAAGCCGTGGATCCGCGCGCGCGCGTCCCAGACTTCATATTCGTTATTGTCGTTCCACGTCGCTTCGATGCCGGTGTCGAGCAGCGCCGTGGTTACCTGCCCCTTCCACCAGGTCGCGGTCGCTGGGTTGGTGAAGTCGAGATAGACGCCGGGCGCATCCCAGAATTGCGCTTGAGTCTCCACGCCATCCGCGTCGGCGACCAACAGCCCGCCCGCCCGGACATCGTCGATCAGCGGATGGTCGAGCAGCATCGCCGGCTTGATGTTCGGGACAAACCGGACACCGACATCGGCATAGCTTTTGACGAATGCCGCCGGATCTGGAAACTTGGTGCGGTTCCAGTGGAACACGTAGCGCTTGTCGCCGATCGAGGTGTAGCCCGACGACAAATGGAACGACGTGCAGCCGATGTCATGCTCGGCGAGCTTGGCGGTGAAGGTCTGCATCTGCACCGCGGCATCGGGCGCGTCGGTATAGGTCATTGTCGAGCCCGAATAGCCGAGCGACCAGGCCGGCATCAGCGCCGGGCGCCCGGTCAGCCAAGTGAAGCGCTTGGTCACCGCGAGCGGATCGGGGCCGGCGATCATCCACAGGTCGACGTCGCCATGGTCGGCGACGACGTGGCGATAGGCCCCGTGATAATTGTCGAGCTCGCGCCCGAAATCATAGGTCACGCGCGCGAGCGTGTCGTGGAATTCGCCGTGGCAGCGGCCGGCGCTGTCGGCGACCAGGACATAGGGTATCGACTTGTAGAGCGGGTCGCTATGCTCGGCGTCGTAGCCCATCGGGTCGAGGCTGGTCAGCCGGAAGCGGCGGCCAGTGCGGTCCATCGCGCCCGCGCGCTCGCCGAGCGCATAATGGCGCTCACCCGCGCGGCGCTCGAGATAATGGTGCGCGCGACCATCCCACCAGCCGAAGTCATAAGCCTGGGTCGGGCGGTCGGCGGCCATCGGCTGCCATGCGGCGCCGTCATACTGCTCCCATGTGCAGTGCAAGCCATGCAGGGCGATGGTCACGCGAATCTGTGCGGTCGCGATGATGAGCTTGCCCTCAGTCTCCTCGACCGAAGCCTCGGGGCAGGCGAAGCCCGCGACGTCCATCCGGTCGCGCCCCGGCTCTTCGATATCCTCGGCCCCGGCGGCGATCGCCCAGCTCGGCGGGCTCGTCACCATCCCGTCCGCGAGCAGCAACAGCCGCACGATATCGTCCTCGAGCACGAACAGATGCGCCACCGCGCCGGTATCGGCGGTGAGCGTGATCCGGCCACGCGTACGCTCGGTCAGCGCGAAGAGCGGGGGGTTGGCGATCGTGGCGCGTCTCATATGCGGGCCTCCGGCAGGGTCAGACGATGGACAAAGACGATCAGCACCACAGCGCCGATCAGATCGAACACGGCGAGCGCACCGAACAGCGGCGCATAGCCGATGCTGTCGGCAAGCTGGCCGATCAGCAGCGAGAAGAGCAGCCCGCCGATCCACCCCGCCTGCCCGACGAAACCGTTGGCAGTGCCGACTTCCTCGGGCGTGAAGACATCGGCCGAGAGCGTGTTGATCAGCACCGAGATCATCTGGTGCGCAAACCCGCCAATGCAGAACAGCGCGATCGCGGTGTAGGGGCTGGCGGCGAGGCCGATACAGCCCGGCGCGATCATCAACACCGCGGCCAGGCTGATACCGAGCACGCGCGACGGGATCAGCCGCATCCCGAAATGCTTGATGAAGAAGGGCGAGAGATAGCCGCCGAGCACCCCGCCGAGATCGGCGGCGAGGAAAGGCAGCCACGCAAACAAGGCGATCTGCTTGAGATCCATGCCGCGCTCGGTGGCGAGATAGAGCGGGATCCAGAAGCTGAAGGTCTGCCATGCCGGCTCGGCGAGGAAGCGCGGCACCGCGATCACCCAGAATTTCGCGCTGCCCAGAATCTCCTTCGCGCTCGCGCGGCGCGACGGCACCAACGGGCGGTCCTCGGCGATCAGCGCGCGTTCTTCCGGCGTGATCGACGGGTGGTCGCCCGGCGAGCGATAGAACGCATACCACGCGCCCGCCCAGACCAGCCCGACCGCACCGGTCACGACGAAGGCCAGTCGCCAATCCCCCCAGAGCGTCACCGCGACGACGATCGGCGGCGCGATCAGCGCGCCGAGCGAAGTGCCGGCGTTGAACCAGCCCGTCGCGACCGAACGCTCGCGCGCTGGAAACCATTCGGCGATCGCCTTCATCCCCGAGGGGATCGCCGCTGCTTCGCTCATGCCGAGCAAGGCGCGGAAGAAAGCGAGACTCAGCCAGCCGCCCGCCAGCGCGCTCAGCATGTTCGCTGCCGACCAGGCGACGCCGAAAAAGGCGAACCCCGCGCGCAGCCCGAAATGATCGACGATATAGCCGGCAATCGGCTGCATCACGGTATAAGCGAGCTGGAACGCGCCGACGACATAGCTGTATTGCTGCGTCGACATCGCGAAGCTCGCCTTCAGCTGCGGCGCGAGCACGCCGAGTGAATTGCGCGCGAGATAATTGGCGATCGTGCCGACGCAGATCAGACCGACGATCCACCAGCGCAGATGACGGATCTTCACGCGCACCCGCTCCCCATCGTGTCGCATACGCTCCCCCACGGCGCTGTGGCGATGACGCGGGCGTCCTGATCCTGCACGGTGCGTCCTCTCCGACGATTTGTGACGATGCTAAACAGGTGACGGCGCTCTGTCGATGGTGGTAAGGCCAAATTGGCCAGGGAAGAAACGGTGGGTTAAGATGCTGCACATATTGCGCTCCTGGCAAAGCTCGGCCACGATCTGGCAATGACTGACCAGCCGCGCCGCGTGACCAGGCTCTATGAACGGGTCGCATCCGACGTCCGCGCCGCCCTCGCGAGCGGACGCTATGCGATCGGCGACCGGTTGCCGTCGGAGCGCGACCTCGCCTTGCACTACAAGGTGTCGCGCCCGACCGTGCGTGAGGCGATCATCGCGCTCGAGGTCGATGGCATGGTCGAGGTGCGGACCAATTCGGGCGTCTATGTCGCGGCGCTGCAACCGGCGGGCGGGGTGCTTGCCGAAACCGATGTCGGCGGGTTCGAGCTGCTCGAGGCGCGACGGCTGATCGAATCGCAGGTCGCCGGGCTCGCCGCGGAACAGATCGACGCAGAGCGGATCGCACGGCTGCGCACGCTGGTGGTCGAGATGGAGAATGCCGATCTCGTCACCGCCGAAGTCGCCGACCGCGAGTTCCACCTTGAGATCGCGCGCGCCACCGGCAACAGCGCACTCGAGATGACGGTGGCGATGCTGTGGGACACGCGCAGCCGCTCGCCGCAATACAAGCTGCTGACCGAGAAGGTGCGCGCAGCGGGTGTCGCACCGCGCCAGTCGGAGCATCTGCGGATCGTCGAGGCGCTCGCCTCGGGCGATGCCAGCCGCGCGCACAATGCGATGTGGGAGCATCTCGGCCGCGTCATCGATGCCCTGCTCGAGGCGACCGAAGTCGAGGCGATCGAGCGCGCGCGTGCGGATGTCGATGCCAAGCGGCGGCGCTTCCGCGACAAGGTGGCGGTGGCGAGCTCGGGCTGACGGCCGGAACGCCGCACGACGCGATTGCGTGCCACCTATCTTTACCGTCCCCCCGGCCTTGTGCCGGGAGCTACCAGGATGCCCAGCACTACGCCGGCTGCGTTCGCGGCACGCTGGGCCCCGGCACAAGGCCGAGGTGACGGGGGTCCGATCGTCGGACCCTAGCGCGTATAGGCGGCCGCCAATGCGAGCAGACCCTCGGCCTGCTTCAAATGCGGCAGATCGACCATCCGCCCATCGAGCCCGACCGTCCCCACTCCCGACGCCGCTGCGAAGGCCGCGACGATCCGTTCGGCGTGCGCAATCTCTTCGGGCGACGGCATGAAGCTCGCATTGATCGCGGCGACTTGCGCCGGATGGATCGCCAGCCGGCCGGTAAAGCCCTCCGCCCGTGCCGCGCGCGAGCTGTCGCGCAGGCCCGCTTCGTCGCGGAAATCGACATAGAGGGTGTCGATCGCCTGCACCCCCGCCGCCTTCGCGCCGAGCAGGGTGAGCGAGCGCACCAGGCGATAGGTCAGTGCCCAGCCGCCTGCGGAATCGAGATTGCTGCTCGCGCCGAGCGCGGCGGACAGATCCTCGGCGCCCCAGGTTAGACCGAGCAGGCGATCGAGCCCCGCCCCCGCATAAGCGCCGAGCGTGAACGGGGCCGCGGCGGTTTCGGTCGCGACCGGCACGATCTTGATCGATCCCGGCGCGACGCCGGCCTGCGCCTCGAGCGCGTCGAGATAATGCGATAGCCGACGGATGTCGTCCGGCCCGTCGCATTTGGGCAGCATGATCCCGTCGGGCGCGGCGCCGACCACCGCGACCAGATCTTCGAGTGCGAGGCCACTGTCGAACGGGTTGATCCGCACCCACAACTGGCACGCACGGGCCCCGCGCGGGCGCGCGCCGACAAAGGCTGCGACCAGCGCGCGGCCTGCGGGCTTGTTCGCCGCCGCGACCGAATCCTCGAGATCGAGGATCACCGCATCGGCGCCGCAATCATCGACCTTGCCGAGCTTCTTTTCGCTGTCGCCAGGAATGAACAGCCAGGAGCGCAACGGCGTCATGCCGGCCGCCGCCGCTGCAGGCCCGAGCGCTTGCAGGAGGCGACGAGTTCGTCGCGCTGATTGTAGGCACGGTGGAGGAAGGTCACGATCCCGGCATTGGGCCGCGACTTGGATTCGCGCAGCTCGGCGACCTCGGTCTCGATCCGCAGCGTGTCGCCGATGAAGACGGGGGCGGGAAAACGCACCTCGTCCCAGCCGAGATTGGCGACCGCGGTGCCGAGCGTCGTGTCGCCGACCGACACGCCGACCATCAGCCCCAAGGTGAAGGTCGAATTGACGATGATGCGACCATAGTCGCTGTCCTTCATATATTCGGCATCGAGATGCAGCTGCGCGGGGTTATGCGTCAGCGTCGAGAAAAGCAGATTGTCGGTCTCGGTCACCGTCCGCCGGATCGCATGGGCGAAGGTCTGCCCGACCTGCAATTCCTCGAACCACAATCCTGCCATCACGCTCCGCCTTTTTTCTGTGCCGCCGCCTTACCATCGATGGGCGGTCGCCTGTCAACGCACCCGCGGTGGCGAAGATTGGATCATGCCGAATCGCCCGGTTTCTGTTATAGTTGGCCTGCATCCGAGCCGGCGCCGTCGGCCCGACGAACCGAGGGGTCGTCATGCACCGTATTGCCATGCTGTTCGCGCTCTGTGTCGCTGCCATCCTGCTGCTTCCCGCCAAGGCGCAGGCGTGGGGCAAGGTCGGCCATCTGACGGTATGCGATCTCGCCTATCGCAACCTCACCCCGACGACGCGCGCAGCGATCGGCGAGTTGCTGCAAAGCAAGCATGGCGGGATCACCGTGCCCGGCAAGGGCCGGATGCCCGACGAGCATTATAGCTCGTTCAATTATGGCTGCCTCGAAGAGGATGTCCTGCCGCGCCGCCATCCCGACGACCATTTCATCAATGTCGCGCGCAGCGTGACCGCGATCGGCGATCCGGCCTGTCCCGGCACCGGCGAATGCATCCTCGCCGGCATCACGCGCGATCTCGCTGTGCTCAAGGATCGCAGCCGGTCGCGCGAAGACCGCGTGTTCGCGCTGATGGCGATCGGCCATTGGATCGGCGACATCCACCAGCCGCTCCACGTGTCGTTCGCCGACGATCGCGGCGGCAACGGCATCGACGCCAAGCTTGCCGGCAAATGCGGGACGTCGAAATATCGGCCCGACAATCTCCACGCGATCTGGGACAATTGCCTGCTCGAGGCGGGGATGTTCGAGCGCGTGCGCAAGCGTGCCGATTATAAGAAGAGCTGGAGCGCCTATACGATCACCTATCGCGCGGTCGATACGCTGCAGGCGAACACCACGTTGGCCGAGGAGCAGGCCATGGTCGGGACCGATCCCGTGCCGTGGGCGAACGAATCGTTCCAGATCACGCGATCGCCCGAGATCCTCTATTGCACCCAGGTCGATGACACCTGCCGCTATTCGCCGACCGACGCGACGCGGCCGGCTGGCGCGCCCAAGCGCCTCCAGGCGATCGACCAGGCCTATCTCCAGCGCTTCGATGAAGTGGTGCAGGAGCGCGTGCGGCACGCCGGCTTCCGGCTCGCGCATCTGCTCAACCTTGCGCTCGACCCCGCTTATGCCGGCCCGGTGCGCAATTCGACGCAGCCCGGCTGACGGCACACTTTACGCGGACTTTACGCTCCGCGCCTTCTATCCCTCGCGCGCGCTAATGCGCCTCGGGTCCAAGCGGGCCGCCTGAAACCATAACAGGCGGGCTCTCCATGTCCTTCGACCTTATCCTTGGCGGCATCGTTGCCGTCTTAGTCCTGATCTACCTGCTCGCTGTGCTCGCACAGCCCGAGCGGTATTGAGGAGCGCGGCACCATGACCTTTGCCGGCTGGAGCATGATTCTCCTCTTCGTCGTGCTGATCGTCGCGCTGGCCAAGCCAGCGGGCGCCTGGATGCACGCCCTTTATGCCCGCGAGACGCTGCCCTTGGGCTTCGTCGAACGCGGCTTCTACAAACTCGCCGGGATCGATCCCAAGGCCGAGCAGAGCTGGGTCGGGTATGCCGTCTCGCTGATGGTGTTCAACCTCGGCGGCATTGCCTTGCTGTTCGCGATCCTCAAGCTGCAGGGCGTTCTGCCGATGAACCCGCAAGGGTTCGGGGGCATGGAGACGTTGCTCGCGTTCAACACTGCGGTCAGCTTCGTCACCAACACCAACTGGCAGAATTACGGCGGCGAATCGTCGCTGTCGAACCTCAGCCAGATGGCAGGGCTGACGGTGCAGAACTTCCTGTCGGCCGCGGTCGGGATCGCCGTCGCCTTCGCCTTCATCCGCGGCTTTGCCCGCAAGCAGGCTTCGGGCATCGGCAATTTCTGGGTCGATGTGACGCGCGCCACGCTGTACCTGCTGCTCCCGATCTCGGTCGTGCTGGCGCTCGTCTATGTCGTGATGGGCGTTCCGCAGACCTTCGGGCCGTCGGTCGTCGCCACGACGATCGAAGGCGCCAAGCAGACCATCGCGGTCGGCCCGGTCGCGTCGCAGCTTGCGATCAAGATGCTCGGCACCAATGGCGGCGGCTTCTTCAATGCCAACTCCGCGCATCCGTTCGAAAACCCGACTGCGCTCAACAACTTCCTGCAGATGCTGTCGATCTTCGTGCTCGGCGCTGGCCTGACGCTCACCTTCGGCAAGGCGGTCGGTAATGTCCGCCAGGGCTGGGCGATCCTCGCGGCGATGCTGCTGCTCTTCATCGCCGGTGTCGCAGTCGCTTACGGCGCAGAAGCCGCGGGCAACCCGATCCATCACGCGCTCGGCGTCGCCGGGGGCAATATGGAGGGCAAGGAAGTCCGCTTCGGCATCGCCGCGACCGCGCTGTTCGCGGTCGTCACCACCGCCACGTCGTGTGGTGCTGTCATCGGCATGCACGACAGCTTCACCGCGATCGGCGGTCTGGTGCCGCTGTTCAACATGCAGCTGGGCGAACTCGTCATCGGTGGCGTCGGCTCGGGGCTCTATGCGGTGCTGATCTACTGCATCCTCGCGGTGTTCATTGCCGGGCTGATGGTCGGACGCACACCTGAATATGTCGGCAAGAAGATCGAATCGCGCGAGATGAAGCTGGCAGTGATTGCCATCGCCATCCCGCCGCTCGCGATCCTCGGGCTGACCGCGGTCGCGTGCATCACCGGCGCGGGGCTTGCCGGTCCGGCCGCCAAGGGCGCACACGGGTTCAGCGAGATCCTCTACGCCTTCACCTCGGGTGCGGCCAATAACGGCTCGGCGTTCGGTGGCCTGAGCGGCAACACGCCGTTCTACAATCTGCTGCTCGCGCTCGACATGTTCGTCGGTCGCTTCGGGGTGATCCTGCCCGTCCTCGCGATCGCCGGGGGCCTCGCCGCCAAGCGTCGCGTGCCCGAGGGCGCGGGGTCGTTCCCGACCACCGGGCTGCTGTGGATCGGCCTGCTCGCGGCGATCATCGTGATCGTCGGTGGCCTCACCTTCCTGCCCGCGCTCGCGCTCGGTCCGATTGCGGACCAGGCACAAGTCGCCGCCGGCACCTTGCTCTAAAAGGTCATAGCCCCATGGCAAACCAGAACGCTTCGCTCTTCACCGGCCCGCTGCTTGCCGCAGCGGCCCGGGATGCCGTCTTCAAGCTCGATCCGCGCAAGCTGATCAAGACCCCGGTGATGTTCGTCACCGCGATCGTCGCGAGCCTCTCCACCGTCCTGCTCGTCAAGGGCCTGGTCACCGGCACCGGCCATCCGGTATTCGAGGGCCAGTTGGTCGTCTGGCTGTGGCTGACGGTGCTGTTCGGCAACGTCGCCGAGGCGCTCGCCGAAGGGCGCGGCAAGGCGCAGGCTGCCTCGCTGCGCGCCACCAAGGCCGAGCTCCGCGCCAAGAAGCTGATCGGCGTGGCGGGCGCCTGGGAGATGGTCGATGCGACCAGCCTGCAGGTCGGCGACGAGGTGCTGGTCGAGACCGGCGACCTCGTACCCGCTGACGGCGAAGTCATCGCCGGCGTGGCCTCGGTCAACGAAGCCGCGATCACCGGCGAGAGCGCGCCGGTGATCCGCGAAGGCGGTGGCGACCGTTCCGCTGTCACCGCGGGAACGCGCGTCATCGCCGATGCGATTACGGTGCGCGTGACCGCAGGCGCCGGCCAAGGCTTTCTCGACCGCATGATCGCGTTGGTCGAGGGTGCGCAGCGCCAGAAGACGCCGAACGAGATCGCGCTGACGATCCTGCTCGCCGGCCTGACGCTGATCTTCCTGATCGCGGTCGGCACCTTGCCGGCGTTCGCCTCCTATGCCGGCGGGATGCTCGCCATTCCGGTGCTCGTCGCCTTGTTCGTCACGCTGATCCCGACGACGATTTCGGCACTGCTGTCGGCGATCGGCATTGCCGGCATGGACCGGCTGGTGCGCTTCAACGTGCTCGCCAAGTCGGGCCGCGCGGTGGAAGCCGCGGGCGACATCGACACGCTGCTCCTCGACAAGACCGGTACGATCACGATCGGCGATCGCCAGGCGACCGCCTTCCTCCCCGTCCCCGGCGTGACGGTCGCCGAGCTGACCGCCGCCGCGCGCCTCGCCAGCCTGTCGGACGAGACGCCCGAGGGTCGCTCGATCGTCGTGCTCGCCAACCAGGACGGCAGCGCCGCCGTCGCGATGCCGGCGGGTGCGGAGGAGATCAAATTCACCTCGCAGACTCGCGTGTCGGGTCTCCAGATCGGCGACCGCGCGCTCGTCAAGGGCGCGGTCGACGCGATCCTCAAGCGGCTCCCCGATGCGCCCAATGCCGACGCGCTTCGGAAGATCGCCGACGAGATCGCGCGCGGCGGTGCCACCCCGCTCGCGGTCGCCGATGGCAATCGCCTGCTCGGCGTCGTCCAGCTCAAGGACATCGTCAAGGCCGGCATCCGCGAGCGCTTCGGCGAGCTACGCCGGATGGGCATCCGCACGGTGATGATCACCGGCGACAACCCGCTCACCGCCGCCAGCATCGCCGCCGAAAGCGGAGTCGACGACTTCCTCGCCGAGGCGACCCCCGAGGACAAGCTCGCCCTGATCCGCAAGGAGCAGGAAGGCGGCAAGCTCGTCGCGATGTGCGGCGATGGCACCAACGACGCCCCCGCCCTTGCCCAGTCGGACGTCGGCGTCGCGATGAACACCGGCACGCAGGCCGCTCGCGAGGCGGGCAACATGGTCGATCTCGACAGCGATCCGACCAAGCTGATCGAGATCGTCGGGCTCGGCAAGCAGCTGCTGATGACGCGCGGCGCGCTGACCACCTTCTCGATCTCGAACGACGTCGCCAAATATTTCGCGATCCTGCCGGCAATCTTCGTCGCGCTCTATCCGGGATTGGGCGGGTTGAACGTGATGCGGCTCGCGAGCCCCGAAAGCGCGATCCTGTCGGCGATCATCTTCAACGCGCTGATCATCCCGGCGCTGGTGCCGCTGGCGCTCAAGGGCGTGAAGTACCGCCCTGCTCCGGCCGGCACGCTGCTCGCGCGCAACCTCGCCATTTACGGCGTCGGCGGGCTGATCGCGCCGTTCATCGGCATCAAGGCGATCGACCTCGTCGTCGCCGCTTTGCACCTTGCTTGAGGATCCTCAGATGTTGACCGAAACCTTTCGCGCGCTGCGCCCGACCGTCGTCCTGCTCGTGCTGGTCACGATCGTGACCGGCCTGCTCTACCCCGCCGTGATCACCGGCATCGCGCAGGTCGCGCTGCCGGTGAAGGCCAATGGCAGCGTCCTGAGCGACGTACACGGGCAGCCGATCGGCTCCGCGCTGATCGCGCAGAATTTCACGGGCCCGACCACCTTCCATCCGCGTCCCTCTGCCGCCGGCAAGGATGGCTACGATGCAAGTTCGTCGGCCGCGACCAACCTAGCGCCGGGTTCGAAGGACCTGCGCGATGCCATCGCCAAGCGCGTTTCGAGCGCGCGGGCGGAAGGGATGACCGGGGATCTACCCGCCGACCTGGTCACCACTAGCGCCTCGGGGCTCGATCCCGATCTGAGCCCCGAGGCGGCTTTTTTGCAGGCTCCGCGCGTCGCAAAGGCGCGTGGGCTGGATGTCGCCAAGGTTAAGTCCCTCATCACCGCGCAGATCGAGGCGCCGTTGCTCGGCATTATCGGCGAGCCCCATGTCAATGTCCTGCTGCTCAATCGACAGCTCGCTACGCTTTCCGCTACCACGCCGGGGAAATGATCCTGGCGCGCTCCTCCTCCAACCGTCACCCCGGGCTCGTCCCGGGGTCCACCGTGCCGCGCATGCTGCAACTGCTGCGCGCGCGGCACAGTGGACCCCGGAACAAGTCCGGGGTGACGGAGGGGCGCGTGCGATGAACGACACCCGCCCCTCCCCCGACGCGCTGTTGAAAGCCGCCCGGCGCGAGGGGCGCGGTCGCCTCAAGATCTTCCTCGGCGCGGCCCCAGGCGTCGGCAAGACCTTCGAGATGCTGCGCGAGGGCGCCGAACTACTCCGCAGCGGCACCGATGTCGTCGCCGGCGTGATCGAGACGCACGGCCGCGCCGACACCGACCGGCTCACCGCCCCGTTCGAGATCCTGCCGCGCGCGAAGATCGAGCATGGCGCGCATACGCTCGAAGAGTTCGACCTCGACGCGATGCTCGCGCGGCACCCCAAGGTCGCGCTGATCGACGAGTTTGCGCACACCAATGCGCCGGGCAGCCGCCACCCGAAACGCTGGCAGGATATCGAGGAGCTGCGCGAGGCCGGCATCGACGTGCTCAGCACGCTCAACATCCAGCATGTCGAGAGCCTCAACGACGTCGTCGCCGGGTTCACCCGCGTTCGCGTGCGCGAGACGGTGCCCGATGCGGTGCTCGACGATGCCGAGATCGAAGTCGTCGACGTCCCCCCCGACGAGCTGATCGCGCGGCTGAAGGAGGGCAAGGTCTATATCCCGGCCGAGGCGACGCGTGCGCTCGGCCATTTCTTTTCCAAATCGAACCTGTCGGCGTTGCGCGAACTGGCGCTGCGCCGCGCCGCGCAGACCGTCGACCGGCATCTGCTCGATCACGTGGCTAGCCTCGGCGAGAGCGGCACCTGGGCGGGTGGCGAGCGGCTCGTCGTCGCGGTCGGCGACCAGCCGGGGAGCGACGTGCTGATCCGCTCGGCCAAGCGGCTCGCCGATGCACTGCATGCGAGCTGGACCGCGGTCGTGGTGGAAACGCCGCGCTCCGCCACGCTCTCCGCACCGGCCCGCGCGCGGATGGCCGCGGCGCTCGACCTCGCGACCGGGCTCGGCGCGACGATCGCGACGGTACCCGCGGGCAGCGTACTCGAGGGGCTGTGCGCGCACATCCGCGAGGCGCGCGCGACCGCGGTCGTGATCGGCAAGTCGCGGCGGTCGTGGTGGTTCGAGCTGCGCCACGGATCGGTGGTCGATCGGCTGGTGCGCGCGCTCGATGGCGTCGCGATCCACGTCGTCCCCGTTGCTGAGGCCAGCGAGACGCGGCGCGAAACGCCGACGACGCGTCCGATCCTGGCGCGTGGCAGCGCTATCGGGCTCGCCTTCGTTGCCGCCAGCACCGCTCTGTCGCAATTGCTGCTGCCGGTGGTCGGGGCGGATGCGATCGACCTGCTCTATCTGCTGCCGGTGATCGCGACCGCGACGCTGTACGGCCTGCGCTCGTCGCTGATCGCGAGCGTCGGCGCGGCGCTCGCCTACAATTTCTTCTTCCTGCCGCCGCTCTACACGCTGACGATCACCGATCCGCACAATGTCGTGACGCTGACGGTGTTCGTGATCGTCGCGGTCGTGGCGAGCCAGCTGGCGGGACAGGTGCGGCGCGAAGCCAATGTCGGCGCGCGCACCGCGACCGAGAATGCCGCGCTTGCCGCGTTCGGCCAGCGCCTTGCCGGGGTCTCCGACGAGAATGGCACCGCGACGGCAACGTGCGAGGAGATTGCCGCACTGCTTGGCGTTTCGACGATCCTCCTTGCCAATCGCGACGGCCGCCATGTCGCGATCGCCGCGGCGCCATCGATGGTCGAGCTGAGCCCGATCGACACCGCCGCCGCCGAATGGGCGTTCGACCGTGGCGAAGTCACCGGGCGCGACAGCGGCACGCTCACCGCGAGCGAGTGGCAGTTCCACCCGCTGAAGACCGCGCTTGGCGTGCTCGGCGTGCTGGGGGTCGCACGCGAAGGCGGCGACCCGATCCCCGCCGACAAGCGCGTGCTGTTCGCGACGCTCGTCGGCCAGGCCGCGCTGGCGCATGAACGGCTGCAGCTCGAGGCGCAGGCGCGGGAGGTGAATGCGCTCAAGCAACGCGACGATCTGCGCGCGACCTTGCTCTCGTCGATCGGGCACGATCTCAAGACGCCGCTGACCGCGGTCGTTGCCGCCGCCGACGAACTCGCGGTCGCGCACGGGGCCTCCCCCGCCACCGCGACGCTCAAGAGCGAGGCGCGGCGGTTGCGGCGGGTGTTCGACGATCTGGTCGAGATGACGCGGATCGAAGCGGGGGCGCTCGTCGTCAAGCGCGAGGCGACCGACCTGACCGACGCCGTCGCCGCCGCCGCGCGTGATCTGCGCGCCGAGCTGGCACGGCACCGGCTGGTGCTCGACGTGCCACCGACGCTGCCGTTGGTCGAGGCCGACCCGCGGATGCTGCATCACGTGCTGATCAACCTGCTCGGCAATGCCGCCAAGTTCGCCCCGCCCGATACCGATATCGTGATCGAGGGGCGGCGAACGCCCGACGGGCTGACGCTAGGCGTGCTCGATCAGGGACCGGGCCTGCCGATCGGCGGCGAGGCGCATCTGTTCGACCGCTTTACGCGGGTTGATGGCGATGACCGCAGCGGCGGGACGGGGCTTGGTCTGGCGATCGTTCAGGGGTTCGCGCATGCGATGGGGCTCAGCGTGAGCGCGGCCAATCGCGAGCAGGGGGGCTCGGCGTTCGTCGTGGCGTGGCCGAATGCGCTGATCCGGCGTACGGGTAGCGAATGACCCACCTTCGTCACCCCGGCCTTGCGCCGGGGCCCACCCCTCCGCACGCGCCCCCTTTGAGCTGCCGGCCGCACCGCTCGCAGCACGGTGGGCCCCGGCACAAGGCCGGGGTGACGGCAGGGGGCAGCCGATGACTGCGCAAATCCTGATCGTCGACGATGAGTCCGCGATCCGCCGCCTCGTGCGCGGCGCGGTCGAGCGCGCCGGGATGACCGCCGACGAAGCCGCCACCGCCGCCGATGCGCTTACGCTCGCGCATCGGCCGGGGTGCGAGCTGGTGCTGCTTGATCTCGGTCTGCCCGATCGCGACGGGATCGAGCTCGTCCCGCTGCTGAAAGCGATGGATCGCGCGGTAATCGTCCTCACCGCGCGCGATGCGACCGCGGAGAAGGTCGCAGCGCTCGATCTCGGCGCCGACGATTATGTCGTGAAGCCGTTCGATACCGAGGAATTGTTGGCAAGGATGCGGGTCGTGCTGCGGCGGCACAATGCCACACCAGCGGGGCAGGACCGATTGAAGGTCGGGCCGGTCGAGATCGACCTGTCGGCGCATCAGGTGTGGCGCGATGGCGCGGTGGTGAAGCTGACGCGCAAGGAATTCGCCTTGCTCGCCGAGCTGGCGCGGCATGCCGGCAAGCTGCTGACGCACGCGCATCTGCTGCGCGTGGTGTGGGGCGACGGGCATCTCGACGATGTCGAATATCTGCGCGTCGCGGTGCGCGCGTTGCGCTTGAAGCTCGAGCTCGATCCGGGCGCGCCGGCGCTGCTGCTCAACGAGCCCGGGATCGGCTATCGACTGGTCGCGTAGCTATTCGGCGGGCGCGACGATCGCGGTGCGCTGTTGCCGCCCCCAGCTTTCGCGGCCCGTCAGGAAGGCGTGCCAGCCCCACACCGCACCGGCATGGCGCAGCAGCTGGAAGCTGAACGGCTCGAGGATCGCCGCGATCAGCGCGGGGAACAGCGCCAGCCCCTCGCGTTGCCCGGTCCAGCGCTTGTACATGCTGAGCGACCAGAGGTGGAAGGTCAGGTCGATCGCGATCTTGGCGAGCATCACGAGCAGGATCGGGAAAGCGAGCGTGAAGCGCCCGCTGACCACCAGCCCGACGAGGATCGCGAATGCCGCGAGCCCGTAGATCGGCTGCACGGTATCGAGCGCCTTGACCGGCAGCATCGCGGTGCCGAGCCAGCCGAAGCGCCGCGCGCCGACCATGTCGCGGTTCCAGTGCTGCGTCTGGAGGAAGCCGCCGAACCAGCGCCGCCGCTGGCGCAGGAACGCCATCGGGCTGGCCGGCGCATCGGTCCGCGCCAGCGCGCCGCCGACGACGCGGATCGTCCAGTCGCGATCATGATCGGCGGCGTGGCGGTAGAGCCGATGGATCAGCTCATAATCCTCGACCATGCAATCGGGATCGAACCCGCCGACCGCGACCACCGCCTCGCGCCGGAACGCGGCGAACGCGCCCGAGATCAGCAGCAAACTGTCGAGCCGCTCCCAGGCATGGCGCGACAGGAAGTTGCGGACATATTCGTAGGTCTGGAACCACTCGAAGAAGCGCCCCTGCAAGTCGCGCCCGCAGATCGGCGCAAGCACCCCGGTCGCCGCGACCAGCGTCGGCTCGGCGGCGAAGGCGGCGCGCATCGCGGCGATCGCACCGGGTTCGAGGAGGGTGTCGGCATCGACCGTCAGCACGATCTCGGTCTCGACCTGCAGCATCGCGGCATTGAGCGCACGCGCCTTGCCGGCGTGGCGCAGCCGCAGCCAGCGCAGCGACGGCAGGACCGATGAGGGCGGCGTCATCGTCCCGAGCGGGGGCACGGCGAGCCCGTAGCGCCGCGCGAGCACTTCGGCGGTGGCGTCGCTCGATCCGTCATCGGCGATCAGGATGAGGTCGGGCGGCATGTCCTGCCCGGCGAGCCGATCGATCGCGGCGGCGATCACCCCCGCCTCATTGTGCGCCGCGACCAGCACGCCGAAGCTCGGCAGCATCGCCGGTGCCGGGTGCGGCGCCTGGCGCAGGTCGCGGATGTTCCACGCGGTGAACGCGAGCAAAGCCGTGTCGTAGAGGATATAGGCGATGCCGATCGACCAGACCGCGAGGCTCTGCCGCGTGAACGCCTGGACGAACAGCGCGAGGAACAGGATCGGCCCGATCGCGCCTATCAACCGACTCGCGATCGGCACGCGCCGCGGGGTCAGGCGCGGCGATTCCGCAACGAGCGTTTCGGCAAGCGAGGTCATTGCGGAGGCGTTACCGATACTGGATGAACGGGCGATGACGCGCCTAGCGCAGCCAGCGCCGCGCCGCTAGGCTCGATCCAAACTGTCGCCGGAGCGGGTCCATGTTGCAGCGTTATACTACCGTCGCCATCGTGCTTCACTGGATCATCGCCGCGCTGATCGTCGCCAATGTCCTGCTCGCCTGGACCTGGCCGAACCTCGCCGATGCGCAGGTGCGCCCGGCGATCGATCTGCACAAGTCGATCGGCATCACGATCCTCGGGCTCGCGCTGCTGCGTATCCTGTGGCGCCTGGGCCACCGCCCGCCGCCGCTACCGCAGGGCTATGCGCGCTGGGAAGTCGGCGCATCGCACATCGTGCATTGGGGGCTGTACCTGATCCTGTTCGCGATGCCGCTGACAGGGTGGATCATGGATTCGGCCTACAAGGATGCGGCGAGCCATCCGATGTTCCTCTACGGCCTGTTCGAGTGGCCGCGGCTCGGCTTCATCATGGCGCTCGACCCGGCGACCAAGAAGGCGGTGCATGACGGGTTTGGCGAGGCGCACGAGATCATCGCTTACGCCGTCTATGCGCTGGTCGCGCTGCATCTGGCGGGGGCGATCAAGCACCAGTGGCTCGATCGGTCGCAAGAACTGCAGCGGATGTGGTTCGGGCGGCGGTAGGGGGGCGGGAGTCCCACCCCAACCGTCACCCCGGACCTGTTCCGGGGCCTACCGCGACGCGAGACCTGCCGCCGCATGTGCGTGGCACGGTGGACCCCGGCACAAGGCCGGGGTGACGTGAGGCGCCGCACCGCTACCGCTTGGTGAAGACCGCCTTGGGCAGCATCACGTGGACGCCCTTGTTGCGATCGACGAGTTCGGTCACCTCGACATCGCCCGCCACGCTGACGAGCATGTATGCGTCGTCGCGCGTCATACCCTTCGTCGCCACGAGGAAGTCGATCATGTTGCGCAGCGCTTTCCGCGTCGCATTGCTGAGATCGTCGTCGAAGCCCATCGCGATATAGTGCGTCGGTGTTTCCGCACGTGGGTACGGCGCCGCGACGCCCTTGTGCAGGATGAACTGCAGCGTCCCCGTCAGCGAGGTTTCGAGCGCGGTGATATCGACTTCGCCATTGCCCTGCGCGGCATGGCCGTCGCCGACCTGGAACAGCGCGCCGCTGGCATGCACCGGCAGGAACAGCGTCGTTCCCGCGACGAGCGCCTTGTCGTCCATATTGCCGCCATTGATCGTCGGCGGCGCGGAGTCATAGCGACCGAAGGAAGGCGGCGGTGCCACCCCCATGCTGCCGAAGAACGGCCGCAGCGGCACATCCACGCCCGGCGCGAAGCGGCCGAGCATCGCCTTGCGGTCGAGCGGGACGATCTTCATCCGCGCATAGGGGAAATCGTCGGTCAGGAACCCCGCGCCATAGCGGAACGCGTTGTAGGCATAAGGGATCGCGAGATCGATCTTGAGGATGCGGATCTCGAGCGTGTCGCCGGGTTCCGCACCGGTGATCGCGATCGGGCCGGTGAGCACATGACCGCCCGGGCCGCGCTCGGTCGCGGGCACGCCGGCATAGACCGCGCGCAGCGCCGGCTCGACATCGGCGGGCGCGACGCCGGCTTTCTCGAGACCCGCCGGGCTGTTGGTCAGCAGTGTGTGGACGACGACGGTATCGCCCGACTCGATCGTCAGGACGGGCTTCGAGGTTGCATCGTAATGGCCCCAGGCGACTGTCTGCGGCGTGGCGGCGAGGTCATGCGTCTTGGCCACCAGCGGGCTGGCGACGGCCAGCCCGATCCATCCCATCCAGTATCGCATGCGTCCCCCTTTTCACCCGTTCGGGCAAAGGTGGCGCACGCCGCGTTCAGCGTCCAGCGAGGATCGCGTCGATCGCCTCGGCGACGCCGTCTTCGTCGTTGCTCGCCACGACATGCGTCGCCTTGGCGCGGACCGCTTCTGGCCCCTGCCCCATCGCGTACGAGACCGCCGCGCGCGCGAACATCGGCAAGTCGTTGGCCTGGTCGCCGAGCACGGCGATCTCGTCGAGCGGGACGCCGAGCGTTTTCGACAGCGCCGCGACGCCGTCGCCCTTGTTGCCGGCGAGCGCGGTGACGTCGAGATAATAGACTTGCGACTGCGCGATCGTCGCGCGGTCGCCATAGCCCTTGGCCTGTTCGGCGAGCGCCTTGAGCAGATCGGCGTCGTCGCTGACGAAGGTCAGTTTGTCGACGCGGTCGAACAGATCCGAGAAGTCCTGCGTCACAATCGGGGCCTGGTTCGAAGCGAGCTTTTCGCTGCCGACATGCCCGCCCTGATCGGTGCTGGCATACCATTTGTCGTCGGCGAAGACCCAGGTGTCGACCGCGGCGCCTTTGACGACCGCGAACACGCCCTCGACCACCGCGCGGGGGACGTAATGCTGGCTCGTAACGGTGCCGTCGCGGGTGAACACCGTGCCGCCGTTGAACGCGCCCATCGGCGCGTCGATGCCGAGTGCCTCGGCGATCGGCATCATCCCCGAGCGTGGCCGCGCGCTGACGATCGTGAACTGCACGCCCGCTTCGCGCAGCCGCGCGACCGCCGCCTTGACGCCAGGCGTGACCTGCTTCTTCTTGTCGACCAGCGTGCCGTCGACATCGGAGACGACGAGGTTGACGCTCATTGCGGCATCTCGACATGCCCGCCGAAGCCGAAGCGCATCGCCGACAGCAGCTTGTCGCCGAAAGTATGATCGACGCGGCTGCGATAACGCGCGAACAGCGCGGCGGTGAGCACGTTGGCGGGGACCTTCTCCTCCATCGCGGCGTCGATCGTCCACTGGCCTTCGCCCGAATCGGCGACGCTGCCGGTGAACTGTTCGAGGTTCTGGTCCTTGGCGAGGCCGATCGCGGTGAGATCGAGCAGCCACGACGAGATAACGCTGCCGCGGCGCCACACTTCGGCGATGTCGGTCAGATTGAGATCGAAGCGCTCGTCCTCGGGCAGCTTGTCCGACGCTTTGCCCTTGAGGATGTCGAAGCCCTCGGCATAGGCCTGCATCAGGCCGTATTCGATGCCGTTGTGGACCATCTTGACGAAATGCCCGGCGCCCGCGGGGCCTGCGTGAATATAGCCCTGCTCGGCGCGCGGATCCTCATTCTCCTCGATCCGGCCCGGCGTGCGCGGAATCGTGCCGATGCCCGGTGCGAGGGCGGCGAGGATCGGGTCGATCGTGTCGACCGCTTCCTTCGACCCGCCGACCATCATGCAATAGCCGCGCTCGAGCCCCCAGACGCCGCCCGACGTGCCGACATCGACATAGTGCGTGCCCTGCTCGGTCAGCGCCTTGGCGCGGCGGATGTCGTCCTTGTAGAAGCTGTTGCCGCCATCGATGATGATGTCGCCCTTGGTGTCGAAGCCGCCGATCGTCGCGATCGTCTGCTCGGTCGGGTCGCCGGCGGGGAGCATCACCCAGTAGATACCGGGCTTGTCGAGTTTGTCGCGCATGTCCTCGAGCGAGGTGGCGCCGACCGCGCCATCGGCGACGAGCCCCTCGACTGCGGGGGCGTTGCGGTCGAACACGACCGTCTCGTGCCCAGCGCGCATCAGCCGCCGCGCGATATTGCCGCCCATGCGGCCAAGGCCGATGATCCCGATCTTCATGGCTAAACTCCGCCGACTGTTTGAAAAGGTGAGAGGATTTCTAGGAGCGCGAGACCCGCCGTTCGCGCCGACCATGTCGATGCGCGAACAGCGGGTGTGCGATCACACGCTCAGGCGTGCGCGGGGTGCTTCGCCGCGATCGCGCCGAGCAGATCGTCGAACGCCTTGGAGAAGGATGCGACGCCCTCCTCGACCAGCGTGTCGGTGACGCCGTCGAGGTCGAGCCCGAGCCGCTCGGCATCCGAGATGACCTGGCGCGCGCCTGCCACGTCCTGGTTCAAGGTCGCCGCCGCAGTGCCGCGCTCGCGATACGCGTCGAGCGTCTTGGGCGGCACGGTGTTGACCGTATCCTTGCCGATCAGCGTGTCGAGATACAGCGTGTCGGGATAGTCGGGGTTCTTGGTGCCGGTCGACGCCCAGAGCAGCCGCTGAACCTGCGCGCCCTTGGCAGCGAGCGCCTGCCAGCGCGCCGACGCGATAAACTCTTCATACCAGGCATAGGCCAGCTTGGCGTTGGCGATCGCGACCTTGCCCTTGAGCGGCTTGGCGGCATCGCCACCGACGCCGGCGTCGATCTTGTCGTCGATCTTCGAATCGATCCGGCTGACGAAGAAGCTCGCGACGCTGGCGATGCGGTCGATCGGCTCGCCGCGCGCGGCGCGCTTCTCGAGGCCTTCGACATAGGCTTCGGCGACCGCCTGATACGCGCTTTGCGAGAAGAGCAAAGTGACGTTGACGTTGATCCCGGCATCGATCGTCGCGGCGATCGCGGGGACGCCGGCGGGGGTGCCGGGGATCTTGATCATCAGGTTCGGGCGGTTGACCGCCTTCCACAGCTTCTGCGCCTCGGCGATCGTGCCGTCGGTGTCGTTGGCGAGATAGGGGGAAACTTCGAGGCTGACATAGCCGTCCTTCGAACCGAGCCGGTCGTAGACCGGGCGCAGCGTGTCGGCGGCGGCCTGGATGTCGAGGATCGCGAGATGCTCGTAGCGGTCCATCGTCGGCGCTTCGGGATTGGTCTTGTCGTAGGCGGCGAGCTCGGCGTCGTACGCGTCGCCGTGGCCCATCGCCTTTTCGAAGATCGACGGGTTCGACGTGACGCCGGTCAGCGAATCCTCATCGACCATCTTCTGCAGTCCGCCCTCGGCGAGGAACTTGCGGTCGACGAAGTCGAGCCAGACGGCCTGACCCAATGCTGCGAGATCGTTCAAACGGCCCATCTGTGCTTCTCCGTAAATCTGTATCGTGCGCCCTTGTAGCCCTGCATTTGGGCACGGCGGTTACGCGAACAACCCCAATGGGGCGATTAGTGTTGGGTCCCCTCCCCGTCATCCCCGCGAAGGCGGGGATCCCGCTGCCTGGCCCGCGCTCGGAAAAAGAAGCGGGACCCTCGCTTTCGCGAGGGCGACAGGGAGGTCGGCCCAGGCTTCCTTACTTCGCCGCGTTGACCATTTCGGTCGCGAGCTTGACGGCATTGTCGACGGTGAAACCGAACTTGTCCTGCAGCTTGGCGATCGGGGCCGAGGCACCGAAGGTCGACATGGTGATCGTCTTGCCGTGCGTGCCGACATAGCGGTCCCAGCCGATCTCGCTGCCCATCTCGATTGCGAGCCGCGCGGTGACCGCCTTTGGCAGGACCGATTCCTTATAGGCTTCGTCCTGACTCTCGTAGCGATGCCAGCTTGGCATCGAGACGACGCGCGATGCGATGCCCTGCGCGACGAGCTTGTCATGCGCCTCCAGCGCGAGCGACACTTCCGAGCCGGTCGCGATCAGGATGACCTGCGGGTTCTCGCTATCCGCGAGGACATAGCCGCCCTTCATCAGCCCCTCGGCGCTCGCATATTTCGAACGGTCGATCGTCGGCAGAGCCTGGCGCGACAGGATCAGCGCGGTCGGGTGGTTGGCGGACTGCATCGCCGCCTTCCACGCCCAGGCGGTTTCATTGGCATCGGCCGGGCGGATCGTGTCGAGGCCTGGGATCGCGCGCAGCGAGATGACCTGCTCGATCGGCTGATGCGTCGGGCCGTCTTCGCCGACGCCGATCGAGTCGTGCGTGAAGACATAGGTCGCGCCCAATTCCATCAGCGAACCGAGCCGGATCGGCGGGCGCATGTAATCGGAGAAGACCAGGAAGGTCGCCGAATAGGACCGCAGATAGGACAGTGCCATACCGTTGACGACCGCGCCCATGCCATGTTCGCGCACGCCGAAATGCAGGTTGCGCGCGGCATAGTCGTCGGCCTGGAACGAACCGCCGCCGTCGATCAGCGTCTTGGTCGAGGGCGCGAGATCGGCCGAGCCGCCGACCAGCCACGGCACCTTGGCGGCGATCGCGTTCATCACCTTGCCGCCGGCATCGCGCGACGCCATGCCCTTGGGATCGGCATCGAACACGGGCACGTCGGCATCCCAGCCCTCGGGGAGCTGGCTGGTGAGCAGCGCGTCGAGTTCCTTCGACAGTTCGGGATACGCATCGGCATAGCGCGCGCGCATCTCGTCCCATGCTTCGCGAAGCGGCGTGCCGCGATCGGCGACCGCCTTGTGGAAGCCTTCCTTGGCCCCGTCGGGCACCAGGAACTTCGCTTCGGGATCCCAGCCATAGGCTTTCTTGGTGTTGGCGATGTCGTCGAGCGTCATCGCTTCGCCGTGCGCCTTCGCGGTGCCCTGGATCGAGCTGCCATAGCCGATGATGCTGTGGACGACGATGAAGGTCGGCTTGTCGTCGCAGGCCTTGAAGCTGTCGAGCGCCGCCGCCATCGCCGCGCAATCATTCGCGTCGTTGACGTGGAGGACGTGCCAGCCATAGGCCTCGAAGCGCTTGCCGACATCCTCGTCGAACGCGAGATCAGTGCCGCCCTCGATCGAGACATGGTTCGAATCGTAGACCCAGCACAGGTTCGACAGCTTGAGGTGACCGGCGAGGCTGGCGGCTTCGCTCGCGACGCCCTCCATCAAGTCGCCGTCGCCCGAGAAGACGTAGACGTCATGATCGAACAGCTTGAAGCCGTCGCGATTGTAGCGCGCGGCGAGCCAGCGCTCGGCGATCGCCATGCCGACCGAATTGCCGCAGCCGGCACCAAGCGGACCGGTCGTCGTCTCGACGCCGGTGGTGTGGCGATATTCGGGATGGCCCGGCGTCTTCGAGCCGAGCTGGCGGAAGGCCTTGATGTCGTCGAGGCTGACCGCGGGTGCGCCGGACTTCTTGCCATCGCGATCGATCTCCTCGACGCCGGCGAGGTGCAGCAGCGCATAGAGCAGCATCGAGGCATGGCCAACCGACAGCACGAAGCGGTCGCGATTGGGCCAGTCCGGGGTCGACGGGTCGGTGCGCAGGAACTTGGTCCACAGCGTGTGGCCGACCGGCGCGAGCGCCATTGGCGTGCCGATATGGCCCGATTTAACGGTCGACACCGCATCCATCGCCAGCGTGCGGATCGTGTCGATCTGGAGCCGTTCTGGGCTGCCATCCTCGTGGAGCGCAGTTGCGGGGTTCGATGGGGTCTGGGTATCGGCCATGCAGTGGGTCGCCTTTTGCTGTGGTCGGTGAACGCTCGCGCGTCGGTCGGGTTGCCCGAGGTTGAAGATAACGGTCGCGCTTTAAGCGCTCGCGTCGCCGCGTTCCAGCCGCGTAACGACTCCATCGGTCGCGATATAGGCGGCATCGACCTCGGTGAGGAACAATCCTTGGCCAAGCGCGCCGGGAATCGCGTCGATAGCAGCGGCGAGCGTGGCGTGGTCGATGTCGGCGGGGAAGCGGCAATCAAGGATCGGGTTGCCCTGATCGCTGACGAATCCGGCACGCGGGATCGGCGCGCCGCCGAGCTCGGCGAGTCGCGCGGCCACGAACGCCTGCGCAAAAGGCAGGATCTCGACCGGGATCTTCGCCGCGCCGATCGCGGCGACGCGCTTCGAGCCATCGGCGATCACGATCATCCGCTCGCTCGCCGCGGCGACGACCTTCTCGCGCAGCATCGCCCCACCGGCGCCCTTGATGGCGTTGAGCGCGGCGTCGATCTCGTCGGCGCCATCGATCGTGAGGTCGATCCGCGCGGGCATCTCGATGAGCGGGATGCCGGCCTCGCGGGCGCTCGCTTCGGTGGCGAGGCTGGTGGCGACGGTCTGGATCTGCAGGCCAGCGCGGACCTGTTCGCCGAGCGCCGCGATCGCGAAGGCAGCGGTCGAGCCGGTGCCGAGACCGACGATCATGCCGGGGCGGACCTCGGCGACGGCAGCCAGCGCGGCGAGGCGTTTGTCGGACTCGTTCATGACGGCAGTCCTTAGCCCTTTCGTCGCAAGCTTGTCGAAGGCGCTTCTCGCTTTTCGACGTTCGCTGGAAGCGAAACGCCACCGATTGAGCCTCCCCTCCCTGGAAGGGAGGGGTTGGGGGTGGGTCGGCCCGTT
The DNA here is from genome assembly GCF_006439055.1 of Sphingomonas glacialis. GTDB lineage: Bacteria > Pseudomonadota > Alphaproteobacteria > Sphingomonadales > Sphingomonadaceae > Sphingomonas > Sphingomonas glacialis_A. The sequence continues at coordinate 1,661,732 of NZ_RCZC01000002.1, forward strand.
GTCGCGGTTGGCACCCACCCTAGGCCGACCCACCCCCAGCCCCTCCCTTCCAGGGAGGGGAGAAGAAGCCGTGCCGCACTTTCCCCTAGCCCCCGCCCCCACGCCACGGCAAAGCACGCGGCTATGATCGAACGAATCCTCGGCATTCTCGCCACCTTCACCATCGGCGTCATTTCGAGCGGCGGCTATCTCGGCATCGCGCTGCTGATGGCGATCGAGTCGGCGTGCATTCCGCTGCCGTCCGAGATCATCATGCCGTTCGCCGGCTATCTCGTCTCGACCGGGCGCTTTGACCTGTTCCTCGCCGCCACCGCCGGCGCAATCGGGTGCAATCTCGGGTCGATTGTCGCCTATGAGATCGGCAAGCGCGGCGGGCGGCCGCTCGCCGAGCGCTGGGGCCGCTATGTGCTGGTGGGTCCCGGCGAGCTCGACGCCGCCGATCGCTTCTTCGCGCGCTTCGGCAATATGGCGGTGCTGATTGGGCGGCTGCTGCCAGTGATCCGCTCGTTCATCGCCTTCCCGGCGGGCGTCGCGCGGATGCCGCTGGTGCCGTTCCACATCTACACCTTTCTCGGATCGTGGCCGTGGTGCTTCGGGCTTGCCTGGGTCGGCATGAAGCTCGGCGATCAGTGGAACAAGAGCCCCGCGATGAAGGCGGCGTTCCACAGCGCGGATGCGGTGATCGCGGTCGTGCTGGTCGGCGCGGTCGTTTTCTACATCTGGCACCGCGTGCGTGGCTTGAAGCGGCACTGATTCGACACGACATCTTTGTGGACCGTCAAAGCGTAACTTGACGCGTGCATGAGGCGAATGCCGTCATGTCTGTTTTCAGAGGTGTCCCGATGTTCAAGCCCGTCCTGATCACTGCCGGCCTCGCCGGAATTGCCGTCTTCGCACTCGGCGGCGGCACGGCGAAAGCCGAGCGCGCGGTGCCGATCCCCGCGTCCAAGACCGACGTCACCGCGAGCGGCCCGCAGACCGCTATCTTCGCGGGCGGCTGTTTCTGGGGAATGGAAGCGGTGTTCGAGCATGTGAAGGGCGTCCGCAAGGTCACCGCGGGCTACGCCGGCGGCACGCGCGAGACTGCGACCTACGACCAGGTTTCGACCGAGACGACGCAGCATGCCGAGGCGATCCGCGTGGTCTATGATCCCGCCAAGGTCAGCTATGCGACGCTGCTGCGCGTTTATTTCTCGGTCGCGCACGATCCGACGCAGCTCAACCGCCAGACGCCCGACAGCGGCTATAGCTATCGCTCGGCGATCTTCCCGCAGAGCCCGGCGCAGCGCGGCGTGGCGGCGGCGTATATCGCGCAGCTTGGGCAGGCGCATGTGTTTGCCAAGCCGATCGTGACGAAGATCGAGAGCGGGTCGTTCTTTCCGGCGGAGGACTATCACCAGCGCTTCTTCGACCGGAACCCGAACCACCCGTATATCGTGACCTTCGACAAGCCCAAGGTGGCGGCGTTCCGGGCGGGGTTCCCGCAGCTGGCGAGCTGATCCTTCTTCTTAGCCCCTCCCCTTTAGGAGCAACAGGTAAACCGCCCCCCGGGCGGTTTAGGTCAGGCCGGGGGCCTGACCGACCTGTTGCTGGGTTTGGGGTGGGGACGTGCCTCGTAGAGAGCTAGCGCCCGTTACAGCCCCACCCCAACCCCTCCCCTGAAGGGGAGGGGCTCATCCTAAACCCTAAGCCGCGACCTTGAAGCGCAGCAGCTTGTCCTCGACCGGGATCAGCGCCTCCGCTCCCGGCCCGACCGCGCGGATGATCTCGGGGTGATCGACGTCGAGCCCGCCGGTCAACGCGCCGAAGGCGGGCAGGATCAGCTTGGTCGGTGTCGCGACGAAGCAGATGCGCGAGACGTTGCGGCCGCGCACGCGCAGGCGTAGCTTGGGATGGAAATGCCCCGACAGTTCGGGCCGCGTCTCGCGGGCGCTCGCCTCATGGCGCAGGACCAGTCCGTCGACCACCGCCTCGTCGAGCACCACGCCGCCGCAATGATCGACCAGCCCCGCCTCGGCCCCCGCATCGTGATTGCCCGTGATCCAGGTCCAGCGCGCCGCCCCGGTCAGCCCGCGCAGCGTCGCCTGCGCCGCCGCGGGCAACCGCTCGCAGCCCTTGGGATCGTGAAAACTGTCGCCCAGGCACCAGATCTCGCGGGGGCTCAGCGCCGCGACCAAAGCGCTCAGATCGGCGAGCGTCGCGAGCGAATCATACGGCGGCAGCATCTGCCCGCTCCGCGCGAACCAGCTCGCTTTCTCGAAATGCAGGTCGGCCACCAACAACGCGCCGCGTTCGGGCCAGAACAAGGCGCCGCTCCGCAAGGCGAGCAAGGAATGGCCCCCGAAGCTGAGAGGGGCGAACGAAAAGGGAACCATGCCCTTGCCTATGTCGCAATCGATGCAGCCATGCAACGCCGTCCCGCCCAACGCACCCCCACGCCGGTCAAACCGCTTGCGCAAAGGCGTGACGGGCGTAAAGCGCGCCGTCCTCCTCGGCGAGCCATCACCTGCTTATGACCTCTGCCACTGACAGCATTGCTGCAAAAACCGCACCCCACCCCGCGCTCGTCGCGCTGACGATCGGCGCGATCGGCGTGGTGTTCGGCGATATCGGCACCAGCCCGCTCTACGCGTTTCGCGAGGCGCTCAATCTGACCGCCAAGGATGGGCTCGACCCCAGCGAGATCCTCGGCGTGCTGAGCCTGGCGATCTGGTCGCTGATCCTCGTCGTCACGGTCAAATACGTCATCTTCCTGATGCGCGCCGACAATCAGGGCGAAGGCGGCGTGCTTGCGCTGACCGCGCTCGCCAGGCGGGCGCTCGGCAAGCGCTCGCTGATCGCGCTGGTGCTCGGCGCGGCGGGCGCGTCGCTCTTCTATGGCGATGCGATCATCACCCCGGCGCTGTCGGTGCTGTCGGCGGTCGAGGGGCTGAAGACGATCCCGGGTCTCGACGGCATGTTCACCGATTCGGTGATCCTCGGCGTGACGATCGTCATCCTCGTCGCGCTCTTCTTCATCCAGAGCCGCGGCACGGCGAGCGTCTCGGCGCTGTTCGGCCCGGTCTGCATCGTCTGGTTCCTCGCGATCGGCGCGCTCGGGCTGTGGCACATCACCGACGAGCCCTCGATCCTGCGCGTGATCTCGCCGCATTACGGCGCGATCTTCCTCGCGACGCACGGCGTGACCGGGCTGTTCGTGCTCGGCGCGGTGTTCCTCACCGTTACCGGCGCCGAGGCGCTGACCGCCGACATGGGGCATTTCGGGATCCTGCCGATCCGCATCGGCTGGTTCGTGCTCGTCTTCCCGTGCCTGATCCTCAATTATCTCGGGCAAGGCGCCTATGCGCTGAGCGCGCTCGAGTCCGCCGCCGCGGCGGGCAAGCCGTTCGTCAACCAGGACTGGTTCTTCCTGATGGCGCCCGAGGGGATCCGCCCGTGGCTGATCGTGCTCGCGATGATGGCCACCGTCATCGCCAGCCAGGCGGTGATCACCGGGGCGTACTCGCTGACGCAGCAGGCGATCCAGCTTGGGCTCCTCCCCCGCCTGCGGATCCGCCAGACCTCGGCGACGCAGGCCGGGCAGATCTACCTCCCCTCGATCAACTGGCTGCTGCTGGTCGGCGTGCTGGTGCTGGTGATCCAGTTCCGCACCTCCTCGGCAATGGCCGCGGCGTACGGCATCGCGGTGACGGGGACGATGGTGGTGACGACGCTGCTCGCGTACATCGTCGTGCGGCATCGCTGGAACTGGGGGCGCCCGCTCGCGCTCGCCGTCATCCTGCCGTTCCTGACGCTCGACCTGATCTTCTTCGGCGCGAACATCCTGCGCGTGATCGAGGGTGGCTGGGTGCCGCTGGTCGTCGCCGCTGTGATTGGCCTGATCATCTACACCTGGAACCGCGGGCGCGGGATCGTCCGCGCGTTCGAGCTGCGCCAGAGCGTCCCGCTCGCCGACCTGGCGGCAGCACTCGCCAAGCGCCCGCCCGAGCGCGTCGAGGGGACCGCGGTGTTCCTCACCGCCAACCCCGACAGCGCACCGGGCGCGCTGCTGCACAATCTCAAGCATAACAAGGTGCTCCACGAGAAGAACCTGATCTGCAGCATCCGCACCGCCGACCGCCCCTCGGTCGAGCAGGACGAGCGCGCCGAGATCCGCCCGGTCGACGCCAATTTCACGATCATCGTGCTGACCTATGGCTTCATGGAATCGCCCGACGTGCCGCGCGACCTGGGGCTGGAGGCGGTGAGCCACAAGAAGTCGCTCAACCCCGCCAAGACGAGCTATTTCATCGGCCGCAACACGATCAAGCCCGCCGCCGACCAGGGCATGCCGCTGTGGCAGGACCGGATCTTCATGTTCCTGCAAAGGAATGCGAGCGACCCGACCGACTTTTTGCGCATCCCGCCGGGGAAGGTGCTGGAGTTGGGGGAGCAGGTTACGGTTTGATTTCGGCGGAGCCGTGCTCCGGTCATCCCCATCGCGGCGCGATCTGCATCTACAAGACGCCCCCCGCCGGCATAGCCGACGAGGGGCGGTTGGCAGCGTAATGGGTCGCAGCGCGCCTTACGGTCGCAACACCACCTTGATCACCCCGTCCTCCTTGTCGCGGAACTTCTTGTACATCTCGGGCGCATCCTCGAGGCTCGCCGGGTGCGTCACGACGAAGCTCGGGTCGATGTCACCGGCCTCGATCCGCGCGAGCAGCGGTGCGGTATAGGCCTGGACGTGGGTCTGGCCGGTCTTGATCGTCAGCCCCTTGTTCATCATCGCGCCGAGCGGGACCTTGTCGCCCATCCCGACATAGACGCCGGGGATCGACACCGTGCCGCCCATCCGGCAGCTCATGATCGCCTCGCGCAGCACGTGGATGCGATCGGTGGCGAGGCCGACCGCCGCCTTGGTCTTGTCGAGCACCGCATCGAAGCTGCCATGGCCCGATGCCTCGGCGCCGACCGCGTCGATGCAGCTGTCGGGGCCGCGGCCCTTGGTGCGGAATTGCAGCTCGTCATAGACGTTCTCGGTCTCGCTGAAATCGATCGTCTCGGCGCCGCCGGCTTGCGCCATCAGCAGCCGCTCGGGGACTTCGTCGATCGCGATGACGCGGCCGGCACCCAGTATCAGCGCCGAGCGGATCGCGAACTGGCCGACCGGGCCGCAGCCCCAGATCGCGACCGTGTCGCCGGGTTCGATCTGCGCATTCTCGGCGGCCATATAGCCGGTCGGGAAGATGTCGGAGAGGAACAGGGCTTGTTCGTCGGTGACGCTGTCCGGCACCTTGATCGGGCCGATATCGGCCATCGGCACGCGCAGATATTCGGCCTGGCCGCCGCAATAGCCGCCCAGCATGTGGCTGAAGCCGAACAGGCCGGCGGGCGAATGGCCCATCGCCTTGATCGCCATTTCGGCATTGGGGTTGGTGCGCTCGCACGCCGAGAACAGGCCCTTGCGGCAGAAGAAGCAATCGCCGCAGCTGATCGTGAAGGGGACGACGACGCGGTCGCCGATCTTGAGGTTGGTGACTTCCGAGCCCAAGGCGACGACTTCGCCCATGTTCTCGTGGCCGAGGATGTCGCCGGCCTGCATCGTCGGCTGATAGCCGTCGAGCAGATGGAGGTCCGAGCCGCAGATCGCGCAGGCCGTCACCTTGATGATCGCATCGCGCGGATGCTGGATTTCGGGGTCCTTGACGGTGTCGACGCGGACGTCGCCTTTGCCGTGCCATACCAATGCGCGCATGTTTCGTCTCCGATTGTTGGATGCTTCCGCCGGGGGGTGCGGAAGAGTCTTCAAGCGGCCCAACGCGTCAGGGTGCGGAATGGGGGGCGTAAGCTTTTGTTTTTCAGGCTGATCGGGATCAGGTTCGGGACGAAGCGCGCCGCGCGCGCAACACGAGGCAAGGCGAGGATCAGTGGCCAGGTTGCCCCCAAGCCGTCACCCCGGCCTCGTGCCGGGGTCCACCGTGATGCGCGCCTTGCGGGTCAGCACACGCGGTGCGGTGGACCCCGGGACGGGCCCGGGGTGACGGTTGGGGCGGGGAGCGGAACGCCCCCTACCCCGCGTAGGCCTTGACCAGATCGAACAGATAATCCCGCCCGTCATATAACGACTTCACGTTGATCCGCTCGTTCAGCCCATGCGCGCGGTTGAAGTCGCCGGTCATGAAGATCCCCGGCACGCCATAGACCGGGATGCCGATGCCCTCGAAGAAAATGCCGTCGGTCGCGCCGGTCGACATCAAGGGCAGGATCGTCAGGCCGGGGAAGTGCTTGGCGGCAACGGCTTGCGCCGGGCGCATCACCTTGGGGTCGAGCGTGGGCGGGACCGCGACGGGGCGGATCGGCGCGTTGGCGCTGACCTTCACCGCGGCGCCGGCGAGCTGCTGGAGCTTGGCGAGCGTGCCCTCGACGGTCTCGCCCGGGAAGATGCGGCAGTTGATGTTGGCGGTGGCGCGCTGCGGGAGCGCGTTCTCGGCATGGCCGGCGCTGAGCAGCGTCGCGACGCAGGTGGTGCGCAGCGTCGAGTGGAAGGTCTTGTCGGTGCTGACGATCTTGTCGGCCGCGGCGTCGGCGGGGTTGGCGACGAGCTTGAGCATCGCGTCGCGCATCGCAGGCGGCTGCGCGGGGGCGGCGCCCGTGAAGAAGGCGCGCGTCGTGTCGGTGAATTTGATCGGGAATTCGTAAGCGCGGATCGCCTCGATCGCGTCGGCGAGCTGGTAGATCGCATTGTCGGGGACGGGCTGCGAGCTGTGGCCGCCGGGGTTGGTGGCGGTGAGCGTGAAGTTCTGCGCGGCCTTCTCGCCGACTTGCATGAACATCGCGAGGCGCTTTCCGTCATCGGTCATCTGGCCGCCGCCGCCTTCGTTGAGGCCGAATTCGGCGGCGATGAGGTCGGGCTTGTTCTGCGCGAGCCACTGCGCGCCGTTGAAGGCGAAGGTGGTCTCCTCGCCGCAGGTGAGCGCGAGCTTGATCGTGCGCTTGGGACGGTACTTCTCGGTCTTGAAGCGGATCAGGCTGTCGGCCCAGATCGCGGCCATCGCCTTGTCGTCGGTGCTGCCGCGGGCGTAATAATAGCCGTCTTCCTCGATCAGCTTGAACGGATCGCGCGTCCAGTCCTCGCGCTTGGCCTCGACCACGTCGAGATGGGCGAGGAGCAGCATCGGCTTGGCCTTGGCATCGCTCCCTTTGAGGATCGCGACGAGGCCGCCTTCCTTGGGATGATCGGGGACGCTGAAATAGGTGAGGTCGGAATCGGCGAAGCCCGCCGCCTTCAATCGCGCGCCGATCTGCGCGGCGGCGGTGGTGCAGCTTCCCGAGGACAGCGTGGTGTTGGTTTCGACCAGCTCCTTGTAGAGGCCGAGATAGGCCTTCTGGTCGGGGCGGTCCTGCGCGGTGGCGGCGCTGGCGAGCGCGGTGGTGGCGAGCAAGGTCGTGGCGAGGATCTTGGTGATGCGTGCGAACATGGACAGCCCCCTGTGTTTGGACGCGAGGCTAGCGCGGTCGCGGGGGAACGCAACGGGCGACTAAAAGCCCCTCCCCTTCAGGAGCGTCAGGTAAACCGCGCGCCTCGCGGTTCAGGTCAGGCCGGGGGCCTGACCGACCTGACGCTGGGTTGGGGTGGGGAAGTCGCGAGCGCCGATCTCTGCGAGGCGTCCCCCACCCCCCTTCCCCCCCCCCCTGAAGGGGAGGGGCTTAAGAGCTACCGCTCCGCCTTCGGCTGGGCGAGGCGGAGTTCGCGGTTGGCGAAGTCGATCCGCACGCGGCCGAACAGCCGCAGCGCATCCATCCCGAGCAGCAAGGCCGGACGGCCGCGCAAGCCGAGCCGCGCGAACGGCGCTGCATCCGAAAAGGCGACGGGCAGATGCGCGAGCCCGACATCGCCGATCTGAACCTTATCGAGCTCGGCATAATCCGCGCGCAGCACCGCGCCGGTGACGCTGGTCAGCGTGATCGCGGGCAAGGCGACCGCATCGGCGGCGACGAGCTGGCGCAGCGCGACATTGCCCATGCTGGTATCGGCGCCGGTGTCAATCACGACGCGCACCTTGTGGCCGTGATAGGTCGCATCGGTGACGACGAGCTGGCCGAACAAATTGCGCGCGCGGATGACGATGTCGTCGCGGCCGAAATGCTCCTTGCGCGTGCGTTTGGTCGAAGGCGTGACCGTCATCGTCGCGCCGGCGAAGTCGATCGTCACGGCATGGCCCTGCAGCGTGTCGATCCCGACCAGCCCGGACGCGCCGAGATGCCGCTCGACAAAGGCCGGCGCCTCGATCTGCGTGCCCGTCAGCCGCGCGCCGCCGATCGGCGAACCGATCCGCAGATCGGGGATGACGACGGTCGCGAACTGCGCCGATCCCGCCATCGCGGTGACGTGGACGCTGCGCCCGGGGGCGAGGCCGAGCGTCGTCGCGAGCTCGCGCGCGATGACGGTGCGTTCGGATCCGGTGTCGACGACGAAGCGGTACGGGCCTGCGGGGCCGATCGTCACGGGGACCGTCATGCGTAGGCCGTCGGTGACGAACGCGAGCTGGTCGGCGGGGGTTTGCTGCGGCTCATGCTGCGCAGCAGGATCGGGCGGAGGCTGCAGCACGGGTTGGGGCGTGGCCAGCAATGCGGCGAGCGGAACAGCTAGAAGCAGCGCCGGAAACATGCCCGCAAACTACGCCCGTTTCGGGCGCTTCACAAGCGGGGGAGCGAGCGCCAGACCGGCACCACCCGCTCCGTTACCCACTGCGAGACCCAGCGCGTCACCCACCGCGCTACCCACAGCGTCACCCCAGCGAAAGCTGGGGTCTCGCGACGCTGGCGCGGTGCCCGTTGCGGGGAGATCCCAGCTTTCGCTGGGATGACGGTAGGCAAGATGGCGCTCGTCGGGAGACCTGTTACCCCGGGCTTGTCCGGGGTCCACCGGGATGCGCGCACGATCCTCCGCATCGCTCGCGGCACGGTGGGCCCCGGCACAGGGCCCGGGTGACGAATCGGCTCAGTCGGGGCGCATCGCCTCGGCGGCGAGCGCTTCGGCCTCGATCAGCAGCGCGTCGTCGGCGAGGCCGGTGGCGATCTTCTCGCGCCCGATCAGCGTGAGGACGGGCACCGCGAGTGGCGAGACGCGCTCGAGATCGACGTGGAGCATCGTGTCGGCGGCGCGGTCGAGCAGATCGGCGAGGCGCCCGACATCGGTCATCCGCGCGCGGGCGTCGGCCCAGGCGGCTTCGAGCAGGAGATGGCCGGGCTCGTATTTGCGCAGCACGTCGTAGATCAGGTCGGTCGAGAAGGTGACCTGCTTGCCGGTCTTGCGCTTGCCGGGGTGCTGGCGCTCGACGAGGCCGCCGATCACCGCGACTTCGCGGAAGGCGCGTTTCAGAAGCGCCGAACTCTGTACCCAGTCGACGAATTCGTCCTCGAGGATGTCGGCCGAGAAGAGCGATTGCGGGTCGGTGATCGGCTCGAGCCCGTAGCACGCCAGCGCATAGTCGTTCGAGACGAAGCCCATCGGTTTGAGCCCGAGCGTCTCCATCCGCCGCGTGACGAGCATGCCGAGCGACTGATGCGCGTTCCAGCCCTCGAAGCTGTAGGCGACCATGTAATGCCGCCCCTCGCGCGGGAAGGTCTCGACGAGCAACTGGCCGGGCGCGGGGAGCGTCGAGCGGCGCTGCTGCATTTCGAGCCATTCGCGCACGTCGTCGGGGAAGCGCGGCCATTCGGAAGGGTCGGCGAGGAAACCGCGGACGCGCTGTGCGAGGTTGGTCGACATCGCCATCCGCGCGCCGCCATAGGTCGGGATCCGCGCCGGGCGGGCGGTGGCACGGACGAGCAGATCCTCGGTGTCCATGCCCATCACCTCGAGGCTCATGCCGGCGAAGAAGAAGGTGTCGCCGGGGCTGAGCGTTGCCGCGAACCCCTCCTCGACCTTGCCTAGGCTCCGGCCGTTCTTGAAGCGGACGGTGAGCATCGTCGCCTCGACGATGATCCCTGCGTTCAATCTATGCTGCGCAACAAATTTGGGGTGGCTGACGCGCCACAGGCCGTCGGCATCCTGCGTCAGCCGCTTGAACTTGTCATAGGCCTGCAACGCATAGCCGCCGTCGCGGATGAAGCCGAGCACGCGGCTGAAGGTCTCGTCGGTGAGCGCCGAATAGGGCAGCGCCGAGCGGATTTCGCTGAACATCTCGTCCTCGCGGAACGGCGCGGCGCAGGCGCACGCCATGATATGCTGCGCGAGGACGTCGAGCCCACCCATGCGGAAGATATCGGGGTCGAGCTCGCCCGCATCAACCGCGTCGAGCGCGGCGCGGGCTTCGAGATATTCGAAGCGGTTGCCGGGGACGAGCACCGCCTCCGATGCCTCGTCCATGCGGTGATTGCTGCGCCCGATCCGCTGCAGCAATCGCGACGATCCTTTCGGCGCGCCCATCTGGATGACGCAATCGACATCGCCCCAATCGACCCCGAGATCGAGGCTGGCGGTGGCGACAAGGCCGCGCAACTTGCCATCCGCCATCGCGCCTTCGACTTTACGCCGCGCTTCCAGCGACAGCGAGCCGTGGTGGATGCCGATCGGCAGGCTCATTGCGTTGACCTTCCACAGATCCTGGAAGATCAGCTCGGCGAGGCTGCGCGTGTTGCAGAAGACGATCGAGGTCTTGTGCGTCTCGATCTCGGCCATCACCTGCTCGGCGGCGTAGCGGCCCGAATGGCCCGACCAAGGCACACGCCCCTCGGGCAGCAGAATCGCGATATTGGCGGGGACGCCGGGTTCGCCCTGCACCAGATCGACCGTATCGATATCGCCATCGGGCGCGAGCCAGGCACGATAGCCGTCGGCATCGGCCACCGTCGCCGACAGCGCGACGCGGCGCAGATCGGGCGCGAGGCGTTGCAGGCGGCCCATGCACAGCGACAGCAGGTCGCCGCGCTTGCCGGTGGCGAAGGCGTGGACTTCGTCGACGACGATCGTCCTGAGGTTCTCGAAGATCAGCCCGCTGTCGGGGTAGCTGAGCAGCAGGCTAAGCGATTCCGGGGTGGTCAGCAGGATCTGCGGCGGCTTGATCCGCTGGCGCGCCTTGCGGTCCGACGGGGTGTCGCCGGTGCGCGTCTCGACGCGGATGTCGAGGCCCATCTCGGCAATCGGGGTGAGCAGGTTGCGCTGGACGTCGACTGCGAGCGCCTTCAGCGGCGAGACGTAGAGCGTGTGGAGCCCCTGCGTGGGGCTTTCGATCAATTCGGTCAGCGTCGGGAGGAATCCCGCGAGCGTCTTGCCCGCGCCGGTGCTCGCGACGAGCAGGCCGTGATGCCCGGCGCGCGCGACGTCGAGCATCGCGAGCTGGTGCGCACGCGGAGCCCAGCCCTTGGCAGCGAACCAGTCGGTGATCGGGGCGGGAAGGTCGAATACGCTCACGCCCCGATATGGGGTGCGCGGCGCGCCAATGACCAGCCCCGCGCGCGCGATCACGGAATTGCGCGAAACTCGGTGTAGCTCGTGGTGGTGCGCATCGTCCCGGCCTTGCCCATCATCGCGCCCGTCAGCGCGCTGGTCGCATCCGACGGCACCGCGATTCCGTCGCCGAGCAGCCGATAGCGCTGGTCGACCGTGATGCTGCGTAGCGAGGCGACCAGCATGACGCTGAAGCTCTTGTTTGACGTCATCCGCACATGCTCGACGAACGGCACCGCGCCGCTGGTGTTGACCATCGCCTCGACCTGCGTATCGGCGGACGCATCGTGCGACCCGATCTTAAAGGTGCCCGCCGGCAGCCGCGCAAAACGATACAGCACGCCGCCGCCCGTTTCGCTCCGCGTCGCGGGGCCGCCGAACCAGTCCGCGAGTTTAGCGTAGGACGGAATCGGCCCGTGATTGGTTTTGCGCGACTTCTCGATTTCCTTGGGCGTCGGCGCGCGGCCGTCGATGCTCATCAGCGACCAGCGCTCTGCGGGCGAGCGGCTGGGATCGAACTGCTCGACATAGGTCGTGCGCGGGGCGCCGGTCCGCTCGAACGCCAGCGTGCGGCGAAAGGCATGGCGCGCGGTCGGCGTGGCGCGGGCTGTGGCGACGATCCGGGTTTGCAACGCGTCGGCGTGGGCGGCGGTGCTTGGCGCGGCCGTCGCCAGCGCGATCAGGGCGAGGGCGGGGATCCTGCTGCGATGGCGGGTTGCACGGGCGAAGGGTGAGCTGGTCATACCGCATCGATCCTACAGCAATGGGGCCAATCCAAGGCGTTTCCGCCGTCCGTGCGCGCCCAAGTCCCTCTCCCTGTGGGAGAGGGAGGGAGGAGCGAAGCGACGGAAGGGTGAGGGCAGAGCGTCGTAACTGCCCTCACCCTTCCCACTCGGCTACGCCGAGCGGGCCCCTTCCCTCTCCCGATGGGAGAGGGAGATTTGGAACTCAAACGCGTCCCACCCATATAGCCTTGATGGCAAAGCTCGGCGACTGGATCGATCCGCACCCGCACGGAATTTACGTGAAGCCCGCCGACGTGTGGATCGACCCGTCGCGCCCCTCCCCTGTAGCGCTCGTCACGCACGGTCATGCCGACCACGCGCGCGGCGGGCACGATGCGGTGTGGGCGACGCCTGAGACGCTCGCGATCATGGACGCGCGCTACGGCCCGCAGCCCGGGAACGCTGTCGCGTACGGCGACAGCCACACCTTCGGCGACGTGCGAGCCACCTTCGTTCCCGCCGGCCACGTGCTCGGCTCGGCGCAGATCCTGCTCGAATATCGCGGCGAGCGCGTCGTCGTGTCGGGCGATTACAAGCGCCGCGCTGACCCGACCTGCGCAGCGTTCGAGCCGGTCAAATGCGACGTGTTCATCACCGAGGCGACGTTTGGATTGCCGGTGTTCCGCCACCCCGAGACCGGCGACGAGATCGACAAATTGACCGCCGCGCTCCACGCCAATCCGACGCGCTGCGTGCTGGTTGGCGCGTACGCGCTCGGCAAGGCGCAGCGCGTCATCGCCGAGCTGCGCGCGCGCGGGCATGACGCGCCGATCTACATCCACGGTGCGCTCGAGAAATTGTGCGCGCTGTATCAGGCGCACGGCGTCGAGCTCGGCGACCTCCGCCCCGCGACGGTCGCCGCCAAGGCCGAGATGATGGGGCATGTCGTGATCGCGCCGCCCGGCGCGATGGCCGATCGCTGGTCGCGGCGCCTGCCCGATCCGATCACCGCGATGGCGTCCGGGTGGATGCGCGTGCGGCAGCGCGCGGTGCAGCGCGGGGTCGAGCTGCCGCTGATCCTCAGCGACCACGCCGATTGGGACGAACTGACCGACACGCTGACCGAGATCGCGCCCAAGGAAGTGTGGGTGACGCATGGGCGCGAGGATGCGCTCGTCCATTGGTGCCAGACCCGCCAGATCAAGGCACGCGCGCTCGCGCTGTCGGGCTATGAGGATGAGGACGACTGAGCCGATCGCGCTGGACGCTCTTTCTCCGCAAGCATAGATATCGCTTGGGTTTTGGGGGAAAGCAGCATGGTGACGCGATCGATGCAGGCTTGTTTGGCGGGCGCACTTCTCGCCGCCGTCGCGCCGACGATGGCCCATGCCAGCAGCTTCGGCGACGCCCTGTCGCAATGCCTGGTCGATCACAGCTCGCAGGCTGACCAGACGCTCCTCGTACAATGGGTCTTCTCGGCGATATCGGCGGGGCCCGCGGTCAAGGCCTTGTCGTCGATAACCCCTGCGCAACGCGAGGATTTCAACCGGCGGACCGGGGTGTATTTCAATCGGGTGCTGACGGTAGACTGCCGCCCGCAGGCGCTCGAAGCGATCAAATATGATGGCGCATCGACGATCGAGGCGAGCTTCGGAACGCTAGGCAGCGTCGCGATGCGCGGCCTGATGAGCGACCCGCTGGTGCAGAAGGAACTGCAGCAACTGGGCAAGTTCGCCGATTCCAACGCGCTCGGTGCGCTGATCGGCGAGGCGGGAACGCCGAAGGCGGCACCGCCGGCAAAATAGCCGGCGGCGCCACCGCGCGCTTTACAGCTTGAGGTGGTTCCGCCCGCGCTGGCTGTCATGCTTCTGGTGCGTGATCGCGCGGTCTGCCTGGGCCTGGCGATCGTGGATCATGCGCTTGTCGGCCGATGTCAGGCGTCCGCCGTGGCGGGCGCGCTGGCGGGCCTCAAGCCGCTCGATCGAGCGCTGCTGCGCCTTCAACCGTGCGCTTTCCACGCGCGTCAGCTTGCCCGAGCGATCGCCCGCGTCGATCCGACGTTCCTGATTCCGCTGGCGGAGGTTGACCTGGGCGGTCGCCGGCAGCGCCGCGCTCACCGTCAACGTCGCGGCGAGCGCCGCCATGATTGCCTTACGCATTCTCGATTCCTTCACGGCTCCGAACGAGCCGCACCCCCAACGCGCCACGGCGAACTTCGATCAAGCCGATCGAAAACATCGCCTCCACCCGCGTAGATTCCGCATCTTCACGTAAGTGAAATTATAGCTTCACAGATATGCAGCAAATGTGTCATCATTCTGTAACAGACCAAATAGGAGACTCATCATGACCCTGAAATTCGCTATCGCCATCCTTGTCGCAGGCGCGGCCGTCGCTCCGGCCGCAGCCGCTCCGTCGCGCGATCCCGCCGCAGCCGTGCGCACGCTCGAAACCGTCTCGCAGATTTCGCCGCGCGATGGCGGTGTCGCGATCGAACTCGCCGCCGCCTATCAGCGCGCAGGCCGCGCCGCCGATGCCAATACCGCGCTGCGTCGCGCGCTCACGCTCGACAATGCGATGCTCGAAACGCCGACCGGCGATGCCGTCTGGTCGCACCAGGTCGCCAAGCGCGCGCTCGCGCGCGACGTTGCGCTGACCGCACGCTGAGCTTGCCGCCGGCCTGACCTCGGTCGGGCCGGCTCGCGCTCCAATCAGGCGTCCCCTTTACGCGCCCTCAAGCGCCCGCGCCCGCCGGCGCTGCACCGACGATCCGATCCCGAGCGCCTCGCGATATTTCGCGACCGTGCGCCGCGCGATGTCGAAGCCCTTGGCATTGAGCAATTCGACCAGCGTGTCGTCCGACAGGATCTTGTCGCCCTCGGCCCCGATCAGCGCCTTGATCGCCGATTTCACCGCTTGCGCCGACACCGCATCGCCCCCCTCGGACGACTGGATCGCCGAGGTGAAGAAATATTTGAGCTCGTAGAGCCCGCGCGCACACGACAGATATTTGTTGCTGGTGACGCGCGACACCGTCGATTCGTGCATCTCGATCGCATCGGCGACCTGACGCAGCGTCATCGGTTTGAGATGCGCGACGCCATTGAGGAAGAAGCCTTCCTGCTGCTTCACGATCTCGGCGGCGACCTTGATGATCGTGCGCTGGCGCTGGTCGAGCGCCTTGACCAGCCAATTGGCGCTGGCGAGCATGTCGCCGAGCCACGCCTTCGACGCCTTGTCGCCGCGCGCGCTCGACAGTTCGGTGTAATAGCTGCGGTTGACCAGCACGCGCGGGAGAGTCGCGGCGTTGATCTCGATGCCCCAGCCGTCCTTGCGCTTGGCGACGAACAGATCGGGCACCACTGCCTGGGTCGGCTCGCCGCCGAAGCGGCAGCCGGGCTTGGGATCGTAGCCGCGGAGTTCGCGGATCATGTCGGCGAGATCCTCGTCATCGACATTGCACAGCCGCCGCAACCGCGCGAGATCGCCGCGCGCGACGAGATCGAGATTGTCGATCAGCCGCGCCATGCAGGGATCGTAGCGATCGGCCTCCTTCGCCTGGAGCGCGAGGCATTCGGCAAGATCGCGCGCGCCGACGCCGGTCGGCTCGAAGGTCTGGATGATGCCGAGCACCTGCTCGACGCGGACGAGTGGCACGCCGAGCCGCGTCGCGATGTCGAGCAGCGACGCGGTGAGATAGCCGCATTCGTCGATCTGATCGATCAGATGCGCGGCGATGAACAGGTCCGCGCCATCGACCGCGGTGCCGGCCTGCGCAAGCAGATGGTCCGACAGGCTGAGCCCGGTATCGGCGAAACCGTCGAAATCGGGGCCGTCCTCGCCTAACCCGCCGCCGCTGCTCGCTCCATTGAGGCCGAGCGATCCGTCCATCCCCGCGCCGCCCGCCTGATCGGCGGGGCCGTCATGGTGGAAGCTCTCGGCGGTGAAATCGACGTCGAGCGACGCCTCGCCCGAATCGCCGCCGCCCAGCAGCAGTTCGTCGGCGGTGGCGGGTTCGTCGCGGATCGGCGTTTCGGCCTCGCGTTCCTGCGTCGGGCCGTCGTCCTCGGGCGCGCTCGCCTCGAGCAGCGGGTTGCGCTCGATCTCCTCGGCGAGGAAGCCCTCGACCTCGAGGTTCGACAGCGCGAGCAGGCGAATCGCCTGCTGGAGCTGCGGCGTCATCACCAGCGATTGCGACTGGCGCAGGTCTAGGCGCGGGGCGA
>NZ_RCZC01000020.1 GCF_006439055.1 Sphingomonas glacialis
GTAACCACGCGGCGTCCAATAGGCCTCGTCGTCGGCGAAGGTCGTCACCTTGAGCTCGGTCAGCCACTTGGTGGCCGACACGTAGCCGTACAGGCCCGGCACGACCATTCGCACCGGGAAGCCGTGCTCGGCCGGCAGAGGCTCGCCGTTCATGGCGACCGCAAGGATCGCGTCGAGGTTGTCATCCGTCAGTGCAGAGAGCGGCGTACTCGCGGTGTAACCGTCGACGCTGCGCGAGAGCACCATGTCGGCGCCGGACTTCACGCCGGCCTTCTTCAGCACGTCGCGCAACGGCACGCCGAGCCACATCGCATTGCCCACGAGTTCCCCGCCGACCTCGTTCGAGACGCAGGTGAGGGTGATCGCGTACTCGTCGAGTCCCATGTCGAGGAGGTCCTGGAAGCTCATCTCCACGCGCTGATCGACCATGCCGTCGATCACGAGACGCCAGGTCTCCGGATCGACGGTGGGAACGGTGAGCGCCGTGTCGACGCGGTAGAAGTCCTTGTTCGGGGTGAACAGCTTGCTCAGCCCCTTGATGTCGAGTTCGGCTCCCTCAGGGATGGTGACCTTCGAACGCGCCGCCGGAAGTTTGAGTGCGTTGCGGATCGACTCGACCGAACCAACCGCCATACTCACCGTGCGCGCCGTGACGCCGACGATGACGGCGGAGGCTCCGGAGATCGCGGCGAGAATGAAGA
>NZ_RCZC01000021.1 GCF_006439055.1 Sphingomonas glacialis
TGGTGGAAGCTCTCGGCGGTGAAATCGACGTCGAGCGACGCCTCGCCCGAATCGCCGCCGCCCAGCAGCAGTTCGTCGGCGGTGGCGGGTTCGTCGCGGATCGGCGTTTCGGCCTCGCGTTCCTGCGTCGGGCCGTCGTCCTCGGGCGCGCTCGCCTCGAGCAGCGGGTTGCGCTCGATCTCCTCGGCGAGGAAGCCCTCGACCTCGAGGTTCGACAGCGCGAGCAGGCGAATCGCCTGCTGGAGCTGCGGCGTCATCACCAGCGATTGCGACTGGCGCAGGTCTAGGCGCGGGGCGAGACTCACCAATACGTCGCCCCGGCGCAGGCTGGGGCCGTTGCGTTTGGCGCGCCCACTCCGCCAGACAACCCAGCGGCCCCGGCCTGCGCCGGGGCGACGAGGCGGGTGGCGTCCAGCATGATCAGAGCGAGAAGCCCTCGCCGAGATACAGCCGCCGCACGTTCGCATCCGCCACCAGTTCGGCGGGCGAGCCGGTGAACAGCACGCGGCCGTCATAGATGATGTACGCGCGGTCGACGATCTCGAGCGTCTCGCGCACGTTGTGATCGGTGATCAGCACGCCGATCCCGCGATTCTTGAGCTCGCAGATCAGATCGCGAATGTCGGCGATCGACAGCGGATCGATGCCCGCGAAGGGCTCGTCGAGCAGCATGATCGACGGATCGG
>NZ_RCZC01000022.1 GCF_006439055.1 Sphingomonas glacialis
GCGGCCACGGCGGCACGGACGCTGTCTACCGCCGTCATGACGCGGCGCCGCCGGCAGGCTTGTCGTCGTCGTGCTCGCCGAGCTCGGCGAGCAGCGCTTTCAGTTCGTTCCTCAGCACGTCGCGCGTGACGAGCTGCGTGTTGCGCTCCTCGAGCGCCATCCGGAGGGCGACGATCTCACGGGCGAGGTACTCGGTGTCGGCGAGGTTGCGTTCGGCGCGCTGTCGGTCCTGCTCGATCTGCACACGGTCGCGGTCGTCCTGTCGGTTCTGCGCGAGCAGGATCAGAGGCGCGGCATACGATGCCTGCAACGAGAGCATGAGCGTGAGCGCGGTGAACCCGAGGGCGGCGTCGTCGAATCGCAGGTGATCGGGCGTCAGAGTGTTCCAGAGGATCCAGGCCACGCAGAACAACGTGAGCATGAGCAGGAACGCGGGCGTTCCCATCGCTCGAGCGACCCACTCGGTGAACCGGCCGAAGCGGTCACGGGAGGTCGGTCGAGCGCGGGTGGCGCCGCGGCCGAGAGGAGCGTCGAGGCGGGGCGAGCGAGCCATCAGCGGACCTCCTTGGCGGCCGGCGCGGTCTCGTCGTCGTCATGCGATCGCCAGTCGTCCGGGAGCAGGTAGTCCAGAACGTCGTCGATGCTGATCGCCCCGACGAGGCGGTGCGCCGCGTC
>NZ_RCZC01000023.1 GCF_006439055.1 Sphingomonas glacialis
CGATCCGCACACCCAGGCGATCCTGGCGCTGCGCGGCAAGATCCTGAACGTCGAGCGCGCGCGCCTCGACAAGGCGCTCGGCAACCGCGAGGTCCAGGCGATGATCCAGGCCTTCGGCACCGGCATCGGCGAGGACTTCGACATCGAGAAGGCTCGGTATCACAAGATCGTCCTCATGGCGGATGCCGACGTCGACGGCCAGCACATCACGACGCTGCTGCTCACGCTACTGTTCCGCTACATGCGCGGTCTCATCGAGGCTGGCTTCGTCTACCTGGCGATGCCGCCGCTGTATCGCCTGAAGTGGTCGAACTCCGCTCACGAGTACGTGTTCAGCGACACAGAGCGCGACGCCCTGCTCAAGCACGGGCTCGACAACGGCAAGCGCATCCCGAAGGACGCCGGCATCCAGCGTTACAAGGGTCTCGGAGAGATGAACGCCAAGGAGCTGTGGGAGACCACGATGGATCACTCGACGCGCACGCTGCGTCAGGTGACCATCGAGGATGCCGCGGCGGCCGATGAGATCTTCAGCGTGCTGATGGGTGAAGACGTCGAGTCCCGACGCAGCTTCATCCAGCGCAACGCCAAGGACGTCCGCTTCCTCGACATCTAGTGCGGGCGTTTCGACTCGCTTCGCTCGCTCAACGACCGGAAACTGAAGAAATCACAT
>NZ_RCZC01000024.1 GCF_006439055.1 Sphingomonas glacialis
ATCCATCTTGATGTCGCGGCCCTGGCTCTCCATCGCCGCCATGAAGAAGCGCAACGCATCGGCGCCGTACTGGTCGATCAGCCCGAGGGGGTTGACGACATTGCCCTTCGACTTGGACATCTTCGCGCCATCGGCAGCGCGGACCAGACCGTGGAGGTAGAGCTTCTTGAACGGCACATCGCCCATGAAGTGGATGCCCTGCATCATCATGCGGGCGTCCCAGAAGAACAGGATGTCGAAGCCGGAAATGAGGACGTCGTTGGGATAGCGGCCGTGCAGCGTATCCCTCCCCTCCCGCTCGCGGGAGGGGCTGGGGGTGGGCGCGCGCTCTATTGCAGGCGAACCGCTCGTGGAGGTCGGGAGCCCACCCCCAGCCCCTCCCGCAAGCGGGAGGGGAGAAGAAGAGTCGGGCCAGCCCATCGTCGCGAACGGCCACAGCGCAGAGGAGAACCAGGTGTCGAGCACATCGCTATCCTGGCGCAGCGCTACGCCCTCCCCGGCCTGCGCCTGTGCTTCGGCCTCGGTCAGCGCGACATAGATCGAGCCATCCTCGGCGAACCACGCCGGGATCCGATGCCCCCACCAAAGCTGCCGCGACACACACCACGGCTGGATATTCTCCATCCAGTT
>NZ_RCZC01000003.1:0-567500 GCF_006439055.1 Sphingomonas glacialis
GGCACGGCCCGTTATCGATAGACCCCGCATCGCGACCGCGTCGGGGAACAGACGAGCTCGCGCGTAGCGATATCAGAGGCGTCGCTGCGCCCGGCGCGGATCGTCGACCTATACCTGAAAGCCCATTATCAGCTCCCGCATCGGGTCGGCCCGCGGGGACGGACGACAACAAATCCGTCAGGTCAGCAACCACTCCAACCTGCCAAAATCCGAAATCCCCATAGGTCACCGCTCGAGGCCCGCGGGTTCGGGCCTCCCAGACTTTCGTACGCCTGCCGGCGCCCGAAACTCTTCAGGAAAGCGGCCTGGCCGCTTTCGGGCGGCGCTCGCCATAACCAGCCATTCGTTCATGCGGGAGGGCCGGGGCTCAAAGCGCATTGGCGAGTGGATAGCGAAATGGCGGCTTTCGAGCGATCGTTCAAGGTAAGCCGCCATCGCCCTGAGTATTCCAAGCTGAATATGTGGAACCGACGCTGACGATGATGGCGTTTTGGATAATTCCATTGCAGGACGCGAACTTTTATTGCGATGATAGACCATGGCGCCGCTAACCAAGAAAAAAGCCGCATTGTCCGCGAAGGCGTTCTATCTGGACGACCTTCCCAGCACGCTTTTTCCGCTCAATACGAATAAGGTTCTGGTTGAACGCGGCGCGGAGCAAATTTCCGCCTTCGCAGCGGACTTGGCCCAGTCCTCCGAGCGCTCGTTCCTGCCGCAACGGAGGGTTCACGCGAACAAGGACAAGTTCCATCTCCGGCGGACAATCAAGCTCGACGTCGTCGCCGAATATTATCTGTATGAGCTCGTGCACCGCAACCGGGACCGATTTCGCAAGCCGCATGTCCCTGACCGCCGTCGGCATTTCGGATATCGCTTCAAGGAGGGCGTCCCGCTTTCCGCGTCGGAGAGTTACGCTGCGTTCCGGACCCAGGTGTTCAGCGCCCATATTGGCGCCGAGGAATTTATCGCTTTCGATGTCGCGAATTACTTCAACAATGTCTATCATCACGATCTACATGCCTGGTTCGCGAAGATCACGCCGAAGGACCCGAGTGACGTGGTCGCGTTCGGAAAATTTTTTCGTGAAATTAATGCAGGCCGAACCCTGGATTGCCTTCCCCAAGGCCTGTACCCGGCAAAGATGATTGGAAATGATTTTTTACGTTTCCTTGAAGAATCCTCAGTTCTGAATGCCAACAAAATGCTCCGGTTCATGGATGACGTCATCATCCTTGGCGATGATGCCAATGCGCTTCAGGCTGACTTCACCGAATTGCAGCGCCTGCTGGGCCTTAAGGGCCTGTCGGTGAATGCGGCCAAGACGCGAACCGAGGGATCTCCCTGGGTGGGTGAGGTCGACGACCATGTCGATGACCTCAAAAAGCGGCTGCTCAAAAGACGGCGTTCCCTGATTGTGTCTCGATATGATCGCGGCGAAGCCGATTCTGTCCAGCCTCCCCTCACCAGAAAAGAGATCGACTACATCGTCGAACTGCTGGGACGCCCGACGCTTGGCGAAGACGATGCCGAGCTGATCATGGTCGTGATGCGCGACCATGTGGATCGGATTGCTGACCGGCTCGAGCGGTTTGCCGACGGGTTTCCGCACCTCGCCAAGAACTTCTACTCGCTGTGCCGGGACGTGACCGATAAGGAGCGGGTTGCCGAAGTCGTGCTGAAGGTGGCGGGCGAAGGCAGCCACATCGGCGAATATCAACTGTTCTGGTTCGGCGTGATGCTTGAGGACTATCTCCTCGAGACCGCACTCGCGCCGGATATCATCCGCACGCTGTACACGCATGCGAGCGCCACCGACATTTCGCGCGCGAAGATCCTCGAAATTGCCGATCAGCGCTATGGCCTATCGGAGATGCGCGAGACGTTCTTGCGGGAAGGGCGTTCGGATTGGCTGGCATGGGCTTCCGCCGCCGGTGCACGATCAATGGATAAGCAGGCTCGCAACTATCTCCTCAGCTATTTCCAGAACGGGTCGGAAATGAACAAGCTGATCGCTGGTATCCTTCAGCAGGAATAGGATCAGGTCGGGGTGGCGGGGCGGCGTCCCTGCTGCGCGGTGACCGCGATCGCGCCGAGCAATATCGCGGAGGCGGGCCTTCGCAAGGTCAGGAAAGTCTCACTATCAGAATGCTGCCTTGGGAGGGAAGGCGTTCCTCGCGCGTGCAAATGGGTCGACTTGCGATGCAGGGAATTTTGGTGCGCGTCTTGGGCCACGTCCACGGCGGAGCCGCGGGCAATATATGTTCTTTATATGTTCTATTTTTCTGGTATAAGTCTCATCGGGTGCGAGATCGGGGCCACCTCCAAATTCGTGAAGGCGATGAGCGCATGGATGGATTGGGATGCGATGGCGATCGCGGCACGCCGACGGTAAAGCGGGCCACTTGCGCTGCGCTTCCTTTAGGACACTTCTCCGTCGTGTCGGAAAGATATAGGCAGTCGGCATGCGAGTGGGACCTCTCCATGGCCGAATCAGATCGGAACCGTCGCCGCGTGTGGCGTTCGGATCGGCGTTTGGGCGTTGATGATCAAGGATCTTCGCCCGGAAAAGGCTTTCATCTTTCGTATCGTCCACCGCGAGAATCTCGCGTGGACGTTGCAGCATGGAGTGCATGCACGGAGTTCGGGGCAGGTGAATCCCGCTTATGTCGACATTGGCAATCCGGAACTGATCGGCAAGCGCAACGGCAGGGACATCGCCGTTCCGCCCGGAGGCACGCTAAGCGATTATGTCCCTTTCTATTTTACGCCGCGATCGCCGATGCTGCTCAATATCAAGACCGGCCGTCACGTTCGCCAACGCGGCAACGACGAAATCGTCATCCTCGTGTCGAGCCTGCCTAAAATCCAGGAGAGTGGTCTCGATTTCCTTTTCACCGATCGACATGCCTATCTGCAAACCGCGGAGTTTCATTCCGATTTGGCGAGATTGGATCGTATCGATTGGGATATTTTGCAACGAAGCGATTTCAAGCGAGACAATGATGACCTGGGAAAATTCGAGCGCTATCAAGCGGAAGCTCTGATTTTTCAGCATGTACCCGTCTCGGCGCTTCTGGGTATCGCCTGCGTGAACGACGCTGTGGCGGCGCAACTCAGACAGCAGATCGCCGCGGCCGGCAGTGAACTGAAAGTGGCGGCGACGCCGGGATGGTTTTTCTGATGATCAAGTACACCGAAGGCAATCTTCTGAACGCCGAGGCAGAGGCCCTGGTGAACACCGTCAACACGGTTGGCGTGATGGGAAAGGGGATTGCGTTGATGTTCAAGGAGGCCTTCCCCGCGAACCTCAAAGCGTATGAGGAAGCGTGCAAGGCCGGCGCGGTGAAGGTCGGGCACATGTTCGTATCGGAGCGACGCGAACTGATGGGCCCGAAGTGGATCATCAACTTTCCGACTAAGAAGCATTGGCGCAACCCCTCCAAGCTCGAGTGGATCGAGGAAGGGCTCGAGGACCTGAAACTGGTCATCCGGGAGCACAACATCCGCTCGATCGCGCTTCCGCCGCTGGGAAGCGGCAATGGCGGCTTGGATTGGCCGGTAGTCCGTGCGCGGATCGAGCGGGCGCTTGGCGAGCTTCAGGGTGTCGAGATCCTCGTCTTCGAACCCACAGGCACGTACCAGAATGTTTCAAAGCGCGTTGGTGTTGAAAAGCTCACGCCGGCAAGGGCCGTCGTCGCCGATCTGGTGCGCCGCTATGCGGTGCTTGGCTTCGAATGTACCCTGCTGGAGATCCAGAAGCTCGCGTATTTCGCCGAGCGAAGCATTGCCCGGCTGGGCGTTGATAATCAGCTCGACTTGCGCTTCGAGGCCAATCGCTTCGGACCGTTTGCGCCGCGCCTGGTGCATTTGTTGAACGCTCTGGATGGCAGTTACCTGCACAGCGACAAGCGCATCGCGGACGCCGGGCCGATGGACGTGATCTGGTTCGACGATGGCAAGAAGGACCGGGTCGCCGCTTATCTTGGCTCCGAAGGGAAAACCTTCCTTGCGGCGCTCGAGGCGACAAGCGAGCTGATCGATGGCTTCGAGACGCCGCTCGGCATGGAATTGCTCGCGACCGTGGATTGGCTGATCGAACATGGCGATACGCCGACCCTTGCCGGTATCCAGCAGGGTCTGCGTAACTGGAAAGGCGGAGAAGATGCGGCCCGCCGCAAGCTTCGTCTGTTCGACGACCGCATGATCGAGATCGCCTTGGCCCGCCTCACACGCTGGCGCGTGCCCGCCAGCGCCGCAGCGGTCGGCGCATAGCGTCCGCGAGGAGAATTCGACATGGCCGAAACGCAGATCGAATGGACCGATGCCACCTGGAATCCCGTGGCGGGGTGCTCGATCATCTCGGCAGGCTGCACGAATTGCTATGCGATGGAGATGGCGAAGCGCCTTGAGGCAATGCACATGGAGAAATACTCTGGCCTGACGCGGCAGAGCGGGAAACGGACGATCTGGAGCGGCATCGTCCGGGAGGATCCCAGCGCGCTTTCGATCCCGCACCGGTGGCGCAAATCGCGCAAGATTTTTGTCAATTCGATGAGCGACCTCTTCCACGAACAGGTCAGCGATGCCTTCATCCTCGAAGTCTGGCGCGTGATGCGGGACACGCCGCATCACAATTATCAAATTCTGACCAAGCGGCCCGAGCGAATGGCCGAGATCGTCTCGACCAATATCAAGGATGTTCTTCCAAACGTCTGGTTGGGGACCAGCGTCGAGGATGCAGAGGCCGTGTCCCGGATCGACCATCTGCGGACGGTTCCCGCGGCTATCCGTTTCCTGTCGTTCGAACCGCTCATCGGGGCGGTCGGCACAGTGGACCTTTCTGATATCCATTGGGCTATCGTCGGGGGCGAAAGCGGCCGTTCGGCGCGGCCGATCCGGGAGGACTGGATCGACGAGATCCACGAACAATGTCTGGAGTACGAAACCGCTTTCTTTTTCAAACAATGGGGAACGTGGGGCAAAGACAATAAGCGCCGTTCCAAGAAGGCCAATGGCAGGGAGTATCGAGGACGGACCTGGGACGAGATGCCCTCGGCCTTTTCCGCCGCGCTATAAGCTATCTGCGATGGAACGGCAGCCAAGGGGGAATGAATGGCCGAGAAGCCGTACGCATGGAGCAAGGGCGCGGTTCTGGAGGAACACTCTCGCCGCAAGCACAAGATCCTACGAGAATATTTCTTCGAATATCTGACCGTCCGATGCAAGCTGCCTCAGCAGGAGAAGTTCAGGCTTGCCATCGTCGACGGATTTGCGGGCGGGGGCAGGTATCGGTGCGGAACCTCAGGCTCGCCATTGATCTTCGTCGAGGAGCTCAAGCGTGCCGTCGAGATGGTCAACGTCCAGCGCGCTTCGCAGGGCATGGGCTTGATCGAGATCGAGTGCCTGCTTGTCCTCAACGACCATAGCCGCGACGCCATTGAGGAGTTGAAGACGAACGTCGCGCCGCTGCAGGCGGAAATCGCTGAAACTGTCCCTCGGCTGCATCTGCGCGTCGAGTATCTGAACGAGGCGTTCGAGCGCGCCTATCCAACCATGAAGCGATTCCTCGAACAGGGGCGGTATCGCAACGTACTCTTCAATCTCGATCAGTGCGGCTATAGCCATGTCGACCGAAACACGCTGCTCGACATCATGCGCTCGCATCCTTCGGTCGAAATCTTCTACACGTTCATGATCAGCTCGCTGCTGTCCTTCCTGCAAAAATCGGATCCGGTGTTGCTGGCGGCCCAGCTTCGGCCGTTCGGTATCGATTCCACTAATCTCGCATCGCTCGAAGGAGGCATGAGCAAACCCAACTGGCTCGGCGCCGCCGAGCGCCTCGTGTTCGAGACCTTCCGAACCTGCGCGCCCTTTGTCAGCCCCTTTTCGGTGAATAACCCCGGAGGGTGGCGATACTGGCTGATCCACTTCGCCAATATTTATCGAGGGCGCCAAGTCTATAACAACATCCTGCATCAGAATAGCAGCTCCCAGGCGCACTACGGACGGTCGGGACTGAACATGCTGGCCTATGACCCGAGCCATGATGACGGGTCGTTATATCTGTTCGACCTGACGGGCCGGGAGGGCGCCCGAAACCAGCTGCTCGAAGATATTCCCCGGCTCATCTCGGAGTCCGGCGATGTCATAGGCGTAGGGGATTTTTACGAGAGCATCTATAATGCGACCCCCGCACATACCGACGACGTGCACAGTGCGATTATAGAGAATCCGGATGTCGAGGTGATCACGCCTGCAGGCGGCGAACGCCGTAAAGCCAATACGATTGCGGTCGGGGACATGCTCAAGCTCAAGACGCAGAAGAGCTTCTTCCCGATGTTCCTCAACGCCAGCACAAAGCGCGGGCGATGACCACGCAGGCGGACGATGAAGAGGAGCGCATCGTCTGCGCCGATTGTATCACCGAGTCCCGTCTAAAAGCGTTGATTGAAGCTGCTGACGAAAACGCGTGAGTGTTCCTTCTGCTATTCCGAGGCAGCGACAATCACGATCGCGGATTTTGCAGCGCGAATAAACGCCGCGTTCGAGGCGCATTTCACGCGGACCTCGGATCAGCCCGACGCCTTGCCAATCGGCGATGCTGGCCGATCGCGAAAGCAGCTACGGGTGGGAACGCGACGGCGAACCCGTCTTCGACGCGATCCAGGGCATAGCTGGGGGGCAGAACTCACGGCTTCCAGGCGAGAATGTTGCGTTCGCAGTCTGCGTGCCCATAGCTCGCGAAAGGCAGCAAAGGCCCACTTTCAGCGCTTCACCGCCCGCTTCGGCGGCGGCACTACGGTACATTTTACCAAGATGAACAGATGTCTGGACGTGAGGATAGGAAAAGCAACGCTGAATGTCGCCTTGTGGGTCGAGCCGGACAACGCATGCAGCCACCTCGATAGCGAGCCTCGTCGACAGTTATGAGTCACACGCTGCTTAATGAGATCCCTGACCACCATTGTTGAGTGCAGCTCCCCTGGTCGTGTCATACAGGACGCGGTTACAGTCTATTTGCTCGAGATGCGCTCCGGCCCAAGCGCCCAGCGCGCGAAGCGGCTTCGACAGCGAATACCCTAGTTCCGTCAGTGCATATTCGACCTGAGGCGGCACTGTAGGATGGACCGTCCGGCTGACCATGCCGTCGCGGTCGAGTGCCTTCAGCGTGCGGGTGAGCATCTGCTGCGAGATTCCGCCAATCGTCCGCTTGATGTCATTGAAGCGGCGTGGACGCTCGATCAGCACCATCACGATCATTACCGTCCACTTATCGCCAACCAGCGATAGCACGCTGTTCATCCGACGGCAGTCGGCGCTGACGCCCGGATGGGCAGGCATATCCATGTGACCTAGTCCTAAAAATATGCGTCCTTGGCGGGGAGCCGGCAGTCACATACGTGCCCTTGGTCACAAATATAGACCGGAGACAAGCGATGAAACTTCTGCATCTCGATTCCAGCATCATGGGCGAGAATTCGGCGAGCCGTGCCATCTCTATTGCCGTCGTCGAGCGTCTGCGGGAAACCAATCCGGGCATCGAGGTCACCTATCGCGATCTCGCGGCCGAGCCGATCGCCCACATGACGCTGGACACCTTTCTAGCGCTTGAGACGGGCGCGGAAGTGCAGCAATTTCTCGAAGCGGACGTCGTCGTGATCGGCGCAGGCTTCTACAATTTCTCCATTCCCAGCCAGTTGAAGGCTTGGATCGATCGCATCGCAGTGCGCGGCAAAACGTTCTCGTACGGCGAGAGTGGTCCGGTCGGCCTAGCTGCGGGCAAGCGTGTGATCATCGCGCTTGCGCGAGGCAACGTCTACGGCGCGGGCTCGCCCTATACCTCGTACGAGCACGCCGAAACGCTGCTGCGCTCGATCTTCAGCTTCGTCGGCGCTGACGTCGAGGTCATCATTGCCGAAGGTCTTGGACGCGGCGAGGATGCGCGTCGAGCCTCGATCAACGGGGCTCTCGCACAGGCCCGCGAGATGCCGCAAACTTATCTCGTCGCCGCAGCTTAATTGGACGGTGCGAACACGGTTCGGGCTGGCCCGAACCGTGTTCGCTGTCGGCTTTCAGCTTCATCGACGTTCTCAAAGACGCAGTCCGAATCGAACATGAATAAGAGTCCGGAGTCGGGAAGCGGTCGGAGCCTGCTGAGCGACCGCCTTTGGGTCCTCGACCCTCGCAGCTAGCAACCGCGCTGGCGGAGGGCTGCTAGACGGATTCGGAGGCGGAGGTGGTAAGCCGCTCTCGTTCACATTGCTGAACAAACGCGTCAGGGTGCATCCGAGCCATTCATCTACTATGTTGTTCGTGGCACTAGCGCGGTCCGCACCAAGCATCCCGTTGCTGGGAGGCTCGCGTCGGTAGAGGTGGTCGATCGTAAGGGCTTGGGGATGGCGAAGAAGGTTTCCAAGGCGGTGGTGAAGCTCAAACCCGCACCTGCCGAGGTGATCGCGTTGCCTGAAACGGGACGGGTTTACGCGGTCGTGGTCGGGGTGGAGGAGTACCGGACTGAGGGAAAATCCCCCCTCAGGAAGGTGGACTACGCCAGGAACGATGCCGAAGGCTTCGCCCGCGTACTCGAGCAAATCTTCCCATCCGACCGTCTCGATGTGAGGCTGCTGATCGATAATGACGCGACGATCAGCACGATCTCGTACGAATTGCGAGGGGCGATTGAAATGCTCGAGGAGGACGACCTCCTCGTTTTTTACTACGCTGGCCACGGGTTCCACGGTGCGGGCGGCAACCGGATCACCGGATGGGACACGAACGCGCATCATATCGACACGACGACGGTACTGCTACGGGAGGCGCTGTTCGATCGTTTCGAGGCGAGTCGCGGCCTTCGGCTCCTGGCCTTCGTCGACGCGTGCGCTCGGACATTCGGCGAGTCCGTCAGGGGGCGGGACGTGGTGAGCGACCTAGACATTGCCGAGCTTCGCTCCTTCGTAACCCCAGGCCGCTACACAGGTCTCTTTCTCTCGTGCGAGCCTGGGCAACCCTCCTACCCTGCCGACGCCCAAAGGCATGGCGCCTGGACCCACTTCCTGCTGGCCGCCCTGAGCGGCGAGGCCGATGGCGCCCTTGATCGGGCTCGCTACCTCACCGACCGATCGCTGCGCGACTACCTCGCGCGGCAAGTGCCAGCCTTCCTTCGCAGCGACACGGATTTCAGGGGACAGCAGCGTCCCCAGGCGATCATCACCAGTTCCGGCACCTTCGCGATCAGGCAGGTGCCTGAGAGGAGGCAAGAGCCGGTCGGTGCAGGCAATTTCTCCGACATCCGCGTGGCACCCGAGCGCGAGTTCTTCGAGCGCATCCAGATGGGGAGCATCACCTCGCTGAACGGCTTCAGCAAGCGTTCCGGACACTTCGTTCCTGAGCGGGTCAATGACGCCGCGACCTACTTCGTTCGCGGTCTGATTGCTGCGGACGTGGTCGAAGAGATGCAGTCAACCTACCAGCACGTGCGCGAGGCTTTCGGTCTCAGGCGGCGGGACGTCAGCCGCGAGGACGACGATGGACAGGGCAGCATCAGCACCGACGTGTTCCGCTTCTCGATTGAGACTGACCAGGACAGGTCAGACCCTGCGGGATACGTATTGATAAGGCGCCTGGAGTTGCGCGAGGGGGGTGAGGCGCACCTCGAGAAGATCGATGAGGTCTTCGGGAACATGTTCGATCGCATCGTGGTGCTGCAACGTGGTGATCCGCCGGATTTCGATGCCCTTGTCGAGCAACTCGAGGACATTGCAGATGATGCAGGCGGCACCGTTACCGACGATCAGGTCCGCGGCCGGGTGGAATACCACGCGCCCGATGATACAACGCTGACCTTCGATACCGAGCGAAACACCATTCGCCTGCAGGGTGGCGGGAGGCAGGATTGCTCGACACTCCTAGAACGCGCGCGCCGGTTCCACTTCGGGCTAACATCGCGATCTATGCTGCTTGGTGGCGAGGTAGAGCGGATAGCTGCGCCTGCCGAGACCAGTGCAAAGAGTCGCATGGGGAGAGGAAGGCGATGAGCCGCGTTCTCCGCGTGTTCCTGCCAATCCTGCCAGCGATACTGGTGGCAGCATGCGCCACGGGCCATCTCGGCGCTGTCGGAGGCGGAGGTGTTAACGTATCCGGGGGCGCGCTGCCTACGGGTAGCGACGCGAGCTTCCTAGGCTCGTTCTCAGCGCCGCTATGGGTTGTCCTGGTTATCAACTTGGCAACATTGATCTCGGCCGGTGTGAACGCTTGGGCCGTGTTCCGAGTGGCACCGAAGACCGCCCTTCTGGTTGCCGAGAAACAGGCGGAGGTTGCGCGCGAGGCAGTGTCAGCGTCCGCGGCGAGCGCGACCGCGGCCAGGGAGGCCGCGGTCGCATCGACAAACAACGCCGCGACCGCTGCCCGCTCGGCCGAGAACCAAGGCATCCACGCTGTCGCTCGGCTCAGGCAGGAGTGGATCAACGAGCTGCGGGGGCGCATCGCCCAGGCCCACGCGCTCCTGTCCAACCGCGAACAGGCAAGCACTTCTCCCGAGGGAGCGGATGGAGCTGCGGACGCCGCTGCCGACCTGAAGTACCGCCGCGAAGCGAATGAGGTAGTCGCGAGGATCGAGCTACTGCTAAATATGGAGGAGCAGCCGGCGGAGGCCCTGATGGCGGCGATCCGTCGTCTTGAGAAAGCCGGGGCGCTCTCGGAGCGTCAAGCCGCCGCGCGCGAGGTTGTCACCTGCGGCCAGGCGGTACTCAAGGAGGAGTGGGACCGCGTTAGAGAGGAGCTGACCGGTGTCCCGCGCAAGATGCGGCCTTCAGTATCGTCGTAAGCAGGTGCTCGTCGTAGGGCCAGGCTGCTACGCCGCGGCCTCCGTGACCCCGTTCCCGGGAATAGGTTCGCCAGTCCGCATCATCATCCGAAGGTGCGCATCGTATCCCGTTCGAACGAACACCTGCTCGAAGACATGCGGAACCCATCGACCGCGCTCTGGTCGGCGGTGAGGTAGGGATCGGCGATCGTATCCGCTGAAGCAGACGTTCGCCGGAGTGCCGAGACTATTTGCGAGCGTGTCGACGACCTGGCGGAGCTCGACCGGTTTTTGAAGCCGCGTGAAACCTTCGGATCTTCCAGTTACCAGCACATTGGCGGCTGCTCCCCGGAACTCGCGGGCCGTGTCAGTTGCAAGATAATCGTCTTCCGCGACAGGAAGCATTGCCGGGTCGGATCACCTGTCCGGTCATGTCAATCGCTCTTCCGAAAAACCGTTACTCGCAGCGGCCGCCTATCGGCGCGGGTTCTGCGGCGACAGACTCGTCTATCAAACTTGCGTCGTCGCTAGTTTGGAAGGCGTTATGTAAAGCGGCCATCCGCTCAGTTCGGGACCCAAGTGGCTCGCACGGCGATATTGCTGGTTGCAAAGGTATTACCGCGTGGCATCGTAACCTTTGGGGGAAGCAATTTCGATGGCATCCAAGGCTCTGATCGCAAAAAAGCCGCGTGAGCAAGCAGGTTCAGTGGCCTCGCGCGCTTTCGACTTTCAAATGCACGCGTCCATGGCGCGCATCCTCGACGCCTATCAAAAGGGCGAAGGCTTCGTTGCCTATTTTGACTTCTTTGACGATCTGATTTTCCTGACCGGGGACGGCGACGACGCTGCGATTTCCTTTTATCAGATGAAGTCACGGGCAGGTTCGGCTTGGACGCCGACTCAGCTGGCAAGCAGGCCGGCCAAAGGCGACATGCCGAAATCTATCGTCGGCAAAATCTATCACAATCTGCATGAGTTCGGGGTGCTGGTCCGCAAGGCGGCGATCATCTCGAACCAGCACCTGCAGGCCAAATATCTCGATGGCAGCAAGACCGGGCCTGACGACGGTGAGATATTACTATCGGCCTTATCGGCTGATGATCACGGAGTCCTAGTCGCTGCAATCGAAGCCGATTTCCCCGGCGACATCGATCCACGGCACACTGAGGTTCTGGTTTATGAGCGCATCGCACTCGATATGCAGAGCTTCCGCCAGACGTTGCTCGGCATGGTAACCGAGTTCGCGAACGCGATCGGGCCAGAATATGCCGTATCCGCTCAGCCGCTTTATCAGGCGCTGCTCAGCGAAATCTCGCGCTGCACTGGCACCGTCGCTTCCAGCGCCAAGACCCTATTCGAGCTGAAGAAGCAAAAGGGACTTGCGGCTTCGGACGTCGAAGCGCTGGTCGAGCAGATGAAGCGACGCGGCCGAACGCCGACCGAGTGGTGGCCGACCGTCGAAACCGAGCTGATAGCCGACGGGTGGAAAACCATCCCGCTGCGCCGCTTGTCCCTCGCCTGCCTCGAATATTGGCGTGCCCGCGAACGCGGCGACGCGATCGCCCTGGATCTCCATCGAACTCTGGCTGATTTGCTCTCCGAGCATCCAAGCCTCATGGACGACACGATCGTCGGAACAATGGTCGCCTATAAGATCGCTGGCAGCATATCGGACCCAGTAGGTGAGCCCTATACCGGCGAAGCCGCACTGCTGGTCGAAATCATGGAATCGCTCGGATGACGGGCCCCAATGTCACGCGGCTGCGCCGCATCTTGCGATCGCTGAAAGACGCTAGCCATGGCCAACGTAAAATTCGTCGGACTCTTCCTGTTGTCGCAGACCGAGAAGCGCGCGTTGAAGGTGCCCTTGAACGCGTCAAGGATCGTCATTCAAGGTGGAAACGGCTTCGGAAAATCGGCGATTCTGAAGAGCATCTACGAGACGCTGGGAGCCTTGCCGCAGAAGATTGATAGCCGATGGCGGTCCGCGCACGTCTCTAGTGCATTGGTCTTTGAGTTTCAGGGCAAACGCTACACTGCGGTGAAGGCGCTGGGCATGCACGCCTTGTTCGATGCCGAGCGCAAATTGCTGTTCTCCGGCCAGCAGGTGGTGAAGGAGTGGGGTCCCCAGCTCGCGCGATTCTTCGGCTTCAAGCTGATTATGACCGATCGCGAAGGCGATATCGTCGTACCGCCGCCGTCCTACATGTTCGCGCCGTTTTACATCGATCAGGATATGGGCTGGAGTCGGCCTTGGTCATCCTTCCAAGATCTCTACCTCCCCGACAGCGTACGCACCTTGGCCGATTACCATTCGGGGCTCAGGCCCGACGCTTATTACGAAGCGCGCGCTAATCTTGCCGTTGATCGCATCGCGCTTTCAGAATTAGAGGCGAGTGTCACGACACTGCGAGATGCAATCGAACAAATCCAGCGGATTGATGAAGGTGCCAGCCCCACCTACGACATAGGAGAGTTCCGCGCGGAGGTTGACGACCTCGTTCGGGAAAGCGAGACGCTCCTCACGCAGCAGCGCGAGTTCCGCCGCGACATCTCCGAACTGCACGAGGAAACGCACTTGCTTCAGGCTGAGAAGAGCCTGCTCGAACGAGCGCTACGCGAAATGCGTGAGGAGTTCGACGTCGCTGCCGCGCTACCCGACGAGATTGAGTGCCCGACCTGCGGCCAGGGTTATGCGAACGACCTCGCCGACCGCTTTGCGTTGATCCAGGACGAGGGAGTGCTGACTGAGGCGATCGGTGCCGCCAACATCAAGCTGAATCGGGTCAGGGACGGCGAGCGGGAGAAACAGGTTAAGCTGCACGACATTGAGAAGAGCCTGCGGCGGATTGAGCATATCCTTGCGGTCGAGCGAGCGGCCCTGTCATTCAACGATGTTGTGATCGCCGCGGGCAAAACCGAAGCCGCTAAGATCCTACGCAGTTCGCTCGGGGAGAAAGCCGCCGACGCCGCTGACGCGCGCGAACGCGTCGACAAGCATCGAGATACAATGACCGGCCTTACAAGCTCCAAGCGGAGCGGAGAGATTCTGAAATTCTACCGCGCGCTTCTCGCTAGATATGCCTTCGACCTCGATGTCGCGCTCGAGGAGGATGGCGCGCAGTCCATACATCGTATCCAGGCCGCACGTGGCAGCGAGGGGCCTCGCGGACTTTTGGCATACTACTACGCGTTTCTGCGGACCCGCTATCAATATGCGACCGCTACGGCCTTTCCCATCGTGATCGACGCCCCCAACCAGCAGGGCCAAGACGCAGTACACCTGCCGCAGATGCTGAAGTTTATCTTCGCGCAGGCGCCGGCCGATGCTCAGGTCATCGTCGCCGTCGAGGAGGCGTCGCAGGGCCTGCCGGACGATGTAGACATCCGATCCTATGGCGAGCAGCGGCGGCAAGTGCTGCGCGAAGCCGAGTTCGACGAGATCAACGAAAGGTTCGCTGTTTACACTCGCCAGCTACTGGCTTGATCGTGTGCTTAAATAGAACTGCGGCGGAGCTAGTCCAAAAGAGCTCGGAAATATAACCTCTTATAATTAGCCAATATTCTGTCATTCTGGCATCCTGCTATTTCGGTCAGGTAACCTATAAATATCTGCTGCTCACACAAGCTGCCATTCGACCTATCGCTCTGAAACGGCGAATATGTTCCCAATTCTTGCATTCAAGAACCGCTTGTCGCCGCGTAATGCCGACATGAACGGATGTCTGGAGTTGGGAGGCACGAAATCGCGGCTGAACGTCCGGAACTGGGTCCAATCCGCCGCCATCTTGGCTGCGCCGCCCTTCATCCGGCGGGCTGAGAGCCCACTTCCTGTTCGAGATGGGCGATGCGAGCGCTACAGATTAGCAGGACGACTTGCCCAAGCTGTTCGACGCGCGCCGCAATCCATTCCAGTTCCTCAGCAGTGATCTTGTAGTGCTTTGAGTAGCGCGCTTTGACATAGGCCTCTTTCAGCTTCTCGAAAATGGCCCGTTCGGTGCGCTGCTCACGGGGCCACGCGTCGATAAGATGCCTGTCGAGACGCTCGGCTTGGGTTCGCAAAAAACCGAGATTATGCACGTGAGGTGTGTAGAAGGTGATCACCAGTAAAGTGCAGTGGTACAGCGCTTCCGCAGACTGGTGAAAGAGGAACGCCGCGTCTTTTAGGTAACCCTTTTCCATCGCCGTCTGCGCGAGGTCGAATTTGCGCAATCCGCTTGGCAGCCATTCGTCGTAATACTCACGCGCCATTGCCAGCGCCTGATCGGGCGTCTTGGGCTTGGGCTCATGCAACTCGTCGTCGACGGCTTGGTAGACCGCGATCCCGTCACGCCGAACGTCCATGAAGAAATAGCGGCCATGCGCGAGCCCGTCATTCACCTCCTGCAACGTGTGAACGATAAAATTCACCGGTGTCTTGAGCGTCTTCGTGATCGCAAGTTCGCGATTGAGGTGGTCCTCGAGTTTGGACCAATAGTCGATCCGATCGGTCAGCCGCTTGTCGTTGACGATGATCAGCAGGTCAAAATCGGACTGATAGCCCTTCGCTGTATGCGGCTCGTCGACCCATCCACCGCGCGCATAGCTACCGTAAAGGATGACCTTTTCGATTCGCCCGCGCTTCTTCCACGGGTGATTGGCCAGCGCGAGCGCGTCGTCGAATTCCTCGAATATGATCTGGACGACGCGCTCGAGCTCGCGGCGCTTCTGCGGGGGAATATGATCCAGTTCGCTGCGCATCGGCAATATCCTGGTTACGGACAGCTGGGCGCGTCCGACACGCCCCATGGGTTGATAAGGTTGACGCCGGTGTGCACGAAATCAGCGACGTTTCGGGTGACAACCGTCAGGTCATGGACCAGCGCGGTCGCTGCAATCCAGCTGTCCCGCTCGCTGCGCGGATCCGGCACATGCAGGCGTGCGCACCGCGTCGCCACTTCGGCCGACAAGGAGAGAATCCGACCGTTAAACGCTGGCAGCACGGTTTCGCCCAGCCAGCGGCGCAGCATAGCCCCCTGTACAGGGTCACGTCGTTCCATGAGCAGGGTGCCATATTCCAGTTCGAACAGCGTGATCGTGCAGAGGTACGTGGAGGCCGGATCGGCGGCCGACATCCACGCGACAACCTTTGGGTCGGCGCGGCCCGACCCCAGCTTTCTGCTTTCGGACACGACGTTGGTATCGAGCAAATACATCAGTCCGCGAGACCTGCATCCCGGTGTGTCAGACTGGACCGCGGTGGTTCCCAGTCGACATCGATCGGTTCCTTCGGGGTGAGCAGTGCCGCGAGTGAGGGGCGATGGCTGGCCATCTGCTCGAGCGCCTGCTCGATCACCTCGGCCTGACTGCGGCCAGGGCTCACCAAGGTACGCAAAAGCTCCACGGCGCGCGCGGAGCGGATCGTAATCGGCGGTTGCTGGCGTCTGCCCGTGCTAGCCATGCGCGTTCTCCTAGGTATCCAACATACTACGGTGCATGCACGGACGGCAAGCACGCATTGGCGACCCGTTCGATGCCGTTGATGACGCTAATACTCTCCTTCGCGTTTTTTCTTCGGCGGACGTCAGTTGCCGCGGAAATGCTTGAACCGCTTCGCGGCAGTATCCGCCTCCAGCGCGGTATCCGCGTTCTGGCATTCTTCGCCCCGCACGGCGCCGGTGCGACAATCGCTCGCAACGCCGTTCGCCTCGTCGAGATGGGCCGCAAAATAGCGCACCGCACGCGGTTGAGGCTTGGCGCAACCCGCAAGCAATCCCGCCGTTGCGAGAAGAAGGGCAAGCATGATGACGTTCATGAGCGTCCCTTCGCCAACAGCTTGATGTAGCGGTCGGCTTCGGGCTTGCGGACGTCGTGATAGCGAAGCAGCAGGTGCCGGGCGTTGCTGCGGGACGTGCGCAACGAGAAGGAAGCGCGCAGCGCCCCAAGTTCGCTCGCCGCGTCTGCCAGCACCGCTTCATCGATCTGGCGGAAGGGGTGAAGGCGATCGTTCAGGGACTGGACCATCATGGTGATCTCGCCGTTTCCGGAAGCACTCGCGATAGTCAGGAACAGCGATGCGGTTGCAGACGCCAAGTCCGGCATGGCTACGGTATCTGCCGATCCCGTTACAGGCATATCACTTTCGTCAATCGCTGCGAGCAGAAGCAGCTGATTGAGATTCAAGAGATCGCGCAAATCCGCGGCGTTCAGAGTCGGCACCCGAAACCCTTCGCCTGGCATCAGCTCGACCAGCCGCTCACCTGCAAGGTGATTGAGGCTATCGCGGATCGGCGTGATGCTGACGCCGATGTCCGCTGCGAGGCGCGCGGCCTCGAGTCGGGACCCAGGCGGCCAATGTCCGACCAGCAGCCGATGCTTGATCGCGTTGTAGGTCGGCTCGAGGACATGAGAGGGGCTCATACGCTGGCCCCGCCGACGTCGCCGAAACCGGCAAGCATAGCCTCCTGATCCGGTCGCAGTGCGTCGACTGCACCAATATACGCTGGCACATCGTCCTGCAGCAGGATCGAGGGACATTGCCCCTCGTAATTGCCGAGGTTCGGCCGGTGCTGGACGTAGCCGGCGAGCTCCGCGAGCTCGGGCGAAAAGGTGCGCGCCACTTCCGGCGGATAGGCCAGCCAGAGATTTTCATAGGGCTTCAGCCAGCCAAGGCTGTAACCGATGACGATCGCGCGCCGCACGCCGCTGGAGCGGTTCGCGCCCGCGCCGTGTGCGGTAGACCCGAGAAAGCAGATTGCCGACCCCGGATCGCACGCGGCAATGATCGGGTCTCCGACGCCCTCCTGCGCCATCCCGGCCACGCCGTGGCTGAACGGATAGATTTCGGTCGCGCCGTTTTCTTTCGTGAAACGGTCCAGCGGCCAGATCACGTTGAGTAAAAATTCGTGAGCGCCCTTTGCACCCGGCCACATGTCGTGATCGCGGTGCGGGAACTGGCGGGGTTCGCCGGGATGGATCTCGATCGCCTGCGCGACATTCAGCTGGATGCGGTCGCACGCCTCGCCGAGCACGCTTTGCGCGATGGCGAGAAGGGTCGGATGCAGCGCCAGCGTTTCGCAATGAAGCGAGCGGCGAAGCAGGCTCCCGAACCGCTTGGTGCGAAAGCCGTAAAAGCGCCCCTGGCCAAACGGCGTTGCAGCGAAGACCGGGTCCAGATCGGCATCGAGCGCGGCGATCGACCCTGCCGGCACGGCGTCCGGGATGATGCAGTATCCTTGGTGGCGTAGTTGCTCGACCCAGTCGGCGGTGGTGATGGCGGTCACGCTGCTAGCTCCTCTTCGGCGAGCTGCAAGGTGAGTGGCGCATACACGCCCGTTCGCCGCAGCCCGTCGATCGACCGATCGTCTATTTGGATGTGAAGGGCGGCGAGCAGCCGTCCCGATTGCTCGACCGCCCGGCCAAGTGGCGCGCAATGCCAGCCGAAGCCGAGAATTTGCGCAAACCAGCCGAGTTCGGCGACGCCGGTGTAATCGGTGATCCGCTCGCGCAGCGCATGGTCGACCAAAGCGGTGACGAGCTGGTTGCGAGCCGACCGCCGATCGGCCGCGGACTGATGCCGATCAAGGCAGAAGCGGGTGATCTCGCGGGTCGTGGGCCCCGCCGGAACCGCGCCAGCGCAGAGAAAGGGATACAGGTCGCCGAGCAGATGCGGTCGATCGGTCTTCAGCAATCTCGCGGACGCCCGGTGGCGTCCGTCCGAGTCGAGGAGGATCAGGTATTCGGCGTCGGGATCGTCGAACTGGTCGAGTTCATATTCGCCGGCGAGCACCGGCAGATCCCACTTCAGCAAGTCGACGAACACCTGTTTGCGGGCCGCGAACATGGCCCGCAGGGAAGCATCACCGAGCGCGCGGGGCGCCCGGTCCAGAAGGTCGGTCATTGATGGCTCCAGCTCACATTTGCGGTGGCGCCCAAGGATCATTTTTCACGAGCGCCTGGCATCCCAAGAAGGGGGGATGTCCGGGCGCAGGCGTCGCAGACTCAGTGGAAATACCACCAACGCCGGATGTCGGCGAAGCTGATCAGGCCGTCGAACAAAGCACACAAGATCAGCGCGTTGCGCGAGTGGACGTCGTAGCGCTCGCGTGCTGTCCGCAGGTGCTGGATGACCGTGTCTTCGCCGATGCTCAGGATCGTGGCGATGTCGGCGGCCGTCTTACCCCGCGCCGACCAGAGGACGCATTCGCGCTGCCGCGGGGAGAGGACTGGCCGGGCGATGATTGGCGACTCGCCTGCCAGACGTCTGGCAGTGGTGAGCGCAAAGGCGCCGACGATCTCGGCGACAGGCAACATCGGCCGCGGCATGACCCGGTCTGGTCGCAACGCGAAGGTGCATGAGCCGCTCGCGTATCCGGGAAGGTGGCGCGGCACCGTATAGCCATCGCCGATCCCGTTGGCCCTGCCGACCGAGAGCATGCGTCGGTCGCCGGGGCTCATCGGCACGAGATCGTCGAGCTCGCACCAGAGGAACCCCATCATGCTGCGTTCGCAGGCACGTCGGATCGGATCGTTGCCGGCAAGATCGAACTCGACATAGGTCTGCGCCCACGGCGCGGGATAGTCGTGCAGGAGAAAATCCGTCTCGGTAGAGCTTAGGCCATGGTGCTGATACGACAGTGCAAAGTGATCGAAATCCAGCTGGCGCGTGACGTAGGCCATGGCGTCGGCAAGGTTCGTTTCGGATCCGGCATTGGAGACCTTGAGAACCAGTTCGTCGATAAGGGTGCGCATGACATCGTTCGACCGTCGGCACATTTTCCGAGCCTGTGTCGGTGCGATCGCCTTAAATGCCGATGAAGGCAGTTCCCATCTGCCCGACGCGGCGTTCAACAGAGTTTGGGTGGCGCTCGGCAAATCACCTGCCGATACTGGGGTTATCGAGCCGTCACGGGGAATGGTCATGCAATGCGCGCATGGCAGACCTCCTTTCTTGGCATAAACAAGATGGTGGTCGCTAAACTCCGCGCCGAGCTCGGTTTTAAACCTGTCAGGTATCGGTTTGCAACGCAACAAAGCAGGGCTCACCGCGATCTCTATCCGACATCGAGGCCGACCTCTTGCGCCAGTCGAACCCCCGATTCCATGCGATCGTACAGTGTGCTGACGAACCGCTCCCAGCGCTCCGCGCCCATCGCCTGCGCGGCTTTCACCGCGCTTTCGGGGAGCGGTGCGGTGTTGCTGAGCCACGATCGGACGAACAAGGAGAGCGCTTCGTTCGACAGGTCGACATGCAAGGCCAGCCGTTCGACTTGTCTCGTGACCCGGTCCAGACGCCGACTGACTGCTGCCTCGAGCCGATCGGCACCGTCGGGCGACAGATAGGATGCCAGCGCCGCCTCGACGACGGCGGTGCGCGAGACCTTCTTGGCCCTGGCGAACCCGTCGAGCTGGCGCACCAGGTCGGGGGGCAGCCGGAAACTGCTCTTTTCGCGGGTGGCTGTCATAGCGTCACACCATCGTCCGGATCGAGCGCGGCCGCACGCGCAGTACGCGCCATCGCGCGCTCGATCCCGCGCCGTTTCCGCGCGGCTATCGCCTCGGGTTCATCAGTGTCGAACGCGAACTCGTTCACGGGTGCGCGGGGCGGCTGCGGTACGACCTCTTCATGCTCGCCCAGTTCGGGTTCGCGGCGGATGCCGGCATTGGCGGTATCGCGTGCCTCGATATCGGAGGTAGCGCTGTCCGGAGCGGATCGCGGATCGGCAGTCTCCGTTGATACCGCGGCCGCTGGTGTAGGCAGCGCTGCCGGGACCGGCGGCCCTGGCGGCGACGATGCTGCCGGCGCGGTAGGTGGCTCGGGCGCCGCGACCGGCGCCAGTACGGTCCAGTCATCCGCTGGCCGGGGCGCAGCATCGCGCACCGCCGTCGCCGGTGGTGGCAGGAGCCGCGCAGTGAAGCGGGCATCGGCATAATAGCGTGCCTTCAGGGCCCGGATCGGCGGGACGCCGGCGCTCATCACGATCTCCTGATGCGCTGGCAGCTGCATGATCTCGCCGGGGGTCAGTAGCGGTCGTGCCGCCTCGCTGCGCGAGACCATCAGATGCCCGAGCCACGGACTGAGCCTGTGCCCGGCATAGTTCTTCATCGCCCGCATTTCGGTGGCGGTTCCGAGCGCGTCCGAGATGCGCTTGGCGGTGCGCTCGTCGTTGGTCGCAAACGCGACGCGGACATGACAATTGTCGAGGATCGCATTGTTCTGCCCGTACGCCTTCTCGATCTGGTTGAGGCTCTGCGCGATCAGGAACGCCTTGATGCCGTAGCCCGCCATGAAGGCGAGCGCGGATTCGAAGAAGTCGAGCCGACCGAGTGCGGGAAATTCGTCGAGCATGAGCAGCAGGCGATGCGGCCGCTGCGTGACGTTCAATTCCTCGGTCAGGCGCCGCCCGATCTGGTTGAGGATCAGCCGGATCAGCGGCTTGGTCCGGCTGATGTCGCTCGGCGGCACCACCAGATAGAGCGATACCGGTGCGGTGCCGCTCACCAGTTCGCCGATCCGCCAGTCGCAGGCGCGCGTGACGCGCGCCACCACGGGATCGCGGTACAGCCCAGGAACGACATCGCGGTCGACAGCACGCCCGAGCGTTCGTTCTCCGCCTTGTTGAGCAATTCGCGTGCGGCAGAGGCAACGACGGGATGGACGCCGGCATCGCCCAGATGCGGCGTGGTCATCATCGCGCGCAGCGTCGACTCGATCGGCCGGCGCGGATCGGAAAGGAACGCAGCGACCCCGGCGAGCGTCTTGTCGGCTTCGGCGTAGAGGACATGGAGGATCGCGCCGACCAGCAGCGCGTGGCTGGTCTTCTCCCAATGGTTGCGCTTCTCCAGACTTCCCTCGGGATCGACCAGCACATCGGCCACGTTCTGGACGTCGCGCACCTCCCACTCGCCTTTGCGGACCTCGAGCAGAGGGTTGTAGGCATCCGACGCCGGGTTGGTCGGATCGAACAGCAGGACGCGGCCATGGGCGGCACGAAAGCCGCCGGTAAGCTGCCAATTCTCGCCCTTGATGTCGTGGACGATCACCGAGCCTGGCCAGGCCAGCAACGTGGGCACGACCAGGCCGACGCCCTTGCCCGAGCGGGTCGGCGCGAAGCACAGGACATGTTCCGGACCATCATGACGCAGATAGTGCGCACCATGGCAGCCGAGCACCACGCCATCCTCGCTCAGCATGCCGGCGCGTGCGATCTCGCGAGGCGTCGCCCAGCGCGCCGAGCCGAACGTCTCGGCCTTCTTCGCTTCGCGCGCGCGCCAGACCGACATGCCGATCGCGACCACGACCGACAGCAGTCCCCCGGACGCGGCGATATAGCCCCCGACCGCGAAGACGTGCGGTGCATAGGCGTCGAAGCTGAACCACCACCAAAAGAAGGCCGGCGGTGGATAGACCGGAATGCCCGCCAGCCGGAACCAGGGACGCCCCAGTTCGGGCTGGTAGGCGAGCGCGTGCGCGATCCACTGCGTTGCTGTCCAGATCGCCACGAGAACGATGGCGAAAACGGTGCAGACCTGACCCCACAGGATCGTGGTAGCATTCATCGGATGGGCCTCCGGCTTGAGTGAGGCAAGATCACAGACCGAGACCTTTGCCGCGGCCGATCGACCAGTCGACACTGCCGCCCGGCCCCATCGTGCCGCTGATGTGCGTTCCGAGATGCGGGTCGAGCGCGGGCCGCCAGGGCACGAGCTGGAAGCCCATGCCCCCATCCCCACTGATGACCTCGATCATCGCGAAGCGGCCCGAGGCGAGGTTGACCCGCTCGCGGTAGACGCCGGCGACATACTCGCCTTCGCCCGATGGGCGATGCGTGAGCCCGGTACGCTGCGCGATCGCGTCCGTGGCCTCGCGCATTTCGCGTGCGCGCAGCGTCTCGAGGAGGTCGCGCTGGAAGCGCATGCCCGCCCCCTGGCGGCGTGCCAGGCCGGAGGCTTCGAGTTCCTGCGCGCGTGCGTCCATTGCACCCCGGATCTCGGCGCCGAACCCGTCTTCGGACGCGACCGGCGAACGCGAGATGAGCTGGCGATCGAGCCAGGTCGCACCCGACGCCGTCACCTGCCGGTCGAGCGGGAGATCCGATCGCGTTGCGAGCGACGCGCGGTTTTTGCCGCCGCCGTCGGTCCAGGACCGCAGCTCGACGATCGCGCCCGGTCGGGCGTCCCCGGTCATTTCCAGATCGTCGAAGCGGACATGATGGGTGCGACCGTCGGCGCCGTCGATCACCGCATAGGCCGTCGCCTGCAGCTCGTCGTACAAACCGCGCTCGACGAGGCGGCCGACGATCGGATCAGACGTGGCAGCGTCA
Organism: Sphingomonas glacialis; assembly: GCF_006439055.1. Lineage (GTDB taxonomy): Bacteria > Pseudomonadota > Alphaproteobacteria > Sphingomonadales > Sphingomonadaceae > Sphingomonas > Sphingomonas glacialis_A. The sequence goes on from NZ_RCZC01000003.1 coordinate 23,104, forward strand.
TGGATCGCGAACGCCGCTGGGTCCGGCGTGCACCCGTCGCGGTGCATCGCGTTATGCAGCGTCTTGATAATGTCGGTGCGCACCTGGATGTCGCGCAGCGTCTGCTCAGCATCGGCGCGCAGCGTCCAAAGGCCTGGCTCGTGGAGTTCGGCGAGGCCGAGCCGCTCGAGCTTGTCGACGCGGCCGCACAGCAGTCGGCGCGTCCCTTCGTCATCCCCGCCGGGGCGCAGATCGATGACGCCCGACAGGCCGTCGCTGCGCTCCTGCAACTGCCGGTCGAGACTGGTCCAGCGATCCGCTTCGACCTCTCGGTGCAACGCGCCCCGGATGTCGCGCTCGTTGCGGGGACCAAGCTCCAGGGTCGCGCGCGCCTCTGCGCGACCCCGCATTCCGTCCCGGATATAGTCGCCGTCGATAACCAGGTCGGAGCCGTCGTCGAGGCGGCCGCGGACCAGCACATGCACGTGCGGATTGTCGGTGTTCCAATGATCGACCGCCACCCAGTCGAGCTCCGTGCCGAGGTCGCGCGCCATGTCGTCCATCAGCTCGCGGGTGAAGGCACGCAGGTCCGCCATGTCGGCGGCATCCTCGGGCGAAACGATGAAGCGGAAGTGGTGGCGATCGTCTTCGCAGCGCTCGGCGAACGCATCGCCATCGGCCTGGGGCGAGCGCGCATCGAACAGCGCCGCGTCGCGTCCGTCGCGCGTCACGCCGTCGCGTTTGAGATAGGCGACATGTCGTGCGAGCGGGGCTGCGCGAAAGCGCGAACCGCGATGCCGGACCACGCGGGCCACCACAGTCACGCGCCGTGCATTGGCGGGCCGGCTGATCCGCAGCAGAGCGTTGCGGCCGCGACCGCGGGCGCCGACGCGCGTGCTGCGTCCCTTGGGCTGGAGCATGCGCGGCCGCCCTGAGCGTGCGCCGGCGCGTCTGACCTGTGCGGCGAGGCTTTTCGACCGGCCGCCCGCGGCGACGCCGGCATCCCGGCTGCGGCCTGGTCGAACGCGGAAATCCTGGTCGTCGGTGCTCATGCCGGCACCCGTCGAAGCGCTGTCGGACGCACGCGCTGTGGAAAACTGCCGATTGCTCCCGTCTCCGTCCGACGCGCAGACCCGCTGCCCGACGGATAAGTCTCTCTTCTGCAACCACAAAAGCGTCGGTGTCCGACGCGGCTTTTATCTTGCCATCGCTGCTTCTTTCCCTTCTCCACCGCGTCATCACGCCAGGAATCCGGCCCGCAGACCGCCACAGCACGCACGGCTACCCCACGGGCGTTCATGGCGCGCCTCGACCGGAATGCGCGACGAACAGTGGGTTGGTTGGCAGCGGGTCGGCTGGCCGTTGCGAAGATTCCGGCACGACCGGTGCAGCGGCTTTGTCGATCGGGCGCGCGAGGACGGCATCGTTCGTCCCGGCCGAAGCCCCATCCCTGCGCACGGTGAAGAGGGCCGCATTGCGCCAGGTCATCGATGGCGCGCGCGACACGATGACGCTTGGCGAAGCCGAAACGCCGACGGCGGATGCAATGCGGGCGACATAGCCTGACGTTTCGGCCGGCAACGATCGTGCGCGCGCGCGCCAATCATCGACGCGGCCAGGCCCGGCATTATAGGCGGCCAGCGCGCTGCCGAGATCGCCATAGCGATCGAGCATCTCGCGCAGGTAGGCGGCCCCCGCATGGATGTTCGCGCGCACGTCGAAAGGGTCGGAGCCAAGCGCATAGCGTGCGGTCAAGCCGGTCCACGTCGCCGGCATGATCTGCATGAGACCCATCGCACCGGCGCGTGAGACCGCGCGCGGATCGCCCCGACTCTCCGCGCGCATCACGGCCCAAATCCAGGTTTCGGGGAGGCCGAAGCGCTGCGCCGCTTCGGCGACGCAATCCGCATAGGTGGGCGCAGAAGCAGCGGCCGGGAGGACACTCTTCTGCGCGGCGCCAGCGCTAACCGAAGGACTGGCAATGGCGATCGTCACCATTGCCAGCTCCAGGCTTATGCGCGTGCCATGTGCGCGAGAGGACATCGCTCAATCCTCGCGCTGACGACGTTTCTGCCGGGCCCATACCAGGACGTGCACCTCGTCCTGCGTCCGGGATTGCAGCAGACTTGCGCGCAGCGGGCGCGTGAAGGTCGGGCAGTCGAGCTGCACGGTGATGAAGCTGCCGCCCCCTTCGCGCTCGTGGGTCCAGCCGGCGCCGATCTCCGCCGCGGCATTGCCGTCGTCGAGATGCACCCGCCAATCCGGTGCACGCTCCCCGCCCGGATCGGCGACGGGTACAATGCGCAACGGCACGGTGAGCGCCAGCGTTTCGAGCTGACCGACGTACGTGTCGCCGATGCGGGCGAAGCGACCGATCTGCATGGGAGGGTCTCCTACGGTTGGTGAAGGGATGCGTTCGGCGCGTCGGTTCCGCGCCAGTGAAAGGACGCGTCGGCTGCGCCGCGGGTGAACAGCGGCGTTGCACGACCAAGCAGGCGATCGCTCGACAGCGGCCCGAAATATCGACCGTCCATGCTGTCGGCGACCGCGTTGAGGAGAAACAGGTCGTGCGCGCGCAGCACGCGGCAGCCACGCCAAACCGGGAGTGCGCGACCGTGACTGTCGCTGGTCCGGGCGATCGCCACCACGCGTCCATCGACCGTGACGCGCGCGCTGGCGCGGCATACTGTCGCGCCGGAACGGGCGGCGACATGCTTGAGCAGTGGCACGCCGAGTGCGAGATAGCGGCGCTCGTCGAGGAAGCGCGCGAGCGCCGGTGGCGGCATCACGGCGACCAGATCGCCGACTGCCGGGCGGTCGATCGCCGCCAGCCGATACAGCCCGATCGGTGCGCTGGCGGTTGCGTTCCAGACGAAGCGGGGATGCGGTGCCAGCAGCGCGACGGTGACGAACAGGCCGCCGAACAGTTCGGCAAGCGCGGTGGTCACGAGGACATAGCCAAGCCGGGTCATCCTTCGATCACCTTGCGCGTGAGCCAGGCGGCATGGCGCTCGGCGGTGTAGAGTCTTGGCGCGTCGCCGGCGCTCAAGCGGTTGTGGACGTGGCGCCAATGGTCGGGTGCCGCGTCGCAGGGATCGACACCGGCGCGCTCGACCGCGTCGACTGCGGCGAGCACCGCGCGTACCTTGGCCCAGCCCTGGATCGACAGATACAATTCGCCGCCGGGCCGGACGAACGGAGCGGTGGTATAGGCTTCGCACGGACCGACCGCGCGCAGGATGTCGACGCGCGAATGGACCGTACCAAAGTCATTGGACGCCCAGCGGCAGAGCGCGAACACGGCATTCGGTCGAAAAGAGACGACGCGCGTCTTGCGGCTGACGATGCGCTCGGCAGCAATTCGGCCGAAGCGTATCCAGTGCTCGAGCCGCTTTTCGATCCAGATGAGTTCGACCTCCGTCGCGGCATCGCGCGATGCCGGGAGGGCGCGCACGCCGACGCCGTCGCCGGGAAGAGGTCGCCTCATGATGCGTCACCGGAGGCGGCATACAGCGCGCGCGATGCGCAGCCAATTTGCACGCTCACAGCGTGCGCAATGCAGACCTGCGTTACACCTGCGACGCCGCTCGGCATGCTGATAGCATGCTCGCCGGTCCCGCCAGCGCGAGTCTTGGGTGGCACCGCGACGGCCGCTCGACAGCGGCGCTCGTGACGGCGCGTACCGCGTTCGTCCACAAGCCGCTGGGGCGTTAGCAAGAATCCAAAGGATTCTTCTCTATTAGCACCGTTAGAGGGGTGCCAATTCCGCGCAGATTTCTGCGGGTTTCGGGCACATTCCGGTTCCCGATAGGACGACTCTTGGGTTCCCGATAGGACGTGTCGGTCGGTTCCCGATAGGACGATCAGCATGGCTGGTTATCCACAGACTTGAGCTTGAGACGGCGCATCGCGGCGTCGAGCGGATCGACCGGCAACGGCGCGAAGCGCAGACGCTCGCGTCCGAAGGCGTGCTCGATGGCAAGCGTGTAACCGGGCAGCGGCTGTCGCCGCACGATCGCGCGAAGCTCGAAGGCGAAGCGCTTGAGCGGCGAGAGCGCGCCCGATTTGAGATGGAGATGCGACACGTCGAAGCTCCAGCCGCCGGACTGGCGGCCGCCATGCTTGCGGACGATGCGATACAACCAGCGCTCAAGGCCGCCGGTGAGATCGAAATAGGCGCGGTCGATCGTGAGCACGAGCCCGCGCTCGTGTATGCCGGCATAGAACCAGTCGGGCAGGATCAGTTCGATGCCGAGCGGCCGACCGCTCGCGTCCAGACGCTCCTGCCATTCGTTGATCCACGAGAAGCGATGCCGCCGCCGCTGATGCTGTTGGCGGATCGACGTGGCGACGGTGGTCGACTGGAGGCGGTCGAGCGCACATTTCAGGCGATCGTAATTATCGCGGCCGGTACCGCGCCCGACATAGGTCAGGATCTCGTGCGGCGTCGTCGCCATCAGGCGGGACGTCGGCCGCCCGGCGTCGCGGGCTTCGACGATCTGGCTCGCCGCCCAGATCAGCACGTCGGCATCCCAGATCGTCGCCATGCCGTGTTCGGGCACGGCCTCGACCGAAATCCAGGTCTCGCCCATGCGGAAGTCGATCGGCGCGGTGCGCTTCGACTTGGCGAGGCTGAAGAACGGCCAGGTCATCAGGTCTTGCGCATCGCGCGGCGCGAGGTCGCCCGGCACCGACCGGAACAGCTCGAGCTGCCGGCGCTCGTCGAAAGCGGGAGGCGCGGTGCGCGGCATCCGCATCATGCCTCGGCCGGGCGACGGCGCGCCGGATAGACGGTGCCGGAGCCGGTATCGGAGGTCGAGCGCCGCGTACCGATCGCCGCCCAGGCTTCAAGGTCGTCGATCGCATAGACGACACGACCGCCCAGCCGACGAAAGATCGGTCCGGTACCATAGCAGCGATGCTTTTCGAGCGTGCGCGGGGAAAGGCCGAGATGGATCGCAGCATCGGGTGTCTTCAGAAAGCGCGGGCGCTGTGCGAGGGCTTCTGGCGGCATGATCGTCCTCCGTCGATGCACCGGCCGGCATGGGTCGGTGCGGAACCATGAGGCGGACAATGGCGGAGCAGGGCCGGCGCCCCGGAGCGGCTATTTCAGGCTGTCGACTTTTGTCGCCCCCCGAGGCTGCCGCGGAGCAGCGTGCGATAGCCCCCGCGCATCAGGGCAAGCGCCTCCTCGATCAGACGTTGCGTCCGCCGGCGCTCGGTCGACGACTTCCACTCCATGCCGCGGCCGATCGACATGCCGGGATAGATCAGGCGACGCGCGATATCGTGCGATGTCGGGCGGGGTTGGGTTTGCAGCGTGTCGAGAATGTCGAGCAACAGGTCGAGGCGCTGTCGCTGAAACGGTGTGGGCCGAAAGGCGCCGGCGCTGCGCGTCGGCGGCGCGCCGCCGATACGGCGATCGAGCCGCCAGGCCGCTTGGCGGCGGACCTCGATCGCCGGGTCGCGGACGATGATATAGGCGAGCGGTTGCTCGGGTAGCGTAGAGCGCAACCAGAGGTGATGGGGCCCATCTATGTCGCCCAGGACAAGATGACGCCCATCCGACAAGGCGCGGTCCGCGAGAATCAGCGGCCAGTCCCGGAGATCCAGGGGCCGCGCGTCGGCGATATCGGCAGGTGCCGCGTCGAGAATGACGGTCGCAGGCGATGTCGATGGCGGCCAGAGCGCCGGTTCGCTAGCCGGGACGGCGTCCGGCGCACTCGGGAAAGCACAAGCCCCATCGACGGGCCATCACCTCCTGCGCAGATGTGGGGAGATCGTGTGCCAGCGCCTGATAGTCCTGGCGATAGGCGGGGTTACGGCGCAGGAATTCCTGCGCGAAACCGGCGAAATCCAAACTCCGCCGCGCTGACCGCTCCACCTTGTCTTCGCCGGCCATCGCCAGGTCCTCCGAGGTCGGGAGGAAGCATGGAAGGACCGGACGATCCGGACCATTCCAGCTTGTAGCGGGGTCTATCCCCTGAAGTTGGGAGGGGTTGCGAAGGCCGTGCCGAGCCTACGCCCCGGAGGGACCGACGCTTTCGGCGCGTCACGGGATTGCTTGCCAGACGACGTTCCACCCGTCGGCAGAGCCGCACGTCCCTTCGCCAGCGCCTGCAGGTTCAACTGCGCGAAGGGGGCGCTGCCATATCCCGCAAAAGGCGAGCGATCACCTGGCCCGGATCTGTCGGCTTCATTATCACGGGCAGATCTGGATGCCGCTCCGCCAGCACCACGGGCGGTCCGGTTCCGGTATGCACGACGAAGGGAAGTGCCTGCTCGAGCAGGACCAATGCAACGGGCGCAACGTCGCGGTCGATCAGATTCGCGTCGATCACGGCCGCGTGGATTCCGCCCAGCGCGATCAATTCCAACGCGTGCACGACCGTGTCGGCAGGGCCGACGACGATGCCCCCACTATCTTTAACCGCCATCTCCAGGCCGAGCGCGATGATCGGATCATCTTCCACGATCAGGATCGAGAGTTTGTCCGCTACAGCCACCCTCCCCGTGCGAGCAATGCGCCGCTCACCTACAAATCCCTCGGATTTTCCTGTGGTTAAAGGCTAACACCCTTTATTTCGATCAGTTCCAATTTCTCTAATCTGCGTTGAAAACCTCGATTGCGCCGGCCAGCGTCCGCATTGGTCAAGCCGGTCGAACCACGGCGTGGATCTATCGCGGAACGCATCCATCAGCGGTCAGAGGGGAACCCCGCCCGGCGGTGCCGGGCGGGGCCGTGTCGGCTCAGTCGTTGGTGGCGCGGCGCGCGCGCGACCAGATCAGCGTGTAGCCCTCGCCCTCTGCATCATCGAACAGATTGGCGAAGATGGGGGCGGTGAAGCTGGGATCGTCGAGCTTGACCGAGAGATAGTCGCGCTGTTCGGCGGAGCGCTTGGCCCAGGCGGCGCCGATCTCGGCGCGGCCGACATAGATGCGGTGGCTGGGGGCGGTGTCGTTGCTGCGATTCTCCTCGGGCACGATCCGGACGCCCTTGGTCTGGACGCTGAGGGTGACGATTTCGCCGTGATATTCAGAGCCGACCTTCTTGAAGCTGCCGATGTTCGCCATGATTTTGGTCCTTCGATTGTCGAGGCCGCCCTATGCGTCTCGATGGCGTCGAGGAGCCGGAGGCGAGCGCCGCCGCAGCTCTGCCCGCAGCGAAGCGGAGGACCGCGCGAACGCCGCTTTCTTGTCTCGCGAGGAATGGGCTTTAGCCCAGGGGAAGAAAGGGACGGGCACGCGGTTGCGGCTCAGGCGCTCGAGGCGCAGCCGTCCTCCGGCTAGACAGCCATCACCGAGACATCAGGCGGCCTTGATCCCACGAAGGACGTGTCGTGGCGCAAAGGCGATCATGCTCGGTCCTCGAAATCCGGGCATCCGCACCCACGTCTACAGCTTGGCGACTCGTTCGTGCTGAAGCGGCAGAACCCACACTGCCCCGAGCCAGGGGGTCGATCCCGGCCGAGGCGTCGGGAACACCTGCTCCCAGCCTATGCCGATTGCAGCCGTCACTCCCGAAGCTCAGGTCCCGCTCTTTGCAACAGCTTCTGCCACGCGACCGATCCGACGTAGAGGGCAGCGGCCACTGCCAGGACGCAGCGTGCCACGCTCCCGACTGGTGCCGCCACGGTCCAGACGGCATTGAAGGCGACCACGGCCGCCGGTCCGGCAAAACCGAGCAACACCAAAATCCGCATAACGGGGTTGGACAGATGCCGCATCGCGACATGCCCGAACGCGGTGACCGCGAGCGCGACGCCGCCGGCGGCGAGGAGCGATTGCAAAAGGGTGCCGTCCGCGGAGCGGACGACGAAGAACGCCGCCACGGCGGCGGCCACCGGCAAGGCATTGAGCGCGAGGTGGACCATCAGGCGCGCCATGATGGAGGCGACGAGGACCAGAATCGGGACAGCCAGAAACACGAGCGTTCTCCCTGACGACCGCGGTCATCGACCGAGGCCCTCGAACGCCCTCTCCACCATCGCCACAGCGCCACTGTTCCTCCATTCTACAACAGCTCGGGCCGCGGAGAAAAGCGCGCCCGCCGGGTTCACCCGCCGCTGTTCCGCAGAACCTATGACCTGCTGCCTAGGGCCGCGCCGCGTGCCGCAGGTGCGCGGCGCGGCCGGATTTTGGCGCGGGTACAAGGAGGCGGCGGGCACGCCCGCCGCCTCGATCGTGTCAGGCAGCGACTGCCTGAACCGCGTCATCGTTGTCCGGCTGAGCGGCATCCTGTTCGGGCGCTTCCTCGACGCGTTCGGCATCGATCGCCTGGCGCGCGCCCACCATTCTGGCATGCGCCGCGACGGTGCCGACGCCGCCGCGCGCGGTGTAAGCGGACGGTGGGAACGCCATCCAGCGTGGCACCCAATGCTCGCGCTTCTCGCGCCCGCCGACGCCGCCGAGATGATCGGCGATGATCCGCCGCAGTGTCTTCGCCTTTTCGCCCGCATTGGCGTCGGCCACCATCGGCCCCGCGACCTCGGCGGTCATGCCGAGCAACACCTCGCGGTCGCGGATCAGGTCGAGCAAGGCCGCGTCCGCCTGCCAGTAGCGCTCCATCCGCACGGCGAGATGCAGGCCGACCGCCTCGACGACGGCGCTCCCTGCCGCAAGGCTTTCGCCCATGACGATCGCGACGACATCGAGCACCGCCGGATCAGGTAGGTCGAGCAGGCGCAGGAAGATCGCCGAGAGGCGATCTCCGGCCGGGCCAGAGGCGTGGCCGTGACCGCCGAGCACGGTCGGTTCTTCTGGCGAGAAGCCGAGGACCCTGAGCACCGCGCGCCGCCGCGCGTCGAACGTTGCTTCGCCTTGGGCATTCTCGACGCTTTCCGCGATAGCGTCGTTATGCGCGGACTGCGGCTCGGGCCGGACCGCCCACAGGTGGGAGCCGGTGATGGCGTGCGCGACCATCAAGCGCAGTGCGACCCCCAGCGCATCGATCAGCGCGGCGCGCACGGCGGCATGACGATGCAGATGGACATAGGTCTGCTGCGGTCCGGTCATTTCCGGACGGACGGGCTCAAGCGCGGCGGCAGTGCATTCTCCCTTGGCAATCCGCGCCGCCTCCTTGCGGCTGAGATAGCCTTCGTGAAACACCACCTCGCCGCTGGAACGGACATCGACATAGACGCGCCCGCCCTTGCGCTTGGCGCTCTTTTCATAGTCCCACGACGCGAACTGTTCGGACGGGGGGACGATCACGACGTCGCCCCAGCCCGCCGCCAGATAGGCGACGCGCCGCGTCTCGATCTCGGCGTTCTGCGCGGTCCAGAACGCCTCGCTATCCGCGAAATAGCGGTCCTCGCCGAACAGGTCGGTGACGATCGCCCCCACATAGGCCGTGACGTCGAACAGCGCGTGCGACGCGGCGATGGAATGCCCGCCGAACAGCCACGCCTTCAATTGATGACCGACCGGCGCGCGACTGTCCGGATCGTCGAGCAAGGCCAGCCATGCCTTTTGCTGGCTCTTGCTGGCAAGCGTCAGGTGGCGGACGGTCGCGCGGTCGATCTTCTGCGCGGCATAGAGGTTCCGGATGCGCGGCAGCAGATTGCCGAGCGCCAGCACGCGCTTGATCGTCAGTGCGGGGAGGCCGAAGGTATCGCCGATATCGTCGAGACTGCGGCCCTCGCGCACCAATCGGGTAAAGGTTCCCCATTGGGTCACCTCATCGGCATCGAGCCGCGCCAGATTTTCAATCAGCGAGGCTTCGATGGCAGCGGCATCGTCGCTGTCATCGAGGATCGCGCACGGCAACGGCTCGGCCTCGCCGCGCTCTGCGGCGACGATCTGGGCCGCGTGGAAGCGGCGACTTCCCGCGACGATCTCGAAGGCGTCAGGCGCGCCATTGGAGCGGAACAGCAGCGTCTGGAGCACACCCCGGCTGCGCACGGTCGGCAGGATGTCGGACACGTCCGGGGCCTTCCTGGCATAGCGCATGTTGGTCTTGCTGACGGACAGCTTGTCGAGCGCAATAAAATCGAGTTTCATCGAACTACTCCTTGTGAGTGCCGGTCCCGTCCTTGTTGATCGCTGGGGTAGCGGGGCCGGTTTGGATTGCGGCGAGAACGCGCCGCGCGTCAGCCGTCCCTGGGATCGGACGGAAGCTCTGGTTCCGGCGCGGGCCCTGCGCGCCGCAGGATGGATTGGGCGCTCAGGATCGAGCCGGTCACCCGCGCGGCTTCTGCCCAGCGCGACAGCGGGATATCACTGGCGAAACCGATATCCCGCTCGATGCCGAGGCCGAGGCGCAGGCGGATGCGCGCCAGTTCGGACAGGCTGAAATAGCCAAGCTCGGGACAGCCGAACCCGAGATCGGCAAGGCCGAACAGCACGTCGCCGTCATCGTCCAATTCGGTCGCCAGCCATGTGGCGGGCCCGACGGGATTGAACAGTTTGAGGACAGGCGGGATCGTGACCGGGCATACCGGCCGTCTCCGCATTGGCGCGCAGCACTGCGCGCAGGTCTGGGGTCAGCAATTCATGACGGTTGCTCCTTCAAATCGGGGATAAGAGACACCGCGCTCACGCGGCGTCGCGACGGGCGGGATGCTCGGCGTCCGCGTCGCGATGCCGCGCAAGCAGCCAGTCGGCGGCCTTGCTGGCGGCACTGGCGGCGCGGAAGATCGCGCGGGCATCGCCGCGCAGCACGTCGAGCCAGCTGGCCAGATAATCGGCATGCCGGACGGTCGGCACGATGCCGAGCGCCGCACACAGGAAAGCGGAACCGAGTTCGGCGACCAGTTCTTCGCGCGCATAGCCTTCGGACCCGAACGCATTGGCGAGATCGCGCGCGAGCCGGGTCGAGTGACCGGTCGCGTGGGTCAGTTCGTGCAGGCAGGTCCGGTAATAGTTGACGGCATCGAAGAAGGCGGACTGCGGCGGAACCACCACGAGATCGGGGCCGGGCGCATAGAAGGCGCGGTATCCGCCGACCTGAAAGGCGATGCCACTGGCAGCGATCACTTCCTCGGCAAGCGGCACGGCGCATTCGTCGGGGAGCGGCGCGGGATCGGCCGCAAGCCCCTCGCGCAAGCCTTCGCACTGCGCGACGTTGAAGACGGTAAAGCGCTTGAGAAACGCGACCTGCCGGGGTTGTCGGGCTTCGCTGCCCCGCAGCGAACCCTGTTCGCCACCCCCCTCCCCCGTATCGCGCGCGCGTTCCTTTTCGCTCTCGGGCGTGAAGCGATCGGCATAGACCACGGTGGTTCCGCGTTCGCCCTTGCGGACGCACCCGCCCGCCTCGATCGCCTGCCGGAAGGTCAGCCAGCTCTGCGACGGATAGCCCCGCTCGATCACGTTCGCCCACAGGATCAGGACGTTTATCCCCGAATAGGGCCGCCCCGTAAGCGCGTTGCGCGGCATGCCGGGCGCGACCGCGCCGCCTGCCTTCCATGGCTGAACCCAAGGAAACCGCCCCGCCTCCAGTTCGGCGATGATCCGGCTGGTAACCTCTTGATAGAGGTCCCCGCGTGGACTGACCGGCACGGGCGAAGCGACGGCCCCCTGCGCCTTGCTCTTTCCCGAACGCCGACCCTTGGCACGCGCTGTGTTGCTCGACCGCATGGCTCACCTCCAACACCGCCCAAAAACCACCATGGCCACCCCCGGAAAGCGGGGGGTGGGCGGCGAGAGCGACTGGAGAGGCCCGCTTGAGCGGCGGCTGCACCCGAAGGGGCGAAACGGAAGTGGAGCAGTCGGGCGCAGCCCGACTTGCGGCCGCCGCGGGCGGGCCTAGCAGGGAGCGCCGACCATTCCCCGCTTGCTGGGAGTGGCCTCACAGACACGCTGTCGCGCGCGAGCGCGGCGTCCATATCCCGGACGGCAAGGCCGGCCGACCCCAGCGATCGTCACCATCGGCCGAGACCCGTAAGGGGCTCGGGGGTGCACGGCCAAGTGCAGCCTAGAGCGCGGTCGCGCGCCAGCGCGAGGGGCCCCGCGTGCCTTTTCACCAGATGGCGTGCTGTGATCCGAGATTCTCGACGACTCGAAGTGCTCCTCATGACGATGGCACGATGGATTTCGAGGGAGATCTCGGCGATCGTGCCCGTGCCAAGCAATACCCGGGCTGGGGTGGAAATTAAGCCAGCCGAAGATTGGGACACAGCGATGCCGATGGCTGGAGAGTGATGTTGTCCGACGAGAATGCAATCAATGCGGTCAACTGGCCACCGAACCCACGATTGCCTGGCTTTCCAATCACAACAATCGATTCTCGCCCGAAGACGTGCCCGCGTTCCTGCGGTTGATGCACACCACGCTCGCTGAGCGAGCGAGCAACGCAACCGATTCTGAAATCAGTTCGGAAGACACCGCACCGGATTGATCTACGATCTCTCCGCCCGCTGGGTAACCAGCGGACGGATGGTATCCTGGTGCTGGGCGGCGTAGCATCTGTCCCCTGCAACGGTCCCGCCTTGCCACCACAGGGCGAGCAGGCGGCGCTGACGCGCTGCTACCGCGGCATAACATTTTCAGCACCGGACATGACCTCAGCGTCGTCGGGGCGATCGTTCACTCTCATGGCTATGTCCTGAACCTCAACAAGGCCATGCGCGGACTGATCATCTGAATCCTGCACGCAAAACCCGAGGTGAAATTCATTTAATTAGCGCTGCTCGCCTACGCGCATAGATAGGCGCCCGTCATTCCTTCGGAAGCATCGGGGCCCCTGTGCTGCAGCTCGTCAAGCTTGCGCTGAGCAAGCCCTATACCTTTGTCGTCCTCGCAATTCTGATCGTCCTGTCGGGCTCGATCGCCTGGATCGAAACCCCGACCGACATCTTTCCGGACATCAAGATCCCGGTGATCGCGGCGGTATGGACCTATCGCGGCCTGCCGCCCAAGGACATGTCGGGCCGGGTCGTCTATTATTACGAACGCTCGCTTTCGACGACCGTCAACGACATCGACCATATCGAGAGCCAGTCGCTCAACGGCGTGGGGATCGTGAAGATCTTCTTCCAGCCCGGCGTCGATATCCGCACCGCCTCGGCGCAGGTGACTGCCGCCTCGCAGACCGTGCTGAAGCAGATGCCGCCGGGGATCACCCCGCCGCAGATCCTCAACTACAACGCCTCGACCGTTCCGATCCTGCAACTTGCCTTGTCGTCGCGCGCCCTGTCGGAACAGAAGATCTACGACCTCGGGCAGAACTTCATCCGCCCCGGGCTGGCCGCGGTGCCGGGTGCCGCGATTCCCTCGCCCTATGGCGGAAAGGAACGCCAGATCCAGATCGATCTCGATCCGGACGCACTCCAGGCCCGCCATCTGTCGGCGAACGATGTCGGGGCAGCACTCGCCGCGCAGAACCAGATCGTCCCTGCCGGCACCGCCAAGATCGGGCAGTATGAATACAACGTCCGGCTCAACAACTCGCCCGAGGTGATCGACCAGCTCAACGACTTGCCGATCAAGACGGTCGACGGCACGACCGTGTTCATGCGCGATGTCGCGCATGTCCGCGACGGCTCGCCGCCGCAGCGCAATGTCGTGCGGGTCGATGGCGGTCGCGCCGTGCTGATGACGATCCTCAAATCGGGCGCCGCCTCGACGATTGCGATCGTCGATCAGGCAAAGGCGCTGTTGCCCGCGCTGAAAGCCTCGCTGCCGCCGTCATTGGTGGTCCAGCCGCTGTCCGACCAATCGCTGTTCGTGAAGGCGGCAGTCTCCGGGGTCATCCGCGAAGGCGTGATCGCGGCGGCGCTGACCAGTCTGATGATCCTGTTGTTCCTCGGCTCCTGGCGCTCGACCGTCATCATCGCCGCATCGATCCCGCTTGCGATCCTTGCCGCAGTGGCAGGGCTCGCGGTCGCCGGACAAACGCTCAACATCATGACACTCGGCGGCCTTGCGCTCGCGGTCGGCATCCTCGTCGACGATGCGACAGTGACCATCGAAAACATCAACTGGCATCTCGAACAGGGCAAGTCGGTCCGTGATGCGATTCTCGATGGGGCGCAGCAGATCGTCCAGCCAGCCCTGGTCTCGCTGCTGTGCATCTGTATCGCCTTCCTGCCGATGTTCTTCCTGCCGGGCATCGCCGGCTTCCTGTTCGCGCCGATGGCGATGGCCGTGGTGTTCGCGATGATCGCGTCGTTCGTGCTGTCGCGCACGCTCGTCCCGACCATGGGCAACTTCCTGCTGCGCGAGCATGGTACGCCGCATACGGCCGGAATCATGGCGTCGCACGATGCCCGAACCGGACGTCCGGGCACGCGCAATGTCTTCATCCGCTTCCAGAGTGGCTTCGAACAGCGCTTCGAAGCGGTGCGGAGCTACTACGTCGCCATTCTCGCATTCGCGCTGGCACGTCGGCGCAGCTTCGTGCCCGCCTTTATGGCGGTTGTGTTGCTGTCGTTCGCATTGATCCCGATGCTCGGCCGCAACTTCTTCCCGACGATCGACGCGGGCCAGATCAACCTCCACGTCCGCGCTCCGATCGGCACGCGGATCGAGGAAACCGCGGCGATGTTCGACCATGTCGAGGATCGCATCCGCGCCGTCGTGCCGCCCGATGAACTCGTCTCGATCGTCGACAACATCGGAATGCCCGTGTCGGGGATCAACCGCGCCTATTCGAACACCGGCGGGGTCGGATCGCAGGACGGCGACATCCTGGTCACGCTGGCCAAGGACCACCAGCCGACCGCGGGCTATGTTCGCAAGCTGCGCAAGGTGCTGCCCGAGGCGTTCCCGGGATCGGTCTTCTCGTTCCTGCCGGCCGACATCATCAGCCAGATCCTCAATTTCGGCGCGCCCGCCCCGATCGACGTGATGGTCGCGGGCAGCGATACCAAGAAGGGCGAAGCCTATGCGCACGCTTTGGCGGCCAAGCTGCGCCACATCCCGGGGATCGCCGACGTCCGCGTGCAGCAGACCGACGCCGAGCCCGAACTGGGGTTCGATGTCGACCGCGCTCAAGCCGATCGCGTCGGGATCACCGAGAATGACGTGACGCGCAGCCTCGCCGTCAATCTGACCGGCAGCTCGCAGATCGCCCCGGCGTTCTGGCTCAACCCCAAGAACGGCGTGTCCTACCCGATCGTCGTCCAGACCCCGCAATATCGCACCGACTCCTTCTCGGCGCTGCAGAACCTGCCGGTCACGGGGGCAGCGGCCGGCGCGTACCAGATCCTCGGCGCGCTCGGCACGATCCACCGCGAACCGTCGCCTGCGGTCGTGACGCATTATGCGCTTCAACAATCGTACGACGTCTACGCCACGACGCAGGGGCGCGACCTCGGCGCAGTCGCGGGCGCGATCCAGCACGTCCTCGACCAGACGAAGAAGGACCTCCCGACCGGATCGACCGTTACGCTGCGCGGCCAGGTCCAGACGATGAACACCGCCTTTTCGGGACTGGTCTTTGGTCTGATCGGCGCCATCGCGCTGATCTACCTGCTGATCGTGGTCAATTTCCAGAGCTGGGTCGATCCGACGGTGATCGTGTCCGCGCTCCCCGCAGCGTTGGCTGGGATCGTGTGGATGCTGTTCGCCACGCATACGCCGCTGTCGGTCCCGGCGCTGACCGGAGCGATCATGTGCATGGGCGTGGCGACCGCCAACTCAGTGCTGGTCGTGACCTTCGCTCGGGAACGCCTCGCCGAGACCGGCGACGCCCTGCGCGCCGCCGCCGAAGCTGGCGCTACCCGCTTCCGGCCCGTCGTGATGACAGCGCTCGCAATGATCATCGGCATGGCACCGATGGCGCTCGGCCTGGGCGAAGGCGGCGAGCAGAATGCGCCGCTGGGCCGGGCGGTGATCGGCGGCCTGATCTGCGCGACGCTCGCCACGCTGGTGTTCGTCCCCGTCATCTTCTCGATCGCTCACCGGCGCGAACGCCGCGCCGCTCCTCTCCCCACCACACAGGGAACCTTCGCCCATGCAGAATGATGCAATCGCGGCACCGCCGCCCAAGGGTCTGCGCTCGGCGGGCTTCGTGGCGCTGCTGCTCGCCGGCGGCGTGATCGTCGCGGGCATGTTCGTCCGCTTTCACGACACCAGCGAGGCGCAGACCTGGTCCGATGCCCGCTCGATCCCGACGGTCCATCTGGTCGCGCCCAAGGCCGCGGCAGCGAGTGATGCGCTCAGCCTTTCGGGCACAATGCAGGCGTGGAACATGGCAAAGCTCTATGCGCGCGTGCCGGGGTATGTCAGCGCCTGGTACAAGGACATCGGCGCTTCCGTCGGGGCGGGCACGCCCCTCGGCCGGATCGACACGCCCGAACTCGACGAGCAGATAACATCCGCGCGTGCGGCGCTGGTGAGCGCGCAAGCGCATGCGCAACTCGCGCGGAGCACCGCGGCGCGCTGGAACGATCTGCTGACCGACAATTCGGTATCCAAGCAGGAAGCGGATGAGAAGAACGGCGACCTTGCCGTGCGCAACGCCGCAGTGCTGTCGGCGCGCGCCGATCTCGGACGACTGCTCGCACAAAAGGCGTTCTCGACCGTGCGCGCGCCGTTCGCGGGTACGGTCACGACGCGCACCGCCGATATCGGCGACCTGGTCGGCCCGGGCGCAACCGTGCAGCAGCCGATGTTCGCGGTCGCCGACACGCACCAGATCCGCGTGTATGTCAGCATCCCGCAAAGCTATTCGGCGGTCATCACGCCCGGGCTTGCCGCGACGCTAACGGTGCCCGACTATCCCGGAAGCCGGTTCGACGCGCGGGTGGTCGGGACCTCGCAGGCCATCTCCCCGCAAAGCGGTACGTTCCAGGTGCAGCTGATCGCGGCCAATCCGAACAACGCGCTGCGCCCTGGTGGCTTTGCGCAGGTCAATTTCGACGTCCGCGGTCAGGCCAGCACGGTGCAGATCCCTTCGACCACATTGTTGTTCCGAGCGAAGGGAACGCAGGTGGCGACGGTCGGGCCGGATCATCACATCCATCTGCAGCAGGTCACGCTGGGTCGCGATCTCGGCCAGACCGTCGAGGTGCAGTCCGGCTTGGCTCCGAACCAGAAGATCGTCGACAATCCGCCGGATTCGCTCAGCGACGGGCAACTGGTGCGGATCGATGGTGGCGCGAATGGGTAAGCGCCATCGCGCTGGGATCGGGCTTGCAGCGCTGGCGAGCCTCGCTGGCTGTTCGTTCGCGCCTGCCTATCATCCGCCGGTGACGATGACGCCGCCAGCCTTCAAGGAGGCAGGCCCCTGGCGACCAGCGCTGCTCGCCAGCGCCGCGACACGCGACGATTGGTGGACGGTGTTCGGCGATCCGACGCTCACCGCGCTCGAGCAGAAGGTGGCGAGCGACAATCCGACGCTTTCGGGCGCGCTCGCCCGTTACGATACCGCGCGCGGCTATCTCGGCCAAGCAAAGGCCGGGCTGCTGCCCCAGGTTGGTGCAGACGCGTCGCTCACGCGCAACCGGCAGTCGGACAATCGGCCGCTGCGCGGTAGCAACCAACCCGATATCTACAGTGCCGACACGATCGAGGGGAGCTTCGGCTACGAACTCGACCTGTGGGGCCGCGTCCGCAACAGCGTCGCTGCGGGCAAGGCCGAGGTCCAAGCGTCGGGCGACGATCTGGCGGCGATCCGGCTCAGTCTTCAGGCAGAGCTCGCCTCGGACTATATGGCGCTGCGTGGATACGATCGCCAGGCGGTCCTGCTGCAGCAGACGGTCGATGCGTACGCCAAGGCGGACCATTTGATCGCGCGGCGTTTCCAGGCCGGGATCGTGAGCGGGATCGAAACGGGCCGATCGGGCGCGCAACTGGACGAAGCGCGAGCGCAACTCGCCGACGTTGCCGCATCGCGCGCGTTGACCGAACACGCCATCGCCAGTCTGGTCGGAACCCCGGCTTCGAGTTTTACACTGGCGCCGTCGGCGACCGCGTTCGCCATTCCTGCAATTCCGGTCGGCGTGCCGGCGACCCTGGTCGAGCGACGTCCGGATATCGCGGCGGCCGAGCGGCGCATGGCCTCGGCCAATGCCGGGATCGGGATCGCCAAAGCCGCCTTTTTCCCCGCGATCAGGCTTGGCGGCAGCGGGGGGTTTCAGAATACCGGGCTGCCGGGGTTACTGTCGGCCTCCAACACGATCTGGTCGATTGGTCCGAGCACGGTCCTTAGCCTATTCGACGGAGGGCGTCGACGCGCCGAACTTGCCGTCGCCCGCGCGCGCTGGGCAAGTGCCGGTGCGGACTATCGTGCCACCGTCCTGGCCGCCTTCCAGCAGGTCGAGGACAATCTCGCGCGCAGTCGCCACCTTGGCGATGAAGCCGCGGCTGAAGACGACGCCGTGCGGCAGGCGGCATCGACCGAACGCCTTTCGCTCAACCGGTACAGCAAGGGGGCCGTCAGCTATCTCGAACTGTTCACCGCGCAGACCACGGCGTTGCGCACCAGGCGAACGCTGATCGACCTCCAGACACGCCAGCTCCAGGCATCGATAGGCCTGATGCGCGCGCTCGGCGGGGGATGGCATAGCTGATGCATCAGAATGCCGATCACGACGGATCTCTATCCGAAAACCCGCGCGCGAACATGCGCCTTGCGGATCCAAGGAACCAAGTATGAGCTTTGCTTACCTCTATCTCGCGGTCATCACGGGCGGTTTGGGGGGGCTCACGGCCTCGTCGGCCCATCCTCGAGTAGCACCCGTCTTCGATGAAGAAATTTGCCCATCAACGGCCGCGCCGATGGCGGATGCCACTCCATGTTACATATCGAACAAGTCGCCCAAACACCATCATCGGGTTGTACGTCCCAAACCCGCTCGGGAGGCTCTGGATAGATCGGCATTGGGGTCACCGGAGAATCAGGGGCAACACCCCTAGGAACCCGTCGCTCTAAACCGAATTTCTCAAAAGCGCTTGCTGAGCGACACTTTTCTATGCTGTCGCAACGACATCGCATAACGAGATGGCTCAATTTGCGAGGCGCAGACGCCAAGACCGCAAGCTCATGCGCCGTGGAACGAACCGACTAGCCATTTTGAGGATTTGACGGTTTGGGCCCCGTCGTCGGCGCCGTGTCGGCCTTGCCATCTGGCGCAGTCACTTTGTCGGTTGACTGCGGCGAGCAGGTCTCTCCGGAGGACGTTGCTACGCAGTGCTTTACTGGTTTTGAAACTCGCGCTTTACGGCAGACCGTGCTCCATCCTGTAAATAAACAATGCGGATCTTGCGCCGGATCGAGGGAGGCAAGGGTCAGGGCTGCAAAGAGCATCATATTGAATATCGCCTTTCGTCGGTGGTGGGGGGCAATCGGTTCAGGACAGCAAAAGTGTGGCGCTAAATACGTCCCCACGCACCGATATTTGCGGAGACGAGTCGAGCTCTTTGCCGATCGATACGGTGCCGCGTGGGTCTCGCAATTGGCTGTGTGGGATGACGGTTTTGAATCTACACCGATCGCCGCGTGGCGCATCTTAAATGAATTTCACTTGGCGCGATGGAGTGGGACGAGAGGCCAGGAGCATTGTCATCTCGTGCCGCGGGCGATCCGCCTCCGATGCTTGCATCCTAATGCGCCCGTCCGACAACTCTTGAGGAGCGGCGCGCCGACGGAATCGACCGTGGCAAAGCATAGCCCTGTCGCCGCTGCAGCGCTGGCTGCACCAGTAAGTTTGCCGGTCAAGCGCTCCAACGCGGACCCAACAGGCTCGGCGGGAGTATCGCCTTCGTTCGGAAGGTTTTCGAAGGAAGCAAAGCGGATGATCGCAGCAGATGTGTTCACCACCCTGGACGTGGAACTCAAGCCGGACCCTTCGCGTACCGTCATCCGGCCGTTCAGCTTTGTCTATCCGGACGCGTTCACACAGGAGCCCACCCGTATCGAGGATGTCGCGGCGCGCGTCCTTGCGCTGGCGCCAGAGACCCGCGACCGCATGCTAAGCCTCCTCACGCAGGCGATGGAAGCACGCCACCACAATGTGAAGGACCTTTTCCTCCGGCGTTTCGAGGAAATGGAGGGCGAGCTCGCGGACATCCACGTCGAGGCCGAGCGTGATCGGCTTCTGCTTGGGGCGTATTACAGCCAGGAATATGCATTCGAGTCCGCGGCATTGTTCAACCCGAGCATCGTGACGGTGCCCGATCAGGACCCGAACGCGGAGAGCGTTCGTTTCATCGTTTCATTGCGCGGCGTCGGCGAGGGTCATATCTCGTCAGTGACGTTCAGGAGCGGAATCTGGGACGGGGGCACCGGCCTGGTCGTCGATCCGCCGAGCGCACAGGGCGTTCCGCCCCGGATCGAAAGCGACAATGATGGCTGGGTGCGGATGCGTGCCGACGACAGTCAGGACATTTCCGAAACCGTGATTTTCCCGATTCTCCCCAGTCAGCGAAAGGGCGTAGAGGATCTGCGACTGGTCCGCTTCACCGATCATGACGGTGTGGAAAGCGTCATCGGAACCTACACTGCGTTTGACGGCAGCGCGGCGCGCGCGGAGCTGCTCCGCGGCGTCGATCAACGAACGTTTGAGATGCGCGCCCTCACCGGAAAAATGTCGGGGTACAAGGGCATGGCGCTTTTCCCCCGTCGGATCGACGGGCGGTTCGCCATGATCGGCCGGCAAGACAGCGTGAACCTTTGGCTGCTTTACTCCGACGATCTCTACAATTGGGAAAAGGGGACGCGGATCATGGGGCCAAGATACCCGTGGGAGTTCGTCCAGATCGGCAATTGTGGCTCGCCGATTGAAATCGATGAAGGCTGGCTGCTGTTCACCCACGGCGTCGGTATGATCCGTGGTTACTGTGTCGGCGCCTGCCTGCTCGACAAGGAGGATCCGAGCAAGGTCCTGGCCAGAACGCCCTCCCCGCTCCTGTTCCCCTCGGCGGAACAGCGCGGCGGCTACGTACCGAACGTGACCTACAGCTGTGGCGCGCTACTGCGCGGACGGCGCATCCTTCTACCGTACGCCATTGGTGATGAGTACACCGCTTTCGCCACTGGAAGCGTCGACGATCTGCTCTCCGTGATGGAGGCGTAGGTTGACGAAGACCAGATAACGCCGATCGGGTCCGTCGCGGCCACAACCATATTTCGCCCGTCAGCGCCAACATGCAAATTGCGGCGCTTTTGTTACGGTCGATGTAATCGCCGCGACCCCCGTGCCGTGTAGCGGCCGCTTGGCAAGGACAAAAGTGTCCAAAGCTAAGGGAACCCATTTATGCTTCATGCAACCGGTCTGCGCCTGCACTTGTTGGTCGGCAGTGCCTTGATTGCTGTTCTGGCGTCTCCGGCACTGGCGCAAACTGCGCCAGCCAGCGATGCTCCGGCAACCAAGCCGGCCGCTGACACCGGCGCGACCACGCCCGCCGCAGCGCCCGACGATCAAGGCGCCGGAATTGGCGACATCGTCGTGACCGCGACGCGCCGCGAGACAAACCTGCAAAAGACACCGATCTCGATCAGCGTGCTGAACTCGCAGGGTATCACCGATCGGCATGTGCTCAGCCTGTTCAATCTCGCCGACGGTTCGATCCCGTCGTTGCGCATCGCGACGTTCGAGGCGCGTCAGTCGGCATTGACGATCGGCATTCGCGGCATCGTGCCGTACGATCAGAATCAAACAGCGCGTGATGCGGGCGTTGGCGTCTACATCGACGGGGTCGCACTCAACAAGACGCAGGGCCTGAACGCCGCCTTGTTCGACATCGAGCGGATCGAAGTGCTGAAAGGTCCGCAGGGAACGCTGTTCGGCCGCAACACCGAGGGTGGCGCGCTGTCGCTGGTGACAAAGGCCCCGACCGGCGTTTTCGACGGCCGCATGACGGCTGGCGTCGGCAATTATGGCAGCCATAATGCCGATCTGCATGTCGATCTGCCCGCCTTCTACAATATCTCGCTGAAGTTCGACGGCGTGTACCAGCATCAGGACGCGACCGTGAAGGATCCGCTCGCCGGGTCGGTCGGCTGGAACTACTATGATCGCAAGGGTGGCCGCGCGGCAGCTCGCTGGCAGCCGGTCGACGGCCTCACTGCCGACTTCGCCTATGACTATGCGAAGGACGACAATACCCCACAGTACAGCCAGTTGGTCAGCTACAACCCCAACGGGTACAACGTCGGCACCTATGGGGGTGCCACCGGCACCACGCTTCAGTTCAACGGGACCAACTGCAACGTAGCCGTTCCCGCTACCGGCGGCGTGAGCAATCCCTGTATTGCGCCAAAGGCACCGCTCGTCGGCGTCCATAGCGACCGCCAGAGCGTTGCCGACGTCGGTGTGCCGCAACAGGTCAGCACCGACATCACGCACGGCTTCTCGGCCAATCTGAAATACAAGCTCGCCCCTTGGATCGAGTTGCGCTCGATCACCGCCTGGCGCGGCGTCAGCACCGACCAGTGGGACAATTCGGGCGGCCCCGAGCGCGTAACCTACGCGCCGAACGCGACCTTCAGCCGCTACAGCCTGTCGTTCCTGCGCCAGCACCAGTTCAGCCAGGAATTCCAGGCAGTCGGCAGCATTCCGCAGTTCGATTATGTCGTCGGTGCTTACTATTACACCGAAGACGCGAGCGAATATGCGGCCACGCCAACAACCAACACCTGGAACGCTGACGGCACGGCCTACACGATCCGCAGCCCGATCGTCAGCGGGGCCATCACGTCGGCGAACTCGGGCTATCAGCCTGGTTACCAATTCATCACGCGCGACAGCCAGGCGAGCGATCACAATTATTCGGTGTTCGGCAACCTGACCTATACCCCCGCCGGTCTGGACATCGTCCACCTGACCGCCGGTGGTCGCTACACAAAGGACAAGCGCCACGGCACACTGTCGATCGTCAACGGTGACACGACGCCGAACAATGCGATCAATGGCGTGTTCTCCTTCTCGAACGAGGTCAATCGCTTCGACCCGATGCTAAACCTCGCCGTCGATGCGACGCGCGACATTCACCTGTACGCGAAATACGCCACCGGTTTCCGTGCCGGCGGTGCGAACGACCGCTCGCAGAGCTTCAACGCCTTTGGTCCAGAGTCGGTTAAGTCGTACGAAATCGGCGCGAAGATGGACTTCTGGAACCATCGCGCGCGTCTGAACCTGGCCGGCTATATCATGGACCGGAGCAACACCCAGTTCGACTTCGATCTGTACGACACCGCCACCGGCAGCCCGACGATCAACTCGCACATCGAGCAGACCCAGAACGCCGGCAACAGCAAGATCCGCGGAATCGAAGCCGATCTGACGGTCAAGCCGTTCCCGCAGCTGACGCTCACGGGTTCGTATGCCTACACCTATTGGAAGGCCCCATCGGCGGTTAACTCGATCACCGGCGGTCTCCCGCAGCAGCTCTACATCGTCTACACCCCGACGAATGCCGCGTCGGGTTCGATCGATTATGTCACCCCGGTTCACATCGGTGATGCGAGCGTTCGTCTGCATCTCGACGGCAACTATGCGAGCAGCCAGTACAGCTTCCAGCTCGAACCGACCAAGACCGACGCCAGCTTCGTGATGAACGGGCGCCTTGCTCTTGCCGACATTTCGGTCACTGATCATAACAAGGTTACGGTATCAGTGTGGGCGCGCAATTTGCTGGACACGACCTACATCTACCGTCGTTCGGCCGCGAACTCGTCACCGACCTACAACTATAACGGGACCACTCTGGTCTCGACCAGCTATAGTGGTATCCTCGGTGATTACGCCAACTACAACCCGCCGCGTACCTGGGGCCTCGAGCTTTCGGCGAAGTTCTGACCTCGTAGAGCGCTGGAACCCTTCCCTCGGGCGGGGTTCCAGCTGCCTTCTCCGTTTCGCACCGGAAGAGCGCACCTTATTGCCGTCGAACTGTTTTGACTTCGGTCAGCCCTTGGCGAGCGCCATATAGCCGACCCCTCGGGCGGTCACGATCACATCGTCGGCGCCGAGCGTAGTCAATCGCCGGCGCACCTCCGCGATCGTAGATGTGAGCGTGCTCGCAACCGCGTCATCACTGAATTTCCAGATGCTAGCGTAGAGATTTTCGCGGGGGACAACGGTTCCCGCGCGTTCGGCCAAGGCCCATAGCAATCGGATCTGGGTGCGACTGAGCGCTACACAGCGATTGCCCCGAGCGACGGTGCGCGCGCCTTGGTCGATTTCCAGTCCACCCAGCCGAATACGACTGATCCGTGCAGAGCGAGCCCGCGGATGCACCAATGCGTTGGTATGATGTTCGATCTCGGTCACGGTCACTGGCTTTGCGAGGAAGACATCCGCACCTGCGTCCTGCGCTACACGACGCAGCCCGACGCTGGCGTGCTGGGACAGCAGCACAATCGGCTTGCGCACATTGCGTCGGCGCAAATGGCGAACGACTTCTGGGCCTTGAAGATAAGGTGCACAATCGTCGACGATAATCACATCGAATTCGTTGCTCTCGGG
Source organism: Sphingomonas glacialis (assembly GCF_006439055.1). Taxonomy (GTDB): domain Bacteria; phylum Pseudomonadota; class Alphaproteobacteria; order Sphingomonadales; family Sphingomonadaceae; genus Sphingomonas; species Sphingomonas glacialis_A. The sequence continues at coordinate 47,433 of NZ_RCZC01000003.1, forward strand.
CAGAGAGAGCGCGATAAGCCCGCTTTTATCGGAATGATATGGGTATCCTGAAGCAACACAATGACCTATCAGCTCATGTGTTGTTCGATCATCTGATGAAATTATCAGAAATCTCATCGCGATTATTCGCCTTTAACCTTCAGGCGCGCATAACTTGCGCCTCGATCGCGGTTTTTCCTATCCGCCAATCTCGAACATCCGGAAAGTGAAATGAAATTCACTTCGCGATCCGGGATTGAGCTGGTCATGGCATCAGGTCATCGATCGACACGCGCGAAGGTGGGCATTCGCGTTGTCACAGCGGGGGAAGACGGAGGCCGACTGCGGGCGGAGAGCTGCGCTTCGCGGCTGCTCACGCCGCATCGCACCGGCTCCTGGCGGGCGCGATCGACTATGATCGCGCGAAAGGAACCACTAGGCAGGACCGGATGAATACGCGGCTTCTACTTAAAACATGGGCGACTCTGCGCCGTCAGGCCCGCGCCAGCGAAGTGGCATTCATCCTCGTCGCCGTTGGCATCGGCGCATGCTCAGGCCTGGCGAGCGCGGTTATCGGCGCACTTGCGCGAACTCTGCAGCATTGGCTGTTTGCGCTTCCGGCAACGACGCGGCTCAGCGCATTACCGACGCTTGGGTGGCAGTCGCTATTGGCGCTGCCGCTAGGTGGCGCGTTACTGGCGCTATTCTCTTGGGCTAGCAGGGTCCGGCAGCGGCGGCTCGTCGACGCTGTGGAAGCGAACGCACTGCACGGCGGCCGCATGTCGATGCCGGACAGCCTGATCATCGCGGGCCAGACAGTCGTCTCGAACGGGTTTGGCGCATCGGTCGGTCTTGAAGCCGCCTATGCGCAGGTTGGCGGCGCGCTGGCTTCGTTTGCTGGCACCGCCCTCAACCTTCGCCGCTCGGACCTGCGCATCCTCGTCGGGGCCGGGGCCGGCGCCGCGATCGCGGGAGCCTTTGGGGCACCGCTGGCAGGCGCCTTTTATGCATTCGAAATCGTGATTGGCGCTTACACGCCCGTGTCGCTCGCCCCGGTCGTTGCTGCAGCATTGACCGGGTCCTTCGTCGCCCAGCTTTGCGGAGCGCAGCCCTATCTGATTGAGGAAGTTTCGGGCACGCCGGTCGAGACCCATCATTACCTTATCTACGCCGGGTTGGCCGTGATCTGCGCTCTTATGGGAATTGGCCTGATGCGCGCAGTGGCCGTGGTCGAGGCGGGCGCACGGCGGGCACGGTTGCCGACTTGGGCGCGGCCGGCGGTGGGCGGCGCGTTGCTCATACCGGTCGCGATCATCTCCCCGCAGGCACTGTCGGCAGGGCATGGCGCGCTCCATACCGACCTGATGATCGGCACTTCGCTCGGCTTCATCGCGCTGGTCCTGGCGCTCAAGAGTCTGGCCTCGATTATATCGCTTGGCTTCGGCTTCCGCGGCGGCCTGTTCTTTGCGTCGCTGTTTCTCGGGACGCTGGCCGGACATCTGTTCGCGGGGCTCCTCGAACTCGCGGTCGGGTATCCCGTGGTCGATCCGTCGAATGCGGCGATGGTCGGCATGGCCGCGCTTGCAGTCGCGGTCATCGGCGGCCCTTTCACCATGGCAATGCTGGTGCTCGAGGCGACCCGCAACTGGTCGTTGACCGGCGCGGTGCTTGCCGCCTCGCTGGTCGCATCCACGCTGGTGCGCGAAGTGTTCGGCTATTCCTTCTCGACCTGGCGGCTTCACCTGCGCGGCGAGACGATCAAGAGCGCGCGCGACATCGGGTGGGTCCGCTCGCTGACAGCCGGTCGGATGATGCGCCGCGAAACGAGCAAGACACAGACCGATCTGACGATCGGGGAGTTTCGTCGGCGCTTTCCGCTGGGTGCAACCAGTCGCGTGGTGCTCGTCGATGAAGCTGGCCACTATTCCGGTATTGCGCAGACCGCCGCTGCTTATGCCGATGGCGTCGATCCCTCGAGAAACATCGCGACGTTGGCCATCAACAAGGATGCCGCGCTGACGCCGGAGATGGACATCCTCGCGATCATGAAGCGTTTCGACGCATCGGGCGCGGACGAACTCGCCGTGCTGGATGAGGACAGGTCGATCCTCGGCCTGCTATCCGAAGCCTTCGTTCGCAGACGCTATGGCGAGGAATTGGACAAGAGCCAGCGTGAACTCTTCGGGGAGGGCTGATCCGACGCGATGCGGGCCGGCGATTGATCGGGTTCTATCCCGTACCGGACCGCTTGGGGCAGGTCGTAACGAATACACGCGTGGCGCGTTGGACCGCGCTATGGAAGCTCAGCAGCAGAAGGACGCCGAAAGGGCGCATTCGAAACTCGCCGACAGCGCCGGCAAGCTGACACAAAGCGCCGAACAGCAGACCGACAGCGCCGACCGTCGCACAGAACTTGCCGCGGATCGGACTGTGCTCGCGGCCGAGCGCACCTATGCTGCCTGGGTACGCACCGGTCTCGCCGCTCTGGCGTCGGGCATCGGAGCGCGCGCGCTGCTCGACACGCTTGTGGCCAGCTGGCTGATCGATGTTGCCGGATCGGTGCTGATCCTTTTCAGCGCCTTCTGCTTCGCCGCGGCGGTATGGCGCCAGATTGGGACGGTCGCACCGCCCCGCCCCGATACGCGCCGCATTCCACCGGCACTGCTGATTCTGGTCAACGGCGTTCTGGTGCTGGTAAGCCTTGCCGCCCTGGTTGGAATGTGGACGCGATGACGACGCAACAGGTTCTTTCCTTTTCGATTATTGGTGGTGCCATCCTTTGTTTTGCATGGGGTCGCTTCCGCTATGATCTCGTGTCGCTGGTAGCCTTGCTCGTCGGCCTCGTCGTCGGCGTCGTGCCTGCCAAAACGGCGTTCAGCGGCTTTACCAGCGATGTCGTCATCATCATCGCGTCCGCCCTGGTAGTGAGTGCGGGGATTGCACGGTCCGGTGTGATCGAATGGGCGATCCGGCCGGTAACCGCTCGGCTGAAGCGACCCCGGTCGCAGGTACCCGTCATGGCTGGCGCAACCGCAATGCTCTCGATCTTCACCAAGAACGTGGGGGCGCTGGCGATCCTGATGCCGGTCGCGCTGCGCATGGGGCGCGAAAAGGAATCGTCCCCCACCTCCTTGCTCATGCCGATGTCCTTCATGTCACTGCTTGGTGGTCTGGTGACGCTGGTCGGCACCTCGACCAACATCATCGTGAGTCAGGTGCGCGAGCAGACGCTCGGCCAGCCCTTTCACATGTTCGATTTCGCGCCAGTCGGTCTTGTGCTGACGCTGTTCGGGCTTGTGTTCGTCAGCTTTGGCTGGCGCTTGCTGCCCCGCGACCGGCAAGGCCGCGCGGCATTGGGCGAGGTGACGGCGGCTGCGCCGTACAGCACCGAGGCCAGGATCGCCGATACCTTGCCGTCGACACTTCAGACTGTCGCAGATCTCAAGCTGGACGATGACGGCGTCAAGCCGCTCGCACTCATTCTGCCCGATGGCGCGCGTCAATCACCGACGCCCGACATGCGCCTCGTCGCGGGCGCAACGCTGATCCTCGAGGGAGACGACGCCGCGCTGGACCGGGCGCTGGCGCGCTTGCCGCTGTCCTCGGAGCGCGACAAGGCGTCGCTGGAGAAGGAAAGCGCTGCCGAAGAGACGCGCACGGTCGAAGCTGTCATCCAGCCCAATTCCCAGCTGATCGGCGAGACCGCCGAGCGCGCCCGGATGCAGGAGCGCTATGGCGTTCAGTTGCTCGGCATCGCGCGCAACCGCGAACGCATCACCGATCGCATGCGCGATGTTCGCCTCCGTGCCGGCGATATGCTGGTGCTGCGCGCGGGCGAGACCGCGTTGCCCGATACGATGGCGAACCTCGGTCTCCTGCCACTCGCCGAACGATCAGTGCGGATCGGGGATCAGCGGGGCCGCTGGTTGCCAGTACTTATCCTTGCCGTGGCAATGCTGTTGCTTGCGTTGCGCGTCGTGCCGGTCGCAACCGCCTTTTTCGGAGCAGCCGTGATGATGGTCGTCGTCGGAGCCTTGTCGATGCGCGAAGCGATCGAATCGCTTGAACCGGAAGTGTTGATCTTGATCGGCGCCCTGACGCCTCTGAGCGAAGCGGTTCGACAGACCGGCGGAACGGACCTCGTCGCCCATCTTCTCGTTGGCCAGCTGCATGGCTTGGCGCCGATGCTGGCGCTCGGTGCGATCATGATCGTTGCAATGGCCTGCTCACCTTTTCTGCACAATGCCCCGACTGTGCTGGTCCTGGGGCCGATCGCGGTGAGCGTCGCCAAAGGCCTAGGTCTGGGACCCGATGCTTTCCTGATGGCCGTAGCGACCGGCGCGGGATGCGATTTTCTCACCCCTATCGGTCATCAGTGCAATACGCTGGTGATGGGGCCGGGGGGATATCGCTTTGGTGATTATTGGCGGCTCGGATTGCCATTATCGTTCCTCGTTATTCTTGTTGGGACGCCGATGATCGCGTGGGTCTGGCAACTGGGCATTTGAACGCAGTGGCGTGCTGGGCAGCTCGGTCGTACTGCCCCCGCCGAAGCCAGCCTCCTCGCCAGGACGCGCTCAACGGCAGTAAGAGGACCGCGCCATGGCCAAAATACTTGTCATCGAAGACGATTCGGACACTGCCGACCAGATCATCGGTGCGCTCACAGCGCACGGACATGTTGCGACGCACGAAGCTGACGGAAGATCGGCGCTCGAGCGCGCGACGCGGGAACCGTTTGATGCCGCGACGCTCGATCGGATGTTGCCGGGGCTCGATGGTCTCTCGCTGGTTTCGGAATTGCGTTTGCGACGCATCTCTCTGCCCGTGTTGATGATCAGCGCTCTCAGTGACATCGATGAGCGGATTGCAGGGCTGCGCGCCGGGGGAGACGATTATCTTGTGAAGCCGTTCGCGCCCGAGGAAATGGCGATGCGGATCGAGGTCCTGCTGCGTCGGCGCGAAGACTCGAGCCCTGCCGCGCTGCTGCACGCGGGAAGCATTACGATCGATGTTATTCGCCGCGAGGTGACCGTCGACGGGCAACCCGTGCGTCTGCTGCACATGGAATATCGTTTGCTCGAGTTTCTCGTACGCAATGCCGGCGATACGTTGAGCCGGCGCATCATCTTCGAGCAGGTCTGGGGTTACTATTTCGACCCCGGCGCCAACCTCATCAACGTGCATATCGGCCGCCTCCGCAAGAAGCTGGATCGCCCGGGGCGGCCGTCCGCGATCGTCACCGTAAAGGGTGAGGGGTATCGCTTCGATGCCGTTTGAGCGGCTGCATTTCGACCAGATCCGCAAGACCAGCACCTTCAGACTGACGGCGCTGCTGGGTCTGGTCTTCGCGGTCGGCGTGGTCGCGCTACTTGGGCTGATCTATGGTTTGTCGGCGCGCGAGTTGACGCTTCGGACCGACCGTATCCTTCGGATTGAGGCCATCCGCTTGCAGGCCAGTTCGGCGGAAAGCCTGCCCGATCGGATTGTCGCTGAAATCGGCCGCAGCGCGAGCGGGCTCAACTCTTTCGCGCTGCAATCGCGCAGTGGCGAGAGGATTGTCGGCAATCTGCAGGTCGTCCGCACGTTCAAGTTCGATCATCCCGTCAACATCTCCGCCAAGCCGGGCATTCATGGGCCACTCCGGGTGCTCGCGATCCAGGCTCCAACCGGCGAAACCATTCTCATTGCACGCGACATCACACCGATCGTCGATCTGCGACTACGTATTCTCCAAATCCTCATCGGCAGCGGTATCGCGATCGTCATGCTGGTGCTCGGGGCGGGCGTCTTGCTGAGCCTGGCGCCGCTGCGCCGCGTACGCGACCTGCAGGCGGCAAGTCGTGCCATCGCGGCCGGGCACTTCGATCTGCGCATGCCCGTCAGTGGGCGTGGCGACGAACTCGATCTGTTCGCGGGGACCGTCAACTCGATGATCGAAGAGGTCGAACGCGTCGTGGCACAGGTCAAGGGTGTCACCGATGCGATCGCACACGATCTTCGGACGCCGCTCGCGCACGTCCGCGGACATTTGCAGCGTGCGATCGCACTGCCGGATACGGATCCTCGATCCGTCGCTCTTGCCAAGGCCGCGACGATCGACTTGGACCTAGTGCTCGAACGGTTCGCCGCGCTGCTGCGCATCTCCCAGTTGGAGGCGCGCGGTCGGCAAGCCGGGTTCGCGACGGTTCCCATTGGTCCGTTACTTGGGAGTGTCTGCGATCTGTATGAGCCGTTAGCCGAGGAGGCGGGCGTAGCGCTCGAGCTCGGAGAAATGTCCGACGCGACCATCCGGTGTGACCCACAATTATTGTTCGAGGCAGTCAGCAATCTCCTCGATAACGCCATAAAATTTACCGGTGCGGGTGGCCGTGTCAGCCTGTCGGTCATGACGGAAGCCAGCGCGGTTGTGATGGTCGTCCGGGACAACGGGCCAGGCCTTGAAGCATCTGATCGGCAGGCCGCGCTGCGGCGCTTTTACCGGGGGGTCGATGCTGCAGGCATTCCCGGTACCGGTCTTGGCCTGAGCATCGTTGCAGCCATCACGCATCTGCATGGGTTCGGCTTGGAACTGGACGATGCGGCGCCGGGCTTGATCGTACGCATCCGGGCCTTGATCGCGCAACCGGCGTGAAGTTCAATCATGCGCGCTTATGGTTAGCGCGTATCGACCGGGGCCCCGCGTTCGTCGGGAAGCATCGGGTTCTTCATGCCATTTCCCGTCCTCCCCTATTTCGAACAGAGAAATGGGAACGGCGAAGCTTACTGCGACGGAAATGCCGAAGAGCTGCGTTTAACGGTCATCTGGTCGCCAAACGGGTTGCCAGGCAACGTATGCGAGGAAGAGCGTTATGAGAAAAATCCTGTTGGCTGCGCTCGCGGCTGGAGCGGCATTGAGCGCAGTTGCCCCTGCAGAGGCGCGGCAGGGCTGCGGCGTCGGCGCACACCGTGGCCCTGCCGGCTATTGCCGGCCCAATCGCGGCGGGCCGATCGTCGCACCAGGCGTGCGGATCGGCGTCTTTTACCCCGGCCGAGGCTATTGGGACGGTCGTCGCTATTATGGCCATCGCTATCGCTGGCATGGCGGCTGGCGCTACCGCTGAGGTCCACGTTCCGCAGGGACAGCTGTGATCGGCTTCCCTGCGGTTCCCACTGGCCCCCTGGGTCAATGCGCGAAGGACATCCTCACCCATAAAGGCGATCCGCATGAAGAATATGTCGATGATGCTGCTGGGCCGGACCGCTTTTATGGTGGTGGCGCTGACACCGACGGCCGCTTGCGCACAACGCGTCGGTCAGGGAACTCCTGCGAAACAGGAAAACGCCGCGACGGAGGCGGGCGTGAGCTTGTCGACTTACCAAGCGCGACATGCGCGAAAGCTGCTGGCCGCCGATACCAACGGCGACGGCAACGTCAGCCGCGCGGAGTTCCTCGCTGCAAGCAAAGGCGGCAAAGCAGACCCGGCAAAGCGGTTCGCCAAGCTCGATGCCAATGGTGATGGTACGCTCGACAAGTCGGAGATCGACGCGACGCTGAGCCGACGCTTCAAGCGCCTGGATACGAACGGCGACGGTCTGCTCAGCGCCGACGAGCGCGCTGCAGCGCATGCCCGCAAAGGCAAGGATGCAGGCGACGGATCGGAGTCCTGATAATGGATCGACCGGGATGGACCTAAGGGCGCGCGCGCTTGAGCGATCAGGATCCGGACTCGAAGCTCATCGAGCGTGTCGGGCGCGGCGAACCCGCCGCCACGCGGGTGCTCGTGACCGCGAAGCTTCCGCGTATCCTGGGTCTTGCTACGCGTATGCTCCGCGATACGGCCGAAGCCGAGGACGTGGCGCAGGAAGCGTTCGTTCGGATTTGGCGAAACGCCGGCGCTTGGCAGCCTGGCCGGGCGCGGTTCGACACCTGGCTTCATATGGTCGTACTCAACCTGTGCCGCGACCGGCTCCGTCGACGCCGCGAGAGCGTGAGCGATGCCGCCCCGGAACCGCTCGACCCGACACCCGATGCCGAAGCTGGACTGATCGAGGCGGAACGCGAGCGTACGGTCGCGGATGCGATCACCGCACTGCCGGAGCGCCAGCGCGAGGCGATACTGCTGGTCCACTATCAGGATCTGTCGGGTGCAGATGCAGCTTGCGCGCTGGATATCAGCGTAGAGGCGCTGGAATCGTTATTGGCACGAGGGCGACGCACATTGCGTGCGCGGCTCGCTCAGGCGCAGGAGGCGACAGATGCGTGAACCATTGACCCTCGCACGTTTCCAGGAACTGGCGAACGTATATGGCGGGGTGATCGCACGCTGGCCCGAAGAGCATCGTGATGCCGCCATGGCGATGGCGGTACAGCCCGCAGCGCGCGATGTCCTCGCAGACGCATCCGCGCTGGATGCGGAGCTCGATACGTGGCGGGTTTCGCCGGCTGCCCTCTCCTTGCGCGCACGAGTTATCGCTGACGCGCCGGTCCCAATCCGAAAGATTGCGGCCCGGGCAAAGCTATGGTGGTCAGGCGTGGGGATTGCGGCGGCGCTGGCAGGTGCGACGGCAGGAACCGCTGCGGTCGCATTTGTCGCACCGATCGATGCCCCAACGGACAGCGGCACGTCGTTCGGCGACGTTGCCGGACCGGGGAGCTGATCGATGGGTAAGCTTCGTATCGCTCTTCTGGTCTCCGTCATCCTGAACCTGTTCCTGGCAGGAGCGCTGATGGCAGGTTTCATATCTCTGCGATCGGGCGACCGCATGATCAACGCTGGTTCGCTCCGGATAGCTGGTTCCGAACTGCCCGTGGCACAGCGGCGTCCGTTTCGGACCGCGCTGCGTCAGGCGCGCCGGGCGATGCGCCCGTCAATCATCGCGGGGCGCGCGGCGAGGACGGAGGCAGCAGCATTGCTGCGCCAGCCAGTGATCAATCAGGCGGCTGTCGTCGCTGCGCTCGACCGAGCGCGTGATGCCGACATGGTGGTTCGGGCGGCAGTCGAACGGCGTGCCGTCGGCTATGCAGCGACGCTGCCGCCAGACGATCGTGCCAAGTTGGCCGACGCGATGCAGCGCCGTTCGCAAAAGGCGCGCCCGGCAATCGACTGACCGCCGCGACGGAAATCGGAAGCAGCGCCGTTGAAGAGGCAGCGGATCACCACCGAGGTACGACACCCTCGACACGAACGCGCCCGCCGGAGCGCGGAACGAAAGGCCCATTTTGCGGATCAGCAGGCAGGGCTCACACACTGCGACATCGCCCGGCATTCTGGATTGGATCACACCGGACAGCGCGTGGTAATCGCTCAGCCGGGCAATGATCATCTCGGGCAAAATCTGCCCGCTGGCACTGCGCGTGTTCAAGACTATCGTCATCGTATCGTCGGGAAACCCCACTTCATCGCCGAGACGACCCGCTGACCAGCTTCTTGGCGCACGACATATCCGGGCTTGCCCGGCGCCGCATAATCCTTCTCGACGACGATCTCGTTGCGGCAGTCCTCGCCTGCGGCGAAATAATCCTGATATTCAGCACGCGACGTGCGCAGGCGGTAGAGATTGCACATCGTCAGTTCGTCCGCGTATCGATGACCTCGAACGGGCGCTTGACTCGCTCGTCGACGATCACCTGCATCACGGCGGCGACCCAGCGTTGACATGCATCGGCGTTTGCCATGCGCTCGGTTTGCCGAAGTGCGAATGCCGTGTCGAGCCGGCAGCGGTCGGGCGCATCGGCGTAACATCTGCATTCAGGTCGCCCCGAAGACAGCAGAGATGCCGCGACCGGGGCGCCTCTCAATTGAGCGGCATTGTCCGCGTCGACTGTGGAATCGAGGTTACGGCCCACAAGGAATCACTAACCGCGCAAGTGGCTAAGCCGCCTTTGGGCCGCTCCGGCGGCAGGTCGGGAGTGCGTGATGTTTGCGTCGCGTTCTCGTTGGCGCAGCACCCAAGCCGAGCGCTAAATCAGTAGCTCGCGGAGATCGACAGCTCGAACCGCCTTCCCCTTGGATCGCCATAGGTGCTGTAGCCAACGCCATCCGGATTAGCGATGATTGGCGGCTTGTGATCCGCGACGTTCACTATTCCAAGCGCGATTTCTCCGGTGCGCACGCCGTGAGCGCTGCGCGGCAGCGAGAAGTGCCACCGGAAATCCAGGTCGAAATACAGCTGCGCTGGAATCTTTGTTGCACCTTGATATGCAACGACTTTCGGATTGCCGGCGGAAGCGTTGAAGTTGGAGTTCGCCACGTTATAGTTGCTGAAATATTGCCCGTTGAGCCCGATCGAAAGTGGGCCCCGCCGCCAGTCGACACCGACGTTGCCGCGCCATTCAAGGGGCCCATCGGCGTAACCCACGATATTGAAGGCTGGAAGATCGGGTGCCTTTTGCCGGCGCAAGGTCGGCTGCCAGGTCAATTTGGTATGCGTACCCAGGCTGCTGCTCGCTCCTATTGGCACCTGCCAGTCGAGCTGCACGTCGAGGGCCGTAACTGTCGTTCGCCCGCTATTGAAAGATCGCGTATCGATTTCGGTGATAGGGCCCGCCGTGAAACCAAGGGCGGCATCCTGGGTTGTCAACGGCGCTCTCAAAACGCGATCAGGATATCTGGCTTCGTTCGCCAGGAAATAGCCCAGATTTCCCGAATAAACCGTGGAAATCTCGTCCCACTTATCGATCCGCGTGAGATCGACGGACAAGCGCGGTCCCCCGCCATTTGGGTTGACGACGAGGCCGAACGAAACGCTGCGGGCGCGCTCGGGGCGAAGCGTTGGCGATCCTCCCGAAAGCAAGGCTACCGAGCCTTCACTACCGATCTGCCGATCGCCCCGTTTGACGTCGCTCAAGCCGACGTCAAAATTGGCCTGAAATTGAGCGTATCCGATCTGGTCGACCGTCGGCGGAAGCTGGCCGGTCGCCACGCTTCCACGCAGGATCAGCCAAGGCCACGGGAAGACGCGCAGCCCTGCCGTGAATACGGCGGCAGCGCGAGTGAACCTGAATGACTCGGTGCTCGCAAGGTCAGACCCCGAGGCTCCCGTCGGCACCCGGGTCGTCTGCGAGTCGAATCGCGCGGCAAGCTGCACTTCCAGGCCACGCAACGGCACCAGTCCTGAGTCCGAGGGAACAATTGGCGCGCGCACTTCAGCGTAAGCGTACCGGTCGAGTTGTGAAAACATCGGTGCCGGGGTCGATACCGAAATCGAGGCAAGCTGAAAACGGAGGTCTGAGGCGGGGACCTGCTCTTGCCAGACCCCTGCCAGACCGGTGAGGGTGAGCATGCCACCTGGCAATTGCAGGACTGGCCCCGAGACGCGGAGCGACCCTTCGGATCTCCGATCGGCACGGCGAATGCTTATGAGGGTGCTCTCCAGATATTGAGGGAGCGCGCGAAGAAAGCCGGCCGAATCGCCGAGCGGATCAAGGATGGGTTGTCCGCTTGGACCCAGCATCCCCGTACCGATCGCGCTGTAGAGATCACTGGTCACGCCCGTAGTGCTTGAAAGGAAATCCAGCCTAGTTTCAGCGTAGCTATAGTCGAGATTCGCCCGCCAACGATGGAAGAGCGGGACGATAAGCCCGGTCATCACCCGGAATTCGGAGATATTTGTGTGCGATGGCGGATCCATAGCCGGAACCGGATAGGTCAGGATAATCGGCTGGGTGAAGGGATTGCCCGGCGCGTCGGCATCGACAGCCACGATGCTTCCCGTGGTGCGACCCGTCACTTCGCTCGCGTCGCGAAGATAAAGCCCATCGACATAGCCTTCAATCCCTGCGCCAAACTGGTGCCGGACATTCAGAAACGCCGAAGTCAGCGTCGGCTTTGTAAGCAGATCGGTTTGGGGGCTGCCCGGGTTCGCAGGGGATAGCGTCACGATCTGGCCGGCGCGGCGAAAGAGTTGATCTGTGCGATCCACGGCGCCGCCGGAGACGCCTATCGGTAACGACGTGATCGGCGATCCAAGTGCTGCGCCGCCGAGCGTCGAATCGAGCGCAAGGTCGCCGCCTTGGCTAAAGACGTTGATGCCCTGACCAACCGGATATCGCGCGAGATAGGCGGCGGGCGAATTTGCGAGAGCCCGGAGCGCGGCTCGCTCCGCAAAGTCGCGATCCCCCGTATGGATCGGCCCCGACGCAGTCCGGCTTGCAAAAAGCATGACGTCGGTGCGGCCGCCATCCGGGGTGAAGCCGATGCGCGCCTCGGTCCGCAATCGCGCGGCATCGCCGCGTGCGGTGATCCCACCGACGACATTGATCTCCGCACCGCGATAGGCGCGACGGAGCACGACGTTGATAACGCCACCAGTTGCACCTGGGCCGTAAATTCCGCCCGCGGTCGATGGCAACGTCTCGATGCGCTCGATCGCGCCCAGTGGGATGGCATTCAGATCGGGCTGTTGCAGGCCCTGGAACGCAGTTGGGATCGAGGGCATGCGACGCCCGTCGATCAAGACCAGCGTTTGCTGCGAACCGAGCCCCCGCAGGTCTATTTCGGACTGGTTCGATCCGGTGCGGGTGAAGGGATCTTGACTGGCCGAAAGGATCTGATCGTTCTGGGTCTCACGCGCGCGAAGGACTTCGTCTATTCCATCACGATGCGTCGTGGCCGCATCGCGCCGGCTCACCACCCGGTACGGTTGGATGTCGTTCTCGGTGCGCCTGATGTCGGCATTCTGCGTCAGTCGACCGATAACGAGAATATCAGCAACGGCGCCCTCGTCGGCCACGTGTCCGCCGGCCGGTTGGGCGAACAACAGAATGACGCTTTCGGAGGTTCGCCTGTAACCGATTCCGGTACCGGCTAAGAGCTGTCGCAAAACATCGTCGACCGTCAGATGCCCGCGTATCGCAACGGTGGTTCGGTCGGCGAGAAGGCGTTCGTCGAAAATGAGGTCTAGCCGCTGCGTTCGCGCCAAATCGGACAATGCCGTCGACAGAGGGCCGGCCTTTATCCGAATATCGATTGGCGCCCCCTGCTGGGCAAAAGCCGGGGCAGCCGCCCAGAGCGAGCAGAATGTTGCGATTACGGCTCGCTTTGATAAACCCCTGCCTGTCCGCATGGGACACCCCGTTGCGCGTCAACGCTTCCTACCATTTCGGATGCGAATTGTCTGCTCAACGATGCGTCCGCTCGCTGGATACTATCTCGACCGCGCTAGCTGTCTCGACAATTCGGACAGGATAGATTTCCGCGATTGTGCGCGCGAAACGCCGCAGGTCGTTGGTATGGAATGACCCGCTGATGCGCATCATCGCCACCTTCGGATCGCGGATCAGCAACTTCTTACCTGCGGTGTAGCGATTCAGCTCGAGAATTGCCTCGGCAAGCGGTGTGTTGTGAAACGAGACGAGCCCGTTCTGCCAGTCGGCGACGCCGGCGACATTCGCGGTCCCGACTTTGACTTCGGAGTGGTTGGCAACGAGCTGCTGTCCTGGCGACAAATCGATCGCTTCTGTCTTGCCGGATAGCGGAGCAATGACGCGCACATGGCCGTCGACAAGGATGACGCGGGTGCTCTTGCTCGCTTCCTGGACCTCGAAACGGGTGCCGACTGCCGTCACGGTGAGGCCGTCGTTCTGTACAATGAACGGCCTTGCTGCAGCATGAGCGACCTCGAAATATGCCTGCCCGCGTTCGAGGATAACGCGGCGCTCTGACGGCGCGAACCGCACCGAGACGGCGGAGTTGGTATTGAGGGTCACAACGCTTTTGTCGGCAAGCGTGAAGACGCGGCGATCTCCGGTCGCTGTCGCGAATTTCTGCACGGGCAAACCAACTTCGGAGCGTGAGGCGATCTGGCTTCCTGTCCGCTGAACCGAGCCGTGCCCCCAAAAAATGGCGCCGCACCCTATCGCCAAAGCGGCGACCGACGCCGCGGCCGCCGTGCGCCAGTCACGCCACCAAGTTCGGCTCGGCGCTGGCTCGCGCAGCCCCGCGAGGTCGCTTCCATCCGCTTCGGCAACGCCTTCCCACAGACTGCACGCTCGCGCCCACGCCTCGCCATGTGCGGACTCGGCTTCGAGCCATTGCTGAAAGACCAGATCGTCCTCCGCGCTCTCGCCGATATCCTGGCGGACCAGCCAAAAGGCGGCCGCCTCGGAAGGCGACTGGGCGAGGACCTGTTCGAGCGTGATGACCACGCGCACCATCATTTGGCCTCCTGCGCAAAGGACAGCAGGCGGCGCGTCGCGCGCAGCATATGCTTTTCAACTGCGCTCACCGAGATGCCCAATTTAATCGCGATATCGGCGTAGGGATGCCCGTCGAAGCGACGGAGCTCGAAGACAATTCGCGTTCGTTCCGGCAGCATGCCGAGCAGATCGACGGCAGCGCGCAGATCTTGGCGCGCCTCGACAATCCTGGACGCATCGATATCGAATTCTGCATGCCGCGCGCTGTCGAACGCGACATGATCTTCTGCATGCCGCACGACACGTCTGCGATGACGATCCCCGAGAACACTTGCCGCAGTCTGGAAAACGTATGCGCCGACATTGGCGACCGGCTCTGCCGAGCGCCGGGCCGCTATCCGCACGAAAACCTCTTGGGCAAGGTCTTCAAGCTCATTTGGATCAGCATGTTTTCGCCTGAAATAGTGAATAAGGGCTGCCCGAAACTGGAATGCCGCTCTCAGGAGGACTTCATCGCCATGATCTCCAAGCTGGTTCATCAGTGGAGGATGACTCATCGCACGAGCGGGGTCCAGTTGAGGGAAGGGGAACCGCCCGGACGGCATCGATACTGGCGCCTATCCAGTATCTCTTGCTGGGGGAGACGCAGTGATTTTGCAGAACCACACCGACCAGCGATATTTTTTTAACGTGAAATTCAGCGTGCGGCTTTGAGCCGAGAGTGCGTCCCTGCATTTGAAGACCGGATCGATCAGCGGCCAATCGGCCGACGGTTGGAACGGCCGTAGAGATTACGACCTGTGATGGGGGTTCACTCATGCTCGACTCGTCCGAAGGCGTTTTCACCGCGAACGATTTCCCCGAGACAGCGGCTGCCATCCCCGCCCTTCCACGATCCATCGGCGAGCCGGCGGATGACACTCGTAATCTGGCGTGGAACAGGCAAACCAACCTGTCTGGACCGCGCTCGAACAATTCCAAGCTGCCCGATTCATTTGGCGATTACCGTGTGCATCCTTGTGCGCGCACATTGACGTGCAAGGGTCATGCGGTCCCCATCGGCAGCCGGGCCTACGACCTCCTGATCGTGCTTTTAAGATCTCGCGGACGGCTGGTCACCAAGGAAGAGATCATGCGGGAGGTATGGCCCGCCACGTTCGTCGACGAGAGCAATCTTCGGTTCCAGATGGGCTGCTTGCGCAAAGCGCTCGGTTCGGAACGCGATCGGATCAAGACGATTCCGGGTCGTGGGTACCTTTTCGTTGAAGAAGAAGGCGGCTCAGGTTCGTCGACGGCAGGGGTCGCCGCGGTCATCTCGCGAGACATCGATCGGGGTTCGACCTACGATAGCATAATCCTGATCATCGAACCCGACGATATGCGGCGCCAAGCGATCGCGGTTCTGCTTCAGGCCCTAAAGGTGAGTGTGAACAGCTTCACGACCCTCGATGAGGCGGCGGATTTTGCGAGGCGTCCAGCTCGTGGTCTACCTCACTAATGGCGCATTGAAGCAAGGATCCTGGTTGCGCGGTCGAGTTCCAATGAGTCAATCTACCGCTTCACAATCAGGCGGTCGCATCTCGGCGCCATGGCGCGATCCGAGCTCGGGCGGCTTCAGCGCGAGATAGACGCCCGTCAATGCTCAGCCTGCCATTGCGAGGGGGCTAGTCCGCAAAGCGAACGGTTCTGTGCCCGAAGAGAACCGAATCAACCGAGTATGCCCCTGGCCCTATTAGGGTCAGAGCGATCATGCTCAGCACGAAGGCTCCGGAGCAGGGAAGCGGATAGACTGGCACTGTCGCCGCCACAGCCGCGCCGACGAGTGCACACGCGCCCGTGATCAGGCGGGTCGGGAACCCAGCAAGCAATCCCAGAGACGTAACGTAAGCGAGTGCGTTCACTCTGGGATCGTAGAACTGCATCTGCCCACCAGCTCCAGCGATCCACACCGACGCCGAGAGGCGGAATAGGACGAGCGCCCATCCTGCGGGACCCGCGGGGAATGCGAAAAATATATGCTTCATGAGCATCCGCTAATCGATGCCACATGTAGCCCGTAAGCTCAAAAAGGGGGCGGGCGCGTCATTCTTTCGGGGGTGACAAATCCGAATTTCATGAAGAAGTTCTTGCGATGCGGCGCCAGAGATCGGGATGATGTGGGCCAGCACTACTGCGCGCTGATTATCGGGGAACGCGTCGCTCTATCAACCACAACTGCGTCCGCAAAGCAGATCAATAGCAAGCAACGACGCAGCCCCCCAAGGGCGTGGTGTCTCCTCGGCAGTCTGGCGACGCGCAACGCGTTGGTACTTGCGAAATCTAGCGTGGGCTCACGGCTGCTTACTCGCTTCCTTCTGACGCTTCGGTCAGGACCCATGCGCGCCGGAATCGATCGTGACCCGCAAATCAATCGCAATCGCGATCCGTCAGGAGAACCACCATGGAAGACCGCCCCCCGCTTCCGCCCTTCACGACCATCGAGGCCGCCGAGCGAAAGGTGCGCTTGGCGGAGGACGCTTGGAATAGTCGCGATCCCGCGCGGGTCGCGACGGCCTACACGACGGACACCGTCTGGCGAAACCGCACCGAGTTCCTGACGGGCCGCGAAGCGGTCACGGCTTTCCTGACGCGAAAATGGTCAACTGAAAGCGAATACCGGCTTATCAAAGAGCTCTGGGGTTTCCGCGGCAATCGGATGGCGGTCCGTTTCGCATATGAGTGGCTGGACGGCGAGAGCGACTGGTTTCGTTCCTACGGAAACGAGCTGTGGGAATTTGATGAGCATGGTCTCATGCGTCGGCGCATCGCAAGCATCAACGACCTCGCGATCGAGGAAGGAGCTCGTCTGTTCCATTGGCCGCTTGGGCCGCGACCGCAGGACCATGCGGGTCTCACAGACCTTGGCCTGTGAACATCTTGGCCGTGCTCAGGCTCTCATTCGTGCTTGGACAGGACGTCATGACCGAAGCCGTCGCTTGGAAGCGTGGCCTGCCGGGCTGGCGATGCGTGAGATCTATCGGATTAGTGGCCTTCGGGTTCGCGTTCGCCGGGGGAGCGGCAGCACGCGACGAGTCTGACGGTTTTACCCTCGTCGTGGCGACGGCGATGAGCCGAATGATGGCTGACATGGACATCAAGCCGAGCGGCGACCCCGATCGCGATTTCGTAGCGATGATGGTGCCGCACCATCAGGGTGCGATCGACATGGCCGTGGCGGAGCTGCGCTTCGGCAAGGATGAGCGGCTCAAGCGGATCGCCCAAGAGATCGTAGTCGAGCAGCGGCAGGAGATCGATGCGATGCGGCTGGTGCGAAATGAGCCTGCGTACCTCCAGACGGCGCCTCGCGGCTCGCATCGATCGCCTCTGGAGCACTGACATGAACCGGGCACAGCTTTTTGCCGGGGCGGTCTTGGCACACATCCTCTCTTCGTCGGCGACCGCTCAACAGGCGCCGTGGGCCGCACCCGACGTTCCTATCAGCCATGCCGACCGCATGTATGCATCCGAACAGTTCTCCAACACGGTCTCCGTGAGCGATCCAGTCGACAATCGCCTGCTCGGAGTGATCAGGCTGGGCGACCCGCAGCCGGCGAACTTCTCGCCGCTTTATCGCGGGCAGGTGCTCGTCCACGGACTTGGCTTTTCCCCCGATGGCACGACGCTTGCGGTCGTCTCGGTCGGATCTAACGCTGTCACGTTCATCGACACCGCGACCAACACCGTCCGACACACGACCTATGTCGGGCGGTCGCCGCATGAGGCCTTCTATACACCGGACGGCCTCGAAATCTGGGTGACCATCCGCGGAGAGGACTATGTTGCGATCCTCGACGCAAAGTCGTTCACCGAGAAAGCGCGGGTGAAGACCGCGGGCGGACCAGGCATGGCGACCTTCTCACCGGATGGAAAATACGCGTATGTTTGCTCGTCGTTCAATCCCGTTCTCACGGTGTACGACGTAGCCAGTCGTCAGGTCGCTGGCACGGTCGTCCAGCCGAGCCCGTTCTGCCCAAATATCGCGGCCAGCCCCGACGGGCGGCAGGTGTGGTTTACGCTGAAGGATACCGGCAAGACGGTCGTATTTAGCGCGGTGCCGCCTTTCGCCATTCTTAAGGTCCTGGAAACCGGCCCGATCACCAATCACGTGAACTTCGCCAGGACACCCCGGGGCTTGTTTGCCTACGTCACGGTCGGCGGTCTGAATGAGGTGAAGGTTTTTCGCACGGATGACTTCAGCGAGGTCACTACCATAGCAGTGGGCAAGCTGCCCCATGGGGTGTGGCCCTCGGGCAACGGCAGCCGCATCTACGTCGGCTTGGAGAACGATGATGCGCTCGCGGTGATCAATACCGCCAACAATGAGGCGATCGGCAGGATACCGATAGGTCAGGCACCTCAGGCCATCGCGTACGTCCCTAACGCGGTGCGTCGCGGAGCGGGAACCGCCAACCTCGTGCCATTGGCCGTGGCTGGAAATGCAACGCACCTTGCGCTCGCCGGGCTCGGGACTCGGGAGGCTAAGAGTAGCATCAGTCTGTTCGATCAGGGGATGATCCAGATACTGCAAGGTGCCATGACGGGTCTGAAGCCCGGGCGTCCTTACGTCTTGGCGTTGGCGCGGAGTGCCAGCGGCGCCGGAGCGTTGCAACCGCTCGCCAGATTCACCGCCAATCCAGCCGGGTCTGCCATCGTGAACGCGACTGGCCCGATACGCCAGATCGTCCAGTCGACCGTGGCTTCTGACCGCCGTTGGTTCGTCGTGGCGGAGGCGGACGCGGACGCAAACACCCTCGGTCCTGTGGTCCAGATCCAGATCGGCAGGTAGATCGTCGGACCTCCGCAATAGCCGCGCGCGCGTTCGCAGCCATGCCCCGAGCGCGCGCGCATTCGCACATGATGTGATCTCACATGGTCTAACGAGACGTCTTCGCGCGAAACGCTCATCTGATGGTGGCCGCAACTGCTCGTCAGATGCGGCGTGAAGAACCACTCCCGTCGAAGGATACCCAGATGCGCGCTTGGCTCATGACAGCATCCCTTTTGGCTATGTTCTCGGCCCCGGCCACGCTGCCGGCCGCGCCGCACCCGAACAGCGGAACCGAGCCCAAGCCGACAATCGTGTTGGTGCATGGCGCGTTCGCCGGATCCTCCAGCTGGAATAGCGTCATCGCCGATCTTAGCCGCGACGGATACCCGGTGATCGCTGCTGCAAATCCGCTCCGCAGCGTCAAAGGTGATGCCGCCTACGTCGCGAGCATCGTCGCAAGCGTGAAGGGCCCCGTCATCCTTGTTGGTCATTCCTATGGTGGCGAGGTGATTTCGGTCGCCGCAGTCGGCCGATCCAACGTCAAAGCGCTGGTGTTCGTCGCGGGCTTAGCACCCGAGGTCGGAGAGAGCGCGGCCTCTCTGGGCACCCGGTTCCCCGCAGGAACGCTGAATGAGACGCTCGCCCCACCGGTCCCGCTCCCCGACGGGAACAACGACCTGTACATTGATCAGACGCGCTACTGGAAGCAGTTCGCAGCCGACGTCCCGCAGAACGACGCGCGCGGCATGGCGGTCACCCAACGGCCGGTGACACAAGCGGCACTCGGCGAACCGGTCGCGGCGCTCTCTTGGCGAAACGTGCCGTCGTGGTTCGTGTGGGGCTCGCTCGACCGCAACATCCCCGCGGCACTTCATGCCTATATGGCCGAACGCGCCAAGGCCCGCGAAGCGCTCGAAGTGCCAGGTGCCTCGCATGTCGTCATGATCTCGCATCCGCACGAGGTCGCCGCGATGATCGAACGCGCAGCGACGACGCGCTGAGATCCGGCGCGCAAACCACACTAATTCACCTGATCAGAGGATTTGCCATGTCCCTCAAGCCCAAAATTCTCATCGCGTTCTACTCCCGGACAGGGGTCACGGAAGCATTGGCGAACAGCATCGCCTCCGGTGCCTGCGAGGCCGGGGCCGAGGTCCGCCTTCGTCGTGCGCGCGAGTTCGTGACCGAAGACGTGATGGAGCGTTCGCCGGGCTGGCGCGAGGCCGCCGAAGAGATGAACCGGCGCTTCGAAGCCCCCACGGAGATGGACGCGGAGTGGGCCGATGCCATCGTGTTCGGTTCCCCAAGCCGGTTCGGCGCCCCCGCGGCGGAGCTCAAGGCCTTCATCGACAGCCTCGGCGGCTTGTGGTTCCAGGGTCGACTGAACGGGAAGGCTGCATCGGCATTCGCGTCCTCGTCCACAACGCACGGCGGCAACGAAACCACCATTCTGTCGCTCTACGCGCCGGCCGCGCATCTGGGCATGATCATCGTGCCGACCGGCTATGCTGATCCAATCCTTTTCGAAGCAGGGACGCCTTACGGTGCGTCGTCTGTATCCGAGAACGTCGCCAGGGCGCCGTCTCCTGCAGATCTTGCGGTGGCTCGCTTCCAGGGCCGCCGGGTCGCCAAGGTCGCGGCGGCGCTTCGCGGCATCCACGACCACGACGCATCGGCGACGTAAGTGCGAAAGGTCGCACGGTGAGTGCCCGCTTCGACACGAGCAGCCAGCATTAGCAGAGACTTCGCGATGCCTCGTGTCTCCGCAGCGCGCGGTAACGCACGCAACGTACCCTCGAGATGGGCCGGACAGAATCGTCGTTCTCCGGGGAGCGCCGAGCGTGGCACCGCATGCGGCCGGCGGCTTGCGGCGAAAGCCTGTCTGGGACATTTCGGGCAGGTCATCCGCGGAGGTGAGAGTCCGTCGGAAGAATTCGCGGCATCCCGAATGAGGAGGGTGGCCCCCTTTATCATGGCGGCTATCCTCTGCGCCGGGCCCGGACCCGGCCTCGCGCAGGAGGTGCCTGCTAACACCGTTGGAACCGGTTGCGACGAACACAGCAAGAGCACTCGCTCACCCGGGGCGCCGTTCAAAATCGCGGTCACCTACAACAGCGATGTGAACGCTGAACTTACGGGAGGCAGGCGGGGGGTGGTCTACCTTCAGCGTCTCGGCTTCATCGGCGATGCGGACTTGGCGCGCGTCATAGGCTGGAGCGGGGCAACGGCGCACGTCAGCGTCCATTCGATCGTCGGGACCGGTCTGTCAGACAGGCACGTCCGCAACCTGCTGACCGTCAGCGGAATCGAGGCGAAGCCCGCCCTCCGACTGTTCAATCTGTGGATTGAACAGAAAGTGCGTGGCAACCTGTCGATACGGGCTGGCCAGTTCACCGCCGCGCAGGAGTTTGCCGCCAGCACGACCGCCAATTTGCTCGTAAATTCAACCTTCGGCTGGCCCGCCAGTTTCGCGGTCGATCTGCCAAATGGCGGCCCCGCCTATCCGATCGCAGTTCCGGCAGTTCGTCTCGCGGCGTTGCTGGACGGCGGGAGAACCACAATCCGCGCCGGTGTGTTCGCGGGTGATCCCCGCGGCCGCGATCTGCGCGGCCTTGCGGGATGGCAGTTCAAAAGCGCGCCGCTCATGATCGCCGAGTTTGCGCAGGGAGCCGGCGGAGACGACCCCGCATGGAGTGTGGTCGTAGGTGGCTGGTTGAGTCTCGATCGGTTCGCGGCATCTCTCCCGAATTCCGACCGAACGGTGGAGGGCAACTATGCTCTCTACGGCATTGTGGACGTGCGACTGTGGAGGCGCGGGGGACGCACCGCGCGGGGCTTCGCTCGGATCACATACAGTCCGCGAGACCAAAACTTGGTCGATCGATACGCCGACGCGGGGGTAGCGCTGGCAGGGCTATTCCGGAGGCGCCCAAAAGACGAGATCGGATTGGCCATAGCCGCCGCCCATATCTCGCCATATCGACCCGGCGGCGTGCTGACCGCATCGCGCCCGGCCGAAATCGCGCTGGAGCTGAGCTATCAGATGCATCTGACTCCCCGCCTCGATGTCCAGCCCAACGCCCAGTTGATCCTGAATGCGCTTGATCCCGACCACGCCCGGAATGCGACGCAGGGTCGACGCAGCGCTGTCATCTTCGGTATCCGAACCTCATTCCGCAGCTGAGCGGCAGATGGTCAATCCGCCGGCCGTGTGGCGGCTAGCCATTCCAATGAAGGCGCCACTTGCACCGGATCAGCGCCTCCTCACGCCCGACTGACATCGTCTCACTCGTGGCCCACGCCGTGGGATCGTAAGGTACCAACTTACCAGATCGACACGGGTGATGAAGTGAAAGACCTTCCGATAGGGGACAGAACCTACCCCAGACGCGTAGAACCCAAGGCGCAGCAGAGCGCCGTCGGCGCTACCGCACATGACCTCTGTAACCATCTGCAGGTAATTGCGAGCGCGCTGGGCCTGCTCCAGAGGTCGTTCGAGGGCGAAACCGCGGTTCCAATCGAAACCATATTCCGGGGTGCCAGATCGTCCCTAGAGCGCGCTAGCATGCTCGGTCGCTGTATTGTCGATGGTGCGTTTGGGGTTTCTCAAGACGCCGCACCGACTTCGCTGCCTGAAAGGCTGGCGGCGCTTCGCGAGACCATATTGCTCGCTGCCGGTCCCGGCGTGCTGGTTGAGTACCTCATCGGCGACGAAATTCCCGACGTGGAATGCGCCGCACATGCCCTGGACGACGTGATCCTTAATATCGTTGGGAATGCGAGCCATGCGATGGGAACGGGTGGCCGTCTCGTGATCAGCGCGATGCGTGGCGAGGTCACGGTCGAGGGGCCACCGTGCACAGTGCTGCGCATCGCAGACAATGGCTGTGGAATGTCAGCGGAGACTGTGAAGCGTGCCTTCGAACCACGGTTCACCACGAAACCGGTCGGCAAGGGGTCGGGCATCGGCCTCGCGACAGTCGCTGCATTTACACGCTCGGCCGGCGGGTCGGTCGAACTCGAGAGCTATCCTGGTGTCGGGACGATCGTGACTGTCCGCCTGCCAGCAATGATCAGGATGGCACCGTGTTCCTGCTCCCGACCCTAGGATCGGAAACACCGATTACCGTGTTTCCTGCCTCCTCCGCGCGCGGCTATGCGGCGAACCAGGCGCATTAGGTTGCGAAGCGTTCGACGAGACGCCAACAGCGCTCGGTCGCCTTTGAAGGCGATCGTACCAACTCACCCCCGTTCGGGAGGCGGCCCCGGGGCTATCCCAGAAGACTAACGCGCATAGTGCGTAAAGATCCGATCCTCCGTCCACGGCAGCTTGGAATGGCAGCCTTGGCATGTGTTGAGCAGGGCAGCGCTCGGGTTGGCGATTCCGTTCTCGAACTGGCCATAACCCCACCCGCCCGTCGCTGCATACCGCCGCGAGTCCTTGACCTCGATCTGGACGTTCGTGGGGTCGCCAGCGATGAAGGACTGAGCCTGACCAAACACCGCATTGTTCTGCGAAGACGGCTCGTATCTCCACGCGAGCCTCGCGATGACGGCGCCGTCCGGAAAGGGTCTCGTGCCGCTTCGGAATGTCCTCATGGCGACATCGTTGCCGAGGATGACGCGGATGTCGTTCAGGCTCCCCGCCTCGTGCGCGACACTCACCACCTGCCATCGCCGATACCCGGAAGGCAGCTGGACTCCGAATATTGGAGATCCCTTGCCGTTGTTACCTTCCCTAGCGAAGACGATGGTTCCCAGGAGAAAAATCGCCGTCGAAACCGCAGACGCCTTCAACAATGGCGACATCATTCGATTCCTTCATTCGGCCATGGCGCCTCATCGCGGGGATGAGGGGCTCGCGCCGGCAACAGGTCAGACCTGCGCTATGCCGCCATCTGCGAAAAGCTCGGATGCGTTGACGAAGCTCGCATCATCTGACGCGAGGAACAGCGCCGCCTTCCCGATCTCCTCGGGTTCGCCAACGCGACCCAGCGGGATGATCGTGGCAAAGTGGTCGAGGAAGCCTTGCTGCGCACTGGCGTCGTCGCCGACCAGCCCGACGAGACCCGGGGTGCGGACCGGTCCAGGGCTGAGGACGTTCACGCGGATGCCAGTGTCCTTCAAGTCGAGTGCCCAGCTGCGGACGAGTGCACGAACCGCGGCCTTGGACGCCGAGTAGATGCTGAACGCGGGCGTCCCGCGGCTGGCCGCCGTCGATCCGGTAAGGATGATGGAGCCGCCCCGGCCCATTAGCGGAAGCGCCTTCTGGACCGTGAAGAGGACGCCCTTCACGTTGCGGTTGAACGTGTCGTCGAACTGTTCCTCGGTAATCTGCCCCAGCGGGAGTGTGCCGCCGCCCCCGGCGTTTGCGAACAGCACATCGATGCGGCCGCTCTCCGAGGCGATCCGGTCATATAGCCGGTCGAGGTCGGAGAGGGTCTCCGAGTCGGCTTGAACCCCGACGGCGTCATGGCCGATCTCGCGGACCGCCTCGTCGAGCACGTCCTTGCGGCGCCCGGTTATATAGACCTTGGCGCCTTCGCCCGCGAAAACCTTTGCCGTAGCAAGTCCGATACCGCTCGAGCCGCCGGTGATGACAGCAATCTTGCCCTTCAGACGATCATGCATCGCGAAATATCCTCTCAATGCCCTGTATCATGCAGCAGCGAGGAATGATCGATGCCGCATTCATAGATGGATTAAGTTGCCGTCGCGAAATCCAGAAGGCAGCTCTCGTGAGATGTTGTATGCGGCGCGAGCGGGGTTTCATGCAGGACCTGACGTTCGACAATCCCGCGCGGAAACTCACCGGAGATGGATCGCACCGCGGCGTAGTGCCGCCGTCACGGCATGCGTCCTATCGTTTACGTCAAGCTTGGCGAAGACGCTGCGCAAGTGCGCCTTGACCGTGTCGTCGGATATCGACAGTTCCCACGCAATTACCTTGTTCGACTTTCCTTCCGCGACAAGCTGAAGAACCCCTATTTCGCGTGGTGTGAGGGCGTCTTCGGCAGAGTGTATGGCGATCTCCTGCGCTACCTCCGGCGGGAGATAGCGTCGACCGCTGTGGACGGTCCGGATCGCATCCAGAAGTTCGCGCCGTAGCGCGCTCTTCAACAGATAGCTGGACGCGCCGGCTCTCAAGGCCTGCACCGCCTGCACATCACCTTCGTAGGTAGTGAGCACGATGACGCGAGCCGTGGGGCAGATGGTTCGTAGCCGCTCGATCGCGTCCAAGCCGCCCATGACGGGCATTTGGAGATCCATCAGCGTGACATCGGGGCGGACCTGCTCGAAAAGCTTCAGTGCTTCCGCACCATTCGCCGCCTCCCCGACGAGCAGTAGGTCCGGCTCGTGCTCGATCATTCGCGCGATGCCTTCACGGAGCGCGGGATGGTCGTCCACGGTCATAACGCGGATCGGGGCATCGATCATCATGTTGGCGACTCCTCTCCGTTCCGCTTCCGGGCGTTGAGCGATTGGCCTGGGGCATATGCCAGTCGCCCGGGCACGGCGACGCTGACCTCCACTCCAAGCTGCGGTCGGCTGGCGATGGTCAGCAGACCACCGGCATGTCTTGCCCTTTCGCGCATGCCGGTCAGACCAAAATGGCGGGGCCGTTGTCCGGCGGCGGCAACGTCGTCCGGAAGCCCCTTACCATCGTCTCTCACCCCGAGCTGCAGTTGACGACCATACACGATCGTCACCTCGATCCTCGACGCCTTCGAGTGCTGGATTGCATTTCGAATGGCCTCTTCCGCGATGCGCAGGAGTTCTTCTCGGACCATCGCGTCCAGTTCGCGAGCGCGACCTTCGGCTGTCACAGTGATGGATGCCGCGGAACCGGATCCCAGATCACCTGCAATCGCCACAATTGCGCCGGCGAGGTCCGGACCGTCCTCAGCAAAGCGTAGGTCACTCACCCGATTCCGCCCCTCGGTGAGCACCGCTTCGGCGTGATTCAGCGCCTCGTCCATCGGTGGCCGCATCGCGCTGTCCGGCGGCAAGCGGTTGGCGATCGCCTGGAAGCGAAGGACGAGGCCTTGGAAACCCTGCAACAGTGTGTCGTGCAGTTCGCGTGCGATCCGCTCGCGTTCCGCCAACTGGGCGCCGAGACGGTCCCGAACGCGTGCGGTCAACTGTCGCGTCCGAACGGAATATAGGGCCCAGAGAAGCAGGGCACCTGCCATCGTGCAAAGCAGCGTGAACCAACCAGATTGCAGGAAGGTTGGGGCGATCGAAAATCCGACGGTCGCGCCGCTGCGATTCCAGACTCCATCGTTGTTTGCGGCGATTACATGGAAGCGATACCGGCCGGGTGCGAGATTCGAGTATGACGCCTCGCGCCGAGAGCCGGGATCGACCCAATCATCGTCGACGCCCTCGAGCCGGTAGCGGACGCGTACACGCTCGGGCATCGTCAGGCTCAAGGCGGCGTATCCGATCTCGACCTTCGAAGTGCCTTGCGGGAGATCGACATAGACCGGATCGGTGTAGGAATTCCTTGGTGTGACGAGACGGTTGATGGACACCGGCGGCGGCAGTGTGTTGCGCACGAGATGCGCTGGATCGACGAAGACCGTTCCGGCGAGGGTCGAAAACCAGACGCGGCCGTCCCCACCTAACGCTGCTGCCCGTACGCCCGACCTAACGTCGATATCGGGTAGCCCGTCACTGAAGGACAGGACGACAGGGCGCAACCGCGCTTTCCTATCCGTGAATGCGGCTTCCAGCTCGGAGGTGACCAATCCGATGATCTGCGCCTGCGCGATCATCCATGTCTGACCCGACTTGGTCTGAACGACGCCAGTTGGCTGACGCACCCAAGGAACTCGCGTTGCAGAGATGGTCTGAAGGCTTCCGTGCCATACCCGGCCCAACCCGGACGGGTCACCCACAAGGAGCCCGCTCGCGCCTGCGATAGCCATCGACATCGCCCTACCGGCCGTCGGCTTCAGTTCCTCCCGGATCGCGTGGCCGCCACCATCGAATTCCACGATTGCGCCCGACGCGAGGTATGCAAGTCGCCTGTGATCGGCGGTGGGAATGAGCTGGACCGGCCGAAACCCGCCCGCGCTCGGGATGACGGGATGGTCCCACTTGCCGCCCGCTAGACGAAAGAGGCCGTCCGTTCCCGCATTGGCCCACAACACCCCCTGATCGTCGACCAGACAATCGTCGATAGCACCGTTCGCGACACTGATCGGATGCGTGGTGTTGAGTAGGTGCTTGTCCCGAAGCCGCAACAATCTTTCATGCGTGAACATCCACACATCGCCGTTGAGTCCTTCGCAAATCGCCTCCGTGCTGCCGACGTGCGAGATCACCGGCATCGGACCGCCGCCTGGCAGGATCTCGTATATCGTATCGGCTTCACCGACGTAGACGGCCCCGCTGGATACGCCCGTGATTACGTCTCCGAAGACGGCGGCATCCCGAAGTTGCGGCTGTACAATGACGTTGGCCGCGCGGAACCGGTCGAGGCCCCGGCTCGAACCGATCCATATGTTGCCTTCACGATCCTCGAATACTGCACCGGCCGCTGACGACGCAAGCTCGCTCCCGACGACGTCAACATCTAGGGGCGGGGCGCCACCCACTAGCGCTCGACGGGGAGACAAGGGAGCGCTCAGGCGAAATATGCCTTTCTTGAAATATAGCCCCCACAGGTTGTCATCGTGATCGAAGCGAGCCCATGCTGCCCTGGGAAACGCTGGTGTTTTGAAGTGTCGGCGAGATTGATCGCGGGGGGAGACGATCCAACTTCCTGAATTGTCCGAAGCCCATATCCGGCCCCTGCTGTCTTCACTGAGAGCTGCATGTCCCTCCAGTGTTACCGGCACCTTCTCGAAGTGCCGCGAACCTGGGCGCAAGATCATCAGCAACTGCTCCGTGGCTACCCAGAGAGCGCCCTCACGATCTTGCAATAGGCCCGTCACCTGCTGATGGGGCAGACCCCAATTTTCGCCGATCTGAAGCCAAGCGTGACCATCGAAACGAAGCAACGGCATGTCCGGCCGACCCAGCACGGCCCAGATAGCGTGGTCCGGTCCTTGGGTGAGACTTATGACGTAATCCGTGAAGGGCGGTGCTGGAATGTCATGGAGAAGCCCGTGCTGTACGACCGACAGACCACCCTTCGTATAGCCGACCCATATCGATCCGTCGTGTGCTGCGAGCAATGCAGAGACCGCCCCATGGGGGGGCGTCGGACCGGCGGCGGCGATCTGCTCGAAGCTCACACCGTCGAAGCGAAAGACGCCTGCGGCGGCGCCGATCCAAAGGTAGCCATCGCGGCCTTGCGCCAAGGCGCCGATGGTGCTCGGCGCGCCGTCCTCGATGGTCCAACGCGTGTGCTTGTACTGAGCAATGCTCAGAGCGGGATCAAGCGAAAGGGCAGGCGTGGTGTAAAGAACACACGCGAGAATGGATACGAGCACAAGGATCCGCGGCTGCCTGATCGCTATTCCAATCTACGGTTCGTTGTCGCAATCATCTTAGGTCATGTTGATTAGGCCTGCACCCCCCTAATGGATTAGCCAACTATAGCCCGATCAGTCATTATCGGCGATGGCGATCGCCACTCTCGTTCGCCGCCGAGCCGGTGGTCTCGGCGCCACTGCAACATTTGCAACGGGCACGCGCGGAACACTGCGCGCGAATGCCTAGAAATTGCGTTCGGCGCGTGTCGGCAATTGCTGTCTACCACGGCGCACATGGGTTTCCGACCGATGTATCGGAGCGGAAGCTCCACACGGAAGAACGACCCTTCATACGCCCCGGCTGCGGCTCCCTAAAGTGTAGGTGCGGCATACTCCGCACGGACTGGCCGATTTTTCTGCGGTGAGCCAGTTTAGGTGGGAACAGAGGAGCGGGACATGGCACAGGCAGTTCAAACCGAAAGTTTCCAAGGTCAACATGCGCCGGAGCAGCGAAGCTTCGACCTCGGTGACCCCGTAGAGGATAGCAGTGGGGCGTTATGCTTCGGCGGGTTCCGCGTTCACCCCTGCGCTCGCAGCCTGACGCTTCATCAGCAAGTCGTTCCGCTCGGTAGTCGGGCCTTTGATCTGCTCGTCGTCCTTCTTCGCTCACGCGGCCAGCTCGTCACGAAGGAAGAGATCGTCAGAGAGGTCTGGCCAGCGACTTTTGTCGACGAGAGCAACCTGCGCTTCCAGATGGGAGTTCTTCGGAAGGCGCTCGGACCCGAGCGCGACCGCATAAAGACCATCCCCGGTCGGGGATATCTGTTCGCTGTCAACGATGCAGACGCCATCCCTAAAGTTGCTCCTTCACTCCGCGCGGGAGTACACGACCCGTCGTACGAAAGTGTGATCATCATCGTTGAGCCCGATGATGGCGACCGCCACGCGATGGCATCGCTTCTTCGCGCATTGAAAGCGCGCGTGATCAGTTTCACCTCCGTAGAGGAGGTGGTTACGTACGCGGCGTCCCCCCTTCGGGTGACCCATGGATCCGCAATGGCTATGCTGGACCCCGCTTTGACAGCCTAGCCGGGTTCTCGGTCGTCAAGCAGACCGGCAGGCTACTTGCGCCTGCAATGCCGGCAGTAGCGACGTGACGTCGCTCGTCCGGCCGGGCCTACAACTTTAGATTGGCCTGCCACTGTATCACCGAATTGATCCGTACACCTGAGTCTATAACTGTATTTGCTTCTTCAAATCTGCGCTTGGCTGAAGGGGCATGACACGACTCAGGTGGATACAGCGCTTCTCTCGCTTCTCAGCGCGACACGTCTCGTAGATCCCGCCAACACCTCTGCCTTGAGAGAAATTGCCGCACGGATGACCGAATGCGCTCTTCGGCGCGCCGGCAAATCGATCCTGCGCGCGATGTAAGACGCGCTCGACTCCGACACCTTGCACTTCGCCGCGGGACGGAAATCCAGGACTCCTTCGACGTATACCCTCGCACAGTCGTCACTTGGCCGGCAGTAGCGATCCGCCATCGCCGTCCGCATCAGCTTTTGGCAGATTCCCGAAAAGCGTCTAGGGTCCGCACCGAGTAGACAAGCGCCGCGCCTGCATTGACGGCGATCGCTACGCCCAAAGCCTCCACTAGTTCGCCTTCCGTCGCACCGTGCTTGCGCGCGGCGTCCGCGTGCACCGTGATGCAACCATCGCATCGCAAACTCACTGCGACCGCCAGCGCGATCAGCTCGCGCGTCTTCTCGTCGAAATGGCCGGACTTTCGCCCCGCTCCGCTGATCGCGCCGTATCCGCGCACGGTGTCCGGACTGAGAGTCGCCAGATCGGCGACGCCGTCGGCGACCTGACGGCGATAGGTGTTCCAGTCGAGCATCGTCATGAGAGAACTCCCAGTTGTTGGCGCTGTGAAAATGGTGCGGCCTGCCGGCCGAGCATGGCCGTAAAAAAGCTCCAGGTTCGTTGATTGGCCAGCGTCGCGGCCCTTGCGTCGTAGTGGGCGCCGCCGTGTCGCGAGAATGCGTGATGGCAGCCGGAATAGGTGAACACCTGAACGTTGGGCTTGTCATCGAGCGCAGTGATGATCGCGTTCCTCGCATCTTCGGGCATGAACTCGTCCTCGCCCGCCAGATGCATCAGCATGAGCGTCGTGATTGCGCCGGCCTCGTCGAGATACTTCTCGGTCTCGGCCCCGTGAAAGGCCACCGCTGCGTCGATTGACGTGCGGGCAGCCGTGAGGAAAGTCATGAGTCCCCCTAGACAATAGCCGAGGATGCCCACCCTCCCAGACGAGCCCGTCAACGCCGCCGCGGCGTCCACGGTGGCGATGATATCGGATACGCCAAGTTCCCGGTCGAAAGCGCCATAGAGCGCCAAGCCAGTTTTCCAATCCGCTTCCGATCGGACATCCAGGTCGATACCAGGCTGCTGCCGCCAGAACAGATCCGGGCAGATGGCCAGAAAGCCTCGAGCGGCGAGATCGTCGCACGTCTGGCGCATGTCCGCGTTCACTCCGAACAGCTCGTGCAACACCACGACGGCGGGGGCGGAGGGTACGGAGGGTAGCGCCCGATAGGCAGCAAAGCGGCCGTCTGTCGTAACGATTTCGATTTGCTCGCCCATATGTCACCTCTCAAAGAAGAATGTCGCGGGGCGGGGTGGCAAGTCCGCGCTCAGCTGCACAGAGTTCGTCGTGCTCGGCTGCGGGATCACGCCACCCTGGGACCATAGGGTGGCGTGGCCGAAGCTCAGGACTTCAGGAAGGCGAGCAGCTCTGCGTTGAACCGGTCGCGGTGGGTCACCATCAGACCGTGGGGTGCCCCCGGATAGACCGTCAGCGTCGCTCCGTGGACAAGCTTGACCGTTTTGCGGCCGGCATCATCGATCGGAACGATCTGGTCGTCGTCGCCGTGGATGATCAGCGTCGGCACGTCGAACTTGGCCAGGTCATCATAGAAGACGGTTTCGGAGAATTGCTTGATGCAGTCGTATGCACCCTTCAGCCCGACCATCATCGACTGGAGCCAGAACGCATCCTTGATGCCCTGCGACACGGTCGAGCCCGCTCTGTTGGCTCCGTAAAAGGGCTCAGCGAGTTCCCGGTAAAATTGCGATCGATCGGTGGCGACGCCCTTGCGCAGTCCGTCGAACACATCGATCGGCAGGCCGTCGGGGTTTCGCGCGGTCTTTAGCATGGTCGGCGGAATCGCCGACACCAGCACGGCCGCCTTGACCCGCGACGTGCCATGGCGGCCGATGTATCGGGTGACCTCGCCGCCGCCCGTCGAGTGACCGACGTGCGTCACGTCGTGGACGTCGAGTGCATGGACGAGTTCCGCGAGATCGTCCGCGTACGTGTCCATGTCGTTGCCGTTCCAGGTCTGGCTGGATCGGCCATGCCCGCGTCGGTCGTGGGCGATCACGCGGAAGCCGTGCGATGCCAGCGTGAAGAGCTGATCCTCCCAAGCGTCAGCGTTCAACGGCCAGCCATGCGAGAACATGACGACCGGGCCCTGTCCCCAATCCTTGTAGAATATCTCGGCTCCGTCCTTCGTCTTGATCGTAGGCATGGTACGTCCTTCCTCGTTGGGCTTCGGTCAGTGGTTTTCGGCGCTCATCCGTTCTGGAACCCGGAAGCGAATGAGCGAGCGGTCGATGACGCGGTGGGTGGGGTCCGCGAGTTCGATCAGAACCTGATGTTCGCCAGGCGGCAGCCCCACCACGACGATGGTCTCTCCGCCGGAATCGACGAAGTGCCACGGCGCGTCGTCGATCGTCACATGGACGTGGCCGACGCGCGGAGAGACACTCAGCGCGCCCGCTCCAAATACCGGCAGCACCCGCAGATTTTCGGCGCGGTATTGGATGAAGACGCGGCCCTCAGAGAGAGGGCCCGCGAGTGGCGGATCCGCCAGCAGCCTCGGCTCCGGCTCGTCTTCGATCGCGACAAGCGGGGAAGCTTCCCGGGAGGGGCGGCGGTCTCCGTCGTGGCTTTGCCCGGTTGTCCGCAAGCGGCCCATCAGGCCCTCACGAAGGCGAGCAGATCCGCATTGAACCGCTCTCGGTGTGTGACCGGCAGACCATGCGGGGCGCCGGCATAGATCTTGAGCGCCGCCCCACGGATGAGCTCGCGCTGCAGCACGGCCGAGTTGCCAACTGGCACAAGCTGATCCTGCTCGCCATGGATGATCAGCGTCGGCACGTCGAAGCGCCGCAGATCCGGCGTGAAGTCCGTCTCGGACTGCGCCTTGATGCCGTCGTGGACCGCCTTCAGCCCGGCCGCCATGCACTGCTGCCAGAATGCTTCCCGGACACCCTGCGATACGACGACGCCGGGACGATTGGTGCCGAAGAAGGGAGCACTCAGATCATGGTAGAACTGTGCTCGATCGGCGAGGACCTTCTGGCGGGTGTCGTCGAACGCCGACAGTGGCGCGCCGTTGGGATTGGTGGGCGTACGGAGTCTTATCGGCGGAATAGCCGACACGAGCACCGCCTTGCTCAGACGGACGGTCCCGTGCCGGCCAATATAGCGCGAGATCTCGCCGCCACCGGTCGAATGCCCGACGAGCGTTACGCCCTGGAGATCGAGCCCGTCCATAACGGCTGCCAGATCATCTGCGTAATGGTCGATATCGTTGCCCACCCAGGACTGACCGGACCGGCCGTGCCCGCGCCGATCGTGCGCGATCACCCGGCAGCCGTTCGACGCGAGGAAGAACAGCTGATCCTGCCAGGCGTCGGAGTTGAGCGGCCAGCCGTGGGATAAGACGACGACCGGACCGTCTCCCCAGTCCCTGTAAAAGATCGGCGTGCCATCCTGCGTTTTGATCGCGCCCTCGCCAGCGCCGTGCCGGGCTGGGGAGCGCGACGGAGCAGCGGATGACAGCGCATAGGACGGGATGCCAATTGCACCGGCTACGGCGAGGCCAGTGACGCCGACCAAAACCCGCCTGCGCGTGGTCGAGGGTGCGGGGATCGGTACCAATGTCATGCAGGCCCTCCTTCGACGGCGGTGGATCGCTCTGGTGCGCCTGTCGAAAAGCTACCGTCGACGGGGCGTCGCGGGTAGGAAGTTGCCACGAGGCGATGTGAGACTGTGCGAGGTGCCGCCTGCTGCGGATTCGCGGTTGTTCGGTCGTCGCGCCTGACTTCCGCCATTCAGCACTTGAAAGTGGACGCGGCGTGAATCTGCGCAATTGAGTCGCCTAGCGCGCGATCGAAGACCACGTCGTCCATGCTGTAGCGCAGGCCATTCAGAAGCGCGCGCGAGAAGCTGGCGATCAGGCCGTGGTTGGTCGACAGACGGGCGCAGGCCTCGACGCGCGAATAGCCTCCCGACAGGGCAAGCACCCGCGCCACGCGGTCATGAGCCACGAGCGGGGCATAGGTGTCAGGGCGCTGGGGAATGGTGAGCTTTAGCATCACCTGGTGGCGTCCGGTCAGTGCATCCAGGCGGTCGGCGATCTCTTCCACAAGAGTCCGCTCCGCCTCCACACGATTTGGTGCACCGATCGATACCTCGGGCTCCAAAATCGGTAGCAGCCCTGCGTCTATGACGCGCTCCGCGAGCCGGAACTGCTGCTCGACGACGGCGGCGATGCCAACCGGATCCAGGCGCCGTATGACCGATCTCATCTTGGTGCCGACGACGCCGAGCGAGGTTGCCCGACCAAGCAACCCGTCGAGGTCGTCAAGGGGTCGCATCAGTTGCACGCCGTCCCTCTCGGGCTCGAGACCCTTGTCGATCTTAAGGAAGGACGCGATCCCGCGGCGGCTGAGGTAGCCAGGCACCGGCTGTCCGTCCGCCTCCCGGTTCATCGTATCCTCGAAGAGGATGGCCGCAAGCACACTCCGACCGGTGAAGCTTGGTGCCGCCATGACGCGGACCCGCATTTGGTGGATGTGGTCGAACATCTGTTCGTCGTCGGTCCAGCAATCTTCCGATATGCCGTATGACTCGAGCGTCGCCGCCGTAGAGCCACCACTCTGATCCAGCGCTGCGAAGATGCCCGCCCCGCCGCGAAGCTGGGCCATCATCACAGGATCGGTCACGATGATTGCTCCCTGGCAGCGAGGGTCACACGCCGCGGTAGACGAGGCGTGTGAAGAGATCGCCGTTGATCAGGGCCTGGCCCCATTTCGCATCGAAAGACGCGGTCGGCTTCGCGGCGACCACCTGCTCGATCGTACGGCCCTGCGCTTTGAGCGCGCGGACGCTTCCACGGATCGAGACGAGCATGTCGCGGAAGGCGACCAACTTCGCACGGTCACCGGCGTGGCCGTGCCCAGGGATAACCAGCGTGCGAGGCCCGGCAAGCGTCAAGTTGACGTTCGCCGCCCGGATCGCGCCGTTGATGCCGCCGCCGCCGACATAGTCGATGAACGGATACATCCCGTTCCAGAACGTGTCGCCCGTCTGCAGCACATCGGCCTTCTGAAAGTAGACGGAAAGGTCGCCATCCGTATGACCGGGTTGATAGTGCCGGATGTGGATCGTCTCGCCGGCGAAGTGCATTACCTTGTTACCCGCCACGACCACATTGGGAAGATCGCGTGCGGCCGCTGGCGTGAACGTGTGCTCCCATTCCACCACGCGGATCGTCTGCATCAGCCGATGACGCGTGTGCGGATCCGCGAGGATGGTCGCTCCACTCCGCCGGAGCCAGCCGTTGCCGTCGGCATGATCCCAGTGCCAGTGTGTATCGACGACATAACGGACCGGCCCTCGGCCGACCGAGCGCAGCGCGGCCTCGATCTTGCTGCGCGAGATGGAAATGCCCGCATCGACCATAAACAGGCCATTCGGTCCGGCGATCACGCCGATGTTGCCGCCCGAGCCGGAGAGCATGAACACGCCACCGCGAAGACGTTGCGACTTGACGGGATCGGCCGCGGCGGCCGCGTTTATCGTCGAATAGGGGCTGCCCTGAACTTCCGCGCTCGCGAAGGACAGACCTGCAAAAAGCGCAACGGCTTGCACAACTGTCTTTTTGCTGAAAATGTTCATCGTAATGCTCCGGTCGCGGCAGGAATTGCTCTGCGACCTCAATATCAGCACCTCTCGGCCGTGCTCAAATGAGACGCCGTGAGAAGTCATGATGAGCCGTAAACATCAGGTTATATAAGATAAAATGAACAACTATTCTTTCATGATCCAATAGATTCTCACTGGAAATAACGGGACCGATCTGGCGTGCTTTGTACAGTCGCCGCTCTTCGGACAATGTTGGAAGAAGCGCGATGATGGATGAGATCCCTGGATCTACGGCGCACAACGCGGTCATGGTGCTGCCAGCCTAGTTGCGCTGGTCGGTCTTTGGTTTGCCTGAGGAGCGGACAAACCGCCGGCGCACAGCCTGGCCCCCTCGATGCCGCTGACGGCGCGATGAAATTCCGGTCAGTATTGTCTCAAGATCCAACGAAGGAGATGACCATGAAGAAGAAAAAGAGCGTCGAGCACGTACTGTACATCCCGGACAGCCCGAACGTGGGCGACGTCAATGTCAATGATGGCGATCTAAAGAATGCCGCCCAGGATCGCGCACAGGCCGACGAGCTGGCCGCCAAGGTCTCGATCGGCGACGAGCTGTCCGCCTACGAGAAAGTCGCCGGTCGGGGCGTCCCCGAACCCTAGTGGAAGGACGCCCCGGCTGATCGATAAGGCTTTAAGCGGTTGCGCCGCGTTGTCACCGCTCGGGTGCAGTGGTCACCGCGCCGGGTTTCGCGCGCGCGCAGTTGCGTCCAATGATCGGCGATTACGCTACTCTTAGTGACCGATCGGGCTTAATAAGTCTGAAGGTCATGGCCGATGCGAACCAGGCCAGCGCGAAGATGGCGACGATCGCAATGCCCAGATAGTTGAGGTTGCCGTTCAAGATGTTCACCAAGTCGGCGACCGGACCGCTCAGGCCGAACAACCGCACCCCGAGCGTGCCAAGCTGAACGCTTCCAATGAACAGGGCGATCCCGATCGACATCAGGGTGATCGTCATGTTGTAGTAGAGCTTTCGAAGGGGATTGGTCACGGCCCACTGATAGGCGCCCACCATCATGACCCCATCCGTCGTGTCGAGCAGCGACATGCCGGCCGCGAACAGCACCGGATAGACCAGCGCCGAGCCGAACGAAACGCCGTGCGCGGCCTGCGTAGCGGATATGCTGAACAGCGATACTTCGGTGGCCGTGTCAAAGCTTAGTCCGAAAAGGAAACCCAGCAGGAACATGTGCCATGGCCGGCTGACACAGCGGAACAACGGCCGGAAGACCCGCGACAGCAGGCCGGCGCCCGCGAACAGCAGATCAAGCTCGGCCTCAGTGACCTCGTGCCCATCGCGCACGCGCCGCAGCGTACGCACCGTCGCGGCGAGGATGCAAAGGTTCATCCCGGCAACAAGCAGCAGGAAGAGGCCCGACACGCTCGTACTGACGAGGCCGCCGACTTCGCGGAACGCCTGAATTCGGCTCAGTCCGCCAGCGGCGGCCACCACGGCTGCTGTCGAAAGCATGATCACCGAAGAGTGGCCCAGCGCGAACCACAGACCGATCGATGTCGACCGCTTGCCCTGCTGGAGCAGTTTGCGCGTGACGTTGTCGATCGCTGCGATGTGATCCGCGTCCACCGCATGTCGCAGCCCAAGCCCGTATACCACGGCAGCGACGCCGAGCAGTACCGGCTGGCCGTGAAAGGCCAGTAGCGCCCACACCCAGGCGCCAACGTTCATGGCAAGAAGCATAGCGTACACGGCGAGCAGGTTTCGCCTGAATGCGGGGTCTTCCGGTAGCGTGCGGAGCAACGACCTCAGCACCTGCCGCTGATCCCGGAAGCGGCGACGATAAGCCGCTGCAGCAATTGCTCCATCTTGTCGGACGCGGCCCGGGCCTGCGTGATGCCGTGCCGCGACCGGATCCATCCGGGGTCATTGTAGCCGATCCGGATCTGCCCCTCTTCGGTCTGCCAGACCAAAAGCTTCAACGGAAGGTCGATACCCGAGGAGGCTTTCTCCTGCATGAGGTCCGTGCCCACCCGGGGGTCGCCGAACAGGAGCAGCAGGAGGGGATGCAGCGGAAGTCCGACGGCGGCGGCGGCGGCGGCATGGTCGATACGCAGCATCGGCGTTATCCCACGCTCCAGCATCGCCGCATCGAGTCGGTCTATCGTGGCGGCGTAACCGTCCACGCTATCGATGCAGATCAGGCCTTCGACCATCATTCGATCACCTGCTTGCTCGAGAAGATGACCGAGACGAGAAGGAGGGCGACGAGAGCCCCGCCGGACTCGGCAACGACGTATGGCACCGCAGACTGCAGGCTCATCGCTAGCGGGCCGGCGGTTACAGTCGCACCGGCGACGACGGCCGGGTTCGCGTAGGAGCCGGTCGGCGTTGCGATTACCGCTCCGACCAGCCAGGCGCCGACCGCGAAGGGGCCACTCTCCAGCTGATTGCTTCGAGACGCTCCGAAAACGACCAGCATGAGCCCAATGCTCGCTACGAACTCACTTGGGAAACCCGCCCAGCCCAGCCCACCGACCAAAGGGGGAGAGGCGCGCCACAGCACGGCCGCTGCGCCACCGCCGATTATGCCACCGAGCATCTGGGCGAGGACGTAAGCGGCGGTGCAGCGCGCCGATCGTTCGCCAGCGAGGAACTGCAGAGAGGTGATAAGGGGATTGTAGTGGCCTCCGGATATCCTGCCGAGCGACACGATGAGCGAGACGAGCGCACCCGCGACCGTGACCGCCACCAGAACGGTGACGGCGCCTGGGTGGGCAGGCAGAAGCCTCGATGCCGCGATGCCGCTCGAGCTGGTCACGAGCACCAGAAGCATCGTGCCGAGGCCTTCGACAACAACCCGACGCGGTAGCGCCAGCGAAGGATCCGCCTCGCGGAAGCACGTGCGGACCGAAGCTGTCGTCACGCCAGCTCGCCGGTGAAGCGAGCCTCGACCTCGGTCATTTTGTCCGCAAGTTCGGTCGGCGTGAAGAAATGCTTGGTGAATGCGATGTTGGCGAAGGTTACGATCCAGCGCTCGTAATAAGGGAGCTTCGCGATGAGGCCCTCGCCGAGCGCCTCGACGCCCTTTCGCTTCTCCTCGGTATTGATGACCTTACGCAGGTCGAGCACGTCGGCAAGCGCATGACAGCGTTTCTCCCACGGCTCCAACGGATGTTCGACGCGCTGGAACGGGCCGGCGTCGAGACCTCCGATGTCGTTGGGGAGACGGGTGACGAAGTCTGGGATACTCATCGCGATGCCTCCTGTGGGAGCGTGACGGGGATGACACCGATCATGGCGTCGCGCGTCACAAGTGACGCTAGCCGGTCTTCCGACCAGCCGTCCGTGCCCTCGGGCCGGCAGGGCAGCACTAGGAAGCGCACAGTTGCGGTCGAATCGCTGACGCGGATTTCCACATCTTCAGGAATGACCGTCCCGAATTCGGCCAGCACCTTGCGGGGCTCGACTACCGCGCGGGAGCGGTATGGCTTCAGCTTGTACCAGTCCGGCGGGAGGCCAAGCACTGGTCGCGGGTAGCAGGAGCAGAGGGTACAGACGATGAGGTTGTGGACCGTCTCGGTGTTCTCGAGCACGATGAGATCGGTGTCATCATAGAAGCTGATTCCCAGCTCCTCGCAAGCGCGACGTCCGTTCTCCAGAAGCCTCGAGCGAAAGGCCGCGTCCGTCCACGCCTTGGCCACCACTGCCGCACCAAGGGCGGGCGATCGGCTGTCGAGCACTTCGATCTGCCGCCGGATGTCGCCCGCGGTGATCAGACCCTTCTCTATGAAGAGCTCGCGAACAGCCGTCTCCATCATGTCGTAGTACCCGGGTCGTCCCTCGACGACGGGGGCATGATCGTCGTGGGCATGATCATGGTCATGGTCATGGTCGCTTGGTGACGTCTCCGGGATCATGCCGCGCGCTCCAGCCAGGTTTCATAGACTTCGATCTGCAACTCGTCCCGCGGTGACCCCTCGTAGCCGGGCCACAATGAGGGCATCGGCACCGAGATGCGGTAATAATGCCGACGATTGCCGGCGTTTCGTCCGTAGCCCTCTTCCTCATTGTCGATGAGCGAGGGCTCGATCACCTTGAGAACTTCGCCCGTCTGGCCGCGCAGGTACTGCGGGACGCGGTAGTGACCAATCGGGGACCGCGTCCCGACCTTTACCCGGTCACCCGGAGCGAACGCGGGCTTCTCGCCCGTCGCCGTCACTACTCGTTCGAACACCGTCGCCATCTCGATCAACCTCCTGCGCGCGATCGCGCTATCGCCAGGGCAGCCGCTGCCCGGCCTCGTTACGGCCATGACGCGCGCATTTGCGGGGGGCGCTGCGCCGCGTTGCCGCACCGGCCAAAGTGCCAGGCTTCGGCCGGGACCTTTTTGCGGCGATGGCTGTCGTCGATCCAGTTAGATGGGGTTAGGACACGAAAGCTGTTGCGAGCCGCCTTGGTCGCCACACGGCGAGGGCATCGTGCGCCTAGGTGTGCCTCTTTCTAATTCTAAACCGGTTATTGTGCGGCGACGTGTGGTTTCAGCCCGCAGCTAGCGACATCTCGCATAAGCTCACGCAACTCCGCCGCGCGGCCGGCTATGCTGGCAGCCCCATCCTGCCGGAGCACGAGATGTCAGCAGATCGAGAACAGCCACCGAGCGACAACCCATCGCAAGCTGGCGATGCATCCGACGGACAGTCGACACGAAACCGCCAGGATGTTCTTTTGGATGAATCGCTCGAGGAATCGTTTCCCGCAAGCGATCCTCCTGCATCGAATCGCTTCTGATGCGAGCAACCTCCGAGAACCTCGCTAGCTGTCATAGCCTCGCTGCGCACCAAGCGCACCCGCCTCGACGTAGCGCTCCACTAATCCCGGCCGCGTATTTCGGCATCGTGCTGGGCCTGGGTGGCTTTGCCAATAGCTGGCGAGTGGCGCACCGAGCGTGGGGCGCATCCGCTGCGATAGGCGAGACAATCTTTGCCCTTGCCGCGGCCGCGTGGATCGTAGTGCTAGCGCTATACTCCTGGAAATGGATCGCCGCGCGCGAAGCGGCACTGATCGAGGCCCGCCATCCGGTCCAATGCTGTTTCATTGGGCTTGCCGGCGTCGCAACGCTTCTCATTGCGCAAGGCGCCCTGCCATACAGCCGCGCGCTCGCGATCGCCCTGTTCGCGGCGGGAGCCACGTTCACAACCGGTTTTGGCGTCTGGCGCACCGGGCTCCTCTGGCAAGGAGGACGGGCAGTTGAGGCGACTACGTCCGTCCTTCTGCTCCCGGTAGTAGCAGGAGGCTTTGTGATGGCGGCGACGGCCGGGGCTTTCGGCTGGCCTACCTGGGCAGGTCTCGCGTTCGGCGCGGCACTCTTCTCATGGCTCGGGATCGAGTCGGTATTGCTCCACCGGCTCTACACGGCGGCGCCACTGCTCCCCGCGCTTCGGCCCACGCTTGGTATTCAGCTCGCGCCGCCAAGCGTTGGCGCGCTTGCATATCTCGCGACCGGAGCGGATCCGACCAGTCTGGTCCCGCAGGCGTTCCTGGGGTTCGCCCTCCTGCAAGCGCTTCTCCTACTCCGACTCTGGCCCTGGATCACCGAGCAGCCATTCGCGCCATCCTATTGGGCCGTGACTTTCGGCGTGACCGCGCTGCCAACGGCGTTGATCAAGGTCTCCGCGGCCTCACCTTCCCACGCGTATTCCGATCTTGCGTTCGCCACTTTCGTCGCCAGCAACCTCATCATGATCGTCGTAGTGATCCTCACGGTCTTCTGGGTATTCCGACAAAAGTCAGCCGCCCCGTAGGCGCGACACAATCCTGTTTGCTGGCGCTTCCAGATCGCTCGGGATCGGCATCCGGCGGGTGAAGGCCGGATTGCCTCGTAGAGTTCATGAATTTGGAGGATTGGAGATATGGCTGAGGTGCACGAAGGAACTGAGGGTTTCCCAGTACGCCGCCGCGACTTTCTTGTCAGTGCCATCACAGGCGGCGGAGCCGCCATATTGGCGCTCGATGCCGCACAGGCCACCAGATCCGACAACCGTAGCGATGTGCCACAGCCTGCGACAGCCATGGCGATTGCACCGTTTCGGGCGAGGCTGGCACCCGCCGCGGTTTCGGACCTTCGCCGACGGCTATCGATGGCGCGGTGGCCGGAGCGGGAAACCGTGTCCGATTGGTCGCAGGGGGTGCCACTTGCCAAGCTGCAGGCGCTGATCGCTTATTGGCGCGACCATTATGACATGCACCGACTGGAGACCCGGCTGAACGAAGTCAACCAGTTCCGTACTCATATCGACGGCCTCGGCATCCATTTCATACATGTGCGGTCGCGTCACGCCAATGCCAGGCCCATCATCCTAACTCATGGATGGCCGGGATCGGTGATTGAGTTTCTGAATATCATCGGCCCCCTGACTGACCCTACAGCACACGGGGGCCGCGCAGAAGACGCGTTCCATGTCGTGATCCCGTCGTTGCCGGGCTATGGGTTTTCAGACAGGCCGACCGAGCGCGGCTGGGGTCTGCCCCGGATCGCACGTGCCTGGGGCGCGCTGATGACGCGGCTGGGATACCAGCGCTATGTCGCGCAGGGCGGTGACTGGGGGGCCGGCGTGACCACTTGGATGGCGAAGCAGAATGTGCCGGGCTTAGTTGGCATCCATCTCAATCTGCCACTGCTGGTCCCCCCGCCAATCGAGGGTGCACCGAACGCCGAGGAGCAGGCGTCGATCGTGCAACTCGTTGCTTTCGATAAGGACGCTTCCGGTTATGCCAAAATACAGGGCACCCGCCCGCAGACGATCGCTTACGCTCTGGCCGACTCCCCGGTTGGCCAAGCGGCGTGGATCTACGAAAAATTCGCCGATTGGACCGACACGAGACACGAGCCCGAAAGCGAGGTGTCGCGTGACCAGATGCTCGACAACATCATGTTGTACTGGATGACCGATACGGCCGCATCGTCGGCACGCCTGTATTTCGAGAGCTTCACGACTGATTTTTCTGCACAGAAGCTTGATTTACCGGTGGCAGTCAGCGTTTTCCCCG
Organism: Sphingomonas glacialis; assembly: GCF_006439055.1. Lineage (GTDB taxonomy): Bacteria > Pseudomonadota > Alphaproteobacteria > Sphingomonadales > Sphingomonadaceae > Sphingomonas > Sphingomonas glacialis_A. The sequence goes on from NZ_RCZC01000003.1 coordinate 89,826, forward strand.
GTGAACTCTACCGACCTCTGAAAATATGGGGGAAGCGCATATATTCCAATCTGGTGTATTGGAACGAGGTCTCGAAAGGCGGCCATTTCGCGGCGTTCGAGCAGCCGGGCATTTTTGTCGAGGAACTCCGACGCTCGGTGCCGAAGTTGATCGGAGCAGCATAACTGTCCGCCATTGGTCCGGCGCCCATAAAAACTTCCTCGCGACGTCGCATGCGATCAGGGGGGGGGCAGCCGAGTTTCTTCGAAGCAGCCGAGCCGTTTCGGTCGTTGCCAAGGCTGACGGGACATGGAGTCATCCGCTTTGCCGTCAGCGAAAACTGAGCTCGGAGCGATCGGGAATGTTGCAAATGCCGATGAGAACGGCTGGCTCGGTAGCGGCCAGTGAGAAAATCACATAAGAACCGGCAGTTGAAAAGCGTTCACCAACTGCACCGGATCATAATACTCGGCTATATACGACAATAGACCTTCTGTTATGCGGAAGTGCGCAATGTATTTCTGGGCGTATCGACGACCTGTCGCTGGAACAATCGTATCAACTTCGTAGGTAGCGAAGCCCTGTTGAGGGTCAGCCGATCCATAGATTGTAGGATTGGTAAACCTGAGATCAGGGACCTGTTTGAAAAACGCCCTAACACCCTCGCTCACAACTGCCTTACCTTGCATGCTCGTCGGATTGCCTGCCGATTTCGCATATGGGAACTCGAGAAGAATATCGTCATGGATCAATTCCAGCCACGCGTCGAAATCGGTGGTGGAAAGGGCGAGATGATTTCGAAAGAGTGTTTCCGTAGCAAGCATGAGGCGACTCCAACGAGGTCTGCTTACACTTGAATTCGCGGCATCGCGCGGGGTGCGCTCAATGGCAACGACACGCGTCCTCACGGCCGCTCTCGCGGCATTTACTGTCCCCACGGCTTCGGACGTTGAAGACATAAGCGGCGATGGGTGGCCGACCGCGTCCCGTCCGGACGAGAGAGCGAGGGACTAGACAGCTAAACGGTGGGCATCGCGGTCGGCACCCGGTCCGAAACCAGGTAAACATCAGAACGATAAGTTTCGATCCTCAACTTCCTGGCCTCTCTGAGCGCGTCGTGAAACGCTGGGTTCGCGAGATGCTTGTCCAGGGCAGCTTGGTCTCTCCAGCTCTCGACCAGCCGGAAGGTTGTGGGATCGCCGACGTCTTGGACTACATCCAAGAAGAGGCAGCCATCGTGCGATGTGGCTTCGGTCGCCATCCGTACCGCGACGGACGCGAATGCGTCTACGTCATCACTATGCACGCGGTAGATGGCGTAAATGATCATCGCGGGTACGTCGTCCATTTTCGGATATCCTATGAAAGGTTGAGCGGATGAAGAGCCAAGAGCGACCTGACGATAAAAGAATACAGAATGCGGCTTCCTCGGTATTCACTAGGTGCCGCCCCTACGCGGTCTCTCTTTCTTCGGTAAACAATATACGGGTTTTCGACTGGTCGATGAAATTGGGTTCGTCCGGGGGAATCGTCCCAAGGTATTCATCTGACGTCATGATATTTATCGCCGATTGAAGGTCATCGAACCACAGCTCGGCCATGCCGTCGAAGTCCGCGACGGGCAGACCCTCCGGTACATCGTCCACCGCGATTTGTTGAATGTACCTCCTAATGACGCGATTCGCCTCGGGGAGCGAATGTATCTTCGGGGCATGCTCCCTGAGCCAGTAATCACCAAACTCCTTGCGGGTGATATCTTCTCTGCGCTTGAGCATTATAGTAAGCTTTAGCATTCCTATGTATCCCAAAATACGTAATAGCGCCAATCAGAAGTGTCTTGCCGCATGCATAAATCCAAGCCACACGTCAGCACGCGCTATTTATTTAATATTATTGATGACAACATCCAGAAATTTACCGAATCATCGTTGCCTGGAAACTAAAGCGATCGGATCACCGGTCAAGCGGTCGTCCATACTTGCTAACGGCAACTTTCATCGTCTAACGATTATCTGACTAACGAGGCTTGGAGCTGTTCGGTGCCGGGGCGCCCCCGACCCGCTTGTTCTGCGGTTTAATTTTTGAAGCAATGCGGCCCGACAAAGCCGCAGCGATTTTTCGTCCGACACGATTGGCGGCTTTTCGTGCCGGATCATGCTCGACATGGGCGTAGATCATCGTCGAGCGGATGTTCGCGTGACCAAGATGTGAATCAGCGCGCAAAGCGGGACCCCGGTAGATTGTTGCCAAGCTATTGATCGTGCGTCGAATCCTTCCCGAGGCAGGGGTCCCGATCGGCGCCGATCGGGACCCCTTCATGGCCCATATTTTCCAAAGGATTATAGATAGTTGCCTCGCTCAGAGGGGGGGGGGGGGGCGTTTTGTTTTGGGCGCCGATCCACACGCCAAACCTACAAAGAACGCCGCTCAGCCCCAGGCCGAGTGGCAGTCGGTCATGGGATAACGCCGTGACGCAAAAGTCGGACCTGCATCGTGGAGAGAGTGTTCGCGTTAAACTGACAGCACTCCGTCTTGGGCTTTGCCATGCGCTACCGACGACAAAAGTACAGCCGGATCGCATGCCAGCTCGTACGGGAAAGGTTATGCGGTCTTGCGGCTGCGTCCTGAAATCGGAAGCTTTCCCGCCAGGGCCGCCGCAATTTTACGACCGACACGGTCCGCAGCTTTCCGGGATGGGTCATGCTGGACGTGTGCGTAGATCATCGTCGAACGCAAGCTGGCGTGGCCGAGGATAGCGCCGGTAAGCGCAAGCGCCTCCCCGGATGACGTAGCGGTCGCGCCCAGCGTGTGCCGCAAAGTGTGCGGCGTTACGCCAGGAAGACCGGCTTTCTTGATGATCTTTGGCCATATCGTCTTTGTGCCCTGAAAATGCCCCTCACCTCGATCGGCTGGAAAAACAAATGCACTGCTCTCGATAGGCGAGATGTTTTGCAGGATCTCAAGGGCGGCCGCCGCCAACGGGCGGATCGACTTGCCAGTTTTCGTATCGTCTAGGGTCAAGAGCCCGCGTTCGAAATCAATCTCGCTCCATTTCAATTCCGCGATCTCCTGCCGCCGGCACCCGGTCAAAGCCCAAAGCCGCGCGATCGTCAGCGCCTTGATATTGACTCCTTCCGCCTCCAATGCGTCGCACGCGGCACCGAGCAACGCGACCTCGTCGAGTGTGAGGAAGCGCGTTCGCTGATGGTCTGTCTTTTTCACCACGGCTTTTTCACATGGGTTGTTTTGAACTATCCCATGCCGACAGGCGAAGCTGAACACCGCGGACAAATCCCGGAAGACTTTGCGCGCGGCCCCGTCGCCGCCGCGGACGACAATGCGTCGGCGCGGGCCAATTTTAGTGTCCGAACGACTCTTGCCCGCGGCGACGTCTCGGAAGAAGCGCTCAATCTCCGGAATGCCCACTTCGGTTACACGCTTATGACCAAGAAGCGGGACAACATGATGCCGAAGTCGGGCAATAGTATAGGTCTTGGTCCGCTCCTTCATGGGTTCTCCCTGACGCTTCCCGCGCTGAATGTAGCAGCCTTCTTCTTCATAGAGATCGATGAGGCCATTCATCTTCATTTCCATGCGCTTTGCACGGCGCTCGTCGCCGGGATCCTCACCGACAGCCACGCCGCCTAAAAGCACTTTTGCCTGTTTGCGAGCTTCATCGACTGTCAGGTTTCCGAATTTTCCAACGGTGACCAACCGCTGGGGAGCGGTCCTCCCGCCTCCTGCAGCGCGGTAGCGAATGACGAATGCCTTAGCTCCGCTCACCTCGATACGGATTCCAAATCCACTCAACTCGCTATCCCAAACGACATAGCGACTTTCACCTGGCTCGGCCGCGTCAACGACGCGCTTGGTCAGTCGAAGCTGTTTTCCCTTAGCCATTCACCACCCCAACCTTGGAGATTTTGGTCAACACCTGGTCATCACCGACGCCGGAAATCGCAGGTTCGGTCCCGGACATCATAGCGTAGATTTTTAGATAATACTACTTATAGATCAGTGGGTTATAGCGTAGGCCAGCGACCTCTGGCGTAGCCTAGAAAATGGGCTTTAGTAACTTTGCCAAGGTTGGGGTCGAGGGTTCGAATCCCTTCGCCCGCTCCAGGTTTCCAGAGGGAAACTGCGGCTTACAGCGTAAGCCGCCTTGCACCGCAAAGTTAGATGCGCTCCGAGCCGAAGCCAGAGCCTGGCTTGCGCTTTTTCCAGCATTGATGCGCGCAGCTGAAAATTCGCCCTGCTTGAAGGCGTCGGATCTTCGGATCGATGCGGCGTCGACAGAATCGTTGCCGTTGCCGCGCGCCGGCGCAGCATGCGCGTCGCCAGGCAGCTATGCGCCAGCCCCTGCCCCTAACCGCGCAATTTTGGCGTCCCAGCGGGGAAGGCAAGGCGCTGCTCGATGCCGCAAAGGCCAGCCGCGACCTACGCCAGTCCGGATCTCTGTCGGCGGCCCCTACGGTTCCGCGCGACGATGGGTCCACGCCTGCGCAGCTCGCTCAGCGCGCGTCGGCACCACCGCCCAATGACAGGCGTTCGGGCCGAAATCGCGGCGGAAATCGTCGCGCCTGAGCGTCATGCCGACCGGGCGCTCCCCCATATCCGCCAGAAATGCGGGGAAATCGTCTCGCCACCGCGCGGCGACCGCGATCCCGCGGCCGCCGCATTGCGGATAGCCGCTGACCTTTGGATTGTTGCACATGCTCTTCATCGCCTGCCAGGCGCGGTAGGTCGGCGCATGCCGTTTGTCGGCGCGCTCGCCATGCGTGTGCAGCCGCGCGGCGCTGATCTCGCGGTGTCTGCAGCCGCAACTCGTGGTGCTTCCGCCCCGTACGTTGCCGCCATGGGCGACGATCATGGCGCCGCAATCACAGGCGAACAGCCAATGGCAATGCCCATGCCGATCCGTATGCGAAAATTCCACGCCCAGAAGCCGCGCATAGCGCAGCCCGGCCATGTCGATCCGGAGCTTGCGCATCGTCCCCTTCAACCGTGCTTGTCTGCTGGATGCTCCGGTTGCACGGACCAGGCCGCCGGTTCGTCGACCTGGTCTGCCTTGGCCGCCGCTGCAGTGGCCTGCACGGCGTCCAGCCGATGATGCGCAGGGGCATAGACGGTATAGAGTTGCATCGGCGTCGTGCCGGTATTGGTGATGTTGTGCCACGTCCCCGCCGGAACGAGCACACACCAGCCGTCCGAAACGTCCTTCTCGAAGGTCAGCCTGTCCTTGGCAGCACCCATCTGCACGCGGCCACGGCCGGCATCGAGGCGCAGGAACTGATCGGTCTGGGGATGCGCTTCGAGACCGACATCGCCCCCGACCGGGATCGACATCAGCGTGACCTGCAGATAGCGGCCGCTCCACGCGACCGACCGATACTCGGCATTGTCCCGTGTCGCGCTTTCGAGGTCGAACGATTGCGGCTGTGGCCCGACGTCCTTGATCCTTGAATCCGTGCCGACCATTGTTCGTCTCCTCGCGCGCATCGCCCATCGGCTCACCCGCCAAAGGGAACACGCGTGGCGTGCCGCCATCGGGCTATCCGGCAGGCCAGCGCGATCCGACAGCCTCGGGAACTACGCACGGAGGGGGTTCGAGACCGCGCCGCCGCTCCACGGAGCAAAGGGGGCGGCCACGATGGCGATCGCCTCGCCACGGCTTTCGGGCGCAAGCCGATACGCGTCCCCGATTACGGCCTTTGGATTCGGTCCGCAGCCCTCCAACGCGACGGTCGTCCCCGCTTTAGGCCAAAGGCAGACCGGTTTGGCTCAAGTGTTACCCCAACAAGCGATCGCCTCGACGCCTTGAATATACATATTCCAAAACATTGCGAAACAAATAATAATATTTCTAAACAATCTGTGACCGCAATCGTACAGATTACCGAGTTATCATAAACGACCGACATTATCGTTTGATGATCAAAGCGACTTGCCGGACATCCTTGTGCGAGCAGAACTGAGCGTCTGCGTTCCTCTCACATTGGATGCGCCATGCGAACAAAAAGTGTTGCAAGACTTTTGACGACCACGCTTGCGGTAATCTTTCCCGGCACGCTCCTCGCACAGACGAGCGCGGCGGATGCCACGACCGAACCAACTGCCGCGGATACCGCCCCAGCCGACATCGTCGTCACCGGGTCGCGCATCGCACGGCCCGACCTGCAGCAATCCTCGCCGATCTCGGTGATCTCCGCCAAGGAGCTCGCGCTTACGGGCCAGATCAATATCGAAGGCGTGCTCAAGGATCTGCCGCAGCTCATCCCGAGCACGACGGGGGCCTCGAATAATCCCGGCGGCGGCGTCGCGACCGCCGATCTGCGCGGGCTCGGCGCGACGCGCACGCTCGTGCTCGTCGATGGGCGCCGCTACGTGTCGTACGATTCGACCCAGGTCGTCGATCTCAACACCATCCCGACCGGCCTGATCGAACGCGTCGACATCGTCAGCGGCGGGCGCTCGGCGGTGTATGGCTCGGATGCGATCTCGGGCGTCGTCAATTTCGTGATGAAGAAGGATTTCTCCGGCATCGAGGCCAATGCCAACTACCGCATTACCGGCCAAGGCGACGGCGGGACGGCGAACGCGCATCTCTTGGTCGGCCAGAATTTCGACAGCGGGCGCGGCAACGTCACGCTGTATCTCGATTATACCAAGCGCGACGCGATCCTGCAGAACGACCGCGGCTATTCGCGCCAGGCCCTCGTCGATGACGGTTCGGGCGGGCTGATCGCGGGCGGTTCGGGATCGATCGAGGGCACGCGCTTCGCGATCGGCGGGGTGAGCCGCAAGTTCGGCACCGACGGCAGCTATTCGGCGTACAATTCGCAGACCGACGCCTATAATTACGCGCCGTACAATTATCTGCAGGTCCCGCAGGAGCGCTATCTCGTCAGCAGCCAGGCGCATTACGACGTCAGCGACCATTTGACGCTCTATGCCGAGGGTCAATACATCCACAATACGGTCAAGAACCAGCTCGCGCCGACCCCGTTCACCGGCTCGGTCCAGATCGACAATGATTCGTCGTTCCTGTCGGCCTCGTCGCAGGCACTGCTCAAGGCGGCCGATACCGATCGCGACGGCTATACCACCGCGACGGTCTATCGCCGCCTGTCCGAAGTCGGCAATCGCATCTCGAACGTCGACAACAAAGCTTATCGCGGCGTGTTCGGGGCCAAGGGCGAGATCAGCGGCGACTGGAAGTACGACGCCTATTTCAGCTATTCGCACACCCAGCAGATCGAGACGCAGAGCGGCAACGTGTCGCGCTCGCGCGTGCTGCAGGGGCTGAAGACGACGTATGATTCGTCGGGCAACCTCGTCTGCTCGGATCCGAGCAATGGCTGCGTTCCGGTCAACATCTACGGCGCGGGCAATATCAGCAGTGCGGCGGCCAAATTCATCTCGATCGATACCCGCAACGTCAGCGACATCACCGAGAAGGTGGCGAGCGCGTCGATCACCAACGGCAATCTGTTCAACCTCGGCGCCGGGCCGGCCGGCCTCGCGATCGGTACCGAATATCGCGACGAATATGGCAGCTACAATCCCGATGCCGCGCTCTCCTCGGGCGACGTGGTCGGCTTCAACGGCAGCCAGGGGCTGGCCGGCGGCTACAACGTCAAGGAAGTCTATGGCGAGCTCGAAGTGCCGCTGCTTGCCGACAAGCCGTTGATCCACAGCCTCACCGCGAATGGCGCGTATCGCTATTCCTATTATTCTACCGCGGCGAAATCGGTCAGCACCTATTCGGGCGGGCTCGTCTGGTCGCCGATCCGCGATATCAGCCTGCGCGGGCAATATTCGCGGGCGGTGCGCGCGCCGACGGTGTCGAACCTGTACAGCGGCACCTCGCAGGACTTCCCGACCGCAACCGATCCGTGCACGCTCGCGGTCGCCAAGACCAACGCCAATCTGCGGGCGAACTGCATCGCCACCGGCGTCGCGGCAAGCGCGCTCGGCACCGCCTATGACGGTGGCAGCACGCAGATCGATTCGATCACCGGCGGCAACCCCAATTTGCGGGAGGAAACCGCCGACACCTACACGGTCGGTGCGGTGTTCCAGCCGCGCTTCCTCAAGCGCATCTCGCTGACGGTCGATTATTATCGCATCAAGATCGCCAACTACATCTCGACCGCGGGCACGAGCAATCTGATCCGCGCCTGCTATGGCGATGCGGCGAACGGCTACACGTCGTACAACAGCAGCTATTGCGCGCAGCTGCCGCGCGACGCCAACAGCTATGCGATCACGGGAGCGGTCAATCTGCTCTCCAACACCGGCGGCGTGACCACGCGCGGCATCGATTTCGAGGCCCGCTATTCGGTCCCGCTGTCGATCGGCGCACCCAACACCAACCTCTCGTTCCGCCTCAGCGGCACGCGCCTGATCGCGTTCGACTACAATCCGGTCGCGGCGATCTCGGGGCTCAACGTCGATTGCGCCGGCAAGTTCGGCGTCACCTGCGGCAACCCCTATGCGAAATGGCGGCTGTCGGCGCGCACGACGCTGACCACCGGCCCGGTGACGCTGTCGGTGCTCTACCGCTATCTGTCGCCGGTCGACGACGACGACCCCACGACCGACTATTCGGTCGAGCACATCAAGGCGTATCATTACTTCGACACGACGCTGTCGATCGACGTGGCGAAGAGGTTCACCTGGACCTTGGGCGTCAACAACATGTTCGACCGCAGCCCGCCGATCCTCGGCGACAATCAGGAGCAGGGGAATACCTATCCCTCGACCTACGATCCGTATGGCCGGACGTTCTTCTCGGGCGTGACGCTGAAGTTCTGACGATCAGCCTGGGGTGACTCTGAACCGTCACCCCGGGCTTATCCCGGGGTCCATCGCGATCCGCGTCCTGCCAATGAAGCATGCGCGGCACGGTGGCCCCCGGGACGAGCCCGGGGTGACAAAGGGGTGGGACGGCGGATCCAGACCCTAGAACTGCCCGCCGACGTTAAAGGTAACGAGCTTGGTATCGTCGCCCTTCTGCTTGAGCAGCGCCTTGGCGAGATCGATCCGCAGCGGGCCGAACGGCGAATTCCAATTGACCCCGATGCCGATCGAGACGCGGGGCTTGGGGCTGTTGCCCGAATAGCTCTCGCGATACGCGCTCAGCGCATAGGTATAGGGCGTGCCGGTGTTGGTCGTCGTGCTGTTGCCGTCGGCATCGAGGAACAGCAGATTGCCGTTGCTGTTGGTATATTGCCGGGTCGCGGTGGTGCAGGCGACCGCGGCGACGATCGCCGCCGCGCAGCTGTCGGTCAGCGTCGGCGTCTTGCCACCGAACACCGCGCCGATATCGGCATAGATCGACGGCCGCAGGCCGAGCTCGCGCGCCCCCGCGCCGAGCGGCAGCTCGAGCTCAAGCCGCCCACGATAATAGGTATCGCCGCCGAGCGATTCCGACGTGTCGTTGCTCGATGCGGTCAGCGTCGAAGGGACTACCGACGTATCGTAATATTGCCGCGTCACGCGCGGGCCTACGCCGCGAATGTCGAAGCCGCGCAGCTGCGGATTGCCGAGGAAGAAGCGGTCGGTCAGCCGGACGTCCTGCCCGATCCCCTCGATATGCCCGCCCTCGGCCTGCGCATTGAGCACGAAGCCTGAGCCGAGCCCCCAATATTTCGCCGCGACGATCGTCGTGCGCAAATAGCGCGTGTCGCCGCCGACGCCGGCGAAATCCTGGCTGATCGACAGGCGCGAGCCCTTGGTCGGGTTGATCCGGCTGTTGAGCGAATCGCGGATCAGCGAATAGCCGATCGACGAGGTCCAGCGATTGCCGATCGCATCGCACAGATAGGAGCCGGCAAGCGCTGTGTCGCACACGCCGTTGGTGTAATAGGTCGCCTTGTCGAGCGCGACCTGATCGTAGGACAGGCCGTAGCGCGCCGAGGCCGTCCAATATTCGGTCAGCGGCACCGCGGCGCGCACCTGGAAGCCGGTCGAGACCTGCGTGTAGGTCGTCGTGTCGGTATCGCCGACGGTGTTGTACGACCGATAGTCGCGCCGGAAGAGATCGACACCGACCGCGACGTTCGAGCCGAACAGATAGGGCTCGGTAAAGCCCGCCTCGATCGACTTGGAATAGGTCGAATAGCTCGCGCTGAGACGGAGTTCCTGCCCCTTGCCGCGGAAGTTGCGCTGCTTGATCGAGGCCTGGATCGTCGCCTTGTCCTGGCTCGAATAGCCGGCCGACAACGACAGCTCGCCAGTCGCCTTCTCCTGCAGGTCGGCGGTCAGGATCGCGCGATCGGGCGCAGACCCTTGCGTCTGCTTGATCTCGAACTTGTCCTGGAAATAGCCGAGCGAGTTGATGCGGTCCTGCGAACGCTTGACCTGGAAGCTGTTGAACGCATCGCCTTCCGACAGGCGGATCTCGCGGCGGATCACCTTGTCTTGCGTCTGCGTGTTGCCGTTGATGTCGATCCGCTCGACATAGGTGCGCTTGGTTTCGGCGATATGGAAGTTGATCCCCATCGTCAGCGTGTCCTTGTCGCGCTGGAAGTCGGGGCTGACGTCGGTGAAGGCGTACCCGAACAGGCCAGCCGCCTCGCTCAGCGAATCGACCGAGGTCTCGACCTTCTTGGCATCGTACCAATCGCCCTTGTTGATCCCGAGGCTGGTCGCGAGCTTCTTGTTGTCGAAGTCGCGGATATCGCTGTCGACCGTCACGTCGCCGAATTTGTAGCGTTTGCCCTCCACCACCACATAGGTGATGATGAAGTCCTTCTTGTCGGGCGTCAGTTCGGCGACCGCCGAGGTCACCTTGAAGTCGGCATAGCCCTCGGTCAGGTAGAATTGCCGCAGCTTCTGCTGGTCGTAGGCGAGGCGGTCCTGGTCGTAGCTAGTGTTCGAGCTGAGCAGCGTGGTGAGGCGCGACTGCTTGGTCGCCATCTGCTCGCGCAGTTTCGAATCCGAGAATACGGCATTGCCGAGGATGTTGATCTGGCGGACCTTCGACTTCGGGCCTTCGCTGACTTCGAAGATCACATCGACGCGGTTCTGGTCGAGCGACACCATCTTTGGATCGACCACCGCGGCGAAGCGGCCCTGGCGGCGATACAGTTCGACGATCCGCGCGACGTCCTGCCGCACCGCCGTCCGCGTAAAGATCTGGCGCGGCGCGAGTTTCACCTCCTTCTTGATCTTGTCTTCCTTGAGCCGCTTGTTGCCCTCGAAGATGATGCGGTTGATCACCGGGTTTTCGCGCACGCGCAGCACCAGCTGCCCGGTATCGGCGCCGGCGATCACGACGTCGGCGAACAGTTCGCTCGCGTAGAGATCCTTGATCGCCTGATCGAGCGTCTCGTTGGTAAACGGCTGCCCGGTGCGCAGCATGGTATAGGAGAGCACAGTCTCGGGCTCGAGCCGCTGCGCGCCCTCGACGCGGATCGACGTGATCGTGCCGCCGGCGACCGGCGTCGCGGGCGGCTGGGGTTGGGTGAGCGGGACGGCGGTGGCCGCACGCTGGGCGCCGGCAGAGGCGAAAACGATCGGCACGACGGCCAGCACCAAGAACATTATTGCATCTCCAACGAGACGCGGGGCTAGGCAGTGCATGTGTCTCGCGGATGTTCGCGCATTGCCGGGTGCGGTCGCATTGCGTCAGCCGCGGCACATCGCGTTACAGGCGCGCCGCGTAGCCCCGTGCGCGCATGTGTCAGAACCGCCGAGCGCCAGACATTTCACGGACATTCGGCCGGGGCATCACCCTCCCCGTGCCCCGCCCCCCAGGGTGCTTGTCTGAAAGGCTTGCCATGTTCGTTGCCGTCAAAAGTCCGATCGTCCCCGCGCCGAAGGTCGCGCTGGAGCAGCCGCCGTTCGTCGACAATCCCTTCGCGCCCGAAATCTTCGTCACCGGCTATTCGGGCCTCGCCAATCTCAACGGCGTGATCGTGCTGACGCTCGAAAGCGCGCGCTGCGACCATAGCCGCCCGCAGCCCGCGCTCGAACGCGTCGTCGTCGGGCGCGTCGCGCTCACCACCACCGCCGCGCTCGAGCTCGTCACCGGGCTCAACCAGTTCCTCGAGCAACAGGGGCTGAGCGCGTCACGGATGCTCGCCGACGGTGCGACCTTCCAGTAAGGCGCGCGGCTAGAGCGGCAGCGTGACGCGCGCGAGCAGCCCGCTGCCGGGGCGGTTCTCGAGCGCCGCGTCGCCGCCATGCGCGCGGGCGACCGCTCGGACGCTGGCGAGACCCAGCCCGGTGCCGCCGGTATCGCGGCTGCGCGAGCGTTCGGCGCGGAAGAAGGGCTCGAACGCGCGCGCCAGATCCTCGGCGACCATCCCGGGCCCGCTATCGCTGACCTCGATCGTGACGACGTTGCGGCCGCGACGCAGCTCGATCTGCGCGGTGCCGGCATAGAGCACGGCATTCTCGACCAGATTGGCGAGCAGTGCTTTCAGCGCGGGCGCATCGGCCTCCATCGCGATCGCCGGCCCGGGCAGCAGCGTCACGCTGCCGCCGCGGTCGCTCGCGTCCGACGCCACGCTTTCGGCCAGCGAGCGCAGGTCGAGCCGCTGGCGCGAGACGTGCCGCGTCATTTCGCGGACGAATGCCATCGCCGCGCCGATCCGCTCGCTCATCTCGCGAATGTCCTCCTCGCCAGCGAGCCGGATGTCGTCGGGCGCCTTTTCGAGCCGCAGCGAAAGCCGCATCAGCGGCGTGCGCAGATCATGCGCGACCGCCGCGATCAGCGTGGTGCGATCCTCGACATAGCGGTTGAGCCGTTCCTGCATCTGGTTGAAGGTCGCCGCGGCCTCGGCGATCTCGGGCGGGCCCGTCAGCGCCAGCGGCGCGGCGCGAGGGTCGCGGCCCAAGCGGTCGGCTGCGGCAGAGAACATCGCGATCGGCTTGGCGATCCGGCGCGACATCGCCCAGGCAAAGGGTGCCACGCCGAGGATCGCGATCACGAACCACAGGACGAAACGCAACCGCCACGAACTGAAGCGCCGCTCGGTCGGCTGGACGACGCGCCAGACCCCGTTGGGCTGGCGGATCGTGACCGCGAAATCGCCGAACAGCGCATCGTCGATCGGTCGTGCCGATGGCCGCCCTGCGCCAGCGCTCCGCGGCGTCGGCGGGCGAAACACGTCGGCGATCGTCGGCGGGCCGTGATGATCGCGCACAACGACGACCGAGGCGATCGGCAGCGCGAGGTCGGAGGCGATCAGCGCGGCGAGCGCCTTGTCGGGCAGCTCGGACTCGGCAGCGGGCGGTGTCGTCGTCAGCCGGACGGTCAGCAATCCGGTCGGATCGCTCCCCGCCTGCGCGATCGCGGCGATCCGGCTGGTGGTATAGAGCACCGGCTTGGGCGGCGGCATGATGATGAACGCTGCGAAGTTGAGCAGCTGGACGAGCAGGACCGTCCCAAGCATCACCGCGAAGATGTGGAGGAAGAGCGGCCAGGACCGGCGGAACGGGTCGTTCATGCGCGCGTCACGCTTGGCACGAAGAAATAGCCCTCGTTGCGGATCGTCCGGATGATTTCGTCGTCGCGCGCGCGCAGCTTGCGGCGCAGGCGGCTGACCTGGACGTCGATCGCGCGGTCGTACGCCTCACTGTCGGGGCCGCGCGCGTCCTCAAGCAGCGCGTCGCGCGTCAGCACGCGGCGCGGGCGGCGGACGAAGGCGCGCAGCACCGAGAATTCGCCATCGGTCAGATCGACCAGCATGCCGCTGCCGTCGATCAGCTCGCGCGCCATGAAATCGACGCGCCAGTCTAGGAAGCGGTACTGGCGCGGCTCCTCGGGCGCCCCGTCGCGCGCGCGCAGCGCCGCACGCACCGTGGCGAGCACCTCGCGCGCGCTGCACGGCTTAGTGAGATAATGGGTCGCGCCGATCTCGAGCCCGAGGATGCGATCGGGCTCGTCGCCGAGCGCGCTCAAGAAGACGATCGGCGGACCGCCGCGCTGCGCGACGCGACGGCAGATCGAAATCCCGTCCTCGCCCGGCATCATGATGTCGAGCAGCATCAGCGAAACCGCATGCCGCGCGAGCGCCATGTCCATTTCCTGCGCATTGGCGGCGGTCTCGACGCGGTAGCCATGCCGCTCGAGGCTTTCGGTCAGCAGCGTGCGAATCGCATGATCGTCATCGACGATCAGCAGGATCGGCCCGTCGCTGGTCTGCGGTTGCACTGTCATCGGCTCGCGGTGGTGTGCCGATGTGTCCGGGATATGTCCATCGACAAGGATTGCCTCTGATCGTGCCGCTGATTCCGCATTTTGTGGCAGCGCGGACAAGACCGGAAACAGCACGGACACGAAACGACGCCATCCAGACGCTACAGCGGCCGTTCGCGGCCCGTGTCCTACCGGAGTTTGCCGACCATGACCGATCTTGCCAGCCACGGCACCGCACCGCTTCCCACGCTCCCCCCCGCCGTCAGCGGCGCGCGCATCGTGATCGTCGACGACGATCCCGGCGTGCGCGAACTGCTCACCGGCTTCCTGGTCGATCACGGCTTCGGCGCCGAGGCGGTCGGCAGCGGCAAGGCCTTGCGCGAACGGCTCGAGCGGCGCGAATGCGATCTGATCGTGCTCGACATCATGATGCCGGGCGAGGACGGCCTGTCGATCCTGCGCTCGCTGATGCACCGCGCCGATGGCCCCGGCATCATCATGCTGTCGGCGGTGACGAGCGAGGTCGACCGGATCGTCGCACTCGAAATGGGCGCCGACGATTATGTCATCAAGCCGACCAGCCCGCGCGAGATCATGGCGCGGATCCGCTCGGTATTGCGGCGGCGTGCCGCGCCCGGTTCGGGCGAAGCGCAGCCCGGCGCGGCGCATGCCCCGCATGTCACGAGCGATTGTTTCGGTTTCGCCGGCTGGACCTTCGATTCGCGGCGCCGCAAGCTGGTCGCGCCGGGCGGTGCGGTCGTCGCGGTGACCGAGACCGAGTATCGCATGCTCGCCATCTTCCTGCGCGATCCTCATGACGTCCACTCCCGGGAAAGCCTCGCCGATCTGACCGGCAAGGAGAATTTCAACGGCAACGACCGGACGATCGACGTCCATGTCAGCCGGTTGCGGCGCAAGCTGGCGCGCGGCAGTGGCGACGAGATCATCCGCACGGTGCGCAACCGCGGCTATCTCTTCCTTCCCCGCGTCGAGGCGCTGGTCGCCTGATGCGGAAAGCAGCAGGGCCGGCCGCGCGTGCGGCCGGCCCTGCCCGTCGGGTCAGAACCCGAAGTGGACCGATCCCACGACGGTGCGCGGCGACCCGAAGGTGTAGCGCGTCGTGCTCGCGGCGTTGGTGCCCGTCGACAGATTGCTGAAATAGCGCTCGTTGAACAGGTTCGACACGTTGAGCTGGAAGTAGGTTTCCTTGAGCCCGACCGGCGCCAGGCTGAAGCGCGCATCGAGATCGACCGTGGTGTAGCCCGCGGCGATCACGTCGTTGATGTCGGTCGCATAGCGGCGGCCGACATGCTTGACCTGCGCGCCGATCGACACCGGCTCGAAATTGGCCTGGACGCGCCCGCCATATTGCCATTTCGGCGTCTCGACGACGAACTTGCCCGCGGTCGCCGCGGTGACGACGCCGGTGGACGGATCGACCGTGTTGTTCTGCAGCCGCGCATCGATGAACGAGCCGAAGCCATAGACCGACAGATGCCGCGTCGGCGAAATGCCGATGCTCGCGTCGACGCCCTTGCTCTTGACCGCGCCGACGTTGCGATCGGTGGTCAGCGTGCCGCCCCCCTCGAGCGTCGTCGTGGTCGAGATGATGCGGTTGTCATAGTACGTGTACCAGCCCGCCACCTGCGCCTGGATCAGCGACGAAGTGTAACGCATGCCGAGATCGAACGTGTCGGTCTTTTCGGCCTTCACTTCGCTGGTGGGCTTAATCTTGACGTCGTCGAAGGCGTAGAGATTGTCGGTGCGCGGCGCCGAGAAGCCCTTGGCGTAGCTGGCAAACGCGCTGAGGTGCGGCACGATCGCATAGGTCAGTCCGATATTGGGCAGCACCGCGCTATAGGTCTTCACGCGGTTGGCGTAGGGCGCGCCGTAGATTGCCGTCGTCGCATTGGCGGCGACCTGGGCCGCGGTCTGCGAGGTGCAATAGGCGTCGCTCGAGCTGCCTGGAATCGTGTAGCAATAGTTGGTCAGGTTGCGGCGGAAGAACGGCGCACGCACGCCGAGCGCGACCTTCAGTTTCTCGTCGAAGTACGACCCGCGATATTCGCCCGAGACCTGATGCAGGATCGCATAGGACAGGCGATTGCGCTTGTTGAGCACGTTGCCGGCCGCGTCGAGCACGGCGTAGTCGCCCTGGCCGTCGAATGCGCTGAACACATTGTACGGCTGGCCGGTCGAATCGAGCAGGCTCATCTCGCCGGTCTGGCGATGCCGCGCGCGATCCCAGGTATAGGCGAGGCGAACCGCATTGTCGGGATTGATCTCGTAGCGCAGCCCGGCGATCGCGGTGAAGCGCTGCGTGCGCGTGTTCGACGGCGCATAGACGCGGACGTAATCGCGCGTGTCGCCATCGCCGTTGATGTCGACGCTGTTCGCGATCCCCGCCCCGAGCCGCTGGAACTGGTAGCTGTAGACGCTCGTCGCCGCCGCCGTGCCGGCCGCGTTGGTCGCCGCGGCATTGCTCTCGGCGAGCACCGCCGAGCCGCCGCCATTGGCGCGCGTGAAGCTGTACGCGCCGTCGAAGGTCAGCGTCAGCTTGTTGCTCAGCGTGAAGCGCGAATTGACGCGGACGTTGCCGGTGTTCGACGGGTTGATCGCGGTCGAGGCGACGTTCGAGCAGGACGAGCGGTCATCCTGCGCGGTGCCGGTGGCGCCGTTCGCCGAGGGGAGCGAGCAGCTCGCATCGTAGAGGACCGACGACGAAGTGTTGTTGAACAGCGTGTCATACTGCGCCTTGCTCGGATCGAGCGTATAGGGCGTCGACGGCGTGATGCCGGTCGATGGCACGGCAGCGGTACCGAGCACGCTGCGGATATTGGCGAGCGTCGGGTTGCTGTACGAGCTGTTGCGGTTCTCGTTGTAATGCGCGGCGATCGAGATGAAGTCGCCATGGTTGCCGAGCGGCTGGTAGATCTTGCCGTTATACTGTTTCTTGTCGAGGCTGCCGTAACCGCGATACTGGTCGTAGGTCTCGCTGCTCGCCGACAGCCACGCCTTGGTGCCGAACTTGGTGAAGGTGCCGGTGTTGAACAGGCCGAACACGCGGTTCATGTCGTAGGTGCCGTGCGAATAGACGACGGTGGCGCCGATCTTGTCGGTCGGGGTGAGCGAGCGATAGTTTACCGTGCCGCCCGAGGCGCTGGCAGTCGGCGAATCGACGTCGGTCGAGCCGAAATTGACGTTGACCTGCTCGATCAGCTCGGGGTCGAGCTGCTGGTTCGAATAGATCGAATAATTGCCCGAATCGTTGAGCGGAATGCCGTCGAACGTCAGCGCGACACGCGCGCCGTCGAAGCCGCGGATGCGGAGCTGGCCGCCCGAGGCGCCATAGGGATCGCTATTGGTGAAATTGACGCCGGGGATCTGGTTGATCGTGTCGAGGATCGACTGGCCGGGGACGCGGTGCGCGATGAACTCCTGCGTCAGCACCGCCTTCGGCTTGGGCGTCTCGGGGATCTCGATGCCGTTGATATTGGGCTTGGTGCGCGTGCCGCTGACGATGATGTCGGTCTCGGCGTCGATCGATCCGGTCGATTGGGCCGCGGCGAAGGTCGGCAAGCCAAAGCCTGCCACTGCAGCACCATACATGAAAGCCTTGCGCATCGTCTTCCTTCTTGAACTACCAAATGGGGATAAAATCGTCCGCCACGGAGGGTCTGTTGAAGACGTAATGCGTAAGATGAATGACAAAGACGATAGGGAATTAAGCGGCCCTATCGTTCTAATAGGACTGCAGTCTGGGTGACACGGTTTGTTGCACTATGTGTCCTTTTGCTAAAGAATATTCATACTTCCTTGTATTTCGATACCTCCGGTTTCCATCCTTGATACGCCGCTGCTCCTGCTGGGCGTTCCCTTCCCCGTGCTCTTCGCAACCGGGGTTCGATCAGTCCTGATTACTGGGCGGGGGTTCGCCGCCATGGTGATCTGCGGCTAGGGCTGCCGGCCCGCAGCCGGTTTGCCGTCAGACGGCCGAGCCAAAGCGCGCAATCACGTCCGCATGTCGCTCCATCCCCGCGCGGATCTTCGCACCGAACCAGTCGAGCCCGCGAAAGCGCAGCGATGGGCGCCCGACGAAATTGAGGTTGCGCGCAATCCCCGCGACGAGCTGGCGCCGCCCGCGAGGGTGGCGCCGTTTTCGGATCCATTCGGCAACGATCCGGCGCCAGCTCACGTAGCGCGAAACCGCCGCCGAAAAGCGCCCGAAACGCCCTCACCCCCCGAGCGGCGGCCCAGGCGGCAACGGGAAGCGCGAGCGGGGGCCCTGGCCCCATTCCGGCGCGGCACTCTTCGGCGCGTTCGCGACGGGGTCTTCGAGATAGCGCGCGATGTCGCGGGCGGACTGGCGGTAGAAGGCCGTGGTCAACGCGTCGGGCCCGGAGCGCGTCTTGAGGCTGGTCGCGAGGCGATCGAGCCGGTCGAGGATATAGGCGCGCGCCTCGGGCGATCCGTCCTTCGATCCGCCGAGCATCATCATGCCCAGCAGCGTCACCGCCTGCACCTGGCGGCGCAGCGATCGCGCCTGCGGGGTCGCGTCGGCCGGCGCGTTCCAGCTGTTCGCCAGCACGGTATCGACCAGTTCGGGAAAGGTCAGCGCCCCAGGCTGGCGCGCCGCCAGCGCGACCATCCGCGCCGCGCGGTCGGCGTCGAACAGCGGCTCGATCACCTGCGCGGCGAGGATCCGCGCCGCGCGCAGCTGGTCGAACACATCGTCTTTCGACAGATCCTCGAGATTGCGGCCGGGCGTCGGCGTCAGCTGGATCAGCAGGCTTTCGGGGATCTCGAGGTTCTTCGGCGCAAGCGTCTCCATCAATTGCGCCAGGATCGCGCGCTGGCGGTCGCCCGCGATGAACTCGGTCGGCACCAGCGGATGCGCCTCGTCCTTCACGCTGATGTTCTGCACCATCCCGCCGATATATTTGACCGCGGATTCGATCGCATAGCGCTGCTGCAGATAGACGATCCACAACCGCATATCGCGCAGATTGCCGAGCGGCTCGCCGGGCTTGAGCATCCCCGCGCCGTATTGGGCGAGCGCGATCTTCCGCACCGCCGCGGTCTCGCGCAGATTTTCCTCAGGCGTTCCGCGGTCGTCATACCAGGTCCAGCGCGGGTCGCTGTCGAGCGTGAAGACCACGCCGTGGTCGCGCATGTCCTTGACCACGCCGTCGAGCCCGGCGCGCTCCTGCGGCACCGCGAACGGCGTGTAGGCGTAGCGCACCATATAGGTGTCGTAAGCGCCGATCGACTTCATGAACGATTCGCTCAGATCGAGCTTGCCGTTGGTGACCTTCACGCGCGGCGTGGGATATTCCATCACCGACGACCGGTCGTTCTGGTTCGCCGCCCAATTGTGCTGGAAGCCGAGCGTATGGCCGAGCTCGTGCGCGGTGAGGAGCGCCTGGCGCAGCAGCACCATGTCGCGCTGCGCCTTGGGCATCGTGTCGAACGCGGCGGCATCGACGATGCTCGGATCGGCGACGGTGATGCCCGAACCATCGACCGGCAGCCCGCCGCGATACGCGTTGTAATAGCTCGCGATCGTGCGCATCCGGAACGTGTCCATATGCGTCTTGGCGCCGAGCGTCTCGCCGGTGCGCGGGTCCGAATAATTGCCGCTCGAGGAGAAACCGCGCTCGTCGCGCTGGATCCACAGGACATAGGCGTAGCGGATGTCCATCGGGTCCATGTCGGCCGGCGCATCCTCGGCATGGATCGCATTCTTGAAGCCGGCCGCCTCGAACGCTTTGTTCCACCATAGCAGCCCGGTCTTCATCGCGGCGCGGATCGGATCGGGGATAGCGGGGTCGAAATAATAGGTGATCGGCTTGACCGGTTCGCTCAGCGCCGCGCCCGGATCCTTCTTCTCGAGCCGCCAGCGCGTGATCCACTGCGTGTCGGGCGCCTCGTCGAACGGCTTGGAGAAGTCCTTGAAGCGGATCGCGCTGACGCCGATGCGCGGATCGGCCTCGCGCGGGACATAGCCGGTCGGCGCTTTCAGGAACGAATGGTGGATGCGCATCGTGAGCACCCCTTGATCCGGGGTCACCGCGCTGATCGCCGCGCCCGGCGCGTCGGAGGTGAAGGTCGCGATGGTCTCGATCTCGGTGTTTTCAGGGAACGCCTTCATCCGCTTGGAGTAGAAGACGCTGCGCGCCGGATCGAACTTGAAGTCGCCCATCTTGGCGCGCTTCAGGCGCGTGGTGATGCCGGCCGCGTCGCGCATGAACAAAGCGGTCGCATCGACGACGACCTTGCCGCCCATGTCGGATTCGACCGGAAGCACCGCGAGCACCGAACTCGGGAAGGAATCGCTGACGCCTTCCTGCGTCTTGGCGCTGCCGTGCACCGCGCGATAATCGAGGTTGATCCGGTTGACGACGACCTTGCCGCCCGAGCGGACGAAATGGATCACCGAGCTGTACAGCACGCCGCGATCGAACGGCGCCTCGACCGAACCGGGATTGGTCGCCGCCGAGACGTAATAGAGAATGTCTTCGTCGAACGCCGGGACTTCGAGCAGCACGCGGCCCTTCGCGGGCTCCCAGGTGAAGGGCATATAGCCGTCGAAGCGCTGGCCTTCGGCTTTGGCAGTCGAAGGAGGAGCAGGCGGCGCGGCGATCGCATTCGCTGCCGGCAGCGACAGCAAGGCGAGCACGGCTACGCCCCGGCTCAAAACGGCGATCGTCGGACGGTTCATCATCAGGCTCCTGGTCACGCGCGCAGCGGCGAACGGGCGACCCACCGGGCCGCCCGTCGACAGATCATTTGGTCGGGTCTTTGGCGGCGTCGCCGGGATAGGCGATGCCGAGCTGCGCGAGATAGGTCGGGTATTTGCTCTGGTCGTAATAGAATTTGGCCAGCTGCGGCCGCATCTTCTCCATCAGATCGTGGTTGAGCCAGATCGCCGGCGTGTCGCTCGCGGTGATCAGCGGCGCATAGGTGTCTTCCTTGAACTGAACGTTCTGCTGGAAGTCCTTGGCCTTGGCGATCAGGCTCGGCGTGGTCATTAGATCGAGCACGGTCAGCGCGACCGCCTTGGCGCCGGCGACTGCGCCCTTGTGCGCGATCGGCGTCGCCATCGCGATCGCGGCGAGCTTGTTGTGCGCGATCATGCTCGGGATGTTCGACGGGAAGCGGATCGTGATCGTCGGCACGGTCCACATGATGTCACCGACATCGTCCGAGCCGCCGCCGATCGAGCGTGGCCGATTGGCGGGGGTCGAGAGCTCGGCGACCTTGGTCGCCAGCGGCTTGACCTCGCGCTTCGTCACCGTCTGCACCGTCTTGGCGAAGGCCTGGTCGTCGGCCGACCATTTCGGCATGCCGACCGCCTGGATATTGGCATAGGCCGCCTCGGCCATCGGCCGGTTGCCGTAATTCGGCGCGGCATAGCCGAGGATGCGATGCTCGACCGTCGTGCCGGTCTGCTTGGCGGCGCCCTCGGCGATGTCGTTGCCGATCTTGTACAGGCTGGCGACGTCCTTGAAGGTGCGATCGCGGAAATAATACCAGACCGAGGCGACGTCGGGCACCACGTTGGGCTGGCCGCCGCCGTTCGAGATGACGTAATGCGAGCGCTGCGTGACGGGGAGATGCTCGCGGCGGAAGTTCCACGCTGTGTCCATCAGCTCGACGCCGTCGAGCGCGCTGAGGCCATCCCACGGATCGCCCGCGGCATGCGCGGTCTTGCCGTGGAAGGTATATTCGACCGAGACCATCCCGTTGCTACCACCTTCGCCCCAACCGGTGCTGAAGTCCGAGCTGACATGTGTGAAGATGTTGGCATCGACGCCCTTGAACAGCCCGTCGCGCACGTAATAGGCCTTGGTCGCGAGCAATTCCTCGGCGATCCCCGGCCAGACCAGCAGACGCCCCTTGATGCCGTGCTTGACCATCACGTCCTTGGCGGCGATCGCCGCGGCGACGATCAGCGGCATCCCCGAATTATGCCCTTCGCCATGCCCCGGCGCGCCCGCGACCATCGGCGTCAGTCTGCCGGTGCCGGGATATTGCGACACGCCGAGCAGGCAGTCGATGTCGCTGCCGAGCGCGATCAGCGGACCGCCTTCGCCCCAGGTCGCCTTGAACGCGGTCGGTATGCCGGCGACGCCGAACTCGACCTTGAAGCCGTTCTTCGCCAGCAGATCGGCGATATACTTGGTCGACTGGACTTCCTGGAAACCCGGCTCGGCATAGCTGAACACCTGGTCGACCGCCTTCGCCACCATGTCGGCATGCGCATCGACGCTGGCGATCGCTTCCTGCTTGAGCGCGTCGCTGGCCTGTGCGTGCGCGACGGTCGCCGAGAGCGACGTGCCGATCATCGCGGCACCGGCGATCGCCCGGACCGCGGCGGAATAGTTCAGAGGCTTCATTGTATCGACCCTTTGTTTGGACACGGTTTGACGGGGGAAACGGATCACAATTTGACGCGCACACCGACGCGGTAGACGCGGCCGAGCACGTCGTAGAGCGAGCGGTTGGTTTGCGGATAAGCGGGCGTGTTGTTGCCGGTCGGGCCGATCGCGACGAGCACCGGATCCTTGTCGAGGAGGTTCTTGACCGCCACGAACAGCTCGAATTGCGACCCGTGCGACTTGATCGTGTAGTTCGCATTGAGGTCGAAATAGAAGGCGCCGGGGATCCGGTTGGTGTTGACCGTGTGATAATCCGAGCTCGACGCCGGGCAGTTGGTCGAGCAGACGATGTAATTGTTGTTGTAGACGCCCGGGCTCACCCCGCGCGCGACGAGGGATGCGCCGAAGCCGCTGCGGAAATCATAACCGGCGGTGAAGCGGTAGGTCCATTTCGTCAGGCCGCCGGTATTCTGCCCTGCATCATCGGTGATCGCGGCGACGCCGTTATTGGTTTTGAGTCCGATCGCATAGCTGGCGAGCGCGCGCAGCGACATGGTGCCAGCGCCCAATTCGTGATGATAGCTCCCCTCGAAATCGATCCCCTGCGTCTTGATCGAGACGAAATTGGTCGGCTTGATCTCGATGCTGGTGATCGCCAGCCCCGGCGTCACCACGCCGCGCCCGCCGGTGGTCGAGATGAACGAACAGGCCGATTGCAGCCCGGCGGTATAGCATTGGTCGACCAGCGTCTGCGCGACGAGCGACGAGATCGCGCCCTTGAGGTTGATGTTGTAATAATCCGCCGAGAAGGCGAAGCCGGGCAGGAAGCGCGGGGTGAGGACGACGCCCGCGCCATAGGTCATCGCGATTTCGGGCTTGAGCGCGGAATTGCCGACGGTCGATTCGTTGAACTGATCGGTCGCGACCCCACCCGTCGCCGTCGGACGGTTGACCGTGTTGGTGCGCCCGGTGCCCGACGCGAACAGCTCCTGCAGATTGGGCGCGCGAATGTCGCGCGACACGGTACCACGGAACTTGATGTCGGGGATCATCTGATAGGTCGCCCCGGCCTTCCAGGTAACCACCGTGCCCGAGGTCGAATAATCGGTGACGCGCACCGCGCCGTTGAAATCGGCGCCTTTGATCAGCGGCACGAGCAGCTCGGCGAATGCCTCCTTGACGGTGTACTTGCCGGTGGTGGCTAGGTAATTGCCGTAGATCCACGTGCCCGAGGTCACGCCATTGGCGACGACCGGCTGGAACAGCGGATCGACGAAGCCGCTCACCGCTTCCTCGCGATATTCGGCGCCGAACGCGAAGCCGACCGGGCCGGCGGGCAGGCGGAACAGGCTGTTGGTGCGGATGCTCGCCGCGGCGACCTTCTCGGTCAGGCGCTGCAACCGCGTCGGTTGCTGGCCGCCATACATCACGTAATTGATCGCCGCTGCGCTGGCGACGCCCGTGCCGATCCGGTTGATCGGAACGCACCCATTGGTCGGCGCGGTCAGCGATGAACGGCACACCGGCGTCCCCGCCGCGACACCCAGCGCATTGCCGGCGGGCGCGGCGACCGCGTCGGTCGCCAGCGCCAGACGCGCGAGGTTCCAAGCGTTGGTCAGCTTTTCGGTCGTCTTGGTCATGCCGAACTGGTAGTAAGCGTCGTACTTCCAGTCGCTGCCGAGCACATGGAACGCACCGGCGACGCCGCCGACATAGCGATACACGTCGCGGGTATTGTCGCTGCCCTGCTGGCCGAGATCGACGTTCGAGGTGCCGATCGCGATCGTCGAGAGGTTGTTGGCGACCATCTTTGCGCGCACCGAATCGGGCAGATACGGATTGTTGACGCTGATCGAGACGCCGGTCGTCGGGGTCTGCTGGTAGAAACTCTGGCCGCGATATTGGTTGTAGGCGAACTGCCCGTAGACCTCGATCCCCGGCGTCACTTCATAGCTGAGCCGGCCGAAGCTGCTCTTGCGCACTTCGGACGGTTGAAGCGACGCGCTCGAGCGATGGTTCGCGCTGGTGATATTGTAATCGCCGCCGATCATCCACTGGCCGCTGGTCTGGCCGAAGGTCAGCTGGTTGACCGTCGCCTTGCCGGTCGCCGGGTCGACCGCGCCGAAATAGGTGCCCTTGAGTGGCCCGGTCGAGACGAGTCCGCCGGGGGTGAACTGCCCGGTTCCGGCGCCCGACGTGACGAAATATTCGGGCGTGCACCCGGCGATCGGCGTGCCCGCGACATAGCCCGCCGGCTTGGCGCAATTGCCGCCCGCCGCCGCCGAATAGGTCGGATTGTTGACGGTGAAGAATCCGCTGTCGTTCCAGTCGCGTGCGATCGTGGTGACGCCGATCTGCTTGAAATATTCGCCCGCGATCGTGACGTGCAGCTTCCCGTCGAGAAAGGCATGTCCCGCGGTCAGCGCCACTTTGTAGTTCGGCGCGTCCCCGTAGGTGGTGATGCCGTTCTCGGCCGACAGTTCGAGCCCGGTGAAGCGCTTGTTGAGGATGAAGTTGACGACGCCCGAAACCGCGTCCGAGCCATAGGCCGACGACGCGCCGCCGGTGACGACCTCGACCCGCTGGATCAGCGACTGCGGGAAGGTGTTGACGTCGACCTGGCCGGTCGTGGTCGAGGCGACCGAGCGCTGGCCGTCGAACAGAACGAGCGTCCGGTTCGCGCCGAGATTGCGCAGATTGACGCTGTTGATGCCGGCAGCACCGTTCGACAGCGAACCGTTCGAGTTCGACGACGTCCCCGAGCCGCGCACCGCGGGCAGCGTGTTGACGAAGTCGGAGATGTTGGCGGGGACTTCGGCGCGCAACTCCTTGGTGCTGATCACGCTGACCGGGGTCGGCGCGCTATAACCGTCGCGCACGATGCGCGATCCGGTGACGACGATCTCGCTGCCGTCCTTGTCGCCATCCGACGGCGTCGCGGGGAGCAACTGCGCGGTATCCCGGGGCGGCGTGCTGACCGGCTCGATCTGCGCCTCGGGTTGCGCGACCTGCGCGAAGGCCGGATGCGCGATGGCGGAAAGGGCGATCATGCCGGCGGTCCCGAGCCAGCGATTTCGTGAACGACGGCTGTGTGTCTGTGCAACGGCGACAGTGAATCGTGTCATAGTATCCCCCCGAGAAACGCACGTCGCCCGGGCACCCACTCCAATCACGGTCTGCTCGCCCATTCGCGGCGGCGAGACTCTCGTATGCAAAGGGACAGACACAGAGCCGACACCGCAGAACACAGTGCCGCGGTGACCGCGAACAGTACCGCGGCATCCAAAATGTCGGTTGTGAGAACCCCTCTCTCGAAGCAGAGGCTAACAGAAACGCGGATGCGGATTCCGCTAAACTTCGGCGAAATCGTGACAGTTTGGTTGCGATTCCTGCGTGATCTGTATTATTATTGCAGATATCAAACGCGCTCGAAATCGATTGAAATAAGAATATCGCGTTTCGAGCATGATTCGGTTGTCAGGTCGTGCGCGAGGTCAGCACCGCCGGCGGCACGCTGCGCTGCATGACCTCCCGCAACACGAAACTGCTGCGGACGCGCGCGACGTGCGGCAGCGTCGAAAGTTCGCTGCGATAGACCCGGTCGTAATCGGCGAGCGAGCGGACATGGACGATCATCAGAAAGTCGGTGCTCCCCGATACGAAGCTGCAATAGGACATTGAGGGGCAGGCGATCACCGCGGTCTCGAACTCGACCAGCGCGGGCTCGGCTTGCGAGCTCAGTTCGATCATGACGATGACGACGATGCCGAAGCCGAGCCGTGCAAGGTCGAGATCGGCCGAATAGCCGCCGATCGCGCCACTCTCCTCGAGAATCTTTCGGCGCCGCGCGACTGCGGTACTAGACAGATTGACGCGCTCGCTCAGCGCGACGTCCGAGGATCGGCCGTCAGCGCTCAGCTCGCGCAGGATTCGATAGTCGGTCGCGTCTATCGCGTCTGGATTGGCGTCGTTCATTGCTACCCCCCGGTAGAGCGACCGTCGGGAGTCCGATGGCGCTCGACACTTTTGCGCAGTGCAGCATAAATTCAAACTTGACGCACGAAAATGTTGCAGAAAGGAGCCATGCCTTTTCCAACCAATGCCTTGCCAGGTGTTCGCGCAAGATATTGTCGAGTGTGGACGATCGGCCATCTGCCCCCACGGTTAGACTCGAATCGTCGTGCCTGGGCAACGCGCGCAATCTTGACGACGGGAGCGCTCTTCCCAATTCCCAATAATTCGAGTGCCACACCGTCGCGCCGCCGGTATGCAGGCCGATATGCATCGGACTCGCAGCTGACATGGCACAACAGGCCGATTTCCTTCCCACGCGGGACCGGCATTTGCGTCTGGTCGCCGATAGTCCGATTCCCTCGGTGATCAGCGATCCGCGGTTGCCCGACAACCCGATCGTCGCCTGCAACGACGCCTTCTGTGAGCTCACCGGCTATCCGGTCGAGTATGTCGTTGGGCGCAACTGCCGCTTCCTGTCGGGCCCGGCGACCGAACCGTGGCTGACCGAGGAGATCCGACGCGGCGTGCGCGAGCATCGTCCGGTGCTGGTCGAGATTTTGAATTACAAACGCAGCGGCCAGCCGTTTCGCAATGCCGTCCTGGTCGCGCCGATCTATGACGAGAATGACGCGTTGCTCTATTTCCTGGGGTCGCAGATCGAGATCGATTCCGGCGCGGCGACGCCGTCGAGCATGCGCCGCATCCGCGCGGCGGAGATGGTCAAGGCGCTCTCGCCACGCCAGGGCCAAGTGCTAAAGCTCGTGGCGAACGGCCTGCTCAACAAGCAGATCGCCGCCGAGCTCAATCTGGCGGAAAGGACCGTCAAGATGCACCGCGCGATCCTGATGAGCCGGCTCGATCTGCATACGACCGCCGACCTCATCCGCCTCGCCGTCGAGGCCGGCCTGTAACGGCATACGATCTCGGTACGGCACAAAGCCCGTATCGGCGGACGATCCCCTTCAGTCTAAACCTCTTTCGTCGCCACAGCGGCGTTGCCGTGCACCTTCAGCCATTCGGTGCGCGGTCAGGCTCACCCTCGGCCATCTGGCGCTGCTGTGGCGACATATTCGGGAGATACAGGTCCATCTCAACAGGGTTGGCGAAATCCCGGATCGAGCCTGCCCGGCGCACCCGTGCCGCGGATCAATGCGACGGAGACTCCCATGGATATCGTCACGCCCTTCCAATTCTCGCTGGTCTACAACGCGTTTTCCTTCACCTTCGCGGCGATGGGGGCCGCCACCGCCTTCCTCTGGCTCAGCCGCGGACAGGTCGCGCCGGCCTATCGGACCGCGCTCACCATCTCGGGGCTGGTCACCGGCATCGCCGCCTATCATTATTTCCGGATCTTCGAGAGCTGGAACGCTGCGTACGTCTTCAAGGACGGCGTGGTCACCGCGACGGGTTTCGCGTTCAACGATGCCTATCGCTACGTCGACTGGCTCCTCACCGTGCCGTTGCTGCTGATCGAACTGGTGCTCGTGATGCGGCTGTCGCGCGAGGAGACGTCGTCCAAGGCGATCCGCCTCGGCTCGGCCGCGGCGCTGATGATCGTGCTCGGCTATCCCGGTGAAATCGCCAGCGACATTCCGACGCGCGCGATCTGGGGCACGCTCTCGGCGATCCCGTTCCTCTACATCGTATGGGAATTGTTCAGCGGTCTCGGCGCCTCGATCAAGCAGCAGCCGGCCGGCGCGCAGAACCTCGTGCGCAAGGCGCGCTTGCTGACCTTCGCGTCGTGGGGTTTCTACCCGATCGTCTATATGGCGCCCTATGCCGGGCTGACCGGTGGGACCGCGACCACGACGATCCAGATCGGCTATACGATCGCGGATATCGTCGCCAAGGCCGGCCTCGGGATCCTGATCTTCCTGATCGCGGTCCGCAAGTCCGAGGCTGAAGCCGACGGGCATAAGGGCTACGCCGCCTGATATCATGACGGCGCTGACCTACCATCCAACATCACCGCGTCGTCGTGCTCATCCGGGGCGCGGCGATGTCGTGTATCCGGCCTATTGGATCGCGGCGACGGCGCTGATCGGGGCGGCGCTGCTCGGCGTGCCGCTGGGGCAGCCGGCGGCCGTTGCTGGCGCGACCCTCGTGTTCATCGGCGGCGGGCTGCCGCACGGGGCGTATGACATCGCGCTGTTGCGGCGTTCGGTCGCGCTGGGCCGATCGGGCATGGGGCTCGCGGTCGGTGGGTATGCCGCGATCGCCCTGCTGATGGTGGTGCTCTGGATGACGGTGCCGCTGGTGGCGCTGGTGCTCTTCCTGGCGGTCGCTTCGGTGCATTTCGGCGAGGATTGGCAGATGCTCGAGGAGCCGCTGCTGCGCTTTGCCGCGGGCGCGGCGGTGATCGCGGCGGCGACGATCGGCCATCCAGCCGAGGTGTCGGCGCTGTTCGTCGCGATGAGCGATCCGCGCGCTGCGGTGATCGCCCAGATCATCACCGCGGCCGCCCCGGTCGCCTTGCTGGTCACCGCAATCGGGATTGCCGCGGCGTGGCGCGACGGGAGCCGACACTGGGCCGCGGCGATGGCGCTATGCTTCGCTCTGCTGCTGGTCCTGCCGCCAGTAGCGGGCTTCGCGTTGTTCTTCGTCTTCCTGCATTCGCCGCGGCATCTGGCGCAGACCCGCGTCGTGTTACGCGACATGACGCTGGGGCGATGGCTCGGCACGGGCGCGCTGTTGTCGAGCCTCGCCATCCTTGGCTGGTGCACAGTACGTGCGATAGCACCGTGGAGATTCGAGCCAATAATCGTGGCACAAGCGTTTCAGCTATTGGCATCCGTCGCGGTACCGCATTTGATGCTCTCGCGCTGGCTCGAAGGGCGGCTCTCCGCCGCACCTTCCTCTGAAGAAAAGACCCTGACCGCATGACTCGTCGTACCGCTATCGTGATCGGCTCCGGCATCGGTGGAATCGCCTGCGCGATCCGCCTGCAGAGCCTCGGCTTCGACACACGCATCGTCGAGCAGCTCAATGACGTCGGTGGCCGCGCCTATGTCCGGCGTGCGGAGGGGTTCACCTTCGACATGGGGCCGACGGTGCTGACCGTCCCGCATTTCATCGAGGAGCTGTTCTCGCTCGAGCGCGATGTGGCGATGCTGACCGCGCCCGATTTTCCGGACGACGTGCTGGGCGATGGCCAGCGGATCGTGTCGGGCATCAGCGGCGGCCCCAATACCAGCCGCTATCTCGACATCGTGCCGGTGCTGCCCTTCTACCGGATCTATTTCGACGACGGCACCTTCTTCGATTATGACGCCGACCCGGTGAACGTCCGCGCACAGATCGCACGGCTCGCGCCCGAGGATCTCGACGGCTACGATCGCTTCCACGAGGCGGCGCGCGCGATCTTCCAGCGTGGTTTCCTCGAGCTCGGCTATACCTATTTTGGCAGCCTCGGGTCGATGCTGAAGGTCGTGCCCGACCTGCTCAAGCTCGGTGCGGTCCAGCCGCTGTTTTCGCTGATCAGCAAATATTTCAAGAGCGACAAGATGCGGCAGGTGTTCAGCTTCGAGCCGCTGCTGATCGGCGGCAATCCGCTGAAGGTGCCGGCGATCTATGCGATGATCCACTTCGTCGAGAAGACCTGGGGCGTCCATTACGCAATGGGCGGCACCGGCGCGCTGGTGAAGGCGCTGGTCGTCAAGTTCGAGGAACTGGGCGGAACGCTGCAGCTCGGTGCGAAAGTCGCGCGGATCGACATCGAGAAGCGCGGCCGCCAGCGCGTCGCGACCGGCGTGACGCTCGCATCGGGCGAGACGCTGGCGGCCGATCTCGTCGTCTCCAACGCCGATTATGCGACCACCTATCTCAAGCTGATCGACACGGCGCACCGCCGGATCAATCGCGATGTCGTGGTCAAGTTCCGCAAGCAGAGCATGTCGCTGATGGTCATCTATTTCGGCTATGAGAAGCGCGAGGGCGACCCCGACGTACGGCACCACAACATCATCCTGGGCCCGCGCTACGAAGAGCTGCTGACCGACATTTTCGAACGCAAGATCCTGGCCGAGGACTTCTCGCAATATCTGCATGTCCCGACGCTGACCGACCCCAGCCTTGCGCCGGAGGGGCATCATGCGGCGTATACGCTGATCCCCGTGCCCAACACACTGGGCGACGTGGATTGGGATGCGGTGGGCGAGGGGTTCGCCGACAAGGTGCTCAATTTCCTCGACGACCGCGGCTACATTCCGGGCCTGCGCGAGCGGCTGGTCTATCGCAGCTTCGTGACGCCCGATTATTTCGAGCAGGTGCTCGGCGCCTATGCCGGCAACGGCTTCGGCGTCGAGCCGCGGTTGACGCAGACCGCCTTCTTCCGCCCGCACAACCGCAGCGAGGATATCACCAATTTGTACCTCGTCGGCCAGGGGACGCAGCCGGGCGGGGGGACGCCGTCGGTGATGATGTCCGCCAAGATGACTGCGCGCGAGATCGCGCGCGATTATGCGGTCGATCCTCGGATCGTGGCGGGTATGCCCGCTTAGCGACCGGCTGAAAGGATCCGGTCGGCGAGCATCCGGCCGGACAGCCACGCGCTTTCGATCCGCGGTGCCAGCAGCCAGTCGCCGACCGCGCCGATCCGCATCGCATCGTTCCACAGCGCACCGTGCTGCGTTGCCTTGGCGCGCGCATAGCGCCAGCGATGGCCGATCCGCACGACGGGGGCGGGCAGCGCCTGCGTTGCTTCCGCGGCCAGCGCCGACAGCAGCGCATCGACCACGCTGCTCGCGTCGTCCTCGAGATGATCGCGCGACCAGTCCGCCGTCGCCTGGATCACCCAGGCCTCGGTGCCACTGCGGCCGGGTTTGGCACTGTTGCGCGCCGCCCAGCCGATGATGCCGGCGTCGCGGATGATGTCCTCGGCGATGGCGATCGGTTCGTCGAACGCCACCATCGCCGTCCAGCAGGGCGCGGACGGGCAGGCTTGCGCCATCGCGGCCATCGCCGGGTCGTGCGCCACCAGTAATGGGGCCGCCTGCTCGGCCGGCGTCGCGACGATCACCGCGTCGAACGGATCGTCGGCGACGGAGTCGAGGAACCACGACCCGTCGAAACGGCGGAGCGCATCGACGCGGCTGTTCCAGTGGACCGCCAACGGCTGCGCCATCGCTTTCACCACGGCGTTCATGCCAGGCGTCCCGACCCAGGCGTCATCGCCTGCGCTGGGCCAGCGCGCGACGACACCGGTGGCTTCCCATCCCGTCACGGTCGCCGCGAAGTGCTGGTCGCGCGCCGTGAAATATTGCGCGCCATGGTCGAACGCGACGTCGCCGGAGGGCGATTCGGCGCGGCGGGTCGCCATGCGCCCGCCAGCGCCGCGACCCTTGTCGAACACCATGACGGCATGCCCGGCTGCCTGGAGCGTTTCGGCGCAGGAAAGCCCTGCGATGCCGGCGCCGACAATGCCGATCTTCAGGGCGGGAGTCTTCATGCGTAGTCCAGTACGGTTCGATAGCGATCTTGCCAGCGACCGGGGGCGTTGCTGCCCCCGGTCGCTGGCGTCAAGGATCAGCCCTTGGGGAGCAGCACGGCGTCGATGACGTGGATCACGCCGTTGGTGCAGGCGATGTCGGCGGTCACGACCTTGGCACCATCGACAGTGACACCGTCCGTGCCATCGACATGAACCGTCGCACCGCCCGCGGTCGCGGGATCGAGCACCTGGCCCGCGACGTCGGCTGCCATCACCTTGCCCGGGAGGACGTGGAGCAGCAGGATTGCGGTCAGCTTTTCCTTGTTTTCTGGCTTTACGAGCTCATCGACGGTCCCGGCCGGCAACGCTGCGAACGCGTCGTCGGACGGCGCGAAGACGGTGAACGGGCCGTCGCCCTTCAGCGTATCGACCAGGCCGGCTGCCGTGACGGCCGCGACGAGTGTCGTGAAGGCGCCTGCGGCGACGGCGGTATCGACGATGTCATGGGTCATATCGGTCATGTCTGTTCCTCGATTTGCAGCAGGGTCCAGGACGGAACGAACGGTCTCGAACGGCCTGAAATGGGCGAATCCTGCAGGCGTTGTTTTACCCACGCGATGCCCGTCGCATCGCCCGACCCTGTCCTCAATACGGGCTTTGAACCATCTTGCGCGTGATCCACCGCTGCGAAAGATCGCGTTGGACGCTGCGCCTATCGACCGGCGCTAAGGACAAAAAGGAAGGCCGCGCCTTGGCAGGGGCGCGGCCTTTGCATTTGCCGGACACAGGTGGCGATTGATCGCCACCGCGATCGCCTTATTGTTTTTTGAGCGTGTACTCTTCGGTCGTCCCTGCCTTCATATTGAACGCCTTCATGGTCATCGTCGTCTCGTCCTGCGGGATGTAGGTGTAGGTCCCGATTGCCGTACCGTTGACATAGTCGGTTTCGACGAACCCCGTGCCAGCCCGCTTCAACGCGACCATCGCCCCCGCTTTGTCCCCGACGAAAGGCGTTTGGGGACCGTCGAGCTTGGCGGCATAATGCTCGCCCGTTCCGAGCGTCATCGTCACCACGTCGTCCACCATGCTTATTGTTGCGACGAGATTCTCCTCGGCGATCTGCGCACCCTCATTGATCCCGACCCAGGAACCGCTCGTAGCGTGCGCCCCCGCAGGGGCGGGGCCGACGCGTTTCGCCAAGCTCGAGCTTGCTATGGACTTACCCAACGCATTGTCGGCCGAGACGGATGTGAACGTCAGGGTGTTGCCGTCGGGCGAGACCGCAACTTTGGTCGAGCTGATCGAAACGCCTTTGCGATAGCGCGTCCATTGCAGCGTAGCGGGGTCGATCAACGCGACCGATCCCGCATCCCAATAGTCGCGGCCGGCGACCGGGTGGACCTTCCCATCGGCAGCGATCTTGTACGGCGGGGCGCACGAGCTGCAGTCGTACATCCCATCCTTGATTACGAAAATGTCCGGCTTTGTCGATAGTTTGGCTGTGGTGGTATCGGCCTTCCATGTGCCGTCGATGCTGCTCCGCGCCAAAGCTGGCGTGGCGAGCGTGAATAGCAGTCCGGTCAAAGCGACGTTCAAGCGATGCATCGAATTTCCCCTGTCAAAAGATTGTGACTTTTATACTAGGGCGACCCGTGCCGGGTTTACGGACAAGCTGGATCGATCGCAATCCTCACGACGATGATCTCGCGGGATGCGGGCATAGTCGCTTCAAGAACCGGTAAAAGTCTTGGGCGCATTCGACTTTTTCTCAGGCAGCGTCAGAGCGGTAGCGCAGCGGTGGACGACCGAGGTTCGCCTGGAAGGCAGCAGTTGGTGTGCCCCTCCCGCCTGCGTTCTAATTCAACCCGCATCGACAGGACCATGCGCAGCCCGACTCCCGTCACCCCAGCGGAACGAAGCGCAACGGCAGCCCATCCTTCGGCCGCGGGATCGGCCAGGCCTGCCACTCTGCACCGGCGTCGGGATCAAGCTCGATGCGATAGCGGCTGAGCAGATGCGCGATGAGGATGCGGATCTGCATCGTCGCGAAGTGCAGCCCCAGGCACATATGCGCGCCGCCACCGAACGGCACCCACGCATATTTATGCCGTGCGCGCACCGCCTCGGGGGTGAAGCGCAGCGGGTCGAAGCGCTCGGGGTCGGGCCATAGCTCGGCCATGGTATGCGTGTAGGCGACGCTGACGCTAACGGTCGTCCCGGCCGGAATATGATAGCCGCCGAAGTCGAACGGCTTGATCGCACGGCGCGGCAAGGACGGCACCGGCGGGATCAACCGCAGCGATTCCTTGAACGCCATGTCGGTCAGCACCAGCCAGTCGAGCTGCCCATAGGCCAGCCCGCCCGTATCGTTGCGGCCAAGCTCCGTGATCTCGGCGCGCAGTTTCTCCTGCCATTCGGGATTGCGGCCGAGCAGCATGACGAGGCTCGTCGCCGACGAGGTGATCGTGTCGTGCGCCGCCATCATCAGAAAGTTCATATGGTCGGCGATCGCATCGGCGGCGAGCGGTTCGCCGGCATCGTCGGTCGCGCGGCAGAATTGCGAGAAGAAGTCGTGCCCCGCGCCCGCCCGCCGCGCGGGGATCTCGCGCTCGAACAGGTCGATCAGATAGGCGCGCGCGCGCACGCCCTTGCGCATCTGCGAGCCTGGCAGGGGCACGCGGATCGGCGTGATCGAGGCCTGCACCTCATCGACGAACGCCTGATTGATCCGCGTCGCCTCGGGACCGAGCGGCATGCCGAGAAAGCTCTCGGCGGCGAGATCGAGCGTCAGTTCCTTGATCGCGTCATAGAAGCGTATCGGCTGGTTGCCCCAGCCGGCGACGGTGCGCGCAATGCCACTGTCGAGCGTCTCGGCATAATGCCGCATCGGCTCGGGCTTGAACGCGACCGACATCACGCGGCGGTCGGCGCGGTGCTTGTCGAAATCCATCAGCATCAGCCCGCGCGGAAAGAGCAGGTTGAGCAACGGCCCCCAGCCCTGCTCCGACGAGAAGACGCGGTCGCGGTCGAACAGGACGAGTTCGTTCGCCTCGGGGCCGATCAGGCTGACGGTCGGCCCGCCGAACGCATTGTTGCGGAACACCGGGCCGTAGCTGTCGATCATGTGACGTCCGAAGCGCACCGGATCCTTGAGCATGCGGAAGGTGTTGCCGACGAAGGGCAGCCCATCCTCGCCGGGAATGTCGCGAATGTCCCCCTGCTTCTGCCGCGGCAGCCAATGCGGATTGGCTTTGAAGGTATGGGCGTAGGCCATCGTCGCGCTCCTGCTTACTGACATCGGTATAAGTAAGGAGTCGAGCGCTGGGAAGGGATTAGGGTGGTGTTTCCGCGCCGAGCGAGTCGAGCCAGCGGGTGACCCAGCTGGTACGGCTGCTCGACATCGCGCCGGCGAGCACGACCGCGACCACCACGACCGGCAGCAGCCAGTCGGGATCGATCAGCGCCGCCAATACCACGACGAGCATAAGGCCGATGCTCAGCAGACCGAGCGCGGCGATGCGGCGTTCGCCTTTGGGCGACAGCGCGATGACGCGCGGGCCCTTGCGGTCCCAGTTCGGCGAGGTCGTCAGCAAGCGCCGCCCCTGCGCATCGCGTACGCGGAAGAGAGCCGCCACGAGCGGCGCGCCGATGCCGTCCCCCGCCGCGATCGGATCGGCACGATGCCGGCCCGGCACGATCGATGGCTGGTCGGCCCAAGTGTCGATCGTGAGCAGCCGCCCGTCGCGCTCGACGATTTTGTAGCGCGGGGGCGGCGGCTTGCTCATCTGCC
Organism: Sphingomonas glacialis; assembly: GCF_006439055.1. Classification (GTDB taxonomy): domain Bacteria; phylum Pseudomonadota; class Alphaproteobacteria; order Sphingomonadales; family Sphingomonadaceae; genus Sphingomonas; species Sphingomonas glacialis_A. The sequence goes on from NZ_RCZC01000003.1 coordinate 125,570, forward strand.
GCGCCGCGCGCGCCACTCTGCAGCGCTCTGGCCCCAGGCATCGACGCGATAGTCGGCGAGCGGCGGCGGCAAGCTGGTCGGTCCGCGGTTGGTCGAGCCGAGGCGCTCGGCAAGCCGGATCGAGCGGTGATTGTCGGGCGCGATTGTGTGGATAACGTCGCTCCAGCCGAGACGATCGAACGCATAGTCGATCGCGGCGACCGCGGCCTCGTACGCATAGCCCTTGCCGGCAAAACCGCTGGCAACGCCCCAGCCGACTTCGGTACCGGGCCAGCCCTCGGGCTGCCACGGTCCGATCCGCCCGACCCAGGCGCCCGTCTCGCGCTCGATCACCGAAAACATCGAGAAGCCGCGCGTCATCCACGCGCCGGCGCGCACCGAAAAGTCGCGCCACGCGACCGCACGCGACATCGCGCCGCCGAGATGCGCCATCGTCTCGCCGTCTGCGGCGAAGGCGGCATAGGCTTCGAAATCCGCAGGCTCGGGGAGCCGCAGGATGAGCCGGTCGGTGAACAGGATCGGCCCGGTCACCATCCCCGCCTCAGCCGAAGCGCGCTTTCAGCGCCATCATCGCGAGCGCCGCCTTGGCTGCTTCGCCGCCCTTGTCCTTCTCGGATTTCCGCGCGCGCGTCAGCGCCTGCGCTTCGTCCTCGGTGGTGAGGATGCCGTTGCCGATCGCGAGGCCGTCCATCGACAGCGCCATCAGCCCGCGTGCGCTCTCGCCCGCGACGATCTCGAAATGATAGGTCTCGCCGCGGATCACGACGCCCAAGGCGACGAAACCGTCGTACAGGCCCGTTTCAGCCGCCAGCGCGACCGCGCCGGGGATTTCGAGCGCGCCCGGCACCGTGATCGTCTCATGCTTGTGCCCGGCCGCCTCGATCGCAGCGCGGGCGCCCTCGAGCAGCAGGTCGTTGAGATGGTCGTAGAAGCGCGCTTCGACGATGAGCAGTTTGGCCATTATTCGCCCCCGGTGCCTGGAATGGCGCGCTCGTCGACGATCGACAGGCCATAGCCTTCGAGTCCGACCAGCGCGTGATGCGTATTGGTGAGCAGCACCATTTCCTCGACGCCGAGCTCGGCGAGGATCTGCGCGCCGACGCCGTAATCGCGCAATTCCTCGACCTCGGGCGCGCCCGCGCCCTTGCCCTCGCCGCGCAGCTTCATGAAGCGCGTGATCCCGTCGGACATGCGGCGGTTGATCACGACGATCACGCCGGTGCCCTCGTCGGCGATCAACTGCATCGCGCCCGACAGCAGGCCGGAGCGCTCATTCTCTTCGCCGAACACATCTACGAAGGTCGACAGCGTGTGCATCCGCACCAGTGTCGGCTTGGTCGGGTCGATCTTGCCCTTGACCAAAGCGACGGTCTCGTCGCCGGTCGCCTTATTGTGGAAGGTCATCGCCTTCCACAACCCGCCCCATTTCGATTCGAACGGCATTTCGGCGCGCTTCTCGACGAGATGGTCGTGGCGGCGGCGATAGGCGATCAGGTCGCGGATCGTGCCGATCTTGAGATTGTGAAGCTGCGCGAACGAGACGAGATCGTCGAGCCGGCTCATCGTGCCGTCCTCGTTCATGATCTCGCAGATCACACCCGACGGGTTGAGCCCGGCGAGGCGCGAGACGTCGACCGCAGCCTCGGTATGGCCAGCGCGCACCAGAACGCCGCCGTCGCGCGCGACGAGCGGGAAGACGTGGCCCGGCGTGACGATCTCTTCCTTGCCCTTCGACGAATCGATCGCAACCGCGATGGTGCGCGCACGGTCGGCAGCGGAAATGCCGGTAGTGACGCCGTCACGCGCCTCGATCGAGGTGGTGAAGGCGGTCTCGTGCCGCGTGCCGTTGTGGCGGCTCATCAGGCCGAGGCCGAGCTCCTCGACGCGCTTCTTGGTCATCGCCAGGCAGATCAGCCCGCGGCCGTGCTTGGCCATGAAGTTGATCTTCTCCGGCGTCGCCATCTGCGCGGGGATGACGAGGTCGCCCTCATTCTCGCGATCCTCGTCATCGACCAGGATGAACATCCGGCCGTTCTTGGCCTCGTCGATCAGTTCCTCAGGCGAGGACAGGAACCCATGGCGCAGCCGCGCGACTTCAGGCTTTGGCACGATAATGCTCCATGCGTTGCAGATAGCGGGCGAGGACATCGATCTCGATATTGACGTGTGCGCCCGAATGAAGATCGCCCAGCGTGGTCATCGCTTGGGTGTGGGGAATGATGTTGATCGCGAAATGCGTGCTGCCGTCGGTCTGGTCGGCGACGCTGTTGACGGTCAGCGAGACGCCGTCGACGGTGATCGAGCCCTTGGGCGCGACAAACGGCGCGAGCGCGGCCGGGACGGCGATGACGACCTTCCACGAATCGCCATCGCTGCTCGTCTCGACGATCGACGCGATGCCGTCGACATGGCCGGTGACGATGTGGCCGCCCAGCTCCTCGCCGAGTTTCAACGCACGTTCGAGGTTGAGCCGGCGGCCGGCGGTCCATTGCGCGGCGGGGGTGCGCGAGACGGTTTCGCCGGAGACATCAGCGGCGAACCAGCCCGACGCTCCGGGTGCGGACTTGTCGACGACGGTCAGGCACACGCCCGAACAGGCGATCGACGCGCCGAGATCGACATCCCCCATGTCATAGCCGGTCGCGACGAAGATGCGCAGATCGCCGCGCTCCTCGATCCGATCGATCGTGCCGATGTCGGTAATGATCCCGGTGAACATGGCCTACTCCCTGACGCGCTCGTAAACCTCGAGCCGGTCGCTGCCAAGGGTGCGCGCGTCGGTCATCGCCCAGCTGCCATGCGCCTCGGAAAGATCGGAGAGGCCGATGTCGGGCAAGGTCCGCCCGCCCCCGACGACGATCGGCGCGCGATAGAGCAGCAAGCGATCGACGAGGTCGGCGGAAAGGAAGGCGGCGGCGGTGGTCGGGCCACCTTCGACGAGCATGGTGTCGATCGCTTGGAGCGTGCCGATCGCGTCTGGCGCCGCAAGGTTTTCCCATGGCAGCGCGCAGTCGGGCGCCGGATGGTGCAGATCGGGCGTGCGCGACAGGATGAAGCGTCGCGGCGACCGCGCCTCGAGTCCGGGCAAGCGCACGTCGAGCGTCGGATCGTCGGCATCGATCGTCGCGCGTCCGACCAGGATCGCGTCGTGGCGCGTGCGTTCGAGATGCGCGTGCGCGCGCGCCTGCGGCCCGGTGATCCACTGACTCGCGCCCGATCCCATCGCGGTCGCGCCGTCGAGCGACAGCGCGAGCTTGAGCGTCACGGCGGGCCGGCCATGCTGGCGTCGCATGAGGAAGCCGACCATCGCCGAGCGCGCGGCGGCGGCGCCCAGGCCGAGATCGACCGCGATCCCAGCATCGCGCAACCGCGCAACGCCCGCGCCATTGGTGCGCAGATCGGGATCGCCGAGCGCGACCACGACGCGCGCCACGCCCGCCAGTTGCAGCAGATCGCTGCACGCGGGCCCGCGCGTCGAAATATGCGCGCAGGGTTCGAGCGTGGTATAGACGGTTGCGCCGCGCGACTTTTCGCCGGCTTCGGCGAGCGCCATCGCCTCGGCATGCGGCCGCCCACCGGGCTGGGTCCAGCCGCGCCCGACGACGATACCATCGGCGACGATCACGCAGCCGACATTGGGGTTGGGCGTCGTCCGCCCACGTCCGCGCTCGCCGAGCGCGAGCGCTGCGCCCATCCAGCGCGTATCGTCGGAAGCCGTGGTCACGCTCAGATCCCGTAGGCCTTGAGCCCGTCATTGACCTTCTTGAACTGCGCGCGGCGTTCGGCCTCGAGCCGCTTCAGCTCATTGGCCTGGCGCGTCTGCTCGACGCCGTCGATCTTCTGCTGCGCGATGATCTCGGCATCGGTGCGGTCGGCGCGCCATTGCTGCACATAGATGATGTCGCGGTGATACGGCTTGGGCGGGATCTTCGATTCGTAGATCACGCCGACGACCATCACATAGGTCAGCGCCAGCGCCAGCCCCATGAAGCCGAGCTGATGCGGCCGCCGCGTTACGATATAGGTGCGCATATCGCGCCAGGCGCGCAGCGGGGAAATGTAGCGCAGGAAATTCATGCGCAAGAGATAGGCGCGACGGGGAGGCGATGCCAGCCCTGCCGCGCCCACCCTCGCCGGCTATTCTTCGTCGAGCACGAAGCGGACCGCCATCGTCTGCCACGCCTCGATCGCGACGCCGTCGCGCGTCCCCGGGGTGAAGCGCCATTTCTCGAGCGCGCGCTTGCGCGTCGCCTCGAAGAAGGCCGGGCTCGCCGCGCTGACCTGCTCGACCTGCTTCACGCGCCCGTCGGTGCCGATCAGCACGCGCACCACGACCCGCCCCTCGCGCCCGGCGAGGCGCTCGTCGCTTGGATAGGTCGGCTGGAATCCACCGAGATAGCGCGAATCGAGTTTTGGGATGGTGATGACCGGCGCGGGCGGTTTGACGATCGTGCCGACATCACCCGTGCCGCCGGCGAAGGGTTGTAGCGGCGGCGGATCGACGTGCGTGGCGATCGGTCCGCTCGGGACGCCCGGTAGCACGGGCTTGGTCAGGTCGATCGATTCGGGCGGCGGCTTCAGTGGCTGCGCGGCGTGCTGGATCTGCGGCACCGGCTTCGGTTCGGGCTTGGGTGGGGGTGGCGGATCGAGCGGGATGTTGGTTGCGGTGATCGTCGGCACGATATCGCGCACGAAATGCGGCGCGGTCAGCGAAAGCCCGAACAGCAACACGCCGCCGGCGCCGAGCGCGAAGGCGACTCCGCCGGGGTTGAGACCATGGCGGTTGGCATAGCGATCTGCGTACATCGTCCCGTCTCCATCTGTGCCGTCCGAGTCTGCGCCGGACATGGAGAGGATGTTACATCATAACATTACGCGCGCAAGAGACATTATATCCTGTCGCCTCACTCGGGCGACAGGCGCGCGATCGCGCGTTCGCGGCCGATCAGCGGGAGCAACGCCTTCATGTCGGGACCATGCTCGCGCCCGGTCAGCGCCCGGCGCAAGGGCAGGAACAGCGCCTTGCCGCTGCGCCCGGTTTCAGCCTTCAGCGCAGCGGTCAGCGCGTGCCACGGGTCGCCCGCCCAATCGAGCGACTCGGCCGCCCGCGCGGCCGCCGCGAGGAAGTCGGCATCGGCGAGGTCGCGCTCGGCGACGATCGGGCCCTCGATCACGCCCCACCAGTCGGCCGCTTCGGCGATCGTCTGGAGATTGGGCCGCACCGCCGACCACTCCGCAGCGCCCATCCCGGCGGGAAGCCGGTCGGCGACATGCTCGAAATCGAGCTGGTGGACGATCTTCGCGTTCAACCCCGTAAGCTCAGCCTCGTCGAAGCGCGCCGGCGCGCGACCGAACTTGGCGAAATCGAAGCTCTCGACCAGCGCCTGCGTCTCGACCAGCGGCTCGACCGGCAAGCTCGTCCCGATCCGCGCGAGCAGCGCCCGCACCGCCTCGGGTTCGATCCCGACCTCACGGAAATGCGCGACGCCGAGCGACCCCAGCCGCTTCGACAATTTGCCCTCCGAGCCGACCAGCAGCGCCTCGTGCGCGAAAGCCGGCGGCGCCACTCCCATCGCGTCGAACATCTGCAACTGCAGCGCGGTGTTCGAAACATGGTCCTCGCCGCGCACGACATGCGTGATGCCCATCTCTGCGTCGTCGATCGCCGAGGGCAGCATATAGAGCCACGACCCGTCGGCGCGGCGAATGACGGGGTCGCTCATCGTCGCAGCATCGAATTTCTGCGGCCCGCGGATCAGATCGTCCCACACGATCGGCGCGGCATGATCGAGCTTGAAGCGCCAGTGCGGCTTGACGCCAGCCGCCTCGAAGCTCGCCCGCTCGGCGTCGCTCAGTGCGAGCGCGGCACGGTCATAGACCGGCGGCAGCCCGCGCCCGGCGGCGATCTTGCGCTTGAGGTCGAGCTCCTGCGCGGTCTCGTAGGCGGGGTAGACGCGGCCGGCGTCGCGCAACGCCGCAAAGCGCGCTTCGTAGAGCGCAAAGCGCGCCGACTGCCGCTCCTCCCCCGCAATCGTCAGCCCGAGCCAGGCAAGATCGGCGCGGATCGCGTCGACGAAGCGCTCTTCGCTGCGCTCGGCATCGGTATCGTCGATCCGCAGCCAGAATTCGCCGCCCTGCGCTTGCGCCCACAGCCAATTGTGGAGCGCGGTGCGGATGTTGCCGACATGCAGCATGCCGGTGGGCGAAGGGGCGAAGCGAGTGCGGATCGTCATGCGACGAGCGGTAGAGGACGCGGCGCCCCCTCGACAAGCCCGCGCGGCCAGGCCGCGATGTGCCCTACGGCATCCGTTTTTGGGCGCATCTGCGGGCCGCGCGGGGTATGGCACGCACTGCGGTCCCTTTCCCCAGGCGGAGGACGCTCCTAAGGAGGCTGCAAATCGGCAAGCGCAAGGGGCGGCCCATATGAAACTTCTCACCGGCAATTCGAACCTGCCGCTCGCGCGCGATGTCGCTGCCTACCTCCAATTGCCGCTGACCGACGCGCAGGTGCGCCGCTTCGCCGATGAGGAAATTTTCGTCGAAATCCAGGAGAATGTCCGCGGCGAGGACGTCTTCGTGCTGCAATCGACCGGCTACCCTGCGAACGACAATCTGATGGAGCTGCTGATCTGCATCGACGCGCTGAAACGCGCCTCGGCCAAGCGAATCACCGCGGTCATCCCCTATTTCGGCTATGCCCGGCAGGACCGCAAACCGGGGCCGCGCACGCCGATCTCGGCGAAACTCGTTGCCAATCTGATCACCGTTGCGGGCGCCGACCGCGTACTTTCGGTCGATCTGCATGCCGGGCAGATCCAGGGCTTCTTCGATATCCCCACCGACAATCTGTTCGCCGCACCCGTGATGTCGGCCGACATCCTCACGCGCTACGGCAACCGCAATCTGATGGTCGTGTCGCCCGACGTCGGCGGCGTGGTGCGCGCACGCGCGCTGGCCAAGCGGCTCAACAACGCGCCGCTCGCGATCGTCGACAAGCGCCGCGAGCGCGCGGGCGAATCCGAAGTGATGAACATCATCGGCGAGGTCGAAGGGCGCTTCTGCATCCTGATCGACGACATCGTCGATTCGGGCGGCACGCTCTGCAACGCCGCCGCCGCCCTCAAGCAGGCGGGCGCGGCAGGCGTCGCTGCCTACATCACGCACGGCGTGCTGTCGGGCGGCGCGGTGGCGCGAGTCGAAAGCTCGGCGCTCGAGGAACTGGTGATCACCGATTCGCTCGGCAGCCACGACATCGTCGCCTCGGCCAAGAAGATTCGCCATCTGACGATCGCGCCGTTGCTCGCCGAGGCGATTCGCCGGATCGCCGACGAATCTTCGGTTTCGTCGCTGTTCGACTAAATCAGGCGAGCGCGTCCCAGATCAGCTTGACGCCGACCAGCACCATCAGGGTGTAGATCGCGGTGTAGAATCGCTCGGGCGAGACCCGTCGCACCAGCCAGACGCCGGCAAAGGTCGATGCGATCGCCACGGGCAGCAGCAGCGCCGCGACGCCGAGCGTGTCGCGGTCGAACTGGCCGAGCGCCCAATAGGCCGGGACCTTCGCCCAATTGACCGCGGCAAAGAAGATCGCGGTCGTGCCGACGAGCACGTCGCGCGGCAGCCGGCGCGGCAGGACATAGACCTGGAACGGCGGCTGTCCGGCATGCGCGATCTGGCTGGTGAAGCCCGAGGCGATACCGAGCAGCGATCCCACCCAGCCCGGCGCCTGCGCCGCGACCGCGACCGTTCCGCGCCGCTCGCTCCACAGCCGGTAGAGCCCGAACAGCACCGAGATCGCGCCGACCAAAGCGAGCACCGCCGCGGTCGAGACCTGCGCCGCGAACAGATAGCCGAGCACGATACCGACCCCCGCGCCCGGCAGCATCCAGCCGAGGATCGCCGCATCCCAATCGCGCCGGAACGCCCAGACGCCGACGACATCCTGCACGATCAGGATCGGCAGCAGGATCGCGGCGGCCCGCACCGGCGAGATGGCGAGCGCAAGCATCGGCAGCGCCAAGGCGCCAAGTCCCGCAAAGCCGCCCTTCGAGAGGCCGAGCAGAACCACCGCCGGCACCGCCAGCGCGTAGAAAAGCAGCGGCTCGTTCAATCCGGGATGAGGCTGGTCTGCCCGACGGGAGCGCGGACGCCAGCGCGCTTGCGGCGCTTGAGCTCGGCCTTCAGATCTTCGGGCTTGGGCGCGACGAGGAAGCCGAAGCTGACCGTGCCATCCTTGGTTTCCACCACGTGATGCAGCCGATGCGCCTGGATGATTCGCTTCATATAGGCCGACTTGGGCAGATAGCGCGTCGGGATGCGGCGATGGACGATGACGTCGTGAAAGCCGAAATAGATCGCGCCATAGGCCGCGATGCCGGCGCCGATCCAGGTAAAGCCCTGCCACCAGCCGAGCTGGACGCCGAACACCAGCATGGTGATCGACGGCAAGGCGAAGATCACCGCATACAGGTCGTTAAGCTCCCAATTGCCGGTGCGCGGGCGGTGATGGCTCTCGTGCAGGAACCAGCCGAATCCGTGCATCACCCAGCGGTGCGCAGCATAAGCGAACAGCTCCATCCCAGCGACGGTGGCAAGAAAGAGCAACAGACCGGAGATCAGCGACATGCACGGGATATAGCGCGCCACGCGGCCGATAGCGAGTGTTCGCAACTGCGAAGGGGTGGATTCGCGCTCCCGTGTGTGCTTAAGCCCCCCGCAAACCCGACCCTTGGAAAGGCACGCGCTCATGAACATCCACGAATATCAGGCCAAGGAACTCCTGGCGAAATTCGGCGTGCCCGTTCCCGCGGGCTTCGCCGCTCTGTCGGTCGAGGAAGCGGTTGCAGCATCGGAAAAGCTCCCCGGGCCGCTTTATGTCGTCAAGGCGCAGATTCACGCGGGCGGCCGCGGCAAGGGCAAGTTCAAGGAACTCGGCCCCGACGCGAAGGGCGGCGTCCGCCTCGCCAAGACCGCTGACGAAGTCCGGGCCGCCGCAACCGACATGCTCGGCAACACGCTGGTGACGATCCAGACCGGCGACGCGGGCAAGCAGGTCAACCGCCTCTACGTCACCGACGGCGTCGACATCGCCAAGGAATTCTACCTCGCGCTGCTCGTCAACCGCGCCACCGGCCGCGTGTCGATGGTCGCCTCGACCGAGGGCGGCATGGACATCGAGACCGTCGCGCACGACACGCCCGAGAAGATCCACAGCATCGACATCGACCAGGCGACCGGCTTCCAGCCGCATCACGGCCGTTCGGTCGCAGCCGCACTCGAGCTCAAGGGCGATCTCGCCAAGCAGGCGTCGTTCGTCGCATCCAAGCTGTACGATGCCTTCATGGGCACCGATGCCGAGCAGATCGAAATCAACCCGCTCGCCGTCACCGAAGACGGCAAGCTGATGGTACTCGACGCCAAGGTCGGCTTCGATAACAACGCCTTGTTCCGCCACAAGGATCTCATGGAACTGCGCGACGAGACCGAGGAAGATCCCTCCGAGCTCGAAGCCTCGAAGTACGACCTGGCCTACATCAAGCTCGACGGCGACATCGGCTGCATGGTCAACGGCGCCGGCCTCGCCATGGCGACGATGGACATCATCAAGCTCAACGGCATGTTCCCGGCCAACTTCCTCGACGTCGGCGGCGGCGCGAACAAGGAGAAGGTGACGGCCGCGTTCAAGCTGATCCTCGCCGATCCGAACGTGAAGGGCATCCTGGTCAACATCTTCGGCGGCATCATGAAGTGCGACATCATCGCCGAAGGCATCGTTGCCGCGGCGAAGGAAGTGAACCTCTCGGTCCCGCTGGTCGTCCGCCTCGAGGGCACCAATGTCGAAGCCGGCAAGGCTATCCTCGCCAATTCGGGTCTCGCGATCGTCCCCGCCAACGATCTCGGCGATGCCGCCAAGAAGATCGTCGCCGAGGTGCAGAAGGCCGCGTGATCGCGCCACGCCCCTGATTCGACCCAGGAAAGGGCCCGGACGGAAACGCCCGGGCCCTTTTGCGTTGGTACTATATTCGAGTCGCGCACGGTGCCGCTACGGCAACCGCGGCTGACATACCGGACTTGCGAAAACCGCGCGAAACCGCCATTTGAGGCGCCGATGCTGTCGAGCAAGAGAGAGTCTTGGAAGGAACCCCGATGAGAGTGCTGGTCCCCGTCAAGCGCGTGCTTGATTACAATGTGAAGCCTCGTGTGAAGGCGGATGGAAGCGGGGTCGATCTCGCCAACGTCAAGATGAGCATGAACCCGTTCGACGAGATCGCGGTTGAAGAAGCGATCCGCTTGAAGGACAAGGGTGTCACCGAGATCGTCGTCGTCTCGATCGGCGAGCAGAAGTCGCAAGAAACGCTGCGCACCGCGCTCGCGATGGGCGCCGACCGCGCGATCCTGATCGTCTCGGAGACCAAGGTCGAGCCACTCGGCGTCGCCAAGTTGCTCGCCAAGATCGTTGAGGAAGAAAAGCCCGACTTGGTCATCCTCGGCAAGCAGGCGATCGACGACGACAACAACCAGACCGGCCAGATGCTGGCAGGCCTGCTCGGCGTCGGCCAGGCGACCTTTGCCTCGAAGGTTGAACTGACCGCCGACAGCGTCACCGTGACTCGGGAAGTCGATGGCGGCTCGGAGACCGAGACGCTCACGCTCCCCGCGATCATCACCGTCGACCTGCGCCTCAACGAGCCGCGCTACGCCTCGCTGCCCAACATCATGAAGGCGAAGTCGAAGCCGATGGCGCAGAAGACCGCCGCGGATTACGGTGTCGACGTCACGCCGCGCCTTACCACGCTGAAAGTGGTCGAGCCCGCCAAGCGTTCGGCCGGCATCAAGGTCGCCGACGTCGATGAACTCGTCAACAAGCTCAAGTCGATGGGAGTCGCAAAGTGAAGACGCTCGTTTGGGTCGAACATGATGGCGCTTCCGTCAAGGACGCCACCCTCTCCACCGTCACCGCGGCGTCGAAGCTCGGTGAAGTCCATCTGCTGGTCGCTGGCCAGGGCGTTGGCGCGGTCGCCGAGGCGGCCGCCAAGCTCGCCGGCGTCGGCAAGGTCCATGTCGCCGACGACGCGGCCTATGCGCACGCGCTGGCCGAGAATGTCGCGCCGCTCGTCGTCAAGCTGATGGAATCGCACGACGCGTTCCTCGTGCCCGCGACGACCAACGGCAAGAACATCGCGCCGCGCGTCGCCGCACTGCTCGACGTGATGCAGATCTCCGACATCCTCTCGGTCGAGAGCGAAGACACCTTCACGCGCCCGATCTACGCCGGCAACGCGATCGCAACGGTCCAGACCAAGGATGCCAAGAAGGTCATCTCGGTCCGCGGCACCGCGTTCGAGAAGGTCGCCACCGAAGGCGGTACGGGCACGATCGAAGCGGTCGAGGGTACCGGTGACGCCGGCGTGTCGACCTATGTCGGCTCGGAAATCGCCGCTTCGGAGCGGCCTGAGCTGACCTCGGCCAAGATCATCGTCTCGGGCGGTCGCGCGCTCGGATCGAGCGAGCAGTTCCATGCTTTGATCGATCCGCTCGCCGACAAGCTCGGCGCCGGCGTCGGCGCATCGCGCGCCGCGGTCGATGCGGGTTATGCGCCGAACGACTATCAGGTCGGCCAGACCGGCAAGATCGTCGCCCCCGAAGTCTATGTCGCGGTCGGCATTTCGGGTGCGATCCAGCATCTTGCGGGGATGAAGGACTCGAAGGTCATCATCGCGATCAACAAGGACGAAGACGCGCCGATCTTCCAGGTCGCGGACTACGGCCTGGTCGGTGACCTGTTCAAGCTGGTGCCCGAGCTGACCGAGAAGCTCTGAGCGCCGATCGGACGAAAGCCGTTTCGCACACACAGAGGGGCGGCGCGATCGGATCGCGCCCGGATCGCGCCGCCCCTTTCGTTTGCGCCGCGCGCTTGCTCAGCTGGCGAGTTCGAGCCGGTTCCGCCCGGCATGCTTGGCGCGGTACAATGCCTCGTCGGCATGGCGAAGCACATGCTGGCGCGAGCGCCCGGCGCGGATCGGCGCCAATCCGCCGCTGAAGGTAAAGCGCACCTCGTCGCCAAAACCGGTCGCAACCGACAGATCGGCGATTTCGCGCCGCAGTCGCTCGCAGATCGCCTTGGCTTCCAGAACGTCGGCATTCCAGATGATCAGGCCGAACTCCTCTCCGCCCAATCGGGCGATGAGGTCGTCGGCACGCAGCGAACGCCGCGCGACGTCGGCGAAGGCGCACAGCACCGTATCGCCCGCCGCATGGCCGTGGAGATCGTTGACGCGCTTGAAGAAATCGAGATCGAGCACTGCGCACACGCCGATCCCACGCCCGGCGGCGACGTCGGCGAGGCGTTGATCGAGTGCGACATCGAAGGCCCGGCGGTTGACGATCCCCGTCAGCGGATCGGTCTGCGCGGCCTGCGACAGTTCGTCGCGCAATTGCTTGTGCCGCGAGATGTCGCGAATCACGCTGACGGTGCCGACGACGCTGCCATCCTCGTCGGTGACCGCGCGCGTATGGCTCTCGCACCACAGCATCGATCCGTCGGCCTTTAGCCCGCAATATTCGACCATGAAGGTTGCGCCTGGGTTCGACAGCGCATCGCGGTGGGTCTTGGTCACGACCGGAAGATCGTCGGGGCGCACCAGCGTGCCCGCCTTGACGCCGATCAGCGCCGTCGGGTGATAGCCCGCGAGCGGCAGGATCGAGGCGGACGCATAATCGATCTCGCCCGCGACGGTCTGCGTCAGGATAACATCGGTCGATCCGTCGGCGATCAGGCGATAGCGCGCCTCGCTCGCGCGCAAGGCGACCATCAGCCGTTTGCGCTGGTTGAGCTCGGCGGCGATCAGCAGGGTCATCACGACCGCGGTCGCGAGATAGAATTGCAGGAACAGCACGCGTTCGTGCGTTGCCCCGCTGATCATCCGCACCGGGCCGTTTCCGCCGATCGTGAACGCCGCGCCGATCGTCGCGAGGATCACGATCGTGATCGCGCCGCCGATCCGGCCGAAGCGGAAGGCTGCGATCATCAACGGCAGCAGCGGCACGAACAGCAGCGGAAAGGTCGTCTGCCCAAAGACCAGACGCGTCACCACGATCGTCGCCAGGATCAGCCCCACCCCCTCGAGCTTGCGTGCCCAGCGCATCCGCGCGATTCCTGCGAACATCTCGCCGTTGAGGGCCAGGAGCGCCACCGGCGCCAGCGTGAGGTTGCCGAGCGCGTGACCGAGATACCAGCTGAGCCAGTTGCTGGCGAAGCCGGTCGGCGTCGCGAGCGCGATCGTCGCCGCGCCGCCGATTCCCGAGACCGCGGGCGCAATCCCCCCTGCGACGGCGATGAAGACCATTACACCGCGCAGCGAGCCGAGATCGGCCCCGCTGCCGCCGCCGCGGCGCATCAGCCACGCCGCGAGGATCGCTTCACCGATCGTGCAGAGCGTAACGAGCGGGGCATAGCCGAAGCCAATGCCGAACAGTCCGGTCGCGACGATCCCCCCGATCATCGCGGCGCTGGTTGGCCAGAGCCACGCGCGCGCGGGCCGCAGCACCAACTCGACGATCAGGATGGCGGTTGCGAACCACAAGCATGCCGGGCCGCCGCCGAAGCGCGTAAAGCGGATCGCCACGGCAGACGCAGCGAAAACAAGCAAGCCAATCAATACCGCCCGAAGGACAGATCGCGACGAGTACAAAACGCGAAACACGGCTAACATAGGTCAAGCCTACGCGCTGGCAGCGGAATAAGACACTGGCAATCGTGCCTAAAATCCGGTGAGCAAGCTCCGGACATTGGCACCGAGCGCGTCGATCGCATAGCCGCCTTCCATCGCGACGACGCACGGCCAGCCGCACGCGGCGATGTCGCGCGCGAGCACGGCGTAATCGGCAGTGGTCAAGGCGAAGTGCGAGATTGGATCGCCTTCCCACGTATCGGCGCCGAAGCTGAGGACGAGCAGATCGGGCGCGAAGTGCGCGATCGCGTCGAGCGCCACTGCTTGCGCGCGCCGAAACGGATCGCGCGTCGTGCCGTGCGGCAGCGGCAAGTTGAGCGTGGTGCCGCGCCCCTCCCCGTCGCCAATCTCGTCGGCATGCCCCCAGTAGAACGGATAGTCGGTAGCGGGATCGGCGTGGAGGCTGGCGTAGAAGACGTCGCCGCGCTCCCAGAAGATATCCTGCGTGCCGTTGCCGTGGTGATAATCGATATCGAGGATCGCGACGCGCCGCACTCCGGCATTGCGCGCGGCCTGCGCGGCGATCGCCGCGGTGTTGAGGTAGCAATAGCCGCCATAATAGTCCGCCCCGGCATGGTGGCCCGGTGGGCGGCACAAGGCGAAGGCGGCACGATCGCCCTCTAACACGGCATGGGTCGCGGCGAGCACGCTCTGCGCGCTCCAATAGGCGGCGTCCCAGGTCTGCGCGGTGAGCGGGGTCGAGGCGTCGAAACTGTAGCGCCCGATCTGCCCGTCGATCCGATCGAGCTTGAGCGCGCGCCGGCCGACGATCGGCCAGACATAGCCCATCGCGTCGCCGGGCCGCCCCGCAGCTGCCCAGCGCGCGGGGGCCTCGCGCAGGAAGGCGAGATAGTCGGCGGTGTGGACCGCTTCGATCGCGGCCATGCCGTGGTCGCCTGGAGCCTCGGCCCCGCCGATCGCCGCGGCGATCTGCTGCGCGCGCGACGGTGTCTCGGCATAGGCGGTGAAGCCGCCATTGTGCAGTTCACGCGTCGGCGCATGGCCAAGCTGCGCGGGCGAGAAGAAGTTACGCATGCGTCCTCCGTACCGGCCAATAGCGCAGGATGAGGAAGCCCGCGATAGCCGAGACGATCGACCCGGCGAGGACGCCGATCTTCACTTCATCCTGCAGATGTGGACTGTCCGGGAAGCCGAGCCCGCCGATGAACAGGCTCATCGTGAAGCCGATGCCGGCGATCAGGGCGACGCCGTAGAGCTGGATCCAGCGCATGCCCTTGGGGCGGTGCGCGATCCCGAACCGCTCCGCGAGCGCGACGCCGCCCATGATCCCGGCCTGCTTGCCGAGGAACAGCCCGCCCGCGATGCCGAGCACGAGCGGATCGCCGAGCGTGGCAAGGCTCATGCCGCCAAGCGACACGCCAGCATTGGCGAGCGCGAACAGCGGCACGATGCCGAACGCGACCCATGGGCTCAGCGCATGTTCGAGCCGGTGGAGCGGCGAATGCACGTCATCGGGCGCGCCGGGCGATCGCGAGATCGGGATCATCGTCGCGGCGAGCACGCCGGCGATCGTCGCATGGACCCCCGACAGCAGGATCAGCCACCAGAGCGCGGCAAAAGCGATCAGATACGGCCACAACGCCCAGACGCGGCGCTGCTTCAGCGTGAACATCAACAGCAACACGCCGACCGAGCCGCCGAGCGCGATCCAGTCGATGCCGTTGCTGTAGGCGAGCGCGATGATCGCCACCGCGCCGCAATCGTCGACGATCGCGACCGTCGTCAGGAACAGCTTCAGCGCTGGCGGGACGCGGCTGCCGAGCAGGGCAAGCACCCCGATCGCAAAGGCGATGTCGGTCGCGGCCGGAATCGCCCAGCCGGGCTGCAACTCCGCCGCGCCGCCGGTGATCGCGAGATAGACCAGAGCGGGCACCGCCATCCCGGCGGCGGCGGCGATGATCGGCAGACGGCGGCGCGCCGGGCTCGCCAACTGCCCGTCGATCAGCTCGCGCTTGATCTCGAGCCCTACGAGCAGGAAGAACACCGCCATCAGGCCGTCATTGATCCACAGATGGACCGTCATTGGGCCGATCGCCGGCGCAAGCGTCGGGCCGGTCGCGTGGTGGAGCAGCGCGAAATAGGAGTCGGCGAGCGGAGAATTGGCGAGGATGAGCGCCAGGGCGGCGGTCGCCATCAAGACGATCCCACCCGCCGCCTCCTGATGCAGGAAGGTGCGGAGCGCCGACCGCACGGAGCGGAACGGCGCAGAGGCTTTGCGCTTGGTCATCGCGCCACCCTATCGCCGCGACGCACAAAGACCAGCGGGATCGGCCTGCGCCGACCCCACATGGCGGCACCGGGCGCCTAGCGCGCGAGCGCCTCGGCGATCAGCTTGCGCGAATTCTCGACCCCGTAGAGCGCGATGAAGCTCCCCATCCGCGGTCCCTGGCTCGATCCGAGCAGCGTCTCGTACAGCGCGCCGAACCAGGCGCGCAGCGGATCGAAGCCGCCTTCGTTGCCGATCGCATAGACGATGTTCTGCAGATCGACCGCCGAGCTGTCGGCCGGCGCGGCGGCGAGTTCGCGGTCGAGCCGTTCGAGTGCTGCGACCTCGATCCCCTCGGGCTTGCGGCGCTGGAGCGTTGGCGCGACATAATCGCGGTTATAGGCAAGGGCATGGCCGATCAGCGCGTCGAGCTCGGGGGTGATGGCACCCTCGACATAATTGCTGAGATAGCCGTGCACCTGCTCCGCCGTCGCGCCCGCACCGAGCACCCCGACGAGATTGAGCAGCAGCCCGAAGGTGACCGGCGGGTTCGTCCCCGGCACGGCGCCGTCGTGGATGTGGTGCACCGGATTGCCGAGCTTCTGCTCGACCGGCTGCGCGGCGTAGCTCGCGCGGAACTGGAAATAATCGTCCACCGCGCGCGGGATGACGCCGATATGCAGCTGCTTGGCCTTCTTGGGTTCGCGATAGGCGAAGAAGGACAGGCTTTCCTGCGTCCCATAGTCCAGCCACTGCTCGAGCGTCAGGCCATTGCCCTTCGACTTGGAGATCTTCTCGCCCTTTTCATCGAGGAACATCTCGTAGATCAGCCCCTCGGGCGGGCGACCGCCGAGCACGCGCGCGATCTTGCCCGACTGCACGCCGCTGTCGATCAGATCCTTGCCGTACATCTCGTAATCGACGCCCAATGCGACCCAGCGCATCGCCCAGTCGACCTTCCACTGCAGCTTGGCCTGGCCGCCGAGCACCGACTGGACCAGCACCTCGCCGTCGCTGTCGGTGAAGCGGATCGTGCCCTCCTCGACATTGACGACTTCGACCGGGACCTGGAGCACCACCCCGGTCTTGGGGCTGATCGGCAGGATCGGCGAATAGGTGGCCGCACGCTCCTTGCGCAGCGTCGGCAGCATCACGCCCATGATCCCAGCGTAATGGCGCAACACGCCCTTCAACGCATCGTCGAACACGCCGGCTTCATATTGCGAGGCCGACGAGATGAATTCGTACTCGAACCCGAAGCGATCGAGGAAATCGCGCAGCATCGCATTGTTGTGTGCAGCGAAGCTCTCGAACTTCTCGAACGGATCCGGAATCCGGCTGAGCGGCTTGCCGAGATGTTCGGTCAGCATCGCCTGGTTGGGGACGTTGTCGGGCACCTTGCGCAGGCCGTCCATGTCGTCGCTGAACTCGATCAGCCGCGTCGGCGCGTCGGACAGCGTCTGGAAGGCGTGGCGCACCATCGTCGTGCGCAGCACTTCGTTGAACGTGCCGATATGCGGCAGGCCCGAGGGACCATAGCCCGTTTCGAAGATGACGGGCGCGTTGCCAGGCTTGCCGTCGGGATAGCGCTTGAGCAGCTTGCGCGCTTCCTCATAGGGCCAGGCCTTGGAGTCGAATGCGGCGGTGCGGAGGGCTGTGTCGGTCATGATGCCCCGCGTTTGACGCTTTAGTGCGGGAAGCGCAAATGCTATGGTCGCACCATGAACATGCCGCCGTCCCTGACCGAGCCGCATCGCCTGAAGCTCCGCATCGAGGATTTTACCATCCTGGATCGCGCGGGCGTGTTTGACGCGTACGGCAAGGTCGAATTGATCGACGGGGTGATCGAGGTCATGAACGCGGAATTCCGGCGGCACAATCATATCAAGAACGACCTGACCTATCGTCTGCGGAGTGCGCTACTGCGTTAGGCTCGCCGTATAAGGCGTTTTGCGAAGCATCGCTCGCGCTGTCGGAACACAGCCTGTTGCAGCCCGATGTCATCGTCGCGATCGGCGGCACGGACTCGCGCTATTATGAGATCGACGACCTTGCGATCGTCATCGAGGTGGCCGACAGCACAGCTGCGCGCGATCTCGGCCTGAAGTGCGCGATGTATGCGGCGCAGGCCGTGTCCGAATACTGGGTCGTGGCCTTGCCGACCGGCGAGGTGCACCAGTTCTGGGAGCCGGGAGTGGACGGCTTCGCCGCGCGACGCACGGTGCCGTTCGAGGGCGAACTGACCAGTGCAACCATGCCGGAGCTGACGATCGACGGACGCGGCATACTCTAAATACTCTAACGGCTTTCCTTCACGCGCTTCCCCTGGCGAAGGCTGGGGCCCAAGCGTGGAATGGTTGCAAGACGGCGTTGCGATAGAAGACCGAGATATTCGCTCCTGGGCCCCGGCCTTCGCTGGGAAGCGCGAAGGATCTGGCAAACCCGCCCCTCCATCGTTGCCATTCCGTTCCAGCCACGCGATATACCCAGCGTGACCGCGCTCCCCTATCCCGCGCTCCATGCGAGCCACAGCGGCATCTGGATCGCCGATGCCGAAGGCACGCGGCCGATCGGGCGCGGCGAGGCGATCCGCATTGTTGCCGATACCCCCGTCATCCTGCTCAATGCCGCCTTGATCGGGCAGCGGCTCGGCTATGCCGACCTGTCGGGGCTCGACCTGCTCGAACTGTTCGCCTTCCTCTGCCCGGCGCGCTTCATGGTGCCGACACCGCGCGGCCTCGCGCGGGTCGCCGGCCTGGAAGCGCCGAGCGAGGACGGTGAGATTGCCGCCTTCCTGCGCGAGGCGGCGGTGGCGCTGCTCGGCATGACCGAGCCGGGCGCCGACTGGCCCGAGCGCGAAGGCGCGTGGACCGCTGCGCAATCGCTGTTCAAGCTGCGCTGGACCTGGGCGCCGATCCTCGCACAGCGGCTCAAGACGCCCGACGTCGCTGAACGCTGGCTGTTCTCGAAGCTCGGCGAATGGTCCGAAGGTGCTCCCCGCCCACAACCGCGCACCGTCACGCTCGACGCCGACGAGACGCAGGCGCGGCTCGCCCACCTCACCGGCAGCGCCGCCGAGCAACGCTCGGGGCAACGCGCCTATGCCCAGGCGGCGCGCGAGGCGTTCGGCCCGCGCATGGCGCAGGGCGCGCCCAACATGGTGCTCGCTGAAGCCGGCACGGGGATCGGCAAGACGCTCGGCTATCTCGCGCCCGCCTCGCTCTGGGCCGAGAAGGCCGATGGCGCGGTGTGGGTGTCGACCTTCACCAAGGCGCTACAACGGCAATTGGGGCATGAAAGCGCCCGGCTCTTCCCCGACGCCGCGACGCGCCGCGCGAAAGTCGTCACGCGCAAGGGTCGCGAGAATTACCTCTGTCTGCTCAATCTCGAGGATGCGCTGCAGGGCGGATTCGCCGGCCGCGCGGCGATCCTCGCGCAGCTCGTCGCGCGCTGGGCGGCCTATAGCGCCGACGGCGACATGGTCGGCGGCGATCTGCCCGGCTGGCTCCCCACGCTGTTCCGCCGCAACGGTGCGACCGCGTTGACCGACCGGCGCGGCGAGTGCGTCTATGCCGGCTGCCCGCATTACCGAAAGTGCTTCATCGAAAAGGCGGCGCGCGCGAGTGCCGACGCAGATCTCGTCATTGCCAACCATGCGCTGGTGATGGTCAACGCGGCGCGCGGCCGCGAATCCACGACGCGCCCGACCCGCTATGTGTTCGACGAGGGGCATCATCTGTTCGATGCCGCCGATGCGATGTTCTCGACCGCGCTGACCGGCTCCGAGACGATCGAGCTCCGCCGCTGGGTGCTCGGCCCCGAATCGGGCGGGCGCGGGCGGCGGCGGGGCTTGGCCGCGCGGCTGTCCGACGTGGCGAGCTATGACGAAGGCGGGGCGCGCGCGATCGCCGATGCGGTGGCGGCGGCGCAGGGGCTGGCGAGCGACGGCTGGCTCCAGCGGATCGGCGAAGGCGCGCCGTTCGGTCCGGTCGAGACGTTGCTCGCCGCTGTGCGCGGCCTCACCTACGCCCGCGCCGAGGCGGAAGGCGACGCGGGCTATGCGCTCGAGACCGAACTCGCCGAGCCCGACCCCGGGCTGATCGAAGCGGCCGGCCCCGCCGCGCACGCGCTCGACGCGCTCGTCCGGCCGCTCGTCGCACTCGGACGCCGGCTCGAGGCAGTGCTCGAGGAAGGGCCCGACTGGATGGACGGCCAGGCGCGCGCGCGGATCGAAGGCGCGGTCGCCTCGCTCGGCTGGCGCGCCGAGACGGTCGCGGCCTGGCTGTCGCTGCTCGCGCGGATCGGCGGGCCGGCCTCGCCCGATTTCGTCGATTGGCTCGCGGTCGACCGCGTCGAGGGCCGTGAATACGATATCGGGCTGCACCGCCACTGGCTCGACCCGACCCGCCCGTTCGCCGAGACCGTGCTCAAACAGGCGCACGGCGTACTCGTCACCTCGGCGACGCTGCGCGGCGGCGGGGCCGATGGCGAGGAAGGCTGGGGCGTCGCTGAGGCGCGTACCGGCGCCAACCATCTGCTGCGCGGCGCGAGCCGCTTCGCGGCGACCTCGCCGTTCAATTATGCCGACCAGGCCGAGGTGCTGATCGTCACCGACGTCAAGCGCGGCGACATGGGCGCGCTCGCCAACGCCTATGCGCGCCTGGCCGTCGCGAGCCGCGGCGGGATGCTCGGGCTGTTCACCGCGATCCGACGCCTGCGCGGCGTCCATGCGCGGATCGCCGATCGTCTCGCGCGCGAGGGGCTTCCGCTCTACGCGCAGCATGTCGACCCGATCGACACCGGCACGCTAGTCGATATCTTCCGCGACGATCCGGCGGCGTCATTGCTCGGCACCGATGCCTTGCGCGACGGCGTCGATGTCCCCGGCCGCTCGCTCCGCCTCGTTGTGCTCGAAGGCGTGCCCTGGCCCAAGCCGACCGTGCTCCACGCCGCGCGCCGTCTCGCCGGCGGCGGCAGCGCGTATGACGATCGCATCGTCCGCGCCCGCATGGCGCAGGCGTTCGGCCGGCTGATCCGCCGTGCCGACGATCATGGCGCGTTCGTCCTCTTGTCGGCAGCGATGCCGTCGCGCCTGCTCACCGCCTTCCCGCCGGGGGTGAAGATCACGCGCTGCACGCTCGACGAAGCGGTCGCGCGTGCGGGAGCGCTTCCCTCTGGGCTGCAAACGGGGCATGAGGCACGCGAACCCGCCTGACGGAGACTCGCATGACCGCCGGCACCAAGACGCTGACGCTGCTCCGCCACGCCAAATCGGGCTGGGACGACCCCGCGCTGCGCGATTACGATCGCGGGCTCAACGCCAAGGGCAAGCGCGCCGCGGCGCTGATCGGCGGCCAGCTTCGCAAGACGCCCGACGCGTTCGACCATGTCGTCGCCTCGCCCGCAGTGCGCGTCGTCGAGACGCTCGAACAGGTCGAGGTCGGCTATGGCCGCACGCTTGCACCACGCTTCGACCGGCGGATCTACCTCGCCTCGGCCGTGACCTTGCTCGATATCGTCCACGAAACCCCCGCCGAGGCGACGCATATCCTGCTCGTCGGGCACAATCCTGGGCTCGAGGATCTGGCGATGCTGCTCGTCCCAGCATCGGACGAGCCGCTGCGCGTCGCACTCGAGGCGAAATATCCGACCGCGACGATCGCGGAGCTCAGCTTCGAGGGCGCATGGGGCGATCTCGCGGCCGGTAGCGCACGGCTCACCCGCTTCGTCCGCCCGCGCGATCTCGACCCCGCGCTCGGCCCCGACGAGGACTGAGCCTCACACCTTCCCGAGCAGCCCCTTCAACCCCGCCAGCGCGCCGGCGGGCTTGGCCTCTTCCTCGCTGATTACCCCTGCCGCGCGCAATGCCGCCGCGGCATTGGGGCCGCGCGGGAACGGATCGAGCGCGAGCGCCATCGTTTCCGCTGCCGCCTCGCCGAGATCGATCGCCGCGCCGTCATACGGCATCGTGTCGAGCGCATCGAGATCGAGCTCGATCTCCTCCTCGGCGGCGGCTTCCTGTTCGGTGACGAAGCGCAAAGCGACCTCTTCCGACACCGTTTGCGGCAACGGCTCGTCGGTCACCGAACAGGCCTGAACGACCGCCGCGCTCACTGCGCCGCGCGCGACCACGCCGGCGGCATCGCGCTTGACGCGGAAGGTCGCCTCGAGCCGGTCAATCGAGACCAGCCCGAAGCGTGTGGCGAGCGCCGCGCGTTCGGCCTCGCCCGCGACGATCGCGATGCTGCGCTCGCCCTCGCCTATCGTGTCGATCCGCTCCAGCCGTGAAAATTCAGGCGTGCTCATGCAATATCTCCTGCGATCACCGACTCGGTCGGTCGTGCCGCCAGCGCGTCGCGCAGCGCGAACAAGGCGGCTTCGGTATGTGCGATCGCGGCGGCATCGGGCAGGCCGCTGCGGTACAGGTTGCGCGCGAGCGCCTGGTTCAGGTCGCCCGCGGCCAGCCCGTCGCGATACGCGCCGAGGCGCCCGCCGAGCATCCCCATCATCTTGCCGATATGCTTGCCGACGCCGATGTCGCCGATTCCGCTCTCGCGCAATTGCCCGTCCATGTCGGTGACGAAGCGCTCGGTCAGCCGCGCGCTTGCCGGGCCGGCCTCAGGAACGTCCTCGAGCCGCAGCAGTACGAGCGACATCACCGCCGCGACCATGTCGAAACGGCCGTCGAGCGTATCGGGGACGCCGCCCGATTCATACCAATGCGGCGCCCGTGCGATCTCGATCACGCGGGTGTAGAGCAGCAATGCGGTGTCGTCGGGCGCACCCCCCAGCAGCTTCGAAAACCAGCCCAAAAGTCTCGTGTCCCTTCGCGCCCTTGTTTGGCCGCCTTTCCCGGCATATTGAGGCTTCGTGTCCGCGGGTGCAATGCGTCGTGGCCAGCTTTGGTGCCTTGGAGAGTGTTGATGAGCCTTAAGTCCGTCCGCCAGTTGACGGCTGCCGCCCTCCTCGCATCGTGCGTGTTCGGGGCGAGCGCCTGCGTGCCGCTCAAATCGCACCAGGGCTATGTCATCGATGCCGATCTCGTGAACTCGGTCCAGGCCGGGACCGATACGCGCCAGTCGGTGCTCGCGACGCTCGGCAAGCCGACCTTCACCTCCGACTTCAACCAGGGTGACTGGTATTATGTTTCGCGCGAGACGCGGAACTACGCGTACAACAACCCGCATGTCCGCGAGCAGACGACGCTGCGCATCAGCTTCGACGAAAAGGGCAATGTCAGCGCGGTGCGCCGCTCGGGCGTCGAGCAGGTCGCGTCGATCAGCCCGTCGGGCAAGACCACGCCGACGCTCGGCAAGAAGCGCAGCTTCTTCGACGAACTGTTCGGCAATATCGGTACGGTCGGCGCAGTCGGCGGCGGCGGCCAGGGCGGCCAGAGCAACACCGGCGGCGGTCGCGACACGCCGTAACCCCCCTTTTCGCGACAGCCGTTCCTGACGGATTGCTGACAAACGCATTCGCATTGCGTTCAGTGGCGGGGTGCGAAATCCTCTTCATGGCCTGGCCGCTCTTTGGCTGGCTGGAGATGGAGGATACAGTGCGTAAGCTGATTTTGACCGCCCTGATGGCGGCGACCTTGGTTCCCGTCGCGGCGAGTGCGCAGTCGAACGACGAGCTGCGGCGCGACCGCCGCGACATCCGCCAGGAGCAGCGCGATCTGCAGGACGCGCGGATGCGCGGCGACCGCCGCGACATTCGCGACCAGCGCGAGGACGTCCGCGACGCGCGCCAGGAATATCGCGAGGATCTGCGCGATCGCGACCGCGCCTGGGGCCGCGATGATTGGCGCGGCTGGCGCGACCGCAACCCGAACTTCTATGCCCGCGGCAATTGGAACGCACCGTTCCGCTACACCGCGTTCCGCCCGGGCCTGCGCATCGCGCCGAACTATTATGGCGGGCGCTACATCATCTCGGATCCGTGGCGCTATCGCCTGCCCCGCCCCGGCTTCGGCCAGCAATGGACGCGGCACTATAACGACGTGATCCTTGTCGATACGCGGCGCGGCTATGTCGTCCAGGTGATCCGCGGCTTCTACCGCTAAGACTGTTCGTCACGGGCGGCGGCCGTCTCCGAAAGGGGGCGGCCGTCGCTTTTTTAGCGGCCCTCGCTTTTCATCGGATGGTGAAGAGCACCTGATCGACCACACGCCCGGCGACATCGGTCAGCCGCAGCCGGTGGCGACCCGGCCCGGCGATGATCTGCGGCTGCGAATCGGCCGCCCCGAGATCGGTCTTGTCGAGCCACAGCCGATGCGCCGTCACCGCGCCCGACACGTCGACCGAGAGGCGTTGCCGGTCGGGCGGAATGTCGGGGTCGATCGCATAGACGCTGCCCGACACCGGATTGGTGATCCGCGGGCGGCGCGACTCGGCGGGGGCGACCGCGATCTGCGTCTGGCCGGTGCCGGCGAGGAAATATTCGGTGCGCGGCTGTTCGATCGCGTTCGCGAAGGTGATCGCGCGCGCTTCGATCCCCGCCGGACGCGGGGGCGGGCTGCCGCGCGTGTCGGCGTTGAGCGCGAGCATGATGTCGCGCCACACCGGTGCTGCGCCGCTCACGCCCGAGACGGCGCGCATCGAATCGCCCTCGAGATTCCCGACCCACACGGCGACCGTATATTTCTGCGTGAAGCCGATGCACCAATTGTCGCGCAGCGCCTTGCTCGTGCCCGTCTTCACCGCCGCCCAGAAGGGCAGGTGCAGCGCCGAATCGAGCCCGAAGGTCACCGCGCGCGCATTCGAATCGGCCATCATGTCGGCGACGAGCCACGCCGCCTGCGGTGTCGTGATCGCGTGCGGCGACTCGCGGGGCGAATCGAGTGTCAGCCGCAGTGGCGACCAGCGGCCGGCTTGCTCGAGGCTGCGATAGGCGGCGGCCTGTTCGAGCAGGGTCACTTCCGCCGAGCCAAGCGCGAGCGAGAAGCCGTAATAATCGCCATCCTCGACCAGCCCGCGATATCCCGTATCCCACAACCGGTCGCGAAACGCCTCGACCCCGACGAGCAGCAGCGTGCGCACCGCGGGCACGTTGAGCGACCCTGCCAGCGCCGCGCGCGCCGACACCGGCCCCTTGAAGCCGCGATCGTAATTCTGCGGGACGTACAGCCCCGAGGCGGTGTCGAGCTGGACCGGCGAATCGTCGAGGATCGAGGCGGGGGTGAGATAGCCCTTCTCGATCGCTTGCGCGTAGAGGAAGGGTTTGAGCGTCGATCCGGCCTGGCGATAGCTGTTCGCGCCGTCGACCGCGGGCGCAGTCGACGCGCCGCCGATCCCGCCGACATAGGCGAGCACATCGCCGCTTTCATTGTCGATCACCACCGCAGCGCCGTCGCGCGCGCGCGCGCCGCCGAGGCCCTGCAGCTGGCGTTTGAGCGCGACGATCGCGAGGCTCTGGATGCGGCGGTCGAGCGTGGTGGTGACCTTGAGGCCGGGCTTGGTCAGCAAGCGGTCGGAAAGATGCGGCGCAAGGCCGGGGTCTAGCTGCAGGCTGCGCGCCGGACCGAGCATCGACGCCGCCTCACCCGCAAAGCGCGCGCAATCGCGCTCGTGGCTGACCGCGCAGGCGCGCCGCCCGACGCTGGCGGGGTCGGCCTGTGGATCGGGGAGGAGCGCTGCGAGCAACAGCGCATCGTCGCGCGCGAGCGCGTCAGGGGTCTTGCCGAACAGCCCGAGCGCGGCCGCGCCGATCCCCTGCGCCTCGCCGCGGAAGCCCGCGAGGTTGAGATAGGCCTCGAGAATCTCGTCCTTCGACCAATGTGATTCGAGCGCCCAGGCGGCGCGCATCTGGCGGAGCTTGTCCCAGACGTGGCGCTGGCCCGGCACGGCAAGATCAGGCGCGAGAAAGCCGGCGACCTGCATCGACAGCGTGCTCGCGCCGCGTGCGCGCGTTCCCTGCGCGCGGTCGCGCGCGACGCCGAGCAAGGCGAGCCAGTCGACGCCGCCATGATGGAAGAAGCGGCGGTCCTCGACGCCGACGATCGTGTCGCGCGTGACCGGCGAGACGTGGGGCAGCGGTGTCCAGGCGAGCCGTCGCGCCGCGAAATTGACGCGTGCGCTGTCGATCAGCACGCCGTCCCGGTCGTAGAGCCACGCCTCGGACGGACGCCACGCCGCGCGGACATGCGCATAGCCGGGCAGCGGCGGGGGAAGCGTGGCGTAATCGATCGCGACGAAGGCGAGGAGCGCCAGCGCCAGCGCCGAAACCGTCATCCCCTGCCGGGTGCGCAGCATCGCCCAGGTCGCCGCGGTTCTCCCGCGGATGCTGGAATCCCACGCATCGAAGCGCCGCGCCCAGTCGCCTGGCCTCCCGCGTATACGGGAGGCCAGCTCGAGCAGAGACTTCCTCAGCCGTTCCACCTGCTTAGCGCTGCACCACCGTCACCGGCGCGAGCGGCAGCTGCGCGCGGATCGCGGGCGAATACATCGCTTCGACGCGCGATGGCGGAAGGTTGAAGCGCCCGGCACCGTTCAGCCGCAGCATGTACGACGCGCTGAACGCCCCGCGCGGCACCCAGCCGTAATAGGCCCGCCACGCATCGTTGCGCTTCTCGACATAGGCGGGGACGACGCCCACCTGCACGTCCCACAGCTTGCCATCGGCATCGCGCGCCTGGAACTTGCTCCCCGGCCCGGCCTGCGCCTGACCGGCAAGCATTTGCGACTGCCCGCCGAGATCGCCGATGATCGTCGCGCCCGCCGGGATCGGATCGTTGATCACAACCCAGTTGCGCTCGGCGCTCGCCTTGACGGTGATCGTCACCTTGACGACGTCGCCGCGCGTCAGCACGCCCTTGGTGCGCGCCTGCACCACCTCGACATTGCGCTGCATCTCATAGCCCGCGAACAGCGGCTTGGTCAGCGGCACCGCCGCCGAGATCGAGACGTTCGCCCACGGCCCCGCGCCGAAGCTCGATTGCGACAATTTGAGCGGGGTGAGCGTCGCCGGCAGCTGGAAGGTCGCCGTCCGCGCGGTGGCGGCGAGCGGCCAAGCCTTGCTGATCGTCTGCCCGCCCAGGCCCAGCGTCGTATTCCCGACGATCGCGCTTGCCGGATAGAGCGCCGCGAACTTGCGCGCCGCGATCGTGCCCCAGGCGTTGGCTGTGGTGGTGTCCCAGCGGCCATGCGACTGGCGCAGCGCGACACCGACCATCATCTTGGCCGCCTCGTCCTGCCAGCCGGGCCGACCGAGCGTCGCGATCACGGTCTTGATCGAAGCTTCGTCGCCCGACGACATCAGCCACCATGGCTGGTTGCTGCTGTCCGACAGATCGAGTCGCGTGCCCTCATAGACGAGCCGCGTACGCAACTGCGCCTCGCCCGCGGCCTTCAGTGCATTGGCGTTGGCGAGCCCCGCCAGATGGTCGAGCGCGACGAGATAATCGGCGAGCAAGGCGGTCGGCATTTCCTTAGGCGTCATGCTCAACTGCCCGAGCATCGCCGGCGTCGCTGCCCCGGCGCGGGCGAGCGCGTTGAAGGCGTAGACGCGCTGGAGCCGGACATCGCCATACTCTTCGTGGCGCAAGCGCCCGTCGAGCACGGCCTTCAGCCCCTCGATCATCTTCGCGCGCGGGCCCTCGGGGATCGGCAGGCCTGCTTCCGACGTCATCGCAAGCACATAGGCGGTGAGCGCCTCGGAGCCCGTCAGGCTGCCCGACGGCCAGTAGCGCAGCAGGCCATCGTCGGCCTGATACGCCGGGATATCGCCCGCGAGCCTTTGCCACAGCGCCGCATCGCCTAGCGCGACCGCACGCGACAGCTGCTGTTCGAAGCAATTATACGGATAGCGCGCCATGAAATCGCGCACCCCGGCGAGCGGCGGTGCGAGCGTGTCGTCGAGCCGGATATCGACCGTCCCGCGGCCCGCGATCGCCCCCATCGGCGGCTGGATCGGGATCGTCGTGTCGCCGCCGACGCGCGCGAGCGTCCCCGCCCACACTTCGAGCGGGTAAAGCGGCGTCACCGCCTGATTGACGGTGATCTGATCGACCGCCTTGCCGTCTGCCGAGCGCGCGCTGACGTGCCAGCGCAACGAGTCGAGATTGGCGGGCGCGGTCAAATTCCACGCGACCGGCATCGCGCCGCCCGCCGGGATCGTCACCGTCAGCGGCTTGCCCTGCGCGATGGCGGGCATGAGATCGACGCTCGCCGTCACCGTCATCGGCTTGTCCGAGCCGTTGCGCAGCGTGAAGCTAGATGCGTAGAAATCGCCGGTCCGCACCACCGGCGCGATGCCAGCGAAGATCGAGAGATCCTGCGCGGTGCGCACGCTCGCCATGCCGGTGCCGTAGAGCTGCGACCCGTCCGTGGCGATCGCCACCAGCTTGAACGAGGAGAGCGCGTCGGACAGCGTCACCGGAATCCGCGCGTGCCCATTCTCGTCGAGCGTCACGCGGCCCTTCCACAGGATCACCGGCTGGAAATTCTCGCGATTGAGCCCCGACGAATCGCCGCCGCCACCGCCGCCGGCCTCGACCGCCTTCTTGCCGTAATGGCGTTTTCCCACGACCTGCGTTTGCGCGGTCGAGGTGAGCACGGCGAGCGGACGCTCGCCCATCACCGCGGTGAGGACGTCCCAGCTGTCGTTGGGCGCGAGCTGGAGCAGCGCTTCGTCGACCGCCGCGAAGGCGACGTCGGCGGTGCGGACCGGCTTGCCGTCGGGGCCGTTCACCTGGACGTCGACCTGCGCCACGTCGCGCGCGGCGTAGCGCGCTTTATCGGCCTTGACCGCGACCTTTAGCTGATGCGCTTCCCAGCCGACCTTCACCTTGGCGATGCCGATGCGGTAGCTCGGCTTGGCGAGATCGACCAGAGCGGTCGGCTCCTGCTCCTCGGGCGGATCGCTCGCGAGTCCTACCGAGCGCGCTAGGCCGTGGAGCCAGCTCCAGATCCCGCTCTCGGTACGGCCGCGCACGACCATCACCGAGACGAACACGTCGGGCGCATAGGAGCCCGGCATCTTCACTTCGACCACCGGGTCCGCCCCGTTGAGTTCGGTGACGTAGCTCGCAAGCACGCCCTCGCGCTCGACCGTGACGAGCGCGGTCGCCTGGCGGAACGGCATGCGCACCTGGAAGCGCGCGGTCTCGCCCGCTTTGTAGGCGAGCTTTTCGGGGACGACGTCCATGCGGTCGCCATTGTCGCCGCCGAACCACCAATCGTCCTTGCCGGCGAGCCACACGCTCTGCGTCGCGCGCGCTTCGTTGCCGGCGGCGTCCTTGGTCGTCGCGACCGCATAGACTTCACCCGAGATGCCGGGATCGAGCTTGCACGTCGCCAGCCCCTGTGCGTCGGTCGTCGCGCTGCAGGTCTGGCTGAGCTTCTCGGTCTTCATGCGGTTGTCATAGGCATAGAAGCCGCCGATCAGCCGGCGCCGCGCGGTGAGGATCTGGCGGCTGTAGAGCGCGACCGAGATCGCCTGGTTGGCGAGCGGCTTGCCCGCGGTGTCGAGCGCGACGAAGCGCAGCCGCAGGTCGTCCTGCTTCATCAGCCAGCCGTCGGTCTTGACGCCCAATTGCACCGCGCTCGGGAAGATCGGGATGCGCTTCGAGGCGGTCAGCACTTCGCCATTGGCGTCCTGATAGTCCATCTCGACGAGCATGTCGGTGACGCCGTCGAGCGTCTGCGGGATCGATATCGTCTGCTTGCCGGTCCCGCCGCCGCCGAGCGTCGAGGGGAGCGTCTGCGTCGGCGGGAGCGTCGCCTGCTCCTCCTCGCCGTCGCCGTTGAGCGGCTTGGTGCCCTCGACGATCGCCTTGCCGCCGAAGCTGTAGCTTTCGTAGCCGTCGGGCGTGCCCTCATGCGCGAAATAGCCGACGCGCATGTCGACCGGCAGGTTCGATGCGCCGCCGCCCGAGAGGTAGCCGACGAACAGGTCGAGCGCGAGGCTGATCGGGCGGATCGCGGCGTCCTTCGGACCGGTGACGGTCGCGCGCATCGTCGGCAGCTTGTACTCGTCGACCTTGAACGACTGGCCGGTCTCGATCGTGCGGTTGTCCGCGATCAACGACAGGTCGTAATCGCCCATCGGCGCGCCCGCGGGGGCGGTCCATTCATTCTCGCCGATGCCATTGGCGTCGATCGTCAGCGGCAGGTCGAACTGCGTGTCGGATCCGCGATGCTGGAGCCGCAGCGTCCCTGTCACGCCCGGCGCAAAGCCGAAGCCGTTCGCCACCGACGTGCGCAGGATATGCTTCATATGCACCGTCTCGCCCTGGCGGACGAGCGCGCGGTCGAACACGGTGTGGAGGAACTCGCCGCGGGCCGAATAGCCATAGGGCAGGTCGAAATCATACGGGCGGATGCCCTGGCCCCAATCGGTCAGCGTGAAGCTGAAATCGTCGCCCGCGCGCGCCGAGACCATCAGCGGGCTCGACCCGCCGTTGCACGAGCCGCCGTAAGCTTCGGGCTCGGGCAGCCCCGGCGGTACGTTGAGCCCGCCATTCTTGTCGGTGATGCCGCGCGCGAGCAGTTTGCCGGTGCAGCTGTCGGTGACATGCACCTCGGCATTGGCGACGGGCTTGCCGGTGTCGAGCGCGGTGACCCAGGCAAGGCTGGCGGCGCGGCCCCATTTGAAGTGGACGCTCATATTGGTGACGAGCGCAGCAGTCGCGACATAGCGCGGAGCTTTCCGCCCGAGCAGCGCCTGGCCGAGCACCGGGCTCGCCAGTTCGACGACATAGAAACCGGGCTTGCCGCCGCCGAGCGGCAGGCCGACGACCTCGAAATCCTTGCCCTTGCCGGGCAGGCCGATCTTCATCGGCGCACCTTCGCCGCCGAGGATCGACTTGGCCCCGGTGTCGTTGATCCGGACCTTTTCCTTGCCGCGCGTTTCCTCATGCTCGGTCTCGTCGTCGGCATGGCCGACGGTGCGCAGCCACTGCGCGATCTTGCCGTCCGAGCCATCGACGCGCAGCGCCTGCCCGCCGATCGTGACGTTGGTGCCCTGGAGCGCGGGCTCGACGTTGCGGACGGTTACGGGCAGCACGCCGCCCTGCTTCGATTCGAGGATGCCGAACGATGCGGCGAATTTGACCAGCGGCGGGGCGGCATCGAAGCGCACGGCGAGCGGGAAACGCTCGGCGTTCGACAGCGGGCGGCCGCTCTCGTCCTTGACGCCCGCCGGGAGCACGACCTTGCCGGTCTGCGCCTGCGGCAGCGGGCTCTTGAAGCCGACCGAGGAGATCGTCGCCTTGGTCTTGGCATCGCCGCGCTCGGAATCCGAGCTCGAATCGAACAGGGTCGGCGTCAGCAATTTGCCGTCGGCGGTCTCGATGCGGACTTGCTTGGCGAGCTCGCTCGGCACCGGCGCCGAGAAGCGCACCCACGCCTTCTCGACCGGGTTGCAGCCCGCGGCGGCGTTGACGCGCGAACATTCGAAACGTGCGGTGAAGGGTTTGCGCACGGTGAAATCGAATCGCTGGTCGGTCCCGGCGGTCTTGCCGCCGGCGCTGGCGATGCCCGCGCCCCACACCAAAGCGACGTCGGCGCCAGGCGGGAGCGGGCGGCGGCACTTCAGCGCGGTGACGCCAGCATAGGCCTTCGCGCGATCCGCCGGAGCCGGGATAACGGCGGGCAAGCCACCGCTTTCGAGGAAGCTACGGACGTTCCAATTCTCGGTGCCCATCTCGCCGAGCAGCTTGCCCGGCAGATCGGCGGGCAACACGTCGACCGGGATCTTCTCGCCGATCCCCTTGACCGCGCAATAGGCGTTGGCGGCGACCGAAGCCGGAGTAGCGGGCAGGTTCGCCGCAACGAGGAAGGTCTGATCCTCCTCGATCTCGTCCGAATCGCTGCCGGGCAGGATCGCACGCGCGACCGGGCCGCCGGCATCGACGGTGAATTCGCTCTGGCCGGTCGCGGCATAGCCCGAGACGCTCTTGAGCCCCTTGCGCAGCGCGAACTTGCAGGTCGTGCCACCGGGCAGTCCGCTGGCGAAATCATAGACGAAGGTCTGCGGATCGACCCAGCGACCTTGTCCACCGACCGCGCAGGTCACGTCGAACGGCGAGGTCGCACGCGGATCGCCCAAGGGCACCATCGGCTGGTTGAAGCGCGCGGTGAAGCGCTCGATCGCGCCGTCGCCTATACCGGGGGTGGCAAGGATCACCTGGGGGCTCGAATCGCCGAACGCGGCGAGCGGCGCGCAAACCAGCGCAAGCAATGCGAGCCGGAAACCCAGTTTCATCGAACTCTCCCCCGCGCCGCCCAGATCGCCCTTATAGGGTGACCAATGGTGTCCGTATAGCGACGAACACGCGCGCCTGCAGAGGCTTGCATAATCGTCGAACCTGTTGGAAAATCACAAAGAACGACTCGCGGGGGAGCCATTATGGCTGGGTCGTCAAAGGAGACCGGTCGTGGGGGCGGGATGGGTCATGGCTGCGCTGGACGCGGTCGCGCGCGAAACCATGGTATTCGCGGTAATCGGCTTTCTCGTCGGCGGATGCGACGATCTCGCGATCGATCTGACGTGGATCTGGGTGACGGTGCGGCGCGGGCGCCCCCTTATGGCGCATACGCTCGATGCCTATCCGCAAACCCCGGCGCGGCGGATCGCGGTATTCGTCGCGGCGTGGGATGAATCCGCGGTGATCGGCGCGATGCTCGGGAGCGCACTCGCGCGCTTCGACCATGCCGATTATCGCCTTTATGTCGGCACCTATCCCAACGATCGCGCGACGATCGACGCGGTGGCGGCGGTCGCTGCGGGCGACGATCGCGTGCGCCTGGTGATCAACGATCGCGCGGGTCCGACCACCAAGGCCGATTGCCTAAACGCGGTGTGGCGCGCGCTCGAGCGCGACGAGGCGCGCGACGGCGTCACGGTCGCCGCGGTCGTGCTGCACGACGCCGAGGATCTGGTCCATCCGGGGGAACTGCGCGTCTTCGATGCGCTGATCGGGCGCTATGCCGTCGTCCAGCTCCCGGTCCTGCCGCTGGTCGATCGCTATGCGCCGCTCGTGTCGGGCCATTATGCCGACGAATTTGCTGACGCGCATGGCCGGCAACTGGTCGTGCGGCAGGCGCTCGGGGTCGGCCTGCCCCTCGCCGGGGTCGGCTGCGCGATCGAGCGCGATATGCTCGGGCGGATCGCCGCCGCACGCGGGGGTTCGCCGTTCGACGCCGGATCGATCGTCGAGGATTACGAACTCGGCTTGCTCGTCGCCACGCTCGGCGGACGCGGCGTGCTGGCGCGCGTGCGGACGCGCGCTCGTGGCGAACTCGTTGCGGTCCGTGCCTATTTCCCCGCGACCGTGCCGACCGCGGTGCGGCAGAAGGCGCGCTGGATGACCGGGATCGCGCTTGCCGGCTGGGATCGGATCCGATGGGGGCACGCGCTCGATTGGCGCGACCATTGGATGCGGATGCGCGACCGGCGCGCGCCGCTTGCGGTGCTGGTGCTGTTTTGCGCCTATGCGGCGCTGCTCACCTGGGGTGCTGCGTTGCTGGCCCATGCGCTCACCGGAACCGTGGCAGCACCCCCGTCTGCGGCGATGCGACGGTTGCTGGAGCTGAACGGAGGGCTGCTGACATGGCGGCTGGTCTGGCGCGCGGCCGCAACCGGGGCGGCGTATGGCTGGCGCGAGGCGCTCTGGTCGCTGCCCCGCGCGCTCGTCAGCAACTACGTCGCCTTGCTCGCGGCGCGGGGGGCGATGAGCGCCTATATCCGATCGCTGCGCGGCGCAGCCCTGCGCTGGGACAAGACCAGCCATGTCTTTCCCGGCGCGACCGAGCCCGCTGATTCGTGCCAGACCCGATAACGATCTCGGGGCGGGGGCGACCCTTACGCTTTTTGGGAGTCGTGACCGTCGGCTGGGTTGCGGCACGCGTCGCGATGGTCTGGCCGCAGCCCGATATGGCAATCGAGATGTCGTCGAAAGGGTCATTGCCGGTTCCCCGCGTACACGCCGCGCAGACCGGGTCGCGCCGTCGCACGCCGCCCATACCCCTCGTGCCCGCGCCCCGGGCCCCAGCTAGGCGCGTCACGATAGCGACCCCTCAGGCCGCCCCGCACCGTCGCGAACTCGCAGCTCCGATGCGCAGCTACGACGTGCGCCCACCCCCTACAACGGCCGCCGATCAGCTGCCCCTCACGTCGGCCCCCTCGCTTCTTCCAGGCCTGCCCCGCCCCTCGCTGGCGGCGTCCCCGCGATCGCACACCCCGTCACGGTGGTCGGGCAGTGCCTGGATGGTCGTGCGCGGCGGTGCAGGACTCGCGCCGGGAGCGCTTGGCGGACAGCTTGGCGGATCGCAGGCCGGTGTGCGGCTGGTTTATGCGCTCGACGTCGAGCGGCGCGTTGCGCTGGTCGGACGCATGACGTCACCGCTCGCCAGCGGTCTGCGCGAGGCCTCGCTCGGGGTCGAATGGCAGCCGACCAAACTTCCACTACGGCTCGTCGCCGAACAGCGTTTCGCGCTGAGCGGGGGGCATGGCGGGCCCGGGATCGGGGCGATCGGCGGGATCGGGCCGGTCGCGATTGCGCACGACGTCCGGCTCGAAGCCTATGCGCAAGCCGGGATGATCCGCCGCGCGGCGACCGAACCCTATGTCGATGGCGCGCTGCGCGTCACGCACCCGGTCGCGACGCTCGGCGAGATGCGCTTCGATCTCGGCGCTGGGGTGTGGGGCGGCGCGCAACGCGGCGCGACCCGGCTCGACATCGGCCCGTCGCTCGGTGTCGCGCTGCCGCTCGGCAAACAGCGGGTACGGCTCGCGCTCGATTGGCGCGAGCGGATCGTCGGCGCTGCCCATCCCGAATCAGGCCCTGCACTGACGCTCGGGACCGATTTCTGACACGCCGTGCTTTGCGCACGCCGCCCGAGCGGCTAACGCTCATGGGCAATGGACATCTACCTGCCCATCGCCAATCTTTCGGTCAACGCGCTGGTGATCGTGCTGCTCGGCGGCGGCGTCGGGCTGTTGTCGGGAATGTTCGGCGTCGGCGGGGGGTTCCTCACGACGCCGTTGCTGATCGTCTATGGCATCCCGCCGACGGTCGCCGCCGCCTCGGCCGCGAGCCAGGTGACCGGCGCGAGCGTCTCGGGCGTGTTCGCGCATGTCCGGCGCAAGGGCGTCGATTTCAAGATGGGCGGTTTCCTCGTCGCGGGCGGGCTGGTCGGCGCGGTGTTCGGCGGCTGGATCTTCCGCTTGCTCCAGGCGAGCGGGCAGATCGATACGGTGATCGCGATCGTCTACGTCCTGCTCCTCGGCTCGATCGGCAGCATGATGGCGACCGAAGCGTGGGGCGCGATCCGGCGGATGCGCAGCGGCGAGGCGCCCAAGCCGCGCAAGCGCCGTCACCATCCGCTCGTCGCGTCGCTGCCGATGCGCACGCGCTTCTATCGCTCGGGGCTCTATATCTCGCCGTTCGCCCCGCTGCTGCTCGGCTTCGGGGTCGGCATATTGACGATCCTGCTCGGCGTCGGCGGCGGCTTCATCCTCGTGCCGGCGATGCTCTATCTGCTCGGCATGACGACGCAGGTGGTGGTCGGCACCTCGCTGTTCCAGACGCTGTTCGTCACCGCGATGGCGACGATGGTGCATGCGACGACGACCAAGGCGGTCGATATCGTGCTCGCCGCTTTGCTGCTGCTCGGCTCGGTCGCCGGCGCGCAGATCGGTGCGCGGTTTGCAGCGCGCGTGAAGCCCGAATATCTGCGGCTCGCGCTCGCGGTGATCGTGTTGCTCGTCGCGGGGCGGATCGCGCTCGGGCTCGGGTGGCGGCCGGACGCGATCTATTCGGTCGAACTGTCATGAAACGCGGCTGGCTCGCGGTGCTCGCCGCGCCGCTGCTAATGGCGCAATCCGCGCCGCGGCCGGCGACGAAGCCCGTGCTCGTCCCCGACGTGTCGCAGCGCGATATCGAGATCCAATACAGCTTCACCGGCGCGAACCTTTTGCTGTTCGGCGCGATCCTCTATCCCGGCGGGCGGCTGCCCGATGACGACAAGCCGACCGACATCGTCGTCGTGGTCAAGGGGCCGGTCCAGTCGATCCTGGTGCGCGAGAAGCAGAAACTGGGCGGGCTGATCTGGGTCAATGCCAGTCGGCTGCGCTACCGTTCGGCGCCGAGTTTCTACGCGATCGCCTCGTCCAAACCGATCGCGCGGATGCTCGATGCGCGGACGCGGGCGATCTACGAGCTGGGGCTGTCGAGCCTGCAGCTCTCGCCCGCGTCGAGCGCACCGCTTCAGGAACAGGACCGCTTCGCGCGCGGGCTGGTCGATCTCAAGACGCGTACCGGCCTGTATGTCGAGGCGCCGGGTGCGGTCGAGATCACCGATGGCGTGCTGTACCGCGCGCGCGTCGCGATCCCGGCGCGCGTGCCGGTCGGGCGCTTCACCGCCGAGACCTTCCTGATCCGCGACGGCCGCGTCCTGGCGGCGGCGACGCGCGACATCGAAATCCGCAAATCCGGCTTCGAACGCTTCGTCGCGCGTTCGGCCGAGCGGCAATCGGTGCTCTACGGGCTCGCCGCGGTCGCGCTGTCGGTGCTGTTCGGCTGGGGCGCCGGCGTCATTGCGAGGCGGCTCTAGGGCTATCCCACACCTATAGCCGGTGGCGCCGCCCCGAAATCGATCGAGGCGGCGCTGGCGAGCTCAGGCTTCAGCGGTTTCGAGCGCTGGATAGTCGATATAGCCCTCGGGGCCCTGGCTGTACCACGTTCTGGGGTTATCGACGGCAAGCGCTGCACCGGTGCGCAGCCGCTCGGGCAGATCGGGATTGCTGATGAAGGTCCGGCCGAACGCGACCGCATCGGCGACCCCCGAATCGATCGCTGCCTGCGCCTCCTCGGCGCTGCGATAGTCCGAATTGACCACCAGCGGGTTGGAGAAGACCTCGCGGATTTCGGGCGACAGCTTGGGCACGTCGGTACGGCCGAAGGTGCCGTTCGGCCCAGGCTCGCGCAGTTCGAGGAAGGCGATGCCGATCTCGTCGAGCGCCTTGGCCGCGGCGACGAACAGCGCCTTGGGGTTGCTGTCATCGACGCCCTGCGAATCGCCATTGGGCGACAGGCGGATCGAGGTGCGGTCGGCACCCGCGACGCCCGCGACACGCTCGGTAATCTCACGCATCAGGCGGATGCGATTCTCGATCGAGCCGCCATAGACGTCATCGCGAAAATTGGCATTGTCGCGCAAGAACTGGTCGACGAGATAGCCATTGGCGCCGTGGATCTGCACGCCGTCGAACCCGGCGCGAAGCGCATTCTTGGTCGCGAGCTCATAATCGGCGAGCAGGCGCGGGATCTCGTCGAGCGCGAGCGGACGCGCGGTCTCGAAGTCCTGCTTGCCTTCGAAGGTGTGCGCCTGGCCGGCCGTGGCCGTGGCCGACGACGAGACGGGCTGGCCGCCGATCACCGAGGAATGCACCTGGCGGCCCATATGCCACATCTGGACGATGATCCGGCCGCCCGCGGCATGGACCGAGTCGGTGACGGGCTTCCACGCTTCGACCTGTTCGTCGGTCCACAGGCCCGGCGCGAACGGCCAGCCGAGCCCTTCGCGGCTGATCCCGGTCGCTTCCGAGATGATCAGACCGGCGCTCGCGCGCTGCGTGTAATATTCGGTCATCATCGCGGTCGGCACGGCTTCGCGGGTCGCGCGGCCGCGTGTCAGCGGCGCCATCAGGATGCGATTGGGCGCTGCGATCGCGCCGAGCTGGATGGGATCGAACAGACTTGGCATGCGGAGTCCTTTTGCTGAGACGCGCCTCAGATAGGAAGCTAGGGGGCGGCATGCACGCAAGCCCGCCGAAAAGAAAAACTGTCGCCGCCGAAACGACGCTTCTGCCGCTGCTCGCGTTGATCGTGGCCAATGGCGCGCTGGCGTTCGGGCCGTGGTTCGTGCGACTCGCCGATACCGGACCGATCGCCTCGGCCTTCTGGCGGATCACGCTCGCCGCGCCGGTCCTTGCCGCGGCCGCGCTAGCGACGGGATGGCGACCGCGGAGCGTCCCGCGCGGCCTGTGGGGAATCATCGCCCTCGGCGGGCTGTGCTTCGCCGCCGATCTCGGCAGCTGGCATCTCGGGATCCTGCGCACGACGCTCGCCAATGCGACGCTGTTCAGCAATTCGGCGACGCTGATGTTCCCGCTCTACGGCTTCCTCGTCGCGCGCGCCTGGCCGACGCGGCTGCAGGGCATCGCGCTCGGCCTTGCCACGATCGGCGCGGGACTGCTGATGGGGCAATCGTACCAGCTCGACCCGCGCCATCTCGTGGGCGATCTGCTGTGCCTGACCGCGGGCATTCTCTATACCGGCTATTTCATCCTGATGGCGCGCGTGCGTGCGACGATGGCGCCGCTACCCGCGCTGGCTTTGTCGACGCTCGCCAGCGTGCTGCCGCTGCTGCTCTTCGCGCTGGCGCTGGGTGAAAAGATCCTGCCGACACACTGGTCCCCGCTGATCGGGCTGGCGCTGGTCAGCCAGGTGATCGGCCAGGGGATGCTGATCTATGCGCTCGGCCGCTTGCCGCCGCTGACCGTCGGGCTCGGTCTGCTCACCCAGCCGGTGGTCGCGGGGACGATCGGCTGGGTCGTCTATGGCGAGCGGCTGGGCATGGCCGATCTGATCGGCGCGGTGCTCGTCGCGATCGCGCTCGTACTGGTCAGTCGGCGTCCGCGCGCCTAGATAGCAGGCATGACAGACTCGATCGCCCCTGCAGCTTCGCTCGACGACGCGACGCTCGACGAAATCCGCGCCGCATTGGCGCCCGCCATCGCCAGCAATGCGGGCTTTGACGGCTGGGGCGATGCGGCACGCGACATGGCGGCCGATGGCGCCGGGGTCGATCGCGACGTCGCGCGACTCGCCTTTCCCGGCGGCGCGGTCGACATGATCGCGGCGTGGTTCGCGCATATCGATGCCGACATGCTGGCGCGCGTTTCGCCCGAACGGCTCGGCGCGATGAAGGTGCGCGAGAAGATCACCGCGCTGGTCGAAGCGCGTCTCGCCGAGACCGCGCCCGACCGCGAAGCGCTGCGCCGCGCGCTCGCCATTCTCGCGCTGCCGCAGAACGCGGTGCGTGGGGTCAAGCTCGGTTGGCACGCGGCCGATGTGATGTGGCGCGCGGCTGGCGATACCGCGACTGACTATAATCACTACACCAAGCGGGCGATCCTGGCTGGTGTCTATGCCGCGACCGTCACCGTCTTCGTCGACGACCAGAGCGACGGCTATGCCGACACGCGCACCTTCCTCGCCCGCCGGATCGACGGCATCCTGCGCTTCGAGACCGCAAAGGCCAAGCTCGTCACCAAGTCGGAGCTACGCCCCAGCCTGTCGCGGTTTATCGGACGACTGCGATACCCTGCGGTTTGATCGCGCTGGTTGCGAGTGCGTCGCAATTAAAGCTGGCGTTGTGGCGTTGTTATTGATAATCGCTCGCAGATGGATATCTTGCGCAGCATGAAGCTTTCCACTCCTGAGTCGCTCAGCCTCGAATCGCTGCCGCAACGCCGCCAGGCGACGGTCGCGGCGATCGACTGGTCGCACTTGTCGACGCCCGAGGCGCGCCGCCTGCGCGAACTGGGTTTCGACGAAGGCGTCGGCGTCGAAGTCCTCCACCGCGCGAGCCTCGGCAAGGGGCCGATCGCGTGTCGCATCGGCCGCATGACCGTCGCGCTTCGCCGTGCGGTCGCCGGCGCGATCCTCGTCTCGCCCGTCACGCAGTAACATGACCGCTGCGCCGCTGGTGGCGCTGGTCGGCAATCCCAATGCCGGCAAGAGCGCGCTGTTCAACGCGCTGACCGGCGCCCGGCAGAAGGTCGGCAATTATCCCGGCGTCACGGTCGAACGCCATTCGGGTAAGCTGACGCTGCCCGATGGCCGGATCGTCGATCTCGTCGATCTGCCCGGCGCCTACAGCCTCGAACCCTCGAGCCCCGACGAGCGCGTGACGCGCGACGTGGTGACGGGCACGCAGACCGGCGAACGCTTGCCCGACGCGCTGGTCGTGGTGGTCGATGCGTCGAATCTCGACAACCATCTGCGCTTTGCGCTGCAGTTGATCGCGCTCGGGCTGCCGGTGGTGGTCGCGCTCAACATGTTCGATCTCGCCGAGCGCGACGGGCTGACGCTCGATCCCTTGAAGCTCTCGGCCGAGCTCGGCGTGCCCGTCGTGCCGACCGTGGCCGTCCGGCGGCGCGGGCTCGACGAGTTGAAGATCCTCCTCGGCGGGATCGTCGATGCGGATGCTGCGATCCGGCTGCGCCCGAGCAATCACGCGATCGGCGAGGACATCGTCACGCTGCAACGCCGCGCGCGGAAGATCGCGCAGGCGGCGACGGTCGAGGAAGCGCCGGCGCGGCGCTGGGGCAACGCGCTCGATTCGGTCGCGCTGCACCCGGTGTTGGGCGTGTTGCTGCTCTTCGTCATCCTGTTCGTGATGTTCCAGGCGGTGTTCTTCGCCGGCGCCGCGCCGGCCGAGGCGATCGCGTCGGTGTTCGATGCGGTGTCGGGGCTGGTCAAGGATGTGATGCCCGATTCGGTGCTGCGCTCGCTGATCACCGACGGGATCATCGCCGGTGTCGGCGCGGTGGTGAAGTTCCTGCCGCAGATCCTGATCATGTTCTTGTTCATCCTCGTGCTCGAGGCGAGCGGCTATATGGTCCGCGCGGCGTTCCTGATGGACCGCGTGATGGCGAGCGTCGGACTGTCGGGCCGCGCGTTCATCCCCTTGCTGTCGAGCTTCGCCTGCGCGGTGCCGGGCATCATGTCGACGCGCACGATCGACGACGAGAAGGACCGGCTGACCACGATCCTCGTCGCGCCGCTGATGACCTGCTCGGCGCGGTTGCCGGTCTATACGCTGGTGATCGGCGCGCTGATCCCCAATACCAAGGTGCTGCCGTTCGTGGGGCTGCAGGGGCTGGTGATGCTCGGGCTCTACATCATGGGCGTGGTCGGCGCGTTCGTCGTCGCCTTCGTGCTGCGCCGGACGGTGACCAAGGGCGCGTCGTCGGGCTTCATGATGGAGATGCCGAAATATCAGCTTCCGCGAGTGCGCGATCTCGCGATCGGGCTGTGGAGCCGCGCGGAAATCTTCCTCAAGCGCGCCGGCACGACGATCGCCTTCACCACGATCGTGTTGTGGGCGCTGCTGAGCTTTCCCAAGCCGCCCGAGGGCAGCCCGGTCTCGCCCGTCAATTATTCGGTCGCCGGGCGGATCGCCAATACGATCGAGCCCGCCTTCCGCCCGATCGGCTTCAACCGCGACATCGTGCTCGCGCTGATCCCGGCGATGGCGGCGCGCGAAGTGGCCGTCGCCGCGCTCGGCACCGTCTATGCGATCGACACCGCGGGCGAGCAGAGCGAAACCAAGATGGCGCAGACGCTCCACACGCGCTGGAGCCTACCGACCGCACTCGCCTTTTTGATGTGGTTCGTGTTCGCGCCGCAATGCATTTCGACGATCGCGGTGACGCGGCGCGAGACCAATGGATGGAAGTGGCCAGCCTTCATGGTTGGCTATTTGTTCGCGCTCGCCTACATCGCTGCAGGAGCGGCTTATTGGGC
Organism: Sphingomonas glacialis; assembly: GCF_006439055.1. GTDB lineage: Bacteria > Pseudomonadota > Alphaproteobacteria > Sphingomonadales > Sphingomonadaceae > Sphingomonas > Sphingomonas glacialis_A. The sequence continues at coordinate 167,064 of NZ_RCZC01000003.1, forward strand.
CGCAATCGGATTCGGGCTCTAGCGGGCCCATAGCAGCGGGACTTACGGATATGGCGGGCGGCAGCGTCAACAAGGTGATCATCGTCGGCAATCTCGGGCGTGATCCCGAGAGCAAGTCGTTCCAGAACGGCGGCAAGGTCGTAAACCTGCGCATCGCCACGTCGGAGACGTGGAAGGACAAGAACACCGGAGAGCGCAAGGAACAGACCGAATGGCATTCGGTCGCGATCTTCAACGAAGCGCTGGGCGGCGTCGCCGAGCGCTATCTGCGCAAGGGCTCGAAGGTTTATATCGAGGGCGCGCTCAAGACGCGCAAATGGCAGGATGCCAGCGGTAACGACAAATATTCGACCGAGATCGTGCTGCAGGGCTTCAACGGTGTGCTGACGATGCTCGACGGCGCGCCCGGTTCGGGTGGCGGCGGTGGTGGCGGTGGTGGCGGCCAGCGCGACGATTTCGGCGGCAATGACGATTTTGGCGGTGGCGGTGGCGGTGGCGGTGGCGGCTATGGCAGCGGCCAGCGCGGTGGTGGCGGCGGCGCGGCACGCGGCGGCGGCGCCCCGGCGGGTGGCGGTGGCCAGCGCGGCGGCTTTGCCGACGATCTGGACGACGACGTGCCGTTCTGAACCGCGAGCGATCTGTCGCGTTGATGTCGGACATGACCCATTCTTCCGAACCGTCCGCATCGATGGCGCCTGGCTGGCGGATCGATGAACGAGCGCGTGTCGCGGCGATCGCCGAACATGATATCGAGTCGCTGCGCGACGATGCCGCCTTGCGCCGCATCACCGATTTCGCGGCGGCGCTGTGCGACGTGCCGATCGGTCTGGTCAGCATCGTCGAGACGGAGCGGCAGACCTTCCTGTCGCGCACCGGGCTCGACGTGTCGGAGACGCCGCGCGAGTCGTCGTTCTGCGCGCACGCGATGCTCGAGGACGACATCATGGTCATCCCCGACGCGACGCAGGACCCGCGCTTTGCCGACAATCCGCTCGTCATCGACGGGATCGGCATCCGCTTCTATGCCGGCGTGCCGTTGGTACGCGACGACGGCATCCCGCTCGGCTCGCTGTGCGTGATCGACACCGTTCCGCGCGAAGGGCTGACCGCGCTGCAACGCCAGGGGTTGCTGGTGCTGAGCGAAGATGTCTTGCGCCGGCTTGACGACAGCCGCTCGAGCGCCGCCTCGCGCGCCGCGATCGGCGATAGCGAGGGCCGTTTCCGCACGCTTGCCGACACGATGCCGCAGATGGTCTGGTCGACCCTGCCCGACGGCTTCCACGATTATTACAATGCGCGCTGGTACGAGTTCACCGGCGTCCCCGCCGGATCGACCGATGGCGAGGGCTGGGCCGGCATGTTCCATCCCGAGGATCAGGAGCGCGCCTGGGCGGTGTGGCAGCATTCGCTCGACACCGGCGAGCCGTATCAGATCGAATATCGCCTGCGCCGGTATGACGGGCAATATCGCTGGACGCTCGGCCGGGCGCTGCCGATCTATGACGAAAACGGCGCGATCGTCCGCTGGTTCGGCACGTGCACCGACATTCACGAGGGCAAGCTGGCGCGCGAGGAGCGCGAAGTCGTCGCGCAGGAACTGAGCCATCGCATCAAGAACATCTTCGCAGTGATATCGGGGCTGATCGGCTTTTCGGCGCGTTCGCATCCGGGATTTGCCGATGTCGCCGACGATTTGCGCGCCCGTGTCATCGCGCTGGGACGCGCGCATGATTTCGTCCGGCCGCATAGCGCGACGTCGCGCCCCGCCGCCGACCAGACCAGTCTCCAGGGCCTGCTGGCCGAATTGTTCGAACCCTATCAGTCGCGCACCGCGCCGCGCATCACCGTCAGCGGTGACGATGTCGCGATCGACGATCGCTCGGCGACGCCGCTCGCCTTGCTGTTCCATGAGCTGGCGACCAATGCGACCAAATACGGTGCCTTGTACCATGACGCGGGAACGGTGCGGGTCCATAGCCGTCGCGTGGGGGATCGCATCGTGATCGACTGGCACGAACGCGGCGGTCCGACGGTGGCCCAGCCGACCAAGACGGGATTCGGCTCGCAACTGATCGAATTGAGCGCGGTGCGCCAGCTGGCAGGTACCGTCGTGCAACGCTGGGACAGCGCTGGGCTCGAAGTCGAGATCACGCTCCCGGAGACTTCGCTCAGCCGCGGCTGATCGTCACCGCCGGGCGGTCGCGAACCTACTGTGCGCCTCAGGCGAGCGGGACGAAATCCGTGTGATCGACGACTTCCAAACCCGCGGTCGCCGCAGCGGCGGCGGCGAGGATCGCATCGGCGCGGAACGGCTTGCGGACATAGCCCACCGCGCCGCTCGGATGGGCGATCTGTCCTGGATTGGCGGTGACGAACACGACCTTGACGCCATAATCGCGCGCGAGCGTCCGGGCGAGTTCGGGGCCGGTCGGCCCATCGCGTAGGTTGATGTCGACCAGCGCGAAGCTGCAGTCCGCGGCGGCATCGAGCGCGCCCAGGCGGTCGGCGGCAATCGCCTTAACGGCATAGCCCGCGTCCATAAGAATCCGCTCGAGGTCGAGCGCGACGAATATTTCGTCTTCGACGATGAGGGCGGTGGCGGGCATGAACGCGAGGACCTTATTGTGTTACGAAATCAAGTAACCCCGCGCCCAACGCTTTGGTTCCTCGCGCTCAGTTCGGTTTGCGCAACAAGAAGACGGCATGTTCGGCAAAGATGTTCGCCGCCGCGGTCCCGGTGCGCTTGTCGCCCGAGAGGAACCACGCGCCCTCGACCGCAATGCCGCGCTCGCCCACGAAGCTGCGGAAATCGTCGATCGTGACATGGTGGATGTTGGGCGTGTCGTACCAGCGCTCGGGCAGCAGCCGCGTCACCGGCATCCGCCCGCCCAGCAGCAGCGACATGCGCACGCGCCAATGCGCGAAGTTCGGGAACGACACGAACGCCTGCCGGCCTACGCGCAGCAGATGATCGAGCACGACATCGGGCCGCTTGGCGGTCTGCAGCGTCTGGCTGAGGATCGCATAGTCGAAGCTCGCCTGCGGATATTCGGCGAGATCAACGTCGGCATCGCCCTGGATCACCGACAGCCCGCGCGAGACCGCCGCGGCGACATTGCCGGCATCGAGCTCGAGCCCGCGCGCATCGACGCGCTTGGTGTCGCGCAGCGCGGCCATCAGCGCGCCGTCGCCGCAGCCGACGTCGAGGATGCGCGTGCCCGGCGCAACATGCTCGGCGATGATCGCAAGATCGGGGCGGAGGTCGGTCATGTGCGCAGCGCCGCGGCGAACGCGGGGTCGAGCCGTTCCATATAGCGTTCGGGCCGGAGCGGCGCGTGGAAGCCGATCGCCTCGTAGACGCCGTGCGCGTCGGCCGTGACGAGCGCGATCCGGCGGATTCCCTGATAGTCGGGATGATCGACGAACCATTGCACCATCCGCCGTCCGAGCCCTTGCCCGCGCGCCGCCGCGTCGATCCAGACATCGGCGATCCAGGCAAAGGTCGCGCGATCGGTGATGGCGCGGGCATAGCCGATCTGCACGCCGTCGCGGTACGCGCCGAGACAATGCGACCCGGCGATCGCGCGCTCGACCAGGTCGCGGGCGATCCCCGGCGACCAATAGCTCGACGCCAGCCAGGCGTGGATCTGCGCCACGTCGAGCAGGGCCTTGTCGTCGGATAGCGTGATCATTCGCCCGCCCTCAGGAAGCCGTTGACGACACGGTTCATCTCGGGCGCTTCGAGCAGAAAGGCGTCGTGGCCGTACGGGCTCGACAATTCGACGAAGCTGACCGGCGCGCCGGCTGCGTTGAGCGCATGGACGATCGCGCGCGACTCAGCCGTTGGATAGAGCCAGTCGGTGTCGAAGCTGACCAAGCAGAAGCGCGCCTTGGTCGCGCGGAAGGCGTTGGCGAGCTGCCCGCCATGCTCGCCCGCGAGATCGAAATAATCCATCGCCCGCGTAATGTAGAGATACGAATTGGCGTCGAAGCGATCGACGAAGCTGATCCCCTGGTGGCGCAGATAGCTCTCGATCTGGAAATCGGCGTCGAAGCCGAAGCTGATTGCGCCATCGGGCCGATCGGGGCGCGCCTGCAGCCGGCGGCCGAACTTCTCGGTGAGGCCAGCCTCGGACAGATAGGTGATGTGCGCCGCCATCCGCGCAACCGCGAGCCCTGCGGCCGGCGGATCGCCGGCTTCGTAATAGGCGCCACCGCGCCATTTCGGATCGGCCATCACCGCCTGGCGCCCGACTTCGTGGAAGGCGATGTTCTGCGCGGTATGGCGCGCGGTCGAGGCGATCACCACCGCTGCGCGGACACGCTCGGGGAAGGTCGCGGGCCAGCTCACCGCCTGCATCCCACCCATCGACCCGCCGACGACGGCCTGCAGCGTCTCGATCCCGAGATGATCGAGCAGCATCGCCTGCGCGCGCACCATGTCGCGGATCGTGATGACGGGAAAGCTCATCCCCCACGGCGCGCCCGTCGCCGGGTTGATCGTGGCGGGGCCAGACGAGCCCATGCAGCTGCCGAGCACATTGGCACAGACGATGAAGTGCCGCTCCGGGTCGATCGGCTTGCCTGGGCCGACCATCCGCACCCACCAGCCGGGCTTGCCCGTCACCGGATGCGCCGAGGCGACATGCTGGTCGCCGGTCAGCGCGTGGCACAGCAGGATCGCGTTGCTGGCATCGGCGTTGAGCGTGCCATAGGTTTCGTAGGCGATCTCGACCGGCGACAGCAGCACGCCGCCATCGAGCCTGAGCGGCCCCGGCAGACTGACATGGCGGGCTAGCCCGAAACGCGGATCTTCGCTCATTCCCTGCGGTTAGGCCCGCGCAGGGCTCAACTCAAGCGGCGCGCATGCGCGCGCCCCGCGATGATCGTCTGCGCCGCCAGCCGCCCGGTCTGTGCGCTGCCGTTCATATAGCCGGGATAGGCATCCGACAGATGCTCGCCCGCGAACAGCACCGGGCCCGACGCGACCGGCGCCTTGGCCATGCCGTCGACCTCGGTCCAGATCAGCCGGCCGAAGCGCGTTAGCTGGCCGGGGCGGAAATTGACATAGGCGCCCATTGACATCGGATCACGGTGCCAGGTGCTGCGCCGTGCAAACGCGCTCGTCGCTGCGGTGATTCCGGGCAGCCCGGCTTCGGCTTGCGCGGCGAAGCGCTTGGCCAGCGCGGCGGGTTCGGGCGTATCGGCCGCCGCGACCTCGGCGCCGCCGAGGAACCAGGTCCACACATCGCCGCTCGCGCCGCGCCCACGTACGCTGCCGTCCCAGCCGCTCGCGACCCCGCCGCGCGGATTGGTCTGCCAGATCTCACCGCCGCGGCCCATCACCTTGTCCCATGGCCGCGCGCTCATCCCGGCCTGGACCTTCATGTTCACGCCGAGCCCGACCTCGGCGATGAAGCGCTTCCACAGCGGCGGCAGTGGGATGCGGAAATCGATCTTCCGCGTGATCGAGGCGGGCGTGGTGACGATGACGTTCGCGGCATCGACCGTCTTGCCATCCGAAAAAACGATCCGCACGCCCGGCCCGAACGGATCGACCCGCGTCACGCGGCGGTTGGTGGTGATCCGCCCGGTGAGCCGCGCCGCCATCGCCGCGATCAGCGCGCTGCTGCCGCCCTCGATCAGATAGCGTTCGTCGCTGCGGCTGAGCACGTCGATCCGCCGCCCCGAGATCGACGGCAGGTTGAAGATCAGCTCGATCGCCGAGGCCTGCCCCGGCTCGGCGCCATATTCGGTCCGCGCGGTCGCCTCCATCAGGTGGCGCACCCATGGGTCGGGCATCAGCGCGGCGTGCTTGTCGAGATAGGAGGTGAAGCTCATCGCATCGAGCTCGAGCGCTACCTTGGCGTAATTCTGGTCGAGCCGCACCGAATCAGCGTCGATCTGCCCAGCGATACCGCGCAACGCGCCGGCGAGCTTGCCCTCGGGGACTTCCTTGCCGTCGCTCAGGATGACCGTGCGATGCGGCGCGCCCTTGCGGTCGAGCAGGCCAAGCCCGAATTCACGCGTCAGCGTGTGCATGTCGGCATGGTCGGTGTTGACGAGCTGCCCGCCCGCCTCGACCGTCGGCTTGCCGGGTTCGCGCGCGGTGTACATCCGGCCGCCAAGCCGCGTGCGTGCCTCGTACAGCTGCGCGTCGATCCCGGCCTGCGTCAGGTGCCACAAGGCCGTCAGCCCGGCGATCCCGCCGCCGATGATCGCCACCGGGCCGCCGCCCGTCGCGGCAAAGGCAGGACGGGGTAGCGCCGCCGCGACGCCGCTCGCGCCCAGCGCCAGCAACACCGCACGGCGCGTCTGGCCGGTATCCCCTGCAACCGGCGGGGCAATGCCCGCCTCGCTCAGATTGGCCTGCCGCGCCGCTTCGAGCGCATGCCAGACCGTCTCGCCACCCCGCATTCCCGTCTCCCCGCTCGGCATCTCCTAGCAGGCGCGCGCGACAACGCCAGAGGCGCGCACCTTGCCATGACGCCAGCGATCCGCCATGCGGCGCGCCATGTTGCCCTTCGCCCGCGTCACCATCATCGGGATCGGCCTGATCGGATCCTCGATCGCGCGCGCCACGCGTGCCGCGATGCCGAGCGTCGCGCTGACCGGCTATGACGCCGATCCGGAAGTGCGCGAGATCGCCGAGCGGCTCGATATGTTCGACGATGTCGCGAGCAGCAGCGGCGCGGCGGTAATCGACGCCGACCTCGTCATCCTGTGCGTGCCGGTCGGCGCGATGGAAGCCGCCGCGCGCGAATTCGCCGCCGAGCTCCCCGCCGAAGCGGTGGTGAGCGATGTCGGGAGCTGCAAGGCCGAAGTCGTGCGCGCGCTGGCATCCGCGCTGCCGAACGCGACGATCGTGCCGGCGCATCCCGTCGCGGGGACCGAGCGCAGCGGGCCCGAGGCGGGCTTCGCCACGCTGTTCCACAAGCGCTGGTGCATCCTGACGCCACCCGAGGGTACCGATGCGCTCGCGGTCGAACGCGTCGCCGAATTCTGGCGGCGTCTGGGCGCCGAGATCGAGACGATGGCGCCCGACCATCACGACCGCGTGCTCGCGATCACCAGCCATCTGCCACACCTGATCGCCTATACGATCGTCGGCACCGCGTCGGATATGGAAGAGGTCACGCAGTCCGAAGTGATCAAATATTCGGCGGGTGGTTTTCGCGATTTCACGCGTATCGCGGCGTCGGACCCGACGATGTGGCGCGACGTGTTCCTCGCCAATCGCGAGGCGGTGCTCGACATGCTGCAGCGTTTCTCGGAGGATCTGTCGGCGCTGCAGCGCGCGATCCGTTGGGGCAAGGGCGACGAGCTGTTCGACCTGTTCACCAAGACGCGCGCGGTGCGGCGCGGGATCATCGAACAGGGGCAGGATGATCCGGCGCCCGATTTCGGGCGCACACACGAGTAGGATCGTTCCAAACCCACCGCCGTCACCCTCGCGAAAGCGAGGGTCCCGCTTCTTCTACTCAGCGCGGGCGCGGCAGCGGGATCCCCGCTTTCGAGGGGATGACGGGGATTTTTGTCAGTCGCGCGGCACATCCAGCGCGTTGATCGCGGCATGGACGCGGCGTTCGGCTTCTTCGCGCGGCAGCCCGGGCGGGATCGGATCGCCGAAGCGGAAGGTCACCGTGCCCGGCACCTTCGGCCCGTGCTTCGGCCATACCATCCCGCTGTCGATCGCCACCGGGACAACCGGGATCTTGAGCATCTGATACAGCCCCGCAAAGCCTGCGCGCAGCTCGGGCTGCTCGCCCGGCTCCACGCGCGTGCCTTCGGGAAAGATCAGGATCGAGCGTTTCGCCGAAAGCGCCGCGCGCGCATCGCGCAGCATCCGCCGTAATGCGCCCGCCGATGCCTCGCGATCGACGACGATGACGCCATAGCGCTTCGCGGCCCAGCCCCACACCGGAATGTCGGTCAGTTCCTGCTTCATCACGATCGCCGGATTGCGCAGCATCCGCCCGAGCTCGAGCGTCTCGTACATCGACTGGTGCTTGGCGGCGTAGAGCACCGGCGCGCCGCCGAACGCCATGTCGCCGAAGCGGCCGCCCTCGATCCGCTGGTGGATGTCGAGGATATGGCGCGTCGTCCAACCGTGCCAGCGCGTCCAGAAATGCGTGTGCGCGACGAGCGCGCGCCAGCTGATCAGCGCCGAGATCGGCGTGGTCATGACGATCGGCACCGAGCCGCCGTAGAAGAACAGCTTGAACAGGAGGTTTCGCAGCGCGATCATAAGACGGCCTTCATCAACAACGCCGCGCGCCGTACCAGCAATTTGTTATATTCGCCGACCAGCAGCGCGTAGCGCGGGGTGCTCGGCACGCCGTCGCCGATCACACTCGCATCGCCGTCGAGCGCACTGACGAGTTCGAGCTTGGCGCGGGCAAGGTGCCAGTCTGACGTCACCAGCCGAACCGATGTGTATTTGTGATCGCGCACCCAATCCGCGGTCTCGTCGGCGTTCGAGCGCGTGTCGACGGCTTCGTGGCCGAGATCGATGCAGCAACGGAACAGCGATGGGCTGACACGATATTCGTGCGCGAGCTCGCCCGGGCGCACTTCGGGCGCGACACCGCTGATCAGCATCCGCTGCCCGGCATGCGCCTTGAGCAAGGCGAGCCCACGGTCGATCCGCCCCGCCCCACCGGTCAGCACGACGATCGCGTCGGTCTTTGGGCCGGCCACCGGCGCGGGCATCGTCTTGAGGAAGATCGCGAAGCCGATCCCGTAGAGCAAAGCCAGCACGGCGAGGATGCGCAGGATCATAGATATTTGCCGAGCGTGCCGAGCACCGCCTGGCGCGCGGCGAAGGTAGCCAGGACGGCAAAGGCGATCGGCAGGCAGCCAAGCACGATCCAGTCGCGCGTGCTGAGCGCCAGGCCGGCAAGGAGGTCGGAGCCGAGCGCGCGCAATTGCCACCCGATCACGCCGACCGTGACCAGCGCGAGCGCGGTGCCGAGCAACCCGCCGAGCAGCGTGTCGAGCGCGATTCGACGCTGGAACAGTCGCGCGACCTGGACGTCGGTCGAGCCCAGCATGTGGAGCACCTCGATCGTCGCACGATGCGTCTCTAGCCCGGCACGCGCCGCGAGGATCACCACCGCCGCGGTCGCCGCCGCCATCAGCAGGACGAGCCCGCCCGCGAGCCAGCTTACCATCGCCATGAAATCGCGCACCGGCGACATCCAGCTTTCGTGCCGGTCGATCCGCGCCGAGGGCGCGACCTGGCGCACCGCTGCGCGCACGCGCGCGACCGCGGCGGCGTCGACCACGCGCAGATCGACGTCGATCATCGCCGGGATCGGCAGATCGGGATCGGCCGCATCGCTGCCGAGCCACGGCCGCAGCAGCGTCGCGAGCTTGGCAGGAGTGACCTCGGTCGCGCGCGTCACCTCGCGGGTCGATTTGAGCGCGGCAAGTGCGCGGGCGGCCTGATCGAGCCGCTTGGCCTCGACCGGCTCGACGATCTGCACCGTCAGCCGCCCGGCGAGCTGGCGGTCGAGCAAGGCGGCTGCCCCGAGCGTCCCCAGCCCCAGCGCCGCCGCCAGCACCGTCAGAAACAGCATGATCGCCATGATCCAGGTCATCACCCGCGTGCCGCGGCTTTCGTCGAGCAGGCGCCGGTCGGCGGTCGAGGCGATCAACGCGACGCTCATTCGCCGTTCGCGGGCGGCGGCGGGAAGCGCAGCGAGCCCGTCGGATCGAGCAGACGGCCCTTGTCGAGCCGCATCATGTGCGCGTTCTGGATTCGGCCGAGCAGGTGGAAATCGTGCGTCGCGACGACGACGGTCGTGCCGAGCCGATTGAGCGAGTCGAACAGATGCAGCAACCGCTCGGCCATATCGGGGTCGACGTTGCCGGTCGGCTCGTCGGCGACGAGGATTTCGGGCCGACCGATCACCGCGCGCGCGATCGCGACGCGCTGCTGTTCGCCGCCCGACAGCGTCGGCGGCTTGGCGTCGATCCGGTCGCTCAGCCCCACCCAGGCGAGCATTTCGCGCACCGGCGCATCCACATCGCTTTCGGGCACGCCCGAGACGCGCAACGGCAGCGCGATATTGTCGAATGCCGAGAGATGCGGGACGAGCCGGAAATCCTGGAACACCACGCCGATCCGCCGCCGAAACCCCGGCAAGCGCCCGCGCGGCAGCGTCACCGCATCCTCGCCGAACAGCCGGATATTGCCGCGCGTCGGGCGCTGCGCGAGATAGAGCAGCCGCAGCAGCGAGGTCTTCCCCGCGCCAGACGCGCCGGTCAGAAAATAGAACGCGCCGCTCGACAGGGTGAAGCTGACATCGGTCAACGTCTCCTGACTGGTGCCGTAGCGCAGCCCCACATTCTCGAACTGGACGATATTCGCCATGGTGGCGCGTGTTGCTCGCTTTTTGACCCTATGCCCCTTGTGTGCATCGCACGATCCGCCACGCCGCCACAAGCGGGCACGCATCGCGGTGCTTGCAGCCGATCCGGGAAAGGCGTAGATTTCGAGACACGTTGCCAGCGGTCGGCAACGGGGCCAAAGCCATATCATGATCCTCGAATGTACCGAGTGCCACACGCGTTACCTCGTTCCCGACACTGCGATCGGGCCCGATGGCCGCACCGTGCGCTGCGCCAGCTGCAAGCATAGCTGGTTCCAGGAAGGCGTTGCTGCCGGGGATCTGGAGGACGTCAGCGTGGCGCCCCTCGCGCAAATGCCGGCCGAAGCGCCTGTCGCCGACTCGCCACCGCCGGTCGAGCCGCCAAGCCCGGTCGAGCCTGGCGTGCCGAGCTACGACGCCTTTGCCCACGCGCCGCCGTTTCGCGCGCGCCGCAATCCGGCGAAGCGCTGGACGGTGGCCGCGCTCGCTGCGGGCGTCGTGATGCTCGCCGCATTCGGCGGCATCGTCTATTCGGGCGCGCCAGGGCTCGCCAGCGACCTGTTCCAGCCCAATACCGGCACCCCGCTCAAGATCGTCAGCAAGCCGATCGACCAGCATGTCTTCAACGGCAACGAAATCTTCGCGGTGAGCGGCACCGTGCTCAACCCGACCGATTCGCCGCAGCCGGTGCCCGACATCCGCGCCGACCTGCGCGATGCGCAGCGCCGGATCGTGTTCAGCTGGATGATCCGGCCCGAGGCGAACACGCTCGCGCCGAGGGGCAAGCTCGAATTCAACAGCGCCAAGCTCGACGTCCCCGTCAACGCCAAGGAACTGGTGCTCAGCTTTTCCGGCGAAACCGCGCACTGATCAGCGCGAAGCGCGCGCCGTGGAGCAGCGTCGCGGCGACCATCCCGACGCCCGAGGCATAGACCAGCCCGATCGGCCCCGCGCCGTGCTGCACCAGCAGCCAGCCCGCCCCGCCGGTGATGAGGAAGAAGGCGAGGATGCTGTTGATCCCCGTCACCACCTGATCGCCGAGCGAGCGCAGCGTATAGACGATCACGACCTGCACCCCGTCGAACAGGATGAACGGCGCCCAGACCGGCAGCATCGCCAGCGCCACGCCGTGGACGCCCGCGGCGGCAGGAAAGAGCGCGACGATCATGCCGCGCCCGAGCACGATCAGCGTCGCCAACGCAGCCGTCGTCAGCGCTGCCAGCGCCATCGCAATCAGCGCGCGCGGGATCGCCAGCGCCGGAGTCCCCGCGCCGACCGCATTGCCGGCGCGGACTCCCGCTGCCGATCCCAGCCCCAGTGCAACGCCGAACACGACATTGTGCACCGCGAACACGATCTGGAAGGCATGCGCAGTCACCGCACCGAAATCGGTCGACAGCGCGATGAGAATCGAGAAGCCGGCGAGTTCGAGCCCCGAGGCGAGCGCAGGCACGATGCCGAATCGCGCGAGACGCCCCGCCCCGCGCAGCGCCGCAGCCCACGCCGCGCCCGACAGATCGCGCACGCCGCGTTCGCGCGCCTGCGGCAGCGTCCACGCCGCACCGAGCATCGCCAGCGCGCCGAGCGTTGACGCCATGGCCGTCGCCAGCGCCGCCCCCACGGCGCCAAGCGCCGGAAAGCCGAGATGCCCGCCCGACCATGCCCAGGCGAGCAGCGCGTTGAGCGGCAGCACCGCTAGGTTGACGCTCATCACGCGGCGCGGCCGCGCGATGCCTTCGAGGAAGAAGCTAGCGGCGATCATCGCCAGCTGCGTCGGATAGCACAGCGCCATCACCCGCACGACGCGCGCGGCCGGTCCGATCAGCGCGGGGGCGACGCCGATCGCCGCCAGCAGCCGCTCGGCGAACAGTCCGAAGCCGAGCGCGCCGGCCAGCCCCAGCAGCAGCGCGAGCACCAGCCCCGCGCGCAGCGTCGCGCCGGTCTCGGGCGAGTCCTTCGCCCCGTCGGCGCGCGCGGTGAACACCAGCGTACCCGACAGCCAGGCGAGCCCGCCGACGATCGTCACGAAGGTCAAGGCGCGGCTCGCCCCCAGCGCGGCGACCTGGTCGGTCCCGGTCAGCCCGACCACGACGATGTCCGTCACGCTCAGAATCGTCCAGTTGAGGCTGGTCAGCATCACCGGCCATGCAAGCGCGAGAATGCGGCGCGTTTCGTCGAGCAGGGGGCGGTGGCGCGGCATCCCGCGCTGCTACGCTGATCGCAATCGATGCGATAGGCGTTGCGCTCCCCGAAAGCCTTTGCTAGGGGCGCTCGCCTACCAGCTGCCGGGTTCGCCCGGCGATGTTACGTGCGGCCGTGGCGGAACTGGTAGACGCGCAACGTTGAGGTCGTTGTGGGCGAAAGCCCGTGGAAGTTCGAGTCTTCTCGGCCGCACCACTTTTTCTGGATATCGCCGCCACGCACGAGACATCGTGCCGTGGCGGTCGGTCCTCTCCCCCCTGATAGATGCGGATTCTGCGGCCCCTTGCGGATCGTACGGGCTGGCGTAGCGTTGTCTCCGAACCGGCCGTACCGCCGACCTCGTGAAAGCCTCGCTTGCCTAGCACCGCTCATATCACCGCGATCGGCACCGCCGTTCCGGACCACGACATTCATCATGCCTTTATCGACTGGGCACGTGCGCGCTTGCCCGAGTCGCGCTCGGCCAAGATTTTCGATCGGATGGCGGGTCGCGCCGGGATCGGCCATCGCTGGTCGGTGCTCCCGATCGGCGACGATGGCGGGTCGCCGGTCGATGCCGGCGGCTTCTATGCGCGCAATCTGTTGCCCGGCACCGCCGAGCGGATGCAGCTCTACGCGCGATTCGCCCCGGCGCTGAGCCTCGCCGCGATCGACGCGTTGCGGGCGCAAGTCCCGCTCGACGGGATCACGCATCTCGTCGTGGCGAGCTGCACCGGCTTCGTTGCGCCCGGGATCGACCAGATCGTCGCCGCGCGACTCGGGCTCGATCCATCGGTCGAGCGGCTGCTGGTCGGCTTCATGGGCTGCTATGCCGCGGTCGCCGCGTTGCGCAGCGCGCGTCACATCGTGCGGTCGGATCCTGATGCGCGCGTGCTGGTCATCTGCGTCGAGCTGTCGACCTTGCATCTCCAGGACACGCCGGCGCTCGAACCGCTGCTCGCGATGCTGCAATTCGGCGACGGCGCGGCGGCCGCGCTGGTCACCGCCGAGCCGCATGGTCTCGCGCTCGGCCAGCCTTTTGCGACCACCCTCCCCGATTCGGCAGAGCTGATTCGCTGGGACATCACCGATAGCGGGTTTGCGATGCATCTGTCGGGCGAAGTCCCGGCGCGCATCGCCGCCGGGCTTAGCGATCCGACCTTCGCCGCCGCCGCCACCGGCGGGCGGGCTCCGTCCGACATCGACGGCTGGGCGGTCCATGCCGGCGGGCGTTCGATCCTCGATGCGGTCGAGACCAGCCTCGCTTTGCCCGCCGATGCGCTGGCGGCGTCGCGCGGCGTGCTCGCCGACAATGGCAACATGTCGTCGGCGACGTTGATGTTCGTGCTCGCGCGGCTGCTCGCGGGGCCGCCGATCCGCGAGGGCGTCGCGCTGGCGTTCGGCCCAGGGCTCGCTGCCGAGGGCTTCGGCTTTCGGAGCGCCGCGTGATGCTCGAGCGTCGCGCCATCGCCGAAGAGCTGATGGATGCCGACGATCTGGCGCCCGACACCTATGCCGCGGTCGTCGGCGATCTCGCCAAGGTTAATGTCGTGACGATGGCGGCGCGCCCGACGCTCGATTTCCTGCGGCGTAGCACGGTGGGCCGCACGCATTTCAAGCTGCTCGACATCGGGTTCGGCGACGGCGACATGCTGCGCCGGATCGCGCGCTGGGCGGCGCGGCGCGGGATCAACGCCGAGCTGGTCGGGGTCGATCTCAACCCCCGCAGCGCGCGCGCCGCCGTGGCGCACACGCCCGCCGACTTGCCGATTCGCTACCTCACTGGCGACTATGCCGATCTTGCCGGGCAAGGTTGGGATTTCGTCGTGTCGAGCCTCGTCGCGCATCACATGGACCATGACCAACTGATCGCCTTCCTGCGCTTCATGGCGGCCGAGAGCGCACGCGGCTGGCTGGTCAACGATCTTCATCGCCACGGCTTCGCCTATCGCGGCTTCCCGTTGCTCGCGACGCTCGCGCGCTGGCACCCGATCGTGCGGCATGACGGCACGCTGTCGATCGCGCGCTCGTATCGCCCGGCCGAATGGCCCCCGATCCTCGCCGAAGCCGGCGTTTCCGCGCGCGTCTATCGCGCCTTTCCGTTTCGGTTATGCGTCGAACAGCTGCGCTGATCCTCGGCGGCGGGCCGGCGGGCGCGAGCGCCGCGATCGTCCTCGCGCGCGCCGGCGCACCGCATCTGCTCGTCGAGCGCAGCCGCGAGACGGGCGATGCGATCTGTGGCGGCTTTCTGAGCTGGCGCACGCTCGAGTCGCTCGCGCGGCTCGGCGTTGCGCCCGAGGCGCTCGGCCCCGCGCGCGTCACCACGGTGCGGGTGCTTTCGGGCGACCGCGTCGTCGAGACACGGCTGCCGCGTCCGGCGCATGGCGTGTCGCGGCATCTGCTCGACACCGTCCTGCTCGCGCGCGCCATCGAAGCCGGTTCGGCGGTCGAGCGCGGCGTTACCGTGCGCGGGCTCGATGGGCTGACTGCGCGGCTCGACGATGGCGCGGATCTCGCTGCCGACACGCTGTTCCTCGCCAGCGGTAAGCATGACGTCCGCGGCGCGGCACGCCCCGCCGAAGCGCGCGGCAGCGATCCCGTGCTCGGCCTGCGCGTGCGCATTCCGGCAGCACCCGGGCTCGACGCACTGATCGGCGAGTCGATCGAGCTCCATCTGTTCGATCGCGGCTATGTCGGGATCGTCCGGCAGGAGGATGGCAGCGCGAATTGCTGCCTCGCGGTCCACCGTTCGGCGCTGATCGAAGCCGGCAGCCCCGCCGCGTTGCTCGACAAACTCGGACGCGACCATCCCCGGCTGGGCGACCGCTTCGCCTATCGCAGCGGCAGCGAGGCGATCGATGCGATCGCCAATGTGCCCTATGGCTGGCGCGCGTTGCACGGCGAACCCGCGCTGTTCCGGCTCGGCGATCAGGCTGGCGTCATTCCGTCGCTCGCCGGCGAAGGCATGGGGATCGCGATCGCCAGTGGCATTCGCGCAGGCCATGCCTATTTAGAGGGCGGTGCGGCCGCTGCCCCCGGCTTCCAGCAGGGATTTGCGCGCGCCACCGCCAGACCGATCCGTCTTGCCGGACTCGTCCGCGATGCGGCCGAACGCCCGACCCTCACCGGGCTCGCGCTTCCGCTGCTGCGGCAGGTCCCGGGACTGATCGAGATTATCGCATCCTTGACCCGGATCGGCCATTCGCGGCTTGACCGGACGCTTCGCTAATTGGAAAATATCGCCATGGATCACATCACCCTGTCCGAAACCGAGTGGCGCAAGAAATTGAGCCCAGAGGCCTATCACGTGCTGCGCGAAGCCGGCACGGAGCGCGCCTTTTCCGGGCGTTACGACAATAACAAGGCCGACGGCATCTATCGCTGCGGCGGTTGTGCGCTGCCCTTGTTCGATTCGGCGGACAAATACGATTCGGGGTCGGGCTGGCCGAGCTTCACCCAGCCAATCTCGCCCGAGCACGTCGTCGAGCATAGCGACGTCAGCCACGGTATGGTCCGCACCGAAGCGCGCTGCGCCCGCTGCGACGGGCATCTCGGCCATGTTTTCCCCGATGGCCCGCCGCCGACCGGCCTGCGCTATTGCATGAACTCGCTCAGCCTCGACTTTCGCGGCCGGGAGAGCGCGGGCAGCGACGAGACGAAGGACTGACCTAGCCGGCTACGGCTTGTCGGGATGACCGGCAAAGCCTAACGCTACGCTGCTTCATGGCACGCTCCTCCGCTCCCTCGCCACGCTCCAAACGCGCGCCCGCCTGGCGCCGCTGGACCGTCTTCGTCCTGCAGATCGGCGCGGGGCTTGCTGTCCTCGCGGCCGCCGTGCTCGCGATCACCGTCTATGTGTCCGAAGGCCAGCTGCCGACGTTCGACGCGTTGAAATCGTCGCCCAACGGCCAGATGATCCGCGTCCATGCCGCCGATGGCACGGTGATCGTCTCGATGGGGCCGAGCTTTGGCGAATGGCTGCCGTACGATCGTATCCCGAGAGTGATGCGCGACGCGATGATCTCGGTCGAGGACCGTCGCTTCCGCTCGCATATCGGGGTCGATCCGATCGGCATGGTGCGTTCGGTCCAGGTGCGCTTCGAACGCGGCCATTGGCGGCAGGGCGGATCGACGATCACGCAGCAGCTCGCGCGCAATATCTTCCTCAATTCGAACAAGCAGTGGGGCCGTAAGGTCCGCGAGGGCATCATCGCGCTCGCGCTCGAGCGCAAGTTCAGCAAGGATGAGGTGCTCGAGCTCTACCTCAACAAGGTCTATTTCGGCGGCGGCGCTTACGGAATCGATGCGGCGTCGCGCAAATTCTTCGGCCATGGCGCCGATCATCTCAGCCTGACCGAGGCGGCGGTGATCGCCGGCCTGGTCAAGGCACCCTCCAATTACTCGCCGACCGCCGATATCGAGGCTGCGCGCGGGCGCGCGGGCGTCGTGCTCAAGCTGATGCAGGAAACCGGCGCGATCAGCCAGTCCGAGGCGGATGAGGCTCAGATCGACAAGGTCGCCTTCGTACCCGAGGCGCGGCAGAACAGCGTGCGCTATTTCACCGACTGGGCGCTGCCACAGCTCGAGATGCTGATCGACGAGACGCAGCGTCCGCTCGAAGTGTGGACGACGCTCGATCTCAACATGCAGCGCGCCGCCGATGCCGCGATCCAGCAGAACGCCCCGCGCGGTGCCCAGGGCGCACTCGTAGCGATCGACCGCGACGGAGCCGTGCGCGCGATGGTGGGCGGAACCGATTATGTCAGCTCGATCTACAATCGTGCGACCCAGGCGGTCCGCCAGCCTGGTTCGGCGTTCAAGCTGTTCGTCTATCTCGCCGCGCTCGAGGCGGGCCACAAGCCCGAGGATTCTATCGTCGACGAGCCGGTGACGATCGACGGCTGGAGCCCACGCAACGATTCACGCCGCAACAGCGGTGCGGTCAGCCTGCGCACGGCGTTTGCCTACTCGCTCAACACCGTCGCGGCCAAGCTCGGCCAGGAAGTCGGCTTCGCGACCGTCGCCGACATGGCGCGGCGCTTTGGCATCACGACCAAGGTCAACGTTCATCCCTCGATGGTGCTCGGCACCTCCGAAGTGCGGCTGATCGACATGACGCGCGCCTTTGCCAGCGTCGGCAACAAGGGGGTCGCGGTGACCCCCTATGGTATCACCAAGGTGACCGCGTCGGGCGAGACGATCTATGCGCAATCGGTCGATACCAGCCATGTGTTGGTCGCACCCTATGTCGCTGCCGAGATGACCGATCTGCTCCAGACCACGGTCAATACGGGCACGGGCAAGGCCGCGCAGATCGGTCGCCCGGTCGCGGGCAAGACCGGCACGACGACGTCGAGCAAGGACGGCTGGTTCCTCGGCTTCTCGAGCGGGCTCACCACCGGCGTGTGGATGGGTCGCGACGATGCCAAGCCGATCGCCGGGCTCCACGGCGGCACCGCGCCGGCCAAGGCATTCGCCGCCTTCATGCGCAGCGCGGTCGCCCGGCGCCCGGTCGAGCAGTTCGACACCAAGGTGACGCTGCCCGAGTTCCAGCTCGAACCAGACCAGGAATCGTATTTCGGCGAGGCCGATAACGGCCTGTTCGTCGATGAAAACGGCAACCCGGTCGAGTCGGGCCGTGCGCCGCAGGCCGAGCAGCAGGTCGATGCCGACGGCAATCCGATCGCGCCGCGGAGCGCCGATCCGCGCATCGCGCGCGGTGCGGAACAACAGCCGGCGCAGGAGCGGCCGGACGATACGCAGAAGCTCGACCAGGGCTGGCTCGACCATGTCCTAGGGCGTGACGCCCCCCGCCCGGCCCCAGCCCCGACGCGTGCCCCGCGCGACCGGCCGGCGATCACCCCGCCCGACCGCTATGACGACCGTCAGGACTCGCGGCCGACCCAGTGAAGCGCTGCGCCGTTGGCACGCAGCCAGCGGCGCGACTCATCGGGATCGCGCTCGTCGAGCAGTTCGAGCACGCGGTAGAAGCGCGCGCTGTGATCCATATGCAGCCGGTGCGCGACTTCATGCGCGACGGTTGAGCGACGGACGTAATCGGGCATCAGGATGAGCCGCCAGCTGTAGCGGATCGTCCCGGAGGATGCGCAGCTTCCCCAGCGCGTCTTGGGATCGCCGATGGCGACCTTGCTGACGGTGACACCGGCGCGCGCGGCGAATTCAGCCGTCTCGCTGCTCAGCACCCGCAATGCCTCGCGCTTGAGCCACGCCGCGATCCGGCGAGGAAGTCCGTCGAGCGGACCGCCACAGAGCAGGCGCTCGCCGTCCTGCTTGACGGTTCGCGGTGCCGCCGGATCCCACACGATCGTCAGCGCGCCGTCCCCGAACGGGATCATCCCGCCCGGGGCGAAGGGCTGCGCCTGCGGCAATCGCGCGCGCTGTTCGGCGATCCAGCCGGCCTTCTCCTCCGCCCAGGCTAGCGCCTTCTTGAGCGGGGCTCGCGGCGGAAGTACGAGGCGGACGCGTCCGGTCGCGCTATCGACCGACAGCCGCGCGCGGCGCGCGCGCGCGTTGCGAACGACCTCGATCGCCGCGGTCACAATTCCCGGTCGACCAGATGATATTCAAGCTCGCCGGCATCGTCTTCGGAGATCGTCCAGCCGCGCACCGATTGTCCCGCCCGGTGCACCGACTCGCGGTCGCCCGAGACGAGATAATGCCACTCGTACAGTGGCTCGTCCGCGGCACGGAGCCGATAGGCGCAGGTCGCCGGCAGCCAGTCGATCGTCCGGACATTGGCGCGGCTGAGCCGGACGCACTCGCTGACATAAGCGTGGCGATGCTTGTAGTTCGAGCATTGCGCAGTCGCGCGGTCGAGCAGGCGGCACGAGACGTTGGTCGGGAGCAGTTCGCCCGTCTCCTCATCCTCGAGCTTGTGGACGCAGCATTTGCCGCAGCCGTCGCACAGCGCTTCCCATTGGCCGCGATCGAGCGTGTCGATCGGTTCTTCCCAGAATTTGCCGCTCATTTCACCCACCGCTCGAGCTCGGCCGCGACATCGCGCGGGGTCTTGTCTGCTGGAAGCAAAACGACGGGCTTGCCCGCCGGGTCCATCAGGATCGCGAAACGGCTGTGGGCGACGAGATAGCCGCCTTCGGCATTCGGTTTCTCGACATCGGCGGTAACCCCGTACGCTTTGGCGGCCGCGGCGATCGCTTCGGGCGAACCAGTCAGGCCGATCATGCGTGGATGGAAGGCCGCGGTATAGGCTTTGAGGACCGTCGACGTATCGCGCTTCGGATCGACGGTGACGAAGATCGGCACGACCTCCGCCGCGCGCTTGGCATCCTGCGCTTCGAACAGACGAAGGCCTGCGCCGATCGTCTGCAGATCGGTTGGGCAGACATCGGGGCAGAAGGTGTAGCCGAAATACATGATGCGATAGCGGCCCGCGAAATCGCGGTCAGTGCGCGGCTTTCCATCCTGGTCAATCAGGCGGAATGGACCGCCGATCCTCACGCCGTCAAGCGGTGCGCGAGTCGGTGGAGCTGACCCGCTGCAACCGGCCGCGGATACGGTCAGCAGCAGCGCACCCAGCGTGCGGGCAATCTGGTTCATGGCGCCGCCAGCCATGATCTGTTAGGTCGATTCACGCAAGCTTTTGAGCTTCTTCCCGATCGTGTCGTTCGACCCAGCCAGGATCTTCTCGATGACTCTTCGTACCGCATCGCTCGCCCTCACCCTGCTCGCGACCAGCGCACTGGCGCTCGTTCCCGCGCCCGTGACCGCACAGATCGGCCAGTCGCCTGGGTACAAGTTTCTCCAGTCGGTCAAGGATGCCAAGAATGACGAGGTGATCGCGGCGCTCGAGAAGCCCGGCGTCACGATGATCAACACGCGCGACCGGACCAATGGCGAAGGCGCGCTGCATATCGTCGTGCGGCGCGGCGACATGGCCTATGTCTCGTATCTTTTGTCCAAGGGCGCCGACGCCAATCTGCGCGACGACAAGGGCGAAACCGCGATGTTGCTGGCGACCCGGCTCGGACGGAAGGAAATGGTCGATGCGCTCGCCAGGAGCGGCGGTAACGTCAATCTCGCCAATGCCAGTGGCGAAACGCCTCTGATCATTGCGGTGCAGCGCCGTGATCAGTCCCTGGTGCGCGATCTGCTCGATCTTGGCGCCGATCCCGATCAGGCCGACCATCTCCAGGGCTTCTCCGCGCGCGATTACGCCACGCAGGACAAGCGCTCGCCGAGCATCGCGCAGATGATCGAGGCGAACCCGAAAAAGGTGCGCAAGGCGGTGTCGGGGCCGAAGCTCTGACACTGCTCCACGTGGAACACTCGCGCCGCTAATTAGAGAATGATCTGCGCCTCGGGATCGGTCAGTGCGATCAGCCTGCGCCCTGCCCGCCGCCCGAACGCCAATGTGACGCGCTTGCGGGTTGCCGCGGAAAGCGGCTCGGTATGCGCATCGCGGATGACCGCCGCGTCATAGCGATCGGCGACGATGATGCCGGTACGCTCGGGCAGGAACGCCGCGCCGTCGAGCGGCGAAGCGTCGAAGCCCGCGGGAACGGCCCAATAATACCGGTCGCAGCAGCCGAGATAGTCGGTCCACTTTCCGTCGCCGAGCAGATCCGCGCGCGAGACCTTGATTTCGACGATAACGATCTGGCCGCGCGCATCGATCGCCATCAGGTCGGCACGGCGGTTCCCGTCGAGCGGCACTTCGGCCATTGCGATCAGATCGTGACGCAGCAACATCCGTGTCGTCCCGCGCGCGACATCGGCTGCGCATAACGGCGAGCCGGGAAAATCGGCGCAAGCGTTGTCGGACGCCGTGATAGGATCGGGGGTGCGTAGCATCTCCCGATCCTAGAACATTTCACGAACGCGTCCAAGAGGACGCGTGTCGCTCAGCGATAGAAAAGATGGTTGCCGATCGCTGCGACCTGGACGCGATGCCAGCCCGGCGCCGAACGGCGCGCATGGAAATACATCGCGTCCGATGCGGGGCTGTCCCACGCATCGGCTAGCGCGACGCGCGCAACGGCGACGGCGGTGCGATACTGCTTGTTCGGCGCGATATCGGGGACATGCCCGCCGCGCACGAAGGAGAATTGACCCGGCTGGGTCACGACCGAGCACACGCCCTTGGGAAAGCGGCCCGACTTCGAACGGTTGAGGATCACTTCGGCGACGGCGAGCTGTCCGCTCAGCGGTTCGCCCTTGGCTTCGAAATAGATCGCGCCGGCCATGCACTGAAGCTCGTCGTTCATCGCGTCGGGGCCAGGCTGTGCCGCCACCGCTGCGTCGAGCGTACCATAAGCGACGGTATCGCCGTCCTGCTCGGCATCGGACTCGGGGGACTCGGGCGCCGTGGTGGTTACGGGATCGGTCGACTGGGGGGTTGCGATCGCCGGCATCATGTGCGGCGTCTGCGGAACCGAAAGTGCGGTAGGCACGTTGATAGCACGATTGATTTCCTGGGCGAAGCCAGGCGTTCCGAAGCCGATGAGAGCAGCGACGGTAAAGGTCAGCGTCACGATGGATGCGACGCGATTCGAAAACGACATGAAAACGACTAAAATGCGGTTGGTGCGCGGATAGGGTCGACATATGTCGCCCCACCGGACAGCCCCCCGACTGCGTAATCATTCCGGATCGCACCCGGCACGACACAACGCCCTGACTAAGAGCTGTGCGTATCTCCGCGCGACCGCCTGCGGTCAATCGCCGAGGATTGTTTCTGCGGCGAATCGTTCTGCCGATGCGATGTCCAGTTCGATCACCCACAGATCGGGGTCGCGCGCACGGCGTCGGCGCCAATAGTCATCGCATTCGGCCGAATTGGCCACGTCCACCGGTCCGCTCGCGATCAAAGCGGGCTTCCCGGTTGGGCCAAGCGCCCGTTCGACAAACCGCGTCGGCGTGTTTCTATCCTGCAAGATCAAGAGGATACCGCCCGAATCCGCGTCGCCCTTGGCCCGCACCATCGCCATCCCGCCGGCATCGTTGACGCGTTTCAGCAGCGCCGAAACGAGGATTCCCATAGCGAGCGTGTCGGTCACGCCGAGCGATAACCGGGCAAGCCGGCAAGCGCGATCTGCGAGCGCATGAACGTTCCCGTTCCCCGCGCCGCTTCATCGCCCGCCGCGTCGATCAGCCGAGCCTCGGCGACGAACACCCGGCGATGCCCCGAGACCCAGCGCCCTTCGGCGATCACCGGGCCAGCGCGCAGCGGCTTGGTCAGCAACAGGTTAAACGCGGTGGTCAGCAGGAAACGGTCGGTAACCAAACTGTTCGCGGCGTAGAAAGCGGCATCGTCGAGCATCTTGAAATAGCTCGTGCCGTGCGCCGCACCGCCGGCATGGAAGAAGCGTTCGTCGATGTTGAAGTGGATCCGCGCCAGCCCCGCCTCGGGAATCTCGAGCGTCGATTCGAACAGCCGATTGATCGGCGCCGCGGCATAGAGCGATTCGAGCGCGCGGAAATGCGCCTGCTCGCCCGCCGGGACAACGCGGTCGTTATGCGGCATCGCGCGCCTGATCGGCGATGAGCAGGGCAACGAGCGCATCGCGCGACCCGGCGCCGCGCAGCTTCGCGACAAACGCCTGATCGCGCAACGCGCGCGAGACGAGCGCGAGCGCCTTGAGATGCGTCGCGCCCGCATCGGGCGGCGACAGCAGCAGGAAGACGATATCGACCGGCATATCGTCGACCGAGTCGAAGTCGATCGGCTGGGCCAGACGCGCGAACACGCCGCGCACCCGGTCGAGCCCACGCAGCTTGCCGTGCGGCGTCGCCACGCCGCCGCCAAAGCCGGTCGAGCCGAGCTTCTCGCGCGCCGCGACCACCTCCGCGACGGCGGCCGCATCGACGCCATAGACGCTCGCGGCTGCGGCGGCGAGCTGTTGAAACAGCGCCTTACGCGTGCCGGCGCTGACGCGCTCAAGCACGGCGTCGGGCGCGAGGATATCGTGCAGATCGGTCATGACAGTCCTTGAGCCCGCCCAGAGCGGATGCCGTGCGCGAGCCCATAGCGCCGATTGGCGAGCGGCGAAAGCGCGACCCTCGGGCCTCGCCTCCGCCGTTCGCGGCATCAGATCAGGATCCGCGTTGCGGCTCGACCCACCCGATCGTCCCGTCGCCGCGGCGATACACCATGTTGTAGGTGCCCGAGACGCTGTTGCGGAACAGCAAGGCCGCGGTGTTGCGCAGATCGAGCATCATCACCGCATCGGAGACCGAGGCATCGGGCACGTCGACCCGCGTTTCGGCGACGATCAGCGGGAAGTCCTCGACTTCCTCTTCGGAGGTGCTTTCTTGGAACAGCGTATAGCCGGCATTATCGGCATCCGCCGCCTGTGCGGCCGCAGCGCTCGCCACGCCGGCGTTGCGATCCTTGAGCCGGCGCATGTAGCGCCGCAGCTGCTTCTCGATCTTGGCGGCGGCGGCATCGAAGGCGAGATGCGCGTCGGCGGCATCGCCATGCGCCTTGAGGATCAACCCCTGCATGACATGCGCGACGATGTCGGCGGTGAAGCGATTGTCGTGCGGGCCCTTGCCGAAAGTGACTTGGGCCGAGATGGCGCGCGCGAAATATTTGGTGGCGATGCCCTGGAGTCGCTCGTCGACATGGGTCCTGAGCGCCTCGCCCGTTTCGACCTGATGGCCGGAAACCCGAATATCCATGAGCATTCTCCTTACAAAGGCCAGCGTCGCTATGACGATCACCGGCGGTAGATGACACCTGTCGGGCGCCTCGACCCCCCAAACTCAGCTCACGCCATGGCCGGATCGCTCCCCCATAACGGGTTGACCACAGTCTTGAGAAAGGCGGTGTGACGCGCCCGATCCGCCTCGGCGACCGCGAAGACGCGCGGCGGGCGGACGACGGTTGCGACGATCAGGGTGCTTGGCGCGGTGTCCGCGACGACGTCGCTGACCAGGCCGAGCCCGATCTGGCGGCCACCGGTCAGCTCGACATAGACTTGCGACAGCAATTGCGCGTCGAGCAGCGCGCCGTGGACGGTGCGATGGCTGCGATCGATGCCGTAGCGGTTGCACAAGGCATCGAGGCTGTGCTTCGCGCCGGGGTGCCGCATCCGCGCCATCGCGACGGTATCGACCATGCGGTTCAACCCGACGGTCGCGCGGCCGCAGCGTTGCAGTTCGCCGTTGAGAAAGCCGAAATCGAAGCTCGCATTGTGCGCGACGAGCGGGCTGTCGCCGATGAAATCGAGCAGATCCTCGACCCGTTGCACGAACAGCGGCTTGTCGGCGAGGAACGCGTCGCTCAGCCCGTGGACGCGCTGCGCCTCGGCCGGCATCGTGCGCTCGGGGTGAAAATAGGCGTGGAAGGTACGCCCGGTCTCGACCTTGTTGACCATCTCGAGACAGCCGATCTCGACCATGCGATCGCCATCGGCGAAGCTGAAGCCTGTAGTCTCGGTGTCGAAAACGATCTCGCGCATAAGACTATGATAGTGGGGTCTCGCGCCCTTCGAGGCAAGCGATGATGGATGCGACCGCACGGCGCGTCGCATCCAACGACCCGCCGGTCGGCACGACATAGTCGGCACGCGCGACTTTTTCCGCGTCCGGCAATTGCCTGGCGAGAATCGCGTCGAGTTTGGCGGGGGTCATGCCCGGCCGCGCGAGCACGCGCGCATGCTGTATCGCGGGCGGCGCCGATACGACGACGACGCGATCGACTCGCGACTCGCCGCCGGTCTCGAACAGCAGCGGCACGTCGAACAGCACGATTGGCGCCGTCGCGTGCCGCGCGAGGAAGGCGGCGCGTTCCTCGCCGACCGCGGGATGGACGATCGCCTCGAGCCGCGCGAGCGCCGCCCGATCGCCCAGGACGCGCGCGCCGAGCATAGCGCGATCGACGCCGTTCGGCCCGGTGGCGCCGGGAAAGGCGGCCTCGATCGCCGAAACGACACGCCCGCCCGGACCTTGCAATACATGGACCGCGGCATCGGCATCGAACACCGGCACGCCAGCCTCTGCAAACATCGCCGCGACGGTCGATTTGCCCATCCCGATCGAGCCCGTCAGGCCGAGCGTGATCGGCCGCGCGGGCGTCATGCGGTCAACAGCGCGCGGAGCTCGTCGTCGCTCGCTTCGTCGCGAGGCGGGGCGACGCCGAAGAACAATTCGAACGCGAGCGCCGCCTGGCCGATCAGCATGTCGAGCCCATCGACGGTATCGAGCTCGCGTTCGCGCGCGGCCGCGAGCAGCGCCGTCTCGAGCGGTGCATAAACGACATCATAGACCACCGCATCCTGGGGCAATGGCGTCAGATCGAGCGCGAGCGGCGGTTGCCCGACCATGCCGAGCGCGCTCGCATTGACCAGCAACGCGGCGGGCGGCAGCGTCGCGTCGAGCGGCAGCGCCTTGCCCTTCAACCCGAACGACGACAGCAAGGCGGCCGCCTTGAGCACGTTGCGGTTGAGAATCGTCACCGGACCGACGCCGAGCCGGGCGAGCGCGAACAGCACCGCACGCGCCGCGCCCCCTGCCCCGACCACCACGACCGGCGCGCCGGTGAGGTCAAGCTGGTTGATCGGCGCATAGAATCCCGCGGCATCGGTGTTGGTCAGGATCAGCGCGCCATCCTCGCCACGGAACACCGTGTTGGCCGCGCCGATCGTGGCGCGGACACCGCCGGGATCGGCGACATGATCGAAGATCGCGAGCTTGTGCGGAATCGTGACGTTGCACCCGCGCCAGGCGGGATCGGCCGTGCGCGCGGCGATATAGGCGCCGAGCCCGTCGGGCTTGACCTCGCACAGCTGATATTCCGCGTCGAGCGAGAGGCGCTCGATCCAGAAGCCGTGGATCAGCGCCGACTTGGAATGCGCGATCGGATCCCCGATCACCTCGGCCAGCATCATGACGGCATCACTCCCCGCACCCGCAGATAATCGATCACCGGCAGCAGGGGCAGACCGAGCACGGTGAAATGGCTTCCCTCGATCCGGCTGAACAGCTGCGCGCCGGGTCCCTCGATCCGATAACAGCCGACGCAGCCGGCAATGGCGGGCCATTCGAGATCGAGATAGGTCTCGATAAAGGCCTCTGACAGCGGTCGCACATGCATCTTCGCGCGGTCGACGACCCGCCATACCGGGCGCCCGCCCTCGGCGATCACCGCAGCGCTGATCAGTTCGTGGCGCTTGCCCGACAGGCGCCGCAGATGCGCCGCGGCCTCGGCGCGATCGCGCGGTTTGTCGAGCATCGACCCATCCTCGAGCGCGACGATCGAGTCGCTGCCCAGCACGAGCGCCTGGCCGTCGCCCGACGACACCTTGATCGCCTTGAGCTCGGCCAAGGCGTCGGCCATGTCGCGCGCCGCGAGCCCTTCGCCGAGCAGCGCCGCCTTCGCCGACTCCTCGTCGACGCCCGCCGAGACCGCGACGAACGGGACGCCGGCGGCGGTCAGCATTGCGCGCCGCGAGGCGCTTTGCGAGGCGAGCACCAGCGTCATGGCTCGCCACTCATGTCGCCACGACGCTCGCCGACAAGCGCGATGATCGCGGCCGCGGTCTCCTCGATCGACCGTCGCGTGACGTCGATCACCGGCCAGCCATTGTCTGCGAACATCCGCCGTGCATAGGCGACCTCACGCGTGACCGATTCCTGATCGACATAGGCGGTGGTGGTCATCTCGTTGAGCGACAGCAGGCGGTTGCGGCGGACCTGGATCAGCCGGTCGGCGCTCGTCGTCAGGCCGACGATGATCGGGTTTTTGAGCGTGAAGAGGCTTTCCGGCGGCGGGCTTTCGACGACGATCGGGATGTTCGCCGTCTTGAACCCGCGATTGGCGAGATAGATCGAGGTCGGCGTCTTCGACGAGCGCGACACGCCGGCAAGCAGGATATCGGCCTCTTCCCAATCCTCGGCGAGAATGCCGTCATCATGCGCGATGGTGAACTGGATCGCATCGACGCGCGCAAAATAGGCGGCGTCGAGCACGTGCTGCCGCCCGGGGCGCGCCTTGGCGGCCTGGCCGAGCAGCCCCGACAGCGCGCCGGTCACCGCATCGAGCGGCGCAACCGCGGGCAAGCCCAGCGTGCGGCAGCGCGATTCGAGCGTGCGGCGCGTCTCGCTATTGACCAGCGTGAACAGCACCAGCCCCGGATTCTGCGAGATTTCCTGGAGAATCCGCTCGAGATGCGCCTCGGTCCGCACCATCGGCCAGAAATGGCGGATCGTCTCGACATCGTCATATTGCGCGAGCGCAGCCTTGGCGATGTTCTCGAGCGTTTCGCCGGTCGAATCCGACAGGAGATGGAGATGCAGGCGCATCAACGAGCGGTGCGGGGCGAAACTGTGGACAACATGCGGGCAAGCGCTAGCGCAACTTTGCCCTCCCGCAAAGTCGGGCGACCGCGGTGCATAACCCATCCGCTATCCACAATCGCGCAAACACCCCTGGGTTCCCCCCACAGCCTGTGGATAATGGGGATGACCGCGCCGACTCAAGGCGTGCGCGTCGATCCGGCGACGTCAATCTGTTGGCATTTTGGGGATGGCGGCATAAGCCCCGCTATCAACGTGCCAACAACCACTTCAACCTTTTAAGATTCTAGATTCTTATAGAAGTAGGGTGAGGAAAGACCGATCGTGCTGACACAAAACAAGCCGTTGCTCGCCACGCTCAAGGGTGAGCGTGCATTCACCTCGCCGATCTGGCTGATGCGCCAGGCTGGACGGTATCTTCCCGAGTATCGCGCGCTCCGTGCCGAGAAGGGCGGGTTCCTCGCTTTGGTCAACGACAGCGAAGCGGCGGCCGAGGTGACGATCCAGCCGATCCGGCGCTTCGGCTTCGACGGTGCGATCCTCTTCTCGGACATCCTGATGGTCCCCTCGGCGCTGGGACAGGGGCTGAGCTTCGGTGTGGGCGAAGGACCGGCACTGACACCTCCGCTTGTCGATCATGCGCTGGAGAGCCTCCAGGCGGCGCCTGAGCGGCTCGATCCGGTGTATGCGACAGTCCGCCTGGTCGCAGCGCAACTCCCGCCACAGACCACCTTTCTCGGCTTTGCCGGGAGCCCGTGGACCGTCGCCACCTATATGGTCGCGGGACATGGCAGCAAGGACCAGGGCGAGACGCGGCGTTTCGCGTATGGCGACCCGGCGGCGTTCGGCGAGATCATCACCGCGATCGCCGATTGCACCGTCGAATATCTGTCGCGGCAGATCGAGGCTGGGGTCGAGGCGGTACAGCTGTTCGACAGCTGGTCGGGCAGTCTGAGCCCCGCGCAATTCGAACGCTGGGTGATCGCCCCCAACGCAGCGATCGTCACGGCGCTCCGCGCGCGCCATCCCGGCGTGCCGATCATCGGCTTTCCCAAGGGTGCCGGCGAGAAGCTTCCGGCCTATGCGCGCGAAACCGGCGTCGATGCGCTCGGGCTCGACGAGACGATCGACCCCGAATGGGCCGCCGCGACCCTGCCAGCGGATTTACCGGTGCAGGGCAATCTCGACCCGCTCGTGCTGATCGCCGGGGGCGCGTCGATGGAACAGGCCGCCACGCGGATCCTGCGCGCATTTGCCGACCGCCCGCACATCTTCAATCTCGGCCACGGCATCCTGCAGGACACCCCCATCCCCCATGTCGAGCAACTGCTCGATTTCGTCCGGAGCGCGCGATGATCGGAATGCTCGGCAACGCCTACCCTTGGGTCAAGGCGGCGCATCTGATCTTCGTGATCTTCTGGATGGCGGGGCTGTTCATGCTGCCGCGCTATCTGGTGTATCATCAGGAGGCGCCGATCGGATCGCCCGAAGCGGCCCAGTGGGTCGAGCGCGAGGGCAAGATCCGCAACATCATCCTGACGCCCGCAATGGTCATGGTGTGGGTGCTCGGCCTGACGCTCGGCGCCAATCGCGGGCTGTTCTCGGGCGGCAGTGGGCTCGGCTGGCTGCATCTCAAGCTGCTGCTGGTGGTGATCCTCAGCGGCTATCATGGCTGGGCGGTCGGCTATGCCAAGAAGCTCGCCGCGGGCCGGCCGACGCTGACGGGGCGGCAGCTGCGGCTGATCAACGAAGTGCCCGCAGTGCTGGTGACCTTCATCGTGATCCTGGCGATCGTCCAGCCGTTCTGAGCCGTGTCTTCTCCTAGACTATGCGGCGGCGGTCGGGGGGAGCCCTCGGCCGTCGACGCGGTCCCTTGACGCGCCCCTCGCCGGATCGTATCTCGAAACCCGTGTCGCGATGCGGCGGGTCCACCCGTTCGGTTGCGGCATCCTTCCTCCAGCATCGTCGCGTAGCTGTTCGCCGACCGAAGCTCCCCCCTCGCATTCTTATGCCCCGGACGCCCTCCATGCATCTCAAAGACCTCAAGAACAAAAAGCCGGCCGAACTGGTCGCGATGGCCGAGGAGCTCGGCATCGAGAGCGCATCGACGCTGCGCAAGCAGGATCTGATGTTCGCGATCCTCAAGGTCCAGGCCGAAGAGGGCGAGGAGATCATGGGGCTCGGCACGATCGAAGTGCTGCCCGACGGCTTCGGCTTCCTGCGGTCGCCCGAGGCGAACTATCTGGCCGGCCCCGACGATATCTACATCTCGCCCAACCAGGTCCGTAAGTTCGGCCTGCGCACCGGTGACACGGTCGAGGGCGAGATCCGCGGGCCGAAGGATGGCGAACGCTATTTCGCGCTGACCAAGCTGACGGCGGTCAATTTCGACAATCCCGACGCCGTCCGGCATCGCGTCAATTTCGACAACCTCACCCCGCTCTATCCCGAGCAGAAGCTGACGCTCGATCCCGCCGACCCGACGGTCAAGGACAAGAGCGCGCGCGTGATCGACATCATCTCGCCGCAGGGCAAGGGCCAGCGCACGCTGATCGTCGCGCCGCCGCGCGTCGGCAAGACGGTGATGCTGCAGAACATCGCCAAGGCGATCACCGACAACCACCCCGAAGTGTTCCTGATCGTCCTGCTGATCGACGAGCGCCCCGAGGAAGTCACCGACATGCAGCGCTCGGTCAAGGGCGAGGTGGTCAGCTCGACCTTCGACGAGCCCGCGACGCGCCACGTGCAAGTCGCTGAGATGGTGATCGAAAAGGCCAAGCGCCTGGTCGAGCACAAGAAGGACGTCGTGATCCTGCTCGACTCGATCACGCGTCTCGGCCGTGCCTACAACACCGTCGTGCCGTCGTCGGGCAAGGTGCTGACCGGCGGTGTCGACGCCAACGCGTTGCAGCGCCCGAAGCGCTTCTTCGGTGCGGCACGCAACATCGAGGAAGGCGGTTCGCTGTCGATCATCGCGACCGCGCTGATCGATACCGGCAGCCGCATGGACGAAGTGATCTTCGAGGAATTCAAGGGCACGGGTAACTCGGAAATCGTGCTCGACCGCAAGGTTGCCGACAAGCGCATCTTCCCGGCGCTCGACGTCGGCAAGTCGGGCACGCGCAAGGAAGAGCTGCTGGTCGATCAGAGCAAGCTGTCGAAGATGTGGGTGCTGCGCCGCATCCTCATGCAGATGGGCACGATCGACTCGATGGAGTTCCTGCTCGACAAGATGAAGAATTCGAAGACCAACGAAGATTTCTTCGACAGCATGAATCAATAGCCTGCGGCCGGCGGCATGCTGCCGCCGGACTCGCACCGGCTCGGCCGGCGGGAGCCCTGGCTCCCGACCGACGGCATGGGCTTTGCCCATGCCCGCCCCGCGCACCTACAGCAGCAGATGCGGTCGCCCGCGCCGCTCGAAATCGAGCAACCATTGTTTGGTCGCAGGCCCCTCCCCCGCCGAATAGGCTCCCAGGGTTCCCGCGGCGTTGAGCACGCGGTGACACGGCACCACGATCGGGAACGGATTGCGCGCGCACGCCTGGCCGATCGCGCGTGCGCTCGATCCGGCGATCTTGGCGAGCGCCCCGTAGCTCAGCGTATCCCCATAGGAAATCGTGACCATCGCGGTTCGTAACGCCTCGCCACGCACGGATAGCGCAGGCGCCAGCGGAAGTTCGAAGGTCGTCCGCACGCCGGCGAACCATGCGCGCAGCTGTTCCACCGCGGCACGAACCGGCGCACCGCTGCCCGGCTGCTCATCGCCCTCCCCGCCGATCGTGATCGCATCAAGCCGATGCGCGTCGCCGCTAATCGTGATCAGCCCGACGGGCGTTGCGATCCGTGCCATATCGCGCGCATACATGGTGAGACTATGCAGCCGCGCTTGTGCCGGCTCAAGCGGAGACGCCGTAATGAAGATCAACGTCGAGATCGACTGCACCCCGCAAGAGGCGCGCGCGTTCATGGGGCTTCCCGATCTTACCCCCATTCACCAGAAATACTTGTCGATGATGACCGATTCGATGGACGGCGTGGTGTCCCCCGATCTGATCGAGAACATGATGCGCAGCTGGGCGCCCGTCAGCGATGCGAGCATGGGGCTGTGGCGCACGATGTTCGAGCGCGCCGCGAAATAAGCGTGAGCGACCACACGATCTACGCCTGTTCGAGCGGCCCCCCACCCGCGGCGATCGCGATCCTGCGGATCAGCGGACCGGCAGCGTTTCAGGTTGCTGCCGACCTCGCGGGAAGCTTGCCGTCGCCACGGCGTGCGGGCGTGCGGGCGTTACGCGATCCCGCGGATGCACGACTGCTCGACCGGGCGCTCGTTCTGACCTTCCCGGCGCCACGCACCGCGACGGGTGAGGATCTCGTCGAATTCCACCTGCATGGCGGGCGTGCGGTGGTTTCGGCGGTAAGTGACGTGCTGGCGGCCCAGCCGGGGCTGCGCGCGGCCGAGCCTGGTGAATTCACGCGGCGCGCACTGACCAACGGGGTGATCGATCTCACCGCCGCCGAGGGGCTCGGCGATCTGCTCAACGCCCAGACCGAGACGCAGCGGCGCGCGGCATTGCGGATGGCCGAAGGGGGGCTGCGGACGATCGTCGAAGCTTGGTCGGATCGCCTGGTCGGCGTCGCCGCGCGGATCGAAGCCCAGCTCGATTTCTCCGACGAGGACGATGTTCCCGACGAAGCAATGGATGCGATTACCGCTGACGTTGCGATCATCGCGGAAGCGATGGCAGCGTTGCTCGCGGCGCCGCCGGTCGAGCAGTTGCATGACGGCGTGCGCGTCGTGATCGCGGGCCCGCCCAATAGCGGCAAGTCGACCTTGCTCAACGTGCTGACCGGGCGCGATGTCGCAATCGTGTCGCCGCTCTCCGGGACGACGCGTGACAGGATCGAGGCCGCGGTGACGCGCGATGGGATCGCCTATCTGCTCACCGACACGGCAGGCCTGACCGATACGCCGAACGATATTGTCGAGGAGATCGGCGTAGCGCGCGCCGCCGCTGCGATGGACTCCGCGGACATTGTGCTCTGGCTCGGCGATACCCCACCTTCGGATCCCAGCCATATCGCGATCCATGCGCGAGCGGACCTTCCTGACCGCTCGACCCCACCGGCATTCACGCAGCTCGTCGTTTCTGCAGAGACCGATCGTGGGATCACCGCGCTGTGGGATTTGCTTGCGCTGCGCGCGTCGGCACTGTTGCCCGTTGCGGATGCGATCGCCACGAACGATCGCCAGCGCTCGCTCGTTCGAGCAAGTCACCAACACCTCACCATGGCCGGCCAGAGAGATTTGCTGATCGTCGCCGAGGAAGTGCGCTGCGCCATTCGCACGCTCGATGCGGTAACAGGGCGGACCGGCACCGAGGATATTCTCGATGCGATCTTCTCGCGCTTCTGCATTGGGAAATGACGTTCCACGTGGAACACCCGACTTTGACAGATCGCACACAGCCATTTAGCGCGAGCACATGAAGAATTTTGACGTCGTCATAGTGGGTGGCGGACACGCCGGCACCGAGGCGGCCGCCGCGGCGGCCCGCCGTGGCGCAAGAACCGCGCTCATAACTTTCGATCGAACTAAAGTCGGCGCCATGTCGTGCAATCCCGCGATCGGGGGGCTCGGCAAGGGGCACCTCGTTCGCGAAGTCGATGCCTTCGATGGCTTGATGGCACGCGCGACCGACGCGGCCGGGATTCATTATCGGATGCTCAACCGCAGCAAGGGGCCAGCCGTCCAGGGGCCGCGCGTTCAGGCGGATCGCCGGCGGTACGCGGCCGCGATCCAGGCGATGCTCGCGCGACAGGCCAATCTCGAGATCGTCGATGGCGAAGTGGCGGCCCTCCACCTGAGCTCGAGCGGACGCATCGCCGGGGTCCGTCTCGCCGACGACACCGTGCTCCACGCCCGCGCGGTTGTCCTCGCGACCGGCACCTTTCTCGGCGGGCGGATGTTCTGCGGCGAAGAGCGGTCGGAGGGCGGACGCGTCGGCGAGGCTGGCGCCTCGTTGCTCGCCCAGCAACTCCGCGCCGCGAACCTGCCGATGGCGCGGCTCAAGACGGGTACGCCGCCGCGGCTCGACGGCCGTACGATCGACTGGGCGCAACTGGCGCAGCAGGAGAGCGATGCCGAGCCGTGGACGATGTCGCCCATGTCAGGGCACCGCCCCCTGCCCCAGCTGCATTGCGCGATCACGCGGACGACCCCGCAGACACACGATATCATCCGGACCGGGCTCGATCGCTCGCCGCTGTTCGGCGGTGCGATCGCTGGTGCTGGACCGCGCTATTGCCCGTCGATCGAAGACAAGATCCACCGCTTCGGCGATCGCGATGGCCATCAGATCTTCCTCGAACCCGAAGGTCTCGACGACGCGACGATCTATCCCAACGGCATCTCGACCTCGCTGCCCGTCGATATCCAGGCGGCGATGCTCCGCTCGATCCCAGGGCTCGAAGCCGCGACGATGCTGACGCCGGGCTACGCGGTCGAATATGACCATATCGATCCGCGCGCTTTATCGGCGACGCTCGAAGTCCGGGCGCTCGAAGGCCTGTTTTGTTGCGGGCAGATCAACGGAACGACCGGGTATGAAGAGGCGGCCGGCCAGGGTCTGCTGGCCGGACTCAACGCCGCCGCGTGCGCGCTCGACTTGCCGGATGTCGTGCTTGATCGTGCGTCCTCCTATCTCGGCGTGATGATCGATGATCTCGTCCTGCAGGGTATTACCGAGCCCTATCGAATGCTGACAGCTCGCGCGGAATATCGCCTACGCCTCCGCGCCGATAACGCGGAGACGCGGCTGAGCCCGATCGCGGCCGAGATCGGGTGCCTGTCCACAGCGCGCACCGAGCGACTTGCCGAGCGGATGGAGCGCCGTGCGGAAATCGAACGGGCCCTCGACGAGACCGTGCCGAGCGAGCAGGTAGTTGCGCGCGGCGCAACGATTGCAGGCGATCCCGAACGGCGTACCGGCGCGGCTTGGCTTCGTGTCGCGGGGGTTTCGCTCGAGATGGTCGCGCCCGATCTGATCGATCGGATCGCCCCGGACCTGCTTGCCGAAGCCGCTGAGGATGCGCGATACGCTCCCTATCTCGCGCGTCAGGAATCGGAAGTCGCGGCGATGCGATCGCATGACGCGATCGTGGTGCCCGATGCCTTGCGGTTCGCGAGCGTTCCTGGCCTGTCGAGCGAGATGATCGAGCGCCTCGAAACGGCCCGGCCTGCCACGCTGGCAGCCGCTGGGCGGATCCGTGGCATAACGCCGGCGGCGCTGACCGCGATCCTGCTGCAAATTCGGAAGAAGGCGGCGTGACCGAGGACGAAGCGCGCGACTGGGTCGAGCATAGCTTCGGTGCCCTCGCGGTGACGGCGATGCACCAGCTGATCGACATCGTTCGCGCCGAAAGCACCCGACAGAACCTTGTCGCACCATCGACGCTCGAGGCGATGTGGACGCGCCATATCGTCGATTCCGCGCAGCTCGTGCGACTTGCACCACAGGATGATCGGCTCTGGCTCGATATCGGAAGCGGGGCGGGTTTTCCCGGGCTGGTTGTCGCTGCGCTTACCGAGCGCCCCGTCTGGCTCGTAGAGCCTCGCCGACGGCGCGCCGACTTCCTATCGGATGCGGCAGATGCGATGGGCATGGGCGATCGCGTCACGGTCAAAGCCGCGCGGATCGAGGACGTTACGGTCGAAGCCGGAATTATTTCGGCGCGTGCCGTTGCATCTTTGGACAGTCTTTTTGCATGGGGCGCGAAGTGTGCGTCTTCCGCAACGTGCTGGATTCTGCCAAAAGGGCGGTCGGCGCTGGCGGATATCGCCGCTGCGCAGCAGGTCTGGGACGGGGTGTTTCACGTGGAACACAGCATTACCGATCCCGACTCGCTGATCGTTCTCGCATCAAGGGTCACACGCCGATGAACGTGATTGCCGTCGCGAACCAAAAAGGCGGGGTCGGAAAGACGACGACCGCTATCAACCTCGGCACCGCACTCGCTGCGACCGGATTGCGCGTGCTGCTGCTCGATCTCGATCCGCAAGGCAATTGTTCGACCGGGCTTGGCATCGCGCGGGCGGACCGGCATCATTCGACCTACGATATCCTGCTCGGCGAAACCTCGATCGAGGTCGCCGCAATTCCGACCTGCGTCCCCAAGCTTGATATCGTCCCGGCGACGGTTGATCTGTCGGGTGCCGAGATCGAACTGGTGGAATATGAGGAGCGCACCCACCGCTTGTCGCGTGCGCTCGCGCGGTCGGATCATCGCTGGGATGTGGTGCTGATTGATTGTCCCCCATCGCTCGGTTTGCTCACCCTTAATGCGATGGTCGCGTCGAACTCGCTGCTCGTTCCGCTGCAGTGCGAATTCTTCGCGCTTGAGGGGCTTAGCCAGTTGCTCAGCACCGTCGAGCGGATCCGCGAGCGGTTCAACCCGGCGCTGGCGATCATGGGCGTCGCGCTGACGATGCACGACCGCCGCAACCGGCTTACCGATCAGGTCTCGAACGATGTGCGTGCCGTGCTCGGCCGGGTAGTCTTCGACACCGTGATCCCGCGCAACGTCCGCCTGTCCGAAGCGCCGAGCCATGGCTTGCCGGCGCTGATCTACGATTATCGCTGCCCTGGCTCCGAAGCGTATATCGCCCTCGCCCGCGAGCTGATCGCGCGCTTGCCCGCTCTCGATACTCCGCAACCGGCAAGGGCCGCATGACCGACTCGACGATTCCTCCAGTCTCGCGCCCTAAGCCCCGGTCGGGCTTGGGCCGTGGTCTCAATGCCCTGATGGGGGACCTCGCGCGCGAGGAGCCCGTTGGCGAGGGCAAGGAAAATGCCTCCCCCGGCGTGCGTTCCCTCCCGGTCGGATCGCTGACCCCGCACCCGGGCCAGCCGCGCCGTCATTTCGACGAAGCGGCGCTCGAGGAGCTGGCGCAGTCGATCGCGTTGCGCGGCGTGCTCCAACCGATCGTCGTGCGGCCGCACGGCACCGGCTATCAGATCGTCGCCGGCGAGCGCCGCTGGCGTGCTGCACAGCGTGCGCGGCTGCACGAAGTGCCCGTCATCGTCCGCGCCTTCGACGATACCGAGACGCTCGAGGTCGCGTTGGTGGAGAATATCCAGCGGCAGGATCTCAACGCGATCGAAGAGGCCGAAGCCTATCATCGCCTGATCGAGGATTTCGGGCATACCCAGGAGGCGCTCGGCAAGCTGGTCAACAAATCGCGTAGCCATATCGCCAATCTGCTGCGTCTGCTCGAGCTGCCCAAGCCGGTTCAGGAACGTGTCGTCAATGGCGCGCTGACGATGGGGCATGCGAGGGCGCTGATCGGCGCGCCGGACGTCGAGACGCTGGCGGACCAGGTCGTGGCGCGCGGGCTGTCGGTGCGCGATACCGAGCGCATGGCACGCGCCGCCAAGCCTGCACCGCGTGGCCAGCGCGACACGGAGGGCCGTGATCCCGATCTCGCGGCGCTCGAGCATCAGCTGGCGGATCTGCTCGGCCTGTCGGTGCGGGTGGCGCACAGTGCGAAGGGCGGCACGCTGACGCTATCCTATTCGACACTCGATCAGCTCGACATGGTCTGTCAGCGGCTGACCGGCGAGCGGATCTAGCGGCGCGTCATCCGGCGGACGCCCTGGAGCATCCGCCGGTCTTGCGGGCTATTCCGCAGCGGGCAGATAGAGCTCGCTGCCCTTCGCTTTGAACGCAGCGCTCATCTCGGCCATCCCCGCCTCTGCCTGAGCACCCCGCGCGAATACCGCGCGCTCGGCATCGGCCGTATCGACCGGCGTCGCCGCGGCGAGAAAGCCGTCCGCCGACTGGTTCTGCTTGGCGGCGAAATCGCGCACTTCCTGCGTGATCTTCATCGAGCAGAATTTGGGACCGCACATCGAACAGAAATGCGCCGTCTTCGCCCCCTCGGCGGGGAGCGTTTCGTCGTGATAGAGTTCGGCGGTGTCGGGATCGAGCGACAGGTTGAACTGGTCGCGCCAGCGGAATTCGAAGCGCGCGCGGCCGACCGCATCGTCGCGCATCTTGGCGGCAGGATGACCCTTGGCGAGATCGGCAGCGTGTGCGGCGAGCTTGTAGGTTACCACGCCGACCTTGACGTCGTCGCGGTCGGGCAGCCCGAGATGTTCCTTGGGCGTGACGTAGCAGAGCATCGCGGTGCCATACCAACCGATCATCGCGGCACCGATGCCGCTGGTGATATGGTCATAGCCGGGTGCGATATCGGTGGTGAGCGGCCCCAAGGTGTAGAACGGCGCCTCGCCGCACACTTCGAGCTGCTTTTCCATATTCTCCTTGATCTTGTGCATCGGTACATGGCCGGGGCCTTCGATCATCACCTGGACGTCGCTCTTCCACGCGCGGTGGGTGAGTTCGCCGAGCGTGTAAAGCTCGCTGAACTGCGCCTCGTCGTTCGCGTCGGCGATCGAGCCGGGGCGCAGACCGTCGCCGAGCGAGTACGCGATGTCATACGCCTTCATGATCTCGGTAATCTCGTCGAAGCGTTCGTAGAGGAAGCTCTCCTTGTGATGCGCGAGGCACCATTTCGCCATGATCGACCCGCCGCGCGAGACGATCCCGGTGACGCGCTTGGCGGTCATCGGGATGTAGGCGAGACGCACGCCGGCATGGATCGTGAAGTAATCGACGCCCTGCTCGGCCTGTTCGATGAGGGTATCGCGGAAGATGTCCCAGGTGAGGTCCTCAGCCACCCCGCCGACCTTTTCGAGCGCCTGGTAGATCGGCACGGTGCCGATCGGCACGGGCGAATTGCGCAGGATCCATTCGCGCGTGTCGTGGATGTTGCGGCCGGTGGACAGGTCCATCACCGTGTCGGCACCCCAGCGGATCGACCAGACCATCTTGTCGACCTCGGCGGCGACGTTGCTCGCGACCGCGCTGTTGCCGATATTGGCGTTGATCTTGACGAGGAAATTGCGGCCGATCGCCATCGGTTCGGATTCGGGATGGTTGATGTTGTTGGGGATGATCGCCCGCCCCCGCGCGATTTCATCGCGGACGAACTCGGGCGTGACGTAATCGGGGATCGATGCGCCGAAATCCTGGCCGTCGCGGATCAGCGCTTCCTTTGCCGCGGCGCGTCCGAGATTCTCACGGATCGCGACATATTCCATTTCGGGCGTGATGATGCCGCGCCGCGCATAGTGCATCTGGCTGACATTGGCGCCGGCGCGTGCCCGCAGCGGACGCTTCACGACACCCGGATATTGCGGCACGCCCGCCGACCGGTCCGGCCCCGTCAAGCCATTGTCTTCCGGTCGAATTTCCCGCGCGGCATAGTCCTCGACGTCGCCGCGCGCGAGGATCCAGTCGCGCCGCAGCGTCGGCAGGCCGACATTGATGTCGATCCGCGCCTTGGGGTCGGTGTAGGGCCCCGATGTATCGTAGACCCGCAATGGCGGCTCGCCGCACGACGGCTCGAGCAGGATCTCGCGCATTGCGACACCCGGACCGGGAATCGCCGCCGATGGAACGTGGATTTTGCGCGAGCCCCGGATCGGGCCAGTGGTCACACCGATTTCAGTACGGGCGGGAAGGTCGGCCATCGTCGTCGCTCCAATATCGCACGGAGCAAAGACGGTTTCCCGATGGACACCGCTCCCTCCCTACGCCCGTATTAACGGGATCAGGTTGATGCGGGTCGGGGGCTCGTGCCCCCCTCTCAGCCGCCGATCAGCAGCCCCCCGGGGAATGGCGTCAGTCTAAGCGCTCGCGCGCCGCGCGCAACTAGTTTGCGGCGCTGGTGCGGATGTTGCCGTTGAGGCCGTTGGGGAAGAAGCCCCCGCCGACCACGGCATTCTTGTTGAGATAGACGACGTTGAGCACCTGGCCCGCCGTACGGCCATAGACGAGCCCGTTGGCATCGACCGGCACGAGGTTCGAGGTGACCGAATCGCCGGTGATCCCCTGATCGATATCGGCCGAACCATCGAGGCTGTCGCGCGCATTGCTGATCAGGCCGGCGTTGACGCGCAGGCTCGGCGTGGTGAGGCCCTTCGAATAGAGCACGGTGCGGATCAGGCCGGCATGATACGCCTCGGTCGCGAGGATGCCCGCGGCCGCATCGAGCAGCAGCGTCGTGTTGATCGTCTGCGCTGCGCCCTTGTACGCGGTCACGCCGACATCTTCGAAGATGAACGCGCCGAGCAGGAAATTCTCGTCGCTGGCATAGGGGTCGAAGGTGCCGTTGACGCTATCGACCACCCCGTTGGTGGTCGCGATCCCCGCGGCGCGCGCGGCGGCCGAGAAAGCACCGTTGGCGCCGCCATCGATGTTGATCGAAGGCATCGCGACCGCCGCAGCGCCGAGTGCCGAGCGCAGGAAGGCGACATGCGCGACTTCGTCGGCGGCGATCTCGATCGCATATTGCTGGACGATCGGATCGGTGAAGCTGACCTTGCGGCCGCCCGTCACGGTGCCCTGGACGGTCTGGTTGCCATCGCCCTTCGCGATCAACACGTTGGGCAGGCCAGCGCCGGTGACGGCATAGCTGTAGAACTGCGCTTCGAGATATTCGAGGTTGAGCGCAAAATTGAGCGTGTCTTGGTCCTGCAGCGTGCTGGTCGAGCTCGGGCTCGGCGTCGGCGTGCTGGTATCGGTCGAGCCGGCATCGGTGCCGGAAGACCCACCGCCGCAAGCCGATAGCAGCGAGGCGCCGCCGACGGCGAGCGAGGCCACGCCCGCGCTGCGCAGGAAATTACGGCGTTCGGCGCGGCGGCGTTCGCCGGCGTCGAGAACCTGCAAGAGGATGTCGCTATCGATCACTGGGGGAACTCCCGTTCGGGCAAGCTTGAAGATGTGGACGGATCAGTTCGCGGCGCTGGTCACGATCGAGCCATTGAGCCCGTTCGGGAAGAAGCCGCCCTTCGCCACCGCCAGGCTGTTGAGATAGACGATGTTGAGGACGTTCGCGGTGCTGCGGCCATAGGCGATGCCATCGAGCCCGGTCGGCACGATGTTCGATGCCGTCAGCCCATTGAGCGCGGCGAGCTGGCTGCCTGCCACCACCGCCGAGGCGATGCCCTGATCGTCGTCCGAGGTCCCGTCGAGCTTGTCGCGCACATCCGAGATCGCGCCGGCCGAGGTGCGCAGCGACGGCGTCGCCAGGCCCTTGCTGTAGAGCACGGTGCGGATGATCGAGGCGTGATACGCCTCGGCGGCGAGGATGCCGGCGGCCGCATCGATATAGGTCTTGGTCGTCAGCAGCGACGCCGCGCCCTTATACGCCGTCACACCGACATCTTCGAACAGGAAGGCGGCGAGCAGGAAATTCTGGTCGTTGGCGTAGGGATCGAAGGTGCCGTTGACATTGTCGACCGCACCGCTCGCATTCGTCGCGAGACCGGCGGCGCGTGCGGCGACCGTAAAGGCGCTGGTTGCAGTGCTGCCGATGTCTATCGCGGGCTGTGCGACCGCGACGGTGCCGAGCTGGCTGCGCAGGAAGGCGACATGCTGTGTTTCATCGCCGGCGATCTCGCGCGCATATTGCGCGACGAGCGGGTCGCTGAAGCTGACCTGGCGACCACCGGTGACCGCGCCTTGCGTCGTCGTGCTGGCGCTGCCGGGAGTCAGCTGGCTGTTGGCCAGGCCCGTGCCGAACACGGCGTAGGAATAGAATTGCGCCTCGAGATATTCGAGGTTGAGCGCGAAGTTGAGGATGTCGGTTTCCGCGGTCGCCTGCGCCGACGCGCTGGTCCCGACCGCGACGGCGGCGGCGCCGACCGCAGCGACCGCGCCAGCGCCGAGCGCGGTGCGGAAGAATTCACGGCGTTCGTTCCGACGATCGGAGCGGGCTTCGAGGCGCTCGATCAGCTGGTCTTCGGTGTCGTTCATTGGGGCGAACCCTCTTGCTTGAAACGCTAGATTGCGCCGCTGGCGTGGCACCTCGCGCGCGACGGCGCAAGGCCGGAATAGGCGGCACGTCGGACAATAACGACGGCAGGCGGAAAAGACAAAATCCGCCGCGGGGCTGCAAAAGGATCCGCCGCGGGGCTGCAAAAGGCGCTCCACGACGGATTCTGAATATCGGCTGAATCGAGAGGGGCTTAGAAGGTGTAAGCAAGCCCGACCGCGCCGAGCCACTGGTTGGGCGAGCCCGCGATGCGCACGATCGGGCTGTACGAGAAATCACCCAGTGAGCGCGAATAGGTACCGCCGGCGATGACCTTGACGCCGTGCAGCAGATTGCCGGTCAGCGAGTAAGTAGCAAAGCCGCCGAGCGAATAGTTCTTCCAGCCCGAGCGCGCGGCATAGGTCGGCAGGCCGCTGGCCAGGCTCTGCGTCGGCGTGATGCTGAAATAGGTATCGGCATAACCCTGCCCGACATGCTGTGCGGATGCGAGGATGCCGACCGCGGCCTTGCGGCTGAGCGGCGTCAGATAGGTGAAGCTCGGCTGCCAGATCCCGCTGTTATGCGCGCCGGTCACGCCCTTGCGATAGCTGACCGAGACCGACACCCTGTCGTACGGGCTGGTGATGACGCCGGTCTTGCCGATCCCGACATAGCCGCCGAGTTCGAGCGTGGTGCTGCGCTTGCCGAGCGCGCGGACGCGGACGTCGTCGATGTTCTTGAGGCTCGAGCGGTCGAAATTGATCACGCCGACGGGGCCGAACTGCAGATCGATCGACTGGCCCGGACGGTTCGGGATCAGGTCGACGCTGGCGCGGTTGCCGATGACCGAGAAGTTGAAGCCCTTGACCGAGCCGATCGCGGCGGGCGCGGGCACGAAGCGATAGTCGTTCGAGCCATCATAATCGGGGAGATAGGCGCCGGCGACGGCAACCGTTACAGAATCCTTGTTGAATTCGGCGGCGATCTGATCGTTGTCGGCGGGCGCCGGGGGTGCGCTTTGCGCAAAGGCGGGGGCTGCGCTCGCCAACAGCAGTGCAGTGGCGGAAACGAGAAGACGACGATCGATCACGGGCAGCTCCGAAAGCTAAGGATTTGGGGCCGTAACGCCCGCGCAACGCTTTGGGTCCGTATAGCAAAGCTCACAACAAATAACGCATCTTGATCTGTTGCCGATCTGCATCACTCGTCAAGGTGAAACGGGCTGCGGCGAAGCGTGGCGGGCCAAAACTCACCGCGGGATTGCGCGAAAATCCAAAGCCTTCGCGCGGAATACCGGCAAAGGTATCGAGCTTGCGATTGTTGTTCTCGTCATGGATCACCGCGACGGCATAATCGCCATGCGGCAGCCCTTCGAAGCTGAGACTGGCGGCGGTCGCGGGGATCGAGCGCGTCACGGCCTGCGCATCGTCGATACAGGCGGGGAAATTGTCGGGATCGGCGGTCAGGCAGATTCGGACCGAACCCTTGTGCGAGCGCAGATTGACGAGATCGACCGACAGCTCACTCGTCGCCAACGCGCCCGGCAGCGCCAGCAACACCGCCGCTCCCGCGCCGCTGACGCAGGCGAGCCTGCGCATGCGCTTTGACAAAATCGCCGACGCCCTTGTCGGTGTCGCAGAGCCGATCCCAGAAACGGAAATAGAGACCATAATTTCCTCGATAGAGATCGTGGTGGCGTTGGTGGTGGCTGGCCGTGATCAGCCATGCTCCCACTGGGCCCTTCCACATGAACCGGGGAAATACCTCCCACCCCATATGATTGGTAACCCCCATAACCGTCATGATCGCGAGGACCAAGCCGAGGCAGCCGATATTGATGGGAATAAGGAAGACCAGTAGCGGAATTATCACAGCGCCGGTGATCGCCTCGATCGGATGGAACGCCATCGCGGCCCAGGCGGTCGGCGGGCGGCTTTCGTGGTGCACCGCATGGGCGAGCTTGAACACGCGCGGCTGGTGCATCCAGCGATGGGTCCAATAGAACCACGTATCATGCGCGAACAGATAGAGCAGCACCGACACCGGGGCATACCATAACGGAAAGGCGTGGATGTCGGCGTAGATCTGCGTCCAGCCGAGCGTCTTCCACCCCCAGGCGACGATCCCGGCGGGCACGCCGTAGATCAGCGCCGAGGCGAGGCTCCACGCGACCTCGCGGCGCATTTGCACCGATAGGCCGGTATAGAGGCCGGGATGCTTCGCGCGTGTCGCCGCCGCGAACGCGCCCGACACGATCAGGTAGCGCACGCCGACGATCAGCGACATGGCGAGCGCGGAAGCAAGGATCGCGAGGAGCATCTCCGCAGTCTAACCGAGAGCGGCGCGCAAGTCAGGAAGATTCGCCCCGTACCCGCGCGGTGCGATCGATCCGATGCGTTTGCAC
Organism: Sphingomonas glacialis; assembly: GCF_006439055.1. Taxonomy (GTDB): domain Bacteria; phylum Pseudomonadota; class Alphaproteobacteria; order Sphingomonadales; family Sphingomonadaceae; genus Sphingomonas; species Sphingomonas glacialis_A. The sequence continues at coordinate 211,189 of NZ_RCZC01000003.1, forward strand.
CGCGCGGCATTTCGGCTATCGCCTTGGTCATGGCAGCGACCCTCTCCTGCGACATCGCCATCGTCGGTGGCGGGCTGGCCGGCGGGCTGATTGCGCTCGCGCTCACCAAGCGGCGGCCCGGGCTCGACGTGCGGATCGTCGAGCGGTCGGATCATTTCGGCGGCAACCACCTCTGGTCGTTCTTCGCCAGCGATGTTCGCGATGGCGATCGCTGGATCGTCGCGCCGCTCGTCAGCTATAGCTGGGAGGGGTATGACATCGCCTTCCCGGCGCACGCCCGGACGCTCGACAGCGCCTATCATTCGATCGAATCCGCCCGGCTCGACGCGACGCTGCGCGCCGAACTGCCGGCGCACGCGCTGATGACCGGGCGCAAGGTGCTCGCCGCAGGCCCGACCGCGGTGGTGTTCGCCGATGGCGATCGGCTCGAGGCCAAGGGCGTGATCGACACACGCGGGCCCGGCGATCTGGGGCTGCTCGATCTCGGCTGGCAGAAATTCGTCGGGATCGAATTCGAACTCGACACGCCGCACGGCCTCACGCGTCCGATCGTGATGGACGCGACGGTCGAGCAGATCGATGGCTATCGCTTCGTCTACACGCTGCCCTTCTCGCCGACGCGCCTGTTCGTCGAGGACACCTATTACAGCGACACCCCCGATCTGTACCGGCCGCAGCCCGGCAGCGGCAGCAACGCCGACCCGATCGCCGATCGCGTGCGAGCCTATGCCGCGGCGCACGGCTGGGCGTCGCATACGATCATCCGCGAGGAATCGGGCGTCTTGCCGGTGACGATGGGCGGCGATTTCGAGGCGTATTGGCAATCGGGCGGCAACAAGGTCGCCAAGGCCGGTATGCGCGCCGGGCTGTTCCATCCGACGACGGGCTATTCGCTGCCCGATGCGGTGCGGCTCGCCGCTTTGATCGCCGACGCGCGCGATTTTTCGGGCGAGGCGCTGCACAGCCTGACCTATGACCACGCACGAAGCACATGGCAGGCCCGCGGCTTCTACCGTATGCTCGACAAGATGCTGTTCCGCGCGGCCGAGCCTGAGGAACGCTATCGCATTCTCGAACGCTTCTACCGGCTCGACCCGCGCCTGGTGCGGCGCTTCTACGCAGGACGATCGACGATGATGGACAAGGCACGGATCCTGACCGGCAAGCCGCCAGTGCCGATCAGCCGCGCACTCCGCGCGATCGGCGTGCTGCCGGGTGGGGTGAAGGCGTGAGTTCGCACCCGGTACGCGCGCAGGCGCGGACGGCGATCGTGATCGGTGCGGGCTTTGGCGGGCTGGCGCTCGCGATCCGGCTGCAATCGGCGGGGATCGAGACGACGCTGCTCGAGGCACGCGACAAGGCGGGAGGCCGCGCCTACGTCTGGGAGAAAGACGGCTTCGTGTTCGATGCGGGCCCGACCGTGATCACCGATCCGCCGTGCCTGCAGGAATTGTGGGCGCTGACCGGGCGCGACATGGCCGATGACGTCACGCTCGCGCCCGTCACGCCCTTCTACCGCCTCAACTGGCCCGACGGCACGGTGTTCGATTATTCGAACGACGAGCCCGCGCTCAACGCCGAGATCGCCAAGCTCAACCCCGACGATGTCGCGGGCTATGCCAAGTTCCTCGAATATGCCGCGGGCGTGTACGAAGAGGGCTATCGCAAGCTCGGCCATGTCGCGTTCCTCGACTTTGCGGCGATGATCAAGGCGGCGCCAGCGCTCGCCAAATATCAGGCGTGGTGCTCGGTCTATTCGATCGTTTCGAGTTACGTGAAGGACGAGCACCTCCGCCAGGCTTTGTCGTTCCACACGCTGCTGGTCGGCGGCAATCCGATGAACACGAGCGCGATCTACGCGCTGATCCACAAGCTGGAGAAAGACGGCGGTGTGTGGTTCGCGATGGGCGGCACGAGCAAGCTGATCGACGGGATGGTCACGCATTTCGAGCGGCTCGGCGGCGTGCTGCGACTGGGCGATGCCGCGGTCGACATCGCCACGCTCGGCGACCGGGCGACCGGGGTCACCACCGCGAGCGGCTGGCACCAGGATGCCGACATGGTCGCGTGCAATGGCGACGTGATGCACATCTATCGTGATCTGCTCAAATCGTCGCGGAGTGCGCAGCGCACCAAGAAGGCGCTCGCGCGCAAACGCTATTCGCCCTCGCTGTTCGTCGTGCATTTCGGGATCACGGGCACGTGGCCGGGAATCCCGCACCACACGATCCTGTTCGGGCCGCGCTACAAGGGGCTGCTCAGCGACATTTACGATCACGGCGTGCTGCCCGAGGATTTCTCGCTCTATCTCCACCACCCGACCGTCACCGATCCGTCGATGGCGCCCGAGGGGCATTCGACCTTCTATGCGCTGGCGCCGGTGCCGCACATGGGCAAGTTCCCGGTCGATTGGGACGAGATCGGGCCGATCCTTGAAAAGCGCATCCTCGACGAGATCGGGCGGCGGCTGATCCCCGACATCCACGATCGGATCGTCACCAAATTCCATTATGCGCCGAACGATTTCGCAGCAGATCTCAACGCGCATCTCGGCAGCGCCTTCTCGCTCGAGCCGCTGCTGACGCAGAGCGCGTGGTTCCGCGTCCACAATCGCGACGATCATATCCCGAACCTCTATTTCGTCGGTGCCGGCACGCATCCGGGCGCGGGGATTCCCGGCGTGGTGGGAAGTGCCAAGGCGACCGCGACCCTGATGCTGGAAGGCGAACGATGAAACTGCACAATCTCCCCTCCCTGGAAGGGAGGGGCCGGGGGTGGGTCGGCCCGTTGTCGGGCGTGACCTTGCTCCGGCAGCCAACCCACCCCCAACCCCTCCCTTCCAGGGAGGGGAGCCAGTGATGAAGCGGCTCGCCATCTATTGCGGTTCGGCCACGCCGGCCGATCCCGTCTATATCGAATGCGCGCGCCAGGTCGGCCGCACGCTCGCCGAACGCGGCATCGGTGTCGTCTATGGCGGCGGCAAGCTCGGGCTGATGGGCGCGGTTGCCGATAGCGCGCTCGAAGCCGGTGGCGAGGTGATCGGGATCATCCCGCAGGCGCTCGTCGCCGCCGAGGTCGCGCATCGTGGCCTCACCGAGCTCCACGTCGTCGAGACGATGCACCAGCGCAAACAGGCGTTCACCGATCTGTCCGAGGGCTTCGTCAATCTGCCCGGTGGTACCGGCACGATGGACGAATTGTGGGAAGCGCTGAGCTGGGCGCAGATCGGCTATCATGCCAAGCCTGTCGGGCTGCTCAACATCGCGGGCTATTACGACCATCTCGTCGCTTTCTATCGCCACATGGGGGAGGTCGGCTTCCTGCGGCCGCAGCATCACGGGATCCTGCTGATCGACACCGCGCTCGACGGCCTGCTCGACCAGATGGCGGCGCACGAGCCGATCGTCACGATCACCAAGATCGGCGCGAAGGACCTGTGACGCCCCCCCGCGTCCGCAGTCGCGCATAACGGTGTCGTCCCCCGCCCTCCCCACGCGCGATGCGATCGTCGCGACCGCGCAGGAATCGATCGCGCGCGGATCGAAGAGCTTTGCCGCCGCGAGCAAGCTGTTCGACCGGCCGGTGCGCGAGCGCGCCTGGCTGCTCTACGCGTGGTGCCGCGCGTGCGACGATATCGCCGACGGCCAGGACCATGGCCATGACATGACCGGGGTAGACGATGGCCCGGCGCGGCTGGCGGAAATCTCGGCCAAGACCGAGTACGCGCTGGCGGGCCGTGTGGTCGGCGATCCGGCTTTCGATGCGCTGCGGATCTTTGCTGCCGAAACCACCCTGCCCCCGGCATTGGCGCGCGATCTGATCGCCGGGTTCGCGCTCGATGCCGAAGGCTGGCGGCCGCGGACCGAGGCCGATCTCTACCAATATTGCTACCATGTCGCAGGTGCGGTCGGGTGCATGATGGCCCTGGCGATGGGGGTTGCGGCGACCGACGAGGCGACGCTCGATCGCGCGTGCGACCTGGGGATCGCCTTCCAGCTCGCCAATATCGCGCGGGATATCGCCGAGGATGCACGGGCCGGGCGGTGTTACCTGCCGCAGGATTGGCTCGACGAAATGGGCCTTCGCGCCGATACGCTGCTGGCGCCCGAAAATCGCGCGCCGCTCGGCCTGCTCGGCGTGCGGCTGGCGCACTTGGCCGCGGGCTATGAGGCGAGCGCGCGCCGCGGCACGCCCGCGTTGTCGTTTCGTTCGGCCTGGGCGGTGCTCGCGGCCGCCGACATCTATGGGGCGATTGCGCGCGGTGTCGCTTCGCTCGGACCGCGTGCGTGGGATGACCGCGTGACGACCTCGAGTGCGGCGAAGCTCGCCATGATCGGCAAGGCGTTTTTCGCGGCCAGCAGACGCGCGCAGGCATATCCACCGGCCCCGCGCGATGGCGCGCTTTGGACGCGCCCGCGCAACACCGAAGGCCGCGCTAACCACATTCGGTGAGATCGCCTGCACGTCCGCACGCTTACGCTATCGGCCTGGATAAAGGCTTGCATCGATGACCGCGCTCTCCGTCCACTTCGCCAAGGCCCTGTCGCGCGGACGCGTCGCGCAGGCGCCCGACAGCCGCGCTTCGCTGCTCGCCGCCTTGCTGCGCAAGCGCGCGACCGCGCACGTCGTCGGCGCAAAGGAGCTTGAGACGTTGCTGCGCGAACAGATCCGCTGGGCGCTGCCGATGCAGGATGGCAATCGGACGATCGACCGCGAGGTCTGAACCCGCTGCCCGACGCGGCGCTTCTATCCGAGCAACGGCTCGCCCGGATAGGGTTTGCGATGAACGCGCTGCGCCAGCCATCCGCCGAGCAGCGGCAGGATCACCGCACAAAGCACCATCCACAGCGGATGAGGAACATTCACTTGGCCGACAATCGCGGCGACGAGGAAGATCGCCGTGACGAGCCAGCCACCGATCGGCCAGTCGCCGATGCGAAGGCAGAGCCACACACCGGCAAATGGGGCGATCAGCCAACCCGCCACGATGATGAGTTTTGCCGGGAGCGGGATACCATGGATCATCGCCAGCAACGTCGCGCGATCGGCTGCGGCAATGTCGCCGGATACGGGATAGAGCGTCGCGCTCAGGCTTTCGATCGCGGCGACGAGCACCAACGATACGAAACTTCCGATAAAGATGGCACTCAATTTCCGCACGGTGTGTCCCTGTCGCGCGGACCATAGCAGTCTATCGCGCGATGGCGATCATCCGCGTTTCAGGCGTGCCGTGGTTTGCGCCATCCGCGCGCCCGTTGCACGGCACGATGCGGTCACGACGGGATAATCGACATCGCTATTGCGGGCGAGCACTGCGGGCATTGCGCGCTGGCATTCGCCGATCGAATGATATTGCACCTGCTCGACGCGCGCCTGCTGGCACGAAGCGCTGCCGTCGCCGCAACCCATGATCGCCATGACGTAGAAAAGCGGGTCCATAACCGTCTCCGTTCAAAAGGAAAAACGACGAACCGCCCTGCTTGTTCCATGAGACGCTTTCGATCGAGCTTGACCGCGCCTACATGGGAACCCGATGCCCCCCGATACCGCCACATCCTCGACCACGCCCGAGCGGCCGATGCTTCCGACGCTCCGGCGCTTCCTGCCCTATCTGTGGCCAAAGGACGCGCCGATCCTGCGGGCGCGGATCGTCGGCGCGATGCTGCTCGTCATCGCCTCGAAGGTCACCCAGGTCTATGCCAGCGCCTATACGCTGAAATGGGCGGTCGATCGCATGGCGCAGGGGCAGCGCGGCGCGGTGTGGATCGTGATCGCGCTCGTCGCGGGCTATGCCGGCGCGCGCTTTTCGACGACGTTGTTCGACAATCTGCGCAATGCGGTGTTCGAGCGTGTCGGGCAGGATGCGACACGGCGGCTTGCGGCGAGCGTGTTCCGCCACCTCCACCAATTGTCGCTGCGCTTCCATCTCGAGCGGCGGACGGGTGCCGTCACCAAGGTGGTCGAGCGTGGGACCAAGAGCATCGACACGATGCTCTATTTCATGCTGTTCAACATCGCGCCGACGATCCTCGAGCTGTTGCTGGTGCTCAACATCTTCCGCTCGAGCTTCGGCTGGGGGCTGGTTGCGGCGACCGTGGTGATGGTGGCGACCTATATCTGGTTCACGCGGATGGTGACCGATTGGCGCGCCGCGCTGCGCACGCGGATGAACGATCTCGACACCGGTGCTGTCAGCCATGCGGTCGATTCGCTGCTCAATTTCGAGACGGTGAAGTATTTCGGCGCCGAGGAGCGCGAGGGCAAGCGCTACGACGCGGCGATGGCGGCCTATGCCAATGCCGCGGTGACGTCCGAAAACTCGCTCGCCTGGCTCAACGTCGGGCAGGCGCTGATCACCAATCTGATGCTTGGCGGCGGGATGGCGTTCGTCGCCTGGGGCTGGGGTCGCGGGCAATTCTCGGCGGGCGACGTGGTGTTCGTCTCGACCCTGCTGTCGCAACTGTTCCGCCCGCTCGACCTGCTCGGCATGGTCTATCGCACGATCCGCCAGGGCGTGATCGACATGGGCGCGATGTTCGACCTGATCGATACGCCGTCCGAAGTGGTCGACGCGCCCGGCGCGCTGCCGCTCGACGTTTCACGCGGGCATGTTCGCTTCGAGGATGTGCGCTTCGGCTATGATCCCGGCATGCCGATCCTCAAGGGGATCGACCTCGATATCCCGGCGGGCACGACGCTCGCCGTGGTCGGGCCGTCGGGCGCGGGCAAGAGCACGCTCGCGCGGCTGCTGTATCGCTTCTACGATCTGACCGGCGGGCGGATCACCGTCGACGGGCAGGATATCGCCGAGGTGACGCAGGCGTCGCTGCGCTCGGCAATCGGGATCGTGCCGCAGGACACCGTGCTGTTCAACGACACGATCGGCTACAATATCGGCTATGGCCGAGAGGGCGCCGGGCAGGACGAGATCGAGAATGCCGCGCGCGGTGCGGCGATCGCGGGGTTCATCGAGCGCCAGCCGCAGGGCTATGACACGCGCGTCGGCGAGCGCGGGTTGAAGTTGTCGGGCGGCGAGAAGCAGCGCGTCGCGATCGCACGGACCTTGCTCAAGAACCCGCCGGTGCTGATCCTCGACGAGGCGACGTCGGCGCTCGACAGCCGCACCGAGGGCGAGATCCTCGACACGCTCCAGGCGATCGAGCGCGGGCGCACGACGATCGTCATCGCACACCGGCTGTCGACCGTGGTGCATGCAGACGAGATCGTCGTGCTCGAGGCGGGGCAGGTGGTCGAGCGCGGGAGCCACGCCGCCTTGCTGCGCAAGGACGGGCTCTATGCCGAGATGTGGAACCGCCAGGCGCAGGAGCGCGCCGAGGAATCGGTGGCGGCGGAATAAGTCAGAGGCAGCTCAGCCGGATGCGCTTGGCGGGCTTGTCGAAGGTGATCGACGAGCAGTGCTCGAGCGCATCGCGGCCGATCGACAGGCGGTCGCGCGCGGGATCGCGCTTTGCCTTGCCCGTCACGATGATCTCGTCGGGATCGGGGGTCACGTCGGCATCACGGATCGTCGCCGCATTGCCATAGTCCGAGACGCGCACGTGCAGGGCATTCAGTGCCAGTGGGCCGATCGCAAAGGGCGTGGCGAGCGTCATGCGACGGACCGGCCGCGCGATGCCGAAGGCGATCTCGGCCTGATCGACCGGGCCGGTCAATGCGCCGCCCTGTGCCGCCGCGATGCGCTGGGCCGCACCGGCGCTGGCAAGTGACAGGCGGTGGTGCAGGTCGAACCGCACCTTCATCGGCACGCCGCCGACGAGGATCTCGCCGAACAGCCCGCCCCAGTTGCCGATCAGCGCGCCGCCGTCGACCAGCGGCAAGTCCAGCGTCCGCTCGCCGGGGCGCGGTGGATGGAGCTCGAAGCGCACCATCGGCGCGGGCAATCCGCCGGGCCCGATCACGCCATCGGCGCCGGTCGCATAGGGCGTGTCGAACCAGCCGACCCGCCGCCGGATCGCCATGCCGTCAACGGTGAGGTGCGTGACAGCCGTCACGCCGCGCACCCCGCTCGGGCCGACCTTATAGTGAAGGCCGAACATGCCCGGCTTCAAGCCTGCCCGAAGCGCATAGGGTTTCGCGAGGATCGGGAGCGCGGGTGCGCCCGGATCGATGCGCAGCGTCCCCGGCACTCCCTCGACGCTCGCCGCGACGACGCCGTCGTCACGCACCGTATAGACGGGATCGGGAGCCGCTGCGCCGAGGCCGACCGCGAGGAGCGAACACGCCGTGAGCGTGCGAAGGTGGATCATCATGGCCGGCCGCCCCGTTGCTGTTCAGCGCCGGTGTCGTCGCAGAATGGGGCCAAACCGCGACTGCTTTACAATAAGTCGCGATATTCCGGATGCTTGTCGATATAGGCGGCGACGAACGGGCATTGCGGGATGACCTTCAGCCCACGGTCGCGCGCGCTGTCGAGCGCGGCGCGGACCAGCTTGGTCGCGGCGCCGTGCCCTGCCACCGCCTTGGGCACGAGCGTGTGGGTGAAGACGATCGTCTCGCCCTCCATCTGATACGCTGCGACCGCGCGGTGGCGGCCGACGGTTAGCTCGAATTCCTGCTCGGCCTTGTTGTCGCGGACTGTTTCCATAGGCGCCCGCTTGCACCGGGAACGCGTCCGCACGCAAGAACAAGGGGTAAACATCTTGTGATTTTCGGGGTTCGGCGTTACATGTAACGCTCGATGGAAGGAGCGTGGCCATGGGCATGGAGCGACCGATGACCAGCGCGGAACGCGTCGCCAAGCGGCGTGCTGCGCTTCGCGCGCAGGGGCTGCGGCCGAAGACTTTCTGGTTGCCAGATACCACGACGCCGGCGTTTCAGGAGGAAGCCCGCAAGACACGCGAGTGGTTATGGGCGCGTGTCGAGGACGACCGCGAGGCGATGGCGTTCGCTGGCGCGATGACCGACGTCGTGCTCGAACGCCTCGACCGCGAAACCGAGCGTTAAAGCTCGATCATGAAGCGGGGTGAAATCTGGAGTGCTGCGACGGGAAGCGGCTATGGCAGCAAGCCTCGCCCGGTCGTGGTCGTGCAAAGCGACGCTTTCGGCGATACGCCGCATCGTCTCGTGGCATTGTGCCAAACGGCGACGGGGGAGGCACGCGACCTCCGCCCGCGGATCTTGCCCGACGCGCAGAATGGCCTTGAAGCGATTTCAGACGTCGCGGTCGACATTTTGGTGACCGTGGATCACCAGCAGTTTGGCCGAGCGATCGGCCGTTTGTCCGAGGCCGACATGCAGCGTGTCGATCAGTCCCTCCTTCTTATTCTTGGTTTCGCGTAAATGATCGATCCCCTCCCCGTCCTGCAATCGACCTTCGGCTTCCCGGCGTTTCGCGGCGTGCAGGGGGCGGTGGTCGAGCGCGTGCTCGCTGGCGAGCGGACGCTGGCGGTGATGCCGACCGGCGCGGGCAAGTCGCTCTGCTACCAATTGCCTTCGGTCGTGCTCGAGGGGACGTGCGTCGTCGTCTCGCCGCTGATCGCGCTGATGCATGATCAGTTGCGCGCCGCCACCGCGATCGGCATCCGCGCGGCGACGCTGACCTCGGTCGATACCGACCAGGCCGAGACGATCGCGCGCTTCCGCCGCGGCGAGCTCGACCTGCTATACGTCGCGCCGGAGCGGGCTTCGAGCGGGGCGTTTCGCGACCTGCTCACGCGCGCGCCGCTCGGGCTGTTCGCGATCGACGAGGCGCATTGCGTGTCCGAATGGGGGCATGATTTCCGCCCCGATTACCGCCTGCTGCGACCGCTGCTCGACGCATTCCCCGATGTGCCGCGGCTCGCGCTGACCGCGACCGCCGACGCGGTGACCCGCGCGGACATTCTCGAACAGCTCGGCATCCCGCACGAGGGGATGATCGTCGCCGGGTTCGACCGGCCGAATATCCAGTATCGCATCTCGCCGAAAGACAATGCCACGCGCCAGATCGCCGATCTGATCGCCGAGACGCCGGGCGCGGGGATCGTCTATCTGCAGAGTCGCGCGGGCACCGAGAAGATGGCTGAGGCGCTCGCCAAGACCGGGCGGCCGACGCGCGCGTATCATGCCGGGCTCGACCCGCATGTCCGCGCCAAGAACCAGGCCGATTTCGTCGCGAGCGAAGACATGGTGATGTGCGCGACGGTCGCGTTCGGGATGGGGATCGACAAGCCCGACGTCCGCTTCGTGGCGCACGCCGGGCTCCCGAAATCGATCGAGAGCTATTATCAGGAGACAGGCCGCGCAGGGCGCGACGGTGATCCCGCGGTGGCGCATCTGTTCTGGGGTGCCGAAGACTTTGCCCGCGCGCGCCAGCGGATCGGTGAGGTCGAGCCCGCACGCCAGCCGGGGGAGCGGCAGCGGCTCGCGGCGCTCGGTGCGCTGGCCGAGACCGCCGGGTGCCGCCGACGCATCCTGCTCAAGCATTTCGGCGACGAGTCGCCGGAGAATTGCGGCAATTGCGACAATTGCCTCAACCCGCCCGCCGCCGTCGATGCGACGGAGGTGGCGAGGAAATTCCTCTCCGCGGTCTTTCGCACGGGCCAGAGTTTTGGCGCGGGGTATATCGAACAGATCCTGATCGGACAGTCGAACGAGCGCAGCCTGATGAACGGGCATGAGGCGCTCGCCGTGTTCGGCATCGCGTCCTCGCCCGAAGAGGCCGCGCTGATCAAGCCGGTCGGGCGCGCGCTGCTGCTGCGCGATGCGCTGCGCGCGAACGATTTCGGCGGGCTCGAATTCGGCCCCGGCGCGCGCGGGATCCTCAAGGAGGGCGAGCAGGTCGCGCTGATCGTCCCGCCCAAGCGCGAGCGGCGGCGGCGCGGCGGCGCGGGGAGCGTACCCAACCCGACCGGCGATCCCTTGTTCGAGGCACTGCGCGCCAAGCGCCGCGAACTCGCGCTCGAAGCGAGCGTACCGCCTTATGTGATCTTCCACGATTCGGTGCTGCGCGAGATGGCGACGACGCGGCCTTCGACGCTTTCGGCGATGGGGCACATCACCGGCGTCGGCGCGCGCAAGCTTGAAGCCTATGGAGATGCGTTTCTCGGGGTGTTGCGGCGGTTCTGAGCGTTGATTTTTCACGCGAAGGCGCGAAGGCGCGAAGGACTTTTTGCACGGCCATCTCTTCTTCGCTCTGCGCCTCCACGCCTCTGCGCGAAAAAATCTGCCGCTTCCGCCACACGCCCGTGCGAGCTAGAAGCGACGCCATGACCATGCTCCGCACCATCGACCCGACCATCGCCGTCGCCCCGCAAATCTCGCCCGACGCGATGGGCGAGCTCGCCGCCTCCGGCTTCGCCGCAATCGTCAACAATCGCCCCGATGGCGAGGACATGGGCCAGCCGAGCGGCGCCGAGATCGCGGCCGCGGCGGAGGCCGCAGGGCTGACCTACACCGCGATCCCGGTCACGCATGCCGGCTTCTCGCACCCGCAGATCGACGCAATGGCGGCGGTGCTCGCCGAAGCGAAGGGGCCAGTGCTGGCGTATTGCCGCTCGGGCACGCGCTCGTGCAACCTATGGGCGCTCGCGGCGGTCAAGGCCGGCGTGCATCCTGATACGGCGATGGCGAAGGCTGCCGCCGCCGGATACGATCTCACCGGCCTCCGCCCGCTGCTCGACGCGCTTTCCACGCCGGCGTGAGCGCGGCAGGGTGGATTGGACCCAGATCGGTCTGAGCGTCGCCGGGGTGCTCGGCCTCGCGCTCGTCGCGCGCTGGCTGCGGCTCGGCGAGGCGCGCATCTCGAGTGCCGCGCAAGCGCGCGAGACCGCCGAGCAGATGCTCGCCGGCTTCGTCGCGCATGGCGCAGTGATCGGGACCGATGGCAATGCCGCGCTCGTCGCTGGCAACGGGGCGATTGCCCTGCTCAAGCGCCACGGCGCCAAGGTCGCGGCACGGCGGCTGATCGCGCCGTTGCAGCTCACCCAGGCGATCGAAGGCGTTCGCGTCGAGAGCGGCGAACGTCCGTTCGGTGCGGTGCTGCTGTTCGGCGTGCTTGAAGCCGATGTGCGCGCGCTTGAGGATACGGTCGCGCGTGGGACGACCTATCACTGATCGGCCGTCCGAGATCGCACGCCTGACATTGCCCCTTTACGGATCCCACTGACACTGGTGTAAACAGTGGCAATGGACCTGCCCGATCCCGTCCACTACGCCGTGCCCGGCTTTATCGCGCTCGTCCTCGCCGAGATGATCGTCGCGCGGGTCAAGGATCGCACGCGGTATGAGCCGAAGGACACGCTCGTGTCGCTCGCGCTCGGTCTTGGCAGCACCGTTGCCGGCGCGCTGACGGTCGGACTGGTCTTCGCGCTGTCGCTATGGGTGTGGCAGTTCCGCCTCTTCGACATCGGCTATGCGTGGTATTGGTTCGTCCTGGCCTTCGTCCTCGACGACCTGTTCTATTACGTCTTCCACCGCTCGGCCCACCGCGTCCGCTGGTTCTGGGCGAGCCATGTCATCCACCATTCGAGCCAGCATTATAATCTGTCGACCGCGCTGCGGCAGACCTGGACCGGCTTCGTCTCGCTCAGCTTCCTCTTCCGCCTGCCGCTGCTGCTGATCGGCTTTCCGCCGGCGATGCTGGTGTTCGTCGCCGGGCTCAACCTGATCTATCAGTTCTGGATCCACACCGAGACGATCGACCGGATGCCGCGCTGGTTCGAGGCGGTGATGAATACGCCGTCGCACCACCGCGTCCACCACGCGACCAATCCGCGCTATCTCGACACCAATTATGCCGGCGTGTTCATCGTCTGGGACCGCCTGTTCGGCACCTTCGAGCCCGAGCGGGCCGACGACCGCCCACGCTATGGGATCGTCAAGAATCTTGGCTCGTTCAACCTGTTATGGGCGGCGTCCCACGAGTGGATCGGGATCGCGCAAGACGTCTGGCGGGCGCCTGGGCTTCGTGCCAAATTCGGCTATCTGGTGATGCCGCCGGGATGGAGCCACGACGGCAGTCGCGACACGTCCGAGACGATCAAGGCGCGATGGCGCACGAGCGATACGAAGGCGCACTAAAGCGCCGCGAGCAGGAGAGAGCGCGTGGAAGAAGCCGATATCGTGGTCATCGGGGGCGGTTCGGGCGGCGCGGCGGCGGCCGGGCGACTGAGCGATGAGGGTAAATTCTCGGTCGCCTTGCTCGAGGCGGGCGGCCGCAACACGGGGCTCCGGACGCGCATCCCCGCCTTCCTCGCCTTCCAGACCGACAAGACCAATTGGAATTACGAGACCGTCCCGCAAGCCGGGCTCGGCGGCAGGCGCGGGCACCAGCCGCGCGGCAAGGGGCTCGGCGGGTCGAGCGCGATCAACGCGATGATCTACATCCGCGGCAACAAATGGGATTACGACAATTGGGCGGCGCTCGGCTGCCCCGGCTGGTCGTATGATGACGTGCTGCCGTGGTTCAAGCGCTGCGAGCACAATGTCCGCGGCGGCGACGCCTATCATGGCGGCGACGGCCCGCTCTGGGTCAGCGAGCAGCACCACGCCAATCCGGGCAGCCTCGATTTCGTCGAAGCCGGTGCGTCGCTGCAGATCCCGCGCAACGCTGATTTCAACGGCGCGCGGCAGGAGGGGATCGGGCTCTATCAGGTGACGCAGAAGGGCGGCGAGCGCTGGACCTCGGCGCGGGCCTATCTTGGCGACGCGCCGGCCAATCCGGCGCTGCACGTGCTGACGGGCGTCACCGTCGAACGCGTGCTGTTCGAGGACGGGCGCGCCTGGGGCGTCGCCTATCTGCAAGGCGGCGAGGCCAAGGTGATCCGCGCGCGCAAGGCCGTCGTGCTCGCCGCCGGGGTGTTCGGCACGCCGCAGATCCTGATGCTGTCGGGGATCGGGCCCGCCGCGCATCTCCACGAACACGGCATCGCGGTGCGGATCAATCGGCCCGCCGTCGGTGCCAATTTGCAGGACCATATCGATTATGTCGCGGCGTTCGAGACGCCGGGGAAAAGCTTCGTCGGCAATTCGCTCAAGGGCAAGCTCGATATGGCGGGGGCGCTGTTCCAGTGGCTGCGCAAGCGCGAGGGGATGATGACGACGCCGTTCGCCGAGGCGGGCGCCTTCCTCACCACCGATCCGGATGCGCCGGCGCCCGACGTGCAACTCCATTTCGTCGTCGCGGCACTCGAGGATCATGGCCGCACCCAAGTGCCGGGGCATGGCTATTCGTGCCATGTCTGCGTGCTGCGCCCCGAAAGCCATGGCACGGTGCGGCTCGCCTCGGGCGATGCGCGCGCGGCGCCGCTGATCGACCCGGCTTTCTTGAGCGATCCGCGCGACATGGCGACGATGATGCGCGGGGTGCGCGCGATGTACCGCATCCTCGAGGCGCCGCCGCTGAGCGACCATCAGGGCCGCGACCGCTATCCGATCGACCTGCGCGACGACGACGCACTCGAACGCCTGATCCGCGCGCGTGCCGACACCGTCTATCACCCGGTCGGCACCGCGCGGATGGGATCGGACGATGCCGCAGTGTGCGACCCGCGGCTGCGCGTGCGCGGGGTCGAGGGGCTATACGTCGCCGATGCCTCGGTGATGCCCAAGCTCGTCTCGGGCAACACCAATGCCCCGTCGATCATGATCGGGGAACGCTGTGCCGATTTCGTGGCGGCGGATCTCGGCTGATCGGATAGGGATGCGGCATGGACCGCAAGGATTGGACTCGGATCGGGCTGGCGGCGGCAGTGGTGTTGGTGCCGGGCGGCTTTCTGCTCGGCGCCGCGCTCGCCGCGCAGCGGTTGCGCGAGAAGGCGCGCGACAAGGCCGCAGTTCCGCCCGACGAGGTGGCTTGAGTGCAGTTCCGCGCGCGATTAGGATAAGCGCGTTCGCGTGACTGGCGAAGCAGGTGGGGCACCACCGTGGAGCGCGAACGCGGCCGCCGCTCGCCTGGGCACCCTTGCTCGAAAGGAGCCCAATGCGCGACCCCGTCGATATTCCGAACTGGTATCGCCTCGACGATCACTTGACGACATCTGGCCAGCCGAGCAGCGAACAACTCGCGCAGATCGCAGCGCTCGGCGTTCGCGATGTCATCAATCTTGCCTTGCACGATCATCCACGCGCCTTGCCCGACGAAGCGGCCACGGTCGCGGCGCTGGGGATGGCCTACACCCACATCCCGGTCGCGTTCGATGCGCCGACCACGGCGGATTTCGAGCGCTTCTGCGCGGTGATCGAGGAGATCGGCACGCGGCCGGTGCACGTCCATTGCATAGTCAACGCGCGCGTTTCGGCCTTTCTGTATCGCTATCGGCGCGAACGGCTCGGCTGGGACGAGGCGCAGGCGCGCCCGGCGCTCGACGCGATCTGGCGGCCGGGTGGGGTGTGGGCGCGCTTCATCGGCGACACGGCGAGCGAGCCTCTTCCCCACCACATGACGACCCCACCACCGCAGACATAAAAAAGGGCCGGTGCGTCGCCGCACCGGCCTAGGTCGTCCGCAGGAGGAACATCGTGAAGGGGGCGGATCGTTCGGGGTCCGCCCCCTAATCTGGTCAATAATTGTAGGCGCGCTCGCCATGTTCGGAGATGTCGAGACCTTCGTGCTCGACTTCTTCCGAGGGGCGGATGCCGACGGTGTATTTCAGGATCAGGAAGAGGACGGCCGAGACGCCACCCGACCAGACCAAGGTGATCGCGACCGCTTCGGCCTGCGTCCACAGCTGGGTCGCCATGTCGTACACGCCGGGCTTGGCGACCGCGGCGGTGTAATCGACCCAGCCCTGGCCGCCGAGCTTGGGATCGGCGACGATGCCGGTGCCGAGCGCACCGAAGATGCCGCCGACGCAGTGCACGCCGAACACGTCGAGCGAGTCGTCATACTTGCCCCAGCTCTTCACCGTGGTGACGAAGAAGAAGCAGAGCGGCGAGACGAGCAGACCGAGGATGATCGAGGTCATCGGCGAAGCGAAGCCCGAGGCCGGGGTGATCGCGACCAAGCCGGCGACCGCACCCGTCACCGCGCCGAGCAGCGACGGCTTGCCGTGCTTGATCTGGTCGATCACCGCCCACGACACGCCGGCTGCAGCCGTGGCGACGAAGGTGTTGATGAAGGCCAGCGCGGTCAGGCCGTTCGATTCGAGGTTCGAGCCGGCGTTGAAGCCGAACCAGCCGACCCACAGCAGGCTGGCGCCGATCATCGTCATGGTCAGCGAGTGCGGCGGCATCGGCTCCTTGTTGAAGCCCGCGCGCTTGCCGATCACGAGGCAGCCGACCAACCCGGCGATACCGGCATTGATGTGGACGACGGTGCCACCGGCGAAATCGAGCGCGCCCTTGCCGTAAAGGAAGCCGAAGTCGGTCGGCGCGTTGGGGAGGAAGTCCGGGCCCGCCCAATACCACACCATGTGCGCGATCGGGAAATAGACGATCGTCATCCACGCCACCATGAAGATCATCAGCGGGGTGAACTTCACGCGCTCGGCAAAAGCCCCGACGATCAGCGCGGGCGTGATGCACGCGAAGGTCATCTGGAAGCAGATATAGGCATATTCGGGGATGTAGACGCTGTTCGAGAAGGTCGCGGCGAGCGAGTTGGCATCGACGCCCTTGAGGAACAGCTTGCCGAACCCGCCGACGAACTGCGATCCGCCGGTAAAGGCCATCGAATAGCCCCAGCTGACCCATACCAAAGCCGCGATGCAGACGATCATGAAGACCTGCATGAGGACCGAGAGCATGTTCTTGGTGCGGACGAGACCGCCGTAGAACAAGGCCAGGCCGGGCACCGACATCATCAGCACGAGCACCGACGAGGTCAGCAACCAGGCGGTGTCACCCTTGTTGACCATCGCCGCGGTCGGCACGAATGGCTTGGCGGCGGCCGCTGCGGGCGCCTGTGCCCAGGCCGGGAGCGCCGTCAGCAGCGCTGCGCCGGCGAGGCCTGCCAGACCCAATTTGGTCGATCGATTCATTGCTACCCCCCTCAGTCCGCTTGCGCGGGTGGTTTCGTTCGCGGCGCTCACAGCCTGCATCTCGTTCGCGGCGCTCACAGCGTGTCTGTCGTTCGCGGCGCTCACAGGGCCGTCTCGTCGGTTTCGCCGGTGCGGATGCGGACAGCCTGTCCGACATCGAGCACGAAGATCTTGCCGTCGCCGATCGCGCCGGTGTTGGCCGAGGCCTGAATCGCTTCGACGACCTTGCCAGCTAGGTCGGAGCCGCAGACGACCTCGATCTTGATCTTGGGCACCATGTTGGTGCTGTATTCTGCGCCGCGATAGATTTCGGTCTGGCCCTTCTGGCGGCCGAATCCCTTGACTTCGGTAACGGTCATTCCCGCGACGCCGATCTCGGTGAGCGCCTCGCGCACCTCGTCGAGCTTAAAGGGTTTGATGATGGCAATGACGAGCTTCACGCGCGAACCCCCCTATTTGTTATTGGTCCTGGGGAGTAACCTGCAAAGGGCGTGCCAGACGCGCCATGCCCGGCAACGGGCGCACAAAAGCGTCCGCAAAGCTTACCGACTCGTAAATTTTTGTGCAGTTGCGAACTGCTGCCCAAGAATCAGGCAGACTCGGCAAGAATCCTGCGGCCTGCATCCACATCCTCTTCATCGACCATCACGCGGACGGGAATGAAGAACTGGCTGCCATCGGTAATGCTGGCATTGCCGTCGAGCGCGAGCGCCATGATGCCCTCGGACTCGAGCCGTCCGACGACGATATAGGCTTCGTTGCGCGCAAACTTGCCGAGTTCGACCAGACTCATCGCCTGTTGGTCATTTCGGGCGGATCGAACGCCGGCAGGATCGTCTGGACGCGCACCGGCAAGCCATCGATGCTGTGCGTGCGCTGGGCAATCACAGCGAGGCGCGCGTCGGGATCCTGCTGCGCATGGAATTTGACGAGCGTGTCGCGTTCACGATCGAGCGTCATGCGCGGGACGCCCCAGCCGCAGCTGGTCTGGACGCTATCGACGGTGATATCGAACACCTGCCGCGCTCCGGCGAGCCGCGGGAACTGCGCTGCCACCGCGTCGAAGCCGGGTTCCCCCGCAACGATGAAGCTCCCCGTGCCGTAAAGCCGCAGGATCAACGCGGGATTGTCGAACGCGCAGAACATGATCGTGATGCGGCCATCGGCGACAAGATGCGCCTGCGTCTCGTTGCCCGACCCGCCGAGATCGAGATAGGCGACGCGATTGGGGCCGAGCACGCGGAAGCTGTCCATCCCCTTGGGGCTGAGGTTGACCCGCGCGCCCGCCGCAGCGGTCGCGACGAAGAAGACGGGCTGATTTGCGATGAAGGCGCGGTGCGGATCGCCAATGGCCGAGAACATTTCCATGGCGGCCGCGTAGCACTTTCAGACGATGCGGGGAATCCGGCGCCGACCGAGCGGGCATTCGAGCGCGTCGCGGTCCCAGGCGGCGAGATCGGCAGCGGCCTCATAGGTCGATTGGCAGAAAGCGAGCAGCGCGGCGCTCGGGTCGGCGGCCGCGCGGACCGTGGCATAGTCGAGCAGGAATTCGCCGAGCTCGGCGTTCCAGCGCGCTTCGGCGGGTTCGATTCGGGCCTGCGCATAAGCGGCGGGCGAGGGGTAGGAATAGGCATAGAAGGCGGCATGCGGATAGGCGTCGCTGCCCGGCCAGAAGCCGACACTGGCTTCCTCATGGCTATAGGCCTCGCACGTCACCGCATCGGGCAGGCCGGGAAAACCGCCGGGATGGCGCGGTGCCGCACGGCCCGAAAAGCGCGTCGCGGCGAGATCGAAGCTGCCCCAGAAGAAGTGGACGGGCGAGGCCTTGCCGAGAAAGCCCGTGCGGAATTCGCCGAAGACGCGCGCGACCTGGATCAGCGCGCGCCAGAAGGAACGGACGGCGTCGGCATCGTACGGGCGTTCGGCCGTATCCTCGGCGAAGGGCGGGACGTCGGCCATTTCGCTGGGGACGCCGTCGAATTGTGCGGGTACGTCGAGCTCGGTGAGGCAGGTGATCACGCTCTGGTGGAAATGCGCGATGCTGCCCGGGCCGAGTCCGATCCCGCGGCTGCGTCCGTCGCTGGTCATGAAGACGAGCCGATCGTGGAGCAGGTCGAACTCGATCTCGAGGATCCGGTCGCCGAGCGGAATCGCCGATGTCGTCAGCCCGCGCGCCGAGACGTAGAGCGGCACGTGCCAGCTATGGTTGAGCCACGGGGTGAGCGCGAGCCGCACCTTGCCGATGATCTGCGTACGGAGTTGCAGCGCGATCGCGGTTTCGCGCCAGGCGGTCCAGTCGAGTTCGGGCCAACTACCGACCATTCCGCAATCTCCTAAGCGCTTGGCACGCTCGCGTGAATTTCGATGACCTTGCACGCGATTGCTTCACTGCGTCCTGAACTTACGGACAACCCCATATGATCGAGTTCCAGCCAGGTCAGATAGTCGGCGATATCTTGCTCTGTCGCTCCGCTATGCAGTGCAGTGAACACCCGAAGCGCGTAGCTATCATATTCGTCGGCGGCTTCCGGAAATTCTACAACACCGATGGGATCCCATTCATGCAGGAAGAGATGCTTGATCGCTTCCAGCTTTGGAATCACATCGCGGTCCCGCCGACGGTGAGCCCGGCGACCAGCAAGGTCGGCTGCCCGACGCCGGCCGGAACGCTTTGCCCGCCCTTGCCGCACATGCCGACGCCCTCGTCGAGCGCGAAATCGTTGCCGATTCCCTCGACGCGAGTGAGGCAGGAGGGGCCGTCGCCGATCAGTGTTGCGCCCTTGATCGGCGCGCCGATGCGGCCGTTCTCGATCTTGTACGCTTCGGTGCAGCTGAACACGAACTTGCCCGAGACGATGTCGACCTGCCCGCCGCCGAACGACTTGGCGAAGATGCCGTTCTTCACGCGGCTGAGCAGCTCGGCCGGATCATCCTTGCCGCCGCGCATGAAGGTGTTGGTCATCCGCGGCATCGGCGCGTGCGCGAAGGATTCGCGGCGGCCGTTGCCGGTCGGTGCGACGCCCATCAACCGGGCGTTGAGCCGGTCCTGGATATAGCCTTTCAGGATGCCGTCCTCGATCAGCACGTTTTCCTGCGTGGGCGTGCCCTCGTCGTCGATCGACAGCGAGCCACGCTTGTCGGCGATCGAGCCGTCGTCGACCACAGTGACGCCGGGCGCCGCGACGCGCTCGCCGATCCGGCCCGAGAAGGCGCTGGTGCCCTTGCGGTTGAAATCGCCCTCAAGCCCGTGGCCGATCGCCTCGTGGAGCAGGATGCCGGGCCAGCCCGGCCCGAGCAGCACGGTCATCTCGCCGGCGGGGGCGGCGACCGAGTCGAGATTGACGACGGCTTGCGCCAGCGCCTCGTCGATCGCGCGGTTCCAGGTCGCGGGGGCCATCAGCTCGTCGTAGAGATAGCGGCCGCCGAGCCCGAACGTCCCCGTCTCGCGCCGGCCGTTCTGCTCGACCACGATCGAGACGTTGAGGCGGACGAGCGGCCGCACGTCGGTGGCGATGAAACCGTCGGCGCGGACGATCTCGACGACGTTCCAGCTGCCCGACAGCGAGACCGAGACCTGCGCGACGCGCGGATCGCGCGCGCGCGCGGCGGCGTCGATCGTCTGGCAGAGGTTCACCTTGTCGGCGAAGGGGACCAGATCGAGCGGGTCGGACGCGGTATAGAGGTGGCGGTTGGTCGCGCGCGGCGGGCCGGCCTTGGGCGCGCTCGACGGGTCGATCAGCGCCATCGTCTCGCTCGCGCGCTTGATCGCGGCGGCGCTGAGCTCGTTGGCGTGCGCAAAGGCGGTCATCTCGCCCGACACGGCGCGCAGACCAAAGCCCGAATGCGTGTCGTAGCTCGCGGTCTTCAGCCGACCGTCGTCGAAGCCGAACGCCTCGGACTTGCGATATTGCAGGTAAAGCTCGCCATCGTCGGCCTTGCCGAGCGCGGCGGCGGTGAGCCTTTGCGCTTCGGCCGGGTCGAGCTGGCCATCATGATACAAGAACGCGCGGGGGTCTGTCGGACTGGTCATCCGACGAATATAGGCAGGTTAAAGCCCTGCGCCATCCCCGTGATCGTGCAAAGTCGATGGATCGACACCGTCGGCGGGTCCGCCGATCAGCACGAAGCGGCGGTCGCAATAGCCGCAATCGACATAGCCGCTCTCGTCGATTTCGAGAAAAACGCGCGGATGGCCGAGGCTTGCGCCACCGGGAATGTCGGTCGCGCCGTCACAGATGTTGCGGGCATGCGTTACGCGCAGAATTTCGGGCGGTGCGATCATGGGCGTGCGTGTAGCAAGGTCGGTGCTGCGCTTCAACGCCCCTTGTCCCCTGCGGCTTACCGGACGGGCTCCTTCTTGCTCCCCTCCCGCTTGCGGGAGGGGCTGGGGGAGGGCCTTGCCGCGAAGCGCGGCCCCTGCGGCACGCCCCTCCCCTAACCCCTCCCGTAGGCGGGAGGGGGATTTTACGCTTTGCGCGCGGGCCGCGCGTGCCTAGAGCCGACTCATGACCGAGGCCGCCATCTCCATCGCGAACCTGTGCAAGACCTACAAAGGCGGCAAGCGCGCGCTCGACGATGTTTCGTTCGACGTGCCCCGCGGCCAGATCTTCGGGCTGCTCGGGCCGAACGGCGCGGGCAAGTCGACGCTGATCAACATCCTCGCAGGGCTGGTCAACAAGACCAGCGGCAATGCCACGATCTGGGGCTTCGACACCGACCAGCATCCGCGCAACGCCAAGGCGTCGATTGGGATCGTCAACCAGGAGATCCTGTTCGACCCGTTCTTCACGCCGATCGAGACGCTCGAGATCCAGGCTGGTCTCTACGGTGTCCCCAAGGCGAAGCGTCGTTCGATGGAATTGCTCCAGGCGGTGCATCTCGAGGATAAGGCGAACGCCTATGCCCGCACGCTGTCGGGCGGGATGAAGCGGCGGCTGATGGTGGCGAAGGCGATGGTCCACACGCCGCCCGTGCTCGTGCTCGACGAGCCGACCGCGGGGGTCGACATCGAACTGCGCCAGCAGCTCTGGGCCTATGTCCGCCAGCTCAACGCGCAGGGCGTGACGGTCGTGCTGACGACGCATTATCTCGAGGAAGCCGAGCAGCTCTGCGACCGGATCGCGATCATCAACCACGGCAAGCTCATCGCCAACAAGCCGACGCGCGAGCTCGTCGGGATGGCGACTGAGAAACTGGTCGAGGTGACGGTCGACCGCGACGTCGCGGTGCCGCCGAGCGCGGTGTGCTTCCAGAAGATCGAGCTCAAGGGGACGCGCACGCTCGCGATCACCTATGCCAAGGACAAGGTGAATGCCGGCGAGGTGCTCGCTGCGGTGCAGGCCGATGGGTACGGGATTGTGGACGTATCGACTCGCGAGGCCGATCTCGAGGACGTGTTCCTCAATCTAACGAGGGCTTCGAATGCGTAGTCGCCTCCCCTCCCTGGAAGGGAGGGGCCGGGGGTGGGTCGGCCCGAGTGGTGACCCAGCGCCCGCCCCAGACCGACCCACCCCCAACCCCTCCCTTCCAGGGAGGGGAGCACGATGACAAAAACCTCCGACGTCCTCATCATCGGCTCGGGTGCCGCGGGCCTCACCGCCGCGCTCAACCTCGCCGACCGCTTCAAGGTCACCGTGCTCGCCAAGGGCGCGATGAACGAGGGGTCGACCGCCTGGGCGCAGGGCGGGATCGCCGCGGTGCTCGAGGAAGGCGACACGTTCGAGAGCCATATCGAGGACACGATGATCGCGGGCGCGGGGCTCAACGACCGCGCGACGGTCGAGTTCGTCGTGACGCAGGCACCCGCCGCGATCGCGCGGCTCGAGGAATTGGGTGTGCCGTTCGCGACCGAGGGGAACGCGCTCCACCTGACGCGCGAGGGCGGGCATAGCCATCGCCGCATCGTCCATGTCGCCGATGCGACCGGCTGGGCGGTGCAGGAAGCGCTGCAGCGCGCCGCGACCGACCATCCCAACATCACGCTCGTCCCCGACATGGTCGCGATCGATCTCGCGACGGGCAAGCATGAGGAGCGCTATTCGGGCGCGGGCCACGTGTGGGGCGTCTACGCCGTCAACCGCGCGACCGGGCGGGTCGAGGTCTACACCGCGCGCGCCACGATCCTAGCAACCGGGGGCGCCGGCCGCACCTATCTCTTCTCGACCGCGCCGCGCGGCGCGACCGGCGACGGCATCGCGATGGCATGGCGCGCGGGCTGCCGCGTCTCGAACATGGAGATGATGCAGTTCCACCCGACCTGCCTCTACAATCTCGAGGTCAAGAATTTCCTGATCACCGAGGCCGTGCGCGGCGAGGGCGGACACCTGCTGATCCCCGAGACGGGGTATCGCTTCATGCCCGATTTCGACCCGCGGCTCGAGCTTGCGCCGCGCGATGTCGTCGCGCGCGCGATCGATCACGAGATCAAGCGCTTGGGGCTCGACTACGTCCATCTCGACATCAGCCACAAGGGCGAGGCGTTCATCCGCGAGCACTTCCCCAACATCCACGAAAAGCTGCTCGGCCTCGGCATCGACATGACCAAGGAGCCGATCCCGGTGGTGCCCGCACAGCATTACACCTGCGGCGGCGTAGTGGTCGATCTCGACGGGCGGACCGACCTGCCCGGCCTCTATGCGGCGGGCGAGTGCAGCGAGAGCGGCTTGCACGGCGCCAACCGCCTCGCGTCGAACTCGCTGCTCGAATGCTTCGTGTTCGGTGAGGCGTGCGCCAACCATATCGCCGAGCATTGGGACGACCTCCCCGCGCCGCCGCCGATCCGCGCGTGGGACGAAAGCCGCGTCGAGGATTCGGACGAAGAGGTCGTCATCAAGCAGAACTGGACCGAGATCCGGCGCTTCATGTGGAATTATGTCGGGATCGTGCGCACCACCAAGCGGTTGGAGCGCGCGCAGCATCGCATCCGGATGCTCACCGACGAAGTGAACGATTATTACGGGCATTTCCGCGTGACGCCCGATCTCATCGAGCTGCGCAACCTGCTCCAGACCGCCGAATTGATCGTGCGGTCGGCGCTGCACCGGCATGAATCGCGCGGGCTGCACTATACGCTCGATTATCCTGACTTGCTCCCGCAAGCGATCGACACCATTCTGGTTCCGTAGATCAACGGAATAGACAGTTCCCGGTGCGATATCGTCTTGTCCCGCCAATTACGCGCTTGGTCGCAAGGGGAGGGGCGAGGGATATCCCCACCACAATCTGGCCTTACCGCCAGGATCGAGTGTGGGTTAGAGTATCGGGACTAAACACGGTGTTGCGTATCCTTCCCTATCGATTGCCCAAGCCTGTTGCAGCCTTGCTCCTGACCGCCGCTTTGTGTGCGTGCGGGCAGGATGCCAATGTGCATCTCGCCCGGGTCGTTCCGTCGGCATCGGGGCCTGCGCCGTTCGCGCGTCCCCAGGCGACCCCCGCGCAGCGCCCGGTTGCGGCACCGTCGGCGCTGGCGACCAGCGTCGCAATTCTCGCGCGGCAGTTCGATGGTCGCGTCGGGATCGCGGTGCGCAGCATCGATCGCGGCTGGAGCGTCGATGCCGGCGGCGAGCAGCGCCTGCCGCAGCAGAGCGTCAGCAAGCTGTGGGTGGCGATGACGGTGCTCGATTATCGCGACCGCGGGCGGCTCCGGCTGACCGATCCGGTGACACTGTACCGCGACGACATCACGCTGTTCCATCAGCCGATCGCGGGTCTGATCAAGGGCGATCAGGGCTATCCCACGACGGTCGGCGAACTGCTTCAGCGCGCGCTGACGATGAGCGACAATACCGCCAACGACCGCTTGCTGCGCTATGTCGGCGGGCCGAATTCGGTGCGCGACTTCATCCAGCGTAAAGGGTTGGGCGACATCCGCTTCGGGCCGGGTGAGCGCCTGCTGCAAAGCCAGACCGCTGGCCTGGTGTGGCAACCGTCCTACGCCTTCGGCAACGGCTTCATGATCGCGCGCGATCGGCTGCCGCGCGCCGACCGCATCGCCGCGTTCGAACGCTATGTCGCCGACCCGCCAGACGGTGCCGCGCCGGTGGCGATCGCCGGCGCGCTCGCGCGGCTCAAGCGCGGCGACCTGCTCTCGCCCGAATCGACCAACTATCTGATCAGCACGATGGAATCGTCGCACACCGGCAAGCAGCGGATGCGCGGCGCGGTGCCGCCGGGCTGGAGCTTCGGCCACAAGACCGGTACGGGGCAGGATCTTGCCGGGCGCACCGCGGGCTATAACGATGTCGGGCTGCTGATGGCGCCCGATGGCAGCGGCTATGCGATCGCGATCATGATCGGCGACACGCCGCGTCCGATCCCGGCGCGCCAGGCGCTGATGCAGGCGGTGGTGGCGAGCGTCGTCGCGAACCATCGCGGCTAACCGCGGATAAGCGCCGAATGGCGTGACGCGGGGGCTTTGTGCTTCCCGAAGCTTGGGCTATCCCCGCCAAATGCCGCATCTCTATCTTGTCGATGGCTCGGGATACATTTTCCGCGCCTATCACCGCCTCCCCCCGCTCACCAACAAGCATGGCGAGCCGGTCGGCGCGGTCTATGGCTATACGACGATGCTGTGGAAGCTCGCTGACGAGGTCCATGCCGCCGACGGCCCGACGCACATGGCGGTGATCCTCGACAAATCGTCGAAGACCTTCCGCAACGATCTGTACGACCAGTACAAGGCGCACCGTCCCCCGCCGCCCGAGGACCTCGTCCCGCAATTCCCGATGATCCGCGACGCGACGCGCGCCTTCTCGCTGCCGTGCATCGAGACCGAGGGATTGGAGGCCGACGACATCATCGCCTGCTATTCGCGCGCCGCGCTCGCGCAGGGGTGGGAGGTGACGATCGTTTCGTCCGACAAGGATCTGATGCAGCTGATCGAGCCCGGGCTCGACATGTACGACACGATGAACAACCGGCGGCTGGGCGCCGAGCATGTCGCGGAGAAATTCCACGGCATCACGCCGGCGCAGCTCGGCGACGTGCTCGCTCTGATGGGCGACAGCGTCGATAACGTGCCCGGCGTCCCCGGCGTCGGCCCGAAGACCGCCGCCAAGCTGATCCTCGAACATGGTACGCTCGAAGCGGTGCTCGGCGCCGCCGCGGGGATGAAGGCAGGCAAGCTGCGCGACAATCTGATCGAACATGCCGACATGGCGCGGCTGTCGAAGGAACTCGTCACGCTGAAATGCGACGTTGCGCTCCCCGAACCGCTCGAGGATCTCGAGCTCAAGGGCATTCCCGACGCCCCCCTGCGTGCCTTTCTCGAACATCACGGCTTCCGATCGCTGCTCGCGAAACTGTCGGCGGTCGCCGATGCGCCGGTGCCCGCGCCGAAGTCGGTGCCGACCGAGCAGGACCCGCCGTGCGATCACGACGGCTATGAGACCGTAGTTGACGAAGCCGCGCTCGACAGCTGGATCGCCGCGGCACGCCACCAGGGGTGGATCGCGATCGACACCGAGACGACGGGGATCGACGCGACGCGCGCTGAGCTGGTCGGGGTGAGCATGGCGTTGCAGCCGAACAAGGCGTGCTACATCCCGCTCGCGCATGGCGGATCGGGGCTGTTTGCCGAGACGCCGGTGCAGCTCGACCGCGATGTCGCGCTCGCCAAGTTGAAACCCCTGTTCGAGGACCCCGCGGTGCTCAAGATCGGGCACAACCTCAAATACGACATGATCGTGCTCGGGCGGCTGGGGCTCTCGGTCGCGCCGCATGACGACACGATCCTGATGAGCTTCGATCTCGATGCGGGGCTCCACGGCCACAGCATGGACGAGCTCGCCGCGACGCACCTCTCGCACAGCTGCATCGCGTTCAAGGACGTCGTCGGCGTCGGCAAGTCGCAACGTAGCTTCAACGAAGTCGATCTCGACGCCGCGACGCGCTACGCGGCGGAAGATGCCGACGTCACGCTGCGGCTGTGGCGGCGCTTCAAGCCGCGGCTCGTCGCCGAGAGTGCGACGCGCGTCTACGAGATGGTCGATCGCCCGCTCGCGCCCGTCATCGCGCAGATGGAGATGCACGGCATCAAGGTCGATCGCGAAAAGCTGGCCGCGCTCTCGACCGACTTCGCGTACCGCATCGGCGCGCTCGAGGTCGAGATCCATGCGCTGGCGGGCGGTGCCTTCACGATCGGCAGCCCCAAGCAATTGGGCGACGTGCTGTTCGAGCGGATGGGGATCAAGGGCGGGCGCAAGGGCAAGTCGGGGGTCTATTCGACCGACGTGACCGAGTTGGAGCGCATCGCCGCAGACAAGGATTCGCCCGGCAAGGAGATCGCGGCGAAGGTGCTCGACTGGCGCCAGCTATCGAAGCTCAAATCGACCTATACCGATGCGCTCCAGGCGCAGATCAACCCGGCGACGGGGCGCGTCCACACCTCCTACTCGCTCACCGGCGCGCAGACCGGGCGGCTGTCCTCGACCGACCCGAATCTGCAGAATATCCCGATCCGCACCGAGATCGGCCGGCAGATTCGTGATGCGTTCGTCGCCGAACCGGGCAATGTCCTGCTCGCCGCCGACTATTCGCAGATCGAACTGCGGCTCGCCGCGCACATGGCCCACGTGCCGGCGCTGAAGCAGGCGTTCTCGGAGGGCGCCGACATTCACAGCCTGACCGCGATGGAGCTGTTCGGCGAGGTCAATCGCGACACGCGCGGGCGCGCCAAGACGATCAACTTCGCGATTCTCTACGGCATCAGCCGGTGGGGGCTAGCCGGGCGACTCGACGTGACCGCGGACGAAGCGCAGGCGATGATCGATCGCTATTTCGAGCGCTTCCCCGGCATCCGCAACTATATCGCCGCGACCACCGAGTTCGTCCGCGAGACCGGCTATACCGCGACGCTGTTCGGGCGGAAGACGCACTTCCCGCGGATCAAGTCGAAGGTGCAGCACGAGCGACAGGGCGCCGAGCGCGCCGCGATCAACGCGCCGATCCAGGGTACCTCGGCCGACATCATCAAGCGCGCGATGGTGCGGATGGGACCGGCGCTCGAAGCCGCCGGGCTGGGGCATGTCCGGATGCTGCTGCAGGTGCACGACGAACTCGTTTTCGAGCTGCCCGAAGGCGATGTGGCCGCGGCCAAGCCGATCATCGAGCATGTCATGGCGACCGCCGCCGGGCCTGCGATCGTGCTGAGCGTGCCGCTCGGCATCGAGATTGGAACGGGCCTGAGCTGGGGCGCGGCGCATTGACGACGACGATGGGATTCGAGTCCCCAGTAAGCGGGCGTACCACCGAAGAGATCGATGCGCTCGCCAAGGGCGGGCGCACCAATATCATCGGGTTCGTGATGCGGCTCGTCGCGCGGCTGCCGTTCCTGTTCATCGCCGGACGGCTCTACGGCCCCGACACGCTCGGGACCTTCGCGCGCGCGGTGCTGTTCGTCGAAGTCGCGGCGTTGCTCGCGACCTTCGGCTTGAAGCGCGGACTCGCGCTCGCGATTTCCGAGAGCGAGCGGCCGCATGTCCAGATCGTATGGGATTGCCTCGTCGTCGCGGCGATCGCTTCGGGCTGTGCGAGCGGCATATTGCTGCTGATGCCCGACGTGATGTTCCATGGCGGCAATCCGTCGGCGCTCGAGCGGCTGCTGCCGTGCATCATCGTCGCGAGCGCCTGGTCGGACATCATGCTTGCCGCCCTCGCCTATCGCCGCAACGTCCAGGCGACGGTGACCGCGCGCGCGGTGATCGAGCCGTGGACGATTTCGATTGCCGCGGGCTTGCTGTATCCGATCGCGCCGCATGACGGGCTGGTGCTCGCCTACATGCTGTCGATGGCCGCGGCGCTCGTCGCGTCGATCGTGCCGTTCATGCGTAGCTATGGCCGGCCGCATGGCTGGCGGCTGCACCCCGGACGCACCTTCGCGCTGATCCGCCGCAATGCGCCGCTCGCGGGCGCCGATGCGCTCGAATGGGGGACGCGCAACGTCGATCGCTCGATCCTGTTCCTGATGTTCGAGCCGCGCATCGTCGGCATCTACTGGATGGCGCAACAGGTCGCGTCGATTCCGGGCAAGCTGAAGACGAGCTTCGACCCGATCCTCGGCCCCGTCATCACCTCGAGCCTCGCGCGTGGCGACACTGCAGGCGTGGCGAGCCAAGTGCGCCAGGTCGGATTCTGGATCCTCGCCGCGCAAACCGGGCTTGCCTTGATGGGCTCGATTCCGGGCGAAGCGGTGATGGGGACCGTCGGCCCGCAATTCGTCGCGGGGACCGCGGCGCTCGCGTTCCTGTTGCTCGCCGAGGCGGCGGCCTCGACCGGCGCAGTATGCGAATCTGCGCTCGTCTACATCGCGCGCGTACAGAATGTCGCGATTTCGATCGGGATGCTGCTGTTCCAGGTCGCGCTCAGCTTCGCGCTGATCTTCGCGATGCAATGGGTCGGCTGGCCGGTCGCGTATCAGGCGGCGGGGCCGGCGGTGGCGCTGTTCGTCTCGGTCGGGATCACGTCGATCATCAAGTCGACCTATCTGTCGCGGCTGCTCGGCGCAGGGGTCGCGGGCTGGCGCTGGCCGATGCTGTGGGCGGTGCTCGCCGCCGGAACGGTCGGCGTGGCGTTCACCTGGTTGCCGCACCGCCTCGAATGGGCTGAACTCGCGATCGGCGAGCCAGCGATCGCGGGGGTCTATCTGTTCGTGCTGTATCGCTGGGCGGCACGTCCCGAGGATCGCGCGCTGTTCCGGCGCAAGGCGGGCGAGACGCCCACCTTGCCCGTCACCGGCCTCAATGTCGGAAGTGACGCACCCCGGTAAACACCATCGCGAGGCCAGCCGCATCGGCGGCGGCGATCACCTCGTCGTCGCGGATCGAGCCACCGGGCTGGATCACCGCGGTCGCACCCGCCTCGACTGCGGCGAGCAAGCCGTCGGCGAACGGGAAGAACGCGTCCGAGGCGACCGCCGAGCCGATCGTCCGCGGCGTCGGCCAGCCAGCCTTGTCGGCGGCGTCCTTCGCCTTCCACGCGGCGATGCGCGCGGATTCGAGGCGGTTCATCTGCCCCGCGCCGATCCCCGCGGTGCTGCCGTCCTTGGCATAGACGATCGCGTTCGACTTGACGTGCTTGGCGATCGTCCAGGCGAAGCGGCAGTCGATCAGTTCCTGCTCGGTCGGCGCGCGCTTGGTGACGACCTTCAATTCGGGGTTGCTGGCATTGTCGCGCGTCTGGACGAGCCAGCCGCCGGTGATCGCCTTGGCGAGCAAACCGGTGCGGGCGGGATCGGGCAGCTCGCCGGTCAGCAGCAGGCGCAAATTCTTCTTGGCAGCGAAGATCGCCTGCGCTTCCTCGTCGGCATCGGGTGCGACGACGACTTCGGTGAAGATCCCCGCGATCGCGCGTGCGGTCGCGCCGTCGAGCGGGCGGTTGAGCGCGATGATCCCGCCGAACGCCGAAACGGTGTCGCAGGCGAAGGCGGCTTCATACGCCTCGGCGAGCGACGCGCCGGTCGCGACGCCGCACGGATTGGCATGCTTGACGATGACGCAGGTCGGCGCGGCATCACGGAATTCGCTGACCAGGTCGAGCGCTGCGTCGGCGTCGTTGAGGTTGTTGTAGCTCAGCGCCTTGCCCTGCACCTGCCGCGCCTGGCCGATACCGCGCGCGGTGGCGCCGCCCGCGGTGTAGAAGGCCGCCGACTGATGCGGGTTCTCGCCATAGCGGAGCTCGGGACCGCGCTTGAGGGTGATCGGCAGCGTTTCGGGGAACGCCTCGCCCTGGTCGATCGTGCCGAACCATGTCGCGATCGCACCGTCATAGGCAGCGGTGGTCGCATAGGCCTTGGCGGCGAGCTTGCGGCGGTCGGCGAGCGTCGTGCTCCCGCCCGATACCAGCGCGTAATCGGCCGGATCGGTGACGATCGCGACGAAGGCGTGGTTCTTCGCGGCCGAGCGCACCATCGACGGGCCGCCGATGTCGATATTCTCGATCACCTCGTCGCGCTCGGCGCCCTTGGCGACGGTCGCCTCGAATGGGTAGAGATTGACGACGACGAGATCGATCGCGCCGATCCCGTGTTCCTCCATCGATGCGACATGCGCCGCGTCATCGCGCACCGCGAGCAGGCCGCCATGGACGTTGGGGTGGAGCGTTTTCACGCGACCGTCCATCATCTCGGGGAAACCCGTCAGTTCGCTGATATCGCGGACGTCGAGCCCGGCATCGCGCAGCGCCTTGGCGGTGCCGCCGGTCGAGACCAGTTCGACGCCGTGGCCGGCGAGGCCTCGTGCGAGATCGACGATCCCGGTCTTGTCGGAAACCGAGAGAAGCGCGCGGCGGATGGGGATATCGGTCATGGGGCAGGCTCCGGGGAACGTTCGCGCGTCCCCTGCCCGCTCACCCCCCAAGATTCAACCGGCCACGTTCATCCGGCGCGCTTGAACGCCCAGCTGACGTTCGCTCCGCCGGCGGGCGATTCGCCGGTGACGACGAGCTGCATCGTCGCGCGTGGGCGCCCCTCGGCGTCGATCCACACGCTTTCCTCGACCGCGAGCGTCCCGCCGCGGCAGCGGAACTGCCACAGCCCGCCGCCTGGCAAGCGCAGCAGCGCCGCAAGGCCATCAGCGGTCGGAGAGACCTGGATGCCGAGCCCGAGATGGAAGCGGATCGCAAAGCCCGTCGCGGTCAGCTTGCGGCGTTTGCTCGCGGGCAGCAGCATGTCCTCGCCACGCAGCTCGGCGCCGTCGCGGGTCAAGGTCATCTGGCGGCGATGGAGGAAGCCGAAGCGACGTGCATAGCCGTCATGGCTCGCCTCGATCCGGCTGCCGGCATCGCTTTCCTGCCGCGCGAGCTCGACCTCGCCGACACCGCGGCCGAGCGTGCCGTCGGCATGGATCGCGGTCGAATTGCTGTCGCCGACGATCAGCGTCGAATGCGCCGCGGTGGTGCGCAGCCCCTCGCTCAGCGCGGGCGGGAGTTGGACGATCCCGGTGCGCGCACCGCCGCAATTGACGACGATGCGGTTCGGCCCCTCGGACAGTTCGAACGCCAGCGTCGAGGCGCAACCGCCCTCGACCAGCCGCGCGATCGGGGGTGGGGCGGCATCGACGATCGCGACGACAGTGCCCGCGGCGAGCCGCTGATAGCCCCAGTCGCGCGCCTGGCGCAGCGGGCGGGTGCGCACGCCCGAGGCGGCGATGATCTGGTCGAGCGCTTCGGCCCCGATCGGCCCGCCGCCCTGCCAGCTGCTGACATCGCGGTCACCATGACAGATGCCGAGCAACGCCGGCATCAGCGATGCCAGTGCGCTCGCGATGCAGGCGGGTGCCTCGATCTGGCGCGCGTCATACACTTCGCGAAGCGCGGTGAGCAGCATCACCATGTCGACCTGCGCCGATGGCGAGCGCGCGACATTGCCGCCATCCTCGAAGATCGACACCGCCAGCCCCTTGGCGAGCGCCGCCTCGACCGCGCCACGGCGCGGATCGCCGCCGGCGATCAGTAGGCCCGCGGCGACGACGCCGCACAGCGCCGCGATCCGCGGTGCGCCCGGCGCGACCTTCTCGGCACCGCGGTCGATATGGCGCGCGCCGCGCGCGAGCGTGTTGAGCACGCTGCTGCGATAGACGAGATCGGCCGACGACAGGATCAGCGGGGCATGCGCCGTCCAGAACAGGATCCGGCGGCCCCAGAGATCGGCGCGCCAGGCGGGTTCGGAGACCTTCTCGGCATGCGCCGCGAGCCATTTGCGCATCAACGCTTCGGCGATCGGCGTCGCCTGCGCGCGCGTCGCGACGGTCGAAAGGTCGCGCAGCCAGGCGAAGCTGTGGAGATATTCGCTGAAACCGCGCGAGAAATCGGGCTTGGCGAGATCGAGCGCCGCGATCTCGCGACTTTCGCCGCGGAAGGTCAGCGTGCCCTCGAGCAACGCCTTGCCGCGCTTGACGTCGCCGAGGAAGGGGTCGTCGGGAACCGCGGTGAGTTTGAGCGGATGGCGGCCTTTCAGCCGCATCCCGTGGATCGGCGTGCTCCAGGTCAGGCGATGGAAGCGCTCGGAGAGGCGTTCGGCGAGCGACAATCCCTTGTCTCCTCCAAGCCGGACGAGCCGTTTCCCTTCGTCGATGCTGTCGCGCAGCGCGTCGTCGCCCAGGGGGGCGGACGGATCGGGCTGCGGCAGATCGCGGCTCCTAACCACGCAGGCCTGCGATGTTGGCGGCGTAAGCGTCGGGCCCGCCGCGGAAGGTCGCCGTGCCTGCGACCAGTGCATCGGCCCCTGCGGCGATCGCGCGCGGCGCGGTGGCGTGGTCGATCCCGCCGTCGACCTCGAGATCGACGGTGTAGCCGCCCTTGTCGATCATCTTGCGGATCGCCTCGATCTTGCGCAGCGAGCTTTCGATGAACGCCTGCCCGCCAAAACCGGGATTGACGCTCATCACCAGCACCAGATCGACTTCCTCGAGCAGATAGTCGAGCGCCTTGGCCGGCGTCTGCGGCGTGAGCACGACGCCCGCGCGCTTGCCGAGCTGGCGGATGTGCTGGAGGCTGCGATGCGTGTGCGGCCCGGCCTCGACATGGATGCTGATCGTGTCGGCACCGGCATCGGCGAACGCTTCGAGATAGGCGTCGACCGGCGCGATCATCAGATGGACGTCGAGTGGCTTGGTCGTGTGCGGGCGGATCGCCTTCACCACGCCCGGACCGATCGAGATGTTGGGGACGAAATGCCCGTCCATCACGTCGACATGGATCCAGTCGGCGCCTGCGAGATCGATCGCACGGACCTCCTCGCCGAGCTTGGCGAAGTCTGCGGAGAGGATCGAGGGCGCGATGCGGACGGGAAGCTGGCTCATGGTCGTTCAGCCTCTAGCATGGTCGCGGGCGTGGGCAAGCAACGCTTAACCCTGTCGGCGCAAGCGCGCGATGAAGAATCCGTCATTGCCGCCGGGATCGATCATCCCGGGCAAGGTCCGCACCCAGCCGCCGGGATTGGGGGCGATCCCCGCTGGCAATTCGTCCTGCGTGACGGGGACGAGGCTGTAATCGGGGCGGGCGGCGAGGAACTTGGTGAGCTGTGCCTCGCCCTCGGCGGGTTCGAGCGAGCAGGTCGCAAAGACGAGCGTGCCGCCCGGCTTGACCCAATCGGCGGCGCGCGCGAGCAATTTCGCCTGCAGCGCGGCCAGCTCGGTGATCTGCGACGGGCGGACACGGTGGAGCACGTCGGGATGGCGGCGGAAGATGCCCGTCGCGCTGCACGGCGCGTCGAGCAGCACCGCATCGACGGGTGCCGGCGGCGACCAGAGCAGCAGGTCGGCGGTGATCACCGTCGCGGCGAGGTGCGTGCGCTCGAGATTTTCGTGAAGTCGCGCAAGACGACTTTCCGACGAATCGATCGCGGTGACGCTCCAGCCTGCGCTGGCGAGCTGCATCGTCTTGCCGCCGGGCGCCGCGCACAGATCGAGCACGCTGCCCGCGCCCTTGCCGAGCAGCCGCGCGGGGAGCGATGCGGCAATGTCCTGCACCCACCAGCTGCCCTCTTCGAACCCCGGCAGTTCGGGCACATGCGCCGATGGCAGGCGGACATGGCCCGGCAGCAGCGAGACGCCGCGGAGCGTCTCGGCCATCGCGTCGGTCGTCGCGGGGTCGGCGAGCGTCAGGTCGAGCGGCGGCGGCGCGGCCATCGCGCGCTCGGCGGCCTCGATGCCGTCGTCACCCCAGGCGGCGTGCCAGCGGATCGCGACCGGATCCGGCAAGGTCGGCTGTTCGGGCAGCTGATCGCCGCCGCGCATCAGCGTGCCGAATACGCCGTGGACGAGTTTGCGCGGGCCGCCATCGACGAGCGGCAGCACGGTCGAGATCGCGGCATGCGGCGGCGTGCCGAGCGACAGCGCCTGCACCAAGGCGATCCGCAGCGCGAAGCGCGCCTTGGCGTCATCGGGCAACCGCGTCTTGGTTGCCGAGTCGATCAGCGCGTCGAGATCGGACAGGCGGCGCAGCACTTCGGCGGCGATCGCATGGGCGAGCGCCCGGTCGTCGCTGCGTTCGATCCCGGCGGTGGCGCGGCCGATCGCGGCCTCGAGCGGGAGCCCCTGGCGCAAGACGGCGTCGAGCAAGCGGAGTGCTGCACGGCGTGCGGGGACGCCGGGCGGATCGACCGGTTCGGGTTTGGGCATGTAGCGACGTGGCGGCGGAAGGGTCAAAAGCTTGAACTCTGTCTAAAGGCCGCCGATGTAGCGGGGGCGCACCTGTCGTGCATCAAGGACACTCCATGGCCGTTCGCCCGCCGCATGTGAAGCCACCCGCCTATCTCAGCAAGAGTCCGCCGGTGCCCGAACCCGATCCTAATCCGGTCGCGCCCAAGGGGCAGAGCGCGAAAGGCGACCCCGACGGGCTCGACCCGACGCGCTATGGCGATTGGGAATCGAAGGGCATCGCGATCGATTTCTGAGCGGGGTAGCCCGTCATCCCCGCGAAAGCGGGGATCCCGCTGCCTGGCCCGGCCCGAGAAGAAGAAGCGGAACCCTCGCTTTCGCGAGGGTGACGGGTGCTAACCGTGCGGGTGCTCCAGCAACGCCGTCAGCTTGACCACGGTATTCCAATTCCGCGCGGTCGCGAGCTGGGGAAATTTGAGCTTCGCCATCGCCTGCGGGAGCTTCGACGCGCCGATCCCGTCGATATAATCGATATAGAGCTCGCGGCCATGCGCGATGAGCGTCTCGCGACCTTGATAGATCTCAGGCAGCGCATCGAGCAGATCGGCCGGCACCGAGTCGCGGTGGAACAGCACCACGACATGGTTCGGCCGCGCGGGCGTCGCCTCCGGAAAGGGATTGGCGGCGAGGATGGCTCGCAAGTCGGCGGCGCTGCGCACGACCACATCGGTCTTGAGGCCATAGCCGTCCAGCGCCGCTTCAAGCGCCGCCTCGACCTTCGCGCCATCGGTCTCGTCGCATGCGAACACGACATTGCCCGAGGCGAGCAGCGTTGCGACCTCGCGATAGCCGAGCCCTTCGACCAGCGCCTTCAAATCGGCCATCGGCAGCTTGCGCCCGTTGAGGTTGACCCCCTTGAGCAGTGCCGCCCAGCGCATCATTCGCGCGTCAGCGGGCGGGCGAGCAGCGCACCGATCACCGCCTGGACCTCGGCCCCTTCGAGCAAGGCGCACACCGCCTCGACCACCGGCATGTCGACGCCCGCTTCGGCGGCCGCCTCGCGCAGCACCGGCGCGGTGAAGGCGCCCTCGGCGACGGTCAGCCGATCGGACAGCAGGTCCGCGGCACGCTTGCCTTGTCCCAACCCCATGCCGAGCGAGAAATTGCGCGAGGCGGTCGACGAACAGGTCAGCACGAGATCGCCGAGCCCCGACAGCCCGCTGAGCGTCTCGACCTGCGCCCCGCGCGCGACACCGAAGCGCGTCATCTCGGCAAAGCCGCGCGCGATCAGCGCGGCGCGCGCATTCTGCCCGAGCCCCGCGCCCTCGACCACGCCACACGCGATCGCCAGCACGTTCTTGACCGCGCCGCCAATCTCCGCGCCGATGACGTCGTCCGAGGCGTAAGGGCGGAAGCTCGGCCCGGCGAGGCGATCGGCGAGCGCCGCGCCGATTACCGGATCGGCACAGGCGAGCGTCACCGCGGTCGGCAGGCCGGCGGCGACTTCATGCGCGAAGGTCGGGCCCGACAGCACCGCGATCGGCGCGGCGGGATGCAGCGCCTGCGCGACTTCGCCGACGAGCCGGCGCGTCCCGGCTTCGATTCCCTTGGCGCAGAGCACGAGTGGCGTCGCTCCAACGGGCGTTTCGTTGAGCACTGCGCGGACATGCTGTGCCGGTACCACCACCAGCAATGCGTCGCAGTCGGCGAGCTCGGCCAGCCCCGATGTCGCGCGGATCGACGGCGACAGGGCGACCCCGGCGAGGAAGCGCGTATTCTCGTGGGAGTCGTTGATCGCACTGACGACTTCGGCTTCGCGTGCCCACAGCGTGACCGGCGCGCCACCGCGCGCCGCGACCTGTGCCAGCGCGGTGCCCCAGGCCCCGCCGCCGAGAACGCCGATCTTCATGCCTTCACCCCTGCCCCACGGACCGCCTCGGCACCCGGATCGAGCGGCCAGCGAGGCCGCGGCGCGATGTCGAGCGGATCAGTCAGGCCGGCGGCGAAGCGTTCCGCACCCGCCCAGCCGATCATCGCGGCATTGTCGGTGCACAGCCACAAAGGCGGCGCGACGAAGCGCAAACCATGGTCGCTCGCCAGCCCGCTCAGCGCAGTGCGCACCGCCGTATTGGCCGCAACCCCGCCGGCGACGACCAACGCGGTCGCGTCACCCGCGCGATCGAGCGCGCGAATCGTGCGGTCGAGCAGGCAATCGACCACCGCTGCCTGGAACGAAGCGGCGATGTCGTCGACCTCCCAGGTCTTGGCGTCATGCGCGCGCACCACCGCGCTCTTGAGGCCTGCAAAGGAGAAATGCGGTTCGGCCGAGCCCTTCATCGGCCGCGGCAACGGCACGATCGCCCGCCCGCGCGCAGCGGCGGCTTCGACCGCGGGCCCACCCGGGAAACCGAGCCCGAGCACCTTGGCGGTCTTGTCGAACGCTTCGCCCGCGGCATCGTCGATCGTCGTCGCGAGGCGGCGATAGCGCGCGACGCCCTCGACGAGCAGCAACTGGCAATGCCCGCCCGAGACGAGCAGCAGCAGATAGGGAAATTCGAGATCGGGATCCGACAGCCGCGGCGAGAGCGCATGACCCTCGAGATGGTTGACCGCGATCAGCGGCTTGCCCGCGGCGTGCGCGAGCGCCTTGCCGGTGACGAGCCCGACCATCACGCCGCCGATCAGCCCCGGCCCGGCGGTCGCCGCGATCGCATCGACATCGGCGAGCGTGACGCCGGCATCGGCGAGCGCCGCCTCGACCAAGGGCGCCAACACCTCGACATGCGCGCGCGCCGCGATTTCCGGGACGACGCCGCCAAACGGGCGATGCGCCGCCTCCTGCCCGGCGAGCCGGTGCGCGAGGACGCTGCGGTCGGAGGTGACGAGCGATGCCGCGGTTTCGTCGCAGCTCGATTCAAGGCCGAGGATCAATGCCATGGTAAGGCCTGTAGCGGCTCGCGCACGGCTTGTCGAAGCCGGGGCGCTTCGCCACAGTGGCGCCAAAAGGGAGAGACGGTTTCGTGACGCACCCCCAGCTCAAACTCGGCACGCGCGGATCGCCGCTCGCGCTCGTCCAGGCCAATATGGTGCGCGACGCGCTGTGCACCGCGCATGGCTGGCAGATCGACGCGATCGAGATCGTGCCGATCAAGACGACTGGCGACCGCGTCCAGGACGTCGCGCTCGCCGAGATCGGCGGCAAGGCCTTGTGGACCAAGGAACTCGACCGCGCGCTGCTGTCGGGCGCGATCGATTTCGCGGTGCATTCGATGAAGGATGTCGAGACGGTGCGGCCAAGCGCAATCGCGATCGCCGCGATGCTGCCGCGCGCCGATGTGCGCGACCGGCTGATCGGTGCGCCGAGCATCGAAGCCCTCCGTCACGGTGCGGTTATCGGAACGAGCTCGCCACGCCGCGTCGCTCAGTTGAAGCGGCTGCGGCCCGATTTCGAGACGGTTCTCTTTCGCGGCAATGTCGACACGCGGCTCGCCAAGGTCGCGGCGAACGAGGTCGATGCGTCGATGCTCGCCGCAGCGGGGCTCGACCGGCTCGGGCGTCCGGGCGTCGGGGTCGGGATCGAAACTGACGTCATGCTCCCCGCACCTGCGCAGGGTGCTGTCGGGATCGAGGCGCGCGCCGACGACAGCCGTATGCGCGACTGGCTCGGCGCGATCGACCATGAGGCGACGCATCTGTGCGTGCTGGTCGAGCGCGGCCTGCTCGCTGCGTTGCAGGCCGACTGCCATTCGCCGGTCGCCGCGCTCGCGACGCTCGATGGCGACAGCATCCTGTTGCGCGCCGAACTCTTCGCCGAGGACGGCAGCGCGCATGTGAGCGGCGAGATGCGCGGCGCGATCGGTGACGGGACCTTCGCCGATCGGCTCGCCGCCGATCTCCTCGACCGCGCGCCCGAGGCGGTACGGCGGCTGTTCGCGGCGTGACGCGCCCGCTCGCGGTGCTGCGCCCCGAACCGGGCAATGCCGCGACTTGCACGCGTGCTGCCGAGGCCGGGTTCGAGACGCGCGCGCTGCCGCTGTTCGCGGTGGAGGCGCTCGACTGGGGCGTCCCCGATCCCGCGCAGCACGATGCGCTGATCCTGACCAGCGCCAATACGCTGCGTTTCGGCGGGGCCGGGCTTGCCGCGCTGACGGGCCTGCCGGTGCTGGCGGTCGGCCCGCATACCGCCGCTGCGGCGCGCGCGGCGGGGTTTGACGTCATGGCCATCGGCAGCGGCGACGGCGCGCAGATCGCCGCGTTCGCCCACGCGCATGGAATCCGCCGGGCACTGCATCTGACCGGGCGCGACCGCACGCTCGGCGCGGGTGGTGCGA
Organism: Sphingomonas glacialis; assembly: GCF_006439055.1. Taxonomy (GTDB): domain Bacteria; phylum Pseudomonadota; class Alphaproteobacteria; order Sphingomonadales; family Sphingomonadaceae; genus Sphingomonas; species Sphingomonas glacialis_A. The sequence continues at coordinate 250,531 of NZ_RCZC01000003.1, forward strand.
TCGCGACTGTGCTTCCGGTCTATCACAGCGTCGCAGTACCCGTCGCGCCTAACGCCCTGCAGGTAGTCGAGGGGACGATCGCCTTGCTCCATTCGGCGCGCGCCGCGCGGCGGCTCGAGGCACTCGTCACCGCAGCCGGGCTCGACCGCTCGCGAATCGCCATCGCCGCCTTCAGTCCGGCAATCGCCGCCACGCTCAGCGCGGGCTGGGGTGGCGTGGCGGCAGCCGCCACTCCCGACGATGCCGCGCTGTTCGGCGCCGCGCTCGGCCTGTCGACAGCGACGGGCGATTGACCGCCCGCGCCGACGCCCCGATAAGGCGGTGATGGACGAACCCGCCCTCCCCGTCCCCGATCCCGCCACGCCCGGATCGCCCAGCCGTGATTCGGCCTTCCCCGATCGACCCGTTCCGCGCCTGCTTCCGCCGCTCTCCGCGCCGCCCCCGCCGCGCGCCGCGCGCGGACCCGGCTGGCGCGCCGGCATCGCGCTCGCGCTGATCGCGTTCCTGGTCGGCGCGGGGCTCGCCGCGCTGCTCGTGGTCAAATACGTCAAGACCGAGACCAAGCCGCTCGCCACCGTCACGGTGCCGGTCGGCGCCAACGGTCAGGCGCCGCTGGTGATCGTGCCCAGCAAGGCGACCGCCGCGGCGCCGGCGCTCGAGCTCGCCGCGCTATCGACGCGCGAGGCCGCGCTCGCAGCCGAACTCGACGCGCTCGAAGCGCGCGCCGGGACGATCGACCGCGATTCGCAGCGCGCCTCGACCTATGCGACGCGCAGCCAGGCGTTGATGATCGCCTTTGCCGCGCGCCGCGCGATCGACCGCGGGCTCAATCTCGGCTTCCTCGAGGGGCAATTGCGCACGCGCTTCGCCGCGGTGCAGCCCGCCGCAGTCGCGACGATCATCCAGGCAGCGCGCGAGCCCGTCACGCTCGAGGATCTGCGTGCCGGGCTCGATGGCGTCACGCCCGAACTGCTCACGGGGGCTGCGAGCAATGGCTGGTGGCAAAGCCTGCGCGACGAGTTCGGCCATCTGATCGTGCTGCGCCGCGCCGGAACGCCCTCGCCGCTCCCGGTCGACCGCGTCGCGCGCGCGCGGCGGTTGCTCGAGGCGGGGCAGGTCGAGGCGGCGCTCGCCGAGGTGTCGCGCACGCCCGGGGTCGCGCAGGCCGATCGCTGGACCAGCGCGGCGCGGCGCTATGTCGATGTCCGCCGCGCGCTCGACACGATCGAAAGTGCGGCGATCCTTGCGCCGGGCGTCGATGCCGTCGCGCCGTCACCCCCGCCGCAACCGCAACCGCAGGTCACGCCTGCGCAAACGCCCGCTAGCGCTGCCGGCGCAACGCCTTAACCGCGCAGGCGGTCGATCAACGCCATCGCGCCATGCGGTGCGCGGACTTTCGCGCCATTGATGAAGAAGACGAACGTCTCGCGCGGCGTTTTCGGCGCGGGATCGGCGAGATACGTCAAGTCGGCCGCAGCGCCGCCCTCGGCCCAGCTTCGCGCCGCCGTGGCCCAGCGATCGAGCGCTGCTGGCGCATAGCCGGCGGGCTCCTCTTCGACCGCAGCCTCGAGCCGGGCATAGACCAGATCGCCCGATACATCGGCGATCGCGGGATAGTCGGTCGAATCGGCATAGACGATCGCCACGCCGGCGGCGCGCGCCAGTGCCACGAATTCGGGTGTCTGGAAGCTCTCGTGGCGGACCTGCACCGCATGGCGCAGCGCGACGCCGTCCTGCGTGGCGGGAAGCAGCTTGAGGAACGCGCCGAAATCCTCGGGATCGAACTTCTTGGTCGCCATGAATTGCCACAGGATCGGCCCGAGTCGGTCGCCGAGTTCGACGATCCCCTGCCCTGTAAAGCGCGCGATCGATTCGCCCGCGTCGGCGAGCACCTTGCGGTTGGTGCAATAGCGCGACGCCTTCAGCGCGAAGACGAAGCCGTCGGGGACCGCCTTCGCCCAGGATGCGAAGGTCGCGGGCTTTTGCGACGAATAATAGGTGCCGTTGACCTCGATCGCGGTGAGCTTGCTCGCGGCATAGTCGAGCTCGCGCTTCTGCGGCCATTTCTCGGGGAAGAAGCTGCCGCGCCACGGCTCATAGGTCCAGCCGCCGATGCCGATTCGGATGTCGCCCGGTTTCATCGGCTCAGGCCGCCATCGCCGCGTCGCTGACGAACATGTTGGTGCGACGCTCGTGCGCGAAGGTGCTCGGCTGCCCATGGCCGGGGAGGAAGGTGGTGTCGTCGCCGAGCGGCCACAGTTTGGTGACGATCGATTCGAGCAATTGCGGGTGATTGCCGCGCGGGAAATCGGTGCGCCCGATCGAGCCTGCGAACAGCACGTCGCCGACGATCGCCAGTTTCGACGGTACGTGATGGAAGATGACATGGCCGGGGGTGTGGCCGGGCGTCTCGTACACATCGAGCACGAGATCGCCGACGCTGACGGTATCGCCCTCGACCAGCCAGCGGTCGGGCTCGAAATTGATGCCGGGTATGCCGTATTGCGCGCCGCTCTCGGACAAGGAGCAGGTCAGGAAACGGTCTTCCTCGTGCGGTCCCTCGATCGGCACGCCGAGCTGGTCGGCGAGCGGCTTGGCCTCGCCGCAATGGTCGATATGGCCGTGCGTCAGGATGATCTTCTCGACCGTGACGCCATGCTGCTCGGCCGCGGCGAGCAGCTTGGGGAGATCGCCGCCGGGATCGACAAAGGCGCCGCGCATCGTCGCGGTGCACCACAGGAGCGTGCAATTCTGCTGGAGCGGGGTGACCGGAACGATCGCGGCGCGCAGCGGCGGCAGGGGGGGCTGGGTGCTCATCGCATCGAGATACGGCGGACCACCGCGAAAACCAAGGGTTGCCCCGGGCGGCAAAGCCGGGGCATCTGCAGGACGACATATGGTAACGCGTCTCACCCCGCCTTTCGTCCTGCTCGACGATGCCCGTGACGGCGGTGCGCCGGCGCGGCTCTATCGCGATCCGGTGCGGATCGTCGTGGCGCGGACTCTGGCGCAGATCGCGCCGGCGCTGGGCGCGCTGCGGGCCGCCCGGCGCGACGGACTGCACGCGGCGGGGTATCTGTCGTACGAAGCGGGAGCGGCGTTCGAGCCGGCGCTCGGCGAACCGCCCGTATCGGCCATGCCGTTGCTGTGGTTCGGGCTGTTCGCGGACTTTGCCGAGATCGCGCGCGAGGATGTCTCCGGCCTGTTGCCCGATCCCGCGGGCGTCTGGATCGGGCCGCCCGAGCCGACGATCGACAAAAGCCGCTACGAGACGCAATTCGCAGCGGTGCAGGCGCGGATCGCGGCGGGGGATCTGTACCAGGCCAATCTCACGCATCTCGGTCAGGTCACGGTGCTCGGCGATCCGCTGTCGGCCTATGCGCGGTTGCGCGAGACCGCGCGCGCCGGGTTCGGCGCGCTGATCGACACGGGCGACGCGACGATCCTGTCGCTTTCGCCCGAACTGTTCTTCGCGCTCGAGGGCAAAACGCTGACGTGTCGCCCGATGAAGGGGACGGCGCGGCGTGGCGCGACGCCGGCGGAGGATGCTGCCGCTGCCACGGCGCTGGCGGAGGACCCCAAGCAGCGCGCGGAAAACCTGATGATCGTCGATCTGATGCGTAACGATCTCGCGCGGGTGGCGCGCGCGGGTTCGGTCGCGGTGCCGCATCTGTTCGAGGTCGAGCGCTATCCGACGGTCCATCAGCTCGTCTCGACCGTCACCGCGCAGATCGCGCCCGACACCGACGCGATCGACGTGCTCGCCGCGCTGTTCCCGTGCGGATCGATTACCGGTGCGCCGAAGATCGCGGCGATGCAGGCGATCGCCGAGATCGAGCAGGGGCCGCGCGGCCTTTATACCGGGGCGATCGGCCGTTTCGATTCCGGGGGCGATGCGATGTTCAACGTCGCGATCCGCACGCTGACGCTGCCGCATGGCGAGGGCCAGGCGCGCTATGGGGCAGGGGGCGGCATCGTCGCCGACTCGCGCGCCGACGCCGAATGGGATGAAGCCAAGGCGAAGACCGCCTTCATGACGCGCGATCCGCGGCCGTTCGACCTGATCGAGACGATGGCGTTCGATCCCGAGCACGGCATCCTCCGGCTCGACCGCCATCTCGAGCGGCTGACCGCGAGCGCGCGCGCGTTCGGCTTCGCGTTCGATCGGCATAGTGCGCGCAACGAATTGCAGGCGGCGACCTTCCGGCTTCGCGCGGGGCGGAAAGTCCGGCTGCTGCTGGCGCGCAGTGGCGCTGTGGCGATCGAAGTCGCGCCTTTGCCCGCGGCACGCGATGCGCCATTTTCGGTCGCGGTGGTGCCCTTGCCCGTCACGCCGGCGGACATCCGCCTGCGCCACAAGACCAGCGATCGCAACTTCTACGATGCCGCGCGGCGCGCCGCCGGGAGTGACGAAGTGGTGTTCGTGCGCCCCGACGGACGGCTGACCGAGGGGAGCTTCACGACGCTGTTCGTGCCGCGCGGCGATCGGCTCGTTACCCCGCCACTTGTCGATGGGCTGCTCCCCGGCGTGCTGCGCGCAGATCTCATCGCGCAGGGCGTAGCGGTGGAAGATGTGCTGACCGAGCAGGACCTGACGCAGGAATTTTTCGTCGGCAATGCCCTGCGCGGACTGATTCGTGCGCGGCGAGTGGTTGCGACAAACGTCCCGGCACGATAAGCGCTCGCGCGAACCCGCCGCACCGCGGCATTTTCCGCAAGGTCCTTCTCATGCAGCCATCCGCCGCGCTCGTTCGCATAAAGCCCTCGCCGACGCTCGCGATCACCACGCGCGTCCAGGAGCTGAAACGCGCCGGCGTCGATGTGATCGGCCTTGGGGCGGGCGAACCCGATTTCGACACGCCCGATTTCATCAAGGACGCCGCGATCCAGGCGATCCGCGACGGCAAGACCAAATATACCAATGTCGACGGCACGCCTGAGCTGAAGACCGCGATCGTCGCCAAGTTCGCGCGCGACAACGGCCTGCATTATACGCCCGACCAGATCACTGTGAACGTCGGTGGCAAGCACACGCTGTTCAACGCGATGGTCGCGACGCTCGACGCCGGCGACGAGGTCGTCATCCCGGCGCCGTATTGGGTGAGCTATCCCGACGTCGTGCTGTTCGCGGGCGGCACGCCGGTGTTCGTCGCGGCGGGCGCATCGCAGGGCTACAAACTGCTTCCCGAGCAGCTCGAGGCGGCGATAACGCCGCGCACGAAGTGGGTCATCCTCAACTCGCCGTCGAACCCGACCGGCGCTGCCTACACCGCCGCCGAGCTCAAGGCGCTGGGTGATGTGCTCGAGCGGCACCCGCACGTGTGGATCTTCGCCGACGATATGTACGAGCATATCCTGTACGACGGTTTCGAGTTCGCGACGATCGCGCAGGTCTGCCCCTCGCTCTACGAACGCACGCTGACCGCCAACGGCTGTTCGAAGGCCTATGCGATGACCGGCTGGCGGATCGGCTATGCCGGCGGTGCCTCGTGGCTGATCAAGGCGATGGCCAAGCTCCAGTCGCAATCGACCAGCAACCCCTGCTCGATCGCGCAGGCGGCGGCGACCGCGGCACTCAATGGCGACCAGAGCTTCCTCAAGGATTGGGCCCGCATTTTCCAGGGGCGGCGCGATCTCGTCGTGTCGATGCTCAACCAGGCCGATGGCATCACCTGCCCGCGGCCGCAGGGCGCGTTCTACGTCTATCCCGAGCTTTCGGGGGTGATCGGCAAGTCGACACCCGCGGGCAAGCTGATCGACACCGACGAGGCGTTCGTCGGCTACCTGCTCGACGATGCCAAGGTCGCGGCGGTGCAGGGCGCGGCGTTCGGCCTGTCGCCGGCGATGCGGATTTCCTACGCGACGTCGGACGCGCTGCTCACCGAGGCGTGTCAGCGGATCCAGACGGCATGCGCGAATCTGCGCTAACGGTCAGTTTCCGTTAACGCTGGGTTGCCAATAAGCCGCTTGCGAAACGACTCCGAGAAGCCGATTTGCTGCACCGCAGCGATTCGGCACGGGGCCGGGCGCGAAAGGTCAGAAGCAATGCGTAGCGTCTTGAAGTCCGATTTCCTGTGGAAGTTCGTCGGTGGGTTCGCGCTTGGTGCGCTGGCGCTCGTGACGCTGCATCCGATGGACTCGGCGCGCGCCGCGACGGCGAGCCAGGTCGCCGCCGCACGCTAAGCGACCCTCAGGCGTCGAGGCTCTTCGACGCCTGCTCGAACATATCCTTCGACAGGCCCGGCGTCTTGACGATCCGCGTCAGCTCGGCGCGCATCAAGCTCCCGCGCGTGGCATCATACCGCTGCCAGCGCCCAAGCGGCGCGATCAGCTTGGCGGCGGTCTGCGGGTTGATCCGGTCGAGCGCGATGAGCTGGTCCGCAAGGAAGCGATAGCCCGACCCATCGACCGCATTGAACGCGCGCTGGTTCACACCGAACGCCCCGATCAGCGCGCGCGCGCGATTGGGGTTGGCGAGCGTGAAGGCACGATGCCGCAGCAATTCGGCGACCACCGCGCCGGTATCGTCGCGCGGCGCCATCGCCTGCACCGAGAACCATTTGTCGAGCACCAGCGCATTGTCGCTGTAGCGATTGTAGAAGATGTCGAGCGCGGCGATGCGCTCGGCCGAATCGCCGGCGACCAGCGTCGTCAGCGCGCTTTGCCGGTCGGTCATGTTGTCGGCGGCCTCGAACTGCGCGAAGGCGAGCGCGGCGGCATCGCTCGCACCCGAGGCGGCGATATAGCCGAGCGCGACCGACTTGAGCCGGCGCAGGCCCTTCGCCTCGGGCGAATAGACATAGTGTGAGCCCGTCGCCTGCGACGCGTCATAGGCGGCACGCCAGTCACGCTCGAGCGTCCGCCCGATCTCGCGGCGCAGCGCCTCACGCGTCCGGAAGATCGCGTCGGGATCGACCACCGCCATCTGGTCGCCGATGAAGCTTTCCGAAGGCAGCAGCACCGCTTCGGCAATGAACGCCGGGTCGAGCGTCGCGTCCGCAAGCGTCCCCGCGACCGCCGCGATGACCGCGGCGGTGTCGGCGCGGTTGTTGCCCGCAGCCGCGACCAGCGTGTCGAGCATCAATTGCTGCAGCGCCTCGTACCGCGCGAACGGATCGTCGTCGTGCGCGCCGAGAAAGGCGAGATCGGCGGGCGTCCGGTCAGTCTCGAGGATCGCGGGAGCCGAGAAGCCACGGTTGATCGACAGCACCGGGCGTTCGGTGACGCCTTCGAACACGATGCGCTCCTCGGCATCGGTCAGCAGGATCGTCTGCTCGGGCGCGACGGTCTGTGCGGTTTCGGCACCGAACAGCTTGATGCGCAGCGGCAGCACGAGCGGCAGCTTGTGCTCCTGGCCCGGCGTCGGAGGGGTGCGCTGCGCGAGCACGAGCTCGGCGCGGCCCGAACCTTCGGTGTGGTGCAACGAGGCGGTGACGCGCGGCGTGCCCGCCTGGCCGTACCAGCGGCGGAATTGCGTCAGGTCGATCCCGCTCGCATCCTCCAGGCTCGCGACGAAATCTTCGCAGGTTGCAGCGGTGCCGTCGAACCGGTCGAAATAGAGATCGGTCCCGGCACGGAATTTCTCGCGGCCGAGGATCGTGGCGAGCATTCCGATGATCTCGGCGCCCTTGTTGTAGATCGTGGCGGTGTAGAAGTTCGAGATTTCCTGATATTCGTCGGGGCGGATCGGATGCGCGAGCGGGCCGGCATCCTCGGGGAATTGCGACGCGCGAAGCCCGCGGACATCCTCGATCCGCTTGACCGCGGCCGAGCCCTGGTCGGCCGAGAAGGCCTGGTCGCGATAGACCGTGAAGCCTTCCTTCAACGACAGCTGGAACCAGTCGCGGCAGGTGACGCGGTTGCCCGACCAATTGTGGAAATATTCGTGCGCGACCACCGCGGCGATCGCGTCGTAATCATAATCGGTCGCGGTGTCGGGATCGGCGAGGATGTAGCGCGAATTGAAGACGTTGAGGCCCTTATTCTCCATCGCACCGAAGTTGAAATCGTCGACCGCGACGATGTTGAAGACGTCGAGATCATATTCGCGGCCATAGACGCGTTCGTCCCACGCCATCGACGTCTTGAGCGCGTCGAGCGCATGATGCGTACGCTCGATATCAGCGGCGCGGACCCAGATGCCGAGCGCGACCTCACGGCCCGACATCGTCACGAAGCTCCCGCGATTGACCGCGAGATCGCCCGCCACCAGCGCGAAGAGGTAGCACGGCTTGGGGAAGGGGTCGCGCCACTCGGCCCAATGCCGCCCGCCTTCGAGCTCGCCCGACGCGATCGGATCGCCATTGGCGAGCAGCACGGGATAGCGTGCTTTGTCGGCGCTCATGCGGACATGATAGCGGCTCAGCACGTCGGGCCGGTCGGGGAAATAGGTGATACGGCGGAAGCCTTCGGCCTCGCACTGCGTGCACAGGATGCCGCCTGAGGCATAGAGCCCCATCAACTGCGTGTTGCGCTCGGGCGCGATCTCGACGCTTGTTTCAATGACATGCGCTGACCCGCTCAGTGGCACGACGAGCGTCTCGCCCTCGAGCGTCCAGTCATTGACCGCGACGCCGTCGACCTTGACCGACAGCAAGGTCTGCCCCGCGCCGTCGAGCCGCAGCGGGCGGCGATGCGCGTCGCCGCGCTGGACGTGGAGCGTCGCGGTGACGCGCGTCGCCGCGGGATCGAGCGCGAAGTCGAGCGCGATCTCGGGCACCTGCCAGTCGGGCGGGGTGTAATCCGCACGGCGCGTGACATGGGGCTGGGCGAGGCTGGTCTGGAGATCGAGCATTGCGTGAGATGTAGGGGCGCTGTTTGCCGCTCGCTACCGAAATCGCGCCGCTTGTGCGTGCGCGGCCCTGTGCTACCGCGGCGAAACACAGAATGAGGGCAGACATGAAGATCCGGTTCCTCGCGCTGGCGGCGATCGCGATGACGCCGGCGGCGATCGCCCAGGACGCGCCGCTGCCCGATGATCAGGCCGCGATGAAGGCGCATGTGCTGTTCCTTGCCTCCGACGCCTTGCGCGGGCGCGAGGCGGGGAGCCCCGAATATCGCATCGCCGCGGAGTATGTCGCCGCGCAATTCTTTGCCGCCGGGCTCAAGCCCGCGGGCGATGGCGGCAGCTATATCCAGAAGGTGCCGCTCGTCACGTATCGCGCCGCCGACAAGGGCGATGTCGTACTGACGCGGCCCGGTGCGGCGCCGGTCGGGCTGGTGTTCGGCGAGGATTATATGCCGGGCGTGGTCGCCGGCGCGGCGCAGACCGCGCTCGATGCGCCGGTGGTGTTCGTCGGCTACGGGCTCGTCGCGCCCGATTACAAGCGCGACGATTATGCCGGCGTCGATGTGCGCGGCAAGATCGTCGCGTTTTTCGGCGGCGCGCCGCTCAGCTTCCAGAGCGAGGAGCGCGCGCATTTCTCGAGTCCGGCGACCAAGGCAGTGATCGCCGCGGCGCACGGCGCGGTCGGCGCGATCGTGCTGACGCGCGCGGCGCTGCCGCAGAGCGGCGCGAGCTTCGACCGGCCGCGCACGACCTGGGCGCGCGCCGACGGCACGGGCGAGGCGCCGGGCGTGCCGATCCTCGCGACGCTGAGCGGGACGGGGGCTGCCAAGCTGTTCGCGCAAGCCAAGACGCCCTGGGCCGGGATCGCGGTGCGCGCCGCCGACAGCAACGCGAGCTTCCGCGCGATGCCGCTCAACATCGGCGCGACGGTCGCGCTGAAAACGCGTTTCGAGCCAGCGACCAGCGGCAATGTCGCCGGGATGATCCCGGGCAGTGATCCCAAGCTCGGCAAGGAGGTCGTCGTGCTGTCGGCGCATCTCGATCATCTCGGCGTCGGCACGCCCGATGCGAAGGGCGACACGATCTATAACGGCGCCGAGGACAATGCCGTCGGCATCGCCGCGCTGATCGAGGAAGCGCGCCGCTTCAAGGCATCGGGCAAGCCCCCGCGCCGCTCGATCCTGTTCCTCGCGGTCACCGCCGAGGAGAAGGGGCTGGTCGGCTCGGACTATTTCGCGAAGCACCCGACCGTGCCGATCGCGTCGATCGTCGCCGATGTGAACCTCGACATGCCGATCCTGTCCTACGCGTTCGAGGACATGACGGTGTTCGGCGCCGACCGCTCGACGCTCGGGCCGATCGTCGCGCAGGCGGTGGGAACGCTCGGCGTGACGATGTCGCCCGATCCCGATCCGGCGCAGGGGATCTTCGTGCGCTCGGACCATTATCGCTTCGTCCAGCAGGGCGTGCCCTCGGTCTTCCTGTGGCCGGGGCAGAAGGGGACGGGCAAGGCGGCGACCGCCGACTTCTTCGCGCATCGCTATCACCAGCCATCGGACGATCTGTCACAGCCGATCGACTGGCGGCAGGGGATCCGCTTCGTCGACGCCAATTACGCAATCGCGCGGGCGATCGCCGACGGTGACGCGCGGCCGCGCTGGAACAAGGGCGACTTCTTCGGGTTGCTCTATCATGGCTATGGCGCGAAATGATTTCGGTTCCCCGGCGAAGGCCGGGGCCCAGGCGGACGGACGGAATTGGCAAACGCAACGGCCTCTGCCGCCGCCTGCGCTGCTGGGCCCCGGCCTGCGCCGGGGACCTGCTAAGGGCATGACATGCGTCTCCTGATCTTCGGCATCGGCTATACCGCGCAGGCGCTGGCCACGCGGTTGCGCGCCGAGGGCTGGCAGGTCGTCGGCACGACGCGCGATGGCCGTGGCGACACGATCCGTTTCGACGACACCGTCGCGCTCGCACGCGAGATCGCCGTTGCGACCCACATCCTGTCGTCGGTTCCGCCTGCGGGCGAGATCGATCCCGTGCTCGTTACCTATGGTGCAGCAGCAGCGCGCAGCGGGGCGTGGCTCGGCTATCTGTCCTCGACCGGCGTTTATGGCGATGCGGCGGGCGCATGGGTCGATGAAAGCGCGCCGACCGGCACGGGGCGCCGCAGCGCGCGCGCAGAAGCCGATTCCGCCTGGCTGACGCTCGGCGCGCGCGTGTTTCGCTTGCCGGGCATTTACGGGCCGGGGCGATCGCCGCTCGATCGCGTTGCGACCGGCGCGGCGCACCGCGTCGAAGCGCCGGGCCAGGTGTTCAGCCGGGCGCATGTCGCCGATATCGTCGCCGGGGTGATCGCGGGCTTCGATGCGCCGGCGGGCGCGTACAACCTCGCCGACGATCTGCCGGCGAGCCAGAACGACGTCATTGCCTTTGCGGCCGCGCTGCTGGGGCGCGATCCGCCGCCGTTCGTGCCGCTCGAGTCGCTCTCGCCGATGGCGCGTGGCTTCTATGCCGAGAATCGCCGCATCGCCAACGCCAAGGCCAAGCGCGTGCTCGGCTGGCGCCCGGCCTACCCTGATTACCGCGCGGGCCTGCGCGCTCTCAAAGCGATGACCAATCCGCCGATCACCAGCGCTGCACCGGCGCCCGCCAACAGCGACCAGCGATAGCCCTCGAACAGCGTCGACAGGCACATCGCGATGACGGGCACGAGCACGCCCGAATAGGCCGCCTTGGCCGGCCCGATCACGCGCAGCACACCGAAATAGAGCGGGAAGGCGATCGCCGAGGCGAACACCCCGAGATACAGCGTCGCGGCGAGATAGGCGGGCGTGAGTTCGATCACCGGCGGGCCCGTCGTCACCCAGGCAAACGCCCCGTCGAAGCTGGCGCCGAGCAGCATCGCGACCCCGAGCATCGGGATCATCGGATAGGCGCGTGCGGTCTGCGTCCCCTGCATCACGTTCGCCGAGGAGGCCGAGAAGATCGCCAGCAGCGTGAAGCCGATCCCGGTCAGCGCCTCGATTGGCCCGTGCGGATCGATCCGGATCTCGCGCACGAACAGCAGCGTGACCCCCGCCATCGCCACCGTCATGCCGACGATCAGCTGCCGCCCGAGCTGCTGGCCAAGGAAGATCCGCCCGAACACCGCATTGGGCAGCAGCATCAGCGCGAACACCACCGCCACCAGCCCTGACGTAATGTGCATTTCCGCGCGATAGACGAAGTTGAAGTTGAGGCAGAATTGCGAAAGCCCGAGCAGCGCCGCGAAGCGCAACCCGCGCGCATCGAGCCGCAACGATTCGCGCCGGATCAGCGCATAGCTGCACATCACCAGGCCAGCGACGAGGAAGCGATAGGTTACCGACCAGCTCGCTGGCACAACGCCGAGCTGCCCGCGAATGACGAGCCAGGTCGAGCCCCAGATCAGCGTGACGATCCCGAACGGAATCAGGATCGCGAGTTTGCTCGAATTGGGCGTCGGCCCAGTGCTCAAAGCGCCGCGATCGCGTCGGCGAGCGGGCGGATGTCGGCGGGGTCCTGGTTCCACGAGATCACCAGCCGCGCTTCGCCCGGGCCCCAATCGTAGAAATCGAAGCCGAGCGCGCGCAGGCTTGCGGCTTCGGCGGCGGACACGCGGATGAACACCTCGTTCGCCTCGACCGGATGGACCAGCCGGTCGCCTGCAGCCTGTGCCAGCAAAGCCGCGCCCGCATTGGCATTGCGCGCGAGATCGAGCCACAGATCGCCCTCGGTCATCGCGAGCAATTGCGCCGCGAGGAAGCGGCCCTTGCACAGCAGCATCCCGGCGCGCTTGCGGCGATAGAGCGTCGCATCGGCGAGCGCGGTATCGAAGAAGATCAGCGCCTCGGCGTTCATCCCGCCATTCTTGATGAAGCCGAAGCTCAGCGCGGTGACACCCGCACGCCACGTTACGTCGGCGGGCGAGCATCCCAGCGAGGCGACCGCATTGGCGAAGCGGGCGCCGTCCATGTGCAGCGCGAGCTTGCGCGCCTTGGCGAGATCACCGATCGCGGCGACCTCGGCGGGCGAATAGACGCGGCCATATTCGGTCGCGTTGGTGATCGAGATCGCATGCGGCTGTGTCTGGTGGACGTCGTAGCGCGTCGCGTCGAGCACAGCGCCGATCGTTTCCGGCGTCAGCTTTGCACCTTCGCCATCGGCGAGGAACAGCTTGGCACCATGCGTGTAGAATTCGGGCGCACCGCATTCGTCGTTCTGGATGTGCGATTCGCGGTGGCAGACGATGCTGCCGTGCGGCGGGCACAAAGCGGCGAGCGCGAGGCAGTTCGCCGCGGTGCCCGACGGCACCCACAACGCGCGCACCTCCGTCTCGAACAGCTCCGAAAACCGCGCATCGAGCTGCTTGCTCCAGCGGTCGCCGTCATAAGCGGTGTCGAGCACGTTGGCATCGGCCATCGCGGTGAAGATCGCCGGATGGACCGGGGCGGCATTGTCGGAGAAGAAGCGCATGGCGCGGTCTTGCGGGGCCGGTCGGGCGGCGTCAACTCGCCCGATCAGCGATCGTCCTCATAATCGCGCGGATCGCGCGCCGGTGCCCGTTCGTCGGGGTCGTCGCGCCGCCGACGATCGCGCTCGTCGGGCCGGTTCGACTGGAAATCGAGCTCGCCATTGCGCAGCCGCACGCGCCCGACCCCGCGGATTTCACCCTCGACCGGCGGGATGTTCGACGGATCGAGGAAATTCTCGAGTGTCTCGCCAAAGCCGTTGGCGGCATCGGGATCGACCATTTCGTCTTCGGCCGGCGCGGCGACTTGCGCGGCGCCGACCCCCAGTGCCTGTTGCATGAAATCGCGCCACACGCGTGCCGGCACGCCGCCACCCGACAGGCCGGCATTGGGGGTATTGTCGTCATTGCCGACCCACACGCCGACGACCAGCCCGTTGGCGAAGCCGATGAACAGCGCGTCGCGGCTGTCCTGCGTGGTGCCGGTCTTGCCATAGGTCTTGACCGACAGCGCCGCGGCACGCCCCGTGCCGGTCTCGGCCGAGGCGGAGAGCAGGTCGAGCATCTCGTCGTGCACCGTGCCGTCGAGCGCGTGTGTTCGGTCGGTCAATGTCGCGAGCACGCCGCGCTCGGGCGGGTCCTCGAGCCCGCGCGGGCGCACCGGATATTGCTCGGCGGCGACTGCGGCATAGGCGGCGGTCAGTTCGAGCAGCGACATGCTCGACGTGCCGAGCGCGATCGTCGCCTCATTGGGGATCGCGGTCGAAACACCGAGGTCGCGCGCCGCCTGGATGACCTTGGCGACGCCGACCTGCTGCGTGATCCGCGCCGCGGCCACGTTCGATGAGCGCGCGAACGCCTGGCGCAGCGTGATCGGCCCGAGATAGCGCCCATCGGCGTTCTTCGGCGACCAATTGGCGATCGTGATCGGCTTGTCGTCGACCACCGAATCGGGGGTCATCCCGCTGCGCATCGCGGCGAGATAGACGAACAGCTTGAACGCCGACCCCGGCTGGCGCTGCGCCTGCGTCGCGCGGTTGAATGGGCTCGCGGCATAGGACCGCCCGCCGACCATTGCGACGACACGCCCGTCGGGCCGCATCGCGACGAGCGCGATCTGCGCCTGTTTGAGCCCCGCGCGCTTCACCGCGCGCTCGGCAGCGCCCTGGAGACGGCGGTCGAGCGTCGTCCGCACGGTCGATTCGGTGGCGATCTCTCCGGCATGGTCGCGCGCGGCGGGGAGCACCCAATCGGCGAAATAGGTGCCGTTGGGCAGCGGCGCCTTCGCTTCGGGAACGACGCGCGCGGGCCGGACGTCGGCGGCTTCGTCCTTGTCGAGCAATTTGGCGTCGACCATCGCCGCGACGACGAGCCGCGCCCGATCGCGCGCGCCCTGCAGGTTGGTCGTCGGCGCCAGCTTGGACGGCGCCTTGACCAGTCCGGCGAGCATCGCCGCCTGGCCGATCGAGAGGTTCTCGGGCTTGCGCGCGAAGTAATGCCGCGCTGCCGCGCGCAGGCCATAGACGTTGTCGCCGAAATAGACGTTCGACAGATAGCGCGACAGGATCTGGTCCTTGGTCAACCATGCCTCGAGCCAGAAGGCGATCATCACTTCGCGAATCTTCCGCGCCGCGGTGCGGTCCGAATCGAGGAAGGCGTTCTTGGCGAGCTGTTGCGTGATCGTGCTGCCGCCCTGGTCGCGCCCTTTCGAGGTCACATTGTGGAAGAACGCGCGCGCGATGCCGCGCGGGTCGATCCCCCAATGCGAGCGGAAGCGGCGATCCTCGATCGCGAGAAAGGCGTTGGTGACGTTTTTCGGCAGCTTGGCGGCATCGACCGGCGCGTCGATCACCGCGCCGCGTCGCGCAAACGGACGGCCGTCGTCGGCGAGCAAGGTGATGCTCGGCGGCGTCGGCGGCTGGAGCGATTTCGAAAGCGGCGCGGTGACCGCCAGCCAGCCGACCGCGAACACGAACAATACGATCAGCGCTGCGACGCCGCGCATGATCCAGCGCATATAATTGCGGCGGCGTACCGCTGGGATCTGCGCCGCATAGCGCTCGTAATCGAAAGCCGGCTGCGGCGGATAGGCCGGGTCGACGCGCCGCTCTGGCGGCGGCATGCCGTGCGTCAGTTCGAGCGCATCATCGGGGTTGCGCGCGTCCGCGTCGCGATCGGAGGAGAAGAAACGCATGACTAGATCCCGCAACGACGAGTATGTGTATTAGTCATGCATAACAGGCGGTGCAAGCGGGGAGGCGACATCGCCATGGCTGTAGCAGCCGACAGGCGAGCAAGCGAGACGTTCCCCGCAGCGACCTCCGGCATCGCTTGCCGAATCCGGGGGCCGCAGCGTAGGGTCACGCGCGACTTCCATCTTGAGGCGGGCCCCTGACAACGCTATCACAATGGCGTCAGGCGGTCGCGCCCCTCTGCCGAAAGCCTTGTTCATGTCCGACGCTCTCTCCGCTTCGCCTGCATCCAGCCAGCCCTTGGTGGTCGGCATCGGCGGCACGATCGGCGGCACGTCGTCGACCGAGCGCGCGCTCGCGATCGCGCTAGAGGCGGCGGGCGAGGAAGGTTTCCGCACCCGGCTGTTCGGCGGCGCCGAGATGGGGCGGTTGCCGCTCTATGATCCCAAGGCGACGACGCGGACCCCGGAAGAGCGCGATTTCGTCGATACGGTGCGCCAGGCCTCGGCACTGATCATCGCGTCGCCGGGCTATCACGGCAGCATTTCGGGCGTCGTCAAGAATGCGCTCGATCTGCTCGAGGAGACCGCGCGCGACGAAGTCCGCCCGTACCTCGCCGACATGCCGGTCGGGCTGATCGCGACCGCGTATGGCTGGCAGGCGACGGGCAGCACGATCGCGGCGCTGCGCTCGATCGTCCACGCGCTGCGCGGCTGGCCGACGCCATTTGCCGCCGCGGTCAATTCGCAGGTGACCAAGTTCGACGACGAAGGCGGCGCGAACGATCCCGCGGTGCTCGAGCAGCTGCGGATGGTCGGCCAGCAGGTCGCGCGCTTTGCCCCGCTGGCGATCCAGCATGGATGACGCGCTGCGCCAGCAGATCGGCCGACGCGGTGCGCTGGCGCTCGGAGCAGGCGCGCTCGCGAGCAGTCCGTTGTGGGCGCAGTCGCTGGTCGATCTCGGTTTCTCGGAAAACGATGGCCGGCGTCCGCTGACCGATGCGTTCCCCGGCAAGACGGGGATGATCCTGCAGCGCACGCGTGGGCCGCTGCTCGAGACGCCGATGGCGGCGTTCGACGGCGCTCTGTCGGACAATCCGGCGACGCCCAACGACCGCTTCTTCGTGCGCTGGCATTATGCCGACATCCCGCTGTCGGTCGATGCCGCCGCGTTCCGCCTGCAGATCAAGGGCGCCGTCACCCGCGCGCTGTCGCTGTCGCTCGATGCGATCCAGAGCTTGCCCGCGGTCGAGATCGCCGCGGTCAACCAATGTTCGGGCAATTCGCGCGGCCTGTTCGCCCCGCGCGTTCCCGGCGCGCAATGGGGCAATGGCGCGATGGGGCATGCGGTGTGGACCGGCGTGCGGCTCTCCGACTTGCTCGACCGCGCCGGAATCGGGGCAGGCGCGCAGCATGTCCGCTTCGCCGGGCTCGACCGGCCGCCGGGTGACGCGCCGTGGTTCGCCAAGACGCTGACGCTCGCGCAGGCGCGCAGCCGCGACGTGATCGTGGCGTACGGGATGAACGGAGTGCAGCTGCCGTTGCTCAACGGCTTCCCGCTGCGCCTCATCGTGCCGGGCTATTACTCGACCTATTGGGTCAAGGCGCTCGATTCGATCGAGGTGCTGACCGCCCCCGACACGGGCTATTGGATGGACAAGGCGTACCGCGTCCCGACCGCGCCGCGCGCGAGCGTCATACCCGGCGCGAAGGATTTCCCGACCATGCCGATCGGCCGGATGCTGCCGCGCGCCTTCTTCACCAAGGCCGATGCGCAGGCCGTGCGCGGGATCGCGATGGGCGGCGATGCCGGGGTCGCGAAGGTCGAATGGTCGATCGATGCGGGCAAGAGCTGGCATGCGGCACAGCTCGGGCGCGATCACGGGGCGTACGGTTTCCGGCGCTGGGCCGCCGTCCTGCCGCGCGGCAGCCACACGGTTGCGGTGCGCACGACCAATTTGCGCGGCGTCACGCAAGCCGCCGATCCGATCTGGAACCCGGGCGGCTATATGCGCAACGTGATCGAGACCGCGAAGGTCACCGTGGCATGAACAGGGCCGCTCCCATCATCGCGCTGCTGCTCGTGCTTGGCGGTTGCCAGCGTTATGCGACGCCGGGCGAGACGCACGACGGCGGCGGCGCGCCGCAAACGATCGCGCTGGGCTCGCAAAGCATGACGCTGCCGACCGAGACCGTCGTCCTCCCCGCGAGCGCCGAGATCATCAGCACGAATTGCACTGCGTGCCATTCGGCGGAACTGATCCTGACGCAGCCCAAGCTCAAACCCGAGCAATGGGCCGCCGAAGTCACCAAGATGCGCACCGCGTACAAGGCGGCGATCGCCGAGTCGGACGATCCCAAGCTCGTCGCGGCGTTGGTCGCGCTGCAGGGTGGCGCCGCGCGCTGAACGGCGTCAGGCGTAGGCGCGCCAGAAGAACACGCCGGTCGTCACCGCTGTGACGAGCAGCGTCCAGCCGCGCACCACGCCCGCGGGCAGCCGCTTGCCGATATGCGCTCCGCCCCAACCGCCGAGCATCCCGCCCGCGAGCATCGGCAGGCACGCGCTCCACGCAACGAGGCCGACCGCGATGAACACGATCGCGGCGGCGGCATTTGCGACCGCGAGCATCAGCGTGCGCGGTGCGAACAGTGCGCGCGGAGAGACGCCTGCGAGCAGGCCGTAGATCGCGGTCGTCATCAGCCCGACGCCACCGCCGAAATAACCGCCGTAGATGCCGAGCAAGCCTTGCGCGACGATCAGCGTGCGCGTCCCGATCGCCACCCGGCGGCGCAGCGCGTCGGCAGCGCCCGCACCGAAAGCCAAGACGCCGAAAGCGAAGAGCAACAGCCACGGGATCACCAGGTCGAACACGTGCGTCGGCGTCAGCGCGAGCAACGCGCTCCCCGCCAGACCGCCGCCGAAAGTAATCGCCGCGAGCGTACGCACGCGGACCCCGCCGATCGGCGCGAGTTCGTCGCGAAACGCCCAGGCGCTGGTGGCGGCTCCGGGCAGCAGCGCCACGTTCGAGGTCGCATTGGCGGTGTTGGCGGGGAGGCCGAGCGCAATCAGCGCGGGGAGTGTCGCAAAGGTGCCCCCGCCGGCGAGCGCATTCATCGCCCCGCCGAGGATACCGGCGCCCGCGGCGAGCGCGATTGTCGTCAGATCCATCCTACCCTCGTCATGCCGGTATTGTCCCGGCATCCACCGCGCCGCACATCCTGCTCGCGCTGCTCTTGCTGCACGGTGGACCCCGGGACAAGCCCGGGGTGACGGGCGAGGTCAGCCGAGCGCGGCGAGTTTCGCCTCGGCCTGGCGATCGAGTTCGGCGCGGCTGAGCTTCTCGCTCGCGGTCTTCAACTGGCCGCACGCCGCATCGATGTCGCGCCCGCGCGGCGTGCGCACCGGCGCGCTGATCCCGGCGTCGAACACGATGTTCGAGAAGGACTTGATCCGCTCAGGGGTCGAGCATTCGTACGGAGCGCCCGGCCACGGGTTGAACGGAATGAGGTTCACCTTCGCCGGCAGGTCGTAATGCTTGAGCAGGCGGACGAGCTCGCGCGCATCGGCGTCGCTGTCGTTCTTGTCCTTGAGCATGACGTATTCGAAGGTGATGCGCCGCGCATTGTTGGTGCCGGGATAATCGGCGCACGCCTGGAGCAATTCCTCGATGCCGTATTTCTTGTTGATCGGCACGAGCTCGTCGCGGACTTCCTTGGTCACGGCGTGGAGCGAGATCGCGAGGTTGACCGAAATCTCCTCGCCCGCGCGCGCCATCAGCGGCACGACGCCCGAGGTCGAGAGCGTGATCCGGCGGCGCGACAGGCCGAGCCCGTCGCCGTCCATCACGATCTTCAGGCCATCGCGGACATTGTCGAAATTGTAGAGCGGCTCGCCCATGCCCATCATCACGATGTTGGTAAGCATCCGTCCCTCGGGCTGGCTCGGCCATTCGCCGAGCGCGTCGCGTGCAAGCATCACCTGGCCGACGATCTCGCCTGCCGTCAGGTTGCGCACCAGCCGCATCGTGCCGGTGTGGCAGAAGCTGCAGTTCAGCGTGCAGCCGACCTGGCTCGACACGCACAGCGTTCCGCGGTCTGCATCGGGGATGAACACCATCTCGTAATCGTTGCCGTCGTCCGAGCGCAGCAGCCATTTGCGCGTGCCGTCGTTCGACACCTGCGCCTCGACCACTTGCGGGCGCGAGATGACGAAGCGCTGCTCGAGCCACGGCTGCATCGTCTTGGCGATATCGGTCATCAGCGCGAAGTCGCGCACGCCGCGATTGTAGATCCAGTGCCACAGCTGTTTCGCGCGGAGTTTCGCCTGTTTGGGGTCGAGCTGCGAGGTCTCGAGCGCGAGCCGCAGATCGGCCTTGGAGAGGCCGAGCAGGTCGATCCGCCCATCGCTGCGCGGTACGAGCGCGCGGGGCACGGGAACGGGGTCGATATGGCCGGGAATAGCCATGAGGGTCGTCGCAGAATTGGGCATTGCGGTGCTGTAGTCGATTTGCAGCAATTTTTCCACCCGCGTGGCAGGCTCCGTCGCCACCAGGTTGACCATGGCGCACGTTCTTTTTATGTTCTTAAATGGAGGAGGCGCTCATGATCAATGGAAGCTGTCTTTGCGGTGCGGTGGCCTTCGAGATTTCGGGCCGGCCGCGCTCCCTCAGTTATTGTCATTGCAGCCGCTGTCGCAAGGCAGAAGGGGTGTTCGCGGCGGTGCTGATCGGCGCTGCCGAGGACTTCCATTTGATCCGCGGTGCGGAACAGATCGCGCGGATACTGCCGCAGGAACCGTGGACTCACGCCCGGGCGTTCTGCCGGGCATGCGGATCAGCGCTGGGCGAACTGCAATCGGGGGCGATCTACGTCGTCGCCGCATCGGCGCTGGACGATGATCCGGGGCTTCGTCCAACGGCGCATTTGAACGTCGCGTCGAAACCGGCCTGGTATGAGATCGATGACGACCTGAAAAAGTTCGATGGCAATTATACGCCGTAGCGCGATTGGGTTTGTGCCGCGACGGCGATCCGCCCGTGCAGGTTGCTTGCGCGGATCACCGCCCGACACACCCGAGCGACGCCGCATCGATGGCTGTCGCCGCCCCGCGCAAGGCATAGACGTCGGCAAACGGCGCGCCAGTTTTGGCGAGCGTCTCGACGCTCATGCTGCGGCTCGCACGCAGCGCGGCGACGATCGCCGAGTCGGTGCGCGCATCGGGGGCCCAGGCATCGGTCGGGCCCGCGACCAGCTCGAAACGCCGCTCGCCGAGCGAGAGCGTGACGCGCGACTGCGGGTTGCGCTCGCGGCTCAGGCGGATGTGCAATTGGTTGCGGATGCCGCGACCGGGCCAGGTCGCGACGCTCGCGAACGGGCGCCAGCGCGAGGCCCCACCGGCCTCGACCGGCTGCGCGATCGCATAGCAGCGGCGCGGCGTCGCATCGCTAAAGGCACCCCACCGATCGAACACACCGAGCGAATCGCGCGCCGCGCCGGGCGTGGCGACCAGCAGCGCGAGCGCCGCCAGCGGCATCATGCCGGCGCGTGCCCGGCGCCGCGATGGACGATCGACTCGGCCCCGCGCTCGATCAGCACGACCGATCCTTGCGGCAGACCCGGTGCGGCAGGCGCACCATAGCCGTCGAGATTCGCGGAATTGGTCATCACGCCGCGCAAAATGCGGCTCGAAATTCCGTGCATGATGACAAGGCGGTCGCCGGAATCGTCGTCGGTATCGGACAGCCATCCTGACACACGCGCCACAATCTCGGGATAGGTTTCGCCATCTTCTGCCGGGAAAAGCAGCCCGTTCGCACGGTCGACGACCTTGACGCCGGCGTCGGCGAGATCGGCGTAATAGCGCCCGCCCCAGCTTCCGGTGCCGATCTCGACGAGCCGGGCATCGGTCCGCGCGGCATGCCAATCGAGCTCGAGATGCTCGGCGATCACCGCCAGCGTCTGCAGCGCCCGCCCGGTGGGGGAGGCCCATAAGGTCAGCGCGGGTTTGGCGCCCAACAGCCCCCGCAGCGCATGGCCCATTTCGTCGGCCTGGGCGAATCCAGCGCGCGTCAGCGGGGTGTGCGGATGGTCGCCCTGCAGGCGTCCGGCGGCGTTGAACACTGTCTCGCCATGCCGCGCGATGTAATCGCGGCCGCTTCGTGGCGGCTTCTGGGCGTTGGAATCCATGGCGACGCTTTCAACCCCGTGTGGCGCAATAGCAACGCCTTATCCCGTTGTCTGAGGTTCATGCAACGAGCGCCCGCGCCACCTATTTGTGCAGTCCCACCAGGGATCGGTGGATGTGTACCAATGGAGTTACCCCAATGCGCAAGTTCGCTCTCACCGCTGCAACCGCAGCGCTCACGCTCGGCCTCGCCGCCCCCGCTTTCTCCCAGGACGGCCCGCCGCCCGCGCCGGTTCGCGACGACGCGACCTTCACGGGTCCCCGCGCCGGCGTGATCCTCGGCTATGACAAGCTGCAGCCCGGTCGTGGCCCGAATTCGGACATCGACAGCAACCGCAAGGCCGACGGCCTGACCTATGGTGGCGATATCGGCTATGACGCCGCGTTCCATGGCGTCGTGGTCGGCGTCGAGGGCGAAGTCACCGGCTCGACCGCCGACGTCAGCAACGCCCCCACCAGCGCCGGCGCGCTCGGCTATGGCCGCGTCAAGACCGGCCGCGACCTCTATGTCGGTGGGCGCCTCGGCTATGTCGTCGCCCCCAAGACGATGATCTACGCCAAGGGCGGCTACACCAACGCGCGGCTCGACCTGACCGCCAACAACGGCACGACGACCACCGGCAACCACTACAACCTCGACGGCTACCGCGTCGGCGCCGGTGTCGAGCAGAAGATCGGCCGCACCACCTACGCCAAGGTCGAGTATCGCTATTCGAACTATGGCGATGCGCGGCTCGAATATGCCAATGGCGGCAACACCAACAATTTCGACGTCAACACCGACCGTCACCAGGTCGTCGTCGGGCTGGGTGTCCGTTTCTGAACCAGACCGGCAAGCTTTTGCCGCGACAAGAAGGGGGTCGGAGCGCTTGCTCCGGCCCCTTTTATGTTTAAGGAAAGGGACACGGCGTATTGCCCCCGAATGTGCTGAAAAGTGCACGGATTCGGTGGGATGTTTGGGCGATCTGGCCCGGGGGAACGACATGAAGGCGACGATCGAACGCGCGACCCTGTTGAAGGGCCTCAGCCACGTGCAAAGCGTGGTCGAGCGGCGCAATACCATCCCGATCCTGTCGAACGTGCTGATCGAGGCGACGGCCGAGGGCGGGCTCAAGCTGATGGCGACCGATCTCGACCTGCAGATCAACGAGACGATCGCCGCCGCGGTCGACCAGCCTGGCGCGACCACGGTGTCGGCGCACACCTTCTTCGACATCTGCCGCAAGCTGCCCGAGGGTAGCCAGGTGTCGCTGGCGGCAGCCGACGGCAAGATGACGATCATGGCCGGCCGCGCGAAGTTCCAGCTCGGCACGCTGCCGCGCGACGATTTCCCGGTGATCGCCGAGGGCGAGCTGCCCGTCTCGTTCGAACTGCCAGCGGAGACGCTCAAGCAGATCATCGACAAGACGCGCTTCGCGATCTCGACCGAGGAAACGCGCTATTATCTCAACGGCATCTTCTGGCATGTGTCGGACGATGGCGGTGCAGGCGGGGCGGGCCCGGTGCTCAAGGCTGCTGCGACCGACGGCCACCGCCTCGCGCGCGTGACGATGCCGCGGCCCGAGGGCGCAGAGTCGATGCCCGACGTGATCATTCCGCGCAAATGCATCGCCGAGCTGCGCAAGCTGCTCGACGAGGTCGACGGTTCGGTCGGCGTATCGCTGTCGCCGACCAAGATCCGCTTCGATCTGGGGCAGGCTTTGCTGACCTCGAAGCTGATCGACGGCACCTTCCCCGATTACAGCCGCGTCATCCCGACCGGCAACGACAAGATCCTAAAGATCGATCCGCGCAGCTTCGAAGAAGGCGTCGATCGCGTCTCGACGATCGCGACCGAGAAGACCCGCGCGGTCAAGATGGCGCTCGATCGCGACAAGATCATCCTGTCGGTGACGTCGCCTGAAAACGGCACCGCGGCGGAAGAAGTGCCCGGCGAATATGTCGCGCTCGGGTTCGAGATCGGCTTCAACAGCCGCTATCTGCTCGACATTCTCGGCCAGCTCGAAGGCGACACGATCGAGGTCCATCTCGCCGATGCCGCAGCCCCGACGCTGATCCGCGAGAACGACAAGTCGTCGGCGCTGTACGTGCTAATGCCGATGCGCGTCTGAACCTTCCTTAGCCCCTCCCCTTCAGGGGAGGGGTTGGGGTGGGGACGTCTCGGCCAATCCGACGCTGGAGTGCAGGCACGGCGCCACCCCCAACCCCTCCCCTGAAGGGGAGGGGCTTTAGTGTTACTTACCCGTTGCCGACACGCGCCAAACGGTATCGCCGAGATCGTCGGCAATCAGCAGCGCGCCCTGCTTGTCGACCGCCAGCCCGACCGGACGACCGCGCGCTGCGCCATTGCCCCCGATAAAGCCATCGACGATCGTCTTCGCCTTGCCGACCGGCTTTCCATTGGCGAACGCCACGAATGACACGCGATAGCCGTTCAACTCGCCGCGATCCCAGCTGCCATGTTCGCCGATGAACGCGCCGTTCTGGTACGCTGCGGGTAGGTTCGCCCCGGTGTAGAAGGTCAGCCCGAGCGGCGCGACGTGGCTCGACAAGGCATAATCGGGCGCGATCGCCCTGGCGATCATGTCGGGGCGCTGCGGACGCACCCGCGGGTCGGCGTGCTGGCCGTAATAGCTGTAGGGCCAGCCGTAGAAGGCGCCGTCCTTCACCGACGTCATGTAATCGGGCACGAGGTTCGGCCCGAGCTCGTCGCGCTCGTTGATCACCGCCCAAAGCTGCCCGGTCTGCGGGTTGAAGGTCAGTCCGTTGGGGTTTCGCAGACCCGTCGCATAAGGACGATGTGCGCCGGTGGCGCGATCGACTTCCCAGATCCGCGCGCGCTCCTCCTCGGCGGCGCGGCCGTTTTCGAGGATATTGCTGTTCGAGCCGATCCCGACATAGAGCTTGCTGCCATCGGGGCTGGCGGTGAGGCTCTTCGTCCAATGGTGGTTGATCGGCCCACCCGGGAGCGCGGTCAGCAGCGTGCCCTTCGCGGTGATCTTCGTCTGGCCGGTGACATAGGGGAAGCGGACGATCCCGTCGGTATTGGCGACGTACAGATCGCCGCCGACGAGCACGATCCCGAACGGCGAATAGAGGTTCTCGAGGAACACGCTCTGCTGGTCGGGAATCCCGTCGCCATTGGTGTCGCGCAGCAGCGTGACGCGGTTGCCACCTTTGGCGCCAGCGCCCGCGAAGCCCTGGACCCAGCCCATGATGAAATCTTTGGGACGCTCGATCGGCTCGGTCCCCGGGCCGTTCGATTCGACGACGAGCACGTCGCCGTTGGGGAGGACGTACGGCTGGCGCGGATGCTGCAACCCGGTGGCGACCGCACGGATCTGCAGCCCCTCCGGAACGCGCGGCGTTTCGCCCGCCTTCCAACCGACTGCCTTGGCGATATGCATCGGCGGGATGAGATACTGGTTGGGCGTTGGCAGCACCGGATTGGGGCCCACCTGGCTATCGCGATCGAACGACGCGCCGCTATCGCTGCAGCCGGCCAGAGCGAACAGCGCGGCGCAGGGGAGCGCGGCGGTGCGAAGCAGAGCGCGCATTACTGGATCTCCCCATGGGTCGTGCGATAGACGATCGGGCGACCGATCAGCGCGGTGACGATCATCGCCGCAACGGTCAGCACCGACAGCGTCAGCCCGGCGGGGACGACCGATGTCCAGGCGTCGCGGCTGTGAACGAAGTTGTTGATCAGCGCGAGCACCATCACGACCAGATTGCCGACGCTATGCAGGCGGGCGGGACGTTGCCGGCGGATGCCGCGCTTGCGGCTGAAATCGATGATCCCTGCGATCGCCGCGAGTACGGCAAAGACCATGCCGACGAACAGCAGCCACGCCGAAAAATTCGCCCATTGCATGTCGGCGCTCGCGGCATAGGCGAGGTCGGTGGCAAGCGCGCCGGTGAAGCAGACGATCGGCACGGGGCCGAGGAACGCGTGGATCGGGTGGCGGATGACGGGCACCGCTACGGCTCGGTTCGTATCGGTCACGGGATACCTTTCGTTCGGCGCGCGCGGACGGGGCCTGGGGTTCAATACGATCGCGCCGACGGGATGTTCCGAGCGATCCATCGGATAAGACGTGACTTTTTCGGAGTCGTGCCGCGGCGGTCACTCGCGTTCGGGAACGGGCACGTTGAAGCCGTTGAGCGTCATCGACACGAGCGCGTACAGGCCGACGAGATAGATCAGCTCGTTGGTGCCATGCTGCCCGAACGTGTCGAGTGCGAGGCGGTAGCACGGCTCGGGCAGCACCCCGCCGTTCACCAGCGCGAAGGCGACGTCGTACGCGACGCTTTCTTCGGCCGAGAGATCGCCCGGCTTGATGTTGGCGCACAGCTGCGACAGCCGCTGTGGCGACATCGGCTCGGTCTCGGCGACTGCGACATGCGCGTAGATTTCGTACGCCGCATCGAAATGCGCGCCGGTAACGAGGATCGCGATCTGGCGTGGCTTGTCGGCGAGCGTCGCCTGCGCGGTCATCGCCTTGGTCAGCTCCCAGACGCCCTTGCCGATCACCGGCTCGTGCAGCCACGGGTTCCACGGTCCGATCAGCGCGCCATTGGCATCGATCGTCTTGAAGGCGCTGAAGCTCGAGGCGATCCCGTGCTTCATATCGTCGTAGAGCGGCTTTTGTTCGTCGGTGAGATCGGCTGGGGCGATCGGGGGCAAGCGCATGGGAAACTCCTCGAAGGATCGAGCCGGTAGCGCGCAGCGCGTCGTAAACGTTCCATGACAAAAGGCTCATGATCTCGCTGCGAAACCGGCTAAGGCGCTCGACAATGTTGACGCGTCTCGTCCTGACCGATTTTCGCAACCACGCCGATCTGACGATTGCCGCCGGTCCCGGCTTCATCGTGCTCACCGGCGAGAATGGCGCGGGCAAGACCAACGTGCTCGAAGCGGTATCGCTGCTCGCGCCCGGCCGCGGTTTGCGCCGTGCAGCGCTCGGCGAGATGGCACGACAGGCTGGGGCAGGGGGCCTCGGGGTCGCCGCCGACCTGATCGGCGACGTTGCGATCGCGACCGGAACGCAAGCCGCGGCGCCCGAGCGGCGCATCGTTCGTGTCCAGGGTTCGCCGGTGGCGGCGACCGCACTCGCCGAGTGGCTGACGGTGCTGTGGCTGACCCCGGCGATGGACCGGCTGTTCGTCGAGCCCGCGGGCGAGCGCCGCCGCTTCCTCGACCGGCTGACGCTCGCGCTGGCATCGGGCCACGCGGTGCATGCCAATCGCTACGAAGCCGCGATGCGCGCGCGCAACCGGTTGCTCGCCGAGGATGTGCCGCCCGACCGCGAATGGCTCTCGGCGCTCGAGGCGCAGATGGCCGAACATGGCGCAGCGCTCGATACCGCGCGGCGTGACACGGTCGCGGCGCTCGCCGAGCGGCTCGCGGGGCAGGCCGAGGGTCCGTTCGCGCGCGCCGGGCTGGCGCTCGAGGGCTGGACTGGCGCGGGCGCGACGCTCGCCGCCGATCTCGCGCAGAGCCGCGCGCGAGATGCTGCGGCGGGGCGCGCGCTGGTCGGGCCGCATCGCACCGATCTGGCGGTCACGCATCTCGGCAAGGGCCAGGCGGCAGGCCTGTGTTCGACCGGCGAGCAGAAGGCGTTGCTGCTCGGCCTGATCCTCGCGCATGCCGATCTCGTCGCCGAGCGCACCGGCAGCCCGCCCGTGCTGCTGCTCGATGAAGTGGCGGCGCATCTCGATCCGGTGCGGCGCGCGGCGCTGTTCGAGCGGCTCGCGGGCAAGGGCCAGGTGTGGATGACCGGAACCGAGGATGCGCTCTTCACCGATCTCGGGCGGGGTGCCGTGCGGCTGACGCTGGGCGGCGGCTGAACGCAGGCTGTCGGCGGAACTCACGCCGCGTTCAAGCGATCGGCTGCATCTGCCCCTGTATGGCGGGGGCCATGGAGAGTATCCGATGACGACATTTCGCAAGACCATTCTCGCCGCAACCGCCGCCGCGATCGCGCTCGGCGCGGGCGTTGCCCCCGCATCCGCACAGGACCGCTGGGACTGGGGCGGCGGGCGCCACGGCGACCGCGAGTATCGCCTGATCGGCGCTGGCGTGCCGATCCTCTATCCCGAACTGCGCGAGACCAACCGTGGTCGCGCGTTCGTGATGCGCAATTTCGACTATAACCGCGACGGCCGCGTCCAGCCGCGCGAGGCCGATGCTGCGAACCGCGCCTTCGCCCAGGTCGCCGGCCCGCGCCGCGATCGTTTCGATTGGGAATCGCGCGACCGTGTCGTCGTCGTCGAGCAGCGTGGTCCGCAGGGCGGCGGCTGGGATCGCGGTGCGATGCGCGGCTATGGCTTCCGCCAGACCTCGCGCGGCGCGATGATGCGGCTCGACGAGGATGTGCTGTTCGCCACCGACAGCGCGGTGTTGCGCCCCGGCGCGATCGACAAGCTGCGCACGCTCGCCAATTATCTGCGCTCGGAATCGGGCGTGCGCGTCGCGATCGACGGCTATACCGACTCGCGTGGCACCGACGCGCATAACCAGGCGCTGTCCGAGCGCCGCGCCGATGCGGTCCGCACCGCGTTCGACCAGATGGGCGTGACGCGTGCGCGCTTCTCGGTGGTGGGGCATGGCGAGGCGAGCCCGGTCGCCCCGAACACCACGCCGCAGGGCATGCGCCAGAACCGCCGCGTCGAGGTAACCCTGCTCGGCCAGCGCGCCGACCGCTTCTGACCCCAATCACGGCCCTGGCGATCCTCGCCGGGGCCGTTTTTCATCGTGCA
The DNA here is from genome assembly GCF_006439055.1 of Sphingomonas glacialis. Taxonomy (GTDB): domain Bacteria; phylum Pseudomonadota; class Alphaproteobacteria; order Sphingomonadales; family Sphingomonadaceae; genus Sphingomonas; species Sphingomonas glacialis_A. The sequence continues at coordinate 278,948 of NZ_RCZC01000003.1, forward strand.
GCCAATGCATGCATGATTGCGCCGCGCGGATGCCGATTCCCGTTGTAGCGCTCCCGTAACAAGCAGATATTCCGCCTTGCGCATCACTCGATGCGCTGCGGCCCCGGCATCCTATCGGGGGCGTTCCGAAGGCTCGCTCTTCCCATGAAATCGCTGGATCTGTGGCTCGTCGGCTTTGGCTTGCGCTGCGCGGGGCTGCTCGTCTGCGAGCTGGCCTGTTTCGGCTTCGTCATCCCCACGCTGTTCAACCTGCATAGCGACGCTGCCGATGTCGGTGCGGCGCTGATCGCGCTCGTCGCGCTCGTCGCCGGCTTCCTGTCGGTGACTGCGCTGACGCGCGAATTCACCCTCCTCCTGCTGGACAAGGACCATGACTAGACTCGTTCGTTTCGCCCCCCTGCTGCTGATCCCCTTGATCGCGATCCTGCCGATGAGCTCGTGCAGCCGCGTCGAGCCGGGGCATGTCGGGATCAAGGTGAGCAATTTCGGCAGCGCGGCGGGCGTCGCGGATCATGCGCTCGGCGTCGGTTGGTATTTCACGCCGTTCGGCACCAACATCTTCGAATATCCGATCTACACCTCGACCTATGCCTGGACCAAGTCGGCGACAGAACAGACCGGCGTCGACGAGGAATTCCCTTTCCAGGATCGCAACGGCCTGAACCTCTCGGCCGACGTGTCGGTGGCGTATCGCGTCGATCCGGTGAAGGCGCCGATCCTGTTCCAGAAATACCGGATCGACATGGCGGGGATCGTCGCCGGACCCTTGCGCAACGCGGTGCGCAGCGCACTCAACGAGGAGGCCGCCGGGCTCGGCGTCGAGGAGATCTATGGCCCGAAGAAAGCGGCGTTGCTCTCGGCGGTGCAACGCGATGTCGATCGCTATTTCGAGCCGGTCGGGCTGCATGTCGAGCAGCTCTACTGGGCGTCGAACATCCGCGTGCCCGATCAGGTGCTCAACCAGATCAACACCAAGATCGCCAACGAACAGGCCGCGCTTGCCGCACAGGCGAACGTCGCGACCGTGAAGGCCAATGCCGACGCGCGCATCGCCGACGCCGAGGGCAAGGCGAAATCCTCGCAGATCGAGGGCGACGCCTTGCGCGCCAATCCCGAGATCCTGCGCCAGCGCGCGATCGAGAAATGGGACGGCAAGCTGCCGACCTACAGCGCCGGCGGCGGGCAATTGCCCTTCATCATGGGCAAGTGACGCGCATCCGGCCCGGGACGCCTGCGTCCCGGGCCGGAAAGTGCCATTTTGCTTCCGTTTTCCGGCCGTCGACCCTATATGCTCGGCATGGCAGAAGACCCCAATACGAATGATTACGGCGCCGACTCGATCAAGGTGCTGAAAGGCCTCGACGCAGTTCGCAAGCGCCCCGGCATGTATATCGGCGATACCGACGATGGCTCGGGCCTCCACCACATGGTGTTCGAGGTTTCCGACAATGCGATCGACGAAGCGCTCGCCGGGCATTGCGACCGGATCGACATCACGCTCAACGCCGATGGCTCCGTCTCGGTCGAGGATAACGGCCGCGGCATCCCGACCGGCATCCACACCGAGGAAGGCGTTTCGGCGGCCGAGGTCATCATGACCCAGCTCCACGCCGGCGGTAAGTTCGAGAACACCTCGGACGACAACGCGTACAAGGTTTCCGGCGGCCTGCACGGCGTCGGCGTCTCGGTCGTCAACGCGCTCAGCGAATGGCTCGACCTGACGATCTTCCGCGACGAGCAGGAGCATTACATGCGCTTCGCGTTCGGCGATGCGGTGGCCCCGCTCAAGATCGTCGGCCCCGCGCCGGGCAAGAAGGGAACGCGCGTCACCTTCTTCCCGTCGCCCGCCACCTTCAAGATCACCGAGTTCGACTTCGACAAGCTCGAGCATCGCTACCGCGAGCTCGCCTTCCTCAATTCGGGCGTGCGGCTGTATCTCAACGATGCGCGCCACGCCGATCTCAAGACGGTCGAGCTCTATTACGAAGGCGGGATCGCCGCGTTCGTGAAGTATCTCGATCGCAACAAGGTGCCGCTCATGCCCGAGCCGGTGGCGATCTCGGGAACGCGCGACGACGTGACGATCGACGTCGCGCTCGAGTGGAACGACTCGTATTACGAGAACGTCCTCGCCTTCACCAACAACATCCCGCAGCGCGACGGCGGCACGCACATGGCGGCGTTCCGCGCGGCGATGACGCGCACGCTAAACAATTACGCCGAGAAGTCGGGGCTCCTCAAGAAGGAGAAGGTCACGCTGACCGGCGACGACATGCGCGAGGGCCTCACCGCGATCGTCTCAGTCAAGCTGCCCGATCCGAAGTTCAGCTCGCAGACCAAGGACAAGCTCGTCTCCTCCGAGGTGCGTCAGCCGCTCGAATCGCTGATGGCCGACAAGCTCGCCGAATGGCTCGAGGAGAACCCCGCGCACGGCAAGGCGATCGTCGCCAAGATCATCGACGCTGCCGCCGCGCGTGAAGCCGCCAAGAAGGCGCGCGAGCTGACGCGGCGCAAGGGCGTGATGGATATCGCCTCGCTGCCGGGCAAGCTCGCCGACTGCCAGGAGCGCGACCCCGCCAAGTCCGAGCTGTTCCTGGTCGAGGGTGACTCGGCCGGCGGTTCGGCCAAGCAGGGGCGTGACCGCCACTTCCAGGCGATCCTCCCGCTGCGGGGCAAAATCCTCAACGTCGAGCGCGCGCGCTTCGACCGGATGCTGTCGTCGAAGGAGATCGGTACGCTGATCCAGGCGATGGGCACCGGCATCGGCCGCGACGATTTCAACGTCGAGAAGCTGCGCTACCACAAGATCGTCATCATGACCGACGCAGACGTCGACGGCGCGCATATCCGCACGCTGCTGCTGACCTTCTTCTACCGCCAGATGCCCGAGATCATCACCGGCGGGCACCTCTACATCGCACAGCCGCCGCTCTACAAAGCGACGCGTGGGCGTTCGGAAGTGTATCTCAAGGACGATAGCGCGCTCGACGAATATCTCGTCGAGGCGGGCGTCGCCGGTACCGTGCTCGAGGGCGTGCAGGGCGGGTCGCGCTCGGGTCAGGATCTGCGGATGCTGGTCGACCATGCGCGGCGGATGCGCACGCTGATGCGCTACATTCCGCGGCGCTACGATCCGACGATCGTCGAGGCGCTGGCGATGGGTGGTGCGCTCGATCCGGCGCTCGATCTCGAGGCGCGGCGCGAAGTCGTCGTGCAGGTCGTGCGCGGGCTCGATGCTGGCGATCCCGAGGCGCGCTGGTCGGCGCGGCTGGCCGAGGATGGCGGCTTCCATGTCGAGCGCGTGTGGCGCGGCGTGACCGATCATCACATCATCGAAGGCGCGTTCCTCGGCTCGGCCGAGGCGCGCAAGCTGCACGGCCTCGCGGTCGAGCAGCAGGAAGCCTACGAACAGACCGCGCGGATCGTCTCGTCCAAGGCAGCGGCAGCAGCGCAGGCCGAAGCCGATGCGGCCGAGGATGGCGTAGCGGCGACCGAGGCACCGGCCCAGGCGCCGGTGGCGACCGCTGCCAAGGGTTCGACGATGGTCGCACGGCCGTCGCAGCTGCTCGACGCGATCCTCGCCGCCGGCCGCAAGGGCCTCGCGATCCAGCGCTACAAGGGTCTCGGCGAGATGAACGCCGAGCAATTGTGGGAGACGACGCTCGATCCGCAGGTCCGCTCGATGCTCCGCGTCGAGATCGAACAGGCCGATGTCGCCGACGAGATCTTCACGCGGCTGATGGGCGACGTCGTCGAGCCGCGCCGCGAATTCATCCAGGAGAATGCGCTGAACGTCGCCAATCTCGACGTCTAGCGGGAGCATCACACGAGGGGAGACGGGACATGCGAGCATTTCTGACGGGCGTGGCGGCAACGGCGTTGATCGCCACGGTAGCAACGGCAGCCGGGGTCCCGGCTTCGGTGCACAATGCGAAGCAGACGCAGAAGGCGGTCGCGACCGCGCTCGCCAGCCCCGCGCGTGCCGATCAGACGACCGATGACGCGCGGCGCAAGGCAGCCGAAGTGCTCGCTTTCTCGGGCGTCGGGCCAGGCGACGAGGTGCTCGATTTCCTGCCGGGTTCTGGCTATTGGACACGCATCTTCACGGGCGTCGTCGGCACGTCGGGACATGTCTATTCGGTATGGCCTGCGGCGATGGCGAAATATGCCGGCAAGGGCGCGACCGCGCTCGAGGATCGGCATCTGTCGAACGTGACGGTCAAGGTGCTCGGATCGGGCATCGTCGCGGCGTCTGAGCCGGTCGATTTGGTCTGGAGCGTGCAGAACTATCACGATCTCGCCAACAATGGCGCGGGCGAAGCCGGGATCGACCAGATGAATGCCGAGGCGTTCAAGGCGCTCAAGCCCGGCGGCATTTATCTCGTGATCGACCATGCCGATGCCGCGGGCACGGGCCTGACCGGTACCGACACCAAGCATCGGATCGACCCGGCGGTGGTCAAGACCGAGGTCGCCAAGGCCGGTTTCCAGTTCGTCGGCGAGAGCGATGTCCTGCGCAATCCGGCCGACGATCACAGCGCCAAGGTGTTCGACCCGGCGATCCGCGGCAAGACCGACCAGTTCGTCTTCAAGTTCCGCAAGCCGCGCTGACGGCAAGCATCCATCCCATCGCCGTGATGCCGGGCGCGTCCCGGCATCCACCGCGCCGCAGATACTGAAGCGATTGTTTGCGATGACGGTGGTCCCCGGCGCACGGCCGGGGTGACCGACCTGGTGGCTTAATCGAGCGCGGCGCGAAGCGTCGCGCGGACGCCGGTGCGGCTCGCCGTGTCGTATTCGACGATCGTCTGCAGGCTCTGCGCCATCGCGCGGATCAGCTTGGTGCCGACCCCGGTGCCGCGCGGCGCGGCATCGGCGACCATGCCGACCCCGTCATCCTCGACCGCGAGCCGGAAATGCCCCTCGCCATCGCCGGTGAGCGAAACGCGCACTTCGCCGCCGCTCGCCGGATAGGCATATTTGCAGGCATTGCTGACAAGCTCGGTGACGATCACGCCGAGCGACACCGCGCGATCGGTCGAAAGGCGGATCGACTCGGCGTCCAGCGACAGCACGCGCGGGGCGGCGGGGGTCGACCAGGTCTCGCCCAGCTCGTCGACCAGCGCGCCGAGATATTCGCGCATGTCGACCTGCTCGACATCGTTGCTGGTGTAGAGCCGGCGATGCACCTGCGCGATCGCGGCGATGCGGCGCTGCGTATCCTCGAGCGCGAGCCGCGCATTCTCGTCGGCGAGCGCGGTCGATTGCATCCGGACCATCGCCGAGACGATCTGCAGCGAATTGGCGACGCGGTGGTTGACCTCGCGTAGCAGCGCCTCAAGCCGCGCGTTGCTCGCGCGCAGCTGATCCTCGGCAGCGGCCTTGTCGCGTTCGAGCGCCGCGCGTTCGAGCACCTGGCCGAACGCGCTCGCAAGCAGGTCGAAGAAATCGGTGCCGACGGTCTTCACGACATAATCCGCCGCGCCCGCTTTCAGCGCAGCGACCGCGATCCGGCCCTCTTCGGACCCGGTCACATAGACGACCGGCGGCATCCCCGGCAGGGCCCGCAGCCGCTCGAGCGTCTCGAGCCCGTCCATCCCCGGCATGTAATGGTCGACCGCGATCAGATCGAACGGCCGCCCTTCGGCGACCGCCGCCTGGGCGAGCGCAATCCCCTCGGCGCCACCCTCGGCGACGGTGAGCGTATAGCCGTGGCGCGCGAGCGTGCGGACGGCGAGGCGGCGCAGACCCGCATCGTCGTCGATATAGAGGATCGCAGCGCCAGCGGCTTGGTTCACCCCTTGGGCTCGATGTCTGGGACCTGGATCACCGAAAGGAACAGACCAAGCTGGCGGATCGCGGTCGCGAAGCTCTCATAATTGACCGGCTTGGTGATGTAGACGTTGCACCCGAGATCGTAGCAGCGCTGGATTTCGACCTTGTCGTCGGTCGTCGTCAGCACGACGACGGGGGTACGGCGCAGCGGGCCATCGGCCGCCTTGATCTTGGCGAGGATGTCGGTCCCGCTCATGTCGGGCAAATTGAGGTCGAGCAGCACCAGCGCGGGGCCGTTGCGCTGCGGGCCGTCCTCGCTGTTGAACAGATAATCGAGCGCGGTCGTGCCGTCGGTGAAATGCGTGATCGCGTTGAGGATGCCGGCGCGGCGGATGTTCTTCTCGATCAGGCGCGCATGCCCCTCATCGTCCTCGATCATCACGATGCTGACGCTCTTATGGTCGGTCATCTCTGGGTTTCCCGCGTGTCTGCAGTGTTGGGGTCGACGAAGATCTTGGGCAAATTCAAACGGAAGGTCGTCCCCCGCCCAAGTTCCGACGTGACGTCGATAACGCCGCCGAGGCGATACGCCAAGGCGCGGACATGCGCGAGCCCAATCCCTTCGCCGGGCTGATCCTGGTTCCCGGCGCGTCGGAACAGGTCGAACACGCGCTGGTGATCGTTCGGCGCGATCCCGCGGCCATTGTCCTCGAACTCGTAGGTCACGCGCTTGCCGTGCGTCTTGCCGCGCACGACGATATGGCCTGCGCGATCGGGGCTCAGATATTTGACGGCGTTCTCGATCAGGTTCGAGAAGATCTGCTCGATCGCGAGCCGGTCGCTGATGAGCCCCGGCAGCGGGGCGTCGATCACCAGCGTCGCGCCGCGCGCCTCGATCTGCGTCTGAAGGCTTGCCGCGATCGCCTCGACCATCGCGGTGACGTCGAGCCGCTGCGGCGCGATGACGCGGCGGCCCTCGCGCGACAGTTTGAGGATCGCGTTGATCAACCGGTCCATCTTCTGCGTCGAGGTGCGGATAAAGCGGATCGCCTCGGGCAGGTCCTCGCGCGCGGCGAGCCAGGCATCAACGGTTACGATCTCGGGCGCAGTCGCTTCGGCGCGGTCGATCAGCGCGCCGATCTCGGTGGTCGCGCTTTCGAGTTCGGCGGTGAAGCCCATCACGTTGACGAGCGGGCTGCGCAGATCGTGGCTGACGATATAGGCGAAGCGCTGGATCTCCTCGTTCGCGCGCGTCAGATCGGCGGTGCGCTCCTGCACCTGCTCCTCGAGCGTCTCGGCGAAATCGCGCAAAGCGTCACGCGATGTCGCAAGGTCGCGCGTGTAGCGCAGCACGGTCAGTAATGTCGCGGCCGCGACGAGCACGAGCAGCAGCCCGGCAATGGCGAGCGTGGCGTAGAAGACGCGGACGCTGGCGAGCTGCGCGGCGTCGCGGATCGCGAGCAGACGTTGCTCCTCTGCGACCATCGCGTCGGACTGCGCGCGCAGTATGATCATGCGGCGGGCATTGCTCTCCCCCTGGAACAGCGTGACCGCGCGCTCGCGGTTGCCGTTCCGCGTCAGCGCGATCGTCTGCTCGCGCTGCTGCGCGAGCGCATCGACCAGCGCGTGCAAGGTCGCGATGTTGCGCTGCTGGCGAGGGTTGTCCTGCGTCAACGTCGCGATCCGCTCGAGCTTGGCGGGGAGCTGCGCCATCGCCTTGCGATAGGTGTAGAGATAGAATGGATCGGCGGTCAGCACATAGCCGCGCCGCGCGGTCTCGCTCTGCTCGATCAGGGTCCGCGCGCGACCGATCGCCAGCTCGACCTCATAGGTGTGGTTGACGTCGCGCGTGTGGCTTTCGTTCTGCGCGGTCGACCAGGCGGCGGCGAGACCGGCGGCGACCAACGCGGCGAAGCCCATCGCCATACAGGCGACGAGGAAGCGGCCCATGCGCCCCTCGCTGACGCCGAAACCGAGGGGAAAACGCTTGAACATCCCGACGTCCTTACGCAGCGACAACAATAATAACCAGTCTGGCTGGATTGACCGAAATCAAGTTTGACGTGGGCGATCGCGTGTCAGGCGCGGGTCCCGCCGCCACGCCGCCGGGCGAGCTCGGTCTCTGCGGTGAACCGCACGTCCTCGTCGCGGTCGCCGAGCATGATGGCGAGCGAATCGTCGCTGAGCTCGTCCCAATCCTTGCCGCGATCGGGCCCGGGGCGGATCACGCGCGGGAGCAGGCCGGGGACGCTCGACCAGGCAATCAATTGTTCGGGGCCGACCAGGTTGAGCATGTCGCGCAGATGGAAGGCGGTGACATAGGCATCGGGAAAGGCGCGATGTGCGGGCAGGCCGCGTTCATGCTCGAGGCCCTCGGGTTTGCGCCAATAGCGCAACATCTGGTTCGAGAAGCTCGGCGTATCGGGCCATAACCGCAGCGCGCATTTCCAGGTGCAGATCCACGGCGCGTCACGCGTCAGCGCGGGCGTGCAGAATTTCTCCTCCGCCGCCGAGCGATGCGCGGCGAGCGCGACGCGGCGGGGGTAGGGATCGAGCACGCCGCGCGCGACGTCGTGCCAGAACGGCGCGTCGGCGACCTGTTCGTCGAGGATATGGTGGATCGCCTGCGTCAGCGGCGGGATCGGACGGCCGGGATTGACGAGGCGCGATCCGCCCTCGCCCTGGATCTCCCAGCGGCCATCCTTGCCGAGCGCGACGTCCTGCCAGCCGATCTCGCATACGCCGTGGAGCGGCGGGGCTTCACCGGTGGTTTCGAGATCGATGACGCGGATGATCTGGGGGGGTGGGGGAGGCATCGCGCCTAGGTGGCGTGTTCTGGGCGCGATTGCGAGCGAAGAAGAAGGTTTGTTCGCGCGGAGACGCGGAGGACGCGGAGGTGTTGCGCAATCTGCGCCGTCCTGCGTCCAAGGCTACCGGTGGGCCTGAGCACTGTACCCACGAGGCCCAGGGGTGCGCGAGCGTTTCCCACTCGCGCAACCCCTCTGTGTCCTTCGCGCCTCCGCGCGAACAAAACCGACTTAGTGCGCCGCCTGCTCCCCGCGCACGACGCCGCTCTTGCCGAGCTGGTCGTCGATCATGCCCAGCAGGCGATCGAGCGCGGCCTGATCGGTCGCCTCGGCACGCGCGACGAGCACGTCCTGCGTGTTCGAGGCGCGCAGCAGCCACCAGCCGTCGGGCGTGTTGACGCGTGCGCCATCGGTCGGATTGACGTCGGCGCCCTCGGCCTCGAGCCGTGCGAGCACTTCCTCGACCACCGCGAACTTGCGGCTCTCATCGACCTGGAAGCGCATTTCGGGGGTGTTGACCAAAGCCGGCATCGCGCCGCGCAGCTCGGTGATCGACTTTCCGATCATGTGCGCCGCGCGGATCAGCCGGACGGCGGCGTAATGCGCGTCGTCGAAGCCGTAGAATTCGTGCGCGAAGAAGATGTGACCGCTCATCTCGCCGGCGAGCGGGCTGTCGGTTTCCTTCATCTTCATCTTGATCAGCGAATGGCCCGTCTTCCACATCAGCGGCGTGCCGCCGAGCTCGCTGACGCGGTCGAACAGCATCTGCGATGCCTTGACGTCGGCGATGATCGTCGCGCCGGGGATCTCCTTGAGGACAGGTTCAGCCAGAATGGAGAGAATCTGATCGCCCCAGATCACGCGGCCCTGGCCGTCGATCGCGCCGATCCGGTCGCCGTCGCCGTCGAACGCCAGTCCGAAATCGAGCTGCTTCTCGGCGACGAGCGCCTTGAGATCGACGAGGTTCTTTTCGTCGGTAGGATCGGGATGATGGTTGGGAAAATTGCCGTCGACTTGGGTGAACAGCAGGTGATGCTCACCCGGCAGGAGCTTGACGAGCTTCTCGATGATCGGGCCCGACACGCCGTTGCCAGCGTCCCAGCCGATCTTGTAGCTGCCGCCGGCATAGCCCGCGACGAGGCGACCGACATAGTCGTCCTCGATATCGGCGGTCGTCACGGTGCCCTTGTCGGCGTCGTCAGCGACCGTGTCCCAATCGCCGTCCGCCGCCATGCGGCCGAGCTCCTGGATGTCGGCGCCGAAAAACGGCTTGTGCTGCAGCACCATCTTGAAGCCGTTATACTCGGCGGGATTGTGGCTGCCGGTTATCTCGATGCCGCCATCCACTTCTAGCGTGGCTTCGGCGTAATAGAGCATCGGCGTCGGCCCCATGCCGATCCGCACGACGTGGACGCCGACCGCGGTCAGTCCGCCGACGAGCGCGGCCTCGAGCTCGGGCGAGGACAGGCGGCCGTCATAGCCGACCGCGACACGGGTGCCGCCAGCGCGGCGCACGCGCGTGCCGAAACCGCGACCAATCGCATCGGCGTCGGCGACGCCGAGCGTCTTCCCGACGATTCCGCGGATGTCATATTCGCGCAGCGAGGTAGGGTCGAACCGATGCGTCATGCGGGCTCCTGCTATGGGTACCCTCGCCCAGGCGGCAAGGGAGGATGGATCGATGCGTTAACGCTTGAGAAGGACGTCGCGGGCCGTGTTGATCCGCCGTGTAAGATCGGCCGAGCCGCCCTTGTCTGGATGCACTGCGCTGATTAGCCGCCGATGCGCCGCGCGGATAGCCGCTTCGTCGGCCCCCGCGCCGATGCCGAGCACCGCGCGCGCCTCGGCTTCATCGACGCGCACGACCGGCTTGGGCCGCGGCCGCAGCAACAGCCATCCGCCGATCAGCAGCGCGGCGATGAGGAGCAATTTGCCCATCAGGCGAAGAGCGGCAGGACCGTTTCGGGCAGCGCGAGCGCGCCCATCATCTCGCGCAGTTCCTGGCGCGCGGCGACATGCGCCAGCCCCATCGCGCCGAACTCGCCCGAGTCGAGCATCGTGAGGCCAGCGGGAAACAGCTCGCGATAGATCACGCGCTCGCCGAGACCCGGCACGATACGGAAACCGACCCGCTTGGCGAGCTGATCGAGCGCTTCGGACACGCGGCGCATGTTGCGCGCCTCGATATGCTGGACGCGGTTGCGCAGCACGACCCAGTCGATCGTCGAGCCGTCGGCCTTGGCGCGCGCCTTGCGCGCCTCCCAGATCAACTCGGCATAGAAGCTCGGCCGCGTGACCTTGTACGTCTCGGGATGGACCTGGCCGATCAGGTCGAAATCGACGAAGCTGTCGTTCATCGGCGTGACGAGCGTGTCGGCGCGGCTCGCCGCGACGCGCGCGAACGGGTCGTCGCGGCCGGGCGTGTCGATCACCAGGAAGTCGGCACCCTCCGCCAGCGACTCGAACACGTCGTTGAAGCGGTCGTCGCTCTCGCCGTCATGCGTCGCGTGGCGTGGAATCGGCAGTTCGCGGCCGGTGCGCTGTACCGTTGCGGCACGATTGTCGAAATAGCGCCCCATCGTGCGCTGGCGATGATCGAGGTCGAACGCGGCGACCTGCGCGCCGCGTGCCTGCAGCGCGATCGCGACATGGACCGCGGTCGTCGATTTGCCCGTGCCGCCTTTTTCGTTGGCAAAGACAATGATATGTGGCTTTCGCGCAGCAGTCGCCAACGTGGTTGCTTCCCGTCTTGTTCGGTGGGGGCGAGCCTCATAGAAGGCGCGCCCAATCCAAGCGTCTTTACCGAAGGGCACCGACCCGTGCAAACCATCCGTACCCTCGAAGCGCTCCGTTCCGGGATTGGCGCTTTGCGCGACGGCGGCGCGAGCGTCGCGCTCGTCCCGACGATGGGCGCGCTGCACGCCGGACACCTCGCGCTGATCGAGGCGGCGAAGCGGCCGGGGCGCAAGGTCGTCGCGTCGATTTTCGTCAATCCGACGCAGTTCGGGCCCAATGAAGACCTCTCGCGCTATCCGCGTCGCGAGGCCGCCGACGCGCGGATGCTGACCGAGGCGGGCTGTGACCTGTTGTGGCTGCCGCCGGTCGAGGTGATGTATCCGGCAGGCTTCGCCACCAAGATCTCGGTGTCGGGGGTGAGCGAGGGGCTCGACGGGATTTCGCGGCCCGGGCATTTCGACGGCGTCGCGACGGTCGTCGCCAAATTGTTCAACCAGGTCCGGCCCGATATCGCCTTGTTCGGCGAGAAGGATTTCCAGCAGCTCGCGGTGATCCGCCAGATGGTCGCCGATCTCGATTTCGGGATCGAGATCCAGGGCGTTCCGACGCAGCGCGACGATGACGGGCTCGCCCTGTCGTCGCGCAACATCTATCTCGACGATGCTCAGCGCGCCGCCGCGGTCGCCCTGCCGCGTGCGCTCGGTGTCGCCGCCAAGGCGATCGCGCGCGGCGACGATGCCGACGGAGCGCTGGCGAGCGCGCGCGAGGCGCTGATCGCGGCGGGGTTCGTGGTCGATTATCTCGAGCTGGTCGATGCGCTCACGCTGACCCCGGGGACCGATCCCGCGCGTGCGCGGCGGCTTGTTGCCGCCGCAAAAATCGGCGCGACGCGGCTGATCGACAACCTCGCCGTGCCGCCGCGCGAGCATGCCTAATCGCCGTTAACCATTTGTTGAGACCGCTACGGCATGGTCGTCTCAACAGAAATGGTTAACGGGGGTTTACGACATGGGCACGAGCCTGAAGCACGCACAATTCCTGACCGACAGTCGCGTGGCCGACGCGGCGCTGGGCGATGCCGACGCCTGTTACGAACTCGGCATGGTCTATTCGAGCGGCGCCGCCGGCGTCGGGGTCGACCTGATCGAAGCGCATAAATGGTTCAACCTCGCCGCCGTCGCCGGCAGCGAGATCGCCAAGGATTGCCGCCGCGACATCGCCGAAGACATGACGGCGCGAGAGATCGCCGCCGCCCAGGCCGCGGCGCGTGCCGTGCTCGTCAGCCGACAGCGCCGCGCGGCCTGATCCTTATTCCGCCGCTGCCGTAACTTTCTTGGCAGGGGCTTTCTTGGCCGCGGGCTTCTTCGCCGCAGGCTTCTTCGCGGGTGCCTTCTTGACGGCGGGCTCGCCTGCCGCGGCTGCTTCGGCCGCAGGCTTCTTGGCTGCCGCCTTTTTCGCGGGCGCCTTCTTGGCCGCTGCCTTCTTCTTACCCTTGGTCGGCGGTGCCGCCGCCGCGCGTGCGTCGATCAGCTCCGCCGCTTCCTCGAGCGTCAGCGCATCCTTCTCGATCGACTTGGGCAGCGTCGCATTGGTCGTACCGTCGGTGACGTAGGCGCCGTAGCGCCCCTCCATCAGCTTGATCTCGGCCTCGCTGCGCGGGTGCAGCCCGAGCACTTTCAGCGGTGCCTGCGCGCCGCGCTGCTGCCGCCCGCCGCCTGCTGCCGCCTCGGCGAGCTTGACGACCGCGGCGTTCATGCCCGTTTCGAACACGTCGTCGGTCGATGTCAGCCGCGCATATTTGCCGGCGTGCTTCAGATACGGGCCATAGCGACCGATCGCCGCCGTGATCGGCTCACCGGTTTCGGGGTGCGTGCCGATCGTGCGCGGCAGCGACAGCAGTTTCAGCGCCCATTCGAGATCGAGCTCGCCGATATCCTTCGGGATCGACGCCATCTTGCGCGTCTCGCCTTCGCCGATCTGGATATACGGCCCGAAGCGCCCCGACTTGCGCTCGACCGGGAGGCCGGTCTCGGGATCGTTGCCCAGCGTCTCAGGACCGGTGTCGACGCCTTCGCCATCCGCGCCCGGCTGGCCGAAGCGGCGGGTGTATTTGCAGTCGGGATAGTTGGAGCACGCCACGAACGCGCCGAACTTGCCGCCACGCAAGGCGAGCTGCCCCTTGCCGCAATTCGGGCACAGCCGCGGATCGCTGCCATCGGCCATCGGCGGGAAGAGATAGGGCGCCAGGAACTTGTCGAGCTCGGCGGTCACTTCGGACGGCTTCTGCTCCATCACCTCGGTCGTGCGCGGCTTGAAATCGCGCCAGAACGCCTCGAGCACGGCTTGCCATTCGGCGCGCCCGCCCGAGACTTCGTCGAGCTCGTCCTCAAGGCCCGAGGTGAAATCGTAACTCACATATCGCTCGAAGAAGCGTTCGAGGAACGCCGTCACCAGGCGCCCTGATTCCTCGGCGAAGAAACGGTTCTTCTCGACGCGGACGTATTCGCGGTCCTTGAGCGTCTTGATGATCGAGGCATAGGTCGACGGGCGGCCGATGCCGAGCTCTTCCAGGCGCTTGACCAGCGAGGCCTCGGAGAAGCGCGGCGGCGGCTGGGTGAAATGCTGCTCGGCATTCACGCCCTTCTTGGCGGGGGCATCCCCCTCGCGAAGACGCGGCAGGCGGCGCGCGTCTTCGTCCTGCGTGTCGTCCGAGCCTTCTTCGTAGAGCGCGAGATAGCCGGGGAAGAGCACGACCTGGCCGGTCGCGCGCAGGCCGGTCTGGCCGGTGCCGTCGAGCATCTCGACCGTGGTGCGCTCCATCCGCGCCGACGCCATCTGGCTGGCGAGCGCGCGCTTGAAGATCAGGTCGTACAGCCGCGCATGATCGCCGCCGCCGGCCTTGTCCTTGCCGAAATCGGTCGGGCGGATCGCCTCGTGCGCTTCCTGCGCATTCTTCGCCTTGGTCTGATAGACGCGCGGCTTGTCGGGGACATAGCTCGCATCATAGCGGTTGGCGACGGCGAGACGCGCGGCCGAGATCGCGCTCGAATCCATCTGCACGCCGTCGGTACGCATATAGGTGATCGCGCCGTCCTCGTAGAGGCCCTGTGCGATCCGCATCGTGTGGTCGGCCGAGAAGCCGAGCTTGCGCGAGGCTTCCTGCTGGAGCGTCGAGGTGGTGAAAGGCGGCGGCGGGTTGCGCGTCGCGGGCTTCACTTCGACCGTTTGCACGGTGAACGCGCCGCTCTCGACCGCAGCCTTGGCGCGCATCGCCGTGCCCTCTTCCCCGATCGACAGGCGGTCGAGCTTCTTGCCCTCGAACTGGACGAGGCGCGCCTGGAACGGGGTGCCGTCCTGCTCCATCTCGGCGGTGACCGACCAATATTCCTGTGCGCGGAAGGCTTCGATCTCGCGCTCGCGGCTGACGATCAGGCGCAGCGCGACCGACTGGACGCGGCCGGCCGACTTGGCGCCGGGGAGCTTGCGCCACAGCACCGGCGAGAGCGTGAAGCCGACGAGATAGTCGAGCGCGCGGCGTGCGCGGTAGGCGTCGATCAGATCGGTATCGAGCTCGCGCGGATGCTTCATCGCCTCGGTCACCGTCGCCTTGGTGATCGCGTTGAAGGTGACGCGCTGGACGTCCTTGGGGAGCGCCTTGCGGTTCCGCAGCACTTCCTGGACGTGCCAGCTGATCGCCTCGCCTTCGCGATCGGGATCGGTCGCGAGGATCAGGCGGTCGGCGGTCTTGGCGAGATCGGTGATCGCCTTCAACTGCTTGGTCTTGTCGGCGTAATTCTCCCATTCCATCGCGAACCCTTCGTCGGGATTCACCGATCCGTCCTTGGGCGGCAGATCGCGGACATGGCCGTAGCTCGCGAGCACGCGATAGTCAGAACCGAGATATTTCTCGATGGTCTTCGCCTTGGCGGGCGATTCTACGATGACAAGCTGCATGGTGGTTCAAAGCGTCCTTACGTGTACGCGCGAGGATGGAGAGACGAAGGCGGCGGCGTCAAGCCGTGGCCAGAGGACCGGCTCGACCGCGCAGACGGGCAGATCGCTGCGGCGGCAGGCCGCCACGCGCCTGGACAGCGTTTCCGGAAGCGATGCGCGCCGCGGCAAAAAGGGGAGGGGGAGGCGCATCGCGGCGCCTTCTGCCACAAGCGCCGCGCCGGGGGACAGCGATTTGTCTCTCCCGCGCCGGCCACGCCGCGCGAGCGGGGCGTCACCCCCGCTCGCGCTCGGCCAGGTTGCTCCAGGCGGTCAGCATCGCGCCGCCCAGTTTGCGCCCGTGCTCCATCGACGCGTCGCGCAGTCGCCCGCCCGCCGCTGCGAGATCGAGCGAGCGGCTCTGCCCCCGGTCGAGCCCTTCGACCTGCATCACCCACAATTGCCGGAACGCCCCGCCTTTCTGGCGCAGCAGCAGCTGCGGCGGTCCGTCCTCGATGATCCGGCCCTTGTCGACCACGATCACGCGGTCGAACCCGACGATCGTCGACAGCCGATGCGCGACCGCGATCACCGTGCGGTTGCGGACCAGCGCATCGAGCCCGTTCTGCACTTCGAGTTCGCTCTCCGAATCGAGCGCGCTGGTCGCCTCGTCGAGCAGCACGATCCGCGCATTCTTGAGGAAGGCGCGCGCGATGCCGATCCGCTGGCGCTGCCCGCCCGACAAATTGGCGCCGCGCTCGCCGACGACGGTGTCGTAGCCGTGCGACAGGCGGCGAATGAAATCGTCGCAGCCGGCTGCATCGGCGGCGGCATGGACGTCCTCGTCGCTCGCATCGGGGCGCGCGATGCGGATATTGTCCATCACCGAGCGGTGGAACAGCAGCACCTCCTGCGGCACGACGGCGATCGCGTCGCGCAGCGATTCCTGCGTGACATGGTCGATCCGCTGCCCGTCGATCGCGAGATGGCCGATCTGCGGATCGTGGAAGCGCTGGATCAGCTGGAGCAGCGAGGATTTCCCCGCGCCCGACGCGCCGACGATGCCGAGCTTCTGCCCGGCGGGCACGTGCAGCGACAGATCGTGGACGATCGGGTCGCGCGGATCATAGCCGAAGGTGACGTTGGCGACGTCGACGGTTCCCTCGCCGACGCGCAGCCGCGTCGCGTCGGGTGCATCGCTCAGCGTCTGCGGCACGCCGATGATATCGAGCGTCTCGCGCAGGTAACTGAACTGCTGGCTGGTATCGATCACCGCCATGGCGAGATCGCGCGAGCCGTTGAGGATGCGGAAGGTCATCGTGCTGATGATCACGACGTCGCCGGTCGAGATCGCGCCGGTCGACCAGCGCCCGATCGCCCAGATCAGCGTGCCGCCGACCAGCACTGCGAGCGCGAGGTCGTGCAGCCCGCGCATCTGCTCGACGAAGAACCAGCCGCGGCGCTGCGCATCGGCTTCCTTGTCGAGAAATCCCTCGAGCCGGTCGAGCTCGCGGTCGCGCGCGGCGAACGCCTTCACCACCCAGATATTGCCGATCATGTCGATCAGCTCGCCGCCCGCGCGCCCGGCATGCTGCGCGAACGCGGTGTGGTGGACATGGCCGCGCAGGCCCAGCAGGATCAGCGCGATGGTGACGAGCAGGAAGACGCCGCCGAGGATCGCCGCCATCGCGGCATCGATCGTCACGAAGATCAGCATCGCGCCGGCAAAGGCGATCAGCGGCGGCGTCACTTCGCGCAGCAGCCGGTGCATGATCGCGCCGAAGATCCCAGCGAGCCCTGAAATGCGGTGGCCGAGCGAACCGGCGCGCTGGTTCTGGAAGAACGGCATCTGGTGGCCGGTCAGGTAATTGACCATGTCGAGCCGGATGCCGACCCCCGAGCTGACCGTCGCCTGCCCGAGCGTCAGCGCCGAGGCGCGCTGCAACAGGCTTTCGACGATGACGAGGCCGAGAAACACCGCGAGCGAGGCATAGACCGTGCCGCGCGCGCGGACGCCGCCGGTCATCGCATCGATCAGCAGCTTCATCGCGTATTGAATTCCGATCGAACTGATCGAGGCAGCGGCGACGAGCAAGCCGAGCGCCAGGAAGATCCACGGGCGTGCGGCGACATAGTGCATCAGGAAACGTGTCGGACTGTGCAGAAAGGGCAAGGCATCGGCTCCGCGTAAGTGCAGGTCTGCTGCGGTGCCGTAACGATCGACGCAAGCCGAAGTTTCTGGAGCGCCCGATATGCGCGGTGGTCGGAGCGTTTGACTGTGCCGCGCCGCCCTCTGCTCATGCGGAGCGGTCAGATCTTGGCGCTATTGGCGGCCGGGGGCGTGCTCAGGCGGGAAAGCGAGCAGCGCGACTCGCGCGCCGGCATGCCGCTCGAGCCGGCCGGCGAGTTCGAGCTCGAGCAGCACCGTTTGGACGATCGCCGGGCTGTGGCCCGACTGGCGGATCAGCTCGTCAATCGCGACCGGCACGGGGCCGAGCAAGCCCAGGATGTCGCGGCGTTCGGCGTCGCTCGCATCGGCGGGGGGTGGCGCGGCAAAGGGGGTGCGGGTGGTACGGACCATCCGCCGGTCGATCGGCCGCAGCGTTTCGAGCACGTCGGCGGCGCTCTGCACCAGCGTCGCACCGTCGCGGATCAGCCCGTTGCAGCCTTGCGCGCGCGGGTCGAGCGGGCTGCCGGGCACCGCCATCACCTCGCGGCCGAGTTCGCCCGCGAGCCGCGCGGTGATCAGCGACCCCGATTTGGGCGCCGCCTCGACCACCACCGTGCCGAGCGCGAGTCCTGCGATGATACGATTGCGATAGGGGAAGTGGCGCGCGCGCGGCTCGGTGCCGGGGGGCTGCTCGGCGATCAGCAGCCCTTCATTGGCGATCCGCTCCTGCAGCGCGGCGTTTTCGGGCGGATAGACCACGTCGATCCCGCCTGCGATCACGCCGATCGTGCCCGTCTCGATCGACCCGATATGCGCCGCGGTATCGACCCCGCGCGCGAGCCCCGAGACGATCGCGACCTCCTCCTGCCCGAGTTCGGCGGCGAGCTGGCGGGCGAAGCGGCATGCCGCGGCCGACGCATTGCGCGCGCCGACCAGCGCGATCGTCGTGCGCGCGAGCAGTTCGGTGCGCCCGCGCAGAATGATAGCGGGGGGCGCATCATCGAGCTGGGCGAGCAGCGCGGGATAATCGGGATCGCCGAGAAACAGGTGGCGCGCACCGAGTCGTGCGACGAGCGCCAGTTCGCGCTCGGCCAGCGCCACCGGGGCGACCGGTGGCGGGGTGCCGCCGCCGCGGGCTGCCAAATGCGGCAGCGCCTCGAGCGCGGCCGCGGCACTGCCGAAGCGCGCGAGCAAGTGCGCGTAGCTGACCGGGCCGATCTGCGCGGTGCGAATCAGGCGGAGGCGGGCGACTGCGCCGTTCTCTCGCCCGCCATCAGCCATGTTTGCTGCCGACGCGCGGCTCGACCCCGCTTACCAGCCGCTCGATGTTCGCGCGATGCTTCCACACCACGATCAAGGCGAGCGCGAGCAGCAGCAGCACGACGTCGAACTGCGAGAAATAGGCCGCACTGAGCGGCGCGCTGATCGCGGCGAGCATTCCGGCGAGCGACGAGATGCGGAAAAGCGCGAGCAAGGCGATCCACACCAGCGCATAGACCAGCCCGATCGGCCAGTGCAGCGCGAGCACGATGCCGAGCAGCGTGGCCACGCCCTTGCCGCCCTTGAAGCCGAGCCAGACGGGGTAGCAATGCCCGAGAAACGCCGCCGCCGCGGCGATCACGCCGTTGCCGCCGAGATAGCGTTCGGCGATCCACACTGCGGCAAAACCCTTGAACGCATCGAGCAGCAGCGTCGCCGCCGCCAGCCCCTTGCGCCCGGTGCGCAGCACATTGGTCGCGCCGATATTGCCCGACCCGATCGTGCGCAGATCGCCCGCGCCCGCCATCCGCGTCAGCAGGACGCCGAACGGGATCGAGCCCAGCAGATAGCCAAGCACCAGCGCGGCGGCAGGTGCCATCCAGAGAGTAACGATCGACACGGTTTCAGCCCCCAAGCGCCCTGCGCATAGCATATCGCGCGGATATTGGGCACCTCTCCCGGACCGTGACGATTTGTCAAATCGCTGCGCTGGGTTATGGCGCGGCGATGGATTCACGACCCGTTCTGTTTTTTGATTCCGGCATCGGCGGCCTGTCGGTGCTCGCCGCGGCGCGCGCGCTGCTGCCGCAGATGCCGGTCGTCTATGTCGCCGATTCGGCGGGGTTTCCGTACGGCACCAAGAGCGAGGCCGAGATCGCCGCGCGCGTGCCCGCGCTGCTCGGGCGGCTGGCCGAGCGCTATCGCCCGCGGCTGATCGTGATCGCGTGCAACACCGCCTCGACGATCGCGCTCGCCGCGGTGCGCGAGGCGCTCGACGTGCCGGTGGTGGGGACGGTGCCGGCGATCAAACCGGCCGCCTTGGTCAGCAAGACGCGTGTGATCGGGGTGCTCGGCACCAATGCGACGGTGCGCCAGCCCTATGTCGACGATCTCGCGACGCGATTCGCGGCCGATTGCACGGTGCTGCGGCATGGCTCGGCCGAACTGGTCGAGCTCGCCGAGGCCAAGCTCCACGGCCATGCCACCGACCCGGCGCGCTACGCCGCGATCCTCGACGGATTGTTCGGCCAGCCGGGCGGCGCGCGAATCGACACGATCGTCAACGCCTGCACGCATTTCCCGCTCGTCGGCGACGAATTGGCCGCCGCCGCGCCGCGCCCGGTGAGCTTCGTCGATGGCAGTGCGGGGATCGCGCGGCGGATCGCGTTCCTGACGCAGGGGGAGGGCTGGCCCGAGGCGGCGGGCGACGGGCGCGCGGTGTTCACCGCGAGCGACGCGACGACCGAGGCGCTGGCGCCCGCGCTGGCGCGGTTCGGCCTCACACGACGTGAGACATTATGACCACCCGTTCGATCACGCTGATCGCGTAAACCCGCTGGAATTTCGCGCGATCAAGGTCTAGATCGCGGCGATGGACGTGGACACACCGCCTCGCGGAGTCGATTACTCCCGAATCTTCACGCAGGCGATCGATCGTCTGCATGTCGAGGGGCGCTATCGCGTCTTCATCGACATCCTGCGCAACAAGGGTGCGTTTCCCAACGCGCGCTGCTTTGCCGGGCATAACGGCCCCAAGCCGATTACGGTGTGGTGCTCGAACGACTATCTCGCGATGGGCCAGCACCCCGATGTGATCGCCGCGATGGAAGGTGCGCTGCACGATGTCGGCGCGGGCTCGGGCGGCACGCGCAATATCGGCGGCAACACGCATTACCATGTCGATCTCGAGGCCGAGCTTGCCGATCTGCACGGCAAGGAAGGCGCCTTGCTGTTCACCAGCGGGTACGTCTCGAACGAGGCGACGCTGGCGACGCTCGCCAAGGTGCTGCCGGGCTGCGTGATTTTCTCGGACGAACTCAACCACGCTTCGATGATCGCGGGGATCCGCAATTCGGGGTGCGAGAAGCACGTCTTCCGCCACAACGACGTCGCGCATCTCGAGGAGCTGCTCGCTGCTGCCGATCCGACGGTGCCCAAGCTGATCGCGTTCGAGAGCGTCTATTCGATGGACGGCGATGTCGCGCCGATCGCCGAGATCTGCGATCTCGCCGACCGCTACAATGCGCTGACCTATCTCGACGAAGTCCATGCCGTCGGCATGTACGGCGCGCGCGGCGGCGGCATTTCGGAGCGCGACGGCGTCGCCCACCGGCTGACGATCATCGAGGGGACGCTCGGCAAGGCGATCGGCGTGATGGGCGGTTACATCAGCGCCGACCAGACGATCATCGACGTGATCCGCTCGTACGCGCCGGGGTTCATCTTCACCACCTCGCTGTCGCCGGTGCTGGTCGCCGGCGCGCTGGCCGCAGTCCGCCACCTCAAGGCGTCGAGCGTCGAGCGCGACGGGCAGCAGGCCGCGGCGACGATGCTCAAGACGCTGTTCGCCGAGTCCGGCCTGCCGGTGATGGATTCGACCACGCATATCGTGCCGCTGATGGTCGGGGATCCGATCAAGGCGAAGAAGATCAGCGATATCCTGCTCGCCGAATACGGCGTGTACGTTCAGCCGATCAATTACCCGACCGTGCCGCGCGGCACCGAGCGGCTGCGCTTCACGCCGGGGCCTGCGCATGACACCGCGATGATGCGCGATCTGACCGATGCGCTGGTCGAGATCTGGAGCCGGTTGGAGCTGCGCAAGGCGGCCTAAGCGACGGTGATTGTCGCGGACGTGCCTGGCACCGCGAGCGGCTGGTCGAACGGGACGACGGAACGCTCGGCGTAGCGGTCGCCTTCGGGCGAACGCATCACGTGCATGACGCTCGCGCCGACATCGGCGACCCAATAGTCGGGCACGCCCGCTTCCGCATATTCTGTCTGCTTCTCGCCGAGATCGGTGCCGAGCGTGGTCACGGCGATCTCGACGATCAGCACAACGCGATCCGGCGGGACTGGGCCACGCGATGGTACGTCGGGCAGGACGACGGCAATGTCCGCGCCGCGGATCGTCAGCGGACCGATGCCGATCATCAGATGGACCGCCAATCGACGGTCGGTTGAGGAGTAGGCGGTGATCAGTTTTGTGATCAGCCTGGCGGTCATCTCGCCATGCGAGAAGCCCCCGGACATCATCTTGCGCAATTCCCCCCGGACGAGCTCGACGTTCATGTCATTGAAGGCGCCAGCGTCGTGCATCCGCAGATACTCGCGCGCGGTGAACAGCGTCTCGGGGACGGACTCGACGGCGCGGCGGACCGGCTTGTTCATGCCGGCAGGCTTATCACAGGCCTGCGCCGCCCGCGAAAGCCGCGGAACCGCCCCGTGCACCCTTCGTTACGTCTCTGAAATCAGAGGAGGAAACTATGGGTAAGGGTTGTATCTTATGGCTGATCGGCGTGCCGATCCCGGTCATTCTGCTGCTGTGGCTGCTCTTCGGCCGCTGATCAGAGCGCCCCGATCAACAGCGTCAGCAGCCCCAGGCCGAGCGACAGCGGGATGCGCAGCCGCATCCACCAGATCGGGACAAGCCCGCGCTTGGCGAGGAGCCAATCCACGCCAAGCGCCGCGATCAAGGCGCCGCCTAGCAGGACGAGAGATGGCCCCGGCCACGGTTCGCCGACCGCCCAGGGCACTGCGCTGGCGAGCGCGATGAGCGAGGGGACGATCGCGGCGACCCACAGCCATTCGGGCGGGCGCTCCTTGCTCGCCGCGATCCCCCACCACAGTCCGCCGAGAAAGCTCAGGATCAAAGCGGCATAGGCGTAGCCGAGCGACAGCGCGGCAAAGCGCAGCGCCGGATCTCCGCTCAGCACCACCGCCGCCGCCGCGAGCTGCGGCAGCAGCCCCGCGAGCCCGAGCCAGCGCGGCAGCTGCGGCGGGTTCATGCCGCGGGGCGCATGATGCTGCCCGACCAGGCATAGCCGCGATAGAGCGGGCGGAAGCGCGCGGTCGCCCCGGCCTCGCTCGCCGCTTCGATCAGCGCGGGTTGCAGCGTCGCGCGGGGCGCCACGTCGAACTTGGCGAGCCAGGCGAACAAAGCGGCGCGAAATGCCCGCGGCAAACGCTCCTGCTGGCCGAAATCGACGACGTCGAGCCGTCCGCCCGGCGCGAGCTTGTCGGCACCCTCACGGATCGCGCCGCGCCAGTCGGGAATCATCGACAGCGTATAGCTCTGGAAGATCCGGTCGAAGTGCGTCACGCCGAACAGCGCGGTCGCGTCGAACGCGGTCGCATCGCCCTGTGCGAGCACGATCTGGCCGCTCAACCCCGCCGCCGCGACCTTCGCGCGGGCGGTCTCGAGCATCGCTTCCGAAATATCGATCCCGAAGAAGCGCGCGTCGGGCCATCTGCGGGCCGCGGCGATCAGGTTGCGCCCGGTACCGCAGCCGATCTCGAGCACGCTGCCCCCGGCTGGCGGGGCGATCCCGGCGATCAGCGAGTCGCGCCCGAGCAGGTAATATTTGCGCGTCAGATCATAGATATGGCGCTGCGACCGGTAGATCGCATCCATCTGCCCGGCATGTCCCGACGCCGCCTCTACCGCTGCCGCGTCGCTCATCCGAGCACGTAGAGGTGGACGCCGCCATAGATCGAGGAGCGGTCGCGCTTGGTGTAATCGAGCGAATCTTCGGCGCGATACTGCCACTTGCCGAGGATCGCGTCGGGCACGCGGCCGGGCAGGATCGTCGGCTCGCCGGCGGTGCGGAACAGCACGCGCGCGCCGGGCTTGGCCGTGCGCGTGATCTCGCTCCACAGGTCGGTCAGCTGCGCATCGGTCATCCAGTCCTGCGCATCGAGCAGGATATAGCGGTCGAGCGAGGCGTCGCCCTGCTCGCGGAGATAATCGGTGAAATTGGTGTGGCGCACTTCGATCCGCGAGGCGCGCTCGACGATCTCGGCATAATGGTCGCGCTGGAGATAGGGCGGCAGCGGGGCGGCGGCATCCTTGCCGTAACCGCGGCCGAACGCCTGCCAGGCGAAATAATTGTCCTTGATGTCGAAGTCGCAGGCGAGCTTTTCGAGCCGCTCGCGCAACACCACCGCCATCTTCTCGTCGCCGGCGAGCGCTTCATATTGCGCGGGCGGAATGCCGAGCCCGAAGAGCGAGGCAGGCTGATCGGTAATCCATTTGACGAAGCCCTTGTCGAAGAAGGGCGCGAATTCGCGGTCGAAGATCTCGCGCTGTTCCTCGATCGATTTCGCGGTGAGCAGGACCTTGGGGTTCACCCCGTTGAGCCGTGCCAGCAGGTGCGCGACGCCGATGAAATTGCCGAGCAGCCCGCGCTTGTAGACGTTCTTGGCGAACCCGCCGATCCGGCGACGTCCGACCATGTCGCGGCCTTCCCAATAGGCGAGCGACGTCGCATCGAGATGGGGGCGGATATAGGTGCGATAGGCGAGCACGTTCTGGCGGCTGTTGGCCTGCGCGAAGAAGCGGTGGAAGGCGTCGTAATCGGGCAGATGCCGCGCGGCGACGAGCTTCAATTTGTTGAGCGCGATATGCGCCGGGTTGAGATCGACCGCGGTGATCGCGCGCGGGTCGGCGGTGAGGTACGACATCATGTTGCACCCGCCCGAGGCGATCGTGACGACATGGCTGTCGGGCGTGATGGCGAGCGCTTCCATGTCGACCGCGGGATCTTCCCAGATCTGCGCATAAACCAGGCCGCGAAACGCGAAAGTGAAGGCGCGTTCGAGCAGGCCCTGTTTCGAGAGATGCTTGTGCTGCAGCACGGCGTTGCGCACCGCACGGTTCTTGACCGGGCGTTTGCCAGGACGGTGGACCACGCGGTCCTTGAGCGATCGGAGGGCATTGGCCATGAAAAACTCTCCTGCCGGACGATCCCGCCAAGAGTGCGGCGAGCGGTAGGGCACACGCACTACGACGATCCGGTGACGCTTCCATGACGGGATCGCGTCCAAATGAAAAGGACCTGCCGGCTAAAGGGGGGCCGACAGGTCCGTTTACGCCACCGTTCGTCGCAAAGGAGGGGATCCGACGACGGTGTTACACGCCGCTGCTTGGGGCAACGACGCGGTAGATACGCACGGGTGGCATCGCTGGATGCACGCCCGCGCAACAAACTTTACGGCATCATCACGGTGTCGATGACGTGGATCACGCCGTTCGACTGCATCACATTGGCAATGGTCACTTTTCCCTTGTGGCCCTTGCCGTCCATGATGCCCCAGCCATTGCCCGACTTCATGAAGGTCAACGTGCCGCCCTGGACGGTCGTATAGGTCGCCTTGCCCATATTGGCCTTGGCCTTGGCGGCGATGTCCTGCGCGGTGATCGTGCCGGGCACGACGTGATAGGTCAGCACCGCGGCCAACGTCGCCTTGTTCTCGGGCTTGAGCAGCGTGTCGACCGTGCCCTTGGGCAGCTTGGCGAAGGCGGCGTTGGTCGGGGCGAAGACGGTGAACGGGCCGGGGCCGCTCAGCGTCTCGACGAGACCCGCGGCCTTGACCGCGGCGACGAGCGTGGTGTGGTCCTTCGAATTGACGGCATTCTCGACAATATTCTTGGTCGGATACATCGCGGCGCCGCCGACCATCGGGTTGGTCTGGGCATAAGCGAGCGACGCGCCGCTGAGGGCGATTGCGGCGGCAACGATCGAGGTGCGGATGGTGCGGTTCATGGGCTTCTCTCCAACGGTTCGCCCGGTGGACCGGACGCGGCGGAGCTACGCGGCAGCAGCCGTTACGGATGCAATCGGACCTATTCGCGAAACGCTTAAACGCGCGAGAGCGCACCCGTTGCGACGACCGGCCCGGTCGGCAGCCCGGTTGTCGAGCCGCCGATCGGCTCGAGCGACACGGCGAGCGTCGCGCC
Organism: Sphingomonas glacialis; assembly: GCF_006439055.1. Taxonomy (GTDB): domain Bacteria; phylum Pseudomonadota; class Alphaproteobacteria; order Sphingomonadales; family Sphingomonadaceae; genus Sphingomonas; species Sphingomonas glacialis_A. The sequence continues at coordinate 304,584 of NZ_RCZC01000003.1, forward strand.
GGCGGTAATCCGTGCACGATTTTCCGCGGTGAGCGTCAACGCCGTGCCGCCATGCGCTGCGAGCAGGCCGAGCGAATGCGGCGTCCCGCCCGCCGGGATCACCCACAGTTCGGCGGTGCGCTTGGCATCGGCCAGGCTCGCCTCGGTGAGACGGAGTGACCCGGCGCCGGCATTATAGACGACGGTGACGGGCGCGCCCTTCGCGGTCGGCGTGATCGAGGCGACCAAGGTCGGACCGGTCTCGACCACGCGTGGCGTGGCCGGCGCCTGAGGCCGCGGCGGTACGGCGAGCGGACGCGTGAACAGCACGACCAGCAAGGCCGCGGCGGCGAGGCTCGAAAGCGCGGCGATGCCCGGCCACAGCTTGCTCGGCGTGCGCACCGGCAGTGTCGCGACGGTCGCCGCGCCGCTGCCGTGCAGCGACCGCTCGATCCGCGCGAACAGATCGGGCGCGGGCATTTCAGGCCATTGCGCGAACAGCTGCGCGAAATGCAGGCGCCAGGCCTCGACCGAGCGCGCGAACGCCGGCTCGGCCAGCACGCGCCGCGTCGCGGCCGCACCCGCGTCGCCGTCGAGCAGGCCGAGCGCGAACTCGCCCGCGGTCATGTCGGGCAGATCGTCGTCATGGACATCGGAGGGTGGCACGTCGCTCATCCCTCGAGACACGCTTTCAGACGCGCGAGACCACGGCGCACCCAGCTCTTCATCGTGCCGAGCGGCACCGCCTCGCGCTCGGCGAGCTCGGCATAGGTCACGCCATCGAAGAAGGCGGTGCGGATCGCGGCGCGCTGCCGCTCCTCGAGACTGTCGAGACACGCGTGCAGCTGGTGCGACGCCTCGTCCTCGAGCATCGTCTCGCTGACGAGCGGCGCGGTGTCGAGAATCGGCGGCGCATCCTCGATCGGCGTCGAGCGGCGCACGGTCTGCGCGCGCTGCCAGTCGATCGCCCGGTTGCGCGCGATCGTCGCCAGCCAGGTGATCGGGCTGGCGCGTGCGGGTTCGTAAGCGCCGGCGCGTTTCCAGATGGTGAGATATACGTCGTGCAACACGTCTTCCGCAGCCTGCCTTTCGCCGCAGATACGGTAGCAGATCCCGAATAGCTTCGCGGAGGTCAGCGAATAGAGATCGCGGAACGCCGCGCGATCTTCCTCGCCCGTGCGGATCAGCGCTTCGACCAGCCGGACACGCGCCGCGTCGGCCGTCTCGGCGACGGCACTGGCGGGGTGGCGGGGCGCTGAATCTATCACAGATCAACATCATAGCCGCGGCCGCGATGCATCGCAATCGCCACGCGGCAATTCTGCGCGCTTGAGTGTGGCAATTTCGCGCATGCTTGGCTAAAGCGCTGGCGATCCGCTCAACTCCATTGGGAGCGCGCCTCCGTTGCGCATCGCCATCGCCTCCGACCACGCCGCTTTTGCGTTGAAAGGTCTGCTCGCTGCCTGGCTCGTGGGGGAGGGGCATGACGTGGTCGATCTCGGCCCCGACAGCGACGCCCGCGTCGATTATCCCGATTTCGGCTATCGCCTCGCCGACGCCGTCGCGACGGGTGCGGCCGAGCGCGGCATTGCGTTGTGTGGCTCGGGCATCGGCATCTCGATCGCGGTCAATCGCCACCCGGCGATGCGCTGCGCGCTCGTCTCGGAACCGCTGTCCGCCGCGCTGGCGCGCGAGCATAACGACGCCAACGTCGTCGCGCTCGGCGCGCGGCTGACCGGCGAGGACATGGCCAAGGCATGTGTCACCGCTTTCCTGACCACCGAATTCGCCGGTGGCCGCCATCAAACCCGCGTCGACAAGCTCGGCGCCCCAGCTCTCGCGAAGGACCCGGCATGAGCACCAACCCTACCATCCTCCACGACGTCCAGCCCGACGGTTTCTTCACGCGCGGCCTGGCCGAGGCCGATCCCGCAGTGTTCGCCGGCGTCCAGCACGAACTGACGCGTGAGCAGACGCAGATCGAGCTGATCGCCTCCGAGAACATCGTGTCGAAGGCGGTGCTGCAGGCGCAGGGCTCGGTGTTCACCAACAAATATGCCGAAGGCTATCCCGGCAAGCGCTATTACCAGGGCTGCCACCCGTCGGACGAGGTCGAGCAGCTGGCGATCGACCGCGCCAAGCAGCTGTTCGCCTGCGCCTATGTCAACGTCCAGCCGCATTCGGGCGCGCAGGCGAACGGCGCGGTGATGCTGGCGCTGGTCAAGCCGGGCGAGACGATCCTCGGCATGAGCCTCGATGCCGGCGGCCATCTGACGCACGGCGCGCGCGCGGCGATGTCGGGCAAATGGTTCAACGCCGTGCAGTATGGCGTCGATCCGGTGACCCATCTGATCGACTTCGACGAAGTCGCGACGCTCGCGCGCGAGCACAAGCCCAAGCTGATCATCGCGGGCGGCTCGGCCTATCCGCGCCAGATCGATTTCGCCAAGTTCCGCGCGATCGCCGACGAGGTCGGCGCGTTCTTCATGGTCGACATGGCGCATTTCGCCGGGCTGGTCGCAGCAGGCCTGCATCCCTCGCCGCTGCCCCATGCGCATGTCGTGACGACGACGACGCACAAGACGCTGCGCGGGCCCCGCGGCGGCATGATCCTCAGCAATGACGAGGCGCTCGGCAAGAAGTTCAATTCGGCGGTGTTCCCGGGGCTCCAGGGCGGTCCGCTGATGCACGTCATCGCCGCCAAGGCGGTCGCGTTCGGCGAGGCGCTCGAGCCCGGCTACAAAAGCTACATCGCCGCGGTGATGGAGAATGCCAAGGTGCTCGCGGCAACGCTCAAGGAGCGTGGCGCGGAGATCGTCTCGGGCGGAACCGACACGCATCTCGCGCTGATCGACCTGACCCCGCTCGGGGTCACCGGCAAGGATGCCGACGAAGCGCTCGAGCGGGCGAACATCACCTGCAACAAGAACGGCATCCCCAACGATCCGCTGCCGCCGACCAAGACCAGCGGGATCCGCGTCGGTACCCCCGCGGGCACGACGCGCGGCTTCGGCCCGGCCGAGTTCCGCGAGATCGGCAACATGGTCGCCGACGTGCTCGACGGCCTGCGCCAGAAGGGCGAAGGCGGCGACCCCGCGGTCGAAGCCGCTGTACGTGAGCGTGTTATTGCACTATGTCACCGGTTCCCGATCTATCCGGAGAGCTGACATGACCGACCACGCTGGTGACGAGAAGCCCAAGACCACTTTCGAGGACATGGCCCGCGCCGTGGGTGACGACGTGGTGGAAGTACTCGACAGCGCGGTCGACAAGACGAGCACGCTGATCGGCGGCGAGGACGGCAACCGACTCGTCGGCGGCGCCGTCGTCGGCGCGCTGGCGGCGATCGTGCTGCCCTTTTCGCTGGTGACGGGCGCTCTGCTCGGAGTCGGCTACGCCGCTTATCGAAAGTTGAACAAATAGAAGATGCGCTGCCCCTTTTGCGGACATGAAGACAGCCAGGTCAAGGATTCGCGTCCGACCGAAGATGCCGGCGCGATCCGCCGCCGGCGCCAGTGCGAAGGGTGTGCAGCGCGCTTCACCACGTTCGAACGAATCCAGCTGCGCGAGCTGACGGTGCTCAAGAGCGAGGACAAGCGCGAGCCGTTCGACCGCGAGAAGCTCTTGCGCTCGGTCTCGATCGCGGCGCGAAAGCGGCCGATCGAGGCGGTGCGGCTCGAGAAGCTCGTCTCGGGAATCCAGCGCCAGCTCGAGACGCAGGGCGAGAGCGAAGTGCGCTCGGGGCGGATCGGCGAGATGGTGATGGAAGGGCTCAAAGGCCTCGATTCGGTCGCCTATATCCGCTTCGCCAGCGTCTATAAGGATTTCCGCGAGGCGCGCGATTTCGAGGAGTTCGCCGGCACGGTGAGCGAGGTCGGCAAGGCGTGAGCACGCTTCCGGCTGTTCCGCCGCCCGTCCTCGTCCTCGTCCGCCCGCAGCTTGGCGAGAATATCGGCAAGGCCGCGCGCGCGATGCTCAATTTCGGGCTGGTCGAGATGCGGCTGGTGTCGCCGCGCGACGGTTGGCCCAATCCGTCGGCCGGCCCCGCGGCTTCGGGTGCCGATATCGTGCTCGAGCGTGCGCAAGTCTATGAGACCGTCGCCGCGGCGGTCGCCGATTGCAGCCATGTCTATGCGACCACGGTGCGCAAACGCGGCGTGACCAAGCCGGTGGTGACCCCCGAACAGGCTGCCGCCGCGATCCATTCCGGGCCGGGCCGGGCCGCGATCCTGTTCGGGCCCGAGCGTTCGGGGCTCGAAACCGATGACGTCGCGCTCGCCCGCACGATCATCACCGTGCCGATCAACCCCGAATTCGGCTCGCTCAACCTCGCGCAGGCTGTGATCCTGGTCGCGTACGAATGGTCGAAGGGGATGGGGCTCGCCCAGCCGCCGGCGGTCGAGCTGCACGAGGCGGCACCCCAGGCCGAGCTCGACGGGATGATCGGCCAGCTCGACGCGATGCTCGTCGCGACCGACTTCTTCTATCCGCCCGACCGCACGCCCGTGACGCGGCGGACGCTGCGCACCTTGCTGACCAAGCCCGGCTGGTCGGCGCAGGAAGTGCGGACGTTGCGCGGGGTGTTGTCGGCGCTGTCGGGCAAGACGCCACGCGGGCAATAACCGCAAAATAGAGTCGATCCGACCTGTTGACGTAGCGAAACGATTGAAGAATAACGGAGCGGCTTGGGGAGACGGTATGAAACGCTGTTCTATGACCATCGTCGCTGTGTTGTTCGCGGGACCTGCGCTCGCGCAAACCGCGCCCGTTTCGCAGTCGCCGGCAAAGCCCAAGACTACCTGCCGCACGGCGGTGATCACCGGCTCGCGGATGCCGGTCCGGACATGTCATGCCGCCAAGGAATGGGCTGACGTCGATTCGGGGCATCGCCGCGATGTCGATCGCGGCAATTTGGTGCTGAACACGATCTCCAAGGCGCAGACCGATTCTGTCGGAACGCCGTCGTTCCAATAATCGATACCGCTCGGGACGATGGTACGCGGGAAGTACCCCCCGGTATTACGCGACCGTCGAGTGCTGATTGAGCCTACGCCTAGCGGGACCCGCAATGTGCGGTGAGAGTCGCAATCGTGCGCACGTTGGGCATCAGGTGCCGATTGCTTGGTCATCAACTCCAATGGCTGCCGTTCGCCATCGCTTTCGAACGGCGTGTCATGGGCACGTGCTAAAAAGACAATGCGCGCCTCTTGATGGTCGCTTCGCGCCACTATATTGCGATGCCGCAACGATTTTCTGCGAGCGCACCCAAGCCCTTCCCCGGAGATTGCGATGAAAATGGTAGTGGCGTTTGCGCTTATATGCGCTCCGATCGTGGCACATGCCGCCGACCCTGTCCCCGCGGCCGCACCGGGCGAGAAGGAAAAGAAGGTCTGCCGCAGCGAGGAATCGACCGGCTCGCTGTTCGTCAAGCGCGTCTGCCACACCAAGATCGAATGGGCGGCACTCGACCTCGAGGGTCGGCGCTCGGCCGAGCATATCCAGAACCAGAGCCGCGGCAACGGCGTCGACGTCCCGCGCTAAACGCTCAGCGTCGGTCGAACGCGGCCAGTTCGTAGGCGATCGACGCTTCGACCAATTGCTCCCAAAGGTCGGCAACGATCGCTTCGGGCACGCCCGCCGCTTGCGCCGCGGCCACCGCATTGGCGATGACCTGCGTCTTGCGCGCCTCGTCGCGCACCGCCGTCCGCGCGGGTTTGATCCGCGCGGCGGCGTCCATATAGGCGAAGCGGCGCGCCAGCAGCGCGACCAGGTCGCGATCGATCTGGTCGACGCCGGCGCGGACCTCGATCATGGTGGCGCAGTCGGGGCCGGAAAGGATCTCGCTCATGCCCGCGGTCTTGGCGGGGCGGATCGTGCCTGTCCAGCTTGACTCGCGTGGCCCACGCGGCTAGGCCCCCACCTTCGCAAATGGCCCCGCACCCCGGTGAAGTGGTGGCCCTGCCTCGATCCTTACAGATCTGGATAGAGCGATACCGGGTATCGATCTCCTGCCCCGGCAGGCGGTCTTGTCACGAAGCACTTGCCAAGGAATATCACATGTCGAAGCGTTCAAGCGCAAAGTACAAGCTCGATCGCCGGATGGGCGAGAACATCTGGGGTCGTCCCAAGTCGCCCGTCAACAAGCGCGAATACGGCCCGGGCCAGCACGGCCAGCGCCGCAAGGGCAAGGTCTCGGACTTCGGCATCCAGCTGCGCGCCAAGCAGAAGCTCAAGGGCTATTATGGCGACGTGACCGAGAAGCAGTTCCGCGCCTGCTACACCGAAGCCGCCCGCATGAAGGGCGACACCGGCCAGAACCTGATCGGCCTGCTCGAGCAGCGTCTCGACATGATCGTGTATCGTGCGAAGTTCGCCCCGACCGTCTGGGCGGCGCGTCAGCTCGTTTCGCACGGCCATGTCCGCGTCAACGGCGTGAAGTGCAACATCGCCTCGCGTCGCTGCTTCGTCGGTGACGAGATCACGCTCGGCACCAAGGCCAAGGAAATGGCGCTGGTGCTCGAAGCGCAGCAGCTCGCCGAGCGCGAAATCCCCGATTATGTCGCTCCCGACGGCGCGGCGAAGGTTACCTTCACGCGCGTGCCGGCCCTCGACGAAGTGCCGTATCCGGTGAAGATGGAACCGAACCTGGTGGTCGAGTTCTACAGCCGCTGAGGCAAGGCTCCGGCGAAGCTGGAGCCAAGCGGATATCAGCGGCTCGGCCGGCGGTGCCACGGCACCGTCCGACGACGTGGCTCTGCCACGGCGCGATCCGAACCAAGAAGGGCGGCCCCGCAACGGGCCGCCCTTTTTCGTTATTGGGCGGGCAGCTTCAGCGTCGTGCGAAGAAACCCGTCCGCCTTGCCGAGCAGCGCGGCACGCGCGCTGCTGTCGTCGAGCTGGTGGTCGAGATGCGGGAACTCGACCAGTTCGACCGACTTGCCCGCCGCTTTCAGTCGCGCTGCCATCAGCCGCGACTCTTCGATCCCGACATTCTGGTCGCGGTCGCCGTGGAACAGCAGCACCGGCGCGGTGATCCGCGCGGCGTTCTGCGCGGGCGAGCCCTCGCGGACATGCGGCCCCTTGCCGATCCGCGCATCCTGTTCGGTGAAGTCGGTAAAATCATGGCGCTCCTGCCGCAGCGTCTCGAGGTCGGTGACCGGCGCGACGGCGACGATCGCCTTGAACAGCGTCGGGTCGAGCACCGCGGATTGCAGCGCGGCATAGCCGCCATAGGACCAGCCGACGATCGCGAGCTTCGACGGATCGGCAATGCCCTGCTTGACCAACCAGCGCCCACCATCGTTGACGTCGCCGATCGCGGTACGCCACGACTTGAAGCCATTGTCGTTGAACCAAGCGACGCCGTAGCCGGTCGAGCCGCGATAATTGGGCTGCAGCACGGCGTAGCCGCGATTGGCGAAGAATTGCGAGAGCCAGTCGAAGCCCCATTCGTCGCGCGCTTCGGGGCCGCCGTGTGGCATCACGATGGTCGGAAGGTTCTTGCCGTCGCTGCCTGGCGGGAGCGTGAGATAGGCCGGGATCTGCGTGCCGTCGGCGGCGGTGAAGGTGAGCGGCTTGACCGCGGCGAGCGTCGTCTTGGCGAGGCCGGCGCGCGCGGGGAAGGCCTCAGCGAGGTGGTGCGTCGTCTTGTCGTACAGGTAATAATGCCCCGGATCCATGTCGCTACCGGCGAACAGCAGGAGCTTGCTCTCATCGGCGCTGGCATCGACGAAGGTGACCAGCGGCAGCCCGGGCAGCGCGCGCGACAGCGACGCCGCGAGCTTCTTGAGCTCCGGGTCGAAAAAGGCGCTCTGGCGCTTGTCGGTGACGAAGCTTGCACCGACCACACGATCCTGGCGTCCGATGCGGATCAGGTTGTCGACGTCGACATCGGGGCGATCTAGCACCAGCGTCTTGGTCAGGCTGCCGTCGAGCGCGATCGAGAAGAGCGCCTTGCGCCCGTCCTTGCTGTCGACGCCGTAAACCAGGTTACGATCGCGATCGACGGCATAGGGGTTGAAGCCTGAGAGCACCCCTCCGGTCGTCTTGAGCGTGCCGAGCGGCAGCCAGGCGCGGTCGCCCGCCTTGCGATACGAATAGAGGATCGTGTCGCTATTGTAGCCCGAGTTGAGCTTGATCCGCTTGCCCATGACCCGAACGGTGCCGTAGCCGTCGCTGATGTAATCGTCCGCCGAGTCATTGGGCGTCTCGACGGTCGCGCGCCGCAGCGTGTTCGTGTCGATCCGATCGACGCCGTACCCCTCGCGCGTCTCGGCGAGCAGCGATCCGGTGGTTTCTTCGGGGACGTAGCGCCGCGTCAGCAGGACGGTGCCCGGGGCGCCGCCGTTCCAGTCGATCACGTCGCCACCGCCGAACGCCGCGCCCAGCGATCGGTCGTTGGTGCGAGCGCTGAGCACCTTCAGATTCTTGCCGTCGCTGTCGATCGCGATCAGGCGGGTATAGCCGTTATAGCCGCGATGCGTGAGGCCGCTTGTGTCGAGGATCATGTAGATCCCGCAAACCAGCCGCGTGTCGGTCGACCATTTGCACGAGGTCAGTCGATCGGGATCGCCGCTCGAGGCGAGGATCGGCTTGGCGACACCGTCGGCGACCGAGACGACGAACAATCCCGCGCCGCGGCCATTGATCGCCGCGACATAGGCAATCGACGTGCCGCTAGGCGAAAGGCTGGCTTGCTGAATGTCCTCGCGCGCGCCGAAGCGCGCGGCGGCGTCGCTCGGCACGGGCGCAGGACTGTCGGCAGCCGACAGTGGCGCGGCAAAACAGGCGGCTAACGCCACCGCAAAGCTAGTCTTTTTCACGAAGATTCCCCCTTGGCGCAGATGCTACCGGCTTTTTTCGGGGGTGCAAGCAACCGGTGGCGTTCCCGTTGCGCTGGTGCGACGCGGCTGCCAGAACGGTGTCCTCAAGCTGACGGGGGATATGTGCCGATGCGCGTTGTGCCGATTTTCACCGTAGTGCTGGGCATTGCCGGCCTAGCCAGCGGCGCGTCTGCGCAGACCACGCCCAAAGCGCCCGCGATCGCGGTGCAGACGCTCAAGCAGGTCACCAAGACGCTGTCGTCGGACGCGTACGAAGGCCGCAAGCCGACCACGCCGGGCGAGGACAAGGCGACCGACTATATCGTCGAGCGCTTCAAGGCAGCAGGGCTCAAGCCCGGCAACAATGGCAGCTGGTTCCAGCCCGTGCCGCTCGTCGAGCTGACCGCGCACGACGTGACGCCGATGACCTTCAGCGGCGGCAAGGCGCCGGTCGCGCTGCAGTATCGCAGCGACGTGGTGCTCGCGACATATCGCGTCACGCCGACGATCGCGATCAAGGAGTCGCCCGTCGTGTTCGTCGGCTACGGCATCACCGCGCCCGAACGCGGGTGGGACGATTATGCCGGCGTCGATGTCCACGGCAAGACCGTCGTCATCCTCGTCAACGATCCCGACTGGCAGACGCCGGGGCGCGACGGCCTCTTCGAGGGCAAGGCGATGACCTATTACGGCCGCTGGACCTACAAGTTCGAGGAAGCCGCGCGCCACGGCGCGACCGCGGCGATCATCGTCCATGACAGCGAGCCCGCGGCGTATGGCTGGGGCGTCGTGCAGTCGAGCTGGACCGGCCCGCAACTCGAGCTCGACGAGAAAGGCGACCATGCCGACCAGAGCGCGGCGATCGGCTGGATGCAGCTCGCCAAGGCGAAGGAATTGTTCGCCAGCGCCGGGCAGGATTTCGACACGCTCAGCGCCGCCGCCAAGACCAAGGGCTTCACGGCCGTGCCGCTCGGCGTGACGGCGTCGGTCAGCTTCGCCAACACGATCAAGCGCCAGGCGTCGAAGAACGTGATCGGCATCCTGCCCGGCAAGACGGCCCCCAAGGACTATGTCTTCTTCACCGCGCACTGGGACCATCTCGGCCACTGCGACGCGGTCAAGGGCGACGACATCTGCAACGGCGCGCTCGACAATGCGAGCGGTGTCGCCGGGCTCGTCGCGCTCGCCGAGGCCAATGCCAAGGCCGGGCCGGCGAAGCGCTCGCTCGTCTTCATGTCGGTGACGTGCGAGGAATGCGGGCTGCTCGGCTCGCGCTATTATGCCGAGCATCCGGTCTATCCGATCGCGCAGACCGTCGGCGGGGTGAATATGGACGGGCTCAACGTGATCGGCCGGACCAGGGATTTCGTCGTCACCGGCGCGGGCAAGTCCGAGCTCGAGGATCGCATGAAGCTGCTGGTCGAAGCGCAGGGCCGCGTGATCAAGCCCGAGTCCAATCCCGAACGCGGCAGCTATTTCCGCTCGGACCATTTCAGCTTCGCCAAATTGGGCGTGCCGATGTTCTATGGCGAATCGGGCGAGGATCTGCGCGTCGGCGGGGAAGCGGCAGGGCATGCCGCGACGCTCGATTATATCCAAAACCGCTATCACAAGCCGCAGGACGAATATAATGCGGCATGGGATTGGTCGGGCGCGGTCGAGGACGTTCAGCTCTATTATGCGCTGGGGCGTCAGCTCGCCGATGGCACCGACTGGCCCAATTGGTACAAATCCGCGGAATTCCGCGCCGTTCGCGACACGAGTCGCGCAGGGAAATAATGATGTCGAAGCTGCTGCCGCCCGCCGAATGGGCACCGCACGCCGCGGTGTGGATCGGGTTTCCGAGCCATGCCGAGCTGTGGGAGGACGATCTCGACGCCGCGCGCGACGAGGTCGCGGCGTTCGGGCGCGCGGTCCATGCCGAAGGGCGGGGCGAGCGCGTCATCTTCGTCGTGGCCGACGAGGATGCGGCCGAAGCTGCGCGCAGCCTGGCGGGGGATTTCGCCGAGATCGTGGTCGAGCCGTTCGGCGACATCTGGCTGCGCGACACCGGGCCGATCGTCCTGTCGGACCACAGCGCGCGCGATTTCCGCTTCAACGGTTGGGGCGGCAAATATGATCTGCCGGGCGACGACGATGTCGGGCTGCGGCTCGCGGCGAGCAAGCTGTTGCCGGTCTCGCCGTGCGACTGGGTGCTCGAGGGCGGTGCGATCGATGGCGACGGCACCGGGCTCGTCGTCACCACCGAGCAATGCCTGCTCAACCCCAACCGCAATCCTTCGCTCACCAAGGCCGAGATCGAGCGGCGGCTGCACGACGATCTCGGCCTCGACCAGGTGCTGTGGCTTGGCGAGGGGCTGATGAACGATCATACCGACGGGCATGTCGACAATCTCGCGCGCTTCGTCGCGCCCGGCGTGCTGGCGATCCCGCAGGCCGCCGAGAACGATCCCAACTGGCAGGTCTATCAGCTTGCAGCAGCGACCGCCGAAGCGATGCCGGGGGTCACGGTGGTGCGGATCCCGTCGCCCGGCCGCGTGCTGCGCGACGAGGAGATCGTGCCAGCGAGCTATATGAACTTCTATATCGGCAATGCCGCGGTGGTGGTACCGCTCTATGGCGCCCCCAATGACGAATCGGCGGTCGCGGCGGTGCAGCAGCTGTTCCCCGGCCGGACCGCGGTGGGCCTGCGCGCCGATGCGATCCTGACCGGCGGCGGGAGCTTCCACTGCATCTCGCAGCAACTGCCCGCCTGATGCGGGGTTAGAGCCGGCCGATCAGCCGTTCGATGGCGTGGTGATCGGTCGAGCCTTCGCCGCAATCGTGCTCGATCATCGCGCGGATCCCTTCGAGCTCGGTCTGGGTCAGATGCTCGATCCCGATGAACGCGTTGCGCGCATCGGTGGTCGCGCGGATGATCTCGTCGAGCTTGGCCTGGATCGCCGAGGCGTCGCGATTCTGCGCGTTCTGGATGAGGAACACCATCAGGAAGGTGACCACGGTGGTGCCGGTGTTGATCACCAGCTGCCACGTGTCGGAATAATGAAACAGCGGCCCGGTCACGCCCCAGATCACGATCACCGACAGCGCAATGACGAAGGCGGGCGGGCGCCCGGCCCAGCCCGTCGCCTTTTGCGCGATCGTTTCGAACAGCTTTTCCACGGCAAACCCCTTTTGCGTCTTTGAATCGGCGCGACGAAGCCCGATATGGCGGCGCATGACCGAAATCACCGTCGCCGCGCTGCAACTCGCCTTCTCCGCCGATATGGACGCGAATATCGCGCATGTCGCCGATCTCGTGCGCGAGGCGGCGGGCAAGGGCGCGCAAGTGATCCTGCCGCCCGAACTGTTCGAGGGCGAATATTTCTGCCGCGTCGAGGATGAGGGGCTGTTCGCGCAGGCCAAGCCCGTCGGCGTGCACAAGGCGGTGCTCGCGATGCAGCACCTCGCCAAGGAATTGGGCGTCTATATCCCGACCAGCTTCTTCGAGGCCGACGGCCCGCATCACTACAATTCGCTCGCGATGATCGGCCCCGATGGCGGCGTGATGGGGGTCTATCGCAAGAGCCACATCCCCGACGGGCCGGGTTATGAGGAGAAATTCTATTTCCGCCCGGGCAATACCGGCTTCAAGGTCTGGCCGGGGCCGGATGCGACGACGCTCGGCGTCGGCGTGTGCTGGGACCAATGGTATCCCGAGACCGCGCGCGCGCTGATGCTGATGGGTTCGGAAGTGCTGTTCTACCCGACCGCGATCGGCAGCGAGCCGCACGACACCTCGCTCGACACCGCGCGGCTGTGGCGGCGTGCGATGGTCGGTCATGCCGTATCGAACGTCGTGCCCGTGGTCGCCGCGAATCGGATCGGCGTCGAGCACGGCCAGACCTTCTACGGCACGAGCTTCATCACCGACGAGCGTGGCGACATCCTCGCCGAACTCGGGCGCGAGGAGACGGGCGTGATCACCGCGACGCTCGACCTCGACCGCGTCAAGCGCCACCGCGCCGCGTTCGGCTTCTTCCGCGACCGCCGCCCCGATCTCTACGGGCGGCTGGTGCAGGATATCTGACGCGGGGCGGTCAGCCCGCCGCGCGCAGTTCCAGCGCCCGTGCGAACACCGCTTCGAACATCTCCGCGGTGAGGCGCCCGGTGCTCTGATTGTAGCTCGAGCAGTGATAGCTATCGATTAGGATGCGACCGTCGAGCATGCGATGCTCGGCGCCGTGCGCGAAGCGGCATTTGGGGAGGCGTCCGCCGAGGATCTTGACCGCCGACTGATGCGCGACCTGGCCGAGCGCAATGAACACGCGCGCGGTGGGGACTGCGTCGGCCTGCGCTTCGAGGAAGGGGCGGCAGGTGCGGATTTCCTCGGGCGTCGGCTTGTTTTCGGGCGGGAGGCATTTGACCGCGTTGACGATCATCACGCCGTCGAGCTGGAGCGTATCATCGGGCTTGCCCTCATAATCGCCGGTGGCGAGCCCGAATTTGGCGAGCGTGTCGAACAGCAACGGCCCCGAGCGATCGCCGGTGAACGGCCGCCCGGTGCGGTTCGCGCCGAACTGGCCGGGGGCGAGGCCGACGATGCCGAGCCACGCCTGCGGATCGCCGAACGCGGGGACTGGGGCGTTCCACCAGGCGGGATGCTCGACGCGCAGCGTCTCGCGCAAGCCGACGAGGCGTGGGCAAAGCGGGCAATCGCGCGAAGGTTCGGTTTCGGGCAGCGGGCTGGGTGCGAAGTTCATCGGGATGCGATAGGCAGGTTTGGGTGAGCAACTCAACCTGTACCCCGCGCTATGCCCCCCGCTACGCCATCGCGATCGGATCGAATCGGCGCGGACGGCATGGCAGCCCTGCGGCTGAAGTCGCCGCGGCGATCGCGGCGCTCGGGAGCGTCGTCGCGGAATCGTCGGTGCTCGGCAGCGCGCCGCTCGGGCCGTCGATCCGGCGCTTTGCCAATGCCGTCGTGCTGATCGAAAGCGAAGTGCCGCCGCCCGAGATGCTGGTCCGGCTCAAGCGGATCGAGCGCGCTTTCGGGCGCCGCCGCGGTGCGCGCTGGGGGGCACGCGTGATCGATCTCGATATCGTGTCATGGTCGGGGGGAGCGTGGCGATCGAAGGGGCTGTGCGTGCCGCACCTCGCCTTTCAGGATCGAGACTTCGTGCTCGCGCCTTTGCGCGCGATCGCGCCCGATTGGCGCGACCCGCGGACCGGTTTGACCCCCCGCCAGCTGCTCGCGCGATTGCGGAAGGGTAAGCGCCTGGGTTGACCCATCCGGCAACCGCTCCTAACGCGAGCCCGGTGTGGGCCCATAGCTCAGTTGGTAGAGCAACGGACTTTTAATCTGTAGGTCATGGGTTCGAGTCCCATTGGGCCCACCACCGGCATGCAAGGATGCCTCGATGTCGCCCCCCGCACCCGATATCCGCCACCCGCCCTGGGCTATCCTCGCGGTCGCCGCGCTGACCTGCGCGGGCGGGGCGCTGTTGCTGCTCGGCGCGCTGATCGATCGTGGGCTGCAGTTCGGGTTCGATCGCGCGATCCTGTTATGGGTGCGTGGCGGCGTCGCGCATGGCGTGCCGCCGGGCCCAACCTGGTTCACGCAAAGCATTGTCGATGTCACCGCGCTCGGCGGGCCGACCGTCCTGGTGCTGGTCGCCGCGCTGGCGGCGGGGCTGTTGATCGTCCAGCGGCATTGGCTGACGCTCGCCTTGGTGCTGGGCGGGACGATCAGCGGGTCGATCGTCGTCACGCTGGTCAAGGCACTGGTCGGGCGGACGCGGCCGACAGTGACCGATCATCTCGTCGCGGCGTATAATGCGAGCTTTCCGAGCGGCCATGCCGCGAACAGCGCGTGCGTCTATCTGACGCTCGCGCTGCTGCTGCTGCAGATCACCGAGCATCGCGCGGTGCGCCGCTATGTGCTGGGCGCAGCGGTGCTGCTCGTCACGGCGATCGGCTGCAGCCGCGTCTATCTTGGCGTGCATTGGCCGAGCGACGTGCTGGCAGGCTGGACCTTTGGCGGGCTGTGGGCGGTCGCGTGGTGGGCGCTCGGCGCCGCGCTGCGGTTGCGCATCGCGCGCGGCAAGACCGCCGCCTAGCCACCGATTCGAACGCCGTTCATCTGCCCGCAAGGTGGCGCGGGCCACCGCTGCGCATGCACGGCCGAATCGTTTCCGGGAGTCGACGAAACGGCCTTGTGATAATATCACATAACATCTACTGCACTGCACAACGATGTTCGAAAGGCCGCCTCCCGCATGATCCGAGCCACTCTGTTGTCCAGCGCTGCGTTACTGTCGTTCGCGCCGATCGCCGCGTATGCCGCCCCCGAAGCCGCGCCGGCCCCGGTTGCCGCCAGCAGCGATGACCAGGCCGCGGCATCGACCGCCAAAAGCGGCCCCGACATCGTCGTTACCGGCCGGCTCGACGCCGCACGTGCCTCGATCCAGCCGAGCCTTGGTGCCACGACCTACACGATCACCAGCGAGACGATCAAAGCGCTCCCCGGCGGCGAGAACCAGCAGCTCAACCAGATCCTGCTGCAATTGCCCGGCGTGGTGCAGGATGGCGGCGGCCAGTTCCACGTCCGCGACGACCACAACAACCTGCAATACCGCATCAACGGCACGATCCTGCCCGAGGGGGTCGCGGTGTTCGGCCAGACGCTCTCGCCGCGCCTCGTCGAGCGTTTCGACCTGCGCACCGGCGCGCTGCCCGCGCAATACGGCCTGCGCACCGCCGGCATCATCGACATCACCACCAAGAACGGCTTCAAGAATGGCGGCCAGGTGTCGCTCTATGGCGGCACCAACGATACCTTCCAGCCGAGCTTCGATTATGGCGGCTCGACCGGCAACACCAATTACTTCGTCACCGGCAGCTACAAGCACAGCAATATCGGGATCGAGGCGGTCGATGCCAGCCGTACGCCGCTGCACGACCAGACCAACCAGTATCAGGGCTTCGTCTATGTCGATCACACGCTCGACGAGAACAATCGCGTCTCGTTCATGGGCGGCTATTCGGACCAGAGCTTCCAGATCCCCAACCCGCGCGGGCTGACCCCGAGCAACGGCTACAACGTCGGCGGCGTCACCGCTTTCCGCAGCGAGGACCTCGACGAGCGCCAGCACGAGCGCACTGCGTTCGGCCTCGCCAGCCTGCTCCACGATGCCGGGCCGGTGACGCTCCAGGCGTCGCTGTTCGCGCGCTATTCGGCGCTGCGCTACACCCCCGACGTGACCGGCGAACTGCTGTTCAACGGCATCGCGCAAAAGGCGTTCAAGCAGGACTTCACCTTCGGCGGGCAGCTCGAGGCGGCCTATCGCCTGTCGAGCGCGCATACGCTGCGCGCCGGTGCGATCATCTCGCGCGATCGCAGCAATTCGCAGACCAGCGCGCAGGTGTTCCAGCTCGATGCGGGCGGCGCGCAGCTCGGCCAGCCGATCACGATCGTCGACAATACTGCGACGACCGAGATGACCTACAGCGTCTATCTGCAGGACGAATGGAAGATCGCCGACCCGCTGATCGTCAATTTCGGCGGGCGGTTCGATCATTATAACGGCTTCCGCGCCGAATCGCAGTTCAGCCCCCGCATCAACGCGGTGCTGACGCCGTCGAACGGGCTGACGCTCCACGCCGGCTATGCGCGCTATTTCTCGCCCGCGCCGTTCTCGAACGTCGCGACGACGAGCGTGCTCAAGTTCCGCGGCACCAGCGCGCAGGCGCCCGGCGACAATGGCATCGACACGCCGCTCGCGACGGTGCCGTTTGCCGAGCGGCAGGACTATTTCGATATCGGCGCGCAGCAGAAGCTCGGGCGCTTCACGCTCGGCATCGACGCCTATCACCGCCGCTCAAAGAACCTCGTCGACGAGGGGCAGTTCGGCGCGCCGATCATCCTCACGCCGTTCAATTACACGCGCGGGCGGATCGACGGGATCGAGGGCAATGTGTCCTACGCGCACGGGCCGTGGATGGCGTATGCCAATTTCTCCTACGCCAAGGCGCAGGGGCTGGGGATCGCGTCGGGGCAGTTCAACTTCGATCCGGGCGACGTCGCCTATATCGCGCGCAACTACATCTATCTCGATCACGACCAGACCTATACCGGCTCGGCGGGTGCGTCGTATCGGATCGACCAGGGCTTCCTGCGCGACAGCAAGCTCGGCGGGAGCATGATTTACGGGTCGGGGCTGCGCAAGGATGGCGACGTGCCCAATGGCGGCAAGCTGACGCCCTATGCGGTGTTTAACCTCACCGCGAGCCACGACTTCAAGGGGCCGGGCGTCGAGGTACGCTTCGACGTGCTCAACGTGGCCGACCGGGTCTACGAGATTCGCGACGGGTCGGGCATCGGCGTCGGCGCACCGCAATTCGGCGCGCGGCGCGGGTTCATGTTCGGGATCAGCAAGACGATCTGATTTTTGCGCCTCCCCTCCCTGGAAGAGTGTCGGGTGAACAGCGCCCCGCGCTGTTCAGGTCATGCCGGGGGCATGACCGACCCGACACTGGGCCGGGGGTGGGTGGTTCTCAGTGGGAACGTCACGCCCGAATACGGGCCGCCCCACCCCCACCCCTCCCTTTCAGGGAGGGAAGCAGGTCAGTCCCGCTCGCTCAGCTTGCGCTCCCACGCCAGCGCATCGCGCACGATGCCGTCGAGATCGGCGCGCTGCGGCGTCCAGTCGAGCGTGCTGAGGATCGCGCTGTTGTCCGCGACGAGTTCGGCCGAGTCGCCCGCGCGCCGCCCCTCGACCACGCGGTTGAGCGTCATGTTGGTCACCCGATCGACCGCGTCGAGCACCTCGAGCACCGAGAAACCCTTGCCATAGCCGGCGTTGAGCGTGTGGCTCCGCGTCGGCTCGGCGACGAGCAGGTCGAGTGCTGCGACATGCGCTGCGGCAAGATCGCTGACATGGATGTAATCGCGTACCCCGGTGCCGTCGGGCGTGGCATAATCGGTGCCGTAGACACCGACCGAGGCGCGCTTGCCGAGCGCGGCCTCGACCGCGATCTTGATGAGGTGCGTCGCGCCGATCGTCGACTGGCCGGCGCGCTGCTGCGGATCGGCGCCGGCGACGTTGAAATAGCGCAGCACAGCATAGTTCATCGGATAGGCCGCCGCGACGTCGCGCAGCATCGCCTCGGTCATCAGCTTCGACATGCCATAGGGGTTGATCGGCACGGTCGGGTCGCCTTCGGCGACGGGTACCCGCTCGGGCGCACCATAGGTCGCTGCGGTCGAGGAAAAGATGAAGTGCTTGACGCCGGCGAGCACCGCGCTTTCGAGCAATGCACGGCTCGCGACCGTATTGTTGCGATAATATTTGAGCGGGTTGCTGACCGATTCGGGGACGATGATCGACCCCGCGAAATGCAGGATCGCGCGGACATTGTGCTTCTGCAACGTCGCGCGGACCAGATCGTCATCCTCGATCTCGCCGCGCACCAGCGTGGCGCGCGAATCGACCAGCCAGTCGAACCCGGTCGAGAGATTGTCGAACACGACGACCTCATGCCCCGCATCGAGCAAGGCCAGCACCGCATGGCTGCCGATATAGCCGGCCCCGCCCGTCACCATCACCGTACCGTCGCGCATCGTTTCGTCTCCCTGCCGTATCACGCCTACCCGCGGAGATTGCGCCGCGCCACCGCGTTCCTATCTAAGACCCAGCAATAAAGGATTCGAAAATGGCAAGCGAAGTCGCAACGCTGGCGGGCGGATGTTTCTGGTGCACCGAGGCGGTGTTCAAGGACGTGATCGGCGTCGAGAAGGTCGAGAGCGGCTATATCGGCGGGACCGTGCCCGATCCGACCTACAAGCAGGTATGCGGTGGCGACACCGGCCATGCCGAGGCGATCCGCGTGACGTTCGACAAGGATCAGGTGTCGTATGGCGAGATCCTCGACATGTTCTTTGCAACGCACGATCCGACGCAGCTCAACCGCCAGGGCAACGACGTCGGCACGCAATATCGCTCGGCGGTGTTCCCGGCGGACCATGCGCAGCGCGACGAGGTCGTCGCGGCGATCGCGCGCGCGGCGGGCGATTGGCCCGCGCCGATCGTCACGACGATCGAGCCGATGTCGACCTGGTATCCGGCCGAGGACTATCATCAGGACTATTGGGATACCGAAGGCCGCGGCAACCCGTATTGCCTCGCGGTGATCCCGCCCAAGCTCGCCAAGCTACGCAAGAGCTTCGCAGGGCGGTCGAAGGCGGTGGTGGGGGCCTGAGCTTCGCTGCGGCCTCTGCGCGCAAAAAAGGACCTTAGGGTTCGCGCAGAGGCGCCGAGGACGCGGAGAGTCAGCTTTCGCGGTGCGCAGCGCGCTTCAAGCGGTCGTTGATCGCGACGCCGATTCCGTCGCTCGGGATCGGCGCGATCGCGATCCGCGCCGATGGCGATGCGTCGGCCGTGTGAAGTGCGGCGAAGAGGTTGGTCGCGGCCTCGGCGAGGTCGGCAGTTGGCGATAGCGTAATGGTGCCATCGATCGCGCCGAAACCGATGAGATATTCGTCGGTCGCGGCCTCGGTGGCGTCGAGCCGGAGCGTCTTGCTCGGCGCATAGTGGCTTTCGAGCTGGCCGGGCGCGGTAATGGTCGAAGCCGTCCCGCTCGCGTTCCCCGGCGAAGGCCGGGGCCCGGTCGCGAGCGGGTCGCTATGGCGCGCAATGCCCGATCCCGGCTGTTCCACGCCTGTGCCCCTGCCTTCGCCGGGGAACGCGAAGCGGGTGAGCGCTTCCGCCGTGATCGGCCCCGGCCGCAATACCCGTAGCCCGTCGGCAGTCGATACGATCGTCGATTCCAGACCCGCTTCGGTCGCGCCGTCGTCGACCACCAGCGCAATGCGCCCGTCCAGACTCGCGACGACATGCGCCGCCTGTGTCGGGCTGATACCCCCGCTCGCATTGGCGGACGGTGCCGCAAGCGGCTTGCCCGACGCCGCGATCAGCGCGCGCATCGCGCGGTGCGCCGGTACGCGCAGTGCGATCGTCGGCAACCCCGCCGTCACCGCCTCGGCGATCCCGGCGCCGGCGCGCAGCGGCAGGATGAGCGTCAGCGGCCCCGGCCAGAACGCTTCGGCGAGCGCGCGCGCGACGGGATCGAACTCGGCGATTGCCTCGGCCGCCGCCAGATCGAGGACATGGACGATCAGGGGATTGAAGCTCGGCCGGCCCTTGGCTTGGTAGATCCGCGCGACGGCAGCCGAATCGGTCGCGTCGGCGGCGAGCCCGTAGACCGTCTCGGACGCGATCGCGACCGGCTCGCCGGCCAGGATCAGCGCGGCGGCGGCGGCGATCGCGGCCTCGCCGTAGGGTAAGGTCTGCGTCGCAAAAGGTGGGTTTGGCGGGATCATCGGAGAGGGCTATAGCCCGGCGCAGCATCCCCGATAAGGGGCACCGAAGTCAGAGGATCCGCCATGTTCACCCCCGCCACCGCCGACCAGCGTTTCGTGCTCGATCATATCGTCGGGATCGCCGATCTCGCCGCGACCGAACGCTTCGCTGCCGCCAGCGACGACGTGGTCGATGCGGTGCTCGAAGGCGTCGGGCAGTTGGCGGCGGGCGAATGGGCGCCGCTGCTGCGCGCGGGCGACACGGTCGGCGCGAAATGGACCCCCGAAGGCGTCGTCATGCCCGACGGTTTCGTGAAGGCATATCACGATTATGTCGAGGGCGGCTGGGGCACGATCGGCGTTCCCGAAGAATTCGGCGGGCAGGGGCTGCCGTTCGCGATCCAGACCGCGGTGCTCGACACGCTGGGCTCGGCCAATATGGGCTTCGCGCTCGCCCCGACGCTGACCGTCGGCGCGATCGAGGCGCTGGCGCATCACGGTACGCCCGATCAGCAGGCGCTGTACCTTCCGCATCTCGCGACCGGCGAGTGGACCGGAACGATGAACCTGACCGAGCCGCAGGCGGGCTCCGACGTCGGCGCGCTGCGCTCGACCGCGACGCCGCTGGGTGACGACAAGTGGAGCATCAAGGGCACCAAGATCTACATCTCGTTCGGTGACCACGACATGGCGCCCAACATCGTCCACCTCGTGCTCGCGCGGACGCCTGGCGCGCCGGCAGGGACCAAGGGCATCTCGCTGTTCCTCGTGCCGAAATATCGCCTCAACGCCGACGGCACGCCGGGCGATTTCAACGACGTCCGCGTCGTCTCGATCGAGCACAAGATGGGCCTGCACGCCTCGCCGACCTGCGTGCTGAGCTTCGGCGATAACGACGACTGCATCGGCGAGCTGATCGGCGGCGAGTTCGGCGGGATCCGCGCCATGTTCACGATGATGAACAATGCGCGCCTCAACGTCGGCCTGCAGGGCGTGCAAGTCGCCGAGGCCGCGACCCAGGCGGCGGTCGGCTACGCGCTCGAGCGTGTCCAGTCCGCGCGCGCCGGATCGCCGAGCAAGGAATCGGTCAAGATCGTCGAGCATCCCGACGTCCGCCGCATGCTGTTGCGGATGAAGGCGCAGACCCAGGCGGCGCGCGCGCTCGTCTATTACGCCGCGGCGCAGGTCGATCGCGCCGCGCTCGGCGAGGCGGGCGCGCAGGACCGGCTCGAAATTCTCACGCCGCTCGCCAAGGCGCACGGCACCGACCTCGGCAACGAAGTCGCCAGCCTCGGCATCCAGGTGCATGGCGGGATGGGCTATATCGAGGAGACCGGCGCGGCGCAGTTCTTCCGCGATGCGCGGATCACGCCGATCTACGAGGGCACCAATGGCATCCAGGCGGCCGATCTGGTCGGGCGCAAGCTGTCGATGGCCAATGGCGGCGTGTTCGCCCAGCTGATCGCCGACATGCGCGCCGAAGCGCAGGATACCGGGCTGATCGGTCTCATCGACGCGTGCGACGAGATCGGGCGCGGCATGGCCGGGCTCGATGCCGACGACAAGCTCGCGGCGAGCTATCCGTTCCTGACGATGCTCTCGGTCGCGACCTGCGGCTGGCTGATGGAGCGTTCGGGCCGGATCGCGACGGGCGACGACGCCTTCTCGGCGATGAAGCGCGCGGCGTGCGCCTTCTACGTCGCGCAGATTGTCCCCGAGGCGCTTGGCCTCAAGGCAGCGGCGACGGCAAAGGCCGACGTGCTGTATTCGGTCCCGGCCGAAGCCTTCGCGGCCTGAGCCGAGCCACCGCCGGGCTTACCCCGAATTTTTCGGGGTAGGCGCGACACGGCCCCCGACATAGCGTCTTGGGCATGAACATGCCGGTGAGAGACGGGGTCCGCGCGCTGACCGAGAAGGAGAAGCAGACGCTTCGCCTGATCGTGCGCGGGCACGACGCAAAGTCGAGCGCGCGCGACCTGGGTCTGTCGGTCCACACGATCAACGAGCGGCTGCGCGATGCGCGGCGCAAGCTCGCGGTGTCGAGCAGCCGCGAGGCGGCGCGGATGCTCCTCGCGGCCGAAGGCGGTGGCGTTCCGCCTGCCCCCGATTGTGTGGGGGACACGCCAATCGGGGGAGACGCGGACCCTCCGCGGGTGGATCAGGAAAGCGCGCCGGTGGTCGGCGTGGGGCGGGCATACCGCCAGCCCCGGATCCTCATCGGAGGCTTGCTCATGACGTTCACCCTCGGTCTCTTGGCGCTCGTCGCGCTGCCCCAAGACGCGCCTGCCCCGCCGGGGCCATCCGTCGCCGCAGAAACGCCCGATGCGGCGGTCGTGGATACCGCGCGGCAATGGCTCATGCTGCTCGACCGCGCGCAGTGGGGCGAGAGTTACCGTGCGACGACGCCGTCGTTCCAAAAGCTCAACACGCTTCAGGTCTGGACGAAGGCATCCGAACAGGCGCGTGTGCCGCTGGGCGCGATGCTGTCGCGCAGCCTGATCAGCCAGCAGGAGGTTCCGACGCCGCCGCACGGATACCAAATGGTGAAGTTTCGGACCCGTTTCGCCAATAGGGCCGAGGCGGTAGAGACCGTCACACTCGAGCAGGAGCATGGCGGATGGCGCGTGGCGGGGGTTACGGTTGGCTAGACGTCTGTCGTGAACGGGCCCTGTCGGAAGCAGCGCTTCCCGACTGGGCCGCGGCGTCAGGCCTTCTCGCGTTCCAGCAGGTCAGCCACGTCGAGCCCGAGCAATTCGATATGCGCCGCGATCCGCGGCCAACTCGTCGTCACGAAATGCGCGCGCTCGGCAGCCCGCAGCTTCTCGGCCGCGCCGGGGAGCACGAACATGCCCACGCCGCGGCGGACCTCGACATAGCCGTCGTCCTGGAAGCTCTGATAGGCCTTGGCGACGGTTAGCGGGTTGGCGCCATGTTCGGCGGCGAGCGCACGGACCGAGGGGAGCTGGTCGCCGGCGCGGAAGTCGCCGCGCAGGATCGCGGCCGAGATCGTGCCGCGCAACTTGATATAGACCGGGCTGTCTTCGCTGTTCAGGGCTGTCATGCTGCTATAATACAGCAGCGACCGAAAAGGTCCAGACCTCAGCCTTGCCAGCGCGAAATAATCTTGCTGTAATCGGGGCGAGGGCGTTCTTCTAATTGCTTGGCTGGCGTGCCGAGAAAGAAGAAGCCGACGATCCGTTCCGGTGCCGCGCCGAATGCATCGCGCACGACGTCCGACGCGCTCGCCCAGCCGGTCAGCCAGCCGCCGGCAAAACCGAGCGCATGCGTCGCGTGGAGCAGGTTCATCGCCGCGGCGCCTGCCGATAATTGCTGTTCCCACAAGGGGATAGCGCTGTCGGTCCGCGGCGAGGACAGGACCACCACCAGGGCGGGCGCCTGATGGGCGAACTGCTCGAACGAATCGAGCTCGCGTTGCGCCGCCTGCGGGCGCTCGGCGCGATAGGCGTCGGTGATGACGGTGGCGAGGGCGCTGCGCTGCTCGGGCGCGACGATCACGAAGCGCCACGGCGCGAGCTTGCCATGGTCGGGGACGCGCGCGGCGATCTGCAGGATCGTGTCGAGTTGTGCCGCATCGGGCCCCGGCGCGACGAGATCGCGCGGCTTGCCCGAGCGGCGCGTGGCGAGGAGCGAGAGCGGGCTGGACGAGTCGTTGAGCATCGCCAAGCCTCTAGCCGCTACGCTCGCATATTTACACCTTCGTCCAAGCCGCTAGTCTCAACGGTAACAAGTCGGCGCCGAAGGTAGCGGCGTACGGGCATTCAGGGAGCTTTCGTACATGGTGGACACCCCGACCGCGGATACTCCGCGTGAGCCGGATATTAGCCACGTCAATCCGGCGGCGGGCGAGACCTGGTTCGGGCATCCGCGCCAGCTTGCGCGGATGTTCACGACCGAAATGTGGGAGCGCTTCGGCTATTACGGCATGCGCGCGTTGCTCACTCTGTACCTCACCAAGCATTTCGTGTTCGGCGATCGCGCCGCGACCGGCCTGTATGGCGGGTTCACCGCCTTGGTCTATCTGACGCCGCTCGTCGGCGGGTATCTGGCGGACCAGTATCTCGGATCGAAACGCTCGGTGAAGTTCGGCGCGATCCTGATGGCGGTGGGGTATTTCACGCTCTGCTTCGGCGGCCAGACCGCGGTGCCGTTCGCGACGATCGACGGCCAGCGCTACAATGTCACGGTCGAATCCAAGGCCGGGACCGAGCAGCGCTACATCACCGATCAGGGCAAGCGGCTGCAGGTGAAGGGCAATGACGACGGCACCGTCTCGCTGCTCGCCGCCGACGGCAGCACCGCGCGGACGATCGAAAAGGACGGCTTCAAGTCGGATGCCGAGCGCAGCCCGCTGTTCGTCACGATCATGCTGCTCGCGCTGAGCCTCGTCTCGGTCGGCAACGGCTTCTTCAAACCCAACATCTCGACGATGGTCGGCGAATTGTACGCGCAAGGCGATCGACGCCGCGATTCGGGCTTCACGATCTTCTACATGGGGATCAACCTCGGTTCGCTCGCCTCGCAAATCCTCTGCCCGATCCTTGCCGAGACGTTCGGCTGGTGGGCGGGCTTCGGGCTCGCCGCGGTCGGCATGCTGATCTCGTTCACGCTGATCCAGTTCGATGGCGGCAAGCTCAACGGCTATGGCGAGCCGCCCGTGCGCAGCGGCCCCGACCGGACGATCCCGATCTTCATCGGCGCGCTGATCGCGGTGCCGGTGCTGTACTTCCTGTTCGTCAATCTGATGAACGCGGTGCCGCCGGTGCCGGGCTCGGGCTTTGTCGGCTATCTCGCCTCGCTGTCGCTGATGGGCAAATTGCTGTTCGGCACCTTCCTGATCGGGATCCCCGGCATTCTGATCTGGTCGTTCGTGATCGGCGACCGCCGCGAATTCCAGATGATGCTCGCCGCGATGGTGCTGATCGTCTTCAACGTCGTGTTCTGGACGCTGTTCGAGCAAGCGGGCTCGTCGCTGACGCTGTTCGCCGATCGCAACACCGATCTCCGGCTGTTTGGCGATTTCGCGATCTCGGCGCCGCAGACGCAGTTCTTCAACGCCTTCTTCATCGTCACGCTCGCGCCGATCATGAGCATCCTCTGGACCGCGCTCGCCAAGCGCGGGCTCGAGCCGTCGATCCCGGTGAAGTTCGGCATCGCGCTGATCGGCGTGGGGGCGGGATTCCTGTTCCTTGTGCTCGGCGCAGGGTTTGCCGGCCCGGGCTTTCAGGTCGGGATCTGGTGGCTTGCCGGCCTGTACCTGATCCATTCGGTCGCCGAACTGTGCATCTCGCCGGTCGGTCTTTCGATGATCACCAAGCTGTCGATCGCACGGATCGTCGGGCTGATGATGGGCGTGTGGTTCCTTTCGATCTCCTGCGCGCAATATGTCGCCGGGATCGTCGCGCAGTTCGCCAGCGTCGATACCGTCGGCGGGCAGGTGACCAACCTCAAGGTCAGCCTCGACACCTATACCGGCACCTTCACGACGATCGCCGAAGTCGCGATCGTGCTCGGGATCTTGCTGCTGGTCTTGTCGTGGCCGCTCAAGAAGTGGATGCACGGCGTCAAATAAGGGGGAAACGATGGACGGCACGGAAATGGTGATCGCCGCTGCGGCGGCATTCGTCGGAACGCATTTCCTGCTGTCGCACCCGCTGCGCGCGCCGATCGTCAAGGCGATCGGCGCGAACGGCTTCATGGCAGTCTATGCGTTGGTCGCCTTCGCGACGCTCGGCTGGCTCGCGCATACCTATAAGACCGCGCCCGGCAGCGCGCCGTTATGGACGGTCGGCGAGGGGATCTGGGGCCCCGTCACGCTCGTCATGCTGGTGGCGAGCATCCTGTTGATGGGCTCGCTGCTCGGCAATCCCGCGCTTCCCGGGCCGCCGACCGCGACTGCGCCCGCCAGCGCGCGCGGCGTGTTCAGCATCACGCGGCATCCGATGATGTGGGCGTTCGCTTTGTGGGGGCTGTGCCACATCGCGGTCTATCCGATCGCCGCGAACATCGTCGTCGCGGTGGCGATCATCGTGCTCGCCTTGGTCGGCGCGGCGCTGCAGGATCGCAAGAAGGAAGCGCTCCAGCCCGCCTTGTGGCGCGATTGGGAGGCCAAGACGAGCTATTGGCCGTTCGTCGCGATGGCGCAGCGGCGCGCTCGCTTCGGCGGGTTTCGGCCGCATGACATTGCCGGTGGCGTGGTGATCTGGCTGGTCGCGACCTGGGCGCATTTGCCGATCGCAGGTGTTGCGGCGGGCGTGTGGCACTGGATCTACCGCTAGCGCGTATTTCGGCATCGTTGCCCTGTCACGCTGGGGCAACCGGGAGCCGATCCTGCCTGCGTGGAATGCACCGCGCCATCGACCCCGGCACAGAGCCGGGGTGACGTGCAACCATCAAACCGGCTGGGATGACATCGAGCTGCGCCGAGCGCCGCTTACGGCTTCGCCGCGGGCGCGACGACGGCCGCCGGCACGTGCACAGTGGGCTGCGCGGGCACGTCGGGCACGAGCAACCCCGCGAGCGCCGCCGACATCAGATTGGCGAGGCTCCCAGCGGCCAGCGCCTTCAATCCGAGCCGCGCGATCATCGGGCGCTGGTTGGGGGCGAGGCTGCCGGTCACCGCCATCTGGATCGCGATCGACGAGAAATTGGCGAACCCGCACAGCGCGAACGTCACCACCGCAATGGTATGCGCGCTGAGACCCTTTTGCGTGCCGAGGCTGATATAGGCGACGAATTCGTTGAGCACGATCTTCTGCCCGAACAGCCCACCGGCGATCTGCGCTTCGGTCCATGGCACGTTGAGCAGCACCATGATCGGTGCGAACACCGTGCCGAGCAGCCCCTGGAAGCTGAGCGCAGGATAACCGAACCACCCGCCGATCCCGCCGAGAATCCCGTTGGCGAGCGCGACGAGCGCGACGAAGGCGAGCACCATCGCGCCGACCGCGACCGCGAGCTTGACCCCGGTCTGCGCACCCTGGGCTGCCGCCATGATGATGTTGGCGGGCTTTTCCTCGTCATGGCTGGCGTGCGGCATCGGTTCGCCGGGAACGCCCTCGGGGAGCAGCGCTGCGGGCCCTTGGCCGCTGATCCGCGCCTCGGAGAGCTGGATATGCTCCTCGGGATGGTCGCCGAGCGGCAGTTCGCCCTGGCGGTTGGGCTCGTCGGGCATCATGATCTTGGCCATCAGGATCCCCGCCGGTGCCGCCATGAAGCTTGCCGCCAGCAGATATTCGATGCGGATCCCCATCGAGGCATAGGCCGCGAGGATCGTGCCCGCGACGCCCGCCATGCCGCTGGTCATCACCGTGAACAGCTGCGCCGGCGTCAGCCCGGCGAGATAGGGACGGATGACGAGCGGCGATTCGCTCTGCCCGACGAAGATGTTGGCGGCGGCGCACAAGGCCTCGACCTTCGACACGCCGATCACCGCCTCGATCGCGCCGCCGAGCCAGCGCACGATGAACTGCATGATGCCGAGATAATAGAGGATCGACACCAGGCTGGCGAAGAAGATGATCACCGGCAGCGCCGCGATCGCGAAGCTGTTGCCGCCGATCTCGGGGCGGGCGAGCGGCCCGAACAGGAAATCGACGCCGTTATGCGCATAGCCGAGCAGGTTCGACACGCCGCCCGACAGGAATTGCAACGCCGCGACACCGGCGGGGACTTTCAGCACGAGCACCGCGATTGCGACCTGCAGCGCGAATGCCGCGCCGACGACGCGAAACCGGATCGCGCGCCGATTGCTCGACAAAGCGAACGCGATCAGCAGGATGACCGCGATGCCGGCGATGCCGATGAGAAGACGATTCATGTGGGTCGGTACTCGCGTTGAAGTCGACACGCGGCCCCCCGCGCAAGCTGCCCACCATACAGCGCCGAACAGCGGGGGCTAGTCCGGTTTGACGCGCCGCAAAACGGACCGGTTTGACGCGCGCCAGAAACCGGCTAGCGTCGGAGCGATGAACACAGCTGCTTCTCCGGCGGTCGGCGGCATCCCGCGCTCGCTCTTCGCATTTTCGATCTTCTATGGCGGGATGGTCTGCATCGCCGGCGTGCTCGGGGTAAAGCAGGTTGCGCTCGGGCCGCTCGCGGTCGAGGCCGGGATATTCGGTTTCCTGCTGCTCGTTGTGATGTCGAGCGCGGTGTCCGAACTGCACGGCCAGAGCACCGCGACCGCGCTGGTGCGCTTCGGCTTCGTGCCGCTGATTGTCTCAGCGCTGCTGATCCAGCTCGTGCTGGCGTTGCCGCACGATCCCGGCATGTATCCGCCGGCGATCGACGCGTTCCCGATCGTCGTCGGGCAGAGCGCGCGGATGATGATCGCGGGGTTGATCTCCTATGGCACGTCGCAGACGCTCAACGTCTATATCTTCGACAAATTACGCGCCGGGACCGGGCGGATGCTTTGGCTGCGCGGGATGATCGCGAGCGTGGTCTCGCAGATCGTCGATACGATCCTGTTCATCACCATCTCCTTCTACGGCGAACGGCCGATCGTGGGGCTTATGGAGGGGCAGATGCTGACCAAGGTCGTGCTGTCGATCGTGCTGGTGCCGTTCCTCATCACCGGTTTCGTGTGGATCGGCCGGCGGCTCGATCGAGCGTGAAAAATCCC
This sequence comes from Sphingomonas glacialis, assembly GCF_006439055.1. GTDB lineage: Bacteria > Pseudomonadota > Alphaproteobacteria > Sphingomonadales > Sphingomonadaceae > Sphingomonas > Sphingomonas glacialis_A. Next base: position 333,364 of record NZ_RCZC01000003.1, read on the forward strand.
CCCCCCGCTTGCGGGAGGGGAGCGGGGCTTCCGCAACAGGTCAATCATGCCCCCCGGCATGATTGAGAGCTGCGCGGGGCGCAGCTCGACCTGTTGCAGAAACCCCGCTGGGAGGGCATGGCGCGCGCGACGGCCCAACGGGCCCTCCCCCGACCCCTCCCGCAAGCGGGAGGGGAGAAGAAGGTGCCCGCATGACCGATCATTCCCCCGCGCCCGAACTCCTCGCCAAGGCAGAAACGCTGGTCGAGGCACTGCCCTATATGCAGCGCTACGCCGGCAAGACCTTCGTCGTGAAATATGGCGGCCACGCGATGGGCGATCCCGAGCTCGCGCGCGATTTCGCCGAGGACGTCGTGCTGATGAAGGCGGTCGGGATCAATCCGGTCGTGGTGCACGGCGGCGGCCCGCAGATCGGCGCGATGCTCAAGCGCCTCGGCGTCGAATCGCGCTTCGTCGATGGCCTGCGCGTCACCGATGCCGAGACCGCGCAGATCGCCGAAATGGTGCTCGCGGGATCGATCAACAAGGAAATCGTCGGCTGGATCGGCCAGGCCGGCGGGCGCGCGGTCGGGATTTCGGGCAAGGATGCGGGCTTCGTCACCGCCGCCAAGGTCGGCCGCGACACGCCCGACAAATTGCAGGGTATCGAGCGGCATGTAGACTTGGGCTTCGTCGGCGAGCCGGTCGGGGTCGATCGCCGGATCATCGACACGCTGTCGCAGGCCGGGATCATCCCGGTGATCGCGCCGATCGCGATCGGCGCCGACGGCCACACCTATAACATCAACGCCGATACGATGGCGGGCTCGATCGCCGCGGCGCTGGGCGCGGAACGCCTGTTCATGCTGACCGACGTGGTCGGCGTGCTCGACAAGCAAGGCGAGCTCGTCACCGATCTCAACCCCGCGGGCGTTGCCGCGCTGCGCGCCGACGGCACGATCAGCGGCGGGATGATCCCCAAGCTCGAGACCTGCGTCCACGCGGTCGAGGGTGGGGTCGATGCCGCGGTCATTCTCGACGGGCGCGTGCCGCATGCGATGCTGCTCGAAATCTTCACGCGGCGCGGTGCGGGCACGCTGGTGCGGCGCTGATCCTAAATAGCCCCTCCCCTTCAGGGGAGGGGTTGGGGTGGGGACGTGTCAACGAGCGCCGGCGCTCGATGATCCAGCACAGCCCCACCCCACCCCCCCCCTGAAGGGGAGGGGCTTAAGAGGGTGTTCCCGCGCGCGCTCGCGCGCTAGAACCGTAACGACCCCCATCCGGAGACGCGCGTGATTACCATCATCCAGATCCTGCAGGTGCTGATCGACGCGGTCACGCTGATCGTCATCGTTCAGGTGATCCTGTCGCTGCTCGTGTCGTTCAACGTCATCAATACGTATAACGAGGTCGTTCGCTCGATTTATACCGGGCTCAACCACGGCACCGAGCCGCTGTATCGCCCGTTCCGGCGGATCCTGCCCGATTTCGGATCGATCGACCTGGCACCGTTCGCGGTGCTGCTGACGCTGCGGATCCTCAGCATCATCCTCAACAACCTTGCCGCCCATATCCTGAGCGGCACGCCGCTCTGAGGCGAAAGGCGCTAGCATGACTGCCGCAATCATCGACGGAAAGGCGTTCGCCGCCGGCTTACGCGAGCGCGTTGCGCAGCGCGTCACGCGCTTTGCCGAACAGGCCGGCCGCGCGCCGGGGCTCGCAGTCGTGCTGGTCGGCGACGACCCCGCTTCGGCGGTCTATGTCCGCTCGAAGGGCAAGGCGACCAAAGCGGCGGGCATGGGGGGCATCGAGCATCGCCTCCCCGCCGACGTGCCGCAGCAGGCGCTGCTCGACCTGGTCGACGCGCTCAATGCCGATCCCGCGATCGACGGGATTCTCGTCCAGCTGCCGCTGCCCGGCCATATCGACGAGCAGGCCGTGACGACGCGGATCGACCCCGACAAGGACGTCGACGGCTTCCACCCGGTCAATGCCGGACGCCTCGCGGTGGGGCTGCCCGGCTTCGTGCCGTGCACCCCGCTTGGCTGCCTGATGCTGCTCAAGGATCAGCTCGGCGATCTGAGCGGGCTCGAGGCGGTGGTGATCGGGCGCTCGAACATCGTCGGCAAGCCGATGGCGCAATTGCTGATCGCCGAGAGCTGCACCGTCACCGTCGCACATTCGCGCACGCGTGATCTGCCGAGCGTGGTCCAGCGCGCCGACATCGTTGTCGCGGCGGTCGGGCGCCCGCAGATGGTCAAGGCCGCGTGGCTCAAGCCGGGCGCGACGGTGATCGACGTCGGCATCAACCGCACGCCCGAGGGGCTGGTCGGCGATGTCGATTTCGCGGGTGCGCTCGACGTGGCGGGGGCGGTGACGCCGGTGCCCGGCGGGGTCGGCCCGATGACGATCGCGGTGCTGCTGCGCAATACGCTGATTTCCGCCGAGCGGCGCGAAAACATCGTCGGCGAGGGCGCGCTTTGATCGAGCTCTATATCTCGTCGCTGATCACCTTCTTCGTGGTGATCGACCCGCCCGGCTGCGCGCCGATCTATGCCGGCCTGTCGTCGGGCGCCTCGCCCGCCAACCGCCGCGCGATGGCGATCCGTGCGGTGCTGGTCGCCGCCGCGATTCTGTTCGCCTTTGCCGCGTTCGGCGAAGTGCTGCTCAAGGCGCTCGGCATCAGCCTCGATTCCTTCCGCACCGCCGGCGGGATCATGCTGTTCCTGATCGCGCTCGAGATGGTGTTCGAAAAGCGCACCGAGCGCCGCGAGGACCGCGCCGCCAAGATCGCCGCGACGCACGAGGTCGAGGACGTCTCGATCTTCCCGATGGCGATGCCGATGATCGCGGGGCCGGGCTCGATCGCGTCGGTGATGCTGCTGATGAGCCGCAACCACGGTATCGACCGGATCGCGGTCGTGCTTGCCGCGCTGGCGACGATCCTGCTGCTCTGCCTGCTGGCATTGCTTGCGGCAGGGCCGATCATGCGCGTGCTCGGCGCCAAGATCGAGGCGGTGATCACCCGGCTGCTCGGCGTGCTGCTCGCAGCCCTTGCGGTGCAGTTCGTGATCGACGGGGTGAAGGCGAGCCTGGGCTGAGTCTTGGGAAGCCCCTCCCCTTCAGGGGAGGGGCTTAATCCTCACTCCTCACCCCTTGATCCGCCACAGCCGCAGCGGCGACTTGGCCGGCATCGGCAGTTCCTCGAGCCAATCGAACGTCTTGCGATGCGCGAGCTGGTCGTAGAAGCCGCCCGGCGCCCGCACGCGATAGATCGTCGATTCGGCCATGTTGGGGCAGACCAGTAGCAGCGTCGCACCGTGACGCTTGGCGATCGCGCGGAAATTCTCCGGGCTGCCCGAAAACGCGTGCTGCACGTCGAGGATCGCGGCGCCATTGCGATGATACGGCCCGGCGATCGCATCGTGATGCGTGATCGTGATGATCCGCGGCCCCAGATCGATGAAGCTGAAGATCGTCTGCGCGGGATAGCGGTCGAGCGGGCGCAGCGCGGTCATCGTCGGGCATTGGCCGCTCGCGCGGTCGATGATCTGGACGCGCTTGCTCGGCCGGTCGATCGGCAGGAAGCGGATCGCAAGCCCGGCGAACAGGCCCGACCCGATCAGCACGATCGCCGCCGCAGTGCCGAGCACGCGCACCAGCGCCGAGCGACTGCCCTGCAGCATCGGAATCAGCAACCAGCCGAGCGCGACCGCGCCGGGGACCGACAGCATCTGCGCCGCCGGCCCGGCGCGCGCCTGCCACAGCAGCAGCAACGCCGCGCCGGTGACGAACAGCAAGACGGTCGCCCACGCCCCGCCGAGTGCGGTGCCGCGCGCGCGCCACGTCGCGACCGCCGCGCCGATCACCCCGACGATCGGCATCACCGCGACCGGGAAGGCGACGCGGAACGGATGGCTGTAGATCGGCTTGGCCTCGCGGATCATGTTGAGCCAGTTCTCCTGCAGCTCGGGTGATGCCTGTTCGGGCCGGCCGAGGCATTGCGGGAAGACGAGCGCGAAACCGACGACGATGATCGCCCCCGCCGCGATCGCCAGGCCAAGCCGTACCCAGCGGTTCGCCGGGTTCGCCCAGCCCATCGCGAACAGCAACGCGCCCGCCAGTACCATCACGCTCAGCCACACTGGCGTCAGCGCGTCGCAGCGCAGCACCGCATCGGCATAGGACGCGAACAGCGCATAGCCGAGCCCACTGCCGGCACCGAGGCACAGCGCGTAGATGGCGAGCCGCGGCGCCTCGCTGCGGTCCCAGATCCAGCGCAGCGTCAGGATCGAGCCGGCGAGCGCGGCATAAGGCAGCATCTCGAGCCCGATCGTCAGCGACACCGCGCTCGCCACGCCGACGATCGCGCCGCCGCGCGCGCCCTTGGGGTCGGACAGGCCGGCGACGGCGAGGCTCAGCATCGCGAGCTGCCAGCCATGATGGTCGATCCGCTCGGGCATATACATCAGCATCGTCGCCGAGCAGCACAGCAGCAGCACAATGCCGAGCGGCCAGGCATAGACGCTGACGAGGCGCCGTACGGTCGCGCCGAGGCCGAGCAGCACGATGCCGAGCGGCAGCAACGGCGCGATGCCGCACGCCAGCATCTCGGCCTCGCGCGGCCCCACGAACGGGCGCAGCAGCACGATCAGTCCGGCGAGCGGCAGGTCGACCAGCCGGCTCCAATGCATGTCGAAGCCGAGCGGCGGATTGAGCCGGTACTGGCGCAGATCGTACCAGCCCTGCCCGCCGAGCCAGGCGCGGACCTGCATCAGCCGCATATTGTCGTCGGTATCGCCGAGCTGGAGGTAATGGATTCCGGTCCAGCGCTGCGCGACATAATAGATCGCGATGCCGACCCAGGCGATCAGGCTGAGGCGGACCCAATCCCGATCGAGCGTCCGCGCCACTGTGCCGTCAATCATGTAAAACGCTTTCCTCGGGTCTCTGCGCGCTCTAATGCCGCTATCGTAAAGGGCAAGCCAACGTGACATCGATCCAGCGACAGATTGCAGGCTTGCGGGACAATGCGCTGTTCGGTCAGCTGGTGCGCTTCGGCATCGCCGGGGTGATCACCACGGCGATCTACGCCGCGGTCTATCTGCCGCTGACGCACTTCGTGTTCGAGCAGCGCCACGCCGTCTATGCCGTCCCGTTCGCCTTTCTGGTGGCGGTGACGGCGGGGTTCTTCCTGCACAGCCGGTGGAGCTTCAAGGACCACGGATCGCGCGATCCGGGTCAGATGCAGCACGTCAAATTCGTCTGTGTGCAAGCGTCGGGCGTCCTCTTGAACGCGCTGATCACCTGGATCGGCACCGCCAAGCTGGGATATCCGGCATGGGCGCCGCTGCTCCCCGCGGTCGCCTGTGCGACCGTCTTCACCTTTTTCCTCAATCGCCAATTGGTGTTCAAATAAATGGACCGCATCGTTTACGACCGCATGGCGGCACACGATTCCACGCATTGGTGGTATCGCGCGCGGCGCGACATCCTTGCCGACTATCTCGCGCGCGAAGGCGGCCTGCCCAAGGATGCGCGGATCCTCGAGATCGGTTGCGGCACCGGGCACAATCTGCCGATGCTGGCGCAGTTCGGGCGCGTCGAGGCGATCGAGATCGATCCCGCCGCGCGCGCGATCGCGAGCGCGCGGCTCGGCGCGCCGGTGAGCGCGGCGCCGCTCCCCGAACTGCCGGGGATCGAACGCGGGGCATACGATCTGATCGCGGTGCTCGATGTGGTCGAGCATATCGAGGACGATGTCGCGGCGCTCAAGGCGATGGGCGAATGCCTCAAGCCCGGCGGCAAGATCCTGATCGCGGTCCCCGCGCACCAATGGCTGTGGAGCGCGCACGACGTCGTCAACCACCATCACCGGCGCTATTCGAAGGCGACGCTCGCCGCGGCGATCGGCCAGGCCGGGCTCAAGCATAACGGGCTGCGCTGGTTCAACTCGTTGCTCTTCCCGCTTGCCGCCGCGTCGCGGATCGCCGGGCGGCTGCGCGGCAAGGACGACAGCGACGATTCGCCGCCGCCGGCTGCGCTCAACGCGCTGTTCGAGCGGATCTTCCGGCTCGAGCGGCACCTTGTCGGCCGCGTGCCGCTGTCGCCGGGGGTGTCGATCCTGACCTTGGCGTCGCCCAAATGAGGCGGCGCTAGCCGTCGGTTCGGGCCGCCTGTGGTGCAGCGAGCCCTTCGACAGGCTCCGCGCGAACCGCTTGGGGCTCGGATTCGGCGCGATAGCCTAGCGTCGCCTGCCCCTGGATCGGGCCGACCACATCGGCGACCAAATAGAGCGGCCGGCGCTTCGATTCGACATAGAGCCGGCCGAGATATTCGCCGATCATCCCGAGCACGAACATCTGGAACGCGCCGAGCAGCACCACGACGAGCATCGTCGAGGTCCAGCCGGCGACCGCGCTGCCGCTGAAGAAGCCGATCGCGATATAGAGGAACAGCAACAGCGACGCCGCGGTCAGCGCGAGCCCCAAATGGCTCGCGAAACGCAAGGGCGCGGTCGAGAAACCGGTGACGGCATCGAGCGCGAGGCGGATCATCTTGGCGAGCGGGTAATTCGTCTCCCCGGCATGGCGCTCGGCCCGGTCATACGGGAAGGGCACCTGGCGGAAACCGACCCAGGCAACCATTCCGCGGATGAAGCGCGCCTGTTCGGGCATCGCCAGGAATGCGTCGAGCGCGCGGCGGCTCATCAGGCGGAAATCCCCCGTGTCGAGCGGGATCGCGGTGTCGGTGACGCGGTCGAGCAGGCGATAGAAGACCGCCGCGGTGAGCTTCTTGAACGCGGTCTCGCCCTCGCGCGTGCGGCGCACGGCATAGACGACATCGGCCTGCTGCGCGGTCATCGCCGCGCGCATGTCGCTGAGCAATTCGGGCGGGTCCTGCAGATCGGCATCGATGATCAGGATCTGCGCGCCCGAGCACAGATCGAGCCCCGCGGTCAGCGCGAGCTGGTGGCCATGGTTGCGCGACAGGTTGATCACCACGAGCCGCGGGTCGGCGGCGGCGAGGCGCTGCATCACCGGCCAGCTCTCGTCGCGCGAGCCGTCGTTGATCAGCACGATCTCGTAATCCGCGCCGACCGCCGCCTGCGCCGCCGCCGAGACGCGCGCATGGAGCAGGTCGAGGCACGCCGCTTCGTTATAGCAGGGAATGACGATGGAGAGCGCGGGGCGGATCATGCCGTCGGTTTAGCGCCGCTTTGCCCGCGCGTCATCGCCAATCCGCAGCGCGTCCGGTTCACGCCGCGGCGTGGGCGCGTTCCTCGGCAAGCCGTTCGAGAATGACCAGCGGTACCGCGCCACTGTGCAGGATCTCGTGGAACTCCCGCACATCGAACTTCGCGCCGAGGATCGTCTTGGCCTTGGCGCGGGCGCGCAGCCAGCTGACATGGCCGATCTTGTAGCTGCATGCCTGTCCCGGCATGGTGCAGTAGCGGTTGACCTCGCTCGTCGCGCGCGGCGGCGGGAAGCCGGTGATTTCGACCATATAGGCGATCGCCTTTTCGCGGCTCCAGCGCTTGGCGTGCATGCCGGTATCGACGACGAGCCGGCACGCGCGGAACAGCAGCGACTGGTAATAGCCGATCCGGCCGAGCGGATCCTGGTCGTACACCCCGCTCTCGTCGGCGAGTTGCTCGGCATAGAGCGCCCAGCCCTCGGTATAGGCGTTGAAGAAGCTCGTCTTGCGGATCAGCGGACCCGCGGCGCCCTGCGCGATGCTGATCTGGAGATGGTGGCCGGGGACGCCTTCGTGATGCGTCAGCGTCGGCAGCCCGTATTTGGGCCAGTCGCTGATGTGCTTGAGGTTGATCCAGTAGATCGCCGGACGCGAGCCATCGAGCGCGGCGCGGTAATAATAGCCGTTCGACGCGCCGTCCTGGATCTCGACCGGCACGCTGCGGATCTCGAGCGGGGCGTCGGGCGGGTTGATGAACAGCGTCGGCAGGCGCGCCTGCATCGTCCGCACCTGGTCGTTGAGGCTGGCGAGCAAGGCGGCGCGGCCTTCGGGCGTGTCGGGGTAGAGCTGCGCGGGGGTTGTGTTGAGCGTGTCGAGCCGTGCGCTGACGCTGCCGGTCGTCAGGCCCTGCGCCTTGAGCAGCGAGTCGAGCGTGGCGCTGATCTCGGCGACCTGGTCGAGCCCCATCTGATGGACCTGATCGGGCGTGAAATCGGTCGTCGTCGCGCTCGCCAGCGCGGCGGCATAGAGCGCATCGCCATTCGGCACCGACCACAGCCCGACATCGCTCCGCGCGGTCCGGCGCAGCCGGGTGACGAGCGCGATCTGCCGGTCGAGCGCGGGATAGACCGAATCGGCGACGAGCTTGGTCGCGCGGCCGGCATACTCGCCGGGCAGCTTGGCCGCCGTCGTCCGGAGCGTGAGCGAGGTGACGAGTCCGCTCTCGGCCGGTGCAGGCTTGCGCAGCGCCGCCATCTGCCCGAGCGCGAGATCGAGCGCGAAGGCGGGGGCGACGAGGCCGCGCTTGGCGGCATCCTCCTGCACCGCATTCTCGGCATCGAGCACGCGCGCGAAATCGGCGAGGCGGTCGAGATAGGCCTCGGCATCGGCGGCGCTCGCGACGACATGGCGCGAATTGAGGAAATCGGGAACGCCGAAATAGGCGCCCTGCTGCTGTGTGATCGGATAGGGCCGCTGCGGCGAGCCGACGCTGAAGCGCGCGGGGCCGACTTCGCGCTGGTGCAGCGAGTAGAGCACGACCTCGCGGTCGAGCTTGCTGGTCGGCGACAGCGTCGCGGGATCGATCGCGTCGAGCGCGGCGATCGCGCGGCGCGTCCGGGCGAGGCCGCGCGCACGGTTGGCGAGCGACGGATCGTCGAGCCGTTGCTTCAACGCGGCATTGGCGCCCTTGTCGAGCCCGAGCTGCGTCGCGCTCTCGGGGCTTTCCTGCAGGCCTTCGGCGAAGATCCGGTCGAACAGCGCGGCGAGCGCGGCGTCGCCCGCGCCAGTTGCCGCGGCTGCGCGGGCAGCGGCGGCGGGGAGCAGCGCGAGCGCGCCGAAAGCGCTGGTCGACCACAGAAAATCACGCCGGTCCATCATCATCCCCTTGCTTTGCAGAGGCGCAGCCTAGCGGCTCACCTCGGGTTCGCAAGCCGGTGATCGGCGGCCGGTAGAGGACGCCTCAAACGCGCTCGACCCCGTTGACCGCGTCAGCCGCGCGCAAGGCGGCGATGACGTGCATCAGATGCTGAACGTCGTGCACCTCGACATCGATCGTGTTGGTGTGGAAACCGGTGTCGCGATTATCGAGCCGCAGGTTGACGATGTTCGCCTTCTGCGCGCCAATGATCGTCGCGATCGTGCCGAGCGCGCCGGGTTCGTTCTTGACCTCGACCGAGATTCGCCCGGTCGCGCCCTCGGTCTTGTCGCCCCACGACAGATCGACCCAATCGGTATCGTCGGCGGCGGCGAGCACCGGGCAGTCGATCGTATGCACTTCGATCCCGGCATCGGGGCGGCGCAGGCCGACGATCCGGTCGCCGGGGACGGGATGGCAGCATTCGGCGAGATCGAACGCGACGCCCGCGGTCAGCCCGCGGATCGAGATCGCGCTCGATTGCGGCGGCAGCTCGCGCATCGCATCGACCCCGGCCGAGCCGGGCATCAGCGCCTCCATCACCGCGGCATCGGGAATGCGCCGCCGTGCGATCGCCTCGAGCAGCGCGGCTTCGTCGGACACCTTGAGGCGCTGCATCGCGGTTGCCTGCGCATTGCCGGCGAGCGGGGCGGGGAGGCGTGAGACGAGCTCGTCATACATCTTCCGCCCGAGCGCCTGCGTCTCGATCCGCTCCTTCTGCCGCAGATGCCGCCGGATCGCGGCGCGCGCCTTGCCGGTGATCGCGAAGTTGAGCCAGCCGGGCTGCGGCTCCTGCGCCTTGGAGCGCAGGATCTGCACCTGGTCGCCATTCTCGATCACGGTGCGAAGCGGGACGACGCGCCCGTTGATCTTCGCGCCGACCGCCTGGTCGCCGAGATCGGTGTGGACGGCATAAGCGAAATCGATCGGCGAGGCGCCCTTGGGGAGCTGGTGGAGCTCGCCCTTGGGTGTGAAGGCGAAGATGCGATCCTGATACATCGCCATCTTGGTATGCTCGAGCAGCTCCTCGGGGCTCTCGGCATTGTCGAGAATCTCGACCAGGTCGCGGATCCAGCTGACCTGCGAATCGGGCCGCACCTTGTCCTGCTTGTACGCCCAGTGCGCAGCGAGGCCGAGCTCGGCCTCCTCGTGCATGTCGCGCGTGCGGATCTGAATCTCGACGCGCGTATTGTCGGCGTGGATCACCGTGGTGTGGAGCGAGCGATAGCCGTTGCGCTTGGGGGTCGAGATGTAATCCTTGAAGCGGCCCGGCACCATCGGCCAGCGGCGGTGGATCACGCCCAATGCGGTGTAGCACGCCTCTTCGCTCGGCACGATCACGCGGAACGCCATGATGTCGCTGAGCTGTTCGAAGCTGATGTGCCGCTCGGCCATCTTCTTCCAGATCGAATACGGGTGCTTTTCGCGCCCCGATACGTCGCCCTCGATTCCCTGGCGGCTGAGCAGCAGCTTCAGCCCCGAGCCGATCTTCGCGATGCGGTCCCCGCCGCCCTCCTTGAGCTGGGCGAGCCGCTTGGTGATCGATTCGAACGCCTCGGGCTCGAGCTGCGCGAAGGCGAGCGTCTGCATCTCCTTCATGAACTCGTACATGCCGATCCGCTCGGCGAGCGGCGCGTAGATGTCCATCGTCTCGCGCGCGATGCGTTTGCGCTTGTCGGAATTCTTGATGAAATGCAGCGTGCGCATGTTGTGCAGCCGGTCGGCGAGCTTGACCAGCAGCACGCGGATGTCGTCCGACATGGCGAGCAGGAATTTGCGGAGATTCTCCGCGGCGCGCTCGTTTTCGGTCTGCGCCTCGATCTTCGACAGCTTGGTGACGCCGTCGACCAGCCGCGCGACGCTCGGACCGAACAGCCGGGTGATCTCCTCAGGCGTCGCGACGGTGTCCTCGATCGTGTCGTGGAGGATCGCCGTCGCGATCGTCTCGTCGTCGAGATGCAGGTCGGTCAGGATCCCCGCGACTTCGATCGGATGGCTGAAATAGGGGTCGCCGTTCGCGCGCTTCTGCGAGCCGTGCGCCTGCATCGAGAAGACGTAGGCGCGGTTGAGCAGTGCCTCATTGGCGGAGGGATCGTATTCGAGGACACGATCGACAAGTTCATACTGACGCAACATGTCCACCCAAGATGGCGTTACGAACTGTTGCTTTGCAACATGTTTGCGCGAATCGCAGAAAAAAGCCCCTCTCGCACGGATGCGAAAGGGGCCGGGATCGCTCCAGGACGACGCTTATTTGGCGCGCGCGTTGCACTTGGCGAGCGCGTCGGCATCGAGCGGCTGGCCCGCGATGGCGAAGGCCGAGAGCTTGCCGGCGCGCTGCGCGATCATCTCGCAGACGATCCCTTCGCGCTGCGGGCCCTTGTTGGCGGTGAATGCGGTGGCGTTCCACTTCCAGACCGTCCCGTTGGTGATCAGCATCGTCTTGGCCGGGGCGGCGACCGGGGTCGCGGCGTAATACGGCGCGGCGTCGGCGGCGCGCGCTACGCTCGGCACGAACGGCAGGGTCGCGACGAAGGCGGCGACAGCAAGCGGAAGCGAACGGATCATGGGGAGGCTCCTTGCCTTTTCGGTTTCGATTCGCTACTTAAATGCTGCAGTTGCGAGTTGCAAGTCAAAACGTAGTTTTGCTTCCCCCTTCAAGTATAAATGCGTTAGGGTTGACGATCATGGATGCAAAGTTGCGCGAGCCCTTGCGGGATTTGGTCAAATGCAGCCTCCCCGCGGCGCTCGAAGTGATGGGCGAACGCTGGAGCTTCATGATCCTGCGCGCCGCCTTCAACGGCCTGCACCATTTCGAGGAATTCCAGTCCGAGCTCGGCATTGCGCGCAATATCCTGGCCAATCGGCTGGGGCGGCTGGTCGAGCATGGCATCCTGACGCGTACCGCGGTCGCCGCCGATCGCCGCAAGATCCAGTATGAGCTGACCGAAAAGGGCGCCGCGCTGCTCCCGACGATGCTCGCGCTGCGGCAATGGGGCGAGCGCTGGGAGACGGGCTTTCGCGCCAGCCCGGTGCTGGTCGACAAGCGCGACATGCGCCCGATCGCCCCGATCGACGTACGCGCCTGGGACGGCCGCGTGCTGACCAAGCACGAATTGCTCTGGGCACTGCCCGAAGATGTCGATTATGGTGAGGCAGGATTGCGCGCCGCAGAATAGGATCGTGCGACCGATGATGAGGGGAAGGGCCGGCGTGCATATAGATTCTTCTGTCGGTCTTGCGTAACACTCAGCGCGTGCAGAGCCTCCACACCCTCGCGAATCCGGCGCGTTTCCTGAAACTTGCGCGCCCCCTGACCGCGTTGCTGTTCTGGGCCGGCGTCGGATTGATCGCCGTCGGCGTCTGGGGCGGTCTGACGCAGACCCCGCCCGACTATCTGCAGGGCGAGACCGTCCGCATCCTCTATATCCATGTGCCGACCGCCTGGCTCGGCATGGGCGGGTGGAGCGGGATCGCGATCTCGTCGCTGGTGTTCCTCGTCTGGCGGCATCCGCTGGCGATGATCGCGGCGCGCGCGATTGCGCCGCCCGGAGCCGTGTTCGCCGGCCTTTGCCTCGCGACGGGGTCGATCTGGGGGCGCCCGACCTGGGGGACGTGGTGGCAATGGGACGGGCGGCTAACCTCGATGCTGCTGCTGTTCTTCGTCTATCTCGGCTTCATGGCGCTGGTCCGCGCCGATGACGAGCGTGGCGGCGACGGGCGGATCCCCGCGCTGTACGGGATCGCCGGGTCGGTGTTGCTGCCGATCATCCGCTATTCGGTGGTGTGGTGGAACACGCTGCATCAGGGGCAGAGCATCGGCCTGACCAAATCGACGATCGACTCGTCGATCCTGTGGCCGCTGTGGTTCACGCTCGGCGGTTTCACCTTTTTCTTCGCTGGCATCGTGTTGATGCGAATGCGCACGATCCTCGCGCGCACCAAGGCCGAGGCGCGGCTGCGGCGGATGGCGAATGTCGTCGAGGTGACCGCATGAACCCCTGGCCCTTCGTCACCGCGGCCTATGTCCTGACTGGGACCGTGTCCGTCGCGCTCGCCGTGTGGAGTTTCCAGGCGATGCGCAGCAGCGAGAAGAAATGAAAGCCAAGCATCAACGCCTGACGCTCGTCCTGCTCGCGATCGGTGCGGTCGGCGGGGCAAGCCTGCTCGCTTTGTCGGCCCTGAAGGACCAGGCGGCGTTCTTCTACGCGCCGGGCGACGTGAAGAAGGACGGCCTGCCGATCGGGCGCGCGGTGCGGCTCGGCGGGATGGTCGCGGATCATTCTATCCAGCGCCTCGCCGATGGCGTGTCGATGCGCTTCGTCGTCACCGATGGCGTGGCCACGGTGCCGGTCGCCTTCAAGGGCATCGCGCCAGACCTGTTCCGCGAGAAATCGGGGGTCGTCGCCGAAGGATCGTTCAACCCCGACGGCAGCTTCACTGCGACCAATCTGCTCGCCAAGCACGACGAGAAATACATGCCCCCCGAAATCGCCGGCAAGATGCACGAGACGAAGACGTTGCAGCAATGAGGGTGGACCGGTCCTTAGTAGAGGGTTCGTCACCCTGGGCTTGTCCCGGGGTCCACCGTGCCGCACGCGTGGCGCTCGTTGCAGGGTGGACCCCGGAACGAGCCCGGGGTGACGGCCGGGGGGCGGCGCTTTGATCGCCGAGGCAGGCCTTGCCGCCTTGTGGTTCGCCGCTGCGCTCGCGCTGTTGCAGCTCGTGCTGGCCGGATTGGGGGTCTGGCGCTCCACCCCCGTTCGCGCTGAGGCGACAGGTTCAGCTCGAAGCGATGAGGAAACCACGCTCACCGCCGACATCATCGCCTCGGTCCGACCGGTCGCGGTGGTGCAGGGCGTGCTCGCCTTGTTCGCGATGCTGCTGCTCATCACCGTGTTCGTGCGCAGCGACATGTCGGTGCTGCTCGTCGCCGAGAACAGCCATTCCGACAAGCCGATGCTCTACAAGATCGCGGGCGCGTGGGGGAATCACGAGGGCTCGATGTTGCTCTGGGTGACGATCCTCGGCGTCGCCGGTGCTGCGGTGGCCATCCTCGAGCGCAGCCTCGCCAAGCCCACGCTGATCGCGACGCTCGGCGCGCAGGCGGCGATCGCGCTCGGCTTCTACGCCTTCCTGCTCTTTTCCTCGAACCCGTTCGCGCGGATCGATCCGGCGCCTGCCGATGGCAACGGACTCAACCCGCTGCTGCAGGACCCCGGCTTGGCGTTCCATCCGCCGACGCTCTATATCGGCTATGTCGGTATCTCGATCGCTTTCTCCTTCGCGGTCGGCGCGATGATCACGCGCGATGTCGGCCCGGCGTTCGCGCGCGCGATGCGGCCGTGGGTGCTCGGCGCGTGGATCTTCCTGACGCTCGGCATCACCGCCGGATCGTATTGGGCCTATTACGAGCTCGGCTGGGGCGGCTGGTGGTTCTGGGATCCGGTCGAGAATGCCTCGCTGATGCCGTGGCTCGCCGCGACCGCCTTGCTCCATTCGGTGAGCGTGCTGGCGACGCGCGACGGGTTGCGGGCGTGGACGCTGATGCTCGCGGTCGTCGCCTTCTCGATGTCGATGATCGGCACCTTCCTGGTGCGCTCGGGGATCCTCACCAGCGTTCACGCTTTCGCGGTCGATCCGACGCGCGGCTCGTTCATTCTTGCGCTGCTGGCGATCTATATCGGCGGCGCGCTGCTGCTGTTCGCGCTCCGCGTCGGCACGGTGAAGCAGGGCAATACCTTCGATGCGGTCAGCCGCGAAGGCGCGCTGATCGTCAACAATCTGCTGCTCTCGGTGATCCTCGCGCTCGTTCTGCTGTTCACGCTCTATCCGATCGTCGCGGCGGGCTTCGGGACGCAATTGTCGATCGGCAAGCCGTTCTTCGACAAGTTCATCGGCCCGATCGCGCTCGCGCTCGGCGTGGTGATGGCGGTCGGGCCGATGGTGCGCTGGCGGCGAGACGATCCGGGCGTGGTGCTCGGGCGGATGACGGTGCCGGTTGCGATGACGGGCTTTGCGCTGGTCGCTCTGGTCGCGCTCGGCGGTGGGATCGCGTGGTTGCCGCTGTTCGGGCTCGCGCTCGCGATTGGCTTGGCGGTGGCGAGCGTGTTGCCGCTGTGGGGTCGCAATTGGCGCCGGACGCCGCTGTTCACCTACGGCATGGTCGTCGCGCATCTCGGCATTGCGGTGAGCCTTGCCGGCATGGCGTGCGACGCCGCCTTCACGCAGGAGACGCTCGTTGCGGTGCGCGTCGGCGAGCCGTATCGCGCCGGGCCGTTCACCGTCACGCTCGACGGGATCAAGCCGGTGGTCGGCCCCAATTGGTCGGCGCTCGAGGCACGGCTGAGCGCGCGGCGCGGGGCCGACGGCGCGGTCTTCTATCTCCGCCCGCAATCGCGCTTCTTCGCCAATCCGGTGACGGTGACGAGCGAGTCGGCGATCGCGACGCGCTGGGACGGGCAGCTTTACACCGTGCTCGGCGAGCCCGATGGCACCGGGCGTTGGCAGCTGCGGCTGTGGTGGAAGCCGTTCGTGACGCTGATCTGGTTCGGGGGCGCGCTCGTCGCCCTCGGCGGCGCGCTGTCGCTGCTCGGCCGCTTGCGGCGGGAGCGGCGCGTGCGGGTGCGCGAGGCGTACGCATGAAGCGCTGGCTGATCTGGGTGCCGTTCGCCGTCGCGCTGGGCCTGCTCGCTCTGGTCGGCTGGGGGCTCTACAAGCCCGCCGACCGCACCGTGCGCTCTGCGTTGGTCGGACAGCCGCTCCCCAAATTCGCGCTCCCGCCGATCGTGCCGGGCAAGCCGGGCCTCGCCACCGCCGCCTTCGCCAAGGGCAAGCCGCGCTTGCTCAACGTCTTTGCCAGCTGGTGCATCCCGTGCATCGCCGAGGCGCCGCAATTGCTCGCGCTGAAGCAGGCTGGCGTCGAGATCGACGCGGTCGCGATCCGCGATACGCCCGCCGCGATCGCCGACTTCCTCGCGCGCAATGGCGATCCCTATGCCTCGATCGGCGACGACAAGACGAGTTCGGTCCAGCTCGCGCTCGGATCGTCGGGCGTGCCCGAGACCTTCGTGATCGGCGGCGACGGGCGGATCGTGCTCCAGCATGTCGGCGACATCCGCGCCGACGAAGTGCCGGGGCTGATCGCAACGGTCCGGAACGCGCGGTGACGCGGCTGCTAATCCTCCTCCTGTTCCTCGTCGGGGCGCCGGTTTGGGCGGACAGCAAGCTGCCGCCGGCGCCGCTCGCCAATGTCCAGCTCAAGGATCCGGCGCAGGAGCGGCAGGCGCAGACGCTGATGCTGACGCTGCGCTGCGTCGTCTGCCAGGGCCAGTCGATCGCCGACAGCAATGCCGAGATGGCGGGCGACATGCGCGCTTTGGTGCGCACGCGAATCGCTGCGGGGCAGAGCCCGGAGGCGATCCGCGCGTGGCTGATCGCGCGCTACGGCGACTATGTCAGCTACGATCCGCCGCTGAGCGCGATCACCGCGCCGTTGTGGATCGCGCCGCTCGTCCTGCTCGCGCTCGGCGTTTGGTTCGCACGTGCGAGTTTCAAGCGGAGGCGGCGCGCGTGAACCTGCTGATGCTCGTGCTGGTCGGTGTTGCGGCCGCAGGGCTGCTATGGGGGCTGGGGATCGGGCGCTCGCTCTGGACGATCGCGGGGGCGGCGCTGGTGCTCGGCGCGGCGGGCTTCGCGCTGCAGAGCGCGCGGCATCTGCCGGGCAAGCCGATCGCGGCCGATGTCACGCCGATCACGGTCGATCCCGGCATGGTCGCGTTTCGCGAGGCGGTGTTCGCCCCGTCGCGCGTCGACAGCCTTGCGCTGGCCAGCGCCGATGCGCGGCTGCAGGCGGGCGACGCGCATGCCGCGGCGGACGGATTGCGGCGCGAGATCGCGCTGCGCCCCGACGATGCGATGCTGTGGACCGGGCTCGGCTATGTCCTCGCGCTGCATGATAGCGCGGTGTCGCCTGCGGCAAAGTTCGCGTTCCGCCGTGCGGTCGCGCTCGCGCCGCGCAGCCCGGGGCCGGCGTTCTTCCTCGGCATGGCCTATGTCGATGCCGGCGAGGTCGCGCAGGCCCGCCCCGCCTGGGCCTATGCGCTCGCCGCCACGCCGGCCGACGCGCCGTATCGCGACGACATCGCGCAGCGGCTCGAAGCGCTCGATCAGTTCGATCGGATGGCCGCCGCGCAGCGCCGCGCTTCCGGTACGCCTTAACGCACCACCAGCCGCGTATAGAGGTGCCAGGTCGCATAGCCGAGCCAGGGCAGCACCACCGCCAGACCGATCGCCGCTGGGATCATGCCTAACGCGAGCAGGCCTGCGACGCGGACGCCCCAGCCGAGCGCCTCGCGCGGATTTTTGCGCACCGCCCCGAGCGAGGTGCGCACCGCGGTCATCGCATCGACCGGCTGGTCGACCACCATCGGAAAGGCGACGATCGCGACGACGAGCGTCACCACTGCAAAGCCGCCGCCCGCGAGATTGCCGAGCACGATGAGCTCCCAGCCCTCGGGCGTGGTGAACAGCCGTTCGAGCACGTCGCCCGGCTGCATCGCCGCGGCCGCGCCGAAGGTCGCATCATAGATCGCGTAGGCGACGCCCAGCCAGGCGACGAACAGCACCGCGATGCCGAGCGTCAGCAGCGCGAGCGGCCAGCGGCTGCGGCCGTTGAGCGGATCGAGGAAGTGCCACCAGCTCGAGTCGCGGCCCTCTTCGCGCCGCCGCGCGAGTTCGTAAAAGCCCGAGGCGACCGCCGGCCCGGCGATCGACAGCCCGGCTACGAGCGGGAAGAGAAGCGGGAGGAGCGGCGCATTGAAGGCGAGCGCGACCGCGACGAAGCAGATGACGGGATAGAGCAGCCCCAGAAAGATCAGATCGCCGCGCTTTTCGGTAAAGTCCTTCCACCCCTCGCTAAGCGCCCAGGTCAAGTCGGCAGTCCCGATTCGTCGGATCTCTGGCAGATCAGCGGCGTGTGCGGGCGTGGCGGTTGCGTGTAGGGTGGCGGTCATCGGTCGATCCTCTTCCTAGGCGTACTTTCCTTTGTCTTGGAGACTTGGTGTACGCCTTTTGGCGAGTGCCGACAATGTTAGCGAAAAGGGGGCAGCCGAAACGCCTCAGCCGAACGGCCTGTTCAGCTGCACGATCGTGCGGTTGAGCACCGCGGCAAAGCTGACCCACAGGAAATAGGGGACGATCAGCGCCGCGGCGAAATGTGAGATCGGCCACAGCCCGACCAGCAGGGCGACGAGCGAGCCCCACAGGAAGACGACTTCGACCAGCGCCCAATCGGGCCGCCGCATCGCGAAGAACAGCGGGCTCCAGGCGAAATGGCAGGCGGCGTTGACCGCGAACAGGATGAGCACCGTGTGCCGCGCCGCTGCATCGGGCGCGGCGGTCCAGGCGATCGCCGCCGACCAGGCGGCGAGGCCGAGCAGGATCGTCCACGCGGGGCCGAACGCCCAGCCGGGCGGCTGCCACCACGGCTTGCGCAGCGCCTTGTACCACGAGCCGATCGGCGTCGCGAGACCACCCGCCACGAGCAGCACGGCGGCGCATCCGCCCGAGACGATCAGCGGGCTCATGCGCTGCGCTCGATCACATTTCGACGACTGTCCACTTGCCGAGTGTCAAGCGCGTGGTACACTGCGGCAATGGGCATGGCTTTTCCCTTTTCGGCGATCGTCGGCCAGGACGAGATGAAACTGGCGCTGCTATTGGCCGCGATCGATGCGCGGATCGGCGGGGTGATGGTATTCGGCGATCGCGGCACCGGCAAGTCAACCGCAGTGCGCGCGCTTGCCGCCTTGCTGCCACCAATGCCTGCCGCCCTTGCCGGGTTTCATCCCGAGGGCGCAGCCCCGCCCGATCGCAAGGCGACCGTGCCCGTCCCTTTCGTCGATCTGCCGCTCGGCGCGACCGAGGACCGCGTGGTCGGCGCGCTCGATCTCGAGCGCGCGCTGGGGGCCGGGGTCAAGGCGTTCGAGCCGGGGCTGCTCGCGCGCGCCAATGGCGGCTTTCTGTATATCGACGAGATCAACCTGCTCGAGGATCATATCGTCGACCTGCTGCTCGACGTCGCGGCGTCGGGCGAGAATGTCGTCGAGCGCGAGGGGCTGTCGGTGCGGCATCCGGCGCGCTTCGTGCTGGTCGGCAGCGGCAATCCCGAAGAGGGCGAACTGCGCCCGCAATTGCTCGACCGTTTCGGCCTGTCGGTCGAGGTGCGCACGCCGCAGGACCTCGCCGCGCGGATCGAGATCCTCAAGCGCTGCGACGCGTTCGAGCGCACGCCGGCGGAATTTGCCGAAACGTGGCGCGCGGCGGAGAAGAAGACGCTGCGACGCCTCGCGCGCGCGCGGGCTGGCGTAGCGCAGGTGACGGTGCCCGATGCGATCCTGGCGCGCGCCGCGCGGCTGTGCATGGCGGTCGGCGCGGATGGTTTGCGCGGCGAGCTGACGCTGATGCGCGCGGCGCGGGCGCTGGCGGCGCTCGATGGCGAGGTCGTCGTCGGCCCGGCGCAGCTTGCGCGTGTTGCGCCGCTCGCGCTGCGGCACCGGTTGCGGCGCGGCGTGCTCGACGAGACGGGCTCGACGGTGCGGATCGAACGCGCGCTGGACGAACTGGCGGCGGCGTGAGCGCGGCCCCCTCGCTGCGAGACCACGCCGCGCCGCTCGACGATGCGATCCTTGCGGCGCGGCTGTGTGCGATCGATCCGGTCGGGTTGGGCGGGATGATCCTGCGCGGCGGCGGAGACTTGCGCGACCGCGTCCTTGCGGCGTTGCACGGCGCGTTGCCGCCGGGCGCGCCGCTGCGGCGGATACCGGCGCATGTCGATGACGATGCGCTGCTCGGCGGGCTCGATCTCGGCGCGACGCTGGCGCTCGGGCGACCGGTGCGGCAGCAGGGCGTGCTCGCCGCCGCGGATGGCGGGATCGTCGTGCTGCCGATGGCGGAGCGAATCGCCGAGGCGACCGCGGCGCGGATGACCGCCGTGCTCGACGCGCGCGCGATCGACGCCGTGCCGGTGCGGGTGGCGGTGGTCGCATTCGACGACGGGGTGGAGGACGAAGCGCCGCCACAGGCCCTGGTCGAGCGCCTGGCGTTTCGGATCGATCTTTCCGAGTGCCGCGGGCCGATCTCCTCCGATCCACCCGCTGCCGAACCGAATGTGGACAGCAGCGACGCGCAACCGCTCGATCCGATCGCGATCCTTGCCGCGGCAGCGGCGGCGCTGGGGGTCGATTCGGCGCGCGCGCCGCTCTTTGCGCTGCGCGCCGCGCGCGCATCGGCGGCCTTGGCCGGGCGCAGCGCGCCGGACGCGCAGGATGTAGGTGTCGCGGTCCGGCTCGTGCTGGGTCCGCGCGCGACGCGTTTTCCGCCGCCGCCACAGGAGGAAGAGGCGGCCGACACGCCGCCGCCGCCGCCCGAAACCGAGTCGGGCGAGGAAGAACGCGGCGCGCCCGAACCGCCCGAAGACGTGGTGTTGGCGGCCGCCCTCGCCGCGCTCCCGCGCGACGTGCTCGAACGACTCGCCGCGGGGGGCGGACGGCACGGTGCGAACCGCGCGCGCGGAACGGGCGAGCGGCGCAAGTCGCCACTCCGCGGTCGCCCGCTCGGCGCGCGGGCCGGGATCCCGCGCGGCGGCTTGCGGCTCAGCCTGATCGACACGCTGCGCGCCGCCGCGCCGTGGCAGAAACTGCGTGAACGCGGTGTCGGCGCGATCCGGATCCGCCGCGATGATCTGCGCATCCGCCGCTTCGAGACGCGTGCGGAAACGGTGACGATCTTTGCGGTCGATGCCTCGGGCTCGGCGGCGGCGGCGCGGTTGGCGGAGGCGAAGGGCGCGGTCGAGCTGCTGCTCGCACAAGCCTATGTGAAGCGCGCGCAGGTCGCGTTGGTGGCGTTTCGCGGAGTCGGGGCGGAGGTCTTGCTACCGCCGACGCGCTCGCTGACCCGCGCCAGGCGGGCGCTGGCCGATCTGCCGGGTGGGGGCGGAACGCCGCTTGCCACAGGGCTCGACGCGGCGCGCACGCTTGCCGAGGCGGCACGCGCACGGGGACGCACGCCGTTCCTCGTCGTCTTGACCGACGGGCGCGGCAATATCGCCGCGGATGGTAGCGCAGTGCGCGAGAGTGCCGAGCGCGATGCCGAGGATGCCGCCCGCGCGATCGGGCAAGCGGGAATCGGCGCAGTGTTCCTCGATACCGCGGCACGCCCCCGCCCCGAGGGGGCGCGGCTCGCGCTAGCGATGGGTGCGCGCTATTTGCCGCTGCCGCGCGCCGATGCCGCCGCGATGCATCGCGTGGTCGTCGCCGCGCAGGCGGCATGAGCCGCGCGCGCTGGGAGGTCGAGGGGCGCGACTGGCCCAATCACGCCGCGAGTCGGTTCGTCGATACCGCGCGCATTCGCTGGCATGTTCAGGTGATGGGCGCAGGGCCGGCGCTGCTGCTGCTCCACGGCACGGGGGCTGCGACGCACAGCTGGCGGGATCTCGCACCGCTGCTGGCGGAAAGCTTCACCGTCGTGGCGCCCGATCTGCCGGGGCATGGCTTCACCACCGGGCGCCCGGTCGGCGGGCTGGCGATGCCCGCGATGGCGCGGGCGGTGGGCGAGCTGCTCGGCGCGCTCGGGCTCACGCCCGATTTGGTGGTGGGCCATTCCGCCGGCGCGGCGATCGGGGCGCGGCTGGTGCTCGATGGCGGCGCGAATCCGGCGCGGCTGGTCGGGCTCAATCCCGCGCTGATGCCGTTTCCCGGGCTTGCCGCAGCGCTCTTCCCGACGCTTGCGCGGATGCTGTTCGTCAATCCGTTCGCGCCGCATCTCGTCGCCGGGCTCGCGCGCGGACCGGGCGATGCGGCGCGCTATCTCGAGCGGGCGACGGGCTCGACGATCGATGCGCGCGGGGTGGGCTTGTATCGGCGGCTGTTCTCGACGTCGGACCATGTCGCAGGTGCGATCACGATGATGGCGGATTGGGATCTCGAGTCGCTCGCGCGCGATCTGCCGCGCGTCCGCGTGCCGACCCTGCTCGTCCACGGTTCGGCCGATTCGGCGATCCCGCTGGCATCGGTCCGCCAGGCCGCGGCATTGCTGCCCGACAGCCGGCTCGAGGTGCTCGCGGGGCTCGGCCATCTCGCACACGAGGAACGTGCCGCCGATGTCGCCGCCTTGATTCGAGGGTTTGCGGATGCCGAATAGCTATTTCGCGCTGCTCGACATGGCGATCGTCGGGGTGCCGACGATTCTCTTCGTGATCTGGCAGCTCGTCTCGATCAACCGCGAGATTGCGCGCGACAAAGCCAAGAAGGTGCCGCCGCCCGAAGAGTTACCAGAGCGCGCGGGGCATCCGATAGGGGAGCATCGACTGGACGATCGGTGAGCGGAAGCGCGAGAGCGACAGGCTTTCATGCACCGCATCGACATTTTCGCCGAACAGCCGCGTCGACAGCGCCGAGCGCGCATAGAACGGCGCGTCGATCCACGTCCGCGTCACGCGCGGCGCGGCGTCCGCATCGGCGCGTGTCGCGCGGGCGACGCGCCAGCCGGTATGCGGGAGACTGACGCGCGGCGGCGGCGCGACGTCGTGCCAGCGGCCTTGCCGATCGAATTTGAGCGCGAGCTCGAACGGATCACCGCCGCGCCGCCGCCCCTCGTAGAGGACCGCCACGTCGTTGCGCAGATGCGCCCGCGACCAATGCCAGTCATCGAATCCCGCCTCGAGCGGCTCGTCGCCGAAGTTTGAGTCGCAATAGCCGTGCCCCGACCAGCCGAGATCGGGATGCGTCATCGCCACTTCAACGCGCGCGCGCGGCGCGACCGGGTGCCAGCGGTGCCGCGCCGCGGGATCGAGCGCGAAGGCGGTCGTGCCGATCTGCTCGGGGGTAACGCGCACCGTTCCGCGAACCCGGTACGGCAAGGGTGCCGAGCGTTCGTCGATCTCGATCACCAGCGTGTCGCCATCCCAGCTGAGCGAACTCGGGCCCACTGCGAAATGATCGGCATCGCGCCGGACATGCTGCGCGCCGCGCTCGGTCATCGCCCAGGCCCCGCCGCGCGGACCGCACAGCGCGACGTTGATCGCGCAGTGATTGTCGGGCCGTCCGCGCCCCGAGAGCTTGTAGTATGGCGAGAACACGCTGCCGATAAAGGCGATGATCGTCAGGCCGAAACGACGGTCGGCACTGACCGCATCGACATACCACCAGGCATAGCCGTTCGCGTCGACATGGACGTCGAAGCGCGGTCCTTGAGCAGGCAGGCGACGGCTAGCCGGCCGGACAAGGCCGCCATCGGCACGCCCGCGCCCGGATGGGTGCTCCCGCCCGCGCAATAGAGCCCAGGGATCCGCGTCCGGCTGCCGGGGCGCTGGAAGGATGCCGCCCACCCGTGCGAGGCCCGTCCATAAAGGGCTCCACCCGTCCGTGGGAACAGGCCGTTGAAGCCACTCGGCGTCGTCAGCACCGTCGCCTGTTCGGGCAAGTCCAGCGTCAGGCCGGCGCGGCGCAGGGTGGCGTGCATCGATAGCGTGCATTGCTCGATCTCCGCTTGGGAAAGAGGGGAAGTGTCGCCGGTGGCGGGGGCGTTGACGATGATCTGGATGCGTTCGGAGGCGCCGGCGCCCGCGCCGGTGGTGGCGTCGCGGTCCTGCGCGCAGACATAGACGGTCGGGTCGGCGGGCACGCGGCCGGCGGCGAGCTCGGCGAATTCGGTCGCCGAGTCGCGCGCGAAGAAGACGCTGTGGCGCAGCAGCGGGAAACCGCGTGCGGGGGTGTCTGCGCACCACACCAGCGCCGAGAGCGAGCGCCCGCGGGGCGGTTGCGCGGCGACCGCGCGCCGCGCCGCCTGGCCGAACGCGCCGCTCGCAAGCGCTGCGGGATCGGCATTGCACACGACCGCGCGGGCGGCGATCCGCTCGCCCGACGCGAGCCGCACGCCGCTCGCGCGCCCGCGCTCGACCAGGATCTCGCTGACCGGTTCGCCATAGCGGAACACCGCGCCGTGCCGGATCGCCAGCGCCTCGATCGCCTTGGCGAGCGCGTGCATCCCGCCCGAAATCAGCCACACGCCCGCCGCCTCGACATGCGCGACGAGCATCAGCGTCGCCGGGCAATCGAAGGGCGACGATCCGCAATAGGTGGCATAGCGCCCGAACAATTGCCGCAGCCTTGGGTCGGGGAAATGGTCGCCGAGCGCGGACCAGAGCGTTTCATAGGGGCGGATGCGGCTGAGGTCGGTCAGCCCGCGCCAGCCCATCCGCCAGGTGAGCCCGAGCGGGTTGGTCTGCGGCGCGCGCAGGAACGGCGCCTCGAGCGTTTCGAAGATGTGCCGCGCCTCGGCGCGAAACGCGCGATAGCCCGCCGCGGCGCGCGCGCCGGCAAACGCGCCGATCGCGGCCTCGCTTGCCGCCGGGTCGGCGAACAGATCGAGCCGGTCGTCGCCCCACGCATGGCGCGCAAGAATTTCAGCGGGGGTCAGCGCGATGTGCGCGTCGAGCGAGCTGCCGCAAGCAGCGAAGATCTCGTCGAACACGTGCCGAAGCGTGAACACCGTCGGCCCGGCGTCGATCGCTGCGCCCCCCGCCATCACTTGGCGCATCTTTCCGCCGGGGCCGGCGGCCGCTTCGACCACGGTGACCGACATGCCGCGCGCCGCGAGCAAGGCCGCGCTGACCAAGCCGCCAATTCCGGCGCCGATGACGAGCACTGTATCGCGTCTGTCCACCGTGGCGAGTCCTCGATCAGTCTGTGTCCACTCGACTGGACATTCAGTTTCGTCCACCAATGCCGACATGTCAAAGCCTGTCTTGCGCAATCCCATCCTGCTTTCGGCCCGCACGTCCTGGTTGGCCTGGCGCAACCGGCTGCTGGCGTCGTCGCGCTTTCAGCGCTTCGCCGCGCGCTGCTGGCTGACGCGCCCGATAGCCCGGTCGCGTGCGCGCGGCCTGTTCGATCTGGTTGCGGGCTTCGTCTATTCGCAGACGCTTGCCGCATGCATCGCGACCGGGCTGCTCGATCGGCTCGGCGGTGGACCGCAGACGTGCGACGCGCTCGCCGCGCAGATCGACCTGCCGCCTGAGGGCACGCTGCGGCTGTTGCGCGCCGCGGCGGCGTTGCAACTGGTCGAGCGACTCGGCGATGCGTGGGTGTTGGGGAGCGCGGGCGCGGCACTACGCGGCAATGGCGGGATTGCCGAAATGGTCGCGCACCATGGCTTGCTCTACGCCGATCTGGCCGATCCCGTGGCGCTGCTGCGGCGGGGTGGCGGCGGCGGGGCGCTCGCGGGATATTGGGGCTATGCCGAGGCGCCGGGTGCCGGCGACGCCGAGTCGGTCGCGCCCTATTCGCGGCTGATGGCGGCGTCGCAGCCGCTCGTCGCGGCGCAGACGCTCGACGCCTATCGCTTCGCGCGGCACCGGCGGATGCTCGATATCGGCGGGGGCGAAGGCGGGTTCGTCGCGTCGGTCGCTGCGCGAGTCGCGTCGCTCGAACTCGCCGTGTTCGATCTGCCAGCGGTCGGCGAGCGCGCCCGCGCCCGCTTTGTCGCCGCAGGGCTTGCCGGGCGCACGACGATCCATCCCGGCAGCTTCCGCAGCGATCCGGTGCCGCGGGGCTACGATCTCATCACGCTGGTCCGCGTGCTCCACGACCACGATGATTCGGTCGCGCTCGCCTTGCTCCGCGCGATCCATGCAGCGCTTCCGCCCGGCGGACGCCTGCTGATCGCCGAGCCGATGGCGCAAACGCCCGGCGCCGAGCCAGCGGGTGACGCCTATTTCGGCCTGTATCTGCTCGCGATGGGCTCGGGGCGCCCGCGCTCGGAAACCGAGATCCGCGCGATGCTTCGGACTGCCGGCTTTTCACGCACGCGGCTGCTGCCAACCGCGCTTCCGATCACCTGTCGGGTGGTGATCGCAGATCGCTAAAGACCAAGCGTCAATCACGATTGACAAAATATAGTGTCCATATAGATTGACACCAAGACGACCCGTAACGGGCCGCGGTAGGGGAAGCACGGTGGATACACTGGCGATCGTATTGGAGGAGCCCGAACGGCTTGCCCTGCGGCGTCTGGTATTGAACCCGATGGGGCCTGCCGACGTGCTGATCGAGATCGCCTGGAGCGGGATCAGCGCGGGCACCGAGAAATTGCTGTGGTCGGGCAAGATGCCGGCGTTCCCCGGCATGGGCTATCCGCTGGTGCCGGGGTATGAATCGGTCGGGCGGATCGTCGATGCGGGTGGCGAAGTGCGCGCTCGGATCGGCGAATGGGTCTTCGTCCCCGGTGCCAATTGCTATGAGGGCGCGCGCGGGCTGTTCGGCGGATCGGCGCAGCGCGTCGTGCTCCCCTCGGCACGCGCGATCCCGGTCGACGAGTCGCTCGGCGCCGACGGGATCCTCACCGCGCTTGCGGCGACCGCCTATCACGCCGTCGCGGGCGGCACGCCGCCCGAGCTGGTGATCGGACACGGCATCGTCGGGCGTCTCGCCGCGCGGATCACGGTCGCGCTCGGCGCGCCGGCGCCCATGGTGTGGGAGGTCAATCCCGACCGGCGCGACGCGAGCGGCTATGCGGTGATCGATCCTGCGCAGGACGAGCGCCGCGACTATGCGACGATCTGCGAAGCGAGCGGCGCGCCCGACATTCTCGATACGATCGTCCCGCGGCTGGCGAAGCGCGGCGAGATCGTGCTCGCAGGATTCTACGATCGGATCGGCTTTGCCTTCCCGCCTGCCTTCCAGCGCGAGGCGCGGCTGCGGATCTCATCCGAATTCACCCCGGCAGATGTCGCTGCGACCAATGCGCTGATCGCATCGGGCGCGCTGCGGCTCGACGGGCTGATCAGCCATGTCCGGCCCGCCGACGATGCAGTCGACGCCTATCCCGCCGCGTTCGGCGACCCCGCCTGTCTCAAGATGGTGCTCGATTGGAGTGCGATATGACGATGCTCGACCCAGGCCCCTTGCGCGATGAAGCCGCGTACGAGCCCGATCCCGTTTCGACCGGGCCGGTGACCAAGGAAACGCAGATCATCGCGATCTACGGCAAGGGCGGCAGCGGCAAGTCGTTCGCGCTGGCGAACCTCAGCTACATGATGGCGCAGCAGGGCAAGCGCGTGCTGCTGATCGGCTGCGACCCCAAGAGCGACACGACGTCGCTGCTGTTCGGCGGCAAATCGACCCCGACGATCATCGAGACCTCGTCCAAGAAGAAGCTCGCCGGCGAGGAGATCGGCATCGAGGACGTCTGCTTCCAGCGCGACGGCGTGTTCGCGATGGAATTGGGCGGTCCCGAGGTCGGCCGCGGCTGTGGCGGGCGCGGGATCATTCATGGGTTCGAGACGCTCGAGAAACTGGGCTTTCACGAATGGGGCTTCGACTATGTGCTGCTCGATTTCCTCGGCGACGTGGTGTGCGGCGGCTTCGGCCTGCCGATCGCGCGCGATATGTGCCAGAAGGTGATCGTCGTCGCGTCGAACGATCTCCAGTCGCTCTATGTCGCCAACAACGTCTGCAAGGCGGTCGAATATTTCCGCAAGATGGGCGGCAATGTCGGCGTCGCGGGGATGATCCTCAACAAGGATGACGGCACCGGCGAGGCGAATGCCTTCGCAGAGGCCGTCGGGATCCCGGTGCTGACCGCGATCCCCGCGAACGAGGACATCCGCAAGAAGAGCGCCAACTATCAGATCATCGGCAAGCCCGGCGGACAATGGGCGAGCCTGTTCGAACAGCTCGCGGTCAACGTCGCCGAGGCGCCGCCGCTGCGGCCGACCCCGCTCGACCAGGACGGGCTGCTTGGGCTGTTTTCGGCGGATGTGACGGGCGCGGATTATACGCTGAAACCCGCGAGCCAGGGCGACATGCGCGGTGTCGCTTACGTGGCCAAGCCGACGCTGGAGGTGGTGTACGATGCCGTCTGACGCGCGCCTCGTCTCTGCTCCCCTCCCTGAAAGGGAGGGGCTGGGGGTGGGTCGGCCCGTTGTGGCAGCCGATCGCGCGCCGCAGGCCGACCCCCCCCCGCCCCCCCGGGAGGAGCCGCGCGCTCGCGACACGATCGATATCACCGGTGCCCAAGGCGGCTGCTCAAGCGGCGCCACCCTGCGCGAAGCCGCCGAACTCGCCGGCAAATCCGACGTGCTGGCACGCTACGACGCCGATTATCCCAAGGGCCCGCATGACCAGCCGCAATCGATGTGCCCCGCCTTCGGCTCGCTCCGCGTCGGCCTCCGCATGCGCCGCACCGCGACGATCCTCTCGGGCTCGGCCTGCTGCGTCTACGGCCTGACCTTCACCTCGCATTTCTACGGCGCGAAACGCAGCGTCGGCTACGTGCCCTTCTCGTCCGAGACGCTGGTGACGGGCAAATTGTTCGAGGACATTCGCGACGCCGTCTACCAACTCGCCGACCCGGCGCTGTACGACACGGTGATCGTCACCAATCTGTGCGTGCCGACTGCAAGCGGCGTCCCGCTGCAATTGCTCCCCGACCAGATCAACGGCGTCCGGATCATCGGGATCGACGTCCCTGGCTTCGGCGTGCCGACGCATGCCGAGGCGAAGGACGTGCTCGCCGGCGCGATGCTCAGCTATGCGCGCAAGGAGGCAGAGCAAGGCCCCGTCGCCGCGCCGAAACAACGCGCAGACCGGCCGACCGTGACGCTGCTGGGCGAGATGTTCCCGGCCGACCCGCCAGGAATCGGGCTTTTGCTCGAACCGCTGGGGCTAGCGGCCGGCCCGGTCGTCCCGACGCGCGAATGGCGCGAGCTCTACGCCGCGCTCGATTGCGCAGCGGTGGCGGCAATCCATCCGTTTTACACCGCGAGCGTCCGCGAGTTCGAGGCGGCTGGGCGCAGCGTAATTGGCTCGGCGCCGGTCGGTGCGGACGGGACGGCGGCATGGCTCGACGCGATCGGCGCGGCGTGCGGTATCGCGCAGGAAAAGGTCGATGCGGCCAAGAACCGCTTCATCCCCGCGATTCGCGGCGCGCTTGCGGCCAAACCCATTGCGGGGCGGATCACCGTCTCGGGCTATGAAGGCTCCGAGCTGCTCGTCGCGCGGTTGCTGATCGAGAGCGGGGCGGACGTCCCCTATGTCGGGACCGCCTGCCCGCGGACAATCTGGTCGGATCCCGATCGCGACTGGCTCGAGGCGCATGGCTGCCGCGTGCAATATCGCGCGAGCCTTGAGCAGGATATCGCCGCGGTCGAGGAATATGGCCCCGATCTCGCGATCGGCACCACGCCCGTCGTCCAGCACGCCAAGCAGAAGGCGATTCCGGCGCTCTATTTCACAAACCTCATCTCGGCGCGGCCGCTGATGGGGCCGGCGGGCGCGGGAAGCCTTGCGCTCGTCGTCAACGGCGCACTCGCCAACCAGGCGCGCTTCGACAAGATGACGCGCTTTTTCGAAGGGGTGGGGGCGGGGCCGTCGGCCGGCGTGTGGGAGAATACGCCGGTCGACCGGCCCGAGTTCAAGGCCAAATACGCCGCGAAACGAATCGCCGCCGCGAAGGCGGAAGAAAGCGTCGGCGTATGACGCTGATCCTCGATCACGATCGTGCCGGCGGCTATTGGGGCGCGGTCTACGCCTTCACCGCGATCAAGGGCCTGCAGGTGATCATCGACGGCCCGGTCGGTTGCGAGAATCTCCCCGTCACCTCGGTGCTGCACTACACCGATGCGCTGCCCCCGCACGAATTGCCGATCGTCGTCACCGGCCTCGGCGAACAGGAGCTCGGCCGCGACGGCACCGAAGGCGCGATGAAGCGCGCCTGGGCGACGCTCGATCCGGATCTGCCCGCGGTGGTGGTGACGGGATCGATCGCCGAGATGATCGGCGGCGGCGTCACGCCCGAGGGCACCAACATCCAGCGCTTTTTGCCGCGCACGATCGACGAGGATCAGTGGCAGTCGGGCGACCGCGCGCTGACCTGGCTGTGGACGCAGTTCGGCCCCAAGAAAGTGCCGGCGTTGCGCCCGCTCAAGGAGGGCGAACGCCCCAAGGTCAATTTGATCGGCCCGATGTACGGCAGCTTCAACATGCCGTCGGACATCGCCGAGATCCGCCGCCTCGTCGAGGGGATCGGCGCCGAGGTCGGGATGGTCTTCCCGCTCGGCAGTCATCTCGCCGACGTCCGCAAGCTCGCGGATGCGCGCGTCAATATCTGCCTCTATCGCGAGTTCGGTCGCGGGCTGTGCGAGGCGCTCGATCGGCCGTATCTCCAGGCGCCGATCGGGCTCGAGAGCACGACCTTGTTCCTGCGCAAGCTCGGCGAATTGCTCGGGCTCGATCCCGAGCCGTTCATCGAACGCGAGAAACACACCACGATCAAGCCGCTCTGGGATCTGTGGCGCTCGGTCACGCAGGACTTCTTCGGGACGGCCAGCTTCGGCATCGTCGCGACCGAAACCTACGCGCGCGGGATCCGCGCGTTTCTCGAAGGCGACATGGGGCTGCCGTGCCACTTCGCCTTCGCGCGCTCGGCCGGGATCAAGCCTGACAACCAGGCGGTGATCGACGCGATCCGCAGCAACCCGCCGCTGATCGTGTTCGGCAGCTTCAACGAGCGCATGTACATGGCCGAGGCCGGCGCGCGCGGCGTCTATATCCCGGCGAGTTTCCCCGGCGCGGTGATCCGCCGCCACACCGGCACACCGTTCATGGGCTATGCCGGCGCGACATATCTTATCCAGGAAGTGTGCAACGCGCTGTTCGACGCGCTCTTCCACATCCTCCCGCTCGCAGGCCAGCTCGACACGGTCGAGGCCACGCCCGCGCGGATCGAGCGCGAGGTCGCGTGGGAAGATGCCGCCAAGGCCGCGCTCGACGCAGCGGTCGAGCGTGAGCCCGTGCTGGTGCGGATCTCCGCCGCCAAGCGCATCCGCGATGCCGCCGAACGTGGTGCGCGCCGCGCCGGCGAGGTGTCGGTTTCGCCGAGCCGCCTCGCGCACGCCATCACCGAAAGCCGCGGCGGATGACCGCGCGATGCCCTTTTCCGCGTCCGCGCGGACCCAGGATCCCACGGCAGGTGCCGCGTGGATGCAGCCGGGGAGCGCCTCTGACGCTCCTGTTCGTGGTCGTCAGTATGGAGACGCAGCAATGAGCGACAATCGAGAAGAAAGGTTCGGGCCGGGGACCTATTTGACCCCGGAAGAAGCGAAGGAGTTTCACAAGCTCTTCATCACCAGCTTCGCTTTGTTCACCGCAGTCGCGATCGTGGCGCATATCCTCGTGTGGATGTGGCGTCCCTGGATCCATTGATATTTCATCGTAACGAGGAGACCACGTCATGTGGAGAGTTTGGCTTATTTTCGATCCGCGGCGCACGCTCGTCGCGTTGTTCGCCTTCCTGTTCGTGCTGGCGCTGCTGATCCACTTCATCCTGCTCAGCACCGACCGGTTCAACTGGCTCGATGGTCCGCACACCGCGCCTGCGGCAGCGACCGCGCCGGCGACGACGGCTGCGCCGTAGCCGACCGCCGGGCTCGAGCGGACGGGGCGTGACAGCCGTCGCGTCCGCTCGAAGCTGGACATTTGCGTGAGGGGTTCGCGTGCCACGGATCACCCGTGGACAGGCGGTGGAGGATGGCGTCATGGCGCTGCTGAGTTTCGAACGAAAATACCGCGTCCGCGGCGGCACGCTGCTTGGCGGTGACCTTTTCGATTTTTGGGTCGGGCCCTTTTTTGTGGGGTTCTTCGGGGTGACGACCGCCTTGTTCGCGGGGCTCGGCACGGCGTTGATCGTCTATGCCGCGTCGCTCGGGCCGACCTGGAACATCTGGCTGATCAGCATCGCGCCGCCCGACATCCGCTATGGCCTGTCGCTGGCGCCGTTGCGAGAGGGCGGCTTCTGGCAGATCATCACGATCTGCGCGGTCGGATCGTTCATCTCCTGGGCGCTGCGCGAGGTCGAGATCTGTCGCAAGCTCGGCATCGGCTATCACGTGCCCGCGGCATACGGCGTCGCGATCTTCGCCTATGTCTCGCTCGTCGTGATCCGCCCGATGCTGCTCGGCGCGTGGGGCTTCGGCTTTCCCTACGGCATCTTCAGCCATCTCGATTGGGTGTCGAACACCGGCTACCAATATCTCCACTTCCACTACAATCCCGCGCACATGCTCGCGGTGAGCTTCTTCTTCACGACGACGCTCGCGCTCGCGCTGCATGGCGGCCTGGTGCTGTCGGCGGCCAACCCGCCCAAGGACGGGATCGGCAATGGCGAGGTGCGCTCGCCCGAATATGAGGACGCCTTCTTCCGCGACACGATCGGCTATTCGGTCGGCACGCTCGGCATTCACCGGCTCGGGCTGTTCCTCGCGCTGAGCGCGGGCTTCTGGAGCGCGATCTGCATCATCATCTCGGGGCCGCTCTGGACGCGCGGCTGGCCCGAATGGTGGAGCTGGTGGCTCAATTTGCCGATCTGGTCCTGAGGGGAGACGTCGCGTGGCAAGCTATCAGAACATCTTTACCCAAATCCAGTTGCGCGGGGCGCCCGAAATGGGGCCCGCACTTGGACCCTATGATTTCCCGCGGATCGGCAAGCCGGGCTTCTCCTACTGGATGGGCAAGATCGGCAATGCGCAGATCGGCCCGATCTATCTTGGCGGGCTCGGCATCCTCTCGCTCATGTTCGGGTTCCTCGCCTTCGAGGTGGTCGGTCTCAATATGTGGGCGTCGGTCGGCTGGGACCCGGTCCAGTTCGCGCGGCAATTGCCGTGGCTCGCGCTCGAGCCGCCCGGGCCCGAATATGGCTTCCAGCTGTTCGTGCCGCTCGCCAAGGGTGGCTGGTGGCAGATCGCCGGCTTCTCGATGTCGGCCTCGGTGCTGCTGTGGTGGCTGCGCACCTTCCGCCGCGCCAAGGCGCTGGGGCTCGGCACGCATGTCTCCTGGGCGTTTGCGAGTGCGATCTGGCTGATGCTGGTCCTCGGCTTCATCCGCCCGATGCTGATGGGCAGCTGGGCCGAGGCGGTGCCGTTCGGTATCTTCCCGCACTTGGATTGGACCGCGGCCTTCTCGATCCGCTACGGCAACCTCTTCTACAACCCGTTCCACTGCCTCTCGATCGTGTTCCTCTACGGATCGACGCTGCTGTTCGCGATGCACGGCGCGACGATCCTCGCGGTCGGGCGCTATGGCGGCGAGCGCGAGCTCGAACACATCACCGACCGCGGCACCGCCGCCGAGCGCGCGGCATTGTTCTGGCGCTGGACGATGGGCTTCAACGCGACCTACGAATCGATCCATCGCTGGGCCTGGTGGTTCGCGGTGTTGACCACGCTGGTCGGTGGAATCGGGATTTTGCTGACCGGTACCGTGGTCGACAATTGGTATCTGTGGGCGATCCAGCACGGTTATGCGCCCGATTATCCGGGCACCGGCGTGATCGATCCCGCCACTCTTCCGGGAGCATCGCAATGACGCGCGCAGCTCAGATCCTCGGCGCAGCCGGGATGGCGGGGACCGTGCTGCTTGGCGGCTGCGAAATCGGGCCCAAGGCGACGCAGCAGACCGGCTATCGCGGAACGGGGATGGACCAGATCGTCAATGTGCGGAGCGCCGTGAAGGCCGCCGCGATCCCCGCGCCGCCCTATGCGCTGCCCGACGACAGCGGACCGCGCGCGAAAGAGACCTATCAGAATGTGAAGGTGCTCGGCGATGTCTCGACCGAGCGCTTCAACCATCTGATGGCGGCGATCAGCCAATGGGTCGCGCCGCCCGAGCAGGGCTGCAATTATTGCCACAATCCCAACAACATGGCGTCGGACGAGAAATACACCAAGATCGTCGCGCGGCGGATGTTGCAGATGACGCGGCAGATCAACGGCAAATGGTCGAGCCACGTCAAGACGACCGGAGTGACGTGCTACACCTGCCATCGTGGCAATGCGGTGCCGGCGTATAAATGGGCGATCGCGGAAGGGGTCGCAGATCCCGATTCGATCGTGCGCAACAAGCATGGCCAGAATAGCCCGAACGTGGCGGTCGGCTATGCGTCGCTGCCGTATGATCCGTTCCAGACCTATCTCAACGGCAAGGCACAGATCCGCGTCGCGTCGAGCAGCCAGTATCCCTCGCCCAACCATGTCGTGTCGATCAAGGATGCCGAGAAGAGCTACGGCCTGATGATGCACATGAGCACCGCGCTCGGCGTCAACTGCACCTATTGCCACAACACCCAGTCGTTCCGCTCGTGGAGCCTCAGCCGGCCGCAGCGTGCGACCGCCTATTACGGCATTCGCATGGTGCGCGACATCAACGGCGAATATATCGATTCGCTGACGGGGGTGTTCCCGGCCTATCGCAAGGGGCCGCATGGCGACCCGTACAAGGCGAATTGCCAGACCTGCCACCAGGGCCAGTCTAAGCCACTCGGCGGGATCTCGATGCTCGCGGCCAACCCGACGCTCAAGGCGCCGCCAATGCCGACCGCTGCACCCGAGGGCGGCGCGGCCGGGGCTGCGGTGCCCGCGGTGCTGGCCAACCCGCAGGCGATGACACAGCGGCAATGATCGTGCTCGACCCGCAGCTGCTCGGCTGCGGGCGGGTGTCCGATGCGGAGTCGGACCCATGGATGGCCTGAGCTTCCATAATCATCCCTTACGTGCCGCGCTGGCCGATGAGATGCACGTCCGCCGCCTGCCGCGGTTCGCGGCGCCATGCCGCCTGATGCAAATCGTGACCGTGCTCGGCGAGGAAGGCGCAAGCGGTGCGGCCGCGCATTTCGAGCGGGTGACGCGGCATATCGGGACACGCCTTGCCCCCGACACGCGCTATGCGGTGGTCGATTTCGGCACCACAAAGCTCGTGCTCGAGCGGCATACCGAATTCGCGAGCTATACCTTCTTGAGCGAAGGGGCGTTCGACGAGCCGTTCGCGACCGACCTGTTCGATCCGCTGGCGCCCGATATCGTCGCCGACATGCCGGGTGCGGTGATCCGCGCGACGCAGATCGCGGTCTATCCCCCGGGGACCGATCCGCCCGGCGAAGCGCAGCTCGATCGGCTGTTCGCGCCCGATGCAATGATCCGCTGCCAGATCGCCAGCGGCAAGGCGACGATGCTGTCGGACTTCAGGCTCAACACCGATGGGTTCGGACGGCTGCTGCTGATCGACCATGGTCTTCTGCGCGACGAACCGTCGCAGCTCGTGCTGCGGCTGCAGGAGCTCGGCAATTATCGCAACATGGCGCTGCTCGGCCTGCCGCTGGCGCAGCGGCTCACCCCCGACGTCTCGCGGCTCGAGGCGCGACTCGCCGATCTGACGCACGCCGTTTCCGAACGGCGGACGCAGGACGACAATCTGCTCGACGAGCTGACCTATCTCTCGGCCGAGCTCGCACGGTTGCTCGCCGAGACGCGCTATCGGATGAGCGCGACGCGCGCTTATGCGCAACTCAGTCTCGACCGGCTCGAAACGCTCGGGATCGGGCGGATCGCGGGCTATCAGACGCTCGCGGATTTCACCGAGCGGCGGCTGACCCCGGCGGTGCGGACGTGCGACAGCTTCTCGGCACGGCTCGACGATCTGTCGCAGCGCGCCGCCTGGACGAGCGAGCTGCTGCGCACGCGGATCGACATCGCACTCGCCAAGCAGAATCGCGACCTGCTCGAATCGATGGACACGCGCACCCAGCTGCAATTGCGGTTGCAGCAGACTGTCGAGGGACTCTCGGTGGTGGCGATCAGTTACTATGCGGTGGCGCTGATCGGCTATCTCGCGGCGCCGGCGCATGCCTGGAAGGAATGGGTGATGGTCGGCGCGGTGCCGCTGGTGTTTGGCGCGGCGTGGCTGTTCGCGCGGCGGGTGCGCAAGGGGCTCGAAGAGTAGGCGCGCACGGTCCGAATTACGCCGAAAGAGGTAGCCCGTCCGCCACAAACTCGTCACCCCGGGCTCGTCCCGGGGGCTACCGTGCTGCTATCGCATCAGTCGCCGTGCCGCGCTGAGCCGTGGACCCCGGCACAAGGCCGGGGTGACGTTAAATGGCGATTGTGCGGAAAATCAGCCGCCTCGCTTTAGATCCCTTCAAGCCGCCATAGCGCGCCGCGCCAACGCGCATTGCGACCAGATTTCCGACAGCGCATCGACGAGCTTGTCGACATCGCCATCGGTATGCACCGGCGAGGGGGTCAGCCGCAGCCGCTCGGTGCCGACCGGCACCGTCGGATAGTTGATCGGCTGGACATAGATGCCGTGCTCCTCGAGCAGCCAGTCGCTGATCATCTTGCACTTCTTGGCGTCGCCGACCATGACCGGAATGATGTGGCTGGGATTGTCGATCGTCGGGATGCCGATCGCATCGAGCCGTCGCCGGACCTGCGCGACGCGCGCCTGGTGCTGCGCGCGTTCCCAGCCGCTCGCTTTCAGATGCCGGATGCTCGCGGTCGCACCCGCGGCGAGCGCGGGCGGCAGCGCGGTCGTGAAGATGAAGCCGCTCGCAAAGCTGCGGACGAAGTCGCACAAAGCGGCCGAGGCGGCGATATAGCCGCCCATCACGCCGAACGCCTTGCCGAGTGTGCCTTCGATCACGGTGATGCGGTCCATCAGCCCGCGCTCCTCGGCGACGCCGCCGCCGCGTGGGCCGTACAGGCCGACGCCGTGGACTTCGTCGAGATACGACATCGCGCCATGTTTCTCGCAGACGTCGAGGATCTCGGCGATCGGCGCGATGTCGCCGTCCATCGAATAGACGCTCTCGAACGCGACGAGCTTGGGCCGCGCCGGGTCGATCTGTGCGAGCTTGCGGTCGAGATCGGCGGGGTCGCTATGCTTGAAACGGAGGCACTCCGCACGGCTGTGGCGGATTCCCTCGATCATCGAGGCATGGTTGAGTTCGTCCGACAGTACGACGCAATTCGGCATCCGCGCGGCGAGCGTGCCGAGCGCCGCCCAGTTCGAGACATAGCCCGAAGTGAACAGCAACGCCGCTTCCTTGCCGTGCAGATCGGCGAGCTCGGCCTCGAGCACGACATGCGCGTGCGTGGTGCCCGAAATGTTGCGCGTGCCGCCAGCGCCCGCGCCGCACGCATCGAGCGTGGTGTGCATCGCGTCGAGCACTTTGCGGTGTTGCCCCATGCCGAGATAGTCGTTCGAGCACCACACGGTGACATCGCCGACGCCGTCCTCGGCATAATGGCGCGCGCGCGGGAAGCTGCCGGCCTTGCGCTCGAGCTCGGCGAAGATGCGGTAGCGCCCGTCCTCCTTCAGCGCGTCGAGCTCGACCTGAAAGAATGCCTCATAGTTCATGGCGTACCCCTCCTACTCGCTTATTGCGGCTTTGGCCGCTTGGGTCTTTGCCGACGCCCATTGCCACAGTTTGGCATCGCGCAGCGGCAACACAAGAAAAAGATGCTCGACGAGCCCGAGCGCCGACAGTCCCGCGAGCAAGGTCGCGGTGACCGCCGCGCCGCTCTCCGCAGGCGCGGCCTCGGCGACGCTCCACGCCCACCAGGCGAGCGCGCCCGAGCCGATCACCGACACCGGCAGCAGCGCGTTGCCCGCGCGCTTGCGGAAATAGCTCTTGAGATAGGCGAGATGCGCCGGGAAGACTTCGTCGCTGAGGTTGGGCACGCCGAGATACAGGTTGAACTTGGCGCTGAGCCGCAAACCGAACAGCAGCAGGAAAGTGAGCGGCGCACTCTGGTTGGGCTGACGCCAGGTCAGCGCGAACAGCAGCAGCGCGGTCGCGGCGATCGCGACTTCGTGATGGATCACCGTCGCGGTCGCGAGCTTGAGCCGCGTCCAGCCGGTCGCTTCGGGTGGGCAGGGCAGCCGGTTCGGGCCGGCGACGAATCCCATCAGGAAGCCCATTTCATGCCAGCCCCAGATCACGATCGCCGCTGCGAAGCCGAGATAGGCGCCGCCCCAGCTCGCATCACCGGCGGACCACCACACCGCGCCTGTCGCCGCCGCAGCCATGACGCCGGCAAGGCGGAAGCTGGTGCGGAAGGTCGCGCGCGGTCGGCTGTCGAGCCACACCACCGCGGCCGTCCCGATGAACCACATCACGAGTGCGAACAGGAGCGGCGGGATCGTCACCAGGCCGGAACCAGCCGGGCCGAGGCGGGGATCGCGTTGCGCTGCACCGGCGTGAGATACAGTCGCGCGAAGTTCACCGCAGCAGCGCCGATCAGCCCGACCCGCTTGATCCCGCCGATCACCCCGCCCTGCGCCTTGGCCGCGTCGATCCCGGCGGCGATCCGCCGCATCCGCTCGAGCCCGGCGCGGAAGCGCGGCGAGTCGGTGTCGAGCACGAGCGGGAAGACCTGGCGCGTGATCTGCGAGCAGACCGTGAAGACGCGGTGGTCATAGACGTCCGGATCGATCCCGAGCGCCTTGTGGAACGCCGGGCGATTGTGGTCGCGCACGTACATCGTCGCATAGACCGCGACGAGGAAGAAGCGGATCCACAGCACGTTGTGGCCGCGCAGCAATTTGGGATCGGTCCGCATCAGGATGGCGAAGGCCTCGCCGTGGCGGAACTCGTCGTTGCACCATTCCTCGAACCAGTTGAAGATCGGATGGAAACGCCATTCCGGATGCTGCGCGAGGTGCCGGAAGATCGTGATGTAGCGCGCATAGCCGATCTTCTCCGACAGATAGGTCGCATAGAAGATGAACTTGGGTCGGAAATAGGTGTATCTTTTGGTCTTGGTCAGGAAGCTGAGATCGACCCCGATGCCGGCGTCCTTGAGCGTATCGTTGATGAAGCCGGCATGGCGGCTTTCGTCGCGGCTCATCAGCCGGAACAGCGCCTTGATGTCGGGGTTCTGCGCGCGCTTCTGGATCTCGGCATAGAGGATGCAGCCCGAGAATTCGGCGGTGAGCGAGCTCACCAGGAAATCGATGAATTCCTCGCGCAGGCCGTCGGGCAGGCTTTCGATCACGCCGTCGAACGCATTGGTGCGGCGGAAATGGCGGCGATTGGGGTCGGCGACCATTTCGGCGATCAGCTGGTCCCATTCGGCGCGCACCGGCGACACGTCGATCCGGTCCATCGCGGCATAATCGGTGGTGTAGAAGCGCGGCGACAGCACGGTGTCTTCGCGGGCGATCGCCAGCGTGTCGGCGCCTTGCGGCGTGGCGGGCGCGATCGGCGTGATGGCGTTCATGACAGTCTCCGATCCGAAAAGCTGACTTCGTACAGTTCGTTCATCTCGAAATGGCCGCACAGCTTGGTCCACAGCCGCTCGATCGGCCCGGCGCGTTCGACCGTCGCGATGCGCTCGAACACGCGCGCGCTGCCGAACTCGACGTGGATCGGTTCGCCATGCACGCGCACCCGGTCGCCCGGGTTGATCGCGACGCCGCCGGCGAGCTCGACATGCGCGCAGAGGAATTCGTCGCTATGTTCGACCTCGATCCGGCACGGCGTGTCGAAGCAGGTGCGGCGGAACGCGCTCATCGCGGCGTCTCCGGGGCGCTCAGCAGCGCGGCGAAGGCGGCGCGGTTGGTCGTGCCGAAGGCGTTGAGCTCGATCGAGCGCCCCGTCGCGCTGTCGGTCAGCGTCAGTTCGCCGTCGCGCCACTGCGTCAGCGTGAAGGGCGCCTCGCCGCCGATCCCGTGCATCCGCCGCTCGCGTGCGAGCCCGCGCATGACGCCGCGGATGAAGCCCGTCTGCTGCCCCGGTACGATCGTCCCCGCGGTCCGCCCGGTGCCGACATCCTCGATCCGCACGCCGCGATCGGCCGCGTCGAGGAAGCGCAGCGTGCGCGTCTGCACCGGCGCGACATGCGTCGTCTCGCGCAGCGCGGCCGGCGAGCCGGCGGGCGGGATGTGCGCGATGCGGACGGTCGCGGTCAGCAGGAAGGCGAAGCCGACGAGTGACCCGGCGAGGATCAGCGCGCCGCGCGGGAGCTGCTCGGCCTGGGCGGGGCTCATGCCGCCACCGCCTGGCCGAAGCCGTTTGCAGGCGCTGCGGGGCTCACCGGCTGCGTCACCTGACCGCTTGGCTGAACCTCGAGGCACGTGCGCGCGATCAGCGAAGCGACGTGCGCCGCGTCGGGCAGCGCACGCAGCATCGGTTGCGCCGCCGCGACATGCCAGGGCCGCGCGTGCGGCCACAAGGCGAGAAAGCCGAGCCGACGCTCGCCGGTGAGCGCGAGCGGGATGTCGCCCGATTGGTCGGGATTGACCGCAAGGCCGACCGTACCGATCATCGCCAGCGGCAAGTTGATGCATTTGGGAAACGCCACACCGATGCGGAGCACAACGCGGCGGTTGGTCAACGTATAGAGCGACGTGCGCGCCGCGCCCCAGGCGAGCGCGCGCAACAGGCCGACCGCGATGATCCCGAACATCGCCGTCAGCGCGACGCCCGACAGATCGCCGGGGCCACGGATGCCGCGCGCGACCGCGGCGATCACCGCCCAGGCGCCGAGCACGCCGAAATAGGCCGTCACGGCGCGCGTATGATAGGCGTACCGCGCCAGCACCCGCCAGTCGGGCGCGCCTTGCCACACGATGCGCTCGCCCGGCGGCAGCAATCCGGGAAGACCCGGGATCGGCTCGTAATCATGTTCGGTCACAGGAAGGGCTCCTGACGGGCTGGGGTGGCATAGAGATAACCGCCGCCAAAATAGCCGAGCACGCGCTCCTCCTCGTATAGGGTGATCGTGTCGGTCGCGATGCGCGGAGCATCGGCGAATTGCGCGGCGGTGATCGCATCGCAGGCGACACGCCCGCGACGGCGGTCGATCGTGACCATCATCATCGGCACGAGGATCGCGCCGGTCCCGGCGGCACCATCGACCGCGAGATAGCGAACGAGTCGGTCGGCGCGGTCGATCCACAGCTCGGTGACGGTCCCGGCGGGGCGTCCGTCACACCCGAAGATCGGCATCCCGCGTGGATCGGGATCGCGCCGTGCGATCGTGATGTCGAGCGCCGCGCCGAGCGGGACGATGCGCGGGTGACCCTCCATGTCGATGTCGGGGTGCTTGGCGCGGTTGGCATAGGCCGCCGGGCCGACGCCATCGATCAACGGATTGCCGGTCGGCGCATAGGGCGCGCCGGTGAAGCGGTCGGTCTGGCGTGCGGCGATCTGGAAGGGCTCGCGGCCCTTGGTCGGCGTGGTGACGGTGCCTCGGCCGAACGAAAGCTTGAAGGTCTTGGCGACCGCGGTGTGGAAGGGGCCGCCTTCGGATTCGACCCGACCGGTCAGCTCATGCTCGAGCGGATAGCCCTCGCGGCGATCCTCGCGGCGCAGATAGAAGACGAGGCAGATGAAGAACAGCACGAAGGCGTAGAAGACGAGCAGTGCGACATCGATGCCGGGCGTGAGGGTCGGATGCATGGGCGGTCTCCCCTGGGTTCAAGCCGGAAATTCGGCCAGGCCGAAGCGAATGGTCTGCGAGGGTGCGACCGGGCGGACGAGCGGCCCGAGCACGACGAGCGTGGTGAGCAGCAGGATGATCTCGACGCCGTAGACGACGCCGTAGCCGGTCGCCGGATCGGCGAGCGTCGGCCCAAGCTCGCGCGCGGTCGCGGCGGCGCTGGTCACGTCGCGGACGATCGCGCCGATCGCGATCGCCGCCCCCGCGCACGTCGCCTGCACCGCGCCCCAGGCGCCGAGCGCGAGCCCGGTGCGGCCGTCGAGTTCGGCGCTGTCGGAGATCGCCATCGCCGCGGTCAGCGTGCCGACCGAAAACAGACCGCCGCCAAAGCCGATGATCGTCGCGCCGATCGCGAGCAACGCGGTCGCGTGCAGCGGCGCTGCAAAGATCACGCACAGGAACGCCGCGATCCCCGCGACGCCGCCGAAGCCCGCGAGCCGGTGCGGTTCGCCGCCATTGGCCAGGCTGCGCGCGGCGAGCGCGAAACCGCTGAGCATGCCGACCGCCCACAAAGCCGTGAGCGACGTCGTCGCGCCGACCGACAGGCCGAGGATCTGCCCGCCATAAGGCTCAAGCAGCACGTCCTGCATCGAGAAGGCGGCCGACCCCAGCCCGGTCGCGACGAGCAGCCGCATCGTGCGCGGGCGCGCGATGAACAGCGCCCAGATCTCGCGGAAGGGAGCGGAGCTTTCCTCGGGTGCGGTGCCGCCGCGGCGGCGCGCTTCCTGCTTCCACAAGGCGGTGATGTTTAGCACCACGGTCAGCACCGCCGCGC
Organism: Sphingomonas glacialis; assembly: GCF_006439055.1. Taxonomy (GTDB): domain Bacteria; phylum Pseudomonadota; class Alphaproteobacteria; order Sphingomonadales; family Sphingomonadaceae; genus Sphingomonas; species Sphingomonas glacialis_A. Next base: position 375,562 of record NZ_RCZC01000003.1, read on the forward strand.
CCTGGACGATCTGGACGAGGTGCGTCGGCGTGAAATTGTCGAGCAGCCGGCCGATCACGATCGCGCTGACCATCATCCCGAGCAGGAGCATGACATAGAGCAACGCGACGACGCGCGGCCGGCTTTCGGGCGGCGCGAGATCGGTGGCGAGCGCGAGGCCGGCGGTCTGCGTCGTGTGCATCCCCGCACCGACCATCAGGAAGGCGATCCCAGCGCCGATCTGCCCGACGATCGTCGGACCCTGGCCGAGCCCCGTCATCACCAGCAGCGCGAAGGGGAGCAAAGCGAAGCCGCCGAACTGGAGCAGCGTGCCGAACCAGATATAGGGAACGCGCTTCCAGCCGAGGATCGACTGGTGCCGGTCCGACTTGAACCCGATCAACGCGCGCAACGGCGCGAACAGCAAGGGCAGCGACACCATCGCCGCGACCGCCCAAGACGCCATGCCGAGCTCGACGATCATCACGCGGTTGAGCGTGCCGGTGAGCAACACCGCCGCCATCCCGACAGAGACCTGGAACAGCGACAGCCGCAGCAGCCGCCCGAGCGGGAGTTCGGTGGTGGCAGCATCGGCGAAGGGCAGGAAGCGCGTGCCGAGTCGGCCCCAGAACGCGCCGCTCCGCACCGTCGCGAGCCGCCCGGGCTGCGCCGGAGCGCGCGGTGCGAGCGAGGCTTTCAAGGCGGAGAGGTCCCTCACGCCGTCACCATCTCGAGCGCATGGCTGGTATAGAAGCTCGCCGAGATGCGCCGGTCGCGCCCGATCCGGCTCGTCGGGACCGCGTTGCTGATCAGCGTGCGCAGCAAGCGGTCGCGCACCGGCAGGATCGCGGGCGAGCGGTCACTGCGTGGGAACAGCCGACCCATGCCGAGCATCGCCATCAACAGCGGCGTCTGCGGGGCGAAGGTGAAGACGATCGAGCCGTGCGTGCGCTCGGCGAGCTGTTGCAGCACCGCGACGATATCGAACGCGCGGTAATGGATCAGCGAATCCATCGCGACGACATGATCGAAATGCCCGAGCGCGGGATCGAGCAGATCGCCGACGCGCCAGTCGATCGCCAGATGCGCCGGTGCGCGATCGCGCGCGATCTGGACGAGACTGCCCGCGACGTCGATTGCCACCACCTGCGCGCCGCGCTCGGCCGCCGCGACCGCGAGCGCGCCGGTGCCGCAGCCGGCATCGAGCAGGCGCAGCCCGGTCATGTCGGCGGGCAGCCACGACAGCAGCGTGTCGCGCATCGTGGTGCGCCCGGCGCGCACCGTCGCGCGGATCCCGCTGACCGGCGCGTCCGACGTGAGCTGCTCCCACGCCTTGGCTGCGGTGCGATCGAAATAGGTTTCGAGATTGCCGCGGAAGTGGGTGTAGCTCGCCGTGCTCATCTCATTCGAACCCCAGGAATTCGAAGATCTCGCGATCCTTCATCGGTTGTGCGTCGAGCGGCTCGCAGCCAGCCCACATCTGCGCGGCGAGGCGCTTGTATTCGAGGCAGGCGGCATCGACCTCGGGGGTCGAGTCCATCTCGAACAAGGTGCATTTCTTGAGGCGGCTACGACGGATCGCGTCGAGATCGGGGAAATGCGCGAGCCGCTTCAACCCCGTGGCCGCGTTGAACCGATCGATCTCATCGGTCGCCGCCGAGCGGTTGGCGATCACGCCCGCCATCCGCACGTCGTAATTCTTGGCCTTGGCCTTGATCGCCGCGACGATGCGATTCATCGCGAAGATGCTGTCGAAATCGTTCGCCGCGACCACCACAGCGCGCTCGGCATGTTGCAGTGGGGCGGCGAACCCGCCGCACACCACGTCGCCGAGCACGTCGAAGATCACGACATCGGTTTCCTCGAGCAGATGGTGCTGCTTGAGCAGCTTGACCGTCTGCCCGACGACATAGCCGCCGCACCCGGTGCCGGCCGGCGGTCCGCCCGCCTCGACGCACATCACGCCGTTATAGCCCTCGAACATGTAATCCTCGGGCCGCAATTCCTCGGCGTGGAACTCGACCGTCTCGAGCACGTCGATCACCGTCGGCATCAGCTTCTTGGTCAACGTGAAAGTGCTGTCGTGCTTGGGGTCGCAGCCGATCTGCAGCACGCGTTTGCCGAGCAGCGAGAAGGCGGCGGAGAGGTTGGACGAGGTGGTCGACTTGCCGATCCCGCCCTTGCCGTACACCGCGAACACCTTCGCGTTGCCGATCCGGTCGTTAGGATCGAGCCCGACCTGGAGTGAGCCCTCGCCGTCGAGGCCGCGAATGGGGGGATCGAGTAGAGCCATGCGAAATTCCTTTATGCCGCCACCGCAACGATGCCTTCGAGACGATCCTCGAGTTCATCGCTGGCGGCATGGAGTGCGGCGAGCGTCGCCGCGTCGGGAGACCAGTATTTGCGTTCGGACGCTTCGATCAGCCGGTTGGCGACACGCGCCGAAGCCTTGGGATTGAGCGCCGCGATCCGCTCGCGCATTTCGGCGTCGAGCACATAGGTTTCGCTGATGCGTTGATAGACCCACGGATCGACCTCGCCGGTCGTCGCCGACCAGCCCATCGTCGTGGTGACGCTGCCCTCGATCTGGCGGACGCCTTCATAGCCGTGGCGGAGCAGACCCTCGGTCCAAACCGGGTTGAGCACGCGCGTTCGCGTCTCGAGCGCGACTTGCTCCTGCAAGGACCGCACCTTGCCGGTACCTTGCGTCTGGTCGCCGATATAGACCGGCGCGGTCTGGCCGCCCTTGGCGCGGGTCACCGCGCGGCTGATCCCGCCGAGCGTGTCGACATATTGGTCGATGCTGGTGATGCCGAGCTCGACGCTTTCGAGATTCTGATACGCGCAATCGACCGTCTGCAGCGCAGCCTTGAGCAATTCGGGCTGGCGCACCGGCGCGCCCTTGACCCCGTACGCATAACCCTTTTGCCGTTCGAAACTGTCGGCGAGCTCGTCGGGATCGGTCCAGGCGCCGGTGTCAATCATCAGATTGACGTTGGCGCCATATGCGCCCTCGGCATTGGAGAAGACCCGCAGCGCCGCGGTCTCGAGGTCGCAGCCCTGCGCCGCGGCGTGCGCGCGGGCGTGGCGGCGGACGAAGTTCTGGTCGTCGGGCTCGTCGGCTTCGGCCGCCAGCAGAGCGGCCTGCGCGAGCATCCGCGTCTGGAGCGGCAGCAGGTCGCGGAACACCCCCGACAGCGTGACGACGACGTCGATCCGCGGCCGCCCCAGCTCTTCGAGCGGGATCAGTTCGGCACCCGCCAGCCGGTTGTAGCTGTCGAAGCGCGGCCGCGCGCCGAGCAGCGCGAGCGCCTGCGCGATCTGCGCGCCCTCGCTCTTGAGATTGTCGGTGCCCCACAGCACCATCGCGACCGTCTCGGGCAGATGCCCCGAATCGGCGAGGCTGCGCTCGATCAGCCGCTGCGCCTGTGCCGCGCCGTCCTTGACCGCGAAGGCCGAAGGGATGCGGAACGGGTCGAAGCCGTGGATGTTGCGCCCGGTCGGCAGGATCTCAGGATTGCGCAGCAGGTCGCCGCCGGTGACCGGGTGGATGTAGCGCCCGGCCAGCGCAGTGACGATGCCGTCGATCTCGCCATTGGCCGACAGCGCTGCGTCGAGCGCGGCCATGTCCTTGAGCAACGGCGTGTCGGCTGCGCGCGTGCGATCGACCAAAGCGACGATCGTCTCGGGTGGGAGCGTTTCGCCGCGCGCCTGAAGCGTGGCGGCGATCATCGCGATCCGCTCCTCGCGACTCGCCGCTTCGCCGGCGACGTGGAGGCCTTGCGGGATCAGTTCGCGCTCGATCTCGTAGAGGCGGGCGGCGAGGTCGGCGATCCAGCCATCGTCCTGCGCCGGCGCAACACCAGCATCGGCCGGAGCGCGCGCGAGGTCGAGGTCGTTCGCCTGGTCGCGGATCAGTTCGGCCAGGTCGCGCGCTTCGTCGCTGCCCGGTGCGGCGACACGCCAGCGTTCGACCGATGCTTTCAGCGCGGCGAGGCCCTTGTAGACGCCGGCATTGGTGAGCGCTGGCGTGAGATAGGATACCAGGGTCGCGCCCGAGCGCCGCTTGGCGAGTACCCCCTCGGATGGATTGTTGGCGGCGTAGAGATAGATGTTGGGCAAGTCGCCGATCAACCGGTCGGGCCAGCAACCCGCGCTCAGCCCGGTCTGCTTGCCGGGCATGAATTCGAGGCTGCCATGCGTGCCGAAATGCAGCACCGCATGCGCCGCGAAATCCTCGCGCAGCCAGCGGTAGAAAGCGGCAAAGGCATGCGTCGGGGCAAAGCGGCCCGCGAACAGCAGCCGCATCGGGTCGCCCTCATAGCCCAAAGCGGGTTGCAGGCCGACGAACACATTGCCGAACTGCCGCCCGAGGATCTGCACCGAAGTGCCATCGGACTGCAATTTGCCCGGCGCGGGGCCCCACGAGGCTTCGATCTCGGCGAGCCAGGTCTCGCGCGCGACGATCGCGTCGGCACCAACCTTGGCATGGACATTGGCCTCGGTCCCGAAGCGTGCGGCATTGCCGCCGAGGATCGCCTCGCGGAGCACATCGACGGTTGCGGGAATTTCGACCTGATACCCTTCGCGCCCGAGCCGCGCAAGCGTCGCGTGGAGCGAGGCGAACACGCTGAGGAATTGCGCGGTCCCGGCGGCGCCAGCGTTGGGCGGGAAGTTGAACAGCACGATCGCGACGCGCTTCTCCGCATTTTCCGCGCGGCGCAGGGCGATCAGCTTCAGCGTGCGCGCTGCGAGCATTTCGGCGCGTTCGCCGCACACCTGCATCGCACGGGGCGTCGTGGCGTCAGGGAAGCTGCAGCGCCGCGTGCAGCCGGTGCAGGCTGTGCCGTCGGACTTGCCGCCGAACAGCATCGGCACGGTGCCGCCATCGAGCTCGGGGATCGCGATCATCATCGTCGATTCGAGCGGGAGCAGGCCTTGCGCATTCGCCGCCCAGGCCTGGAGCGACTGGAACTCGACCGGGTGCGCGGCGATGTAGGGGACGTCGAGCTTGGCGAGCACCGTCTCGGCCGCCGCGGCGTCGTTATAGGCGGGGCCGCCGACCAGGCTGAACCCGGTCAAGTTGATCACCGCATCGACCGTCGCGACACCGTCCTTTTGGAACAACGCCTCTATCGCCGGACGCCCGTCTAGCCCACCGGCAAAGGCCGGGATCACGTCGAGCCCGCGCGCTTCGAGCGCGGCGATCACCCCGTCATAATGACCGGCATCCTTGGCGAGGATGTACGAGCGCAGCATCAGCAGCCCGACGGTGCCGCGCGCACCGCGATGGCGCGGCAGCTCGGTCGCGGTGGCGGCGATGCGGCCGGGCAGCGCGGGATGATAGACGCCGACTTCGGGGTAATCGCGTGGGGCCTGCGCCTTCATCGTACCGCGAAGCGCGCTGCGCGGGCCGTCGGCATAGCGATCGACCAGCGCGCGGATCATATCGACGACATTGTCGTCCGACGCCGCGAGCCAATATTGCATCGTCAGGAAATAGGCGCGGACGTCCTGCGCGGTGCCGGGGACGAATTTGAGCAATTTGGGCAGGCGCCGCAGCACCGCCATCTGGCCCGCGCCCGAGCTGGCGCCGGCCTTGTTGGTGCCACGCATCTTCTTGATCAGCGCGAGCATGCCCGTCGCGGGCTTGTCCATGCGATAGTCGCCCATCCGCGTGAGCTTGACGACATCGCCGCCCGACATCAGCCCGACCATCGCGTCGCACTGGTCGCGCCGCGCCTGCAGCTGGGGCAGGACCGCGCGGATATGATCCTCGAGGAAGAGCATCGTCGCCAGCACGATATCGCCGCGCGCGATGTCGGCGCGTGCGGCGGCGAGCGTTTCGGGCTTCTCTTCCCAATCGGCGGCGGCGTGGAAGCCGATCGTGATCCCGGGATTCTCGCGGGCGAGTCGCGCCTGCGCACGTTGCACCGCGCCCGCAAGATGATTGTCGAGCGTGACGATGACGACGTGGACCGCGGTGGATCCAGAGCCGGCGGAGATGGGTGCGCTAGCGGGCATAATGCGCCTTTGCGTCATAGAGCGTGTCGAGCGTGATCGCGGCGATGCCGTGCTCGGCGGCATAGCGTTCGGTGTTGCGCCGCGCCTTGCCGCGCACGAAGAACGGGATCTTCAGGAGCTCGCGCTCGGCCTCGGGCGACCAGCCGCGGGGTTGCGCCATACCGTCCTCGTCACCCCGGCCCTGTGCCGGGGCCCACTCCGCCACTTGAACGTCCGCCTGCGGCACGGTGGACCCCGGCACAGGGCCGGGGTGACGGGTAGCTGCAGGGGCAGCGCCATGCCCCAGATGGCTCGCCCCAGCCTGATCCGAAAACTCGAAGTCATCCCGGAACATCGTCAGCAGATGTTCCTCCAGCCCCATCACCAGCGGGTGGACCCAGGTGTCGAACAACACGTTCGCCCCCTCGAACCCCATTTGCGGCGAGTAGCGTGCGGGGAAATCCTGGACGTGGACCGGCGCCGAAATCACCGCGCACGGGATCCGCAGACGCTTGGCGATGTGGCGTTCCATCTGCGTGCCGAGCACGAGCTCGGGCTGAAGCTTGGCGATCGCCTCCTCGACTTCGAGATAGTCGTCGGTGATCAGCGGCTCGAGCCCGTACAGCTGCGCGGCGGTGCGGATCTCGCGCGCGAACTCGCGATTGTAGCAGCCGAGGCCGACGACTTCGAAGCCGAACTCGTCGCGCGCGAGGCGCGCTGCTGCGACGGCGTGCGTCGCGTCGCCGAAGATGAAGACGCGCTTGCCGGTGAGGTAGGTCGAATCGACCGAGCGGCTCCACCACGGCAGTCGCGAGGTGTCGAGCGCGGCGCTCGGATCGACGCCGGCAAGCGCGGCCACCTCGGCGATGAAGTCGCGCGTCGCGCCGTGGCCGATCGGCACGGTGCGCACGGTTTTCTGGCCGTAGGTGCGTTCGAGCCAGCGGCACGCGGTGTCGGCGATCTCGGGATAGAGGCTGATGTTGAAATCGGCGTCGGGCAGCCGCGCGAGATCGGCGGGCGTCGCGCCGAGTGGGGCGACGACGTTGACGCCGATACCGAGCGTCTCGAGCAGCCGGGTGATCTCGACGACATCGTCGCGGTGGCGGAAGCCGAGTGCGGTGGGCCCGAGGATGTTGGCGGTCGGCGTGTGTGGGCGATCTTTGCGCGACTCGGCCTCGGCCTTCGCCGGGGTGCAGAGGGCGCGCACCAACTGGTAGAAGGTCTCGGCCGCTCCCCAATTTTCCTTCCGCTGATAGCTCGGCAGTTCGAGTGCGATCACCGGTATCGGCAGCCGCAGCGCCGAGGCGAGCCCGGAGGGATCGTCCTGGATCAGCTCGGCGGTGCACGACGCGCCGACGAGCAGCGCCTGCGGGGCAAAGCGATCGACCGCCTCGCTAACCGCGGTCTGGAACAACGCTGCGGTATCCTTGCCGAGATCGCGCGCCTGGAAGGTGGTGTAGGTGACCGGCGGGCGCTTGCCGCGGCGTTCGATCATCGTGAACAGCAGGTCGGCATAGGTGTCGCCCTGCGGGGCGTGGAGCACGTAGTGGACGCCCTCCATCGCGGTCGCGATCCGCATCGCGCCGACGTGCGGGGGGCCCTCATAGGTCCAGACGGTCAGCTGCATCGCGCTATACCTTCAATACGTCGCGCCGCCGCAGCGGACGCGCGAAGAGGTCGGCGAGATCGCCCGCCTGGTCGAAGCCGTGGATCGGCGAGAAAACGAGTTCGATCGCCCATTTGGTCGTCAGCCCTTCGGCCTCGAGCGGGTTGGCGAGACCGAGCCCGCACACTGTCAGGTCGGGCCGCGCCGCGCGCACGCGGTCGAGCTGGCGATCGACGTCCTGCCCTTCGCTGATCACCGTTTCGGCCGGGAGCAGCGCGAGTTCGCGCGCCATATGCGCGCGATGGAGATAGGGCGTGCCGACTTCGAGCGGCACCATGCCGAGTTCCTGCGCCAGGAAGCGCGCAAGCGGCAGTTCGAGCTGCGAATCTGGCAGGAAGAAGATGCTCTTGCCGCCGAGTTGCTCGCGCGCATGCGCGATCGCGCGCTTGGCGCGTTCGCGGCCCGGCGCGATGACCGTACGGAAGTGCATCTCGTCGATCCCGAAGGCGACCGCGGCGGCATGGAGCCAGGCGCTCGTCCCCTCGGCGCCGAACGGGAACAGCGCATCGAGCCGCACCGCGCCGCGATCCTCGAGCGCGCGCGCCGTCTCGCCGAGGAACGGCTGCGCGAGCAGGAAGCGCGTGTTGGGCCCGGCCGGCGGCATCGCGCCAGCGCGCCGCGCGGGGAAGCTGTGCACGCGCGCGATACCGAGCTGCGCGAACAGCCGCAGGAACTGGTCCTCGACCACGTCGGGCAGCGCGCCGACGATCATCAGCTCTAGCGCGTCGCCGGGCGCAGTCGCGGCAAGCTCGGGCACCAGTGCGGCGAGGCAGGCATCCTCGCCTTCGGTGAAGGTCGTCTCGATCCCGCTGCCCGAATAATTGAGCACGCGCGTCGCGCCGGAATGCTTGACCGAAAGCCGCTGCGCCGCGCGCGACAGGTCGAGCTTGATCACTTCGGACGGGCACGAGCCGACCAGGAACAGCAGCTTGATATCCGGGCGGCGCGCCAGCAGCCGATCGACGACGCGGTCGAGCTCGGCATTGCAATCGACCATCCCGGCGAGATCGCGCTCCTCGATGATCGCCGTGCCAAAGCGCGGCTCGGCGAACACCATCACGCCCGCCGCCGATTGCAGCAGATGCGCGCAGGTGCGCGAGCCGACGACGAGGAAGAACGCGTCCTGCACCTTGCGGTGGAGCCAGATGATCCCGGTCAGCCCGCAAAACACCTCGCGCTGGCCGCGTTCGCGCAGCACCGCGCCGCGCACGGCTGGCGCGCAGTCACTGCCTGCCGGGACCGCGAGGGTGAGGGCGTTCATGCTGCCACCGCCTGCAGGCCGGGTGTCGCGCCGTTACTCTGCAAGCGTGCGGCGCGCAGCTTGAGCAGGAACTGCGTCGCGTTGACGACATAGGTGGCGTAGGCTGCGAGTGCGAGCAGCATCCGCCCGCGTTCGCTGCCGAGCCCGAAGGTCAGCATCCCGAGATACGCGGTGTGCAAGCCGAGCACGAGGAAGCTGACGACATCCTCCCAGAAGAAGGCGTCGGCGAACAGCCAGCGGTCGAACACCGCCTTTTCCCAGAACGACCCGGTGATCATGATCGTATAGAGCGTCAGCGTCTTGAGCACGATCGAGACGGTCGCCGCGGTCGCGCCGTATCCCGTTCCGAGATAGCGCAGGACGAGAATGGTGCTGACCAGGAAGACGAGGAATTGCAGCGGGGCAAGAATGCCTTGGACGAGCGTCCAGCGTGTCGAATCGCGCCGCAGCCGCTCTTCGGGCGTGTAGAGACCCACCCTCGAAGGGTTGGCCCGTTTCGTATCGGAATGCCCGCTAAGCCGCATCTTTCCGCTCCACTTTTCGTGACAGCAGACTGGGCCAGCCCATTTGGAGTGTCAATAAAAATTGACGTCCAAAAATTATTACAGAATGGTGCGCTGCCGCATCGATAGGGCGTTGCCACCGCCTTGCGACAGGCATACGTTGCGAGTCGCCGGACCAGCCAAACATGGCCGCCGACGTACATCGCGTGATCAACCAGACCGGGAGAGTCGGGGTGGCTTCGGTGATCAGGTTCGAAGAGTTCGTCCAGCGTGGCCGCGCGCGATTGAGTCGCTTGCGCGATCGATCTACGCACGAAAGGCGCGATGCCGTGCATCCCGCGCCTGCGGTGGATAAGGCGCGCGCGCTCAATCAATTGATCGAATGCGAGATCATCCCCCGCTTGCTCGTCGCGCATGCCGCGCCGATTGCCCCGACCGATGCGGCGCATAGCGACCGGATCGCCGATACCGAGGTCGCGGCGTTCGCGCCGCTCGCGCTGCAGGTCGAGGCCGACGAATTGCTCGAGCATGTCGAGGCGCTGATCGCGCGCGGCGTATCGCGCGAGACGCTGCTGGTCGATCTGCTTGCGCCTGCCGCGCGGATGCTCGGCCAGTTCTGGGAAGAGGATCGCTGCGATTTCGTCGATGTGACGATGGGGCTGTGGCGGTTGCAGGAAGTGGTGCACGAGATTTTCGGTCGCGCCACGCCTGACGGCCATATTCCGAGTCTCGCGCGCCGCGCCTTGTTCGCCTCACTCGAGGGCGACCAGCACAGTTTCGGCACCGTGGTGGTCGACGAACTGTTCTGCGCGCACGGCTGGATGACCGATCGGCTCGCCGAGGCAACACAGCCGCAACTGCTCGAGCGGGTTCGCGACACTTGGTTCGATCTGGTCGGATTGACGATCACGTGTGACTGCCATATCGCGCCCTTGCCTTCGATCGTCCGCAGCATTCGTGCAGCGTCCTGTAATCCACGGATTTGCGTGATGGTCGGTGGCCGGGTGTTCGCCCTCGATGCCAGCCGCGCTGCCGCGGTCGGGGCCGATGGAACGGCGCCCGATGCGCGTGCGGCGGTTCGCGTCGCGGGCGAGCTGGTCGATGCGGTCGCTCGGGAGGCGGTTGCGTCGATGACCGGCTGATCCAATCTTGGGTCACGCGGCAACAGGCAGACCGCGGGACGAAGGACTTCAGGAGTATGAACGGTTCGGCGATGAACGATCGTCCCCCCCATCCTGCACCCAATGCCTTTTGCGATCCCGAAACGGTGGCGCGCACCCTTGCGCCCCACGCAGCCGTGGCGTTGCTCGCCTCGGTCGGTGACGTCGCGCTGGTGATCGATTCGGCTGGTGTGATCCGTGACATCGCCGTCCCCAATGCCGAGCTCGATGCGCAGGGCGTCCGCCAGTGGGTCGGTCAGCCATGGCGTGATGTGGTCGCCGAAGACAGCATCGGCAAGGTCGCCGACATGCTCGGCGATACCGCCGAGCCGGCGCGCTGGCGCCAGATCAATCACCGCGTTGTCGGCGGCGATGTGCCGATGCGGTATATGGTGATGAAGTCGGGCGCCGACGGCAGCGTGATCGCGATCGGCCGCGAGATGCGCGCGGCGGCGGCGCTGCAGCAGCGCTTGCTCCAGACGCAGCAATCGCTCGAACGCGACTATATCAAGCTGCGCCAGGCTGAGGCGCGCTATCGCATGCTGTTCGACCTTGGCACCGAACCGATCCTGATCGTCGATGCAGCAACGCGCCGTATCCGCGAGAGCAACCCGGCGGCGCTGCATCTGCTCGGCGTCAAGGACGGTGCGCTCGCCGACCAACCGATCGCGACGATCGTCGCGCCGGACGATCGCGACAGCTTCATCGCACATCTCGGCGCGGCGAGCGCGACCGACGATCTCCCGCCGATCACGGTTCGACTCGCTGGCGAGCAGGGCAATGCCGACATTTCGGCACGGCTGTTCCGCCAGGGACGCGCGGCCTTGCTGCTCGTGCGGATCGTCGCGGCGACCCCGGTGGCGGTGCTCGCGTCGCACGCCGCCGCGGTCGAGGACGTGATCGAGCACATGCCCGACGCCTTCGTGCTGACAGACGCGGCGCTCAACATCCTCGTCGCCAACGCCGCCTTCGTCGAGCTGGCGGGGGTCGCCTCGGCCGAACGCGTGATCGGCGCGCCGCTCGGCACATGGCTCGGCCGCCCGGGAATCGATCTCGACCTGATCCTCGCGCAGATTCGCGACCACAACGCCGTGCGCAATGTCGCGACGATCCTGCGCGGCCAGAATGGCGCGCAGGAGGAGATCGAACTGTCGGGCGTCGTCGCACCGCAGGGCGATTCGCCGTGCTACGGCTTCACGATCCGCAATGTCGCGCGGCGCCTGCACAGCGTGGCGTCCGACGAACGCGACGCCCCGCGTTCGGTCGAGCAATTGACCGAATTGGTCGGGCGGATGTCGCTCAAGGATATCGTCCGCGAATCGACCGACCTGATCGAACGGCTCTGCATCGAGGCGGCGCTCGCCTACACGTCGGACAATCGCGCATCGGCGGCGGAGATTCTCGGCGTCAGCCGGCAGAGCCTCTATTCTAAGCTCCATCGGCACGGCCTCGGAAACCTCGTCTCTGGCGACAATTGAGCCGCTGACACGAAATGTTGACAGTGTGAGTGTCAAAACTATTTGACGCTGCGCTTCGGTCGCCATAGCTTCGTGACATGGCACGTGTGACGACTCCTTCGCTCGCTGCTCCGCAGCTTCCGCGGCCCCGCGATGTGCTCGAGCTGCTCAAGCCGATCACCTGGTTCCCGCCGATCTGGGCCTTTGGGTGCGGCGTCGCTTCGGCGGGGGTGCCGGTAGCGAGCCGCTGGCCGTTCCTCATCGCCGGAATCCTGCTCGTCGGCCCGTTGGTGTGCGGCACCAGCCAAGCGGTCAATGACTGGTTCGACCGCCATGTCGATGCGATCAACGAACCCGGACGACCGATCCCATCGGGACGGATCCCCGGCCAATGGGGCTTGTGGATCGCGATCATCGGGACCGTGCTCGCACTGATCGTGGCAGCGGTGACCGACCGCTGGGTGTTCGCCGCCACCAGCCTCGGCCTGATCTTCGCCTGGGCGTATAGCGCCCCGCCGTTCCGGCTGAAGCAAAGCGGAGTCTGGGGGCCGATAGCGGTGGCCCTGACCTATGAAGGGCTGACCTGGTTCACAGGAACTGCCGTAATGGCCGGGGCTCTCCCCTCGACGCAGATCCTCGCGATCCTTTTGCTCTACAGCGCTGGCGCGTTCGGCATCATGACGCTCAACGATTTCAAGGCGGTGGAAGGCGACCGCGCGATGGGCATCCGCTCGCTGCCGGCGACGCTCGGCGTCGATCGGGCGGCGCGGCTGGCGTGCGTCGTGATGGTGGTGCCGCAAATCGCGGTGATCGTGCTGTTGAGCCTATGGGACCATTCGCTCGTCGCGGCGACCGTAACGACATTGCTCGTCGGGCAGCTCGCACTGATGACGCGCCTGCTGCGCGATCCGCTCGCGCACACGCCGTGGTACAATGCGACGGGGACGAGCCTCTATGTGCTCGGGATGCTCGCTTCTGCGCTCGGCTTGGGTGGAGTGCTCGGGCTATGACGCGCGCGGGGTCGGGTGCGGGGCTGGTTGCGGGGCTTGGCTGGCTCGGCATCGCCCGACTCGGGCTGGTGCAAAGCGCGATCGGCGCGATCGTGATGCTCGCGACCTCGCTGCTCAACCGCGTGATGGTCGTCGAATATGCCTTGCCCGCGGCGCTGCCCGCCGGGCTGGTTGCGTGGCATTATGCGGTGCAGCTCTCGCGTCCGCTGTGGGGGCATGGCTCGGACAGTGGCCGGCGGCGGACGCCGTGGGTGATCGGTGGGATGGCGGTGCTGGCGGGCGGGGCGATGCTGGCGGTCGCGGCGATCGGGCTGGTCCCGCAAGCCCCCGCTCTGGGCATCGCGATGGCCGTGCTTGGCTTCACGCTGATTGGCGCAGGCGTCGGGGCGGCGGGGACGTCGCTGCTCGCGGTGCTTGCGACGCGCGTCGCGCCCGAGCGGCGCGCGGCGGCGGCGGCGATCACCTGGATCATGATGGTCGCTGGGATCGCGATATCGGCGGGGGTCGCGGGCAAGCTCATCGATCCCTTCTCGTTTGCGCGGCTGCAGGCGGTGGTCGATGGGATTGCCGTCGGCGCTTTTCTGCTTGCTACACTCGCGATCTGGGGCGTCGAAGGCACACGCGTGACGCCGCGCACCGTGATGTCCGCGCCGCCCGCGCGGCTCGGTCCTGCGCTCGCGGCCCTCTGGGCCGATCGCCGCGCGCGCGGCTTCACCGGCTTCGTTTTCCTGTCGATGCTCGCTTACGCGATGCAGGATCTGATCCTTGAGCCGTTCACCGGCTTGCGCTTCGGCATGACGCCGAGCCAATCGACGCAGGTCTCCGGCATCCAGCATGGCGGCGTGCTGCTCGGGATGATCCTGGTCGGGATTGGCGGCGGGGCGTACGACGCCCGGCGCGGCGGCGGGGCTATGCAGCGCTGGATCATCGGCGGCTGTCTCGGCTCGGCGCTCGCGCTCGCTGGGCTGGCGCTGGCGGCGCAAGTCGGGCCGGGCTGGCCGATCCTCGCCAATATCTTCGCGCTGGGCTTCGCCAATGGCGTGTTCGCGGTTGCCGCGATCGGCGCGATGATGGCGCTGGCGGGGGCCGATGGCGATTCGCAGGCGGGCTTGCGCATGGGCCTGTGGGGGGCGGCGCAAGCCATCGCTTTCGGGCTCGGCGGGCTGACCGGCGCGGTCGCGGTCGATGCCGGGCGCGCACTGATCGGGTCGCTGCCCGAAACCTTCATGCTCGTGTTCGGCGCCGAGGCATTGCTGTTCGTGCTCGCCGCCGCCGTTTCGATCGATTCGCCGCGACGCTCCGCGGCGCCTGGCCGGGAGGTGACGATATGACGCCTGATTTCGATTGTGTCGTAGTCGGTGGCGGGCCGGCTGGTTCGACCGCCGCGACCGACCTTGCGCGGAGCGGGCGGCGCGTGCTGCTGCTCGATCGCGGCGGGCGGATCAAGCCGTGCGGCGGCGCAATCCCGCCGCGCGCAATCGAGGATTTCGCGATTCCCGATCATCTGCTCGTCGCGCGCGCGACCGCCGCGCGGATGGTCGCGCCGTCGGCCAAGGCGGTCGACATGCCGGTCGGCGACGGGTTCGTCGGTTTGGTCGATCGCGCCGATTTCGACGAATGGCTGCGCGCGCGCGCCGCGCTCGCCGGGGCGGAGCGGCGCACCGGCAGCTTCGTGCGCGTCGACCGCGACGCCTCCGGGCATCCGGTCGTCGTTCTGCGCGGCGCCCGTGGCGAGGCCGAGCAGCGCGTCTCGACGCGCTGCGTGATCGGCGCCGACGGTGCCCGCTCGGAAGTCGCACGGACCGAACTCACCGGCGTCCCCCCCGTGCCATGCGTCTACGCCTATCACGAGATCATCGCCGCTCCGTCCGATGGCAGCACCGATTTCGACCCGGCGCGGTGCGACGTCTTCTACCAGGGCAAGCATTCGCCCGATTTCTACGCCTGGGTGTTCCCGCACGGCGACACCGCGAGCGTCGGCGTCGGCAGCGCGCGCAAGGGGTTCGGTCTGCGTGCCTCGGTTGCGGCGCTGCGCGCGCAGACCGGGCTCGACGCGTGCGAGACGCTGCGCTGCGAAGGCGCGCCGATCCCGCTCAAGCCGCTCAAGCGCTGGGACAATGGCCGCGACGTGCTCGTCGCGGGCGACGCCGCCGGCGTCGTCGCGCCGGCATCGGGCGAGGGCATCTATTATGCGATGGCGGGGGGGCGCTACGCGGCCGAGGCGATCGACGCCTATCTCGCGACGGGCAAGGCGGCGGCGCTGCGCCAGGCGCGCAAACGCTTCCTGCGCGCGCATGGCCGGGTGTTCTGGATCCTCGGGATCATGCAGTATTTCTGGTACGCCAACGACAAACGGCGCGAGCGCTTCGTCAAGATCTGCGAAGATCCCGATGTCCAGCGGCTGACCTGGGACGCCTATATGCACAAGCGACTCGTCCGCGCAAAACCGATCGCGCATGTCCGCATCTTCATCAAGGACATGCGCCACCTGCTCGGGCTGGCACCGGCATGAGGCGCAACGCACCGCTGTTGCACCCCGCCTGGGGATTGCCGATCGTGGCGGCGGCGCTGGCGGCTGCGGTCGTCGCGGTGATGGGCGGCACGATCACCGAGACCGGGCCATGGTATCACGGCCTAGTGCAGCCGCGCTGGGCGCCGCCCGATGCGGCCTATGGGATCGGCTGGACGACGCTCTATCTGATCACCGGCTGTGCCGCGATCACCGGGTGGCGGGCGATGCCCGATCGGCAGGGGGCCGATGCGATGGTCGGGCTGTTCGCGCTCAGCGGCTTCCTCAACATCGTGTGGAGCATCCTGTTCTTCCGGTTGCATCGCCCCGATTGGGCGGCGGTCGAGGCGGTCGCATGGTGGGTGGCGATCGCGGTGTGGATCTACACGCTCTGGCCACGCTCGCTCGCCGCCGCCTTGCTGCTGCTGCCCTATCTCGGCGGGGTGACCTTTGCGGGCTATCTCACGATGGCGATCGCGCGGCTCAACGGCCCGTTCGGGTGAGCGGGGTCGCGGACTGGCTCTATGGTCAGGGCCATGCGGTCGATCTGGTCTTCGGCTGCTTGCTGCTCGAAGCGGTCTGGCTGACGCAGTGGCGGGGATGGACGCCGAGCGCTGCGATGCTGTGCTTGCTGCCGGGCGCGATACTGCTGCTGGCATTACGCGCGGCATTGGTCGGGCTGGCATGGCCGTGGATCGCACTGGCGCTCTTGCTGTCGTTTCCGGCGCATCTGGCGGACGTGGCACTGCGCGATCGATCGAAGGCGGTCTAGCGGCGCGATATCCGCCCGTCGGGCGTCACCCCGGGGGACTAGCCCCGGAGTGACACACCGTAGCCCATTGTTATGAGTTCGCCTTGAGATAGGCGATGACGTCGGCGCGCTTCTGCGGGTCGGTCGGCCAACCGGCGAAGGTCATCTTGGTCCCCGGTACGACGCGCTGCGGGTTTTCGAGATATTGGAACAGCTTGTCTTCGGTCCAGGTGATGCCGCTGTCCTTGTTCGCGGTCGAATAGACGAAGCCAGGGATGGTCCCGGCCTTGCGCCCAACGACGGCGTGCAGCGACGGCCCGATCCGGTTCACGCCTGCCTCGATCGCGTGGCAGGTCTTGCAGGTGATGAAGTCCGCCTCGCCCTTCTTGGCGTCGCCGGTATAGGCGGCGAGCTTCACGCCGGCGATCGTATCGACATTGTCGGCGGCGACCGCGGGTGCCGCGGCAGCCGGAGCCCCCGCCGGGGCGGCGGCCGGCGCAGTGGTCGCGGCGGTCGTTTCGGTCGTCGTCTTGGTGCTCGTGTCTTCGCTCTCGGTCTTTTTCGCGCACGCCGTTAGCGCAAGCGCGGCGCATGATACGCCGAAAATAAGATGGCCAATCCGCATCGTTGATGGTGTGCGCATGATCCTGCTCCTGATGGTCGTTTAGACTCTCCCGCTCAGGCATTCGACACTATCGGAGCATGTCTGTCCAGAGGAATTGACAGTCGCAAAACGCTACGAAAGGGCCCGGTCGCGCGCGACGCGCGCCACGTGGTCGCTGCGCATCCGCCCATGGTCGAGGATCGCGTGGTGATAGCGCCGCAGCGCCGCGCCCTGCCGGCCGCGCGCGCCGTCCTCGATCGCCAGCGCGGCGAGCATCTCGGCGGTGCGCGTCATCGGATCCTGCGCGATCCGCGCCAGGTCGCGCTCGAACGGCGCGAAGGCGACGGGCTCGCCCTGCCACGCGACGAGTTGTGCGTGGGCGGCATCGAGGGACTGTCCACGCGTATGGATCGCGAGATCGACCAGCGCCCGCCCGATCCGGAACAGTCGCCAGTGGAGCTGGCCGAGCGCGGCGCGCGGATCGCGAGCGTAGCAGCCGGACTGCGCGATCCGTTGTTCGATCGCGATGCTCCAGCCCTCGGCGAAACAGGGGGCATATTCGAGCCGGAGCGGATGGGGATCGGCAAGCGCTTCGATCGGTAGCTGGATCATGTGGCCGGGCAGCAGCTCGTGCGCGACGACGCTCGGGAGCGTCCAGCGCGGGCGATCCTGGACCGCGGTCAGGTCGACGACATAGCCGCCGCTATGCTGCGCCGTCGGCAGTGTCCGCACACCTACTTTGCCGGTTGCGAGATCGGCGGGGCTTGGCTTGATCGCTGAGACGTTGCGGCAATAGTCGGGAACCGCGCCGATGAGCGTGGGGATCTGGGCGGCGAAGGTCGTGAGCCAGCGGTTCATCTCGGCCACCGCGGCATCGCGTCCGGCGTCGGACGCGGGATAGCGCTCGCGCTCGTCCTGCCACAATCGGGTGAAGCACGCCCCGATCGTCGCGCCGCCGATGCCGAGCGTGCCGAACAGCCGCGCCGCGTGCGCGGTGCTGGCGGCGCGCTCCTGCTCGAGCCGGCGTGTCGCGGAGTCGAGGTCGATGCCGTCGCCGAGCTTGCGGCGCAGCAGCAGCGTCAGCACGTCAGCGTCGTGCGATCCGCCCGGCTTGGCGCGCGGGTCGATCCCGCGCGCGACGAGTGCGGCATCGACCGCCAGCCCGGCACGCGCCGTTACCAGATCGAGCCGGGCGGCAGGCTGCAGCGCCGCCGCTTCGAAGCGCTCGAGCGAGCGCAAGGCCGTCGCCGGATCGCGCTCGACAAGCGCGGCGTCGAGTGCGGTGCGCAGCGTGTCGGTGGCCGCGCGCACCGGCCATGGCGTCAAGGCGAAGGCTGCGCCGCCAGCGAGCACCGCGCGCCGCGTCGTCATTGCGTGCGGTCGGCGAGCGCGACGCGGTTGTTCTGGCGCGTCACCTCGGCGGTTCCGTCCACGGGATCGACCTGCACCGTGAGGCGGTTCGGATCGCGCCCGGCGGGAAGCGTCAGCGTGACGGTCGCGGTGCGCGGCAGCAGGTCGTTCGGCGCGGCGAGCGGGGCGAGCGGGGCGCTGGCGAGCATCGTATGCCCCCACAGCGAAACGCGCGCCTGCGGCGTCGCGACCGCGCCGAGGCTGTGGACGGTGACGCGCACCGTGCGCCCCTCGACGCGGATGTCATCGCGACCGATGCCGAGATCGGGCCGCGTCTCGACCGGGGCCGAGGGGGTGACGAGCGCGAAATCATAGACCGTCATCGCGCCCGGCGCGAACGCCACCGGCACGCTGGCGCTGCGTTCGAGCGTGATCGCCTGCGGGGTGCCTGCCGCCGTCACCGTCTTGCCATCATCGCTCGTGGTGCCACGCGTCATCGACCATTGGCCGGCGATGACGCTCCAGGCGGTCATCGTCGCGGCCTGCGGCGTCGCGCTTGTGTTGTAGCCGAGCACGCGGAAGTGCGTCGGCGTCGCGTTCGGCAGCAGGATCGCGACCTTTTCGGCAGCCCCCGCCTCGGCGAAGCGCCAGCTCACCGTGTTGCCCGGCCAGGTCTGGTTGCGCTTGAGCGCGATCCCGCCGAGCCGCTCGCGCTGGAGGATCTCGTTGGGTTGCTCGACCCGGTCCGACCACCAATGGCCCTCGGTGTAGAGCGCCATATGCTGCGCCTTGTCGGCGATCGCATCGGCGTGGAGTGCGGCAAGCGCGCTGACGTCACCGCTCGCCGACCAAGCGGCGTAGCGCGCAAAGGCTTCGTCGCCCTTCGCTGCGCGCGCGCGCAGCGCCGAGCCTTGCGGGAGTGCGGTGAAGGCGTTCTCGTTGAACTCGGCGAGCGCACCGCCGCCGCCCTTGGCTGCGCGGGTTTCGATCGGGCGGAGGTAGTTCGCGTCGCCGGTGAAGCGCCATGCCGCCCAAGCCGATTGCAGCGGTGTCGTCACCCCGCCGCCATCGCCGACGCGCGTTGCGTCGCTGCGCCAGTTGATCTCGTTGGGATAGGACCACAGTCCGTCGGGCGCTTGCGTGCCATGCGCCATCCAGCCATCGACGGTGCCCGTCACCAACGCGCGTGCCGCGGCGTTGCCGTTGTAGAGGCCGAGCAAGATCGGCGCGTGCAGCACGGTCCAGCTATACGGCTTCTGCCATTCGAACGCGCCCTCGCGGTACATCATCCGCCCGCCGTACCAGTTGCTGGCGAAGTGGAGATGGCCGGCCGGGTTCTTGAGGATCACGCCCTGCAGCGCCTTGGCGGTGGCCATCAGCCGCTCGACGGCGATCGGCTCACCCCAGTTCAGATAGAGCCGCTCGGCGTCCGAATTGAGCCCTTCCTCATAGGCGTGGAGCTCGTCGGTGGTGATGGTGCCGAGGCCATTCACGCGCATGCCGTTCTTGTACGCCGCGTCCGCCAGCGCGCGCAGCGAGGCGTTGATCTTGTCGGGCTCGACCCCCATCAGCGCGAGGCCGGGCCATTGCTGCGTCAGGTCGGTATCGTCGGAAATGCCGCCGCCGAAATCGCCATAGGGGACCTGGCGGTGGTCGATCCACCAGGTGACGAACTGCCGGGTGAGCTTGAGATCCTCGAGCTGGCGGAACGCCCAGAGTGGTACGCCCGCGGGGGCGGTCGGCTGGACGAAGGCGGGCAGGTTTTCGGGGCGATAATCGATGTCGGCCCAATATTGCCGGGCGAGCAGATTGTCGGGATCGACGCGCAGCAGATCGCCGATGTCGCCGAACACGCGCGCATAGAGCGCCTCGCGCTTCGAGGCGGTATGCTCCTCGACGAGGAAGCCCCAATTGTCCTTCACCTGGTTGAGCCGGTCGGCGATATGTTCGGGGAGCGCTGCGGCGCGGTCCTTGAACACCAGGCGGATCTTCGCGCCGTTGAGCGACGCGGCGTCGAAGCTCGGCTCGGCCGAGGCGATGCTGAGATAGAGGCTGTCGTTCGACAGGATGCGGTCGCGCAGGTCGAGCCACAGCGTGCGCGCCTCGCCGGGGCGGACCGACACCGACAGGTCGATCATGTCGCGCGCGGGCCAGAGCGGGTCCTTCACGCGGATGTCGAGCGCGATCGGGCCGCTGCCTTTCAGCGCAGGTAGGTCGATCGCGATGCCGTCGAGCCCGTCGTGGAGGTTCTGCCAGCCATAATCGAACGCACGCGCGAGCGGCTTGTCGGGATAGGCGTCGCCGAGGCTTGCAGGGATCAGGATGTGGACGATCGGCAGGCCGGGCGCACGGAGCTGGGCTGTCGTCCCGGCACCCGCCGCGCCGGCACCGACTGCGGCCTTGATCCCCGCGCTCGGCAGCGCGACGACCGTGCTTCGCTCGTCCGGCGCGTATCGCCCGGCGATGAAGCTTTCGAGCGGACCGAGCGCCGCGATCCGGGTCGAGGCATTCGCATCGACGGTGTAGGACAGTTTGAAGCGCCCGGCGGGCTCGGCACCGGGATGGACGTCGTAGGCCCACAGCTCCTGGATCGGCTGTTCCTGCATCGTGTTGGCGAAGCTCAGTGTGCCGCCTTGGCGCTCGGGCATGGCAGTGACGCTGCGCACCACACCCTTCGCGCGCGTCGCGAGCGGGGTGGATGTGGTGCCATCCGACCAGGAGAGTGCGCCGTATGCCGCGCCGCGGATCTCGACGCGGTTGACGCGCTCGCCCGCCGGGACGGTCAGATCGTAGCGCTTGCCGCCTTCGACATAGACGTTCCAGTCTGGCAGCTCGAAATAATCGTCGCGGCCGGGGAGTTTCGAGCGGTTGTAGACGCCGGGCCAGGTCGTCTCGGCGATGCCGTCGACGCCCTTCCACATCCATTGCTTGAGATCCTTGGCGTCGGCGAACTCGACCTTGCGCACCGTGGTGACGGGTGCGTCGAGCAGTGGCGGCAGGGTCTTGTCCCAGCCGTAGCGGTGGAGCCAGGCGGTGCGGCGGCCGGTCGTGTCTGGTGCGACGGGTAGCGGATCGCGCTTGTCGGCGAGTGCCGCGACATCCGCGGGGCGCAGCATGTGGTCATAGACGCGGATCTCGTCGAGATCGCTGCCGCGCATGAAATTGTAGCGGCTCTGCACCTGGTGCGGCGACATCGCGCGGCCGGCGAGCCCGAACTGGTCGAGCCCCGAATCGAGATCGGCGACCTGATCCTTCCGCGCGACCAGCGTGCCGTCGATGAAGAGCTGCACGCCCTTGGTCTCGTCCCAGGCGAAGGCGATGTGCTTCCAGGCGTCGGCCGACGGCGTCTGCGGGATCGTCCAGGAGACGCGGATACGCGAGAGATTGGCGTCGGTGACGAAGGCGTCGAAGCCGTGCCCGTTCCAGTCGATCCGCAGGAATGCCATGTCCCAGCTGCTGTGGTCGGCAAAGCCGGTGCGGAAGATCACGAACGGCGCTTGGCCGAGCTGTTCGCGCGGCCGCCAGAAGAAGCTCAGCGTGCCGCGCTGCGCGTGGAAATTGCCCGGCGCCTTCCACGCGACATAGCCGTCATCGGCCCAGCGCGCCGCGCCGCCGATCGCGCCATCGGGGACGACGCTGACGTTGCTGCGGAAGTTCGGGACGGGGTCGCCGACCGCGATGTCGGCGGTCAGGCTGGTGTCGGCCGAGACGCGAAAGAGCAGGCCCCCATTGTCCTTTGGCGCATCCTGCGCCGCGGCGGGTGCCGCGACCGCGATCGCGATCAGGCTCGCCAGGCCGTGTTTACAGCGCATCGACACGCGCCAGGCGCGGCGAGAGCAGGTGGATCACCCCGACCGCGATCAGATAGACGCTGCCCGCGACCGCGAAGATCAGCGTGTAGCTGCCCGTCGTCTGGAGGATGTAGCCGGTGAACTTGGCCATCCCCATCCCGCCGATGGCGCCGACCATCCCGCCGATCCCGACCACCGAACCGACGGCTTTCCGCGGAAACATGTCCGACGGGATCGTATAGAGATTGGCCGAAAACGCCTGATGCGCCGCGGTCGCGAGGCCAACGATCGCCACCGCTGCCCACAGATTTGCGACATATTGCGCAAAGAAGATCGGCATGACGAGGAAGGCGCAGACCAGCATCGTCGTCTTGCGCGCGCGGTTAGCGCTCCAGCCGCGCTTCATCAGCTTCGACGACGACCAGCCGCCCGCGATGCTGCCGAAATCGGAGATGAGATAGATCACGACGAGCGGCGGGCCGAAGCTCTTGAGATCTAGGTGATACGCCTTCGATAGGAAATCGGGCGTCCAGAACAGGAACAGCCACCAGATCGGATCGATCAGGAACTTGCCGAGCGCGTAGGCCCAGGTCTCGCGATAGCCGAGGAGGCGCGTCCAGGCGATCTTCTGCGCGGGGTCGGCGGGGTCGCTCTCGATATAGGCGAGTTCGGCGGCCGAGACGCGCGGCTGCTCGCGGGGGCGGCGATAGATCGCGATCCACGCGACCAGCCAGACGAGGCTCGCCACGCCGGTGACGATGAACGCCATCCGCCAGCCGAAGGCGAGCGTGATCGCGGGGACGATCAGCGGGGTGATCACCGCGCCGATATTGGCGCCGGCGTTGAACAGGCCGGTGGCAAACGCCCGTTCGCGTGCCGGAAACCATTCCGAGACGGCCTTGATCCCCGACGGGAAATTACCCGATTCGCCGAGACCCAGCACCGCGCGCGCGGCGGCGAACTGCAAGGTCGAGCCGGCGAAGCCGCACAAGGTGTGGCCGAGCGTCCAGATGACGAAAGCCAGCGAGTAGCCGACGCGCGCGCCGAGCCGATCGACGATCGACCCGAAGCTGACATAGCCGATCGCATAGGCGGCCTGGAACCAGAAGACGATGTCGGCATAGGCGTTCTCGTCCCAGCCGAATTCGCCCGAAATGTTGGGCTTGAGCAGCCCGATCATCTGCCGGTCGACATAGTTGATCGCGGTCGCGGCGAAGAGCAGCCCGCAGATCAGCCAGCGATAGCGCCCGCTGGCGCCCGCCACTGCGGCGCTGCCCGTGCTGTCGATCGGAAATTCGGCCGTCGGCATCATCACTCTCCTGTCGGCGACCCTATGCTGGGCCGTTCCGAAAATTGTCGGGGCGTCGCTATTGCGCGGAAATGCTGCACTCCACCTGCAGACGGTCATCGAAGATCGCGACGATCTTTGCACCGATTTCGACCGGATGCACGCCGCTGACCGCGCCGGTCGAGATCCATTGTCCCGCGGACAAAGCGATCCCGCGCGTCGCCATCAGCTCGAAGAGGAAGCGCGCTGCGCCGAACGGGCCGTCGAGCATCGTCGCGGCGGTTGCCACGCCGGTCGTGACGCCGTCGATCGTCAGTTCGACCGGCCAGGCGTTGACGTCGATGTCGCGCCAGTCGGTCACGTCGGCGCCGATGACGAGGCCGTTATTGTTGCCGAAATCGGAGATGGTGACGCCAGCGCCGTGATCGTTGATCCCGCCGAAGGGCGAGCTCGCAATCTCGATGCCGACGCAGACGCGGTCGATCAGCGCGGTCGCTTCGGCGAGCGTATAGTCGTGCTTGGCCGGGTCGGGCGCAGTGCCGATGCGCAGCAGGAACTCGGCCTCGGCTGCGGCGAAACCGCCCGCAAAGACGGGCATGGCGCGCGGCGTGTCGCCTTCGTGAAAGGTCTGGTCGGCGAAGATCGGCCCGGCGAGGCGGTCGGCGCCTTCGATCGGCGGGTTGATGCGCCCGACCTTCCAGCCGGCGATCGGCTTGTCGGTCAGCGCGATCGCGGCGTCCTGCATCGCATAGGCTTCGGCGAGCGCTGCGGGCATCGTGCCGGGATATTCGACCAGGGCAGTGGCGTTACGCCGCGCCGTGACGAATTCGCTGGCGATCCGCGTGATATTCGTTTGACCGGTTTCGGACGTCACGTGCCGCAATCCCCCCTCGTGCCGTTCGATCGGCTTGTCGCGACTGGGTATGGGAAACCGGTGTCATTGACAAGAGGGGGTGCGACGGATCGCGTCGCGCCCATCGCTCAATCGGGCGAAAGCATCGCCCAATTGCCGTCGAACGCAGCCTGCGCGGCGGCGGCGATCGCCGCGACCGCGGCGGGATCGGCGGCCAATTCGCTCGAAAAGCCGAGCTTTGCGGCGATCAGCCGATCGAGCACGGTGGCGGCGTCGCCATCCGCAGCGGCGGTGGCAAGTGCGGCGGCCGCCGGGTCGAGGATCGGCACGCCGGCGCGCGCGCGCTGCATCAGGAAGGCGACCCAGCAGCCAAGCGCGACGACGACGTGCTGCGGCATGTCGCCGCGCGCACGGTGCGCCGCAAGCGTGTCGCCGAGCCGATAGGGGATCTTCTGGCTGCCATCGCCGGCGATCTGGTCGAGGCGGTGGACGATCACCGGGTTGCGGAAGCGCGCCAGTACCGCTTCGCGATAGGCGTCATGGTCGAGTCCTGCGACCGGCTGCAGCGTCGGGATGATATCCTCGCGGATCATCGCATCGACGAAGCCGGCAAGCGCGGCATCGCCCATCGCCTCGGACACGCTGGCATGGCCGCGCAGCAACCCGGCATAAGCGAGCGTCGAATGCGACCCGTTGAGCACGCGCAACTTGGCCTGTTCATAGCCCGCGACATTGTCGGTCAGCGTCGCCCCGGCGCGGGCGAGCGCGGCGCACACGGGCGAGCCGACATCCTCGATCACCCATTGCGTGAAGGACTCGCGCTGGACCGCGGCACGGTCCTCGACGCCGAGTGCGGCGGCGACGGTTTCGTACAGCGCTGCGTCGCTGGCGGGGGTGATCGAATCGACCATCGTGCCGGGGACGAGCACCTGCGCCTCGATCCATTCGGCAAGCGCGGCGTCGGTCGCGGCGGCAAACGCCACCAGCGCGGCCTTCACCTTGGCGCCGTTATTGGCGAGATTGTCGCACGGCATCATCACGAAGGGCGGAACGCCCGCCGCACGCCGCGCGGCGAGGCCGCCGACGATCCAGCCGATCACGCTGCGCGGTACTGCCGGCGCGCCCAGATCATGCACAATATCGGGATGCGCGAGGTCGAGGCTGCCGTCGGCGGCGAGGCAATAGCCCTTCTCGGTCACCGTCGTGGTGACGAGCTTGACGCCCGGGTCGGCGAGCAGCGCCTGCGTCTCTGCGGCATCATCGGGGCCGAGGAAGCGGCTATGCGCGCCGATCACGCGGAACCCCGGCGCGGCATCGCGGATCGCGAGCGTGTAGAGCCCCTGCTGCGCCGAAAGCGCTTCGACCGTGCCGGCGCTGCGCAGCGAGACCGCGGCGATTCCCCAGCTCGGATCGCTTTCGAGCAGCGTGTCGACATAGGTCGCCTGATGCGCGCGGTGGAACGCGCCGGGGCCGAAATGGACGATTCCGGTAGCGGGAGGTGCAGTGCGCGCAGGGCGGGCGATCGCGGCGGGGAGCGCGTCGAGCGCGGCATATTCAAGTCGGTTCACAGCGTGACACCCCGTTTCCAGATTGCGATCTCGCGCTCGCCATTGCGTTCGGCCGCAGTCGCAGCCCCCGAGGCGATCGCGCATAGCGTCGTGGCGAGCGCTTCGGCAACCGGCGCGAAGCCGTGCTCGAGCACTCCGCCGGCATCGAAGTCGATCCAGCCTGGCTTGCGCGTCGCCAGGTCGCTGTTCGACGAAATCTTGAGCGTCGGCACGGGGAAGCCGAGCGGCGTGCCGCGGCCGGTCGTGAACAGGATCGCGGTCGCCCCCGCCGCGGCGAGTGCGGTGCACGACACGGCATCGTTGCCCGGCGCCTCGAGCAGCGTCAGTCCGGTGCTCGTAACGCGCCCGCCATAGGCGAGCACTTGCGACACCGCAGCGCGACCGGCCTTCTGCACCGCGCCGAGCGATTTCTCCTCGAGCGTGGTGATCCCGCCGGCGACATTGCCCGGCGAGGGATTTTCCGAGACGGGCTCGTTATGATCGAGGAAATAGCGTTTGAAGTCGTTGACCATCGTCACGATCCCCTCGAACACGCTTTCGTCGACCGCGCGGTCCATCAGCAGCCGTTCGGCGCCGAACATTTCGGGGATTTCGGTCAGCACGACGCTGCCGCCCGCCGCGACGACGCGCTCGCTGAGCCGCCCGACGAGCGGGTTGGCGGTCAGCCCCGACAGCCCGTCCGACCCGCCGCACTTCACGCCAAGCACGAGCCGGTCGAGCCCAACGGTGCTGCGCTTGGCACGGGCGAGCGCGACCAACTCGGCGACCTTGGCGACGCCCTCGTCGATCTCGTCGCCGGCGAGTTGCGTCACCAGCGTGCGGACCATCGCCCGCCGCTCAGCCGGGATTTCCTCGCGCAACGCCGCAATCTGGTTCGATTCGCAGCCAAGCCCGACGATCAGCACCCCGCCGGCATTGGGATGACAGGCGAGCGCCGCAAGGATGCTGCGCGTGCCATCGAGATCGTCGCCGAGCTGCGAACAGCCGAACGGATGCGTGAAGGCATGGACGCCGTCGATCGGGCCGTCGCCGGTCTCCCGCGCCAGTGCCGCATCGGCGAGCGCGGCAATCCGCGTCGCAGTGCGCGCGACGCAGCCGACGGTCGGCAGCACCCAGATCTCGTTGCGCGTCGCGACCCGGCCATCGACGCGGACATAGCCTTCGAACGTCGCGTGGTCGGGATCCGCATTCGGCGCGACGACGGCGCCCGGCGTGAAGCGATAGTCGAGCGTCCCGTCGAGCGCGGTCGCGAGATTGTGCGAATGGACATGCGCGCCGACCGCGATGTCGGCGGTGGCGGTGCCGATCGGGAAGCCGAACTTGATCACCGGCGCCCCCTTCGCGATCGGCAGGATCGCGACCTTGTGGCCGCTCGGCGTGTCGGTCAGTGCCGTCACCTGCTGCGCCCCGAACGTCAGCGTTTCGCCGGCAAGCGCGTGCTCGACGAGCGTCGCCACGGTGTCGTCGGGATGGATCAGAAGCGCTTTGGGCACGGCAGGTCTTTCGGTAACCGGTATCAGCGCTTTGCCTCAGCGGCCGAGCTTTTGGCAAGGCTTGTCCGCGCTTTGGTCAGGCCACTAGCCAAGCCACCCCCGCCGCGGTTATGCCATGGCCGATGAAGAGCAGCGGACAAACGACGATCAACGATGTCGCGCGGATCGCGGGCGTGTCGAAGAAGACCGTCAGCCGAGTGATCAACCGCTCGCCGCTGCTCAATGACGATACGCGGCGCCGCGTCGAGGATGTCATCGCCGAGCTCGCCTACATCCCCAATCCGCAGGCGCGCGCGCTGGCGCTGCGGCGCAATTTTCTGATCGGGCTCGTCCACGACAATCCCAATGCGCAGATGGTGATGAACGTCCAGCAGGGCATTCTCGAGGCGCTGCACGGCACCGAGTTCGAGCTGGTCGTGCGCCCGGTCGATCGCGGTTCGGCGACGATGCTCGTCGATTTGCGGCATTTCCTCGAGCGGCAGCGGCTGTTCGGGCTCGTGCTGCTGCCGCCGATCAGCGAGAACGACACGATCGCCAAGCTGTGCGCCGAAATCGGCTGTCGCTATGTGCGGATGGGGTCGGCGCGGCTCGACGATGATGATCACATGGTCGCGTCGAACGATTGCGAGGCGGTGCGCGGCGCGACCGAATATCTGATCGCGCAGGGGCATCGCCGGATCGGGCTGATCGCCGGGCCGCACGGCTTCCGCTCGGCGCGCGAGCGGCGGCTCGGGTTCGAGCAGGCGCTCGCCGATGCCGGGATCGCCTTGCCGCGCAGCATGATCGCCGATGGCACTTACACCTTCGAATCGGGGCTCACCGCCGCCGAGCGGCTGCTCGACCTGATGCCGCGCCCGACCGCGATCTTCGCGTGCAATGACGAGATGGCGGCGGGCGTGATGCACGCCGCGCGGCAACGCGGGCTCGATATCCCCAAGGACCTGTCGATCGTCGGGTTCGACGATACCCCGGTCGCCGCGCATGTCTGGCCGCCGCTGACGACGGTGCGCTGGCCGATCGCCTCGATGGCGCGCTCCGCCGCGCTGAAACTGACCGCGGGGCTCGACGGCGAGGATATCGTCGAGGAGCCATCGCTCTTCCTGTCGACGCTGATCCGCCGCGCATCGGTGGCGGCGCCGAGCCATTAGCGAATTTGCGTCGCGATCTTGCGACGAACCCTGACACCGGTTACCAAGCCCGCATAAAAATGCGGGGAGGGAGAAGATGATGACACGACCACTCGACCTGAACCCCGATCGACTCTTCCCGAGCGACCCCGCGACCCGCGCGATCGCGCGCACGCTGTATGCCGAGATCGCCGACCTGCCGATCGTCAGCCCGCACGGCCATACCGATGCCGGCTGGTTCGCCGACGATGCGCCTTGGAGCGATGCGACCGCGTTGCTGCTCGCACCCGATCATTACATCTTCCGGATGCTCTACAGCCAGGGCGTCGATCTCGATGCGCTTGCGATCCCGAGCCGGGCGGGCGTTCCTGCGACCGATCCGCGCGAGGCGTGGCGGCTGTTCGCGCAGAACGTGCATCTCTTCCGCGGCACGCCGTCGCGGCTCTGGCTCGACCATGTCTTTGCCGAGGTGTTCGGCTTCGACGTCGCGCTCGAGGCGAGCACCGCCGACCTCTATTACGACACGATCGCCGAAAAGCTCGCCAGCCCGGCGTTCCGGCCGCGGGCGCTGTTCGATCGCTTCAAGATCGATTTCCTCGCGACGACCGAAGGCCCGCAGGACGATCTCGGCGCGCACCACCGCATCCGCGCTTCGGGCTGGGGCGGGCGCGTCGTCACGACCTATCGTCCCGATGGCGTGATCGACGTCGAGCATGAGCAGTTCGGCCGCGCGATGACGCGCTTTGCCGAACTGACCGGCGAGGACGTCCATAGCTGGACCGGCTATCTGGCAGCCCATCGCAAGCGTCGCGCCGATTTCCGCGCGGCGGGCGCAACCGCGACCGACCATGGCCACCCGACCGCCGCCACCGCCAACCTGTCGGCGCACGAGGCCGAGGCGCTGTTCGCCAAGATCGTCGGCGGCAGCTGGACCCCGGCGGATGCCGAGCTGTTCCGTGCGCAGATGCTGACCGAAATGGCGGCGATGTCGATCGAGGACGGGATGGTGATGCAGCTCCACCCCGGATCTTTCCGCAACCACAATGCCGGCCTGTTCGCGAGCCATGGCCGCGACAAGGGTGCCGACATCCCGATGCGCACCGATTACGTGCATGCGCTGAAGCCGCTGCTCGATCGCTTCGGTACCTCGACCGAGCTGTCGATCATCCTCTTCACGCTCGACGAAAGCGTCTACGCGAGAGAATTGGCGCCGCTGGCCGGGCATTATCCGTGCCTCAAGCTCGGGCCGTCGTGGTGGTTCCATGACAGCCCCGAGGGGATGCGCCGCTTCCGCGAAATGACGACCGAGACCGCGGGCTTCTACAACACCGTCGGCTTCAACGACGACACGCGCGCTTTCCTGTCGATCCCGGCGCGGCACGACGTCGCGCGGCGGATCGATTGCGGCTTCCTCGCGCAGCTCGTCGCCGAGCATCGGCTCGAGGATTGGGAAGCCGCCGAGCTCGCGCACGAGCTGACCAGCGGCCTCGTGCGCCGCGCCTATCGTATCGACCAACCCGAAGCTGCCGCCAAGGCGGCCTGACCCCGGAGAGCCCCATGTTCGACCGTACCTATTACGCCACGCATCCCGACATGATGGAATGCGTCTCGAATGACGAGTTGCGCGATCGCTACCTGATCCAGGACCTGTTCCGCGCCGGCGAATGCGTGCTCAACTACACGCATGCCGATCGCTTCGTGATCGGCGGTGTCGCGGTTGCGGGCGGTGCGGTCAAGCTGCCCGACCAGACCGAGCCGGCCTCGGCGGCGGGGCATCCCTTCCTCGAGCGGCGCGAGCTGGCTGTGGTCAATGTCGGCCGCGCCGAAGGCACCGTCACGGTCGATGGCGAGACGTTCACGCTCGGCAACAAGGACTGCCTCTACGTCACGATGGGCGCGAAGGATGTGCAATTCTCGGGCGAAGGCGCGCGTTTCTATCTGGCGTCGTGCCCGGCGCACAAGGCGTTCACCACGCGGATGATCTCGGTCGCCGACGCGACCGCGCTCGAGCGCGGGACCCTCGCCGAATCGAACGAGCGGACGATCTTCCAGATGGTCATCCCGGGCATTTGCGACAGCGCGCAGCTGGTGATGGGCCTGACCGTGCTCAAGCCGGGCTCGGTGTGGAACACGATGCCGCCGCATATCCATGAGCGTCGCAGCGAGATCTATTTCTACTTCGAGCTCGACGATCTCGAGAAGGACCGCGTGTTCCACTACATGGGCGAGGGCGAAGCGACGCGTCACATCGTGATGGCGAACGAGGAAGCGGTGATCTCGCCGCCCTGGTCGATCCATATGGGGTCGGGCACCAAGGCGTACGCCTTCATCTGGGCGATGGCGGGCGAGAACCAGGATTATACCGATATGAGCGTGCTGGATATCTGCCAGCTGGCGTGATGTGCCCCCCCTCCCTGGAAGGGAGGGGCCGGGGGTGGGTTGGCCCGTTGCGGGTCCGACGCCTGCCCCAGACCGACCCACCCCCAACCCTTCCCTTCCAGGGAGGGGAGGAGCGTATGCCATGACCTCACCCTTCGACCTCACCAACAAGGTCGCCATCGTCACCGGCGCCAACACCGGCATCGGTCAGGCGATCGCCGTCGCGCTGGCAGCCGCCGGCGCCGACGTCGCCTGTGTCGGCCGCACCCCCGCCGAGGAAACGGTCGCGCAGATTCGCGCGCTCGGGCGCCGCGCCGAAATCGTCTCGGCCGATCTCTCGACGATCGAACCTGTGCAAAGAGTCGTGGATGAAACGGTGGATAAGCTCGGCGGGCTCGACATTCTCGTCAACAATGCCGGCATCATCCGCCGCGCCGACGCGGTCGATTTCACCGAGGAAGATTGGGACGCGGTGATCGACACCAACCTCAAGTCGGTGTTCTTCCTGTGCCAGGCGGCCGGGCGCCACATGATCGCGAATGGCGGCGGCAAGATCGTCAATATCGCCTCGATGCTGACCTTCCAGGGCGGCATCCGCGTGCCGAGCTACACCGCGTCGAAGAGCGGGATCGGCGGCCTCACCAAGCTGCTCGCCAACGAATGGGCGGCTAAGGGGATCAACGTCAACGCGATCGCGCCGGGCTATATCGCGACCAACAACACCGCGGCGTTGCAGGCCGACGAGAACCGCAACCGCTCGATCCTCGAGCGCATTCCCGCGGGCAAATGGGGCGATGCGAGCGATCTCGGCGGCGCGGCGGTGTTTCTGTGCAGCGCGGCGGCGGCCTATGTGCAAGGGCATATCCTTGCGGTCGATGGCGGCTGGCTGGCACGGTAAAGAGCCTCGACTGTCACCCCGGGCTTGTCCCGGGGTCCACCGTGCCGCACGCGTGGGGTCGAGTTTAGGAGTGGACCCCGGCACGAGGCCGGGGCGACGGTTGGGGATTGGGTGACATGACGTTTCTGGCATTCGGCGAACTCATGCTGCGCCTGTCGCCACCCGGGCGCGAGTTGCTGATGCAGACCCCCAAGCTCGACGTATGGATCGCCGGCGCCGAAGCCAATGTCGCCAGCGCACTTGCCCGGCTCGGGCATGAGGTCGCGGTCGCGAGTGCGGTGCCCGACAACGATCTCGGCCGCGCCGCGCTGACCAGCCTGCGCGGCTCGGGGGCCGATACCAAGGGCATCCTGTTGCGCGGCGAGCGGATGGGGCTGTATTTCGTCACCTCGGGCGCGGGCCTGCGTGCGACCGAGGTGATCTACGACCGCGCGTACTCGTCCTTCGCCGAGACGCCGACCGAAGCGTGGGACTGGGACACGCTGCTCGACGGCGTCGACCGGCTGCATCTGTCGGGCATCACCCCCGCGCTCGGGCCCATCCCCGCCGCCAGCGCGATCGCTGCGGCAGAGGCCGCCGCCGCCAAGGGCATCGCCATTTCGTTCGATGGCAATTGGCGCGGCAAATTGTGGGAGCGCTGGGACAGCGATCCGCGCGGCATCCTGACGCAATTGGTCGCGCATGCCGATCTGATGTTCGGCAACCACCGCGACATCGCGCTGCTGCTCGATCGCGACTTCGGCAGCGATGGCGAGGATCGTCGGCGCGAAGCCGTCGACGCGGCGTTCGAGGCTTTCCCCAAGCTCCAGACGATCGCGTCGACCGCGCGGCATGTCGAGCATGTCGATCTCCACCGCCTGTCGGCGCGGATCGATACGCGCGGAGGCCATGCGCAGACCGACGAGGTCGTGCTCGCCGGGATCGTCGATCGGATCGGTGGCGGCGATGCGTTTGCCGCCGGCGTGCTCCACGCCTTGCGGCGCGGTGGCGACATTGGCGAGGCGGCCAGGACCGGCCTTGCGCTCGCCGCGCTGAAGCATTCGCTCCCGGGTGATGCCTCCCTGTTCCGTCAGTCCGATATCGATGCGTATCTGGCAGGCGGGCTCGATGTCCGCCGCTGAACTGACGCGCCGCGCGCTGCTCGGCAGCGGTGCGGCGACGATCGCGCTCGGGGCGAGCGGGTTGCGCGCGGCGGGACCTAGCGCGCCGCGCATCGTCGCGTGTCAGGCCGGCCGCTTCGAGGGCGTCCGGACCGGGGATACGGTCGCGTATCGCGGCATCCGCTACGGCCGCGCCGAGCGCTTCCGCGCGCCGACGCCGTTCCGCTACGGTAGCGACGTCCACCGCGCCGAGACATTCGGCCCGGTCGCGCCGCAAAGCGGAACGGGCTACGGCGCGCAATCCGAGGACTGCCTGTTCCTCAACATCTGGACCGGCCCGGGCGCGGCGCGCGCGAAGCCGGTGCTGCTCTATATCCATGGCGGCGCCTATTCGAACGGGAGCGTCACCGATCCGCTCAACGACGGCGCGGCGCTCGCGGCGCGCGGGGATGTCGTCGTCGTCACGGTCAACCACCGGCTCAATGCGCTCGGCTATCTCTATCTTGCGCGGCTCGATCCGCGTTTTGCCGATAGCGGCAATGCCGGGCAGCTCGACCTGATCCTCGCGCTGAAATGGGTGCGCGACAATATCGCGGCGTTCGGCGGTGATCCGAACCGCGTGATGGTGTTCGGCCAGTCGGGCGGCGGCGCGAAGATCGCGACGATGCTGGGGATGCCCGCCGCGCGCGGGCTGTTCCAGCGCGCCGCGACGATGAGCGGGCAGCAGGTCACCGCCTCGGGCCCGCTCAACGCGACCGCGCGGACGCGCGCCTATCTCGCCAAGCTCGGCGTCGACGAGCGCAACCTCGCGCCCTTGCTGGCGATGCCGCACGAGCGGCTCGTCGCCGCGCTCGACGCGACCGATCCTATCCTCGGCGGCGGAGTCTATTTCGGGCCGGTCCTCGACATGAAATGGCTGGTGCGCCACCCGTTTTGGCCCGACGCCAATCCGCAGGGGCTCGGCATTCCGCTGATCCTCGGCAATGTCCGCGACGAGACGCGTGGTTTCATCCCGATCGACGGCCCCAAGATCAAGGGGCTCAGCTGGGACAATATCGCCACGCGCATGGCGCCCGAATTGCGGATCGACGTGCTCCCCGAATGGGTCGTGTCCGAATATCGGACGCACTTCCCCGATTGGTCGCCGATCGACGTCTTCTACGGCGCGACCACCGCCGGACGCAGCTGGCGCGGGCAAGTGATCGAGGCCGAGGCGCGTGCGCGCGCCGGGGCACCGGCCTGGGTCTATCAGGTCAATTTCGGATCGCGCGTCGATCCGCGGCGCGGCGCCTTCCATACGATGGACATCCCGCTGGTGTTCGGCACGCTCGGTGCGCGCGGGTCGCAGACGGGGACGGGCGCGGATGCGCGCGCAGCCTCGCGGGCGCTGCAGGACAGCTTCGTCGCACTCGCCAAGACGGGCGATCCGAACCATTCGGGGCTGCCGGTGTGGCCGCGCTACGACCTGACGCAGCGCGCGACGATGATGATCGACGCCGTCTCGCAACGCGCCGACGATCCCCGCCGATGGCAGCGCGAACTGTTTGCGCGCGTGCCCTATATCCAGCCGGGCAGCTGACTCAAAAACGCCGTTGACACCGGTTACCAAAGGCGACATTTAAGCGTCAGGACGAGATCGCCGAAGAGCGACCGTCGGGCAGGAGAGGAGCCACACGCCGTTCAGGCGCGCATTTCCCTCTCTTGTTCGCTGTTCCGAAGCTCCACCAGGGAGCCGGCGCAGCAACCGGTGTCAATCACCGCTGCGCGACGACGCGCGGCGGTTAGGGGGGATGAGAAATGAGCACGCTTTCCAAAAGCCTGAAGCTGCAGCACGGCGTCTCGGCCGGCGCGATCGTCGCCGCCTTGCTGCTGCCCGCATCGGCGCTGGCACAGGCCGCGCCGGGCTCGCCCGCGCAGCCGGTTACGGCGGGTCCGGTCGACAGCCAGACCGCCGATACGGCGCCCGAGTCGGCCGCCGATGCGATCGGCCAGGACATCGTCGTCACCGGCTTTCGCCAGTCGCTCCAGGCGGCGCTCAACGTGAAGAAGAATTCTGTCGCCGCGGTCGATTCGATCATCGCGGAAGACATCGCCAAATTCCCCGACCAGAACCTCGCCGAATCGCTCCAGCGGATTCCCGGCATCTCGATCCAGCGCGACGCCGGCGAAGGCCGCGCGATCACCGTGCGGGGCTTGGGCGCGCAATTCACCCGCGTCCGCGTCAACGGCATGGAGACCGTCGCCACCTCGACCGACGGCGCGAGCGCCAACCGCGACCGCGCGTTCGACTTCAACGTCTTCGCGTCGGAGCTGTTCAGCTCGCTCGTCGTCCACAAGACCGCGGAGGCCTCGCTCGACGAAGGGTCGCTCGGCGCAGTGGTCGATCTCAACACCGGCAATCCGCTCGGCGGCAAGAAAGCGGGCTTCACCGGCGCGCTGTCGGCCCAGGGCTCGTACAACACGCTCGCCAAGACGATCGGTCCCCGCGTCGCGGGGCTGCTGTCGTGGCGCAATGACGCCGGGACCTTCGGCGCGTCGGTTTCGGGCGCCTATTCGAAGCTCGACACGCTCGAGCTCGGCAACAACACGACGCGCTGGGCGCAGGCGCAGTTCGACTCGGTCGATGGCACGCCGTGCTATTACAATACGACCGGCACCGGCGCGGCGCAGGTCTTCACGACGCGCGCATCGAACAGCGGCGGCGTCTATCGCTCGAGCGCGGCGTGCGACAAGGCGTCGCTCGCCTTCCACCCGCGCATCCCGCGCTACGGCGTGATCAAGCATGACCGCGAGCGGCTCGGCCTGACCGCCAGCGTCCAGTTCGCGCCGACCGAGAAGACCAAGATCTCGATCGACGGGCTCTATTCGAAGTTCAAGGAAACGCGCGAGGAGCAATGGGCCGAAGTGCTCATGCGCAGCAACGAGCGGTCGATCGACCTGGTCAACCCGGTCTATGACAAGAACAACAATCTGATCTCGGCGACGCTCAACGACGCGTACAACCGCAACGAGCATTATCTGCGCAAGTCGAGCACCGAATTCTACCAGATCGGCGGCACCTGGGACCAGGACGTCACCGACAAGCTTCGCTTCACGCTGCTCGGCGGCATTTCCAAATCGGATGCGAGCATCCCGGTCGAAACCACGATCCTGTTCGACAACAAGGCGGCGCAGGGGTATCAATACGATTACACCAATATGGCGAGCCCGAAGCTGACGTTCGGCAACAATGTCGCCGATCCGACCGGTTACCAGCTCTCCGAAATCCGCGATCGCCCGTCCGACACGGTCAACAAGTTCCGCACCGCGCAGCTGCGCGGCGAATGGGACGTCGCCGAGGGTTTCCAGATCAAGGCGGGCGGCGTGTATCGCAAGTTCAGCTTCGATACCGTCGGCTTCACGCGCGATACCGTGGTGTGCGGCAATGGCGGCAAGGATCTCGTGCTCGGCACGCTCAATTGCTCGCCGTCATCAGCGATCGCGGCGGGATCGGTCTATGGCTTCCCGGTGACCTCGGCGCTGGCGGATATCGTCAGCCTTGGCTCCGCGGGGCAGCCCGCCGGGACCACGACGCAATATGCCATCGCCAACATTCCCGCGGCGGCCGCCTATACCAATCTCTACAATCGCGCGCTGGTGGTCGATCCCGGCAACACGCGCAGCGTGTCGGAAGAGGTCAAGGGCGCCTATCTCGAATTCGACACCAAGGGCGAGCTGTTCGGCCTGCGCTACGCCTTCAATGCGGGCGTGCGCTATGTGCGGACCGATCAGGTCTCGACCGGACTGGTCAGCGGCGTCGCGGCGACGGTCAAGCGCGACTATGATGATTGGCTGCCGTCGCTCAACGTCGCGCTCTACCCGACAGAGAATATCATCGTCCGCGGTGCCGTCGCCAAGGTGATGACGCGCCCGTCGCTCGGCAATCTGACGCCGGGCGGATCGGTCGACGGGTTCAACTTCAGGATCACCAACGGCAACCCGTTCCTCGATCCGTTCCGCGCGACCGCCTATGATCTCGCGCTCGAATGGTATTTCGCGCCGCAGTCGATCGCCTCGATCGCGCTGTTCAAAAAGTCGATCGACAGCTTCCCGGTGTCGAGCACGATCACGGGAACGCTCGCCGACGCCGGGCTGACAAAGGCCGTGCTTCCGCCGAGCTCGCCGGCCTTCATCAATTTCGATCCCACCCAACTCTACACCATCGCCACCACGGTCAACGGGACCGGCGCATCGCTCAAGGGGATCGAGCTGTCGGTGCAGGCGCCGTTCAAGTTCCTGCCGGGCTTCCTCAAGAATTTCGGCGGGATCGCCAACGCGACCTTCATCGACAGCACGGCAAGCTATGGCGTGGTCGGGCCATCGACTTTGGTGTGCGCGACGCAGTTCACCTGCCGGCTGGTCGCGCCGGCGGCGGTGCAGCGCACCTCGACGCTGTTCGGCCTGTCGAAAAAGGCGTTCAACGGCACGCTGTATTATGAGGACGCCAAGTTCAGCGCGCGTGGGTCGATCAGCTATCGCGGGCCGTATGTCGACCAGAACAGCGGCACGGGGAACGTCTTCGAAGGCTATACCGCGACGACCAACTTCGATGCGTCGGTGCGCTATCGCCTCACCAAATGGCTCGAAGTCTCGCTCGAGGGGACCAACCTCACCGACACCTATCGCTATCGCTACACCGATCTCGACGCCAACCGGAATTACGAGAACAACCATTTCGGGCGCACCATCCTCGTCGGCGCACGCATGAAGCTCTGACGCCCGAACGTTTTTCTCCTCCCCTTGCGGACGGTGCCGACCCCGGCATCGTCCGCTTCTGTTTCAGGAGCCGCATGATGCTCGACCGTCGCAGCGCGATCCTCGGGACTTTGGCGAGCGGGCTTGCGGGCGTCGCCGCCGCGCAGACCGTGCCGCCGCACATTGTCGGGGCGGTGCCGGTTGCGGGATTGCCCGAGCCCGACGAGACGATCGACCTGTGGCCGCACGGCGCGCACGGCGCGCCCGGTGCCCCGGCGCGCGCGTTGGTCGAGACGGTCGTCGAGCGCAGCACCGAGACGGCGCTGACCGATCGCGCGGTGACCGGCATCAGCCGCCCGCGGCTCGTCGTCTTCCGGCCGCGCATCGCCAACGGGTCCGCGGTGCTGGTCGCGCCGGGCGGCGGCTATGCGCGGGTGGTGATCGACAAGGAGGGCTATGAGCTCGGGCGCTGGCTGGCGGCGCGGGGATTTACCGTGTTCGTGCTCTTCTATCGTTTGCCAGGGGAGGGCTGGGCGGCAGGGCCCGACGTCGCGCTCGCCGACGCGCAGCGGGCGATGCGCGTGATCCGGTCGCGTGCGCGCGATTATGGCATTTACCCCGAACGCGTCGCAGCGATGGGGTTCTCGGCGGGCGGGCATGTCTGCGGCGATCTTGCGACACGCTTCGATGTGCCGGTCTATACCGCCGTGGACGCGGCCGACAGACTCGCCAGCCGGCCCGACGTGGCGGCGTTGATCTATGCCGTCCAGTCGATGACGCCCAAGCTTGCGCACCCCGGATCGCGCGATCTGCTGATCGGGCGCGGGGCGAGCGTGGCGCTTGCCGCGGCGCATTCCACTGCGCTGAACGTCACGGGCAAGACACCGCCCTGTTTCCTCGTCCATGCCGAGGATGACGCGACGGTCGATGTCGAGAATACGATCGAATTCCGCGCCGCGTGCAAGGCCGCGAAGGTGCCGGTCGAAACGCACCTCTTCACCAGCGGTGGCCACGGCTTCGGGCTGCGCAGCGCCATGGGCAAGCCCGCCGAGGCGTGGCCCGACCTGTTTCTGGCCTGGGCACGGACGCAAGGGCTCGGCTAGGGTGCGCCGATGATAGATGTCGGACTGATCGGGTACGGGCTTGCCGGAGCCTCCTTCCATGCGCCGCTGATCGGCGCGGTGCCGGGGTTGCGGCTGGCCAGCGTGGTGACGTCGCGCGCCGATGCGGTGGCGCGCGACTGGCCCGAGGCTAAGGCGGTGGCGGATGCGGGGGCGCTGTTCGGCGATCCGGAGATCGGGCTGGTGGTGATCGCCACCCCCGACCATCTCCACGCCCCGCTCGCCAAGGCGGCGCTCGAGGCGGGGAAGCCGGTCGTGATCGACAAGCCGTTCGTCACCGATCCCGCCGATGGCGCGGCGCTGATCGCGCTCGCCGAGGCGAAGGGGCTGATGCTCTCGGCGTTCCACAATCGCCGCTGGGATGCCGATTTCCTGACGGCACGCGCGCTGGTCGACGCCGGGACGCTCGGCGAGATCGCGCTCGCCGAGTTGCGCTGGGACCGGTTCCGTCCGGCGATCAAGCCCGGGTGGCGCGAGACCGCGGGGGCGGGGCTGCTCAACGATCTCGGCCCGCATCTGCTCGACCAGGCGCTGCAATTGTTCGGGATGCCCGAGGCGCTGACGGCGGACCTCGCGACACAGCGCGCGGCGGCGACGACCGAGGATTATTTCGAGCTGACGCTCCACTATGGCACGCGCCGGGTGATCGTGTCGGCCGCCACCCTGCTCGCGGCACCGCGCCCGCGCTTTGCGCTGCACGGGACGGGCGGGAGCTTCGTCAAATATGGCATCGACCCGCAGGAAGCGGTGTTGCGGGCAGGGCTGCCGCCGACGACGCCGGGCTTCGGTGAAGATGCGCCCGAGGCCTATGGCACGCTGACCGATGCCGACGGCGTCGCTCGGGCGGTGCCGAGCGAACGCGGGGATTGGCGGGGCTATTACGAAGGGGTCGTGGCGGCGATCACGACCGGCGCTGCGGCGCCGGTGCCAGCCGGGGAAGCGCTAACCGTGATGCGCTTGATCGCGCTTGCGCGGGAGAGTGCGGCGGGCGGGCGGAGGGTTGCTGTCTAAACCCGCTGGGTGCGTTTGGTAGGCGGTGGATTGGGTTCGCGCAGAGGCGCAGAGGCGCAGAGAGGGAGGGTTGCCGAAGGCAGCCTGCCCCCCTCTTTCTCGAGCGTGCTGAGAGTCGCTTCCACACGCTTCGCGCGCAACACCTCTGCGCCTCCGCGCCTCTGCGCGAACCCGATGCGCTCGATCAGCCGCGCGACGCTGCGGTCAGCGCGCCAACGCCCCATGCTCGATATGCGGCAGCACGTGGCGTGCGAACAAATCGGCTTCGGCAGCGTGCGGATAGCCCGAGAGGATGAACGCCTCGATCCCCATCTCGCGATAGGCGTTGAGCTTGGCGAGCACCTGGTCGGGATCGCCGACGATCGCCGCACCACAGCCCGAGCGCGCGCGCCCGACGCCGGTCCACAGATTGGCCTCGGCATAGCCATCGTCCGATGCGCCCTCGCGCAAAGCGGCCTGCGCGGCGACGCCAACCGAGGTCGAATCGAGCGATTTCGCGCGGATCGCGGCGCCCTCGGCAGCGTCGAGCTTCGACAGCAGCCGCGTGGCGGCAGTGCGTGCCTCGGCTTCGCTGTCGCGCACGATGACATGCGCGCGGTAGCCGAATTTCAGCGTGCGGCCATGCGCAGCGGCGCGCGCGGTCATGTCGGCGATGATCCCGGCGACGACCTCCTGCTTGTCGGGCCACATCAGGAACACGTCGCAGCCCTTGGCCGCGGCCTCGCGCGCGTCGGGCGAGAGCCCGCCGAAATAGAGCAACGGCGCCTTGCCCGAGACGGTGCCGACGCGCGGCGGATCGATCTTGAGCTTCCAGAACTCGCCGTCATGGTCGAGCGGCTCGCCGTTGAGCAGCGTCTTGAGGATCTGCATCGCCTCGACGGTGCGCGCATAGCGCGGCGCCGAACCTAGCGTCTCACCGGGCATGTCCGACGAGATGATGTTGACGGTGAGCCGCCCACCGAGCAGCCGATCGATCGTCGCGATCTGGCGCGCGAGCTGCGGCGGCCAGGTCTCGCCGATGCGCACCGCCATCAGCAACGCCATCCGCTTGAGCATTGGCGCGATCGCCGCGGCAAAGGCGGTGGTGTCGATGCCGAGCTGATAGCCCGAGGGGAGCAGGATATTGTCGAACCCGCCGCTCTCGGCCTGCAGCACGATGTCGCGGCAATGCTCCCAGCTCGACTTGAGCTTGGCATCGGGCACGCCGAGAAACTCGTAATCATCGTCGCACAACGCCGAGAACCAGCTGATCTCGCACGGGGGAAGCGCGGTCATGGCAGCTTCTCCCCGCGCGCGGCGACGAGCACGTCGTACCACGTCTGGCGGGTGAACTTGACCTTGTAGACGTCGGCGATCTCGCCGATCCGCGCGACATTCTGCGTGCCGACGATCGGGATCACGCGCGCCGGATGCGCCATGATCCAGGCATAGGTCGCCGCCGCGCGCGATACGCCCGCCGCGTTGGCAACGACGTCGAGCGCCGCTGCGACCGCGGTCGAGCGGGCATCTTCGGGCGCGCCGAGCCGACCGCCGCCGAGCGGCGACCAGGCGAGCACGGCCACGTCGCGTTCCATCGCGAGATCGAGCAGGCCGTTGGTGATCGGCTCGAGTTCGAGCGGCGAGAATTCGGGCTGGACGGTCGCGAGCGGGATCGTCAGCAGCGCTGCCAGCGCCTGCGTCTGTGCGATCGTATAGTTCGACACGCCGACTGCGCGGACCTTGCCGCTGGTGACCATTTCCTCGAGCGTGCGCGCGACTTCCTGCGGATGCGCGAGGATGTCGGGGCGGTGGATCTGGTACAGATCGACCTGTTCGACCTGCAGCCGCTTGAGCGACGATTCGAGCGCGCCCATCAGATAGTCGCGGCCCGAATCATACGGCACCGGCGGGGTGATGCCGCCCTTGGTCGCAAGCACCATCCGGTCGCGCATCCCCGGCGTCGCAGTGAAGATCTGCCCGAGCAGCGACTCGGCATCGCCGAACCCGCCGCTGCCGTTAAAGCCATAGATGTCGGCGGTGTCGAACAGCGTGACACCAGCGGCAAACGCCGCCGCGATCAGCGCGCTGCCCTCGGCCGGCGTGACGCCGGCGAAACGCCACATCCCCCAGGCAATCGGCGAGACCATGATTCCGCTCTTGCCGAGTGGACGCATTTCGGGTGTAAGTGTGATTTCAGACATCGTTGTCATATGAGGCGAATCCCGTGGTAGAGCAAGTGCGATATGGCCTGGTCGGGACGGGGATGATGGGCGTCGAGCACATCACCAACCTCGCCATCACGCCGGGTGCGGTGGTGACCGCGCTTGCCGATCCGGCGGCGGGGTCGCTCGGCTGGGCGAAGGATGCGCTCGGCGACAAGGCCGCGCAGGCGACCGCGTTCGAGTCGGTCGAGGCGCTCGCCAGCAGCGGGCTGTGCGACGCGGTGATCGTCGCCAGCCCTAATTTCACGCATCGCTCGGTGCTCGAGCCGTTGTTCGATGCGGGCCTTCACATCCTGTGCGAGAAACCGCTCGCGACGACGCTCGATGATTGCCGCTGGATCGTCGATCGCGTCGCGCAGACCGACCGCGTGTTCTGGACCGCGATGGAATATCGCTACATGCCGCCCGCGGCCGAGTTCATCGCCGATATCCATGGCGGCAAGATCGGCCGGCTGCAGATGCTGTCGATCCGCGAGCATCGCTTTCCGTTCCTGGTCAAGGTCGCCGACTGGAACCGCTTCAACCGCAACACCGGCGGGACGATGGTCGAGAAATGCTGCCACTTCTTCGACCTGATGCGGCTGATCACGCAGAGCGAGGCGGTGCGTGTCTATTGCTCGGGCGCGATGGACGTGAACCATCTCGACGAAAGCTATGGCGGCGAGCGGCCCGACATCATCGACAACAGCTACACCACCGTTGATTTCGCCAATGGCGTGCGCGCGATGCTCGATCTGTCGATGTTCGCCGATGGGGCGGAGAATCAGGAAGAGATCACCGCGGTCGGCAGCGACGCTCGGCTCGACGTGCTGATCCCCGAGGGGGCGCTGATCCATTCCCCCCGGGTCGGCTTCCGCAATCCCAAGCAGGCGACGCGCCGCGTCGTCCATACCGACGAAACCGCGCTCAACGCGGGCAGCCATCACGGATCGACCTATTATGAGCATCAGCGCTTCAACGCAGCGGTGCGTGGGGCAGGGCCGGTCGACGTGACCGCGCGCGATGGGATGATGGCGGTCGCGATCGGCACCGCGGCCGAGATCAGCGCGCGCGAGCATCGCGTCGTCGAAATGGCCGAGCTGGGAGTCTGACGCGAAGCAAAGCTTTACCGCTGGCAAGCATGATCACGCTGTCAGAAATGCTGTTACGATAATACCCATCGCAACGATGGGATATCAACAAAGGGGATGACTGATGAAAGCACTGTATCTGACGGGGGCGGCCACGCTGGCGCTGCTTTCCGCGACGCCCGCCTTCGCCCAGACCGCACCAGCCGTGCCCGCGGCCGCACAGGCCGAACCCGCTGCTTCCGAGGACGCTCCGCCGGGTGACATCATCGTCACCGCGCAGAAGCGCTCCGAGCGGCTGCAGGACGTGCCGGTCGCGGTGACGGTCGTGTCGGGCGATGCGCTCGCCACGCAGGGCAAGACCAGCCTCGAGGGCGCGCAATATCTCGTGCCGTCGCTCAACTTCCTCAAATCGGGGACGACGCTCAACCAGTCGCTGTTCCTCCGCGGCGTCGGCACCTCGACCTTCTCGATCGCGGGCGAGCCGTCGATCTCGACCGTCGTCGATGGCGTCGTGTTCGCGCGCGCGGGCGAGGCGTTCGGCGATCTGGTCGACATCGATCAGCTCGAAGTGCTGCGCGGGCCGCAGGGCACTTTGTTCGGCAAGAACGCATCGGCCGGCGTGATCAACATCATCTCGAAGAAGCCGACCAGCACCTTTGGTGGCTATGTCGAGGCGGGCTTCTTCACCGACAGCGAATATCGCGGTCGCGCAGTGCTCAACGTGCCGCTCGCCGAGGGGCTGCGCTCGCGCCTGACCGGTTTCTACACCAATTATGACGGCAACATCCGCAACACGACGACGGGCAAGCTGGTCAATGGCTGGGAACATTATGGCGGCCGCCTGCAGGTCGACGCCGATGCCGGGCCGAACGTGAAGCTCGCCTTCATCGCCGATTATCATCACAACGA
Organism: Sphingomonas glacialis; assembly: GCF_006439055.1. Lineage (GTDB taxonomy): Bacteria > Pseudomonadota > Alphaproteobacteria > Sphingomonadales > Sphingomonadaceae > Sphingomonas > Sphingomonas glacialis_A. The sequence continues at coordinate 419,358 of NZ_RCZC01000003.1, forward strand.
CGACGATTGCTGCGGCGAGGTGATCGCCACCGGGCCGATCAACACCGCGACCGGTGCCGTCACCACCAACGCCTCGACCGCGGGGCTGCCGACGCCGCGCGGCACCAACACGCGCGAGCTCGCGCAGAACCTCGTCACGCGCACGACCGAGACCGGCTACGGCTTCTCGCTCCAGGCCGATATCCAGGCGGGGACGCAGACCGTCACCTCGATCACCGCGTATCGCAATTACAAGAATACCGAGATTCGCGACGGCGATTTCCTACCCGCCGCCTATATCGGCTTCAACCAGCTCCACGATTTCGGGCCGCAGACCGGCAACACCTTCAGCCAGGAATTGCGGCTGACCTCGCCGGGCAACCAGTTCCTTACCTATGTGCTGGGTGCCTATTATTCGCGTGCCGAGAGCGAACGGATCTTCACGCGCAACGATCAGGTCTGCAATGCGGCGGCGAGCCCTGCGCCGACCGCGCTGACGCCGTGCTCGAGCGCGCTCGCCGCGCCCTCGACCTTCCCGACCGGCACCGCCGATTTCGGATCGGTGTTCAAGAATTTCGCTTTGTTCGGGCAGGGGACGATCAATATCGCGTCGCGCTTCCGTGTGATCGGCGGCTTGCGCTACACCGTCGATCAGCTCGACGTGTTCCACATCCGCCGCACGACGCTCGCCGGGCCGGGCATCAACGGCAATTTCGATGCAGGCGTCTACAATAACGGTCTGGGCGGCGGCGTGTCGAACGGCGTGCCCTTCACCGCCAAGGCGACTAACGAGAATCTGTCAGGCAAGGCCGGCGTCCAGTTCGACATTTCGCGCGGATCGACCGCGTATGCGACCTATGCGCGCGGCTATAAGGGGCCGGCGTTCAACGTCTTCTACAATTTGACCGCGACGGGCACCAACGCGATCGCGCCCGAGACGTCGGATTCGTACGAGCTCGGGCTCAAGAACACTTTCTTCGGGGGCAAGCTTACGCTCAACCTCGCGGCGTATTACGCGAAATATCACAATTTCCAGGCGAACAATCCCGATCTGGTGGCGGGCGTGGTCGTCACGCGCTTCACCAATGCCGGTGACGTCTCGACGCGCGGCGTCGAGCTCGACACGACCTTCCGTCCGGTCCGCGATCTCAACCTGACCGGCGGCGTCGCGTATACCGATGCGCATGTCGATGCGTTCAAGGCGCCGCTCGGTGCGGCGGTCGTGCCGTCGGGAACGCCGCTCGGCTTCGCGCCGAAGTGGAAGGGCAATCTCGGCGTCGATTACCGCGTCCGCACCGGCGGGTTCGCCGATGTCCTGCTGGGCGCGCAGGGGTCGTACCAGAGCAGCCAACTGGGGTTGTTCTCGGCCGATGCGGTGCAGCGGCGGCTCGGGACGATCGGGGCCTATGGCCTGGTCAATCTGTCGGCGGGGCTCGTCAGCAAGGACGAGCATTACAAGCTGACCTTCCAGGTGCGGAACCTGTTCGACCAGAGCTTCGCCGCGTCGATCATTAATGGCGGGCCGGGCCAAGCCTATCGCTACCAGATCCCGCGCGATGCAGATCGCTACTTCGGCGTGACCGGACGCGTGACGTTCTGATCCTATAATCCTCCCCCGGGAACCGGGGGAGGTGGCAGCCGAAGGCTGACGGAGGGGGGCTCTCCGCGGGCGGTAGCGCTTGCAGCGGCGCCCCCTCCACCACCAGCCTGAAGAAGGCTGGTGGTCCCCCTCCCCCGCTTCGCGAGGGAGGATTTAATGTGCGGCCACCATTCCGTCGCCGCGCTCGCTTTCATCGATCGGCACGATCACCGGGATCAGCAGGTGGATCGCCAGCAGCGCCGCCAGATACGACCCCGCACAGATCGTCAGCGCGGGCGCGTAGCCCCAGCCGTGTGCGAGCGCATAGGCCTGGAACTGGATCATCCCGATCGAACAGAGATTGCCGCAGAACGCCGCGATCCCGATGCGCGAGCCGACCGAGCGCGCCGGGGTGATGTCGGTCGTCACGCCGAACACGTTGGTCGAGAAGCCCTGATGCGCGAACAGCACGAGGCCGAGCAGAAACGCCGCGCTCCACGGGCTCGACACCGATTGGACGAACACCACCGGCAGGACGAGCAAGGCATAGCCCAGCATCGCGGTCTTCCGAGCGCGGTTGACGCTCCACCCCATCGCCATCAGCCGCGATGGCAGGAAGCCGCCGGTCAAAGCGCCACACGCCGCGAGCACATAGACCAAAGCCACCGGCAGCCCGAGCGTACCCTGCGGCAGCCCGAACAGCCGGTGGAACAGATCGGGCAGCCACAGCAGCATGAAGAACCACACTTGATCCGACAGCACCTTGGCGATTGCGATCGCGGCGGTCTCGCGGCTGCGCAGCACGCTGAGCCACGGCACCGGCGCCGGCGCGACCGCGTCGAGCGCGACCGGCTTGATGCGGATCGCGAACCACACGACGACCCAGACGACGCCCAGCCCGCCCGCAAGCAGGAACGCCGCCTGCCAGCCGAACGCCACCGCCAGCGCGGGAATGAACAGTGGCGTGACGATCGCGCCGATATTGGGCGCGGTATTGCCGATGCCGAGCGCGATCTGGCGGTCCTTGTGGTTGAAATAGGTCGCCGCCGATTTGACCGCCGCCGGCGTGCCGACCGATTCGGCGATCCCCAGCACGATGCGCGCGGCGAAGAAGGCGGGGACCGAGGTGGCAAAGGCATGCGCCATGCCGGCGAGGCTCCAGATCAGCACGCCGAGCGCGAAACCGAGCCGCAAGCCGACGCGGTCGAGGAACCAGCCCGTGCCGAGAAAGGCGAAGGCGGTCGCGATCTGAAAGGCGGTGCCCATATTGGCATAGTCCTGATCGGACCATTGGAACTGCGCCTCGAGCGTCGGTTTCAGCAGCGCGAGAATCTGCCGATCGACATAATTGAGCATCACCGCGACGAACACCATCGCGACGATGATCCAGCGTGCTGCGCCGCCCCTGATTGGCCCCTTGATTGCCCCCCTGATTGCCATTGCCATCCACTCCCGTCATTTTTGTGCGACAGCGTTGTCAGATCGAGGGCGCTTGCGCTAGACCCCACGCTCCGTCACCCCGGCCTTGTGCCGGGGTCCACCGCGCCGCAAATACTCGCAGGCGCGGTGTGCGGCACGGTGGATGCCGGAACAAGTCCGGCATGACGGATGGGAAGAATGGCGAGCAAATACCCGAAACGTCCGCTCCCGATGGCTGCCGATCTCTATGGCGACCTGTATGGCGATATCGAAGCAGCGCCCAAGCATGAGTGGCGCGGCTATGTCCCCGGGCTTGTGGTGGTGGCGATGGGCACGCTCGCCGCTGGGTTCCTGTCGGATCATTACGGCGTGCCGCTGACGCTGATGGCGCTGCTGATCGGCCTTGCGCTCAATTTTCTCAGCGCCGACACGCGGTTGACGCCGGGGCTTGCCTTCGCCTCGCGCTCGCTGTTGCGCTGGGGGATCGTGCTCGTCGGGGTGCGGATCACCTTCGGGCAGATCGTCGCGCTGGGGCCGGTCGCGTTGCTGTGCGTCGTGCTGATCGTCGCGCTGACGATGGGGGCGGGGATCCTCGCCGCGCGGCGCTTCGGCTTCGATACGGCGTTCGGTATCCTGGCGGGCGGATCGGTCGCGATCTGCGGCGCGAGCGCGGCGATGGCGCTGGCGACGACGCTCGGCGAGAAGCGCACGACGCAGGCGCAACTGACGCTGGTGCTGGTCGGCATCTCGGCGATGAGCGCGAGCGCGATGATGCTCTATCCGCTCGTCGCGCACGCGTTCCACATGAGCGATCTCAAGGCCGGCTTCCTGCTCGGCGCGGCGATCCACGACGTCGCGCAGGCGCTCGGCGCGGGCTATTCCTATTCGGACGGCGCGGGCGGGATCGCCGCGATCGTCAAGCTGACGCGCGTGGCGCTGCTCGCGCCGGTGCTCGCGGTCGTGGCGATGGGCCTCGCGCGTTGGGGCGGCGGGGGCGAGGGCGCCGCGAAGGGGCCGGGCGTGCCGTGGTTCGTGATCGGCTTCTTCGTGCTCGCGGGGATCAACTCGTTCGGCGTGATCCCGCCGATCGTCGCGAGCGGTGCCGAGAAGGCCGCCGCGGCGATGCTCGCGACCGCGGTGACCGCGACTGCGATCCGCTCGCCGCTCGCGCAATTGCTCGAGGCGGGCCCCAAGCCGCTGCTGGTGATCCTGATCGCGACGCTGGTGGCGTTCGGCCTGGCGCTGGCGGCAGCCCTTCTGCTGATCGGCTGACGGCGCCTCCCCTCCCTGGAAGGGAGGGGATCGAGGGGTGGGTTGCTCGCAATGGGAACGTCACGCCCGCCCCAGACCGACCCACCCCCAGCCCCTCCCTTCCAGGGAGGGGAGCGGCTATCCTCCGACCCCTCCCTTCCAGAGAGAGGAGCGGCTACGCGCCGACCGGCCCGGTCGATTCGCGCACGATCAGTTCGAACGCCACTTCGCGCCGCTCGATCGGCGCGTCGGCGGGGCTGAGCAGCAGATCGGCCGCCTGATACGCCATCTCGCGCGTCGGCTGCCGGATCGTGGTGAGCGGCGGCCAGACGAAGCCCGCCAGCGTGGTATCGTCGAACCCGGCGACCGACAATTGCCCCGGCACCGTCAGCCCGCGGCGATGCGCGACGGTCAGCACGCCCGCCGCCATATCGTCGCTCGATGCGAAGATCGCGGTCGGCGGCACGGCGAGCGCGAGCAATTCCTCCGCCGCCTGCGCGCCCGAGGCGAAGTCATAGCTGCCCTCGCGCACCAGGATCGGATCGAGCGGCAACCCCTCCTGCCCGAGCGCGCGCGCATAGCCGCGCATCCGCTGCCCGCTGGTCGCATAGCTCGGATGCCCGGCGATGAAGCCGATCCGGCGATGGCCGAGCTCGAGCAGATGCGTTGTCATCACCCGCGCCGCGCGCTCATTGTCGATAAAGGTCGAGCTCGCCAGATCGACCGCACTGCCCGGCGAGACGCGGACGAAGCGCACGCCGCGCCGTTCGAGCAATTCGAGCACCTGCGGATGGTCCGACACCGGCGGGGTCAGGATCAGCCCATCGACATGCGTCGCATCGACCAGATTCTCGATATCGTCGAGCAGCGTGGCGGCATTGCGGTCATAGGGTTGCGCGATCATCCGCACCCCGTCCTGTGCGCAGCGGTCGCGGATCCCCGACTGCATCTCATAGACGTAATAGGGGCTCGGATTGTCGCAGATCAGCGCAATCTGGAAGCTGCGCTTGCCCGCGAGCGAGCGCGCCGCGGTGCTCGGGCGGAAGTTGAGCTCGGCGACCGCGGCCTCGACCTTGGCGCGCGTCTCGGTCCCGACATAGCGCTCCTTGTTGAGGACGCGCGAGACGGTCTTGATCGACACCCCCGAGACTCGCGATACGTCCTTGATCGTCACGCGCAAAATGCCGGCTCCCCGTTGCCCTGCTGCGGGTGTGCCGCAGCAGGGCCGGGTCGGCAATACGCATCCGCCCCGAGCGACGGCTTATGCCATCGTGTTGCGGCCGCGTTCGATCGTCGCGGTGTGTCCGACGCTGGCGGTGGTGTTCGCCGCCTTGATCGTCTCCACCATGATCCAGTCGTTGCTCGCCTTGGCCGGCGTCAGCGTCATCGCCATATAGCCGCGGCGCGAGGTGTCGCACCATTTGAGCTCGGGATTGGCGCGGACCAAGGTCGCCGCGATCACCTTGGGATCGGTGCGTGTTGCGGCTTCGTAGCCGGGCGAGCTGACCGCGTGGCCGGCGAATTCGACGCCGGCGGCCTTGCCGTCCTGCCCGAGATCGTACGCCCAGGCATTGTGGCTGTCGCCCGACAGCACGATCAAATTCGCGCCGAGTGCCTGCGCGCCCTTGAGGAAGCGCGCCCGCGCCGCGGGATAGCCGCCCCAATTGTCGTAGTTGAACGGCAGGCCCGCCTTGGCGGCGGCGACGCCGGCGAGGATGTAGTTCTTCGCCCGCGCGGGGGCATCGGGCGCGACCCAGCTCAGCGCGTCCTGCGGCATCATCGTCTCGCCCATGATCGTGCCGAAGCCGACCACCTGCCAGCGCTGACCGGTGCGGACCGATTGCGCCATCGCATGGCTGAGCCAGCTTTCCTGCTGGCTGCCCATCATCGTCACCGCCGGATCCATCCAGGCGCCGTTGCGGAACGCCTTCAGCGCGGCGGTGGGATCGGCTTCCTTGAACAGCGGCGCGACATCGGGCTGCTTGGTGCGCGCGAGGAGGCGCGTCTCGGTGCGGAACAGCGTGGCGAGCGTGCCGATCTCATATGCCTTCCACGGCTCGTCCGAGACCGGCATCCATTCGCGATACGCCTGGATCGACGCGGCACGGCGCGCATTCCAGTCGCCTTCGTCGGCCTGGTGGTTCTCGGCGCCGCCTTCCCAGCTGTCATTGGCCGATTCGTGGTCGTCCCATTGCACGATCATCGGCAGCTTCTGGTGGAGCGCCTGCAGCGCCGGGTCGCTGCGATAGCTGGCATAGCGGATGCGATAGTCGGCGAGGTGGAGCAATTCGGTCGCGGGCAGGGGCACGCGTCCGGCGACCTGGTCCTTGAGCGCGGGATAGTCGCCCGTGCGATATTCGTAGAAATAGTCGCCGAGATGGATTGCGAGGTCGATGTCGTCACGTGCGGCGGCGTGCGCATAAGCGTTGAAAAAGCCATAGGGCAGGTTCGAGCAGGAGAAGGTCGCGGTGCGGAAGCGATCGACCGGGCCGACCGGGAGCGTGCGCGTCGTGCCGACGGGCGAAAAGCTGCCGTCGGGGGCGACGAAGCGGTAGTGGTAGCGCGTTCCGGGCTTCAATCCGTCGACCGTGATCTTGGCGGTGAAATCGCGCCACACGCCCGTGATCTGCGATCCGCCCGCTGCGACGCGTGCGAAATCGGGCGTTTCGGACAGTTCGACGCGGACCTCGGCGGTGTCGCCGGCAGCGGGGACATAGCGCGTCCACAGCAGCATCGAATCCGCGCCCGGTTCGCCGCTTGCGACGGCATGGGTGAAGCCACGCGCCGAGGCGACCGACGGCGTCTGCGCGAAGCCCGGCACGGCAAAGGCGCCGATCCCGAGCGAGCCGGTCAGCAGGAAGGAGCGACGGTCGATACGGATGGTCATGCGCGGGTCTCCAAAAGGTAGCGATCCCCTGCCACCGGGATATGGCGCGTTCGTGACAGCGGCTATCCCGCGGCGTATGCCGCGCCGATGGGGGGCTCCATGACAGAACCGATGGCACTGCCGTGGCGCTGGCTGGCGGCCGCGCTGATGGTGTTCGTCGCGCTCGCGCTGCTTCACCCGATCGACCATGACGAAAGCCAATATGTCGCCGCCGCTATGCTCAGCGCGCACGGTGATCTGCCGTATCGCGACTATCCCTATCTCCAGACGCCGCTCCAGCCGCTGCTCTTCGCGCCGATCGCCTGGGCGGCGGGATGGCATGCCTGGCTCGCGCTGCGGCTGACCAATGCGCTGCTCGGTGTTTGCATCCTCGGCTGCGTCTGGCGCGCGGCGCGTGAGGCGGGGGTGGGGGCAGGCGCCGCGCTGGCAGCGGCAGCGTTGCTCGGCGCGTGCGACATACTGTTGTTCAGCATCTCGACCGCGCGCAACGATGCGCTGCCAGCGGCCTTGCTCGCCGCGGCGCTGATCCCGATCGTGCGCGCGCAACGGGGCGGGGCGACGCGGGCAGCGGCGGTGTTGGTCGGGGTGCTGCTTGCGGCGGCGGCGGCGGCGAAGCTGTCCTACGCGTTCCCGGCAGCGGCCTATGGCGGCTACGCGCTGTTCGACCGGCGGCATCAACCGCTGTCGGTGGTGCTCGGCGCGGTGCCGGTGGTGGGATTGGTGGCGTGGAGCTGGGCGCTTGCACCCGACGCGTTCGTGTTCGGGACGATCACCTTTCCGGCGGTGGCGCCCGCCGAATTCTACGCCGATCGGCCGTGGAAGCTCTCGCTGCTCGGCAAGGCGGTCGACACGCTCAAATTCCTCGCACTGGGGCCGGCCTTGCTGGCGCTGGTCGTCATCCGCAGGCGGCTGTGGCGGCCGGGCGTGCTCGAGCTTGTGCTGGTCGCGGGGCTGGTCGCCGCGCTGCTGCCGCTGCCGACATGGCGGCAATATCTGCTGCCGGCGCTGCCGCCGTTGTTCGTGCTGCTCGCGCTCGAATGGCAGCGTGCGCGCCCTGCGCGCTGGATGCGGGCGCTGGTCGCAGTGACGCTCGGTGCCGGGCTTGCCCCGACGCTGATCACGGCGATACAGTCGCGCGGCGCAACTTCGCTGCCGGCGGCGCTGAGCGAGGCGCGCGCGATCGGGGCTGCGCTCGATCGGGCGGGCGTGCGGGATGGCGTCGCGACGCTCTCGCCGCAATTCCTCGGCGCGACGCACGCGTTGCCCGATCGCCGGTTCGCGACCGGTCCCTTCTATTTCCGGAGCCACGCCTTGCTTCCCGCGGACCGCGAAGCCGCGATGCACCTCGTCTCGGCGGATCGCCTCGCCGCGGTAGACCGATCGCCGCCCGCGACGGTCCTGGTCGGCGGCGAAGGCGGCTGGAGCAGCGGCGATGTCGCGCTCGATGCCCGGCTCGAGGAGTGGGCGCGAACGCGGCAGTATCGCGCGGTGCCGCTCGATAGTGCGCGCTTCCGACTGTACATTCGGTAACATTCGCGCCCTCGTTTCGCCCGAATGCCCCGTTAGCCCGAGGCCGTGCCGGATATTGCCGCTTCCACCTTCCGGTCCGCCATGCCCATGCCGCGCTGGGTCATGCTGTTCGCGGTCGCCTTGCTCGTCAGGGCGCTGACCTTCGGCAACCCGATCCTCCATGTCGACGAAGAATTCTATTTCGCGACCGCGCAGGCGATCGCGCACGGGGCGATCCCCTATGTCGATGTGTGGGACCGTAAGCCGGTCGGGCTGTTCCTGCTCTATGTGCCGGCCGCCGCCCTGGGGCTTCCGCTCGGCATCTGGGCGTATCAGGCGCTGGCGCTGGCGAGCGTTACCGCGACCGCGACGCTGATCGCGCGGCTGGCGGATCGTGCGGGCTGGGCGAAGGGCGCACTGCCAGCCGCGATCGCCTATCTGCTGTGGCTCAATCTGCTCGAAGGCGAGGGCGGGCAGACCCCGGTCTTCTACAATCTGCTGATGGTCAGCGCGGCGAGCCTGCTCGCGCCGCGGCCAGACGATGCCGCGCAGGCGAGGCGCCGCTTCGTGCAGGGGTGCGCCGCGCTCGCGCTGGTCGGGCTGGCGTTGCAGATCAAATATACCGTGGTGTTCGAAGGGCTGTTCTTCGGCCTGTGGTGGATGTGGCGCGAATGGCGGCTCGGCCAGCGCTGGTGGCGCGTAGCGCTGTTGGCGGTCCCGCTCGCGGCGCTCGCCGCGCTGCCGACGCTTGCGGCACTGGCGTGGTTCTGGGCGCACGGGCATGGCGACGCCTTCGTCTATGCCAATTTCGCCTCGATCGGCGCGCGCGGTGGCGATCCGATCACGCACGAGCTCGGCAATCTCGCACTGATGCTGTTGATCCTTTCACCGCTGATCGCGATGGCGATCCTCGCCGCGCGCTGCCCGAGCACCGAAGCCACGCGGTGGCCGCTGCGGCGCTGGCTGTTCGGCTGGGCGATCGTCGCAGGGCTCGGCGTGTTGGTGTTCCGCGGCTATTTCGATCATTATGCCTTGCCGCTGCTGGTGCCGCTGTGCGTCTGCGCGGCGGGGTTCTTCGCCCAGCATTACCGTGCGATCCGGGTGCGTGCGCCGCTGCTGATCGTCGTCCTGCTCGCCTCGCAGGTCGTTTTGCTGGTCAAGCGGCACGAGCGCGGGACACCCGCGCAATTCGCGGCGATCACGCGGTCGATCGGGCACGGTCCGGGGTGTCTCTATGTCTTCTCGGGATCGCCGATGCTCTATCCGATGGCGGATCGCTGCATGCTGACGCGCTACCGCTTCCCGCGCCATATCGGCCAGGCGCGCGAGCGCGGCGCGATCGGCGCGGACCAACAGAGCGAGCTCGAACGGATCCTCGCGCTGCGGCCGGCGGTCGTCGTGCTCGGCGCGCGCTATCGCGGTGAGCGCGCCGAGCTGCGCGCGCTGTTCGAGCGCTATGTCGCCGCCCATTATCGCCAGCGCGCCGATCTGCCGCTCGGCGGCAGCCGGATCGCGGTTTACGCGCTGCGCTGAAGCGGAAGCGCCCGCTTGGCGTCGACCAGACCCTGATAATAGGCCATCAGGTCGATCGCATGGTCGCGGTCGCTGCGCACCTTGGTCGCGGCGACGAGCGCCGCGCGGCGCAGCACGCGCTGGTCGCGCGCGAACAGCCGGTGGATCGCCATCGCCGCGCTCTGCGCATCGCGCGCGGTGTAGAATTCGGACGCATAGGGATCGGCGACTTCGGCGCAGCCGCCGGTGTCGGGCACGATCAGCGGCAGGCCACCCGCCATCGCCTCCGACGCGACGAGTCCGAACGGCTCGGCCTCGGACCCATGGATCAGCGCGTCGCAGCTCGCGACGATCCGCGCGAGCCGCTCGCGGTCATAGACCGGGCGGAACATGCGGATGTGCGGCGATCCGGCGATCCGCGCCTCGATCTGACGGCTTTCGACGCCGTTGCCGAGCAGGATCAGCCCGACCGGCAGCTCCGATCCGGCGCGCTCGACCGCGTCGATCACCAGCCGCCAGCGCTTCTCGGGATGATGCCGCCCGAGCCCGAGCAGCAAATGCCCGCTCGGCGGCAGGTCGCACTGCGCGAGCAACGCCGCGCGCAGCCGGTCGTCGCGCAGATCGGGCGAGAAATGGCCACGCTCGATGCCGAGCGGCATCGACGCGTCGATATGCACCCCGCGGCCCTTGAGCCGCTTTTCGAGCGCCGGGCCGTTGGTGACGACCGCATCGAAATGCTTGAGGAAGCGCGACATGTAGCGGCTGTACCAATCGAACGCCTGTTCGAGCCGCTCCTGCGGCGCCATCCCTTCGAACCAGCGCAGCGCATAGGCGGCCATATTGTCGTTGTGCATGAAGAACGCCTTGACCGCGCCTCCCGCATATTTCGGCTGCCACTTGCCGATCACCCACGGCAGGCGCCACGGCGACGACGTCTCGACGACGTCGGGTTGCAGTTCGTCGAGCCAGCGCAGGATCGGCGCGGCGTCCCAGAACAATCCGTAATTCTGGTCGAGCGGCAGATGCCCGGTCTGGATCCAGATCACCTTGCCGCCGCCGGGGCGCTCCTCGACCGCATTTTCGCGGCCGGGCGCGAGCACGATCAGTTCATGCCCGAGGTCGGACATGATCCCCATCTTGCGATCGATATAGGTGCGCACCCCGCCACCGGTCGGCGAGTAGAATTCGTTGACGTCGACGATACGCATCGCAGGATCAGCTCCCGAGCGGGCCGAAACCACCGAGCCCACGCAGATATTGGGCATGAATGGTCGTCGTCACAACCCCCTCGGGCACTTCGATCCGCGCCATGTCGAGCTTGGGGCGCGTACGGCCGAGCTTGACGTTGCTGGCAAAGCCCGCGCCGTCGGCCCAGAAGTTGAACTTGTTCTTGCCGTCGCGATTGTGCGTGAAGAGCAGCGCATAGGGGCCAGGCGTCGGCACGCGGATGCACAGGCTGATCGGGCCGGTCTGCGGCGTGGGCAGGCGGACGCGGCGGAAGAACTTGCCTTCCTTGATCAGGTCGCGATCGTCCTTGAGGAAATCGGCCTCGGTCGCGGGATAGAGTTCGAGCTTCAATTCGCCGGTGCGGTCCTTCAACCCATCGACGTTGACGCGGATCGCCGGGCCGCCGCTGCTGCACGCCGCGGCATCGCTGCCGAGGACCTGTGCCGCCGGCGCCGCCGCAGGAAGCCCTGTCGCCGCGAGCAGCGCTGCCACCCCAGCCAGAATCTTGCGCATCTTCAATTCTTCCTCACCAGGCCGACCAGCCCGAAGATCGCGACCAGCACGACATGGACGAGCAGGGGCAACGCCGCCGTCACCGCAATCAGCACCGACAGCTCGGCATCCTGCCCGATCAATAGGGTGGCGAAGGTGGCGAAAAGAAGGTCCTTGTTCGGCACGAGCGGCAAGCGCCCGACGATCATCCGCGCCGCCGAGAGCAGCAGCCACATGCCGAGCGTGACGGTCGGCAGGCCGAAATGCCAGGTGAAGGCGATCAGCACGCAGCCCGCGATCAGCCGCAGGCAGTGGATTCCGAAGATCCACCACAAGGTCGCGCGCGGCAGAGAGAAGACCCGCTTCGAAAAGATCAGGAACGGCAGCGACATCGCGAACACCGCGACGACCGACCAGATCGCATTGTGCAGCCCGTGCGGCGTCAGCAGCCCGATGCCGAGCGGCATGGCGACGGCGATCATCGCCAGCGTCACCATGTTGCCGGCGATCGCCGAGAGGATGCTGACGTCCTTCACCGCGCCGAACGGCGCTGCGACCATCGACGAGCGTTGCCGCGCCCAGGCGTAGAAATACGCCTCGCCCGAATAATTGAGGATGTCGTTGGCGATTCGCTTCTTGGTCAGCGCGACGAAACCCGCGGCCGGGATTCCCCACAACCGCCGAAAGATGATGAAGTCGCCGGTGACCGGCGCGATATAGAGCAAAGCGAAGAAGACGTAGAACAGCGGGTTGGTCGGCATCGCCGCGAGCAGGCTGTCGACGCCGAGCGCGCGCAGCTTGAGCCCGAGCCAGACGATCATCACCACCGTGACCGCGGCGCCGAGATAGGACGGCCAGCGGCGCTTGAGCGGCGCCATCGGCTCCAATCCGGCAAGGTCAGCGGTGCCGGTCAATCCCGGCAGGGGGGGCAAGGGGGCATAGGCTCCCGACCCGGGGGTCGCAGCGCCGATCCCGGGGCCGGTCTTCATCTGTGTCACGTGGCGCGTTTGTCCGCTGGTTCAAACCGGTCGAGACGGTCCATTGGCGCGGCTTAACGGCAGAAGTGTGGCGCGGCAATTTCCGGCACGGCCGCGCCGGGCGGTCGGAAAAAGCTGGCAGGTCATCGTGGTCGGACTGCGCGCTTGGGAAACTTTTGCTACAAACGCACGTTAGCATGCCTCCATGTTGAGCCCACGACCTCCCGCTGCGCACATTCTCGCCTTCGCTCAGACGCTTGAGGGCGGCGGTGTCGAGAAGGCGCTGCTCCGGCTCGTGCGCGGCTGGAGCGATCTCGGCCGGCGCGTGACGCTGGTGCTCGGCGATGCCGCGGGGCCGCTCGCGCGCGACCTTCCCGATGGAGTCGAGACGCGGCTGCTCGGGCGGACATCGATGATCGGGATGGGCGGGCTCGCCAGTTTGACGCACGAGATCGGGCCAGACGTCCTGTTCTGCCCGGGCAACCATTATTCCGCGCTCGCCGCCTGGACCAAAATGCGGCTCGGGCGCGCGTGCCCGCCGATCGTCGCGAAGATCTCGAACGCGCTGGTCCGCCGCGACCACGGCCCCGCATTCGCGATGGCGTATCGGCGCTGGCTGCGCTGTCATCCAAGCTTCGTCGATCGGCTGGTGGCGATGAGCCCGGCGATGGCCGACGAAGCCTGCGCCGAAATGGGCGCGAGTCGCGCGATGTTGAGCGTCATTCCCAATCCGCCGGTCCGCGCGGTGCGCGACGCCCCGCTGCCCGAGATGCCGGCCGGGCGGTTTCTGCTGGGGGTCGGACGACTCGCGCCACAAAAGCGCTGGGACCGGCTGATCGACGCGTTCGACCGGATTGCCGATCGCGATATCGCGCTGATGATTCTGGGCGAGGGTGCCGAGCGTGCCGCGCTCGAGGCGCAGATCGCCGCTTTGGGGCTTGGCGGGCGCGTCTCCCTTCCGGGGCATGTCGCCGATCCGACGCCGGTGATCGCGCGTGCGGCGGCGCTCGCATTGGTTTCCGATTTCGAGGGCGTTCCCGGCGTGCTGCGCGAGTCGCTCGCGGTCGGGACGCCAGTGATCACCACCGATTCGAGCGTCGCGGTGCGCGAGATCGTCACGCGGCCAGCGCTCGGTTCGATCGTCACGCCCGGCGATGCGGGCGGATTGGTCGCCGCGCTCGACCATTGGCTCGCCCCCGGCCGCGCGCGCCCGCGGCCCGTGCCGCAGCCGGGCGAGGATGCGGCGGCGGCATATCTCGATCTGTTCGACGAGGTCGTGCTCGAACGGCGTTTCGCGATGGTGGCGTGACGCGCGATCGCTGAGGCGGGCTTAGGCCGCGCTGGGTTTGACGAGATCGGGGTGCGCGGCGGCGAACGCCGGAATTTCCGCCGCAGCGGTATCGGCGGCGACCAGGCGCGGCCAGGCGTCGAGCGGCACCGAAAATCGGCGCGCGTTGTAGAGCTGCGGCACCAGGCAGATGTCGGCGATATTGGGCGCCTCGCCTCCGAGGAACGGGCCCGGCAGCGCGACGGTCATCGTCTCGAGCGCGCTGAGCCCCTCGACGATCCAATGCCTGTACCAATCTTCGCGCGCAGCCTGATCGGCGCCGAATTGCGTGGTGAGGTGGTTGAGCACACGCAGATTGTCGATCGGATGGATGTCGGCGGCGATCACCAGCGCCTGCGCCATCGCCTGCGCCCGAGCGACCGGATCGTGCGGCAGCAAAGCGGGTGTTGGATGCGTCGCGTCGAGATAGGCGATGATCGCGAGGCTCTGCGTCAACACCGTGTCGCCGAGGTCGAGCGCGGGCAGCAGCCCTTGCGGGTTGCGCGCGACATATTCGGGCGCGTGCTGCGCGCCCTGCACCAGATCGATCGCCACGCTCTCATAGGCAATGCCCTTGAGATTAAGCGCGATCCGCACGCGATACGCCGCCGAGGAGCGCCAATAATCGTAGAGGATCATGCCTCGGCGTCCGCTTCCTTCTCCGAGCTGCGCTCGAGCGCGACCTTGATCATCGCGGTCATCGGGTCGGCGAGCGTCAGGCCGATAATGCCGAACAGCGTGCCGGCGAGGATCTGCATCGACAGCGTCAGCGCCGGCGGGAGATCGACGGTGCGCTTGGCTACCATCGGGATGACGACATAACCGTCGAGCCCCTGGATGAAGATATAGATGCCGATCGCGGCGAGCCCCGTGTTCATCCCCGCGCTGAAGCCGACCGAGATCATGATGATCCCGCTGGTGATCGCGCCGATATTGGGGACGAAGGCGAGGATGCCGGTGATGATGCCGAGCACCAATGCCATCGGCACGCCTGCGATGGCGAGCGCGATGCCGGTCATCACGCCCTCGATCGCCATGCCGAACAGGCGCCCGGCGAGCAGCCGGCGCATCGTCGTCGCCATCTGCTCGATCGTGCCCGAGAAGCGCTTGCGCTGGTCGCTCGGCACCATCCACTGCAGCCCGCCTTCGTAGAGCCGCGGCTCCATCGCGATGAACAGGCCGATCACCAGCACCATGATGAGACTCGCGAGCGCGCCGAAGGCGATGCCGAGATACGAGGTGAGCTTGCCGAACGAGCCGAGCGCCTGCTGCATGATGCCGTTGAGATCGGCCTTGCCCGGCATGATCCCCTTTTGCGACGCCCAGTCGATCAGCTTGGTCGCCTGCGTCATCAGCGTGGTGCGCAGTTGCTCGAACTGTTGCGTGATCCCGGCGCCGGTCAGGTAGCAGACGACCGCGATGAACAGCACGGTCAGGATGACGACGATCGCCAGCCGCCACGCCCGCCCGATCGGCAGCACGCGCCCGAGCAGCCGCACCCCACCGTCGAGCATCGAAGCGAAGACCAGCCCGCCGAAGATGATCAGCAGCGGCTGCACCAGCAACACGACGAGCGCGATCGCGCCGGCCAGGCCGAGCCACACCGTCGCGCGCTTCAATTCCTGCCGCACGAAGGGATCGCGCAGTTCGTTGGGCGCGGGCTCGGTGACGATCGGGGGGTGGGCGGGGGTGTCGCTCACTGGGTCCGCGCCGCGTGCAACGAGGTGCCGGCGCGGCCGCCGCGGAACGACTGGCCCCAGGTCAGCGGGTTCCAGCTTCCAAGACCCGTCTTCGAGAAGGTGATGAATTCGGCACGACCGCCGAGATATTCCCACGGGACGGGGCCGCCCAGGCCCTGTTCGGCGAGACTGAAGCGGCTGTCGGCGCTGCGATCGCGATTGTCGCCCATCAGGAAGACGTGGCCCGCCGGAATCGTCACTTCCTTGTAATTGTCGCCGATCGACGGCCCGAGCTCGACCGTGTCGTAATGCCGCCCATTGGGCAGCGTCTCGGTGATGACGGGGACGTGGCAGACGGTCTTGCCATCGGGGCCGGTACGCAGCGCGTCGTCGCCGAGATCGCACGTCGCGCGTTCGGGGGCGGGGAGCTGGACGCCGCCATAATTGGGGATGTCGACATAATGCAGCGGTCCGCGCTTCACCGGCACGCCGTTGAGGATGACGGTGCCGTCGCGCACTTCGAGCCGGTCGCCGGGGAGGCCGATCAACCGCTTGATATAATCGGTCTCGGTGCCGGGGGGCGTGACGATCACGACGTCGCCGCGTTCTGGCAGATGGCCGAGCAGGCGGCCCTTGATGAAGGGCAGCAGATGGAAGGTCGGCGAGACGAACGACCAGCCGTAGGGGAATTTGCTCACGACGAGTTGATCGCCGACGAGCAGCCCCGGCAGCATCGATTCCGACGGGATGTAGAAAGGCTTGGCGATGAAGGTATGGAAGCCGAGCACCGCGAGGATCAGCCAGAAGATGCCGCGCACTTCGCCTGCCCAATCGGTCCGCGCCTTTTTGGGCTGTGTCGCGGGCTCGTTCGGGACGGGCTCCATAGTCTCTTGCGTGCGCAGGGCCACATCCTCACTCATACGCTGTCCTTCATGACCGCTTCGATGATCACGAAGGCCTGCGCCCAGGGGTGATCGTCGGTCATCGTCAAATGTAGCATCGCGACGTGGCCGTCGGGCGTGATTGCGTCAAGCCTCGCCTTTGCCCCGCCGGTCAGCGCCAATGTCGGCGCACCCGAGGGCGCGTTGACGACGCCGATATCCCGCATGAACACGCCAGCCTTGAATCCGGTACCGACGGCTTTTGAAAAAGCTTCCTTGGCGGCAAAGCGCTTGGCGAGCGTGCCGGCCTTGGTGAACGGGCGCCGGGCGGCCTTCGCCTGTTCGAGCGGGGTGAACACGCGATTTTCGAAGCGCGCGCCGAAGCGATCGAGCGAGGCCTGGATTCGCTCGATATTGCACAGGTCCGAACCGATGCCGATGATCATCGCAGATTCCCCTCCCGCTTGCGGGAGGGGTTAGGGGAGGGGCGTGCCTCGAGTGCCGAGCTCGTAGGAACAGGCCCTCCCCCAGCCCCTCCCGCAAGCGGGAGGGGGGAAGAAGAAGTGCCCCTCACCGCGCCGCGTCCATCGCCGCGCGCATCTGGCGGACCGCTTCGTCGAGCCCGACGAACAGCGCCTCGCCCACCAGGAAATGCCCGATGTTCAATTCGCGCACCTGCGGGATCGCCGCGATCGGCGCGACATTGGCGTAAGTCAGGCCGTGCCCAGCATGAACCTCGATACCGTTCTTCGCCGCAAGCGCTGCGGCATCGGCCAGGCGACGCAGCTCCGCTGTCTGCGCTTCGCCGGCGAGATCGCAATAGCGGCCGGTATGCAGCTCGATCACCGGCGCGCCGAGCCGGATCGCGGCGTCGATCTGGCGCGCATCGGGTTCGATGAACAGCGAGACGCGGATCCCGGCGTCACGCAACGCGCTAACCAGCGGTTCGAGGCGATCGAAGCGCCCAGCGGCGTCGAGTCCCCCTTCGGTCGTCACTTCCTCGCGCTTTTCGGGCACGATGCACGCGGCATGCGGCCGATGGCGCAGCGCAATCGCGAGCATCTCGTCGGTCGCCGCCATCTCGAGGTTGAGCGGGATCGTCAGTTGCTCGGACAACCGGGCGATATCGTCGTCGGTGATGTGGCGCCGATCCTCGCGCAGATGCGCGGTGATGCCATCGGCACCGGCTTCGGCGGCAAGCAAGGCAGCGCGCACCGGATCAGGATAACCGGCACCGCGCGCGTTCCGCACCGTTGCGACATGGTCGATGTTGACGCCGAGGCGCAGCTCGCGGCTCATGCCGCGCGGCTCCCGGGCTTGATCGCGGGGATCGCTGCGAGTTCGGGGGGCAGGGCGTCGGCGGCGTAGGTCGGCACGTCGAGCCGGATCAGCGGGAAGAACGGCACGCCGAGCTCGGCGGTCCCGCTCGAGCGGTCGACCAGCGCCGCCGCTGCGACGGTCTCGCCGCCGGCGCGCGCGATCGCGGCGATCGCCTCGCGCGAGGACAGGCCGGTGGTGACGACGTCCTCCATCATCAGCACCTTGGTGCCGGGTTCGATGCGGAAACCGCGGCGGAGTTCGAACACGCCCTCGGGCCGTTCGAGGAACATCGCCGGCACGCCGAGCGCGCGGCCCATCTCATGCCCAGCGATCACGCCGCCCATCGCGGGCGAGATCACCGCGGCAATGCTCGCGCGCAACTCGGCCGGCAGCCGTGCGACGAGCGCCTCGGCCAGCCGCGCGCCGCGCGCCGGGTCCATCAGGACGCGGGCGCATTGCAGGTAACGGCCGCTGCGCAGCCCCGACGACAGGATGAAATGCCCCTCGAGCAACGCCTCGGCAGCGCGGAATTCGGCGAGAACATCGGCGTCGGTCATGCTGGTTCCGTCCTGAAGCGAAGAGGCGCCTGATTAGGGTTGCCCGCCCGCCGACGCAACGATTGCGCCAAAAAAGGCATCGCCGCGGGTTGAGGCCGAGGCATAGCCTGCTATAGGCCATGGTATAGAGGCGTATCCCCGCCTTGATAATGCCGTAAAAGCGGCGCTGCAGAGGGTAGAAGCAGACGATGCGTAGGATCGGGATCAAATCGATCGTGCTGGCGGCAAGCCTCGCGATTCTGAGCATCGGAGCGGCCGACGCCGCCCCGCAAGCGGCCCCGATCGCGCCTGTCGCCAAACCCGTCGAAGCCGCGCCCGTGGCTGCCGCGCCTGCTACGACACCGGCCGCACCTGCAGCCGCCCCCGCCGCCGTTTCGACCGATCCGATGCTCGCCGTCGATGGTGCGCCCGCGATGGCGATCGACCCCAAGGTCGGCCAGCCGGTCGACGGGCTGATCACGATCCAGCCGCAGGTCACGCCGAATGGTCGCCAGGCCTTGTGGTTCCATAACTGGCTGCTCGTGCCGACGATCACGATCATCACGATCTTCGTGCTGCTGCTGCTGATCTGGGTCGTCATCCGCTATCGCAAGGCCAACAATCCGGTCGCCTCGAAGACCTCGCACAACACGATCCTCGAAGTGCTGTGGACCGGCCTCCCGGTGCTGATCCTGCTCGGCCTCGCGCTCCCGTCGATCGGGCTGCTGCAGGCGCAGTACAAGCCCGCGCCGAAGACCGCGGTGACGCTGAAAGCGATCGGCAACCAATGGTATTGGTCGTATCAATATCCCGACAATGGCGGGTTCGAGATCACCTCGAACATGCTCAAGGAAGCCGGCGAGACCGGCAAGGGTGAGCGCGCACGCACCGCGATCGACGGGCCGCGGCTGCTCGCGACCGACAATCGCGTCGTGCTCCCGGTCGGCGTGCCGATCCGGCTGATCACCACGTCGAACGACGTGATCCATAGCTGGGAAATCCCGGCCTTCTGGATCAAGCTCGACGCCGTCCCCGGCCGCCTCAACGAGACGAGCTTCACGATCGACAAGCCCGGCGTCTATTTCGGCGTCTGCTCCGAACTGTGTGGCGCGCGCCATGGCTATATGCCGATCACGGTCGAGGCGGTGACCCCGGCAGTCTACGCGCAGTGGGTCAAGGCCAAGGGCGGCACGATGCCGGGTGCGGCAGCAGCGCCCGTCACTGCCGAGCCCGCAGCCGACGTGACGGCGAACGTCACCGGCCCCGTCGCCGACGGCGCCGCAGCCACCGGACCTGTCAGAAACACGAGCGCGACGGCCAATGCCGCCGGCGCCGGCACAGTTGGACAATAAGCCATGACCGACTCCGCTCTTACCGGCCACGCGTTCGATGCGCATCCGCACTCGGATGCGCACGCGCATGACGATCACCAGATGTCGTTCTTCGCGCGCTGGTTCATGTCGACCAACCACAAGGATATCGGGACGCTGTACCTGATCTTCGCGATCACCGCGGGGATCATCGGCGGCGCGATTTCGGGCCTGATGCGCGCCGAGCTCGCTGAGCCCGGCATCCAGTATCTCGGCTATTGGGCAAGCTTCCTGCCCGGTGGCGAGCAGGGGCTCGATCACTCGCTCCATCTGTGGAACGTGCTGATCACCGCGCACGGCCTAATCATGGTGTTCTTCATGGTGATGCCGGCGATGATCGGCGGCTTCGGCAACTGGTTCGTGCCGATCATGATCGGCGCGCCCGACATGGCCTTCCCGCGGATGAACAATATCTCGTTCTGGCTGCTGATCCCTAGCTTCACGCTGCTGCTCGCCTCGCCCTTCTTCGGTGGCGCGGGTAACGGCTGGACGCTTTATGCGCCGCTCTCGACCTATGGGGAGCCAGGGCCGTCGACCGACATGGCGATCCTCTCGCTCCATCTCGCGGGCGCCTCGTCGATCCTCGGCGCGATCAACTTCATCACGACGATCTTCAACATGCGCGCGCCGGGCATGACGCTGCACAAGATGCCGCTGTTCGTGTGGTCGGTGCTCGTCACCGCCTTCCTGCTGCTGCTGGCGCTGCCGGTGCTCGCGGCCGCGATCACCATGCTGCTGACCGATCGTAACTTCGGCACGACCTTCTTCGATCCGGCCGGCGGCGGCGATCCGATCCTGTACCAGCATCTGTTCTGGTTCTTCGGCCACCCCGAAGTCTACATCATGATCCTGCCGGGCTTCGGCATCGTCAGCCAGGTGATCTCGACCTTCTCGAAGAAGCCCGTCTTCGGTTACCTCGGCATGGCGTACGCGATGGTCGCGATCGGCGTGGTCGGCTTCGTCGTGTGGGCGCACCACATGTTCACCACCGGCCTCAGCGTGAACACCAAGATGTACTTCACCGCGGCGACGATGGTGATCGCGGTGCCGACCGGCATCAAGATCTTCTCGTGGATCGCGACGATGTGGGGTGGTTCGCTTACCTTCAAGACGCCGATGCTGTGGGCGATCGGCTTCATCTTCATGTTCACCGTCGGCGGCGTGACCGGCGTCGTGCTCGCCAATGGCGGCATCGATGATTACATGCAGGACAGCTATTACGTGGTGGCGCATTTCCACTACGTGCTGTCGCTGGGTGCGGTGTTCTCACTGTTCTGCGGTTTCTATTACTGGTTCCCGAAAATGTCCGGGAAGATGTACAACGAGACGCTCGGCCAGATTCACTATTACGTGTTCTTCGTCGGCGTGAACGTGCTGTTCTTCCCGATGCATTTCCTCGGCCTGCAGAACATGCAGCGTCGCGTGCCCGACTACACCGACGCGCTGGCGCATTGGAACTGGGTGGCGACGCTCGGCTACAAGATCATGGCGGCGTCGATGATCGTGTTCTTCGTCAACATCATCTGGTCGCTCGCCAAGGGCAAGCCCGCTGGCGACAGCCCCTGGGGCGACGGCGCGACGACGCTCGAATGGACGCTGTCGAGCCCGCCGCCGTATCACCAGTTCGAGACGCTGCCGCGGATCGACTGAGCTTCCGACCCTCGCCGCCCGTGCGGCGGGGGTCGATCTTTTTCTCCCTTCCCGCGTGCGGGAGGGGTAGGGGTGGGCTCACGCGTTCATCCCGACTCAGCGCTGTTTGAGGGCGCGCGCCCACCCCCAGCCCCTCCCGCACGCGGGAGGGGGGTAGAAGTGAAATGACCGTAACCACGCTTACCCCCACCGCCACGCTCCCCGCCGACTGGCGCGATTTCTTCGCGCTGACCAAGCCGCGCGTGATGCGATCGGTGGTCTTCACCGCTCTGTGCGGGATGCTCGCAGCACCGGTGCAGCTCCCTTTCGTGCTCGGCTTCACCGCGATCCTGTGCATCGCCATGGCAGCCGGCGCAGCAGGTGCGCTCAACCAATGGTATGAATCGGACATCGATGCGCTGATGAAGCGCACCGCCAACCGGCCGCTCCCCGCCGGCAAGATGGAGCGCGAGACCGCGCTGCAATTCGGCGTCGGGCTCGGTGTGTTTTCGGTGCTGCTGATGGGGATGGCGATCGGCCTCGTCGCTGCCGCTCTGCTCGCGACGTCGATCCTGTTCTACGTTCTGGTCTACACCGTCGGCCTCAAGCGCCGCACGCCGCAGAACATCGTCATCGGCGGCGCGGCCGGCGCGTTCCCGCCGCTGATCGGTTGGGTCGCGGCGACCGGCAGCATCTCGACGTTGCCGCTGCTGATGTTCGCGATCATCTTCCTGTGGACCCCGCCGCACAGCTGGGCGCTCGCGCTGCTGATCCGCGACGATTACGCCAAGGGCGGCGTGCCGATGCTCCCCGTCGTGGCGAGCGCGCGCACGACACGCTGGCAGATGCTGTTCTATGCCGTGCTGATGGCAGCCGCGGCGCTGTCGCCCTGGGCGCTCGGGCTGGCAGGCGCGACCTATGGCATCATCGCGGCGGTGACGTCGGCGATCTTCCTCGGCCTCACCGCCTGGGTCGTCGTCCAGCGCGCCGCGACCCCGCCCGAGATGAAGGCCGAACGCTTCCTGTTCGTCTATTCGATCGGCTATATCCTCGCGATCTTCGCCACTCTCGCCATCGATCGGCTGACCGCATGACCCCAGACCCACGGCCCGACCTCTCGGTCCCGCACGCCGACCTCGTCCGCAAGCGGCAGCGCACGCGCGCTGCGGTGCTGGGCGTGATCCTCGGCGCGTTCGTGGTGCTCGTGTTCGCGATCACCATCGCCAAGATCAAGGCGGGGATGCCGCACTGATGGTACTCGACGGCAAGCTTCGCACCGCGCTCTTCGCCGTCCTCGGGATCTGTTTCATGACCGGGCTCGGCTGGGCGAGCATCCCGCTCTATCGGATGTTCTGCCAGGCGACCGGGCTGAACGGCACGACGCAGCGGGCCCTGCGCGCGCCAGGCGCGGTCAGCCAGCAGATCCGCATCGACTTCGACACCAATGTCGCGCCGCACATGCCGTGGAAGTTCGCCCCCGAGAACCCGTCCGAGACGGTCGATATCGGCGCACGCGACATGGCGTTCTTCACTGCGACCAACATGTCGGACAAGCCGATCACGGGCACCGCGACGTTCAACGTCACGCCGTCGCAGGCCGGCAAATATTTCACCAAGATCCAGTGCTTCTGCTTCACCCAGCAGACGCTCAAGCCCGGCGAGACCGCGCGAATGCCGGTGATCTTCTTCGTCGATCCCAAGATCCTGCAGGACCCGGACGCAAGCGACGTCCAGACGATCACGTTGAGCTACACATTTTACCCGGTGGATTCCGCGAAGGCCAAAGGCTAGAGCAGGGTTACGGGACGAGATAAGACCAGAGCAGAGGGAAAACCCATGGCCGGTGCGAAGAACCACGATTACCATATACTGCCGCCGAGCATCTGGCCGTTCGCCGGATCGATGGCGGCGCTCGTGATGGCGGCGGGCGGGATCATGTGGATGCATTCGGCCGCAGGCGGCGGTCTGGTATTCTATGCCGGATTGGCCGGCGTACTCGCGGTCATGTATGGCTGGTGGCGCCAAGTCATCGTCGAGGCGCATGCCGGCGACCATACGCCGGTCGTCCAGCTTCATCTGCGCTATGGCATGATCCTGTTCATCGCCTCCGAAGTGATGTTCTTCGTCGGCTGGTTCTGGGCGTTCTTCGACTTCTCGCTCTTCCCGGCGCACATCGCCTACGATTCGGTCGCCAAGACCGTCAGTGTCGTCACCGACACCGCGGGCACCTGGCCGCCGAAGGGGCTCGAGGTCATCAACGCCTTCCGCTTCCCGCTGCTCAACACGCTGATCCTGCTGACCAGCGGCACGACGATCACCTGGGCGCACCATGCGCTGATCCACGGCGACCGCGACGGCCTCAAGAAGGGCCTGTGGGCGACGATCGTGCTCGGCCTGATCTTCAGCTGCATCCAGGCGTACGAATATGCTGAGGCGCCGTTCCCCTTCAAGGGGCTCAACTATGGCGCGTCGTTCTTCATGGCGACGGGCTTCCACGGCTTCCACGTGATGATCGGTACGATCTTCCTGATCGTCTGCCAGATCCGCGTCTATCGCGGCGATTTCACCCCCAAGCAGCATTTCGGCTTCGAGGCGGCGGCCTGGTATTGGCACTTCGTCGATGTCGTGTGGTTGTTCCTGTTCGTCTCGATCTATGTCTGGGGCGGCTGGGGCGCACCGGTCCACGCAGGGTGAGCCAGTGACCGAGCAACGGGCCGAGGCCGTGGCGCCGACGCCCGTTGCCGCAGCGCTCAAGGGCCTGTGCCCGCGCTGCGGGGCGCCCGGGCTGTTCAAGGGGCTGCTCGACTTCAGCGATCGCTGCAAAGTCTGCGGTCTCGATTTCACCACCTTCAACGTCGGTGACGGGCCAGCGGCGATCCTGACGCTGGTGCTCGGCGCGGTCGTCGTCGGGCTCGCGATCACGATCCAGCTAGCCTATGGCCCGCCGATCTGGCTGCAGATGCTGATCTGGCTGCCGGTGACCGTCTTCGGCGTGATCGGATCGCTGCGCATCGCCAAGGCGGCGTTGCTCGGCTCGGAATATCGCACCGCCGCGCATGAAGGCCGGATCGCGCCGCCCGAGACGTTGCCGTGAAGCGAGTCCCGGTTGTCGCGACGCTCATCGTCGGCCTCGCAATCGTCGCCATGATCGGGCTCGGCATCTGGCAGCTCGAGCGGCGCAGCGAAAAGGCGGCGTTGCTCGCGCGCTATGCGCGCAACGTGACGTTGCCGCCGATGGCCTTCCCGCGCGATGCGACCGACGCGACCCTGCTCTTCCGCCGGGCCAGCGCCTTATGCCTGCAGCCGATCAGCTTCGCGATCGAAGGCGGCCGTAACGCGCGCGGCGGCACCGGCTGGCGCCAGATCGCGCGGTGCCGTACCGGCGCCGAAGGACCAGGCTTCACGGTGCAGCTCGGTTTCGGCAACGATCCGCACGCCAAGCCCGATTGGAAGGGCGGGCCCGTCACCGGATATCTCACCTACGCGCCCGATCATGCCGCGCTGATCGCGGGCATGGTCGGCGAGGGTACGCCCAAGACGCTGATGCTCGTCGCCGATCCGCCGGCGGCCGGGCTCGACCCCAATCCCGGGCCCGATCTGTCGGCGGTGCCCAACAATCATCTCGCCTATGCGGTACAATGGTTCGTGTTTGCAGCGCTTGCCGCAATTATCTATGCGCTCGCGCTGCGACGGCGAACGGTTGCCGAGTCGGCTTCACCTCGCTAACCGAAGGCGCCATGCGCTATATCAGCACGCGCGGCTCCGCGCCGACCCTCGACTTTCGCGACGTAACGCTCGCGGGCCTTGCCAAGGATGGCGGACTCTATCTGCCCGAAAGCTGGCCGAGCTTCTCTGCTGCGCAGATAACGGCGCTCCGTGGCCTGTCCTATGTCGACACTGCGGTCGCCGTGATGCTGCCCTTCGTCGAGGGCACGCTGAGCGAGGACGATCTGCGCACGCTGTGCACGCAGGCCTATGGCCGCTTCGCGCACGCCGCGGTGGTGCCGCTCGCGCAGCTCGACGAGCGGCAATGGCTGCTCGAACTGTTCCATGGCCCGACGCTCGCCTTCAAGGACGTCGCGCTGCAATTGCTGGGGCTGCTGTTCGAGCGCTTCCTAACCGGATCGACGCAGCAGGTGACCGTGGTCGGCGCGACGTCGGGCGACACCGGCTCGGCGGCGATCGACGCGCTTGCGGGGCGCGCCGGGGTCGATGTCTTCATGCTCCACCCCAAGGGCCGCGTGTCGGACGTCCAGCGGCGGCAGATGACGACGGTGATCGCGCCCAACATCCACAACATCGCGCTCGAGGATGCGAGCTTCGACGACGCGCAGGCGCTGGTGAAGGCGATGTTCAACGATCCCGCCTTCTCGGGCAAGTTCGCGCTATCGGCGGTCAATTCGATCAACTGGGCGCGGCTGATGGCGCAGATCGTCTATTATTTCTACGCCGCGGTGCGGCTCGGCGCGCCCGAGCGTGCGGTCGCCTTCTCGGTGCCGACGGGCAATTTCGGCGATGTGTTCGCAGGCTATGTCGCCGCCAAGATGGGGCTGCCGGTCGCCAAGCTGATCGTCGCGACCAACGTCAACGACATCCTCCACCGTGCGCTGAGCGCGGGCGACTATTCGCAGGGCACCGTGGTGCCGACGCCGAGCCCGTCGATGGACATTCAGGTGTCGAGCAATTTCGAGCGGCTGCTGTTCGATCTGGGCGGTCGCGACGGCCATGCGCTTGCCGATCAGATGCGCGGTTTCGAGACGTCGAAGGCGATGCGCCTCACCAACGCGCAGCGCGAAGGCGCGAGCGCGCTGTTCGCGAGCGACCGGATCGACTTGGACGACATGGCGCTGGCGATGCGCTGGGCGTGCGAGGCGAGCGGTCAGATCATCGACCCGCACACCGCAATCGGCCTTGCCGCCGCGCGCCGTGCCGACCTGCCGGCGGATGTGCCGGTCGTCACGCTGGCGACGGCGCATCCCGCCAAGTTCCGCGACGCCGTCGAGCGCGCGACCGGGCAGCGGCCGTCGCTGCCGGCGCGGATGGGCGACCTGTTTGAGCGCGAGGAACGTTATGCCTCGCTGCCGGGCACGTTCGAGGCGGTGACGGCGTATATCGCCGAGCGGGCGAGTGCACGGTGATGGCGGCGCACGCACACTTCTTCCTCCCCTCCCTGGAAGGGAGGGGCCGGGGGTGGGTCGGCCCGTTGTCGGGCGCAACCTCACTCCATCAGCCGACCCACCCCCAACCCCTCCCTTCCAGGGAGGGGAGTCGCATATGAACGACCTTCTCACCCTCATCGCCGAACCCTGGCAGGATTACGGCCTCGTCGACTCAGGGCACGGCCGCAAGCTAGAGCGCTATGGCCGCTTCCGCTTCATCCGCCCCGAGCCGCAGGCGATGTGGGCGCCCGCGTCGGATAGCTGGGAAGCCGATGGCGATTTCATCGGCGCATCGGACGAGGATGGCGGCGGACGCTGGCATCTGTCGCGCGACGTGCCGCGCGGCGGCTGGCACGTGCGCTGGGAGGAAGTGCTCTTCACCGCGCAGAACACGCCGTTCCGCCATCTCGCTTTCTTCCCCGACATGGCCCCGCAATGGGAATGGATGCGCGGCAAGGTCGCCGAGGGCGATCAGGTGCTCAATCTGTTCGGCTATACCGGCGTCGGCACGCTCGCGCTCGCCGCCAAGGGCGCGGCGATGACGCATGTCGATGCGTCGAAGAAATCGGTCGACGCCGGCAAGGCCAACGCCTTCCTGTCGGACATGTCGGATCGCCCGATCCGCTGGATGGTCGACGATGCCGCCAAGTTCGCCGCGCGCGAAGTGCGGCGCGAGAAGCGTTACGACGGCATCTTCCTCGATCCGCCAAAGTTCGGGCGCGGACCCGATGGCGAAGTGTGGAAGCTCGAGGAAGGCCTGCCCGGCCTAATCGCCGACTGCCGTCGCCTGCTCGACAAGGACAGCAAGTTCCTCGTCCTCACCGTCTACGCTGTGCGCATGTCGGCGCTGGCGATCGGCGAGGTGGTGCGCCAGGCGCTGTCCGATCTCGGCGGAACGGTCGAAGTCGGCGAGATGGCGGTGCGTGAGGAAGCGCGTGGGCTGCTGCTGCCGACCGCGATCTTCGCGCGCTGGACGCGCTGAGCGATCCGCAAGGATCGGTAGCGGGCGCGCACCGCGGATAGCAGCGCGCGCCCGTCCCTGGTTACTTGCCGGTCGCGACATTGCCCTTGAAGTCGAGTCCGACATGGACCGAGCGGCCGCCCTTCTTGGCGGTGCCGCGCCAGACGCCATGATCGTCCTTGGTCAGCGCCGAGACGTTGGTGAAGCCCGATTTGGCGATATGCTCGCGCGCCTGGGCCTGCGTGAACGAATTGGCACCACCGCGCGAGGCACCGTCATCGACGGTATGTGCGGTCTTGATCGCGGCATTGCTCTTGGCCGGGCCGGTCTGCGCGAGCGCCGGGGCGGCAAGCAGGGCGGTGCCGAGTAGCAGGGTCGTTGGGATACGCATGGTGTTCTCCTTCGAGCTCAGAGGGTCAGACGCGGTCGTAGCGCGCGCGTTCGGCAGCGATGTCGCTTTCCGAATAGGCCGGTGCGGAGTCGTCGAAGCGGTTCCAGCCCTGCGACTCATACGCCTGGCGGCGTCCCGCCACGTCGACGGTACGATCGTCGCCGAGGATCTGCCGCGCGGTCGGCGCGAGCGGTTCGTCGACCTTGGCGGTGACGAGCGTGCCGCCGCGGCGGACACCCTCGGCATAGACATGCGCGTCGGCCTCGGGAACGCCCGCCTGCGTCAGCGCACCAACGATCCCGCCGGCGGCCGCGCCGACCAATGCGCCGCCAGCAGCACCCGCTGCGGTCGCCGCGAGCCAACCTGCTGCGACCACCGGACCGATGCCGGGGATCGCGAGCAGACCGATTCCGGCGAGCAAGCCACCGACGCCGCCGACGGCGGCACCGATCCCGGCAGCTGCGCCGGCATCTTCGGCCGCGGCGTCGCGCGTGCCGTCTTCGGGATGGCTCTTGTCACGGCCGACGATGCTGATGTCGCGATGCGACACGCCGGCCGCTTCGAGATCCTGTACCGCGCGGCGCGCGTCGTCGTAGCGGTCGAACAAGCCTGTGATGGTCTGGGTCATGATATGCTCCTGGTTCCGGCCGGGGGGGTGGCCGGGGGTCGATGGGATGGAGAGGCGGAGGTTCAGCGGGCGGTGCCGCGCACCACGAGATGGTAGAGGACGAGCACGACGATCGCGCCGATCACCGCCACGATGAGGCTGTAGATGTTGAGCCCGGTGACGCCGGCCGCGCCGAACTGGTTGAACAGGAAACCGCCGACGACCGCGCCGACGACGCCGAGCACGATGTCGAGAATGACACCCTCGCCGCTACGATTGACGATCTTGCTGCCGATGAAGCCGGCGACAAGACCAAGGATGATCCAGGCAAGAATGGACATTGATGTTCTCCTCTCAGGCCGGGCGATGGCCCGGATGAGAGAGAAATTAGGGGGGCGGGGACAGCCGCCAAAGATGCGCAGGCACCTGTTCGATAGGTGCCTCGGCACCCAATATACGAATAAATCGCTGCCGCTGCGGCGTCACGCTGCGGCGTCGAAGCCCAGTTGATGCCCACGGTCGCGCGCCCAGATGATCGCCTCGGCGCGGCTGTGCGCGCCGATCTTGGCGTAGAGCCGCGCGACATGGTTGCGCACGGTATTGCGCTTGAGCGACAGCGCCGCGGCGATCGCATCGTCGGTCTTGCCGCGCGTGATCAACGCCAGGACTTCGCGCTCGCGCGGGGTAAGCTCGACGCTCGGGCCGGTCGTCCCCGCCTGCGCGGCGGGCCCGCGCAACGCTGCCATCCGGTCCATGATCTTCTGGCTGAGCCAGCTCGAATCCTGCATCGCCCCCTCGATCGCGGCGATCAGGTCGAGTTCGGTGCGCTTGCGCTCGCTAATGTCCTGGAACGCGGCGAGGATGCAATATTGGCCGTTGATCGTCACCGTCTCGGCAGCAGCGATGCAGGTGACGAGCACGCCGGTGCGCGTCTTGACCTGCACCTCATAGCCACGGAACGATCCGCTCTCCGACACCTTCTTCTCGATCTCGCGCCGCGTCGCGCCGCTTTCGAAGAGTTCGATCTCGGCGGGCTTGCGCCCCACCACGCTGTCATGGCCCCAATCGGTGAGCGCGAGAAAGGCGTGGTTGACGTTGAGGATGCGGTGCCCGTCGAGGCTGGTGAGCAGCATCGGCACCGGCGCGAAGCGGAACACCGTCGCGAAGCGCTCCTCGCTCTGCCGCAACGCCGTCTCGGCGCGGCGGCGCGGGTCGAGATCGGCGAAGGTGAAGATCATGCACTGCTCGTTATTGGGCATCTCAGCGGGGTGCCCGGCGAGCAGGACGAGCTTGGTGTCGCCGTTCGGCAGCGGCAGATCGGCCTCCATCTGCGGGATCGCGTCGCCCTTGGCGAGCCGCGCCTTGGCCTTGTCCTTCTCGGCCGCCTGGTCGAGGATATCGAGATCGTAGAGCGAGCGGCCGATGATCTGGTCGCGCTCCCACCCCGACAGATCGAGAAAGCCTTCGTTGACGCGGACATAGCGCAGGTCGGACAGCCGGACGATCAGCGCCGGGGCGGGATTGGCGTTGAACATGCTCTCGAAGCGCTCCTCGGCCTCGAACGCCTCGGTCGCGTCGCACAGGATGAGCACGAGGCAATCGGGCTTGCCATCCCGGTCGAGCACGAAGCCGCGCGCGCGGTGGACCCAGTCGGGTTCGGCCTGGTGCGCCTTGCGGACGTCGATCACGACATCTTCGAACGCCTCGCCGCGACACAGCCGCGCCATCGGATAGGCCGAGACAGGCATCGGCTGGCCGCCGCGCAGCCGCAATTCGAAGCGCTGCTGATACGCTTTGACGGTCGCGCCGAGCTCGGCGAGTTCGGTGCAACCGTGCATCGCCAGCGCTGCGCCGTTCGCCCAGACGATCCTCCCGTCGGGTTCGATCAGCACGACGCCGTCGCTCAGCCCCGCGACGATGCGATGGAGCTGTTCGCGGTCGGGCTGGTCCGACGTGGCGGTCTTGCTGGCTGGCATCGGCTCCCTTTCGTCGCGGCTTCGCGCACCAACGCCGATGCGGTGCAGAAGGTCGCATCGATCGCAGTCGATCAGGGCACAGGGGTATCGCGGGCGTCGGGGAGCAGAATCGCGAACATCAGGCCCCGGCCGTTCGGCCCGCGTGCGATGGTG
The DNA here is from genome assembly GCF_006439055.1 of Sphingomonas glacialis. Classification (GTDB taxonomy): domain Bacteria; phylum Pseudomonadota; class Alphaproteobacteria; order Sphingomonadales; family Sphingomonadaceae; genus Sphingomonas; species Sphingomonas glacialis_A. The sequence goes on from NZ_RCZC01000003.1 coordinate 450,179, forward strand.
AGCGCGCCGCCATGTGCGCGCGCGATGCGGTCGACCAGCGACAGGCCGATGCCCGATCCCTCGACGCCGCGATCCGCGCCGCGCCAGAAGCGTTCCTTGAGCCGCGCCAGCTGCGCCTCGGGAACGCCGACGCCATCGTCGATCACGCTCAGCCGCGCGCCCGGGCCGACCCGAACGAGGATCGTCGTGCCGACGGGCGTGTATTTGGCGGCATTATCGACCAGGTTTTCGAGCGCGAGGATCATCGCGTCGGGATAGCCATGTGCCGGCGCGGGATCGTCGGCGGTCTCGAGCGCGATCGTCCGTCCGCCGGCGACAATGCCTGGCGCACGGTCTGCGACGACACTTTCGGCAAGCGCCGCGAGATCGATCGGTCCAGCCGCGACGACATGCGGTTGCTCGAGCTCGGCGAGCGCGAGCAACTGTCCGATGACGCGCGCCGCGCGATCGACCGACGCCATCAGGTCGGCGCGCATGCCAGCGTCGACCACCGCGTCGGCGCGCAGCCGGATTGCGGCGAGCGGGGTGCGCAGTTCGTGCGACACGTCGGCGGCGAATGCGCTCTGGATGTGGAGCGCCGCGACCAGCCGATCGAGCGCGGCATTGGTCGCCTCGGCGAGCGGCTCGGCCTCGGTCGGCAGGACGCCGCGCGGCAGGCGCGTTTCGAACGATTGCGGGCCGATCGTCGCCGCGATCGCCGACACCGCGCGCATCCGTAGCGTCAGCCGTCGCGCGAGCAGCACGCCGATCAACGGCACCAGCGCAGCGATCGGCAGCGTGAGCAAGGCGAAGCGCTTGAGGAAGGTCCGCACGATATCGTCGGTGACGACCTCGGGGTCGGTATCGTCCTGCGATACGACGATCCAGCCGCCGCGCGTCGGCAGGCTATACCCTTCGACCGCGCCGCGCCGGAAGAAATGCGCGCGACTGTCGAGCGGCGCCGCGGCAAGGATCGCCCGCCGCGCGGGGCCGCTGCTGTGGTCGATCCGCCGATCGCTGCCGAAGGTGGCGACCGCCATGCCGTTGATCAGCGGGATCGCCGCGATCGTGCTCGCGCCGCGCGCGTGGACCTCGGCGACGACCTGCGCCTGGCGCACGAGGAGAGTGCGCTGGAAGCGATCGGCGGTCTGGTGGAGCAGGGCGGTCGCGCTCCACAGCAAGGTCAGCGTCGCGATCAGCGCGACCGCGATGTGCAGCACGACGAATTGCCCGAGCAGCGAGCGCGGCGCGCGCATCATGCCGGCGTGGCGAGCAGCATATAGCCGACGCCGCGCACCGTCTCGATCCGCGCGCCGGTCGCCGCCTCGTCGAGCCGCTTGCGCAGGCGGTGGACATAGACCTCGATCGCGTTCGACCCGAGATCGCCGTCGAGCCCGAACAGATGATCCTCGGCGATCCGCTTGGGAACGACCTTGCCGACGCGGCGCAGCAGCAGTTCGAGCAATTCGGTCTCGCGCGCCGACAGGCCGAGCACGCGCTCGCCGACCGAGGCGACGCGCGTTTCGACCGCGAAGCTGAGCGCGCCGCACTGGAGCGCGCGCCCGACATGCCCGTCGCGCCGCCGCAGGATCGCCAGCAGTCGGGCATGGAGCTCGTCCAGGTCGAACGGCTTGACCATATATTCGTCGGCGCCCGCGTTGAGCCCGCGGATCCGCGCATCGATCGCGCCGCGCGCGGTCAGGACGAGGACGGGGCGCGTATCGCCGCGCGCGCGCATCCGGGCGAGCAGGCCCATGCCGTCGCCATCGGGCAGGCCGAGATCGAGCAGCACCGCGGCATAGTCGCTCGCTTCGAGATAGGCTTCGGCCGCTTCGATCGTCTGCGCATGGTCGATCGCGACGCCGCGCCGCACCAACGCATCGGCCAGGGCCGTCGCGACCGCGAGCTCATCATCGACCAATAGTACGCGCATCGGACCTTTTCTTTGTGCACTGCGGCATCTGTAAGCCGACTGTAAGCGAGCGCGCCTAGGGCTGACAGCCAAATCACAGCAGGTCCTTCGATGCACACGACCGTTCCCCCCCAGACGCTGCCCCACACCCGTAGCCTGTCGCGGGGGACGCAAACGCGCTGGCTCGCCATCGTCGCGGGGGTGGCGATCGCGCTCGTTCTGCTGTGGAGCGCGATCGCCGCACTGTTTCACCATGATGCCGCGCCCCCGCCGACGACGCCGCCTGGCACGCTCCGGCTGACGCGCGAGCAAATGGCGGGGCTCAAGACGCTGCGCGTCGGCGTCGGCGAATCGGACCATCGCACGCTCGCGATCGGTGCGATCACCGTCGATGGCGATCGCAGCACGCCGGTGCTGCTGCCTTACGCCGGGCAAGTCGTGAAGGTGCTCGCCGATGCCGGGCAATATGTGAAGCAGGGGCAGCCGCTGCTGCTGATCCAGACGAGCGATTTCGTCGATGCGCGCAGCGGGCTGTTCAGCGCGCGCGCCGCCTTGCAGAACGCGCAGGCGCAGCTCGCCACCGCGACGCGCAATGCCGAGCGCCAGCGCCAGATCTTCGAGACCGCAGGCGGCGCGCAGAAGGATTACCAGCAGGCGCAGACAGACCTGATCGCCGCGCAGGCCACCGCGCGCACCGCTGCAGCCGCACTCGGCGCCGCGCGCGACAAGCTCGCGATCCTCGGCAAGTCGGCGGGCGAGATCGGCGCGCTTGAGAGCGTCGGCGAGGTGTCGGGAATCCATGACCGCACGACGCTCCACGCGCCGATTGCCGGACTGATCGCATCGCGCGATGTGGCGGCGGGGCAATATGTCTCGCAAGGCGGCGACAAGCCGGTGATGACGATCACCGACCCGTCGCACGTCTGGCTGATCGCACAGCTTGCCGAGGGCGATGCCAGCGCGGTGCATGTCGGCGATACCGTCACGGTCACCACCCCCGCGCTGCCGGGGCGCAGCTTCCACGCGCGGATCGACCTGATCGGCGCGGGCCTCGATCCGCAGACGCACCGCCTGCCGGTGCGCGCGACGATCGCCAATCCCGACGGCGCGCTGAAACCGCAGATGTTCGCCAGCTTCTCGATCCAGCGGCCGCAGCAGAGCGCAGCGCTGCGCGTCCCCGCCGCCGCGGTGATCCATGAGGGCGATGCCGCGCGCGTCTGGGTGGTGCGGCCCGACGGGCTGTTGCAAGGCCGCACCGTCACCGCGGGCGAGGAGCAGGACGGCCAGGTCGTGATCGTCAGCGGGCTCAACCCCGGCGAGCGCATCGTCACCGCGGGCGCCTTGTTCGTCAACGAGGCTGGTCTCGGCGAATGAACAAGATCGTCGAGTTTTCGCTGCGCCAGCGGCTGCTGATCGTCGGCATCTTCGCCGCCATGCTGGTGGCGGGGGCGGTCGGCTTCTGGAACCTCAATATCGAGGCCTATCCCGATCCCGTCCCGCCGATGGTCGAGGTCATCACGCAGACACAAGGGCTGTCGGCCGAGGAGATGGAGCGCAACGTCACCATCCCGATCGAGGTCGGCATGGCGGGGATCCCGCACCTCACCGCGATCCGCGCGATCTCGCTGTTTGGCCTGTCCGACATCAAGATCCAGTTCAGCTATGACCTGACCAACGAAGCCGCCAAGCAGCAGGTGATCAACCGCCTGTCGCAGCTCCCGCCGCTGTCGGGCGGTGCGCAGCCGACACTGTCGCCGACGAGCCCCGTGGGCGAGATCTATCGCTACAAGATCACCGCGCCGCCCGGCTATTCGGTTATGGATTTGAAGACGCTGCAGGACTGGGTGCTGCAACGCCGCTTCAAGCGCATTCCGGGCGTGATCGACGTCACCGGCTGGGGCGGCAAGCTGCGCGCCTATGACGTGGTGATCGACAATGACCGGCTCGCGGCGCACGGCGTCACGGTGTCGCAGGTGCTCGCCGCGCTCTCGAAGAGCGACGGCAATGTTGGCGGGCAGACGATCAATTTCGGCGCGCAGGCAGCGATCGTCCGCGGCGTCGGGCTGATCCAGTCGGTCGGCGGCATCGAGAACGTGCTGGTCGGCAGTGCGAACGGCCAGCCGATTCTGTTGAAGGACGTCGCGCGAGTCCAGATCGGCAACGAACCGCGGCTCGGCATCGCGGGCTACAACAATGAAGACGACATCGTGCAGGGCATCGTCCTGATGCAGCGTGGCGCGCAATCGATGCCGACGATCCAGGCGGTGCAGAAGGAAGTGTCCGACATCAACGCCTCGGGGCTGCTGCCGCCCGGCGTCCATCTCGACCGCGTCTATGATCGCTCCGACCTGATCAAGCTGACGATCCACACCGTGCTCGAGAATCTCGTCGCCGGGATCGCGCTGATCTTCTTCCTGCAATGGGCGTTCCTCGGGAACCTGCGCAGCGCGATCATCGTCGCGGCGACGATCCCGTTCGCGCTCGCCTTCGCGATCCTGATCCTCGTGCTGCAGGGCGAGAGCGCGAACCTGCTCTCGGTCGGCGCGCTCGATTTCGGGCTGGTGGTCGATGCGAGCGTCATTATGGTCGAGAATGTCTTCCGCCACATGGTCGAGCGTTCGGCGCATGTCGAAAACGGGCGTGGGCATTATACGATGGCGAGCCGCTTCTCGGCGGTGCTCGGCGCGAGTCATGAGGTCAGCCGCGGGATCTTCTTTGCCGCCGCAATCATCATCGCAAGCTTCCTGCCGCTGTTCACGCTGACCGGGGTCGAGGGGCACATCTTCGGGCCGATGGCGAAGACCTATGCCTATGCCATCACCGGCGGGCTGATCGCGACTTTCACGGTCGCCCCGGTGCTCGCGACGCTGCTGCTGCCCGACAAATTGTCCGAGGTCGAGACGTGGATCGTGGGCAAGCTGCGCCGCGCCTATGAACCCGCCGCCGCCTTCGCGCTCGGCAACCGCGTGCTCGCGGTCGGCGGGGCGCTGCTGCTGCTCGTCGCGGCGATGGTCGGGGTGCGCTCGCTCGGGATCGAATTCCTGCCGCATCTCGAGGAAGGCAATATGTACATCCGTGCGAGCCTGCCCGCGTCGATCAGCCTCGAGGCGGGGCAGCCGGTGGTCGATGGCGTGCGGCGGATGATCGCATCCTATCCAGAGGTCGAGTCGGTGCTTTCGGCGCATGGCCGGCCCGATGACGGGACCGATTCGACGGGCTTCTTCAACGCCGAATTCTTCGTGCCGTTGAAGCCGTTCGGAACGTGGCCCGCGGGCGTGACCAAGGAGACGCTGACCGCCGAGCTGTCGAAGAAGCTCCAGGCGAAATACCCGGGCGTCGATTTCTCCTTCTCGCAATATATTGAGGACAATGTCGAGGAAGCCGCCTCGGGCGTGAAAGGCGCCAATTCGATCAAGCTGTTCGGCCCCGATCTCGCGACGCTCGAAAAGTACGCCGACCAGATCAAGGACAAGATGGCCAAGGTCCCCGGCATCGTCGATCTCGGCGTGTTCCAGTCGCTCGGCCAACCGACGGTGCGGATCGACGTCGATCGCGCGCGCGCGTCGCGCTACGGCCTGACGCCCGACGACATCAACGCAACCGTCGCCGCCGCGATCGGCGGGCAATCGACCGCCGATCTGTACGAGACCGGCACCGATCGCCACTTCCCGATCGTCGTCCGGCTACGTGCCGAGCAGCGCAACAGCGTCGACGCGATCCGCCGGATCACGGTCGGTGCGCCGGCGCCCAACGGCACAGGCACGATCCAGGTACCACTGTCCGAAGTCGCCGACGTGAAGCTGACCTCGGGCGCGTCGTTCATCTATCGCGAGCATCAGGAGCGCTACATCCCGATCAAATTCTCGGTGCGTGGGCGCGATCTCGGTGGTGCGGTCGATCAGGCGCGCGCGGAGATCACGCGCAGCGTCCATCTGCCGCCGGGCTATCATCTCGAATGGGCGGGCGAGCTCGACAATCTCAACAATGCCGTGGCGCGGCTCGAAGTCGTCGTTCCGATCAGCCTGTTGCTGATCCTGCTGCTGCTCTACGCCAATTTCGGATCGATCCGCGATAGCCTGCTCGCTTTCTCGGCGATCCCGATGGCGATCATCGGTGGCGTGCTTGCGCTCGCGGTGTCGGGGACGGCGTTCAGCATCTCCTCGGCGATCGGCTTCGTCGCGCTGTTCGGGATCGCGGTGATGGACGGCATCCTGGTCGTCACGACCTTCAACCACGCGATCGACGAGGGCGTCGCGCGCGAAGGCGCGATCGCGACGACGGTGCGGCATAGCTTGCGCCCGGTGGTGATGACCTGCCTCGTCGCGGCGATCGGGTTGCTGCCGGCGGCGCTGTCGAACGGGATCGGCAGCCAGGTGCAGAAGCCGCTCGCGCTCGTCGTGGTCGGCGGGATGACGCTCGCGCCGATCCTGATCCTGCTCGTGCTGCCGGTGCTGATCGACCTGTTCTCGCACCGCGTCGCGCCCGAGGATCGCGGCGCGCATGGCCAAGACGTCGGGCATCATCCGCATCCCGCACCCGATGGGGAGGCGCTGGCATGAAGCGCATCGCGATCAGCCTGCTCGCGCTCGGCGTCAGCGCGTGCACGATGGGCCCGCGTAACGTGGTGCCGCCCGTGGCATTGCCCCCGGCGCAGGTGCAGGAAAGCTTCGCCCCGCCAAAAGGGCCCGCGCAAGCCACCCGAATTGCCGAAGTCCCGCGCGAATGGTGGCGGACTTTCGGCAGCAGCGAGCTCGACACGCTCGTAAGCGAAGCGATGGCGCACGCGACCGACATCGCCGTCGCCGATGCGACCTTGCGCCAGGCGCGCGAGCAGGCATCCGCCACCGCAGGCAGCGCGCTGCCGCAGGTCGATGCCAGTTACCAGGCGCAGCGCACACGCGTCTCGAATGCGCTTTCGCCCGCGGTCAGCGACTCGAACCAAGAGCTCTACACGCTCCACACCGCGCAGCTGAGCGTCAGCTACAACCCCGATCTGTTCGGCGGCATCAAGACGCGGATCCGCTCGGCGCGCGCGCTGGCCGAGGTGCAGCGCCACCGGCTCGATGCCGCGCGCACCACGGTGCTCGCCAATCTCGTCCAGGCGGTGATCCAGCGCGCCTCGCTCGCCGACCAGATCAGCGCGTTGCAGACGAGCGTCTCGGTCAATCGCGACATCCTGGCGCAATTGCTCAAGCGGCAGCAGCTCGGCGCGGTCGGCGCGGCGGATGTCGCGACGCAACAGGCGGCGCTCGCCACCGCGCAAAGCGCGCTACCGGCGCTGGTGCGCGCGGAGGCGCATCAGCGCGTCGTCATCGCCACGCTGATCGGGCGCACCCCTGGCAGCGCGCTGCCGGCTCTGCCGTCGCTGACGGCGCTCACGCTGCCGCAGGATTTGCCGGTGCTGCTGCCGTCGGATCTGGTCGCGCGGCGGCCCGACGTGGGGGCGGCGCGCGCGCAGCTCGAGGGTGCTGCGGCCGATGTCGGGACGGCGATCGCGGCGCGGCTGCCGAGCATCCAGCTCGAGGCCAGCGGTGGCGGCACCGCGCAGCATCTGTTCGACATGTTCAAGAGCGGCAATCCGTTCTGGTCGGTGCTCGGCGGTGTGACGCAGCCGATCTTCCACGCAGGGGCTCTCCGCCACCAGCAGCGCGCCGCCGAGGCCGCGCTCGATGGGGCCAAGGCGCAATATCGCGCGACCGTGCTGCAGGCGTTTGGCGATGTCTCGGACGCGCTGACCGGGCTGCGCACCGATGCCGACGCCTATGACGCGGCGTCGCGCGCAGGCGATTCGTCGGCGCGTGCGCTCGGCTTCATCCGGCGGCAGCTCGCTCTGGGCGACGTCGGCACGCTCGCCTTGCTCAACGCGACCGCGACCGACGCGCAGGCGCGCTCACTCGTCATCCAGGCGCGCGCGGGGCGGTTGAGCGACACCGTTGCACTGTTCCAGGCGGCAGGTGGTGGCGTGACGGCGGAGTAGCTGACCGCACGCTTCCGCCGCCGCCGGCGTTGCTCAATCGAGGTGAAGGTAAGCCGGGTCGAAATCCGCGACACGGCACAAAGCGTCCCAATCCTGCACCACGAACATGCGGCGTTCGCGCGCGATCAGCTGCTCGGCTTCGAGATGTTGCAGCATCCGGTTGACGTGGACCGGGGTCAGCGCCGTCGCATCGGCGATCTGCTCCTGGCTCATCGGCAGCTCGAAGCGGCGTCGTTCTTCGTTCGGGGGTGGCCCTTCGCGGCGGTAGATCAGCTCGCACAGCAGATGCGCGATCCGCGTCCGCGCGTCGCGCCGGCCGACGTTGAGGATCCATTCGCGCTGGATCGATCCGTCGATCAGCGTGTCGCGCCACAGCGCGCGCGCGATGCCCGGGCGCGCATCGATCGTCGCGCGGATGGCATCGATCGGGATCCACGCGATCCGCGCCTCGTTGAGCGCCTGCACATTATGATCGGCGGCGCGCAGTTCGAGATGGTGCAGATCGACGATATCGCCGCGACGGTGGAAGGACAGGATCTGCCGCTGTCCGACGCCGGTCAGCTTGCTGCGAAAGGCATGGCCTTCGAGCACGAGGCTGCAGTCGCGCACCATCTGCCCGTCGCGCAGGAGATAGCCATTGCCGCGGACGTTCTGGATGCGGATCGGCCAGGCGCGGATCGCGCGGACATCGTCGTCGTCGAGTCGTGCGATGCGCTGCAGCTTCGCGATGAGCGGGGCAAAGGGATCCTCGAGAACGCCCGCCCCCCGTCTGGCGTGGTCGAAATCGTATCGAGCGGTTTGCTGGTCCATGATAACCCGAATGCAATAGGGTGAACACTCCAGCGCCATGAGCATGGCGTACTCGCTGACGTCCGATCCTGCAGAAAGAACGATGTACCGGCAATAATGTAGATCAATCGAGCGAAATAGTCGGGTCGATTCGTCAAAATTTCGCGGTCAGGTCGCGACACATTAGCTTGTTATTGCAATGAACTAAGGTCCGTCAAGCCGTTCGCACCGAGGTGCCGAGGCACGTCGTACTGGGCCAGGAGCGGGAAGGTGATGTGGCACTGCAGGCCGCCCGGACGCAGCACGAAGCGCGTGTGTGCATCGAGCGTATCGGGCAGTGTCTGCTCGATCAGGGCGCGTCCGACGCCGTGGTGTGCTGCCGTGCTCGGCTCCACCGGAACGCCGGTCTCGTTCCACTCGAGCCACAGCTCGCCCGCAACCACGACCCAGCTGATGTGCAGCCGCCCGTCGTGACGCGACAAGGCGCCGAACTTCAGCGCGTTGGTGACCAATTCGTGCAAGGCGAGCGCCATCGGCTGCGCTTGCGCGTGCTGCAGCCACGCGATCCGGCCCGTGATCACGATCCGCGGATCCTCGCCAAAGTGAAATTCGCGCAACGCGTCGCGGATCAGCATTTCCAGATCATGCGATCCGCTCGTATCTTGCTGGAAGCGGGCAAGCACCACGAGCCGCGCATCGAAATGACCCGCAATCGATTCGATCGTTCCGCCCGATTCAACGGTGCGCGCGAAGAGCGATCGGATCGTCGACAACAGCGTCGCCGAATGTGCGTCTGCGGCATCGAGTTGTGCGCGCAACGCCGCAACCTCGGCCCGCAGCACGGCATTTTCCGCATGGCCAGCACGCTCGGCAGTCATTCGGTGTCTGGTCATGGACAAGATCTCGAACAGAGTCGCTTCGTTGCAGCGCAGTATCGCGCACGCTGGTTCCTTTTTGCAACTGCGTGCGCGACATGGTGCGTCGATTAATCCGCTTTCTGTGGACAGATCAGAAATTTCGTGCCGGTCGCGCGACGATTATAGGCTGCGATCGTGTCGGGCTGGAGCGCCTCGATCAGCGAAATCTCGTGCGTGTAATGGCTCGCGAAGGTCGTCGTCAGCTCGGCGACGACGCGATCCTTGAGCGCCTGCACGGCCTCGCCGCCGATCTTGATCAGGAACGGTGTCAGCAGAAAACCGCCGAGCGACCAGCTGAACCCATAGCTGTTGCGGTTGAGCGTGGTGGGCCCGACGTCGAGTCCGCCATAGATATAGACCTGCTTGAACGTGTCCGACCCGTAACGGCTATAGGTGGTCATCCGCTTGACCGCGGCGGCCTCCATGCAGCTGAGCAATTGCCCGGCAAGCTTGCCGCCGCCGATCGCATCGAAGGCGAGCGTCGCGCCGGTCTCGGTGATCATCGCGGTCAGCGTGTCGAGGAAATCGGGCTGGCTCGAATCGGCGACGTACTGCGCGCCGATCCCGCGGAGCAATTCGGCCTGCTCCGGGCTGCGCACGACGTTGATGAGCGGAATGCCGTCCTTGAGGCAGATCTTGACGAGCATCTGGCCGAGGTTCGACGCAGCGGCGGTATGGATCAGCGCGCTATGCCCCTCGCGCCGCATCACTTCGGTCATCGCGAGCGAGGTCAGCGGGTTGACGAAGCACGAGGCGCCATCGGCGGGCGCGGTGCCGTCGGGGAGGAGCATACATTCGGCCACGCGCAACACGCGATATTGCGCGTACATCGCGCCGCCGAGCATCGCCACGGTCTTGCCGAGGAGGGCCTGCGCGGCGGGCGACGCGCCCGCCTTGACGACGATCCCGGCGCCCTCGGTGCCGACCGGCATCGCTTCGTCGAGCCGGGTCGCCATCGCGCGCATCCCGCCCGGCGATACCGGGGCGGTTACCAGCGGATGGCCGTCGCGGACGGTCGCTGCGGCGCTGCTCATGTCGGCCGCGCCGAACAGCAAGGCGAGGTCCGACGGGTTGATCGGAGTCGCCAGCACCTTGACGACGACCTGATCGTCGCGCGGCTCGGCAACCGGTTGATCGACCAGCGAAACCTCGAGCTGCGCGTCCTTGGTGATGCGCGACAGCAGCTGCAGCCCCGTGCTTGGAACATGATCGGTCATGGTAATTTCCTCTCCGTATTTGGCGGCAACCCTAGCCATTCGGCGGCGCGCGCGCGAGTGCGAACATGGTTCTCACCGCCGCGATCCTTTGATACGGATGCACGCAGGCGGCGCGTGGCATAGCGCAAGACGACGCCTGTGTAGCGAGGCTTGATGACCAATTGCGCGACCGGGGTGACAGGCCTCGACGATATCCTGGCCGGTGGGCTGACCCGCGGCCGCCTGTTCCTGCTCGAGGGCAGCCCCGGCACCGGCAAGACGACGATCGCCACGCAGTTCCTGATGGCGGGCGCGGCGGCGGGCGAAAGTACGCTGTACATCACCTTGTCCGAGACCGCCGAGGAACTGCGCGACGGCGCCGCCTCGCACGGCTGGACGCTCGCGCCCGAGCTCAACGTCTATGAGCTCGTCCCCCCCGAAAGCCTGCTCGATGCCGAACAGCAGCAGAGCCTGCTCTATTCGTCGGATCTCGAGCTCGGCGAGACGACCAAGCGCATCTTCGAAGCGTTCGAGCGGATCAAGCCGACCCGCGTGGTGCTCGACAGCCTGTCCGAGATCCGCCTGTTGGCGCAGAGTTCGCTGCGCTACCGCCGCCAGATCCTCGCGCTCAAACATTATTTCGCCAAGGCCGATGCGACCGTGCTGATGCTCGACGATCTCACCGCCGATGTCGGCGACAAGACCGTCCACAGCGTCGCGCACGCGGTGATCCGGCTCGAAGAGCTGTCGCCCAATTACGGTCCCGAGCGTCGCCGGCTGCGCGTGCTGAAATATCGCGGCCGCAAATATCTTGGCGGCTATCACGATTTCATCATCGCGACCGGCGGCATCCGCGTCTTCCCGCGCCTCGTCGCCGCCGACTATAAGACCGATTTCTCGCGCGAGATCGTCGCCGTCGACAATGCCCCGCTCAACGCGCTGCTCGGCGGCGGCTTTGCGCGCGGGGCGAGCACGCTGATCCTCGGACCGGCGGGGACGGGCAAATCTCTGCTGACGCTCGGCTTCGTCAAGGCGGCGGTCGATCGCGGCGAGCGCGCGGCGATGTTCGTGTTCGACGAGGAACTCGGGCTGCTGTTCGAACGCGCCAAGGGGCTCGGCATCGATCTGCAGACGATGGTCGATGCGGGCAATCTGGTGATCGAGCAGGTCGATGCCGCCGAACTGTCGCCGGGCGAATTCTCCGAAATCGTCCGCGTCTCGGTCGAAAAGCATGCCGCGCGCACCGTGGTGGTCGACAGCCTCAACGGCTATCAGGCGGCGATGCCCGAAGAGCAGGCGCTGATCCTGCACATGCACGAGCTGCTGCAATATCTGAACCGCCAGGGCGTGATGACCTTCCTGACGGTCGCGCAGCACGGGCTGGTCGGCGACATGAAGTCGCCGGTCGATGTCACCTATCTCGCCGATACCGTTATTCTACTGCGATATTTCGAGGCGCGCGGACGGGTCCGAAGAGCGATTTCGGTCGTTAAGAAGCGGACCGGTCCCCACGAGGACACGATCCGCGAGTTCATGATCGGCGACGACGGGATCACGCTTGGTGAGCCGTTGACGGGCTTTCAGGGCGTGTTGCGGGGCGTGCCAACCTTGGTGGGGGACGGTGAAGGGCTCCTAGTGTCGAAGGCTTGAACGACCGTTGAACCGTACGTTTGCAGAAGGTGCGGTGGTGCTTGCGCCGCGGGGTCGCGACGGCGCCATCGCACAGGCGATGCTCGCCGAGGCCGGGTTGGTGGCGGAGACCGTGCCCGACCTCGCCGGGTTCGTCTCCACGCTGCGGACCGGCGCGGGGTTCGCGATCGTCACCGAGGAAGCACTGCGCAATGCCGATCTGCGCGAGCTCGCCGGCTTTTTGCACGATCAGCAGGAATGGTCCGACTTCCCCTTCATCCTGCTGACCGAGCGCGGCGGTGGGCTCGAGCGCAACCCCGGCGCGGTGCGGCTGCTCGAGACGCTCGGCAACGTCACCTTTCTCGAACGGCCGTTCCACCCGACCACGCTGATCAGCCTCGCCAAGGCGGCGTCGCGAGCGCGCGTGCGGCAATATCAGGCCCGTGCCCGGCTCGAGGAGATCAATGACGGGCAAGCGAGCCTCAAGCTTGCTCTGTCGGCAGGCGGGCTTGGCACCTGGGCGCTCGCGATGCCGTCGCGCACGCTGCGCGCGGCACACGACAGCAAGGCCCATTTCGGCCGCGGCGAGGACGATCGGTTCGATTTCGACGATCTGATCGCCGCGATCCATCCGCAGGACCGTAGCTTGCTCGACGCAGCGCTCGCCGAATCGGTCGAGACCGGCGCCGATCTCGATCTCGAGGCGCGCTGTCTGTGGCCCGACGCGTCGCTGCACTGGGTGCAGATCAACGGGCGCGTCGAGCGCGACCTGTCGGGTGCGGTGGTCCAGCTGGTCGGGGTGTCGCACGATATCACCGAGCGGCGACAGGACGAACTGCGCCAGCGCGCGCTGCTCGAGCTCGGCGACGCGCTGCGGCACATGACCAATGCCGACAAGATGTCGTTCCTCGCCGCGCGCATCCTCGGCGAGACGATGGGGGTGAGCCGCGCGGGCTATGGCACGATCGACCCGGTGCGCGAGACGATCACCGTCAAGCGCGACTGGAACATGCCGGGGATCGAGAGCATCGCCGGCACGCTGCACTTTCGCGATTACGGCTCGTATATCGAGGATCTCAAGCGCGGCGACACGGCCGCGATCGGCGATGTACGGCTCGATCCGCGTACCGCGGACGGCGCGAGCGCGCTCGAGGCGATTTCGGCGCGTGCGTTCGTCAACATGCCGATCCTCGACAACGGCCAGTTCGTCGCCTTGCTCTATCTCAACCATGCGGGCGTGCGGCCCTGGTCGGCCGAGGACATCGCCTTTATCCGCGACGTCGCCAACCGTACGCAATCGGCGATCGAGCGGCGCAACGCCGAGACGGCGCTCGCCAATCTGGCGGACTCGCTCGAGCGCGAGGTCGAGGCGCGGACGCGCGAGCGCGATCGGACGTGGCAGAACTCGCAGGATCTGCTCGGCGTGATCGACCTCGAGGGACGCTTCGTCGCGGTCAACCCCGCTTGGGCGGAGATCCTCGGCTGGTATCCGCGTGATATGGTGGGGCGCCGGCATGTCGAGTTCATCCACCCCGACGATATGGCGGCGTCCGACGCGGCATATCAACAGGCAGTGGCCGGGCGGCTGCACCAGTTCGAAAACCGCGTGCGGCACCGCGATGGCGGGTATCGCTGGGTGTCGTGGGTGGCGTCTTCGGGCGACGGGCTGGTCTATGCCAGCGGGCGCCACATCACCGCCGAAAAGGAGGCGCGGCTCGAGCTCGAGGCGGCGCAGGCGCAGTTGCGCCAAGCGCAGAAGATGGAGGCGGTGGGGCAACTGACCGGCGGCATCGCGCACGATTTCAACAATCTGCTTACCGCAATTTCTGGCAGCCTCGAGCTGATGCAGATCCGCGTCCGCCAGGGGCGAACGGGCGATATTGAACGCTATGTCGAGGCAGCCCAACAGGCGGCGCGGCGCGCCGCGGCGTTGACGCACCGTTTGCTCGCTTTCTCGCGCCGCCAGACGCTCGATCCACGGCCGACCGACATCAACCGGCTGATCGTCAGCCTCGACGATCTGCTGCGGCGTTCGGTCGGGCCGACGATCGAGCTCGAAGTGGTCGGCGCGGGCGGGCTGTGGACCGCGCTGATCGACCCCAACCAGCTCGAAAACGCGGTGCTCAATCTGTGCATCAATGCGCGCGACGCGATGCCAGACGGCGGGCGCATCACTATCGAGACCGCCAACAAATGGCTCGACGCAAAGGGCGCGGCCGAGCGGCATTTGCCGCCGGGGCAATATATTTCGCTGTGCGTCACCGATACGGGCTCGGGCATGACGCCCGAGACGATCGAGCGCGCGTTCGACCCGTTCTTCACCACCAAGCCGCTCGGCGAGGGAACCGGGCTCGGCCTGTCGATGATCTACGGCTTCGTGCGCCAGTCGGGCGGGCAGGTGCGGATCTATTCCGAGCTCGGGCAGGGCACCACGATGTGCCTCTATTTCCCGCGCGTGATTGGGCAGGATGCGCTCGACGAGGTCGCCACGCCAAGCGACGTCGCGCTGCCGCTGGCGAGCGGCGAGACGGTACTGGTGGTCGATGACGAGGATGCCGTGCGGATGCTGGTGACCGATCTGCTGTCGGACATCGGCTGCAACTATCTCGAGGCGGCCGATGGGCCGGCGGGGCTCGCGATCCTCGATTCGCCGGCACGGATCGATCTGCTGATTACCGATGTCGGTCTGCCCAAGGGGATGAACGGGCGCCAGCTCGCCGATGCGGCGCGGCAGAAGCGGCCCGATCTCAAGATCCTGTTCATCACCGGCTATGCCGAGAATGCGGTGATCGGCAACGGGCATCTCGACCCGGGGATGCACATCCTGACCAAGCCGTTTCCGATGGACGTGATGAGCGCGCGCATCCGCGAGCTGCTCGGGACGGGTGCCGAGCGCGCGGACGGCGCGTGACGCGGTGGACCTGCCGGCTAACCTTTCAGCCGTTGCGGTAGCCCGGCGATCACGAAGTCGACCTGCGATACCGCCGCCGCGACGCGCTGGTTGAGCAGGCCGGCGATGTCGCGGAAGCGGCGGGCGAGCGCATTGTCGGGCACGATTCCGAAGCCCACCTCGTTCGAGACCAGCACGATCGGCGCCCCGATCCGCGCGAGCGTGGCGACGAGCGCGTCCGCGGCGGCATCGGTATCGGCCTCGGCGAGCAGTAGGTTCGACGCCCAGAGCGTCAGGCAATCGACGAGCAAGGTCGCGCCCGGCCGGTCGGCAGCGGTGATCGCCGCGGGCAGGTCGAGCGGTGCCTCGACCGTCCGCCAGCGCGCGTCGCGGTCGGCGCGGTGGCGCGCGATGCGGTCGGTCATTTCGCCGTCAAAGGCCTGCGCGGTGGCGATGAAGACGAGCGCGCCGCCGCTCGCCTCGGCGATCGCCTGGGCGTGACGGCTCTTGCCCGAGCGCGCACCGCCGAGCACCAACAGGCTTTTCGTGATCGCGGGCATTGGCGGCATCCTTATCGCGGGCTTGCGCGCGGCAAGCGGATTGGCGATGGCAAAAGCCATGCCGCAAGTCGAGAGCTAGAGCCGTGTCCGCACTGACGATCCATGGCGGGCGCATCGATGCCGCGGCGGCGCGCTATCCGGCGGCGCCGGTGCCGTGGCTCGATCTGTCGACCGGGATCAACCCGAACGGCTATAATCCCGCGGCGCTGGCGGAGGGGGATCCGTATGCGTTGCCCTCGCCGAGCCGCCTGGCGGCGCTCGAGGATGCGGCGGCGGCGGCGTTCGGCATGACGTGCGGCGCCATCGCGGCGGTGCCGGGGAGCGAGATCGGGCTGCGCCTGCTTGCGACGATGGGACTGCCGGGGCCGGCCTGTGTCGTCGCGCCGAGCTATGGCTCGCACGCTGCGGCGTTCCCCAACGCGACGCCGGTCGCGGGCGACGCGCTAGCGGGGGCGGAATGGCGCAGCGCCTTGCTCGCCAATCCCAACAATCCCGACGGGCGGCTGCTCGCGCCCGAAACGCTGCTCGCGCTCACCCGGTCGCGCGCTGCGGATGGCGGTTGGCTGGTGATCGACGAGGCGTTCGCCGATTGCGTCGCGGGGGCGAGCGTATTGCCGCTGCTGGACGCGGACGACCGGGTGCTCGTGTTCCGCTCGTTCGGGAAGTTTTACGGGCTGGCCGGCGTGCGGCTCGGTTTCGTTTGCGGGCCCGAAGCGATCGTCGCGCGCTATCGCGAGCGGCTCGGGAGCTGGCCGGTCTCGTCCGCCGCGATCGAGATCGGCATTGCGGCGTATCGCGACGTCGCGTGGCAAGGCGCGACGCGGATCCGCGTTGCGGCGCAAGCGGCAGCGCTAGACGAGGTACTGCGGCGGCACGGGCTTGCGCCACGGGGCGATTGCCCGCTGTTTCGCCTGGTCGAGATGCCCGACGCGGGGCTGCTGTTCGAGCGGTTGGCAGCGGCGGGAATCCTCACGCGCCCATTCGATTATGCGCCCGACTGGCTGCGGATCGGCCTGCCGGGGAGCGCCGACGCCCTCGCGCGACTCGATCGTTCGCTCGGCGGTGGTTGAGCCGGTTGCGCTCGGCGCGCTGGCGCTCGATGCGCTGCTTGGCTGGCCGGGCGGACTGTATGCGCGGATCGGGCATCCGGTTGGCTGGTTCGCGCGGTTGATCGGGGCGTGCGAGGCGCGCTGGAACGGCGTGGTCCGGACGCCCCGCGCGCGCTGGATTGCCGGGATTTTTACTGTGCTGGTGTTGGTATGCCTGGTCGGCGCGGTCGCCTGGGGGCTGACGCTCCTACTCCGCATCGCTTTGGGCGGTTGGGCGTGGATCGGGATCGCGGTGCTCGCCTGGCCGGGGCTGGCGCAGCGTAGCCTCGACGATCATGTCCGTCCCGTCGCGGCTGCGCTAGAAGCGGGCGATCTTCCCGCGGCGCGGAGCGCGGTGGCGATGATCGTCGGGCGCGATACCGCTACGCTAGACGAGTCCGACGTCGCACGCGCCGCGATCGAGAGTCTCGCCGAGAGCTTTTGCGACGGCGTGGTCGCGCCGTTCTTCTGGCTGCTGCTGGGCGGCCTGCCGGGGCTGTGGATCTACAAGGCGCTCAACACCGCCGACAGCATGATCGGCCACCGTGAGCCGCGCTGGCGGATGTTCGGCTGGGCGGCGGCGCGCAGCGATGACGTCGCGAACCTCGTGCCCGCCCGGCTCGCCGGGGTGATCCTGTGCGTGGTCGGCGGTGGCGGCTGGGGCACGCTTTGGCGGGACGCGGGCAAGCATGCCTCGCCCAATGCCGGCTGGCCCGAGGCGGCGATGGCGGGTGTGCTCGGCGTCCGGCTCGCCGGGCCGATCGCCTATGATGGCGTTGTTGCCGACAAGCCGTGGATCGGCACCGGGGCGGTGGCGATCGGCGCGGGCGAGATCCGCCGCGCGCTCGGCGTCTATCGCCGGGGGTGCGCGCTGCTGTGGATCGTGGCAGGGGGCGTCGCATGGGCGCTGTAATGCTTCAGGGGACGGGGTCGGACGTCGGCAAGTCGGTGCTGGTCGCCGGCCTGTGTCGTGCGCTCGCCAATCGCGGCCTCGTCGTCCGCCCCTTCAAGCCGCAGAATATGTCGAACAATGCCGCGGTCACTACCGACGGCGGCGAGATCGGCCGGGCGCAAGCGACGCAGGCGATCGCCGCGCGCGTCGCGCCGCATGTCGACATGAACCCGGTGCTGCTCAAGCCGCAGGGCGACCGCACCTCACAGCTGATTGTCCACGGCCAGGTGCGCGGGACGCTGGCTGCGGCGAACTGGCGCGAAGGGCGCGCCGGGTTGCTCGACGACGTGCTCGCCAGCTATCGGCGCCTGCGCGCGCAGTCCGATATCGTCGTGATCGAGGGCGCGGGGAGCCCGGCCGAGATCAACCTGCGCAGCGGCGACATCGCCAATATGGGGTTCGCGCGTGCCGCCGGCGTGCCGGTGGTGCTGGTCGGCGATATCGATCGTGGCGGGGTGATCGCCTCGCTGGTGGGGACGCGCGCCGTGATCGATCCCGCCGATGCGGCGATGATCCACGGCTTCCTGGTCAACAAGTTTCGCGGCGATCCCGCGCTGTTCGACGATGGCTATCGCGCGATCGAGGCGCGCAGCGGGTGGCGCGGGTTCGGTGTCGTGCCGTGGCTGCCCGAAGCGGTGCGCTTGCCGAGCGAGGATGCGGTGGTGCTCGAACGCCGCAGCGTTGGGGGCGACGGGCGGATCGTCATCGCGTGCCCGATCACCGCGCGGATCGCCAATTTCGACGATCTCGATCCCTTGCGGCTCGAGCCCGATATCGAACTGGTGATGGTGCCGCCCGGCCAGCCGATCCCCGATGCCGCGCTGATCGTGCTTGCCGGATCGAAGGCGACGATCGCCGATCTCGCGTTCTTGCGCGCGCAGGGGTGGGATATCGACATCCTCGCGCACCATCGGCGCGGACGGCCGGTGCTCGGGCTGTGCGGCGGGTATCAGATGCTCGGGCGCGTGGTGTCGGACCCGCATGGGATCGAGGGGCCGGTCGGCTCGGTTGCCGGGCTCGGTCTGCTCGACGTTGCGACCGAGATCGGGCTGGCAAAGACGGTCGGCGCGGCTTGCGGGACGGCGCTGGGTGCGGCGTTCGACGGCTATGAGATCCACATGGGCCGCACCACCGGGCCTGATACCGAGCGCCCCGTCGGGCACTTCAGCGATGGCCGCGCCGAAGGCGCGATGAGCGCCGACGGGCTGGTGTGCGGCAGCTATGTCCACGGCCTGCTCGGCGATGCGCGCCAGCGCGCGGCGTGGCTCGCGCGGATCGGTGTCGATGGCGCCGGACCAGATCATAGCGCGTCGATCGACGCCGCGCTCGATGCGATCGCCGCGACGCTCGAGCGGCATGTCGACATGGACGCGCTTATCGCGCTGTCACAGACGGCACGCGACGATCGCGAGCAATAGGCCGGTCTCGACCAGTTCGATCCCCGCGCCGTGGCAATCGCCGCTCACCCCGCCGACGCGCCAGCGCAGCCACAGGGCGAAGCCGAGCACCAGCACCGGTGCGACGAGCAAAGCGGGTAGCACGGTCGTCGCGGCGGCGAGCACCAGCGCCCAGCCGATCAGATCGCGCGGTCGCACCGCGGTAGCGACGCGCGCGCCGAGCCCGTCGCGCAGCGGCGGCAGCCAGCGCGCCCAGGCGAGTGGTCCGATCCGGGCGGCGAACGGCACGAGGATGACGGGCCACCAGGCAAGACCGGCGAGCGCGTGGAGCAGGACGAGCTTCGCAAGCATCTGCAGCCCGATCGTGACGACGCCGAAGCTGCCGATATGCGGATCGGCCATCACCGCAAGCAGCCGCGTCCGGTCGCCATGCGCCGCGCCGAGCCCATCGGCGAGATCGCCGAGACCATCGAGATGCAGCGCCCCGGTAACGGCGACCCAGGCGATCAGCGCGGCGAGCGCGCCCACCCAGGGGCCGATCTGGCTTCCCGCCCAGCCGCTCCCCGCAATGAGTGCGCCGATTGCCAGCCCGACGATCGGGTAAGCGCGGATCGCCGCGGCAAAATCGCCCGCGTCGGCGGGGACCTGCGGCATCGGCAGCCGCGTCAGGAAGCCGAACGCGACGATCAGCCGCTTCATGTCGCGAGTCCGACGATCTGCGCGGCAACGCTCGGTTCGCGCCACACGCGCAGCGTCAGCAGGGCAGCGTAGGGCAGGTCGATCGACCAGGTCTGCGCTTGCGAGAAGCAGCACAGAGTGGCGAGCGCGGCGCGCATCGCGCCGGCGTGCGTCACGACCAGGGTCGGCACGGTAAGGTCGCGACACGCCAGCGCGACGCGCGCCGTCAGGCTCGACCAGCGCTCGCCCGCGGGCGGCGGGTTGGCATCGGGGTCATCCCAGAAGGCGGAGAGCGCCGCGGGATCGATCGTCGCCGGCGCGTGCCCGTCCCACGCGCCGAAATCGAGCTCGCGCCAGCGCGGGTCGATCGTCACGCCGCGCCCGCGGTCCTGCGCGATCGTCTCGGCGCAGGCGCGCGCCCGGATCAGATCCGAGCTGACGATCGCTGCGACATCGAGCCCGGCGGCGCGGCTGACGCAATCGGCCAGGCCCTGCGCGGTCACCGCGCTGTCGGTCCGGCCGAGCAGCGTGCCCGCAAGTTCGGGCGCGCCGTGGCGCAGCAGATGGAGCAGGACCGGCGCGCTCACGCGGCCGAGACGCCGGCTTCGGCAAAGGTCGCCATCTCGGCATGCGCGGCGAGCGCGGCGCGGATCACGCCCGCTGCAACCGCCGCACCGCTCGCTTCGCCGAGCCGCATGCCGAGGCTCAGCAGCGGCGCGAGCCCGAGCTTTGCGAGCAAGCGCGCATGGCCCGGCTCGGCCGAGCAATGCCCGGCGATGCAGTGATCGGCGATCGCGGGATGTGCCGCGGCGAGCGGGGCGAGGGCCGCGCTGCAGATGAAGCCATCGAGCACCACGACCACGCCCGCCTGCCGCGCGGCGACGACCGCGCCGGCAATCGCCGCGATCTCGCGCCCGCCGACGCGGCGCAGCGTTTCGAACGGTGTCTGCGGCGCATCGGCGTGGCAGGCGAGCGCGGCCTCGACCACCGCCACCTTGCGTGCAACGCCTGCCGCATCGACCCCAGTCCCTGGCCCGACCCAGTCCGTCACACTGCCGCCGAAGCTGCGCGCGCACAGCGCCGCCGCCGCGGTCGAATTGCCGATCCCCATTTCCCCGAGCACGAGCAGATCGACGCCCTCGCTCACGACCGCCGCGCCGGCATTGAGCGCGGCGAGACATTCCTCGGCGGTCATTGCGGGCGAAGTCGTAAAGTCGGCGGTCGGGCGGTCGAGCTCGAGCGGGACGACGACGAGCTCGAGCCCCGCGGCCGCCGCCAAGGCGTTGATCGCAGCGCCGCCCTTCTGGAAATTGCGGACCATTTCGACGGTGACCGCCGCCGGAAAGGCGCTGACGCCGTGCGCGACGATCCCGTGATTGCCCGCGAACACCGCGACGCGGCCATGGTCGATGCGGGGAACGCCCACGCCCTGCCATCCGGCGATGAACACCGCCACGTCCTCAAGCCGCCCGAGCGAGCCGGGCGGCTTGGTCAGCTGGCCCTGCCGTTCGGCCGCCTCGGCCAGCGCGGTGCGATCGGGGCCGGGCAGCGCGGCAAGCGCGGTCTCGAACGCGGCGACCGACGCGAACGCGCTCATTCGACGACGAAGCCGGCGGGCGGCGTGCGCGTGATGAAATGGCCCTTCACCCCCGCGGGCCAGCTGCGATAGGCCACTTGGCCCGCCTCGCTCTCGGCATAGAGAAGCGCATAATCGAGGATCGCGCGTGCGGCCTCTTCGCTCGGCTCGAAGCGGCCGAGCACATAGCCGACCTTGCCCGGCGCGCGCAGATGCACCGTGCAGAAATCCTGGCACGCGAACAGGCACGGCATTTCCTGCACTGCGACGCCGTCATAGCCGGGCTCGGCCTGGATCGCGCGCAACGCCTCGACGAGGCGCGCGCCGCCGCGTATCCCGTCTCCGTCATCGCGTTGATCGGCGGAGAAGCGGCAGGTGTTGCAGGCAACGACGGCGGGACCGTCGGCGACTTCGCGCAGGTTCATGCGAGCACCGTGCGCGGCGCGGCGTCGGGGGCGGGCACGCCCATTGCGGTGAGCAGGCGGTACAGCGCGTAGAAGACGGCAAGGATGACGGCGTAGCGCACGAACTGGCGCTCGAGGATCGGCAGCGACAGCGCCACATCGGCATGGCCGATCACCGGCGCCCAGAACAGGATGCCGAGCTTGAACGTCGCGAACGCCGCGACATAGGCGATCGCGAGCCGCGCGAGCGTCGAGCGTGCCGGGACATAGGTGTCGACCACGCTGGCGACGATCGTCCCCGCAACCGCAGCGGTGCCGATCGCGACGCCGGTCAGCGCGGTCGCCGCGTCCCACGGATAGCCCAGCGCGCAAAAGCCGATTGCCTGGCTCACTGCCCAGGCGGCGAGCATCAGCAACACACCGTCGCGGCGATCGAGATGCACCGCCGCCAGCGCGGCGAGCGCGGGGAACGGGGTGGCGCAGGCGAAGATCAGCGTGGTGAGCGTGCTCGCGATCGTGAAGAGCAGGATCCACAGGAGGTCGGCCTGGTGCGTCCGGGTTGCGTTCGTCATCATCGTCTCCTCAAAACCGGCCACGGAAGCCGGCATAGACGCTGCGGCCGAGCGTGCCGTAGCGATAGATCGTCTGATATTGCTCGTCGAACAGGTTCTCGATCCGCCCGAAAAGCGCGACACGCTTGGTCACCGGCAGCTCGGCGCGCAGGTCGACCAGCGTGTAGGGCGCAAGCCGCGTCGCGTGCGCTGCGTCGTTGAAGGTCTCGCCCGACCAGCGCACCGCGACGCCGCCCGAGATCCCGCTCGGCAGCGTATAGGTGACCGACCCATTCGCCGCATTGCGCGGGCGCCGCGCGAGTTGCAGGCCGTAGGTCGCGCCCGGCGACCGGTCTTCCGACAGCGAATAGGTGTAATTGCCATCGAGCAGCAGGCGCTGCCCCAGGCGCAGCGCGCCTTGTGCCTCGACGCCCTGGGCAAGCGCGCGCGACACGTTGGCGTAATAGCCGTAGCGCGCGATCGCCGTGCCGGGCTGGAAGCACAATGCCGTCGTCGGCACGTCGGGGCAGCTGGCGAAATCGATCAGATTGGTCGAGCGGCGCTCGAAATAGGTGCCGCCCAGCGTCAGCGCGCCGGCGAACAGATGCTGTTCGACCCCGGCTTCCCAGCCCTTGGCCTGTTCGGGCCGGAGCGTCTGGTTCCCATATTCGGAGAAGAGCTGGTACAGCGTCGGCGCCTTGAACCCCTCGCCATAGCTGGCGCGTAGCGTCGTACCGCTGCGCAGCGCCCAAACCCCGCCTGCCTCGAACAGCGTCTTGCTGCCGAAGCGGCTATGATCGTCGTTGCGCACCCCGCCGCTGAGCGTCAGCCCGTCGAACACCGTCGCGGTGAGCTTGGCATAGACGCCGGTCAGCGCGGCGCGTGCCGTATCGGGCGCAGGGGTCGGCGTGCCGAGCGTGCCGTCGGGCGAGACGGTGCGGAAGCGCGAAATCTCGCGTTCGACGCCGAATACCGCGTCCCAGCCGGTCGCGATGCCGAGGCTGCCCTGATATTCGATCCGCGCGTTGCGGCCGTTCGCGTCGAAGGTCAGCGGTTGCGGCAGCTCGGGGCTGTAATTGTCGCGCTGGATGTCGGTATAGCTATAGGCGACACGATTGCGCAGCCGCCCGCCGAACAGATCGACGTTGAGCCCGGCATAGCCGACGAACTGTGTATCGACCGAAAAGTCCGAGGAATCGGCGTCGAAGCCATCGAGCTCGACGCGGCCGTGCGCGTAATAGCCGCGGACATCGGCGCTGATCCCGTCCGCCAGCTGGAGTTCGGCGCGGCCGGTGACGCTCTGGTTGGTATAGCCGTCGGTCTCCGTGCCGCCGAACGCCGGCGCGATGGCCGAGATGCCGGCGGTGGTGAAGCTTTGCGCGCCGACGCGGAAGGTCAGGGGCCCGGTCTTCCCGCCGATCGCGGCGCGCGCGCTGACCGTCTCGCGCGACCCCGCCTCGATGTCGAAGCTGCCTTCGAGCGGCTTTTGCGGCAGCGCAGTGACGATGTTGACGACGCCGCCGATCGCCTGGCTGCCCCACAGGATCGATTGCGGGCCGCGCAGCACTTCGATCCGGCTGGCGTCGCCGGTGAGCAGGTTGGCGAAATTATAGCCGCCGCCCGGCGAGGACGGATCGTTGAGCTTGACCCCGTCGATCACGACGACGGTCTGGTCGGTCTCGGCGCCGCGGAGGCGGAGCGAGGTGTTGGTGCCATAGCCGCCGTTGCGTGCCATGCTGACGCCGGGGGTGCGCACCAGCAGCTCGGTGACGCCGATGTCCTGGCTGCGATCGATCGCGGCCTTGTCGAGCACCGTGACGGAGGCGGCGACCCGCTCGATCGCGGTCGGTACGCGCGTCGCGGTGACGACGATGTCGCTCGCCGAATTGGTCGGCACGTCGCTCGCGGCATCGGGGCGCGCCGCCTGCTGGGCGTCGTCGGGCTTGGCCGGCGCGTCGGCATAGGCCGGGCTTGCGAAGAGCAGGCCGAGCAGCAGTCCGGAGGTCGGTGGGTAGAATCGTTTCATGGCAGTCCCCGCTTTCAGACGATCGGAGACCTGAATCGCGAAGGGGGAGGGCGCGAACCATCCCGCCTGCACGACGCAGGTCGGCGATGTCGTCACGCGGGGGTCTTCCCCGTTCGCTCGGCGCACCCTGGCCGGTCGAAAGACGACTGCGACGGGCAGGTCTCCTGGCTCACGGGTCAACGCTGTTCCGGCCGCCTTCTCAGAACCCGAAGGTCCCAATGGCATGTGGTCGGGCAACTCGCCGCTTACAGTTGCAGGGGCAGCCGGGGTTTTCCCGTTCCCTTTTCATCCCCGTCGCCGGGGAACCTGTCGCAACACGCCGCGTAGCGCTGGGGCAGATAGCGGTCAATCACCTGGGTCAGCGACGGGCGCGGCCCCGCGCGAGCTGTGCCGCTCGCGCGCTGTGAGTGGTGGCGCTATGCGACCGGTGCATTTTCTGGTCGTTCGGTGCTAGTCTGGGCGCAGGCAATGACCCTTCGAGCGGGAGTCTGATGTGCGTCTCCTGATTGCCGATCCCGATGCGCGCGCCGCGCAACAGCTCGCCGATGCGCTGCGCGCCTTGGCGCATGAGGCGGTGGTGGCGGGCGATGGCCGCACCGCGCTTACCCTGGCGACCCAGGAGACGTTCGGCGCGGTGCTGCTCGAACTGATCCTGCCCTATGTCGGCGGGGTCGAGATCACGCAGGCGTTGCGCGAGCGAGGGCTCGACTTGATCGTCGTCATGCTGAGCGTGCATGGCGATCTTCCCGACCGGATCGCCGGGCTCGATGCGGGCGCTGACGATTATCTCGTCAAGCCGGTCGCCGCGATCGAGATCGATGCGCGGCTGCGCGCGATCCAGCGGCGTGCGGCGCGGACCGGCGGGCACGGCGTGATGCGGGCGGGCGACATCGAGGTCAACGAGATCAAATATCGCGCGGTGCGGGGCGGGCGGACGCTCGCTTTGCCCAAGCTCGAATTCCAGATGCTGTGCGAGCTTGTCCGCAACAAGAACGCGATCGTCACGCGCGACATGTTCTACCGCAATGTCTGGCGCTACGACGGCGAGCCCGCGACCAACGTCGTCGAATCCTATATTCGCCGCTTGCGCGCGCATTTGAATGCAGGCGGCGAGCCCGACCCGATCGAGACGATCCGCGGTGTCGGCTATATGCTGGTCGAGCACGGCTGAGCGGGCGGTCGCGCTTTCGAAGGACGCGCGGTAAAGAAAAACCCGGCCCGAGCGATGCTCGGACCGGGTCGTTCAGCCTAGCCCTGAGCGATCAGAACTTGGCGGAGAGCTCGAAGCCGTAGGTGCGCGGCGGGTTGAAGTTGCCATAGTCGCCGAGGATGCCGCCGTAGCTGGTCGAAACCAGCGCGCCGGTTGCGCTATAGTTCTGGACCGGCACCGAGTTCGCCGACGAGCGGCGATAGACGTAGGTCGTGTCGAGCAGGTTGCGCGCCCAGACCGAGACGGTGACCTTGTTGTGATCGCTCACCGCGATGTCGGCGAGCGCGAGGCGGCCGTTCATCACGAAGCTGGCGTCGGTCTTGGTGTTCTCGAGCTGGAAGCTGTACTGGCTGCTCGCATAGTTGCCGTCGAGATGGAGGCGGACGCTCGCGTCACCGACACGGATCGGCATGACATAATCGAGCGAGGCCGATGCCGCGTTGGTCGGGGTGTAGACGATGTAGAGCTGCTGTGCCGGAGCACCCGGGGTCAGCGGATTCACTGCCGAAGGCGCCTTCCAATAGGTGTAGGCGTACGAACCGGTCAGCGTCAGTTCGGGGATCGGCTTGACCGTCAGATCGGCCTCGATACCGCGGATCTTCGAGTTGCCGGCATTGGTGGTCTGCTCGATATGGCTACCGTTTGTCGGGCTCGACCCGTTGGTGTCGAAATAGTCGAAGTCGAACTGGGTGTTGCTACGATCCATGATGTAGCCCGCGACGTTGAAGCGCGCGCGGTGGTTCCAGAAGTCGGCCTTGGCGCCGATTTCGTACGACTTGACCGATTCCGGACCGAAGGCATTGAACTGCAGCGAGCGGTCGTTCGCGCCACCGGCGCGGAAGCCCGTCGCATACTTTGCGTAGAGGTGGATGTCGCTCGTCGCGTCGAACGCGATGTTGAACATCGGGTCGAAGCGGCTGATGCTGTTCTTGAAGGTGAACGCCTGGGCAGCGTTGTTGACGACATACAGGCTGCCGTGACGATCGTCCTTGGTCCAGCGGCCCCCGGCGGTGACGTGCAGGACGTTGCCCAGCGCTTCGGGCGAGAAGGTCAGATTGCCGAAGACCGAATAGTTGTGGTCGGTCGCAGCACTGGCGCGGGTGATGAACTGGCAGCTGTTGGCGAACTGCGGCACGGTCGTGGCGAGCGTGTTGTTGCACGACGCGTCATAGCGCTGATAGCCCGAGTTCGCGCCGGTGATCGCGCTCGAATTGCCCGGGATCGGGCTGCGGACCGTGTAGGCGGTGCCGGTCGAGTTCCACTGGTTGGTCAGCGGGGTCGCCGCATATTCGCTGGCCTGCTCGGTATAGTAATAGGCGCCGACGACATAGTCGAACTGCGGCACGCTGCCGACCGCCTGGAATTCCTGGCTGAACTGGTTCTGCTTGAGGAACGACAGGCTGTAGCGGCTGAACGTGCCGGTCGTGTTGAGCGCTGTCGGGTTGGCGGTGTTCGCGACGAACGGGGAGAACGAGCTGCGCTCTGGGCCGCCGGAATTGTCCCACTGGTCGGTCTTGACGCCGCGCCATGCGGTGATCGAGCGCAGCTCGATCCACGGTGCGACCTTGTACTTCAGATTCGCCGAGAAGCCGTGCGTGATGTCGACGCTCGGCTGCTGCGGAACGCCGACATCGGCGACCGTCTGACGCTCGGGATGAACCCCGACGAGCGGCGCCTTGGGGGCGACGCAGCCAACGCGACCGGCGGCTGCCTGAGCGACCGTGACGGTGCCGCCGCACGCGGTGTTGGTGCCCGGCAGGAAGAGCGACGTGCCGAGCACGCCGGCGGCGCTGGTGTACGAGCCGACCGGCAGGTTGCCGGGGTTGTAGTTGAGCAGCTGGCTATAGTTCGGGCTATTCTCGTCCTTCGCATAGTCATAGGCGAAGTCGGCGGTGAAGCCGTCGATCGGCTGCCAGCGGGCAGCGGCGCGGCCGCCCTTGCGATCGTAATAGTTCCAGCCGGTCGAACCCTGGAGCGGGTTCTTCACCGTCGGATCCTGGTGCTGATACACACCGTCGAACTTCAGCGAGATGTTGTAGAAGCTCGGCAGATCGAGGTGGAGGTCGGTGGTGCGGCTGCCATAGTTCCCGATGCCGGCGCTCACGCGGCCGCCGAACACGCCGGTCGGTGCCTTCGAGACGAGCGACAGCGCGCCGCCTTCGGTATTGCGGCCGAACAGGGTGCCCTGCGGGCCCTTGAGCACTTCGATGCGCTCGATGTCGAACAGTGCCGAGTTGAGGCCCTGGGTCTTACCGAGGGCGACGCCGTCGATATAGACGCCGACGCCGCCGTCACGCGCAGTCTGGTTCTGATCGTAGGGGACGATGCCGCGGATACCGATCGTCAGTGCCGACTGGCGCGCCTCGAAGGTCGCGACGCGGAGCGACGGGATCGAGCCGTCGGCGAGGTTGAACAGGCTGAGCACGTGGCGATCGGCGATGCCCTGTGCGCTGAGCACGCTGATCGAGATCGGCGTCTTCTGCAGGTTGGTTTCGCGGCGGGTCGCGGTGACGACGATGTCGCCGATGCCGGCGCCCTGCTCTTCGGGGGCTGCGGCGGGCGTGGCTGCCTGCGTGTCGGCAACCGGCGCGGTGACCGCAGCGTCGTTGGCCGGAGCGGTCTGCGCCAGGGCTGGCGAAGCGGTGAGAGCGATAAGCGCGCCGCCCATGAGCAGCTGCAGGCGGAAGCCCGAACGAACAATCATTGTGATATCCCCTGAACCAGTCGGGCCGTTTAGCCCCGGTCCGGCTCGGCTAGCGGCGGATTGGGTCAGGAATGTTACGTTCGCTGTAACCGCTGGATTACCATGGCGTCATTTTCGCGTCATAAATAAGCGGTCTACACCACTTAGCGCGCCAGGCGCGGGACATGGAGCGTCGTCCGGATCGTTACGGGAGCGCTTGGCGGCAGCATTCGCATCTGTTTTGTCGCGTTGGGGTGGTGGTATTTG
Source organism: Sphingomonas glacialis (assembly GCF_006439055.1). Classification (GTDB taxonomy): domain Bacteria; phylum Pseudomonadota; class Alphaproteobacteria; order Sphingomonadales; family Sphingomonadaceae; genus Sphingomonas; species Sphingomonas glacialis_A. Next base: position 478,860 of record NZ_RCZC01000003.1, read on the forward strand.
TGCGAGTGCGACTAACTTGTCACACAGCGTGCGCCGATGTCGCGTGCGAGTCGCGCCGGTCGCGTGGGTTTTGCGCCGCTCCGCCTTTGCGACTAGAGCGCGTCGCGTCATGACCCCATCATCCCCCACCGCCATCGGCCTCGACTTCGGCACCACCAATTCGGTGGTCGCGCTATCGCACGGCGGCGTCGCCGAGCTCGTCGCGCTCGATGGCCCCGAAGCCAGCGATCCCGTCTTCCGCTCGGCCTTGTGCTTTTGGGAAGACGATGGCGTTCAGGTCGGCGTTCCCAAGGGGCTGGCGGCCGATGCCGGGCCATGGGCGATCCGCGAATATCTCGAATTCCCGCAGGACAGCCGTTTCCTGCAATCGTTCAAGTCGGTGGTGGCGAGCGCGAGCTTCGAATTCGCCAACGTGTTCGAACGCCGCTTGCGCTTCGAGGAACTCGGCCAGCTGTTCCTCGCCAAGCTTGCCGCACGCGCCGGCGGGGCGCTCGACGGGCAGGCGGCGCGCGTCGTGGTTGGGCGGCCGGTCGAGTTCGCGGGCAGTCGCCCGAACGAGACGCTCGCGCGCGAACGCTATGACGCGATGTTCGCCGGCCTCGGTGCCGAGATCCATTATGTCTATGAGCCGATCGGCGCGGCGTTCAGCTATGCGTCGCGGATCAGCGACCCGGCGACGATCCTGGTCGCCGATTTCGGCGGCGGGACGAGCGATTTCTCGGTGGTCCACATCGCGGCACCCGGCGCGGCGCGGCGCTGTACGCCGCTCGGCGCGGCGGGCGTCGGGATTGCGGGCGACCGCTTCGACTATCGGATCGTCGATCATCTCGTCATGCCGCTGCTCGGCAAGGGCGGGTCGTATCGCTCGATGGGCAAGGTGCTCGATATTCCCGGCGGCTATTTCAACGATTTCAGCGACTGGTCGCGGCTCGCGCTGATGCGCAACCGCCGCACGCTGGCCGAGCTCGACAAATTGCGCCGCAACGCGATCGACCCGGAGGCGATCACGCGGATGATCGCGGTGATCGAGCAGGAGCTCGGCTATCAATTGTACGACGCGGTCGGACAGGTGAAGCGCGCGTTGTCGAGCAGCGAGGACGCGCATTTCCACTTCGCCGGCGCGGGGCTGACGGTCGAGGCCGATGTCACGCGCGCCGATTTCGAGACGTGGATCGCGCCCGATATCGCGCGGATCGGCGATGCGGTCGACCGCGCGCTTTCGACGGCCGCAACCCCGGCGAGCGCGATCGATCGCGTCTTCCTGACCGGCGGCACCTCGCTCACCCCGCGCATTCGCCGCCTGTTCGACGAGCGCTTCGGCGCGGAGCGAATCGCGACGGGCGGTGAACTGACCTCGATCGCGCACGGGCTCGCCTTGATCGGTCAGCAGGACGATCTCGCCGCGTGGGCGGCATGAAAAGGATTCTACGATGAGCGACCGGGTAAAAGTCTATTTCGACGGCGGCTGCCGGCCCAATCCGGGCAAGATGGAATATGCCTATGTCATCGCCGGGGTGGCGCATGCCGAGCTCGACGCCGGCATAGGCTCGAGCATGGATTCGGAATGGCTCGCGCTGATCGCCGCGCTGAAGGGCGCGCAGGCGCTCGGGCTGACCGACTTCGTGCTGCTCGGCGATTCGGTGGCGGTGATCGACATGGCGAACGGCCGCACCAAATGTCGCGGCGACAGCGTGCCGCATCTGGCGGCGTTCCGCGCGCTCTTCGCTGACGGCGCCATGCCCAATCTGCGCTACATCAAACGCACGCAGAACCTCGCCGGGATCGCGCTGGAGCGTGCGCGGGCGCGGTGACGCTGCTCTACAGCTTCCGCCGCTGCCCGTATGCGATGCGGGCGCGGCTGGCGTTGCTGGCGAGCGACACACGCTTCGAGATTCGCGAGATCGTGCTGCGCGACAAGCCGGCGGCGATGCTTGCGGCATCGCCCAAGGCGACGGTGCCGGTGCTCGTGCTCACCAACGGCACTGTGATCGACGAGAGCCTCGAGATCATGCTTTGGGCGCTCGCGCGGAACGATCTCGAGCGGTGGCTGGATGGGTATGACGCGGCGCTGGTCGCGCGCTTCGATACGGACTTCAAACACCATCTCGACCGCTACAAATATACCGAGCGCTACGGCGTCGATGCGATCGCGCATCGCGACGCCGGGCTCGCGCTGCTCGAAATGCTCGAGAAACGACTGGTTGCGACGCGCTATCTGAGCGGGGCGGAACGCACGCTCAGCGATATGGCGATCATGCCGTTCGTCCGCCAATTCGCTGCGGTCGATCGCGGCTGGTTCGAGACGCAGCCGATCGCGCACGTCCAGGCGTGGCTTGCGGCGCTGGTCGCATCCCCGCTGTTCGACCGCGCGATGCAGCGCCTCGAACGCTGGGTGCCCGGCGACGTGCCGGTCGGCTGGTGATACCGCGCCGCCGGGGCGGCGCGCAGCAGTGCGAACCTATCGCGTTTCCAAGGGGATCGGCTAGAGGTGTCGGGTATCGGCGCACGGTGTCGTCGCAGGAGGTGGCATGCAGCGTTCCGGTCTTACCCGCCTGGTTATGGTTGCGCTCCTGTCCGGTCCGGCGGGGGCCGTCAGCGCCCAAACCGCCAGCGGAGTCGGTGGCTATGAGTCGGTCGACCCGATGATCGGCACCGGTGGCGAGGGGCATACCTTCCCCGGCGCGGTCGCTCCGTTCGGGATGGTGCAGCTGAGCCCGGACACCAATACCGAGTGCAAGATCCGCGACTGCTATAAATGGGCGGCGGGCTATCGCTATACCGACACCAGCATCACCGGGTTCAGCCACACGCATTTCTCGGGCGCGGGGCATTCGGATCTGGGCGACGTGCTCGTCATGCCCGCGGTCGGCGCCGATGCCGCGGTTGCGCTCGAACCGGGTGACGCCGACACGCCGGGCTCGGGCTATCGTTCGCGCTTCAGCCATGCGAGCGAGCGCGCGACGCCGGGCTATTATGCGGTCACGCTGAGCGATCCGGGCGTTCGCGCCGAGCTGACCGCGGGGACGCGGGTCGGCGTGCATCGCTACACCTTCCCGACCGACAAGCCCGCGCATCTGATCGTCGATCTGCGCTCGAGCATCTACAATTATCCCGGCAAGATCCTGTGGTCGTCGCTGCGCATGCTGCCCGATGGCACGATCACCGGCGCGCGTGAGACGCGCGGCTGGGCGCCGGCGCGCAAGCTGTTCTTCGCGATGCGCTTCTCGGCGCCGCTCACCGGTCATGCCTTCCGCAACACCGAGACGGCGATCGCCTATAAGGGCTTCAAGGGGCCAGGGCGCGGCGATCCGGGCGTGGCGCAGATCGCGGGGCAGGCGCTGGTCGCGCGGCTCGATTTCGGCACGCTCGCCAAGCCGCTCGAAGTCCATGTCGCGGTGTCGGGTGTGGACGAGGCCGGCGCGCTCGCCAACCTCGCCAGTGAAAGCGGCAGCTTCGACCAGATCCGCGCGGCGACCAGGACGGCCTGGGACAGCGCGCTCGGCGCGGTCGAGATCGACGCGGCGCCGGCGATGCGCAAGACGCTCTATACCGCGCTCTATCACAGCCTGATGGCGCCGAGCGTGTTCGGCGATGCCGACGGTCGCTATCGCGGGCCCGACGATCAGGTTCATCTGGCGAAGGGCTTCACCGTCCATTCGACCTTTTCGCTGTGGGACACGTTCCGCGCCGAGCATCCGCTGCTGACGCTGATCCAGCCCGCGCAGCGCAACGCCGATTTCGTCAATTCGCTCGTCGCCAGCATCAAGGCGAGCCCGTTCGGCATCCTGCCGGTATGGCAGTTTCAGGGCCGCGAGACCTGGACGATGATCGGCTATCACGCCGCGCCGGTGATCGCCGATGCGTATCTCAAGGGCATCAAGGGCTTCGATGCCGAAGCCGCGCTCGACGCGATGGTCGCGAGCGCCGATTACGCGCTCTATGGCGGGATCGGCGATTACAAGACGCTCAGCTATGTCCCGATCGACCGCGAGCCCGAGGCGGCGTCGAAGACGGTCGAATATGCCTATGACGACTGGAGCATCGCCCGCATGGCGCGCGCCATGGGGCGGACGGCAATCGCCGATCGCTTCGACAAGCGCGCGCTCAACTGGCGCAACAGCTTCGATCCGCAGACCGGCTTCGTCCGTGCGCGGAAAGCCGATGGTAGCTTCCGCGTGCCGTTCGACCCGACCGCGATCAATTACGGCAGCGACTATACCGAGGGGAATGCGTGGCAATATTCGTGGTTCATGCCGCAGGACGAAGGCGGCCTGATCCGCGCGCTCGGCGGCGATGCGGCGACCGTCAAGAAGCTCGACGCGATGTTCGATTACGACAATTCCAAGATCGACTACAGCCATGCCGAGGACATTGCCGGGCTGATCGGCCAGTACATCCATGGCAACGAGCCGAGCCACCACGTCGCCTATCTCTATGCGTATGCCGGCGCGCCGTGGCGGACGCAGGAGCGACTCGCGCAGATCGTCGCGAGCCAGTACAAACCGACCCCCGACGGCTTGGCGGGCAACGACGATCTCGGGCAGATGTCGGCGTGGCTGCTGTTCACGGCGATGGGCTTCTATCCGGTCGCGCCGGGGAGCGGGGAATATGTGATCGGGCGGCCGTTCGCCGATCGGATCGTGCTGCATCTGCCGAACGGCAAGCGCTTCGCGATCGAGGCGCCGGGGCTTTCCGCGACCAATCGCTATGTCGGCAGCGTGACGCTGAATGGCGCGGCGCTCGATCGCTCTTTCGTCCGGCATGACGAGATCGTCGCGGGGGGCGTGCTGCGCTTCACGATGGCGGCGAAGCCCAATACGGCATGGGGAAATGCGGCCGCGGCGCGGCCCTATTCGATCACGCCGTATGCGGTGACCGTGCGCCGCTGAGCGCTCCCGCTCCTGTGCTGCTCACCTGATTTGAAGTTGATTTGCAGAGACTTAACTTCGATCAATTTTGCATAAAGGTTGTTCCGCCAGGGAAACAATAGGGGAACGGAAAGCCGGTCCGATGATTGAGCGAGGGTTCGCAGCATCGGAGAAACGGCATGGCCGATACCCAATCCAAGACGGCGGGTGACGACGCTCCGCTGACCGCCTCGAAGCATTCCTCCGCCGCGGTCGATGCCGCGACCGACGGTCTGGTCGAAGCGCGTGGCGACGCGCTCGTCGGTCGCGCGGTGACGATCAATCGCCCGCGTGCCGAGCTTTATGCCTATTTCCGCGACTTCGCCAATCTGCCGAACTTCATGGACAATATCGAACGGGTCGATGTGCAGGATGCGACGCGGTCGCACTGGGTGGTGAAGGCGCCGGCCGGCCGGACGGTCGAGTGGGACTCGACGATCACCGACGAGGTCGAGGGCGAGTATTTCGTCTGGGCCTCCGAGCCCGGCGCCGACATCGCCAATAGCGGCCGGATCGAATTCCGCGACGCGGGTGCGCGCGGCACCGTCGTCACTGCGACGCTGCTCTACGATCCGCCCGGCGGTGTCGTCGGCAAGCTGATCGCCAAGCTGTTCCAGCGCGAACCCGCGATCCAGGCGCGGCGCGACCTGCGCCGTTTCAAGCAACTGATGGAAACCGGCGAAGTCGCCACCGCGGCCTCGACCCGCGCCCAGTTCGAAGAGGACCATAAGTAATGCGCGCACTTGCCTGGCATGGCCGCCACGACGTCCGCATGGACACCGTTCCCGACCCCGAGATCATCAACCCGCGCGACTGCATCATCAAGGTGACCGCGACCGCGATCTGCGGCTCGGACCTCCACCTCTATGACGGCTTCATTCCGACGATGCAGTCGGGCGACATTCTCGGCCATGAATTCATGGGCGAAGTGGTCGAAACCGGCGCCAAATCGACGTTGAAGAAGGGCCAGAAGGTCGTCGTGCCGTTCACCATCGCGTGCGGCAGCTGCTACCATTGCGGCAAGCATCAATATTCGGCGTGCGACAACGGTCTGCCCGCCGACAATCAGGACATCGCGCAGACGCTGTACGGCCAGCCGATGTCGGGGCTGTTCGGCTATAGCCACATGACCGGCGGCTATGCTGGCGGCCAGGCGGAATATGTTCGCGTGCCGTTCAGCGATTTCGGGCCGATCGTCATTCCCGAGGGAATCGACGACGAGAAGGTGCTGTTCCTCTCGGACATCCTGCCGACCGGCTGGCAGGCGGCGGAATATGCCGAGATCGAGCCCGGCGACACCGTCGCGGTGTGGGGCTGCGGACCGGTCGGGCTGTTCGCGGTGCAGTCGGCCTTCCTGATGGGCGCCGAGCGCGTCATCGCGATCGACCATTTCCCGCACCGTTTGGAGCTCGCCAAGAAGTTCGGCGCCGAGACGATCAATTTCGAGGATTCGTCGGTCTATGACGCGCTGATGGAGATGACCGGCGGGATCGGCCCCGATGCGGTGATCGACTCGGTCGGGCTTGAGGCACACGGCTTCTTCGTCGACAATGTGATCGACCAGATCAAGAAGTCGACCTTCCTTGGTACCGATCGGATCCACTCGATCCGCCAGGCGATCTATGCCTGCCGCAAGGGCGGACGCGTTTCGATGCCGGCGGTCTATGGCGGCTTCGTCGACAAGTTCCCGCTCGGCGCCTTCATGGAGAAGGGGCTGACGCTCAAGACCGGGCAGACGCATGTCCAGCATTACCTGCCGGGGCTGCTCGCGGCGATCCTGGAGGAGAAGGTCGATACGACCTTCCTGATCTCGCACCGGCTCGGGCTCGAGGACGCGCCGAAGGGTTACAAGATGTTCCACGACAATCAGAACGAAGTCACCAAGGTCGTCTTGAAGCCCGGCCAGACCATCTGACCTTCTTCCTCCCCTCCCTGGAAGGGAGGGGCCGGGGGTGGGTCGGCCCGTTATCTGGGTCAGCCCTCTCCCTAGACCAACCCACCCCCAACCCTCCCTTCCAGGGAGGGGAGAATGAGAGGACTTTCCCTATGGCCACCAAATTCGCGATCATCACTGGCGCCTCGACGGGCATCGGCTTCGAACTCGCCTCGCTCGCCGCGAAGGACGGCTACGATCTGCTGCTCGTCGCCGACGAGGCGCTGATCAACGACGCCGCGGCCGACATCAAGCAGTTCGGCACCGACGTCCAGGCGCTCGAAGCCGATCTGTCGACCACCGATGGCGTCGATCAGCTCCTGTCCGCTGCGGGCAGCCGCCAGATCGATCTGCTCTGCGCCAATGCCGGCCATGGTCTTGGCCACGGCTTTCTCGACCAGAGCGTCGCGGACTGGCGGCATGTGATCGACACCAACATCACCGGCACGCTGTACCTGCTGCAGAAGACGCTGCCGGCGATGGTCTCGCGCGACGACGGCAAGGTGCTCGTGACGGGCTCGATCGCGGGGTACATCCCGGGCGCGTTCCAGGCGGTGTATAATGGCTCGAAGGCGTTCATCGACAGCTTCACCGAGGCGCTGCGCAACGAGATCAAGGAGTCGAAGGGCGTCACGCTGACCACGCTGATGCCGGGGCCGGTCGAGACCGAATTCTTCGACCGCGCCGACATGATGGACACTTCGGTCGGGGTGAACCCGAACAAGAGCGACCCCGCCGATGTCGCCAAGGATGGCTGGGACGCGGTCATGGCGGGCAAGACCACGATCGTCTCGGGCTGGAAGAACAAGGTGCAGGTCGCGATGACCGGTGTCGTGCCGCCGTCGATGCTCGCCGAACAGCATCGCAAGATGGCCGAGCCCGGTACCGCCGACCAATAAGCCCGCTGGCTTCGACGGTTATTGCGCTCAGCGCGCGCAATAACCGTCGAGGAACGCCTGGTGCGTCGGCATCCGGCCGACGGCGCCCGCGATGTTGCCCTTGAGATCGGCGAAGGCGCGCGCGAGATGCGCGTCGCTCAGCACATGGCCCATATGGTGATAGTCCGTTGGCTCGAGCCGCTGGCCGAGCATCACCTGGAGCCACGAGTCCGCCTGGAACAGATCGTCGGCGGTCTGCGGCGTGAGTGCGGACTCGCGGAACAGCGCGATCCGCTGCGCGAGCGTATCGGGAATCTCCATCGTCGCGCAGCGCTGCCAGAACGGCTCGGGCCGTTCGTTCAGATGATAATGCAGGATGATGAAGTCGCGCACCCGCTCGAGTTCGGTTTCCGCGAGATCATTGTAGCGCCGCACGACCGACTCCTTCATCCCGGCGAAGGGGAAGGATTGGATCAGCCGCGTGATGCCGATCATGATCAGATGGATGCTGGTCGATTCGAGCGGTTCGACGAAGCCGCTGGCGAGCCCGAGCGCGACGCAATTCTTGTCCCACACGCGTTTGCGGCGCCCGGTGACATAGCGGATCAGCCGCGGCTCGGTGATCGTCTCGCCGTCGACCTGGGCGAGCAGTTTTTCGCGCGCGGCGTCGTCCGACAGGTGGTCGCTGCAATAGACCAGGCCATTGCCGACGCGGTGCTGGAGCGGGATCTGCCATTGCCAGCCCGCTTCATGCGCGATCGCGCGCGTATAGGGGCGGGCGGGCGCGACCGCCTTGGTCTGCACCGCGAGCGCGCGGTTGGTCGGCAGCCAGTGGCTCCAATCCTCATAGCCGGCCCTGAGCGTCTGCTCGATCAGCAGGCCTCGGAAGCCCGTGCAGTCGACGAAAAGGTCGCCCTCGACGCGGCGCCCGTCGTCGAGCTCGATCGCCTCGATGAACCCGGTCTCGGCATTCTGGACGACGCTGCTGATCTTGCCCTCGATCCGCGTGACGCCGCGCGCCTCGCTGAACGCGCGGAGGTAGCGCGCGTAGAGCCCGGCATCGAAATGATAGGCATAGTTGATCTTGGCATCGTCGGCGGTGGCGAACTTGCCCGCCTCGGCGGCGGCGAGTTCGAAGCAATAGGCGCCGAGCTCGTCGGCGATCCCCGCTGCCCGGCCGCGCAGCCACATATGCTGGAAGTCGCCCATCCAGATCGACTGGCCGACGCGCCCGAACGAGTGGATGTAGCGGTCGCCGTCCTGCGCCCAATTCTCGAACGCGATGCCGAGTTTGAAGGTGGCTTGCGTCGCGCGCAGGAACTCGCGCTCGTCTAACTCTAGCAAGCGGTGGAAGGTGCGGATCGTCGGGATCGTCGCCTCGCCAACGCCGACCGTGCCGATCTCGTCGGATTCGACCAAAACGATCTCGAGCAGCGGCCCGAGATGTTTCGCCAGCGCCGCCGCCGCGATCCATCCCGCCGTCCCGCCGCCCGCGACGACGACGCGCTTGATCACTTGGTCGGGCGAGGGCGCTGCCGTCATCGATTGAGCCTCTGCACGAGCTGCGCGCGCAGCCGCCGCGCGGAGAGATCAGTCAGCGGGGCGAGCGCGCCGCGCATCGGCTCGGGCAAATGCTCCGCCGGCCGCTCCGCGGGGCCGAACACGTAATAGTCGAACAGCGCGCGCCACGCCTGCTTCTCGCTGTCGGGCCGGTCGCGCAGGCTGAGCAGGCCGTGCAGCACGGTGTTCATCGGGCTGTCCATGAACCGCGGCGCCATGTTCCACCAATAATTGACGAGCACGTTGAAGCCGTCGAGCGCCTCGACATTGTGCCACCACAAGGCCGGGTAGACGAGCACGTCGCCCGGCTCGAGCTCGATCACCTCGGCGCTGGCGAGCGCTTCGGCGAAGCGCGGATAGCGCGCGAAATCGGGTGCGCGCGGATCGACCATGCTGACGACCTGGCCGCCCGGCGTCGGTTCGAGCGGCCCCGGATAGAGATTGGCGATCTGCTCGGGCGGGAACAGCGTGAAGCGGCGGCGGCCGACGACGCAGCATGCGATGTTGTTCGACATGTCGAAATGCGTGGCTGCCGTGGTGCGGTTGCCGATCCAGATGCTCGCCAGTGGCGTCGCGCCGTCGAAATCGGCGGCGAGATCGTTCTCGGCGCGGAAGCCCGGGAGATAGGTGTCGAGATCGGTCGAGCCGACATAGCGGGCCGGTGCATCGAACGCGTCAAGCGTGGCGAGGATGCGGTCGAGATAGGCATCGAGCGCGACGCGCGTCGCGGTGAAGTTCATCGCTGTGCCGCTCGCGTCGTAGAAGAAACGGCCGCCGATCGTCGGGTCGCCAGTATAGCCGACGACGGGCGCACTGCGGTAGAAGCGCTTGAGATAGGCGGCGGCGGCGGCGGGCCCGTCGCGCCCGGCACGCACGATCGGCCAGTCGCGCACCAGCCCGCGCACCACCACCGGGCGTTGCCGCGCGATGAGCAGGGCGGGATCGAGCGTCCTCGTCATGCCGTGCCCGTCGCCGCGCGCCGCTTGCGGTTCTTGAGGTCGATGAGGTGCGCCACATTGCCGAGCGAGGAGACGATGCGGAAGGCGTGCGCGAGGAATCCCGAGCGGTGCAGCGCATCCAGCGCCGCGGCATCGAGCTTCGCCAGCCGCTCGGGGGCGATCGTGAAGCAATCGGGAATGGTATAGTGCGTCTCGGCATCGAGCGCGACGTCGAGCGTGATCGGCTCGATCAGGTCGGCCTGCTCGAACGCGGCGAACATCGGCGCGCGCTGCGCAAGCCCGTCATGGACGAGGCGCAGCACCGTGACGACATGGTCGAGATAGGGCGACTGGCCGCCATGCGGCAGGAAGATCGGCTGGCCGTCGGGCGCGCCGACCCGCGGATGATCGAGATCGATGTGGAGCATCGGTTCGCGCTGGATGGTGCCATCGACGTCACGATCGACCATGCCGATCAGGAACGGCCCGCGCTGGTGCAGCGCGGGGATATGGCGCGCGTGCCAGCCGGTCGCATCGAGGAAGAGGTTCTCGTCGCGGTCGAGCCCGAGCAGCGCGACGGCGTAGAAGGCGCCCTCCGCGTCGCGGCGGAACAGGATCGGATAGTCGCGCTGCGCCGCGTCGAATTCGGTCGGGAAGACGACGGTCTGGTTGACCGCATCGCCAAATTCGGCGGCATGGCCGATCGCAACGCGCAGATCGGCGTGCGCGATCGTGTCGAGGAGAACGGTGTTGGTCATGCAGAGGTCGTAATCGCCGATCGGGTGAGCGCCAAGCAAGGCGCGAGGGTCTTTAGAGTGCGCACTGTCCGGGCGATGCTTCCCCCAAAGCATCGCCCGGCCAGGCCTAACGCGCTAGAAGCGGTAGCGCGCGCCGAACAGGAAGCGGCGTTGCAGCTCCTGCGCGAACCAGACATTGTTTTCCGAGCGGCCATAGGTGCGCAGGCTCGAATTGGTCAGATTGATCGCCTCGAACGACAGCGCGATCTGCTTGTTGAGATCATAGCTGATGTTCATGTCGAGCTGGCCGAACGGCTTGGTATAGACCGGGTTCTTGTAGCTATCGCGATTGAGCGACGAGAGGAACTTGTCGCGCCAATTGTAGCTCAGCCGTGCCGAGATGCCGTTCTTGTCGTAGATCAGCGTGGCGTTGGCGGTGTTGGAAAGGCCGGTCAGCGCGAACTGGTCGGTGTTCGGGTCGCCGCCATTGTTGAACCCGACATCGCCCTTCACATAGGTAAAGCTCGCCGAGACACCGATTCCGGTGCGGCCGAAGAAATACTGCCCGGCGAGCTCGAAGCCGTAGATTTCGGCATCCTTGTTGTTGATCGGGCGCGAGATCGAGAAATTGTAGAGCGGATCGCTCGACGTGCCGTTGATGTCGATCGCCGAGAGGATCTGGTTGACGAACGCCTGGTCGACGGTCTTGGTCACCGCGCTGTAATGCGCGTTGAATTGCGATGCGGCGGCGGCGGCGCCGTCGCGTTGCAGCAGGGCCGAATAGGTGAAGAGATTGACGTCGCTGATATCGGCGCCGAGCGCGCTGAGCGCGGCCTTGGCCGTCCCCGACAGCGTGCCCGCCGTGCCCGAAGTCGGGTCGCGCAGGCCGAACAGCGTCCCGTTCGACAGGCCGGTGCCGATGAAATTGTGGACGCGCTTGTCGAAGAAGCCTGCCGAGACATAGCTGTCGGGTTTGAAATAATATTCGAACGAAAGATCGATATTGTCCGAGATAAGCGGTGCCAGATCGGTGTTGCCGGTATTGGCGGTGGCGACGCCGCCGATCGCGGTCGGGCGGCCGGGCGCGAAGACGCTCGTCGAGGCAAAGAGGTTGTCGTAGTTCGGCCGCGCGATCGTCCGGCTCGCCGAGAAGCGGCCGATCAAATTGCGCTTGAGTTCGACCTGGAAATCGAACGACGGCAGGATGTTGTCATACGATCCCCGCCCGACGAGCGTCTGCGGGGTCGAGCCAACGCTGATCGTGAAATCGTTGTCGGCGACCCAGCTGATCGCGTTGGGCACCGCCTGGAGCGAGATCGCCTCGTCCTTGGTATGCTCGTAGCGGCCGCCAGCGACGAGGCTCGCCTCATGCCCGGCGATCGTGCCCTTCCAGGTTACCTGCGCATAGCCGGCATAGACCGTTTCCTTGACGGTGTTGTTCTGGTTGGCAGTGATCGAAATCGCGTTGCCCGACTTGGCATAGGCCGGCGACAGCGCGTTGTAGAGCGCCAGCGTATCGCCGCGGAAGGCGATCAGGTTCGCGCCGCTCGCCTTGGGATCATAGCTGCTGAACTTGCATAGCAGGCAGAATTGCTGGAGCACGCCCGGCGCGATTTTCTGGACGTCGCCGGGGAAATCGACGCTCCAATTGCCCAGCGTCTGCTGCGTCGAGATCAGCTGCTGGTTGGTGTCGGTGTCGCGGTACAGCCCGCCGAAATCGAACCGGCTGCCGCCGCCCAGATCCCAGCCGAGATCGGCGCGGATTTCCTTGACTTTCTGCTTCTGGCTGGTGGTGTAGGTGCGCGCGATCGACGAGCCGACATCGTTGACATCGAGAATGCCGTTATGGTTGCCGCCGGGCAGCGCGGAATCGTTGACGACGATATCCTGGACCGGGATGTCGCCCGAATAATCGACCGAGTGCGAGGAGATGACGGTCGCGCCCAGACCGACCAGCGTCGAGCTGGTACCGTTGGGGTTGTTCGGCAGCACCGACGATTTGCCGTAATGCCCGTCGATCGACAGCGTCAGATTGGGGGCGATGTCCCATTTCGCATTGAGGCCGTAATCCTCGAGCTGGTTCTTCTGCGCGCGCGCCTGCTGCTCGAAGCCGGTGTCCTTCACCCCCGCGATCGTCTCGTGGAGATAGGTCGTCGTCGCGACGGCGGGGTTGCTGTCGAAGGTGACGACGTCGAACGGCCGGTTGAACCAGTTCGATTCATCCGAGCGCTGCTCGCTCTGCAGCGTGCGCGCATAGAGCGCATCGGCAGTGATCGTCAGCGCGTCGGTCGGCTTAAACTGGACGATCGCCTGGCCGTTGAGCCGCTCATATTTGTCGTCGGAGAAGTGATAGCGGCTGTCATTGGGGACCGACACCAACTGGTTGGGGTTGGACGGCTTGTTGTTGATCTTGGTCGCCGCGTTGACGAAGCCGTTGCTCGGGTCGAGGAAGTCCGACAGCGTTCTGATATTCCACGCGTTCGACGTGGCCGACACGGTCGAGAAATGGCGCTGCTGATAGCTGCCGAACAGCGACACGCCGAAGGTCTGGTCGGGGTTCGACCAGCTTGCGAGGCCGGTGAATTCGGGCGTCACCACCGATCCGCAATCGACGCAGTCGCTCGCGCTGGTGTCGTAGTTGAGCTTGCCGCCGAGGCTGCCGTTGAAGCCCGACGTCTTCGAATCGAGCGGACGGCGCGTGACGACGTTGATCGTCGCGCCGATCCCGCCCGAGGGCACCGCCGCGCGGCCGGTCTTGTAGACTTCGAGCGTCTTGACGCCTTCGGATGCGAGGTTCGAGAAATCGAACGAGCGCGTCACGCCGACGGTGCCGTCGGCGCTTTCGTCGCCGCCGACGGTCTGGGCGTAGGATGACGCGAGCGTGCGGCCGTTCAAGGTGACGAGGTTGAAGCTCGGGCCGAAGCCGCGGACGGTGACCTGCGCGCCCTGACCGTTGACGCGGTCGATCGACACGCCGGTGATGCGCTGGAGCGATTCCGCCAGATTGGTGTCGGGGAACTTGCCGATATCCTCGGCCGAGATGGCATCGACGATGCCGGTCGAGTTGCGCTTGATCGCGATCGAGCGCTCGAGTGAGGCGCGCACGCCGGTGACGACGATGTCGTCGGCGCTGGTCGTCTCGGGAACCGCATTGGTAGCGGTGGCGCCCTTTTCGAGACCGGGAGCGCCCGGGGCGGTATCGGCTTGCGGCGTGCCTTGCTCTGCGGGCACCGGCGCCGTCTGCGCCTGTGCGGCGTGCGGCAGCGTGAGCCCTGCGGCAAGCGCGATGAGCGAAGCCGACCAAACATAGGCCGACGCTTGTTGATTGGCCTTCATGGACCCCTCCCTGTTGTCTGCGGCCTTATCTGGCCGCTCGGATACGAAGCCGACCCCCTGTTAGACCGACCGTGATAGCGCTATTCTTTTGTCCTACGTTGTCAAGATGATTCGCATTCTCACATATGCTCATCAATTTTCACGAATTTGGTAAATCTTGCGAAAGGCGGGTAAAAAAAGCTAAATCTTAAAGTAGATTATGACGCGATGCGGCATAGGAGACACATTTGTAGGGGCGCGCCAACGAGGCGATACAGGGTCAAAACTCGGATTTAGGAACCCTTCGAACCTGTCAACGTGGTCAGGCCCCCTAGCGTCCGGGCGACTGATCTGGTCTATTCATTCCATTCTGGGTCGGGGCGGCATGAAGCGAACAACGATTGTCGATGTCGGGCGGCTCGCCGGCGTGTCCGCCAAGACGGTGTCGCGCGTCCTCAATGGCGAGCCGCATGTCAGCGCCGCGGTGCAACAGCGCGTCCGTGCCGCCGCCGACACGCTCGATTACCATCCCAACGTCTTTGCGCAGGCGCTGGTGCGGCGCAAATCGAACATGATCGGGCTGGTCTATGAAAATCCCAGTCCGAGCTATGTCGTCGAACTCCAGCGCGGCGTACTCGAACGGCTGACCAACGAGCGCTACCGGCTGGTGGTGATCCCGATCCGTTCGGTGCAGGAGAATGCCAGCGAAGTCGTCGGGCTGCTGCGCTCGGCGGCGCTCGACGGCGTCGTGCTCGCGCCGCCGGCGTCGGACCATCCCTTGATCCTCAAGCAGCTGCACGAGGCGCGGATTTATTGCGCGCGGATCGCGCCGACGCGGATGATCGACGCCGCGCCGAGCAACCTGGTCGACGATGTCGCCGCCGCGCGCGAGATCGCCGCTTATGTCATCGGGCTTGGTCACCGCGACATCGCGATCATCCGCGGCGATGCGACGCATCCGTCGAGCGAGGCGCGGATGCTCGGCTACACCCAGGCGTTCCACCAGGCCGGGCTCGAGCTCAAGTTCGACCGGATCGAGCCGGGGCTGTTCACCTTCGACAGCGGTTTGGCGGCGGCGCGCCACATCTTCGCGCGGGCCGACCGGCCGACCGCGATCCTCGCGCAGAATGACGACATGGCGGTCGGCGCGATGATGGCGGCGCGCGAATTCGGGCTGTCGATCCCGGGCGATCTGTCGGTCGTCGGGTTCGACGATTCGGAAGTGTCGCGGATCACCTGGCCGCGGCTGACGACGGTGCGTCAGCCGGTGTTCGAAATGGCGGTGGCGGCGACCGAGATGGTGATCGCCCAGCTCGAGGATCGCGCGCCGGTCGCGCGGATCGTCCACCCGCACACGCTGATCGTCCGCGAATCCACCGCACCCCCGCGCGCCTGATGATGCGCCGCTTCGAAGCGTGGTATTACGGCCTCGGCGACCTCGGCTTCAATTTCGTGTGGCAGTCGATCGAGCTGTACCTGCTGTTCTACTATATCCGCGGGCTCGGCATTGCGCCGGCGGTGGCGTCGGGGATCTTCCTTGCGGGGGCGGCGGTCGATTGGCTGACCGATCCACTGATCGGGGCGGTGGCGGATCGGCTGGCTCCACGCGTTCCGCTGCGCGCCTGGGTGTCGATCGGCGGGCCGCTCTCGGTGCTGCTGCTATGCCTTGCCTTCGCGCCGCCGCCGGTGCCTGCCGCGTGGGTGCCGGGCTATGCGCTCGTCACCTATCTCGCGCTGCGCTTCGCCTATGGGCTGGGCAATATCCCCTATGGCGCGCTGACCGCCCGGCTTTCGCCCGATCCGGCCGATCATCTGCGGTTGACCGGCGCGCGGATGCAGGGCGCGGCGCTCGGCGGCCTGATCGCCGCGCTGACCTATGCACTGCTCCCGGCGGACCGGAGCGGCGGCGCCGATTTCCGGCTGGGGGCGCTGATCCTTGCCGGCCTTGCCATGCCGGCCTTCTTCGCGACGAGCTTCGGCACGACCGAGCGCGTCGTGCCGCGCGCGGCGTCGACGCGTCGGCTCGGCGGCGCGATCGCCGCGATGGCGGCGTTGCTCGTCCGCTCGACGGCCTTGCGGCGCCTGATGGTGACGATCCTGCTAGTCGGCCTGACGATGACGCTGATCAACAAGTCGCTGCTGTTCCTGTTCGACCAGATCAACGCGCGGCGCCTGGGTTATTATGTCGCGCTGGTGCCGGCTTTGTCGCTGTTGCTGACTGCGCCGTTATGGGCGCGGCTCGCGCTGCGTGCGGGGCAGGTCGATACGCTGCGGATCGCCGCGGTCGCCTTGCTGGCGATGGTCGTGCTGGCGCTGGCCGGGCGCGGGGTCGCCCCGGCATTGGTCTGCATCACGCTGGCGATCGTCGCCGGGCAGGGGATGTCGGTGATGTTCTGGTCGCTCGTGCCCGCAACCGTCGCCGCGTGCGAGCGCGAGGATGTCGAGGGCGGCTATGCCGTCCGGGTCTATGCGATGGCCACGATCGCGCGCAAACTCGCGCAGGCGATTGCCCCGCAGGCGATTGCGATCGCGCTGTATCTGCCCGATGGCGCGCTGCTCGTGGCGATCGCCCTGGTCGCGGCGCTGACCATGCTAGCAGCGGTATTCTACCCGCCGCTCGGCCCCGAAGCCGAACGGGCCGCGGGTTGACAGGATGATGTCAACGTTGTCAATGCGACGCAACGGAATGATGGCGATCGTCGCCCGAGTGTGCGTGCGGATAGAATGGAGCTGGAGGGGTTATGAAACGCGAATTTGCCTGGGGCGCGGCGGTTGCTGCGTGCCTCGTCGCGAGCGTCAGCATGGCGGCCTCGCCCGTCGCGGCGCCTCTCGCCGGCCCGGTGGTCCATCCCGACCTGTGGCCGCGCGTCGCCTGGCCGGTCGCACCGATCGCTGCCGACGAAGCGCGGATCACCACGCTGCTCGCCAAGATGAGCGTCGAGGAGAAGATCGGGCAGATTCTACAGCCCGATATCGACAGCATCACCCCCGACGAGGTGCGCCGCTACCATATCGGCTCGGTGCTCAACGGCGGCAATTCCGGTCCGTATAAGGACGATCTCGCGCCTGCGCCGAAATGGCTCGAGCTGGCGGATCAATTCTATGCCGCCTCGGTCGACCGGTCGCAGGGCGGGCAGGGCGTGCCGATCCTGTGGGGAATCGATGCGGTGCATGGTCACAGCAACATCGTCGGCGCGACGCTGTTCCCGCAGAATATCGGGCTCGGCGCGACGCGCGACCCAGCGCTGATCGAGCGGATCGGCGCGGCGACCGCGGCCGAGATCCGCACGACCGGGCAGGAATGGACCTTCGCGCCGACGATCACGGTGCCGCAGGACTATCGCTGGGGCCGCGCCTATGAAGGCTATTCGTCGAACCCCGATCTCGTCGCCAGCTATGCCGGTCGTATGATCGTCGGGCTGCAGGGCGAGCCCGACGGCAGCCGGATCCTCGCCGGGCCGCACGTGCTGGCGAGCACCAAGCATTTCATCGCCGATGGCGGGACCTTCGAAGGCCATGACCAGGGCGACGCGCGGATCAGCGAGACCGAGCTGCGCGATGTCCACGGCAAGCCCTATGTCCCCGCGCTCGAGGCCGGGGTCGGCACCGTGATGACGAGCTTTTCGAGCTGGCAGGGGCAGAAGATCGGCGGCAGCAAGGGGCTGGTCACCGACGTGCTCAAGGGCCGGATGAACTTCGGCGGCTTCGTCGTCACCGACTGGAACGCGCACGCGCAGATCGCGGGCTGCAGCCTCGACAATTGCCCGCAGGCGATCAACGCCGGGGTCGACATGTACATGGCGCCCGACAGCTGGCGTGGGCTCTACACCTCGCTGCTCGCGCAGGTGAAGGACGGTACGGTGCCGATGGCGCGACTGAACGATGCCGTCGCGCGGATCCTGCGGGTAAAGCTGCGGCTCGGGCTGTTCGAGGCGGGCAAGCCCTCGTCGCGGCCGCTCGCCGGCGATTGGAGCCAGCTCGGCGCGCCCGCGCACCGTGCAGTCGCGCGCGAAGCGGTCGCCAAGTCGCTCGTCCTGCTCAAGAATCAAGGCGTGCTGCCGCTCAAGCCCTCGGCGAACATTCTGGTCGCGGGTGACGGCGCCGACGATGTCGCGCGGCAATCGGGCGGCTGGACGCTCAGCTGGCAGGGGACCGGCCTCACCAACGCCAATTTCCCTGGCGCGACCACGCTGTGGGGTGGCATCGCCGCCGCGGTGAAGGCGGGTGGCGGACAAGCCGAGCTCGCCCCCGACGGTCACTATACGCGCAAGCCCGATGCGGCGATTGTCGTGTTCGGCGAGACGGCCTATGCCGAATTCCAGGGCGACATAAAGTCGCTCCAGCTGCGCCCCGAACTGCGCGCGCCGCTGGCGACGATGCAGCGGCTCAAGGCGGCGGGCATTCCGGTCGTCGCGGTGATGCTCACCGGGCGGCCGCTGTTCGTCAATCCGATGCTCAACGCCGCCGACGGCTTCGTCGTCGCGTGGCTGCCGGGGAGCGAAGGGGCAGGGGTCGCCGACCGGCTGTTCGCGGCGCCGGCCATGGCTGCGCCTTTCACCGGCAAGCTGCCTGCCGATTGGCCGCTGACCGCCAAGCCGGGCGGCCCGACGCTCTACCGCTTCGGCTATGGCCTGAGCGGGCGCGAGCCACGTGGCGCCTGGAAGCCGCTGTCCGAGAAACCGGGCGTGGTCGATGCCGGCACCGACGGCGTGTTCCTTAAGGCCGGGGTGGCGACGCCGGGCTGGTCGCTGCAGGTCGGCGATGCGAGCGCTGCGACGACCGTCACATCGGTCCCGGCGCAGGCGCTGGCCGGGCGGATCAAGGTGACCGCGATCGATTACGGTGTGCAGGAAGGCGCGCGGCACTTCTCGCTCGCAGGTGGCGGTCCGCAGGTGATCGCGTTGCGGACGTCCGAGCCGGTCGATCTGTCGCGCGAGAGCAATGGCGACGTGATGCTGCTCGCGACCCTGCGGCTCGATGCGCCGCAGGGCAGCGATCTGACGCTGGGGGTGACGTGCGGGACGGGCTGCAGCGCGTCGCGTCCGCTTCCCACGGGCGCATTGCCGGTCGGGGAATGGCGCATCGTCGGCATTCCGCTGAAATGCTTCGCTGCTGCCAGCGGTGATAAGGGCGCCGACGTAAAGGCGATCGACGCACCGTTCGTGCTCAGCACCAGCCAGCCGCTCGAGCTCAGCCTCGCGCGGGTGTCGCTCGGCATGGTCGCCGACGACGTGCTGGCGTGCCGGCCGTAAGCACGCCTCAGCCGGCGCGCGGTGGCGCGTCGGATTGGCGGCGGATCAGCGCATAGCCGATCTGGACGTGCGGCTCGGCAACCTCGCCAGGGGCGGCACTCTTGTCGAGGCGGAGCGCCTCGACGAGCAGCTCGACCGCCATCCGCGCCATGTCGGTGACGGGCTGGCGGATCGTGGTGAGCTCGGGCCAGATCGTCGTCGCGAGCGCCGAATCGTCGAAGCCGACCACCGCCAGATCGCGCGGCACGTCGAGCCCGCGGCGATGCGCGACGGCGATCGCCGCTGCCGCCATGTCGTCGTTCGCCGCGAAGATCGCGCTCGGCGGCTCGGGCAGGTCGAGCAGTCGCTCAGTCGCGTCGAGCCCCGAGCGATAGGTGAACAGCCCGTCGGCGACGAGCGCGTCGGTCGCGGGCAGGTCCAGATCGACCAGCGCCGTCCGATAGCCTTCGAGCCGCTCGGCACTGGCCG
Source organism: Sphingomonas glacialis (assembly GCF_006439055.1). Taxonomy (GTDB): domain Bacteria; phylum Pseudomonadota; class Alphaproteobacteria; order Sphingomonadales; family Sphingomonadaceae; genus Sphingomonas; species Sphingomonas glacialis_A. Next base: position 498,848 of record NZ_RCZC01000003.1, read on the forward strand.
TCTGGTCGGGCGCGCCGGTGATGAAGCCGATCCGGCGATGCCCGAGGTCGCCGAGATGCCGCGTCATGTCATAGGCGGCCTGGCGATCGTCGATGCTGACCGACAGCGCCCAGCCCGGCGCACGCCCGGTCGAGATCGCCACCACCGGGATGCCGCGTTCGTGCAGCGCCTCGAGCACCAGCGCCGAATCGCACAAGGGCGGCGGCAGGATGATGCCGTCGATCCGCCCACGCGTGAGATGCTCGATCGCGGCGATCTCGGTGCCGGTCTCGCATTTTTCGATCACGATCTGGACGGTCTGGCGGCTCGCCTGGTCGAGGCAGCCGACGAGGAACTCGCTGAAATAGAAGAAGCTCGGATTGGTGTGGAGCACGCCGATCCGCATGTCCTCGCCCCCCGCCAGCATCCGTGCGGCGGTGTTCGGCGCGTAATTGAGCGCGGCGATCGCTTCCTCGACGCGCTCGCGCGTGGCCGCGCGGACGCTGCCTTTGTCGTTGATCACGCGAGAGACCGTCATCGGTGAGACGCCGGCGCGCGCCGCGACGTCGCTGACGGTGGGGACATTGTGCTGGCGACGCGAGCTGCGGGGTTCCTTCATTCGGGTCCTTTCGGCGACGACCCTATGGCGGAGCGGTGGCGCGCGGCAAGGCTGCACGTGTCGGGCGCGGTGCAAAGCGGGACAGCGATGTCGATCGCGCTTGCCCCACCCCCGTGCAATCGGGCATGCGCTCCCGATGACGTTTCAGGTCGATATGGGCCTCGACGCGGGCGGCGCTTCCGTTCCGATCGATCTCGAAGAATTGCTGGCGACGCGGTTGCTCGTGCAGGGCAATTCTGGCTCGGGAAAGTCGCATCTGCTGCGCCGGCTGCTCGAACGCAGCGCGGGGCAGGTGCAGCAGATCATCATCGACCCCGAAGGCGACTTCGTCACGCTCGGCGAAAAATACGGCCATATCGCGATCGCCGCGGCGGATTACTCGGTCGCCGAGGTCGCGCGCTTCGGCCAGCGCATCCGCGAACATCGGACCTCGGTCGTGCTCGATCTCGAGGGGCTCGAGATGGAAGGCCAGATGCGCTGTGCCGCGGCGTTTCTCGGCGCGCTGTTCGATGCGCCGCGCGAGCATTGGTATCCAGCGCTGGTCGTGGTCGACGAGGCGCAGGTGTTCGCGCCGTCGATGGGCGCCGAAGTGACCGAAGAGGTCCGCCGCGCGTCGCTCGGCGCGATGACCAACCTGATGTGCCGCGGGCGCAAGCGCGGCTTGGCCGGCATCATCGCGACGCAGCGCCTCGCCAAGCTCGCGAAGAACGTTGCTGCGGAAGCGTCGAACTTCCTGATGGGCCGCACCTTTCTCGACATCGACATGGCGCGCGCGGCCGATCTGCTCGGGATGGAGCGGCGCCAGGCCGAGCAGATCCGCGATCTGCCGCGCGGCACCTTCCTCGCGCTCGGGCCAGCAGTGTGTCGTCGCCCGATCGCGATCAAGGTCGGTTCGGTCGAGACCGGTTCACGCGGCGGCGGCCCGGTGCTGACTCCGCTGCCGCAGCCGCAGGCGAGCGACATGCGGCAATTCCTCTTCGCCGAGATGGAGGAGCCGGTCCGCCCGCCGCCCCCGCCGCCGCGCGCCGCTCCAGCCGAATATGTGCTCGACCAGATCGAGACCGTGCCCACGTCCGAGCCTGCGCGCGATGTTCCCAAGCGCGACCCCGAGGAACTCGCGCGCGTCGTCACCGACGTGCTGCGCGCGATCGTCGAGGATCGCGATTCGAGCACGCGGCCGGCGGCGGTGCTCTACCAGGATTTCCAGGTGCGCTGCCGCATGGTCGGCGTGCATCCAGCACCGCTGTCCTCCTCGGGCTTTTCGCGGCGACTCGCAGCGGCGCGTGCGGGGATCTTCGACGGGCTCGACGGTGACTGGGCCGAGGCGATCGCGATCGCGCACGATCTGCCCGACGAAATGCTCGGCTGTTTCCTGCTGATCGCACGGGCAGCACGCGAGGGGCTGCCCGCGCCGACCGACGAGGAGATCGCGCATACCTATGGCACGAGCTCGCTCGGCCGCGCGCGGCGCGTGATCGGCTATATCGAGGGGCGTAACCTGTTGGTGACGCGCGTCGATCTGTCGGGAAAACGCTCGCTGACGATTCCTGCGCTGGGCTGGACGACCGCGGCGGCCGACGCCGTATGACAAAGCGTTCAGATCGCGCGCAACCTGTTGCAGTGCGGCACGGCGCAGCCTAGGGGCGCTTGATGGCATCCGCCTCCTATCAGTCCACGTCGGATCGCCGCCGCGTTCGCGGGATCGTGCTTGCGCTCGTCGTCGAGGCGCTGGTCGGATTGCTGCTGCTCCAGCTTGGCACGGGTGTTTTCACCAAGGTCGAGAAACAGCCCAAGCTCACCACCTTCGACGTTCGGCCGATCGGCCCGCCGCTCGCCAAGACCGCGTCGAAGACCAAGGTCAAGCAGCAGCAGAAGAAGGTCGTGACGACCGCCTCGGCCGCGCCGCCGCCGCCGACCGTGCCGCCGATGCCCAAGGCGCCGCTCCCGTCGAAGCTGATCCAGCTGAGCCCGCAGGATTTCGCCGCGTCGGACATCGGCAAGATTCCGTCGGCCAAGGGCGAGGGCAGCGGCGAGGGCACGGGCAAGGACAGCGTCGCGGCGTATGGCCCGGGCGAGGGCCCTGGCGGCGGCTCGCTCTACAATGCCGAATGGTATCGCGAGCCGAGCGATGCCGAGCTCAAGCCGTACATGCAGGAATATATGAAAGGCGACGGCGGCTGGGCGATGATCGCGTGCAAGACCGCGCCCGATTATCATGTCGAGAATTGCCGCTCGCTCGACGAATCGCCGCCCGGCGGCGGCCTGTCGCGCGCGCTGCGGCTGGCCGCGTGGCAGTTCCGCGTGCGGCCGCCGCGCGTCAACGGCAAGCCGGTCATCGGCGCCTGGGTGCGGATCCGCTTCGACCTGATCTCCGGGTTCAAGAAGTAGCGGGCAACGCCTCGAGATAGGCGCGCACATCGTCGGCAATCGCGCGCGGCTTGCCGGTCGGCAGGTCGACGTTGACGATCGTCATGTCGATCGTGGTGTGCAGCGCGCCGGTCTCGGCATGGCAGAGCTCGAAGCGCTGCGTCAGGCTCGACGATCCGATCCGCGTGATCCGCACGAACGCTTCGATAGTGTCGCCCCAGACGAAGGGTTTCAGATAGTCGACCGCGGTGTGGCGGACGTGGAATTCGGTGTGCGTCCACGCCTCGCCAAGCGCTGCGCCGATCCCGGACCAGTCCCAGAAATCGGTCGCCGCAACATCGGCATATTCGAGATAGCGCGAGTTGAAGACGACCTTCTGGCCGTCGATCTCGGCATAGCGGACCTTGAAGCGGGTCGAGAAGGCAAAGTCGGGACGGGTCATCAGAATAGCAACTTCAGGCCGACCGCGGCGAGCACCGCGGCGAGGATGGGGGTGAGGAAGCGATCCGACACCCGGCTCGCCACCAGGCTGCCGACGATGATCCCGGGGACCGAGCCGATCAGCAGCGAGACGAGCAGCGCGCCATCGACCGAGCCGAGGATCCAATGCCCGATCCCGCCGAGCAGCGTCAACGGCACCGCGTGCGCGATGTCCGATCCGACCAGCCGGTTGACTGGCATCAGCGGGTAGAGAATCAACAGCGCGGTCATCCCGAGCGCGCCCGCGCCGACTGACGTCAGCGAGACCAGCACGCCGAGCACCGCGCCGAGTACAACCGTCAGCCGCGCGAGCCGCGCTGGCCGCACCGCGCCGAGCTGCTGGCTGAGGGCGGCGACAATTCGCCCACGGAAGATCGTCGCGATCCCCGACACGAGCAGCGTGATGCCGAGTGCGACCGAGATGACATGCCCGGTCTTGGCCGATTGCTCGCCGGCATAATGCAGGATGACGAGCGTCAGCAGCGCGGCGGGGACGCTGCCGGTGGCGAGTCGGCGCACTACGGTCCAGTCGACCGTCCCGCGCCAGCCGTGCACCGTCGTGCCGACGGTCTTGGTCGCCGAGGCATAGAGCAGATCGGTGCCGACCGCGGTCGCCGGGTGGAAACCGAACGCGATCACCAGCAGCGGCGTCATCAGCGAACCGCCGCCGACGCCGGTCAGCCCGACGAGCAGGCCGACGAGCACGCCGGCCACCGAATACAGCAGATTGATATGCATCGGCGCGTCGGTCAGCCCGTTTTCGCTGGCGTATTGACGCCCATCGACAGCAGGTATTTCTTCACGTTGCGCGCGGCCTGGCGCAGTCGCTGCTCGTTCTCGACCATCGCGATGCGCACAAAGCCTTCTCCGTTTTCGCCATAGCCCACTCCTGGGGCAACCGCGACGCGCGCGTGAGTCAGCAATTGTTTGGAGAACTCAAGGCTGCCTAAGTGCGCGAGCGCAGGCGGCAGCGGCGCCCAGGCGAACATCGATGCGCGCGGCGAGGGAATGTCCCACCCGGCGCGGCCGAAGCTGTCGACCAGCACGTCGCGGCGCTTGTGATAGAGCTCGCGATTCTTCGCGACGATGTCCTGCGGGCCGTTGAGCGCGGCGCACGCCGCAGCCTGGATCGGCGTGAAGGCGCCGTAATCCAGATATGATTTCACGCGGCTCATTGCCGCGATCAGCGTCTTGTTGCCGACCGCGAAGCCGATCCGCCAGCCCGCCATCGAATAGGTCTTGCTGAGCGAGGTGAATTCGATCGCGATGTCCTTGGCCCCGGGCACCTGCAGGATCGAGGGCGTCGGATTGCCGTCGTAATAGAGCTCGGAATAGGCGAGGTCGGAGATGATCCAGACCTTGTTCTCCTTCGCCCAGGCGACGAGCCGCTCGTAGAAAGCGAGATCGACCGCCTCGGCGGTCGGGTTCGACGGGTAATTGACGACGAGGATCGACGGGCGCGGCACGGTGAACGCCATCGCGCGCTCGAGCGATTCGAAATAGGCGTCGTCGGGCGTGGTCGGCACCGCGCGGATCGTCGCGCCTGCAATGATGAAGCCGAAGGTGTGGATCGGGTAGGACGGGTTGGGCGCGAGCACGACGTCGCCCGGCGCGGTGATTGCGGTCGCAAGGCTGGCGAGGCCTTCCTTCGAGCCCATCGTCACGACGACTTCGGTCTCGGGGTCGATCTCGACGCCGAAGCGGCGACCGTAATAATTGGCTTGCGCCTTGCGCAGGCCGGGGATGCCCTTCGACTGCGAATAGCCGTGCGCGTCGGGTTTGCGCGCGACTTCGATCAGCTTCTCGATGACGTGCGGCGGCGGCGGCAGATCGGGATTGCCCATCCCGAGATCGATGATGTCTTCGCCGGTCGCACGTGCTTCCGCTCGCATCGCGTTGACTTCGGCGATGATGTACGGGGGCAGGCGCTTGATGCGATAGAAATCGTCGGACATTGCGGAATTCCGGTTCGAGGAGACATTTCCTTACGTGGCCACCTTACGGGTTCGGCGGCGCTTCGTCACCCCGGCTTTGCGCCCAAGGGTGTTAGCGGGGTTGCTGGCAGGGCGGATCGGGCTAAGGTTGGCCGCGTAAAGCGTTGAGGATGCAATGGCCGATACCCCACCCCCCGCCATGCCGACCCTGGCCGATCTGCAGCATTGGACCTGGCTCCTGGGCCGTGCGCAGCAGATGATGATCGAGCAGGGCTTCGACGCGATGCGCGCGCGCGATCCCGTGCTCCCCGCGATCCCGGGCCTGACCGATCCCGAGACGCTGGCGCGCACGCGCGATTTCTGGACCGACAGCCTGACGCTGTGGCAGCGCCTGCTGATTCCCCAGGCCGAGCCGGTTGTCGAAACTCCGGCGCAGGCGCGCGACAAGCGCTTCAAGGATCCGCGCTGGCGCGAGAACCCGCTGTTCGACTGGATCCGCCAGAGCTATTTTCTGTTTTCGGACCAGATGCTCGCACAGGTCGAGGCGGTGCAGGGCGTCGACGACAAGCAGCGCGAGCAGATGCGCTTTGCCGCGCGCGGCTTCCTTGATGCGGTGAGCCCGTCCAACTTCCCGGCGACGAATCCCGAAGTGCTCGAGAAGACGCTCGAGACCGGCGGACAGAATCTGCTCAAGGGCCTGCAGAACATGCTCGCCGATCTCGCCAAGGGGCAATTGACGCATACTGATTCGACCGCGTTCGAGGTCGGTCGCAATCTCGCGATGACGCCGGGCAAGGTCGTCCACCGCACCGATCTCTACGAGCTGATCCAATATGCGCCGGCGACCGAGAACGTCCTCGCCACACCGCTGGTGATCTTCCCGCCATGGATCAACCGTTTCTACATTCTCGACCTGACGCCCGAGAAGAGCTTCATCCGCTGGGCGGTCGAGCAGGGCATTACCGTGTTCCTCGTCTCGTGGCGCTCGGCCGATGCGAGCATGAAGGACGTGGTGTGGGACGATTACATCGCCGCGCAGATCGAGGCGATCGAGCTGATCCGCGCCGGGCTCGACGTGCCGGCGGTCCACACGATCGGCTATTGCGTCGCGGGGACGACGCTGGCCGCGACGCTCGCGATCCTGGCGGCGCGCGGCGAGGCCGACACGGTCAAGAGCGCGACTTTCTTCACCGCGCAGGTCGATTTCAAGAATGCCGGCGAGCTGCTGCATTTCGTCGCCGACGATCAGCTCGCGCTGCTCAAGACGCTGACCACCGACGGCTTTCTCGACGGGCGCTACATGGCCTCGGTGTTCAACCAGCTGCGCGGGCGCGACCTGATCTGGAACTACGTCACCAACAATTATCTGCTCGGCAAGGACTATGCGCCGTTCGACCTGCTCCACTGGAACGGCGACACGACCAACCTGCCGGCGACGTGGCATTTGCGCTACCTGCTCGATCTGTACCGCGACAATCTGCTCGTCGAGCCCGGCGCGTTGAGCGCGCTCGGCGTGCCGATCGATCTCGGGCGGGTCGAGACGCCCGCCTATATCCAGGCGGGGCGCGAGGACCATATCGCGCCGCCCGAAAGCGTCTGGGTGATGACGCGGCATTTCAAAGGCGAGACCCGGTTCGTCCTCGCGGGATCTGGCCATATCGCCGGCGTGGTCAATCCGCCGAGTGCGGGGAAATACCAATATTGGCGCAATGCCGATTCGGTATCGTCGCTGGCGGAGTTCATCGCAGGCGCGGTCGAAACCAAGGGAAGCTGGTGGCCCGACTGGATCGCGTGGCTGCGCGATCATGGTGCCGAGACCGTCGCCGCAACGGGCCCGCGGCAACCTGGCGAGGGCAGCTTGCCCGTGCTCGACGACGCGCCGGGACGCTACGTGCGGGCGCGCTGATCGCGCCGGAAGGGCGTGTTATGCCAAATCGTTAGTTTATGTTGCAGTGCAACATTTATCTTGCCGGCATGCTGGCTTCTGTGTATATTGCGGTGCAGCAATAGAGCAGGAGCAATCCCGTCATGGCGATCAAAGATACCAAGTCCCCCGCGACCCAGCCGTCGATCAAATCGATTGCTGCCGCGGCCGCTGCGCCATCCGACTCGGTCCCTGCCGCACTTGCTGCCACCCCTGATCCCGTCGCTACCAAGCCCGTTTCTGCCAAGAAGCGGACTGCGGTCGCGGCAAAGCCGGTTCCGGTCGCCGCGGCACCCGTGACGGCCAAGCCGGCGCCCGCCGTCGTTGCCGCAGCGCCGCCGGCCGCCGCTCCCAAGCCAGTGGTTCCCGAGCCGGCGGCGCCAGCGCCAGTCGTCGCAGAACCTGCGCCAATCGCGATCGCGCCTGAGCCCGTCGCCCCGGCGCCCGCCAGTGTCCTTACCCCGTCCCAACCCCAACCCGTCGTCGCAGCCGCGGCGTCCATCGCTCAAAAGGAAGCCAAGATCATGGAAACCGTCCAGTCCGCCGCAGAAACCACCCAGGCCCGCGCGCAGGCGATGTTCGCCGACGTCAACGATCGCACCAAGACCGCGATGGAAAAGGGTTCGAAGATGATCGAAGAGATGAACGAATTCTCGAAGGGCAACATCGAAGCGCTCGTCGAATCGTCGAAGATCGCCGCCAAGGGCATCGAGACGATGGGCCAGGAAGCCGCCGAATATGGCCGCAAGCAGCTCGAGAGCGCGACGGCCGCTTTGAAGACGCTGTCGAGCGTCAAGTCGCCGACCGACTTCCTCAAGCTCCACAGCGATTACATGCGCAGCGCGTTCGATGCGATGGTCGCCGAGACCTCGAAGAACACCGAATCGATGCTCAAGCTCGCCGGTGAGATCACCCAGCCGATCTCGAACCGCGTCGCGGTTGCCGCCGAGAAGATCAAGGTCGCCGCATAAACGCTGCGATCCTTCGACGAGCGGGGGCGGTCCGGCGACGGGCCGCCCTTTTCGTATCCGCGCCTCTTGCCCTTCCCCCCGGCAATGCCATATTTTGGCGACACATGATCGACAGCACCCGAATCTCGATGGCGGAACGCCGTGACGATGGCACCGATGACGGGGATGGTACCGGCGCGGGTGTCGCGACGCGCACCCGGTCGAAGACCAAGGAGCCTACGCCGTATCGCGTGCTGCTGCTCAACGACGATTATACGCCGATGGAATTCGTCGTGCTGGTGCTCCAGCGCTATTTCCGCATGGACATGGAAGCCGCGACGCGCGTGATGCTCCACGTCCATCAAAAGGGCGTCGGGGTGTGCGGCACCTTCAGCTACGAAGTGGCCGAGACCAAGGTCACGCAGGTGATGGATTTCGCCCGGCAGAACCAGCACCCGCTGCAATGCACGCTCGAAAAGGCGTAAACGCGCGCGCCTGACATCGGTCGAGCCGGCGGTCAGCTCGCCGGCGGCAACCAGTCGAGATTGAGCTTGGCGTAGCGATCGACATAATTGGCGGTGCGCAGCATCGCACGCTCGTCGAGAAACGTGATCCGTCCGCTCTCGCGCGCGATCAGCGCCTCTTCCTCGAGCTGGCGCAGCATGCGGTTGACATGGACCGCGGTCAGCCCGGTCGCATCGCCGATTTCTTCCTGCGTCAGCCCGAGCACGAAGCTCGCCGCGCCATCGACGTCGCTGCGCATCCGGTTGCGCATCTCGATCAGGATCGCCGCGACGCGCGCCTTGGCCGAGGTGCGGCCGAGCGCCGCGAGTCGGTCGGTGAGCCCAGCGCGTTCGATCTGGTTATAGACCATGATCAACGCGGTCAGCCTCGGCTGCTCGGTAAACAGCGCGGCAAAGGTCGAACGCTCGAACGGCGCGACGACGCAATCGGACACTGCAGTGATCGTTTCGGGCGCCTCGCGATAGATCATGCTCGCTGCGGCCAGCATGTCGCCGGGGAAGTGGAAGCGCAGGATCTGCCGGCTGCCATCGTCGAGCAGCACCGAGCTCATCATCATTCCTTTACGCAGGATATAGATGTCGCTGGTGCGATCGCGCTCGCGGTGCAGCGTCATCCCGCGTCGGATCGGCCGCTCACGCTCCTCCAGCCGTTCCAGCGCAAGCCGTTCGTTTTCGCTCAACACTACCATCCCGGCCAAACGGTCGGCGAAACAACTTCCTGGCACGCGCGAAAAGTCCCCTTTGATTAGATGCACAAAGCAGCGCGCAAGAAACAATGCATTAAAGTCGATCAACCGGGCGAGAAGCGGGTCGGACCTCGTTCACAAGGTGTAACGTGCTTGCGCGTTTCAGGCGAGGCGATAAACGAAGTTATGGACCGTATTCTCATTCGTGGCGGCAACCGCCTTTCTGGCCGCATTCCGATTTCCGGGGCGAAGAACGCCGCGCTCACGCTGATGCCGTGCGCGCTGCTGACCGAAGAACCCGTCACGCTGCGCAACCTGCCGCGGCTCGCCGATGTCGACAGTTTCGGGCATCTGCTCAACCAGCTCGGTTGCTCGACGCGGATCGAGGGCGCGCGCCCGGAGGATTTCGGCCGTGTGATGACGATCCGCGCGGGCAAACTGACCGCGACCGAAGCGCCGTACGACATCGTGCGGAAAATGCGCGCGTCGATCCTCGTGCTCGGCCCGCTGATCGGCCGTGCGGGCGAGGCGACGGTGTCGCTGCCCGGTGGCTGCGCGATCGGCAATCGTCCGATCGACCTGCATTTGAAGGCACTCGAAGCGATCGGCGCGCAGCTCGAAATGGCGGCGGGCTATGTCAAGGCGATCGCGCCGGGCGGGCGGCTGTCGGGCGGGAAATACACCTTCCCGATCGTCTCGGTCGGCGCGACCGAGAATGTCGTAATGGCGGCCGTGCTCGCCAAGGGCGGCAGCCGGATCGAGAATGCGGCGCGCGAGCCCGAGATCGTCGATCTGTGCAATCTGCTCGTCGCGATGGGCGCCAAGATCAGCGGGATCGGCACCGAGACGCTGGAGATCGAAGGCGTCGATCGGCTCCACGGCGCGACCTATCGCGTGATGCCCGACCGGATCGAGGCGGGCAGCTATGCCTGCGCGGCCGCGATTACCGGCGGTTCGGTCGAGCTGGTCGGGATCAAGATGGACGACATGCGCGCGACCACCGCCGCGCTGATCGACGCGGGCGTGACGCTCGAGGAGCGCGGCGACAATCTGCTCGTTTCGGCATCGGGCGGGATCAAGCCGCTGACGTTGTCGACCGCGCCGTTCCCCGGCTTCGCCACCGATATGCAGGCGCAGTTCATGGCGATGCTGTGCATGGCCGACGGCGCCAGCGTGCTGACCGAGACGATCTTCGAGAATCGCTACATGCACGTGCCCGAGCTGGCACGGATGGGGGCGAACATCGAAGTGCATGGCCGCACCGCGGTGGTCCGCGGCGTGCCCAAGCTGACCGGCGCGCAAGTGATGGCGACCGATCTGCGCGCATCGATGAGCTTGATCATCGCCGGGCTCGTCGCCGAGGGCGAGACCCAGGTCAGCCGCGTCTATCACCTCGACCGCGGCTATGAGCGGCTCGAGGAGAAACTGAGCGCGGTCGGGGCCGATATCGAGCGCGTCGGCGACGGTTAACCCGCCGGGGCGCCCGCCACATAGGCATCGAGCGCCGCCAGATGCCCGGCGACCGCATCGTCGGGCAGGAACGACCCGAGAAAGCTGTTGCGCGCAAGCAGCGCGAGATCGTCGCGGTCGAGCCCGCGTGCCGCCGCCACCGCGCGGTAATTGTCGGCGATATAGCCGCCGAAATAGGCCGGATCGTCCGAATTGATCGTCGCGCGCAGCCCCTCGCGCAGCATCCGGTCGATCGGATGCGCGGCGAGATCATCGACCACGCACAGTTTGAGGTTCGATAGCGGGCACACCGTCAGCGTCATGCCGCTGCGCGCGAGGCGGGCGGTCAGCACCGGATCCTCGAGGCTGCGATTGCCATGATCGAGCCGGTCGACGCCGAGCAGGTCGATCGCCTGATAGACGTACTCGGGCGGGCCTTCTTCGCCGGCATGCGCGACGAGCTTGAGGCCGAGTGCGCGTGCGGCGGCGAAGACGCGTGCGAACTTTTCGGGGGGATGGCCGAGCTCGGACGAATCGAGCCCGACTGCGGCGATCCGGTCGAGCCAGGGACGCGCCGCCTCGAGTGTCACGAAGGCATCGGCCTCGTCGAGATGGCGCAGGAACGACAGGATCAGCTGGACCGACATGCCGTGCTTGGCCTGTGCTTCGTCGATCGCCGAGAGCAGCCCGGTGATCACCGTGTCGAACGCCACGCCGCGCGCGGTGTGCGTCTGCGGGTCGAACATGATCTCGGCATGGACGACGCCGTCGGCGGCGGCGCGATCGAAATAGGCGGCGGCGAGATCGTGGAAATCCTGGGCCTCGCGTAGGACGTCGGCGCCGGCATAATAGATGTCGAGAAAATCCTGCAGCCGCGAGAAGGCATAGGCGGCGCGCACGTCTTCGACACTGGCGAAGGGGATTGCGACGTTGTTGCGCTTGGCGAGCGCGAACATCAGCTCGGGCTCGAGGCTGCCCTCGATATGGAGATGCAGTTCGGCCTTGGGCAGGCCGGCGATGAAGTCGGATGTGGTCATGCCGCTATCATCGCCCGATCGCTGCGCTGCGGCAAGCGTTCAGCGTGTCCGCGTCCAGGTCTGGCGCTTGCAGCCGAACCCGGCGACCAGGCAGCCTTCGCCGACCAGCGTGTCGGGCCCGGTCTGTTCGATCGTTCCCGACACCGTCTGGCCGATATCGGGGATCAGCACGCTGCCGTTCCACAGCCCGCGGCGCTGCTCGACGAAATCGCTGAACAGCATCGCGCCGACCAGCTGGCCGCCACCACCGCGCGCCGCGTCGGCCTGCGCCTTGGGGCTCGCCCAGACGATCTTGCCGCACATCGCCCGCCCACAGTCTTGGAACACGACGCGGACCGACTTTTGCGGGTTGGTCCACAGGCCCTTGGGCGGCGCCGCCAGCGCCGCTGAAGGGAGCAGGGCCAGCGCGGCGGCGGCTATCGTCATCATCGTCGGTCGCATCGCGGACCTTTCGCAAGAGGAGTCTGCGGCGCTTTACCGCCGCAGACCTGTCCCTGCGTTGAACGCGTCAGATCGCGTCGAGCGCCTGCGCGAAATCGGCGATGAGATCGTCGGCATCCTCGACCCCGATCGAGATGCGCACGAGATTGTCGGTGATGCCGAGCGCCTGCTTGCGCTCGTCGGCGACCGACAGATGCGTCATCGCCGCGGGATGCGAGGCGAGCGTCTCGGTGCCGCCGAGCGACACGGCCAGCTTGGCGATCTTCAGCGCGTCGAGGAAGGCGAACGCTTCCTTCTCGCCACCCTTGACGATCAGCGAGAAGGTCGAGCCCGCGCCGGTGCAGTGCCGCGCATAGATGTCGGCCTGGCGCTCCATCCCGGGGCTGTCGGCGAGGAAGCCGAGATAGCCGACGCGCTCGACCTTGGGATGGCCGCGCAGGAAGCCGCACACCTTGACCGCATTCTCGCCGGCGCGGCTCATCCGCAGTTCGAGCGTCTCGAGGCTGCGCATCAGCATCCAGGCGGTGTTGGGGTCGCAGATCGTGCCGATCGTGTTGCGCATCAGCCGGATCGTGTTGATGTGCGCCTTCGAGCCCAACACGCCGCCGGCGACGAGATCGCTATGCCCGCCGGCATATTTGGTCAGCGAATAGACCACGATGTCGGCGCCATGCTGGAGCGGTTTGAGCCACAGCGGCCCGAGGAAGGTGTTGTCGATCGCGATCGGCGGCTTGGTGTCGCCGGTGAAGATCGCATCGCGACTCGCCGCCACTGCCTGGATGTCGACCAGTGCGTTGGTCGGGTTGGCGGGGCTCTCGAGATAGATCAAGGCGACGTTGCCGGCCGCGGCCTGGGTCATCACCGCGTCGATTTCCTCACGCGTCGCGCCCGCCGGGAAATCGAGCCACTTCACGCCGAAGCGGCCGAGGATCCGTGCGATCAGCGTCTCGGTCGCGGCATAAAGCGGGCCCGAATGGACGATCGTATCGCCGGGCTTGACCATCGACAGGAACAGCGTGGCGATCGCCGACATGCCGCTCGAGAAGACGAGCGCGTCTTCGGCTTCTTCCCACACGCCGAGGCGATCCTCGAGGATCTCCTGGTTGGGGCCGTTGAAGCGCGAATAGACGAGCCCTTCCGAGCCGCCCGGACGCTTGCCGGTCACGCCCTCGAAATGGCGCTTGCCTGCCGCGGCATTGGGGAAGACGTAGGTCGAGGTGGCGAAGATCGGGGGTTTCAGCGAGCCTTCCGACAGCGCCGGATCGTAGCCATGGCCCATCATCAGCGTCGACGGCTTCAGCTTGCGGTCGCCGATCTTCTCGATCGACGGCTTGGGCTTGGTGCGCGGCGCGACGCCGGTCAGATCGGCTTCGGTTTCGAGTTTGTCGGCCATGCTGCGTCCTCGCTAAAAATAGGGTAGGATCGTGTAACGCGCGATAGTGTCAATTGAAACCATCTGCGCGGTAGAGCGACGGGGGGACACGACATGGCGGTTGCGGTGGTTTCTGTACCGGTGAGCGATCCGGCGGCGGCGCTGACGTTTTATAGCGAAGTGATCGGGCTCGCGGTGCTGCGCGACGAGCCGATGGGGCCCGAGATGCGCTGGATCCAGCTTCAGCCCAAGGATGGTGGTGCGACGATCGCGCTGGTGACGTGGTTCGACGCGATGCCGCCGGGCGGGGTGCAGGGGCTGATGCTGGGGGTCGAGGATGTCGATGCCGAGTATGCGCGGATCGGCGCGCTGGGCGTGATGCTGTCGCCGGTCGATGCGCAGCCGTGGGGGCGGTTTACGATGTTGAACGACCCCGATGGCAACGGGCTGGTACTGGCCCAACTGACCGCGCCGGAGGAGTTTCGCACGCGGTAGCTGCTTTTTCCTCCCCTCCCTGGAAGGGAGGGGAGGAGAAAGGGGGGGAAGCTACAGCCCGATGATCGAGATCTGCCGCCCATAATCCGGCTCGCCGCGATGCGTCGCGCGGCGGAAGCTGAAGAAGCGCGCTTCGTCGGCATAGGTGTCGAGCCCGAGCATCGCGACGCGCATCACCCCCGCCGCGGCGAGCCGGTGCGCGACATAGGCTTCGAGGTCGAACTGGAAATGCCCATCGCGTCCTTCAGCGAAGAACCGCTCGTTCGCGGGATCGTCAGCCTCGAAGCGCTGCGCGAAGGCGGTATCGACCTCATAACTGGCGCGCGCGATGCACGGGCCGATCGCCGCGGCGATCCGCTCGCGCTTGGCGCCGAGCGCTTCCATCGCGAGCAGCGTTGAATCGGTCACCCCGCCCAGCGCGCCCTTCCACCCGGCATGCGCCGCGCCGACCACGCCCGCCGCGCGGTCGGCAAGCAGCACCGGCGCGCAATCGGCGGTGAGGATGCCGAGCGCGAGGCCCGGCCGATCGGTCACCAGCGCATCGCCGCGCGGGCGCTCGTCGAACGGCGCGCGCACCGTGATGCATTCGGCCGAATGGACCTGATACGGCGTCACCAGCGTCGCGCCTGGCATGACCGCCGCGCTCGCCCGCGCGCGATTCTCGGCGACCGCGGCGGCATCGTCGTCCGAGCCGATCCCGACGTTCAGCCCGGCATGGACTCCGCGCGAAACCCCGCCGATCCGGCCGAGAAAGCCATGCGACACACCGATGAGCGTTGCGGCGGTGATGACCTCGACGGGCACGCTCACAGCACCAGCCGCATCAGATTGTCGTCGTCGACCGTGGCGCCGACGCGGAACGCGATCCGGCCGATATCCTCGAACCCGTATTTTTCGTAGAAACGGTGCGCGCGGTGATTGTCGACATAGACGCTGAGGATCACCTCGCGCGCGCCATGTTCGCGCGAGAAATTGAGCGCCCACGCCATCAGCGTCTGCGCGACGCCCTGGCCGTGCCAGTCGGCGAGCACGTAGAATTGGTAGAGCTCGATCGCATCGGGTCGCCATTCGCCCGGAAAGGTGACCGGACCCATCTTCACATAGCCGATGATCTCCTCGCCCGCGAGCGCGACGCGGATCGTGAAATCGGGATCGGACAGCTGCGATGGCAGCCCGTTGGGGCCGAACGCTTCGTCGAGGAACGCCGACAGGTCGGACGCGCTGTAGAGCGTGCCGAAGGTCTCGACGAACGATTGGCGCGCCATTGCGGCGAGCGCCGGGCCGTCGATCGTGCGTGCGTCGCGATAGGAGATCATGCGAAACCTGCCGGGTTGGGCCAACCCGGCGCTGATACGGCGAGGACCTGGAAAAGGTCGCCCATTTCCTGTGTCAGCCGCGTTTTGTCGAGCGTGATTTCCTCGGTGCGGTCGGGCGCGGCCTTGGACAGAACGGCGGCGCGCGCGTCGATCCCGAGTGCCGTGAGGAATGCGCCCTGGCCGATCGGCCCGGCGACTGCCGCGCGCTCGACCAAGGCGGCGGCGGCGAGCGTGCCGAAATCGACATGCGCGGTGAGATCCTGCTCGCCGGGGTTTTCGTACGGGTTGGCATATTGGTGGCCGCGCACCGCTTGGAGCGTGTCGCCGAGCGCGGGGCCGTCATAGCCATAGTCGATCGCGAGCAGCGCGCCGCCTTGCGCGACGATGCGCTGGGCGAGCCCGCGCAGGATCGCGACGCTGGCGGGGGAGGTTTCGATCACCGACCCTGGCGTCGCATGGCGCAGCGTCTCGGGGACGACCGCGTCGGGGATCTGCTTTCCCGCGATCGGCAGGAACAGCGTGTCCTGGCAGGCGACGAGCCGCTCGAACCAGCCTTGCGCGCCCTTGACCAATTGGCGGATCGGCAGCGCGTCGAAGAATTCGTTGGCGACGATCAGCAGCGGCACGTCGGTCGGCAGCGTGTCGATCGAATCATGCCAGGTTGCACCGGGTGCGCGGGTCGCTTGCGCGGCGCGCAGCACCGGGCTCGTTTCGACGAAATGCACCGGCGGGGTGAAACCGGCCTTGGCCATCGCGCGGCACGCATCGGCGGCGAGCGTCCCGCGTCCTGGGCCGAGTTCGACCCACGCGACGTCGGGGCGGCCGGCGCGGTCCCATAGGTCGGCGCACCACAGGCCGATCAGCTCGCCGAACATCTGGCTGATCTCGGGCGCGGTGGTGAAATCGCCCGCGGTGCCGAGCGGATCGCGCGTGGCGTAATAGTGCGCGTTGGCGGTCGCCATGAACTGCGCGAGCGAGATCGGCCCGGCGAGGGTGATCGCGCGCGCGAGGCGATCGGCGAGGGAGGCTTCTTCTTCCCCCCTCCCGCTTGCGGGAGGGGTTGGGGGAGGGGAGTCTGAAACGGGCTTGGTCATCGTAGGATACGCACTGCCCTCCCCCAGCCCCTCCCGCAAGCGGGAGGGGAGTAAGAAGGGAGTAAGAACGAAGGTTACGCCACGCTCTGCCCGCCCGCGATCGGCTCGATGCGGTGGCGGCGGCCCTTGGCGGTGAGGACCAGATACAGCCCGCCGACGATCATCGGCAGCGTCAGCACCTGGCCCATATGGATCGTCGTCGCGAAGAAGGTCCCGCTGAACTGCGAATCGGGCTCGCGGAAGAATTCGACGATGAAGCGCGCGAGGCCGTAGCCGAGCAGGAACAGCCCGACGAGCTTGCCCGGCTCGTAGCGCGCCTTGGTCTTCCAGAAGGCGAACCACAGGACGAGGAACAAGGCGATCCCCTCGAGCGCCGCCTCGTACAGCTGGCTCGGATGCCGCGCGGGTTCGATCATGCCCGTCTGCACCGTGTCGCGAAACACGATCGCCCACGGCACGTCGGCGGGCTTGCCCCACAATTCGCCGTTCACGAAATTGGCGATCCGCCCGAAGAAAAGCCCGAACGGCACCGCGCACGCCAAATAATCGTGGATCCGCAGCCAATCGAGCTTCTGCGATCGCGCGAACAGGATGATGCCGATCGACGTGCCGATCATCCCGCCATGGAACGACATGCCGCCATCCCACAGCTTGAACAGCCCGAGCGAGGTCAGCAGATGCGGCGCGTAGAAGATCGCATAGCCGAGCCGCCCGCCGAGGATGATGCCGAGTGTCGCGTAGAACACCAGATCATCGGCGTGGCGCCGCGCCATCGGGCTGCCGGGCTGCGCGATCAGCTTGAGCAGATACCACCAGCCGAGCAGAATCCCGCTGATATAGGCGAGCGAATACCATTTGATCTGGAAGAAATGCAGGTCGATCGCCACTGGATTGAGGTGCAGATCGCTAAAATGCAGATGCGGATCGACGCCTGCCGTAGCGGCAGCGAGCAAGGGAAGGGCGGAGGGTAGGAACAAGGCTTTTCCCCTGGAATTTGCGCCTCCATAATGGCCCCAGGCGATAAGACCAAGTGGAGAGCGTGAATGCCGAGCAAACTCGATCAACGGATGGATTCCGCGCTCGCGCAGCTGACCGGCGCCGGCGGCCCGCTCGCGCTCGGCAGCGTCAGCGTCGACGGGAACGATCTCCCGCTGATCACCGGCGTGCCGCAGACGCTGCCGCCCTATTTCGCGCATTATTGCAACGAGCATGCCGCCAAGACCTTCCTCGTCGCGGGCGACGAGCGGCTGACCTTCGCCGAGGTCTATGCCGCCGCCGCACGCGTCGCGGCGACGCTGGTTGGCGGCCATGGTGTTGCGCCGGGGGACCGGATCGGCATCGCGATGCGCAATTCGCCGTCGTGGATCGTGCTCTACATGGGCATCACGATGGCCGGCGGCGTCGCCACGCTGCTCAACGGCTGGTGGCAGTCCGAGGAACTTGCCGCGGCGATGGCGGATGTCGAATGCAGCCTCGTCTTCGCCGATCCGCCGCGCACCAAGCGGCTCGCCGCGATCGCCGATCTCGACGTTGAGGTGGTGACGGTCGAGGACAGCCAGCCGCTCGCCGTCGCGCTGGCCGCGTTGCTGGGGGCGAGCGATGCCGCCTTGCCGAGCGTCGCACCGACCGATTCCGCGACGATCCTGTTCACCTCGGGCTCGACCGGCCAGTCGAAGGGCGCGATCAGCAACCACCGCGCGGTGACGCAGGCGGTCTACAACTATCTGGCGCAGGCCCTCGTCATGCTGTCGATCTCGACCGCGGACGGGGTCGCACCGCCGACGCAGCATGCGACCTTGCTCAACGTGCCGCTGTTCCATGTGACCGCGGAGGTGCCGGTGTTCCTCCAGAGTTTCGCCATGGGGCGCAAGCTCGTCCTCATGCCGAAATGGGATGCCGAGGAAGCGATGCGGCTGATCCAGGCCGAGACGGTGACCTATTTCGTCGGCGTGCCGCTGATGAGCTTCGAGATCCTGACCCACCCCAACCGCGCGCACTACGACCTGTCGAGCGTGTCTGATTTCGCCGCCGGCGGCGCGCCGCGCCCGATCGAGCATGTCCGCCGCATCTCCGAGGAAATGGGTGGGCCCAAGCCGCTGCTCGGCTATGGCCTGACCGAGACCAACGGCGCGGGCTGCGGCAATTTCCGCGACAATTACCTCGCCAAGCCCAATTCGACCGGCCGCGCCTCGCTGCCGCTGATCGACCTCGCGATCGTCGACGGCAACGGCAAGCCCGTCGCGCAAGGAGAGCGCGGCGAGGTGGCGATACGCTCGGTGTGCAACTTCACCAAATATTACGGCCGCCCCGATGCGACCGCGGCGGCGTTCACGGCCGATCGCTATTTCCTGACCGGCGACATCGGCTATCTCGACGAGGACCGCTATCTGTTCATCGTCGACCGCAAGAAGGACATCATCATCCGCGGCGGCGAGAACATCTCGTGCCAGGAAGTCGAGGCGGCGATCTACCAGCATCCCGCGGTCGCCGAGGCGGCGGTGTTCGGGCTCGCCGACGAGCGTTTCGGCGAGGTGCCCGGTGCCGTTGTCCTGCTGCGCGAAGGCGAGGCGCTGAGCACCGAGGATCTGTGCGCGTTCCTGTTCGAGCATATCGCGGCGTTCAAGGTGCCGGCGCGCATCTGGTTCGCGGGCGAAGCGCTGCCGCGGCTGGGGACCGAGAAGATCGACAAGGTCGCGATCCGCGCGAAATATCGCGCGATCGCGGCGACGGAGGGCTGAGCCCCGCCGCCGCCTGATCCCCGGCTATTGCAGGTGCGCGTGCTGGACGGTGGTCGATCGCATCGCCAGCGCCGTCTCCTCGGGCCGATAGGTCAGCAGCCGGCGCCCGAGCCGCGGGCCGATCCAGCGCTCGATCCCCATCGCCAGGCTGAAGCTCGCCGGCACGATCACCAGCGTCAGCACGGTCGAGAGCAACAGCCCGCCGATCACGGTGATCCCCATCGGCGCGCGCCACGATCCGTCGCCGCCGAGGGACAGTGCTGTTGGTATCATGCCGGCGACCATCGCTACCGTGGTCATCACGATCGGCTGCGCGCGCTTGTGCCCGGCATCGAGGATCGCGACGAACGGATCGACCCCCTTCGCCATCTCCTCGAGCGCGAAGTCGATCAGCAGGATCGAGTTCTTGGCGACGATGCCGAGCAGCATCAGCAAGCCGATCAGCACCGGCATCGAAATCGGGTTGCCGGTCACCAGCAAGGCGAGCAACCCGCCGAGCGGCGCGAGCATCAACGAGCCGAGATTGACGAACGGCGCGAGGATGCGGCGGTAGAGCAGCACCAGCACCGCGAAGACCAGCAGGATGCCCGACACCACCGCTGCGATGAAATTGTTGATCATCTCGGTCTCGAACTTCTGCTGGCCGAGTGTCAGCTTGCCGACGCCGATCGGCAGGTTGCGCAGGATCGGCAGCGCGTTGATCTGCGCCATCGCGGTGCCGCTGACGACGCCCGGCGCGCGATCGGCGCCGATCGTGATCTGGCGCTGCTGCGCGACGCGTTCGATCTTGGTCGGCCCCGCGCCGAAGCTGATCGCCGCGAGCAGCCCGAGCGGGACCGACCCGCCGCTCGCGGTCTGCACCGGTAGGTTCTGGATCGTCGAGAGGCGGGTGCGCGCGCTCTGGTCGAGCGCGACGCGGATCGGGACCTGCCGGTCGCTGAGCGAGAATTTGGCGCTGTTCTGGTCGATGTCGCCCAGCGTCGCGACGCGGATCGCGCTCGACAGGGCTGCGGTGGTGACGCCCATGCTCGCCGCGAGATCCATGTGCGGCGTGATGACGATCTCGGGGCGCTGCAGGTCGCCGATGATCCGCGGCGCGGTGATCGTCGGGAGGCGGCCCATCTGGCCGACCAGCGTTACCGCGGTCTTGCGCAGCAGATCGGGATCCGAGCCCGCCAACGTGATCGACAAATCGCGCCCGCTGCTGCCGCCGTTGCTCGAGCGGAACGAGACGCGCGCATCGGCGATCTGCGCCAGCCGCGGGGCGAGCGCGCGCTCGAAAGCGTTGCTCGACTGCGTCTTGTCGGGCTTGAAGATCGCGGTGACGCGCCCGCTGCCGACGCTCGCGCGCTGGTAGGTCGTCGCGACATCGGGCTGGCTTTGCAGCAGCTGCGCGACCTGATCGACCACCGCCTCGGTCTGCGCGAGCGTCGAGCCGGGGACGAGTTCGATCGTCGCGGTCGAGGCATCGCTGTCCTGGTCGGGCTGGAAGGTCATCGGCAGCGCGCCCGCGCACACCACCGTCAGCGCGAGCGCGGCCATCCCGCCGACCACCGCCGACCAGCGGTGCATCAGCGTCCAGCGCAACACCGCCATATAGACGTCCATGATCCGCCCCTCGCCATGCGCATGGCTCCCTTGCGCCTTGAGAAAATAGGCCGCGATCATCGGGGTGATCAGTCGCGCGACGGCGAGGCTCATCAGCACCGCGACGACGATCGTCAGCCCGAAATTCTTGAAGAACTGGCCCGAAATCCCCGGCATCAGTCCCACGGGCAGGAACACCGCGACGATCGCCATGGTGGTGGCGAGCACCGCGAGGCCGATCTCGTCGGCGGCGTCGATCGCCGCCTGATACGCCGATTTCCCCATCCGCATGTGGCGCACGATATTCTCGATCTCGACGATCGCATCGTCGACCAGCACGCCTGCGACGAGGCTCAGCGCGAGCAGGCTGATGCCGTTGAGCGTGAAGCCCATCAGGTCCATCACCCAGAAGGTCGGGATCGCCGAGAGCGGGATGGCGAGCGCCGAGATCACGGTCGAGCGCCAGTCGCGCAGGAAGACGAACACGACGATGACGGCGAGCACCGCGCCCTCGATCATCGTGTCGATCGCCGAGTGATATTGCATCTCGGTGTATTTGACCTGGTTGAAGATCAGCTGGAAATGCACCTTGGGATAGCGCTTCTCGAGGGCTGCGAGCTTGGCCTCGGCGCCGTGGAACACCGACACGTCCGACCCGCCCTTGGCACGCTGGAAATCGAAGCTCAGCACCGGCCGCCCGTCGAGCGCCGAGGCCGAGCGTTGCTCGGCATAGAGATCGCGCACCACGCCGAGATCGTCGAGCTTGACCGTCCGCCCGTTGCCAGCGCTGATCAGCGTGCGTCCGAGCTCGGACGCGGTGTGGGCGTTGCCTAGCACGCGCACCGCCTGTTCGGATCCGGCGAGTTGCGCGCGGCCGCCGGCGGCGTTGAGGTTGATCTGGCGCAACTGCAGATTGACGTCGCCTGCGGTCAGCCCCTGCGCCTGCAGCTTGAGCGGATCGAGGATCACGCGGATCTCGCGATTGACCCCGCCGTTGCGGTCGACGTTGGCCATGCCGGGGACCGACAGCAGCTCCTTCGCCACGGTATTGTCGATATACCAGCTGAGCTGTTCGATCGTCATGTCGGTGCCGATTGCGGCATAGCTCGCCAGATCGTTGCCGGTCGTGTCGGCGCGCGCGATCTGCGGCTCGAGGATACCGTCGGGCAAGGCGCTGCGCACCTGCTGCACTGCGCCGCGGACGTCCTCGACCGCGCGGTCGATCGGCGTGCCGATCGCGAGCTGGATGACGGTGGTCGACTGGCCCTCCGACACGGTCGAATTGATCTGGTCGATCCCGGCGAGGCTGCGCACCGCCGCCTCGATCTTAAGCGTGACCTGGTTCTCGAGCTCGCTCGGCGCCGCGCCGGGCTGGCTGACCGAGACGATCACCACCGGGAAATCGATGTCGGGATTGTCGTTGACCTGCATCCGCGCGAAGCTGACCATGCCCGCGACGGTCAGCATCGCGAACAGCACCAGCGCGGGAATGGGATTGCGGATCGACCAAGCCGAGATGTTGCGGAAGCTCATGCGAGGCTCGGCAGCGCAAGGTGGGGCATGGTCGCTATTCCGTACGGTTCATCGGCACATGTGATATAGTGTAGTATATCAGCAATACATAGCGAAAAATAGGAGAGGGCCGCGGGCTCGCGATCGCCGGATGTGCAACCGCCCGCGCATCGGCGCGACGCCGCAGAGATCAGACTAGGTCAGGTCAGTCGAGCGGGCAGCAGTCGGTTGCCTGGCCATGCTCGGCGGCGTCGGCGCCTGTCCCGATCCGGTCGGCGATCCGCGTCCAGGTCTCCGCGACGGTTCCGCCCAAACCTGCGGCAAGCGTCGCTTGCGACAGCGCGATCGAATGCGCCTGCGCTCCAAAGCGCGCGGTGAGATGCCGCACGAAATCGTCGATGGGATCAGACACTCGCGAACCTGTCCAAATCGGGGAGGCTTGCCCCACGCCACTCGAACGCCATCACGCTGCCCGGCATGGTGACGGCGCAGGATACGCCCGATCGTGGTGCAGTCCATCGGAAATCGGCGCGCTGCTCAGACGATCGGGCGGGGGCCGACCGTGCCATGCGTGATCCGGGAGCGAAGATCGCGCGCGAGCGTGAGCGGATTGAACGGCTTGGTCATCACCGCCAGGACCCCGGTCGCGCGATAGGCGTCGAGCCCCTCGGTCGACAGGGCCGCGGTCAGGATAATGATCGGCACGCTCGCAAGCCCGGGGTGGCGCGCGATGATCTGCGCTAGCTGCTGCCCCGACATATCGGGCAGCGTGCCATCCAGCAGGATAAGATCGAACCTTATCACCCCGTGGGTCAGCACCTCGATCGCGTCGGTCCCGGTATCGACCACCTGCACCGCGATCCCCGGGTCGAGCCGCAGCGACACCTCGATGATCGCGGCGATGTGGCGATCGTCTTCGACCACCAGCACGTTGAGCAGCGCGCTCCCGGACGCCCGCTCCGTCATGACGCCGCCAGCGAGGCCGCGAGGATGCCCGAACATCCCGTCCGCGCGACGATCAGATGCTCGATCAGCGCGATCCCCGCCGCGTCGGCGCGGCGGCGCAACGCGCGCGTCGCGATCCGGTCGCCCGAACTGGGCGCGAGCGCACCCGACGGATGGTTGTGCACGACGAGGATGCCCGCCGCGCGCACCGCGAGTGCCTGGCGGACGATCGTCGCGATCGGCAGGGTGACCGATTGCCCATCGCCTTCGCTGACCACGGCGTCCCGCAGCAAACGTCCCTGCCGATCGACGAAGAACACGCGCACCCGTTCGATCGCGCACCGCCCGATCGTCGCGACCAGATGGTCGCTCAGCGCTTGGTCGAGCGCGAAGGGTTGGCCCAGGCCGGGTCCCCGCCGGGGCGCCGCGCCCGGTGCGAATGGCGGACTGTCGCGATCGCGAGGATCACGATCTGCGGCACCGCCCAGAATGCGTTGGCGATCCAGTACAGCACGGTCACGACGTTCGGGTCGAGCAGCTTGATCAGATGCCCGAGCACGCTCAGGAACTGCAAGGCCGCCACCGCAATCGGCCAATAGCGATCGGCTTTCAGCATCACGCCACCAATCGCGAACAGCATCACGACATCGACACAGAAGATGCCGAGCTGAAAGCCACCCGGCATGGGTTTCGCATGGATCGACACCAGGACCGACGCGACCGCCCCCACAAGGAAGGTGACCGCGATGAGCCGCTCGGGCGCGCCCCCCCGAATCAGCGCAAAGCCACAGGTCAGCAGCGTCGCTAGAAGAAAGGCCAAGAGGATCATCGGCGATTGGTGGCAGATTATGCCGCCATTCTCCAGGCAGCCGATCGTGGAGGTCACGCGACGGCACGGAGCGTGTCGCGGCGTGGTGCTGAAACCCGCGCATCGGCACACGGCCAACTCGGTCCCCAATCCTCCGCAGTCGCGCCGAGGCCGGCGGCGATGCGGCCATAGGCCTGGTGACTTTCGACGATCGCGCTGCGGCCCTCCATATGCGCGGTGATCGCGCGCTTCAGTCCGGCCAGCACAGGCTCGACGGTATGCGGCGCCAGCCCCTGTTCGCTCTGCACGTCGAGCGTCTTGACGATCAGCGCGGCGGTTGCGCGGATCCCGGCATCGGCGGATTGCTCGGCGCTCTGGATCGCGGCGGCGACGGCAAGGATCGCCGCATACTGCGGATGGTCTTGTGGCCGTGTCGGCATGACTCTCTCCCCCGCCCGACGCTGCGCGCCGGAACGACTTTTGATGTTTCAAAAGGCGGGAGGTCTAGGCCGCGAGCCAGCGCAGAAAACTGGCGATGCCGAAGAGCATGCCCGCACCGGCCGCGATCGCGAAAAAGCAAAAGCCGATCGCAACCGCCGCGGCGAGCGTGAGCCACGCCCGTTTCACCATCGTCAAATCGTCCGGCCGCGTGCCGTCCAACACCTCCCTCACGAGCATCCGGAACCCCGACTGCGCATGGGGCGGTTCGGCGAACCGCCACTGCTCCGACGCCGAATCGTGGAGTTCGAACTCCTCGCGGCCGGCGTCGGGCTGAGCGGTCCCTGCCGGGATGGCCGGGGTGGTTTCCATCCCAAGAGATTCGCCCCCCGATAGATTGGGGGCGTCGCGGTCGATCACCGCGAACAGCTTGGCGGCATCGCGGCGGTCGCGCGCGCCGAGTTTGGTGATGGCGTCGCGGATATAGGAATCGACCGTGCCGCTCGCGATGCCCAGGTCGCGCGCGATCTCGTCCGAGCTCTTCAGCGCACGCACGCCGCGCAGACAGTCCATTTCGCGCGGCGTCAGCCGGGGTGACTTCGGTGCAGCGGCACCGGGTGGCTCGGTCATGGTCGCGGACCGTTTGATACGCTGTACTCCGATTCGTTCGCGGCTGTGTCGGGCGATCCCGTAAGCCTCTGACGTCATAGCCGGTTTCTTGCCCGCGCACAGCCGCCAGCGGGCCGGCTCACTCCATCCCGGCGCGCATCGCTGCGCCCGCGACGAACGGCGCGCCGGCGATCAATACGAGGCTGACCGCGCCGAGCAGCTTGACCGCCTGCGCGCCGCCGTCGATCGACCCGGCGCCGAAGATCAGCAGCGGCACCGCGAGCGGCAGCATCACCAGCCCCGCGACTGCGCCCGCACCGCGCAAGCCCGTGACCAGCGCCGAGGTCGCCACCGCGAGCGCGGCGAGGCCGGGCGTGCCGATCAGCAGCCCGAGTTCGACCGCGCCGAGCGTCTGCGGCGGCAGGCCGAGCAGCCCCGCGGCGAGCACGGCGGCGATCATCAGCGGCGGGCCGAAGCCGAGCCAATGCGCGACGATCTTGGCCGCCGCCGCCGCTGCCATGCTGATCCCGCGCACCGCGAGCTGATCGAGCACGCCGCTTTCGGCATCGGGGCCGATCAGCCGCTCGACCGGCATCAGCGCCGCGAGCAAGGCCGCCGCCCAGATCACCCCGCCGCCGATCCGCGCGAGCAACGCGGTGTCGGGGCCGACCGCGAACGGAAAGAGGATCGTGACGAGCAGGAAGAACGCAAGCGCGTTGACGATCCCGCCGCTCGCCCAGGCGATCCGCACGTCTCGCGCGATGAGGGCGAGCAACCCGCTCATCCGAGCACGACCGGGATCGCATCGGGCAGCGCGATCGGCAGATGCGTCGCCACCGCGACCGCGCCGCCGCCCGCGCGATGCGTCGCGATCAGCCGTTCGAGCATCGCCACGCTGGCCACGTCGAGGCCGTTGGCGGGTTCGTCGAGCAACCATAGCGGCGCGTCGCTCGCGACGACGCGGGCGAGCGCGGCGCGACGCCGCTGTCCGGTCGAGAGCAGGCGAACCGGCACCGCGGCGATCGGCGCGAGCCCGACGGCTTCGAGTGCCTTCGCAACACGCGCGGTCGCGCTGGCGGAGGAGGGGGCGGGGGCGGGGTCGAGCGTCGCCCAGAAGTGCAACGCGGCGCCAAGCGGCCGCGCAGCGTCGAGCGCGGCGGCTTCCGCCATCAGCGCGCGGTGCGGCGGGCAGGTGACCTCGCCGTCGGCCGGACGCAGCAAGCCCGCCGCGATGCGGATCAGGCTCGACTTGCCGACGCCGTTGGGCCCCGAGACCGACACCGCCCCGCCTGGCGGGACTTCGAAAGAGATGTGCTCGAACAGCATCCGCCCGCCTCGGACGCAGCGCACGTCGCGAAAGGCGAAGACAGGGGTCACGCAGGCCCCGCCGCATCTTCCAGCGCGTGCATATCGTCGTCCGACAGCCCGAAATGATGCCCGATCTCGTGGATCGTGACATGCGCGACGAGCGCGTTGAGATCGACCCCGGTCTCGATCCATTCGTCGAGGATCGCCCGGCGATAGAGATGGATCCGGTCGGGCAGGCCGCCACTGTCCATCGACGATTTCTCGCCGACCGGACGCCCATGATACAGCCCGGTCAGATCGAGCGGATGCTCGATGCCGAGCGCGTCGAGCGTCTCGTCATCGGCCAAATCCTCGACGATCAGCACGACATCGCCGAGATGCGCGCGGAACTCCGCGGGGAGCCCCGCGATCGTCGCGCGCGCGATCGCTTCGATCGTGTCGGCGTCGGGCGGGTTACGCGGTTGATCGGCGGGCGGCATTGGCTATGCCTTACGGCGAAGGCGGCGCGCGCGCCAGCAGGAGAGCAGGAATGAAGGTCGAACCGCTGGACGACGAAGGCCGCGCCGAGGCGCTCGATACGCTCGACGAGTGGGATTATGACGAAGCGCGCGACGCGATCACGCGGACCTTCACCTTCGCCGATTTCAGCGAGGCGTTCGCCTTCATGACGCGCGTCGCGTTGCTGGCGGAGAAGGCCGATCACCATCCCGAATGGTCGAACGTGTGGAACCGCGTCGACGTGCTGCTCACCACGCATGACGCGGGCGGGCTGTCGCACAAGGACGTCGCGCTGGCCGAGGCGATCGACGCGCTACTTGGCTGATTATTGGGCTGACCCGATCGTCCCGCGGCGCATCCGCTTGCGCAAGCTGCCTGGCATCCAGCGCGCGGCGAACGCCATGCGGTCGGCGGTCTTGCCGACATAGGTGTGGACCTTGTCGCCGTGGACCGCGTCCCATGCCGCTTGCGCGACCGCATCGACGTTGGTCAGCTCGAGCCCGGCGTTGGTGACGACCTGCTTAATGGAGTAATTGCTGTTGCCCGCGGGCGTCGCGAGTAAAGGCGTGTCGATGAAGCTCGGGACGAGGTCGCGCACCTTGATCCCGGCGCCATACCATTCGCCGTCGAGCGCCTCGGTCAGCGCGCGCACGCCGAACTTGGTCGCCGAATAGACCGGCAGCCCCGACGAGCCATAGATCGCCGACGCCGACGCGGTGTTGAGCAGGCATGAGCCCGGCGTGCGCGCGAGATAGGGATAGCCGATCTTCGCGCCGTTGAGCACGCCGACGAGGTTGATCGCGACGACGCGGTCGAGATCGTCGAAGCTCATATCGGCGATCGGACCGCCGGTGCCGATCCCGGCATTGTTGAACAGCACGTCGAGCCGGCCGCCGGTCGTCGCGGTAAAGGCGTCGAGATGCGCGACCCACGCCTCGCGGTCGCGCACGTCCATCGTATAGGTCTCGACCATGCCTGCGGGCAGCATCGCGGCGGTGGCGGCGAGCCCGGCGGTGTTGACGTCGGCGAGCCCGACGCGCCAGCCGCGCGCCGCGAACAGCTTGGCGGTCGCCTGGCCGATCCCCGATCCCCCGCCGGTGATGAAAATTGCCTTTGCGGTGTCGGTCATCGTGCATCCTATCCGTCATGCCGGGGTCGCCCCGACATGCACCGGGCCGCTCAGGCGTTGGCGGCGAGTGTGCGATACGCGCGCGCTTGGGACAAGCCCGGGCGAACCATGGTTTGACGCTCCCGCAAAGCTCCCGCACAAAGCGTGCGATGTCAGTCCAGTCCCCCGGCCCCGCCGTCGCCTTTGCCGGCGTCACCAAAGCCTATGCCGGTGGCACGATCGCGGTCGACGGCGTGTCGGTCGAAATCGCGGGCGGCAGTTTCGTCGCGCTGGTCGGCAGTTCGGGGTCGGGCAAGTCGACCTTGCTCAAGATGATCAACCGCCTGATCGCACCGAGTGCGGGCGAGGTCCGCATCGGCGGCGTGGGCGTCGGCGACGAGCCAGCGCACGTGCTGCGCCGGCGGATCGGCTATGTCTTCCAGAATATCGGCCTGTTCCCGCATATGAGCGTCGCCGAGAATATCGCGATCGGGTTGCGGCTGGCGGGCGAGCGGGCGAATGCCGAGCGCGTCGCCGAACTGCTCGATCTGGTCGAGCTGCCGCGCGAATTCGCAATGCGCCGCCCCGATGCGCTGTCGGGCGGGCAGCGCCAGCGCGTCGGCGTTGCCCGCGCGCTCGCTACCGCGCCGGGGCTGCTGCTGCTCGACGAGCCGTTCGGCGCGCTCGATCCGGTGACGCGCGATCAGTTGGGGACCGCGATCCGGCAACTCCACGACCGGCTCGGGCTGACGACGATCATGGTGACCCACGACATGGCCGAGGCGCTGATCCTTGCGGATCGCGTGCTGGTGATGGACGCTGGGCGGATCGTCGCCGATGCCACCCCCAAGGCGCTGCTCGCGGGTGAGGGCGGGCCGGTCGCCGCGGCTTTGGTCGCGGTGCCACGCGAACAAGCGCGGAAGTTGCAGGCGCTGGAGCGAGGCGCATGAGCCCGTTCGTCGAAGCGCTCACCCGCGTGCCCCCTTTGCTCGCGGCGCATTTGCTGCTGGCGGCGTCGGCGTTGCTGCTCGGGCTCGCGATCAGTTTGCCGTTGGCGATCTGGTCGGCGCGACGGTCGGGCGTGGCGCGGGTTGCGCTGGGGTTTGCGAGCCTCGTCCAGACGGTGCCGAGCCTTGCCTTGCTCGCGCTTTTCTATCCGCTGCTGCTGTTCGTGTCGGGGCTGGTCGGTGGCGGGATCCCTGCGCTTGGGTTCCTGCCCTCGCTGCTCGCGCTGACGCTCTATGCGTTGCTGCCGATCCTGCGCAATGGCGTGACCGGGCTGCTCGGGCTCGACCCGGCGGTGATCGAGGCGGCCGATGGCGTCGGGATGACGTCGTGGCAGAAGCTCCGGCTGGTCGAGGCGCCCCTCGTCGCGCCGGTGCTGATGGCGGGGATCCGGACTGCCGCGGTGTGGACGATCGGTGCTGCGACGCTGTCGACCACGGTCGGCCAGCCGAGCCTTGGCGACATGATCTTTGCCGGACTCCAGACGCAGAATTGGGCGCTGGTGCTCGCCGGCTGCCTCAGTGCGGCGGCGCTCGCGCTTGCGGTTGATGCGCTGCTCGGGCTGATCGAGCGCGGCATCGCGCAGCGCAAGCGCGGGCGGGTGTGGGCGGCGAGCGGCGTGTTGCTTGTCGGCGTGCTGCTCGCGCTGACGCCGCTGTGGCCGCGCTCGGGCGACACGATCACGATCGGCGCGAAGAATTTCGGCGAGCAATATATCCTCGCGCGCGTCATCGGGCATCGGCTCGAGCGTGCCGGATACCATGTGCAATATCGCGACGGGCTCGGCTCGGCCGTGGTGTTCGGCGCACTCAAGACCGACGCGATCGACGTCTATGTCGATTACGCGGGCACGATCTGGACCAACGAGATGAAGCGCCGCGACATCCCGGCACGCCCCGCGATGGTCGCGGCGATCGGGGATTGGGCGGCGAAGACGGCGCAGGTGCGGCTGCTCGGCGCGCTCGGTTTCGAGAACGCCTATGCCTTTGCGATGAAGGACGCGGCGGCCAAGGCGAAGGGCGTCGCGTCGCTCGATGATCTCGTGCGGGTCGCGCCGCAGTTGACGCTCGGCGCCGATCTCGAATTTCTCGAGCGGCCCGAATGGGCGGCGGTGCAGCGCGCCTATCCGCTCAAGTTCGGCGCGTCGCACGCTTATAGCCCGACCTTCATGTATCAGGCGCTGGCGAGCGGGCAGGCGGATGTGATCTCGGCCTTCTCCTCCGACGGGCGGATCGCGGCGCAGCATCTCACCGTGCTGAGCGACCCGCGGCATGCGATCCCGGGCTATGACGCGATCCTGATGGTGGCACCGGGGCGGGCGAAGGATGCGAAGCTCGTCGCCGCGTTGCAGCCGATGGTCGGGCGGATTCCGGTCGAGGCGATGCGCGCGGCGAACTATCAGGTCGATCGCGATGCCGACAAGGCGACGCCCGATGCCGCAGCACGGTGGTTGGAGCGCAAGGTCGGATTGTAGCGCGGCGCTGCTCCCCTCCCTGGAAGGGAGGGGCTGGGGGTGGGTCGGCCTCCCGGGCGCGGGACGCTTAATAACGCGGTATTCCGTCGCTTTCGTGCTGGCGTTAGCCGCGCCATGGGCCGACCCACCCCCGACCCCTCCCTTTCAGGGAGGGGAGGCGTTAGCGGGTGGCGGTCACGAAATAATCGAGCTTGGTGTCGTCGCTGAGCACGAAGCCCTTCGCCACCGAGAAGCCCAAGCCCCGCACATCGACCACCTTCAACCCGGCAGCGACCACCAGCTCGGTCAGCGCATCCGGCGTCAGGAACTTGTCCCAGTCATGCGTCCCGCGCGGGATCGTGCCCGTCCCTTCGGCAAAGGTGATCAGCGCCAACCGCGACAGCGCCGTACGGTTCGGCGTCGACAGCACGAGCAGCCCGCCCGGCGCGAGCGCCCCCGCCAGCCCGGCGATGAACCCTGCCGGATCGGTGACATGCTCGATCACCTCGAGGCTGGTCACCAGATCGAACGTCTCGCCCGCGAGGTCCTCGACGCTGCCGGTCCGATAGTCGATCGCCAGCCCCGATTGCGCGGCGTGCGTCGCCGCCACCGCGACATTCTCCGCCGCCGCATCGAGCCCGGTCACCGCAGCGCCCAGCCGCGCAAGCGGCTCGCACAGCAGCCCTGCCCCGCACCCGACATCGAGCGCGCGCTTGCCGGCGAGCGGCGTGAAGCCCGTGTCGTCGCCGAGCCAGTGCGCGTCGATCCGATCGCGCAGATAGCGCAGCCGCACCGGATTGAGCCGGTGGAGCATCGCCGACGAGCCCTTGGGATCCCACCATTCCGCCGCCATCGTGCCGAAATGCGCGGCCTCGGCGGGGTCGATGGTCGTGGTCCGACTAGTTGCAGACGTTACGGTTGCGCTGTTCATGGTCGCTTTCTATCAGGACCGCCCCAATAGCCCAAGCCCCACCCCAAGGACTTCTGCCTCCTATGGCCCGTATCGTGATGAAATTCGGCGGCACCTCGATGGCCGGGATCGAACGGATCCGTTCGGTCGCCGCGCGGGTGAAACGCGAGGTTGCGGCGGGCAATCAGGTTGCCGTCGTCGTCTCGGCGATGGCGGGCGAGACCGACCGGCTGGTCGGCTTCTGCCGCGAGGCGTCGTCGCTCTACGACCCCAAGGAATATGACGTCGTCGTCTCGGCGGGCGAACAGATCACCAGCGGCCTGCTGGCGATCGCGCTGCAGGCGGCGGGTGTCCCTGCGCGCAGCTGGCTCGGCTGGCAGCTCGCGATCTCGACCTCGGACGCGCATGCCTCGGCGCGGATCCAGGACATCGACATGGCGGCACTCGAGGCGAGCCTCGCCGCGGGCGAAGTCGCGGTGATCCCGGGTTTCCAGGGCGTCGACGAACACGGCCGCGTCACCACGCTCGGCCGCGGCGGGTCGGATACCTCGGCGGTCGCGATGGCGGCGGCGATGAAGGCAGACCGCTGCGACATCTATACCGATGTCGACGGCGTCTACACGACGGATCCTCGCATCGTGCCGCGTGCGCGCAAACTGAAGAAGGTGACGTACGAGGAAATGCTCGAGCTGGCCTCGGTCGGCGCGAAAGTGTTGCAGACCCGCTCGGTCGGCCTCGCGATGAAGGAAGGCGTCCGCGTCCAGGTGCTGTCGTCCTTCACCGGCGAGGATGCACCGATGGCGGATACATTGCCCGGCACGATGATCGTGGGCGAGGATGAGTTTTGGGAGGAGATTGACGACATGGAAAGCCAGCTCATCACCGGCATCGCGCACGACAAGAACGAAGCCAAGATCACGCTGATCGCCGTGCCCGACAAGCCCGGCGCGGTCGCCGCGATCTTCGCGCCGCTGGCACACGCCAACATCAACGTCGACATGATCATCCAGAACATCGCGCACGCCGCGCGCTCGACCGATGTGACCTTCACCGTTCCCGCCGCCGACCTGGCGCGCTCGATCGAAGTGCTCAACCAGGGCCGGGATGCGATCGGTTTCGCCGAACTCGTCCACGACACGCGCGTGGCGAAGATCTCGGTAGTGGGCGTGGGGATGCGCAGCCATGCCGGCGTCGCTTCGACGATGTTCACCACGCTCGGCGAGCGCGGGATCAACATCCAGGCGATCTCGACCAGCGAGATCAAGGTCTCGGTGCTGATCGAGGAGGATTATACCGAGCTCGCGGTGCGCGTGTTGCACACGGCGTACGGGCTCGACGCGGAGGACGTCGCGGCCTGAACTGCGCTGCGGCGCGTTCAGTCGCGGCCGAGCAGCTTCGTCGCGAGCTTGCCGACGAAGGTCACTGGATCGCGCCCGCGGCCATAGCCGAAGTGGCGCATCTCGGCCTTGTTGCAATCGCGCTGGCCGGCGAACATGCCGCACGCGCCGACCGGGGTCAGCGCTGCCATGCCGGTCCCGCGCGTGACGCGGGCGTCGTCGGGCGTGTCGTCGGGGTTGGTCCAGCCGTCGGCGGCGGGCACCGCAGTCCGATCGTGGCGCGACCCGCAGACGATGATGTCGGTGGAATTCGAGGCCGTGCCGCAGCGGCGCAGGATGGCGAGGCGATCGGCGGCGGGCAGATGCGCGAGATCGAAGTCGATCGGTAGCGCGGCGCCGGCGCTCTGGAGGATCAGCATCAACACCACCGACATCGGCCATCCCCCGCAATCCGTACGGGGTGACCGCAGATAGCGGCGGAACGATGGCAAGCCCTTGCCGAAGCGCGGCTATTTCGGTGGGGGGGGCGGCGCGAGCGTCAGGCCCGCCCCGTCCTTCCCGTCCGATCAACCCTTGGGCGCGTAGGGTCGGCTCGCGATGCCGGACCAATCCTGCTCGCCCATCCCGGCATCGACCGCGGCGCTCATCCGCGTCCGCACCGCGTCGAGGACCGGTAGCGTGACGTGCGCCGCATCGGCCAGTTCGGTCGCGAGCCGCAGATCCTTGAGCCCGAGCTTCATCTTGAAGCCCGGCGTGAAATCGCCCGAGACGATCTTGGGCGCATAGCTCCGATAGGCGCGCGCGCCGAACAGCGTGCCGGTCATCAGGTCGAGGAAGGTGTCGGCCGCGACACCATTGTCGCCCGCGAGTGCCACGCCCTCGGACATCGCCTCGATCGCCATGGTGATCATCATGTTGCCCGCGATCTTGGCGGCATTGGCTTGGCTGGGTTCGCTGCCGAGCGGCCAGACCTTGGTCGAGAGCGTCTCGAGCAAGGGGGTGACGGTGGCGACGGCGTCGTCGGGCCCTGCGACGACCACGTTGAGCTGCGCTGCGGCGGCGGCATCGGGGCGGCCGAAGACGGGCGCGGCGACATAAGCGAGGCCGCGCTTGGCATGGTCGGCGGCGAGCGCCTTCGAGAAGGCGACCGAGATCGTCGCGGTGACGATATGGATCAGCCCGGCGCGGGCGGAGTCCAGCACGCCCGAGTCGAGCAGCACGCTGCGGATCGCGGCATCGTCGGCGAGCATCGTGAAAACGACTTCGGTGTCGAGCGCGGCGGCGACGCTGTCGACGATCGTGACGCCGGGGATTTCGGCGGGGTCGACCGGCGAGCGGTTCCAGGCGTGGACCTGGTGGCCCGCCTTGGCGAGGTTGACGGCCATGGCGCTGCCCATCTTGCCGAGCCCGATGAAACCGATCTGCATGGGATGTTTCCTGTCTGGAGAAGTCGCAAGCGCAAGCGTTTGGCGGGGAGGGAGGTTCCGGGGAGGGGGTGTTTCGGGATAGGAAAGAAGACCCTCACCCAACCCTCTCCCGCGAAGGGCGGGAGAGGGCTTGCGCGGTGCGGGCGGCCTGCCTCTTTCTTAGCCCTCTCCCGTCTTCACGGGAGAGGGTTGGGTGAGGGCCTTCTCCTTCTAACCCCCGATCAAATGCGCAGCCACGCGCCGCCGATGCCCCACCCGGCGATGCTCGAACAGATAGATCCCCTGCCACGTCCCCAGCACCGTCCGCCCGCCGGCGACCGGGATCGACAGGCTCGTCGCGGTCAGCGCCGCGCGCAGATGCGCGGGCATGTCGTCGGGGCCCTCGTCGTCATGCTCATACCCCGCGCTCTCGGGCGCGATCTTCGCGAAATAGCGTTCGACATCGCGTCGCGCGGCGGGGGCGGCATTTTCCTGGATCAGCAGCGAAGCCGAAGTGTGGCGGACGAACAGCGTCAGCAGCCCCGTCTCGATCGCGCTGTCCGCGACCCAGCGCTCGACCGGATCGGTGATCTCGTGGAGCCCCTGCCCGGGCGTCGCAATCGCCAGTTCGGTTATAGCCTGTCGCATGACGCGGGCTTGCCCCAAAGCCCCGCGCAAGGCTAGGCCCGGCGCATGAACGAAATCTCCTCGATCGGCGCCACGCGCCTCGCCCGGCGCATGGCGCGCGGTTCCGCCTTTCTCGGCTCCGAGGTCGCGATCCTGTGCGGCGCGATGTCGTGGGTGTCCGAACGCAATCTCGTCGCCGCGGTGTCGAACGCCGGCGGCTTCGGGCTGATCGCGTGCGGCGCGATGACGCCAGAGTTGCTCGACCGCGAGATCGCCGCGACCAAGGCGCTGACGGACAAGCCGTTCGGCGTGAACCTGATCACGATGCACCCGGCGCTGTTCGACCTGATCGAAGTGTGCAACCGCCACGGCGTCGGCCATGTCGTGCTGGCAGGCGGGCTTCCGCCGACCGGGTCGATCGATGCGATCAAGGCGAATGGCGCCAAGCTGATCTGCTTCGCGCCCGCGCTGTCGCTCGCCAAGAAGCTGATCCGTTCGGGCGTCGATGCGCTCGTAGTCGAGGGGATGGAGGCCGGCGGCCATATCGGCCCGGTCTCGACCAGCGTGCTCGCGCAGGAAATCCTTCCCGAAGTCGCCGACAAGGTGCCGGTGTTCGTGGCGGGCGGGATCGGCCGCGGCGAGGGGATCGCGGCGTATCTCGACATGGGCGCGGCGGGCGTGCAGCTTGGCACGCGCTTCGTCTGCGCGACCGAGAGCATCGCGCATGCCAATTTCAAGAAGGCGTTCCTGCGCGCGTCGGCGCGCGATGCGGTCGCCAGCGTGCAGATCGACCCACGCCTGCCCGTCATCCCGGTGCGCGCGCTGAAGAATGCCGGCGGCGATCTGTTCACCGCCAAGCAGCGCGAAGTCGCGCAGCTGCTCGATTCGGGGCAGGTCGAGATGGCCGAGGCGCAGTTGCAGATCGAGCATTATTGGGCGGGCGCTTTGCGCCGCGCAGTGATCGACGGCGATGTCGAGCATGGCAGCCTGATGGCGGGCCAGTCGGTCGGGATGGTGACCAAGGAAGAACCGGTCGCCGAGATCATCGCCTTGCTGATGACCGAGGCCGCGGCGGCGCTCGAGCAGCGCGCGGCGTAGCGGCGGGGCGCGCCGGCCGGCGGGCTTGGCTCGCTCAGGTTAAATATCCACGTTAGACTTATACTGTCGTCATCTGGACGGGCCGCCAATATCGTCATGCCCTTGCCGCTCGGGTCTTTGTCCATCGGATTGGTTCGCCTGTAAAAAGGGCCAAGAAGCGCCGCTATTGTTCGGGTTGCTGGCGTAAATCCGAAAAATATGCCACAAAGAGTCGGTATCGAGTCGTCGGCTTCGGCCGTCGATCTATCGGATACTGTGTTCCGTCGTACAGTTGCTATCGATACTCTTGATGGGGTAGGCCGATGATGACGAGCGTGCTGGACGTGCAGGAGGCGCTGCAGGCAAAGGGGTTCGATCCGGGGCCGACCGACGGCGTGCGCGGGCGAAAGACGATCGCGGCGATCCTCGCGTTCCAGGCCGCCGCAGGTCTCCCGGCCGACGGGATCGTCGGGCGGCAGACGCTCGCCAAGCTGATCCCCGGCGCCAATCCCGCAGCGCTCACGATTGCATCGGCGATTCCCTGGCTCGCCGAGGCGCACACGCTGATCGGGCTGAAGGAGGATACCAGCGCGGGTAGCAACGAGCAGATCCTGCAATGGGCACTCGAGCAGCACATTTCCTACCATGACGACGATGTCCCCTGGTGCGGGCTGTTCGTCAGCCATTGCATCGCGTCGCAACTGCCGCGCGAACCGCTTCCCGCCAATCCGCTCGGCGCGCGTGCGTATCAGACGTTCGGCAAGCCGATCTCGCCGCAGCCGGGTGCGGTCGTGGTGTTCTGGCGCGAGTCACTGGAGAGCGGGAAGGGGCATGTCGGATTCTATGTCGGCGAGGACCAGGACAGGAATTTCCTGATCCTGGGCGGTAACCAGGGCAACGCCGTGTCAATCATCGGCAAACCGCGCGAACGATTCCTTGCCGCGCGGTGGCCGATAACCGGTTTGCCGGCGACGGGCGGGCCGGTCTTCGCGCACGTTCCGAGGGTTGGGAACCAGATCGAAGCGTGACGGGCCTCGCCGTCCAGCGCTTGCTCAAGCGCGCCACGCGGGCCGCGTTGTCCTGTTCGCCGCCCGCTGCTTGTCGCGTGTCGCGTGTCGGTTGTCGTTCGACGATCGACGATCGACGGTCGCCGTTCGACGGTCGACGGTCGCCGCTCACCGCTCACCGCTCACCGCTCACCGTTCGCTGCTCGCCGGCCGCCGCCCGCCGTTCGCCGTTCGCCGTTCGCCGTTCGCTTGAGGTCGGGCTTCATTCCGGACCAGCATCGCCCGCCAGCATCCGGGTAACGCGACGTTAACCCTATCATGCGACACCAAGCTTCCGGATTGGAGTTGCGTGATGAGATCGATTCGACTTTCGGCGTCCGCACTGTTGTTGGCTGGCGTCGCGCTGATCGACGGGTGCGCGTCGCACCGCTTGCCATCGGTCGCCACCGTCGCGCCACCGCCCGTGGCGATCGTCGCGACGGCGCCGCCCGCGGGCAGCTATCCGGGTATGCCAATTCCGCAGCGGCTGGCCGATGGATCGTACGATACGCCCAATCGCACGCTGACGCCCGCCGCGGTCGTGTGGCATTTTCGCGCCGGGCTCAACGTCGCCGCACTGGCGTGTCGCGGTCCCGGCGATGCGGTTGTCGCGGCGCGCTATAATGCGATCCTCGCGCGGCAACGCAGCGTGTTGCGCGATGCCGAAGCAAGCCTTGCCAAGGAATATCGCAGCCGTGGCGGTTATGATCACGCGATGACCGTGCTCTACAATTTCTTCTCGCAAGGCTTTGCGCATCCGGCCTTCTGTTCGGCCGCGTCGCAGATCCTGGCCGAGAGCGAGACGGTGACGCCGGCCGGTTTCCCGGCCTTCGCCGCGGCACGGCTGCCGATGCTCGACGCAGCCTTTACCGATTTCTACGCGCGCTATGATCGTTGGCGCGCCACCGCGGCGCCGACCGCGGTCGCCACACCGGCGCCGCCGCCGATCGTCGCGCTGCGGACCGCGTCGCCCCGCGCCAAGCCAGCGCTTGCGCGATCCACGCCGCGAATCCAGCTGGAACAGGTCGCATTGTTGCCCGATCCGACGGGACGCGAAGTCCATGCCGGCCCACCGCGCCCGTTCGCGGCACCGTCGAGCCGCTAGGCGGTCGGCGCGACCACCTGATCGAGATCAGTACGATAGCGGATCGTTAGCGCCGGGTTCGGCGTGTTGCGCAAACTCTTGGTGAGGGCGTTTGCGTAGAACTCCACTTGGGAAAAGTGGGGGCTTCAAACATGTTGGGAAAGTTGCGGTATGTCGCGCCGATCGTCGGCGCGTGTCTGATCTCCGTACCGGTTTCGTCTCAGGTGGCCGGGGTAGGAAATTCTGCCAGGACCGAGCCGCTGTCGGCGGCGGAAACGGTCTGGCACATGCGCGCTGCGCTGAATGTCGCCGCGCTGGCGTGTCGCGGTGCCGAAGGCGAGGAGACCGTCCGGCTCTACAATGCGATGCTGCACGACGCCGCGGCGCCGCTGGCAGAGGCGGCCGCCGGAA
Organism: Sphingomonas glacialis; assembly: GCF_006439055.1. Taxonomy (GTDB): domain Bacteria; phylum Pseudomonadota; class Alphaproteobacteria; order Sphingomonadales; family Sphingomonadaceae; genus Sphingomonas; species Sphingomonas glacialis_A. Next base: position 537,422 of record NZ_RCZC01000003.1, read on the forward strand.
CCGAGCGCGCCTATCGCACGCACTTCGCATCGCAGTGGCAAGAGGCCGAGGATGGGGCGATGACCCGGCTCTATAACGGCTTTGCCGCGCAAAACGGGCATGAGGCGTTCTGTGCGACGGCGCATGGGGTGCTGCGCGGGATCGCGAGCGTCGAACCGTCGGACTTCTCCAATTTCGCAGCAGCTGCGCTCGCGCGGCTAGAGGCGCCGTTCCAGGTGGTGGCCTCGGCGCCGGTTTTCGAGACCATCGAGGTCCATCCGGCGGTGCCGCTTCAGGTCGCGTCGCTCGTCAGTAGCGGTGTCGGGGGCAGCACGGCGCCGCGGCCGATGACGATCGCCTTCGCCGATTAACGCTGGCCGATGAGCCCGCTCAGCGCGGGGCCGCCGTCGAGGCAATAGACCGCGATGGCGGCCCCGCCGCCGAACACCAAGGCGATCGCCAGCGATGCCAGGCCGGCGACGAAGCCGCCCTGGCGCCGTCGCGCGAAGCTGCTGCGCGGGTTTGGCTTGCCGAGCTTGAGTTCGACATAGCCCGCGCCGAAGCCACCAAGCCCGGTCATGACCAGCGTGATCAGCGCGCCGATCGGGGTGCGCGTCGCCAGCCCGATCGGCAGGACGAGCGCGAACGGCGCCGCCATCGCCAGCGCGGCGAGTACTTTCGCGCGATCGATCTGTGCCTTGGCGACGGGAGCGACCGCGAGCAGGTCGGGCGCGTCCTCGGCCGACACCGTCAGCCAGGCGAAGCTGCCGACGAGCTGGCTCGCGATCAGCACGCTCGCAAAGGCGATCGCTGCGGGGATCGGTACGGCATGGCGGCTGCCCGCCATCGCCAGCACGAGCGGCGCCATATAGATCAGCCGCATCACGATCTGGAAGGCGAGCGCCGGGTCGCGCGCGAGCAGCCGCCATTCCTTGGCGAAGATCGTGCGCGTCAGACCGGGATGGAACAGTCGAGCGCTCGCGCGCCCGGTCGGCTTGCTGCGCGACAGGCGGTTGCCGCCGTCCTGATAGCCCGACAGGAACAGCCGCTGGAGCGTCAGCCCCGCGCCGGCGAAGAGCAACAGCGCCACGCCGAGCACGATCGCGATCGCCAGCGGGTCGCCCAACGCGGCGCGGCCCGGCAGGCTGCTCAGGCCGCGCGTCCCGACGCCGTCGGTCTGCAGCCGCTCGAACAAAGCCAGCATCGCGCTGCCCTTGTGGTCGGCGCGGGGAAGCAGCTGCGAGCCGAGGAACACCGCGCCGCCGAGCAGCGCCGCCAGGATCTGCCCGAAGGTGCGCGCAGCGCGCGGGCCGACGAGCGTCGCGACGGCGAGCGTCAACGCCAGGCCCAGCGCGGTCGCGCTCAACGCCAGCGCGACGAGCAGCGCCACCAGCCCGAACAGCCGCGGATGGCCGAGCGCGGCGACGGGCACGACGATCGGCAACAGCAGCACGGCATAGGTCAGCGCGATCGTCGCGGCGATGCCGAGCATCTTGGCGAGCAGCACATTGGCCTCGCGGATCGGCGCCGAGAAAAGCAGGGCAAGGTCGCCGACGTCGTACAGGCTCCGCTGGCTCCCGAGCATCGCCTGCGCGGTCATGAAGCTCAGCATGACGATGCTCACCGCGAGCACCGCGATCCGCACTTCGGGTACGATCGGGATCGCGGTGTCGCGCAAGCCCCAGCCGATCGCACAGCCGATCACCACCCAGGCCGCGACCAGCAGATAGCCGATCAGCTGTGTCGCGCTGGTCCGCCCCGCCCCCTTGCGCGCGCGCACCGCCAGCCGCACCTCGTTCAGCGCGAGCCAGCCGAACGAGCCCGGCGGCAGCTGACGCATCGCCCAGTTCACGCGGCGGGCGTGCTCGGAGTGGTCAAGCGGATGAACGTATCCTCGAGCGTCATGCCCTCGGTGCCGGCACGGTCGCGCAGTTCGTCGAGCGTACCCTCGGCGAGCAATTTGCCGCCACCGATGATCCCGATCCGGTCGGCCATCCGCTCGGCGACCTCGAGGATGTGCGTGGTGACGATCACGGTCTTGCCGGCATCGACCTGCGCGCGGAGTGCGTCCTTGACCGAACGCGCCATGCTCGCGTCGAGCCCGGTCAGCGGTTCGTCGAGGATGAGCAGCTTGGGATCGTGGATCAAAGCCCCCGCGAGCGCGACCTTCTGCTGCATCCCGCGCGAAAAGCCTTCGCAGCGCGTGTCGCGTTGCTCCCACAGATCGAGCCAGTGGAGCAGCCGGTCGGCCTCCTGCGCCGCCTGGCCCGGATCCATCCGCCACAGCCCGGCGACGAAGGCGAGATATTCGAGCGGGCTGAGCTTGTCGTAGAGCATCGGCTCGTCGGGCAGCCACGCGGTGATCGCCTTGGCACCGAGCGGATCGTGCCGCGCATCGACGCCGAAGATCTCGATCGACCCGGTATCGGGCTTGGCTAGCCCGGCAACCATCCGCAGCGTCGTCGTCTTGCCCGCGCCGTTGGGGCCGAGCAGCGCATAGAGCTGGCCCCCGGCGATATCGAGGTCGAGCCCGGCGATGACGGGCTTGTCGAACGCCTTGGCCAGGCCCCGGATGCGCAGCGCGGATTGGGTCATGTGTCCTGTTTAGGCGATACACCCGAATCGTCTAGTTGAAACAAAGCCTCGACCGGACGATCGAGCGCTGTCGCAAGCTTGAGTGCGAGGATCGTAGAGGGGACGAACACCCCGTTCTCGACGGTGTTGATCGTCTTGCGGCTGACGCCGACGCGTTCGGCAAGCGCGGCCTGCGTCAGATCGAGCCGCTCGCGTTCGGCCTTGAGCGTATTGCGGAGCGTTTCGGCCATTCAGCGCGCGGCCTGCAGTTCGAGCGTGGCGAGGCGGACCTGCGCCACCACGATCGCGGCGGTGAAGATGATCCGCGCACTGTCGCTCGCCGAAAGCAGTCCGGGAACGCTGCCGACCGCGAGCATCGCGGCGGCGGCGAGCAGGCCGGCCCAGAAGCCGATCGCGCTGCTGGTTCGCCGATGGTCGCGTGTCACCTCGTCCTCGAGCAATTGCGCGAGCGGGCCGCTCTTCAGCCGCGTCGCCAGCGGCGAGAGATAGAGCGTCGAGACGAGCGTGAAGCCCAGCCACATCCCCTCGAAGAAGGACGGCCGCCAGGTCGAGAAAGTCAGCCCGAGCATCACCACGGTGAGCCCGGCAAAAACGTAGAGGCCAAGCGCGCGGGCGTGCGCCTTGCGTTCGGCGAGTTCGATCAAGCTCATCTGAAATCCCCCTTCGATTCGTAACCTACGGGTTACATGTAACCTGAGCGTTACATCACCGCAAGCGCCGTTAAGGGTTCCCTCGCTTGCCCGGTTAGATTAACAGCGCGGGCATGACGACGGCCAGCGACCTCGATCAGCCCGCGCAAGGCCGCATCGTCGGAACCGTCCACCGGTTTCCGCTGCGTGTCTATTTCGAGGACACCGATCTTTCGGGCATCGTCTATCACGCCAATTACCTGCGCTACATGGAGCGCGCCCGCTCGGACATGTTGCGCGTCGTCGGGATCGACCAGCGCGCGCATCAGGAAGGCGGGGGCGGGGCCTATGCAGTGACTGCCTTGAACATTCGCTACCGCGCGCCGGCGAAGCTCGACGATGCGCTGATCGTGCTGACGACGCTCAACAAAATCCGTGCGGCGTCGGTCGATATTCAGCAACGAGTCATGCGCGGCGACACGATATTGACCGAAGCAGATGTGACTGCGGCCTTGGTCGCGGCAACGGGCCGGCCGCTGCGCCAGCCCAAGGAATGGATCGCGGCGTTCAGCCTAGTCATGGGCGAACGCGCGATGGAATCAGGGGATAGCGCCACGTGAACGAAATCATGCTCAACACCGATGCGGCGACGCTGTCGCCGATCGCCTTGTTCCTCCAGGCCGATTTGGTGGTGAAGACGGTGATGCTCGGCCTGTTGGCGGCGAGCGTCTGGACCTGGGCGGTGATCCTCGGTTTCTTCTTCCGGCTCGGCAGCACGCGGCGGAAAATCGCAACGTTCGAGCGCGATTTTTGGAAGGCCGAGGATATCGACGCGTTCCACCGGCTGCACAACGAGAGCGACCTGCCGATCGCGCGAGTGTTCACCGCGGGTGTCGCGGAATGGCGCCGCTCGACCGTCGGCGGGCAGGTCGATCGCGGCGGCACGCGCGAGCGGCTTGCGACGGCCATGGGCGCTGCGGTCGCCAACGAGATCGACCAGCTGTCCGACCGGTTGAACATCCTCGCGACGGTCGGCTCGGTCGCGCCGTTCGTCGGTCTGTTCGGCACGGTGTGGGGCATCATGCGCAGCTTCACCGGCATCGCGCAGGCGCAGAACACCTCGCTCGCCGTCGTCGCGCCGGGGATCGCCGAGGCGCTGTTCGCGACCGCGATCGGCCTGTTCGCGGCAATCCCGGCGGTGATCGCGTACAACCGCTTCAGCCACGGCATCAACCGCATCGAAGCCCGCCTCAACCGCTTCGCCGACGGCTTCCACGCGACGCTCAGCCGCCAGCTCGAGAGCGAGGTGCGCCGGTGAGGGGCGTTGCTGTATCCCCCTCCCGTTTCTTATCCCCCTCCCGCTTGCGGGAGGGGCTAGGGGAGGGGCGTGCCTTAGGCGCTGCCCTCTGCTGCACTGCCCTTTCGCATGCGGGAGGGGAGTAGGTCATGGCGCTGAACCTCCCGTCGCAGCGCGGCCGCGGGCGGCGCGCGCCGATGGCGGAGATCAACGTCACCCCGTTGGTCGACGTGATGCTCGTGCTGCTGATCATCTTCATGGTGACCGCTCCGCTGCTCACCGCGGGCGTGCCCGTGACGCTGCCCGACAGCCGCGCGAAAGCGCTCGACCAGGACCAGAAGCCGCTCGTCCTGTCGCTTGACGGCGAGGGCAAGCTGTTCCTCGACAAGGATCCGTTGAGCGAAGCAACGCTCCCCGATGTGCTCGCGCAGCTTGCCGCCAAGGGCGATCCGGCCAAGCCGCCGCAGGTCTTCCTGCGCGCCGACCGCAAGCTCGATTACGGGCATGTGATGCGCGTGATGGGCGAGCTCAACCGCGCCGGCTATAACCGCGTGGCGCTGGTGACGGTGGGCCAGGACGGGCAATGACGCGGTCGGAGCAATACGGACTCGGGGCGGCCGTGCTCGGCCATGTCGCGTTGTTCGCGCTCCTGTCGCTTGCCTGGAGCAGCGCGCCCACCCCGCCGCCGACCAACAAGCCGATCGAAGTCTCGCTGGTCGACGATGTCGCGCTCGACCAGCATGCCCCCGCAGCGCCCGAGCCGCCCGCGCAATCGGCCGCGCCCGATCCGGGGCCACCCGAAGACGCGCCGCCGCCCGAAGCCGAGGAAGTCGCGCCCGAGCCGGCGCCGCCCAAGCCCGCACCGATCGTGCCGCCAAAGCCCGCGCCCCCCAAACCCGCGCCCAAGCCGGCGCCGAAGCCGGCACCCAAGCCCGACGCGGTGCCGCCGCCCAAGCCCGCGCCGAAGCCCAAGCCTGCGCCCAAGAAGCCCGCCGCCGAGAAATCGGAGGAGGCCGACAAGCCCGCTGCCAAGCCCGCACCCGCCAAGGCTGCGCCAGCCAAAGCCGCGCCCGCGAAGAGCGCGGCGTCGGCCAAGCCGGCCGCAACGGCGAAGGCGAACGGCACCAATCCCAAGGCGACCAAGGCCAAGCCGACCGGCTCGCTGCTCGACGACGATTTCCGTAAAGGTCTGACGCAGTCGCCCTCCAAGGCGAAGGCCTCCGAAGCCGCGCCCGGCGCAACGATGGACGCCAAGGCCGCCGCCGATATCGGCTCGGCGATCCGGCGCCAGGTTCAGCCGTGCGCCGATCGGCAGGTCAATCCCGGCCCCGGCGCGTCGCGCATCGTCGTGACGATCCGGCTGTCGCTCAACCGCGACGGATCGCTCGCCGGGCGGCCGACCGTGGCGGACGATCATGGCGGCGTCGATGACGAGAATCGCCGCTATGTCGACACGGTCGATCGCAACGCGATCGCGACCTTCTCGGGCTGCGCGCCGCTGCGTGGGCTTCCGCCCGAGCTTTACGACGTGCCACGCGGGTGGAAGACCTTTATCCTGCGCTACAAACTTCCCGGCTGAGGAAAGACGATGATGCTCCCCAAGACGATCCTCGCGCTTGCTCTGGCCGCGGTCCCCGCGGCGACCCTGGCGCAAGCGGGATCGGCGCCGCTGCCGGTGCCCTTTCCGAACAGCCCACCGAGCGCGCCGCAGGCTGGCGGCCCGGCGGGTGCGACCAACCCGCAGCAGCAGGGCGAGCTTGTCGTCGATGTCGTCGGCGGCGTGTCCGCACCGCTCGGCATCGCGATTCCCGTGATGCCGACGTCCGAGGCGGTCAGCACGCCCGCCGGCCGCACCGACGAGCTCGGCCGGCAATTGTCGCAGATCGTCACCACCGATTTGCGCAATTCGGGGCTGTTCAAGCCGCTCGGCGGCGACGCGCTGCATCCGATCGCCTATCCCGAAGTCACCGCGCCGACCTTCGATTATTGGGGCCCGGCCGGCGCCTCCGCGCTGGTCCAGGGCTTCGTCCGTGCCAATGGCGACGGCACGCTGACGGTCGGCTGCTACCTCTACGACGTCTCGTCGCGCGCCGAGATCGCGCGGCAGGGCTTCGTCGTGCCGCCGAGCGAATGGCGTCGCGCCGGGCACAAATGCGCCGACATGGTCTATTCGAAGCTGACCGGCGAAGGCCCCTATTTCGACAGCCGCGTCGTCTACATTTCGGAGACCGGCCCCAAGGGCAAGCGTATCAAGCGGCTCGCGATCATGGACCAGGACGGCGGCAATCACCGCTTCCTGACCAACGGTCAGGCGATCTCGCTGACCCCGCGCTTCTCGCCCGACCAGCGCTCGATCGTCTATATGAGCTATCTCAAGGATCGCCCGGCGATCTACGTCTATGACCTCGCAAGCGGATCGTCGCGGCTGCTCGTGTCGAGCGCGAACCTGACCTTCGCGCCGCGCATCTCGCCCGATGGCCGCTGGGTGCTGTTCTCGATGGCGGTCGGCGGCAATACCGACATCTACCGGGTCGCTTTCTCGGGCGGCAGCCCGCAGCGGCTGACCGACTCGCCCGGGATCGACACGGGCGCGACCTATTCGCCCGATGGCGGACGGATCGTGTTCGAGAGCGATCGCTCGGGCACGCAGCAGCTCTATGTGATGAACGCCGACGGATCGTCGCAGCAGCGCATCAGCTTCGGCAGCGGGCGCTATGCGACCCCGGTGTGGAGCCCGCGCGGCAATCTCATCGCCTATACCAAGATCGGCGGATCGTTCCGCATCGGCGTGATGAGCCCGGCGGGCGGCAACGAGCAGTTGCTCACCGACGGCGCACAGGACGAAGGCCCGAGCTGGTCGCCCAACGGCCGCGTCATCATGTTCTTCCGCTCGGGCATGGGCGGCGGCGGGCGCGCCGATCTGTGGTCGGTCGATCTCACCGGCGTCAATGTCCGGCGGGTTCCGACGGTGCTCGATGGATCCGATCCTGCCTGGGGACCGTTACGCCCCTGACACTTTGCGAAGTGTTTGACTCTTCGGTCGTGCCGGGCAAAGCCAAGGGCTTGATCTGGCACGGGTTCGAAACGACCTTTTACCTCTGGGAGAAGCCGCCATGGCGAAACTGACCACGACGCTGCTGATTGCCACTGCCCTGCTCGCGACCTCCGCGTGCAGCAAGAAGCGCCCTGCCGAGCTGCCGCCGGCACCAGGCCCGGTGACCGACCAGAACGGCTCGGGCGGACAGGGCGCCATCGTTCCCGGCTCGCGCGCCGATTTCGAGCGTTCGGTGACGAGCAACACCGTCAATTTCGCGCTCGACAGCTACAGCCTCGATGACCGCGCGCGGTCGATCCTCGACAGCCAGGCGACGTGGCTGGCGCGCTATGCCAACGTGCCGGTGAGCCTCGAAGGCCATGCCGACGAACGCGGCACGCGCGAATACAATCTCGCGCTCGGTGATCGTCGCGCGCTGTCGGCGAAGAACTATCTGGCGGCACGCGGTGTCGCGCCGGGGCGGATCTCGACGATCAGCTACGGCAAGGAACGCCCGATCGCTTTGGGTTCGGACGAAGCCAGCTGGGCGCAGAACCGTCGCGCGGTGACGATCGTTCTGAACTAACGGATCCGTCACCTTGGGCTTGTCCCGGGGTCCACTGGGATGCACGCCCTACGCCCGTAGAATGTGTGGCACGGTGGACCCCGGCACGGGGCCGGGGTGACGAAGATTGGATTCAGGGGCGACGCTGGCTTTGCTGGCGTCGCCCTTCCTATGTCTGCTCACCCTCACCCTCACCCTCACCCTCACCCTCACCCTCACCCTCACCCTTCCGTCGCTGCGCTCCTTCCTCCCTCTCCCTGAGGGAGAGGGATTTCAGTTGCCGCCTGTCAAAATCCGATATAAATGTGATATCATATTAACGGGAGGCATTGATGGTCGAGTCGCCGACACGCAACACCGCGCTGACGCTGTCGCACGAGCGCAGCGCGGCCACCTCGAGCGGGTATTTGATGCTGCTCGCGATGCTCGTGGCGCTCGCTTTCGGGCTGTTCGGGGCGAGCTTGCTGCAGGACGATCCGGCGCTTGGCGGCACGGTCATCGCCGTGGCGAGCCTGGCCTTCGCCTTCATCGCCTGCGGTTTCTACATGCAGCAGCCCAACCAGGCGACCGCGATCACGCTGTTCGGGGCGTATAAGGGCACCGATCGCAACACCGGCCTGCGCTGGCTGCTCCCGTGGCTCGCGCGCAAAAAGGTGTCGCTGCGCGCGAACAACATGATTTCCGAGCGGCTGAAGGTCAACGACCTGCGCGGCAACCCGATCGAGATCGCAGCCCAAGTCGTGTGGCGCGTCACGGACACCGCGCAGGCGCTGTTCGACATCGACGATTACAAGGCGTTCGTGATCGTCCAGATCGAGGCCGCAGTGCGCACGATCGGCGCGCGCTATCCCTATGACGATTTCGAGCATCAGGAAGTGACGCTGCGCGGCAATCACGATCAGGTCGCGACCGAGCTGCGCGCCGAGCTGATCGCGCGCCTCGCGACCGCGGGGATCACCGTCGACGAATGCGGCTTCACGCACCTCGCTTATGCCTCCGAAATCGCCGGCGCGATGCTGCGGCGCCAACAGGCGCAAGCAGTGGTCGCCGCGCGGAAAACGCTGGTCGAGGGCGCGGTCGGGATGGTCGAGATGGCGCTCGCCTTGCTGAGCGAGAAGAACGTCGTCGAACTCGATGACGAGCGCCGCGCCGCGATGGTCTCGAACCTGATGGTCGTGCTGTGCGGCGAGCGCGACACGCAGCCGGTCGTCAATGCCGGCTCGCTCTACCAGTAACGGGCAGGACGGTGGCGGCTCCTCCCAAGAAAGCGTTCGCGCTGCGCCTCGATCCCGCACTCTACGCGGCGGTCGAGCGGATCGCGGCTGCCGATCTGCGGAGCGTCAACGCCCAATTCGAATGCCTGCTGCGCGAGGCGCTCGCGAAGCGGGGCGTGAAGCTCGAAGCACCCAATCCGCCCCGGCGCGGGCGGCCACCCAAGGAGGACGACAATGCGGACGACGACGCGTGACGCGATCGACCATAGTCTCGGCGAAGCGGACTATTGGTTCGTGCCCAAGATGTTCGGCATCGGCGTAAAGCCGGCGACATGGCAGGGCTGGGCGATAACGATCGGCTTCGCAGCGGTGCTGATCGCCGACATCCGCCTGGTGCACGAGCGGATCGCGCAGGTCGGGATCGGTATTGCGCTGGTCGTGATGTTCACCGCGATCGCGGTGCGCAAGACCAGGGGCGGCGTGCGCTGGCGCTGGGGAACGCGCGACTAAGCGCGCGCCTCCACCGGCGTTCTGGACTCGTCAGCCGAGCGCCTGGTCGAGCAGTTTCGCCAGGCGCAGCCCGCCACGCTCGACCTCGAGCCGCGCGATCGGCACGTCCTTCTCGATCGTCGCCTCGTCCATCGTGACGTGCGCAGGCGTCGGCGCGCACGGATCGGCCATGACGCTCGCATAGGTCACGTCGTGCGCGACCTGCCAGCTTTCGCGGCTCCAGTCGGTGACGTCGCCCGCGGCGATCTTCGCGCGCACGGCGGCGGGGTAGCGCCGCACGATCGGCGGCCCGCTGGTGATCGCGCGCTCGGCGAGATAGCCATCCCAGATGCTGTGCAGGTTCAGCCGCGCGGTGCCGTAGCCGCCATAGCTGGCGAGCACCTTGTTGCCGCCCTGGTCGTCCTTCTCGCCGGCATGCAACGGCTGATGGAGATCGCCGACGAAGTGGACCAGGAAGGCCAGCGCCTGCACCCGGTCGTGCAGCGGGGCGCGCTTGTTCTTGAGCAGCGCGACGTCCTTGGTGATCTGCGCCGAGACGCAATTGCCGTCCTTGCACGCCGCGACCAGGTCGAACGGGTGGCAGATGTTCACATCCTGATAGTGCCAGCTATAGGCATAGCCGAAGCGCGCCTTGCCGTCGGGGCCCTTGAGCGGCTTGATGCAATCGGCCCACACCGCGGCATCGGAGATGTTCGAGGCCTTGCATTCGGGCGTGCCGAGCAGCTCCGAATGCGCGAGCAGCGCGCGGATCGCGGCGCGTGTCTTGGGGCGGACATTGGCATCGGCGATCTGCGCGATCGTCTGATGGCCATATTCCCAATAGGCCGACGCGGGCGCGGCGGTCGCCGCGGCGAGCAGGGTGGCGGCAACGGCAAGGCCGGGGCGAACGCGACGGAGACTGGTCATGGCCTCCGGCCTTAGCGACGTTGCTCTTCCCGCGAAAGCGGGACTCTAAAGCCCGGTGCCGAAAGAACACGTTCCGTCGCCTTCACGCCCGATCTTCGCGCCTTCGCGCCTTCGCGCCTTCGCGCCTTCGCGCCTTCGCGCCTTCGCGGCTTCGCGTGAGAAAAAGAAGGGGTGCTCACGCGAAGGCGCGAAGGCGCGAAAGCAACCACCTCTGCGTCCTCCGCGCCTCTGCGCGAAAAGAAGATGGGTTCGCGCAGAGGCGCGGAGGACGCGGAGAGAAGAAGGATTTTGGCCTTCGGGCTATTCGTCGCCGAACACCCCGACCTCACGATGTCCCGCGGCGTCGATGCGTGCGCGGTACATGCCCGGTGTCGAGAAGCGCCACAGCGCCTCGCCCTGCGGCCCCGCGACGATGATGCCGCCCGTCCCGCCGAGCGCCGTCACTTCGGCGAGCACCGTCTCGACCGCAGCCTCGAGCGTCTCGCCCGCCAGCCGCACGCGCGCGCAAATCTCATGCGCGACGTTCGCGCGGATGAAGAATTCGCCCGAGCCGGTGCACGACACCGCGCCGGCGCGATCATCGGCGTAGGTGCCAGCCCCGATCAGCGGCGAATCGCCGATCCGGCCCCAGCGCTTGCCCGTCACGCCGCCGGTCGAAGTGGCGGCGGCGACATGGCCGTGCACGTCGCACGCCACCGCGCCGACCGTGCCATATTTCATGTCGACGTCGAACGCCCCGCCGCCTTCGAGCATCTCGTCGAGCTGCGCGCGCCGCTCGGGCAGCACCAGCCAGTCCTGCGTCGCGGGCTCGCAGCCTTGCTCGACTGAAAACGCATCTGCGCCAGCACCGCTCAGCAGCACGTGCGGGCTGTCTGCCATCACCGCGCGTGCGAGGCTGACCGGATGCCGCGTCGCGGTCACCCCCGCCACCGCGCCGGCATTCCGGTCGCGCCCGTCCATGATCGCGGCATCGAGTTCAGCGACGCCCGCATGCGTCAGCGCCGCGCCGCGCCCCGAATTGAAGTGCGGATCATCCTCGAGCACGCGCACCGCTGCCTCGACCGCGTCGAGCGCCGCGCCGTCCGCCGCCAGCACCGCCGCGCCCGCTTCGAGCGCGCGCCCGAGTGCGGCGCGTGCGCCCTCGGCCTGCGCCGGGGTGACGGTGTCGGGCGTCATCTGCCCCGCGCCGCCATGGAGTACCAAGGTCCAGGTCATCACGCCTCTTTCGTCTGGGGGAAGGGCCGCAGCCCGATCAGCGGACGCAGCCAGCCGATCTCGCGGCCGATCGCGTAAAACAGCCAGCATCCGACCAGCGTCGTCACCACGAGCACGCCGAACTCGACAAAGCGCGGCAGGCCGAACGGCAGCAGCGCGCCTTCGACCCCGACGATGATCGTCTGGTGGATGATGTAGAAGGGGAACACCGCCTCGGTCAGCACGCGGCGCCACGGCAAGTCGCGGTTGAGATAGCTGTCGGCGAACCCGATCAGCGCGACGATCATGCTCCAGCCCTGCACCGCGCGCGCGCTCGCGAACAGGATCCCCCACGGCCAGGCCGGCGTCGTGCTGTTGGGCCAGCGCAGCTCGGTCGCCGCGACGATCGTGTAGCAGGCGATCCCGACTGCGAGCGCCCAGGGCCACAGCCGCCGCATCGTCGCCAGCGCCGGCGAGGATCCGGCAAGCGCGAAGCCGAATAGGAAAGCGGGGAGATATTGCACATGGCTCACCGAATCGCCGACCAGATCGTTGCTCGGCCCGATCCCGGGGAACAGCCAGGCGCTGACCAGCACCAGCCAGGCCGCCGGGAGCAGCCACACCAGCCACCCGCCGAACAGCCGGTCGAAGCCGCGCTGCAGGCTGCGCTGCCCCATCACCGCGACGAGCAATGTGAGCACCATCGTGTAGATCCACAGATAGCCGACGAACCACAGATGCTGCCAGGTCGGCAGCGCGAGCCCGTTGACGACACGGAAGCTGAAATAATCGTGGAGCAGGAAATAGCCGAAGTCATGGCGGTAGCCGCGCTGCGTGATAAGCTCGACCCACGGCTGCAGCGGCACGACGACGATCACGCCGAACAGCAACGGGATGATCAGCCGCCACGTACGGTTGACCGCGAAATGCCCCGTGGCGGGTCCGCGCACCAGCAGCGCGCGGCTGGCATAGCCCGACACGACGAACAGCAGCAGCAGCCGCCAGCTGTTGACCGCGAGCATCGGGATCGCGACCCACGCCAGCGGCTGCGCGGTCTTGGCGTGGTATCCCCATGGTACGAACACCATGCCGATATGATAGAGGATCAGCAGCGCGAACGCGCCGATGCGCAACCAGTCCAGACCATAATGGCGTTCCATCGCGTGGCCCTAATGCGATGTGCGCGGCTGAGCAAACTCTAGCGGTTTCGGAAGCTGCGGATCGTCGCTATATGGGCGCGACCAACCAGAGGAAGTTTTCCATGTCCCTCCGCCCGTGGCGCGACATCAACCGTCGTCAGAGCCGCCAGATCATGGTCGGCAACGTGCCGGTCGGCGGCGACGCGCCCGTCACCGTCCAGACGATGACCAACACGCCGACCGACGACGTCAAGGCGACGATCGACCAGATCCGCCGCTGCGAGGATGCCGGCGTCGACATCATCCGCGTGTCGTGCCCCGACGTGGAGAGCACCGCGGCATTGAAGCAGATCGTCCGCGCGAGCCGCGTTCCGATCGTCGCCGATATCCACTTCCACTATAAGCGCGCGCTCGAAGCCGCCGATGCCGGTGCTGCGTGCCTGCGCATCAACCCGGGCAATATCGGCTCGGCGAGCCGCGTGAAGGAAGTGATCGACGCCGCCAAGTCGAACGGCTGCGCGATCCGCATCGGCGTCAACGGCGGGAGCCTCGAAAAGCATCTGCTCGAGAAATATGGCGAGCCGTGCCCCGATGCGCTGGTCGAATCGGCGATGGATCACATCAAGATTCTGCAGGATCACGACTTCCACGAGTTCAAGGTCGCGGTGAAGGCGTCGGACTTCTTCCTCGCGGTGGCGGCCTATCAGCAGCTCGCCGAACTGGTCGATTGCCCGCTGCATCTCGGCATCACCGAGGCGGGCGGGTTTGTCGGCGGTACCGTCAAGTCGTCGATCGGGATCGGCTCGCTGCTGTGGTACGGCATCGGCGACACGATCCGCGTCTCGCTCTCGGCGGAGCCCGAGGACGAGGTCCGCGTCGGCTTCGAGATCCTGAAGGCCCTCGGCATCCGCAACCGCGGCGTGCGCGTCGTGTCGTGCCCGTCATGTGCGCGCCAGGGCTTCGACGTGATCCGCACCGTCCAGGCGCTCGAGGAACGGCTGCAGCACATCCGCACGCCGATGTCGCTGTCGGTGCTCGGCTGCGTCGTCAACGGCCCCGGCGAAGCACGAGAGACCGATATCGGCCTGACCGGCGGCGGCAACGGCAAGCATATGGTGTATCTGTCGGGCGTGACCGATCACACGGTGAATTCCGAGGACATGCTCGAGCATATCGTCAAGCTGGTCGAGGAAAAGGCGGCGTCGATCGAGGCGCATGATGCGGCGGTGGCGGCAGCGGCTCCGGTGGCGGTGGCAGCGGAATAGGTCTTGTGGTATGTGTCAGGTCTCGGGAGGCCTGACATGACCTATCATGCCAAAGTGATCGCTGGCGGCAAGATCGTCATACCCGCGGAATTGCGTCGCGAACTCGGGATTGCGGACGGTGACTCGCTGGTGCTCGCCAAGAGCATTGATGGGGGAATATCGCTGAAAACCTACGGGCAGGTGGTCCGGGAGGCGCAGCAGGCGTTCCGCGCGATGACCGGTGACGACTATTCCGTGGATCAGTTCTTGCGCGAGCGTGCGAGCGACTGGCGCGAGGAGTGAGCGTCGTTCTCGACGCATCGGCGCTCCTCGCGGTACTGTTGGATGAGCCGGGTGCGGAGATGGTGATCTCGGTCATGCGAGGGAGCGCGCTGTCGGCGGTGAACGCGTCGGAGACGTTCCAGCGTGCGGCAGACAAGGGCCACCAGACGCAGCGCGTTCTCGCATTGCTGCAGGGCCTCGAGATCGAAGTCGCTCCTTTTACGATGGATCATGCGATCGCTGCGGCCGATCTGCGCCCCGCTACCAAGGCGGCGGGCCTTTCGCTCGGCGATCGCGCCTGTCTGGCGCTTGCCGCCGAGCGGCGCGCGACCGTCTACACCGGAGACCGTCGACTGGCTGGCGTCGATATCGGTCTCGAACTTCGTCTGATTCGCTGAACATGCTTGTGCCAACTACGAAGAAGGTGGGCGCCGCTCTCGCTTTCTCGGTCGCCGCCGCCGGCATCGCGACCTATTCGGCGATGGACGTGCTGATGAAAGGCCTCAGCATCACCAGCGGCGCCTATTCGGCGGTGCTGTGGCGGTCGCTCGTCGGGGTGGCGTTGCTCGGCACGATCTTCGTGCTGCGGCGGCGGCCGTTTCCGGGGCGGGCGGCGCTCCGGCTGCATGTCTTGCGCGGGGGCACCGCGGGTTTCTCGGTCTTGCTGTTCTTCTGGGGGCTGGTGCGCGTGCCGATGGCGCAGGGGGTGGCGCTGACCTTTCTCGCGCCGCTGATCGCGCTCTATTTCGCCGCCGCTCTGCTCGGCGAGACGATCCGGCGTGCGGCGATCTTCGGGTCGATCGTCGCGAGCCTCGGTGTGTTGATCATCGCCGCGGGCGAGGTGCAGGGGCATGCCTCGACGAGCCACGTGCTCGGCTCGCTCGCGATCTTTGCCGCGTCGATCTTCTATGCCTACAGCCTGATCCTGCTGCGCCAGCAGGCGCAGGTCGCCGATCCGCTCGAGGTCGCCTTGTTCACCAGCGTCGTGCTGAGCGGCTTGCTGCTGCTCGGCGCGCCGTGGTTCGCCGGGCTGCCGACCACCGCGCAGCTCCCGTCGATCGGGGCTGCGGCGGTGCTGGGGTCGATCTCGGCGATGGCGCTCGCCTGGGCGTACAGCCATGCCGAGGCGCAAGTGCTCGCGCCGGTCGAATATACCGCGTTCGTCTGGGCGTCGCTGTTCGGCTGGTGGGTTTTCCATGAGGTCGTCTCGCTCTACACCGCGCTCGGCGCGGCGCTGATCATCCTGGGATGCGTCCTCGCCGTGCGCGGCCATGCCGCACCCGCTCCACAAACCGAGGCCGCCGCATGATCGAGATCCGTACCGCCACCCCAGCCGACGTCGCGCTGATCCTGCATCTCGTCCGCGAGCTCGCCGAGTTCGAGCGCGCCGCCGACAAGGTCGTCGCGACCGAGCCGTTGCTCCACGACGCGCTCTTCGGGCCGCATCCGGCCGCCGAGGCGGTGATCGCCGAGCTCGACGGAAAGCCCGTCGGGATGGCGCTGTTCTTCCACAATTTCTCGACCTGGACCGGTTGGCGCGGGCTGTATCTCGAGGATCTCTACGTCACGCCCGAGGCACGCGGCGCGGGCGTCGGCAAGGCGTTGCTACAGCATCTTGCCAAACTCGCGGTCGAGCGCGGCTGCACGCGCTTCGAATGGTCGGTGCTCGACTGGAACGAGAAGGCGATCGCTTTCTACCGTTCGATGGGCGCCGCGCCGATGGAGGAGTGGACCGTCTACCGCGTCACCGGCGACGCGCTCGCCAAGCTGGCGGGGCAGGGCTGATGGCGGTCGATTCGGGCCTGCTCGCCTGGATCGAGGAAGCGCTCGCACCGATCGGCACGGTGACCAAGCGCGCGATGATGGGTGGGGCGACGCTCTATCTCGACGGCACGATCTTCGCGATCGCCTTCGAGGACGGGCTGTGGATCAAGGCGGATGCGGCGAGCGATGCGGTGTGGGACGAGGCCGGGTGCCCGCGTTTCACCTACACGATGGGCGAGGGGCGCGAAGGCTCGATGAACTATCGCCGCGCGCCTGATGATGTGTACGATGACGCCGATGCGCTGCGCGAATGGGCCAGCCTTGGCGTGGCGGCAGGCATGCGCGCGCCGATTAAGAAGAAGCGGACTTAACATGCTTCCACCCCTCCCCTTCAGGGGAGGGGCAGGGGGTGGGGGGTGTCTCACCGAGACCGGCGCCCGTGACGGCCCCACCCCAACCCCTCCCCTGAAGGGGAGGGGCTCAAGCGGCTCAGTCTTCCTGCGCGACCAGGCCCGGTGCGGGATCGCCCGCAGCCTTGGCGGCGTCGTAGCGCGCGATCGCCTCGATCACGACCTTGCGCGCTTCGTCGCGGTCGCCCCACTTGCCGACGCGGACCCACTTCTTCTTTTCGAGGTCCTTATAGTGCGTAAAGAAATGCTCGATCTGCTCGAACACGATCTCGGGCATGTCGCCGCGCTCGTTGACGTTCGAATAGTAAGGGAAGGTCGAATCGACGGGCACGCAGACGAGCTTCTCGTCGCCGCCGGCTTCGTCCTCGAGGTTCAACACCGCGATCGGACGCGCACGCACGACGCAGCCCGGGATGAAGGGCGAACGCGCGACGACGAGCGCGTCGAGCGGATCGCCATCGGGCGACAGCGTGTGCGGCACGAAGCCGTAATTCGCCGGGTAGCGCATCGGCGTGTGCAGGATGCGGTCGACGAACAGCGCGCCCGACGCCTTGTCGAACTCATACTTGACCGGCTCGCCGCCGGTCGGGACTTCGATGATCACGTTGAGGTCGTCCGGCGGGCCCTTGCCGACCGGGATCATGTCGATACGCATAGTAAGTCCTTAACTACACTGGATAATATAGAATCGAATCGGCCTTAACGCGGTGTCAGCAAACGGTCCAGCCCACCCTCTCCACTGCCGATCTTCTGGAGGTGCGGATAGCGCAGACCACCGTGATAGTCGATGCTGACCGGGCTGATCTGGTCGTTGCTTTTGACCAGTAGAACGATTGGCGTCTTGCGCGTCTTGGCGGCGGTGACCGCACCCTTCAGCGCGCTGTCGGAGAAAGCGGTGCCGTCGATCGCGACGATGCTGTCGCCGATCGTCAGCCCGGCCTTATATGCGGGCGAGTCCCAGCCGACGCCGGTGAGCTTGCCGTCCTTGTCGACCGTCAGGCCGAGCGAGAAGGTGAGGTTGGTGTTCTTGCGCGCCGCCTCGGCGTTCTTGAAGGCGAGCGTCGGCTCCTCGGTGTAGATCAGCTTGTAGCCGTTCGCCTCGAAGCCCTTCAGCGGAGCAGGCGCGCCGGTCTCGGTCAGCCGCTTGGTCAGCAGACCGGCCCAGTCATAGGGCTGGATCGTGTTGAGCGTCTTCACCACGTCGTCGAACGTGTAGGTGACCTCGCCATAATCGCCGTCGTCGAGGCCGAAGAAAGCGCGGCCGAAATCGTCGATCGATTTCTTGCCACCCGATTGCTGGCGCAGGATCGAATCGACCTCCATCCACACCAGCAGGCCTTCGTTGTAATAATCCTCCGAGCGCTGGTAGCTCGTCCAGCCCTTGGGGCGGCGCTGCGAGATCGTCGGGTCGTTGGTCGTGTCTACCATGTCGCGCCAGTTGCGCGCCGGACGGTTGTCGAGCTCGGCCATGATCGCGGCATAACCGTCGAGCGTGTCCTGCTTCGAAACGATCCCCGAGCGTGCCTGCAGCACATAGCCCCAGAACTGCGTCTGGCCTTCATAGACCCAGAGCAGGCTGCCGCGCATCGGCATGCGGAAATCGGGGGTCCACAGGTCGGCACCACGACGGAACTTGCCGTCCCAGCTGTGATTATATTCGTGCGGCAGCAGGTTGCGCGAACCCGGGCCGTCCTTCCACTTGGTGAAATAGCCGGGCTTCACGCCGTCCTCGGACGAGCGGTGGTGCTCTAGCCCGATCCCGCCCATCACGTCGGAGATCGACAGCAGGAACTCGTAGGTGTCGTAATGCTGCGCGCCGTAGAGCTTGACCGCCTGGTCGACGAGCCGCTTGTGCGCGTCGATCTGCTCGGGGGTCGCGACGAGCTCGGCGGCGTTATCCGCATAGACGTCTAGATTGACGCGCGGCGAGAGCGGCCACTGCTTGTAATAACGCCCGGCGAGGACGGGCGAATCGACCAGCACTTCGTAATTGGTGAGCTGATAGGCGTAGGTCGAACCGTTCGCCTTCGACGGCAGACCCGACGAGGCGGTGAAGCCGGTCGGGTACTTCACCACCGCCTTGACCGGGATCTGCCGCGTGAAATAGCCCGCCGGATACAGGCTCATCGAATTCCACTGCAGTCGCAGCATGTTCGGGGACATTACCACCGAGCCCTGGTCGGGTGCGGTCGCCGAGAGGAACTGCAAATCGATGTCGAGGCTCTTCGCGCCCGCCGGCACGTCGATGTGGAAGGCATAGACGTCGACCGGATCGCGTGTCCACGCGACTTCCTTGCCGCCGGCGCGGATGTGCAGGCCGGCGAGCTTGTCGAGCTGGCCGGTCGGCGAATGGTTGCCCGGCAGCCATTTCGGGAAGAGCAGCACCATGTGCCCCGCGCTCACGCCGCTGATCGTCTCGCGCGTGGTGAAGATGCCGCGCGTCGTGTCGGTCGCGTCGATGTCGAGGCTGATCGTGCCGGGGAACGGGGTGTCGCGCGCGGCCGGGATCGTGTCGACGATCGGCACCGGCTGCGGCTTGGAATTTTCGGCCAGCACCGGCGATGCGGTGGTGGCGAGCAACAGGGCGGTGAACGCGACGCGACGGATCATGCAGGGGAGCTTTCTTGGGAAGAGCGGCTGTGGTGGTGGTTTAAGCGGGTGATTCGCTCCGCGTCCACCCCTTCGCCGCGGGATTGCGCTACGATCCGCTGCTGCTGCCGAGCACGTTGATCGTAAAGGCGAGCACGCCGATGTTGAACACGAACGCCGCGAGACACTGGCCGAGCGACACGCGCCGCATCCGGCGCGACGAGATTTCGACGTCGGAGGTCTGGAAGGTCATGCCGAGCGTGAAGCTGAAATAGAGGAAGTCCCAATAATCGGGCTCGGCGCATTTCGGGAAATCGAGCCCGCCCGAATCCTGCCCGTCATCGTCGCAATCCGAATAGAAGAGATGCGCGTAATGCAGCGCATAGACGGTGTTCGAAAACAGCCAGGCCAGCACCAGCGTCACGATCACCAGCACGGTGGCGGCGATATCGGTCTTGCCCTGCAATTCCTTGGCGACCGAGGTGAGGATGACGAGCATCGTCACCCCGGTGAGCACGAGCAGCCCGACGCGGTTGGCGTCATTGTCCTCGGCCGACTTGCGCATCCGGTCGGCCTCGCCGTGCCCGAGCAGCGTCGAGACGGCGAGCAGGAACACCGCGGCGGCGACGTCGAACGCCGCCATCGCGCCGCGCCCCCAGCCGAGCGGGGGGATCGCCACGAACAGGCCGCCCGCGAACAGGATCGCGAACAGGATGAAGCGGGGCGGGGCGACTTTCTTGCCGAGGTTCAGGCTCATGGACGCGTGCTACCGCGCTTTTGCGCACCGCGAAATGCTCGCGAAAACATAACGTTTCTGTCACATATGGAGCGCGCGGTTCGCCATCACCCCGGCGATGAACAGCAGATACACGCCGAACACGCGCTTGAGCGGCTCGGCCGGCAGCGCATGCGCGGCGGCGACGCCGAGCGGCGCGGTGAGGATCGACATCGAGGTGATGACGACCGCGCCGAGCACGTTGACATAGCCGAGCGAGCCGACCGGCAGGCCGGGCTTGCCGAGCCCGATCAGGATCCAGCCGATCGTGCCGGGTACGGCGATGATGAAGCCGAACCCGGAGGCTGTGGCGATCGCCTTGTGGATCGTGCGCCCGCACAGCGTCATCACGATCACCGCGACCGTCCCGCCGCCGATTCCGAGCAGCGAGGAGAAGAGGCCGAGCCCGCCGGCGATCGCCGCGCGCGGCAGGCCGGTCGGCATCGTGTCGCTGACCTGGCGCCGCGCGAGCTTCGGCACGAGGAAGTTGATCGACATCAGCACGATTCCGCCCGCGAAGATGAAGGTCAGCGTCTGCCCGGTCATGCGCTGTGCCAGCAGCACGCCGATCCCGACGCCGAGGATGATCCACGGCGCCCAGGTCTTGAGGATCTCGAAATCGACCGCGCCGCGCTTGTGGTGGCTGAGCGTCGAGCGGAGCGCGGTGACGACGATCGTCGCGAACGACGTGCCGATCGCGACATGCGTATATTCGCCCTTCGCGCCGCCGAGTAGCGGCAGCAGCGCGATCATCGCGGGTACGACGACGAAGCCGCCGCCGATCCCGAACAGTCCGGCGGCAAAGCCCGCGAACAATCCGGCGGCGAGCATGGCGATGATGACGGGAGCCCAGGCGAGGACGAGGCTCATACACTTGCACTCAAGAGGAAAACGGACATGGAAGACAGACGCATGGCGACCTTTCCGAAACGAGCCGGTGAGATCCTGCAGATGCTGAAAAGGGAACTGTAACCGCCCCCGTTGCGCCCATGCTGCGGTGCGGGAGCCGGACGTGTCAAGCGGCTCGCACCTCCCCTTCCTGGAAGGGAGGGGCTGGGGGTAGGTCCGCCCGCGGAGAGGTCGACGCCCGCCCTAGGCCGACCCACCCCCGACCCCTCCCTTCCAGGGAGGGGAGGAAGAGGGGCAGTCCTTCCGTTTCAGGGAGGGCAGGGCCCACGCACAACCATCTGGCGCTTGCCCCAACGCTCGCATAGAGAACGCAGCCTTATGGCCCGTATAGAAACCCCAAAACGCATCCGCGGCACGCAGGACATCTTCGGCGAGGAGCAGCGCCGCTTTGCACACATCGTCGAGACGTTCGAGCGCGTCCGCCGGCTCTATTGTTTCCAGCGCGTCGATATCCCCGTGTTCGAGAGCACGGCCGTGTTCGCACGCTCGCTCGGCGAGACGACCGACGTCGTGTCGAAGGAGATGTACACCTTCGAGGATCGCGGCGGCGATTCGCTGACGCTGCGCCCCGAATTCACCGCGGGCATCGCGCGCGCCTATCTGACCGAGGGCTGGCAGCAATATGCGCCGCTCAAGATCGCGACGCACGGCCCGGTGTTTCGCTACGAGCGCCCGCAAAAGGGGCGCTTCCGCCAGTTCCACCAGATCGACGCCGAGGTGATCGGCGCGGGCGAGCCGGCGGCGGACGTCGAACTGCTCGTGCTGGCCGACCAGTTGCTCCACGAACTCGGCATCGCCGATGGCGTGACGCTGCAGCTCAACACGCTCGGCGACGCCGAGACGCGCGACGCGTGGCGCGCGGCTTTGGTCGCGCATTTCGAGGCGCACCGTGACGTGCTGAGCGAGGACAGCCTCGCGCGGCTCGACAAGAACCCGCTCCGCATCCTCGATTCGAAGGACCCGCGCGATCGGCCGGTGGCCGATAGCGCGCCCGACATCGACGCCTATCTGACGCCCGAGGCGCGCGCCTTCTTCGACGCGGTGACGGCGGGGCTCGATGCGGCGGGCGTGGCGTGGACGCGCAACGCGCGGCTGGTGCGTGGGCTGGATTACTACCGCCACACCGCGTTCGAGTTCGTCACCGATCGGCTCGGTTCGCAGGGTACCGTGCTGGCAGGCGGGCGCTATGATGGCCTCATCGGGAGCCTCGGTGGCCCCGAGACGCCGGGCGTCGGGTGGGCGGCTGGGATCGAGCGGTTGGCGATGCTGCTGGAAGAGCCTGCGGTCGAGACGCCGGACGTTGTCGTTGTCGCTGAAGCTGACGAGTTTGAACTTGCCGCTTTCAAAATGACCGCGGAATTGCGCCGAGCTGGATATTCGTCGGCGTCAGTGGTGACCGGTAGCCCCAAGAAGCGTTACGATAAGGCTCTGAAGATGAATCCGGCATGGACCGTGGTACTCTCGCGGAAAGACGGCGAAGCCAGCCTTGTCGAACGCGGCCATAGAGGCGTGTTCAATTCTGAGAGCTTCAGAACTATCCTTGATCCCATTTACAACGCCATAGCATGACCTCGATCTCCCCCGAACGCATCCTGCAGATCGAGGCCCGGCGCGACGAGCTGTCGGCGCTGATGGCGTCGGGCGACCTCCCGTCCGACCGCTTCGTCCAGGTCTCGAAGGACTATGCCGAGCTCGAACCGATCGCGCGCGCGGCGGGCGAGGTGCGGCGGCTCCGCGCCGAACTCGACGTGCTCGCCGCGATGGAGGAGGAGAGCGACCCCGAGATCAAGCTGATGGCGCGCGAGGAGATCGCGACGATCCGCGACACGCTCCCCGATGCCGAGCGTGCGCTCGCGCTCTCGCTGCTGCCGCGCGACGCCGCCGATGAGCGCGCTGCGATGCTCGAAATCCGCGCCGGCACCGGGGGCGACGAGGCGGCGCTGTTCGCGGCCGACCTGTTCCGCATGTACCAGCGCTATGCCGAAGCGCAGGGATGGCGGGTCGAGCTGATCTCCGCCTCCAGCTCCGAAAGCGGCGGCTTCAAGGAAGCGATCGCCTCGGTCGAAGGCAAGGGCGTGTTCGCCAAATTGAAGTTCGAAAGCGGCGTCCACCGCGTCCAGCGCGTGCCGGCGACCGAGGCGCAGGGGCGCATCCACACCTCGGCGGCAACCGTCGCGGTGCTGCCCGAGGCCGAGGAGGTCGACGTCAAGATCGACGACAAGGATCTGCGGATCGACGTCTACCGCTCGTCAGGGCCGGGCGGGCAGTCGGTCAACACCACCGATTCGGCGGTGCGGATCGTCCATATCCCGACCGGCCTCACCGTCATCCAGCAGGACGAGAAGTCGCAGCACAAGAACCGGGCCAAGGCGATGCGCGTGCTGCGCACGCGGCTGTACGAGGCCGAGCGCGACCGGTTGCATCAGGAGCGCGCGGGTGCGCGCAAATCGATGGTCGGGTCGGGGGATCGCTCGGAGCGGATTCGGACGTACAATTTCCCGCAGGGGCGGGTGACGGATCACCGCATCAACCTGACGCTGCACCGGTTGCCCGAGATTTTGCAGGGCGAGATGGATGAGCTGGTCGGCGCATTGATCGCGCAGGATGAGGCCGAGCGGCTGGCCGCCCTCGATGGCTGAGAAGGACGAAAAGCCCCTCCCCTTCAGGGGAGGGGTTGGGGTGGGGAAGTGCGGCACGCCAGCGCTCTGCGAGGCCTCCCCCACCCCCAACCCCTCCCCTGAAGGGGAGGGGAGGATTCGGTTGGCGCTCGCCGCCGCCACGACTTTTCTTGCCAGCGTCAGCGAAACGCCCCGCCTCGACGCCGAGCTCCTGATGGCGCACGCGCTCGGCATCGCGCGCGAGCAACTCCTGCTCAACCGCCTCGACTCCGCGACGCCGCACAGCTTCGGCCCGCTGCTCGCGCGTCGCCTCGCGCACGAGCCGATCGCCTATATCACCGGCGCCCGCGCCTTCTGGACGATCGAACTCGCGGTCGGCCCCGGCGTGCTCGTGCCGCGCGCTGATAGCGAGACGCTGCTCGACGCCGCCCTCGCGCATTTCGGCAAGGGCGCGCCGCGCCGCATCCTCGACCTCGGCACCGGCCCGGGCACGCTGTTGCTCGCCGCGCTCGACCAATGGCCGGGCGCGACCGGGCTCGGCATCGACGCTTCGCCAGACGCGCTCGCTTATGCGAGGCGCAACGCCGCCACGCTCGGCCTTGCCGATCGCGTGGAATTCCAAGCCGGCGACTGGGCGACCGGGCTAGACGGCCGCTTCGACCTGATCCTCGCCAACCCGCCCTATATCGGCACAGACGAGCCGCTCCCCGCCGAAGTCCGCGCGCACGAACCCGGCATGGCGCTGTTCGCCGGCGCCGACGGGCTCGACGACTATCGCCGCATCGCGCCGCAGCTGCCCGCGCTACTCGCGCCCGGCGGCGCCGCGATCCTCGAGATCGGATCAACCCAGGCGCCCGCCGTCACCGCGTTGCTCGTGGCCGAGGGGTTCGCGGTCGCGCTGCGCCACGATCTCGGCGGCAATCCGCGCGCGCTGGTCGCCACTCACAGCGCGACCATCGCGGTGACGGGCCGCGAGACCAATGCCTGAAAGTGGCCCGCCTTCATGGTTGGCTATTTGTTTAAGGTAGAATACAAAGATCGGCAGCGGCCTATTGGGTCGCTATTGCCAGCGGTCCAAGGCGAGCGATGGCGGGTAGGTAGACTGTTTTCCACCAAGAAGGCGTGCCCCTTCCACAAGGGACGCTCGCGCGGTCTACCTACCCGAATCGCTTTTCCACCGAAATAGACTTGGAAACAAGCAAAACTGAAATTGCCGCTCGACGGTCTATAGTGCTCGACCCTTTCGGTGGGGTCAGGGCTATGGCGTTCCGTCGGGTGACCTTGCGGTCGATCACCGCAATATTCTGCTTGGAGATTGCCCTGTGAGGCGCTATTGCACGGCACAGGGGCACGCATTTTCATCATAACCGGTTGAAAATGGGCTGTTGCCCGTCCCCTTGGTCATGCAGTCGCCCCGTCCGGCGACGCTGGCAAGCGCGTATCGCCGATGGTCGGCGGCAGCGCATGGGGGCTTTGCATCCATATTTCTGGAGCGTGACCAGGTTGGTTCCCAAGGACAGGACAACAAGACGTTGATCAATAATCGTCAGGCCGGCCGCCGTCGCGGCCGTGGCGGGCAGCAGCAGCGCTCGTCGGGTGGTGGTGGCAATCCGGGTCGTCAGGACACCGGCAACCGCATCGACAATCGCGCCCGCGGCAATGCCGCGCAGTTGCTCGAGAAATACAAGACGCTCGCGCGCGACGCGCAGATGCAGGGTGACCGCGTCAACGTCGAATATTACCTCCAGTTCGCCGATCACTATTTCCGCGTGCTCGCCGAAACGCGCGCGCGCTTCGAGGAAAATGGTGGCGCCGTCTCGACCAAGCGGATCCAGGGCGCGACGCTCGACGAGGACGAGCCCGATTACGAGGACGAGGGCGAGCGCGTCATCGAGCAGCCCCGGCAAGACAATCGCCAGGATCAGCCGCGCGGCGACCAGCAGCGCGGCGGCCAGAACGGCTATCGTCAGGATGGGCGTCAGGACGGCAACCGCCAGGATGGCAATCGTCAGGACGGTAACCGCCAGGACGGTAACCGCCAGGACGGCAATCGCGGCTATGCGCAGAACGGCCAGTCGAATCCCGCTGCGGCAAACGGGCAGTCCAATGGGCAGCACGGCAGCGAGCAGCGCGAAGGCGCGCAAGGCTATGAGGATCGTCCGCGCGGTCGCGTGAACGGCAACGGCAACGGCAACGGCAACGGCAACGGCAACGGCGAGGGCGGCTACGACCGTCAGGCCGAGCAGCCCCGTGAAGAGCGCGCCGAGCGCCAGCCGCGTGGCGATCGCTACGAGCGTCCCGACCGCGTGTCGCGCGCGCCCGAGCCCGTCTCCGAAGCGCAGCCCGTCGCCGAGGAACTCCCGCTCGACACCGCCGCACCGGCCGAGCCCGTCGCCGAGGCACCCCGCCGCGGCCGCGGCCGTCCGCGCCGCGAAGTCGCGCCGGTGGTCGAGGCTGCCGTCCTGACCGAGTCCGACGAGCCTGCCTTCGAGGATAACGGCTTCGCCGCCGACCGCCTGCCGCCGTCGCTCAACGTCTCGGCGGTGGTCGAGCCCGAGCTCGGCCATGAAGGCGACGTGGTCGAAAAGCCGCGCCGCCGTCGCGGTCGTCCGCCCGCGAATGCGACCACCACGGTCGAGTGATCCGATCGATCCGTCGTCCGTCACCCCGGCACAGGCCGGGTGACGGCCGGAGGGTCCTTTCGACCCCGTTCGCCGCTTTTCGCGAACGGGGCGAACGGATTGTAACCGCGCTGTTATATCCCTAGCCTATCCCGAAACGACAAACGGGGGCGGCGATATGCGGATCTGGCTGGCGACGACGATGCTGTGGCTCCCCGCGCTCGCCAGCGCGCAGGACGCGCCATCCCCCTCCGCCCCACGCTCGGCGCAAGGCGACGTCGCGGTCACGATCTACAATAACGACCTCGCTTTGATCCAGGACACGCGCCAGCTCGCGCTCCCGCGCGGCCGCAGCCGCCAGGAATTCGCCGACGTCTCCGCCGCGATCCGCCCCGAGACGGTGACGCTGACCACGGCGGGCGCCGGCATCGTCGAGCAGAATTTCGACTACGACCTGCTCTCCCCGCAAAAGCTGATGGACAAAGCGGTCGGGCAGACCGTCACGCTCGTCCGCACCAATCCCGCGACCGGCGCCGAAACGCGTGAGGAAGCGCGCGTTCTCGCCAACAATGGCGGTACGATCGTCCAGATCGGCAGCCGGATCGAAGTGCTCGACCGGATGGGCGGCCGGGTGATCTTCCCGACGCTCCCGCCCAATCTGCGCGCGCGGCCGACCCTGTCGGTCACGCTCGACAGCGAAGCCGCGGGCAGCCGCCCGGCGACGCTCAACTACCTCTCGCGCGGGCTCGGCTGGAAGGCCGATTATGTCGCCTTGTTCGATGAGAAGGTCGGCAAGCTCGACGTCCAGGGGTGGATCACGCTGACCAACACCAGCGGCACCACCTTCACCGCCGCTAAGACGCTGCTCGTCGCGGGCTCGGTCGGGACCGAAGAGCCCGGTCGGCCGCGCTTTTATGGGCGCCCGACCAGCCCGCGTGGCAACCAGCCCGGCACCGAAACCGCCAATCGCGAGCAGCTCGGCGATTTCTACCTCTATCCGCTCGCCGAGCGCACCACGATCGCCGATGCGCAGACCAAGCAGGTCAGCTTCCTCGACGTCGCCGGCACGCCCGCCGCCAAGACCTATTTCTACCGCAACGCCTGGCTCGCGACGCAGAGCGAGGCGAAGAGCGTCGACACCGTGCTCAAATTCAGTTCGTCGCGCGAGGGTGGCCTGGGCGACGCGCTCCCCGCCGGCACCGTGCGCGTCTATATGCGCGATGCGCGCGGCGCGCCGCAATTCATCGGCGAGAGCGCGATCCCGCACACCCCGATGGGTTCGCGGCTCGCGCTCAAGACCGGCGAGGCGTTCGACGTGAAGATCCTGCCGGTGGTCGAGAAGCGCGAGCGAATTTCGGCGGATCGCTGGCGCACGACGATGCGCTACACGCTGACCAATGCGCGCGCGAGCGAAGCGGTCGTCGAAGTCGCGCAGGACGGGCTCGATAGCTGGTGGCACGACACCCGCATCCTGACGGAAAGCCAGCCGAGCGAGCGGATCAATGCCGACGAGGCGGTGTGGCAGGTCCGCGTCCCGGCCAATGGCACGGCGAGCGTGACCGCGACCTTCGACACGCGGTTCTGAGCGGCGTGCGCCACGCGGTGCGATGGCTGCTGGCGCTGCTCGCCGGACTCGTCGCGAGCGGCGCGCCGGCACAGACCGTCTCGCCCGCGCCCGACAAGGTCGCGGTGACGATCTACCGCGCGCCCGATCGCTCGGCCGTGGCGCCGATCGAGCGCGGTTGGCTGCGCGGCTATGCGCTGATCACCGAACAGCGGCGGGTGACGATCCCGGCCGGGCCGAGCACGCTGCGCTTCGAAGGCGTCGCAGCCGGGATCCTGCCCGAAAGCGCGATCGTCACCGGCCTGCCGAACGGCGTGCGCGAGAAGAATCTCGATGCCGCGTTGCTCTCGCCGCGCAGCCTGTACGCCGCCAGTTTCGGCCGCCCCGTCACGATCCGCCGCACCATCGCCAAGCGGATCGTCGAGGAAAGCGCGATCATCCGCTCGGGCCCCGACGGCGCGGCGATCCTCGAGACGCGCGACGGCTTCGTCGCGGTCGATTGTGCGGCGGGCGCGGGGGCGTTGGTCTATGACCGCGTTCCCCCCGGCGTCGCGGCCAAGCCGACCTTGTCGGTCGCGCTCGACTCGCCGAGCGCGACGACCGTCACGATCACGCTGTCGTACCTCGCCTGGGGGTTCGATTGGCAGGCGAATTACGTCGCGACGCTGCGCGACGACGGGCGCAGCGCCGATCTGCTCGCCTGGGTCACGCTCGCCAGCGGCGATTCGACCAGCTTCGCCGATGCCGAGACGATGGTCGTCGCGGGAAAGGTCAAACGCGAGGACCGTGCGCCGTATTCGGGCGGGCGGCAGGGCGCGCCGCTCAGCTTCCAATGCTTTCCGCATCCGATCGAGTCGTTCGTCGGGTACGCACCCCCGCCGCCGCCGCCACCCCCGCCGCCCGCACCCGAAGCGATGGATATCGTCGTCACGGCAATGCAGATGCGCGCGCCGCGGCTGGTGACGCAGGAGGATCTCGGCGACCTCAAGCTCTACCGCGTGCCCGATCGCACGACGGTCGCAGCCCTTGCGCAGAAGCAGGTCGCCTTGCTCGACCGGCACGCCGTCCCGGTCGATATCGTCTATGTCGCAGCGATCGACCGGAGCGGCGTGGCTGGCCCGCCCCAGCTCACGCTGCGCGCGCGCAATCGCCGCGAGACCGGGCTCGGTGTCCCGCTTCCTGCCGGGCGGGTCGCGCTGTTCCAGCCGCGCGGCGCCGCCGCGCTGCTGATCGGCGAAGGCGCGATCGACGACAAGGCGGTCGGCGAACAGGTCGAGGCCAAGCTCGCCACCGCGACGCAGGTCACGCTCGAGACGACAACGCCCAACAGCGGCGCCAATCGCGGCGCGGCATGGGAGGGCGTGGCGCTGACGGTGCGCAACGCCAATCCCCATCCCGTTAGGTTCGAGGCGCAGTTCGACCCGCAGATCGCCCCGCGTGTGTCGAAATCGACGAGCGTATTGGCGCGCACCGACGGGAAACTGGTCTGGGCGGTCGATCTCCCCGCCAACAGCACCCGCACGCTCGGCTATCGCCTCGGCGCTGCGCGCTAGAGATCATACCCGGCGGCTTCCCAAGCGCCGCCAAACGTGGAATTCTCCCACGCCTGAGAGACTCGGCTGACGAGCGCAGACAGGAGAGAGCCAATGACGATCGCGGCAATCCTTCGCACCAAGGGCGGCGAGGTGGTCTCGATCACCGCCGAGCAGACCGTCGGCGACGCGGTCGCGTTGCTCGCCGAGCGCCGTGTCGGTGCGGTCCCGGTGATGGCGGGCGATGCGGTCGTCGGCATCTTTTCCGAACGCGACGTGATCCACGCGATCGCCGCGCATGGCGGCGGCGCGATGACGCGCAGCGTCGCCGACACGATGACCGCGCCGCCGATCACCGTCGCGCCGGGCGAGGCGGTGATCGGCGCGCTCTCGCTGATGACGCGGCGGCGGATCCGGCATCTTCCGGTGGTCGAACAGGCGCGCGTGATCGGCTTCGTGTCGATCGGCGATCTCGTCAAATATCGCATCGACAAGATCGAGGCCGATGCCGAGGCGATGCGCAGCTACATCCAGTCGGCGTGACCGCTCAGGCCGGGATCGGCTGCTTGCGCACCACCGCGATGAGCTCGCGCACCGCGCGGCGCGAGAAGACCAGCAGCCAGCCGACATAGACGACCGCGCCGACCGTCACGAGGATCGCCAATTCGGGCCAGTCGGGCAGCGGCGGGAGCAGCGCGGCGACCAACGT
>NZ_RCZC01000004.1 GCF_006439055.1 Sphingomonas glacialis
CTATAACACCCAGTCGGGCGGCGACGGCCAGAGCCAGATCCTCGTCCTGCAGCTCATCTACCTGTGGCCGACGGGAACAGGACCGTTGGGGCTGAACCTTACCAACCAGCCCAATGGCAACCGCATGCTGGTCGCGACGTCGGTCTCAACGACCGAGGCCTATTCGTGCAACTCGGGGCAGACCTCATGCTGAGCCGCCTCGCCCACAGCACGCGCGGCGTCGCGCTGATCGAATTTGCCTTTTGCCTGCCCGTCCTCATCGTTCTGTATCTTGGCGGATTCGCTACGCTCGACATGATATCGTCGACCCGCAAGGTCACCACCGCCACGCGCTCACTCGTCGACCTGGTCAGCCGAACCATGTCGCCAGCGATCATCTACAACATCCCGCAGGACGCCAACGCCACGTCGTATCTGAGTGCCAGCGCGGTTGCCCTGGCCCCGTACAAGCTCAACAACGCGACCGAGCAGATCTCGCTGTTGCGCGTCTGCGACGCCACGCACGCCTATGTCGTCTGGACCCAAGCGCAAACGCAGTCAGTCGATGGCAGTACCGTGACCGCGGCGCCCTCGACGTACACCGCCGGGACGCTTCCCGCGACCCAGACACAGTTGGCCCGCAACGTCGTCTCGATCCCGAGCACGATGGTCACGTCCCCGATCGTACCGGTTTCGCCCGACGGCTCGAACGTGTGCGGCAATTTCGCGCCGAGCACCAGCTCGAAAACCCAAGTCGGAACTGCGGGTGGATGGCTGTTCGTCGGTACGGTCAACTATCAGTATACGCCGGGCGTAACCTTCTTGTCTTTGCCGACGACGACCTTGACCGACACGATCTACATGTCGCCTCGCCTCTACTAGGTGCATAGATGATGAAAAGCGCAGATATGTTCCGCCCATGGGTCGATTTGGTCAAGCTCCTTCGTCGGCTCAGCGCCGACCGGAAGGGAGGCGTCCTGATGATCATGGGGTTCTCCATCATCCCGCTCACCTTCGCGACGGGTTTCGGCATCGACTATGCGCGTGCCATGCGGCTCCAGACCCACCTGAACTCCGCTGCCGATGCGGCGGCGCTGGCGGCGGTTTCACCCGCGATGATCCTTCGGGTCAAACAGGATTCGACCGATGCAGCCAGTAACATGTTTGATTCGCAAGCATCGGGTATCGGCGGCTATCAGGGAATGCAACGAACCGTCACGGTAACGGATGGCACGTCCGGCAGTGGTCAATCCTTGGGATATCTTCGCACGGCGACCGTCACCTATACGGCGCAGTCGATCAACATTTTCGGCGGCATTCTCGGTGCTAGTACGTTGACGGTACGTGGAAC
The DNA here is from genome assembly GCF_006439055.1 of Sphingomonas glacialis. Classification (GTDB taxonomy): domain Bacteria; phylum Pseudomonadota; class Alphaproteobacteria; order Sphingomonadales; family Sphingomonadaceae; genus Sphingomonas; species Sphingomonas glacialis_A. The sequence goes on from NZ_RCZC01000004.1 coordinate 1,331, forward strand.
GGCGACGGCAAACGCAGCGCAGCCGCCCAACGTCGACTTCTATTTGGCGATGGACAATTCCCCATCGATGCTCCTCCCGGCAACCTCGGATGGAATTAGCAAAGTTCAGCACGTAACCGGATGTGCTTTTTCCTGCCACGAATATTTGCCGCATAATGATTCGATCAATGTTACAAATAGCAGCGGCCTACAAGTCCTGCTGTCCTCGAGTTATTATACCGCCAATGCAGCCAAGCAAAATGTCTACTATCTATATAATCCGACAACAAAAACGCTGTTTGACAGTGCTCAGCGCCCGCTCAACCCCGCTACCTCCGCATCTATCTCTGGGCCAAATACGACCGGTGGAACCTTTTTTAATCCGACGACCACGACGACAACGGTTACGACTGTAACAGCGGTGACCTACTCACTTGCCGATAGCAATAGCGGACCGGTAACGATTACAAAAACTACGTCTTCGACCCCGACGACGGTCACCACGACAAAGCCCCCATTTAGCGCCTCGACCACGACCACAACGACCGGCACTGCCAGCAGCTCATCATCTACCTACGACACCGGATATTGGGCGGATGGCTATTGGCTGACGCATAATTACGGGCTCGTCTATGGAAGCCCCGCCAGCCTTACGCTGCGCAAGGATGATGTCGTTTCCGCTGCCAGCCAATTGATCCCGTTTGCCGCAAGCCAGGCCGAGCAGTACAAAGTCACCTATCAGGCACAGATGTTCTCATTCGATTGGACCCGATCTGGAAATACCTCTCCAGTTAAACCGCTCAACACCCTGACTAACGTCGCATCGTATGGCAGCAATTTCTCAGCAGCCTCGATATTCCCGACCGATGATTATTGGTGGCAAAACAACCAGCCGACCAGTGGGACAAACACCAACGATCAAGGCACCGAGATGTCTAATATGCTCGCGGCAATGAATGGGCTCATACCTACGGCTGGCTCGGGCGCGGTCGGCGCGACCCCACAGAAGATCCTATTCCTCGTTACGGACGGCATGGTAGACCAGCCTAGCCGCTATTTTGGACCGCTGCGAAGCAGCGATCAGACCATTTGCACCGCGATCAAAGCAAAAGGCATCAAGATTGCGATCCTTTACACCCAATATTTGCCAGAGGCGCTGGCCGGCGACTCCTGGTCACAGTCCAACGTCGCGCCATTTCTGCCGCCCCCCCCAGCGCCGTATGCGGTCGGCAGTGCAGGAAGCTCCGATAAGGTTTTGGCCGCACTACAGCAGTGCGCTTCACCGGGCATCAACGGTGCAGCGCTTGTACAAACGGTGACCGCCAATGATAGTATCATCACTGCACTCAAGCAGTTGTTTTCTACCGCACTCCAAACTTCCCGTCTCGTGCAGTAATCTCCAAAACTACTGAATTGCTCCACAGAATTCATGCCATTGGTGAGTTAGCTCGTCAGATGTATAAGCTGCTACCCGATCTTGGACCACCCGGCTGGTCGTCGTCCAGTTCTTGCCGGTCAGAGCGGACCATTTGCCGCTAACTGGTTTACCAGCGATATCGGCGGCTTGTTGCCGATCGCGCTATGTGGTCGCACCTCGTTATAGTCTCTACGCCAAGTCTCACATTTTCCGACCGCGTCGTCGATGCTCAGGAACCAATGCTGGTTCAGGCATTCCGCCCGGAACTTACCGTTGAATCTTTCGATGAAGGCATTGTCCGTCGGCGTGCCGGGCCGCAAGAAGTCCAGCACGACCCCTCTCACATACGCACACAGGTCGAGGTCCCGGGGCGACGAACTCGCCGCCCTGATCCACCCGGATCGAGGCTGGATGGCCGACCTCGCCGCACACACGGTCCAGGACCTCAATTACGTCGGGCGCCCAGAAGCTGAACCGCGGCACCACCGCCGGCGAGAACCGACGGTACGTGTCGATCACCGTCAGGATACGCAGCTTCGATCCGGTTGCGAGTTTGTCATGGGCGAAGTCCGTGGCCCACACTTCATTCGAACCAGACGCCGCGCCGCGGCCTTCTCTCGGCTTCGCCTTCACACGGCGCTCGGGCGGCTTGTGCCGCAGCTGCAGCCCCAACTCCTTGTAAAGGCGATAAACACGCTTCGCGTTCACATCCCAACCCTCCCGTCGGAGCAGCACATGGATCCGGCGATAGCCGTAGCGCACGCGCGTCTCGGCGATTTCCCGCATCCGTTTTTTAAGGTCGGCCTGATCCGCGCGGCAGCCACGATAATGGGCTAGCTGACCCAAGGGCGGCTTAACGCTAATCTGCTCCCATTTCCGGATAGTCGTCTTGGCCCAACGTGCCGGACTTGGGCGAACGGGCTTAATCGGATCCACCAATGACCGGTGTCAGTATAACCGGACGATCCCAATCGCGGCGCCACTCGGCAGGAATGCCCCAAACATCGCCCTTCGCCGCGGTCCCACGTGCCGCGGGAAGGCGAGCGCGCAGGATATTAACGGAAGTCCGCTTTCCGGCGACGCTAATCGCGCGTGAATGGCCGGGTATGGGTCTAGCCGGCGGGATAAAACAAGCGCCGCAGCGTCGGGAGACCATCGCGCGTTATGCATGTCCCGGTTTCCAACGCCTTCGAAAGACAAACTGGTAGTCACCACTGCAATTAGCGGAGCCGATATTAAAGCCAAGTGAGATCATGCTAATGCGGAGTGAGCCTCATGCTTCTTCGAAGCAAAATCAGCATTTTAAGCCAATCTTCAAATTTTCCGGGCATGGATGGCATCCAAGGGAGCAACGTCTGTGCAAGAAGAGCTAGGTTTCGAAGCCGTTTCCTTACATTCCCTAGATGAAATGGGTGATGTCGAACGTGATACTTTGCCGTTCGGCGTCGTCGGATTCGCAGCGGACACGGCCGTTCAGGTGTACAACGCCACAGAGGCGCGTATGTCGGGGCTAGACCGCACCAGCGTCATTGGAGTCCCATTCTTCGAAGCCGTCGCGCAGTGCATGAACAATTTCATGGTGGCACAGCGGTTCGAGGACGAACCCGAAATCGACGCTGTCGTGCCCTATATTCTCACGTTGCGCATGCGGCCGACCAAGGTGCGACTGCGCTTGCTGGCTTCGGCCGATACGGTGCGCCGTTACATCCTCATAGAACGCTAGGAAACGGTATGACCGAAAGGTCTAGCGAAGAGCAGCTGCTTGAATTCCTCTACGCCTGTCCGGTCGGTCTGCTCGAATGTGATGCGGCCGGCGAGATCGGCATGATGAACCCGCATGCCATGCAGCACCTCCTGCCTTTGGCGGGGCCCCGCAACGCCGGCAACCTGTTCTCGGCGTTGGAACAGCATGCGCCGGAGCTGCGCAGCATTATTGCCGCTTTCGGATCGGCGACGGGTCGCGTCTGCGACGGCCATCGCATCTTTGTCGAGTTGGGCGCGGGGCGTCGCACTGCGGCACCCAAGGTAATCGCGTGCACGGTCGTGAAACTCGGCCCCGATCGGCTGATGGCAACGCTGACCGACATCAGCCAGCAGGTCGTCCAGGAGCAGCGGCTGCGTCAGGCGGATACTTGGTTCGGATCGCTTCTGGACGGGATCAACGACTATGCAGCGCTGACGATCCTGCCGAACGGGCGGATCGTCGCCGGCGACGCCTGCTTCACCCGCCAGACCGGATACGATGTTGCAGACGTGGTCGGTCGCGATCTCAGCGATGTCCTGAAGACCGACGCGTCGGGGGGCGATCTGCGTCTCGACGAGCAGCTGTTCCTCGCCGAGCGCGACGGCTGGCACTTGCAGGAGGGATGGCAGCAGCGCGCCGACGGCGAGCGCTATTGGTGCCAAAGGCTGGTAGTCGCACGCTCTGACTGCAACGAATCGTGCCCGACTGGCTTTTCGGTCGTCTTGAGAGACGTGCCGCGGCGCGCCGCGGCGGCGGAGGACCTCCGGCGGCTGCTGACCCGCGACCATCTCACCGGCGCCGCCAATCGCCGCCATTTCAGTCAAGTGCTGGAACGCGAACAGACACAGTGGCGCGACCTGCGGCATTCGCTTTCGTTGATCGTCCTCGATCTTGATCATTTCAAGGTGATCAACGACACGCATGGGCATCCCGTCGGCGACATCGTGCTGCGCCGCGTCGCCGACGTGTGCGCGGCGTTGCTGCCGCCCCGCGGCATCTTCGCGAGACTGGGGGGCGAGGAATTCGGCGCCCTCCTTCCGCGCTACGACCGCGAACAGGCGATTGGACTTGCCGAGGATCTTCGCACGGCCGTCGCGGCGATCAAGGTCGAAACCCAGGGCGGGATTTTAAGCCTGACCGCCAGCTTCGGTTGCGCGACATTGGACGAGGCCGAAGGCTCGATCGACGTGCTGATCGCACTGGCGGACGAGCGTCTGTACGCGGCTAAACACGCAGGACGTAACCAAGTATTCCATTCGGAAGCCTATGCCGCGTGAACGGGACAGGGCTTCGACGCACCGCCGCGCACCTGATCGCATGCGCCATCGTCGCGACCGAGGTACGCCGCATCCGGGAAACGCCCATCCCGCTGAGTGTGGACGGCGTCTGGCCTGAGGCGTGGCGAATTGGCGAGGAGGGGCTGGGGCTCGATTCATTGGAACAACTTGGCGCGCTTGGTGCGCTGGCCGAGGCGTTCGATCTCGATGACAGTCTGCTGAACGAAACGCCGCCGACCTTTGTTGGAGCGTGGATCGACTGGATCATGGAAGGGCAAGCCGCAGGTGGCGTCCGGATGACGGTCAGGACGTCAGGATCGACCGGCGTCCCGCAACCCTGCACCCATTTCATGTCCGACCTGCTCGAAGAGGCGGCATTCCTGGCGGCGCGGTTTTCCGACCGGCGGCGCGTGGTTGCCCTGGTGCCGGCGGATCATCTTTACGGGATTATCTGGACGGCGATGCTGCCGAGCGTTCTGGAGGTGCCGGTCGTCGTGCGCACGCTGGGCGCGCCGCTGGGTCTCGTCGCGGGCGATCTCGTCGTCGCGGTGCCCGAGCAATGGGAGGCGGCGGTGCGCTTGATTCGCCAATTTCCCGACGACGTCATCGGCGTTAGTTCGGGCGGGTCGCTCGGCGGAGGGGTCGCCGAAGCAGTGCTGGCCGCCGGCTTAAGGCGACTGGTGGACATCTATGGCGCATCTGAAACTAGCGGAATCGCGATGCGCGACGCGCCGGCGGCTACTTATGAGCTGCTACCGCGGTGGCGTCTGGTTCGGTGCGGCGAGAGCGATTGGCAACTGATCGATGGCGCCGGTGCGACCGGGCGTCTTCCGGATCACATCGATCGAACTGGAGATCGCTCGCTGCGCCTGCTCGGCAGGCGTGATGGCGCCGTTCAGGTTGGCGGACACAACGTTTGGCCCAAGCGTGTGGCGGAGATGTTGGGCGCGGTGGACGGGGTGGCAGAAACCGCTGTGCGGCTCAATGCGACCGGTAGGCTAAAAGCTTATATCGTACCGCGCGAAGGGATTGGTTCTGCCGACCTTGCTGCCAACCTCGAGCGGGCCGCCGCGCAGTTGCCGGTTCACGAACGACCGAAGAGCTTCCGTTTCGGAGCTACGCTTCCACGCAATGCCATGGGCAAATTGGAAGACTGGGCATGAAGTATTCTCCCATCGATGCGGTCGGCGCGACATCGTTGCCGGCCGCGGCCAATTGCACAGGTTGCCGTTCGGGCAGGCCGCTCAAAATCGGGATCACGATGGCGTTTCAGCCGATCGTGGACATCGCGACAGGCTCCGTTTTTGCCTACGAGGCGCTGGTGCGGGGCATCGAAGGACAATCCGCAGCGGAGGTGATCGCGGGAGTCGAACCGGAAATGCTCTACAAATTCGATCAGACATGCCGGGTGAAGGCGATTGAGCTTGCAGGCGGGCTGTTCGTGCCCGACGGTGACGCGAAGCTCTCGATCAACTTCATGCCCAACGCTGTGTACGAGCCAAACGCCTGTATCCGCGCGTCGCTCGCCGCGGCGCGGCGTGTCGGGTTCGATCCTGCGCGGCTGATGTTCGAATTTACCGAAGACGAGCGCATGCGGGACGTCGGGCACGTCCGCTCGATCATCGACGCCTATCGTGAGCGCGGCTTCACCACTGCGATCGACGATTTCGGTGCCGGCTATGCCGGCCTCGGGCTGCTCGCCGACCTCCGCCCGGACATGCTAAAGCTCGATATGGCTTTGATCCGCGGGATCGACGCGTCGCAGCCACGCCAAGTTATCGTCGCGGCCGTCGTCCGAATGGCCGAAGCGCTTGGCATCCGCTGCATCGCCGAGGGTATTCAGACGGCGGCGGAACTGCAGGCGCTAAAGACGATCGGCATACGCCTGTGCCAAGGTTATCTGCTGGCGCGACCAGCCGTCGAAGCCCTTCCTCCCGTCCGGGTATAGATAACGGCTGGGCCCCCAGTCAGCCGACCGGATGCGCCCTCAACGGCGCGAGTGTGGGAACCTTAACAAGTGGCGGCTTTCGGGAGGGTTTTTAAGCGCCCTCAGTGTCGGAGATTGGGTCTATCCTACTCGACCTCCCTGTTCTGATCGTGTCTGGATATGCCGAGGCCGGAGGAATCGATGCGTCAATCGCCCGGTTGACCAAGCCTTTCCGTAGCGCGGATTTGGAGACTAGCCTTGCTGCACTAGCGGTCGCCGCCTCCCAATAGCGGAGGTTGCGCGCGCATCTTCAATTTCGGCCCGGCGCTGTTGGTAAGGTGTCGCCTTTGCCGACTTCGACGTGCCTTCGCAGAATGGCTAGAGGGTCGCTGCCTGTACGCTCGAGCGATCGCTACCATCAAGCGTGCGCTGGGAGGCCCTGCGCGATGACGTGCTTGCTCTCAACAAACACTCTCTCGCCGCGCGAAGTCCGCAATGGACGGATCCGATCAGCCGTGCGCGTGACCAAATCCATATTGTCGCGCACCCAACGTTCTCGGTCTTCGAACGGCATCGGATGCCCAGCCGTACCCTCGATCGCTTCGCGCGATACGACGACGATAAACCCTACGCCTTTTCGAACCATCGGAAATTCGATGGTCTCGCTAAACACGTGCATCAGCAGACTCTCCCTTATTATTTTCAGGAAGGTTGATGTGCGGTTAAGCAATTTGCAAGCAATATGTCCATTTCGGACCTGTGCCAAATGCGTACAGCCGAATGGCCGGCGGGCCGCCTGATGACCGACTCAGCAAATTTTCCGTTCGGCCAGACCCGGATCCGCTCCGGCTGCAATTATCACGGCTCGAAGCGCGGGAAGGCTCTGAAAAAGCGTGTGCTCAGGATCACTGAAATCGACGGCAGTCAACTTTCGAACGTCGATCGCAAAGCTACGTCTTTCGCCGTTGATCATCGCATCGAACTTCAGGTCGGTAGCCTTCCAGCGAATGGTTCCATCAACAATTTGGAGATCGGCGGCCATGTCTGATCGTCCCATCATCTTTTCGCGCGGATGGTGCGCGTGCTGCTCGCCGGACGCAAGACGCAGCCTCGGCGGGCGGCAACGTCGCCGCTGCAATCCCTCCACAATGGCAAGCGGTTCGCCGGCGGGCAGGCAAGCTTACACGGGCAGACGATGGGCCAGCCAGCTTATGTCGTGCCGTTTCCATTCAACCTCAGCCAATTCTGCCCAGTTGCCAAGGCTGATCGTTGCAGCGCCCTGCGCTAAGTGCGAAAGACCCAGCCACTGCGCGACGGCGTCGCGGAGGTTTCTTCCGTCGGGTTTCCCGACGTCGAAAGGGGGTTCGAGATGCAGAACGGCCGGCCCGTCCCAAGGTATCGATTCCACGCCTGATTGCCCCACGCCTAAAGCCGACAGTGGTGCGCGCGCTAAACATCTTCCACAAGTGCCAACAGAAAAGCGGGCCTGCCGCAGCCGCACCTTCGCGCGAGTGCGCCGCAAGGAGCACGTCTCCCTCGCGCGCTACTGCAATAACCACCCCGACAAGCTCGACGCATGCGACCAGCGGGATTTTGGTGCGGTTGTCAGCGCGCTTGGCAGCAATCTCATGGCCGGATTTGCAAAATGATTGCGCGGCGCGCCGACAATCAAGCCGATGGCCACCCTAGCTCCGCCGAATTCTCAATGCTGGGAGAGCTCACCAGAACTTTGGCCGATTAGGCATACGGAGGATGCCCCTATAGAGGGGGCGTGACGCCGGCACACGCTGAATGCGTCCGCTCAGCCCAAAATCGATACGATGAGGATGGCACCGTAATGACCCCACCCGAAGCCGCGCCGACGCAAGGATTTCCTAGCCCAGTTGCGCCGCGTTAACGGTGCTCGGCTCGCGGCGTGGTGCAGCGAAACCGAACTGACCGATGGCCTATTCCACGCCGCCGATCTCGGTGGCAAGTCGGGGAGGTGTTGAATGTCGTCAAAAAGCTGCACCGCGGAGTGGCGGGCTGGCGCGCATCGCGCGCCACCGTCGCGGATCTCGGCGGAGAGATCGGCGACGTCCATTTGCCTCGACAAGCTCGCAGCGCATTATGACATCGATCTGGCGGAAGCCACTTTGGTGAAGTTCAACGCGACATTGGACAAGGTGGCGCTGCCGCACCGCTTGCCCACACCGACCGCCCTGACGTCGGGCAACAGGTCGACGCATTCGCTGCGCCGATCCTGAACTGCGCCGGGTCTCCCCGAGGCGTTGGGTTGTGACTCATGCTGCCATATCGATGTTGTCGGCGGCAGCATATTGATCTTCTGCCTCGGCCGGCAGGATGTTGCCTGTGGGCCCAACAGCCGGTGATGGTTGATCCATTCGACCCATTCGAGGGTCGCGTATTCCACCGCTCCGAAGGATCGCCAGAGGCCACGGCGATGGATGACCTCCGCCTTGTAGAGGCCGTTGATCGTCTCGGCTGAAGCGTTGTCGTAGCTGTCGCCGACGCTGCCAACCGGGGGCTCGATCCCGGCCTTGGAGAGGCGCTTGGAGTACTTGATGGACACATATTGCTACCCCCGGGTCGCTATGTGTATGAGGCCACCCCGATGGGCCGGCCGACGATCGTGAAGCGCCTATTCCTAGGCATCGAGGACGAAGTTGGCATGAGCCGTCCTGCTGGCCCGCCAGACTACGATCCGCCGAGCATAGATAGGTATCGATGACGAAGGCGACGTAGACGAACCGCGCCCAGGTCGCGACGTAGGTGCAGTCTGAGACCCACTCCATGTTCGGCGCTGGCAGGTAGAACTGGCGGGTGACGTGATCAAGCGGGCATGGCGTCGCCTTGTAGCTGATCGTAGTGCGCACCGGCTGGCCCCGGAACACGCCTTCTAAGCCCATCTCGCGCATCGGTCGCGCAACCGTACAGCGGGAGACGGGCACGCCCTCCCGTATCATCTGCCACCAGAGCTTGCGCGCGCCGTAGACTGCGAAGTTCTCGGCGAACGTGCGGGCTATCTCGCGCTCGAGAGCGACATCTTGCCGCGCCCGCGCCGACAGGCGTGTCGGATCCCGTTCCTGCGCGACGCGCCCGTGAGAGGTGGATGGGGCGATCGGCAGGATACGGCAGATCGGCTAAACCCGATAGGAATCACGGTGATCGTCAATGAACGCGATCATCGCTGGAACGGGCCGTCGAGGTCTGCCCGCGCAAAATATACAGATGCCTTGCGCAAAATCTCGTTGGCCTGCCGCAGCTCACGCCCCCCCTCGAGCGTCTTTACCTTTTCGGCAACCTCGATTGGGACACCGGCACGCTTGCCGCTGTTGTCCTCAGCCTTCTTCACCCACTCATGCAGCGTATGCGGAACGCAGCCAATCTTCTCCGCGATCGACAGCACCGCTGCCCAGGGTGAGGGATAATCCTGCTCATGGTCGAAAGCCAGCCGTACCGCGCGTTCGCGAACCTCCGGCAGAAACTTGTTTGTCGTCTGGCTTATACAGGCTCCACCTTGTCAGAAGTTGGAGCCTCCGGCAAACCCCGCGCGGTTCACCTATCGACGTCAACTGTCAATATAGCCGCGCTCTCTGCATCTATCTTCAGATAGCTTCGTAGCTTCGTAGCTTCATAGCTTCCCATGGCTTCTACGGGGCGCTGGTGCTACGAATGCTATATCGCTTTATGCTGATTGCCGATGGTAAAACCCTGTACGATGATGTGGTTGCCGAACTTCCGAACCTTGAAACGGCTTGCTTTCGTGCCGTTAGGATCGCGCGCGATATCATTGCGGAAGAAGCGAAGTCGGGAAACATCCCGATAGGATGGTCAATCACGATTATCGATGAAACCGGTGAATTAGTGGCGACAATGCCGTTCGAAAACACCGTTACGCTCCACTGATGTGCAAGCCGCCTAGGCTCCAAAGCTCAGTCCGACCACTGCCACCATCCTTGGCAACCTTCGTGCGCGTTTGGAGCTCAAGGACGGTACGACCCTCTTCGCGCATGTAACCGCCAATCTCGATCACTTCCCCGCGGGCCCTCCACGAATGCTTATGTTTTACGAATGGATTGGCGAGCAGTCGCGGCGAACAACTCGTCGCCGTTATACGCTGCGATTTGGAAAACTTAGTCGGGGCAGGTGATGCGATATTTCTTTAACATGGCGAACTGTCCTTCCCACGCCGCCCCCCGCCGGGAACAGTCTTCCGACACCGGATGCCGCACGCGCAGCGACTACACAACATACAGGAGAGATTTTGACCGCTAACGCTGATGAGGTTTGGGACGCGAACGAATCAACGGTGACCGCTGCCGAGCGTAGCGTGATCCGCTTCACCGTCACGGTGCTTGTACAACGTGCTGGTGCAATGCGCGCGGACCCGTAGATATCTAACGTGGGCCGCCAAAACCGGATCGCGCAGCACAACCACGTTCCCTCCCGCGACCTGGCAACAGGATGCAGAAGCGGTGCCCAAAACCATGTTTTCACGCGGCACGCGAATGCTTTTCGGTCGTTGGGGTCGTCGGTTGATAAAGCGCTCATTCCGCTTCCGACCAACGGCGGACATGTACAGATGCCGCGTCGAGAGAGGATGCTAGTGCCGCAGATGCCGTGCGAGCGCCTCACCCACGGCCGCCATCCCGCGAGCATTTGGGTGATACGGTATGAAGCCACGACCATCCGGCCGCGGAAAACCTGTGACCCATGGCTCTGCGCTACAGGCATCGTGGCCTTCGGATAGTTCGGAAGCTTTTAAAAGCTTGGTCCGGGTTTCAGCAGCTACTCGTGCGGTAAGCGCTGCTAAACGCTTTGCAGTCGCGCGGCTCGCATTGGCGTCCTCCGCGGTCAGCGGAACAGCCGGACAGGTTCCTGCTCTGGGTAGCACCTGCACGTAGTCGACAAAAACGATCAGTGCGGCGGGCGACTTTTCACGAACCACCGATACGATTCTCCGCACTGCGATAGCGAGTTTGCTCCAGGAGGTTTCTGATATGCTTCGCGGATCAGGACACTTGCCGCCCGGTGTTCCGAGGGGTGGAAATGGAAAGCTGCGACAAGAAGCCGATCCAAGATTGCCGATGAAACCGACATCGTTGCCGCCGATGGTTATCGTAACAAGCCGGGTATCCGCCGCCAAAGCCTCGATCTGTGGCGGCAACTCCTTCCACGGCCCAAGGATGTGTTCAGTCGTGGCACCGCTGCAACTGACGTCCCGCAGCCGCAAATCCAGGCTGCGAGCCAAAACGTGCGCATAATTATAAATCGAGCGTGCACAGCGAGTCTGAGGCTCATCAGCGGGTGTGGCGACTCCGGGACCCGCGGCGAAAGAACTTCCCATCGCCACATAGCCGGCTCCCGGCAATATCGTGACGCGTGGGCCGGGAGCGGCGGCGACACATCCGCCAAGGAGCGCTGCGTAGCTAAGCAGCGTGCTGCCTCGCCATTTAAAATTGACGTTAAGTGACATCCCCAGTCAATTCCTCCGTCGATCGACCCGCGTCCCGGCTGGAAGCCTGTTGCATAAGCCGCAAAACCTGCCGTCCCGCAATCCAGACGTTGCCCTTGTGATCGGACAAGACCCCTACTTTAACCAGTATGGATGACAGATTTTGGGGAGTCGGCGCGGGTTCCCAATACAGAATCCTCCGTTCATGCAGGCCATAGCACGTTGAGATACCGCAGCGCGAGAATTTGCCAGCTTTTGGGACCGGACGGATGAAGCCGGCCAAACTCGCCAACAATCCATATGAACACGCGTCCGGTCTTTAGAGAAGCGGCTGGAGCGATAAATGACCAACGATGGTCAGGCACCTGTCATCCTATCAGCTGCCTCAGGCTGGAGGCAAGGTCGTCCCGACGGAACGGTTTCGTCAGCCTGGGGAGCGTCGCGTCGATCCCGGCCGTTTCCGCATAGCCAGACACGATGAGGACCTGCCGTTCAGGGGCCAGATTACGCACAGTGCACGCGAGATCAGTGCCCGTCATCCCGGGCATGAGGTGGTCCGTCACCAGTAAGTCGAATTGTACTCCCGCGCCCATCAACCGAAGCGCCTCCTCGCCGGAGCTGGCCTCGATCACATGGTATCCGAGATCGGCGAGCATGTCCGCAGTGGTCATGCGCACCATGTCCTCGTCGTCGACAACTAACGCGGTGCCGGTCATCATCGGGGAAACGACTTTTTCGGGCATCGTTTCGACCTGAGCCTCCGCAGCGCTCACCGGGAGCCACAGCTCGACAGTCGTGCCGACGCCAATCTGGCTCTGCAGCGTAAGCGCTCCGCCGAGTTGCGAAGCGAGGCCGTGGACCATCGACAGCCCCAGGCCGGTTCCCTTGCCAACGCCTTTCGTCGAAAAGAACGGCTCGGCGGCGCGCGCGAGCGTCGCCTCGTCCATGCCCGATCCGGTGTCCGCGACCGAGATGTAGAGGTAGCGCTCGGCATTCAGACCCGAGCGGTGGCCCGGTCCGACCGTCTCGGCGCGCGCCGACAGGTGCAGCGTACCGCCATCCGGCATGGCATCGCGCGCGTTGACCGAGAGGTTGAGGATGGCCATTTCGAGCTGGTTCTGGTCGGCGCGCGCGCACGGAAGGTCGGTGCTCACGTCGATCACGAGCTCGACCTGCGGGCCGGTTGTGCTTGCGACGAGGTCGCGCATTCCCTGTACGAGCAGACCGATGTCGACCGCGACGGGTTGCAGGGGCTGGCGTCGCGCAAACGCAAGCAAGCGTTGAACGAGTGTCTTCGCCCGCTCCGCCGATTGCATGGCGCCCGCGATCAAGCGCTGCTCGCGTTCCCCGCCGACGCCCTTGCGCTGGAGCAGGTCCAGGCTGCCGATGATCGGCGTCAGCAGATTGTTGAAATCGTGTGCCACGCCGCCGGTGAGCTGTCCCATGCTCTCCATCTTCTGGCTCTGGCGTAACGCATCCTCCACCGCCTCGCGTTCCTCGAGGGCAGTCGCGACGCGCGCTTCGAGCGTTGCATTCAACTCGCGCAGCGCCTCCTCGGCACATTTTCGGCTCGTGATCTCCACCGCCGTGCCCGCGACGCGCAGGCAGCGCCCAGCCTCGTCGAAAACGCCGCGACCCTTGGCGGCGACCCAGCGAACGACTCCGTCCTCTTTGCCGACCGTGCGATACTCGACGTCGTACAGCGCGCGCTGTTCGGGATCGATCGCCGCGGTGAACGCCGCCATCGTCGGCTCGCGATCGTCGTCGTGCAGACCGCCGTAAAAGTTCTCGAACGTGACCGGAACGCCGGGGGAGATGCCGAACATGGCCTTCGTCCGGGCGGGCCAGACCAGCGCGTCATTGACCACGTCGAGGTCCCAGAACCCGACCTCGGCATTGTCAACCGCAAGCCGCAGCCGCTCTTCGCTTTCACGCAGCCGCGCTTCGGCCCCGATCCGCCCGACGTGCGCCCAGCACCGCTCGACCGCCTCCTTGACGAGCGAGATCTCGAACGGGGTCCAGTCGCGCGCGCGGTCCTGATGGACCGCCATCATCGCCGACAGCCGGTCGTCGCTGATCAGCGGGCAGCAGATGATCGCGTCGATCGCGATCGCCTCGAACATCTCGCGCCCCTCGCCAGGAGCGAGTTCGCGAACAACGTTTCGCACGACGAGCGCCTGCCCGGCGCGAAGGTCGCTTGCCGCGCGCGGGCCGAACAGGTCAAGATTGTACTCTCCGACCGAACTTTCCAGCCCTGGAGCTGTGTAGTCGCTCCTGATCCAGAACCGGTCGCCGTCGGGGCCGACGTCGGCATAGGCACACCGCGACGCGCCCAGCTTGCGTCCGAGCAGTTCCGACGCAGCGCGCATAGCGTGCCATGCGTCGGAAGACCGGAACAGTCGATCGTTGAGCTCGGTAAGGAACCGCAGACGATCCTCGCGCGCAGTGCCCCGACGCAACAGGCGCTCGACCCATACCGCCCCCAGCCCTAGCAGCAGAACCAGCAGTGTGAGCAATCCGATCGCTGTCGCCAGATACGCTTGTCCTACGGTGGCCAGGCCGTCCTGTGGGCCGACGCCGCGCGACGGCGTGAACGTCGCGGCGTACATGCCGACGTAATGCATGCCGGCAATGGCGACGCCCATCGCAACCGAGGCTCCCGCGCGGCCGCCCAGCCGGTGCTCGCGACCCGCGAGCCAGACGGCCAAGGTCGCCGCGACCATTGCTATCGCGACCGATACCGCGACCCATCGCGCGTCGTAGGTCAGCGTCGCGGGGATCCGCATCCCCGCCATCCCTAGATAGTGCATCGACACCACGCCGGCGCCGATCAGCAGACCCGCGGCCAGCGTCCTGGAAGCCGCCGCCCGCCGCCAGTCGACGATCGCGAGTCCCGCACCGGTGAACCCGATCGCAAGGCAAAGCGAAAGCAGGGTTGCCGTGATTTCGTAGCTCATCAACATGCCAGGCATGCTGAAGGCGAGCATCGCAACGAAGTGCATCGACCAGATCCCGCCGCCCAGCGCGGTGGCGGCGGCGGCCAGCCAGGCGGAACGCGAACGGCCACTCGAGGTCCGGATGCGGCTCGCGAGGCTCAGCGCAGTGAACGCGCCGATAATCGCGATCACGATCGACAAGGAGACGAGATATGGATCGTGGACGCCAGTCATGGTCATCAAACGACAGTTCCACACAGGCCTGACGGGTGCAACTCCGCGCGGCCATCCGCGGCCGCGCGCAGTGTTGCCGCTGCTCGGCTAATGTTGTGCGTGTATGAGAATCAGTCTTTCTGGATCACCGCGTCGGCCCGTTTATCGATCTTGTGCTCCTCCGCCTTTGTCATCCGCCCCGCTTTCGCGGCCTGGCTCGCCCGGGCTTTGGCGTTTTTGGCATGAGCGGCATCCTCGATCGGATAGGCCCTCTTTTCGGGTTCGGCGAACTTGCCGGCCGGCAACTTGTCCCGGTCGTCTTCGGACAATTTGGTCATGGCCATCTCCTGCAGTTTCGTAAAACACCGGAAAGCGCGCTTGGTTCAGCGTTTCGTGTCGTTCAGGGGACCACTTTGGTCCGAAACGCTTTCAGAGAAAAGTCGTCATTTCGCCGGCTCGCTACAGAGAGGTGAACCGTGTCATTGTTACATAAACCAATTGCTGCGATCGCCCCACCCCGGAAAGCAATGAAGCTCGCGTCGAGGCACGCGCCAAGGCAGAGTCTGTGGAAACGCCCGGCGACTGGCTGTCACCGGTTCAATTGCGTCCGTTCATAAGCAAGTTTGTGACGAATATGAAAAACGGGCCAGCGGCGAGCCGACAACCCTGAAAGTGGCACGCGATTGGTAGAAAAGACCAATATATCAGCGTCTTTGAACCAGTTCTGCAATGCTCTTGGAATATTCGTCGTGACGGCCATAACAGCCTTGGCGGGTTAGCCCCGGCCGAGTTCAGGCGGCGCCTGCGCCGACGGCATTTGGCCACCGACGCTGAGCTATCAGCAACCTATAAAATTGAGAGCAGATCACGGGGTTAACGGATCAAAGTGGTCCGGTTGCGCAGCAAAACCGATATAGGACGTCAGTCGCCAAACAGACGGTTGCCCGCGGTCTTCTCTGAAATGGAGCCTAGGGAAGCACCGCCTCGAAGGGATTTTAGGGTTGAACGTGCCGGATCGCCAATGCCGGATTGCCAATGCCGGATTGCCAATGCCGGATTGCCAATGCCGGATTGCCAATGCCGGATTGCCAATGCCGGATCGGGCCATTGGTGTGAGGAACTGTCCACCGAAAATGGTTCGACGTAACCAGAAACTGACAGATGCTTCCGGCGGCCGCCCGCGCCGCTCGTAGCCAATCGGCGCATAAGCATAGAGATTGCGAAGTTTGAGTCCGGGCGCGGAGCCTTCGCAGCGTGACGGCGTTGCCGAGTTCATGTGTTGGAGACGATAGATGGCAGGCACCGAAGATGGCGTTTCGCGGCGCGCAGCGATGGCGTCGCTAGGAATCGGCGCGCTCGGCATAGGGGGAGTGGCGCTCGCGCAAGACGCAAGCCGGCCACCTGTCGATCTGGGTACCGTGGTCGACGGCAAAGTCTTGTTCCCACCTTCGCAGGCGAACAGCGAGGCACAGCCCGCCCCTCCGCCGAACGCCGATGCGCCGGCCGATCGAGTCGGTTTCGCAATCGTCGGGTTGGGCAAGCTGGCCCTCGAGCAGGTGCTCCCTGCGTTTGCCCAAGCCGCACATGCCCGTCCAGTGGCGTTGGTCAGCGGATCGCCTGTCAAGATGGCAGCGGTTGCCAAGCAGTACGGCATAGCGCCCGACAGCTGCTATACCTACGCCGACATGGCGCGCTTGCGGGACAATCCGGCGGTGCAAGTGGTCTATGTCATTACGCCGAACGCCTTACACCGCCAGCATGTGATCGCGGCGGCAAAAGCGGGAAAGCATGTGCTCTGCGAAAAGCCGATGGCACCCTCGTCGTCCGATTGTAATGCGATGATAGAGGCCTGTCGCGCTGCCAATGTGAAGCTGATGATCGCGTACCGGATGCAATATCAGCCGCACGCGCGCGAGGCGATCCGCTTGGCGCGAAGCGGTGCGCTCGGCTCGGTGACGCTAATGGACATGATCAACAATCAGAACCAGGGCGACCCAGCACAATGGCGGCAGATCAAGGCACTTGCGGGTGGTGGTTCGCTGCCGGATGTCGGGCTCTATTGCCTCAACACCGCACGGGCGGTGTTGGGCGAGGAACCTGTCGAAGTCAGCGCACAGATTTGGTCGCCACCGGGCGACCCACGCTTTCGCGAGGTGGAGGACAACGTCGCCTTTACGCTGCGCTTTCCCTCCGGCGCGATCGCAAACTGCATGTCGAGCTACAGCACCCACCGGCTATCGCGACTGAAGTTGATTGGCAGCGATGCGTGGGCCGAGATGGAGCATGCCTTCGATTATCAGGGGCAGAATCTACGCGTTACGCGACTTGTCGACGGCAAGGATCAAATTGCTGAGACCAGCATCGGCGTGAAGAACCAGTTCGCGCTCGAGCTCGACCATATGGCGCATTCCGTGCGCAAGAACTTGTTGCCCCGCACTCCAGGTGAAGAGGGCGCGCAGGACCAGCGTATCATGGAGGCGATCTACGAGGCGGCCCGTACAGGACGGACGGTGCGGCTGGCGGAGGTGCCAGGTCACGACCGCTTCCGCGGACCTGAGTCTCTCCCGCAATAGCGCACCTAAAATTCGCAGGGCGGACACCGATACTGGACGCCAACATCGCCCGATTTTAGGTGCATCGGCCACATTAACGGATGTCCGCTCCCGGGGAGCCGCGATGGCCTCACTAATGTCGTCTATTGGGTCTTCCGGACCGAAATCGCCCAACCGCGAAAGGTAGGCTAATAAATTACGTTCGATCTGGCCGAGTTAAAGATCATTGGGCGAAGAGTCCGCGACTTCGCGAGCGTTGCAGTTCGGAAAGCTGACACTGCGCGCGGTGCGGATTACCAACACATTTCTTCACACTCGCGCATTGTTCGATTGATGTGTACCTTCGTCAGGCCCAGCGCGTCGGCAAGCTGATCTCGAAGCGATTTATCAGCCTTGCGCGGGGCCTAAACAAAGATCATGAATACAAGCGCGGAGTTTAGTTTCCTCTAGGAGGATGCGGTGCGCGACGCTTCATATTCGATCGAGGTCGATAACGCGCGAGGCCTGCTGCGGATCGCCATGTCGGGTTTTTTTATGGAGGAACACGTTCGTCGTTTCGCCGCCGACAAGGATACAGCGATCAATGAGATGGGAGGGCCGTCATGCCACCAGTCCACCCTGGTTGATATTCGCGAGATGCAAATCCAGTCCCAAGAAATCGTTATGGCCTTTCGACGGGTGCTATCAAATCAAACAGCGATCGCGAAGCCGATCGCGTTTCTAGTGTCGCCCTCTTTAGCCCGTTTTCAAATCCGCCGTGCGGCCGGTGATCGCAAAGCAGAATACTTCACCTCGATCAAAGCGGCGGAGGCGTGGCTATCGCACCCAGAGTGACCGCATCCCGGTCAGCGGTGCGATGATACGGTCAGCGCGACCGTCTTGGGTCCAGCTAAGAAGTTGGTCAGGCGCGGATCCCCCAGTTTGAGTTTGCGTTAACTTCTTGCTCCTAACGCAGATCAAACCGGCTGCGTTAAGGATGAGTCATGCGTATCGATCAACTTCATCCGACACCCACGGCGGCGCAACCGCTCGAAATACCGCCGAAGCTGCTTGCTAGCGTGGAGCGTCACCAAGGGCATCTGAAGGCGCTGATTGCCAGTATGCGCGCTGCCGGAATCGAAGGCGATGCGATAGACGCTAGCGTTCGTGTACTGGTCGATAGTTATGCGGACGAACTTACAGCCGCAATCCACAGCATGATGCAGGAGGAGCGTCATGTTTGATCCGTTGCTCAGCGACGAGCCGGCGCGCATTGCTGCGCTCCAGCGGCTCGGCGTGCTCGACACCGCAGTCGAGGAGCCATTCGAGAAGATCGTCACGCTCGTGCGAACGGTACTTGCCGTACCGATCGCAACAGTGACTCTCGTCGATCGTGACCGCCAGTGGTTCAAAGCCAAGCGTGGGTTGGACGCAGAGCAGACTCCCCGCTCGGTTTCTTTTTGCACTCATACGATTCAGCAACGCGAACCTCTGATTGTCGAAGACGCGGACCGCGATCCGCGCTTTGCCGGCAGCCCGCTTGTAGCGGGCCCGCCTTACGTCAAGAGCTATGCTGGTATCCCGCTGCGCACGCCGGAGGGCTACAATGTCGGATCGCTATGCGCGATGGACACGCGGCCGCGCCGTTTCAGCCCGGCGGACGTGGCCATTCTCTCCAACTTCGCAAGCATCGTCTGCGATGAGCTCGAGCTCCGTTTGGTAGCGCAGGTGGATCAGCTTACCGGTGCGCTCACACGTCGTGGGTTCGTCGAACAAGCTGAGCGCGAGATAGCGCGCGCTCGCCGTAATGGCCGCTTCGGCACGCTGGTGATGATCGACCTCGATCATTTTAAGCTGGTTAACGATACCCACGGCCACGCAGCTGGTGACCAGGTTCTGAGAGCCTTATCTGATGTCATAAGTTCTTCTCTTCGTCCGAGCGATATCTTCGGTCGCTTGGGCGGCGAGGAGTTTGCGGTTCTACTGCCGGAAACGACTGGCGACGACGCGGGTTTTGCGATCGAGCGTTTGCGTCAGGCTATCGCCACACACCCGATATCTCTCGAAAATTCCGCAACGCTTCACGTCACAGCCAGCTTCGGTCTGGCTAATTTTACATCCGGTACCCCCTCATTCGCGGCTTGGTTGAAGCAAGCCGATGCGATGCTTTACGCGGCCAAAGCTGCGGGGCGGAATTGCATGCGTGTTGCCGAATACAACTAGGCCAAGTGCGACGGTTGGCATCGGAGGCGGCTTGCGTCTTTAGTAGGCAAAATTCAGCAATGTGGTTTTTGTATCTACATATCGGCGCTGGATGGTTTGAGTTCCGAGCCACCAGCAAGGCCTGATGAACCAGCGTCCGGTTTCGGGAACCGGCAAGGGCTCCGCGAGTGACCGTATTGGGTCAAGCTAGGCTGGTCAGATCTCGGTCCGTTCTGAGAGTTCCAAGGCGTCTTCTACATCGACGCCAAGGTAGCGAACGGGGCTCTCGATCTTTGCGTGACCGAGCAGGATTTGCACCGCGCGCAAATTCCCCGTTGCCTTGTAAATTATCGATGCCTTGGTACGTCGAAGCGAGTGTGTGCCGTAATCTTCTGCCTGCAGGCCAATGCCGACAATCCACTCGCCCACGAGACGAGCGTACTGCCTCGTGCTCATATGACCTATATAGTCATTCCGGCTCGGGAAGACGTAGAGGCTCAACCTGCCGCCACGTCGCTCGAGCCAAGCGAACAGTGTCTTGCGGGCAGGCTCAACGAGCTCGAACTGCACCGGTCGTTCGGTTTTTTGCTGCACCACTACGGCACGATCCCGGATGGGCCCAGGCTATAACCGCGCCAACCAAAGGCGACCCTTGCTACGGCGTATTGTTTATGATTATATAACACCCTCATGACACGCGCTCTCTGGTCTCCCGAAGATGACGCCGAGTTGCGACGGTTCGTCGATATTGGTGTGAAGACTCACGCAATTGCGCACAAACTAAACCGTTCTCAAGGCGGTGTGTCAGCGCGAATGGCAACGCTTGGCATCTATCGTCGAGAGGGTGAGCGGAAATTTTCAGAAGTGGCCGCGGAGCACATACGAGTAGTTGATCAAAGACTGCTGAAAGCTGCGAACTGTGCGGCGCTTACACTCGGGGCCGGCAACTCCGCGGCGAAGCGCGGACGGGGCCGCCCACCAGCTTCGGCGAAAGAGAACGTCACATTGCCGATCGACAAGGTCGTCCTTGATCATTTTCGCGCTGGTGGGCCCGGCTGGGAGACGCGCATTAATAAAGCATTGCGTAAGGTGGCGGGCCTTTGAAACCGGGCTCAACCGGGACGCCCGGCGAAATCCTAGAGCCGCTCGCCGCGGACCACGGGCAGAGCCTAGCGGCGTTGTCGCGCATGCTGCTGCGCGCACTGGATATATGGCGACGTTCGTGCCAGTAGGGTATCCGACCGGGCTGGCGAAGCCGACCCAGGAGCGCCTCGGCACATGTCTGCGTCCCTGAATGATGGTTCGGTGAGGATCCGCTAGGTCCGCGTCCATAGCTGCGCGGAGCGGCCCGATATGCGCATTTGACCGTTCGAACCTTTTTTAATATTGTTGAGCTAGCACACCATTTTTGCCAGTTTTCCGAATGGCCCGGTGCTTTTCTCACGTCTTAAATGACGTTAGCACTATCATCGATAAGGACGGACTCGATCTCTCAAATCTTCAGGCAGCGTGCAAGCACGCGCGGAAGGTGGTCGGAGACATTCTGGCCGAAGAGTTACAAGGACAGAACAACGCGATCCACCTCTCGGTGCTTATCGAGGATCCCGACCATGTGAGGGTGGCGAACCTGAAGTGCGTCACGACCGTCGTCGAATTCACGAGCCCATTTGATGAGTGACGATGAAAGCCCGGCCTAACCAGCTGAGCTTTTCACCACTCCCGCCAAATCGAATGTTGATATATGTTGTAGCCACACAGCAGTGGGCAGTTGGGCTATGGCACCGCAAATGGTATTTGATCACAGTCTGGTGGCGGCTCTCAGAACCGGGAAAAACTTCACCGATAAATGGGGCTTGTATTCAGTGCAGCGCGACCGCTGGATGGATGTTGTTTATCAGTCTGAGGAAGAGGCCAACGCCGCGATCGCAATCATAAAAGCTCGACCAAGCCAAGACGTTGCGTCGCCTGTCAAGTCGCGGAAGCGAGGTTACGGTGTCTAGTTGGGCCACACCCACATGCCCTCCGTTAACGACGCTTTGACGCAACAAACACGGTCTAACATCATTTTCGCATTGTCAGCGTTTTGGGGTATGTAACGGATCTGCATTGATTACAGCTGCAAAGTGCCGCTCGTGAGGTGCGGCCCTCCTTGGAGGGAAATGCACCCCGCCGATCGGGTGTGGAAGTCAAATTGACGCAGTGTTTAAGACCGCGGAAGCGGAAGGCAGGCCGGCCAGCGCGCTAAATCGCCCAAGATTACAATCAAATCGCCCATTTGCGGGCGTCACCGTGCGCGATCGAGCGCCGCGGGCTCGATATTTAGGACCCATAATGGCCGACGAACAATTCGCTGAGGATTTAGACGCGCTCCGCTGGATGCAAGCCGCGGCGTTTATGGATCTGCATGGAGAGATGTGGCTACGTCGAGCCATAGAAGGATTGAAATCCTCCAGCGAGGACGACACCGACCATCACTGGGCGGACCTTATCAACAAGATGCGGGCGATCGCGTATTCGCCCAGGCAGTAAGCCCGAACCGCTTCAGCGAAGCTCGGCGTCGACAGCGCAATCCTTCTCCAGGAGCGCCGCGACGATCCCGCTATACGCATTGTGACAGCCCTCCCACGGACGATCGCGCGGGATCGATGCGACGTCCCAATATGCCCGCAGATCCGTCTGCTTGCGCAAGAACGGGTATATCACCCGGAGCGCGAGGCGGACGTCCGACGTAGCGATCGGGACGCCGTGCGCGGTGTGGTTGATCTTGTCTTCTCGCCTAATGGACGGCATTCCTTTCATAGTCTCAGGGCGCAAACTATCCTTGCATCCGTTTAGGAACCAGTGGTCGAACCCACGTGCTCCGGGCGCTGCCACCAAGGGAATTACGATGGATGAGTTTGCACGCATGATGAGTATGGAGGGTGTGCGTCCTCTCGACCACCTGAAGGAAAGATCCCACCGTCTGGTCAAACAGCCGTCTCAAGTCCTCCGCCAGGCCATCGTAACACCTCCGGAATTGGGGGCGGGTGGACACGCGTGGGTTACCGGACCTCGTGCGCGAACTGCGCTTGAGACGGCGCTGGAGCGCCTTGCCGATGAGATCCGCGATGGACGGCGTGGCTGGGCAACCGGCATTCTCCAGGACGGCAGGACGGTCACATTGCCTGCTTCGTCAGGAGCGGCATCGCTGCTCGGCACCGCAGATCGCCAATCATTGCGCCTTATGATTGTCGGCGGCGACGGGTGGACCTTCGTAATGCATCCGCTGATGGGGGTCGCGACGCTCGATGACGATCCGGCTTAGTCCAAATGGGCGAGCGCCCGAAGATGGAGCGCGGGTGAAGCGGCCCGAACGACCTCGACTGGGTCAAGTGGCTTGCAGAAGTACATGGGCGATCCGAATGCACGTACGGGCACGCTTACGATTACGGTTGGGGATGAGATGGAATTGAATCCGCTGCCCGTCGATAGCCTCGTCGGAGCCTTCCTGCTCGCCTTTCCGGCACTTTTCTCCATCGTCAATCCGATCGGCGGCGCGCTGATCTTCGACGGGGTCATGGGTGGTCGGTCGATCGCCGAGCGACGGCGCCTCGCGAACAAGATCGCCTTCTATGCGCTGCTGGTCCTGCTCGTGTCGCTGTGGCTGGGCAGCTATGTGCTCAACTTCTTCGGCGTAAGCCTGGGCGCGTTGCGGATCGCCGGCGGACTCGTCGTCGCGGTGCGAGCCTGGGGCCTGCTGATGGAGCCGGAAGTACATGAGGACCGCAAGGCGAGCGCGGCCGAGCCCGCGCAGGACGCGGACGACGTCGCCTTCTTTCCACTGACGATGCCGCTCACGACGGGACCTGGGACGATCGCGGTTGCCATCGCTCTCGCTTCGCAGCGGCCCGCCAGCGGCCCCAGTACGATTGGATTTTTCGGCGGCGTCAGTGCGGCGGCGGCGTGCATCGCGCTTGCAATCTGGGTCTGTTACAGGTGGTCGGACCGTGTTCACGCCGTTCTTGGCAAGGGCGGTGCTCGCGTGATGTCAAGGCTGGTCGCCTTTCTTCTCCTGTGCGTCGGAGTCCAGATCATGGTGACCGGCGTCATCGGCGTCGCCCGGCTGATCAGATAGGCCGACCGTGAGCGCATCAGCCTGGCCGCCATGCGTTTCGGTCAGACCGCGACAGGCTTGCTCCCGGTCTCGGGCGCATGTCTTGGCAGCTTCCAGTTCGGTCGGACGAAGTGGCACGTGTATCCGTTCGGCCTTCGCTGCAGATAGTCTTGATGCTCCGGTTCGGCCTCCCAGAAGTCGCCTGCCCGGGAAAGCTCGGTGACGACTTTGCCGGGCCAAAGACCGGAGGCCTCGACGTCGGCGATGGTGTCTTCGGCCTCCACCTTCTGCGCGTCATCGGTGAAGAAGATGGCCGAACGGTAGCTCGCGCCGCGGTCGTTCCCCTGCCGATTGACCGTTGTCGGGTCGTGGATCTGAAAGAAGAGCTCGAGGAGGGTGCGGAAGTCCGTCCTGGCGGGATCGAAGACGATCTCGATAGCCTCGGCGTGGTTGCCATGGTTGCGATAGGTCGCGTTCGGCACTTCGCCACCCGAATAGCCGACACGGGTCGAGACGACGCCCGGCAGCCTCCGGATCAGGTCCTGCATGCCCCAGAAGCAGCCGCCGGCCAGCACGGCCCGCTGCGTCGCCGCAGGCGGTTCCTCGATCTGGTCGAGATAGGCGCCATAGCCCTGCGCGGCCATATCGGCGCGCGGCACGAAGCGCAGCGCGGCCGAGTTGATACAATAGCGCAGGCCGCCGCGATCGCGCGGGCCATCCCTGAAAACGTGGCCGAGATGGCTGTCGCCATGCGCAGAGCGCACCTCTGTGCGCGGGATGAGCATCGACCAGTCCCGCTTCGCCTTAAGGTATCCGGCGTCGATGGGCTTGGTGAAGCTCGGCCATCCGCAGCCGGACTCGTACTTATTGGTGCTGGCGAACAGCGGCTCGCCGGATACGATGTCGACATAGATGCCCGCCTGCTTGTTCTTCAGCAGTGGGCCAGTGCCGGGGCGCTCTGTCCCGTTCCTCTGAGTGACGCGGAACTGCTCTGGTGTCAGCGCGGCGACGGCTTCGTCGGTCTTGGAATAGCTGCTCATCATGGAGCCAATGTGGTGGGCCCGCCGGCCGCTGTCGAGGTACCCAGTGTTAGCCGCCGCGTGCCGCGGGGCGAGGCGAGCTGCTCGATGAGGTGGCACTCAGGCATTATCCAAATCGCGTTACCTGCGCGCCGCAAATCCTTAGCCTTCTTGAGCCGCGCGTCGTACCGGACGTCCTCGACGATCAGATTCCGCAATGGCCGCCCGAAACAGGACATTTTGTCGAGATGAACAAATGTCTGACATTGGGATATTGAGAACGACCTGCGAATGTCGCTTTGTGGGTCATTTGGGCATCGCCAGATATGTTCGTATTGGCGGTACGCTCAATGCTGGTCTCTGCCGCATCGGTTTGGATCTAAATCGACTTTCTTCACCAGCAGTCTCTCGGGCTCCAACGCGCGGGAACGCGACCGAGATCGATAGTGAACTGAACGAAGGCAATGCAGCCATCATTGGACGAAAGTCACCTTTCCGTCAGGGATCACCTTCGGCTATCCAGACCCCTCGATGCAGGCGCTAAGCGCTGATTTATAACCGCTAAGTTCGAATCATGCTGTTGGAGATCCTGCCAATGCTCATCACGTCGTTCACCTCACTCAGCGTCCCCGCGCCTGTGCCCTCGTCTATGACCTCTCGCACAGAGATCGTATCCTTCACACCAGACGCGGTGTCCTGCGCCGACGGATCGGTACAGTCGACCGGTCTCGTCCGCCCTCTGTCGGTTGTATGGACGCGCTACGCCTCTTCCTCGGACGTTGCGCCTCCACCAACGTACGGGTTCTCGTTCGCAATCGATGCGCAAGGGCGCGTTCGCACAATCCGGCAGCATGTCAGATCGCTTTCGAACTACTATTTCGACACGAGCGATCTCGCGCCCGCACTTGCTGTATCGCACTTCCCGGCTAGCGCGCCGCATGCCGCGTGCTCGGTCCGTTACAAAGCATCTTTCCGCCCGATTGAGACTGCCGCTATGTCGGACCTCTACGAGCTGGCCAGCCGACCAGAGGTTACGGGAACGCCAGCAGGGCTCTTTGAGCGGGTCCGTCCCGCAGATTCAACCTGCCCAACCCAGCCTGGTCAGTACCGCCGGCTGAATCTGCCAGCGTTCGAAAAGCTGCCGTCTATCGTTGGTGGTTCGGCTTGGGTGTTCTTCGCCTTCGACGTTGATACGAGCGGCAAGCCAAGTCGTGCTCGGGCTCTTGGTTCGTCTGGCGACACAGCCCTCGATACCGCAGGCCTCCATGCCTTGCTCGCGAACCGCTATGCACCGGGGCCAGGCTATCGCGGTTGCACCTACCACTTCTATCGAACCGATAATTCCAATCACGCAGCGCCGGAGCTTCCTTCAGATGCACCGGCCGACATGAGCGACCAGCCCAGTTGTGCGGTCGATCCTAAATCGATTTCTGGCCTGCTGAATGGGAGCGCATATCCAAAACCGTTCTCCCGACGCCATATCGAAGGTGTGGCCGTGGTCGGTTACGATACGGCGCCTTGGGGCGCAGTTGGAAACGTGAAGGTTCTGCTGTCGGAGCCGGACGAAACGTTCGGCAATGTCGCGCGCAACGCAATTTCGAACGCCCGCGTGACGGAGAATGACACAGGCCGCCGCGGCTGCATTCAGCGCATAAGGTTCAAGTTGCCGCCAACGCGGATTGCCCGGTGATGTAATCCGGAAAGGTGCCCGTCACCGATAGCCGGCGGCCTGGAGTTCGAACAACTCGGCATAGCGGCCGCCGGCAGCGAGCAGATCACCATGGGTCCCGGATGCCTCCACACTACCGTTGCTGAGGACAAGTATCCGATCTGCCATTCGCACGCTCGAGAAGCGGTGAGAGATCAGCACGGCCGAGCGTCCGGTGCTCAACTCACGGAACCGTTGGAACACCTCATACTCCGCTCTCGCATCGAGCGCCGCCGTGGGCTCGTCAAGAATCAATACCTGGGCGTCGCGCATGTAGGCGCGGGCGATCGCCATCTTCTGCCACTCGCCTCCCGACAGGTCGACGCCGCCCTGGAACCGCTTGCCGATCATCTGGTCATAGCCGTTCGGCAGGTTGGCAACCACACCGTCCGCGAGCGCGGCGGATGCCGCAGCCTCGATCCGCTCGCGATTGCCACGCGCTTCGATGCGGCCGACCGCGATGTTGTCGGCGGCGGGCAGATTATACCGTACGAAGTCCTGGAAGATCACGCCAATCGCGGCGCGCAAGCCGTCGATGTCGTAGTCGCGGAGGTCGCGTCCATCGAGCAGGACGCGGCCCTCTACAGGATCGTAGAGTCGCGAGAGCAGCTTCACGAGAGTGGTCTTGCCAGCCCCGTTCTCGCCGACCAAGGCCAGCACCTCTCCCGGAGCTAACGTGAACGACAGATGCCGCACCGCCCATCGTTCGGCACCTGCATAGCGGAATCCCACATCCTCGAAGACGAAGCCTTGCCGGACCGGATCCGGGAACGGCAGCGCTCCCGCGGGCGAGCGGATGCCCGGCTCCGTCCGGAAGAAGGAGAACAGGTCGTCGATGTACAATGCCTGCCCAGCGGTCGAGGAAAAGCCGGTGAGCAAGGCTTCCAGTAGCCCACGGAGCCGCAGGAACGAGGCGGCAAGGAAGGTGAGGTCGCCGATGGTGATTGACCCGGTCACCGCGCGCCAGGCGATGTAGGCGTAGGCGGCGTAATAGGCGATCGTGCCGAGTGCTGCAAAGCCGGAGCCCCAGACTGCTCGGCGCAGCGCCAACCGTCTGCTCGCGTCGTAGGTGTCGCGTGAGATGGTGTGGTACCGGTCGATCAGGAACGGGCTGAGGCCGAAGATCTTGACTTCCTTGGCTGTGTCCGCACTTGCGGCGACCTGCCGGACATAATCGAGTTCGCGTCGCTGCGGCGTGCGCACGTAGCTGAGCGCGTAACTTAGCGCGTTGAAGTGCGCCTCGCCGAGGAACGAGGGCACTAGGGCGATGGCCAGCAGGACGATTAGCCACGGCGCATAGACGACCAGGCCGGCGGCGAAGCTCAATACCGTGACGATGTCTTGTACCTGTCCGAACAGCTGCCCCATTAGCGACATGCGCCCGCTCGCCTGCATGCGCGCGCGATCCATGCGGTCCTGGAAGGCCGCGTCTTCAAAGTCGGCGAGATCGAGGGTGGCGGCGTGCTCCATCAGCCGTACGCTCGCGTCGTTGCTAACACGGTCGGAGAGCAGCCCGTCGACCAGCGAGACGGCCCGGCCGAGGAGATCGGAGGCGACCGCGAGAGCGAACTCGACCAGTAGCAGCACCTCCAGCCGGCCGAGCAGACCGGAGCCGAGCCAACCCGCGAGACTGACCGGGCGAACCGCCAGGTGACTTAAGTGCACGACCTCGTCGATGATGAGCTTGCCGACAAATAGCGTCGCCACCGGAAGCAACGCACGCACCAGCCGTATGGCGACGGTCGTGGCGGTGAGCTGCCAACTGCTGTCCCACACCATGGCGAGGAACGGTGGCAGGTTGCGTAGCGCGCCGAGCCGCTCGCGCCAGCTGGTGGGCCGGGGCGGAACACCCCCACGACCCTGTCTGACGCCGAGCGCCATTTAACCGTTCCGAGACGACATGCTGTCGGCCGCTTCGCACCGGGATCGGGAGGGGGATAAGGTCATCTGCATACCCACCCGATACACAATCGGTACCTACGTTGGCAGGGGTACTCGATGGTTCCCTCTCGATGCTGCGAGCAGTTCGATTCGGGCCGAACTGCGCCGGCGCCTGCTCGTCGAAGAGACCGACATGCGCGACTGATGAATAGGTGTCTGAAGTCGAGGGCCGGAAATGCAGCCGGGAGCGGCGGCTTATGGGTCAATTTGGGTCACCGCCACCAACCGCGATAACTCCATCTCGATACGCTGGACGCGCCTTGACTGCGATTATGCCGTGATTGGCATCATAAAGCACGTCATAGGCGAAATAGGTGAGCAGGCCCGACCGAATCCGCACCCCTTCTACCCGCGGATCGGTGACAGAACTGAACCGAGACGCTTGCGCCCTGCGTCCGACGATGAAGCGGACCCCCAATGCCTCTGCGTTAGCGACATCACCAAAAGTTAGGCGCCCAGTCGTGCCCTCGGCCCAGCCGCGATCAGCGCTATGATTGACGAGTTCGACCCCTGGAGCCCCGCTGTCGATCAGTGTCGGCGCACAAATGGGTTTTCCAACATCGTGCTGCAAACATGCTCGCACTGCATCGTTCGCGCGCGTTCGATGCGGATCCACGAGCATTAGCGGTGTGAACCCGGCAACCTGTTCGTCGCTTGGGTTCAGGATCAAGCGCCCGCTATCCATTTCGCCGGGCCTTGGAAGTTCGATAATCCAGCGATGAGCGCCGATCTCTTGAAATGGATTGGGCAAGTCGGCGTTTGCCAAGCCAACACCGAGGATCGCGCGAAACCCTTCGCCTGCAAGGCCATTGCCTTGGATACCGAACTTGCGTGGATCAACGTGGGAAGCAGGGCAATCCGGACGTGCAACGCTACATCCGATCTTACGAATGATCTGCCAACGGCCACCGTTCTGCAGCCCCCCAACGGATAACGCTGTTCGCACCACTGGTCCTTCAAGAGCGGTGCCGGCGCCGTAGCTATATCGCTGTACCGGTCCCACGGTCTTCGTCACCGCAGTGTCGACAATGCCTGGAAGCACGCGCAACCCCACCGAGCCCGTATCGAGGCCGGCATCGATGGGGTGTCCATCGATTTCGATCGTCACCACGTATCGCCGCGTCCCATCGGACAGATCGACCTCGTGGATCGGAACCTGGACTGATGCCGATTGGGATTGGGCGGCCGAGTGAGACGCTGCAAGCAATCCGCTGAAGGCAAGGCACCTCAAAATGACGCAGTTTTTTGTCGAACCATCCTGCGATCCTTGGAACGGGGCAGTCATCCATGTGCCAAATGGGTCAACCACTACTCGTCTCTTTTTAGCCCACTCCCGCTACTATGGCGCGCTGTGGAACAAGCCGCACCGGGCTGGCAGGGCAGTGGCTTCCACGCTGAGATTTCGCGCTGAAGGGCAGCAAGCCAGCGCGCCATGTAGGCGCCGCGTTCCTGCGGAGTAAGGAGGCCGTTATGATCCGTGTCGCCCTTGTCAAAAATCATATTTGCACCAGCGACCGCTTCATCTGCCGATATTCGCCCGTCGTGATTGCCGTCAGCCCGATCGAACTCGGCATGTGCCATGCGATCGTTCGGCAGTTGCTCTGTGATCTGCGCTTTCGGCATGATCATGGCCAAGGTGGCAGCGAGCATCTCGGCATAGGTCACAAAGCCGTCGTGGTTCACATCGAGGCGGTCATGCTGCGCCAGAGCCTTGGCTTCGTTCTGCACGCGCGTTTCACCGACCGGATCGGCAGCAGTGGTTGCGAGGAATGCTGCAAGGAAAATTACCATTGAGCGAAAGTGCTTCTGGTCGAATGACGTGGGGGTGACGAATATCTGAATTCTATCCGCCTCATTGAATTACATGCGAGTTCGCAATTCTCCCGTCGCTCTCGACCGGGCAGCGCCGTGGGACGTCCAAGCTGTCGCGCCAGCACGGCCAATGCCGAAGGATGCATAAGCAGCTTATTTGAGGGGGAGGAAACGACCTGTGATTGTCGCTTGTTGGGTCCCGTCGGACTCGGTGCGGCCGGGTCGTCCGCATGCTGTCGACCGGCTCGCTTCGGTTAGGTTAGCGTTCGATTGCAGTTATTCCTCGAGGGGATTAGCGGTAATGTTAACTGCCGCCCTCGGGGTCCCTATGCTGCTGCGTGCCGTCGTACTTGCGGGTATTCTCGCGACGCAACCCAGTCGTCTCGATTTTCAGGGGATGACCTCACCGGTCTATCAGACCTTCGCCCATAGAGCAGACTCAGTTTGCCCTGGACGTAGTTTGAGACATCTACATCCCGCCGACCTCGACGGCATCGAGGAAAATTTTATGCCGTCTATCACGCGGCGTGAACGACAGCGGGTCGTTACTCTCAATCCGGGAGGCAAAGGCTGCACTGGAGGCGGAGCATCCTGTCCAGCCCAAAACACTTTGGCAGGAATCTCGAAAGCGGGGCTGCTAGACGCGTTCGTCAACTTCGCCTGCGCGTCTCCAATCTAGCCGAGCGAGTATCAAAGCAGCAGGCCCGGTCTCTATCGCTGAGCGCCATTTAACGACCGCAATGACGTCCATCGAAACCGCAGTTTCGTTAGATGAACCAGCGGCCAGTTTCGGAACCGGCGAGTGGGCTCGTAGGGCCCGGATTGGGTCAAAGCCCTAAAGATTAAGTCGGTGGCAGCCGAGCCGGACAGCTAAGATAATCAATTAAGCGCGGCCAATTACCGCTATGAGCGGGTCGCTTGCACTCCCATTAGCTAAGACCTCGAATGCAACCTTAGCAAAGCCGGCACGCTGCAGATAGAGCCGGACCAATGCCGCGTGCCCATTGGCATCGAGTGAGCGCCAGATTGCCACTGCTTTCGTCGGAAAGCAGCGGTTCGAGAAGCTGACCACGAAAGGCGCGCCCGCGACCATCACGCGGCGGACTTCGGCGAACACCGCTACCGGCCGTTGCAGATATTGAGCACCGACGCAGCACAACGCAGCATCGAAGGTGTTGTCATCGAGCGGCAGCGTCGGGTTGCGGTTGAAGTCATGTAGGAACCAGCGGCCCAAGCGTGTGTTGGCGGCGAGCTCGTCGGCGTTCATGCCGTGGCCGACGACTTCGGCATACTCGCGATCTTCGGGCAGATGGCTGATCCAGCTCGACATCAGATCGAGAACGCGGCCGCCGTCGGGGAGCGCGGCGCGGTAGAAGCCGGTCAGCGCTGCGATGGCGCCCGCATCGATGTGGGTGACCAGTCGCGCCGGCGCGTAGAAGGCGAGATCATCGCCCGCATCTTGCTTGTCGAACGCATCGGCCGGCAGCTCCGGGAGAAAGTCGTTGGTCATGCGCTCGCGCTTAGCATTGATCACCCGCAGTCAGAAATGCGCGAAGACAAGAAAAGCCGTACTTGCTCGATCGTCAACACTCGGTCAGCCTACAGGAATGATGTTATTCCGCGCTCTCGGGCTTGTACTGTGGCTGGCCGCAAGCCTGTCGAGTTCAGTGGAAAGCACGTCGGCGAAGCCGCGGGACCAAGTGGTCAGGCTTTCTGGCAACCGCGCCATCGCCATGCGCTGCGACGGCAGGGGCAAGTTCACCATTTTGCTCGAACCCGGAGACGGTGGTCGTCGTACGCACATGGCTGCTCTCTTCGCGGCGTTGTCGACCCGCTACCGCGTGTGCGAGTACGATCGGCGAAATGTCGGGAACAGCTCCGTGGCTTCCATACCCCGTAGAGCTTCCGATCTGATGAGCGACGCATTCGACGCCCTTACCGCCGCAAACGAGAAAGGCCCGTTCATTCTGTTTGGCAGCTCGATGGGCGGCTTGCTGGTGCG
This sequence comes from Sphingomonas glacialis, assembly GCF_006439055.1. GTDB lineage: Bacteria > Pseudomonadota > Alphaproteobacteria > Sphingomonadales > Sphingomonadaceae > Sphingomonas > Sphingomonas glacialis_A. Next base: position 33,590 of record NZ_RCZC01000004.1, read on the forward strand.
GTCGTACGCAGCTTCGCATCGTGTCGCCGGGTACGTGACGAGCAACCAGCCCGGCACGTCGGCCGAGTGGGGTAGGTATGTACGTCGATTGGAGACACCCGCACAGCGGGGGGAGGATGATGCCTGGGCGTTTGGCGGCAACAACGAACATATCGACGTGAACGACGTGAGCCGCGCCATCGAGGTTGAAGGCCCGCCGGAGATCCCTCACATCATCATGATCTCGACGGAGCGCTACCAGTGCCCTGGAGCGGGCGCATGTGGGCCTCTTTACCCAGCCTATGTTGCTGCATCGCGCGCGGCGGCGGACGCGGGCGTGCGAGGGAGTCTCCGCATCATTGACGGAGATCATGATCTCTACGTCACAAATCTCGATGCTGTCGTCGCTGCGATCGATGAAGTCGCAAATAATAGTTCGTCTCGACACTAGGCCTCGGGTTCGATGAATTGACGGTTGAAAGCGGCCTGTCTGTCCACAGTGAGTTAGCCGTTCGACATTCACGTCGGACACCTTGAAAGCGTTTTTAGCGGCGCGATGGACGAACGGCAGAAGCTTGTTGCCTTGATGGTCGCGCCAATCTCGCCTTGTGGGTCAACGTGAGGCAGCGTTGCAGATTAAGGCGTATCAACGGGCGACAAGGAGCGGGGCCCCGCCGCCAAGTGAGACAGGAGCATCGATGTCGGTGCGTACTACCGCGAGCCCAGGCATCCCAAAGCTGATGTCGACGCCATCGATCTGCTTAAACGGCGGCATCTTTCTCAATGTAATCGGACGAGCCGCCGCGATCACGTAAAGCCCGTCTCCGCCAGCCACCCACAAGCAGCCGCCCGCCTGTGCCAGCGTATAGAATGGCACGGTCTGGTACGGCATCTCTGGCGGATCGGCGGGCCAACTCGTCTCCATCGTGAGAGGCTTGTAATAGCTGCACGACGCACTGAACTTATTGGGGAGGCCACGCATCGCCGCACGGGCGTCCACCTCAGGATGTTCGATCCCAAGTCATTTCCATGATCGGCAACGAAGCGAGTTCTGATGTCTCCGCGGACAACCGCCTGCTATCGCATGTTGGCGGCTCGGGCACGGCCTCCGGGCGCGAGATTGAAACGCTAATGCTGGGCCTTGTTATGATTGGGGATTTCCAAGGGTTGTACCTTGGGACTTTAAAAGCGCTAGATCAGCATCCTCCGCGTCTGACATCACACGATACCGGCTCGTCCGGCCTCAACCTCGAAGTGTGCGATGGTCGACACGTTCGACGACGGATCAAGCGCGTCGGCCAAGCCGCGGAACTGGACCGCCGCGCTGTCCCGCGTCAATTCGACCTTTCCGAAGCCGCGCACCTCGTTCTCGGCATAGCGGAAGCCTTGGTTGCGCTGCGCTTCCTCGCGGAACTGAGCGTGATGATAGAGCGACGTGATAGACCCGCCGACGAATTCGACGGCGATCGGTGCGTCCGCGGGCCGATCGGGATGGCGGATGTCGGCGGCCGCAAAGGCGTGGATGTCGCCGCTCAGCACGATCGGATTGGGCGTCTTCGCCTCCGCCCAGCGCCGGAAGATCCGGTCGCGCGCGGCGGGATAGCCTTCCCAGCGGTCGGCGGCATGAAGCGCGAGACCGCGCTCGGGATGTTTGTCGTCGATCTGCGCGAACGGGGCCATCAGCGTCTGCTGCGCGAGCAGGTTCCAGCGCGCGCGCGTCGTGCCCAGCTGTTCGAGCAGCCAAGGCTCCTGCGCCGCACCAAGCATCGTTCGCGCCGGATCATGGCGATCCGGGCAGTCGAGCACGTTGACCAGATATTGTTGGTGTGCGGGCAGCAGCCCAGGCGGCTGGCACGCCCGCGCGCCACGATATTGCCGGTCGTCGATGATCTGGAACTGCGCGAGCCCGCCCCAGTCGAGCGTGTGGTACAACCGCGCGCTCGGCCCAGACGGATGCGCTGCGGCGCGCAGCGGGAGATGCTCCCAATAGGCCTGATAGGCCGCGGCGCGGCGGCGCAGGAAGGCGACGGGATCGCCGTTCTTCTCGTCGAGCCCACCCGCATAATCATTGGCGACTTCGTGATCGTCCCAGGTCGAGATCCAGGGCGCGGTCGCGTGCGCTGCCTGCAGCAGCGGATCGAGCTTGTAGCTGGCGTAGCGCAGGCGATAGCCCGCCAGGTCGAACGGTTCGGGATTGACGTGGCGTCGCACGCCGTCGTCGGTCGGCGGAGTCTCGTAGATATAGTCGCCGAGGAAGACGATGAGGTCGGGGTCGGCGGCGACGACATGCGTCCACGCGGCGTAATGCCCCGATTCATATTTCTGGCACGATCCGAAACAGAAGCGCAACGCTGCGACGTCTGCGTCGCGCGCGGGCGCGGTTCTCGTGCGACCGCCTGGGCTCGACTCGCCGCCCGCGATGAAGCGGTAGAAATAGCGACGGCCGGGGCGCAGGCCGCTGACCTCGACATGCACCGAGTGCGCCGCGGCAGGATCTGCGAAGGCGGTGCCCGAGCGGGCGATGCGGGTGAAGCGTTCGTCTTCCGCAACATCCCAGCGTACCGCTACGCGCTTGGGCGGCATCCCGCCGTGCGGCTCGAGCGGGCGCGGTGCGAGGCGCGTCCACAGGACCATGCCGTCGGGCCACGGTTCGCCAGATGCAACGCCGAGCGTGAAGGGATAGTCGCCGGTCGTCAGCACCGTGGCGCGCGCCGACATGGTTAGCAGCGCCGGGGTCAGCAGCGAGGTCTTGAGCAAGCCGCGACGTGTGGGATGGAACATGCAAAGCCTGACGTGAAAGCGGGGCGCGACGATCCGGCTATCCGCCATCCAGGTTACCGTTGAAAGACAAAGCTGTAACGGTATTGAAACGCAGACGACGCGAGACTGACGCAACGCCTCCCTAGGGGCAGCGAAGCGAGAAGGGCGGGCACAGATCCGCAACGCGCGCGACACCAAAGGGACCGATTATGACATTCGAAATTCTGCGCCAGCCAACCCGGCTGGTGGGCGCCGCGCTGTTGGCGACGACCGCCCTATCGGGCATCGCTTCGGCGCAGGAAACCGCAACCGTAGCGCCGGTCGCCGCGCAGGGCGCCGACAGCGACGCCGCCGGCCCCGACCAGCTTGCCGACATCACGGTTGTCGCGCGGAAACGTTCGGAGAATGTCCAGTCGGTGCCGATCCCGATCACCGTCATCACGCCTGCCGAGCTGAGCCGCCAGAACCTCGTAAACTTCACCGATTTTCAGACCAAGTTCCCGGCTTTCTCGGTCTATCTGACCAATCCGAAGCAGCTTAATCTCGGCGTGCGCGGCATCGGCAACAACGGCTTCAACACCGACGGGATCGACGGCTCGGTCGGCATCTTCGTCGACGGCGTCTATACCGGCCGCCAGGGCATGGTCTCGACTGACTTCACCGATCTCGCCGATGTCGAGCTGCTGCGCGGGCCGCAGGGCACGCTGTTCGGCAAGAACACGACGGCCGGCGCGGTGATCATCAACACGCTCAAGCCGAGCTTCGATTTCGCCGCCAATGCCGAGGCGACCGTCGGCAACCAGGGCTATAAGGAGGTCAAGGGCGGCGCCACCGGCGCGCTGATCCCCGACAAGCTCGCGCTGCGCCTCTCGGGCTATTACAGCCAGACCGACGGCAATTACCGCAACCTCTACAACAACGGCTATCAGAACGCGCGGCAGGGGCAGGGCGTCCGCGCGCAGCTGCTCGCCACGCCAACCGAAAATCTCTCGGTGCGCCTGATCGGCACGTACAACCACCAGGCCTTCCCAACGATCTCGCCGGTGATCCTGCAGGTCTTTGATCCGACGCTGCTGAAAGCGCGGATGGCGGCGGCGGGCTATACGCTGACCACCAGCAACGCGCGCGACCGCCAGATCAACATCGACGGCGCGCTCAACGCCGTGACCGACACGCGCGCGGTGAGTGGCGAGGTCAACTGGACGCTGGGCGGCAGCACGCTGACCTCGATCACCGCATTCGAGCATTGGAAATGCTTCACCAACAACGACAACGACTACACCCAGCTCAACGCGATCCCCGATTACGGCTCGTGCAACGACGAGCATCAACTCTCGCAGGAACTCCGTTTTGCGACGGCGCGCAACAAGCCGCTCGAGCTGACCGTCGGAGGCTTCCTGTCGCGCCAGAAGCTGCAGGTCGATTCGCGCATCCGCTTCGGCGACCAGTATAACATCTGGGCGGCGAACCCGTCGGCGACGCTATTCCCGGCGGTCGGCGGACGGACCTGGGCGCAGGGCGCCTATGCCGCGCGGTTGGCGGGGCTGGGCTTCGCGTCGCTCGCGACCTTCCACACCGATACCGAGGCGGCATTCGCCAACGCCACCTGGCATCCCGACGCGGCGCGCCGTCTCGCGATCGACGGTGGCCTGCGCTACACCTGGGAGCATCGTACCGAAGTCTATGACGGCGTGGTGAGCTCGAACCTCGGCGGTTTCAGTACCGCGCAGATCAACGCGCTGTCGCCGTCGGGCGCCAACGCCCAGCTCGGTCACGTCGACGATCGTCTCAACGATCGCTCGCTGTCGGGCGAGGCGAGCGTGAGCTACAAGGTCACGCCGGCCGCGATGCTCTACGCCAAATATGCGCGCGGAAACAAATCGGCGGGCTTCAATCTGTTGCCGGTCAATGCCTCGAACCCCGATGCGAGCGTGCTGCGCGCGGTCACGCTGTACGGCGCGGGCCAGCAGGTGAAGGGTGAAACGACCGACAATTTCGAGATCGGCCTCAAGAGCGAATGGTTCGACCGACATTTGCTGCTCAACCTCACGGGCTTCCACACCAAGGTGCGCAACTATCAGGCAAACGAGTCGGTCGGGGTCGGCAACACCGCGGCGAAGTTCCTCGCCAATGTCGGGTCGCTGACCTCGGACGGCGTCGAGCTGGAGGGCGAGCTGTTCCTGTTCAAGGGCCTCCACATGAAGGGCTTCGGCGCATACAATCACGCCTATTATTCGTCGTTCCGCAATTCGACCTGCCCGGCGACAACGACCGCGACGGTGTGCGACTTGACCGGCCGTCAAGTCGCGTGGGCGCCGAAATGGACCGCCGACCTCACCACCGACTATAGCCATGCGATTGGCGACGACATGGTCGGTTATGGCCTGGTAGACGTGAACTGGCGGAGCAAGCAGAACACGACGATCACGCTCGATCCGACCGCAGAGATCAGGCCTTATGCATTGGTCAGCGCGCGTGTCGGGTTGCAGCTCGACCACGGCCGGTTCGACCTGCAGATCTGGTCGGAGAATCTGTTCAACAAGACCTATTTCATCAATCTGCTCGGCCTGACCAAATCGACCGGGATCGTGCAGGGCTATCCCGGCAGCCCACGCACCTTCGGTGGTACGGTGAAGGTGAAATATTGAGTTAGGCTGCAGCCTCGCGCTCGGCTGCTGCGAAGAATGTCGAGACCTCGCCTCGGCCCGTTAGGGCCGCAGCGGCACGCCCAAGACGTCCAAAGCCGGCCTGCGCATGCGCGCAGCAAACTCCACGGGTTGAAATCTGCTAGCCAACCAAAGCCCAGCCCCAGCCAAGTCGTAACGTGAATGAACGGCTGGTTTTGGGGGAAGGAAAAGACGTCGTGAACGATCGTTTTTGAGTCCTTGCTGCCACATATCTGGCGGTCAGCAACGCCCACAATAGCAGCCGGTCGAGATGCCGAGCGCTGCGCCCAATGCTTGCCGTTCGCAGCGGCCCTAACTGATCATATAGGGCGCGCCGCCGATCCAGTATCCGTTCGTACCTGACGGTCCGAGTGATCGTCCGTCAGTCACTGGCCGACAAGACGATGCCCGTACGCCGCGACCCTTTTGGATACGAACTCGGTGAAGAGCCGAACGCGTTTGGTCTTGCGCGTTTCGCCCTGAGTCAGGATCCAGAGCGTCCCGTACTTATGAAGGTTGGCGCCCGGCACTCTTCGCAAATCCGGGTCGGCATCGCCTACGAAGCATGGCAACGCCGCAATTCCGAGCCCCTGACGGACAGCAGCGATCTCCGCCGCAGCATCCGTGACCTTGAACGGCACCCCGGTTGTCCGCACCGCGCCCTCGTTCGCCCAATCCGGCACGCCGTGGTTCGCGATGACGATCCACCGCAGCGGTTCGCTCGCGCCGGATTGCCATTCGGCGAGCCGATCGCGCGACACGTAAACGCCGCCGAATACCTCCGGCCCCTTCAGTCCATGTAGATTGAGGGGCAGCGTGCTGCGGTCGTAGACGACGCGGATCGCGACGTCCGCTTCCCGATTGGTGAGATTCGCCAACTCGCCGGACGACAGGATCTCCATCTCGATATCAGGATAAAGGCGCGCGAAATCGGCAAAATCGGGCATGAGCAAATGGGTCGCGAGGATCGGCGTCAAGGTCACGCGCAACAGGCCGCGCACGCTCTGATCGCGCCCCAGGACGCGCGTTTCGAGCTGGTGCGACGAAATTTCCATCTGGGTCGCGAGTTCGAGAACGTCCTCGCCTGCCGACGTCAGGCGATAGCCGGCGGGCAGCTTTTCGAACATTTGGGCGCCGAGGCGTTCCTCAAGGTGAGAGATCCGTCGCAGCACCGTTGCGTGGTTCACCGCCAATCCCCGGGCGGCAGCGCGCACCGAACCACCACGGGCGACGGCGAGGAAATAGCGAACGTCATCCCAGTCGATCATGGTGCATCATCGCACCTATAGTGGCGCGTTCAACATCATTTCAACACGCGGTACGCTGGCTTGCGCCTACCGCGGCAATGCCAGTTGCGCTTAACGGTGCATCCGCGCACCACCGATGTGCGGAGTTGCGGACTGATGCAGCGACCGATGCCGACCCATCTGGAGGCGGTCAGGGACTTTCCCTGGCACATCAAAGGATCGCAGACATGAAAATGCTCGAAGGCAAGGTCGCCGTCATCACCGGCGGAAACAGCGGCATCGGGTTGGCCACGGCCAAGCGGTTCGTCGCGGAAGGCGCCGACGTCGTCATCACCGGACGACGCGAGAAAGAATTGAAGGAGGCTGCCGCCGCCATCGGGGGCAACGTCACGACGGTGGCCGGCGACGTGACCCGCCTTGATGATTTGGACCGGCTCTATGCCATCGTGAAGGAAAAGCATGGTCACATCGACGTGCTTTTCGCAAATGCCGGCTGGGGCGAAGTTGCGCCGCTCGAAGCGGCGACCGAAGAGCATTTCGACAAGACATTCGACCTCAACGCGAAGGGAACCTTCTTCACGGTTCAGAAATCGCTTCGGCTCTTCAAGGACGGCGGCTCGATCATCCTGACCGCTTCGGTCGCGAACGTCAGGGGCGATCCCGCTTTCAGCGCGTATGCCGCTGCCAAGGCGGCGGTGCGCAGCTTCGCGCGCGGCTGGACTGTCGAGCTAAAGGATCGGAACATTCGGGTGAATTCGATGAGCCCGGGCCCGATCGAAACGCCGGCGCTCGATAAGGTAGGGCTCACCGCCGAGCAAGTCGAACAGGCTGTAGCGCATTTCGCCTCGCAAGTTCCACTCGGTCGACGCGGCAGGGCCGAGGAAGTGGCCTCCGCCGTATTGTTCCTCGCCTCGGAGGAAAGCTCGTACATCACCGGGATCGATCTCGCCGTTGATGGCGGCATGGCGCAGGTCTGACCGACCACAGCTGCTAACTGGAGAGCCTCTCATGAACACCAAGCAGAACGTCGAAACCGTGAAAGACTTCTTCGCCGCGATCGGCCGCGGCGACAGGGAGGCTCTGCTGGCCTTGGTGGCCGACGATATCGAATGGATCATTCCGGGCCAAGACTGGCCGCTGGTCGGGACGTACTACGGGCATGCGGGCCTGACCGACCTGCTCGAAACCGCCTCCCGGTCCCTTGATACATCGACCGAACCCCGGGAGTATCTTGCCCAAGGCGAACGGGTTATGTCGTCGGCGTTGCCATGGGGAAAGTCAAAGCCACGAACAAGGCCTTCGCTGATGACTGGGTGTTTGCCATCACGGTTCGCGGCGGCAAGCTGACCAGCATCCGGGAATATGTCGACACGCAGGCATTGGCGTCAGCCTCCAGGCCGGCACCGGCGTGACAGCCGCGGCCGGCGGGGCCGCTCTACGAGCCTTATAAGAAGCGCCGGTACGCCGCGGAACGGGAGATCGACCCCCTGGTTCGTGGTTTATCGCCTACCACGATTAGGAAATTCCGATGTACGACCGAGCGAAGCAATTTGAATTGGTCCGATTCGCGACCATCACGGCGGGCTCTACCGCCATCGACGTCTACCCCGGCACTGGCGACTGGACCGTCATTTTCTCCGACGTCGTGGGACCCGAAGGGCGCGTCTATAGCTTCGTTCCGGCCGAAGTCGCGCACTTCAAAAACGATCCGGTCGGCCTCATGCGCGCGCTCGCGCAGCAGTCGGGCAGGGAGAACGTCGAGGCCGTATCGGCCGACGTCGTCGCGCTGGCGGAGGCGACCCCGTCGGTCGATGTCGTGTGGATGCACTTATTCTATCACGATCTCCACACCCCGCTGATCCAGGCCAAGGGCGCCACGGCGACCGCCTTCAACCAGGCCGTCTACGCAAGTCTGAAGTCCGGCGGTCGGTACGTCATCATCGATCACGCCGCCGAAGCCGAGTCTGGCAGCCGCGACACCGCGTCGCTGCATCGGATCGACCCCGCGTTGGTCGTCAAGGAAGTGCTGGAGGCGGGTTTCGTGCTGGACGCACAGAGCGACCTTCTCGCCAGCGAAGCGGACGCCCACGCGATCAGGGTGTTTGATCCCACGATCAAGGGGGCGACAGATCGCTTCGCCTACCGGTTCATCAGACCCTGACACACGCTGCCGCAATGGCACGCGGGCGTGAACCGGCAGCAAAAAGGAGGCAAGCGACAGGAAGCGCTCGTCACGCGTGGCGCGATCGCAATTGCGCCTCGGGTTGCCGTCATCTCCCGCAATAATCGTTACCCTCGCTATTTGACGGCAACCTGCCATTCCGCGACCGGCCTAGACTGCCCGTTCGCTGGCGCGACCGACGTCGCCCCGTATCGCCCCCCGCTACGATCGATGCCCGACCGTCTTCTTCTCCGCCATCGCGCTCGCCGCCACCGTCATCTTCTGGCTCGGATCAGCGAGCCCTGAGCCTAGAGACGGTCTAGGCGGGAATCGTTTACGAGTAACCCGTTCAAATGTTCACCTATAGGGTTTTACATACCCCTCCTAGATCCACGTGCATAAACTTCCTGCCGATAACCGCTGATCAATTGGAAGCATCGCACGAATTATTAATGGCCGAATCGGTACATATCTCTGCCTCATCCGGAGGGGGATATTATGGCCGTTCACACAATCGTTTACCGCAGCGTTCCCGTCTTCAACGGGTCGGTTTCGTCCTATCTTGGAGAAGTCGATAGCATCCTCGCGACGGCGCGGCGACGCAATCCTGCGGTCAACGTTACGGGTGCCATGCTGTTCAACGAAGACTGGTTCGTCCAATTACTTGAGGGTGACGAAGGCGATGTCCAGTCGACCTTTGATCGTATTGCAGCCGACCCGCGACACGAAGATGTTGAATTGCTGGTCAATCGCACTGTGCCTGCTCGCCAGTTTCCTGATTGGTCTATGGGATTTGTTGGAGATGCACCCGCGGTACGCAAGCGCTTTGCGGAATCTCCCTTAGCCGCGCCTGGCTTGGTATTGCGCGAGGACCAGATCGTTGATTTCATGGTCTCACTTGCGCATGATGAGGCGGGAAAGGTATGAGCCTGCCTCGGCGCAAGACGTTGGAAGACCGCGAGCTGGTCCTCAACATCAATGTCAGCGATTGTAGATTCGCGGCGGTGGAATCGCGCGACTATGCGGTCCTCGACCGCATGCTGAAAACATGGCGGAAGAATAATAGGGACCTTGGGCTGACGGGCGCTTTGTTGTTGTGCGATGGCTCGTTCGTCCACGTGCTCGAGGGGACGCCGAACGGCGTGAAGAAGATGCGCGCGCGCGTTGTCGCTGATCCGCTACACACCAATGTGCGAAACTTGCGTGAACAAGCCTGTATCAAGCGCCGCTTTTCCAATTGGCCGCTTGCCTATGTCGGGCCATCCCGCTGGGTACAGCGCGCGCTCAAGAATCATGAACTGGCCTCGATGGGTTCTGAAACGCCCGCTGAGGGCGAGTTTTTGGTTGATCTGATTCTTAGTTTTGTCGGAGAAGACCCCGGCGCCGCGACAGAACTTTCGCTCCCGGCTTGGGTATAACGGGAGTAGGCGCCTAGGACCGAAGCGACCCTTTTTGCTTAGCGGACCGCAACTGTAATTTTGCCTTAATTCCATCACGAGCTTGTCAGAAGACATATTTCGATCGGTGCCGCCGAGACGAACGCATGTTTGAAATTTTTGTCGTGTGCTGGGCGAGTCGCGATGTCCGCATATGGATCACAATCGAGAGCGCTCTGACATAGGAGGGTTGACTCCTCGCCGCAGCAACCAAGGAACAGAGCGGTAAATTTCCTTGCTAGACCTAGACTGCGGTTAATGTATGTTAATTCCGCTGACGAGAAGATGGCAACTGATTTTACGGTGGTGGGACTAGGCTAAAGTCGAAATACCTCAGCCTATTTTCCTTGCGCCTAACAACTGGCCAGGGGCCATCGTCGGGGTGGAGCCCATGGCCGCGTTATTTGTCGAAAACATTATAAGAACGAAGCCGAGGCATATATCGCGGCGATGAGCGATCCGACTGACGACAGCCGACGTCGGCTTTGCGCCGCGAACGACATCGATAGCTCTTACGACAAGATGGCAGAAGCGCGTTTGGTGGCCGCTCTCGCGGCACGTTCGACGATCACACCTGGGCCGAGGGCGGGTCGATGCAAGGCAACTTCCGTCACTTCGGCGCCACAGCGGTCGACGCGATGCTCGATCGCCATCGCGAACCAGGGAGAAGCTGGCCCGATCGGCACGGCCACCGAAATCGAAAAACCAGAGATAATTGGACGTTAACCGAATCTCGACGCTCATACGTCTACCGTCTGTTCGGTGGATCAGGTATATATCGACCGGCGAAACCGGGGGGGGGGGGGGGSGGGGAATGCTTTGCAGTTTTGAGATTCACAAGTGGGTCACGCGGCCAGCGACCCTGCGGCCAGACAAGCTGGTCTCCCGGTGCTCCCGGTGCGGACGCTTGCGCGTCACGTCGCGGCCGACGATCGAGAATTCGTAAACACGGTATATTACGCATTGATCTTCGTCCCAAATTGAGGCGTTCTGGCGCTAGTCCTGTAACGGCCGGACTTGAATGCATGGAGAGATGAATTGCGCCAACCGAATTACAACGTGCCCGCTGCCCAGCGGGCGATCCGGCGCCGGTTTGGAGCCCACGGTATGCTGCTCGCACTTCCAGTCTCGGCCCTGCTGTGGGGAATTGTAGTAGCGCCATTCGTCTTTCGCTGAGGCGCTAACCCGCAAGCCGCGTCTAGGGGCTCGGTTGGCCGACGCAGATGAATTAAGCGGTGCTCAAGACAGCGAAGTTTTGAAGGCCGTTACGATTGGTACGCCCGGATAAATCTCGAAACGGCTTCGCAAAACCACTGTCAGAGCCTGGCCGCGGTGCCGCCAATCCTCGGCCGGCACCAAGGCTAACTGGCTAGGTTATTGCGGGAGGGGCACCCGGCAGTGCTGGCAATTCCAGACCGAATGCTTCTGGCACCTATTTTCGCGTGCCTGAGTGATGGTTAGGAGAGTAACATCTCCAATTTGGTAGCTGATTCTAACCGACCCTTACCGCATCAGCGAAGCGTACCAATGCCACGACGGTATCCGAGTCGTCGGCAATCGCGATGATCCAATTCAAAGGTAGCCGGCCGGCCCGTAATTCTCCCGCCAGTATGTCGCGAGCTGTATCGATAGCGCGCGCACGGGCAGCTTCGATGTCGATGAGGATTAAGCCCTCCTCATCAACAACAATCTGGTCTTCCGCAATCAAATTAAAGCGATACCGCATGCCCCATTCTGTCATCGGAATCGGTGCCTGTCGCGCACTTGCGTTAGATACTCACGTTAGAAACGAGCATATGCACATGTATGCGGCGCAGTGCGCCCTATCGGATTAAGTGATCGGCTAAGTCAGCGACCATAGCAACGCTGAAAGGGCCAAGCCGCATAGGTCGCCGACTCAGAAGGCGATCACCCCCTTCCGAGCATTTGCTGCCAGTCGCGGGAACGCTATCATGGCGTGAAAAATTTTGATGGAGTCCAGTCCCTTGTCCGATATTGCTACTCCCAATTTGCCAAGCCGAAACTTCAACCAGACGACTGAATTTTTCGGGAAGCTGGGCTTCATGGAGACGTGGCGAGACCCAGGGTGGATGATCCTCAAGCGCGGCAGCATAACGCTCGAGTTCTTTCCGTATCCTGACCTGGATCCCGCTAAAAGTTCATTTAGCTGCTGCTTCAGAATGCAAGACGTCGGCGTATTTTTCGCAAATATTAAAGCCGCTGGTGTGCCAGAGGTAACAGTAGGTTGGCCGCGCGTACATAAGCCAAAACGCGAACCATGGGGCGGTATCGTCGGGGCTCTAATCGATCCAGACGGAACGTTAATTCGGCTGGTTCAAGCTCCGAACTGAACGATTGGAATCCACCAACTATCGCCCTTGCGCGGACAAAGCGCTTGGCATCCAAACCGGTCGTCCGATGGACATTAATGAATGGCCGAAGCTGGGAACCGCAGGGGTCGGCGCGAAGGACCGGATGTGTGTCTGCTCCGACGCTACGTGGTCCGCCTCGCGAGCGCATTGCCGTACCTATGTGGCTTATGTGGTCTCACTGGGCGCTAAAAAGCGCTTTTGCCTAATTCGTCGCCTTTGACGGTATCATAACGAACACGGTTCCCGTCGATTTCCTCGAGATGCGCGCCGGCCCAGGCACCCAGGGCGCGAAGCGGCTCGGCGAGCGAATAGCCCAGCTCCGTCAGCGCATATTCTACTTGGGGCGGTACGGTCGGATGGACCGTCCGGTTGACCATGCCGTCGCGATCAAGCGCTTTCAGGGTGCGGGTGAGCATCTGCTGCGAAATGCCGCCGATCGTCCGTTTGATGTCATTGAAGCGGCGCGGGCGTTCGATCAGCACCATGACGATCATCACCGTCCATTTATCTCCGATGAGGCTGAGCACGCTGCTCATCCGGCGGCAGTTGGCGGTAACGCCGGTTGGGGCGGGCATATCCATGTGACCTGGTCCTAAAAATATGCGTCCTTGGCGGGTCGTCATTGGTCACATAACTGCTCCTGGTCACAAAACCAGACCGGAGACGCTCCATGAAACTTCTTCATCTCGATTCCAGCATCATGGGCGAAGGCTCGGCTAGCCGGGCGATTTCCGCCGCGATCGTCGAGCAATTTCGGAAAACGGTCCCGAACCTCAATGTCGTCTATCGTGATCTTGCCGCCGAGCCGATCCCGCACATGACGCTCGATGCCTTCCTGAAGCTGGAGGAAGGCGAGGACGTTGAGCAATTCCTCAATGCCGACGTCGTCGTGATCGGCGCGGGCTTCTACAATTTCTCCATCCCCAGCCAGTTGAAGGCCTGGATCGACCGCATCGCGGTGAAGGGCAAGACCTTCACCTATGGTGAAAGCGGCCCCGTCGGCTTGGCAGCCGGCAAACGCGTGATCGTCGCACTCGCGCGCGGCAACGTCTATGGTGTGGGTTCGCTTTATGCGGCTTACGAGCATGCCGAAACGCTACTGCGCTCGATCTTCGGCTTCGTCGGTGCCGATGTCGAAGTTATCGTCGCTGAAGGACTCGGGCGTGGCGAGGATGCGCGTCTTGCCGCAATCGAAGGCGCTCTCGCGCAAGCCCGCCAGCTGTCGCAATCCTCTCTAGCCGCCGTGGCCTGATCGGGCGGCACGCGCCTGGTTCTTGCTGGCTTGAACCAGGCGCGCGTCTGATCGATGAGACCACCATTCTAAAAGAAACCAGAACGACCCTAACAGCTGAACGCAGGGCGTTTAGTGGCGTGCCAAACTAACGTTAGCGGGAAGACAACCGAATTGAACGAACGGCCACTTACGCGAGGCGAGTTAAGCGGTCTGAACGTTTTTACTGGGTCTGCTCTGCACAAACCGACAAACGCGCGCGCCCGTGGCTCTGGGAAGAGCTAGCGTTCGGCATGTGCGCTCAATCAACGCGGCCATGTCGTTCCGATATCTTAGGCCGTTTGGCCGCCTCAACGAATGAGCTTATTGAACAGATCGAGTTCACGTCTATTTCAACCCAGGAGCAGCAGCTCGCGATCGTAATACAGCATGACGATGATCGCTTGAACGTTCCTAATGTCCCGCCGCTTCACTGCCGCGCGACGGGGAAAAAGATTTTCCGCCCCCGCCACAACCAGAAATGCTGACCGTTCTCAACATATGCTCTTAGGCCGCTGCTAACGCGAGCGAATTAACCACGATACGACGCCACCAACCTGCTGCGACATCATTCCCACTATCGTTCGCTTTCTTGAACATGTGAGGAATTTCAATCGGTTAATGCTGCAAAATGTCCGTCATGCGGCGCGCTGCTCTTGGGTGCGAAGTGCACGTCTCCGATTGTTTGTCGAAGCCAGATCGATGAAGTTCTTGAGATCGCGCAGCCGGAGCGGGGGCGGCCGGCACGCTTCGCCACGCAAGATTACAAACGAAACGCTTCACGATGAGCGCGACCGGAGTTCGGCTTCATCGGCTAGACCGCGTTTGAACAGCGGCGACGATCGCCTCGTACGGCCGGTAAGAGCTATCAAGCTGGCAATGAGCGCTGGTCGCGCCTCGGCTATGGTCACGTAGCGGCGCTCAAAGCTCCGCTCGGTCTCCCTATTGAACCGCGCCGGGTCTACCGGCAGCGTTGGGTTGTGAGTCACGCTGCCATATCGATCTTGTCCGCGGCAGCATAATATTGATCTTCTGCTTCGGCAGGCGGGATGTTTCCGATGGGCTCCAGCAGCCGGCGATGATTGAACCAGTCGACCCACTAAAGCGTGGCGTACTCGACGGCTTCGAAGCTGCGCCAGGTCCACGGCGATGGATGACCTCGGCCTTGTAAAGGCCGTTGATCGTCTCGGCCAAAGCGTTGTCGTAGCTGTCGCCGACGCTGCCAACCGAGGGCTCGATCCCGGCCTCGGCGAGGCGCTCGGTGTACTTGATGGACACGTATTGCGACCCTCGATCGCTATGATGGATGAGGCCGCCCCGATGGGTTGGCCGGCGATCGTGAAGCGCCTGTTCCAAGGCATCGAGGACGAAGCTGGCATGAGCCGTCCTGCTGGCCCGCCAGCCAACGATCCGCCGAGCATAGGTGTCGATGACGAAGGCGACGTAGACGAACCCTGCCCAGGTCGCGACGTAAGTGAAGTCTGAGACCCACAGCATGTTCGGCGCTGGCGCGTAGAACTGGCGGTTGACGTGATCGAGTGGGCACAGCGCCGCCTTGTTGCTGATGGTCGTGCGCACCGGCTTGCCCCGGATCACGCCTGCCAGGCCCATCTCGCGCATCAGCCGAGCGACCGTACAGCGGGCGACGGGCACGCCCTCCCGTATCATCTGCCGCCAGACCTTGCGCACGCCGTAGACCGCGAAGTTCTCGGCGAACACGCGCACGATCGCGGGCTTAAGGGCCGCATCCTGCCGTGCCCGCGCCGACAGGCGTGTCGGATCCTGTCGCTGCGCGACGCGCTCGTGGTATGTGGATGGGGCGATCGGCAGGACGCGGCAGATCGGCTCGTCCCCATAGGCATCGCGGTGATCATCGATAAACGCGATCATCGCCGGAACGGGCGGTCGAGCTCCGCCTGCGCAAAATATGCCGACGCCTTGCGTAAAATCTCGTTGGCCTGCCGCAGCTCACGGACCTCGCGCTCGAGCGCCTTACCTTGTCGGCAACCTCGGTCGGGACACCGGCACGCTTGCCGCTGTTGACCTCTGCCTTCTTCACCCACTCATGCAGAGTCTGCGGAACGCAGCCGATCTTCTCCGCGATCGACACCACCGCTGCCCATCGCGAGGGATGATCCCGCTCGTGGTCGAAAACCATCCGCACCGCGCGTTCGCGGACTTCCGGCGCAAACTTGTTCGTCG
Source organism: Sphingomonas glacialis (assembly GCF_006439055.1). Taxonomy (GTDB): domain Bacteria; phylum Pseudomonadota; class Alphaproteobacteria; order Sphingomonadales; family Sphingomonadaceae; genus Sphingomonas; species Sphingomonas glacialis_A. The sequence goes on from NZ_RCZC01000004.1 coordinate 49,683, forward strand.
TCTTGCTCATACAGGCTCCACCTTCTCAGGAGTTCGAGCCTCCGGCAAACCCGGCGCGGTTCATATCGATGCCGCCTGTGGTACATACGACCTGCATCCCTGAGCGATAAGGCGTGCGCCCTCGACCATTACCCTCGCTCCTCGACGGGCGAGCAAGAGCCGGATCAAATCAGCCGTTCGCGTGACAATATCCATATCGTCTTGGATCTAGCGCTCTCTGTCGTCGAACTCCATTGGATGTCCGGCAGCATCTTCGATCGCGTCCCGCGATACGACGACCGTGAGACGGATGCTCTTCCGCGTTATGGAAAATTCGACTGCATCGTCCCAACCCTGCACCTGCGCCCCCGTTATTATTCAAATTAGGTTGACGTTATTTTAAGCAACTCGCAAAGGGATAAGACCAAGTCGGACCATTCCTGAGAACGTACGCGATGCCCCGCGTCGTTCGTGCGATGGTGCTGACGAGTTAACGATCAGCACGGGGCAAAAGCGGTCCTTCTAGGCAGTCGGTATCTGCTCGAGTTCAGTCACGGCGCGACGCCTCAAAGCTGCGAGCATGCTCACCATGATGCAATCCGATCCCAAAGACCTGCCACTGCCTGAAGATGTTACCCGCGCCACCAACGAGTTGCACGCCTTGGCAAGGTTGATCGAACGCCCACCGCTCGAAGCCGTGTCACTATCCCTAGATATGGCCCTTCGCGCCTCTTTCGCGATCCACAAGGTGCTCGCTCACATTAACCGGTCCAATGTTGAAGCTGATTTGGTTGACCCTATCGCAAAGAGCCCGGCCACTTTGCTATCCTATGAAAGCATGAGAAGTTTCGGTCGCTGTGATTTCGATCAGCTACGCGAGGCTGTCTATGAATCGAAAAACGGCTCACGCGATGCGCCTCCATTCGATTCAAGCTATTCAGCGGGTCATCAGATGGTCCACGGGATCAACTACAATGCGCTTGACCGTATTGTGACGGCATTTGTCGAACACGCTCTCTCACAGAAGGAAGGGTGACACGATGAGCCTTCAATCGAATTGACGCCCGCCACGAGGGACCACGGGCGGCTACCCACTCGACACGTCGAGACGGCTGATCTGGCCGACGAAATGCGGCGGTCAGCCCGTGGGAACGAAAGCCGGACGCTTAGGAGTCTACTGAACGTCGGTTTCTGGGTCAACGCGGCTTTTGATCATGGTGTGCCAGTAGGTGTCCACCGGAGCGTGTCGACCAGTACGCGCAGCGCCGGCGTGATCTGTCGGCTCGGATAGTAGAGGTAGCACCCCGGAAAGGGCGGGCACCAGGATTCGAGCACTTGGATCAATTGGCCGTTGGTAATCTCTTCGGCGACGTCATGCTCCAGCATATAGCCCAGCCCCGCGCCTGCGCGGACCGCGGCGGCCGATAGCACCTCGTCGTTTACGATCAGCTGCCCAGTCGGGCGGAATCTGATTTCGCGGCCGTCGCGCTCGAACTCCCACGGCAGCAGGCCGCCGCCGCCGAGCAACCGGTAGTTGATGCAATTGTGGTTCTCCAGATCGGCGGGGGCTGCAGGCAACGAGCGGCCTTCGAAATAGCCCGGTGTTCCAACCACGAGCGTGCGCAGCGCAGGGCCCACCGGCACCGCCACCATGTCGAGATCGACGGTTTCGCCCAGCCTAATTCCCGCATCGAAACCACCCGCCACCAGATCGACTAGCCGATCTTCGACGATTACCTCGACCGAAATGTCGGGATGCTCGCGTAGGAATTGCGGCAAGATCGGCGCGAGCACAGTGCGCGCCGCATAGCCGAAGGTGGTCAATCGGATCGTGCCCGAGGGTATGCCGCGCCAATCGGCCAGCGCGGACAATCCTCGCGCCACCTCCTGCAAAGCCGGGTCGAGCGAGCTTAGCAGGCGCTGCCCGGCAGCGGTCGGAGCAACGCTTCGCGTGGTGCGCGCGAGCAAGCGGACACCGAGCCGCGCCTCGAGACTGCGCATCGCGTGGCTGAGCGCGGAGGCTGAGAGACCGAGTTCCGCCGCGGCACGGGTAAAGCTTCGTGCGCGGGCCACTGCCGCGAAGGCGGCAAGATCGTCAAGGTCGCCCCGCTTCATTGCTGCATATCCTTCATAAGCCCTTGCCGCCGATGCCGGCTAATCGATACGCCAACAAGTGCTATCTTGGAGACTACTTTCCAAGGAGCTACAGCAATGACCCTCGCCACCTATCGCACGCTCGGACGCTCGGGTCTGACGGTCAGTCCGCTCGCCCTCGGCACCATGACCTTCGGCGCCGGACGCTGGGGAGCCGACGAGGCGACCTCGCGGGCAATCTTCGACGCCTATATCGAGGCGGGCGGTAACTTCGCCGATACGGCCGATGTCTATTCCGGCGGGCAGAGCGAGGAGATGCTCGGCCGCTTCATCGCCGAGCGCGGAAACCGCGACCGGATGGTGATCGCGACGAAATCGGGCTTCCCGCGGAGCGAGGGAACGCCGCTTGCCGGCGGAAATTCCGCGCGCAACATTCGCGACGGGATCGAAGGATCGCTCCGCCGGCTCGGCACCGACTTTATCGACATGTACTGGACGCATGTCTGGGACCGCACGACCCCGCCCGAGGAGGTGCTGCGCGCGCTGACCGATGCGGTGCGGCGCGGCGACATCCTCTATTACGGTTTCTCCAATGCACCTGCCTGGTACGCCGCGCAGATCACGACGGTGGCGCGCGCCCATGGCCTGCCCGAGCCGATCGGCCTGCAATATTCCTACTCGCTGATCGACCGCGGCGTCGAACTTGATGTGATACCCGCAGGGCACGCGCTCGGGTTGGGGCTCGTAGCTTGGAGTCCCTTGGCGGCGGGGATGCTGACCGGGAAATACGGCCGCGACAAGATCGCCGAGGCCGGCCCGGCCGGCAGTCTGCCCAACCGCGCCGGCGACGCCGCGGCCAGCGGAAGCGACGGTCGGTTGAACGGCGACAATCCCTATGGCGGGATGCTCTTCACGCAGAAGAATTTCGACGTGGTGGACGTGTTGCGCTCGGTCGCCGCCGAGATCGGCCGGCCGATGGCTCAGGTCGCCTTGGCCTGGGTCGCGGCGCGCGGCGTCGCCTCGGTCCTTGTCGGCGCGAGCAGGCCCGAGCAGCTGCTGGAAAACATTGCCGCGCTCGATATCGTCTTCAGTGCCCATCAGCAGGCGCGGCTCGACGCCGTGGGCGCGCTGCCGCTGCTCAATCCATATTTCATCTTCGACTTGCCGCGCTCCCGTATCTTCGGCGGCCAGCAGATCGAGCCGTGGGCGCCCACCGTGGCGTAAACCTGGCCGATTGCGGGCCGTCGGTTTCGGTCAGAGCTAAGTGTGCAGCGGAGAGCAAGCAGCCCTCTGTGAAAGGCGTGACAAGCCCTTCTGCCGACGCAGGCCTGTGGGGATTTGGCTCGAGGCATCCAGTACCAGACTGGGTTAACGTCGCCCAAGCGTATCCAAAGGACCCAAAGAGAGGTGCGCAAGAATACGCCTCAGCGCGGCGATGTTGTTTTCGTCTTCGGCGTCCTCAAGCGCTTCCTGCAGCACCGCGCGGATGTCGTCGGCTCCGACCAATTCCATCTGCCAATTCGGATACAGACGCTCGCGCTTTTCGACACACCGGTCCAGTGCGACAATGTCGTAATGGCGCAGATCGCTATGAAGGCTCACGATCAGAGTCTCAACCTCGGCGGGCGGGCCCTCAATCCACTGAAAGAAGACGCCGCTGCCGAAAACCAGCACCCCGGTGATGTCGCGGGCGACATTTCGGTGTTGCGCCCACTCGACCATGCGGCCGACCGCGGCGTCGTCGACGCCTTCGGCGGCACGACTGCAGTAGACGAAAGTCGCCAGCGTGGGCGCGGCATGGTCCACGTAAGGGTCGCGTGGAAAACCATATTCGTCGAACATAGGTCAGCTCGCTTTGTCTATGACGGCAGGTCGGGCGATCCGGTGGGTCAACGGCAAGTTAGCGCGTCTTTTTGATTTGCGTAAGGAAGCATTGGCGCCCGATCCCTGCTCCGCGGGAGCGACCGCTTTTCGGCAAGTCTCGAATACGACTGAAAGGCAAAGTTTGGGGCGCGTTGCGGCGCGGCGGCCTGCAACGCCAAACCGGCCGTCACCCTAACACGATCATCACCTCGTTGCGCCGAAACGGCGGCGCTACGAACGGCGAGTTGTAGAAGGCAATCACCATATCCCCGGTCGCTTCAAGGCCCCGTGCTGTCAACCACTCTCGCAGGTGCTTCTCCTGTTCGGCGAGCCGCGGGCCACTGCCGAGGCCGGCGAAACGGACCACCGCCAACCGGCGCGCGGGGAGTTCGGCGGCGGCGACGTCATCCGGCATGTCGGGCAACGTCGCTGCAGTGAAGCGCGCGGGCATCACGAAGCGGGTGCGCCAGGCACCCTTCACGCGGTCCGAAAACACGGGCGCGGTCATCGCGATCTTTTCGCGCTTGTTGCCGAAGATATACTCCGCTAGCCGTTGAAATCCCGCCTTGAGCGCGAGGCTCCGCTTGCCGATGACGGCGGTTTCCACCACGAGGACTGCGGAATAATCGCGCAGTTCGAACGCACCGTCCTTCTCGACGACTGTATAAGCAGGCTGTTCGAGATTGCGTTCGTACAAGCCCAACCCTCCCGTCACGAGCGTTGCAAGGCCAAGCCCAAGAGCGCCCCAGCCGAGAATGGTGTGCGTCTTCATGTCACGCTCCAATACTGAGCCGGTTTTGATCGACAGCCTATCCGACTATTACAACCTAGCGGACCTTGAGCCATCGCCAATTCGGGTGAGGCCTGTGCGACCGCCCGGCTGGCTTAGCGGCCCAGCGGCGTTGCGATGGGCCGCTGTGATCTGTTTCCCTCTTCTCGGCAATGGGAAGCCGCTGCCAACGTCGCGCACTCCACCAGGAACGGTTGCGACCCGAGCCGTTCCGCCGATCAGCACGACCGCGACGAGCGAACCTAGTCGCGCGTTCCTTGCTTTCATCACTTTCGAGACTGCACTTGCCCAAAGTATTGCTGCAACTCTGCTGCCTTCAAGATGAGTGTTGAATGCATCCCTATGAATCTGCGAGCCGTGCCTTCGACGCTCCCGGTGGCGGTTCCGCGGCAACGTAAGGTATCGACACTTGCCGTCTAATGTGCTGATTTCAGATATTGCTATCGTCACAAGACCGAAGCGGGGAGGAAGCTCATGGGGCAGGCGAGTGGTGCGTTGGCGAGACCAGCAATCAACCGTCAAAGCCTAAAACGGCTTGAGACGCACTTCATCGCTCCGGAGATTTATCGCCGGGAAGACGTGGCTGAGCGCCAGGCGAAGCTGGCGCGCATCGTATCGAACGAGATCGTCCCGCGACTGCTTATGTTGCATACCGAGGCTGTTCCGGCTGCCCCGCCAGTTGCGCTCGTCATTAAGACGTTGGCCCCGACGAGCGCCGACATCACGGGCCTCGCCGACATAGTTCTCGGCAGCGATCTGGATGCGGCCGCCGCGTACGTGCTGATGCTCCGCGATCGCGGACTTTCGATGGAGACGTTGTTCCTAGAGCTGCTCGAGCCCACCGCGCGCGTGCTCGGCGAGATGTGGGACCGCGACGAGTGTGATTTCATTGATGTCACCTTGGGCGTTGCCCGGCTGCAGAAGCTGCTTGCGATCTTTAACGATACCCATATTTTAACGTCGTTGGACGAACGTCGTCATGTCCTGATGGCGATGACGCCGGGCAATCAGCATTCCTTCGGGGTCAAGATTGTGGAGCGGTTCCTGCTGGCTGCCGGTTGGCAGGTACGGACCGAGCTTGAGGGAACGTCCGATGACATCGCCGACGTCGCCAATAACACCTGGTTCGCGGTCGTCGGATTGACGGCGGGGTCGGAGCGTCAACTCGAGAGCATGCGCACCACGATTGCACGAATACGCCGAGAGTCTCGCAATCAGACGGTCGGCATAATGGTCGGCGGGCCAATGTTTACAGCAAATCCGGCGCTTGCCCAGGACGTCGGTGCGGACGCTACGGCACCGAATGCGCCATCCGCCGTCATTGTCGCGCAGAAGCTGTTCGATCTCGCGGCTTCCGAATTCCGAGACAGTGCGCGGCGGTAGGCCGGCCCCGGTAACCCGATAGGGCGCGATGGCGCGCCCGTCGAAGCAGACGGCTAGCCCTCGCAAGCGTCGTCACAAGGGCGGTCCGGAAGAATGCAAGAGATCACGATCCAAACGCCAGTGAAACCGATGAGCCGACCGGCTGGCTTCATCCCCCGTACGCAAGCCGAGAAGGCGCAGCATGCGCAGCGCGGAGATCGGATCGAACCCTATGGATCGCCAAGGAAGGTATTAGTCGAAGACGGGCACGTCTTAGTCGAGGGATACGACGGCAATTTTGTAAATGTGACGCCAGACGTCGCCATCGACTTGGGTCGCACAATCAGCGAGGCGGGAACTGAAACCATCATCAACAAAGTCATGGAAAAGCCGATTGGGTAATAGCGGCCGGGAGTTATGCGACTGATCACGTACGGTTCGGATAGTTGAAGCGGGCCACTGGACTCGCCTCAGTCCCCGCGCGAAGATGACAGTGTTAACCGGGTGTATGTCCTGCTGCGCCCATCGGTCCCAGGCGGGGTGGACGAAATCGGGCTTACCCCAGATCCGAACAGCCGAATGATACTCCTCGCTGCGAAAGCCAACAAAGTGGAGTGCAGGCGTAATTTCGAACAGCTTTGCCATCACGTTCGTTCGCGCTGCTCCGACGGGCTACGCTGAGCGTAGGCATGAAGATATAGGCGGGTAGGGTCGTTGCAGGAACGTGCGGCCAGTGAGTCCAACCGACCTATAGCAATACGACGCCTTTTCCGCGTAACCAGCAGCATGATTGAGCAGGCGCACAATATCGTGGATGCACTCGCCAAGCTCCTGGAGCTGGTCGGGGCGGCGATAATTCTGGGTGGTGTGATGCTCGCCTCGGCGAGGTTCGCCGTCGACGGCAGCAGGACGAACTGGGAAGACGCGTACCAGCGTTATCGAGCAGGCTTGGGGCGTGGCATTCTCCTTGGTCTCGAGCTCCTCGTCGGAGCCGACATAATCTCGACGATCACCGCCCCTCTAACCTTCTCAAGCGTTGGGCTACTTGGTGCCATTATCGCGATCCGTACCTTCCTAAGCTTCTCTCTCGAAACTGAGATCGAAGGGTGCTGGCCGTGGCGGCGAATGGCGCGTGACGAGAAACGCGGCAGGGATCGTGAGCGGTCGCGCGGCTAAAGTCTCGTACGGAGCAGTTGCTCGGCTGGCTGAACGGACGGCCGCAAGCGGGAAGTCGGACGCGCCAGCAAGCGTCCACTTATGGGTCGAGCCGCCGAAAGGCTTCCGATCGACTACATTATTCACAGAATAATTGGTCGGTACCGCTCCAACGAACCACCGGCGATCTCAATTATTCGTCATTCCTGACAATTTACGAAAAGTCCGAAATGGACCTAGTGATTCCGTCGATCGATCGGACTATCTCGCTGGACCTAGCCGATCATTTTTATGGTATCTGACGTTTCGATACTATGAAAGCGACGACGCTTGTGATGAAATACAGATGCTCGATAGCCTGCAAGTCGCCAGGCGACGAAACTGGAGCGTGTATTTGTGGGAGCATTTTTCAATGTGCTGCTTGTCGAGGACGACCCATCGATTCGCGCCATTTCTGAGATTGCCTTAAAGTTAGATCCCTTCGTCAGGGTGGAGTCCGTAGATTGCGGCTGCGACGCGATTGGCGCGGCTTTGCAGGCGCCTGTCGTTTTTGATGCCATTCTACTCGATGTTTGCTTGCCCGATATGTCGGGATTCGAAGTGATGACGTCTCTCGATATATCCATGGGTTCTAGCCGCCCGCCAATTATCATATTTACCGGTCTGGTACGGCCTCAACTCCTGGAGCTTTACGCGGACGCTGGCGCCACCGCTGTGATCCCCAAGCCATTCGATCCGATCACGTTAGCCCAACATCTTCGCCATTGTGTGCTGAATCGATATCAAAATTGCGATCGGTGGTGGAAGACGCAGTTGCATCCGAAAGGGTCTGCAAACTTTCGATCTTGACGGCGATTTCGTGCCAACTCCTGGCGACGGACGGATCGAGCTTCTCGCCTGCCTCCGCCTGTCGCGAGGCTACTGATAGAGCGTCACTGCCGAAGCGTTCGATCAGCGAACGAGCTATCTGCTCGATCAGCCGAGTGCGGGCACGTGGCAAGTTGGGATGTTCGTGCATCATCTCTCACCCTGAGAAGGTGTCTCTATCACCTTTGAACGTTGACGCCGCATTTCGCAATTGTCGCCTGGAAGGACCGCGGGAAACGATACAGGGTGCTAGTGCGTTACGAGATTTATTCGCCGGGGAGGTAGTATGGGCTTAAGGCGGCTCGCTCTCTGTAGAGCCGATGAAGGCGCAGATGGATCGCCTGCGAGCCCACATCGTCGGTTTTCTCGGCTAATTGGCGATGGTCTTCTGCGCGCCGCAGCAGATACTGGCGCTCTTCCGGTCCGGAGCGAGGGGTAACATCGGGCGCGTGCGGGTTGATCATTATCAACCGCTATCATCAGATTTCAGTCAGCCATATCCTTCCGAAGTACCAACCCCTAGGTAGATTTGTGCCTGTGCCTGTGCCTGTGCCTGTCACTGCGATGGGCACCCCGATCCGTAACAAATGTCGATATACTCCGGAGAGCATGATGCCGGATATCCTCGGAAGGGCCCTTCCAACTGGGTCGCACAATCCAAACGTCCCGCAGCCGCGGTGAGTGGATTGCCGCGCGAACTTTTTCGGTCGAAAGTTTGAAAAACCGCGTTCTCCTTAAAAGTGATTTCGGTTCATTCTCTCGACGAGGTCAACTGAGCGAACGGCGGGTTTTGGGAAGGGGCGAAATGCTCATGAACGACCGGGCATGGGTCAGAAACGACTGAGATCGGGCAGGCTTGGCCTATCGCTCCGATTTCTGCGCCGCGACATGGTGCGGATCGTCGCCAGGGACATCGTTATCCATGCCGCCGCCTCCAGGCTCTCCGCCGCCACCCATACCACCGCCACCGCCACTACCGCCACCACCACCACCACCACCGCCGCTCCGGCCAGCATCGTCCTTGTTGGTACCGCCTCTGCCGCCGCCGGACGAAGTCGGACGCGTGGGTCCCTGCATCGCGATGGTCAGATCGCCCGGGATCGGGTCGAGATCGAGCGCATCGCGCACGAATGCGCGCAGCGACACGACCAGCTCATGCGTGTGGACCGGGTGGCCCGCGACCAGCTCGCGAACCGCCCTGTCCGCCAGCCGGACATGCTCCTCGGTACCGAGCAGGATGATGTCGGACAGCGCGGCCTCGACCGCGTCGCGGATGCGGCGCGTGCGGTCCGACCGCGCCGCGCCTTCGGCACTGAGATCCAACGCGGCCATCGGCTCCTCTGCGACGCCGCCCTGCTCCCGCCGCCGCACGTCGCGCCGGTGGGCCGGATCCACGGTTAGGTCCCCCGTGAATGATCCGCCGAGGACCTTGTAGGCGGCGATGAGTGTCCTGAGGCGCTCGTTGATCTGGCGGTTCATGCGCTCACGGCGCTGCTGGAACGTCATTTGGGTGAGCAGACGGATGCCCACCCCCAACAACGTAACCAGCGTCAGCCCGAAGACGGTGGCGAGCAGGCTCTGCCAAGAGCTGAAATCCAGACCGCGCAAGTGCATTCCCCTAGTTGCAGTCTATGGAACGCTCGTCGATCCTGCACGTGCCCCGGAGAGGCACGACCGCGAAGAGAGCTGGTACAATCTGGCTTTGTTAGCGCAGCTGAACAGACATCTAAAGGAAAAGGCAAACGAAAGGCTCAGAGCAGATCGTCGATACGGATCGGCATCTTGCGCACGCGCCTGCCCGTCGCGTGATAGACCGCGTTGGCGACCGCGCCGGCTGCGCCGACCATCGACACCTCGCCCAATCCCTTCGACCCGGCACGGTTGAGCAGAGGATCGGGGCGGTCGATGAACGCCACCTCGATATCGCCGATATCGGCGTTCACCGAGACGACATAGTCGGCCAGATCGTCGTTGAGCCAGCCGCCATAGCGCGGATCGACCTCGGTTGCTTCGCGCAGCGCCGAGCCGAGTGCCATGGTGACGCCGCCGCGAACCTGGCTAGCGGCAGTGCGAGGGGATACGACCCGACCGCAGTCGGCGATGCTCACTACGCGAGGCACGCGCACGCGCCGTGTGCGCGGCTCGACATGCACCTCCACGAAATGCGCGATGTAGCTGAAGCTCGTGAAGGTCGGGTAATCCGGCCCGATCTTGGCGTTACCACCGGCGCGTAGCCGGTCGAGCGCGGCGGGTTCCTGTCCGGGTCCGAGGTTGCTTATCTCGACCTGCAGGAACGGGCGGCGGACGGCGACGAGCTGGCGATGGATGTTTCCCGGCAGCGTGCGCCCGGCGAGCAGCTCCGCGAGCTGCGCCTTAATCGCCGCCGCGGCCTTTTCCACGGCGGGCACCAGCGAGGCGGTGCCCCACGAACCGGCCGTGGTGTGCTGGGGTGCCACGCTCGTATCGCCGATCGCGATCTCCAGCCGCGCCGGGTCGATACCCAGGTCGCGGACCAGCAGCTGCGCGATGACGGTGCGGATGCCCTGCCCGAACTCGTGCCCGGTCACGGCGATGCGCGTGCTTCCGTCGGCGCCGATGCACAGCGTTGCGATCGCCGCTGTCATGTTCGCGGGATAGGCACCGCCCGCGACACCCCAGCCGACTAGCGTGCCGTTGGCAAACGTCATCGACCCGGGCGGCATCGTCCGCCGGTCCCAACCGAACCGGCGCGCACCCTCGGCAAGACAGTCGTTGAGGAAGCAGGAGGATATCGGATGTCCGCTAATCGGGTCGGTGGTGTTCTCGTGCGCAAGGCGGAACGCCACCGGGTCCTTACCCAGCTTGTACGCGAGCTCATCGATCGCGCTTTCCAAGGCGAAGTGCGCCGGATGGGGGTGCGGCGCGCGCATATAGCCGGGGTCCTGCGTGTCGAGCCGGACATTCGCGGTCGTACCATCGTAATTCGCAACGCTGTAGGTCCTCGACGTCGACTCGTGATAACTTGGCGGGAACTGGCCTTTGCGCGACTGCTGGTGGTCGGCATCGTAGCGGATCGCCGCAATCCGACCGTCGGCACCGGAGCCGAGCGTAACATGGTGGCGGCTGAGCGGCCGAAAGGTCGCATTGTGGAAGATCTGGCCGCGCGGGAGCACCAGCTTGACCGGCCGTCCGATCAGCATTGCAGCGCGCGACGATCGCCGTCTGGCGCTGGACCGCGCCCTTCTGGCCAAAGGCACCCCCGACATAGGTGCTTTTGACCTCCACGACTGCAGGATCGAGCAGCAGCGCCCGGGCGACCGCCGCGCGGATCGATCCCGAAGATTGTGACCCTTCGTGGATGGTAAGCTTGCCGCCGCGCCACTCGGCGGTGGTCGACAGCATCTCGATCGGGTTGTGGTGTTGCGCCGGTGAGAGGTAGTGCTCGTCCACCGTAATGTCGGCGGCAGCGAGAACGCGGAGCGTGTCGCCAGCCTGGACGGGTTTGGCCGGCTCGCGTACCGCGCCGGGACTGTCGATCAGCGGTACGAACGGCTCCGCGGCATAGGTTGGCCGGATCGCCTCCGCGCCTTCGATCGCCGCCTCAAGCGTCTCGGCGACCACCAGCGCTATCGGCTGGCCGCGATAGGCTATCTCGGCCGTGATCATCGGTGGCGGTGGCTGACTGCCCTTCTCGGGCGCCGGCGGCGGCGAAAAATCTTCTGCGGTCAGCACCCGCACAACGCCGCGCACCGCCATCGCAGGCGCGACCGGCAGCGTCGTGATCCGACCCTTGGCGATCGTAGCTGGCACCATCATGGCGTACAGCAAGCCCGGCAGCGCGAAGTCGGCCGCATAACGCGTGGCACCCAAGACCTTTTCGCGTGCATCGATCCGCTCGCGGTCGGCAAATGGAGCTGTGGTCATCAAACGGTCCTTCCCGCAGCAATGGTCAGCGCGTCGGCAACGGTGCGCGCGCCCAGCTCGACCTTGTAACCATTCTGGCGTCCGGCGTTGGCCTGCGCGAACGCCGCGTGGCCGGCGTCAAGCGCCACGGTGGGCGTCAGCCGCTTGCCGACAAGCAATCGCTCGGCCTCGGGCGCGCGCCAGGGTCGGGTCGCGACGCCGCCGAGCGCGACGTGGGCGCGGCTAACGCGGTCTCCGTCCATATCCAAGGCTACCGCCGCGGAGGCGATCGCGAAGGCGTAGCTCTCACGGTCGCGAATCTTGTGATAGGTCGAACGGTGCCCGGCAGCCGTTTTGGGGACGGTGATCCCGACGATCATCTCTCCGGGCGCGAGGGTAAATTCCAAATGCGGCGTGTCGCCCGGCAACCGGTAGAGCGCGGCAACCGGAACGGTGCGGACACCGGCCGGGCCGACCACTTCGACCTCGGCGTCCATCGCGGTCAGTGCGACAGGCCAGTCGCCAGGCGAAACCGCGGTGCATGCGTCGCTCTGGCCCAGCACCGCCTGCCCACGATCGAGCCCCCCGATCGCCGCGCACCCCGAGCCCGGCGCGCGTTTGTTGCAGGGAAAGGCGCCGACGGACGACGGGTTGCCGCTGCCGTTGCGGAAGTAGAGACAACGCGTCCGTTGGAGTAGGTTGCCGCCCACGGTTGCCATGTTGCGCAGCTGTTGCGATGCGGCCTTCCACAACGCTTCTGCCAGCACGGGATAGTCGCGCGCGACCACCGGATCGACCGCGACCGCGCTCATCGTTGCAAGGGCGCCGAACCGTAGCCGATCTCCGCTCGTCTCGATCGCGTCCATTCCTTGGATCGCAGTCACGTCGATCAGGTGCCGGGGCCGCTCGATGTCCAGCTTCATCAGGTCGTACAACGTGGTACCGCCGGCAATGTAGCGCGCGCCTGCGCCGGCGGCAGTGAACGCCTGCACGGCCTCCGCCGGCGTGGCCGGGCGCGCGTAACTGAACGGCTTCATGCTTTCCGCTCCATCTTGGCTGCGGCGTCCTCGATCGCCTGGACGATCCCGACATAGGCGCCGCAGCGGCAGATGTTACCGCTCATATATTCGCGGATCCGCTCGCGACTGGTCGCGTTGCCCTCGGCGACGCAAGCCACTGCCGCCATGATCTGACCGGGCGTACAGTAACCGCACTGCAGAGCGTCATGGTCGATGAACGCCTGCTGCATAGGGTGTAGCGTCTGCCCGTCCGACAATCCCTCGATTGTCGTGACACGGCGGCCGTCGATCTTGGCAGCAAGCGTCAGGCACGATGCGACGCGCTGCCCATCCACATGGACCGTGCACGCGCCGCATTGGCCGTGATCACAGCCCTTCTTGGCGCCGGTGAGCGCCAGCCGCTCGCGCAGCAGATCGAGCAGCGAAGTGCGCGTATCGATCTCAACAGCCATGGGCCGACCGTTGATCGTGGTGTGCAGGTCGAAAGCCTGCCCCGATGGCTTAGCAGGGAGCGCCGCTCCCACCTCCGTCGCCGTAGCGCCCGCCAGCGGCAGCGCGACGAGCGCGGCGCTTGCCTGCAAAGTGGCGCGGCGGGTCAGGCCGGTATCAAGAAACGGATCGTCGCTAGCCATGCAAGCCTCCTCGGCTTCGCACGTGCTGCGCCTCACCGGCCGGGTAGGTCAAGGTGTTCTTGCGACAGAGTAATCTCTACCCGCGACACTCCTTGGCGGAGACACCAGCGAGCGGATTGCGATTGATATGGTTGAATGAAAGAGCAGGGGAGGGTGACGGTCTTATCGTCCTGAAGGTCTACCCTTGGGTCGTCGCAACCTCAGGACTGCCAGCCGGCATTTTGTTATCCTTTCGATATTTCAGGCGTGAAAAGGTGTGGCGACTCCAGCTACTCGAGCGACATCAGAACATGGAGAAAGGCGCGAATTTTCGAGCTCGACAGGCGGCGTGAGTTCTGAAGCGCCCAGATCTCGACCCTTGGTCCGTCGTCGACGCCCCAGATGACGAGCCGGCCGGCGGCCACGCCTTCCGCCGCGAGGAGTTTCGGCATGAGCGCGGCGCCCGCGCCCGCCAAAACCGCGTCCTGAACCATGAGAAAGGATGAGAACCTCAGCCGCATCTGTGGGCTCAGCACGCGCACGCCCTCATCGGTCCTGATGCGCCAGAGCGCATCCGCCGACGTAGCGATATGCCCGACCGCAGCCACCGTCGTTGCGGCATTTCCTGGATCTGTCCGGAACGGCTTGGGCATATCCGGCGATGCCACCAGGACGCGCTCATCTTCGAGGATCCGTCTCCCGACCAGGCGCTCGTCGGGATCCGGGTTGATGCGGATCACCAGGTCGTAATTGTCCTCGACCGGATCGACCTTGCGATCCTCGGCGACGATCTCGAGCGCGACATGCGGATAGGCCGCGACGAAATCCGCCGCGACGCGCGCCAGCAGGACATGCGCGAACACGATCGGCGCACTGATCCGCAGCGCGCCGCGCGGCATCGACGCCCCCGAGGCGACGGCCTGCTCGGCCTCACCAATCTCGGCAAGCGGACCTTGGGTGCGGTCGTGCAGCGCGCGGCCTTCCGGCGTGAGGCGCAGCGTCCGAGAGCCGCGGTCGATCAGCCGCACGCCCAGATGAGCTTCCAGTTCGGCCACCTTGCGCGACAGCGTCGCCTTGGGACGATGTGCGGCGCGACTGGCGAGGCCGAAGCCACCGTGTGAGGCCACGAGGTTGAAGTCGGCAAGGGCTCCGAGATCCATTTAGTGTTCCAGTATCGAGACGTCGAGTTCCGATCATGCCATCTTCTTTACAAGAGCGGAACGTCTACCTTGTGTCCAGCGGGGACAGGAGGCGTCTCGCCAAACACGGAGATACGACATGACGATTTTGGTCACTGGCAGCACTGGTACGATCGGCACGCAAGTGCTGGCCTTTCTCGATGGCCACGGCGCCGAGGTCCGCGCGCTGACGCGCACGCCGGACAAGGCGCAGTTCCCCGCCGGCGTCGCCGCCGTACACGGCGATCTGTCTGATATCGACAGCGTCCGCGCCGCGCTGACCGGCGTGAGTACGCTGTTCCTACTCGTGCCAAACGCCCCCGACGAACTGACGCAGGCGATGCTGACGCTCGACGCGGCGCGCGCCGCCGGGGTCAAGGGCGTCGTCTATCTGTCGGTGTTCAAGGGCGAGGCCTATACCGACGTTCCGCACTTCGCGAGCAAGATGACGGTCGAGCGGATGATCCACGCCGCGGAACTGCCAGTCACCATCCTGCGCCCGGCCTATTTCATCCAGAACGACCTGCGGCAGAAGGACGCGCTGCTCAGCGGCGGCGTTTACGGTATGCCGATCGGCGACAAGGGCATTTCAATGGTCGATGTCCGCGACATCGGCGAGGCAGCCGCCAACGAGCTGCTGCGTCGCGAGCGGGCCGACGCACCGCGGCCGCACGCGACGTACGAACTTGTTGGTCCCGATGTGCTAACCGCCGATACGATATCCGCGCTTTGGAGCGATGTGCTCGAGCGACCGATCGGCTATGTCGGCAACGATCTTGAGGCGCTCGAACAGCGGCTGAAGGCCTTTGGACCGGCGTGGCTCGCCTATGACATGCGGCTGATGATGCGCCGCTACCAGGAGGACGGCGCGATCGCCACCGATGCCGAGATCGCCCGCCTCACGGCTTTGCTCGGCCACGCACCGCGTTCGTATCGCGATTTTGCCGAGGGTGCAGCCGCTACGTGGGCGGCAGCCTGAATTCTGACCCCCCTTTACCAGGAGATTTCTCGTGACCAGCATCCTGTTCGTCGGGCAACAACCCGAGACCGTCGACTTTTCGGACCCGTCGCTGCCGCCCGGCTTCGACGCAGACAAGATCAAAGCGGGCATCGCCATAGCGCTCGACAAGATCCGCGAGCGCGGTTGGCAGGGCGCCACATGCATGATCACGCCCGATGCAGCTGGCAGCGCTACGTTGGAAACGGCGCTGCGCGGAGCTGCTTATGATTGTGTGGTGATCGGTGGAGGTCTGCGGCTGCCGGCCAAGAGCCTCGGCCTGTTCGAGACCGTGGTCAATCTCGTCCACAAGGGGGCGCCAGAGGCTGCGATCGCATTCAATACGCGGCCTGAAGACACGGCCGAGGCAGCCGCCCGCCAGCTAGCTCGACACTGACGGCAGTCGTCGTGTTCCGATGGGGATAGCCAACCGGAACGCGGCCTATTGTCGATGATGGGCTAAATTGGAATCTGAACGAGGGCGGGTTCCGTGACGCGGGCACGGTGGCCTAAGGGTCGTCTATCGGGTCGTTGCGGCAGTTTGGGGGGGACTCGACCACCGTCGGTCCGTCGCTGCGATGGCGACCTTCGCTCTCATTCACGGACAACGGGCATACGGTCGGAAGCGAGCCAACCATCGCTATTCTTCGCGAACGACTGCGGCCAAGATGCGCGCTTAGTCGCCTAAACGCGCAAATCGCAGTGGTCCATCGGAAGAGGCGCCTTTCAACCGAGGAAGGCGCCTTGCTGGTGGCACAAATTCCCTCGACGTGCATTTCCGCTGGATGCCCTTTTCCATTGCGTTCGTCGGCGCCGGCCCGACCACAATCTACACGCTGTGCGCGCTGCTCGATGGAATGGTCTTGCCGGACGTTATCACCATTTTCGAAGAGCAGCCGCGCGCTGGACTTGGGACACCCTATCGGCCGGGCTGGAACGATCCGGCGATGCTGTCGAACATCGCAAGCATCGAGATCCCGCACATCGACGAGACGTTGATAGCGTGGCTCGGTCGCCAGCCGCGGGCAAGGCTTGTCCGGCTGGGGATCGACCCCGACCACATCGACGAGCATGCTTTCTATCCACGCCTCGCGCTCGGTGAATATTTCCTCGACCAGTTCACCGCCCTGATCGCGCACGCGCAAAGACGGGGCGTGACAGTCGAGATCGCGACACGGTGTCGCGTGACCGATATTGTTGCCGAACCCGATGGGTTGCGCCTCGACGTGTCACCAATACGGGGTGCAGCCTATCGTCGAACGTTCGACCGGGTGGTGCTGGCGACGGGGCACCAATGGCCTGAAGAACCCGAGGTCCGGCCGGGATATTTTCTCAGTCCCTGGCCTGCGACCGCTTTGCAGAGAGTTCCTGCGGCTCAAATCGGCATTCGCGGCAGCTCTCTCACGGCGATCGATGCGGCCGTCGCCGTGGCGGTTGCGCATGGCAGCTTCATCGAAACCGAGCAGTCGATGATCGACTACCGTATTCATCCCGGTGCCGAAGCACTGCATCTCACGATGATATCGCGCAAGGGACTGCTCCCCGAAGCAGATTTCTTCCACCCCGTGCCGTACGAGCCGCTCGCGATCTGCACGCCGGCCGCGATCGAACGTTTGATCGGGCAGGCGTGTGACACGTTGCTCGAGCAGTCCTATGCGCTGTTCAAGCAGGAACTGCAGAATGCTGATCCCGACTATTCGCAGCGTGTCGGGCTCGCCGACCTCGTGCTCGAAGACTTTGCTGATCGCTATTTTGCCGAGCGCATGGCGGCCGATCCGTTCGTCTGGGCAGAAGCAAACCTCGCCGAGGCCCGCGCGAATTACGATGCGCAGCGCACCGTTCCCTGGCGCTATGCGATTCTGCGCATGCACGAAGTGCTCGCGCTGATTGCGCCCCACCTTGAGGCCGAGGCGCTCGACCGTTTTAATCGCTTTCTCAAACCCGTATTCGTCGACGAATATGCAACCGTGCCGCATGTCTCGATCGAGCGGTTGCTTGCGCTCCATCGCGCCGACTGCCTCAGCGTGATCGCGCTTGGCGAAAATTGCCGCATCGACACGCATGGCGCCGAGGCCGGCGCGACGCTGATCCGCGATGGCAAACGGCACCACTTCCCGACTTTCATCGAGGCGACCGGACAGCGTCCTTTGGGGATCGAATCTTTCCCGTTCCAGACACTGCTCGATCAAGGTGTCGTGCTCGACGCATCCGAAGGCGATCCCCGTGGTCCAAAGGGTGTCGCGGTCGATGCGCTGTTTCATCCTGCGTCTGACAATCCAGCCGCATCGCGTCTCTTCTGCCTGAGCATACCCTACATCCTGGGGCGCCATCCCTTCATCCAGGGGATCACCAGTTCGTACGAGATGGGCCAGATCGTCGGCAAAGATATGATCATAGCGATCGAGGCCGCGCGTGCGCGCCCGGACCAAGAAGCATGCTGAATGGAAGCATCCCGATGAAGCTTTTCGCAATTTATATCGGCGGCGAGCATCCCGCCGCACATATCGAGATCCATGATGTTCGCTTCGTGGTAGCGGCCTCGCTGCACGAGACGCACGCCCAGCTTCGTGCGCAGTGGTGGGGCACGCCGGGTACACTGCACATCGACTGCTGGGCGGAGATCGATCATGCCGACGGGTATGATGTCACCCTGCGTCCAGAACCACGCGCGGGTCGCGAACGGCTCTTCTTCGTCAATTTGGGGGGCTATGACGGCGAGGACTTTGCCGAAAAACACAAGAACATGTTCGTCGTCGCCAATACGGTCGCCGAAGCCAAGTCCCGCGCGCTCGAGACGATTTCCGACTGGAAGGATGCGCATCGCGACGATTTCTACGAGGCGGAGCAGGCCTTTGCGCTCGACACCAAGATCGGCGACAGGCTGCACATTCATCTGACGCCGAGCGAGCAAGCCAGGCCGCCACGCTTCACGTGCCGCTACACTCCCCTCAAATAGCCAAAACTGCAGCCGAAACGAAAACGCCGCGCAGGTGAGGCGGCGTTTCCTCTTAGCATTGAGCGGAGCTTACTCCGCATCGGTGCCGTCTGCGATCTCTAGCTATGACACGAGCGCGCCGAGCAGTCGTTTTTGGCTAAGATGTTGGCCCAGACAATAGCCCGCCCTGCTCAACCGGAGTCGGGATCGCAAGCGCATTGTCCGATGCTAAGCGTACGCGCTGCCCGAGCACTTTGAGGCCAGATGAATGGACTAGCATTGTCGGAATCAGCCCGGGCGCAGTTCGACGGCGCATAACGCTTTAATTCGCAAAACCTCCTGTCGCGAAGGTGCCCGCTCGATCCGGGTCCGTGGCGCTTACTGTCGTCAGCTTCGCTTGAGCCGCGCTCTCGATAAACGCCGGTCTTCGAGGGAATAATATAGCCAGACCTCGCCGTCGCGACTGGTGACGGAGGCTGCGAACGCGATGTCGCTTGCCGTCCGGTCGGGGACCGGCGGCGGGGTGATCAAAGGCTCGATACAGCGGTCCACCACGCGGGTCAGTTCGCGGTCGAAGGCCACCCAGCCGATCCGCCAGCGCGCATCGTGCGTCGCGCCGTTGTAGAACATTACCGGCATCTCGGGATCATCGAGCAGCATCGGACCGGTCGACAGGTGCCAATTGTCCCACCCATCCTCGCGCGGCATGAACGGCGTCGGCTGCTCGTCCCACGGCCCGTCCACCTTGGGGCCGATCGCCAGGCCGACGCGGCTGGCCTCATCGGCGGCGTATTCGTAGAACAAGCTCCACCGCCCATCCTTCTCGCGATCGACCGTCGCTTCCTTGGTATTGCCGAGCGACTTGGAGGAGGCGAGCGCGACGCCGGCTTTCCTCAGTTTGTCGACGCTCGGCCCGGTGGCGTAGAACATCTCGCCATGCGCCATGTCGGCCTCGACGCCGGTATAATAGACGACGTAGCTGCCGTCCTCTATTCTCACCACGGTAGGATCTTCCACCCCGCCCGCATCCTTCTCGCCGGCGGCGCCGGGCACGATCGAAGGCTGGTCGAGCATCGCGAAGTGCACGCCGTCATCGCTCCAGCCGGCCCAGATGATGCCCGTGTCGGTCATCGGCACGCCGGGCTGCGTCACCGCGCGCACCATGATGCCGAAACGGCCGTCCGGCTCCAGCCAGACATACGGGCTCATGAGGTCGCGCGCCATGAGCGGCGGCGGCCCCATCAGGTGGATGTCCTGCAATTCCTGCACGTTGAAATCGACCGCATTGGACGACGGATAGACCAAAACCTTGCGGTCGCCGGTCACGCTGTCGGCGGGCAGGCGCGACCGGACAATCGGCACGCCGGGCGCGATCTCGGACTGGTGCGTGGCGCCGGCCGCCGACGAGGGGGCCGCGGGCTTTCCCCCGATCATGCGCCGAGCGCCTGCATCAGCGACAGACCACCATCGATCACGATCCGCGCGCCGGTGATGTATGACGCCTTGTCGGAGGCGAGAAACACCGCAAGATCGCCAACTTCCTCGGGCCGTCCTGCCCGATCCATCGGGATGTTCCGTTCCAGCGACTTGCGATAGGTGGGATCGTCACTGGCGCGCGCGTTCATCGGCGTCAGGATCATGCCCGGCTCGATCGCGTTCACGCGGATTCCGTTGGGCGCTTCCTCGATCGCGAGCGTCTCGATGAGATTGGTCAGGCCGCCCTTGGCCGCGCAGTAATCAGCGCCGCCGGCGCGCACGGCATAGGCGTGGATCGACGATATGTGGATGATCGCACCGGGACTCTCCGCGGGCCGGTCGCGCACGAAGCGGCGGGAGGTGAGGAACGCGCCGGTCAGATCGGTGTCCAGCATGCGCTGCCATTGCGGCAGTGTCATTTGCCGCACCGGCACACCCGCCATGTTGATCCCCGCGGAATTGACCAGCACCGTTACGAGCCCGAACGCCAGCTCGGCGGCCACGAACGCCGCCTCCACCGATGCTTCATCGCCGACGTCGCACTGGACCGCGATCGCAGCGCCACCCGCTGCCTTCACCTTTGCGACGGTATCGCTTCCATCGTTATGCGCATCGTGGAACAGCACCACCACCTTGTCGCCAAGCGCTCCGAACGCGATCGCGCAAGCCGCGCCAATCCCGCTTTCCGCGCCGCTGACCAATACGCATCTTCCGTTCGCCACCGCGTTGCCCTTTTCATGTTTCACGGTTCGTATCGGCGCGGGCTTCAGGCAAAAGCAATTCTCATTTTTGTCATGTCGAAGTGGACAAGCTGCCTGGGGCGCAATGGCTTGCGGCGACTGCGTCGCGAGGCGGAGCATTCTGGCGAGCAGCGCTGCGCGAGCTCCGGATGGTGGGCAATCTACCGTAGCATCATGCCGCACTCGACGCTTACCGGGCGCTCGGCGAGCGTATTCGCACGCCGACGCTGCCATTCGACTCTCGCTAAACGTCCGGGACCGACCTACACCATTCGATGATAGCGCAACCAGCGCACGGAGAGGGGCGTACTGAATGAATAGGCTAATCAAAGGGTGCTGGTGCGTTCTGTTGGCGGCGTTCTCACCTGCGGCACCAGTCGCGGCGGAGGGCCTTGCCCGTCCGCCGCTCGCAAGCGTGTCGCACATCGCGGTCTATGCGCAAAATCCGGCAAAGAGCGAACGCTTCTATGTGCATGATCTGGGCGCGGTAAAGCTGCCCGATCCCGAACACCCATCGGGCGTACGCTACTATTTCGCGCCGACCCAGTTCGTCGAGGTGCTGCCGCTGCCGCCCGGCGAGCATTCCATGAACCGCCTGGCGCACGTCGCGTTCAACACCGCGGACGCCGATGTAATGCGGACATATTTGGCGGCGCACGGCATCACCGTGCCTGCAGAGCTGAGCACGGCCGCCGACGGCAGCCGCTGGTTTTCGGTAACCGACCCCGAGGGAACCGTGGTGCAATTCCTGCAACCGCCCGCCCGCCTGCCCGCGGTACCGTCCAACCCGCTTTCGAGCCACGTCATGCATGTCGGCTTCATCGTCCATAATCGCGCCAATGAGGATCGCTTCTACAAGGCGATCCTTGGGTTACGCCCCTATTGGGAAGGCGGGATGCGCGACGATCATCCCACCTGGATCTCGCTCCAATTGCCCGATGGGCGCGACTGGATCGAATATATGGTCGTCGGGACGCCCGACACTACCGGCCTCCCGCCCGCAATGTCGGCGGCGGACTTGGGCGTTCTCAACCATTTCGCGCTCGGCATTCCCGACGCGCGCGCAGCCTATACGCTGCTGTGGAATGGCGACCGCCTGCAAGGACAGGAACAGACGCCCAAGATCGGACGCGACGCCAAGTGGCAGCTGAACCTGCTCGACCCTGACGGGACGCGCGCCGAACTGATGGAGTTCCGTGCAATCGGCAAACCCTGCTGTTCACCGTTCCGCGCCCCAGATCCGCAGCGATAAGCGAGCGAACGATCATGCAGAGACCGATATCCGGGATTGCCGCTGCGACTGTAACACTCCTTGCCGCGGCCCTTGCCATGGCCTTGCCAGCGCAGGAGTCGCCTGAGATTGCCGGAACTTCCGCCAAAAACAGTCCGCCCGGCGCGCCGCTCGCACCTGACTGGGCCTATCCACAATCGACACAGCACACTCAGGTCGGACCGCCTGCCGGTTTCCACCGCGATACGCGCGTGGAGAACAGCCCGATCGGCGTGTTCAAAGGACAGGCCGATGTCGGCGGCGCGCTCGTCCCGGGTAGGGCGTCGTTGGCCGGCGATACCTACACGATCCGCTCGGCAGGCTATAACGTCTGGTACACCCGTGACGAGTTCCGCTTTCTGTTCAAGCGGATTAGCGGCGACGTCTCGCTTGCGGCCAACCTCGCCTATCCGGACGGCGGCTTTCGCGACCACAAGGCGCTGCTCGTGATCCGCCAGTCGCTCGACGACGATGCCAAGGAAGCCCTGGTCGCGCTTCACGGCGACGGTATGATCCATCTGGCACAGCGCCCCGAGAAGGGGCGGCGGCTCAGCGACATGGAATATCGCATCGGCAGTCGCGGCGGCCTGCCCGGCGGCAAGTCGCCCGACAGTCTGCTCACGCTCAACGCCAAGCGCATTGGCATCGAGAAGAAAGGCGACCAGTTCACGCTGTGGGTGAGCGAACAAGGCGAGCCGATGCACCAGTTCGGGGCGCCTATCACGCTCAAGCTGACCGCCCCGTTCTACGTCGGGATCGGCTTTACCTCGCACCTGCCCGGCGTGGCAGAGACCGCCACTGTGTCGAACCTCGTGTTCGAGAACCGGGCCGGCCGCGTGCGCTAACGCGATAGGTCGGTGCGTCCAGTTGGGCGCGTTGCCGCTATCGGATCAGATCGACGTACGGATTCCGACGGTAGTCGCCGGATCGTAGGCACGCTTATAGCCGAAGGCGATTTTGACGGCGCTGCCGCCGTTGTCCACCGACTGCAGGATCGCATGCATGATCCGCATGTCCTGCAGCCCTTCCTCACCTGGCGAGACATTGGGCACACGCCCTCGAACCACGTCGGCGAACCAGTTCATCTCATTCCCGAAATGGTCGATTTCGGCCACTTGCGGCTGGGTGTCGTTGCTTCCACCGACGATCTTGATCGCATTGCCGCCATAGAAGCAGCCCGGATCGGCGACGAGCCGCCGTTCGGTCCCGATCGCCTGCCACGCCATCGTGCCCGGCTGCGAGAAGCAGGACGATCCGTCGCCGATCGCGCCCGACGGGAATTTCATCTGCCACACGACCATGTCCTCGACCGTTTTGAATCGCGGATCGCTTTTGTCAGTCCGCGCCCAGCCGCGCACCTCGGTCGGTTCTTCCGCCAGCAGATAGCGTGTAGCGTTGATGCCGTAGATCCCCATGTCGGCCAGCGCACCGCCGCCCGACATTGCCATGTCGAGCCGCCAAGCATCCGATGAATCGGACAGGGTCGTCTGCTTGCCCATCACCGCATTGATCAACCGGGGCGTGCCGATGACGCCTTTGCGCATCAACTGCATGCCCGTGACGTTTACGGGATCATAATGGCAGCGATAGGCGATCATCAATTGACGGTTGGCGGCCTTGCCCGCCGCGATCATCCGCTCCGCCTCGGTCAGCGTGACCGACATTGGCTTCTCGCAAAGCACATGCTTGCCGGCCTTGAACGATCGCACCGTGAATTCGGCATGCATCGAATTGGGCAACACGATGTAGACGATCTGAATCGTCGGATCGCGCGCGATGGCATCGAAATTGTGATAATTGTAGATCGCGCTGTCGGCCAGGCCGAATTCGTCAGCCCATTTCTTCGCCTTTTCCGGGACACCGCTGACCAAAGCAGCGAGATGGGCCCCCTTGGTCCGCTTGAGCGCGGGCAGGATCTGCCCCTGACTGAGCTTGCCCAATCCGACCACTGCGATGCCGACCGAGTCGCGCTCGCGTTGCGCCCGTGCTTCCTTGGAAATCGTTAAGCCTGGCACAGCCAAGGCCGCACCGATGCTCATTTGCAGCACGCCGCGCCTCGATACGTCACTCGCCATGCTCGCCTCCATCCAACCCCAAACAGCTCTGTCTTTTACGGGCGCATAGTGACACGTCCCGCGAGGGACGATAGGTGAAATAACGCGGCTATGGCATTGCGTCTGCCGGATGTCTTCACCGACCGAACACGATCCGCGAGGCCCTGAGCGCAAACACGACGCGCCGCCGCCGGTGCGCTTGCGGCGTTTGGCTCCCCCAATTCCCCCATGGTGTTCGAAGATTGGCCGTGTCCTCACCAGCAATGGTTAGAACGACAGGCATCAGGTGTTTTTCCAGGCGCGTCACTTCGATACGCTTGCGATCGTCGGCGACACCTATCGCGACGATATCACGATCGAGGGCAGATGCCTGCGAGAGGAGTGCGCGGAACTCTATTGCGGCTCGGGCGCTGAGCTGGACGCGGAGCGCGCGCTCGAAGGGCACTGCACCGAGATCGTACGCTAAGATTATCAAGGAGGCGGATTTACCGCACGTTGCAGATGGAGGAGGTGCCAGGGCCTCACCGGAAAAGCGGACACCATCCACGGCGCACTTTGGACAATGTGGGCCGACCGAAGCGTGCATCGACCTCCACTGACACCTCACTATGATCGAGACATACCCTGCCACACTTCCTGATTGCCGACAGCGAGACCCTCACCGAGCGTGAAGCGCGTCGTGCCCAAGCGGGCAAGAGTTCAGGCGAAACCTACTCTGTGACGTTGAAACAGCTCTCGCCAGATTGTGCGATCGATATCGTTCAGCCAGCCGACGACGATGCTCGTACCTTCTTGCCCGACGACATCACCCGCTATGATGCGGTTTTCCTCACCGGATCGCCGTTGCACGTTTACGACGACACGCCCGAGGTGCGGCGACAGCTCGCCTTCATGCGTGCGGTGTTCGCCTCGGGAACGCCATCGTTCGGCTCGTGCGCCGGACTGCAGATTGCTGTTACGGCGGCCGGCGGCCGCGTTCGAAAGATGCCGGAGCGGATGGAGGCTGGTATTTCGCGACGCATCGTGGCCACCAAGGCGGGGCAAGGCCATCCGATGCTCGCTGGTCGAGCTGATACTTGGGACGCACCTGCGATCCACGGTGATGAGGTCGAGGAACTGCCCGAAGGTGCCAGGCTCCTTGCCACCAACCCCGTGACACGGGTTCAAGCTGTCGAGATACGCCACGATCGCGGCGTTTTCTGGGGCGTTCAATACCATCCCGAACTTGCCCTCGGGGAGATCGCCGTTGCCCTCCAACGGCAGGCCGATGATCTCGTCACAGCTGGGCTCGCTGAAAGCAGGGATGACGTCGACACGCGAGCCGACCAAATCGCCGCACTCCATCGAAAGCCCGACGAGCGCGCGCTCCGTTGGCTGCTCGGTGTCGACGGCGAATTTGCCGACGAAGACCGGCGCCGCCGGGAGATCGTCAACTTTCTGGCGGAACTGTCCGCGCTCGATCGGCGGCGCAAGGACTCTGCTGTACCTTCTCCAGCTGCCTGATATTCCGCGTCCAGATCTTGAACGAGCGACTGAAATCCGAATTCAATAGAATCAATGGAGTGAACGTATTGGCAAAATCTCTTCCGAGCGAACTCTGTAGGATACCGTGCGGACGCGATGAGATCTCAGACTTGGTTTTCAACGAGATCTGCATCGACCTGTGTCAGGTGATTGGCGATAGTCGTGGCCCATGCGCGGATATCCATATGGGTGGACAGCAGGTCCTGGCGAATCTCGATCTCGGCATAGCGACGCTTCGAACTGAACGCATGGCGTGGCACCGTGAAGTCTGTCGCGTCCATGGCGTAAGGCTGATTGTCGCCAACGCATAAGTCATCCTCTTCGCGCAGCAGGTCCAGCAGCTTAGTTGAGAAACGCGTATCACCTTCGGAATACAGGACGCCGATATGCCATGGGCGGCTCACCCCGTTCATCACCGGAGTGAAGCTGTGCAAGCTCACCAGCGTCGTTGCGCGCCCAAGCACGTCCCGTCGCGCGAGCTCGGCGCCAATGGCGCTTTGATACGGCGCGTGGATCGCGGCCACGCGCGCCAACCGGTCTGCGTCGCTCAGCGAACCGTTGGCCGGGATGACGGTCCCATCGCTGATAGCCGGCATGGCATCGGCCGCGTCCGGATCACGGTTGCAGTCGATCACGAGCCGCGAATAGGTTTGGCGGATGAACATCGCGTCGAGCGCTGCGGACAGCGCTTCGCCTAAGTCGGCAGTTCCAAGATCCCAGGCGATATGACGGCGCATATCCTCGGCGCCGAGGCCGAACCGCTGGAGCGCTCCAGGCACGAGATTGCCGGCATGATCACCAAGGAGGAGGAACGGCGACCGACCTTGCGGGTTGATCACCTGGACCGGTGGTGGATCGTCTGCTGCGAGCAGCATTTGGCTTGACTGGCTCTTCATGCGACGGACATCCAATGCCTCTGCTGTCTCTCTCTCACGTAACGCAATATACCTACCGCCAGCCGGTGGCTTTTGGCGAGCACCGTATCATGGTCCGCCCGCGTGAAAGCTATGACCAGCATCTGGTCGAGGCCACGCTCGACATTGATCCACCGCCGTCCGATCTGCGCTGGCTACAGGACGTGTTCGGCAATTCCGTCGCGATCGCGACTTTCAAAAAGCGCGCAAAAAGCCTGACGATCGACAGCAAGGTGCGCGTTCGGCACAACCCCGCGCCGCTGCAGAACGTCGATATCGAAGATTATGCGCGCTTCTACCCCTTTACCTATTCGTCGGAGGAAATGCCCGACCTGCTGCGCTCAATCGAGCGCCAGCATCTCGATCCGCTGCGTCAAATCGACCATTGGGCGCGCAGCTTTCTGGATGCCGGTGGTCGCACCGATACGCTCGCCATGCTGTCGAGCATGACCGCGTCGATCAAGCGTGATTTCACCTATGTCTCGCGCCCGGAGAAGGGTACGCAGACTCCGATCGAGACGCTTACCTCGCGCAAGGGCACGTGCCGCGACTACGCCATGCTGATGATCGAGGCGGCGCGCGCGCTGGGTTTCGCCGCGCGCTTCGTCTCGGGCTATGTCTACAGCCCGACGACGCGCGATACGCATGTCGGCGGGGGCAACACCCACGCTTGGGTGCGGATCTACCTGCCCGGCTCAGGCTGGGTCGAGTTCGACCCAACCAACGGCATCATCGGCAATCGCGGACTGATCCGTGTGGCAGTGGCGCGCGATATCTACCAGGCAGTGCCGATCTCGGGGACCTGGGCCGGTTTTCCCGGCAGTTTTCTGGACATGACGGTCGGTGTGAACATCTCAGTCGAGGACCCAGCTGCCGAATCCTACCCGCAAAGCCGTTCGATCTGAGGGAGACGTACGATCATGTTGATCCGCGCCGGTTACCAAATCCGTTACGAAGCCGATACGCCGACCCCGATGATGGCGATGCTCAGCATTCACCCCTCGCGCCATAAGGGTCTGGTGACGCCGCATCGTATCGTTGCGACGCCGGACGTGCCGATGTACGACTATGTCGATGCCTATGGGAACGTCTGCTCGCGAGTGACGGTGCCTGCCGGCGGCCTCACGCTGACGAGCGATTTCACCGTCGAGGATAGCGGACTGCCCGATACGCTCACGCCCGAGGCGGTGCAGCATCCAGTCGAGGACCTGCCCGACGATGTGCTGATCTTTCTGCTCGGCAGTCGCTATTGCGAGACCGACCGACTCGGCGACACGGCCTGGTCGCGCTTCGGGCATGCCCCTGCGGGGTGGGCCAGGGTGCAGGCGATCGTCGACTTTACCCATGAGCATGTCGAGTTCGGCTATCACTATGCCCGCCCGACAAAGACGGCGTGGGACACGCATCAGGAGCGCCAAGGTGTGTGCCGCGACTTCGCGCACCTTGCGATCACGCTATGTCGCTGCATGAACATCCCCGCGCGCTACTGCACCGGCTATCTTGGGGATATCGGCATTGCGCCGGTCGACGCGCCGATGGATTTCTCGGCATGGTTCGAGGTGTATCTCGGCGGCGCGTGGCATACGTTCGATGCGCGCCACAACCGGCCGCGGATCGGGCGGATTTTGATGGCCCGCGGCCGCGATGCCACCGACACCGCGCTTACCACGACCTTTGGCGCAGCGCAGCTGACCGGGTTCGATGTCCATACCGATGAGGTTCTAGCGCTTGACTGATTCCTCTGCTCGCGACCCGCTCCTCGACCAGAGCGCGCTGGCGTTCGGCGCGCCTGATTTTACGGCCATCACACCAGAGATGTTCGTTCCGGCCTTCGAGCAGGGGGTGGCGGAAGCCGCAGCCGATATCGCGCGGATTGTGGCGGACCAGGCGGCGCCGAGTTTCGCCAACACGCTCGAGGCGCTCGAGCGAGCCGGCGCTCGGCTGTCGCGCGTGCGGCGGATTTTCTGGACGATCAGCTCGGCGCAGTCCGATGCAGCGATCCGCGCGATCGAGCCGGTGGTGACACAGATGCTGACGCGACACGGCATTGCGGTTGCGCACAACCCGCATTTGTTCGCGCGTGTGGCGCAGGTGTGGGCAAAACGGGACGAAACCGCACTCGACGAGGCCCAGCTGCGCTTGCTCGACCAGAGCTATCGCGGCTTAGTCGATGGCGGCGCCGCGCTCGAGGCAGTCGATAAGGCGCGTTATGCGGCGATCTCCGAGGAACTGGCGGCCCTGACGACCCAGTTCGGGCAGAATGTCCTGGCAGCGGCAGCCGAATGGGAGATGGTGCTCGACCGCCCCGATCTCGATGGCCTGCCCGTAACGATGCAGGCGGCCGCCGCCCGTCGCGCGGAATTGCGCGGGCTTGCCGGGCGTTACGTGCTGACGCTCGATCGCGGCGATGTCGAGGGGATGCTGAGCTTTTCGACACGGCGTGACCTGCGCGAGCGGATGTGGCGCGCTTTTACGACACGCTGTGACGGCGGCGCACAAGACAACGGTCCATTGGTCGAGCGGATCCTCGCGCTGCGGCACGAGCGTGCGGCGCTGCTCGGATATGCCAGCTACGCCGACTACGCGCTTACCGATAGCATGGCAAAGACGCCCGAGGCGGCGATGGCATTGCTGCTACGCGTATGGGAGCCTGCGCTGCTGCAAGCGCAGGCCGAACAGGCCGAACTTGAGCGCACTGCCGGGATTCCGGACTTCGCGCCGTGGGACTGGCGTTTTTACGCCGAGACGGTGCGGATGGCGCGCTACGCACTCGACGGCACGGAGGTCCGTCACCATCTGACGCTGGCGCGCGTGCGCGCAGCGGCCTTCTCCACCGCAGAACGGCTCTACGGCCTTCGCTTCGAGCATCGTCCCGCGCTCGCTGGCTGGCACCCCGACGTGCAGGCTTGGGCGGTGAGCGAAGCCAACGGCACTCCGCTCGGCTTGCTGTACACCGATGATTTCGCACGCGCCGAAAAGCACGGTGGCGCGTGGATGGGGTCGCTCCGCGTGCAGGAAAAACTCGATGGCCCGGTGCAGCCGATCGCCTATCTCGTCGCAAATTTTGCCAAGGCGCCGGGCGGTACAGATACCGGTCTATCGATCGATGAGGCGCGCACGCTGTTCCACGAATTCGGCCATGCGCTCCACGCTTTGTTGTCGGATGTCGTCTATCCAAGCCACGCGGGCACCGCAGTGGCCCGCGATTTCGTCGAGTTCCCAAGCAAATTCATGGAGCATTGGATCGTCGCACCCGAGACACTGGCGGCGTTCGATGTCCCGGAAGCGTTGATCACGGCGATCGGCCATGCGGACGATTTCGGACAGGGCTTTGCGACGATCGAATTTCTCGCTTCGGCGATCGTCGACTTGGCACTGCATCATGATCCGAGCGCCATATCCAACGCCAAGGCTTTCGCCGCGCACATTCTTGCCACGCTCGGCATGCCGGCGACGATCGCGCCGCGGCATGGCCTCACGCATTTTACGCACGTGTTCGACGGAGGCTATGCCGGTAGCTATTACAGTTACTTGTGGGCCGAAGTGCTCGATGCCGACGCCTTTGCGGCGTTCGGCGAGGTGGGGGATCTGTTCGATCCCGCGCTGGCGCAGCGCTTCCGTCGCGACGTGCTCGCTCCAGGAAATAGCCGCGATCCTATGGACTCGTTCAAGGCGTTTCGTGGTCGAGGCCCGCACGAGGTGGCGTTGCTGCGCGCGCGCAAACTGGCTTCGTAAGCCCCTCGGCGTCAGGAGCGCGGAGCAATCATCCCCAACCTGTCTTCGTCGGTATAGACCTGAAAGCGCACCAGGGCCGCGCTACCGAAGGTGTTGGTCAGCGCGACGTCAGTCGCGTCACGACCGCGCGCCATCAGGATGCGGCCGCGGCGAGGATAATTGTGACGTGCGTCGAACACAAACCAGCGGCCGTCGAGATACGCCTCGAACCAGGCCGAGAAGTCCATCTCCCCGACCAATTCGGGCAGATCCATGTCGCCCATATAGCCGGTACAATAGCGCGCGGGCACATTCATGGCGCGGCACAAGGCAACCGCAAGATGGGCGTAATCGCGGCATACGCCGACACGCTCGTTATATGCGTCGAAAGCGGTCTTGTCGGGTCGCGCGGTGGTATAGTCGAACGAAATGCGCTCGTGCACGAAGCTTACGATCGCCTGCACCAGCGTCCAGCCAGACAGGCCGCCGAACGTTGCCCAGGCGATCTCCGACAATCGGTCTGTCTCGCAATAGCGGCTGCCGAGTAGGTACAGCAAGATCTTGTCCGGGATTTCCTCAACGGGTACCTGCTGAGCATCTGGCTCCACTTCGTCGGGCGCGAACGGGTCTTCGATCACGAAGCCGCAAGAGGTTGTGATGCCGCCGGTAGGAATTGTCAGAGGCGTGCATACGTTTCCAAACGAATCGAGATAATCGTACATCGGTACGTCTGGCGTCGTCATGATGCGCTGCGCTGTACGCAGATCGCGATTCCGCGAGGGATGGACGCTTAGGTTTGCGAGCATAGGCACCGGATGGTCGGTCGCAAACCCGATGTCGTAGCCAGCGCGGATAAGCATTTTCAGCAACTTCTTGAGACTGAGGGCCAATGCATTGGCGGATCCGCATCTCTGAAGTCCGACATAGAGGACATGTTGCGGAAGACGAGGAAGATAGCAACCAGGGCCGGTTGTCCGAACGGCCATTCATTCCGCCAGCCTAGCGATGGCGGGCGGTCTTGTGGCAACGGTTGTTCGACGACCAGTAGCAAAGGATTGCGGTTGGCTTCGAATGTGAACATGGGTAATCGCCGGAGCGAAGCCCAAGCGTTCAAGATGGATGCTGGTGGCTGTTCCCCGATAAGATGGCGGTACGGGCTCACGACTGGAAGCCGGGCCCAAGCATCTGATGGAGAACAGCCATGGACGAATATATCGGGCTCGACGTTTGCTTAAAAGAAACTGCAGTATCTATTCGGCGTGGACGGCAAGCGTGTTTGGCGCGCCAAGTGCCCCTCGGATCCACATCTCCTTGCGACGTCGCGCATGACATCGATAGCGGGCTTAATGTTCATGGAGCTGCCAAATCCGGCAAAGCTAATACGATCTACTGGTCCCTACGGATCACATCGGTCAACTCAGCATGACAGGCAGTTCGGCAGCCTAAGGAACACGTGTCGCCGTAGGATATATACCGAAGCCCTAGCATTTTAGACTAGCGCAAATGTGCATTGCAAAGGGGTTCCCTTTCGCAACGGGGCCCTAAAGTGACAATTTTCGGCGTGTCCAAGGCTGGTCATGGAACCGAAATCGGCACTTCCACCGTCAGGGGAAATTGCGAGACCACTGCATTCGCTAGTTTTACGCCCAACGCCGCAATCGAGCCCGCTCCGGTCCCTTCGACTTGAGCGGTCAGCGCACTGCCTGACCAGACGAGCTGGCCGTCGCTACGGAGACGCACCTTGATGTCTAATCGCGTTATGATGAGGGCGCGCAGATTAGTCTTTTTTGAAGGTAGCGTTATCCGAACACCTCCGCCCCAATTGCCGATGTTGCCAGCCGGCTTTGCCTCGACACCGTCGGCAGCAACGGACCCGCGTTCCTGCTGGCTAACCTCGACACTTGCAATGTAGCGACTGTGGATACCGGGGGGCAGAACGAGGAAGTTGGCATACCCCAACGCGTCTCGGGTAGCCCTGACAAACGGGTCGTCATCAGCAGCCTCGCCACGATCTTCCCATACGGGATCTTCCCCGCTCAAATCTACCGTGATTGTACCTGGCCTGGGTGGCTCAATGGCTCCGGGAGACGCCTGCGTGATTGCAACGGCCATTGCCAATATCAGCATGTTCGTCCTTTGTGGTGCCGCCGTTCATGGCGGGACTTCGACGACAACAATTCACCCAGCAACAATATCCGCCATCACTCCACTTTGCCCGGAAGCGGCCGGCCTACAATCTAACAATTATCGCCGTTGAAGAAACGCGCCGTCGACCTAAAACCGGTTCTCACAGCAAGATTGTCGAATGGCAGAAGTCGGCGAAGCAAAAAGGGCGCTGCGAATGTCTGGATCTCGGTTCAGTCACCACCGCAGCCCGGTCCTCTAAAGTATGAGTCCGAGACCTTCTCGGGGCATCACTCGATGCGATGAAGTCGCGCTAGGTATCTATCGAGAACATCATCCTTCGATAGTAACCTTATCTCCGCCATGTTTCTCGAGAACTCTCTGCACGGATTTAGAGGTTTCCTCACTGTCAACCGTAACGACGAGCGAGATGCGGCCGTTCAGGGCAGCTTCGTCTCCCGTGCCGCTCTCAAGTTCAGTCTTGTTGTCCGAGCCACTAGCCTCGACCCCAGCACTGTTCTGGTCGCCCTCCGTACCAACTTCCACGTCGTCGCGGTCTATGCCATGCTCTTGCACTAGGTGTTCAATTGCCAGCTCGGCTTCGCGTCGTGTCTCGAAGGTAGCACTAATTGTAGCCATGGCGCGATCTCCGTTAATCCAGATGTGCTCAACGCACGTACGGGGCTTATGGCGCAGCGATTCACATCAGAATTCGATATAACGCGCTATAGGTGCCAACGTGAATGAAAGTCCGCGTCCAGGAATTGGCCGAATGCATTTGATGCCGGCTTCTGTGTCGAAGCAGGCGCTGGCATTGCATCATATCTTTACCCAAATTCGAATGCGTACCTGAGGAATTGATCGCTTATGAGTTCTTGAGCATGACGAGGCTGCCCGAAGCTGCCACGAGAGACCTGTACCGCGGGACCGGAACGATCGATGCTAATTCAGCTTCAAAGACGACCTCGATTTAATCTGCTGGAGGGGCCTACGCCGATCCAACGCCTGACCCGGCTGGAACAGGTGCTCGGCTGCGGGGGCTGCCCTCCGATCTACGTGAAGCGCGACGACCTGACGGGCATCGGTGGGGGCGGCAACAAGCTTAGGAAACTGGAGTTCCTGATCGGCGAGGCGCTGGACCAAGGCTGCGATACGTTTATCACCACAGGCGCGCGACAATCGAACCATGCCAGACTGAGCGCCGCCGCCGCGGCGCGAGCCGGGCTCTCTTGCGAGCTGGTCCTCACGGATACCGTTACGCGCGACGACGAAGCCTACCAGCGCAACGGCAATGTGCTGCTCGATGATCTGTTCGGCGCAACTGTCCGTCGAAGAACGGCCGATGTTGATGCGTTGGCCGTCGCTCAGGAGCGCGCTGTGCACCTGTTCGCCAAGGGGCATCGCGCTTATGTCGTAGGCTCTGGTGGCTCTTCGCCGCTCGGCTGTCTCGGCTACGCTGTGTGTGCAGAGGAGATAATGGCACAGGAGCATGACCTCGGGCTTCGCTTCCATCGGATCATCGTGCCGAACGGTAGCTCTGGAACGCATGCCGGCTTGGCCGCAGGGCTGAAGGCGGCAGGAGACGAGCCCGGCCGGATCGAATCGTTCACCGTCCTTGCCCCAATCGAAAAGGCGCGGACAGTCACCACCGAACTTGCTGTTCGGACCCTGGCGCTCATCGACCCGGCTAGCGAGTTCGTTGAAGGCGACATCGTCGTCACGGACGGCCAACTCGGCGAAGGTTACGGCGTGCCGACCGACGCGATGTTCGAAGCGGTACGACTGGTTGCCCGGTCGGAAGGCCTGCTGCTCGATCCAGTCTATGGTGGAAAGGCTTTTGCGGGCCTCATCGCTGCCATCCGGGAAGGTAGATGGCGCAAGGGGGAACCGGTCTTGTTCGTAATGACCGGCGGCTTGCCAGGCCTATTTGCATACGAGCCGGCATTCCGGCGCGATTAGTCCCGCTGCCCCTTAGGCAAAGTCGCGCTTCTCACCTGAACGAATGCCTGAACTTTGGGAGCGGTGAGCGCATGCTGAAGGTCCAGTTCTGGGTCAAGCCAGCCGTGCGACGGCCGGTGCGACTTTCCTGCCGTTTGAACAAGACGGGCGTGTTATGAACTCCAACCGTCATCGATATTATAGGTGGCGCCCGTGACGAAACCTGCTTCCGGCGAAGCCAAGTAAGCGACGAGGCCTGCAACCTCATCGGCGGCTCCATGACGGGCGATAGCAAGCGGTGCCCTGTTCAGAGCGGCATTGGGGCTGTCTGCCGGATCGGGTTCGCTGTCGATCGGCCCCGGCTGAACCAGATTCGCGGTAATCTCTTGCGGCCCAAGATCGCGCGCCAGCCTCGAGTCATCCCTCCTAACGCCGCCTTGCTCGCGGCATATAGCGTTCCACCCCCACCCGGCATTCTGTCTGCGACGATGCTGCCAATGATGATGCGCCCGCCCTTAGCCATCAGAGACCCGGCCTTTTTCGCGGCCAGGAAGGGGGGCCTGACATTAAGTGCAAAGGACCTGTCGAAAGCGACGTCCGCGTAAGCCTCAAGCGAACCGACGATCGGCGTCCCGGCTACACTTACGAGAATATCGAGGCCGCCGAGATGACCTGCAACCTGGTCGATCGCACGATCAAGCGCTGCCACGTCGCTGACGTCGGCCTGTGCAGCAGACACCCTTGCGTCATTCTTGCGCAATTCACTTTCAAAGTTCTGGGCTTCGTTCACTCGGCTTAAATAAATGATTCCAACCGAAGCGCTATCGGTGACCATCCTCCGGCTAATAGCCTCGCTAATTCCCCGAGTTCCGCCGATACGAGCGCTATTTTACCGTCCAGAACGCCCATTTACACTCCTTGCTATGTTTACGTTTACTGATCTTAGCCCGGGGAAAAAGCTTACCATTATCCGAGATCAATAAACTGTATGTCCGGATCTATGCCTCGTCGTAGTTCTTCGGCCCGAAGTATCGCCTGCGAAAATGGTATTGCTTCAGGCATAAACCAACAGCGGAATTTGGGGATCAGCAATGTGCCTGCGCATTTCGCCTTATGGGTCGTATCAACCAGTCAAATCCTCAGCCGAGCTGCGAAATTCACCTGCGATAACTTTTAGCAAGTCGGCGTAATGCTCTGTGATTTCCAATTTTTTTCCTTTTGCTCGTCATCCTGCGCTCGGCGCCTTCGTCGAGGCCAGACGACGCGCCGGTCACGGGGCAAGCTGTTCTGCGAAGGCCACGACTGGCGGGCTGAAGCCGATCGGGCCAGTCAGCAGCTGTAGCAGCGCCACCGTACCCGCGCCCCACCAGTAGGCGCGGTGAATGCGCCGCAGGACGATCAGGTCGAAGAATATGCCGACCAGGATGTAGAGCATGATCGCGGCGAACAGCGCGAAGGGCGTGAGAATGCCAAGCGGCAGCGGGCCTACTAGCCGTCCAATCCCCGGCGCGATTACCAGCACCGTCCCGCACAGCATCAGCCGCTTGTGCCATCCCGCACGATGTCGCAGCCGGATCGCGGCAAAGGTGAGCGCGGCGAACCCTAGGATGCCAAGGATATCCATCGCTAGGAAGAAGCCGAGCGGAAAGATGCCAGCGACACTGCCGCGGGCGACTGCCATTACCGTCGCCGCGATGCCGAGCGGTACCATGATTGTCGCGATCCCTGCGCCCAACCAGCCGAGGCGGCGATGCAGCATGATATTGTGGCCATCCACCACTAGCCAGTTCTGCACCACGTACAGGACGATCTATGAGGTGAAAACGGCCGCGTGGACATGTACCTGCCACGGAAAATCGGTGAACCAGGCGCGGCCGGTGATAATGTCGGAGCCGAAGCCCGCAACCGCAGTCGCAAATAGCGCGATCGACATCACGAAGAAAAACCGACGTTCCTCGGCCATTCGGGTCGGTTGATAAAGTGCTGTTGCCATGCCGCTTGCCCCCTCGCGTCACTGGATCTGGAAGAGGATGCGCGCGGTTTGCGCGAAGAGCAATAGGAAGAGGCGGCGGTTAAAAGTAGATGTTTCGGCGTTGCGCCGTCACGGAAAGGCCAAAAGCCAAGTTATGCAAATCGAGGTAAACGCAACTCAACGCTGCGCCCGTCGGTTAATCGCTGTGGCGCGCGGTAATGGCGTGTTAATTCATGCCATTACCGCGCAAATGAAATTCAGGTTTTAGGAAGCGTGTAGCGGTCCGTGAACGACCAGTTATCGGTCTTCGCGGACGAATTCGCGCGGGTGTTTGCGAGGATGCCTGTCGTCGGCAGCTAAGTGCTTACTCTCCAACATTCGAGCCTGTGGTGCCTCAAATCGAAAGCTACTCCACGTTCACGCTTCGTGTTCGTGGATCTTCATCGACCCTGAAGCCGGCCAGAGGATCCACACCTGCACAGGCGTTTAATAATTTGCTTCAACAAGCTAAAGTAGATCGCCTCGCATGCTGGAAAACCGCCGCGTCGAGGATGCATCGACGTAGAGCATTTATACGCGTTTTTTACTCAAACCACCTGAGTTCCCACACGAATCTTTATGGCAGGATAGATACCGCGCCGTGCATCGACATCGAAAAAAGGATTCTGCACGTGAGTTTTCGTCTTCTACCGATGCAGGCACGCGGCTGGCGCTACGCGCTCGACCTCCGCAGTCTCGCGCTGGTTGGCAGCTGCGGTATGCTCTTCGCGTCGTCGTCAGCCTTGGCCGACCCGGTTGCTTCGCCTAGTTTCTCCGGGCCACTTGCACCCAACGCACATCCAATCGTCGTGAATGCCGGCCCGTTCGGTGACGTGACCGTAACCGGGCAAGTCAGCGGCGTCGCACTGGCCCAAAGCCATGTGACCAGCACCCCCGGCACGGTGACCTCCGACACGGCGGCAGACGTGTCCAACGCGCAGGTCGAGATCCAGACCACGACGGGTCCGCTGCAGCTCTACGTGCAGGCTGGCGCCTATTCCCTGCCCGCGCTCGGCACGTCCTATCTGCGTTCGGGCAAGGCACAGGATTTGCTCTTCGGCCCCGTCCCAGTGGCTTATGCCAAGGCCGTGCTAAGCAAGGATCTCTCGATTACTGCAGGCTTCCTGCCGACGATGGTCGGTGCGGAATCGACCTTCACGTTTCAGAATATGAACGTCGAACGCGGTCTGCTGTGGAATCAGGAGCCGTCGATCAGTCGCGGCGCGCAGGTCAACTATGCACACGGCAAGCTGAGTGCTGCGGTGTCTCTCAACGACGGCTATTATTCGGGCAAGTTTAACTGGATCTCCGGCACTGCATCTTATGCATTCGACACCGCCAACACGCTCACGGTGATTGGTGCGGGGAGCTTCTCGCGGTCGCGGCGTAGCTCCTATGCGACGCCGCTTGCCCAGAATAACGGCAGCATTTTCAACATAATCTACACCTACGCCAAGGGGCCGCTGACGCTTACACCGTATCTGCAATACAATCGCGTCGATCGTGATGACGCGCTTGGCCTCAACCGTTCGGCGGAAACTTTTGGCGGTGCTTTGCTGGCGAAATATACGCTAGCCAAGGGACTTTCCCTCGCCGCACGCGGCGAATATCTGAAATCTTCAGGTGATGATTGCGGGCTGGCGACGGATTGCGTGCCGACCAACCTGCTCTACGGCCCGCATAGCGATGCCTGGTCTGCGACTTTCACGCCGACCTATCAAAAAGGCATTTTCTTCGCTCGTGGCGAAGTTTCCTATACCCGGATCGGCAAGCTCGCGCCCGGTTCTGGCTTCGGCGCAGATTTCAACAAGCGCGACCAGGTTCGCGGCTTGCTCGAGACCGGATTTCTGTTCTGACGGAAAGCGCGGCACGCCATTCTGGCGCGCCGCGCTACCGATCTGATGCGCCCGATGTGTTTGCACGCAGGCAACGCCGTCACGTTATCCATGCCAAATTGAGGCCGCAATGAACCGCCGTGATGTATTGCATCGTTTGGTAGGCGTCTTCGTATTGCTCGGTACTGGGATCGGCATGATCTTCTGCCGCGAAGCTGCGCTTTTTTATGCGTGGCCCTCAGAGATAGAGCTGACGGCGGGGATCAATCTAACCGCCCTCGCTTTTGCAAGTTTTGGCTTACTGCTTCTCGTCGGGGGCTCCCGTTTGCGAGACGGCTGGAAGAGCGCCTGCACACGTGCCGCGCTTCGGCGCAAAAACGTAAGGAGTGAAGCTAATCCCCATCACGACAGTGTCGCAGTTACTGCTAATGCTCGAATGGTTGCGCCCGGATCGTGCGCCGGTCGTGCGACGCTAGCCGCATTTCTTGTTGCCCGAGCTCATCAGGCTGCAGCCCGAACGGATCTCACACGATAAGCCGATAGCCGATGCCGGGCTCGTTCATAAGATAGCTTGGCGACGCGGCGTCAACCTCGAGCTTCAGCCTGAGGGCGCGGATCGCAACCCTGAGATAGGCGACATCTTCGACATGTCCGTCACCCCAGATGGTTCGCAAAAGATGTGCGTGCGTCAGCAATTTTCCGGCATGGCGGGTCAATTCGGCAAGTAAGGCGAATTCCTTGCGTGTCAATTTGACGAGTTCGCCGTCGCGCCAAACTTTGTGCTCATTGAGGTCAATCTCAACTGCGCCCGCCCGCAGGCGATCGTGTCCGGCCGGCGAGCTGTTGTGCCGCCGGAGTGCGACTCGCACACGAGCAAGAAGTTCGTCCGTGTCGAACGGCTTAACGACATAGTCGTCGGCGCCGAGATCGAGCGCAGCGACTTTCTCCGCAATCGCATCCCGCGCGGTCAGGACGATGACGGTGCGGTCTAGCGCCTTGAGGTGCGGGATCAGTTCGATCCCATCGCGGTCTGGCAATCCCAGATCGAGCAGGACGAGTTCACAGCCCGGCCGTCGCGCATAGGTAAGGGCTTCGGCGGCATTGGCGGCTTCGTCGGCAGTGAGACCGCCGCGCTCGACCGCACCGCGAACGAGGCGGCGGATTGCGGCCTCGTCGTCGACGATAAGAATCTGACCACTCATGATAAACGCAACACCGTCACATACATTTCAAGAAACTCATTCCGATATTGTGCGCCGGATCAGCGCATTCGGCCATGTTACGACAAACGCCGAACCCTCATCGTCGCGGTTGGCGGCGCTGACGCGCAATCCCATCGCATGGGCAAAACCCTGGACTATGGCCAGTCCCAGCCCCGTCCCACCGGTACGATCATTGCCATCGACGCGGGTAAAACGGTCGAACAGATGTGCTTCGCTGCCGACCGGGAGGCCCGGTCCCTCATCGAGCACGCCGAGCGTCAGCCCGTCGGGCGTGCGGCGCCCCTCGATCACGATGTCGGTATCCGCCGGTGCGAACTTGGCGGCATTGCCGAGCAGGTTGATCAGCACATGGTGCAGCATCCGCGGATCGGCCTCGACCAAGGGAAGCGTCGGCGGCACGTCGAGCACCAGCCGGTGCCGCGCAAGTTCGGCGCGCAGGTCACGCGCGGCGGCGGCGACGGCGTCGGTCAGGTCGGTCGCCTCGCGCTTGACGACGAGCGCACCCGCCTCGATCCGCGTCATCTCGACCAGATCGTCGAACACCCGCCGCAAGCGGCGCGCTTCGCTCTTGAGCGTCGCGCTGGCGGGCGACGCGCTGTGCGCGACGGCGAGTTCGTCGGCGGCGGCGACGACCGCGGTGAGCGGCGTCTTGAGATCGTGCCCGATCGAGGAGAGCAAGGTCGCGCGCAGATCGTCGCGCTGCTTGAGCGAATTGACCTCGCGCGCCTGCGCCTCGAGCTGCAGCCGCTCGTGCGCCAGCGCGGCCTGCCCGACGAGCGTCGCGAACAGCACGCGCTTTTCGGCGGGGATCGGGTCACCGCCTTCGCGCGCCACGCCCAATACCCCGAGCACGCCGAGCGCGGTCTTCAGCGGGTGGAACTGCCACTCGCTCGCGGTCAGCGTGCCGCTGTCGCGTCCAGTCACTTCGCCGCGGTCGAACGCCCATTCGGCGGCGGCGGTGTCGATCGGGCTCAGCGCAACCATCGCCGGCGCGGCGGCGATCGTCATATGGCGCCCATCCCGGTCGGCGAGCAGGATCGTCGAGACACCGAGCAACGCCGCAATCTCCTCGCACGTCGCGATTGCCGTGCCGCTCTCGTCCGAAACGGCGGCGAGGCGTTGGCCGAAGGCGGCGAGCGCGGCATTCTCGGTCGCGGTACGCGCGCCGACATTGGCTTCGCGCCGCACCTGTCCCGCAAGCTGGCTGGCCACCACCGCGACGATGACGAACACGGTCAGCGTGACAACATTGTGCGGATCGGTGATCGTCAGCGTGTAGAGCGGCGGCAGGAAGAAGAAATTATAGGCGAGTGCCGCCCCGACGCTCGCGATCAGCGACGAGCGCAGGCCATAGAGCGTCGCGGTCGCAATCACCGGCAGCAGATAGAGCAGGTCGATCGCGTCGGCCCCGACCACTGGCAGCAGCAGTTGCGACAGAGCGGTGCTGGCGGCGACGAAGGCGAGGCCGATGGCGCTGCCGCGCGCCAGGATCGGACGCGTCGTCGGCGTCTCGCGGCGCGTCTCGCTGGCCTCCGCGACGGGGACGACGTGGATCGCAACGCCATCGAGCGCGCGCACCAGCCGGTCGACCACCGAGCCATGCCGCAGCTCGAACCACCACGACCGCCGCGACTTGCCGATGACCACCGCGGTGGCGCGCGCCTCGCGGATGTGCGCGCACAGACCCTCAAGCACGCTCCTTGCGGGAACGGTCGCGATCGTCGCGCCGAGCCCGGTCGCGAGGTCGAGCGCGTCGGCCATCCGCGCGCGCGCAGGCGCCGAGAGCCTCGCCGAGCGTGGCGTCTCGACCACCACTGCGGTCCAGCTCGCGTGCAGCGCATCGGCTAGGCGCTTGGCCGATCGGATCAGCACGTCGCTGCCCGGCTGGTCGCCGACCGCGACGACGAGCCGCTCGCCGCCTGCCCATGTGCCGGCCTCGCCAAGGCTCGCGACATGGTCGAGAAGATGCCGATCGACCGTCTGCGCAGCGCGGCGCAGCGCGAGTTCGCGCAACGCCGACAGGTTCGACTTGGAAAAGAAATGGCCGAGTGCGCGCGTCGCCTCGGCCGGGATATAGACCTTGCCCTCTTTGAGGCGTGCGATCAGCTCGTCGGGCGGGACGTCGACGACTTCGATCTCGGCATCGTCGAGCACCGCATCGGGCACCGTCTCGCGCACGCGGACGCGGGTAAAGCCCGCGACGACGTCGTTGAGGCTCTCGACATGCTGGATGTTGAGTGTGCTGAGCACGTCGATCCCGGCCTCGCGCAGCTCCTCGATATCCTGCCAGCGCTTGGGATGGCGGCTGCCCGGCGCATTGGTGTGGGCGAATTCGTCGATTAGCGCGACCTTGGGGTGCCGCGCGAGCATCGCGTCGAGATCGAACTCTTCCAAAGTATGCGCGCCGTGCTCGATCTTTGCGCGCGCCAAAATCTCGAACGGCGCGGTCAGCCGGTCGGTATCGGCGCGGCCGTGCGTTTCGATTACGCCGGCGACGACATCGGCGCCACTGCGCAGCAGTTCGGCGCCTTGGCGCAGCATCTCGAAGGTCTTGCCGACGCCAGGGGCTGCGCCGAGGAAGATCTTCAGACGGCCGCGCCCCTCGCGCCGGGCTGCTTTCAGCAGCGCCTCGGGGGAGGGGCGGGTCTCGTTCACTGGGCGCTTGCGTCGAGCTGTCGATTGAGCAGCAGAACATTGACGTGGCGCTCGCCGATGATGCCGAGCAACGGCGCCTCGGTCTGCGCGTCGATCAGCGCGGTGACCTTGCCGACCGCGAGCCCGCGCGCCTTGGCGACACGCGGAGCTTGCAGCAACGCCGCCTCGGGGCTCAGATCGGGATCGAGCCCCGAGGCGCTAGTGGTGACCAGGTCGGCGGGTAGATCCCCGGTCATCCCTTCCGCCCGCGCGCTCGAAACGCGCTTGGCGATGGCATCGCGCAGGTCCTTCGAACCCGGCGCTAGGTTGGTCGCGGCCGACGAGCTCGCATCATAGCCATCCTTGCCGGCGGCAGAGGGACGCGGATGGAAGTAGGTCGGGCCCGTGAAATTCTGTGCGATCAGCGCGGAGCCGATCGGCTGCCCGTGGACGTCGCTCAGCAGGCTGCCATTGGCCTGCACCGGCAGCGCGACCTGCGCGATGCCGGTGATCGCGGCGGGATAGAGCAGGCCGGTCACGATCGTGACCAGCAGGAGCAGGACGACGGTCGGGCGCAGCGCACGAAAGGTTTCGGTCAACATCTGGAAATCCTCAAGCAAGGTGCAAAGCGGCGACGACGAGGTCGATCGCCTTGATGCCGATGAATGGTGCGATCAGCCCACCGACGCCGTAAATGGCGAGGTTGCGCGCGAGCAGCGTGCCGGCGGGGGCAGGGCGGTACTTCACGCCCTTCAGCGCGAGCGGCACCAGTGCCGGGATGATCAGCGCGTTGAACATGATCGCCGACAGGATCGCGCTTTCGGGGCTGGCGAGCCGCATCACGTTCAACCCACCCAATCCCGGATAGAGCGCGACGAAGATCGCGGGCAGGATCGCGAAATATTTGGCGACGTCGTTCGAGATCGAGAAGGTGGTCAGTGCGCCACGCGTCATCAGCAGCTGCTTGCCGAGCCCGACGATCTCGATCAGCTTGGTCGGATCGCTGTCGAGATCGACCATGTTGCCCGCCTCGCGCGCCGCCTGCGTGCCGGTGTTCATCGCGACGCCGACGTCGCTCTGCGCAAGCGCGGGCGCGTCGTTGGTGCCGTCACCGCACATCGCGACGAGCTTGCCGCCTTCCTGCTCCTTGCGGATCAGCGCGAGCTTGTCCTCGGGCGTCGCCTCGGCGAGGAAGTCGTCGACCCCGCTTTCGGCAGCGATGCTCGCGGCGGTGAGCGGGTTGTCGCCGGTGATCATCACCGTGCGGATCCCCATCCGGCGCAGCTCGCCGAACCGCTCGCGGATGCCCGCCTTGACGATGTCCTTGAGCTGGACGACGCCGAGCAGGCGATTGCCATCGGCGACCGCGAGCGGGGTCGCACCGCCACGCGCGATCTCGTCGGCAATCTTGCGCAGTGCCTCGCCGTTGGGCGCATCGGGGAGCCGCTTGAGGATCGCATCGACCGCGCCTTTGACCAGCGCGCGATCGCCGATCTGGAGACCCGAAACGCGTGTCTGCGAGGTGAATTTGATCTCTTCGGCGCCCGCGGGCATTGCCACCGCAGCGCTGCCGTCCTGATTGGCGAGCACGACGATCGAGCGACCCTCGGGCGTTTCGTCCGACAGGCTGGCGAGGCGGGCGGCGGCGGTCAGCTCGGCGACGGTGACGCCGGGGACGGGCAGGAAGGCGGTCGCCTGGCGATCGCCGATCGTGATCGTGCCGGTCTTGTCGAGCAGCAGCGTGTCGATGTCGCCCGCGGCTTCCAC
Organism: Sphingomonas glacialis; assembly: GCF_006439055.1. Lineage (GTDB taxonomy): Bacteria > Pseudomonadota > Alphaproteobacteria > Sphingomonadales > Sphingomonadaceae > Sphingomonas > Sphingomonas glacialis_A. Next base: position 93,639 of record NZ_RCZC01000004.1, read on the forward strand.
TGCGCGGCCCGACTTGGCGAGCACGTTGAAGCGCACGAGCCGGTCCATGCCCGCGATGCCGATCGCCGAAAGTAGCGCCGAAATCGTCGTCGGGATCAGCGTCACGAACAAGGCGACGAGCACAGGGATCGCGAGCATCCCGCCAGCATAGGAGGCGAACGCCGGCAGCGTGCCAACCGCGATCAGGAAGATCAGCGTGAGCCCGGCGAGCAGGATCGTCAGCGCGATCTCGTTCGGCGTCTTCTGCCGCTGCGCACCCTCGACCAACGCAATCATGCGGTCGAGAAAGCCCTGACCAGCGCCTGCGGTCACGCGGACCGTAATCGCATCGGCGATGACGCGCGTGCCCGCGGTGACGGCAGAACGGTCGCCGCCGCCTTCGCGGATCACCGGCGCGCTCTCGCCGGTGATCGCGGCTTCGTTGACCGAAGCGACGCCCGCGACGACCTCGCCATCGGCCGGGATAAGGTCGCCGGTCTCGACGAGTACCTCGTCGCCAATCACCAGACTGGTTGCGTCTACCATTTCCCAGGCGCCCGCGACGCCGATCATTTTCTTGGCGCGAAGCTCGGCCTTGGTGGCGCGCAGCGAGGCAGCTTGCGCCTTTCCGCGGCCCTCGGCGAGCGCCTCGGCGACGTTGCCGAACAGCACCGTCAGCCATAGCCAGAAGACCAACTGGCCCTCGAACACCGGATGGCCGGTGCCGGTGACCAGCCCCTTGACGAGCAAGATGGTGGAGAGGCTCGCGACGATTGCCGTCACGAACATCACCGGCGTTTTGATCAGCTTGCGCGGATCGAGCTTGAGGAAGGCATCTCGGACCGCCGCGGCGAGCAGCGGGCCGGTGAAGAGCGAAGCGTTCTGGTTTGCCATGTCGATGACCTTTTAGAGCACGGTGCCAGCGGCGACCTGCGCCTGGTCCGCAATCGGACCGAGCGCGAGCGACGGCAGGAAGGTGAGACCACCGACGATCACGATGATCGCCGCGAGCAGGCCGATCCACAGCAGCCCGGTGGTCGGGAACGACCCCGCGCCCTCGGGCACGCGACGCTTGGCGGCGAGGCCCCCGGAGATCGCGAGGACGGGCAGGATCACACCGAAGCGGCCGACGAACATGTCGAGCGCGAGCAGCAGATTGTAGAACGGCGTGTTGCCGCTGAGGCCACCGAACGCCGAGCCGTTGTTCGCGGCACCCGAGGTGAAGGCGTAGAGGATCTCGCTGAACCCGTGCGCACCCTTGGCGGCCGGGCCGGCAAGCCCCGCACCGGTGATGCACGCGACCGCGGTCAGCCCGAGGATCGCGAGCGGCGGGATCGCGATGGCGATCACCGCCAGCTTCATCTCGCGCGATTCGATCTTCTTGCCGACATATTCGGGCGTGCGGCCGACCATCAACCCTGCGATGAACACCGCGAGGATGCAGTAGATCAGCACCGCATAAAGCCCTGAGCCGACGCCGCCGATGACGAGCTCGCCCAGCTGCATGTTGAACAGCGGGACAAGCCCGCCGATCGCGGTAAAGCTGTCGTGCATGCCGATGACGGCACCACACGAAGTGGCGGTGGTGACGACTGCGAACAGCGCGGTGGCCGCGATGCCGAAGCGGACTTCCTTGCCCTCCATATTGCCGCCGGCGACGCCGAGCGCGTGATGGATCGGGTTGCCAGCGGCTTCCGCGCCGTAAGCGACTGCGACACCGGCGATGAAGAGGAGCAGCATCGCGGCAAGGATCGCCCAGCCCTGGCGGACGTTGCCGACCGCCTTGCCGAAGGTGAGCGTGAGGCCGGCGCCGAGCACGAAGATCGTGATCATCTGCAGGAAGTTGCTGAGTGCGGTCGGGTTCTCGAACGGATGCGCGGAGTTGGCATTGAAGAAGCCGCCGCCGTTGGTGCCGAGCATCTTGATCGCAAGCTGCGAGGCGACCGGGCCGACCGCGATGGTCTGCTTGGCGCCTTCGATCGTCGTCGCGACGACCGACGGCCCGAAGGTCTGCGGCACGCCCATCACGACATAGACCAGCGCGAGCACGATCGAGATCGGGAGCAGCAGGTACAGCGTGGCGCGCGTCACATCGACCCAGAAATTGCCAATGCCCGAAGCCTGCTTGCGGGCAAATCCGCGGATGAAGGCGAAGGCGACGGCAATGCCGACCGCGGCCGACAGGAAGTTCTGCACCGTCAGCCCCGCCATCTGGCTGAGGTTCGACAGCGACGATTCACCGCCGTAATTCTGCCAATTGGTGTTGGTGACGAAACTGACCGCAGTGTTGAACGCGAGCAACGTCTCCATGCCGCCAAACCCTTGCGGGTTCATCGGCAGAACGCCCTGCAGCTTGAGGATCGCGAACAGGAGCGCAATGCCGCCGAGGTTGAACACCATCAGCGATACGGCATACCCGACCCAGCTCTGCTCGGCCTTGGGATCGATCCCGGCGAGTTTGTAAAAGCCGCGTTCGACAAAGCCCAAGGGCAGCGTCTCGCGGGCATAAAGGGCGTGCATCCAGGCGCCCGCTGGCTTGGCCAGCGCGACGATCAGCACGATGAAGAGGAGGATCATGCTCCAACCGGCAAAGGTCATGGTGCCGCGCTCCTCAATACCGCTCAGGCTGCGCGAGCACAGCGAGCAGGTAGACGAGGACTATGACGGCGACGATGCCGCCAAGGATAAGGTCGAAGGACATGGAGAGGCCCGCCTGTAATGGTTCAGGCGATCCCTGTGCGACGTATCGGCATTAACTCTCGCGATGGAACAGGACCGATTTGCGTAAAGAACGCGTAAAAACGGCTCGTTGGAAGCAGGCTGATTTCCAGAACCTTTACGCCTTTTAGACGCGATCGGGCATCAATCGATATCGCGCCTTAACGCGGAACGAAGGTATGCCGATCGTGAGGTACACCGCAATCGGCAAGCAATCTTCCATTGGGCGGATATGATCGACCTGCGGGGCACCTCGATGCGTCTCTTAGCAAAACGAGTTAGACATGGCGCTTGAAGGGCTTCTCATTTCGCTAACCGTACTTTTGGGTCTCATCCTCCTCAACGTCTACCTTCGCGTTCTGATTTTCCTCGAGGATCGCAGATCCAGGAAGGCTTCACCGCATAGCATGACGTCCGGCACCCGCCGGCTACCGGAACCGCATCGGCATGCCCCGCACCATGAACGACAGTAATGTACGGGGCGAACGCGTCTCGATGGTCAAAAGTGCGACGACACTGCGATGGACCACGCCCGGACGACCGCATTGTGATCGGCTAACGCCAAGCTCCCGTCGATATGGTCGGATCGATGAACGTCAAGGACACGCCAGGCTGCCCGTAGTCACGTAACGCACGCAATATTGCGAACCGTTCGCCCGGTTTTTGGCGGCAATACCGACGGCTCGGCTACCTGTGAAAATCGTTGCGCAATCATTGCCATTTACCAATGCTCGCGTCTCTCAAGCGGAGCGAATTTACGCTCTTTCTACGAAAATCGCGCTGAAACGACATCGCGCTTTTATGCCGCGCAGGCCTATCTCGATAACCGCATGACCATCCGATCCATGACCGATTTGGCGCTCAGAGGCTCTCGCGTGCCACAGGCCGCACCCTTTGCCGCGGCCGCCCGTGGTCTTTGATGTCTTGAATGGTCAGCATGAGGAATCATAATATGACAACGCCAGACGATCCGGAACCCGACCAAAGTGTCCCGGTATTGCGAGTAGGACAGGATTGTGCCGGCCATTGGCTGGTGCAGGATAATGGCGGCAAACTTGAGGGCCGCTTCGTTTCCCGCGCCGCCGCCGTGGGGTTTGCACGCAGCGAAGTCCACGGGTTCCCGGGCGCAACGATCGTGATGGTCGCGACGCCGCTAATACCCACAATCTCCTTCGCGCAGGTCCAGCCATGGGAAACAGCGCAACACTGTCGCAAGGCCGCCTGATTGTGCTCGCTTGCCTTTCACGCTGGATCGAGGACGCCGATCGATGACCTATGCCGCTGAACATACGATTGATGGACCTATGCTTAAGCGCCCTGTCGCTCGAAAGCTCAGCAGTGCGGCCACACGCCGCCCGGGCTGTCGCGACCCGCGCTGGCCCGAGGTTGCAGCTGCGCTCGCCGCGTTGCGCGCCGCCAAGCGCTGCAGTGTGCGGATCGTCGATGCCGAATGCGGGACCGGGACGCTGCTGCTCTGCGCCGCGCGCTTTGCCCGCGCGCTCGGATTCACCGCGATCGAAGCGCGAGGAGTCGACGATGCACCGGCGTTGCTCGATCGCGCCTGCGCGGCGGCAGCCCAGATGCACGATCCCGCGATCGGTATTACCTTCGAGCGGGGCGAGCCGATCGCCGCGCTTTGCGAGGAAAGCGAATTCCCGGCCGACATCGTGCTGTGGCACGGTTGCAAGGGCAAGGAACACGCAGATACAGAGCGCGCCGAACACGTGGCGGCTTGCGCCGGGCACGCTTTGATTGCGGATCACCAATGCGGCGTGCGGCGTCCGGCATGACGCACCGTGATCTTGCGTGGCGCGGCCTTGGTGTCGCGCTTGTCGTCGTAGCGGTTACCGCACGGATCGCCGACGGCGATGGCACGCACGCCGGGTTGAGCGTTGTCGCGTTCATCCTGACGCTCATCGGTCTCGCCCTGATCGTTCAAGGAAAGCGCGTCTCCGCGGCGCTGCGCGTCGAGCGGAGCCGGCATCGTATGCTCGCCCAAGCGATCCGCGACCGCCGCCGCAGGCGCTCCGGTGGCGGCCACGCCTGACCCGCCCGTCGGAAACGACGGAGCACCCTTTTTAACGGAATCATCATGTCTCTCCCCTTTGAATGTCGCGATGGCGTCCTCCACGCTGAAGATGTGCCGTTGCCCGCAATCGCAGCCGCGGTCGGCACTCCGGCCTATGTCTATTCGACGGCTGCGCTTCGCACCTCGGCGCGCGCGTTTCGCGCTGGCCTTGCGCCGGTTCCACGCAAGCATCTCGCCTTTGCGGTCAAGGCTAACCCGAACCTTGCGGTGCTCAGGCTCCTTGCCGAGGAAGGCTATGGCGCCGACATCGTTTCGGCGGGAGAGATGCTGCACGCGCTTGCCGCGGGGATGCCGGCAAGCAGCATCATCTTTTCGGGTGTCGGCAAATCCCGGCGCGAGCTGGCAGCGGCGCTCGATGCCGGGATCGGCCAATTCAATCTCGAGCTCGAGGAAGAAGGTGTCGTGCTTGCCGCGATGGCGGCCGCGCGGGGTCAGCGGGCATCTGCTGTCTTGCGGGTGAACCCCGATATCGACGCGGGGACGCATGCCAAGATCTCGACCGGCCGCAAACAGAACAAGTTCGGCGTGGCGATCGATGATGCGGTCGAGATCTATGCGCGCCTCGCCAGGCTCGACGGGCTCGCCCTGCGCGGTGTCGCCATCCATATCGGCAGCCAGCTGTTGGATCTGGATCCGCTTGAGCTGGCCTATTCGCGCGTTGGCAGTCTTGTGGCCGATCTGCGCGCGGCCGGCCACGCCATCACCCATGTCGATCTCGGCGGTGGGCTCGGCCTGTCCTACCGGCCTGGCGATGTTGTGCCGAGTCCCGCGGCCTATGGGACGATGGTGGCGCGAGCGACGCGCGACTGGAACGTGACGTTGATGTTCGAGCCGGGCCGCTTCGTCGCTGGCGAGGCTGGCGTCCTGCTCACAGAGGTGCTTTGGGTGAAACCTGGCGCGGTCGTCCCCTATGTGATCGTGGATGCCGCGATGAACGATCTCGCACGACCAGCGCTATACGATGCGTTCCATGATTTCGTCGCGGTCCACCCCACTGGAGCGCGCATGGTTGCCAATATCGCCGGCCCCGTCTGTGAGAGTGGAGATACCTTCGCGATGGGGCGCGACATCGACGCCGTATCGGCCGGCGACCTGGCGGTGTTCCGCACCGCGGGGGCTTATGGCGCGACGATGGCCTCGACCTACAATTGTCGCGCGCTGGTGCCCGAAGTGCTGATCGATGGGGGTCGCTTTGCGGTCGTGGCCGACCGGATCGCGCCCGAGGCGATGCTTGCCGCCCAGCATATCCCGCTCTGGATGACGCACGACGACGAATACGTGTCGGACCCCGTCTCACCGCGCAGGGCCGCCTGATGGCAACGCGACACTATACGTTCGCCACGCCCCGACCGCCCGGTCCTGCTACCTGCTCGGCGCGGACACGCATTGGGGGCCGCCTCTCCTTGCGTACGCCAGATCCAGCGAAACCTGATACCACGCAAGCGCCAGGGCAGTCCGACCGCTCCAATCCGCGAAACAGGTCCCAGTGATCGCGTACGCATGACGGTTGTCGCTTCCTGCCTCTACCAGAATGGCGTGCGCATTCGCGACATCGCCATCGACGAGCGCATCGATCGTGCAGACGATCGCTCGGAGTTCGTGTGGATCGGGTTATGCGATCCATGCGCCGAGGAGATCGCGATGCTCTCCGACCTGTACGGCCTGCATCCGCTCGCTGTCGAAGATGCGCTTCGGGATGGTCAGTTGCCCAAAGTCGATGTCTATGGCGACCAGCTCTTCGTGATCGCGCGCACCGCGCATCTCGACGACTTCGTGATCGACTACGGCCAGACGGCCGTCTTTGTCGGCCACAGCCATATAATCACCGTCCGCCAGGGTTCGGACCGGTCGCACCGCCCCTTGCGCGATCAGCTCGAGGCCGCGCCATCGTTGCTCGGCCAAGGGGTCGATTATGTCCTCCATGCGATTCTCGATTTCGTCGTCGACGGCTATCTGCCGATCGTCCGCGCGATCGAGGACGAGGTCATGGCTATGGAAACGCGGATCCTCGATACCTTCCTGGATCGCCAGCAGATCGCCCGGATCTTCGCGCTGCGCCGCGAACTGATCCGCTTCCAGCGCATTCTCGTCCCGATGGAGGAAGCGGCACGCAAGCTCGCGCGCACCGATCTTCCTTGCATCGACCCGGAAGCGAGGCCGTATTTCAGCGATGTGTTCGACCACGCACGGCGGGTTGAGACGATGGTCGACGGCTTGCGCGAAGTGCTGACCTCGGTGTTCGAATTCGGTAACCTGATCGAGCAACAGCGCACCGGTGCGATCACGCGCCAGCTCGCCGCCTGGGCGGCGATCCTCGCGGTGCCGACCGCGATCGCCGGCGTCTATGGGATGAATTTTGAGTTCATGCCCGAACTGCGCTGGCACTATGGCTATTTCGTGATCCTTGGCGCAATCTTCGTCATATGCGGCTTGCTCTATGTTCGGTTTCGCAAGCTCCGATGGCTGTAAGGATGAACGCGAAAGATCAACGCCGCAGCAGCTCATTGCCGATGGGATATGACCGCTGCCAGACTTTCGTTTCAGCCATTGGGGCCACATCATGGGTGCGACCTGGCACGGCGCCGATCCATTGCCCCGATCTCGGCCATTCACCAGATCGAACAATCGCAGGACCAATTCAATCTTAGCGATCATCAGCGTGTGCTAGGCCGTCTGGCGCAGCAGCGCTGGCCGCACGATGATGCACGCGACGAGATAGGGAAAAAGCGAAAGCGCTGACCACCCATCCGTACGTCATCGGTTATGTTTTCGTTCTGGTGCCTGGAAACTCTCGCTTGTGGTTGCGCGCGGCGATGCCTGGAGATGCGGGTGGGACGCGCGCGCCGGCGACGGGACCTGAGACCCAGCAATAGGCTTGCAATGCAGGCCAATAGCCAAAACAGCAAGATCGCGGCGACAGGCACGATGCTGATCATACCCGACCTTGGTCTGGCCGCAATGTTGGCACCCGGTACAGAACGGTCCGATAGGCCATCACGGTTGCAATGCCGATGCGGGACATGCCCATTTCCGACGCTCCGGCAAGTAAAGGGTCTATTGCTTCAGACGCGCTAAGTTCTGAAGTCGATCCCGTAACCGGGCTGTTTTGATGCGCGTTCATCGATTTTCGCGTGTTTCGTCGCCATGCACGTTGCGCCGGGTGCAGGGATCTGAAACCGGCTCGAACAACCTGCGGCCTTCAAGGACCAAGGCTGCACCGCCACAGCCGGAACAGACTGCGACTAGCGCCATGCATAACTCGAAAGCACTAGGCTGGGCGTCTGGATTGCCGCGGTTTGCAGGCAGGAAGAAAAGGCACAACGTCGCCAGCAGAAGCAAACCTGCTCCACCCATCCGAACCTTAAAGTCAAAATCTCGCAACGAACGCTGTTTCATTCTGTCCCCTGTCGAGGAACGACACTGACCGAAATCGACGTAAAAAATCCCGGCGGATTGAGTGCCGTTTTCGTAGGAAACTCGTAAATTCTGGCGCGGTCGCAGTGTTCGGCAGCGGCCATCGCTTTATGTCAGGATCGGGGCGGACCCGGCAGTATGACACGAGCCCCCCGGCCAGAGGTCTGCGGCCAGCACATCAGAGCGATCTAGACGAACGCTTTCTATCGACCGCAAGCTGCACAGCGCGACGGTCACGGATGGCCCACATGCCGGATAGGCGCGGTCGGCCAGCCCGACATCGATGAGCGCGAGCAGTAGACAAGGCTGACGAGCGAACCGCAGCCCGGCGCTGGGCACAAAGCCAGCAAATTGCGCAAGGGCAGCAACGATATAAAGACTGGTCGCCCAGCCATTCGTTTCCTGCATTCAATGTGGGGCCCTCGCGCGCTGGTCAGGGCGCCGTGCATCCCATACAACCGCATCTGCCGCTTATTGCCTGCGCGGAAGCCGTTGGTCAGCAGACGGGCAATTTAAGCCAATCGGATTGTGAATGAACGGAGGATTTCGGCGAATCGGAAAGGCGGCAAGAATGGCCGGGATTGGGTCGTATATGCTGTAACGGCGGCGCCTCCCGCTCAGCTTTCGTGAGCGCCCAGCAGAATGCGCAATCGCTCTGCGTCTGCGGCCGAGGCGGGATTATAGATAATCATTCCGAGTTCCGGCCTCCCTTCAACCGCGAACGACGAGAATTCCATGGCGAGCAGTCCTGCCTCAGGGTGATGGATGCGCTTTATCCCCTCACCGTGAGCGACCACGTCGTTGTCTTGCCACAGCGCCTCGAACTCGGGGCTGATGCGGGACAATTCCGTGACAAGTTCGGTGGCCGCCGCGCTGTTGTTGGCGCCCGCCCGCGCTACGTCTGCACGAAAGGCGCCGACGACGAAGCGCGCAACACCTTCCCAGTCTGCGTTTCGAGCGCGGACATGGTCGCTGCCGAACATCATGCGAAGGATGTTGCGCCCTTCACGCGGCAGCTTGGCATAGTCGGTCAGCAGCACCGCCGCCGCCCTGTTCCAGCCGACGACATCCCACATCGCGGTCTTGATGATCGCCGGGCTCAGCACCATTCCGTCAAGCACCCGCTGCAGCCGTGGGGAGATGCCGTCGACCGGCTGATAGCGCGCCTCTGGCGGACGGCCGAGGCCCAGCATGTAGATGTGCTCGCGCTCCGGATCGGTCGGCATCAGGCCCTTGGCGATACGGTCGAGCACGTCGGCTGACGGCGCGCCGCCGCGACCCTGTTCGAGCCAGGTGTACCAGGTCGGGCTGATGTTCGCCCGGGCAGCCACTTCCTCGCGGCGAAGCCCAGGGGTGCGCCGCCGACCGCCGCCAAACCCCAGGGCCAGCGGGTCGAGGCGCGTGCGGCGATCGCGGAGATAGGCCCCGAGCGGGTTGGGGAGCGGGTTGGGCGCTTCGCTGGCCATGATCGATCCTGTTAGGCGGTATACCATGATAACGTCACTACTTTAACACTCTTGAACCGGCTGCGATATGCCTTTCCGGCAAAGGAAGATTTCAAATGCGCGTGTTCCTTACTGGTGCGACCGGCTTCATCGGCTCGCACGTCGTTCCCGAACTCATCGCGCGCGGCCATCAGGTGCTCGGGCTCGCCCGTTCCGATGCCGGTGCGCGACACCTCGAAGCGGCCGGTGCAGGCGTCCATCGTGGCGAGCTGGAGCCGCCCGAGACACTCGTCAGCGGCGCCGCGGCGGCGGACGCGGTGATCCACTGCGCGTTCGACCACAATTTCGCGACGTTCTTCGAGAATGCCAAGAAGGACGAACGCGCCATCGCCGCGATGGGCGCGGCGCTGGAGAGGACCCAGAAACCGATCCTGATCACCTCTGGCGTCGGCATCGGCACGCCGCTGAACGGCGGCCCGGCGACCGAGGACGTGCTCAACCCGCGCCATGCCAACCCGCGCATCGCCACCGAACTCGCCGGCGCGGCGCTGATCGCGCGCAGGATCGACGTGCGCACTATCCGGCTGCCGCAAGTCCATGACACCACCAAGGCCGGCCCGATCACGCCGTTGGTCGCCGAAGCGCGCCGATCCGGGGCGGTGGCCTATGTCGGCGAGGGGCAGACGCGCTGGTCGGCGGCACATGTCAGCGATGTGGCGAAGCTGTACGTCCTGGCGCTGGAGAAGGGCGAACCGGGTGCGCGCTACAATGCGTCGGTCGAGGAGGGCGTCACCGCCCGCGCCATCGCCGAGGCGCTTGGAAAGGGGACCGGGCTGCCAGTCCGCTCAGTCGAAGCCGACGAAGTCGGGCGGTATTTTGGCTGGATGGCACCCTTCGCAACGCTCGACATGAGTGCGTCGAATGCTTGGACGCGCGCGCGGCTTGGGTGGGATCCGACGGCCCCCGATCTGCTCACTGACCTGGCCGCGATGGACTTTTCGCTGCCCGCCGAGGCCTGATCCTGCAATGATCGCTGGCAAGCGGAGTCATCGAGCAAGCGAGCAACGCATCACACGCGTGATGAAGGAGGAGGCGATGCCTTCTGGCGCAGGATCGAACAACCGGCGTTGCGAAACCGCTCGGATGCTCGGAATGTCGGCAAGTGAGCTTTTTCGTAGAGTCTGACACCGCTTGTATCTTTCCAAGCGGCAAGGTGATGCTGTCACTTGTTCGCGTCACGAAATCGCTTTCGCCGGCTCACGGTCAAGAGCCGACTCCATACCGATCAAGCCGGCCTGAAAAGGGTGACGCGGTCGACTTTTATGCCCTCTCTCGTCCAAGCCGCTCGCCACCCTGAGGCCATCCGCGCGCGCTTGCGACACAGCAGCCTCGTGGCGACGTGTTCCAGGCCATAGCCGAAGCGGGAAGCGCATCGTCGAGCCTGTAATCGCTCGGGGCGGAGGAGGTGGTGCTATTGCTGGGCAGTTTGGTGGCCCGCAACGGATTTTCATGCGTTGAAAACTTTCGAAGCCAGTTGGGGAAGATTGATGAATGGATAGCGTGACGATCGCCCGAGCGGTTTACGTCTTACAGCACGCGGGCGCCACAGTAGTGATCAGTCTGCCAGGGGCGTATGGTGATGGCTCTACGATCAGCTTGACGCCAAGTGCAGCAGCGGCATTTGTGGAAAATCCAAAGGATTTCGTTGCGGCACAGTTGGGCGTAACGCCAGACCAGCTTGAAGCTTGGCGCGAGTACCAGAGATCGCCGCGCTGCGCAGGGCGAACAAAAGTCGGCAACCTCTGCGCGAATCAGGTTTCGCCACACAGCGTGACAGGGCCGTACGAGTTCGCTGCGCTACACCGCGTGCAATATTGCCATGTTCACAAACAGTCTCTCGCCCGAATGTCATAATCTCTCCGCAGAAACCCATGTGTTGTGGCGTTTGGCGAGCTTTGCCGCACGCTTCTTTTCATGGCTGCCACTTTGCAATCCTTTCGATCGAAGTCCTTGGCAATCTGAATCGCCGCGGTTCCGGCTAATGCGCGTGCCTTCAGTTTCCGATCGAAGAGATCGAACAGCTTCTTCCAATGACGCTCGCTTGCGCTCTGATCGAATGTCGAAAACGATTTGAGGGCGAACCCGTGGTCGACATTCGGATATACCTCGATCCGGGCATCAACCTTGGCCTTGATCAAAGCCGCCGATAGAACAGGAACGTCTTGAATGGGCACGTAGCTGTCTCGCTCCGCCCACGCGAAATACAATTCCGCCCGATGGCGTAAGTCGGACGGCGAAAAAGAGTCGGGAGAGGCGGTTTCTGAATCTTACTGTTCCTTGGTAATCGGGCTGGGGGCTCCGGGCAAACGGGCTGCATAATAAGCTGCTACCGCGTCGATTTCCCCGTCTCCCAACCGATGGGTGATCGCAATCATAGGATTGCCGCCCACCTTCTTAGGTCGCGTGCGAAACTGGCGAAGCCGGTCGGCAAGATACAGTCTGTGCTGGCCGTCTATCATAGGAAATGCTTTCGCCGATGCTTTGGTGATGTCGTGACAGCCGGCGCATCCGCCCAGCCCGCGCGCCGGGATGCCCACCGTTGCGATCTGGCGCCCCCGCGTCAGTATGTCGGTGCCGGCCGTCGCGCTATCGGAGCGGTGATGCGGCTGCGCGTTGTAGTAGCTTGCGAGCTGACCGATCTGGCGAGCGTCGAGCTGTGTCGCTACCGGCTGCATGAAGCCGCTGTGCCGCTTTCCGCTAGCATAATCGGTGAGCGCCTTGCCGATATACTCGGGCCTCAGAATCGCGATATTGGGGATCGCGCCGCCGTCGCGTCCGGTACCGCCATCGGTGTGACAGCGCGAGCAGGTCTTTATCACATCACCGTCGATCGAGAACGTGTCAAAACCGATCGCGGGATGCGTGTAGCTGCTTTCCAGCGGCCATTCATCCGAATGCGCGAAGCTATAGGAACGTTTGAGGAAGGTGTCGCCAAGCGGGCCCACGCCGACCGAGTCCGACGTTTTCAAAGCGTCGCCGTAGGCAAGCGCGCGATATTGCGCGGTAGTCATCTTGGGCAGCGCACGCAGGAACGACACGATCGACCAAATCTCGTCGTCGCGGTCTTGCGCCGGATAGGCTGGCATGCCGCTATATTTGACACCATGCTTGACGATCCAGAACAGTTCGGGCGCGCTGAATGTCCCGACCTCGCGAACCAGATACTGCGGGCGCGGGCGCATCGACAACACGATCGGATTCTGGCCGAGCCCTGGCCCGCCATGACAATGGGCACAGGCGGTCCCGTAATATCCGGCGCCCTTGGCGATAAGTGCGGTACTCGCGAGGTCGGCCGGGGCCGCGATGCCAGCGGCGTGGTGCGCGGTTGAGCGCTGGAAGGCGTAATGCAACAGGCGTGCCCAGCCTTCTGGGTGCGGGGTTGAGGCGGCCAGGTTCGCAACGCCGGTCACCAAGACTAAGGATGCGAGCAGACCACTTATGGCACCGACGAGGAGAAAAGGTCCTATCCATTGCGTCAAGCGCAACGGGAAGAGCGTTGCTATCCAACGCGTTGAGATAACCGGCTTCGCCATCCTCGGCTCCGACTGTCGCTGCAGGAGTTATGACTCGTTGTGCGCGTAATGGTTCCTGCAACTTCCTGTTAATAAAACGCCTGGACCATTGACCCTGTATAAGGACACGCGAAGGCAGCCGTAGGGAACCGACATCCCGAATGGCGTATCTCTTAGCTGCCGAATGCCTCCACAGATATCGTGGCCCCGAGATTGACGATTGGCAAAATCTAGCAAGCGCAACGGAAGCTTGGAAAGGCCGCGTCTGGAAGCACCCCGTCCAGCTCAAACACCTTGGCGGCAATCGCGAAGGAGGGGCTGCTCGAGGCGTTCGTCAGCTTCGCCTGCAGATCTCCAATCTAGTGGAGCAAGTGTCAAAGCAGCAGGCCTCGCCTCCGCCGCTTCCGCTACGATCGCGCCGGCTTGATCACCGACATCGACGAGGCGTACGAATGACGCGAGAACCCGGGCGAGCCGCTCACTCCGCAGATCCAGGCGCTGACCGGCCTCACCGACGCCGATCTCGCCGGTCGGGGGATCGACGCCGAGGCCGCGAGCCGACTGCTGCGGTCGTCGAGCTTCGTGATGGCGCACGACAGCCGCTTCGACCGCGCCTGGGTCGAGGATCGGCTTGAAGACGCGCGCCAACTCGCCTGGACCTGTTCGATGGCGCAGGTCGACTGGAAGGCGCGCGGCTTCGACGGAAGGGTGCTTGGCTATCTCCTCGTCCAGGCGGGATTCTATCACTGCGGGCACCGGGCATCGGCTGATGTCGACACTCTGATCCAGCTGCTGCGCCACAGCGACGGGGCCGGTCGCACCGCCCTGGCCGAGATGATCGAGTGTTGATCGCGCGATAGCTGGATCGTGCGCGCCAGGGGCGCCGACTTCGGCGTCAAGGACCTGCTGCGCGAGCGTGGCTACCGCTGGGCTGACGGTGAGAAGAAGGTCTGGTGGTGGCGCGAGATCGAGGACGAACGTCTCGTCGAGGAGCAGTTCTGGCTCGACGGACACGTCTACGCGATGGACGCGAGGCCGAAGGCGATCGGCCCGGATCTCGAACGCGTCACACCGCGCACCCGCTTCCTATGAAGCGGCTACCGGCATTCACCGACGACGACCTACGAAGGGAGGGACGATGGACAAAGAAGCAGGGGCATGTGCGAACGGTTCTCCCGTCGCGCCCGTTGTGGCGGAATCGCGGCTTCTAGAGCCGCGGGACACGACGGCCGCGGCTATACAGGCGTATAATTGCCGCCTTCGTCCGCCCCTCTAGCGGCTTTCGATGGCTGGTACGCAGCCTTCGACATGTGAGGTTTGGAATGATCAAGACGTGCATTGGTGTGGCGATTGTCGCGGGTTTGTTTGCTACGGGCGCCGTTGCCGCTCAGACCGAAGGGACGGCTGCCCCAACGTCGACGGCGAAGCCGAAGAAGGAGAAGAAGGTCTGCCGGTCCGTGGAGGTGACGGGTTCGATCCTCGGACAGTCCGTCTGCCATACGGCGGCGGAATGGGCCGCCATGTCGGGTCGCGGTCAGCGCAACCAGGTTCCAGCGGACCTCGGATCCGGGGCTTCGGATGTCGGTGATGTAGGCAAACGCTGAGGCTCTCGTAGTTCGGGCGGGAGTTCGCCGCCATTCAGGATGGCGAATTCCCGACCCATCCGCCATCCCGCGGTCATCATCATCCCCTGCGGTCCGGCTGGATGGGTCCCACGTGACGAAAGTCGGCCGGCTCCGATCCATGTGTATAATTTTCGCTCTCCGATCCGCAGGCTACCTCGGTCGCGACACCGGACGCGCTCTTGTGGCCGGCAATGCGTAGGGGAATTTCGATGAAGATGCTCTCGGTCGTATCCGCTTTGGCACTCGCCGCCTCGTCCACGGCGGCGCTGGCGCAGACCAAGACGGCCGTCGTCCTGGTCCACGGCGCCTGGGAGACCGCAGGTGTTTGGGGACAGGTCGAGGCCGGCCTGAAGAAGGATGGCTATCGCGTACGCACGGTGAGCCTGCCGGGCCGACCGGGTAATCCCGCCGCACCTGACAAGGTGAACCTTGAGCTGTACCAGAAGGCCGTCTCGGCGGTGGTCAACCAGGAGAAGGGCAAGGTCGTCCTCGTCGGTCACAGCTTCGCTGGTTTCCCGATCTCCGCCGAAGCCGAAGCGGAGCCGAGCAAGATCAAGACACTGGTGTACGTCGCCGCCTATCTGCCGCAGGACGGGCAGTCCCTGCTCGGCCTGGCGACGACGGACGCGGGTAGCAAGGTCGGCCCGCTTCTCAAGATCGACAAGGAGCACGGCATCGCCCAGATCGCCTACGCGGGGCGCGGAGGTCTGTTCGCGAACGACGCGCCCTCCGAGGTCGGCGAGATGGTGGCCAAGGCAATCGTCGACGAACCGCTCGGACCGCTCGCCGAACCGGTCCATCTGACGGCGGCGCGGTTCGGGAGCGTGGACAAGGTCTACGTCCACACTGCGCGCGACCAGGTCGTCAGCCCCGGCCTACAGGCCCAGATGGTCAAGGCCACGCCGGTACGCTTAGAGACATCGATCGATAGTGGCCACACGCCATTCATCACGCATCCGGCGGAACTCGTCGCCGCCATCGAGCGGGTGGCGGGATAGAAACCGGGCGGGCTGCCGCGCGCAGCCCGCCTCGCCGTTCGGTCTGACCCCGACGCGCGCGCGCAACTCGGTGCTCACCGCACTTTCGAGTCGGCGCGGAATTTCGCTTGGTCGTGAGGGTTCCCCGTGGTCTTGTGCGATACGGGGGACCATTGCATGCCATCGCTGGATTTCGATGCCGAAAAGGCCGCGTTTCGCGACTATTACGATGATAGTGCGGTACACCTCGAACAGGCGAAGGGCGCGTTCTTGACGCTGCTCCGGTCGCTGCTCACCCATGGCCAGCATGGGCCGGTGACCTCTATCGGCCGGATCAAGGACCGCGAGGAATCGATCAAGAAGTTCGCGCGGAAATACCAGGGTGAGCTGGAGGAACGCGAACAGCCATACGAGATCCGTGACCACATCACCGACCTCATCGGCCTCCGGCTGATATGCCTTTACGAGGATCAGATCGAACGCATCGGAGCCATGGTCCGCGAGAATTTCGAAGTGGTGGGGGAGACCGACAAGACGGCGGAGGTCGAAGGCACCGAGGACGTGTTCGGGTACAAGGGACTCCACCTGGACCTGAAGCTGCGGCCGGATCGAGCCGCGATGCCGGGGTACGATCTTTACGCGTCCGATCGCTTCGAGCTGCAGATCCGGACCATAATGCAGGATTCCTGGAGCACGCTCGATCACGAGATACAGTACAAGAAGTCGATCCCGGCTCCCCTCCGGCGTCGGATAAACACGCTTGCGGCGTTGTTCGAGCTCGCGGATCGGGAATTTCGGCAGGTTCGGGACGAAACCCAGGTCGAGCTGCGGAAGGCCGCCGCCGAAGCCGAGATCCAGGCTGCAGGCGATAGCGGGGAGCATGCAGTCGGCGGCGTACCCGACGCCGATGTCGAACCAGGCCAGTTCGCGCCGCTGGATTCGTTCAGGCTGCTGCGGATCGCCCACCACTTCTTCAAGGACGTTGAGTTCGAGCCAAGGAAGATCGATGGCTTCACCGCGGAGGTGGTCAAGCGCGAGCCCGGCATCAGCCGTGGCAAGTTCAACAGGTACCTCGTGACGTGGATAGGCACGGTTCGCCGCTACAAGGCGCAGCTTCTGGCGGATGGGAAGACGGAGAAGTTCAACGCGTTCACCGAGATGCGACACGCGCTTTACGCTGCAAACCGTGATTCCTTCGCAACCATCCTGAACACCGTCGCCCGGAAAAACTTCGACGCTTGGTTGGCCTCCGACGTCGATCAACCCGCCGGCACCGAACGGGCGCCAGCACAGATTTCGCCGAAGGGAAGGGGGCCGCGTCGCCGTTGACGGCCGATCTGTCCGGCGAAAGAACCGGCGCCGCCCAGTCCGGCTGGAGCCGGGATACGCTACCGCTTCCCAGCTGCCCCGAGCCCACGATCGATCTCCGCGAGCAGCGTTTCATCGTCGAAGGGCTTCTGCAGGCACGCTATGGCGCCGAGACCGAGCGCCTGGCCGACGAGTTGCTCGTCCGCGTGGGCCGAGATCAGGATGACCGGGGCGACGTCGCCGCGCTCCTTTATCGTCTTCAGGAGCTCCAGGCCGCTCATGCCCGGCATGCCGAAGTCGGTGACGATCACATCGACACGCTCGCAGCGCGGCATCGCGAGGAAGGTCTCGGCGGAAGGGAACGGCATCGTCCGGAACCCGCAGGAGCGGATCAGGTTGTCGAGCGCTCCGCGCAGCGGCTCGTCATCGTCGATGATCGCGATTACCGCGGATTCGTCTGTTAATCGCATCGCACCCTCTTAGGGCGTTTCTCGGCTCCGAACACTATACATGGATGTGAAACGGACGAAGTCGCCGCGTTCCGATGGGGTGGGGTCTCCAGTGGATGAAGCATCACCGGGACGTCCTGTCTGCTGTCTTCAAGATCGTTGCATCTTTCATCCGAGGATCCTGCCTACTGCCGCCCGAGGCGCATTGGCCAGACCCGATGGAACCGAGTTGGGGGTTCTGCTGCGAGGTCGCGGTCGCCGGACCGTCGCAGCATGGCCGAAAGCTACCGGCCGCTCGCGCGAGCTGCCACCTGGGGGGACTTGCTAGTCGTCCGGCGCGGCCGCGCTTTGGGAGGCGGGACGCGGCCGGCACCGAACGAACTCCCCGGTGCTTTGCGCGGGGAGCCGGCGGTACGCGGGGAGGGGGTCGCGCACTGCCGCTATGGCTAGAAGTGTGGATCTCGGCAGAAGTCGAGTTCGTTTGTCTTACCTTGATGGCACTCGTGGCGGGCGAAGATGTTGCGGCTTCCAGAGGCGATCATGGTCATGTGCCTGTCCTTTTTGCTAAACCTGGCATCGCTGCGCGACGCTGGATCTCCCGGAAGTTCCCGGCTTGTCGTATGCCCTCGACGCTGAACACTCTGCTCGGAAGAGGCAATTATACGGTGGTGTACCTCGACGGCCTCGGCGGCAGAGGGCAGAACGCGGTATCGTCGCGACTTGTCGTGTGGACACGAAATGTCGATATGATCCGAATCTAGGGGCCGGAAGCCGAACACGTGAAGGCGCAGGCCCTTTCGCGGTTTGGGAAGGTCGGGGGAATCGTTTTGGACCGGACTTCGATCACCGTGCGCAAACCGGAACGGTCGAACCCCGGTTCCGCCGCCGGGGTTTCTGACCGCGCCGGCGCCTCCTGCGGATCCGGCATCGTAGGTGTCGCCGGCCTGACGGCCGCGCCATGAGCTTCGCTTCTCACGTCGCACGTTCGCGGTCCGACTATCGCCGCATCCTGCTGAGCTGCGTCGTGGTGGCCGCGGTCGTCTTCGCGATCGACGTGTGGGGCCGGCAGGTCTTCGCGGTAGGTGTCGGCTACGGCGTGGTGATCCTACTTGCGGCGAGGGCGCAGCGAAAGTCTTGGGTCCTAGCGGCGGCCGTCATCTGTGCGACGCTGGTCGTCATCGGCTATCTGACGGCACATGGGTTCGAGCGGCCCGGAGAGCCACTCGTCCGTTCGTGCGTCGGCATGACCGCGATCGTCTCGGTCGCCATCTTCGCGTGGAAGGGACTGACCGCTTCGGAGACGCTGCGGGGTTACACGACTGCGCTGGACCAGGCGCATGACATCGTCGTGGTGACCGATCTCGAAGGTGTGGTGATCTATTGGAACAAGGGCGCCACCGATCTCTATGGCTGGGATCCCGATCAGGCCTTGGGTCGGCTGGCAAGTGAGCTGATGACCACCGATGTCGCGTTGCCTTCCGTCGACCACCCAGAATTCGCGGACGACGGACTCTGGCAGGGGGAGATCGTCACCCGGTCGAGGGATGGCCGCAACTTGATCGTCCACTGCAGGTGCCTCCTGCTGCGCGACGACCGGCATAAGCCGACGGGTGTGCTCACGACTGCCAACGACATCACGGCGCGACACGAGGCGGACCTCGAGATCCGGCGCAGCGCGGCGCGCTCGCGGCACATCTTCCAGGCTACGGGGGTTTCGATCTGGGAGTGCGACTTCTCGGCCGTCAAGGTCCGTACCAGCGCCCTCTACCGGTCGGGGGTCACCGACATGCGTCGCTACATGATCGATAACCCGGGCTTCATTCGCGAGGCGATCGACCTCACCCGGGTCATCGATGTCAACGACGCTACGTTGGAGATGTTCGGTGCGGCCACCAAGCAGGACATAATCGGCCCGGTCAGTCGCGTGTGGCCCGTGGAGAGCGAAGGCAGCTTCGCCGATTCCATCTGCGCCGCGATCGCGAACGTGCCGAGGTTCGTCACCGAGGTGTCGCTGTGCAAGCTCGACGGAACCAAGCTCGACGTACTCTTCTCCACTGCGTTTCCACCGGAGTCCTCGGCGCGCGACAGCATCTTCGTCGCGGTCTCGGATCTGACCGCTCGCAACGAGGCCCAGGCGGCTCTGCAGGCGACGCAGGTGGATCTCGCCCATGCGACGCGCCTCACCGCCCTTGGAGAGCTGACTGCATCGATCGCCCATGAGGTGAACCAGCCGCTGGCGGGGATCCTATCGAACGCGCAGGCCAGCCTGCGGTGGATCAGGCGGCCCGAACCGCAGATCGACCAAGCGGTGCGCTCGCTCGAGGCCATCGTCGAGGAGACCCGACGTGCCGGGACGGTCATCCAGGGTATCCGCGCACTTGCGAAGAAGCAGGCACCGGTGGTTCAGTCGTTCGACATGTGCACGCTGGTGCGCGAGACGCTCGAACTGCTTCGGAACGAGATAAAGCGGCATGAGAGCGAGCTCTCGAGCGAGATCGCTGCGCGTTCGGTGTTCGTGGAAGCCGACCGGGTGCAGATCCAGCAGGTCATCATCAACCTCGTGATCAATGGACTCCAGGCGATGGAGGAGACGGGGGTGGGGGACCGCTGGCTCCGCGTCGAGTGCGTGCCGGCGGAAGGGCGCGCGCTGATATCCGTCAGCGATTGCGGCCCGGGGATCGCTCCCGACATCATCGGCAATCTCTTCACCGCGTTCGTGACGACCAAGTCCGATGGAATGGGCCTCGGTCTCTCCGTCTGCTCCTCGATCGTCGGCCGTCACGGTGGCAGGATCTGGGCCGACGATGCTCCCGGGGGCGGAGCCTGCATGCGGTTCAGCCTCCCAATTTTCGACTTGGAACCAACGACATGACGACTGCAGTCACCACACCCATCGTCCACGTGATCGATGACGATGACGCGCTTCGCGACGGTCTCTGCAATCTGCTGCAGTCCGCCGACATCGCTGCCGCGGGCTTCGCGTCCCCGCAGGAATTCCTGGACGCGTGGGTGCCCGAGGCCTGCGGGTGCCTCCTGCTGGACATCCGCTTCCCCGGGGGCAACGGCCTCGATCTCCAGGCGGAGTTGGAGCAGATCGGTATCCTGATGCCGGTCGTACTGATGACCGGCGAACCCGACGTGACGTCGTCGATACGCGGCCTCAAGGCCGGTGCCGTCGACTTCCTGGTCAAGCCCTTCGAGGACGAGCAGCTGTTCGAGAGCGTGCGCGCCGCGCTGGAGCGGGACCGTGCGCGCTACGAGGCCGAGACCGAGATGCGGGACTTGAATGAGCGATACGCGAGCCTGACGAGCCGGGAGCGCGAGGTCATGACGCTGGTTTGCAAGGGGCTGATGAACAAGCAGGTCGCGGGCCATCTCAACCTCAGCGAGATCACGGTAAAGGTCCACCGTGGCACCATGATGCGCAAGATGGGCGTGCGCACGCTGCCCGATCTGGTGCGTTCCGCATCGGCGCTAGCCGACGCCAGCCGCTGAGAACTGAGCGGCGAGGCTTCGACGCAGGCTAGCTGCTATACGAACGGATACTTGGTTTGAGTCCTCCAGCCCGCGATGGTCCGAGCTCAGACGCCAGTGCCGCCGGTCGGGACGATCTTGTCCCGCGCGGCGTTCCGGCGATCCGGAGACCGCTCAAGTGACCATTACCGGAAGCATGTTCATCGGTGGCCAGGCCGTGAATGGGAGAGGCGGTAGCCTGTCCGCGATCGACCCGAACACAGGGCACCCGCTGCAGCCGATCTTCGGCGGCGCGACGCCCTCGGACCTCGAATCGGCCTGCGCCCTGGCGTCGGATGTATTCGACGACTTTCGCGAGACGGCTCCCGCCATCCGCGCGGCGCTGCTCGACGCTATCGCCGAGCGCGTCGAGGCTCTGGGCGACGCGCTCGTCGACCGATGCGTCCTCGAGACCGGCCTGCCCCAGAACCGTCTGGAGGGAGAGCGCATGCGAACCATCCGTCAGCTCAGGATGTTCGCGGACGTTGTGCGCGACGGCGGCTATGTCGGCGCCCGCGTGGATCTGGCCCTTCCACAGCGCCAGCCGCCGCGCGTCGACATTCGGATGCGCAACATACCGCTGGGCCCGGTCGCCGTCTTCGGCGCCTCGAACTTCCCGCTGGCCTTCTCGGTTGCCGGCGGCGACACGGCATCGGCCCTCGCGGCGGGCGCGCCCGTTGTTGCGAAGGCCCATCCCGCGCACCCCGGAACGTCGGAGATGATGGGGCGTGCGGTCAATGAGGCCGTCGCGCAGGTGGGACTTCCAGCGGGCGTGTTCTCGCTCATCTTCGATAGCGGCCTCGACATCGGACGCGAGCTCGTCGCGGATCCGCGGATGAAGGCGGTGGCGTTCACGGGATCCAGGCGTGGCGGAATGGCGCTGTTGGCGATCGCGCAGGGGCGGCCCGAGCCGATACCGGTCTATGCCGAGATGAGTTCGGTCAATCCGGTCATCCTCCTTCCGGGGGCGCTCGAGGAGCGGGCCGAACAGATCGCCGCGGAATTCATTGAATCCCTCACGCTCGGCGGGGGGCAGCTCTGCACGAACGCGGGCTTGATCATCGCGGTCGAAAGTCCGGCGCTCGAGCGATTCCTCCTGGCCTCGGCGAAGCTACTCATGCCGACGTCCGCGGCGACGATGCTGACGGCGGACATTCACGAGGCGTACGAGGCGGGCGTCGAGAGGATGGCCGCGCACCCGGCCGTGACGACGCTCGCTCGCGGTCTGCGCGGGCACTTCAACCAGGGCCGGGCCGGCCTCTTCAGCACGACACCGGCGGACTTCCTGGCTTCGGAGGAGCTGCAGGGCGAAATCTTCGGCGCTGCCGCCCTCGTGGTGAAGTGCCCGGATGAGGCGTCGATTGTCGAGGTGATGACCAGGCTGGAAGGCCAGCTGACGGCGACCATGCAGATCGGCGGGGAGGATGTTGAGGCTGCCGCGCGCCTGCTTCCGCTATTGGAGCGCAAGGCCGGTCGCATCATCGTCAACGGCTTCCCGACGGGGGTCGAGGTCGGACACGCAATGGTCCACGGCGGGCCGTTCCCATCGACCTCCGACAGCCGGTGGACGTCGGTCGGGAGTCTCGCGATCGCCCGATTCCTTCGGCCGGTGAGTTACCAGGGAATGCCGGATGCGTTGCTTCCAGCCGCGCTGAAGGATGCTAACCCCGACGGAGTGCCAAGGATGGTCGACGGCGGGTGAGCTGGCTGAGTGCCTCCATTTGCCGTTGCATATTTTCTTCCCCAGGACACTGATCCGTGCGCCGCTTGGATACAGACATGACCGATCCCATCGCAGTAGTAGGGCACTATGATCGCAAAGGCCTGACCGGAAGCGTGTCTAAGGCGCTGGCCGACCTGGGTCTGGACGAGGGCCGCATCACTTCCGAGGATCTGGCAGCGCTTGACCAGTTCCACTCCCGCGGCCTGATCGCGACGATCGATCTGGCAAAGGCGGTGGCCCCCGCCGCCGGCGACGTGGTGCTCGACATCGGCTCCGGTCTCGGCGGACCGTCCCGCTACCTCGCGGATGCGTTCGGCTGCAGCGTCGAAGGCGTCGACCTCAGCCCGTCCTACGTGGAGGTCGCTGGCTACCTCGCGGAGCGCATGGGGCTGTCCGACCGGGTTCGCTACCAGGTCGGCAATGCGCTTTCGCTCCCTTTCGCCGACGGCAGCTTCGACATCGTGTGGACCCAGCACGTCGCGATGAACATCTCCGACCGCCCGGGGCTGTACCGTGAGGTGGCGCGCGTTCTCAAACCCGGGGGGCGGTTCGCGAGCTACGATGTGGTCGCCGGGGAGGTGAGCCCGATCCACTTCCCCGTGCCATGGTCTGCTGGCCCGGACACCAGTTTTCTGCTTACCAAGCAGCAATTCAGGGATGTCGTTATCGATCAGGGGTTCGCGGTCCAATCCTGGATCGACCGCACCGAAGAAAGCATTGCCTGGTCGTTGGCGCGGGCCGCCTCCGCGATGAACTCGCCTGTCAAATCGATGCTTGGCCTATCCCTTGCCATGGGCCCCGATTTCTCCGTCATGAGTCGGAACCTGCTCTACAACCTGGAGGAACGTCGGGCCGCGATCCTGGAGGCGGTGCTGCTTCGACGCTGAGCGTTGCGGCTGGAAGCTGGCTGATGCCGGTCTTAAGAGGCCACGCGCCTCGCGTACATCATCGGACTGGTCGACCGCACGCCAGAACCCGCGTGAAATGGTCTCTCTTCGATGCCGGTGATCCGCGTCCGCTGCGTATCGCGTCCGACGATCGGCTTGCGGATAATCGGACCCAGACTAATCCTTGTGACGCGCCTTGAGGACATCGTCGGCGATGTCGCCGCTTCGACGAAGCGCCTCCAGCTCCTCTTCGGTCTTGCCTTCGATGCCTGCGATCTCATCGCGAGCCCCCTTCATCGCGAATACCAGTTCGTCGATCTTCATGTGGAGCGCGCGTTCGTTCAGCCGCTGCTGGTTAAGCACCATCTGCGTGAGCGTGATGGCTAGGACCGACAGGACGAGCGTCAGCGTGTTTTCGGCGGCCGTACCGCCGACGATGAACCATGCCGCGCAGCAACGGCTACCGTGAAGATCGCAAATGGGTGGCCGGCGAGATTGGCCCCCAATGCGGACACCTTGCACCCGAAATTGTACAGGGTCTTCGACATTTCGGTCTCCTCGGTGCCGCCTTGGCCGTGCGGGATCTCCAGGCGATCGGCCTTGATCCCTGAGTCGGGACGAGCGGGGTAGGTGGCGGCGCGCGGCGAAGCCGCGCGTCGCCACCGCGCTTAGGTCACTTGCCGGTGGACACGTTGCCCTTGAAGTCGAGCCCGACATGGACGGTGTTTCCGCCCTTCTTCGCGGTACCGCGCCACACCCCGTGCTGGTCCTTCGTCAGAGCCGACACGTCGGTGAAGCCGGACTTGGCGATGTGTTCACGCGCCTGGGCCTGTGTGAACGAGTTGGCGCCCCGCCGCGAACCGCCATCGTCTATGGTATGGGCGGTCTTGATCGCGGCGTTGTTCTTTGCCGGCGCGGTCTGAGCGAACGCGGGCGTCGCCAGGATGGCAGCCCCGAGCAGCATTGCTGTGGTGATACGCATGTGCAGTCCTTCTTTTTGGTTCAGACGCGGTCGTAGCGCGCGCGCTCTGTGGCGATGTCGCTGTCGGTGTAGGCGGGAGCCGCTTCGTCGAAGTTGCTCCAGCCCTGCGTCTCGTATGCGTTGCGACGTTCAGCGACGTTCACCGTCCGATCGTCTGCGAGGATGTTGCGCGCCGTCGACACCAGAGGCTCGTTCACTTTGGCGGTGACGAGCGTACCGCCACGGCGGACGCCCTCGGCATAGACATGCGCGTCGTTCTCGGGGACGCCGGCGTGGGTCAGCGCACCGATGAGGCCACCCGTCGCGCCGCCGATCAAGCCGCCGCCGACCGCTCCGGCTGCGGTCGCCGCCAGCCATCCGGCTGCCACGACCGGACCGATACCGGGGATGGCAAGCAGGCCGAGCCCGGCAAGCAGACCACCGACGCCGCCGACGGTGGCGCCGATCCCGGCGCCCTTGCCCGCATCCTCGGCGGCGGGGTCCGCGACATCGCCTACACGCTCCTTGCCCACGTGCTCGCCCTTGTCATGACCGACGATGCTGATGTCGCGGTGCGCGACTCCTGCCGCCTCCAGATCCTGCACTGCGCGGCGGGCGTCGTCGTAATGGTCGAATAGGCCGGTGATTGTCTGTGTCATGGTGCTTCTCTCCTATGTCCGGGCGACAGCCGCCCGGATCGTCATTTCGTTTGAAGACGGATATTCAGCGGGCAGTGCCCCGGACCACCAGGTGATACAGGACCAGAACGACGATCGCGCCGATGACCGCGACGACGAGGCTGTAGATGTTCAGCCCCGTGACACCTGCCGCGCCGAGGGTGTTGAACAGGAAGCCGCTGACAACAGCGCCGACGACGCCGAGCACGATGTCGAGCAGCACGCCCTCGCCACTCTTGTTCACGATCTTGCTACCGATGAAGCCGGCGACGAGACCCAGGATGATCCATGCGAGAATGGACATTGACCTTCTCCTCTCAGACCGGACGCGTCGTCCGGATGATCGAGAAGTTAGGGGAGCGGACGGGTGCACCAAAGATGCGGAGGCACCCGTTCTATGGGTGCCTCTGTATCAATTCGTCTGTTTAGATCGCGGTATCGAGTCCGAGTTGATGCCCCCGGTCGCGTGCCCAGATGACTGCCTCCGCACGATTGTGGACACCGATCTTGGCGTAGAGCCGCGCCACGTGGTTGCGCACCGTGTTGCGCTTTAGCGACAGCGCGTCCGCGATCGCGTCGTCGGTCTTGCCACGGGTGATCAGTGCCAGCACCTCGCGTTCGCGCGGGGTGAGCTCCACGGAGGGCCCTGATGGACCAGGCTTCGGTTGCCCGCCGCGCAGCGCTGCCATCCTGTCCATAATCTTCTGGCTGAGCCAGCTCGAGTCCTGCATTGCGCCCTCGATCGCTGCGATCAGATCGAGTTCGGTTCGCTTGCGTTCGCTTATGTCTTGGAACGCGGCGAGGATGCAGTACTGGCCGTTGATGCTGACGGTATCGGCGGATGCGAGACAGGTGACGAGCGTGCCGGTGCGCGTCTTCACCTGCAATTCGTAGCCGCGGAACGAACCGCTCTCCGACACCTTCTTCTCGATCTCCCGCCTAGTCCCCGAACTCTCGAACAATTCGATCTCAGCGGGCTTGCGCCCGACTACGCTGTCGTGCCCCCAGTCGGTCAGTTCGAGGAACGCGTGGTTGACGTTGAGGATGCGGTGTCCGTCGAGGCTGGTCAGCAGCATCGGCACCGGCGCGAGGCGGAATGCAGTGGCGAAGCGCTCCTCGCTCTGGCGCAGTGCCATCTCGGCGCGTCGGCGTGGCTCGAGGTCGGCAAAAGTGAAGATCATGCACGGCTCGTTGTTGGGCATCTCGGCCGGATGCCCGGCTAGAAGCACGAGCTTACTGTTGTCGTTGGGCAGCGGCAGGTCCGCCTCCATCTGCGGTATCGTATCGCCCTGCGACAGGCGGACCTTTGCCTTATCGCGCTCGGCCGCCTGCCCGAGAATGTCGAACTCGTAGATCGAACGCCCGACGATCTGGTCGCGCTCCCAGCCCGAGAGTTCCAGGAAACCCTCGTTGACGCGGACATAGCGCAGGTCGGCCAGTCGGACGATGAGCGCGGGGGCGGGGTTGGCGTTGAACATGCTCTCGAAGCGCTCCTCCGCCTCGAACGCCTCGGTCGCGTCGCAGATGATGAGCACCAGGCAATCCGCTTCGCCATCGCGGTCAAGGACGAAGCCGCGCTCGCGATGCACCCAGTCGGGGTCGGGTTCGGCCTGACCGGCCCTGCGCACTTCAAGCACCACATCCTCGAAGGATTCCCCGCGACACAGCCGGTCCATGGGATAAGCGGTCTTGGGAAGCGGCTGGCCGTCGCGCAGCTGCAGGTCGAAACGGTCCTGGTAGTCCTTCACGGTGGCGCCGAGCTCGGCCACTTCCGCGCAGCCGTGCATGGTCAGCGCAGCGTTGTTGGCCCAGGTTATGCGGCCATCGGGCTCGATCAGCACAACGCCGTCGCTAAGTCCCTCGACGATGCGATGGAGCTGCTCCCTATCAGGCTGTTCGTCGGCATCTGCAGCGCCCGCTTTCGCCTTAGCCATCGTCACCGCTCCCTCGACTGTCACCGGCGGACCTGACCGGATGACCCGCCTTGAACGCGGTAGAACACCTCAGCGACTTGATAGTTCGGCGACCGCTTTTCGATGATCGGTTGGCACTGCTCCGCGCGACGGCCACGCGGCATCGGTGCGTCGAACTTGTTTCAGCGCGAGGCGAAAAACGACTGCGTTGCGAACATGTCCATCTGCTCAGCACGATCAACGACGAGGACGGGCAGGTCGTGCCATTCACGCCAGGATCTTCAGATAGTCATCGCGGCTCGTGGGCGGGCCGGATCCTTTTCAACACGCGGTTGCCTCAGGACTGCTTGCGACAGAACCGCGTGCTGTTGTTGCAATGCCGAGCTGGTAACGTTGTGGGCGGTTCATGGCCCAGGCTCTATGACGAAGGCCAATCTAGAGGGATGACGAAATGATAATGGATGGCGCCAAGCTGCGTGTATTGGTGATCGCGGTCGCGGTCGGAACACTGTCGGCGAGCGCTTCGGCGAGTGTCGACCGGAGTTCACCACCCGGCGGCGTCTATCGTTTAAAGCCGGGCATCTACGTTGCCAAGGGCACGGCGTGCGGCGACGCTCCGAACGCGGCGATCCGGAAGTACGATGGAGTCGGCATCAGTGACGCGCACACGCATGCCTGCCGTGCGAGGATCCTCAGCCGTCGCGGCAGCAGTTACGTCGTGAAACAGTCGTGCGTCGATGCCGGCGTCGGCTCCGCGCCTCGCGTCGTCGAGCGGCAGACGATCGACATCCAGGATGCGTTGACGTTCTCGGTGGCGACGAAGGGACCGAAGACCGCCTATCGCTACTGCCCTGTCTACTCGCTTCCGAAGGGCGTCCGTTGATCAACCGCCACTCCAGCGCCGCCGTGATCGCTGCGGCCTCCCTTTTGAGCCTCTCAGCGTGCGCGGGCCGCGACGGTGCGCCGAGGACGGAGGTCGCACCGGTCGCCGCGGAGACTATCTCCTATGAGGTCGGCCCATGCTTCGGCTTCTGTCCCGTCTACAATGCCGCGATCACCTCCCATGGACAGGTGACGTTCGATGGCCTCCGCCACACGGCGACGCTCGGCCGGAAGTCGCTGACGCTCGACGCCGCGGCCTATCGGGCCTTCGCCACGCAGCTGGCCTCCTATCGCCCGGCGGCTGGCACCACTGCTGAGACCGCCTGCACGACGCGCATCAGCGACCAGCAGCACTATAGGATCGTTTGGACCACGTCGGATGGCACGGTTACGACGCTGGAGCATGATCGCGGATGCCGATCGGAACGCAACGACGCCTTGAACGCGGTCCTGCAGGGAGCGGCCGAGCACCTCAAGATCGATGAGTTCGCTCGGCAGCTGACACGGCCCGGCTTCTCCCGCGGGTGAGGGCAGGCCATTCCTGAATCAGCCGTTTCGTTCGGTTCAGTTGGATCCGACAATACCGAACCAGACTGAGATTCTTCGACGGTTGAACAGACGGGTACGTCCGGGAAGGAAGTCCAGAAGCCGTTTTCGAGCCGCCGGGCAATCCCACCGAGCCTTGGTCAGTTTGCCAGGCGCGCGTCCGGTCACCTAGCGAAATTCAGCTCAAATACCTATGTCATAAAAGGTATCCAGGAGCCTGAAATGCTTATGATTTCCGCTCGGGTGGCGCGCGGTCCGAACAGAATGCCGCCGCTTGTGCTCGCCAGCGGTCGCCGTCGTCGGCCCTTCACTGCAGTCCATAGACCCAGGCGTTCCGGTCGATGACCGGCGGCGCCGGCACCCCGTTCGTCTTCGCCTTCGGCGACAGCCTGACGGCGGGCTATGGCCTTCGTCGGGAAGAGGCGTTCCCGGCGCGATTGGAGATCCTCCTCCAGCATACCGCGCCTGCTGCGCAGGTGTGGAACGCCGGCGTGTCGGGTGACACGACGACGAGCGGTCGCGCACGTCTACCGCGGGTCCTCGCCAGCCTGACGGCCAGGCCTGACCTGGCAATCGTGGAACTCGGCGCGAACGATATGCTGCGTGGACAGGACCCGGTGCGGATGCGCGACAACCTCGATTGGATCGTGGCGGAACTCGGGCGTTGCAGCATCCCGGTGCTGCTGGCCGGCATGGTTGCGCCGCCCTTTCTTGGCGATACCGCGCGCCGCTTCAACGCGGTCCACCCGGACGTCGCCGATCGTCACGCGGTTCCACTCTATCCGTCTTTCCTCGCCGGGGTGGCGGGGCGCAACGGCTACACCCTCGCGGACCGCGTACATCCCAATGCCAAAGCCATCGAGGTGGTCGCGCGGTCGATTCTGCCACATGTACAAGCGGCGTTGATCGCAACCGCGCGTGCGGCCGCCTAGCCGCACATGCGCTTTAGATTGAGGGGCAACCGATAGTTCCGGGACGCGCCGGGAACCCCGTCGTAGACGAGCCAGCGAAGCTGCTTGGTCGGGATTTTCAGTTGGTAGGCCGGTCGGCGGCGGCAAGGCGGCAGCTCGACTGGCTATCTCGTGCTCTGGTGCGCGGGCCCGAGGTGTCCGCGAGGGCAAGATCCCATCTGTCTGCGGTCATTGATCCTTCGTTCGACCTCGCTGCGCCCCTCCTCGTTTCACACTGAGGTATAATTGCCGCTGTCCGCGTCGACGGACATCGTGGTGAGCGCCACCACGAGCCGCTCCGGCCTCGAGGTTCGGACGACTGTGCGATTCCTCGCGGATCCCGCACGGCAAGGGAGGCTGATTTGACCGAGAGAAGCGAAACCATCGGATCAAAGACTTCCCGCCGGGAGGTTCTTGCAACGGCAACGGGCGTCGCGGCGGTCCTGGCCGCGCCCTGGGCAGCGCACGCCCAATCCGGCCGCCACTCCATTCCCAGGATACCCACGAAAGGAACCGATCCAATGACGACGGCAACGATGAAGGACGGCACGAAGATCTTCTACAAGGACTGGGGAACCGGCCCCGTGGTGACCTTCTCGCACGGCTGGCCGCTAACGGCCGACGCATGGGATGCCCAGATGTTCTTCCTTGGCATGCACGGGTTCCGCGTGATCGCCCATGATCGCCGCAGCCATGGCCGCTCGGAGCAGACGTGGAACGGCAACGACATGGACACCTATGCCGACGACCTCGCGACGCTGCTGGAGACGCTGAACGTCGAGGGTGCGACCATGGTCGGCCATTCGACGGGTGGTGGCGAAGTCGCCCGCTACGTCGGTCGTCATGGCACCGCGCGAGTGAAGAAGGCAGTCCTCATCGGAGCCGTGCCGCCCCAGATGCTCCAGACGCCGACCAATCCGAATGCCGCGCCGATGAGCGTGTTCGACGGTTTGCGGGCCGGCTTCCTCGGCGATCGCCCGGCCTTCTTCGAGGGGCTTGCGCACCCTTTCTTCGGCTACAACCGGCCCGGCGCGAAGGTCTCGCAGGGCCAGATCGGCTCGTTCGTGCAGCAGGGCATGATGGGCGGCTTCAAGGGTGAGTACGACTGCATCAAGGCCTTCTCCGAGACCGACTTCACGGACGATCTCAAGAAGATGACGATCCCGACGCTGATCCTGCACGGGGAGGACGATCAGATCGTTCCGATCGACATCGCCGCTCGCAAGCAGATCAAGCTGCTGCCGAAGGCGGAACTCAAGGTCTATCCGGGCGCCCCGCACGGCATGTGCGTCACGCATGCGGACAAGGTGAACGCGGATCTGCTTGCATTCCTCAAGAGCTGAAGTGGATCGGCAGGTCGGGCACGCACCCGGCCTGCCTCTCTTCTGCTGATCGAGCACGTCAGGTGCGCCTCCGCAGCATTCGCTGGAGCTTTGCCCGTAAAGGTGGAGGGTCGCTCGGGGACGCGCGAGCGAAGGGGCGGACTCGATGACCTCGAGGCCCCCTTTGCCTAAACGGGTGATGTTATCGAGCTGCAGACAGGGTTCGTCGAGGGTGTTCGCGCTTCTGTGGGGCTCGGCGAGCCGGGGACGAGCGTTGGTCAGGCGAGAGCCAACGCGCTCGAGGTGGTCGTGGATCTGCGGCCGAGGCCGTTCCGATCACGCCGATCGCTGTTCGCGAAGCGCTTGGAATCTGACAGGTAGCGGATAGAAAGTCTGTTTTTGCAGAAGGCGTGCCCGGAATGACCTCGCTCTATTCGCGCATGCGCGAACACGGCACGCTGACCGAGGCGCCCCGCGACATCCCGGACGCCGTGTTCGCACTGCCATCGACGCTCAACTGGATGCGGGCGCAGGCGATCCTCGTGACCGAACTGAGTGTGGATTTCCGATCCGCACGGACATTCTATCAGAAGGTGCAGCGCAAGGATCTGCCCGAAAGGCAGCTGAATTCCGTCCTCGAGCAGCTGCTCTTCTCCCTTAATCAGATAGCGGCGCTCAAAGCGCTGGCCACCGTGCCGAACAAGGCCGACGTCGCGCGGGTCGGGATCGTGACTTGGTACTACGGCGTGTACGGCGCCGCCTCGGCTATGATCGCGGCCAACGACGGGTCTTTCCCGGAGACGCATGCCGCCACCGCGACGCAATGGGACAGGCAGTTCGCCGTGACGGGGCTCGCGATGCCGCCGTTCGCGGATCGCCTCGGCAGTCTGGTTGCGGCGCGGGTGAAGCAGGAGTTGATCGCGCCCAAGGCTCGCGGCACGCACTCGCTGACTACCGTCCCGACCACCCTCGAGCAGGCGTGGGGCTGCCACGCGGAGTATCTGTCCGGCACGGCCGGATGGGAGCAGTGGAACGTCGAGCAGCGCGTTCGGCAGTCCACCGACTTTCGCGCGCTCGGGGTGGACAGCTTTCGCACCAAGGCCGCCCGCGAACTGCGGGATGGCGCGCTCGGCAAGAGAAGCATCTCGTTTCTCCACGAGGCCTCCAGGTACCGGGGGAAGGCGAATTATCGCGATGCCATCTATCTCGCCTACGGGCGGTCCGTCCCCAAGCTCGTCGATGGTTTCATCGACGACCTCGAGGTCGTCCTGAGGGCGTTCTCGGCGATGGCCGCGGGATACTGCTCGCTTCGGATGGGGCGTGACCGTTGGCAGGAATACGTCGATGACCTGGAGGAGCGGCGTGCGATTTCGCTGTCACCCGGCGACGTCTGGTTCTGACGGTGGAACGGCAGCCACTCCGGACCCCGGTGCGGCATTTTGTTCGATTGTGCACGATGCGCAGCGACCCGGACCACGCTAAACTCTGCTGGCCGATCCGGTGTGAGAGAAACCGACCCCTGTCGGGACGCGGCCGTTCCGTGCTTTGGCATGTCGTGCCGCGTGCAGCAGAGGATCCTAGTGGCGTGGTCGAGGTGCGGGCAGGAATATTTGGCTTCTTCGATTTGGCGATGGCCGGCATCGGCGTTTGTTGCATCGAGGATATCGCGCTGTCGGTGCTCGCGACCGGCATCAGCCACCAGCATAACAAGGGATGGATTCTGGCCGATGCGGGCTGGATGGCGATGGCGCGCGATTGCGGCGCCGCGAAGCATGAGGTTGATCAGGGCTACGGCCTCGTCTGCGACCTGTCCGCCAATCCTTATAGGAACGTAATCGTTTCGGAGTGCAGCTTAGAACCCGGCATCATGACAATCCGTCCCGGCTCTCTAGGCATGCCGCCCGACCTTGCGATCGGCAGGAGGGCCCGCAATCTGCCCAACCATTCCTGCGCCACCGGTGCGCAGCATGACCGCTACCACGTCGTCAACGGCTCGGCTAATCTTTGGACAGCCATATGGCCTCATTTTGGAGGATGGTAATGAGCGATCCGCAGCTTGCGAGAACGATCCTGACCACTGCAGCGCCGACGCCCGCCGGACATTACAGTCAGGCGATCGCCGCGGGAGGTCTCCTGTACGTATCTGGGCAGCTGCCTATCGATGCGGACGGAGCGAAGCTCGCCGACGCGTCGTTTGATGATCAAGCACGCCAGGCGATCACAAACGTACTCGCGGTAGTAAAGGGCGCCGGAGCGGTTCCGGCGAACCTCGTGAAAATCACCGTCTATATCGTTGGGGTCGATCACTGGTCGCGTTTCAACGCAGTCTATGCCACGATGTTGGGTGACATCCGACCCGCTCGCACGGTGGTCCCAGTGCCGGAGCTTCATCACGGCCTACTCGTCGAGATCGACGCGATAGCGTTGCTGCCCTAGTCTCGCCGTCCACGACGCGCGTGAGGCAGCGGGTAGGCAGACTTCTCGGTCTGGCCGCGCTCCCGTCGCGATCAAAATCGTTAGAGATCACAACGCGGGCAACATCGTGGACATGAGCCAGCGTCGTCGACCCGGCCCTGGCGCGGATCGAGGACTCTGGCAACGGCGCGAAGCGCCAGGAATAATTGCTCGGCAATGGCAAGCTGCCCGTGTCGCACGATACGCCAGTATACTTGCGCACCAGACCCCAACGGAGGATTCTCGATACGGCCGGCGTTATGCGGTCGAAGGCTTTCCTTCTTGGAAAAGGGTAAATCATGACCGCCAGGGCCGCCTATAGCGAGCATCTAGTATCGCGCGATCAGGGCAAGCTCTACGTCCGGGACTATGCCGGTGCGGCGCCGACGTTCGTTCTGATGCACGGCTTCCCCGACAACCTGCATATATACGATGCTCTGGTGCCGTTCCTAACCGCTGCGGGACGGCGGGTGGTGACCTTCGACTTCCTTGGGTTCGGCCAGTCCGAGAAGCCGCTGGGGGCGACGTATACCTTTCAAGACCAGCTGCGTGATCTGGCAGCCGTGGTCGATGAACTCGGGCTTGGAAAATTCGTGCCGGTCGCGCATGATTCGTCGGGTCCGACGGCGATCAACTATACGCTTGCGCATCCCGATCACGTCGCTGAGCTGGTCATCCTAAACTCGGGTTACGACGATGCCTTTCCCGTGACGTGGCCTGAGATGGTTAGCCTGTTCGCAAATCAGAGTATGGCGCCGCTGGCGCGGGCCATCGCGCAAAGCCCTGCGCAGTTCGGCTGGCTGCTGGCATGGCAGAAGAACCGGTTCAGTTCGGCTCAGCCGACCGACCAGCGTGATCGGTTCAACGTCGGCGTGGGACGGGTCATCGCGGACAATTTCATCGAAGAGCCCAGCAGCGGGCCCGCGTTCATTTCGCTGGCTTCTGAGTTCTATGCCGAACTAGCGCGCAACTCGAAGCATCTGCCGGAGCTCAAGACGTTGGAGATGCCGGTGAAGGTAATCTGGGGTGAATATGACCCGTACGTAACCACCGACGTCGGGCGCGATCGCGCCTCGCACTTTCGGAACGCCTCGTTTTCACTCCTCCGCGCAGGACACTGGTTGCAGGCCGACCTCCCTGGTCTCGTCGCCAGGGAGATGCTTGCTTGATCACCGGACCTTCGCCGCGTCTGCGGAGAAGACATTGGAGCGCGGACGATGCCCGAAGACCTTTCCGCGGCCGTGTCGGCCGCCCGCACGAGCGACCGCACCGACAAGAGACCATCCGAGGTACGCGGCGGAGCTCAATCGAAGCGGCTGCTTCTACTGTGCGTGTCCGTCCCATCGTTCATGATCAATCTGGACGGCAACATCGTGGCGGTCTCTCTGCCTTCCATCGGGCGGGCGCTCCACGCGGATTTCGCGGCGATCGAGTGGGTGATCAGTGCCTACACCTTGACGTTTGCTGCCCTCGTGATGCCTGCGGGGGCGCTCGCCGACCGCTACGGACGCAAACGGATCCTCGTCGTGGGGCTTGCCGTCTTCACGCTCGCCTCCTTCCTCTGTGGCGCAGCTCCGACGGCTGTGATCCTGAACGCCGCCCGTGCCATGCAGGGGGTGGGGGCCGCGCTGCTGCTGAGCGCCGCGCTCGCACTTCTATCGAAGGAATTCCAAGGCGCCGAGCGAGCGCCCGCGTTCGCATTCTGGGGTTCCGTCATCGGCATCGCGATCACGCTTGGTCCGCTCGTGGGCGGCGTCCTCACCCAGACGCTCGGCTGGGAATGGGCCTTCTACGTCAACGTGCCGGTCGGAATCGTCATGATAGCGCTGAGCGTGCGTGCCGTTCCTGAATCCCGTGATCCCGACAGCGCCAAGGTCGATGTCGCCGGCGCGGGATCCTTCGCCGCTGCGCTCTTCCTGCTCACGTTCGCGCTGATCTCGGGCAATCATCGCGGCTGGTCGGATCCTCTGGTGGTGGCCACGCTATCGGTCTCGGTCATCCTGTTTATCGTGTTCGGCTTGGTCGAGACGCATCAGGCCCGTCCGATGCTCGACCTCAGCTTCTTCCGTCTGCCGACCTACGTCGGGGCCAATCTCGCTGGTCTGACGTACGCAGCGGCGCTCCTGACGATGCTGACGTACATACCGCTGTACTTCCAAGGGGGGATGAACGTGTCGCCGACGACGGCTGGCCTCATGATGGTGCCGATGGCGCTGCCGTTGTTTATCGTGCCGCGCCTGGTCGCACGGTATCTGACGCACTGGATGACCGGGCGCGCGCTACTCGCGCTTGGGCTCACCTTCGTGAGCATCGGGCTCTTCGCGCTTTCCGCGCTGGCATCCGCGTTCGCCCCAGGGCCCATGCTGATCGCGATGGCGATCGCCGGGATCGGTGCGGGTATCCTAAACGGCGAGACCGCAAAGGTCGGCCTTAGTGTCATCCCGCCGGCCCGGGCCGGGATGGCGGCGGGGGTGGGCGGCACGGTCCGCTTCGCCGGCATAGTCCTCGGCTTCGCCGGGCTCGGCGCCATTCTTTTCGAACGGATCAGCGCTTTCCTCGATGCGGCTCCGATCGGGCCCCGCGGTCGTGATCTCTCCTCGGCAAGCACGTTCATCGCGTCCGGCGATCTGTCGGCAGCCGCGCGCCTGCCCGGCACATCGGTTGCGCTCGCGCACGCCGGCTTTGCCGCGGGCTACCAGACGCTGTTCGCTGTGGCGGCGGTTATCGCGCTGGCCGGCGCGATGTCGAGCTTGTGGCTGATTGAGGCGGTCGCACCGTCCCGGAGGGGGACGGAGTCCGACGAGATCATTCCCGAGTTCGAATAGCCGTCATTCGGCGGGTGAACCGGCTGCGCAGGAGGTCGCGAGCTCGCGGCGAAGCAGAGGCAGCAGCGCTGCAGGCACTAGGAGCTGAACGGCGCCAAGGAGATAGGCATGTGTGGTGGCAAGCAGTGTGATGGCGGCGCCGATCGCGAATAGCGCGATGAATCGGAGCAATATCCGACCGGCGCGCACGTCGCCGTGCGCCCAGAGGCGGAGGCCGAGAAGTCCGCCGACGGCGAGCAGCAGATTATAGGCGCCCTGGTTCAGGAAGAGCGCCCGAAGGATCTCGACCTGCATGTGCGGGGCGTAGCGCAGGTCGGGGTTGAGTTGAGGAAGCAGGATCGCGTTCACCCAAGGGACGGTCCAGAGCACCGCCTCGACCATGAAGAAGCCGAAGTAGGTGGCGATCATGATGCAGGTCAGAAGTCGGGCGGCGTTGGTCATGAGAGTCTCCTGCAGGCACGCGGATCTGCCTACCGGCTATCGATAGACGATCCGGACGCCATTATACTTTTGTATCGCCCATTGCCCGCGGACGCTGTCGGTCTCTCTTCGCGGTCGACCTTGCTCGCGCCCCGATGGTCGTGAACAGGCGTAATTTCCGCGACCGCCAGTGAAGCGGCATCTCCTGCCTGGTTGAACCGCCATCGACGCCTCGTTCCGCCGGAACGGCCATTCGCCGCGCGGGCAGGGGCGGGAGATTCGCGTGGACAGGATCGACGTACAACTCGCGTCCGTCTTCTGCGGAACGAACCGACCAGAGCAGACCATTCGAGCGGAAAAGCCATATCCGCGCCTGGCCTGGGTCGTGTTCTATCCCCCCGCCATCTGCCGAGCGTTGAGAGATGGTTCTGAAGGACGCTTTTAGAAGCCGATTGATGGCTGCCATCGGCAGATCTGGCTTCCCACCGCAGGACTCTGACGATGTCTGAGCGTGTATTGTCAGAGATTTCGCAGTAAAGAGTAGTGACCCGATACGGTCACCGAATTGTGGCGTAGTGGACGCCCCGTCTCGCGGCGTTTGTGTAGCAAGGTGAGGACAGAGTCGAACGGCGAGGACCCTCGATCAGCGAGAAGCCTGGACTGGATCATGGCCCGTCCACGATACGCCGCTGTACGATTACTGTCCGCCGAAATCATTGCCAGCGCGATGCCATCACTCGCCTCGGCGGGATCAGACCGAGCATTATGGCTCGCCGCCCGGCGGTTGGCTGGCAACAGGTGTTGGGGCAGGCGTGGGCGCTCCTTCGTCCGCCGCCTCCACGAAGACCTCTCCACGGCGCCGCGGCACTCCGCCGAGGGCGCGGGCGGCGACGGTGCCCCAGTGGTAACCGTCATGTCCGATGTAGATGCGCCCGATCCCGGGGAAGGCGCCGTCCGTCAACGCGAGTACGTAGGCGTCGGAAGCCAATGTGTGCGGCAACCGGTCGTCGCGCCTGTCCATTCCGTCATTCGTAGCCTGGAAGGCCACCTCTCGGGCTGGAAGAACCATCAACGTGACCTGACCGCAGCTTATCCGTACCCGGCTCTCCGAACGTGCCTTGTAAGGCGATATCGCGATTCTGACGCCGGGCAGAAGATCGGCGTCTGGCTCGACGAGGCGAAGCCGCCCTATCCGATGATAGGCCGCCAACACCAAGCGTGCCGTGGCCTTCGCTTCGCTCGGTGTGGGCGGATCGTCCACGAGGGCGCGATCCACGAACACAGAAGTGTTTGGATAAGCGGGCTTCCCCCCTTCCATTAATGCTCCGGGCTGCAATGTCTCCAATGACGTTAGGACGATCGCCTGCGGGACTGCATGGCCGGACATCATGGATACGCGCTCGGTGGCGCCCATCGAGATCGGAGCAATCAGCACGGAGGATCGTCCGCGCTCGACGAGGAATGCGTTGCCCGATTTCCTGATGGCAGACGCGGAAGTGTCGGTTCTGCCGTTCCGGATGGGTCCGAAGGCGGTCACCCGACACTCGCCCAGTCTGGAGTGGAATTGTTGCGTATGGGGGGCTGGCTCGGTCTCGGGCGCGAAAGCGCCAAGACCAAGGACAGCTAGAAGAAGTGGGGTGATTGCGATCACGTCGAACATACCTGGTTCCGCGCGTAGCTTGGAAGATGCTCGAGAGTGACAGATGAGTTACCTAATGGATATTATACGGAAGGATGTGCATGTGTAATTCGCATTCCCACGCGCCGCGAAATCTTCCTCGACGATAGGTCGGTGTCAGGACTGGCGCGCGCCACGAAGTTCGCCGCCACGTGGTCGCTGGAGTCAAATTGCGATCGTCAGCTCATCCTGCTGAGTAGATCATCGACCGTGCAACTGGCGAAGCTGGCAAAATTGTCGGCCACGCCGAACGGCAGGAGCAGTGTGCGGTCGTGGACGATCGCGCCGCAGCTATAGACGACGTTCGGGACGTAGCCGCTGCGCTCGCTGGGGCTGGGGCGCAGGATCGGCTCGGGTGTGCGGGCCAGCACCTTTTCAGGATCGGCCTTGTCCAGCAGGCACGCGCCCATGCAGTAGTTCCGCATCATGCCCACGCCGTGGGTGAGGAGCAGCCACCCCTCGTTTAGCTCGATTGGCGATCCGCAATTTCCCATTTGGACGAACTCCCACGGAAAACGCGGGCCGATCAGCTTGGTCCCGCCGTTCCAGGTCGTGATCTCATCCGATTCTATCAGCCAGAGGTTCTCATTGTCCTGCCGCCCGATCATGTTGAAGCGGCCGTCGACCCGGCGGGGGAAAAGTGCCATCCCTTTGCTGGAGGGCACCGATCCCTGAAGTGTGGTCATTTCGAAGGTGTTGATGCCGGTACCGCGGAACAGCTCGCATCGGGAGTCGCGACCGTCGTACGCCGTGTAGGTTCCAAGGAAACTCGGCGTGCCGTCCTCCTCGATGAACCTCACCATGCGCAAGTCTTCGATCCCCTGCCGTTGGCTCGCGGTGACCGGGAAGAGAACGCTTTCGGACGGCTCCAGGCTGCCCTCGCAGATCACTCTGGTGACGCCCTTGCCGCTTTCGCCGGCGTCTTGGATGAGCGGCGAAGTGACCCAAGGACTCGGATCGTCAACATTGAAGCCGTCACTCGCGCTCCAGCTGCCAGTGCGGAATGTCACCGACGAGACGTGTCCTTCGCCGATGCCGCGAAGCGAGAGGATGAAGTTCAGCCCATCGGACGGCGCACCGTCTTGGTTCATTCGCATCACGATGCTCGGATTGAACAGTGCGGCCGCTTCGAACGAATATTCGGCGCTGAGATAGGCACCTATCAGAAGCTGCTGCTCGGGGTCTGCGGTGACTTCGTCGGGAAGGCAGTCGCATACTTCCAAGAAGCGTCGCAGCAGCATAGCCTCGACGTTCCGATGGCGTTCGGAGAGGGAGGCCACCATTGTCTTGCTCTCGCCGCGACACGACGTCTCGTCTAGCGATAGCACGCGTTGCACGACTCGGCGCATGCGAGGATGCTCGGTGTCGCGGAAGGGCTCGGGATATTCCACGCTGAACGGCTTGATCACCGTACGCGACGGATCTGGGCGGAGGTGCAAATTCGAAAACTTGAAGAGATCGTCGGACATGGGAACGGGCTCCGTGGCCACCTATTAGGCAGAGCCATGGATACCGACTTTCAGATCGACGCGCGATCTCTCAGTTGAACGATCCCTTCCAGTTCGCCCGGAGAGGGAGGCTGCACCTAGCGAATTGATTATGAGTTGCCGCCAACTGGATTCCCGATCGGACGGTTAGGGCACCGGTCATGTGCCGGAACGTCCCCTGACGGATCAGCGCGCGGGCTAGGATCGAGCGATGAGAAGGTGAAGTCGTCCGTGATACCCCTCGAGATATTCTAGCCGTATGTCGCGCAGAGGATCGGATCATACACGGCGGGGGAGGCTACGATTAATGCAGATCGCGCTCCTGGTATCGCGCGCAGACGAGGGACTGAACCTGTCCGAAGCGCGTCTATACGCTGTTGATTTTCGCCGCCTTGGCGGGCTCCGGATAGGTTCACGCGATGAGCGTGAAGATCGTCCCTGCGGAGTCGCGCCATCCGTTCCCGGGCGCGTAGGTGTCCAGGGATGCAGCGGAGTTCGCCTTCTTCAACGCCGCCTCGATGGCCTCGAGCGTGTCAGATGAGACCCTCTTCAGCGCGCCGGTTACCGTCTCGCGACCTGCCGCTACGTCGTTCTGGAGCTTGGTGGGTGCCAGTATGCCCACTTCGACACCTGCCTCCGCCGACCGGCGAACGTAGTCGGTGCCGGAGACGGAGATCGCCAGCGATTTGCCGGGAGTGATGTTCGTCAGATCGATGCTCATCGTTGTTCTGCCTCTCGCACGCCGTCGTGTCGAATAACGACTTGTGGACGGGTGACTTTATGATTTTCGTTTCGAACTGCGGATTTTGGCGAGCGCGATGGCCTTAGTTCGCCGCGTATCGCGTCACTTGGCAAGCCTCTGTGTGGGCCGCGGTCGCGACGCCGCGACTTTCGGTATCTGGGGCTTCACGGGTCGGGCTGGGGGGACCATCCCTCCTGCCCAATGTGGTTGGGTCGGTCCCTGTCGTCCTCTTTGGCCATGGTGCGCTTATATTTCTTCGGCGGCGAGGATGGCATAGGCGCCGATACCTTCGGCACGGGTGGGGTCAGTTGTGACGGCGGCGGGACCTTTTCGTCATGAGCCATTAAACCAGCGCGAATTGGCACGAGACCAGACAGACATCATTTTCCCGCAAGAGCCGCCACGACCGATCAAAGACTTATCTTCATGCCCACGGCGATCGGGACGACCTTCGGGCCGAAGGCGCGCTCGAGCGCGTTCACCGCCCGCCAACCGGTGCAGTGCCCGGGCAGGATAAGGTCCACGTCGAACTGCTCGAAGTCGGCGACGGTCTTGTCGATGATCGCTTCGTTCGCGCCCGACAGGTGGTAGCCGCCGATGACCGCGTGAACCGGGACATCCGGCATGTCGCGCCGCGCCGCGTGGAGCACGTTGACGATGCCGGCGTGCGAGCATGCCGAGAAGATCACCAGCCCTTTGTCGCGGACGTTAACTGCCAGGTACCGCTCATCCACGATCAGGGGATCCAGTTCCCAGCCGTCGCCATGCTCCGTTCGACGCATATGGCCGGGAAGCCCCGTCTCGTAGGGCGTGACGCGCGGGATCTCTCCTGACACGAAGAACATATCATCGAGCGCCGTCGTCGAGTGGTCGATCACGATGGGATCGCCCCCCTTCGACCTAAGCTCGGCGGGGCCGGGAATGTCCCGGATGGGAAGAAGGTCGCCACCGGGGAGGTGAAATGCGCGCTGCCGGAACATGCCAGGATGCAGATAGACCGGGACGTTTGTCCCCCCGATCAGCTCGAGTGCCATCGGCAGACCGCCCGCATGGTCCCAGTGACCGTGCGAAAGCATGGCTGCGTCGATCTCCTTGAACGGCACGCCGATCCGGGTTCCGTTGTACTCGACCGCGAAGTCGACCGGGCCGGCGTCGAAGAGCATGGTCCGCCGCTCCGCCCCGATCTCGGCTCTGACGATGAGGGCGAGACCGTGGTTCGCGCAGCATTGGCAGCTGCCGGTCATCTCGTTCATTCCCGCCTGGTGCAGTACGTTCCATTCGAGCGTCACCTCCGGCGGCACGCTCGAGAGGCTGTCGGTTCTGTTGTCGATCAGGACGGTGATCTCCAGCCGATCGACGGCGCGGAGCGAGTTCTTGTCCATCTGCGCGCCTTCTCTGAGTCGTTCGCTCCGGACCCGACTCCGATCGGGTCCGTCGCCTGTTTGCCGGGTGGCCGCGCGCGGGTGCTACGCCCGCCAGCTGGGCGGATACGCCGCGTCGTAACCGGGTATCTGCTCGGCGCGCTGCATCCACGCCGCGATCGACGGTAGGCTGTGGGAGAACTGCTCGAACCCGAGTCCGATCTCCTGAGCTCGGGGGCGTCGGCCCAGCTGCGCGAGCATTCCCATCGTCGGAAGCGCAACCATGTCCGCCGCCGTCACCTCGTCCCCGGCCAGGAAGGCCGTCCTCGACAACGCCTGTTCCATCCAGGCGAGCTGACGTAGCGCTACCGCCGCGGCCGCACGTGACCGCTCGAGATCCATGACGCTTCCACCTTCCTTGTAGGGGAAGACGATTCCTTGCTCGATCGGCCCCTGGGTGTAGCTGGTGAACTCGGAGATGCGCTGCCAGATCAGGCCGGTTTCCGCTGGCGTCCGGCCGAACAGGGGCATGCGCGGGCTGGCGCTTTCGAGATACGCCATGATCGCCAGAGACTCTGTCACGACAGTCTCGCCGTCGCGCAGCGTCGGCACCTTTCCGCGGGGATTGAGCGCGAGATAGGTGGGAGACTTATGCTCGCCTCGCGAGGGATTGAGGTGGTGGGACACGTAGGGGATGCCCTTGTATTCGAGCGCGAGCATCACGCGCCACGCATAGTGGCTCCCGCTTATCCAGAAGAGTTCGTAGGCCATTGCGTTTCCTCACCAGGGTCTGATGCAGAGTTGT
The DNA here is from genome assembly GCF_006439055.1 of Sphingomonas glacialis. GTDB lineage: Bacteria > Pseudomonadota > Alphaproteobacteria > Sphingomonadales > Sphingomonadaceae > Sphingomonas > Sphingomonas glacialis_A. The sequence continues at coordinate 136,361 of NZ_RCZC01000004.1, forward strand.
TACTTGCCGAGCAGCACGCCCAGCGGCCGAAGCGGCCCCAGCGGCGTGAGTTGGAACGACATCAGACCCGCCTGGCCAAGTGGCAGTCCTTCGAGCATCGCGCGGGCTTGAGTTACGTCGGTGACGTTCAGGATAAATACGACGCCCGTATCGTCCTGCTTCACGAACCACTGGTCGAGCTTGCCCGCCAGGTAGAGTTGGACCGTATCGCGAACTTCGGACTGGAGGGTCACCTTTAGGTTCGTGGCATTCGCCTTGGAGGTGAGCGTCCCGATCGCGAGGATGCGGGTGGTCGGGACCGCGGCCTCCGGGGGAGCGACAGCGCGGCTGGACTGAGCGGTGGCCATTGTCGGGGTGCCGGCGATCGCGAGGGCGGCGAGGATGCCCCAACTCGCGACGGTAAACACATTGCGGCTTGGTCGCCCCGAACGGTCGGTCTTCGCGTTCATTTTGGTGTTCCTTGCGAGGCCTCGCCGTTGCGGCGCTGCGGGTTGCAATGCTTCTGATGGGCGCCGGGAAAACAGGCGAGGCGGGTCCGGAGCGGGAGGCTTGTCTTCCCGACCGAACCCACTGCCAACTCAGGCCGCCTTGGGCAGCACGGTCGACATCTTCGCCTGCACCGCCTTCGGGTCCGCCGTGAACGCGTCGTGGATGCCGCGCGTCTGCGCACCAGCCACGACTTCGTCATTCCGGCCGGCCTGGACGGCATCGAGCGCGTCAGCCACGACTTCCGAAGGCTGCATGCGCGGCTCGGGCAGCTTCACGCCCATGGCGGTCTCGGTCTGAACCGCCAGGACGCCCAGGACGACGGTGCCCTGTGCGCTGAGCTCGGCGCGGATGCTGCGGGTGAGGGACAGGCCTGCCGCCTTGGACGCGGCGTACGTCGCGGCGGCGGGAAGGCTGACGAGCGCCAGCATCGACAGCATGTTGAGGATCGCACCACCGCCGGAAGCCGCGAGCGCAGGGGCGAACGCGCGGGTCATCGCCAGCGTGCCGAAGTAGTTCACATCCATCTCGCGGCGGGCGTCGTCCATGTCTGGTGCCGAAATCGATCCCGCGAAGGCCGCGTATCCGGCGTTGTTGATGAGGAAGGTTACGTCGGGCGCGTCGATCGCGGCCTGGGCGACCTGCGCGGGGTCGGTCACGTCCAGCGTGATCGGCACAAGTCGCGGGTCACCGCCTGCGAGCAGGTCGGCGAGCGACTTCTGGTCGCGCGCCGCCACGTAGACCTTCGTCGCGCCGCGCTCGAGCAGGTCGTGTACGAATGCACTACCGATGCCGCCGTTGGCGCCGGTCACGAGTGCTACTGATCCCTTGATGTCCATGGTCGTCTTCCTTTCATGTGATTGGGTATTTCGGTGAGTCATCGAGCGTGCCGGCGCCGACCCCGAGGGTTCGGCGCCGGTGCAGGTCAGGCGGCGTTGAGCTTGTCGGCGTGGAGCTTGGCGAACTCGCCAACCGTCATCGAGCGCCGGCCGGTGAGCATGGCGACGTTGTCGTCGGCCCCCGCCATGTGCCCGTTCTGGTAGTCGAGCATGGCGCCGCCCAGATGCTGAACGATGTATGGCGGGACGCCCATCTCGGTGATCGATGCGACATACTCGTCGATTGGGATGTCCTCGAACACGATCTTGCGACCGAGCGCTTCGGACAGTTCTTCGGCCATCCGCTCATGGTTCATCTCGACCGGCCCCGACAGCGGGATCGTCTCGCCGATGTGGCCTTCCGGGGCCTTGAGGAGAGCCGCGATCGCCCGACCCTGGTCATCGGCCGCGATCGGCGAATGGCGTCCCTTACCGACCGGCATCCGCAATACGCCCTGCTGGATGAAGGGGAGCTGCCATGGGTAGAGCAGCCACTCGAGGAAGTACGTCGGGCGGAGATGGACCACCGGCACGCCGGACCAGTTGAACACCTGCTCCGAGATGTACGTGTCGCGGCAGGAGTCGCTACTGGATTCGCGATCGGCGGAGCGCTGCGACAGGTTGATGATCACCTTGACACCAGTCTCCTTGGCCGCCTGCGCGAAGTTGACCGTCGCCACCAGCAGGCCGGGCTGGACTGGCCAGACGAAGTACGCTGCCTCGACACCCTGCATGGCGTCGCGGACCGTGTTGATTTCGAGGAGGTCGCCAAGGACCACTTCCGCGCCGAGGGCTTCGAGCGCCTCCGAGCGGGCGTCCCTGCTGTGGACCATTGCGCGTACGTCGAGTCCGAGGCGGATCGCCTCCTTGACGGCGGCGCGGCCGGTATCACCAGTTGCGCCCGAGATTAATACCTTCTTGCTCATGACAAAACGTCCTGTTCTTGGGGCTGCATGGCATCAACTTGGCGATTTCCAGGCCGATGTCATTTATATGTTGGTATCGTCTGGCAGCCGGGCGGCCGGTGGTCTGGGACCGTGGGACCGTCTTGCTGACACACGGAAGATCGGCCTTCCGGGGGGCGCCCGGTAGCAGTCCGTTTTTTCTATTACCTATGCTGATCCAGCATCAGTCGCGCTGGCTGCGACGCTATTGCGCCGGGGTGGACCCTGGTCGACGGTGGAGCTCATCGATCAGGAAATCGACGAAGGCTCTCGCGGCCTTTCGCGTTGCGCGGCCCATGGGGAAGTATGCGTGGACCGGAAGGGGTGAGAGCCACCAGTCGGGGAGGACACGGACCAGATAACCTGCATCGAGTTCGCGTTCGCAGGCCCACAGCGTGGTGGAGGTGATCCCAAGTGACGAGGTCGCCGCCACAACAGCGCCCGACGTGTCGTTGACTAGGATGTTCGGCTGCAACTCGATCTTCTGCTTCGTGCCGTCGCGCTCGAAGGTCCACGCCATGCTCTGCGCAGCCGCAGGTCCCCCGATGATGCGGTGCTCGACCAGGTCATGCGGGGTCGAGGGCGCACCACGTGCCTCGAGATATCGCGGGGCGGCCACTATCACCCGCTGAACCGTCGCGAGCAACTTGGTGGTGCCAGTGGCGTCCGGCAGTTCGCCGATGCGGATGCCGACGTCGACAGCCTCCCGCACCATGTCCTGGACCTTGTCTTCGAGCATGACCTGAACGGTGAGGCGGGGATGTCGCTCGACGAAGCCGGAGAGGGCTGGAAGCACGACGCGGTTGCCGAAGCTCGCCGGCATTCCAACCCTGAGCAGTCCGTGCAGTTCGCCATCTTCGCGCACGCTCTGCTCGGCTTCTTCGAGCAGCAGCAATATGGGTTCGATCCTGGCGAGGAATTCTGCGCCGGCCTCGGTGGGCACAACCGCGCGCGTCGTTCTGGATAGCAGACGCGCTCCTAAGTCGGCCTCGAGATCGGCGATGATCCGGGATGCCTGCGACTGGGCGAGGCCGCACTCCCGGGCGGCGGCGGAGAAACTGCCGAGGCGTGCGACGCGCACGTACAGCCTGAGTGCCGAGATGTCCTTCACGCGTGGATCGTATCCTTGCTGCCGGTCTTGCGCCAGTCGGGCGACGACGGGGAGAGTTCGAATTCCACGTCATACGCGAGGTGAGGGGGCGGCCGCCGGTGGCCGCCCCCTTGCCATGACTTGTTCTACGCGCGCACCGGGGCGGAAGCGCCCTTGGCTCGCGGGATCAAGCGTCCGCGCGCAGCAGGCTTGGCGGCACGATCGTCTCGATCAGCCCCGTCTCGACGTCGTAGACGAGGCCCGAGATCATGAAGCCGCCGGCGAGATCGGGATTGGCCTTGTAAGCGGCGACGTCCATCGCGACCGCCTTGCGGGGGTCGAGGACGGCCATCTCGTCGAGCTCCTCGCGTGAAACGCCCAGATGGGTGGCGAGGAGATCCGGCGCGTGCTTGTAGCAGCCTTTGATGCCGCAATCGGTATGGTGCAGGACGACGAGGTTCCAGCCGGGTCCCATGTCCTGCCCGACCGCCTTGGTGACGATCGGGAGGAGGATCATCGTCTCGACCAGCGCCGGATTGATGCGGCCGCCGATGTTGCGGTAGATCGCCGCATCACCCGGCTTCAGGCCGAGCACGTCCATCGGATCCACGCGCGGATCCAGGCAGCCAATGATGATCGTCTTGGTGTTCGGGATGATCTTGAGGTCGGCGTTGAAGCCGTTGCTCGCGAACGCCGCATTCTGCTGCGTGATCGTTTCGATGAAATCCATTGTATCCTCCGCGGTGTTGGCATTCGACGTCACGCTGCGCGACGCCCCTCTCGATCTTTGTCCTGAAGTGGCGACGGATCGCCCTCTCGGTGGCACCGGGATGCCCGTGCGGCATGCCTCAGGCAATTATACGAGTGTATCTCGCGAGCCCTCAACGCGCTGCCCCAAGGAATTCGGCTAGAATTTCGCTCGACCGTTTTCACCGCCCCTTGAACTATGATGCATATACACCATTTGAGTGTTCGGAAACGCGCCGAGTGGCGAACTCCACCGTGTATTTCGTCGGCGGACGCAGGTTCGAACTGCCGGCGGACGCGGAAGATCGAACGACGAGACACGGCTGGAACGCACAGGTCGCGGCATTCGAACGGGCAACGTGTGACACAACAGAAGGAATTTGAAGTGAAGAAGGTTTTGGTGACCGCCGCTGCAGGTGATACGGGTCGACCCACGGTCGAGCGGCTTCTCGAGAAGGGTTTCGCCGTTAGGGCGTTCGTCCGCAAGGACGACGCGCGGGCACAGAAGCTCCGCGACATCGGCGCTGAGGTCTTCCTCGGCGACATGGGCAGCCTTCGCGACATTCGTCTCGCCATGGAGGGCGTCCAGCTTGCATACTTCTGCTATCCGCTCGCGGAGGGCCTCGTCGAAGCAGCTGTGATCTTCGCCCAGGCGGCGAAGGAGCAGAAGCTCGAACTGATCGTCAACATGTCGCACAAGCAGTCGCGTCCGTACGCGCGCAGCAAGGCCTCCCAGAACCACTGGCTGTCCGAGCAGATCTTCAACTGGTCGGGCATCCCCTCGGTGCATCTGCGCGTGACGTTCTTCGCCGAGTGGCTGCTCTACATCGCGCCGCAGATCAAATACGGCCGCTACCTGATGCCCTACAACAAGGACAACCGCTTCGCGCCGCTCGCCGCGGGGGACACGGCCAAGATCGTGGCCGGCATCATGACGGACCCGACGCGTTGGGCTGGTCAGGCGCTCCCGCTCCACGGCCCGGTCGAGTACAGCCATGAGGAACTCGCCGCGGAAGTCTCGCGTGTCCTCGGCAAGGATCTGAAGTACGAGCACGTCACAGTTTCCACCTTCCTCGAAGCCTTCGGCCTCCAGGACGCGACGGCGATGCGCAAGCACTTCGAGGCGGTGACGATCGACCAGCAGGAAGGCCTTCTGGCCGGGACTGACACGACCGGCGTGTCGATCATCGGTGGGCCGTTGACGACCGTCGAGGAGTTCATCAACGCCAATCGCTCCGCCTTCGAGCTCACCTATCCGCGGACGACCGCCGCCTAACGGCGAATGAGACGAGCGGATTGGCGTCGTAGGATGTCGATCGGATCCTGGGGGGCGGGCCGTCGTTTGACGGTCCGCCCTTAGCGCGTTTGGATTTAAGGCGTCCGTGACGCCTGGTCTGGATCGACGTGCGCGCGCTTCCATCGCATGGGGGTCTGTCCGAGGAAGCGTTTGAACAGGCGTGTAAGATGCGCCTGGTCCGCGAAACCGCACTTGCGTGCGATCTGACTGAGCGAATCCGACGTTCCGAGCATCAGGATCCGAGCGCGCTCGGCCCGCCGCCGCATGATGAATTCATACGGCGTATCTCCCGTGCTTCTCTTGAAGGCTCGGGAGAAGTGGCTCGAGCTGAGGTCCACCAATCGGGCCAATTGTCCGATCGACACCGTCTCAGCCAAGTTGGCGTCCACGAAGGCCCGAACCCGACGCACCTGCCACAACGGTAGACCGCCAGTTTCAGCCCGGCTCGACGGGATGGAATGCGACAGGTCGACCGAAGTTGGCACCGGTGGGATGATCTCCATCATCTGAGCCATCCGGTCGAGACATTCGCGAGCTTCGCTCACGTCACCATCCAGCGCCGTGCGGGCACGAGCGAGAAGGGCCGCGATGGCTCTTTTCGACGTCTGGTCGATGGTGATGGGGGTTGCAACTTGTTGCCCTGGGGCGGCGGGTCGAACCACGGGATGTCCGCTCAGGCTGGATGGCGGTGCCACCCGTGTCGAGAAGTGGATATGACGGGCGTGTACTGAAGACTCCATTCGCTGCATGGCGGTACCGCTTCCTTACCCGGACGGCAGGTCCAATCCCGCGATGCCCAGGCTTCGGCGAGACTGCCGCCGGGTTCACGTTCGGTGACCTGATGCGGGAAGCTAGGGTGGGGGCGGATGATCGTTAAGACACGCCTTGTCGTCTCTGCTATAGCCCCTACGTGTCTTGCCAACGGCGGTTTTGTCGTTCTTGCCTAGCCGGTTGCGATTCGCCATTTCGCGTTTTCGCTGGATGGGCGTGTGTAATCGACGCTTTGGGAGCGGGGTCTGTTGCCGATGGCGGAAATCAGCAGGAAGATCCGCGTTCTCATTGCAGATGATCACCCCATGCTTCGCGATGGCGTCGCCGCAGTGATCAACGGCCGGTCGGACATGGAGGTCGTCGGTGAGGCGGAGAACGGTCGGCAGGCGGTGGAGATGTACGCATCTCTCCGACCGGACGTCACGCTGATGGATCTGCAGATGCCGGGCATCGGTGGCGTTGAGGCCATCGAGGCTATCCGAAGGGGTAATCCCTCGGCCCAGATCGTGGTACTGACCACGTATTCGGGCGACGCCCAGGCTCTGCAGGCATTGAAGGCGGGCGCTTCAGCCTACTTGTTGAAGAGCGCGATGCGGAGCGATCTGGTCGATGCGATCAGGACCGTCCACGCGGGTCGCAGACATGTCCAGGCCGAGGTGGCGCAGGGGATGGCGGAGCACGCCACGGAGGATCCTTTGAACGCCCGGGAGCTTCAGGTTCTTCGTCTGATAGCGGCCGGCAACGCGAACAAGGAGATCGCGGCGAAACTCTCATTGGCCGAGGACACCGTGAAGGCACACATCCGCAACATCTTCGCCAAGCTCTATGTCACCGATAGGACGCATGCGGTGACGACCGCCGCGCGGCGGGGGATCATCGAGCTCTGAAGCCGTCGAAGCCCAACCGATCGCGCACGCGTATCCAGACTGAGCCCTCGCCCGCCGCATTCTTGTAGGCGAGTCTGGCGGGAACATTCAGCGTCATTTCTGTGCCTCCCGCCCGTCGTGCGAAGAGGTTCAGCGTCGCGCCTATCCGTTCTGCCCGTTCCCGCATGCCCAGGACACCGAAATGACCCTCTGCGATCGCCGTCTTATCGCGTCCATCCGGCATTCCCACGCCATTGTCGCTGACGGTGACCCCCAGCGCGTCCTCGCTATAGCTGATGATGACCCTGACCGCTGACCCACCGGAGTGTTGGAACGCGTTGGCGATCGCCTGATCACCTATGCGCGCCGTCTCCTCCCGCACAGCCGGTTCAAGAGCCCGGGGATGTCCGAGCACTGTAACCTTGAAGTCCATGGGACGATCCAGCGTCGAGCGCGTTCCAAGATCGGAGAACACCTTCTCGAGGTCGTCTTCGCCGCCCTCGGATCGGAGCTGGAGGACGCGCTCCCTGCCGTCGACCAGCATCGCGTCCGCGCGATCGAGTGCATCCTCCAGAAGCCCCTTGACCTGACCATCTTCGGGAACCTTGTCCGCGACGGACTGGAATCGCATGATCACGCCCTGGATGCCTTGCAGCATCGTGTCGTGGAGTTCGCGCGCGATGCGTTCGCGTTCCGCCAGGCGGACCTCCATGCCAGCTCGGACGCGGGCGGCGATCTGCCGAAGCCTCATCTGATAGAAGAACCACAGAAATATTATCATCGTCAGAATGCAGAGCGCCACGAACCACCACGACTGGAGGAAGGTGGGGGGGATGGTGAATTCCAGGGAGGCGCCGGTCCGGTTCCAAATCCCGTCGTTGTTCGAGGCGATCACGCGGAAGTGGTACGTGCCGGGCTTGAGGTTGCTGTAGAACGCCTGGCGCCTGCTTCCCGGGTCCACCCAGTCGGCGTCGACGCCTTCTAGCCTGTAACGGAACTGGACACGCTCCGGCACAGCGAGGCTGAGAGCGGAATAGTTGATCTGCACAGCCGAAGTAGCCTTCGGCAGCGAAACGTTCTGCGGATCTCGGATCCTGTGGCCAGAGTACAGGATCGCGCTTATCGAAACAGGCGGCGGCAGGGTATTGCGGACCAGGCGTGCTGGATCGATTACGAAGAGATTGTCCTCAGCGCGGAACCAGAGCTTCCCATCGGCGGCGCGCAACACCGAACTCGGGGATTCGCCAACCCGCGAGACGCCGTCCAGGCCGTCCCTGAAATCGAAAAGCTCATGTGGAAGAACAGCCGATTTCGTCTCGAAAGCCTGCGCGAGCGCTGCGGTCCTGACGCGCGCGACGCCCTTCTTTGCGAATAGCCAGGTGTCGCCTTGGGGCGTTTCGACAATACCGGTCGCGCTTTGAAGCCACGGGAATCTTGCGCCGAGCTGCGCGATGTGGTCGTCCCTCATTCGAGCCAGACCGCCCGCAGTACCGATGAGCAGATCGCGCGCACCCTGATATAGCGAGACGATCCGCCTCTTCGGGTCGACCTTCACGTTCCACAGGGGATGGATCCTCAAGGAGTCGATCCTCACAAGGGAGCTGTGACCCATAGAAGCGATCATCCGGCCCTGACGATCGAAAGTGACGATGTTTGGCCCCTCGCTTTTGACACCGCTTGGCGGAGGGTAGTCCGTGGTGGTTCCATCTCGGGCGTAGTGCAGGAAACCATTCGCGACCCGCATGAACCAGAGACCGCCGTGAGGATCTGCCACGCAGTCGAGATAGGAGTTGTGGGTGCCACCGACGCGAGGGACGTGCGTGAACGGACCTCCCGTCGACTTGTACATCTCGTCGTAGGTCGTGAGCCACATCGTGCCGTCGTTGCTTTCGCAGAGCGTTTGTGGCCCCTTCAGGTTTGTAAGAAGACGCTCCGGTGATCCGTCGGCATGCATTCGGTAGAGGTTGTTGCTGTCCAGTACATAGATCGTCCCCCGGTGATCGACGGCGGTGAGGTGCCCTTCCGTCGTTGGGGGAAGGTGCTGTTCCACGGCGACGTTCGTTGCCCGGAAGCGGTCGAGACCCCGGACCGTCCCGACCCAGATCGTGCCCTCGCGATCCTCGAAGATCGGCAACGCCGAGTTGGACGAAAGGCCGTCAGTGGTGGCGAAGCGCTCGACAGTGGTCTTGGCAGGAAGCGTTCCCGCTGCGCCTTGGGCCAGGATCTGCGGCGTTATCCGATATACGCCCGCGCCTTTCGCGACGCCCCATAGATTGCCGTCGCGGTCGAAGATGACGCGTTGCAAGACCATCCCAATAGTCCCTTGGATCGGCGTTCCGACCAAGTGCAATTTCTGGTCAGCGACCGGCGTTGAAATCTTGCGGACGCCCACATCCGTCTCGGATGCCCAGATTTCTCCGCTCCTTGAGGTAGCCAAGCCGAATGACGTCTTCTCGCCGGGCTTTATGTCGGTCTCGACGAACCTGTGGCTCCCCGGATTGAGAACATGGATGCCGATGCGGTCGACAACTAGAATGCGCCCATCCGCAGTCGCGAGTGTGTCGAAATACCCTCTGGAGTTCAGTCCCCAACGTGCGTCGATCTCTGTCCATTTGCCTTGATGGAACCGCGCTAGACCGTGAAAGAAGGTACCAAGCTGGGCCCAGACGTCTCCGCTGCGATCCTGAACGAGCTTTATCACCGGAAACTTGCTGCTCGGCAGAGATGCGTCGGTCTCCAAGCCATGATTGAGGACGGTGATCCTGCCGGATGCGTGTCCTATCCAGAGGCCGCCATCTCGGGCGGCGAGCAGTGACCAGATCGAGGTCTCGCCACCTTTCAACTCGACGCGCTCGAACGTGACCCCGTCGAACCGGAAAAGGCCATCTAACGAGCCGATCCAGAGATAGCCGTCGGCCGTTTGCGCCAGAGCGAGGATGTTGGAGGGAGCGCCGTCATCGACGGTCCAGGCTGTATGCTTGAACTGCGTGAGCCTCCTTGACGGATCAAGGGCGGCAGCCGGTGACATCCAAGATACCGACAGCAGGGCGAATAGAAGTACGAGTATCCTTCGCATCGTTGTTGCCCCTGTTTCCGTCGGTCCTGATCACTAATTCTATTGCCTCAGTCCTTCGACTGGCGTCCCCATGGTCAATGGAGTCGCATGTTTGGTCAACGACGTAATTCCGGTCGCATCCCGTTGATTGCAGAGTGCGCTGGCGCGCCCACTGCGAGCGCCTCTGGGCCGCGACCTTAGAATTTCCTAGTTATCCCAATGGATTGCAACGATTTTGGGGGCTGATATCGCCCGATACAATGGGCCGAAGCGCCAGTTATCATCCGAAGATGAGCACGATCCTTCAAAACTCGGGGCCACGTACCATCAATAAGTCGCTCGATGATCGGTGTACAAAGGCTCCGTCACGTCGACTTGGAACTTCTGCTATTCATGCCGGAGGCACATGGCACCTTTTCAAACGCGCAAAGGGATCACCATCCTGTCGCGATCCGCTCAAGATTCTGGGAGTTTTGGAATGCGTCGGATCAAAGTGCTGACGGACCAACATGGGGGATGGAGCGCTGCGATTGCGAGGATTCGCGACGATCTCGACCCATGAAGTCTGCACTGCCACCCGCCGTAGGCCCGTCGGTCGGCAGGTCTGCCGATACGCCACCCAACGCTATAGCGAGCGATCGGGCGCATCTTGCGTGGATCGCCCAAATCCACCTTTCGGCGTGCGCTCGCTGGCTGGCATCTCAACCGCCAGCACAGGAGGACGCGGCCCACTCGCTTCGAGCCATCGCGGAGATCGTCACCGCGTTAGGCGGCATATCGACCGAGATAGGTGACGGACGAAGCGAGGTCGTATGCGGGCGCATCCTCGGGGCGGAGGTGACCGGCACTCTTGGCGAGACCTGGCGGGATTTGACTGAGATCGAACAGGTGCTGCTCGATTTGTCGCACCTCCTGAACGCGAGATAGCTCGCCCCCGCTCAGTACCGTGCGGTGATCTGCAATTCGAAGCGACGTCCCCTCGGATCACCGAGCGGACTGTAGCCAATGCCATCGAACGATGCTGACAAGGGCGGCACCACGATCGGCGGCATCTTGTCCAGGAGGTTCTTGATTCCGAAGCGATAGGTGATCGAGGGCTTTCGCCTCGTGGAATCGCCACCGCCGGCGATGAGCGATGTCCAAGCGTCTACGTATGCCTGCGCAGGGATCTTGGCCGAGGCCTGCTCCAGGAGATTCGTGGCGTTCTGAATCGGGTAGGAACCGCCGAGTAGCGACCCCGGTTGGAAGGAGTAGGTGACGCTGTACGAGCTATAGGCCTGCGCATCCAAACCGAAGGACCAAGGGCCGCGTGACAACGCGACGCCCCCGTTCGCTCTAAGGGACAATGGGCCGTTGAGGGAGTCGACGGAATCGTACGACGATGCGTTGAGTGCGCCGCGACGCAGCTTCGGCTCCCAGGTCGCCTGGGCGTATGCCGTCAAACGACCGAAGGAGGTCCTGCGATCATATTGAAGCGCGAAATCGAGCGCGTTGAGCGTCGTGCTCCCGGTTGCGAGGTAGCTTGCGTCCACTTTCGTGATCCGCCCTACGGTGTAGCCGGCAACGATGTCCGAGGCGGAGAGTGGGGCTCGCGTGATCCGACCGGGGTAGAGGGCCTCATTCGTCACGAAGTATTGAAACTGTGCTGCCGAGAAGTCCGTGATCTCGTGGTTCGATCGCAGAATCATGAAGTCGAGTGAAAGACGCAGGCCGGGGAGGAATGCCGGCTTCGCGATCGCGCCGACCGACCAGGTCCGCGTCTTTTGCGGGCGAAGCCCGGCTGGCCGCCGTAGAGGAAGAGGGTCTGGATCGAGGAGGCGAAGCTGTCGCGCGGGCGCTTGGGGTCCGAATACGGAAAGAAGCCGAAGCTGAAGCCGTTCGGCGTGATCTGGGACTGCGTCGGAGGAGTGTAGCCATCGGCATAGCTTCCCCTGAGCGTGATCCCGTCGGTTGGATTGAAGCGCAGACTGGTGGTCACCGCGGTGACGGTGCCCTTGCTTCTGACTTCGTTCCCGAACGTTCCGAGTTGCAGGAGCTGGGCGTCAATCACTGGAGCGGCGATCTCATAGCGATCCGTCCGCACGGCGACCTGCGCTTCGAGCCCGCGGAGTACGGACTTGCTTGCGTCATTGCTGACGATCGGGATCCTCGCTTCGGCGAACGCCGATCCGACGGTCTGCCGGGCACTTTGGTAGTGGGTCGAAGAGCGAAGCGCGGGGGTGCTGACATAATTGTCGTAATCTGCGCCCGGCGCACGTTCGTCCCGGAGTTCGGCCGTCAAGGTGATCGAAAGGGGGCCTGCGGGAAGGTTCACGAGTGGGCCGGCGACGCGAAGGTTCAGGTCCCGAAGGCGATTGGTCGCATAGTTCTGGAAGAACGGCGTCACTGCGACTCTCGCGAGTTGGCTGGTGAGAGCGGTCCCGCCGGCGAAGGCGTTGATCGCATAGCCCGAAACCGGCGTGTAGCTCTCGACCTGAAACACCGTCGCCTGTCCGCTGGCGGCATCGAAATTCGCAACCCACCCCTTTCCGAGCTGCGCGATCGCGCCGATGGTCAGACGGTCGGTGGTGGACCTTGAGAGTATCTGGCCGAGTAAGCCCGCTGCCGGATAGGTGATGATGATGGGCTGGGCGAAGGGATTTCCCAGCTGTCCGGGCGACAGGCTGGTGGTCGTCTGGACCCCGCCGATCACGGCGCGCCCGGTAGTAGAGAAACGCAGATAGTCAGCGTAGACGACCAGCGAACGGCCAACGTCCTGTCGCACGGTTGCAAGGACGGAATGGGCATCCGCTGGCGTCAGGAGGCTCTGCTCGGCACCCTGGCCATCTTGGGCCAGCGTGAGATCGAGCTTGCCGGCGTTCGTAAGCAGGGCTGCGATGCCGACCGATGACGCAGCAGCCGGTCCTAGCGGCAGGAAGGTCGACGAGGCCCCAAGTGATTGGCCTCCCAGCGCGGGGATAAGCGAAAGGTTCGAACCGGTCGCGCTGACGACGTTCACGCTAGCCGATACGGGCAGATAGTTCCTGCTGCCGACCCGCTGATAGCGCAGGGTGCGGCTGCTCTCGATGAAGTCCCGACTGCCGAAGGAGAGGCCTTCGTCGGTCCTGTCCGTATAGCGAAGGGAGACCCGCGTGTGTTTCGAGGCGCTGGTCCAACCGATGTGGGCGTCGATCATCCGCTGTGCGGCATCGCCACGACCTGAAAGGCCGGTCTGCACGCTGAGAGCCGCCTCGTCGAAGTCGTTCTTGGTGACGATGTTCACGGCGCCGCCATCCGCGCCGATGCCGAATATGCCGCCGGCCGTGCTGGCGAGCGTCTCGATCCGGTCGATGCCCTGGATTGGCATGCCACTGACGTCAGGTTGAAGAAGTTCACCAAGTCCCGGCGTGCTCGGTAGACGCCTGCCGTTGACGAGCACGAGCGTATGATCCGTTCCGAGTCCGCGAAGGTCGATCTGCGAACGCGGCGACCCACCTGCACTGAAGGGCGCCTGATTCAGCGACAACGTTTGAGCATTCTGGGGCAGGCGCGTCTTGAGGAACTCCTCGACCGACCCCGGCTGCGCATCCTCGATCGATCGGCGGCCAGCGGTGCGATAGGGCTGTGCATCGTCTGCGCTGCGTCGGATGTCGGTATCCAGCGTGTAGCGCCCGATCACCAGAATGTCTGGGACCGGAGGGGGCGGCGCCTCCGGCGTTGGGGCTTTGTCGCCGGTCGTGTCGGCGATGATCACGAAGGTGCCCCCGCCGGCATTTCGGTAGGTCAGGCCCGTGCCCTTGAGCGTCTGGGCAAGTTCCCGCTCAATCGTCGAGGGTGTCGCCCGAACGGAGATGCGCTTGCCCGCGACGAGCCGCTCGTCGAACAGGAGGTTGACGCGGTGCGACCGTGCGATGCGATCCAAGCCAGCGGCCAGATCCGTAGCCCCCTCGGGCTGTCCCGCTGCGGCGGGCGCGGCGGCCGCGAAGCTGAAGAGCAGGATCGCCATGCCGGCCAGTTCGAGAGGGGAGGGCGTTCGCGGTCCAGTCGCTGGCGTCCTGTGGTGGCGCGTCACCTAGGTTGCATTCGGCGGGGGGGGCGAATTTTTCTTGGAAGCTCCATACGGGTTTGGAAAATCGCTGCGTTCCTGGATTTGAGGGGAGCGTCACGATGCTCGAAGCCATGAAGACAGTTCGAATCCTGATACCGCGTCGCAGTCACGCGGAAGTCGCGATCGCAAAGCACCGGCCGCCCAGGTTCGACAGACTTCGGTCGTTCCATCAAGCGTCGCATCGTGCACATCCCCCCTTTCCCGACCTAGCTGGTCCTCGTCTTCCATCATCCGACAAGACCGAGGTTGTCCGAGCGCGCGGACTTCTGACCGGGTCGATCATGACGCAGAGTGGACGTCGCGCCAATAGCGCACTCTCGCTCGTTCCGCTGCTCCCGCACGCGTCACCTTTGCGCGACATTGCCGTGCGCGCCGGATCGGCCCCTGTGCTACGGTGCACGATGTTGGCCGGTCGGCCATAATGGCGACGGGGTGTCCGATCCGTGACGAGGGAGCTGTCGATCTCCAACAGGGAGACTCACCGGTGAGCCGCGAGGACGACGAGCTGGGCCGACAGCTAGAGGCCCTGAGGGGCCCGCTAATTCGCTACTTCGCTCGATCCGTGAGGGATGGCAGCGAAATCGACGACCTGATCCAGGAGGTTTCGCTCCGCATCGTGCGGCGTGGCCAGCTGGAGGATTTCGATCGGTTCGCGGGTTACGTTTTTCAGACCGCCGAAAGCGTCCTGCGGGATCGGCACCGCCGTAGGGTCGTGCGGCTCGCCGACAACCATGTGCCGTTCGACGCCGATGAACACGTCGTACCCGTTTCAGGCGCCGACCGCGCTTTGATTGCGCGAGACGAGCTGCGGCAGACGAGCGTGTCGCTCGCCGCGATGCCGGACTGCACCCGCATGGTCTTCGTTCTCCGGCGGCTCGAGCGCCTTCCCTTCGCCGAGATCGCGATACGCCTCGGCATATCCCTCAGCACGGCTGAGAAACACATGCAGCGCGCGACGAGGCAACTCGTCGCGGAATGCCGGGGCGACGAGTCATGAGCGAGCGGTTCGAGGAAACACGCAGCGTGTCCGACGTGGCGGCTGACTGGTTGGTCGCCCATGACCGTGGCCTCACCCAAGCCGAGCGGGTGGACTTCGAGGTGTGGCTGGCTGGCCCGAGCACGAACGCCGAGGAATGGCGGATGGCGTCTCTGATGTGGGGATCATTCGACGACGAGCCGGACGAGCTGCTCGCATCGTTTCGCGCAGAAGCCCTATCGGCGCGTCCCTCTCGCACCCGCCGCATTCCGGCCTGGGCGACGGCGGCAGCGGCCGTGGTCGCGCTAACGGTCGGCATCGGTTCGTGGGGGTTGATCGCCCCCAGGACTGGCACTTCGGTCGATATGGCGGCCGTGGCGAGAACGTACAGCGGCGGCCAGTCGCCGTCGGAGGTCACGCTCGCCGATGGCAGCCGCGTGATGCTCGACGTAGGATCCCGGATTACGGTGCGGGAGACGGACGCGCGGCGCGATGTGGCCCTCGAGATCGGGCGGGCGTTCTTCAAGGTTGCGCACGATCCATCGCGCCCCTTCGTAGTGGCGTCTGCAGACCGCACCGTGACCGCTACGGGAACGGCGTTCGAAGTGGCGCGTGAAGGCAGCGGTCTTAGAGTCATCTTGGAGGAGGGGAGGGTCCGCATAGACGCGACGGGCAACCCTGCCGACCGGGCAAATCTCGTTCCGGGCCAGGAGTACTGGGTGAAACCCGGCTCGAAGGCCGAAATCCGATCCGTGGATGCCGCGGAGGCGCTGAATTGGCGCGACGGATTCATTTCCCTGCACGACATCACGGTGCGGGAGGTGCTTGCGATGATGGACCGCGGCAAGCCGCCGCACGTCGTCGTGACCGATCCTGCAGCAGGTGACCTTCGGGTCAGCGGTCGCTTCCGGGCGAACGATTCGGAGGCCTTCGCCAAGACCTTGGGCCTCATGTACCCGGTCCGGATAGCGAGATCTCCCTCGGGACAGACCACGATATCGTCCATCACGGCTGCGAAGCGCCGCAGGTCGCCGGAGTGAATGGTCATGACCATGGCATCAGCATCAACCGGAATATGCATCTGTCCGGTCACCGGCGCGCCCGCTTCGGGAGGTCGATCATGAGCCGGGTCGCGGTGGACCTTGCCGGCTCGTGCCCGACAGCAGCGCCTCACGCCGACAGCGGTTTGAAACGAGAGCATCATGACGCCCACATAAGGTGGATCGCGCGCCTCCATGTCGCAGCAGGCCATCGATGGTTGGCCCAGGACCCGGTCCCCACGGCTCAACTCGTCACTACGGTCATCATGATCGACGAGTGCCTTTCGGCATTGGGACTTGATCGAGCAAGCTCGGTTGAGGCGAGTGCGCGGCAGGAACTATGCGCTTTGCGAACCTTGGATGCCAATTCCTGCAGCATGCTCCTCGAGACGGCTGAGATGTGCTTCGGCCGCCATGGTATGAGGGTTTGATCGGGACTGTGGTTTCGCTGGTCGGACTTCTCGTACGCTCTAGCGATAGTGCAACCACACCCAAGCATTGATCGTAGGTGCATATGCACTATATGGTTGAGGCTAGGAGATTGATGTGGTCGCCGACGTTATCCAAGAGATGGTTTCGGACTGCATGCTCTCCCGCAGCCGCGTCATCTCTCGCGTGCTCACCAACGCGTATGACGACGCGCTCCGACCATATGGGATCAGTTCCCCTCAGTTCGTCCTGCTCACCGCCATCTGCAAGCTGGGCTCGGCAAGCAAGGCGGAAATTGCGCGATTCACTCAACAGGATCGGTCCACGCTGTCCCGCAACATCAAGCTCCTCTTGGATTCGGAATTGGTTGTTGAAGGTGAGGTGGACGCAAGCGGGCGCGCGAAACCGATCAAGGTGACAGCTGCCGGGCTTGAGCTCATGCATGAACTCGTGCCCGCTTGGCGTGCCGGGCAGGAGCAGGCGTTGAAGCTGCTCGGCGAGACCGGTGCCTCCGCAGTCATGGCGGTCGGTGACGAGATATTCGGTATGGCGCCGAAGTAACTACTTCGGCGCGCGCGGGTGTAGTTTCGAACGATCGCGGTCCGCGCACGATCGCTCCAGTCCCTAATGACGGGCGGCGCGCTTCTTTTTCAGGAACGGCGATGTGCGGACTCTGCGCGGCGTGATCGGGCGGTCGCGGTCGCATTCCAAGTCGCTGGGCTTATCGCGCCATATCTGCGCTCGCACCTCCCGATGGTCGGTTCGATATGAAAGTATAATGGCATCGTGCCCACTCTGAAACGAGAAAGGCGCCGCGTCCGCCGCACTCCGAAGTGAAACGGGAACACCCTTTCTGCGAAGGCCGGCAGCGACGCGCCGCAGCTTACGAAAGGGCGAAGCGATGATAATGGGCATGTCGGTACCGGCTTTCACATTCCTCCACGTGGTCATCAGCCTCGTCGGCATTGCCGCAGGTGTGATCTGGCTCGGGGGGCTGGTCGCCGGACGTTGGTTCTCAACCTGGAACGCGATCTTCCTGATCACGACGATAGCGACCAGTGCGACGGGCTTCTTATTCCACTCCGCCGCCTTCGGTCCCCCACATGTCGTCGGCGTGATCTCGCTGATCGTTCTTGCGGTATCGCTTGTGGCGATGTTCGTCTTCCGCCAGGCCGGTCTGTGGCGCCTTGCCTATGTGGCGACTGCGGTCCTAGCGCTGTACCTCAACGCCTTCGTCGGCGTCGTGCAGTCGTTCCAGAAGATCTCGCCGCTCCATGCGCTCGCACCGACCGGTGCCGAACCCGCGTTCTTCGTAGCCCAGGGCGCGGTGTTCGTGCTGTTCCTCGGTCTTGGATACCTCGCCGTTCGCCAGTCCAATCGGTTGGCTAGTATGGCAGGTCGCCGTGGTGGCCAGGCACAGCCCGCGTATTGATCGCCCCGGGGGCCGAACCGCCGGCTCCCGCAGACGCTGGCTCGGTGGGGGGTTCATCTTCAGCCCCCGACCAGACGGGTCGACTTCGAAGTAGTCGAGGCGATTGCGAATGAAAGGGCGGGGGGCGCTTCCAAAGGATCGGCTCGAATGCCCGCCCGCCGCATCTTCCTCAAGTCGCGGCGCGGCGGACTGGAGCGCCCGAGAACCAATCCGACGTCACTGAACGCCTACCTGAAATCGAACGCCGAGCAGCAGGAGACTTCCATGTCCGACACCGACGTTTTGCCGAATTCCGTGGTTGAGGACGGCAGCCCTGATCGCCTCGCGATCGACACGATCCGCACGCTGGCGATGGACGCGGTGCAGAAGGCGAACTCGGGGCACCCCGGCACGCCGATGGCGATGGCGCCGGTCGGCTACGCGCTCTGGAAGAGCGCGTTGCGCTTCGATCCCGCCGCCCCGCTCTGGCCCAACCGGGACCGGTTCGTGCTTTCGATCGGGCATGCCTCGATGCTTCTGTACAGCCTCCTTCATCTCGCAGGCGTCGAGGAGTTCGGTGCGGACGGTGCTCCGACCGGCAAGCCCGCCATCAGCATGGAGGATCTTCAGAGCTTCAGACAGTTCGGCTCCAAGACGCCGGGCCATCCCGAGTATCGAATGACGACCGGTGTCGAGACCACGACCGGGCCGCTCGGCCAGGGCTGTGGCAATTCGGTCGGAATGGCGATCGCGGAGCGCTGGCAGGCCGCGCATTTCAATCGGTTCGGCTTCCCGATCTTCGACCACGACGTCTACGTGCTGTGTGGCGATGGGGACCTGATGGAGGGCATTTCCGGCGAGGCCGCGTCCCTTGCCGGGCATCTCCGGCTCTCGAACCTCTGCTGGATCTACGACAGCAATACGATCTCGATCGAAGGGCACACCGACATCGCCTTCACAGAGGACGTCGCCGCGCGCTTCCGTGCCTATGGCTGGAATACGTTGACCGTCGAGGATGCGAACGACACCGAGGCGCTTCTCGAAGCGATCGCCGTATTTCGCGAGACCAATGACCGGCCGACCTTCATCACCGTGCGCTCGGTCATCGGCTACGGATCGCCCAAGGCCAACAGCGAGAAGGCGCACGGCGAGCCGTTGGGCGTCGCCGAGGTGGCGGCGACCAAGGCGGCTTACGGCTGGGATTCGTCCGAGGCCTTCCACGTGCCGGCCGGTGTCGCCGAGGGGCTGTCCGAGCAGATGCGCTCGCGGTCTCGCCCGCTCAGGGAAGGTTGGGAGGCCATGCGACTCGACTATGCGGCTGCGCACCCGCTTCTGGCGATCGAGCTCGAGACGATGCTGGGTGGCGGTCTGCCGGAGACGTGGCGGGCGGCCATCCCGGTGTTTCCAACCGACCCCAAGGGCATCGCTAGCCGCGAGTCCGGCGGACGCGTGGAGAATGCCATCGCCGGGGCTCTGCCGTGGCTTGTAGGGGGCGCAGCCGACGTCTCACCATCGACCAAGACGAACTTCACGTTCGAGGGTGCCGGCTCACTCCAGTCAGCGAGCTATGGCGGTCGCAACGTCCATTTCGGCGTCCGCGAACACGCGATGGGCGCCGTCGTAAACGGCATGGCGCTTAGCGGCCTGCGGGCGTTCGGCTCGGCCTTCCTCGTGTTTTCCGACTACATGCGCACCCCGATTCGCCTCGCATCGATCATGGAGATCCCTTCGATCTTCGTCTTCACACACGATTCGATCGGGGTCGGCGAGGATGGACCCACCCATCAGCCGATCGAACATCTGGCAGCGTTGCGCGCGATCCCTGGCCTCAACGTGATCCGCCCCGGTGACGCGAACGAAGTCGCAGTCGCGTGGCAGGTGGCGCTGGAATCAAGCCGTGTGCCAACGGTGATGATCCTTTCGCGTCAGGCGCTGCCGACGCTCGACCGGGTCACCATGGCTTCCGCTGACGGATTGCGGGAGGGGGGCTATGTCCTGGCGGATGCCGGTGACGTTCCAGAGGTGATACTGATCGCCACCGGGAGCGAAGTGTCGCTGGCCCTGGAGGCTCATCGAGCCCTGGTGGCGGGCGGCGTGCGTTCGCGCGTGGTCTCGATGCCCAGCCGCTACCTCTTCGACCGTCAGGATGCGGCATATCGCGAAAGCGTGCTGCCGTCGAAGGTGCGGGCTCGCGTAGCCATCGAGCAGGCCGGACCGCTGGGCTGGTCCGACTATGTCGGGCTCGATGGCGCGACCGTGACCATGTCTTCGTTCGGCGCCTCTGCCAAGTTCTCGGATCTCCAGCGCGAATTCGGCTTCACCTGCGAGAACGTTCTCGACGTCGCGCTTGCGGTCCTCGATCGATCCTCGCGATGAACGGCGGCGAGAAGGGGGCGTCCGCGCCCATCGACCCTGCGCCGCGCGCGACGCTTGTCATCTTTGGCGCCACTGGCAATCTGACCGCTCGGTTGCTCATCCCATCTATCCTGAATCTGCGTACCGACGGGCGGCTGGCGGACGACTTCCGGATCATCGGCATAGGAAGGGACCCTGGTGGCGACGATCTGTTGCGCCATAGGTTGGACGCGACGATCGCCCGCGAAGGGGCGGGAGCTTGGTGCGGCCTTCGGGATCGTGTCTGCTATTTGTCCGGCGATTTCACGAACGACACCGTCTATGAGACGCTTGCGGCGCATCTGACGGGTAATGTCGCATTCTATCTCGCGACCGCACCGGAATTCTTCGGCGAGATCGCCGACCGTCTGGGTGATGCCGGCCTGCTCGTTGAGGGAAACGGCTATCGTCGGCTCATCGTGGAGAAGCCGTTCGGTCGCGACCTCGCCTCCGCGCGTGACCTTAATCGTCGGCTCCTGGCTCGCGCGAACGAAAGTCAGATCTACCGGATCGACCATTTCCTTGGGAAGGAGACGGTCCGCAACATCATGGTCACCCGTTTCGCCAATGTCCTGCTGGAGGCTGTCTGGAACAATCGCTTCATCGACCACGTCCAGATTACGGCGGCGGAGAAGGTTTCGGTCGGGACGCGGGGAAAGTTCTACGATGCCACCGGAGCCATGCGGGATATGGTGCCGAACCATCTCTTCCAGCTTCTCGCCATGGTTGCGATGGAACCGCCGAATGGATTCGACGCCGACGCGGTCCGCGACGAGAAGGCGCGGGTCCTCCGCGCGGTGCGAGGCCCCAGGTCGGACGAGGTCGATCTGAATGCGGTCCGCGGCCGGTATCGCGCCGCCTACGGCGACATGGAAGCGGATTACCTGTCCGAAGCCGATGTCGCCTCGGGAAGCCGCACCGAGACCTTCGCTGCTTTGAAGCTCGGCATCGATAACTGGCGCTGGGCCGGCGTCCCATTCTACCTGCGGACGGGCAAGGCGCTCTCGGCACGTGACACCGAGATCGTCGTGACGTTCAAGCACGTGCCCTTCTCGATGTTTCGCGACACCGATGTCTCTGCGATCGCGCCGAACCGGCTCACGATCCAGGTGCAGCCTGACGAGGGAATGAGCTTCGAGCTCCAGTTCAAGCGACCGGGCGAGGCGGTGGACGTGACCAGCTCGAGTCTGGACTTCCGCTACGGGGATCACTTCGGGATCACGGGCCGTACGGGATATGAGACCCTGCTGTACGATGTCCTGATCGGGGACCAGACGCTGTTCCAGCGCGCCGATATGATCGAGGCCGGCTGGGCGGCCGTCCAGCCGATTCTCGAACACTGGAGCGCTCAGGGCACACCCGAGGACTATCTCACCGGCTCTTCGGGCCCGATGTCGGCCGATGCCATGATGGCACGGGACGGTCGCGCCTGGCACGAACTAGGACGACGCGGATGACCGGGCCGGCGCCGCGCGGCCGACGTCGCTGAGGAAGCGGGAAGACTTTCGGAACGGGAGCTGAAACGATGGTCGACACTGAGCACTTCGACATGCTGATCCTTGGAGGAGGCAAGGCGGGTAAGTCGCTTGCGATGGATCAGGCCAAGCAGGGCAGGCGTGTCGCCATGATCGAAGCCGGGTTGATCGGCGGATCGTGCATCAACATCGCCTGCATCCCTACGAAGGCACTGATCCGAAGCGCGGAGCGGGCTTCCCTGGTCGCGGACGCCGCCGCCTTCGGTGTGAACGCGGGACAGGCGTCCATCGACATGGAAGCTGTGGCGAGACGGACCGCCGAAGTGGTGTCCGGCATGGTCGGGCTCAACCAGAAGGCTTTCGATGCGAGTGGACTCGAGCTGGTTCTCGGGTGGGGAAGGTTCGTTGAGCCTCGAGTCATCGAGGTCGAAGGTGAGGGGGGTAGGCGGCGGCTGACGGCTCCGCGGATCTACCTCAACCTGGGAACGAGAGCGGCGATGCCCGCCATTCCAGGATTGAAGCGGGCGGTGCCACTTACGCACGTAGAGGCCCTGCTTCTCGACGAGGTGCCGGAGACGCTTCTGATCATCGGCGGTGGCTACGTCGGAATGGAGATGGCGCAGGCGTTCAGCAGGCTCGGGAGCAGGGTCGTCGTCATCCACGCCGGCCTTCGGCTCGGCGAGCGCGAGGACCCTGATGTCGCGGAAGAGATCCAGAAGCTGTTCGACTGGGAGGGGATCGAAGTCGCTACCGGCGCGAGAGCGAGCCTCGTCGAGGGCAGGTCGGGTGGAATCGTGTCCGTGACCGTCGACGACGGGCGGATCTTCACCGGGTCGCATCTGCTGGTCGCGACCGGGAGGCAGCCAATGACTTCGGAGATCGGTTTGGAGATCGCTGGCGTCGCGCTGAATGGGGGTGAATTCATCGAAGTCGATGATACGCTTCGGACCTCCGCACCGGGTATATGGGCGTTGGGCGAGGCGGCCGGCACGCCGATGTTCACCCACGCAGCCTTCGACGACTTCCGGGTGGCCAAGAGCCAATTGGAAGGGGGCAGCCGGACCACCGCAGACCGTCTGATTCCCTACTGCGTCTTCCTCGACCCGGAGTTCGCGCGGGTCGGATTGAACGAGCGAGATGCCGAAGTAGCGGGTCTGCACGTACGGGTCTGCCGACTCCCGATGGACGTGGTTCCTCGGGCGAGAACGATGTCCGCTCGCCGCGGCTTCATGAAATGCCTCATCGGGAAGGACGACCGCATTCTCGGCTTCGCGATGATGGGCGAGCGGGCGGGTGAGGTTGTGGCGACCGTTCAGCTGGCGATGCTCGCCGGCGCACCCTACACCTTGCTGCGAGATGCGATCCTGGCTCATCCGACGATGACCGAGGGATTGAACCTGCTGTTCGCCGGTGTGCCGCAGCTGCGGGACTGAGCTTCCTCTCCAAGTTGGGGGTTTGAGGGACGTCCAATCCATAGTCGGGCTCCGGAACCGTAATGTCTCCGTGATGCCCAAAGTGGTGCGGTAGCATTCTGGTTTGAGAAAAGCTGGAAGAGGCGCGCGTGCCGATAGGAGGGCCCCGGCGAAGGCGATTTGAAACGCACGTCCGCTGATGAAGCGATACCCCCCGTCACAGGCCTGAGTCCTGCGTCACAGACCGCACGTGAATGCCTTACACGCGCGGTCGGGCATGCAGACTGGCAAGGTTCGCTGGGTACCCGATCGTATAATTGTCGAACGTTCCACTTTCGACGAACACGTGATCGTGTCGGTGGATTGGCACCCGGCTTTCGATCGGGAGGCATGGACGCCCAAGCGTCGATGTTCGGTCGCGGGCGGGCGATGCAAGGTTGCCGCAGTTGATATCAAACGATTTCAACATCCTTTTCGAGATCCGCCGATGTGGCGGAACTCCGCGCCCAGGAGAGTGAGATGACACCTTTCGTATCATTGGTGCCCGCCGGACCCTATCCGACGCCTTCACGGGGGCCGACGCCTGCGGCGACCTACCTTGTTGCAGAGATGGATGAGATTTCTACCGAACTCGGTCCAGAACTGGCGGCTATGCGGCATCAGCGGGGCTTGTCCATGCGTGGCGTCGCCGAGTTGACCGCGGCGGCTCGCTCCGGACAAGCAATCGGCGATCGGATGATGAGCATCGATGGCGCCGGGCGCCCGCCGTCGGCGGTCTGATGAACGGATCGCCTCTGCAGCGTATCGACCGGCATGGTCGTCAGGCCCCAGGTCTTATCGTCTCGGTGAGCGATACCGACTTCGCGCAGACCCTGCAGCGGCTCGATGGCGAAATGCAGAGGCGGGGCATCACGCCGGTCGCAAGAATCGATCACTCCGCGGCCGCACAGCGCAGCGGACTTAGACTGCCGCAGACGTTGCTGCTCGTATTCGGCAATCCCAGGCTTGGCACGCCGCTGATGCAGCAGGTTCGCACCTCGGCCATCGATCTGCCACTCAAGATCCTCATTTGGGAGGAGGCGGATCTCGTCTACATCGGCTATAACGATCCGCGCTGGATAGCTGGGCGGCATGGGCTCGGCGAGTTCGAACGCGAGCTTCGCTTGATGAGCGCCGTTCTTGCCGAGCTGGCCAGCTGGGCGGCGGCGGAAGGGGTTTGATGCAGGGCGGCCGCCACCTTGGCCGGACGCCTCGACCGAGACGGGCGTCTCGAGGAGCTTTCCGCCACCGCCACGTACGGGACGGAGGATCGCAGGCGAATGACCGAGCGCGATGATGTCGAGAAGCTGATCGTCCGACTGTCGCCCGAGCCGGTCTGCGATGATTGCATTGGTCGCACCCTCAGGCTTGCGGATGCCGCCCACACGCATCAGCGCATTCGGGAACTTGCCGGTTCGAACGGCTTCGAGCGGCTAAGACAGGTCTGCTCCCTCTGCGGCATGGAGCGGATCTCGATCCACCGTGTCTCGCGATGAACCCGACTCTGACCGAGCGATACGTTTGAGGCTGCCGCCATCGGAGTTCGCCGCGGACGGTGTGAGGTTTGGGTGGTCGCATCGTGCGGCGGTTAGGGCTTCGCGGTGCGGGGGAACGAGAGGTGGAAGGCGGTGCCTACGCCCAGACTGCTCTCGACTGCGATGTCTGCACGCGATGCCCGTCCGAATTCCCGGACTATGGCCAGCCCGAGCCCTGTTCCCGTCGCCTTCGTGGTGAAGAAGGGCGCGAAGATCTTTTCAACGAAGTCGGGGCGGATGCCTTCGCCGTTGTCCTCGAGAGTGATGATCATCCTGTCGCCCCTTGGGCACGGGCCCCCGGGTGCGTTTCGAGCAGCGAGCACGATCCGGCCCCGCCCCTGCATGGCATCGCGAGCGTTGATGGCGAGATTGAGCAGCGCATTCTGAAGCCGCCCGAAATCGAGTTTGACCGGCCATATGTCCGTGGGGATGTCGACGTCGATCGCCACCGCAGCGCCGACGGCGTCCTGAAGCAGCGGTACGATGTCGAGGAGGCGGCGGCTGTCGACCACTTCGTCGACCGACGCTATGCCGCCCTCCTTGCGACAGCGGTCGAGCAGCATGGCAGTGAGCCTGACGCCATGGTCGAGACCGCCGAATGCGCGGACGATCCTCGCTGCTGCCGGCGTCCCCTCCACATCCAGGGCGATGAGCTGGAGGTTGCCGGCGATGATCTGCAACACGTTGTTGAGATCATGGGCTAGTTCGCGTGCGTCCTTGCCGACCGGAGTCTCGACGTCACATGACTGATCGGTGGGCGTCGTCGCATCTAGCAGGATCGCGCGAAACGGTGTTCCTTCGGGGCGCTCGTCCATGAGTGTACTCTCCACGCGCGGCCGCTCAGGACCGCAGCAACCCGTTCAGCGGGAACAGCGGTCCCAGCGCGGTCAGTTCGAACTTCATGAGACCGGCCTTCGCGAGCGGGAGCGTTGCAAGCACTCGGGCCGCTGCATCGAGGTCGTTGAGGTTGAGGAGGAACAGGACGCCGCCGCCATGCCGCGCGTACCATTGGTCTATCGTCCCATCGAGATAGAGCGCTACCGTGTCCCGTACTTCGTCGGGCATTGTGCGCTGCACGTCGTCCGCATGGACATCCGGAGCGACGCTTCCGATCGCGAGAATTCTGGTGATAGGAAAAGTATCTGCACGGTTTGTGGATTGGCCGGACATGCTGGATCTCCTCTGCAGGCGATCCCGGAAGGACGCCGCCCTGGAGTTTCATGCGGTTATCGCGGAGCGGCTGCCATTATACGTCGGTATCTTACACGCAGCCGCTTAGTACGACGCGGAACAACGAGATGTATCGCCGGTGTGCTAGACCGGGTGACATCTGATTCAACCTCCTACCTCGACACAACGGACACTTGGCGTTTCGGCAGCTGGAAGGTCCGGCGGACAGTAAGTGAATAGGCTAGGTGAGATAACGCGAACGACACCGGCGCAAGATCATAAGCGACCTCGTGTGGCGTTGCGGGACCGCCGTACCAGCCAAGATATTCTAGAGAGCGGCAATCGACTGCGAAAGGCCGGCGAGCCCGAACGCGAGGGTGGCATGGCGATGATGCAGTTCCAGCAGCGTTGCTTCGAAAGGCCCGTCTGGCAACGTTGCCGGGGCAGTGGAGACGACCCGGTCCCGACCTGCCAGTTTCGACTGAACCGCCCGGAGGATCTCCGTCACGTCTGCAAGCGTCGAGGCCGCCTCCTCGATGGAACAGGGGGCTTCGTTCAACCACCGCGTGCATGCTGCCAGGTGCAGACTGGCGATCCAACACGTGTGCCTCAGGCTTGCCCGATCGCCGCCAATGTCGTGGAGCCAATCCGCCGTGGCGTCTCCTGCCTGACTGGTCTCTTTCATGACGATCCGCCGAACATCCGTTTGTCAGCGCCAGCACGACATCCGCGGATCTTAGACGTGAGAAGCCGAAGTGTGACCGCCCGACCTATCCAATGGTATGCGGATCCCGTCTGCACCTAGCGCTTCTCCGTCAAGGGTTACGACCGCCTCGCGCCGATGTTCGAGGGCCGGGCGCCACTGCCACTAATCTACGCGAGCGGAGAGCTTTTCGATTGATGAATCGCTCCATTTGTTATTGAAGATTCGAACCATAGTAGTTCGTAGGGCCGCCCTCGACGGCACAACCCTGGCTGTCTGATGCTGTTGACAAGCATCCCGGCGATGCTGGCCACATTCCGTCGCGCTGGACGGAGCTCAGATGCTCAACTTCAGAGCTCGATAATGCCGCGGCGTACGGCTGTGGTGACTGCGTGAGTCCGGTCGCTGACATAGAGTTTTGTGAAGATGTTACGAATGTGCGCTTTGATGGTGTCTTCGGCGAGCGACATCTTGAGTGCGATCGCCTTGTTTGGATCCCCTTCGGCGATCAGCCGAAGGATTTCGATCTCGCGCGCATTCAGGGATTCGTCGGCTGCGTGCTCGGCGATGCTGTGCGCGACCTCGGTTTGGATGTGGCGGCGTCCGACATGAACCGATCGGATCGCGCCGATCATCTCGTTGCGTAGAGCACTCTTCAACAGGTAGGCAGCTGCGCCGGCTTTTAGCGCCTTGAGAACTTGCGCATCTCCGGAGTACGTCGTGAGCACGACGATTCGAGCGCCCGGATCGACCTTTCGGATCGCCTCTATCGCCGCGAGGCCGTTCATACCCGGCATCTGCAGATCCATGAGTGCAACGTCCGGGCGCAGCTCGGTGTAGCGATCGACCGCCTCGAAGCCATTCGCGGCTTCGGCTACGATTTGCATGTCCGGCTGGGTTCCGATCAGCGCACACACTCCGTCGCGCAAAACCGGATGATCGTCCGCAAGTAAGATGCGTATGGCGGCCATAGGATCGCCTGCCATGCTGTGCGCCACTCCGGCTGAGATCCCCTCCAATCAGAGGATCAACGTCAGTCTCAATAGAACAAATGTGCCACGGGCAATACCCGTTTAGGTGTCTCTGGCCACCACCAGATGGGTCTAAGCCGACCGGTGGTTCATATCGTAATGTCGCCCGAACAAATCGGATTGGACGAGAACTTGGATCCCTTGCCGCGCGGCGCCGAATACGGAGATGTTCGCGCCGGGGCGCACCCGGCGATCATTCCGCGGCGGATCGTCACTTGGCGAGGTGATGTCGGCCGGGGAGAACCGACCGACGAGGCGCGGGCCGAACGTGTGGCCCTGGAGAGCCTTCTGATCGAGGTTCGTGACGGACTCGACGGAGACCCTCGGCGTCTACGAGAATGCCTGAGGAGGATCGACGCGCTGGTCTTCGCCTGCACACGAACTGGGACGGACTTGGAACAGCGAGACGGAAAAGGTGGGTTGCAGCCGAAGCAGATTGCGACGATCGTCGCCTATATCGATAAGCATCTAGGCGAGCCGATCGCGATCGACGACATGGCAAGGGCGATCAATCTTAGCCGGACGCATTTCTGCCGAGAGTTCAAACGGACCACGGGGCAATCCCCACATCAGTTCGTGATCGGCCGACGACTCGCATTGGCGCAGGACCTGCTGCTTCGATCCTCCGTCTCGCTCAGCCAGATCGCCAGGTGCTGCGGCTTTGCGGACCAAGCCCATCTCACACGCACCTTCAGGCGCTTCACTGGCGCGTCACCGCTTAGATGGAAGAAGAACGCCGCGGCGCTTCCCGGGCAGCCGCTGAGCGGGCCGGGCGGCAACTGAATTGAGGAGTTGGAACGGGTGGACTGCGCTTGCGGCGTCGGCGTCGCATAGCTTCCTTAAGGTCTTCGAAGGAGCAGCCGCCACCATCGACCCCGCTCCCTGAGCGCTCGTCGAATGGGCACGGTGACGCTTACCTCCGTGCCCCGGTCTGGAGCGCTTTGGATAGCGAACTTGCCGCCGATCCGACTGGCACGTTCCCTCATGCCGATGAGGCCGAAGTGTCCCGGCTTCTCGCCGCGTTCGAGGACGACTTCGGAGATGCCGACACCGTCGTCGACGACCCTCAGAGTGATCCAGCTCGATGATGCCGTGAGGCGGACGGAGATCCGGGCAGCTGCGGCGTGGAGGACGGCGTTTCTCAGAGCCTCGGATGCGATCCGGGCGAGTTCGTCCGCCACAAGGGCGTTCGGCGGCGGCGTGGCCTGATCGACCTGTATCTCGATGTCGAGCCCGGCCGGGATCTCGAGCTCCGCCACCGCCCCGACAACTGCGTCGCGAAAGCCTGTCGGGCTGTCGAGGTATCGAAGACCCTTCACCCGCTCTCTAGCAGTTTCGATAATCTGCTCGCCGCGTGTCAGCGCCGCTTCGAGTTCGCTCTTCGCCTCTGGCTCCGATCGTATCCTCATCGTCGCAACGTGGAAGCGCAGGAGCATGCCTTGGACGCCTTGGAGAAGTGTGTCGTGCAATTCACGCGATATGCGCTCTCGCTCCGAGGCGCGTTCGGCCAGTCTGGAGGTGATCTGAGAGGCAACGTGGCGGACCCGGATGGAGTAAAGCGCCCATGCGAGAAGGATTAAGGCGATTGAGACGAGAGCCGTGAACCATCGCGACTGAAAGAACGTCGGCGGTATGGTTATCTTCATCTCCGCACCGGTACGGTTCCAGATGCCGTCATTGTTCGAACCGATGACTTCGAAGCGATACATCCCCGGCGCGAGGTTCGTGTAAAACGCCTGCCGCCGGAGACCGGCATCGACCCAACCTGCGTCCACGCCGACAAGGCGGTACCGGGCTTGGTTTCTCTTTGGATTTGTGAGGCTGAGCACGGCGAAATCGACTTGAAGGTCGCGTGTGCCTCTGGGAAGTCTGAGATTCGGAGACGCGTCGAACGAAACTCCTCCCGCATGGAGACTTCGGATCTGTATCGGCGGAGACTGATGATTGAACGGGAGCCGCTTGGGATCAATCCATGCCACCCCTCCTCGCGTCGCGATCCACACCCGCCCGTCACCACCAAGCGCCAACCCATGAAAGCCGAAGGTGTTGGGTAGGCTCGGCATGCCATCTGCGAAGTCGTACATCTGCACATGTATCGGAGCCGAGCGGCGGAGGAATGCCCGTTCGAGGTCGGAAGTCGGAACACGGGCGATGCCGTTGCGCGTCTGAAGCCAAGTCTGTCCCTGTGAACTGACGATTCCGCTGATCCCGCTGATCGTGGGAATGCGTTCCTGCGAAATCGTAAAGAGCTTGCCAGAGGCCCACTTCGACAAGCCTGCATCACTGCCGATGAGGACAGCGTCGCCCACCGGAGCGAAGGATGTGATGTTCGCGAGTTTATGACGCCCGCCCGCGATGAGCGTCGTCCTGTTCTGTCCATCGATTCTCGTCAGATCGCCATAGTGATTGTAGGCGAGCACCCGGCCGAGATCATCAGGATAGAGGCTGACCGCCGGATAGAGGGACGGGTCCTGCAGCCTAGCCGGGAACCAAACTCTGTCCTTCTGATGGAAGAAGCCTTGCTCACCAGCCGCCGCCCATAAAGCCCCTTCGTTTGACCACGAACAGGCGAATAGTCCGTCCGAGAGCTTTGATTTCGGGGAGGGCAGCGCGGGCCCGGCCGCTTCGGTGAACCGCCCGTGCGAGAATTTCAGGAGCCCTGACGTGCCGCTTGGGCTCCACCACTCGCCGACGGGAGACGTGCATCCGGCGTTGAACAGTCCTGGACGGATCAGTGCAGGCGCCGCTCCGGGATTAGCCCGGTGGAGGCCGTTTGCACCGGCGAAGTACACCGCGCCCGCGTGGTCGACGTGCATCGACAGCTCGTCTTCAGCCCGCGGCTTCACCGAAGGCTCGATGGCTATCGAGCTCGCTCTGAAGCGCTCGAGTCCGAGCGGCGTTGCGACCCAGATGTTACCTTCAAGGTCCTCGAACCCATCTTGGATGCTGTCGGAGGCCAGCCCGTCGTGCCCGGAATAACGTTGGACCGGCTCAAGATCGTCGCCGGAAGGACCGCCAAGACGGGGCTTCGGTATCCTGAACATTCCGTCCGTTGGCGTGAAGCCCCAAAGGGTTCCATCGCGGTCGAAGAACGATCGTGGCTTCCGTTTGAACGCCGGCGTCCGGTAGAAGCGGATCCTTGACGGCAGACCAGGGTTAGCGACGCTCGGTCGCGTCCCGAGGTCATCGGAGATCCAGACGCGGTCTGATTGATCGGTGGCGAGTGCAGGGTAGCCGCGTAGCTCGTCCCCGCTACTGACGAAGCGCGGGGCGCCACGATCGAGCACTTGGACCGTGCCTGATAAGCTCACCCAAAGCCTACCGTCACCTGTCGCCGCAAGCGCCGTGACGAAGCCGTTGGGCAGGCCGTAGCTCGCAGCTTGTATGTGCCAGGCGCCGACCCCAAACCAAGCCAAACCGTTGGACGAGCGACCGAAAGCGGCCCAGATCTTCCCGTCACGGGTCTGGATCAGGCTAGTCACCTGATTACGGGGCCCCGGGCCCCGCGGCATGTGGGTGTCCTTCCAGCGGCCTTCCTTGAACGCGGCGATGGTTCCATCACGGCAACCGAGCCAGAGGGTGCCGTCGGCAGCCCGGATGTTGGCCGTGATGCCCTTGCCTTCGAGGAAGTCTGGCAGTTTGAGCCTTTCGAACGAAAGACCATCGAAGCGAAAGGTGCCGTTGTTTGTCGCCAACCATAGGAAACCGTCGGGGAACTGAATAACCGAAGAAATGGCATTCGGCGCGCCATCTTCCGTGCTCCAACGCGTATGCTTGAACTGATCGACCCGAAAGGTGGGATCGAGTGCAGACGCAGGCGCTCCGACTAGAAGGAGCGCCAAGGTGGCAAGGCGCGTGCAACAGATCGGGCCGATGGCTCTCAACTCCCGTCTCCGACTGCTACGATGCTGAATCATCTGGCTGAAGGGTTAGCCTAGCCGATGCGAGTTGTCGCCTGAACCTTGCAGACGAGCGTTAGTCGTTTTTCGAAGCGCCTGAGCGCTGTGGTAGCATGCCGGAGGCATCACCGCGCTCAGGTTTGACGAGGTGGCGATACCCGAGCTGTTGACCGGGTTCCGCCGGATCCGCTCCAGCGGAGTGCAATCGAAATAGAGATGCGCAAGCGGAGAGAGTAGGGGCTACCTTTGCCCCGCGCGCCTGTAATGGCCTCGTGAATGACGCGCATCCTGTCGTCGTCCGGAAAGTCGATGTGCAGATGGCTTGCAATCTGCTCCGGGCTCCATGCCTTTGACCAGCGCCGGTTCTGCCGAGGCCCATGTCGCCGCCCCTTCCACGATACCGTGGGGCCGGTGACGGGCACGTCACCGGGTTTGGCAATGGCTCCGCTCAACCAGTCCTCGGCCCAGCGGCGTAGCGTGTCGTTGGCCGCGAGCGCGGCAACCTTGGGACGGCGCGCCGCCTGCTCGGCATGCCACTAAGCGTCGCCGCGTTTCGTTGGATCTCGCCGGAGATTGTCAAAGGAGCTCGACCGAGCCGACGCGCGATCTCGCACACGCCGTGCCCTTGGACCAACAGCAACGCGATCTCTTCGCGTTCTGCCAAGGACAAATATCTACCCGACAAGAGTTTCGCCTAGCGCGTGAACTCCGCGGGCGGCATCCCGCCCGCCTCCCGAAACTAACGGCCCCCAACCGGTTGTGACGTTCCAGCCTTTACTGCTGCTGCCTTGCTGCTCATCCCGGCAGCAACATACTCCCAGAACATTGCATTCTCATGCCGATTGGCAACCGGGGGACTCCCCGGCGACCGCAGTTGTGATCGTGTGCACCGGTTCGATCGTCGCTTTCTGATACCCATCGCTCGCCTCCATTTTCGAAGCGTTGCGACAAACGGTTGAATTCGCCCAATATACCAGCGAGCAGTTCCAGCGACTGATGGCCGATAATAGCGTCACCTGCTCGATGAGCCGGTCAAGTTGGCTGACGGGTTGGATGCTATCGATCTAATGAACTGAGGTGGGGTTTCATTGGTCGGAAGGGACGAGGCCTGGAAGCCCGCTACACGCACGTATAATTGTAGATAGCCCCTCGGCGGCCGATCCTCTTGTAACCGGACAACCAGCAATGGCTCCGATCCGATTACATGACCGGGGAAGCCAGAATGCCAAAATTTCTGAAGGAACGGGCTCGTGCTCCATGGCTGATGAACAGCCTTCAGCGCTATTCGGGCGTGACCTCCCTGATCGCGTGGCCGGCGCTTTTGTCGGGATGCGGTGCCGCGGCGCCGCCCCCGCCGCCGCCACCGCCCGCGGTGACGGCGACGACCGTGATCATGCGGCCACTTCGACAGTGGGATGACTTCACCGGCCGCCTCGAGGCGGTCGACAGCGTCGAGATCCGACCCCGCGTCAGCGGCTTCGTGGACGCCATCTCGTTCAGCGAGGGCGCTCGGGTCGGCAGGGGGCAGCTGCTGTTCCAGATCGATCCGCGACCGTACCGCGACGAGGTCGAACGGCTGGCGGCCGAGCTTCGGCGTGCCGAGGCAAAGCAGGTGCTCGCGAAGTCTGACGCCGCCCGCGGCAAGCGGCTGATCGATCAGAACGCCGTCTCCCAGGGCGAGTTCGAGCGGCTCGGTGCGGAGGCCGCGTCGGCTAGTGCTGACGTAGGCGCCGCTCGCGCTGCGCTCAACACCGCCCGCCTCAACCTGTCGTTCACACGGGTGGTCTCGCCCGTAGCCGGAAGGGTGTCGAAGGCGATCATCACCCGGGGCAATCTGGTCACCGCGTCCAGCCTTCTGACGACGGTCGTGTCGGACTCCCCGATCTACGCATCGTTCAACGCCGACGAGCAGGCATACCTGAAGTACGCGGGCGACCAGCGCGGGAAGGGCGGGCCGGTCTTCGTCGGGTTGATCAACGAGCAGGGCTTTCCCCACCGCGGGCGTCTCCACTTCCTCGACAACGTCGTGGATTCCGGCAGTGGCACCATTCAGGGCCGCGCCATCCTGGACAATCCCGACGGCAAGCTGACCCCGGGGCTCTTCAGCCGGATCCGTCTGGTGTCGAGTGGTACGAAAACCATCGCGCTCGTCCCCGAGCAGTCGCTCGGCACCGACCTCGGGAAGCGCTTCGTGATGATCCTCGACCGCAGCAATCACGTCCGTACCCGACCGGTTGAGCTTGGCGCGGCACTCGGCGAGTTCCGGATCGTGACCTCCGGGCTGGTGCAGGGGGAGCAGGTCGTCGTCGACGGGTTGCAGAAGGTGAAGTCCGGCGACGCGGTGAAGGCGGTCCGCAAGGACGTGCCGATCCCGCAGTCGCTGATGGATCAGCTGGCGCCGGTAGGATGACCGTTCCTCCCGCAACCCCCGCCACTCCCGCCGCACCCCCCTCGGGAGCCCCTCGCATGAGCATATCGGACTTCTTCGTCGGCCGCCCGCGCTTCGCCATCGTGCTATCGCTGGTCATCCTTCTCGCCGGTCTTGTGGCGTTGCCGCTCCTGCCGATCGCGGAATACCCCGAGGTCGTGCCTCCGACCGTCGTCGTCCGCACGACGTTCCCGGGCGCCGAACCGGCGGTGATCGCCGAGACGGTGGCGTCTCCGCTTGAGCAGGCGATCAACGGCGTCGAGGGCATGCTGTACCAGTCGTCGCAATCGACGAGTGACGGCGTGATGACGCTGACCGTCACGTTCGCGCTGGGCGTCGATGGCGACAAGGCGCAGGTGCTCGTGCAGAATCGCGTGGCGCAGGTGCTCGCGCGCCTTCCGCCGGAGGTGCAGCGCGTCGGCGTGACGACGACCAAGGCGTCTCCCGCACTTATCGAGGTCGTCCACCTGACTTCGACCGACGCGCGCTACGACATGCTCTATCTGGCGAGCTATGCCCAGCTGCACGTCAAGGATCGCTTGGCCCGCGCCTATGGCGTCGGTGACGTCCGGGTGCTCGGCGTCGGACCGTATTCCATGCGGATCTGGCTCGATCCCGAAAAGCTCGCCGCGCGCGGCATGACCGCGGGCGACATCGTCTCGGCGCTTCGCGAGCAGAACATCCAGGTCGCAGCAGGCCAGCTCGGCGCGCCGCCGGCACCGGGCCAGGCGGCCTTCCAGATCTCAGTCAACACCCAAGGGCGTCTGGAGACGGAGGATCAGTTCCGCGACATCGTGATCCGGGCCGGTACCCAGGGCCAAATCTCGCACCTTCGCGATGTGGCCAGGGTCGAACTGGGTTCGGACAGCTATGCACTGCGCTCGATTCTCGACGGCAAGCCGGCCGTCGGCATGGCCATCTTCCAGCGGCCCGGCACCAACGCGCTGCAGATGACCGATGGCGTCAAGAAGACGATGGACGCGGTCGCCAAGGACTTCCCGCCCGGCGTCCACTACAGCATCGTCTACGACACCAGCGACTTCGTGAATTCGTCCATCGACGCCGTCATCCACACGTTGTTCGAAGCACTGGCCCTCGTCGTCCTTGTGGTCCTCCTCTTCCTTCAGAGCTGGCGCGCCTCCATCATCCCGCTCATCGCCGTGCCCGTCAGTCTGGTCGGCACGTTCGCTGCCATGCTTCTCTTGGGCTTCGGGCTCAACGCGCTGACGCTCTTCGGCCTCGTGCTGGCGATCGGCATCGTGGTCGACGACGCCATCGTCGTGGTCGAGAACGTCGAACGCAATATCGCGCTTGGGCTCACGCCGATCGCCGCCACGCGGCGGGCCATGCGCGAGGTCACGGGACCGATCATCTCGACCGCCTTGGTGTTGTGCGCGGTTTTCGTGCCCACCGCGTTCATCAGCGGGCTGACCGGGCTGTTCTACCGCCAGTTCGCACTGACGATTGCCATCTCCACAGTGATCTCGGCGTTCAACTCGCTGACGCTCTCACCGGCGCTCGCGGCGCTTCTCCTTCGGCCGCACGACGCTCCCAAGGATCCGTTCGAGAAAGTGATCGATCGGGGCGCCGGTTGGATATTCCGCCCCTTCAACCGCTTCTTCGCCAGGCTGTCGAACAGTTATGTCGGCGGCGTCTCGCGCGTGCTCGGGCGGAGCTCCATCGCGCTCGTGCTGTACGGAGGGCTGCTCGCGGTGACGGCCTGGCTCTTCGTCTACACCCCGACCGGCTTCGTTCCGCAGCAGGACAAGCTCTATCTCGTCGGGGTGATGCAGCTTCCCGACGCCGCCTCGCTCGACCGCACCGAGGCGATCATGCACAAGATGAGCGACATGGCGCTCAAGACGCCTGGCATCGCCCACACCGTCGGTTTTCCGGGTCTATCGGTGAACGGCTTCGTAAACAGCCCCAACGCCGGCATCATGTTCACCAACCTGAAGCCGTTCAAGGACCGGGAGACGGCGAACACGTCCGCACTTGCCATCGCCAAGTCGCTCAACGCGCAGTTCTCGACGATCCCAGGAGCTTCGATCGCGGTCTATCCGGCGCCTTCCGTCCAGGGTCTGGGCAGCATCGGCGGGTTTCGGATGCAGATCGAGGACCATTCGGGGCTCGGGCCCACCGCGCTGAACGCGGCGACGCAGGCGATCATCGCAAGGGCAAGCAAGGATCCGGCGCTCGCGGGCGTCTTCACGTCCTATCAGATTGGCGTGCCCAAGGTGCGGGCGGACATCGATCGCGAGAAGGCCAAGGCGCAAGGGGTGCCGCTCGGTGGACTGTTCGAGACGATGCAGGTCTATCTGGGATCGCTCTACGTGAACGACTTCAACCGGTTCGGCAGGACCTATCAGGTCAACGTCCAGGCCGATCAGCGCTTCCGGTTGCAACCCGAGGATATCGGACGGCTTCAGACGCGCAACGCGTCGGGCCAGATGATCCCGCTCGGCGCCTTTGTTACGACGCACGAGACGACCGGCCCGGAAAGCACCAGCCACTACAACTCCGAACTGACCGCCGAAATAAATGGCGGCCCTGCGCCGGGATACAGTTCCGGCCAGGCGCAGAAGGCGCTGGAGCGCATCGCGAACGAGGAGTTGCCCAACGGGATGGGCTACGAGTGGACCGAGCTCACCTATCAGCAGATCCTTGCGGGCAACACCGCGATCTATGTCTTCCCTATCTGCCTGCTGCTCGCCTTCATGGTTCTGGTCGCCCAGTACGAGAGCTGGAACCTGCCGCTCGTCGTTATCCTGATCGTGCCGATGTGCCTGCTGTGCGCTCTTCTCGGCGTGCACGTCTCGAAGGGTGACAACAACGTCTTCACTCAGATCGGATTGATCGTGCTGGTCGGCCTCGCGTGCAAGAACGCGATCCTGATCGTGGAGTTCGCGCGCGAGCGGGAGATGGAGGGGGAGAGCGTTATGCAGGCGGTGCTCGACGCCTGCCGCCTTCGCCTCCGTCCGATCCTGATGACCTCGCTCGCCTTCATCATGGGCGTTGCACCGCTTGTGATCTCGACCGGGGCGGGGGCGGAGATGCGCCGGGCCATGGGCGTCGCCGTCTTCTCGGGAATGCTCGGCGTCACCGCCTTCGGCCTGGCGCTAACGCCGGTCTTCTACTGGGTCCTGCGCTGCATGCTGCGGGGCAAGGCCTGCGGCAAGGAGCGGATCGCGGAAGTCGAGACCTGTTGCATGGAACTGCCCCCGAAGGCGCAGGCCGAACCCGAAGGAGTACCAGCATGACGTCCTTGCGGAAAAGCGCCTCGAAGGTTCTAATGGCGAGCTGCATGATCACTGTCGGCGGATGCGTCGTGGGACCGCGCTATCACGTGCCCGTCGAGGCGCCTGTTGCAATCGCGACGATCGACCCATCGATCGCGATTGCCCGTCCGCCGGCGGAGTCGTGGTGGGGGCTGTTCGACGATCCGGTGCTGGATGCGCTGGTGCTGAAGGCTGGTAGGGACAATCTCGATCTTCGCCAAGCGCTCGGACGGGTCCGGGCTTCGCGCGCATTGTTCGACGATGCCAGGCTCGATCGGTTCCCGCGCGTATCAAGCGGCGCCGACTATCAACGAAGCCGCGAGCAGCGACCGGGACTCACTACGGAACAGACCACTGTCGAGCAGTTCGATCTAGGCTTCGACGCCACTTGGGAATTGGATCTGTTCGGCCACGTGAAGCATCAGATCGAAAGCGCACGGGCGGATGCGGAAGCGACACGTTTCGATGCGGACGACGCGAAGGTCGTCGTGACGGCCGAAGTCGTCCGGAACTATCTTGTCCTGCGCGGCGCGCAGGCACGGCGGGCCGTGGCTGAAAACAACGCCCGAAGTCAGGCCGAGACGCTGCGATTGACGGAGGTTCGCGTGGACGTCGGAACCGGAGACCCGGTCGACGTCCAGACCGCGCGGGCGCGGCTTGAGGCGACCCGGGGGACGATACCCGAGTTCACGATCACCGAGCGGCACGCGGCGCATCGGCTCGCGGTGCTCGTCGGGCAGAGGCCGGGCGAACTCGACGCAACGCTCACGCCTGTGACGTCGCCGGTAACGCCCGCGGTCAGGGCGCTGCCCGTCGGAGATGTCAGCGCCTTTCTGCGCCGACGACCCGACGTGCGCGCGGCCGAACGGCGCCTGGCGGCGCAGACTGCTAGGGTCGGAGTGGCGACCGCCGACCTGTTCCCCCGCATCCGGATCACCGGATTCCTTGGACTTCTGAGCGGCGACGTGTCTTCGCTGTTCACGAAGGGTGGTGGGGCGTACGCGGTCGCGCCATCGGTCACCTGGCCGGCGTTCGACCTGGGTGGCGCGCGGGCACGCCTGCGCGCGCAGAAGGCGGAGGCCGACGTTAACCTGGCCGCCTACGACCAGACTGTGCTGAAAGCGATCGAAGACCTGCAGAACGCGGTCGTCGCCTATGGGCAGCGGCAGAAGGAGATCGCAAGTCTCACTTCGCAGATGGACGCGGCGCGCCGCGCCTCGCAGCTGGCCAACGTCCGTTACAAGGAGGGCGACATCGACTTCCTCCGTTTGCTCGAAGCGCAGCGCCAGCAGCTAGATGCCGAGGACTCGCTGACGCGTGCGGAGATCGAGTCGAACACCGATGTGGTAGCGGTGTACAAGGCGTTGGGCGGTGCGTACTCGGAATGAGCCTGCGCCCTGATCAGCCATCCTTCTCGGCTCGCTTGCGATCGGCTTTCCGGGCGCGACGGACGGCGGCGGCGTGTTGGCGGGCGCGCTTCTCCGAGGGCTTCTCGTAGTGCTTGCGCAGTTTCAACTCGCGATAGACGCCTTCACGCTGAAGCCTCTTCTTGAGAACGCGGAGGGCCTGATCGACGTTGTTGTCGCGTACGATGATTTGCATACGAGCCTTCTCCAGGTTTCGCAGAGCGATGGTGAGCGCGCACCGCTCTATGGTGCCGCAAGCTGCAAGCCAAGGCCTGGGTGCCAATGGGATGGAAAGCGTTCCGTCTGTAGGGCGGGCAATTGCGGTGACTACGCTTGTTCAGCTTGGCGTGGAAGGAAATCGGGTGGCCTACTTGAACGCTGGACTGCAGAACTCAGCTTTAGCTTAGGGCGATGATACGATTCCGCTCGCGATACGCAATGCAAAGCGGTCCTGGGGGGTGTATCGGAGAGTGGTGACCGGCGTCGAGACCCACTCCCGCACCCCGCAGCAAGCCGGGGCTGAGTCTTCGCCGGCGAACGCCGGAATGATTCTCACGGCCACGATGCTGGCGTCCAGCCTCCCGTTCATCGATGGCTCCGTCACGAACGTCGCGCTGCCTTCGATCGGCAGGGATCTGCATGGCGACGCCGCCTCGCTGCAGTGGGTGATCAACGCCTATTTGCTTCCGCTGTCCGCACTTCTCCTGATCGGCGGCGCTGCCGGCGATCACTTCGGCCGGCGGCGGGTCCTGATCCTCGGAACAGCATTGTTCGCGGTCGCGTCTATCCTCTGCGCGGCCTCCTCGGACCTCACCCTCCTGCTAGCGGCGCGCGCCCTGCAGGGGGTTGGCGCCGCCATGTTGATGCCGAACAGCCTCGGCATCCTCGGCAGCGCGTTCTCAGGGGAATCGCGGGGACGCGCCGTCGGCACCTGGGCGTCAGCCGGAGCGATCGCTAGCGCGGTCGGGCCTCCGCTCGGCGGATGGCTCGTGGGCGTCGCAGGCTGGCGCGCGATCTTCTTGATCAATGTGCCGGTCGCGCTCGCCGCGATCGTCGTCGCGTACAGGTTCGTCGAGGAAAGCGCGGAGGGAGAACAGCCGCTCGATGTTTCAGGGGCCGTACTGGCGACTCTGGCGCTGGGTGCGCTTACCTGGTCGCTGACGTTGTGGTCGAGCCACCACGAGGGGTCCGCGAAGACCTGGGCGGGACTTATTGCGGGCATCGCGCTGCTGGGCCTGTTCGTATGGGTCGAGCATCGCCGTCGAACCGACGCTATGATGCCGCTGTCGATGTTCGCGTCGCGCGCGTTCGTCGGGCTGACTCTCCTCACATTCCTGCTCTACGGCGCGCTTGGAGGCCTGCTTGTGCTGCTTCCTTACCTGCTGATCGTCGGCGGCGGCTATACGCCGATGCAGGCAGGGATGGCACTGCTACCATTTTCCATTGTGATAGGCGCAGCATCCCGGCTGATGGGCCGTACGACCGAGAAGATCGGGCCGCGCTGGCCGCTGACGATCGGACCCATCGTGACCGGCCTTGGCTTCCTTGTGCTGGTTAGAGTCGATCCGACCGCCAGCTACTGGACCAGCGTCATGCCGGGTATGGTTATCGTCGCCATCGGA
Source organism: Sphingomonas glacialis (assembly GCF_006439055.1). GTDB lineage: Bacteria > Pseudomonadota > Alphaproteobacteria > Sphingomonadales > Sphingomonadaceae > Sphingomonas > Sphingomonas glacialis_A. The sequence continues at coordinate 176,830 of NZ_RCZC01000004.1, forward strand.
ATGGCGGGCGCCGTCGCGCCGTTGACCACGGCAGTGCTGTCTTCCGTTGATCGGGAGCATACCGGCACCGCCTCTGGCTTCAACAGCGCGATCGCCCGAACCGGGGGACTTATCGCGACAGCGATGGCGGGCGCAGTGCTCGCGCAGACCGGCGACGCGCTGACCAGTGCGTTCAAGGCCGCAGCGATCGTCGCGGCGGCTCTTGCGATCGCATCGGGATGCGTCGCCTTCGTGACGCTGGGATCCTCAGAAGGACAAAGCGGCTAATTCGATACTAGCGACGTCGGGCGAAGGGCCGAAGGGCGGGCGGACCATCGCGCGCTCGTGTCGCATCTATTCGCATCGCCACTTTCGAGATCGACGGACGACGACAGTCGGGAATTGGAGATAGCGCTGCGGACGAAAGTCATCGGGTCCATTTAGACAAGGGAATATTATTGCGGCTTGCGGGCATTCGCGCTGGATCGGATCGGCTGCGCGAGTTTCGAGCAGTTTCGTCCGCCGGTTTTGGCAGCATATAGCATTGTCTCGGCGCTTTCGAGCCAGGCGGCAAACGAGTTGGTCGACGCCGATAACTCAGCGACGCCGAAGCTCGCCGTCACGTGAAGATCGTCGACGCCGGGGATCGTCATCGTGCGCTCGGCGATCCTTTGCCGAAGTCGCTCCGCCACCACGACGGCTGACGTGCCGGTCGTCTCCGGCAGCAGCAAAGCGAACTCCTCACCCCCCAGGCGACCGAAAAGATCGTTTGGGCGCAGCGCTACCGTGGCGATGTCGGCAATCTGCTGCAGCACTTGATCCCCGAGCGCGTGCCCGAAGCTATCGTTCACTCGTTTGAAATGATCGACGTCGAGCATCACGAGCGAACTAGGCCGTCCGTGGCGGCGAGCGAGTTCCACCTCTCGTTCACCCTGCTCGACGAACGCGCGCCGGGTCAGCGCTCCGGTCAGATAGTCCACTCGCGCGATCTGGCGAAGCTCCAGCTCGTCGCACACGATTTTTGCGAAGTTGCCGAGTATCGAGACCTCCGCAGGACTGAATTGCCTCGGTCTTGTATCCATCGCGCATAGCGCGCCGACGTTATAGCCGTCCGGTGTGCGCAGCGGGATACCGGCGTAGCTGCGAACGTGTGGAGCCCCAACCACCAGCGGACTATCGGCGAACTTTGAATCCAGGAGCGCATCCTCGACGACCAGCGGATGGCGCTGTTGGATCGTATGAGTGCAGAAGGATACCGAGCGCGGTGTCTCACTTTGGTCGATGCCGTGCTTCGCCTTGAACCATTGCCGATCGCGATCGACCAGCGTCACGGTCACGATGGGCACGGACAGGACGGTCCGAACGAGCATCATTATCTTTTCGAACGGTTCTTCGACCGCGGTGTCGAGCACCTCCAGACGGTGCAATGCCGCTACGCGGGCGTCGTCGTCGAATCGCAGCCCGTCATTCATGAGAGGTCGCCCTCATCATGGCGCGGATCACGACGGTCAGGTCGTCGGCGTAGCTGTCAACGAGCGTACGGACGCTTACGTCAACCAGTTCGTCATCCACACCGGCCGCGCGAAGGCTTGCGACAAGCGCCGAAAGATGGGTCTGATGTCGATTCACGCTGTCCAGCAGCTCGGGCGGGATGTCGAGGGGCTCGGCGGGAGTGGGGGCAGGCCGAAGTTGATCGATACGCACCAGATTGCCCTCTTACACGGCATCCCAGCTCTACATTCCAACGGTTAACAGAAACAAAACGAGCACTCCGTTTTACAGCGAACGATCTGAAAACAGCTCGCGGCGAAGACCCATGCGGTTCAAGGGTCAGCCGCGAGCGTGCGGTCCAGCAAGCTGATCAGCGATCATCGAGCATCGCAAGCGTGGGCTCGGATCCCGCTATGGGCCCTTCCCTGAATAGCCTTCTCTCGCGAGGGGTGCTCGCGTTGGGGGTTAGCCCCTCACGCGCACCTTGGCGGTCACGGACAGGCCGGGGCGCAGCAGGTCCGCACCCACCTGCCTCGAGTCGAACCGGATGCGCACGGGCACGCGCTGTACGACCTTGGTGAAATTGCCGGTGCCCGGCTCGAAGGGAAGGAGTGAGAAGCTCGAACCCGAGCCGGGTGCGAGGCTTTCGACTGTCCCCTTCAGGTCGTGCCCGTGCAGGGCGTCGACGTCGATCGTCGCCTCCTGACCGACCTGCATGTGACCGGTTTGCGTCTCCTTGAAGTTCGCCGTCACGTATAGCGCGTTCATGGGTACCAGGGTCAGCAGACGCGTGCCCGGCTGGACGTAGTCGCCGACCCGAACCTGACGGTTGCCGATCGACCCCGAGACCGGCGCATAGATGATGGTGTGACGGCGATCCTGGCGCGCCAGATCGAGTGCAGCCTCAGCCTGGCCAACCTTGGCCTTGGCGGTCTCGAGCGCTGCCAACAGCATCGGGCGCTTGGCACTCACCACGCCCGCACTGTTCTGTGAGACGCTAAGGAGCGCCCGCGCGCGCGCCGACTCCTGCTCGGCCGTGACCGCCGCGGCACCGTAGCTGTCGGCATCGCGCTTCGCGACCGCACCTCCCGCCACGAGGGCGTCGTAGCGCTTGCGATCCGCGGCGGCGAGATCCGACCGCGCCACGGCGGACCTGATCGAGGTGTCGGCCGCCACGACGTTGGAACGCGCGAGGCGTTCCTCCGCCGTCAGGCTCGCAAGCGCGGCCTGAGCGGAAAGGACTCCCGCTCGCGCGTCGGCGAGGACCGCCTCGGCGGAGGCAGCCTTCGCATCGAATTCCTCGGGATCGATCCTCACCAGCGGTTGCCCTGCATGAACGACCTGGTTGTCGCGCACGAGCACCTCTTCGATGAGACCGCGGACCTTCGGAGCCACCGAGGTGGTGTCCGCCGCGACATACGCGTCGTCCGTCGACTGCGAGGTGACGGGGGAGGTGATCCAGAGGGCGCCAACGACTGCGACGGCTATCGCCGCGGCCGAAGCCGCCGACGTCCGACGCGACGGCAGCCGCAGGCCTTTGGGGGATCGGGTCTCTGCGGCGGTGAACGCCGCTCCGTTTGTAACCGCGTCCATATCGACCAAACTCCACCTTGCAATTTCTATATTACGAACATAATATTATGAACGTAATATCACAAGGGCTCTTTCGGATGGCTGATGCACTCTTTTCATCGGGCTCGAGAACACGATCGTTGCCGAACCCGGTGGCGCTTCCGACATCGCGGAAGTTCTTGATCTTTGGCATCCTCGCGTTCGGTCAGTTCATGGCGCTACTCGACATTCAGATCGTCGCTGCGTCGCTCAACGACATCCAGGCTGGGTTGTCGGCGGGGCCGGATGAGATCAGCTGGGTCCAGACTGCCTACCTTATGGCCGAGCTGGTCATGATCCCCTTCTCGGCGTTCCTCGCACAGGCAATGTCGACCAAATGGCTGTTCGCGACGTCGGCTGGCCTCTTCACCCTCTCGAGCGTAGCGTGCGGCTTCGCCTGGAACATCGAGTCGATGATCGCCTTTCGCGCGATCCAGGGTTTCGTCGGTGGCGCGATGGTGCCGAGCGTGTTCGCGGTCGGATTCACGATCTTCGAGGGCAAGCAGCGCGCTCTGATTCCCGCCATCCTGGGCATGGTGTCGGTGCTGGCGCCCACGCTTGGGCCGACGGTCGGCGGGATCATCACCGAGACGATCGACTGGCGCTGGATCTTCTTCATCAACGTGGTGCCGGGGGCGGCGGTGACGATCCTCACGATTGTGTTCGTCGACGTTGATCGCGGCGACACCGGCATGTTCGGCAAGATCGACTGGTCGCACCTCATCGCGATGGCGGTAGCCCTGGGCGGTCTCGAGTACGTGCTGGAGGAGGGACCGCGGAAGGATTGGTTCGGCGATCCGACCATCCTGATGGTCGCCTGGTTCGCAGTGGTGGCGTTCGGTCTGTTCCTCGAACGTTCGTTCTACTCGAGGAACCCTATAGTCCGGCTGAGCCCCTTCAAGAACCTGACCTTCACCATCGCTTGCGTGTTCAACCTGGTGATCGGCTTCGGGATATACGCCTCGACCTACCTCCTGCCGGTATTCCTCGGGCGGGTGCGCGGCTTCAACAGCCTTCAGATCGGAACCACCGTTTTCGTCGTCGGCATCGGTCAGGTGATCAGCACGATCGTCGTCGCGCGTTTGTCGAACACGTCGATCGACCGGCGGATTCTGATCGGCGTCGGGTTGACCGGGTTCGCCTTCAGTCTCTGGCTGACCTCCCACATCGCCTCCAACTGGGGCTTCGCGGAGCTGCTCGTGCCGCAGACGGTCCGCGGTCTGTTCGTGATGCTGTGCATCGTCCCGAGCGTGAACCTGGCCCTGTCCGGCTTCGTGGGCCAGGAGCTCCGCGCCGCTTCGGGCCTATTCAACCTCATGCGCAATCTTGGTGGTGCGATCGGCATCGCCACGGTGAACACCTGGCTTCAGGACAACACCCGGACCCAGGCCGCGCGATTCGGTGAGGCGTTGGGCGTGAACGCGCGCGCGGCGCAGGACATGACGGCGGACATCGCCCGTCGCATGGCGGTCATCACGCCCGACCCCGACCGCGCGCTCCTGATGGCGCAGGCAACGATCGCCCGACTCGTCGGTCGCGAGTCCCTCACCATCGCGTTCGCCGAGGTCTTCCACATCATGGCGATCCTGTTCGTCGTGGCGCTCGTCCTCGTCCCTTTCTGCAAATCCCCGGCTCCCGGCGCGACTGTGTCGCCTGCCGACGCACATTGAGGAAATCGATCATGCGTATTCTTGCTGTTCTGCTCGCTTCAGCGTCACTGGCCGGCTGCGCGGTCGGCCCCGATTACATCCGCCCGAACGTAGCGCTTACGCCGGCCTTCATGGGCGCGCCGGCTATCGCTGCCGAACCCACCGACTCGGCCTGGTGGCAGGGCTTCAACGATCCGGTTCTGAGCGCCCTCGTCGCCAAGGCGGTGGCCGGCAATCTCGACATCGCCGCGGCGGCGGCCCGGATCGACCAGTCCCGCGCGATCGCGCGCAGCGCCGGCGCCGACCTGCTCCCGCGTATCGACGGCGCGGGAGACGTGACGCGGGTCAGCCAGTCGCGCGATACGCCGATCGGACGGATATCCCAGGCGTTCGGCGCCCCACGTGGCTATACGCAATATTCGGCTGGGGTGCAGGCATCGTGGGAGATCGACGTCTTCGGCGGCAATCGCCGGCGGCGTGAGGCTGCCCGCGACGCGCTGGCATCGCAGGTGGCGGATGCCGGTGCGGTGCGGGTCGCGGTCGCTGCCGAGACCGCAGACGCCTATCTTTCGCTGCGCGCGCTGCAGGCGCGGCTCGACGTCGCGTCGCGCCAGGAGCGTATCGAGCTGCAGCTCGTCGATGTCGTGAAGCAGCGGGTCGGGCAGGGGATCGCCGCAGATCGCGAGCTCAACCGTTCGCAGGGTGAGCTCGAGGGCGTCCGGGCCTCGCTGGCGCCATTGCGGGCCGGTATCGCGGCGCAGCTCAACCGGCTGGACGTGCTGGTGGGCGAGCAGCCCGGCGCGAACAGACCGATCCTGCAGCAAGCGCAGGTCATCCCCACGGCGCCTATGCCATCGGGCAGCGCCGCGCCGACCGACCTGCTGCGTAGGCGCCCCGACGTGGTCGCGGCGGAACGACGACTGGCGGCGGCGAATGCGCAGATCGGCGTCGCCGTGTCGGAATATTATCCGCACATCTCCTTGTCCGGCCTCCTCGGTGTGGCCAGCTTGGGGACCAGCAACCTTCTGAGCGGTGGTGCCGTCCAGGGATCGGGCGGCGCGGGTCTCCGATGGCGGCTTTTCGACTTCGGTAGGATCGACGCCGAGGTGTCGCAGGCCAGGGGCGGGCGGGCCGAGGCGCTCGCCAGCTGGCGCAAATCGGTGCTGACCGCGGCCGAGGACGTCGAGACCGCTCTTTCGCGTCTGGAGGAGGCGCGTTCGGAGAGCGTCGCGCTCGATCGCCAGGTCGCGGCGCTGACCAAGGCGCGGGGCCAGGCCGACCTGGCGTATCGCGGTGGGGTCGTGGCGATAATCGACGTGCTCGACGCCGATCGGCAGCTGCTCGCCGCTTCGGACCGGCAGGCGACCGTGAAGGCGGAGCAGGCGCGGGCTGCCGTGGCGGCCTACCGAGCGCTTGGTGGTGGATGGCAGAGCGACGCGGTGGTCGCGCACCAGCCAGCGTCGGGTAAGAGAAATGGATGATGGGAGTGGCACGATGAGCGACGAAACACCCAAGCCGAACCGCACGCGGCAGAAGAAGGCCAAAAGCCGCGAACGCATCCTGCAGGAGGCGGCTTCGGCGATTCGGATGGAGAGCGCCGATCGTGTGAGCGTGGCGACCATCATGGGGCGTGCCGGGATGACGGTTGGTGGCTTCTATGCCCACTTCGCCTCCAAGGACGAGCTCCTCGCGATGGCGGTGCGCCACATGTTCGAGGAGCGCTATTCGGCCTTCCTCTCCCGGCTCGACCATCCCGACGCGACGCACGTACTGAGTCAGTTTCTCGATACGTACCTATCGATGCGACATCGTGATGCGGTCGAGCGCGGTTGCCCCATTCCAGCGCTGGCGGGTGAGATCGGCCGGCTCGCACCGCCCGTGCGCGACGAGTTCACACAGGGTATCGATCGACTAGTGGCCGGCGTGAACCAGTTGCTCGTGAGGATGGGACGCGAAGATGCGGACGACCTGTCGGCCTCCCTGATCGCCGAGATGACCGGAGCGTTGGCGCTATCGCGCGCTCAGCCCGTGATGGAGAAGGCGGAGGCGATGCTTTCCGCCTCCCGTTCGCTCGTCCGCCACCGGGTCGGTCTTCAGTAGGAGAAGGCCTATCGGGCCGATCGTTGCGTCGGGACAGAAGTCGGCGATCTACGATGCCGCGTCGACCTGTTCGCGTACCGCGACGCTCGAAAGCAGCGTCTCCGCAGCGAATGCGGCAAGCGCCACCACGGTGAAGACGACCGCGGCGCCGAAAAGCGCGAACAGCAGTCGACCTGTGGTCGCCATGCCGAGCGCACCGACGAACAGGCTCAACACCGCGAAGCAGGTGAGGGCCCCGGCGATCGATGCGGTGAGGACCGCGACATCGAGGACGTGCGTCCGACGCCGCAGCGCCGCTAGCTGGCGAGCGTGGTGTCCTGGATCCTCCGTCAGCTTCCCGACCCGGTCCGCGACGCGTCCGAGGCGCGAGGTGAAGACGTTCAGCAGCGCGGCCAGACCGCTGAGGAGGAAGACCGGGGTGAGCGCGAGCTGAACCACCTGCGCGGCGGCGTCGAGCGATGCGTGCGTCGTCATGCCCGGGGCGTCACGAGTAGCGCTCCTCGGCCCACGGATCGCCGCGGCGGTGATACCCGTTGAGTTCCCAGAACCCGAGTTCTTCGGCAGTCAGGAACTGGATCGCCCTCAGCCACTTGGCGCTCTTCCAGAAGTAGAGGTGCGGTATCACCAGCCGGACGGGGCCGCCATGGTCGCGGCTCAGCGGCTGCCCCGACCAGCTGTGCGCCAGCAGTCCGTCCGGCGAGGCGAAGTCGTGGAGGGTCAGGTTGGTCGTGTACTTGTCGTATCCGTGCAGAAGGACCGCCGCTGCATCGGCCGTCGGCTGCACGTGGTCGAGCAGGTCCCGCGTGGCGACGCCGTTCCAGTCGTTGTCGTAGCGCGACCACGTGGTGACGCAGTGGATGTCGCTGCGCTTTCCGGACTGGGGCAGGGCTCCGAACGAACGCCAGTCGAGGATCGCCGGCCGCTCGACGCTGCCGGTGATCTCGAGCGTCCACTTCTCGCGTGCGATGTCGGGCTGTAGCCCGAGATCGAGCACCGGCCAGTCGCGTACGAGGTGTTGGCCCGGCGGGAGTCTTTCCCCGGTCGGTTTGCGAGATCCACCCGTCAGGAACTTCCCTTCGTCGGCCCAGCGCAGCTTCGACTTCGTCAGCTTGTTCGGCTCGTCGCCGTCCGGTGTGGTCATGACGGTTCTTTCCATTGATCTGGCCGTGCCCTGCGGCATTTCCTTGGGCGGACCCATACGTGCTCTAACACTGCCATGCGATTATACCGGTGTACAACGCGGCGGCGGCCGCCACCTGTCCTATCCTCATGGATAATCGTCGTAAGCGCTTGAACGTGCGAGAGAGGGAACGACGCGCAGTGCTCCGTTCAGGGAAGCGCGCTCCCACGACAAGGATCTCCAGTGACCGACGCATCTACCGCCGTCCGAGATCTCGCCTCCGACCCGATGGCGACGGAGCTTGCTCTCTATGCCGATGCCGCCCGGCGTGGCGCCGCGTATCTCGAAGGCGTTTCCGGGCGCCGGGTCTTCCCAGACCAGCAGGGTCTGGACGGGCTGCGCGCCTTCGATGAGGGCCTGCCCGCGTTCGGCCTGTCCCCGGAAAGCACGCTGGCGCTACTCGACGAGAGTGGCTCGCCTGCAACCGTCGCGACCAATGGTCCGCGGTATTTCGGATTCGTGGTCGGAGCGGCGCTACCGGCCGCCGCGGCCGCGGAGCGGCTCATGCTGGCCTGGGACCAGGGAGCGGCGCTCCACGTCGCGTCGCCCGTCTCCGCCCGGATCGAAGCGGTCGCCTCCAGTTGGCTGCTCGAGGTGCTGGATCTGCCGCGTTCCAGCGCTGTTGGCTTCGGCACATCGTCGACCGCGTGCGGACTGACCTGCCTGGCGGCAGCCAGGCGTTCGGTGCTTCTGAAGGCCGGCTTCGACTTGGACGTTTTGGGAATCGCGCAGTGCCCGGAGGTGAAGGTCGTGGTTTCCGAGAAGGTTCACGTCACGGTTCTGAAGGCGCTTCGCATCCTGGGTTTTGGTCGGAGTCAGCTGTTGATCGCGCCCGTCGATGGCGAGGGGCGCATCGACCTGGACCGCCTGCCGCCTCTGGATGCGACGACGATCCTCTGCCTGCAGGCAGGCGAGGTGAACACCGGCGAGTTCGATCCGTTCGGCCCGCTCATCGCACGGGCGCGCGAGGCGGGTGCCTGGGTTCATGTGGATGGTGCCTTCGGGCTCTGGGCAAGGGCGTCCGCCACTCGCCGGGCGCTTACGGAAGGGATCGATCTCGCCGACAGCTGGACCGTGGACGGGCACAAGTGGCTCAACACGCCCTATGACTGCGCGATGGCGATCTGCCGTGATCCGGAAGCGCTCGCAGGGGCGATGAACAGCGATGCGGCTTATGCCGTAGGTTCGGCGGATGCCCAGAAGAACCTGACGCTCGAGTTCTCCAGGCGTGCGCGGGGCATTCCGGTCTGGGCCGTGCTGCGCTCGCTGGGTACTGTCGGGGTGGCCGAGCTCGTTGACCGACATTGCCGTCAGGCGCTTCGTCTTGCGGGAGGTCTGAGGGCCGCGGGCTTCGAAGTCGTCAACCGCGTCGTCCTGAACCAGCTCGTGGTACGCGCGGCGGACGACGCGCAGACGAACGCCGTGCGGATCGCGGCCGAGCGCTCCGGGGAACTGTGGTTCGGGAGCACGTCCTGGAACGGTCGTGCTGCATTCAGGCTCAGCGTCTCCTCTTGGCGCACCACCGATGGCGATATCGAGCGCGCGATCGAACTGCTGGCCAAGCTGCTCGGCGAATTGCACTCGCATCACACGGCCGTCTGATCGAGGTCGCATTCCGTTCCGGCGGCAGCGGATCGATCACTCTTTGACCGTTGATGCCCTGTAGATCTCGTCGATTGCCTCGGCGAGGGTCGCGTCGAACGTCGCGTCGTCCATGGAGACTCGCAGGTCGTCCAGGAGGGCTCGCGAGAAGCTGGCGATCATGCCGTGGTTGCGGGCGAGACGCGTGCATGCATCGGTTCGCTCGTAGCCACCCGACAGCGCGACCACGCGCGCGACCCGGGGATGGGCGGCGAGACCCGCATAGAGATCGGGGGTCTCGGGAATGGTGACTTTCAGCATGACGTCGACGCCGTCTGTGAGCTCGTCCAGGTTACGCGTCAGTTCTGCAACGAGAGCTGCTTCGGCCCCGGCCTTCTGCGGGCTTGCGACGAGCACCTCCGGTTCGATGATAGGCATCAGTCCATGCCCGACGATCGTTCGCGCGAGCTCGAACTGCTGCTTCACGATCGCGGAGATCCCGGAAGGTGAGGCCAAATTCACGACGGACCGCATCTTCGTCCCGAACACTCCGAGCTCGGCTGCACGGGCGAGCAGGTCCTCTAGGCCGGTGATCGGTTTCATCAGGCGAACGCCGTCGGACTCGGCGAGCAGGCCCTTGTCCACCTTGAGGACCGGTACGATTCCGCGGGTACGCCATAGATAGGTCGGAACAGGTTGTCCGAGGACGGTCTCCTCCATCGTCCGCTCGAACAGGATCGCGGCGAGGATCCTGGTTCGGCTGAACGCCGGAGCGGTGATCACCCGGGCGCGCATGTCATGCATCAACGCGAACATGCCGTCGTCGTCATGATAGGCGGTCTGGGGGATGCCGTAGGCCGCCAACGCGCCCGGGGTCGAGCCGCCGCTCTGGTCGAGCGCCGCGATGAAACCCTCGGCCGAACGCATGCGAGCGTCCATCTCTGCTATCATCGTCATTCTACATTCTCCTGGCGGACCTGGTCCGTGGATCCCATCCGATGAATTTTGCCGGCCGAGCCAGCCTCTCTTCATGGACCCGCCGGCCCATGATTCACAGGGCCACCGACGCCTTTAGGCCGAGAACGACGACGTCCTTCGCCTGCGTGAAACCGCCTGGGTTCACGACATACTGCAGGTTGGGTCGAAGCGTCAGCCACCGTATCGTGTGGATGCAGTAAGCGAACTCGGCGGCGTACTCGGCGTCTGGCCGGGCCTGTCCCTTTGCCAAGCCGAGCAGGGCGTTCGCGTTCACGTTCGTGCGGGCGACCGCGAACGTGACGTCGTCATGCGGTCGGAAGGGAATGAGCCCGGCATAGGTCAGTCCCGCGGCCACCTGGTTGTCGGTGACCGTGGTGTGCCGGTCGGTCTGGGTTATGTTCAGATACGCGATCAATCCGTTCCTGACCTTCGGGCCGGCCTTTCCCTCTTCGACGCTGCCTGACAGCTGCTGCTGGAGTTGAAGGTAGAAGCCATAGCGACCGGTGCGGCGAAGCGGCGCCAGTCCGGTCACTGCTTGCGGGTTGCCATTGATGTCGAGACCTACATCGTTCGCTTCAGCCGTGTTGTACCAGCCCCCGAACCGGTAGCTTCCCGGCAGCCGTGATGCGCCGAGGCGCGGAGTGAAGCCGATTTCAGCGGGGATCAGGACGCCGGTTGCACCATGGAAGCGCCCGAAGGTGAATGCGTTTTCGAGGTTGCGCGGATTGACCTCGTAGGCCCCGACCATGGCGTAGAAGCGATCGTTCCTGAGCCTTCCGCGGACCCCCCATTGGCTGATCGGCCAGTTATACCAATAGTCGCCCGCGAGATTGCCCGGGGGTGAGCCGCAGAAGCTCAGGTTCTGGAGTTGGCAGGAGAAGGCGGCGAAGTCCTCGCCCTGGGTTAGTCTCCCGATCTTGATGTCGGCGCGTCCCTCGGCGAAGGTCTGTTGATACCATAGCTGGGTCAGGCGCCAGGTCTGTCCGCGGCCATAGACCTCCTGGACCTGCTGCAGCACTCCCAGGCCGGCATCGGCTCCTAGGTCGTGCCCCCGCCGGAAGGTGATCGTTCCTTGGAATGTCCCTCCCGTGAGACCTATGAGCTTCGCTGTGTCGATGGTGGCCGCGAACGAGAACTGCCCGGTCTCGACGACTCGCTCGCGCATTCCGCCACTGGCGTTCCAGGCGGTCTCAGAGACGTAGCCCGCCGCCAGATCCAGACCGTCGTCGCGCAGTCTCGTTCGCAGCCCCCCCCATTCCCCGGTTAACGTATCCGGGGCGTCCGTGCCTTGCTGGAACGTCACCGGATCTGCTTCGCTACGCTTTGCGGGCTCGCTCTGGCCGCATGCCGGTGTAACCGACATAGCCACGGATGCGACCCCAGCGACGATGGTCGTCGCGCGAAGCGCCGGCGGCCATCCTGTCGAGCGCATCGCGATCCGACGCCGCCATGATGCGCTTCTTGACCTGGGGGTCGATCGATCTTGTCGCACATCCACGTCCCCGCTTCAGGTTGAGCGCCCTTGTCCGGCCTTTTCAACAGACCGCGTGCGACGGTCCGGGACAATTATACGAGGGTGTCGGCGGGAGTTCGTTCATCGCGGGCGTCTTCGGCGCGGGGTGCTGCCCGTTCCCATCCCGGTCAGACCAGGATGGGATGACGTTCTATACGAGCGAGATTCGCTCCATCCTCGATATTGCACTCGAAGGAGATGGTCGCGGCTAGCCGTAGCGCGGCCTTGACCGCTTCGATGGTTATGGCGGACCCGTCTGGCATCACGGCGGCACCGCAGACGCAGGCCGCAACGGTGGCGCCATCGATCGTCCGATGGATGCTCTCGAACACCCGGCCGGGTTCGGTGAAGACTACGTAGCACTCCCTCATGTCCGGGCTCCGACCGACTTCTCCCAGTCGATCGATGCGAACGCCTTCTTCACCGCGGTCCAATCGACCATCTCGAACGTGACGCGATCGAGTTCGCGCTTGAGCGTCTTCAACCGCGCACCGACGCCGTATTTGTCGCCGGTCGAGATGCCGGCATGGCCCATAATCTGCTCGACTATGTACTTCTCGATCGGAACGTCGCGCGCCAGGTCCTTGAAGTTGTGCCGAAGGGAGTGGAACGCGATCCGGGGATCGTGGGACACGACCTTGTCGATGAGGCGGTTCGCTACGCGCGACGCCGCCTGGCAGAGCTTGTCGAACCGGTTTGGACGAAGATCGGGAAACAGCCTGGTCTGACCTGCCGTCCTTAATGTCGCGACGTATTCCTCGAATCCGAGAGCGATCACCAGATCGTGTATCGGAATCAGGCGTCGCGACGTCTCGTTCTTGACTACCGCGTCGGCACCGAGGTCCAGATAGAGCACTCCCCCGTCGCGTTTCACGTTCGCGAGTTCGGTCTGCCCGATCTCCTCGATGCGCGAACCGTTGGTCAAGCCCAGCAGGAACAGCCAGGCGAGGGTCAGATCCCCGACCGATTCCCGTCGTTCCGACCATTTCTCGGGTCGCAGGAAGAGGTCGCTCGAGAACAGCGTGGCTAGCTCGTCGTCCAGGAAGGGGCGGCGGCCGCCGGTGTTCTTGGTGTAGCCCTCGATCCTTATGCCGCTGCCAGAATTCATCTCGATCCAGCGCTGGTTGAACGCGTGGGTCAGCAGCGCCTGGAGGTGCCCGACGCGGCGCTTCACCGAGGCGGGAGCCACCATCGGACCCGGCAGACCGCGGCATGCGGCAACCCGTGCCGAGAAGGTTAGGGCCCGATGGGCTAGCGGCATGGCCTTGGGCAGCGAAGCCACCGCATCCCGGAAGTTGTAGAGATGATCGCCGCTTATCTGGGCCACGGGTATGTCGCCGGCGAAGTCGATGAAGTCCTCCACGGTAGTTCCGGTCTCATGCGCGCCCTGCTGCCCGGGTGCCGGCGTCTTGTTCTTCCATTCGGTCAGCAGCTCTCCGAGCAGCATGTCGGGACGGAGTCTGGTCCCTGTCGATCGGAAGGGCGTTGATGCCAGGACGCGCAGGTCGGCCTGTTCGCGTTCGATCGCGCTGGTCACGGCCTGCGTCAGCGCCCAGTCGTTCTCAGGCCCTCGCGCGATGTCGTCGAAGCCTCCCTCCTAGCGGAACGACCCGTGGACCCAGAGGATCATATGCTCCGCCATGAACAGGATGTCCTTGCGGGGGCGCGTTCGGAAGACGCGCATCCACGCATCCCCGGGGAGGTTGTTGGGATCCATCGCCGCGAGGCCGGCCGGCGAGGAATCCAGGAAGACCGAGACGCGACCGGCTGCCAGCTTGGCGGCCGCTGCCTCCTCGGCCCAGTATACGTTCGACAGGGCGGGGAAGCGGTCCAGCCGGCTCCCCCGGTGGAGCGCGGATGCGCGCGCGACGGCGGCATCGGCCTGCGCAGCGGTCAGCCGCGTGCCGAGCGTGCGTTCTTCGATCGCCGCCCGGGCCGCCTCGAAGCGGACCTCCAGTTCGGCGTTGGCCGCGGCGAACGCCCGGCGGGCCACTCCGGCGTCCTTCGTTTCGAGGGATCTCTTCCAGAGCTGACGGCCGCCGAACTCCTCGCGGAGTGGCTTCGGGATCTGTCGTCGGAGGTAGTACGTTCCAGTTTCAGGATGCCGCCAGGGCTCCGCCATCGCCACCATTGTTCGTCCCGCTGTACCCGCTCGCTGTACCAGGCGGAGGTGGAAACCAACGTAAACACTGGATTTCTGCGGATTGGAGCGAAACTGGTGACCCCTACGGGAGGGGAGAGACCTACCGGAAACCCGCTGAAATCTGCGGTTTTCGATAAAGCGGTTACTCCTCCGCTGTACCTGTCCGCTGACCAGCCGCTGTACCTGCCGCCCGCCACCGGCCGATCCGGTGACGCGATTTAAGGATAGCGGTGCTGGGGCCTGGCGTCGAGAAATATGAATGTTGGCCGGAGCCTACTTCGGAATGTGATTGCGCGATTGTTTTGATCAGGGTGGCTTCGCATGAGGTTAGATTGGTGATGGGGTGGACGCCCCCCGACGGCATCAATGTGCCAAAGTGGAGGTGTTGATCACCACTTGAGGGAGGCGTCCGTGTCGGAAGTTACCACAATCGGGTTGGATATCGCCAAGAACGTTTTCCATGCGCACGGCGCCGATAGCACCGGGCGAACGGTTTTCAGCCGCAAGCTGAGCCGAGGAAAGCTTCTAAATTTCTTCGTATCGCAGCCGCGGTGCATTGTGGCGCTGGAAGCGTGCGGAGGTGCGCACCACTGGGCGCGCGAGCTTCAGGCGATGGGGTACGAGGTCCGGGAAGAGCAGCAGGCGGCGGCCCTGGTGTTCCGCACGCGGGATCTGTTGGTGAAGCAGCGCACCCAACTCGGCAATGCGATCCGCGGGCATCTCGCCGAATATGGTTGGGTGGCGCCTAAGGGGCCGAGTCACCTGGCAATGCTGGCGGACCTGCTCGACGACAGCGACATGTCGGCAACGTTGCCCGAGGCGGCACGGCCGATGTTTGCGATGATGGTCGATATGCTGGCCGAACTTGGCAAGCGGGTTGCCGCGCTGGACAAGGAGATCGCCCGCCGTGCACGCGAAGACGAGGTGGCGCGCCGGCTGATGACGATCCCTGGCATCGGTCCGATCACGGCGACGGCGATCGCAGCGATCGCGCCTCCGGCCGAGACCTTCGCGAAGGGACGTGACTTCGCTGCCTGGCTGGGGCTCGTGCCCAAACAGGCATCGACCGGCGGCAAGCAGAAGCTGGGCGCTATCTCCCGCATGGGCGAGCGAACGCTCAGGCGGCTGCTGATCATCGGCAGCAGTGCCGTCGTGTTGCAGGCGAGCAGGCGCGGTGCGCCCAAGGKCTCGTGGCTTGAGGGCATGCTCGCGCGAAAGCCGCGGATGCTGGTGACGGTCGCGCTCGCCAACAAAACCGCGCGCATCGTCTGGGCGGTGTTGGTCAAGCAAGAGGATTACAGAGCTCCGGTCGCGGGCTCGGCGTAAGCCGAGGCGGACCAGAGGCGTCGGAGGGCGCAGTCGGTCGAAGGAGGGTATGGCAAAACAGTCGGCGAGACGGGGCCGGAAGAACCAGGGCTTTCCACCGTGCCACGAGCACGCTGTTGGTGATATGGTTCCGGTCCGCGAACTCCCATACGGGCCAGCAGCTTAGCGCTGCACTACAGGCCGGACAGATGGCAGCATCCGACTACTTGTCAGAGCCTCCAAATACCGCTTGCGTTCGAAGGGGCGTTCTCTAATCGCCTTCCATTCGTCAAATCCTTTTTCGGTTCTTTGCCGCCCGGGGTCACGGTTCTCTTCGCGGTCGATAAAGTCGCCGCATCATCTGGTCCGAAGTCGAGGTGCTGCAAGGTCCACAACGGGCTTTGCCGACGGATTGGCAAGCTCAAGGCCCTCTTGCGCAGTCACCTTCATCCTCGCCCCATTGGGCAAGCATTCCGTCCGGTTGGCGGCCGAACAGGAATTTCGAGAAAAGCGCTCCTTCAGGCGGTGGCTGCCCCATCCGCCCAGCGATAGGGCTCACCTGAACGCCATATACTGTGCAGGATTACAGCGAGCTTGCGTGCCAGCGCTACGCGCGCCTTCCCACGACCTGCACGCTTCGCGATCGCCTCAGCCCAGTCCTTTAGATCGCAAGCGCGCCTAAGCCTGGTGAGAATGACGCTGGCCGCCTCGTATAACAGCGTTCTGATCAGGGCATCACCGCAGCGCGATATCTTGCCGCTCCGGTCCATCTGACCAGATTGGTATTGCCTCGGCGTAAGGCCGCAATGGGCACCGACGGCTCTCGACTGTCTGAATCGATCAGGGTCTTCGACCGTGCTGACATAGGCGAGCCCGGTAAGCGCTCCGATGCCAGGCACCGACATCAACAATTTGCAGGTTGGGCTCGCCTTCACGATGTCGCGGACAGCTTTGTCGAACGCCGCTATCTGGATCCTTAGCTGTCTCCATGCGCCGAGCATGGGCTGGATTACCGGTGCAACGTCTGGTCGCCCTTCGAGCAGCGCTTCAACTCGACGGTCGAACGGGAGGCCTCGCATTGCGCCGGGTAGAAGGCCGAACGTTTTGAGCACGCCGCGTATGTGGTTTGAAAGCCGCGTCGTCATCCCGACGAGCTGAGCCCGTGCGCCCAGAAGTGCTCGAGCCCGGTGTGTCTCGAATGACTTTACATGGACCGCGCGAAACCACCCTGTGCGCATAATCTGGGCCAAGCCCTCCGCATCATTAGCATCAGTCTTGTTGAGCTGCATTTTCAGGGCCGCTCGAGCATGGCGGGCATCGAGGCATACAACGTCCAGTTCGCGAGCCCGTAACTCGTGCACTAGCCACGTCGTCATTGGACCCGTCTCGATCCCAATCCGGGCATTTTCGTCGGCGTGCTGACGAATGACCACATCAATCTGATCTGGCGTCGAAAGGCATTGCCCGCGCCAAATGCGCGCGCCGCTCCCGTCGATAACGCAAACAGCCGTTGTCTTCTGCGAAATATCCAGTCCCACAAACCGCATCATGATAGCCTCCGATGGTCAGAGCACATCGGGCTCGTCGCCCGAATCGCTACGCTATCACCTAAGCCTGCGCGCGATTACCGGATGTCCACAGATGGATTGTGCGAGGGCCTTACATACGCCGGCTGGTCGGCTGTTTCGATGGGCTCGGGCGTACGCTCGTCCAGTGCATCCGCATCGAAGGCGTGGAAATCATCGCATTCGGAATCCATTCGGCGCTCTACGAAGGCGTCGAGTGCGCGTCACATCGTGAAACAAAGCGGAACCAGCCATGGCGCTCCTATAGTTGCCCATATGATATGATTATTGCGTTGATCGCGTGACATCGTAATCTACCATGCAGAGCGACAGCGAAGCCTGATCGGCCCCGCGGCTGCATGGGAGAGATTGGGTGAGCAAGGCAGACCTCGGGCGCGGCTTAGCGCTAGTTCTCATGGCGCTCGCGGCACCGGCCGGCGCGGCGCCCGACGTGCCGCTACAGCCTTTCGCGGTCGATCATGAGCGTCGCGTCGATTCTGCCGCAGACGCGCGCTTTTTGCTCGACGGACCCGCGGGAAGCCACGGCTTCATTCGCGTAAAAGACGGGCACTTCTATCGGGGCGACGGCAAGCGCTTCCGCTGCTGGGGCGTGAACATGACCGGTTGGGCGAACGGCTCGGCCGAACTTCCTGACCACAAGGCGGCGGAAGGCTATGCAGCAGCGCTCGCGCGGCTCGGCGTCAATTGCGTGCGGCTGCATTTTCTCGACCGGCCCGATACGGAGTTCCCGATCCGGAACGAAGGGGCGAGCGTGTCGCCGGCGGCAGGACCCTTCACCCACCCGCCGCGCGGGCTGATCCGCGGCGACTTGCCCGACAGCCAGCACTTCAACCCGGAACAGCTCGACCGGCTCGATTACTGGATCGCTGCACTGAAAAAGAACGGCATCTATACCAATTTTAACCTCAACGTCGGGCGCGTCTTCACGCCTGGAGACGGCGTGCCCGACGCCGCCCTGATCGCGCCGTTCAAAGCTTTCACCTATTTCGGGCCCGAGCTAATTGCGCTGCAAAAGGATTATGCCAAACAGCTGCTGGATCACAAGAACGCCTATACCGGCCTGCGCTACGCCGACGATCCCGCCATCGCCCTGGTCGAGGTGGTCAACGAGAATTCGCTGCTTGAATTCTGGGCGCGCAACTGGTTGCGCGGTGAGCGCAAGGAGGGCGCGCCCAACTATCAGCTCGACCTGACGCCACACTACCACGCGCTGCTGGTCGACATGTACAATCAGTGGCTCGCCAGGAACCGCAAGCCGGCCGAGATAGCCGCGTTGCACAGGCTGGCGGGCGTGGCGGACGGCCAGCCGATCGGCTTCATGCGCCGCGGCGACCATCCCGACGCGCCGCGGCTGCGGCTCGATGCCGAGATCGCCTTCATCACTCAGGTGGAGATCAACTTCCATGCCGACTTCAAGCGTTTCCTTAAAGATGAGGTCGGGGTGAAGGTGCCGATCGTGCCGATGGCTGACCACACCTTCTTCATGGCGAACCAGCCGCTGATGCGGACGCTGGTCAAGTCGGACGTGGTCGATGCCCACGTCTATTGGGAGCACCCGGCGATCTACGGCCATCGCAACGATCCGATGGTCAATTTCCCCGAGCGCGCGACGATCCTGAAACTCGCGCGCAGCGCCTATGCCAGCAAGCCGTTCACCGTCAGCGAGGTCAACGAGCCGTTCCCGAGCGATTACGGTGCAGAGATGATTCCGATCCTCGCGTCCTACGCCGCGTTGCAGGACTGGGACGGGATCTTCTTCTACACGTTCGAGACCAAGGTCGCCGGACAGTGGACGCCGATGATCACCGATCACTTCGACATCACGCTCGATCCGGCCAAAATGGCGCAGATGCCGGTCGGCGCGATGATGTTCCTGCGCGGCGACGTCGCGGCGGCGAAGACGATGCTGACGCGCTCCTATTCGACCGACCAGATCAGCGAGGCGGCGCGGCTGCCGCGCGGCGAAATGCCGTATTACACGCGGGGCTTCGACGTGCGCATCCCGCTCGTCCATAGCTCGCGCGTGTCCTGTCTCGATTGCAAACCGAGCTTGCCGGCGCCGCTCGGGGTGATGAACCCGATCACGTCGGACACCGGCGAGCTCAACTGGCGCACCGATGACGGCAAGGACGGGCTGGTCAGCGTCGATACACCGCGCAGCCAGGCGCTGGTCGGCTTCATCAGTGCGAATGCCAAGGTCGAAACGGGCAACCTGTCCGCCGAGATCAGCAACCGGTTCGCGGTGATTACGCTGTCATCGCTCGACGGCAAGCCGATCAGCCTGTCGAACCGCATCCTGCTGACCACGACGGGGCGGGTCGAGAATACCGGCCAGAAATGGGACGAACGCGGCGCCAATCTCGCCGTGTGGGGGACGGCGCCGACGCTGATCGAACCCATCACCGGCTATGTCACGCTCAAGGCTCTGGAAGGCGCTATCGGGGTGTTTGCGCAGCCGCTCGACGGCGCGGCGCGCCCGATCGGCAAAGAGATTGCGGCCAAGATGATCGAGCCCGGCTGGGAGCTGCCGATCGGCACGCCCGCAACGACGCAATATCTGGTACGGGTCGAGCGCTGACGGCTGCGTCTCTCCTCCCCGAAGGCAGGTGAGTGCGAAAAAAAGGGAGCCGTCGGACGACGGCTCCCTCAAGGTCACCCAGGGGAGGGATCCACTACATTTTCACGCGCACGCCTGCGTAAAAGCGGCGACCGATCGGATCATAGATCGACGAAGCGTTGAAACCTCCGACGCCGCCGTACAGGCCGGGATAGGCGACATCGAACAGGTTTTTGGCGCCAAGATAGAATTCGAAGCCCTTCACGCCGGTGAAGCGCAATTGCGCATCGGTGTAGATCGTCGACTTGATCGTGAAGAGGCTGCGATCGGGCAGCGACCCGTCCGCAAGCACATAGGTGGTCTGGAAGTTCTCGTAATCGAGCATCTGCGGCCCAAGATAATCGGCATTGATCGTCAACCCGACCACCTTGTTGCCCCAGTCGAGGCTCACATTGGCCTTGTCGGTCGGTGTGCCGAGCTCGCCCTTCGTATTGTCATAGGCATCGCCCGTCAGCGGAACCACGCCGTTCTTGAGCAGATGCGTCCAGCTCGCGCTGATCGAGGCGGTCCCGCCGGCGAGCCCGTGACGATAGTTCAGAGTGAAATCGAGTCCGCGCGTGAAGGCGCCACCGCTGTTTACCAAGCCGCGTACGATCTGCTCGACCGAGCCGATGCTGTACGCTCCCGAAGGCTGCGAGCGCCGCGTGACGAACTGGCAGAAATCGGCCAGACCCTGAACATAGCATTTGTTGAGCACGGTGGTCGTCGCAAGCCGGCTGATCGCGCCTTCCAGCTTGATGTCGAAATAGTCCGCGGTGAGCGTGAGGTTACGCAGCGCATTGATCGAGCGCGGGTTGATCACCACCCCGGCGGTGAAGGTCTTGCCGGTTTCCTGCTTGATGTTGGGGTTGGCCGAGGTGACGCCGCCTACGCCGTTCAGATCGGACGTGACGAGCGAGAACGATCCGTTGGCGTTGATGTTCGCCAGGATCGCCGGGTTTGCGCGGCAATTTACCGAGGTCGACCCGGTCGATGTCAGCGTGACACCCTGGCACGGATCGACGATTGTGACGATGCCCGCGGCCGATGCGGCGAACAATTCGCCGATATTGGGTGCGCGCACCGCGTGCGCATAGACCGCGCGGAAGCGAACGTCAGGGACTGGGGCCCATTCGCCGCCCACGTTCCATGCCGAGAAGCGGCCGACCGTCGAATAATCGGACAGGCGATACGCGCCGCGAAGCGTCAGGCTTTCGACCAGCGGCAGGTTGTGGAGCACGGGCACCACGACCTCGCCGTAAGCTTCCTTGACGTCGAAGCGGCCCGCGGTGTTGAGCAACTGGACATAGCCGTTCTTCGCTTGGTTGGTCAGCGGATCGAAAATGTCGCGGCTCGACTCGGTGCGGTATTCACCGCCGACCGAAACCTGCAGCGGGCCGGCCGGCAGGTTAAACAGCGTGCCCGACAGATTGACCGAGCCGACCTGCATCTCCTGCTTCGAATCGCGCACCGAATTGGTGATCACATAGTTGATCGCTGCCTGCGATATCTTGCTCGAGCCGTCGGCGTTCAGGCCATAGATGTTGAGCGGGACGCAACCCGCGGCGCGTGCCGCGGCATCGACGCAGATCGCCTCGGTGGTGTTGCCGTTCTTGTTGACGTCGAACACGTCGGTGACGACCTGCAGCGCGTTGGCAACGTTGTAGAGGTTCGCCAAGCCCTGCTGTTCCTGATGTTGCTTGGTGTAGCTGTACTGGTAATACCCATCGAGCTTCCAGCTATGTCCCAAATCCAAGCTGCCGCCGAGCGCGATACGGAAGTTGTCGCGTTCGGTCGGGGTTTTGCGGGTGCCCGGCGGGAAGGCTGTGGTGCGCACCAGGAAGCTGAGGTCCTTCGAATTGATAAGGTCGTTGGCCGACCGGTTGGTCGCGGCCGCCAGCACCGCGGCGGGCACCAGCGGATTGTTGAGGATGACGGTCGCGCCGCTAGTCGGATTCTGTACGGCGAACTGGATTGGATAGAAGCCGCCGGTGCCCGAGAAGGCGCCGAGTGCGCTGTCGGTGCGCAGCGGCGAGGCCTCGCGTTCGCCGTTGGTGCGGACGTTCGAATAGGTCGTCTCAAGGAACACGTTGAGCTTGTCGGTCACGTCGAAATTGGCGCGCTCGGCGACGGTGATGCGCTTGGTCGGCGATGCGATCTGGCCGTACAAACCGGGGTTGAAGCCGTCCCGGACGGAATTGAAAGCGCGGAACGTCCCGTCCGGATTGATGATCTGGTTCGAATTCGCGCCGATCACGAAGATGCCGCCCGGCCCGACGCTCGATAGCGAGTTGGTCGGGAGGAACAGGTCTTTCGCTGCCTGGAGGTTCAGGTCTGACGCTCCGGCCTTGCGCTCGGTAGAGCCAAGGCTGGTGACTTGGGTCGCGCTGAACGCGCGGGCGGCCGAATACACCGCGCTGGCCTGGTTATAGCCGACGTAGCCCATGAAATTGCCGCGGCCCCCGGCGAAGTCCGAACCGAAGGTCATGTTGGCATCGGTCTCGGCGTCGTCGCCCTTGCCCGAAATGCCTTCCTGAACATTGGCCTGGAAGCCCTTGAAATGCTTCTTGTAGATGAAGTTGACGACACCCGCGATCGCGTCCGAGCCATAGACGGCCGAAGCGCCGCCGGTCAGCACGTCGACGCGCTCGACGAAGGACGGCGGGATCATCGAGACGTCGACCTGTGCGGTGCCGGGAACGCCCGCCACGGTGCGGCGGCCGTCGATCAGCACGAGCGTGCGATCGGGGCCGAGGTTGCGCAGGTTGAGCGTGGCGAGACCGGGGTCGGTATCGTTACCGCCAGTGTTGCGGCTGCGCCCGGGCGCTCCGATCGCCGGATTGTTCTGCAGGATGTCCTGCACGTTGGTGGTGCCCTGGCGCTGGATATCCTCGGCGGTGATGACCTGCAGCGGGCTCGGCGACTTCAGCGTCGGGCTGGCGATGCGGCTGCCGGTGACGACGATGTCCTGCGACGTAGCGTCGGCGGGCGACGGCTCGCTCGCGGGTATCGAGGCGGCAGGCTGCGACGGCGGCAGGGATTCGATCGGCTGGCTCTGCGCGAACGCCGGCATCGCGGCGAAGACGGTGAACGCACTCGCGCCGGTAAGGAGCAGGCGCTTGAGCGCGTGCTGCGCGGATGGAGGGGTAGTGTCGGATATGGTCATTGATCTTCTCCCTGTTACGTTTCTGGTTCGAGACACCGCTGCTTGCTTAGGGCGGCGGGGTCCGGGGGATCGTGGCGTCCCCCTTGGGTCTTTATTCGGGTGCCGAGGGCACCGGTTCGGGGCGTAGGGCGCGCGTGATGGCGCTCTGCCAGTGATGGTGGATCGCCTTGCGGCGGGCGGCGGAAAGGCTCGGATGAAAACTGTCGGCGGGGGCCGGCGCGGTGTCGGTACGCGTCAGGCCGAGCGCTTCGGCGGCTAGCCGTGCGGCGCCGAGTGCGCTCGCCTCGGCAACGCGCGGACGGACGATGCGGCGGTCGAGCAGATCGGCGAGCAGTTGCGCGAGCAGATCGTTGCGCGCGGCGCCGCCGTCGACCGACATTTCGCCAAAGGGCCGGCCGAGATCAGCCTCGATCGCAACGAGGACATCGCCGATCTGCAACGCGATCGCCTCGAACGTGGCGCGCGCGACGTGGGCGGGGCGGGTGGCGAGGGTGAGGCCCGAGATCGTGCCGCGCGCGTCGCTGCACCAATGTGGTGCGCCGAGGCCGGCGAGCGCGGGTACGAACACGACGCCGGCGCTGTCGTCGACGGTGGCGGCGAGATCGGTCAGCGCGGTCTCGTCGGTAAGTCCGAGCAGTTCGGTGGCGAAGGCGGCGGCCTGGCCCGAGACCATGATATTACCTTCGATCGCATGCTGCGCGATGTCGCCGCGGCTCCAGCCGATAGTGCTCGACAGGCCGTGGGTGGAATGGATGCGGCGGTCGGTCGCGGCCATCACCGAGCTGCCGGTGCCCATCGTCGCCTTAACCTGCGCACCGCTAGCGGCGATGTGCTCGAACAGCGCGGCGTGGCTATCGCCGAGCACGGCGTGGATCGGGGTGGCGTCGGGCAAGGCGGTCAGGCCGGGCGCGACGCTGCCGAAGTGGCTGTCGGACGGCTGAATTTTAGGGAGGATGGCGAGCGGCACGTCGAACAGGCGCGCGAGTTCGGCGTCCCAGGAAAGCGTGTCGAGGTTGAAGAGCTGTGTGCGCGCGGCATTGCCTGGCTCGGTCGCATGGATCGCGCCAGCGGTGAGCTGCCACACCAACCAGCTATCGATCGTTCCGGCGCGCAGTGTGCCGGCCGCTGCGCGGTCGCGCGCGCCGGGTACCGAGTTGAGCAGCCAGGCGAGCTTGCCGGCCGAAAACATCGGGTCGAGCGCGAGGCCGCTGCGCGCGAAAATGTCGTCGGCATGGCCGGCTTCGCGCAGTGCGGCGCAGCGCTCGGCCGAGCGTCCGCATTGCCAGATCACCGCCGGGCCGAGCGGGAGCCCGGTGTCGGCATCCCATAGCACGACTGTCTCGCGCTGGTTCGCAATCGCAACCGCGGCGACGCTGACGTCGGGGGCGGCTGCGACCACTTCGTCGATCAGGCCGACGATCGTGTCCCGGATATCGAGCGCGGATTGTTCGGCCCAGCCGGGTTTCGGGTGATCGACGCGCATCGAACGCGCGCGCGACGCCAGGACGGTGCCATCCGGAGCAACGAGCAGAGCCTTGCTGTTGCTGGTCCCCTGATCGAGGGCGAGGATGGCCATGCGCGTCATCAGCCGCGCACGACGCCGAGCAGTTCGCGCGCTGCGAGTGTGATGCCGGGCGCAGTCAGGCCGAAATGCTCCATCAGCCATGCCGCGGAGCCAGTCGGCGCGAAGCCGGGGAAGCCGAGCATCCGCATCCGCACCGGCGCATTTGCCGCGCAGAATTCGGCGACCGCGCCGCCGAGGCCGCCCCGGGACAAGCCCTCCTCGACCGTGACGATCGCGCCGGTGCCGGCGGCGGCGGCGATCGCCTCGCCGTCGACCGGCGCGACCGTCGCCATGTTGACGACGCGGACCGACACGCCTTCGCTCGCCAGCGTCTCGGCCGCAGCGATCGCGTGGTGCACCGTGGTGCCGTTGGCGATGATCGCGAGGTCGTGCCCGTCGCGCAGCACTTCGGCCTGGCCGATGCGGAATACCGGATCGGTGCGGGTCAGCGCGGGGACGGGCATGCGGCTGAGGCGTATGTACACCGGGCCGTCGAATTCAGCGGCGGCCTTGATCGCCTCGGCGGTCTGCCATGGGTCGGCGGGGACGATCACGGTCAGCTTGTCGATCGCGCGCAGCCAGGCGACGTCCTCGATGCTGTGATGCGTGGCGCCGAGCTCGCCGTACGCGACGCCGCTGGAAATGCCGCAGAGCTTCACGTTGGCCTGGCTATAGGCGCAGTCGACCTTAATTTGCTCCATCGCACGCGCGGTAAGGAAGCAGGCGGCGCCGCTGACGAACGGAATTTTGCCGCCATTGGCGAGCCCGGCGCCGACGCCGACCATGTTCTGCTCGGCGATGCCGACGTTGACCAGCCTGGTCGGAAAACGGGTGCGGAAGGCGCCGAGTTTGGACGAGCCAACGGAGTCGTTGCACACCGCGACGATGCGATCGTCGGCAGCGGCGAGCTCTTCGAGCGTGCGGACATAGGCGTCGCGGCAGTCGAACAGGCCCGATGGGGCAGCAGCCGCGCTCATGCCGCCATCTCCGCTTCGAGTTCGCTGAGCGCGAGCGCATATTGATCGGCGTTGGGCACGCCGTGATGCCAGGCGGCGTTGTCGTGCATGTAGCTCACACCATTGCCCTTGAAGGTGTTGGCAATGATGCAGCGAGGTTTGTTGCGCGGTTCGGCTGCCGCATCGAAAGCGTCGATCAGCGCGCCGACGTCATGGCCGTCGAGCTCGACCACCTCCCAACCGAACGCGCGCCATTTGTCGGCGAGCGGTTCGAGCGCATTTGTGTCCTCGGTGCCGGCGCCCTGCTGGAGCCGGTTGCGGTCGACGATCAGCGTCAGGTTGCCGAGGCCGCGGTGGCCGGCGAACATAGCCGCTTCCCACATGCTGCCTTCCTGTAGCTCGCCGTCGCCGGTGAGCACGAACACCCGGTAGCCGGCCTGGTCGATCTGTCCGGCGGTGGCGATGCCGGTCGCGACTGGGAAGCCGTGGCCGAGCGGCCCAGTGTTGGTCTCGATCCCCGGCAGATACGTGCGGTTGGGGTGACCGTTGAGCCGCGATTCGGGCTTGAGATAGGTGTCGAGTTCGGCTTCGGGGAAGAAGCCCGCGCCCGCCAGCGCCGAGTAGAGCGCGCCAGTGCAATGCCCCTTGCTCAACACGAAGCGGTCGCGGTCCGGGGCGGCGGGATTTTTGGGATCAATTCGAAGAATGTCGAAATACAGGGTCGCAACGATATCGCTTGCCGACAGGTCACCGCCGGGATGGCCTTGACCTGCGTCGAAGATCATTTTCAGCAGGCGGCGGCGCATCCAATTGGCGCGTTCGCGGACGTGCGCGATGCGGACAGCCCGATCTGGCTGTGGCGCATTCTCGGCGCGCGATTCCACTGAACTCGACATGCTTTTTGCTCTCCTAAAATTTTCATAAGCGAATGGCGGAACAAACGCAAGCGATCGACTTTCGAATATCTTCATTTCGAAAGTACCGCGCAAAAATTGACAGGGCGTTGTGAGCCCCGCTAGATTGCTGTCTCGGCATCGCCAGCCTTGGCGCTCCGGCCGACAATAGGGGAGGGAGACGCTAAGTGTTTGAAACGTGCCGATCCATTTCGCCCCGTTGCCTTCTCGCCAGCGGGGTGCCGCGATGCCCGAGCCATCGGCGATGAGCTTCATCGGCCGCCCCAAGCTGCTCGGCGAGACGCGCCGCGCGAAGATTCTCGAATGGCTGCAGGAAGAAGGCAGCGCGCGTGTGCGCACGCTCGCCGAGGCGTTCGAAGTGTCCGAAGTGACGGTGCGGCAGGACCTCGAACGGCTCGAGGCCGATGGCCATATCGAACGCGAGCATGGCGGCGCGTTCCTCAAGTCGGTGCCGCACCAGGTGCGATCGATGGCGTTGCAGCACCAGGAAAACCTCGCCGCCAAGCAGCGCATCGGGCGCGCCGCGGCGACGCTGGTCGGCAATGGCGAGACGCTGATTTTTGATTCGGGATCGACCACCACCGAGGTCGCAGCGAACCTGCTGCAGCATCGCGACATGACGGTGATCACCAACGCGCTCAACATCGCGCTGATGCTCGGCGCGACCTCGGGGTTCGAGGTGCACATGACCGGCGGGCACTTCAAGGCGCCGACGCTGTCCTTGAGCGGGGAGCGCTCGGCCGATTATTTCGCGGGCCTGTTCGCACAGACGCTGTTCCTGGCGACCGCGGCGATCGACGTCGATGCCGGCCTCACCTTCCCGGCGCTGTCGGACATTTCGGTCAAGCGCGCGATGATCGCCGCGGCCGACACCGTCATCCTCGTCGCCGATTCGAGCAAGATCGGGGTGCGCTCCTTCTCGTCATTGGGCGGGCTCAACCTGATCAACACGCTGGTGACCGACGACGGCATCAGCGCCGCGCATCACGCCGCGATCGAAGCGGCCGGGGTCAAGGTGATCGTCGCCTAGCAGAAACGGCCGCTCGAGCCGCTGCGCTTTACCATTCGGATGAGGATATACGCATGAGCACGCAAAAATTCGGCGCAGGCATCTGGCATTTCGCGACCTTCGTCGATCGCTATGCCACCGACGGCTACGGCCCGCCGCGCAGCCTGATCGAGATGATCGACCTCGCCGGCACGGTCGACGATCTGTCGGTGGTCGACATCAACTATCCCTTCGTCGATCCCGACCTCTCGCTCGACGCGGTGAGCGCGGCGCTGACGCGCAACAACCTCTCGGTGATCGGCATCACGCCGGAAATCTACACGCGCCAGTTCGCCAAGGGCGCTTTCACCAACCCCGATCCCGGCATCCGCCGCCTCGCCAACGAGATGTGCAACGATGCCGCCCGCGTCGTGCGCCATTTCGGCGCGGATTACGTCAAACTGTGGCCGGGGCAGGACGGCTGGGACTATCCGTTCCAGGTCGATCACAGGAAATTGTGGCAGGCGAGCATGGACGGCGTCGGCGAGCTGGCGAGCCAGAACCCCGACCTCAAGTTCGTCATCGAATACAAGCCGCGTGAGCCGCGCGTGCATATGAGCTATGACAGCGTCGCGCGCACCTTGCTCGGGATCGAGAAGATCGGACTGCCCAATGTCGGCATCCTGCTCGACTTCGGCCATTCGCTCTATGGCGGCGAATCGCCAGCCGATGCGGCGCAGCTCGCGATCGATCATGGTCGGCTGTTCGGGATGGACGTGAACGACAATCTGCGGGGCTGGGACGACGATCTTATCGCCGGGTCGGTCCACCCGATCGAGCTGTTCGAATTCTTCTATACTTTGCGCAAGAACAAGTGGGAGGGCGTGTGGCAGCTCGACCAGTTCCCGTTCCGCGAGGACAGCGTTCAGGCGGCAAATGCCGCGATCGACTTCCTCAAGATGTGCGAACGCGCGCTCGACAAGCTCGATTTCGACGCGATGCAGGCCGCGCAGGATCGGCAGGATGCGGTGGCGACGATGCGGCTCGCGCGCGAAGCTTTATTCACCTCCTATTGACGGGTGACGCGCGGATCGATCGGCGGTAGAGCAATAGTATGATTATTTCCTCTGCCGCCGATTTCCGTGAGGCGGCGCGGCGCCGCTTGCCGCGCTTCCTATTCGATTATGCCGATGGTGGCGCCTATGCCGAGGAGACGCTGCGCCGCAACGTTAGCGATCTCGCCGGCATCGCGCTACGCCAGCGGGTGCTGAAAGACGTCGCGACGATCGACCTGAGCACGACGTTGTTCGGGCGGAAGCTCAGCCTGCCGGTCGGGCTCGGCCCGGTCGGAATTAGCGGCATGTATGCGCGGCGCGGCGAAGTGCTGGCCGCGCGTGCGGCGGCGAAGGCGGGGGTGCCGATGTGCCTGTCGACCGTCTCGATCTGCGGAATCGAGGAAGTCGCCGAGGTCGCCGACCCCTTCTGGTTCCAGCTCTACGTGATCCGCGACCGCGCCTTCATGAAGGATCTGATCGCGACCGCGAAAGCGTCGGGCGCCGAAGCGCTGATCTTCACCGTCGACATGCCCGTGCCCGGCGCGCGCTACCGCGATGCGCATTCGGGCATGTCGGGGCCGCATGCACCGTTCCGGCGGATGGTGCAGGCGATGACGCATCCTCGCTGGGCTTGGGACGTGGGGGTGCGTGGGCGGCCACATACGCTGGGCAATCTTGCGCCGGTTCTGGGCAAGGACAGCGGGCTCAATGACTACATGGGCTGGCTCGGCAGCAATTTCGACCCGTCGATCCAGTGGCGCGAACTCGAATGGATCCGCGCCGAATGGGACGGACCGCTGATCCTCAAGGGCATTCTCGACCCCGAAGATGCGCGCGAGGCGGCGGCGATCGGCGCGAACGGCATCGTCGTTTCGAACCATGGCGGGCGGCAACTCGATGGCGTGCTGTCGACCGCGCGTGCGCTGCCGGCGATCGCGGACGCGGTCGGCGATGCCCTGACCGTGCTGGTCGATGGCGGGGTGCGCAATGGGCTCGACGTCGTGCGGATGCTGGCGCTCGGCGCGCAGGGCGTGCTGCTGGGGCGGGCGTGGGTCTATGCGATGGCGGCGGCGGGCGAGGGCGGGGTGACGCAGCTGCTCGAGCTGATCGCCAAGGAAATGACGGTCGCGATGACGCTGACCGGGGTCAACCGGATCGGCGCGATCGGCCGCTCGATCCTCGTTCCGAACGAAGGACGATGATGAAGCTGCTCGAAGGCAAGACGGTGCTGGTCACCGGCGGATCGACCGGGATCGGCCGCGCGGCGGCGATCGGCGCCGCGCTGCACGGCGCCGATGTCGCGATCAACTATTATACGCGCGACGAGGATGCCGAGAGCTGCGTCGCCGAGATTGAGGCGCTCGGGCAGCGTGGCTTCGCGCTCAAGGGCGACGTGGCCTTGCCGGCGACGGCGACCGAGTTCGTCGCGCAGGCGCTCGAGCGGCTCGGAAAGGTCGACGTGCTGGTGTCGAACGCCGGCATCTGCCCGTTCCACGCCTTTCTCGACATGCCGGTCGATGTGTTCGAGCGCACCCAGCAGGTCAACATGCACGGCGCCTATTTCATGTGCCAGGCGGCGGCGCGGCAGATGGTTGAACAGGGGCATGGCGGAGCGATCGTCGCGGTGTCGTCGATCTCGGCGCTGGTCGGCGGCGAGTTCCAGACGCATTACACCCCAACCAAGGCGGGTGTGCATTCGCTGATGCAATCGGCGGCGATCGCGCTTGGCCGGCACGGCATCCGCTGCAACAGCGTGTTACCGGGCACGATCCTTACCGAGATCAACAAGGACGATCTCGCCGACCCCGAGAAGCGCAAGTACATGGAAACGCGCGTCCCGCTCGGTCGGCTCGGCGTGCCTGAAGATCTCGCGGGGCCGATCGTGTTTCTCGCATCAGACATGGCGGCCTATGTCACCGGCGCAGCGTTGCTGGTCGACGGCGGGATGTACGTGAACCTGCAATAATGTCGCTCTGCATGCCCGAGCCCGACGCGGGGGTGCTGGCGCGGCGCGCCGAGATCGTCGCGGCGATGCGCGCGATCGTGCCTGGCGAAGGCGTGATCGACCATGCCGACGGGCTACGGCCGTATGAGACCGACGGGCTCACCGCCTATCGCCAGCCACCGTTGGTTGTGGTGCTGCCTGAGACCGTCGCGCAGGTCGCGGCGGTGCTGCGCTGGTGCCGCGACCATGCCGTCAAGGTCGTGCCGCGCGGCGCGGGAACGTCGCTGTCGGGCGGCGCGCTGCCGCTCGCCGACGGCGTGCTGCTCGGCATGGCGAAGTTCAACCGCATCCTCCATGTCGATTATGCCGATCGCATCGCTATCGTGCAGCCCGGCGTCACCAACCTCGCGATTTCCCGCGCTGTCGAGGATGAAGGCTTCTATTACGCACCTGACCCGTCGAGCCAGATCGCCTGCACGATCGGCGGCAATGTCGCGGAGAATTCGGGCGGGGTGCATTGCCTCAAATACGGGGTGACCACCAACAACGTGCTCGGCGTCGAGCTGGTGACGATCGACGGCGAGGTGCTGCGGCTTGGCGGGCAGGGGCTCGAGAGCGCCGGGCTCGATCTGCTCGGGCTGGTAGTCGGGTCGGAAGGGCTGCTCGGCGTGGTGACCGAAGTCACCGTTCGCATCCTGCCGCGGCCCGAGACGGCGCGGGCGCTGCTGATCGGCTTTCCCGAGCTGGAAGGCGCCGGGCGCTGCGTCGGTGAGGTAATCGCGGCGGGCATCATCCCGGCGGGGATGGAGATGATGGACCGCGCCGCGATCCACGCTGCCGAGGCGTTCGTAAATGTCGGCTATCCGCTCGATGTCGAGGCGTTGCTGATCGTCGAGCTCGACGGTCCGGCGGCGGAATGCGCGCATCTGATCGAGGCGGTCGCGCGGATCGCGGAGGCGAACGGCGCATCCTCGATCCGCGCCTCGAGCGACGATACCGAGCGCATCGCCTTCTGGGCCGGGCGCAAGGCGGCGTTCCCGGCGGCGGGGCGGATTTCGCCCGACTATTTCTGCATGGACGGCACGATCCCACGGCGGCGGCTGCCCGATGTGCTGGCGCGAATGAAGCTGCTATCCGAGCAATACGGGCTGGGCGTGATCAACGTCTTCCATGCCGGCGACGGCAACCTTCATCCGATGGTGCTGTACGACGCGAATGTGCCCGGGCAGCTCGAGCTGGCCGAAGCGTTCGGGGCGGATATCCTGCGGCTGTGTGTCGAAGTCGGCGGGGTGTTGACCGGCGAGCATGGCGTCGGAGTTGAAAAGCGCGACCTGATGCCGGCAATGTTCTCGGCGATCGATCTCGCGCAGCAGGTCGAGTTGAAGCATGCCTTCGACCCGGCGGCGTTGCTCAACCCCGGCAAGGTCTTCCCGACGCTGCATCGCTGCGCCGAGCTGGGGCAGATGCACGTGCACGGCGGCAAGCTTCCATTTCCCGATCTGCCGCGACTATGAGCGTGATGCTGCGGCCGACCGATATCGGCGAGCTGTGCGACCTCGTGGCCGCATTTGCCGGGAAGGACGATCGGCTGTGCTTGCGCGGTGGTGGCAGCAAGGATGCGATCGGCGCGCCGACACCGGACGTGACCGTAGTCGATATGCGCGGCTTTTCGGGCGTGGTCGATTACGATCCGCCCGAGTTAGTGCTCACCGTGCGCGCGGGAACCCCGCTCGCCGAAGTGCAGGCGCTGGTCGCCGCGGAGAACCAGATGCTGGCGTTCGATCCCGAAGGGCTCGGCACCACCATCGGCGGCGTGATCGCGGCCGGCATGGCCGGGCCGCTGCGGCTGACGCGCGGCGGGGTGCGCGACCATCTGCTCGGATTCGAGGCGGTGTCCGGGCGCGGCGAGCGCTTCGTCGCGGGCGGCAAGGTCGTCAAGAACGTCACCGGCTTCGATCTGTCCAAGTTGATGGCGGGAAGCTGGGGACGTCTCGCTGCCCTGACCGAGGTGACATTGAAGGTAGTACCACGCCCCCAATTGCAACAAACGTTGTTGCTGCGCGGGCTGGACCCTGCAGCCGCGGTGGCGGTGATGGCGAGTGCGCTCGGCACCCCCGCCGAGCTTTCCGCGGCGGCGCATCTGGCATGGCACGGCGAGCCGGTCACCGCGCTACGGCTCGACGGTTTCGCGCCGTCGGTTGCCGCGCGGCGCGCGATGTTGGCGCGCGATGCACTGGCGGCGCTCGAACCGATCGATGACGACGAAGGCGATGCGCTGTGGGATGCGGTGCGCCACGTTCGCCCGCTTGCGTCGGCGCCGATCTTGTGGCGGATCGTCGTCGCGCCGAGCAAGGCGCCTGGCGTGATCATCGCGCTGCCCGGTGCAGCGTGGCTACTCGATTGGGCCGGCGGTCTGCTGTGGCTGGCGAGCGACTCGGACCCGGCCGATATCCGCCGTGTTGCGGAAGCGGGCGGCGGCCATGCGATGCTGGTGCGCGGCGATACCGCGCTTCGCGGCGCAGTGTCCGCGTTTCACCCGCGGTCGCCCGCGCTTACCGCGCTAGAAACGCGCGTGCGACGCGCGTTCGATCCGGCCGGCGTATTCGAGACGGGACGGTTTTAGCGCCATGCAGACGCACTTTACTCCCGATCAGCTCGCTGACCCCGCGATGGCGTCGTCCGAAAGCGTGATCCGCAAATGCGTGCATTGCGGCTACTGTACGGCGACCTGCCCGACCTATGTCTTGCTCGGCGACGAGCTCGATAGCCCGCGCGGGCGGATCTACATGATGAAGGACATGCTCGAGAACGATCGCACGCCGAGTGCCGAAGTCGTCAAGCATGTCGATCGCTGCCTCTCGTGCCTCGCGTGCATGACGACGTGCCCGTCAGGCGTAAACTATATGCACCTGGTCGACCATGCGCGGGCCTATATTCAGGAGCGCTTTGATCGTCCGTGGCACCAGCGGCTGGTGCGGTGGCTGCTGGCACTGGTGCTGCCGCATCCCGGGCGCTTTCGCGCGGCACTTAGACTTGCACGGCTCGTGCGGCCGTTCGTGCCGCTGGTCGATCGCTTCGCTTCGCTGAGACCGTTTGCGGCAATGCTGCGGATGGCACCCGCGAGCATTCCCGCCAAGGCACCCGCGCTATCATCATCGGTTGCCGGCAGGCGGGGGCGCGTCATACTGTTGCAGGGGTGCGCCGAGCCGGTGCTGCGCCCGCAATATCGCGCTGCCGCGGTGCGTGTGCTCAACCGCGCCGGGTATGACGCAGTGTTTGCAGCGGGCGAGCAGTGCTGCGGCGCCCTAGTCCACCACATGGGGCGCGAAAATGAAAGCCGCGACGCTGCCCGGCGCAACGTCGATGCCTGGACGCGCGAGATCGAGCAGGATGGCCTCGCCGCGATCGTGGTCACCGCCTCGGGCTGTGGCACGACGATCAAGGATTACGGGTTCTTGCTGCGCGACGATCCGGCCTATGCCGCCAAGGCGGCGCGCGTTTCGGCGCTCGCGCGCGACATTTCCGAAGTGCTGATCGATGGCAACCTGCCGCTCGGCGACGGGCATGGTCTTACCGTCGCCTATCACGCCGCTTGTTCGCTACAGCACGGGCAGAAGGTGAACGAGGCGCCCAAGCGCCTGCTCGCCGCCGCGGGCTTTATCGTGCGCACACCGATCGAGGCGCATCTGTGCTGCGGCTCGGCCGGGACCTACAACATCCTTCAGCCCGAGATTGCGGCGCAGCTCGGCGATCGCAAAGTTGCCAACATCGCGCGGCTTGGTGCCGACGTCATCGGCACCGGCAATATCGGCTGCGCGGTGCAGATCGCGCAGCGCAGCGGCACCCCCGTCGTCCACACGATCGAATTGATCGACTGGGCCACCGGCGGGCCGATGCCAGCCGAACTGGCAGGCACGATTTAACCGATCGACTCCATGCAAAGATTGACGCAGCCAATTTGTCATATAATACACGCAGCTCAAGGAGAGAGATGCGTGGGCTTGCCCAAGATTAAACATGTCCGGGCTTTCATGGTTCGCGGCGGTGGCGCCGATTATCACGACCAGGGCGAAGGTCATTGGATCGACGATCACATCGCCACGCCGATGAGCCGCTATCCCGAATACCGCCAGTCGCGGCAGAGCTTCGGCATCAACGTGCTTGGCACGTTGGTGGTCGAGCTCGAGGCCGACGACGGTACGACCGGCTTTGCCGTCACCACCGGTGGCGAGCCCGCCTGCTACATCGTCGAGAAGCATCTTTCGCGCTTCCTCGTCGGCCGCAACCCGGCCGAGTATGAGAAGATCTGGGATCAGATGTACTTCTCGACGCAATATTACGGCCGCAAGGGGCTGGTGATCAACGCGATCTCGGGCGTCGACTTGGCGCTGTGGGACTTGCTCGGCAAGCTGCGGCAGGAGCCGGTCTATCACATGCTTGGCGGCGCGGTGCGCGACGAGCTGCAATTCTACGCGACCGGCGCGCGACCCGATATCGCCAAGGAATTGGGCTTCATCGGCGGCAAGATGGCGCTGCACCACGGACCCGCCGAGGGCGAGGAGGGGCTGCACAAGAACATCGCCACGCTCGCCGACATGCGCGAGAAGGTCGGGCCCGATTTCTGGCTGATGCTCGATTGCTGGATGGCGCTCGACGTCAATTACGCGACCAGGCTGGCGCTCGCGGCGCAGGAGCATGGCCTGAAATGGATCGAGGAAGCGCTCAGCCCCGACGATTACTGGGGCTATGCCGAACTCAAGCGCAACGTGCCCAAGGGCATGCTCGTCACCACCGGCGAGCATGAGGCGACGCGCTGGGGCTTCCGCATGCTGCTCGAGATGGAGTGTTGCGACATTATCCAGCCCGATGTCGGCTGGTGCGGCGGCGTGACCGAATTGCTCAAGATCTCGGCGCTCGCCGATGCGCATGGCAAGATGGTCGTGCCGCACGGATCGTCGGTGTACAGCTATCATTTCGTCATCACGCGGCACAATTCGCCCTTCGCCGAATTTCTGATGATGCACCCTGGGCCGACCGAGGTCGTGCCGATGTTCGCGCCGCAATTGCTTGGCGAACCGGTACCGGTGAACGGCCGGATCAAGGGCTCGGCGCTCGACAAGCCCGGCTTCGGCGTCGAGCTCAACCACGAGATCGCGCTGCACCGCCCCTATTCCAATTGAGAGAGATCCTTCGATGAAACTGTGTCGTTATGGTGCCGCGGGCGCCGAGAAGCCCGGCCTGATCGATGCCGAGGGCCGCATCCGCGACCTCTCCGGCCATGTCGCAGATCTCACCGGTGCCGAAATCGGCGCCGCGGGCCTCGCGCGCCTGAAGGCGATCGACCCGGCCTCGCTGCCGCTGGTGGAGGGCACGCCGCGTTATGGCCCGCCAGTCGCCGGCACGCGCCAGTTCGTCGCCATTGGCCTCAACTATGCCGATCACGCCGCGGAATCGAACCTGCCGATCCCGTCGGAGCCGGTCGTGTTCAACAAGTGGATCACCTGCATCCAGGGGCCGAACGACCCCGTCACGATCCCCCGCGGTTCGAAGAAGACCGACTGGGAAGTCGAGCTCGGCGTGATCATCGGCACACGCGCCTCCTACGTGGAGGAAGCCGACGCGCTGGACCATGTCGCGGGCTATTGCACGATCAACGATGTGTCCGAGCGCCATTGGCAGACCGAGCGCGGGCCGACGTGGGACAAGGGCAAGGGCTTCCCGACCTTCGGTCCGATCGGCCCATGGCTGGTCACCGCCGACGAGGTCGGCGATCCGCAGGCACTGTCGATGTGGCTCTCGGTCAACGGCAAGCGCGTCCAGGACGGCGGCACGGCGACGATGATCTTCACCGTCGCGCAGATCGTGTCGTACCTCTCGCAATTCATGGTGCTCGAGCCGGGCGACGTGATTACGACGGGTACCCCGCCGGGCGTCGGCCTCGGCCAGAAGCCCGAGCCGTGGTATCTCAAGGCGGGCGACGTGGTCGAGCTCGGCATCGAGAAGCTCGGCGCGCAACGCCAGGACTTCGTCGCCTGGGAAGCCGGCAAGTGAGCGTCTACGCGGGCCGCTTCGCTGGCCGCACAGCGATCATCACCGGCGGTGCGTCGGGTCTTGGCAAGGATGTCGCCAAGCGCATCGTCGCCGAGGGCGGCACGGTCGCGCTATGGGATCTAAACCCGGAAACGGTCGCCGCCGCCAAGGACGAGGTCGGCGCGACGCATACCGTCGCAATCGACGTCTCCTATCAGGCGGCGGTCGAAGCGGCTGCTGCGGAAAGTGCCGCCGCGCTCGGCAAGATCGACATCCTCGTCTGCTCGGCCGGCATCACCGGCGCGACCGGGCCGGTCCACGAATATCCGCTCGACAGTTGGCGCCGCGTGATCGACATCAACCTCAACGGCTTGTTCTATTGTTGTCGCGCGGTCGTGCCGCTGATGCTCGAGAACGGCTATGGCCGGATCGTCAACATGGCCTCGGTCGCGGGCAAGGAGGGCAATCCCAATGCCTCGGCCTATTCGGCATCGAAGGCCGGCGTGATCGGGCTGACCAAATCGCTCGGCAAGGAGCTGGCGACCAAGGGGATCATCGCCAACGCGCTGACGCCGGCGACCTTCGAAAGCCCGATCCTCGACCAGCTTCCCAAGAGCCAGGTCGATTACATGCGCGGCAAGATCCCGATGGGCCGGCTGGGCGAAATCCCGGAGTCGACCGCAATGGTCTGCTTCATGGCGAGCGAGGAGTGCAGCTTCACCACTGCCTCGACCTTCGACACCTCGGGCGGGCGGACGACCTTCTAGCATGCCCGAGCGTTTGCCCTTCATCGACGCGCACGTGCATCTGTGGGATCTGGCGGCTCTCCGCTACCCATGGCTGATGCCGCCGTTCGCCGATGACGGGCCGAACGGCAGCGTCGCGGCGATCGCGCAGACCTATCTGCTCGATGATTATCTGGCAGACGCATCGGGCTGGGACGTGCGCGGCGTGGTACATGTCGATGCCGGGGCCGACGCGGGCGACGCGCTGAAGGAAACCGACTGGCTGCAGGCGATGGCGGACGGTCGCGGCTTGCCGAACGGCATCGTCGCGTTCGCCGCGCTCGACGATCCCGAAATCAAGCGCGTGCTGGCGGCGCAGGCGGCACGCCCGAACGTCCGCGGCATCCGCCAGATCGTCAACTGGCACCCCGATCCGCAGCGCACCTATACGCCGCGCGACCTGACCACCGACGAGCGCTGGACCGCGGGGTTTTCTTTGCTGCACAAGCATGGCCTCAGCTTCGACCTGCAGGCGTATCCTGGGCAGTTCCCGCGCCTTGCAGCGACGATCGCGACCCAGCCGACGACGCCGGTGATCATTAATCATGCCGGGATGATGCTGGGCGAGGCCGGACATGACGAATGGCAGCTCGGCATGATGGCGCTTGCCGCCTTGCCCAACGTGTCGGTCAAGATTTCCGGGATCGGCTTTGCCTTCCGGCCGTGGAGCATCGATCAGGCGCGGCGCTACGTGCTCGAGACGATCGACCTATTCGGGGTCGACCGCGTGATGTTCGCCAGCGATTTCCCGACCGACAAACTGTTCGGCGGGTTCGATGAGCATCTCGATACCTATAACGCGATCGTCGCCGACTTCAGCGACGACGAGCGTCGGGCGATGTTCGCCGGCAATGCCAACCGTATCTATCGCCTGGGAATTTCCTTGTGACCGCGCCTCCGGGCCTGAGCGTGGTCGACCTGCGCACCGAATATACTGTCGAGCTGCTCGGCACCGAAGTCGCGCTGCCGCGGCTGTCGTGGCGGCTGGAGTCCGGCGAGCGCGGCGTTGAGCAGGCGAGCTATCGCGTTCGCGCGGCGGCGAGTGCCGAAGCGCTGGACGGTACACTTACCCCCCCGTTCACCCTGAGACTGTCGAAGGGCACCCGTCCGCTTGAGACCGGCGCGCTTGATGAGAGCAGAGCGTCGACAGGCTCCGCTAGACCGGATGCAGCGTTGCTGTTCGACAGCGGCGTGATCGCCAGCTCGGCGCAACTCGACATCGCTTATGCCGGGCCACCGCTCGTCGCGATGCAGCGCGTCTGGTGGTCGGTCGAAGTCACCGACACGAACGGGCGGATCGCGCGTTCGGCGCCGACCTGGTTTGAAACCGGCCTCGCCGACGATGACTGGCGCGCGGACTGGATCGTGGCCGAGGACACACTCGCCGCCGCCGACCGCGCGGCGGGGCTCGCCTGGGTGTGGAGCGAAACGCCGCTCGACGATCGCCCGCACGCCTTCCGACTGGATTTCGACGCGGCGGACGACGTTGTGTCGGCTGACATCCTAATCGCGGGCAAGGACCATCTGCGTGGCGTGTGGGTCAACGGCGTGGCATCCGATCTGCCACGTCCGTTCGGCTGGGACACGATGCTGCCGTTCTGGGGCACGCTCGAGGCCTATGCCGGTACGGTCCAGCCGGGCCGCAACAGCATCTGCGCGCTGATCGAGGCGGATACGGTCGGCTTCTTCCCGGTCGACGGCGGCGCCTTTGCCGCGCTGATCCGGCTGCACCACGCCGATGGCCGGATCGAGCGGGTCGTCAGCGGTCCGGCGTGGCGGTTCGCGCCGAACCCGCCCGTCGGCTGGACCGAAGCGAGCTTCGACGCGAGCGACTGGCAAATTGCGGTCGCAAGCGGTGCGGACGTCCACAACGATCCGCGACCGCCCGAGCCGGCGACGCTGTTGCGCACTGGCTTCACGCCTGCTCAGCCGGTGGTCGCGGCGCGACTCTACGCCACCGCGCTCGGTGCCTATGATGCGCGGATCAACCGGCGTGCGGTGTCGACTGCGATCCTCGCGCCGGAAATGACCGTCGCGCAGGACCATATTCTGTATCAAGTCCATGATGTCACCGATCTCATCGTGCCGGGCGAGAATGCGCTCGGCGCGATCATTGCGGACGGCTGGTACGCCAGCGCGTTCGGGTGGCGGATCGAGCGCTATGGCTTTGGGCCGGCTCCGCGTCGCTTCCGCGCGCAATTGCGGCTCGACTATGCCGATGGCACCAGCGCCTGGGTAACGACCGGCGAGGACTGGCGCGTTGCCGCGTCGGAGATCGTGCAGTCGGAAATCTATGACGGCGAGTCGGTCGATCTCCGGCTGGCGATGCCCGGCTGGGATTTGCCCGGCTTCGATGCTTCGGGTTGGGCATCCGCGCAGCGTGGTGCGACACCGACAACGCAGGTCGTGGCGCAGACCTCCCCGGCGCTCGAACGCACGCGTGAAATGTGCGCGGTCGCGGTCACCGAGCCGGTGGCGGGACGCTACGTCTTTGATTTCGGGCAGAATTTCTCGGGCTGGGTGCGGATCGCCGCCGAGGGGCCGGCGGGCACCACAATCACCGCCAAGTTCGCGGAGTTGCTCAACTCTGACGGCACGACCGATCTCAGCAACCTGCGGCTCGCCAAGGCGACCGATAGCGTCGTCCTCGCCGGCGGTGGCGTCGAGACGTTCGAGCCGCGCTTCACCTATCACGGCTTTCGCTATGTTGAGATCGAAGGCTTTCCCGGCATTCCCACGCGCGAGGAGGTCGTGGGGGTGGTCGTCCACAGCGCGTGCCGCGAAACCGGCACGATCGATTTCCTCGATGCGCCGCTGCTCCAGACGATTTGGCAGAACGCCTTGTGGAGCCAGCGCTCGAACTTCTTCAGCGTGCCGACCGATTGCCCGCAGCGCGACGAGCGCATGGGATGGATGGGCGACATCCAAGTGTTCCTCGATGCCGCGGCGTTCAACATGGAGGTCGACCCCTTCATTCGCCGCTTCCTGCTCGAGGCGCGCGCGGCGCAGCGGCCCGATGGCGCCTATCCGATCGTCGTGCCGCAACCCTTGTCCTTCCCCGACGTGGTGACGGCCGGGTGGAGCGAGGCGGGGATCATCCTGCCGTGGCAGCTGTGGCAACGCTATGGCGACACCGCGGTGATCGACGAGAACTGGGCGGCGATGGAGGCGTGGATGGCCTATGTCGTGCGCGGCAACCCCGATCATGTCTGGCGGAACGATCGAGGGCTCGATCTCGGCGACTGGCTGTCGGTCGATGCGATCAAGCCCGATGACGAGACCACGCCGCGCGTTTTGTGCGCCACCGCCTATTGGGCTTGGTGCGCCGAGCTGATGGCGGCGATGGCGCGCGCGACCGGGCGCGTCGCCGATGCGGCACGCTATGACGCGCTGCACATGGCGATCCGCGGCGCGTTCGTTGCGGAATTCGTGCGCGACGACGGTGTGGCCGGCAACGGCAGCCAAACGAGTCAGGTCTTGGCGCTCCACATGCGCCTCGTGCCCGCACCGCAGCGCGCCGCGGCCGCGCAGGTGCTCGCCGCGGACATCCGCGCGCGCGGGATGAAGCTCTCGACCGGCTTCCTCGGCACGCCCTATCTGCTCGACGTCCTCGCCGATGCCGGCCTGTGGGACGAAGTATCGGGGCTGCTGCTGCAGACCGCCTATCCGAGCTGGGGCTACATGCCCGAGACCGGCGCCACCACGATGTGGGAACGCTGGAACGGTGACGTAGGCGACCTTTCGATGAACAGTTACAATCATTACGCCTTCGGCGCGGTCGTCGGCTTCTTCTACCGTCGCCTCGCCGGGATCGCGCCTGCCGCACCGGGGTTCGGGCGGATTGCAGTGCGGCCGGTCTGGCTGCCCGCGGTCGGCCGTGTGTCCGCGCGCTACGATTCCGTGGTCGGAACGATCGCTACAGCAACCGAGGGTGACGCGAGCGGCCTGACCGGGCTGAGCCTCTCAACTCCGCCCAATACCATCGCCGAGGTAGAATTGCCCGCCGGCAGAACTTGGCGCGAGAACGGCGTCGTGCTCGACGCGCATCCCGACATTCGCAATATCCGCCATCACGGCGACCTCGTCCGCTTCGAGGTTGGCTCGGGCGACTATCGCTTCACGCTATAATATAATCGAGAGGAATGCCCTGTGGCCACGCTAGGTCTGATCCATAATTCGGCGACTTTGGTGCCGGTGTTCAACGAAATCGCGGCACGGCTGATCCCCGATGTGCGCATCCTGCACTTCGTCGATGAAAGCACGATCAAGAACACGATTGCCGCCGGTCATCTGGAAAAGGCGACGATGCGGCGCGTGATCAATCTGGTCGGCTCGACCTTCGATGCCGGCTGCGACGTCGCCTTGGTGACCTGCTCATCGATCGGCGCGGCGGTCGACATGGCGGCGGCGCTCTATGACCAGCCGGTGCTGCGCGTCGATCGCGCGATGGCAGAAAAAGCGGTCGCGACGGGCACACGCATCGGCGTCGTCGCCACGCTGTCGACCACGCTCGACCCGACAGTGGAGCTGATCCGCCGCGTTGCCGCCGAGCAGGGCAAGCAGGTCGAGATCGTCGCGCACGTTTGCGAGGGCGCGTTCGCCGCGGTGATGGCCGGCGACGGGGCGACGCATGACCGGATAGTCGGCGCGGCGCTGACCGAGACGATGCAAGGCATGGACGTGATCGTGTTGGCGCAGGCCTCGATGGCGCGCGTCGTGGCGGCGTTGCCGGCGGGTGCCGTTGCTGCGCCCGTGCTGGCGAGCCCAGAACTCGGCATCGCGCATGCGCGCGACGTGCTGGCGGCGCTGGCAAAGTGAAGAAGCGGCATCTCGTTCTCGGGTTGCTGGGGGCGCTGTCGATCATCACCTTCGTCGATCGGCTGGCGATCGCGGTGACCGGGCCGTCGATCCAGAAGGATCTCGGCATCCGGCCCGATCAATGGGGCTGGGTTCTCGGTGCTTATGTCATCGCCTATGCCGTGTTCGAGATTCCTTCAGGCGCGATGGGCGATGCCAAGGGCTATCGGCGCGAGCTGACGCGGATCACGATCTGGTGGTCGGTGTTCACCGCGGCCACCGCCTTCTGCCGCAACTTCTGGCAATTG
Organism: Sphingomonas glacialis; assembly: GCF_006439055.1. Taxonomy (GTDB): domain Bacteria; phylum Pseudomonadota; class Alphaproteobacteria; order Sphingomonadales; family Sphingomonadaceae; genus Sphingomonas; species Sphingomonas glacialis_A. Next base: position 219,050 of record NZ_RCZC01000004.1, read on the forward strand.
ACCGGCGCGCGCTTCCTGTTCGGGCTGGGGGCGGCGGGGGCGTATCCCAATATGTCGGGGGTGCTGTATCGCTGGCTGCCCGCGCGCGAACGGGCGCGCGGGCAGGGGGTGATCTGGGCGGCGAGCCGGTTCGGCGGCGCGCTGGCGCCGTTGCTGCTGGTGCCGTTGCAGGCCACGTTCGGCTGGCGCGCGGTGTTTCTGGCGCTGGGGCTGCTCGGTTTCGTCTGGGCGATCGTCTGGCGTGGCTGGTTCCGTGATCGGCCGGCGGACCAGCCCGGCATCACGCCGGAGGAGGTCGCCGAGATCGGTGGCGACGACGCGGCGGGCGGGCATCTCGGCACGCCGTGGCGCAAGCTGCTCGGGCTGCCGCAGCTCTGGCTGATCGCGCTGGCGTACAGCTTCTATGCGTTCGGGAGCTGGTTCTTCTTCAACTGGTTCCCGACCTGGATGGTCAAGGGCGCGGGCTTCACCGTCGGCGAGATGGGCTTGTATGGCTCGATCCCGTTCCTGCTTGGCGTCGTCGGAAATCTGGCGGGCGGCGTGCTGTGCGATCGGCTGGCGCAGCGGATCGGGATCCGGCGGGCGTACAGCCTGATCGCTGGCGTGTGCCTCACTGCGACCGCCGGTCTGTTGTTCGCGATGAGCCTGGCCACCGGCAAGGTCGCGATCGTGGTGCTGGCGGGGGGAGCGTTCATGGTGATGGACCTGATGCTGCCCGCCGCCTGGGCGATGTGCATGGCGATCGGTGGGCGCTACGGCGGCACGGCGAGCGGGGTGATGAACACTGCGGGCAATCTCGGCGGGTTCATCTGCTCGGTGGCGTTTGGATATGTCGTTTCGGCGACGGGCAATTACGGCCTGCCGTTGCAGGGCGTCGCAGTGATGGTGCTGGTTGCCGCCGGGATCTTCGCTTTGGTCGATTGCACCAAGGGGTTCGACCATAAGGTGACAGCGGATTTGCTGGGCCGGTAAGCTCATAGTTGCTTGAGATCATAATGGCATAAGTGTCGTTTGTAGGACAGAGCGGGGCGCAGACGCGGTGACTCCCTCGTCTCGAACACTCCCGTCATGCTGAACTCGTTTCAGCATCCATGCGCGTCCAATCAGCGTCGCGCGTGCGGCTGGCGTCCGCGCATGGACCCTGAAACGAGTTCAGGGTGACAGCGTGGTTAGGCCGGTTCGACGTAAACGGCTCACCCGCTAATCCGAGCCGCCGCGCCGGACCGTTTCGAAGAAATCCTCGCCGCCCATCTGGCCGCCCTTGAGCACGAGCTCGAGGCCATCGATTGCCGCGTCGGTCGCATGCGCGCGCACCAGTGGCGCGCCGGGTTCGATCGGGGCGGCCCAGGTCAGCGCGTCGATGCCGAGCTGCGCGACGCCGTGGCTCGACGTGTCGCCGCCGGCGAAGAGCAGGCGCCGCAATCCGGTCGCACGCACCACCGCGTGCGCGACGCGACCGAGCGCTGCGCCGAGCTGTTCGCCGGCGGCTGGGGCGCTGGCGTCGAGCGGTCCCTGGGCGGAATAGAGCGTGCAGCGGCCGTCGATCGTCACGGCGTCGATCGCGTCACGCACCAGGCGGTCTTCTTCGGCCGTCTCGCCGCGCAGCAAAGCGGGAACGTCGGCCAGCACTGCGGCATAGCCGTCGGCGATGCTGCGCGCGATCTGGCGGCCGGTAACGGGGGAGCAACTGCCGCTAACGACGAGCAAGCGATCGACCGCTGCCGCGCGCGCGTGCGCCGGGGCGCCGTCGATCAGCCCGGCAGCTTGCCACGCGAGCACCAACGCGCGCGTCACGCCGGAGCTGCCGACGGCGAAGCGAACGCCATGCGCGAGCAGGACCGCGCCGGTGGCGGCGAGGTCGTCATAGCTCACGCCGTCGAACAGCACCGCGTCGCAGTTCGACTCGGCCGTCCCGAAGGCGGCGTCGGCGCGGCCAGCGTGTAGATCTTCGAGCGAGACCAAAGCGATCCGCGCCTCGCTCTGTGCCGCCAAATGCCGGATAAGATCGGCCTCGTGCATCGGCGTGACGGGATGGCGCGCCATCGTCGGGTGGCGGTCAATGCGGTACACCTCCGCGCCCGCCGCTGCGAACAGGTTGCCGAACGCGACGTAGCGCCGCAGATGCGGGGCGCCGACGACGATCGCCGCCGGGCCGCCAAACGCCCGCACGCCAATGTCCAGCGCGCGCCCGATCGAGCCGGTGTGCGGGCTACTGTCGAAGGTCGAACAGGTCTTGTAATGGACGAGTCCGCCGTCGCTCAGCGCGGCAAACGCACCGGGCAAATTGGCGTCCATCCAATCCGGCGAGCGACTGCGACTGTCACCCGCCAGCCCGATCGCGCGCACGTCCGCGAAGCGCGCGCGGAGCGCCGCGTCGGGCGTGCGCAGGAACAAGACGGCCGGCACCCCGCCCTCGGCGAGCTGTTCGAGGACATCGGTCGATCCCGTGAAATCGTCGCCGTAGAAAGCGTAGAGCGGCGTCACGCCGCGAATGCGCCCAATGCTGCGGCGAGTTCGGGGGCATCGCGCGCCGCATCGGCGACGGGCACGCCAGCCACGGCCGCATCCCAGGCCTGGCGCAAGGCGCGCACGCCCGCCGCCGGACCGCCGGGATGCGCGAGGATCCCGCCGCCCGCCGCGAACATGCAGTCGACGCTGCCAAGCGCGGCGAAGGTCGGTGCGGCCTGGCGGGCGGATTGGCCGGAGGAAAAGACCGGCATCACTTCGCATCCGGGATGGGGCGCGTCGAACATCGGCGTCAGGCATTCGCGCGCCGAGGCGATCACGCTGTCATTGGGTTCGCAGAACTTGTTGTCGATGCCGTTGACATGCGTGTGGTCGATCCCGGCGAGGCGCCACAGTTTCTGATAGGCGACAAAGCTCATGCCGATAGCAGGCGAGCGGCCGAACATGCCCCAGCCGTTGCGGTGGCCGTGGATCGGCAGTTGCGAATGCGCGCGCAGCACCTTCATCGCGGGCAGGCCGATCGAGTTCATGCTCGCCATCACGCAGGTGCCGCCCTCGGCAAGGACATGGTCGTGGCGGCTGAGCATCTCGTCGATCTCGCCGGTGAGGTTGGCGGCGAACATCACTTTCTTGCCGGTGCGCTCGGCGTGGTCGTTGATCACGCGCATCACCGCCGAGACGCGCGCGTCGAACGGGCAATGTGGGCCGTCCGACTGGAGTTCGTCATCCTTGATGAAATCGACACCGGCTTCGACCAGCCCGCGCACCTGATCGGCGGTGGCTTCGGGCGAGAGACCGACGCTCGGCTTGATGATCGTGCCGATGATCGGGCGGTCGTACACGCCGGTCAGTTGCCGCGTGCCGGCGACGCCGAATTGCGGGCCCTGGTAGCGATCGAGAAACACCGGCGGCAGCTTCAGGTCGATCAGCTTGAGTCCGGAAAACGCCTTCAGCTCGGAGAGATTGCCCGCGACCGTCGCCAGCAGATTGGGCAGTGACGGGCCGAAGTTCGACATCGGCCAGGACAGGACGACGCGCGCCGCGCGGCGGGTGGCGTCGCCCGATTTGGGCAGGCCCGAGCCCGGCAGCGACGGGGACGCCACTTCGCCGAGTTCGACGATCTCCTCGACGAGCGCGGCGTGGGCCTCGCGCAGTTCGTCGGTTTCGCCGGGGACGCGGACGAAGGTGCCGGTCGATTGCTCGCCCCCCATCGTCGCCGCGGCCTGCGCGAGCGGGAAGGCGGTCTCGATCCAATAGGTTGCCGTCAGGCGCTGTTCGGTCATCAGGCGATCTTGAAGTAGGTGGTCGAACGCTCGGTATCGACATTGAAATACGGGATGAACACCAGGTTCCGCGCCCCCACCTGCGTGCGGTAGGCGACGTCACTATTGGGCATCGGTTCGAGTGTCCCCGGCAGCGCGATCGTCTGCGTTTCGATCCCGGTCCAGGGGTTGATCCCGACATACATCACCGGGCCGCGCATCACGGCGGCGAGGTTCGGGTTGCGATCGTCGATCGGCAAGGTGCGCAGCGGCTGCGGGATGACGAGGTCGAGCGTGTCGCCCGCCTTCCAGCGGCGGCTGACCACCGCCAGCGTGCCGGGCGTCACCGCCTGGGGCTTTCCGTTGACCAGCAGCGTTGCGTCTTTCGTCCAGGCCGGGATGCGCAGCTTCATCGCGAAGGCGCCGTTGCCGGGCTTGCGCACCGTCAGGCGGACGCTGTTCTTCGACGGATAATCGGTTTCCTGCACGACTTCGACCGCGCCGCCCGGGCGATCCCAGGTCACTTCGGAGGCGGCGTACATGTTGACCAGCAGCGCGTCGTCGTCGTGGAAATAGAGGTTGAGCACGTAATCCGAGACGGCCTGCACCAGCGTGCCCGAGCAGCACGGCCATTTCTTCTGGTAATAGCGCTTCTCGCCGGCCGCGCCGTAATCCGAATAATAGGGATAATCGCCGTCGCTGTCGGGCAGGCGCGCGGCGAGGATCGTGTTGTAGAGCGTGCGCTCCAGCCCGTCGCCATAGACCGGCTGGCCGGTGAAGCGGATCAGGTAGCGCGCGAGCTTCATGTCGGCAAAGCTGCCGCACGGCGTCTCGAAATGCGCGACCGAGGCCTTCAGGCTGGCGGCGAGATGGCCCTCGTGCAACTTGACGAACTGCTCCTCGGGGCCCCAGCCGCCGCTGGCGAAGCGCTGCGGCTCCATGAAGGTCCAGGCATTCTCCAGCGCCTTGCGATATTTCGGGTCGCCGAGATGGAGATAGGCCTGGCCGCCCGAACTTAGCGCGATCGTGTGACTATAGGCGTGCTTGGTCGGCAGCACGTCCTGGCCCTTGGCGAGCGGGTCGAACCACTCCTTGTCGAGCATGTAATGCACCGCCATCGCGCGATACTTGTCGTCGCCGGTGATGTCGGCGACGTGGAACAGGTTTTCGGGCAGCACGAAGGTCTCGTCATACGGCGGATCGACCTTGCCGATCCGGTCGCGCGAGACCGGCGAGATATACGGCATGCACTTGTCGATGATCATCGGCAGCAGCGTCCTGGCCTGCTCGACGCCGCACAACCGATAGGCGTCGATCAGGCCGACGACGTACTTGTCCATCACATAGGCGGCCCACTGCTCCTGCGCCTTGGGGCCGGCATAGGGGTTCTTGGCGACGAGCATCGCCTTGCCGAAGCCGTCGACCAGTGCGGCGACCTTGGCCTTGGCGACGGTGTCGCCGGTGGCGGCGGCGATGCGCGCGAGGCCGGAGACATATTGCCCGAAGGCGAGGCCGGGGACGAAGCCGTCGGCATCGTACCAGCCGCCCATGTCGGGGCCGGGCGCGGGCAGGCCGGCATTCTGGCGGAAGACTTTCAGCAGCCGATCATTGTCCAGCGCGAGATAGTGCGCGTGGATGTGATCGTAATGCTGCTTGATCACGCCGCCGGTGAGACGGACAGCGCCATAGGGGAATTCGTGGACCGCTTCTTTCCCCTGCAGCGCGTTGGTGGCGGCATGCGCGAACGGCACGACGCCAAGCGATCCGACGGCGGTGGCGCAGGCGGCACAGTGGAAGAAGTCACGGCGCGACAACGCGGCTGTGGGCAAGCCCGGCATACTCATCCTCTCAAACGCGGGATCGCCGATTCGCAGCGCCTCCTGTGAGGAAAAGGTTTATAATAGTACTAATTGCGAAACAAGCCGCAATTCGATTCGAAGAAATTCGAAACTAGACGACGGGCGCGTTTATCCCGCGTTCGATCCGCGCGACGCCGTGGCCGATAATCGCGCGCATCGCCGCCGCCGCACCCTCGGCGTCGCCGGCCTCGATCGCGTCGACGATGCGGTGGTGCCCCGCGACACTCGCCTCGTGCTCGTCGGCCTCGCGCACCGGCGAACTCATCCGGAACGACGCGAGCAATGCGGTCTCGATCACCGCCGCGAGCGAGCGGATCAGTACGTTGCCCGACGCGCGGCCGACCGCCTTGTGAAAGTCGAGATCGGCGAGCGCGAAGGCATGGGCGTTGGCGGTCGCGGCGTTCATCCGCTCGATGCAGCGGCGCATCTCGGCAATGTCGGCGCTCGAGCGGCGTTCGGCGGCGGAGGCGGCGCCGGTCGCCTCGATCGAACGGCGGATATCGGCGAGGTCGCGCACGAAGGCCAGGTCGAAGCCCTGGCTGATCTTCCATTCGAGGATGTCGGCATCGAAGAAATTCCAGTGCGCGCTGTCGAGCACCGTCGTCCCGACACGCGTCTTGGACACGATCAGGCCCTTGGCGGTGAGCGTCTTGAACGCCTCGCGCAGCACGGTGCGCGAGATTCCGAAGCGCGCGAGAATTTCGGCTTCGGGCGGCAACTTGGCCCCGGGCGGAAAGGTGCCGGCGAGAATATCGACGCCGAGTGCGCGCGCCACTTGGTCGTGGCTCGACAGCGTCCCCCCGCTGAACCTGCCGAAACTGACCTGACCCTCCATCGTCGTTGCTCTCCGCCCCGTGTCGCTACGGCGGTTCGGATATAATAGGAAGAACGGGCCGGAGGCAACGCGTGTCGCAATTTGTCCCTGTAACGCGTTGAATTTATTGCGCTGGGACCTCGCGACCATTCCGGCATTGCGTCGTGCCGCGTTTCGCCGCCCATGCGATCGACTGTTCAAGGAAACGCTGGTTGTTGGGGTCGGCATAGGTTTCCGGGCGATGGCCGATCGCCGAGTAGAAGACGCGGCCCTCGCCGAGGCAGCGCTTCCAGGCGATCGGATGATCGCCCATCGCGATGCTCGCGCCGCCGCCGACGGGTGCGTAGCTCGTTTCATCGAGCGTCAGCAGCACCGTCGCGTCGGTCGCGCGCGGCGAGGCGAAGAAGGAGTACCATTCGTCGTTCATCGACCAGCTCGGCGGCAGGCCGCGCGTGATGCCGTCGGCGCGGTCCACCTGCACGCGCGCGTCGCGGAACGACGGGTTGGTCGGATGCCCCTTGAAGCGTGCGCCGAGCAATGTGTCGGTATACCAGTCCCAGAAATAAGCAAGATCACCGCCGGCACCGTGGATGCCGATGAACCCGCCGCCTTGCTCAATATATTGGCGGAACGCGGCGCGCTGGCGCAGCGTGAGGACGTCGCCGCTGACATTGTTCCACACCACCGCATCGAACTGATTGAGCGTCGCGGCTGTCATCGCGCCGCCGCGATCGGTGACGACGACGGTCCAGCCCTTGCGCGCGGCGATGGCGCGCAGCGCGCGTTCGCCGGCGTCGACCGAGGGACCGTCGCGGAAGCCGGTGATCTTCTGGAAGATCAGCAGCGCCGGCTTGCCGGCTCGGGGGAGCGTAGTCAGCGGATCGTCGTCGTAGCGCGCGCAGCGGGCGTGCCTGTCGGCGGGGGTGACGGGTTCGGCACGCAGGGCGGCGTCGAGTTTGGTGAGGTCGAGGGCTTTTGACTTGGCCACTATCCTGAGCGTGAGGATCGCGGCGAAAGCCGCGGCATCTAGCTTTTGCAGATGTAGGGGGAGGGGATTGATCAGCGTGGGTGTTTCGCGATCGACGATGGCGTGGGCGGCGGGGCTGAGCAGCACGTCGAGCAGCGGGGAATCGACCGAGAAGGGCGCGTCGCGCAGCGGGCAGTCGGTGGTCGCGGCGGACGCAGCGGTGGTGTGGAACAGCAGAGCGGCGGCGATGGCTGCCATGAGGGTGCGCGTCAGCGTGTCATGGAACACGATCGATCTCCCCTTTCGTCACCCCGGGCTTGTCCCGGGGTCCACCGCGGTTCGTATCCTACGGCCGCAGGACACGCGGCACAGTGGACTCCGGGACAAGCCCGGAGTGACGAAGGAGGGTGGGTTAGCGGCATGGCGCTTCGTTTTGCGTCTGCACCACCGCCACAGCATGCGGTTGCAGCGTCCCGTTGGCGAGCGACCCGGTCACCACGCGCGCACCCGCCGGCAACGCAACGGGATGCGCCGCCGTGCCATGGTTGATCAGCACCAGCACGCACCGCCTCGCGCCGGCCCGCGCGCTCACTTCGACGTCGGGATCGATCGCACCGAGGATCGGCTTGACCCCGGCCTGATCGAGCAAGCGCGTCGCGAGACCGCGCATCGCGACGGGATCGAGCCAGGCACCGACATAGGTGATGCTTCCCTTGCCGATCGGCCGCGTGACGATCGCGGGCTTGCCGTTGAGCCAGCCGCCCGGATCGGTGTAACGCGCGACCACCTGTGTATCGGCCGCATCGGGCAGCAGCGCTTCCGCCCAGGTCGAGACGGTGCCGGTCACGCCGCCGGTGATGCCGACCGGTGTGTCGAGCGCGTAGAATTGCTCGACATGCGCGCCGAGCGCTCCGGCGAGCGGGCCGGGCTGGCGGTTGGGCCACAAGGCGTTGGCATCGTCCTTCATCCCCGAACGCGGACCGAGCACCAGATGCCCACCGCCCGCGGCGTAAGCGGCGAGGCGCTGCGCGGTCTCGGCGGTCATCACGTTGAGTGCGGGCGCCACGACCAACGGGTAATGCGACAGATCGGCTTCGACCGGCAGCACCGCCACCCCCTGCGCTGCGACGCGCAGCGGGCGGTAGAAGTCGGTGAATTCGCGCACCGGATCGAAACCCTTGTTGAGCGGCTGCAAGTCGATCGCCCAGCGGCTGTCATAGGAGAACAGCATCGCCACCTTGGCGACCGGCGCGGTGTCGGCCAGCGCGGTCGCGGCGGCGGTGATTTCGTGCGCGGTCTGCGTCACCTCGGCGAGGATCGGGTTGGGCTTGCCGTCTTGGCCGAGCAGCGAGCCGTGATAGCTTTCCTGCCCGTTGCGCGCCGGCCGCCACTGCCAGTACAGGACCGCATCGGCGCCGTGGCCGATCGCTTGCCACGCCATCTCGCGGACCTGCCCCGGATCGAGCGCGCGGTTGATCGGCACCCAGTCGACGCGGCCGGGCTGGGTCTCCATCAGCCAGAAATTACGCTGCTTGTAGCCGCGTACGAGATCGTGGTTGGCGCCGTTGGCGACCCAGTCGGGGCGGCCGTTGGGGATGTAATTGTCCCACGCCGCCAGATCGAGATCGCGGTGCAGCGCGAAGTGATCGAACCCTGAATTCCAGAACATCGTGTTGGTCGTGACGAACTGACGCGGGTCAGCCGTAGCGCGGATCGCCTGCGCCTGGTTGGCGACATAGTCGGTCCAGGTCGCGGTGGTGAAATGCTTGAAGTCGAGCAGCAAGGCTGGGTTCTGCTGGCCGGTGGCGTGGAGCGGGACCTGGTCGAAGCTGTTATAGAACTGGCTCCAATATTCGGTCGCCCAGCGCGCGTTGAGCGTGTCGATCGTGCCGTAGCGGTCTTTGAGGAAGGCGTGCCAGCGCGCCACCGCCTCGGGATCGAACGAGGGTGGGCCGATCTCATTGTCGATCTGCCAGCCGACGACGCGCGGGTCGTGGCCGTAGCGTTTGGCCATCTCGCTGGCGATCGTGCGCGCAAAGCTGCGGTAGCGCGCGCTGGCGAAGGAGAAATGGCGGCGCGCGCCATGGGTGGCGCGCTTGCCGTCCTCGTCGACGCGTAGCGTGTCGGGATAGGTGGATGTCAGCCAGGCCGGCGGGGCAGCGGTCGGGGTGCCGAGTACGACCATCATGCCGTGTTTGGCGGCGGCGGCGATCGCGCGGTCGAGCCAGGTGAAGTCGAACTTTCCCTTGGTCGGTTCGAGCTTGCTCCAGGCGAATTCGCCGATCCGGACGGTGTTGAACCCGGCCTTGCGCATCAGCGCGAGGTCGGTCGCCCAGCGCTCTTCGGGCCATTGCTCGGGATACCAGGAGGTGCCGACCGCCACCGGGGGAAGCCCAGGAAAGTTGGTCGCGCGGGCGTGCGGGGCTCGGGCGGATTGCGCCGTCGCGCTGGCGGACACGAGCAGTGCCGCAGCCGCCAGCGCAGCCCGCACGATCATGGTGCGAACCCGATGCGCAGCACATACGGCATGCCGGTATCAGCCCCGGCAGGAAGCGTCGCCTCCAGCCCCTTGTCGGTCTGCTGCCACGTGACAGCGCCGCCGCCGAGCAGCGTGATCCCGCTGATCTTGCGATCGAGATACGGCGATCCCGCATACAGCGTCTTCATCCGCACCACGCCATCCGCCGGCCGCTCCATCGCGGTCGCGTACAGCACGCCCGGCTTGGTGGTGAAGCGGATGTCCTCTGCCTTCCAGCCGCGATTGGCCGCCTCGTTCTTCTCGCCCGCAACGGTCGCGGTCGGGCCTTCGCCAAAATATTTCCACGGCCGCGTGCCGTAGATCGCCTCGCCATTGACCTTCATCCACGCGCCGATCCCGCGCAGCACGGCTTGCGCGCCTTCGGGGATCGTGCCGTCGGCGCGCGGACCGACATTGAGCATCAGATTGCCGTTCTTCGAGACGATATCGACCAGATCCTGCACCAGCGCCTTGGGCGTCTTATACTCGTCGTCCTGGATATAGCCCCAGCTCTTGGTCGAGATCGACGTGTCGGTCTGCCACGGCTCGAGCCGCAATTCGTCGAGCTTGCCGCGCTCGACGTCGAACAATGCGGTGCCCGGTGCGAACTGCGCGCCCTTGTACGCGATCGAGGGGCTGTAGCCCTTCTTCTTCGCGACGTTGTAATAATAGGCGGCGAGGCGCTGAAGGTAGGGCTGGAACGCCGGGGCACTGGTCCACCAGTCGAGATAGACGATCTCGGGATCGTATTTGTCGATGAACTCGGTCGTGCGCGCGAGCCAGTCGTAGAGGAACTGCTTGTCGGGCACGCTCCAGTTTTCGAGATGCGACGGGTTGGGCTGGCCGGGGGCGGGGTCGCCCGGCAAGCGCACCGGGGCGGCCGGGCCGTACAGACCGGCATAACGCGGATCGTTGACGTCGCTGTCATAGCCGCGGCCGACGCCGTACCACCACCAATGCTCGGCGCGGTGCGACGACAGGCCGAAGTGCAGGCCCTGCGCGCGCGCGGCCTTCATCAGCGCGGCGGCGGTGTCCTGCCTGGGGCCCATCTTGACCTCGTTCCAGTCGGTCATCTGGCTGTCGTACATCGCGAAGCCGTCACAATGCTCGGCGACCGGCAAAACGTAGCGCGCGCCGGCTTGCTGGAAGAGCGCGATCCACTGCGCCGCGTCGAACTTCTCAGCGGTGAATTTGGGGATGAAGTCCTTGTAGCCGACCTTCGATTGCGGCCCGAACACGTTGCGGTGATAGGTGAAGGCGACATTGCCAGAATCGTACATGTTGCGCGAATACCATTCGGTCAGGAAGCCCGGCACGGCATAGGGGCCCCAGTGCAGGAAGATGCCGAACTTGGCGTCGCGAAACCATTCGGGGGTCCGGATCGCTTTCAGCGATTCCCAATTGGGGCGGAACGGGCCGCTGGCGATGCCGCGATCGACCTTCTGCAGTTGCTGCGCGACCGGGCCGGCCTTGAAGTCCATCGGATAGCGCGTCTCGCTGGTCTCCTCGGCGAAGGCGGGGGCGGCGCCGAGCAAGGCGGTGGCGAGCAGGAGGCTTTTGAGGGTGTGCTTCATCATTTGGCTCCGGTCTTCGGGCGTTGCAGCACCGCGACGCCTTCAGGCGCGAGGTCGACCGCTGCGGTGGTGCCGCCGCTGAGGATGTCGGTCATCGGCGCGGGCAGCGCGACGTGCTGCGGGGTGCGGCCGTGGTTGACGAGGATGACGATGTGGCGGCCCTGGCCTTCGCGCGTCATCAGCTCGACCTCGGGCGGCGTAGCGAAGTCGCGCGAGACCCTGGCGTTGGCGAGTGCGGCGTCGATCAACCGCTGCGTCACGGCCTTGTCGAACAGCGCGCCGTAATAGCTGATGCGACCCTTGCCGACGCTGCGCGTGATCGCGGCGGGATGGCCGTCGAGCCAGCCATTGGCCTTGCCGTAGCGCAGCAGCACCGTCGCGTCGGGGGCCTGTTTGGTGAGGTCCTCGGCCCAGATGCTGGCGGTGCCGCCCTCGACCGCGACGTGTTCGTCGAGCGGGTAGAATTGCTCGACCTGCGCGCCAAGGAGGGGCGCGAGTGGGCCGGGCTGGCGGGTGGTGTCGAGCCGGTTAAATTCGTCCTTGAGGCCCGAGCGCGGGCTAAGGATGAGGTGGCCGCCCTTGCGGACATAGTCGGCGAGCCGCTTGGCGAGCGCTTCGGGGATGACATTGAGGCTCGGCGCGACCACCAGCTTGTAGCGGTCGAGCGGCGCATTGGCGGACACCACATCGACCGCGCCGAGCGCATCCTTGAGCGGCCGGTAATAATCCAGCAGCACGCCGATCTGGTCATAGTCCTTGGTCAGCGGCTGGAAGTCGATCGCCCAGCGGCTGTCGTAATCCTGCAGGATCGCGACCTCGGCATTCGGTGACGTGCCGGCGAGCGCGGACGAAGCCTTGGCGAAGTCGGCGCCGATCTGCGTCGCCTCGGCATAGATGGGCAGCGGCTTTCCGTCGGGGCCGACGAGCGAGCCGTGCATCGTCTCCTGCCCGTTGAGCGCGTTGCGCCATTGCCAGAACAACACCGCATCCGCGCCATGCCCGACCGTCTGCCACGCGAGCGCGCGCGTCTCGCCGGGGTAGAGCATGTTGCTGACCGGCGCCCAGTTCACGAAGCCGGGCTGCGTTTCCATCACCCAGAAATTCTGCCGCTTCCAGCCGCGCGCGAGATCGTTGACCGCGCCGTTGCGATAGGCGTCGAGATGGCCGGTGCCGACATAATCGTCCCACGACGCCAGATCGAGCCCGCGGTTGATCGCGTACCGATCGAAGCGATTGGCCCAGCCGAGCCCGCCGAGATTAGTGGTGATGAACTCTCGCGCCGGCACTTTGCCGCGCACGACATCCGCCTGGTTGGCCTGAAACGCGACCCATTGCTCGGTGATGAAATGCTTCAGGTCGAGCATCCACCCCGGATTGCCCGCGGCGGCGTTGAACGGCACCTGATCCCAGGCGGTATAGGTCTGCGACCAATAGGCGGTCGCCCACAGCTCGTTCATCCGGTCGAGCGTGCCGTATTTGGCCTTGAGCCAGGCGTGCCAGGCGTCGCGCGCGGCGGAATCGTAGCTTTCGTCGGTATGTTCGTTGCCGATCTGCCAGCCGATCACGTTCGGCTCGTTGCCGACCGCATCAGCCATCCGCGACACGACGTCGCGCGCCACCGCGCGGTATCGCGGCGAGGAGATCGAGAATTGGCGGCGTCCGCCGTGCCCGGCAGGCACGCCATTGGTATCGACGCGCAGCGTATCGGGATATTTCTGCGTCAGCCAGGCGGGGGGCGTGTCGGTCGGGGTGCCGATCACCACCTTGATGTCATGTTTGGCGGCGAGCCGCACCGCGCGCTGGAGCCAAGCGAGGTCGTATTGGCCCTCCTCGCGCTCGATCCGGCTCCAGGCATATTCGCCGATCCGCACGACATTGGCGCCGTGCGCGTGCATCAGCCGCAGATCCTCGTCCCAGCGCTCCTCGGGCCATTGCTCGGGATACCAGGCCGAGCCGAGCCACAGCCGCTCCGACGCCGCTTTCGGCGCCGGGCCTTGCGCCAAACTCGGGGTGGAAACGCAAGCGAGCAACAGGGCGAGAAAACGCTTCATATCGTCCATCCGCCGTCAATGATCTGGACCTGACCGGTCGTATAGGTCGCGCCAGCGAGATAGACGACGAGGTCGGCGATCTCCTCGGGCGCGCCGATTCGGCCGATCGGCTGGCGCGCGATGAAAGCGGCGCGCTTGGCGTCGTAGTCGCCATCGGCACTCAGGCGATCGTGCAGCGACGGAGTCTCGACCGTGCCCGGGCAAATCGCAGTGACGCGGATGTTCTGGCTGACGAAATCAGCGGCGATCGACTTGGTCAGGCCGATCACCGCGGCCTTGCTGACGCAATAGGCGAAGCGGTCGGGCACGCCTTTGATGCTCGAGGCGACCGAGGCCATGTTGATGATCGCGCCGCCGCCGCGCGCCACCATGCCGGGCAGCACGGCGCGGCACATCCGCGTCATCGCCTTGACGTTGAGCGCCCAGGCGAAGTCGAGATCGTCCTCGCTGGTGGTGAGCACGGTGCCGCCATGAACGACGCCGGCGCAGTTGAAGAGCATGTCGATCGCCTCGTCGCCATAAGCGGCGACGGCGGTGGGATCGAGCACGTCGAGCACCCGGGTCTCGATCCGGTCGCTGGCGAGCCCAGCGAGGCCGGCTTCGTTGAGGTCGGTCGCGACCACGCGCGCGCCGGCGGCGGCGAGTGCCAGCGCAGAGGCGCGGCCGATCCCCTGCGCGGCGGCGGTGACGAGGGCTCTCTTTCCGGTCAGGTCGGTCACGCGTCGGTCCTTATGCGCGGCATCGGGGTGCCGAGTTGATCGTTGGAGAGGTACGCGGCTTCGACCAGCGCCATCGTCTGCCAGGCGTCGTCTACCGCGGTTAGCAGGGTCAGATCCTCGCCCGCGGAGAAGCGCTGGAGATTGGCCATCGGGCCGATGAACGCATCGGGGAACCACGCGCCGGTGAGGGGCGCTTGATCCCACGGCCCGCCGCGCGGTGCGAGCCAGAGTTCGTCGGGCTCGCCGGCGGGATAGTCGAGCAGCACGCCGAACTTGGCGACCGCCGCGCCGGCCACGCCCTCGACGCGGAACTGCGCGTCCTGGAACTGGCGGCCGAAATCATGGTGATGGTTGATCGACAGCAGCACGCGCAAGGTGTCGCCATAATCGAGGATCATCGAGCTGCGCGTGTCGGCGAGCCCGCTGGCCGGATGCCCGAAGCTGCGCGCGAAGACGCTGCGCGGGTCGCCGACCAGCGCGCGGATCGCGTCGAGATAGTGAATCGAATGGCTGACGATCTCGACACGCGGGTTGGCCTTGAGATGCGGAAACAGCTGCCACGGCGTGACGAGATTGATATGGACTTCGATCTCGGTCAGTTCGCCCAGGCGACCCTGGCGAATCGCGTCGCCGATCGCGAGCATCATCGCAGAATAGCGCAGCTGGAAATTGACCGAGGCGGTCAGGCGACGCGCGCGCGCGATGTCGCGGATCTCGGTCGCCGCGGCAAGGTCGAGGCCCATCGGCTTTTGCAGCAGCACGGTCGCGCTCTCGCGCAGCGTCGCGAGGATCTCGCGGTGCGCGACCGGCGGGGCGGCCACGTCGAACACGGCGTCCGCTTCCGCCGCTTCGGCAAGCGAGGCGAACACGGTCGGGATGGCCCATTCGTCCGCTAGCGCCTGCGCGCGGGCACGGTCGGGGTCGTACAGCCCGGCCACCGTGAAACCCGCTTTGCGATAGGCGGGCAGATGCGCGTCCTTGACGATCCCGCCAGTGCCGATGATGACGATCGGGCGCGGAGCCGAGGGCATCGGCCAGGCTTGTTGCAGGGTCATCGCGTGATCCTCGCCTGGGCTTCCGCCAGCAACTCGGTGGTGCTGCGATTGGTCGTCACAGCGGCGGTGACAAGATCGTCGACGATATGGCTGATCCGCGCCAGATCGGGCGACACCGGCATCGCGCGGGCATGCTCGTGCAGCCATTCGAGCCGGTGATAATACGGAATCGCGGCGTTGATCTCCGCATCCGCCCAGGTCGAGCGGCGCGTGCCGATCGCGCCCTCGGTAGTGGTAAGGCGGTCCATCGGCGCGGTGGCGCAATGCCGCAGGAAATCCCACGCTAGCGATTTGTTGCGCGAGCCGGCGGCGATCGCCAGCACCCAGAAGACGTTGAGCGAGACGCTGCTTCCGCCGGGCCCGGCGGGGAGCGGCGCGACATCGACCAGGCCATTTACTTTGCTGTCGGTTGCAGTGTCGCAATAGGCCGCGAAACCGAACCAGTTCGCCATCAGCGCGACTTTCCCTTGGGCGAACAGCATTCCGGAGGCGACGCTGTCGAGCTTTTGGCAATCGGGCGCGATCGCCGCGGTGTCACCCGCGAGGTTGCGCAGGAAATCGAGCGCGGCGTGCGCCTGCGGGCTGGTGAGATCGGCGCGGCCATCGGCGTCGAACGGTTCGCCGCCGCGCGACCAGATCTGGATGCAGAAATCGTACAGGCCGTTATGCCCATCAGGGAACAGCGCGAGCACGGTGCCGTAGCGCTCCTGTGCCGGGTCATGCTGCGCGCGGGCGAGGGCGTGGAAGTCGTCCCACGTTGTCGGCGGGGCGACGATCAGGTCCTTGCGATAGACCAGGCATTCCGGGCCATCGTGATAGGGCATTCCCCAGAAGCCGCCGCAGAAGCGTTGCAGCCCGGTGAGCGAGGGGCTCCACGCATCGGGGAAATCCGCGATCGGCGCGTGCTCCAGGTGCGGGGCGAGGTCCTCGAGCAGATCGCCCGCCACCGCTTCGGCCAGCCAGTCAGTGTTGAGGAAGGCCACGTCCCACTCGCCGCTCGCCAGCCCGCGCTCGCCGATCAGCGTCGCGTGCAGCGGGTTGAGGTCGAGCTCGACCGCGTCGAGCGTGGCCTGCGTGCCCGTCGTCGCGACGAAATCGGCGAATTGCGCCGTCATCGCGCGCGCGAAAGGATCGAAGCGGCGGACCGCGATGCGCAGGGTCGTCATGCCGCGACCTCCGCCGGGACTGGCCGGCGCGCGCGCTTGCGCTCTCCACCGACGGTGTAGATCGCTGCCGCGGCGATCACGACCACGCCCTCGATCAGCCCCTGATAGCTCGCGCCGAGATTGAGCACGTTGAAACCGTTGGTCAGAGTGAACAGCAGCAGCGCGCCGACCACGGTCTTCACCACGCTGCCCGCGCCGCCGAAGAGCGACGTGCCGCCGAGGATCGCCGCGGCGATCACGGTCAGTTCGCTGCCCTGCAACGCGGTCGGATTGATCGCGCCGAGACGGCAGCCGAACAGCACGCCGGCGAATCCCGCCGCCACGCTCGACAGGACGAACGCGCCGAGCTTGTAGGCATGGACGTTGATCCCCGACAGCCGCGCCGCCTCGGCATTGCCGCCGACCGCATAGATCCGCCGTCCGATGACGGTGAAGTGCAGCACCGCCCAGACGATCGCGGTGAAAATCGCGAGATAGACGACAGGCGCGGCGACCGCCAAACCGGGGCCTGCGAGCAGCGCGAGGATCGCCAGCACGATCGCGGCGCCGATCTGCACCAGCGCGCGGCGCACGATGCCGAGCACCAGGAGTGCTACCGCGATCACCAGCGCCGGCCAGAATACCGGCACGCGCGTGCTTTCGAACGCCAGCATCTGCGCGAGCGTATCGGCGCGCTCGACCATCAGCGAGCGGCCGTCGGTCAACACCAGCACCAGCCCGCGCACCGCGGTCAGCGTGCCGAGCGTGACGATGAAAGCGTTGATGCCGATGAACTGCACGATCGCGCCGTTGAGCAGTCCGATCGCCGCCGCCGTGACCAGGGCCGCAAAGGCCGCGAGCGGAAACCCGATCTGCGGCGCGAGCCCGACCAGCACCGCCGCCGCCAGCGCCGCGACCGAGGCGACCGACAGGTCGAACGCGCCGGTGATCAGCATCACCGTCATCGCTACGCCCATGATGCCCACGAGCGACGCTTGATAGGCGATGTTGCCAAGATTTTGCGGATTGAGGTAGTTCGGCAGGCCGCGCGAGTGCGCGATTGCCGCGAGCACGCCGAGCAGGATCAGCAAGGCGTAATAGACGCCTGCCTCGCGCAGCCCGAACGCGCGCCGCCAGTCGATCGAGGTCATGCGGCCAGTCCTGTTTCGGTGCGGGTGCCGCTTGCCAGCTGGATCAGGGCGGCCTCGTCGAGCGTGGCGGGGTCGGCGATCTCGGCCGACACCGCGCCGTCGCGTAAGATCAGGATGCGATCGGAAATCGCGAGCAGTTCTTCGAATTCGGAGCTGACCAGCAGCACCGCGAGTCCCTCATCGGCGAGCCGGCGCACCGTGCGCAGAATGTCGATCCGCGCGCCGATGTCGATGCCGGCGGTCGGTTCGTCGAGCAGCACCACGCGCGTCTTGGGGGTGAGCCACTTGGCGAGCCCCACCTTCTGCGCATTGCCGCCCGACAGCTCGCTGACCAGCGCGTCGGGTCCGTCGGCCTTGATCGCCAGCGCCTCGATCGCGGTGCGGGCGGCGGCCGTTTCGCCGGCGCGGTCGAGCGTGTGGCGTTGCTGCGGCAGTGCGATGTTCTCGGCGATCGTCATCGTCGGGACGAAGCCCTGTTTCGCGCGGTCCTCGGGCACGAGCGCAATGCCGGCAGCAACCGCTTCGTCGGTGAACAGCGGCACGCGCCGGCCGTCGAGCGTGACGGTGCCGCGCGCTGCAGGATCGGCGCCGAAGATGGCGTGAAGCAATTCGCTTCGTCCGGAGCCGAGCATCCCCGCGATCCCGACGATCTCGCCGGCACGGACGCTGAGGCTGGTCGGCGCCAGGCGTCCAGGCGAACGCAACGCCTCGACTTCAAGCAGCACCGGGCCGGGCGTCCGCATCTCGTGCCGCGCGAGCGCCGTGACCGAGCGCCCGGCAATGGCGGCGGCGATCGCGGCTTCGTCGAGCGTGGCGGTCTCGGCGTGGAGCACCGCGCGGCCATCGCGTAGCACGGTGACTTCATCGGTCAGCGCGAGGATCTCGTCGAGGAAGTGCGAAACGAACAGCACGGCACGGCCGGCCGCGGCAAGCTGGCGGATCGTGCGATAGACCGTCTCGCGCTCGTCGCCGGCAAGCGCGGCGGTCGGTTCGTCCATGATGACGAGCGCGGGATCGCCGACCAAGGCTTGCGCGATCGCCACCATCTGGCGCGCGCCGATCGGCAGGTCGCCGACGATCTCGTCGAGCCCGAACGAGTGGCCGAGCATCGCCACGACCGCGGCGGCGCGCGCGCGCGCGGCGGCGTTGCGGCGTAGGCCGCCGCTTTGCTCTAGCAGGATATTGTCCGCCGCGCTCAGCGTCGGCACGAGCGGGATGTGCTGGTAGAGCGTGGCGATCCCCGCCGCGCGCGCGGCGCGTGGGTTGCTCCAACGCACCGGTTTTCCGCGCCACGCGATTGTGCCGCTGCTTGCGGGAATCGCGCCCGCCAGGATCTTGATCAGCGTCGATTTCCCGGCGCCATTCGCGCCGAGCAGTCCGTGGACGCGCCCCGGCTGCACCACCAGATCGACCCCGCGCAGCGCGACGGTGCCATTGGGCCAGGTCTTCTCGACCCCGGCGAGGCTGAGGAGCGCTACCATTGCCCGACGCACGCATCGACGCTGGCGCGGGTGACGGCGGGGATCGGATAGGTGCGGAAGCGCGGGCCGCCATCCTCGTGCAGCGCCTGGAAGGCGAGCGCGCCGAGCGCCTCGGGCTTGAAGCACACCGTTCCGTCGACCGCGCCGGCCTTGATCGAGGCGATCGCGAGCTTCGACCCGCCGACGCCGATCAGCCGCGCGGGCGACCCCGCCGCGCGGACGGCGCGGGCGCAGCCGATCACCATGTCGTCGGCTTCGCTGTAGAACAGGTCGATGCCGGGCTGGGCGGCGAGGATGTTCTGGCATGCCGCTTCACCGCCTTCGCTGGTCCAGTTGCCCGGCTGCGCCGCGACGATCGCGTAGCGGGCGCCAGCGGCATCGAGTGCCTGGCGGAAACCACGTGCGCGCTGCTCGACTTCGGGAAAGCCTGCCGCGCCCTCGATCACCGCGATCCGCGCAGGGCGGCCCGCCGGCAGCAGCCGTGCGGCAAGCGTTCCAGCCGCGCGCCCGGCCGCAACTTCGTCCTGCGAGGCGAGCGCGACCAGCCCGGGATAGACATCCTCGACTTTCCGCGTGCGCGGGTTGCCGACCAAAGCCGCGACCGCCGCGATCGGCACGCCGCCGCGCTGCGCGCGCGCGACCCAGCCTTGCGCCACCACCGAATCGAGCGGCATCACCGCGATGCCGGCGACGTGCTGGGCGATCAGATCGTCGATATCGTTCGCCTGTTTCTGCACGTCGCCCTTGGCGTCGAGCACGATCGCCGTCGCGCCCGCGCGGGCCGCGGCATCGCTGAAGCCCTTGGCGATCGCCGCGGCGAACGGGAAGCTGAGGCCGACGGTCGACAGGCCGTAACGCGGACCGCCGCTCTTTACCGCCGCGACGACGCCATTCTCCGCCCGCGCCGCGCTGCGCACGCCGATCACCGACGCGATCGCGACGATCGCGACCAGTACGCTCAGCACAGCGGGGAGGGGGCGCCAGCGCATCGGTTCAGGCGACCGGGCGCCGGTCGACGAGGTAGAGATGCTCGCACGCCAGCACGGTCTCGCCGCGCTGGTTGCGGATGTCGACCGCTTCAGTCACGACGCCTTGCGCAATACGCTTGGCGTGATCGCGCTTGGCGGCGATGCGAGTGATCGTGGTAAGCGTATCGCCGATATGCACCGGTCGGATGAAGCGCAGCCGGTCATAGCCATAGGACATGGCGTGCGGATTGATCGTCGTCGCGGTGAGCCCGATGCCGATCGCGAACACCATCGTGCCGTGCGCGATGCGCTGGCCGATCTCCTGCGTCTTGCACCATTCGGCATCCATGTGATGCGGAAAGAAATCGCCGGTATGGCCGGCATGGACGACGAAATCGGTCTCGGTAATCGTCCGACCGAAGCTCGTTCGTTCCGATCCGATTTCATAGTCCTCGAAATGCTGCGGGACGATCATGCGGCGAGTTCCTGGTCGATGGTGGGGCCGTTCGCGCCGAGCCGGGGGGCCGCGCGCGGGGATGTGAGGATCGCGCCGTCGATCCGGATCGGGCAGCGCGTGGTCAGCATGGTAGCCCCATCCGAAGCGGCGATCGACTGGGTCGCGCCGAGTGCCGCGAAGGCGGGTTCGGACATCAGCGCAGGCCAGTCGAGCACAGGCGCGCACCAGATGCCGGCGGGTTCGAGGATCGCCAGCCAATGCTGCGTGTCGCGCGCGGCGAGGTGATCGCGAAGCAAGGCCTTGATCGCGTCGCGCTCGACATACCAGGTATCGGGCGCGAAATCGGCGAGTTCGGGCAGGCCGAGCAACTCGCCGAGCCGATCGACCGGTGCCATCGCCAACGCGATATGCCCGTCGGCGGTGGCATAAAGCCCATATGGCGCGGCAAGATAGACGTTGCCGTTGGCGACGATGCTGCGCTCGGGCATCGGCTCTGCGCGGTTAAGATGGACCGAGAGGTGTTCGAACTGCAGGTCGATCGCAGCTTCCATCAGGCTGACATCCACCCGCCCTCCGCGCGAAGTTACGCCGCGCCGCACCAGCAGCGCGAGGATTCCCTGGCACAGTTGCGCGCCCGCCATCATGTCGGTGATCGACAGGCCGGCGGGCACCGGCGGGTCCCCGGCATCGCCCGACAGCCATGCGATGCCCGACAGCGCCTGCACGAGCAAATCCTGCCCGGGCCGGTCGCGCCACGGCCCCTCGGGGCCATAGCCACTGACACCAGCATAGATCAGTCGCGGATTGAGCGCGCGGACCGCATCCCAACCGAGCCCGAGCCGCTCCATGATGCCGGGCCGGAAATTATGGATCAGCACGTCCGCACGCGCGACGAGTCGAAGCACCGCGGCGAAATCGTCGGGATGTTTGAGATCGGCCGCGTAGCTTTCCTTGCCGCGGTTGATCGTGTGGAACAGCGCGCTCGCGCCGTCGAACCCGACACCCGCGAGGAACAACGCGCGACTGGCATCGCCGCCGTCGCGCCGCTCGATCTTGATCACGCGGGCGCCGAGATCGGCCAGGCGCAAGGCACAGGAAGGGCCGGCAAGAAACTGGCTGAAATCGAGGATGGTCAGGCCTGCCAGCGGCAACCCGTCGGGGCTCGCTGCATCGGCCCGTTGCTCCGTCTCCAAGCGGCTACCCTTATCTTGTTATTGTCTGCGAGGGATATTCCCACACGCTATTGTTGCGGCTATGGCGAGTCAATCGGATTTTATATATGAACCGAATGTTTGCAGAGGAATAAGACATGCGCGGCATGACCTGGGATCATCCACGAGGATTCGATCCGCTTGTCGCCGCCGCGGCGCTCTGGGAAACGCAGACTGGCCAGCAGATCGTCTGGGACCGTCGCTCGTTACAGGACTTCGAGACCTATCCGGTCGAGGAACTCGCGCGAAGCTATGATCTGATCGTTATCGATCATCCGCATGTCGGGCAGGTCGCGGAGACCGGGTGCCTCGTCGCGCTCGACCAGGTGATCGACGCGCCGACGCTCGCAGAAATCGCCGACGGTTCGGTCGGCGGTTCGTACGAAAGCTATCGTTGGGCGGGGCATCAATGGGCGCTGCCGATCGACGCAGCAGCGCAGGTCCAGGCGTGGGCGCCCGACCGCATCGCCGCGCCGGTCGCCGACTGGAACGCGCTGGCTGCGCTCGCCGGGGCCGGCCGCGTCGCGCTGCCGCTGCGGCCGCCGCACAGCCTGATGAGCCTGTTCACGCTGTGCGGCCTGCTCGGCATCACGCTCGACGGAGCGAGCGATCGTCTGTTCCCCGACGACGCGGCACGCGCCTACGTGGCGCTCGACACGCTCGCCGCGCAGCTCGATCCCATCGCTTACGATATGGACCCGATCGCGATGCTCGAGGAGATGGCGCGGCCCGGCGCGACGCTCGCCGTGGCGCCGCTGATCTACGGCTATGTCAGCTATGCAGTGACCGGCTTCCGGTCGCAGACCGTGCGCTTCGCCGACATTCCGACGCTCGGGTTCGGGCCGCGCGGATCGGCGCTGGGCGGGACGGGGATCGCGGTATCGGCCTATGGCAGCGATCCGGTCGCCGCGGCGCGCTTCGCGGGCTGGATTGCCAGTGGCGCCCCCCAGCGCGACGTGGTCGCAGCGCACGGTGGCCAGCCGGCGCACGCCACCGCCTGGGCGGCCGACAGCGCAAACGCCATGACGCACGATTTCTACCGCGCGACACGCAGGACGCTCGACCTGGCGTGGCTGCGGCCGCGGCATAGCGGGTACATGACGTTCCAGCATGCCGCATCAGAACGGCTCAACGCCGCGCTCCGCCACCGCGAGCCCGCCACCGAAGCGATCGCGGCGCTCAATCGTCTTTACAGCGCGAGCCGCTGACCATCCTGTCCTCCGGGAGATACCTGATGACTCGTCGCCTCCTTGCCCTTTCGACCGGCGTAGCCCTTGCTGGCCTGTGTGCTTCCGCAGCCTGGGCCGACGATGCGACGCCGATGCTGCCCAACCCCGCCGATTTCCAAACCCCGCCCGCCGAGGCGCGCCCAAAGACGCTCTATTTCTGGATGAATGGCAACGTCACGCGCGAGGGGATCGATGCCGATCTCGCCGCGATGCGCGCGGCCGGGCTGGGCGGGGTGCTCGCCTTCGACGGCAGCAGCGACATTCCCAAGGGACCGGTCGACTATCTCAGCCCACAGTGGCTCGACCTGATGACACACATGATGAAGCGCGGCGGCGAACTCGGCCTGACGGTGGCGATGCAGAACGCACCTGGCTGGTCGTCGAGCGGCGGGCCGTGGATCAGCCCGGCGCAGGCGATGCAGCAGATCGTGTGGACCGAGACAACGCTCGACGGCGGGCGATCGGTGGTGACGCATCTGCCGCAGCCCTACACCAAGCTCGGCTTCTATCGTGACGCGGTGATCGTTGCGTTTCCTGCCTCGGTCGGTGACGAGAGCGTATGGCGCGATGCGGTCGTCGGGATGACGGTCGGCGGTCGGGCGGTTGCTACCGCCACGCTGGTCGATCGCGACCTTCATTCGACCGTGGGGATCGCGCCCGATGCGCCGCTGGTGATCGAAACCAAGGCCGGCTTCGCCGCGCAGGCGGTGACGCTCTACGCCGACAAGGAGCAGCCTTCGTTCAGCGCGACGATCGAGGCGTCGGACGACGGCGCGCACTGGCGCCCAATCACGCGCGTCACGGTCGGCGCCGAACGCGGGATCGAGGCGCCGGGCTCGGCCAATTTCGCAGGCGTTCGCGCCCGCTATTTCCGCGTGACGCCGACGACCAAAACGAAGCTAGCCGAGGCATTCTTCTACGCCACGCCGCGCATCGCCGATTGGGATGCCAAGGCCGAGCATAATTTCCGCGCCGCGCCCACCGCAGGGCAAGTCGTGGACGGGGATGCGATCGATCCCAAGCGCATCATCGATCTGACAAGCAAGGTCTCCGCGGACGGTACCCTCACCTGGCACGCGCCAAAGGGCCGCTGGACGGTGCTGCGCCTCGGCCACACCCCGACCGCCAAGCTCAATGTCGCAGCCTCGGACTCGGGGCGCGGGCTTGAGGTCGACAAGTTCGACGCCGCCGCGGTCGACCACCAGTTCGACAGCAGCATCGCACGCGTCCTCGCCGCCGCCGATCCGGAAGCGCGGAAAGCGTTCAAGCGCATCGAAATCGACAGCTATGAGGCCGGGCTGCAGAATTGGAGCGAAGGCGTGCCGGCCGCCTTTGCCAAGCGCAACGGCTATGCGCTGACGAAGTTCGCCCCTGCACTGGCCGGGCGCGTCGTCGGCAGCCGCGACACGTCGGACCGCTTCCTGTTCGATTTCCGCCGCGCGCTCGCCGACCTGATGGCCGACAATTATTACGGCCGGATGGAGCAGCGCGTTCGTGCCGCCGGGCTCGAATTCACGGTCGAAGGCTATGGCCCCGGGCCGTTCGACGAGCTGCAGGTATCAGGCCGCGTGCAGTATCCGATGACCGAATTCTGGACGCGCACGCCGTGGACCGACAATCGCTCGGTCAAGATGGTGAGCTCGGCCGCGCACGTTTATGGCAAGGACTTGGTCGCAGCCGAGGCGTTTACCGGCGAGGCGCAGACGAGCCGCTGGTCCGATTACCCCTACGCCATGACGGCGCTCGGCAATCTGATGTTCGCACAAGGCGTAAACCGCCTGTATTTCCACCGCTACGCGATGCAGCCCAACCCCAAGGCGGCGCCCGGCATGACGATGGGCCCGTGGGGCATCAACCTCGACGCCAGCAACACCTGGTTCAAGTCGGCGCGGCCGTGGCTCGATACGCTCGCGCGCAGCCAGTATCTGCTCGGGCTCGGCCACCACGCTGCCGATGTGCTGTACTTCGTCGGCGAGGACAGCCCCAACCAGGCTGAGTATATCCGGCCCGACATCTCGCCCGACAGCAATCCCCGGATCGGCACGCATTTCACCCCCGCCATGCCCGCCGGTTATCAGTACGATTTCGTCAATGCCGAGGTCTTGCTCAAATCGGTCGAGATCAAGGACGGCCGGATCGTGCTTCCCAGTGGCGCCAGCTATCGTCTGCTCGTCCTGCCCGACCATCTGTCGGGCATGACGCGCGAGCTTGCCGACCGGCTGCACGATCTCGTGGCGCGCGGCATGGTCGTGCTGGGCGAACGTCCGCGCCAATCGCTGTCGCTCGCCGGCGGCGCGCAAGGCGAAGCGGCGTTCCGCGCCGATCTGGACGCGGTATGGGGCGATGGCTCCGCCCCACGCACGCTCGGCAAGGGCAAGGCTTATCCGACCGGCACGATCGCTGGCGTGCTAAGCGAGCTCGGCGCCGGCCTCGATGCCGATTGCCGCACGCGTTCGCCCGATGGGCAAGTCGTGTGGCAGCATCGTTCGCTTGGCGACGGCGACATGTATTTCGTCGCCAACCGCCAGCGTCGCGCCGAAACGGTGACGTGCAGCTTCCGAGTCGCCGGCAAGACGCCCGAACTGTGGAATCCCGAAGACGGTTCGGTCGTCACCCCGGCACTGTTCGACGGCAGCGGCGGCCGGACGCGCGTCTCGTTCACGCTCGATCCCGCCGGATCGACGTTCGTGATGTTGCGCAAGCCGGCCGCGCCCGGCGCGACCTGGATTACGCGCAACGGCACGCGTGTGGCCGATCTCGGCGCGCCCGCCACAGCTCCGGCGGCGGCGCCCGCCGACACCTTCACGCTGTCGCTCTGGGCCAAGCCCGATATCGACCTGCGGCTGATGCCGTCCGAAAAGACCGAAGGTCGCATCAACGAGACCGGCAAGTTCTATGTCGTGCCGGCGCGCTCGGGCGCGGATATGCACGGGGCGGGGACCGCGGTTGCCGGGCTCGCGGTCGGGCGCAACGGTGCCTATGCGATCGAGCGCGTCTCGCCCGACGTCGCGCCCGCTGTGCTCGTGTCCCACCAGCCGATCGCCGGTTGGACGCATTTTGCCCTAGTGTACGACCATGGCATGCCGAGCCTTTATATCGGTGGCAAGCTCGTCCGCACCGGGCTCAAGAGCGGGCGGACGGTGTTCGCCGGTGGCAGCGATGCCCCGTCGCCGAGCGGCGTCACCTATTTCTTCGAGGGTGACGACAGCCCGCTGGAGACCGTGCCGCGAGCGCTGTCGACGGGCGAGATTGCGGCGATCGCCGCCAAGGGGCCGCCAGCGCCCGTAATCGCCGTGTCGCCGGTCGAGATCGAGCGTACCTCCACCGGATTGCACGCACTGGCGTTCGAAAACGGGCGCTACGCGCTCGATACCGGCCAAGCGTTCACCGCGACCGTACCGGCGCCGGTGACGATTGGGGGCGCGTGGAACGTGGCGTTCGAGCCGGGCCGTGGCGCGCCCGCACGGACGGTCCTGCCGCGCCTGGCCTCGCTCAGCCGCAATGCCGATCCCGCCATTCGCTATTTCGCCGGAACCGCGACCTATACGCGACAGATCTCGGTGCCCGCCTCAACGCTTAAGGCCGGACGCCGGACCTATCTCGACCTCGGCCGCGTCGAAGTGCTCGCGCATGTCGTCGTCAACGGACATGATCTCGGCACTATGTGGAAGGCGCCGTTCCGCGTCGACATCACCGACGCGGTGAAGCCTGGCGTAAACGCGGTCTCGATCGCCGTCACCAGCCTGTGGCCCAACCGCCTGATCGGCGACGCACAGCGGCCCGATCCCTATCCTCGCGTCGACACCGAATGGCCGATCGGCGAGCGCTTCGCGGCCGACGGCAAGAAGACCGACGTGATGGCACAAAAGCTCATCACGCTACCCGACTGGTATCACGCCGGCAAAGCCAAGCCCGATGACGGGCGGGTGGGCTTCTCGACGTGGAACTTCTTCCAGAAGGACGAGCCCCTGCTCGACTCAGGGCTGCTTGGTCCGGTGCGGCTGGTGTTCGCCGACGAGATCAGCATGCCGTAACCTTCACCACGGCCTAGACCGCGCGACCGAAATACCGCGGATATCGTTCGGGTAATGGCCGCCGACCGCGCAGTAAAAATGGTACAGGTCGCCCTTGTGGTACACCAGCGCCGGCTTGTGCGCGTAATCGTCGTCGATTGATCCTTCCGGCCCGACATCGACCAGCACGTCGTCGAGCTTGGTAAAGTGCAGCGGGTCGGGCCCGACCGCTACTAGCTCGCGCGCCTTGCGGTCATTGGCGGACAGGCCGAAATAGAACATCGCCCACTGGCCCTGATGCGTCACCACGAACGGATCGCTGGCAAAGCGGGCGTCGGGGGCCTTCGGCCCGCCGTTGCGCACCAGCGGATTGCCCGGATGTCGCCGCCACGTTTTGAGATCCTTCGAGATCGCGACGCCGGTCTGCTCGTGCCAGTTCTTCTCGGCGGTCTTGGCGTTGTAGAACAAGTAGAAGGTGTCGCCGTCCCGCACGAGATACGGCTTGTACAGCCCGCCGCGTTCCCATTCGGCGCCGTCCTCGGCGCGCAGGATCGGCGCCTCGCGGTGCCAGGTCTTGAGGTCGGTGCTGAACGCCAGGCCGATCACCGCCGGCCCTTCCTCATACCCCGCGCTGGGATAGGCATGCCACGCGCACACATAGCGGCCGCCGACCTTGATCGGCCGGCCGCGCGAATAGAGTTCGTTTTCGCGCAGGATCGAGGCGGACGCGACATTGTAGCGTGTGACCGGGTCGGCCGGGTCGCGTGCCAGCATCAGGCCCTGACGCTCCCAGGTGACGAGATCGTCCGAGACCGCGACCCCGGTCTGATAGCCGGTCCCGTCGAAGCCGACATAGGTCAGGTGGAAGCGTCCCTCGTGATAATAGACGAACGGACAATCCACGGCTTTCTCGTCGAAACCGCCGGGCACCTTCGACCCGCCGAGCACCAGCTTGTCGTACTTGTAGGGCGTGCGAAGCCAGGCCGCGGGATCGGCCTTGCCCTTCGCGAGAAACGGCGGAGCAATCGCGGTGCCCGCCAGCGCGGCACTCCCGGCAAGCAGCGTACGGCGTGTGAGGTCGAGCATCGGCGTCTCTCCTGATCGTTGGGCGCCCGGGTCTTCAGCCCAGGTCGAGCCCGAATTCCTGAGCGAGGGCTTGCGTATGCTGGCCGATGCCGGGTGCGCCGCGCGGGCTGGTCGGGCGCACGCCGTCGATTCTGAGCGGGCTCGCAGTCGTCTCGAGCGTCCCCGAGCGCGTACCGATCCGCTGCAACATGTCGAGCGCGCGGAAGCTCTCGGCCTCGAGCAAGGCGGGCCAGTCGAGCACCGGGGCGCACCAGATGCCAGCCGATTCGAGCAGCGCGAGCCAAGCGTCGGTGGTGCGCTCGGCGAGCCGGAGCGCGATGCGCTTGAGTACCGCCGCGCGATCGGTGAAACCGTCGCTCGCAGCGAGTCCGGGCAAGTCGAGCAAAGGCTCGATCTTGGCGAGCGGCGTCATCGCGAGCGCGAGATGACCGTCCTGCGTGGCATAGACGCCGTACGGTGCGGCGAGATACGCGTTCGCCCCATTCGCCGCGGCCCGCTGTGGCAAGCGTCCGCCATCGTTCAGATAGGTCGTCAGCAGTTCGAACTGGAAATCGACCAGCACTTCCAACAGACTGGTCTCGACCCGCCCGCCGAGACCGGTCCGGCCCCGCCGGACGAGCAACGCGAGAATGCCCTTTGCCAGCACGTGCCCGGCGAGCATGTCGGCGATCGACAGGCCGATCGGCATCGGCCCGCTCATGTCGTTGCCGGTGAGCCACATCACGCCCGACCGCGCCTGTGCGAGCAGATCCTGGCCTGGCAGCTTCGCCCAGGGCCCGCCGTCGCCGTAACCGGAAATGCTTGCGAAGACGATGCCAGGGTTGATCTGCTTGATCACGTCATAGCCGAGTCCGAGCCGTTCGATCACGCCCGGCCGAAAATTCTGGATCACCACGTCGGCTTGTTCGATCAGCCGGCGGACCGCGGCGACATGGCGCTGATCCTTGAGGTCGAGTGCGAGGCTCTCCTTGTTGCGGTTGATCGCGTGGAAGAGCGTCGACTGCCCGTCGATATCAGTGTCGGTCAGATACATGTGGCGGCAGAGATCGCCCGCGCCGGGCCGCTCGATCTTGATGACGCGCGCGCCGAGATCGCCGAGCTGGAGCGCGGCGGCGGGGCCGGCCAGGAATTGTGCCATGTCGAGCACCACCAGCCCGTCGAGCGGCGCGGCGCTCGCCGTCTGGCGCACGATCGCGTCAGCGCGCATTGCCCGACCAGTTCATCACTTCACTCCCGCACCGCAATATTCGCATATAAACATACAATACCTATATAAATAATCAATGGTAAAGCCGACATAGGTGCCAACGACGCTAACCGTTGTGGAATTGCAGCGTGCTGAGATACAAACGCCGATCATTGCAAGAACCTAGGGAACACGATGTCTGAAAAGGGCCTGTCGACCGACGAGCGGCGCCGCAAATATCTGGTGCCCGCGCTCGAAAAGGGGCTCGACATCATCGAGTATCTCGCCGATCAGGCCGTCGCGCTCACCCAGTCGCAACTGGCGCGCGCGCTCGATCGCCAGCCCAACGAGCTGTTCCGCATGCTGGCGTGTCTGGAGGGGCGGGGGTTCGTCTGCCGCGACCCGACCAGCGGCGGGTATTCGCTGACGCTCAAGCTGTTCCAACTGGCGCGCATACACTCGCCGTACGAGCGGCTGGTCGCGACCGCGCGGCCGTTCATGCGCGCGCTCGCCGACGAAGTGCGCGAGAGCTGCCACCTCACCGTGCTGCAAAGCGATGCGGTTTTGGTGCTCGCGCAGGAAGAAAGTCCCAATCCATTCCGCCTGTCGGTCGAAGTTGGCTCGACGCATTCGCCGATCCGCACGAATTCGGGCCGCCTGTTGCTCGCTTCGTTGGCGCAGCCGGCACTCGAGGGCCTGTTGGGGCGGTCGGATGAATGGGCGGCGCTGACGCCGGCCGAACAGCGCAAGAAGCGCGAGCGGATCGCCGCGATCCGTCGCGACGGGCATGCCGAATCGATCAGCGAGCGATTCCTCGGTAGCGCCGACATGGGGGTGCTGATCGGCAGCCTCGAGGCTCCGCTGACGGCGGCCCTGACCATCGCGACCCTGATCGAAGCCGATGGCGACGCGCGGCACGAGCGGCTGTTGGAACCGCTGCATCGCGCGGCCGATGCGATCTCGCATGCAACGGGGCTGACGCTTGGCCTGTCGGGCGAGGCGGCGGACGTGTCGGCCGCGGCGTAGCGCGCCGTCAGCGGCGCAGACCAGCCCGCGCCAGCGCATCGGCCCAGATCGTGTAGCCCGCTTCGCTTGGATGCGTGCCGTCGAGCATCACGCCGTCGCGGAGCGTGCCGTCGGGCTTGAGAAAGCGCGCGCCGATGTCGAGATAGCGTAGCGACGGGTCATGTGCGAAGCGTTCCGCAAGCAGGCGATTGGTCTCCGCGATCGGTGCGCGCAACGCATCGGTCGGCAGTGCGCCGCGTGGGAAGATCGCCATCAGTGTGATGCGGCTTCCCGGCGTTTCGCGTCGCACTTCGGCGACGATCGCGGCGATTCCCTCGACCACTTCGGCGGGCGTGCTGGCGCGCGCGTGCTCGGTGCCGGTGAGATTATTGGTGCCGATATTGAGGATCACCTCATGCGGCGCGAGCCCGCGCAATTCGCCCTGCCGCAAGCGCCACAGCACGTTCTGGGTGCGGTCCCATCCGAAGCCAAGATTGAGCACTGGCGAAGCGCCGAACAGTCGCTGCCACGCCCGCGGACCGTTGCGCCGAGCGGCGACCGGCGGCCCCGCCCAGAAATGGGTAATCGAGTCGCCGATGAGCACGATCTTCGGACGCGTCGTTCCGTTGAGCGCAAGCTCGGCGTGGTGGCGCGCGTGCCAATCGTACGAATCCTGTTCGAGCTTGGGCACCGGAATGACCGCGGTGTTGGCGTTGCGCAGTTCCGCCAGCGGAACCGGCCGCGCCGACTGCAACAGCGCGGCGAGCGTCGGTTCGATCGCTTCTGCCATGCGTTCCTGACCAACTGTGTCGGGGTGCAACGCCTTGGCGTTGCGGCCTGGCAGCCGCGGATCGTAGAAGATCGACGTGTCGAGCGTACCGTCGCGCGCAAGGAACGTCGCGCCCACGTCGAGGTAGCGGACCTGTGCATTCTCGGCGTAGCGCATCGCCAGCGCCGCGTTGACTGCGGCATCGGTCGCGCTTTTCGCGGGCGAAATCGCGCTCGGCAGCACGCCGAGCAGCAGCACCTTGGCACCCGGCAGACGCTGACCGAGTTCGCCGACGATCGCCGCGATGCCGCAAGCGGTCTCCGCAGCGCTATGATGCTGCGCGGTGTCGTTGGTGCCGATCAGCAGCACGACGACCTTGGGCGTGACCCCGTCCAGTTCGCCATGGCGCAGTCGCCACAGCACATGCTGCGTCGTATCGCCGCCGAAGCCGAGATTCAGCGCATGGCGCGGGGCGTAGAAACGCTGCCAGGTGGGTTGGAAATTCTCGTCGGGCAGCTTGGCCTTTTCGTAATTGTGCGTGATCGAATCGCCGAGCAGCACGACCTCGGGATCGGGACGGCGCGTGGCCTGGGCGAGGACGTCGGCGTGGCGAGCGGTCCACCACGGCTCGCTCAGGCGTTCGGCAGGGGCGGTCGGACCGCACGCGGCGGCGACCCCCGGTTGCGCCAGCGCGGGGGAGACCGCGAGCAGACCGGCGACGAACGCCGCAAGTACCGCGATCCTCACGCGCCGCGGCACGTTTCACGCGCGACGACCGCCGCTGCGGCGCGCGCCATGATCGTATAGCCGGCATCGTGCGGGTGCAGGCTGTCCGTACTCCCGGCAGCGGGTGTCATGTGCGACGGATGCGCCGGGTCGCGCATCGCGGCGTCGAAATCGATCACGCCGTCGAACGCATGCGAGGTGCGGATCCAGGCATTGATCGCCAGACGCTTGGTTTCGCCCGCGGGGGTGAAATAGGCGGCGCCTTCATATGGCAGCACCGTCCCGCCGAGCACGCGGATGCCATGCGCATGCGCGCGCGTGATAATTTCGCGATAGGCGCCGATCAGCGCCTCGGCGGTTACGGCCTGATCGGCATGTTCGGGCTGCGCGCTCGCACCGATATCATTGATTCCTTCGAGGATCACCACGGTACGCACGCCGGGCACCGCCAGCACGTCGCGGTCGAAGCGGGCCAGAGCGTTGGGCCCGCGGCCGTCATGCAGTAGGCGGTTGCCGCTGACTCCGGCATTGACCACCGACCAGCACTTTGCCGGAAGCAGCCGGGTGATCTGATCGGGCCAACTCATATAGGCGCCGGGGGTGGAAGCGGCGCCCTCGGTAATCGAATCGCCGAACGCGACCAGCGTGCGCACTGCCGAGGGGGCGGCCACATCGATGCGCGATACGAGTGCGGGCACGCGCTTGCGTATGCTGCCGGCAAGCATCGTCCGCGCCGTCTGGTCGCCCGCCGCGACGTCGGCCATCTGCGCGTGCGCCGGCGGCGTGCTGACGTCGGGATAATAAACCGAGACGGCGTAATCCACGCCCGGCGCCACCGCGACGGAAAGCGAATCCGCCAGCAGCGGCGCGCCCGCCGCGATGACGGCGCTTGCCTTGCCATCGAAGGTCAGCGGGCGCATCGTTCCGGCGATCGCGCTCCCCGCGGCATCGAGCCGGACGAAGCTCGCCGCGCCGATTCGCAGCGGCGTGGTGCCGAGTTCGTTGGTGAAGCGCACGCGCAGGGCATCGCTCGTACGACCAACCCGTACCACCTGCCGCACCGTCTGGTCGTGCAGCGGAGCGCCCAACGCGTCGCGGATCGCGGGCTCATAGCCGATCGGCACATTGCCATAGGCGCCTACCCAAAACGGTGCGGTGCGCGAGAGCGCCGCCGCCGAGGTCACGCTCAGGCCGATCGCGCCGACGGTGGCAAGCACGGCTTTGGATCGGGTCATGCGGCTCTCTCTTCGTTGGCTTGCGTGGGGATACGGTATCGGTTCGGTCTCTTGCAACGTCAGCGCGTTCGAAACAGCCGCGGATCGATCGACGCTGCCATCGCCGCGTAACCGGCATCACTGGGGTGGAGATGGTCGCCCGAATCCTTGCCCGGCGCGAGCTGCGACGGATCGCGCGCATCGGCCATCGCACGCTCGAAATCGATTACCGCGTCGAAAGCGTGCGATGTCCGGATCCAGCGGTTGACGGCCTGCCGCACCTGCTCGCCCGCCGGAGTGAAATAGATCGACCCCCGAAAAGGCAGCAGCGTCGCCCCGGTCACGCGCAGCCCGGCGGCATGGCCGCGGTCGATCAACTGGCGATACGCGGCGATCACGTCCTCCGCGGTCACCGGGCCGTTGCTCGTCGGTTTGGCATTGCCCCAGCCGATGTCGTTAATGCCTTCGAGCACGATGACGTCGGTCGCCCCGGCGACCGCCAGAACGTCGCGATCGAACCGCGCCAGCGCATTCGGACCCGCGCCGTCGCGCAGCAGCCGGTTGCCGTGGATACCGGCGTTGACGACGCTCCAGTCGCGGTTGCCCGGCAACGTCGTGAGGCGCGCGGCGAAGAGTTCGGGCCAGCCGGTGAAGCTCTGCGGCGTTGCGCGGGCGCCCTCGGTGATCGAATCCCCGAAGGTCACGATCACGCGACCGCGCGTGCCGCTATCGACCTCGACCGCCGCCGCGAGCGCTGGTCCGCGTGCGGTACGCGTGTGCCCGTCGGGATAGCGCGCGGTGACGGTCAGCAGATGCGCCGCCGGCACGGCACCTGCGCCATACCGCACGTCGATCGCTGACCGCTGGAACGCCTTTACCGGAACTGTCAGCGGATCGCTGGTCAGCGCGGCGCCGGCGGCGATCGTCGCACTCGCGCCGCCGCCGAACGACAGCGTAACGGTGCGCCCGTCGATCTCGATCGACGCCGCGACGAAGTGCAGCGGCGCCGTGCCGAGCGCGTTGGTCATGCGCACGCGCAGGCGTGTGCCGCCCGCGTTGACCACGATCTCCTGTCGCACGCTGGCGTCGTCATAGTCGCGCACGTCATGGTCGGTGAGGACCGGCGTGGCGGGGAAGGGGGCTGCGGTCCAGCCCGCAACCCAATCGGCACGAACCGGCGCCGCGATCAGCGCTGCCAGCAGGATCGCGCCACGCCACGGCACAAGGGTCATCTCGCGGCGGACCGTGCGCGCCCTTGCGCCGGGCGTCACTTCAGAACTTCACCCGGACGCCCGCCATGAATTGGCGATCGTCGATCGTGTACTGCCCCGGGCGGGTCACGTTCTGATAATATTGCTGGATCTGCGTGCGCAGCAGGTTCTGTCCGTCCAGTGTGACCGTGAAGTTCTTGTTGATGTCATAGCTCAGCGATGCGTCGAGCCAGCCATAGCCTGCGGTCATCACCGGGAAGGTGTAGGACTGCGTGACGCCGCCGGCCGGCGTGAAGGCGCCGGCAAGGATCGAGGACAGGAAGCTCGAGCGATAGTTGTAGGCGACCTTCGCCGTGATGCCGTACTTCTCGTAGATGCCCGCGACATTGTAGCTGTACTTCGATAGCTGCGGCAGCGGGGCGGAGAAGCCGACCAGCGAGGTCGGCGCGTTGCTGTCGGTATAGGTGCCGTTGGCCTGGATACCGAACCCCGATAGCGCGCCCGGCAAGAAATCGAAGAACTGCTGATATCCGATCTCGGCGCCCTTCACCGTGCCCTCGCCCGAGTTCAGCGGTGCCGACAGCGTATAGCCGGGCAGACCGCCGATCGTGACATTGGGGGTCTGGCGCGTGAAGATGAATCCGTTCACGCGCTTGTAGAAGGCCGCGACATAGATCGAGGTCGACTTGCTGGCGTAAAATTCGAGCGAAACGTCGGCATTCTTCGACGTGATCGGCTGCAGGTTGGGATTGCCCTGGCTCGCCGTGAGCTGGCCGGGCACGACGGTCAGCGCCGGCGACAACTGGCTGAAGTCGGGCCGCGTCAGCGTCTTAGAACCCGCAAAGCGAAGCTGCAACTTGTCGGTCAGGTGAAGGCGGATGTTCGCGCTCGGCAGCCAGTTGTCGTAATTGTTCTTGACCATGACGCTTTCGATCACCGTCGGCACCACAGCGACGTTGTTGACCGTGCGGCGTTGATTGCCGCTGATGATGTCCTCGGTCTGGACGTAGCGGACGCCGATATTGCCGTCGATCGGCACACCCAGTACGAAGTCGAACTTGGCGAGCACATAGCCCGCGCTGCTCTTCTCGGTCGCGTTGAACGCGGCGAGCTGGCTGTTTACCGAAGTCACCGACGGCGCCAGCGCACCCGTCAGGCCGAGCTGGGTCAGCACGCCGGAAAAGTTGTTCTTGAGCTGCGAGGCGATGGCGTAGGGGAAGGTGCGCTGGAAATCGACGTTCGCACCGCTCGCGGTATAGAAATCCCCATAGCTATTGGCCTGGAACAGGCCGGCGTTGAGCGCTGGGTTGGTCGCCAGTGTCTGCCCGGTATAGCGCAGCGGGTTCTGCTGCGCGATCGTGCGCTCGGAAAAGCGGAATCCACCCTGGATCGACTTGAGGAAGCTGCCGCCTCCGAAATCGTATTCGCCGTCGAGCCGTCCGGCGATCTCGTCGCCGACATAATGGTTCTCGTTGCGGGTCACCGCGCCGACCGTGTAATTGGCGAGGTTGGCGAGATTGTAGTTGCCGCTCGAGGACGAAGGCGGGTTGGTGCCGAGGTTCTGGGTGAAGGTCGGAACCTTCGTAAGGAGATCGAGCTCGGTGTAGAAAAGGTCGCTCTTCGACTTGGTGTAGGCGACGTCGCCCGTCACCTTGACGCCGCCGACGGTCCATTTCGCGTTCAGTGCGATCGACTTGTTCTCGTCGAGCGTGTCGCGTTCGGTGCCGCCAGCGGTCAGCGGCGCGTTGGTGAAGGTCGCCTGCGAAACGTCGGTCGTGCCGGGGAACAGCGTGGTGCTGCCCGCGACCGGCGCGATGCCCGCGGTCGTGACGTTGGCATTATACTGCTGCTGCGTAGTCTTGAAGCGCTGATACTGGCCCTCCAGCGTGAATTCGAGGTTAGGCGCCGGACGCCACTGCGCGGCGACATTGGCGCCGATGCGCTGCCGCTCGCCGACCACGAGTACCTGGTTGAGGCCGTTCGGCGCGAACACCGTCTGCCCCGGGACCAGATCGGCGCGCGGCGTCGGCGCGCCGGTGCCGTCGATGTCCTGGCGGTACTTGCGGTCCTGATAGGTGAAGCTGCCGAGCAGGCCGATCTCGCCGATCCCAGTGTGCCATTTGTCCGACACAAAGAACGAGCCGCTCGGCGTCGCCTTCTTGACCGAATCGGCATAGGTCCCGCGCGCCGATGCGCCGATCGTGAAGCCCGGCAGGTCGAGCGGACGCCGCGTCTGAAGATCGACCAGGCCGCCGAGGCCGCCTTCGATCAGGTCGGCGGTGGAGGCCTTGTAGACGTCGATCCGCGAGATGAGTTCGGCCGGGAAATCCTGCAGGTTGAAGGTGCGCCCGCCGCCTGCGGTAAACGTCTCGCGGCCGTTGAGCGTGGTCTCGACCTGCGGCAGCCCGCGAATGGCGATCGATCCGCCCTCGCCAAGATCGCGCGAGACCTGCACGCCGGTGACGCGCTGCAGCGCTTCGGTCGCATTGTTGTCGGGAAGCTTGCCGATATCCTCGGCGACGATCGAGTCGACGATCGTGCCGGCGTTGCGCTTGACCTCGGCCGCCGAGCGGAGGCTGGCGCGCACGCCGCTGACGACGATGTCCTCTTCGGCGCCGGTGGAGGCGTCGGTCGCGCTCGTATCGGTCTGCGCGGCAGGGGCGGATGCCTGCTGGGCGAGGGCAGGCGTGGCGATCAGCGCGGCGATCGCGGTGCCGGACAAAAGATACAGTGAGCGCATCAGACAATCCCTCTCAAAATTCTTATACTTTTCGAATCTACGTTCGAACTACGTTGTCCATGGACGAATAATGCGTGCCTCTATAAATATCAATCGTATTTTTATAAGCCTAATGGGCGGCGCACGCCCGCCCCTGGCGAGCAGTGCGGGAGAGGCCGCGGCGGTGGCTTGAACCGGGGGGTTGCGTGGGTTCGTGCCGACATGACGGCCGCGCGCGAAGCGGATTAACGGTGCGCGCACCTTACCTCACCCCGGGCTCATCGCGGGGGCCGTCGTGGTTCGCGTCCTGCGACCGGAGGAGGTGCTGCTCCGTCCACCCCGGGACGAGTCCGGGATGGCAAAAAGGCAGGTTGATTGTGCCGAGCTTGCTCTAGCTACGTCAGAGCTCGGGCGCCGCCATTGGCACCGATCATCCGGTCAATCGGTGCCTGCACCCGGAATCGGCCGCTCGTCGACGATCGACAGACCATAGCCCTTGAGCCCGATCAGCGCATGATGCGTGTTGGTGAGGAGGATCATTTCCTCCACCCCCAGTTCGGCGAGGATCTGCGCGCCGACGCCATAGTCGCGCAGCGCCTCTACCTCGGGTTCGCCCGCATCCTTGCCGCGCGCCTTCATGTAGCGCGTCAGGCCGTCGTTCATCGGGCGGTTGATCACGACGACGACCCCTGCGCCTTCCCCGGCGATGAGCTCCATCGCGCTCGACAGCAGGCCGGAGCGTTCATTCTGTTCGCCGAACGTGTCGGCCAGATACGACAGTGTGTGCATCCGCACGAGCGTCGGCTTGGCCGGGTCGATCTTGCCCTTGACCAAGGCAAGCGTCTCGTCGCCCGTCGCCTTGTTGTGGAAAGTGATCGCCTTCCACAGCCCGCCCCATTTCGACTCGAAGGTGGTTTCCGCACGCTTTTCTACGAGATGGTCGTGGCGGCGACGGTACGCGATCAGGTCGCGGATCGTGCCGATCTTGAGATTGTGGAACTGCGCGAAGGTCACCAGATCGTCAAGCCGGCTCATTGTGCCGTCGTCGTTCATGATCTCGCAGATCACGCCCGAGGGATTGAGCCCGGCAAGCCGCGCGACATCGACCGCGGCCTCGGTATGTCCGGTCCGCACCAGCACGCCACCGTCGCGTGCGACGAGCGGGAAGACATGGCCCGGCGATACGATCTCGGCCTTGCCCTTCGACGAATCGATCGCGACCGCCACGGTGCGCGCGCGGTCTGCGGCGGAAATGCCGGTGGTGACCCCTTCGCGCGCCTCGATCGAGATGGTGAAGGCGGTCTCGTGGCGGGTGCCGTTCTCGCGCGTCATTAGTTCGAGGCCGAGTTCGTCGACGCGGCGCCTGGTCAGCGCCAGGCAGATCAGTCCACGCCCGTAGCGGGCCATGAAGTTGATCGCCTCGGGCGTCGCCATTTGCGCGGGAATGATGAGGTCCCCCTCGTTCTCGCGATCCTCGTCGTCGATCAGGATGAACATCCGGCCGTTCCTGGCGTCGTCGATCAGCTCCTCGGGGCTGGACAGGAAGCCATGGCGCAGGCGTGCGAGTTCGGGTTTTTGCACAGAAATGCTCCATGGGTTCGAGAAGGAGAGTGTTGGCGCTCTATGAGCAGTGCCGCGTGCGTGCAACGCCGCGCCGCTCATACCTTGATCAGCCGCACCGCCTGCCACGGCGTGCCTGGCAGCGCGAGCGTCGGTCGTTTGGGATCGTGGAAATCATAGGCATCGCGCGGCGACATCGCGAACACGCCGTCGACCGGGGTGATCGTCATGTTCCAGGTATCGATCACCTCGGCGCGGTAGCTGCCATGCGTATCGTTGGCGCGGCCGGGGAGGGTGACCGCCCATTCGCTCGGCCGCGCGGCACCGAAGTAGCGCAGATAATATTCGAATTTCTTGCCGGCGAGGTGATATCCGCCCCAGGTGTCGATCGGTTCGATCCCGGGCGCTGGCGCCGCTTCCAGGATACGGCGGAGGAAGGCGAGCCGCGGGACGCTGGTGCCGATCAGCTTTCCGCCCTGGCCGAGCCACGACGTATCGGCATTGTGATCGTCGCTGAAGGTTTCGCTGTGCCCGACATAGGTGCCGCCGATCGTGCCCCACCAGAAGCGCTCGACCAGTTCCTCGCCCTTGAGCCGGCCCCAGCGCTTGTCCGAATTGCCCTCGTACAGCACTTCATCGAAGATGACGGGCTTCAGCGCGAAGCTGCGGTGCAGTTGTGCCGGCACGTCGTCCATCACCGCCGCGCCGTTCTGCACGCTGGCATGCGTGATCCACGGCTTGCGATGGTCGTAATAGACAGTGATCTGATGGATCGAGCGCAGCCGGTCATGCGGGTCGGCGGCCTGCAGCACCTCGAACAGATGATCCCAATCCGCGACCGTCTTGGTCAGGATCGCGTCATATTCATTGCCCATCGCCCACCACACGTTGCGAAACGCGCCGAACCGCGCGGCGACGTAGCGCAGGTAGCGCTCGTCGTCGCTGCGCGTCATGTCGGAATAGCCGCGCTTGGCGTCATAGGGGTGGTAGAGGATCAGATCGGCCTCGATCCCGAGCTCACCGAGCCGCCGGATGCGATCCTCGAAGCGCCGGAAGTAGGCCGGGTCGGGGCGGGCAGGGTCCCAGTCGTGCAAGCCCGCACCGGCGCGCGCGAACGGGTTTGTTGCGACCGAAGCGACGTTTGGAAACAGGCACATCCGCATCTTGTTGAACGGTGCGGTGCGCAGAGTCGCCAGCGTCTCAACACACTTCGCGTCGGATTGCAGCGCCCAGGAATAGGAGGTCGTGCCGATCTGGCGGAACGGCGTGCCGTCGGCATAGGCGAAATGATAGCCGTCGCGCGTGACGCGCACCGGGCCGTGATTGTCGCGCGCGGGCTCGATGCACTGGAGCACGCCTGCCTTGCCGTCGAGCGGCTCGACATTGCTCTGGCTGCGCCAGCTCCAGCGGCCGAGTTCGGGCGGGCTGAAGCGGATGCGGTAGACGCCCTCGCCGTCGTAGAAGCCGGGGACAGTGACTTGCATGCCGTCGCAGGTGAAGGTCGCGGCGACATGGACATCGTCGAACGAATTGCCCTGCGACGGCCCTTGCAGCACGATTTCGTGAACGCCCCAGCGCTCGATCCGCGCTGGCGCCGCTGCCGCCATCGCGGGCGTCGCCGCTACCGTCCCGACCGCAATCGCACCCCGCAGCACATGCCGACGTGAAACGCTCATCATCCTCTCCCAGCTTTCCTCGGGCGAGCGATCGTGGCCGCTTGCCCTCGCCCTCATAGCCGATTAGACCCCGATTAATACTATCATATACATGCGCGACCACACGATCCTCATCGGTACGCGCAGTGGGCGAGATTGGAGAGATTTGATGACGACAGCCGCCCCGATACCGTCCAGTTCGCGCGAAGACTGGAAGAACACGATCCTGGCGGGGCTGGCCAATTACATCGATGCCGGCTCGATCGTCGCTGGCGGCGCCGCGCTCGCAATGTGGACCGAAGCCTATCGCATGAGCAACAGCTTGGTCGGGACGATCGGCGCGCTTGGACCAAACGCCATTTCCGCCGGCGTCGGCGCATTGATCGGTGGGCGGCTGTGCGACCTATTCGGGCGCAAGAAGATCTATCAGTACGACATGCTGTTCTACGCCTTCGGCATGCTGTGGCTGGTGTTCGCGATGAACGCCTGGATGGTGATCCTCGGTTTCTTCCTGGTCGGCATCGCGGTCGGTGCCGACATTCCGGCGTCCTGGTCGCTGATCGCCGAGATCGCGCCTAAGGGCCAGCGCGGCAAGCATAGTGGCGTGGCGCAGGTGCTGTGGTATCTCGGGCCCGTCGTCGTGCTGCTGCTGTTCCTGCTGGTCGCGCCGCTCGGTCTGCTGGGCGCGCGGCTCGTCTTCGCGCATCTCGCGATCCTTGCGGTGGCGCTCACCTTCCTCCGCTCGAGCATGCATGAGTCACCCGCCTGGCTCGAAGCCCAGGTCGCCAAGAAGGCGCGGCTGCCCGGGGTCAAGGCCCCGGGCGCGAAATGGCGCGACCTGTTCACGCGCCAGCACATCGGATCGATGGCGTTTCTGATCGGCATGTACGTGTTCTGGAATCTGTGGGCCGGCACCAACGGCTTCTTCCTGCCGTACATCCTGCGCACCGTCGGCAACCAGAGCCAGACCGCCGCGGTCGCGCTGACGGTGCTCAGCTTCGTCGTCGGCATGGCGTCGATCTATTTCATCTTCATGCAGATTTCCGACAAGGTGAACCAGAGGCTGCTGTTTGGCATCTCCGCCGTCATCCAGGTGATCGGCATGTCGCTGTTCGCGATCTTCCCGCTGACGCTGCCTGTCGCCATCATCCACATTCTGCTCATGTCGATCGGCCAAGGCTTCGGCGCGCAGTCCTTCTTCCAGCTGTGGAGTTCGGAGATGTTCCCGACGCTGTTGCGCAGCACCGCACAAGGAGTGATGTTTGCGATCGTGCGCATCACGCTAGGGGTGTGGTCGTTCTTCGTGCCGGCGCTGACTGCGACGGGCTTCCATACGCTTGCCTGGATCCTGACCGGCTTCTTGGTAGCGAGCGGCCTGATCGGCGTGATCTGGGCGCCGCGCAACGAGGGCAAATCGCTCGAGGAACTCGACGCGGCGCGGATCGCGGCGGCGTAACGCCGCGCGACGTTCGTACAAAGAGGGTATTTCATGCGCCGGCTGATTCACTGCCTTGCTCTGCTTGCAGTCGGCATTCCCCTTGCGCCGGCCAGCGCGCAGGACCGCACGCCGCAGCTCACCGTGTCCCCCAACGGTCGCTATTTCGAGGCGGGCGGCAAGCCGTTCTTCTGGTTGGGCGACACCGGCTGGCTTTTGTTGGCCAAGCTCGACCGCGACGATACCGAACGTTATTTCGCCAAGCGCGAGGCGCAGGGCTTCAACGTCATCCAGGTCATGATCCTGCACCGTCCCGAGATGCGCAATCCGCTCACTGGCCCGGCCCTGGTGGACGGCGATATCGCGCGCCCGCGGACGACCCCCGGCAACGACCCGGCCACGCCCGGGGAATATGATTATTGGGACCATCTCGACTGGGTGATCGATCGTGCGGCGGCGCACGGGATCTACCTCGCGCTGGTGCCCGCTTGGGGGACCTTCGCCGAGATGCGCCAGCTGACTGTCGACACCGCGCCGATCTATGGGAAATTCCTGGCCGAACGATATAAGGATAAGCCCAACATCATCTGGATCAATGGCGGCGATACGCATGCCGATATGGCAACGCTCGCCTGGCAGGCGCTCGGCAAGACGATCAAGGCGATCGATCCGAAGCACCTGATGACCTTCCACCCGTTCGGGCGGACCGCTTCCTCCTGGGTCTTCCACACCGCGAGCTGGCTCGACTTCAATATGTTCCAGTCGGGCCACCAGGATTATGCGCAGGACACGCAGCGCGCCGCCTGGGGCGAGGACAATTGGCGCTATGTCGCAGATGATTGGAAGCGCACCCCGGTGCGCCCGACGCTCGACGGCGAGCCGAGCTACGAAAATATCCCGCACGGCCTCGACATGGTGCAGACGCCGATCTGGCGCGCAGCCGACGCGCGGCGCTATGCCTGGTGGTCGGTCCTGGCGGGCGCTCCTGGCCACACCTATGGCGAGAACAGCGTGATGCAATTTCACGTCACGGGGGCGAAATCAGCCTATTGGGCGCACATTCCCTGGCAGGAAGCGATCGATGAACCTGGCGCAACGCAGATGCGCTATCTCAAAGACCTGATGCTGTCCCGCCCGGTTGACGGGCGGGTTCCCGACCAGTGGCTGATCATTGGCAACGGCACACGCTACGATCGGGTCGCCGCATCGCGCGGCCGCGGGTACGCGATCGCCTACAGCTACACAGGAAAACCCTTCTCAGTCCGAATGGGAAAGGTCGGAAGCAAACGCGTGCGTGCCGCCTGGTTCGATCCGCGGACCGGACGTTCTACCCCGATCGGCGTATTTTCTCATCGTAGCATCCAGCGGTTTACTCCACCGGCCGGAGGGAGTGCCGGGCATGATTGGGCCTTGGTTCTCGATGAGGTCGCGACCAGAGAATAAGCGCTACCAAGATCGGGTTCCATAAATCCTAAGTTACATAATTATCGTTATGTTTCAAATACTTATGAATTTTGTAACCCCTACGGGAGGGGATCTGGTACCCTAAGAATGGCGGAAAACCGCCACCGCTGACGGGTGACAACGGATAGCGGTGCCGCAACGTTGGCCGCCACCGTAGATCCAACAGATCCTCGAATGCCCGGGTGTGAAGTGCACCTACGCAGTATCCGGCAACTCCGTGCTGATCCTCGATGACCAACGCGAGTTCGGGCTCTAAGGTGGCATAGGGAGCAGCGTAGACATGCCCGAGCAGCTCTGGGTCGTGAAACTCGCGAGAGGCGTCGGAGCCGCCATCGCCGGTTGCGAGCGCTATGTCGTGGAGCGCATCGAGGTCGGTCGACGCATAGTTGCGGATGATCGGCATCTCATGTGCCTAGCAGCTATCACGCACCTTCCGAACCAGCGCTTTCAACTGTCGGTGCGACGGGGTGGGGCAGGCCAAATAT
This sequence comes from Sphingomonas glacialis, assembly GCF_006439055.1. Classification (GTDB taxonomy): domain Bacteria; phylum Pseudomonadota; class Alphaproteobacteria; order Sphingomonadales; family Sphingomonadaceae; genus Sphingomonas; species Sphingomonas glacialis_A. Next base: position 262,505 of record NZ_RCZC01000004.1, read on the forward strand.
CAAGACCTACGCATTCAAGGCAGCCCTTTCATCGGCATGGAAGTGCCGATGGAGTTGGAAGCCGGAAAGCTGTCAAGAATGGCGGGGACTCAGTCGAGGCCGTCCAACCTTCTGGCGGCGAAAGTCCACTAGGATACGACGGTCGTCCGCCCACACGAATTTCTGGTTCGTCCCAGCATTCGCCGTCCTCGCTTCACGAAGCTGCTGGTTTGCGTTCGCGATGCTGACGATGTTTGAGCACTGATACCCCGTTAAGTTTCCCTAGCTCGGTTCCGCGCCGCCCGTAGTTGCTTGACGTAGTCGACTACCGCCTCTGGCTCGTATGGCTTGATGAGATGAGGACCGCTTTCGCAAAGATCTGCGGCCGTGTCGGCAACGCCTTCAAGGCTCCCAGCGAGGCGGACCTCTAGTTGGGGCTGATGACTCCTCACCCAATGCGCCAGGCCGAACGCCGGCTGAGAGCCTATCGCACCGACATCACACAGAATCACGTCGATACCCAGAGAGGCCTCGCTCAAGGCCGTGATTGCTTCGTCGGTCGTGGCCGCCTCCACGACGCCATAACCGCAATGCCGAAGGTAGTCGGCGATCACGTGTCGTGAAATGACGTCGGAATCGACGATCAATATGGACGGGGTAGGGCCGGGAGATCTCGTCGGGGCGCTCATCTGAGTTTTGCGACTTCCTGTTCCACAACCGCAAGGGCATCGTGCATGCCATAAGGCTTCGCCAGGAAGCCCACAGCGCCCTCGGCTAGCGCAATTTCGGGGGCGAGATGGCCGGAGGTGAGGATGAAGGGCAACTCAGCGAGATTCTGCCGAGCGAATGCCAACAGCGCCAATCCATCGGTCGAGCCTGGCATGCGCACGTCGCTGAGAACGAGGTCAAACACCACCCCGGCCTTCAGAAGGTCGAGCGCCTCGTCACCGCTGACAGCTTCGATCACTTCATAGCCTGCGTCGCGCAGCACGTCGGTGATTAACATCCGGATAAGCAGCTCATCCTCAACCACTAGCAGACGCGCGGGGCGAGAATCTGCTGCGTCCAGCGCCTCTTTTACAACATGCATTTGGGTCTAATTCCGCTTCATTAAACGAACGGAGCGCGGGGATGTTTGTTCCTCGACAGGCATTTATGCTGTCAAGGATCGCGGCCAACGATCGAAGCTAACAAACGTGCGGGCTCCATGCCCCAACCAGAAGACGATTGATTCGCTATCCGGATGCCGCGCTGAGCAGGCAGGAAGCGGTGCGGGCAGCTCTCGGCCGCGGTGTCCGGCAACGAGCGCCGTACGAGATCGTCGCGCCGCGCCGCACGCCTAGGGTGGGCTTTGCACTGCCGCCCTGCTGGAAGGTTCAGCGCTTGGGGAGTAGCGCTTCCAGCGTCACTCGCCCGCCCTGATGGCGAACGCCAATGTTGCGATAGTCGCGGACGGTCGGAAACTCGCTCTCGATCGGGTGGGCGTGCGTTTCGGAGATGACTACGACCGCAGCGCCCGCCGCGCGTCCCGCCTCGATACCGGCCGGCGCATCCTCGAAAACGAGGCATTGCGTGACATCGGCATTCAACCGGCGCGCGGCTTCAATATAGCAGTCCGGCGCCGGCTTGCCGACCGCGATGTCCTCGGCGGTGATGAACAGTGGCGGTGCGACGAGCCCCGCCGCCTCCAGTCGGGCTTCGGCAAGACGGCGCGTGGCCGACGTCACGATCGCCCAGCCATGATGCGGCAGTCCGGCGACAAAGGCGGCGGCGCCCTCGATCGGCCGGATGCCGTCCAAATCGACCAGTTCCTCGCGCGCGATCCAGTCGGCCTCTTGCTGCGGATCTATGCCTGGCAGGGAGAGCCGCCGGATCGTCTCAAGCGTCTGCACGCCGTGAATGCGTGGCAGATATTCAACCGGGTCCAGCCCAAAGCGGGAAAACCAGCGCGACCAGACGCGCTCCGCCGAGGCGATTGAGGTTAGCAGCGTACCGTCCATATCGAAGAGACAGCCTTGAAACGATTGGGCGGGATAGGGTGTCGGGTTTGGTGAGATCTGCGAAGCCATGTTGCGGCGTTCGGTGGAATTGCGAAGGACTTCAACCTCTGATTGCCTGTTTCCGCATCGATGCGCCGATTGGCGTCACCGCACGGCAGCAACGCGAGTGGGCCAAACCCGAAAGGACGAGCGTTTGAGGTTGGGGACCGAAAGCGACCTGCGAACGGACCTGAACAGGTCGAAGCGAGAGCAGGAGCGGAATCCCATGTCCGTAACCGAGCGCCCGGAACTCCGTGCAGGCAACAGCATTCAGGAAGGTCACCTACGAGATCTTAGAGCCGTCCGACCCCTGAGGGCTTGATCTCCACTATCCCCTCGTCGCGGAACCTATAGAGGGCGGATGAAGCCATCGCTGACGATGGTCACGTCCCATCCGGTACAGACGATCTCCGTTCCACGGATGGGAATCCATAGCCGCTCGCCACACATCAACGAGCCCTTGTGTTTCTCGATGCGGCGTATAGCCCGGCCCTTGAGGCCGAGCTTTGATAGGCGGATTGTCGCCGCGGGGCTTTCCGAAATGCGATGACCTTAAAGCGCAGGATCGCTGCCGAGGGGACTACCCTATCGCCCGCATCTTTTCGATAAGATCGGCCCAGTGATTGACGGTGTCGTGAATGTCGACCGTCGCCGCATTCAACACTGAGACCGCCCTATAGGGCCACATTTCGCCGTGTAGATCCACGAAACGCTGCCGCCTGCATCCAGCGCAGCGCGTCAGGATCCTCATCGGTCTGACCTTCGACCACTACGGCTCCTTATCTGCTCTTCCAGTCGAGCACGGCCTCGGCAGCGGAGCTAGCGGTCGCTGCAGAGCGGCGCGAGCGCATTTCCGGCGGCGATCTTTCTAAGGTCTCGGTTGTCACGATGCCGAGAGTCCGAGACTCTGCTCCAAAGACACAAGGTGGTCGTCGACCTACGTTCGACATACGACCGGCGATGTGCATTTCCCTCCCAGGAGCGGCGCGCCGCATGAGCGGCATTTGCAGCGGTCACCAAATCGATTTTCCCTTACACGTCCGGAAAAGCGGACAGATGAAAAATGATAGCGAACAACATTAGTTGCTGGAGATCACGGTTAATACGTGTCGAAACGCTTGATGCGACCATGTGGTAACGCTCGGCATCGTATCGGCAGCTATTCCGCCTAGCTAGCTAAAGATGCTCGACCCTATCCGCTTGTCTTCTGCCGAATGGCCCATCCCCGGGGGTGTGTGTTTAGCCATACGCCAATCGCGAGGACGTCTGGCCTGCACAGCGAGTTGTATATCCGTTCATGGCCTGCCGGGATGTGCTTGCCGCGTTTTCGCGCATTGGCGCACCTCCCCGCGAGTTGGTGATGATCGGGGCCGCGCTGTCGGGCCCAAGGTGCGCCTAAAATGCGTCTCTTCAGAAGGAGATTGACGGCGCTGATACTGATCGTGCGACGTCTCGAGTCGCAAACTGAGCCCCCCCCCCGGTCCAGGCGAGGGCTCTAGCTTTTGCGTTAGGTCAGCACCCGCGACGGTGGCGGGTGTGAGCCTTGTCGAGGTGACGACCCAGCAGGCCACCGCCAACCCCGCCGGCGACTGTGCCGAGGACGCCGCCGCCGAGCGCGTTGCCAAGCAGCGCGCCGCCGACACCTCCCGCGATCGTGCCAACGGCACCGTTCCCGCCGCCACAGCGGTGCCTATAATCGCTGCGGCCGTGATACGTGCGATGCCGTGCCTCTGCGGCGGTCGGCACCAAAGCTGGGACCGTAACCATCGCCATCATGGCGGCCAGTGCGAACTTGCTCTTCATTGCATACTCCTTGGAACGGCCGAGAGCGCCGGAACGGACGGCTCGGTCCTACGGCCTGTCCTAGGCTCGGCAGGTGAACGGCCCCCTAATCGAACTGGCAGCTTCCCGTCAGGCTTCGCTCCCCGCGGGCCTTTTCTCGTCGCGCTGCAGGACGTGCCTGACCGCTGACCGTAACGCGTTCCACGGGATATGGCTGGGGCCTTGGGACCAGGTCGGGACAGTTGACGCGCACCAATCACTCGTAGCCCGCGGTCGCGCATGGTGATCACAACCGTCGTATGGACCAGCACGGGCTCGTCGAGGTTACGCTTCACCATTGTGAAGCCGTTGCCTGGAACCAACTCAAATCGGTCTTGGCCCGAAAATGCCCAGAGGGCGGACGCTGGGAAGCCGCAGAGGGGGGCGAATGTCGCCTTTTGGGTCACATGCGCTCGTGCTCGTGTTCCCACTGCGGTGGCAGATCAACGTGGTCGATCGGTCGGTTGGCGACTGCTACGCACGGTCGCGCGGCGGACATTTCGGTACCAATCGAGCCGGCGTTGAATACATGGACGGTCACGCCGGTCGGTGCGGCGGGTACGAGGTCGTTTTCTCTTTTCCGAAGACCGGTAGAGATTGTCTTGAAAGCCAGAGGAGGCTTCGCCGATGCATCCGGAAGTCAGGGTGAGAGCCTTTCCGCCAAGGCGGTGACCGGCGGGCTGAAGCCGATCGGGCCAGTCAGCAACTGCAGCAGTGCTACCGTGCCCGCGCCCCACTAGTAGGCGGGATGGATGCGCCTTATGGCAACGAGATCAAAGACGATGCCGATCAGGATGTATGTCATGATCGCCACGAACATTGCGAACGGTGCAAGGCCATCGAGCGGAAGCATGCCCATCAACCGGCCCATCCCAGGCGCGATCACCAGCACCGTTCCGCAGAGCATCAGACGCTTATGCCATCCCGGATAATTGCGCAGTCGGATCGCGGCGAAGGTGAGTCCGGCAAAGCCGAGGATGCCGAGGATGTCCATCGCCAGGAAGAAGCCCGGGGGAAATATCCCCGCGATACCGCCTCGCGCAACGGCCATCAGAGTCGCCGCGATCCCGAGCGGCACCATGATCGTCGCGATCCCCGCACCGAACCACCCGAGCCGACGGTGCAGCATGATGTTGTGGCCGTCCACCACCAGCCAGTTTTGGATCACGTACAGGCTGGCCCATGAAGTGAAGACCACTGCGTGAAAGTGCACCTGCCACGGAAAGTCGGTGAACCAGGCGTGGCGTACGAAGATGTCCGAGCCGAAGCCGGCGACGGCGGTGCCGAAAATGATAATCGACATGAAGAAGAGAAACCGACGTTCCTCTGCCACTCGGGTCGATCGGTGAAGTGCCGTGGCTATGCCGCCTGCCCCCCCGCGTCATTGGATCATCAACACGATGAACGCGCTTTATGGGTAGGGCAATGGCAAACCGACCATCGACTGGAGTTTGGCGCCTCGGCCCTTGGCCGTATCGTCTATGCGAAGTCTTGCGACATCAGGAGGGCATCACTGCCATTTTCTCATACCATGAAGATTGCAGGTGGTGACGAACGCGCTGCCGGTGATGAGAGACTCAGCCTCGAAGTGCTGATCTACGGATTTATATCTTTACTGATCCTGATCCGGCGCTCTGAGAAAGCCGACTAGGTCGAGGTCGCACGCCCATCATTGACCGTTGAAGGTTACGCCGAATTTCTATTGATGTTGCCAAGCTGCATCTCGCTCGGTCGCTCGCTTTCCAACGGACTGGAATGATTGATCGCGATTTATCGACCGAGCTATTGGCAGAACTTGCCCGCCGACCCTGCTCTGTCCGACGACCGCGCCCGCCGGCGGCGTGGTCAACGGACACGGTCACATCACGAGCGCTCCTCCTGCGCCCAGGATCTCGCCGATGCACTTGAACAGCTCGTCCATGACGACCGGCTTGCCAAGGACCCGGTCGGCGCCGGAGCGCAGGCAGCGGGCCGTGCCTGGCCCCGAACCCTCCGCGGTGATGACGACGATCGGAAGCCGAGCCTTCGCGTCGCCGCGCCCACGGATGCGCTCTATGACGGTATGCCCGTCCATGCCGGGCATCCGCAGGTCGACCAGAACGCAGTCGAACTCATTGGCGTCGAGCTGCGCGAGGCCGTCCTCGCCGTTGGCGCATTCGTCGGTGACACCTCCGGCCACGTTTAGCATGTCGCTCAGGACCCGTCGGTTGAGTGCGTCATCCTCGATGCAGAGAAAGCGCAACGGCTGCATCACGACGCGAGCTGCAGTTGATTTCGACCATCCCGTTTCGCCTGGTAGAGCGCCGCATCCGCGCTTCGTATCGCATGCTCGGCGCCGCCGGCGTCGATCAAGGCGACCCCGCCGCTCACGGTGACGCGGACCGGTCGCCCGTCGACCATGATCACCATGTTTTCGATGGCATTTCGGAGCCGTTCGCAGACGACCATAGCCTGCTCGAGCGAGGCGTGCCGGAGAAGGACGGCGAACTCCTCGCCCCCGATGCGGCTTACCACGTCGCCACCCCGCACGGTCGCCATCGCGATGCGTCCGAATTCGCGCAGCACGCGGTCGCCCGCTTCATGCCCATGGTTGTCGTTCACCTGCTTGAAGTGGTCGACGTCGAACATGGCGACGCACCCGAACGAGCGCTCCGGATCCACGTGCTCGACGAGCCTTTCGAGTTCCAGCTTGAATGCACGGCGGTTGGGAAGGTGGGTGAGGGGATCCGTCAGCGCCGCATGGAACAGCTGCGTCTCTATCACCTTGCGCTCGGATATGTCGCGAAGCACGCTGACGACGCCTTCGACCACCCCGGCGTCGTCGCGCACTGCGCGACTATGGGTCTCGAACCATCGTTCCGTGCCGCTCGCGGTGACCGCTCGGTATTCGAAACTGACCATCGCGCCGCCCCCGCGCAGGGTCATCACGTGCGATCTGGCCGCCGACGCGCGATCTTCAGCCACCACGAGCAGCGCAGCGTTCCGTCCCACCAGGTCCGAAGGCTCGAACCCGCCCAGCTGCGCTATCGAGGGCGAGACGAAGCGGACGCGACCATTGACGTCGAGATTGAGGATGATGTCCGTCGAGTTGTCGGCGAGCATGCGGTATCGCGCCTTGCTGTCCCGCAACTCGCGGATCAGGTTGCTGCGCCTTGCTAGGTCGGCCGAGATCGGCAGTACCGCGAGCACCGTCGCGGCAAGGTAGAATTGGAGAAACTGCATGTGGTCGCCCATGGTTCCGCGCATCAGGCTGATCGGTCCCGAGTCCCATAAGGTAAAGGTGAATCCGACTACCGTCAGCAGAACGACCGACATAGCGGCCGTGAGCGGCCCGCCGCGGAACGTGGCGAAGATCACGGGAAGGAACGGCAGGAACAGGAGCGGCATGCCGCTCTGGGCAAAGACGGCGATGCTCACGCCGACGACGAGCAGCAGCAGGACCGCGGTCTCCGCAGTACGCTTGTGGGTCATCGCCCTGATCCGCTCCCCGAGATCATCCCTGAAGAGAAGCATGAATACGGGCGTGAACGTTAGCGATCCAAGAGAATGGCCCGCGAACCATCGTGCAAATGCGGCCGCGAAGTCCGCGCCGACTACGATCGTCGCAACTGATGCGCCGCCGACGCCGCTCGCGCCGGGCGCGACCATCCCGGTTGTAAGCACGAAGCCCGCGAGCCAGCGCATCGACTCCAGCGGACGCTCCGGTATCCGGATGTGCCTCAGCACCGTGGCGGCGATGACGGCCTCGGAGAGATTGACGAACGACAGCGGAATTGCCGCGGCTACTCCAAGTCCGAACAGCGCGGTCACCGCCACCCCCGCACTTCCGCACGCCAGCAGATGGGCGGGCCAGGCGCTCGGTCGCAGCGTCGTCAGCCTCGCGATCAGGAGTGCTGTCGCAACCCAGATGAACGCCACTCCACCGTCGAAGCGGGTGGTCGAAACCGTCGCCGCTGCGAGGACGAAATAGCCGGCGGACGTCGCGATGACCGATTTCGTAGCGATCTGGTTTGGTGTCTCGCCGCTCATGCAATCGGCCTACGCCCAGAAGGTAAAGATGATGCCCTGGGGGAGCCGACCCAGCTCTCGGCCATAGAGGCACCAGAAAGATCGCATTCTGCTCGGGATCGCGGTGCCGGAGCAGCGCCGCCTTGCGGCTTCGGTCTCACCCGATGCCTCGTTACCGAGAAACCGCTCGTAAACGCTTGGCGTCGGCGTGAGCAAAGGTGATATCAGCCAGACCTGCCCTGAAAGCTGCGTCCGGCCCGGTCGATCCACGCGGTCAAAGGATTTCGGTGTGGTCGTAGGACCCGCACGGGTCTACGACGTGTCTCACACTTGATGGGACTATTGATGGCTGACCAGAAGATCCTCCAAATGACGACCTTTATAGTCTCTGCGATGGTATCGAATAATCGGGTGGCATCGGGCGATCTTCCGAGTGTCATTGCTAGCGTTTATCAAAGCCTTTCCGACACGCACCGCAAGCCAGAAGTCACCGAGGTGGCGCCGAAGCCTGCCGTCGCGATACGCGCCAGCGTCAGACCAGACTCGTTGACGTGTTTGGAGTGCGGCGGCATATTTAGGTCTCTGAAGAGGCACCTTGGGACCGTCCATGATATTTCGCCGGAGGGGTACCGTGCCAAATGGTCGCTGCCAGTGACCTATCCAATGGTCGCACCAGATGCCTCTGCTGAGCGATCACGTTCATCAAAAGCCCGGGGGTTTGGTCTTCGGCCGTCGGCACAAAGCCGATAGGGCCAACACTCAATGGCCAGCGCTGCCGCGCGATGACCGCGTCTCGGGCGCGCATGCCCGGCCATATGCAGGGCAAACAGATCTCGCATGCCGCGTGTTAGTCGTGGCCTGATCCGCGAGTGCCGTTTGTCACTGGCCTTGCCAGCAAGGCGGCGGTCGAAACGGGCACGTGGACCTCGGACATCACCCCTGCATCCAGAAGCATTCCATCCGAAGCGGAGAGCGGGATGTGCAGCAACGTTCTTGCGTCACCAAGCGGTTCGGCTGGGCCGACGCCTCGTATTGTCGGTTTCCGAGGCTCAGCCATTTCCTCCGCACGAATATTCGCTAGTAATGCTCCGTATGAGCGACGGTAGAATCGCGGATCTGACTGAGCGAGAGCTCGAAGTGATGCGCCTCGTGGCACGGAACCGCGGGTCCGACGAGATTGCCCGTGCGCTCAACATCAGCACCGAAACGGTCCAGACCCACATCAAGCGTGCCCGAGCCAAGGTTGGCGGTATCGATCGCTACGCCTTGGCGAATGCGGTCGCCGAATGGGAGGGGCGTCCCCAATCGATAGGTACCCCGGAGCTGGGGATCGAACCCGCCGCCTTCACCCTGCCAAGTACGGGTGTCTCGAATGGCGAGACGCGGCGGTTTGAACCGGAAGCGCTTCGTGAGGAGCGTGCGGTCTTCGACATTGGCGAAGATCGGAGCAGCCACGTTCAGACCTCCCAGCAGAGGGCATCGATCAATGATCTGAACGTTCCGCAGCGGCTAGGCAGGATCGGAACCATAGCGTTCCAGATGATCGCGGGCCTGGCGACTTTGCTGCTCGCAATGTCATTGCTGCAGCGGCTGTTCCAGGGCCGCTGATCCTTAATATCGCAATTCTAAATAAGGCGCGATGTTGCTCGCGCCAAGGAGATCCTATGTCCGAGAATCTTGAGAGCATGGCCCGCGGCGTGGGCGCGCAACTGATCGGCGCGGAGCGTGCCGGCAATCAGGCCGTATTGAACACTGCGGCCCTTAGCATGTCGCTGATCGAGGCGGTCATGTCCTCTAACCTACCGCACGTCACTTGCCAGTCCGCGCTTGCGGACGTGAGCGAGGCCCACGCGCTGGCGGTCAAGATGCGCTTCCATCTCGGGCGCGCGCACAGCCGCATGGCGACTGATGCGGCGGACCTCGGGATTTCCTGGTCCGCTTGGGGCGACGAATTCCCTACCCAGTCGATTGCATCGGATGCGTCAGCCGGAGCGACACAGCAGGTCGCGGAGGTAGGTTGACGGTCTCGCGAGGAGATGGTCCGATGCGGTATGCGGGTGCTGATCTTCAATGTCTTCCTGATCGGCACCTGCTGCTACGCGTTCGTGCGTGGTGGTGCGCCCGAGCGCATCGTGGCGTCACTGTTCCCGGCGGCAGCGGCCATCTCGGTGGTGTGGGGCAGGCACATCTCGAATGCGTTCGTCAGGCCGGCTTATGGACTTCTAGCCGTCGACATGGCTCTGCTCATCGCCCTGATAGCCGTGGCGCTGAGGGCCAATCGCAACTGGACGATGACAGTCGCCGCGATGCAGCTGATCATGGTGTCGGTCCACTTGGCCCGCATCCTGAACCCGGATACTATCCGACCGGTCTACACGGTGATGCTGGCGGTCTGGAGCTGGCCGATGGTGCTGCTGCTGGCGGTGGGAACGTATCAGCATCACCACCGACTAAAGCGCAACGGTCGCGACCGATCCTGGTCTGGCTGATAGGGCTGGTCGACCCGCAGCCCGCTGCTCTGGCCGACGCACTGCTACTCGAATTCGGATCGCTGGGTCGTGTTCTCGCGGCGTCGCCAGCTCGTCTTCGTCAGGTGGTTCCTAACGCGCCTCTGGTGGTCTCGCATCTTTCAGACACGCGGACCGCAATGATGGAGGCCTTCCGTTCGGAGCTTTCCTCGAGGCCATTGGTCTCCTCGTGGAACGATCTGCTTGAATATCTCATGGCCGACATGGCGCTGCTGCTCAACGAGCGCGTGCGGGTTCTGCACCTGAATACGCGCAATCTCCTCATCCGCGACGAGGTGATGAGCGAAGGTACGATCGACCAGGCGGCCTTCTACGTCCGCGAGATCGTGCGGCGTGCGCTCGAGCTGGGGTCGGCATCGATCGTGGTCGCGCACAATCATCCGAGCGGATCGCCGGAACCCAGCCGGGCCGATATCGATCTCACCCGCCGTCTCAAGCATGGCTGTGATGCGGTCGGTGTCAGATTGTTCGATCACGTAATCGTGGCGGCGGAAGGACATGCGAGCTTCCGCGCGAGGGGGCTCCTGTGATGATCCTACCGCCCTTTCGGCCGCGCAGATCACGCGCCTCGATGTTACCTCGCCTGGACATTCTGGTGGTGGAAGATGATGCGAATATTCGTGCCATCATTGAGTTGTCGCTTGGACTCGATCCTTCCATGACCGTCCGGACCGTTGAATATGGATGGGAGGCGATCGAGGAGGTCGAACGCGACGAGGTCAGCTTCGACCTCATCCTACTCGACGGGATCCTGTCCGACATGTCTGGTGCGGCATTGATTACGGCGGTTCACGCCAACCCGAAAACCAAAAATCTGCCCGTCATCATCTTAACCGCGCTACGATCAAACAGTGAATTGGATCACCTCGCGGATGCGGGAGCCAACGCGGTTATGGAGAAGCCGTTCGACCCTATTTCGCTGGCCAATCAACTACGGGCACACTTGGCTCTCCGAGATGGTCGCTGTGTTCGGTGGTGGGCAAGCGATCCGTCAACTCGGTGAGCCTCGCTACGATAGCGGACCAGGACGCCCTAACGTCGGGCGTGGAAGCCGCGTTCGCTTGCCGTTGCGCGATTTCGTGAGCGTCCTGCCCGAAGCGTTCCAATCGCGCTCGAGAGGAATGGTCGATTGGCATGATCCGCAATTAACTCTTAAGGTGCTCAGCCACAATAACATAAAGGAGCGCACTCTCGAATTTGTATAACAATTGTTTCAGCGAGTGCGTTAGGTGCGGGCTGCACCCCTCAACTCGCACAATACGCACCTATAGGATTCGGCATAAGCGCCTGCACCTTAATAAGAATGAGCGGCCAATCTTAAGACGGGGGGGGGGGCAAGTGGCATGGATGGCGTTTTTTGGGTCTGAGTTACCGCCAACGTCGTTCGTCAGCGCCATCGGGGAGCCCGCCAACTTCAAGCATTCGCGATCGGTGGGAGCGTTCGTCGGGCTGACGACGCGGCGCTATCAGTCTGGCGAGATCGACTAAGACCGTCACATCTCCAGGCGCGGCGACAGCCACCTACGCGGCCTGCTCTATGAAGGGGGGCAGTCCTCCTCACGCGCAGTCGATCCGAATGCGATCTGCGAATGTGGGGCCTGCGACTCCGAGAACGGCTCTGTTTCAAGCGTGCCGCGGTCGCGGTCGCTCGCAAGCTCGCAATCATTATGCATAGCATGCTGATCACCGGCGAACCGTTCAGGGAAGAATCCGCCATAGCTTGAATCTCCGAACTCGTCCGCGTCGCAAGGCGCCACGAGACGTCCTCCAGGGACGTAGGCTGACCCATTCCGCGCCGTTTGTTGCACTCTTCCTGGGCGGCAGCCGAAATGCGTTGCGAACCTCGGAAGGGCCGCCCTCTGGTTTGTTCAACGAAAGACGATCGTCTTGGCGCCGTTCGAGATGACGCGGTGTTCGATGTGCGCGCGAACGGCGCCTGCCAGGACTTGGGCTTCGATGTCCGCTCCAGTTGCGACAAGCCCTCCGGCGTCATGGCGTGAGTGACCCGCCTGGTGTCCTGCTCGATGATCGGTCCCTCGTCGAGGTCCGTGGTAACGTAGTGCGCTGTGGCGCCGATCATCTTTACTCCGCGCGCGAACGCCTGGTGGTACGGCTTGGCGCCCTTGACGCTCGGCAGGAAGCTGCGGTGGATATTGATGCACCTGCCCGCAAGCCGCTCGCACAAGCCAGGCGACAGGACCTGCATGTAGCGAGCAAGCACGACGAGATCGACATCGAGTGAATCGACCAGCGCGAGCAACTCCGCCTCCTGCGCGCGCTTGCCCAATTCTGTGACCGGCAGATGATGATAGGGCAGGGCCGCTCCATTCCACGAAGGAGCACATCGTGTTGTGGTTGGACACCACTGCTGCAATATTGACGTCGAGCGCGCCGCTGCGCCAGCGATGGAACAGATCCTGCCGGCAATGCCCGAACTTCGACACCAGGATCCGCACCCGTGGCCGAACAGCGATATCGTGCAAGGCCCGCTGAAGGCGGAACGTATGTTCGATCATTCTGAAGTCGTCGATCAGCATCGGAAGCGTCTCGGAACCCGCAGCCGCGACCGTGAACGCGGTGCACATGAAGAACTGGCGGGTGGTGGGATCGTTGAATTGGTTGGATGCGGTAATTGATCCGCCGTGGCCGGTCAGCAGGCTGGTGACGCAAGCGACGATTCCTGGACGGTCCGGGCATTTGGGGACGAGGACAAAGCGCTGGATCGCATCGGACGAGTTCATGATTCGGACGGTCCTTCGCCGGATGCGTCTGCGAGCCAGAGCGTCAGATGGTGCGACAGGCTGGCCTCCGCATAAAGGTGGAACAGATCGCCGTCCTCTACGCGGTCTAGCAGGCAGTTGGACTGCGCGAACGAACTCCGGGCGCAGGTGTGCATTCGGAACGTGCGGAGACGGAGATCCAGACTGCACCCTTGCGACAGCAGCGCGCGCGACCTGGAGCGGCTTACCGCGAAGCGCACCAGCGCCCCGGTCACATCTGCGAAGTGACCGCCTGTCCCGGCGATCGCCTCGCGGAGGGCATCCTGCCGTTCAGCACCATCGATGATCATCCATTCGTTCGGGCCGCGTCAGCATACCCGAGGCGAGTCGCCGTTCGATCGACGGAGTGCGGGCATGCATTGACCAAGCGCGGCATCGCACGCGCCTAGGGCGGCAGCCGGCGGGTGGCGCAACCGCAGGTGAAGGACCGACACGGGCGGCGAGATGGCGACCCGAACGTCGAGCGCGGATAGGACAGGTGGGTCATCCACTTCAACGCCTATCGCCAACTGCATGACCTCGATGACGGTGCCTCAGGCGAAAAATGAAACAGGATCGCCTTGGCGCCGAGCGGGACAGAAGGCTCGGTGACTGGTCATCATCGGCCGGGTAGCGGCATTAGCCGCGCGCGCCGCGCCAAATTCCGCCGAGGCTTTCAATTATCGCGTTCGCCCGGATCACCGCGTCGCGAAGGCCGGAAAAGCGTGAGGGTGTTTCAGAGAGGGCGTCGTGGGCCTTTCGGTCTCATCAGGTCCGTAGGCTCGGTGGCATATTCCTTTCCCACTTAGATATTGCAGCGGATCAGCCGCGCATGCGGCGTGCTTTACCTTCCGGTGATCTTCACACCGATGGTGTCGGCGAGGTCGACGAGCAGGGAAAACGTCGCCGGATCAGAGATGATATCCTGCGAGGGCGCGACACAGAGCAACGGGTCCGGCGGCATCCGGTCCCCGAATAGCATGATGGCGCGAGCGCGATCGTCCTGCCGCGAGATCCAGGAGAGCCCCTGCACGTCCGGGCATTGGGCATGAATGGCCTCAGCCCATTTGCGCGTTTGCGGATAGATATCCTTATCGGTCTCGATGAGATCGACTCGGCCGATGCCGAGCTTGCGCAGCGCCGTGTTGTTCAGATCGACAAGCGTCAGACCGGCAGCCGACTCAATTTGGGAATAATCGTGGTGCTGCAGCTTTCGCTTGGCGACCGTCTTAAGTCCCGGCTCGAACGGAACGTCATGAAACACCGTTTCCATGGCCGCGCATTCAAGCGTGGTGCCGGCGTAAATCGTCGGGATGTAGTCGCCCTTGGCGTCGGCGATCGGGCTGAACCGAGCGTTTCCGCCGGCTCCGGGGTTAAACTCGACCGCTCCGTATGCGTCGGGGTGGATGCGGTGCATGGTCACTCGGGCGGGCCAACTGGTCGTCTTCACCAGATCAGCTAGATTCGCCGCCGGCACCGGGATGACGCGCGGCGCCGCGACCAGCCGAGGCGCCGCTACCGCCGGCGGCGCCGGGAGTCGGGCGGGCTTGGTCTTGGCAGGGTCCCTGGACCGGCTGGACGAACCTGACACCGGCATGTTCGCTTTAGCCATGAAGAACGCCGGCCATTTCATCTTCTGCGGCCGCGAGCACGCGCTCGGGGTCGGTCTTCAGCAGATCCTTGGGTGCCTTGCCGCCGAGGAAGCTGTTGACCGAGGCGAACCAGATGGCGACGTCCCAGTAGTTAAGCTCATCGCCGAACAGTTTGAGCACGGGCGCGAGCCCTTTGACGGGCCGATACTGAGCCTCCGGGTCGAGGGCGTAGCCCGGATACAAATCGGCACCATCGTGGGGCAGGGCGAAAATCCGACCCTCGCGCTTCCATTTGTTGGGCTGCGCGCTGGCGTTCTGCCCGACGAAGCCGGCAATTTTCGACAGACTGGCAGCGGTCAGCCAGTCGCCATCTGTCAGCACCGCCTTGCGCGCCTCGGCGTTCATGCGTGCTTCGGTCAGGAGATGCTCGGGGATAGGCACGGCGGGGACGAGCGCGTCGACCAGCTTTTCGAGCGTCGCGGTTTGCCGATCGGCAATCTTGCGAACAATCATCGGCGCGATGAGACGGAAGGCTTCGGCGACGGCCGAGGCTACGTTCTTGCCGCCCTGATCGAGCCGGAATGCTACGATCTGGCGATCATCAAAGACCTTCAGCCGCTCGCGGATTTCAGGTGCAGAGCCGGCCAGCGCTTCGATGCCCAGCGCAGAAAATTCATTCGTGGATGTCGCGGTCATAATCGCTCCAATCGGATATCATGGATATCATGGATATCATGGATATCATGGATATCATGGATATCATGGATATCATGGATATCATGGATATCATGGATATCATGGATATCATGGATATCATGGATATCATGGATATCATGGATATCATGGATATCATGGATATCATGGATATCATGGATATCATGGATATCATGGATATCATGGATATCATGGATATCATGGATATCATGGATATCATGGATATCAATATACACTGATATCCTTCATATTCAATGAAGCATTTGGCAAATCGTTATCGACGGCGCGATGGAGAGGGACAGATCGACAGATAAGCACGCCTCGGCCCTATTTGGTGTGCGCTTCAACCAAACTCGTCGGTTTGCCTGATCTCGATCAGGTCCGATGGGAAGGTGCGTTCCTGCAAAGGCTACGGCGTCGTCGAAGCTTCCGTGAAACTAAGTCATGGTCATCCGACACCGACAGGATTGGCATCGGACTAGGTGAGACCGTTACGATAGGGTGGGAAAGTGATTTTGCTTTGCGAGGGCGGCGTGGTGCGCATGCTTGATAAACCCCAGGTCTGGGGGAAGCAACAGAAGCGGCGCTGCCCATCGGAAACATGGCGCTTGCCTCGAAGCTCGACTTAAACCTGAGTCCGATAATATATCTTATGTTAAATTAATATGTTTCGCGGGGTCGCTGGCCGAATTGCCAAAACGGAAAAGGCGACACGATGATGCTTATCGCACGCTAACCCTGCCAGATCATCGATACCTACTGGCCAAGGCAAGACGCACATCCAGCGGGATCGTATAGACGGCTTCGCGTTGAGCGCCTCGATTAGGATGATCCACACGATATCCCTGGTAATGGCGACGCAGCAATCCAGCGCGGACAAGGTCCGATACCGCTCGGCTAACATTCGTCCGACCTGATCGCAGTATGCGCGCCTCGATCTCCTCATCCTGCCGCTGGGCCAGATCGCTCGCACCTTCAAAGGCGTCAGCTTGTGCAATCAGCTCGGATCGAATCGCTGCGATCATGGCCGTACGGCGACAGTCGCGATTAGCCAACGGGGCCAGTGCTTGGCATAGCCAGTCGCGGACCGGAACCAGATCAGCTTGGCTTCGGACATAAGGTCCAAGGCTGCCATTCTCCCCTGCGGCCTTCGCGATCAGGTTAAGGATGAGCAACACATATCTGGGGCGCTTCGAAACCCGCGACACGCGCTCGACCAGATCTGGCAGCGCGACGCCGGCCGACGCTATGGTCGGTGGGGTTCGTTCGACATGGTCGAAGAGATCAGCCTGATGGAACATAGCAGGAATATAGCACAAGCGATTCAGCTTTGAATCCCCCCCTTGCCTACTATGGCCAACAAAAATCACCAGTGTCACTTTATCGCGAGGTAAAGTGACACTGGTGACAAAGTTCAGACTTGGTTGGCACCCCCAGAAAGAGGACGTGATCGACGGTGCCTCTGTCTGTCTCTTGGCCGATGCGCAAATGGCAGTTCGGTCGTCGTCAACCGGACATGGTTCACGAGATAGAGTTTTGGGACGCGATCGCTCGCCCCAAGGGCGACGGTGGTGTATTAGGCTGGCCATCAGGACGCTTTCGGCCAAACGGAGCTTAAAAGGCGGCGGGTTTCGCTAGTCCCACATTAAGTCACTGGAATTCTACCCGAACTGCGGAAATTGAGCATTTGTACCTGTTGTATCATCCCCCTGATATGACGGCGGATTAGGTTTCGGTTAACGCGCGCGCCCTATGCCAGGATCATGGTCGAGCCATCCAACTCATTCCTAAAACCCGCTGACGAGGAAGCCAGGCTCGCGTGTTTGCCGGAATATGATATTCTCGGCACCGAGCCTGAAGCAGAATATGATCACCTGACAAAACTAGCGGCAGATCTATTTAACGCGCCAATCTGTTTTGTATCTCTCGTAGGCCGAGAGGAAGTGTGGATAAAGGCTCATTGGGGGCTCGACGAAAGCCGCGGAACTCGCGACACGTCTTTCTGTACGCACACGATCCTGAGCGCCGACCCGCTCATAGTTCTAGACGCAACGTTAGATGAGCGTTTTCGCGACAACCCAAACGTTGTCGACGGGATTGCCGTCGGATTTTATGCTGGCGCGCCGATTATCAACAAGGAAGGTGTCAAACTCGGTGCCTTGTGCATCATCGATCGTGTTCCCCGGCCCGCATTTAGCGACCGCCAACGACGTCTACTGGTGCAGCTTGCAACATTGGTATCGGAACGCCTCGATGCCCGCCGCGATGCCCGCAAGGACATCGCGATCGGGAGCTTCGCACAATCAACGGGCCTCGCCATCATTACGGCGGATGCCGGCGGCAATATTACTTTCTGGAACGACGCAGCCCGGATCCTGTTCGGCTACGGCAGAAACGAAGCGGTTGGACGGCAGCTCGAAATCATCATGCCTGAGCGTTTTCGGAAGGCCCATCGCAGCGGGCTAACGCGTCTGGGCAATGGCGGTGCGTCGGCCTTGGCTGGCAAAAGCGTGGAGGTCACTGCCATGCACCGTGACGGCCGGGAATTCCCGATAGAGCTCTCCGTTGCGGCATGGAGCGGAAGATCGGGGATGGAGTTCGGAGCCCATATCCAAGACATTTCTGCTCGGAAAGCACGTGAAGCCGATCTCCACCATTTCGCACGTCATGATAGCCTGACCGGTTTGCTCAATCGAGGTGGGTTCAGGGCGTGTGTCGAAGACTGCCTGCGCGATCATGGGGCCGCATCGTTGCTTGTGTTGGACCTGGATTGCTTCAAGAGCGTTAACGATACCCTGGGTCACGCCGTGGGCGATGCGCTGCTGCAGACAATCGCGGTTCGGATGACGGCGTGTGTGGAAGGTGAAGGCGTACTTGGACGGATCGGTGGCGACGAGTTCGCGCTGTTGGTTTCCCGTGGCAGCGACTTAATCACTGCCAGGGCAACAGCGCAGCGTCTGCTGGAAGCATTCTCCAAACCGTTCGAAATCGCCGGTCACGATCTGCAGATCGGCACAAGCATCGGAATCGCGATAGCGCCACTCCATTCGGCCGACAGCGATGAACTCCTCGTTCGCGCCGACCTAGCACTGCTTCGTGCAAAAAGTGCCGGCGGGAGAACCTACAGGGTGTTTGACACTGGTATGGCAAACCAGCTCACAGCACGGCGCGCATTCAAGGATCAGATGCGGCAGGCTTATCTCGATGGGCAATGGGCGCTGTTTTACCAGCCCCAGGTTCGCCTATCTGACGGCAAGCTCAACGGCGCGGAAGCGTTGTTGCGGTGGCGACATCCAACCCGCGGAATGTTGCTGCCAGCCGCGTTCATGCCGGTTCTGGAGACCCACCTACTTGCTTACGAGGTAGGGTGTTGGGTGATCGACGAGGCCTGTCGCCAGTTGGCGGAATGGCGTGCCCAAAGCCTCTGTATAGATCGGGTGGGCATCAATCTGTTTGCGGCCCAGGTCCGCGCGGGCACCCTGGAAACGGTGATCCTAACGGCGCTGGAGCGCCATGATCTGCAACCAAGCGATCTCGAACTCGAGATCACCGAAACGATCGTCCTTGGCCACGATGACGGCGCACTTGAGCCTTTGCGTAGGCTTCACGACCTCGGCGTCGGGATTGCATTCGACGACTTCGGAACCGGGTTCGCCTCTCTCAGCACGCTCAAAAGGTTTCCGTTGTCGCGACTTAAAATCGATCGTTCTTTCGTAGAGGATATCTGTTCTGAGCCGCACAGCATTGCCATAGTGCGAGCTATATCGGCGATGGGTCAAAGCCTTGGGCTAAACGTAATCGCCGAAGGCATCGAGACATCCGAACAGGCCGATATGGTTGCTAAGCTTGGGTGTAGTGAAGGCCAGGGCTATTTGTACGGCCGCCCTCAAGATGGCAGATCATTCCCACAATTCGTTATGCCTGGCAGCTGGACTGGAACGGTATGGCCAGAGTGTGGGTAGACGGCGGAAGGGAACACCACTTATTCGGAGCGGAGCCGCTTCCAAACGTAAGGGTCGTCTGAAAGCCGCCGCTTCGTTTGAAACCGCCTGCCCTCGCCTTGGCGCACAAGCTCGTAAACCGACCTCAGATGAGTCGCGGCGGTCTCCCCTGCCCTCGTGACGGTTTTGCCCGCAGTCGGAAGATGAGAAAATCATCGTTATTCTGCCGTGGGCTGCACCGAGCAGCGCTGCCGTCCAGTTCTTCTCGACCGGCGTTACCGAGTTTGGGGCTCCAGCAGTATTCATCACGCCCGGCAGCGACAGGACGAGAGCCGACGCACTGATGGCCCACCGCAACAGGGGCTGCAAGAAAGCTACAAATGGTCCAGTTTCGGCCGTTTGTAGCGCTATCGATCTTTCCGATACCGGCCACTTGTTCAGCTTCGATGTTTAAACAAACATCGGCTTGCTGCGGCCTAAGGGACTGCGAAGACGTCTGAATCTTACGACCGTGGTTACACGTAAAAAGATCGCCCCAGTTCTGTCATGTCCACGAAGCAATACTGACATGAAGCGTCCCTAGGAGCCGGGTGCCGAACACGAAAAATCGTCTGAAGGCAGATCTCCCAGGGGAATACGACATGGTAAAGTTCACCACGGCCAGCGCGCTGGTCGCGCTGCAGTTCGCGCTGTGCGCACCCGTTTATGCGCAGACTGCTGAGGGCACCGCAGCAAGCGTCGCGCCCGTCAACGACGCGGAAGACGGCAACGCCATCATCGTCACCGGCACGCGCGACCGCGGCCGGACACAGTTCAATTCGCTATCCCCGGTCGACGTGCTCCCCGCCGCCGCGCTAGACGCCAGCATCTCGGGCGACCTGTCGGACACGCTGGCGCAGGTTTTGCCGTCGTTCAACGTGCAGCGCCTCCCCGCCGCGGACGGCCAAGCCTTCGTGCGCCCCGCCACGTTGCGCGGCCTGTCCGCCGACCAAACGCTCGTGCTCGTCAACGGCAAGCGCTATCATCGATCGGCCTTGCTCGGCACGCGTGGCGCACAGGCGCCCGACCTTGCGACCATTCCTGGCCTAGCGATCAAGAGCATCGAAGTGCTGCGCGACGGAGCCTCGGCGCAATATGGCTCGGATGCGATCGCGGGCGTGATCAACATCATCCTCGACGACCAGCCGGGAATGAGCGCGTTCGGCCGCTATTCGCAATATTACAAAGGCGACGGCAAGGAATATCAAAGCGGCATCCAGGGCGGTATCGCGCTGGGCGATCGCGGGAGCCTGGTCTTCACCGGCGAGTATGACCATGCCGAGGCGACCTCGCGCACGCGTCAGCGTCCCGACGCCCTCGCCTTCCAGGCCGCCAACCCGACACTGAACGTTCCCAACCCGGTGCAGCGCTGGGGCCAGCCCGACCAGGAAGCCATCCGCGCCGGCCTGAACACGCATTACGATTTTTCCGACGCGGTCACGCTCTATGCCTTCGGCACGGCGCAGGAAGGCGAAGGCGTCACCGACTTTAACTGGCGCAACCCGGCCGGCACC
The DNA here is from genome assembly GCF_006439055.1 of Sphingomonas glacialis. Lineage (GTDB taxonomy): Bacteria > Pseudomonadota > Alphaproteobacteria > Sphingomonadales > Sphingomonadaceae > Sphingomonas > Sphingomonas glacialis_A. The sequence continues at coordinate 283,439 of NZ_RCZC01000004.1, forward strand.
GCGACCGTCTACAACCCCAGCACGGCCTTTCCCGGCTTCAGCTTCAAGAGCCTCTATCCGACCGGCTTCACGCCGCGCTTTGGCACGCAGAACTCGGACATCCAGGGCATCGGCGGCGTGCGCGGCGCGCTGGCCACCGCATTGACCTACGATCTGAGCGCTTCCTATGGTCGCAGCCTGATCGACTATACTTTGGGCGAAAGCCTCAACGCTTCGCTTGGGCCGAGCAGCCCGACATCGTTCTATCTCGGCCGCCTTGCGCAGCGCGAGTTCAACCTCAACGCCGACTTCGTCTATCGCCTGCAGGTCGGCATGCTCAACCCGGTCAACATCGCGTTTGGTGCCGAGCGCCGGGTCGAGAACTATCAGGTCACCGCCGGCGACGCCGCATCCTATGCGGTAGGTGCGGGCGCGGCGACGGGCCTTGCGCCAAACTCGAACGGCTTTCCGGGGTTCAGCCCGATTCAGGCGGGCGAGTTCGATCAGATCAGCTATGCCGGCTACGGTGACATCGAGTGGCAGCCGATGAAGATGCTGAGCGTCGGCGGCGCCGGACGATATGAGAGCTTCTCGCGCTTCGGCGACAAGTTCACCTACAAATTGAGTGCGCGGCTTGAGCCGGTCGACGGCATCGCGCTGCGCGGTGGCTATTCCACCGGATTCCGCGCGCCGACGCCCGGGCAGCTAAACACCTCGAACACGACGCAAGGGCTCGACACCGTTACGCTGCAGATCTTCAACAGCGGCCGCCTGTCGCCCTCCGATCCGCTCGCCATCTCGCTCGGCGCCAAGCCGCTCAAGCCCGAGACCTCGAAAACCGGGACTGCGGGCCTGACGTTCAAGACCGATTTCGGGCTGACCGGCAGCGTCGACGCCTATCAGATCAATGTCGACAATCGCTTCAGCCAGTCGGCGACGTTCGCGGTACCGGCCGGGGTCGCCAATCCGCTGCGCTTCACTTCGGTCAGCTATTTCACCAACGATTTCGACACCCGCACGCGGGGCATCGATGCTGTCCTCTCCTATGCACGCAACCTTGGCCCCGGCCGCGCGACAGCGACGATCGCCTACAACTATAACAATACTAAGGTGACGAGTGCTGCCTCGGCGGCGATCCCCAACGACACGCAGCGCCGGATCTTCCAGGAACGCCTGCCGCAGCACAATGCGACTGGATCGATCGTTTACGATATCGGGCCGGTCGGTCTGCTCGCGCGCGGGCGCTTCTACGGGCCATGGACCGACGTCACCGGCAACGCGACCGGCGACCTGTTCCAGCGCTTCGGATCGATCTCCTTGTTCGACGTGTCGGCCAGCTACACGTTCGACAAGCATTTCACGATCCGTGGCGGCGCCGAGAACGTGTTTAACACCTATCCTGCCGAGGCGACCAACCAGGCGGTGCGCGGGTTGATCTATTCTCGCAACGCCCCGTACGATACCGATGGCGGCCAATATTATGTCCGCGTCGGCATGAAGTTCTGATGCAACGAGCCGAGGGAAGTGTCATGCCGATAAACCGACGGACGATGATGATCGGCGCGACGTCGCTTCCCGTCGCGGCCCGGCTCGGCGCGGCGCCGTTAGCGGGCGGCGCGCGGGCGGACGACGAAGCCTATTGGGCGACAGTCGCGGCGCACTATGACGTCACGTCCGAGGTCATCCAGCTCGAGAACGGCAATTGGGGCATCATGGCCCGCCCGGTTCTTGCAGCCTACGAACGCGCCGTCGAGCGGGTCAACCGCGAGAACAGCTTCTATTCCAGACGGGCGATGGGCGCCGACCTCCACGCCGTGCGCGTCCGCGTCGCGGCGGCGCTCGGCGTCGGCGCGGACGAGATCGCGCTGACCCGCAACGCGACAGAGGCGTTGCAGGCGCTGATCGACGGCTACAATCGTTTGCGACCGGGCGATGCCGTTCTATACGCCGATCTCGATTACGATAGCATGCAGGGCTGTTTCGCCGGACTGCGCGCGCGCCGCGGCGTCGACGTCGTCAAAATCGCCCTGCCCGAGCCGGCGACATGGCAGGGACTGATCGACGCCTATGCGCAGGCGTTCGACGCCAATCCTAAGGTGCGGCTGGTGCTGCTCACGCATCTCAGCCATCGCACCGGGCTGGTTGTGCCGGTGCGTGAGATCGTCGCGATGGCGCGGGCACGCGGAATTGATGCGATCGTCGATGCTGCGCACAGTTGGGGGCAGCTCGATTTCGAGTTTCCGGAGCTCGGCGTCGATTTTGCCGGGTTCAACCTGCACAAATGGATGGGCGCACCGCTCGGTGTCGGCGTCATGTACCTGCGCAAGACGCGGGTGCGCGACATCGATCCCGATCCAGCAAACGGCATCGGCGATCCGGACGACGTGCAGGCGCGTGTCCATACCGGCACCGGAGATTATGCGGCGCAATTGACCGTACCCGACGCGCTCGCCTTTCAAGAGGCGATCGGCGCAGCGCCACGTGACGCGCGCCTGCGGCTACTGCGCGATCGGTGGGCGGAGCCGCTTCGCGCAGTTAAGAGCGTTCAGATCCTGACGCCGGCCGATCCGCGTCTGCACGGCGGCATCACCTCATTCCGCTTCACGGGAAAGGTGTCCCCGGCGGACAACAGTGCGATCGCTAAGCGGCTGCTCGACGACTTTCGGATCTTCACCGTTCACCGCACTGGCGTGGCGGCCGGATCCTGCGTACGCGTGACGCCGGCGCTGTTCACGACGCCCCAGCAAATTGATGCCCTCATAATGGCGATCCGAGGCTTGGCTTGAGGGCAAACACCTAAAACACTCGATTTATGAAAACGCCTACAAGACCCAGAGTTGGCCGTTCGCGGCACCTTTTGGACTTCCCAAATCCTGCCATTCATTAATGTCGATCAGGGGCGACCCAATATTGCCGCGCCATGACGACCATGACTTTGGCCGACCGAATGCGAAATTTTAAAGGGCGACCTGAAGGTCACCCAGATAGCAGACTTCTGTTCCGAGCTGTGACCGAGTAGCACTACCCCTTCTTCGCGAAAGGCACCTAATGCGTCCTAACCCCGCCCTGCTCGCCTTGGTGCTCGTCGCCGGCTCCGTTGCTGCCGCTCAACCGGCATCGATGCCAGCCCTGAAAGCAGCGGTGAAGGCGTCGACGCGCTCTCCTGCCAACATCGCGCGCGATCGCTATCGCCACCCCGTCGAAACGTTGAGCTTCTTCGGCGTTAAGCCGACTGATACTGTAGTCGAGATCTGGCCAAGCGGCGGGTGGTACACCGAAATCCTCGGCCCCTATCTGGCCGCGCACGGGACGCTGTACGCGGCCGGGCCGGACGACAAAGGGCTTGCGGCCGTAAAGGGTAAGCAGTCTGCCTCGCCGGCTGCGTACCGCTCCGTACGGTTTGCGACCTTTCCAGCCGGACCGGGCGCGACTGCGGTGCCAGCCGGCACCGCCGACGTCGTCCTGACCTTTCGCAATGTCCATAACTGGCGCTTCGGTGCGACCGACCAGACGCAGACGGCTTTCGACCAGATGTTCGCCATGCTCAAACGCGGCGGCACCCTGGGCGTTGTCGAGCACCATTTGCCCGAGGCGTCCGGGACAATCGAGGAAGCGCGCAGCGGTTACATGAAGCGGTCGTCAGTGATTGCCTATGCAACCAAAGCCGGCTTCAGGCTTGCCGGCGAGAGCCCGATCAACGCTAATTCGAGGGACACGCACGATTACCCCAAGGGGGTTTGGACACTGCCACCGGGCTTTGCGGACGGTGATCACGATCAGGCGCGTTACGCCGCCATTGGCGAGAGCGATAGGATGACCCTGAAGTTCGTAAAGCCGAAGTGATCACCCAATCGGTCGCCTAGTGTTCCGGCGGAGAGGACCCACTTCCAGCCGTTCAGCGCACCCGATGCAGCATCCGAAACCTGCGATCCGTTCATGTGAGCAGACCACCGCTCCGGCCCACCCAGCCAAGCGATCGAACGGCTTAGAGTGGGACGAAGCCGACGGTCACAGGTTGATAGCGAACGTCAGCTTACCGCACGAGCGGTCGTTAGAACGGGTTTTGAGCGGGCCAATTAGACCTTTCTCGACGAAAGTAGCCGCATATTTAACTGAGGCGCCCGGCGAACCCGCCGAGATCGCCGCCGCCGTCATTGTACCGATAGGGTCCGGGATCATCCGAAGCGCCAACCTCCGTTTCGACGGCGTGTCCGTAGCGAGTATCTGATGCCGCGCGCGGCCCGGCATTGTTTTCGCTAACGCCCCGTCACTCTTTGGAGAGACCTGCAGGATCCACCAAATAAGCCGGACTAAGCGTTTTCAGCCTTGTCGCCGTCGGCAGGAGCGTCGGGTAGAATTGCACGAAGGTCGTGTCGGCAGCGGCGTGCTGCTGATGGCAAGCGTAGCAATTCGCGGTGTAGGGAAAAAACTCCCCCTTTGCGCCGAAGAACCCCCAGCCGCCCTTGAACCGCGCCTTGTCCTTCACATGCGCCTCCAGCCCGATAACGCCGCCGTTCTGGAACTGGCCCGAACGGGTGATCGAGCCCTTGGTCTCGGTGGCGCGATTTTCGACGATCAACACCGTCTTGTCGGGCCAGACGCCGGTCTTGAGGAAAGCGCGATAGGCGGCGCGCGGCGCGAAGACATTGTCGAATTGGTGCACCGGTCGCTCGCTGTAGCTCATGTCGACACCGGACGAGAGGAACACCCATTCGCGGTACTCGGCCGGCATGATTAGTCGACCGTCGGCAGTATAAGCCGGAGCGCCTTCGGCAGTCGCCCGGCCGTGCGCCACGCTTTCGCTGCCGCGGATCGCAATCGTCGCCATCAACGCCGCCGCGCCGGCAGCCAATACCATCAATCCGCGCATTTCGATTCCCCAGTCAGTGCGTCGCGATTATCAGTCCATCGGTGACCCATTGCCCCAGCAGGGCGCCGGCGCGCGCGATGCCGTCCGCCTCACCCCAGGCGATCACCATCACGTCACACAATTCGGCGAACGACAAGCAGGCGCGGGCCGAGAGCAACGCCTGCCGCTCATATTGGTCGATCGCGCGGAACTGGGCCGAAATTCCCTGCCGCCACACCAGGATCGCGCCGGTTTCGGGAAGCATCTCTACCGAAGGCGGCACTTCGTCGTCGGCAAGCGCGGACCAGATCGCGGTCGCGTTGGTGGTGAGATCGGCGAGATCGAGCGTCGGGGTGAAGTGCAGTATCGCCTCGTCCCAGTCGATGCCCGACAAGTCCTCCATCGTCAGCGCCGTGACGTCGGGACCGACAAACGCCTCCCCCAGCGCAAGATCGATCCAGGCCAGCTCCGTGACCTCCGCATCCCCCGGATAGAGCATCGCCAGCGTCGCGGGAAAATCGCGCGGATAGGCGTCGAGCGTCCAGCTGCTCGGCGGCACGCGCTCGATATGGGCGACGACGGCGTCGTGGAAGGCCTCGCCGCCGATCCAGTCGCGGGTACGGGCGAAGCTCTCCTCCAGGCAAGCGATCAGCGCTGCGCGGTAATTGTTCTGGTAGACGCGCAGGCCCGGCCCCGCCGCCTCGCCGAGGTGCCGCGCGGCGACTTCGTCGTCATGGACGAGCCACGCACGAAAATCGCGCTGGAGAGCGAGCAGGCTCACGCCGCGTGCGCCAGCGTCTGTCCGCCGATCCGCCGAGCCTTAGCGAGTTCGGCGAGCAGTTCGGAAAGTGGCGGAATGTCGTCGTCGCGCTCGATCATCGTCGCCACAGGGCCGAGGCGCGGTATCACGTGCGCATAGAGATCCCAGACCGAGGCGGGAACGGGCTGGTCATGCGTGTCGATCAGCAATTCCTTGCCCCGGCTGTGCCCGGCGAGATGGATCTGGCGGACGCGGTCGTGCGGCACCCCGTCCAGATAGGCGATCGGATCGAAGCCGTGATTGGTGGCGCTGACGAAGACGTTGTTGACGTCGAGCAACAGCCCGCAACCTGTTCGCGCGCACATTGCGCCAAGGAATTGCCATTCGGTCATGTCGGCGGGCGCGAAATCGACATAGCTGGATGGATTCTCGATCAGCATCGCCCGGCCCAGCGCGTCCTGCGCGCGGTGGATATTAGCGCAGACCAGATCGAGCGCCTCGTTCGTATAAGGCAGCGGCAGCAGATCGTGCGAATTGAACCCCTCGATCCGCGACCAGCTGAGATGATCGGAGACGAACAGCGGCTCGATCTCGTCGACCAGCGCGCGCAATCGCGTCAGATACGCACCGTCGAGGCCGTCGGCCGAGCCGATCGACATCGATACGCCGTGCAGCGCGACCGGATGGCGCGCGCGGACATCGCGCAGGATCTGGCGAGGACGGCCGCCGGGCACCATGAAATTCTCGGAAATGACCTCGACGAAATCAACGTCCACCCGACCATCGAGGAAATCGGCGTAATGCGGCTTGCGCAGGCCAAGGCCGTAACCGGGAAATGGTGTGATCATCGCAAACTTCTCTAGGCGAAGGTCGGCCCGGGCGCCCGAAGGCGCCCGGGCCGCGGGTTAGATTTGCGGGCGTGCCGTCCCGATCAGTTCGGTGCGGTCGTGCTGCCGTGCTGCGACTTGCAGGCCTTCGCCGAGACTTCCTTGAAGCCCTGGCCTTTGCAGTCGTTCATGCCCTTGCAGTCATGCGTGCCCGACTTGCAGTCCGACGTGCCCTTGCACGAATTGACGCCGTAGCAATGGACCTTGGCGGCGCCCTTGGCGATCGCGACCGTGGGCACGGCGGCCGTGACGGCGACGACGGCTGCTGCTGCGGCGAAGCTTACGCTATTACGAAGGATGGTCATGTGGAAGTCTCCAGAGAGAAGATCGGCCTGATTGGCCCCTCCAGTTCGCAGTGCCGCCGGTCGTGGTTACACGCCTTTGAAAATTACCAGCGCAGCAAGCGCGGACCGAGCAGCGCGCCGAGCGACGCCGCCAGCAGGATGCCGAGCGAATACCAGGTGAGAACGAAGATCGCCGACACTTCGGGACAATGCACGCAATATACGGTCGCAGCGAAGGCGCCCGCCGCGAGGCCAGCCGCCGCGCCGGCCGCACGCAACCGGGTCGGCGCGAGCTTGCGGAATGACCAGAGCAGTCCGACGAAGATCGGCATGGCGAGCGCAAGCACGCGCCACGGGCAAACCATCCAGCTGTCGCCGAGCCACATCGCCAGCCAGTCACCGGGTGGCGTGCGGATCAGCTCCATGATGCCGACACTGGCGAGCAGCAGCACCGGGATCGCCATCAACCAGAGCCAACGCAACCTGCCGCTATCCGGTCGCGCCAGCTGCGCGGTCATGACGATCGCGACTGCGGAAAGCGAGACCGTGTAGCCCCATTTCATCCAGAACGGGAAACCGTGCATCGCAACGCCGATGTCGGGGCGCACCCCCATCATCACGACGACGTAGAAGATCGATACGAGCGCGCCCATGGCGAGGCCGATCGCGAGCCGCCTTGCGACGGCATGGCGGCGCACGGGCGCGAGATCGGCGGACAGGCGGAAGATGAGGTCGTCGGTATTCATCGTCCCCCTCCCTGAATGCGTACGATCAGCGATTTCAAGCCGCGATGAACCGACACTTTCACGTCGGACTCGCCGATATCTTCACGCTCGGCCGCCTCAGCTGTGCTCAGGCCTTCGATGCGCGTGGCGCGGATCATGCGCGCCTGTTTCGGAGGCAGGATTTCGAGTAGCTGCTCGACGTCCATTCGCGCGCAGGCGGCATCCTCGAAACCTTCGGTGATCAGGATTTCCTCAAGACCTTCGATCGGCACCAGACGCCGTCCGCGCCGAAAATGATCGATCATCTTGTAGCGCGCGATCGAGAACAGCCACGCGGTGAACGGACGCGCGCGATCGTACGTCCCGCGCCGCGTATGCACTGCGATCAAAGTCTCCTGGACGAGATCGTCAATATCGCCGTCGCCCATCCGTCGTCGGTAAAAGCCCCGCAGGAGCGGCACGAGCGCGCGCAACAGGGCAGAGTGGTCGCCGGCATGGCCGTCGAGCCCACTGATCATCAATGCCCGCAATGTGTCCTCGCTCGCTCGCATTTGCGCTCCCACGAGGCATTCGGCCTGTCTGCCACGATAGTTACAACATTGTAGCGAGTAGCGCGAAAAAATACCGGCGGGCCGGAACGTGTAACCAGCGCGATCATGTCCCCGAATAGCCGATGTGATCCGGCTTCCAGCCTCCTTGCCGGATCCCGCGCGGCCCGACCGACCCCGTGCTCGGGCCGCGCGAAGGAGGCTGAACTCAAGGAGCCCAATCATGCGCACGACCCACGCCTCTCTCGCCGCGACCCTCGCGATCGCCGTCGCCGGTGCCGCCATCGCGGCGCCCGCCGCCGCCCAGACCAAGCCCGCCATGGAAAAATGCTACGGTGTCAGCCTCGCCGGCAAGAACGACTGCAAGGCCGGTGCGGGCACGAGCTGCGCCGGCACGTCGAAGGCCAATTATCAGGGCAACGCCTGGAAGTTGGTCAAGGTCGGCACATGCGTGAAGACCAAGACCCCCAAGGGCACCGGTTCGCTGACCCCCAAGGCCTGACGTCCTGCCGGGGCGGCTGTCCCCCTGCCGCCCCGGACCCCTTTCATGCGGAGAAGTCGGATGAACTCGCTCGTCGCGCGCTATGATGGCACGGTCCGGGGCCTTGCCCGCGTCCCGGACGCCCTAATCCTGCTGATCGGCCGGCTGGGCATCGCCGCCGTGTTCTTCATGTCGGGCCGCACCAAGGTCGATGGCATCCTCCACATCACCGACGGCACTTATGAGCTGTTCCGCACCGAATATGCGCTGCCGCTGGTGCCGCCCGAGATCGCCGCGGTAGCGGCGACATACTCCGAACATCTGTTCTCGATCCTGCTCGTGCTCGGCCTCGCGACACGCATCTCGGCGCTCGCCTTGCTCGGCATGACGCTGACGATCGAGATCTTCGTTTATCCGGATGCCTGGCCGACGCACCTGAGCTGGGCGGCGATCCTGCTGCCGCTGATCGTGCGCGGCGGCGGTGCTTGGTCGCTCGATGCCGTCGTGCGGCGCGCAATCGGCGTGGCGCGATAGCAGTGCGACGCCGCTGCTTCATCGTCCCGGGACGGATCGCCGTCCCGGACGGCGAGCAGCATACCGGGCCGCGCTATGATGGGCCTGTCGCCGAAGCGCTGGCAAAGCTGTTACCTGTGCTGGGCTGCGGCGAGGAGGCGGCCGCGATCGCGTTCGATGACCTGGCGCGTCGCGAATGCGCCGATGAAGCTGCTGCGCTCAGAACGATTGCGGCTGAAGAACGCCTTCACGACGCTCTGATCGAGGGTATCTCCCGCCGACTGCCCGAGGCCGCCCCGCCGCTCGGCCTGCTGGCGACCTCCCGCCATTTCCATATGAGCCTCGGTGGCGACGGGGCAACGCTGCATCTAGCACGCATCGCTGCGCTGGATGCGGCGGTCTGCACGATCCTCGGCGCCTTGCTGTGCGCGGGCGGACCGCTCTCGACGCTCCGTCATGCCGCGCCGGTCCTGCAACAAATCCGGCGCGACGAAGTCGGCCATGTCCGGATCGCGCGCGCCATGGTCGCGCGACGCGGCGCGGATGCAGGCCTGCGCGATGCGGCTGCGACGACTCGCGAGACGCTTGCACAGATCATGACGCCGATGGGCGACGCGCTGGAGGTGCTGGCGGTTGATCCGATGGCGCTCGATCGCCGTATCCGACGGCTGCCGGATGGATTGCTGAAGTGGTGAACACGCCGCATCCGGCGTGGCTGTCGCACGGTCGCGTCTCGGTGCTTGGTATGGGCACCGCTCTGCCCGGCGCGCCAGTCGCGACCGGCGCGCTGATCGACCGTGTGGCGACGCGTTTTGCGCTGTCGCGGCATCGCGAAGCGACAGTGATCGGAAGGAGGCTGGAGATCGAGGCACGACATCTCTGTCGATCTTTTGAGACTGCGCATGAGGCAGCACGGCCGGGCGAAGCCAATCCCGAATTGGCAGCGGCGGCAGTCGTGTCGGCGTTGGGCGAGGCGGGGTTGGCGGTCGGCGATCTAGGCTATCTGATCGGCCATACCACGACGCCGCTGCAACCGCTCCCCAGCAATATCGCCTTCGTCGCCGACCGGCTCGGCTATGGCGGCCCGCATCTCGAACTGCGGCAGGCATGCACGGGCTTCGCCAATGCGCTGATGATCGCCTTCGGACTGCTGGCGGCGCCCGGCGCGCGGCCGGTGGCGATCGTTGGATCGGAGACCGGATCGCTGTTCTTCGAGCCGATGCACGCCGACCGCGATCCCGGTCAACTCGTCAACCTCGTGCAGATGGGCGACGGCGCGGGTGCGATCATCCTCGGACACGCCAGGGGCGGGGCGAGCATAACGGCAGCGTGGTTCGGCGCGATCGGGCTGGGCCGCGCGCCCGGATTGCAGGTTCGAGCCGATACACCACGCGCGTTCGAGCATGATTTTGCGACGATCCTCGCATCGGGATCGCAATTGTTCGACGCTGGCCGCGACGCGGCGGCGCGGCACGGCTTGACGCTCGACAGCGTTGACACGATCATCCCGCATCAGGTGAGCGGTCGGATCGGGCGGCAGGCAGCGGCGCATTTTGGGCTCCCGGCGGAGCGCTTCTTCGTTAACGCCGACCGCCTCGGCAATACTGGATCGGCGGCGATCTGGCTGGCGCTGGCAGAGCTGCGGCGAAGTGCGCCGACGACAGGACACCGCACACTCGTGCTCGGAGCGGAAGCCACCAAGTTCATGCACGGGGGCTTCGTCTATGAACATGGCTGAGCCGCTGATCGCTGTGGTGGGCCTCGGCAAGCGGTATGGCGGGCGCCGCGTCTTGCAGGGCGTGACGCTCAGCCTCGCGCGCGGCGAGATCGTCGGGCTGGTCGGCGCGAACGGCGGCGGCAAGACGACGACGCTGCGCATGCTCGCCGGGCTGATCCGCGCCGATGACGGGCGCGGCACCGTGCTGGGCCGCGATATCCGCAAGGGCGGGAGCGCTGGCATCGGCTATATGCCGCAACGCCTCTCGCTCTATCCCGAGCTCACGGTGCATGAGAATCTGCGCTTTCGCGCCGAAATCCATGATGTAACCGGGCCGCGGGTCGACGAGATGGTCGAGCGGCTGGGTATAGGCCCGATGCTCGATACACGCTTCGAACGGCTTTCGGGAGGCTGGGCGAGACGAGTGCAATTCGCTGCGACGATGCTGCCCGCGCCCGCGTTGCTGCTGCTCGACGAGCCGACCGCCGGGCTCGATATCGTCACGCGCAACGATCTGTGGCGCTGGCTGGCCGATCTCGCCGCCGCGGGGCACGGCATCGTCATCAGCACTCACGATCTGACCGAGGCCGAGCGCTGTCCGAGGATCCTGCATTATGCCGATGGCGTCGCCGAGCCGCCGACTACGCCCGCCGACCTGATTGCCCGTTCCGGCGCGGCCACGCTGGAGGCCGCAGTCGCGGTGCTCGCACGGTGAGGCCGCTGCGGCGCATATTGGCGCTGGCGCGCGTGGAGACGCTGCGGATGCTGCGATCGCGCACAACCTTTACGCTGCTGATCTTCGTGCCGGCGATGCAGGTGCTGCTGTTCGGCTATGCGATCCGCCCGGTGCCGCCGCGCATCGGGGTCGCCATCGCCGCGCCGACCGCTGCCGGCGCCGGACGTGTCGCCCGCGCGATCGAGCGCATGCCCGGCGTCACCATGACCGGCGCACCGCTGAAGCCCGGCGGCGCGGCGAGCGCGGTGCGCGAAGGCCGCGCACTGATCGGCATCGAGGTGCCGTCGCTGCGATCCTTTGCCAATCCGACACAGGCGCGCGTGCCGCTGCGCATCGTCGTCGATGCCACCAATGCCGGGCTGACCGGCGCCGCGGTCTCGGGCATCGAGGCGGCGTATTGGCGCAGCCTCGCCGAGCAGGCCGATGCCGTCGATAGCGGGCCGGGTCTGAAGATCGAGCGGCTCTACAATCCGGAGGCACGTGCCGACTGGACCTTCCTGCCCGCGCTGATCGGCGTGACCGTGATGATCGCGATGATCATGCTCGGCGCGCTCAGCCTCGCCCGCGAACGCGAGAGCGGGACGTGGGAGGGATTGCAGGCGCTCCCGGTCTGGCCGGTCGAGATGCTGCTCGGCAAGCTGCTGCCCTATGTGCTGATCGGCACAATGCAGGGACTGCTGGTGCTCGGCGTTGGGATCGCGCTGTTCGCCCTGCCCATGCGGGGCAGCGTCGTGGCGCTGGTCGCTTTGCTGCCGTTGTTCGCGGCTGCCAATTTCGCGCTTGGCTATGCGATCTCGATGCGCGCGCGGACGCAGGTCGCCGCGTTGCAGGGCGCAGTCGCGTTCTATTTGCCGGCGATGCTGTTGTCGGGCTTTCTCTATCCGTTTGAGACATTGCCGAACTGGGCACGCTGGATTGGCACGCTCTTCCCGCTCACCCACTTCATCCGCGCCGCGCGGGGTGCGCTGCTGCACGGCGACGGCGCCGCTGCGGTGCTGGCGCATGGCTGGCCGATCCTCGCCTTCCTGATCGCGGCGAGCGCGGTCGCGTTGCTGGCAAGGTCGCGGTCGATCGACTGACCTGGCTGTAACCGGACCGTCGACGCTGCCGAATACCTTTCGACCATCGTCAGGGAGCCACCATGTCACCGTTCAAGACCGCCGCGATCGCCATCGCGGCCCTCGCCGCCATCCCCGCGCAAGCCGCCGATTTCGCCAAGTTCGACCGCGCCGCCTTCGATGCGGCGCAGGCGCAGGGTCGCCCGATCCTGATCGACGTCCACGCCTGGTGGTGCCCGGTCTGCGGATCGCAGGCGCGCACGATCAAGCGCGTCGTGACGCCCGAAGCCTATCCAAAGCTGATCGTCTTCCGCATCAATTACGACACGCAGAAGGATGTCTGGCGCAGCTTCAACGTGCAGAAGCAGGCGACACTGATCGCGTTCCACGGCAAGCGCGAGACCGGGCGGATCGCCTTCATGACCGATAAGGAAAAGATCGCCGCGCTCATCGCCTCGACCAATCACTGACGTGGCGAGCGGTCTGAACCCGGCGCTCGCCTTCGCCGCGGGGGCGCTGACGATCCTCTCGCCCTGCGTGCTGCCGCTCGTGCCGATCGTGATCGGCAGCGCGGGGCAACGCAACAAATGGGGGCCGCTGGCGCTCGCCGCCGGGCTGGTGCTTTCGTTCACGATAGTCGGCTTCGCGGTCGCGGTGCTGGGCGCGGCGTCGGGCTTTGATGGGGAGATCGTCCGGCAGTTCGGCGCGGTGATCCTGTTGCTCGCCGGATTGGCGTTGCTGATTCCCAAGGCGACGGATCTGCTGACCCGCGCCGCGACGCCGCTCGCCGCCTGGGCGAGCCAGCGGCAGGCAGGACTCGAACGCTTCGGGCTCGCCGGTCAGGCGGCGATTGGCGTGCTGCTCGGGCTGGTGTGGAGCCCTTGTGTCGGGCCAACCCTCGGTGCGGCGACGGTACTTGCCGCGCAAGGCAAGGATCTCGGCGAGGTTGCGCTGGTGATGGCGGCGTTCGGAGCGGGCATTGCCGCCGTGCTGCTGGTGATCGCGACCGCGACGCGCGGCTTCCTCTCGCGCTGGCGCGGCACGATGATGCGCACCGGCCAGGGCGGCAAGCGCGTGCTCGGCGCGTTGCTGGTGCTGGTCGCGCTGCTGATCCTGACCGGCGGCGACCGGCTGTTCGAGGGGCTGGTCGTCAGCCTTTCGCCCGACTGGCTGACCGATCTGACCACGTCGATCTGAGGCGAGGCACGATGCTGAACCGCCGCACGGCCATCATCGCGCTGGGGTTTGGACTGGCGGGCGCGTCGACCCTGACAGCGGCGCCCTACGATGAACCCGACGAACTCTACGCGGCTTTGCGCGAACAACCGGGCGAGCGGATTCTGTTTCCGGACGGAGCGATCGACCTCGTCTTCGCAGATGGCGCGCGAGGCATCGACCGTGCCGCCATTCGCGCCTGGGTTCGCGAAAGCGCCGACGCGGTGACGCGCTATTTCGGCTGGTTCCCGGTCGCGCAGTATGGCCTGCTGGTGATCGCTCAGCCCGGCGAGGGTGTCGGTCACGCGACCACCTTCGGCTATGGCGGTTCCGCGACGCGCATTCACGTCGGCACGGCGGCGGGTGCGGCTGCGTTCGAGCGTGACTGGGTCTTAGTGCACGAGATGTTCCACGCCGCCCTTCCCGATCTGCCCCGCCGCGCGCTCTGGCTGCAAGAAGGCAATGCGACCTGGCTGGAGCCGGTCGCGCGCGTCCGTGCCGGATACCTCCCCGAAGCCGAGTTGTGGCGGCAGGCGCTGATCGGCATGCCGCGCGGCGAACCCGGCGCCCGCGATGGCGGCATGGACGGCACCCGCGACCATGACCGGCTCTATTGGGGCGGCGCCACCTTCTGGCTACTCGTCGAAATCGCCATTGATGCGGCGAGCCACGGCAAGCACGGCCTGCGCGACGCGATGCGTACGGTCAATCGCCAGAGCGGCGGCAATGCGACCGACTGGACGCCCGAGCAACTAATGGCAGCAGGCGATGCCGCGGTCGGGTCGGAGGCCCTGTCGAAACTCTACCGGCATTTTGCCAGCGGCCGGGCCACGACGGATCTGCCGGCCCTGTTCGCACGGCTCGGCGTGTCGGCGCCGGGCGGCCGCATCCGTTTCGACGAGAACGCGCCGCTGGCCGGGGTCCGGCGTCGGATCGTCGGGCGCGCATGAGTTGGTCTGCGTGTAACAAATCCATCCGCTGCTGCGTATCGCTGGTGTCAGGCGGATACATCCAAAAGGCCCCAACCATGCAGATCGAGCAGCATTCAGTAATCCCCGGCGACCGGACCACACGCATCAAGATGGCCGCAGCAGCGTTGCTTCCGCTATTGGCGATGGCGTTCGTCACGCCTGCCGTCGCCAGCGACGCCGCGCATCCGACCGTGGTGGAACTCTACCAGAGCCAGGGATGCTCCTCCTGTCCGCCGGCGATCCAGAATCTCAATGTGATCTCGCAGCGGCCCGAAATCCTCGCACTGACCTTCGCGGTCACTTATTGGGATCAACTCGGCTGGAAGGATACGTTCGCCAAGCCCGAATTCACCGAGCGCCAGCGCGACTATGACCAGGTCGCGCGCCTCGGGCAGGTGGCGACGCCGCAGACGATCGTGAACGGCCGCGCCACGACCAATGGTGGCAACGGCAGGCAGTTGCTCGAAACCATCCGCACCGCCGATCGCGGCGTTTCGGGTCCGGCGATTGCGTCTGCCGCCGGCAAGATCACGATCGGCGCCGCCAAGGCGACGCAGCCGGCGACGATCTGGCTGATCCGCTACGATCCCCGCCCGTTGAGCGTGCCAATTCGGGCGGGAGAGAATGGCGGCCGTACGCTCGTCCACCGCAACGTCGTCCTTTCGCTGGCGGCAGTCGGAAGCTGGCGCGGCTCGGCGATCACCATTCCCGCGCCGTCCACCGATCCGAACCTGCAAACGGCGGTGCTGGTGCAGTCCGGTAAAGGCGGAGCGATCATCGCCGCCGCGCGCTTATGAGCGCGCTTTCCAGCATTTGCGATCACCGGTTCGCCTTAGAAATCGGAACGAATATGTCAAGCCTGTCGCTTCTGCGATGACAGCTTCACGTCCACTCTCGGGGCACTCGACAGCCCAAGTCGGATGACCGGATCTGTGCGCACTGCTGCCGGACGCTCAACGAAAAGGGAATGGCGGGTTTCGGCAAGAGTAGCCGCTCTGGCGCGATAAGCGGAACGGCTCGAGTTGGTCGATACCTGCTGTGGCGGTCACGACCCAGGATCCGTCATTCGCGGCGCGTTTATGCTTCTCAACTCCTGCCGTTCGTTAATTTTGGTCTAGGGTCTGGCTTCGGATCAAAGGGCCGGGATGACAGGCGAAGAATTCAAGACCGTCCGCACCAACGCGGGGCTCTCCCTTCGTGAGTTGGGGGAGCTTTTGCGCGTCTCTGACCTTCGATCGCTACAGCGGTGGGAAGATGGCACCAAGGAAGTCAGTGGGCCGGTGTCAGTGTTGATGAAATTGCTGCGCGATGGCGTGTGGCCGGTTGCCTGATCAAACGAGCGTCGGGAGTTTCGCTAACCGTAGCCTGCGCTGTTTTGTCTCATCGATAAACATTCATAATGGTTGTAAGTTGATCCCGCAGAGCAGCGTGGATATGTTGTGAGCGGAAGGAATCGAAATTGACTGACGAAAATACCAACGTTGTCGAACTCGCCACCGAATTGACCATCGCTTGGCTATCGAACCCGAACACTCGCACGACCGCCGAGGATGTTCCGGCATTTCTCAAGTCTATGTTTGACGCGGTGTCTGGCCTTTCGGCTGCGCCTGTCGAGACTTCGCCCGAGGAACCTGCTCCCGAGTATACCGGCGCGGTGACTGCCCGTAAGTCATTGGCAAACCCCGATGTCATCATTTCGATGATCGACGGCAAGCCTTACAAGACATTGACGCGGCATCTCTCAACCAATGGGTTGACGCCTGCCGAGTATCGCGAGCGCTATGGTCTCAAGCACGATTACCCGATGACCGCTCCGAGCTACTCGGAAGCACGTCGAGCGATGGCGTTTAAGATTGGTCTCGGGCGGAAGTCCGGTCACAAGGCTGCTGCTGCGGCTCCTGCGCCTGCCAACAAGCGTGGTCGCGCTCCAAAAGTCGCGGCAGAGTAGAGGTAAGGGTGGGGGAGAAGAATACACTCAATCCTCCCCCAAGGTAGCCGGAGCGCAATTGCACACGCTCGACGATCGGGATTGTGTCAGACGGTACCCCTTAACCCGCACTCAACCGCAAAGTGGCTCTGACGATTGAAGCTATCTCGATTTGGAAGCCTTTACAAGAAGCTCGGCCCAATGCTCGGCGAGGGTGATCACTCGACCACCGGGGCAGGCGGGCTTCGACCTGAGAATGCTTTCTGCTGATCGCGGGGGGCATTACGGTCGTTAAAGCAGCGATTTGTATTCAATTTAGAAAAGGCGGCCCGTCATAGCATCGACCCTCGACATGCTAGTCCGTAAGTTTGACAGTCACGTCGCGCTCGACAGCGACGATAAGGATGCACTTGCGGCGCTGCCGCATCGGGTGCGTGAAATGTCCGAAAACTCCTACATATTTCGTGAGCGTGCGACGCCGGGTGAGTGCGCCGTCTTGTTGGAAGGTTTCGCTTTCCGGCAGAAGCTGAACCGAGACGGTGAAAGGCAGATCGTCTCACTTCATATTCCCGGTGACCCTTTGAACCTGCAAAGCCTATTACTTGATCGCACTGACCACGGTGTTCAGGCGCTCACGCATGCCAAGGTCGCAATGATTCCGCGAAGCGCGATGCGCCAGTTGGCACTCGACCGACCCAACATCGCGACGGCATTCGAAATCAGCAATCTGATCGAAGCTTCGATTCTGCGCGAATGGCTCATGAACGTCGGACAGCGAAATGCGCAAACTCGTATCGCGCACCTCCTCTGCGAGATCGCAACGCGTCTGAAAGACCGGGATTTGCTCGGGCACTATGAAGTTGAATTGCCGATGACGCAGAAACAGGTCGGCGACGTAACAGGGCTTACCGCGGTCCATGTTAACCGATCGCTAAAGGCGCTTGAAGTCGAGGGTTCGATCGAACGTTATAGGCGGGCGATCCGCTGCCCGAATTGGGAGGAACTCGTTCGGGTGGCGGATTTTAGCGAAAGTTATCTTCACCTTGGGCGACAAGCCGCCGCCTGCTGAAGTTTTCAAGGAGGTTTCGCGGTTGAGCTGCATCCGGTTCCGCGGACACCAGGTTAGGCTACATTAGCCTGCTTCTCGAAGTCCATGGGGGCTGAGATAGCCTAAGGTCGAGTGCCTACGCGTGGGATTCTAGAAGCGCTCGATATAATCGAACACATCCGCGCGTGCGTAATTGCGGGAACGGTATGTTTTCCGCGCGATCCGTTCGGTCTTGAGCGACGAGAAGAAGCTCTCCATCGCCGCGTTGTCCCAGACGTTGCCCGACCGGCTCATCGAGCAAGTGACGCCGTTGTCGGCCATCCCGAAGGGATGGCCCCACCGAAAAAACCTATCGGGTTTTTTAAGGTGGTGTTCGTCCAATGAATAGATGGCAAGCCATCGTCGCAGTGGTTCAGTCTTTCAACTATCATAACAGACCGGGCTTCGCGCTCGCAGCGGTGATCTGCTTGTCGACACCCTTTGTCGTAATCGCCGAGATCGTCGCATCTATCTTCCGGTAGGGCCGTACCTCGTACGAATGCTTTACCGATTTAACATCATCACCCACGGTAACACCCTCCACGATCTGGAGGGCGTCGAGCTTCCCGATCTTGAAACCGCCTGTTTCCGCGCGGTTAGGATCGCGCGAGATACTATCGCGGTAGAAGCAAAAAACGGAACCATTCCGATCGGTTGGCATATCGATATCATCGACGAAACCGGCGAAGTCGTCGGGACGATGCCTTTCGGGGATACCGTCACCCTACACTGACCGTTCAGTGCAGGCAGGATTGGATCGCGGCCACGGCGTCCTCCCTCCTGCTCGACTACATCGCCTTGTTCGGCGATCTCGCGGAAGCGTTGGAGACAGTGTTGGGGACGCTATAGCCCTACTGCCGCCCGCCGACCTTGCAGAGTGTCTCGTCATCGCGCCCGGCAAGCCGACGCAGAACGGGTTCGTCGAGAGCTTCAACGGTCGCATGCGCGACGAACTGCTCAACGAGACGCTGTTCTTCACGGTCCGCCAGGCGCGCTCGATCCTCGCGCGCTGGGTCGACGACTATAACACCGAGCGGCCGCACTCCTCGCTCGGCTACGCCACACCGGCGGCGTTCGCCGCTGAACTCGAAAAGCAACGGGCGGGTTTAAACCCGCCCGTTGCTTCACCCGCGCTCCTGCACGACAACAACGGTCGGTCTCTGATTGCTGCTGGATGAAAAACGGGGGTCACGTCACCGCTTGGCTGGTAGCTTCTGGTCTCGAGAAGGGGGCAGTGTTTCGGCGGCAATCGCGCGACGTTGGCGTGAGCGGACTACAGCGCTGCGGGTAAAGCCGGACGCCGCTTAGCTGCGGGTGACGATCACGACGGCGCCTTCATTTCCGTAGATTCCGGGCAAGTCGGTCATCGCCGCGGTCACCGTCAGCGGCGTGCCGTCATTGGACAGTAGCACCGTTTGAACGCGCTGCGGACCGTTCCCGCGCAAGACCTTTTCGAGCCGTTCGCGAAAGGCAACGCGGTTCGCGACCGGCACCAGATCGGCGATCCCGATCTGCAGCAAACGATCCTCGGGTAGCCGCAACATGTCGCACATCGATGCGTCCACCCGCTCGATCTGCCCGCGCACGTTGAGCCGCATATAGCCGATCCCGCCGTGCAGCGTGATCGCATCGACGATCGCGCGCTTGGCGTCTGCCAGCCGGTGGTTCTGCATGTCCTCGGTGATGTCGCGGAACATCAGTGTGGTGCTGCGTGCTAGGGGATAGACTTCCAGGCGGACCCAGCTTTCCGGCCTGAAAATCGAGGGCAGGTCGGCAACGCACACTTCTTTGCCCGCCGCAGCGCGCTTGATGTAGGTTTGGGCCAGCGAGCCCTTGAGGGCGGGAACCGCGTCGTAGAGGTTCCGGCCGACAAGCTCGCCATCGCGCTTGTCGAAAATGGCGTGCGCAACGCGATTGGCCATGACGACGCCCATCTCCGTGTCGAGCGAGACCATGCCGTGCGGAACCCAATCCATAAACTCGCGCAAGGTGGGCAGCAGCGCGTTGTCATCGGGACCAGCGCCGCTTTGGGTATTTGCGATCAGTTTCTCATACTGTGCGGCAGACACTAACGCGTGAGTGGTCCGGCCATGATTCGTTACAAAAACGGTGGTATCACCCATCGTGTGCCGAAGATTTCCGAACTGCCGCACCAGCTCGGCGGAGGTTACCTGCACCTTTGACTGCTGCTGACCCAAGCCGATTTCGTGCGGGGCTCGATTCTGTCGGTCCATCCGGGGTTCCATTGAAACGGAAGATATTAAAACCTAAATTAATTTTCAACTGGATGATACTTTTTGGGTCTATTGTCAAAAGGATAATAGAATTTTATCGATATCGGTAGTTTTACTATGCCTGCAGAGCGGCGATCGGAGCGTTCAGCATATTTTTCGAAAATATCGTCCTGTCGCGTGCAGCACACCCGACCCGCGCACCACAATCCCTCGCCGAAGATACTGCAGTGTCGCCTTAAGCGCTTGGGTGCGACAGGTATGTGATCGACGTGCCGCGCCGGAGTATCCCCTTCACCGAGCGCTGGCGAATTCCGTATTTTTACAGCATGGGGGGAGCTCGCCGCGGATGATGGTGCCGTGCTGGTTTGGGGGAACCGATCGTCGCCACGCCCATATGCAAAAAGCGCACGAGTTCAGTCCGTGCCTGATAGCAACGTATCCGACCCCCGACGGAACAAGCTCGCCGATCTGCTTGTCGAAGCGATTGCGCTTTCGGACGACTTGCAGCTGTCCGCCGTCGCGCTCCGGCTCGAGCAGGCGCGGCTTCTGCTCCTCAACTCGGCAATGCCGCGCGCGACGCACCAGTCGCCCGTGATGTGAGCTCAGCGCGCAGGACCGTTTCGACTTGAGCCGTACCGCGCGACGTGAGTTGCGCGGAGGCCGGATTTTCATTTTCGAGATCGATCTGGCCCGCATCGCGAAGCACAACAAGCCGGCGCGGGAACTGTTCGTCGCGCGGGAAGCCCGTCGACTGGTCGGCAAACGGTGCCTGGCCTTCGCATTCGGCGATGTAGAGTTCTAGAATTGTGAGCCATCCCTGGTCGGCAAAGAGGTCTTCGCCCATCTGGTCGGCCTTGACGATGCCGACGGACCGGAGACGCTTTGCCTCTCGCCAGAGCGGCTCGACACCGAACCGGCGCTTCGGATCGTCGACCAGGAAAATCGTTCCGAGCGTGAGTTCCTCGAAGTTTGCCGACGACATGATCGACACCTGAACCTCGGCATGAATCAAGGTGCCATCCGCGCGCGCGTAGCGTTTGCGGATCATGCGGGTACAGTTGGTGGCAGTAACATACTGCATTTCCCAGATATTTCTTGAAATATCGTTATGTACGTAATGTTGGTGTAATACCTGCCCACGATATCGCAAATACGACGATACAACAGCTCGCCAATCGCGGCGTCGATCGAGAATAGCCCCGGAAGGATTCGCTACCGAATGGCCCACGAGAACGGGTTTCATCGAAAAGACAATAATCTTCAGGCACTTGTCCATATCGGTTAGCATATAGGATTCTACGGAGCCAGTCGCGATCCACGGCGCGCGATTGAGCAGACCAGGGTTTTCGGTCATCTCCAAAGTTGAGTGTGTACGGTGAATCGAACGCTTTTCTCGGGTTCGCACCGTCTTTCGGTCAATTTTAGCTGCGGACGCACAGTATCCGAGCCCCCACGATAAAGACCTGGGTCAGGGCAACTTCAAAGACCGCCATATCCTTTGCGCTGCGGAATCGGGTGCTCTCCTGCCGGATAGAGCATGCGCAAATGGTCGCGCACTGAATAATGGATCGGCTAATCGAACCGGCATGTCGCGAACCAAGTCTCGCTTTCGACGATGTCGAGCGTGATCGGCGAAAATTGTGCGATGACGAGTTTTCCCGATCGACCCGTAAAAAGCGTATAGCCTGCCCAAACCGACACCCGGTAAGCGACAGATTGACGATAGTGATGTCAATCGCACACCCGCGTCCTTCCCGTATCGTAGCCGGGATCTCTACCGGCCACTTCAGCGCATCGCATTGTGTTACACGCATGCGGGCATTCGACCCATTTGCCATCTTTGCGATGCTGCCGTGGATATCCGATCGATCGGTCAGCCAACAAGAATGGGTGTTCCGCACCGCACGCCGTTGATCCAGACGTCTGCCTGCCCGACGCGGACGCCCGCCAGCGCGGTGACCTGATCGACGACGCTGTCGAGCGGCGTGGCGGCCTGGCCCAGTATGGTGCCGACCGCGGCGGTCAACAGCGACGCATTGATGCCGAATCCGACGATCGAAGCACGCAGGTCGGTGTGCGAGAGGAGCGCGCTTGCCACGCCCCGTGCCACGTCGCCGGTCGATACCGACTTTACCGTGTGCGTCGCGATATCGTTCGGGGTGAACCACACCGTCTGCGCGCTGACGCCGCCCAGCTTCGTGTCCGAAAAGGCTGATACCGTGGCGAGCGGGGTCGTGATGATCATGGCCGGTTTCAGCGCGACAGCGCGCCCGAAATCGGGAAAAGCGGTCTCGTCGAAATCGGCGATTGCGATCTCGCCGGCGGACGGAGTCACATCCAGCGCTGCGGTCGGCATGGCGCGGCCGGCGCTGCACGAGACTTTCGACAGCTCAGCTTGCGCCTGCGCCAGTTCGACGAAGATCGGCAAGCGGATCGATCCGAGCCCGAGAGGGGCGAGCGCGGACAGGCGTGAATCGATCAGAACGCGGGTCTGTGCGGTGCGCACGACAATCTTGTGCGCGGCGTTGACCGCCAACCACGGCGAGTTTGCGGGGCGCTGCCCGATGGCGATCAGCAGCCGCGAACTCGCGATGCCAGGTATGCCGAGGTCGAGACTGCTGGCGACCTGGCGCGTACCACCCATCTCGAGAATGGCGCGGACCAGCGAAAAGGCGTCGACTGTGACGGGGCGATTGGGATCGACATGGACGCTATCCTTGAGCGGTCCGAGGTCGATGAGGTCGCTAAGCCGGATCTTGGTCGCCGGAAGGCGCGCGGCCATCGCTTGCAGCACCGCTGCGCTCGACGCGGAATCGGCTGAAGCGGCGAGCGCTTGGACCACCTGCGGAAGCGTCACCGATGTGGCCAGCGCCTCGCCAAAGGTTGCGACACCGACGCCGGCCTGCGTCCGCAACGCGTCGGAAAACTGCAGGATCTCGACATTTCCCGAGACGAGGGCGTTATAGTCCATCGCAGACAGATTGAGCTGCGTTCCTGCCAGACCCGACAGCAACGCGTTCGGCAGACCGCCCTGTACCCCGGCGAGCCGCGAACCGATCGAGAAGGCCGCAAGATCGATGCGCGCCGCGGTCGCCTGCGCGGTGATCGACGTGCTCTTTTGACTGGAGAACGCACGGGCGAAAAATGTCGGAAGATGACTTTCCACGCGGACCTTCACGGCATTGCTGTCAGTCTCGGTGGGCTGAAACCGCTGTTCGGGGGCGATCGATTGTTCGGCGGTGTATTGCCCGGGCGTGGCTCCTGTCAGCATGGCAGAATAACTGCTATTTGCGCCGACCACCGATCTTGCGGTCGCATCGGCAGTGGCGGGATTGCCCGCGGCCGACAGGGCGGCGGCATCCGCTACACCTTGCAACCGCCGCTTTTCGAGAAACAGCGTCGCCGTGTCGATGCCCAGTGCCGCGCCCGCCAGCAGCATCGTCAAGGCGCCGGAGAAAAGCACCGTTACATTGCCCGATCTTTCGCGAAACAGGCGCCGTCGCCGAGGAGGGAGTGCCATAGGTTAAAGTCCCGTCAGCTTCATTACGGTCTTGCGCTCGATACGCGTGCTGGGTGCCGGGACGATCGGCAGCATGAGCAGCGGACTGCCAGCTGCGTCGTAGACGACATCGACGATCAGCGTCGCGCCATCGTCTTGCACGCTCACCGCGACCTTGGAGGTGTTGATGTCGAGCGTGCGCACCAGGACGTCGTTCGCGGTGGTTCGAGCAAGCGATGCGCGCTCGGCGATCGTCAGCCCGCCAAGCGCTGCGCGCCCACCTTCGTTCGCCGCCTGTTGCACCGAATGCGAGATTGCGAGCCAGCTGCCATAAGTAACGATGCCGAAGATGAGCAATAAAAGGACCGGCAGGACAATCGCCATTTCAATCGCAGCGGTGCCGCGCTCGTCACTCCCGATATCGAGCGGGCGTCGAGCCCAGGAGAATGATGTTCGCTGCATGACGCGATGTTTGCATTAGGTAGATCACCAACCCATAAAAGCGACTCAGCTCAAAAATACGCAAAATACGCATGGGTCTTTGATCTTTGGGCTTCACAGGCAAACGAGTCGGTCAGGGGTCGATCGTTTGATCGCGCCCTCTACCGCGCGCACGAATTCATGACCGGCGCTAGCGACCGATTTCGAAGGGCTGGTCATCACTCCGCACCAGAGCTTGTCTCCATTTCGCGCGATCGCCCAGGTGAAGCGATAGTCTCCACTTGCCGGCAAGGCCCGAACTTCGCCGTCCAGCGCGATCCCGCTGGCGAGACGGGTGCGATCGCGCGTGATGGTGTCGTTCAACGAATCGACGAACTCGCGCGACACCGACTCGTCAGGCGAGGCGATATGCACTGGCGGTCCCTCGGTAGCTGCCTTCGCGGCCTCGACCACCGCCGGTTCTTCCGCACTGCTTTGGCCGGAGCTTGCATCTGCGACGGAATGCGTGACGTTGCGCAGGCCGAATATGTCCTGTTGGGCGAACAGCAAAACCGCAGCGCAGCAGATGGCGATGCTCAGAATGGCTCTCACCGGCGAAGGTAATGGCGAGAGCAGGACGATCACGACCAAGCCAAAAGCCAGTACCGACACTATGAACATCTGCGTCGTGCTTAAAGTCCGCCCGAATAATACGAAGCAAAGCGCTGCAGCGATGAAGCCGAGGCCCATCAGACATATCGCCGACGCCGCGGTGTTCTTGTTGAGAAATGTCAAGCAAGTCGCTCCATGATGCACCTATGCGCGCAGCATCAATCGATCGTTTGCTGTGGCCGATCGAGATTTTGCATTGCCTCGGCCCTGAGTTTGTACACCGCGAATTCAAGCGAAATGCCGGACGCAAATGTCTGAAGTCGCACGGCGGGATCGGAATAGCGGCGAAGGATGTGCTCGAGCACGGAGGGGTGGATCGCCCTTTGGAAAACGACATCGGCCTGGAGTTTGTCGATGCGGATCGTGTGACCGACGATCGTATCTTGCCCAGGGATCCTGATGAATATTCTGGTGTTGGGTTCGAGCTCGAAGGGGGTTTCGAGTGTGCAGGATTGCGTCGAAAGGGCGAGGATGTTTCCCGCAAACTCTCGAGATTTGTCGCGCTTGAAACGGATGGCGATACGTGTGCTGGCGAGTGACGGGGCTGGCGAGGCTTCGGCAAAGCGGGTTGGGCTTTGGCGGGTGTCGTCGGAACAAACCTGTACTTTCCGCATGATCGGCCGGCCTCTTGATAACAATCGTGAACAACGTGAGATGAAGTCGTGCTTCTGGAGAAGCGTGGGTGTCCTGGCGCACACTGCGGTATCCGTCGTGCGGCCGCTTGGTCGATTGGGTAAAGTATAAGAGGCTATGTTTGCCGTCTAATTGCAACCTGCGACTTCTAAATTGCGTATATTGTGTAAAAAATCGATGTTTGTGCGATCCTCGTGTGGCGTTGTGTATGGATCGGCGGGGCTTTATTGCAAACTGACGTTGGGGATTCACTTAGGGAATCGAGCGGGATAGATGGGCGTGATGCCCAAACCTGCCGCACCTGTGTATCGCACGACGAACTGGCCTGAGTATGATGCGGCGCTGAAGCGGCGTGGGTCGCTGGAAGTAGGGTTTGATCCAGAGGTGCATTGGCTATCGGTGCCTTGTGGTCGTCCCGGCCGCCCGATGCGGTTTTCAGACAGCGCGATCGAGCTGCGCCTGACGCTGATGACGCTGTTCAACCTGCCTTTGCGGCAAGTGACGGGGTTGGTTGCGAGCCTGATCAAAATGGAAGGACTGGATTGGCTGGTGCCGGATTATACAAGAGGGCAGAGCGCTGTTTCTACGCTAAACAACGGCAAGGTAGAACATTTGTTGTGGATAAGCGTCGAAGCGGAAGTCCGCCCAAAACTGGCTAAACATTTGTAAAAGCGAATAGATTTGAGATTAGGGGGCAATCGGTGCCGATCGGGTCCCCCTGAAAAGTCATATTCGTTTGGCTTTTCAAACGTTTTGTACCGCGAAGAGATAGAGTTCTGCTTGGACGCCTATCCACAGGCCAGATGAACCGACCGCGGTCGAACCGCTTGGCATAGAGCGACGTACCCACACCGTCGTGCCAGAGCACCTTGATCAGATCACCTCGCCGCTCGCCGAAGATATACAGATCACCGGCGTGCGGATCGCGCTTCAGCCCCTGCTGCACCTGCACCTGCAGCGCCGGGCCGAACATCACAGGCCGCATGTCCGTGCAGCCGGTCGCGAGCCAGATCCGAACGTCGCTTCGGACCGGGATCATCGCCTGGCCGAGGTGAACGAAAGTCCGCTTATCTAAAATTTGTTGCTCCGAAGCAGCCGTGCCGCTTTCCACCCCCTTCTGCCAAACGGAAGTTCCGCTCTGCGTCGCTACTCACCTTTCAAAAGATTGATCCGGTTGCCGAGGTGCCGAAAAGCACGGTCGCGACAAGTCAGCAAAATGACCTGCATTCGCGTTGCGGCCTCTGTCAGTATCTCGGTCATAAGATCAAGGCGAGCATCGTCCGAATAGACGAGCGGATCGTCCAGGATCAACGACACCGGCACTCCTTGCTCCAGCAGCATGTCCGCGAAGGCAAGCCGAGTGAGGACCGCGAGTTGCTCCTGTGTGCCTCGGGAAAGGTCGCCGCAATTCTCTCCGAGCCCCCCACGCACGATTGAGGTCAGGCCAAGATCATCACCAAAGCTCGGGTCGCAGCCAGGCAGGAGCCGCTCGATGTGCCGGCGCGCGCGGCGCGCGACAGGCCCGACAAACGTCCGTGACGTTTCTGCACGCGCGCCTTCCAACGTGTCGCGAAGAAGCTTCAGCGTGTCCGCCTCTACCGTCATACGCTCGAGGCTAGCGGCCGCAGCTTCCGCTTCTTCCCGCGCAGCCGCGGCGCGGTCTGCAAGCCCCTTGCCCCCTTCGGCTTCGATCCGCGCCTCAAGGCCGGCGATTGCCTTTTCCAGATCAATGCGTTGCGTTCGGGCGACCTCGACCCGTTTGTCCAACACCCCGATCTGCCGCTCAATTACCGCGACATCATGCGCCGTTGCAGCACGTTCGGCGTCCTGCAGGCTGACCAGCGCTGCCGCTTCCAGCTGACGCGCTTCAGACAGAGCCTCGTCTAAGCGAGCAACCTCAGGCTTACCTTCCAGGACAGCAAGCTGCGCTACGGCGTTGGCGGCATCACGCTCGGCACCGGCCGCCTGGACCACCAGGGGTGCATTGCGCGCTTCCAGCTCGCGCAGGTGCGCCGACGCCGCCTCATCGACGTCCGGTGCCTCCTCACTTCGCTCCCCTTTCGCGCTTTCCGGCAATCCTGCCATGAAGGTTTTCAGGGCCGCAGCACCGGCGTCGATACCGAGCCACGGCACGGCGGGCGTAATTCCGACGATCTGAGCCTGGAGCGTGCGGCCGTTGGCAACAGCATCACGTGCGACCTCGTTACGAGTCCGGGCGTGGGCGACGCTAGTTACCCCGTGGTCAGCCAGAGCCGCGGCCAGATCGTCGCGGGCGTTGGCGAGCGCCGTTTGGGCGCTTTGTAGCCCCGCTGGCGGTCGGATGATCAGCTCGGCGCCGCCAAGCTGGATGAGCGTCTCCCGTGATAGCGTCCGGGCACCGCGCTCGGCCGACATCCCGTCGATCTGAACGCCGCTGACATCGCCCGCAAACTCAATCCGGGTCGCACCGGCCTCAACTGCCGCCCGCGCCTTGTCGACCGCACGTTCGCGTTCCTCCAGAGTCTTGATGGCGCTAGCGGGGATCACGGTCGAACCAAGCTTGCGCGCCGCATCGAGCTCGGCTTCGAGGGGCAGCAATTCGGTATGACGCTGGCGTACCCGGGCGATCTCAACGTGGCGTGCTCGCGCCGCAACCCGTTTGGTAGCAGCCTCAAGCGCCGCATGCGCCTTGCGCCGGTTGTCGCGGGCCGTCGACAAACTATCACGCGCCGTGCCCGCTCGCTCTCGCGTGCTCGTCAATTCGTCTTCTAGGCCGGATCGTTTCTCACGGGCCTTGCCAAGCGCGGCGGCCGTGTCGCTGACAGCCTTCCGAGCATCGGCGAGGCGCGCGGTGAGATCTCCAGTGTCTTGACCTGATCGCCAAGGCGGCCTTGCTCCGCCCGCCTGGTATCGCGCAACTGTGCCGCTGACCGCGCCACCTCGATCTGACCAACTAGCGTCTTACGCCGCTCTGCGTCCGTCGTATCGGCGAGATCACGGTCCAACACCTTGAGCTTGGCCCGAGCGGCCTCAAGATCGGAGAAACCTTGTTCGAGAACGGCGAGCCGGGTCACCGCTTCATTCGCAGCCCATTCTGCAACATCAAGCTCGGTACGCGCTGCCAACTGCCGACCGCTTGGCCTGCCGGTGTTCGTCCAATAGTCCGCGAATTGGCTGTCGATCCGAGGCCGGACACGCTGGTAGGCTGCGCCACCCATGATGGTGCCGACCTCGGCCTCCAGCGTCGCGCGCACGCTGTCGCGGACGATCTCGCCAGGTGGCGTGACCTCAAGCGCCTGCGCCTGCCCTACCCAAAGCAGTCCCAGCGCGCCGTGCGCGGCCGCATCGCCGGCCTGGCTCGTGTCGCGACGCGCGCCGAGCAATGCCTGCAACTGGGTTTCGGCATCTTCGCCTTGTGCACGGCCGTTTGGCCCGTGGACCTCGACCGAAGCCCCTTTCAGGAAGCGCTTGTTGACCTTCCACTGCTCGCCTTTAGCTTCGAACCCAATCTCGATCTGCGGAGCAACCGCTTCATTATGCGGCGCATAGCTGCGCGCCAGACGGTTTGCTGTGTTGTGCCGGATGAAGAAGGCCGCCCGCATGGCTTCGAGCAGCGTGGACTTCCCGGTTTCATTCGGCTCGATGATGACGTTCAGTCCGTCGGTCAGCCCATCAAGGACGAACGGATCGCGAAACTTGCGGAAGTTGGTCAGCGCGATGCGCCGGATCTTGAGGCTCATGCTGCGCCCTGTCCGCGCTGATATTCTACAAACAGGCGCTCGAGCGCCCGTTTGGCGGTCACGCCATCGCTGCCTCCGGTTTCGATCATGGTCATCAGCTTGGCGGCAGCCGTTCCGATCATCCCCTCCACTTGGAGATCTGCCAGATCCTGCTCGCTAGGCCGACCGACCAAATCGTCCGCCGTTACCGCCAAATGGCGCAGGCGATGGCGTAGGTCATTGTCGAGTCTGCCCAAGATCTCGATCCGGTCGGACAGGCTGACGATTCCGGCAAGCGACAGCTGCAGGAGCGTTGCCGACGGTTCAATCGGGCTGAGCAGCCGGTCACACTCGGCGGCAAAGGCGCCTGCGTCCGGGATTGTCCAATCCCGCATTAACCACTGAAACCTGCCCGTCCGGATCGGCGACACAATCGGCTCTACGCCCGGCTCAAGCGTCACCAGCAACGCATATCCTGGTTCGTCGCGCTGAAACCGATCTGTTTCCGGGGTGCCCGAGTACCAGGTCCGTGCATCGACTCGCAGCGCTCCGTGCCAGTCACCAAGAGCAAGATAGTCCAGGTTCGAGCGGTGAGCGCGATCGGGAGCAATCTGGTTTTGCGCTTCGCCGCGCGACGAGAAGTCACGGATCGAACCATGGGCCACACCAATGCGGAGCGTCGCGCCCGGCGTCTCCATCATGTCGAACAAACCCGTCGGGTCGTCCAGATTGTGCCGGTGCGTCAGCGGCGCTGGCAGAAGCCAATGTCCAGGTTCGAGCTCGCACGGCATCGGTTCGGTAACGATGCGGATGTTCGCCGCTCCCTTGGCGCGGACGCGGTCCCAAAGGCCGCTGTTGCGGGCGAAGTCGTGGTTGCCGGGCAGCAGCCACCACGTGCAGGCGTATCGCTGCATCCGGGACACCGCCTGCACGATCACGCGATCTTCGGGCCCCTCGGTATCGAACACATCGCCGGCGACCAGGACATGCTCGGCCCCGTGCTCGACGGCTGCTTTACCGATCGTATCGATCGCGTCGAAGCGCGCCTCGTTGAGCGCGGCACGGACATCGCTGTCGAAGCGGCCATAGGGCTTGCCGAGTTGCCAATCGGCTGTGTGGATCAGGCGTAGCATCGGATCTTTCTGATGTGGAAGGATAGCTGTTGCGGCTGACCTGCTTCCCCCGCCCTAGGCTAAACGTCGCTTCTTAGCCTGTAGGGATGTGCACGGCTCCTCGCGCGGCTAAAGCTGGCCGGCATGGGCAGCGATCCGCACTAGCAGGTCTTCAAATGGCGGTTGCTCACGATAGTATAGCGCGGCGGTCTGTCGATAGGCCCGCCCGAAGGCGGTCCGCGTAGCACCATCGTCAAGTCGGAAAGCCGGGTTTCGAGAGATGTCAGGATCATCGGCTTTCGGAAAACGCGCCGCTTTGTGAGCAAAATACGCCTCCGTACCCACGAAGGCCTGCACGCCTAAATCGTCGAGCAGACAATAAACGTCGTAATAATGACGTAGGAAGTTTTGGGGCAGCGAGCCCGTCTCCTGCTGACGACGGAATTTGGTAGAGATGGTCTGAAGCTTCTCGACGAGCGTGTAGCCTGGCTCGTAGCAATGAACGTCGCGCGCACGATTGTCGGTGAACTCCGCCGAACCGGCCTGAACCGCGCGATCGTAGGCCCAGGACGAAATCAGGCACGGCCGGTTGGGCGCCACTTGATCGAAGCCGGCCTCCAGCAGGATACCGGTCTTCAAGCCTTTGGGAAGCGGATTGAGCGCGGGATAGTGCAACCGGATACCGGCACTGCGCATTCGCGCGTCGTCAAAGGCATGGTCACGCGAGGCCCCGTCGAAGCCCGGGATCGCCAAGCGGGCCGGGAGCCCGTCATAGAACCCGCGGCGCGCCTCCACATGGGCCGGCTTGTTCTGGTTGGGCCCGCGAGGAAGATCGCGATCCGGATGGATGAGGATGTCGATGTCCTCAGAGAAGCGGTGGATCAGTTGGAAGCCCTTTGACAGAGACGTTCCGCCTTTGAGCTCGAAGCGTAGCCCGAGCTGTTGCAGGCCCCAGAGGGCGTGCATGATCCAATAGTCCTTCTCGACCAGGCCTGGATCGATCGCGAGATCGCGAGCGGCGACGCCGATCAGGTCACGGAAGTCCCAACTCTCATGAAGAAGCATGGATGGCTGCGCTCAGGCGGGCACAGCATGAAGTGTCGGCGCCAGGAGGCGCTCGGCGCGTGCCGAGCCGAAGTCCTTAACCGCTCGTGCAAGACGCTTCTTGTCCATCGTCTTTGCCCGCTCGAGTGCGCGCGGCAGCACCTCCGCCCTGTCCTCGGGCAAGCGATCGAGATTGTGGAGCAGATCGACCAGGAGCACCTCCTGCGAAAGCTGGGCCGGCACAGTCGCGCGCATCCGGAAATCGTAGGTCCGCCCGTCGAGCTTGTAGCGACCGTGGCGCTTACGGTTGTAAACCACCGGCTCGTTGTGAAGCTGTGTCGTGCCCACGCCCAGACCATTGAAGGCGCTCGGCGAGACCATCAAAAAACGATCCTCACCAAGGAAGCTCCTCACCAGCTTCTCGGGCGTTGCCGGAGCGTTACCGAAGCGGGTCTTGCGCGGAGCCATGTAGAGGCCGCCAGCGACTTTCTCGAGACGCCCTTCGATGAGCAGCTGCTTAAGGTGGCGATCCACGGACGTGGACCAGCGCGCCAGATCCTTGCGGCGGTAAACCTGTCCGGGACGCAGGTGCTTGGTGAGTTCTGTCAGGGCGGTCATCGTTTTTTCCTCGTCCCGGGGAGATAGACCGTACACTCGGCTTGTTCAACTTCTCATTAAAAAATCATGCAGCAGCTGCTCGGTTACGCTTGGTGGATGCACCCGGGTTGCCGATTGTTCGCTTCACAGAGACACAGGCGGCTTGGGTCTGCGGACCCGCTGCGGCATTCGCTCAATGTCGAGGAATAGACCCTGCTCGTCCTTCCTGGCATCAAGGATCTCTCCGAGGCTTTCGCCAAAGCCTAGAACGAAAAAGGACATGGCGTATGTGCCAAGCGCAACGGTTGGATCGCCCTTTTCCAGCTTGAGATACGTACTCTTGGCGACAACAATCCGTTCGGCCATCATGACCACAGTGAGGCTGCGCTTCTTGCGCGCCAGCGCGATATCGGCGCCAAGCTTTTTCAAGCTGCGTCTTACCGGAAGCGGAAGCGTATCAACGACGGTCGATCGCATCTAGTGTCTCATATAAACGCCCATCTCGGCGATAAGGTGTCTTATACACGACCTTAACCGACTGTTGTTATAACCGATATCGACGGACGACACCAGAACCCAGCCCAGGCGGCCCTGGGTCGCTGCGCGTGTCGGAAGCGGCTGAAGACAGTTGAACGGAAGATAATGGGTCTCGCTGCAGGCCGAATTCGACCAACTCACGCCGTTCTTCAACAAAGGTGTGAACGGCGGCTTCTCCCAAACCTGCCACTCACACTACGCGAACACGATGCGCGGCTTCGTGACCCATTCCAGCGATCCCCCTATTGAGTGAGAGGGGAGTGACCTGCCATGTCGGAAAACACCCCTTTTTCGGATATTATGCCGGCGATTGAGATCGTCGGCGTTCACAGTGAGTCTCAGCGGACGGGCGCGGCGGGGTCAGGCTTCTCAAAAGGGATCGCATTTTGGGAATTTCCGAGATTCGGGCCAAAGGGCGACCCCTTTGATCCCCACCGTGCCGGTATCTGTAAGCTATGGTAGCGGAGGAATATTGCCGATGGCGGTCACGGCTTTAGCATCAACAGTTTGCATCGCAGGTAATACACTAGGATTAGATGGATAGCTTTGTCCTTCAAACCGCAATCGCGCATCGTAGCCTGTCGTGACGCCGCCTCCGGCGACCCGGACGCTCAAGTCGTGCCAGCCGTGGGTCGTACTAGACAATATACGAACGGGTAAACGACTGACTGAGACCCGGCCCACTTGACGATAACCGGAACGGATCGACGTGAGGATATAAAGATCGCAACCTCCGGTTCCGCAAAGATCAGCATTCCCCCCACCGACCGTTGCAACAGCATATATCAACGCTTCGGGCTGGTTGTCTCCATTCAAATCAGCGAATACTACGCCGTATCGTCTAAGATGATGGTCCTTAATGAAAGCGCTTACTCCATGAGGTACTTCCGGTATGCTCCAATGACAAGATGCAACTTCATCTTTGGCTGGTGGCGGGCACGGCGCACCGTACACCTTCACTTCATTTCTATCGTTGCTTGGATGCCACCTTACCTGACCAGCAGGTGCGCCGTCTTCGGGTGCAGATAGCAGTCCCGCCAGAAAAAACGCCATCAGCATCGGTCATTTCTCCATCGCTGACGCGGGTATACCGGATCGAAAACATGGCCGCTATTGCGGAGGCGACCGATGCGGCTTTCCCACAAACGAACAACGATAGAGAAGCCGACTGCATCCTCGAAACGGATCCTCCAGTGAGAACGCCAGCGGCTTCCCAAAACTTGTCGCGCATGTGGATATGAGAACGGGTCTGCGTTGATCGCGAACGGCGATCTGTGGTGGGAAGCAGATGTTTAAGGGAGCGGCGTCGAAGGAAGGCAAGGCAGCAAGGCAGCCAAAGCATGTTCGACCCATATGGCAAGGGGAGTACCCCCGTTAGAAGTGATGGTGAGGTGTCCATTCCCGAACGACGATGGCGCCGTCAGTTCATAGTAATTTCCGTCCATAATCGGCGGAGGCGGCAGCTCACTGTCAACAATTGGCAAAGGTTGCGGCATTTGAAGCTTACCCATCCTAGTCACGATCTGATGAATGGCAGGGCAATCAGTGCTGTTTATTACCGCGTCGATCTTTCTGGGAGAAAACTGCTGACTCCAGTTATAGCGGATTTTGTACTCAAGCCGATTGAGCCGCTCATCCCGGTACGCGGCAATATCTACCGTTTCCGTAATGTATATTAGCGACCGACTCATTTGGAACTGAGCAAAACCCGGCACGTCGTTCGGCTCGGAGGATAAAGCCGCAGAGATGAGCAAAGCGATTAACATGAGGGCTCCAAGTAGATGGCCGCAAGGCAATGCGGCCTCGTATGCGCACCTAAGTCTATCACCGCAAATAGGCGCTTTTGCCGACCCGGTTGTCGCGATAGGGTTGATTTTTGCGTCAGAACATATCGAGTCTGATCGCTAACTGCCTTTCGACCTCTGCTCATACGAAGCGAGCGGACGACCCGTCCGCGAAACGGACCGACAGTCCCTTCTGATCAATGGACCACTTACGCGCGGTCTCCACCCGCAGCCAGAAGCGGTTCGCTATGGCCACAACACGCGCATTATCACACCCGACGACAGTGATAATCCTAGCACTTGCTCCGTCCGTCGCGAGCTTCCCGTGCATCTGGCCAGAAATATTCTCCCACTTCAGCTTGCCGGGGCCTATACTGTTGCATGCCCAGGTGCCGGTGACCGTGTGATCAGAATTGAACCTCAACGTTGCGACCTCCATTCCGCGCTCGATCACCCTTTCGCTCTGAAATTTTTCTAAAACCCAGACGTGATCCGACGGCCCGCGCTCGGCAGGGTGGGAAACCCCCGCGTCAGGGGAAAACGCGGCGAACATTCCAACGACCAATATGGCCCGCTTCGTCACTGTTTTGCCTCCGACTTTCCACTATCAGCGCGAGGGCATAGCACATTGTGACGACCAGGTATGGTCGCTAGCGGAATGGCGACTTTGCCAAAAACGATCGAGTTTCGGGAATTTTGGGGGTGGCGGAAGCAAACGCGGTCAATGAGCGCTGAATTGCATCAGCCAGACAGATCAGCTTGCCGAATAGAGACGGTGGGATCGCAGCGATGTTTTCGTCGTAGCTTTTCGGCCGTCGCGAGCGCACTTGCGACTTGTTTCCGGACCGCATGCCAGTCCGGCAGAAGATAGGTTTGACCAATAGCGGGGGCGCCGGGGAATCGAATGTCATAGCTCACGGTGTTATGGCCACGGAGATCAGGTATCCAGGGATGGTCGCGCTCGCTCACCGCAGCTTGGGTCAAACGCTTTCTGGATGCAAAGCCGATCGCGTCGCGATCAGAAACATATTGTCCTGATCGGCGAATTCTATGCGTTCCGACAGGCGCACCATCCAGCGATACAGACAAGACAAAATCATCCGGAACGCTAGCGCGGAATAATATGCGAACATAACCCGGGCCGGACGGCACCTCGAATTGGACGCGGCCTGTTATTGGCCAGCTTGCCTCGAACTGCCCGAGCCCTGTCACCCGATCACGGACGTTGTACGAAATTGTAGTAGAGAGGGGGCTATAGTTTTCATCGAGGGACATGGAAACGCTACCTTCGCCCACTCCGTCGAGGCCCCCAATAGTGGTGAAGGCTGTCGCTGAGCAGGCGTATCCGTGGCTGACTGTCCCGGCCATCGCAGGCGGCGAGGCAAAGAGGCCGGCGAAGCACGCAGCAAAAACGGACTTACCAGTTATCATGTCGAACTCACTCCGATCGGCTTTGAGCTAGCGCGGAGAAGTTAACGCCCGGTGGCAAGCAGCTAATGCCTTCCCGTTCGTCCCGTAAACGAACCGCGATCGAGAGGGGCGGGCTTGCCCACAAGGATGGTTGAGTGAGAGCGCCAGCGGTTTCCCAAAACTCGTCATGCGCGCGGATATGAGAAGGGATTTGCGCCGATCACGAGTAGCAATCTCTGGTGGTTAGCCGTCCCACTGCTTTCAGGTGGAAGGGCACCGAGGAGCGGTCATTCCGCCTTATGTATCCTTAAGCCTACCGCCAATATCGTGAGGCGAGAGGAGAATCGGAAATGAGGCGGACGAAGAACACGGTGGTAATCGCAGTAGCCGTTTTGGGAGCTACGGCGGGGGTAGGGCAAGTTCCGATGCGGGCTGCCAGCCCACCACCTATGAACGCTATGGCTCCCAAACTCTCCAGCCTTGCTCCGAACGACGCAAAGGCGGCACTCGCCACTCCCCGACATTGCGAATTGAAGGTCGGGAATGAACTTCGCTTGGTCGCAAGCGAGGCTGGACGGCAGGCAATCGCGGTTATCGGCGGATCAATCAGGACCCTGCGATATGAAGGCCGGAACCCAATTCGAAATGGCGGAAGATTCCTTCCGTCCTCCTCTGCCCTGGATGTTTGGGTTGCAGTCGATCCAAGGCAGGATAAATCGTTGGCCACAGGCCTCCCACGAAACGTGACTGTTATGATCAACGGGTTGACTGGCGGCACTGACGCTTATTCAGCGACTTACACATGCAATTATTGAGTACGCGCTGAACGGCCGCTTCGGAGCGGCTCGATTTGAGCTATGAACGGCGAGACGTGAGCGACAACGGAATGGCTGCTTTGCCAAAAACGATGACATTTCGGGAATGGCCAATCCTGCCGTTTTCGCTCCCTGCCTTTCTCGAAAAATCGGGTAAGAAGGTAGAAGTTTGGAGGGCCCGGCAATGCTTTTCCTATTGGCGAATTTGGTTTCGATCTCGGCGCCCTTTACCTATCATCAAGCCCGCGAGCTGGCATTTCAGACCCCCTATGCACTCGACGCCAAACGCAGGGGCGCTGACGTAGCCGCTCGAAAGGGCGATTGGGATCATGACGGGTGGACGTTCCGTCTGTTCGCCCGGAATTGTACTTCACCATCTTGCCTCGTTGGCTGGGTACATGTGAATCGCGCGACGGGTGCGATCACTGATCCAGTTGCCGAGAAGCCGATAAGCTCGCAGCATCTCACCATTATCGAGGCCAATCTGCGGAGGTGACGGGGTGTCTTCTGTGCCGCGATTCGGTCGCGAAAGGGGTCCCTTTTGAGACGGTAGATACGACCCAGTA
This sequence comes from Sphingomonas glacialis, assembly GCF_006439055.1. Taxonomy (GTDB): domain Bacteria; phylum Pseudomonadota; class Alphaproteobacteria; order Sphingomonadales; family Sphingomonadaceae; genus Sphingomonas; species Sphingomonas glacialis_A. The sequence continues at coordinate 320,197 of NZ_RCZC01000004.1, forward strand.
GCCGCCGTTAGCGCCTCTGCTACCTTCGAAAGTTTGCATCGAATAGGAGAGCGCTTACTATCCGCAGATGCTTCCAATCCTACTTTCGCTCGTGCTGTTCGCCGATCAGCCTGCTTCCTCCCTGAATGACTTCAATGGCGACTGGACCACAGACCTCAGCACATTGAGCAAGGAGCCAGAGCCGGAACGGATTGTGGTGAAGGGTAAGCGGTTTTCGAGGAGCAAGGGAGCGGTCAGTGTACCGGCCGATGGGACGTTCCACTCCCTTGGCGACGCCCCCTATGTAGACGCGGTAGCCGTCACAATCCTGGATCGACGTCGCGTACGAGAACTCGATCGCTTTAGAGGCAAGCTGATCTACTCAATAACCTACACCGCTTCCGTCGACGGGCAATCGATGCGAAGGACGATCACCGATTTCGGCAAACCGAATGGCCGCGCAGTTTCGACCGTGATCGATTCCGCTCGCGACGGGCGACACAGCCCCGGCGAGCATCTGGTGTCGGGCGATTGGCGTGCTGTATCGATCAAGACCAGCCAAGCGCGCTTGATCGACACGATCAGGCTTCGTGACGGTCGCTACAGCCTCCTAGGGCATGACGGCTACGGCTACACTGCCGTTATTGGCGGCCCGCCCGTCTCAATTCGTGGTGACGCTGAGACGGGTCGGGTCAGCGTGACGACCCAGGCGAACGACACCGTGATCGTGAGCATGTCCCTCGACGGCAAGAAGACCGCGTTGCAGACGCTACGCCTTCAGCCGGACCGTCACACCATCAAGGTCAGTGTTCATCGCGAGGCTGACGGAGTTGAAAAAACCTACCTCCTTCGACGAGTTAAGTGACCTGGAAATGATGCAAAACTCAAAAGTTTTGCATCATTCGATGGAGTACAAATCGTCCGCGTTGAGTCGATTTCCATCTTCCCTTCAGCAACACGTAATGTCGCGACGGCATAGTACGAGCTATGGCGGTATTTGTCCTTTTGATCCTCGCTGCGCAGGCGGCCGCTTCTGGCGTGATATCTGCGCCCGATCCGGTAGGTTGTGAAACCGAGGCGACGACCGTGGCCAGCGCTACGGCGCTCCACAGGAAGATGGATGCTGATGGTAATGGCTACATCACCCGAGTAGAAATGGCCGGCTTCATCACAAAAACGATGAACGGTTTGGCGATACCAGGAACCAACGCAACTCATCCGTTACCCCCGTTGTCAGCAGCACTTTTTGAGGCAAGCGACACTGACAAGGACGGTCGGTTATCCCTCGCCGAGGCGATCGCGTGGGCAAAACGGGATTTCGCGCTCGCGGATACGAACCACGATGGAGTGGTGACGCCGAAGGAACGGATGGCGTTCGCGCAAGCGGTTATGAGTGACGGGCAAACGCCTGAGGGGGTGTCGCTTTCGCATCGTTAGATCGTGCATCACTGATGCGAAAATCACAAGTTTTGCATCAAATGGAAAAACGCCCAAAACCCGACACTTCCATGATGCATAAATCCAATGCACAATCGGCGCATGATTTACGGCTATGCGCGTGTCTCATCCAACGGGCAGGACCTAGCGCAGCAGCTCGCCCAGCTCGACGCCGCAGGCTGCACGAAGCTCTATCGCGAGAAGATCAGTGGCGGGACCGCCGAGCGGCCTCAGCTTAAGCGCGCGATCAGCGCGCTCGATGCGGGCGACGTGCTGATGGTGACATCCACCGATCGTCTCGCCCGCAACACGCGCGACCTGTTGAACATCCTCCACGCGGTGAAGGAGGCTGGAGCCGGCTTTCGCTCGATCGCGGAGCCGATGGTGGATACCACCTCACAGTTCGCCGATGTCATCATTGCCGTGCTGGGTGTTGCGGCGAGCTACGAGCGCCATCGGATCACCGAACGCACCGCTGCTGGTAGGGTCCAAGCGAAGGCCCGTGGCGTGAAGTTCGGCCGACGTGCTGCCCTTACCCCTCACCAGCAGGCTGAGGCCCTGCGACGGCTCGCAGCTGGCGATACGCAGCGCACTGTCGCTGCCTTGCTGGGTGTCGACCAGGCGACAATATCGAGATTGTCTCGAAAGCAGGACTGAACGTTTAGAGTTGATGGGAAACGGTCCGTCCGCTTTCGCGATGGAGGTTGGCGTTTCCGGACCGTCCCCTCCGCCGCCCGGAAGCTGCCGGTCGACTTTCACTCGGCTTCCAATTTAGATGGTAAACGTGAAACGCAACCTGGGGGCTAAAATTAAGGCGTCAGTGTCGGGTCGGTAGGCGAGCGCGATTGCGTCCAGGAATGAGCCATCCGCTTGATCCCTTCAACCATTCCGCAAATAATTGACATGAAGAGTATAACTAGAATCAAAATAGCAAATCCCTCTAAAATATCAAATAATATCAATAGAGGAGAAAAACGATCGATATGTCGTGTTAAGTGCTTTTCTGTAGCTGCCGGGTCCAGTAGTTTATAGCCGTTTCGCCATAGACCCAATATAACGCCTGATTCTGACCGGAAGATACTCCGGGGCATTGGAGCATATGCTATTCGGACTGCTTCTTGTGGCCCAAACATCCCGTTGATGCATGAATTTATGCGCATCCGTGGCCAGCATGACAAATAGACTATCCGGCCGCTAATATCCATGAACTGATAAAAGCTTTTGTTTGAGTACCGCTTGCCAAAATGACCGTCAGCAAAGGTCACCTTGCTATAATCTGGATTAGGGCCAAAAATTTGCGGCAGGAGCGGCGAAGACCAGAGCGTGAAAACAAAAAACGCCGCAAATAGGAACGGCATCCAAACTGGCCCATCTCGCCACTTAACGGTGAGCAGAAAATAGACGCTCGGCCTTCGGCCATCGGGCGTTTTCCACTTAATCTGACCGGGCATACTGACCGCCTTCGAGCGCTTTGCGCCCCTTGATGTTTCGACCTACTAAGTTGGCGCGCAGGGTTACCGAACAGCGTGCAAGTTCTACTTCGGCATGAGGCCGCCAGCCAATGACAATTACGTCACTCAGAACGTGTTTCCCGACATTGCAAAAAGACCTCTATTGCAACATTGGCGACGACCGCTTTCAGGCGTCAAGAATTGGCCCCCGACTGGCAACAACTGGTCGGTTTGCGACCGTCTGTTTCCCGAAAGCTGCTGTCGCAAAGGGAATCCTTTCGCAACAATCGGGACGGCAGAAAGCGACCAGGATCATTGCGGTAGCTTGGCGCTAAGGTCGAGACGATCGCGTTTATTTGGGGACCTGAAACACGCCATCCGTCTCAGCGATTTGAATGGTGTGGATGAGATGGTCGGGGCCGACCGCGTAGCGCACCGCTCGAGCCTTGTACCGTGGATCAAACAGCACCGACGGCGATACAGGCAGATCGGATCGGTCATCGTATCGTTCAATCACTAGGAGAGCGTCGTAACCCTCCGCGAAGCCCACCACGAAGCGATCGACCTTACCGAGCCTATGGTGCTCAGCAGCAACCCACGCCGCCTTGTTTCCGGCAATTCGCTTACCATCCACCGTGACCGTGAGGTCGTTTGCAAACGTGGCGCAATACGCGTCGAAGCTGGCTGCGCTCTGCGTGGGAACGATTCGCGTTGCGAGCTCATCGATGAAAACCGGAGGCGCCGGCGGAGCCGAGGCGATCGCACCACTGGTGAGCATCATGCTGACCGCGAGCCCACGTACCGTCATCATAGCTTGTCTGCGCATAACCACTCCTGCTCGCTTAGGTATGTCGTAAGTGTCGGCTGCGATGTCTGCTAATGACAATCGCGTCACCGCGCGCTTCCCTTCCACGGCCCACCAAACTCAGCCATTCGCGACCAACGATACGCATCAGATTTCTACATCACAAAACCATCGGATCTTCACCGATCCCAGCCCGATGCAAAATCAGTGAGTTTCGCATCACGAACTTGGAAAACTGGTGGGAAAACGGAACGTCTGCTTCGCCGCAGAATATCGAAAGCCACCTTACTGGCCAAATTTCACACATCTAGGTCTTTGGCAGCGTCCATTTGACAGTGCCATCTTTCGATCCCGAAATCTGCGGATGAGCCTCGGCTGATCGTTTAGCCAACATGCAGGTTTGAGCGTCGAGTTCGGGATACCCGCTAGACTTCGTGATTGTGCATTCCGTTAAGCGACCGTCGGGGCCATATTCCGCATGATAGCGAACTTGACCCTCATGCCGCATTCGCAAGGCCAGAGCAGGGTAATCGTCGTGTTGCGCTTCTGCTTCGGCTCCGCCCGCCATCAGAAGCGACGCCATTACAATCCATAAATGCGTCTTCATTCTGCCGCCTCCCTGCCCACCCAAGCTGGTGAGCGTACTTGACTCTACGGCGGGGCACATGACGATTAGATGACCGCTAATGGTCGTCAGCCAACTGGCTGCTTTACGAACCCGCGTTGATGCAAAACTTTTGATTTTTGCATCAGGCATGGCCGGACCTGGTAGGAAGCAGCACGCCTGCTTCCGAGAGTCCGCATGGCAATATCTGACTGGAGCAACGTGATACCCCTCCCTAAAAGGAAGGACCTTTTTTAAATTTTACAGGTTCATAACGAATTGTTCTTGGCTATTCGGCTTGCGGTGGTGCAAAAATCTTTTCTAACAAATGCTGCAACGCCACGACCGTTGGCGTCCAGCAGTCAACTGACTGGCCAGGTTGCAAGGACTTTCCTGAAATTTGCAGCACTAGTCCCATCGGTCCGCCGTTACTGATCATAATGCCCCTATGTGGCGAGACCGCGCATTGAGGGTCGGCTAGATCGACTGCAGCAGCATCAAAGGCATAGCGCAATCTACGGCGCGACGCCTTTGGCACGACGCCGCTTCGCGCTTTTGGCCTAGGGGAAAGTTCGGGCCACGTACCTGACGGTGGAGCTGTCTGGTACTCTCCAGTGTTGATATTGAGGGTCAGTTTCGTCGCTGGGTGCCATTCAGACCGATCAATGAGGGATGTAAGCGAACGATCGGGGGTTGATGCGGTCGCAGGTGACGCGGCGATCAATCCGACGAGAAGAAATATTCGCATTATGCATCTCCCAGTCTCTACCATAACAGCCATAGGCGGAAGGTGCCAAGCTACCTTCCCGATTGGGGGAAGCAAACTAAGCGAAACCGCCGCGCGTATTACAAACGGCCGCTGCTGGCTTTGCTTTCCCGGAAATGGCGGCTCAGCGACCGAAAGACCGGAAAGAACTTGCTAAACGAGTGGCTGTTTTCGGAATCGAGGATTTATACCTGAGCGTCCACACATGGTCGACAGCGGAAGGGCAGCTTTTAGAAAGGCACGCCGCGATAGCCGATATGCGCGGCGCGGCCTTTCTCAAAAGGGAAGGGTGATCGAGAAGCCCCGAGCGTTCCCAAAAGGATGCTATTTCGAGAATGAGCGGGCTCGCAGGGAGCGATTTGGCACCATTAGCCTTGAGGGCCCCATCAGTCCCGTTGAGCTGCGGCGCTGTCATGGAACAACTTAGCGGTCGCAAAGTCGATGAAGGCCCGCAGCCGCGATGACACCAAGCGGGCGGACGGCCAAACGAGTGAGAACTGCCCTTCGGAGCGCACCTCCGCATCCAGAAGGCGGCATAGGCCACCATTCCGCACGGCATCCTCCGCCAGGAAGTCGGGCATGTACGCGATACCCAAGCCATTCAGCGCCGCGGCACGCACGCCCTCCATGTTGCTGCACGCCAAGATCGTCCGCGGATGCTGGTCGATCCTGATCGGCCAAGGCTGCAACTGCCCGGAGCCGGGATAGCGGAACCGCACGGCGTCATGGCTCGCCAAGCCGTCGACCGAGTGCGGGTGGCCGTGCACTTCGATATAGGCGGGCGACGCACATAGCACGAACGCGAACGTGCCAAGGGTGCGTGCCACCAACGAGGAATCGGCCAGTTCACCGCCGCGGATCGCCACGTCCATCCCCTCCTCGATAAGGTCGACCAGACGGTCATTGCAGTGAAGGTCTAGTTCGACGTTAGGATAGACGGCGCGGAACGCTGGCAAGTGCGGCACCAGAAACCGATAGCCGATCGTCGGCAGACTAACCCGCAGCGTGCCACGCGGCACCGCGCCCGCGTCCGAAACCGCAATCTCCGCCTCGCGCAGGTCGTCGAGAATTCGTCGGCAGCGATATAGGAATAGCGCCCCTTCGTCGGTCAGGCCCACCCGACGTGTAGTGCGATGCAGGAGACGCACATTCAGCGCGGTCTCCAGTTTGGCGACGTTTTTTCCGACTGCGGACGGCGACAGCCCGAGCACGCGCGCTGCGCCAACGAAGCTTTGCAGCTCGGCTGTTCGGACAAAGCTGGTGATGCCGAGCAGGTTATCCACCCCACGTTATTAGAGCGGCTGAGGATACAGTCAAATGCCGCACGGCCCGATTATCGCCGAAGGCGGCGACGCTAAGAAGGTGAGCGGAGGTATCCGCGTATGACCACATCACCTCATAGCTCGACCCGCACCCATTCCGCCTTGGCTGCGGTGTGCGCGGCTGCCCTCATCCTGCCAATGAGCTTCTCCGGCGGGGCGGTAGCCACACCTACGATCGGGCGTGTGCTGGGCGGCGATCTGGCGGGGCTCGCCTGGATCACAAACGCCTTCATGCTGACGTTCGGCGGCCTGCTCATGACGGCGGGCGCGCTGGCAGATCGCTGGGGCCGCAAACGGGTTTTCATGGCAGGCGTCGGTTTGTTCGCAGTTGCCTCGATGCTACTCACGCTAGCGCAGACGCTAGGCTGGATCGATCTGCTGCGAGGCGTTCAAGGCGTCGGAGCAGCCGGGGCCTTGGCCGGTGGCACCGCTGCCCTGGCGCAAGAGGTTACAGGGTCCGCGCGCGCACGCGCCTTCAGCCTGCTCGGCACCACCTTCGGTGTCGGCTTGGCATTTGGGCCGCTCGTAGCGGGTGTGCTGATGGATACGGCGGGGTGGCGTGCGGTCTTCGCCGCACCGGCGGGGGTGGCGGCGGTCGCGCTTCTGCTGGGCTCGCAATCGCTGCGCGAAACTCGTGCTGTCGGATCGGGCGCGATGGACTGGGCAGGAGCCGCGACCTTCTCCCTCGCGCTCGCTTGCCTCACCCTTTGCATCCTCCAGGGGGCAAGCTGGGGCTGGACCAGTGCGCCGACGGCAGGGCTGCTTGTTGGCGCCGTTGCGGGGTTCGCGCTCTTCGCGCGCATCGAGCGGCGCAGTACCTCGCCCCTGCTTGATCTGACCCTGCTGCGCTACCCTCAGTTCCTGGGCGTCCAGCTGCTACCGATCGCCACCTGCTACTGCTTCGTCGTGTTGTTGGTTCTGCTGCCGCTTCGGTTCATCGGCGTAGATGGCAAAAGCGAGATGGACGCGGGACTCACCATGCTCGGATTATCAGCGCCAATGCTTTTAGCGCCTACGCTGGCGGTGCGGCTGGCGCATCGGTACTCCGCCGGCACCGTATCGGCCGCTGGGCTGCTCGCAGCCAGCGTCGGTCTGCTTTGGCTTTCACACTGCGGTTCCGGATCCGACTTGACGCCCGTACCGGCCATGCTTTTGATCGGTATGGGCGCCGGATTGCCGTGGGGTTTAATGGATGGACTCTCGGTCGCGGTGGTGCCGCCCGAGCGCGCCGGCATGGCTACGGGCATCTTTGGCACGACCAGGGTCGCAGGAGAAGGCATCGCACTGGCGAGCGTGACGGCGGGACTGGCGGCCCTGGTGCGCTGGCACCTCGATACGCTGGCGATTGGTTCCGGGCGAGTTCGCCCACTTCTGGCGGAGCATTTGGCTATCGGCGACCTTGCCGGGGCGACCCGGCTCGTTGCATCGGCCGATGCGTTGAGAGATAGCTATGCGAGCGCCTTCTCGGTTCTCCTGTCGATCCTCGCCGGAGTGACCTGCTTGTCAGCGGTGCTGGTGTTCGTGGCCTTAAGACGCGTCGACGCACACAACGTGGCGGCGAGCTGATGCCCGCACAGGTAGCGTATAGGGGCAGTTTAGGCGGTAGTCCGACTTTCCCGCGAAGGAACCCGGCACGGGAACGGCGGGCAACAGCGACGGGCGAACTGCCCCCGCTGCAAGCCGCTTTCCCAAAAACCGTTCCCAAAACGTTTTCCCGAAAAAGCGTCATCTCGACGGAGTTATGGGAATGACAGGTACGCCCTTAAAACGACGCAAAACACATGATAGGCGACGCAGCACACCGCAAATTCTGGGGAATTGCGGCGTGGGCGGCGCCGCACGCGCTCCATGTTCGCACTACTGTGCGAGATACCCTGTCGGATTGAGAAAGTGTGCGACAACCTCGGATGCGGGGTTTTTCGTCAGGGGAGCCTCGGCTGCTATTTTGGCGTGAGATCCAAGCCCCGCGCAGTCGCTACCGTGCGGGCTGGCTCGTTGCCGAGCAGATCTCGATAGCCCCGCGAATGGCCGGTTCATCGAAACCCGACATTCCCAGCCGATTGGCTGAACGACTGCTTCGTCCCACGTGATGCCACTCGGGAGGTCGCTCGGCCGCCATCTCTTCCCGCTCGAAACCATCGGGTCGCTTAGCGTACGATCCCTAAAATCTTCCGGTCCGCCTCGGAGAGGGGTTGAAGCTGCGCCGCTAGGGCAGCGTCACCAGGATCGATCCATCATATCCGACAAGCCCAATCCCTGATCGGCCTCAGGCGACAATAGGGCCGCTCACATTTTACGGTTCCAACACCTCTTGGTACCTACCTGCCCGCCGTAACTGCCGAACAATGCCATTGAACGCAGCCGTGACGCCCTGTGCTCGCCCGATCTCGTTCTCCTGTCGCGCCGCATCCCAATACAGCTCGAGCGGCCAACGTTCCGGGCAATGCGGTAGGAGGCACCGAAGCGCCAGACGTACCTCAACGCCGTCGACACGCGCGTCCGAGCAGCGCGCGACACCGCTGCGCAAGATATGGACCGATAGCGCGATCACGACGCGCTGATGGCGGGCGAGCTTTGCCACTGCTCAACGAAAGTCGTGCGATTTGAAGCGCACCGCGTCCTCGGGATCCATGCCCTCGGCGTGCGGCGGCCAGTAGGCGTTGCGCAGCTCCGGCTTCCAACCCTCGTCCCCCCGGTCCGGCGATCCGGCATGCTTGGCCCCATCGCCGCGGCCGGTCCGATAGGGGAACGACATCTCGCCCACGCGGTGCAGCAGGTCACCATGGTCGATGATCCGGTCGCAGATGACGTGGATCACCTCGCCTTCCTTCTGCACCCTCCCCTTCATGCCGATCATCGACGCCGACATGACGGTGCGTCGCTGGCGTTCGAAACGGTCCGGCCAGAGGATGCCGTTTGCGATACCGGTCTCGTCCTCGATCGTGATGAACAGGACGCCTTTCGCACTGCCTGGCTTCTGCCGAACGAGGATGATCCCGGCGACCTCGACGTGGCGGCCATCGCGAATGGTCGCCAGATCGGCGCATTTGGTCACGCCGCGGCGGGTGAGATCCCCCCGGACAAAAGTCAGCGGATGCGCGCGCAGCGACAGCTGCAGCGATCGGTAATCCTCGATCACTTCACGACCGTCGGTCAGTGGGCGAAGCAAAACCGCGGGCTCAATACCCTCCGCACTGATCGTTTCGGCTGCACGGTCTGCGGCCGCGAATAGCGGCAGCGGCGCCTCGCCGAGCCCCCTCACCTTCCACAGGCCTTGCCGGCGATCCGCACCAAAGGCGTGAAACGCGTCGGCATCGGCCAGCCTCTCGATCGCGGCGCGCTGGACACTGGACCGGCGCCAGACATCCTCAACGCTATCGAACAGCGTCGTGCTACGGGCACCGACGATCGCCGCGCCATCGGCGTTGGAGAGCCCGCGCACCTGGTGCAAACCAAGCCGCACCGCGAGATAGCGGCCTCCAGTCGGCTCGAGCGTACAATCCCAGCGGCTTGCATTGATGCACGGGGGAAGAACCTGGACGCCGTGGTCGCGCGCATCCCGTACGATCTGGGCTGGAGCGTAGAAGCCCATCGGCTGCGCGTTCATCAGCGCGGCGCAGAAGACGTCGGGATGATGGTGCTTCATCCAGCTCGACGCATAGGAGATCTTGGCGAAGCTGGCGGCGTGGCTCTCCGGGAAGCCGTAGGAGCCGAAACCTTCGAGCTGGCGGAAGGTGCGCTCGGCGAAATCGCGCGGGTAGCCGCGCGCGACCATCCCTTCGATCAGCTTCTCCGAAAAATGCGAGACGCCGCCGGTCATCTTGAAGGTCGCCATCGCGCGGCGCAATTGGTCCGCCTCGGCCGGGGTAAAGCCGGCGCCGACGATCGCGACCTTCATCGCCTGCTCCTGGAACAGCGGCACGCCGAGCGTCTTCTCGAGCACCGCGCGCAGCTCCGGCCGCGGGTATTCGGGTTTCTCCAGCCCCTCGCGTCGGCGCAGATACGGGTGGACCATGTCGCCCTGGATCGGGCCCGGCCGTACGATCGCGACCTGAATGACAAGATCGTAAAATCGGCGCGGCTTCATGCGTGGCAGCATCGACATCTGCGCGCGGCTTTCGATCTGGAAGGTGCCGAGCGTGTCGGCCTTCTGGATCATCGCATACACGTCCGGATCGTCGTCCTGCAGGTCGGCAAGCCCGATCCGCACGCCCTTGGTTTCCTCGAGCATGTCGAACGCGCGATTCATGCAGCCGAGCATGCCGAGGCCGAGCACGTCGACCTTCATGAACTTCAAGGAGTCGATATCGTCCTTGTCCCACTCGATGATCTGGCGATCGACCATCGCGGCAGGCTCGATCGGGACGAGGTCGTCGAGCCGGTCTTGGGTTAGCACGAACCCGCCGGGATGTTGCGACATATGGCGCGGCACGCCGATCAGCTTGCGCGCGAGTTCGAGCGTAAGCCGCAGCCGGCGATCGCCCATGTCGAGGTTGAGCTCGTTGACCTGCTTCTCACCGACGCCCTCGGCCGACCAACCCCAGACCAAGCCAGCCAGCGACGACGTCAAGTCCTCGGGCAACCCAAGCGCCTTGCCGACGTCGCGTACCGCGCCGCGCGCGCGGTAGCGCTGCACCACGGCCGTCAGCGCGGCGTGGTTGCGGCCGTAGGTTTCGAAAATCCACTGGATGATCTCTTCGCGCCGCTCATGTTCGAAATCGACATCGATATCGGGTGGCTCGCGGCGTTCGCCCGAGACGAACCGCTCGAACAGCAGCTCGTGCTTGATCGGGTCTATCGAGGTGATTGCAAGGACGAAGCATACGCAGGAGTTCGCGGCAGACCCCCGCCCCTGGCACAGGATCCCACGACGCCGCGCCTCGCGCACGATCGCGTAGACGGTCAGGAAATAAGGGGCGTATGCCAGCTCCGCGATCAGCTTAAGCTCGTGGCCGATCTGATCGGTGTACGCCTGGGGCACCGCCCCATCGAACATCCGGTCGACGGCCTCCAGCGCCAAGCGCTCGAGCGCTTCTTGTGCGCTCAGCCCCTCCAACAGCCGCTCATGCGGGTATTGGTACGCCAGCTCGCCGAGATCGAAGGTACAGGCGCGGGCGATGTCAACGCTGGCGCGTAGCGCGTCGGGATAGGCCTTGAAGCGCCGGACCATCTCGGCCGGCGACTTGAGCGCGCGGTCGGCGTTCACTTCGCGACGATAGCCGAGCTCGTCGACAGTGCATTTCTCTCTGACCGCGGTGACGACGTCCTGCATCAGCCGTGCCTCGGGCGCGTGATAGAGGATGTCGCCGGTGACGACCGCGCGTACGCCTGCGGCCGCGGCCTGGCGGGCGAGTGCATCGATGCGGACCGCATCGTTCGGCCGGCGCCGCTGGTACAGCGCCATATAGCCACGCTTGCCGTACACCATTTTCAGCTCAGCCAGCGCGACCGCATTATGGTCGCTGGCTTCCTCGGCGAGCAGGATGGCGACCATCCCTTCGGACCAAGGCCCGAGATCGTGCCAATGCAGGTCGCACTTGCCCTTGCCCGCTCGCTTCTTTCCGACCGTCAGCAGCCGGGTCAGCCGGGACCAGGCCGGCCGATCGGTCGGATAGAGCAGCAGCCGGCGTCCACAGGCCAGATCGACTCGGGCACCGGCGATCATCCGCACGCCGGTCGCCTTCTGCGCCTCCCAGCCCCGCACGACCCCGGCGACCGAGCCAATGTCCGAAATGCCCAACGCTTCCAGGCCGAGCAAATTCCCGGCCGCGAACAGCTCGTCGGGGCTCGACGCGCCGCGCAGCAGTGAGAAATGCGTGAGCACCTGCAGTTCGACATAATCGGTCATGCGAACACGCCGTGCATCCACCAGCTGAGATCGCCGGTTTCGCTCTCGAAGCCATCGCCACACCGGAAAACCCAATAGCGGCCGCCCTTGTCGTCCTCGACGCGGTAGTAATCGCGCACCGCCCAGACTTCAGCGTCGCGGCGCCACCATTCACCGTGAATCCGCTCGGGTCCGTCGCCGGCGACGATCCTGTAGGTCGTGCCGCGCCACTCGAAGCGCCGGGGCGGCTGGTCCGGCAGCAGAGCTATCACCCGCGCGAGCGGCTCTGGCCTCGCAAACAACCGAACGGGGCGAACCCATACCGGCCAGCCGCCGGGTGCGTCGACAGGATCCGAGCGGATCACTGCGCGCTCGGGCACATGGCTTTCAACGGGCGCGAGGCGGTATACCGCGCGGGGGCCAATCCTGCCGGCGACGACGTCGACCAAGCGGGCAGGATCGCGGGACCGTGTCTCGCCTGCCAGCACAGCTCCCAGGTCGACAGCATCGAGCGGTTCGGTATGCGGTGCGACCAGCGTGAACTGCTCAATGCCGAGCCCGGGATCGATCCGCTCGATGCGAAGCTTCAGAAGGCGTAGAAGATGCGACACCTCCCGCGTCGGCCGCGACGTGCCGACAGCGACCACTTGCTCCCCTCCATCGATCCGCAGCCCCGTCAGCCGCAAGGCGCGAGCTCCGAGCCCCCTTGCCTGCAACACCTCGGCGAGATCGGTGAGCAAGTCTCCCATGACGCGCTCGATCGCCTCGGCAGTGCAGATGGGCTCCAGCAGGCGCCGCTCGACCATAGGCACCTCCGCATTCTCGCGTGGCGTGATCGGCTCGGCCACGCCACCCAGCGCCTGATCGAGCCGCGTGATCGCGGGTAGGCCGAGCCGGCGCGCCAGCGGGCCCCGGGCAACGGGCAGGAGATCCGCGACCGTCTCGAACCCGAACTTGCGGCCCGCAGTCAGCGCTACGCCGTTCAAACGCAGCGCTGCGATCGGCAAAGGTCCGAGCGCTTCGACGGTACGCCCCTTCGGCACGATCGTGAGATCGGCGCGCCCAAAGCGAGCGACCGCGTGCGCGGCGCCTGGCGTGTCGGCAACCGCGACCCGGGCCGTGAAGCCAGCGCGCTGGCAGAAGGCGCGCAGCCGCTGGCAGAAGCGCTCCTCGCCGCCATGAAGATGATCGCAGCCGGTCAGATCGAGCCACAGCCCATCGGGTGGTGTCGCCGCGGCGATCGGTGTCCAACGACGCACGGCGCGCAGTGCCAGCTGGTCAAGCAATGCCGAATCCGCTTCCGGCTCAGCCGGTCGGAAATCGAGGTCCGACACCAAGGCGCGGGCATGCGTTGCGGCCATGCCGACGACGATCCCGAGGTTTGCAGCCGAAGCGCAGGCTGCCACGACCTCTTCCCGCCGACCGACCTTCCCAATCAACGCGAGCGGCGTTGCATGGAAGGCGGCGACCGTTGCTTCTACCGACGAGGCCCGATCTGACGACACAGCGCGGCGGTACGGGTGGACCGCCGCTTCCGAGCGCCGCCCGAGTTCGCGCATCGGCGGTTTCGCATGTGCGGGGAGCGCCGCAATCTGACTGTCGACATCGGTGCTCTCCAGCGGGTCGGCACGGGCCCAGCGCGCACCGGGTCGCCACCCGCCACTACGCGGAACGGAGCAGGCGCCGGGATTGTCGTCGACGGGAAGCTGTAGCGCTGCGGGGCTAGGCCGCGGCATAGCGTACCGGTCCAACCGTCTCAGCCGCTCGATGGCCAAGTGCGGCAGGAACAGCGAGACGACCCGTCTCATCGCATCCCTCCACGATCATAGAAAATGAAGCGCCACCGCGCTGTCGGGCAAGCTCGACCAACCAGCGCGGCCGCCCAACACCCGCGACTGCGAGCCGGGCCGACGGAGCACTGCCAATCCTCCAGCGGGTCCAGGCAGCCGATGGTTCGGCAAGCGGATCCTGCTCGCGACCCCGCCTCCGCCGCAGAACCAGGATCGGGATATCCGCATCGGCCGCCACGAGTTGAAGTCGCCGGCTCGCCACCATCGACATCCTGCCAACTTCGGCGACCACTGCGGAGGGCGTGCCATCGCGCACCGCGTCTTCGACCACCGCCAACAGTGCGTCGTTGTCCCGTGGCTGCGCGTGGATCACGTTGGCGGAGGCAAGGCCTGCCTGTGCCAGCCCCGGCGCATACAGGTCGTTCCGACAACTCGCCCACAGCACTGGCCCGCCGACGCGAACTGCCTCGCGTCCTGCCATCCCTGCGAGGAACAGCGTTGTCGCGGCATCATCGGCGAGCGAGCAGGTCTGCGCAGCAGCTTCATGCAACGCCCCGCCTCGCAGCCCTCCCCCGCCCAGCCGTGCGTCTAGCTCCGAAAGGCAGAACGGCATGACTCGGTACTCGCTGACATGCGATGCAATTGCCTTGAGTTGGGCGAGCGTGGAGGGCAACGAAGAATGGACGGCGGACATAACGCATAGACTCGGTGTGTTCCGCTTATGTTCCTCTTTCATTCTCAACAATGCAAGGCTTTTGGCGTCCCGTTTTGGTCGGGCGACGGACGTGTTCGCCCAAGTTTCGAAAGGGCACAACGATGCGGCTTGGACGAACTAACCCAGCAAACTGCGGCTGCTCACATCGGATCAGACAGAGGGTGCCTTGTTAGAAATATGCGGGCTATTATCTAACACGAAAGGAGCAGTCCTGTGACCGCAATGGCCGACAGAATCATGAAACGCATTCGCGGCAAGGGGCGCGGCTGGGTGTTCACACCTAAACACTTCATCGACTTCGGCTCGCGTGGCGCGGTCGATGTCGCGATTTCCCGTCTGGCACAATCTGGATCGATTCGTCGGCTTGGCCGGGGACTGTACGATTATCCTCGCCACCATGACACACTAGGCATCCTCAGTCCGGACACTGCGACCATAGCCGATGCGATAGCGACCCAAAGCGGTGACAAGCTGGCGCCCACCGGTGCCGCGGCTGCCAATAGCCTTGGGCTATCGACCCAGGTACCGGCGCGAACGAGCTATGCGACCAGCGGCCGTACACGCGTGGCCAAGGCCGCAGGCAGAACGGTGACGCTCCGACACAGTCGCGCACCGGTTCTCGATTCCGGCTCCGATACCGCCAACGCGGTGCTTCAGACGCTTGCACAGCTTGGCAAAGCCCATGTCGATGCGGACGTCATTCGGCGGCTCGCGACACAGGTCGACACTCGAGCATTGAAACAGTTGCTCCAGGCACGGCCTTCGATGCCGGGATGGATGGGTGATGTGATCCTCAAGATCGATACCGCGCACCATGGATGAATTTGCGCGCCGCAGCGCCAGCGACCGCCGCGCCTTTATTGAGGAAGCCGCAGCGCAGCGCGACCTGACGCCGATCGTCATCGAGAAGGATTTCTGGGTTTGCTGGACGCTGAGGCGCCTCGGCACCGCGCGTGATCTGTAAGGCCATGTCACCTTCAAAGGCGGCACGTCGCTTTCGAAGGCTTACGGCATCATCCAGCGTTTCTCCGAGGATATCGACCTGACCATCCGGCGCACAGCGCCACTGCTCGATCAGGCTGCCTCACCGATGGAGGCCGGCATCGGCTCCAACGAACGCCAGCGCCGGACCAAGGCGCTGAAAGCTGCAGCGCAAGCCTATGTCGCCACGATCGCGATGCCGGCGCTCGCTGCGGCGGTCGAGGCTCAGCTTGGCCGTGAGGGATGGAGCATCGCCCTCGATCCTGATGACCGGGATGGACAAACGATCCTGTTCAATTATCCACGCACCGGCGGATATGCGGCTAGCGACTATTCTGCGCGTGACTATGCTGCCGATGACGAGACCGACTATATCAAGCCGCGCATCAAGCTCGAATTCGGCGCACGAGGCGATCCCGACCCGTTCGAGAATCGCGAAATTCGACCCTACCTCGCCGAGCAGTTTCCGGATGCACTCCCGGACTCATCGACGTCGGTCGAGACGCTCAGCGTCGAGCGTACGTTTTGGGAGAAGGCGACCATCCTTCATGCGCTCCATCACAACGGCAAGATGCGCGATGGCTTGTCGCGTCATTATTACGACATGCTGATGCTCGACCGGGCAGGCATCACCGCCCCGGCCCTCGCCGACCCGGCGCTCTTGGAGCAGGTCGTGCGCAACAAGAGCGTGATGTTCGCCGATGCGTCGGCGTCCTATGCAACGGCTATCCTCGGCACGATGCGCCTCACGCCCTCCGATCGGATCCGGCAGGCGCTCGCCAGCGATTACGCGGCCATGGCAGACATGTTCATGGTTGAGCCCCCTTCCCTTACCGAACTGCTGGAAGGGTTGGCCGGCCTCGAGGCGCACATCAACGAAGCCGGCCCGGCAAACTGATTGCTGCCGCCTGCATCTAGTGCAGCCGTTTGCCTCGAGGACCGCGCGGTTCGCGAAGCGGCAGGTACAGCAGTCGCTCATGTGCAGCCGACTTTCTTCTATACGCTCACGAAGGTTGCGGTCCGCTGCGGCATCTCGCTCCAGGCGACTTTCGCCAGGAACCACTCCGGGCGCGATGGCACCTTGAGATAACCGCTGAGGTCGGGCAGCCGCTCGATCTCAGACGGCATGACGGCATCCTCGGTATGTGCCGACAGCGAGTTGCCCCAAGTCTTTCCGCCCGGCCCTGCCCCGTCGCTGTAGCTCTGCTGCATGTAACTCTGCTGGCCTATCAGCGACGACGCAAACCGGGCGGTGCTGTTGGTGTCGCCGCCCGCGCAGCGCAGGATCAGCCGGGTGCTGCAATTCTCCACCAGCGCGGCAGCAGCGCCGTCGCCGTAGAGGGCACGCACCTTGCCGATCGTCTGGAACCCGAGCACGCAGCGCCCGCCGAACTTGCGGATACGCTGGAGCGCGTCATCGAGACCCTCGATTTTGCCAATCGCGTCGAGCTCGTCAGCGACAAACCAGGTCGGTGCCGTATCGCCTTCGGGGCGGCTCATCGTGGCGAAGATCGCGAGCCGCATCCACGGCCCGATCAGCGCTTTCAGGGCGGCGATCTGGTCGGCCCGGTACGGCAGGAATACCCAACGCCTATCGTTCGGGTCGGATGCCCAGCGGGTCAGCGAGAACGGCATGCCGCCGGTCGCACTGGCGGCATATTCAAGCGCGCTCATCGCGTCACCGCTGGATGAGCGCACGCTGTCGAACAGCCGGGTCGCGCCCTCGGCAAGGAAAGGCTCGGCGGCGGTGCCGGCAAGCATGGCGCGGAGTTCGGCGCGGTCAGCGATGGCGAACAGACGGTAGACCTCTGCGGTGTCGATGCCGGCGGCCCGGCCACGGCGCAGGATCGCGGTGAGCAACGTCCGCGCGCGCGCCGCCCAGCTTGCATCAGCTGACCCGCCCGGGCTTGGCACCAGCGACGCGGCGAGCTGCTCGGCGGCAAAATCATTGGGCACTTCGCCCATCATGTCCCAAACGCCCGAGCGCGCATCGAACGGGTTGAGGATCACGTCACCGCGCGCGGCATCGTAGAACCGCGACAAGAAGCCGCCATCGGGATCGGCGATGATCGCCCGGTCGCCGCGGTCTTCCGCGCCCCGCAGCAGCTCGCGGATCGCGACCGACTTGCCTGTGCCGGTCGTGCCCATCAGCAGGAAGTGCTTAGGCTCGTCGGCGCGGTCGATCGGCAGTCCCGCGAGCGAGACGACAGCTGTGTCCTTCTGCATCCGCGGCGTGCGCTTGTTCCAGCGATCAGCGGTGGAAAGTTGCGCACCGCGCAAGACGTCGCCGGCCTGCGGTCCCTTTGGCGCACCCATCACGAAGGCGAGGAAGTGCCCACCAATTGCGCACAGTACCACCAGCACCGCGGTCGCCACCCCATAGGCGAACATTGACACGCCAGGGACACGGCCGAGCACCTCGAGCGGCCCCGTGGCGAGGCCGGACAGCGACGCCGCGGCAAACGGCACTCCGAATAGCGCGACGAGGATCGAGGCGATGGTCGGCCGCTTGTGTTTGCCGACAGCACTTCGGATGAAGGCGCCGACGGATGCCGCAGCACTGAGCGCGATCGCGACCCCGGCAAGGGCGGTGACCATGACCTTAGATCTCCCCAGCTGCGTATAGGCCGCGCACCGCCGCCTCGACCGCCGGCCAGCGTGTGAGGGACAGATGGGGATATTCGAGCCACTCCGGGGCGAGCGGATCACGCGACTCAAGGGCGACCTGCCAGCCGACCAGCGCTTTAGGCACCCACACCGCGATTTCGACGGGGGTGAGCGTCACCCAGCCATTCGCGTCAGGGTCGCTCCATTCGGCGTTCCCGCGCAGCCAGTCGCCCTGCTCGGTCTCCGGAGGCGGCGTGGTTCGCCCCGCATCGCGCAAGGTCTCGGTGACCAGCGCCAGCACCGCAGCACGATCGTGCTGAGATATGTCCATCATGTCACTCCTCTGCCATGACCTGGATTTCGCAGCGCACTGCTTTCTTCGCCCTGGCGGCCTTCTTGCGGCAGGCGTCCAGAGTGTCACGATTGGCGATGATCAGCCGGTTGCCCGACAGTATGCCGGCGAACGCAGTGGGCGACGCCGCGCGCATCAGGCGCTGCCCGCTTTGCCACATCGGCATGCGCAACGTGTGTGCCGCCATCCATTCGGGCCATAGCCAACTCGCTGGCAGGGCACGCACGATCGGACCGGGGAGGATGGCCCACAGCAAGATGCCCGCTGCCAGAGCCGCCATACCGACATGCCGCAACCGGCGGCGCTGCTCGTCAGCTTCAGTATGCGAATGCAGTTGAAGGGTCAGCTGCCTCGCCACTGTCTCGAACCCGTGTTGCGCCGCGAGAAACAGGCGATGATCCTCACGGGGCGCATTGTACGCGGCTTCGATGATCTGATGGTTCAGTTCCTCTGGTGTCAGCAGCAGCGCCGGACTGTTCACCACCGCATCGATCCGCTGCGCGGCTGCGAGGACGTTCTGCGAGATCACCCCAAGTGTCTCTGAATAGTCCGGCGCGTCGGAGGGCTCCGCCCGCTGAGCGGTCAGCCGTTCCGCAGCACGGCGGATCAGTGACACCTCGCCACGAAGATCTTCGAACGCCTGTGCCGCCTCGTCCGCCATGGCTTAGCTCCGACCTGAGGTCACTACGCGCTTGGATGGTCGTCTCGAAGTATTTGCGGCGCGCGCACCGACCTGCTGGATCCGCTCTTGCAACTGGATGTGCTGCACTGCACAATCAGCAAGCCTTTCAGGCATCCTCTCCTAAAACTTTCAGGCCGCCCCTCAGGGCGGCCTTTCTTTTATCAGCGCGTGCCACGGCCTTCCAGCTGCTAAAGCTCTCGATTTTGGAGCAAATCGCGTTCAAGATCGCGCTGCATCTGACGCTCAAGCACCTGCTCGACCGATGGCTGTCGGTCGCGGCCAAGCCCAAGTTCTGGCGCGCTGCGCTCCAGCTCCATCCGCAATGCCGGATCATATCGCAGATCATTGATCATGATCCCCATGCGCTGCGCCACAGGGCCGTTCTGAGCCTCCCCGCGCTCGGCTGACAACGCCTGCCAGCGTTCCATGAACCGCCCTGCCCTGAGCGCCGGATCGGCGCGTACGCGGGCTTCCTCGTTCATCGCCCGTGCCGCGCTGCGCGTGTCGCCAGCTGCCGCGTCACGCGCAATCTTCGGATTGCGCTCGATTGCGGAGGTGAGGTCTTGCGCTCCCATAGAGCGCGCCTTGTCGAGCGCGTCGCCGGCACGCGCGAGTGCGGTTGTCTGATGCGGTAGTACCGGCAGCCCTTTATCCCGCATGCTCGAAATATCGACAGAGGCACGCGCGTAGCGCTGGATCGCCTTTGTTTCGTTTAAGAGACTGGTGCTTTCGGGCACAGGCTCGGCAGGCACCGCCTCCTGCGGCTTTGGCCTGAATCCGGCGAACATGGAACGCGCCTTCCCCTCCACTGTCTCGACGAGCTCACGCACCCGCTCAGGGAATTTGATGTCGCGTCGGTCCGCGAAAGCCCGAACCGCTTCGTCGGGCTCGGCTGCATAGTCGCCTGCCATGTCCTTCGCCCGGTCGCGCGATAGCAGTGCCGCGAGCTTGGCGTCGCTCGCGAAATCGTCGCGACCGTAGTGGAGTTGCACCCCGTCACGGTGCCGCGATAGTGCGACATAGGCGGCGTGCCGGTCCATGCCTGGCGTGGCGAGCACGTGGCTGCGATCCACCGTCACGCCCTGCGACTTGTGGATGGTGGTGGCATAGCCGTGATCGACCGCCGCATAGTCCGCCACGTCGAACGTCACCTCCCGTCCGTCGTCCAGGCGCACGCCAAGCGCTACCGGTGATGCCTCAGTGACCGTACCGAGCGTACCGTTCTTTACCCCCATTTCGCGCTCATTGCGCAGGAACATGATCCGGTCGCCGCTCGCGAACTGCCGCTCGCCGCGCTCCGCCTGCACGGTTACGTCGTCTCCGAGATCACCCGATGCCCGCAGCCGCTCACGCGCCTCCTCGTTGAGGGACTGCACCTCGGCGTTGGTATGCGTCAGGATGATCCGGCTCTTATCGGGCTCCGCCTGGCGCTGCCGGTCCCACTTCCCGACCAGTACCGCCCGCGCCTGGCTGCGTGTGTCGCCACTGCGCACCATGTCATGGTCGCGGTACGCCTGAAGCGCCTCCCGCGTCTTGCCCGTAGCAAGCCAGCGGGTCGCGTCGCGCTGCCAGTCCGTCCGCTGGCGGCGGATCTCGGTGATCTCGGCTGCGCCGTGCGCTTGCGAAAGCGCACGAAAGGCCGCTCCCGCTTCGATCGCCTGCAGCTGCTCGGGGTCGCCGACCAGCACCACCTTGGCGCAGGCGTGCTCCGCGGCCGACAGCAACCGCTCCATCTGTCGCGTGCCGATCATGCCGGCCTCATCCACCACCAGCACATCGCGCGGACCCAGCTGCTCACGGTCACGCGCCCACGCATATTCGAGACTGGCGATCGTACGAGATCCGATACCCGATCCAGCCTCAAGGTTCTCGGCCGCTATGCCGGATAGCGCTGCACCCCGCACCGTGTAGCCAGCATCTTCCCACGCCTCGCGTGCGACCCCCAGCATCGCCGACTTGCCTGTGCCCGCGTAGCCAATGACGGACGCCAGACCACCGCGTTCGGTGATCCGTCCTAGCGCGCCGCGCTGCTCATCCGAAAGGCTAAGCCCCCTGCCCTCCGCTGTACCCAGCGCACGCTGGACATGGCTGCCGGCGACGAAGTGATCTTTCGTTCCGGCAAGCCGGTTCGCGGCCTGCTCCAGTCGCGCCTCCGTCGCAATCATCTCGCGGCTGGTGAACCGCTCGTCACCGCGTCCATCCCTGCCGAGCGCAACCAATCTCGGCGACGCCTTGGTCGCGGCAATCACCGCGTCATACTGCGCCTTGCCGTCGGAATGCCGGAACGCAAACACCGCGAGATCGCGCTTGGTAAACGTCGCCTGCGTCCGTGTGATCGCGTCGAGCGCGACGCTCGGGTCAGCGATGATCTTCTCGCCGTTCTCGCGCGCGATGCGCACGTGATCCTCGAGCCGTTCGGTCTCCAGCCCCTGCGCTGGCCGCCGCGATGCGGCTGGGCCGATCTTGTGCTGTGGTTCGAGCGCAATGCCCTGCTCCGCGAAGCTGCGATGGTCGATCCGCGCATTGATGCCGAGTTCCGCCAGCCGCTCGTTGACGTGTGCGCCCCAGGCTTCGCGCCAATGCTGCAACAGCTCCGGGCGATTCCAGTCGCGGTCCTTCTTGCCAAACCCGTCCGGGCCCACCTCGCGCATTGCCAGCATGACGTGCGCGTGTGGCTTGGGACTGCCATCCTCGGCATGATCCCAATGCACATTGAGATCAGCGACCATCCCGCGATAGACAAATTGCTGCTTTACGAAATCGCGAGCCAGCAAAACGCCCTGTTCGCGAGTCATCTCACGCGGGATCGCGAACTCGACTTCGCGGGCGAGCTGCGCGTCCTTGCGTTTCTCGCCAGCCTCAACCTCATTCCACAAGGTTGTGCGGTCGGCCAGGCGCTCTGGCGCGTTTTCCGGCAGCATGATCTCCGAGTGCACCACACCGGTCTTGTTCGAGAAGTCGTGGTGTCGCCCGAGCCGCTCGTCGTACAGTTCGAGCGCGGCGCGATAGGCAGCAGAGGCAACGGCGCTGGAGCCGTTGGCACGGCTGATGACCTTCGCGGAGAAGTGGTAGATCGCCATCGCGAAACGCAAACTACCATTTTCTGCGCACATCGGCAACGATGTATAAGCGCGCACTCACAATCTGCTTCGCGCTTGCTTGTGACTTCACTCCATATTCAGTGTTTTTTCTGAAGTCGACTTATGAGACCCTCACCTACCGACGACATGTTTGATCAAACGAGGAGTTCGGTTGATGCGCAAGGTCCGGGACTATGATGCTGAGCTGAAAGCGCTTGGCGACAAGGCAAAAGCCCTGAAGGCACGAAAGGTCGAGCAGCACGGCCAACTTGTTGCCATGACCGGCGCCGATGCGCTCGATGTTGAGATGCTTGCAGGCGTACTACTTGATGCAGTGGCTGCCAGCGATACGGATACAAAGGAGGCGTGGCGCGTGAAGGGCATCGACTTCTTTCAGCGACGCGGGCGCAAGTCTGGGAAAACGGCTCCGGGCGACATCATCGCTGCAGCGACGGCTACGGATAACGACGCTGCGGGCGGAAGCAACAGCCAGGCGGACGGATAACCGGAGCTGGGTCGTGGCACGTCGCGAACGCACCCGTCACCTGATCGAGCTTGGTGGACTTGTGCAGAAGTCTGGCTTGGTTGATCTCACCGAGGATGATCGCGCCACCCTCTACGGCGCTATGCTCGACCTGGCGGCACGGGCGCAGCAGGACAGCGATGTTCTCACCTTGTGGAAGCGGCGTGGCAAACGCGCGTTTGAGGCAGAGGCTGACGCGCTGATCGAGACATGACCTACGTCGTGGCATCCAATCAGCTTGCCCGCCCAACCGGGCCGCATGCCAGCGTGACGCCGGTGATGAACGATGCAGCGCGGATTCAGCGTCAAGTCCGGGCTGGGGAACGCTGCACAAATGATGATCGCGACCAAGTGATGCCGCTGTGGCGACGACGCAAAGGGTACGGTTTCGCTATTGCCGAGGCGAACCCTTTGTCAGCATGGCCTCAGCAATGAACGACACGATTCAAGCGACGATCACTGCGGTCGTCACCCATGCGCCCGAATGGATTCGCCACGATCTCGTTTCGAAAGAACCAGCCGCGCGCAAACGCGCTGAAGAAACGCTCGCCGCGATGATCGCGAGCGCACTGGCCACGACGAGCAACATGTAACCAAGCTACGCCGCCGCGCGGCGCTCGAGCGCCGCGATATGCTCGGCGCAAATTACCTCAACGACGTGGCCGAGCGCTTCGACGCGCTCGCCGAGCCACGCCAGTTCGCCTTCGCTGATCTGGTAATGTTTCGAGTAGCGCGCTTTCACATAGGCCTCTTTAAGCTTTTCGAACCGCGCGCGATCCACCTTCGCCTCACGCGGCCAGACCTCGATCAGGCGCGGGTCGATGCGCTCGGCCTGCGTGCGCAAGAAGCCGAGATTGTGCACGTGTGGCGTGTAGAAGGTGCAGACCAGCAAGACGCAGTGATAGAAACGTTCGGTTGCTTGGTGCATGAGAAACGCGGCATCCTTTAGCCGCTCCTGTGTCAAACTGAACTTCGCCGTTTCAAACATTCCCTGCCCGGCCGGCAACCACTCTTCAAAATACTCGCGCGCCATCGCCAGCGCTTGGGCCGGCGTCTTTGGCTTGGGCTCAGGCAGGTCCGTGTCGTCGCTCTGATAGAGAGCGATACCGTCACGCGCGATGTCGATGAAGAAATAGCGCCCGTCGGAGAGACCGGCGGTCACCTCCTGCAGCGTGTGGACGATGAAATTAACCGGCGTGCGCAGCGTGCCCGTGATCGCCAGTTCGCGGTTGAGTGTGTCTTCGGCGGTCGCCCAGAACTCGACGCGGTCGGTGAGCTTTTCGTGGTTTACGATCACCAGCAGATCGAAGTCGGATTGATAGCCCTTGCCGGTGTGAGGCTCATCGACCCAGCCGCCCCGCGCGTAGCTCCCATAGAGGATCACCTTGAGGATACGCGCCTGCTTCTTCCAGTCTGACGTCGCGATCGCGGTTGCGTCGCCAAACTGCTCGAACAGAATTCGCACGACGCGTTCGAGCTCGCGCTGCTTGGCCGCCGGCAGATGGTCGAGGCTGGTCTTCATGATGCCCCGATACTAGCGCCACCGGGGGCGTTGGGACAGCCTCGCCGGCTCGCCGGCGAGGCTAAAAATTCAACGGCCCAGCACTCTTGCGATACGTCGCGCAGACCGCCGCCACCATGGCGGCGGTCTGCGTGCTTCCAATGCGTCGTCTATCGCATGAAGGGCTGCTGCGAACTCGCGCTCGATACGCTCGACGCTGATCCCTGTGACCTCGGCGATGTCGGGATAGGACATCGCGTCTAGCCGCACTGCCAAAAAGATCTCGCGCCGTACGACCGGCATCCGCCGCAGGCTTCGTTCCAGTCGCCGGAGCTGTTCGGCTTCGCTGGGCGTGCCCGACATCACACCGCCTCCGGCCCAAAGGCGAGCAGATAATCAGCGGCCTTGCTAGCAGCACTCGCTGCGCGGAAGATCGCCTTCTCGTCCTCGCGCAGTACCGCCAGCCAGCTGCCGATATAGTCGGCGTGACGCACGGTCGGTTGAATGCTAAGCGACGCACACGCAAACGCACTGGTCATTTCGGCGATCAGCTCTTCGCGCGCGTAATCCGGGCTGCCGAACGCCCCGCGCTGGTTACGGCCCAGACGGCTGCCATGGCCACTCCAGTGACCGAGCTCGTGGAGCGCGGTGCGGTGCCAGTTGATCGGCTCTGCAAAGGCTGACGGCGGCGGCACCACGATGAAGTCACCGCTCGGCGCATAATAGGCCTTGTCGCCACCGATGCGGATGTCCGCACCGCTCGCGTCGATCAGCGCTTCCATCTGCGGCAGGATCTCGATCTCGGCGGGCTGCACGGGCGCAGCGGTCAGTGCCTCAGGCAGCCCCTCCCACTGATCGACATTGAACACGGTGAAGCGCTTGAGAAATGTAATCTGCCGCGCATCGCGATCCTCATCGACCGCTCGTGCTTTCTCGCGCTTGGGCGTGAAGCGATCGGCGTAACAGACGACCGTCCCTTTCTCACCACGCCGGACGTTGCCCCCAGCCGCCTGCGCCTGGGCGTAGGTCAGCCAGCGTTGCGAGGCGTAGCCGCCCGCCACCACCGCCGCCCACAGAATCAGCACGTTGATCCCGGAGTAACGCCGCCCGGTCCCGGCATTATGCGGCATCATGCACCCACACGCCGCGCTGTCCCACGGCTGTACCCACGGCAGCCGCCCCGCCTCCAGCTCCGCAATCACCCGCGCCGTCACCTCGCCGTAGAGGCTGGTACGGTTGGTCTCGACCTTCTTCATGATCTTCACTCCTTCAACACCGCAGCCGGCGCCGGAATGGCGGGGGAGCGGCAGGAGCGGACCGACAGGCCCGTCGGCAGAGGCAGGCAGCACCCGAAGGGCCGAAACGGCAGTCGAGGACCTGAGCGCAGATCAGGTTGCGGCCTGCCGCGACGGGCCTAAAGGGCAGCGACGCTCCCCCGCCAGTCTGACGCCGGAGGCGCAACGCCATCGCGTAAAGCGCGATGACCTTATGCCGCGCCTGCGCGGCATGCCCGGCCAGGGATCGTTACGGCTTTGCCGACGAGACGCCGTAGGCGGCTCGGTGGCGCGTCAGCGCCATAGAGCCCGACCGCGCCGTTGGCGCGGGGACGCACAACTGGCGGGACTCTGTTGCCTTATCGGTGCCCCACTATGCCTTGAGATATCATCATTGGCTCGCCGATCTTCTCAGTACGCGTGCGGAGACGGTCGCTAAGCGTATCGGCGCGATCTGGATCGTCGCCCTGTTCAGGTCGGCCCCGGCTCTTCTCGATCAGCTCGCGGATCCGGGTCTCAACATCGGCGGACGGGGCGTTCGTGCCCGCCTTTTTATCAAGTAAGACCTTCGACTGTGCCTCGGCAGCGCTGAGTTTTTCGCGCAGCGCCATAAGCCGGTAGATGCCAGTATCAGCGCGCGATGCCGAGATGTCAGGGAGACGAACGGGTGTTTGGACGGGCCCGGACACGACCGGCTCCCCGTCTTTCTCTTTGGCGACGCGCATCGCTCTAACTGAGTTTGGCTCGGGCGACGGCATCGTCGCGACAAACCTTTCCAGACTCCTCGCAACAAGCTGCTCGGCAGCAGAGGGCGACGCTGACAGTTCAGTAATCGAGCGAGTGTATGGAAATCGGGAAGTCGGCGACGCCGTAAGGCGATCCATCGGGGTGATGATGGTGGACGATGTCGCGCAGCTTGCGACCGATTGCGTCGTCTTCCCGCGCGAAGCCCATCATGCGCACGAACGCGGCGTTGCACAGTGTCGAGACGCCGTCGGTGTCGACCGCATAAAAGCCCTCGATCATGGAATCGCGGTCGAGACGGATATTCCGCTGGCTGCCGCGCAGCGCCGCTGTCGCCAACTTCTGCTCGGAGCGATCGCGAAGCACGTTCACAAAGCCGATGGCTTCCCCTCCATCATCGCGGAGCACTGTCAACTGTCAGTGGGCCAAGGAGCGCTCTCCGTTGTTGCGGACATGCTAGCCCTCGTCGTTGCCCACGCCAGTCGACAGTGCCGCGCGCATTTCGATTTCAGGCCAAGCGATCGCCGTGTCTTCGTCCGTGAAGATGCGGGCGACGGGCTGGCGGGCATCTCGTCCTCATCCACTCGAGGATCAGCCGTGCCCCCTCGTTACAGGCGATCACCCTGCCCTGCCCGTCGGTCGCGATGATCGCAAAGTCAGTCGCGTAGTCTTTGATCCAGCGATGATGGGCATTGGTCGCCAACGCACATCCGGGACCTCGAAAGGGACGGTCATTCACGTGGATCAACTGGAATGTGTCGTCGCGCCAGCTTTCGATGAGCACGGCGCGCCGTCCGCGGTCAAAATTGCCTAATGTGCGTTAAACTGGCGCAGACGAGGGCAGAAGAGCGGCCCCTCCCCCGCCCCGACTACCGGGTTTTGCCAGCCAACTCTCGCTCGTAGAGCAGTAGGGTCGCATCCGCCACGACGTCTGCAAGCACGCGTTTGCGCGTCGGATCGGCGTCACGAAGCGCGTAGAGCCGCGCAGCGGTCTCTGGATCTACCCGCACATTGATAGCGATGTTGCGATTACCTGACGCCCGCGGAGGACGCTGGAATGCCCCAGGCTGCGGCGCTTCCAATGGGATCGGTGCCGCTGCCGCGGGGACGCTCGGACGGGATGGAAAGCCCGCTCCGTCGCTGATTTCCCGCAGCCTGGCCGGATCCTTGCTCGGCGGCGTCTCATCGAACTCGGATAGATCGAGCCTAGTCCTGGTCATGCGGCTTCCCTCATGGCGCGAGCCTTACGTAGCCTGGCAATCACCGCTGCCGCAAAAGTCTCGGCGTTCTCAAGCGCTGCTTTCATATTCCCGACACCCTTGTCGTTGATCGTCCGCAGCGTGCCCCCCGCAGCGAACATCGCACGATAGGCTTCGCGATTGTAGATCATGACAGGAAGGACGGGAATTTCGGCATCGTTGAATTGCTCCGCGATATCCTTCTGATTGTTCGAGCGCAGCGCGGGTGGAATTTGGCTGAACAGGATAGCGTAATCAATCTCGGTTCTCGTTCCCCGCGCCGTTTGTTTGACGAGTTTGATAGCGCGAGCAGCTTGGGTGGCATCCAGATGTGACCCCTTGCAGGGGATTATCACGAGATCGCTCTGTGCGATTGCGAACGTGACTGTCGCGGTTGCAGCACCCTCAAGGTCGACGAGCGTAAAGCGTGCCTCGGACGCACCCCTCTCGATCTCGTCGATGATCGCGTTTTCATCACGGCACCCAACGACGGTGATGGCCTCAGGCCGTCCCGGCAGCAAAGCCCATTCAACCAAAGGCAGGTTTGGGTCGGCATCAATAAGACGAACGGTGCCCCCCGCGTCGGCAAGCTCTCCCGCGAGCAACAACGTCGCGGTGGTCTTCCCCACCCCACCTTTCGGCGACACGAAGCTGATAACTGGCATATTGCTCCCCGCTCGCGACCGGATTTCTACCACGTAGCAACGTACGGCCAGACGGCGTGCATATCACAACATTTGAGCGAGTGGCTAGCTAGATTGTTGCGACCATTTTGCTTTTCGATAGCGAGTAGGTTGCCACTTGGTCGCTCTTCAGCCGCTGGCTGGTTGCGTACGCGTCGCTAGTGCCTCGCTCTGTGCGAGCTAATAGATCGCGATTGCGTCGCTTGAAGATCGCTATTTTATCGCCATTTACTCGCAACCTACGTCCTGCCTTATCGCTTTTTTGTCGCTTCATAGTCGCTGCTTGCTCGCTATGCGTTCGCGATGTGGTGGCGAGCGGATTGCTACGCGGTTGGTAGCAGGTTGCTATTGATTGTCCTCAGCTCATTCTTGTCGGCCGTCGCAGCACGTCCAATCATGCCGAAACCCGCCCGAAATAACTAAAACATTGGACAAACATCCGAAGCAGTCTTCCGCATCCGTGGGTCGCTATCAGCTCGCTACAAAGTTGCTGTCGAGCTACGATTCAATTGCGTCCGGATTGCTCCCGGGTTGCAACATGGTTGCTATCGCGTTGCAACCGCTCGTACGATTAAGACACGTTCCTTATGAAACGCTTAGTGACAAGGTTTCTGACGCCCTCGGTTTAAAGGTCGATCTCGTCAATCGGAGCTTGTCCGTACGGGCGAAAGCCAGCGCGGCCAACGATCACATGAGCTCTAAAAAAGAACGGGACGGCAAAACCGCCTTCTCGAATATCATTCCTTCCAGCAAAGCTTAAACTTGCGAGCCTGCTTCCGGGCCTTCCGAGGTGCTGGCACCGGCAAACCGTGTGGCGTGATCACAGCCCGGGTATTTGCGAGTTCAGCGTCCCATGCCTGGGTACGTGCCTTGTGAGTGAAATATGAACCTCCGTCTGTTCGCTGAGACGGATACCGGTCGAAGTTCGCGCGGCGTCGGAGACAGAGACCGTCGGGCAGCCACGAAGCGGGGCAGGGGGGTGCCGATTTTGCCGGGGCTCAAGCGCGGCGTAGAGCAGCGCAGCCAACTTCACCGCATAATTGGGGGCACCGGGCATCCTTGACGCCAGCACCGCCCGGTCTTCATTATGAGGTCTTTAACGGCGGAGCCTTTCCGTCGGTGGTAGGGCAGGGGACACCACCACACAGCGCAAAACCTTGTGCCCGCGCATCATCAAGGCAATTTGACGGTCCGCGATGCAAGAATGGCGTCTGTCAGTTCGTCACTGTCGATCTCTCCAGCGATGTAGCGCTCGTTAAACCGCTCGATCTCGTGGGCGAGAATACCGCCTTCGTAGCGGACGTTGCCACGAGCGAACTCGACCTCACCACAACGGCGTGCTCGCTAGCTTGCGCTGATCCGGTTCATTGTTTCGACGGTCATAAGCCGATCCTTTGGGCAGGTGATTAAAGGCTCCGACGCCAGTGCGTAGGGGCAGGGCAGGTCATCGTTCGTCGACGAGCGTAATGGCGAGGACGCGGATGGTCTAAAACGGATCGGAGGAGTCCTCGGAGCCGATGCTAAGTCTTGGTTATAGTGTTCGATTTTCCAATAGCAGGGGATGTCTGCGAACTCGAACTTGCCCATGTCACGCTCGCCATGCGGATTGATCGCATAATCGAAGGCGACGAAGTCGCGCACTTCCCGGAGCATCTGCGCGCGGTTGCGCCATCCCCGGAACAGGCTGACGTCGCCCAGCAGTTCGGCGATCCCACGGGTCATAACAACCCGGTTGTTGCCGGGAGCGGTGATGTGTTCGCGTAACCAGTCGTTGAGCCGCGTGGTCTCCCTTACGCCACGCTTGGAGCGGTCTGAATGCCGCGTTTGCTCGGGCATGATGATGTCCTCGTCCTGCCCCCCCCAATCGGGGTCGTTCGACAGCGGAAAGGACGGCCGGGGCATAGTTCGCGTAAGCCCACCCTAGGGTCGAAACGAAGTGGAGAAGCCCGCTTGCGGGATTGGGCGGGCGGACGCCCCGGCGAGGCCTCAAGAGCCTGAACACTCACGAATTGGCCACAGCGGGAGAACTGTCTTACCGAGGCTCACGCTGGACGGCCACGGCGATTGAGGCGTATCGTTCCCCTATCCGAACCGCTGCCAACATTGTCAGTTCGTGGTCCCGCTGGATGGAGAACGCCGGCGAGATGCTGCGCATCAACGCTTTGGTGCGGACGCATTTCTGCGGCTGTGGGACGTTGATGCGGGCCGATCTGGACGACATCGTTGCACGGCATGGCTCCGCTTATTCACTCGTCGACAAGCCGGAACGATGCCGGATGGTCGAGTGAGAACGTCTTGTCGCCGAGTGTGGCGACGATCCCCGGCGATTGTCCGATGGGCATGTTGTAATTCCCCTTCACGGACTTCTCCCAAGCAGCGAGCGCGA
Source organism: Sphingomonas glacialis (assembly GCF_006439055.1). Lineage (GTDB taxonomy): Bacteria > Pseudomonadota > Alphaproteobacteria > Sphingomonadales > Sphingomonadaceae > Sphingomonas > Sphingomonas glacialis_A. The sequence goes on from NZ_RCZC01000004.1 coordinate 350,944, forward strand.
AGGCGCCTGACAGAACCAGCCATGGTCGCTTCATGCTCGTCTCCCTATGCAGCTTGCGGGAACAGACGGGCTAAATAGCCTTGCGCGGCGCGGGGAGGGGGCCCGCCAAGGGTGAACACGTGCGAAGAGGCCCGGAGCTGTAGCTCCGGGCCGTCCATGCCTCGATTTAGAAGGGTACGTCGTCGTCATCGAGACCTCCGTGCTCCTGCGTGTCGCTCTGCTGCTGGCGACCCCGGCTGAGGAAGGTCACTTCATCGGCAATGATTTCGACGCCGTAGCGCTCGGTGTTTTCGGTGTCCGTCCAGCGGGTGTAGTGGATGCGGCCCCGGACCATGACCTTCTGGCCCTTGTCGACGCACTGGGCGACGGTCTTGCCGACGCCGTTGAAGCAGGTGATGCGGTGCCATTCGGTGTCCTCGACCCGGCGACCGCTATCGTTCCTGAGGATCTTGCCTTCGCTGTCGCGCTTGGGGCGCGAGGTGGCGAGGCTGAACTGGGTGATCTTGGTGCCGCCCTGGGTGGTGCGGACTTCGGGCGCTGCGCCGACATTGCCGGCGAGGATGACGAGGTTCTGCATTTCGAGGTTCCTTCTTTTGTTCGCCGGGGGTCCGTCCCCTCGACTGAACACCAAAAAAGACGGCCAGGGCGCCCTCTCCACCGGAGCGCGAAGATGCGGAGGGGAACCCCGATCAGAGGGATGGTGCGGGCAGCCGCGTAAGCGGCAACTCGGCCCGAATAATCGCGGGTTGGAGGGGGCGGACGGCCGGATTAGGTCGTTCAGGAAAGAGAGGGGATGTGACCCCATTGGCGGGCAACCGACAGAGAACCGTATGCAGGACCAGCTTGTCGCATCGATTTGCCGGCGATGTCGGTGTTTCGACCCTTCACCACGGGCGGCGTGATACCCCGGCTGCCGTCGCCTTGCGGCGGCCGCGTGCGGGCAACCTCACCGGTATGGTCGTGGCGTGGACCTTGGCTCAGCCTTCCCTCTATAAACGCGCGCGCCGTGCCCCCTGGCGATATTGCCCCCGCGCATTGCACCCAAGGTGCGCGGTCTGCGCGGCTAAGCCGAAGCTCGACGACCGGGAGAGCGTTATGAGATAGCGTATATACCTCACCTCGCTGGCTGCCAGCGCGATCATCGCCTTGCCGAGCGAGTGCCAACGTCGATCGCTCAGCGACTCCGGGCGGCATCTGTAAACTCAAGCTCGGCATCTATGTCGCTGACAGGTCGAGCTGCGCACAGCCCTTCAACACGGCGATCCGGCAATATGATGGACATGGCATCAGCATGGCGCATACCCGGGATTGTCAGGCCAAGATCCTGTCGCGCAAGGGCGGTGCCTTCTCCGTAAGCCAATCTTGTCTCGACGCCGGCACCGGACCCGCGAAACGCTTCACCGAGCGGCAGATCATCCGCATTCGCGATGCTTTGACCTTCGATCAACAGAACGGCCGCGCGAAGACCGGATATCGCTATTGCCCGATCTATGAGCTGCCGACGGACCTGCGAAGGCCGTGCGATGAGAGGCGCCAGAAGGATTACTTTGATCGCCGCGGGCAGCCGCGCGCTTGCCGGCTGCGCTGTCACGCTGACCGAGCGGCCGACCCAGTCCGCGAGCACAAACACGATCGCGGTGTCGCGCGGCTCGCGCTTCGACTTTGCCCCGTCTAGACACCTAGCGTCACACCCGCAGGCGCGGCGACGTTCGACGGTACACGCCATACCGCCATTTTCGGTTCGCACACGCGCGAAACCGGGGCAAGAGGGGTATACTAGGGTTGCCCGAGATCTTGCGCCCTTTGGCCCGGCCGCGGGAAAGACACAGGAGACCGCCTGCGAAACGCGAATCTCTGATCAGCAGCATTTTACAGTAACCTGGACGTCACCGGATGGAACGGTCACTACTCTTAATCAGGATAGGGGTTGCCGGTACGCCAGAAATGATACGCTCAATCAGTTGCTCGATGCGATGCCGCCCCAGCTGGGAGCCGATGGTTGGGCGGCGCAGCTCACGCGCTCGGGTACCTCGCGCGGCTGATCGGGCGCGGTCTTGATTCAAGGCCGCAGCGGTCTGATCGTTGGCTTATGCGCCCCAATCCGGCCCCTCCGGATCGGGAAAGAAGGCGTCCGGATCAATCACTGAACGCGTGGCGCGGAGCGGTCGTGGCGCGACGGCAATCGGCGGCGCGGGAACCGGCGGGGGCAGGGTTGGCGCGCCGCCGCCGAACCGGACGCGCAGATAGGCGGTATTGCCGTGCAGCGCCTGGAAGACCGCTACATGCTCCTCGACCTGCATCCGCTTGCCGATCCACGGCGCTCGCTCGCCACTGAGATGGCCGACCTGGATGCCGCGCATCGTGAACACCGCGATCGCGTCTTCATCATGCGTGTTGTTGGGCTCGAAACGTAGTTCGACCGGCTCTCCCGGCGGCGTCAGCAATAGCTCCATGCGACGATTGCTCTTCGTCTTGTCGTCATTGGGATAATCGATCCCAACAATCGCGAGAGTCAGCTCCTCCATGAACGGCAATCTAGGGTTCTGCTGGGACTTAGGGAAGGGCGGTGGGTGTCACCAGGGGGGTCGGTGCCACCTGCACGGTCAGGCGCCGAGGTCGGGGAGGGCGGCCGGACCGGTCATGCTGCTTCACAAATCTGTTGCTCCGGTTCGTCCGAGGCGGCGAGTCCGGTCGCGCGGAGCAGATAGCCTGCCGCGGCTTCTGCCTTCGCCGCGGCGGTCATGATCGCGCAGCTGTCCATGCGAAGCACCATCAACCACGAACCGATATAGGCCGCGTGGTTGTGCATATAGGACGTGGGAAGACTGAGATCCGCACCGAGCAGCGCTGAGGTCATCTCGACGCAAAGCTCCTCGAACGCATAGGCGTCGTCGCCGAACCGCTTGCCGGCCGCGAGCGCATCGAAGACAGGAGAGGGCCAGCTTGGCGAGGCGCACACGCTGCTCGACAAAACGGGTGGTGCCGCCCTGGCGCTTGGCAACCTTTTCGGCGGTCATGCCCTTCTGAATCAGGACGTTGAACGCGGTGCACTCGTCGGCCGGATTCATCGGCACGCGCTGGAAGTTTTCGGCGAGGGTCGCCTCGATCGCGTTTTTGTCGTCGCTGAGCACGAGGACCGGGATCGTGTGGTCAGCGGGGAGGGTGCCCTGCTCGATCAGGAGTTGGAGCGCGCGAAAGTAACGACCGCCTGCCTTCACGGTGGACGTACCCGCCTTCTTGAGCGGGTCGAAAATCAGGGTCTGCAACAGCCCCTGGGCTGCAATACTCGCGGCAAGCGTGTCGATCTCTGCGTCACGGTTGGATTTGCGGACATTGTCCTTCAACAGCGACAGGCTTTTGACCTTCACGGGCCGAATCATTGATTATGATCCGCCTGGGATAAGCGCGCCGCTGTCCCGCGGTCACGCAAGCCTGCTCCTCGAGCTCACAAAGCCTAAGGCTCCCTCTCCTCCCGTTATGGGCGATCTACAAAATCCCTTCCGATGCTGATTTAAACTGAGAAACGAGCAGAACAAATCCGACAATGAAGCGTTCTAGGGTGTTCGTGACAGGGAGAGCTTTATGAAAATCGTTGTTCTTGGAAGTATCGCGCTCACGCTGGGGTTGTCAGCCGCGGCTAACGCGCAGTCCGTTTCATCCGCTCAGTTCGTTGCCAAGGCAGGTGCGAGCGACAAGTTCGAAATCGAGGCAGCAAAACTCGAAACTACCTCCTCCAATCCCGGTGTCGCGAATTTCGCGAAGCAGATGATCACCGATCATACGAAGAGCACGCAGATGGTAAAGCAAGCCGCGATTGCAGATAAGCTGATACCAAAGCCGCCAATGCTTTCTGCGAAGCAGACGAAAGATCTCGTCGCTTTGCGTGCCGTCAGTGGTACGTCACGCGATACGCTTTATATATCGCAACAAAAGGTAGCGCATGCTGAAGCACTAACCCTGATGCAGACTTACGCATCGAACGGAACGGCGACGAACTTGACGAAAACTGCCGAAGAGATCGTCCCTGTCGTGCAGATGCACAAGGACATGATCGACAAGATGTAAAGACAAGTGCCGGGCGATCCCGACGGGACAGCCCGGCACGTTCCGTCGGTATCGTTAACCAGAGATGTGGTCGATCATAGCCGCGGCGGTCGCCACGGGAATAAACATCCGCGTCTTGTGCTGGATGATATCGGTGAAGCACCCGGCCGCTCGAAACGCTCCCAACTAGGCAGCGCTGCAGCCGGTACGCGCCGAACGCCGTGGTCTTGTCACTGCCGATGACATGCTTTGCGGTCTCGGCACCCGATACCGCGATGGTCGCAGCAATATCGAAGGCGTCTGCGAGTGCGGTGACGAGCGGGGCAGGGGCCCTTCGGCCAACGAAGGACTGACCGTCATCGGTGTTCAAGCGCCAGACCTGATCGTGATCGTCGGATAGGCGGTCCCAGCCCTGGAGGAGCAGATCGGATCGATCTCGTTGAGGACCAGCCGCGCACCGGCGCGAGGCGAGAACGCCGCGAGCGGGTCCGTGCCGGCGGACGGCTCGAGAACCAGATCCGTCACCGCGATCCTGCCAGCGAGCGTAGCCAGATAGGCAGTGGGGCAGGGGTCGAGAATTGCTGCAGCTCGATTTGCTATTGGCTGCGCACCGTGTGGGTCGGCAGGCTGGTGACCAACCCGGTCAGCGCGGCAAGGCAATCGCTCGACGCAGAGGGGAGGGCGGCCCACGCCAGATACATGACCTTGGCGAGTTCAAGCATGTCGTAAGCGTCGCGAAGCGACCAGCGGCCGTCGCCCAGGGGAGCGCCATAGGCTTGCTCCATGACCCACAGCAGCGTGTCGCGCTGGAGCGATCCTTGTCCAGCAATGATGTCGACGACGGCTTTGGCGGCCGTGATCGAGGGTTCGGTGAAGTCTAGTTCGAGAGTTGCGGCTGAAGTGCGCATCGAGGGCTTCCGGTTTTATCGCCCGGTACTCATCACCGGATCAACAAGCCGAAGGCTCCCTCTCCTCTAAATTCGATACGACCGATCGAAAGCAGCAAAAGGTGTCATTAGGTCAGACGTTTACCACAAGGTCGCCCCCGAGGGAGCCGTAGGACAAACGCGTGTGTCAGATCTCCGAAGTCAAGCGACCAACATGACCCGGGGGTTTGCAGCGCGGTCTTTCGGTCGCATCACCACGACCGTCTCGGGCTTGCCGACCTTACGGCCCAATTTGTCCCGGGCAGGGGTCTTGGGTACGACCTCGCGCACCTCGATCGAATAAGCCGGCATCTTATCCTCGAGAGCGATCTTCTTGAGCTGAGACTTCAGAGTTCGCAGCGGCGAGGTCGAACCGATTTTGGCTCCCAAAATCTCCAAGGGCATCTCATATTCTTCTTCGCGGCAGTAGCAGTGCGCCAGTTCGTATAAGCGACGCTCAATGGAACCCAGCCGGAAGTAATCGTTATGGTAATCATAAATCCGGCGGTCGCGCGAGACGGCGCGGACGAGCCAGTCGCAGAGTTGAACGCGCACTGGCATGAGTTGCTCGATCCCGCTGGCCGTCTCGCGGGTAGACGCCTGCGCTTCAGCGAACCAGGAGAAAAAGCCTCTCGTACCGATCGTACCAGTTTTGATGTTGGTTCGAATTTGCGTGCCCTGCAGCCGCCCGAGCGCTTCGATGAAACGCTCGTAATCGCGCGACGACGGCCGAGCGACGCCGGTCGCACGAAAAAAGTCATGGGCATTGAACGTAAAGACGTTCTGAACATCTCCCGTTCTGCCGAGATGTTGCACCATGAGAGACAGCACGTAGATGAGGATTTCTTTATCCCACATCGTCGCAATGCCGCTCGAACTCGGCTTGATCTCGATTTTGACGCCGTCCATCTCGTAGGTCATCGCCTCCATTTGAGGCCGCTTCGCCAGCGAGAACAGCGGGAAGTCCATGATGCTTTGTTCGCCCCGAACTTTGCCGTGCAGCGGGCTGTCCAGATAATCGAACAGCTTTCCCTGGGTGAGGGCGACGTCTCGCGAATCCATATGAGCTCCCACCAGCGTGTTCAGGCAGCAGGTATATAGCGGATCCAGTTCTATTCCGCAGTCGGATTAGCGACCGCGTTACCGATAGCACGAGGATTTGGAGCGATTTCACCCGCAAGTCGGAGTGCATTCCCACTTGGCCCCCGCACCATCTCCGGACCGTTCCTTCCGACTCGTGCTATCGGTAACGCCGTGCGGGCAGACTGAATACCCACTCTTCAGTTCGGCTCTCAAGATGCTGTAATAAATTAATAATAGTCACAGGGGTGCCGTTCCGCGGGTCACCAGACGCGCAATCATGCTTCCGATCGGCGTCGCTTCCGTGCCATCGGACAAGCCACGCATCGCGATAACATAGCTGGCGTCCTTCAAGCCATGGAGCGTCCTCCCCAGGTTCAATTCGCCCTTTTCAGCCTTGCTGCTCATACCTCGGAGATACGCCCCAGGTCGCTGAACTTCCCCTCGACGATATTTCTGAATCGTCGCGATCACCGAGGCTGCCGCGCCCCGCGGCCCCATCACGCGGCAGGCCTCTTTGAACGCGTGGTTGCTGATCCCCGACTGGCCCGCAAGGCGTTCCGCCGTGGCGACCATCTCGCCCCAGGACCCATCTCGGTAGGGGAGATTCGAACAGAGTTCCGGCGCGATGGCCCTGATGAATGCGGGATCGACACCGTGCTTCGCCAGATCCTCCTCGATCGGAGTTTGAGAAGGACTGCGGTCGGCGTCCTCCTTTTCACTACTCAATTCCGCCAAGCTTCTACTGCTATCTGCTTTAGCAGATCGGAGGTGGTTTGTAGTTGTAGAGTGAGTGTCCTCAGCGTCATGCCAGCATGAACTATCTTCATAAACAGGGCACGTGTCGCTATCGACGATCTCAGCTGTGACGGCCTCGGCGAGACGCCGAGCTCGCTCTTCAAGCTGGTCCACACACGCCGACAGAAGGGCCTCGTCTCGCACACTTCGCATCTGGTCGGTCGCCATCAGCGCCAGCGCCACGTCATCGTCGGCCCTCAGATGGTGTAGGTCCGCGTCGAAGGCCGTCTGGGCGAGCGCCCGAATCTTCCGGCGGGCGGCCGCGAGGCGTTTCCGTAGAACCGTCAATGCCGCGTCCTCGGCTGCGCCCCTCGCGGCGCGAGCGATGAATTCCCGGAATCTGGTGCCGACCGGAGCGAGAACGATGCCGTAGGCCCAAGTAATGAAGCCATCCGCGCCGCGGCGCCCACCACGATGGCCGTTCGGACTATCGATGAATCCAATCAGGCCGAACGCCTGAGCCTGTTTGAGAAGTTTTTGGACCTGCCGAACTGTCACACCCAGCTTTTGTGCGAGCAGGTCATTTGACGGCCAAACTACCGGGATCCTGCCACCTTGCCAATCCTGCGGCTTCGTCCAGGCGAACAAAAGGTCGATAACCGAGACTACGCGCAGCGGAACGTCCATGTAGGGAGCAGCACGCTTGAGTGCCGCCAGCGCATGCGAAGGGGCCAGGCCGGTCTCGAGGCCACGAAAGGCGTCGATCAGCTTGGTTGCCTTAGCCGTATGCTCGTCAAAGCGTCGTAACCCCCTGCCGGGGCTATGGACAGCAGCCATCGTTCGGTTCTCCCTGGGGGGAGCCCGTGCAGACAAAGCAACACCGTGGCGCCGAGTGCGGCGCTTTGGGGTAGCAATTTGATGGGGCGCCAGCTAAGTGAGGGTTCTCACATCCGCCCTAGCAGGCGTCCCGAAAAGCCCGGCCTAGCGCCGGTTTTTCATGTCGGCACGGCGTCCCCTTTGATCGTTGTGACACCCGCCCGATTGGGCGGCGGCGATCCGGCATTGAGCCGCTCCGCAGGATCGATTGTTAAGGACCGCTGGCCATGGGGTCGTCGCCCGCGAATCGTGCTATCGGTAACGGCGCGGTAGATAATCACGTGCTATCGGTAACGAAGCGTCGAGACGCGCTCGTGCTATCAGTAACGCCGTGGTGAGCGGGGCACGTGCTATCGGTAACGGCGTCGCCTTCGTCACGTGCTATCGATAACGGCGTGTGAATCGGCCGATTCGCGAGCTTGCGACGACATCGCTCGGACAATGACGCTGCCAGTCAGTTGATGGCGGTCACGACGATGGCGCTGCGGACCTTTTTCCGACACGTTCGTCCGAGCAGCGGCCGGGTTCAGGATCGTGAGGGACCGTGCAGGTCTTCCGACCTGACCAAGTGTTCATAGCGGCACGTGTCGAGCGCATCCTTGTAGACGAGCGCAACGAAAAATCTGGATCCCTCCAGTCGATTATCAGTCTGATCTATACCCCTGGATGCGGAACTCAGCGATCTGTAGATCGAGCCACTGCTCCGCGGCATCGAGGAGGGGAGGGAGGGTGCTTACAATCAAACGACGCCCATCCTCGGGATCGGTTTTCCTAATCAGGTAACCGAGCGCCTCGAGCGCCTCGATATGCCGCAAGGCGGTTGTGGTCGAGCCGCCGCTCAAATCGCACAATCGGGACACTGCGATATGGCGCCGTTCGCGGGCGGCAACGTATAATTCCAGTACCATATCCCAGCTTGGATCACTGAAGCGTACGCCGCGGAAGCACGCTTTTCGGCGACGGTGTCCTGCCAACACTGCCCGTGCGGCAGCCAGGCGATCCCGTGACAGGTCTTCGGGCAATTTTGGCATCGACAACAACGTGTCTTCGATCGCCTTGCGGGGGAGCCGTACGACGTAGTCGATCAGCTCGTCTCGTTGAGTTTCTGCACCCATAATCGTCTCAATCCATTTCGGATGTAAGGCTCGGCGTCCCGCGGCAGGCGGAAAGTCTCAAGCGCAAGAGCGCCAAGCGCAAGTTAGGCGTAGAGTCCGAGCCCCGTGTGATGGGGAAATAGCGATACCTGCGGGAGCAGGCACCGAAGATGCTCATGCAAGGGTGGGAAACTGCGACGCCCGCAGGCGTAGGGCAGAGGCGAAATGTTTGTCGGCATCGCCGTGCAAAATCAAGCAACGGGGACGCTGGTCGTCGAACCGATCGATCCCGAATTCGCCATCAGCAATTGGCAAATTCCATCTCAGCAGATCACCGAATACACCGCTTCGTGGGGCAAACGTTCCGCGCAACGCCCTATCGTCTCTGGTAGTCAGCGCTGAAGCATGCAGTGCGAGCATAAACGACCTCCAAGAGTGTAGAGGCCCTCAAATTCACCATTGGCTCGGTCGGCGATATACCAAGAAATGGGGTGGCTCAGGATTTCAGGATATCCGAGAAGCTGATCGAGCCATAAAATAATACCCTGCACCGCAGGGCCGGAACGGATAGGAGGAGCTGCGCGCTGCGCAGCGTGCGACCCGCCGCGGCGGGACTGCAGGGCAGCGACGCCCAGCTCCGCCTTTTCGAGAGCCGGAGGCCAGCGTCATCGCTCGGGCGATGTCCGCAACACCGCAGCGCGCGGCGCTGCTCAGCTCCCTCGGAGCTGCACAAGTACGCACTCTCGAATCCGGTCGCCCGGTCCGGCGGCGTGCGCGCGGGCCTGTGGGCCAGCCGCCGCCGGACCCTCCGGCCGGATCGAGTGTGCCACGCGGAAGCAAAGACGCTGCGACCCCTGGCGGCTTCGCAGAAGTCCGCCAGTGCGCGCTCAATTGATCCCCGCGTTCCGCTTCACGCGGACATGCGCGCTTCGCGTCCGGTGGCTGCCATCAGAACGAACTGAGACGCGTAAGCGGCTCGGCGACGCTAATGTGCCGTAGAGCAAGGCCGCACGGCAGCGCGGGACGCAAACGATGACTTCACTTAAGAGCTGCCTAGCCTCGAGCAAGTCCCTGCGCGCCATGGTACAAGGGCGGCAATCCGTCTCTTGATCCTTCAGAATACGCGCATTTGGCCCGATGCAGGTGATGAAATCGAGCACTTCAAGGTCCCGCAACGCCTTTCACGATCGCGCCTGGCGTTCACGTCGGCATCGCTTACCTTACCAGAAATACGGAAGATGGGAGAGGAAGGGCTGAAGGACCCGCGCCGAGAAACGGGATACCGAGTACCGCATCTTCAACCATCATGGCTCCGACGGCCAAGGGCCAACGCCATCGCTCTGAAGGTAAGAATCCAGTACTCATGGCAACCTGATCCCCTTTAAAGGTTTATCCGATATGCATTGTTTAGTATGATTTCTTAGATGGTTGTCGAATCGTTCGATGCCGATATAGCAGAGCTGACCTGACACTCAGCCGCTGTGCCGATCGTGAGGAATCGGTCCGCAGTCGGCACAGATGGACGCGGCGCAGTCCCGGCAGGTTGAGACCGCCCCTGCTCGCGATTACACATTCGATGCCGAGACTTGCGATAGCCGATGGGTTTGTGCAGCACGCCCGGAGCGCTGAGACCCTCGATCAACTGCACTGCAGCTTGATCCAATGCTGCGCCGATATGAACCTACGGTATTTTGCCCTCCTCCATCATGTGGATTTTGCTCGAGCTGGCGCTGAAGTCGTTCGCCTGCACAATTATCCAGCTTCGTGGCAGGGTTGGTTCGATGAAAACAGACTTGGAACATCTGATCCCGTTCTCCGCGCAAGCCATTCCGCGAGTATAGGGTTTCCGTGGTCCGCTGTCCCTCGCATGATCAAGCTCACCGCCGCTGATCAAAGTGTTCTTTCCCAGGCAAGAATCGTCGGAATCGGCGACGGCTTTACCGTACCCGTGCACGTCCCAGGCGAAATCAACGGCTCCTGTTCGTTTGCGGTCCCAGTCGGCGAGGAATTCCCCACCTCGCTCTACCCCATTGCGCAGCTTATCGGCGGCTTCGCCTTCGAGGCGGCCAGGAGGATTTCCCACCGTCGGGGTATGTGGACGGTTGGCCGGCCGACTCTGACCGATCGCCAAATTGACTGCGTCCTCTGGGCGGCGCGGGGCAAGACCGATCTCGAGATCTCCATTATCTTGGGGATCAGTCATGAGACCGTGATCCAGCACCTCAAAATGGCGCGCGAACGTTATGGCGTGCAGAAGCGGGCGATGCTCGCGGTCAGGGCTTTGTTTGATGGCCTGATCAGCTTTTCGGACATCCTTAAATTCTAACCTATCCCCAGAACTTGGTATATCGGCGGACGAGCCAATGATGAATTTGAGTGTCTCCACAGTCCCGGAGGTCGCTCATGGTCGCACTGCTCACTTCAACGCTGGCTACCGGCGAGGATGCGGCGCTGCGTGCAATGTTTGCCGCGCGAAAGAGCGTGTTCGTGGATTTGTTAAAATGGAATTTGCCGATTGCTGATGGCAAGTTCGAGATCGACCAGTTCGACGACCAACACGCGCGGTATTTGATACTGCTGAGCGATGCGGGCAATCATCTCGCCTCTGCCCGCCTCCTGCCGACCAACCGCCCACACATCCTTAGCACGCTTTTCCCCGAACTTTGCGAAGGCGCCGTTCCTAGCGATGCTGCGAGCTTCGAAATCACGCGCTTCTGTATCGATCGCTCGCTGCAGGCCGAGCAGCGGCGAAAGGTGCGTCACCAGCTCGTCACCGCGATAGTCGAGCACGCCCTTTCGGATGGAATTCGGCGCTACACGGCCGTCACCGACATGGCTTTCCTGCAGCAGGTCCTGAGCTTCGGATGGGAATGCAGGCCACTTGGTCTGCCCGTCGCCAACAAGACCGGAATGATCGGCGCGCTCGAGATCGGGATCGATGCCGTTACGCCGACGCATCTGGCCCGGACCGGCATGTGGTCGCCGGTCCCAGCAATCGGCTCTCTCTCCAGACGCGTTGCCGCGTGAAAGGATACATAATGTTCACAACCGATACCAAGACCGCCGCCTCGCTCCAAGGCTTTGAGGCCGCTTCGGCGGCGCTACACGGCGAAGGCTGGTGCCTATTACCCGGTCTGATGCCGAACTTGCATGTTGAAGCCCTGGCGAACGACTTGAACCCGATTTTCGACGCCACGCCGTTTTGCCAGGGCGACTTTTACGGCAACAAGACGAAGCGCTTCGGAAGCCTCTTGCGACGTTCCGCGCATGCGGCGACCTTCGTCCAACACCCGCTGATCCTGGCTTTGGTGCAGGAAGCGCTCGGCGCATATTGCGACACGATTCAGCTCAACCTCGCTCAGGCGATCGAGCTCTATCCGAGCGCGCCAGTTCAGTTTCCCCACCGGGATCAAGACATGTGGCAGGGCGCCAAAGGCGAGGTCGAATATCTTGTAAACGTGATGTGGCCTCTCACACCCTTCACGCGATCGAACGGCGGCACGATCATCTATCCTGAATCACATGGTTCGGCAGCTCTCGTGGAAAAGGACCCAGCGGGTTCATTGGTCGCAGCGTGCGACCCCGGGTCCGCCATAGTGTTCCTCGGGTCGACCTTGCACGGAGCCGGTTCGAACCGGACAGAGACGACGCGGCGAGCGATCGTGGTGAGCTATTGCCTAGGCTGGCTGAAGCCTTACGAGAATCAGTGGCTGGCATACCCGCCCGCCATCGCTCGGTCATTCCCACCCGACCTCGCCGCCTTGGTTGGGTATACGCAGCATCGCCCCAATCTCGGCAATTACGAAGGCGTTTCGCCCGCGATTTTGCTCCAGGATCAGGTTCCAGAGCATATCGCGGCAATCGATGCGCTCCGGCCCGAGCATATCGAGATCGTCGCGGCACACCGCCGTTCCCAAAAGATTGAAGGGCGGCCATGAGTCCCGTCAACGCGATGGAGCGCAGTTACAGCCCGATAAAGGAAATGCTTCGTCGCGGCGTTTTCAAGCCCGGCGCACGTCTGGAAGCGAACCGCTTGGCGAACGAACTAGGCGTCAGCATGACCCCTGTTCGCGACGTCCTCCATCAACTTGCAGGGGAGCGATTGGTCGAGGCCAGAATTGGCAACGGATTTCACGTGCCGCGCCTCTCGGAAGGCGCTCTGCGAGACCTTTACGAGTGGAACGCAGCCCTGATGACGTCCGCCACGCGGAGCATCGATATCGAAGTCTTGCGAGCCTTTGAAAGCCCGGACATTCCGGCCTCAGATCGCTTCGCTGCCTTTGTCGCGCATATCGCCGCATCGACATCGAATAGCGAGATCGGGATAGCACTCTGCAACGCGAGCGATCGGCTTCATCCGTTTCGGGTTGTGGAAGCTGAGATATTTGCCGACGTGGATGACGAACTTGCTTCGCTTCTAATCCACGGGAAGGAAAATGCCGATGCGATCCGTCGGTTTCACGTACGTCGCATCCGCGTATCTGCAGAGCTTTTGCGTCTACGCGAGCGTCCCAGAATATAAGTCAAATATAGCCCTATTATAATATTCTTATAATGCACGGCCCGGATCACTCTGACTTCGCCGCAATGATGCGGCTCAGGAGATATGACATGGACCGTGATACCAACGACGACGTCCTCAACCTCATCGATCTCGGGATCGCCAGCGTCGAAACCCAGGGAATCGGATTCGGCGGCCAGGACCGCGTCGGCCAGTTGAATACCGCGATGCTCAGCGACGACGACTGACACGTGCTGCCGGCGCGGCATCGTCCGCGCCGGCGCATTTGGCGCAATCCCATGGCCTCGTTCTGGCAGATACTCCCGCATGCATCTGCGTGCATCACCGGTAACCGGGTGTTCCTGCTGGACGTACGGCAGGATCGCTATCTCCTGGTGCCACCATCGATCGAAGGCACCGTCAGAGATTGGCTGACATTTGGAGGTCCTGTCACGGCCCCGGTCAGCCTGACAGATCTCCTGCGAAGCGCCGGTTCGCTCCGCGCACGAGACCCGGAACCGAGCAACTTGGAGTGCCAGACCGTCATGATTCCTCAAGCACTCGCGCCTTCAGATGTGTCGCCTTCGGTTTCAATCGGGGCGATCGCGCGAACATGGCATCTCACATTGTCCACGTCGCTCGCCCTGCGGCGGTACTCGCTGATGTCGCTCCTGGCTTGCGATCGCGGCATTCCCGATATCGAGGATGCACGCGTTCAGAAGAGGATCGCTCACATCTACGATGCAGCAAGATCGAGCGTGCCGGTGCCACGTCGTTGCCTGCTGGATTCTTTGGCTTTGAGACGATGGATGAGAGAGGCGGGCCAATACCCTTCGTTGGTTTTCGGTATCACGGAGGTGCCCTTTTCGGCCCATTGCTGGCTCCAGAATGGTACCGCCGTCCTGAACGACCAATTAGATCAGGTTTCCCGTTTCACGCCGATCCTCGTCGTATGAGCGCGTTTGCGTATATGGCCTTTCTCGCGCCGCAGGATATGGGCCGATCCGGGCGTCTCACGGCTTTCATCGCGGCGTTGCAGGGCCATCCTGGCATGGACGTCGTGCACAAGAGCACCGCACTGCTGGTACTGGCCCCGCCCGAAACGCCGCGCGTGGAGGTATCGGCGGATGGCGGTGTCATCATCGGGTACGTATTCGACCGCGCGACGTCGTCGCGAGCGGTAACCTCACACTCCGATATGCTTGCGCCAGCCGCGCAATTCTCCAGATCGTATTGGGGGGGCTATGTCGCGCTGCGTTCACCCCATCTGACGCCCGAGGTCTTCCGTGACCCATCGGGCGCCGTGCCCTGTTATCACGTTGAAATTGATGGGGTTCACGTGGTCACCTCGGTACCGAACTTGCTCTTCGATTTCAAACTGCTCGAACCCGAGGTCGATTGGTCGGTGATGGCCCAGGCCTTGGTGTATCATGACATCAAGCCAGCACGCACCGCCCTGCAGAATATCGCCGAAGTCCTGCCCGGAATGTCAGGGAAGCTCCATCCGACGGGGTTCGAAACGGCGTGCATATGGTCGCCGTGGCAGTTCATCGAACCCACTGCAGAAACGATCACCTTTGCCGGAGCAGTGCGCAAGGTGCGGCGCGCTGTCACGGATTGCGGTACGGCCTGGAGCGGTTGCTTTGAGCGCCCGCTCTTTGAAATCTCAGGCGGACTCGATTCTGCCATTGTTGCAGCCGTCGCTGCCAAAGCGCCAGGAAGCGCGGCGATAACCTATGGCCCGGTAGTGGGTGATCCCAATGAAGTGCCTTATGCCAAGGCAGTCGCCGACCATTTCGGACTCGAGCTCGCGATCATCGACGCGCGCCCCGATCTCGTCGATTTGAAAAGATCGAGCGCCGCAGGACTGCCTCGGCCCTATGCGCGAAGTTTCTCGCAGGCGTTCGATCAAGCTGCTCAACACCGGGCGCTGGCGATCGGCGCCGACGCATTCTTCTCAGGCGGCGGCGGCGACAGCGTGTTTTGTCACCTTCAATCTCTGTCTCCGATTTTCGACCGTATGGCGTCCGAGGGGTTCGGTCTGGGCGTGCTTGCTTCGATGAACGACGTCGCTTGGCTCGGGAATACGAGCACCTGGGATATTGCTCGTCGCGTGATCCGGCGACGCTTGAAGGCTCGAAAACCGCCATGGCGCGTCGATCATCGCCTGCTCAACCAAGATGCTGTCAAGACGCTTCCGTTTCCGCGCGAGACCCCCTGGGCGCGGGTCCCTGACACCGTCCCGCCAGGAAAGGCGGCGCATGTCTATTCTGTGATGATGATCCAGAACTTCCTCGAAGGTTTCCCACAAACGAAGGTCGCGCCTATCATCTCGCCGCTCCTCTCTCAGCCGGTGATGGAGGCCTGTCTTGCCGTCCCGACATGGCTGTGGTGCACGGGCGGCGTAAATCGGGCCGTTGCCCGCAGCGCCTTTGCCTCGTCGCTTCCGCCATCTGTCCTCGCACGCAGAGGCAAGGGCGCGTTCGACAGTTTTGCCGCTAAACTCATTGTGACGAACCGGCCGGCGATCCGAGATCTTTTGTTTGGCGGTCTTCTGTCGAAACAAGGGCTGCTCGATGAACCGGCGATCGAAAATGCGCTGTCGGACGACGGCGCGCCGCACCGGGTACGGATCGCGCAACTCGTCGATGCCGAAGCCTGGGCGAGAAGTTGGAACGTCACGACGGCGTCGGAAGGCGCTGCTTCATGATTTCCCAGCGCGCAACCTCATCGGAACGACTTAGGTCGCTCCTGCTGATGTCTCGCAGCCAGAAATCGAACCACGCGATGACGCGTTGATACTCCGCGAGACGGTGCGCGGGATGCCATTTGACATGATATTCGTCCGGAAAAACGTACATGTCGATAGCCTTTCCGGCCACCTGCAGCGTGCTGAACGTCTCAAGAGAATCCCGGTATTCGCGGTCTGACACATGGAGGAGGATCGGTGCGGCGATCTTCGCGACATTGCACGCAATGGAAATCTCCAACCAGAAGGGGTCGCAGGCCCTGCCTGGAGCAGGAAATCCCGAGGAGATTTGCTCGTCGCGGAAGGCGATACCAGTTGCGAACATCGTCGTGCTGGGATCACCGCAACAGGTACTGAGCGCGACAGCTCGGAAGCGAGAGCGATGCGACAGAATATATTCGACCGTGGTAGCGCCGTCGCTCATTCCGGTGAGACCGATCCGCTCGCGATCGACGACCCCCAGCTTGATCGCGGCGTCGACGCCGGCTTCGAGCGATGACACCAGCAACCGCCGATCGGCGTTGTTCGTGATGTTAGCACGCTGAAACTCAGAAAAGTTTCGTCCTTGCAGCGCGGTAGCGGGCCAGTTGGTTCGCTGGACCGAAAGGACAGCATAGCCTCGCGCGGCGAGCAAAAAGATTGGAATCTCGTCGCCCGTTCCTCCGCGGAGAAAACCCCGGCTTTCGTATTGAACGACGATCAGCGGGTGGCGCTCACCGGCTTTGTGATGGGGGGGCAAAACGAGATCGCCGTACGACGCGGTGCCGACGCCTGCCGCCCATTGCAAGCGCCTGACCTGTCCCACAGCAACGGGAAAGTCCGGGTTGGGGTCGAACACGGTGCGCCGGGCGCCAGTCCGGACATCGATCTCGACAATCGATCGCGGCCTGGTTGCCTGTTCGGCCGCGCACAGCAGGCGCGCCGCACTCCATTGGCATCCAAAGAGCGCGTCGGCCGTATCCAGAACCGCTTGTGGCGCCTTTTCCTTATCGAGCCTCCAGCGATAGAGCGTCTGGTGCCCGCCCTCCGCCGCGCTGCCGGCTCGAAGGAAGATGATGTCCATGGGGCCCGCCCACCACAGGCCGGCGACGCGTTCGGCGCAAATCGCTTCGGGGCATTTCAATTCCCGACCTTCGGCGACAACGTGAAGCGCGGCTGGACCTGTATAACGGTCGGGGTCAGTTCTGATTGTCCACGCGCGAGCACCGCCGGAGGACAGGGCGAACGCATACGCGCCGATCGGCTTGCCCGCCAAATCCTGAACCGCTGATGGCGAAGGGCTGTCGACGACCGTCCCCGATCGCAAATCGAATGTCTGAACACGCATCGGGATGGGCAAGACGGGCCTGGGCGCCGTCTCGGTTAGCGGCCAAAAGCGCGCGTCATAATGAAAGCCTCTGAACCCCTCTTGCTCGATGGCCCGTTCGCCTTCGGCAACACCGGGCCGGCTTGTCACCAGAACGTGATATCCATCGCGCGTCCAAGCCGCTTCACGGACATCCGAGATCAGATGCGTCAGGGGATGCGCCGGGCCGCCGCCCAGCGCGACAGTCCAGGCTTGTGTAACGCCGTGATCGCGACGCAGATATAGGAGCAGGCGACTGTCGGGTGACCATATGGGCGTTACGACAGCAGCTGCCCCATTTGGCATGTCGGGGATGCCGTGCGTGTCGCCCGCCATCGACACGAAATCGCCGCCGACGTCGAGAAAGCGGGGTGGGCGCTTGCCATCACGCGACAGCAGCATCACGCCGTGGCAGTAACCATCGGTCTCGGTGTCCGCCCGCCGAAGGATCAAGGCGAGCCACTTTCCATCGGGGGAAAGCGCGAAGGGTGCAGCGCTGCTGGCGCGATTATCGTGGCCTCCGAAATCGCGAAGCTCGACGAGGCTGCGGGCGCTCAGCGCTACCCTTGCGGCGCTCCGAGGTGGCATCAATCGTGCAGCGCAGTCCAATGGACCTGCACGCGCAGGGGTGCACCAGCCAATTGCGGCCGCAGCCACCACGAGCATCAGCCGGCTTACCATTCTTTGGTGACCTGAAAGGAGATCACCCGCTTCATCGGATTGGCGTTTTCCGGATCGTAGGCGCTGCCGTAGCTACCGATATAGTAAGCGGCGTAGGGCGGATCGCGGTCGAACAGGTTGGTACCGTTCAGGGCAAGGCGGAGGCCTTTGAACGGGCCGTGCGCGTCGTCGAAGCGATAGCTGAGTTGTAGATCGAATGTCGTCCAGGGTGAGACGTGCTGCGGCAACGGGTTAGACGTGTTCGTGTAGCCGGCGACATAGTTACAGAACAGCACGGCACCAAAAGTGGACGAGGTCCATGCGAGTCGACCGCGCCCTCGCAGATCCACCGGATTGCCGAGCGTGTTGACGACATCGTTAAACGGGGCATTGGCGGTGAGCCCCTGCCGAATGAATAAGATATAGGTCGCATTCGCCCCGACTTCGGCCCGACCCCCGAACAGATCTGTCGCGTACTCGAGCGTCGCATCCAGTCCCGTTTCCTTGACGACCGAAAGGTTTTTCAGGCGAGCATCCACTACCGCGGCAAAGGGCTCGGTCGGGGAGATATTATCGTAATCGACAAAGCCCGGCGCCGCGTAAAGCGCTGCGACACGCGCCGGGGATGGATTGGCTTGCGTGATCCCCGCATAGACCGACCGGTTGGTGAGGAAGCTGTACAATTGGGCAGCGGCAGATGCGATGCGGTCGCGATAAACGATATTGAAATAGGTCAGTCCGGCATGAAAACCTGGAAGGGCTGCCGGGCGTAGATCCCAGCCCAGCGTCCACGTCGTCGCCTTTTCGGGCCGCAAATTCGGGTCATTTCCGCGCAGGACGATGACGTTCGCCATTCCGGACGGTGCGCGCGGGTCGGGTATTGCGGTCGAAAAGCTGAATGTATTTCCCGGGAGCTGTTGAAGCTCGCTGAAGCTGGGCGCCCGGAACGACGTGCCATAGGTGCCGCGGAGCGTGAGGCCGTTTGTCGGCTCCCAGGACACCCCGACCTTCGGGTTCGTCGTATTGCCGACGTCGCTATACCGCTCGGTCCGCAGCGCCATCGACACATCGATTCGGTGGAAGCCGGGAAGAGTGAGACCACCGCCGAAGACCGGCACGAGCAATTCGCCATAGGCCGCTTTCACCCGCCTCGCGCCTGGAAAAATGGCCGGCGCAAGTGTCACGGGCGTCAGCGTCGAGCTATCCGAAATCGTGCCGTTATCGGTGAACTTCTCGAAACGATACTCCCCTCCGACCGCCAACCGAACATCGCCCGCCGGAAGCGAAAAAAGCGGCCCATCAGCGCTAAGCGATGACGACCAGGTGACCGACCCAAAGGCATTATGGGTCGATCCACGGATTGCATCGATCGTCGCTGGGTTCGTGGAAGGGCCGTCGCCGAACAGATTATAGGCCGTTGCCGGATTGGTATCGGCCAACGCCAGTGCGAGCCGCGCGGTATTGACGCGGTTGAGGATGTCAGATGTCTGAAACGCTTTCCCCCAAGAGCCGCGTAGGTCGATCGTCCAAGGGCCGCGCTTGGACTGGAGGCCGAGCGTACCACCATAGCCATCTGCCCGGCCGGCCCGGGTCTCGTTCCCGAGATCGCGGTTGAAAGCGTAATTGACGCCGACCGGCAGGTGGGTGCCGACTGGATCGACATAGAAGGGGTTGGTCACCGGTACCGTGCGCCGCCGGTCGAAACTGGGCCGCTCTCGGACGTCGTATCGCCGGAGCGTGAGAAGGCCGTTTGCGTAGAAGCGGAAGCCGTCGCCGAGCTCTTGGCTGAGCGCCGCGAAACCCGAATGCCGCTGTTGCTCGGGAAGGATATCGGCACCGTCCCAGGAGTCGGCCAGATTGACCGTGCCCGCCTTGAGTTGTGATGCTGTCAGCCCGACACCGTTCTGTCCCGCTGGGATCGCGAACGACGTACCACCAGCGTAAATGGTGCCTGGACTGGCGTAATTGGTGCGATGATCGGCCCCGCCGAATGCCTGCAAATCATCCGTCGCAAAATCGCGATCCGAAGCTCGCAGGCGGTTCCGCTTATAGAATTCGTAGGCCAGGACGAGATGCCCGCCGGACCAATGCGTGCCGACAATCTGGCTCGCCTGGAACTCTTGCGCCGCGCCATCGGCCGAGCCGTATCGCAAACTGGTTTCTGCACCTTGGAAGTTCAGGCGCGGTATGATGTTGACGACGCCGGCAACGGCGTCGGAGCCGTAGATGGCGGACGACCCATCGGCGATGACCTCCATACGCTCGATCGCGGACACCGGGATCATCGAGACGTCGGAGAATAGGCCACCATAGCCACTGAGCGGCGCGCGATCGCCATTCAGCAGCACCAGGGTGGAGGACGCCCCGAGCCCGCGCAGGTTGATGCTCGCGCCTTGCGTAGCGTTGAGATTGGCGTTGTCGTCGAATGTGCCGCTGGTGCTGTCGTTTGGACCGCCCCCAAAATTCTGCGGGATAGATTGAAGGATCTGCTGGGTCGTCGCGAAGCCGCTCTCGTCGATCGCCTTACGATCGATCGAGATTACCGACGACCCGACAGGACCGCGCCCCCGGATCCGCGTTCCCGTGACCAATAGGTCCGGTCCACCGCCGTCGCCCTCGATTGCGGTTTCCCGTTGGATCACGAGCGTATTGCCGACAGCGACCGCCTGCAGGCCTGTTCCCCGGAGCAACAGCGAGATCGCCTCGAAAGCCGTGTAATGCCCCTTGATTGCCTTCGATTTCAGGCCTTCTGCCAGCACCGAGGGTACGATGACTTGCTGCCCAGACTGCAGGGCGACCTGCTGAAGCGCCAGTTGAAGACTTTGCGCGGCTATGTCGAAGTCGCGCGGGCGATCGCTCTGGGCGGCGGCGGGCGTCGCCAAGGCGATCACGGCCGTGGTGGTGAGCATCCAAATCGTCTTGTGCAGTAACATTATCATTCCCCCGCTGCCGGGCCGCAACTGCGGCGCGGAGGGGAAGACAACGCGGGATCAAATCACCCCCCGTTTTATTTGAGCGGGGACGAATGGCGTTTAGCCACGTCGCAGGACGATGTCGCCGTTGGGCGTATGATCCGCTCGAAGCGAAAACGCCGCGGCGATGCCCGCGGCGAGCTGATTGATAGGGAGGGGACGGAAAGCGCCTGTTACCAGCAAAGAACCCAGGTTTGGTTCCGCGAGCCGGATCTTGGTTTTCGAATAGCGGTTGGTCTGTTCGAGGAGGTCGGCAAGCGGAGTCTTGTCGAAACCGAGCATGCCGCTCGTCCATTGGTCCTCGCCTTTTCGCAGCGGTGCGATTGTGGCTGGAGTTCGCGGCGTCGTGGTACGCAGCGTTTGACCTGCGATCATGTGTGCAGCGCCGGCGGCGGCTTGCGTGACGTCGACCTTGCCTCGCAACAAATCCACACGAAGCGAACCGCGATCGATAAAGACGTCGAAAACCGTACCCTTGGCCGTGACGGCGTGCCCGGCCGCCTCGACGATGAAAGGACGAGCGGCATCATGGGCGACATCGAACCGTGCCCTGCCACTGAGCAGACGGACGGCACGCGCTGTATCGGACAGCGCGACATCGACCCGGCTGTTCGTATCCAGGATCATCGTCGAACCGTCGGTGAGGCGCTGCTGCCGGATTTGGCCGATCCGCGTTGAATAGTTTCCGTTTTTTGCCGCCATCGCACCAGGGTCGGAAAACGGACGGCTGCTTACAATTATCGCGCTCGTGACGCTCAGCACGACGAGCGCTGCGGCGGCGATTCCGTAAAAGACGGGTCTTGGGCGACTCGCGAAGGATCGCGCACGCGAGAGACTACGATGGCGCGCCGTGTCGCTATGGCGCATCGCCGAAGCAAGCGTATCCGCGCGTTCGATGCGTGCATAGGCCTCGCGATGTCGCGGATCGCGTGCGCGCCAGCGCTCGAATTCCAGACGCGATAGCGCTGCATCGGGCCCGGTCATGCGGGCACGCCAGTCAGCCGCTGCGATACGGAGAGTTTCCTCGGCCTCCCCGTGGCCGCCTGTCTTTGCCATCAGCGCAGATCCAGCACGCGGTCCAAATGTGCGAGCGCCCGGCTTATCTGCTTCTCGACGCCTTTGACCGACATTCCGGTATGCTCGGCAATCTCCGGATAGGTCATGCCATCAAGCCGACTCGCCATGTAAATCTCCCGCGTCTTCGGCTTCATGCTGCGCATTGCGACTTCGAGCCGCGCGAGACTATCACGCGCCTCCAACCGTGAAAGCTCGGACGGTCCAGCGACGGGGTGATCGTGTATATCGACATGAGCGGCATCAAGATGGCGCATAGCAGCCTTTGCGCGATTACGCAGGAGGTTGCGAGCAGTGGCCAGCAGATAGGCCCTGGGATTCAAGATCTGACCAGCGCGCATCGCATCGCTGGCCGAGAGTTTCATAAAGGCTTCCTGGGTCAGATCGCTCGCCTCGTCGGCAGAGGCCCAAGAGCGCGCGAAGAAGCGCATGAGCGTGAGTCGCTGGTCACGGTAAAGCATCTCAAGTTCGACGGCACGTGGCGGAGCCCCGCGCTCGGGCGTGAGATCTTCAGCTCTGGGGACGTCTTTTCGCACCGCCTGCCTCCAAGTCTTGCGAGACAGGCGGGCGTGAAGCCGGGCGTTGAGAACAAGTTTGAGACCTTGCGCTGACGCCTTTAGCGGTGAAGCCTGGACATACGCGCCAGCCACCCGGACAGAACACGTCCGACGGTATTTTCTGCTCAACAAGGTTCTCACGCCTCGACGTCCCCTGCCAGGTGACGCACTTCTAGGCATACGGACGCCGCGATTATAATCAAGCCATCTTAGCGCATTTTTGATAGCAACTATCTGAGAAATGGTCCTGTTGTCGTTGGCTAGCAGGCTCGCGCACAAGATGAGCGCGATCGCGCGAGGCTTGCCGAATTAGGGACAGAGCCGGAAGGAGCGCGGAATGTCCGACGTCGCGCAGGGCGATGAGCGTCACTGGATCTGTCCACCGCGAACAGAACCGTCGGCGGATTGGTTGCAGGCGATCACACGGTGGTCGGCCGCGATCGGCCCGCTATCGCTGGCCTATTCTCGGCAGCCGTCATCGTTCGGATTGGAGCTTCGAACGGCATATTACGCTTTGCTGCGCGAAACGGACCTTTCGCCTTCGGACAACGACTTTTGGGCGAACAAATGCCGTACCCTGTTCGCACGGCCGGCGGTCGAGCCGATCGTAACCTCCTTCTGGAAACGACCCGGAAACCTTGCGCTCGACCGCGAAAGTGCGTTGCACCTTGCCACTTTGCTAGCTGGGCAGTCCGTCGGTTACCGCAAGGTACGGGCGGTAGGCCGGTCGTGGCGAGGCGATGTCCATTTCGAGCCTTTGGCAATTGCAACCGGGTGGCAGGCGGTGATTTCAGAAGAAATCCGACACGAGCGGCGGGGCCAGCCAATCTATGTGTTCGCACGAACGATCATGGCGCACCCCTTCACTGACGGAAATGGGCGGTTTGCAAGAGTATTGTTCGCATCGATCCTTGCGCGGGAGTTCGGCCTGCCTCTGCCCTGCATCGCCTTCGCGCCCTCCTTCTACCGTTATGGCGAGCGCCTCCATGATGCGATGGCGTGGCTTTCGATAAGGGGAGATTGGCAGCGACTGACACAGGTCATGATCGAGATTGTGGATGACGCAGTGAATCTGACCAAGATGGCGTCTTCGGTCACGTAGCCCGTCTCTATGAACGCCGCCGCTCGATCGCATCGCCTGATCTGCGCAATGATGTCCAGGCGGACCGGTCGTCAAAGCGAGGCACTAAGAACATCGAAGTGCATCCGCTGCGAAATGCGGCTCGTTTTCTTGGATACGTGGCGTTTTATTCGCGCGGCAAGCCAGTCCAGGATCAAGCAGTCGATCCTAAGCAAGCATGGGCTTTATCTGGAGCTGCGGCTCGCGTTGCCATTGTACCGACGATCGACGCGTGGTGTCGTCCCGACCGAGCCGGGGGTGCGCTTTCTCGTGATAGCACGACAGATCATCGAGGACATCGACACGCTTGCCGGTGTGTCACTCTACCTCGCAACGGGCGAAGCCGGCATCCTGCGCTTGGGATTTGTGGCGCACTAGCGACGCCAGACCTGTCAGCAGGCCCGATGGGCTATCGTTTGGACTTTCTGAAACTCGAAACCACGCAGCGGCGCAAAATCACGGGCTGAGGCGACGGTTTTGAGGCGACCGACCGGCTATCGATAGCAAAGAGTCAAAGTTCAAAATGATACATGCCCATGGTTTAATGCACCTGCCTCACGCGACCTGACGCAAGGGCTCGGTGGTCAGGGCTGCGCGAGACGCCGCTCGCAGACTTCGCGTACCAACGTCTCGAGCACCGCGACCCGCTCCGCGATCCAGCCGATCTCCTCGTCGGTCAGGCGGTATTCGTGGGAGTAGCGTGCGTTGACATAGGCCAGCCGCACAAGCTCGAAACAGCGCCGCGAGAACTTGTCCTCGCGCGGCCAGGCGGCGATCAGCTCGGGCGCGATCTCCTCGCAATGCGAGCGCAGGAAGTTGAGTCGGTGCGACTTGGGACTGTAGAGCGTCAGCACGAGCAGAACGGTGTGATAGAACCGCTCGGTCGCCTGATGGAAGTTGAACGCGGCTAATTTGGAGCTGCTGCGCGCGCGGTGAAATTCCGCACCGGCTGCAAACTCACTTGCTGTTGAATACCACTCGTCGAAATAGCGCTGAGCCTCGGCGTGCGCTTCCTCAGGCGGTAGATTGCGCGGCTGCGCAAACGGATGCCCCTCAGCCTCGTAGAGCGTGATCCCCTGCCGCACGATGTCGCCGAAGAACGGGCGGCCATGCTCGAGCTGCCGGTTCACGTCTTTCAGCGTGTGAACGATGAAGTTGACCGGCGCGGACAGCGCGCCCGTGATCGTCGCATCGCGCATCAACCGGTCGTCGGCGGCGCTCCAGTAATCGACGAAGTCGGTTAGTTTGTCATGGCTGACGACGATCAGAATGTCATAGTCGGACGCGTAGCCACCGACCGGATCGGAGACCCAGTCACCACGGGCGTACGATCCATAGAGCACGATCTTGAAGATTCGCGCGACCTTGCCGAACCCGTTCGATCTGGTTGTCGCCGACTCGAACTCGTCAAACAGCACGCGCACAACATGCGCCAGCTCGCGCTGTTTGGACGACGGCAAATGGTCGAGGTCGGTCTTCATACGGAACAGAATCGTCGTAAAGCAGCTTGAAGCCAAGCCCCTAATCCATCCTTTGTGCTACGCGCCGCCGGATTTCGAGCGTTGCGACGAAGCACAATGTTTCGAGGCGCATCGTCGAGCGCGGTTTCCCACAGATCCGACCGCTGAACGGCAATAAGGGTGGATGCACGAACCCGCTGCGCGGGAGGGCGTGTGCGGCATGGTTGAGGTGAAGGAAAGAGCGTTGCGCGCCGGTTGAGCGATGCAGGACGCAGGCAGAGCATCGGGCTCCACCAGAAGGAGCCTCACCATGCACATCCTCGCACCCGCCGTGGCTGTCAGCCCGCTACGCCAGCGCCTCATCGACGAGATGGAGATGCGACGGTTCTGTCGCGAGACGCAGCGCAACTACATCCGCGACGTCGGGCGGTTCGCCACATTCCTGGGGCGCTCGCCCGACACCGCAACGGCGGAGGATGT
>NZ_RCZC01000005.1 GCF_006439055.1 Sphingomonas glacialis
CTCACGCGGCATTGCTGGATCAGGCTTTCGCCCATTGTCCAATATTCCCCACTGCTGCCTCCCGTAGGAGTCTGGGCCGTGTCTCAGTCCCAGTGTGGCTGATCATCCTCTCAGACCAGCTAAGGATCGTCGCCTTGGTGCGCCTTTACCACACCAACTAGCTAATCCTACGCGGGCTCATCCCTAGGCGATAAATCTTTGGACTTACGTCATCATCCGGTATTAGCAGTCGTTTCCAACTGTTATTCCGAACCTAAGGGTAGATTCCCACGCGTTACGCACCCGTGCGCCACTAAGGCCGAAGCCTTCGTTCGACTTGCATGTGTTAGGCATGCCGCCAGCGTTCATTCTGAGCCATGATCAAACTCTCAAGTTTATGTCACAAAACCATCGCAGTGGAATTCCACGATAATCTCGTCCATCTCAAGGAGCCGCTCTGCACAATATCTTTCAGACGCCCCACCCAGCAAAAGCCGAATGAAACGTCCATTACGTATGGATACGTGAAGGACATATGAGAACGACTTAGCTTTAACCGAGCTACCAACGCCTTGAAAACGTTGGACCCGGAGCCGCCGCCCACATGTCCCTTCATCTAAACCGACAATGTCAAAGAGCGCAAAATACCGACGCCTAGACTTGCCCTCTTTTTGGGAGGACACCTTGGCGCCGACAAATTGGTGACTGCAGAAGCGAACCGTCCGGTCCGTCGCTGCGGTGACACCCCTCTAGGCGGGGTCGCAGATTCGGTCAAACCCTTTTTTGCACTTTTCTTTCAATCCCGCGTCAGTCCCGCAGAAATCCTCGGGTTTCGACCTGCTCTCATAGCCTTCCACCGCATGCCGATCGGCGTCCCGCCGATTCGGGATGCCCTGATCCGGCTTCGAATCAGCTGCCGGCTTGCCGCCGCAGCGCACGGAGATCGATACCGAGACGCTTCACCCGGTAGTAGAAGGTCTTGCGGGGCAGCTGCAGACGCTCGATCGCGACCGCGATCTCGCCATCCGCGGCGGTGACGGCGTCGATGATTGCCGCGCGCTCGAAGGCGTCGAGCCGTGCGGGCAAGGGTGCCAGCCCCATGTCGGATACCGCCCCCCCCTCGTCGAGACCGAGGCAGATCCGCTCGGCGGTCTTTTCCAGTTCGAGCACGTTGCCCGCCCAGGACTGTTCGCCGAGGCGATACGCATGATCCGCCATCGGCGGTACGGCGCGGCCATGCTCGCGCGCCGCCCGCGTCAGGAAATGCGCGAAGAGCAGCGGGATGTCGGCGCCGCGCTCGGCCAGCGGCGGCATGCGCAGTGGAACACCAGCGAGCAGATGGAACAGCGCCGGCAGGACCCGCTCGCGCTCACCCTCCTGCACCGCCGCGATGATGCGAATGTCCACCGGATCGGGATCGCGCGCATCGAGCGCGACGGCGCGCGTCTCGGCGAGCCGCACGAGACGGTTCTGGAAATCGTCGCTCGCCCATTCGAGATTGTGCAGGAACAGCGTACCGCGATCAGCGCGCGCGACGACGCCGTTGCGGACGAACAGTTCGCGCTCGATCAGCGCGGGCGTTACCGTCGCACAATCGATCTTGAGGAAGCGATGCCGCGCACGCCGCCCCGCGCGGTGGACGAGCCGTGCGAAATGCTCCTTGCCGGTGCCGAGCTCCCCCTCGATCACGATATCGAGCGCAGCGTCGGCAAGGACAGGGATCAGCCCGCGCAGCCGGACGATAGCAGGGGTCGCTCCGATCAGCGCATCGCCCGACTCGGCATCGGCCGCGGCGCGCAACTGGCGGTTCTCGAGGATCAAGCCGCGCGCCTTCGCCGCCCGCGTCGTCGCCGCGAGCAAGGCTTCGGGGTCGAACGGCTTGGTCAGGAAATCCCAGGCACCCGCCTTGATCGCCTCGACCGCCATCTGGACGTCGCCATGCCCGGTGATCAGCATGACGGGCAATTCGGGATCGCGCGCGTGCAACACGCCGAACAGTTCGATTCCCGACATGCCCGGCATCCGCACGTCGGTGATGACGACGCCGGGATAGTCCGCACCGATGACCGCAAGCGCGCTCGCCGCATCGGCAAAGGCGCGCACGCTGAACCCCTCTAGGCTGAGCAGCTGGGTCGTCGCGGCGCGCAGATCGTCATCGTCGTCGATCAGCGCGACCTCGCGCGGTGGGTGGGTCTCGGTCATGCGCGCCGCATCCCGATCTCGAAGCGTGCCCCGCCCTCGCCCGGGAGCAATCGCAGCGTTCCGCCGAGTTCGACCATGATGTCGTGCGCGATCACCAGCCCGAGCCCCAGCCCTTGCGGTCGCGACGTCACGAACGGGGTGAACAGCCGCGCCGCGATCTCGGGCGAAACCCCCGGCCCGGTATCGGCGACGACGAGCCGGACGTGCGACGCATCGCTCGTCAGGCTGAGGCCGATCCGCCGCGTGTCGGACGCGGCGATCGCCTCCACCGCATTCTGCATCAGGATGACGAGCACCTGCTCGAGCCGCACCTTGCCACCGATCACCGCCAGACGCGGATCGAGCATCGGCAGGTCGAGCGCGACGCCGCGCAGCTGTTGCCTGAGGATGAGCAGCGCGCCGTCGATCACCTCGGCAATGTCGACCGGCCGCACCTCCCCGGTCTGGCGGCGCGCGAAGCCGCGCAGCTGCGCGGTGACCGCGCCGATCCGTTCCGCCAGCCCGCCGATCTTGACGAAATTCTCGCGCGCCTCGGCCAGCGCGCCGCGATCGAGCAAGGTCGCGCCCGAGGCGGCATAGGTGCGGATCGCGGCGACGGGCTGCGCGGTCTCATGCGCGACGCTCGCGGTGATCTGGCCCAGCGCGGCGAGCCGATTGGCCTGGCGCAGCGCCTCGCGCAATTCGGCGGCGCGAGCTTCGCTTTCGGCACGCTCGTCCATTTCGCGCCGCAGATCGGCGGTCTGCCGCGCGACCGCGCGCTCGAGCTCCTCGGTCCGGCGGCGTGACAGCGTGACGCGCTGGCGCCACGCCCAGGCGAGCGCGGCAAGCGCGATCGTCGCGAGCGCGGCACTGACCGAGGCGGCGCGCCGGGCCGAGGTCACCGCCGCGTCGATCGGCTCGAGCAGGAGCAATTGCCAGCCCGGCTGCGCGGTGACTGCGGCGCGCGCGAGGAAGGTCGCGCCGAGGCCGACAAAGCGCTCCTCGCCATCGCGCGGCACGACCGGCAAGGGGGCGAGCGCGGTGGCGCGGACGCGCGCTTCGCCGCGAAACTGCGCCTCATCGCGCGCCGCGAGCGGGCGCGTCGCGGCGAAGCGCCAGTCCGGGCGGCTCGTCACCAGCACGATGCCGAGCGGGTTGCGCACCAGCGTGATCCCGCCGGCGCCGGCCCAGACGCGTTCGATCCGGTCGAAGTCGAGCTTGACGACGATCACGCCGCGGTTGGCGATCCGCCGCGAGAGGTAGAGTCCGGGGTGGCCCGAGACCGTCCCCAGCGCATATTGGCTCGCCTCGCCGTGCGCGAGCGCGTCGCGGAAATAGGCGCGGAAGCGGTAATCGGCGCCGACGAAGCTTTGCGGCGATCGCCAGTTGCTCGCCGACAGCGTGACGCCGTCGGGTCCGATCACATAGATGACGGGGGCGCCGGTGACGCGCGACAGCGCTTCGAGCTTGATGTCGAGCGCGCGCCGCGCCGCCATGTCGCCACCGATCGCGGCGATCACGTCACGATCGTCGGCGAGCGTCAGCGGGAGCAGGCGGAAGCGGGCGAGCTCGCCGTTGAGCAAGGCCGCGCGCAGCCGCGCATCGCTTTCGACCTGGAGGTGCAGCGCCGCGACGACGCGTTGCTCGGCGACGCGCCCGGCGATCCACGCCGCCGCGATCGCGAGGATCGCCACGACGATAACCCAGCGCAGCCCGAGCGACCGCCGCGCCGCGCTCAACGTTTCGCGCGCCGTCATCCGCACGCCCGGCGGCAGACGCGCCAGGCGGGAGGCGGCAGGGCTCGAAACGCGGTGCAGGTCATGGTCGATCGATCTGCCATAGCAACCGGACGATGGGACAAGAGCATCGACACGCCTCGGTTGGGTGCGGGTTCGGCCGCAATGTGCAACTTTCGGCACAACGGCGCCAGCCTCTGTCCCGAATATTGCATATCGATCGGGGACCGACGACCGCGGCTCCATCGGAAAATGCCGTATTCCTAGGCCTTTGCGCGAAAATGGCGATTTGTGCGCGGCCCGCATTCGCCGCTGCGGCACACTCTTTCCCTGTTCAAACGCCCGTCAGAGGCGCTCCACCTGGATGAGGACGAGAAGGCCGTGATCCCGATTTCGCAAAACCCCGCCGCCGAGATACCGGCCGCTCCCCGCCGCCCCTGGTATCGCCACACCTATGCGCAGGTGCTGATCGCGATCGTCGCGGGCGTGCTGCTCGGCCATTTCTATCCGAAGACAGGTGAATCGCTGCAGCCCTTGGCCGATGCCTTCATCAAGCTGGTCAAGATGATCATCGCGCCGGTGATCTTCCTGACGATCGTCACCGGGATCGCCGGGATGCGCGATCTCGGCTCGGTCGGGCGCGTCGTCGGCAAGGCGTTCGCCTATTTCTTCTTCTTCTCGACGCTCGCTTTGATCATCGGGTTGATCGTCGCCAATGTCGTCCGGCCCGGCGCCGGGCTCAACATCGATCCGACCACGCTCGATACGACCAAGGTCGCCGAATATGCCAGCAAGGCGCATGCGACGACCCTGGTCGGCTTCCTCACCGGGATCATTCCCAACACCTTCCTGTCGGCGCTGACCGAGGGCAACATCCTGCAGACGCTGTTCGTCGCGGTGCTGTTCGGCATCGGCCTGGCGATGATCGGCGATCGCGGAACCAAGCTGCTCGGCGCGCTCGAGGATATTTCGGTCGCGGTGTTCAAGGTCGTCGCGATCGTGATGAAGGCCGCGCCGATCGGCGCGTTCGGCGCGATGGCGTTCACCATCGGCAAATATGGCGCGGGGACGCTCGCCAATCTGGCGATGCTCGTCGGCACCTTTTACGCGACCTCTTTGCTGTTCGTCATCGTCGTGCTCGGGCTCGTCGCGCGCTGGGCGGGGTTCTCGATCTTCAAGCTGATCGGCTATCTCAAGGACGAGCTGCTGCTCGTGCTCGGCACGTCGAGTTCGGAAAGCGCGCTGCCGAGCCTGATCGAGAAGATGGAACGCGCCGGCTGCCCCAAATCGGTGGTCGGGCTGGTCGTGCCGACCGGCTATTCGTTCAACCTCGACGGCACGAACATCTATATGACGCTGGCGGCTTTGTTCATCGCGCAAGCGTGCAACGTCGATCTGTCGCTCGGCCAGCAATTGCTGCTGCTCGGCGTGGCGATGCTGTCGTCGAAGGGCGCGGCGGGGGTGACCGGCGCTGGCTTCATCACGCTCGCCGCGACGCTGTCGATCGTGCCGAGCGTGCCGATCGCCGGGATGGCGCTGATCCTCGGGGTCGATCGCTTCATGAGCGAATGCCGCAGCCTCACCAACTTCATCGGCAATGCGGTGGCGACGGTGGTCGTGTCGCGCTGGGAGGGCAAGCTCGACATGGAGCAGTTCCGCAGCGCGATCGCGGGGCGCAGCGTGCGCGTCGATCAAATGGCGGCCGACGCCGTGCCGGCCGAATAACATGGGCAAGCTGAACCCGAAGCGCGCGCGGCGCGCCACCACCCCGCTTGCCCTGCTGCTCGCCACCCCCGCACTGGCGCAGGAGACCGCAGCGCCTGCCGCCAGCCCCGCCGCGACCGAATATCCCGCGGCGGCGGCGGGCGATGGCGCCACCACCAACGGCTACAATCTGTCGCGCTGGGCCGAGGATTGGCGCGTGCTGCGCAACCCCGCCAAGCGCGACGATCCGATCGACCGGCTCAAATTCATCCCGCTCGACAGCGATGGCGACGTTTATCTGACGCTCTCGGGCGAGGCGCGGTTGCGGATGAACCTCACCACCAATCCCAATTTGCGCAACACGCCGCACCAGCGGCAGGACATTCGCCGGCTGACCGCAGGCGCCGATCTGCATGTCGGGCCGCATCTGCGCTTCTATGGCGAGGTCGCGCATGGCGGGATCAGCGGGCGCGAGCTCGGCGCACCCGCGGCGACGCTGCGCAACGCGCTCACGCTGCAGCAATATTTCGCCGAGGCTACCGTGGATGTCGGCTGCGTCGCGCTCGGTGCGCGCTATGGCCGTCAGGAATTCACCGACGGCCCCAATCTGCTCGTCTCACAGCGCGACAACAACACGATCCGCTACACGCTCAACGGCATCCGCGCCTGGGCGCGCACCGGCCGTTTCCGCGTCGACGTGTTCGATCTCAAGCCGACAGCATACGGCGATCTCGGCATCGACGACGATGTCAGCGACCCGGCGCGGCGCTTCTCGGGCGTGACGCTCGGCATGGTCGTCCCGACGCACTGGTTCGGCGGCTCGAAACTCTATGTCGATCCGTTCCTGTGGCGACGCCGCAATTCGGTCGGCACGTGGGGCGGACGGATCGGCCCGGGGCGGCGCTTCTATGGCGGCGCGCACGTCTGGGGCGATGCCGGACCGGTGACGATCGATTGGACGCTCAACCATCAATGGGGCAATTTCATCGATCAGCGGATCGACGCCTGGCACGGTTTCTTCGCGCAGACCTATCGCCTCGGCAAGACCGGCGCCGCACCGCGGATCGGCTTCCATGCCGATTATGCCAGCGGCGGCGGCGGCTATGGCGGGCGGACGCTGCGCAACGCCTACGCGCCGTTCGGCAACAACATCTATTACAGCTACCAATTGTCGCTGACGCCGTCGAACCTCGTCGCGGTCGCGCCGACGGTGGCCTTTACGCCGATCAAGAAGGTCCGCGTCAGCGCCGAATATCAGCTGACCTGGCGCGATGACGCGCGCGACGCGGTGTACCGCGCCAACGGTCAGCCCTTTGCGGGAACGCAGAATGTCGCCGACCGCAAGATCGGCGATGTCACCCGCGTGCAAGCGGTCTGGGCGATCGCGTCGCGGCTGTCCTTCACCGGGCGCTACGAACATCTCGCCGCCGGCCCGTCGCTGACCCAGGCCGGCTATAGCAGCTCGGACTTCATCGCCGGCTGGCTGAGTTTCCGCTTCTGACGCGCCGCTCCCCCGGCGGCGCGCCGACCAACCCGAAGGAATGACCGTGTCGATTGCACCCAAGCCCCCAGAGACTGTCGAAGCCGGCAAGGGCGTCACGCGCCGCGCGGTGCTCGGCTCGGCGATCGCCGGCGGCAGCGTCGCGATGCTGCCGCTGGCGCAGGCCGAGGCAGCACCGCCCGAGCGCTCGGTCGACGTGCTGGTGATCGGCGGCGGGATCATGAGCGCGACGCTCGCGGTGCTGCTGCGCGAGCTCGAGCCGAACTGGACGATCGAAATGGTCGAACGGCTCGACACCGTTGCCGATGAAAGCTCGAACGGCTGGAACAACGCCGGCACCGGCCATTCCGCCTTGTGCGAACTCAACTACACCCCGGTCAACACCGCCGACGGCCGCGTCGAGATCGCCAAGGCGATCGAGATCAACGAGCAGTTCCAGGTGACGCGCCAGTTCCTCAGCGATCAGGTCAAGACCGGCATCCTCTCCAAACCGCGCGCCTTCATCAATTCGACGCCGCACATGAATCTGGTGTGGGGCGATGCCAACGTCGCCTTCCTGCGCAAGCGTCACGCGGCGCTCGCGGCCAGCCCGCTCTTCTCGGGGATGGAATTCAGCACCGATTTCGCCGAGATCTCGCGCTGGGTGCCGCTGATGATGCAGGGCCGCGATCGTACGACCAAGCTCGCCGCGACGCGCTCGCCGCTCGGCACCGATTGCGATTGGGGCGAAGTGACGCGGCAATATATCGGATCGCTCGTCCAGAAACCCGGCTTCGCGCTGCACGCCGGGCAGGAAGTGCGCGAGCTCGAGCGCAATCCCGACGGAACGTGGCGCGTCACCTATCGCGCGATGCAGGGCGGCGCGAAGAGTGTCGTGAACGCACGCTTCGTCTTCGCGGGCGCGGGCGGCGGCGCGCTGCCGATCCTCCAGAAATCGGGAATCCCCGAAGCCGACGACTATGCCGGCTTCCCGGTCGGCGGATCGTTCCTCGTCACCGAGAATCCGGCGATCGCCAAGCGCCACGGCGCCAAGGTCTACGGCAAGGCCGCGGTCGGCTCGCCGCCGATGTCGGTGCCGCATCTCGACACGCGCTATCTCGGCGGCAAGCAGGCGCTGCTGTTCGGCCCGTTCGCGACCTTCTCGACCAAGTTCCTCAAGCAGGGGTCGTATTTCGATCTCCCCGCCGCTGTCACGCTCGACAATTTCCGGCCGATGATCGCGGTCGGCTGGGACGATTTCGCGCTGGTCGAATATCTCGCGGGGCAGCTGATCATGACCGACGCCGATCGCCTGAAGGCGCTGCGCGAATATTTCCCCGACGCGGTCGAGGGCGATTGGAAGCTGTGGCAGGCGGGGCAGCGCGTCCAGATCATCAAGCGCGATCCCAAGAAGGGCGGCGTGCTCAAGCTCGGGACCGAGATCGTCGCGTCGAAGGACGGGTCGATCGCGGCATTGCTCGGCGCGTCGCCCGGCGCATCGACCGCGCCGTCGATCATGCTCGATCTGCTCAAGAAGGTGTTCGGCGCGCGGCTCGCGACGCCCGCCTGGCAGGCCAAGATCCGCGCGATCGTGCCGACCTATGGCATCGCGCTCAACGCCAATCCCGATCTGCTCGCGGCGCATTGGGCAGCGACTGCCGAGACGCTCGAGCTCGCGACGCCGTCACCCGCAGTGCAGGTCGCGACCACTCCGCGCCCCGCGGCAACGCGCGTCAAGGTCGATCGCCACCCAGACCTGGCGCTGTAACGCGCCAGCGGGTCAGCCGATCAGCAGCCGCGCGCCGAGTGCCGCGGCGAGCGCGGGGGTCATCGTCACCGCGCCGACCTTGAGGAAGCGCCAGAA
Organism: Sphingomonas glacialis; assembly: GCF_006439055.1. Taxonomy (GTDB): domain Bacteria; phylum Pseudomonadota; class Alphaproteobacteria; order Sphingomonadales; family Sphingomonadaceae; genus Sphingomonas; species Sphingomonas glacialis_A. Next base: position 8,945 of record NZ_RCZC01000005.1, read on the forward strand.
GCCGACATCCTCGCCCTCGCGACGGATCGCCTGGAGCCACAGGATCGTCGCGAGCGACCCGGTGATCGACAGATTGGGGCCGAGATCGACCCCGATCAGCAAGGCATCGACGATCAGGCGCGGCGGGTGGACCTGCGCCACCGCGGTGCTCGCCACCAGCCCGGCGGGGAGGTTGTTCATAAGGTTCGACGCGAACGCGAGGATCGTGCCCGACAGCGCTGCGCCCTGTACCGGGTTCGCCGCCGCGGCCTTGAGCGCTGCGGCAACCTGCGCGATCACGCCGGTGCGATCGAGCGCTTCGACCAGCACGAACAGACCGGCGACGAGCGCGAGCACGCTCCACGACACTTGCCCCGCCAGCGCGAGCGGCGAGCGCTTCGCCAGGGCGCACACGCCGAGTGTCGTCGCGAGCCCGGCAAGGCAGGTCGGCAGGCCGAGCGAAAGGTTGAACGCCGACATGCCGATCAGCACGCCCGCGGTCGCGACGATCCCGGCGAGCGCCGCCTTGCCGCCGGTCGAGAGCGGGGTGCGCTCGACATCCGATTCGCACGATCCTGCTAGGCTCTTGCGCTCGAGCCAGCGGAGCGCCGCGTAGGTCACGACGATCGCCGCGAGCGAGGGCAGCGCGAACGAGCCGAACCACTGGCCGAGCGGCGGCATCTTCCCGCCATAGAGCACGAGGTTGGCGGGGTTGGAGATCGGCAGCACGAAGCTCGCGGCGTTGGCGATCAGCGCGCAGGCGAAGAGCAAAGGCAACGGTTCGGCCTTGGCCTTGCGCGCCGCGGCATAGACCGCGGGGGTGAGGACGACTGCGGTCGCATCGTTCGACAGAAAGGTCGTGGTGACGATCCCGGTCGCATAGACGAGCAGGAACAGCCGCGCCGACGATCCCTTGGCGTTGATCGCCGCGGTCGCCGCGACCCAATCGAACAGACCTTGCTCGCGTGCGGTTTCGCTGAGCAGCATCATGCCGATCAGGAACAGATAGACGTCGAGCCCCTTGCCGATCGCCGCGACCGCCGCCGGAACGGGCATCAGCCCGAACACGACGAGCAGCACCGCGCCGGCCACCGCCCAGATCGCCTCGGGCAAGCGGAACGGCCGCGTGATCACTGCGCCGGTGGCGGCAGCGCAAATGCCCCAGGTCGCGCCGTTCGCGAGGATCACCAATGCCGTCCGTTCTTGTTGGGGCCGAGCTGCGTTCCGGCAAGGCCGTGCTCGGGCCATGCGCCGATGCTGTGGATAGCATGGCCCGGCGCGATGGGCACGCCGCGGCGCGGGACATCATCGCTTGCACGCACGAGGATCTCGATCGTGTCGCGATCCGCGCCGCACGCGACGGTAACGCGGTGGAGCCCGGCGACAAGCGTGACGCTGGCTCGCCAGAGCGCGGGCTCGGGCAGCGCGGTCATCGTCATGTCGGGCTGGCCATCGATCGAGAGGATCACCGGTTCCGCCACGCGGCCGAACAGTTTCGCGACGATCTCGACGTCGCCGGGGCGCGGCACGTGCTGCGGATCGGCGGGGCGCGTCACCATGCGGATGTCGGCGGGGGCGACGATCTGGACGAAGGGCCAGTCGCCACCGCTTTCCTTGAAGCGCCAGCTCGGGACGCGATCGTGCACCGTGACGATCGAGAAGCCGGGCCGGCCCCCGCCCTCCTCGATCTCGCCGGTCGAGCGCGTCGCGCCATAGACGACGCGGCCATCGTTGAGCAGTTCGTTATAATGCGTGTGCCCGGTGTCGACGAAGGCGACACGCGCATCGGCGAAGATCCGCGCGATCGTCTCGCCATCTGCGGCGAGATCGCCGGGATAGGCGTGCATGAAGACCAGCGGCGTCTGCCCCTCGGCCTCGGCCCGCGCGAGTTCCTCGAGCAGGCGATTGTGATGATGCCGCGTCAGCCGAAAGTCGGGCCCGCCGGACCCGGTCGAAATGATGTCGAGGAAGATGCAGCGATGGCCGGCGATCACCTCGACCTCGGGCCGGTTGCCCTCCGGAAACGCCGCCTCGTACGCGTCGAGATCACCGCCCTCGAAATCATGGTCGCCCGGGATCGCGCGCCACGGCAGGTGCAGCCGCTCGAGCGTGTCGGTGATGACGCGGTATTGCTCGGGCGTGGCATGGTTCGCGTTGTCGCCGGGGAGGAAGACGAAGTCCGCCGCGTCGCCGACCGGTCCGTTGATCTCGGCAACGATCGCGGCGAGCCGATCGCGGCTTTGCCAGCCATTGGCCTCGTCCATGTGCAGGTCGCCGATATGGACCCAGCTGATCGTCCCGCTCATTGCGCGTCCGCCTCGTCCTCGTTGCGCGTCCCCGCGCAGGCCGGGCGTAGCGTCCCCGCAAACCCCATCCACAGCGCGAGGCTGATAAAGGCGAAGCTGCCGAGAATGAAGAAGGCGATGTGGTAGCCCAAGGCCTGGGCGAGCCACCCGCCGATCGCCGGGCTGAGCGACGCGCCGACCCCCTGCACCGTCATCACCGCGCCCTGCCCGACATTGACGCGTCCGGTGCCGTTGAGGAGGCACGCGACGAGCCCGGGGACCGCGACGCTTTGCAGCCCCGCGCCGATTCCGTCGAGGGCCTGGACCGGCCACACGCCCCATTGCTCGATAAAGCTGCCCGCCAGCACGCCGCGCAGCGGCAGCGCGGCGAACGAGATCAGTAGCACCAGCCAATAGCCCTTGCCCGACGCCATCCGCATCGCGGCGAGCGACGCGACGATCATCACCGCCTGTGCGACGACGACGGTCTGCGCGACGAACAGCGCGGCGTTACCCTTGCCCGCACCGACGACGGCGAGGCCATAGAGCGGCAACATCGCGCCATTGCCGAGATGGAAGCAGGCAAGCGATGCCGCCAGGATCAGCATCGGCTTGTTCTGCAACAGCGTCTTGAAGCCCTCGGCCTTTCCGCTGTCCTCGTCGTCGCTCGCTTTGCCTTCGAGTCCGCGCGCGGCGCGGTGGTCGATCGCCTTTTCGGGGATCATCAGCACCGAGAGGATCGCGAGCACGCCGAACACCGCCGCGAGATAGAAGATCGCCGGCATGCCGAATTTGTACCCGAGCCAGCCCGACAGCCCCGCACCGATCATGTTGCCGGCATGGTTCCACGCCTGGTTGCGCCCGTTCTGCGCGTTGAAGCCCTTCTGCCGCACGATGCCGAGCGTCATTCCCGCCACGGCGGGACCGATCGCCGCGCCGGCGATCGCGGTTGCGACCTGGCTGACGGTGACGACCCACGCCGATTGCGACAGCAGGATGAGGAACGACGCCAGCACGGTCGAAATACCGGTGACGATGACGACCAGCCGCTTCTTCTCGGTATGATCGATGAACGCACCGGCGGGCGCGGTCATCAACATGCCTGCGACGCCGCCCGCGGTCATCACCGTGCCGATCGGCCCCGACGTCCAGCCGCGCTGCTGCAGGAACACGCCGAGGAACGGGCCGATCCCCGCCTGCATGTCCGCCATGAAGAAATTGAGCGCCTGCAACGCGGTCTTGCCGCGTGCGCGATCTCCCGAGGTCGCTGCCTCGAGGTCCGCCTGTGCCTTCGCCGTCATCGTACGCTCCTAGTTACACGAATCGAACACCGGCTGGCGTCGGACCTGAATTGTCGGAGCGTAGCGCCGCCGCCAATATGGCGCCTAAACGGCCCTATTCATTTTCGGTTCACATAGATTAAGAAAATCGCCGTCAAACGGTCTGAATGGTGAATTCTGTTTGTCAGACTATTGACGCTAAGCCCAACCTGCGCTTACCTTTTCTTCCAGCGAGTCCCCGCCGCGGTGCCCCGCGCCCGGGTGCTCGATTGCACAAGACGAGCCGCCAGGACGAGCGGCCGTGTCAGGAGAGATGAGATGACCGGGCCAGGTGTCGATCGCCGTTCCGCGCTGTTCGCTTCGGTCGCCGCCGGGGCAGGCCTCGCCTTTCCGCTGGCGGCCATGCCCGCCAGGGCCGCCGGGACAGCGGCACGCGGCGCAGGCAGCTGCACCACCCCACCAAGCGCGGTCGCACGAACCCAATATGGGCCGGTGCGCGGCTATGTCGCCGACCATGTCTTCACCTTCAAGGGCGTGCCCTATGGCGACGATACCGGCGGCGAGAATCGCTGGCTGCCCGCCAAGCCGCCTAAGCGCTGGACCGAACCGCGCAACACGCTCGCTTATGGCGCGAACTGCCCGCAGACGCTCCACCCGTTCCGCGCCGCCGAGCATACCTTCCTCCAGCAATGGACCGACGGTTTCCTCGGCGAGGACATGCTCAAGCTCAACATCTGGACGCCGTCGCTAAGCGGCAAGCGGCCGGTGATGGTCTATTTCCACGGCGGCGGGTTCAGCTTCGGCTCGTCCTACGAACTCGCCTCGCACGACGGCGCGCAGATGGCGCGCAACCATGATGTCGTGCAGGTCTCGATCAACCACCGGCTCAACGTGCTCGGCTTCCTCGATCTGGCCGAGCTCGGCGGCGCGCCCTACGCCGAGTCGGTCAATGTCAGCATGACCGATTGCGTCGCGGCGCTGCGCTGGGTGCAGGAGAATATCGCGAATTTCGGCGGGGATCCCGCGACGATCATGATCTACGGCCAGTCGGGCGGCGGGTCGAAGGTGACGACCTTGCTCGGTATGCCCGGCGCCAAGGGCATGATCCAGCGCGCCGCAGTGCAATCGGGCGGCGGCGGCGCGCTCCCGACCGCCGAACAGTCGCGCGACTTCTCGCGGCGGCTGCGGCGCGAACTCGGCGTCACCGACATCGCCGCGTTGCAGAAGGCCGACTGGAACACGCTGTTCACCACCGGCAGCAAGGTGGCGGCAGAGATCAACGGCCCCGGCAGCCCGATGGGCGGTCCGTCGACCACGCCGCGCGTCGGCTGGGGGCCGACGCTCGACGGCAAAGTGATCGACGTGCGCTCCTTTTCCGAGGTGGCGCCCGCCATCTCGCGCGACGTGCCGGTGCTGATCGGCAATGTCAGCGAGGAAGGCATGGGCTTCGGCTCGAATCCGAGCGAGGCCGAATGGCGCGCCGATCTCACCAAGAAGATGGGGGCTGCCAAGGCCGATGCGCTGATCGCGGCGATGAAACAGGCGCATCCCGAAAAGGCGATCCGCACCTTGTCCTATGGCGTGCAGGGGCTGGCCGGGCGCAACCGCGTCCAGCAGATGGTCAAGCTCAAGCACGACCAGGGCGGCGCGCCGGTCTATCAATATCTCTTCCAGTGGCAGTCGCCGCAGCTCGATGGCGTCGCGGGCGCATGGCACACCGCCGACCTCGCTTTCTGCTTCGACAATGCCGCGCGCTGCGACCAGGCGACGGGCAACACGCCCGATGCGCAGCGGCTCGCCAAGACGATGAGCACCGCCTGGGCGAATTTCGCGCGGACCGGCAATCCGAGCCAGCCGGGGCTCGCCTGGACACCGACCGATCCGGTGCGCTGCCAGACGATGGTGTTCGATTCGACCTGCCGCATGGTCGATGATCCCGAGGGCGCGGCGCGGCGGATCCTGCTCGCCTGAGCGCGGCATCGACACACAGGGGGACAGGCGATGACTAAACGGCGATTTTGGGGAAGCGGCTTGGCTGGGCTCGCGCTGGCGCTGGCGATGCCCGCGCTCGCGCAGGACGCGCGGATGGTGCCGACCGCGGCGCCGGCCGAGCCGAATGCGATTGCGCTCGGCACCGGCGGCGTCGCGGGGTCGAGCGCGCCCGAGGCGTGGTTCCGCCAATATGGCGTCGCGATGACGCGCAACGTCAGCGTAGCGACGCTGACGCCGTTCCTGCCAGATCCCGCCAAGGCGACCGGCGCTGCGGTGATCGTCGCGCCGGGTGGCGGTTTCCTGATGCTGTCGATGGAGAATGAGGGTTGGCGCGTCGCGCGCGCGCTCGCCGACCACGGCATCGCGGCGTTCGTCCTCAAATACCGGCTCAAGCCGACGCCTGCCGGCATGCCGCAGTTCGAACAGGCGGTCACGGCGATGTTCGCGGGTGCGGGCCGGGCCGACTCGCGCATGCGCCCCGGCGATGCGGCGGCCGGGCTCGCCGAGCCGATCGCCGACGAACGCGCCGCCTTTGCGCTGATCCGGTCGCGCGCGGGCGAATGGCATGTCGATCCCGCGCGGATCGGCATGATGGGCTTTTCGGCGGGCGCGATGACGACGATGGCGACCGCGCTGAAAGCCCCCGAGCTGCGCCCCGCCTTCCTCGCGCCGATCTATGGGTCGATGGAGGCGGTCCAGGTCGCCGCCGATGCGCCACCGCTGTTCGCGGTGCTCGCGGCAAACGACCCGCTGTTCGCGCGCAAGGGGCTCGGGCTGATCGATTCGTGGCAGCAGGCCGGGCGGCCGGTCGAATTCCATCTCTATGGTGAGGGCGGCCATGGCTTCGGGCTCGGCAAGGCGGGGACGACGAGCACCGGCTGGTTCGACGCCTTTGTCCGCTGGCTCGAGATGACCGGCATCACGCACAGCAAATCCGCAAGTGGAGACGCCGCAAAATGACGATCTCGATACGGCACGCCGCTCTGGCGGCACTCTGCCTGACGCTTCCAGCGTACGCGGGCGCGCAAGGCGCACCGCCCGCCCCGCCCCCGCTGGCGGACTATTTCGTTCCGGCGACAGCGGCGCCCAAGGCGCCCGACGCCGACGGCTTCCTCCAGCGCTGGTTGTTGCTCGAGCCGATCGTCAAGCCGAACCGCAGCAATACCGGCTTCACCGAAGCGTACGTCCGCGCGGCCTTCGCCGCCTCGCTCCCGCAAGGTCCGCCGATGGCGGTGCCGCGCGACGGCGAGGCCGCAAAGATCGCTGCGGCGCCGCGCTGGCACGCGCTCGATGCGACGCGCTTCGACGCCAAGCTGTTCAACCTCGCGCAGAGCCTCGGCAAGCCGGTCTACGGCGTGATTTTCTGGGCGGTGACGGTGGTCGAGGCCCCGCGCGAGATGCGCGGCGTCAGGCTTGCGGTCGGCTCGAACTCGGCATCGATGTGGTGGGTCAACGGCGCGGAGGCAGCGGGACTCTACGGCGATCGCCGGATGGTGATGGACGATGTCCTTTCGCGCCCGCTGACGCTGCGCAAGGGTCGCAACGTCATCCGCGGCGCGGTGATCAACGGCCCGGGCCTCAGCGATTTCTGCGTCCGCCTGCTCGATGCGAATGGGCAACCGATCCGCGACATCGTCACCACCACCAAATAGCGCCGCGGCGCGTCGGAGAACGTATGAAACACACCGTCCTCGCCGCCCTCGGCCTGTGCTTCGCGGCGGCACCTGCTGCCGCGCAGCTCGCAGGCGAGCCCTTCATCCACGATCCCTCGACGATCACGCTGTCCGACGGGAAATATTATACCTTCGGCACGCGTGGCGGCGGGCTCGTCTCCGACGACTGCTGGACCTGGCATTCGGGCGGCGAACGCCCCGGCGGCGGCGTCGCGCCCGACGTGATCCGGATCGGCGACCGCTTCTATGTCGCCTATGCGGTCGGCGGCGGCGGGATGAACGGCGGCCATGCCAGCCTGGTCAAGGTGATGTGGACCAGGACGCTCGATCCCAAATCCCCGGCATTCGGCTATCACGATGTCGGCGTCGTCGCGTCGAGCGACGGGGTCGAGGGGGCCGATGCGATCGACCCGGCGTTTCTGCTGGCCGATGGCCGGCTGTGGCTGAGCTATGGCACCTATTTCGGCGCGATCCGGATGGTCGAGCTCGACCCCAAGACCGGCGGGCGGCTGGCCGGCAACCAGCCGGTCGATGTCGCGATCGACATGGAAGCGACGGCTTTGCTGTTCCGCGACGGATGGTATTATCTGCTCGGCACGCACGGCACATGCTGCGACGGTCCCAATTCCTCGTACAACATCCGCGTCGGCCGATCGCGCACCCCCACCGGGCCGTTCGTCGACCATCTCGGCGTGCCGCTGTTGAAGGGTGGCGGGAAGCTCGTCGTCGCGGGGCACGGGCGGCACTATGGCGCGGGGCATTTCGGGCTGCTCGATCTTGGCGACGGGGTCGAGAAGATGTCGATGCATTATGAGGCCGACATGGACCGCAGCGGGCGCAGCGTGCTTGCGATCGAACCCTTGCTGTGGCGCGACGGCTGGCCGGTCGGCGGGGAGAACCTCGTCGCCGGAACCTACGAGGTCCAGTCCGAACGCGGCGGCGCGTTGCAGCTGGCGGTCGACGACACGCGGATCGCCTTCGACGCGCGGGCAAGCTTCAGGGCCAAGCCCGACGCCCCCGTCGGCCCGATCGCGAACCAGACGCTTGCACAGGACATGGCGAGCTGGCCCAAGGGGCCGACCGCGGTCGATCTCGGCGACTATATGATCCGCCCGCACCAGCAATGGACGATCGCGCCAGCGCCCGGCGGCGGCGGCGCGTTCGGTGCGCCGTATTACAGCATCGTGATCGCGGGCACGTCGCGCGCGCTGGCGGTGGCGGGCGACGATGTCGTCACCGTCCCCGCCTTCACCGGCGCGCCCGAGCAATTGTGGCGGATCGACCAGCTGATCGACGGGACCTATCGCATCGCCCCCAAGGGCGCTGGCGGGGCGAGCCCGGCACGCGCGCTCGTCGCGATCGGCAGGAGCACCGCTGCGCTGGTCCGCTTCGATCCCGCCAGCCCGACCGGGCGCTGGAGCTTCCAGCGCCCGTGACCGCACCGAGACACGCGATGCCTGCTACAATGGTCGCAGTTTCCGAAGCGCTTCGTCGCTGCTAGAGTGAAAGGCTGTGACAATCAAAGACACCAAAATCGCGGCCGACGTTGCCGAAGCCGAAGCCGGAGACGGCTCCGCCCCACCCCCACGCACGCCGCGCGGCAAGGGACGCCGCCTGCGCGGCGCGATCGCGCACAAGCTCGGCGTCGCGATCCTGTCGGGCGAATATGCGCCGGGCGAAACGCTGTCGAGCGAGACGGTCTTTGCCGAGACGCTCGACGTGTCGCGCAGCGCGTATCGCGAGGGGATCCAGGGGCTGATCGCCAAGGGCCTGGTCGAGAGCCGCCCCAAGACCGGCACCCGCGTCCTGCCGCGCGACCGCTGGAATTTGCTCGACCCCGACGTGCTCGCCTGGGCGTTTGCGGGCGAGCCCGATCCGCAACTGGTTCGCAGCCTGTTCGAGCTGCGGCTGATCATCGAGCCCGCCGCCGCGGGGATCGCCGCTGCCAAGCGCGACCGCGACGACATCAAGCGGATGAAGGACGCGCTCACCGCGATGCGCCGCCACTCGCTCGCGACCGAGCCGGGTCGCGCCGCCGACCGCCAGTTTCACGACGCGATCCTGCGCGCGACGCGCAACGATGCGCTGGTGGTGATGAGCGCCTCGATCGGCGCCGCGGTCGCCTGGACGACGCAGTTCAAGCAGCGGATGCGCGCGCTGCCGCGTAACCCGATCCCCGATCACGTGCTCGTCTATGACGCGATCGTCGCCGCCGATGTCGAGGCGGCGACCGCGGCGATGCGGCGGCTGGTCGAGCTGGCGCTCGAGGATACGCAGAGCGTGATGGCGGTCAAAGTATAACGCGCTGCGAGCGCCACCCCCCGAGTTTCGAGTCAGCGTAAACCCTCAGCCGCTCAGCGCAGCAGCGCCGCCTCGGACCAGCTGACCGGATCGGAAAAGCGCATCGGCTGCGGCGTGCGCGCCACCAGTTCGATGATCTTGGCGCCCCGCACATCGACTTTCAGCGGCGCCGGCGCCTCGCCGAAGCGCATCGGCGCCGACTGGCCGAGCAGCTTCCCATCGCCATAAACCATGAACCGCACCGGCTGGCTGCGATCGCGCGCCGAATCATCGACCCCGACCAGCGCCGAGAAGGTCGCGAAACCGGCATTGCGCACCTCGAGCCGCGAATTGGCGAGCGCGCCGATCCCGGTGGTGAAGCGCCGCCCGGCGACCTGCAGCGTCTCGCCATAAGGCGAGCTGTCGGCCTGCGCGCCGCCCCAGCCGCCGTAGCGCGGATGGTCGCCATCGCCGCGCGTGCTCCGCCACGGCAGGATGCCGCGATGGATCAGCGGATCGTGTTCGGGAACGGTCACGCCGTCGACCGCGGGGTTCACCCGGCCCGGTTGCTCGGACAGATACAGGCCGTTCGCGAGCGTGCGCGTGCCGTGCGCGGTGAACACCAGCGTCTGGTGCGGCGCGAGCGTGAGCTTGGTCTCCTTGCGGAAGCGCGTCTGGCCGCCGTCCCACAGATCGTCGAGCGTCACCTCGCCATCGGCGGTGAATTTGAGCTGGTCGGCGGTCAGCACGGCATCGACCGGCGTCGCGTTGCGGTTGAACACCGCAACCGCCTTGTCGCCGCTCGCGAGTGTCTTGACGAGGATCTGCACGTCGTCGGTATCGAACGCCAGCACCGCCTGGTTGCCCGCCGGATCCTGGTCGAGCGCGATGATCCGCGCATTGCCGAGCACGTCCATCATCGTCTTGGGGGCCTTGCGCAGGTCATAGCCGATGAACAGCGGCGCGTTGACCATCGCCCAGAGCGAGAAATGCGAGCGCGCTTCGTTCATATGGTCCGCGTCGAATTCCTTCGTGCCGACGAACAGCATGTCCGGATCGTTCCACGAGCCGGGATGCGCATAGAGCGCGCGCCGCACGGTGGTGTCAAAATTGTGCAGCATCCGCGACCAATTGGGCGAAATGTCCTCGCTCGTGCGCGAGATACCGGCGACATCCTTGCCCCAGGCGCGCACGTCGGCCGCGCCCCACAGGCAGAGCGAGAAGAGATAATCATTGTCGGGATTGGCGCGCTGCAACGCCTGACCGACCGCTTCGTACAGGCGGCGCACCCCGGCGATATCGCTATGACCGACCGCCTCGACATCGACCAGCGGCGGAAAGGCGCGATATTGCCCGGAGATCACGCGCGGCTCGGTGGCCGACAGGCCCCGCACGCCGCAGCCGTCGACCTTGATCAGGTCGAACCCCCATTCGCGGAAATAGAGCGCGATGTCCTGCTCGACATGGCCGTACAGCCCGACTTCGCGCTCGGCGACGGTGCCTTCGGGCAGGTTGAGCGGATCGGTGCTGAACACCTGCCCACAGGTGTTGCGGCCGATGTCGGAATAAATTCCGGCCTTGAAGCCCATCGCGTGCAGCCGATCGGTGAACGGCTTGAAGCTGGTGTCGCCGCCCGGCCCTGCCCCCTTTGCCGACGGAAAGGTCGTGGTGCGGATGATCAGGCGCCCGTCGGGCTGGCGGCGCTTGAGCCACCAGCCATCGTCGACGTCGATATAGCGATAGCCTTTCGCCGCGAGCCCCGAATCCTTGATGATCTGCGCGGAGGCCATCACCTTTTCCTCGCTCACATCCTCATAGAAGGCGTTCCAGCTGCTCCAGCCCATCGGCGGCAGCTTGGCGGCGCCGGCATTGTAGGCGCTCCACTGGCCGGTGGGGGCGAGCGGGTCGGCCGCAGCGAGCGGGGCGTAGAGCGCGGCCGCACCGGCCAACAGGGCAAAAACGATCCGGCGCATCAGCGGGTACCCTTCGTCTCGAGCATCTTGCCGAAGAACGGCATCACGAATTCCTGGAAGCGGACCGCGACATCGCTGGTATGCGTGCCCGGATAGACCGTGAAGTTGTTGGCGATCCCGTAGCGGTCGAGCGCCTCGTGCAGCTTGATGGCGTCGCCCTTCAGCCCGTCCTGATCACCGACATCGATCGCGATCGCGCGATATTGGCGGAGATTGCCGACATATTGATCGACGAACGCCAGCGGCGCGTTGGCCGCCCATTTCGCGACCACGTCGGTCTGCACGACGCCGTCCTTGGTCGGCAGATCGAGATAGAAAGGCGGGTTCTTCGGGTTGGGCGACCAGGCGGCGGCGCTAGCGAACTGCGCGCGCGAGAAGAAGGGCAGCGCTACCACCGCCTCGCGCGTGCGCACCGCCTCGAGCGCGGCGCCGGCCTTGGGATCGAACTGCGACGGATCGCGCGCCGACAGGCAGCACGGGCTCATCATGTAGATCGCGCCGAACATGTCGGGGTGGCGCATGCCGATCCGCGCGGTGCCGTATCCCCCCATCGAATGCCCGGCGAGCCCGCGGCTGCGTCGGTCGGCGATCGTGCGGTAATGCGCATCGACATAGCCGATCAGGTCGCGCGCGATGAAAGTCTCGAAATCGCCGGTGGTGACCGAACTCGAATACATCGAGCCGTTATGCAGCGTCTTCGAATCGGGCAGCACGACGATCATCTCGGGCGTGCCGGTGGCAAAGGCGCCCTCGATCGTCTGCGGAACGTGGATCTCGCCGGTCCATTGCTCGGCGCCGATCGAATAGCCGTGGAGCGCATAGAGCACCGGGTAGCGGCGCTTGGGGGTAGCGGCATAGCTCGGCGGGAGGATGACGAGCACGTCGCGCTCGGCCGATTCGCCTTCGAGATTGCCGACGATGCTCGGCGCGTGGACCTTGATCCGCTCGACGCTCACCGGCCGCGCGCCCGCGACGGGCGGCGGGACGTGGGTCGCGACCTGCGCCAGCGCCGGCGTCGCAGCCGCCGGAAGCGCCAACGCGACCGCGCAGGCCAGCATAGACCGACGGTGGCGCCTCGCCCACTCGCTATACCCTGTCGGCACGTCACTCTCCCCGGATCGCCTGTCGGCATCGTGGCCGATCGCGCTTCTTGTCTGTCTAAAGCGCGATCGGGTCAATTCCCCGCGCAGCCTAATCGCGACAGCGCGTCAACCGCCGCGCAACAGCCTCATCACCAGCGCGCGGATCCGCCCGTAATTGCCCTGGCGGAGCGGTCCGAGGATGCCATGCTGCGTCTCGGGCAGATGCGCGAGCGGGTGCCCGTCGGGCCGGAAGACGTAATGATCGAAGAACGCCCGCCACGCCGCGCGCTCGGCCGGCGGGCGCTCGGCGATCGCGATCATCGCGAGCAGCATCGTCGTATAGGGCGCGTCGGGACCGCTCGCGAAACCGTCCCACCAGTAATTGACGAGCACGTTGAACGGCGCGGTCGCCTCGACCGAATGCCACCATAATTTGGGCAGATACAGCGCGTCGCCCGGTGCCAGATCGACCGTGATCGCCAGGTGGCGGATGGCGTCGAAATCGGGATAGCGCGGGTCGCCCGGCGCGGCGCTGGCGGCAAGGCTCACCGGCTGCCCCGCCAGCGTATGATCGATCGGCCCGACATAGAGATTGGCGATCGCGGATGGCGGATAGAGCGTGAAGCGCCGCTGCCCCGCGACGACGCAGGCGATGTTGTCGAACGTGTCGTAATGGCAACCGATCGCCGACGCCGTGCCCAGCCAGATGCGCGGGAGCACGCCGTCGGGCACGACGCTGAGCTGGTTCTCCGCGGCGAAACCCGGGAGATGGCTGTCGGTCGGCAGCGAGCCCATATAGACCGACGCGCGTCCTGCCGTATCGGCGGCATCCGCAATCCGGCGCAGCGCTTCGCCGAAGCCCAGCGTCTCGCGCGAAAAGGTGAAATCGGCGAGGTTGTCGGCATAATCGTAACGCCCGCCGATCGCGGGGTCGCCGATGAACGCCTCGGCGCTCCGCCCGGCATCGAAGCGCGCGAGATAGGCGAGCAACGCCGCGCGCGACTCGGCCTGCGCCGCGACAACGGGCCAGTCACGGCAGAGCCCGCGCAGCACGACCGGTTCGCACCTGCTGGCGACCTCGGCGACGAAAGGCTCGCGCTCGAGCGTCGCGCCATCGAGCGTCCGCACCGGCGAAGCCGCCTGTGCCATCACCCGGCGACGAGCTGATCGTTGCGCAGATGCGCGAGCCGCGCGACGTGCTGCAACGATCCGATCACGGCGTGCGCGAGCGCGAGATCGCCAGCGCGGAACAGCGCGAGCACCGCGGTATCGTCGAGGTCGGCGAGCGCATCGCGGCTGATCGTATAGAGCCCTTCGAGCACGAGGCGTTCGCCGTCGTCGAAGCTGAACGACAGGTCGATCGGCTCGACCAGCTTCACGGCGAGCATCCGTTCGAGGAACGACGCCGTCCGCGGCACGCCGGCATGGAGTTGCGCCAGCGCGCGCTGGATGCGCTTCAACGCAGGCGCGGGCTCGCCGTCCTCGAACAGCGGCGCTGCGGCAGCGGTTGCGAAGCGGGCGTGTTCACGATCGAGCACGATCACGTCTTCGGTCACGAAAAAGCCCTCGCGGACGAATTCGCTCAGTCGGTCGGCAGCACCGGCGTCGGGCGTACCGTGGACGACATTCTCGCCCGGCTTGAACCCGAGCATCGCGCCGGCATAGAAATCGCCGGTCTCGGCATTCTTGGAAAACAGGATCGGGAAGCGCGAAGCCGCGGCCTCGAACTCGCTCGTGACGAGCGGCACGAAGTGGCGCTGGCCGGCGATCGGCGGGGCTACGCGCAGCGCGGCATGGTCGTGCACATTGAGTATTTCCAGCTTCGCCACCGCCGCCGTCTCCCGAAATCGATCCGCCATATGCCATGGCTTTGTGCTCGGCATAGGCGGTCGAACCGGCTCCGGCCAAGGGCGCGATACGATTTTTTGTTTACACCGACAAATCGGCTTGCACTGCGCATCTGGTAGCGATACCAAAGTGCGTATCCACGGGGAACCGACGAGAGTCGTTCGACCAAGGAAGACCGATCCCTGCGCCAACGATGCGGAGGGTAGAATATTAGAAAACACTTCAGGAGGGGATTATGATGCACCGATCCGAACACGCCGATCGTCGAACCGCAGCCGCCCGGCAGCGCAAGCTGCTTCTCGTTGGCGCTTCCAGCCTGTTCGCCCTTGCGCTCGCCGATCCGGCTGCAGCGCAGGACAGCCAGACCGCCCAAGCCGCCCCGGCCACCGCTCCTGCGATCACGGCGAGCCAGACCACGACGCCGCAGGACGCCGCTGCTTCGAATACGATCGACGACACGTCGCAGGACATCATCGTCACCGGCCTGCGCGGCTCGCTCCAGCGCAACCTCGACATCAAGCGCAACGCGACCGGCGTGGTCGATGCGATCTCGTCCGAGGATATCGGCAAATTCCCTGATTCCAACGTCGCGGCATCGCTGCAGCGCCTCCCCGGCGTCTCGATCCAGCGCTCGGGCGCACGCGGCGAAGCGACCGGCATCACGGTTCGCGGCTTCGGCGGCGATTTCAACACGACGCTGTACGACGGCCGCCGCATCTCGACCGCTACCGGCGGACGCCAGATCGACTTCTCGACCGTCGGCTCGGATTTCATCGGTCGGCTGAGCGTGCTCAAGACCCCCGACGTCGCGCTCACCGCGAGCTCGATCGGTGCGACGGTCAATGTCGAATTCCCGAAACCCTTCGATCATCCCGGCTTCCGTCTGGCGACGAGCATCGCGGGTTCGATCCAGGATCGCTCGGGCAAGGTCGTCCCGACCGGCGGCGTGCTGCTCAGCGACACCTTCGCCAACGGCACGCTCGGCGTGCTCGCCGACTTCATTTACACGCGCCGCGACACCGACAGCAACCGCGTCGGCGTCAATGGCTGGTCGGGCGGCTATTATGCGCCGTGCCAGCTGAAGGGCAGCACCGCCACGACCTGCGCGCCGACCTCGACTGCGGGTGCGCCGGCGTCGCAACGCCAGACCGTCGTCGGCTGGTTCCCGCAGCAGTTCGTCTACGAGCAGGATCGCACCAAGGACGAGCGCTATGACGGGCGCATCGCGCTGCAATGGCACCCGTCGGAAGACGTGATGGTCACGATCGACGACAATTTCTCGCGGCAGAAGGTCGTCACCGACATTTACGGCTTCGGCGTGTGGTTCAATCAGGGCTCGCTGCGCAATGTCGAGCTCGACAAGAACGGCCAGGCGACCAACTTCACGCAGACCGGCTCGCCGACCGATTTCACCTCGGCGATCAACACCGAAGTGCTGCAGACCAACGCGCTCGGCGGCAATATCAAATGGGATGCGAACGAGCATCTGACGCTCGAGGGCGATCTCAACTACGCGCAGAGCTGGCGTAACCCCGACGGCAATATCGGCAGCCAGAATGGCGATATCGGCTATGGCGGCGCGCTCGGCACGACGACCGGACTGCAGATCCTCGGCAACAGCAGCAATGCCATTCCGGTGCTCACCGCTTACGGTCCCAATGGAAGTGCTGCGAACTTCACCAACCCGGCGCTGATCGGCTCGCACGTCACGGTCAACCAGACCCAGCGCAACACCGATACGCTCAAGCAGGCGCGCTTCAACGCGACCTGGCATCAGGACAATCTGACGATCAAGGCCGGCGGCCAATATATCGAAGACCGCTTCCAGTTGAGCAACCAGAGCACCTTCACCAACAATTACTGGCAGGCCTATGCCGGCTACGGCACCCCATCGGCGCAGGGTGGTGGCATCGCGCCGCTGCCGAGCAGCCTGTATCAGGGCTCGATCTCGACCAACAACTTCATCCCCGGCTTCAAGGGATCGTTGCCGCCGTCGCTCGTCATGTTCAGCCCGATCGCGTATCAGAACTATCTGACCAGCCTCGGCAACCCGCAGACCAAGAACATCCCGGGCTATAACTATTCGGGCGTGACTGGCTTCACCGGCGCCTTCGACGAGCAGGTCGATCCCGGCAGCATCCAGGACGTTCGCGAGAAGACCTGGTCGCTCTATATGAGCGTCAACTTCACTGCCAATATCGGCAGCATGCCGTTCCACTTCAACGCGGGCGTGCGCAACGAGAACACCCATCTGACCTCGGTCGGCCAGGGGCGTCAGCCGTTGGTGCTCAGCACGAGCAGCGCCGATCCGACGCTGCTGACGGTGTCGAGCTACACCCCGGTCCAGGCGGTGACGAGCAAGAGCAACTATTCCTATCTGCTCCCGACGCTCGATGCGCGGCTTGAAGTCACCGATCGGCTGCAGCTGCGCTTCGACGCGTCGCGCACGCTGACGCGCCCGGCGCTGAACCTGCTGTCGCCGGTGCTCAACGTCGGCAGCGGCCAGCGCGTCAACGCGCTGACGGCGAGCGGCGGCAACCCCAACCTCAAGCCGTATCTGTCGGACAATTTCGACATCGCAGCCGAATGGTATTACAAGCGCAACTCGTATCTGTCGGTCGACTTCTTCGTGAAGAACGTCAGCAACTTCATCGTCGGCGGCGTGACGCGCCAGGCGATCAACGGCGTGGTCGATCCGACCACGGGGCAGCTCGCCAGCTTTGCGGTGACGCAGCAGGTCAACGGACCCGATGCGACGGTACGCGGCGTCGAAGTGGCGTGGCAGCAGGTGTTCGGCGAAAGCGGCTTCGGCTTCACCGCCAACGCCACCTTCGTCGATACCAACAAGCCGTACGATCCGACCAACATCTCGCAGACCGGCTTTGCGGTAACGGGTCTGGCGAATTCGGCGAACTTCGTTGGTTTCTATGACAAGCACGGGTTCCAGTTCCGCGCCGCGCTGAACTGGCGCGACAAGTATCTGCTCCAGTTCGGGCAGAACCAGAACACCGGCCAGTTCGGTGCCGAGCCGACCTTCGTCAATTCGAGCCTCCAGCTCGATCTGTCCTCGAGCTATGACATCAACAAGCATTTCAGCGTGTTTGGCGAAGTCCAGAACGTCAACAACAACCAGCAAAGCACGCACGGCCGCTTCGACAACCAGCTGCTCGACGTGTTCGACTATGGCCGGCGCTATCTCGCCGGTGCCCGCTACCGCTTCTGACCCCCTCCCCCTCGGGGGCGCCATATCGGCGCCCCCGTTTTTTTGGTAATCGGGCGCGATGCAGAGCATCCAGAATATCGTGATCGTCGGTGGCGGCACCGCCGGCTGGCTGACCGCCGGAATCATCGCCGCGCGCCATCAGGGCCGGATGCCGGCCGGCTTCACCGTCACCTTGGTCGAATCCCCCAACACGCCGATCATCGGCGTCGGCGAGGGCACCTGGCCAACGCTGCGCGCAACGCTGTCCAAGATCGGCGTCTCCGAGAGCGATTTCTTCCGCGAATGCAACGCGTCGTTCAAGCAGGGTGCACGCTTCGCACGCTGGACGACGGGTGAGCCCGATGAGGGCTATTATCACCCCTTGATGCTGCCGCAGGGCTTTGCCCGCGTGAACCTCGCCGAACATT
This sequence comes from Sphingomonas glacialis, assembly GCF_006439055.1. Classification (GTDB taxonomy): domain Bacteria; phylum Pseudomonadota; class Alphaproteobacteria; order Sphingomonadales; family Sphingomonadaceae; genus Sphingomonas; species Sphingomonas glacialis_A. The sequence goes on from NZ_RCZC01000005.1 coordinate 26,967, forward strand.
GGCTCGCCGGCGGCGACGGCCAGAGCTTTTGCGACACCGTTTCCCCGCAAGGGCGGCTGTGCGACGACGGGCTCGCCCCGAAGACGATCGCGACCCCCGAGTTCGAGGCGGTCGCCAATTACGCCTATCACCTCGATGCGGGCAAATTCGCCGGCTTCCTGCAGCGGCATTGCTGCGAGAAGCTCGGCGTCCACCACGTCCTCGCCGACGTCCAGCATGCGACGCAGGCCGAGAATGGCGATATCCTGAGCGTCGTCACCGAACAGGCGGGCGAAATCCCCGGCGACCTGTTCGTCGACTGCACCGGCTTTGCCGCGCTACTGATCGGCAAGACGCTCGGCGTGCCGTTCAAGAGCTGCAGCGACACGCTGTTCTGCGACACTGCACTCGCGGTGCAGATTCCCTATGCCGACCCCGAAGACCCGATCGCGTCGCACACCATCTCGACCGCACAATCGTCGGGCTGGATCTGGGACATCGGTTTGCCGACGCGGCGCGGCGTGGGCCACGTCTTTTCGAGCAGCCATATCTCCGACGACGCGGCCGAGCAGGAATTGCGCGCCTATCTCGGCCCAGCGGGGCGCGACCTGCCGGTGCGCAAGCTGGCGATCCGCGCCGGGCACCGCGAAACCTTCTGGAAGAACAATTGCGTCGCGGTCGGTCTCGCCGCGGGCTTTCTCGAACCGCTCGAGGCGTCGGCGATCGTGCTGATCGAGCTGTCGGCCAAGCTGATCGCCGAGCAGATGCCGGTATGCCGCGAAGTGATGGACATCCTCGCCGCGCGCTTCAACGCGACGACGCACTATCGCTGGGGGCGGATCATCGATTTCCTCAAGCTGCACTACGTGCTGACCAAGCGCACCGACAGCGACTTCTGGCGCGACAATGTGCGGGCGGAAAGCATCCCCGACCGGCTGCGCGATCTGCTGACGCTGTGGAAATACCAACCGCCGTGGTTCCACGACGAGTTCGACCGGGTGGAAGAGGTCTTCCCCGCGGCGAGCTATCAATACGTGCTCTACGGCATGGGCTTCCAGACCGAGGTCGCGCGCGACGCGATCGCCGGCGATACCCGGCTTGCCGAGCAGGCGCGGCGCGAGGCGGCGAGCCAGACCGAACGCCTGCGCGCTGGCCTGCCGCGCCACCGCGATCTCATCCGCAAGATCGTCGAACGCGGCCTCCCCGCGATTTGATCTGTCCCCGCGCGCGCTCCTTTCCTTCGACCCGAGGTATGCCATGACATCGCCCTTCTCCTTTGCCGCACGGACCTTGCTCGTCGGCGTGAGCCTCGCCGCGGTGGCGGCCCAGGCGCAGGTTGCGCCCGCCCCGCCGAGCGCGGTGCGCGCGGAGGCCGATCGTCTGGCGAGCGCGATCGTCGCGCGGATGACCACCGCGGAGAAGCTGCCGCAATTGCTCAACGTCGCGCCGGCGATCCCGCGGCTCAACATCCCGGCTTACAATTGGTGGACCGAGTCGCTCCACGGCGCGATCGGCGCGGTGCCGACGACCAACTTCCCCGAGCCGATCGGCCTTGCCGCAAGCTTCGACGCGCCGCTGGTGCATCAGGTCGCCGGCGCGATCAGCAGCGAGGTACGCGCGCTCCATACGATCGGGCGGCAGACGGGCAAGCTCGGCCGGATCGGCACCGGGCTCGATACCTGGTCGCCCAACATCAACATCTTCCGCGATCCGCGCTGGGGCCGCGGGCAGGAAACCTATGGCGAGGATCCCTATCTGAGCGCGCGCACCGGGGTCGCTTTCGTGACGGGCATGCAGGGGCCGAACCCCGATCTGCCCGAGGTGATCTCCACGCCGAAGCATTTCGCGGTTCACAGCGGCCCCGAATCGACGCGGCATGAAGCCAACGTCTATGTCTCGCCGCACGATCTCGAGGACACCTACCTCCCCGCCTTCCGCGCCGCGATCGTCGAGGGCCGCGCAGGCTCGATCATGTGCGCCTACAACCGGATCGGCGGCCAGCCGGCCTGCGCCAACGACCTGCTGCTCAAGGATCATTTGCGCGGGGCGTGGGGCTTCACCGGCTATGTCGTGTCGGATTGCGACGCGGTGAAGGACATTGCCGACAACCACAAATACGCCCCCGACCAGGCGACCGCAGTCGCCGCGGCGATGAAGGCGGGGGTCGACAATGAATGCCACACGCAGACGATCGGCGATATCGGCGGCCTGCCCGATCGCTTCGGCGAGGCGCTCAAGCGCAATCTGATCTCGCAGGGCGATATCGACCGCACGCTGGTACGGCTGTTCTCGGCGCGGATCCGCAATGGCGATCTGCCCGGCGCGGCGGGTGCGCCCGCGGTCGTACCCGCGCGCGCGATCCTGACGCCCGACCATATGGCGCTCGCGCTGCAGGCGGCCGAGAAGAGCCTGGTGCTGCTCAAGAATGACGGCGTGCTGCCGCTGCGCGCCGGCGCCAAGATCGCCGTGATCGGGCCGCTCGGCGATGCGACGCGCGTGCTGCGCGGCAATTATTCCTCGACCCAGTCGGCGCCACCGGTCTCGGTGGTCGAGGGGCTGCGCCTTGCAGCGGGCGCGGGCGCGGTAACGCTGGTGCCGTTCGGCGAGTCGATCACCGATGGCGACCGCGTGCCGGGCAGCGCCTTGCTCACGCCCGATGGCAAGCCGGGTCTGCTCGCGCGCTATTTCAACCCGGTCACGCCGCCGAAGCTGCCCTTCGCGCCGGGCACCGACCGCGCGATCCAGGCTGCGCTGACCTATCAGGCGCGGCCCGTCGTGACGCGGACCGAGATCGACGTCGCGTCGCGCGCGTTCGATCTGCCGAACGTCAACGACTATCACCGCACCGAATGGACCGGCTTCCTCGTGCCGCCGGTCACCGGCAGCTACCGGCTCGGGCTTGGCGGCAGCGGTCTGCTCGAGATCGACGGCAAGACTTTCCTCGATGTCGGCGGCGACCATCGCGGGCCGCTGCCCTCGCTCCAGACCGTCACGCTCGAACAGGGCCATCGCTATCGCCTGCGGGTGGTGTCGACCGCGCGCGGCTTCGGCAATACTGATCTGGTGTGGAAGCTGATCTCGGCGCAGCCCGAAGCGGATCTTACGGCAGCGGCGGCCAAGGCCGACGTGCTCGTCGCGGTGGTCGGCCTGACCTCCGACATGGAGGCCGAGGAGACCGGCACCGACATCCCCGGCTTCAAGGGCGGCGACAAGACCTCGCTCGACCTGCCCGCCGAACAGCAGGCGATGCTCGAGCGCGCCGAGGCGACGGGCAAGCCGCTGATCGTGATCGCGATGAACGGCAGCCCGATCAATCTGGCCTGGGCGAAGGACAATGCCGCGGCGATCGTCGAGGCCTGGTATCCCGGCCAGTCGGGCGGGCAAGCGGTGGCGAACGTGCTGACCGGCAAGTCCGATCCAGGTGGGCGTCTCCCCCTCACCTTCTATCGCAGCGTCGCCGAGCTGCCGCCGTTCAACGATTATGCGATGACCGGGCGCACCTATCGCTACTTCACCGGCAAGCCGGTCTATCCGTTCGGCTACGGGCTGAGCTTCACGAGCTTCGCCTATGCGCCGCTGACCGTCACGCCCGCTGCGGGTGGCGTCGAGACGGGGCTGCGCGTGACGACCGAGGTCAGCAACACCGGCCAGCGTTCGGGCGACGAGGTGGTGCAGCTCTATCTCAACTTCCCCGACCAGCCCGGCGTGCCGCGCGTTGCGCTGCGCGGCTATCAGCGCGTGACGCTCAAGCCGGGCGAGCATCGCGCGGTCACCTTCGACCTGTCACCGCGCGATCTCAGCGCGGTGGCGATCGATGGGACGCGCCAAGTGATGGCGGGGCAGTATCGGGTGACCGTCGGTTCGGGGCAGCCGGATAGCGGCGTGCCGGTGCAATCGGCGAAGTTCACGACGACGCGCACGGCGTCGGTACCGCTCTAAGGCCCCTAACCCCGTCATGCCGGACTTGATCCGGCATCCATGCGAGGCGCTTGCGAATAGCGGGCGTCTCGCACGGACCCCGGATCAAGTCCGGCGTGACGCCGCTCGCACCTCGTCGGGGTTAGCGCTCGAGCTCAATCAGCGCGACACCCTGGCGCGGGATGGTGACGTCGATGCCGTCCGCGCCCACCGCCAGCGGCTCGGCCACTAGTCGCGAGGCCATCTGCAACCGCGCGACCTGATCGGCGGTCGGCCGCGCCGGGCTGCCCATCGCCTGCCACGCGCCGAAGGCATTGGCGTGGCGCGCATCGACGCGCCACAGCCGTGCGACGGCACCATGCTTGCCGGCAAGCGTCAGATGCACCGCCGCCGCGGGGCCGGGCACGTCGTCGTCATGATAGTTCCACAGCAATACCGCGAGCTTGCCGCCCGCCGTCCGCGTCGCGAGCACACCAACATCCGGGCTCCCGCGCACCCCGTCGCGCACGATCCGGTCGAGCGCGATCTCGCCGTCGCTGCTTGCGGCGACCTGCGTCTCGCCCAGCCGCGCGAAGAGCCGCAGCACGTTGAGCACCGCCAGATCGACGCCGTTGCTCGCCAGCTGGCGATAGCCGGCGAACCATGGCTGCCCGACAAAGGTGAACGACCAGGACAGCGCCCCCTCGAGCCGCACGTCGCGCCGCCGCGCGAGCGCCCATAACCGCGCATAGCTCGCGGCGGTGTAGCTCGCGTAGAGCGTGCCGTTGCGATAGGCGTTGGCCGGTCCAGGGCATGCCGCGCAGCCCTCGGGATCATTCTCGCCGATTACGATCGGCGTATGCGCCAGCGCGGGTACAGCGGCGATCTTGGCGAAGCCCGCGTCGGCGGTCTGCAGCTGGTTGGCGATCCCCATGCGAACATGCCCATCGACCACGCTCGGCTGGCCCTTGGCGTGGAACGAGACGAAATCGGTCGGCGTGCCGGTCTTGCCCGTCGCGTAATTGGTGCCGCCGGTCACATGGTTGAGGAAACCGTCCATGAACGCGTCGCCCGCCCCCGCCACATCGGGTCCGCCGACGCGCGCGCTCGGCAGCGCGCGGCGCACCGCGTCGATCGCCACGTCGTGCATTCGATAGAATTCCTGCGGATCGCCCGACCAGTAGAAATCCAAATTGGGCTCGTTCCACACCTCGAAATACCAGCGCTCGACCTCGGCGCGGCCGTAGCGTTCGACATTGTGCCGGGTCCATTGATAGACCAGTTCGGCCCACTTCGTGTAATCACGCGGCGGATAGTTCCAGCCGCCGGTGCCGTTGCCCTTGGGGCCGTCGGCGCTCCACGGCCGGCGATACGGCACACCTGCGGGCGCCGACGACAGCGCCCGCGGCATGAAGCCGATCTCGAGATAGGGGTGCAGCCCGCGTGCGCGATAGGCGTCGAGGATACCGTCGACCACGTGCCAGTCATAGACCGGCTTGCCGTCGCGCTCGGTATAGACGTTGGTGCTGCCCCATTTGAAATCAGCGGTGCCATCGCCGCTCGTCAGCAGATTGTGCGCGCGGAAATAGACCGCGTCGGGGCGCAACTGCCCAAGTTCGAGCAGCAGTTTGGCGCCATCGGGCTGGGTCGCGTAATTGGGTTCGTCGGCGCCAAAGAAGCGCCAGATCGGCGGCAGCGGCGCGACCACGCGGTCGGCATCGACCTGCACCGCGACCGGCAACGGCGCGAGCGCGTCGGGCACGGGCGCGGCGGAGACCAGCACCGCCGCGCTCGCCAGCAGGGCATGGACCTTCGCGCGCATACCCGTCTCCTCCAGAACATGCGTCACCGGCGACCCAGCGCCGGTGACGCCCGTATTTCGATCAGCGCAGGTCGAGCACCACCACCGACTTGGCAGGGATCGTCGCGGTCAGCGTGCCCCCCGCGACCTGTGCCGCAGTGAACGCGACGGGCTTGACCACATCGGGCTGCTCGAAGGTGTTGTGCGCGTCCATCGTCGCGCCGGTGACGATCCGGCCCGTAACGCTGGTCGCGCTGACCCCGGCGAGCGCCACCGACAGCGGGATCGACCGATTGGGATCGAGATTGACCAAAGCGACATGCACCTGCCCCGCGGTATCGCGCACCGCCGATGCGCTGATCGCCGGCACCGCGACCGCATCCTTGTGATACCAGGGCGACTTGACCTCGATCGGCAAGGTCGTCGCGTCCATCCACGGCAGATAGAGGTCGAATACCCAATAGGTCGGCGTCTTGATCATCTTGGCGCCGTCGGTGAGCAGCATCGCCTGGAGCACGTTCACCATCTGCGCGATCGCCGCCATCTTCACGCGGTCGGCATGGTGTGCGAAGATGTTGAGGTTGAGCCCGGCGACCACCGCGTCGCGGACGCTGTTCTGCTGCACGAGGAAGCCGGGGTTGCTGCCCGGCGCGGGATCGTACCACGTGCCCCATTCGTCGACGACCAGCCACACCTTCTTGGCGGGATCGTATTTGTCCATGATCGCCGAATGCTTGGTGACGAACTCCTCCATCTGGAGCGTGTGCGCCATGGTGCTCGCCCATTCGCTCTCGGGGAAGCCGAGCGCGGCGCCCTTGTCGTTCCACTGCACGTCGCGCGGGCGCGTGTAATAATGCAGCGACAGGCCATCGATATTCTTGCCCGACAGGCGCATCAGCGTGTCGGTCCATTCATAGTTCGAATCGCTCGGCCCGCTGGCGATCTTGAGCATCTTGCCCGAACCCGATTTGGCGAAGGTCGCATAGCGGTTGGTCAGGTCCGCAGCATATTCGGCGCGCATGTTGCCGCCGCAGCCCCACAGTTCGTTGCCGATGCCGAGATAGGGCACCTTGAACGGCCCGGGATGGCCGTCCGCGGCGCGCTCCTTCGCAAGCGTCGAGCCGTTGGGCGAGGTCATATATTCGACCCACTGCGCGGTCTCGCTCGGTGGTGCGCTGCCGACATTGGCCGAGACATAGGCCTCGGCGCCGAGCCGCTCGACAAAGCCCATGAATTCGGGCGTGCCGAAGGCGTTGTCCTCGTTGACCCCGCCCCAATTGGTGTTGATCTTGACCGGACGCTTGCTCCGCGGTCCGACGCCGTCACGCCAGTGATATTCGTCGGCGAAGCAGCCGCCGGGCCAGCGCACCGTCGGCACCTTGATCGCGCGCAACGCCGCGATCACGTCGCGGCGATAGCCATGGTCGTTGGGGATCTTCGACCCCTCGCCAACCCAGATGCCGCCATAGATGCCGTGGCCGAGATGCTCGGCGAACTGGCCAAAGACGTGGCGGCTCATCACCGGGCCGGGGCGGTCGGCATGGACCGTGGCGGACGCGGTCGCGTCGCTGGCGGCATCCTGGGCGACTGCCGCGCTCGAGGCGAGCAGCAGCGTGGCGAGAGAGATCGCAAATCCGGCGCGGCGGGTCATCGGGTTTTCCTTTGGAGCGAGGCGGGAACGGCTGTCGGCACGGTGCCGAACGACGGGCGGTCGAGAAGCGCAGCGGTATCAAAAAGCGGGTGCATCGGCCGATCGGGTCGGGTGGTCGTCGCCATGATTCGCATTCCCCCATCCCCTCGGCACGGCCCTCACGGGGCCTTGCGTTTTTGATTCTATTGTCTGACTATAATCGCGAAGCCGCGGCGTCAACGGACGTCGAACGCCTGAATGCGATCGGCTCTGGAGGGGATCGCGATGCGACGGACAAGGATTACGGCTGGGCGCGCCATGCGGGTACCGGGTCGCCGCATGGCACTGCGCGGCACGACCGCTGTGCTGCTCGCCGCCACCGCGAGTGCCGCGCTGTCGGCGCCCAAGGTCGGGGGGCTGCTCGGCGACCATGCCGTCGTGCAACGCGGCCAGCCGATCGTGGTAACGGGCGAGGCCGTGCCGGGCGAACCGGTGACCGTCGTCCTCGCGGGGAAATCGGCGCAGACGCGCGCGGAGCGTGACGGGCGCTTCCGTGTCACGCTGCCGCCGCTCGCTGCGGGCGGCCCCTATGATATGCTGGTGATGGCGCCGAGCGGCACCACCCCGCTCCACGATGTGCTGGTCGGCGACGTGTTCCTCTGCTCGGGCCAGAGCAATATGGAACTCGCAGTCGAGCGCGCGCAGGATGCCGGCGGCGCGATCATGCCGCCCGCCGACGACCAGTTGCGGCTGGTGACCATCGCGAAAGTGACCGCGCTGACCCCGCGCGACGGGTTCGCGCAGATGCCCGCCTGGGCCGCGGCCGGCCCCAAGACCGTCGGCGGTTTCTCGGCGGCGTGCTTCTACATGGTGCAGGAGCTGCGCAAGACCGCGAAGGTGCCGATCGGCGCGATCCATTCGAGCTGGGGCGGGTCGCAGATCGCCGCGTGGATGGGCGAAGATGCGCAGCGTGCCGCCGGGCGCGGGGCACAGGCCGATTTGCTCAAGCTGTACGCGCGGGATCCTGCCGCGGCTTCGCGCACCGCGAGCGCGACCTGGGAGCGCTGGTGGCGCGACAAGACCGGCGACGCGGCCGGGCGCGAGCCCTGGCAGCCGAACGCCGCGCTCGACTGGAAGCCCGTGCCGAAGATCGATTTCTACGAGAATTGGGGCGTCCCCGCGCTGCAATCCTATCTCGGGATGCTGTGGTATCAAACGAGCGTCACGCTCAGCGCGGAGCAGGCGCGCCAGATGGCGACGATCGCGATCGGCGCGATCGACGATGCCGACCAGACATGGATCAACGGCAAGCCCGTCGGCGGTCGCGGCGGCTGGGACGCGCGGCTCTATACCGTGCCGACCGGCACCTTCGTTGCCGGGCGCAACGTCATCACCGTCAATGTCGAGAATGCCTATTCGACCGGGGGGATGCCCGGCCCGGCCGAGGCGATGAAGCTGACGTTTGCGGACGGCAGCGTCGTCCCGATCGCCGAGGGCTGGCGCTATGCGGTCGCCAAGCGTGTCACGGGCACCTCGCCGCGCGTGCCGTGGGACGAGATTACCGGCGCGGGCACGATCTACAATGCGATGATCGCTCCGCTCGGCCAGACCAAGTTGGCGGGCGTCGCCTGGTATCAGGGTGAATCGGATACCGACATTCCAGGCTATGCCGATCGGATGAAAGCGATGATGGCCGAGTGGCGCGGCCAGTTCGGCGTGCCGAAATTGCCCTTCGCGCTCGTCTCGCTCGCCGGCTTCGGCACGCCCGCGACGACCCCGAGCGAAAGCGGCTGGGCGCGCGTGCGCGACGACCAGCGGCGCGTCGCGCAGGAAGACGGCCACACAGCGGTCGCGCTCGCGATCGACCTCGGCGACCCGCTCGACATCCATCCCGGCGAGAAGCACGAGGTCGGGCGGCGGCTTGCGCGCGCGATGGACGTGCTGGCGTATGGCGGTAGCGGATCCGCCTCCGGGCCGAGCGTGACCGGCGCGGCGCGCGATGCGGGCGGTGGCGTCACGGTGACCTTCGGAGGCGTTACCGGCGCGCTCCACATGCGCAGTGCGAACCAGGCGATCGGCTTCGAGCTGTGCGGGGCGGATGCGGGCTCGTGCCGCTATGCCGCGGCCAGCGTGGCGGGTGACCGCGTGACGCTGGCGGGCGACGGCCGCCCGGTGACGCGCGTGCGCTATGCCTGGGCTGATTTCCCGGTGGTCAATCTGATCGACGACGCCAAGCTCCCGGCCGGGCCGTTCGAGCTGGCGGTCCGGTAGTCGTTCACTCCCCCTCGTCACCCCGGCCTTGTGCCGGGGTCCACCGTGCCGCACGATCTTCGCAGGCAGGATCGGCATCCCGGTGGCCCCCGGGACGAGCCCGGGGTGACGGCTGGAGGCTGTGCTACCCCCGTACCGCTGCGTCAGGCCCGTCGATCACGCGGAAATTGCCGCTGCAATGCAACAGGCTGAACAACTGGAGCATCCCGTCGAAATAGCGCTGTTCGCCGGTCGGCACCGGCATATCCCACAGCGCCTGCAGGAACGCCTTCGAGTTCGGCCCCGGCGTCGCCGCGAACCCGGCGACCGCGGTCGCCGCGACCATCCCCGGCGAATGCCGCGTCGATAGCGCCTTGCCGTCGAGCGTGTAGCGATCGGCGAAGCGGTCGATCCCCTCCCCCGCCAGAAACCCCTGGATGCGGTCGCTCAGCGCGCGCTGACGCGCATCCTTGCCCCACCAGCTGTAATCGACCGACCAGTTGCTCGCGGTGCGCCAGCTGTCATAGCCGAACGGATCGGGCGTCCCCTCGCGCGTCAGCATCGTCGTGCCATCGAAATGGCTGCGATCGGGCGCGAGGCCGGTACGCGGGTTGGTGACGCGCACGAACAGATCGCGGCTGACATCGGCCGCCTTCGCCCAGAAGGCGCGATCCTCGACCGGCCCCCAGCGCGACCACAGCTCGTAGAAGGCGGGCAGATGATAGGACGCGTCGGTGCCGTCGACACTGGTCTCGGCGACGAAGCGCACCATCGCATGCGCCTCGTCGACCATCGGGCCAACGCTTGCGGTACGCGGCCGGTTGTTGGGGCGATAGGGCGGCCACGGCGTCCCGTCCTTCGCCGCCTGCGCCGCCATCGCGCGGTTGTTGATGCTCGGCCACGGCGCGTCGGGCATGACGAAGGGCGGATCCGCGGGATGGATGCGGAACGGCGAGGTGCCGGTCAGCACCGGATGATGCCGCATCCCGCGCAGGATCGTGTCGCCCTCGGCCTGATAGTTGTAGATCCCCTGCCCGTTGCCCCAGCGCCGCGCGGCGAAATACAGCGCCATCGCGTAGAATTCCTCGCCGTCGGGCGCGGCGCCGACCGAGCGCGGCGATCCGTCGGTGCCCATCGACCAGGCGAAATAGCCGACCGAGGGGTTCTTCGGATCGGTGATCAGCATGTGCGTCTTCGACCAGTTCCACAAAGCGTCGAACTCGCGCTTGTGGCCGAGCTGGACGGCGATCATCATGCCGTAGCTCATCCCCTCGCTGCGCGCGTCGTTGTTCGCCCAGTCGGTGACATAAGCGAGTGGGCCGTTGGCGTTCGCGCCGCTCTCGAAATAGATCCGCTGCTCCTGCCCGTCGCCATAGAACAGCTGGTGGAACACCGCGTCGATCTTCGCCTTGGTCTGCGCTTCGGAGACGCCGAGCTGCTCGGCGAAGAGGTTGCGATAGCGGCCGGTCTTGACCGCGCCGTTGCCGTCGCCGGGGAAGCGCGTGATCGCACCGAGCGGGGCGTCGCGGTGGCCAGTCTCGATCACGCCGGGTGGTGGCGTCGAGGCGGCCGGTGCCGGCGGGACGGATTGCGCCGGCGCCGCGACCGGCGTGACGGCGAGCAGCGCCGCCACTGCGAGCAGGCTACTCCCGCCAATTGGACGGGCGAACAAATCCGGGCGCGCGGTCATGGGTCTCTCCTGCATAGGCCGCTCTGACGTCGGCAAAAATGATGCGTCGACATCCTATGGTAGCGCTATCGGGAAATCCAGCGCGCGCTCCGCACATTCGCTGCTGGGGATTGCCGACGCCGCGGCGCGCTGCCCCACACGGCCGTCCGGGCGCGCGATCTTGAAACCCCTCCGCGCTGCGTCCATGTCCGGGGCATCATCAACCCGAGAGACCGTGGACCCCATGACGACGACCACCACCACCCCGCGTTCCTTCGAAGCCGATGTCGCCAAGCTGCTGCATATGATGGTGCACTCGGTCTATTCGGACAAAGACGTCTTCCTGCGCGAATTGATCTCGAACGCCGCCGATGCGTGCGAGAAATTGCGCTACGAAGGGCTCAGCAACGCGAGCCTGCTCGGCGACGACGGCCAGCCGCGCATCACCGTCACGCTCGACGCCGAGGCGCGTCGCCTGACGATCGAGGACAATGGCATCGGCATGAGCGAGGACGAGCTCGGCGAAGCGCTCGGCACGATCGCGCGTTCGGGCACCAAGGCGTTCATGGACCGAATTGCCGGCGCGAAGGATGCCGAGGGCAGCCAGTTGATCGGCCAGTTCGGCGTCGGCTTCTATTCGGCGTTCATGGTCGCCGATCAGGTCGAGGTGACCTCGCGCCGCGCCGGCGCCGATACCGCGGCCCTGTGGTTATCGGACGGCCAGGGCACCTATACGATCGAACCCGTCGACATCGCTGAAGCGCCTGCGCGCGGTACCCGCGTGCTGCTCCACCTCAAGGAAGACGCGACCGGCTATACCGACGCCTTCACGATCGAGCGGACGATCAAGGCGCAGTCGGGCCATGTCCCCGTGCCGATCTTCCTCGAGGACGCACCCGACGCCGAGCCTAAGCAGATCGCTGACGGCGCCGCTTTGTGGACCAAGCCCAAGGCCGAGATCAGCCCGGAAGACTATACCGATTTCTATCGCAGCGTGGCCGGCCAGTTCGATGCGCCCGCGCTGACGCTGCATTACCGCGCCGAAGGGATGCACGAATATACCGTGCTCGCCTTCATCCCCGAGACCAAGCCGTTCGACCTGTTCGACCCCGATCGCGCCGGGCGGATGAAGCTCTATGTCCGCCGGGTGTTCATCACCGACGAGGCCGAGATCCTGCCGCGCTATCTGCGCTTCGTGCGTGGCCTCGTCGATTCGAGCGACCTGCCGCTCAACGTGTCGCGCGAGATGATCCAGGACAGCCCGGTGCTCGCGGCGATCCAGAAGAGCGTATCGAACCGAGTGCTGAGCGAGCTCGACAAGCTCGCCGCGAACGACACCGAGCGCTATCTCACGCTGTGGGACACGTTCGGTGCGGTGCTCAAGGAAGGGTTGTACGAGGATTACAGCCGCCGCGACGCGCTGCTCGGCCTGGCGCGCTTCAAGACGACGACCTCGAACGGCGCGTGGCGCTCGCTCAAGGACTATGCCGCCGACCTCAAGGACAACCAGACCGCGGTCTATTACGCGCTCGGGCCCGATCTCGACCGGCTCGCCTCGTCGCCGCAGCTCGAAGGATTCCGCGCGCGCGGGATCGAAGTGCTGCTGCTGAGCGACCATGTCGACAGCTTCTGGGCAGCGGCTGGCATGGATTTCGACGGCAAGCCGTTCAAGTCGGTTACGCAGGGGCTCGCCGATCTCAGCCTGATCGCCTTGCCCGAAGGCACAGAGCCGACACCGGCCGCATCGGAGACGGTCAACGACTTCATCGCCTTCGTGAAGACGACGCTCGGTGATGCGGTGTCCGACGTGCGCGTGTCCGAGCGCCTGACCGAAAGCGCGGTCTGCTTGGTCGCACCCGAAAACGGGATGGACCGTCAGCTCGAGAAGCTGCTGGCAGGTGCCGGCCGGCTCGAGACGACCGCCAAGCCGGTGCTCGAGATCAACCCGCGCCACCCGCTTATCGAGAAGCTCGGCGCCGAGGGGGCCGATCCGGCGCTGCGCGAGGATGCCGCGCATCTGCTGTTCGACGAAGCGCGGATCGCAGATGGCGAACTGCCGGTCGATCCACGGGCGTTCTCGGCGCGGCTGACGCGGGTGCTCGGGCGCGGGCTCGGCTGAGCCCGCCCCGCGTCAGGCGAGGCGCAGCACGACCTTGCCGCGCGGATGCTCGTCTTGTGCAAAGGCGTGCGCCGCGCGGACCTGGTCGAGCGGGAAGGTCTTCGCGACCGTGACCTGGAGCTCGTCCGAGGCGAGCAGATCGGCGACTTGGCCGAGCGTGGCGGCATCTGGCTCGGCATGCCAGCGTGGCTCGATGCGCACCTTGTGCTCCGCCGCCTTGGCCGCGTCGGGCTCGAGCGTCGAGACCAGGATTCCGCCTTCGCGGATGACGCCGAACGAGCGCGCCTGCGTCTCGCCGCCCTGCGTATCGAACACCATGTCGAGATCGGTCGCGATGTCCTCGAACCGCTGATTCTTGTAATCGATCACCGTATCGGCGCCGAGGCCGCGAACGAAATCGAGGTCACGCTCGGATGCGGTCGCGAACACCGTCGCGCCCTTCCAGCGCGCGAGCTGGACCGCCATATGGCCGACACCGCCCGCGCCGCCATGGATCAGCACGCGCTGCCCGGCGGTGAGCCCGCCATGATCGAACAGGCCCTGCCACGCGGTCATCACCGCAAGCGCCGATCCGGCGGCGGCATCGAAATCGATCCCGTCGGGCATCGCGACGAGTTCGCTCGTTTTGACGCAGACGAAGTCGCTCTGCGCGCCGCGATCCTGCCCGATGAACGCAAAGACGCGGTCGCCGACGCTCCAGTCCGCGCCCTCGACCTGCGCGATCGTACCCGCCAGATCGCGCCCGAGCACGATCGGCAGCTTGTCGGCGCCGACCGGTGGATATTTGCCCTCGGCAGTCTTCCAATCGACCGGATTGACGCTTGCGGCATGAACACGGACGAGCACTTCGTCGGGCGCAGGGTACGGCGTGTCGATCTCGGCGACCGCGATCACCTTGGGGCCACCGAAGCGCGTGATCCGCACCGCGCGGTTGGCGGTGGCGGGCGTATTGCTGTCGTGCGGGCTATCGAGATCGGGCATGCGCGGACTCCTTCGCGCCGACCAACGCTCCGCCGCCCGGTGCGATCCCGCCGCTAGCTTTGCAGCGCCTCGATCGCGTCGCACAGAATCGAGATATGGTCGTGCCAGGTCGGCGGATGCCAGCCGCGCATCCGCTCGAGTTGCGCGTGATATATCGGCCCGGCGCGCGCATGGTCGAGGATCGCCGCCTCCCAGCCAAGCCCGTCGAGCGGATCGAGAAAATCGGGCGCCGCGCCGCCGGCTTCGTGCAGCGCGGGCAGATCGCTGCAGATCACCGGCGTGCCGACCGACAGCGCTTCCGCCACGGGCATGCCATAGCCTTCGGCAAACGACGGCAGCACCAGCGCGCGCGCGCCGCGCAGCAACGCATGCATCCGCTCGTCCGAACAGCCGTTGAGTTCCTCGACATGGCCCTCGAGCCCGGGGCAGCGCTCGAGCATGTCGACGACCTGCTCATTCTCCCACCCGCGGCGCCCGACGATCACCAGCCGCGGGATCGCCGCCGGGTCGATCTGGTGCGCCATCGCGCGCCACAGATTGAGCAGCAGAAGATGGTTCTTGCGCGGCTCGATCGTGCCGAGGCAGAGGAAATAGGGCCGTTCCGCGGTCGCCGGCGGCGCGGACGGCGCCACGCGCGCGATATCCTCGGTGCCGAGCAGCGCGACGCGGACATCGACCGACCGGCCCGCCGCGACCAGCCACGGCTTGAGCGACTTGGCGGTCGACACCGAATTGACGATGACGCCGTCCGCGAAGCGCGTGATCGTCTCGACCCGCTTCTGGTGGAGCCGCGCACCGTCGGGGCGGGCATATTCAGGATATTCGATCGGAATCAGATCATGCACGAAACACAGGAAGCGCGCCTGTTCGTGCGCGAGGATCCGCTTCACCAGCTCGGGCTTCGTCAAATGATGCGGCGACGATTGGACATAGACGCTGTTGGGGCCGGGCCGCGGCCGCGTCGGCAGCAGGTTGAGCAGCGTCGGCATCACTTCGGAGATCGGCCGCGGCCCGCCCTTGCCACGCGCGCTCGCCCAGCGCGCCTCGGTCACGTCGAGAAAGGCGAGCGTTCGCGCGCGCGACAGTCGCCCGTAATTGCCGAACGGATGCACCGCGGCAAAGCCGAGCCGCTCGCCCAGCCGCGCCTGCAGCCCGCGCGCATACGCCATCTCGACGCGATCGACGCCCGATGGGGTCTGATGCCGCGCGCGCGACAGCAGCCGCGAGACGTCGAGAATGACCTCGCCCGTCGTCATGACCACCCCATCGTCAACCGTCCTTGCACTTGCTTCAACCTTGTCACCCAGGCCAATCGGTTCGTTGCGTTGCCGCTCGCCATGCGCGCGATCAGCACCTCGGGCGGGCAGGGCAGTCCCGTCACCGGATCGAGATAGCGCGGATACACAATCAAGACCGCGGCCACGAGTTCCGCCAACGTCAGCAGCCGCCGCCGCCGATCGGGGATCGGCGCGAGATCGCGCGTCAGGCCCCAGCCGGCGTAGAACGGCACGCCGTGGCACGTCACCGCCCGCCCGCGCAGCAACGCCTCGAACCCGGTGAGCGAGGTCAGGATATGGACCGCATCGACCAGGTCGAGCAGCCGCGCCATCGTCCCGCCGCGGACGATCCGGTCGGCATGGCGCAACGCATCGTCATCGCGGACCGCGCCCTTGCGGTGCCCGGCATCGACATCGGGGTGCGGGCGAAACCAGATTTCGGCATCGGGCTCGAGCGCGCGCGCGCGGCGCAGCACTTCGAGATTGCTCGTCAGCCCTGCCCCGCCGAGCAGCACCGACTGGTCGTCCTCGACCTGCCCCGCGACCAGCACCAGCCGCTTGCCCGCGGCGCGTTCGGGAAAGGCGTGCGCTGCGTCGCCACCATATTTGCTGATCCCGGCAGCGAGGATCGTCGCGCGCAGCCGTTCGGCACGCTCGAGCAAGCCGGGCGGGAACGCGCCTTCGGCGAGCAGTAGCTCGAGATCGCTCGCCCGCGTCGGATCGTAATGGATACCGAGCCGATCGACCGCGACCGACGAGGGGGGGACGAGATTGCTCCCCAGCCCGACCGAGCGCACGAACCCGTCCTCGACCCGGACGAGCGCGACCCCGCGCGCGGCCGCCGCCGCTGCCAACCCCGCCGATACCCGCGACGGCCAGACCGCGATCGCGCCGCTATGCCGTGCGGCATAGGCGATCGCGCGCCGTTCGGACCAGAAGAAGCGCAAAGGGTGCGCGGGAGTCCATAGGAAACGCGCGATCTCATGGCGTTTCCACCAGCTGAAGCCGCATGCCGCGACGAGTCCGCGGTTCGCCGCGAAGCTCGCCCGCAGATCGCCGAGCCAGGCGATCATCGCGCCGCTGTCCGCGCTTTGGCCGGTGAACGGGTCGAGATAGGCGGTGTGTGCAAGCTCCTCTGCCGCGCGCGCTTCGAGCGTCGCGGCATCGTCGCCGGGGGCCCCGAAGCGCCCCGCCGAGAGCAGCTCGACCGGGTTGCCCGCAATCGCCGCCAGCGCGACCCATTCGTCATCGCCATGCGCGACCAGCAGCGCGCTGCCGTCGAGCACCGACCACGGATCGATCTCGCCCTCGACGATCCGCGCCGCATCGATCCGCGACCGCACATCGGCGCTGCGGGCCAAGCGCGCCGACATCGGCCACAGGGCGTCCTGCGCGTGCGTCGCCGGCACGCTATCGATATCGGCGCTCGTCCCAATCCGGACGATCGTCCGGGCGTCGCGGATCGTGCTCGGCGGCGCCCAGAATGTCCCGCCGACACGCGCCGCGCGGATCGCGGCAAACAATGCTGCGGTGGTTTCCGGCGCGATTGCGGGTGCGCGCGCAGCGCCCGTCGGATCGATGACGAGAGCCGCTGCGCCCGGAAATGCCGGAAAACGAAGCAAGGGAAGGCGCATCGCGTCGCTGTCCAGCAATCCCTTGCGCGATGCAAGTGCCCGTGCGGCCGGGCGAAAGCTCACGAGCGACGGTTCCAGTCGTGCAATCGCAATCGGCCCTGTTCGCGGACGATCGTGCCGAACGCGCCGGTCCGCAGCTTCAACGTCGGCAGCGCGGCGGCCTGTGCGCGCAGCGTCGGATCCGACAGCAGCGCAAAGCGCGCCGCGCCGTTGCTCGTGACGAGCAGGACATTTCCCGAGCCCGACGCCCAGAGCGCATTCCATCCAGCGACCCGCTGCGCGGCATCGACGGTCCAGCCATCGGGGGCTTGCGCCTGCTGATCCCACGCCGCGATCGCCGCCGCGCCGATCCGCGCGACCACCGCATCTTCGGGCATGTCCTCGTCGGGACCATGGTCGATCTCGTTCAACCAGTCGGCGGTCTCGACCGGCGGCGGGGCGGATTGCGCGGCGAGGATCAGAGCGAGCGTCTCACGGCTGCGCGCCAGCGGCGCGGTCAGCGCGCGATCGAAGGCCTGCCCTGCCGCGGCGAAGGCCGCACCCAGCGTCTGCGCCTGCGCGCGCCCGCTCGCGACGAGCGGGAGATCGGTCCGCGCGCCGATCCGGCGCGGCGCGACGCCGGCATCGAACGTGTCGCCGTGTCGGACGATCGTGACGCTCAGCGCCATGCGCGCTCGGGCTCGCCGAATTGCGCGATCAGCCGCTCGGCCATCGCCACATCGGCCGGGGTGTCGATTCCCGACATGGCATGGCGCGGCGGATCGACCGCGACGGTGCGAATCTCGACCCCCGATTCGAGGAAGCGCAACTGTTCGAGCCCCTCGAGCTGCTCGTACGGCGTCGGCGGCGTCGCCTCGAAGGCGCGCAATGCGTCGAAGCGATAGGCATACAGCCCGATATGGCGGAACACCGGCGACAGGGCGTCGGTCTCGCGGAGCCGCGCCTCGTTGCGCATCGCGGGAAGGACCGTCTTGGAGAACCACAGCGCGCGCCCAGCCGCATCGCGCACGCAGGTCGTGCCGCTGAACGGCGAGCTTTGCTTGTGCGCGCGCATCGCATCGAGCGCGGCCCAGTCGAGCTGCACCACCGGCGTCGCGACCGCGCCGGTCGAGTCGCGCAACGCGGCGATCAGCGCGGCGATCAGCGCGGGGTCGACGAACGGCGCGTCGCCCTGCAAATTGACGACGATCTCGGGCGCACGGTCGCACGCCGCGGCCCAGGCCCGGCCCGACCCCGAACTGATCGCGCTGTCGGTCAGCACCGCATCGCAGCCGAGCGACCGCGCATGATCGAGAATGCGGGAATCGTCGGTCGCGACGACCACTGCAGCATTCCCGGCCCGCCGTGCTCCCTCGCGCGCGACGGTGACGACGCGCGACAAGAGTGTCTGGCCCGCGATCGGGATCAGCGGCTTGCCCGGCAGGCGTTGCGAGCCGTACCGCGCAGGGATCACAATGAGATCGGGCATCGCCGCGTCAGGCAACGCCCGCACGCAGGATCTCGTGCAGGTGGAGCAACCCGACGAGCTTCTCGCCACTGACGACGAACAGCACCGACACCGCCTTTTCGTTAAGGAGGCGCAGCGCCTCCGAAGCGAGCAACTCGGGACCAACAGTGATCGGCTCGAGCGTCATATGGTCGCGAATGTCGGCCTTCATATGATCGCCACTGACCGCGCGCCGCAAATCGCCGTCGGTAAACACGCCGAGCAATCGCCCGTCTTCGTCGACCACCGCGGTGCAGCCGCAGCGCTTCCGGCTCATTTCGATCGTCGCCTCGATCAAGCTCGCCCCGACCTTGACGACGGGTATGTCCTCGCCCTTGGCCATCAACTGCGCGGTCGTCGCAAGCCGCGCGCCGAGTCGGCCGCCTGGATGGAACGCCAGGAAGTCCGAACTCGTGAAGCCACGCCGCTCGATCAACGCGACCGCCAGCGCGTCGCCGAGCACGACCTGCACCGTGGTCGACGAGGTCGGCGCGAGCTCGTTGGGGCAGGCCTCGCGCACATGCGGCAAGGTGAGGCAAATATCGGCCACGCGCCCGGCGGTGCTGTCGGGATGGGCAGTCGCAACGATCAGGCGGACGCCGAATCGGCGGCAATAGGCGATGATGTCGCCAAGCTCGGTGGTCTCGCCCGACCAGCTGATCGCGAAGACGATATCCTCACGGCTGATCATGCCGAGGTCGCCATGACTTGCTTCGCTCGGATGCAGGAACAGTGACGGCGTCCCCGTCGATCGCATCGTCGCGGCGATCTTGCGCGCGACGATCCCGCTTTTGCCCATGCCCGTCACGACGAGCCGCCCCGTATTCGCGGCGATCGTATCGACCGCCTGGAGGAACCGGTCACGAAGCGGCGCTTCGTTGAGCGCCTGCGCGAGCGCCTGGAGCGCCACCATCTGGATTCTGGTGGTCCGTAGGGCCGAGAGCAAACCAGGATGTTGTGAGCTCGTGGCTGCGATCGCCTTCATAAAAACCCCTTCGGCCGGGCCTTTACGGCCGGCATGGAAACCATGATCGGTATCCAATTGACTTCGGTCGCTGCTCGAGCGCAGGTCGCTTATAGGCACCCCCTTACGCAAAAGGCCATAGGGGCAAAACTACCAGAGAGAACGTAAGCATGCAGTTGTGCGGTCAAAAAGTCGGCCCGAACGAGCGGATATTCTTCATCGCGGGCCCGTGTGTGATCGAGAGCGAGACGCACGCACTGACGGTCGCGACGCAGCTGCGCGCCGTCGCCGATCGGCTCGGCGTGCTGCTGATCTACAAGAGCTCATTCGACAAGGCGAACCGCAGCTCGGGCACCTCGTTCCGCGGTCCCGGGATCGAGGAAGGCCTGCGCATCCTTGAAAAGGTCCGTGCCGAAACCGGGCTTCCGGTGCTGACCGACGTGCATACCGAGGATCAGGTCAAGATGGTAGCCGAGGTGGTCGATGTGCTGCAGACGCCGGCCTTCCTTGCGCGCCAGACCGATTTCATCGCGACGGTCGCGGCGTGCGGCAAGCCGGTCAACATCAAGAAGGGTCAGTTCATGGCGCCAGGCGACATGACCCACGTCGTCGCCAAGGCGCGCGCCGCCGCTACGCGCGCGGGCGTGTCGGACGGCGCCATCATGGTGTGCGAACGCGGTGTGAGCTTTGGCTACAACAACCTCGTCTCGGACATGCGCAGCCTGCCGATCCTGGCGCAGACTGGCTGTCCGGTGGTGTTCGACGCGACGCACTCCGTGCAACTCCCCGGCGGGCAAGGCGATCGCTCAGGCGGCCAGCGCGAGTTCGTGCCCGTGCTCGCGCGCGCCGCGGTCGCGGCGGGGGTGGCGGGGCTGTTTCTTGAGACGCATCCCGATCCCGACCAGGCGCTGTCGGATGGTCCGAACAGCTGGCCGCTCGACCAGCTCGAGCCGCTGCTCGCGCGGCTGGTGGCGATCGATGCTGTGGTAAAGAACGACACGCGGCAAGGGTAGAAACCGGCCGCCCCGGGCAGGTGGGAGACGAAGTCTATCCAGCCGAGCCAATCGGGATTGCTGCGTCGAAACGGTGAAATGCGGGGGTGTCGGCGCTTTTTGCGACCGCGCGACGCGGTTGTTATTGCCACGGTCCGCCAAATGGCGGGTTCGCGCGACGGGCGATCACCCTGACCGCAGGGGGTGCGGCCTTCCTCAGAGCGTAACCGACCGATTGAGGCCGCCTGCCTGGAGGTGGTTTGAGCGCGTAAGGGACGTCCATAAGGACGTCGTTATGGACGTCCTGAGCCAGAGCGAGGGACGGCGGTGGAGATATTGGGCCGGGAACGGCGTCGCCGGTGGAGCAACGGGGAGAGGCTTGAGATCGTCGCCGCCGTGGGGGTGAACGGCGAGACGTTGGGGCGTGTTGCGCGGCGCTACGATGTGTCCCGGAGCCAGATCTATCAATGGCGTCACCAGTTCAGGAAGCGAGGGCTGTTGCCTGCGCCGGCCGAACCGACCTTTCTGCCGGTCGACATCGGGGCGCCCATGCTGAGCGCGGAACCAGTGCCCGAGGACCGGGTGGTCTCGCCTTTGATGGTCGAGCTGTGTCTCGCGCAGGGCCGGCGCCTTCGTTTCGATTGCGGCATCGATGCTGCTGCTCTGACCCGGCTCATCCGGTCTGTGGAAGCTGCATGATCGGACCCAGGAACGGCGTCAGGGTGTATCTCGCCTGCGGCGTCACTGACATGCGCAAAGGGATTTCGGGGCTCGCGATGCTTGCCCAGACCGTGCTGCGACAGAAGCCGGCCAGTGGTGCCGTATTCGCCTTTCGAGGACGGCGCGGTGACAGGCTGAAGCTGCTTTACTGGGATGGCCAGGGATTTTGCCTCTATTACAAGATCCTCGAGCGAGGCCGTTTTGTCTGGCCCTCTGCGGCTGACGGGACGGCGCGACTGACATCGGCCCAACTCGCGATGCTGTGGGAAGGCATCGACTGGAGGCGCCCGAACTAGGGTGCGGCGCCGGTAAGCGCGGGGTAACTTTTCTTCCTTGAAGCGCCTGCTTTTCTGGACTTTTTGGACGTTTTCCCTTAAGAAAGGCCATGCTGAACGCGGCATCCGATCTTCCCGAGGACCCGGCGCTCCTCAAGGCGATGATAGCCCAGTTGCATGCCGAGAACGCGAAGCTGACGACGACGCTGCGCGCTCATGACCTGGTCGTCCAGGCACTCCGTTTGCAGATCGCCAAGCTCAGGAAGCAGGCCTTCGGCAAATCCTCCGAGAAGATCAGACGCGAGATCGAGCAACTCGAGCTCGCGCTCGAAGACGTGCTCGTCTCCGTCGCGCAACACGGCCTCGTGACAAGCGACCAGAACGATCCTGAACCGCAAGCCGTGGCCGCCTCTGCCGACACCAGTTCCACGCCGCGTCCGACCCGGCGCCCGCGCGTCTCGGCAGATACGCCGCGCGAACGCCACGAGCTCGACCCCGGTAGCACGTGTCCGGATTGCGGGGGCCGCCTGCGTCTCGTCGGCGAAGACGTGAGCGAGATCCTCGAGATGATCACGGCAAAGCTCAAGGTCATCGAGGTCGCCCGCCCGAAGAAGTCCTGCCGTTGCTGCGAGAAGATGGTCCAGGCGCCAGCCCCGAGCCGACCGATCCCTGGCAGCATGGCCGGAGGAAGTCTCCTGGCGTACGTGCTGGTCTCCAAGTTCGACGACCATTTGCCGCTGTACCGGCAAAACGAAATCCTCGCGCGCATGGGCGTCGACATCCCACGCAGCACGCTTGCCGATTGGTGTGGCCGCTCGATGCGGATCCTGGAGCCCGTAATCGACCGGATCGAGGCATCGGTCCTGGGCAGCGACATCCTGCACGCCGACGACACACCCATCCGCGTACTTGCTCCGGAACGACGCGCCAAACGTATCGGTAAGGGTGTGATACAAGGCCGGATCTGGGGCTATGTCTGTGATCAGTGCCCCTGGGCCGGCACCGCGCCGCCTGGGGTCGTCTACCGTTATGCTTCCAACTGGAAGGCGGAGCATCTGTTGGCGCATCTGGGCAATGCGAGCGGTATCCTTCAGGCCGACGCCTACAAAGGCTATGCGAAGCTCTACGAACCCGGCGCGGATGGAAAAGCGCGCTTCCGGGAAGCGGCCTGCTGCGCACTGGCGACGCGATTTTCATGACATCTGGACCTCGCAAAAGTCCGAGATCGCACACGAGGCGCTCGAGCGTATCGGGCAACTCTACGACATCGAGCGCAAGATCGCGGGTAAGCTTGCCGACGTCCGCCGCGCCGTGCGCCAGCAACTGAGCCGACCGAAGCTCGAGGCTTTGCATAGCTGGGCCGAGCAGCAGCTCACCCGTATCTCGACCAAGGGGGACCTGGCGAAGGCCTTTCGCTATGGCCTGGGCCGCTGGCACGCGTTCAGCCTGTTCCTCGATGATGGGCGTGTCGCCCTCGACAACAACGCCGCCGAGCGCGCTGTCAGGCCGATATGCCTGGGCAAGAAGAATTGGTTATTCGCCAGCTCCGAGGCCGGCGCCGAAACCCTCGCGCGCGCCATGACGCTCATCGAAAGCGGCAAGATGAATGGCCTCGATCCCCAAGCCTACATCGCCGACCTGCTCAATCGCATCCACGATCACAAGATCAACAGGATCGATGAATTGCTGCCCTGGAATTGGGCACCGCTGACCGTCCCGCAAGCACTGGCCGCCTGATGCCCACGGTCACGTCCATCAGCACGCTCGACTATGTAGCCAGGATACTCGGCGAGGACGTGGAGTTGCTGGAAGCCATCGTTTCGAATGACGACAACCTGACCTACGGCGCCATCATCAGCGTCTACACCGGTCCCGACGAGGCCATCACCGGGCTAACTGATCACGGCGTGGAAGAGCTGACGGACATGCTCAGAGACGCTCGTCTCACGACCCAGACCTGGCGCGACTTCCTTGACGCTTTCGTCGATGACCCTGAGCTCGCCGTACGCTTCAAGGATCGAACACCGCGGTAACAATCGGACGGTTACCTCAGAGCGGGCGCTGAGTCGCTAGAGGCCATGGCTCCCGCCAGCCCGCCTTTTCGCATAGACGCTCACAGCTTCGGCTCGGTCGAAAGGTGCCCCCGGCTTGAACCATTTCGACCGAGCATCGCAGTTAGCGGCGAAGCCCGGCTACAGGGCCCCGCAGTTCGACGCAGCGCTTACGTCAAGTCGATTGCGAAAAGGCAAACGCCAGGCTCGCGACTCTCGAGAGACAGCGTGTCCGTCAACAGCGGCTCGAGCCTGATAACGACCACACGATCGGTCGACGAAGATGCTGCGGGCGGTATCTTGAAACGTGTCGTCGTGGCGACAGCCTCGAGCATGACGCTATCGTGGCGCACGCCATTGATGCGCAAAATCACGCCGCGCATCTCCGAATTGAGATGGGGATCCCCGCTCAGCTGCAGGGAAATTTCGGAGACTTGCTTTTGCACGCGCAGCGCGATGATCGATGCCGACCCTAGCGAGCGGACATGATCTCCATTAACATCTCCCCATCCCGACGTGAGAAACATCGCTTCAAAATCAGGCCCCAATTCCTTAACGCGATAGCTACCCACACCCAAAGCGGCGTCATAGCTGTTTCCCAGTCCGGGATTCGGAAGCCTGTTAAAGGTCAACGGCCCAAGCGCCACCGAGACAAAACGATCATCCCCGGGCGAGAGCCGACCGCGTCGCGACGTGGAGACGAGGATGTGCGACGACGGCGGAACCGCAGTCAGAAATCCGACGTCAAAGCTCGCGTATCCCAACGGGATCGCGAATTCGGCCAAGTCTTGTTCGCCACACCTGATAATCACCGTTTGGTCTGGAAATACGTTGAAAAGACCAATAGAACAGCCGATGGACTCGGCGTCATTCGGCGAGACGAATTCAAAGCCCTTGCCGCTGCACCACGATATCTGCGTAGGAATGCCCAGATCGGGGTACGGCCCTTCGCTTGACCCAACACCAGTCAGCGGAAGCCCGGTCTTCGGTGTATGCCGGGCAAACGGAGAGAGCGATTCGCCGTAGAACAAGCGGTCGACGACGGCCGGCTTGCGCGAGAATTTGCGATAGGTCCGTGAAAACTCCTGCCGGAGCCGCTCGCTTCGCAGTGCCGAAAAGCCGCCTGCCATATAATGACAAACCGTTTCGTCGATATGTTGGAACGAGGCGCCCTGCGCAAAGGCGCGAAACATGAAGTCGTGATCCGCGCAGATCTCGAGACGCGTATCATAGCGCAGCCTGCGCAATAGCGAAATGCGGGTGAACGTTGCCTGATGGCCCGGTATCCGGCTATGCCAGCGATGGTCGACATCGCCGGCCTCCAAGGCGTGGAACGTGAGATCGAAGCGCGCCGCCTTATGAAGATGGTGGCGACGTCCGTTTACGTACACATGGTCGCCGAATACCACGTCCGCATCGTCGCGCATCGCCGCGGCGATCGTCGATAGCACCTCGGACGAGTAGAATCTGTCTTTGGCATTAAGGAACAGGACGTAGTCTCCGCTGCAGAACTCCAAAGCATCGTTCATAGCAGCGAAAATACCTGCATCCTCGATCCTGACGACGCGCGATATCGAGTCCTTGTAAGGAGCCAGAACCGCAGGCGTGTCGTCCCAGCTGCCGCCATCGATGACGATATATTCATAGTCCTTGAACGATTGCTGCAGCACGCTTTCAATAGTCAACGGGAGATCATCCGCTGCATTGAGAGCAACGGTTACAATACTAAACTTCATTAGCGCAGGACTCCGTGATCGTTCCGATCGCACAAGGCGGGGCTTAACCCCATCGTCTTGCGCTCGCGGCCCGACGCAACTTGTTCACGAAATGGCTCGAGAAGTCCGGCGTGCTCCACCGCCGACCGTCATTCGAGAGATAGCTCTCGAATCTGTCCTGATCGTGATCCCATTCCGCGCGCACCGACCGCGCTTTGCGAATTGCTCCGCGACTGATGCTTACGAGGTCGGCGTCCGAGAACTTCGTCTCGATCTTCGGGTCGCCTATGTCGTAAAGGATGCCGCTGACCCCATGGGACAGATATTCGTTCATGGTCGGCACGTCCGGGGCTACGACGATCTGCCCGCGCGACATCGCCTCCAAGGTGGCCATGCCGATACCTTCGCGCACGCGCGGCGCGAAGAAGAAAAGCGGAAGCCCCGAGATCGAAGCGTATTCCTTGTGATCCTTGAACCAAGTCGACGTCGAATACGTCATCGCTGCGCCGGAGCTGCCCGGCTCCGACGCAGGCGGCGTAATAATGTGCTTCTCGACAGGGTCGGGCGCTAAATGCACATGGAGCGCGCTAACGCCCAATTGCTGGCACAGCGATTCGACAAGCAAGAGGTTTAGCGGCGAGTCCGGCCGACGTTCCCAGAAGAACGCATCACGCCGATTTATCGTGGACCGTTCGGTTGCGCTGGGATCGATCGGGGGAATATATTGGAAATACGCCGAGTTGCATTCGAGCTCAGTCAATTGCTCATGCAACGTCCGAGAAAACGAAATAAACTGGGCGCCGAGGAACTGTTGCCAAAAAGCGTCAGATCGACCAACCGCGCCGTCGTACATAGGAATGATCGTAAACCTGCCCAGATCGAGATCAATTAGGCGGTTTGCAATGTCTTCCGTTTGGAAAAAAACGTAGTGATCGTAATCCGATTGCGCCAATTCCTCAACGAGCGCATCCTCGTCAGCCAGAGAAACGCCCGGAAAAATCGGAAATTCGTCTACTTTTTCGCTGATCTTTTTGAGAGCGTTGAACACGAACTGTGTTGACCGCGTCTTATTATGATAGCTGTGGTCTACAAAGCAAACCCGCATTAAGATCTCCTATGGTTATCCTATTGATCAGTAAAGGCGATGTCTTTGACCGAAAAATCGTCCGATCCTGCTACATCTCTTGCTTCGATCCGCATGACAGTACGCCCGGCGAAAAAAAATCCTTCGAAAGCAACGGTCAGAGCGGCCTCATTCCCCGCGTCGATCGCCTTGGTCCATCCTGACGTCATTCCAGAGATCGTAGCTCGAAAATCACGCGCCCCGGTAGAATTCCGCAATATCTGAAGTTGTATGGTCCGGGGACCTGTACGATCACTGAATATTTCGAGACCGCCCCCCCCTTCGTTGCCGGACTCGAAACGCGCGCCAGCCGAGACATTGGCCCGCCATTCGCCATCATTCGCACTGCGATTCGCGTTGGAATCTGCAGAAAACGCGGAGGCGGAAGCAGGCCCATCGACATGCCATGCGAGCACATCGATATACAAAAGCCGCAGGTCGGGACTTGCAAGCGGGTGCTCGGGAAGGATCGCAAGGTCGTTCCTACCACGCTCGAAGACGACAGGAAAGAGGAGCTCGTGGCTCTGGCTCTCCAAGCTCGCCGGTATTGTCGCCTCGTAAAGAAGCCTGCCGTGCGACCGAATGCGCACGTTCGTTTGATCATAGATCGACCGACACTGCAAACGCACGAGATACCTGCCGGGGTCGCTTACCTCGAAGGCGACCGTCGCCTCACCCGCCTGGACCCATCGCACGCCACTGGGAAGGTCGAATTCGGGAAAGGGCCCCTCAGGCGCCCCCATCCCGTCCACCACCCGCCCGCGCAAGGCCGTCGCCGCGCCGCCATCGCTGTACAGTCGCGGTGCCGGGCCCTGCCCGACGAGCGACATGATCTTCGTCCAGTTTCGCAAGTCCGGCCGATATTTGCCGACAGGCGCCATCACGGGCTGCGGACGGCTCTCCGCGGGCGCCGACTGACCGTCGCTTTCATAGCCCTCAGCTAGGGCTTCATAATCGGCGCGCCCGCTTCGATCGAGCACCGCATCGATTTCGACGTGATATTTGGTGATGTTTTCGGACAATTGGCCCGGCCGCCGCCGGTGGTACGCGATCAGGGCATCCAGAGCGATATACTCCGTCGTGCGCGCCATCTTCCGCCAGAGATCCCAATCCCCCGCAAGCCTGAGCGTCGGGTCGAGACCCCCGACCTCCTCCCACACGCGCCGCTTCCAAAACGTCCCTTCCTGCATAACAAAGGGTCGTTTGCGCCCATCGTGAAGCCCGGCCGCGAGAAACGCGCGCGCAAAGCCCATCACGGGCGCCACGCCCATGTTCTCGCCATCGCCATTGAGCCAGGCAGCCCGTCCCCCCACCAATTCCGCATCAGGCAAACCATTGAACGCCGATGCGACCGTTGCAAGGGCTCCGGGAGCCAGCATATCATCCGAATTGATCCAGGTCATCGCGTCGGGGGCGCTCACCGATAGGCGCTCGAATCCCTTGTTCAAGGCGTCGTACATCCCCGTGTCGGCACCGCTCTCGTACAGCAATTCCACGCTGCGGCAGTTCAATAGCCCGGGCGATCGCTTTACGAAAGCTTGCCACTGCCGCACTATTCCGGCCGTCCCGTCCGACGACCCGCCGTCTCTCACGACATAGCTGATATCAAAATCACCGGACTGGAAAATAACAGAACGAATTGTATCGCTCAGATACATCTCCGATTGAAGTGTCGGCGTTACAATCGCAAATCGCACACTATACCCCTTGCAAACCCCCGAAAAAGTATACCGACAACTTCGTCAATTAGACTAACGCCTGCAATACTGCTCTTATTTTACAGCTCTATTTTATCAATAATTAAAGTATCACGAGCATGTCGAATCAGCGCCAAACACGAGCCCCCTCGGTAGGCACATTAGCGATTATTTGATAGATTGATATGTAAAACTTATTTTTACTGCATTTAGGCAACAACAAAATACAAATGCGTCACGGTCTACGTTCGTGGCGCTCGGCTCGCACGCCATCGACTTGGGCCTATAAGGCCGCCCTGTCGATGCCCGGATGATCGGCATCCGGCGTTCCGACGGGCGACAATCGCCAACGACCAACCGACAAGAGTACGTCCGATTCACAAGTAACCCGCCCCCACCTGATCGACCGAACCTATACGCAGGCATATTGAAGAAGTGTCCGGAATCAACGCAAGACCTGGGCGAAGGAGCTGGACGGCCATCATTCGAGTCGACAAATCAGCATTTTTGACTTTCCCATCCCGAGATATCAAACCCGTACAAATACGGGTGCAACTTCACTTCGATCGTAAATCCGTAAGCAGATCGGCGCGACACCGTTGCAAACGGAATGCGACGCCCCCACCGACCGCACGCCGCCTATTTGGCGATACGTATAGCGCGATTTCCCATTCGGCTTCGTTCGATGCCCTACAATCGTCCGCGATTTTTTGATAGCCAAAACTCCAAAGCCGACACGCTTTGCGCTCACGCGCCAAGCTCGCACGGCAGGCGCCAGCGCGAGCAGCCCCCGTGAGCTCATCGCATACGGCCGCTTCGCAATTCTCGAACGCAAAACCCCGCCTCGCCGAAGCAGGCGGCGCTTCAACCACCTTACGACGTTCGCCCGCAGCCTGCCCTGTGGCTGAATGTGTCTGGCGCCGATGGGAGCGTCGGCTCGAGGCTAGAAAGCACCCGCGTGTCGCAGCTGTAGGGCCTGCACGAGGATCAGCGTTTTGGCGTCGGTCAGCCGACCGGCGGCGGCGTCGACCGCTAGCTGCGCGAGGGGAATCTCGTACGCCACAATATTTTCATGCTCTTCGGCACACCCCCCGCCCGGACCGACACGCATCGCAGTGTCGTAGGGAGCAAGAAAAAGATGCAGCCGTTCGGTGGAGATCGATGGCATAGACCAGAGATGGACGACGGACTCGAGTTCAAGCAAAGCCACGCCACCCTCTTCCAGCGCCTCGCGCCGCGCGCAGGTCTCTGGGTCCAAGCCGTCCAGTCGCCCGGCGATCGCCTCCAACGGCGGCTCGTCCCCACTGATGAGAACCGCCGCCCGGGGCTGCCTGATCAGCAATGCGACCTTCCGGATCGGGTCGTAGGGCAACACGACGGCACCCGCGCCGTGATCCTCGACATGACGTTCGACGATCGCGCCATCAGCCAGCAACATCTCGACGCGCGTTACGTTCACCCAGCCTTCGATCAGCGCATCGCGTTTCAGAATTACGGTCATGCCCCGGCCAAGCCTCGAATATCGGTCAGCAAAGCGGTATCATGCCGACAGGAAAAGTGCGCGAGCCAAGCTGCGCTATAGGGCAAGCCTTCCGGCTTTCTGCGGCGTCCAGGCGTTGTGAAGCCGCGCCGGCGGCGCTTCCGGACGAAGCGCGGCGCGGGCGCGACCCATCAGACCTGCTGAGCTGCGGGAGCGTTCTTCAGGAACCACTCGATCGTCGAGCGAATACCGTCGCGCAGCTCGATCTTGTGCGACCATCCCATGTCGCGCAGGCGATGCGAGTCCATGACCTTGCGCGGCGTGCCATCTGGCTTGCTCGCATCGAAAACCAGCCTGCCCGTAAACCCGACCTCCGAGGCGATCGTCTCCGCCAACTGCCGAATGGTGACTTCGGCCTCGCTGCCGCAGTTGATATGCTCATATTCAAAATAATTGTCGTGACAGAAAACAACACCAGCGGCCAAGTCATCGACATGCATGAATTCGCGCAGTGGAGCCCCCGAACCCCAGACTTCGAGGGTTTCCTCACCTCGCGTTTTTGCCAGGAGAACCTTGCGGATCAAAGCCGGCAAGACATGGCTGGTTTTCAAATCGAAGTTATCGCCAGGCCCATAGAGATTGCAGGGCATGACTGAGACGTATTTGCGACCATATTGGCGCATATAGGCTTGGCATAGCTTGATACCGGCGATTTTGGCGATCGCATACCATTCGTTGGTAGGTTCGAGCGCACCCGTCAGGAGGCTGGTTTCCTTGATCGGCTGCTCGGCGAACTTTGGATAGATGCACGACGATCCCAGAAAGACCAGACGATCGACGTCGGCTTTATGCGCGGCGTGGATGACATTGTTCTGAATGCACAAATTGTCATACAGAAAATCGACTGGCTGCGTGTCGTTCGCCATGATCCCGCCCACCTTGGCGGCGCAAAAGATGATCGATGTCGGCTTATTCTTGTTGACCCAGGCATGAACGGCGTCCTGATCGCTAAGGTCGAGTTCCTGCCGGCTTACCGTAAGGACTTTGCGCCCTTCATTTTCCAGAGCGCGGACAACGGCGCTGCCCACCATCCCTCGATGCCCGGCAATCCAAATCACGTCCTGCATGCACCGCTCCAATTAGATCTGCTGCGTCGCGCGCCGCTATCGGCATAACTGGTTTCGACGTCAAGGCTTGGGCCATTGGCAATCTCCGCAGGCCAGCCCGTCGTAGAACGTTACCAACTACCGAGATCCAACGGTCAAGACTCTTAGCCAAGTACCGGTCCTTGCCCGTTTTTGCGCAGCATAGCAATTCGTCCAAAACCGCTTGCAAAGCTGGTCGGATGCGCTTCGGTCGCGGGGCGAACGGTTGCCCGCATCGTCATCGCACAGACGCGCCGCGCACCGTCGCGTGCGAACGTCAACCCGACCGCGCTGGCCCATGCTATCCCGTTACACCGCGCGAGCCCTATTAATGCCGCAGCAGGCACTCTATTTAGACACCAGCCCCTCCCGCAGGCGGCATTTATGATGTGACGGCTGATGCGACAGCCAAGAACCACCGCGGAGACTTTCAGTTGAATATGAGAACTCGGTTCGGTTCATGTGCGGCAGCACTGCTCATCACGCTGGCATCGACGCTTTTTTGCTATGCCGGACCGGCGCTATCGGAAGATACCGAAACGGGGTCGACTATCGTGGTGCATTCATCTGCCGAGCTCTACCAGGCGATTGACGCGGTCCATGTGAACAACGTTCGCGTTATTCGCGTCGCGTCGGGGCGATACGCGTTGGATCACCCGTTATTGCTGAGCGCGGCAACGTCCGGAACCGCGTCTCATCCCTTCACGATCGAGGGGATCGCTGGCGCCAAGGTCGAGTTTGATGGATCACGGGCCCTTCCTCCCCTAAAATGGGAACGACAGCCTGATGGTATCTGGCGCGCGCACTTGGAGACGGCGCCGTTCCAGCGACTGTGGTACGCCGATCGCCTGCTGCCCCGCGCCCGCTATCCAAATTACGATCCGGCGAAACTCCCGCTCGGCGGGGTATCGGCCGACGCGACGTCTGCGGAGCGGATCGCGCGCTGGAAGAACCCTGCCGGCGGGATCGTTCAGGCCCTCCACAGCAGCCGCTGGGGGAGTGTCCATATTCCGATCCTCGGAAAGAATGCAGATGGCACGCTTCGTCTCGGTCCGGCCGTTGGGAACGCCCCAAGTACCTCGCCAAGCATCACCGAGCGCTTCGTCGAAAACATTCGCGAGGAACTCGACGCGCCCGGTGAATGGTATCACGACGTCGGGCAAAATTGGCTTTACTTCAAGCCGCCCGTCCGGGACGCGTCGCCTCCGCCCCTTGGCTTCCGTGCCAGCACCGCCGAATCGCTGATCCAGATCGTCGGCGCGCCAGGGGCACCGGCGCATAACATACGCATCGCCGGCATCGGCTTTCGCGGGACCGAGCCGACCTTCCTCAAATCGACCGAACCGCTGCTTCGGTCCGACTGGAGGTTCTATCGGGGTGGCGCGCTCTTTATTACCGATGCGGAACGCATCGGAATCGAAGACGACAAGTTTCATGACCTCGGCGGCAATGCGATTGTCGTTAGCGGGCATGCCCGCGGCGTGTCGATCCGCCGCAACCTGATCGATCAAATCGGCGCGAGCGCGATCTCGTTTGTCGGAGAACCCCAAGCGGTACGGTTGCCCCCCCCTCCCCCCGCTGATGGCCAGTTGCGGGCCGATATCGATCGAACGACCGGCCCGAGATCAGATCAATATCCGGCGGATAGCATCGCGCAGGACAATCTGATCCACGACGTCGGCACGATCGAAAAGCAGTCCGCGGGCGTCGAGATCGCGATGTCGGCGCGGATCACAATTGACCACAACAGCATCTATCGCGTGCCCCGCGCCGGGATCAATATCGGCGATGGCAATTGGGGTGGACATCGAATCACCAACAACGATGTGTTCGACACGGTACGCGAAAGCAGCGACCATGGAGCGTTCAACAGTTGGGGGCGAGACCGCTATTGGCAGAGCGATCGTCCCGCGATGGAACGTGCCACGACCGCCGACCGGGCGATCGTCCGGCTGGATACGCTCGAGACAATCGTGTTGCGCCATAATCGCTTCCGCTCCGATCACGGCTGGGATATCGACCTTGATGATGGCTCGACAAATTATTTGATAGAAGACAATCTCCTGCTCGCTGGCGGATTGAAGCTCCGCGAGGGCTTCGATCGTACTGCGCGCAACAACATCATCCTCAACAACAGCTTTCATCCACACATGTGGTTTACCAACAGCAACGATGTCTTCGAGCACAATATCGTGATGGCGGGATATCAGCCTGTGATCATCAAGCGCTGGGGGAAGGCGGTCGACTTCAATCTGTTCGTCACCGCGTCCGATCTGAAAACGGCGCAGAGCAATGAGACGGATCTGCATTCGCTATCCGGCGATCCCCAGTTCATTTCGTCGAGACCGGGCGATTACGCCGTGCGTCCGACGTCCCCGGCCATTCGGATTGGATACCACAACATCGCAATGGGCGATTTCGGGGTCCGTCCGCAGCGACTGCGCGCGCTCGCGGAACGCCCCGCATTCCCCAAGCCCGAACTTGCCCCCGCCCCCGCACAGCGCGGTGCCCCGCGCGCCTTCGCTGGGATGATGGTCAAGACGGTCAGCACGTTGGGCGAGCAATCGGCCGCCGGACTCGCCAAGCAAGTCGGGGTGCTCGTGCTATCCGTCAAACCGGACAGCGCCGCGGCAACGTCGGGGTTGCGGCCAGGGGACGTTATTCTGACGATCGAGGGCACGACAGACATTCTCGCCCAAGCGGTGACGGCAGCGTCTTCTCTGATCGCCACGGCCAAGGCACGGCAATGGCAAGGGTCGATGGTGATCAGCGTCTTTCGCAATCAGCAGATCCGCAAGGTCTCACTACCGTTGCAGTGAGACACGCGGGGGCTCGACGATCGCGCGACGGCAGCGTCAAGCCGAACGCGCCATCGCTTCGAAAGTGGCCGAATCGATAAGGTCCGCCAAGGAAACGAACGCCGCACCTTCCGCGCTCGTCGGCTTACCAATCAGGAAGCGATGGCCGACCCCTGCCGCTTTGCCCGCCGCCAGATCACTCGGGCGATCGCCCACCATGATCGAGCGGAGCGGGTCGATTGCATGGTCGGCACAAGCCTGCAGGAGCAACCCCGGGCCCGGCTTGCGGCAGTCGCAGGCAAACGCCAGGTCGGGCACCACGCCATCGGGATGATGCGGGCAGTGATAGATACCGGTGAATTGGACGCCCAGCGCGGCGAACACCGCCACCATATGCCGTTCCACGCGGACATAGTCCGCAGCCGTATAATAGCCGCGCGCGATCCCCGATTGATTGGTAACGACGATGAGCCGGTAGCCGAGCCGCATCGCCTTCACGAGCGCGTCGGCAACGCCGGGGATGATCTCGAAGCGGTCGATCGTCCCGACATATCCGGAATCGAAATTCAGCACGCCGTCGCGGTCGAGGAAGAGCGCCCGCTCGGTCGCGATCACGCCGGGAACTTGCGGATGCGCTCGACCAGCTTCGTTGTCGAATACCCCGGCCGGAGCGCGATAGCCTGCGCCCGCCCGCCCCACGATTGGACAAGCGCAGTTTCGGGAAGCGCAGCGACGTCGTAATCACCACCCTTCACATAGATATCGGGTCGGACCTGCTCGATCAGCGCCAACGGGGTCCGGTCGTCGAAGAGGCAGACGAAGCTCACCGCTTCCAATGCCGCCAACATGATGGCGCGATCGCGCTCACCGTTGATAGGGCGATCGCTTCCCTTGCCCAGCAGCCGGGCGGAGAGATCGCTGTTCAAGCCGACAAGGAGGGCCGCGCCGAGGGCCCGGGCATCGGCTAAATATTCCACATGGCCGCGGTGCAGCAGATCGAACACGCCATTGGTGAAAACCAGCGGCCTACCGATATCGCGCACTGCGCGGGTCAAGGTGTCGCCGGCGAGGATCTTATCCCCGAACGTCATGCGGACACCGACCAAGCCTCGATATCCTCGAACACGGAAGCGACCTCCTCGAAGGTTGCGACCGACGTCCCAAGCTTGCTGACGACGATCCCGGCCGCAGCGTTGGCGAAATCGACGGTCCGCTCCCATGTCGCGCCCGCTGCAAGCATGACCGCCAGCGCGGCAATAACGGTATCGCCGGCGCCAGACACGTCGAACACCTCGCGTGCCTGCGCCGGCCTGTGGAGGACGGAGCCCTCGCGAACGAGCATCATGCCCTGCTCGCTCATCGTCACGAGCAAGGCGTCGAGCTCCAGATGCCGACGTAGAGCCTGCGCCTTGCTTTCGAACTCCTCCTGGGTGTTCCAGCTTCCTGCAACCGCGGTAAATTCCGCACGGTTCGGGGTGAGCACGGTCGCGCCGGTGTACCGACCATATTCGTCGCCCTTGGGGTCGACCAGGACCGGCTTGCCGCGCGCCCGCACACGCCGGATCAGTTCCTCGACATGCTCGAGGGCACCCTTGCGATAGTCGGAGAACACGACCAGGTCGGCAGCATCGAGACTTTGTTCGAACTCCGCTCTCTTCTGGTCGAGCACTTCGCGCGATGGCGCATCCTCGAAATCGATACGCAACATCTGCTGCTGCTGCCCGATCACGCGAAGCTTGACGGTGGTGCGGATGTGCGGGTCGGTCTGAAGACGGTGATCGATCCCCGCCTCGGTAAGAACCGTACGCAGTCGATCGGCCGCACTGTCCGCACCGACAACCGAAAGGAGCGTTGCGCTGGCGCCCAGCGCGACGATATTGCGCGCTACGTTTGCTGCGCCGCCCGGCCGTTCTTCGGACCGTGCGATCCGTACGATCGGCACCGGCGCCTCCGGCGAAATCCGCTGGACGTCACCAAACCAATATTCATCGAGCATCACGTCGCCGACGACGATGATGCGCAGATCCCTGATCGCGTCGCGAAGCGTCACTGAAATTCGGTGTCCAGGTGCGAGCAGAGCGCATGGTAGGTCAGCAGATGCGCGGCCTGGATCTGATCGGTCGCGGCGAGCGGGACGACCATCGCCACATCGCTCAACGGCAACAGCCGGCCGCCGTCCCGACCCAACATCCCTAAGGTTGTCGCGCCGATCGCGCGAGCGCTCTCGAATGCTGCAACCACATTGCGCGAATTGCCCGAGGTCGAGATCCCCCAAACGATGTCGCCAGGCCGCGCCAAGGCCTCGACCTGACGGCTGAACACCGTGTCGTAGTTGTAATCGTTGCTCCACGCGGTGAGGATCGAACTGTCGGTGGTGAGCGCTATAGCCGCAAGCGCTTTGCGCTTGACCTTGTAGCGGCCGACGAGTTCCGCCGCGATGTGCTGGGCATCGGCGGCCGATCCGCCGTTCCCCATGATGAGGACCTTGCCGCCATGCCGCAGAACCTCGGTTAGCGCCTCGGCGGCCCGATCGATCGCGCTGCAATATTCGGGCGTGAAGGCCGTTTGGAGCGACGCGATGGTCCCGGCAATCTCAACGGCGATCGGGGAACCTGAAGAAACAGTCGCCATGATAAACCCTTAGTTTGCCACCGCAGCGACATTTGCGCTGGCCCGGCGATTGGAGCGAGGGCTGGATCTTGCCGTCAGGATGTCGGCTAGACGCACGACCGCCCCCGCCGCAAGCGCATTTCTTGGCGGTTGCGCCGCAATGCTGCCTTCGATCGGATCGACCCGTTGAATCGACAGCGGACGCTCACGTGGCGGTGCATTCTCGCGGACCCACGCCTCTACCAATGGCCTGGGCGCGCCCGCCATGATGATCTCGTCGAAATGCGTCGCCTGACGGAGGAACGTCTCGAACAGCACCGCGCGCTCGTCGTCAGGCGCGGCCGCCCCCCACATCTCGAGCTCGTGTTCCGGAAGCAGAAAGGCCGTGAAGACCCCCTGTGAGCGCCAGCTATAGATCAGATCCCACTGCGGCTGGCTTCGAAATAGATAGCTTTCGACGCCGAGATAAATGTCGCCGGCAAACGGCACTACGACCGGCGCGTTGCGCGTCGAGGCCGACATCTCCTCGATCGATTCGAACGGCTGCTCGTAGAAATCGGTGTCGTGCCGATCGGCGGCGATCGGGACGACCGTATGGCCAGCCGGCAGGGAGCGCCGCAACGTCCGTATAAGATCGCTGACGGCTTCCCACTCGAACTGCGTCTTGGGATCGAGCACGTCGACATCGCGCCGGAAATTGGAGACGTCGACATACATCGAAGCCCCTTGCCGCATCCTTTCCGGGAAATTGCGCGCGATCGCCGCAGCCAAGGCCACCTTGTGCTCCGGAAGCACGGTGCCGAGCGTGTGCATGGTCTTGAGCTTGTTGATCTCGTTGATGAGAGCCGGAACCGCGCTCGCTGGATTGCGCGCGGTGATTTCGGAGCGGTAAATTGTATCGGTCTTCCCGGCGACGTCCGCAAGAACCAGATCGAACACCGCGTTGACCGAGATATCCTCCAGGCAGAAGACATCGAAGGGGCAACTTTTGCGATCGGGCAAATGACACGGCGCACATGCCGCATCGATCATGATCGCCTTCGCGTCGTTGAAGCCGGCACCCCATTGCTGGGGCAACTCATGGCCGCTGTATATGCCGATCGTGCGGCATCCGACATAGCTGGCGAGATGCACACCAAAGCTGTTGTTGCCGACACAGACTTGGTTCCCCGACAAGGATGTGTGGAGGTCGGCGAATTTCAAACCGCACCCCAGGTTGATCTTCTTATGGTGCGGCACCTGGATCGGCTCGAGCTCTTCGGCCTTTCCTGCATAGACATTGATTTCGGTGATCAGAGGGGAGGCCGCCAAGCGTTCGATAAGCTGCCGGAACCGATCGGAATCCCACTGCCGGGCGTCGAGTCCCACGCGGGGAAAGATCGCTACGGCGCCAGGGCGCTGCGGAACGCTCACGCCCAGTTTCGGCAACTGGACATAGTCGTTCGGATCGAACGGCAAGGCATCGACGATACGCAGGATTTGCTCGGAGACGTGCGTTTCTTCGAAATAGCGCCGCTCGCCCGCTTTCTCGGGATAGATTTCCAGGCCGGACGTCAGCAGGTTGTCGATGACCGCCTTGCCCGTCTTGTAGCCGAAATATTTGAGCGCATTGAATTTGAGCAGGATGAATCGCGTATCGTCCTGCCGCCTCAGATCGATCGCAAAATCATAATAGGGCATATCATCGGTGATGTTCAGCAGGTCACTGCGAAACTGCGCGCGATCCGACGACTTAATCTTAAAGAAATCCAAGATATAGATGTTGTCGAACAAGCCGCTGGCCTCAGCCGCATCCTTGTTCCAACTACCGATCACAGCGTCGATCCGCGCATCGGGGTAGCGCGCGCGCAGTTTTGCCATTGCCGGCAGGCCGAGGATGAAATCGCCGTGATGATCGAGCTTCTGCATCAGGATCGAGATGGTATTTGGACGGAAGATGCCGGTGGTCACGACTGATGCACGGCGGCTCTGATCGAGCGGCCGCTGCGTCTTGAGCGCCTCCAACGCCGCCAATGCCTCTTTCGCGCAATCGTCCCAAGTCAATTGTGCCGCGCGGGTGGCACCAGCCCCGGCCAAGCGGGATTGCAGCGCGGGGTTGGTGAGAACCTCGGTCATCTTCGCGGCGATGGCGCGCGGCGAGGTCGGATCGAAAACCGCGTCCGGATTGGCCACGATTTCGGGCAGGCTGGTCGCGTTGGAGACGATCGTCGGGGCCCCGCAGGCCATCGCCTCGAGCGCGGGCAAACCAAACCCTTCCCGCAGCGAGGGACAGACGAAGAGCGCGCAGGCGTTATACAGGTCAACCAATTCTTGGTCGGCGACATGTCCCACGATCGACATCATCTCCCGCACCGAAGGATCCGGAGCAAGGTTCAGGATTGCATCGACTTCGCCGGCGTTGCGCCGGCCGACGCAAACGAAGTGATACTGGCTGCGGAGCGTTGCCGGAAGGTACGACAAGCCTTCGACGAGGCCTTGCAGGTTCTTGTTGGGCTCCAGCCCCCCCACGAACAGGATGAAAGGCTTGGTAAGGCCGAAACGGCGCCGGACATCGTCCTTCTCCGTGTCCGAAAACGCCTTCGCGACGAACGCATCGCTATGCGCCGCGAATATGTTCACGACGCTGGATGCGTCACGACCCAATTCGTGCACGACCTCTGTCTTGCTGCTTTCGGAGATCGCCAGGAGCAGATCGCAGCGGTTGAGATTCTCGATACGATCGCGATACCAGGAACGCCGCACGGGATCCTCGCGATACGGCGCATCCGGCAGGAATACCGGCGTGAGATCGTAGAAAATAGCTGCAGTAGGAACTTCCGGCGTACTTTTCCTGACCGATATTACCGCTTCGTCATCAAATCCCTCGAACAGACTTGTTATCAGCACGACATCGGGCTCGAGCGCACGGATATAATGCTCGCGGAGGACCTCGGCGATTTCCCGAAGGTCCCGCCCCTGCGGTGCCGAAGCCTGGACAGGCCCCGGGGTATGCCAAACGCGAATCTGGGATTGCGGAAGGACGGAATCCAGATCCGCGCGAATCGCCTCGATGCCGGCCGAAAACCTACCATTCAAGACGATGATATAGTCGTGCTCGGGCTCGCGGCGAACCATTGCCTTGACAAGGGACGCCGCATACCGACCGATCCCGCGGTAACGGCTGTCGGTCTGCACGCCCTGATAATCTATAACGATCCGCATATGATCCCGCTAAACACGCAGAGCGTGGAACACACGCCGTTCGTTGCTGTGAAAATCGATCTCTCGCACATCGGCGATCGTCACGACCCGCGGCACATGGCTTACCGGAATGGTGCGCGCCGATTCGGTGCTCGCGGCCGGCGCGACGCTTTGACGGCTGACCAGCAGACTCAGATCGCGCTGCGCCGCCAGAAGGTCGCCGAACGCGAGGATGATCTCCTGCCGCGTGCGCTCAAGGGAATTTGTCATGGCGCGCGCCCGAGCGAATGCAGCGCGATTGCCAATCTCGGGATCTTTCCACCGCCGCCAAAATCCCGCAAAGAGCGGACGGGACGCTCGGTAGGCCTTCAAGGCAGCCTCGAGACCCTTCACCCGAGCCAAAAGCGGACTCGCCTCGGGCGACTTGCCTAGCTGATCGAGGACCTCAATTCGGCTACGCCCGCGTCGTAATCGGTCTACGTAATAGGTGCTGCCGGCAGTGTCCGCCGGACGCTGCAGCATGACATGATAGGCAATTTCTACGAATATGGTGTCGTGCCACTGCAAGATCTTCTCGATCGACGTCATCGAGTCGATGAATTCCTGACTAAGCGGCATACTCAGCGTGGGTACGGGATTCAGACTCTGCAACGCGTCAAATCCGCTCTTCATTTCCGGTCCTCACTCCGCCATCGGCGCAGGCGCACCGCTCTTGGACGATCACAAACGATTTGGCAACGTCGGGGGAGCGCGCGGCGTCGGATTGGATCGATGGTCGCGACGCTTGGCGAGCACGCCACATAACGTGCCCGCTTCCGGCGCAGAATCGTCAGGATGGTCCATCTCAGCCAATTGGATCACAACCAGAATCAGCCGATCTGGCACCCTTCTCGCGCGCGAGCTTCTTGAAAACGCTGGCATGCTCGCTCGCGCATTTTTCCCACGCGCGGATGTCCGCGGCGTCCAGCGATTGGCTCTCGGAGAC
This sequence comes from Sphingomonas glacialis, assembly GCF_006439055.1. GTDB lineage: Bacteria > Pseudomonadota > Alphaproteobacteria > Sphingomonadales > Sphingomonadaceae > Sphingomonas > Sphingomonas glacialis_A. The sequence goes on from NZ_RCZC01000005.1 coordinate 67,425, forward strand.
GGCATCGGGGTGGCCATCCATGATCCGTCTTCGAATGGCATCGGCCAGTTCGGCCGTGTTCATCGGATCGACCAGAATAGCAGCCTGCCCGCAAAGCTCGGCCATCGCCGAACCGCGACCGGCGATCACCGGCGTTCCCGCAGCAAGGGAATCGCCAATGGGAAATCCGAAGCCGTCCCCCAGCGCCGGAAACACGGTGCAGCGCGCGTCCGCGTACAGCGACGACAGCGCCGCATTCTCAACCTCGCCGAGAAACCGGACCTGGCCCGCCGCCGTTCCGGCGCGCTTCGAAAGCTCTGCCGCTGGAATAGACCAGCCGTCTTCGCCCACCACCCACATCTCGCAGTCGGGCACATCGGCGTGTGAGAGAAGCTCCATTGCGGCGATCGCAGAGACCACGTTTTCGCGCGGTCGCGTCGTTCCGACGCATAACACATAGCGGGGGCGACGATCCCCGCGCGTGCGCACCACATCTGACTTCGCTCGCTCCGCCGTGCGGGCTTCCGGTCGATCGATTCCGAGCGGCACCACGGATGTTGCGACCGTCAAACCGGGGATAGCTTGCTTCAAGGCCTGCTCCGCCGAGTTCGATATGCAAATGATGTGATCCGCCGTGGCCAAGGCGTGCATTCGCCTGCGATACGAGACGAGCGCCCGCTCCGAGAACCATTGCGGGCCGATCAGCGGAAGGACGTCGCAGACCGTCATTACAGTGCCCAGACCGTCGAACCGCACGTCGAGCTTGTCCAACGGCACATCGGGGTAAAAGACGACGCCATTAGCCATAATGCCGTGCGGGGGCGCGAACCTAAGGTCATCGGGAAGCTTCCCTTCGCGGATGAGCTTTGCACACGACTCCGCCATCGGCGCCGAATGGAACATCTCAAGGTCGATCGTCGGGAGCCGGGCCAGATGAGTGAGCAGGGCGGAGACGTAGCGCGCGACGTTCGCCTCCGCGGCGGGATCGGTCGTCGCCACGCATAACATATCGATGTTGAAATACACCTTCAGTCCCCCGTGGTGCGCATGCAGCGCCGGGGGATCGTCTTTGATGGGTGCGAGGCGACCAGCCGCTTCTGCCACGGAGGGCACGCGGCTGTGTTCGGATATCTGATCGACGATCCAGGCTTCGCGCGGTGCCAGGGTGCCTCGCTCAGAGCCGCGCTTCGGGGTCTTCGGGAGCCTCAAAAGCGCCAGCAGGAATCCCCGCAACGCGGGCTGGACAGCCATGAACTCGCCACTGTTCACGAACCTTTCAAGGATAGCCGCGCGCGACTGCCCGCTGCTGACCATTTCCGCATAGTGCGCATATTCGGCGTCGCTGGCGGCCCGCCGGAGCAGGTTTGCATAAGCCATCACGACAAAGTCGCCGGCAGGTAAGGTGAGAAGGATCGCCAGATCTTCGGCGGCACAGAGAACCGGATCGAGCGGCGGGAAAAAGCTTTTGATATCGGCCCTGCGGTGGTCTTCCTCTGCTCCCAGAAAGCGGACCAACCGTACCATCCGCGACCAGATCCGCCAGTCGTCCTGCCGCAGATACTTCGCGTAGTATCGCACCAGAGCGCGACTTTTCAGATCCGTTGGGCAGTATTGATCAAGAACGTACAGCGTCGCCCGGAGATAGTTTGCCGAACGGAAGGAGAAGAAGCGACGATTTCTCGCCGATGTTCCTCCATCCGAAGCCTCCGAAAAGCGATTGTAGACGCGTGCCGCGGGCGAAACCCATCGCTCTATTCCCGCCCGCTCGGCGCGCATCGTCAGTTCGCTGTCGGCGTGATAATGCGGCGTCCATTTTTCGTTGTACAGCCCCACAGCTTCGTAGACCGAACGATGAAACAAACTGCCGTTCCCGGAAAGGTAGTCGACCGGAAGCAGCTCCAAATCCCCGGACAGGTCGGACAGGTCCTCCCATATGTTGCCCTGATTGAGCTGGACGAAGGCCCCCTCCGCCCAATTGTTGTAGGCGCCCACAGCCCAAAGCCGGCCGGGCTCATCGACATACGCAATGACACTGCCGACGATCTTGGCGTTCGTAGCGACCACCGACGCCATAAGGCGTGACAGGTAATCCTGCGCTACGATCGCATCATCGTTTATCGTTAGGATGAACTCGCAACCATCATCGAGCGCCTGCCGCACCCCAAGATTGGTCGCGGCACCCCAGTAATAGGACTCCGGTGCCCGCAAAACTTTGAGGAATGGGAACCTAAGCGCCTCGAGCGCCGCCGGCGTTCCATCGGTCGAACTCGAATCCACGATATAGAGTTTGAAGACAGGATAGTCCTGCGTATCCATCATCCGACAAAACGCAACGGACCAGGGAAGCCGGTTACGAACCGGAGTAACGATACCGACGACTGGGAACCGCTGAGATACCCCGCGTTCAATGGAGCCCGCGGACGAGGTAAAAGTCATAACTGAAGGTCCAGTTTCCACCCGAGGACTAACATATGACGGTCAGGCCGATGGGACTCGAAGGCAGCGCAGCTTGGTGCATAAATGCGAAAGGTACGCGGTCGATCCGTTCCGCAAATCCGCGACCGAACTCCGTTTGACAATCATGTCGAAGACCGACGCGCCACTCCGCCGTAGTTGCTCGTACTGAAGGACGCCTGAGACCTCTGTCGGCGTCGAATCCAAGACACAGTCGGCCACGTCGGGATCCAACACCGCATAGTCTGCCTCCTGATGAAGGTCCAATGCCATCGCGGCCAAGGCTATCCTATCCGGCGAATACCGGCCGAACCGACGATGATCGAACCGAACGACCAGTTGCAAGCTCGATCGGTCGTAGCGGGCGCTGAAATCAGCGACCGCATGGTCGACGGCAGACTTCGACGTGTCAGCACAATATAGGAACTTCGGAACGCCAGAAAATAGAGCGTCCATATCGTGATCCGCGCACATGCCCTGCGCCGCCGCGACCGATATGTCGGTATCTGCGCCAAACACTGATCCATGGAAGTCTGCCAGGCCTCCGCGCGCGCTAAGCCACGCTATGTCGGCCGGCCCAAGATCGACGTACAGAATCAAGATCGAAATTGGCCGGAATGGCGCCGGGGAAGACGGGCGAACTGCGGCCCCCCGTGCGCAATGCGCGCCCTTAGCCGCTATCGCTTGATCGATCGCATCCAGAAGATTCGCCGCCATCTTTTCGGACGAGAACTTCTCCGCCTGCCTAATACCTGCGCGTTTGTTCGCCTCACGCGTATCAGCATCTTCCCAGAACACCAGAATATCATTGGCGACCGCAATCGGATTCGCGGCATTCGCGAAATAGGATACCGCACCCGCACAGATCTCGGGGACCGCCGAGGTCCGATTTGCCAACACCGGAACGCCCAAGGCCATCGCATCGACCAGAGGAATGCCGAAGCCTTCGTACAGCGATGGGAATACCAGACCGGTGCTTTGGACGAACAGGTCGTAGAGTTCGGGTTCGGGCAGATACGCTTTCGGGACGACCAATCCATCGACCCCATTCGCTTTCACACTATCCGTCAACGCCTTCCGTATGCCGCCTCGATCGCCGACATTGGTAAGAATGACGGGCACCTCGATCCCACGACGTTTGAGATGACCAATGGCCTGGATCAAAACCTCATGGTTTTTGTGCAACCACGGCACCGCGGGATAAAGGAGATATCTGGCTTGAGGTTCGGCGGGTGCAGGATCGATCTGCCGCCGAGTCGCGGTGTCCTCCGCCATGAAACCCGCCAAGTGCACAACCGAGACGCGATCTGCCCCATAGAATTCCCGAAAATTGTCGCGTTCATATTCTGAGATTACGACCAGCCGGTCGGCGCGAGCTACCGCGTACGTATATTCGGCAAGCCGTGACGACATCTCCGACGCCGAAAAAAGCCACGGCATCCGCATATGTTGCAGGTCCAGCAAGATGCTGATCACGGCGACGGCGGGATCGATACTGGTGGGACGAAGGCCGTTCAGAGGATCGATGTAGCACTGGCACCACCGAAGATGGTCCGTCAAATACACATTTGTATCTTCAGGAACCGTAATCCAGTTGATCGCCGGAAAGCCTGCCGACAGGTGTTCGGAATGGGCCGCAATCGCAACCCGCAAATCGACATGCTGCGGAAGATGGGTCAACAGCGCGGTGACGAACCTTCCGGCCCCGCCTGCCCCTTGCGTCTCCGGCAGAAGCCGGACGAGGTTCATCAGAACGCGGGGTCGATCCAGCCGCTCTCTTCCATGGTGCGCCAGCATCACGCCTCGGCCGAAGCGGGTCTGAGCGGCAGAGGCACCAAGTCGCGCCCGTAGCGTGATCGCCGGCTAGCGCGTCGAGCCCTCGCGCCGAGCGCAAAATCGCCTCTGCCGTGCCACAGATGCCCGACCGGTCCGGTCGGCCGTCCGCCGCGGTGTTCCCCACAGCGTATCACCGCGCCCCAGAGGAGAGGTTCCCTGGTTCGTAGCCCCAAATCCCGCGCCGGCGCGGGCCACCATAAAGGAGCGCCCGAACCCGACCTCCAATCCCGGACAAGACCGCATTCACCCCGCACCGCGCGCCTCAACGGCGCGCGTGAACGATTGTACGGTAATTGCCTCTTTTGCTCGATCCCGCGGAGAACATCGACTTTCGCTTCCGCGTCAGCGGGTGGTTTGGCGATGTTGGCGACGCGGTCACCTCGATCTTGGAAAAGCCGAAGCTACCCAACATCACTTCCATCGCTGGGATGTTCGGCGCCCAGAAATTGGTTGGATCATTGCCCAGCTCGCCGGGCTTGTAGAGGCGCATCGCCGGAACGGTTTCATTTGGAAGCGCGGTGACGGTCTCGATGATCAGCTGGTCCGACGCCATCCGCGCCGCTGCCTCGAGACAGACATATGGGTCCTTAACATGATATAGGACACCGAGAAAAAGCACGACATCGAACGTACCGAGCGCATCGGGGGAGAGCGAAAGAACGTCGACGTCCAGACTTTCCACCTTGGAATTCAGCGTGCGATGAACGAAGTCGAATCCGTCACGCGTTCCCCATCCCGGTCCCGACCAGCAGAAGTGATCGGTAGCCAGCACGCGTGCTGCTCCACGTCTCTCGGCCTCAAACGAAAAGAAGCCGTCCCAGGCGCCGATATCGAGCACGGATTTGCCGTGCAGCTCATCCGAAAAAAAGATGTCGGCCTCTTGGCGCTGAACCTGCAGCGACTTGATACCCTCGAAAACTTGTCCATCCGGCAATTCAAATGAGTGAAACCATTGAATATTGGACGGATCATCTAAAGCGGTGGCAGTGGCTTCATTCATACTCAAAAGCTCTCACATCAAAATTTCGTGGTCGGAAATGCGGGTCGCGCGGTTTTCACCGTACCGACACCAGTGTCGGATCAGGACCACGCCAATAGAACCTTTACAACCTGCGGCCTTCCTGTCCCGGGATTCACAGCATGCCCGCAATACGCCCCATGGATCAGCGCGTCCACGGGCTATGCGGTCCTCATTATCGCCGATTGGTGCGACTGCCAAATGGCGATGTCATGCCACCGCGAACGCATCGCGGCCACGCGGGCCACGCGGCTCCGCCCACGCGCAAGCCGGCACCTCACCGAGACCGTGGCGAGCAACACGATCCCGCAGCCGCCGCATCTCACGCGCCATCGACAAGGCCGCCTTCCTGCCCCAATCAGTTAGCGACCGTCGCGCCACGGTCGGAATGACCATCGCGCCGCCAGACCCGATACGGCGGGCTTTCCCCCAAGATCGTCGCGAGCAACGACTGCGCACTCTTGCTCCAGGTTGACCACGCGACGGTCTGGATACGGGCGCCATCACTACCCTGCTCCAGGAAGCGTTCCACCGCTCCGCTTATCACGGCAGGGTCCACGTCATTCACGAAATAGCTGGCGACATCGCCCCCAACCTCCCGAAACACCGGTATGTCGCGCGCGATGACCGGGATGCCGTGGCGCGACGCCTCGATCAGCGGCAAACCAAAGCCCTCCCCCTCGCTCGCGGCCACAAGGCAGCCGCAGGAATTGTAGACGGCATCGAGATATTCGTCGCTGATCGCCCGGAGCCAAAACAAGCGCACACCATAATATGGGCTTTCGCGAACCTGGGCCGCGAAATCGTCCATCATCCAACCCAGCTGGCCGACAAGAACCAGATTTACGGTTAGCCCCTTCGACCATAAGATCTCGAACGCGGCCAACGTTTGGCGATGCCCCTTTCGCGGCTCGATGGTTCCAACCGACAGGAATGATGGGGCCGCGCGGATCGACGCCAGCACCGTCGGCGCGTCGTCCGGCAGGCCCTTGGTCGGCACGCTGCTTTCCATATCTGCGCCCAGATGAAACCAGTGAAGTTCAAGACCACGGGCCCTGTTTGGCCCATATCGACCGAGCCAATCGCAAAACTCGTCAGCGACAGCACGAGAGATACCAATGACACCGTTGAATTGTGCGATGACGTCGAGCCATAGCTGATGCCCGTCCTTCGTTCCCTCGACGAAATAATGCGAAAGGGTGACTGGCAAGAGATCGTACAATACGAAGTAGATCTTCATCCCGGATCGATGCCACTCCTCCAACGTCTCCCTTTGGCGTGGCACCACATGCGACTGGAGATCGAGACCGACGAAAATGTCGCTCGCGGTCGGCTCGATCAAATCGTCGGTCCACACGCCCGCCAGCCCAAGGAATTTCGCGGTAAAGGCGCGGGCGTAGCGATACCCGACGCGATCGGCCTCGGCGTATACGGGTTCGATGAGCCATCCCGAGGGGGGGGCGAGGAGCCATTGCATCAAGATCGAGCGCACGACCCGCTGGATACCAGACTTGGAATCGCGTTGCGCGAGTTCCGATACATCGACAAAGATGCGCTTTGTCTGCGGGCGGGGCGCCAGGGTGCGCGAGATTGCCTCGGCAAGCGCGACCAGATCGGCTTTCGATGGCGCCAGGTCGGCCGCAAGCAGGGCGTGTCCAATGCCGTATTCGCCGGTCGCAGCGCGAGCGTAACATGCCTCGATCGCTGCTACATACGCGTCGGCGCACGGTCCCGGAGCGTGCTTCGACAAAATCTGCGCCTGGGCGCGTCTGGCCATTTCGCGCCGCTCGCCCGGACTTGCTCGCAAGGCATTCAGGCCACCGATCAGATCGGCATCGCCGAAATGGTCCTCCAGGATCCAACCGCAGCCATTCGGCAACGGGTCGATGAGGCCGTTCCGCCGTGTGATGATCGGCACCTCCGCATCGACACAGTCCAGTACAGCGGCATCCGCGCGCCCCCCAAATCCTGAAAGCACGATCGCAACGTCAGCCGACGCCAACCACAGGGTGTAGGTATCACCGATGGTATGATCACAAAATTCAATTCTCCCGGATCGCGCGGCCCGGGCCCTCCGCCGCGCTTCCCCATCTCCCTCGTCCACGCCTAGAAAAACGAGGCGAGACTCGGGATCGCGCGCGAATGGACTGGCGAGCCAGGCCTCCAACACGCGCAACGTGTCGCCCGTCGCGTTCGATCCGCCGCCGAAGCAACACACGACGAACGCCGCATCCCCGACGCCGAGCTCGCCACGCGCCGCGCCCGTATCCGGCAAAGATTTCGAACCACGAATGACGGGAATGACACTCCACTCGTCCGCGGCACGCGCGCCATACCATTTCATGGCAAGGGCCCGGTCGTGCTCGCGGTGCACGATCACCCCCAGGGCGGCACGCAGGACATCAAGATTGCACGGGTAGCCGTGGCCATCGTCATAGGGCGCGTCAGGACGATAGCGCATCGCCGAAGCCCAGCCATGCGCCTGCACGATTGCCCGGACGACGCCTTTTCGGCCGTCGCCGATCGTATCGCGGTGTTCTGCCATCTTTACCTGCGAGAAGTCCTGCAGGATGACCAATCCAGGATGATCGTTCAGAGTGCTGACCGTACCGAAATCGTTCGGGGTTCCGCCGATTTGGTATACTACGCGCTCGCACCTCGCCGCATTCGCCCTGAACCAGCTGAGATCGCGAATGCTGCAATTTCCTACAATTTCCGGATCGGTGATATCATTTGCCGTCGATACGGCATCGATCTCGTAAAAGCGTGTGAGCTCTTTTAAGAGATTCGGGGTGGAGCGGTCGGATTTGATCCGCGCATCATCGGCATAAACAAAAACTAGCCGCCGACGCCGCACTTGGGGCGATCGATCTTTGCGAACCCCGATCTCCGCTACACGCCTTTGGCATTCTAGCCAAATCGCTTCGGTGGAAAGACCTTCGTCAAACTGTCGCACGGCGTCGAGCCCCGCTCGCTCCAACGAACCGCGGAAATCCACATCGACAAGCGCCCGTGCGATATCGCGGCTCAGGGAATCCGCATCAATCTCGTCGAATACCCTATTTCGTAGAGCAGCCCCCGAGCGTGGGGCTGCAGCGCTCGCGATTACCGTGCGACCACATTGCATCGCCTCGCGCGCCGCCACCCCCTGCGGTCCGTGCCAACCGGGAGACACGAAGAGTGCGCATGCGCGATACCATGCCGGCCAATCCTCGTCCGCGACGGCGCGATGCAAAACCAAATCGCTCGCTGACAAACCAAGACCTGCCCCCAGTTCGAGCAGTCTCGCACGATCCTCCGCGCCCGTCTCACACACGATCGCCAATTGGTGTGCCTCGCGCACTTCGATCGGAAGCTTGGCGAATGCTGCGATCATGCCCTCGACATCGGCACGACAACACAGAGGATCGGCATACAGAATGAAGGAACGCGACACGCCATAGTCGCGCTCCAGCGCCTGTGCCTCCATAGCAGTGGCGGCCCCGCGCGCAAATCGGCCGCTGGGGGGCGCCGCGATCACGATCGAGTCGACCGCTAGATGACGGCCCGCTTCCATCTGCGCCGCCTGCGACACAGCCAGGATCAGATCGGCGCGGCGCAAATGACCGAGCCTAGCCTCATACCATGGCGCCATAGCCAACCCAGCGCCGCTCGGCCGCTCGTCAAGCACGGACGAGAGAGAAAAGATCACCGCGAACGTCGGGATCGATGTGGATAGGCTGCCTATACTTGCTACGCCCCGCGCATCCTGCTCTTCCAGCAAAGACAGAATGATAACGAGATCCGGACTGAGGCTTGCGAACGCCGCTTCGCGGACCAATTCGGACGAGCGTCGCCGGACATCATGCATTGGCAGCTCGTGCGTAGTTGGCTCCACCCCATGCCATACGAACACGTTTTCGCCGGGCAGCGTATTTGCCAAATCGCTGCGGATGGACTCGATGCTGTCAGGAAAAAGGGAACTCAACCCTACGAAAACTTCATGATGGCCACGGCACATCGCCAGACTACGGACGAAATCGAGACCGTATCGAGCGATGGCAGTATGCCGGTTACTTCCTTGCGCGACTTGCAAATCAATGATGACGCGCATCTTGCTTTCCCGTTGACGCTTGGCTGAACGCCATAAGCGAATGGAGGCGCCGGAGGGATTTCGTGCCGCTAGCCCCCAGCTGCGGCGCGACGATGGACGTGGAAGGCCCGTCCTCGACCAACCCGCGCATCGATTTTTGCGCCGCGACGGCAGACGCCAGCCCTTCCGCAGGAACATCCAGCGCCAACCGAGCGACTAGGCTCTCGGTACGGTCACGCCAGCCATTCTGGTCGCGCCGCTCAGCCCGATCGTCGCGATGGTGATGTCGATTGAAGAGTTCGAATTGGCGATTCGATCGCCGGTTGGCGCTGACGATCCGTCGGAGCCACGCCCCGAGGCCCCGCGAACATCTCGCCTCTTCGTCGGTCACGAGCTTCAGTTCCCGCCAGAACGTGGAAGCCGCAGCAGCCTCGGCCGAACCCGCGATATCGCGCACAACGTTCTTTCGCGAGCGCCCCTTGGCGAGAACCTTGAGATAATGCTCAAGGCCCGCCGGATCCGAGCCTCTTCCAGCATACATTCGAAACTGCCGCTCGATAAATGCCGCGTCGGTCTGGTCGCGCTCTTCGCGAGACCATCGCTCGGCATATTCCCGCGAGGCCACAAGATCACTTAACAGCCGTTCCCGCCCCAGCCCCACTCGCAAGGCGCCGATCCTTGTGGTGTGCTCGCTCGGCTCAGGTGCGCGACCAAGCATAATCCGATAAGCCGCCTCGACGAAATAGGGGATCGGCAGATCTAAAAGATCAAGCACACCGACGTCAGGTCCAGGGACATCAGGAATCATCTCGGCTCGCAGGTTGGAATGTCGAAGCCCATAGAGAGACTGCAGGCGTTCTGCAAACACGATCGCAGCCCTCCACTGCCGGAACGCCCCCCCCCAGCCTATCGTGCTTCAATCAAGCGAACTTCCGCGATCGTTGGCAACGTGCCATTCTCGGCGACCAGGGCGTTTCAGAGAAATACCTATCGTTGAAGCGCTAGGGCTTTTAGGGGCGTGTCCCAGCGAAGATCGTCTTGTCGACATTCTGAATTATTCTTACGCGCCAGAAATCCGCAACGCGGCTATTGTATCGGCGGCCTTTTTCGCGCCAGGGGGACACGATAGGCTCGCACGGCCAGAAACACCTAGACGATAGATTTCGGGTATCTATCACCCTAATTCCACAAAAGTGCTACGCCGGACGTGTAAGGCCAGGCGATAGAGCGAACTGTCTTGGCCCGACAGGGAACGATCTTGGAGTCCTCAGAGATGAAATTTAGTGTTGTTACGGTCGCCCTCAATGCGGCAGCTGATCTGCCTCTGACGATCGAGAGCGTACTACAGCAATCATTCTCGGATTTTGAGTATATCGTTGTCGACGGCGGCAGCTGCGACGACACGCCGGCGGTTCTCGATCGATACGACGAATTTATCTCGCGCATTGTCAGAATAGAGGACGCCGGCATTTTCGCGGCGATGAATCAGGCGCTCGATTCCTGCAAAGGCGAGTTCGTCCTGTTCCTCAATGCAAAGGACAGGTTTTACGCTGCGGACGTTCTCGAAAAAATCAACGCGGCGATGGACGAGTCAGCCGACGTCGTGTTTGGCGACCATATTTACGTGAACGGGCGGCAGCACCATTTCCATCGAGCAGGCCGCTTCGAAGACACCGCAAGACTGCTGGAAAACGGCCAAGTCGATTATCGCTGGCACAGCCGGATCCCGGGGCATCAGGCCACATTCACCCGCACAGAACTTCTGCGGGAGCTGCACTACGACACGCGACTTCAGATTTGCGCGGATCACGACTTCATGTTCCGCGCATTCGCGCAGGGCGCTTCGTTCCAATATATCGATGAAACCGTCTGCCATTATATGGCGGGCGGCTTTTCGGCATTGCGGAGCGAACGACTCCGCCAGGAGTTTACGAGCACATATCGTAAGTTTTCGAAGCGGCCGTCGGAAGTCGATCGCTTGTTCTATCCAGAAATATCCGCTCCCTTTTCGCCCTACACGCCGAGAACGGGCCGACCTCTGGGCGGTGTCGGTCCGATTGAAGGGCCGTATCCCGAATTCGGCATTCCGAGCCAGATTGCATGGTGCAACGGCGACGGCTTCGAATTCCTGTCTCCGTCCGATCGGGCGACCACGGGATGCTCAATCAGCGTTTTCAACGTTTTCCCGGATCAAACCCTTGCGATCGTATGTGACGGCCAAGTCCTGCGCGAAGTCGTCGTTCCAAACGGATATACGAGCTATCGTGTGGAGTTCCTGGCCCCGGTGCCTCCAACATCGAAGGTGACGTTTACGACGTCGCAGCGCGGGCAGCTATCGCCCGGCGACGAACGCTTTGTGTCGCTGGCGTTGGGCAGTTTCCGCTTCGAAGATCATCAGACCCCGGACTTACCAAACGCGTCCGATATACCGGTGGGCGTCGGAAGCTACGAAGGTGCTGCAGTAGCGCTGGACCGATCGGCGGACAGCCTGTCGACCGACTCATGGCGTCTGGTTCTGCATGTGCGGAACACCGTTCTTACCGAAGCTGGCGCGCAAAGCCCGGATCAGATCGCAGCGGGCGACCTGCTTGCGACCGATCGGGGTGAGCCGGTCGCCGTGCGGAGCGTGCAACGGATGAGCGATCGACCCGGCGAAGTGCGCACACCCGTGATTACGATCGAACCCGAAGCCCTGGACACACAGGTCCCTTCGGTGCGGCTGACGGTCCTGCCGGGAACAATCCTTGCGACCAACACCGCGACCGTCAAGGCCGCGCAGCTCGCGAACGGAGCGACCATAATCCACGATACCGCCGACGCCGCCGATATCTATACTCTGGAATTGGCGGGCCCCGGGACCGTCGCCATCGGCGGCGTCAACGTCGCTCTCACGACCCCAAGACAGGTTCAGGAGACATCGGGTGCGGTCGATCTCTTGGCCTTGCGCCAGACCGTACGCGCTCAGGCGCTAGCAACCGGGTGGGAATATGTCGAAGACCGTCGCGTGCAGATTGCGGTGGAGGGCGCAATCGTTGCTCCGGCTGCGGTCGACGCCCGCCGCTCGCGTTTCGTGCTCGACAAGCCAGCGCGGCTTTTTCAGGTCTTTTCCGCCGCGGCAATCGCCGCGGAACACCTTCCTGCCAGCGCCGATGGTCGCCGCCTCGGCGTGCAAGTCGCTTGGGTGAAGGGCGACGGTCAAGATATTCCCTTGGACTCGGAGAGCTTTGGCAACGGCTTCTATGACGTGGAGCAGGGCAAGAAGGCCCGCTTCCGCTGGACCAACGGCAATGCGATGTTGCGGTTACCGATGCCGGTTTCCGTGCTGGAGATCGGCGTGCAATCGGCCCTTCATATCCTTGAGCACCATCCCGCCGGCGCATCAGCAGCGCGTATTTTGGTACAACGCAGGAAGGCGGGCTGGCGCGGCTGGCTACGCTCGGTCAAGCAGGCGATCGAGGCAGCTATCAGACGGTATCGCAGCTAACGATTGAAAGAGACCGGGGACCGCCTCGCTCGCGTGAAGCATGCGAGCAGGGCGGCGCGTTAGCCGTAGCTCCGGTTGCGCATGCCGCACGCGGCGGGCGCTGGTTGTCGCTTCAGCTGGCGATTTGCATCGGCTGATGCCGATCCTTCTCGAGCAGGCCGATCAAGGCCTTGGCGGTGTCGGGCCAGCTCGCGAGCGATGGCAGGACGTTCGCCGTAGCAGGCGACGTCTGGCAATCGAGCGCCGACAAAATCGAGGCGGCAAGCTCGTCTGCGCCAGCATCCGCGGGAAAGTAGCGAAGGCCGAGATGGGCGTTTTCCCGAAACACCGGTATGTCGCGCGCCAACACCGCGCAGGATCGCTGTGTTGCCTCGAGGATGGGGAGGCCGAAGCCTTCGCGATACGACGCCGCGATCAGCAGCGTCGCATCCTCATACATCGCCACCAGGTTCGTATCGTCCGTGGTGGCCGACCAGGATAGCCGGCGCCCGAATTCAGGGTGCCGCTTGATCCGGCGCTGTAGCGTTCCCGTTTTCCAGCCTGGCGACCCGACGATAGCGAGCGAAACGTTATGCCCGCGTGCCCACAACAGATCGAACGCGTCCAACACGTCCGAATATCCCTTCCGCGGCTCAATCGTCCCCACCGCGAGGACTGATGGCCCTCCAGCGTCCCGTACGTGCGCCCGGTGCCGCTCGGGCGAACCCGCCGGCGTTGGGTCCACCCCCATCGGGATGACCGAGATTATTGGCGCGCGGTCGATCCGAAACCGCTTGCACATGATCATGCGTAAATCCGCGGCGGTCGCCTGAGAGATACAGGCGTAGCCATCAGCGACGCGCGCGGTCGCTATCAGCCAGCGATCGAAACGGGCGACCACTTTCGACGAAAAGAAGCCGGGGTCACTGACCGGCAACAGATCATACATCACAAACCAGATGCGCGCGCCAGTGCGCCGTCGCGCCAGCAGCATTGCCGCTTGGCGGCGGACCGCATCGAACGACAAATCCAGCCCCAGAAAGACATCTCCGACGCGCAGATCCATCACCTCCCCTGGCTCTGCGTCGGACGAAGGCCAGAGAGAATGCCGATACGCGCCATCTACGTATCGGATTGGTTGTACAGTCCACCCGTTCGGGTCGAGGATGAGGGCGCCTGTGATTGATCGCACCACACGCTGGATCCCGGTGCCGGCATCATGCCGCGCGATGTTGGTGACATCCACGAAGAGGGTCGGGTGCTCCGTCGACGCGCCGCGGCACGGCAGGTCATGGCGGGAATGGGCGATTATCAGCCGCTGCAGCCACACTGGATACAGCGTCGAAAAAACACCACGAACAACAGTCCAGAGCAGTGCGGCCCGCATTTCTGCCGTTCCCAGCACAATCTCAGCGCATCGAGCTCTCATAGAATTCAAACGCCTGGTCGATCTCGTCAAAATTATGGAGTTGACCCTGCACGAGCACCGCGGCGCGCGTGCAATGCTCCCGAATGTATCCGGCATCGTGCGATACGATGACCAAAGCGCGATCAGCACGCTTCTCGAACAGTTCGACACGACATTTCTCGTGGAACCGGGAATCGCCGACCGATACGACCTCGTCGATGAGAAAGCAGTCGAACTCGATGCTCATTGATACCGCGAAGCCAAGACGGGCCCGCATACCGGCCGAATAGGTGTTGATCGGCTCGTACAGATATTCGCCCAAGTCCGAAAACTGCTGAACGAAATCAATTCGGCTTTTGGGATCCACGCCATAGATCCGGCAGATGAACCGAAGGTTGTCGATACCAGTAAGCGCGGACTGGAAGGCTCCGGTATAGGCAATCGGCCACGACGCACTCATTCCGCGATGCACGCGACCATCCGAGGGCTGTTCGGCGCCACTGATGATCCTGATCAAGGTCGACTTGCCGGCACCGTTACGACCGAGAATGCCAATCTTGTCGCCGTGTTCGATCGACAAATTCACCGAGTTGAGAATTTGCCTGGCGCCACGGCGGGTATGATAGAATTTATTGATATTCTCGAGTCTGATCATTCGGGAATTACCTCACGACTCACTTTGCGAAGCTGCGCGAGGGCCAATAAAGTCAAGACAGCATTGATCACGATGGGATAGGACGGCGTGTAATGCGCATGGAACTTCGACCCGAAATAGCCGTCTCTGATCATCTCGGTACAGTGCACCATCGGGACATACAGCAAGAAGTCCTGCGCATTCTTTGGCAGGATTTCCACCAGAAACGCCGCGCCCGAAAGCGGAAAGATGAGATACGCGGCAGGGTGCCACAATTTGTCGACGATCTCCGATCGCTCGGCCAAGGCGGCAAGCAACAATGCAAGCGAGATCCCGAACCACGCCAGGATCGCCCAGCCGGCGATGACCAGCAGAAGGTCTTCGGGGGGCTGGATCCATTCGATCGAGATGAAGATCAAGGATAGGACGGTGAAAGAGATCGTCGCACCCGCCCCCTCGAGCATCAAGCGCGCAAGCAGGATGTCGAGCACCTTCACCTGCCGGTGATACATCAAGGACAGATTGGGCTTAACCGCGCCGATGCTGCGCGAAGGCATATTGCGCCAGAGCAGGACCGACGAATAGCCGGTCAGCGCAAACGACACGATCGGCAGGCTCGTACCATGCGACGCTCCGGTCAGCGACCAGAGCGCCGTCACACCGAGCGTGAAGAGCATAGGCTCGACGAACAGCCAGAGGAACCCGATGTTATGCCGACCGTAGCGGGTAAGCACTTCACGCATTAACAACGCACCGAGCACCCGGCGCTGGATCGGCCATGCTGCCCTTAGCGACGCAAAGGTACTGTCCGCAGCCATGCGCTTAATCCTTATGCTCTTGAACACCAGCGAGCAGCATCGTCAGGATTCCCCAAGCCACCATCCCCAGCAACAGGGTCGACAGTATTCCACGCCAGCGGCGCGGCTCGACCGCCTGATCTGGAATGCTGGGCTCGACGATCCGCTCGAGATACGCCTGCTTGCGGCGCGCTTCGTTCGACGCATCCTGCAGCGACGACATCGCCGCTCCGAGTTGCTTGTCGGCCAGCTGGCTCTCCAGCGAAAGGCGCTGATACTGGGCGGCAGTCGATGAAAGCGACTTTCTCCCACCGGCGACCATCGAGACCTGGTTCTGCATTTCGCGCTCGAGTCCGGCAACCCGCGTAGCCAAGACTTCGATCTGCGGGTTCTGCGGGGTGAAAGAACGCAATTGGAGCAATTCGGATCGCGCCGAAATGATCTCGTCCTGAAGCTTGGACACCATCTGCAGCTGCACAGTAGCCTGCTTCTCTGGATCCACGACGCCTTGGCTATTGCGGAAAGCCGACAGCGCGACCGCGGCGGATCTGGCCTTTTCCTTGGCCTCGTCGACCTCGACGCTCGCGAAGTGAATCAAATCCTGCCGACCGCGCTCGTTGAGGTTGTTAACCGTGAGTTCAGCCATGTGGAGCAGTTGCGTATTAACCCTATACGCTTCCCGAGCCGTATACGCGCGCACCGTCAAACTGGTGATCGACGCGGTCGTCTCATGTTCGATGAGAACCTTCGACTTGTAAAACTTGTAAAGCGCTTCGAAGCTACCGTTGAACCCCAATCCGTTGAAGCGATCGACGAACGATATCTTGCGGTCGGAATAAGCTTGAGCAAAGGCGCCATTCTTATTCAGCGCGACCAGCGCGTCGCGGGACTGGATGAAACTTTCCGCGGCATAAATCTCATCACCTCCGCCCGTGAACCCGGTCGATTTGAGCAACACGCCCAGACCGGTGGATGCTGGCTTATCAGGGCTGCGCACAACAAACCGCGATTCGGATACGTAAACGTCAGACGCAAGAAAACCGAAATAAACGACCGCGACAATAACCGGTACAACTACAGTAATCATCAATATTCGGTCGATCTTAGCGACCCGGTCGAAAATAGTGTTTTGCATGATATCCAGGACTCTACCTAAACCGATGGTCGCATTTCATATTACATTGCGGGTCTGCAACCGCAAAGCCTTGTCTCAGCCGACAGCAAAAACGCCGCGAGGCATAGGCCGCATCGACGCGCCTTCCAGCGATCGCGCGCCACCTACCATCGGGCGCCTGCGTACGTCATGGCACAGCCGTCGCGACCGTAGCGATCGGAAATACGGTCGAAGAAATCACGCTAACGAACTTCTGGATATCCGCGAGAGGCGCGTTGGATACGTATACGACATCCTTGTCGCGGATCGGGAAGCTCTGCGCGACGAAGAAGGTCGACGGATCCTTGAAATTGATCCGGTAGATCACCGCAACCTTGCCGTCGGGCGTCAATTGCGCGCTCTGCAGCATTGCCGGATCGAGCGCCGCGGGATCCTCGAAACGGAAGATGAAGACCCCCTTCATGTCGGCGCGCTGGTCGTTGAGCCCGGCGAAGCGTCCAATCGCCTGTGCAAGGGTGAGGCCGGTGCCTTCAAACGCCAGTTCCTCGTTGCGGCCCGTCGCACCCAGTGCCGTAAAGCTGAAGGGCTGGTACAGCGCCGTAATCACGTCATCCGGCTGGAGGCGGATATTCTGTCGCGGATCGCGAATAACCGCACCCAGCGGCATCGAAGCGATCTTGGCACCGCGCGTTATCTGGATCGTAATCTTACCGATCGGCTGGCGCACTCCGCCGACCGATGCGAGAACGTCGAGCAAGCGCTCGCCCTTCGCGGTAACCGGCACGCGCGCACTCGAGTTGACGTCACCGACGACGGTAACGTTCGAGCTCGCATTCTTGACCATCCGGACGACAACCTGCGGCAAGTGTGCCTTGCCCGCCAGGCGGTTGGCGATCTCGCGCTCGATCTGGGACGAAGAGCGCCCCGCGGCGACGACCGAACCGACGAACGGGATGTTGATCCGCCCGTCACTGTTGACCATCTGCTCGGGCAGCGTGGTGCCGCGTGCGGTAGACGTCGACGTTGCGGTGCGAACATCTCCGCTGGGAGCGCCGAACAGCGCGGCCGGCGGCGCCTCCCAGATCGCGATGTCGAGAACGTCGCCCCGCCCGATGATCGAACCGGCGGCATAGCCCTCGCCCAGCGATTCGGAGAAGAGCCGATCATGCTGGGTCGCAATGACGCGGCGCGCGACAAGGTCAGAGACATCGATAACCTTGATCGACGCTTGGTTCGCCATCACCACGCCATCTGAACGATTTACGGCGCGCGACGAAGGCCCCGCCCCCGGAACGATCGCGCACCCGGAAAGGGGAATCGTAACGGCGGAAGCGAGCAATAGCCTACGGATCGCCTGCGAGCAGCCGCCCAGTTTAAAAGTCGTCATCACGTTCCCTTAACCGACCTCGGCGCCATACGCACGGTAAACCTCGACGGTTTTGTCCACACAGCACGCCCAACTGTAATGGGCCGCGACCGTTATGCCCGCCGCTATAGCGGCGTTGCGCCAGATGTCATCATCCAAACCCCGTTCGATCGCCAGGCTCAGGGAGTCGATATCGTCCGGGTCGATCGTCATTGCGGCGCCGCGCGTGACTTCGGGAAGACATGATCGGTTCGACACGATTGTCGGGACACCGCAGGCCATGGCTTCGATGGGGGGAAGGCCGAAGCCCTCGTACACGGACGGATAGAGAAAAAGGCGCGCGCCCGCATACAGCGTTGGAAGATCGTCCTCTTGGACGAAGCCAAGCATGATCAAACGGCCTTTGCGCTGTTCCTCCTCGATCAAGGCATGCAAGCTTTCGTTCCGCCACCCCTTGGCGCCAACCAATACCAGCGGCACGTCGCGCCCAGCCCGACTACAAAATTGGGCATGCGCCAGGATTGCCGCTTCGATGCGCTTGCGCGGCTCGAAGGTGGCGACGGACAGGACATACGCGCCGATGTCCCGACCCAATAGGGCTCGCAGCTTCTGCGGAGCGCCACGACTTGCCGGGTGAAAACGAGTGGAAACGCCGAGGTGGACCGTCGTTACCCTGTCTGCCGGATAGGACAGGTGCGCGATCAGGTCGCGCCGGGTGGCTTCTGAATCGGTCATGACGTGCGCCGCTCGATCCAGCGAGCGAGCGAACTGCTTTTCGAAATCCCGGATACGTTCGACCGGATGCGTTTCGGGGTAGAGATAAATTGAGAGATCGTGGACCGTAATCACGCCGGTCTCGGCCATCGGAGGGAGAAAGTAATTCGTACCGTGGATAAGACGCCCCTTGAAACCCGACTTCGCGCGCCACGGCCGCAGAATCTTGGGCAGCGGCGACCTCCGCCGTACACTCCCGTCGAGGAGTCCGGCAGGATTGGAATGCCAATGGTCGTTCAGAAAGAATGCGAGATCGTCGACGACGGGATGTCGGGCCAAACCTTGCCAAATCTCGCGGGTGTAGCGACCTATGCCGGTCAGATTGGTCGAAAGCGGATCAACGGTAATGCCTACGCGCATTCGCTACCCCTCGATCATCCATTGCAACGTCTCTTCCAAGGGCGGCATCGAAAGCGGTCCGATCGTTCTTTCCAGCTTATCGCGGGATCCCTTTAGCAACTTCACTTCGTTGGCGCGAACGAATGCCGGATTGACCGTCACCTCGATTTCATGCCCGGCGATCTTGCATGCCAAGGCGACCACGTCCCGCAACGAGACCGCCCGACCGGAGCATACGTTGAAGACATCGCCGATCGCCGACGGGGTTTCCAGCAATCGAAGATAAGCGTGGGTGACGGCCCGAACATCCGAAAAGTCCCGCGCCACGTCGAGGTTGCCGAGCTCGATCAAAGGTGCTCGCTTGCGGATATAGCTGACGATCTTCGGTATCAGAAAATCCACACTTTGCCCAACCCCGGTATAGTTGAACGGACGCGCCAGGATAACCGGAAGCCGCGGGGCATAAATCGCCGCGAGGTTTTCGACGGCCACCTTCGTTATGGCATAATCGTTCGCTGGATGAACCGGCGCGCTTTCCGTCAGCGTTCCCTCACTCGCGTTCCCGTAGACATTTGCGCTACTCGCCACCAGCACCGCACGGGGGGGCACAGAGGCGTTGGCGCTCGCCTCCAACAGAGCGCGCGTTCCCAGAATATTGGAACGATACATCTCTTCCAGATCACCGTGCGCGATGAAGGCGATCCCGGCCAGATGGAGGATATAGTCCGGCCGGACTTCCTCCATCACCGCCGTGAGGCGATCCAGATCCAGTAGATCGCAGGCATGCAAGGTGCCGATTTCACAGCACCCCGCACGGTCCGGCTCGCGCGCAAGGCCATGGACGGCATGGCCGGCGTCACGCAAGCGTTTCGCCATGTACCGTCCCGTAAAGCCATTAATGCCGGTTACCAGCGTCGTCGTCACTGTCGCGCACTCGTGCCGCGGCGTTCGCTCTTGACCGACGGCCCAGTCCGTCCCGGCACGGACCCGGCACGAGCCGAGATGCGCTTCATCAGAAGGACATGCCGTACTGGTTGCGACCCAGGTCAGCGTCCACCATCAGGCGGCAGAGTTCCTCGAGCGTGGTTTTCGGCTTCCAGCCCAGCACGCGTTCCGCCTTGCTGGGATCGCCGATCAGCAGATCGACCTCGGCCGGACGATGGAAGCGCGGGTTGACGCGAACGACCTCCTTGCCGGTCTTGACGTCGACTGCTGTCTCCTGATCTTCGCTACCCCGGAAATCGAGCTCGATGTCGGCCGCCTTGAATGCCATGCGGACGAAATCGCGGACGGTCTCGGTGCGGTTGGTCGCAAGCACGAAGGTGTCAGGCTCATCAGCCTGAAGCATCAGGTACATGCCTTCGACATATTCCTTTGCAAAGCCCCAGTCGCGCTTGGCGTCCATGTTGCCCAGCTCGAGCACCTCGGCCTTGCCGAGCTTAATCTTGGCAACGGTGTCCGTGATCTTGCGCGTGACGAATTCACGGCCGCGCAGCGGGCTCTCGTGGTTGAACAGGATGCCGCTGCTGCCAAAGATGCCGTAGCTCTCGCGGTAGTTGATCGTGATCCAGTGCGCATAGAGCTTGGCAACGCCGTACGGGCTGCGCGGCCAGAAAGGCGTATCCTCCTTCTGTGGCACGGCTTGCACCTTGCCGAACATTTCCGAAGTGCTTGCCTGATAGAAGCGGATTTTGGGGTTCACACAGCGGATCGCCTCGAGCATGTTCAACGCGCCGATGCCGGTGATCTCTGCGGTGGTCGCAGGCTGGTCGAACGACACCCCGACAAAGCTTTGCGCAGCGAGGTTATAAACTTCCGTCGCTTCCGACGTCTGCAACAATCGGATCGACGACGAAAGGTCGGTCAGATCATGCTCGACCAGATGCAGATTGGGATCGTTGAGAATGCCGAGCTCTTCGATCCGCCAGAAATTGACCGAGCTAGTGCGGCGATATGTGCCATAGACACGATAATTCTTGGCAAGCAGCATCTGCGCGAGATACGCACCATCCTGCCCCGAAATCCCTGTTATGACAACGGTTTTCATTAATCGCCTCTCAATTTCTCATTGCGTCGAAGGAGGTCTAGGACGCGCTGCCACCCAGGCATCTTCCGAAGCATCGGAAAAAACCAGTCGACACTCGGTCAGGCGCTTTTCGTCGCTTCACAATTGCCGTTCGGCCATTAGCAGGGTTTTTAGGGTGGTACAGTGCAAAGTTAGATTTTTCCGGGAGCATCATGCTGCGCTGCAGCAATGACGAGAACGGTATTTTGGCTCCGCCATGAGCTCAATCCCGAACCGAGCGTCACCCCGGACTTGCGTTCACTATCGACCTCTTATCTACCGCTACCTTCAGCGGACTTGCCGCCTCCAACCGAGCCACGACACCCTCGATCACCTTGTCGAGCGCCTCGTCGGAAAAGAACCCGCCCGCCACCAGGCAGCGGTCGATCAGCACGCGCCGAAACGCCGCAAAGGTTTCGGCATCGGGCTTGCCCGGGTCGCGCCAGAAATCGTCGAGCCGCCCCTGATAGGTAACGCCTTCGATGTCGTAGACCGCCTGACCCAGCGCGATCACGGGAACATCGAGCGCGATCGCCAGCGTGCCGCTGGTGCTGTTGATCGTCACCATCCCCTTCGAGCGTTGCGTCACGGGTATGATATCGCCCATCTCGAGATAATCGACCCGGTCAGCCACGCCGTGAAGCGCCGCGAGCATCATCGCCTCGTCGCGCCAGTCGCGCACGCCGTTGTCGAGCGGATGCTCCTTCACCACCAGCCGCATATCCTTCGGCGCATGGCTGGCGAACGACGTGACCACCATCAGCAACGCATCGGCGACACCCGCGAACGACGAGTGAAAGCGGATTTGCGCATCCGAATCGAGCTGGAGCGGAAACACCATATAGGGTTCGGTCGTCACCGCGAGCCGGGCAAGGACCGTATCGGCGCGTTCGCGCGCTTCCTTGCGGCGCATCAATCGCCGCGCCCAGCCGATGCCCTCGACCACCGGATGGAACGGCCGGTGGTTTTCCCAGAACGGATAATGCCAGCGCGTCAGCACGTCGGCGAGATTGTAGAGAATGCCTTCCGCTGCGCGGCGGCGAAACGACGAGGGGAAGGGATGCTGCGGCGGCACCGGCGGCAGCGTCGCCGCCTCGCCACGATACCAGGCTGCATCGCGCGGCAGCGTTGAATGGCCATTCACCCCGCCGAGCTCAAGCGTCACCCAGTCGGGCCGGATATAGCCTTCTTCGAAGACATGGACGGGAATGTGGAGATCGCGGCACAGCGCGATCGCGGCGATGTGGAGCGGCCGGCAGTCGCCGAACAGCACGACATCGGTAATGCCGCGATCGGCGATGATCCGCTCGAGAGCCGCCGGCCATTCCGTGGGGGTGCCGCGATAGTCGATCCCGTTCGGCAAGCGCCAGAACAACCGGTCGCCGCCGTTGAAATTGACCTTGTAGACGCCGTACCCGTCGCGTCGCAGCGCCTGCCCGACCTTGCGAAAGAGCGGCCCCATCAGGCCCTGCAGCAACAAGATGTTGCGGCGCTCGAGCGCGGGCGGCACGCCCGGCGCCGCGACCTGCGGCATCAGGACCGGAGCGCCGGTAGAGTGTTCGGGCATGTGGTCTTCCTCGTCTTTACCCGGCAATGGCTGCGCCCCATAAGCCATCGTACCAAACCGCGCTCATACAGAGCGTTGCCGAACTTTCCAAGAAGGCGCGCGTGCTTGGCCGATCGTGACAGCGTCGTCCGCCGGCGCTATAGCGCAGCCGCGTCTCCTTCCAGCATGTGCGCGGGCAAGGTTCGGTCTAGGCAGACGCGCCCGTTCGAAGCGCGCATTTGTGGCGGATGATGTGATCGTCTTTATTACTATGCTGATCGCGTCGATGCTGCTTGACGCTACTGTAAGGCCGCGCCCCGTGCGCTTTCGCGAGCCGCGCGGATTGGCGCTGCATGTACTGGCGATGACGGCGCTATTCGGTTTCGGCCTCGCCGTGTCGGGTAATGCGCCAGTCGCGGCGTTGCTGGCGATCGCCCTGCTGGCGTTGTTCGTCGTCGCCTCCAACGCGAAATTCACGATGCTAGGCGAGCCGCTGGTGTTTTCCGATCTCGCCTTACTCTTCGCCGTCGCGCGCCACCCGCGATTCTACTTCACCGCGATACCGCACCAACAGCGCTGGTTCGGGGCGATCGCGATGATGCTCGCCGCACTGACGCTGATGGCGCTGTTCGAGCCCGCGCCGCTCGCGCGCGCGGTGGGATTGGCGGTGATGGTCGGCGCGGGCGCCGCGATGGTGGCGCTGCTCCGCGGACGCTGGTTCGCGGCGGAGGCGCTGCGGCCGGCGCTTGAGGCCGATCTCGCGCGGTTCGGGCTGATCGCGACCGCGGCGCTGTATTGGCGGCGCTGGCGCGAAACCGCCGACCCGCAGCCGCAACCGCCCTTGCCCGCGCCGTACGCTGCCGCCGGCATCGCGGCGCCGCAGGTGATCGTCATCGTGCAGTGCGAATCGTTTGCCGACCCGGTCGCCTTGACGGGCGACCCGTCGCGCGCGCTGCCTGGGCTCGCCCATGCCCGCGCCGCCGCGTGGCAATATGGCGAGCTCGAGGTGAGCGGCTTCGGCGCCTATACGATGCGCACCGAATATGGCGTGCTGTTCGGCCGCAGCGAAGCAGCGCTCGGTTTCCGCCGATACGATCCTTTTCTCAGCGCACACGGCGAGGCGAGCTATGCGCTGTCGGCGCGGCTCGGCTCGGTCGGCTATCGTACGACCTTCGTCCATCCGCACGATCTGCGTTTCTATGGCCGCAACCGCCTGATGCCGGCGGTCGGGTTCGACCGGTTGATCGGCGCGGAGGGCTTTGCGCCGCTGCCCGAAGGCGGCGGGCGCTATGTCGATGACCGGACACTGGGCTACGCGCTCGCCGCGCTGGTCGAGGAAGCGCCCGAAACCGCGCTGATCTATGCGGTGACGATGGAAAACCATGGCCCGTGGGACAAACATCGCGAGCCCGGCGCGGCGATCGGGATTGACGCCTATCTGCGGCACCTGCGCAGCAGCGATGCAATGCTGACCGCGCTGTGCGAACGCCTCACGACCGACGAACGCCCGGCGCTGCTCGTGTTCTTTGGCGATCATCGGCCGAGCATTCCGGGGATCGTCGAGCCCGGCGGCGCGCGGCACACGCCCTATGTCATGCTACGCTTCGACGGGGCGGGGAACACGCTTGCAGGCAAGGGTCGAGTCGACCTCACGCCCGCCGATCTGCATCACGCCGTGCTCGACTGCCTCTGGCCGCCCGCAATGGTGTGATCGTCGCGCGCGCCGCGACGCCGTACGCCGCCGGCTGACCGCCAGCGGCTGTACCGCTTATTTGAGGCAGGCGACGATACCCTCGATCACCGCGACGGTTTCCTTGGGGTCGCGCACGCGAACCGTGTCAAGCCCGAGTTCCTTCGCCGGATAATCGTTGCCGCCCGGGAAGATCGCGTCGCCGATGAACATCATCTCGTCGAGCGGGATGCCGCTCGCGTCGCGCAGCTTCTTGATGCCGTAGGCCTTGTCGACGCCTTCGCGCGTGATGTCGATCGAGGTCGCGCCGCCCATGTTGATCGACAGCCCCGGCAGACGCTTGCGGAGGTCGGCCTGGATGATCTTGCGCTTGGCGAAATCGGGGTCCCAATGCTCCTTGGCGTCGAGCGGCGCCTGCTGGCCGAGCGCCGAGAATGTGATCTGGCTGCCGCGATCCTCGATCCGCTCGCCCCAGGTCTGCTCGGGGACGAAGCCCGTCGCGACCAGCGCCGCGTCGAATTCGGTGAGGATCTTGGCCTTGGTCGCATCGTCGAACAGTTCGGCGAAGACCGCCGACCAGGCGCCGTCGTTGAAGGTGTAGAGCTTGGTGCCGGTGGTCGGCATCAGCCACAATTTGCTGCGATCGGCGGCTTCGGGCAGGCGCGAGGCGACCTGCTTTTCGAACTGCGGCCAGTCGCCGCCCGAGATCACCGCAACGTGCGCGACGCCGAGCAGATCGGTCAGCGCCTGCTGCATCGCCTCCTGCAGCGGCTGCTTGCTCTCGGCCAGCGTTCCATCGAGGTCGAAGGCAACCAGTTTTTTCATACGCCGGGTCTCTAAAACGTGGGCCCGAAGGGCCGATGGACAGAATGCCTGAGGCCTTTGCGTAGCGTGCGCATTCTTGGCAAGCCAAATGTTGTCCGAGTCGGCGACGCCACAGACGCCATCAATCCCCCCACAAAATGATCTGCGGTCCGGTTTGCACTGTCTTAAGGTGCAGCCCTTAAGCACGGCAGCGGCGGACGAGACTGCCGGAAGCGAAAGAGATAGTCGTGAACAGCAATCCCCGGATAGACACTTCCGCCCGCAGAGGGATCATTCTTGCCGGCGGGTCGGGCACGCGGCTCTATCCGCTCACCAAGGGCGTCTCAAAGCAGCTGATCGCGATCTACGACAAGCCGATGATCTATTATTCGCTGTCGACACTTCTCCTCGCGGGCGTTCGCGAGATCATGGTGATCACCACGCCAAACGATCAGCCGGCGTTCAAGGCGCTGCTTGGCGACGGCAGCGCGCTTGGCATCCGGCTCGACTATGCGGTTCAGGCCGAACCCGCCGGCGTGGCGCAAGCCTATCATATCGCGGCCGATTTCATCGCGGACCGACCTTCCGCGCTGATCCTCGGGGACAATATCTTCTACGGCCACGGCCTGATCGACACCCTCGCGCGCGCCTCGGCGACCGCCTCGGGCGCGACGGTGTTCGGCTATTACGTCAAGGACGCTTCGGCTTACGGCGTGGTGTCGCTCGACGCGTCGGGCAGGGCCGAGACGATCGAGGAGAAACCGATAGCCCCCAAATCGCATTATGCCGTGACCGGGCTCTATTTCTATGACGGCCGCGCAGTCGAACTTGCGCGTAGGCTCAAACCCTCGGCGCGCGGCGAACTCGAAATCACCGATCTCAACCGGCTGTATCTGGCCCAGGGGCAGCTCTCGGTCGAGATATTGGGCCGCGGTTTCGCCTGGCTCGACACGGGCACGCACGCCTCGCTGCTTGATGCGGCGCTTTATGTGCGGATCATTGAGGAGCGCCAGGGGCTCAAAATCTGCTGCCCGGAAGAGATTGCGTGGCGGCAAGGCTTTGTCAACGATGCCCAACTCGAGCGCCTCGCGGCGCCGCTGCGCAAGAGCGGCTATGGCGAGTATCTCCTTGGTTTGCTCGATGGCCGGGCGGCTCTTTCGGCGGTGGCGCAATGACCATGTCGACGATCGCGCGTACGAGCCCCGTCTCACCCATGGGTTCGGGGCGCACGCGCAATGGCTAATTTGATCGTCACCGGCGGCGCCGGCTTTATCGGCGCCAATTTCGTCCATCACTGGCGCACGGCGGTCCCCGACGATTCGATCGTCGTGCTCGACGCGCTGACCTATGCCGGCAACCGCGCCAATCTCGACGGGCTTGCGGGCGTCGAGCTGATCGTAGGGGATATCTGCGATACCGATCTGGTGTCGCAGACTATCGCCGATCACCGCATCGACACGATCGTGCATTTCGCAGCGGAGACGCATGTGGACCGGTCGATCACCGGCCCCGACGCGTTCATCACCACTAACGTCGTCGGCACGCACAGCCTGCTCAAGGCGGCGAAGGCCGCCTGGCTCGATCGCGGTAGCGGCATGCCGCATCGCTTCCACCATGTCTCGACCGACGAGGTCTATGGCTCGCTGCGGCCGGACGACGCGGCCTTCAGCGAGACGACCGCGTATGCGCCAAATTCGCCCTATTCGGCGTCGAAGGCTGGCTCGGACCACCTCGTCCGCGCCTATCACCATACCTATGGACTCGAAACGACGACGAGCAATTGCTCGAACAATTATGGGCCGTTCCAATTCCCCGAAAAGCTGATCCCACTGTTCGTGCTCAACGCGCTGTCGGGTCGGCCGCTGCCGATCTATGGCGACGGGATGAATGTGCGCGACTGGCTGCACGTCGCCGACCATTGCCGCGGGATCGAACTGGTGCTGCGCGGCGGTCGGGTCGGAGAGACCTACAATATTGGCGGCGGCCAGGAATTGCCCAACCACGCGGTGGTCGACGCGATCTGCCAAGGCGTCGACCTGGCGTTTGCACGCGATCCGTCGCTCGCGCGTCGCTTTTCCCGCGCCCCGGCCGCACAAGGGCGTCCAACCGCCGAACTGAAGACCTTTGTCGAAGACCGAAAGGGACACGATCGCCGCTACGCGATCGACGAAAGCAAAATCTGTCGCGAACTCGGATACACCCCGGCACGAAATTTTAAGGGTGGATTCACCGAAACACTTGCTTGGTATCTAGCGCATGAGCAGTGGTGGCAGCCCTTAATAACCCGAGCGCAAGCCCAAGCCGCCGTCAGCGCATAGCGCCCCCGCCTTCCCCGATCGCCATGTGCTGCCTACGATTATGGGGTTCAGTTCCGTGAATTTTTGGTTGTATAAGGCTTGGCTGTATCCGTATTCCGGAAGGTCATTATACTTGGTTTCGAAACCCGAAGATGGATCTGCTAGGGCTGGAAAATTAAATAAGCAGCGCCGTCGCAGTCCTGCCAATGTTCGACCAACGAGCGGCCTGGACATTGTCCAGACACAGCCGCACGAGCTAGCGCGCACGAAAATGATCGAAGCGCCACCTCCCCCCGTTTTTCTTCATTCGAGCTTTCGAACGTCGAGCACATGGATTTGGACGAAGTTTAGAAAACTTCCGAACGTTCTTGCTTACTATGAGATATTCAATGACTCGCTCATAGATATCAACGAAAGGCACATCAGTGCTACGACCTACTCTACGTGGGACTCGCATCACCCTGCTCAAGCGCCGTATTTCCTGGAATACCTTCCCCTTCTGAAAAAGAGCGGGGGCGTCGTTGGCTTCGATTCTAGCATGGCATTGGACCGTTTCATCCCTGAAGGCGGGTTGAGCGGAAATTTGTCACTCGAAGAGCAATCGTATCTCAATATGCTCGTAGAGCACGCATATCAAAGTCGGAAGGTGCCGCTTCTCAGTTGCACCCGAAGCATCGGACGCATGGCTGCGATCAAGCGGTTCATGCCCGTGCAAAATGTATTGCTCCACCGGAACATTTTTGAGCAATGGTCATCCTACTCGGGGCAGTTCCTTCGCGGAAATCGATTTTTCTTTGACACCATCGACAAGACTTCTGCGTCTTTTCAACACGACACTTTCTTAAATGGGCTCAATCGGGTATTTTCAGCTCGCGATTCGTCGCCGAAAGATGAACAGACATTCCTCCTGTTCATTCTTATGCACATTTATTTGTACGCTCAGGCGATCGATTCCGCCGATGTCGTAGTCGATACGAGCGCGCTAACAACGGACCCCGAATTACGACATGCAATCGAAGCGCAATTGTCCAACCTAGTGTTCGCGCCTGTCGATCTGTCCGACGCGAAACCGAACTTCGATTGCTCGATCGTGCAGGTGCGCGACCGAAAGCAGTTCGTTGACACCATCGAGCAGTTCGTAAAGCTCATCGCATCGACCTGTTCGAGCGAGAAATCGGCGGCTTTCGCATTCAAGCTCAAAGACGACACACTAGCGCAATGGGATCTGCATGACACGCTAACGCGCAACTCGACCGCATGGTATGAACGTCTCACCATCGATCTGCAGCAGAAAACCGACGAGCATGGCCGTGCCCATGCGGCCATCGAATCGACGGTAGCCGCGGTGGCAGGCGAGCGTGACGAGGCGATCGCCACCGTTTCCACCCTCGACGCGGCGCGGGATACAGCCGAGGCGGCGTTGGCGATGGTAACCGCCGAACGCGACGCGATCGCTGCCATACTCGGCCAAGCCTCGGCCGCCAGGGAGACCGCCGACCAAATTGCGGCCGAGCTCGAGGCCGAGCGCGCTCGCATCAGCGCGGCGTTCGCCGAAACCGCGGCCGCCAAGGAAGCCGCTTGCCAAACTGTCGCCGAACTCACAACCGAGCGCGATCGGATTGCTGCGGCGCTGGCCGACACAAGCGCTGCCCAGGCTAACGCGGATGGCGCGGTCATCGTGCTTCAGGCAGAGCGCGATCGCCTCGCCGCGGCTCTCGCGGACAGCGACTTCGCGAAGGCCGTCGTAGACCATACGGCAGCGACGCTGACCGCGGAGCGGGACAACCTCGCCGTGCGGCTTGCCGAAACGGACGCCGCGCGAATCGCCGCCGAAGATGCGATCGCCCAAGCGAACGTCGAACGCGATCGTATCGCTGCCGCCCTTGCGGAAACCGCCGCGGCGCGCACCGACGCCGACGCCACCCGGGCCGCCGTTGCGGCCGAACGCGACCGAGTCGCCGCCGCACTGGAGGAAACCCTCGCGGCTCGGGACCTTGCAGAACAGGCGAACACTGCCCTTCGGGCCGAACGGGATAGCATTGCGGCCAATCTTGCCGAGACGATAGCAGCGAAAACGGCTGCGGATGACGCCATCTGCGTGCTCACAACGGAGCGCGATCGTATCTCCGCGACCCTCGCGGAAACCACGGTAGGCAAAGACGCCGCCGACCGTGCCGTCGTCCAACTCGAAGCGAATCGCAGTCGCATCGCGGCGACCCTTACCGAAACCACCGCCGCCAAAGACGCCGCCGACCACCGCCTCGCCGAACTCGGCGCAGAGCATGAGCGCATCCTCACCTCCCTTGCCAAAACCAGAGCCGCCAACGCCGCATCGGACGACAAACGCGCCGAACTCGAGGCCGAGCGCGATCGCATCGCCGCGACCCTCGCCGAAACTGCGGCCGGCAAGGACGCTGTCGACCATCGCGGCGCCGAACTCGAGGCCGAGCGCGACCGCATCGCCGCGACCCTCGCTGAAACCACGGCCGCCAAGGACGCTGCCGACCATCGCGTCGCCGAACTCGAGGCCGAACGCGACCGCATCGCCGCGACCCTCGCCGAAACCACGGCTGCCAAGGACGCTGCCGTCGATAGCGTCGCCGAGCTCGAGGCCGAATGCAACCGCATCGCCACAACCCTCGCCGAAACCACGGCCGCCAAGGACGCTGCCGACCATTGCGTCGCCGAACTCGAGGCCGAGCGCGATCGCATCGCCGCGACCCTCGCCGAAACTGCGGCCGGCAAGGACGCTGTCGACCATCGCGGCGCCGAACTCGAGGCCGAGCGCGACCGCATCGCCGCTGCCCTCGCTGAAACCACGGCCGCCAAGGAGGCTTCCGACAATCGGGTCGCCGAACTCGAGGCCGAGCGCGATCGCATCGCCGCGACCCTCGCCGAACTCGAGGCCGAGCGCGACCGCATCGCCGCGACCCTCGCCGAGACCGCGACCGCTAAAGACGCTGCCAACACCATCGTTGCCGAACTCGAAGCCGAGCGCGATCATCTCGGCGCGACCTTGGCCGGAACGGTAGCTGCCAAGGCCGCGTCAAACGCCACGATTACCACGCTTGAAGCCGAGCGCGATCGGATCTCCGCGACCCTGTCTGACATCAGCGCCGCGAAGGCGAGCGCGGACGAGAGCGTGACGGCGCTGCAAAGCGACCGCGACCGGCTCGCGACCGAGCTGACCGAGACGGCGGGCGCGCGCGACGCGGCGAACAGCCGCCTTTCGAAGGTCGTGGCGGAGCGCGACCAACTCGCCGCCACGCTCGCCGAAATGGAAGCGGCGCGCTCGGCCGCCGAAAGCGCGCGCGCTGCGCGCGCCTCACCGTTGCGCCGACTTTGGTCGAATTGACGCGGCGCACGGGCTTGTCGCAGGGCCTACCGCATGGCAGCGTCGCGGTCGACGGCGGCTGTGTTGCCAAAATCAACGCCAAGCCGTGCACGTTTCGGAAGTGTCTTTCCGGTATTTGGGATTGCGCTATTGCGAATTGATCCCATCTTTCGCTGCGTGTACTATCTTCGCTGCACTGCAGCTAAGCCGTTGCGCAGTCTGCCGTAGGATGACCATGCCAATCACTGGAACGCGACATAAAAGGGATAGCGGTGAGGAACAGCGTATCCGGCTGTTTCGCAACGACTTTCTCGAGCATACGACGACAGTGTCGCCGATCGCCTTCGTGATCACCTGGGCTGGCATGCTCGCGCTTGCGATCTATGCGGGCTGGGGCGCGGCGAGCTTTATCAAATCGGTCGGGCTTGCGCTGTTCGGCCTGTTCCTGTGGTCGCTGTTCGAATATGCGATGCACCGCTTCGTGTTCCACATGAAGCTCACCTCGAACCTCGGCCGCGCTTTCCTTTTCCTGTCGCACGGCAACCACCATACCCAGCCCAACGACGGGCTGCGCAACATCATGCCGCCGCTTGTCAGCGTGGCGATCTGCGGGTCGGTGTGGATTGTCCTTTATCTCGTCGCGGGGCCGATAGGTTCGGTAATCTTCGTCGGCTTCGGGATCGGCTATGTGATCTATGACAGCGTGCATTACGCGGTTCATCAGTTTCCACTGCGCTACGGCGTGCTCGGACGGCTGAAGCGCCACCATATCCGCCATCACTATGCGCATGAGGAAGGCAATTTCTCGATCACCGCGATCTTCTGGGACCGTGTCTTCGGGACCGAAGTGCCAACCAAGCGCCGCTGAGCGGGCTGTCGGGGCGCTCAGTCGCGCGCTCCGCTCCCGACAAATATCTCGCACAGCGGAGCAGGCTTATGAGCTCTCCTCAACCGGAGCGGCGACGGCTTCTGTTTCTTGCGCGGGCGTTTCTACCGGGGACGACTCGATCACGGGCGCCGCGGCCACCTGATCCGCAAGCGATTCATCGGTGATCGTCACACGCGCGCCGAGCCGGGTAATCGCATAAAGCCGCTTGGCAAAGGCGATCGGAACGCGGACGCAGCCATGCGAGGCGGCATAGCCCGGATCGCGCCCGGCGTGGATCGCGACGCCGTCCCACGTGATGCGCTGCATGTACGGCATCGCTGCGGAGTTATAGAGATTCGAGCTGTGCTTGACCGCCTTTTGCAGGATCTTGAAGTCGCCCGTCGGCGTATCGTGACCCGGCTTGCCCGTCGAAACCGCCGACACCGCAAGCAACGTCGCGCCGCGGTACACGTACAATTTCTGATCGGGGATGCTGACGATCAGCCGGACGCCGCTCGGCGCCGACACCGCACTGGGCGCGTCGTCCCACAAATAGCTGCCCGCACCCATCGTCGCGACCGACTCGCTGGTCAAACCGGCGCTGCGAGCCTGCGCGGCAAGCGGCATCGATGCCAATACAAAACCGACCGCCGCGGCACACACGCCGCGGCGCAAAAGCCGTGAAGCCATAGCGCACCTCGATTGTTCGCCCCGTCCTTCGTCGCGCGAGTCGCAGCGACTAAGTCAGGATCAAGGGCAAAACGCCAAGCGACGAAATTCGATCCAAAACCGCCGAAGTGCCGTCGCGTCAGGAAGGATTGCGGTGAGCGGGGCAAGTCCCGCGACGAAATCCCGTAAAATCCGGAACATATCGGTGCGCCGCGCAAAGCGTTCACCGATTCCGTGCTATGCCTGCGAGGTCGTTTCCGAAGGACCTGTTACCCATCGTGCAAAATCCAGCATTCACCCTTTCGCGGCGCAACCTCGGCAAAGCCGGGCTCGCTCTGCTCGGCGCCGCCGCCCTCCCGCGCGTCGCCTCCGCCGCACAAGTGCCCGCCACCGTCCAGCCGCTCGCTTCGAGCCGCGTCGTACGCCCCGAACTGCTCCGTCGCGCAATGGCAGCACTGCAGCGCCACGGACCGCGGATCGCGCACCGCGACCGGATCGCGATCGCCGATTTCGCGCAGCCTTCGGCACAGCCACGCTTCTATCTGATCGACATGGCGAGCGGGATGACGACGACCTTGCTCGTCGCGCATGGCAGCGGCAGCGACCCGACGCATAGCGGCTTCCTTCAGCGCTTTTCGAACACCGAAGGCTCGAACGCATCGAGCGAGGGCGCCTTCCTCGCCTCTGATTACTATGTCGGCAAGCATGGCAAGTCGCAGCGCCTGATCGGGCTCGATCCGACCAACAACAATGCGCTGGCGCGCGCGCTCGTCGTCCATGCCGCCTGGTACGCCAATCCCGACATGCTGCGCACGCACGGCCAGCTCGGCCGCAGCCAGGGCTGTTTCGCGGTCAGCGAGGGCGATCTGCAGCAGGTCTTCGCGCGGCTCGGCGAAGGCCGGATGATCTATTCCGCCAAGGTGTGAGCGACCGCCGCGGCGCTAGAAGGCGCCGCGCCGGTGCCGCGCGGGCGGCGTGAAGCCAAGTTCGACCAGATTGGCGACGCGCACGTCGCGCGCCTGGACCGACTTCTCGCCGAGCACCACCGCGATGACGCGAACCCCGCCACGCTTCGCCGAGGTCGCGATATTGTAGCCCGCGTCTGCCGTGTAGCCGGTCTTGATTCCGTCGACCCCGCCGACCTTGCCGAGCAGATGGTCGTGATTGACGTAGCGCCGCGACCGCCAGGTGATCGCGCGCGTCGCAAAGACCGGATATTCGCGCGGATGATCGCGCAACAGCGCGCGCGCCAGCGTCACCATGTCGCGCGCGGTGGTCTGGTTGCCGGCATTGGTCAGCCCCGATGCATTGGCAAAGCTGGTTCGCGTCATGCCGAGCTGGCGCGCCTTGGCGTTCATCAGCACGGCGAAATCGGCCTCATTCCCGGCGAGCCGTTCGGCGATCGCGACGGTCACGTCATTCGCCGAATGCACCGCCATCGCCTGCACCGCGGTCCTCAACGGCAGCGACGTGCCCGCCGTCAGGCCCAGCCGCGATGCCGGCTGGCGCGCGGCGTTGCGCGAGACGGGGATCGACTCGGTAACCCGCACCCTGCCCGATTCGAGCGCATCGTACAGCAGATAGAGCGTCATCATCTTGGTCAGCGACGCAGGGCGATGCGGGGAGTCGGGCAAATTGGCGAAGATCACGCGGCCGGTCGATGCGTTGATCAGCAGTTCGGAGACCGGTGCGCGCGGCGCGACTCGCGCGCTCGACGGCTGCGCCGCGAGTCCGCAGCCGAGCGCCAGAATGCCGAACACGATCCGCGTCGATCGTGCGGGGGGTACCCTTACGCTTACATCTACAAAAGCCATCGTCCGGTCTTTGCCCACCGCTCGCTTAACATGAGATTGCGCATCCACATTTTTTGGGCGGCGGCGCACGCCCGCGAAAAACCCCGGCCCCCATGATGGGGACCGGGGTCGCGCAGCCCCGACACCCGATATCGGGGGTCGGGCGCCGGGGCCGAGACCGTTTAGCCGAGCAGCTTGAGCACGCCCTGCTGGCTCTGGTTCGCCTGTGCGAGCAGCGCGGTCGAAGCCTGGCTGAGGATCTGCGCCTTGGCGAGGTTGGTCGTTTCCGTCGAGAAATCGACGTCTTCGATCCGGCTCTTCGCGTCGGTCAAATTGGCGACGCTCGAAGTGAGGGTGTTGACGACCGAGGTGAGGCGGCTTTCACCGGCACCGAGCGAAGCGCGAGTCGTGTTTACCGACGTCAGCGCCGCGTCGAGCGCGGTAAGCGCCGAAGTCGCCGAGCCCGAGCTCGAAACCGAGACGCCGCCGCTGACCGAATCGCCGGGCTGCGCATCGTGATAGATTTGGTCGCCGGTTGCCAGCACCTTGCTCTTGCCGATGTCGGCCGTGGTGACGGTCGCACCGGCCACCTTGCCGGCATAAGCGACGTCCGATGCGGTGACGATATGATTGGTGCCGACGCTGGAGTCGGTCGATGCGAGCGCTGTGCCGAGCCCGGCGGTGACCGCGCCGCCGACGGTGCCGCTGACAGCCGACATGTCAAGCGCACCAATGTTCAGCTTGACCTGATCGGTTGATGCCGAGCCGGTCTGGACGTTCACGGTCGTTCCCGTAGTGCTAAACAGCGAAACGCCATTATACTTTGTCGCGGCGATGTTGGTCAGCTGCTTCTGCAGTTCAGTCACTTCGGTCTGCATGTTGGTGCGGTCGCTGTCCTGATAGGTGCCCGATGCCGACTGGACCGCTAGCTCACGGATACGCTGCAGGATGTTGGTCGCTTCGCCGAGCGCGCCGTCTGCGGTCTGGGCGAGCGCGATGCCGTCATTGGCGTTGCGGATCGCCTGGTTCTGGCCCTTGATCTGCGAGGTCAGCGACGAGGCGATCGCGAGACCGGCGGCATCGTCCTTGGCCGAGTTGATGCGCTTGCCGGTCGACAGGCGCTCGATGCTGGTCGAGAGCGCCGAGCTCGCCGAGTTCGATGCGTTGGTCGCCTTGAGTGCGGCGACGTTGGTTCCGATAACGGTCATGGTGAGAATCTCCATCGTGGTCCGGCAATCCCGCCGCCCCCCCATCGGAGAGCCGAGCCGCCAAAGATGCTAACGACCGGGCTCGTCCGCGATTAAGCACTTTTGCAAACCAGATGCATTTTTGCCGATTTTGCGCGTGTTTACCGGCAACGCGACACAGAGCGGTCAGAGTTTGCCGCACCGGCAACGTCCTTAACCACTCGTTTACCAAAAGTGCGGCATTGCAAGGCTCGTTCAAGGGGGCCCTTCATGCGATCCATCGTTCCATCAGCCGCGATCCTTCGCCAACACTATCCGCTGGTGTCCGCGCTGCGCGCGCAAGGCTTTGCGATCGGCGCGTTCGAAGACGGCAAGCCACCGCGCGATGCGCTGTTCCTGGTCGCCGAGGGCGAGACCCCGCCCGCCGCCGCGCGCACCGTCGTGCTCGGCAGCGAAGGCCGCTATATCATCCCGTCGCGCGACGGCGGCCCGGCCCAGGTCGCGTTCGAGAGCGCCGATGCCGCGGTCGGTGCTGGCTTCGTCCGCGCGCTGCTCGCCGAGCCCGAAATGCCGACCGCCGCCGATCCCGAAAGCCTCGCGCTCCACGCGCTCGCCGATCGCGTCGCCGCGGCCGACATCACCGTGCTGATCAACGGCCCGACCGGCACCGGCAAGGAAGTGCTCGCGCGCTCGATCCACCTCAAGTCCGCGCGCGCCGCGGGTCCGTTCATCGCGATCAACTGCGCCGCGCTGCCCGAGACGATGCTCGAGGCCCTGCTGTTCGGCCATCAGAAGGGCGCGTTCACCGGCGCCTCGGCCGGCGGCGAAGGCTTCTTCCGCGCGGCACATGGCGGCACGCTGCTGCTCGACGAGGTCGCCGAGCTGCCGCTCCAGCTTCAGGCCAAGCTGCTCCGCGCGCTGCAGGAGCGCGAGATCGTCCCGATCGGCGCGACCACACCGCAGCCGATCGACGTACGCGTCATCGCCTGCGCGAACCGCGACCTGCAGGACGAAGTCGCCGCCGGCCGCTTCCGCGCCGATCTTTACTATCGCCTCTCGGTCTTCCCGCTGACGACCAAGCTGCTCGCCGAGCGTCCGCAGGACATTCCCGCGCTCGCCGCGACGCTGATCCTGCGCCACGCGGGCGCTCGCGCGACGATCCCCTGGCCCGACGCCTCGGCGATCGACCTGCTGCTGCGCCACGATTGGCCGGGCAATGTCCGCGAGCTCGAGAATGTCGTCCAGCGCGCGCTGCTGTTCGCCGGTGGGGACACGATCTCGGCCGAACATATCGTGTTCGACCGCCCGAGCGCGCGCGCCGCAAGTGCTGCGAACGACGAGCCCGCGCAACCCGCCACGCTCGGCAACATCGTCCAGATGCACGAATTCCAGGCGATCCGCGAAACGCTCGCGGCGTGCAACGGCAGCCGGATCGAGACCGCGCGGCGGCTCGGCATTTCGGAGCGCACGCTCCGTTACCGTCTCGCCAAGGCGCGCGAACAGGGTGACGACATCGTCTCCGCCGCCAGCCGCGTGGCTCAGTACGCCGTGGGTGCTGCATGAGCATCAACGCAATCGGCGGCGGCGGCGCGATGGGCGTCGACCGGGTGATGGCGCTGCGCGCACAGATCCTCGAACGCAACCAGGCGCTCGCGCGCGCCGGGACCTCGGGCCCCGCTGCCCCCGCGACCGAGGCCAAGCCCGCCAACTTCGCCGCGACGATGGAAGACGCGCTGAAAAGCGTGAACCAGGGCCAGGTCGAAGCGAGCAAGCTCTCCGAAAGCTATGAG
Source organism: Sphingomonas glacialis (assembly GCF_006439055.1). GTDB lineage: Bacteria > Pseudomonadota > Alphaproteobacteria > Sphingomonadales > Sphingomonadaceae > Sphingomonas > Sphingomonas glacialis_A. The sequence goes on from NZ_RCZC01000005.1 coordinate 104,722, forward strand.
CGCGGCGAGACGATCGACATCGCCAAGGTGATGCTCGCGCGCCAGCAGGCCTCGGTCGGCTTCGAGGCGACGCTGCAAGTCCGCAACAAACTCCTGTCCGCCTACAAGGACATAATGAGCATGCCGGTATAATCGATGAGCAACGCTCTCACCCCCGCTCCGCAAGGGTCGACTGGCTCCGGGCTCGCCGCAATGGTGCCCGAACGCTTCGCCAACCCGCTCAACCAGCTCCAGGGCCTGTTCGCGCAGCCTGCGGTCCGCCGCAGCCTGCCGATGGCGTTGCTGATCGGCCTGATCGGCGCCGCAGCACTCGCCTGGATGATGCTCGCCAGCCCCAACCAGAAGGTGCTGTTCGCCGGCCTCGCCGATGCCGACAAGGCCTCGGTCACCGCTGCGCTGCAGGCCGCCAACATCACATCGAAGATCGACGCGGCGACCGGATCGCTGACGGTCAATGAGGACGATTATTCGCGGGCACGCATCCTGCTCGCCGGCCAGGGGCTGCCCAAGGCGGCACCCGGCGGCTACGCGATCCTCGACAATCTCCCGATGGGCGTCTCGCGCGCGGTCGAGGGCGAACGCCTCCGCCAGGCGCGCGAAACCGAACTCGCGCGGTCGATCCAGGAGATCGACGCGGTCGCCGAGGCGCGCGTCCATCTCGCCACACCCGAACAATCGGTGTTCGTCCGCGATTCCGCCGCACCCTCGGCCTCGGTCATCGTCAAATTGCAGCCGGGCCGCTCACTCGGCGACGCGCAGGTGTCGTCGATCATCAACCTCGTCGCATCCTCCGTGCCGGGAATGAAGCCCGAAGGCGTGACGATCGTCGATCAGATGGGCGGGCTGCTGACCAAGGGTGCCAACCAGAGCGCGCTCGGCGCGGCGAGCGACGAGCGCGTCGCATTCCAGCGCCGCATCGAGGAGAAATACCGCGCGCAGGTCGTGCAGATGCTCACGCCGCTGATCGGCGCGGGCAATTTCACCACCGAAGTGCAAGCGGATGTCGATCTTAACGAAACGCAGGCGACCAAGGAAAGCTATGACAAGCAGGGTGTGCTCCGCGTCGAACAGGGCCAGTGGACCGGCAACGGCAAGGACGGTCAAGCCCCCGGCGGTATTCCAGGCGCACTGTCGAACACGCCGCCGCCCGCCTCGACGCTGAGCGCGCCGCAGCCGACCCCGACGCCTACCCCTGCCCCGGGAACTGCTCCGGTCGCATCGACGCCCGGTGCCACCGGCCCGGTCGTCGCGGCAGCTGCCGGTGCGGTCAGCGATGCGCTGAAAGCGAGCGACCAATATTCGCGGGCGTACGATCTCGGCAAGGAAGTGTCCGTCAGCCGCACCGCGCCTGGCACGATCACGCGCCTTTCGGTCGCAGTCCTGCTCCGCGATCCCGAAACGGGCAAGCCGCGCAGCCAGCTTGAGATCCAGCAGATCACCCAGCTCGTCCAGACTGCGGTCGGCTACAGCCAGCCGCGCGGCGACCAGGTCACCGTGATCAGCCGCAAATTCGCCGGCGCGACCGCGCTCGACGACAAGCAGCCCTGGTATGAAGCCGGCTGGCTGCCGGTGGTGGCGCGCAACGTGACGGCGCTCGTCATCGCGCTGCTCGTGCTGTTCCTCGGCGTCCGCCCGCTCGCGACCGCGCTGCTCAAGAAGCGCGACGACAATGCCGCCCAGCCCCGTGCCGCGCTCGGTCGCGAGATCGGCCCGCCCGACGGCTATGAAGGCGGCCAGATCCCGCCCCCGCGCAGCGACCAGCCGGTCAGCATCGATGCGCTCGAAAATGCGCGCAACTATGACGACCGGATTGGCATGGTGCGCGGCTTCACCCGCGACAATCCGGCGCGCGCCGCGCTCGCCGTTCGGGACATGATCAAGTCATGAACGCTCCAACCCGAATCTATACCGGCGTCGAACGCGCCGCCGTCCTGATGATGCTCGTCGGCGAGGAGGAAGCCGCCGCGATCCTGCAGAAGCTCGATCCCGAGGAAGTCCGCCAGCTCGGCAAGGCGATGTTCGCCGTCGCCGATGTCAGCGAGCTCGAAGTCGAAGGCGTGCTCGACGATTTCGTCGGCAAGGCGCGCGAACGCACCGCGATCGGCTTCGACCCGCGACCGCGGATCGAGGCGGTGATGACGCGCGCGTTGGGGCAGGAGAAAGCCGACAGCGTGCTCGCGCGGATCGTGCCCGCCCAGGAATCGTGCCAGCTCGACCTGCTCGACTGGCTCGACGCGGGCGAGATCGCCGCGATGATCGAAAAGGAGCATCCGCAGATCGCCGCGGTGATGATCGCCAATCTCGATCCGACCGTCGGCGCGCAGGTGCTCGAGCTGATGCCCGATGCGGTGCAGCCCGACATCCTCCACCGGCTCGCGCGACTGGGGCCGATCCCGCCCGAGGCGGTCGAGACGCTCAAGACGATGCTGGCGAACCGCACTGGTACGTCGCAAGCCTCGGCCGGCGTCACGCTCGGTGGCACCAAGGATGCCGCCAAGATCCTGTCGAGCGGGCGCAAGGCGACCGAGCTGCGCGTCATGCCGAAGCTGTTCAAGATCGACCGCGACGTGGCGAAGGCGATCGAGGAAGCGATGTTCGTGTTCGACAACCTGCTCGAGCTCGACGACAAGAACCTCGGCACGCTGATCCGCAACGTCGACAGCGATATCCTCACGCGCGCGTTGAAGGGCGTCGACGAGAGCATTCGCGCGCGGTTCCTCGGCTGCATGTCGAGCCGCGCCGCCGATGGCATTCGCGACGAGATGGAAGCGCGCGGGCCGATGAAGCTCAGCGAGGTGCTCGAGGCGCAGAAGGTGATCATCCAGATCGCGCGCAACCTCGCCAAGGACGGCACGATCCAAATGGGTGCAGGCGAGGACGATTATGTCTGAGTTCACTGCCGGATTCTCGTCGCGCGGCCAGGGCGTGGCCGAAGCGCTCAAGGCGGCGTTCGCGCCGCGCGTCGGCGGCTTCGCACCCGCCGATTTGCGCGACCGGGTGGCGCGCGGCCCCGTCTCGTTCGCGCCGCAAGCCGCGGGCGAGGCCGGCCCGCGCCACTTCACCCCCGCCGATCCCGACACCAACCCGACCGAAGGCTGGGACCCGTTCGACGCGGTTGCCGCCGCGACGCCGTTCGTCGATCCGATCGAGGCGGCGCATTCCGCTGGCTTCGCCGAAGGCGTCGCCGCGGCGCAGGCCGAGATGGCGGTGACGGGCGAGCGCGACCGCACGCTGCTAGCCTCGCTGGCACAGGCACTCCAATCCGATGATCGCGTCGATCGCGACGCGGTGGCGCAGCGGTTGCGGCAGACGGTGCTGTTCCTCGTAACGCGGCTGGTCGGCGAGGCCGGCATCGCGCCCGACCTGCTCGCACGCCGGATTGAGACCGCCGTCGATCTGCTCAGCGACGCTGCCGAATCGGCGATCCTCCATGTCCATCCCGACGATGTCGCGTTGCTCGACGGCAAATTGCCGCGCCAGATCTTCGCGGTCGGCGATGCGAGCCTGACGCGCGGATCGTTCCAGCTCGAAAGCGCCGCGACGATCGTCGAAGACGGGCCCGAACTGTGGCTCGAACAATTGGCGCACGCGATCGACCGCGTCGCGGTGCCGGAGGCGTGATGAAATTCGCTACAGCGCTCCCCTCCCTGAAAAGGAGGGGCTGGGGGTGGGTCGGCCTAAGGCGGGCGCGGCGTTCGATAACGGGCCGACCCACCCCCGCCCCCTCCCTTCCAGGGAGGGGAGGAGAATGCTGAACCGCTTTACCGACAGCTACCTCGAATCGCTCGGCCTCCCCGATTTCGCGCCCGCACCCAAGGTCGCCGGCCGGCTCGCCTCGTTCGACGGGTTGCTGATGGAGGCGGTCGGGCTGACCGTCCCGGTCGGCACCGTCTGCCAGGTCGGCGATCGCCAGTCGGGCGTCGAAGCCGAGGTGATCGGCTTCCGCAACGGCCGCACGCTCCTCATGAACCTCGGCGGCCCCGCCGCGCTCCTCCCGCAAGCCCCGGTCCGCCCGACCGGCGCGCCAGGCGAAGCCGAAGTCGGCGCAGCACTGCTCGGACGCGTCGTCGACGGCGCGGGCAAGCCGATCGACGGGCTCGGCCCGATCCGCGGCGCAGGCCGCTGGCCGCTCGCGGGCAAATTGCAGTCGCCGCTCGATCGCGGCCGTGTGCTCCATCCGCTCGATGTCGGCGTACGCGCGATCAACGGCTTGCTGACCGTCGGCCAGGGCCAGCGCATCGGCATCATGGCGGGCTCGGGCGTCGGCAAGTCGGTGCTGCTCGGTATGATCGTCCGCGCGGCGGAAGCCGATGTGATCTTGATCGGCCTGATCGGCGAGCGGTCGCGCGAGGTCGCCGACTTCCTCGAAACCAAGGTCGCAGGCGACGCGCGCAAGCGTGCGGTCGTCGTCGCGGTGCCCGCCAACCATTCGCCCGTGCTGCGCATCCGCGGTGCGCTCCGCGTCCATGCGATCGCCGAGGCGTTCCGCGCCGAGGGCAAGAAGGTCCTGCTGATCATGGATTCGCTCACCCGCGTCGCGCATGCCGGGCGTGAAATCGGGCTGGCGCTCGGCGAACCGGCGAGCGCGCGCGGCTATCCGCCGTCCGCGATCGCGATGCTGCCCAATCTGATCGAACGCGCCGGGACCGACGTCCATTCGGGCGGATCGATCACCGCGATCTACACCGTGCTCGCCGATGGCGACGACGGCAACGACCCGGTCGTCGATTCCGCGCGCTCGATCCTCGACGGCCATATCGTGCTGTCGCGCCAGCTTGCCGAGCGCGGCGTCTATCCGGCGATCGACATCGGCCCCTCGGTCAGCCGCGTGATGACCGACATCGTCGACAAGCCGCACCTCAAGGCTGCGCGCACGCTGCGCCGTCACCTCGCGACCTATGAGGAGAATCGCGACCTCGTACTGATGGGCGCGTATCGCGCCGGCGCCGATCCGGCGATCGACACCGCGATCGCATGCCATCCGGCGGTGATGGAATATATCAAGCAGGACCCCGACGAGCAGGTCTCGCTGCCCGATTCGGCGATCGAGCTGATCGGCGTGTTCGGCGCCGACTGAGATGGCCAAGCCGACCAAGCTCGAACGCATCCTGCGCGTCCGCACGCTCCAGCTCGGCCTCGTCCAGGCCGAGGAAGCGCGCGCGCATGATCGCACCGCGAGCGAGGCGGCGCTGAAAGGCCGTATCGCGCAGCTTACCGCCGGCGTCGCGCCAGCCCCCGAACCCGTGGCGGGTTTCTCGCTCGTCGCCGCGGCGCATTTCCGCGAGCGCCTCCAGCAATCGGCGCACGCCGCCGAGGGCCGGCTGCGCGCGGCGCAAGCGACCGCCGAGCGCGCGGTCGAGGCGACGCGCGAGGCACGCCGCGACCAGAGTGCCGTCGAGAAGCTGATCGCGCGCGCCGATGCGCAGGCGGTGATCAAGGAAATCCGCGCGCTCGAGGCCGCGCCGGCTGGCCGCAAGGTTCGGCACGATCCTTGCTGATCACGGTATGACGGCCGTTTGCGGCCGCGCCGGAGCCCCAATGATCGACCTTCCGCCCCTCTCGACCTCCCCCGTTGCCACCGCCCCGTCCGCGGCGAAGGCGGCCGCGAGCGCGCGCCCAGCGAGCTTCGGGCAAACGCTCAAGGCGTTCCTCGATTCGCGCGATACCGCGAGCGATCCGCCCACTGCTGCGACGGCGGCAGCCGACGCCCGGCACGACCCTGCCGATGACGGCAAGAGCTTGCCGACCGATTCCGACGCCGATGCACCCGACGCGACACCGCCGATCTGGACCCCGGCTATGCTTCCCGTAGCCGATCCGGCCGTGCCGATCGCGACGCCGACCCCGGTGCCCACCGCCATAACCGCCGTCACGACGGGGGCACAGCCGTCGCTCACCGCGACCCCGCCCGCCGTCGGACTGACCGACCCCGCCAGCGGCGCACCCAACCCCGCACCCACCGATACCTCCACCGCGACGCCGCCACCACTAGACCCGGCGATCACCGCAGCGCTCGACGCGGTGCTGACCCGCGCCACCACCGTGCGACAGGACGCGCAGCCGACCTCGGCGCCAGCGAGCGACGGCGCCCAGCCGCCAGCGCTCATCGCGTCCGATCCAACCGCCACCGCGATCGTCGCGAACGCCGCGCCACAGCCGGCGGGCCAGGTATTCGCGGCAGCGCTCGCCACCGCATGGCGTGACCGAACGCAGCGCACCGGTGATTCGGACGCGCTTGCCGGCGCGGCCGCGCTCGGCGCCGCTGCACCGAGCCAGGCGAGTAGCCATGCGATCGTGGCGGCATCGGGCGATGCGAACCAGACCGGGCTCGATCTCACGCGCGACACCGGGCTGCAGCGGATGATCGAGCATATCGAGACGCTGCGCGACGATATGGATTCGCGCGACACGCGGATCCGGCTGATCCCCGATTCGCTCGGCGGAGTCGATGTCGCGGTGCGGCAGGTCGGCGACCGCGTCCATGTCCACTTCACCGCCGAGCAGGAAGCGACCCGCGCCTTGCTGACCGAGGCGCAGCCACGGCTGACCGAGCTTGCCGCGGCGCGCGGCATGCGGATCGGCGACACCAGCGTCTCGGCCGATCCCGGCGGCGGCAATGGCACCGCGCCCCAGCCCCGCCCCGCGCCGCTGCTCGCCCCCGCGCCACACGCGGTTGCCGCAGACACCGAAACCCCAAGCGACGCCCGCGTCGCGTAACCTTTGAAGGACGCAGAGACCATGAGTGACATCGTCGAAGACAAGCCCAAAAAGAAGAAGGGCGGGATGATGAAGATCGTGCTGCTCGTCGTCGGCGCGCTCGTGCTCGTCGGCGGCGGCGTCGGCGGCGCGCTCTATGCGATGAACGCCGGATTGATCGGCGGCGGCAAGGGCGCAGCCGAACCAACCGGTCCGCGGCTCGTCCCCAAGGCCGAGCAGAAGCGCGCTGGCTCGGGCGAAGGCGGCGAAGCCAAGGAAGGCGGCCACAAGCCCCCGACGGGCACCGGCGGCGACAAATATGCCTCCAATTATTATGCGATGGACAAGGAGTTCACCTCCAACCTCCAGGACAGCGTCCACTTCGTCCAGGTCGGCATCGCAGTGTCGACTCCTTACGACGACACGGTGGTCGAGAACATCAAGACCAACGAAATCGCAGTCCGCTCATCGATCCTGATGGCGCTCGGCGACACCACCGAGGAACAGGTTTTCTCGAGCAATGGCAAGCAGATGCTTCAGCGTCGGCTGGCCAAGGCGATCAACGACACGCTGAAGGAGAAGGAAGGTTTCGGAGGCGTTGGTAACGTTTACTTTACCAATTTTGTTGTTCAGTGAGGCATGGTTAACGAAGACCTTCAGCACGCAGCAAGCGACCGGCGCGAACGTCCGCGCCGCGAGGCCGCGCATGCGACGCTCGGGGTCGCCAATCTCAACCCGTTCGGCGATCTGCACACGGTGCAGCATCTCTCGGCGCGGCTCGCGCGCGGCGTGCGCGCCGTGTTCGAGCCGCTGCTGCGCCGCGAATGCCGCACCTGGGCCGAGCCGCTCGTCGTCCAGCGGCTTGCCGATTACCGCGCGGAACGCCCCGACGGGCTGACCGCATGGCTGCCGCTGACGATGGCGTCTGCGGGCGCGCTGCCCTCGGGCCAGGCGCTCGCGGTGCTCGACGGGCGCTTCGTGCTCGAACTGCTCGATCTGTTCTTCGGCGGCACCGGTGCGGTGTCGAACGACGTGGGCAGCGAATTCACGCCGGCCGCCGAAGCGATGATGACGCGGCTCGGCGCGATGCTCGCGCTGCCGATGCAGGCGGCGTGGGAGCCGCTCGCGCGGATCGAGTTCACCCCCGGCCATGTCGAGGCGAACCCGTCGCTGATCCCCGAGCTCGATGTCGACGACGCCGTGGTGATCACGCGCTTCGGCATCGCGGTCGGCACCGCCAAGCCGGTGTTCCTCGACCTGCTCTATCCGGTCGCGGCGTTGAAGCCGCACGGCCCGTCGCTCACCGGCAAGGTCCACAAGACCGCCGAGCCCGATCCGGCGTGGCGCAACAGTCTCACCCGCGCGGTGATGGACGTGCGCTTCGAGGTTCGCTCGGTGCTCGCCGAGCCGATGGTCTCGCTGCAGCTGCTGATGGACCTCAAGGCCGGCGACGTGATCCCGATCACCGTCGGTCAGGATGTGCCGGTGATGGTCGGGGGCGACCGGCTCGGGGCGGGGACGGTCGGCACGTCGAACGGCAAGGCCGCGATCCGGCTGACGACAATTTCGAACGATTTAGAACGTGATCTCAGGGGTGGACTGCAATGAGCGAGATGAGCGGCGGTTTCTCCGTCGATACCAGCCTGGCGGCCAATTTCCGGCTGCTGCAGGATGTCGACGTCAAATTGACCGTCGAGATCGGCTCGACCTCGCTGACGCTGCGCGAACTGCTCGCACTCGGCGAAACCAGCGTGATCGAGCTCGACCGCCAAGCCAACGAACTGCTCGACGTGCTCGTCAACGGCACGCTCATCGGGCGCGGCGAGGTGGTGATGGTCGGCGATCATTTCGGCGTGCGCATGACCGAGCTGGTCAGCCCTGAAAAGCGGGGCTGACGCCATGATGTGGTCGTATATCCTAAAGCTCGTCGTGCTGCTGCCGCTCGTCTGCGGGCTGATGATCGGCTGCCTCTATGCGTGGCGCAAGCTCGAGTCGCGCATGCCGGGGCAGCCATCCAACCGGATGCTCAAGGTCGTCGAGACGATGATGATCTCGCCGAGCGTGCGCGTCGCGGTGCTCGATTTCGAGGGGCGCAAGCTGCTCGTCTCGGTCAGCCGCACCGGCGTGTCGCTGCTCGATCGCGGCGACGGCAAATGAGCGTCAAGGTCGTTCGCAAGGGCTCGGGGCCCACGCTGATCAAGGCGCCAGCGCCGCGCGTTGCGCCGTGGGGCAAGATCGCGCTCGTCGTGCTCGGCATCGTCTTCGCGCTGATCGTCGCGCATCCTGCCTTCGCGCAGGCCGCACCGCTTGCCACCCCGCCCGCACCGGGTGCCGGCGATGCCGCCGACCGCGCGCTGAAGGATCTCGGCGGCGGCAATGCGCCGCTCGCGCTGTCGCTGCAGCTGCTCATCGTCATGGGGCTGCTGACGATCCTGCCCGGCATCCTGTTGATGATGACGAGCTTCACGCGGATCATCATCGTGCTGTCGATCGTGCGCCAGGCGATGGGCCTCCAGCAGACCCCACCCAACCAGGTGCTGATCGGGCTCGCGCTCTTCCTTTCGTTCTTCGTGATGGCGCCGACGATCAACCAGATCAACGCAAGCGCGATCCAGCCCTATGCCGCCAACAAGATCGGCGCGACCGACATGATCAAGGCGGCCGGCGTCCCGCTCCACGCCTTTATGACCAAGCAGACGCGCAAGAAGGACATCACGATGTTCGCCGGCATCGCCAAGAGCGGGCCGTATCAGAATGCCGAGCAGATCCCGTTCTCGGTGCTGCTCCCCGCCTTCGTGACGAGCGAGCTCAAGACCGCGTTCCAGATCGGGTTTCTCGTGTTCCTGCCGTTCATCGTGATCGATCTCGTCGTCGCGACCGTGCTGATGTCGCTTGGCATGATGATGCTCTCTCCGACGATCATCTCGATGCCGTTCAAGCTGCTCCTGTTCGTGCTGGTCGATGGCTGGGCGCTGACGATGGGCTCGCTCGCAAACTCGTTCGTGAACTGAGCCGATGGACGCGGACTATTTCCTGACGATCGCCAACCAGACGATGTGGGTGCTCGCGCTCGCCTCGGCACCGATCCTCATTCCTGCTCTGCTCGCGGGGCTCATCACCGGCATGATCCAGGCGGCAACGTCGATCAACGAACAGACGCTGTCGTTCGTGCCCAAGCTGATCGTCGTTGCGGTGTCGCTGGCGGTGTTCGGCAGCTTGATCCTTGGACTGCTGTGCGATTTCACGTTGGGGATCTTCGAGCGGATCCCGGATCTGGTGCGATGATCGAGGGCTTGCGCCCTTCTTCCCCCCTCCCGCTTGCGGGAGGGGTCTGCCCTTCTGCTCCCCTCCCGCTTGCGGGAGGAGCTGGGGGAGGGCCTGTCGCAAGCGCATCGCATGGTTCCAGGTCATTCCCACCCCTAACCCAGTTCGAGGTGAACGATGCCCCGCATCGTTCAGGTCATGCCGGGGGCATGACCGACCTCGAACTCGCAAGCGGGAGGGGGATTTGAGTCCCTTAGGCTTCGGCCTGTCGATCGAACCGCAACTCTGGGCGCTGATCTTCGTGATGGTCCGCGTCGGTGCCGCCTTCGTCGCCGCCCCCGTGTTCAGCGCCGTCGGGATCCCGCTCGTCGTGCGCGTCACGCTGTCGGGCGCGATCGGCGTGCTCGTGCTGACCGCTCACCCGATCACCCCGCCCGAACACGTCTTCGCACTCGCGACGATCCTTGCGGTCGCCGCGGAAGCGCTGGTCGGGCTCGCGCTCGGCTTCGTGCTGCAGATCGCCTTTGCCGCACCGATGATCGCGAGCGAACTGATCGGCACCTCGATGGGCATCGGCTTTGCCTCGGCAATCGACCCGCAGAACGGCAAGTCGACCCCAGCGCTCGGCCAGTTCTTCTCGATGATGCTCACGCTGCTGTTCCTCAGCGTCAACGGCCACCTGATCCTCGTCGAGATGATCGTGAAGAGCTATGTCGCGCTCCCGCCCGGCGGCGCCTGGCTGAAACCCCAGCAGCTCGAGAATATCGCCTTTTTCGGCGGCTACACCTTCCTCGCGGGACTCCTGCTCGCGCTCCCGGTCGGCTTCCTCCTGCTGTGCCTCAACCTCATCGTCGGGATGATCTCGCGCTCGGCGCCGTCGCTCAACCTGTTTGCGGTGGGGCTCCCGGCGAGTCTCGCCGTCGGCGTCGTCGCGCTTGCGCTCGGCTTCCCGGCGATGGGCGATTATCTGCTCGTCATCATCGATGAGGGCCTGGCCGCGACGCAATCGCTGGTGCTCGGCTGATGGCAGACGAATATGGCGAAAAGACAGAAGCCCCAACCGCCAAGCGCAAACGCGATGCGGCCGAAAAGGGCGACGTCCTCAAATCCCGCGAACTCGCCACCGCATTGATGATGCTCGCCGGCTGCGGCTGGCTCGCCTTTATGGGCCCGTCGCTGGTCGGCGCGTGCAAAGAGGTGATGATGTCGAGCTTCGCGTTCGACCATCGCGACATCGAGGATTTCTCACCCTTCCGCCCGCTCATCCAGAGCGGCTGGAAGCTCGCGCCGTCGGTGATCTCGCTGCTTGCGCTGACGATCGTCGCGGCGATCGTGAGCCAGGCGGGGCTCGGCCATCTCAGCTTCAACGGCTCGCTGCTCGCGCCCAAGGCGGCGCGGATCAATCCGGCGTCGGGGCTCAAGCGGATCTTCGGCCCTCAAGGGTGGATCGAGCTCGGCAAGTCGCTGCTCAAGGTCGTCCTGCTCGGCGCGATCGGCTGGCACATGCTCGACCAGGTCGCGCATGCGACGATCGGGCTCGCCTCGACCAATATCGGCACCGCGGTCGGCGTGCTCGGCAGCACCTTTACCGGCGTGCTGTTCGCGATGGCGGGCGGGCTCGTCGTCATCGCCGGGATCGACGTGCCGCTGCAGATTATCCAGCTGCTGCGCAAGTTGCGCATGTCGAAACAGGATCTGCGCGACGAGCATAAGGAGAGCGAAGGCTCGCCCGAGGCGAAGGGCGCGATGCGCCAACGCCAGCGCGAGATGTCGAAACGCTCGATGCGCGGCGCGGTGAGCGAGGCGCATGTCATCCTCACCAACCCGACGCATTTCGCGGTCGCTTTGCGCTACAATCGCGAGACCGACCAGGTCCCCGTCGTCGTCGCCAAGGGCCGCGGCGTGATCGCGCTCGCGATCCGCGAGCTCGGCGCCGAGGCACGCGTGCCGGTGCTCGAATATCCGTCTCTGGCGCGCGCGGTCTATTACACCAGCCGCGAGGGGCAGGAAGTCCGCGACGATCTCTACGTCGCGCTCGCCACCATCCTCGCCTTCGTCTTCGGGCTCAACAGCCAGGCGGGCGCCGCCGCGCTGCCACCGTCGGTGCAGGTCCCGCCAAGTGCGCGCTTCGACGAGAATGGCGTGAAAGAAAGCTAAATTTCTCGGCGGTTTCGCCGTTCCTTGAGATGCGCACTTCTGGGGTATTACGATGACGACGACCTCTACGACGACTTCGGTATCGGGCTCGTCGATCCTCTCATCGCTCGGCGCCGGCTCGGGGGTCGATACCGCCGCCCTGGTCAAGCAGCTGGTCGAGGCGCAATTTTCCGCCAAGAACGCTTCGCTCAGCGCGCAGGACACCGCGCTCAACGCGCAAATCTCCTCGGTCGCCAAGGTCCAGAGCGCGATCACCAGCTTCTCCTCGGCGCTGAGCTCGCTCGTCACCGGCGGGTCGCTGGCGACGCAGCCGACCAGCTCGGATTCGGGCGTGCTGACCGCCACCGCGCTGCCCGGCGCGAAACTGTCCGGCCTGTCGACCCAGGTCACGGTCAACAAGCTCGCCACGGCGCAGACCGCGACGGCGAGCTTTCCAAGCGGCGCGCCGACCTTCGACACGGGCACGCTGACGCTGACCTTCGGCACGGCGTCCGACGACACGGTCGCGTCGCTGACCAATCCCACCGACCCGATCTCGATTTCGATCGCGCAAGGCGCATCGCTCGCCGATGTCGCCAAGTCGATCAACGCCAGCGGCAAGGGCCTGACCGCGACCGTGGTGAGCGACGTCGACGGCGCGACCTATCTGGCGTTGAAGGGGCCGACCGGAAAGGCCCAAGCCTTCACGCTCAGCGGGACCGGCACCCTTGCGCAATTGAACGTGGGTGGCGCGAGCAATGCGGCCAAGATCAACACCGCCGCCGGCAATGCCAATCTGACCGTCGACGGGGTGACGGTCGACCGCGCGAGCAACACGATCAGCGACCTGGTCCCAGGCGTGAAACTGACGCTCACCGGCGTCTCGCCGGGGGCAGGCAGCGGCAGTGCCGTCAAGCCGGTCACACTCGGCAGCACGACGCCGACCGATGGGATCGGCCAGGCGGTAAGCAATTTCGTCACGACCTACAATGAGGTGCTGGCCGAGCTCAAGACCGAGACCGACGCCACGAACGGCCCGCTCCGCAACGATTATAACGCGACCAATCTGATGCGCTCGCTGCGCGGACTGACGCTGACCACGCTGTCGAGCGACGCGGCGCCCGGCGACCCCGTCAATCTCGCCTCGATCGGCGTCAGCACCAACAAGGACGGCACGCTCAGCGTCGATTCGGCCAAGCTCAACACCGCCCTGCTCCAGACCCCTGCCGCGGTCGAGGCGCTGTTCGCCAATGGCACCGGCGCGAGCGGAGGCGGCCTCGCCGCTGCGCTGAGCGCAATCACTACCGCGGCGACCAACAACAAGGTGGTCATCAACGGCCAGACCGAGAGCACCGGGCTCGTCGGCAGCACGGCGCTCTACACCGCCAAGCTCGCCAAGGTGACCGATGCCGAGGCGAAGGTGGCGACCGACACCGCCGCCTATCAGGAGCGGCTGACCAAGCAATATGCCGCGTCCGACGCGATCGTCGCGGCTTATAAAGCGAGCGCGAGCTCGTTGCAGAGCCAGATCGACCAGTGGAACAAGAGCAGCTGATGAGCCTCGCTTACGCGACGGCCCTCTGCCGCAATCCCGAAGCGACCTACCGCCAGATCGAGCTTGCCGGGCAGACCGCCCAGGCCGATGGCCCGGCACTGGTGCAGCTGCTCTACGACGAAGCGATCCGCGCTTTGCGCGGCGCCGCCTGGGCGGCCGAGAACGGCAAATATGCGATGAAGAGCGACAAGGTGACGCGCGCCACCGCGATCCTGTTCGCGCTTGAGGCCGGGCTCGATTTCGCGGCGGGCGGGACGGTCGCCCCGGCGCTCGCCAAACTCTATGCCGGCACGCGCCATACCGTCGTCAACGCCGCGATCGGCCACGACCCGCAGCCGTTCCGCGAAGTCGCCGATACGCTCGAGGAGATCGGCCAGGCCTGGCGCTCGGTCCGCGCGGCCTGAAGCGCACGCCGACCCGACAGGCCGCCGGTCTCAGCCGAACCAGCGCTTCGCCGAGAAATATCCGATGATGCCGAGCGTGATCGCGATGCAGATCCCGCCGATCACGTCGAACGCCCAGGGCTCCTTGGCGAACGGCAGCCCTTCGACGTTCATCCCGTACAGCCCGGTGAGGAAGGTCAGCGGCAGGAAGATCAGCGCGACGATCGAGATCAGCAGCGAGCGCGAATCGATCTGTTCGGCGCGCAGGTCGGTCAGCGCCTCGTGCATCAGTGCCGAGCGTTCGCGGATCGCCTCCAACTCCTCGGCCATCCGCGCAGCACGATCGGCGGCGGAGGCGAGGTGCAACCGATCGTCGTCCTGCAGCCAGTCGCACGGCAGCGAGGCGAGCTTTTCGAGCGCGGCGCGCTGTGGTGTCAGGAAGCGGCGATAGCCGATTGCGGCGACGCGCACCTTGGTGACGCCGCGGCGCAGTTCGAACACCTTGTCGCCGTCGAGATCGGCCTCGCAATCGTCGAGGCTGTCGCCGAGATCGGCGACCTCGGGATCGAGCTCCTCGGTGATCGCCACCGCGAACTCGGCGATCAGATCGCCGGGATCGCGGATCGTGCCGCCTTCGATCTGCTTGATGACGTCGTCGACCGCAGTGACCGAGCGCCGCGTCACCGAGATCACCCGCCCCGCCATCGCCCAGATGCGTAGCGACGCGAGCGGGTCCGAGGTCGTCATCGCCTCGTTCGATCGGCCGCGCAGATTGAGGAACGCGCCGTCGCCGAGCGCCTCACAGCGCGGCCGCGACTCGCTCGTGGTCAGCGCGTCGACGACATAGCCGGGGACCTTGGCGACATCGCTCAGCCACGCCTGCGCCTGCTCGTTATTGCTGGTGAGATGCACCCAGATGAGATCGCCCGGCGTCTCGAGCGCCTTGGCGATTTCGACGCGTTCGGCCTTGCCGTCGGCGACCCGGTACGCAAATCCACTCATGCCCATTCCACCCAAATCGTCAGCCCCGCTTCGCGCGTAACGGGCGGCGTGTCGCAGAGGATCCGCACCGCATCGGCGCGCGCGCGGTCAAGGATCGCGGCGGGTACGTGCGCGGGGGCGTAGATCCGATCGGCAAGCGCAAGCGCGCGTGCCTCGCCGAGCGTCAGATCGTCGGGATCGGCCGAGCGCAGCCGCAGCGGGACGAGCCGGTCGATCGGTGCGGTGGGCGTCGCCAGCCACGTCTCGACCGCCTCGGGCGGTGCCGCGAGCGGATCGAGCGCGCCCCCTTGCGCGAAAGCGGCGCCCAGCGCACGGCGCCGCGTATCGAGCGCCGGGAACGCGAGCCGGATCGCCGCGCGCAAGGCGTAGAGCCGGTCGGCAAGCGGCCCGAGCGTCGCGGGGAGCAGCGCCTCGAGCCGCTGGCGCAGCGCCGCCGCAAGGCCCGCCGACGCGCCGCCAGTGCCGATCGCGATCAGCACCGGGCTGCGGTCGATGATCGCGGGCAGCGTGAAATCACAGCGATCGGGCCGGTCGACCGCGTTGATCAGCACGCCGCGCGCCTGAAGGCGGGCAATCGCCGCCTGCGCCTCGGCCTCATCCTCGATCGCGACGATCGCGAGCGCGGCGCTAGCCTCCTCGCCGACGATCACCGCACCCGCGCGTTCGAGCAGCCGGCGTTTCGCATCGGCCGGCTCGCCTTCGCCGAGCAGCATCACCGGCCGGCCCGCCAGCCGCACGAACAGCGGCAGGCTGTGCAGGCTCACGCCGCGGACGCTTCGGGCTTCAGCCATTCGGGAACGCGCTCGGCGGCGAGCACCGTCTCGGGCAGGATGCGGTCGGCGACGACGGCGAAGCGGTCGCCATCGACGAGCACCTCTGCCACCCAGGCGCGGCTGTTGTAGGTCGACGACATCGTCGCGCCATACGCGCCAGCGGTGCGGAAGATCGCGAGGTCGCCACGCTTCACCACGTCGATATCGCGTCCCATCGCGAAGGTGTCGCCGGTCTCGCACACCGGCCCGGCGATATTGGCGGTCATCCGCTCGCCGGTCGGGCGGACCGCGGCGAAATCGTGCCACGCGTCGTACATTGCGGGCCGCGCGAGATCGTTCATTGCGGCGTCGACGATGACATAGGGTGTCGGTACGCCCGGCTTGACCCAGATCACCTCGGTCAGCAGTACCCCGGCATTGCCGGCGATGAAGCGGCCGGGTTCGAACATCAGCCGGACGCCCCAATCCTTGGTCACGCGCGCGACCATCGCGCCATATTCCACGGGACTCGGGAAGGTCTCGCCCGCGCGATACGGAATGCCGAGCCCACCGCCGAGATCGACGCGCTCGATCGGATGGCCGGCGGCGCGCAGTTCGGCGACCAGCGCGCCGATCCGCGCATAGGCCGCCTCGAGCGGGCCGAGCTCGCTCAACTGGCTGCCGATATGCATCGCCACGCCGCGCATCGCGAGCCCGGGCAATGCCGCGAGCCGCGCGAAGATCGCGGGCGCCTGGTCGATCGGCACGCCGAACTTGTTCTCGCGCTTGCCGGTCGAGATCTTAGCATGCGTACCGGCATCGACGTCGGGATTGACGCGCAGCGTCGCATCGGCGCGCAGCCCCCGCGCGGCGGCGATCTGGGCGAGCACGACGCCCTCTTCCTCGAGCTCGAGGTTGAACTGGCCGAGCCCGACGTCGAGCGCGGCGTTCAACTCGGCGTCGGTCTTTCCGACCCCTGAGAAGACGATATCGGCGGCCGGGATCCCCGCCGCCAGCGCACGCGCGAGCTCGCCGCCCGAGACGACATCGGCGCCATAGCCGGCCTTCGCGAGCACGCGCAGCACGCCGAGATTGGGGTTGGCCTTGATCGCATAAGCGAGGTGGACGTCGCCCGCCCCCGCCAGCCCTTCGCGGAAGGCGCGCGCGTTCTGCTCGAACATCGCGGACGAATAGACATAGACCGGCGTGCCGACCGCTTCGGCAATCGCCGCGAGCGGCACGCCCTCACAGTGCAGCGCGCCGTCGACGAGCGAAAAATGATCCATCGAATGAAAGCCTGTCAGTTGGGAGGCGGAAGGCTGAACTCGTCGCTCCGGCGTTCCGCGGAATTGGTGAGCACCTCGTCGCTGCGCAGCGGCCGTTCCTGGTTGGTCGGTTTGAGCAGCTGCGCGGGGGTCGGCGTTTCTTTCGCGCCGTACGGCGCGACGGGGAGCGATCTCCCCTCGGCCGGTTTCAAGCTCGACGCCGCACCGCATCCGGCGAGCAACAGCGCCACGCAGAACCCCAGAGCCAGACCGTGCTTCATGCCGTCTTCCTCCCACGCGCCGCCGCGATCGCCGCGCGGACCCGGACCGGCGCGGTGCCGCCGAAACTCACGCGGCTGGCGACCGAGGCATCGACCGACAGCACGTCATAGACGCGCTCGTCGATCCGGCTGTCGATCGCCTGCAAAGCGGTCAGCGGCAGCGCATCGAGCTTGAGCCCGAGCGCCTCGGCGCGCGCGACCGCCTGGCCGGTGATGTGATGCGCCTCGCGGAACGGCACGCCGGCTTCGCGCACCAGCCAGTCGGCGAGATCGGTTGCGGTGGCAAAACCCGCCTCCGCCACTTCGCGCATCCGTGTGGTGCGGAAGGTCGCGCTCTCGACCATCCCGGTCATCGCCGCGATCGACAGGCCGAGCAGATCGTGCGCCTCGAACACCGGCGGCTTGTCGTCCTGCATGTCCTTCGAATAGGCGAGCGGCAGGCCCTTCATCGTCACCATCAGCGCCGTCATGCAGCCGAGGATGCGCCCCGCATGGCCGCGCACCAGCTCAGCGGCGTCGGGGTTGCGCTTCTGCGGCATGATCGAGCTGCCGGTCGACCATTGATCCGACAAAGCGACGAAGCCGAACGGCTGCGACGCCCAGAGCACGAATTCCTCGGCCAGCCGCGACAGGTGCAGCGAACATTGCGTCGCGCAAGTCAGATATTCGATCGCGAAATCGCGGTCGGACACACCGTCGAGCGAGTTGCGCGTCGGGCCGTCGAAGCCGAGCGCCGCCGCGGTCATCTCGCGGTCGATCGGGAAGCCCGTCCCCGCCAGCGCCGCCGAGCCGAGCGGCGACAGGTTCATCCGCTTGCGCGCATCGGCGAAGCGGCTGCGGTCGCGCGCGATCATCTCGTGATACGCCATCAGATGATGGCCGAGCGTCACCGGCTGCGCGCTCTGCAAATGCGTGAAGCCGGGCATCACGCTATCGGCATGCTCTTCGGCGCGTGTCAGCAGCGCGTCCTGGAAGGCGGCGAGCGCGGTCTCGACCTCGTCGATCGCATCGCGCACCCACAGCTTGAAATCGGTCGCGACCTGATCGTTGCGCGAGCGCGCGGTGTGGAGCCGCCCGGCGACCGGGCCGATCGCCGCGGCGAGCCGCGACTCGCTCTGCATGTGAATATCTTCGAGCGCCATATCCTCGGCGACGCCGTGCGCCTCGTAATGCGCCGCGACCACGTCGAGACCCGCGGAAATCGCCGATGCATCGTCGGGCGCAACGATTCCGGTCGCGCCGAGCATCGCGACATGCGCCTTCGACCCGGCGATATCCTGCCGCCAGAGCCGCTTGTCGAACGGGATCGAGGCATTTATCGACCGCATAACCGCGGCCGGACCCTCGGCGAAGCGCCCACCCCACATCGCATTGGACGTGCCCATGTTGTTTCGCTCGGTGATCGCTTCGGTCCTGCTGCTCGTGCTTGCCGGGTGCGATAAGCAAGTCTCGTCCAACGGGCAAGCGGAGGTCGCAGCGAACACCACCGCGCCCGCCGCCGCTACGCCCCCGGCCGAGGCCAGCAAGATCGATCGCAGCCACAAGGGCGAGGCCGCGCCGACGCTTTCGTTCGAGGACCCGACGGGGAAGAAGACCAGCCTCGCCGCGTTCAAGGGCAAGCCGCTGCTCGTCAACCTGTGGGCAACGTGGTGCGGGCCGTGCGTCAAGGAGATGCCGACGCTCGACCAGGCCGCCGCGACGATCACCGTTCTGCCGATCAGCCAGGACAAGGACCGCCCGACTGTCGCCACCTTCTTCGCCAAAGAAAAGTTCACGCGGCTCCAGCCGTATCTCGACAAGGAATTGGGCTTCAGCCTCGCGTACAATGCCAGCCTGCCGATGAGCATCCTGTTCGATTCGACCGGCCACGAGGTATGGCGCAGCACCGGCGGGATGGACTGGACCAGCGCCGCCGCGAAGGCCGCGCTCGCCGAGGCGAAGTAACATGGCCGATCTCGCGATCCTCTACGAGCATCCCGCCTGGTTCACGCCCCTGTTCGCAGCGCTCGACCGGCGCGGCGTCGATTATGTCGCGGTGACGCCCGACGGCGCGTTCGATCCCGCAGACACGACCCCGCCCGCGCGGCTGGTGTTCAACCGGATCGCGATGTCGAGCTTCCTGCGCGCGAGCGAACATCCGATCTTCTATGCGACCGCGTTGCTCGACCATTGGCGGCGCGGCGGCGCGACGATCGTCAACGGGCCCGAAGTGCTCGCGATCGACTCGTCGAAGGCGCGGCAATTGTCGCTGATCGCCTCGCTCGGCCTGGCGATCCCGGCGACGCGCGTCGTCCACCGTGGGGCGGACGTCGTCGCGGCGGCGCAGGCGATCGGCTTCCCGCTGGTCGTAAAGGCCAATATCGGTGGATCGGGCGCGGGGATCACGCGCTTCGATAATCTCGCCGAGCTGCGCTACGCGGTCGAGGCGGGTGAATTGCCGAGCAGCGTCGATGGCGTATTGCTGGTGCAGGATTACGTCCCCGCACGTGACGGCCGCGTCACGCGGATCGAGACGCTCGACCGCAAATTCCTCTACGCGCTCGACATTGCGGGGGGCGGCGCGTTCGATCTGTGCCCGGCCGACGCCTGCGTCGACGATGCCGCGCCTATCGCGATGGTCGCGACCGACCCCGGCCCCGCCTTGCGCGACGCCGCCGAACGGATCGCGCACGCGGTCGATCTCGACGTCGGCGGGATCGAGGTGATGATCGACGACCGCGACGGACTTCCACGCTTCTACGACATCAACGCGCTGTCGAACTTCGTCGCCAAGCCGCACGACGTGCTCGGCTACGATCCGCACGACCAGCTGGTCGACTATCTGCTCGCCCGACTGGGGGCCCTGTGATGCGCTACGGTTTCTGGATGCCGGTGTTCGGCGGCTGGCTGCGCAATGTCGCCGACGAGCCCGAGGCGAGCTGGGCGTACGCCAAGCGCCTCACGCAGCGCGCCGAGCAGATCGGGTACGACCTGACGCTGATCGCCGAGCTCAACCTCAACGACATCAAGGGAATCGAGCAGCCCGCGCTCGACGCCTGGTCGACCGCCGCCGCGCTCGCCGCGGTTACCGAGACGATCGAGCTGATGGTCGCGGTGCGGCCGAACTTCCACCACCCTGCGCTGTTCGCCAAGGCGGCGGCGAACATCGACCAGATTTCGGGCGGGCGGCTCGCACTCAACGTCGTCTCGTCCTGGTGGGCCGACGAAGCGAAGCAATACGGTCTGCAGTTCGACCAGCATGACGATCGCTACGCGCGCACCGACGAGTGGCTGCAGGTGGTCGATGGACTGTGGACCCAGGAGCGCTTCGACTTCACGGGCCAGTTCTACCAGACCGAGCAGGCGATCTGCGCGCCCAAGCCCGCGCACAAGCCGGTCATCTATGCCGGCGGCGAGAGCGAGAAGGCCAAGGCGATGATCGCCGCGCGCTGCGACGCCTATGTCATGCACGGCGACCCGGTCGAGGCGATCGCGCCGAAGATCGCCGACATGGCGGCGCGGCGCGAAGCCGCCGGTGGCGCGCCGATGCAGTACGGCATGGCCGCCTATGCGATCGTCCGTGACAGCGAGGCCGAGGCGCGGCGCGAGCTCGCGCGGATCACCACCGTCACAGATCTGCCGGCGGGCTATGCCAATTTCGACCAGTGGCTATCGGGCACGCAGTTGGAGCGCGAACTCAAGCTGCAGGAATATGCGGTGTCGAACCGGGGGTTGCGGCCCAATCTGGTCGGCACGCCCGAGCAGCTCAAGGAGCGGATCGCCGAATATGAGGCGGCGGGGCTCGACCTGCTGCTGCTCCAGATGAGCCCGCAGGAAGAGGAAATGGAGCGCTTTGCAGCGCAGGTGATCGGGACCGTCGCGGACTAGCGCTCGCCCCCCCACGTCACCCCGGGCTCGTCCCGGGGTCCACCGTGCCTCACACGCACCAGCCGCAATACGCGCGGCTCAGTGGACCCCGGGACGAGCCCGGGGTGACGGCGGGTCAAATACAGCGCGAATCGCGCTCCGGAGCCCCAGCGCCCCGCGTCTTCCACTGGCCATCAGGCCCCTTGTACTTCTCGCCCGGCGCGGTCTGGCCGATCAGGTTGCAGCCGCTGGTGAAGGCGAACTGCTCGACCGTCGCGCCCGAGCTCGCGCTCTGCTGCGTATAGGCGGCCTTGCGCTGGATGTTGATGTTGTTGACCAGCGCACGCACCGCCGGGCTCGCGCTGCCGACCACGCCGAGATAACCGTCGGGCTGCTCGCCGACCTCGCCCGCCGAGCGCGCCGCCTGATAGGCCGGGTCGCGCTGCGCGAGCGCCGCGGACGCGCTGCCGAACACCGCCAGCGCCAAAACCATCTTCAAGACCATGCGTGCCATCAGAAAATCCCCGGTTTGGACTGGATCAAACTCTTCGCCTGACCATCGAGACGATAGACCACTTCCTGCGTCACGCTGATGTTCAGGTTGATGACGATCGGCTTGTCGGGCGCGGTCACCGTGACGCAGCCGCCCGGCACCCAACACACCGCCAGCGCGGTCAGCCTCAAAATCCTGCTCATCGGCGTCGTGGTCGGGCGATCTGCGGTCTTCGTCAATGCTGTTTCGGTCATGGCACGATCCTGCTGTCGGAAGGCTGAATGGGGGGAGCCGCGCGCTTGCTCTGCTCCTCGAGCAAGGAGGGCAGATTGCGCTCGATCAGGCGCCGCGGATCATAGAAGCTCTGCGCCGAATCGATCAGCTGGCGGAAGGGCGCGGTGATCTTGACGTTGAACACCAAGGGCAGCTTCTGCAGCCGGTCGAACAGGAAGTTGCGCTTGGCGCCCGCCCCCTGCCCGATCCCGGCGAAACGCACCTGGGTGATCATCTCGCCCGCGAGCGGACCGTTCATCACGATCTCGAGGCTGCGATAGCGCAGTGACTTCAACGCCCGGAACGCGAAATTGCCCCAGAAGCCGACATCCTTCTGCGTCAGCTCGCCGACATAGGCGACCGTTCCTCCGCCCGGCTGCACGACGAGCGTGCCGCCCTCGATCCGCCCGCCGGTCGCATCGAACACCATCGGCAGCGACCCGTCGAACACCCCCGTCGCGTTGAGATTCTTGAAGTCGAACTGCTGGAGAAACTCATCGGCCTGCATCCCGGCGACCCTGAAGGTCAGCCGACGCTCCTGCGCGCTGCCGAAATCGAGCACCGTCGGGTCTAGTGTCAGAGCACCTCGCGCGAACGGCCAGCGCCCCTGCTCGACCGCGATCCGCGTACCGCGCAGCAATTGATAGCGCACCACGCCGTCATTGACCGCGATCCCCGGGTTGAGCGTCTTGATCGTCGCGACCTGCCCCGGCGCACTTTCGAGCGCGAGCAGGTCGGTGAAGTGGATCTCGCCCGCAATCCCCGTCGCCGGGCCGAACGCGGCGGCGAGATCGGTGCCGGGGGTGCGGAACACGCCGTCGCTCGTCAACGCTTGAGGCGTCCAGCGGATATGCCCCGCGCCCGACACGGTGCCGACGACATTGGCGATCACGCCGTACGTCAGCAGCGTCAGCTGGTCGGGCTGGAATTGCGGACCGAAGGTGATGCCGGGAACGGTGAGATCGGCATGGCCCGCCCCGCTGCCAAGATCGTGCGCGATCGCGACGTCGGCGATCCTGACGGCCTTGGTCGGTTCGAACAGCGTGCCGGTCGCGGTGATCGCGTTCCCCACAAGCGTCAGCGCGACGCTGCGTGCAGCGAGCGGCTTGAAGCGCGGGTCGGCAGCGCTGTCGGCAACCATCAGGCCGCCGTCGAGCGCCAGCCGATTCGCCGCGAACCGCCAGTTTCCGGCGGCCGATGACAGCAAGAGCGGCACCGCGCCCATCTGGCCGCCCGCGCCGTCGAAGCTGCCCGCGAACCCCGCAGCCGTCAGGCTCCCGCTAAGCGTCGCGACATCGAGACGCGTCTGACGCTCGGGCGTCCCCAGTCGAACGCCGAGCCCGGCGGCGGTGAAGCGCCGCGCACCCAGCAGCCATTCGCCATGCTCGAGCGTCACGGCAGCCGGCGCCGCGCCGAGCCGCCCGGCTAGGCGAACCGGCCCAATCGCCCCGCCCCCGCGTATCGCGCCCTGCTCGAGCCGGAACAGCGCCCCATCGCGCGGGCACAGCGTCACGCTCGAGCGCGGCAGATCGAGCCCGCCCGTCTGCAGCCGCTCGAACGCGAGCGGCGCGCAGGCGGGGTTGAGCGTCAGTCGAGCGCCGCCGTCCCAGCGCGCGTCGAGCGGAAGGCTGAGCGCGGTCACCTGGCCGGTGCCGATCGGCCCGCTGAGCGCGACCCGCGTCGTGATGTGCGTCACGCCGGTGCCGGTTGCGGTAAAATCGATCGGCGACAGCGCCAATCGTGCGCTGCCCGCCGCATAGGCCGCGACGATGGCGCGGCCGGTCAGCGGCGCGCCGAACCCGGCCTGCCGTAAGCGGAACTGCGCGCTCGGCAGGCCGCCGCCGCTCACCGTCATGCTGCTGTCGATGCGCACGCCCCCCGGCCAGCGATACAACAGGCCCTCCCCGCCCGCGAGCGTCGCCCGCGCGCCCGATGCCGCCGCGAAGCCGAGCCGCGAGACGAGCACCTGCCCGCGCCCCGGATTGATAATCGTCGAAAAGCGCGCGTCGAGATCGCCCGACCGTGCCGCCGCACGTAGCGCATCGACCGCGCGCGCGACGATCGGCCCGACGGGTGTCCCCACCCCCGCATTGCGCCATGGATCGAGCCCCGCGCGCCACGCGGCCGGCAGCCGCGCGCCACCGGCTTGCGCGCGCCCATTGAACGCAAGCCCGCCGCCCGCATAGCGATACTGCCCGACAATCGACGTCCGCGACGCGCTGATTCCGGCGGCCGCCGCATTGCCCGACTGCAGATCGACGCGGCCCGCGACGTCGCTGGCAGACCCGGCGAAATCGACCGTCCCC
The DNA here is from genome assembly GCF_006439055.1 of Sphingomonas glacialis. Taxonomy (GTDB): domain Bacteria; phylum Pseudomonadota; class Alphaproteobacteria; order Sphingomonadales; family Sphingomonadaceae; genus Sphingomonas; species Sphingomonas glacialis_A. The sequence continues at coordinate 128,974 of NZ_RCZC01000005.1, forward strand.
GCCACGCTGCGCAGCATCGCCCCGCCGCCCTCGAGCGCCGCGATCGCCAGACGGGCCGATCCCTGCCCGCTATCGAGCCGCGCTGCGAGCATGGCGGACAAGTCCGCGCGCGCCCAACGAACCCGCGCGCCGCCGCAGTCGCCACGCGCGAGCGTGACGGGTCCGGCCAGGCTCGGCCGCGCGTCGCGGATCTGGACCTGCAGCACCGCATCGACCGCCTCAAACCGGCAATCGCCGAAATCGAGCCGCGCCGCCGCCGCCCCGAGCGTCCCGGCAAAGCCGTCATCGAGCCGCCCCGCCCCGGTCAGATGCACCACGACCGGACCATGCGGCGTCGCCAGATCGATCCGGCCATCCGCGACGCCCAGATCGATCGCGGGAAGCGCGAACGGCTTGCCCGACGACGCCGGCAACAACCGATCGATCACGCCGAACGAGACCTTCCCGCCCGCAAGCGTCGCCCGCAGCGCGACCGGACCGACGCGAATCGCGCTGACGCTCGCGCCGGTAAAGCCCAGGCTGGTATCGACCTCGACCCAATCCGCGCGCAGAGCGGGGCGGCGCGGGTCGCCGAGGCTAAGGTTGGTCAGCCGCTGCGTGCGCAGCCCGATTCGTTCGATCTCATAGCGCGCCGGGATCCCGCGCGCGGCGAGCGCATCGTCGATGAAATGTTCGGCAACGGGTTTGCGCGCCAGCCACAGGGTCGCCACGATCGCCACGAGCAGCACCAGCACCGCGGCCGCCAGCCGCCAATAGCGTGGGCGGCGGTGCGGCGGCGCTGCCTCTGCAACCGCCGCTGCGCTGGGGACACCGTCAGTCACGCCCCACCCGTATTGCGTGGGGCGATCGGCCGCAAGCCGTGGTGGCGGCCGACCCAGAGCGGAAAGGTTTGGAAGTCGCTGGATGCCCTGTGAGGACTATAAGTAGATTTTCGCCAACATTCGCCACTGACCGCAAATGCCCTGAGCGTTCTCGCTGCGTTCCGGTTTGAACTTCGCCACGTTCCGCTAGTGTTCGCCGGTAACCGCGCTAAAGTGTGGTATCGGATGTGGGGCCATTGTAGTAAGCTAACCGTTGCCTTCGTGAAGAACGCCAAGCCTGGTCGTCACGGGGACGGCAAGGGCCTGTGTCTCGTCGTGAAGCCGTCCCGTGGCAAGTCCTGGGTCCTGCGCATCCAGCACGGCGGCATGCGCCAGGATATAGGCCTTGGCTCAGTCGACCTATCGGTGCGTTCGCCTGAAGGGTGCTGAGAGTCCGAGAAGTTGTCGGTCCTTCTACGGCGTGATCTCACGCTCGCTGAAGCTCGGGAGCAGGCCGATGAGCTGGGGAAGTTCGCGAAGTCGGGTCGCGACCCGATTGCCGAGCGAGATCGCGACCGTGCAGCCACGCCCGACTTCAAGCGGCGGAATTCGCGCACGCCGCGCTTAAGGATGGATGGGAGGCGACCCGACGCACATGGCGGTATTCCAAACCCGGCTCGATGAGTATCAGGATCCACGAGACCCACGCGAAGTGCTATTAGATATTGTAAAAAATCAGGGGTGAAATGAAGAGGACGAGCGGCTTCTGGCGAAGCTATCGGCCGCGCAATTTGAAGACTTAATCGAAGCAACCGAGAGGAAGGAACTGCGACAAGTGATTCAGATGGCATTGAGGATGGCCGCTCATCGCGGCATCGGTACGGGAATCCACGGGCCACTATCCGAAGCGCTCACGCGGATAGCATCGAAATCTCCCCTTCGCGAACGGCGGCTACGTGGGTGGGGTTTCGTTCCTCCGCCCCAAGCGCAACCAGATCCGTAAGCTCCCGATAGTTATGGTCGAGGAGATTAAGCCAGCGCTCCACTTTGTCGGCTTCCGGAGCCACAAATATCTTCGGCTGTGCAGATATGAGGGAAGCCCGACTTCATTCACCCAGCCTGGGATCGGTGGGCGCAGCAGGACATGCACCCCAGCGACAAGGTTATCTTCGCGCGAAGGACCGAGGCGGATCCGACGGCGCGGTTCACGGGAGTGAGCGGGCCTAGTGTCCGCTCACGCCCTAAAGCGCACATTGCCGAGCTTCACGAACGCGATCGTGCGCGGCGCGTTTGTCTGCAAGCAATGCGCCCATTGTAATTCGATCAGGTGGAGATCCTCTTTAAGAGCGGGAAGCAAGGTGTGAGATGCCCCGCTCAACGAAATGCGACTCAACCTTTCGAACCGCTCCTGTTGAAAACGTTGGCTGTTGAAGTCCTTGTCCTGCGTGATCAGAATGCGGCCAGTCCTGAGATAAGTCACTGCTACCACGGGGTCGGGCGAATCAGCAGGGGTCGGAAAGCGCTGACGCTTAACGCTATGACCACGCCGCTGGAGATATTTTCCAATCGAATCGGGGACATTGTTGTCGAGGAAAAATTGCAACCTAATCGTCGCAGTTACCATTAGGCGGCGACCGACTCCGATAGATAAGACAGTACTGCTTCGACATCTCGCACGGTGATGTCCAGGTATTCTTTTACAATCTTGGCTGCCGAATACCCTGCGTTGGCAAAGTCGCGGATCGCCGCAACAGAAACACGATTCCCGGCAATTACAGGCTTGTTTTGAGCAACGAAGCGAGCTTCAATCACTTGGCCGACGAGTTCGTCGCGATTATTGCGCTCTTTTACAGCTTTGCGTGTGATTGAAATGACAACGCGGAGCGGGATTTAGAACTCGCGCTGGCCACTGGCGATCTCCTGCCGGACCTTGGTCCGAGGATCGACGAACACGACCCATTTCCCGAGCACGTATAGAGTTGTCACAGTCCACCTTGCGTCACCGAGGTGGGCAAGTTCGGCGGAAACTGCGCGCAGATGCCTCAGAGGGATCCGCTTCGTATTGCGCAGGTCATTCAGCGCGCGAAGCGTAACGATATCGCGGAACGAGTAGATGCGGCCGAACGGCACCCCCTTCGCTTCGCTAAAGCTGGGCAAGAAAAAGCAGTTCGAATCCCAAGCTCTAAGCTGGTTCAGGGAGACGCCAGACAGCTGGGCTGCCTGGTCCTCGCTGCAGGCGCTAATGATGTTTTCTGCTTCGCTTATCACCCGCCTGCAACGCCTCGATCGCAAGCGCTATACCACCGGGTCGCGAATGAAAAGTTGAAGCATTTCGATTTCTCACTGGCGACACCGACGCGTGCTCCAGACTGCTCGCGCCCGCGGGCAGCATCATTCGGTCGTGGTCGCGCACATTGCGCAGTTCAACACAAACCCCGACGGCTTGGTCAACGCGGGGCACGACATGCGCGAGTTGATCAGCACCGACGCGACGCGCGGACCGCACCAGGGCGTGATCGAGACGACGCTGATCGAAGAGTGCGCACTGCCGCCGGAGCCGCTCGAGCGCGCGGTGATGACCGCGGCGTTCCTCGTCAAATATTACGGCGAGGGCGGGCAGCACCAAGCCACCGACCGGCCACTCGACGTGGTAATCACCAAGGCGCGTTATGCCGTCGTCACCGTGACGATCGACGCGGTGACCTATGTCATCGTCGATATTTTCGTGCGGATGCTTAAGCCGCCCGAACTGGCGCGCGCAGGGCTTCCCCGAGGGCTGCGTGCTCGACCCGATCGTGCGGAAGTTCGTGCGCGGCAAGTGGGTCGAGCAGCGCCTGACCATAGCCGAGCAAATCAGCGCGATTGGCAACAGCGTCTGCCCGCCGATGGCGCGGGCGCTAGCGCGGCCAATCAGCCGGGGGCCGAAGAGATGAGGATAGCGGCATGATCGGGCGGCACACCGACAATCAAGCCGATGGCCGCCCTAGCTCCGCCGAGTTCTCAATGCAGGGAGAGCTGCTCGGAACTATGGTCGACAGATCATGCGGCGGATACCCCAATAAAGGGGGATTGACGCCCGCGCACGCGCTGAACGTGTCCCCCGAGGCGCAAATCGACACGCTGCGAATGGCGGCATGATCGGGCAGCGCACCGTTCACCAATCCGGTCGCCGCCCTGGCTCTGGCCAGTTCCGAGCCCCGGCAGAGCTGATCGGGAATATGACAGATGATCCGCGCGGCGCAACTCCCCCGGAATGGGGATTGACGGGCACCATTTTGCGCAAGGTAGGCGGATCCAATGGCAATCGATAACCTCTTCGCGCGGGGCGCGCGGATGGTCCACGAAGACGCGGTCGAGATGACGCTCGCGTCGCTTCGTGCCTACTGGGATCGGCACGAGCATGTCGTCGTCGCCTATTCAGGAGGGAAGGACAGCACGGCTACGCTGACGTCGCTGATCCACTTGATCGACTCAGGAGAGCTGCCGCAGCCGCAGCGCCTCTACGTGCTCTACGCCGATACCCGGCGGGAGCTTCCGCCGATCCAGGCGGCGGCCGAAATGATCATGGCGAAGCTCGCGCAACGCAACTGGATCAAGGTCATCGTCGTGCGCGCCGATCGCCAGGCGCTTCATGCCCTACACCCTCGGGCGCGGCGTGCCGCCGCCGAACAACAACACGCTGCGCTGGTGCACCCGCCAGATCAAGGTCGAGGCGATGGCGGTCGCGATGGAGCAGGTGCTCGTGAGCCTGCCCGGCACGCTGCACCATCACTGGCGTGCGTGAGGGCGAGAGCGCGGTGCGCGGCGGCCGCATCCGCATGTCGTGCTCGAAGGACGGGGCCGAGTGCGGCCAGGGCTGGTATCAGCAGACCTTACCGAACTCGCCGGAGATCCGCGGTCGGATCGCGACGCTCGCGCCAATCCTGCATTGGGGCGTCTGCATCGTCTGGGATTGGCTGAAGGTCTACGCGCCGCGCGATGAATTCTGCGGCTGGCCGACGGCGATCCTTGCCGATGCGTATGGCGGCGACGACGCGGTCGAGGTCAACGGGCGCACCGGCTGCACTGGCTGCCCGCTGGCGGCCGAGCATACCGCCCTGGCGGTGATCGTCGCGACGAAGGGCTGGACGCACCTGTCGCCATTGCTCGAGCTGCGGCCGATCTACCGATGGATGCGGTTGCCGGCGCAGCGGCTCCGGAAAGCTGGCGTCGAACGGCTCAAGAGCGGCGCGATCGCGAAGAATCCGCAACGCATGGGCCCGCTGACGCTCGAGGCGCGCGCGACGGCGCTGGAGCAGATCCTCGACATTCAGGCTCGGGTCTGCGCTGGCGCGATCGCCGCTGGAACACCGGCACGCGGCATCGACCTGATCAATGCCGAGGAAGAAGCGCTGATACGGGAACTGATCGCCGTGCGCACCTTCCCGGACAAATGGGAAGGCGATGAACCCAGCGCCGCCGCGGGGCTCGACAGCGTCTATGGTGACGGCACCGCGCAACCGATCCTTTTCCGAGACCTGGTGGGATCATGGCCTGCGAGCCGTCACTCTCCCGGGCGGCATCCGCGCGATCGTCTGTTCCTCGCGCAAGCGCTCGCGCTGCGCCTGCGGCCGCCCCGCGCAGCTGCTCTGCGACCGGAAGGTCGAGGGGCGGCACGTGCGACGCGCCGATCTGCGGGCGCTGCACGACGTCGCCGGCAGAGGGGAAGGATTTGTGTCCGACGCATGCTGAAGCGTTCCGCGCGTGGAAGGCGGGGCGATAAGGGTACGCCACCTGAAAAATGAATTTATCATAAGTTTGGCCGGTATAACGTTTGGTTCGTAGGACGAGCGATGAGGCTATCGCACGACGACGCAAATTCTGAGGATCACGAATGGCCTGTTCAAAATCGTCCCGTTTTTCAACACGAGAAATGACAGATGACGAACTTCTAGCGTCGTTCGACCAAAGCTTGACGACCTTGACGCATCTCGCGCAGACTCATGACGACGGATATCATCCGATTTGCCTTGCCATGGCTACAGAGGTCCACAAGATTTTGGCGGGCAATGGTTCCACTGCAAAGCTGCGCGGCACACGCGTCTTTCTAACCGTCGACTTTGGTGAAGAAAGCGAAATGCTCAACGCCATGCATAAACTCGTCGGCGCGCGGGTAACAGGAGCCGTCCCCGCCCTGGACTTCATTCCAGATTTTCAGTTTGGCCAGGATATCACTAATGCGCTGAAGTTCGGAGACTGGTGGAACACTGACGTGATTTACTGCGCCAGCGCTGCCATCCCCGGTGACAACCCAGGCGTGATCCCAATCAATGCAAGCCCATTGCTCCCTTTCGACAAACGGCAGACGATAAATAGGCGGGACTTCGTGAGTTTGCTTCGCAACAAACGGGGGGCACATCAAGACGATGACATGCCGCAACTACTCGACGAGCTTGAGACGTCGCGCTCCTGGGGGGTCTTTGAATGTCAGACGCCCGCTGGGGTGCTCAGCACGTTGAATGACACTCTTTTGACAGGCGCATCTATGATGGCGGCAATGATGCGCCAAATCGTCCACGAGGTTCTTTTGGCGTACGGCCGGGCCGCCCCTCCCGCCTTGGTGTGGGAGGTCGAGCAGTAGATGAGATGGAAACCCATGCGCGTCCCGATTGGATATAACGGGCTTCATCAGTCTAGCGACGGGTCATATCCTCCCGATCACGCTGCCGTTCGCGACCTGGCCCGCATGACCTGGCCCTTCGGCGACCTGCAGCCCTTCCGATACTACGGCTTGAGAAACCAGATTGTTAGGAATTCCCCATGCTCGCTTGGAAGCCCTGCCTGATCTGCACCTCGCGGCACACGGTCCACCTGCAGGAAATCTACCTGCAACGGCAAGAGACAACGACAGCTCAATATTACTGCATGAAATGCCGCTCGTTTTTCCACCAAAGCAATTACGCGGAAAACGATGAGGCGCACCGAAACGATGCCCAGTGGCTCGCCGACCATCCGAGCGTAGAGAACGAGATCATTGCCGAGGAAGTTGTAACGAGGCTCGGCGCGCGGCGCGTGTTCGAGGCGGGCTGCGGAGTGGGGGATTTGTTGCTTGCCGTCGAGCGCTTAGGGGCTGCGGCGCAGGGAGTTGACCCAAATCCCGAGGCGGTGATGGTGGCCCATCAGAAAGGCGCACGTGTCGAGGCCGGCTATTTCTCGACACTAGCGGACCCTGTTGATGCGATATTCGCGCTCGACGTAATCGAGCACGTTCCGGATCCGCGGCAATTTTTTCACCAGCTGCGGGATTCGGTGGTCGATAAGGGGATGATTATCGTTCGCGTGCCAGAAGTGAACGAAGCTGACTGGCATCACCTCGAAGGTGCAGATCGCGCGCGCGATCACGTCCATACTGATCCGTTCATCGATAACAGCGTCCATATTAATCACTTCTCGGCATATGGCCTGGAAATGATGGGTGAGTCTTTGGGGGCAAGGTATGGGGGCCGGATCGTTGGTGGATGTCATCTATTTCGGCGGCTGTAGACGCCGGACCGGTCGTTGACTCCGGCATTCCTGCCGCGCACGTTCTCGCGATGCAGCACTCCGACCGACCCGACCCCGATGTCGAGGCGATCGTACGCGAGATCGAGCGGCGCGGCCTCGACATTTAGGACCCGCGATGGCCGACGAACAATCCGCTGAGGATTTAGGCGCGCTCCGCTGGATGCAAGCCGCGGCGTTTATGGATCTGCATGGGGATATGTGGCTACGTCGGGCCATAGAAGGATTGAAATCCTCCGGCCGGGATGACAGCGACCATCACTGGGCGGACCTTATCAATAAGATGGGGGCGATCGCGCATTCGCCCAGGCAATAAGCCCGAACCGCCTCAACGAAGCTCGGCGTTAACAGCACAATCCTTCTCCAAGAGCGCCGAGACGATCCGGCTATCCGAGTTGTGACAGCCCTCCCACGGACGATCGCGCGGGTTCGATGCGGATTCCCAATATGCGCGCAAGTCGGTCTGATCGCGCGGGAACGGGTAAAGCACCCGCAGCGCTAGGCGGACGTCCGACGTGGCGATTGGCACGCTGGCCGCGCGGTAGGTCGCCGCGTGCAGCACGGTCAGGGCGAGGTTCATCAGGATCGTCTCGGCGCGCTTCCGCCGGAGCGCGATGCGGCCCTGGCGGAAGGGCAGAGCCTCGACTTGTGTGTTCTTGCTGCCGCAGCGCGCGTTCTAGCGAAATAGGCTGGCGCACACCGAGTCCCAGTCCAACGTATCGCGGTGTCGATTGCGATGCTGGATCAGCGCCTCGCGATCGCACATCGGGACATGGCCGCATTCGTTGCAGGTCACGCGCACCGCTGCCTCGATCCGGTGCAGGTCTGTCAGGGTTTTGATGGCGCCGACCATGGCCGCGGTGAAGCACATCGCGGCGCGATTCGGCTAGAACATTGTGAGAACGACCGGGATGGCGATCGAGACGATGCTCGAGCGTCATTGGGCGCCGGGGTAACTCCGAATAAGAAGCTCTACGGCTTCGGCCCTATCCGGCCGGTTCTCGTGGCCCACATTGGAAGAGCAGGCCGATAGTGATCGTAGACCCGGTCGTACCCCTGCACCTCATAATGCGACAGCTCGGTCCCCTCAATTTTCCTGATCAGGCTGCCGATGCTCGCATCGTGACGATGCTCGCCAAAGGAGGGGTGGTTCGGTACTATCGAAGGACTATCGTCAGAATATCGGTAGTTGTCCTCCACAGAGATGTCGCACCACCTCTGCATGATGCCTATGTTTCGAATGGTCGGCATCACGATGAAAAACCCAGCAGCTATCTGGGTTGTGAACATGACGGCACCGTTATTTTGCACGCCAAGGCGAACTGCTAGATCCGCTTTAGTCCAATGGGCTTCGATGTGCGTGTTGTAAAACGACAGCATCTTATGCGTCGACGAACGAACGATATCGAAATATTCTAACATGCGATTGCGACCGGCTGCGTTGATCGTGAAGCCGACATCGCTGTAGACGATGATGTCATCCGGAGCGGATTGCAGCATCGTCATCAGCACGATCCTCGGCTTCCAGATCCAGTAACCAAACCCCTGCTTCCGCTCGTGCACAAATTCGCCGTGTGCGAGCTTAAATTCCTCAGGCAACGAGGCAAAGTCGTAGATATCGATGGAGTCATACAACTCGATCGCTTCAGCCTCGGCCCGGAAATCCACGCCTCTGCCGGCGAACGCGCCATCCGCAAATGATACCAGTCGCAGTGCCATAGAGTATTGCCTCGATCGTCGCGCGCTGAGGGTAAGGCCGAAGCCACGGGCGCGGTCAAGCAATCCGAGTAAGTGTGGGATCGATTCGGAGAGCGACCCAGAATATAGCATAATCTCAAGCTCTTAAGAGCAAATGGCTGGATGCCCCGTGAGGATTCGAACCTCAATAGGCGGTATCAGAAACCGCAGTCTTACCATTAGACGACGGGGCATCAGCAGGGCGTGGGCCAAGCCGGGATCTACGGGGGTGTGCGGTGGCTGTCAACCGATCGCGTGACACATCCGTCGCATCGCTTGCCGCTAGTCGGGGCTTGAGCTAGGATCGCGCCCAAGCACCGAACGGCGCGCCATCCGGCGAGCCGCGACGGCAGAACAGAATAAGCGAGTATCACGGCATGGCGGATCGATCGCCGGAGGTGCCGTACCGGCAGGGAAAACCTGCCCGTTCGGCGCCGTCCAACGGCAAGCCCCCCGGCCGGCCGCCGGCCGCCAAGCCACCGGCGGCGCGCGGCGGCGTAGCGCGTGGTCGCGAACCGCGGCATTTCGCCGCGCTCGATCTCGGCACCAACAATTGTCGCTTGTTGATCGCGCGGCCGCAAGGCGACGGCTTCGCGGTGATCGATGCCTTTTCGCGAATCGTGCGGCTCGGCGAAGGGCTCGCCGGGTCGGGGCGGCTGAGCGATGCCGCGATCGACCGCACGATCGCCGCGCTGAAGATCTGCGCCGACAAGCTGCGCCGCCGCAACGTCACGCTGTCGCGCGCGGTCGCGACCGAGGCGTGCCGCCGCGCGAGCAACGGCGCCGATTTCATCGCGCGCGCTTATGCCGAGACCGGCATCCTGCTCGACATCATCACCGCCGAGGAAGAGGCGCGGCTCGCCGTGCTCGGCTGCCACTCGCTGATCGAACCCGGCGAGGACCCGGCGCTGGTGTTCGACATCGGCGGGGGATCGACCGAATTGGTGCTCGTCGACACGCGCTCCGAGACACCGCGCGTGCTCGACTGGCACAGCGCGCCCTGGGGCGTGGTCTCGCTGACCGAAAGCGCCGGCCACGGCCCGCCCGGCCAAGATGGCGGCCCCGAAGGCCGCGCCGCATCCTATGCCGCGATGCGCGCGCTCGTTACCGAGAGCATGGCGCCGTTCGCGGCGCGGCTGCCGCGCGGGATCCCGGTGCCGCGGTTGCTCGGGACGTCGGGGACGGTGACCACGCTCGCCAGCGTCCATCTCGGGCTGACGCATTACGACCGCGCGCAGGTCGACGGGCTAATCGTTCCCGCCACCGCGATGCGCCGGATCAGCAGCGACCTTGCCGGCATGGATTTGCGCGAGCGTGCGCAATTACCCTGCATCGGCACCGAACGCGCCGATCTGGTGGTCGCTGGGTGCGCGATCCTCGAGACGATCATGGATTTGTGGCCGGCCGAACGGCTCGGCATCGCCGATCGCGGCATTCGCGAAGGCATTCTCCGACGATTGATGGGAAGTACGGCATGAGCAACGACGGCGGCGGACTGCGCGTCCGCGTCAAGACGGCGCGCAAGCGCACCGCGCAATCGACGCGCTGGCTCGAGCGCCAGCTCAACGATCCGTACGTCAAGCGCGCCAAGGCCGACGGCTTCCGCAGCCGCGCGGCGTATAAATTGAGCGAGCTCGACGAGCGTTTCAGTTTCCTGAAGGGCAAGCGCCGCGTGGTCGATCTCGGGCTCGCGCCGGGTGGCTGGGCACAGGTCGTGCGGCGCCAGGTGCCCAAGGCGGCGATCGTCGGGATCGATCTGCTGCCGGTCGATCCGATCGAAGGCGTGACGATCCTACAACTCGATTTCATGGACGACGTCGCGCCCGAGCGGCTGATGGCGGGCCTGGGCGGGACACCCGACCTGGTGCTGTCGGACATGGCGGCCAATACCGTCGGACATCCGCAGACCGATGCGCTCCGCACGATGGGGCTGGTCGAGGCGGCGCTGGCGTTCGCGATCGACGTGCTCGAGCCGGGCGGCGCGTTCGTCGGCAAGGTGTTTGCGGGCGGCGCGGATACCGCACTCGTTGCCGAGATGAAGCGCAACTTCACGACCGTGAAGCACGCCAAGCCGCCGGCGAGCCGGAAGGCGTCGTCAGAATGGTATGTGGTCGCGCAGGGGTTCAAGGGTCGGGCGAAGGCCGGACCGATCAGCACCGACGACGAAGACGCTTAACCGCGTCTCGTAACCGCTCCCCGCGCAAGCCGAGGGGCGGGAATAGCCATGATCTTTGGAGTGGGTCACGCCGTGGCAAAGCCACATCGGCCGAGACGCGCGGGGACAAGCCCGCGCGGTCGCCGTCCGGGTCTAGGCTGATCCTCGGCTAACGGCTTTGCCGTTAGCGTCGGGCCTCAACCTTCGTAATCAGCACCCAGATTCTGGTTCCGCGGCGGCGCAGCAGCCGTGAGACGGAGCGCCTCGGCCGAAGCCGACAGCGAACCGACCGCATCGGCGACGTCGTCTTCGTCGACCTGTACGCGCTGCAGGCTCTGGATCACCGATTCCTTGAGCGTCGGCGGATGCACCATTTCATCGGCGATCTCGCGCAGCGCGACGACCGGGTTCTTGTCGCGATCGCGATCGATCGTGATCTCGGCACCGCCCGAAATCTGCCGCGCGCGCTGAGCGGCGAACAGGACGAGATCGAAGCGGTTGGGAATCTTGTCGACGCAATCTTCGACAGTGACGCGCGCCATGAACGGCTTCCTTCAAAACGACGATAGTCGGAAAGGCGATCATCTAGGCGGGAAACGCTCGGAAGTCAACGAAACGCCGCAATCAAGCGTCGCGCGGCTCGACCGCAGACCAACACCGCGCCAGTGTATCAAGACTTTTGTCGACCCATCCGGCGAGCGGCGTGCCGACATTCGAGTCGAAGTCCAACCGCCCCCCCGCCGCCGTCAAAGCGCGCCTGTGTCCGCAACCGGTATCCGATGCCGTCCACGATGATGCTCCCGAGGCGCTGCTCCATCCCCGGTACGGTCGGGCGCGGAACCGCCAGCGTCCGCATCGCTTTGAGCACCGGCAGCATAGCGGGGCAGCCCCGGCTGTCGGCCCAGCCGATCGTATCGGGCTGTTGAAACCGCCGGCGGGTGATACGCATCGCGTAAACCGCTACGCTGGAGCGCGGCGGCAACGCGATAATCGCGACATCGACGGTTTCGCTGGTCCCCTTGAACGCGGGCTCGCGCGAAAAATGCGCCAGGCACGCTGCGCAAAGACGTCGGGCGGCGAGGGTAGCGCGGCGACAGCGGCGGCGTGTAAAATGAGCGAGATCAGCATCAGCGGCCTTCCCGAGTTTCGCTATGCTAAGACGCGCGCGCAGACCGCGTCAACGCCTTGCATCCGGCGCGCATAGCCATCACCAAGGCGCCCATGCCCGACCCCGCTCCGCAACCCACCTTCACCGTCGCCGGCAACCGTCTGACCATGCTCGACACCGGCCCGCGCCGGCTCGACACGCTGATCGCGCTGATCGACAGTGCGCGCGCCACGCTGCGGATCATCTACTACATCTATGTCGACGACGATGCCGGCGCCAAGGTCCGCGCAGCGATGATCCGTGCTGCCGAACGCGGCGTGCGCGTGGCGCTGGTGGTCGATGGACTTGGCAGCGAAGTCGCCGACAGCCACCATTTCTTCGAGCCGCTGCGCGATGCGGGCGTCCAGGTGTGCCGCTTCGTGCCGCGCTGGGGCCGGCGCTATCTGCTGCGCAACCATCAGAAGCTCGCGCTCGCCGATGGCGAAAGCAGCGAGGCGCGCGCGATCATCGGCGGGTTCAACGTCGAGGATGCCTATTTCGGCACGCCGGCCGAACAGGCGTGGCGCGATCTCGGACTGCTCATCGAAGGGCCGGCGGCAGAGCGGATCACCGGCTATTTCGACGCGCTGTCGAACTGGTCGAAGCAGCCCAAGCCGCCGCTCCGGTCGCTGCGCCGCGCGCTGAAGGCGTGGAGCGAGCCAGAGGGGCAGGTGCGCTGGCTGTTCGGCGGCCCGACGCGGCGACTATCGCCCTGGGCGCGCGCGGTGAAGTCAGACCTCGAGCGCTCCGCCAAGGTCGATTTGATCTCGGCCTATTTCGCGCCCAATCCGGGGATGCTGCGGCGGCTCGACCGCGCGGGGATGCGCGGACAGGTGCGGATCGTGCTCGCCTCGAAGAACGATCACGGCGCCGCGATCTGGGCGTCGCGCTTCACCTATGCCGGGTTGCTGCGCAAGCGCGTGCAGATCTACGAATATCAGCCGACCAAGCTCCACACCAAGCTCTTCCTGATCGACGATGTCGTCTATATCGGCTCGGCAAATTACGACATTCGCAGCCTGTTCCTCAATCTTGAGATGATGCTGCGGATCGACAATCCCGAGTTTGCCGCGCATGTCCGTGCCTATGTCGATGGCGAGGTCGCTGACTCGGAGCGGATCACCGCGCAGGGCTATCGCCAGCATACCGGCTGGTGGACACGCACGCGCCAGTTCGCCGCCTTCTTCGTGATGACGGTGCTCGACTATAACATCACCAAGCGGCTCAATTTCGGGCCCGAGCGGTGAAGTCCGCCGCCCGCATCGACCGCGATTTCGCGCTGCTGTTCACGGTGATGCTGACGATCGCGGCGGGCAACACCGCGCTGCAATCGGTGCTGCCCGCGCTCGGGCGATCGTTGAAGGTCGCCGACAGCGCAGTCGCGGCGGCGTTTTCGGTCTCTGCACTGTTGTGGGTGATCGCCGCGCCGTTCTGGGCGAAGCGCTCGGACCGGCACGGCCGGCGCGCGATGATCCTGCTTGGCATGGGCGGCTTCTGCGTGTCGCTCGGGGTATGCGGCGTGTTCCTCGTCGCCGGGATCAACGGCTGGATCAGCGGGACCGCGGCGTTCGTCTGCTTCATCCTCGGGCGGCTGATTTATGGCAGCCTCGGCGCCGCCGCGCCGCCTGCGGTGCAGGCACTCGTCGCGGGCAATACGACGCGCGCCGAGCGGACCAAGGCGCTGACGCTGCTTGGTTCGGCGTTCGGGCTGGGGACGATCCTCGGTCCGACGCTCGCGCCGTTCCTGCGGCTCGGGTCGATCGGCGGGATCAAGCTGCAGCTTGCCGGGCCGGCCTTCGTCTTCGGGCTGTTCGGGCTCGTCGTGTTTATCGCGGTGCGGCAGTTGCTGCCCGACGATCTCGTCCCGCAAGCCGACACGCATGGCGCGGCGAGCGCCTATCCCTCGATCGGCGGGCAAAGCTCGGGCGCGAGCATCACCGCGGCGACCGAGCCGCATAGCGAACATGTCCGCTATGCCGATCGGCGGATTCGCGGCTGGATGATCGCGGGACTGGTCTCGGGGCACGGCCAGGCGATGACGGGGCAGGCGATCGGGTTTCTGGTGATCGACCGCTTGCGGCTTGCGCCCGAGGAGGCGCTTCAGCCGACCGGTATCGTGCTAATGATCGGCGCGGGGGCGGCTTTGCTGGTGCAATGGGGGATAATTCCCAATCTCAATCTGCGGCCGCGGCCGATGATGCTCGCGGGGCTTGTACTCGCCGCGGCGGGCTGCGCGCTGACAGGGATCGCGACGTCGCTGTATACGCTGGCGTGCGCCTATGCGCTGGCGAGCGTCGGGTTCGGTTTCACGCGGCCGGCGTTTACCGCGGGCGCGTCGCTTGCGGTCGGGCATGCCGCGCAAGGCTCGGTCGCGGGGAAGGTCACCTCGATCAACGGGGCAGCGTTCGTGCTCGGGCCGTCGATCGGGGTCGGGCTGTACCAGGTGCAGCATTCGCTGCCGTATCTGGTCGCGGGCGCGGCGATGATGGTGTTGTACGGCTATGCCTGGGTGAAATTGCGCGAACGGTAACTTCCTCCCCGCCCTGGAAGGGAGGGGATCGAGGGGTGGGTCGGCCCGTAGTCGGGCGGAGCGTTCCACCTGAGAGCAACCCACCCCCCAACCCCTCCCTTCCTGGGAGGGGAGGAAGCAGCTCAGCCTTCCTTAGCGCGCGGCGGGAAGGCGAAGCCGATCGGCTGCAACGACGTCGCATCCTGCTTCAACCGCGCCTTCATCGTCTCATACTCGCGTTCGAGTTCCGGCGTGACCGAAGCGCGCGAATCGCCCAGCGCGGTTTCGAAATGCGCCATCGTCACCTCGCGCACCTCGAGCGATTCGCGCAAAGCCACGAGCCCCGCACGGCGCACCAGATCCTCGAGATCCGCACCCGTGAAGCGATCGGTCCGGCCCGCCAGCACGTCGAGATCGACATCCTCGGCGATCGGCATCTTGGCGGTCTGGATCGCGAGGATCCGCGCACGCCCATCGCGACTCGGCACGCCGACATAGATCAGCTCGTCGAACCGCCCCGGCCGCAACAGCGCCGGATCGATGAGGTTGGGCCGATTGGTAGCCCCGATCACCACCACCGACTGCAATTCCTCGAGCCCGTCCATCTCGGCGAGGATCGTGTTGACCACGCGCTCGGTGACCTGCGGCTCGCCCATCCCGCTGCCGCGCGTGGGAACGAGCGAATCGAGCTCGTCGATGAAGATCACGCACGGCGCGACCTGGCGGGCCCGCGCGAATAGTTTGGCGATCTGCTGCTCGCTCTCGCCATACCATTTGCTGAGCAGGTCGCTCGACTTGGTCGCGATGAAGTTCGCCTGCGCCTCGCGCGCCACCGCTTTCGCCAGCAAGGTCTTGCCGGTGCCGGGCGGCCCATAGAGCAGGAAGCCCTTGGCCGGGCGGATGCCCAGCCGCCGGAACGCATCCGGATCCTTCAACGGAAGCTCGACGCCTTCCTTCAACCGCATCTGCGCATCGTCGAGCCCGCCGACATCGTCCCAGCGGACGCGCGGCGCCTCGACCATCACTTCGCGCATCGCGCTCGGCTGGACGCGCTTGAGCGCATCGACGAAGTCCTCGCGCGTGACCGCGAGCGTGTCGAGGACCTCGGGCGGGATCGTCCCCTCGGACAGGTTGAGCCGCGGCATCAGCTTGCGCACCGCCTCGATCGCCGCCTCGCGCGCGAGCGCGGCGAGATCGGCGCCGACGAACCCGTAGGTCGTGCGCGACAGCTCGTCCAAATCGACCTTGTCGCCGAGCGGCATGCCGCGCGTGTGGATGCCGAGAATTTCGCGGCGCCCGCGCTCATCCGGCACGCCCACGACGATCTCGCGGTCGAACCGGCCCGGTCGGCGCAGCGCTTCGTCGATCGCCTCGGGGCGATTCGTCGCCGCGATCACGACGACATTGGCGCGTGCCTCGAGCCCGTCCATCAGCGTCAGCAACTGCGCGACGAGCCGCTTCTCGGCTTCGCCCGAAACCTGCCCACGCTTGGGCGCGATCGAGTCGATCTCGTCGATGAAGACGATCGAGGGCGCCGCCTTTGCGGCTTCCTCGAACACCTGGCGCAGCTTGCTCTCCGACTCGCCGTAAGCCGAGCCCATGATCTCGGGCCCGTTGATCAGGAAGAATTCGGCCGCTGATTCGTTGGCGACGGCACGCGCGAGGCGCGTCTTGCCGGTTCCGGGCGGCCCGTGCAGCAACACGCCCTTGGGCGGATCGACACCCAGGCGCTGGAACAGCTCGGGATAGCGCAATGGCAGCTCGACCATCTCGCGGAGCTGATCGATCGTCGGGCCCATCCCGCCGATATCGTCATAGGTGACGTCGGCGCGGCGCGCTTCCTTGGGCTCTTCATATTCGGGGCGCAGCTCGATCTCGGTCGTCTCGTCGACATGCACCACGCCCTTGGGCACGGTCGCGATCACCGCGAGACGGATTTCCTGTAGCGCATAGGCCGGCGCGCGCAGCATGTTCTGGACGCCCGGCGGCATGTTGTCGACGCGCTGCTGCCCGGCGGTCGCGACGACATCGCCCTGCGTCAGCGGACGCCCGAAGAAGGTGCGTTTCAGCGCATTGGACGAGCCCTGCAGCCGCAAATTCTGCTGCGCCGGCGCGAAGATCACCCGCGTCGCTGCCTTCGATTCGACCGCGCGGATCTCGACGAAGTCGCCCGAGCCGACCCCGGCATTGGCGCGCTGCAGGCCGTCGATGCGAATGATGTCGAGCCCTTCATCCTCGGCATAAGGCGCGACCGCGCGCGCCGGGGTCGAGGATTTGCCGACGATCTCGATGACATCGCCCTCGCCCAGCCCGAGCGCTGCGAGCATCGCGCGCGGCACATGCGCAAGACCGCGCCCGCTATCCTCGGGCCGTGCATTGGCCACCTGCAATTTCCGAATCGGCGTCTCGACGTCCGCCATGCTATCTGTTCCTCGCGTAAACCCGTTAAGTGCGCGAGATAGGCATGCGGTTCCGCGAATACGAGGGCGACCCGCGGGCCGCGAACAGACAAAAAAAGACCGACCCCCGGAGGGATCGGCCTTGAAAGTTTTAGGAGAGGATGCCTGAAAGGCACCCCCTATGTGACGCACGGCGGATTATGTTGCAAGTGCGAAAGGACCGAGGTGCGATTGTCGTTTCTGCAATCGTTGCATTGTCAGCTTCCACCGAGGATGGAGGTATTAGAGCGGATGGTATCTTGGTGCGCCGCACAAGATAGCGATGCCATAAGGAGATAAAGTCGACCATGCGCAGACTGCCGCCCCTCACCGCGATCGAAGCGTTCGTGCAGGTCGCCCGCACCGGCTCGATCAAGGCGGCGTCGCAAGAGCTCGCTTTGTCGCCGCCTGCGCTCAGCCGTCGAATCCAGGCGCTGGAACGCTTTATCGGACGGCCATTGTTCGAACGCCGCCACCAGGCGGTGGTGCTCAACGCCGATGGCGACCGCCTGTTGCAGCAGATCGCGCCCGCGCTCGATCAGCTGTCCGACGCGGTCGAGGTGATGACGAGCAATACCGATGTGCTGCGGCTGCGACTCGGGCTGCTCCCGCTCTGGGCGTCGCAGAAGCTGTTCCCGCGACTCGGCGAATTGCGCACGCAACATCCCGAACTGCACCTCGACATCGACACCGCGGCGCATCTGCTGTCGCGATTGGGCGAAGGGCTCGACGCGGTGATCGCGCTCGCGCGCGACATCGACCCGTCGCTCTATGCCAAGCGGCTCGATCGCAACCAGGTCTATGTCATCGGCGCGCGCGCGCTGATCGAGGGGGCGAACCCGATCACCGCGCCCGAGCAGCTCGCCGGGCTGACCGCTTTGGTCCATCGCGACATGCCCGACACGTTCAGCGCGTGGCGCGCGGCGGCGGGGCTGACCGATCTCGAGCCGCTGGCGATCGACCATTTCGATTCGGGCGCGCTGATGCTCGAGGCGGCGGCGCAGGGGCTCGGCATTGCCTTCATGCACGCCAGCCATTTCGAGGAAGCGCGCGACGATCGGATCGTCCGGCTGTTCGATATCCCGGTCGAGAGCCCGTACAGCTATTGGTTCGCGTGCCGCCCGCGCGCGCTGACGCAGAAGCCGGTGCGGCTGTTCCACGACTGGCTGATCGCGACGATCGCCGATCCGGGAGTTTGAGGGGCACGCAGGCCCTCTCCCGCGTGCGGGAGAGGCTACGCAGACTTGGGTCGCGGTCTTCACGCGGCCCTAGTCGTAGTCGGTGAGGGTCTTCTGCTTTTCGGGCGTCGGTTAGAAGAAGGCCCTCACCCAACCCTCTCCCGCAAGCGGGAGAGGGCTTTCGGTTGCGCTCGTTACTCGGCGTGCGCCTTCAGGATCTTGCCCGGGCTACGCGGCGGCTCGCCCTTCGGCAGCGCGTCGACATGCTCCATGCCCGACGTGACCTGACCCCAGACGGTGTACTGGTTGTCGAGGAAACGCGCATCGTCGAAGCAGATGAAGAACTGGCTGTTCGCCGAGTTCGGATCCTGCGCGCGCGCCATCGACGCGGTGCCGCGCACATGCGGCTCCTTCGAGAATTCGGCAGGGAGGTTCGGGTGGTTCTTCGAGCCGTGCATGCCGGTGCCCGTGGGATCGCCGCCCTGCGCCATGAAGCCGGGGATCACGCGGTGGAACACGACGCCGTCGTAGAAGCCGGCATTGGCCAGCTCGGCAATCCGCGCGACGTGCTGCGGCGCGAGGTCGCCGCGCAGCTTGATGACAACGTCGCCGCCGCTGTCGAGCGTCAGCGTGAGGGTTTCGGGAAGATCGGCCATCGGGGAACTCCTGGAAATGGGGGACGCGCCGCCCTAGCGAGGCTGCGCACGGCTGGCAAATCGCCCGCCGCCGCAAAGCCCAACGAAGCGGCGTTGGCTTTGTTGCCACACGCCGCTAGACCCTCCCGATTACAGGCCAAGGAGGTCCATGGTGAGCGAGACCGACCTGACCGAGCCCGAGCTCGATACCACGCAGCTCGATGAAGACGACCGGTTGAAACCCGCCTTTGTGCGCGCGGTGCTCGACGCGGTCGAGGCGGGCGACGCCGCCGCGGCGCGCGCTTTGGTCGAGCCGCTCCACCCCGCCGACATCGCCGATCTGTTCGAGCTGACGCCGCACGAAGACCGTGCAGCGCTCGCGACCGCGATCACCGATCTGCTCGACGGCGACGTCTTCGCCGAGATGAACGATTACGTCCGCGAGGATCTGATCGACGCGCTGTCGGCGACGCAGGTGGCCGACATCGCCTCCGAGCTCGATACCGACGACGCCGTCGCGATCATCGAGGACATGGAGCCCGCCGACCAGCGCGAAGTGCTCCGCGCTCTCGACCCCGACGATCGCGCCGCGATCGAAGAGGCGCTGAGCTATGACGAGGAGACCGCCGGCCGCCTGATGCAGCGCGAGCTGATCGCGGTGCCCGAACATTGGTCGGTCGGCGACGTGCTCGATTATCTGCGCCAACATGACGAGCTGACCACCGATTTTTGGGAAATTTTCGTCGTCGATCCCGCGCACAAGCCGGTCGGCACGGTCGCTTTGTCGTGGATTCTGCGCACGCCGCGCGGCATCGCGATCGGCGACGTGATGCAGCGCGAGCAGACGCTGATCCCGGTCGACATGGACCAGGAAGAGGTCGCGCTGCGCTTCCAGAAATACGCGCTGATCTCGGCCGCCGTGGTCGACCCGGTCGGACGGCTGGTCGGGATGATCACGGTCGACGACATCGTCCACATCATCTCTGAGGAAGCGGGCGAGGATATCCTCCGCCTGTCGGGCGCGGGCGACGGCGACATCAACGAGCCGATCCATCTGACCGTGCGGACGCGGATCACCTGGCTGGTGGTCAATCTCGGCACCGCGATGCTCGCCGCCTCGGTGGTCGGGCTGTTCCAGGGCGAGATCGGGCGCTTTGCGTTGCTCGCGGTGCTGATGCCGATCGTCTCGGGGATGGGTGGCAATGCCGGCACGCAGACGCTCGCGGTGATGGTGCGCGCGCTCGCCACCAACCAGCTGACCAGTTCGAACACCGGCCGGATGATCTACCGCGAATTCCGAATCGCTGCCGCCAATGGCGTGATGCTCGGGACGATCATCGGGATCGGGACGTTCCTGATCTTCGGCAACGCCCACCTCGCGATCGTCATCGCGATGGCGATGGTGATCAACAATCTGATCGCGGGCCTGTCGGGCGTACTGATCCCGGTGACGCTCGACCGGCTCGATATCGATCCCGCCGTCTCGTCGGCGGTGTTCGTGACGATGATGACCGACGTGATGGGCTTCTTCTCGTTCCTCGGCCTGGCGACGCTGTTCGGGCTCGGCAGCTAGGCCTGTGTGGAATCACCTGCCGGTATCGATCGGGGTTCAGCTCGTCTGCTGGGCGCTGGGCCGCTGGCTCGCTGTGCCGACACGTGGCGCGATCTGGCTCGGCTGCTTCGCGGGGTCGGCGGTGTGCATCATGCGCGAGATTACCCAACGCGAATATCAATGGATCGAGCAGTTCGGCGCTGGCCGCCGCGCGAACATTCCGGGCTATGCCGGGCTCGAAGTGTGGGACTGGAACGCTCATTCGCTGTCCGAGACCGCGGTCGCGATCGCCGGGTCGGTGCTCTTCGCGCTCGTCGTGACCCATTACGCCGCCGATCGCGAGAATTGAGCCTTTCGGGGTTGGCGGATAGCGCACGCTGCCCCATTTGCGTTGCGTGCCGCTTAATCTCACCAAGGTCGCGTTCGGCGCGACCAGTCTCGATCATCTCGACGAACGCCTGCGCCAGCGCGGTGCGGAGGGCCCCGTCTTCCTGACGACGCGCTATCTGCCCAAACGGCATGAGGAGATCGTCGGAAGCGCCGGTGCGGGCGGTTCGCTCTACTGGATCATCAAGCACACGCTCGTCGCACGTTCGCCGATCCTCGGCTTCGGCGAGGCCGAGGGCGGGCGCGTCGCGATCCATATCGACCCGGCGCTGGTGCTGACCGAAGGCCGCCCGAAGCGCGCGCATCAGGGCTGGCGCTATCTCGAAGCGGGCGATGCGCCCGCCGATCTCGGCGCGGGAATGGTGGCGGGCGACGCCATACCGACCGCGCTGCTCGCAAAATTGTCGGCGCTGGGGCTGGTCTAGCGATTTACCGCGCCGCGCCGCCACACGTCACGGCGGCGCCCGCGGGCGCCTTGATCTTGCATTTGGGGGTACCCGAGACCGTCACCGCGCCGAGCCCGGTCGCCACGATATCGGCGGCGTAACGCGCATTGGCCTGGGTCGCGCCCGATCCGTCGAGCCGCAGGATCGCTTCGTCCGCCAGCAGCGCGCTCGCATCGATCGACCCCGCGCCGGTGCTGAGCACGCGCAGCCGCGAAGTCCGACCGCCGAGCGTCATCGCGCCGGCCCCCAGCAACGTCACCGAAACCTGGTCGGCGGCGAGCTCGGCCATGGTGATCGATCCGCTTCCCGAGACTTGCAGATCGACGCGAGTCCCACGCAGCGGCCCTTCGACGACGAGTCTGCCCCCGCCGATCACCGCCGCACCGTGGAGATCGGAAGTGCGCACGAAGATCGTCGTGGGGTCGGGGGCATCGCGCCTGGTCGCCCCGCCCGATTCGGCGACGGCACGGCGGATCGTCAGGACGCGCGCATCGACATGCAGGTCAAGCCCGTCGGTCGTCCCGGTGACGCGCGCGTCCGGCGTGCCGCGCGTCGCGAGCCGCACGTCGAACGGCCCCTCGACACGGATCCGGTCGAAATCGCCGATGAAATAGCGCCGCTCGGCCGCCTGCGCAGGAGCGAGCGGAACGAGCAAAGCGAGGATCAGGAAACGTAGCATCGCCGCGACCATCCGCGCATGCGCCGCCTCACGCAAGCGCGATCAGCCGCCGCAGCGCACCTCGCCCGAGCCGACCTTGGTGGTCGTGCAACGCGCCGCCTGCCCCAGATCGACATTGCCCGAGCCGACCATCGACACGCTCGCCGCGCCGCTGACATCGGCGGTGACGTTGCCCGACCCGGCGAGCGAAATCGTCGCGCCGCGCGCCTTGAGCCCGCGGCCCTCGACATTGCCCGATCCGGCGGCGTCGATCTCGACGCGATCGACCGAGCCCTTGGCTGCGATGTTGCCCGATCCCGCGACTCCGAGCTTGGCCTGCGAGACGGCCAGCGTGCCGATCGAAAGATCGCCCGAACCCGCCGCATCGCCATCGAAGCGCGCGCCGTCGATCCGGTCGATCGCCATATTGCCCGAGCCCGCGATCTGCGCGGCGACGATCCGCGGCATCGTCACGAACACCTTGACGCTGTCCTGCGTCCCCCAGCTGAAGCCACCGAGATTCTTCTTGCGACCGACCCGCAACGTATCACCGACGCGGACGATCTCGAGCTTGTCGAGCTCGGCGCGCGGCCCCTCTGCGCGGACCGAAAAGCCCGTGCCGACGCGTACGTCGATATCGTCCGACCCGCGCAGCGCGACGCCGGTGAAATCGGCGATCGCGAAGCTGCGCGTGCCGCTCGGCCCCGATTGCGTGCCGCTCGGCGACGATGCGTCGCTGCCGAACGAACAAGCGGCGAGCGGTACGGCGATCAGCAGGGGAAGGATGCGCATCATAAAGCTCCTGTGTGTTGCATTATTAATACACCACATCATCGCCCACGCAACAAAAAAGGGGCGACCGTTGCCGGCCGCCCCCTTGATTGTACTTCTGCCGTGCGAAGGATCAGACCGGAGCCTTGTCCTTGTTGTGGATCGCGGCGGCCTTGCGCAGGATCTCGAGGATCTTTTCCTGTGCGGTCGGCTCGTCGACCTGCTCCATCGCGGCGAGTTCGCGCGCGAGGCGGCTGGTCGCGCCTTCGAAGATCTGCCGCTCGGAATAGCTCTGCTCGGGCTGGTCGTCGGCACGGAACAGGTCGCGGACCACTTCGGCGATCGACACGAGGTCGCCCGAATTGATCTTCGCTTCATATTCCTGAGCGCGACGCGACCACATGGTGCGCTTGACGCGGGGCTTGCCGGTCAGCGTTTCGAGCGCCTCGCGCAGCGTCTTGTCGCTCGAGAGCTTGCGCATCCCGACGCTTTCCGCCTTGTTGGTCGGCACGCGCAGCGTCATGCGCTCTTTTTCGAACCGCAGCACATAGAGTTCGAGCTGCATCCCGGCGATTTCCTGCCGTTGAAGCTCGATCACACGGCCGACACCGTGCTTGGGATAAACGACATAATCGCCGACGTCGAAGGACAGCGCCTTGGCAGCCATTCCGTAAGACCTTTCTGTGGACCGGGTATCCGGGGCAACGCATCCGCGGCAGAAAAGCTGCGGAGCACGTGCGGATGTGGGTGTTGTTGTACGTCTCCGTGCCGAAAGCGCGCGCAATGGCGCTTGCGTCCCTGTCCTTTTAACAGAGTCGTAATAAAATTACCAGCTAAACGTCGCAGTCGCGCCGTCTTTGCGGATTGCATTCCGGTTCGATCGCGAATCCCGGCACGATTTGTACCGAGTCGCGTACCGTCAGTCGCCGGCGCCGGGCTCGGGCGAGAAGAACTCCATCTTGCCCGGCTTGCCCTTCCACGCATCGGCATCGGCCGGAGTCTGTTGCGCGTTGCGCGTGACATTGGGCCATTGGCCCGAGAAGGTCGTGTTGAGTTCGAGCCACTGCTCGAGACCCGATTCGGTGTCGGGCAGGATCGCCTCGGCGGGGCATTCGGGCTCGCACACGCCGCAATCGATGCACTCGCTGGGATTGATCACCAGCATGTTCTCGCCTTCGTAGAAGCAATCGACCGGGCACACCTCGACGCAGTCCATGTACTTGCACTTGATGCAGGCATCGGTGACGACGTAGGTCATTAAAACACTCCCGGAGTACGAACGCTTGTGCTGCTATGCCCGAGCGTCAGCGGCGTCAACGCTTGCGCGCTCCGATCGGGCATTTTCAAGCAGGTCGTCGTAACAGGCGCGCCCCTCTTCGGGGGGACCGCGCCGCTGCGGGAGCATCGCGACGCGCAGTGCGCGCACCCGGCCCGAGGGCGTCGCGAAGGCGACGACACTGCCGATCCGCACCAGCGCGGCGGGCTTGTCGACCGCGCGACCATCGATGCGGAGATGCCCGCTCGCCGCCATCCCCTGCGCGATCGCGCGCGTCTTAACGATCCGCGCGAACCACAGAAAGCGGTCGAGCCGCATCGTCTGCTCGGCACCGCCCAAGCGCTACCCCGCCTGGCCGAGCGCGGCGAATGCGCCCGCCATTGCCCCGGCCATCGCGGTATCGCGCGGCGGCGGCGCACTGCGCACCGGCGGCCGGCCGCGCCAACTCCAGCGCAGCGTGTCGTCGTCGCTCGCCGCGGGGCGGAAACCGAAGCCGCCCATCAGCTGTTCGAGTGTCGCGCGCGTCAGCCCCATCGACAGCGCGAGCGCGGGATCGAGCACGAAGGGTTTGCGCCCCTGGCTGCCGCGCGCGTCATGCGCGGCGCGCGCGATCCGTTCGATCAGGTCGATCCGCACCGCCTGCGCGCCGACCGGGCGATAGCCGTGCGCGAGCGTCGCGCCGGGTGCGGCGCGATCGAGCACCGTCGCCCCTTCGCGCGGCCCCGCCCCGACCGGGCATGTCCCGCGCGCGGCGAGCAGCACGCGCCGCCAGCGCGCCGCGCCGGGCTTGAGCAGCCTTGGGTCGAACAGATCGAGCGCGCCGATCGTGAACCCCGCCCCGCGAAAGGCTTTGCGCGCAACTGGATCGAGCCCATCGACCGCCACCGCGATATCGGCGCGCGCGACGATCCCGCCATGCGCGACCAGCGCCGCTGCGACCGCGCGCGACGCAGGACTCGCAGCCGGATCGCGCTGGACGCTGTCGAGCACCACCAGCCCCGGCACGCTCCGCTTCAACTGTCCGGCGAGCCACAGCCGCAGCCGCGCCTCGATCTTGCCACGCGCCTCGACGCTGAGGCAATCGAGCGCGCGATCGAGCAGCACGCGCGGTCGCAGCAGCGTCGGCCCGGGCGCGAGCGTCGCCACCGCGAGCTCACCCCACAGCAAGGTCGGCACCGCGCCGACATCGGCAGACAGCGCAAGCGCGCTATCCTCCGCTTCGGCCAGCGCAACACCCCGCCGCGCGCGCTCGTCGCCGAGCCGGCGTTCGGCGGCCGCAAGCAGCAGCCGCTTGTCGGTCGCACGCGCATCGGCGGCGACGACGAAGCGGAAGCCGTCGAGCCGCCCGATCGCATGATCCTCGACCATCACCTCGCCCTGCGCGCCGATGGTGACCGGCAGCGCACGCGGGTCCGCGCCGATCTGCCGCATCAGCAGCGTCGTGCGCTTGTCGACGAAGCGCTGCGTGAGACTCAGATGGAGCGCATCGGACAGCCGCTCCTCGACCGCCCCCGCGCGCGCCGACCAATGTGCCGGATCGGCGAGCCAGTCGGCGCGGTTGGCGATGTACGACCAACTCCGCGCCGCCGCGATCCGGCCTGCGAGCGTCTCGACGTCGCCCGCGACATTGTCGAGCCGCGCGATCTCGGCGGCGAACCAGTCGTGCGGGATGTAACCCAGCCCCTCGCTCAGATACCCGAACAGCCTTGCTACGAAGCGCGTATGCGGATCGACCCCGAGCTTGCGGAAATCGGGAACGCCGCACGCCGCCCACAGCCGCGCGACCATCGCCGACGATCTGCAGCGCCCGCGTACGCCGGGTTCCTCGGCCATCCGCTTCAACACCGCGAGATCGGTCGATTGCGGCGCCGCCCACAGCACGCGGTGCTCGGGCCGCTGCTCGAGGCTTTCGATCAGCGCGTCGATGCTGGAATAATCGGGCTCACCCTGCCGCCAGTAGAGCTGCTCGAGCGGCGGGAAGCGATGCTCCTCGATCGCGAACACCTCCTCGGGCGTGAACGCCCCCGGCCCTTCCTCGACGAGCGCGCCGAAGGTCCCGTCGCGCTGATGCCGCCCGGCGCGCCCGGCGATCTGCGCCATCTCGGCGACGCGCAGCCGCCGCTGGCGATGGCCGTCGAACTTGTTGAGGCTGGCAAAGGCGACATGCGCCACGTCCATGTTGAGCCCCATCCCGATCGCATCGGTCGCGACGAGATAATCGACCTCGCCCGCCTGGAACATCGCGACCTGCGCGTTGCGGGTGCGCGGGGACAGCGCGCCCATCACCACCGCCGCACCACCACGCAAGCGCCGCAGCATCTCGGCGACCGCATAGACTTCCTCGGCGCTGAACGCGACGATCGCCGAGCGCTTGGGCAAGCGGCTGATCTTCTTCGCGCCGGCATAGCTCAGCGTCGAGAAACGCGGCCGGTTGATGATCTCGATCCCAGGCACGAGCGCCTTGAGCATCGGCCGCAGCGACTCCGAGCCGAGCAGCATCGTCTCCTCGCGCCCGCGTGCACGCAGGATCCGATCGGTGAAGACGTGGCCGCGCTCGGGATCGGCACCCAATTGCGCCTCGTCGAGCGCGACGAACGCCAGATCCTTGTCGAGCGGCATCGATTCGGCGGTGCACAGGAACCAGCGCGCGTCCTTGGGGACGATCTTCTCCTCGCCGGTGATCAAGGCGACGCGGCTCTCACCCTTGAGCTTGACGACGCGGTCATAGACCTCGCGCGCCAGCAGGCGCAGCGGGAAGCCGATCATGCCGCTCGAATGGCCACACATCCGCTCGACCGCGAGATGGGTCTTGCCGGTATTGGTCGGTCCCAACACAGCCGTGACGGCATGTTCTGCGCTACGCTGCATGACGGATGCAACATTGCGTGCCGTGCACCCAAGTGCAACCACTAGGGAGAAATACGATCTCCTCCGTGCGCGTTAACCACGCTAAAACACAGGTGAAAAAAGCGTTCCACCATCCCGTCGCAAGACTGCAACGCCTTGGCGTGCCGAGGCCGTTCAGCGTGCGGGGTTAATTTGACTTTAGGGTTTTGGCCCCACAGTCAGTCTGCTCCATGCTGCGGGGCGGAACGAGCAGCGTGTGTCGATTTTTCGGGGGCGCTAATCCTTGTTCTTGCGTAACGACCATGGGCTCGATCAGGCGGGGGGCACCGCCGCCATCGCATTCGGCCGCGCGATCGTCCCCAATCCCGAGCTGACGCGTTTCGAAAAACTCCGCGCCGCCGCGCTCAAGGTCGATTGGGTTCCCGACCTCGGATCGCGGATCGGCACGCTCGACTGGTGGCGCGGTGCCGCGACCTGCGCCGGCTTGTGCGCCACCGCGCTCGCGATCGCCCCGCCGATCAGCCGCCCGATCCTCGGCGCGGTCCCCGCCCCGCTCAGCGGCGCCGACCGCGACGAAGTCCGCGCGCAGGCGATCCTGCCGCTCGCGCTCGGCGCGAACAGCGGGCGCCACATGGCGTCGAACGATCTCGTCGTCCCGCTCGCCGAAGCCCCCGAACGCCCGATCGAGGACCGCACCGCGACCGTCGGCCAGGGCGACAGCTTCGGCGACATGCTCGAGCGCGCGGGCGTTTCCGAGCGCGATTCGCAAAACGCCGTCGCGCTGATCGCGGGCGCGGTCCCGCTCGGCGACCTCAAGCCCGGCACGCAAGTCCCGATGACGCTCGGCCGCCGCCCCAATCGCAGCGTCGCGCGCCCGCTCGAAGCGCTCGCGCTGCGCGCGCGCTTCGACCAGGAACTGACGCTCAAGCGCGTCGGCGACCAGCTCGTGCTGACCCGCCACGCGATCGCGATCGACAATACCCCGCTGCGCATCCAGGGCCCGGTCGGCAGCAGCCTGTATCGCTCGGCGCGCGCCGCGGGCGTTCCGGTCAAGCTGGTCGAGACCTACATCAAGGCGATCGCCAGCAAGTTCGCGATCGGCCGCGTCGGGCGCGACGATTCCTACGACCTGGTGATCGAGCGCAAGCGCGCCGCGACCGGCGAGACGCAGCTCGGCAATCTGCTCTTCGCCGGGCTCGACCATGGCGCCGCCAAGACGCAGCTCGTGCAATGGACCGACGGGACCTGGTACGAAGCGAGCGGCCAGGCCGAGCGGCAGGGCATGTTCACCATGCCGGTGTCGATGGCGCGCGTCACTTCGTCGTTCGGGATGCGCTTCCACCCGCTGCTCGGCTTCACGCGGATGCACAAGGGGATCGACATCGGCACGCCATGGGGCACGCCGGTCCACGCCCCCGCCGACGGGACGATCGTCTATGCCGGGCGCAGCGGCGGCTATGGCAATCTCATCAAGATGGCGCATGGCGGCAATATCGTAACCTGCTACGGCCATCTCAGCCGCTTCGCGACGCGCTCGGGCCAGCACGTCGCGCGCGGCGACGTGATCGGCTATTCGGGCAATAGCGGCATGTCGACCGGGCCGCATCTGCACTGGGAAGTGCTGCGCGGCGGCGTCGCGGTCAATCCGCGCGGCTTCTCCTTCTCGAGCGTCGCGACGCTGTCGGGTGAGCAATTGCGCGCGTTTAAGGCCAAGGTGGCGAGCCTGCTCGCGGTCAAGCCGGGGGCGTAGGCCTCAGCTGGGGCGGGGCGTCAGCACGATCAGCCACCAATCGGGCATCGCGCCGATCCGCAGCGGCAAGGTGCCCGAGCCGACGCCTGCGGTGACGAAGACCGACCGCCCCGCAGTATCGATCCGTCCGCAGCGGTATCTCGGATCGTACAGGCGATGCCCATGCGATGTGCGGACGAGCGGGCCGATCCACGGCAGAACGACCTGCCCGCAATGCGTATGCCCCGCCAGCAGCATCTGGAAGCGACTCGGCAGGTCCGGCGCGATATCGGGCGAGTGCGTGAACGCCAGCGGGACGCCGCCCACGGCATCGGCGCGAGCCACGGAACGCGCAAGATCATAATGCCGCGAAAAGCGGTCCCCGATTCCCACCAGCGCCAGCGGCCCGCTCCGGATCGCTTCGTTTTCAAGTACGCGAACGCCCGCGCGCGCGAGATTTTGCCGGATCGCTGCAGGATCGGTCCAATGGTCGTGATTGCCGAGCACCGCATACACGCCGCCTGTGGCGCGCAACCCCGCAAGCGGCGCCAGGTCCAACGCGCGCATCGCGGCGCCCGCTTTCTGCTCGCCGATCACGAAGTCGCCTGCCAGCAAGACGAGATCGGGCCGCGCGGCGTTCACGGCGCGCACGATCTGCGCCAATCGCGCCGGGCGCATGCCGACATTCCCGACATGGATATCGGACAGGAGCGCAACACGGATCGGCTTCGACCCTTTGGGGAGCCCGTCGAGCGCGACGGTCGCGGTCCGCTCGATCGGAGTCGCGGTCGCGTTGAAAAAAAAATGCACGCAATCGTCACAAGGACGGCCGCGAGCAGCGTCGTCGCCACCATAAACGTGTTCGGTCGCAACTGCACCACAGCATCCCCCGGTCGATACCTACATGCCGCTTATGGCATGTAAGTATCGAACCCGAAACGAGATGTCCTGTGACGCCCGCCCCCCCGGGCGCCCTGCCTACTAGCGCCCCTGCGCGCGCCAGCGCTTCAAGGTCCGTGTGATGATCTCGCCTTCGCCGCCGGTCTGCCGCCACAATTGCGAGAAGAGCGGATCGTCCGACGCCGGACGCTTGTCGTCGGCAAGCGAATCGAACGAGACGCGGATCGGGATCGCGACGCCCTCGCCGCAGATGATGCATTCGCGGTTGCGCAAGGCGGGGATCGAATCGAGGAAGCCGCGCGCGCCCTCGGGCATCGCCGCGCGGACGAACGCCTGGTCGCGATCGTTGTTGAGCCGCATCGCGATGATCGTGCCGCATTGCGACAGCACGCCCTCGGCAAGATCCGACGGTCGCTGCGTGATCAGCCCGAGCGAGACGCCGTATTTGCGCCCTTCCTTGGCGATTCGCGACAGGATCCGCCCGACGCTCGACCCGTCGCCATTCCCCGCGGGGATGTAGCGATGCGCTTCCTCGCAGACGAGCAGGATCGGCCGCTGCGGCTCACCGCGCGACCAGATCGCGAAATCGAACACCATCCGGCTGAGCACCGCGACGACGACAGAGGTGATCTCGGAGGGCACGCCCGACACGTCGATGATCGAGATCGGCTTGCCGTCGCCGGGCAAACGGAAGATCCGCTCGATGAAGCTCGCCATCGTATCGGCGACGAGCATGCCGGAGAACATGAAGCCATAGCGCGGATCGGCCTTGATCTCGTCGATCTTGGTGCGCAGCCGCAGATACGGCGCGGTGTCGCCGGCGCGGTCCATCTTGCCCATTTCGAGCCCGATCAGATTGGTCAGGTCGCTCAGCAGATAGGGCACCGGCGCATCGACCGTCAGCTTGCTGATCTCCTGCCCTAGCCGCCCCTTGGCGCGCGCCATGAGCAGGCATTTGGCGAGGATGTCGGCGTCGATCTGTTTTTCCGACCCCGACGAGGTGACGAACACCTCGCAATGTTCCTCGAAGTTCATCAGCCAATACGGCATCTGCAGGTTCGACACGTCGTAGATCGCGCCATTGCCCTTGAACGCGGCGGCATATTCGCCGTGCGGATCGACCATTACGATATGCCCCTGCGGGCTGAGCTCGCAGATGCGGTGGAGGATCAACGCAGCGCTGGTCGACTTGCCCGTGCCGGTGCTCCCGAGCAGCGCGAAATGCTTGCCGAGCATCGCATCGACATAGAGCGCGGCGCGAATGTCCTTGGTCGGATAGACCGTGCCGATCTCGATATGCGCACGATCGTCGGCGGCGTAGATCTGCTTGAGGTCGCCGGTCGAGACCGGGAACACCGCGCATCCCGGGGTCGGATAGCGCGTCACGCCGCGGCGGAACTTGTAGAGCTTGCCGGTCAGCTTCTCCTCGTCGCCCTCGCCAAGGAAATCGACCGTCGCTGCGATTCGGTCGTCATGGCCGTCGATCAGCTTGAGCGAGCGGATATTGGCGATCAGCCACGTGCCCCCGACGCGCATCTTGATCTGGCTGCCGACCGACCCCGCAGTGGCGATGACCGGGTCGGGATCCCCCATCGTCGCCTCGAGCGCGAGCGGATCGAGCATCACCAGGCTGCTCGATCCGGCGATCTCGAACACCATGCCGATGCACGCCACCCCCCGATCCGGCGCGCGCGTCAGTTGGACATTGGGCGCGAAACTGTGTGCGCTCGGCATCTCGGTCATGATGTGTCGTGTCCCCCCGGGGCTAAGGCCACCGCCATGCAGGAAAATCCGTAAACATCCGGTGAGGATCGCCGCGGACAGACCGCGCCGCGACAGCGCTTTGCAGCTTGCCGACAGGCGGTTTCGGGTAGAGGATCACCGCGATCGGGGGATCGGATGCAGCATCACCGCACACTCGGCCTGGCCGCCATCGGGATCGTCGCGGCGACCGCCGCGATCGCACAGGAGCGAGTCGCGCCCAATGCCTGGGGCTATGATTTCGCACCGCGCTACGATCCCGAGGTCGCGGCACCTGCGGTCCACCGCATCCGCTACGCCGACGATCACATCCTGCTGATGGAGGTCGCCAACCCGCCGGGTTTCGCCATGCAGCTCCACGGCCACCCCTATCCGTCGATCTTCGCGCGCTCGTCGGGGACGACGCATCTCGGCGGCGGCGGGCCGGGCGACCAGTATCTCGAACCCAGCGGCGGGCGAAACGGCGAGCATTGGCACAGCGCCCCGCCGCCCAAGGGCACGCCCGAGCTCGAATGCACCGCGGCCGATCCGCAGGCGCCGCATCGCCCGGTCAATCGCGGAACCGTGCCGCAGCATTTCTACCGGATCGAGTTCCGGCATTTCGACGACACCGGCGCGCCCGCCGCCGCCCGCTCGGGCGAGACAGCGCTGTACGAGGATGCGGTCGTCCGCCTGGTCGCGGTGCGCGTCGCCCCCGGCGCGTCGAGCCGCCCCACCGCCACGCGCTATCCCGCGATCCTCGCCATCGACACGCAGCGCGCCTTCGACGCGCTCGATGCCGTGGTCGGCCCGGCTGCCGGTCGCGCGCTACCGCCGACCGGCCTGGCGATGCCGCGCTGCATGACGCTCGATGCCGGCGCGGTCCTGGCGCTCCACAACGCGGGAAGCGCCGCGCTTCACTATTATCGGCTCGACTTCAAACGAATCGAAGGCGCCGCGCTCGCCGAGCAATGGCGGACCTGGTATCCCGCCATGACGACGATGCGCTGAGCCTCACCCAGCCGGCGCCGCACTCACCGCAGGCGTGCCATGGACCGCCGGCGCCATGAAGGGCAGTGTCGCGGCGTAACCGCCCAGCCCGAGCAGCAATGCAAAGGTTACCAGCGTCCCCGCCTCGCGCCCGATCCGTACCCCGTCCATCCCGAGCGGATGTGCGACGCGCGCGAGCAGGAACAGCGCGCTCGCCACCCACAGCCACAGGCTCGTGCCCGTGGTGAATTCGATCAGCGCGATCAGGATCACGATGAACGGGGCCGATTCGATGAAATTGGCGTGCGCGCGCATCCGGCGAATCAGCGCCTCGTTGCCGCCATCACCGACGCTGATCTTAGTCTGGCGGCGAATCGCCCCGGTCCGCATCGCCAGCCACAGGTTCAGAATCGCCGCGGCGCCCGCCGTCACAAGTGCGATCGGCAGCATGATAGTTCCCATCGACAATCCCCAAAATGTCCGTGCGGCGACCCTGGCACCCCATGCACAAGCTTGCAACGCCGCGGAGAATCGCTATAGGCCGCCATCTTCGCGATTTGTCTGGCATCGGTGCCGCTTGCGCGGCCAACCTCAGGCGTTGGTTGCGTAGGAGCCCCGACCGGGCGTATCGCACCTGTCAGACACGAATAAGGTTTCGCCAAAATGGCCGTCCCCAAAAGAAAAACCACGCCGTCCAAGCGCGGCATGCGTCGCAGCCACGATTCGCTGACGGTCGCTTCGTTCCAGGAATGCCCGAACTGCGGCGAACTGAAGCGTCCGCACAATCTGTGCCCGTCGTGCGGTCACTATAACGGCCGCGAGATCCTCTCGGTCGAAGGCTGATTCGACGCATCGCCCGGCCAATTGAACAGGGAGCGACCAGCGTGACGAACAGCTCCCGGATCGCGATTGATGCGATGGGCGGCGATGAAGGCCTGGCGGTGATGCTCGCCGGCGTTGCGCGTGCGCGCCGCCGGTTCGAGGACATGCGCTTCATCCTCGTCGGGGATGAGGCCGCGATCGCGGCTGGGTTGAAGGATCACCCCAATCTCAGCGCGCAGTCCGAGATCGTCCATGCGCCCGACGTGATCGGCTCGAGCGAGAAGCCGAGCCAGGCGCTGCGCCGTGCCAAGACCACGTCGATGGGAATCGCCATCGACATGGTCAAGCAAGGCCGTGCCGCCGCGTGCGTGTCGAGCGGCAATACCGGCGCATTGATGGCGATGTCGAAGCTCTCGCTCCGGATGATCCCGGGGATCGACCGGCCGGCGCTTGCCGGGCTGATGCCCTCGCTCGGCGCCAACGACACCGTCGTGCTCGATCTCGGCGCCAATACCGAGTGCGATTCGCGCAACCTCATCCAGTTCGCGGTGATGGGCGCGGCGTACGCCCGCACCACGCTCGAGCTGGCGCGCCCGCGCGTCGCGCTGCTCAACATCGGCAGCGAGGACCAGAAGGGCACCGAGACGATTCGCGACGCCGCGACCGCCTTGCGCGCCGCGACCCATCTCCCACTCGATTTCACCGGCTTTATCGAGGGCGACAAACTGTCGCGCGGCGATGTCGACGTGATCGTGTGCGACGGTTTCTCGGGCAATATCGCGCTGAAAACCGCCGAGGGCACCGCGCGCTTCGTCGCCGATCTGCTCAAGCGTGCGTTCCGCTCCTCGACGCGCTCGAAGATCGGTTTCCTCATCTCGCGCCCGGCGACCGAATTGCTGCGCCATCATCTCGACCCGAACAACCATAATGGTGCCGTCTTTCTCGGGCTCAACGGGCTGGTGGTCAAAAGCCATGGCGGCGCCAACGAGATCGGCGTGTGTACCGCGATCGCGGCTGCCGCGAAGATGGTGCGCGACGATCTCACCCGGCGGATCGCCGAGGATCTGGGCGATTTCGAGAAAAAGGCAGCGTAATGCCCCCTATGTCAGTGCGTAGCGTCATCATCGGCACCGGGTCGGCCTTGCCGGCACGGCGCGTCTCCAATGCCGAACTGGCCGAGACCGTCGATACTTCGGACGAATGGATCGTCGAGCGCACCGGCATCCGCTTCCGCCACATCGCCAGCCCCGACGAGACCACCGCGACGCTCGCTGCCGACGCGTGCCGTGCCGCGCTCGGCTCTGCGGGCATTTCGGCGCACGAGATCGACCTGATCGTGCTCGCGACCGCGACCCCCGACCAGACCTTCCCGTCGAGCGCCACCAAGGTGCAGGCGATGCTCGGCATCGACGATTGCGTCGCGTTCGACGTGGCGGCGGTGTGCTCGGGCTTCCTCTATGCGCTCCAGGTCGCCGACAGCATGTTGCGCAGCGGCGCTGCCAAGCGCGCGCTGGTGATCGGTGCCGAGACGTTCAGCCGGATCCTCGACTGGGAAGACCGCACGACCTGCGTGCTGTTTGGCGATGGCGCCGGCGCGGTCGTGCTCGAGGCGCAGGACACGCACGACACCGGCAATGAAGGGCGCGGCATCCTCGCGATGCGGCTTCACGCCGATGGTCGTCATAACGAGATGCTCTATGTCGATGGCGGCCCCTCGACCACGGGCACGGTCGGCAAGGTCCGCATGAAGGGCCGCGAGGTGTTCCGCCACGCCGTCGTCAACCTCGCCGCGGTGATGACCGAAACGCTCGAGCGCGCGGGCCTCACCGCCGCCGATGTCGATTGGGTCGTGCCGCACCAGGCCAATGCGCGCATCCTCGACGCGACCGCGCGCAAGCTCCACCTCGCCCCCGAGCGTGTTATCGTTACCGTCGACCAGCATGCCAATACTTCGGCAGCGTCGGTCCCGCTCGCGCTCGACACCGCGGTCAAGGATGGCCGGATTGCGCAAGGCGATTTGATCGTGCTCGAGGCGATGGGCGGCGGATTCACCTGGGGCGCTGCCGTCATCCGGTTCTAACGATTGTTAAATATCGGTACCTTGCACCTTTTCCCGTCCGCTTTGTTATGATAGCGTAAGGGTTCTTAGAAGTTTTGCGGGGGACGTATCGATGGAAGCTGCGGGAACGTTGACGCGCGCCGATCTGGCCGAAGCACTCCATCATAATGTCGGCCTGTCGCGTACCGATTCCTCGAAAATGGTCGAGCAGATCCTGCACCACATGTGCAGCGCGCTCGCCAAGGGCGACAACGTCAAGATTTCCGGCTTCGGCACCTTCGTCCTGCGCGACAAGGGCGAACGCATCGGCCGCAATCCCAAGACCGGCATCGAAGTTCCGATCGCGCCGCGCCGCGTGCTGACGTTCCGCGCCAGCCAGATGATGCGCGACCGCATCGTCGAAGCCGACTGACCTATCGCATGACGGTGCCGCCCGCGCGGGCCGGAGATAAGGCGACCAAAGACACGGCGTCCGGCGAGACCGCACCCGGCGACAAGGCGGCCGGGGCGTATCGCACGATCGGCGAGCTCGCCCGCGACACGGGGCTGCCGCAGCATATCTTGCGCTATTGGGAAACGCGCTTTGCGCAGCTGCGCCCGCTGCAGCGCGCCGGCAACCGCCGCTATTACCGGCCCGAGGATGTCGCGTTGGTCAAGCGCATCGCGACGATGCTGAACCAGGACGGCTACACGATTCGCGGCGTGCAACAGGCGCTCGCCGCCGGTCGCCCCGCCCCCGAAAGGACACCCGGCACGCCACCCGGAACGGGCAGCGATGCGGTGCGGGCGGTTCGCGACGCGCTGGCGGACGCGCTCGACGCTGATACCGCGGACTAGGGCGCGAGGCCGCGGGCGAGCATGTCGGCGACCGTGTCGGCGATCGCGTCGAGCGTGAGATCCTCGTCCCACACGCCGTAGCGCAGGCCCAGAAACACGTTCATCCCCATGATCGCCCAGGCATGGACTTCGGAGACGTCGCGGCGGATCTCGCCGCGCTCGGCACCCGCCTTTAGCCGTGCCGCGATCCGCTCGGCGGTCGTCGCATAGTGCAGCTTGAACGATGCGGGATCGACGAACTCGGCCTCGTCGATGATCCGGTAGATCTCCTTATGCCCGCGCACGAAGGCGACGAATTCGCGTAAGCCGGCGCGCTCGGCGGCGATCTGGTCGGGCGCGGCGCGAATCGCGGGGGCAACACGGTCGCGCACCTGATCCGACATGTCGCGCACCAGCGCGCGGAACACCGCATCCTTCGAATCGAAATAGGTGTAAAAACTGCCCAAGGCGACGCCTGCGCGGCGCGTGATGCCGCTCACCGATGCATCGTGAAAGCCGCGCTCGCCGAATTCGATCGCCGCCGCATCAAGGATGCCGCGCAACGTCTTGCGCCCGCGTTCGGTGCGCGGCGCCTTTCCCGCGCTCGCTGCCGAAGGGCTTGTCGCTGGAGCGACGGGTGGGCTTGTCGCCGGAGCGACGGGTGGGCTTGTCGCCGGAGCGACGGATGGGTCCGCCATGGTGCCTGTCATTTCTCAAGTTGAAACCCGGTTCAGGTTTCAGTATAACGATCGTAACGAGCGCACAACCCGGACAATATCGGGCCATCTGGATGCGCCGCAGGAGGGGATAACCGATGACACGCCTGAATTCCGTGCGCGCCTTGCTCTTTGCCGGGGCCGCCCTCGCGGGATCGACCGCGCTTCCCGCCACCGCCCAGACTGCGCCTGCGCCCGCCGAACCGCAGGCCGACGAGACCGCCTCGGGCGAAATCGTCGTCACCGCGCGCCGCCGCGAGGAGACGCTGCTCAACGTGCCGATCGCGGTCACCGCCTTCTCGGCCGACCGGCTCGAGGAGACCGGCGCGGTCGACCTGACCGACATCCAGAACGTCACCCCCAACACCACGCTCAAGACCGCGCGCGGCACCAACTCGACGCTCGCCGCCTTCATCCGCGGTGTCGGCCAGCAGGATCCCGTCCCCGGCTTCGAGGCGGGCATCGGCATCTATCTCGATGACGTCTATCTCAACCGCCCACAGGCGGCGGTGCTCGACATCTATGACGTCGAGCGGATCGAAGTGCTGCGCGGCCCGCAGGGCACGCTGTACGGCCGCAACACGATCGGCGGCGCGGTGAAATACGTCACCAAACGCTTGCCCGACAGCCCCGAGGCGACGCTCAAGGCAAGCTACGGCTCGTACAACCAGGCCGACGGCATCGTCAGCCTGTCGACCCCGATCGGCTCACTGTTCAAGGTCGGCGTGGCGGGCGCACGGCTGACGCGCGACGGGTTCGGGCGCAACACCAACCTCGGCATCGACAATTACAACAAGAACATCTGGGCGGGCCGCGGCACGATCGAGTTCGAATCGCCCGACAGCCGGATGAGCCTGCGCCTGACCGGCGACTATACCGAGGACAAATCGAACGCGCGCAACGGCTCGCGCCTCATCACCAGCCTGCTGACCAACACGCCGGTCCAGTCCAACCCGTTCGATACCCGCGCCGGGCTCAACACCCCCAAGCAGAACATCCAGGCGGGCGGCCTGTCGATGGTCGCGACCGGCGAGCTGAGCGATCACCTCACGATCAAGAGCATCAGCGCCTTCCGCAAGGACCGCTCGTTCACCCCGATCGATTTCGACGCGCTCCCCGCGGTCGATGTCGATGTGCCCGCAGTCTATCGCAACGAGCAGACCAGCCAGGAATTCCAGCTGGCGTACAAGAGCGACAAGCTCAACGGGCTGATCGGCTATTACTATCTCGGCGCCAAGGCCTCGACCGGGTTCGACGTGCTGCTCTCGACCACGCTCGCCAATTTCGACGCCTATACCGCAGGCGACGTGCGGACCGAGACGCACTCGATCTTCGGCGACTTCACCTATGATTTCACGCCAAAGCTCAGCCTGTCGCTCGGCGGCCGCTATACCTGGGACGAGCGCCGGTCGTTCATCTTCAAGGCGAGCTATTTCGGTGTGACCTCCGAATTCGGCGGCAATCCGACGATCATCGGCGCGCCCTCGACCAATTTCAACGGCACCGCGAAGTTCAAGCGCTTCACACCGCGCGCGTCGCTCAGCTTCAAGCCGACCGCCGATCACCTGCTCTATGCCTCCTATTCGGAAGGCTTCAAGGGCGGCGGCTTCGATCCGCGCGGCTCGGGCACCTCGGCGCCCGACGTCAATCAGGACGGCGTGCGCAGCTATCAGGAAATCTACAACTACCTGCTGTTCAAGCCCGAAGTCGTGAAGAGCTACGAGATCGGCTGGAAGGGCTCGGTGTTCGACAAGCGCCTGACCTTCGCGCTCGACGGCTTCTATTCGAACTATAGCAACGTCCAGGTGCCGGGCTCGGTCGGCTGCATCATCGGCGGGGTGCAGTCGTTCTGCGGCATCACCACCAACGCCGCCAAGGCGACGATCAAAGGCGTGGAACTCGAATCGAACGCGGTGCTCACGCGCGATTTCGCAGGGGTGGGCTCGAACGTGTCGCTGGCGGGCACGCTCGGCTATATCGACGCCAAATATGATCGC
This sequence comes from Sphingomonas glacialis, assembly GCF_006439055.1. Lineage (GTDB taxonomy): Bacteria > Pseudomonadota > Alphaproteobacteria > Sphingomonadales > Sphingomonadaceae > Sphingomonas > Sphingomonas glacialis_A. The sequence goes on from NZ_RCZC01000005.1 coordinate 167,819, forward strand.
TTCATCGGACCGACCGGCACCGACGTCGCCAATGTCCGCGTCTTCCAGAACACCCCCGACTGGACCGCCTCGGGCACGCTGTCGACCAACATCCCCGCAGGCCCCGGCCGCGTCAACGCCTCGACCACGCTGTCGTATCGCAGCCTGACGCACCAGTTCGAGACCGCGAGCCCGTTCCTCGACCAGCCGGGCTATGCACTGTGGGACGCGAACCTGACCTACACCTTCGGCAAGGGCCGCTATACGGTCGGCGTCCACGCCAAGAACATCACCGACAAGCATTACAAGACGTCGGGCTACCAATATATCAATGCGACGCTCGCCGGCGTGCCGATCCTGAACGCTGCCGGGAGATATACGCCGACATTGGGCCGCGAGGGCATCGCCACCGCCTTCTACGGCAACCCCCGCCAGGTGTTCGGCACGATCACCGCGCGCTTCTGACCGCCAGACTATCCCGCACCGGCCGCTTGCCACGCGCAGGCGGCCGGTGCGATGATTCGGGGATATGACCATGACCGCCGCGCCCGCCCCCCGCTCCCCTGCCCGGGCGCGCCTCGTCCTCGCGATGTTGCTCGTGGTCTACACGTTCAACTTTCTCGACCGTCAGATCCTCAGCATCCTCGCGACGCCGATCAAGGCCGACCTCCATCTGAGCGACGCGCAGTTCGGCGCAGTCGGTGGGCTCGCCTTCGCGATTCTCTATTCGGTGCTCGGCGTACCGCTCGCCTTCCTCGCCGACCGTACCAGCCGCAGCGGCGTGGTGATGTGGTCGCTGATCGTGTGGAGCGGCTTCACCGCTCTGTGCGGGACGGCGACGGGCTATTGGCAGCTCTTCTTCTACCGCCTCGGCGTCGGCGTCGGCGAGGCGGGCGGGGTCGCGCCCTCCTATGCGCTGATCTCCGATTACTTCCCGCCGGAACGCCGCGCGCGCGCGCTCGCGGTCTATTCGCTCGGCATTCCGATCGGACTTGCGGGCGGCGTGCTGCTCGGCGGCTATATCGCGGCGCTGGTCGATTGGCAGACCGCCTTCATCGCGGTCGGCGCCGCAGGGATCGTGGTCGCGCCGCTGTTCCGCTGGCTAGTGCGCGACGTGCCGCGACCCGTGGTGAGCGCGCAGGATACGGTGCCGGTGAGCGCGGTGTTCGCGATCCTTGCGCGCAAACCCGCTTTCTGGCTGCTTGCCTTCGGGGCGTCGTTCAGCTCGCTGTGCGGCTATGGCCTCGCGCTGTGGGCGCCCTCGGTGATGATCCGCAGCTTCCACTTCAGCATGATCGAGACCGGGCAGTTCATGGGGTCGCTGCTGCTCATCGGCGGCGTGGCGGGCGTCTTCGCGGGCGGCTGGCTCGCCGACCGGCTCGGGCGGAGCGATCGCGGCTGGTACGCACGGCTTCCCGCGATCGCCTGGGCGATCACCGCGCCGATGTACGCGCTCGGATTGCTCGCGCCGAGCCCGTGGGTGGCGTGGCCGCTGCTGCTGATCCCCAACGCGCTCAACATCCTGTGGCTGGGGCCGGTCACCACCGCGGTCCAGCACCTCGTGCCGCCGCGGATGCGGGCGACCGCGTCGGGCAGCTTCCTGTTCATCAACAATCTGATCGGGCTCGGCGTCGGGCCGATCCTGATGGGCGGCCTGTCGGATCACCTCAAGGCCGCCAACGGCGTCGAATCGCTGCGCTATGCCGCGGTCGGGTGCCTCGGCTTCTATGTGCTCGCGGCGATCCTCGTCCTCTTCGCGGTGCCCTCGCTACGCCGCGATTGGGTCGACGAGCGCGCTTAGCGCTCGCGCGTCGCCGCGAACTTCACCTTGGGGTAGCGGTCGGCGACATAGCCGACGTCCCACGCGGTCTTCGCGAGATAGACCGGATTGTTGTCGCGATCCTTCGCCATCGACGTACGGTTGAGGTCCATGAACGCCTTGAGATCGGCCGGATCCGCCGCCGAAACCCAGCGCGCGGTATCGTACGGCGCCATTTCGAGCCCGGCATCGACCTTATACTCCGCCTCGAGCCGGCTCAGCAGCACCTCGAGCTGGAGCTGCCCGACCACGCCGATGATCCAGTTCGACCCGATCTCGGGATAGAAGACCTGCGTCACCCCCTCCTCGGCCATGTCGTCGAGCGCTTTCCGAAGCTGCTTGGTCTTGGTCGGATCCTTGAGCGCGACACGCCGCAGGATTTCCGGCGCGAAATTGGGCAGCCCGGTGAAGCGCACGTCGGCGCGCTCGGACAGCGTGTCCCCGACCCGCAGCGTCCCGTGGTTGGGGATGCCGATGATGTCGCCCGGAAACGCCTCGTCGGCGAGTTCACGCTCGCGCGCGAAGAACAGGATCGGCGAATGGATCGCGATCGGCTTGCCGTGGCCGGTCGGGGTCAGCTTCATGCCGCGTTTGAAGGTGCCCGAGCACAGCCGCATGAAGGCGATGCGATCGCGGTGGTTGGGGTCCATATTGGCCTGGACCTTGAACACGAAGCCGGTGACGTCGGCGCGCTCCGGCAGCACCTCGGCGGGCTCGGCCGGCTGCGGGCGCGGGCCCGGCGCGTGGCGGCCGAGCGCGTCGATCAGCTCGGCAACGCCGAATTCCTTCAACGCCGATCCGAAATAGACCGGCGTCTGGTCGCCGCCGCGATATGCCTCGACATCGAACGCGCCATAGCCGCCGAGCGCGAGCTCGGACTCGTCCTGGAGCAATTTCAGGCCAGCCGGGCTCAGCGTCTTGGCGAGCGCGGGGTCGTCGAGCCCGGTGAAGCTCAAGGCCTTGCCCATGAACTCGCGGCTGGGCCCCTCGGGCTGGCTCAGGCTGTTGGCGTGGAGATCGTAGACACCCTCGAAATCGCTGCCCATGCCGACCGGCCAGCTCATCGGCGTGACGTCGAGCTGTAGCATCTCGGCAATCTCGTCGAGCAGGTCGAACGGCGGGCGCCCCTCGCGATCGACCTTGTTGACGAAGGTGATGATCGGCACCGAGCGCAGCCGGCACACCTCGAACAGTTTGCGCGTCTGCGCCTCGATACCGCGCGCGGCGTCGATCACCATCACCGCCGAATCGACCGCGGTGAGCGTGCGATAGGTGTCTTCGGAAAAGTCCTCGTGCCCCGGCGTGTCGAGCAGGTTGAAGGTCAGCCCGTTACGCTCGAAGGTCATCACCGACGAGGTGACCGAGATGCCGCGCTGCTGCTCGATCTTCATCCAGTCCGAACGCGCGCGACGGTTTTGCCCGCGCGCCTTCACTTCACCGGCGAGATGGATCGCGCCGCCGAACAGCAGCAGCTTTTCGGTAAGCGTGGTCTTACCGGCGTCGGGGTGGGAGATGATCGCGAAGGTGCGGCGGTCGGACGTGTGATTCATCTGCGCGCGATAGCGCTTTACGGCTCCAGCGTCACGTGCATCGCGATGGTCTTCGATTCGCCCGGCGAAACCTCGAACACACCAGGCTTGGCGGTGAAATCACCCGAGAAGCCCTCAGGGTCGGCGATGCCGTGCCACGGCTCGATACAGATGTATGCGGCGCCCGGCTTGGTCCAAATGCCGAGCATCGGCGTATCGGCGAAATCGACGCGCAGCTGCGGGCCGCTCTCGGCGCCATAGCGGACGCTCTGCGCGCGGACCGCGTCCCAGATCAGCGCGTCCTGCTCGAACAGAGCGTCGCGCAGATGCAGCGTGCGACCGTCCTCAAGCGGCGACGGTCGCTCCTGCGCGACGATCAGCCCGCCGGGGGTGAGCTCACGCAAGGGCTCGGGCTCGTCGGCGGCGAAGACGATGCGGTGCTCGGCGCGCGCTTTGCCGTACGGCAGCGGCCAGGCGAAGGCGGGGTGGAAGCCGAAGCTCGCGGGCAGGGTGCGCTCGGCCTCGCGGTTCTCGATCTCGGCGGTGATCGCGAGCGTAGCGCCCTCGATCGCATAGGTCAGCCGCAGCGCGAAGGAGCGCGGATACACGGCGAGCGTCTCGGCGCTGTCCTCGAGCAGGAACACCGCGCGGGTCGCGCTGTGCTCGACCACCGCGAAGCTGCTGCGGCGCGCGAAGCCGTGCTTGCCCATCGTGTAGCTTTCGCCATCGAGGCGGAGCGTATCGTCGTTGAGCGCGCCGACGATCGGGAAGAGGATCGGCGCATGACCGGTCCAGAAGGCCGGGTCGGCGTCGGTCATCAGCTCGCGGCCATCGGCGTCGCGCAGATGCGTGAGCTCGGCGCCGTACGGGTTGATCGCGGCGGAGAGCTCGGCCGAGGCGATTTCGATCAGGGCAGCTTCAGGCATCGGTCGGTCCTCGATCAAACGGTTTTTACGCTCTCAAACGTCATCCCGGGCTTGTCCCGGGGCCTACCGGCCCGCGAACGCAACGGCCGAGGCGCTCGCACGACGGTGGACCCCGGCACAGGGCCTGGGTGACGGTCGGGGTCAGCCCCGCAGGCTCGCCCCCAGCTTGGCGGCCGCAGCTACCACCTTGTCGGCGATCGCCTTGAGATCGGCTTCGGCAAAGCTCTTCTCGCCCGGCTGGAGCGTCACCTCGACGCCGAGGCTCTTATACCCTGGCTCGACGCCCGCGCCGGTGAAGACGTCGAACAGTCGCGCCGCGACGATGCTCGCCTTGTCCGAGCCCTTGACCGCGCGCACCAGCGTTTCCGCCGCCAACGTCTCCGGCACCAGAAAAGCGAAGTCGCGCCGGACCGCCTGCAACGCCGGCGGCGCATAGGCCGCGCGCGCGAAGCCGGTCGAGCGCTTGGCGGGAAGCGCGTCGAGATACAGCTCGACCGCCGCCACCGAGCCATCGAGATCGAACGCGCGCAACGTCAGCGGGTGGACCATGCCGAACGCCGCGAGCACCGTCTTCGACCCGAGCCGGAGCGTGCCCGACTGCCCCGGATGCCACGCCTCGCCGGCATCCCCCATCACCTGCAGATTCTCGACCGGCGCGCCGATCGCGGCGAGCAAGGCGAGCGCCTCGGCCTTGGCGTCGAACGCGTCGAACGGCTTCGCCTTGCCGTCCTGCCAGCCGCGCGCGCGATTTTCGCCGGCGAGCACGACGCCGAGCGTCGGATGCTCGCCATCCGCCAGATACCGCCGCCCGATCTCGAACAGCCGCACGCCCGCGGCGCCGCGCTTCATGTTGCGCTCGGCGGCCGAGAAGAGGCCGGGGAGCAGCGACGGCCGCATGACCTTCAACTCCTCGCTGATCGGGTTGGCGAGCGTCCAGGCGCCGCCACCGATCGCGGTCGCCTGCGCGTCCGAGAGGAAGCTCCAGGTCAGCGTCTCGTTGAGCCCACGCGCGGCGGCTGCGCGGCGGGCGCGGCTCTCGAGGCGCTGCTCGGGCGTGGCGGTCGGCTTGGCGACGCCGGCCGCGCGGGGAAGCGGGACGGGAGCGACCGAGTCGATCCCCTCGATGCGGATGATTTCCTCGACCAGATCGGCCGGGCCATCGACGTCGCGACGCGCGGGCGGCGGAAGGACGGTCCAGTCGGCCTCGACTGTGAAGCCGAGCGCCGTCAGGATCGCGCGCTGGCGATCTTCCGCCACCGCGAGGCCACCGAGCGTTTCCGCGAGCGCCGGATCATAGGCGATCCGCTTGCGGTCGAGCGGCGGCATGCCCGAATAGGTCGGCGCGCTCGCGCTGCCGCCGCACAGATCGAGCACCAGCCGCGTCGCGATCGCGAGGCCTTCCTCGAGAAACGCCGGATCGACGCCGCGCTCGAAGCGCGAGCGCGCGTCCGAGGTCAGCATCAGCGCCTGGCCGGTGCGTGCGATGCGCTCGGGGTCGAAATAGGCGCATTCGATGATGACGTCGGTGGTCTCGGCCGAAACGCCCGAATCCTCGCCACCCATGATCCCGCCGATGTCGTGGACATGCGCCGCGTCGGCGATCACCGTCATCGTCTCGGCGAGCGTGTAGGTCTTGCCGTTGAGCGCGACGACCTGTTCGCCCGCTGCCGCCTTGCGCGCGACGAGCCCGCCCGAGAGCTTGGCGCGGTCATAGACGTGCAACGGCCGCCCCAGATCGAACATCACGTAATTGGTTATGTCGACCAGCGTCGAGATCGGCCGCTGGCCGATCGCGGTGAGGCGGCGGCGCATCCACTCGGGCGCCTCGCCATTGGTGAGGCCGCTCACACTCTGCGCGAAGAAGGCGGGGCAGCCCGCCGCATCCTCGGTGCGCACGTCGGGGCCCTCGCCCGCGCCTTCGACCGGCGCATAGGCAAGCGGCTTGGCTGTGCCGAGCCCTGCGACGACAAGGTCAAGCGCGATCCCCCGCACGCTCATGCAATCGGGGCGGTTGGGGAGCACGTTGATGTCGATCACCGGGTCATTGAGACCGGCATAATCCGGATAGGCCATCCCGATCGGCGCATCGGCGGGAAGCTCGATGATGCCGTCATGGTCTTCGCCGAGCTCGAGTTCGCGCGTCGAGCACATCATGCCGTTCGATTCGACCCCGCGGATCGCCGTCACCTTGAGCACCATGCCGTTCGACGGGACGGTCGCGCCTGACGGGCCGAACACGCCGAGCATCCCGGCGCGCGCGTTGGGCGCGCCGCAGACGACCTGGAGCGGGCCGTCACCGGCATCGACCGAGAGCACCTGAAGCTTGTCGGCCTGCGGATGCGGCGCGGCGCTGAGCACCTTGGCCACCTTGAACGCGGCGAGCGTGGCGCCCGGATTCTCGACGCCTTCGACCTCGAGGCCGATGCGCGTTAGCGTCTCGACGATCTCGTCGAGCGACGCCTGGGTTTCGATATGCTGCTTGAGCCAGTCGAGGGTCGTTTTCATTTCACACCATCCGTCACCCCGGCGGAGGCCGGGGTCGCTGTGAGGTTGGGGTTGCGCGTGGCAACGAGGCGGCCCCGGCCTGCGCCGGGGCGACGGGACGGGATCATGCCCCCACTCCCTGGCTCAGCGTGGGCACGTCGAGCGCGGAGAAACCGTAATGCTTCAACCACCGCGCATCGCCCTCGAAGAACGGCCGCAGATCGTCCATGCCGTATTTGAGCATCGCGAGCCGATCGACCCCGACCCCGAAGGCGAAGCCCTGCCATTCCTTGGGATCGAGCCCGCACGCCTCGATCACCTTGGGATGGACCATCCCGCTGCCGAGCAGCTCCATCCAGCCTTCCGAGCCACCGAGCGTGCGGCGGCCCTTGACCGTGGTGTAGCCGACATCGACTTCGGCCGAAGGCTCGGTGAAGGGGAAGTAACTCGGGCGGAGCCGCAGCACGATGTCGTCGCGCTCGAAGAAGGCCTTGAGGAAAGTCTCGAGCGTCCATTTGAGATGGCCGAGCGTGATGCCCTTGTCGATCACCAGCCCCTCGATCTGGTGGAACATCGGCGTGTGCGTCGCGTCCCAGTCCGAGCGATAGACACGGCCCGGCGCGATGATGCGGATCGGCGGCTCCTGGCTCATCATCGTGCGAATCTGCACCGGCGAGGTATGCGTGCGCAGGACCTTGGCCTCTTCGCCCTCAACGGCGTTGAGATAGAAGGTGTCGTGCATCGCACGCGCGGGATGGCTCTCGGGCATGTTGAGCGCGGTGAAATTGTGCCACTGGTCCTCGATCTCGGGCCCGGTCGCGACCGCGAAGCCCAGATCGGCGAAGATCTCGGCGAGCTCGTCCATCACCTGGCTGACCGGATGCACCGACCCGTGCGGCGCGGCGTCAGCGGGCAGCGTCATGTCGAGCGTCTCGCTGGCGAGCCGCGCGTCGAGCTCGGCGCGGTCGAGCGCAGCCTTGCGCGTCGCGATCGCGGTCGTAACCGCCTCACGCAGCCCCTGGATGCGCGGCCCCTGCACCTGCCGCTCGTCGGGCGACATGCCGCCGAGCGTCTTGAGCAACGCGGTCACGCTGCCCTGCTTGCCGAGGCCCTGCACCCGCACCGCTTCGAGCGCGTCGAGCGTCGCCGCCGCATCGATCGCGGCGAGCAGGTCGGTCTTCATCTGGTCGAGGTCGGTCATCGCTTGTCCGTTCGTGCTGAGCCTGTCGAAGCACCGCTCTTCGTCAGGCTGGCGTTAGAAGAAAGACCAGGGCTTCGACAATCCCGGATCCGGTCCACGACCGAATGGGCGGAGGTGTCGGGGCCAAAAAGAAAGGGCGCCGGTGTTGCCACCGACGCCCCGATCTTGTCTCGCAGCAGGTCGCCTTAGGCGGCCTGGGGCAGAGCCGCCTTTGCCTGCGCGATGATGACGCTAAACGCGGCACCCTCGTGCATCGCCAGATCGGCGAGGACCTTGCGGTCGAGTTCGACGCCGGCGAGCTTCACGCCGTGCATGAACACGCCATAGGTGAGGCCCTCGACGCGGACTGCCGCGTTGATGCGCTGGATCCAGAGCGCGCGGAAGTTGCGCTTCTTAACCTTGCGATCGCGATAAGCGTACTGGCCGGCCTTTTCGACTGCCTGACGGGCGATACGGATCGTGTTCTTGCGACGGCCATAATAGCCCTTCGCCAGATTGAGGATCCGCTTGTGCTTTGCGTGGGTGGTTACACCCCGTTTTACGCGTGCCATTCTCTAATTCCTTCCGCTCAGCCGAGACCGTAAGGCGCCCACGCCTTGACGGTTGCCGTATCGGCCTTGGACAGCAGCTTGGTGCCGCGGTTCTGACGGATGTACTTGCTGTTGTGGCTCATCAGTCGGTGACGCTTGCCGGCGACGCCATGCTTGAGCAGGCCGGTTGCGGTGAGCTTGAAGCGCTTCTTGACGCCGCTCTTCGTCTTGAGTTTGGGCATTTTCGTCCTTTCCAAATATGCGACGATCTATGAACGGCCACGGCAGCCCATACCGGCCGGGCAGTTCCTCTTACTCGCAGGAGGGGCGGCGCATACGGGAGAGTCGCCGAAAGATCAATGCCCGCGGCAAGCGAGCGCCTCGAGAATCTCCTCGATCCGCGCCGGATCCCCCGCCGCGACGACTTCGCCGACCGAATCGGCGGTGAGCGGATCGCCCTGCCAGTCGCACATCCGCCCGCCCGCGCCCTCGACGACGGGGACCAAGGCAGCGAAATCGTGGAGCTTCAGCTGCGCCTCGACCACCACGTCGAGCCACCCGCTCGCGACGCAGCCATAATTGTAGCAATCGCCGCCTAGCACGGTGCTCATCACTGCCCCGTCGAGATGCTCGAACGCGTGGAGTTGCGAATCGTCGAACAGAGCGGGCGAGGTCGTCGCGAGCAGCGCCTTGCCGAGATCGGCGCAGCGCCGCGTCGCCGCAGGCTTGCCGTTGAACAGTGTCGGCTTGCCCATCACGCCCGTCCAGCGTTCGCGCAGGATCGGCTGGTCGATCACCCCCATCATCGGCCACCCTTCGATCACCAAGGCGATCAGCGTGCCGAAGATCGGCCGCCCCGAAATGAACGCGCGCGTCCCGTCGATCGGGTCGAGCACCCAGGCGCGGCCGCTCGTCCCTTCCTTGACGCCATATTCCTCGCCGATGATCGCATCGGCGGGAAAGGCGCGCTCGATCAGGCTGCGCATCGCGGCTTCCGCAGCACGATCGGCGAGCGTCACGGGCGAGGCATCGTCCTTCGCCTCGAGCCCATAATCGGCACGATAATAGGGGCGGATCGCCGCGCCCGCCGCATCGGCAAGGGCGGCGGCAAGGGCGAGATCGGTGTCGGTGACGCGCATTGCCTTTGCCTAAAGCGACTGGCAGAATTTCGCCAGCCCAAGCGTCGGGAAACGCTACGGGTAGCGGGTGGTGTCGGGGGATTCCAAGATGATACGTCGTTCGGCCCTGGTCATGGGCGCCGCGCTGCTGTGCGCGAGCCCAGCGCTGGCGCAAGTGCGCCCCTTGCTCGACCCGCCCGCCTCCGCCGACGCCGCCCGCGCGGGCGTCGAGGTGTTTCTGCTCAACGAAGGGCCAGTTTCGCAGCCCGCACACGGGCCGGCCGAGATCGAAACGGTCGCGCGAGATGGGAGCACGCTGCGGCTGGTCGCCCCTCCCAACTCGGCGCCAGACATCGCCGCTGGCGGCTTCGCGCGCGTCCGCTACCGACTCGCCGACGCCGCGCCCGTGGCGCTCGCCGCGAAACCGCCGAGCGCGGCGGCCCGTGCAGCGGCACCCGCCGGGGAAAGCATTATCGCCACCTCGCGCGGCGGATCGGGAGCGTTCCTCGACCGCCTGCATCCCTATGCTCCGATCTACGGCGTGTTCGGCGCAGGCGATTCGGGCGCGAAGCTGCAGGTCAGCCTGGATTTCCGCGTGCTCGGCCGCGACGATGGCCCACGGCTCGACATCGCCTATACGCACACGATGTTCTGGGCGACCGACAAGGCGTCGGCGCCGATCCGCGCGCAGGGGTACAGCCCCGAAGTTTTCGTCGACGTGCCCGTGTCGTCGTCGCTCCTCGTCGGCGGCGGCTATCGCCACGATTCGAACGGCGGCGGAGTCACCAATTCGATCGACCTCAACCGCTTCTATCTGCGCGCGACCAAATCGTTCGATCTGGGAAACACGTGGAAGCTCTCGCTCGCGCCATGGGTGTGGGCCTATTTCGGCAATCAAGGGCTCGCGCCTGATCTCGAGCGCTATTGGGGCTACACCGCCCTCGGCGTGACGATCGGACAGCGCGACGGTCTGAAGGTCGCGGTCACCGGGCGCGGCAATCCGGGTACCGGCAAGGGCAGCGCCGAGGGGTTCATCTCCTATCCGCTGGTGCGGATCGACAGCCGGCTGCCGCATCTCTATCTCTTCGGCCAGGTCTTCACCGGCTATGGCGAGACGCTGGTCGAGTATAACCGCAACGTCAGCCATGCCCGCGTCGGCCTGGCCCTGACGCGATGAGGCGGTCACCCGACGTCGCTTTCGGCTCGCCGGTCACCCAATGTTAGCAGTTCGCGGGTAAGTAAGCACGACTGGCCACGACATGTGGCACATGATGCTGAGGGGCTTTGACAGCGATGGGGCTAGCGCGGAGCACACGGCTCGTTGCCGCCGAGGACCGTGCCGCGCAGGTCTTCGACTGCGTCCGCGCCTTCCTGACGCTGCATCGCCTGAGCGCCGAGCCGGCGCATTACGCCTTTGCCTATGACGTCGTCTGCAACCCCGCCGGGGTGATCGCCAAATCGGTCGCGACGATGACCGAAGGCGGCATCCGCCTGTCGGCGCGCGATATCGAATCGCTCGGCGGCGGCACGGTCACGACAGCGACGGCCGGCGCCTCGCCCGATGGGCTGGTCGCGCAGACGCAGATGCAGGTCGAGGGTTTCACCGACATGGTCCGCTCGATGCGCGCCGAGACCGCCGATTTCGGGCGCGATCTCGCCGCCAGCGCCACCGCGCTGCAAGGCGGGGCAAGCAGCGCAGACATGATCCGGCTGACCGCGGTGATGCTCGATCGCGTCCAGTCGGCCGAAGCGCGATTGCAGGCCGCGACCTCCGAGGCCGACCAGCTGCGCGCCAAGCTGGAGGAAGCGCGCGGCGACGCGCGCCGCGACCCGCTGACCGGGCTTCCCAACCGGCGCGCGTTCGAAGAGGCGTTCGCCGAGCACACCGTCCGCGGAACGCGGCTGTGCCTTGCGGTGTGCGACGTCGATCGCTTCAAGCGCGTCAACGATCAGTTCGGCCATTCGGTCGGCGACCGCGTGCTCAAGGCGATCGCCGAGGCGTTGAGCGCGGCGTGCGAGGGCCATTTCGTCGCGCGCTATGGCGGCGAGGAATTCGTCATTCTGTTTGCGAACGTCGATCTTGCGCAAGCGCATACGACGCTCGAATCGGCGCGGCTGACGGTCGACGCCAAACGCTATCGGTTGCGCGAGACCGACATGCCGCTTGGCGCGGTGACCTTCTCGGCCGGGCTGACCCCGGCGGAGACCGGCGAGCTGCTCGGCGCGGTGTTCGGCAGGGCCGACAAGCTGCTCTATGCGGCGAAGGACAGCGGCCGGAACCAGGTGCGACTGCCTTAGCAAATTACGCTTAGGTTTGGCGCAGAATGCCATGCCCGATTCCAGAGACACGCGCACATTTCAGCATATTCCCTGTATTTCATGTACTTAGTGATTTGGCACGCGCTGTGCAAAGATCCCGGCATCGACGCTTCGGATGGTCCGAAGCGCCAGATTGCAAAGGGAACTCCATCATGACCGTCCGTTTCGAATCGCTCCAGCGCGTCGCCGTCTCGCTCGTCGCAGCGCTCATGCTCACCGCCGTGCTCGCCTCGACTGCCGTGTCGCTCGCCCCGATCGCCTGATCGGGAGCGGGCCACCGCCCGCCATTTCCCATCACGAATTTTCGAACTGACAAGCGCGATACTGCCCCTTAGGTTCTTCTTACTAGGGGGAGATATCCATGACGAAGCCGCGTATCGTAACGCATTGTTTGGCGCTTGCCGCCTTGCTCTCGGCCTGCAGCGGGGGCGGCGGCGGCGGGTCGAGCTCCACCCCGACCGCTTCGACACCGACACCGACGCCCACATCGACTCCAACGCCCACCGCCGTCGCGGGCTGTTCGCTGCGCGAACGCCAGGATTGGGCGGCGGCGCAGCTGCGCGAATGGTATCTCTTCCCCGACACGCTGCCCGCAGCGCTCGACCCGACGCCCTATACCACCGTCGGCGATTACATCGACGCGCTCACCGCGACTGCGCGCGCGCAGCGCAAGGACCGCTATTTCACCTATCTCACCTCGATCGCGAGCGAGACCGCGTTTTACGACAGCGGCGCGAGCGCCGGCTTTGGCTTCCGGCTCGGAATCGATTCGACCGCACGCCGCGCGTTCGGCATCGAAACCTTCGAGGGCACGCCGGCGCTGGCTGCCGGCATCGACCGCGGCACCGAAATCCTCGCGATCGGCACGACCACCGCCGATCTGCGGACGGTCGATTCGATCATCGCGACGCAAGGCAGCGCGGGGGTGAGCGACGCGCTCGGCCCCAATACGGTGGGGACGACGCGGCTGCTGCGGATCAACGATGCCGCCGGCACGCGCACCGTGACGCTCAGCAAGACCGATTTCGCGCTGACCCCGGTGTCGAGCCGCTACGGCGCGCAGATCATCAACGATGGCGGGCGCCAGGTCGGCTATCTCAACCTGCGCAGCTTCATCTCGACCGCCGACCCGGCCTTGCGCGCCGCCTTCGCGTCGTTCCGCACCGCCGGCATCACCAACGTGATCATCGATCTGCGCTACAATGGCGGCGGACTGGTCTCGATCGCCGAACTGATGAGCAATCTGCTTGGCGCGAACCGCGCGACGTCGGACGTGATCGACTATATGACCTTCCGGCCGGAGAAGGCGTCGAACAACACCACCGCGTTCTTCGCGCCGCAGCCGCAATCGATCGCGCCGACCAAGATCGCGTTCATCGGCACGGCGGGCACCGCCTCGGCGAGCGAACTCGTGCTCGCGGCACAGATTCCGTATCTGCACGCAAATGTCGGGCTGATTGGCACCAACACCTATGGCAAGCCCGTCGGACAGATCGCTCTCGACCGCACGCAATGCGACGATCGGCTGCGCGTGATCGCCTTTGCGCTGCAGAACGCCAATCGCCAGGGTGCTTATTATGACGGCGTGCGCAGCATCGTCGAGGCCAGCTGCCAGGCGAATGACGACATCACCCATCAGCTGGGGAGCCCGCTCGAAAGCTCGACCCGCGCCGCGCTCGATTATCTCGCCGGGCGCAGCTGCACCCCGATCACCGCCGCCGCGACGAGCAGCGTCGCCGCACGATCGCTGCGCGCCGATACCGCCGGGCTCGAACTGATGACGCCCAATCATCCCGATCCTAGCCAGCGCCAGATCCCGGGATCGTACTGAGCGATCGTAATTTGGGGGGTGCCGGACGCGAAGGGGGGCGCGTCCGGCATGAGCGATAACGGGCCGCCTGCCCAAAGGTTGCGGCAAATCGCCGCACGTCCGAATTGATGCGGCTACCCGCACGATTCGGCGCTAGGGTGCGGCGGGGCCTTTCGCCCCGGTCAGGAACCGTCATGGCCAAGAGCCAGAAGAAATCGAACAAGGAAGTGCGCAAGCCCAAGGCCGAGAAGGCGCCCAAGGCAAACGCCTCGAACCCGACCAGCAAGGGCCAGCCGGTCCCGATGGTCACGATCAAGAGCTGAACATGAGCGACACCGACAGCTATATCTATGACGAAGCCAGCGGCGAATGGATCGCTGCCGGCGATGCCACGGCCGCCGCAACCGACGATGCGGTCGTCGTGCGCGATTCGGTCGGCAACGTGCTCGCCGACGGCGATCAGGTCACGCTGATCAAGGATTTGACCGTGAAGGGCGCCGGGCAGACGCTCAAGCGCGGCACGCTGATCAAGTCGATCCGGCTGACCGGCGACGCGCAGGAGATCGATTGCCGTTACGAGGGCATCAAGGGCCTCGTGCTGCGCGCCGAGTTCGTCCGGAAGCGCTGACGGGCGGGCGATGCAGCCGTTGCCCCCCCGCTGGCGCGATGCGTTGGCGGATGAAGTCGCGCAGCCGTACATGCAGGCGCTCGATACATTCCTCGATGCCGAGCAGGCCGCGGGGACGGAAATCTTCCCGGCGCGCGGCGACTGGTTTCGTGCGCTCGAGCTGACGCCGCCCGACGCGGTGCGCGTCGTGATCCTCGGCCAGGATCCGTATCACGGGCCAGGGCAGGCGCACGGGCTAAGCTTCTCGGTGCGGGACGACGTGCGGATCCCGCCGAGCCTGCGCAACATCTATAAAGAGCTTGAGGGCGATCTCGGCATCGCGCCGGCCCGGCACGGCCTGCTCGACGCCTGGGCGGCGCAGGGCGTGCTGCTGCTCAATGCGGTGCTGACGGTGCGGATGGGCGCTGCCGCCTCACACCAAAAGCGCGGCTGGGAGCGCTTTACCGACGCAGTGATCCGCGTGGTGGCGGGGTCGCCCGACCCGACCGTGTTCATACTCTGGGGTGCGCACGCGCAGAAAAAGGCGGCGTTTGTCGAGGACGTGACGCAGGGTGGCCGGCACCTCGTGCTCAAAGCGGCGCATCCCTCGCCTTTGTCGGCCTATGCCGGCTTCTTCGGCAGTCGCCCCTTCTCCGCCGCCAACACGTTTCTCGTCGCGCATGGCCGCGGCGCGATCGACTGGGGCTTGCCGCCGCGCGCCTAACTGCGCTGCCGCGCCGCCATCCGCGCGACGCCGAGCATCGCTGCGTCCGACAAGACCGTTCCGGCATTCGACGGCGCCATCGTCGCACGTTCGGCGCGGCGGACGCGGTCGATCGCATCGCTGATCTTGGGTGCCGACCAGATCCGCAGCGCCGCCGCGGTCGTCACGCGTTCGCGGAAGAAGACGCGCTCGATCACGCTGTTGATGTTCGCACCGTTATCGATCTCGGCGCGCAGTTCGGCGAGACTCATCAGGCGGCGGACGAGCTGGCGCAGCAACGGGATCGGCGAGACGCCCGCGACCGCGAGCCGCGCCAGTTCCTCGCCGAGCACATCGGGCCCGCCGCCGATCGCCGCATCGATCGCGCGCGACATTTCCGAATCGCCGAGGTCCGCGCCGATTGCATCGAGCGCGGCATCGTCGAGCTCGCGCGGCCGCTCGGGCGCTGCGTCGAGATAGAGCGCGATCTTCTCGAGCTCGCGCGTCATCACCGCACGGTCGCCCGCCGCGGCGAGTGCGATCCGCGCCGCCGTCCCGCCCATCGTGCGCAAGCCCTGCTCGCGCGCGATGCTCGTCGCGATCTTGTCGGCCTCGCCGCCCTCGGGGACGTAGAAGACGCAGGACATCGCGCGCGGGTCGCCCGTCGCGAGCTTGACCAGCGCCGAGGTCGCCTTTGCCGTCGGCGCGAGCAGGACGACCGGATTGCCGGCGCGCTCGGCCGAGAGCAGCAAGGTCGCCGCCGCAACGCTTTCCTCGCCGGCACCCGCGACGCGGATGTGGCGGGCGGTGCCGAATAGCGACATCGACGCGGCTTCGTCGGCGAGCCGACCGGGCGAAGCCTTGAGCAGCGCCGGCTCGAGATCGACGCGCTCGGCATCGGGCCCGAGCGCGCGCGCGACCCGGCCCGCGATGTCGCGCGCGCCCGCTTCATCGGGGCCGTACAGCACGTAGAGCCGGATGTCGGGATTGCCGCTGTCGATCGCGCGCGTCAGCTGGTTGAGATTGGCTTTCACGACGCCCGCCCGCGGGGCATATCAGCGCGGCTCGGGCGCGGTACGCTGCACATAGGTGGCGACGCGCGCGACGATCTGGTCGGCGACGATCTGCGACAGCCGCTCGAGCGCAGTGTCCTCGGCAGCGATCGTCGCATATTCCGAATTGACCGCGTCGATACCGGCGTCCGACCCCGCGGTCGCATCGAGCAGCACCGACCCGTTCGACAGATCGACCAGCTGATAGCGCGCGCGCAGCGTCCGGCGCTCGCGCGAGATCGAGTTGTCGCGATTGACGCCGAGCCCGGTGATCTGATCGTCGAGCTTGATCTCGAGCCGATAGCGCGGGCTCGCCTGCGCGTGGAGCCGGTCGCGCAGCGCATTGCTCATCAGCCAGCCCGACTTGCCCTCGATCGGACCGACCTCGATCTGCGTCAGCCCGCCCGCGACCGCACCCGAACCGCCGCCCGAATAGAGCGGATGCAGGCCACAGCCCGCCAGCGCGAGCGTGAGCGCGGCGAACGGCACGACAAGGGCAAGCCGCCGCATCATGCGACGATGTTCACAAGACGATCGGGCACGACGATGACCTTCCGGGGGGCTTTGCCTTCGAGGATGCGGACGATCTTGTCCGACGCGAGCGCGGCGGCCTCGACCGCATCGCTCGGATGGCCCTTGGGGAGCGTCAGCGTGTCGCGCAGCTTGCCGTTGACCTGCACCGCGATGGTGACCTCGTCCTCGACCAACAGCGCGGCATCGACCTTGGGCCACGGAGCGTCGGCGATCAGGCCCTGGTTCCCGGCGGCGGCCCAGGCCTCTTCGGCGAGATGCGGCGCCATCGGCGCAACGAGCCGCATCAGCGTGGCGATCGCAGCATCGCGCGACGCCGAGGGTTCGGCGCGTTCGATCGCGGCGGTCAGCTCGTACAATTTGGCGACCGCCTTGTTGAAGCTCAACGCCTCGATATCGAGCGCGATGCCGGCGATGCTCTGGTGCAGCTTGCGGTCGAGCGCGGCGTTCTTCGAACCGCCCTCCCCGGCGCGCTCGCCGTCGAACAGCCGCCACAGCCGCTGGATGAAGCGCCACGACCCTTCGATCCCGCTCTCGCTCCACGGCAGATCGCGCTCGGACGGCGAATCGGACAGCATGAACCAGCGCGTCGCGTCGGCGCCGTACTGATCGACGATGCCGGTCGGGTCGACGGTGTTCTTCTTCGACTTCGACATCTTCTCGACACGGCCGACGGTGACCGCCTCGCCCGTCGCCTTCTCGGTCCAGCCGTCGCCGTTGCGGACGATATCGTCGAGCGACAGCCACAGCGGCTTGGTGATGCTGTCGACGCCGTCGCTGCCGAGCTCGGTGATCTGGCGGCTATAGGTCTCGTGCGTGACCATGCCCTGCGTGAACAAGCCGGCGAACGGCTCGGCCACGTCGAGCAGCCCGATATGCTTCAACGCACGCGTCCAGAAGCGGGCGTAGAGCAGATGCAGGATCGCATGCTCGACCCCGCCGATATATTGCGCGACGGGCAGCCATTGCTCGGCGACCGCGCGGTCGAACGGCTTGTCCTTGGGCTGGCTGGCGAAGCGGATGAAGTACCACGACGAATCGACGAAAGTGTCGAGCGTGTCGGTCTCGCGCCGCGCCTGCCCGCCGCACGACGGGCACGCGACGTGCTTCCACGTCGGATGGCGATCGAGCGGGTTGCCGGGAATGTCGAACGACACGTCCTCGGGGAGCACGACGGGGAGCTGGTCCTTGGGTACCGCCACCGCGCCGCACGCGTCGCAGTGGATGATCGGGATTGGCGTGCCCCAATAGCGCTGGCGGCTGACGCCCCAGTCGCGCAGGCGGAACACGGTCGAGCCGGTGCCCCAGCCTTCGCCCTCGGCACGGGCGATCACGGTGCGCTTGGCGTCCTCGACGTCCATGCCATCGAGGAAGTGCGAGTTGACGAGCGTGCCGGGTCCGGTCGCGGCCTCGTTGCCCTCGAACACCGGGTCGGTCACATCGCCGTCGGAGACGACGCGGCGCACCGGCAGATCGTATTTCCGCGCGAAATCGAGATCGCGCTGGTCGTGCGCGGGAACGCCGAACACCGCGCCGGTGCCATATTCCATCAGCACGAAATTGGCGATGTAGACCGGCAGCTGCCACGCGGGATCGAACGGATGCGCCGCGGTGATGCCTGTGTCGAAGCCGAGCTTCTCCTGCGTGTCGAGCTCGGCGGCGGTGGTGCCGCCGCGCTTGCACAAGGCGATGAACTCGGCCGCTGCGGGATTCTCGGCCGCCAGCGCCTGCGCGATCGGATGATCCGCGGCGACCGCGACGAAGCTTGCGCCGAAGATCGTGTCGGGGCGGGTGGTGAACACCTCGACCGCGCCGCCGTCGGACAGCTTGAACCGGAACTGCAGCCCCTGGCTGCGCCCGATCCAATTCTCCTGCATCAATTTGACCTTGTCGGGCCAATGCTCGAGCCCATCCAAGCCCTCGAGCAGCTCATCGGCAAAGTCGGTGATCTTCAGGAACCATTGCGACAGCTTGCGACGCTCGACCAAAGCGCCCGAGCGCCAGCCGCGGCCATCGATCACCTGCTCGTTGGCGAGCACGGTCATGTCGACCGGGTCCCAATTGACCGAGCTTTCCTTGCGATAGACGAGCCCCGCCGCGAACAGGTCGAGGAACAGCGCCTGCTCGTGCCCGTAATACTCAGGCTCGCAGGTCGCCAGCTCGCGGCTCCAGTCGAGCGCGAAGCCCAGCCGCTTCAGCTGCGCCTTCATCGTCGCGATATTATCGCGCGTCCAGCCGCCGGGGTGGACATGCTTTTCCATCGCGGCATTCTCGGCGGGCATGCCGAACGCGTCCCACCCCATCGGGTGAAGCACTTCCATGCCGGTCATCCGCCGATAGCGCGCGAGCACGTCGCCCATCGTATAGTTGCGGACATGGCCCATGTGGATCTTCCCCGACGGATAGGGGAACATCTCGAGCACATAGGAACGCGGCTTGGTCGAGGTATCGTCCGCGGCGAAGGTGGCGCGGTCGTCCCACACCTTTTGCCAAGCCGCGTCCGCCTTCAGCGCATTGAAGCGTGACGCCATAAGAGTGCTGCCTTAGCCCGCGACGGCGGCGCGACGCAGATCACGCGCCTTGGTCAGGATGATGTCTTCGAGCTTCTGCACCGTTGCCGCCTGGACCGGGGCCGCGACCCACTGGCCGCCCTGGTTGACCTGGCGAAGCGCTGCGACGCGCAGACCATCGGCGCGCAGATCCTGGTCGAGGATCGTCACCGTCACCTTGACGCGCTCGGAGGGCGCGGCCGGATTGATGTACCAGTCGGTCACGATCACGCCGCCGTTCGAATCGGTCTGCAGCAGCGGCATGAAGCTCAGCGTGTCGAGGCTCGCGCGCCACAGATAGGCGTTGACGCCGATCGTCGTGACCTTCGACGCGGCGAGATCGGCATTGACCGGGCGACCGCCCTTATGACCGCAGGCGCCGAGCGACAGCGTTGCGGCAAGCGCGCATGAAACCACGAAAAGGGTGCGGGGCGCGGTGCCTGAGCGGCGGATCATCGGCAGTTCCTGAGCAAAACGGAGACTTGGGAGTGGCGGTATCTATAGAATGTTGCACGTTCGCCGCAAGCAACACCTCCGGCGGGATCCTCTGCGAAAATGCGCCGTTGAGCGTCGCCTGCCGCAATGTGTGTCCTTCGTGACACTCTTCGAGGAAATTGCGCCATTACAGTGGCACGACGGAATTGAATCGTGATAGGCGCGTTGTCAGATAAGCGATGCCGATTGAGGCACGCACAGAGGGGTTGCACGTGTTGTCTGTTCGTTGGTTGTCCGGGATTGCTGTGGGGTCGCTCGTCGCCCTCGGCTGTGCCGTGGCTCCGGCACTCGGCGCGAGCGAATCGCCGGCGGCACGCTTTGCCGCCAAGCGCCCCGTGTTCGTGCGCGGCATCGGTTCGTTCACCCCGGCTTCGGCCGATCCCCGGCTTGCTGCGATCTTCGCGCGCGGTGGTCTCGATACCAGCGGCTTCCGCTTCACCCCATCCGACGCGCGCGGTGATGGCGCGCATCCGGTGACGGTGGCGATTCGCGCGCGCTCGGCCCGCGGCATCGCCGTGGTCGATCGTACCGCGCCTGTTCCGGCCTCGACCACCAACCTGACGCCGATCGCCTACAATCTCGGCGTCGCAGTCGGCTGGAAGCGCTTCGCGGTGTCGGGCGACGTGTCGAAGGTCGATCTCGCCGGGCTGCCCGGCGGTCGCGAGGCGGCCGATCTCGGCGTCAGCTATACCGGCAACCGCTTCACCGGCCGCGTAAAGGCCGCGACCGACCGTCCGCTCCCCGGCGCGCCCAAGCTGATCGAGGATGCGCCGGCCTATTCGATCGATGTCGGCGGCTCCTATGCGCTGACGCGGCGGATCGATGTCACCGCCGGCGTGCGCTACAAGGCCGAGCGTGAGCGCCTGATCGAGCAGCCCGCTGCCGATCCGACGCGCCGCGACAGCCAGGCCGTCTATGTCGGAACTGCCTTCCGCTTCTGATCCGACTCAGGGTGCGACTCTGGGCGTCAGCCCGTCGATCGCCGCCCAGCCGACAAAGCCCAGTGCCTTCATCCGCTTGAACCGCGCGCGCGTCATTCCGCCGAGCGCGATCGCGGGGAGCCCTGCCGCGCGTGCGATTGCCGCGGCGCGGAGCGGACCTAGCGCGGCAGCGCCGGGATGCGTCCGCGTCGGATAGACCGGCGAGACCAGCACCAGCGTGGCGCCGGCGCGCCGTGCGACGATCGCTTCACGAACAGAATGCGCTGGATGCAGCACCCGGCGTTGCGCGGCGCTTCCCCCCTCGACCAGCATGAGCCGGCGCCGCCGTGCGATCCGCGCAACGCGCGCGAACAGCGCAGCACGCTCGGCCGCTCCGGTGGCGAAATGGCGGAACACCACGCCGCTCCCGCGCGGCAGCACGGCGAGCGCTGGCCATAACGCCGCCCCCATCCGTTCATCGGTCATCAGCCAGAGCGTCGGCGCACGCGCTGTGCGGCTATTGGGGTGACGCGAGGGCATAGCCGCGCCTATAGCGCCGCCAATGTCCACCGACGACCCCACCGCCGCGCTCGCCGCCGTCCAGGCCAAGATCGCCCACGCCGCCGCGCTCGCCGACCGCAAGCCCGATTCGGTCACGCTGATCGCCGTCTCGAAGACCAAGCCCGCCGAAGCGATCGAGCCCCTGCTCATCGCCGGCCAGCGCGCGTTCGGCGAGAATCGTGTCCAGGAAGCGCACGCCAAATGGCCCGCGCTGCGCGACGCCTATCCGGGTGTCGCGCTCCACCTCGTCGGGCAGTTGCAATCGAACAAGGCCGAGGATGCCGTCGCGCTGTTCGACGTGATCCATTCGGTCGACCGCCCCTCGCTCGTCACCGCGCTCGGCCGCGCGATGGACAAGCACGACCGCCGGCCCGACTGCTTCCTCCAGGTCGATATCGGCGACGAGCCGCAAAAGGGCGGCTGCCCCATTGCAGACCTCCCCGCACTGCTCGCCGAAGCGCGCGCCGCGGCGCTGCCGGTCATCGGCCTGATGGCCGTCCCCCCGCTCGAAACCGAGGCCGCACCCTATTTCGCACTGCTCGCCAAGATCGCGCGTGACCACGGACTCGATGCGCTCAGCATGGGCATGTCGGGCGATTATGAAACCGCGGTGATGCTCGGCGCGACGCATGTCCGCGTCGGCACCGCTCTGTTTGGAAGCCGTTCATGACCTTCGACGCGATCATCTTCGATTTCGACGGTGTGCTGATCGAGAGCGAGGCCGTCGGCAACCGCCAGATCGCCGACTATCTGACGAGCATCGGCCATCCGACGACGGCGGAGGATTCGTTCGCCAATTTCATGGGGCTCTCGGGCGCATCGTTCATCGGCGCGGTCGAGCGCTGGATCGGGCGCACGCTCCCCGACGATTTCCACACCGCGCGCCGCGCCGAGGACGATCGCGTGATGCGCGAGGGGATCGACGCGGTCGAGGGGGCCGTGCAGTTCATTCTCGATCTGCCGGCCGACTTGCCCAAGGCGATCGCCTCGTCGAGCTCGACCGCATGGATCGCGCGGCATCTCGATCATATCGGCCTGCGCGATGCGTTCGGCGACCGCTTGTTCTCGGGCAAGGAGCATGTCGTCAACGGCAAGCCCGCGCCCGACATCTATCTCCACGCCGCCGCCGCGCTCGGCGTCGATATCGCGCGCTGCGTGATCGTCGAGGATTCGCCCGTCGGCGCGACCGGTGCGGTTGCCTCGGGCGCGCATGTCATCGGCTTCGTCGGCGGCACGCATTGCGGGCCCGACCATGCCGACAAGCTGCGCGCGATCGGGGTGCACGACGTGGCGGGGGATTTCGCGACGATCCGGCAGCTGCTCGACTGAGCTTCCCCGCCTTCGAATTGGGCGCCGAGGGCAATCGCGTGATGCGATGGTGAGACGCCGGCATGGGACGCGCGATCACCCATCTCCCGTCACCCGGGACGTGTTCCGAGGTCTACCATGCCGCGGATCCTGCCGAGGTGTACCGCGCGGCACGCTGGGCCCCGGCACAAGGCCGGGGTGACGGTGGGCGACGCGTTAGAACTGGTGCCCGGTGCGGTCGCGCTTGGTCGCGAGATAACGCTCGTTGTGCGGGTTGGCCGGCAGGACATGCGGCACGCGCTCGACCACATTGATCCCGGCACCCTCGAGCTGCGCGACCTTCTGCGGATTGTTGGTCAGCAGCCGCACCGAACTCTGGCCGAGCAATTCGAGCATCCGCGCCGCGACAGCAAAATTGCGCGAATCGACCGCGAAGCCGAGCCGCGTATTGGCGTCGACCGTGTCGAACCCCTGGTCCTGCAGCGCATAGGCGCGCAGCTTGTTGATCAGCCCGATCCCGCGGCCTTCCTGGCGCAGATACAGCACGATCCCCCACCCGCTCGCGGCAATCGCGTCGATCGCGGCGTGAAGCTGCGGGCCGCAATCGCATTTGAGGCTGCCGAGCATGTCGCCGGTCAGGCATTCGCTGTGCAACCGCACCAGCGGCGGGCGGCCGTCTGGCTCGCCGATCAGCAGCGCGATATGTTCGCCCGGCATTTCCGGCGTGCGGAAGGCCACGATCTCGGCATCTTCGGCGCCGACCACGGGGAGATGCGCGCGGGTGGCGATGGTGAGACGGGCGGCGTCCTCATGCGCGTCGATATCACCGGGCGTCAGCACCAACGCAACCGATTCGCCCGCCCGCGCAAAGAACGCCGGCAGCACGCCGCCGATTCGCGCGAGGCGCAGCGCAGCCGCCCCGGCCTCGGTCTCCGCGAGATGGATCGCGCGGAACGGCCCCTTCATCGGCGTGTCGAGATCGAATTGCGGATCGGCGAGCGCGGTCGCCATCGCGAAGTCGATCCACGGCGCGCGCTCGACCAGCACCGGCGCATCGGGCGCCGCCGCCTCGAGCTGGTTGGCGAGTTTGAGCGTCGCCGAGCGGCCGGCCGAGAGCAACAACGGCGCGCTCGCGCCCGGATCGAACGCTGCAAGCCGCGGGGGGTCGGCGGTCTCGATCGGCAGCAGCGCGAGCGTGCCGTCGGCGCCTTCGATCGCCACCGGCCAGCCGCGGCGCAGCGCATCGATCGCGAGCGCGGTCTTGTGCGCGTCGCCCGCATTTGGGCCAGCACTCGGGGGGGTCATATCGCGAATTCGGTCATAATCGGAACATGGTCGGAGGGTTTGAGCCAGCTGCGGCATTCCTCATAGACATGGTGCCGCGTCGCCTTGGCCGCAACATCGGCGGTCGCCCACATATGGTCGAGCCGCCGGCCGCGATCGTTGACCGTCCAATCGACCGAGCGATAGCTCCACCACGTATGCAACCGCGCCGGCGCCGGGAAGAAATGCCGCCCGAGATCGACCCAGCTGTTCGAAGCCTTGAGCCGGTCCATCGCCGCGACCTCTACGGGCGTATGGCTGACGGTCTTGAGCAATTGCTTGTGGCTCCACACGTCCGACTCGAGCGGGGCGATGTTGAGGTCGCCGACCAGCAGCGTCGGTACGGTCAGACCTTGCGACCACTGCGTCATCCGCTCGAGGAAATCGAGCTTCTGGCCGAATTTGGGGTTCACCGCGCGATCGGGCACGTCGCCGCCGGCGGGCACATAGACATTCTCGATCCGCATCCCCGATTCGAGCCGCACGCCAACATGGCGCGCCTCCTGATTGGCCTGCCAGTCGAAGCGGTCGTCCTCGACCAGCGGGACCTTCGACAGGATCGCGACGCCGTGGTGCATCTTCTGCCCGTGGAGCATGATGTGGGTGTAGCCGAGTGCGCGGAAGCTGTCGGTCGGAAAATCCTGATCGACCACCTTGGTTTCCTGCAGGCACAGGATATCGGGTGCCATGTCGCGCAGGAAGGTCTCGACGATGTCGAGGCGGAAGCGGACCGAATTGATGTTCCACGATACGATCTTGAGCGGTGTCGTCATGCCAGCGCTGTAGCCATCGCAAGGGTCCCGCGCCACCCGCCGCTACCAGACCCAGTACCGGACATGGAAAGGCCCCCGCTCCGGGGGCATGGAGCGAGGGCCGACCTAGCGTTCGTCACGCAGGCGGGAAGCAAGGGTCCGGGCAACAGGGGGAAAAATCCCGGTAGCACCTCACATCCGCAAGTCCGCATTACCGCTGCAAACCTGTCGCCAATATGAACCGATCGCCGCGCGGGTTATTTTCTGCCCGACGCGGGCGTTGGATCGCGCCATTGGAACGCCGAATTGCTCACGGGCGCGTTGAAACGCTGGTTCGACAGCCGAATCGTCGTGCGATTGTTCTGCGAATCGAGCGCGACCCAGCCCTGCAGCATCAGCCCGCCCGGTGCGGTCGCATTGCGCACGAACACCAGGCTGATTCGGCCATATTCGGGATGCTTGGGGTCGGCGGCATCGACCGCGACCGTCTCGGGGTTGCCCGTCGGCACCACGCTGGCAATCCCGCGCATGTCGCGCGACGGGTCGAGCAGGATGCCGAGCGGCGAACCGCCGATCGGCCAGCGCTGCTTCTGCCCGACCGAATAGTCGAGGAACCACAGCGATTTGCCGTCGCCGACGATCAGGATCGGCACGCCCTTTTCATATTGGAAGCGGATCTTGCCGGGCTTCTTGAGCGTCAGCACGCCGGTCAGCACTTTGCCCGCGCGATCGGTCTGGGTGAACGACGCGGTCATGCTCTCGACCGATTGCAGATGCTTCTGCACCGAGGAGAGGTCGCCGACGGGCGCGGCCGACACCAGGGCCGGCGCGGCGAGCGCGGCAAGAAGCGATGGGTAACGAAGGGACACGAATAATCTCCTGACGCTGCCGCTTAAGCCCGAAGCGGCTTGAACCCGCTCTGAACCGGAAAGCGCTAGACCGGGTTCCCGTCGCGGTCGCGCAACACCTCGCGGCGCCCGACATGGTCGGGGCGCCCGACGATGCCGTCCTTCTCCATCCGCTCGATCAGCCGCGCCGCGCTGTTGTATCCGACGCGCAGCTGGCGCTGGAGCCAAGAGGTCGAGGCCTTCTGGCTTTCGACGACGAGCTGGATCGCGGTGCGATATTGCTGGTCCTCGGCGGTATCCTCGCCGGTCGGCGCGCCGTCCATCGCGAAGCCGTCCTCGGGCTCCTCGGTGATCGCCTGATTGTAATCGGGCTGGCCTTGCGCGCGCCAGTGATCGGTGACGGCGCGAACCTCGTCGTCCGAGACGAACGGACCGTGGACGCGCACGATGCCCTTGCCGCCGGGCATGTAGAGCATGTCGCCCTTGCCGAGCAGCTGCTCGGCGCCCTGCTCGCCGAGAATCGTGCGCGAATCGATCTTCGAGGTGACGTGGAAGCTGATTCGCGTCGGCAAATTCGCCTTGATCACGCCGGTGATGACGTCGACCGACGGGCGCTGCGTCGCCATGATCAGATGGATGCCCGCCGCACGCGCCTTCTGCGCGAGCCGCTGGATGAGAAATTCGACTTCCTTGCCCGCGGTCATCATCAGATCGGCGAGCTCGTCGATGATCACGACGATCTGCGGCAGCACCTGATAGTCGAGCGTCTCTTCCTCGTAGATCGGCGCGCCGGTGCCGGGTTCGTAGCCGGTCTGCACCTTGCGCCCGAGCGGCTGGCCCTTGGCCTTGGCCGCGCGCACCTTGTCATTGAAGCTGGCGAGCGAGCGCACGCCGAGCGAGGACATCTGGCGATAGCGATCCTCCATCTGCTCGACGGTCCATTTCAGCGCGCGCACCGCCTTGGACGGATCGGTCACGACCGGCGCGTAAAGATGCGGGATGTCCTCGTACATGCTCAGTTCGAGCATCTTGGGATCGATCATGATCATCCGGCACTCTTCGGGCTTGAGCCGGTAGAGCAGCGACAGGATCATGCAGTTGAGCCCGACCGACTTGCCCGAGCCGGTGGTGCCCGCGACGAGCAGATGCGGCATCGGCGCGAGATCGGCGATCACCGGATCGCCCGCGATATTCTTGCCGAGCACGAGCGACAGCGACCCCGGCTGGTCGTCGAGCGAATCGATCAGTTCGCGCAAGCCGACCGTCTCGCGCTTGGCGTTGGGCAGCTCGATACCGATCACGGTGCGCCCCGGGATCGTCGCGACGCGCGCCGACACCGCCGACATGTTGCGCGCGATATCGTCGGCGAGCTGGATCACGCGGCTCGCCTTGATGCCGGGCGCTGGCTCGAGCTCGTACATCGTCACGACCGGACCCGGCCGCACGTTGATGATCGATCCCTTGACGTGGAAGTCGCTGAGCACCGTCTCGAGCAGGCGCGCATTGCGATCGAGCGCGACCTTGTCGACCGGGCCGCCGACCGCTGGCGGCGCAGGGTTAAGCAGGTCGAGCGAGGGCAAAGTCGACTTGTCGCCGAAATCCATCGAGGTCTGTTTCGCGCGCGGCTTGGCGAGCGTCACCGGCGTCATCGCGCGATCGGCGATCACCGGGCCGGGGCGAACGTCGGGGCTGGCGAGCGCACGCGGCATCGACAGCTTGCGCGGGGTCGGCTCGGGCGCGAAGCCGTCGTCGTCCGCCTCGTCGTCGCGGTCGCGGCGCTGGTCGGTCAACCGCTTGGGTTCGCGCGCGATGCGCGGCGCGCGCTCGCTGACGTCGATCGTGAAGCTGTAGGCCCAGAGCGCGAGCCCGGCCAAGCCGAGCACCGCCGCGATCCCGCGCGTCGTCCACAGCACGGCGTTCGCATTGGGAAGCAGGCCGATCAGCGCGCGCAGCACGTCGGCGAGGCCGAGCCCGACCACGCCGCCATAGCCCGCCGGCAAGGCTTGTACCGCAGCGCCCCAGATCATCGCGAACGCGGTGCCGATCAACGCGACCCCGCCCAGCGACGCGCCGAACATCAGCCGCCAACGCCCGACCGGCACTGCGCGCCACAGCCGCAGCGCGATCAGCAGGACCGTCGGCAACACCAGCACGAAGCCCGGCCCCAGCAGCCAGAAGGTGCCATCGGCGACGAGCGCACCGGGTTTGCCGAGCCAGTTGCGCGCGGCGGCGCCCGAGGCGGTGTTGAGCGACGGGTCGCTCGCATGATAGCTCGCCACCGCGACGACGAGCAGAACGACCAACGCGACGAGCGTGATCGCGGCAAGCAATGCGCCGCTGCGCACGGCGCCGGCCTTGACGGTCTCACGCCATAAGGGTGGCTGCGCGCGGCTCGCCATGATCTCTTGTCCCGATGTTCGCTGTCTGTGCTGCGGATTCATCGCGCGCGGCGGCTCCGGCGTCAAGACTTTGCGGGCTGGCGAGCGCCCGGACGAGGCGCTACAGCAGCGAGTATGGACACAGCAGACGTCATCATCCTCGGCGGCGGACTCGTCGGCAGCGCGCTCGCCGTGGCGCTCGACACGCATGGGCTCAGCGCGATCGTCATCGACATTGCCGATCCCGCAGTGATTCTCGCGGCAGGTTTCGACGGGCGCGCCTCGGCGATCGCCGGCGCGCCGTGGCGGATGCTGCAGGCGATCGGCGTCGCCGACCGGCTCGCGCCCGTCGCGTGCCCGATCCAGGGAATCCGCGTCAGCGACGGGCTCGAGCCCGGCGCGCTCGATTTCGAACCCGAGCCGGGCGATGGCGCGCTCGGCCACATGATCGAGAATCGGCGGCTGCGCGCGGCCTTGTTCGAAGCGGCGTCGGCCGCCCCCAATGTCGACGTGCGGATGCAGACGCGCGCGGTGTCGGTCGATCGCGGTACGGCCGGTGTCACCGTCACGCTCGATTCGGGCGCGGTCATCAAGGCGCCGCTGCTGATCGCCGCCGAGGGCCGCAATTCGCCGACGCGCGAAGCCGCAGGCCTGCGCGTCGCACGCTGGACCTATGACAATGCCGCGATC
The DNA here is from genome assembly GCF_006439055.1 of Sphingomonas glacialis. Taxonomy (GTDB): domain Bacteria; phylum Pseudomonadota; class Alphaproteobacteria; order Sphingomonadales; family Sphingomonadaceae; genus Sphingomonas; species Sphingomonas glacialis_A. The sequence goes on from NZ_RCZC01000005.1 coordinate 196,251, forward strand.
GTCACCTCGCTGCACCATGAACATAGCCACGAGAACATCGCGTTCGAGATCTTCTATCCCGACGGCCCCTTCGCGATCCTGCCGCTCAACGACGACGAGCAGGGGCATCGATCGTGCATCGTCTGGTCGGTGACGCATGATCAGGCGCCCGGGATGATGAAGCTGTCCGATCGCGGCTGGCTCGCCGAGGCGGACAAGCGGATCGGCGGGTTTCTTGGCAAGCTTGGGCCGCTCGGCAATCGCATGAGCTATCCGCTCGGCTTCCACCATGCCGCACGGATCGTATCGGACCGGCTCGCGCTGGTCGGCGACGCCGCGCACGGGATCCATCCGATCGCAGGCCAGGGCGTCAACGTTGGCTTCCGCGACGTAGCGACGCTGGTCGAGGTGCTGGTCGAGGGCAAGCGCACGGGGCTCGACCTCGGCGACCCGCAGCTGCTCGCGCGCTACGACCGCTGGCGCAGCCTCGACACCTTCATGGTGGCGGCGGCGACCGATGGCCTGACGCGGCTGTTCGGCATTCCCGGCAAGACCGCCAATGCCGTGCGGCGGATGGGGCTATCGGCGGTGCAGCGCGTGCCGCCGCTCAAGCGCCGCTTCATCGCCGAGGCGCGCGGCGAGAGCGGGGATGTGCCGAAGCTGCTCCAGGGGATGACGGTTTAGGCGGCAACGCGCGTTACGGCGTCGATCGGGTTCGCGCAGAGGCGCGGAGGACGCAGAGTGGCGTGTTGCCAGGGTGCGCGCCCGACTCGAATAGCGCTTCCCCAGCGAAGGCCAGGGCCCAGTCGATATGGCCAGGCTGGTCGCGCTCACCGTGCGACCAGGAAGCATGCTACTTTTGGGCCCTGCCTTTGCCGTGGAAGCGATTCAGAAAGTGCGATAGGGGTGCCGACCCGGAACCGGGGCGCAACCGCTCTGCGTCCTCCGCGCCTCTGCGCGAACCAATCCACCGACGAACCGCGAGACGCGCCCGCTCAGTCGCGCACCTGCCGCGAATCAGCGGGCGGCGCACTAGCCGTCGCCGCGATCCGATCGCTCTCGCCGCCGATTCGCCGCTGCGTATCGATATGCACCACCGCCGCCCCCTTCTTCGGGTCGAACAGCGTCGCGAAGAACATGCCGAGCATCATCGCAGCCCCGCCGACGCGGCCCTTGCGTTTCGCGGCGTCCTTCATTGCAGCGTGACCGAATCCTCGCCGTCATGCCGACCGAAGAACTGCATCAGCTGGATGATCAGCTCGGCGCGATCCTCGATTCGCCCCGCCTCGAGCAGCCCCTGCTTCGCTGCCACGTCGAACGGCGCGATCTGCGCGATGCCGTTGACCAAAGCCTCGTCGTCGAGCCGCGTCACCGCGTCCCAATCGACCGCATAGCCCTGCGCATCGGCAAAGGCGCGCGATTCGCTCTCGAGCGCCGAGCGGCGCGACAGCGACAGGATCTCGGGCTCGCTCGGCCCCGGGATCAGCTCGGCCTCGACCTGGCGGAAGGCCGTGGTAACATCAAGCTCGCGCACGATTCGAAACAGCGACAGCCCTTCGAGGATCAGATTGTAGCGCCCGTCCTCACTCGCCTCGAACTCCGAGATTTTGCCGACGCAGCCGATTTCGAACAGCGGCGGCCGGTCGGGCCGCGCGGGCACGTTGGGCCGTGGCTGGACCATGCCGATTCGCCGATCGCGCGCCATCGCGTCCGAGATCATCGCGCGATAGCGCGGCTCGAAGATGTGCAGTGGCAGATGCATGCCCGGAAACAGCAACGCCCCCGGCAGCGGGAAGATCGAGAGCCGCGTGATCGTCATCCGAACAGGATCGCCGAGAGCTTGCGCCGCTGCGCCGAGACCCACGGGTCCTCGAGCCCGACGACCTCGAAGATCTTGAGCAATTGCGCGCGCGCCGCGCCCTCGTTCCATGTCCGGTCGGCGGCGATCATCGCGAGCAGCGTGTCGGCTGCGGCATCGCGGTCGCCCGCCGCCATCTGACCACCGGCGAGCTCGAAGCGCTTCTCGTAATTCTCCGGGTTCGCGGCGACCTCGGCAGCGAGGCCCGCCAGATCATCGACCGGCTGCACTTCGCGCGCCAGCGCCAGAGCGGTGCGCGCGCGCTCGATCTCGGGCAGCTTGGCGATCTCTTCGGGGAGCGCAGCGATCGCCGCCTCGGCCTCGTCGGTCCGCCCCGCAGCGACCAGCGCGCGCACCATGCCCGACAGCACCGTAGGATGCTCAGGCGCCATTTCGCTCAGCTGCGCGAACACGCTCAGCGCGCGCTCGGCATCGCCTTCGACCAGCAGCTGCTCGCCCATCGCGATCAGCGGCTCGAGCTCGGCCTCGAGGCTCGCCGCCTCGCTTTCGAGCGGCAATTGCTTGAGCAGCTGGTCGAGCATCGTGCGCAACTGCGTCTCGGTGCGCGCGGGCGTCAGGTCGGCGACGAGCTGCCCCTGGAACATCGCATAGACCGTCGGGATCGACTTGATCTGGAATTGCGCGGCGATGAACTGATTCGCGTCGGTATCGATCTTGGCGAGAACGACGCCCTTGTCGGCATACGCCGCCGCGACCTTCTCGAGCAGCGGCGTCAGCGCCTTGCACGGCCCGCACCATTCCGCCCAGAAATCGATCACGACCAGCTTGGTCATCGACGGCTCGACGACGTCGCGGCGGAAGCTCTCTACGGCCTCGCGTTCGGCGGCGCTCATTCCCAGGGTGGCCAAGTGTCGCTCCAATCTTATGTGCTGTGCGTCTTATGTGGGCGCTCCGCCTGCGAAGCCAACCCTTTTCTCAACGATCTGCACGCGATCGCGATAAGGGGGTTGCCGAGTATGAAAGTCGCTGTTAGAGCCCGCCACCTTACCCGCCCAGTCAACGACTGATTGGACCGTAAACGCCAGAGCGGGCGTAGCTCAGGGGTAGAGCACAACCTTGCCAAGGTTGGGGTCGAGGGTTCGAATCCCTTCGCCCGCTCCAGGTTTCTTAAAAGAAACAGCGACTTACCGCGTAAGTCGCCATACCACGAAATAGGTAACGAGGCGTTGGTCCACACTTGGTCCGCACCAAGGCTGGGCGTTCCTTTTTGCCAAGACCGGCGTTGGCGGTAATCTAATCTTGTCCGGTGAAGCGCTCCCATCCCGAATCGACGGGGCATCCGCGGAACCCTCGCCCCTGGCAGGCGATGGAGCAGGCGTCGAATTCCCCGAGCATCAGGGCTCACCGGTCCGCCCTTTGCCGGATTCGAATTTTCCAACAGCAGTATTTGGCCGTTAGGCGACAGGCAGGACGAACGGACGGTAATGACGCTTTCGTTCAGCGGACCTGAATGGACCGGCGGGTGTCGACCAAACCACGACGTTCAATGGCGTCGTAGCGAACGTCAGGATCGGACAAGAGCAGCCGCCCGAAATTCATGACCTGTCCGGCGGCGCCTTGGCCCAGGCCCTCGATTATTTGACACCGGCTCAACGCGGTCGGATAGCTGTGACCTCCGCCACGGAACCGCGCATCCTCATGGCAAAGTCGACCCGCTGTCCGACTTTCACGGTCTTGAGCAGTGCCGGTGGGATTGCCGTGAACGCCATCGTCATCGCAGGCCAGCCCAGTGCCGCGATCGGCCCATGCTGGATCGTCACCTTGGCGGCCTTGGGATCGAGCGCGGTCACGACGCCACTGCCACGACCGACCTTCACGGCCCCCTTCATCGGCATGACCTGCATGGAAGCGCTCGACTGCGCCGATGTTGTGGTCGTTGTGAGGCCCGCGAGGACGGCGAATGCCAACAGGGTCTTCTTCATAGCGTATTCCTTTGCAGCGGTGAGACTGGGGTCGAAGGGTGAGACGATCGCCGGGAGCGCCGCAGCAGCAGGAACGCTGCCGGCAGTACCAGCATCGAGAGCAAGGGTGCGGTTAGCATGCCCCCGATCATGGGAGCCGCGATCCGGCTCATCACTTCGGAGCCGGTGCCTGTACCGATCAGGATCGGAAACAGACCGGCCAGGATCACCGCGACCGTCATCGCCTTGGGCCGGACGCGAAGGAGGGCGCCTTCGCGCACCGCAGCCTCGACCTCGGCATCGTCCGGTGTGGGACCGCGGGCATCCAGCGCGTGCTTGAGGTAGATCAGCATCACCACGCCGAACTCCGCTGAGACACCGGCGAGCGCGATGAACCCGACACCGGTCGCGACCGATTGGTTGTAGCCGAGCAGATAAAGCAGCCATAGACCGCCGGTGAGCGCGAACGGGAGCGTGCCCATCACCAGCGCGGCTTCATCGAGTCGGCGAAAGGTCGCGTAGAGCAGCAGGAAGATGATGACCAAAGTCGCCGGAACGACGATCTTCAATCGCTCGACCGCGCGCTGCAGATACTCGAACTGGCCAGTATAGGTGACGCTGACGCCGGGCGGCAGTTTCACCTTGGCGGCGATCGCGTTCTGCAGATCACGAACGATGGTGGTGAGCGGCGCGCCGCGCCCGTCGATGTAGATCCAGGTCACCGGTCGGCCGTTCTCGCTGCGTAGCATCGGCGGTCCATCGGTGATGCGAACGTCGGCGACGGTGCCGAGCGTGATCTGCTGCCCTGCCGGCGTCAGCACGGCCAGGTTGCGCAAGCCCTCGATGCTATCGCGCAGCTCGCGCGGATAACGCACGCTGATCGGATAACGCGCGAGCCCTTCGACGGTCTGGCCGATCGTCTCGCCGCCGATCGCGCCCGACACGATCGACTGCACGTCGGCGACGTTGAGACCATAGCGTGCCGCAGCGGCCCGGTTGATATCGACATCGATATACCGCCCGCCGGTGAGCCGTTCGGCGAGCGCAGACCCCACCCCAGGCACGGTCTTCGCGACCTGTTCGATATCGCGCGCGGCCGCGTCGATCTCGGCGAGGTTCGCCCCTGCCACCTTGATCCCGATCGGACTCTTGATGCCGGTCGACAGCATCTCGATCCGGTTACGGATCGGCGGAATCCAGAAATTGGCGAGGCCCGGCACCTTCACCGCCTTGTCGAGCTGATCGATCAATTTTTCCTGCGTCATGCCCGCGCGCCACTGATCCTTGGGCTTGAAGCGGATCGTCGTCTCGAACATTTCGAGCGGGGCAGGGTCGGTCGCGGTATCGGCGCGACCGGCCTTGCCGAACACACTTTCCACTTCGGGTACGGTCTTGATCAGCCGGTCGGTGAGCTGGAGAAGCTGGCCGGCCTTGCCGGTCGAGATGCCGGGCAGCGCGGAAGGCATATAAAGCAGGTCGCCCTCGTTCATCTGCGGGATGAACTCGCCGCCAAGCTGACTGATCGGCCAGAGGCTGGTCGCAAACACGAGGCCGGCAATGACCAGCGCCTGCTTCGGCCGCGCCAGTACCCAGTCGAGCGCGGGACGGTAGATGCGGGTGAGGACGCGATTGATCGGATTGGCATTCTCGGACGGGATGCGGCCGCGGATCAGCAACCCCATCAGCACCGGGATCAGCGTGATCGACAGGATTGCTGCACCTGCCATCGCATAGGTTTTGGTGAAGGCGAGGGGCGCGAAGAGCCGCCCCTCCTGGCCCTGGAGCGAGAAGATTGGCACGAACGAGAAGGTGATGATGAGAAGGCTGAGGAACAGCGCCGGGCCGACCTCGACCGCTGCGGCGGTGATCACGCGCCAGCGCTCGGCACCCGCCAACGTCTCGTCCGGATGATCGTGCGCCCAATGTTCGAGATGCTTGTGCGCGTTTTCGATCATGACGACGGCCGCATCAACCATTGCGCCGATGGCGATGGCGATGCCGCCCAGCGAGAGGATATTGGCGTTCAGTCCCTGGACGCGCATCGCAATGAAGGCGATGAGGATACCGAGCGGGAGCGTGAGAATGGCGACCAGCGCCGATCGAACGTGCCAGAGGAACAGCGCGCAGACGAGCGCCACGACGATGAACTCCTCAATCAGCTTACTGCGCAAATTGTCGACCGCCCGATCGATCAGGCCCGAGCGGTCATAGGTGGTGACGACCTCCACGCCGGGTGGCAGGCTCTTCTTCAATTCCTCGAGCCTAGTGCGTACCCCGTCGATCACCTCGCGCGCGTTCTTGCCTTGGCGCATCACGATGACGCCGCCTGCAACCTCACCCTCGCCATTGAGCTCTGCCAACCCGCGCCGCATTTCCGGACCGATCTGAACCGTGGCGACGTCGCCGAGTGTCACGGGCACGCCGCCAACCGTCTTGAGCGGCACGCTGCGGAAATCGTCGAGTGTCTTCAGATAGCCGGTCGCGCGGACGATATATTCGGCCTCGGCCATCTCGAGGACCGATCCGCCGCTCTCCTGATTGCCGCGCTTCAGTGCCTCGGTCACCGCCTCGTGGGTGATGCCGTAAGCGGCCAATTTCTGCGGATCGAGGACGACCTGATACTCTTTCACCATGCCGCCGATGCTCGCGACCTCGGCGACCCCCGGCACGGTCTTCAATTCGTAGCGCAGGAACCAGTCTTGGATGCTGCGGAGCTGTGCGAGGTCATGACGCCCGGTTCGGTCGACCAGCGCATATTCATAGACCCAGCCCACCCCGGTAGCATCCGGGCCGAGCGATGCCTTTGCACCCTCGGGCAGGCGGCTTTGCACCTGGCTCAGATATTCGAGGACCCGGCTGCGCGCCCAATAGAGATCGGTCGCGTCGTCGAACAGGACATAGACGAAGCTGTCACCGACGAACGAATAGCCGCGCACCACGCGCGCGCCCGGCACGGACAGCATCGTCGTCGCGAGCGGATACGTGACCTGGTTCTCGACAATCTGCGGAGCCTGGCCCGGATAGGTGGTGCGGATGATGACCTGAACGTCGGACAGGTCGGGCAGCGCATCGACCGCGGTCGAGCGCAACGCGCCCACCCCGACGACGATCAGCGCGAGGGCTGCGAGCAGGACGAGGACGCGCGCCTTGACGGACGCCTCGATGATCCGCGCGATCACTTCGTGTCCCCCGTGATCGGGCGCGCGGCGATGCCGGTCAGGCTCGCCTCGCTGTCGAGCAGGAACTGGCCCGATGCGACGACCTTCTCCCCTGCCGCCAGTCCTGCGAGGATTTCGGTCTGACCGCTCGCCTCGCGCCCGATACGGACCTCGGCCGGTCGGAAATGACCCTTGACGTCGGCGAGCATGACGAGCGTGCGCTTGCCGGTGCGGATTACGGCTTCGGTCGGCACCAGCAGCGCGGTGTCGGACGTGCCGCCTAGATGGACGGTCGCGAACATGCCGGGGCGCAGGCGACCACCCGGGTTACGCAGATCGATCCGTACCGTCAGTGTTCGGCTGTCCGCCTGCGTCGTCGGCAAGATGGCAATGACGCGGCCGGTAAAACGCTCACCGGGGAACCCCGCCAGATCGGCCGTCGCCGTCTGCCCGACTTGGACAGCGCTCGCGCGCACTTCCGGCACCGCAGCGTTCAACCAGACCGTGCCGAGGCCGTTGACTTGCGCGAGCGTCTGGCCGGGTGCGAGCGTGACGCCGGCGCGGGCATCGAGTGTCTGAATAACGCCCCCGATCGGGCTGCGGATGGTGGTCATCCCACGCCCGCCCGCCACGCCGCCCGGAATGCCGATCAGTCGCAGACGCTGGCGTGCAGCAGCGATCAAGGACGGGTCGCCGGTTTTGCACACCGCTTCATATTCGCCCTGCGCGCCGGCCCATTCGGGGACAAACACGTCGGCAATCGGCGCCCCGGCACGGATTATGTCGCCCGGTGCGTGGCCATAGACCCGCTGGATAAAGCCTGCGGCACGTGCCTGCACGATTGCGATGTCGCGCTGGTTGAAGTCGATCGCGCCGGTCACATCGAGCGTGCCGGCCAACGTGCCGGTCGTCGCGGTCGCAAACCGGATGCCGAGATTCTGCATCGCCGAAGGGTCGACCGTGACACCTGGCTTTGCCGTCGGGCCCCTATTCGTGTCGGCATATTTGGGGACCGTCTTCATACCCATCGACGACAGGGTATCCGGATTGTCGTAATGCTCCTGCGGCACCATCGGGTCGTAATAATAGAGCGGCTTGCGAGGAGTATCCGGCGTCCCGGCGGCAGGTGTCCCATTGCGCGTTCCAGCCAGATAATAGCCTCCAGCGCCCGCGACGAGGGCGACAGCGGCAAGCGTCGCAGCGATCTGCGACCGTTGAAGTGACGTGGTCATTGGTCCGCGCTCCCGAACAGGAGAATGAGCCGCGCGCCATCCGCGGCGACAGTCGCTCTGCGATCGAGCGTGGTGAGGACCGCGTCGGCAAGCGCGGCATGCGCGTCGGCGATGTCGGTGAGCGTGGCGCGCCCGGCGCTGTAACTGCCGGTCTCGAGCGTCACCCGCTGCTCGGCGAGCGGCTCCAGCACGTCCCGAGCGCGCGACCATTGCGCGTGGTGCATCGCGTGATCGGCAAGACCTGCTTCGAGATCGGCGGTCAGTTCGCGCAAACTGGCATCTGCGCCGGCGCGTGCACTGTTGGCATCGGCAGCGCGGGCCGCGATCAACGGTTCCTGACGCCGCTTTTTGAACAACGGCAGGCCGATCGTAACCCCGGCAGACACGTAATCGCCGAACCGGGGATCGCGGCGTTGGTAGGACAGATCGACGCCGAAATCGGAACGCCGTTCGGCCTCGGCGATGCGGAGGTCGGCATCCGCGCGACCGATCGTGGCACCGGCCAACACCAGCGTCGGATGCTCGCGAAGCGACGCGCGCAGGCGCGCAGGCTCTACCGTGAAGTCCGGGATCGGACCTGCGATGTCGGGGTCGGCTTCGCCCGTCCAGCGCGTGAGGTCGGCACGTGCGCGGCCGACCATCGACACTAGCTCGTCGCGACGGTCCTGTAATTTCGCAACGGCTTCGCGCCCGGCGAGCACCTGTGCTGGCCGCGATGCCCCCGACGCGACCGCACCTGGCGACGCTTTGACGAAGCGGTCGAGCCGTTGGAGTACCGTGTCGAGCGCCGTAAGGCGCCGCTCGGCATAAGCGAGACTGATCCAGGCAACCGCGGCCTGGACCTTGACGATGCGCGCCTCCACGCCGGTTTCTGCGTCGGCGACGCCGATGTCTGCCTCGGCGCGACCACGTTGCGCGCGACGCTTGACGAGATTGGGAATGTCCTGCGAGACACCGACGCGCGCCCAGGTGAAGTTATCGCGCTGCGGCGCGAACGCGAGCGGTCCTGAGATCGGAAAGCTGTCGATCCCGAGCGCGAGCTTCGGATCGGGCAACTGTCCTGCGGCGCTTCGCGCGGAACGCATAGCATCAGCGCCGAGCGACTTCGCCTTGATGGACGGCGCGTCGGCAGCGGCTTTTTGCAGTGCCGCGTCGAAGGTCAGCGGTCCGGCAATCGCCGGCATACTGACCGACGCGAGCGCGAGCCATACCAGCGCGCGCGACGCGCGGCGGCGTAAGGGGGTTCGCATTTCGTCATGTCCTGATCCTAGAGTTCACATCGCGTCGTACCCGGCGCATGCGCGCCGGGTCGCGTGACGGGCACGCGCGCGGACTTGAAATCAGATCAGGATTGAAGGCGGTTCTGGTTCCGGAGCGGTCGAACGGCCCCGTAAGGCTGCGAAGATACCGATCTGCTCGTCACGATCGGAGCGGGCCGCAGCCTGGAGAACCATCGATGCGTCGGACAGCATCATCGGTCCGCCCGACGCCATCATGGCGATGCAGCCGGCCAAGCCGCACTTGCACGGCTTGTGGGCTGCGTTCTTCTCCGCCGCTGACATGCAGTCCGGCATGGATGCCATGTCGCTGGTTGCCATCGCTGCCATGTCCATCGCACCTGCAGGCGCGGCAAGCGCCTGAGCCGGCTGCTGCACAGCCAGCCCGACCATCACGCCGATCAGCATCAGGAAAAGGAACAGGCGCTTCACATTCACTTCCTGCGGGGCGCCTCTCAACCTGTCAATCGGCCAAGTCTTCTTCGCGAGATCATCGATTTGGTTACATGATGAATCGGAAGTCCGCCCTGTTGCTCGTGCTTGATAAAACAGGGCGGCCCAACAATCGGCTCCGGCCGGGCAGAGACTGAGTAGGCAGGCTTGACCTTGACACGATGTCAGACCCTACATGCCCCCGGGTAGAAGGAGTTTCACGCCATGAACGACCCTCATTCCCATACGCCTCAAGCCAGCGGGTGCGGCTGTTCCGGGCAGAGTACCGCTGAACCTGCGGCCGCGAATGTCTCTCCCGCGCCAGCGGCCAGCTGCTCGGGTGGAGCGGCTGAGGGGCCTCCTGAGACGGCCAAAAACGACGAGCATCACTCTGAGGCTAGATGTTGCTGCGCTGGCGGCAAAGTCTCTCAAGGCGCAGCGACCGTTACGGACCCGGTGTGCGGGATGACGGTCGATCCGGCAAAAACGGCGCATCATGCCGAGCACGCCGACCAAACCTATCACTTTTGCAGCGCCGGGTGCCGGACAAAATTCGTTGCCAACCCTGACGCCTATCTCGGCGACAAGCAGAAGCCTGAACCAACGGCGACGCCGGGCGCTATCTGGACGTGTCCCATGCACCCGCAAATCCGTCAGGAGGGACCGGGGACGTGTCCGATTTGCGGCATGGCGCTCGAACCGGAAGAACCGTCGCTCGATGATGGGCCTAATCCCGAGCTGGTCGATTTCACGCGTCGGCTGTGGGTGGCGGGCGTGCTCGCCGTGCCGCTGCTGGCGATCTCGATGGTCGTCGAAATGCTCGGCGTCCATGTCGTCAGTCCTGCCGTATCGCCTTGGGTACAGCTCGCGCTCACTGCGCCGATCGTGTTGTGGGCGGGCGGGCCGTTTTTCCAGCGGGGATGGACTTCGCTTCGCACCCGCCATCTCAACATGTTCACGCTGATCTCGATCGGGGTCGGTGCCGCCTTCCTCTACAGCCTGGCCGCGACGGTCGCGCCCGGCATTTTCCCCCCGACCTTCAGAATGCACGGGGGCGTAGTGCCGGTCTATTACGAGGCGGCCGGGGTAGTGGTGGCGCTGGTGCTGCTCGGACAGGTCCTTGAACTGCGTGCCAGAGCGGCGACCGGGCGCGCGATCCGCGCCCTCATGGATCTTGCCCCCAAGACGGCGCGCCGGGTGCGATCGGATGGGTCCGAGGAGGAAGTCAGCCTTGCCGACGTGGCGGCCGGTGATCGGCTACGCGTTCGTCCCGGGGATGCGATCCCGGTTGACGGCGTGGTGGTCGAGGGACGCTCCTCGGTCGATGAATCCATGCTCACCGGCGAGCCTGCCCCTGTCCTCAAGGAAGTCGAGGCTGCCGTCACCGGGGGAACGGTGAACGGCACGGGTAGCCTGGTCATGGAAGCCCGCGCGGTCGGCTCGGATACGATGCTGGCGCGGATCGTCCGCATGGTCGCGGACGCGCAGCGCAGCCGTGCCCCGATCCAAGCTGTTGCCGATCAGGTGTCTGGCTGGTTCGTGCCGTTGGTCGTGCTGGTTTCTATCGCGACGTTCGTGGTCTGGTCGCTGGTCGGTCCTGAGCCGCGCATGGGCCACGCCATGCTCAATGCCATTGCCGTGCTCGTCATCGCCTGCCCCTGCGCGCTGGGTCTCGCTACGCCCATGTCGATCATGGTCGGGACGGGTCGCGGGGCTCAGGCCGGCGTTCTGGTGAAGAACGCGGAAGCGCTACAGGGGCTAGAGAAAGTCGATACACTGGTCATCGACAAGACGGGCACGCTCACGGAAGGCAAGCCCAAGCTCATCGCCGTCCAGACGATCGGCTCCGTCGTGGAGAACGACATGCTAGCGGTTGCAGCGGCCGTCGAAGGGCAATCGGAACACCCGCTCGCGCACGCGATCGTCGTTGCCGCCAAGGATCGAGAATTGCAGCTCGGCACGGTCACGGACTTCGCCTCGCAAACCGGTCTAGGGGTCAGCGCCAAGGTCAATGGCCGATCGGTCGTGATCGGGAACGCCGAGCAAATGATCCGGATTGGTGCTGATCCCAAGGCGCTCGATGCCGATGCCGATCGTCATCGTGGCGAGGGTGCAGGCGTAATCTTGGTGGCGATCGACGGCGCTCTTGCCGGCTTGCTCGCGGTCGCCGATCCGGTGCGCGCCAACGCCGGAGAGGCAATTGCCGCACTCCGCCAGCAGGGCCTCCGCGTCATTATGCTGACCGGTGACAATCAGACGACTGCCGATGCGGTCGGCCGCGCTGTCGGCGGACTCGACGACGTGCGCGCCGGTCTGCGCCCGGAAGACAAGGCGCGTATCATCGGTGAGCTGAAGGCGAGCGGTGCCAAGGTCGCGATGGCCGGCGACGGAATCAATGATGCGCCCGCTCTGGCGGCTGCTGATGTGGGCCTCGCGATGGGCACGGGAACAGACGTCGCGATCGAAAGCGCCGGCATAACGCTCACGCGCGGCGATCTCTCGGCGATCGTGCGTGCCCGCAAGCTCGCGCACGCGACGATGCGGAATATCCGCCAGAACCTGTTCTTCTCGTTCTTGTTCAACGGGATCGGCGTGCCCGTCGCGGCCGGGGTGCTCTACCCCGTGGCTGGCATTTTGCTCTCGCCGATGCTGGCTGGCGCGGCGATGGCGCTCTCGTCCCTCACCGTAGTCCTCAACGCGCTGCGGTTGAACACGGTGAAGCTATGAACATCGGGGCGGCATCGGATGCCAGCGGCGTCTCGCAGCGCATGATTCGCCATTACGAGAAAATCGGTTTGGTGCCCGCGCCGCCCCGGCGCGGGAGCTACCGTGACTACTCGGATGCCGACATTCATCGGCTGCGCTTTATCGCCAACGCGCGCGACCTGGGGTTCCCGATCGAGGAAATCCGCACGCTGCTGGGACTCTGGTCGGATCGCGCGCGGTCGAGCGCCGAAGTAAAGGCCCTCGCCCAATCGCGCGCTGCCGAACTGGGCCGCAAGGTCCGCGCCTTGGAAGCAATGCGCCGATCACTCACTGAACTTGCTCAGTCCTGTCACGGAAATGATCGCCCCGATTGCCCTATCATCGAACGTTTGGCCGAATAGCTCCTAAGGCTAAGAGTTACTCGACCGCCCCAAGGGTCAAAACCAAACGGTTGCGACACCAGTGAGGGGCCGATCATAACTATGCGAACCCTAAAAAGATTGCCGGTGCCTATTCCACCAATTCTTCGCGTACACGGGTTTTAAATCGCGTCATCCGGGATGACCGCTTCTGGCCGAAGCCGCCGTCCAAGGCGGCTGGTTCGAAAGACCGGAATGTCTCAGCTGCGGACCTTCAAAGTGGCGTGAAGGTGATCCTTTAGGAAGACGAAGGTTGGGGGGCGATGGTTGTGTCCGATGTCACCAGTGGTGCACTAAGCCCCTCAGGGAATTTTCAGTTACCTTCGCTCGATGCTGTAAAACATCGGATTACACAGCCAGACCATGACCGCGGATTCGCGCCATCCGACGCAGCGAGCGGCGATAGGTACCTGAGGGGAAGAATGCGGTCGGGGGCATCGGCGGTCATGGCATGATCCTCGTTCGCGCGTGATCCAACGGTAGCCCTGACAGCTACGAGATCGTGGCGGGCAAGCGGCGCTATCATGCGGCGCTGGCGGTCGCCGCCGAGGGCGGCGAAATCGAACCGCTTCCGTGCGCCGTCATGGACGCGGGGGACGATGCGGCGGCGCTCGAAGCCTCGCTGATCGATAACATCGCGCGCTTGCCGATGGCACGCCTGATCAAAGCTGGTCCGCAGATCATCCAGCCGAGCGGCGACGGATGATGCTCGCCGCGCGCTACATGTTGACCGAACGCGATTCGCGCAGTGCGCTGCTCGATCCGGTGGCGTGCTTCCATATCGGCAAGGGCGCCCGGATCGATCGGTGCTCTTGGCTCGGCGACACCAGTGCGCGCGGCATGGCGCGATACGATGGGCGGATGCTCAATTACGCCTATGATTTGCCCGCGCTCGAAAAGAAACGCGATGCTTATGCGCGGCAGCGCTCGGTCGCTGCCGCACCCGCTGTGCGCGCCCTGCTCGCCGCCGGCAGCGTTTTGGGCCGGGTGAGCGGTTAGGTCACTCGGTCCAGATCAGGCGCTCGACCCGGTCTGGGTCACTGAGCGTGGCCGGCGTGCGGGCAAGCATCATGGTCTGCCGCGCCTTGGCGTCATATCGCTGCCAGGCGGGCAGGCCAGCGGCAACGGGTTGCCCGTCGCGCACAAACCGGACCATCGCCTGGTGGACCGCGTCCGCCATCGGCTGGTCTGCCGCGGTCAGCCCGAAAAACCCCGCGAAGGCCGACGTCTGCACATGATCGAAGGTGAAGGGCACGTCGATGACGTGCGGGCTGCGCCCCGCGAACGGACCGCCCGCTGCAGGATAGGTCCAGCGATAGCGATACACTGCGCCGCCGGATCCGGAATGCCCCTCGGCGATCCGCTGGCAGGGCATGCCATATTCCTCGGCAGTGAGCAGCCGCCAGTGCCGCTCGGCGACCGACAGGTCGGGGAAGGCGCGCGTATAGGCGCCATCGAGCGCGGTCATCCGCGCCAGGGTCTCGTTCGACAGGCTTTGCTCGCGAAACGGGCTCTGCGCGGCGGCGGCGGGCAGGAACAACCGGCTCTCATCGGCATTGCTGCCGATCAGCATCGGGACGCGCGGAGCACGTCCGGCGCGGATCCGCGCGAGCGGGACGTCGGGTAGGTCGCGTCCGTCGACCATCGGCCGGAACGGAAAATTGCGCGGCCAGGCCGCTCGCGCCGCCGCCTGTGCGGCCAGCATGGCCGCGACGGGTGCCGTCGCCAGGCGGTCGGCACCGCCGAGCTTGTCCGCAAACAGGCGGGCGAAGGCCTGCGCCTCGGTCGATGTATGCACCGTCTGTGCGCCGCCGCTGAACAATGCGGTGCGCGCATACAGCCCGTCCGCGGCCGGCATGCCCATCAGCGTGCCGACATTCTTGCCGCCCGCCGATTCACCCGCGAGCGTCACGCGCGTCGGGTCACCGCCGAACGCGGCGATGTTGGCGCGGACCCAGCGCAAGGCGAGGATCACGTCGCGCATGCCGTTGTTGGCGCTGCCGGCATAAGCGCGGCCGAGCAGGCCGCCAGTCTCGAGAAAACCGAACGCCCCGATGCGATAGTTCATCGTGACACAAATCACGCCATGCGCCGCGAACCGATCGCCGGCCGTCCCCTGGTCGCCGCTCCAGCCGGTTTCGTTGCCACCGCCGTGGATGTAGACCAGCACCGGATACGACCCAGGCGTGGCCGGCGCCCAGACATTGAGCTGCAAGCAATCCTCGGACATCGCGCCCTCGAATTTCGCCATTCCCGGCAGTTGCGGGGCGACCGCGGCGGGGCGCGTGGCGTCGTACACGTCGCGCCACGGGCGCAAGGCGAGCGGCGCGGCGAAGCGCTGCGCCTGGCCATAGGGGATGCCGGTGAACACCCGGATGCCCTCGACCGCGCGACCGCGCACCCGCCCTTGACGGGTGGTCACGACCAGCCCGTCGGGTGCCGCCGCGCCGAGCGGTTCCGCCGCAGCGGCCAATGCCGTCATCGTGGCGAGCGCGAGGAAACCCCGCCGATCGAGGTGCATCATTGTACTGTCTCCGCCGCCTGGAACAGATCGGCATAGGCCTCGCGTAACTGCTTTTTCTGGACCTTGCCCATCGTGTTGCGCGGCAGTTCGGGCACGAAGATCACCCGCCGCGGCTGCTTGAACCGGGCGACCTGCCCCTCCAGCGCCGCGAGCACGGCAGCCTCGTCCAGATCGGCGCGGCTGGACTGCACCACCGCGACCACGCCTTCGCCCATGTCGGGATGTGGGATACCGATCACCGCACTTTCGGCGATACCGGGCACGGCGTCGAGCAGCGCCTCGATCTCTGCCGGATAGATATTGAAGCCGCCGCAGATGATGAGATCCTTGGCGCGACCGACAATCCGGACATAGCCGCGGTCGTCGACCACCCCCAGGTCGCCCGTGATGAAGAAGCCATCGTCGCGCAGTTCCTCGGCCGTCTTTTCCGGCAGCCGCCAATAGCCCTTGAACACGTTGCGCCCGCGGACCTCGATCATGCCCGGTTCGCCCTGCGGCAAGGTGGTCGCGGTGGCCGGGTCGGTGATGCGCAGCTCCACGCCGGGCAGCGGGAACCCGACGCTGCCGGGTACCCGATCCCCATCATAGGGGTTCGACGTATTCATGTTGGTTTCCGTCATGCCGTATCGCTCGAGGATGGCGTGCCCGGTCCGCGCGGAAAAGGCCTGGTGCGTCTCGGCGGACAGCGGCGCCGATCCGGAAACAAACAGCCGCATTCCGGCAACACGCTCGCGCGTGAAGGCAGGGTCCGCCAGCAGGCGGCTGTAAAAGGTCGGCACGCCCATCAGCGTGGTCGCGCCCGGCATCAGCCGGATCAGGTCTGTCACATCGAACCGGGGCAGGAAGATCATCGCGCTCCCAGCCATGATCGTGACGTTCGTCGCGACGAACAGACCGTGGGTGTGGAAGATGGGGAGGGCGTGCAACAATCGGTCGTGCGATGTGAAGCGCCAGGCGGCGGCGAGCGTCGCGGCATTGGACGCGAGATTCGCGTGGGTCAGCATCGCGCCCTTCGAGCGCCCGGTCGTCCCCGAGGTGTAGAGGATCGCGGCGAGATCGTTCTCGGATACCGCCCGATCCTCGCCAGGTGCCGTCTCGGCAGCGGCACCGGTCAGCAAGGTGCCGGCGCCGTCGGCGCCCAGCGTAAGCCGTTGCGGCACCCCGATATCGGCGCACAGCGCCGCCATCGCCGCCTCGTCCTCGGGCCGGTGGATCAGCAGCGCGGGCTCTGCATCGGCGAGGAAGAAGCGCAGCTCAGCCGGGGTGTAACCGGTATTCAGCGGCAGATAGACCGCCCCGATCCGCGCCGTCGCGAGATACGTCAGCAGGGCATCCGCGCTCTTTTCGACCTGGATCGCGACGCGATCCCCGAAGCAGACGCCGAGGCGGCGGAACAGGGTCGCCATCCGCAGGCTGCGCTCGCACGCTTCGGCGTACGAAATCGCCGTTCCATCGGGCAGCAGCAGAAACGGTGCACTCGGCGCGGCATCGGCGCGCTGCCGAAAGACCGAAAACAGATCCTGCTCCATCAAGCCCCTCGCAATGATACATCGCCTTAGCACGGACGGCGTCGCGGCGCATAAATTTCAGCGGAAATCTAGGCGAGTGTATGCGCGATGACTTGCCAAGGGAAGGACTGCATGCAAACTTTGGTCATGGCCACAATCGGTGAAGTTCCCAATCTCTTACTGTCGGAACGGATCCGGGTTGCGCTGGCCGATGAGATTACGGCCGGTACGATGCCATCCGGGATGACCTTGGACGAACAGCAGATCGGCGATCGGTTCGGCGCTTCGCGAACCCCCGTGCGCGAAGCCATCCGCCAACTGGCCGCGGTAGGCCTTGTCGCCATGCGGCCCCGCCGCGGGGCGATCGTAGCCGGCTTCACCGCCCAGCGGATCGTCGACATGTTCGAAATGGCAGCGGAGATTGAGGCGATGTGCGTGCGGCTGGCGACCTACCGCATGTCTCCGCTCGAACGCAGCCGATTGTCGCTGCTGCACGACGAATCCGAGGTGATGGTCGCGGCAAATGATTTCGACGCCTATGATCGGATGAACTGGAATTTCCACCAGATCATCTACGATGGCACGCACAATGCCTTCATTGCCGAGCAAGCGACGGCCCTGCGCGAGCGCATGGCGGCTTTCCGCCGGACGCAGCTGCGCGAGGAGGGGCGCCCCAGCCTTTCGCGGGCGGAACATGGCGCGGTGATGACGGCGATCATGCGCGGTGACGGTGAAGAGGCGGCGCGCTGCATGCGCGCGCACATGGGCAACGCCGCGATCGCCCTTGAACGATTCACGGCCAGACAGCAGGCCTGTTCCGACTCCTAGACGAGGCCGTCGCCGGCTTCGTGCGGAAAAACGGCGACTGATGAGCGGTTGGTTCCCCATGGTGCGCTGATCGCGACGTTCCATACCGGCAGCGGATGCCCGCTGTGCCCGTCTGTGTTTTCCATCATCCGGAGGCACCTGGTTTAGCCGGGGTCGTGAGGCGTGTATGCCGTCCGGGCTGGTATGCACGGTCTCGCATACAGAGCGCGAAAAATCGTTTGACGTCGTTCTTGTCATGAAATACCAAAACTACCGTATGCCGGATAACGGTATGCAGTAATGGCCGTAACTCTCCGTTTCCGTATATCGCCGAAGAGCGAGTGTTTTGGAGCGCGAACACGCCCCCTGAACACGCGGTGGACGTAGTGGGCCGCGAGGAGGGGAAACATCATGAAGTGCTTGCTGCTAGCTTCGATTTCGCTGGGCGCCTTTGGGCTCGCATCGCCTGCAAGCGCACAGAGCCAGCCAGCGCCGAATATGAGTGACGCCGATATCGTCGTCACTGCGCAAAAGCGCAGCGAGCGATTGCAGGATGTCCCCGTCGCGATCAGCTCGGTCAGCGGCGACACGCTGAAGGCTGCCAACCTAACCAACATCACCGACATTCGCTTTCTGGCGCCAAGCGTCCAGTTCGCCGAATCGAACAACGTACGCGGCGAGGGATTTGCGGTACGGGGGGTGGGTACCTTCGCGTTCGCCGATGGCACCGAACAAAGCGTGAGCGTCGTCGTCGATGGCGTGGTGCTGGGGCGCCCTGGAATGGGCACTGGCGATCTTTCTGACATCGCGCAGGTGGATATCCTGCGGGGGCCGCAGGGGATGCTGTTCGGCAAGGGCGGCTCTGCCGGCGTAGTTAGTATCACGACGCGCAACCCGACCCCGAACTTCTCCGCAGAAGGGCGGGTCTCGTACGGTACGGATAACGAATCGAAGCTGAACGCGATCGTCAACACTCCGCTGACGAGCAATCTCGCGCTCCGGATGAACGGCTATCTCAACCACCGCGACGGCTTCATCGACAACGTTTTCACCGGACAGAAGTTGGGCGGCGTCACCGAGGGCGGCTTCCGTGGCAAGCTACTATACAGTCCGACCGATGATCTAACCGTGCTGTTGGCCGGCGACTGGGCGCGCCACACCTCTGCCTGTTGCCAGTCGGTGATCATTGGAACGGTTGGCGCTGCGCCAAACACCTATGTCGTGTCGCGGCTCGCCGCCTACAATATCGTGCCGAGCTACACTAATGACCAGACCAATGTCGGTGGCGCGGTCTACGAGAACATGACGCAATGGGGTTCGTCGCTCGAGATCAACAAGTCGTTCGGTGATTATACGCTGACCTCGATCAGCGCCTACCGGCGTTGGGTCCTCCACGACAATACCGACACCGGCTTCACCGACACGCCTGTTTTTCCAGTCAATGGCGCGGACGAACGCCAGCAGCAATTGACCCAGGAGCTCCGGCTCGCTTCGCCAAAGGGCGGTTTGGTGGATTATGTCACCGGCCTCTATTACTTCAATCAGAACCTGAAGGCTGCCTATCCCCAGCAGGGGCAACTCGCCTTGCCGGCGGCGACGACAATCTTCAGCCGAAAGGCACAGCCGGATATTCAGACGCTGAATTATGCGGTCTTCGGGCAAGCGAACATCAACGTTACCCCCAAGCTGACGCTGATTGCCGGCGGGCGCTACACGCATGACGACATAACGCTGGTCAGTTACGACCGCACCTTGGTCTCGAGCAGCGATGCGCCTTTTCCGGGCGCGCCGCCGCTGTCGTTCAACAAGGATACGTATCCGAGCAACCGCAAGGCGAACAATTTCTCCTACCGCGTAGGCGCGCAGTACAAATTCTCCCGCGCTGCAATGGTGTATGCGACCAACGCACGCGGGTATAAGGGGCCCGGCATCGGGCTGGTCAGCGGGTATTCGCTCGGACAGCCGCTGTTTTCGCGACCGGAAATTCCGACCAGCTACGAAATCGGCTTAAAATCGACATGGTTCAACCGTAAGCTGGTGTTCAACATCGATCTGTTCACGACCGACATCAAGGATTTCCAGACGCAGGTCGCGACACCGTTCATTTTCAACGGCACCAATCTTGCCATTCTGCAGATCGCCAATGCCGGCAAGGTGCGGACGCGCGGCGTTGAAATGGATTTTTCCGTGCGACCCACCGCCCGCCTGACGATCGGTGGCAATGCCGCCTACATCGACGCCAAGTTCGCCGACTTCCCCAACGGGACCTGCAACTATCCGACCCAGCCGGGATGTTTCTTGAGCACGACGATCCCGGGCACCAGCACGACGGTGCCGGCCACGCGCTTCTTCAACACGACCGGGCAGGTCCTGCCGAACTCGCCGAAATTCACCTATTCGTTGACCGCCAGCTACGACGCGCCCCTGTCAGATGCGATGACCGGCTTTATCCGGGGCAATTACAATTATCGCAGTTCGGTCAATTTCAGCGCGAACGGTGACGCCCTGACCGCGCAACGCGGCTACGGAATCGCCGGCGGACAGATTGGCGTGCGATCGACCGACGGACGCTGGAGCGCGGCGGTGTTCGCCCGAAACCTGTTCGACACGCATTTCCTGGCGTCGATCAACAATGGCGGCAGCTATCAGAATGCACAAAGGACGTCGGCCGCGATCCGGACGATCGGACTTGTGCTGGACGGCAAGTTTGGTGCGCACTGAACGGCACGATCTTGAAGGCCTGGGGTCAATCGACGCGGCAGCATGAGGGATTGAGGATGAAGACGATGCGATCTTTCCTGCTGGCGTCGGTGTGTGCGGTCACCGCATCGTCTGCAATCGCACAGACTCGCGCGGCCAACCCAGCACCCGCCGACGCGGCGGCGCGGGCCGAGGCGACGGTGAAGCGGATGCGGTCCGACGAGAAGACCGTTCTCACCCACGGCATGATGCCGCTGCCGCTCGGCCCGAACGCGCCACCGCTGCCGGCCGGTGCAATTCCCGGTGCCGGTTACGTTGCCGGCATACCGCGGCTTGGCGTGCCATCGCTGCGCGAGACCGATGCGAGCCTTGGCGTGTCGTATGTCATGGGGCTGCGCAAGGACGGCGCGACCGCACTCCCCTCCGGGCTGGCAATGGCGGCAACCTGGAACGATGCTCTGATCGAGCAAGGCGGCCGGATGATCGGTGCCGAAGCCAAGGCCAAGGGCTTCAACGTCCTGCTCGCCGGCGGCGTCAACCTGATGCGGGATCCTCGCAACGGTCGCAATTTCGAGTATCTGGGCGAAGATCCCTTGCTCGCCGGTCGCCTTGTGGGCCACGCGATCCGGGGTATTCAATCCAACGGCATCCTGTCCACCATCAAGCATTTCGCGCTCAACGGGCAGGAAACCGGGCGCAAATTCGTCGATTCCAAGATTTCGGACGCTGCCGCCCGAGAGAGCGACTTGCTGGCCTTCCGCATCGGGATGGAGATCGGCAATCCGGGCGCGGTGATGTGCGGCTACAACCGCGTGAATGGCGAGCAGGCGTGTGCGAGCGACTGGTTGCTCAACACCGTCCTCAAGCGTGACTGGGGCTATCGCGGCTTCGTCATGTCGGATTGGGGCGCGGTGCCGGGTCTGGACGCAGCCCTCAAAGGGTTGGACCAGCAGTCCGGAGCGCAACTCGATCCCGCGCTCTTCTTCGGCGATCGGCTTGGCGCCGCGGCCAAGGCCGATGCGGGCTATGCGAAGCGGCTCGACGACATGAACCGTCGCGTCCTGTATTCGATCTACCAACACCGGCTGGACCAGGTGCCAGCGCGACCGCAGGCGCCGATCGACATCGCGGCCAATGCCAGCATCGCCGAAATGGTCGCCAGGCAGGGCATCGTCCTGCTGCGCAACGAACGCGGCGCCCTTCCGCTTGCGGCGACGGCGAAGCGGATCGCGGTGATCGGCGGTTTCGCAGATACCGGCGTCGTTTCAGGCGGCGGCTCTAGCCAGGTGCAGGGGCAGGGGGGCGCGGCGGTCGCGATCCCGATCGGTGGTACCGGACCGTTTGCCGCGATTCTCACACAATCGTATCACCGCTCGGTTCCGCTCGACGCGCTGAAGGCGCTGGCGCCGCAGACGAGCTTCCGCTTCCGCGATGGACGCTATCTGACCGATGCAGTGGCAGCGGCCCGGCAGGCCGATGTCGCGATCGTGTTTGCGACCCAATGGTCGACCGAAGGGCTCGATCAGCCCGACATGTCGCTGCCCAATGGTCAGGATGCGCTGATCGAGGCGGTTGCGGCAGCCAACCCCAACACCATCGTCGTGCTGGAGACCGGCGGCCCGGTGCTGATGCCGTGGCTGCACCGAACCGCGGCGGTGATCGAGGCCTGGTATCCCGGCGCGCGCGGCGGTGAGGCGATCGCGTCCGTCTTGTATGGCAGCACGAACCCGTCAGGCCGCCTCCCGGTCACCTTTCCGGCGCGCGACGACCAACTGCCGCGCAAGGCCATCGACGGAGCCGACGTTCTCGAGCCCGACTTCATTGGTAACCCGCCCCATGGCGACATGACGCTGACCGCCGATTACGACATCGAGGGCTCCGATGTCGGATATCGCTGGAATGCGCGCAAGGGAATCAAGGCTGCGTTTCCGTTTGGGTTCGGGCTGTCCTACACACGCTTCGCGACGTCCGCACCGGTGATCGCGGGCAACGTGGCCACCATGACCGTCACGAACCGCGGACCGCGTTCCGGCGCAACAGTCGCGCAATTGTATCTCGTGTCGCGCGCGGGCAAACCGATGCGGCGGCTCGTCGGGTATCGGCGCGTGGAGCTTGCGGCCGGCGCGTCGGCGACCGTCGCGATCCCGATCGACCTGCGCTTGCTGGCCGATTGGCAGGACGGAGGATGGTCGATGCCGGCGGCCACCTACGAAATGGCGAGCGGCGACAGTGCGGAAGCCGTCGGGGCGACGGTCGCTCTGCGCTTGCCCGAGCGGCGCTGGCACGATCAATCGCTATAGCGTGTCTAGATAGCAAAGAATCGCCAGCCAATTAAAGCGACGTATCTTGCTGGCCGCAAGGTCGAATGGGCGCCTTCGCCCGCATCGCGAACAGGAGTGGATTGCCGCCGAATGCGCCCCCCTGCTCTGATCGATGTAACTATCTGCGATTTCGCAAAGCGGACGGACTGCTTAGACCATAGTTGGCCGTTTAGATCAGCCAGCGCGAACGTCTGCTTCTGACAGAAGCTACCGTGGAACGTTACGAAGCGGGCCGTCAGGAGGGCGCCCCATGATCGCTCCATTGACGCTTGGCCGGATTGTGTTTGGTTAATGCAGCAAAACGTCGGCTGCCACGATCTGAAACGCATGACTGCGGCGTGACCCGACCGAAACCAACACCGAGATGGTTTGCGGGCCATCGCTGTGTTAGAGCAGTGCAACTGCATGGTGGGGGACGCGGTGAGCAGGCTGCGTAGATGGTGGTTTCATCGAAAAATAAAGCGTCGGAAATTGCGCGAGAGAACGATCGCGCGAGAAGCCAGAAGCTCGGCCAGCCTATTCCCGAACTCGTCAGACGCTCAAGCCGCCGCAGCGTGGGTCGCAGTCCACGAGGCGAGGCGCGGGATTTCAGCAGCTTGGTTTGCGGCCGTCATCAACATCCTGGTCATCACAACGGCCTTCGGGGTTCCCTATCTTACAAAGTATCTAGCTGATGAAGACCGGCGTTCGGACGTCCATGACGCCAAGATGCTCCTCATGCCCCGCCTTACAAATTTGCTGGAGGCGCTCGAAGCTAGTCACGTTTTCGACGACGGCGGCTTGCCTGACGTGAACATCCCGCCAAATCAAAGGCGTGACCGAATGGAATCTTTAGAAGAAGATATGAGCAGATCGGATAAAAGGAGAGAAGATTTATATCGCCTAATGGCCAGATTTTCTACTGACAAAGATATATATAAGTTTCTTGACGTTATGGAAGAGGCTGAAGGCGCATTTTATGCAACTATCGCCAGTATCCGTGATAGATTGAAATGGTCTTCGTTATATGTCGATAAATCAGGCGCTGATGATGGTCGCGATCTTCGACCATCGGTTCCTCCGATTGATCGCCGTCCGGCGCTGAGATTATTGATAGATCTTAACACCGAAGGAAATGGGGATGTTGCCCCTGGACCGATGCTTTACGAGTCATGTGACGACATTGCTTATGCTAACAAGTGCATGACTTACCTTTCCGCATATCACGAAGGCGAGCCTAAGTGCTTTGGACTATCGTGTACCATGCTGGACGGTAGGAAAGTGACCATCGACAAAGCATTCGGCCAAACAAAGCCAAAAAACGCTAATAAGCAGCGAATAGAGTTGATGGACAGCTATCGGCGCATGATGAAACAATAGGCCGTTCGTTTCCTATGCTTGGGTTTGTTACGAGGATCGCCTAGGGAGCTTCAGTGATAACTGCGTCAAGCGTCGCCACGCTTAACAGCCATTTGCAGTCGCCAGGCAGCGCCTGAATCGGCACCCGTTTTCGGGTGGCGATCCGATCGGCACGACCGACACTGTGTCTTCGCAGATTTGAAGTTCGTAGAACGAAGGTCCGCTTACGCAGTTTGCCGCATTTGAACCTGCCAGACCGCAAACGGCCCAGTTCCTGTCATGCCGAGATGCCGCTTGGGCGACCGTTGCATGTCGGCTTTTGTCAGAACACGACGTATAGCGATTGGGGCGGGAATGGCGACTTTGTCCCAGCCTCCGCCTCTCGCCGGGGGTGCCAACATTCCGAAAGAAAGGCGGCTTACGGGATCGACGACCTGGGCGAAAAGCAACCATGATCGGGTGACGAAAATGACTTTGTGCAACGCGCACGATCGGACGCATTTTTCAGTTAGAATCCACCGCGATTTTGATAGTCTACGCTTAACTTAGAGAGCGATAGCCGGTGACAGGAGCCGCGCGATGGATGAAGATCTATATCACGCAAAGCGGATGGAGATGATCGGCGGGTTCTTTCAGGTCGTGCTGCTGGCTTCTGAAACTGAAATCGATGGCGAGCGGCACGCTTACATCAATTCGACTCTGGCGGTCGATGCGATCGAGCATCTGCTGGCAGCAATCATCGAAAGCAGTCCGCACATCAAGACCCGCAAGGACATTCGTGCGATTACGGAAATGTTCGAAAAGCGACTGCGACTCGGGATTGAGCATCTCCGGCAGGAGTTCGACAGGACGGGTCGACGTCCGTTCCCCGTTATCAACGCAAACTGAAAATCTTGCGGCAGGGCTCGGCGTAGAGCGAGAGACCCCTGCCCCCCCCCCCGACGATGCTTCGAATCGCCGATCTGATTCAGCAATCAGACTGCCACCCGTTCGATCGCCGCCTACGCTATCGCCTGTATTACTGCGCCACCCAGCTACTACGATAAATCCTTGTTGAATCTCGTCTTTTCCTGCGTCTCTTAATCGCCCGGTAGGCGTCGGTTGCTTCGAACCAGCGCCAAACTGGGAATTTAGATGAGCGCGCAGCCGATCAGATCCGAGGCCATCATCCGGGGAGCCCGGATGCTGCGCACCGCGATGGGCGCTTCGATCGCGACCTGGCTGGCCGACGTATCGGTAATCGAGGTGATGCTCAACCCAGACGGCCGGCTCTGGGTCGATCGATTGGGCGAGGGAATTTCCGATAGCGGTGAACGGCTGGCACCAGCCGATGGCGAGCGCATCATTCGTCTTGTCGCGCACCATGTCGGCGCAGAGGTCCACGACCAAGCGCCGCGGGTTTCCGCCGAACTGCCTGAGACCGGTGAGCGGTTCGAAGGTCTGCTGCCGCCGGTCGTCGCCGCGCCAGCCTTTGCGATCCGCAAACCCGCCGTCGCGATCTTCACGCTCGACGCCTATGCGCAGGCGGGGATCATGTCGCGCCTGCAGGCAGCTGTCCTGCGTAACGGGGTCGCGGCGCGCGCCAACATCCTCGTCGCCGGCGGCACCGGCACCGGCAAGACGACGCTGACCAACGCGTTGCTCGCCGAGGTTGCGAAGACCACCGATCGCATTGTGCTGATCGAGGACACGCGCGAGCTGCAATGCGCATCGCCCAATCTGGTCGCGATGCGCACCAAGGACGGCGTTGCGACGCTCGCCGATCTCGTCCGCTCGAGCCTGCGCCTTCGCCCGGATCGAATCCCCATCGGCGAGGTGCGCGGCAGCGAAGCGCTCGATCTCCTCAAAGCGTGGGGCACAGGCCATCCGGGCGGGGTGGGCACGATCCACGCTGGCAGCGCGATCGGCGCGCTCCGGCGCATGGAGCAACTCATCCAGGAAGCGGTCATCACGGTGCCGCGAGCGCTCATCGGCGACACCATCAACCTGATTGCCGTGCTCGCGCGCGACGGAGCGGGAAGACGACTGTCCGAACTCGCGCGCGTCGATGGTCTCGATCCCGCGACCGGCGACTACCGCCTGACCTTTCTACCCTCCCCCAACCATGGAGATTCGCAATGATCGCTGTTCCCCGGCGTCCTCTTCGGCGCCTGCGTCACACCGGCCTATGGCTGTGGGCAAGCCTGCCGCTGCTGGCGAGCCCGGCATATGCCTCCGGCTCTTCCATGCCGTGGGAGACGCCGCTCAATTCGATCCTCGAATCGATCCAGGGGCCCGTCGCCAAGATCGTCGCGGTGATCATCATCATCGTGACCGGGCTGAGCCTTGCCTTCGGTGAAACCTCGGGCGGATTTCGGCGGCTCATCCAGATCGTGTTCGGCCTGTCGATCGCCTTTGCCGCCAGCTCGTTCTTCCTGTCGTTCTTCTCGTTCAGCGGCGGGGCGCTCATCTGATGCGTGCCAACGACGAAAGTGTGCCGGGCTTTTATGCACCGGTCCATCGTGCGCTGAGCGAACCCATCCTGCTCGGCGGCGCGCCCCGCTCGGTGGCGATTGTCAACGGCACGCTTGCCGGTGCGGTCGGGCTGGGCCTGCGGCTCTGGTTTGCAGGACTGGCGATCTGGGCGATCGGCCATGCGCTCGGCGTATGGGCGGCGCGCCGCGACGCTCGGTTCGTCGACGTCGCCCGTCGTCATTTGCGCTACCCAACGTGGATGCGGCCATGATGAGCTTGCGCGAATATCGCGGGCACGCGGCGTGCCTCGCGGACTTCCTGCCCTGGGTGGCGCTTGCGGCACCCGGCGTGGTGCTCAACAAGGATGGCAGCTTCCAGCGCACAGCGCATTTTCGGGGGCCCGATCTCGACAGCGCCACGCCGTCGGAGCTCGTTGCCGTGACCCACCGGCTCAACAATGCGCTTCGGCGGCTCGGCACCGGCTGGGCGGTGTTCGTCGAAGCGCAGCGCTCGCCGACGCTGGACTATCCGCAATCGACGTTCCCTGACGCGGCGTCCGAACTGGTCGATCTCGAGCGCCGCGAGCAATTCCGCGAGGAAGGCGCGCACTTCGAAAGCCGCTATTATTTGACCCTGCTGTGGATGCCGCCGCCTGAAGATGCCACGCGCGCCGAAGGTTGGCTATATGAGGGAAGATCCTCAAGCGGCGTCGATCCCGAGGCGTTGCTCAGCGGCTTCATCGACCGCGCAGATCGCGTGCTGCATCTGGTCGAGGGATTCATGCCCGAGGTGGGCTGGCTCGACGATGCCGAGACGCTGACCTTCCTGCACAGCACCGTGTCGACGAAACGCCAGCGCGTCCGCGTGCCCGAGACGCCGGTCTATCTCGACGCGCTGCTGAGCGACGAACCGCTGACCGGGGGGCTCGAGCCAAAGCTTGGCGCGCAGCATCTGCGCACGCTTACCATCACGGGCTTTCCGACCGAGACGTTCCCGGGTTTGCTCGACGAGCTCAACCGGATGGCCTTTCCCTATCGCTGGTCGACGCGCGCGATCATGCTCGACAAGACCGATGCCACCAAGGTGCTCGGCAAGATTCGCCGGCAGTGGTTTGCTAAGCGCAAATCGGTCGCCGCCATCCTCAAGGAAGTGATGACCAACGAAGCGTCGGTGCTGACCGACAGCGACGCCGCGAACAAGGCGACCGACGCCGACATTGCGCTGCAGGAGCTCGGCGCAGACCAGGCCGGCATCGCCTATGTCACTGCGACCGTCACGGTCTGGGACCGCGATCTGGTCTCCGCGTCCGAAAAACTGCGATTGGTCGAGAAGGTCATCCAGGGCCGCGACTTCACCTGCATGGTGGAAGGCCTGAACGCGGTCGAGGCCTGGCTCGGCAGCCTTCCGGGCCAAGTCTACGCCAATGTCCGCCAGCCCCCCATTTCCACGCTCAATCTCGCCCACCTGATGCCGCTATCCGCGGTGTGGGCGGGGGCGGAACGGGACGAGCATTTCGGTCTCCCCCCCTTGCTGCACGCAAGGACCGAAGGCTCCACCCCGTTCCGTCTTTCGCTTCATGTCGGCGATGTCGGGCACAGCCTGATCGTCGGGCCGACGGGAGCGGGCAAGTCGGTACTGCTCGGCGTCATGGCGTTGCAGTTTCGGCGCTATCCGGAAAACCAGATCTTCGCGTTCGATTTCGGCGGGTCGATTCGTGCCGCCACGCTGGCAATGGGCGGGGACTGGCAGGATCTCGGACACGCGTTGCACGATGACGAGCATGGCTCGGCCGTCACCCTGCAACCGCTCGCGCATATCGATGAAGCCAGCGAACGCGCCTGGGCCGCGGAATGGCTGTCAGCGATCCTCGCCGGTGAAGGCGTGGGTATCGACCCGCAGGTGAAGGACCACGTCTGGTCGGCGCTGAACTCGTTGGCGACGGCTCCGGTCACGGAACGCACGCTCACGGGACTCGCGGTCCTGCTGCAGTCGCAGAAACTCAAACAGGCCCTGGCGCCGTATCTCGTGGGCGGTCCCTGGGGGCGGTTGCTGGACGCGGAATCCGAATTTCTCGGGCAGGCGTCGGTCCAGGCCTTCGAAACCGAGGGACTGGTGGGCGCCGCCTCCGCCGCGGCCGTCCTCTCCTACCTCTTCCACCGGATCGAAGGTCGCCTCGACGGGCGGCCGACGATGATCATCATCGACGAAGGCTGGCTGGTGCTCGACAGTCAGGCATTTGCAGCCCAGCTGCGCGAATGGCTGAAGACGCTGCGCAAGAAGAACGCGAGCGTGATCTTCGCGACGCAGAGCCTGGCCGATATCGAAACGAGCGCGATCGCGCCGGCGATCATCGAAAGCTGCCCGACGCGGATCTTTCTGCCGAACGAGCGCGCCACCGAGCCGCAGATCGCGCGCATCTACGAGCGGTTCGGACTGAACGCCCGGCAGATCGACATTCTCGCGCGCGCGACGGCGAAGCGCGATTATTATTGCCAGTCGCGCCGCGGCAATCGCCTGTTCGACCTGGGGCTGGGCGAGGTGGCGCTGGCGTTCGCGGCCGCGTCGTCGAAAACCGACCAGCGCCGCATCGCCGAGCTGCTCACAGAGCACGGCCGCGAAGACTTCGCACGTGCGTGGCTCCGGCACCGCGGCCTGGACTGGGCAGCGAACCTTCTTCCCGATCCCGCCCCGGCACCGGCAGCCGGCGATCCCCACGACGTCACCCCAGAGGAGGTTGTTCCATGAGCGTGTTCCCCATTCGGCGGCGGCTTGCGGCCGCCGCGCTCGCTCTGGCGACCGTGTCGGGTCTGGCGCTCTGCGCTCCGGCGCAGGCCCAGTTCGGCGGCATTGTCTACGATCCGAGCAATTATGCGCAAAACGTGCTCACCGCCGCGCGTAGCCTTCAGCAGATCAACAACCAGATCCAGCAGATCCAGAATCAGGCGACCGCGCTGATCAATCAGGCGAAGAATCTCGCCAGCCTGCCAGTGTCGACGCTCTCCACGCTGCAACAACAGGTGCAACGCACCCAGCAGCTTCTCGCCCAGGCACAACGCATCGCGTACAGCGTGGCCGACGTCCAGCAGGCGTTCACGACGCGCTACAACGGCGCGAATCTGACCGCGCCGCAAGCGCAAATGGTGACGAACGCCAACGACCGCTGGCAGGACAGCGTCGGCGCGCTCGAGGACGCCCTGAAGGTCCAGGCCGGTGTCGTCGGCAACCTCGACGGCACGCGCAGTTCGATCAGCACGCTCGTGACCGCAAGCCAGTCGGCGAGCGGCGCGCTGCAGGCGTCTCAAGCCGGCAATCAGTTGCTTGCTCTGCAGGCCCAGCAACTCGCGGATCTGACCGCGACGGTTGCCGCGCAAGGCCGGGCGCAGGCATTGGAGGCGGCCCGCAATGCGGCGACCGAAGCCGAAGCGCGCGAGCGCTTCGCACGGTTTCGCGGCAATTGAGATGGGCCCGGCCGGCAAAATTGCGGTCGGAGCGGGCTTGGGCGGGCTGATGCTGGCCGTCGCGATCGCATCGGCAATGCGCGCACCGCCTCGGCCCGCCGCGCTGCCAGAAGCGCGCCCGAGCCTCGCCGGGTCGGTTGATGCGACGCCGCCGCGCTGCCGGACGGTCACCCAGTCGGAGAGTGAATGCGCGTCCGCTTGGGAGGCCCGCCGGCGCCACTTCTTTGGTGAGGAGGCAGTTCAATGAACGACACCGGCGTGATCGACAATTTCCTGTCGGTGTTCACCCGCTATATCGAGAGCGGCTTCGGCCTGCTCGGCGGCGAGGTCGGGTTCCTGTCCTCGACACTGATCACGATCGACGTGACGATCGCTGCCTTGTTCTGGGCTTGGGGCACCGATGAGGACGTGCTCCAGCGGCTGGTCAAGAAGACGCTCTACATCGGCGTGTTCGCCTACATCATCGGCAACTTCTCCAACCTTGCCAATATCCTGTTCCAGAGCTTCGCCGGGATCGGGCTGAAGGGGTCGGGCAGTGGCATGGCGGTCGGTGATTTCCTCAAGCCCGGCACGGTCGCGGCGACCGGGCTCCAGGCGGGAAAGCCCTTGCTTAACGCGACCGCGGGTCTCCTGGGCCCGGTCGGCCTGTTCACCAATTTCTCCGAGATCGTGATCCTGCTGCTGGCTTGGGTGATCGTCGTGCTCGCCTTCTTCGTGCTCGCGATTCAGGTGTTCGTCACGATCATCGAGTTCAAGCTGGTGACGCTCGCTGGTTTCATCCTGCTGCCTTTCGCCTTCTTCGGTCGAACCGCCTTCATGGCCGAGCGCGTGCTCGGACACATCATCTCGTCGGGCATCAAGCTGATGACGCTCGCGGTGATAACCGGCATCGGCACAACGTTGTTCAAGCAGTTTACAGACGCGCCGACGGTGGTCGAGCCTGACCTGAAACAGGTCATGGCCATTGCGCTGGCGGCGCTGACCCTCTTCGGTCTCGGCGTGTTCGGCCCCGGCATCGCCAACGGCATCGTCACCGGCGGTCCGCAACTCGGCGCGGGCGTCGCAGCCGGGACCGCGCTCGCAGCCGGCGCGACGATTGCGGGCGGGGCCGCGGTGGCGGGCATCGCCGGTGGTGCTGCAGCCGGCGCCATCGGTGCCGCGGCGTCGGGCGGCGCGCGAGCGGCGGGTGCCGCATCGGCTGCGTATCAGGCCGGCAGCGCCGGCAAAAGCGGCGGAGCATCGGTCGCAGGCGGGCTTGCCAATGCCGCGCGGAGCGCAGGCTCCGCCACGATGTCCCCCCTCCAAAAGGCTGCCAGCTCGATCCGGGAAAGCTTTGCGGAAGGGCGCGGCACCTCCGCCGGCCCGACCGCATCCGCCAACCCGGGCGGCCAACCGGCATGGGCGGCAGCCATGAAGCGGCGGCAGACGGCGACACACGGCGCCACCGTGCTCAGCCACACGCTCAAATCCGGCGATAGCCATGGCGGCGGAGCCGGCCCCGACATCACGCAAAAGGACTGACTCGATGTTTCGACGATCCTCCACACGCTACGGACAGACGCCCGAACCCGTGACGCCCTACCAGCGGGCAAGTCAGGTCTGGGACGATCGGATCGGCTCTGCGCGGGTTCAGGCCAAGAACTGGCGTCTGGCCTTCTTCGGCTGCCTGGCTTTGTCCGGCTGCCTCGCCGCCGGCCTGGTATGGCAGTCGGCGCGCGGCACGATCGTCCCCTGGGTGGTGCAAATCGACAAGCTCGGCGAGGCGCAGGCCATCGCGCCGGCGCAAGCCGGCTATCAGCCAAGCGACCCGCAGATCGCATTTCACCTCGCGCGGTTCATCGAGAATGTGCGCACCATCCCCGCCGATCCGGTCGTGCTGCGGCAGGATTGGTTGCGCGCGTACGACTTCACGACCGACAAGGGTGCTATCGTCCTCAACGACTATGCGCGCGGCAACGACCCGTTCGCCCAAGCTGGCAAGGTTCAGGTGGCGGTCGACGTGTCGAGCGTGATCCGGGCGTCTCCAGACAGCTTCCGCGTCGCCTGGACTGAGCGCCGCTATCAGGACGGCGCGCTGGCCGACACAGCGCGCTGGTCGGCGATCCTGACGATCGCAATCCAGACGCCGCGCACGCCCGACGGCCTGCGCAAGAACCCCTTGGGCGTCTTTGTCGATGCCCTCAATTGGTCGAAGGAGCTCAGCCAGTGATACCTCCCAAAACGGCGGGAATGCCTCTGCCCGCGATCGGCACTCTGATCGCCGCGATCCTGTGCGGCGGCACCGTGCCCGGCGAAGCGCAAAGCACCCTGCCGTCCTCGCCACGCGCGGGATCTTCAACAGCGGACGCGCGCACGGCGGCTGTAGCTGACTCTCTCTCGCTGCCGACACGCAGCGCACGGAAAGAGTCGGAAGTGCCGTCCATACCGCCGAGCGCGAAGGTACGCGTTGGGAAGGCGAATGCGAGCGCGAGGATCGAACCCGATCGCGCGTCCTGGCTGAACGCGATCCAGCAATATCCCTATGCGGATGGCGCGCTGTATCAGGTCTATGCGGCGCCTGGTCGCGTCACCGACATCGCGCTGCAGACCGGCGAGGAATTGGTGGGCAGCGGACCGGTTGCGGCTGGCGACACCGTCCGCTGGATCATCGGCGATACCACCAGCGGTGTGGCTGCAAACAAGCAGGTCCATATCCTCGTAAAACCGACGCGCGCTGATCTCATGACCAACCTCGTCATCAACACCGATCGGCGTACCTATCATCTCGAGCTGAGGGCAACGCCGGCGACCTATATGGCCGCGATCTCGTGGAGCTATCCGCAGGACATGCTGATCGCGCTCAAAGCGAGCAAGGCCGAGGCCGAACGCATCGCGCCAGTCGCCACGGGCATCGACCCGGCGACACTCAATTTCCGCTACCGGATCGAGGGTGACAAAGCCGTATGGCGTCCGGTGCGTGCGTTCGACGATGGTCGCCAAGCCTATGTCGAGTTCCCGGACGGGATCGCGACGTCGGATATGCCGCCGATCTTCGTGCTCGGTGCGGACGGCAATGCTGAACTGGTGAACTACCGCGTGCAGGGCCGCTACATGGTGGTCGACCGGCTGTTCACGGCTGCCGAACTTCGGCTCGGGGGTAGGAAGCGCGCACAGATGATCCGGATCGTCCGCGACGAGCCGCGGCGTGGGGGGCGGTCATGACCGATCCAGCCGAGGCACCGTCTCCCGAGCAACCGGCTCGGGAAGATCCGGCACTTGCCGACACCAGCGACGCGTTTCGCTTGCGAGGTGCGCCGCCGCACGTGACCCGTCTGTCGCGCAAGACCCTTGCGGTGCTCGGCGTTGCCGCAGGTGTGGGGATCGGCGGATCGCTGATCTATGCCCTGCAGCCGCATGGACCTGTGGCACCGCCGCCGAATCTCTACAGCGCGGATCGAGCCCCCAAGGCCAATGCCGTGACGGCGGCCCCTGCCGACTATTCGAAAGTACCCAAATTGGGGCCGCCACTGCCCGGAGACCTCGGACGCCCGATCGTCAGCGCGCAGGCAAACGGCCAGATCGTTCCTGTCCCACCGATGGGAACGTCCGCGGCACCACCGCCCGACCCGCAGCGCGCGCGCGCAGAACAGGCGCGCCAGCGAGCAGCCCAGGAGCGCGACACCGCTCGCACCAGCAGCCTGTTCCTCGCAGGGGCCAGTGTCGGCACACCCGGAGGCGGCACGTCTGCAGTGCTCATTCCCAGCGCGTCGCCGACGGTCGATGCTGGCGCTGCAGCCACGCCATCAATCTTACCGCCCGCGGCAGGCCAAGCATCGAACCGCGCCTTCCTTCAAGTCGGCACAAATAGGATGACGGAAAGCATCGAACGCGCGACGAGTTCGACATCGCCCTATGTGCTCCAGGCGGGCAGCATCATTCCGGCAGCGCTCATCACCGGCATCCGCTCCGAGCTTCCCGGACAGATTACGGCGCAGGTCACGCAGAATGTCTACGACAGTCCGACCGGCAGAATCCTGCTCATCCCACAGGGCGCGCGGCTGATCGGCACGTACAGCAGCGAGATCGCGGCCGGGCAGAACCGCGTGCTGCTCGCGTGGGATCGCCTCATCCTGG
Source organism: Sphingomonas glacialis (assembly GCF_006439055.1). GTDB lineage: Bacteria > Pseudomonadota > Alphaproteobacteria > Sphingomonadales > Sphingomonadaceae > Sphingomonas > Sphingomonas glacialis_A. The sequence goes on from NZ_RCZC01000005.1 coordinate 230,457, forward strand.
CTGGCGGACGCTCGATCCTGCTCGACCGCCAGCCTGGCGCGGATGCTGCTGGCATGGCGGGCTTGCAGGATCGGACCAACTACCACTGGGGCAATATGCTGAAGGCCGCTTTGGTGTCTACGCTACTCGGCGTTGGGTCCGAGCTTGCTACCGACAGCGATGACGCGCTCACGCGGGCGCTGCGCTACGGAACCCAGGACACAATCAATCAAACGGGCCGGCAGTTGGTGCAGCGCGAGATGAATGTGCCGCCGACATTGACGATCCGCCCAGGCTTCCCGCTGCGCGTGATCGTGACACGCGATCTGGTCCTCGAACCGCAAGGTGCCAGGCCATGACCAAATTGCGACTCGGTCGGATCGAAGACGACAAGCCCGTGAAGGTGACGATCGAACTGCCGGGCGCGGTGCACCGCGATCTCGCCCGCTATGCCGATGCGCACGCGCGCGAGACGGGCATCGAGCGCCCACTGCCGGTCGAGCGGTTGATACCGCCCATGCTCGAGCGGTTCATGGCGAGCGATCGGGCGTTCGCCCGTCGGCGTTCCCCATCTGCGGTCTAATGCCGACATTCTGGCTGGACGCGTGCCTCAAACCTCTTGTCATCGCATTGTAATCCAACAATATGATCGAGATCGCTGTCTGCAAGGGCAGCGTGTGACCGGGCTTCTGACGCGTATGTCCAGGCTTTCGCTAAAGGCGTCGGTGCGCGCTCCGCGCGCGCGTTTCCCCGCTCGGTCACTCTCTCCAAAGATGATCCGACAGATTGGGCAAGTCTGCCCGATTATAATCAAATTATAAAATGGATGAGGCCGGCTCGTTATGAAATTCTCTGCTGGCGACTGAATGAGTCGCATTCAAGCAGGAGAAGCGAAATGGAACGTTCCGACATCCGCAATGATGACATCGTCGACATCGGCGATGCAACCGCCCTGACCCGCGGCGTGTCGCCGATCGGGCAAGACGACGTGGACGGCACGCTTCGGCAGTTCGCCGCCATCAGCGACGAAGATTGACCGGATCGGGCGCGCGGGGCGATAGCTCTGCGCGCCCCTTCGCTTGCGCAGGAACAATCATGCTTAGGCTGGCCGATCATCTTTACGGAACAGTTGTAGGAGAAACGCCGATACTTTTCGACGTCGCAAAAGGGCGCTATCTATTACTGCGAGGTCCGGCAGCCGAGAATTTTCGAACTTTGTGGGATAATGAATCGACTTCGGGCGGGGTAGCTCCGCTTATCGAAGCAGGTCTCGTGCATGATGCGAGTACGGTGAAGTTCGAACCCGGCCCCCAAAGCGCGGAGGTGAGCTATGAAGATGGCTCGCAACCTTTACCTTCGCGCAGGCTGACCATTGGGGCGATCCACGCGCAAATCGTAGTCAGACGAGCGCTCCGTCGGCAGAAACTGCCCGGCGTTCTGAAGACGCTGCGCGCTCGCAGCGGCGCCCCATCTCGAGTGATCCGATCCGCCACACACGTAACAGAGGCCGACGTATCGTCGGCATTCGTACGAAGCCGACTGTTGCTGCCGTCGCTGGATCAATGCGTGGCGAGAAGCATCGCGATTGTCTCGATCCTCGGCCGATACGGCCACGACGCGACGCTGATCGTTGGCGTCCGGCTGCCTTTTGCAGCGCATTGCTGGGTCCAGTGCGAAAATCGCGTGGTCAGCGATCCCCTCGATCGCGCGCGCGCGTTCCAGCCGATCTTCGCCTTATGACGGCGCCGAATTTCCTGATCGTGTCCGGCGTCGAGGATCCGGCTTACCCCGGCGCTTTGCTGAACGCGGCCGAGGGGATGTCGCTGGTCTTCTCGCGGAGCGGAACAAAGGTTTGGGCAACAGACCATGTCGTCGACATCGGAGATTATGGCGTGGTGATCGGCCATCTCTTCACGCGCTCGCAGCCGAGCCGGCGGGTTTTCAAACTCACGCCCGACGAGATTTTTCGGATCCACGGATCTTCGGGGAGTAGCCTCGTTCGGGACTTTTGGGGCGGTTATGTGGCCGTCGTGGAGGCGACGGACGGGCAGGTGGAGATCATCCGGGATCCGTCTGGCGCGATCCCGGTGTACTGGCGAAGCGATGGAAGGCGGGTCTATCTCGCAACCGAGATGGGAAGGGCCCCCTTCTCGAGGGAAGACGGCCTTCGCGTCGATGCGGACCTGCTGACCGCGCATTTGTTTCAGCCGCGGCACGGCGGTCCCGAGACGTGCATCGCGGGCGTTCGCGTCCTGATTCCGGGACATGCAATGCGCCTGCGCGCTGGGGCGCCGTCGACCCATGTGCTGTGGTCGCCATGGGACCATGCGACAGAGGATGCGGATCCTCGTGATTATGATCCCGAGCGCTTTCGATCGACCGTGCTCGACACGATTAGCGCGCTGGGCAGTTGTTTCCACTCTGTTTTGATCGGGGCGTCTGGCGGCCTCGATTCCAGCGTTGTTGGCGCCGGACTAGCGAGTTCCTCCGCGCGGATCTGCGGTCACACGATGGTCGGGGAAGATGCGGATAGCGACGAGCGCGCGTACGCCGAGCGCGTTGTGACAGCGTTCGGCATGGCGTGGCGGATTGATCATTTCAGCTTGGAAGATATCGATATCGCCGCCCCTGTCGTATCGCACGTCCCGGTGCCTTTCACCGCGCATTACGCGCAGGCGATCGCCGCGGCGCGGGACAGGGCGATGGGCGTGCGACCGATCGACGCATTCTTTTCCGGTAATGGTGGCGACAATGTCTTCTGCCTGATGCGTTCGGCGACGCCATTGGTTGATCGATTGGTCACGTGGTCTTCGCCGAGTGCGATCATCCGTACGACGTTCGACATCGCGCATCTGACCGGTGCGGATATCGGCACGATCCTACGATTGGCACTCTCGCGGCTCAGCAAATCGGGCGGGAGTGTTCATGGCTCAGGAGATGCGACGTTCCTTGATCCGCGGGGCTTGAAGCGGGCGCTGGACGCCCTGGTTACAAACCCCTGGTTGGAGCCACCTGGCGCAGTGCGGCCGGGAAAGCTGTCTCACGTTCGGATGATCGCGCGCGCGCAGGGCAATGACGGCTTTCACAGTCGCAGGACGCACCCGCCCTCGATCGCGCCGCTGCTGGCCCAGCCCATAGTCGAGCTCTGTCTTTGCATACCATCCTGGGCCTGGATCAGCGGCGGCGTAGATCGGTCGGTCGCGCGTCGAGCATTCCGGGGAACGTTGCCCAACGCGGTGCTGGACCGCCGCTCGAAAGGCGGGCCGAGCGGATTCATGGATCAGATCTACCGACATCATGAACGCTACGTCCGTGCGAGTCTGGAGGCTGGCGCGCTTCGTGAACTCGGAATTCTCGATCCTGCGTGGCCAAGCACTGCGCCGTCGATCAGCGACGAGAGCGATCCCGTCGCCCCTCGGCGGCTCCTGTCACTGGTCGCGGCAGAACATTGGGCTCGTTCATGGGTGTGACGTCGACGAGAGAGGCCCCGCGGTTGGCTTCTGACGCATTCCCTCCCATCGTTTGCGTCGCTCGCTCTGGTCGCCGGGCGGCGGCATGTCCCGCAACCAGAAGTCGAACCATTCCAGGTTTTCCTCCATCGCCAAGCGTCGATTCGAAGGGACATGAAAGAGATGCGTCTCATCCGACGCGGGCGTTTCGCCGGGATAGAGCGTAATTTCTGCCGGTTTGCCAGCCGCGCGCAGTGCCTGGAAAAAGTCGATCGCGCCGGGACGCGGTTCGGCGACCTGCTGCAGGATCGCGGCGTTGGCGAACCTCGCCCTGTACGATGGCGTGAGCGCCGCATAGTTCGCAGCGGCTGCGGGATCACCCGGGGGGCCGCCGTAGACGGCGCGGTAGCTGCAGGACGTGTAGCGATAGGAGGCGGGCTCGAGAAATCCGCCATCGCCGCTCGATGCGGCTTTGAAAAGGTCAGCTTGTGTGACCGCAACATTCGCAGCTTGGGAGCCCGCGCTGTAGCCGGCGATCCCGACGCGCGCCGCATCGACCAACCCTTCGCGACTGGTTTGCTGCACGACCGACTTGAACGCCTCGAGAGTGTTCAGCCAAATCCTTCGCTGAAGCTCGCGTGGTGGAAGGCGGTCCCCGCACGCATTCCAGTCGGCAATGGCTTCCTCGAGCACCGCGCTTTGTGTGGGGTAAGGGGCATTCACCAACAGGACGACATACCCCTTTTCCGCAAAAAGCTGCACAGGGTAGCTCCATTGCAAATCTTCCGATCCGAAGCGCTGATCGGCGTCCGACCCATGCGTCACGAGGATGGCCGGGTAGCGCGACCCCGGCTGATAGTGCCTGGGGTAAAGTATGAAGCCCGTCGCTTTGTATCCAAGGTCATTCGTCCAGGTCCGGGCTTCCGCGCGTAGCGGCTCTACACTCGCGAAGGGGCCGGAAAGCGCGTGGAGGGGCGAAATTGCGCCGGTCGAACTGGACACCCGAACCAATTGCGGGGGCATAACGACGCCCTCACGAACGCAGACCCCATCGGTCGCGCTAGGGGTGAAGGCACAATGGGTGAGGCTTTCTGGAACCTGGATGAGTTTCGTGGCGCCGCCGCGGTCGATTCGCAGCAGAGCGTAGCGTGGTTGTTCGTTCAGACGAACCGCGACAATTGCGAAAGCGCCGTCGGGCGAGCGCCAGTTCCCTGGAGAGCGTAGATCCGACAACGAAGCGGTCGTCGGGCCGTAGTCGATAGACTGACCATCGGGCAAATGTTCCGACAGCCGTCGAACGCCATCGACCCTCGCAACGCCAAGCGTGCCACCATGCGGCCCGACGACGGTTTCGCGATAATTTGCTGCCGAACCGATCGGAGCGGGAGAGGAGCGCCCACTGCGGAAATCGAAGCGAAGACGCTGGACCTGTGGATCGTTTCGATCGTCCCCCTGAATACCGTAGTCGAGATAATCCACCCCCCAGTCGGGAAGCGCGCCCAGATAGCGCGCGATCTTGTCGTCGCTTGACCGTGTCACGACCGGCAATGCCGGATTCGAACCGGTCCTTAGGAAATATCGTACGATCTGCTCGGGGGCCCATCTGCGGACGGCGCTGGCCGCGGTCACCTGCTCGTTCGTCGACACCTTTCGTGCGGCCCGTTTGGTCTCCAGCGTTGCATAGAGGAGGTGCCTGCCATCGGGAGACCAGTCATACGATACCACGCCGAAGCGGAGCGGGACGGTGTTGGTAAATCCGTAACTTGCGCCATCGGCGCTGCCAACCAACGTGGTCACGCTGCTGACGACAAGTGGGCGGTGAGTGCCGTGACTGCTGACTTGGTAGAGTTGCACGCCATGGCCGAAATCGGCGAGTACGCTCCAGTCCGGGCTGTTTGGAATCGATCGAAGCCGATCGAGCCATGTCGAGCGAGCGAAGATCCGGTCCGTCCGGCCGTCGGCAGAGACAAGGTGCAGCTCGTAATCCGGACGGTCGAGCGTGAGATTCGCCCGGCGCGCGACGTAAGCAACCGATCCGTCGGCCGGCGACACTGCCACATCCTTGATCTCTGGAATCGAAAGAATGTGCTCGATCGTCCAGCGGGATGGTTGTTGGACATCTTCAGCACGCGCGAGAATTGGCGGCATCGCCGCAACGACGATGGCTGTCGCGAAGATGATACGGCGCATCATCTTACCAGGCCTTGCGTAGAGAAATGGAGATGAACCGACCGATTGGCGAGAAATTGGTGCTGTCGAACGTCGTCTCGTACGGCGAACCGGTGACGATGATCGGCGGCTTGGCGTTGAACAGATTGTCGATGGTCGCACCCAGTTCGAAGCCGCCACCGGCTTGCACGATGCTGGTAAGATCGAAGGTTATAGGCCCGTTGGTTGTGTAGACTTTGGCCGTGCGCCGATCGGTCAAATCCGACGACACGTTGGCAAAGCCCGAAAGCGAAAACCGTGGTGTCGAATACGTGGCGCCGAGGCGCCCCTTGAGATGGGGAGGATTGAAGATCGTCCCGGCAAGCGGCGTGTACGGTAGGCCCGCTACCAACTGCTGCTTGCTCTCGATCCAGGTTCCATCAAGACTGAGATCGAGCTTCTGACGATCCTTGTTCCCGAGCGTGTAGCGCGCGGACGCGGTCAATCCATGGTAATTTTGCCGGGCGACATTGCGGTCGCGCTCATCGAAGATCGCCACCACCGTGCTGGGATTATATGGGAGACTGGTGCCGTTCTGCAGGCCGATGGTAGCGCCTGTGTTCAGACCCTGCTGCAGGGCCGGTGACGGATTGAGTGTTATCAGATTCGCGTAAAGGGGATTGTTGAGTCCGCCCACCGTCGAGGTGACCGGCGTCGCCACGCGATCCGTATAATCGTAATTGAAGTAGCTGATCGTCCCAAAGAAGCGCGGGATAGAGGATGGTTTGAACTCGGCCGACAGCGTCCAGTTTTCCGAGCGCTCGGGCTTCATGTTCGGTCCAGCGCCTACCAGCACGATGAAGTTCGACCCCGTCGGGAAGCCGCTCGCGTACGCGGCGACCGGCAAAAGGACGGACGAATAGCCGGAATACTGCTGATAGAGCGTGGGCAGCCGGAACGATCGGCCCCAGCTTCCCTTCAAGGTGATCCCGGCAATCGGCGTATAGACGAAACCGGCCTTGGGAAGCGCGACTGAGCCCACTCCCGAATTGGCCTCATAGCGGAAGGCGCCTGTCAGCGAGAGCGACTGGCCGAAACGCGATTCCGAGGCGGGGGCCAAGAGCGGGACATACACTTCGGCATAGCCAAAGCGGTTGTCGCGATGGCGATTGAAGGCACTGCCGGTCACCCCGCCTGTGACGCTGACGAGTTCAATACCGGTTTGGCGATAGCCTCCTCCGACGGCGGCCCTGACGGCACCGGCCGGCAGTTCAAAGAGCGGTCCCTCAGCATTAATTTCGACCGAAAGGGCATCGTTGTCGTAACGACGACCGCTAGTCGAACTGAGCCGGTTGGCCGAGAAGTTGTTGGAATTGATGCGCGACTTGTCGAAGCCATAGGACGACACAAAGCGCGCGGTCCACCCTGCGCCAAGTCGGGCGGTAACGGTCGGTGCCACGACAAAATTGTACGTATTCGCGCGGGCGTCGGCGCCACTGACGGTATGCGGCTGGCCGGTAACATAGCCCTGAACGATGTCCTGACGACCATTCTTGTAGAGGAGGTCGACATTGGCGGTCAGCGCGCCAACCTCCTGAAACAGGCTGACCAAGCCGCTGTTTCTCCCGATCCTCGGGTAGAGAGACGAATCCGTTGCCATCTTGGTGGCGTACGACCGTTCGCCGGCTTCGACCGCGGAATTTGCCAGGTAGTCGTAGACCGCCAGCACGCCGCCACCCTTCCACGTGCGGCCACCGACCGCGCTATAATGCTGCTGGAAATCGCCACCGTCGGTCGCGCCTCCCAGAGTGCTTTGAACCGACAGCCCCTGGTAGTTGCGGCGGAGGAAGACGTTGACGACGCCAGCCACGGCGTCTGCTCCGTAGATCGCAGAGGCGCCATCGGTGACGATCTCGACACGGTCGACCGCAACGGCAGGGATGGCGCTGATATCGACCCCGGCGTTGATGCCGGTGTAGCTAAGCCTGCTTCCGTTCAGCAAAGTTAGCGTCGCATTCGGCCCCAGGCCGAGCAGATTGACCGAAGACGCGCCATTGGCGTTGACGTTCGCCGCCCCCTGATTTGTACCGATCCCTGGACTTTGGCCGCCCGCGAAATTCAGGGGCGAGCTTCGTAACGCTTCGCCTAGGTCGGCCTGACCGGCGCGGCGGATATCCTGCGATGTCATTGTCGTGACGGGAGCCGTCGGTGGTGCACCGCGAATGCGACTACCCGTTACAATGATGTCCGTCGCTTCGGTACCTGCCGCGGCCAAACGCCCCCGGATGATGACCGATCCATTCGCATAGGTCGCTATCAGGCCGGTGGCGCCGAGCAGCCGGTTGATCGCTTCAGCGATGGTCAAATCGCCTCGGATCGCTGGGGCGCTTAGCCCGGCAACGTCGGTTGGGGAGAACATGATCTCAACATGGGCGATCCGGCCGATATCCCGCAGGGAGCTGCCGAGATCCTGCGCTGGCAGATCATAATGCGCGATGACGGGGGCCCGCGCCATGGCTGGGGTGGCAGCGGCAATGAGCGCGGTACTCGCCAACGTAGCCACATAAGTCTTGGAATTCATGCTTCGTCCCCCATTGTATTTGGGGGCACGACGTGGCGAATGATTGTCCGAGTAGTTGACTAAGAAATATTTCGAATCAGCGCCGGATCTCGATCGCGTTTCTCCGCATATCGACGTGGAGATCGAACAGGGTCGCAAGGTTTCGCGCCAGACGTTTGCGGTCTGTAAGATCGAAGCGACCTGACACACGCAGCTGCTGGAGCGCCGGATCGCTCACTGTGATCGGTGGACCGGCGCCCTGATTGCCGCGCTCGAGAAGGTAACGAAGTGAAACATTGTCGAAATCGACTGCATGATCGCTCCACTGCGGATCGGCCGCGGGGGTCGCTGCAGATGCACCAAGCAGCGTGCCACTGACATAATCGGTCGTCTCTCCGGGCGCGAGCCGGCGGACGAGCACGGGGTCGCGTCGGGGGGAAGTAGGGGCGGCCGACGGGACGACATCGACTGAGCCTCGTATCAGAATGACGGCGACGCGACCCTGCGGACTGAGCGCTACATCAAAGATCGTGCCGCGTGCCGTCACCGAGCCGCCGCCAGCGAATACGGTGAACGGCCGGCCATCATGCGCGACTTCGAACCGCGCGCGGCCACGCAGCAGAGTAACGTGCCGAGCGTCATGCGCGAATGCCACTTGGACGGCGCTTGCGCTGTCGAGAGTGACGACCGATCCGTCCTCGAGCCCGACCGCGTTGATCGAGGTAGCGGGTGCAGCTATCCGCCGACCTTGCGCGACGATACGGCTTGCGCCGACAGCTACAGCTGTCCGTGATCGGTCGATCCCCGCGCTCGGCAACGATTGCTGAAATTTGGGCAGGAGCAGGATCAACGCAAGCGCGACCACGGTGAGGGCCGCTGCTGCCGCCATAGTAGGAACAGAGCGACGCCGCGCCGCCGGAGGCCGTGCTGCATACCGCTGTGATCCTCGAAGCACCCGGGCCCCTTCAAAACGCTGCGTCATGCGTCGATACGCGAGCGTATGTCGCGGGTCAGCCGCAAGCCAGCGCTCTAGATTCCGCTCCAGGCGTGGCGATTGGCGATGTTCCAGCCGCACAATCCAAGCTGCCGCGGTTGCGCGAATGCGTTCTGTCTCGGGGTCTGGTGTGGTTTGATCAGTCGTCATGGTTGAGCGTTCGGTCGAGATGCGTGAGGGCGCGTTTCATATGATATTGAACTGTCCAAAGCGTGATGCCCAAGCGTTTGGCAATCTGCGGATAGGTCAGGTCGTCGGCTCGCTTTAGCAGGAAGACCAAGCGCGTCCGTTCTGGCAAGGCAGCGATCGCTTCCTCGTAGCGGCGCAACGCATCGCGGACGACGAGGGTGTCTTCTTGATCCGGGGGCGTCCCGGCATCCCACTCCTCCAGGGGGACGAACACTTCACGTTCCTGTGCCCTGCGCGCGCGATCAATCAACAGGTTCCGCGCGATCCGTTGTAGATACGCTGCCGGATTGACAAGATTTGGCACATGTTCCGCGCTGGCGAACCGAACGAAGGCGTCTTGCACGAGATCGGGGGCACTATGACTATTGCCGGTCCTGCGCTGAAAATATCGTAATAGTCGCGGCCCTTCCGCCACGTACAGTGCTTCCATTGTCGCGTCTGACGCGCACGCGTCCGGCAGCTGGGCGCGAAGCATATTGCGGGCAGTAGACGGCACCGGCGGTCTCGAGCAGGCGACACCAAGTCGGCCGGAATAAACCAGCCTCGTTGGCTCCAGCGCTGTGCCGTCGTCCAGCCGCCGAAAGGCGCCCTTGACCGGTGCGGCCGCCCGTCCTTTGCGGACCGGCGTTCATAATGCTTGGCGGATATCTCCACGTTGCGACGGCCAAAATTCCGCAACGCAGAACTATGATGCCGATACATTCGCTTGGTAGCAAGTGAACTTGCAACCCGACTTGATGCAGAAATAGTGTCAACGTCGGCGCGTACATTTTTCTCGGTTGGATAATGCCGCATATTCGGAATGAGCGTCTCCTTGAAACCGTCCGCCGTGGCGCGACTGCCAAGCGGTGCGCGCTCGCACATGTGAAATCGGCGAATCCGGCACAGCTGGACTTTGGTAATAGGGGTGGTTGCACGAACCCGCTGCGCGGGAGGGCGTGTGCGGCATGGTTGAGGTGAAGGAAAGAGCGTTGCGCGCCGGTTGAGCGATGCAGGACGCAGGCAGAGCATCGGGCTCCACCAGAAGGAGCCTCACCATGCACATCCTCGCACCCGCCGTGGCTGTCAGCCCGCTACGCCAGCGCCTCATCGACGAGATGGAGATGCGACGGTTCTGTCGCGAGACGCAGCGCAACTACATCCGCGACGTCGGGCGGTTCGCCACATTCCTGGGGCGCTCGCCCGACACCGCAACGGCGGAGGATGTGCG
>NZ_RCZC01000006.1 GCF_006439055.1 Sphingomonas glacialis
GCTCACCAGCGACAAGGGCCCCAAGCCCGGCGAAGGCCCCTCGCCCGAGGAACGCGATGCGGGCTTCTACGACCTGCTGTTCATCGGCGAGGGCGCCAATGACGAGCGGATCGACTGCGTCGTCACCGGCGACAAGGATCCGGGCTATGGCTCGACCAGCAAGATGATCGCCGAGACGGCGCTGTGCCTGGTCGAGGATGTCGCGGGCGAAGGGGGGATCTGGACGCCCGGCGCGCTGATGGGGCAAGTGCTGGCCGACCGGCTGCAGGCGAAGGCGGGGCTGACGTTCCAGGCGGGGTGATCGCAGCCGTCGCCCCGGCGGAGGCCGGGGCCGCTGGAATGCGCGCGCGCGGCCGCGGCGCGCGCCATCTGGCCGGCCCCGGCCTACGCCGGGGCGACGATGGCGGTCGTCGGCCGCGCTACCGCTTCTTCCCCTGATGCCGGATGTTCGTCGGGCGTCCGCGATGCTTGATCACGCGCTTGGGGCGTCGCTCGTCGCTGTCGACGCGCGCGCCCCTGCCCTCGACCATTTCGAAGCGCAGCGCGCCCGACACCGGGTTGGCTTCCGCCAGCCGCAGCGGAAGCTTCTGCCCGCTGGCATAGACCGTCCCGCTCTGGTCGCCGATCAGCGTGCGGCTCGCTTCGTCGAAGCGGAAATACTCGCCGCCGATATCGCGCACCGGCATCAGCCCGTCGCCGCCGATGCCCTCGACCGTCGCGAAGAAGCCGAAATTTGTCACGCCGGTGATCCGCGTCTCGAGCACCTCGCCGACCTTCTCCGACAGATAGGCCGCGACATAGCGGTCGATCGTGTCGCGCTCGGCCTCCATCGCGCGGCGCTCGAGCATCGAGATGCTCTCGCCGATCTTCTCCATCGCCGCGGCTTCGCCTTCGGTCAGTCCGCCTGGGCCGAGATCGTAGGCCGACACCAGCGCGCGGTGGACGAGCAGATCGGCATAGCGCCGGATCGGCGAGGTGAAGTGGCCGTAGCTGCCGAGTGCGAGCCCGAAATGGCCCATATTGGCAGGGCTGTAATAAGCCTGCGTCTGCGTCCGCAGCACCTGCTCCATGATCTGCGGGCGTTCGTCGCGATCGATCACCTTGTCGAGGATGTGGTTGAAGGTGCGCGGCTGGACGACCTGGCCGAGCGCGAACTCGATCCCGAAGGTCTTGAGATAGTCCTTCAACGCGACGAGCTTCTCGCGGCCGGGCTGTTCGTGGACGCGGTACATGACGGGCGCCTTCTTCGCCTCGAGCGCCTTGGCCGCGGCGACGTTGGCGGCGATCATGTAATCCTCGATCAGCTTGTGCGCATCGAGCCGCTCGCGCGGGGCGACCGAGAGGATGCGGCCCTTCTCGTCGAGCATGACGCGGCGTTCGGGGAGATCGAGATCGAGCGGCGCGCGGGCGGTGCGGGCTTTGTTGAGCGCGTGCCAGCAGGACCAGAGGGGAAGGAGGGCGTGGAGGATTTCATCGCTGCCCGAATCCCCCTCCCGCTTGCGGGAGGGGTTAGGGGAGGGGCGTGCCTCAACCTCGTCGTCTCCCGCGCTGACAGGCCCTCCCCCGACCCCTCCCGCAAGCGGGAGGGGAGCAGTAAGGGCAGCGTGATGCGCATCCACCATCGCCTGCGCATCCTCATACGCCAGGTTCGCCGCAATCCGCACCACCGCGCGCGTAAAGCGCCAGCTCTTCAGCGCCCCATCCTTGCCGATCCGCAAATGGCACGCGAGCGCCGCCCGATCGACGCCCTCCTTCAGCGAACACATCTCGGCCGACAGGCTCTCGGGCAGCATCGGCACCACCCGGTCCGGAAAATACACGCTATTCCCACGCCGCCGCGCCTCGCGATCGAGGCTCGAGCCCGGGCGCACATAAAACGACACATCGGCAATCGCGACGATCGCCTTCCAGCCACCATCGTTCGAGGGATCGTCATCAGGCGCCGCCCACACCGCATCGTCATGATCGCGCGCATCGGCCGGGTCGATCGCGACGATCGGCAGATGGCGCAGATCCTCGCGCTTCTCGCCGAGCGGCTGCGCGGCAACGCGAACCGCCTCGTCGAGCGTCTCGGACGAAAAGACGTCCGGAATCCCAAGCTTGTGGATCGCGATCAGCGAGAAGCTGCGCGGCGCGAACGGATCGCCCAGCACCTGGGTCACGCGCACCGTCATGCGCGGTGGCCGCCCCGCCATCTCCGCCAGCACGAGGTCGCCGACCTGCGCCTCGCCCGCGTCGGACACCTGGAACTCGCGCCGCTCCTTCTTCTCGACGCCCTGCAGCCACAGCGTCTTGCCCTCCTGGCGCAGCACGCCGAGAACCAGCTCCTCGCCCTTGGGCAAGGTCTTCATCGGATGCGCGATCCAGCCCTGGCCGGCTTCCTCGGTCCGCGCGAGCACGCGGTCGCCGACGCCGAGCGCACCGTTCTTCTTCTCGCGCACGCGCAGTTTGGGCGCGGGCGTCGTCGCTTCCCAGCGCTCGGGTACCGCCCAGATATTGCCGCTGTCGTCGACATCGACGATCCGCAGCACCGTCACCTTCGGCACGCCACCCATTTTGTGAAACGCGCGGCCGGGGGCGCTGTCGATCAGCCCCTCATCGGCCATGTCCTTGAGCAGCGCTTTCAGCAGGATCTTGTCCTGCGCGGTCAGCCCGAAGGCGCGCGCGATCTCGCGCTTGCCCGCGGGCACGTCGCTTTCGGCGATGAAGGCGAGGATCTGGTCGCGGGTGGGCAGACCGGGGGTGCGCTTGATTGGCTTGGGCATCGCATAAGCGATACGCCACCCCGCGCCAAACGGCAAAGGGCGCGCCGTCCGATCCGAACGGCGCGCCCCTCCTCTGCCCTGCCCCGTCTCAGAACTTCTGCGAAATCCCGACCTTGGCGGTGAAGCCGAGCGGGCTCGCGGTGAACGGATCGTAATTCTGGTCGAGCCGCGCGAACGGCGGCGCCTTGTCGAAGATGTTGAGCGCCGACAGCGTGATCGCCGAACCCGTCCCGCGCAGCACCAGCCGATAGGTCGCATCGAAGGTGGTGAACGGCTTGATGGTCTTGCCCGCCGTCACCGACGCGCCCGCCAGCGCGCCCGTATTCGCGCCGAAGATCGCGGCGCCACGCTGGTCGGTATAGCCGTCGATGTAATTATACTGGACGCGCAGGCTGTGCCCGCCGACGGCACCCTGGACATAGGCGGTGCCTTTGATCTGCGGGATCGGATAGGCGGTGGTCTGGTAATTGAGCAACCCCACGCCATCGAAAGCAGGCTGGACGACCACGCCCTCGACCGTGATGTCCCTGGTCTTATACTCGATCACGTACGTGCCGTTGCCGCCGAATTCGAGGTTCGCCGCGCCGAGCCCGAAGCGATACGCCGCCTGCAGATCGAGCCCCGACGTCGTGACGTTGGCGCTGTTGATATTTTGCGTCCGCAGCCGCTGGACATTGGCGATGCCGCAGCCCGAGCCGGTAAAGGTAAAGCGCGCCTGGAGCGCGGCAAAGGTCGGATTGCCGCAATTGGCGGTGCCGCTCGCGCCGAACAACGCGGTGACCATCCCCTGGATCGGCTCGCCCTCGATCGGCCCCTTCAATTTGTAGCGATAATAATCGAGGCTCGCGCTGAAGCCGCCGCTGTGGAGCAGGAGGCCAGCACTGTAGGTCGTCGCCTTTTCGGGCGAGAGGTTGGGGTTGCCGTTGATATCGACCGCGCGGAACGACGTGCCGATGATCTGCAGCGCGGTCAGATTGCCCGACAATTGCTGTGCCGGCGGCCCGCGAAAGGTCGTCCCCGCCCCACCGCGCAGCGCCAGCCAGTCGGTCACCTGCAGCCGGATGCGCCCTTGCGGGTTGAAGGTCGAGCCGACCCGCCCGCCATAATCCTCATACCGCGCCGCGAGTTGCACATTGAGCCGGTCGAACACGGGCAGCTGCAGTTCGGCGAACACCGCCTTGATATCGTTGCTCGTCTTCAGATTGGCGTTGGTACCGAGGAAGCCGAGCGCGCCGGTCTGCTGCGTACAGGTCGCCGCCGGGTTGAGCGGCGAGCCCGGGCACGGATTGACCGCGATGTTGCTGTCATTGTTGTAGAGCACCGAATAGTCGTTCTTGCGATACTGCGTGCCGACCGCGAAGCTGAGGTCGCCGCCCGGCAGCCGCAGTCCGGTCTTGCCGCTCAACACCAGATCGCCGACCAGCAGCCGCGTGTCGTAGCGCGTGTTGGTGGTTCGGAAGAAATTGTCGAAGGTCGCCAGATCGTTGATCAACCCGGCGCCGGGGGTGAGGTTGTAGCCCGCCGGATTGCGCGTGCCGGCATAATTGGGGTTCGCCGTCCCGCTTACCCCGTTCGCCGCGACCGCGGTCGAGAAGGGGTTGAAGAAGGTGCAGCCATTGGTCCCGGCCAGCGCGGCGAGTTGCGCCGAGCTCAGCCCGGCGCGCGACTGCGGCGTCGCATAGGCGCAGTTCGCACCGCCAAAGCCCGCCAGCGCGTTCTGCAGCAGGTCGCCGAAGGTGTCGGTCCCCTCGCTCTCGCGATAATATTCGGAATAGGTGAAGCTGCCGGTCAGATTGAGATCGGGCGTCACGTCGTAGGAGAGATCGGCGGTGAAGCGCATCTCGTCGGAGACGCGCTTGCTGTACGCCGATCCGCGATCGTCGCCATTGCGACCGCGGAACAGCGGATTGCCGCCGAGCAAGGCCGGGCGGAACAGCACCGGGAAGGCGATTGCCGGCGCGAGTGGAACGCCGCCCGCGGTGATGCAGCCCGACGCCGCACCGTATAACGAACAGTAATCGCGCAACGCCGGGGCATAGGTCGGGATGACGAACAGCCCAGCGCCACCGCTCGCCGCGTTCACCGATGGCGGCAGCGTCGGCAGATAGGTCGGCGAGGTGGTGATCCGGGTCGAACTGTTGCCATACAGCGCGCTGGCCGAGAATTTGAGGGTGTCGGTCAGCTGGATCGAGGTCTCGACATAGGCCTGGATGCGATCCTCGGGCTCGACGAGATTGCCGAACTGGCCGTAATTGTTGAAGCAGCGGTCGGTCGTCGATCCCGCCTGGCTGCGGAACCCGCCAAGCGCCTCGCACCCGAGATCGCGGACGAAATTGGCCGAGCCGGCAAAGCCGAAATTGCCCGGATTGCCGCCGCCGGTATAGCCGCCCTGCGGGTTGTTGGCATAAGGCTGAATGGTGAAATCGCGATCGGTGGTGCGCAGTTCGGAACGGTGCTGATAGCCGACCGAGGCGAGGAAATGCAGCGCCCCGCCATTATGGCCGAAGCTCAGATTGGCGGTGTAGTCGCCGGTCGACCCGCGGATGTAGCGATAGTCCCCCGAGGCGAGGAAGCCCTTCTGATCGGTCCGCGTGATGAAATTGACCACGCCCGCGATCGCATCGGAGCCATAGGTCGCCGCCGCGCCGTCCTTGAGCACTTCGACCCGGCCGATCGCGCCCGAGGGGATCAGGTTGATATCGACGATCGGGATGCCGCCGCCGATCGGCACCAGCCGCTTGCCGTTGAGCAGGACGAGCGTGCGCTGCGGCCCGAGCCCGCGCAGATTGACCGAGGCGACGCCTTCATTGCCCTGGCTGCGGCTGTCGAACTGGTTGGCATCGCCGATCACGCCGCTCGAGGTCGGCAGGTTCTTGAGCAGGTCGACCGCGCTCGGCGTACCCTGTTTCGACAGTTCTTCGCTCGAAATAACATCGACCGGGATGGCGGCGTCCTCGGGCGTGCCGCGGATCAGCGATCCGGTGACGACGATGTCGGGGCCGGTGAGCTCCTCCACCGGCCCGCTCGGTCGCGGTGACGGTGGCGGCGTGGCCCCGATCTGCGCTGCGGCGGGCCATGCTAGGCCGACCGACAGCGCAAAAAAAGCGCACGACGTCACATGCCGCGAACGAGGCATCGCATCTCTCCCCTAATGGGTCAGAGCGCTGAACGGCTCCGTACCCGAAGCTCAAACTGACTCCGAAACGGTCCTAATGTCAAGTCGCACATGCGCTAATATGCCCTTGTTTCCGTAAGGGGAAATGCTCCTAAGGGATTTCACTAGGTCCAGGACGGCCAGAACCGATCCTCGAAGAGCCGCCACGTGCGACCACTGCAGCGGCGTCACGCACGCTTACAGGCGGCGCCCGCCCTTCCCGCGAAGAGAAAGCACCGCCCGCGTCTCTTGGTCCTTGATACGCCGGACGCGACGCGTCGCGCCCGTTCCGGCTCAGTAGCCGTTGAGCCGCGCGAAGCGCTCGCGGTGAAACGCCGCATTGCCCCACATCGTCTCGAGCACGCGCGCGCGCTTGAGGTAGAAGCCCGCGTCGTAATCGTCGGTCATGCCAATCCCGCCGTGGAGCTGGATCATCTCGCGGCTGACGAGGTGGAGCGTGTCGCTCGCCACCGCCTTGGCGAGGCTGACCGCCTGGTCGAGATCGGACCGCCCGGCATCGATCGCCTCGAGCGCGCCCTCGACGACCGAGCGCATCAGCTCGAGCTCGGTGAACATCTTCGCCATGCGGTGCTGGAGCGCCTGGAAGGTCGAGAGCTGCTGGCCAAACTGGACGCGCGTCTTGAGATAATCGTTGGTGGTGGCGAACGCCTGTTCGGCCATGCCGAGCATTTCCGCGCATACCGCCGCGGTTGCGCGATCGATTACCTGCGCCGTGAGCGTTGCGTCGCCCAGTTTCTCGGCCGGGGCGGCGTCGAACGTCACCTGCGCGTGGCTGCGCGAGTCGGCCATATGGCGCGGCGCGCGCGTCACGCCGGCATCGCCCGCGACGAGATACAGGCCGTCGGTCGTCGCGACGACGAAGACGCTGGCGCTGTCGCCCTCGGCGACGAACGCCTTGGTGCCGCTAAGCTTGCCGTCCACCACGCTGGTCGCGATCTTCGCGGGGTCATGCACCGGCCCCTCGTCGACCGCGAGCGTCGCGACGACCGCGCCGCTGGCGATCTGCGGCAGCCACTGCGCCCTGAGCGCCTCCGACCCGCCGAGCAGGATCGCGGTCGCCGCCGCTGAAGTCGACGCCAAGGGCGAGGCGGCGAGATTGCGGCCAAGCTGCTCGAGCACCAGCCCGAGCGAGAGATAGCCGAACGCCGTGCCGCCATGCTCTTCGGGGATGACGATGCCCGGCAGCCCCATCTCGCCAAGCGTCGCCCAGGCCGCGGGATCATAGCCCTCGGCGGGCGCCGCGGCGCGCATCTTGCGGAACGCACTGACGGGCGATTGCTCGTCGGACCATTCGCGCACCATGTCGCGGAGCATCGTCTGTTCGTCGTTGAGTACGGCCATGGTGCAGTCCCCGCTCGTGAAATGGGAAAACGGGGGAGGATGACTTAGGCCATCCTTCACCCCGCCCCTCTCCGGCCCGCCGGCAAACGCGCGCGGCAGCCTATCCTTGAATTACTGGTGGTCGAGCATCCCGAGGATGCGCTTCGAAATCACGTTGTTCTGGATCTCGGTCGATCCGCCATAGATCGACACCGCCTTGCCCCACAGCCAGGTGCGCGTCTGGGTCAGCTCGTCCTCACTGAAGCCCTCGCCTTCCCAGCCGAGCCCGGCCATCCCCATGATCTCGATCGACAGTTCGGCGCGATCCTGCGTGATCCGCGCGCCGACATTCTTCATGATCGAGGTGGCCGCCGACGGCCCCTGGTTCGACTTGGCTTCGAGCGCGGCGCGGCGCAGCGTCAGCGCGAAGGCGCGGCTGTCCATCTCGTGCCGCACGATCCGCATCCGCAGATCGGTGTCGGGAACGCGGCCCTGTTCGTCCTCGCCGCGATATTCCTTCGCGAGCTTCCCCATCGGCTTGCCCGCGAACAGCCGCGAAGCGCCACCGCCGCCGGACAGGCTGTTGCGCTCGTGCTGGAGCAACCGCGTGCCGATCTCCCAGCCCTGCCCTTCGCGCCCTACGAGGTTTCCCTTGGGCACCTTCACATCGGTGAAGAATGTCTCGCAGAACGGCGACTGGCCCGAGATCATCGCGATCGGCCGCACTTCGACGCCCGGCGCGGTCATGTCGAGCAGCAGGAAGCTGATGCCGCCATGCTTCTGGCTCTTGTCGGTGCGGACAAGCGCAAAGCATTTGTCGGCCCATTGCCCGCCCGAGGTCCAGGTCTTCTGGCCGTTGACGATGTAATGGTCGCCGGCATCCTGGGCGAAGGTCTGAACGTTGGCGAGGTCCGAGCCGGCGTTTGGCTCGCTATAGCCCTGGCACCAGCGCACCTGCCCCTTGGCGATCGCCGGGATATGCTCGTGCTTCTGCGCCTCGCTGCCATATTCAAGCAGGGTCGGGCCGAACATCATCACGCCCATGCCGCCGATCGGGTTCCACGCGCCCGCACGCGCCATTTCCTCGTTGAGGACGCGGATTTGCGCCTTGTCGAGACCGCCGCCGCCATAGGCCGCGGGCCAGCTCGGCACGCCCCAGCCCTTTTCGCCCATCGCGGCCTGCCACGCAGACTGGTCGGGCGAGAGCTCGGTCGGCCCTTCGAGTGCCGACAGCGCATTGTCCTTGCCCTTGAGCGACGCCGGGAAATTGGCGGCGAGCCACGCGCGGACTTCGCCACGAAACGCATCGAGAGGAGCTGCTGGAGCGTCGAGTTCGGGCGCGGTTGCCATGAAAGCTGTCCTCTCAGAACGAATCTGAAGATCGGGTATGGCCGCGCAATACGCCGGAATGCAGCGGATGGGAAGAGCCTGTGTTGCGCTTCGGTTCGCAACGACGTGCCTCCCCTCCCTGGAAGGGAGGGGCTGGGGGTGGGTCGGCTGATGGCGGGCGCCACGCGCGACAACGGGCCGACCCACCCCCGCCCCCTCCCTTCCAGGGAGGGGAGGCGCCCGCCGCGAGCGACAGCGACATCACGCCGCCGGGCCGCATGGTCGCGGTTGCGCGGGCGTAACGGCTGCCCCATGTCCCGTTGCGACCCGCAAAGGAGCCCGCGCCGATGATCGACCTGCATTACTGGCCCACGCCGAACGGCCACAAGGTCACGCTGTTTCTCGAAGAAGCCGGGATCGACTATCGCATCGTGCCGGTGAACATCGGCGCAGGCGAACAATTCCAGCCCGATTTCCTCAAGATCGCGCCCAACAACCGCATGCCCGCGATCGTCGATCATGACCCGGTGGGCGGCGGCGAACCGATCGCGATCTTCGAATCGGGCGCGATCCTGCTCTATCTTGCCGACAAATATGGCAGCTTCATCGGCATCGATCTGCGCGGGCGCACCGAGACGGTGCAATGGCTGATGTGGCAGATCGGCGGGCTCGGCCCGATGCTGGGGCAGAACCACCATTTCAGCGGCTATGCGCCCGAGAAGATTCCTTACGCGATCAACCGCTACGTCAACGAAACCAACCGGCTGTACGGCGTGCTCGATCGTCGGCTCGAGGGGCGCGACTTCATCACCGGCGAATATTCGATCGCCGATATGGCCTGTTATCCGTGGATCGTACCGTATGAGCGGCAGGGCCAGCGACTCGAGGACACGCCCAATCTGAAGCGATGGTTCGACGCGATCGCCGCGCGGCCGGCGACCGTCACGGCCTATGCCAAGGGAGCGGAAATCAGCGAGAACAAGCCGATGACCGAGGAGGCGAAGAAGGTTCTGTTCGGCCAGACGGCAAAGGTCTTGGGTTAACCCTTGATCCTCCCCCCGGGAACCGGGGGAGGGGGACCACCAGCCTCCTTCAGGCTGGTGGTGGAGGGGGCCGCCACACGCATAATGCTCGCGGACAGGCCCCCTCCGCCCGCTGCGCGAGGAGGATCCGCCGCATTCGAACATCGCGTATGGCCTTTCCTTCTGTCATCCTCTAGCGAATCGAACATCAAGACTTGCCGAGACCGCCAATGACCGCTGCCGAGATGCTTGCGAGCGACTTCGCCACCCTCCCCGACCTGATCCGCGCGCACGCCACCGAGCAAGGCGACAAGGTCGCGCTCGCCGAGGCTGGCGGCGAGCTCGACTACGCCAGCCTCGACGCGCTGATCGACCGCATCGCCGCCGCGCTCCAGCGCGACGGCGTGACGCAAGGCCAAGCGGTCGCGATCGTCGCCTCGGCCAGCATCGATTATGCCGCGGTGTTCCTCGGTGCGCTCCGCGCCGGTTGCCTCGCCACCCCGATCGCGCCGTCGGGCACGCCCGAGAGCATCGTCGCGATGATCGCCGATTGCGCCGCGCCGATCACCTTCGTCGATATGGACGCCGCCACCGCGCTCGCCGGGCAGCATATCCCGGGCAAGCTGGTCCGCCTCAAATCGCTCGGGAACTGGCTCGCGCCCGAGGGTGCCACCCCCGCGCCCGTCACGATCCGGCCCGAAGACGGCTTCAACATCATCTATTCGTCGGGCACCACCGGCACGCCCAAAGGCATCGTCCAGAGCCATACGATGCGCTGGGCGCATATCCACCGCAACGAGGCCGCGGGTTTCGCCACCGCGGTGACGATGATCGCCACCCCGCTCTATTCGAACACCACGCTGGTCAGCTTCCTGCCGACGCTCGGCTGGGGCGGCACCGTCGTGCTGATGAAGAAGTTCGACGCGCGCGGCTATCTTACGCTCGCCGAGCGGCACCGCGCAACGCACACGATGCTGGTGCCGGTGCAATATCAGCGGCTGATGGCGCTCCCCGATTTCGATAGGTTCGACCTGTCGAGCTTCCGCTTCAAGACCTGCACCTCCGCCCCCTTCTCGGCAGCGCTGAAAGCCGATATCCTCGCGCGCTGGCCGGGGCTGCTGGTCGAATATTACGGCATGACCGAGGGCGGCGGAACCTGCCTGCTTGTCGCCAACGGCTTTCCCGACAAGCTCCACACCGTCGGCCGCCCGGTCGAGGGCCACGACATCCGCCTGATCGACGACGACGGCAACGAGGTCCCACAGGGCGAGATGGGCGAAGTCGTCGGCCGTTCGCCAGCGATGATGACGGGCTATTTCGGCCGCAGCGAGGCCACCGCCGCAGCCGAATGGCACGATGCCGAGGGCAACCGCTACATCCGCCATGGCGACGTCGGACGCTTCGACGAGGACGGGTTCCTGACGCTGCTCGATCGCAAGAAGGATCTGATCATCTCGGGCGGGTTCAACATCTACCCGACCGATCTCGAGGCGGTCCTGTCGCAGCACCCAGCGGTCGCGGATTGCAGCGTGATCGGCGTGCCGTCCGAGGCGTGGGGCGAAACGCCGGTCGGCTTCTACGTCGCCCACACCGGGTTCGATGCGAGCATCGCGGAGATCCTCGACTGGACCAACGGGCAGCTCGGCAAGACCCAACGCCTGTCGGCACTCCACGCGATCGACGAACTGCCGCGCAGCGCGATCGGTAAAGTGCTCAAGCGGACGCTGCGCGAGCAGCTGGCATGACGCCGATCCGCGACATCCTCGCCGCCGCGACGCCGATCGCGGGTGGCTTCCGCGCCGAGATCCCGAGCGACTGGCTGCAGGGCCGCACCGCCTATGGCGGCCTGTCGAGCGCGCTCGCGCTGCATGCGGCACAGGGGATCGAGCCCGATCTCCCGGCGCTGCGCTCGGCGCAGATCTCGTTCATCGGTCCGCTCGCGGGCGCGGTCAGCGTCACCGCGACCAAGCTGCGCCGCGGCCGGACAGCTGCCTTCATCCAGGCCGATATCGTCTCGGAAGCGGGGCTCGGCTATCGCGCGATGTTCGTGTTCATGGCCGAGCAGCCATCGCGGATCGAGCTCAAGGGTGGCCTAGCCCGCCCGCTCCCGCCGCCCGCGCCGGATGCGCAGCTCTACACCGGGCCCGACGATTTCTTCACCGGCAATTTCAACTTCCTCGACCTCAAGGAAGAAGCCAAAGGCGAGGCCGAATGGCTGCGCTGGGCACGGCTGCGCGATTCCGCCGGGATCGACCCGATGGTCGAGGTGCTCGCGCTCGCCGACGCGCTCCCGCCCGCGGCGTTCAAGCTGTTCGGCAAGGACTTCGTGCCGCTGTCGTCGCTAACCTGGATCGTCAATCTGCTGACCCCGACGCCGGCCACGACCGACGGCTGGTGGCTGCTCTCGGCAGAGTCGCAGCATGCGGTCAATGGCGGCTCGAGCCAAAGCATGATGCTGTGGAACGCCGACGGCGTGCCGGTGGCGCAAGGAATGCAGAGCGTGGCGATCTTCGGATAAAGCGCGCCGTGTTTCCCTCCCCTCCCTGGAAGGGAGGGGGTTGGGGGTGGGTCGGTCTAGGGCGGGTGTCGCGCGCTCCACGCCCCCCCCACCCCCAGCCCCTCCTATCCAGGGGGGGGAGAGAGAATTGCGACATCTTGCGACACTTTGCCGCCACCACCGGCACACACGCGCGACAGAGTCTCCTACATAACAGGCTCAAGGAACGGCGCCCCGCCCAGCCAGCAAGGAGTTTTCCGGCATGTCCTTCACGCGTTTTCTCGTCGCGACGACGGTCGCCGCGCTGGCGACAGCCGCTGCGGTGGCGCAGGGCGGCGGCGGCATGTTCCGCAGCGCCGACAGCAATGGCGACGGCCTGATCTCGCACGCCGAGGCGACCGCGCAGGCCAATATCCGCTTCGACGCGATGGACCGCAACAAGGATGGCGTGCTCACCACCGACGAGCTGACCGGGCCGGGCAGCCGCATGATGACGCGCGCCGACACCGATGGCGACGGCAAGGTGACCCGCGCCGAATTCCTGGCGCAGGCCGACATGCGCTTCAACCGGATGGACGCGAACAAGGACGGCCAGATTTCCAAGGAAGAAGTCGCCGCCTGGATGGATTCGATGCGCGGCCCCGGCGGCCCGGCGGGGGCTAACGGCCGCCCCGGGCGCAGCGACCCCGCCGACGCGATCGCGCCACCACCGGCTTCGGCGCCTGCGCCGACGTCGCCCGCTTCCCCCCCTCCGAGCCAGTAATCCCCCCTGGCCCGGCCGCCGGGCGAGCCGCCCCCCGCTCGCCCGGCACCCTCCTTTCCGCGGGCGCCTGTTCCGAAGGGCAGATCATGCTAAGCAGCGACACCATGGGAGACACACCGCACCTGTTGCTCGTCGACGACGAACGTTCGATCCGCGAGCCGCTCGCGCAATATCTCACCCGCCAGGGCTTCCGCGTGACGCAGGCTGGCGATGCCGAGGGCGCGCGCGCGCGGATGACGGCCTATGCGATCGACCTCGTCATCCTCGACATCATGATGCCGGGCGAAGACGGCCTGTCGCTCACCCGCCACATCCGCGAGAGCGGCGAGATCCCCGTCATCCTGCTCACCGCGCGGACCGAGGAGACCGACCGGATCGTCGGGCTCGAGATGGGCGCCGACGATTATGTCGTGAAGCCCTTCTCGCCGCGCGAACTGGCGGCGCGCGTCAAGGTCATCCTGCGCCGCGCAGCGGCAGGCGGCACGCGCCAGCATGCGCCCGAAAGCGGATCGTTCGCCTTTGCCGGCTGGGTGCTCAAATCGGGCGAGCGCACCCTCGTCGACCGCGAAGGCGTGTCGGTGCCGCTCTCGACCGGCGAATATAACCTCCTCCACGCGCTCGTCACGCGCCCGCGCCAGGTGCTGACGCGCGACCAGCTGCTCGATCTGACGCAGGGCCGCGAGGCCGCCGCATTCGACCGCGCGATCGACAATCAGATCAGCCGGCTGCGGCGCAAGATCGAGGCCGACGCCAAGGCGCCCGAGCTGATCAAGACGGTGTGGGGCGGCGGCTATACGCTCGCGGCCGAAGTGACGCGCCTTTGACGGCGCCGCGCCTGCGGGTGATGCCGCGCAGCCTGTCGGGGCAGATGGCGCTGCTCATCGCGATCGCGCTGTTCGTCGCGCAGGCGATCAATTTCACGCTCGCGCTGCAGGACCGCCGCCGCGCGCGGCTCGACCAGGCGACCGGCCCGGTGGTGACGCGGATCGTCGATGCCGACGAACGGATCGCGGCGGGGCGGCATGTCGGCAACGGATCGGGCTGGAGCCGAATCCATCTCGCGCCGAGCTCGCCGATCCAGCCGAGCGGCGAGCATGTCGCCGAGGTCGAAACCGCGTTGCGCACCGCGCTGTCCGAAGCCGGGGTCAAGGTCTCGCGGATCCAGACGCAGGTCATGCCGATCCAGCGCGACGACCCGCGGCTGCGCTATGTCAGCGCGCAACGCGTCGAGCGCTTGTTGCGCGCCGGTGCCGAGCTGCAGGTCGCGGTCGAACGCCCCGCCGGGCAATGGCTGGTGCTCAGCCTGCCGTGGACGCGCGACAATTCGGACATTTTCTGGCGGCTGATCGCCCAGACCGCGATCCTCTACATCGTCGTCCTGGTGCCCTTGCTGTGGGCCGGGCGGCGGATTTCGCGCCCGTTGCGCGGCCTTGCCGAAGCCGCGCGCAGCTTCCAGCCGGGCGCCGCCGCCGATCCGGTCGCCGCCGCCGGGCCACAGGACGTGCGCGACGTGATCGCCGCGTTCAACGCGCTGCGGCTGCGCGTCACCGCGATGCTCGACGAGAAGGACCGGATGCTCGGCGCGATCGGGCATGACCTGCGCACCCCGCTCGCCTCGCTGCGCGTCCGCGTCGAGTCGGTCGACGACGATGCCGACCGCGCCAAGATGGCCGAGACGATCGCCGAGATGAACCGGATGCTCGACGACATCCTGTCGCTCGCCCGGCTCGGGCGGCCGAGCGAGCCGCCGACCGAGGTCGATCTGGCGGCGCTGGTCGATGCCGTGGTCGAGGATTTCCGCGAGATCGGGCGCGAGGTCGTGTTCGAGGAGAGCCCGCGCATCCGGATGCGGCTGCGCCCCGGCCTGATGCGGCGGGCGCTGCGCAACCTGATCGAGAATGCGCTGAAATATGCCGGTGCAGTCGAGGTCAGCGTCGAAGCGGGCGCGCATTCGGTGGCGGTCCTGGTCTGCGACCGCGGGCCCGGCATTCCCGCCGATCGGCTCGGCGACGTGTTCGAGGCGTTCACCCGGCTCGAGACCTCGCGCAACAAGGAGACCGGCGGGATCGGGCTCGGCCTTGCGCTCGCGCGGACGATCGTGCGCGATGCCGGCGGCGACATCACGCTCGCCAATCGCGACGGCGGCGGGCTGATCGCGCGGATCACGCTGGCGCGCTGACCCCGGCGACGGATTGTCTCTGCAGAGGATCGCGATCAAGCATCAGGCCGGCGCTGCGGTTGCCGGCTGACGCCCGCGCGTTCGCGCCGCCCGCGGGTTGCGCGCAACGGGCAAGACGGGCACGATCCCGCCATCCTACCTTGCGCGTGCCCTCCTCTTGCTTCGCCCGGTCTTGGGCGTCGCGATTCGACCAGCGACAGGGCCTTCGCGTGGAGAGTATCATCGATGTGGCTGTTCGACCGTTTCGCCAAGAACCTCGTCAAGCGCGGCGAACTGACGATCATCGACGCCGACGGCAAGCGCTATCAGTACGGGACGCCCGACCCCGCCTTCAGGCCGGTTACGCTGCGCTTCGCCGACAAGAACGTCGCGACCTATATCGCGCGCCACCCGCGGCTCGGCGCCGCGCTTGCCTGGATGGACGGACGGCTGCTCGTCGATGATGACGACATTGCCGGAATGATCGACCTGATCCGCGGCAATGGCCGCTGGGAAGACGGGCGGAGCACGCTCGGCACCAAGAACCCGGTCAAGCTCGCCTGGGCGGCGAGCACCGCGCGGCTGCGGCAGCTCAACCGCATCGCCAAGTCGAAGCAGAACGTCGCGCACCATTACGACATCGGCGACCGGCTCTACGATCTCTTCCTCGACGCCGACCGCCAATATAGCTGCGCCTATTTCACCGACGAGGACAACACCCTCGAGCAGGCGCAGCTCGACAAGAAGGCGCATATCGCCGCCAAACTGCAGCTGCGGCCGGGGCAGCGCGTGCTCGATATCGGCTGCGGCTGGGGCGGGATGGCGCTGTATCTCAACCGCGTCGCGGATGTGGACGTGCTCGGCATCACGCTGTCGGAAGAACAGCTCAAGATCGCAAGGCGCCGCGCCGAGGAAGCGGGCGTCGCCGATCGCGTGAAATTCGAGCTGATCGACTATCGCGAGCTGACCGGCCGGTTCGACCGGATCGTCTCGGTCGGGATGTTCGAGCATGTCGGCGTGCCCAACTACCGCACCTTCTTCCACAAATGCCGTGCTTTGCTCGAGGAGGACGGCGTGATGCTGCTCCACACGATCGGCCGGATGGGCGGCCCGGGGCAGACCGATCCCTTCACCGCGAAATACATCTTCCCCGGTGGCTACAACCCGGCGCTGTCCGAGATCGTCGGCGCGAGCGAATCGGTCCGGCTGATCACCGCCGATGTCGAGACCCTCCGCGTCCATTACGCGCTGACGATCCGCCATTGGTACGACCGCACGCGCGCCAATCGCGACAAGATCGAGGCGATGTTCGACGCGCGCTTCTATCGGATGTGGGTGTTCTACCTCGCCGGGGCGATGGCGGCGTTCAAGCATGGCGTGATGTGCAATTACCAGCTCCAGCTGATCCGCGACCGCCGCGCGCTGCCGCTGACGCGGGGGTATATCGCCGAGGCCGAAGCTAGGTTGCAGGGCGCCGAAGCGGCGCCGTTGCCCGAGCCTGCCTTGCCATGATACGCTAGCGTCACGATCCGGGGGGACGATCATGACGTATCGGCTGGTTCTCGCAGCAGTGCTGATGGCAGGCGGCGGGCTTGCCTCGGCGCAGACCACAGATGTCGCCGTGAAAGAGATCACGCAGGCCGAAGACGCCTGGCGACAGGCGCGGATCCACGCTGACCTCGACTTTCTCGAAGCCTTTTACGCCAAGGAAGGGCGGATCCAGGACATGACCGGCGCGGTCAAGACGCGTGCCGAGGATATCGACGTGTTCAGGACCGGCAAGATCAAGCCGAAATTCATCGATCACGGCAAGCTCGACATCGCCGTCTATGGCACTGCCGCGGTCGTCACCGGGGTCGATCACCTCGGCGGCACCGCCTTCGGGCAGTATGGCGAGATGTATCTGCGTTTCACCGATGTCCTGGTGAAGCGCGATGGCCGCTGGCAGTTGGTCGTCCAGCAGGCCACCCCGACGACGGGCTTTTAACGCGTACGCCGACCTGATCGACGATCAGGCGACCGCGACAATCTCGATCGCCTCGTCCTTGCCCGCAAAATCGACCCGCTCGCCGACCTCCGCGCCGATCAGCGCGCGCGCCAGCGGCGCCTGATAGCCGATCTTCCCTGCCGCCGGATCGGCCTCGTCGCCACCGACGATCTCGACGCTGCGCTCGGCGCCGTTGAGGCGGTACGTCACGCTGCTGCCGATGCCGACCTCACCCTCAGCCGGCGCCGCTACCACCTCGGCGGTCGTCTGACGCGTGTGCCAGTAGCGCAGCTCGCGCAGCGCCGCGTCGCGGTCCTCGACCGATGCGCCCGCCACCGCCGCCTCGAGCTCGACCACCTTCGCCCCGATCAGCGCCAACCCGCGCGGCGTCACCAGGTTCGGCCCCGGCGCGATCGGCCGTTCGAACTTGGGTTCCATATGTTCTTCGTCGCTCTCGCGGCGGAAGGCGACGCTCATTTAGGCTCTCCACAGGCTTTGTTGCACAACGTCGTGGCGGACACTTGGGTGCAACGCAACAATCTGCTACGGCCCGCCGATGCTGAATATCAATGGTATCACGGTGCGCCTCGGTGGGCGCGCGATCCTCGACGGTGCGAGCGCGGCGCTGCCGCCCAAGAGCCGCGTCGGCCTGATCGGGCGCAACGGCGCCGGCAAGTCCACGCTGATGAAGGTCATGATCGGCCAGCTCGAGCCCGATCTCGGCGAGATCGAGATGCCGCGCGGCACGCGCATCGGCTATATCGCGCAGGAAGCCCCCTCGGGCACCACCACCCCGGTCGAGGCCGTGCTCGCCGCCGATACCGAGCGCGCATCGCTCCTGGAAGAGGCCGAGACCTGCGAGGATCCCGACCGCATGGGGGTCATCTACGAGCGCCTGACCGCGATCGACGCGTACACCGCCCCTGCCCGCGCCGCGCGCATCCTCGTCGGCCTCGGCTTCGACGAGGAAATGCAGGGCCGCCCGCTCGATTCCTATTCGGGCGGCTGGAAGATGCGCGTCGCGCTCGCGGCGCTGCTCTTCTCCGAGCCCGATCTGCTGCTGCTCGACGAGCCGTCGAACCATCTCGATCTCGAAGCGACGCTGTGGCTCGAGAACTTCCTCAAATCCTATCCGGCGATGATGGTCGTCATCAGCCACGAGCGTGATCTGCTCAACAACGTGGTGGACACGATCCTCCATCTCGAGGGCGGCAAGGTCCATCTCTACACCGGCGGTTACGACAGTTTCGAGCGCCAGCGCGCCGAGCGCGTCGCGCAGCTCGCCGCCGCCAAGGCCGCGCAGGACACGCAGCGCGCCAAGCTCAGCGAATATATCGCCAAGAACTCGGCCCGCGCCTCGACTGCGAAACAGGCGCAGAGCCGCCAAAAGATGCTCGCCAAGATGCAGCCGATCGCCTCGATGGCCGAGGATCCGACGCTGTCGTTCGAATTCCCGAGCCCGGAAGAACTGCGCCCGCCGCTGATCACGCTCGACATGGCAGCGGTCGGTTATGCCGAGAAGCCGATCCTCCAGCGGCTCAACCTGCGACTCGATCCCGACGACCGCGTCGCCCTCCTGGGCCGCAACGGCAACGGCAAGACCACGCTCGCGCGCCTGCTCGCCGCGCAATTGCCGACGATGGACGGCGCGATGAATGCCAGCGGCAAGATGCGCGTCGGCTATTTCACCCAGTATCAGGTCGAGGAACTCGACGGCGACGATACCCCGCTCGAGCACATGACCCGCATGATGTCGGGCAAGACGCCCGGCGCGGTCCGCGCGCAGCTCGGCCGGTTCGGTTTCTCGGGCGTCAAGGCGACGCAGAAGGTCGGCAAGCTCTCGGGCGGCGAACGCGCGCGTCTGGCGCTCGCGCTGATCACCCGCGACGCGCCGCACATGCTGATCCTCGACGAGCCGACGAACCATCTGGACGTCGATGCGCGGGAGGCCCTCGTCCAGGCGCTCAACGCCTATGACGGCGCGGTCATCCTCGTCAGCCATGATCGCCACATGGTCGAGCTGACCGCCGATCGGCTCGTGCTGGTCGATAACGGCACGGCGAAGGAATATGCCGGCAGCATGGAGGATTACATCGCCTTCGTGCTCTCGGGCGACGGCGGGGGCGAAGGCGCCAAGGCCAAGGCCGCCAAGAAGGACGACAAGCCGCAGCTGAGCGCCGCCGCGGTCGCGCTGCAGAAGCGTGCTCACGAGGCCGAAGCGCTCGTCGCCAAGCTGACCAAGCAGCGCGACGCGATCGACCGCGCGATGCTCGATCCGAGCACGGCCGAGGCCTGGCTCGCACGGCTCAGCCCGGCTGACCTCGTCAAGCAGCACGCACAGATCTCGAAGAAGCTCGATGCCGCCGAGGCGGTGTGGTTCGAGATCAGCGAATCGCTAGAAATGGCAGCAGCTTAACCGCAATCAACGACGTTTCCTTACGGATGTGCAACGATTCGCCCGAGGGAAAAGGCGGAAATCGTAGACGCGTGTCGTCTTTCAGGTGACAGTGATCATATCCTGGGGAGGCAACACTGATGAAACTCTCACCACAAATGCGTGCGCGCCTGACCGCGGCTCGGAATGATCTTGCGGCGCGCAGCCACGCGAACATGCTCGACTGGTCCGACGACCAGTGCCTGTCCGCGCTGAGCCTGATCAACGCCGGCCATAGCGTGTGCGACGCGGTGGCGATCGTGCTCGGCGATGCGGTGCTCGAGGACGGCCAGGTCGATTACAATCCCGGCTGCGCGTGGATCGATTTCGCGCTGGCGCGTCGCGACCGGACACCGGCGCAGGCCGAAAACATCCTCGCGCACTGGGAAAGCCTGCAGCTCTTCCCGACGGGATCGACCGAGGCGCTGATCCGCGATCCGGGCAACACCGCAACGCCCTCGCAAACGGGGCACGCACTCTACTGAGTTTGCTCTGCTGATGGTGCGGGCGGTCGGGCTCGAACCGACACTCCGATTAAGGAACGGGATTTTGAGTCCCGCGCGTCTACCAATTTCACCACGCCCGCTTGGCCGATCGGGGCGGCGATGCCGCGCCCGTTCGGCGAAGCGCAGGCCTATAAGCGACGCGTCCGCCGATTTCCAGCGCGATTGTTGAAGAATATCGGCGGGCGCTTCCGCAGCCCGTCCCGACCCCCTCGGGCGCGATCATGACAGGGAATTCACGAGGAACGCGGCGCGCGTTGCTCGTACAAGGCGCGCTTCCGTTCGTATCTGGAAACGCCCGATGGTCGAAGCTGCCGACGCAAAAGAGTTGATCGACGACGCGATCGAACGCGCCGAGGCCGAGCGCGACGCCGGCGAGCGCGCGGAACGCGCCACCGAACGCGCGTTTCGCGACCGCGTGTCGCTGATGGTCGGCGGCTTCGCGGTCAGCCTCGCGGTGATCCATATGGCGGCGGCCGGCACTGCGCGAGAAAGCCTGTTGAAGGGGATCGAGGCGTCCGACACCTTCGCCTATATGCAGGCCAAGATCGTCCGCGAGACGGTGCTCAAGACCGCCGCGCAGGGTGGCGGCGGCGCCCCCGCCGACCGACGCGACTGGAGCGCCGAAGCCGCTCGCCTGCGCGCGCCCGACACGGCGGGCCACGGCATCGGCCAGCTGCAGGCGAAGGGCGATGCGTTGCGCGAAGAGGGAACCCATGCCGCGCGCGCCGGCGAAGGCTATGAACTCGGCGAAACCGCGTTGCAGCTCGCGATCGTGTTGCTGTCGATCGCGTTGATCGCACGTTCGCGGCCGATCGTCGTCGGGGCGGCGGGCCTCGCGGTGGTCGGCGTGGCGACGGCGATCGCCACCGCGCTGGGCGTCACTTTGCCCTGGGTCGCCTAGCCGCGCGGATGAAATTCGCGTCACGAACCGCCGCGCGGCTTGAAGCGCGCAGACCGCCGAACGATCTCCCACTCCCCCGATGCGGAGAGTGGACATGACCCCCGACGAACGCACCCTATTGACCAACTTTCTCGGCGAGCTGACCAGCGCGCGCGGCGGCGCCAAGGACAGCGAGGCCGACGGCCTGATCCGCCAGGCGCTCGCCGCCAATCCCGATGCCGGCTATCTGCTCGTCCAGCACGCGATCGTCGCCGACCAGTCGCTCCACGCGGCGCAGGCGCGGATCGCCGAGCTCGAGCAGCAGCTGAGCGCCCCCGCCCCGACCCAATCGACCAGCTTCCTGTCGCCCGCCGGCGGCCCATGGGGCAACCGCGCGGCGGCTTACGCCCCGCCCCCGCCCGACGAGCGCCCCGGGATCTTCTCGGGCGGCGGCGGGCTCGGCAGCTTCCTGCGCTCGGCCGGGACGACCGCGGCGGGCGTCGCGGGCGGCGAGATGCTGTTCAGCGGCCTGTCGGGGCTGTTCGGCGGGCATCGCTCGGAAGGGTTCGGCGGCGGCCAGGGCTTTTTCGGCGGTGGCGGCGAAGAGAATGTCGTCATCAACAATTACGGCGATGACGACGACGATCGCGGCAATTGGTGAGCGCAGCGGCGCGCGGGCAGCGGTGCCCGCGCGTCACGACACGCCGATACTGTCCGCCTCGCTGACCCGCGACGCGCGGCCGCCGGGGATGACGAGCGCCATCAGCAAGGCGAGCCCCCCGCCGATCAGCGTCGCGGCGATGCGGTGCTCGGCATTGGCGACCGCATCGCCGGTGCCGAGCGAGATCAGCAGCACGATCGTCGCGGTGATCGACGCGGTCAGCCCGGCATAATGCGCCTTCTGCAGCGCGAACGCCGATCCCGCGGCAAGCGTCGCGCCCGCGAGGAAGATCCAGCTCTCGGCATGGAACGCGGCGGCGAACAGCGTTGCGACCAGACACCCGCCGAGCGTCCCGCCGATCCGCGCGAGCCCGCGCGCCCGCGTATCGCGCAACCGCGGCTTGAGCACGATCAGCGCGGTCATCGGCGCCCAATAGCCATTGGCGAGCCCGAGCCGCTGGATCACGACGAGGCTGACCCCGACACACAGCGCCGCACGCAGCACATGCCGCACCAGCGTCCCGGTCTGCGGCGCGGGGAGGATCGCGGGCGCGAGGAACGGTGCCGCCGAGCGTGGGAACAGCCGCGCCAGGGCGACGACCATGCCGATCTCGATCGTGCCGCCGAACAGGATCATCGCCGAACGCTCGCCCGCGGCGGCGATCCCGCCATGATAATAGCCCGCGACGAAGAAGATGATGACGACCTGCAGCACCACCCACCACACATCCTCGTCATACAAGGCAAGCGCCGCGCAGCCGGCGGCGGCGGCGGCCGCGGCGACCACGAAGACCGTGCTCTCCTGCCCGAGCAAGGTGCCCGCAAACGCCGCGACGACCATCCCCGCCATCGCCCAGCCCATCGCCGCCCAGCGCCTACCGCGCATCTCGCGTGCCGCGCCGAAGCCGACCGCGAACGCCGCGCCTGCCGCGGTCGCCGCCTGGACCGGATAGCCGAGCAGCTGCCCCGCAAGCAGGATCAGCGGCAGCGCCGGCACGCACACCGCCGCCTCGCGCCAGTGGAAGGGTCGCAGATGATGGTGCCCGAGCCGCAACCGGCGGGGCGGTAGCGCTTCGGGCTGCGTCGCAGCGGTCGGATGGAGACGGTCCATCGCGGCTAAACTCGTCGCCGCGCCGAAGGAGCCAAGCTCGGGCGGCAGATTCGCCGACGCGCGCGCTTTGGCTTTGGCGTCGCGGCGCGCGATGCGGTACCCGCCGCGCATCTCACCCACCGGAGCACCGTGATGGCCGAACGCACCGACGCAGAGCACAACGCCAAGATGGCCAAGATCAAGGTCGCGCGCGACCGGATCGTCGAGGGCAAGACGCAGGAGAAGGGCTTGCTGATCGTCCACACCGGCAACGGCAAGGGCAAGACCTCGGCGGCGCTCGGCATGGTGGTGCGCGCGATCGGCCACGGGATGAAGGTCGGCGTCATCCAGTTCGTCAAGGGCGCGTGGGAGACGGGCGAGAAGCCGGTGTTCGACCGCTTTGCCGACCTGATCGAATTCAAGCCGATGGGCGAAGGCTTCACCTGGGACACGCAGGACCGCGCACGCGACGTGGCGGTGGCGCGCGAGGCATGGGACGAGGTCAAGCGGATGATCGCCGATCCGTCCTACGCGATGGTGGTGGCGGACGAGCTCAACATCGTGCTGCGCTACGATTATCTGCCGCTCGACGAGGTGCTCGCAGTGCTGGCCGCGAAACCGGCCGACACGCATGTCATCGTCACCGGCCGCAATGCCCCGCAGGCGCTGATCGACATGGCCGACCTCGTTACCGAGATGACGCTGGTCAAGCACCCGTTCCGCGAACAGGGTGTGAAGGCGCAGAAGGGGATCGAGTTCTAGGGCGGTCGCGCGAAGGCAGCTCCGTACCCGTCACCCCGGCCTCGTGCCGGGGTCTACCGTGACGCGCGTCTGGTCGGGCATTTCGCGCGTCCCGGTGGACCCCGGGACAAGCCCGGGGTGACGATGGAGGGGCGCGGCTTGAGCGAGGGGTTAGCGCCCGCGGAGTCCTTCCCGTCTATCCACCGCGCGGATCTGCGCCGCGAGCGAAGCGACCGCGTCAGCAAACGCCGGGCTGCCGCACACCGTCTGGGCCTGCTCGATGTACAGGTGCCGCGCCGCCGGGATCGCGGTATCGAGCAAGGGATGATGCAACGCCGCTGTCCCGCGATCGGCAACGGCCCGCGTCCCCGATTCGAGGATCAGGAAATCGGGCCGCGCGAGCGCCATCTCCTCGAGCGAAAGCTGCGACAAAGCCGGCCGCCCGAGCCGCCCCGCCAGATTGACCAGCCCGACGCGGCGGAACATGTCATCCACCAGCGTCCCCGTTCCGGTGAGATACCCCTGCCGCTGATAATAGGCCGCGACCCGTCCGCGCCCCGGCGGCGGCCCGACCGCCGCGAGCGCGCGCCGCATCTGCGCGATCATCCGCACGCCCCGCTCGGGATGGCCGACCGCCGCCGCCATCGTGGTAATCGCGGCTTCGATCGCCACCACGTCCTGGCTCCATGGCAGATCGAGCAGCTTCAATCCCTGCGCCTTCAGCGGCGCGAGCACAGCACGAGTCTGGAACGGCGCGCCGATCACCAGATCGGGCCGCAGCGCCATCACTTCTTCGGCGCTGCGATGGGTGAAGGCAATCGCGCGCGCCTGTGTCGCCACCGCCGAAAGCTCGGGATCGCGCGCCCATTCGGTCAGCGCGACGATCTGCGACCGATCGGCGAGGCCGACGAGCAACTGATCGGCGCACAGATTGAGCGACACGATCCGCCGCGGCGCGGACGGCGGCGACGTCGCCCCCAGCAAGGCGAGGCTTGCGAGCGTGAGCATGATCCGAAAGCTGCGCACGTTGGATTTCCTTCGCTTTCGCTCGCGTGCCCGCTACGGCTTGGACGAGGCGTCCGAGACTAAGTTACGGGCCCGACCGATCCTGAGCGAGGTCTGCCGTGCCGAACCTGCCGCCCGCGCGCAATGCCGCGTGGCTCATTCCCCTGCTGGCCGCGCTGGCGATCGTCGCCGGCATCGCGTCGCTGCTGGTCGGGCCGGCACATCTTTCGGCGGCCGCGCTATGGGCAGGGCTAACCGGGCACGGTGATCCGATCGTCCGCGCGATCCTGTTCCAGCTGCGCCTGCCGCGCGCACTGCTCGGGCTGCTGGTCGGCGCGATGCTCGGGATGGGGGGCGCGTCGATGCAGGGCTATCTGCGCAATCCGCTCGCCGATCCCGGCGTGCTGGGCGTATCGGGCGTCGCGGCGCTCGGCGCGGTGATCGCGATCTACTGGCAACTGGCGAGCGCGCATCCGTTCGTGCTGCCGCTGCTCGCGATCACCGGCGCCCTCCTTTCGCTGCTCCCCCTGATGTGGCTGTCGCGGCGTGGCGAGAGCACGCTCAGCCTGATCCTCGCGGGCGTTGCGGTCGCGACCGTTTCGGGCGCGGGGATCAATCTCGCGCTCAACCTAGCACCCAATCCGTTCGCGGCGATGGAGATCACCACCTGGCTGCTCGGCAGTCTCGAGGATCGCAGCTTCGGCGACGTGTGGATCGCGCTGCCGTGCGTCGCGATCGGGATGGCGCTGCTGCTGTGGGACGGTCGCGCGCTTGATGCGCTGTCGCTCGGCGAGGATGCGGCGCGCACGCTCGGCGTCGATCTGGCGCGCGTCCGGTTGCGGCTGATGCTCGGCATCGCGATCGGGATCGGCGGCGTCGTGGCCGTCGCCGGGAGCATCGGTTTTGTCGGGCTGATCGTGCCGCATCTCGTCCGCCCGCGCACCGATCGCAGTCCGTCGGCGATCCTTATCCCCTCGGCGCTTGCGGGCGCGGCGCTGCTGACCTTCGCGGATCTCGGGACTCGGCTGGTACCGACCGCCACCCCACTCAAGCTCGGCGTGCTAACCGCGTTCCTTGGGGTGCCGGTCTTCCTCCACTACCTGCTGCGGGAGCGCCGCTTGTGGTGACGATCGCGACCCAGGCGCTGTCGGTCGAGCTTGGCGGACGCCGCGTGCTCGATGCGGTCGACGTGACGCTCGATTGCGGCGCGCTGATCGGCGTGATCGGCCCGAACGGCGCGGGCAAATCGACGCTGGCGCGCGCGCTGCTCGGGCTCCTCCCGGCCGCGGCGGGGCGCGTGAAGATCGATGGCGCCGACCTGACAACGCTCGGCAGCGCCGAGATCGCGCGCCACGTCGCCTATCTGCCGCAAGCCTATGCGCTGCACTGGCCGCTCAGCGTCGCGCGGCTCGTCGGGCTCGGGCGGTTGCCGCATCTCGGGCCCTTCTCGCGGATCAGCGTGGAGGATCAGGCAGCGATCGACGCAGCGCTGCGCGACACCGGCACCGCACATCTCGCCGATCGCACCGCGACCGATCTGTCGGGCGGCGAGCGGGCGCGCGTCATGCTTGCGCGTGCGCTCGCGACCGGCGCGCCGGCGCTGATCGCCGACGAGCCGCTCACCGCGCTCGACCCCGGGCATCAGCTCGACGTGATGGGGCTTTTGCAGACCCAGGCCCGCAGCGGGGCGCTGATCCTGGTCGTGCTGCACGATCTGTCGATCGCGGCGCGCTTCTGCGATCGCTTGCTGCTGCTCGATGGTGGGCGGTTAGTCGCCGACGGCACCGCCGAGGCCGTGCTGACCGACGAAGCGCTCGCCAGCGTCTACGGCATTACCGCATGGCGCGGGGTGGCGGGGGAGCAGCCGCTGCTGCTCCCGTTCAAGCGGATCTAATCGCCGCCACGCCCGAGCAATCTTATGCCGCGGCGCCGACTGTCTGTTCGATCGTCCCGAAGATCGGATGGTGCTTGTCGTCCTCGGCCCAGATCCGCACGGTGTCGCCCGCCTTGAGGAACCCGGTGATCGGCGACCCGCTGACGATCGTCTCGACCGTGCGCAACTCGGCCAGGCACGCGTACCCGACCCCGCCTGCGGCGATCGGCTTGCCCGGACCGCCATCACTATCGCGGTTCGAGACCGTGCCCGACCCGACGATCGTCCCCGCCCCCAGCGCACGCGTCTTGGCGGCGTGCGCGATCAGCGTGCCGAAATCGAACGTCATGTCGGCCCCCGCCGCGACGCGCCCGAACGGCTCGCCGTTGAGATCGACCATCAGCGTGCGGTGGAGCTTGCCCTCCTGCCACCAGTCACCGAGCGAGTCGGGCGTGACGAACACCGGCGAGAAGGCGCTGGCGGGCTTCGACTGGAAGAAGCCGAAGCCCTTGGCGAGTTCGCCCGGAATGAGATTGCGCAGCGACACGTCGTTGGTCAGCCCTACAAGCCGCACCGCAGCAAGTGCCTCGTCGCGGCTCGCGCCCTGCGCCACGTCGCCGGTGACGACGACGACTTCGCCTTCGAAATCGCAACCCCAGCTCGCATCGGCGAGCGGGATCGCCTCACGCGGTCCGAGGAAGCCGTCCGACCCGCCCTGATACATCAGCGGATCGTGCCAGAAGGTCTCGGGCATCTCCGCCCCGCGCGCCTGCCGGACGAGCGCCACGTGGTTCACATAGGCCGATCCGTCGGCCCATTGATACGCGCGCGGCAAGGGTGCTGCCGCCTTGTGTTCATGGAAGCGCTGCATCGGGATCGTCTCATGCTCGAGATCGATCGCGAGGTTCTGCAGGTCGGGCAGCACGCGGTCCCAATCGTCGAGCGCGGCCTGCAGCGTCGGCGCGATGTGTCCGGCATCGGCGTACCAGGCGAGATCGTTCGATACGACGACGAGCTTGCCGTCACGCCCGGACTTGAGGCTGGCCAGTTTCACATGCGCTCTCCTGATTGTTTGCCCATCCTTAGCCCCCTTCGTCATTCCCGCGAAAGCCGGAATCCTGTTTTCGCGCGGATGACAGCGGGGATTGACGCTCGCGTAAAGACACCGCACACCGTCAAAAAACGCGTTGCAACGTGAAACCTAGGAGAGTCCGAAATGTCCTCGCTCGACACCGTCGCCGGCCGCTTTGCCTATACCGAGGATCACGAGGCGTTTCGCCAGACCGTCCGCCAGTTCCTCCAGAAGGAAGGCGTGCCGCATGTCGCGCAATGGGAGGAGGATCGGCTCGTCCCCAAGGATTTCTGGATGAAGGCCGGCGAGATCGGCATGCTCTGCCCGACCGCACCCGAGGCCTATGGCGGGCTCGGACTCGACTTCGGCTACAATGCGATCGTCGACGAGGAGATGGCGTATGCCGGCGTCCCCGCGGGCTTTTCGCTCCAGTCGGACATCGTCGCGGGCTATATCGAGACCTATGGCTCGGAAGAGCAGAAGGCGCAGTGGCTCCCCAAGATGGTCTCGGGCGAGGTGATCACCGCGATCGCGATGACCGAGCCGGGCACCGGCTCCGACCTCCAGGCGATCCGCACCACCGCGAAGAAGGATGGCAATCACTACGTCATCAACGGCTCGAAGACCTACATCACCAACGGCCAGAACACCGACCTGACGCTGGTCGTCGCCAAGACCGACCCCGACGCCAAACCCGCCTGGAAGGGCATGTCGATCATTCTGGTCGAGAGCGACCGCGCAGGCTTCAGCAAGGGGCGCAAGCTCGACAAGATCGGGCAGGAAGCCGCCGATACCTCCGAGCTGTTCTTCGAGGACGTCCGCGTGCCGATGACCAATTGCCTCGGCGAAGAGGGCAAGGGCTTCATCTATCTGATGAGCCAATTGCCGCAGGAACGCCTGTCGATCGCGGTGTCGGTCCAGGCCTCGGCGCAAAAGGCGTTCGACGAGACGGTCGAGTTCACCAAGACGCGCAAAGCCTTTGCCGGGATGGTGTTCGATTTCCAGAACACCCGCTTCGTGCTCGCGGACTTGAAGGCCAAGCTGCAAGTCGGCTGGGCGCATCTCGACTGGGCGATCGCGCGGCATCTGAAGGGCGAGCTGACCAACGAGGAAGGCGCTGCGGCCAAGCTGTGGCACACCGACCTGCAATGGGAAGTGATGGACGCCTGCCTCCAGCTTCATGGCGGGGCGGGCTATATGAACGAATATCCGATCGCGCGCGCCTGGCGCGCCGCGCGCGTGACGCGGATCTTCGGCGGGACCAACGAGATCATGAAGGAGCTGATCGGGCGCTCGCTCTAGCGGTTGCTCCCCATTGCTCGGCTCCCGTTCCCCGGCGAAGGCCGGGGCCCAGGCGTAGAACGAGCATAGGCAGAGGATCGCGCCCGCTTACCTTGGCCATCGCACCTTTGCCCCGGCCTCCGCCGGGGAACGGGTGAGGAGCGCTGCCCTTTCCCGGCTCGGCTCAGTGCTGCTTCTGCAGATAGGCGATCACGTCGGCGCGATCGAGCGGGTCGGCGAGCCCGGCGAACCCCATCGCGGTGCCGGGCACCATCGCCTTGGGGTTGGTCAGCCACACGTCCATCCGCTCGGGCGTCCAGGTGCCGCCTGCCGCCTGCAGCGCCCCGCTATAAGGAAAGCGCGGCCGGCGCTGTCCGACCGCCGCGCCCATCACGCCGAACAGGTTCGGCCCGCTGCGATCGGCGGCGGAAGCGTCGATCGAATGGCACGCAAAGCACTGGCCGAACACCTTCTCGCCGGCGGAGGCATTGGCGACGCGCAACAGGGCGGCCGCCGAGGGCGCAGGTCCCGCGGCGCGGCGGCGCGACTCCTTGTCGTCGCTCGGCGAACACGCCGCCAGCACGAGCGCGGTGACGCAAACAAGCAAGGTCGGACGCACCGCGCCGGCAGCACAGCCGCGCCGACTGGGTCCGCTCATGCCGACAGCGTCCGCGCCCGCTCGCTCAGCCGCTCGACCGCGGCGGCGTGGATGCCGGGCGTCGTCGCGAGCACGCCGAACGCCTGCGCGCTCGCCGTATTGAAGGCGAGCGGCGCGCCGAAGGCGTCGGTCACGCTGGCGCCCGCCTCGGCGGCGATCAGCGCCGCAGCGGCAATGTCCCACTCATAGCCCCAGCGCAGGGTGGCGACGAGATCGGCCTCGTCCGCCGCGACCATCGCAATCCGCAAGGCGATCGAATTGGGCTTGGCGACCACGACCAGATCGCTGTCGACCTTGGGCAGCCCATCGGTCGGCACGCGCGACCCGCTGAACACGCGCCGATCGCCGACCTGGATGGCGGCGCCATTGCGCGTCGCCCCCTGGCCCAGCGCCGCGCGAAAGATGTCGCCGCGCGCCGGCGCGTCGAGCACGCCGATCGTTACGCGGCCCTGCTCGACCAAAGCGACCGAAACCGCCCAGCCGTCGCGCCCGCGGATGAAGTCGCGCGTGCCGTCGATCGGATCGACCACCCATACCCGTCCGCAGGCGAGCCGATCGGCATTGTCGGCGGTCTCCTCGGACAGCCAGCCCGCATCGGGCAGCAGCGCCGAGAGCCGCGCGTGGAGCAGCGTGTTGACGTCGAGATCGACCTGGCTGACCGGATCGTTCGGCGCCTTTTCCCACCGCGCGAAGTCGGTCCGCCAATGCCGCAGCGCGAGCGCGCCCGCCTCGGCCGCGACCGCTGCTACCGCATCGGCGAGTCCCGCCTCAGCCACTCGCCACCGTCATCCCGTCGATCCGGATCGTCGGCACGTTGATCCCGTAGCGGAACTCGAGATCGTTCGCCGGGGTCAGCTCGCGGAACATGTCCTTCAGATTGCCCGCGATGGTGAACTCAGCAACCGGACCGGTGACGACGCCGTTCTCGATCCGGAAGCCCGCGGCACCGCGGCTGTAGTCGCCCGTCACGCCGTTGACGCCCATCCCGATCAGCTCGGTAACGAGCACGCCGTTGGCAATGTCCTCGATCAACGTCTCGGGTGGGAGATCGCCCGCTGCCATGTGAAGGTTGCTGGTCGACACGCCCGGCGCGCCGCCGACGCCGCGCGCGGCGTGGCCAGTCGGCTCGAGCCCCAATTGCCGCGCCGACGCGCTGTCGAGCAGCCAGGCCTCGAGCATCCCGGCATCGATGATCGCCATCGGCGAAACCGGCAGCCCCTCGCCGTCGAACGGGCGCGAGCGCAGGCCGTGCGGCAGATGCGGATCGTCGAGCACGGTCACACCGCTCGAGAACACCTGCGTGCCGAGCGCGTCGAGCAGGAAGCTCGTCTTGCGCGTGATCGCCTGCCCCGAGATCGCGCCGATCAGATGGCCGAGCAGGCTCGACCCGACGCGCGGATCGAACACCACGCTCATCGGCCCGCTGGCGAGCCGTCCGGGATTGACGCGCGCCACCGCACGATTGCCGGCGCGCGTGCCGATCTCGGCGGGATCGTCGAGCGCGGACCGGTGCCGCTTCGAGCTGTAGGCGTAATCGCGCACCATCGCGCCGCCCTCGCCCGCGAGCACGCTCGCCGACAGGCCGTAGCCGGTGGTGGCATAGGCCGCGGCGAACCCGTGGCTGGTGGCGAGCGCCCAGATCGAACGCGCCGCGCTGGCCGATCCGCCTTCGCTGTTGGTGACGCCCGGAACCGCACGCGCGGCGTCTTCCGCCGCCTGCGCCGCGTCGCGCAGCGCCGTCGGCGACGCTTCTTCGCCACCACGCGCGAGATCGTCGAGATCGAGCATCGGCGGGGCGCCATGCATCAGCCGCTCGGCGGGGGCGAGGCCGGCCCAGGCATCCTCGGGCGCCTCGCGCGCCATCGCGATCGCCCGGTCGACCAGCGCCGACAGCGCATCGGCCGACAGGTCCGAGGTCGAGACGCTCGCCGAACGCTTGCCGACAAAGACGCGCAGGCCGAGCTCGGCACTTTCCGACCGCCCGACATCCTCGAGCGCGCCGAGCCGCACCGCCACGTCGAGCGAGGTATCGGCGGCGTAGACCGCGTCGGCGGCATCGGCGCCCGCCGCCTTGGCACGAGTGACGATATCGGCAGCGCGATCGCGGGCTTGGTCTGGGGTCAACATGGTCCGGACTTAGGTGCGGGCGGGCGGAGGCGCAACCTTCCCTGCTCCCCTCCCCTTTAGGGGAGGGGCTGGGGGTGGGGCAGCGGCGGAGCGGGCTCGAGCTTCGGACCGAGCGAAGCCTTCGCGGCACGGCCCCACCCCAACCCCTCCCCTGAAGGGGAGGGGCTTGATCAATACGGCCACGGCGTCCCGACCACGACGCACGCC
This sequence comes from Sphingomonas glacialis, assembly GCF_006439055.1. GTDB lineage: Bacteria > Pseudomonadota > Alphaproteobacteria > Sphingomonadales > Sphingomonadaceae > Sphingomonas > Sphingomonas glacialis_A. The sequence goes on from NZ_RCZC01000006.1 coordinate 31,551, forward strand.
AGAAACACCAGCAGCCCTGCGAACCGGTTCGAGCGAAAGCGCTGCAGCGCGCCCGCGCCATCGTCGGGCGCGAGCGTCGCCACCTGCCACACGAAATGCCCCGCCACCGGCAGCAACGCGAGCAACGCCAGCCAATCCGGCCGCAACACCCAGATCGCCGCCGCCCAAAGCACCAGCGCCGCCACATAGAACAGCCCGACGCCGAGCCGTACCCGGCGCCCCATCCGCAGCGCCGACGAGCGAATCCCGATCAGCGCATCGTCCTCACGGTCCTGCAGCGCGTAGATCGTATCATAGCCGACCACCCAGCAAATCGACCCGGCATAGAGCAGCAACCCCGGCATGGTGAGCGCACCCGCGACATCGCTCCACCCGACCAAAGCCGCCCAGGAAAAGACGAGGCCAAGCCAGATCTGCGGCCACCAGGTGATCCGCTTCATGAACGGGTAAGCGGCGACCGGCGCGAGGCTCGCCACCGCGACGACCGCGGCATAGAGATGGAGCTGGAGCAGCACGACCAGCCCGATCAGGCTGAGCGCGACCAGCCACGCCCACGCCGCCCTGAGCGACACCGCGCCGCTCGCCAGCGGTCGGCTGCGCGTGCGTGCGACCTGTCGATCGAGATCGCGGTCGACGATATCGTTGAACACGCACCCCGCCCCACGCATCGCGATGCTGCCGAGCAACAGCCACAGGATCAGATCCCACCGCGTCATAGCGCCCCCCGCCAGTGCGACGCCCCACGCGCCCGGCCAGAACAACAGCCACCACCCGATCGGCCGATCGAACCGCGCGAGCAGCGCGAAAGGCCGCGCACGGCGCGGGAGCAAACCGACGAGCCCGCGATGCTCGGTATCGGGGGTGAGGTCGGCGGGGAGGCGATCAGCGGAGGTCATGGCACCCGCTCATACCCGCGCGGAAAGATTGCGGAAACGCTGTTGTGCGACCGCCCGAACGCTATTGCGCCGGCCTGTACGACGAGAGGCGCGAAAGACAGCCGCCTCGACTTCGCCATGCTCGGCCGCGATAGGAGGCCAACCCACTTCCGGGCCGGACAGCACAGGCGGACAGCATGGTACATCTCTCCGTCGCGATCGGACGGTTCTTCGAGGCTTTGCTCTGGGCGCTCACGCGCGGCATCGGCGTGATGGCGGGCTGGGCGATCCTGGCGGCGCTGGTGCTGGGGATGGTGGCGCTCGGGGTGCGCGCGATGTGGCGGCGGCGGTAGGCTGAAGGCAAGGCCTCAGAACAGCTCATCCAGGAGCAGATGGACCTGAAGCTTGGCGCGGTCGACCTCTGCGATGCCATAGTGCGCGAGAAACCGCTCTTGCAGCGCTGCGTCGAATTCCCCGAGACTGTTCCACGCGATGGCGATGTCCTGGTAGCGATCGGCGACACCGACCCGCCCGACATCGATGCAGCCGACCACCGCGCCATCGCGCATCAGGATGTTATCGAGCGAGAAGTCGCCGTGCGTGACGACCGAATCGGACGGCAGTGGCAACAGCTGCTGCAGCGCCCCCCAGACCTGTTCCGCCGTCCAGCCTTCGCGCGCCGCATCGAAATCATCCTCCTCGACCAGACCCGCATCGATCCGCGCGCGCGCGCGTGCGAGCCGGTGCGGAAGATCGCTGATGAAGGGACAATCGCTGACCGGGATGGTGTGGAGCCGCCGCAGGAATGTCGCCAGCGCGTCGATGGTCGCGATCCGGCAATCGGGGCGTTCCTCCAGCGCCTGATACGCCGTTTCTCCCGGTACTGCCGTCATCAGCAGCCAAGCTTCGTCCGGGTCAGCGACGAAGCGGATGACAGCCGGCACGGGCAGGTGGCGCGCCAGCCATCGCAGCCTGAGCATCTCGCCGGTTATGTCGTCGGCGACGTTATCGCTGCCGTGCTTTAGGAACAGGTCGGGAGCGCCGGCTTTGCTGTGCAGCCGGTATACGGCACCGCCGGATTGGCCGACATAGTCACGCGACCATGTATATCCCGCCACTTCGGCGGACAGACTCGCCGGCACGCACACGGCCGCACAGTCTTCTTCGCGCATCCCATCCCTCCACCTGTCGTCCGATCATGCCGCATCGCCTCAGCAGACGGTAGGCCTGCGCTTGGAGGCACAAACCTTCTCCCGGAGGGAGAAGGTTGGCAGCGTGCTGCCTAGCGGAGGTTGGATGAGGGGACACCGTCTCCGGAGAGGATGATCCCCTCACCCAGCTCCGACTAGGGCCCGCTGAAGGAGCGGACCCAAGTCTGCGCAACCCTCTCCCGCCGGGAGTGGGAAAAACCCGCGACGGTCCTCCGAGCAATGACGGTAGCAAACCGCCCCGCCACCCCCTACGACACGCCCATGCCCGCTACCCCCGCCTGGCCGCCGCAATCGACCCCACGCCTGTACGTCGAGACTCCACTCGGCGTCGGCCCGCTCCGCGTCGACGGGCCGCAGGCGCATTATCTCGGCAGTGTGATGCGGATGAAGCCGGGCGATCCCGTCAAGCTGTTCGACGGCCATTCCGGCGAATGGCTCGGCGTCGCGGCGAGTGTCGCCAAGCGCGAGCTGATGCTCGACGTCACCGAACAGCTGCGCGGCCCCGAGAGCGTGCCCGACCTGTGGCTCTGCGCCGCGCCGATCAAGAAGGGCCGGATCGATTGGGTCGCCGAGAAGGCCTGCGAGCTCGGCGTCGCGCGGCTGGTGCCGGTGCTGACGCGCCGCACCGTGGTCGATCGGCTCAACGGCGAGCGCCTGCGCGCGCACATGATCGAGGCGGCCGAGCAGTGCGGCCGCACCGCCGTCCCCGAGCTCGCCGAGCCGGTGAAGCTCACCGCCTTGCTGCGCGACTGGCCGCAAGACCGCGCGCTGTTCTTCGCCGACGAGACCGGTGGCGCGCCTGCGCTCCAGGCGATGCGTGACGGCCCCGCCTCCGCCGCAATCCTGATCGGCCCTGAAGGCGGCTTCGACGATGACGAGCGCGCGGCGATCCGCGCGTTGCCCGGCGCGGTCGCGATCGGGCTCGGCCCGCGCATCCTGCGCGCCGATACGGCTGCCGCTGCGGCGGTCGCACTGTGGATGACATCGCGAGGGGATTGGTAGCCGTTCGAAACCTGCTGGCGGGCGGGCAATCGCAGCGCTAAGGCGCGGACATGACAACGCGCCCAGACACCATCAAAAGCTCGCCCCTGATCGAATCGCGCGACCAGCTCGTCGCGAGCTTCGCGCGCGGCGAAAAGCCCGCCGACCGCTGGCGGATCGGCACCGAGCATGAGAAGTTCGTCTATGCCGACAGCGATCATCACGCGCCGAGCTATACCGAGAAGGGCGGCATCCGCGACCTGCTGAAAGAGCTCGAGACGTTCGGCTGGGCGCCGGTGACCGAGCGCGGCCCCGACGGCACCGAAAACGTCATAGCGATGACCGGCAGCGACGGCTCGATCAGCCTCGAGCCCGCCGGGCAGTTCGAACTGTCGGGCGCGCCGCTCGACAACCTCCACCAGACCTGCGCCGAGACCGGCCGTCACCTCGAACAGGTCAAGGCGATCGGCGAGAAGTTCGGGATCGGTTTCCTCGGGCTCGGCATGTGGCCCGACAAGACGCGGAGCCAGCTGCCGATCATGCCCAAGGGCCGCTATGCGATCATGCTGCGCCACATGCCGCGCGTCGGCTCGATGGGGCTCGACATGATGCTGCGCACCTGCACGATCCAGGTGAACCTCGATTACGCCTCCGAAGCCGATATGGTGAAGAAGTTCCGCGTCGGCCTCGCGCTCCAGCCGCTGGCGACCGCGCTGTTCGCCAATTCGCCCTTCACCGAGGGCAAGCCCAACGGCATGCTGTCGTACCGCAGCCATATCTGGTCGGACACCGATCCGGCGCGTACCGGCATGCTGCCGTTCGTGTTCGAGGACGGCTTCGGCTATGATCGCTACACCGACTATGCGCTCGATGTGCCGATGTACTTCGTCTATCGCGAGGGGAAATATATCGACGCTGCGGGCCTGTCGTTCCGCGATTTCCTTAAGGGCGAGCTGTCGGTGCTGCCGGGCGAGAAGCCGACGTTCGACGACTGGACCGACCATCTCTCGACCGCCTTTCCCGAGGTGCGGCTCAAGACCTTCCTCGAGATGCGCGGCGCCGATGGCGGCCCGTGGAACAAGATCTGTGCGCTGCCTGCGCTGTGGGTCGGGCTGCTCTACGATCAGGGGGCGCTCGATGCGGCGTGGGACTTGGTCAAGGATTGGACGATCGACGAGCGCCAGGCACTGCGCGACGCGGTGCCCAAGCTCGGGCTCGATGCGCCGGTGGCTGGCGGGCGCACGCTGCGCGATATCGCTGGGCAGGTCGTCGACATCTCGAGCGCTGGCCTCAGCGCGCGCAATCGCACCGATGCGAGCGGGAGCAACGAGACGGGCTTCCTCGATCCACTGCGCGAGATCGTACGCAGCGGTAAGGTGCCAGCGCAGCTGCTGCTCGACAAATATCACGGCGTGTGGGGCGGTGACGTTTCGAAGGTCTACGACGAACTGCGGTTCTAGGAGATCAAAAGCCGCTCCCCTTCAGGGGAGGGGTTGGGGTGGGGCTGTAACAAGCGCTGCGCTCTGCGAGGCATCCCCCACCCCTACCCCTCCCCTGAAGGGGAGGGGCTGATTAGGTCAGCGCTTCCCGCTCACCCACCCAAAAAACCGCGGCACCGCGCCATTGCGCGCCATCCATTCGGTATAGACCTGGTAGTCCGGGTCCATCCCCAGGTGCCGCTCCTCGGTCTTGGCGCGCCAGTAATATACCCCGCTGACCATCCCCATCAGGATCGTGGCGCGCGCCGCATCGACGAACGAGCCGGTCGTCAGGAAGGGGATCGTCGAGATCCACCAGAACAGGTTCTTCGACAGATAGGCCGGATGCCGCGAAAAAGCGTAGGGCCCGTGCGTCAGGATCCCGCGGTTGGTGAGGTTCGAGAAGCGGAAGCCGAACGCCACCGTCGCCCAGGCATAGATCGCGGTCAGGCCGATCAGCACCACGCCGATCGGAGTCAGGATCGCGGGATGCCCGGCGAACCAGGTCGACCAGCCATCCGCGCCATAGGTGCCGGGATGATAATCGAGCGGGCCATTGTCGGCCATGAGCGTGAACGGCGGATAGCAGATCAGCGCCGCCATCCACGCCGCCGCGAACGGGTTGGCGCTGCGGATGTGCGAATCGAGCGGGCGGAAGGTCAAAATGTAGCCCGCGGTCGCGAACGCGCAGTCGATCACGAACATAAAGCCGATCAGCCAATTGGCGAGCGCCACCGGATTGTGCAGCACCTCCGAGACATTGCCGCGAATGAAGCCCGCAAACCCAGGCGGCACCACCGCGAGCATGAAGGCGAGGAAGAACGCCTTCACCCCCCAACTGCGCAGATGGTTGAAGATCGCCTCCCGGTCGATCGATTCGTCGAGCCCCATCAGCCACGCGCCGAGTGCCCAGCAACCGTCCTTGGGCTGTTCGAGCCGGCGGTCGATCCAGGGGATGTAGACGATCGAGGCAATGAACAGCACCGGCGCAGCAATGCCGAAGCACGCCATCGCGAACGGGAACCCGCCCCATTGGTTGGTCCAATAGAAGCGCCCGGTGCCATAGATCAGCGCGATCCCGGCCCAGGTCAGCCACAGCCCGGCGAGCTTGGTGAGCGAGAGGTCGAGCGTCTCGCGCCACGGCTTCGGCGCGGACCAGTCGATCCCGGTCGAGGGACGGCGGTGCACCTTGTCGACCAGCACCGCCCACAGCACCATCGGCAGCGCGCACGCCGCGATATTGACGAGTGCGGCATAGGGGCCATCCATGCCGACATAGCGCGCGACCGCGACCCAGGCGAACAGCCCAGCGAGCCCGGCGAGGCCACACCCGGTGCTCACCGCCGATGCAGGTCGCGGGTCGGCGGCGCGCGCAGCGCGCGCTAGGGCGGTGTCATGGAACATCACCAATGGGGGTACCACGCAAGGGTTAGAAGCGGGTTAAGGATGTTGTCCTCCCTGCCCCGCCTCATCGCACTCAGCCGCGCAACATGCGGATGATCGCCGAGAAATCGAGCCCACTCTGCCCGTCATCGGCGAAGCGCTGGTAGAGTTCGGCGGCCTTGGCCCCCATCGGCGTGTCGGCGCCGGTATCGCCCGCGGCGGCGGCGGCGAGTTTCAGATCCTTGAGCATCAGCGCGGTCGCGAAGCCGCCCCGATAGTCGTGATCGGCGGGCGTATCGGGGCCGACGCCGGGGACCGGGCAATAGCTCGTCATCGACCAGCTCTGGCCCGATGCGACGCTCGAGATATCGTAGAAGGTCTGTGGGTCGAGCCCGAGCTTCTCGGCAAGCAGGAACGCCTCGCACGTCGCGACCATCGTCGCGCCGAGCAGCATGTTGTTGGCGATCTTGGCGGCCTGGCCGGTGCCGTTGGCGCCGGCGTGGATCACCGCCTTGCCCATCGCCGCGAGGATGACGCGCGCGCGCTCGAACGCTTCCGCGCTGCCGCCGACCATGAAGGTCAGCGTGCCGGCATTGGCCGCGCCGATGCCGCCCGAGACGGGGGCGTCGACCGCGGTGAGGCCCTTGGCGTGCGCCGCCGCGGCGACGCGCTTGGCGGTGGCGACGTCGATCGTCGAGCAGTCGAGCAGCAGCGTCGACGGCGCGACGTTGGCGGCGAACAGGTCGGCATAGACGGCTTCGACATGGGTCCCGGCGGGTAGCATCGTGACGATCGCCTCGGCGCCGTCGGCAGCTTCGGCGGCAGAGACGGCGGGCAGGCAGCCTGCAGCCTTGGCGCGGTCGAGCGCGTCTGCCGACAGATCGAAGGCGCGGACGTCATGGCCGGCCTTGGCGAGATTCGCGGCCATCCCGCCGCCCATGTTGCCGAGGCCGATGAAAGCGATGCGTGTCATGTTCTTCCTTCCTGCTCCCCTCCCGCTTGCGGGAGGGGCTGGGGGTGGGCGCGCGCTATCAGCGTCAGCTACCGTCGAGAGCGCGCGCCCACCCCCGACCCCTCCCGCAAGCGGGAGGGGAGAAGAAGGCTACTTCCCCGTCCAGGTCCCTGCGCGCTTCTCGACGAAAGCGCTCATCCCCTCGCTCTGATCCTCGGTCCCGAACAGCGCATGGAACAGCCGCCGCTCGAACTGCACGCCCATCGCGAGGCTCGTCTCGAACGCCGCATTGACCATCTCCTTGTTCGCCAGCACCGCGAGCGGCGCCATCCCGGCGATCGTGGTCGCGGTCTTGACCGCTTCCTCGACCAGCTCGGCCGCCGGCACGACACGCGAGACGAGGCCCGCGCGTTCGGCCTCGGCGGCGTCCATCATCCGGCCGGTGAGACACATCTCCATCGCCTTGGCCTTGCCGACCGCACGCGTCAGCCGCTGCGAGCCGCCCATGCCCGGCGAGACCGCAAGCTTGACCTCGGGCTGACCGAATTTGGCGCTATCGGCCGCGAGGATGAAGTCGCACATCATCGCCAGTTCGCACCCGCCGCCGAGCGCATAGCCCGACACCGCCGCGATCACGGGCTTGCGGGTCCGCGTAAAGCGATCCCAGCCCGCGAAGAAATCATGCGCGTACATATCGGCGAAGCCCTGCGCCTGCATCTCCTTGATGTCGGCGCCCGCGGCGAACGCCTTCTCGCTGCCGGTGATGACCGCGCAGCCCTGCGACGGGTCGGCGTCGAACGCCGCCATCGCGGCGAGCAGGTCGGCGAGGATCTGGCTGTTGAGCGCATTGAGCGCCTGCGGGCGGTTGAGCGTGACGAGCGTCACGCGCCCGCGCTGTTCGACGAGGAGGGTTTCGTAGGTCATGTGTCTCTCCGTCGCCCCGGCGAAGGCCGGGGCCGTTGGGTGGTGCGCGCGACGCCTGCCACGCGCGAATACAGAGCGGCCCCGGCCTGCGCCGGGGCGACGATCAGCCGGGCGTCCATTCCTCGGCCGCGGGCAGCGGTGCGAAGATCTGGTCGATGACGTGCGGGCTCACGCCCTCAGGCGTCGCCGGATCCCAGCGCGGGGCATTGTCCCTGTCGACGATCACCGCGCGGACGCCCTCCAGGAAATCGTGCCGCTGCACGACATGTGCACCGACGGCATATTCCTGGCGCATCTCGTCCTCGAAGGTCGCCATCATCGCGCCTTCGTGGAGCAGGCGCAGCGACACCTTCATCGTCTGCGGCGACTTGGTTTTCAGCGTCGAGAGCTGCTTGAGCGCCCATTCGCCGCCATCGGCCTCGAGCGCGGCGTAGATCTCCTCGAGCACGTCGGAGGCGAACAGCCGGTCGATCGCCGCGCGATCGGCGAGGATGCGCGCTTCGGGCGGCGCCACGGCGAGCGCGTCGAGCGTGGCGGCGAGCGTTCCGGGGTCAGCGCCGATCCGCGCCTTGGCGTCATCGAGCGCGCCGCTCGGAAGATAGTGCGTGGCAAGCCCCAGTGCGACGCATTCCGCGCCGTCGAGCCGGTGGCCGGTCAGCGCGAGATACTGCCCAATCCGCCCGGGCAGCCGCGACAAATACCAGCCGCCGCCGACATCGGGGAACAGGCCGATCCCGGTCTCGGGCATCGCGAACTTGGTGTTCTCGGTCGCGACGCGGTGGTCGCACGGACAGGCGAGCCCGACGCCGCCGCCCATCGTGATGCCGTCCATGAACGCGACGGTCGGCTTGGCGTAGGTGAAGAGGCGGTGGTTGAGGCGGTATTCGGTGTGGAAGAAGCGCCGCGCCTCCGCCCCATCGCCCGCGCCGCTCTCGGCGAGCATGCGGATGTCGCCGCCAGCGCAGAAGCCGCGACCTTCGGCGTGGTCGAGGAGGATGACTTCGATTGCGGGATCGGTGCGCCATGTGTCGAGGGCGTCGAGCATGGCTTCGCACATCGGGGTCGTCAGCGCGTTGAGCGCCTTCGGCCGGTTGAGGCGGATGCGAGCGACCCTGCCCTCAATCTGGGTGAGGACGTCGCTCACATCCCCTCTCCCTTTGGGAGAGGGTGGCCGAGCGCAGCGAGGTCGGGTGAGGGCGGCACCCGCCAGTAGGGCGCACTGCCCTCACCCTTCCCACTCGGCTGCGCCGAGCGGGCCCAGTTTCGGGTGAACAGCGCCCCGCGCTGTTCAGGCCATGCCGGGGGCATGGCCGACCCGAAACTCCTCTCCCACAGGGAGAGGGAGATTTCGAGCGCGCCCCTCATTGCCGCGTCAACTCGCGGCCGACGATCATCCGCATCACCTGGTTGGTCCCCTCGAGGATCGAATGCACGCGCAGATCGCGCCAGAAGCGTTCGATCGGATAGTCCATCAGATAGCCGTACCCACCATGCAGCTGCAGCGCCCGGTCCGCCACCGCCGAGCCGGTATCGGTCGCGAGCCGCTTGGCCATCGCGGCGAACTTGGTCTTGTCGGGCGCGTTCGCCGTCACCTTCGCCGCCGCCATGTAGAGCAGCGCCCGCGCCGCCTCCAGTTCGGTCGCCATGTCGGCAAGCATGAACTGCGTGTTCTGGAAATCGGCGATCGCGGTGCCGAACTGCTTGCGATCGCGCGTATAGGCGATCGCCTCGTCGAGACAGCGCTGCGCACCGCCGAGCGAACAGGCGCCGATGTTGAGCCGACCGCCGTCGAGGCCCATCATCGCGATGCGGAACCCCTCGCCCTCGCCGCCGACGAGATTCTCGGCAGGCACGCGCACGCCGTCGAAGGTCACCTGCCGCGTCGGCTGCGAGTGCCAGCCGAGCTTGCGTTCGTTCGCGCCGAAGCTGACGCCGGGCATGTCCTTCTCGATCACCAGGCACGAAATGCCCTTGGGCCCTTCGACCCCGGTGCGCACCATCGTGACGTACACCTCGTTCTCGCCCGCGCCCGAAATGAACTGCTTCGAGCCGGTGACGATATAATCGTCGCCATCGCGCACCGCCTTGGTCTTGAGCGCGGCGGCGTCCGAGCCCGAGCCGGGCTCGGTCAGGCAATAGCTGGCGATCCGGTCCATCGTGACCAGCGAGGGCAGATATTTATCCTTCACCGCCGCCGATCCGAACCGGTCGATCATCCACGCCGCCATGTTGTGGATGCTGATGAACGCCGAGGTCGAGGGGCAGCCATAGGCCAACGCCTCCATGATCAGCGCCGCCTCGAGCCGCCCGAGCGCGATCCCGCCCGATTCCTCCGACACGTAGATCGACGCGAAACCGAGCTCTGCCGCCGCCTTTATCGTCTCGCGCGGAAAGATGTGCTTCTCGTCCCACTCGGCGGCGTGCGGGGTGATCCGGTCGGCGGTGAATTTGCGCGCGAGATCCTGGATCTCGCGCTGGTCGTCGGTAAGGTCGAACTGGTCGGTCATGCGGCAATCCCTAGAGGGGTATGAAGGGGCGCGGCTAGCGCCGTCGAAGGACAGACGCGCCGCCACGGATGAAGTTTCACCGGGCAGCCGCGCGAGATCAGCGGTACGCTCGCGCTCGGCACACGGTGCAGGACCCGCTCGGCGAACAACCGGTTCGCGAGCAGGAGGTCGTTGCGCTCATAATAGAGCTTGCCGCCAACACCCTTCCGCCATGCCAGCGCCTCGGGCAAGGTGCCGTTCGCGCTGACGAAGTCGCTGGTGTCGTGATAGACCGGATCGGCAAAGGCGGCATCGGCGGTGACGATCGCCCAGCCATCCTTGCGCAGCTCCGCCACCAGCGCGGGCAGATAGCGCGCCGCGACATCGGTCTCATGCAGCAGCAGCACCTGCGGCGGCGCGCGGCCGATCGTGCGACGGATCAGCGCGTCGGAAAAATCGGCCGACTGCACCATCGTCTCGACATAAAGGTCGCGCAGTGCGGCATCGTCGATCGGGAGCCCAGCGCGCTTCGCGGCGATCGTCTGCCCTTCGATGTTCCAGTCGGAGCCATCGACCGAGACCCAGGCGATCTGCAGTCCGCGCGCGGCGAGCCCATCGATCACCGCGCGGCGCTTCACCCTATCACGGCCGCCCTGGTTGAGGCCGGGGAAGCGGAACCACGGCCGATACCCGGCCCGTCCCTCGAGCCACTGCTCGGCCTTGTCGATATCGGCGAGAAACGCCGGCGCCGCGGTCGAGGCGAGATCGTGATGCGAGAAGGTATGATCGCCCACGACATGCCCCGCCGCAACATACGCAGCGAGCCGCTCGTCGGCGCGGTTGGCGGGGCCGATCCGCCCGGGGTTGGCGAAAAACGCCGCCTGCTCGACCCCGGCTTCGCGCAACCCGGCGATGAGCAAAGCGGCGCGCTCGTCGGGCGTGTAGAAGGCGCCGGGGCCGCGCGGCACATCGTCGAAGGTCAGCGCGATGCGCTTGCCGTCGTTCCGCCACGGGAACGAGCGTTCGAGGCTGATCGCGGTCGGCACCGCGATCACGACGATCGCGCCGACCAGCAAGGCTATCCGGACGCGATACAGCCGTGCATCGCGCTTCGACGCCGGTAAGCGCCGCCGCTTGCGGGTCAGCCGCCAGAGAAGCCCCCCGCGCCTCACCCCAGCTTCGGCCGATCGACCCGCGTCACGCGCACATCACTTCGGCTTCGATCTCGACACGCCACTCGGGGCGGATGAAACCCGACACGATCAGCGTCGTCGTGGCCGGTCGCGCCGTGCCGAACCAACGGCCATGCACCGCCGCGACCGCGGGGAAATCGGCGCGATCGGTCAGATAGATGCAGGTGCGCACCGTATCGGCGATATCCCCGTCGAGATCGGCGATCGCCTTGGCGACAATCGCGCAGCAGCGTTCCATCTGCGCCGCGGCGTCGCCCGGCGTGGTCGATCCATCCGGCTCGATCGGCGCGGTGCCGGCGACCATGATCTGGCCGCCGGTCCGCACCGCGCGCGAAAATCCGAGGATAGGCTCGAGCGGCGAACCGCTGCTGACGCGGCGCTTCATCGGCTCATCCCATCGTCGGAATGACGAACGCGTTGGCGCCATCACCCACACCGCCATCGGGCCAGCGCTGCGTCACGGTCTTGACCTTGGTCCAGAACTTGACGCCCTCCATGCCATGCTGGTTGGTGTCGCCGAACGCGCTGCGCTTCCAGCCGCCAAAGGTGTGGTAGGCGACCGGCACCGGGATCGGCACGTTGATCCCGACCATCCCGACATTGACCCGCGCGGCGAATTCGCGCGCTGCGTGGCCGTTGCGCGTGAAGATCGCGACGCCGTTGCCATATTGATGCTCGCTCGGCAGGCGCAGCGCGTGCTCGAAATCGTCGGCGCGGACGATCTGGAGCACCGGGCCGAAAATCTCTTCCTTGTAGGCCGACATTTCGGGCGTGACGTGATCGAACAGCGACGGCCCGATGAAGAAGCCCTTCTCATGCCCCTGCAGCTCGAAGCCGCGGCCGTCGACGACGAGCTCGGCGCCTTCGTCGACCCCGGTCTGGATCCACTGCTCGATCCGGCTGCGATGCGCCGCGTTGACCACCGGGCCGTAATGCGCGTCGCTGTCGGTCGAGACGCCGACGCGGAGCGCGGCGATCGCCGGGATCAGCTTTTCGCGCAGGGCGACCGCGGTCTTTTCGCCGACCGGCACCACGACGGGGAGCGCCATGCAGCGCTCGCCCGCGCTGCCGAACGCCGCACCCGAGAGATCGGCGACGACCTGGTCGAGATCGGCATCGGGCATGACGATGCCGTGATTCTTCGCCCCGCCCATCGCCTGGACGCGCTTGCCCGCCGCGACGCCGCGCTTGTAGACGTAATGCGCAATGTCGGACGAGCCGACGAAGCTGACCGCGCTGATCGCGGGATGATCGAGGATCGCATCGACCATTTCCTTGTCGCCGTGGACGACCTGGAGGATGCCCTCGGGCAACCCGGCCTCGGCGAACAGCTCGGCGAGCCGCACCGGCACCGACGGGTCGCGCTCGGAGGGCTTGAGCAGGAAGGCGTTGCCGGTCGCGATCGCGACGCCCGACATCCACAGCGGGATCATCGCCGGGAAGTTGAACGGGGTGATGCCGGCACCGATGCCGAGCGGCTGGCGCATCGAATAGACGTCGATGCCGGGGCCTGCGCCCTGGGTATATTCGCCCTTCAGCACGTGCGGGATACCGCAGCAGAATTCGATCACCTCGAGCCCGCGCTGGATGTCGCCCTTCGAATCGGCGATCACCTTGCCATGCTCGGACGAGAGCAGATGCGCGAGCTCGTCCATATGCGCCTCGACCAGCGCCTTGAAATTGAACATCACGCGCGCGCGGCGCTGCGGGTTGGTCGCCGCCCAGCCAGGCTGCGCCTTCAGCGCGGCAGCGACCGCGGCATCGAGTGTCGCCTGCGTGCCGAGGTTGACGCTCGCCTGGACGAGGCCGGTGTTGGGATCGAACACGTCGCCGGTCCGCGTCGCTCCGCCGCCCGAAAGGCCGACGATGTGATGGTCGATGATCCGCATGGCATACTCTCCGTTTTGCGATGCTCTTTCGACCAATTTTCGCGCCGCGCCAAGCCCATCTAGTTTCCGATGTAACGGCCTGGCGTTCGATCCGATCACGTCATCCCTGCGAAAGCTGGCATGACGGTGAAGGTTAGGCTCCCACCCCCGCCCGGCACTTCATCAGTGGCTGGATCCGCGTGCCGAACGCTTCCACACCCTCGACGAAATCGTCGAAGGTCAGCAGCACGCCGCCGGTGTTGGGGACTTCCGCCATCTCGTCGAGCATCCGCGCGACGCTCTCATACGACCCGACCAGCGTCCCCATGTTGATGTTGACCGCCCCCTCGGGCGCGGCGAGCTGGCGGACGTTGGTGTCTTTGTTGTGCGTGTCCTTGGCGCCCTGATCGGCGAGCCAGGCGATCGCTTCGAGATCGACCCCGGCATTGTACGACTGCCACTTCGCCATCGCCGCTTCATCGGTCTCGGCGGCGATGATCATGATCAGCACGAAGATCGACACGTCGCGGCCGGTCTTGGCGGTGGCGGCGGCGAGGCGGCTGTTGTTCGAAGCGAACGCGGTCGGCGTATTGACGCCCTTGCCGAGGCAGAAGGCGTAGTCCGCCCATTTCGCCGAGAATGCGAGCCCCTCGTCGGACGACCCTGCGCAGATGATCTTCATGTCGCCTTCCGGCTTGGGCCGGACGCGGCAATCCTCCATCTGATAGTAATCGCCCTTGAAGTCGCTGACGCCCTCAGCCCACAATTCGCGCAGGATGTGCGCATATTCATCGAGCATCTTGTAGCGGTTGCGGAAATGCTCGTCGCCCGGCCACATACCCATCTGCGTATATTCGGGCGGCTGCCAGCCAGTGATGAGGTTGAGCCCGAAGCGCCCGTGGCTGATCGAGTCGATCGTGTTGCACATCCGCGCCGCGAACGCCGGCGGGATGACGAGCGTCGGACAGGTCGCGAAAATCTTGATCTTCTCCGTCACCGCGGCGAGCCCCGCCATCAGCGTGAAGCTCTCCAGGCCGTATTCCCAGAACTCGGTCTTGCCGCCGAAGCCGCGCAGCTTGATCATCGACAGCAGGAAATCGAGCCCGTGCTTCTCGGCGCTTTGCGCGATCGTCTTGTTGAGATCGAACGACGGCATGTATTGCGGCGCATTCTCCGAAATCAGCCAGCCATTGTTGTTGATGGGGACGAAGACGCCGACCTGCATGCGCGTTATCCTTGCACGGTTTCGCCCGCCAGCCAGGCGAGCACGAAGCTGTTGAACGCATCCGGATCGACCACGTTGACCGCGTGGCCGCCATGTTCGGCGCGGCAGAATCCGGCGATCGGCAGGCCGTTGGCGAGCGCGACCCCGGCGTTCGACGGGACGAGCATGTCGTCATCGGACACCACGACGAGTACCGGGCGATGGATATCGCGCAACCGCTCCGAAACATCGAACGCGGCAAGCGCAGCGATCCGCTTCTCCATCGTCGCTGCACCGGGGAAATGCGCGAGCTGCTCGGGCAATTCGGCCTCGAGCAGCGCATCGTTCGCCGAGATCCAGTTGGGCGGATAGAGGAACAACGGCTGCGCGCGCAGGTACGCCTCCGCCCCACTCCCTCGCAGCAGCGCCAGCCTTGCGGCGAAGCAACGCAGGAAATGCGGATCGGGCGACGCCCAGCCATTGACCACGACGAGCTTGTCGACCCGGTCGGGCGCCATCAGCGCAAGCGCCAACGCCGCTACCCCGCCCGCGGCATGCCCGACGACGATCGCCCGCGGAATGGCGAGCGCATCGAGCAGCGCGAGCATATCGGCGGCGAGATCGTCGACGCTCACCGTATCGGGCAGCGCCCGGTCGCTGCGACCCGTCCCGCGATGATCGTAGGCGATCACGCGATAGCGCTCGGCCAGCGCGGGGATGTTGGGCGCCCAATACTGCGCCGACCCGCCAAGCCCGGAGGACAGGATCAGCGGCGGCGCGTCCTCGCGCCCGTGAATCTCGTAATAGAGCCCCGCCGCCTCAGCCAAGATGCGCGACCGATGCGATTTCGACGAGGCACTCGGGCTTCACCAGTTCGGCCTGGATGCAATAGCGGGCGGGCTTCGCGCCCGGGAAATACTCGGCATAGACCGCGTTGAACGCGGCATAGTCGGCGAGGCTCTTGAGGAAGATATGGTTCATCGCCACGTCGTCGAGCGTCGCCCCCGCTGCCTCGAGCGTCGTCCGGATCGTATCGAGGATATGGCGCGTCTGACCGGCGGCATCGCCGACATGCAGCACCGCCCCGCCCTCGCCGAGCGCGAGCATGCCCGAGACGTAGATCGTGTTGCCCGCCTTGGCCGCGGCCGAATAGGGCGCGATCGGGGTCGGGAATTGCGGGGGATTGATCGCTTCGAAAGGCATGTTCACTCCTTGGGGGACTGGCCGAAGCTGCCGCAGAAATCCGCGGTCGTGCTGACCCAGCCGAAAAACTTCTCGACGTTATAGACGGTTGCGTCCTGCATCGCGGGCGGCCCGAGATGATGCGTCGCATCCTCGAGCATCACCCCGAAATATTCGAGGTGGAAGCCGTCGCGCAGCGTGCTCTCGACGCAGACGTTGGTGGCGATCCCGACGAACACGATGTTGCGGATGCCGCGTGCGCGCAGGACACTGTCCAGCTGCGAGTTGAAGAACGCCGAATAGCGCGT
This sequence comes from Sphingomonas glacialis, assembly GCF_006439055.1. Lineage (GTDB taxonomy): Bacteria > Pseudomonadota > Alphaproteobacteria > Sphingomonadales > Sphingomonadaceae > Sphingomonas > Sphingomonas glacialis_A. The sequence continues at coordinate 47,596 of NZ_RCZC01000006.1, forward strand.
CTTGTGGAGCGAGATATCGCCCGGCTGCGGTTTCAACGCATCGACCAGCGCGTAATCCCACCCGCCGCGCGCGAGCAGCTGCCCCGCGAGCTCAGGCCGCTTGCGCATCGTCTTGAGCGCATTCGACTTGTGGAAGTTGGGCGATTGCGGGCCCCCTGCCTCGACATAGTCGGGATCCCAGCCGTTCTGCAGATAGATCACCTGCACGCCCGCCGCCCGCGCGGTATCGAGCACGGTGGCGATCTTGCCGATCGTCCCCGCAGCACCCGCAATGTCGAACCCGGCGAGATCGACATAGCCACCTTCGCTCGCATAGGCGTTCTGCATGTCGATCACGACGACCGCGGTCTGTTCGGGGGCGAGGCGCAACGCCTCGGGCCGCGCCGGGAGCGTCACCGCCGTGTCGCCGTCGCCGCCGGGGCAGGTTACGGTCTGGTCGTCGGGCACGCGGCACTCCTTGCGAGGAAGCGCCCGATCCTGTCGCGTTGCACGCACAAGTGCAAGACCCGCATCTTGCGCCGCGCGCAGCACCGCGCTAACCGATGCCCATCGCCGCACACGCGTGCGCGAAGCCGGCGAGCGGGTATAGTACAATGGTAGTACAGCAGCCTTCCAAGCTGAATACACGGGTTCGATTCCCGTTACCCGCTCCAGCCGCTTCCCGATGACCAGCACCAGTTTCGAAGCGGCGCGCACCGCGATCGTCGCGGTCGGGCGGTGGCTCGATGGCAAGGGCTGGGCGCCGGCGACCTCGGGGAATTATTCGGCACGGCTCGATGATGGCGGTTTTGCGGTCACCGTGTCGGGGCGACACAAGGGGCGACTCACCCCCGACGACGTGATGCGCGTCGATGCCGACGGCGCGTCGCTCGACGGCAAGAAGCCCTCGGCCGAGACCGCCCTGCACCTCGCGCTGTATCGCGCCTTTCCGGACGTCGGTGCCGTGCTCCACAGCCATTCACCGACCGCGGTTGGCCTCAGCCGCGCGGTGGCGGGTGAGGGATATCGGCTCGCAGGGCACGAGATGCTCAAGGCGCTCCCCGGGATCGCCACGCACGATATAACGGTCACGCTCCCGATCGTCGAAAACAGCCAGGACATGGCGGTGGTCGAGACGGCGATCGCGCCGCGGCTGCTGGAATCGGGGGCTATTCCCGCCTATCTCATTCGCAGCCATGGTCTTTATGGCTGGGGTTGCGACATGGCCGAGGCCGAACGCGTGATCGAGGCGATCGAATGGATGATCGCCGCCGAACTCGCCGAAAGGAGCTTTCGATGAGCCACTTGCAGGTCTTCGCCGAAACCGACGGTACCACGCCGCTGCTCGACACACGCGACGGCGCCGCGATCGCCGAGGCGCTCGGCGCGGTCGGCGTGCAGTTCGAGCGCTGGCCGCTGCGGCCGCTCGCTGCCGACAGCGACGTGCTTGCCGTCTATGCCGAGGAGGTCGCGCGGCTGGCGGCGCAGGGTGGCTATCGCTCGATCGATGTCGCCCGGATCGCGCCCGACCATCCCGAGCGCGCCGCGATGCGCGGGAAATTCCTGTCGGAACACATGCATGGCGAGGACGAAGTGCGCTTCTTCGTCGAGGGCGAGGGGCTGTTCACGCTCCACCACGAGACCCGCGTCTTCAACATGCTGTGCAGCGCGGGCGATCTGATCTCGGTGCCCGCGGGGATGCGCCACTGGTTCGACATGGGCGCTTCCCCACGCTTCACCGCGATCCGGCTGTTCGTGAACCCCGACGGCTGGATCGCACAGTTTACCGGCAGCAACATTGCCGAGCGCTTCCCCCGGCTCGAACCGGCTGCAGCGTGAAGGCGATCCTGACCGATATCGAGGGGACGACGTCGAGCATCGCGTTCGTCGCCGAGGTGCTGTTCCCCTATGCCCGCGCGCGTCTGGCCGACTATGTCGCGGCGCATCCGGCGGAGACAGCGCCGATCCTGGCCGAGGTTGCCTTTAGCGAGCCGGGTGACCCGGTGGCGACGCTCACGCGCTGGATCGACGAGGATCGCAAGGCCACCCCGCTCAAGGCGCTGCAGGGGATGATCTGGGCGGACGGGTACGCCGCTGGCGCGTTCACCGGGCATGTCTATGCCGATGCGGTCGAGGGCCTGCGGGCGTGGCATGCGGCGGAGGTGAAGCTCTACGTCTTCTCCTCGGGCTCGGTCGCGGCGCAGAAATTGTTGTTCGGGCATAGCGATGCGGGCGACCTGACACCGCTCTTCGCTGGCTATTTCGATACGACGACCGGGCCAAAGCGCGAGGCGGCGTCCTACGCCAAGATCGCGGCTGCAATCGGGTTCGAGGCAAGCGCGGTGCTGTTCCTGTCGGACACGCCCGAGGAAGTCGCCGCGGCGCGTGCGGCGGGGATGGACGCCCTGCTGATCGATCGTGCTGGCGGCGGCGGGGATATTGCGAGCTTCGACGAGGTGAACGCAGTGCGCTCCCCACTCGCTTCCCCAGCGAAGGCCGGGGCCCAGTAGCGTACCGCTGAACGGCGGGCGCGGCGCTTCGCTCGCAAAACCTTCGCTTCTGGGCCCCGGCCTTCGCCGGGCAAGAACAACAGAATTAGGAACGCGCGATGAAACTCGACGGCACGCATCAACGCTCGATCACGCGCACCGCCGATGGCGCGGGCGCGCGCATCCTCGAACAGCGCGAGCTTCCGTGGGTGGTAAAGTGGGTTGAATTGCGCAGCGCGCACGACGCCGAAATTGCGATCCGCGAGATGTGGACGCGCGGCGCACCGCTGATCGGCGCGACGGCGGCCTACGGCCTCGCCATGGCGCTTGCCGAGGACGGATCGGACGCCGCGCTCGACGCCGCCTACGCGCAATTGCTCGAATCGCGCCCGACCGCGGTCAACCTCAAATGGGCCCTCGACCAGGTCGCCGGGGCGGTCCGCCCCCTCCCCGCCGCCGACCGCGCCGCCGCCGCCTTCGCGCGCGCCGATGCGATCTGTGACGAGGATGTCGCGCTCAATCAGGCGATCGGGGCGCATGGCCTGGAGCTGTTCCGCACGCTCCACGCGAAAAACCCAGATCGCCCGCTCAACATCCTGACGCATTGCAACGCCGGCTGGCTCGCGACGGTCGATTACGGGACCGCGACCGCGCCGATCTATCTCGCGCACGATGCCGGGATCCCGGTGCACGTCTGGGTCGATGAAACCCGCCCGCGCAACCAGGGGGCGTTGCTAACCGCGTTCGAACTGGCCGGGCACGGCGTGCCGCACACCGTGATCGCCGACAATGCCGGCGGGCATCTGATGATGACCGGCCAGGTCGACGCGGTGATCGTCGGCACCGACCGCGTCACCGCCAATGGCGACGTGTGTAACAAGATCGGCACCTATCTGAAAGCGCTCGCCGCGAAGGATAACGATGTGCCGTTCTACGTCGCGCTTCCCTACACGACCTTCGATGCCGCGACCGCGACGGGCGCGGACGTGCCGATCGAGGAGCGCTCGGGCGACGAAGTGACCTATGTCGCGGGCGAAGGCGGCCGCATCCGCGTCACCGCCTCGGGCGCGGCGAACCCGGCGTTCGACGTCACACCGGCGCGGCTGGTGACGGCTTACGTAACCGAGCGTGGCGTGCGCGAGTCAGTCTGACACGCGCGGCATCGGGCAGGCAGGGGTGCGTCGGTCCGGCGTTACGGCCGCTTGGCCATCCGCTCCAACGCGGAATCCAGCGTAGCATCCTGCTTGGCGAAGCAGAGCCGCACGACGCTCGTCACCGGGTCCGCCGCGTAGAAAGCCGAGACCGGAATCGTCGCGACACCGGCTTCCTCGATCAGCCAGTTCGCGAAGGTGACGTCGTCCATCGCAACTCCCGAGGCCGCGAGGTCGAGCGACAGGAAATAGGTCGCCGCACTCGGCAGCACGACATAGCCGAGCGCCCCCAGCCCGCCCGCCAGCCGATCGCGCGACCGCTGATAACCCGCCCGCATCCCCTCGAAATAGCCGATGTCCTTGCCCAGCCCATAGGCGGCAGCCGCCTGAAGGTTAGGCGGCGTGGTGAAGGTCAGGAACTGGTGCGCCTTGGCCAGCACCGACGAGATCACGGGCGCCGCGCACATCCAGCCGACCTTCCACCCGGTCAGCGAGAAGATCTTGCCGGCCGAACCGATCTTGACCGTCCGCTCGCGCATCCCCGGCAGCGCCATCAGCGACTGGTGCTGCGCGCCATCGAACACGACATGCTCCCACACCTCGTCGCACATCGCGATCGCGTCGTGCGCGATGCAGAAATCGGCGATCAGCGCGAGCTCGTCCGGGCCGATCATCGTGCCGGTCGGGTTGAGCGGCGAATTGAGCAACACCAGCCGCGTCCGATCGCTCGCCACCGCGGCAAGCGCCGCGGCGGTGATGCGCCATCCGGGCGGCTCGAGCCGCACCAGCCGGGCGATGCCGCCTGCCCGCCGCACCAGCGGGAGATAGGCGTCGTAGAGCGGCTGGAACATCACGACTTCGTCGCCCGGCGTCACCAGCGCGAAGATCGCCGCGGCCAGCGCCTCGGTCGCGCCCGAGGTGACGATCACCTCGCTCGCCTCGAGATCGAGCCCCTGGTGCATGCGGTAATGGTCGGCAACAGCCTGGCGCAGCGCCGGCGTGCCCGCCATCGGCGGATACTGATTCGAGTCTTCGAGCAATGCGCGCGCCGCTTCGGCCAGCACGTCCTCGGGCCCGCGCCCATCGGGAAAGCCCTGGCCGAGATTGATCGCGCCGGTCGCGCGGGCGCGCGCGGACATCGCTTCGAAGATCGTCGTGCCGAGCCCGGCAAAAAGGGGATTCATCGCCGGATCGCCCCGCGGAAAAGTTGGTGGACAGGGTAGGGTTCGAACCTACGTAGGAGAAACTCCGGCAGATTTACAGTCTGCTGCCTTTAACCACTCGGCCACCTGTCCCCAGGTGCTCACCCTTGCGGGCGGACGCTCCGAAAAGCGAGGCGTGCCAATGCCGACCGCATCGGCGCGTGTCAACGGCTATAGCGTCGCTTTCGCGATCAAATCGCGCAAGGCTTGCACGCAAGGCATCCGGCGCATACCCGTGGCGGCAGTATTCGCGCCCCAGTGGCTTTGTCGATCCGAAGGTTTTCGCAATGCAGTCTCTCCCCCTCCCCGCTCGCATTTTCGGTGGGAACGCCTGATGGCCGGCCGTCGCGGACATCGCCCGTCGCAAGCCCCTGCCGGGCGCCCGCGCTTCTGGGGACGCCACGCCGTCACCGCCGCGCTCGAGAACCCAGAGCGCGTCGTGCGGAAAATCTGGGCGACGCGCGAGGCGATCGCCAATATCGATTTCGATCCCGCGATTCCGATCGTCTATGCGCAGGTCACCGACCTCGCACGGCTCGTGCCGGGCGACGCGCCGCACCAGGGGCTGGTGATCGAGGTCGATCCGCTCGAGGATATCTGGCTCGCCGACCTGCTCCAGCAGGGCGAGGGCGATCAGCGCCCGTTGCTGATCCTCGACGGCGTGACCGATCCGCATAACGTCGGCGCGATCCTGCGTTCGGCGGCGGCGTTCGATGCGCTCGGCATCGTCACGCCCGATCGCAACGCGCCGCCCGAATCGGGCACGATCGCGCGCTCGGCCTCGGGTGCGCTCGAGCTCGTGCCGTGGGTGCGCGTCACAAACCTGGCGCGCGCGCTCGAAGAGATTGCCGAGGCCGGCTTCTGGCGGATCGGCCTTACCGGCGATTCGAACCAGACGCTTGGCAAGGCGATGGGGACGCAGCGCGTCGCGCTCGTGCTCGGTGCCGAGGGCGAAGGCATGCGGCAGAACACCGCGGCGCATTGCGACGAGCTCGCCAAGCTGCCGATCTCGGACAAGATCGAGAGCCTCAACGTGTCGAATGCGGCCGCGATCGCGCTGTACGCGGTGGCGACGCGGTAACGGGGAACGACGATCTTTACCGTCACCCTCGCGAAAGCGAGGGTCCCGCTTCTTCTTCCGGCGTCAGGGCCAGGCAGCGGGATCCCCGCTTTCGCGGGGATGACGGGGGGAGTGTTTAGTCTTCCGCGGCGATCGTGACCTTCAGCCCGTCGAGCGCGTCGGTCATCGGCAGCTGGCACGACAGGCGCGAGGTCGCGGTGCGATCGGCCGACGAATCGAGCAGATCGTTCTCGTCTTCGCTCATCTTCGGAAGTTTGTCCGCAAACTCCGGGTCGACATGGACGTGGCACGTCGCGCACGAGCAGCAGCCGCCGCACAGCGCGAGAATCTCGTCGATCCCCGCGTCGCGGATCACTTCCATCACCGACAGGCCTGCCTCGCCCTCGATTTCGCGCTCTTCACCCTCACGGGTCACGACGATAAGCTTGGGCATATACGGTCCTTTACGATAGCGAATTTCCACCGCCATGCCGCCAGACGCGGCGCCGATCAAGGGATCACCGCATGGGCCTGAGCGCCGACCAGCTGAAGACCGCCATGGATGCGCTGGCGGAGCGCGAGCCCGCCTTCGCCGCGGGGCTCGCCCGGGTCGGCTACCCCGAACCGAGGATCAGCGCGCGCGGCTATGCGACCTTGCTGCGCACCATCATCGGCCAGCAGGTCAGCACCAAGGCGGCGCAGTCGGTGTGGCACAAGCTCGAGGGGATCGTCGGCGATCTCACCGATCCCGCCAACGTCACCAACGCGAGCGACGAGCAATTGCGCGAGGCCGGCCTGTCGCGGCAGAAGGCTGGCTATGCGCGCAGCCTCTCGGCGCTGGTGACGAGCGGCGAGCTCGACCTGGTCAACCTGCCCGCCGATGACGAGGAAGCGATCGCCAAGCTCGTCGCGGTCAAGGGGATCGGGCGCTGGTCGGCCGAGATCTATCTCCTGTTCGCCGAGGGGCGGCTCGACATCTGGCCGGCGGGCGATCTGGCGGTGCAGATCGAGGTCGGGCGCCTGCTCGGCCTGGAGGCGCGGCCGAGCGAGAAGCTGACGCGCGACCTGGCCGAAGCGTGGCGGCCGCACCGCGGCGCGGCGGCGATCTTTGCCTGGTTTCACTACCAGAGCGACATGAAGGTGATTTGATGGCCAAAGCAGACCGCCTCGCCCGGATGGACGAGCGCCGACTCGAGACCGAGACCGAATATCACGCGCTGCTGCTGAGCGCGTTGCAGCAGACGGCGGCCGGGCAGCTGAAGCTGTTCGGGCACGGCAGGGACAAGGCACAGCTCGCAAAGGCTGCGCCGGTCGTCGCCGAGCTGACCGAACTCGGCGAAACGATCGACGCATTGCGCGACCAATTGCAGATCGAGCCGTTCGCGCTGCATGCGCGCTTCCTTGCGTCGCGCGGTGCGGTCAGCGCACATGCGGTCGGCGAACCGAAACAGGCGCAGGCCTGGCTGGATCAGTGGACGGAGACTCCCGCATGAGCGGCAGATGGAAATTGGGCATCATCGGCGGATCGGGCCTCTACGCGATCGATGCCTTGGAGAACCCCGAGTGGCGCCGCGTCGATACGCCGTGGGGGGCGCCGTCGGACGAATTGCTGTTCGGATCGATCGGCGATGTCGAGCTCGTCTTCCTGCCGCGCCACGGGCGCGGGCATCGGATCAGCCCGTCCGAGCTCAACTTCCGCGCCAATGTCGATGCGCTCAAGCGCAGCGGCTGCACCGATCTGGTCGCGATCTCGTCGATCGGATCGCTCCGCGAGGAATTGCCGCCGGGGCATTTCGTCGTGGTCGATCAGTTCATCGACCGGACGGTCGCGCGCGAATCGAGCTTTTTCGGCACCGGCATGGTGGCGCATGTCTCAATGGCCGAACCCGTCTGCCCGCGCCTCTCGGCCTTCGCTGCCGAAGCGGTCCATGCCGCGGGCGGGACGGTCGCCAAGGGCGCGACCTATCTCGCGATGGAGGGGCCGCAATTCTCGAGCCGCGCCGAGAGCCTGCTGTACCGCCATTGGGGCGCCGACGTGATCGGCATGACCGCGATGCCCGAGGCCAAGCTCGCGCGTGAGGCCGAGCTGCCCTACGCGCTGATCGGGATGGTGACCGATTACGATTGCTGGCGCGAGGAAGCCGCCTTCGTCGAGGTCCACGAGGTGATCAAGCAGATGGGCGCAAACGGCGCGATCGCGCGCAAAGCCGTCGAAGCGCTGGTCGCGGCGCTGCCGGCCGAGCGCACGCCCTCGCCGCTCGACACTGTGCTCGACTATGCGCTGATCACCGCACCCGAGGCGCGCGATCCGGCGGTGCTGGCGAAGCTCGATGCTGTGGCCGGCCGGGTGCTGGGGTAGCGCTGCTATGCAACCGTCACCCCGGGCTTGTCCCGGGGTCCACCGTGATACGCGTATTTCGCCCGCAGCATGTGCGGCACGGTGGGCCCCGGGACGAGCCCGGGGTGCCGGTGGGGGGTAGGTGAGCGCCCTGCTACACTAAGGCGACGACGCGCTCGGCCTCTTCGAGATGCAGGCGCTCGACCATCTCGCCATCGACGCGGATCGCGCCCTTGTCGGCATTCTCGGGCAGCGCGAACGCCGCGATCACCGCTTGCGCCCACGCCACGCGCGCATCCGACGGCGCAAAGGCGCGATTGGCGGGCGCGATCTGCGCGGGATGGATCAGCGTCTTGCCGTCGAAGCCGAACGCCGCCCCCTGCCCGCATTCCGCCGCCAGCTCGGGCGTATCGGCGAGCACGTTCGACACGCCGTCGAGCGCGATCAGCCCGTACGCGCGCGCCGCGGTGACGATCGCGGTCAGGTGCGGCAGCAACGGCACGCGATCCGCCCCGGGCGTGCAGCGCATCTCCTTAGCGAGGTCGTTCGTCCCCGCGACGAGGCAGGCGAGCCCAGGCTCAGTTGCGATCGCGGGCAGCGCCAGCATCGCCGCGCACGTCTCGATCATCGCCCAGAGCGGCACCGCGCCGAGCTGTGCGCGCGCCAAGGTCAGGTCGCCCGGCGCAGAAACCTTGGGCAGCAACACCGCGTCGAACCCGGCATCGGCCGCTGCTGCGAGATCGGCCTCGCCCCATTCGGTGTCGAGCCCGTTGACGCGCAGCACCAGCAAGCGCGATCCGAATCCGCCTTCAGCCGCCGCGACGATCGCCTGATCGCGCGCCGCGGCCTTCTGCTCGGGCGCGATCGAATCCTCGAGATCGAGGATCACCGCATCGCAGTCGAGCCCGCGCGCCTTGACGATCGCCCGCATGTTCGATGCGGGCATGAACAAGGCGCTGCGGATCGCCCTCACGGAGTCGGCGCCGCGGCCGCGCGCCGCACCGGCGCGGGGGCGTCTTCCCAGCCGCCGCCGAGCGCCTTGAACAGGCTGATCTGCGCGTCCGATACCGCCGCATCGGATTGCGCCAGCGCCGCGCGCGCACTCGCCCGGTCGCGCTCGGCATCGATCAGCAGCAGGAAGCTGTCGGCGCCGTAATCGAAACGCAGTTGCGAGAGCTTGGCGGCCGCACTGCTCGACGCCTCGGCGCGACGCAGCGCCGCATTTCGGTCGAGCGCACCGGCATAGCGCGCGAGCGCCTGCTCGACTTCCTGTAACGCGGTCAGCACACGGCCGTCGAAGGTCGCGAGACTGGCATCGGCCCCGGCGCGTGCCTGGCGGATCCGCGCGCGCACGATCGTCTGGTTGGGGAAGCTCCACGAGATCAGCGGGCCGGCCGAATAGGTCACCGCGCTGCTCTTGAGCAGCTGGCTGCCGCGCTGCGCATTGAGCCCGATCGAACCGAGCAACTGGATCTTGGGATACAGATCGGCGACGGCGATGCCGATCCGCGCGGTATCGGCGGCGAGCGTGCGCTCGGCGGCGCGAACGTCGGGACGCCGCGCGATCAGCGCCGCACCGTCGCCGACCGGCAGCACTTCGGCGATCCGCGGCGGCGCTTTGCAAGCGTCGGCGGCGGCATCGACCTGCTCGGGCGGCAGGCCGGTCAGCACTGCGAGCGCATAGAGCGACGCGCGACGCTCGGCCTCGAAGCCGGGGATCGTCGCCTGGGTCTGTGCGAGCAGAACATCAGCGCGCTCGACATCGCGGCGCGTACCGCGGCCCGCATCGAACAGCGTGTTGGTCAGCGCGAAGGTGCGCTGCTGCAGCTGGACCGTCTCGAGCGCGACCGAACGCTGGGCGGCATTGCCGCACGCGGTCGCATAGGCGCGCGTGGTCTCGGCCGCGACCGAGACGCGCGCGGCATCGAGTTGCGCCTGCGCCGCCTCGACATCGCCGCGCGCCGCTTCGATCGCGCGCGTGATGCCGCCGAACAGATCGACTTCATACGACGCGTCGAAGCCGAGCTTGAAGCTGTTGTATTCGAACGTCTGTTGCGTCGACGTGCCGGTCGTCCCACCCGTCAAAGCGCCGGCGCCGACGCTCGCGAGATTGGCCTGCCCGCGCGTATATTGCGCGCTCGGCCCCGTCGTCGGGAGGCGCGCACCACGCTGCTCGTCGAGCACCGCCCGCGCCCGCGCGAGATTGCCCGCCGCGACGCGCACGTCGGTATTGTGCGCCAGCGCATCGGTGACGAGCCGATCGACGACCGGATCGTTGTACAGCCGCCACCAATGATCGGGCAGCGGGGTCGGCGTGATCGCCGCGCTCTTGCCCGCTTCGGCAAAGCTGCCGCCGACGGCTGGAACCGGGGTCGTCGGCTTGGTGTAATTCGGCCCCACGACGCACGCCGACAGAGCGAGTGCGGGGAGGACGGTCAGGATGCGCTTCATGCCGGCGTCTCCTCGGGCGCGGGGACGTGCTTTGGCGGCTTGTCCTTCTTGCGCGGCATCTTCGACGACACCCAATCGCCGAGCGATCGACTGATCACGTAGAAAGCAGGCGTGAACAGCAGGCCGAAGGTCGTCACGCCGATCATCCCGAAGAACACCGCGACGCCGAGCGCACGGCGCATCTCGGCGCCCGGCCCCGTCCCGATCACCAGCGGCAACACGCCGAGAATGAACGCGATCGAGGTCATCACGATCGGGCGCAGACGCTGTTCGGCAGCGTGGATCGCGGCCTGGTGCATCTCCATCCCCGCATCCTCGTTCTGCCGCGCGAATTCGACGATCAGGATCGCGTTCTTCGCCGCCAGGCCGATCAGCACGACGAGGCCGATCTGCGTCAGGATGTTGTTGTCCCCGCCGAACAGATTCACCCCGACGATCGCGGCGAGCAGGCACATAGGGACGATCAGGATCACCGCGAGCGGCAACACCAGGCTTTCGTAATTCGCCGCGAGCAGCAGGAACACGAACAGCACGGCGAGCCCGAACACCAGCGTCGCGGTATTCCCCGCCTGCTGCTGCTGGAAGGCAAGCTCGGTCCATTCGAACGCCATGCCCTTCGGCAAGGTCTCGCCCGCCAGCTTCGCCATCGTCTGGAGCGACTGGCCCGACGAATAGCCGATCGCGGTGTCGCCCTGCAGCTCGGCCGAAGGATAAAGGTTGTAGCGCACGACGCGATACGGCCCGCTGTCGTTCTTGAGCGTCATCACCGAATCGAGCGGCACCATATTGCCCGCCGCCGAACGCGTCTTGAGATGTCCGACGTCGGAGGTCTGGTCACGATACGGCGCGTCGGCCTGCGCCGTCACGCGATAGGTGCGCCCGAGATAGTTGAAGTCGTTGACATAGGTGCCGCCGAGATAGGTGCCGAGCGTCGAGAAGACGTTCGCGGTCGGCACGCCGAGCTGTTCGGCGCGTTCGCGGTCGATATCCGCCGACAGACGCGGGGTGCGCGTGTTGAAGGTGGTGAAGGTGCTGACCAGACCTGGGGTCTGGTTGGCTTTCATCATCATCGCAAAGGCCGCGCCCTCGAGCGCCTTGTAGCCGAGGTTAGACCGGTCCTCGATCAGCATCTTGAAACCGCCGCCGGTGCCGATCCCGCGGACGGGGGGCGGCGGCACGATCAGCAGATTGCCGCCATGGACCGCGCTCAGCGCGCCGCGCATCTGGTTGGCGATCTCGTCGGCGGTCTTGCGGTCGCCGAACGGCTTCAAGGTAATGAACATCGCGCCCGCATTCGGCGCGGTCGAGAAGGTCGCACCGTCGAGACCGGCAAACGCGACCGTCGCGAGCGTCGACGGATTCTTCAGCGCGATCTTGGTCGCCTGCTCCATCACCTCGGACGTGCGCTGCAGCGACGAGCCCGGCGGCAATTGGATCACCGCGATCAGATAGCCCTGATCCTGCGCCGGAATGAAGCCCGAAGGTGTGGCATAGAGCCGCCACCCGGCCAGCCCGATCAGACAGGCATAGACGATCCCGACCAGCGCCAAGGCACGCACCGCGCGCGCGGTGAACTTGCCGAAGCGGCTGCTGACCTTGTCGAACCCACGGTTGAAACCGCGCGCAAAGCGCGTCGGCCAGCCGAGCACGCCGGCGCGCGGCTCGGCATCATGCTTGGGCTTGAGCAGCAAGGCAGCGAGCGCAGGCGAGAGCGTCAGCGAGACGAACGCCGAGATCACCGCCGCCGACACGATCGTCAGCGCGAACTGCTGATAGAACTGCCCCGAAATGCCCGGGATGAAGCTCGTCGGGATGAACACCCCGCACAGCACGAGCGAGATCGCGATCAGCGCGCCCGACACTTCGTCCATCGTCTCATGCGCGGCTTCGCGCGGGCTGAGGCCCTTTTCCTCCATCAAGCGCTCGATATTCTCGACCACGACGATCGCATCGTCGACGACGATCCCGACCGCGAGGATCAGCCCGAACAGCGAGAGATTGTTGAGGCTGAAACCGAACACCGCGAGCATCGCGAGCGACCCGACGAGCGACACCGGCACCGCGATCAGCGGAACGATCGTCGCGCGCCAGCTCTGCAGGAACAGCAGCACGACCAGAGCGACCAGCACGATCGCCTCGACCAGCGTGTGGTACACCGCCTCGATCGACGCCTCGATATATTCGGTCGGGTTGTACGGGATCTGATATTGCAGCCCGGGCGGGAAGCTCTTCGCCGCCTCGGCAATATCCGCCTTGACCGCATCGGCGGTGGTCAGCGCGTTCGATCCCGGAAGCTGGGTGATGGCGAGACCGATCATCGGCTTGCCACTGAGCACCGCGTTGATCCCGTAATCCTGAGCGCCGAGTTCGACCCGCGCAACGTCGCGCAGCCGCGTGAGGCGCCCCTCGGTGTCACGCTTGACGATGATCTGGCCGAATTCGTCGGGACTCGTCAGGCGGCCCTTGGTCTGGATGCCGAGCTGGAACGCCGTGCCGCCCTGGTTGAACGGCGGCGCACCGACCGAGCCGACCGCGACCTGCGCGTTCTGCGCGCGGATCGCCGCGACGATCTCGTCGGTCGTCAGGTTGCGCGAGGCGGCGAGATCGGGGTTGATCCACACGCGCATATTGTAGTCGCGGCCACCAAAGGCGCGCACGCCACCGACGCCGGGAATACGCGCCATGCGGTCGATCAGCTGCGTCGTCGCATAGTTGGAGACATATTGCTGCGACAGCGAGCCATCGGGCGAGGTCAGCGCGATCACCATCAGGATATCGGGCGAGTTCTTCGCCACCGTCACACCGACACGGCGAACATCGTCGGGCAGGCGCGGCTCGGCGGTCGAGACGCGGTTCTGCACCAGGACCTGCGCCTGATCGACGTTGACGCCCTGCTTGAAGGTCACGGTGATCGACAATGCGCCATCGCCGGTCGACGATGACGACATGTAGATCATGTTCTCGACGCCATTGATCGATTCCTCGAGCGGCGCGGCGACGGTTTCGGCGAGCGTTTCGGCGTTCGCGCCGGGATAGGTCGCGGTCACGACGACGGTCGGTGGCGCGATCTCGGGATATTGCGCGACCGGCAGGCCGGGATAGGCGACGATCCCGAACACGACGATCAGGATCGACAGCACCGCCGCGAAGATCGGCCGCTCGATGAAGAAATGGGGGAATTTCACGGGCGCTTACTTCGCGGTCGCATCGGATGCGGGGGGCGCGGTGTCGGGCTGGCTGGTCGGCGCGGTGTTGGCCGCGCGCGGCTTCATCGTGGTCAGCACCGCCTTGACCGGCATTCCCGGCTGGAGCGTGGTGATGCCCTCGATCACGACATGCTCGCCGGCTGCTAGGCCGGTCTTGATGACGCGCAGGCCCTCGACCTGCGGGCCGGTTTCGACCGGGCGCTGGATCGCCTTGCCGTCCTTGCCGACGACATAGACGAGCTTGCGCGTCTGGTCGGTGACGACCGCTTCGTCGGGGACGAGCATCGCATGATAGGTGCCCGAGCCGAGCAGCCGCGCACGCCCGAACAGGCCGGGGGTGAGGAAGCCGTCGGGATTGGAGATCACCGCGTGCGCGCGGATCGTCCCCGAATTGGGATCGACCGCATTGTCGACGAATTCCATCCGGCCATGCCAGCGATAGCCGGTCTCGTCGGCAAGCTGGACCTCGACCGGGTTTGGCGTGTTGCGCGACGAGCCACGCTCCCCCGCCTTCGCCTGGCGGAGATACTTGAGGTAGAAACTCTCGGCGCCGTCGAACGAGAACCAGATCGGGTCGGTCGAGACGACGCGCGTCAGCACTGTGGTCGCGTCGGTCGCGTAATTGCCCTTGCTGACGCGGCGATCGGAGACGATCCCGGTGATCGGCGAGCGGACCGTGGTGAAGCCGAGATTGAGCTGCGCGGTGGTGACATTGGCATTGCCCGCGCCGAGATCGGCCTGTGCGCTGCGGACGTTGGCGAGCTTGGTCTCATATTCCTCGCGGCTGATCGCCTGCGCGGCGAGCAGCTTGTCGGCACGCGCGAGCTCGGAGCGCGCATTGGTCAGCGCAGCCTGCGACTTGGCGACCTGCGCGCGCGCCTGGGCGAGCGCGGCCGCATAGGGGCGCGGATCGATCGTGAACAAAGCCTCGCCCGCGCGCACACGCTGGCCGTTGGCAAACAGCACCTTGTCGATCGTGCCCGACACCCGTGGGCGCAGTTCGACGTCCTGGATCGCCTCGAAACGGCCGACATATTCGTCCCAATCGACGATATCGCGCTGCAGCGGGAGCGCGACGGTAACCTGGGGTGCGGGGGGCGGCGGCGGCGCGCTCTTCGAACACGCGGCAAGCGCCGCGAGACTGGCAACCGCCAAGAGCGAGCGAACCGAGCTCGTTAGCTTCATCATCTACGTCTATCCCCAAGACCTGGTCGTCACCAATCCACCCTCGTCCAGGTGATCCGCTCTCGGGGGCGGATTCACGGCCATCGCCCCTTAAGTGCGACGGCAAATGCTGCAATGCAAGCGGCCAGCAAGAAACGCTTGGTTTCCCTACCGCCACGAACGGGCAATAAATGTAGCAATCGGACTGTGCCGATCGCTGGCACCGCCGGGCTATGGTGCGATCGCTACACCATTCTTCATCACCCAGGCAACGTGTCGGACCGAATCGATCGTGCTGGTCGGATCGCCCTTAACGGCGACCAGGTCGGCGAGGAGCCCGACCCGCACCGTGCCCCGATCGCTGAGGTGAAAGGCGCGCGCATTGCCCGATGTCGCGGCGATCAGCACCTGCGCCGCGGGCATTCCCGCCGCGGCCATCAACACCATTTCGCGCGCATTTTCGCCGTGTGCGAAGACGCCGACATCGCCGCCCATACAGATAGGCACGCCCGCGGCACGCGCCAGCGCGAACGCTGCGCGGCTCTGCGCGACCGCCTCGGGCACCGGATCGCCGCCGTTCCAGCCGCGATAGCGCGCGACCGCATCGGACGCGGCGAGTGTCGGGCACAAGGCGATATGCTGCGCGGCCATCGCGCGGAAGATTTCGGGCGTGCCGCCATAGCCATGCTCGATCGTGTCGGCGCCAGCGGCGATCGCGCGGCGCATCCCCTCGGGGGTGGCGGTGTGGACCGCGACCGTCCGCCCGGCATCGTGCGCCGCCTCGACCGCGGCCTTCATTTCGGCGGTGGAGAAGGTCGGGCGGCTCGGCTCGCCCGGACCCCAGCGATAATCGCCATAGAGTTTTACGACATCAGCGCCCGCCGCGATCTGCGAGCGAACGACCCGCACGACCTCGTCGACGCCGCTCGCTTCCTCCGCGCCTTGCGGGATGACGAGACCGGGCTCAAAACCCTTGGGGCCATAAGCGCCGCGCGCGACGATCGCGCGCGTCGCGACGATCATCCGCGGCCCCGGCACGATCCCCTTCGCGATCGCCTCGCGTAAGCCCACATCGGCATAGCCCGCGCCCTCGGTGCCGAGGTCGCGCTCGGTGGTGAACCCCGCGCGCAGCGTCGCGGCAGCCTGCGCGACCGCGCGCGCGGTGCGCAACGCGAGCGGCTCGTGGAGCACCTGATCGTCCCAGCTCGTCTCGTTATAGGGGTGGAGGAAGAGGTGGCCGTGCCCCTCGATCATCCCGGGCATCAGCGTATCGCCGGGCAAGTCGATCGTCGCGGTCCCCGCCGGCACAGCGAGCGCAGGGCCGACCGCTGTAATCCGATCCCCGGTGACGAGCACCTGCCAGCCGGGATGCGCGACCGGCTCGACCCCATCGAACACCGCCGCCGGGCGCAACAAGGTCGTGCGCGGTGCCGCCGGTTCGGGCGCGGCGGCGCCGAGCATGAGCGGGACGAGCAGGATTGCAGCGATCACGCATTTCATCGGTCGGCTCCACGATCATTGTCGCCACGAGCGATGCCCGATAGCGTCGCGTCATGGATAGACTCACCCGCCGCCCGCGCAACCTGTTCGCTTTGGCGGCGCTGCTCGCGCCCTTGCTCACGGTCGCCGCCGCCCCCGCTCCTGACGAGCAGACGCGCTGGCGCGCCGAAGCAGCGCGCGTCACGATCACCCGCGACACCTGGGGGATCGCGCATGTCGTCGGGCGCAGCGACGCCGATGCGGTGTTCGGCGCGATCTATGCGCAGGCCGAGGACGATTTCAGCCGGATCGAGGCGAATTATCTGACGGCGCTGGGGCGCACCGCCGAGGCCGAAGGGGAAGGCGCGATCTGGACCGATCTGCGCCAGCGGTTGTATGTCGATCCGGTCGAACTGCAGGCGCAGTATCGCGCAAGCCCGGCCTATCTTAAGGCGCTGATGACCGCCTGGGCCGACGGGCTGAACTATTATCTGGCGACGCACCCGCAGGTCCGCCCCAAGGTGCTCACGCGGTTCGAGCCGTGGATGGCGCTGTCCTTTACCGAGGGCAGCATCGGCGGCGATATAGAGCGGATTTCGCTGTCCGACCTCGCCGCTTTCTACGGCGGTCGGCCGATCACGATCGCGTCGGAGGACACAGGCCCCCTCCCCCGCGAACCGCGCGGATCGAACGGCATCGCGATTGCACCGAAGAACACCGTCGGTGGCCATGCGCTACTGCTGATCAACCCGCACACCAGCTTCTACTTCCGCTCCGAACTGCAGATGACGAGCGGCGAGGGACTGAACGCCTATGGCGCGTCGACCTGGGGGCAGTTCTTCATCTACCAGGGCTTCAACGAGCAAGCCGGATGGATGCACACGTCCTCGGGCGTCGACAATGTCGACAGCTTTGCCGAGGAGATGGGCCGTTCGGGCAAAACCGCCTCGTATCGCTACGGCAAGACGATGCGTCCGCTGCGAAGCTCGGTCGTGACCCTCTCGTTCCGCAAGCCCGACGGCACGATGGCCGCGCGGAGCTTCACGACCTTCGCCTCGCATCACGGCCCGATCGTCGCCGACCGCGGCGGCAAATGGATCGCGCAGAGCCTGATGTGGAAACCCGTCCCCGCGCTCGAACAAAGCTGGCTGCGCACCAAGGCGCACGATCTCGCGAGCTACATGAAGGTCGCCGAGCGCAAGGCGAACTCTTCGAACGACACGCTGTTCGCCGACGCCAAGGGCGAGATCGCCTATCTCCACCCGCAATTCGTGCCCGTCCGCAACGACCGCTTCGACTATACCAAGCCGGTCGACGGCGCCGATCCCGCGACCGACTGGAACGGGCTGCACACCGTCGCGAGCCTCCCCAACGCGATCAACCCGACCGTCGGCTGGGCGCGCAACACCAATGACTGGCCGTGGAGCGCCGCCGGGCCGGACAGCCCCAAGGCGAAGGACTATCCGCGCTACATGGACAGCGTCGGCGAGAACCAGCGCGGCGTCCATGCCGACCTGCTGCTCAAGGACCGGCACGACTTCACCCCCGAACGGCTGATCGCGGCGGCGTATGACAGCTATATGCCCGCCTTCGCGACGCTGATTCCGCCCTTGGTGAAGGCGTATGACGCGCTCCCCGCAAGCGACCCGCGTCGGGCTAAACTCGCCGCGCCGATCGCGATGCTCCGCGGCTGGGACAGTCGCTGGGGCACCGAGTCGGTCGCAACCACGCTCGGCGTGCTCTGGGCCGGACAGATGTGGCGCGAGGTCGGCAGCTTCGTCCAGGCCGAGCAGATCAACGTGCCGCGCTACATCGCGACGCGCGTCTCCGACAGCGCCAAGCTCGATGCGCTCGGCGCAGCGGTCGAACAACTGACGCGCGATTTCGGCGACTGGCGTGTCGGCTGGGGGCGGATCAACCGCTTCCAGCGGCTCGACGATGCGATCGCCCCGCATTTCGACGATGCCCGCCCAAGCATCCCCGTCCCCTTCGCCTCGGCGCAATGGGGCAGCCTCGCCTCGTTCGGCGCGAAATTCTATCCCAATACGACCAAGCTCTACGGATCGAGCGGCAACAGCTTCGTCGCGGTGGTCGAGTTCGGCCCCAGGCTGCGCGCCTGGGCCGTCACCGCGGGCGGGGAAAGCGGTGATCCCGCCTCGCCGCACTTCGGCGACCAGGCGACGCACTACGCGAGCGGCGCCTTGCGTCCGGTCTATTTCTATCCCGACGATCTCGCCGCCCATGTCGAACGGCGCTATCGGCCGGGCGAACGCTGAACTCGCTACCAGGCGACCGACACGCCCAGGCGCACGTTGCGCGGCCGCAGCGGCGTCGTCTGCTGGCGCGAGGCGAGGATCAGCGGATTGCCGAGCGAAAAGCGATTCGCCGTCGCGTTCGCGAGGTTGTCCGCAGCCAGCGTCACGTCGAACTTGCGCCAATGCCACGCGACCTGCGCATCGAGCACGGCATAATTCCCCTGGCTGACGTCGAGAAAATCCCCCGTTCCCAGCACCGACCGCCCGACATAGCGGCCCGACGTCCCGACACTCAGCGTCGAGGCGTCCCGCAGCATCCAGTGATAGCTCAGCCCGGCATTCCCCGCGAACGCCGGGGTTTCGGGCAAGCGCCGATTGGCCTTGGTGGAGGATTGCGCGAGCGGTCCGTCGACGACGTTGTGCGTATAGAGAAAGGCGAAATTGGCGTGCAGCCCGGGCACCGGCACCCAATCGCCGGTCGCCTCG
The DNA here is from genome assembly GCF_006439055.1 of Sphingomonas glacialis. Taxonomy (GTDB): domain Bacteria; phylum Pseudomonadota; class Alphaproteobacteria; order Sphingomonadales; family Sphingomonadaceae; genus Sphingomonas; species Sphingomonas glacialis_A. The sequence goes on from NZ_RCZC01000006.1 coordinate 66,856, forward strand.
AGCCCGATGATATCGGCATTGCCGATATTGGCGGTGTAGGGCTGGCCACGCCGCGTATAGAGATCCGCCTGAATGTCGCGCCAGCGCGCGTAGGAGGCTGCCACCGTCAGCTCGAGCCCAATCGCACCGGTGCGCTGCTTGCGCAGGCCGGCTTCGATCACCGAGATCGAATCCGAGCCGAAATCCTGCACGCGCCCGACACCGCTCGCCACTGCGAGCCCGCCGGTGCGATATCCCGACTGCAGCCGCGCGAACAGCGCCAGGCGCGGTCCCACCAGCCATGACGCGGCGAGCGTCGGATCGACGCGCCGGGTCGCGCGCCCCTTGACGAAACTGTTGCTGCGCGGCGTGACCGACGGCTCGCCATCGGTGCGCGCGCTGGTCACGCGCGCGCCGCCGGTCAGCGTCAGCCGCTCTGTGACCGGCCAGTTCGCCTCGCCGAACACCGAGAGACTGTCGGTACGGTTGCTCACGCCGATGATGTCGCGCGGCTGGTCGGGAACGCCGAACGTACGCGCCTGGACGTCGCGATCCTCGAGAAAGGCGATCCCGACCAGCCATCCGATCTTGTCGGGCACCGCGCGCGACAGGCGCGTTTCCTGGACGAACAATTTGTCGCTCTGCTCGGTGGTATAAACGGTGGGCCCGGTCGCGCCGATCGCACGCGAGGCGTCGAACGTGTCGAACGTGCGCAGATCGACATAGCCCGTCGCCGAGACCAGATCGAGCCCGCTGTCCCAATGCTTGCGCACCACGCCGCGCGCGAGCTTGATATGGCTGCTATACGGCTGCGCGAGCACCGAACGACGCTCGAGCGGGCCGCTCATCGTCTCGGCATATTGCGCATCGGTCGCGTCGATCTTCTGCCCGAGCGCACCGATTTCGATGCTCCAGCCGTCGCCCGGCGCGATCAGCAGGCTGGCGCGCCCGCCGAGCCGGTCGGTCCGATTGATATTGCCGAGCCCGCGCATCGAATCGGTGAGGTAACCTCCGTCACGCTCGCGATAGCCGACGACGCGCAGCCCGACGCGATCGGTGAGGATCGGCAGGTTGATCATCCCGGCCGCGTCAAAGCCCGCCTCGCCGCCCTGCGTCGCGGTGACGCCGCCGCTGAGCGAGGCATGCACCTTGGCGAGATCGGTCGGGTTGGGCTCGAGATGGATAATCCCGCCGATCGCGCCCGATCCGTACAGCGTCCCCTGCGGCCCCTCGAGCACCTCGACGCTCTTCATGTCGTAGAGATTGAGGCTCGGCTCGGGGCCGGCAAAGCCCAACGGGACTTCGTCGAAATAGAGGCTCGCGGTGGATTGCGTCGGGCCGTTGAAGCTGCTGTCGGCGATCCCGCGAATGAAGATCTTGTTGCGCCCCTCGCCGAGCTCGGTGTTCTGCAGCACCGGCGTGTCGCGCGCGACATCGTCCATCGTCACCGATCGCGCCGCGAGCGAGCCCGGCGCGAACCCGCCGACCAGCAATGCGCTCCCGGGAAAGCGCAGCAAGGTCGATCCCTGCTTGCTCGCGGTGACGACGATGTCCGCGGTATCTCCGGGCGCATCGGCGCGCTTGTGCACCGGCGGGCGGGGTCGCGGCGCGATGGTCGCGACGGGCGCCCGCACGACGCGGTAGCTGCGCGCATCGATCGCGATCGCGCGATACCCCGTACCGTCGAGCAAGCGCCGCAACGCCTCGCGCGGCGCCATCCGCCCACGCACCGCGCGCGCGCGGACCCGCGAGAGGCCCGGCTCGGTGCTGATGATGTCGAATCCGCTTTGTTGGGCCAGCGCAGTCAGTGCGCGGTCGAGCGGTTCCGCCGCGATCGCGACCTGCACACCTTGCGCACGCGCACTTTCGGGAAGCAGGGTCGCTAGAGCAATCGCGAGCGGCGCAACGATGCGCAGAGCGTTATTGAGGCGAGATAAACCACCGCTCGCCATCGTGATGCCAGTCAGCCCCAACCAATGCGGCCAGATGCGGAACATCCCGCGCCGCCGTCCCCGTCAGGCGGACCATGCCGCTAAAGGGACGCTGCGACAAGCTCGAGTCGATCGAAAGCGTGACCCCGTCGATGCGCAGCACTGCGCTTGCGACGCGCCCAAACGGCTCGCCAGCAAAGGCGATCGCGCCGCTGCGCCACGCGCCGACTTTGGCGACGTCGATCTTCGACACGGTGATGCTGCCGACATCTTCCTGAACGCTCGCCGCCGCACCGGCGCGCAACGCGACCGCTTCGCGGTTCGGCTGGAGCAGCACCGATCCTTCGGCGACCTGCACATCGAGCCGCTTGCCGTCGCGCGCGACGTTGAACACGGTGCCGACATCCTGGACGACCTGCCCGCCAGACCGGACGGTGAACGGCGCGCCGGCGTCATGATGGACGTGGAAGGTCGCCTCGCCCGATTCGAGCGTGGCGATGCGCGAATTGGCGTGGTCGAGCAGCAGCCGGCTCGCGCCGTTGAGCTCGATCCGCGTGCCGTCGTTGAGCGCGATGTCCTGCCGCTGGCCGGGCTTGGTCTCGACCGTGTATGGCGAAGCGCTGCTCCCGCCGATGGGTACGAACATCAGCGTCAGGCTGGCCGCCGCCGCGACGGCGAGGCCGCCGCCTGCCCAGGCCCAAACCCGACGCGGCGCGCGCGCGGCAACGGGCTGATAGATCGGCGCCGCGAGCGGCTCGGCCGGATAGAGTTCGGGATGATCGCCCAGCAACGCCATGTCGAGCGCGACCGCATCGAAGGCGCGCGCATGTGCGGGATCTGCCTCGAGCCACGCCACGAAGGCATGCCACGCCTGATCGTCCATATCGGCCTGGCGTAGCTGCCAGTCGACGGCGCGATCGATGATGTGCGCTGCTTCAGCGGTCACGATTCGATTCCCCTTCGCTCGATAGACGATGTGGGTATTCGGAATCCGCCTCACTCGCGGCTTTATAGACTTGTATTTCTTTGACCGCCCTTCGCAACAGCTTTTCGACGCCGCTCAGCGTCATGCCGAGCCGCGCGGCAATCTCCTTTTGCGGCACGTCCTCGAGCCGATAGAGCCGCAGCGCGGTGCGCATCCGCTCGGGCATCGCCGCGAGCGCTCCCTCGAGCCGGGCGAGCCGCTCGCGGTCGAGCAGGCTGCGTTCGATCGTCGGCTGTTCGTCGGCGGCGGGCTGGACTTCGAGCCAGGCGGTATCGCGCGCACCCGCGCGGGTGGCGGCGATCCGCCGGTCGGCGGCATGGTTCGATGCCATGCGATAGAGATAGGCCGCGGGCTGCGCGACGGGTTGGCTGGTGGGAAGCTGGTCGAGCTTGATCCACATGTCCTGCAGCGCGTCTTCGGCATCTGCGCGATTGCCGAGCCGTGCGACGAGCAGCCGCAGCAGCATCGGCTGCTCCGCCAGAAACACGGCCTTGAGTCCGCTTTCGCTCACCGGATCGTCGGGGTGTGAACCATGCCGCAGCGTAGAGCGCCGAACGCGGTCGCCCGCAAGCCCCGTGACACGCAATTGCCCCGTAATGGCGCGAGCTTACGCCGCTTTCTGCAAGTCGGGCACGAAATCGCCCTCGGCGTGGAACTGCCGCTCGCGAATGCGGTCGCTCGACAGGCGCCGCGCGGCGAGGCGGCGAGCCAGGAACTGGTAGAAGAACCAGTCGCGCGCGGGCTTTGGCGTGGTGTGATAGAGAATCCGTTCACCGAGCGTCCAGCGGATCGATTCGCGGTCGCGCGGGCGCGGCGACGGGGTGCACCACAGGCCTTCGCCATAGGCCAGCCGCCCGAACTTCGCCATGCGGTGCATGATCTCGTGATCCTCGAGCACATAGCCCCAGCGCAGCGCATCGAACTGGCCGGCGCGGCGCAGCACGTCGGTGCGGAACACCTGCCCCGCCCCACCGGTATGGCATTGCGCCGGGAGCAACCGCGCCGCGCGCGCCATCCGCTTGGCGGCCTGGACATGGTCGTCCTCGGTCGCGTTCGGCGTGACGAAATAGGCGCCGCCCGCGACCGCGCCCGTATCGAGCAGCCGCTCGGCCTGGCGCAGATAATCGGTCGGATAGAGCGTATCGGCATCGCACGTCGCGACGAAGCGCGTGCGCGTGCGCTGGACGCCGGTCTGGAGCGCGTTGACCTTGCCCGGACGCCGCTCGACGAGCAGCGTGAAGGCGAGCCCGAGCCGGCGACACGTCGCCGCCGCGACCGCGCCGCTCCCGTCGGTCGAGCCGTTGTCGACGAGGATCAGCTCGAACGGCACGTCCTGCGCGGCGAGGCTGGCGAGCGTGCCATCGAGGAAATCACGCTCATTGAAGAACGGGATCAGCACGCTCCAGCGCGGCAACGCGGTCGCGGCCGGGTGCTTTCCCGGAGCTTCCCACTCGGGATAGTATTGCGATTCGAGCAGCATGGCCGTTTCCTGTGGGCGTCGGTCAGACGGACTTAGAAAAAAGCGGAGAGAGCGCGGATCGCCGGAATGGCCCGCGCTCGGTTTGCGATGGTGCGGCCGCCCCCCGGCCAACCGCACGCGATGCCGGACGCGATACGAGTGGTGAAACCCGTCAATTGGTTCGCGGTCGGCATCGGCAAACGAGATCTCCTCGCTGACACAACGATACCGATGCGGGGAAACCGGACGGAAACTTTTACAGGGGGGAACTTTTTTTCAAGTCGGACGTACGCTCAGCGACGCAAGGTCCGATCGTTGCGCAGATAGACGATCGCGCGATAGTCGTGGCGGGGCGTGCTGAACACCGGCCGATAGTCGCGCGCGAGCGCTGCCGCCACCGCGGCGTGGCTCTGCGCGTTCCAATCGGCAAGCGGGCGGCTGGCGCTGACGATCACCGGCGGGCGGCGCGAAAGGATGCGACGCACCTCGGCGGCTTCGTCGATCCCGGTCGCGCCTTGCTCGGGCGCATAAGCGAGCGTCGAAGGGAAGGCATATGCCGTCGGCAGGCACGCGTCGGCGAGCTGATAGACGATCGCATCGCCAATAAAGACATAGGGGCATTCGTCCCCGCTATTGGTCTTCACCACTCGCGCCAGCGCACGGACGCCGGGCGCGTCGTCAGGGCGGATCGCCGCCTCGACCGCAAACACCGTCAGCCCAGCCGCGACGATCGCCAGCGCGATCCGGCGATGCCGCGCGAACGTCACCGCGGCGAGCGTCAGCAACGGCGGCAGCAAGGGCAGCGCATAATGATCGAAATACACGCCGAGCAGGACGAACGGGACAAGCGCCGCACCCAGCCATGCCGTCGCCAGCCGGACCTCGGCGCCGTGCCACCCGCGCTTCACCGCGACCCCCGCGCAAATCGCCGGCAGGAGAAGCTGCGCGCTGATCCCGGCAAGCCGGCGCGCGGTCAGATCGGGCGGATAGCTGTACGCCCCGCGCGCGACGATCGAGGCGAAATTATCGTACCAGAAGGCCTGGAACGCCGCGGGACCGAGGTGCCAATAATAGCCGAGTGCCGCGACCGTCGGCGCCAGCCCCAGCGCCAGCCACACCGCCGCCGCGCCGAGCATGACGCGCCCACGCGCGCCGGCGCGGTGCAGATAATAGAGGTGCGCCAGGCCGAACAGCGCGCCCTCCACCGCCGGGGTGTATTTGGTCTGGATCGCCAAACCCGCGAGCAGGCACGCTCCCGCCCCGCTCAGCAGGATCGCGCGCGTCGCGCCAGCGCGTGCCAGCACCGGCAAGCGCAGCAGCAGGACCGCGCCCACGGCCATGAACAGGTTGAAGAAGACGGGTGCCTGCCCGGCACGCCCGCTCAGCAGCGGCAACCACACCAGATACGCCGCCCCGCCGAGCAACGCCCCGGCCGCATTCGCCCCAGCGAGGCGCGCCGCACGGCCGATCGCCCAGGCGGTCAGCACCGCGAAGAGCAGCGCCACCAGTTGATAGGCAAGGATGCCGTCGCCCGGGAACCGCTGCGTCGCGGCATAGATCAGGAACAGCCCGATCGGCTTGCGATCCCACAGGTCGATATAGGGCAAGGCGCCGTGCCACATCCGCGCGCCGACCAGCACGTAATATTGCTCGTCGGTATGGATGATCGGATTGCCGAAATCGGGCCCGCGCAGCGCGAGCGCGAGCAGCAGCAGGACGAACAGCGGTGCGGCCTGGCGCAGCCGCTCGGTGATGTTCAAAGTTCGCCCGGCCCGAACCCCAGCGTTTCGAGCAACGCCGCCCGCGCCGTCCGGCATCGCCGCCACAGATCGGGATCGCCGAGGTCGTCTGGGGCGATGTGCTCGGGCCAATCGCGCTCGACCAGCGCCGCGATCCGATCGCAGCGCGCCGGATCGAGCAGGAAGCGCGGGTCGATCGCCGCGTACGCCGCATCATCGACCGCGACACGCAAGCGCAGGCATGCCGGGCCGCCGCCGTTGCGCATCGATTCGCGCAGATCGAGCACGTCGATCCGCCGCACCGGGCCGTTCCCCGCGACCAGCCGCTGCAGCCAGTCCCAGACCGCGGGCAGTTCGCGGCATTCGCCCGGCACGATCAAGGCCATCGTGCCGTCGGGCAGCGTCACGAGTTGCGAGTTGAACAGATAGGAGCGGATCGCCGCCTCGAGCGAGACGCTCGACGCGGGAACCTCGAGGATCACTGCCTCGGGCAACCGCGCGCGGATGAAGCCATAGACCGCGGCCGGATCCTCGAACGCCTGTTCGTGCGTGAACAGTACGGTCTCGTTGGCGACCGCGACGACGTCATTGTGGAACGCGCCCGCGTCGATCGCCGCCTGGCTCTGCTCGACGAGCAGCGTGTCGGCCGGGTCGAGGCCGTGCCGACGCGCGACCGCCGCGCTCGCCGCGCGGTTCTGGCGTGCCGGAAAGCCGGTGTCGCGCCGCACGCCATAGACGAAGAGCTCGACACCGCGGGCGCCGTGGTGCGTCGCGAGCCGCATGAAATTGGCCGCCCCTTCGTCGCCGAGCGCGGCCGGGAGCGCATCGTGGACCGCAAAGTGGCGCGTGTCGCCGAACGCGAGGCGCAATTGCCGCGCAGTCTGCGGCGCCTCGAGGCTGCGGTGGAGCATCGTCGAGAGATTGGCGACCGACAGATGGCAGCGTCCGTCGCTCGTGTCAGGCGCGGGCGATACGGTCGCGGCGTTGGCGGTCCACATCGCCGAGGCGGCCGCGACGTTGCGCAGCAAGCCCGGATCCTCACGCCACGCCGCGGCGAGCACGGCGTCGTCATCGCCGGCAAAGCCGAGCTGGCGCAGCCAGGTCGCATCGGGCCGGTCATGCGGGAGCAGCAGCCCCTGGGGCAGCCCGAGCGCGAGCATATGGCGCATCTTGTCGATGCCCTGGAGCGCGGCGGCGCGCGGCGCGGAGACCGCGCCGGCATTGCTCGCCGAGGCGATGTTGCCGAACGACAGCCCGGCATAATTGTGGCTCGGCCCGACCAGCCCGTCGAAATTGATCTCGCGCATTCTCCGCAGCTACCGCACTCGCGGGCGCTAATCCACCGGCCCGAGGCAAAGTTCGGCGACCGCATCGACGATCGCCTCGGCATCGAGCCGATAGGCGCGGAACAGGTCGGGCAGATCGCCCGTCTGTCCGAACCGATCGGTGCCGAGCGGGCTCACGCGCATCCCGCGCACGCTGCCGAGCCAGGACAGCGTCGAAGGCGCGCCGTCGATGATCGTCACGAGCTTGGCGTCGGGCGCGAGTTCGGCGAGCAAGGTATCGGCATGGCTCGCCGCGGTCGCGCCGGTCCACCGCCCGGCGTGGCGCGCCGACCAGCCGCGATGCAGCAGATCGGGCGAGGTCACCATCAGCAGACCGAGCCCGGGCACATCCTCGGCGAGCAGGTCAGCCGCTTCGAGCACCTCGGGCGTCACCGCGCCGGTGAAGACGATCGCGATATCCTTATCGCCGCCCGGCCGCTTCAACCAATAACCGCCGCGCAGCGCGGCCTGCTCCCAGCCGTCGTCGGCGCGTTCGATCTGCGCAATCGTCCGCGTCGTAAGCCGGAGATAGACCGAGCCGCCGTCCTCGGCCTGCATATGCTCGAAGCCCCAGCGCATGATCAGCGCGAGCTCGTCGGCAAAGGCCGGCTCGAAATAGGTGAGCCCCGGCTGGCCGATCCCGATCAGCGGCGAATTGACCGACTGATGCGCCCCGCCCTCCGGCCCGAGCGTCAGCCCCGACGGTGTCGCGACCAGCAGGAAGCGCGCATCCTGGTAACACGCGTAATTGAGCGCATCGAGCCCGCGTGCGATGAACGGATCGTATACCGTGCCGATCGGCATCAGCCGCGTCCCGAACAGCGGCGCGGCAAGCCCGAGCGCCGCAAGCATCAGGAACAGATTGTTCTCGGCAATGCCCAGCTCGATATGCTGGCCCGCCTTATGCCCCGCCCATTTCTGCGCGGTCGGAATGCGCGCGGCGGAGAAGACGTCCTTCAATTCCTGCCGGCGGAACAGCCCGCGTTGATTGACGAACGCGCCGAGGTTGGTCGAGACGGTCACGTCGGGCGACGTCGTGACGATCCGGTCGGCGAGCGGGTGCCCCGATTTGGCGAGATCGAGCAGGATCCGCCCGAACGCCGCCTGGGTCGAGAGTTCGGCACCATCGGGCACCGGCAAACGCTCGGGGACCGGCACCGCCTGTGCCGGCTTCGCCTTGGCCGCTTGCGCCAGCGCGCTCGCCTCGACGACCGCGCGCGCCGAAGCCGCAGCATTGTCGCCGAGCCCGCCATACGGCGCCCATTCCTCGCCCGCCGCAATGCCGAGATCGCCGCGCAGCTGCTCGATCTGGCCCGGGTTCATCAACCCCGAATGGTTGTCCTTGTGCCCCGCAAACGGCAGGCCATAGCCCTTGACGGTATAAGCGATGAACAGCGTCGGCACGTCATCGTCACAGCGCGCGAACGCTTCGAGCAGGGTCGCGATACAATGCCCGCCGAGATTGGTCATCAGCGCGGCGAGCGCGGCATCGTCCTGCGCGGCGATCAAGGCGAGCGTCTCGCTCTGCCCCGCCAGATTGGCATTCAACCGCGACCGCCACGCAGCCCCACCCTGATACGTCAGCGCCGCAAACTCGGCATTGGGACAGGCATCGATCCAGTCGGCGATCGCTTGCCCGCCCGCCAGCGCGAACACTTCGCGCTGCTTCTTGCCGTGCTTCAACGTCTCGACGCGCCAGCCGCACGTCTCGAAGATATCGTCGAAGCGGCGGAACATCCGGTCCGCCGTCGTGCTGTCGAGCGACTGGCGGTTGTAATCGACGATCCACCAGCAATTGCGGATGTCGTGCTTGTACGCCTCGATCAGGCATTCGTAGATATTGCCCTCGTCGAGCTCGGCATCGCCCATCAGCGCGATCATCCGGCCCGCCTCGGCCTCGGCCATCTCGCCATGCGCGATTAGATAGTCCTGGATCAGCGATGCGAAGGCAGTGATCGCCACGCCCAACCCGACCGACCCGGTCGAGAAATCGACGGGGATCGTATCCTTGGTGCGGCTCGGATAGCTCTGCGCACCGCCCATCCCGCGATAGCGTTCGAGCGCGTCCCGGCTCTGCTGACCGAGCATATAGTGGATCGCATGCAGCACCGGCCCGGCATGTGGCTTGACCGCGACCTTGTCGTTCGGCCGCAGCGCGCCGAAATAGAGCGCGGTCATGATCGCGGTGATCGACGCGCAGCTCGCCTGATGCCCACCGACCTTCAGCCCGTCGCGGCTTTCACGCAGATGGTTGGCGTTGTGGATCGTCCAGGACGAGAGCCAGCGCAGCCGCGTCTCGATCGTCTCGAGCACGGCGATCGTGGCGGGGTCGGTGTGGTGCGCAGGCGGCGTAGCGATCATATCCATGTCGCCTGATAGCCGATCGGCGCGCGACCGCGATGCCCCTTTTGGCGGAGAATCACACCACCGCGACAGGTGCCCCCGGGCGCGCGGCGAATTGCGCGATCAGCCAGCTGCGCACCAGGCTGATCGTCGGATCGGCGAGATCGTCGGCGCGCAGTTTGAGGTAATAGCCAAAGCCGTCGTTGATCACGGTGTCGTAGGGCACGACGAGCCGGCCGGCGGCGATTTCGGGTGCGAACATGTCGATGTCGGCGAGCGCGACGCCGTCCGAATGCATCGCATAGCCGACCGCGAGCGCATTGGCATCGAAGGCGAGCCCGCGCTCGACATCGAGTTCGATCCGGCACTGGCGCGCGAAGGTGCTCCACAGCAACCCGCGCGGCTGCCCCTCGAGCTTGACGTGGAGCAGCGGATTGTCCGCCAGGAACTGCTCGAGCGACTTGCCGGCATTCCGCTGCGCAACCTCCGGCGAACAGACCGGCGCGACGCGCACCATCCACAGAAGGTCGGTCACGCGATCGTCGATATTGGGCCGATCGAACACGATCGCCATGTCGGTCTCGCTGCTCGGCAAGCCGACCGCGGACGAGCTCGAAATGTCGATCCGGATCGCGGGATGCGCGGCATGGAACGCCTGGATCATCGGCATCACGACCTGCTGCAACAGGCTCGGCGGAATGTGGAGGCGGATCGGGCGGCTGGTGTCGGGGTTGCTGCTGATCGCATTCATGGTCTGTTCGAGCCGATCGAACGCCTTGCCGACCTCGGGCAACAGCGTGGCGCCCGCCGCGGTCAACGCCAGCCCCTGCCCCGATCGATCGAACAGTTTATGGCCGAGCAGCTTTTCGAGGCTGATCACATGTCGGCTCACCGCGCTTTGCGACACGTCGAGCGCCTGCGCGCCCGCGGTGAAGCTCAGCCGCTGCCCGACCGCGTCGAACGCGCGCAGCGCGTTGAGCGGGAGCCAGCGCCGATTGACCGGGGATGGGCTGGAAATGGCGGACTCCTGAACGCTCGGTGCGGCACGGCTATGCGGGCCTACCAAGCGCGTTTTCCGCCGCGATGCAACGCCCGGGCGTGCGCGGCGCGCCCCTGCCGCATGGCCCGATCACGCAAGGCCTTTCTGCGCAGCCGTTCGGCCGCTAGGCGGGTCGGCTTGTAATCCGCGCCCGCGGTGCGGGACGGCAAAGCATCTGGGGGCGTGACGACGAATGATGGGAACCACACCGCGGCTCGAATCGGCGCGCTGGTATGTCGTGCTCGTGCTCGGGCTGGTCTATGCGCTCAACATCGCCGACCGGTATGTCGTCTCGACCGTGCTCGAGCCGATCCGCAAGGAATTCGGCCTGTCGGATTCAGGCGTCGCGTGGCTGACCGGCGTGTCGCTCGCCTTCTTCTACATCTTCGTCGGGCTGCCGATCGCGCGGCTGGCCGACCACGCCAACCGCCGCAACATCGTCGCCGCGGCGATCATGCTATGGTCGGCGGCAACCGCCGTGCTCGGGCTCACGCAGAATTACTGGCAGTTCCTGCTCGCCCGCATCGCGGTCGGCGTCGGCGAGGCGGGCGGCACCCCGCCCTCGACCTCGATCGTCGCAGACACCTTCCCGCGCCAGCGGCGTGCGTTTGCGTTGACGGTCTATGCGCTCGGCCTGCCGCTCGGCGCGTGGCTCGGGTCGAGCGTGGCGGGCGCGATCGTCGAGCATTTCCATAGCTGGCGGGCGGCCTTCATCGCACTCGGCGTTCCCGGCGTGGTGTTCGGGTTGATCATCCTGCTCACCGTGCGCGAGCCGGTGCGCGGGCGTTTCGAGCGGATCAGCGAAGCAAAAGTCCCCAGCGCGACCTTCCGCGAGACCTGCAAGTTCCTGTGGTCGCAGCGCTCGGCGTGGCACATCAATGCCGCGGGCACGGTGATCTGCCTGTGGGGCTGGGGTCTGCTGTTCTGGACGCAGACCTATTTCGAGCGCGCCTATGGCCTGTCGACCGCCGAGGCGGGCGCGCGGCTGGGCACGATCTATTTCTGGGCGGGCACCGTCGCGACGATCGCCACCGGCGCGATCCTCGCACTGCCGCAGATGCAGGATCCCAAGCGGATCGCGCAAGGGCTTGCCGCGATCGTCGCGCTCTCCACGATCCCGTCGTTCATCATCTACTGGACGCATTCGCTTTCGCTCGCGACCGCGATGCTGTGGATCGTCGTGCCGGCGATCTATCTCTATGTCGGGCCGACGATGGCGCTGCTGCTCAACTTCATGCCCGCCAATATGCGCGCGCAGGGCATGGCGATCAGCCTGCTCACCGCCAATGTCGCCAATCTGATCATCGCGCCGACTGTCGTCGGCTGGCTGAGCGATACGCTTGCCGGGCGGCTGGGCAGCAACGCGGAGTCGTTGCGCTACGCCTTGCTCGCACTGTCGCTGACCGGCTTTTGGGCGGCGTACCACTACTGGACGAGCGTGCGGACCTTCGCCGCCGACGATGCGCGGATCCAGGGAGCGGGCGCCGCCTGAGACCAGTAGTCGTCACCCCGGCCTTGTGCCGGGGCCCACCGTGCCGCGCGAACTACGCCGTAAGCGCGTGCCGCCCGGTGGGCCCCGGCACAAGGCCGGGGTGACGCAGGAGGAACGAGCGCTAGAACTTAACCTTCGCCCGCACGCCGATCGTGCGTGGGCGCGCATACGTCACGCGCGAGCCCGCCTGATAGATCGCGTAATAGGTCGCGCGCTGGATATCGATCACCTTGACGCCATTGAACAGATTGTTGCCGAAGATGCCGAACTCGTAATTGCCGATGTCATAGGCGATCGACGCGCTGGCATTGTGGCTCTCGGGGATCACCGCATAGGTCTGGCTGCGCCCGCCATTACTCGCTGTGTCGACGATCAGCTTTTTGGTCGCCGGATCGAGCGTGGTCGAGAAGTTGTTGAACGTCGTCTGCTGCGACGAGATGTATTTGTACGTCGCCTGCAGATGGATCGCCCCGCGCCCGAGATCGGCATCGTAGAACGCCCCCGCCGACGCCGTCACGCGCGGCGAATACGGCGTGCGGTCGCCGTCGAACGCGCCGACCGTCGGGATGTCGCCACGCGCGGTCGAATCGTTGAACGAGAAGCTGCCGTTGAGCGTGATGTTGCGCGTCGCCTTGACCGCCGCCTCGAGCTCGACGCCCTTGCTCGCGATCTTGCCCTTATTGTCGGTGAAGAAATACGAGCAGTTCAGCCGCAACCGCGTCTGCACGTCGGACCAGTCGATATAATAGGCGCTGGCGTTGAGCGTCACGCGACCACCCGCGAACTTGGCCTTTTCGCCGATCGTGTAGTTCCACAATTTGTCGGGCCCGAAGGTCCCCGGCGCGGCGCTATACCCGTACGAATTGAGCTGCGTCGTGCAGCGCCCGGCAAGCCCCGCCGTGCCGAGCGGCACCGGCTGGTTCGCGCCGCCATAGCGGAAGCCCTTGGCGGCTTCGGCATAGATCAGCACATTGTCGTCGAGCTTGTACGAGATGTTGGCGCGCGGATTGACGCCGTTCGATTTGAGCGTCGAGCGGATCGACTGGGTGGTACCCGTCGTGCGCCCCTGCGCGTCCTTGCCGAGCAGCACGCCGAACGCGCCGCCTTCATAGAGATAATAGCTCTCCTTGAAGTTGAAGTAGCGCAGGCCCGCGGTCAGATCGAGCCGGTCGGTCACGTGCCACGTGCCATCCGCATAGGCCGCGAACTGATGTTCGTGCACATCCTGCAGCCCCGAGAAGATGTCGTTCGAGCTGAATGCGCCATCGACGGTCTTCGAATCGTACAAGCCGGTCGGCGTCGCGAACGGGCCGAACGCGGCGTTCTGGTAGGACAGCGTGTCGAACCCGGCGACCGGGATGTCCTGGACGAGATGCCGGTTCTGCTTCTCGTAGAACGCGCCGACGGTCCATTTGACCGGGCCATCGCTCTTCGACACCAGCCGCGCCTCGGCCATGAAGTCGTTGAGCTTCTGGTTGATCGTATAGTTTTCGGCCGGGATAAGGCTCGTCACCGCATGGTCGTAGCTCGCGGGCGGGGCGTAGAGCGGGTATTTGCCGGCGCCGGTATAGGGCGCGTAATAATTGGCGAAATAATAGCCGATCTGCGGATCGGGGCTCGCGTTGAAGCCGATCTTGCGGTCGGTGTACGCCCCGGTCACGATCACATTGGCGAAGCCCGCGTCGTAATCGAAACCGCCGGTGTAGAGTTTGAACAGATCGCGCGTGCCCTCGGCGCCGTTGCTCTCATAGGTGTAGGGCGCGAGGCCATCGAGCCCGGTGTTGAGCCCCTTCGCGCGGCTGTTCTCATAGGTGAAGCTGCCATCGACGGTCAGTTTGTCGGTCGGCGTCCAGCGCACTGCGACGCGGCCCTGCGTCGAGCGGTTGCTGTTGGCGTTATCGACGCGGTGCTGGCCGATATTGTCGATGAAGCCGCCATCGTTGCCGACGAAGATGTTGCCGCGGACCGCCAGCTCGTCCTTGATCAGCGGGATGTTGACCATGCCGCGGACATTGTAGCTGCCTGCGCCATGCTCGGTGGTCGATCCGCTCGCTTCGGCCGTGCCGAAGAAGCTGCGCGCATCGGGCTTGGCCGTCACGAAGCGCACCGTGCCCGCCATCGAGCCCGCGCCGAACAGCGTGCCCTGCGGCCCGCGCAGCACTTCGACGCGGTCGAGATCATAGACCTTGAGGTCGGGCGTCTGCCCCTGCACCGAGATCGGCGTGTCATCGAGATACACCGCCACCAACGGTCGGTCCGACGTGTCCGACGTCACGTAACCGCCGGTCGCAAGCCCGCGCAGGTTGAACTTGTTGAACCCCGGCGCGCCCTCGGTGATGACGAGCGAGGGGGTGAATTTGGCGAGATCGGACAGATTGCCCTGCCCCGATTTGGTGATCTGATCGACGTTCACCACCGACACCGCGATCGGCACCGTCTGCAACGATTGCGCGCCCGAGCGTGTCGCGGTGACGACGATGTCGTTCAGCTCGTCGCCCTGCCCCGCCGCCTGCGGCGCATCGGCGGGCGCTTGTGGATCGGGTGCGGCCAGCGCCACGCCCGGCGCGATCAGCGCAAGCGCCGCGCCCGACGCCATGAGCCGCGCGACGATCCGCGCAGGACGCGCCGAAACGCTGTGACCGACAGAAATGCTCAACACGAAAGTCCCCTTTGCAACCCAGCTGCCCCGCCAAGGCAGCCATCGCGCACGCCATTCCCGGCTTATGCTTTCGACGCTGTCCTTGATCCCCGTTTGATATCGAAAATCGGATAGGGGCATCCAATTTTGGCATCAATGCCGATTGGCGGGCGCCTTGGCAAGCGGTCCGAGCCCGTCGGCGAGCGGGGTGAGCCACGCCTCGAAAGGGCGCCATTGGTCGAGGCCATCGCGATTGATCGGCCGGCGCACCTGTTCCGAACTCGGCGTCCGCACCGCCCGCCCGGTTTCGAAGAAGCGCAGGCACTGCGGCTCGAACGGCAGGCCGCAATACGCGAGCAGACGGCGGATTTCGGTCTCGGGATCGTCGATCAGCGCTTCATAGCCGATGCGGTGGACGCGACCGGGCAGCACGGCATCGAAATGCGCCATCAGCGCGACGTAATCGCGATAATAATGCCCGAGATCGGCAAGGTCGTAACTATAGGCCTGCCCGCGCGCGAACGCCTGTTTGAACAGCGAGAAGCAGCACGCCATCGGGTCGCGCCGGATATCGATGATCCGCGCGTTCGGCAGCATCAGCTGGATCAGCCCGGTGTGGAGGAAATTGCCGGGAAACTTGTCGACCAGCCACGCTTTCCCCGCGCGGTGGACCGCCGTCCGCTCGATGTAGGCACGGCCAAGCGCGGCAAAGGCGGCTTCGGGGACCTGCGCGATCGAGCCGGGATAGTCCGGATGCCGCTGCGCCAGTTCGCGCGCGAGCGTGGTAATGTCGGGCAATTCGGACGCGCCATCGACCGCGCTGTGGCTCGCGAGGATCTGCTCGACCAGCGTCGATCCCGACCGCGGCATGCCGAGCACGAAGATCGGCCCGGTCTCGGCGCACCCCGCCGCGGCGTTGCGGCGGAACAGGTCGGCATCGAATGCGGCGATCGAATCCGCCACGAAGCGGTGCATCGCCGCGGCATCGTGCGGTTCGAGCGCGGCGCGCGCGGCGTTGCCGCGCGCATAATGCGCAAAGGATTCGGCATACCGTGCCTCGTCTTCCAGCGCCTTGCCCAGCGCGAAATCGAGATAGGCGCGGTCGGCCGGATCGGGCGTTGCCGCGGCAGGGAGCGCCAGCATTCGGGTGAGCTCGGCAGCATCGAAGCGGACAGTCTTGAGGTTGGCGAGGCTCCAATACGCTTCGCCATAGCCCGGCCTGAGCGCGACCGCGCGGCGATAGGCGGCGACCGCCTCGTCCTGCCGCCCGACCGCGCGAAGCGCGTGGCCAAGGCCGTGCCAGGCATCGGCGTCGTCGGGCGTCGCGGCGAGCACGGTCTGGTACGCGGTGATCGCCGCCACAACGTCGCCGAGCTGCATGTGGATCGCCGCCGCGAGCGTTTCCAACGCGGCAAGCCCCGGCAGTGCCTGCAACGCCGCGCCGATCGCTGCGAGCGCGTCTTCGCCCCGCTCGAGCCGGTGGAGCGCAATCGCATGCGCGAACTGCGCCGGAACGAAGTCGGGCGCGGCCCGCCGCGCCTGCGCGAGCAGAGCTTCGGCCGCGGCAAACTGCCCGTGCTGCAGGGCGACATCCGACAGCAAGCGGACCGCGCCGAGATCGTTGAGGTCGATCCCGAAGCGCGCGTGGAGCGTGGCACGCGCGTCGGGCTCGCGCCCCTCGAAGAACGCCCGCGCGGCGACGCCGAGCGCTTGATCGGCGACACATCCCGGCACCCGCCGCGCTTGCGCATCGCGCGCCGCATCGCTGCGCCCGAGCAACAGCAGCTGGTCGCCGAGCGCGTGCCACGCCAGCGACGATGCAGGATTGGCGCGCGTCGCACGGTCGAGCGCTTCGGCCGCCGCCGGCCCGTCCCCCAACGCGGCGAGCGCCATGCCATATTCATACTGGACCCCCCACGCCCGCGGCGTGGCGGCCGCGAGCGGCGCCAGCACAGCGCGTGCCTCGTCCCAAACGCCATGTCGCCGCAGCGCCGCGCCCAGCAGGAAGCGCGCTTCGACCGAATGCGGGTCCGCCGCCAGAACACGTCGAGCGCACGCGGCGGCCGCGGCCGGGTCGGCGCCGAGCAGCCGCTTGGCCTCTGCCAGCATGGTTTGCACAGTCGAATTGCCCAGCCGCCTGGTCCCCGTCGCGATCATCGTCCGGGGGTCTAGCCAAGCCGCCACGGCAAATCCATCGATCGCCATGGCCCGCACGCGCTGCGGCATCTGAGACCGAGGGACATGACGCTCGAGGCCCGATCGACCCCAAGCTTGCTCCGCTTAACCCACAATACCCGCGAAAATCTTAAAGCAGGTTATGCGAATTTTTAAGAGCGCATCCCCTTAATACATATCCCAATAGGATATTTATTGATATAAGTTGAGTATGGCTAAGCCTATAGTAAATTGTTGCGCATCATGAGTGGCCGATCATACTTTGTACACATGACCGGGCTTGCGTGCGCCACGCTGCTTCTAGTCCTTTGTATATTCAGTATTCCCAGATCGATACTATATCCGTTTGATATTGCAGGACATCCGAGCTCTTCTAGCGCTTTCATAATTGACGTTTGGGCAAGCCTGGCTGCCTGTGCACTCTCGGTGACGATGATGCTGCTCGATCGACCGCGCAGTGCAACGCTCTTCGCCGCCATTGTCTTGATCCTGAGTATCGCCACCTTCCGCGATATTCGTTTTGCGTCCTTCTTCGTCGATGAACGCAGCGCATTTCCGCTTGGGGTCGGCACCAGCGTCTTCGCACGTTCGGGCTCGATCGCAGCGCTCGTACAGCTCGTATTGGCTGCGGTCTGCCTCCCGCTCGGGCTCGATCGGTCGCGGATCCCGCGGGATGTCCGCGTGGGGCTGCTTCTGTTCCTGGCGATCGCGATCGCGGCGGGAGCGCTCGCCGTCGCGATCGACACCGGCCTCAGCGGCGCCCACCCGTCGAACGCCGCCGGCGCCGTCATGGCGCTCGCGCTGACGCTTCTGGCGGTGGCGATCGGCGCGCAGGCCGAGCGACTCGACCCGATCTTGCTCGGCCGCCCCGGGCCATGGGGAATCGTCGTGCTGGCGCTCGTGATCGCCACCTTCGATCTCGTCGCGACACACATGGGCGCGGCGCGCTGGGCGTATGTCCTGGTCGTGCTCGGCGGACTGCTCTTCGCTGAGCGCGCCTTCGTCCGCGTGTTCACGGTGATCGCACTCGGACTGACGCTGTTCGGATCGGCCGCCGCGCCGCGCGGCGAGATCGCGACCTTCGCCGGGATCGCCGATGCCGGCCTCGCGATCGGCGCGATCCTGCTCGCGGCATTCTTCGTCGATCGGACGCTACGCACGCGCCAGGCGCAGCAGCACATCGCCGACCAGACCGCGGCGATCGAACACCTGACCGGAACGGCGCACTTCGAGCTCGACCTGACGAGCATGACCTTCACCCCCACGCCTGCATTCGGTGCGCTCCACGACGTTTCGGCGCAGCCGCGCCAGGATTGGGGCAGCTTCCTCGCGGCCCACATCCCCCCGCAACAGCAGGTCGAGCTGGCCGCCTCGATGGCCGCGGCGCGCCACGGCCAGACCGCCGAGACGGTCGCGTACAGTTTCCACCGCCGCGACGGCGAAACCGGCGACGCGCTGCTGCGCTGGGTGCCGATCCGCGACGACCGCGGGGTGACCGCGCGCCTGACCGGGATCGTCCATGACGTCACCCGGCATTACCGCTGCGAGCGCGGCAGCGCCGAACTGCGCGCGCAATTGTGCCAGGCGCAGAAACTCGAAACGCTCGGCCTGTTGGCCGGCGGCGTCGCGCACGACCTCAGCAACACGCTCGTCCCGGTGACGATCCTCGCCCCGCTCGTCATGGAGGCGATCACCGATCCGACCGATCGGCAAAGCATGGCGCTGATCATCGAATCGGCGCAGCGGGCACGCGAGCTGGCGCGCGACATGCTCGCCTATACCCGCGAGGAAGCCGTCACGCTCGAGCGGGTCCGGCTGGACGATCTGATCCGCGGCTATCTCCCGCTGCTGCGCGCGCGCGTTCCGGCCGAGATCAGCATCGTCGAAGCACTGGCACCGGTTCCGGCGATTACGGGCAATATCCGCCAACTCTATCAGGTCGTGCTCAATCTGACGGTCAACGCGGCCCAGGCGATCGGCTCGCGTGGCGGCACGATCACGATCGGAACGATCGCCGAACCCGCGCGCGACGGCGGCCGGCGTTCGGTCCGGCTGTTCGTCAGCGACGATGGCGAGGGGATCGACCCGGCGACGCTCGATCGCATCTTCGAGCCGTTCTTCAGCACCAAGCAGGGCGATGACGCGAACGGGATCGGCTTGGCGATCGTCCGCCGGATCGTCCAGACGCATGGCGGCGTGATCTCCGCCAAGGGCGCCCCCGGTCAGGGCGCACGGTTCGACCTGCTGTTTCCGGCTGCCACCGCTGCCCGCCGCCGGAAGTTCTCCTCCCCGGCAAGCGAGACCCAATGGCAAAGCGCATCTACATAGTCGACGATGACGCAACGATCCGCCGATCGCTGCTCACGCTGCTGACGCGACGTGACGATTGCCTGGTCGAAGGCTTCGCCTCGGGCGAGGCGTTTCTCGACGCGACGCCCCGGCTCGGCCCGGGGATCGCGCTGCTCGATCTGCACATGTCCGGACTGTCCGGACTCGACGTGCTGACCGCGGTGCGCCGCGATGGCCTGCCCTATCTGTGCGTGGTCGTCACCGGCAATGGCAGTATCGCCGTCGCGGTCGAGGCGATCAAGCGCGGGGCGATCGACTTTCTCGAAAAGCCATATGACCAGGAGACCCTGTTCGATCGGCTCGAGCGCGCGTTCGATCGGCTGGCGCGGAGCGGCGAGACGGCCGCGCGCGCCGCCGCCGCGCAGGAGCAGATTGCCCGGCTCGCCCCGCGCGAGGTCGATGTGCTGTGCGGCCTGATCGCGGGCAAGGTCAACAAGGTGATCGCGCACGATCTCGCGATCAGCCCACGCACCGTCGAGGTCTATCGCGCGCACATGATGAACAAGCTCCACGTGCAGTCGCTGCCCGACGCCTTGCGGATCGCGTTCGCCGCTGGGCTCGTCCATTAGCGCTGGAAACCGTGCCCCGCGCGACTTGCGCCGAATCAATACGAAATATCGGTACGATATTGGGATCATGGCGGAAAGAAACGGCGTTCGAACCGTTCTCTGACCGCGTGGTTTTCCCGACACAGGGCGCCCGCGCGCGCCCGTCGATCCCCATGCCGACATTTCCGGAGACTCCCCCCATGGCCACCACCCCCGAAACGACCCGCGGCAACGCGGGCGAAACCCACCAGCAGGCCGCCGACGGCGATCCCGTGCTGACCACCAACCACGGCGTTCCGATCTCCGACAATCAGAACAGCCTGCGCTCGGGCGAGCGTGGGCCGACGCTGCTCGAGGATTTCGTGCTGCGCGAAAAGATCTTCCACTTCGACCATGAGCGCATCCCCGAGCGGATCGTCCATGCCCGCGGCTCGGGCGCGCACGGCTATTTCGAGGCGACCGACGACATTTCGGACCTCTCCAAGGCCGCCGTCTTCACCAAGGGCGAGAAGACCGAAGTGTTCGTCCGCTTCTCGACCGTCGCTGGCGGATCGGGTTCGGTCGATACGCCGCGCGACGTGCGCGGCTTCGCGGTCAAGCTCTACACGCGCGAAGGCAATTGGGATCTGGTCGGCAACAACATCCCGGTCTTCTTCATCCAGGATGCGATCAAATTCCCCGACCTGATCCACGCGGTGAAGATGGAGGCCGATCGCGGCTATCCGCAGGCCGGCAGCGCACACGACACCTTCTGGGACTGGGCATCGCTTACCCCCGAAGCGACGCACATGCTGTTCTGGGCGATGTCCGACCGCACGCTGCCGCGCTCGCTGCGGATGATGGAAGGCTTCGGCATCCACACCTTCAAGCTGGTCAACGCCGAGGGCAAGGCGAGCTTCGTCAAGTTCCATTGGAAGCCCAAGCTCGGCATCCAGTCGACGATCTGGGACGAGGCGCTGAAGCTGCAGGCGGCCGACAACGACTATCATCGCCGCGACCTGTTCGAGGCGATCGACACCGGCAACTTCCCCGAATGGGAGCTCGGCATCCAGGTGTTCGACCAGGCCTTCGCCGACGCGCAGCCCTATGACGTGCTCGATTCGACCAAGCTGATCCCCGAGGACGACATCCCCGTCCGCGTGATCGGTCGGATGGTGCTCGACCGTAACGTCGACAATTTCTTCGCCGAGACCGAGCAGGTCGCCTTCCTGCCGACCAACATCGTACCGGGGATCGATTTCTCGAACGATCCGCTGCTGCAGGGCCGGTTGTTCTCGTATCTCGACACGCAGAAGTCGCGTTTGGGCACGACCAACTTCCACCAGATCCCGATCAACGCGCCGCGCTGCCCGTTCGGCAACTTCCAGCGCGACGGGATGATGCAGACGCAAGTGCCCAAGGGCCGGGCGAATTACGAGCCCAACAGCCTCGGCGCGCACGGCGAGGAAGGCGGCCCGCGCGAAAGCCCGAAGGGCTTCGCCACGGTCAATGCCGCGACCGGCCCGAACGAAACGGGCGACAAGCTCCGCATCCGTTCGGAGACGTTCAGCGACCATTACAGCCAGGCGCGGCTGTTCCTGAACTCGCAGACCGAGAGCGAGCAGGCGCATATCGCGTCGTCGTTCGTGTTCGAGCTGTCGAAGGTCGGGACGCTCGACCAGGTCCCGCCGCGGATGGTAGCGAACCTGCGCAACGTCGACGAGGCATTCGCCAAGCGCGTCGCCGACGGGCTCGGCATCCCGCTGCCCGACAAGGCCGAGGCGGCGCGCGAGCCGGTCGACATGAAGCCGTCCGACGCTCTGTCGATCCACAAGAACATGAAGGCGACGCTCGAAGGGCGTACGGTCGGCGTGCTGATTGCGGATGGCACCGATGCGGGCGAGCTCGACACGCTGGTCGCAGCGATCACGGCGGCGAAGGCGAAACCCTTCCTCGTCGCGCCCAAGGTCGGCGGCGCCAAGCTGTCCGACGGTACGATGAAGAAGGCCGATGGCCAGCTCGCCGGTTCGCCGTCGCAGCTGTTCGATGCGGCGGCTGTCGTTCTGTCGAAGGACGGCACCGCGGCATTGCTCAAGGAAGGCGCCGCCGTCCAATGGGTTATGGACGCGTTCGGGCACCTCAAGGCGGTCGGCGCGAGCGAGGCTGCGAAGCCTTTGCTCGACAAGGCCGGTGTCGAGGCCGATGAAGGCGTGACAGGGCTCGACAAGGCCTTCATCACCGCGGCAGCCAAGCGCTTCTACGCTCGCGAGCCAAACCTCCGCACCCTCGCCTAACCGCGAGGGCCGCGGCCCTCTATCGGGATGCACCTTATGATCGACCCCTTTGCCTATTGGACGCGTGTCATGTCGGCATGGGGGTCGGTCGGTGCGACTGGCGAGCGATTGAGCGAAACCGCCACCGCCTCGCACGCGGTGATCGCGTCGCGCACGAATACGATCGGTGAGGCGATGCGATCGCCGCTGAGCGGGGACTATGCCGAGCTCGGGCGGATGGTGCCCGAGAAGGTCGCGGCTTTCTCGCAATCGGGCACCGCCGGGTTGAACGCGTTGATGACGTTGCAAGCCGGCTATGTCGCGCAGGCGCAGGAGCTTGGCGCGATGTGGCTGCGCGGGCGCCCACCGACGCTGTTCGAACTTGCCGCGCTGTCCGAACGCTCGAGCCTGCACGCACTGAGCGCGCTTGAAACGGGCGCGCAGATGGGACGCGACGTCGTCGCGCCGCTGCACAAGGCCGCGACCGGGAATGCGAAGCGGCTGCGCAAGGCCCGCTGACGCGTTCCGAACGGATAGTTCTTACATTTCGTGGCGATGGCCTGGACCGGACTGCGCGTGGCACAGCGGGTCGCGCCACGATCGTAGCGTGACGCCCGTTACGTCGCACACCCCGTCACCCCAGCGAAAGCTGGGGGTCTCCCTGGGGCGGGCGTTCCGCCTAATAGTCGCGAGACCCCAGCTTTCGCTGGGGTGACGGGGTGTTACACGCGTTGGGGTAAAGTGGCATGACAGCCGCAGGGGTGCCGCAGCATGACACGCTGCCCGTCCAATACCCGGCCTTCGCCCGAAAGCTACGCGAAGAACGCTCCGCCACCCGCTATCAGAAGATCCCCAGAAACTTCTTCCGCTTGCCCGCGCCCTTTTCGGGCGTCCCGTTCCCGACATCGTCGCGCTTCTGCCCCTTGGTGGTGCGCTGCGCCGCTGCCGGCTTGGCCGACAGGACCGGTCCGCACGCCGCCGCCTTCGCATCGCCCACATCGACGAACGCGAGCAGCGCCGCCGGCGGCGTGGCGATCAACGCCAGCCCGAGCCCGGTCCCGGCACGACCGATCAGCTCGGGGCTGATCACCGCGATGCCAGGCTTGGCGAAGCTGCCGTTGAGCCCGACCGGCGACTGCGCCGAAATCAGGCTGAACTTCTTGCCGTCGGCGCGGAAGGCCAGATCGAGCGCTTCGGTGCCGAAGCTGAAACCGCCCGTTCCGCCGATCACGTTCTTGCTCGTGTCGATCAGGATCGGATCGGCAGCGGCGGCACCCTTGCGCACGGTGAAGGCGACCAGCCCACAGTTGATCCGCACCGGCTCCTTCAATTTGTCCTGGAACATCTTCTGAACGAAGGTGCCGATGTCGAGCTCGGCCAATTGGACGTTGCGCGTCCAGAAACTTCCTGCGGGCATTACGAAGGCGATCCGCCCGTCCGAACTGGCAAGCGAATCGTGCAGGCTGTCGCCGCTGCCGACGAGCTGCAGCCGCCCCTTGATCGTCCCCGTCGTCCCCGCCTCGGCGACGCCGAACCCGGCAAGCAGCCGCCCCATCGGGGTCGAGGCCAGACGGATGTCGTAGCTCGCCTTGGTCGGGCGGCGACGCGTGTCGAGCAAGATGTCCGACGCGACATTGCCGCGCGCCATCGAGAAGGTCAGCGGCGAGAGCTTGAGCACGCTGTCCTTGAGCGCAAGCGTCAGGTCGATGTTCGAGACGGGCACGTTCTTCGAACGCACGACCCCGACCGTCCATTTGAGATTAGCATCGAAGGCGTGCAGCGCGGCGATATCGAGCGAGGCGTCGGGCAACAGCCGCGCCGGCGCAGCGCCCGTTGCCGCTGCCGCCGCGGTCACGCCCTTGGTCGCGATCAGATCGGGATTGTAACCGATGAACGGCGCCATATCGATGATATCGACCTTCTTGCTCGCCAGCGTCGCATCGATATGGATCCGCGGCGCGATATTCTCGACCGTGAAGCGCCCCGCCAGATCGCTCGCGCCGAAGCGGCCGCGCAGGCGGGTGAAAGCATAGGTGTTGCCGGTCTTCACCAATTGCGCCTTGAGCGCATAGGCGCGCGATTGCGGGATGGTGACGCCGATGATCTGCAGCAACTCATGCATGTTGCGCCCCCGCGCGGTGACGTCGAGCGGGACATTCTCGATCTCGGCGAGGCTCGGCAAAGTCCCGGCGACATCGATCACGTTATGTGCGGCATGCGCGGTCATCGTCAGCTTGTTGGCGCCGCGCGCGACGGTCTGGTCGGGCGACAGCAACGCGCCGCTCAGCGTGAAGGGCGTGTCGCGGACCACGCCCTTACCGGTGAAATCGACCTTGTCGCCGATCTTCGCGTCGTTCGACTTGATCGTCGCAAAGTTCAGATCGGCGAGCAGCCGCATCCGCGTATCGCGATAGCGCACCGTCGTGCCGGCCAGCGTCGCGCGGTCGATCGTCGGGAAAGCGAGCGGCTTGCCGCCCTTGGTCTGGCTGAAGGTCCAGCTGTTGGTGGTGTGATCGGGGCTCCATTCGAGATCGACCGCGCCCTCGGCCAGATCGAGGAAGTACAGCCGGCGCTTGCCGAACAGCAGCGACAGCGGTGCGATCCGCGTGTCGATCTTCTTGGCCTCGAACAGATTGGGTCGGCTTGCCCAGGACGGGTTCGAGATCGTCAGCCCTTCGGCGAGGAACTTGATCTGCAACGGGTCGAAAAACAGCTGAAAGTCGCCGCGCACGCTGACGGTGCGATGCGTCAGCGATCCCACCACGCGCTCGAAGGTCGGCTTCAGGAAGCGCCCCTTGGTGATGTAGAGCACCAGCCAGATCGCGAACAGTACGCCGACGATGCCAAGCAGGATGTTGCGCGCGATCCGCCAGCGGCGGCGCGAACGCGTTTCCGCCGCGGCGGGCCCGGGCGTTGTGGTCGTAGGGGCTGCGGTGTCGGTCACGGTCGTTCGGTCTGCATGGCGGGACGCTTCATAAGATCGGGCATCGCCCTGGTACGGAACACAGCCATAGCCGCGCCAACTGAACGCCGCTTGAGCGGAAAAGTGCCGGCTCGTCGCACGGCGCTGGACAGCATCGCCGCTCGCTCGCTAACGGCTGCGCCATGAGTGTCACCGCAACGATCATGAATTCCGCCACGGGCGAGCCCATCCAGAAGATGGTGTTCGGCCGCATGCCCAAGCCCTGGGCGTCCTTTACGCTGACATCGGGCGAGCTCGTCACCGCCGACCGCGTCGATGTCGGCAAGCCCGCGCCGGGCAAGTTCGTCGTACCCGTCTCGGTGTGGGTCACGCCAAAGAAATAAGCGCTGTCGCAGTGGGAGCGCCTCGCGCCGGTCATCGTTAAAGCGTAGCACAAGCACGAGAATCCTCCCCGGCAAGGCCGGGGAGCGGTTCGCGCCCCCCCTACGAAGGACCGCCCCATGGACTATATCAAGCTCGGCGCGACCGGCCTCGACGTCTCGCGGCTGTGCCTCGGCTGCATGACCTTCGGCGTGCCCGATCGCGGTACGCACGCCTGGACGCTCGACGAGGCCAAAAGCCGCCCGATCCTGCAAAGGGCGGTCGAGGCCGGGATCAATTTCTTCGACGCCGCCAACGTCTATTCGGACGGAACGTCGGAGGAAATTGTCGGCCGCGCGCTCAAGGACTTCACGCGCCGCGAAGAGGTGGTCATCGCGACCAAGGTCCACGGCCGGATGCGCCCCGGCCCGAACGGCGCCGGGCTCAGCCGCAAGGCGATCCTGACCGAGATTGACGCGAGTCTCACGCGACTCGGCACCGACTATGTCGATCTCTATCAGATCCACCGCTTCGACCCCGAGGTCGCGATCGAGGAGACGCTCGAGGCGCTCCACGACGTCGTCAAGGCGGGCAAGGCGCGCTATATCGGCGCGTCGTCGATGTTCGCGTGGCAGTTCGCGACGATGCTCCACACGTCCGAGGCCAATGGCTGGACGCGCTTTGCGACGATGCAGGATTATCTCAACCTTCTCTACCGCGAGGAGGAGCGCGAGATGCTGCCCTTGTGCGCGGCGGAAGGGATCGGCGTGATCCCGTGGAGCCCGCTCGCGCGCGGTCGGCTGACGCGCGACTGGGACGACGCGACCGAGCGGTCGGCAACCGACGAATTCGGGGCGACTTTGTACAGCCACACCGCCGATGCCGATCGCCGCGTGGTCGAGCGGGTCGCCGAGATCGCGAAGGAGCGCGGCGTGTCGCGCGCGCAGATCGCGCTGGCTTGGGTGCTGGCCAAGCCTGAAGTCTCGGCGCCGATCGTGGGGGCGTCGAAGGTCGCGCACCTCGACGATGCGCTGGCGGCGCTCGAGATCGGGCTGACCGAGGCCGAGATCGCGCGGCTGGAAGAGCCGTATGTGCCGCATGCGGTCGTTGGTTTTTCCTGACGGGCTCCGCGCCTTTCATCATCCCGCCTGCCTCGTCACACACTCCCCCGTCACCCTCGCGAAAGCGAGGGTCCCGCTTCTTCTGCGGACCGCGGACCAGAAGCGGGATCCCCGCTTTCGCGGGGATGACAGGGGAAAGCGGGTGACCGGGGTGAACCCGTCCCCAAAAGCGCTACCCCATCGCGCGACGGCACCAACCGCGTTAGGGCGAGCGCGATGTCCGTTCTCGCCGCCCACGCCCGCGACCTTGAGTCGCTCGGTCAGACCCACCGCCGACGCACGCTGAGCCCGCGCACCGGGCTCGATTTCGCCTCGAACGATTATCTCGGCCTCGCCGCGTCGCCGCGGCTGCGCGAGGCCGTGGTGGCGGCGCTGGCGCGCGGCGTGCCGATCGGCTCGGGCGGATCGCGCCTGCTGCGCGGCAACGATCCCGAGCATGAAGCGCTCGAGGCCGAAGCCGCCGCCTTCTTCGGCAGCGAGGCGGCGCTCTATTTCTCGAGCGGCTTTGCCGCCAACGCCGCGCTGTTCGCGACCCTACCGCAAACCGGCGACCTGATCCTCCACGACACGTTGATCCACGCCAGTGCGCATGACGGGATGCGGCTCGCGCGCGCGCCCGCGCAGAGCGTCGCGCATAACGATGCACAGGCGTTCGACGATGCGATCACCGCGTGGCGCCGCGCGGGCGGCACGGGCACGCCGTGGATCGCAGTCGAAAGCCTCTACAGCATGGATGGCGATCGCGCCCCGCTCGCCGATCTGGCCGAAATCGCCGAGCGCCACGGCGCCATGCTGCTGATCGACGAGGCGCACGCGACCGGCGTGTTCGGCCCCGATGGTCGCGGGCTCGCGGCCGCGCTCGACGGGCAAGACACCGTCATCACGATGCGCACCTGCGGCAAGGCGCTGGGCTGCGAGGGCGCCCTGGTCTGCGCGCCCGCGATCGTGCGCAACTTCCTGATCAATCGCGGACGCGCCTTCATCTTCTCGACCGCCCCCTCCCCGCTGATGGCGAGCGCGGTGCGCGCCGCGCTCGCCATCCTCGCCGACGAGCCCGAGCGGCGTACGCGGCTCGACGCGCTCATCGCCCATGCCGGCCAGGTCCTCGCGCCCCGCGGCGCGACGGTGACGGGCGCGCAAATCCTTCCGCTGATCGTCGGCGATGCGGAGGCGACAATGGCGCTTGCGGCGGGCCTGCAGGCGGAAGGCTTCGACGTGCGCGGCATCCGCCCGCCGACGGTGCCGCCGGGAAGCTCGCGGCTGCGCATCTCGATCACGCTCAACGTCGATATCGCCGCGATCGACCGTCTCGCCACCTGCCTGGAAGCCTTGTCATGATCCCCCGCATCGTCGTCACCGGCACCGATACCGACATCGGCAAGACGGTCTTCGCCGCCGCGCTCGCGGGCGCGCTCGGCGCGGCCTATTGGAAGCCGGTGCAGGCCGGGCTCGACGGCGGCAGCGACGCCGCGCACGTCGCGGCGCTGAGCGGCCTGCCCGCCAGCAACATCCTGCCCGAGGCGTATCGGCTGGTCACGCCCTGCTCGCCACACCTGGCCGCGCGGATCGACGGCGTGACGATCGATGCCGAGGCGCTCGATCCGCCGCCGCACGACGGCGCGATGGTGATCGAAGGCGCAGGCGGCGTGCTCGTCCCAGTCAACGACACGACACTCTACGCCGACATTTTCGCCCGTTGGGGCTATCCGGTCGTCCTCGTCGCGCGCACCGCGCTCGGCACGATCAACCACAGCCTGCTCTCGATCGAGGCGCTGCGCGCGCGGGGCGTACCGATCCTCGGCGTCGCCTTTATCGGCGAGCCGGTCGAGGACAGCGAGGCGACGATCGCGCGGATCGGGGGCGCTCGCCGGCTCGGCCGCCTGCCAATCCTTTCGACACTCGACCCCGCGAGCCTCGCCGCCGCCTTCGCCGCGCATTTCTCGCTCGAGGATTTCCGATGAGTTCGCCCGTCTGGCACCCCTTCACCCAGCACGGCCTCGGCGAAACGATACCGCGCGTCACGCGCACCGAGGGCGCGTTTCTCTACACCGATGACGGGCGCCGGATCATCGACGCGATCTCGTCCTGGTGGGTGACGACGCACGGCCATTGCCACCCCGCGATCATGGCGGCGATCGCCGACCAGGCCGGCAAGATGGACCAGATCATCTTCGCCGGCTGGACGCACGAGCCCGCCGAGACGCTCGCGCAGGGGCTGGTGGAGATCATGCCGCCCGCGCTCGAACACGTCTTCTTCTCGGATTCCGGCTCGACCGCGGTCGAGGTCGCCTTGAAAATGGCGCTCGGCTTCTTCGCCAATCGCGGTGAACCCCGCAGCCGCATCCTCGTGCTCGAGCACAGCTATCATGGCGACACGATCGGCGCGATGTCAGTCGGTGCGCGTGGGGTCTATAACCAGGCCTATGCGCCATTGCTGTTCGACGTCGGCACGATCCCCTACCCGGCCGCGGGCGCCGAACAGGCGACGCTCGACGCGCTCGAACAGGCGTGTCGCGCAGGCCCCGCCGCCTTCATCGTCGAGCCGCTCGTGCTCGGCGCCGGCGGGATGCTGTTCTACCCCCCTCGCGTGCTCTCCGAAATGCGCGCGATCTGCGCGCGGCACGGTGTGCTGTTCATCGCCGATGAGGTGATGACCGCCTGGGGCCGCACCGGCACGCTGCTGGCTAGCGAACAGGCGGGCGTGGTGCCCGACATCCTGTGCCTTTCGAAAGGCCTGACCGGCGGCGCCATCCCGCTCGCGGTGACGATGGCGACCGCCGCGATCTTCGACGCGCATCTGTCGAGCGACCGCTCGCGAATGTTCTTCCATTCGTCGAGCTACACCGCCAATCCGATCGCCTGCGCCGCCGCCAACGCCAATCTCGAAATCTGGCGGACCGAGCCCGTGCTCGAGCGGATCGCCAACCTCGCACAGAGGCAAGCGGCATGGGCTGAGCAGCTGAGCCAGCGGCCGACCATCCACAACGCCCGCGTCTGCGGGACGATCGCGGCATTCGAACTGGCGAGTGCGACCGGCACCTATCTCGACGACCTCGGCCCGCGGCTGCTCGCCTTCTTCAAGGCGCGCGACCTGCTGCTCCGTCCGCTCGGCAACACGGTCTACGTCATGCCGCCTTACTGCATCGACGATGCCAGCCTGACCGCGATCTACAACGCGATCGCCGATGCGAGCGATACCACCTGACCCTGTTCTTGATAACGCTATTGATAAGCGTTCGCAAATACGCCACTAGGCCCCCACGATATCAAAGGGACCTACGAATGAAGCGTTTTGTCATCTCCGCCATGGTGCTGAGCTCCGCCGTCTATGCCGCGCCGGCACTGGCGGAAGATCAGGCGAACGAGGACAATTCGATCGTCGTCACCGGTGCCCGTCCCCGCAGCGAAGCGACCGCAGGAACCAAGAGCTCGGCGCCGATCGCCGAGACGCCGCAATCGATCAGCGTGATCAGCGCCGCCGACATCGCCGATCTCGGCCTGTCGAACCTCAACCAGGCGCTGCGCTTCGTCGCTGGCGTAACCACCGAGCAGCGCGGGTCGAGCGCCGAGGTCTATGACCAGTTCAAGCTCCGCGGGTTCGACGCACCACAATTCCTCGACGGGCTCAAGCTGATCGGCGGGGCGAGCTATCTCGAGCCCCAGATCGACGTCTCGCGGCTCGACCGGATCGAAGTGATCAAGGGCCCCGCCTCGGTGCTCTATGGCCAGTCGGGCCCGGGCGGCCTCGTCGCATTGTCGAGCAAGCTGCCGCTCGACAAGCCGTTCTATGGCGCGGTCTCGGGCACCTACGGCACCTACGACCTGTACCGCGCCGATGCCGATGTCGGCGGCAAGATCGGCGATTCGGTGCTTTGGCGGATCAACGGCAGCGTCAACGGCGCGCATACCCAGCAGACCTTCAGCGCGCGCGAGCGCCAGACGATCTCGGGCGCGCTGACCTTCAACCTCGATCACGCCACCAAGCTGACGCTGCTCGGCGCCTATTCGAATGATCCGCAGAACGGCAGCTACGGCGTGTTCCCGGCATCGGGCACCTTCCTCGCCAACCCCAACGGCAAGCTGTCGACCTCGACCGATTTCGGCGAGCCCGGCAATTACTTCAAGCGCGAGCAGGTCGCCGCGACCTATATCCTGACGCACGAGATCAACCCCGACTGGAGCATCCGCGCCTCGGGCCGCTACCAGCATGGCACCTCGCGGCTCGGCATCGTCTATGCGTCGGGATCGCTGGTCGACACCACCAACCCCAATTCGACGCTCTACAACCGCGCGTCCTACGCGACGCGCGAGCGCAGCGACTCGTGGGTGTTCGACAATCAGGTCCATGGCCGTTTCGCCACGGGCGCGGTGAAGCACGACGTGCTGTTCGGGGTCGATTACCAGACCGGCAACGCGCGCTCGATCAACGCCTTCGGCTCGGCGACCCCGCTCAACGGCTATGCGCCGGTCTATGGCACGATGGTCGTGCCGCAGAGCCCGGCGCAGGTGCCGAACTATTTCAGCCTGAACGACAACAAGCCACGCTCGAACCAGGCGGGCGTCTATGCGCAGGACGAGCTCTCGTACGGCGCGTTGCGCGTGCTGCTCAGCGGGCGGCAGGATTGGGCATCGGTGCGCACCGGACCGAACACCGCGTCGCAGGACTCGCAGAAGTTCACCTATCGCGCCGGTGCGCTCTACACGCTGCCGTTCGGGCTTGCGCCCTATGTCAGCTATTCGACCTCGTTCGAGCCGAACGGTACGCTGACGCAGCCGAACGGCGTGATCACCGTCGCCAAGCCGTCCGAAGGCAAGCAGATCGAGGCCGGCGCAAAATATACCGTGCCGGGCACGCAGATCCTCGTCACCGGCGCGTGGTTCCAGATCGACCAGACCAACCTCATCACCACCAACCCGCTGACCAACGTCGCGACGCAGAGCGGCAAGGTCCGCTCGAGCGGGGTCGAGGTCGAGGCGAGCGCGCCGCTGCCGTACGGTTTCAACGCCAAGCTCGCTTATAGCCGCCAGAAGGTGCGGACGATCGCCGATGCCAACCCCGCCAATATCGGCAAGGGAATCATGGGCGTCGGGCGCGGCGGCGTGTCGGGCAATCTCGAATGGGCGCCGCGCGCCGGCAGATGGCAGGGCTTCGCGATCGGCGGCGCGGTGCGCCATGTCGACAGCATCTATGCCGGCGGCGCCGCGCGCCAGAGCACACCGGGCTTCACGCTGGTCGATGCGCTGGTGCGCTTCGATCTCGGCACGATCGCGCCGCGCTTCCAGGGCGTGTCTCTCGGGGTGAATGCGGCCAACCTCTTCGACAAGAAGTATGTCACGACCTGCTATCTCGATTATGCCTGGTGCTGGTACGGCAACCGCCGCACCGTGCAGGGCACGATCGCGTACCGGTTCTAACCGCGAATGCCGCAACGCATGACCGAAGCGCGCCGCCAGTGGCGCCGCCGCGCCGACACCGCGCTGCGGATCGTCGTCGCGGTGCCCGGCGGCTATGCGATGGCGAGCCTGTGGGCGATGGCGCTCGCCCGGATCCTGCCCGGCGGGCCGGCGGCGGCAACCATCACCGCCACGCTCGTCGCCTTCGCGCTCTGCGCCTTCACCGCGATGTGGGCGTTCGCCGCGCGCAGCGGGTGGCGTGCGGCGTGGACGACGCTGCTCGGCGGGGGCATCGCAGCGGCGATCGCCTTCGGGTTGATCGCGCTGACGGGGCGGGTATGAGCAAGGGCTTCCGCCAGAGCCAGGCGACGCTCCACACCTGGTCGGGGCTGCTCGTCGGCTGGGTGCTGTTCGTCGTCTTCGTGACCGGCACCGCCGCCTATTGGCGCGAGGCGCTGAACCGCTGGGCACAACCCGAACTTCCGCGGATCGAAGAGCCCGCGCGGGTCGTGCGCGGCGCCCAGGCGCTGCTGCAACGCGAAGCGCCGGGTGCGGCGAGCTGGTTCATCACCGTGCCGAGTACGCGCTCGGCGAGCGGCAGCGTCTTCTGGGTGCCGGGCGCCGGCGCGCCCCCCGCGCGCGGCGAGACCAGCGGGCTGATCGACGCCAACGGCGCCAAGGTCACGGCGCGCGAGACGCGCGGCGGCGACTTCTTCTACCGCTTCCATTTCGACCTGCATTACGTCCCCTATTACGTATCGCGCTGGATCGTCGGGATCTGCGCGATGTTCATGCTCGTCGCGATCCTCAGCGGGATCGTGACGCACAAGAAGATCTTCCGCGATTTCTTCACGTTTCGGGGAAACAAGGGGCAGCGCTCGTGGCTCGACGGGCACAATGCCGTCGCGGTGCTCGGCCTGCCCTTCCATCTGATGATCACCTATACCGGGCTCGTCACGCTGATGACGCTGCTGATGCCGTGGGCGGCGATCGCCAATTATACCGACCCGACGAGCTTCGGCCGCCTGCTCTACCCCGATGCGCCGACCGTCCCGCGTGCCGAACGGCCTGCGCCGCTGGTCGATCTTGCCACGGTGCTGCGCGATGCTGAACGGCGGCTCGGCGCACCCGTCGATTTCATCAGCGTGACCGCGCCGGGCGATGCCTCGGCGCAGATCCTGCTCTCGCAAAGCACGCGTGGCGCGCTGTCGAGCCTGACACCGCGGCTGCGCTATGACGGCGTGTCCGGGCGCCTGCGCTGGGCGTCGCCGCCGCCCGGCGCGGCGACGATGACCGCGGGCGCGATGATCGGGCTCCATGCCGGGCGCTTCGCCGACGCCGCGATCCGCTGGGTCTATTTCCTGTGCGGGATCGGCGGATCGGTGATGGTCGCGAGCGGGCTCGTGCTGTGGAGCGTCAAGCGGCGCGAGAGGTTGCCCGACCCCGCGCACCCGCCGTTCGGCTTTCGCCTGGTCGAGCGGCTCAATATCGGCTTCGTCGCGGGATTTCCCGCCGCGCTGGTCGGGTTTCTCTGGGCCAACCGGCTTCTCCCGCTTACGCTCCCGGCGCGCGCGGAGGCCGAGATCAATGCGATGTTCGTGCTGTGGGGCGCGCTGCTGCTCCACGCCTTCCTCCGCCGGTCGCGCCGCGCCTGGGTCGAGCAGCTCGGGCTGACCGCGGCGCTGCTGCTCGCCTTGCCGCTGTTCGACATGCTGGCGACCAATCGTGGACTGCCCGCCACGCTTGCCGCGGGCGACGCCACGCTCGCCGGAGTCGATCTGACGCTGCTCGCGCTCGGCCTCGCCTATGCCGCGATCGCGCGTGCGGTCCACGCGCATGTCCCCGCCACGCGGCGAACCCGCGCCAGGGCAAGCGCATGACGGCACTGGCCTTTCTCGCGTCGGCACTCGCCTTCCTGCTGTTCGGCCTGGCGACCGACCAGCACCACGGCAAGCGCTTTCGCCGCCCCTGCCCGAAGCGCCGCGCGCTTGCATTGCGGGCGACGGCGTGGGCGTGCCTCGCCCTCGCGTTCGCGCTGTCGCTGCAGGCCTGGGGCCCGGTGTTCGGCGCGATCGGCTGGGTGGCGACGGTGATGAGCGGGGCCGCCTTGGTGTTCGGCGGATTGAACTTCATCCCCCTCTCCGCGCCCGCATTTCGGAAGGGATAATGCCCCTTGGGGACTGGACAGATCGCGGCGTTCCCTGCACTTCAGCCCGAAAGACGATAAAAGAGGGGCCGACATGATCGACAGCGCGCTTTCGTTCGACATATTGATCGTGGGTGCGGGGCATGGCGGTGCGCAAGCGGCGATCGCATTGCGCCAGCGCGGGTTCGAGGGAACGATCGCCCTGCTCGGCGACGAGCCCGAACTGCCCTATGAACGCCCCCCGCTGTCGAAGGATTATCTGGCGGGCGACAAGCCGTTCGAGCGGATCCTGATCCGCCCGGCCACTTTCTGGAGCGAGCGCGCGATCTCGCTGCTGCCGAGCCGGACGGTGGTGTCGGTCGATCCCGTCGCGCACCGCGTGACGACAGCCGACGGCGCGACGATCGGCTATGGCACGCTGATCTGGGCGACCGGCGGGCCGCCGCGCCGCCTGACCTGCGCGGGGCATGACCTGCGTGGCGTCCACGGCGTGCGCAACCGCGCCGATGTCGACCGGATGATCGCCGAACTGCCCGCGGTCCAGCGCGTCATCGTAATCGGCGGCGGCTATATCGGGCTCGAGGCGGCCGCGGTGCTAACCAAACTCGGCAAGCACGTCACCGTGCTCGAAGCCGCACCGCGCGTGCTGGCGCGCGTTGCGGGCGAAGCGCTGTCCCATTTCTACGAGACCGAACACCGCGCGCACGGCGTCGATCTGCGCACCGGGGTGACGGTCGAATGCATCGAGGAGACCGACGGCGCAGCGACAGGCGTGCGGCTCGCCGATGGCACCGTGCTTGCGGGCAGCATGGTGATCGTCGGGATCGGGATCATCCCCGCGGTCGCGCCGTTGCTCGAGGCCGGCGCTGCGGGCGGCAATGGCGTGACGGTCGATGCGCTGTGCCGCACCTCGCTGCCCGACATATTCGCGATCGGCGACTGTGCCGCGCATCCCAATCCCTATGCCGATGGCGCGACGATCCGGCTCGAATCGGTGCAGAACGCCAACGACCAGGCGACCACCGTCGCGCGCGTGCTTACCGGCGATCCGCAGCCCTATGATGCGGTGCCGTGGTTCTGGTCGAACCAATATGATCTGAAGCTGCAGACCGTCGGGCTTTCGACCGGCTTCGATATGGCGGTGCTGCGCGGCGATGTCGCGACGCGGCGCTTCTCGGTCGTCTATCTCAAGGCGGGCAAGGTGATCGCGCTCGATTGCGTCAACATGACGCGCGATTACGTCCAGGGCCGCGCGCTGGTGATGGCGCGCGCGGTGATCGATCCCGCGTTGCTGGCGGATGCGGACGTGCCGTTAAAGGAGATGCTGGCGGCGGGCTGACGCGTCAGCAACCGAGGCGGTCGGCCAATTCGGTCAGCGAAGCGGCGGTATAGTCCCACACTTGCTCGGCCGCGTGGTCGGGCTTGGGTGCGCCGCCCAATTCCATCGGCCGATCGACATAGGCGGTCGCCAGCCCACACGCTCGCGCCGCGGCGAGATCGCTGTGATGCGCGGCGACGAGGCATAGTTCGTTGGGCGCGATCCCTAGGATATCCGCGGTGCCGAGATAAGCCTGCGGCAATGGCTTGTAGATCCCGGTCGCCTCGGCCCCCATGATCGCATCCCATGGAAGCCCGCCATGCCGCGCCAGCGCGAGCATCAGCGCGACATTGCCGTTCGATAGCGTGACGATCGGGAAACGCGTCTTGAGCCGCGTCAGCCCGGCGACCGAGTCGGGCCAAGGATCGAGCCGCCGCCACGCCAGCGCGAGATCGGCCAGCGTCGCCTCGTCCGCCGCGATGTCGAAGCGCTCGACCAGCGTGTCGAGCGTCTCGCGATTGAGCAGGTCGAGCCGCGTATACGGCCGCCGCCCCGAACGGCATTCTTCCATCGCTGGCTGGTAGAGCCCGCGCCACGCGTCGGCGAAGCGCGCGGGATCGATATCCTCGCGCCCAATCTTCGCGAAAACTGCCGCCGCCTCACGCGCGATGCTCGTCCGCCAGTCGACGACGGTGCCGAACACGTCGAAGGCGAGCGCCTTGATCACCCCGCGACGATCTCGCGCAGCGCCTCGGCGAGGCCACGCGTCTCGGCCTCGGTGCCGATTGTCATGCGCAGCCCGTTGGCGAGCCCCTGCCCCGGCAGCCAGCGCACGATATAGCCACGCTCGAGCAGCGCCTTATACGCGGTTTCGGCGCTGACAGCGCCTTCGAACAGCACGAGCAGGAAGTTCGCTTCGCTGGGCACGACACGTAAGCCCGCATTGCCAAGCTTGCCCATCTCCTCGCCGAACCACGCCCGCCACACGCGATTGTGCTCGCGCGAGGCGGCGATGAAATCGGCCGCGCCGAGCGCTGCGATCGCGGCTTCCTGGCCGGCGGTGGTGCAGCAGAACGGCGCGCGGATGCGGTGCATCGCGGAGATCGCCTCCTCCGACCCATAGCCCCAGCCGATCCGCTCGGCGGCAAGGCCGTGGATCTTCGAGAAGGTGCGCGTGACGATCACGTTGGCCGCAGTGCGCGCCAGGTCGAGCCCGCCGTCATCGTCCTCTGGGGCGAGATATTCGGCATAGGCCTGGTCGAGCACCAGCATCACCTGCGCGGGAAGCGCGGCATGCAGCCGTGCAATCTCGTCCTTGCGCGTGAAGGTGCCGGTCGGGTTGTTGGGGTTCGCCACGAACACGACGCGGGTGCGCTCGGTGACGGATGCGAGGATCGCATCGACGTCGGTCGCGTAATCGCGGTCGGCGGCGGTGACGAGCGTCGCGGCGACGCGGCGGGTGGCGATCTCGTAGACCGCAAAGCCGTAGCGGACCTGAATGATCTCGTCGCCGGGCCCGGCATAGGCGCCGGCGATCAGGTGGAGCACTTCGTCCGAGCCCGTACCGTAGATCACGCGTGCGGGGTCGAGATCATGATGCGCGGCGATCGCCTCGCGCAGCAGCGCCGCACCGGCATCGGGATAGCGCGCGAGATCACCCGAATGGCTGGAAAACGCTTCGACGGCCTGGCGGCTGGTGCCGAGCGGATTTTCGTTCGACGACAGCTTGATGACGGGCGCCCCGCCCTCGCTTGTCGAGCGACCGGGCACGTAAGGGGCGATGGCCATGACCCATGGCTTGGGAAGCGGTGCGTTCATGGCGCGTGCGTTAGCGGGGAATCCCCGCCTATTCAAATCCTCCCTCGCGCAGCGGGGGAGGGGGACCATGAGCATTTAGCGAATGGTGGAGGGGGCCGTGCCACGAGCGTTACGCTTGTGCCCCTCCACCACCAGCCTGAAGAAGGCTGGCGGTCCCCCTCCCCCGCTGCGCGAGGGAGGATTTAGAAGATCAGCGCTGCGGGCGCTTGCTCGGCCCACCCGGACGCAGCGTCGGCCGCGGCTGGTGCCGCACCGGCGCCGGGCCGTTGGCGCGACGCGGGCTGCGCTCGGCTTCGACCGGCCCACCCTGGACCTGCTCGAACTGCACGCCGCCTTCGGCTTCCTCGCCGGCGGTACGCTTCACCGCCGCCATGAACTTGCCCGCGATGCCGCTCGGCACCTGGAACATCGTCTCGTTGGCGGCGATGCGGATCGCGCCGACTTCGTTCTTGGTGATGTGCCCGCGACGGCAGATCAGCGGCAGGATCCAGCGCGGATCGGCGTTCTGGCGACGGCCGATGTCCATGCGGAACCAGACGATATCGTCGAACCCGTCGCGGTGATGCTCCTTGCCCGCCTCGCGCGGCGAAGACCCGCTCGCCTCGATCATTTCCTCGGGCGCGGGCATCCGCGCGCGATAACTGCGCACCAGAGCGGCGGCGATATCCTCAGGGCTCTTCTTCTCGAGCAGCTGCTGCGCCAATGCGCGATCGTCCTCGTCGACTTCGACGTCTTCCATCAGCATCGTCATCAGCCGCGACTTGTCGGCCTTGCGAATGTCGTCAACGGTCGGGGCGTTCATCCACTCGACCGCGATCCGGGCGCCGCGCAGCATCATTTCGACGCGGCGCTTGCGCTGATACGGCACGATCAGAATCGCGGTGCCCTTCTTGCCGGCGCGGCCGGTGCGGCCCGAGCGATGCTGCATCGTCTCGGCATCGCGCGGCAGCTCGACGTGGATGACGAGCGACAGCGAGGGCAGATCGATCCCGCGCGCGGCGACGTCGGTCGCGACGCAAACGCGCGCGCGCTTGTCGCGCAGCGCCTGCATCGCGGCATTGCGCTCGTTCTGGCTATGCTCGCCCGACAGCGCGACCGCGGCGAAGCCACGCTCGATCAGCCCGGCGTGAAGATGGCGGACATTGTCGCGCGTCGCGCAGAACAGCATCGCTGTCTCGGCCTCGTGCAGGCGGAGCAGATTGACGACGGCATTCTCGATATCGGCCGGCGCAACGGTCACCGCCTGATATTCGATGTCGCCATGCCCGCGATCCTCGCCGACGGTCGAGATGCGCAAAGCGTCCTTCTGGTAGCGCTTGGCGAGCGCGACGATCGACTTGGGCATCGTCGCCGAGAAGAGGAGCGTGCGGCGCTCGGACGGCGACGCGTCGAGGATCAGTTCGAGATCCTCGCGGAAGCCCATGTCGAGCATCTCGTCGGCCTCGTCGAGGATGACCGCCTTGAGGTTCGACAGATCGAGCGCGCCGCGCTCGATATGGTCGCGCAGACGGCCCGGCGTGCCGACGACGATATGCGTGCCGTGCGCGAGGCTGCGGCGCTCGCGCGACGCGTCCATCCCGCCGACGCAGGTCGAGATGCGCGCGCCGGCCTTGCCGTAGAGCCATTCGAGTTCGCGGCTGACCTGCAGCGCGAGTTCGCGCGTCGGCGCGATCGCGAGCGCGAGCGGTGCGCGCGGCGGCGGGAGCAGGCCGTCCTCGGTCAGCAGCTGCGGCGCGATGGCCAGACCGAACGCGACGGTCTTGCCCGAGCCGGTCTGCGCTGAAACGATGACGTCGCGGCCTTCGGCTTCGGGCTGGATGACGGCGGCCTGGACCGGGGTCGGGGCTTCATAGCCACGGGCGGAAAGCGCTTCGGCGAGAAGCGTGGGGAGGTGTGTGAAGGGCATGGTATTCCGAATATGGGGGCGGCGGGTTCGCGCGCCAAAAAGGGCCCTTAGCACGGGCGTGGAGGAAAAGCACGGGGGGTCGGGATATCGGCTACACAGCCCGTCTTAATCCCCCGTCTTACTCTCCATCTTACTCCCCTCCCTGGAAGGGAGGGGCTGGGGGTGGGTCGGCCCGAGGCGGCGGCCGACCTCGGCCAGGATCGCTTCAGTGACCCCGCCGGGATTCGTGATGACCTCGGAATTCCAGAAGCGGAGCACCTGCCAACCGAGGCTTTCGAGGAACGCAGTTCGCTCCTCGTCGTAAGGCGAGTCGGTGTGCTGACCGCCGTCGAGTTCGATCGCCAGCTTCGCTTCGCGGCAGGCGATGTCGATGATGTATCGCCCGATAACGAGCTGACGGGTGAAGCGCGGGCGATACGATCGTATCCGCAGCCAGATACGGCGCTCAGCGTCGGTTGCGTTAGTCCGCAGATCCCGGGCGCGTTTCGTCATCTCGGGTGAGACTCGAGGCATTCCATAAGACTGCCGTCGCGCGATACGGAGAGCAACCCACCCCCAGCCCCTCCCTTCCGGGGAGGGGAGGAAGAAGGTCGCGGATAGCGCTAAACCACCTGCCCCGCCGCCCAGCCGCTCGCCCAGGCCCATTGGAAGTTGTAGCCGCCGAGCCACCCGGTCACATCGACCGCCTCGCCGATCGCGTACAGCCTCGGCACCTTCCGCGCCTCCATCGTCTGCGACGACAGTTCGGCGGTCGAGATGCCGCCCGCGGTCACCTCGGCCTTGGCGAAGCCTTCGGTGCCGTTGGGGCTGAAGCGCCAGTCGGCCAGCTGCCGCGCCGCCGCGTCGACCACCTTGTCGGTCGCCGCGCCGAGCTCGCCCTCGATGCCGAGCCGGTCGGCCAATGTCTCCGCGAGGCGGCCGGGCAGATGGTTCGACAGCACCGACGCCAGCGAAACGCGCGGCCGGGCGTGCTTCACGCCGACCAGCCAGCCGGGCTTGAGGTCGGGCAGGAAATCGATCCCGACCGGCTCGCTATGGCGCCAGTAAGACGAGATCTGCAGGATCGCCGGGCCGCTCAGCCCCTTGTGCGTGAACAGCGCCGCTTCGCGGAACTTGGTTTTGCCCGCCTTGGCGACGACCTCGGCCGCGACACCCGAAAGCGAGCGGAACAGCGTCTCCTCGCCGCCGAGCGTCAGCGGCACGAGCGCCGGACGCGGCTCGACCACCTTCAGCCCGAAGCGGCGCGCGAGATCATAGGCAAATCCGGTCGCGCCCATTTGCGGGATCGACGGGCCGCCGGTGGCGATGACGAGCGACGGCGCACTCGTGGTGCGGTCGCCGAAGGTGACGCGATACTGCCCATCGGCATGCTCGATGTCGCGGATCGCCTCACCCAGCGCGATCTCCACCCCGCCTTTGTCGCATTCGTCCTGCAGCAGCGCGACGATCTGCTTGGCCGAGCCGTCGCAGAACAATTGCCCGAGCGTCTTCTCGTGCCAGGCGATGCCGTGCGCCTCGACCAGCGCCAGGAAATCCGCGGCGGTGTAGCGCCCGAGCGCCGACTTGGCGAAATGCGGATTGGCCGAAATGTAGCGATCCGCGGCGGTGTGCACATTGGTGAAATTGCACCGCCCGCCGCCCGAAATCAGGATCTTCTTGCCAATCGCCTCGGCATGATCGAGCAGCAGCACGCGCCGCCCGCGCTGCCCGGCGGTGAAGGCGCACATCAGCCCGGCAGCGCCGGCGCCGAGGATGATCGTATCGTAGATGGGGTTCGTCATGCGGCGCCTGTGGACGCAAAAGCGCGCTCAGGCCAGTCCGGGGTGTCCGCTCTGGTCAGACGGTAAAGCTCTCGCCGCACCCGCATGCGCCCTTGGCGTTGGGGTTCACGAACACAAAACCCGCCGCGAAATCGTCCTCGACCCAGTTCATCGTCGAACCGATCAGGTACAGGATCGACCCGCCATCGACGAACAGCGTGCCGCCGGGCGTATCGATGCGCTCGTCGAACGGCTTCGCCTCGGTGACATAGTCGACCGAATACGCGAGTCCCGAACAGCCGCGCCGCGGGGTCGACAGCTTGACGCCGATCGCATCCGCTGGCGCCTTGGCCATCAGCGCGGCGATGCGCGCCTCCGCCGTGGGCGTCAGGATCAGCGCAGCGGGGCGAACGCGGGTTGCAGTGGTCATTGGTGTCTTCCTTCTTCTCCCCTCCCGCTTGCGGGAGGGGTTGGGGGAGGGACTGTAAACCTTGGACGGCGCGCCGGTGGACAGGCCCTCCCCTAGCCCCTCCCGCAAGCGGGAGGGGGATGATTACAGCATGCCCAGTTCGAGCTTGGCATCGTCGGACATCTTGGCCGGATCCCATGCCGGGTCCCACACCAAATTGACCTCGGCCGAGCCGACCCCCGGCACCGCGCCGACGCGCAGTTCGACTTCCATCGGCATCGATTCGGCAACCGGGCAATGCGGCGTGGTCAGCGTCATCGTGACGACGGCATGGCCGGCCTCGGTCACCTCGACGCCGTAGATCAGCCCGAGATCGTAGATGTTGACCGGAATTTCCGGATCATAGATTTCCTTGAGCGCCGAAACGACGCCCTCGTACAGCGCCCCGCCCGGCTCGCCGGCGACATCGCCTGCGGGCTTCTGGCTGAGGAAGCCCTCGAGATAGTCGCGCTTGCGCTCACCGCTCTCGACCGCGACATCCTCGACGCGCGCGCGCGGCGGCTGCTCGACGGCGCCGACTTCCTGGATCTCGATTCCGTTGCTCATCCGAAAATCCTCGTCACTCGCTCAATACCCTTGACCAGCGCATCGACGTCCGCCGCGCTGTTATAAACCCCGAAGCTCGCCCGCGCCGTGGCATCGACGCCGAGCGCCTCCATCAGCGGCTGCGCGCAGTGATGGCCGGCGCGCACCGCCACCTTGGCTTCGTCCAAGATGGTGCCGATGTCGTGCGGATGCACCCCTTCGATGCTGAAGCTGACGATTCCCGCGGAATCCTCAGGCCCGAACAGCGTCAACGAATTGATCTGCGACAGCGCATCGCGCGTCAGCTTGACCAGCGCTGTCTCGTGCGCGTGGATCCGGTCGAGCCCGATCCGCGTCACATAGTCGATCCCGGCGGCAAGCCCGAGCACGCCGACGATATGCGGCGTCCCCGCCTCGAAGCGGCCCGGCGGCGGCGCATAGGTGGTCTTGGCGAAGCTGACCTTGTCGATCATCGACCCGCCACCCTGGTACGGCGGCATCGCCTCGAGCAGTTCGGGCCGCGCCCACAGCACGCCGATCCCGGTCGGGCCGTAGAGCTTGTGCCCCGAAAAGACGTAGAAATCGCAATCGAGCGCGGCCACATCGACCGTCATCCGCGGGACCGACTGGCAGCCGTCGAGCAGGATCTTCGCGCCGACCGAATGCGCGATATCGGCGGCGCGGCGGCCGTCGAGCACCGAACCGAGCACGTTCGAGACATGCCCCAGCGCAACGAGCTTATGCTGCGGCGTGATCATCGCGGCCATCGCGTCGAGGTCGATGCGGTGGTCTTCGGTCAGCGGGATCACATCGATCTGCGCACCGATCCGCTCGGCGACCATCTGCCACGGCACGATGTTGCTGTGATGCTCGAGCGTCGAGAGCAGGATGCGGTCGCCAGCCTTGAGCCGCGTTCCCGCCCAACATTGCGCGACGAGGTTGATCCCCTCGGTCGCACCGCGGACGAAGACGATCTCGTTTTCCGAGCCGGCGTTGAGGAATTTGGCCACCTTGCGACGCGCCGCCTCATAGGCGAGCGTCATGTCGGCCGAGCGCTGGTACACGCCGCGGTGCACCGTGGCGTAGCTGGTGTCATAGGCGCGGGTGATCGCGTCGATCACTTCCTGTGGCTTCTGCGCGGTGGCGGCGGTGTCGAGATAGGCCCAGCCGGCAGGGATGGCCGGGAAGTCAGCGACGTGATCGAGCGGTCGGGTCTGGGTCAGCGCGCTCATTGCCTCCCCTCCCTGGAAGGGAGGGGTTGGGGGTGGGTCGGTCTGAAGGGTGAAGTCCGCCCGAACAACGGGCCAACCCACCCCCAGCCCCTCCCTTCCAGGGAGGGGAGCAGGTTGCGCGCGTTGCTCACAGCATCCGCTCCAACGCAGCCTGCGCAGACGCCTCGACGCGCTCACGTTCGCCCACGTCTTCGATCCCCTCGAACACCGACCCGATGAACGCGCGCAGCAACATCGCCTTCGCCTGAGCCGGCGCAATCCCGCGCGACGCAAGGTAAAACAAAGCATTCGCGTCCAGCTCGCCGACCGTCGCACCATGCGCGCACTTCACGTCGTCGGCGAAGATCTCGAGTTCGGGCTTGGCGTTGGCGGTCGCGGTGCGGCTGAGCAGCATCGCCTTCACCGACTGCGACGCATCGGTCTTCTGCGCGTGCCGTGCGACCGCGACCTTGCCGAGATACGACCCCGTCGCGCGTCCGCCGAGCACCGAGCGCACCACCTGGTTCGAGGTGGCGTTGGGCTCGATATGGTTGAGCACGGTGACGATCTCGAGCGTCTGGTCGCCGCCACCGAGCATCGCCCCGCCGAGCTCGAAATGCGAACCCTCATGGCACGTCACATCGATCGTCACGCGGCCGAGCTTTCCGCCCACGTTGAGCACGTGGAAGGTCGCGGTCGCACCGGCGTTGAGGATCACGCGATAATCGCGGATCGCCACGGCATCGGTCGCGGCGTCCTGCACGATGACGCGCGAGACGTGGGTGCCGGCGGGGACTTCGATCACCTCGGCAGCCGGGATCGGCCAGACCGAGGCGACGGCCTCGAGGTCGGAATAGCGCCACGATTCATCGCGGCGGGTGGGGAGCGCGAGCACGTTCATCGCCCCTCCCCTTCAGGGGAGGGGTTGGGGGKGGGGGACGCCTCGCAGAGACTACCGCCGGCGTGCGACGCGCGGCACGGCCCCACCCCAACCCCTCCCCTGAAGGGGAGGGGATTTATGGTTGCAAGGCCGCTCACGCCAGCACCCCCGCATAGCCTTCGCGCTCGAGCTCGGCCGCCAGCTCCGGACCGCCCGAACGGATGATCCGCCCGGCCGACAGCACATGCACGAAATCAGGCGCGACATACCCCAGCAGCCGCTCGTAATGCGTGATCAGGATCACCGCCTTGTCGGGCGCGCGCATGATCCGGTTGATCCCATCGCCCACGATCCGAAGCGCATCGATGTCGAGCCCGCTGTCGGTCTCGTCGAGGATCGCGAGCTTGGGGTTGACGATCCCCATCTGCACCATCTCGTTGCGCTTCTTCTCGCCGCCCGAAAAGCCGACATTGACCGGACGCTTGAGCATCTCGGCATCCATCGACAGCGCGGCGGCCTGCTCGCGCGCGAGCTTCAGGAATTCCGCGCCCGACAGCGGCTTCTCGTCGCGCCCGCGGCGTTGTGCGTTCAAAGCCTCACGCAGGAACTGCACGTTCGACACGCCGGGGATCTCGACCGGATACTGAAAGCCGAGGAACAGGCCGGCAGCGGCGCGCTCGTGCGGCGCCATCTCGAGCAAATCCTTGCCATCGAACTCGACCGAGCCCGCGGTGACCTCATAGCCGGGCCGCCCGCCGAGCACATAGCCGAGCGTCGACTTGCCCGCGCCGTTCGGCCCCATGATCGCATGGACCTCGCCCGCA
The DNA here is from genome assembly GCF_006439055.1 of Sphingomonas glacialis. Lineage (GTDB taxonomy): Bacteria > Pseudomonadota > Alphaproteobacteria > Sphingomonadales > Sphingomonadaceae > Sphingomonas > Sphingomonas glacialis_A. Next base: position 111,765 of record NZ_RCZC01000006.1, read on the forward strand.
TTGACGCTGAGCGAGAGGCCCTTGAGGATTTCCTTGCCGTCGATTTCGGCGTGGAGGTTTTCAATTTTCAGCATGAGCTACTTCCGGAACTTTCCAATTTTCGGGAACAGCATCGAAGCTGCCCCACAAATGCCACTTGCCGTCCGCTTTGGAGTTTGAGGCCAATCCCCACTCCGGCGGATCAGGCCAACCGAACCAATCGCGTTGGATGAGGAAAAGGGTTTCCGCATCACTTTCAGCCACGAAACCAGTACCCGTACGTCGGGCCCAGTCGAAATCATCGCCTAGCCTATCCACAGGAGGCCAATCCGCCTCGGTCGCCACTAGCCATTCCAATGGGAGCCTGCTCCGCTCTGAGAAGCCGTGTTTCAATCTCCGGGAATGGAGAAAACCCAGCGTCCACGGTATGGGCGCCCACCCGAAAATCACCCCACCGACCCCTCGAGGCTGATCCCCAGCAACTTCTGCGCTTCGACCGCGAACTCCATCGGCAGCTGCTGCAGCACTTCCTTGGCAAACCCGTTGACGATCAGCGCCACCGCCGCCTCCTGGTCGAGCCCGCGCTGCATCGCGTAGAACATCTGGTCGTCGGAAATCTTCGAGGTGGTCGCCTCATGCTCAATCTGCGCCGACGGGTTGCGCACCTCGATATACGGCACGGTATGCGCGCCGCACTGGTCGCCGAGCAGCAGCGAGTCGCACTGGGTGAAGTTGCGCACGCCCTCCGCGGTCGGCGCCACGCGCACCAGCCCGCGATAGGTGTTGTCCGATCGCCCCGCCGAAATGCCCTTCGACACGATCGTCGAGCGCGAGCCCTTGCCGAGATGAATCATCTTGGTGCCGGTATCGGCCTGCTGGCGATTGTTGGTCACCGCGACCGAATAGAATTCGCCGACGCTGTTCTCGCCCGCGAGCACGCACGACGGATATTTCCAGGTGATCGCGCTGCCGGTCTCGACCTGCGTCCACGACACCTTCGAATTCTTGCCCTGGCACAAAGCGCGCTTGGTGACGAAATTGTAGATCCCGCCCTTCCCGTTCTCGTCGCCGGGATACCAGTTCTGCACGGTCGAATATTTGATCTCGGCATCGTCGAGCGCGACGAGCTCGACCACCGCCGCATGCAGCTGGTTCTCGTCGCGCATCGGCGCGGTGCAGCCCTCGAGATACGAGACGTACGATCCCTTGTCGGCGACGATCAGCGTGCGTTCGAACTGCCCGGTATTCTCGGCATTGATGCGGAAATAGGTCGACAGCTCCATCGGGCAGCGCACGCCCTCGGGGATGTAGACGAAGGTCCCGTCGCTGAAGACCGCGCAGTTGAGCGTCGCGAAATAATTGTCGTGCTGCGGCACGACCTTGCCGAGCCACTTGCGGACGAGATCGGGATATTCCTTGATCGCCTCGGAGATCGACCGGAAGATCACACCCGCCGACTCGAGCTCCTTGCGGAAGGTGGTCGCGACCGAAACGCTGTCGAACACTGCGTCGACGGCAACGCGGCGCTTGGGCTGGCCCTCGGCATCAAGCTCCTCGACGCCCGCGAGCATCTTCTGCTCCTCGATCGGGATGCCGAGCTTCTCATAGACGCGCAGGATCTCGGGATCGACCTCGTCGAGCGAGCCAAGCTTGGGCTTCACCTTGGGCTCGGCGTAATAGTACGCGTCCTGATAGTCGATCGGGTCCATCTGGAGCTTGGCCCAGTCGGGCGCCTCCATCGTCAGCCACAGGCGAAACGCCTTGAGCCGCCAGTCGAGCATCCACTCGGGCTCGCCCTTCTTGGCGGAGATGAAGCGGACGGTGTCCTCGCTCAGCCCCTTGGGCGCGAAGTCCTGCTCGATGTCCGAATGGAAACCCCATTCGTACGTCTTGCTGACGGCTTCATAGGCTTCGGCGTTCTTGGTGGCCATCAGATCGTCTCCGCCGCGATGCGGCTGTCTAAATTCTCTGCCGCACAGCGGCTCTCAAAAATCTCCGCGTCTCCGCGTCTCCGCGTGAATTCAATTTCTTGTTCACGCGGAGACGCGGAGACGCGGAGAAGAAGTGGGTAAGGCGCTGCGCGGGTCATGCCGGGATCCTCGACAGGCTCGCCAGCGAAACACCGTCGAGCGCCCCACGGACCGCGCCGTTGACGACGTTCCAATGCGGCTTGACCCGACAATCGCCCTCGAGCGCGCAATCGTGCCGCGCCTCGTCGACGCAGGTGGTCAGCGCGATCGGTCCCTCGACCGCCTCGATGATCTCGGCCAGGCTGATCGCCGCCGCCGGTCGCGACAACCGGAAACCGCCGCCGGTGCCGCGCGTGCTCTCGATCAGCCCACCCGCCGACAGCCGGCTGACGAGCTTCTGCACCGTCGGCAACGGCAGCCCCGTCTCCTCGGCGAGCATCGTCGCATTCAGCCTGCCCACGCTACCGCAATGCCGCGCGGCGGCGGACATCATCACGACGGCATAGTCGGCAAGGCTGGAAAGACGCATCGGGTCCAATCGGATGAATTCGCTCCGATTGCAAATGGGCGCGCGCACGATTCGGGTCAACCCCTACCCCGGCATGGGCTGGCAAAGTTAGGTCCCGCTCACCAGCGGGCTGACGACGCCTTCGAGCGCGGTACGGTGCGTGATCGTCAATTGCGACAGAATACCGGGGTCGGCGCGGATCTGCCCGGGGGTCAGCCCGGTAAACTGCTTGATCTCGCGGATCATGTGCGACTGGTCGTAAAAACCGCGATCGACCGCATCGCCGACGGTCTCGTCCCCCGCCACCATCGCCACTGCGGCACGCAACGCGCGATATTTGCGCGCGAGCAATTTGGGCGGGGCACCATAGAGCGCGTTGCATTTGCGCTCGACCTGCCGCCGCGACAGACGCGTGGTGTCGAGCAGATCGTCCATTTCGGGCGACGGACTCGCTGCCAGCCACGCATCGACCTGGCGCACGAACCAGATCGCGCCGAGCGTGCAATGGCCGTCTGCGCCGCGCAGGATATCGCGCACCAGCCCCTCGCCGACCGCGGCGCGCGCGGCGATCCCCTCGGTCTTGCGCAAAGCGGCGGCGGCAACCTGCAACCGGCCAACGCCGAACAGGAGCCCGGCATCGACCACCCGGTTGACGAGCGTCGATGCATCCACCCCGATCATCGCCGCCCAGCCGACCGCGGTGAGCCCCATCCCGAATACTGCGATCGGCCCCTCGGCATGGACATGGACCGCGCCGCTGGTCGGCCCGATCACGTGGAAGTCGGGCGATTCCTGCTCGGTCCCGTCGGCGAAGCGATAGCGCGCGCTACCCGGCGACAGACGAAAGCGAATCTGCGCGTTATCGGCGCGCTCGACGTCGTCGAAGATCGCGACGTCGGCGGAAAAATCATAGAATAGCGTGACATAATCGGCCAGATCCGCTGCCGGAACGGCATAGTCCAGCCGAACATCCCCCACAATTATGCGCCCCCCTATTCTTGGGCGCCGAGCGTAACGCGTTCACCGGACAAAGAAAAGCGGGCCGGCCAGTAAACTGACCGGCCCGAGGGAGAAGGCTCCGATCTGGAGCTTTCCGGGTCGCACTTCCATCTACCCTGATTCGCAGGCAACAGTATTGGACAGACTCGCCGGATCGCGCGCACCGTAGCGTTGCCATGCACGCGAGCACGGCCGCGCTATCGCTTTGACGCAGCCGCACCGCGCTGCCATCACGCCGCCATGCTGTTCCCCCTGCTCCGCCCCGCGCTCTTCGCGTTCGATGCCGAACGCGCGCACGAACTCACGCTGACCCTGCTCGCGAGAGCAAGTCGCGCTGGAGTCGCGCTGAGCCAGGGGCCGGCAAGCCTGCGAAGCCATGTCGCCGGGCTCGATTTCGCCAACCCGCTCGGGCTCGCCGCGGGGGTCGACAAGAATGGCAGCGCGATCGACGGGTTCTTCGGCCTGGGCTTCGGCAGCGTCGAGATCGGCACGCTGACCCCGCTGCCGCAGCCGGGCAACCCCAAACCGCGACTGTTCCGGCTGGTCGAGGACCGGGCGGTGATCAACCGCATGGGCTTCAACAATGGCGGGATCGCCGCCGCTTTGCCGCGCGCGGTCGTAGCCAAGCGACGCGGCGTGCTCGGCATCAACGTCGGCGCGAACAAGGACGCGCCCGACCGCGTCGCCGATTATGCGCACGGCGTCGCCGCGGCGGCGCGGGTCGCCGATTATGTCACGGTCAACATCAGCTCGCCCAACACGCCGGGCCTGCGTGACCTGCAGCACGGCAACGAACTGCTCGACGTGCTCGCCGCCGCCGACGAGGCGCGTCGCGCGCCGATCGAGCGACCGCGGCTGTTCCTCAAGGTTGCCCCCGATCTCGACCCGTCGGCGATCGACTTCATCGCGCGCGCCGCGGCGGCGCATAACGTCGATGCGCTGATCGTCAGCAACACGACCGTGTCGCGCCCGGCGTTGCGCTCGGCGCATGCCGGCGAGACGGGCGGCCTCTCGGGCGCACCGCTGGCGAGCCTCGCACGCCAGCGGCTCGCCGATTTCCGCAGCGCGACCGGCGGCGCGATGCCGCTGATCTCGGCGGGCGGGATCGACAGCGCCGACGAAGCCTATGCCCGCATCTGCGCCGGGGCGAGCCTGGTGCAGCTCTACACTGCCCTGGTCTATCAGGGCCCCGGCCTCGCACAGCGGATCCTGCGCGGGCTTGCGAAGCGGCTCGCGCGCGACGGCTTTGCGACCGTCACCGAGGCGGTCGGCACGCAAGCCGCCTGAGCGCGCCTCGGTCGGCAAGAAGAGCGCGCTTCGGCCGATCGCGTTCTTGCCTGCGCGGCGCAGCGCGCTACGGTCGAATCATGACCAGACCGCTCGTTGCCTCGCTGCTCCTGCTGATCACGCCCACAATCGCGGAGGCCAGACGCCCCGCCCCCACCCCGCCGCGCGCGCTCGGCATGGTGAGTGCCGCCGACCCGCGCGCCGCCGCGGCCGGCGCCGAGATCCTGCGCAAGGGCGGCAGCGCGACCGACGCCGCGATCGCGACGATGCTCGTGCTCAACGTCGTCGAGCCGCAGAATAGCGGGATCGGCGGGGGTAGCTTCATGCTCCATCACGATGCCGCGACCAGCGCGATCGCCGGCTTCGACGGACGCGAAGCAGCCCCCGCGGCGGCCGACCCGAAATGGTTCTACGGCCCCGACGGCAAGCCGCTCCCCGTCTTTGCGGCGATCCCCGGCGGGCGCAGCGTCGGCGTGCCGGGCAATCTGCGGATGATGGCGCTGGCGCATCAGCGCTACGGCAAGCTGCCCTGGGCGACGCTGTTCGGCCCGGCAATCAAGCTCGCGCAAAATGGCTTCGCGATCACCCCGCGGCTGCATAACGGGCTCGCCAATTTCGGGCGGCATATCGATCCGTGGGCGCGTGGACATTTCCTCGCGGCAGACGGCAAGCCGCTACCGGTCGGCACGCTGCTGAAGAGCCCCGAACAGGCCGCGTTGTTCGCGGCGATCGCGAAGAACGGCCCCGACTATTTCTACAAGGGCGCAGTCGCGCAGAAGATCGTCGCCGCGGTCAACACCTCCGCGCAGAACCCGTCCAAAATGACGCTCGTTGATCTCGCCGGCTACCGCGCCAAGGAGCGCGCACCGCTCTGCATCATGTACCGCGTCTACAAGGTCTGCGGTATGGCGCCGCCGTCGTCGGGCGGCACCGCGGTGCTGATGATCCTCAAGCAGCTCGAACGCTTCGACATGGCGGGGCTCGGCAAGGATTCGCCCGTCGCCTGGCACCTCTTCGCCGAATCCGAGCGGCTCGCTTATGCCGATCGCGACATGTATCTTGGCGATCCCGACCACGTCACCGTGCCGATCAAGGGCTTGCTCGATCCCGCCTATCTCGCATCGCGCTCGGCGCTGATCTCGCCCGAGCGCAGCATGACGAGCATCGCCGCCGGCACCCCGGCCGGCGCCCCGCCGCGCACGCTCGCGCCCAATGCCGACGTTCCCGGCACGAGCGACCTCGTCGCGGTCGACAGGAAGGGCAACGTCGCCGAGGTCACCACGACGATCGAAAGCTATTTCGGGTCGGGCCTGTCGGTCGATGGCGTGATGCTCAACAACGAGCTGACCGATTTCGACTTCGTCCCCGCCAAGGACGGCTATCTCGTCGCCAACCGCGTCGAGGGCGGCAAGCGTCCGCGCAGCTCGATGGCGCCGACGATCGTCTATGCCCCCGACGGCAAGGTCCGCATCGCGATCGGCGCGGCGGGTGGGTCGACGATCATCGCGCAGGTGGCGAAGGCGCTGGTCGGCGTGCTCGACTGGAAGCTCAGCGCGCAGAACGCGATCGCGATGGGCCTGCTCTATGCGCCAAAGCTCGATGCCGTCGCCGAAAAGGGCACGCAGCTCGAAGCAATGGTCCCTGCGCTGCAGGCGCTCGGTGAGCATATCCAAATCGCGCCGTTGGGTTTAAAAGCCAATGCGATCGAGCGCGTCGACGGTGCCTGGGTCGGCGCGGCCGATCCGCGCAGCGAAGGTGTCGCGGTGCGCGAGGACGGGCAGACCACGCAGATCATCCGCGCCGGCGCATTGCCCCGTCCGGCCGAGTAAAGCGTTACCCCGCAGCCGAACACGGCGCGCCCTCCTCGGGAGAGAGACTATGTCAGACATCCGCCGCCTCGAACATTTCCCCAACCTCGTCGCGATGTTCCTCACGCGCGCCACCGAGAAGGGCGACGCGCCCTTCCTGTGGCATAAGGCGGGCGGCCGCTGGGTCTCGCGCAGCTGGACCGAAACCGCGCACCAGGTCGCGAGCATGGCGGCAGCGCTCAACGCGATCGGGCTCACGCCCGGCGACCGCGTGATGCTGGTCAGCGAAAACCGCCCCGAATTCTGCATCGCCGATCTCGCGATCATGGCGGCGGGGTGCATCACCGTGCCGACCTACACCACCAACACCGAACGCGATCACATCCACATCCTCGAGAATTCGGGCGCCAAGGCGGTGATCGTCTCGACCGCGAAGCTCGCCAAGACGCTGCTTCCCGCCGCGATCCGCGCGAGCACCGCGCAGATCGTGATCGGAATCGAGGACCTGCGTGCCAACCAATCGGGCGCGCTCGAATTCCACCAGTGGGACGCCCTGCTCGCGACCTACGCCGCCGCGCCATCGACCATCGCCGCGACCGCCAAGCGCGACGATACCGCGTGCCTCATCTACACCAGCGGCACCGGCGGATCCCCGCGCGGTGTGATGCAGCACCACGGCGCGATCCTCCACAACGTCCAGGGCTGCTGCACGATCATCTCGGAGGATTTCGGTTGGGACGACGAGATCTTCCTGTCGTTCCTCCCGCTCAGCCACGCCTATGAGCATACCGGCGGGCAATATTTCCCGATCGGGCTCGGCGCGCAGATCTATTACAGCGAAGGGCTCGACAAGCTCGCCGCCAATATCGAGGAGGTCCGCCCGACGATGATGATCGTCGTGCCGCGGCTGTTCGAACTGCTCCGCACGCGGATCACCAAGGCGGTCGAGAAGCAGGGCAAGCTCTCGACCTATCTGCTCGGCCGCGCGCAGGCGCTCGGCGGCAAGAAAGCCGCGGGCAAGGCCGGGTTGCTCGACAAGCCGATGGATTTCCTGCTCGGCGCCACCTTGCGCCCCAAGATCCAGCAGCGCTTCGGCGGGCGGATCAAGGCGCTGGTATCGGGCGGCGCACCGCTCACGCCCGAGGTCGGCACCTTTTTCGAAGCGGTCGGTATCACCGTCCTGCAAGGCTATGGCCAGACCGAGACCGCGCCGGTGATCTCGTGCAACCGCCCCAAGGCCGGACTGAAGATGGACACGGTCGGCCCGCCGATGCCCGATACCGAAGTGCGCATCGCCGACGATGGCGAAATCCTGGTTCGCGGCGAGCTCGTCATGCACGGCTATTGGCGCAACCCGGCCGAGACCGCGCGCGTGCTCCAGGACGGCTGGCTGCATACCGGCGACATCGGCGTGATCGACGCGAACGGCCGGATCCAGATCACCGATCGCAAGAAGGACATCATCGTTAACGACAAGGGCGAGAATGTCGCGCCGCAAAAGGTCGAGGGGATGCTCACGCTCCAGCCCGAGATCGCGCAGGCGATGCTGTTCGGCGATCGGCGGCCGTACATGGTCGCGGTGATCGTCCCCGATTCGGAGTGGACCCAGCAATGGTGCGCACGCGAGGGCAATGCCTGCAACTTCGCGCGGCTGGCCGAGAATAGCGAATATCGCACCGCCTTGGGCCATGCGGTCGAGCGCGTGAACAAGGAACTCGCGGTGACCGAGCGCATCCGCCGCTTCGTCCTCGCCGACGAACCCTTCGCGATCGAGAACGAGCAGATGACGCCGAGCCTCAAGATCCGGCGGCACGTACTGAAGGCGGTCTACGGCACGCGGCTCGAGGCGCTGTACAAGGCCTGACCGCGCGGCGCGCTCAGTCGGGCGTGGCGACCGCGCTATACTCGACCGCGACGAACGTGCCGGGCAGCCGGGTTTGCCACAGCCGTGCCTCGCCCGCCGTCACGATCAGCCACAGCGCATCGTCCCCCATCGCGCCCTCCGCATCGCGTGCGGAAGGGTTGGCGACACCCGAGGGATGCGAATGGTAATGCCCGATCACCGCTGTCCCACCAGTGCGCACCGCCCGGTGCGCGGCGAACAGCGCCGCAGGATCGATCTCGAAATGCCGACTCGGGTCGGGCGCGACGTTGGGACAGGCTTGCGCTGTGTCGATCCGATCGGCGGTGCCGAACAGCAGCCCGCAAATCTCGCGCGTCGGCGATAATTGCGCCTCGTTTAGCAGTCCCGCCAGGAGAGTGCTTGAAATTTCCATCGCCATTCCCAGATTCTAGTCATGAACCGGGGGGTCGTCACCATCGAAGCGCGCGTGTCCGAAAAGGCGTTAGGCCTCCGGCTCGACCGCGCGCTCGCCGACGCGCTGCCCGAGGTTTCGCGCGAACGGCTCAAGGCGCTGATCGCCGGTGGCGCGGTCACCGATCCACGCGGCACGGTGGTGAGCGACCCGTCGAGCAAGGCGGTTGCCGGAGGGCTGTACGTCGTCGCCGTTCCCGAAGCGACGCCCTCGACCAACGAAGCGCAGGACATCGCGCTCAACGTCGTGTTCGAGGACGACCACCTCATCGTGATCGACAAGCAGGCCGGACTCGTCGTCCACCCCGCCGCCGGCAATGCCGACGGAACGCTCGTCAACGCGCTGCTGCACCATTGCGCGGGCAATCTGTCGGGGATCGGCGGCGTCGCCCGCCCAGGGATCGTCCACCGAATCGACAAGGACACGTCGGGGCTGATGGTCGCCGCCAAGACCGACCGCGCGCATGAGGGCCTCGCCCGCCAGTTCCACGATCACTCGATCGACCGCCGCTACAAGGCGATGGTATCGGGCCGCCCTAACCCCACTGCCGGCTCGGTCGACGCCCCGCTCGCGCGCTCGCCGTCGAACCGCAAGAAAATAGCGATCGTCCCCGGCGGGAAACGCGCCGTCACCCACTATACTACGCTTGAGCGGTTGAACGGGGGCGCGCTGGTGGAATGTCGGCTGGAGACGGGGCGCACGCATCAGGTCCGCGTGCACATGGCCTCGCTCGGCCATCCCTTGATCGGCGACCCGGTCTACGGTAGAACAAAGCAAGGCCACAAGGCGCTTCTGGAAACCTTGGGTTTCCGACGTCAGGCGTTGCACGCCGCCCGTTTGGGGTTCATTCATCCGGTGAATGGTAACGCTTTGGCGTTCGACAGCGAAATGCCTGCTGACATGCAGGAACTGTTCAGCGGCCTCTTGGTATAGCATTCGGCCTGGCGTCCGCGTTTCACGGCACCCGACCTATTAAAGGGAGACACGATCATGGCAGCCCGCAGCAACGTCCCCGCGACGATTCCCGCCCTCGGTGGCGAAGCGAGCCTCAATCGCTACCTCTCCGAGATCAAGAAATTCCCGATCCTCGCGCCCGAGCAGGAATATATGCTCGCCAAGCGCTTCGAGGAGCATGGCGACACCGACGCTGCCGCGCAGCTCGTCACCTCGCATCTGCGACTCGTGGCGAAGATCGCGATGGGCTATCGCGGCTACGGCCTGCCGGTCAGCGAGCTGATCTCAGAAGGCAATATCGGCCTGATGCAGGGCGTTAAGAAGTTCGAGGCCGATCGCGGCTTCCGACTCGCCACCTATGCGATGTGGTGGATCCGCGCGTCGATCCAGGAATTCATCCTGCGCTCGTGGAGCCTCGTGAAGATGGGCACCACCGCCGCGCAGAAGAAGCTGTTCTTCAACCTGCGCCGGATGAAGTCCAAGCTCGACGCGTTCGAGGATGGCGATCTCTCGCCGGAGCATCTCGCCAAGATCGCCAAGGATCTCGGCGTGACCGAGGCCGAAGTGACCAGCATGAACCGCCGCATGGCGATGGGCGGCGACACCTCGCTCAACGTGCCCATGCGTGAGGATGGCGACGGCCAGTGGCAGGATTGGCTGCAGGACGACGCCCCGCTGCAGGACACCGTCGTCGCCGAAGCGCAGGAGGCCGACGTCCGCCACTCGATGCTGACCGCGGCGATGGAGGATCTCAACGAGCGCGAGCAGTTCATCCTGACCGAGCGCCGCCTGACCGACGAACCCAAGACGCTCGAAGAGCTGTCGCAGGTTTACGGCGTCTCGCGCGAGCGCGTCCGCCAGATCGAGGTGCGGGCATTCGAGAAGCTGCAAAAGGCGATGATGCGGATCGCCGGCGACCAGCGGATGCTCGTCGCAGCGTAAGACTATGGCCGGTGCCGATGCGATCATCGTCGGTGCCGGCGCCGCTGGCATCGCCGCGGCACGTGTGTTGCACGATGCGGGGCTCGATGTGCTGCTGCTGGAGGCGGGGGACCGCATCGGTGGCCGCGCGCATAGCGTGGCGCTGGACCTCCCAGCTGCTGACGCACCCCTGCGTAGGCCGGCGAGCATAACGGTCGATTACGGCTGCGGCTGGCTCCACTCCGCCAGGCGCAACCCCTGGACCAAGCTCGCCGGCCACTACGGCCTCACCGTCGATCGCAGCCCCTCCAATTGGGGTAGCCAATGGCGCAACCTCGGTTTCCCGCGTGACGAGCAGGATGCCTATCACGCCGCCTGGGACCGCTGGGACACCGCCGCGCATTCAGCGCTTGGTGGCCCCGACCGCCCGCTCAGCGAGTTCATCGCCACCAACGATCCGTGGCGCCCGATGATCGACGCGATATCGGGCTATGCCAATGGCGCACCTCTGTCGGAAGTCTCGCTGCACGACTGGGCAGCGTATGAAGACGCCGCCACCGACGACAATTGGGCGGTCGAGCAAGGCTATGGCACACTCGTCGCCCGGCATGCGCACGGCCTGCCGCTACAGCTCCAAACCGTGGTCACGCGCATCGACCACCGCGGCACGACGATCCGCGTCGAGACCGACCGCGGAACGCTCGAAACACGCCACGTCATCGTCGCCGTGCCGACCACTGTGCTCGCGCGCGAAGCGATCCGCTTCGATCCCCCGCTTCCCGCCAAGCATGCCGCCGCCGCCGATCTGCCGCTGGGGCTCGCCGACAAGATCTTCCTCCACGTCACCGACGCCGATCTGCCGCCCAACGGCCACCTCATCGGCGATCCGCACAGCGCCTGCACCGCCAGCTACCGCCTCGCGCCGTTCGGCACGCCGCTGATCGAGGGCTTTATCGGCGGCGACTGTGCGGAGATGCTCGAAGACAAGGACGACCGTGCTGCCGAAGAGTTTGCGATCGGCGAACTGGTGGCGCTGCTCGGCGGCGACTGGCGCGCCAAACTGACCCCGCTCGCCCGCACGCGCTGGCGGCACGCACCGCATATCCACGGCAGCTATTCGCACGCCCGCGTCGGTGCAGCAGGCCAACGTGCGGTGCTCGCCGCTCCGGTCGATGATCGCCTGTTCTTCGCCGGCGAGGCCTGTTCGCGGCACGATTTCTCGACCGCGCACGGCGCCTATGCGACCGGCCGCGCCGCTGCCGAAGCGGTGCTTGCGGCACGTGGTGGACAGCGCTGACCACCGCGCCCTAAGACGCAGGGATGAGCGACTTCAGGCAATCCCGCGCCGCCCCTTTTCCCAGACCTCGCAGCGCGTCGCGGCGCGGCGTGATTGGGTGGACGCTCGGCTGGATCGTCCGGCTGGTGCTCGGCTTCGTGCTGATCTCGGTCCTGATGGTGGTGGTGTATCGCTTCGTCCCGCCGCCGATCACGCTGACGATGATCGGCGATGCGCTCGGCGGGCACGGCATCGACAAGACCTGGCGCCCGCTGTCGGACATCGACCGCAACATGCCGCGCGCCGCCATCGCCGGCGAGGACTCACGCTTCTGCACGCATCACGGCTTCGACTTCATCGCGATCGAGACGGCGATGGTGCGCAACGCGCGCGGCGGGCGGATCCGCGGCGGCTCGACGATCAGCCAGCAGACCGCGAAGAACGTCTTCCTGATCCAGGGCGGCGGCTATCCGCGCAAAGCGCTCGAGGCCTATTTCACCGTGCTGATCGAGACGATCTGGGGGAAGCGCCGGATCATGGAGGTCTATCTCAACGTCGCCGAGACGGGGATCGGCACCTACGGCGTCGATGCAGCGGCGCACCGCTATTTCGGCCATGACGCCTCGCGCCTGTCACCCGACGAGGCCGGCCGCATCGCGGCGGTCCTGCCGCTCCCCAAGAAGCGCGCGGCGGTTGCGCCACGCGGCTTCACGCGCCGCCACGGCAACACGATCGCGCGCCGCGTAGGCGTGGTTCGGAACGACGGCCTGGACGCCTGCCTGCGCTAGGCCCACTCCCCCACGCCGTCACCCCGGCCTTGTGCCGGGGTCCACCGCGCAGCGCAAACTGCCGTAGTTGCGCGCGCGGCACGGTGGGCCCCGGCACAAGGCCGGGGTGACGCTGGGTGAGAGGCGGCCCTTACTTAGCCGCCTCGTCGGTCGCCTTCGACGCGCTGTCACCGATCTTCTTCGCACTATCGCCGACCTTGTCCGCTGCGCCCGAGATCGCGTCGGTGCGGATGTTGTCGTTCTGGCTGCGATTGAAGAGGTAGAACGCCCCGACGACGACGGCGACCAGCAGCACCAACCCGATAAAGATCGCGGCCCCGCCGCCACCCTTGCGCTCGATGACGGTAACGTTCGGGGTTTCGGTGTATTTGTCGCTCATGGTCGTCTCCCTGGTGTGGGGAAACAAACCCGAGCCTTCGACAATCGTTCCCGACGCGGCGACTTCGCGTCACCGCGTCGGAATGGCGCTCACACCGCGCCGTGGCAGTGCTTGTACTTGCGCCCCGACCCGCATGGGCACGGCGCGTTGCGGCTGACCGTGCTCTCCCACTGCGCCGGGTCCTGCCCGATCTCGCTGCCATCGGGCTGCGGGATCGACAGCGGCGCAAGCCGCGTCGTGATGTGCCCCGACGACGCGCCGTCCTGGTCGTAGGTGTCGTCCTCACCCGTGAACGGGTCGAAATGCTGCGTGATGAAGTCGGGCAGCGTCGGCAGGTCGGGCGCCTGCTCGAGCTGGAACTGCGCGAACGCGATCGTGCGCGTCACGTCCTCGCGGATGTTGGCGAGCATCCGCTCGAACAGCGAGAACGCTTCCTGCTTATACTCGTTGATCGGCGTCTTCTGCGCGTACGCGCGCAGATGCACGACCTGGCGCAAGGCATCGAGCGTCGCCAGATGCTCCTTCCAGTGATGGTCGAGATTCTGCAGCAGGATCGACTTCTCGACGCGAACCCAGGTGTCGGGATCGAGCGATGCCGCCTTTTCCGCGATCATCTCGTCGGCCATCGCCTGGACGCGGCTCTCGATGATCTCGGGGTCGATCGCCTCTTCCTCGAGCCATGCCTCGATCTGCGGTTCGAGGTTGAGCGTCTCGGCGAGCTGCGCCTTCATCCCCTCGATGTTCCACTGCTCGGGGTAGGTGCCCGGAGGGCAGGCGCCGCCGACGATCGTGTTGACCGTTTCCGCACGCATGTCCTCGACCACGTCGCCGACCGTGTCGGCGTCCATGATGTCGGCGCGCTGCTCGTAGATCACCTTGCGCTGGTCGTTCATCACGTCGTCATATTCGACGACCTGCTTGCGGATGTCGTAGTTGCGCGCCTCGACCTTCTTCTGCGCGGTCTCGATCGCCTTCGACAGCCACTTGCTGCCGATCGCCTCGCCATCGCCGATATTGTTGCGCATCATCTTGGCGAACAGCGTGTCCGGCCCGAAGATGCGCAGCAGGTCATCGTCGAGGCTGAGATAGAAGCGCGACAGGCCGGGATCGCCCTGACGACCCGAGCGGCCGCGCAGCTGGTTGTCGATGCGGCGGCTTTCGTGGCGCTCGGTGCCGAGCACGAACAGCCCGCCCGCGGCGAGCACCGCTGCCTTCTCGGCAGCGATCTGTTCCTTGATCTTCGCGATCGCGGCGTCGCGCTCGGGGCCTTCGGGCATCTCGGACAGCTCGTCATTGACGAGGAATTCGAGATTGCCGCCGAGCTGAATGTCGGTGCCGCGGCCCGCCATGTTGGTGGCGATCGTCACCGCGCCGGCGCGGCCGGCCTGCGCGACGATGTGCGCCTCGCGCTCATGCTGGCGTGCGTTGAGCACGGCATGCTCGACGCCTTCCTTGACGAGGAAGTCGCTGAGCAGCTCGGACTTCTCGATCGACACCGTGCCGACCAGCACCGGCTGGCCGAGATCGGCGTGATATTTGATCTTCTTGGCGATCGCCGCGAACTTGTCGGCGGTGTCCTTGTAGAATTCGTCTTCCTCATCGACGCGCTTGACGCCGACATTGGTCGGGATCGTCACCACGTTCATCTTGTAGATGTCGTAGAATTCGGCCGCCTCGGTCGCCGCGGTGCCGGTCATGCCCGCGAGCTTGGGGTACATGCGGAAATAGTTCTGGAAGGTGATCGAGGCCATCGTCTGGTTCTCGGGCTCGATGTCGACCCCTTCCTTGGCCTCGACCGCCTGGTGCAGGCCATCCGACCAGCGGCGCCCGTCCATCATGCGACCGGTGAACTCGTCGATGATGATGACCTTGCCGTCCTTGACGATGTAATCGGTGTCGGCCTTGAACATCATGTTGGCGCGCAGCGCCTGGTTGAGGTGGTGGACCACCTGCGTGTTCTCGAAATCGTAGAGGTTGGCGCCCTCGAGCAGCCCGGCATCCTCGAGCATCCGCTCGACCTTCTCGGTGCCGTCCTCGGTGAGGATGATCGACTTCTGCTTCTCGTCCTTCTCGTAATCCTCGGCCGCGAGCTGCTTCACGACGAGATCGACCGAGCGATACAGATCGGACTTGTCGTCGGTCGGGCCCGAGATGATCAGCGGCGTGCGCGCCTCGTCGATCAGCACCGAATCGACCTCGTCGACGATCGCCATCGCGAACGGCCGCTGGACCATCGATTCGCGGTCGTACTTCATGTTGTCGCGCAGATAATCGAAGCCGAACTCGTTGTTCGTGCCGTAGGTGATGTCGGCGGCATAAGCGGCATGGCGCTGCTCGTCCGACAGGTTCGGAACGATCACGCCGACCGTCAGCCCGAGGAAATTATAGACCTGCGCCATCCAGCCGGCATCGCGCGCAGCGAGATAGTCGTTGACCGTGATGACGTGGACGCCCTTGCCCGGCAGCGCGTTGAGATAGGTGGCAAGCGTCGCGACGAGCGTCTTGCCCTCGCCGGTGCGCATCTCGGCGATCTCGCCGCGGTGGAGCACGATGCCGCCGATCATCTGCACGTCGTAATGCCGCTGGCCGAGCGCGCGCTTGGCGGCTTCGCGCACCGTGGCGAAGGCTTCGGGGAGCAGGTCGTCGAGCTTCTCGTCGGCGGCAAGCCGCTCGCGGAAGCGCAGCGTCTGGGCCGAGAGGTCCTCGTCGGACATCGCCGAGATGACGGGCTCGAAATCGTTGATCTTGGTAACGATCGCACCGAGCGATTTGACATAGCGGTCGTTGGACGAACCGAAGAGCGTTTTGGCGAGGCCACCGAACATGGGCAATTCCTGTACGATAAGAGCGCGCGCACGAAGGCTGCGCAGAATAGGATGAGAGCTGGCGAGCGCGATCAGCGCCGCCGGATCAAGCCCGTGGGCGATCCAGATACAGCCGCGGCGCGGCCGACAGCAGCGCGGGCAGCGAATCGGCAAGCGCAAAGCTGTCGGTGAGCCCAAACGCGCCGAGCAGATGCCGATGGCCCAACACGAACGGCGCGACCGCAACTGCTAGACGCTGCGTCTGCGCGGCGGCCAGCGGGCATTGCGCGCTGATCTCGACCGGTCGCACGCCACTCACCACGCCGGTGAGCGCGGTCAGGAGGGCAGAGAGAAGCAGCAGAAACGGCATGGCTCCGCGCGATCTAGGGACTAACCGCGCGCACGTCCAGCGACTCGCGCCTCCATTACCGATCAGGACGGAAGGCGCCAGACGACATTGCGGTGCCAGGTCGCGGCAATCGGCGTGCCGTTCGCATCGCGCGCCGGGGCGAAGCGCGCGCGGCTGCGCAGCGCGCGGCACGCGGCCTGGTCGAGCGACTCGTGGCCGCTGCTCTCGCTGATGCGGCACGCGACGATGCTACCGGTATCGCCGATCGCCAGCTCGACACCGACCTTGCCCTGCTCGTTCCGCGCGAGCGCCGCGGCAGGATAATCATCGGCGGTGATCCATTCGGCGGCTCCGCCGATCGGGATCGCGCCGTGCGGAGAGGGCGGCTCCGCCTCAGGCTGAGCCGACGACGGGCGGTAGGCGGGCGCGACCGGTTTGGCGCGGTCGCGCGGCGAATCCGCATCCCAGTCCGCAGGCGAATCGCGCACCGTCGCGATCCCGATGCTCAGCAGCAGGATCACGGCGATCCCCAGTACGCGCAGACCACGATCATCACCGCTTCGCGGCGTTTCCCCTCCCCCAGCACGGCGCGCGCTTACTCGTCGTCGCGAACCGGGCGTGGGCCACCCGGCCGTGGACCGCCTGGGGGGTGCGGCCGCGCGAAGCTCTCAGCCGAGACGCGCGGCAAATCCTTCAAGCGCAGCACGCCGACATTCTTCGAATCGAGCATGGCGAAGCGCTTATCGGCAGCGGCCTCGAACTCGGCCGGGCTGATGCCGCGGTTGAAATTGGTGTCCATCGGCGTGATCGGCTCGGGATAGTCGAACAGGCCATAGCGGGCGGCACCGGCCTTCGAATTGTCGAATTGGCGCATCGGCCGAGCCGCTTCGCCGTCGCCGCCCTCGCCGCCGCCGCCGCCAGGCGGGCCGCCCATACCGCCGCCTCCCATACCGCCACCACCCATGCCACCGCCGCCCATGCCGCCCCCGCCCATTCCTCCGCCGCGCCGACCACCGCCGCGCCCGCCGCCACCTCCGCCGCGCGGGGCCCCACCGCCACCAGGACCACCGCCGACGCGAACTTCGGGCAAAAGCTCGGATTCGTAGAACTCGATATCGTCGGGATCGATCTCGCCGTCATGCCCGCGATCGAGCACCGCGAAGAACCGCATCGCATCCGCCGTGAATTCTGCGGGGGTGAGGATCCCGTCATGATTGGTGTCGGCGGTCTCGAACCAGCGCGTCTCGGGATCGACGCCGTTTGCCTCCGCACGGACCGGCTCGCCCATCGGGCTGACGAACAACTTGCTGCGGACGGGCCCGCGACGATCCGGCGGGCCATCGCCGCGCGGCGCGCCGGGCATGGGCTGCTGCGCGGTCGCACCGCCTGCATAGGCCGTGGTCGTCAGGGCAAGGCACGTCAGCAGGATCAAGCGCATGATCGAAACTCCGAAAGGGGGCGATCGCGATCAGTCGCGGCGGACCGGGCAGCATCAAGGCAGACCGTGACGGGTGCGACGAAACGGTGCGGTGGTCCGACGAACCGATCGCGCCCGGCTTTTTCGCGCTTCGTCAGGGGCTTGGCGCGGATCACCCGCGATACTGCTCAATCGGGCTTGGCGGCAGCTCGCCCTTTGCGTCGCTGCGGCCGCGCATCTATGAGCGAAGCATGACCAGCCCGCGCTCCCCGCTCGCCCGCCCCTTCCCGCTTTTGCCGCAGATCGCCGGCGTCACGCCGCATGTCGCGCGTGCCGGCTACAAGGCGTGGGAGCGCACCGATTTGACTTTCATCACGCTCGATCCGGGCACCAGCGTCGCGGGCGTGCTGACGCAGAGCAAATGCCCCTCGCCCGAGGTAGAATGGTGCCGCGCCGCGCTCGTGCTCGGCCAGGCGCGCGCGATTGTGGTCAATGCCGGCAACGCCAACGCCTTTACTGGCGCGCGCGGCCGCGCTGCAGTCGAAGTGATCGCGGCACGCGCGGCGGGGCAGCTCGGCTGCCAGCCGTCCGATATCTTCGTCGCCTCGACCGGCGTGATCGGCGTGCCGCTGCCGATCGACAAGGCCGAGGCCGGGCTCGACGCCGCCTTCTCCGCCGCGCCGTGCTCGTGGGAAGAGGCGACCAACACGATCGGCACGACCGACACCTTCGCCAAGGCGGCGATGACGACCGCGGTGGTCGATGGACGTACCGTCACGCTCGTCGGCATCATCAAGGGTTCGGGGATGATCGCGCCCGACATGGCGACGATGCTCGGCTTTATCTTCACGGACGCCGCGGTCGAGCCCGCCTTCCTGCAGGCGGCACTCAGCGAGGCGAACCGCGCGAGCTTCTCGTGCATCACCGTCGACAGCGACACCTCGACCAGCGACAGCGTGCTCGCCTTCGCGACCGGCAAGGCGGGCAATACACCGCTCAGCGATGCCGAGGATGCCGGCGCCGACGCCTTCCGTGCGGCCTTGTCCGACCTGTGCCTCCAGCTCGCGCATCTCGTCGTGCGCGACGGCGAAGGCGCGACCAAGTTCATCGAGATCGCCGTGACGGGCGCGGAGAGCGACGCCAGCGCCCGGACGATCGCGCTCAGCATCGCCAACTCGCCCCTGGTCAAGACCGCGATCGCGGGTGAGGACGCCAATTGGGGCCGCGTCGTGATGGCGGTCGGCAAGGCCGGCGAACCCGCCGAGCGCGACAGCCTCGCGATCCGCTTCGGCGATACGCAGGTCGCGCAGGGCGGCCTCGCGGTGGTCGGCTATGACGAGGCGCCAGTCGCCGCGCATCTCAAGGGGCAGGACATCGAGATCGGCGTCGATATCGGCCTGGGCGAGGGCAGCGCAACGGTCTGGACGTGCGACCTGACGCATGGCTACATCTCGATCAACGCGGATTATCGCAGCTAAGGCTCCCCCGGCGGAGGCGGGGCCCAGTCGCGAAGGTCTTGAGGGCGGGGCAGCGTACGACGATCAACCGCCCGCAACTGGGCCCCGGCCTTCGCCGGGGAGCACCAACGATAAAAGATAAAACACAGCAGGAGAGCCACGATGTCCGAGATCATCCTCCACCATTATCCGCGCTCGCCGTATAGCGAGCTCCTGCGGATCGCGCTCGGCATCAAGGGCGCGGCGTGGCGCTCGGTGATCATCCCCGACATCGCGCCCAAGCCCGACCTCACCCCGCTCACCGGCGGCTATCGCAAGACGCCGGTGCTGCAGATCGGCGCCGACATCTATTGCGACACCGCGATCGCGATCGAGGCGATCGAGGCCGCGCTGCCCGGCCCGAGCCTGTTCCCCGCCCCGCTCGGCCGCTTGCACGCGGTGCTCGCGCTGCAGGCGGGCGGCGCGACCTTCAGCCAGGCGGTCGGCTCGGCGATGGCGCCGTTCCTCGACCGGATCCCCGACGCCTTCTTCGATGACCGCAAGAAACTGTTCGGCTTCGATCGCGACCGCATCGCCAAGGCCGCGCCGCATCTGCTCGCGCAATTCACCGGCTGGCTCGCGCGGCTTGATGATGCGCTGAGCGACGGGCGCGCCTTCCTCGGCGGCGACGCGCCCGGCTATGCCGATTGCGCGGCGGCGATGAACCTGTGGTTCCACGGCAATTTCGGGATGAAGGACGCGCGCACGGCCCGCCTCCCGCATCTCGCCGCTTGGTTCGAGCGCATCACCGCGATCGGTCATGGCACGCCGACCGACCTGTCCGCGGCCGAAGCGCTGGCGATCGCGCGCGATGCCGAACCGACCGCGATCGAACTGATCGAGCCCGACAGCGGCTTCACGGCCAGCCAGAGCGTCACCGTTCGAACCGAAGACCCTGGCGCGGATGCGGTAAGCGGCGCGCTCGTGCGCCTGACGCCGCGCGAGATCGTCGTGCTGCGCGAGGATCCGCACGTCGGGCGCGTTGCGGTGCATTTCCCGCGGATCGGCCAGATCCTCGCGCCCGCATAAGGCGTCTGCCGTCAGGGGTGCGGCGTCGCCTCGGGCGTCAACGTCACGTCGATCGGGTTGGGCTTGAGCTCGCGCAACGCCCCGTTGCCGCGATCGACGAGATAACCGACCAGGCCGGTGGTCAGCGCACTGCGGGCGGCAGCCCCCGGCCGTTCGGTATCGACACTGCTGACCGTGACTTCGATCGGCTTATAGCCAGGCTTGCGAAGCGTCGCGACGAAGCCGGTCTTGCGCTTGAGCGTCAGCGTGCACGGCGTGATGCAGCTGACCCCGATCGACGTGCTCACATCGGCGCCAGGCGGCTGCGAGCGAACGTCGAGGGTCTGCCGGGTGCCGTGCGACACGGTCGCGCACCCGCCAAGCAAGAGGGCCGCTACAACCGGCGAGCTCACGCGTTTCGCTATGCTCATGACATGCCTCCGCCAGCGCGTGGGTCTCACGCACTGGCGGGAAAGTATCCGGGAAAGGCTATCGTTTCAACGCGCTAACAGCCTAACCCGCGATAGCAACTTAGGCGAGCTCGCCCTCGAGCCAGGCCTTCAACCGGCCCTTGGGCTCGGCGCCGACCTTGGTCGCGGCGGGCGCGCCGTTCTTGAACAGGATCATCGTCGGGATCCCGCGCACGCCGTACTTGCCCGGCGCATCGGGATTGTCGTCGATGTTGAGCTTGGCGATCGTCACCTTCTCGCCCAGTTCCTCGGAGATTTCCTCGAGGCTCGGCCCGATCATCTTGCACGGGCCGCACCATTCCGCCCAGAAATCGACCAGCACCGGACCGGTTGCGTTGGTGACGTCGGCTTCCCAGCTCGCGTCGGTGATCTTTTTGGTCGCCATGGTGAAAACTCCTTCGTGTGAACGCAGAGATAGGATGCGCACGCAGCACACTCAAGCGCACGACTGCTAGCTTTGCTCCACCCCCGCAAAGCCTGGCTTGTGTACAGCCAGCAGGTCGTCGGGCAACGCGTGCAGCGTAGGCCCGCTGGTATAGAGCAAAGCCGCCTCGACGCGGCGCTGCGGGAAGATCACCGCGAGCGCGGCCACATAGGCCGCCATCTGCTTGAGATGATAGGCGGGCACGTCGGCGAGCCCCGCCGGCACCGCGCGCCCGGTCTTGAAATCGACCACGCGGATCAGCTCGGGCGTGACGAGCAGCCGGTCGACCGTCCCCGAAACGACGAACCCGTCGCGCAGCACCGCGGCGATCGGCGCCTCGGCCAGCGCGGTCGGGCCGAACAGCTCGGCCAGCGCCGGATCGTCGAGCACCGCCAGCACCGGCGCGATGATCCGCGCGCGCGCCTTCGCCTCCTCGACCGCGCCCGCCTGCGCAAGCCAGCGATCCGCCGCCTCGGCCCGCAGCTCGGGCGCGACCGCCGGCAAGCGTTCGAACAGCGCATGGATCAGCCGCCCGCGCTCGGCCGCCGCGCGCATGGCAGGCGTCGGCGGCGCATCGGCGACCGCATCCTCGCCAAGCGACGACGGCGCGAGCGGACGCGGCGGGCGGGCTTCCTGCGGCGCGGGGCGCAGCGCCCAATCGGGAACCGGCTCGGCCACGGTGCTCCCACGTGCCGCACGGCGATCGGGCGCGACAGGACGCTGCGGCTCGCGCCCGGCAAAGTCGCGCGCGCCCTCGCCCGCTATCCCGAGCGCGGTCATCGCGCGGTCGGCCGCGGCGTACCAGCTCTGCTCGGGCGCGATCCCCTGTGCGCGCGGCCCGACCGACCCGGCGATCACCAGCCGCTCCTCGGCGCGCGTCGCCGCGACATAGAACAGCCGCCAATGCTCCTCGAGATCGCGCGCCGCGGTTTCCTCGACCAAGACGGCGAGCGGCCCGGTCGCCTCGCCCTTGCGCGGGCGGATGACGGGCAGTTCGTTCGCCATGTCGTCGGCGCGCCAGTTGAGCGTCGAGCGCGGCGAGCGCGTCGGATCGACCGCAGCATCGGCGAGGATGACCAGCGGCGCCTGCAGCCCCTTGGCGCCATGCGCCGTCATCACGCGCACCGCATCGAGCGGCGCCGACGGATCGCGCTTGATCTCGACCTCGCCACGATCGAACCAGTCGAGGAAGCGCTGCAGCGACGGCGTCCCCAGCGATTCGAAATCGAGCGCGGCGCTGAGCAATTCCTCGATCGGATCGCGCGCTTCCTGTCCCAACCGCCGCACGAGATTGCGCCGCGCGCCGAGCGGCCCCGACAGCAGTTCCTCTAGAAACTGGTAGGGCGTCGCGATGTCGGCGCGCGCCAGCATCGCGAACAGCGGCGCGATATCCTCGCGCGGTTCGGTGGTTGAGATATGCCGCCACAGGCTCCCGGTGCGCGGCGGCGCGGCGAGCATCAGCCGCTCCTGGCTCCACCCGATCAGCGGCGAGACGAGCAGCGCGGCAAGCGACAGATCGTCGGCCGGCTGCAGCACGAAGCGGATCGCGGCGAGCAGATCCTGCACCGACAGCGGCGCGTTGAGCCGCAACCGATCGACCCCCGCAACGGGCACGCCCTCGGCATAGAGCCGCGCGACGATCAGCGAGGCGAGCTCGCCGCGGCGCTTGACGAGGATCATGATGTCCTCGGGCCGCAGCGTCCGCCCCTTGCTCTCGAGCATCAGCGTGCCGATCCAGCCCTTTATCGTCCGCGCGATCTGCCGCGCGAGCTCGCGCGTCGAATCGGAGATCCAGCTCTCCTCATCCTCGTCGCTGCCGCCCGCGACGACCAATGGCCACAGCGTAACGGTGCCCGGCCCCGGCACTTCGCTCGCATGCACCTCGCGGTCGGCGATCGCGCCGAGCCCGGGCTCGGGCAGCGCCTCGATCGCCGCATCGACGAATTCGAGCACCGGCCGCGTCGAGCGGAACGATTGCGTCAGCGACAGCCGGTGCCACGGCCGCGCGCGCATCGTGCCGGTCTGGCGGCGCTGCTCGTCATCGGCCTCCCACGCGTCGCGTGCGAGCGTGCCGAGCTTCTTCTCGGCGGCGGCGAAATAGAGCGGGTGCGTCCCCTGGAAGCCGAAGATCGCCTGCTTGAAATCGCCGACGGTGAACAGCGTGCGGACGCGCGCATCCTGCGCGCCCTCGCCCGCGAAGAACTCCTCGACCAGCGCATGGATGATCGCCCATTGCGCGGGATTGGTGTCCTGCGCCTCGTCGATCAGCACATGGTCGGTCGCCTGGTCGAGCTTGTAGCGCACCCATTCGCCCATCCCCGGCTGGCCGAGCAGGCTGATCGTCGCGCGGATCAGATCGTCGAAATCGACCGCGCCGAGGCGGCGTTTCGCGCGCTCGTAGGTCACCGCATAATCGCGCCCGACCGACAGCGCATCGGCGAGCAGATCGGCGTAAGCCGCGCGCTCGCGCAGGCCCAGAAGGTGTGCGCACGCCTCGCCGATCTCGACCGCGAGATCGGCATATTCCGGATCGGCGGCAAGCAGCTTGGGCGAATATTTGCGCGGCTCGCGCTTCGCGGTGAAGGGCACGCCGATCAGATCGCCGAGCATCCGCGCGCGCATCGCAGGGTCGGCCTCGACCCAGCATTCGGCGACATCGGCATGGTTGCCGCCCGTCGCGGTGCCCCAGGCGCGGTTGGCTGCCGCAAGCCGCGCGACCGAGTCGGTATCGAACGCAACATCGCTGCATGCGGCGGTGATCTCCGCCTCGATCTCACCCTGCGGCAAATCGAGCGCCCGGCGGATGAAGGGCCGCACACCTTCCCCCATCGGCAACTCGGCCATCGCCGCGGGTGCGCGCGCGCAAGCGAGCAGGAATTTCTCCGCCTCGCCCTCGCCCAGCCGCAAACTCAGCGCGCCGACCGTCGCGACCGGCGCGTCGCGGCCCTCGGTTTCGGCGGCGACGAGCATCTCGGCGAGCGCATCGCGCGCCATCACCGCTTCCTCGCGCGCCTCGATCGGGCGGAAGCCGGGCACCAGCCCCGCCTCGACCGGGAAGGCGGCGAGCAGGCTCTGGCAGAAACCGTGGATCGTCTGGATACGGATCCCGCCGCCGGGCGAATCGAGTACGCGCGCGAACAGCGTCCGCGCCCGCGCCCGGAGCGCGGGCGACGGATCCTCGCCGAGCGCCTGCAGGTCGGAGACGAGCTCGGGCTCGGGCATCCGCACCCAGGCGGCGAGCCGATCGCCGATCCGCACCGCCATTTCGGCCGCGCCCGCCTTGGTGAAGGTCAGGCACAGGATCGCGCCCGGATCGACGCCGGTCAGCAGCAACCGGAAAACGCGCGCGGTGAGCACTTGCGTCTTGCCCGTGCCAGCCGAGGCGGAGAGCCAGACGTGCCCGCCGGGGTCGCTCGCTCGCGCCTGCGCATCCTTGAGGATCGGAAGGGGCCGTTGTGAGTGGGTGACGCTCATTTAAATCCTCCCCTCCCTGGAAGGGAGGGGTTGGGGGTGGGTCGGCCCGTGGAGAGCGAGACGTTCCCATTGAGAGCAACCCACCCCTCGATCCCCTCCCTTCCAGGGAGGGGAGGAAGAAGGTGAGGAAGAAGGCCGAGCTTACTCACGCCCATACCATTCATCCCGCCGCATCAGTTGGTCATACTCGGCATACGGCGCATATTCCGGATGCAGCTTCGCCTCGAACGCGCGCATCCCCGTCAGCCAGTCCGCAGCCGCCGCCGAAAAGTGCCGCGCCGCCACACTCGTGAAATCCTCGGGCAAAACCTTGTCGCCCTTCCCCGCCGCATCGACCGGCGACGTCACATACCCGAACGCATCGCCCTTCTTCGACAGCGACCAATATTCGAACCCGCGCGCCTTGCCCGCAATCGCGTCGAACCCGCCGCGCTCGGCAATCAGCCCAAGCAGCCCCAACTGCAGACTGAACCCTTCGCGCACCGCTGCCGGCGACGGCGGCTTGCCCGTCTTGTAATCGATCACCGCGAGCGTCCCATCGGCCAACCGATCGATCCGGTCGAACTTCCCCGTCAGCATCACCCCCGCAAGCGACACCGCCCCCGATTGCTCGACCGCGAGCACTTGCCGCCCCTCGTCGAGGTTGCGCCCCATCTGCGCGACGATCCAGTCGATCGCCTCCATCAGCCGCGGCTTCCACAGCGCGCGCTGCATCGGATGCGCGCCCTCGAACATCGCCAACGCGCGCGCGTGCAGCCGGTCGAGCGCGCAGCCATCCTCCTTCGCCCAGCGCTCGAGAATGTCGTGCACCGCAGTGCCCCGCCAAGCCGCGCTCGGATCGGCATCGACCGGATCGAGCGGCGCCAGCCCAAGGATCCGCTTGGCATAGAAAGCGTAAGGATCGGCCTTGAGCCGGTCGACATCGGTGACCGCAATCTTCTCGGGCCGGCGCTCGGGCGGCGGCACCGGCGCAGGCTGCTCGGCCGGCGCATGCACCCCGGGATCATCGAGCGCGCGCGCCCAGCCTTCGAGCGCCGACGCACGCTCGAACCGCTCGCCCGCGAGCGCCTGCAGCCGCAGCCAGAAGCGCGACGCGATCGCCGGCTGCGTACCCCCACGTCGCGCGCGCGTGATCAGCGCTGTCGGCGCACCAAGCGCCTGCGCCAGATCATGCGCCGCCAGACCAACGCCACGGTCGAGCCCAGGAAGCCCAAGCTCGGCCCGAATCCGCGGCGACAGCCACGGATCGGGCGCGGGCAGACCCGGCCAGGTCCCCTCGTTCAAGCCGCCCAAAATCATGATGTCGGCAGTCTGCAACCGCGCCTCGATCAAGCCGTAGATCGCCAGCCGCGGATGCTCGCCCTGGCGCGAGCGCACCGCGACCTCGTCCATCAGCGTCTTGAGCAAAGGCGCAAGGCTCGCTGGGTCGATCCTGGGCGGCCCCTGCAAGGCATGCGCCTCCGCCTCGTTGAGCAATTCCGCCGCCGCGCGCCCATTGGGGCCCGACCACAAGGCATCGCCGCATAGCGCCTGCGCGGTCGTGCGCAGCGCCTCGAGCACCGCGCCGAGCGGCTGCGCACCCGCCCCGAACACGCGTTCGATCGGTACGAGCAATTCGCGCGCCTCCGGCCACCATTCAAGCGCAGCGCGCGCGTGCCGCGCCTCGCGCAAATGCGTGTCGATCCCCGCCAGCCCCGCCGCCGGCCGCGGCCCGCGCAAAGCCCGGTCGAGCGCACGCACCCCCGACAGCCACACCGCACGCGGCGCTCCGCTGCGCACCAGCGGATGCTTGAGCAGCGTGAGCAGAGCGAGCGGCGCAAACCGCTGCGTCGCGGCCTCGGCCAGCGCCGTCAGCAAGGTCCCCGGCGGCAGGATCGACAGCGGCCGCCCCGCGGAATCATCGACGGTGATGTTCCACCGCTGGAGATGCGCCGCAACACGGCGCGCCAGCCCACGATCGGGCGTGATCAGCGCCGCGGTGCGCGTGCCGATCAGCTCGCCCGCCTCGGGCTCGAGCGCAGCGCGCAGCGCGAGCGCGATCGCCTGCGCCTCCTCGCCCGGCGTCGCGAGTTCGGCGGCTGAAATCCCCGCCAGGCGCCGCTGCTCGGGGCCGAGCGTCGTCCAGCGCGCGGTATAGTCGGCGACCGACAGCGCGTTCGCCACCGCCTTGCCGCGCGCGATCGTCGCGTCGTGATCGCTGCCGTCGCGCCAGGTGCGGAACTCGCCGCGATTGACCCCCATCCGCTCGAGCAGCAGCTTCAAATGGAATTGCGGATGCGTCTCGATCGATCGCCGCGACAGGCCACTCACCGGATCGGGCGCATGCGGGCCGAGCGCCTGCCATTCGCCTTCATCCATCCCGGTCGCGAGATCGGCGAGCACCACCATTCCGCGCGAGCTATCGGCGATGCAGCGCAGCAGCCGCGCCACCGCGGGCGCGCTGTCGATCACCCCCGCCGCGCAGATGAACCCGGCGGGCGGTGCAGCACGCCAGCGCGTCGCCAGCCGCTCGAACAGCATCCCGCGCCGCGCCGCCGCGTCGATCCGGCCGAGCCGACGCAGTTCCTCGGGCCAGCGATCGAGCACGATCCCGAACAGGGCAAGCGCCCGCTCCCAATGCGCCGACATCGCCTCGCTCAGCTCGATCTCGCGCAACTGCCGCGGCGCGATTTCCTCGACCAGCAATTGATCGAGCGTGCGCGCGAGATCCCCCGCGAGCCGCACCGCCTCGGCCGCATCGACCGGCAGCCCGACGCGCGCGCGCTCCTCGGCGACGAGCCGCGCGAGGATCATCCGCCGTTCGAGCGGCGCGACCGCGGGCGGCACCGGCTCGGGCGCATCGACCGGATCAAGCGCCGCGCCGATCGCTTCGTCGAGCGCGGGATCGCCGATCGCGACGAGCCGCGGCAACAACAACCCGCCCGAACTCGCGCGCACGAAGGCGTCGGTCAGCGCCAGCTTGGCGCGGTTGTTGGGGAGCAGCACGAGGCCCTTGGCGAGCCCGAGATCATCCCCACCAAATTGTCGGATCAGCCCCGCCGCCAGCGCATCGGCGAACGCGCGGTGCGCGGGGATCGTGAAGAGCCGCGGCCCCTCAGCCATCGGCGAGCATCGCCTCGGTCTTGGGGATCGCAGCCGGCGTGCCGACGTCGAACCACAAGCCCTGATGGACGATGCCGAACGCGCGTCCCGTCTTGATCGCGCGATCCCAGAAGACGTTGGTCGAAAACGCGTCGCTCGGCGGATCGACGATCAGCCGCTTCGACAGCATCTGGATCCCGGTCCAGACATAGGGCGCCACCCGCCCCGCCTTGCGCCGCGCGATCCGCCCGACCGGGTCGAGATAGAAATCGCCGAGCCCGGCATTATGGTTGGCGCGCGCCTGCGGGATCATCAGCATGAGCACGTCCATCCGCGTATCGTCCCACGCGTCGGCCATGAGTTTGAGCGAATCGAGCGGCCCGTCGAGCCAGATATTGTCGGTGTTGACGCACAGGAACGGGTCGGCGTCGATCAGCGGCAGCGCCTTGACGAGCCCGCCGCCGGTCTCGAGCAGCTTGCCGCGCTCGTCCGAGATCGTCACCTCGAGGCCGTGCCCATTCACCGCGAGATGCGCCTCGAGCATGTCGGCCATGTAATGCGTGTTGACCACGATCTTCGACACGCCCGCGCTGCGCAGATGGTCGAGCACATGGTCGATGAAGGTCGTCCCGCCGATCTTGATCAGCGGCTTGGGCCGCATCGCCGAGAGCGGGCGCATTCGCGTGCCGAGCCCCGCCGCCATCACCATCGCGGTGGTTGGCACCTTAGCGTCCGAATCCGGCCGCAGGCGCAGCGTGCGCTTGGGCTGCATCACGCCGCGGCGCTCGTCGCGACCTGCAGCGGGTCGCCGCGCAGCTCGGCCGGCAGCGTCGCGTCGAACCACGCCTTGACCGGCGCGAGTGCGGGATGCGCGAGGTCGCGCTCGAGATAGCGCCACACGCGCGGGCAGAGCCCGGCGTAACGCGGCTTGCCGTCGCGCTGCCACAGCCGCGTGAAGATGCCGACGATCTTGGCATTCCGCTGCGCACCGAGCACGTGATAGGCCGTGTCGAACGCGTCACCCGCGCCCGTCGCCGTCTTGTACCGCGCCAACATCTCGGCCTCCACGCTCTCATCGACATCGCGCCGCGCATCCTGCAGCAACGAGACGAGGTCATAAGCGGGATGCCCGACCAGCGCATCCTGGAAATCGAGCAGGCCGAGCGTACGCTCGCACGTCCCGCCGCGGATCATCATCAGATTTTCGCTATGATAATCGCGCAGCACGGTGACGCCCGGTTCGGCGAGCACGGGCGCGAAGACCGCGTCCCATGCTGCGTCATAGCGCGCCTGATCGGGCGTGACGCCGACCGCGGAGCAATACCATTCGGTCAACAGGCCGACCTCGCGGTGGAGCACCGCGCGGTCGTAAGGCGGCACCGGGGCCGCGGGCAATCCGTGGAGCCGCACCAGCGTATCGATCGCGGTGCCATAGAGAGAGGATCCCCGCGCGGCATCGGCGTCGAGCGTCTCGCGCATCTGGACGTCGCCGAAATCCTCGAGCAGCACCAGCCCCTGGTCGAGATCGACCGCGTCGATCGTCGGCGCGGTAAAGCCGTGCTCGCCGAGCCAGCGCGCGATCGCGATGAAGTCGCGCGGATCCTCGTGCGGCGGCGGCGCGTCCATCAGGATCGCGCTGCGCGCCCCGTCGCGCACGCGGAAATAGCGCCGGAACGACGCATCGCCCGCGACCGGAAGAATCGCCGCGCCGCCCCAGCCATGCGCCGCGAGAAACGCCGGCGCGCCGGACGGTGGAATCATATCTGCTGCCATCGCGCTCTCCAGCCAGCGGGTACGCTGGCTGTCAAGCGGCGGGTGCCGTCGGGGAGCATCTCGAGCGCCAGCGCGAGCGCCTCGGGCCACCAGCCGGGCGCGCGTTCGGGCCATTCGATCAGCAGCACCGAATCGCCCGCCGCGTCGTCGAGGCCCAGTTCCTCGATCTCGTCGGGATCATCGATGCGATAGAGATCGACGTGCAGCACGGGCAAGCGCACTTCGGGCGGCGCATACGGCTGGACGATCGCAAAGCTCGGCGACGGCGCCTCCCCCGGCAGCCCGAGCGCGGCGAGCAGTCCCCGCGCGATACTCGTCTTGCCCGCGCCGAGCGTCCCCGACAGCGTGATGACGTCGCCCGGCGCGACGAGCGTCGCGAGGCGCGCGCCCAGCGCCTCGCTGGCCTGCGGATCGGCAAGGATCATTTCAATAGCCCGTCAGCAGCATGTCGATTGCATTCATGATCTCGAAGCGATGCGCTGCAAACGAGCCGACCGTTTGCCCAAGCTCGCGCAAAAGAACCGTAGCGGCATTTTGCGGCAGCAGCACGAAACGCTGGTTCTCGAATTCCAGCACCGGATTGAGGTGTGTCACCGGCGCAGGCACGATGTCGCGCGGTAACGCGGGCACGACAAAGCGCGTGCTGAGCCGCGAGAGCGCGTCCGCCTGGCAATCCACCAGCAGGCCCGGTCCGCCGCGCCGCGCGAACATGTCGAACTGTGCCATCAGAACATCCGATGTTCGGCGAGCGGAATGCCATTCTCCTCGATCCACGCGTTATACGCATCGATCGCGCCGCGATTTTCCTCCTGCCAGCGCCTGCTGCGCTCGTCCGAAACCTGCTTGGCCAAACCTTCTTCGCAGGCGCGCGAAACGTTGATGCCGTAAGCCTTGGCCGCCTCGACCAGCTTGGTGTCGAGCGAAATGTTCGTCGCGCGCCGCACCGCGGGGGCCTCTTCACGCCGGGTCGATCGAGCGGCCATGTGCAACCTCCAAGTAATGCGCACCTTATATGCGCATCCCCGCACCCAAGCAACGTCAGCCCCGCGGTAAGCTGACGGTGATCAGCGTCCCCTGCCCCGGCTCGGACACCAAATCGATCGTCCCGCCATGCGCCTCGACGAACTGCTTGGCGAGCGGCAGGCCGAGCCCCAGAGCGCGCTCGCCGTCGCGCGTGATGCCGGGTTGGCCGAAGCGATCGAACGCGCGCGCGACCGCCTGCGTGGTCATCCCCGCACCATCGTCCGACACGACGATCCGTGCGCCCTCGGCGGCCCCATCGACATGCAGCAGGATCCGCCCGCCCTCGGGCGTGCCCGACACGGCGTGGCGCAACAGATGCTCAACGACTTGCTGGAGCCGTTTCGCGTCGCCGGCAATCTCGCCGGTCGAGGGCAAGATCTCGACCGCGAAATCGAGCTTGCGCTTGGCCGCGAGCGGCGCGACGGCATCGGCGGCGGCGCGCGCGAGCGGCTCGAGCGCGACCGGGTGCATTTCGAGCGCCGGCGTGCGGCCCTCGGCCTGCGTCAGGTCGAGCACTTCGTCGACCAGCATGCCCAACCGCTCGACCGATTCGAGGATCGCCTCGACATAACCGACCGCCGCCTTGCTGAGCTTGCCGGCATAGCCCTCATGCAGCATCTCGGCGAACCCGCTGATCGAGGTCAGCGGCGTGCGCAGCTCATAGCTCATCGTCGCGACGAACGCGGTCTTGATCCGGTCGGCCGCCTCGAGCGCCTCGTTGCGATCGCGCAGGACGGTCTCGATCCGGCGGCTGTCGGAAATGTCGAGCATCGTGAACAGCCCGTTGCCATCAGGCAGCGGCACCGCGGCGAATTCGAAATGCCGCCCGTCGGCAAAGGCGACGCGCCCGCCGCGCTGCTGCCGCTCGACCGTCGCCGCGCGCACCAGATCGCTGATCAGCACCGCGCGCTCAGGGTTGGACAATTGCCGCGCGGCGCGCTCGGCGAGCGCATCGACGCGCGGATGCGTCGCGAGGAAGGCCTCGTCGAACCCCCAGGTCGCGCGGAACTTGTTGTTCCACAATTGCAGCCGGCCATCGGCAGCGAACACGCCGAGCGCCTCGTGCAGATTCTCGAAGGTCGCGGTGCGCACGCGCAGCAGCGTGTCGCGTGCGCTGGCAAGCTGGACCTCCTCGGTCCGATCCTCGAAGATCATCAGCAGCCCGCCATCGGGCAATGGCTGCGCGACGACGCGAAGATGCACGCCGCCCGGCAGGTGCCATTCCTCCTCCTCGCCGCCGCCCGCCAGGAACCAGTCGCGCCGCTCGGCCTTCCAGCCGGGGAAATCGCGCACTTCGGGGAGCCGCTTGGTCTCGCGCATCCGTTCGAGCACGCGGTCGAACTCGGGACGATCGGCGAGCCACTCGGCCTTCATCGCGAACAGCCGACGGAACGGCTGGTTGCAGAATACGAGCGAGCGGTCGGCAGCGAACTGCACCACCCCCGCCGAGAGCCGATCGAGCATCGCACGCTGCGCATCGTCGAACCGCTTGAGCCGCGCGCGCGCCTGTTCGAGATCCTCGATGTCGATCGCGAAGCCCGCCACGCCGCCGGTCGACAGCGGTGCATCGAACACGCGCAGCATCCGCCGCTCGCCGTGGATCGTCGCGGGCATCGCCTGGCTCTGCACCGCCTGCGCGTCGCGCGCGCGCACCGCATTGGCGAGCGGCCCGCCCATCCCCGATCCCTCGACCAGTTCGACCCCGCGCGTGACGACATCCTCGGCCGAGGCCCCATCGACCGCGTCGACATAATGCGAATTGACCATCGCGAGCCGCAGGTCGGCGCCGCGATACCACATCGGCATCGGGGCGGCCTGGATCACCCCGCTCAATTCCTCGTACAGCGTCGTCGCATAGCCGACCGCAGCGCCGAGCCGGACGATCTCGGCCTCGCTCTCGGTCGCGTCGAACACCCAGAGGATCACCCCGCCCGGCGCCTGCACCTCGCGCGCGGCGCGGCTGCCGCGGATCATCAGCGCGCGGTCGGAGCCTTGCGCACGCACCGTGCGCGAAAAGCCGCGCCCCGATTTCTGCGCGGACATGACGTCGGCGGCGAGTGCCGCGGCATCCTCGGCGGTAAGCCCGGCCTCGGCCTGCGCGAGGTCATCTAGATAGCGCGGCGGCGTCGCCAGCCCGAGCCACGACGCCAGCCGCGCGCTGCAATCGACCCGTCCATCGGCACGCACGACCATCGCCAGCGCGGGGGCCGTGGCGAGCATCGCGCTCAACCGGGCGTTGGTGACGATCGCATCGGACGCGGCCCGCCGTGCGCGCAAGCCGGTGTACAGCACCCAGCCGGTCCCGCCGATAAACACGGCGAGTGCGACCCCGATCAAGATTGTTGCAACGTCGCCACTTCCAAACATTCCCGCAAGGGTAGCGGTAGCGGGCGTGGTTCCCAACCCCCAGCGGGTGCGCGCAAAGAATAAAACTGAGGCGTACCGTAATCGCATGGTCGAACGACCGGCTGCATCTTCGACTTTCCGAAAGGGCCAGCGGCGAGCGCCGCTATCCTACGGCGATATTACAGCGTCAGTCGTGATTTACGGATCCAGCGCGATGCGACCAGTTTTTCTCCGGCCGAGACAACCATGCCTTCATGCAGGGTCATCGGATCAGGCTGCCCGTCCTCGAGCAGATTATAGAAGAGCAACGCATCACCCTTTTGCGCCCGGACTTTGAGGCCGATCTTCGGGAAGTGGGTTTCGCCACCGCGATAGCCGTCATTCAGGTAGACGAGCATCGTCGCGAGGCGCTGATTGTCGACCCGGGGCAACGTGTCGAGATGCGCCCGATATTGTTGCCCGGGGCGATAGCGCAGCACCGTCAAGGGTTCACCGGCGAGCACGTCGGTTTGGCTCGCTGCCGCGATCCGGCGGTTGATCGCGTGGATCGCTGGCTGTTCGAGCGCCAGCGGAAACGCTGCCACGTTCGAGGTGCGGATGGGGTCCGGGATCTGTTGGCGCGTTACCGGATGCACGACGAGGGCCGGTTGAAAGCGCGGCGTGGCACGGGCGACGAGATAGTCCGCCTCCGCGTTGCTGAGGAATCCCCGGAAAAGCAGGATCCGCGGCGTTGTGCTGAGCTGCTCGCCGACGAGCGACGTCGGTCCCGCTCCCGTGTCATCGAGCGCCATGGCGGCGATTAGCGCAAGCTGCTCGGCCGCATCCGGATCGGCCCGATCCGCCTCCAGCAGCCGCAGTGCCCCCGGCCAGTCCGACGCGCCACCTGTGCCATTGGCGACGAACGCCCGGTATACCGCCGCCGCGGCCTGCTCTCCCGCTGCTGCCGCTTGCGCGAAATAGCCGCGCGCGCGCGGCAGATCGCGCGGCACGTCGCGGCCCACAAGGTACAAGCGCGCAAGCTCGAGCAACGCCGCACCGCTGCCAGCAGTCGCCTCACGCTCGAGCGCGACCAGCCATGCAGGCGGGGGTGGATTAGCAGGCATCTTCAACTCCCATGCCACACGCGCTTCCCGAAAAAAAAGGGCCGCCGCTTTCGCGGCGACCCAAAGTGTCGTTCCAATCGAAGCCGATCAGAAGTTCGCGGTCACGCCTGCGTACATGCGACGACCGATATTGTCGAAGATCGCCGTGCCGCCGCCGATGCCGGTCGAGCCGTATGGCGGCTGCCGATCGAAGGCATTGTCCACGCCGATGTAGAAGGTCGACTTCGGCGTCACGTTCACGCCCAACCGGAAGTCGTGATAATCGACCGCCGGGTAGTAGTTGTTGGGATACTGGTTCGGGTTGGTCGGCGCGCGACCCTGAACCGAGTTCACCGTCTCGTAATCGCCGATCAGCTGCGGCGAGATATAGCGGACCTGATAGTTCATGAAGAGCTTGCTGTAGGTGAACCCGAAGCTCGCGTTGACCCGGTCCTTCGGCAGACCGACGGTCGTGTTGTAGCGCGTGACATAGGTCGGATCGGTCGGGTCCGTGAACGCGTCGTTCAGGATCGAATGGCTCCACACGACATGCACCGTGGCGCCAAAGTCCCCGAACTTGTGGCGATAGGTGACGTCGGTGTTGATGCCGCGCGCCTGAAGCTTGGCGTAGTTGAGCGACGAGGCCAAGAGGCTGCCCTCGATGATGCGGAACGCCTCCTCGCCGGCCGGACCACCGGCGGCACCGGCACGCTTGAACTGGCCGCAGAACTGGTTGTTCGGGTTTGCCAGATCGTAGCACTGATCGACGATCGTCTGGCCATCCACCGACTGGATGACGTTGTCGACCTTGATGTCATAGTAATCGACGCTCACGACAAGGTCACGCACCGGCTGAAGCACGACACCAGCGGTGATCGAGCGCGATTCTTCCGCCTTCAGATCAGGGTTGCCGCCGCTGCGGTACACCAGCGACTGGTTGTATGCATAGTTGTAGCCAGCCGGACGACCTGCGGCAGCGCAGTTTGCCGCGCGGTTGGCCGAACCCTCCGCGATATGATCCGCCGCGCAGGGATCGATGAAGCCCGGCGCGAAGTTCTGGCCCTGCGGCGTGTAAAGCTCGGCCAGGTTCGGCGCACGGACCGCGATGTTGTACGATCCGCGGAACGTCAGCTGGTCGATCGGCTTGTAGGTAGCGGTCGCGTTATACGTCCAGGTGGTGCCGGCCGAACCCTTATAATCCGAAACGCGCGCGGCCGAACCGACCGTCAGTTCCTTGGCGAACGGCAGGTCGCGAAGCAACGGCAGCTGAACTTCGGCGAACGCTTCCTTCACCTCGAACGAGGTCGGCGTGAAGTCAGGGATGGCGTTGTAGAAATAATAGCCGTTCGCGACTGCCGCATCCTGCTGATAGCGTGCGGTTTCACGACGGTATTCGCCACCGATCGAGGCGCGGATCGGACCGCCCGGCAGGTTGAAGAACGCACCCGTATCGCCCGCGATCGAGCCCGAAATGTCGAGCTGCGTCAGCTTGCCATACGCCGAGACCGAGTTGAGCAGATAGCTCTTGGCGGCCTGCGAGATGTTGCCGTTGCCGAACGGATTGATCGGAACGCAGGCGGCGATGTCCTGCGCCAGGTTGGCGGCGTTGCCGTTGAGATCGGCGCCGGCGCGTGCCGCGTTGATCTGCGAACCGCAGACGATCTGGCCCGATGCGTTACGCTGCGCGTCCATCGCGAGCAGGAAGCGCTGCGTGTTCATCACGCCCTCGAGACGGGTGTTCTCGATGAACTCGCCATAGTTCGCGGACACTTCGTAGTTGAGGTGGCTGCTGAGGTCGCCACGAACGCCACCGACGATGCGATACGTGTCACGCGTCGCCGACTCGGTGCGCGTCCCGAGGTCGGTCAGGTTGCGGCGCAGCGTGAAGCGCGTCGCACCCGTGATGTTCGCCGGGTTCGCTCCACCGGCAACCATTGCCGAGATGATCTGGGCACGCGCCTGAGTCGACAGATACGGATTGTCGAGGCTCGGCCGCTCATAGCTGGCGAGCGGTGCCGAATAGCCGAACGCGCTGCCGATCGTCGAACCGGTGATGAACGCCGGGCCCGAAGATCCCTGCCCGACCGACTTGGTGCGCACGAAGCTGGCTTCGACGAACGGGACGAACGCCGACGACACTTCGAAATGGCCGACCAGATTTGCCGAATACCGATCGAGCTGCGGATAAAGCTGCAGCAGCGTGTTTTCACGGCCGGTGTTGCCGTTGCCGCCGACGAACGAGCTGCCCGAAGGATTGCCCGCGGTCGGTGCGAGACCGACGCGCGTGCCGGTCTGCTGCGTCAGCGTACCGTCCGGCTGGAACAGATAGTTGCAGGTGAATGCGCGTCCCTGCGAGTCGCGGCCGCATGCGCCCGTCGTGCTTCCGAATGCGACGAGGCCGCCGTCGGAAATCGTGCCGGTGCGACGATCGTTGAAGAACTGGTTGTTGGCAGGACCCGAAGTGTTCGCGCCGCCGGCCGAGTTCACCAGGACGAAACCGTTGCTGCTGGCATAGTTCGAGCGGTCGGCAGCATAGAAGCTGTTCTGCCGCGCATATTCGAGATCGACCGCGATGTTGCCGCGGTCATCGGCGAAATTCTTGCCCGTCAGCAGGCTGGCATAATAGGAACCGGCATCGCCGTGCGGCGTGATGTTGCCCTGGCCACGAACCTGCAGGCCCTGGAAATGGTCCTTGAGGATGAAGTTCACGACGCCTGCGATGGCGTCCGAACCATAGATCGCCGAGCTGCCGCCGGTGACGATGTCGACGCGGTCGATCAGGTCGCTCGGGATGGTGTTGATGTCGGTCGAAACCGCGTTGTTGAGCACGTCCGAAGCGACGTGACGGCGGCCGTTGACGAGGACCAGCGTGCGCTGCGTACCCAGACCGTAAAGATCGATCAGGTTGAGGCCGGCGGTGCCGAGAAAGCGGGTCGAGTTCGCCTGGCTGAACGTGTTGGCGGTGCCGGGCAGCTTGTTGAGCACTTCACCGATGTTGGTGGTGCCGGTCTGGAGCAATTCTGCAGCGCTGATCGAGTTGATCGGAACAGCCGACGCGCCGTTCGGATTGCGGATGCGCGATCCGGTGACGACGATTTCGCCGGTCGTGTCGTCGGCTTGCACTGGCTGGGTCGTCGGCGGGACGCTGCCGGGCGTTGGCGCGGCGTCCTGTGCGACCGCTGAACTTGCCGTAACGATCGCAAACAGCGATGCCGACAAGGCGAGCAGAGCTCGACCACGAGGTGTTCCTGCAACCATTTCAAATCCCTTTTTGCGCTCGGCATTTTCCATGCCGGTTGCCCAAATGATGAATGCGAGTTGAATGGTTGCAAAGGATTTTGATTTCAGATGTGACGGTTTGTTACCTGTATGTGTCGAGGCCGCCACATAACTTCCGATGCGGCCCTTTTTGGAAGTCCGGACAGGCGGCCACGCACAAAGTGCCACACCCGCCAAAGCGGACATGGCACCAAGCCTGACTTTACAGCGCTTTAGTCCCGTTCGAAAACGCGGGACTTCCGGCGGCCATATCCGCCTCAAAACGGCAGCTTGAACCCCGGCGGCAGCGGAATGCCGCTCGTCATTTTCGCCATTTCGGCGCCCGACGCCGCATCGGCCTTGACCTTCGCGTCGTTGAACGCGGCGACCACCAGATCCTCGACCATCTGCTTCTCGCTCGGCTGGAGCAGCGACGGGTCGATCTCGATCCCGATGATCCGCCCCTTGGCCGAGGCGCGCACCTTGACCAGCCCACCGCCGGCCGCACCCTCGACCTCGATCTTGTCGAGCCCGTCCTGCGCCTTGGTCAGCTCGGCCTGGACGTTCTGCGCCATCGCCATGATGTCTTCGATGCTCTTCATGCGGTATGTCTCCTTTTTTCGAGCAAGCTCTTGATCTCGGTCTCGGGCAGCTCGGCCCCGGGAAACGCGGCAAACGCCGCTTCGATCATCGGGCTTGCCAAGATGCTGGCCTTGAAACTCTCATATTGGGCGGCTTCGGCCTCGCGCAATGTCGGCCTGCCGGGTTTGGGCGAAGTGGTGATCTTCCACGCCCGCCGCGTGAGTAGCTTCAGTGCCGCGCCGAGATCGCCGACGAGATCGGCTGGCAGCGGCCGTGCGTTGCTCAATACGAGTTCGGCCTCGACGATGCTGATCACGCTCGCATGGTGCACGATGCGCGAAGCCAGCGCGAGTTCGCCCGCGCCCTCGAGCAGCGCGACGATCCCCTCGACCGTGCTCGGCAATGCCGCCTCGGCCGCTGGGGCCTGCGACGGTGCAGCGGCAGCCTGCGCGACCGGCGCCGCCATCATCGGCGCCCCCGCCGCGATCATCCGCGCGAGGTCGCCCGGATCGGGCAGGCTCGAGGCATGGACGAGCCGTAGCAGTGCCATCTCGCACGCCTCGATCGGCATCGCTGCGCGGGCGACCTCGTCATGGCCCTTGAGCAGCAACTGCCACAGCCGGTGGAGCACCGCGAACGACAGCGTCTCGGCCCAGCCGACCAGCGCCTCGCGCTCCTCGGTCGCCTGCCCAGCTTCCTGCGTGGCGCCCAGCTTGACCAATGTCGTCGCATGAACCGTCTCGAGCAGCCCGCGCAGCACGCCGAGCGGATCGACGCCGAGATCGTACTGCCTCCGGAGCGCCGCCAGCGCGCCAACGCCGTCGCTCGCGATCAGCAGCGCCATCAGATCGCGGATCGCGCCGCGGTCGGACAGCCCCAGCATGTCGCGCACGGCGGCAGCACTCACCGCGCCGCCCTCCATGTCGGCATGCGCAATCGCCTGGTCGAGGATCGACAACCCGTCGCGCGCCGACCCTTCGGCCGCGCGCGCGATCAGCCCGAGCGCCTCTGGCTCGGCCTCGACCCCTTCGGCCTTCGACACGCGCGCGAAATGCTCGGCGAGCTTCTCGGCCGGGATGCGGCGCAGATCGAAGCGCTGGCAGCGCGACAGCACCGTCACCGGCACCTTGTTGACCTCGGTCGTCGCGAGCACGAACTTCACGCCCTCGGCCGGCTCCTCGAGCGTCTTCAAGAGCGCGTTGAACGCATTCTTCGACAGCATGTGAACTTCGTCGATGATGTAGATCTTGTAGCGCGCGACGAACGCCGTCATCCGCGAGGCGTCGATCACCGCGCGCATGTCATCGACGCCGGTATGGCTCGCGGCGTCCATCTCGATCACGTCGATGTGGCGACCCTCGGCGATCCCGACGCATGGCTCGCACACGCCGCACGGGTCGATCGTGGGACCGCCGGTGCCGTCGGGCCCGATGCAGTTCAGCGCCTTCGCCAGCAACCGCGCGGTCGAGGTCTTGCCGACCCCGCGCACGCCGGTCAGCAGGAAGGCATGCGCCAGCCGCCCACGCCGGATCGCATTGCCAAGCGTGGTGACCATCGCATCCTGGCCGATCAGCTCGCCAAAGGTCTGCGGTCGATATTTGCGCGCGAGGACACGGTACGCATCCTTCGAGGCGGTGGAGGGAAGGTCGAGATCGAAGGAGTCGGACATCGCGGGCGGTCTAGCGCGGCGGAGCGCGTAAGTCGAAGGGTTGGTGGAGCCGTTCGCGCGATCGGTCGGTCACAGCCAGGGGATTTGGTGCGACGACGGGGCTCGTTCCGCGCCGGGCCGCGATGCGAGGCGGGATCGGTCGGAATTCTTCGTGGGGAGCTGGACGGGTTAGCGACCCGGCAAAGCCGTGTCGTCGGACGGCGCTTGAGGCGCCGCCGGCCGCGCTTGCCGCTATGGCGGGCTGCAGCGTGCTGCAGCCTGGCGCGGCTGCGCGGTGGGAGCCGGAACGACCCGGGGCGAAATCGTTGTGGCTGCTTCCTTCCGGATCTGACCAGGTTGGCGACGACCCCGTCCGCCCGACTCCCGCGGCGCATATGGCGGGGTCGAGCGGCGGGATCAAGCCCGCTTGATCAAACGGGCCAGCGCCGGGTCCGCTTAGTAGCGAACGGTGCGGCAGACGCGCACGCGGTGATGGTTGCGATACTGCATCTTGCAGACCTGGCGCGTGCGATGGCGGTTCACGCCGTGGCGCTCGGTATGGACGGTGCGCGTGACGACGCGGTCATGCCGGTTCTGCTGCGCGCTGGCAGTGGCCGGGACGATGGCGGCGGCGGCGATCAGGCCGGCCGAGATCAGGGCTGCGATTTTCATGAGTGTCTCCTGGTTCGTACGTGAGGGGTACGGGAGCGTAATGATCAACGGCCCTGCATGTTCCAAACTTCGCCGGGAATCCGGACAGTTAATTGATTTAGATCAGCGCTGAGCAGGATCTGACACGCGAGCCGACTCGTCCGCGTGGCGCCGGCGGCGAGGTCGAGCATGTCCTCTTCATCCTCACTCGGCGGCGGGAGTCTGGCGAAATCCTCAGCCGCGACGATGACGTGACAGGTCGAGCACGCCATCTGCCCCTCGCACGTCCCCTCGAGCGGCTGCCCGTCGGCCTGCGCGACCTCGAGCAGCCGCGCGCCGGGCGCGGCATCGACCTCGCGCAGCGTGCCGTCGACTCCGATGAAGCGTACCAGCGTCATGCCGCAATTCCTCCCGCGATCCGTTGCGCATCGGCCGCCGCCATGATCCGGTCGATCGCCTCGGTCAGCTCCATCTCGGTCGTGTAGCGACCAAAGCCCAGCCGGATACTCGAGCGCGCCTGCGCTTCGGAAAGCCCGATGGCGCGCAGCACATGGCTCGATCGGCCCGAGCCACTCGCACAGGCCGACCCCGCAGAAAAGGCAATATCGCGCAGGTCGGACATCAGCCGCGCGACGTCGAGCCCATCGCGGCGGATGTTGAGATTGCCGTGGTAGCGCTGCTCGGTCGATCCGTTGATCTGCCAGTCGGGGCCAAGCCGTTCGGTGGCGAGCATCCACAGGCGTTCGACGTGCGTCGCATCAGTCTCCCATCGCTCTGCCATCAAGCCCGCCGCATGCCCAAAACCCACGCACAAGGCAGGCGACAGCGTACCCGAACGACCGCCTTCTTGGTCTCCACCATGCAGCAGCGGATCAAGGGTAATGCCATCGCGGATCCAAAGCGCTCCAATCCCTTTGGGGCCATGAATCTTGTGGGCCGAGATTGCGACCAGATCGCAGCACTCCGGAATCGTCATGCGGCCAAAGCCCTGAACCGCATCACAAAGGAGCGGCGCACCAGCGAAATCGGCAAGCTGAGACAGTGCGGCAGTCGGCTGAACGACTCCAATCTCGTTATTGACCAGCATCGCGACGACCACCGACACGCCGGGCACGATCGCTTGAAATGCCGCGTCCATATCGACGAGGCCGTTGTGGCGCACTGGAAGGACCGTCACGTCGCGCCTCTGACGGCCGAGCGCGCCGACCGTATCGAGCACCGCCGCGTGCTCCGTCGCGATCGTCACCACGTCGCCGGCGGTAAGCCCCTTGATCGCCCAATTCAGCGATTCGGTAGCTCCGCTGGTAAAGACTACCCTACCCCCTTGCGGCAGCAGCGCAGCGACTTGCGCGCGCGCATACTCGACCGCGGCCTTGGCCTTGCGCCCGGCGGCATGCGTCGAATGCGGATTGGCATGCTGGTCGCGCAGCCACGGTACCATCGCGTCGAACGCCTCGGGCGCGAGCGGCGTCGTCGCCTGATAATCGAGATAGATCACGCGGCAAACGCCCGCGCCGAGCGCGCGATGCTGCGCCATTCGGCGATGAAGCGGTCGACATCGGCCTCGGTCGTGGAACGCCCGAAGCTGACGCGCACCACTTCGCGCGACGCCTCGACGCTCCACCCCATCGCGCCGAGCACATGACTCGGCTTCATGCTTCCGGACGAACACGCGCTCCCCGCCGACACCGCGATCCCCGCCATGTCGAAGCGGATCAACTGCGTCGCCGCCGCCAGCCCCGGCATGCGATACGCACCGATCGCGGAATGCCGCGGCGCCTCGGAAGCGACGACCTGCCCACCCGACCGCGCGACCGCATCGTCGAGCTTCGCGCGCAGCGCGCGCATGATCGTGACGTCTTCGGGTTCACCCAAAGCCGCCGCGAAACCGAGCGCGGCAGGCACATTCTCGGTCCCGCCGCGATAGCCGCGCTCCTGCCCGCCGGTCGGGCTGAGCGTCGCAATATCGCGCACCAGCAGCGCGCCGATCCCCGGCGGCCCGCCGCGCTTGTGCGCCGAAATCGCCAGGAAATCGGCATGCTCGACCACGTCGCCCGCAGCGCTCGCCGGCATCTGTGCGCCATCGACCAGCAGCAGCGATCCCGCGGCATGGACGATCGCGGCGATCTCGGCGATCGGCTGCCGCACCCCCGTCTCGCTATTGCACCACTGCACCCCGACGATCGCGCGCCCGCCATCGAGCATCGCGGCAAGCGCCGCCAGATCTAGCAATCCCTGGCCATCGACCGGCACCACGCCCGCATCGCCGCCAGCACGAATCACCGCATCATGCTCGACCGCCGAGATCAGCCGCCGCGCCGCCACCGCTCGCCCGAGTGCGATTCCCAGCGCCTCGCTCGCCCCGCTCGTCAGGATCGTCTCGCCCCGCCAGCCATAGGCCGCGGCGATCTTAGCCCGCGCCGCCTCGAGCGCAGCGCGCGCCGCACGGCCCTCGGCATGCGGCGAGGACGGGTTCGCCCAGCCGCGCATCCCCGCCTCCACCGCAGCAATCGCGGCCGGCAGCATCGGCGTCGTCGCCGCATGGTCGAGATAAAGGCGGGAGGTCGGGGGGGCGGTCAAAAGCGGGTCGGCTCCGTTATGATTGCGAAAAGCAGGCTCATGGCTATATAGCGCGCAAGCCCCCGCGCCCATATCCCACGGGCCGCGCCCCACATTTGTAGTCAGCAGGTCCGATGCCAGAAGTCATTTTCCCCGGCCCCGATGGTCGCCTCGAAGGTCGTTTCGTCCCCGGACCCCGCCCGCGCGCGCCCGTCGCGATGATCCTCCACCCGCATCCGCAGGCCGGCGGCACGATGAACAACCACATCGTGATGGAGCTCTACAAGACCTTCCAGCGCCGCGGCTTCGCGACGCTGCGCTTTAATTTCCGCGGCGTCGGCAAGAGCCAGGGCACGTTCGACAACGGCGTGGGCGAACTGTCAGACGCGGCATCGGCGCTCGACTGGGTGCAGAGCTTCCATCCCGAGGCGCAGACCACGTGGATCGCCGGCGTCAGCTTCGGCGCGTGGATCGGCATGCAGCTCTTGATGCGCCGCCCGGAAAT
The DNA here is from genome assembly GCF_006439055.1 of Sphingomonas glacialis. Taxonomy (GTDB): domain Bacteria; phylum Pseudomonadota; class Alphaproteobacteria; order Sphingomonadales; family Sphingomonadaceae; genus Sphingomonas; species Sphingomonas glacialis_A. Next base: position 154,899 of record NZ_RCZC01000006.1, read on the forward strand.
CCGCGGCTTCATCTCGGTCGCGCCGCCGGCGAACATGTACGACTTCACCTTCCTCGCGCCGTGCCCGGCGAGCGGAATCATCATCCAGGCCGAGAATGACGAAGTCTCGCCCCCGCTCGCGACGCAGAAGCTGGTCGACAAGCTCCGCACGCAGAAGCACATCACGATCCACCACGACACGATCCCCAAGGCGAACCATTTCTTCGAACACGAAATGCCGCAGCTGATGGGCAGCGTGGACAAGTATCTGGATATGCGGCTGGATCCGAACTCGCCGATCCGCTGACCCTCAAACGTCACCCCGGCCTTGTGCCGGGGTCCACCACGCCCCTCGCGCCGCCGTCATAGTACGCGTGGCGCCGTAGCCTCTGGCAAGAGGCCAAGGTGACGCGTTGGGGCGGTACAGATCCGCTCACCCCCCGGCCCCGCAGCCCTAACCCGTCACCCCGGACCTGTCCCGGGGTCCACCGCTACACGCACGCTGCGGGTGTAGCACGCGCGGCACGGTAGGCCCCGGCACAAGGCCGGGGTGACGGCAGAAGGTGTTACTTCTTCGCCTCACCCGCCGGCACCACCTGCAACGTCCAGTCGCGATCGGGCCGCAGATACTTCGCCGCCGTCTCCTGCAACTGCGCCGCGGTCATGTTCGAGATATCCGAATACAGATGCATCAGCGCGTTGATCCGCGTCGGATCATAGGTCGCGCCGTCGAGCTGGTTCATCCAGAACTGGTTGCCGGTCGACTGACGCTGGATCGACTGCTGCATCGGCCCGATCGTCCGCTTCAATTCGTCGGCATCGATTGGCGTCGACACCAGCTCGGCCGCGATCTCGCGCGAGAGCTTGAAGAACAGCGGAATGTTCTCGGGCGCGACCTGGCCGATCGCGACCATCTTGCCGCCGGTCGGGAAGCCGGTCGGCCAGTCGCTCGACACGTTGGGGCTATAGCTCGCCCCCGCCTGCGAGCGCAGCCGGTCGAACAGCCGGTCGCTGAAGATCGCCGCCAGCACTTCGAGCCGCCGTGCTTCGGACAGGCCGGCGACACCGCCGCCGGTCGGCCACGCGATCACCGCCGCCGCCTGGTTCGCCGGGCCGTCATGCGTCCGCGTGACAGGAGACGTGTTGTGCGCCGGGAAATGCGGCGGCGGGGTCTGCTCGGTCGCTGCGGTGCGCGGCGGTAGCGCGCCGAGCGTCTTCTGCACCGCGGCGATCGCGACCTCTGCCTTGACGTCGCCGAACACCATCACCTCGATCGGCCCGGTCTTGAGCAACGGCTCCCACAGCGCGCGGAAGGCGGCGGGCGTCGTCGCGTTGATCGCGTCGAGCGTCGGCGTGCCCCAGCGCGGATCACCATCGCGCAGCAGGCGATCGAGATCGCGCGACAGCACGCCGGTCGGCGACGCGTTCGATCCGGCGTAAGACGACACCGCAACCGCGCGGGCGCGCAGCACCGGCGCCGGATCCCAGGCTGGTGCCGTCAGCGCCGCAGCGATCAGCTTCAACTGATCGTCGAGATCGGTCGGCGAGGTCAGCGCGTTATAGGTGAAGGCATCCTCGTCGATCCCGAAATCGAGCCCGATCCGCCGCCCCGAGGTCAGCGCATCGAGATCGCCCTGGTTGAGCTTGCCGATGCCGCCCGCAGTGAGCGCGAGATCGGCGGCCCAGGCCGGCGTCTCCTTGTTCGACGGCAGCGCGTTGTAGCCAGCGCCGAAGCGCACGCGGACATAGACCCGGCTGTCCTCCGACGTCGTCGGATAGACCAGCACGCGCACACCGTTCGACAGGTTGTACTCCTGCATCTCGAACTCCTTGATCGGCGTGTTCGAGAGGATCGTCGCAGGCGCCCCAAGCTTGGGCAGACTGGCAAAGGTCACGTTCGCCTGGCGCGCGCGCTTGCCGGCCAGGCCCTTCACATCGACCTTCAGCGCATTGGCGAGCGTCGTCTCGATCCCCGGCTCGGCGGTCGGGGTCGAGATCAGCGCGCGCGTCGCGGTGCCCTGGAACAGCCGCTTGGTCGCGGCGAGGATCTTGTCGGGGGTGAAGAAGCCCTTCTTCTCGGCATCCTCGAACACGCCCTGGATCACCGCAGGCGAGGTCGTCGTCTCGCGAATGTCGAGCGCCTGGACCATGTCGTCGGCCTCCTTGCTCCCCGCCTCGGCGCGATAGGTGTCGACTTGCGTGCGGAACGAGACGCGCTGCTCGGCAAGCTCGCGCTCGATCTCGGCCTTGGTCGGCGGCGAGGCCTGCGCGTCGGCGATCACCGCGCGCACATCCTTCAACGCCGGATCCCAGGCCGAGCCGACCGGCAGGATCGTCACGAACGTGCCATTGGCCGAACGCGACGGATCGTCGAGCCGCACTGCCGCCGCGATATAGCTGCCGCCCGAGCGCGCGCGCGTCTCGAGCCGGCGGTTGATCACCGCGAGCGCGACGAAGTCGGCGAGGCGCTTCTGGTTGAAGACGATCGTGTCGTCATTGTACTGCCACGGCCGCACGATCGCCATTTCGATCCGCGTCGGAATACCCGGCTCGACCACCGCCTTAGTGGTGGTCTGCTTGGGGTCGGGCTTGCCGAAATCGGGATCGGCGGGATTGGGGCCGATGCCCTTCCACCCGCCGAAATTCTTCGCGACCATCGTCTCGAGCTTCGCCGGATCGAAATCGCCCGCGATCACGACGAGCGTGCGCTCGGGGCGATACCAGCGGTCATGGAAGGCGCGCACGGTTTCGGCAGTCGCCGCCTCGAGTTCCTTGACGTGGCCGATCGGCGAGCGGTCGGCGAGCGGCTGCCCGGCGAAGAAGGTCGCGTTGAGCGCGTCGATCACGCGCACCTGCGGCCCCGGCTGCTCGCGCTGCTCGGCGAGCACCGCGGGGCGCTCGGCACCGAGCGCGGTCGGCGTGATGTTGGGGTTTGAGACCATGCCCGACAGGATCTTGAGGCTCTCGTCGATCCCTGCCTCGGTCGCGCTCGGCAGATCGAGCTTGTAGACGGTCTGCGTCGGCGTGGTCGAGGCGTTGGTGTCCGACCCGAAGGTCGTGCCCATCCGCTGCCAGATCCGCTTGGCCTCGCCATCGGGGACATATTGCGAGCCGCGGAACGAGAGATGCTCGATCAGGTGCGCAAAGCCGCGCTCGGGATCGGTCTCGTAGAGCGAGCCCGCATCGATCCGCACGCGCATCGAGATCTGGCCGGGCGGGACGCCATTCTTGCGCACCGCATAACGCAAGCCATTCTTGAGCGTTCCGAAATGCCACGCCGGATCGGGCGTGATGTCGCTGCCCTTGTAGAGCCACGCATCGCGGCTCGCGATCGCGCTCTGCGGGTCGACCGGCGCGTTGGCGGCGCGCGGCGCGGGCTGCGCTGGAGCGGTCTGGGCTACGACCTGCGGCACGGCAGCCAGGACCAGGAGGGAAGCAAAGGCGAAGCGCGTCATACGCGAGGGCGAGATCATCCTGCGTAGATAGCGGCGGAAAGCGGCAACCGCCAGCACCCCAGCGTTTCCATATCCACCCTTGCACCCGCAGCCCCTGCGCGCCACATGGCAGCCATGTTGATCGAAACCGAAACGACGCCCAACCCGGCGACGCTCAAATTCCTGCCCAACCGTGTCGTGATGGAAGCGGGCACCCGCGATTTCGTCACGCCGGAAGAAGCCGAGGCCTCCCCGCTCGCCGACGCGCTGTTCGGCCTGGGTGATGTCACCGGCGTGTTCTTCGGCCGCGACTTCGTCTCGGTCACCGCCGCAGCCGGGGTCGATTGGGCGGGGCTCAAGCCCGACGTGCTCGGCCTGCTGCTCGATCATTTCAGCGCGAACATGCCCTTGTTCAAGCCCGGCAATGCCGGCGGCATCGCGGTCCCGGCCGAGGATTCGTTCAACGACGATCCCGCCGACGCCGACATCGTCGCGCAGATCAAGGATCTGATCGAGACGCGCATCCGCCCGGCGGTCGCCAATGACGGTGGCGACATCGTCTATCGCGGCTTCGACAAGGGCAAGGTGTTCCTGGCGATGCAGGGCGCGTGTGCCGGCTGCCCGTCGTCGAGCGCGACGCTCAAGAACGGCATCGAGCAATTGCTCAAATATTACGTCCCCGAAGTCACCGAAGTGCGAGCAGTTTGACCATGGCCATCATCGACGACGCAGCACTCGACCAGATCTTCCGCACCGCGCGCAGCTATAACGGCTATACCGATCAGCCGGTTAGCACCGAAGATCTGCACGCGATCTGGGACCTGATGAAATGGGGCCCGACCGCGACCAACCAGCTGCCCGGGCGCTTCGTCTGGTGCACCAGCGACGAGGCCAAGGAAAAGCTCGCCGCCTGCTGCTCCGACTCGAACGCCGCCAAGGTGCGCAAGGCGCCGGTCACGGTGATCATCGCGATGGACCGCGACTTCCATCACCACCTCCCCGAACTTTTCCCGCATGTCGATGCGCGGCCGTGGTTCGCGAGCGAGGAAGGCCGCGCCGAATCCGCGTTCCGCAATTCGACGCTGCAGGGCGCCTATTTCCTGATCGCGGCGCGCGCGCTCGGGTTCGATACCGGGCCGATGTCGGGGTTTGACGGCAAGGCGGTCGACGCCGCGTTCTTCGCCGATACGCCCAACGTCACCGCCAACTTCATCGCCACGCTCGGCCACGGTGACCCTTCGACGATTTTCGGCCGCCTGCCCCGCCCGGCGTTCGAAAAGTTCAACACGCTCGCCTGACGCAATTGTCGCGCACGCTCGTCCTCGAAACCGCCACCGCCGCCTGCTCGGTGGCGCTGATCGAGCATGGCGTGGTGATCGCCAAGGCGCATGAAGTCGTCGGGCGCGGCCATGCCGAGCGGCTGATCCCGATGATCGCCGATTTGCCCGGCGGTGGCCGCGCCGACGCGATCCTGGTCGATTGCGGTCCGGGCAGCTTCACCGGCATCCGCGTCGGCATCGCCGCCGCACGCGGGCTCGCGCTCGGCTGGGGTGCGCGGCTGACGGGCTATACGTCGCTCCATCTGCTCGCCGCCACGGCGTTCGCCGACGACGCCGGCGACGATCTTGCGGTCATCCTCGAAGGCGGGCATGGCGAGGTCTTCATGCAAGGTTTCGCCCCGCCCTATCGGGACACCGGTCCCTTCGCATCGCTCAAGCCCGAAGCGGCGCTTTCCGCGCTCGCCGGGCGTCGCGCGATCGGCAGCGGCGTGCGCTTCCTGACCGCACTCGATCCCAGCATCGTGTCCGACCCGCGCCTGCCCGATGCCTCCAACGCGGTCCTGCTCCCGCCGCATTGGGCGACGCTCGAGCCCAAGCCGATCTATGGCCGCGCGCCCGACGCCAAGCCGCTCGTGCCCGCTGCATGAGCACGATGATCGGCATCGCGTTGCGATCGGGCGCGGTCGCCGATCTGGCGAGCGTCGATCGCGTGATGCAGGCGGCGTTCGACCCCCGTTTTGGCGAAGCGTGGACGCATAACCAAGTGCTCGGGCTGCTCGCCATGCCCGGCGTCTGGCTGACGATCGCCGAACTGGCCGGCGAACCCGCCGGATTCGCGCTGTCGCGCCGCGTGCTTGACGAGGCCGAACTGCTGTTGCTCGCCACCACCCCGCATTTGCGCCGCCGCGGCGTCGCCGGCGCCCTGCTCCGCGCAGTGATCGCCGACGCCGGGATGCAGGGCGCGACGAGCATCCATCTCGAAGTGCGCAGCGACAATGACGCGATCAAACTATATAGTTCCGAAGGCTTTATGATCGCAGGCCGACGGCGCGATTACTATCGCGGACAGGCCGGGCAGACTTACGACGCACTGACGTATCGTCGCACAATAGCTTAAACCTTTTGTCATCCAGTCATTACTGCTTGCGCAGCGAGATTGGAGCGCCGATAGGCCGCCGTGCGGAGGCATGTCGCATGCCGCCCAGTGAATTGTGAAAGGATTATTATGGACGTGATGGATGAACTGCAGGAGACCCTGATAACGCTAACCGCCGACATTGTTGCAGCACATGTCAGCAACAACAGCGTCGCAGTTTCGGATCTGCCGGTATTGATCGCCAACGTTCATGGCGCTCTGGCTGGCCTTGGCGGCCCCGCCCCCGTCGAAACCATCAAGCAGGAACCTGCGGTTTCGGTGCGCTCTTCGATCAAGCCCGACTTCATCGTCTGCCTCGAAGACGGCAAGAAGCTGAAGATGCTCAAGCGCCATCTGATGACGCATTACCAGATGACCCCCGAGCAATATCGCGCGAAGTGGAATCTTCCTGCCGATTACCCGATGGTCGCACCGAATTATGCCGAGCAGCGTCGCACGCTCGCCAAGAAGATCGGTCTGGGCACCAAGCGCCGCAAGGTTGCCGCGCGCTGATCCCCTGATCCACTGACACTGCCCCTTCCCGCGACGGGGAGGGGCCTGCCGCCCTGTTCGGCCCGGCTTATTGCGACTCACTATCCCCTTTCGCAACAAGTCCGAAGCGCCTACATCGGGCGAATGCCGCGTCACATCGATCTCGAAGCCCTCTGCGCCGAAAAGGGCCTGCGCATCACCGACCAACGTCGCGTCATCGCACGCGTGCTGTCGGATGCCGAAGACCATCCCGATGTCGAAAAGGTCTATGAGCGCGCCTCGGCGATCGATCCGGGCATCTCGATCGCGACGGTGTATCGTACCGTCCGCCTGTTCGAAGAAGCCGGCATTCTCGACCGCCACGATTTCGGCGACGGCCGCTCGCGTTACGAGCCCGCGCCCGAGGCGCATCACGATCATCTGATCGACGTCGAGACCGGCAAGGTCATCGAATTCGTCGATCCCGAGCTCGAGCAGCTGCAAAAGGCGATCGCCGAGCGACTGGGCTTCCGCCTGGTCGATCACCGCATGGAATTGTACGGCGTCGTCCTTGACCGCAAGGGCTGAAGCGGCTGCGGCCCGCGCCTCCGCGCGGGCCGAGGCGGCCGCCGGCCGCCCGCCCCCGATCTCTTGGTTCGGCTGGGTTCGGCTGTGGACGCGCGTAAGCTTGCTTGGCGTGACGCTGCTGCTCGCCATCCCGTTGCATTATCTGTGGCGGACCGTGCGACTTTCCTCGCCCTGGCCGCGGCTGTTCCTCGGCACCGCGGCGCGGATCTGCGGCGCGCGCGTCCGCGTCGTCGGCGTGCCGCTCAAGCGCGACGTCTTCTATATCGCCAACCATGTCAGCTGGGTCGACATCCTCGCGATCGCGGGGGCGAGCGGCACCGCGTTCGTCGCCAAGGCCGAGATTCGCGAAGCCCCGGTGGTCGGCTGGCTCGCGACGCTCAACCGTACCGTGTTCGTCGCGCGCGAGGATCGCCTGGGGGTCGCCGAACAGATCAACGCCTTGCGCGAGACGCTCGCCGAGAATTGGTCGGTCACGGTGTTCCCCGAAGGCACGACCACCGACGGCCGTTCGCTGCTGCCGTTCAAGACGCCGATGCTCAAGGTGCTCGAGCCGCCGCCGCCGGGCGTGATGGTCCAGCCGGTGCTGCTCGATTACGGCCCGGTCGGCGCCGACATCGCCTGGATCGGCGATGAAACGGGCAAGGCCAATGCGATGCGGCTGCTCGCGCGGAAGGAGCGGTTCCGCGTCGCAGTGCACTTCCTCGAACCCTTCTATCCGCGCGATTTTCCGGGCCGCAAGCTGATCGCCGCCGAGAGCAAGCGCCGCATCGAAGCGGCGCTGTCGGTGGTGATGTGCGGCCCCGTCCCGCCGTTCATCGGACATGACGCCTGGGCCGGCAAAGGCACCACCCTCCCCGCACCGCTCGCCGCCGGTCTCGATCGCCCCGCGCCGACCACATAGCAGGGGTTCTGCCCCGCGGCTTTTGCGCCTATAGCGCCGCCGATCATGTCAGACGCCACCACCGCCCCCAAGACCGCCCCCAAGACGTACGCCGTAAAATCGTTCGGCTGCCAGATGAACGTCTATGACGGCGACCGCATGGGCGAGCTGATGGCCGCACAGGGCCTGACGCAAGTCGACCCCAAGGACGCCGACCTCGTCGTCCTCAACACCTGCCACATCCGCGAGCGTGCGACCGAGAAGGTCTATTCGGACATCGGCCGCCTGCGCAAGGATGCCGGCAAGCAGGGCCGCACCCCGATGATCGCGGTCGCCGGCTGCGTCGCACAGGCCGAGGGCGCCGAGATCGTGCGCCGCGCCAAGGTCGATGTCGTCGTCGGCCCGCAGGCGTATCACAACCTTCCCGACCTCGTGGCGAAAGCCGCGCGCGGCGAAGCGGCGCTCGATACCGACATGCCGGTCGACCTCAAGTTCGGCCACCTCCCCGCCCGCCGCCGCGTGCCGCCGAGCGCGTTCCTGACGGTCCAGGAAGGCTGCGACAAATTCTGCACCTATTGCGTCGTGCCCTATACCCGCGGCGGCGAAGTGTCGCGCAGCTGGGGCCAGATCGTCGATGAGGCCAAGGCACTGGTCGATGCGGGTGCACGCGAGCTCACGTTGCTCGGCCAGAACGTCAACGCCTGGACCGATGGCGCGCGCGGCCTGCACGATCTGATCGCCGCGCTCGATGCGATCCCCGGCCTCGCGCGGATCCGCTACACGACGAGCCATCCCAACGACATGACGCAGGGCCTGATCGACGCGCATGCGCAGGTCGAGAAGCTGATGCCGTTCCTGCATCTGCCGGTGCAGGCGGGCAGCGACCGCATCCTCAAGGCGATGAACCGCAGCCACAGCCGCGACTCGTACCGCCGCATCCTCGACCGCGTCCGCGCGGCGCGGCCGGACATCGCGCTGTCGGGCGATTTCATCGTCGGCTTCCCCGGCGAGACCGAGGCCGATTTCCGCGAAACGCTGAGCCTGGTCGACGCGGTCGGCTATGCACAGGCCTACAGCTTCAAATACAGCCCGCGCCCCGGCACCCCCGCCGCGACGATGGGCGATCAAGTCCCCGAAGACGTGATGGATGACCGTCTCCAGCGCCTCCAGGCCGCGCTCAACCGCGACCAGGCGGCGTTCAATGCGGCGACGGTCGGGCGGACCTGCCAGGTGTTGATGGAACGCGCCGGCAAGCTGCCCGGCCAGCTGATCGGCAAGAGCCCATGGCTGCAATCGGTCCATCTGGTCAGCGACGCCGCCATCGGCGACCTGGTCGAAGTGACGTTGGCGGAAGCGGGCGCGAATTCGATGCTTGGGCAGCGCTCGCTCTGAGCGCCTCCCCTCCCTGAAAGGGAGGGGTCGGGGGTGGGTCGGCCCGTTGTTACGCCGGACGCCCGCCCTAGGCCAACCCACCCCCAGCCCCTCCCTTCCTGGGAGGGGAGGCGCAGAAACTCTCGACACCGCAAAACAAAAAGCGCAAACCACAGCGCATGCCCAAACCCGCTCCGACCGAACTCGTGCCGCCGCAATGGAAGCGCAATCCGGCGGCCTTGTGGGTCTATATCGCGGTAGGCGTCGGCATGATCCTGCTGTCGGGCGGTCGCATCGTGCTCGAACGGATCGGCCTGCGCCGCTGATCCTCGCGCGCCGCCCCCGCGCCGCCCCGCGCCGCGTCGGAATATTCCGATCGCCACCTATCTATCCGCGCCGCGCGCCCTACCTTTTGCTCACCCTCCGACGTTAAGGAACCGCATGAGCCGCAAGCCCGTCCCCGCGCAATCCGGTGATCGTAGCCGCACCGAACTCGTGTTCGATCGTCCCCAATTGATGGCGCAGCTGTTCGGTGAATTCGACCAGAACCTGCTCGCGCTCGAGAACAAGCTTGGCGTCTACATCACCGCGCGCGGCAACAAGGTAGGGCTCGAGGGCAGCGCCGAGGCGGTGGCCCAAGCGCGCGACGTGCTCCACGGGCTCTACAACCGCATCGTGCGCGGCGAAGTCGTCGATACCGGCCTGATCGACGCGGTGATCGCCATGTCGAGCGAGCCGACACTCGCCGGGATCATCCAGGCCGATGCCGGCGGCGGCGCCGTCCCGCAGATCATGATCCGCACGCGCAAGAAGACGATCGTCCCGCGCACGATCGCGCAGGCGCATTACATGCGGCAACTGCTCAGCAACGACATCATCTTCGCACTCGGGCCAGCGGGTACCGGCAAGACCTATATCGCGGTCGCGCAGGCGGTGGCGCAGCTCATCACGGGCAGCATCCAGCGCCTGATCCTGTCGCGCCCCGCGGTCGAAGCGGGCGAGAAGCTCGGCTTCCTTCCCGGCGACATGAAGGAGAAGGTCGATCCCTACCTTCGCCCGCTCTACGACGCGCTCAACGACTGCCTCCCCGCCGAGCAGGTCGAGCGGCGTATCGCCTCGGGCGAGATCGAGATCGCGCCGATCGCCTTCATGCGCGGGCGCACGCTGGCGGACGCGTTCATCATCCTCGACGAGGCCCAGAACACCACGCCCGCCCAGATGAAGATGTTCCTAACCCGCTTTGGCGAAAACAGCCGGATGGTGGTGTGCGGCGATCCCAAGCAGACCGATCTGCCCGGCGGGATGAATGCGTCCGGGTTGAACGATGCGGTCGGGCGGCTCGAAGGTGTCGAAGGCCTGTCGATCTGCCGGTTCGGCTCGGGCGACGTCGTGCGGCATCCGATCGTCGGGCGTATCGTCGAGGCGTATGAAGGCGTGAGTTGATTGAAGCGCGGGATATCCTGACCTATAAGGTACGGATATCCCCGGAGACGGAAGATGGCATCGCTCTACATCAAGGATGAGGAAACCGCTGCTTTGGTGACTCGCGTCGCCGAACGGTCGGGCCTCACCAAGACGGCGCTTGTCCGCGAACTCGCCGCAGCGCGAGAGGCCGAGCTCGACCGCGCCGCGCCGCAGATGTCGGCGCGCGAGAAACTGGATGCGTTGTGGGCCAGCCACACCTTTCCGCCAACGGCGGGCGCAGACGCCGACAAGGCGTTCTTCGACGAGATGTGGGGCGAGGCCCCGGATTGACCCTCTTCGTCGATGCCTCCGCGCTCGTCGCCATGATCACCAACGAACCGGAGCGCGACCGCTTCCGTCAAACCGTGCTCGCGGAAGCCGATTCGCTCTGGTCTGCGATGTCGTGCTGGGAAACCGTAAGCGCGGTACGCAAGCGCGGCACTTTGTCCGTGCCGGAAGCCCGCTCGTTGGTAGAGGAGTCGGCCGAGTTGCTGGCCTTGCGTTTGGTCGATGTCGGATCGACGGAACTGATCGCTGCACTTGACGCTTACCAGACCTACGGCCGTAACAGTGGCCACCCCGCCAAACTCAACATGGGCGACTGTTTCGCCTACGCTTGCGCCAAGACCAACAACGCCGGCCTGCTCTACAAGGGCAACGACTTCCTCCATACGGACCTTGCCTGATGCTTGAAATCGCCCTCTCCCACGAAGACGTCTGGCCCGAGCACGACTGGGAAGCGCTCGCCACCCGCGCCGCGACCGCCGCAATCTCGCGCACGCCGTATGGCGAACTCGCGACCGGCGCCGCCACGGTCGAGATCTCGATCCGGCTCGCCACCGACGCCGAGGTGCAGGTTCTCAACGCGCAATATCGGCAGAAGGACAAGCCGACCAATGTGCTGTCCTTCCCGATGGTCCAGGCCGATCTGCTCGAAACGATCGGGCAGAATAGCGACGACGGCGAGGTGCTGCTCGGCGACATCGTCCTCGCGCATGAGACCTGCGCACGCGAGGCGATGGAAAAAGGCGTCAGCCTCGAAGATCATGCGACGCATTTAATCGTGCATGGCACGCTGCATTTGCTAGGCTATGATCACATGGTCGGCATGGAGGCCGAGGCGATGGAGGCGATCGAGATCGACGCGCTGAAGAGCCTTGGCCTTGCCGATCCCTATCTCATCGAAGAGGACTGAACGACCGCCATGCCCGACGGCCAAAGTATTACCGGCACCGCCAGCCATCTCGGCGGTGCCCATCACGCGGAAACCAGCATCTGGCGGAGCTTCCGCAGCTGGATCTCGGGTCACACCGGTGACGAATCGCTCCGCGCGACGCTCGAAGAAGCGATCGACGCGCATGAGGATGACCCCGCGCCCGACGCCAAGGGCGATCTCTCCCCGCTCGAACGCACGATGGTGCGCAACCTGCTCCATTTCGGCGAGCGCGATGCCGGCGACGTCGGCGTGCCGCGCGCCGATATCGTCGCGGTCGAGGAGCGCACCAGCTTCGCCAACTTGGTCGCCTTGTTCGCCGAGGCCGGCCACAGCCGCTTGCCGGTCTATCGCGAGAAGCTCGATACGATCATCGGCATGGTCCATATCAAGGACGTGTTCGCGATCCTTGCGACCGGAGCCCCCCACCCGCCGAGCATCGCCGAGCTGATCCGCGAGCCGCTCTACGTGCCGATGTCGCGCGGCGCGCTCGATCTGCTCGCCGACATGCGCCAGAAGCGCGTCCATCTGGCGATCGTGCTCGACGAATATTTCGGCACTGAAGGACTCGTCACGATCGAGGATCTGATCGAGGAAATCGTCGGCGATATCGAGGACGAGCATGACGACGCCCCCGAGGCGTTGCTCGTGCCGCTCGATGGCGGTGCCTGGGAAGCCGACGCGCGCGCCGAATTGGAAGATGTCGGCGAGACGATCGACCCGCGGCTCGCCGAGGTCGATGGCGACATCGACACGATCGGCGGACTCGCCGCGGTGCTCGCAGGCCATGTCCCGCAAGTCGGCGAATGTATCGTCCACGACAGCGGCTGGACGCTCGAAGTCACGGCCGCGGATACACGCCGCGTGCTTGGCCTGCGCCTGCATCCGCCCAAGGCCGAACCCGAGGGTCGCGACAGCTGACGGCCGGCCGCAGAAATCACCCGGTCGATCACTCTCTGCGGTTTAATACATTTCCTCGATCACGGCGTTCATGGCATCCTCCCTTTCGAGATCACAAGCCTCGACATGGAGAGAGACATGGACGCCATTACCTCAGGCAGCCCGCTGAGCGACCCGAGCAAGGAGCCCGCCGCGCTCCGCTCGCTGCTCGGCCGCACCAATCGCGATTGGTGGCCCAACCAGCTCAGCCTCGAAATCCTTCAGCAGAACGGCCTGTCGGGCAACCCGATGGGCGACGACTTCGATTATGCCGAAGCCTTCAACACGCTCGATTACGCCGCGGTGAAGCGCGACCTGACCGCGCTGATGACCGACAGCCAGCCGTGGTGGCCGGCCGATTACGGGCATTACGGCCCGTTCTTCATCCGCATGGCCTGGCACAGCGCCGGCACCTATCGCACCGGTGACGGTCGCGGCGGCTCGTCGTCGGGCTCGCAGCGCTTTGCGCCGCTCAACAGCTGGCCGGACAATGGCAACCTCGACAAGGCGCGCCGCCTGCTGTGGCCGATCAAGGCGAAGTACGGCAAGCAGCTCAGCTGGGCTGATCTGTTCATCATGGCCGGCAACGTCGGTATCGAATCGATGGGCGGCCCGGTGTTCGGCTTCGGTGGCGGACGCGAGGACGTGTTCGAGCCGCTCAAGGACATTTATTGGGGCACCGAGGAAGAATGGCTCGGCACCACCCGCATCGAGGAGGAATCGGGCCGTGCGCTCGAGAATCCGCTCGCCGCGATCCAGATGGGCCTCATCTACGTCAATCCGGAAGGTCCGGGCGGCTGCCCCAACCCGATGGGCTCGGCGCGCGACATGCGCGAGACCTTCGCGCGCATGGGTATGAACGACGAGGAAACCGTCGCGCTGACCGCCGGCGGCCACACCTTCGGCAAGGCGCACGGCGCGGGTGACGCGTCGCTCGTCGGTGTCGAGCCCGAGGGCGCCGACATCGCCTCGCAGGGCATGGGCTGGATCTCGACGCATGGCAGCGGGATCGGCGACGACACGATCACCTCGGGGATCGAAGGCGCCTGGACGCCGACGCCGATCACTTGGGACCAGACCTATTGGGACATGCTGCTCGATCACGAATATGAGCTCGTGAAGAGCCCGGCGGGCGCGCACCAGTGGCAGCCGGTCGGCAACCCCGAAGAGACGCTCGCGCCCAAGGCACACACGCCGAGCGTAAAGGTCCCGACGATGATGACGACCGCCGACATGGCGCTCAAGAAGGACCCGGCCTATCTCGAGATCAGCAAGCGCTTCCAGAAGGACCCGGCGGCGTTCGCCGATGCCTTCGCGCGCGCCTGGTTCAAGCTGACGCATCGCGACATGGGTCCGAAGGTCCGCTACCTCGGTCCCGACGTTCCCGCCGAAGACCTGATCTGGCAGGATCCGATCCCGACCGCCGACTATGCGCAGATCGACGAAAGCGACGTTCCCGGCCTCAAGCAGGCGATCGCCAATTCGGGGCTTTCGGTTGCCGAGCTGGTGACGACGGCCTGGGCCTCGGCCTCGACCTATCGCCATTCGGACCATCGCGGCGGCGCCAACGGTGCGCGCATCCGCCTCGCCCCGCAGAAGGATTGGGAGGTCAACCAGCCCGAGCAGCTCGCGAAGGTGCTCGGTGTCTACGAGGGCATCAAGACAGAGTTCGACGGCAAGGGCGAGAAGAAGGTGTCGATCGCCGATCTCATCGTGCTCGGCGGTTCGGTCGGTGTCGAAGCGGCTGCCAAGGCGGCTGGTCACGCGATCGAAGTGCCCTTCACGCCGGGCCGTACCGACGCTTCGGCCGAGCAGACCGATGCCGCAAGCTTCGACGTGCTCGAGCCCAAGGCCGACGGCTTCCGCAACTATCTCTCGGTCAAGTTCAGCGTTCCGACCGAGGAATTGCTGGTCGACCGGTCGCAGTTGCTGGGTCTCAGCTCGCCTGAGATGGCGGTGCTTGTCGGTGGCCTGCGCGTCATCGGCGCGAACCACCCCAAGGCCGAGAAGCATGGCGTCTTCACCGACCGCAAGGGTCAGCTGACCAACGACTTCTTCGTCAATCTGCTCGACATGCAGACCGCGTGGAAGCAGCTGAGCGATGACAGCGACGAGGAATATCTCGGCACGCTGCGCGAGACCGGCGAGGAAAAGTGGACCGCGTCGCGCACCGACCTGGTGTTCGGCGCCAACTCGCAGCTCCGCGCGCTGGCGGAGGTCTATGCCTCGGGCGACGCTGGCGACAAGTTCGTCAAGGACTTCGTCAAGGCGTGGGTCAAGGTGATGAACGCCGACCGCTTCGACCTGGCATCGGGCCATGTCCGCGGCGAGCCTGCCGTCGCCTAAGTACAGACTTAGCCCCTCCCCTTTAGGGGAGGGGTTGGGGTGGGGAAGTAATAAGCGTCGATCTCTGCGAGGCGTCCCCCACCCCCTACCCCTCCCCTGAAGGGGAGGGGCTATGTTTAGCGAGATCGCGCTTCCCCTGCCCGCCTTCGCCCCCTATTTCGCATCCATGCGCAAACACATCCTCATCATCCTCGCGATCGTCGTCCTGGTTGCAGGCGGCGTCCTCTGGTGGGTGCTCCAGCCCGAACCCGCTCAACTTTCGCTCAGCGCGGTCGAGGGTGACCGCCCGACCATCTCCGCCCCGCGCGAGCAGACGATCCCCACGGTCAAGGTCGCCGATGCGATCGGCTGGAAGAACGGCGCGACGCCCGTTGCCGCGGCCGGCCTGAAGGTCGCCGCCTTCGCCACCGGGCTCGATCATCCGCGCTGGCTCTACCGTCTGCCCAATGGCGACGTGCTCGTCGCCGAGACCAATTCCCCGCCGCGCGCGACCAAGGGCGTTGCCGACGTCGTGATGGGCTATCTGATGAACAAGGGCGGCGCCGGCGTGGCCTCGCCCAACCGCATCACGCTGCTCCGCGACACCAATGGCGACGGCGTGGCCGAAACGCGCACCGTGCTGATCTCCGGCCTCAACTCTCCCACCGGCATGGCGCTGCTCGACGGCCAGCTCTACATCGCCGACACCGATGCGCTGGTCCGCGTGCCCTTCACGCCGGGCCAGACCAAGATCACCGCCAAGCCCGAAAAGGTCATCCCGCTCGTCGGCGGCGGCAATCACTGGGCGCGCACCCTGCTCGCCGGGCCCGACGGGCTGCTCTATGTCGGCGTCGGTTCGTCGAGCAACATCGCCGACAACGGCCTCGACGCCGAGAAATACCGCGCCAACATCCTCCAGGTCGATCCCAAGGCGAAGAATTTCCGCGTGTTCGGCGCTAGGCTTCGCAACCCGCAGGGCATGGCGTTCGAGCCCAAATCGGGCGCTTTGTGGGTCGCGGTCAACGAGCGCGACATGCTCGGCTCGGACATCGTCCCCGATTACATCACGCGCGTCGGGCTCGGCGACAATTTCGGCTGGCCCTGGTATTATTGGGGCGGCTATCCCGATGCGCGCGTGAAGCCTGAAAACCCCGCGCTGCAGGAATATTCCAAGCGCCCCGATTACGCGATGGGCCCGCACGTCGCGGCGCTCGGCCTGACCTTCGCAGCCGACGCCAAGCTCGGCAGCAAGTTCGCCAACGGCGCGTTCGTCGGCGAGCACGGCTCGTGGAACCGCGTGCCGGTGTCGGGCTACAAGGTCGCGTTCGTGCCGTTCGGTGCCACCGGCTTCCCGGTCAAGGGCAGCAAGCCGGTCGACGTGCTGACGGGCTTCCTCAACGCCAAGGGCGAAGCGCAGGGGCGGCCGGTCGGGGTCATCACCGACCAGGCCGGCGCGCTGCTGGTCGCGGACGATGTCGGCAACACGATCTGGCGGGTGAGCGCGAAGTAGGCGCTGTCCCAGCCCCTTCTTTTTCTAGCCCTCTCCCGCCCTTCGCGGGAGAGGGTTGGGTGAGGGCCTTCTTCTGCCTGCGAAGCCCAAAAGGAAGGCCCTCACCGACTACGACTAGGGCCGCGCTGAAGAAGCGCGACCCAAGTCTCCGTAGCCTCTCCCGCATGCGGGAGAGGGAGGCGTTGTCCCCTACTCCAGCATCTTCGGCGCTTCTTTCGCCAGCTTCGCCTTAATCTTGTCGGCAAACAACCGCAGGAAGATCGGCAGATCGATCTCGGCGCGCACCTTCGCATCCCCCACCGTCAACCGGCTCGCAACCCGCTGGCCGAGCGCCGCGACGGTGAAGTGCATCGTGTCGCCCTCCCAGCGATGATCGACCGACGTCGCGCCGGGCACCATCTCGACGATCTTGCCGACCCCGCCCTCGACGCGCGCGCGCGCGCACGCCAGACCGAGCTTGTGCGGAATTTCGAGGGTGATCGGGTCGCTCATCACAAATCCTTCATGTCGCGAAGATCATCGCGTCATCGGCAAACGCCTTGAACTCGAGCGCGTTGCCCGAGGGGTCATAAAAGAACATCGTCGCCTGCTCGCCCGGCTGCCCGACGAAGCGCAGATGCGGCGCGATCCCGAAGCGCGTGCCGGCCGCGGTGAGCCGACGGCTGAGCGCCTGCCAGTCGGGCATCGTCAGCACGACGCCGAAATGCGGTACCGGCACGTCATGCCCATCGACCGGGTTCGAGACCGCGACGGGCTTCGCGGCCGGGTCGAGATGCGCGACGATCTGGTGGCCATAGAGATCGAAATCGATCCACGCGTCGGAGGAGCGCCCTTCGGTGCAGCCGAGCGTCTCGCCATAAAAGGCGCGCGCCGCGGCGAGGTCATGGACCGGGAAAGCGAGGTGAAAAGGACGTGTCATATGTGAGCCCTACCAAATCCTCCCCCGCAGGGGGAGGGGGACCATTTTGCCTCTTCCGGTAAAATGGTGGAGGGGGCGTGCCGCGGGCGCACCGCTCGGGGCGGGCCCCCTCCACCACCAGCCTGAAGAAGGCTGGCGGTCCCCCTCCCCCGCTGCGCGAGGGAGGATTGAAGGCTGGCGTTGCGTTGCTCCGCCGATCCCGCGATAGCCGCACGCGATGACCCAACGCCCCGCGCTCTTCTCGTTCCTGCTCGGCGGAATCGCCGCGGTCGGCTTCGCGCCGCTTGGGCTGTGGCCCGTCACGCTCGGCTGTCTCGCCGCATGGATGCTGCTCGTCCACCAGGCGCCGACCCGCAAAGCGGCGCTATGGCGCGGCTGGCTGTTCGGCTTTTCGCATTTCGCGATCGGCAATAACTGGATCGCCAAGGCGTTCAGCTTTCAGGACGCGATGCCGCATGCGCTCGGGTCGATCGCACCGGCGTTGCTCGCGCTCTACCTCGCGATCTTCCCGATGCTCGCCGCAACCGTGGCGTGGAAGCTGCGCCGCCCGGTGATCGACGCAAGCTATGTTCTGATCTTCGCCACCGCCTGGATCGCGACCGAATATCTGCGCGGCACGCTGTTCACCGGCTATCCGTGGAACCCGCTGTCCGAGATCTGGCTGCCGCTCAGGCATGTTAGCAGCCTTCTATCCTGGGTTGGCACATATGCCATGAGTGGCCTTGCAGTGCTCTACGCAGGTGCGCTCCTAATTTTGATCTCGCGCTGGAGGACTGCCAAGTTTGGATGGACCGGCGTTGCGCTGGTAATGTTCAGCGCGGTACTCACCATTTTCTCGTTTTCCGCCCCTACCGCGGCACCCAGCGCCGCCACCGCGCCACGCATCCGCGTCGTCCAGCCCAATGCCGCCGACGAACAGCGCCCGCGCGACGATTATGCCGAAACCAACCTCCAGGCGCTCGTCAGGCTCAGCGGCAAGCCCGGCCCCGCCCCACGGCTGGTCGTCTGGCCCGAGGGCGCGCTGCGCTACCTGCCCGAAAGCGGCTATCCCTTCCAATATTATGCCGAAACCCCCGGGACCGTCCGCCGCCGCATCGCCGCGGTGCTCGGCCCGCGCGATGTCGTGCTGACCGGCGGCAACGCGCTCAATTTCGATGCCGCCGACGCCATCACCAGCGCGACCAATTCGATCTTCGCGATCGATGCGCGCGCCCGCATCCTCGGCCGCTACGACAAGGCGCACCTCGTCCCGTTCGGCGAATATCTCCCCGCGCGCCCGCTGCTCTCGGCGATCGGCCTGTCGCGGCTCGTCCCCGGCGATTTCGACTTCGCCCCCGGCCATGGCGCCGACGGGCTCGATCTGCCCGCCTTCGGCCGCGTCGGTTTCCAGCTGTGCTACGAAATCATCTTCTCGGGCGAAGTCGTCCAGTCCGGCCACCGCCCCGCCTTGCTGTTCCAGCCGTCGAACGACAGCTGGTACGGCTATTGGGGCCAGTCCGAACATCTGGCGCAAGCGCGGATGCGCGCGATCGAGGAAGGGCTGCCCGTCATCCGGGCAACCCCGACCGGCATTTCGGCGATCATCGACGCGCACGGCCGCATCCTCGCGTCGATCCCGGCGAACACCGCTGGCGCGATCGAACTGCCGATCCCGCGGGCGGCGCCCCCCACCCTGTTCGCGCGCGTCGGCAATGCGATGGCGTTCCTGATCGGGATCATGCTTGCCCTTTCGGCATTTGCATTGCGCCGTTTGGCGCGATAGGGCGTCATATAAGGAAAGCTTTATATCAGGCATGGCAACGGCCGAAGCTCTCCTCAACATGAGGATCTCACGCATGCGTTCCAATTTTCTCTTCACCTCCGAGTCGGTCTCCGAAGGCCATCCCGACAAGGTCGCCGACCAGATTAGCGACACCGTCGTCGATCTGTTCCTCGGCAAGGACCCCTATGCGCGCATCGCGTGCGAGACGCTGACCACCACCAACCTCGTCGTCCTCGCGGGCGAAATCCGCTGCAAGGGCGTGTACGAGAATGGCGAGTGGGCCGATGGCGCGCTCGCCGAGATCGAGGCCGCCGTCCGCAACACCGTCAAGGAAATCGGCTACGAGCAGTCGGGTTTCCACTGGGAAACCTTCGCGTTCCACAACAATCTCCACGGCCAGTCGGCGGAGATCGCGATGGGCGTCGATGAAGGCGCGAACAAGGACGAAGGCGCCGGCGACCAGGGCATAATGTTCGGTTACGCGACCGACGAGACCCCGGGCCTGATGCCCGCGACGCTCTATTACAGCCACAAGATCCTCGAGCGCCTCGCCGCCGACCGCCACTCGGGCGCAGCGCCCTTCCTCGAGCCCGACGCCAAGAGCCAGGTCACGCTCGAATATGAGAATGAGGTGCCGGTCCGCGCGACCGCGCTCGTCGTCTCGACGCAGCACAAGGCGGGCTATTGCCTGCAGGGCGACAACGCCAATCCGGCGCTGTACGAAGAGCTGCGCGCCTATGTCAGCGGCGTGATGCACGACGTCCTTCCAGAGGGCTTCATCAGCGACAAGACCGCGATCTACATCAACCCGACGGGCGCGTTCGAAATCGGCGGCCCTGACGGCGACGCGGGCGTCACCGGGCGCAAGATCATCGTCGACACCTACGGCGGCGCGGCTCCGCACGGCGGCGGCGCCTTCTCGGGCAAGGATCCGACCAAGGTCGATCGCTCGGCTGCCTATGTCGCGCGCTACATGGCGAAGAACGTCGTCGCCGCCGGCCTTGCGCGGCGCTGCACGATCCAGCTGTCGTACGCGATCGGCATCGCCGAGCCGCTGTCGCTCTATGTCGACCTGCACGGCACGGGCACCGTTCCCGAAGCCAAGATCGAGGAAGTGCTGCCCAAGCTCGTTCGCCTGACTCCGAAGGGCATCCGCGAGCACCTCAAGCTCAACGCGCCGATCTACAAGCGCACCGCAGCCTATGGCCATTTCGGGCGCGAGCCCGATGCCGATGGCTTCACCTGGGAAAAGACCGATCTGGTCGACGCGCTTAAGAGCGCCGTCGCCGCCTGATCGAATGCCGAGCGTGGGCTGGTCCCGCGCTCGGCGCCCTCGTTACGGCCGGGTGGCCGAGAAGACCGACGGATCGAACCGCGCCGGCAGAGCGCGCGGCGTCGCATCGGGCATGACCTGCGCGGCCTGGGTCGCCTCGGGCCGCACGGTGAAGCGCAGATCGTCGGCGAGATAGGCGATGATCGGCGAGTCGGCCGGCAGCCGCCCGCTCGTGCCGTGAATGAACATCATCGGCCACGACACGAACAGCGCGCCGCCGATCGCGAGCACGCCCTGCCCCGTCCCCTGCCGCGCCGAGCGGCCCGAAATGCGCACCGGCCCCAATGGGGTCTGCACATAATCGAGCCGCACATCGAGCTGGCCGCGCTTGCCGAAATGGCCGTTGCGCTCGGACCGCATGACTTCGCCGACCGCGATCGATCCGACCGGCACCACCACCTGGCCATGATAGACCAGCGGTTCTGCCACTTCGAGATAGAAGCGATCGCCCGAATGCGCTTCCTTGGTGTTGAGTTCGGTGCGCGTCGTCAGCTGCAGCGGCATTCCCATCGGGAAATAGGCCGAAGGCCCCGTCGCCGCCGCCGGCGCGGCCCATTGCACGCTATATTGCGCCGCCGCGAGCGACGGAATGCAGGTGGCGAGCGCAAGGCTTGCCCAATATGTCAGCTTCATGTCACGCCCCTTTTGTATCGATTAAGGGCCATGAGTATTTCGTTCGGTTTTACCGGCACTTACGAATTTAAATGAAGGTTTCGTTAAGGACGGCGGCTCAGCGCGCGCGTTTGAACAAGCGGACCAAGGCAGGCTCGGCCGCCCGGATGATCAGGCTCGTCGCCTTCTGCGCGACGAAGCCGACCGCAGCCCCGGCGACGGTATCGAGGATGTAATGCTTGCCCCGCGGCATCTGCACCGCCGCGACCCCCGCCGCCGCCGCATAGGCCGGGGCTAGCGCGCCCGGCACGTCCTGCGCGATCGCACCCGCCACCGCGACCGCGCCGGCGGTGTGGCCCGACGGAAACGACGTATCGCCATGCGCTTCGCTCTTACCCGGCGCGAAGTGATGCTTGCCCGTCTCGATCGCCTTTTGCGGGCGCGTGCGGTCGATCGAGCGTTTGATGCCATTTTTGATCGCGGTGGCGAGCACTTCGCTCGCCAGCATCCGCACACCGTTGCGGATCACTGTCGGGCGGCGCAGCACGGCACCGACGACGATCGTCCCGACGCCGAGCAGCAGCAACGGCGGCTGGTCGGCGACTTCGCTCGCCGCCCCCGCCAGCTTGACCGCGGGCGTGTCGCGATGCGCAGCGGCGCGGTGCGTGGCCTTGCGATCGGCGCGGGCGATCTTCCGCGCGGCCTTGGCGATCTTGCTCATGTCCCAATTCCCCATCTGTCGCACGCCCAACGCCGCGGGCAGCCGATTGGCTCCGCCCGCCTCAGGCGCCTTCTTCCTGCACCTGCGCATGCGCGAGCACCGCGAACAAGCCCGCCCCGCCGAACAGATTGCCGAGCACCGCGGGAACCAGGAACGCGAGCGCCTGCCCCCCGCCGATCTTGCCCGAAAAGAGCAGCAGGAAGGTCTCGCTCGACCCGACCACCGAATGGCTGAACCCGCCGATCGCGACGACATAGACGATCCCGAACACCACGAGAAACGCCTGTTCGCGCGCATTGGGCAAGGTCCAGGCGACGATCGCGATCAGGAAACCAGCCGGCACGGCGTTGATGAAGGTATCGAGCACGCCGTGCTCGGTGATCTTCATCGACACCTCAAGCATCGCGCCGCGCATCGCGGGATCGCCGAGCTCGAGCGTCGCAAACGCCCAGGCAACGAGCGCGGTCCCCAGCAGATTGCTCCCCAGCACCACCCCCCACAGCCGCAAGGTACGCCCAAGCGCAGCCCATGACGGCTCGGTCACGAGCGGCAGCATCGCGGTCACCGTGCTCTCGGTGAACAGCTGCATCCGCCCGAGGATCACCATCAGGAAGCCGATCGGATAGCCGATCGCGATCAGCAGCGGGCGCGCCGGCGACGGCGCGGTATGCGCCGCGATGGCCGCCTCGGCGATCAGCGAGGCGTTGATCGCCAAGCCCCCCGCCAGCCCCGACCAGAACAGCGAGGTGATCGGCCGGTCGAGCTCCTCCTGCCCCTCCTCGCGCACCGCGCGGTGCAGCTCGCGCGCATTGGCGGCCTTCAGTTCCTCAACGTCGCCGCCATCGGTATTCTCTTGGTTGGTGTCCGCCATCGCGCCTGTCACATCGTTGAAGCGGTGTAACGACCGCAACGGGACTTTGCTCCGTACGCTGCGCCCGCTAGAGGCTGCGCGGATGACCGATCCGATGACGACCCGCCGCCTCTATGGCCGCCGCCAGGGGCACAAGCTCCGTCTGGGCCAGGCCGATTTGGTCGAGCGCCTGCTCCCCGAAATCAGCGTCCCCGAAGAAGGCCCGCTCGACGCCGTGACGCTGTTCGGCAAGGACTGCCCGCTCGAGGTCGAGATCGGCTTCGGCGCGGGCGAGCATCTCGCCGGCCAGGCGATGGCGCGGCGCGAGACCGGCTTCATCGGCTGCGAGCCGTTCCTCAACGGCGTCGTCGGCGCGCTGGCCCATGTCCGCGACGAAGAGCTCGACAATGTGCGTATCCACATGGGCGATGCGCTCGACGTGCTCGAGCGGCTGCCCGACGCATCGCTGTCGCGCGTCTATCTGCTCCACCCCGATCCGTGGCGCAAAGCGCGCCACGCCAAGCGGCGGATGGTCAATCACGGCCCGCTCGACCTGATCGCGGCAAAGCTCAAGCCCGGCGCCGAATTCCGCCTCGGCACTGACGATCCGACCTATTGCCGCTGGGCGATGATGGTGCTCGGCCAACGCCGCGATTTCGTGTGGAGTGCGCAAACGGCCGCCGATTTCCTGACGCGACCCGAAGACTGGCCGGAGACGCGCTACGAACGCAAGGCCCGCCGCCAGGGACGCGAGGTCTGGTACTTCCGGTATATCTATCAGCCGGTCGCGTAGCCGCTCCCCTCGTCGCGCTGGGCGCACGCCGCACGAGCAATAGCGGAACCCTTGGTCCGCTTGCCTCGTTCGACCTGAATCTTCCCAGCCCCCGAGGGGAAATCCGACCGTGTCCAAATTCCGGCGCCTGCTGGCGACCGCGTTAAGCTGCTGCCTCTTTTCGAGCACGAGTGCGATCGCGCAATCCTGCCCCGCGGGCGGGTTCGATTACATGGGCGTGCCGATCGCGTTCAGCCCGGATCACGCGGCCTATTATTTCGCGACCGACCACAAGCTCGTCGATGCCGATGGCGCGCCCAACGCCTACCACCCCTCCGACGTGCCCAACACCTGCCCCGAGACGGGCCGCGGGATCGATTGCCTCGCCGCGGCGGGCTATCCTGACGGGTCGTGGTGGCAGACCGTGCTCGTCGGCGATCCCGCCGACCCGACCCGGCCCGCGATCCAGCAGGACGGGCCGTACAAGGGTTTCTTCGTCTCGATGACGTCGCTGCGGAATACCGAATTCGCCGGGCCCGCGAGCACCGCCAGCTATGTCGACGCCGCCGCGATCCCCTACATCGTGCTCCCGGCCCCGATCTATCGCACCGACGGCATGGGCGAGATGGGCGATATCGGCTTCGCGACCAACCTCGACACCGGCCGCACCACGCCCTTCGTCATCGCCGACGAAGGCCCGGTCGAGCGGCTCGGCGAGGCGTCGGTCGCGTTCTGGCACGCGCTGGGCGTCCAGGCGCCCAACCCGCGCAACGGCGAGGGGTTGCCCGACGGGCGGATCGCCTATGTCGTCTTCCCGGGGAGCGGCAAGGACGCCAAGATCGGCTGGCCGATCGACAAGGCCGCGCTCACGCGCGAAGCCCGCACCCGTCTCGACGCGGTCGGCGGCCTCGCCGCGCTCCGATCATGCGCGCAACCGACGACCGAGATCGCCTCGGTATCGGCAGTGCGGCTCAGCAAATGATCGCGGCGCTGTCGCTGGCTTTGGCGTTGGCCACCCCCGCCCCGACACCGTCGCACGCCAAGGCCTGGACGCCGCACTCCGCCGCCGCCCTGCTCGACGCGAGCTTCCCGAGCGAGCAGGTCTGCCAGACCGCGCTCGACGCGGCGCGCGAGCATGAGCGGCTGACACCTTCCAAGCCGGTCCATAATCTCAGCTACGCACGGCTGTTCGCGCAGGCGCGCTGCGGCAGCGCAACGCACACTAATGGCGTCATCTGGCGAATCCGGATGCACTGGCCGCGGCGCCCGTGAGATCGCGCGATCGGACGACCGATCGCTGCGACGACCAAGACCCAATATCTCGAACCGGGCGGACCCGAATTCCGAAGCGCGCGTTTACCTCGCCGAACCGCAGGGGTCTGACATGCACTTCACCATCAATGGAACGGCCTATACTGCCGAACCCGACATTCGAACCTCGCTGCTCGATCTGCTGCGCGAGCATCTTGGGCTGACCGGCTCGAAAAAGGGCTGCGATCACGGCCAGTGCGGCGCCTGCACCGTGCTGGTCAACGGCCGCCGTATCAACAGCTGCCTGTCGCTCGCCGTAATGCACCAGGACGACGAGATCACCACGATTGAAGGCCTCGGCACGCCCGAGGATCTCCACCCGCTGCAAGCTGCGTTCGTCAAGCATGACGGCTATCAGTGCGGCTATTGCACGCCGGGCCAGATCTGCTCGGCGGTCGGGATGCTCGACGAGGTCAAGAAGGGCTGGCCGAGCCATGTGAGCGAGACGCTCGGCGACGTCGAGTTCAACGACGGTGAAATCTCCGAGCGGATGAGCGGCAACCTCTGCCGCTGCGCCGCCTATCCCAACATCGTCGACGCGATCCGCGACGTGGCGGAGGCCAAGGCATGAAGACCTTCACCTACGAAAAGCCCGCAAGCGTCGAGGAAGCCGTCGGCTTTGTCGGCGAGGGCACGCGCTTCATCGCGGGCGGCACCAATTTGCTCGACCTGATGAAGCTGCAGGTCGAGACGCCCGACAAGCTCGTCGACATCAGCCGGCTCAATCTTGCCAAGATCGAGGACACCGACGCCGGTGGCCTGCTGATCGGTGCACTCGTGCCGAACAGCGATCTCGCCGCCGATACGCGCGTGCGCGAAAAGTACGAAGTGCTCAGCCGCGCCTTGCTCGCGGGCGCCTCGGGCCAGCTGCGCAACAAGGCGACGACCGGCGGCAATCTGCTCCAGCGGACGCGCTGCTATTATTTCTACGACCCCGCCATGCCATGCAACAAGCGCGCACCCGGCAGCGGCTGCTCGGCGATCGGCGGGTACAATCGCATCCTCGCGATCCTCGGCACCAGCGAGTCGTGCATCGCCACGCACCCCGGCGACATGCCCGTCGCGATGCGCGCGCTCGACGCGACGATCATCACGCTCACCCCGGGCGGCGACCGCCGCCGGATCAGCATCCACGATTTCTATCGCCTCCCCGGCGACACCCCCGAGATCGAAACCGTGCTCGAACCCGGCGAGCTGATCACGCATGTCGAACTGCCCGCCCCCGTCGCCGGCAAGCAGCTCTACCGCAAGGTCCGCGACCGCGCGTCCTACGCGTTCGCGCTCGTCTCGGTCGCAGGCCTCGTCTCGATCGAGAACGGCACGATCGCCACCGCGCAGCTCGCCTTTGGCGGGCTCGGGCCGATGCCGTGGCGCGATAGCCGCGTCGAGGAATCGCTGATCGGCAAGGCGCCGTCCGACGAAATCTTCGCGGCGGCGGCAGACATACTGCTTGCCAATGCACAGGGCTATGGGTCGAACGACTTCAAGATCCCGCTGATGAAACGCACGCTGATCGCGTGCCTGCGTGAGTTGACCGCATGAGCAACACCAACAGCCTCAAGATGGACAAGCCCGTCCCCGCCAGCCTGCTCGACAGCGGCAGCCAGGGGATCATCGGCCGCCCGCTCGACCGCAAGGAAGGCCCGCTCAAGGTCACCGGCCAGGCGACCTATTCGGCCGAGTACCAGATCCCGAACCTCGCCTACGGCTATCTCGTCGGCACCAAGTTCGGGCGCGGCAAAGTCACCAACGTCGATGCCGACAGCGTGCGCGCGATCCCCGGCGTGATCGACGTCGTCACCGACTTCAAGACCTTCCTGCAGAACTCGCAGCAGGGCGGCGAAACCAGCGCGCCGACGCAAGGCGTGCAGGACGTCCACTATTTCGGCGAGATCGTCGCGATCGTGCTCGCCGAAAGCTATGAGGCCGCGCGCGACGCCGGCATTCGCATCAAGGTCGAATACGAAGAAGCCGAAGGCCGCTTCGATTTCGAGGCCCACAAGGACGAAACCACCAAGCCGCCGCCCAACAACATCCCCGCGCACTTCAAGCAGGGCGATGTCGAAAAGGCGATGGCGGACGCCGCGACCTCGGTCGACGTCACCTACACCACGCCGAGCCAGAACAGCTCGGCGATGGAGCCGCACGCCTCGATCGCGGTGTGGGACGAAGACGGCGCGCTGACGCTCTACGGCTCGTACCAGATGCCGACCTCGGACAAGACCCAGCTCGCCAAGTCGCTCGGCGTCAAAGACAAGAAGGTCCGGATCATCGCGCCGTATATCGGCGGCGGGTTCGGCTCGAAGCTCGGCATCGCGCCTGAGTCGGTCGCCGCCGCGGTGGCTGCCAAGCAGCTCGGCCGCCCGGTCAAAGCCGTGATGACGCGCCCGCAGGTGTTCGAAACCACCGTCCGCCGCTCGAACACCGAGCAACGCGTGCGCTTCTCGGTCGATGGCGAGGGCAAGCTCACCGGCGTCGGTCACGAGACGCTGACGAGCAACCTGCCCGGCGAAGGCTTTTTCGAGCCGACCGGCATCGGCACGCATTTCGCCTATTCGGGCGAGAACCGGCTGATCAACCATGATCTGGTCGAACTCGACTGGCTGCTGTCGGGCTCGATGCGCGCGCCAGGCGAAGCGGTCGGCATGATGGCGACCGAGGCCGCGCTCGACGAACTGTGCCACAAGCTGGGCGTCGATCCGATCGACTTCTGGAAGCAGAACGAGCCGAGCGAAGACCCCGAGGAGAAGATCCCCTTCTCGACGCGCCAGCTCGTCCGCTGCCTCGAAGAGGGCGCCGAAAGCTTCGGCTGGTCGAAGCGCAACGCGACGCCAGGCCAGGTGCGCGACGGCGAATGGATGATCGGCATGGGCGTGGCGGCTGCGGTGCGCACCAATATGCTGATGGAATCCTCGGCCAAGGTCGCGATCGACGCGAACGGTCGCGCGACCGTCAGCTCGGCGATGACCGACATCGGCACCGGGAGCTACACGATCCTCGGCCAGATCGCCGGCGAACTGCTCGGGCTTCCGCTCGATCAGGTCAGCGTCGTGCTCGGCGATACCGACCTGCCCGATGCGGCGGGTTCGGGCGGGTCGTGGGGCGCGGGTTCGAGCGGCTCGGCGGTCTATCTCGCGTGCGAGATGCTGCGCGAGAAGCTCGCCAAGGCGATGGGCTGCGACCCCGAGACGCTGACGCTCAAGGACGGCCAGGCGATCGCCGACAACCGCCAGGTTTCGCTCGGCTCGCTCGTCGGCGACGGGATCGAGGCGATCGGCTCGATCGCGCCCGGCAAGATGGAGAAGGACCGCAAGCAGTCGAGCTATGGCGCGCATTTCGTCGAGGTCGGCGTCAACGCGACCACGGGCGAGGTCCGTGTCCGGCGGATGCTCGGCGTGTTCGCGGCAGGCCGTATCCTCAACGCGAAGACCGCGCGCTCGCAATGCCTCGGCGGGATGACCTTCGGGATCGGTGCGGCGCTGACCGAGGACCTCGTCCACGATCCGCGCAACGGCAAGTTGGTGAACCACGATCTCGGCGAATATCATGTGCCGGTGAATGCCGACGTGCCGCAGATCGAGGTCCATTTCCTCGAAGAGCGCGATCAGTTCGCCAACCCCATCCACGCCAAGGGGATCGGTGAGCTCGGCATTTCGGGCTGCGGCGCGGCGATCGGCAATGCGGTGTTCAACGCAACGGGGATCCGTGTGCGCGACTATCCGATCACGGTCGACAAGCTGCTGGATCAATTGCCGCCGGTCTAACCACACCCCACGACCGTCACCCCGGCCTTGTGCCGGGGTCCACCGGGACGCGAGCGCAAAGGGCGCAGTACGCGCGTCACGGTGGGCCCCGGCACAAGGCCGGGGTGACGAAGGCGCTCTAGTTCAGCGCTTGCGCGACCGCCCCTTGGTCATCGGATCGGGTTTCACCGGCTTCTTCCAGCCGGGGGGCGGCGTCATCCGCTGCTGGCTCGTCCCCAGCCCCATCGCGCCGGGCTGCTGGCGGATCAGGCCGACGGTTTCTGCATCAGCCGCTTCCTCGGCACTGGCGCCACCCCGCAACAACGCAAGCTGATCGCGCAACCGCCGCGCCTGCTCGAAATCGAGCGCCTCCGCCGCAGCTTCCATTTCCAGGCGAACGCGTTCGATCTCATCCATTTGGCGTAAACGCGGCGGAACGCGCTTAGCTCCGGCGTGGCCTCTTCCCACCAACCTGTCACCCCGGGCCTGTCCCGGGGTCCACCGCACCGCGAACTCGACCGCCCGAGCATGGCATCTCGGCGGACCCCGGGGACAAGCGCGAGGTGAAGGGAGAATGATGGTTCCGCCGCTACCCCACCCGATTCCCACTCGCCGCCCAGCGCCCCTTGAGCATCGCCCCAACAAACGCCGGCACCCCCGGCCGCACCAACAGCCAGTCGCGGAGCGCCGGCCCCCGCTCCGCGCCGAGCGTCGTCTTGTAACCACTATCCCCCGCGCCCCAATCGACGCTGCGCAGCCCCGCCGCCCGCGCGCGCACGAGATTGCGATAGTAAAGCAGCTTGCCCGGCGAATGCCTGGCGAACGCCGGGTCGTAACTGTTGGCGATCGCATAGCGCGTCGTCCCCGCGTCGAGATCGAACGAGAATGCCGCCGGCGCGCCATCGATGTTCAGCACCGCAGCCGACAGCATCCCCGCCAGCAGCGGATCCCGCGCCACCTCGCGCCAGAAGGCGCCGTGGCCCGCGCGCGTGAACTTGGCATCGCGCCCATCGGTCTTGGCCGTAATCCAGCTCTTCTGCTCGACCGCCGCGAGCTGGTCGAACGTCGCATCCCAGTCGCGCGCCCCGACGAAGCGCCAGTCGAGCACGCCCTGCGCGGCCAGCGTTTTCTCATGATAGCGGTTCTTGCGCAGCGTCGATCCGCGCGGCCAGTCGGGCTGCTGCAAATCGAGCAGATAGCTGTCCGCCACGAACCGATCGAGCACCGCCCACCCCTTCGCCCGCGCACGCGGCAGTAGCGCGGCGAGCGCCGGATCGCCATCGACCAACGGGCCGATCCGCAAAGCGTTGACGCTGCGCGCCAGCGTGTCGAGCACCGCATCGAGCGCGGGCACATCGGCATGGCGGTGGATCGGAAAGCTGCGAAACGGCCAATAGCTTCCCGGGATCGTCGCGACACGCGCGATCGCCGGGCCGACGCGCACGAACGGCAGCGCGATCACCGGCAGATCGTCTTCCTCGACCAGGATCGTCCGCGCAGCACCGCCATAGGCCGCAAGCGCCGCAGCATACCAGGCGTAGCGCAGGAACGCATGGCTCGGCGCCGCCGCATCGGCTACGAGGTCGATCGCGCCCGACAGCCCCGCGCCCACGCTCGCACGCGTGCGCGACGGCAGCCGGGTAAAGTCCGAGAGCAGCATCGGCTTGGTCATCGCGCCGAGTCTAAGCCCACGGGGTTACCAATCTGTGGCCAACGGGTTGCGCCCGCGTCGGCCGCATCGCACAAAGGGCCATCATGAACCCCTATCCCGCCGTCTCGACGATCGCCCAGACGATCCAGCTGTCGCTTTCGCCGATCTTCATGCTCGCCGCGATCGGCCAGTTGCTCAACGTGCTCGCAGGGCGGCTGGCGCGCGTGGTCGATCGCGCGCGCGTCGTCGAGGAATGGCACCCGCTGTCGAGCGGCCCCGAACATGACCGCCACGTCTGGGAGTTGCGGCTGCTCGACCGCCGCATGACGGTGATCAACCGCTCGCTCGTGCTCGCGGTGTCGAGTGCGGCGATGACGTGCATCGTCGTCGCCTTGCTGTTCGTCGCCAGCCTGTTCGCCCTGCATATCGGCACCGTCGTCGCGGTGATCTTCATCATCGCGATGGCGCTGTTGATTGCCTCGCTGTTCGGCTTCCTGATCGAGGTGCGCATCTCGCTCTCGGCGATCCACGTCCGCGACGAACTGCTCGAACGCTGACTTGCCCCCACCGTGGAAGGATCGCCTCCCCCTAGCCGACTGCCTCCCCTCCCTGGAAGGGAGGGGTCGGGGGTGGGTCGGCCTAGGGCAGGTGTCCGGCCGAACAACGGGCCGACCCACCCCCAGCCCCTCCCTTTCAGGGAGGGGAGTAACTTCAGCGCGCGCCATCCAACCCAGGCCCGGCATCGTTGGTCATAGCGTACGTCGGCACGACGCGCGCATGCGCCGCCTGCTCATAAACATACCCCGCGTTGAGCACGCTCTGATCCTGCCACGCCGTCGCGATGAACGACAGCCCGACCGGCACCCCGCGCACCAGCCCCATCGGCACCGTCAGATGCGGATAGCCCGCCACCGCCGGCAGCCCGGCAGCACTCGGCCCCTCGCCGCCATCGCCCGACACCGTGTCGGACAGCCACGGCATCCCGTAAGTCGGCGCAACGATCAGCGTCGCGTTTGCATTGGCAAGCATCGCATCGATCCCCTCCTTGCCCGCCAGCCGCAGCGATTTCGCGCGCGCGCCGAGATATTCGGGATCGGTCAGCCCCCGCGTCTGTTCGGCCACCTCGAAGGTCTCCTGCTGGAAGAACGGCATTTCGCGCGCCGCTTCGGCGCGATCGAAGGCGATGACATCGGCGAGCGTGCGCGTCTTCACCGCCTGCGGGGTGGTGGCGAGATAGGAATTGAGATCGGCCTTGAGCTCGGTGTGCAGCACCTGCGACTCGGCCGCACCCAAGCCCTCGAGCTTGGGCTGCACGACATCGACCAGCACCGCGCCCTGCGCCTTGAGGACCGCCAACGCTGCGGCATATTGCGCCTTGAGCAGTTCGGGCATGTCGGGATGCAGCACCGCCACACGCACGCCTGCAAGCGATGCGCTCGCCAGCGGCGCCGCGAAATCATGCGCATATTTCGCCGTGCCCTTGGTCGCCGGATCGGCCGGATCGACGCCGATCATGCCGTTGAACAGCAACGCTGCGTCCTTCACGCTCCGCGCCATCGGCCCGGGCGTATCCTGGCTATGGCTGATCGGCACGACATGCGTGCGGCTGATCATGCCGAGCGTCGGCTTCAACCCGACCAGCCCGTTCATCGCCGACGGACACACCACCGACCCATCGGTCTCGGTCCCGACCGCGACCGCGGCGAAGCTCGCCGCGACCGCCGCGCCCGACCCGCTCGACGATCCGCACGAGGTCCGGTCGAGCGCATAGGGATTGCGCACCAGCCCGCCGACCGCGCTCCACCCGCTCATCGAATGCGTCGAGCGGATATTGGCCCATTCGGACAAATTGGTCTTGCCGAGGATCACCGCGCCCTGCTTGCGCAGACTCGCCACCAGCGGCGCGTCGCGCAGCGTGACATTGTCCTTGAGCGCAAGGCTCCCCGCGGTCGTCGCGATCGGATCCTTGGTCTCGATATTGTCCTTGATTAGCACCGGCACGCCGTCGAGCGGCCCGAGCGGCCTGCCCGCCTTGCGCCGGGCGTCGGCGGCGCGCGCCTGCGCGATCGCATCGGGATTGGTCGCGATCACCGCGCGCAAGCTCGGCCCGGTACGATCCATCGCCGCAATCCGCGCGAGATAGGCCTGAGTAATCGCCGCGCTGCTCGTGCCCGACGCCATCATCGCCTGGACCTGATCGATCGATTTTTCGGCAACGTCCGGAAGCGTCTGCGCGTGCGCGGCTCCGGCAAGAACGGTCGAAAGCAACAGCGACAGCGTGAAGCGCATCTTGGTCTCCGGTCGAGCGACGCAGCCAGACCGGCGCGCCCTTACGCGATCATGGGTCATCGCTGGATCGGCGACAAGCCGATCGTCACCGCCGAACAGCGCAATTTCAACGCGCCCGCGCGCCCTACCCCTGACATGAAAAGAGGCTGCCGATGCCCTCATCAAGGACATCGGCAACCTCCTGACATGGTCAGCGGCCGGAAGCTCCAGCTTGGAGGACCATGCGTACCGCAAAGCCTCGACTCTAGGTGGCGTTGATTGGGGGAGAATACCCCCCGCCCCAGCGTCGCAGGACTAGCCTTAAAGGCCTAGCGGTGCGTCCTCCGAACGAACTGAACCGACCCCATTGCTGAACCATGAGACATCGGATCACCTCCTTTCGCTAGTTAAAACAGCGTGACCAGGCCTGGTCACGACTCGTGTTTGAATCATATTTTTGGGTGAAACAAGTCTTGTAATATCGCCATGTTTCGACGATTCTCTTCCGCCTGCCCGAAGCGCATTCGTCCGCGCCGCGCGGCCCCCGATCAGCGGCGGCAATCCTCGGTAACGCGGCCGACTTCGGCCCAGGCGGGAACGACCAGCGTCGGCATCCCCGACTGCTCGACCAGGAACCGCCCACGGCTGAACGCCATCGCATCGAGGATCGGATCGCGTGGGGTCAGCGCGGTCGCGACATAGGCCGGCGCGCCCCCCGTCGGCTGAACCGTCACGCTGCGCGCCAGGCCCGAAGTGCGCAGCGTGAGCGGCGCGCTCGCCCGCCCCTGCCGCGAGAGATAGACCATGTTGGTCTGGCGATCGCAGCGCAGCGTCAGCAGTGCGTCGACACCCGGCGTCCCGAACAGCGCGATCGATCCGCGCGCATCGACCCGGTAGCTCCAGTCGCCCGGTGTCACCGGCCAGTCGCGCCAGTCGGCGGCTTGCGCGACGGGCGCGGGCGGCGGCGAAACCGGACGCGGCGGCGCGACGCGAGGCGCCACAGCGCGCGGCGGCGTGGGAGAGCCGACACACCCGGCAAGGATGGCAAGCGTGGCGAAAACGGCGCAGCGTGCGGGGGCGAAGCGAGCGGGAATCAGCGACATGGCAGGTCTATGCGCGAAGCGACCGCCCCGCTCAACCGCTCCCGCCTGCACCCACCCCGAATCCGCGTCCACTCGCACCGGCCGAGCCAAGCTGTGCGCGGGAACCCGCCCCCGGGGTTCGATCGTTGAGCCGACATGGAACCGAGGCGGCCCGAGCGCCGTTACGCTCGCGACACGAAGGATGAAATTCATGGCCCAGACCGAACCGACCCAATTGCTGCTCCAGTCGAACAAAGCCGACACGATGCCGATCCGCAGCCGCGACGGCGACAAGATCGGCACGCTGTTCTCGCTGATGGTCAACAAGCGCACCGGCCGCGCGGTCTATGCGGTGCTGTCGATCGGCGGGTTTCTCGGGATGGGCAAGGCCTATTACCCGATCCCCTTCTCGCTGCTCGCGTTCGATCCGGTCAACGACACCTATGTCGTGACGATCGACCGGCGCGTGCTCGAGGGCGGCCCGAGCTGGGCAGCGAATGCGCCCGAGTTCGACCAGGCCTATGCCGACCGGGTTTCGAAATACTACGATGTGGCGAGTGAGGATCTGTCGCTGGGTTAAGGTTTAGAAACGTTCAACGACCCGCGAAGCAGCTTCAAGGCGGTGTGCTTTACGTTCTGCCTTCCAGAACACCCGCTTATATTTTCGAAGATGCACCCACCATTGCGGGGCGCGGGTCAACTGACCTTTACGAACATGCGCCATAAGTCACGCCGCGAACTTAGCGGTGCGATGGCGCGGTTCCGGGATCGGGTAGCCATTCTCCCGAGCGCCCTCGAGCCATAGCTCCATCGCGATCTGCAGTTCTGCTATCGCCTCGACCGGCGTATCCGCATACGCCGAACACGTCCCCAAATCGGGAACGTCCGCAATCCAGCAGCCATCCTCGTTCGACCAGAATAGGTTGATGTTGTAATGCGGTGTCATCGGTCGTCGATCGTTAGTCCATATTGTTCGATCATATCGAGAAATTGGCGAATTTGATAGCCCTTGGCGTCCTTACCTTGCGGCTGAACCACCAGCATCCGCTGGGCGATCGGATGCTTGTAAGATCGGTGGCTTCCCTTCTGCCGAACTGGCAGAAAACCGAATGCCAATAAGAGCCGTTCGAAATCACGAAACGACAACGACGCTCCAGGATTGTCGGAAACGGATACAAACAGTATTGCAATTTTCGTCACGGCTCACACCCTATGCTTGCTGTTCACACAACAAGCTCGTGAAGGAGTTCAGCCGAGCTTTGAATCGACACTACTATAAATGATATTCTGCAGCAAGGTCACCGCGCCCGCCGCGAACTCCCTGCCATCCCAGCCCGCATCTTCTGGCTCTTGCCATACCGCGTCTTGCGCGTCCCCGGCTTGCCCTCGTTAGAACGCCCCATAACCGGCGCCTTCTGCTGCTCGACCGGCAGCCCAAGCTCTTTCTGCTCCAACTGTCGGATCTCATCGCGCAGACGCCCGGCCGTCTCGAACTCGAGATCCGCCGCAGCCGTCCGCATCTGCTTCTCGAGATCCTCGATATACGCGCGCAGGTTATGCCCGACCATGTGCGGCCGGTCCTCGTCGATCTCGATCGTCACCTGATCGCGCTGCGACACGTCCTGAATGATGTCGCCGATGTTGCGGCGGATCGTCGTAGGCGTAATGCCGTGCTCGGCGTTATACGCCAACTGCTTCTCGCGCCGCCGCCCGGTTTCGTTCATCGCCCGCTCCATCGAGCCGGTGATGCGATCGGCATAGAGGATCACGCGACCGTCGACGTTACGCGCCGCGCGGCCGATCGTCTGGATCAGCGACGTCTCCGAGCGCAGAAACCCCTCCTTGTCGGCATCGAGGATCGCGACCAGCCCGCACTCGGGAATATCGAGCCCCTCGCGCAGCAGGTTGATGCCGATCAGCACGTCGTACACGCCGAGCCGCAGATCGCGGATCAGCTCGATACGCTCCAACGTCTCGACGTCGCTGTGCATGTAGCGCACGCGCAGGCCCGCCTCGTGCATGAACTCGGTGAGATCCTCCGCCATCCGCTTGGTCAGCGTCGTCACCAGCGTCCGATAGCCGAGCTCGGCGGTCTTGCGCGCCTCGACGATCAGATCCTGCACCTGCTCCTCGACGGGCTTGATCTCGATCGGCGGGTCGATCAGCCCGGTCGGGCGGATGACCTGCTCGGCGAACACCCCGCCGGTCTGCTCCATCTCCCACGCGCCCGGCGTCGCCGAGACGTAGGTCGTCTGCGGCCGCATCGCGTCCCATTCGTTGAAGCGCAGCGGCCGGTTGTCGATCGCCGACGGCAGGCGGAAGCCATATTCGGCAAGCGTCAACTTGCGGCGGTGATCGCCGCGCGACATGCCGTTGATCTGGCCGACGGTGACATGGCTCTCGTCGACGAACAGCAGCGAATTCTCGGGCAGATACTCGAACAGAGTGGGCGGCGGCTCGCCTGGCATTCGCCCGGTGAGGAAGCGCGAATAATTCTCGATCCCCGCACAGGACCCGGTGGCCGCGATCATCTCGAGATCGAAATTCGTCCGCTGCTCCAACCGCTGCGCCTCGAGCAGCTTGCCCTCGGGCACGAGCTCCTTGAGCCGCTCGGACAGCTCGAACTTGATCGCCTCCATCGCCTGCTTGAGCGTCGGCCCCGGCGTCACATAGTGCGAATTGGCATAGACGCGGACCGAATTGAGGCTCGCGATCTTCTTGCCCGTCAGCGGATCGAACTCGACGATCTCCTCGATCTCGTCGCCGAAGAACGAGATCCGCCACGCGGTGTCGTCATAATGCGACGGGAACAGCTCGAGATTGTCGCCGCGCACGCGGAAATTGCCGCGCTGGAAGGCGGCGTCGTTGCGCTTGTACTGCAACGCCACGAGCTTGCGCACGATCTCGCGCTGGTCGACCGTCTGCCCCTTCTTGAGGTCGAAGATCATCGCCGAATAGGTCTCGACCGAGCCGATGCCGTACAGGCACGACACCGAGGCGACGATGATCACATCGTCGCGCTCGAGCAAAGACCGAGTGGCAGAATGCCGCATCCGGTCGATCGCCTCGTTGGTCGAGCTTTCCTTCTCGATATACGTGTCCGAGCGCGCGACATACGCCTCGGGCTGATAGTAATCGTAATAGGACACGAAATATTCGACGGCATTGTCGGGGAAGAACGACTTCATTTCCCCGTACAGCTGCGCCGCCAGAATCTTGTTCGGTGCAAGGATCAGCGCCGGCCGCTGCACCGCCTCGATCACCTTCGCCATGGTGAAGGTCTTGCCCGAGCCCGTCACGCCGAGCAGCACCTGATCACGCTCACCCGCCTGCGTCTGCGCGACGAGTTCGGCGATTGCGGTCGGCTGATCGCCCGCGGCGGTATATTCGGAGGCGAGCGTGAAGCGCTTGCCCCCTTCGGCCTTGGGCGGACGCGCCGGGCGATGGGGGACGAAGCTCTGCCCGGTTTCGGGCTCGTCGAGACTGGTGCGAATCTGGATTGCCATAAGTCAGCAATATGGGAAGGAACACCGCAACAGACAACGCACGCCGGCAGCCGGTGCGCGCACCCCCGGGGAGATTCTTCCATGACGTTCCGTACGCTGGCCACGCTGCTCGCTTTGCCCACCCTCGCGCTCGCCGCCTGCTCGCCCTCGGGCCCGGTCAAGCGCCAGGCCGGCAGCTGGTCGCAGAAGATCGAGATCCTCAAGCTCGAGGGCCGCGGCGCGACGCCCGAGACCAAGACGCAGATGCAGAAGATGTTCGATTCGATGGCGGGCACTTCGGTCTGCCTCACCCCCGCTGCCGCCGCCAAAGAAGATTTCGGCAAGGCGATGGAGCAGATGGCGTCGCGCGGCCAGAACTGCACCTTCGACAAGAAGGAGGTGTCGGGCGGCACGAT
This sequence comes from Sphingomonas glacialis, assembly GCF_006439055.1. Classification (GTDB taxonomy): domain Bacteria; phylum Pseudomonadota; class Alphaproteobacteria; order Sphingomonadales; family Sphingomonadaceae; genus Sphingomonas; species Sphingomonas glacialis_A. The sequence goes on from NZ_RCZC01000006.1 coordinate 192,413, forward strand.
CCATGTCGCTGCTACCTGCAAGCAGCCGACCGGCGGCACCGTCAAGATGACGATCGACGGCACCAACAGCGCGACCAAGCAGGACATGACGATGCAGACCGAGGGCTATGCCGTGGGCGGAGCCAAGGAAGGCACGATGCAGATGCACATCACCTCGACCCGCGCCGGCGACTGCAAGCCCGGCGACATCACCCCGCCCGACGCGCCGGCGGCAGGGCCCGCGCCGGTCGCCCCCGCCGCCAAGCCGTAAACGCAAGGGGCGGACTGATCGCGGTCGCTTCGTCACCCCGGGCTTGTCCCGGGGTCCACCGGGCCGCAAATTCTGCGGCGGCGGCATCGGCGTCATGGTGACCCCCGGCACAAGGCCGGGGTGACGGTTTTGGGGTCTACCGGCCCCTACCCCACGCGCCGATACGCCACCCGCCACATCGTCCAGCCGATCAGCGCCGCAACCGCCGCCAGGATCAGGCTGGTCGCGATCGCGCTCATCCATCGATACAGCAACGTCTGCGCGTCCCCCGGCGGCATCGCGAAGATGCCAAAGCCGTAAGTCTGCCCGCCAAGGAACAGCGCGAAACCGGCGAGCGCACCGACGCTCACCGCCATCCACGGGCCGCGTCGGCCGAGCGCATGGCAGACGATCCAGATCGGCCCGCCGATCGCGACCGCCGCCATCGCGGTAATCACCGCGCCGAGGAGGAAGCCGATCAGCATCGGAAACGGATCGAACCCGCTACCGATCGAAACCAGCACCGCGGCGAACAGCCCCCCGACCACGCCCCCCGCCCCAAGCGCGAGCCCCGCGCGATCGAGCGATGCTTCATATCCCGCCGGTACCATCGATGCCGCCACGTCAGATCCCCCCCGCGCGGCTTAGCATCCTCCCGCGCCGCGCCCAAGCAGATCTCGTTACGTATCCGTACCTAGCTTGTCCTGAAATACGCGAGCCGATATCGTACGCCGCCCGCTCGGTCGATCCGTCGAACCCGCGCACCACGACTGCGGTTCACAGGCTGCCGACCAAGGCGAGCACGACACCGATCGCGACCAGTACCAACCCGGCGACCTCGCTCCGGCTGGTCTTCTCGCCGAGATAGAAATGCGCGAACGCCATGGTGAAGGCGACCTCGATCTGCCCGACGATCCGCACCAAAGCGACCGGCGCCGAGGCGAACCCGGTGAACCAGCACGCCGAGGCGACCGACGACATCAGCCCGACCTGCCCCGCAACCCGCCATTCGGAGAAAACGCGGGCGACCTGCTCGCGCTCGCGCAGATAGACATAGGCGCCCTGCAGCACCGTCTGCACCGCGACCGTCACCGCAAGCACAATCAGCGCGGCGCGGATATGATCCGGCGTGCGCACCTCCTGCGTCGCGGCGCGGATGCCGATCGTCGTAAGCGCGAAGGCGAAGCCCGAGGCGATCCCATAGCGCGCCGCCGGCTGCCCGAGCGCGCGCAGGAAGGCGAGCGGCGACATCCGCTTGCCACCCGTCGACAGCACCATGACGCCCGCCACGCCGAAACCGATGCCCGTCCAGGTCGACGCGCTGAGATGATCGCCGAGCAGCAGCACCGACAGCAAGGCGCTTTGCACCGCCTCGGTCTTCGAATAAGCCGTCCCGACGACGAAATTGCGCTCTCCAAACGCCATCAGCAGCAAGTTGGTGGCGATGATCTGCGCGATCCCGCCGCCGAGGCAGAACGGGAGAAACCACGCGCCGAGCGCGGGAAACGGCGCCGGCGCCACGAAATATTGATACCCGACGACGAGCAACACCGCGACCGGCAGGCCGTAGAGATAGCGCACCAATCCAGCGGCATTGACCGACAGCGTGCGCGAAACGCGCCGCTGCACCGCCGTCCGCCACGCCTGCAACGCCCCGCCGATCAGCGCGGCGGGGAGCCATAGGGGCATCATGACGCGTAACCGCGGCGTAGACCGGAGCCGCCGCACAACCCGTCGCCCCGGCGCAGGCCGGGGCCGCTGCGTTCGGGGCACCCGGTTCGCAAAGCAACCCAGCGGCCCCGGCCTGCGCCGGGGCGACGATCGGGGCTAGTTATTGATCGTCTCCCATAGGTCGTCCCAGTTCGGATTGGCCTCGACGATCAGGCGGCATTTCCACACGCGGTCCCAGTCTTTCAAGCGCTTCTCGCGAACGATGGCGTCCTCGATCCGCTCGTGCGGCTCGATATAGACGAGCCGCGTGCACCCCCACTTCCGCGCGAACGCTGACCCCCGCCCCTCGCGATGTGCCTGGATGCGCGCGATGTCGGCGGTCACGCCAACGTACAACACGCCGAACGCCTTATTGGTCATGATGTACGTGTAACCGCCCATCCCCCACCCCCGTCGCCCCGGCGAAGGCCGGGGCCGCTGGAAAACGTAGCGGTACCTAGATCATCGGTCACACCCAACAACCTCGCGGCCCCGGCCTTCGCCGGGGCGACGGTCAGGAAAGCCGCAACCCCTCGCGCTCAGTCTCCGACCCCCAGCTTTCGAGCCAGCCAATCGTTTCCGCAGCAGTGAGATGCCGTCCGGTTTCCTGATACGCCGTCCAGGCATCCAACGCCTCTTGCCGGAAGCCTTCGCGCGCCTCTTCGCGATCGACATATTCGCGAATCGCCTCGCGCATGATCCAGTGCGCCGAGCGGTCGCGTTGCTGCGCCAGCGCCTGGATCCGGCCTTTCATTTCAGGATCGAGCTTCAGCCACGTCGCCATGACATCCACCTCGGTAGTTAGAGGTACTACCCTGTACTAATAGCGGATCGCGACCTGCCCGACAATCGCCCCGCTCAGGCCAGCAACCCCTCGCGCGCGATCTTCTCCTTCCACACCAGCGGCGCCAACTGATGGACGTTCGCCCCAGTCGAATCGACCGCGACCGTCACCGGAAAATCCTCGACCTCGAACTCGTAGATCGCCTCCATCCCGAGATCCGCGAAACCGACGACCTTCGAACCCTTGATCGCCCGCGCAACCAGATACGCCGCCCCACCGACCGCCATCAGATAGGCCGATTTGCCCTCGGCGATCGCCTTGGTCGCATCCGGCCCGCGCTCGGCCTTGCCGACCATCGCGAGCAGCCCCTGGTCGAGCATCATCCGCGTGAACTTGTCCATCCGCGTCGCCGTCGTCGGACCCGCTGGTCCCACCACTTCGTCACCGACCGGATCGACCGGCCCGACATAATAAATCACGCGCCCGGCGAAATCGACCGGCAGCGGCTCGCCCGCATCGAGCATGTCCTTGATCCGCTTGTGCGCGGCATCGCGCCCGGTCAGCATTTTGCCGTTGAGCAGCAGCCGGTCGCCCTGCTTCCAGCCCTGCACCATCTCGGGCGTCAGCGTGTCGAGATCGACGCGGATCGCGGCGCTGTCGGGCTGCCAGTCGACCTTGGGCCATTCGTCGAGCTTGGGCGCCTCGAGGAAGCTCGGCCCCGAACCATCGAGCACGAAATGCGCATGGCGCGTCGCCGCGCAATTCGGGATCATCGCGACGGGCTTGCCCGCGGCGTGGCACGGCGCGTCCATGATCTTGACGTCGAGGATCGTCGACAGCCCGCCCAGCCCCTGCGCACCGATGCCGAGCGCATTGACCTTGTCGAAGATCTCGATCCGCAGCGCCTCAATGTCGTTGCGCGGGCCCCGCGCCTTGAGCGGCCCCATGTCGATCGGCTCCATCAGCGCCTGCTTCGCGAGCAACACGCAATGTTCGGCGGTCCCGCCGATCCCGATGCCGAGCATCCCCGGCGGGCACCACCCTGCCCCCATCTGCGGCAGCATCTCGAGCACCCAGTCAACGATCGAATCGGACGGGTTCATCATCTTGAACTTCGACTTGTTCTCGCTGCCGCCGCCCTTGGCCGCGACATCGACCGAGACGCGCGACCCCGGCACCATGTCGACGTGGAGCACGCACGGCGTATTGTCCTTGGTGTTGCGGCGCGTGAAGGCGGGGTCGGCGAGCACCGACGCGCGCAGCTTGTTCTCGGGATTGAGGTACGCAAGCCGCACGCCTTGATCGACGATCTCCTGCAGCGAGCGGCTGGTATCGTCGAAGCGGCAGTCCATGCCCCATTTGATGAACACGTTGACGATGCCGGTATCCTGGCAGATCGGGCGATGCCCCTCGGCGCACATCCGGCTGTTGGTCAGGATCTGCGCGATCGCATCCTTGGCGGCGGGCCCCTGCTCGGCGTCATACGCTTCGCCCAGCGCGCGGATATAATCCATCGGGTGATAGAAAGAGATGAACTGCAGCGCGTCGGCGACGCTTTCGATCAGATCGGCTTCGCGGATGATGGTCGTCATGGGGCTACTCCTGTCGCCGCGGCCTTAAGGCCAAGTCCGCCGCGCGCCAAGCCGTCCGCCGCGCGGCCCCGCGAAGCGATCTTGCCGCGACCGTCGGCACACAAGGATTTTAGAAAGGATCACGCCGTATAACCGCAAGGATGTACGTCTCGCCGCTTATCCTATCGATTATTGCTCTCGCGCTCGCGCTGAGCGGCGGTGCCGCCGGCCTGTTCTGGGCGCGCCGGCGCACCCCGGTCGTCTATGCCGAATGCGATTCGCGCGATCGCCTCGCCCGGCTGCTGGTCGATGAATTCGAAGCGCATTCGAACGGCTGGTTCTGGCGCACCGATGCCGAGGGCTGCCTGAGCTATGTCTCGGCCAAGGTCGCCGCCGAGCTCGAATCCGCCGATGCGCCCGTGCTCGGCAATCCCCTCCCGGCGGTGTTCCGCATGGACAGCGCCTCGCCCGAAACCGAACGGACGCTTGGCTTCCACCTGGCGGCGCGCACCGCCTTTTCGAATTATTCGGTGCGCCCGGCAAGCACCGCCAAGGTCGGCCGCTGGTGGTCGATCTCGGGGCGGCCGTTCACAGACGAGACGGGCCAGTTCGTCGGCTTCGTCGGCAGCGGCAGCGACCTCACCGAGACGCGCCGTGCCGATGCCGAAATCACGCGGCTCGCTTTGTTCGATGGCCTTACCGGGCTCGCCAACCGCCAGCGGCTGCGGCTCTCGCTCGAACAGACGCTGAGCGCGAGCAGCGTCTCGCCGCGCACCAGTGCGCTGTTCCTGCTCGATCTCGATCGCTTCAAGTCGGTCAACGACACGCTCGGCCACCACACCGGCGACGCGCTGCTCAAGCAGGTCGCGCAGCGCGTCCAGCGCGCGATCGGCGCGGACGGGCTCGTCGGGCGGCTCGGCGGCGACGAATTCCAGGTGATCCTGCCCAACGAGACCGACCGCGTCCGGCTCGGCGACCTCGCGCGGCGGGTGATCTTCGACCTGTCGCAACCCTATACGATCGAGGGCTCGGCGATCAGCATCGGCTGCTCGATCGGCGTCGCGATCGCGCCCGAGGACGGGCACGATGCCGAAACCCTCGTCCGCAACGCCGATCTCGCGCTCTATGCCGCCAAGGGCGACGGGCGCGGCATCCACCGCTTCTTCCGGCCCGAAATGCTCGCCGGCGCGCAGAGCCGCAAGCAGCTCGAAGACGATCTGCGCGACGCGCTCGCCGCCAACCAGTTCTTCGTCGCCTATCAGCCCGTCGTCAGCACCACGACCGAGCGGATCGTCGGCTATGAGGCGCTGCTGCGCTGGGAGCATCCGACGCGCGGGCTGATCAGCCCGGCCGACTTCGTCCCGGTCGCCGAGGATTGCGGGCTGATCGAATCGATCGGCGAATGGGTGCTGCGCACCGCCTGTCTCGATGCGGCCGACTGGCCGAAGGACGTGCGCGTCGCGGTCAACGTCTCGCCGATCCAGTTCGCCAACCCCGCGCTGCCGACGGTCGTCACCTCGGCGCTCGCCAAATCGGGGATCGCGCCGCACCGGCTCGAGCTCGAGATCACCGAAGGCGTGTTCGTCGATGAAAACGCCGCGACCGAGCAGATGTTCAAGACGCTCAAGGGCTGCGGCGTGCGGCTCGCGCTCGATGATTTCGGGACGGGCTATTCGTCGCTCGGCTATCTGAAGAAGGCGCCGTTCGACAAGATCAAGATCGACCAGAGCTTCGTCCGCGGTGCTGCGATCGCGGGCAATCGCAACGCCGCGATCATCAAGGCGATCGTCAGCCTGGCCGAGACGCTGGGGATGGAGACGACCGCCGAGGGGGTCGAGAATCACGACGAGATCGCGCTGATCCGCGAGCTCGGCTGCAGCCACATCCAGGGCTATGTCTATGGCAAGCCGGCGCGCGCGGCCGACGTGCTCGAACAGCTGGCGGCGGGCGCGGGCCGTGCGATCGCCAGCGGCTATCGCATCAGCCGCAGCCCGCGCACCGCGATGCTGCGCACCGCGAAGATCCAGGCGGGCGACGTCGTCGGCGAGGTGCGGATCCGCAACCTTTCGACGACGGGCGCGATGATCGACGGGATCGATGTCGAGGCCGGGACGGGCGAGCTCGAAGTGTTGATCGAGCTGCTCGACGACCAGATGTTCCCCGCCACGCTGCGCTGGGCGGCCGACGGCAAGGCCGGCCTCGCCTTCACCGAGAATTTCAACCTCGACCGCCTCGCGACCCCACCGGCCCCGGTCCGCAAGGCGGGATAAAGCCTCCCCTCCCTGCCCGGGGGGGGCCACACCTGCCGAGCGCCGCTGCTAGGTGGGAGCCATGGTTATCCTTCGCCTCCCTCCCTGGAAGCGAGGGGATCGAGGGGTGGGTCGCTCTCAATGGGAACGATCCGTCCGACTAGGGGCCGCCCCACCCCCAGCCCCTCCTGCCAGGGGGGAGCCACATTTGCCGAGCGCCGCCGCCGGGTGGGAGCCATAGTTATCCTTCGCCTCCCCTCCCTGGAAGGGAGGGGAGCGAGGGGTCGGTCGCTCTCAATGGGAACGTCACGCCCGACTACGGGCCGACCCACCCCCGGCCCCTCCCTGCCAGGGGGGAGCCACATTTGCCGAGCGCCGCCGCCGGGTGGGAGCCATGGTTATCCTTCGCCTCCCCTCCCTGGAAGGGAGGGGATCGAGGGGTGGGTCGCTCTCAATGGGAACGTCACGCCCGACTACGGGCCAACCCACCCCCAGCCCCTCCCTTTGAGGGAGGGGAGCCGACGCCTCAGCTCGCGCGGTTCGCGGTTGCAGCGGGGGCTGCAGCTGGGGCGGCAGCGGGGGCTGGTGCCTGGGTTGGTGCGGTCGTGCCCATTGCAGGCGGCGGCGGTGGCGGCGGGGCGTCGTTCGCACCAGGGCCGCCATCGGGCCCGGCGCCCGGGCCCCGTGGTCCGCCATCCCGCGGACCGTGGCGCGGACCATCGGGACCATCGGGCCCGCCCGGACCGCCCGGTCCACCCGGTCCACCCGGGGCGTGACGCGGCGGGCCCATCGGGCGCAGCGCGACGACTTTGCCGTCGGCCGCGACGAGGAACGAGGCATGGATCATCCCGCGGCCATAATGGCCCTGGACGGTCACCGCCTGCCCCGCGCTGACGAGGCCGGTGCCATCGCCCTGCCGCCCGAGATCGACCAGCGCACGCCCGCTGCCATTGGTCAGCACGAACATCGGCCCATAGGTCTCGGCAACACGGCCGCGCACGCTGATCACGCTGCCATTGTCGGTCAGTGAGCGGATCGCCACCGGGTTGAGCGGCGCCATCTCGACCGAGGGGCCGGTCATCTGCGCGATCGTCGCGCCGCCGCCGATGCCGAGCGCGAGCAGCGCGGCGCCGACGATCGCGGTGCGCACCGGCAGCTTGCGGCGCGGGCGGTCGTCCGTCACGGTGTCGTAATGGGCCTGGGGGCCTTCGATTTGGTCGGTCATCATTTTCACTCCTGCTTGGTTGATGACCGCTTTCTACGGGAGCGTTCCGACACCGCGCTGAACTTGTCGGTTCAGTCTCGGTTTAGGCAGTCCACCTAGCGCGCGGTGCAAAGGACTTCAGGACATGCGGATATTGTTGGTCGAGGACGACACGGCGCTCGCCGAGGGAATCGCGAAAGCGTTGCGCGCCGAGCATTTCGCGGTCGATGTCGCGGCCAATGGCGAGGACGGCGCGCATCTCGGCGATACCGGCGGCTATGACGCGGCGGTGCTCGATCTCGGGCTGCCGATCAAATCGGGGATCACCGTGCTCGAGGAATGGCGCGCCGCCGGGCGCGTGCTGCCCGTGCTGATCCTCACCGCGCGCGACGGCTGGTCGGAAAAGGTCGCGGGCTTCCGCGCCGGTGCCGACGATTATCTGACCAAGCCGTTCCGCGTGGAGGAGTTGGTGATGCGGCTCCGCGCTTTGGTGCGCCGCGCGACGGGCAATGCCGCGGCGCGGATCGTGTGCGGGCGCGTCGCCTTCGATTCGCAGACCGGCCAGGTCGAGCTAGACGGCCTCCCGCTGCGCCTCACCGCGCTCGAATGGCGCGTGCTCTCGGCGCTGATGCTGCGCAAGGGCGTGGTGGTCGAGCGGCTGTATCTGCTCGACCATGTCTATGAGGGCGACTCGGACCCCGATTCGAACTCGCTCGAGGTGATCATCGGGCGGCTGCGCAAGAAGATCGGCGCCGAGGCGATCGAGACCGTCCGTGGGCGCGGATATCGCATGGTGGAGGGGTGAGCGCGCCGGTCGCCACAATCGCGCCGCACGTGAATGGAGCGCCGCGCGTGGGCGGAGCGCCGCCCCTCCCCTTCAGGGGAGGGGTTGGGGGTGGGGCCGTGTCTCACCGAGCGTGTCGCCCGTTACAGCCCCACCCCAACCCCTCCCCTGAAGGGGAGGGGCTTACGACGTCATGACCCTCCTCCCCCGCTCGCTCTACGGCCGCCTGCTCGTCACCGCGCTCGTCGCCACGCTCGCCGCGCTCGCCTTTGCCGCGGTGACGATCGGCGCGGTGCTCGATCGCTTCGTGATGCACGGGCTCGACGACCGGCTCGACGCGCAGATCGCGGTGCTCGAGCAAGCCGTCCGCCCAAACGGAACGATCGATCGCGCCCGCCTCGTGCTCGCCGCACCCTATGACGATCCCCAAGGCGGCTGGGGCTGGCGGATCGACGCCCCCGGCCGCACGATCACCTCGCCCGCCGCGCCCGAGCTCGCCGCGCTGCAACCGCGCGGCCCCCGCTTTCCGCCGCCGCCAGCGTCGCCGCCAGTGCCGTCCCCGGCAGCATCGGCCGCTTCACCACCGGTCGCTCCCCCGCCACCGCCCATGCCAGACGCCCCGCGCGCCCCGCACGGTGTCGGCGACGGCCCCCTCGATCGCCCGCTCGACCGCAACGGCGACCGCGCACAGGCGCTCGACTGGTACGGCCACGACGGCATGCGCCACGCCCGCAGCCTCACCCTCGCCACCCCCGCCGGCCCGGTACGGATCACCGCCGCGGCACCGCGCGCGATCGTCGATCGCCCCTTGCGCGCCGCAATGGCGCCGCTGCTCGGCGCGCTGCTGCTGCTCGGTCTCGCGCTCGGCGCGGCGACGCTCGTCCAGCTCCGCATCGGCCTGCGCCCCTTGAAGACGATGCGCACCGGCCTCGCCGCGATCCGCGCCGGCACCGCACGCACCCTGCCCGAGGATCAGCCGACCGAGCTCGCCCCGCTCGCGCACGAGATCAACGCGCTGCTCGCCGAAAATGCCGCCGCGCTCGCCAATGCGCGCGGGCACGTCGCCAATCTCGCGCACGGCCTCAAGACCCCGCTCGCCACGCTCGCGCTCGCTCTGCCCGCGCATGATCCCGACGGCACGCTCGCCGCGCAGGTCGCGCGGATCGACCAGGCGGTGCGCCACCATCTCGGCCGCGCGCGCGCCGCGACGCCCGGCAGCGGCCTGCGCTTCGCAACCCCGCTCGCCCCCGTCGTCGCCGACCTGACGACCGCGCTCTCGCGGATCCACGCCGAGCGCGGCGTCACCGCCAGCGCGACGATCGCCCCCGCGCTCAGCGTCGCGGTCGATCGCCAGGATCTCGACGAGCTGATCGGCAACCTGCTCGACAATGCCTGGCGCTTCGCCACCACCCGAATCGCCGTCACCGCCGCCGCCGCGCCCGACCCGCGCTTCATCCGCCTGAGCATCGCCGACGACGGCCCGGGAATCGCCCCCGAGGCGCGGACGTCGGCGCTCGCCGCCGGCCAGCGGCTCGACGAACGCGGCGATGGCCACGGCTTCGGCTTGTCGATCGCCTACGAACTCGCGACGCTCTATGGCGGGACATTGGTGCTCGAAGCGGCGACGCTCGGAGGCCTGGACGCGATCGTGACGCTGCCGGCGGCGCTTTTCGCCGAGGCGTGAAAAAAAGTTCACGTTCCCGCTTCGGTCTCTTGCGTTTGAGCGAGGCCAGCTTTGACCGCGCGTCGCGCGTAGCGGGCTCGCCCGGCCGTCCGCCAGACGTCGCCGATTAGCGACGAACCGAGTCCCGAATGTGTCATTTACCGTCTTGTGTCCTCGCGCAATCCGGCACAATCTGTAGGGGTTGAGTTCGGGGGCGAACCCAAGCGCTAGTGAATCACACGCCGCAACCCTATATTGCGGCAATGATCTGGTCTGCGATTGCATCGCAGCATGGTCTGTTTTTGTTCTCGCGTTCGCCCACGGAATGCTATGCTGGGAGCTCGCTTCCCGATTCGAACGGATCGGGAACAGACGCGGTCCCGGTCGACACAGGTTTGAACGAGTTTACAGGGACGCGAAATATGGATTTTCGGGATACCGGGGAAGTGAGTACCGACATGGCCACCGATATGATCGAGGCGCTCGCCGCCGCAGCAGCGCCCGCCGATGACGGCAAGGGCACGGCTGACCGCAAGCTCTCCGCGCGCAGCGATTCGAAGGAGATCCACGTCCAGCTCTATCCCGTAGAGGTCGATCATTCGCGCGACGCGCTGCTGACCGATTTCGGCAAGGACACGCTCAAGGACCGCTATCTGCTCCCGGGCGAGACCTTCCAGGACCTCTTCGTCCGCGTCGCCTCGGCCTATGCCGATGACGCAGGCCATGCCGAGCGGCTGTACGGCTATATCTCGAAGCTGTGGTTCATGCCCGCCACGCCGATCCTGTCGAACGGCGGCACCGGGCGCGGCCTGCCGATCTCGTGCTTCCTCAACTCGGTGCCCGACAGCCTCGGCGGCATCGTCGACACCTGGAACGAGAATGTCTGGCTGGCGTCGCGCGGCGGCGGCATCGGCACCTATTGGGGCAACGTCCGCGGCATCGGCGAGCCGGTCGGCCTCAACGGCAAGACCTCGGGCATCATCCCGTTCGTCCGCGTGATGGATTCGCTGACGCTCGCGATCTCGCAAGGCTCGCTGCGCCGCGGTTCGGCGGCCTGCTATCTCGACATCTCGCACCCCGAGATCGAGGAATTCCTCGAGATCCGCAAACCCTCGGGCGATTTCAACCGCAAGGCGCTCAACCTCCATCACGGCGTGCTGATCACCGACGCCTTCATGGAAGCGGTGCGCGCGGGCGAAGAGTGGAACCTGACGAGCCCGAAGGACGGCTCGGTCCGCGCGACGGTCGACGCCCGCTCGCTCTTCCAGAAGCTCGTCGAGACGCGCCTCGCCACCGGCGAGCCGTACATCGTCTTCGCCGACCACGTGAACAAGGGCATGCCCAAGCATCACCGCGACTTGGGGCTCAAGGTCTCGACCTCGAACCTGTGCTCGGAAATCACGCTGCCGACCGGCAAGGACCATCTCGGCAATGACCGCACCGCCGTCTGCTGCCTGTCCTCGCTCAACCTCGAGACGTGGGACCAGTGGAAGGACGAGAAGGGCTTTATCGAGGACGTGATGCGCTTCCTCGACAACGTCCTGCAGGACTTCATCGACCGCGCCGAACCCGGCATGGAGCGCGCCGCGTATTCGGCGATGCGCGAGCGTTCGGTCGGCCTCGGCGTGATGGGCTTCCACAGCTTCCTGCAGGCGCGCGGTCTTCCGTTCGAGGGCGCGATGGCCAAGTCGTGGAACCTGCGCATGTTCCGCCACATCAAGGGCCAGGTGGATGAGGCCTCGATGCACCTCGCGACCGAGCGCGGGCCCTGCCCCGACGCCGCCGACATGGGCGTGATGGAGCGCTTCAGCTGCAAGATGGCGATCGCGCCGACCGCGTCGATCTCGATCATCTGCGGCGGCACCTCGGCGTGCATCGAGCCGATCCCGGCGAACATCTACACGCACAAGACGCTGTCGGGCTCGTTCTCGATCAAGAATCCGTATCTCGAGAAGCTGCTGATCGAGAAATCGAAGAACTCGGACGCGATCTGGAACTCGATCCTCGAGCAGGGCGGTTCGGTCCAGCATCTCGACTTCCTCGATCAGGAGGAGAAGGATTGCTACAAGACTAGCTTCGAAATCGACCAGCGCTGGCTGATCGAACTCCAGGCCGATCGCACGCCGTTCATCGACCAGTCGACTAGCTTGAACCTGTTCATCCCGGCCGATGTCGAGAAGTGGGACCTGCTGATGCTCCACTTCCGCGCGTGGGAATTGGGCGTGAAGTCGCTCTACTACCTGCGCTCGAAGAGCATCCAGCGCGCTGGCTTTGCCGGCGGGGTCGAGAACGACAACACGATCGAGAAGCCGCAATACGAGTTCGAAACGACCGATTACGACGAGTGCCTGGCGTGCCAGTGAGGTGAATGACGGAGGGCCTCCTGACCTTCCTCCCTCTCCCCTTGTGGGAGAGGGAAGGGGCCCGCGCCCGCAGGGCGTGGGAAGGGTGAGGGGGAATGCGGACGGCCTGACCAAGCGTCAGCTGCTGCCCGCGCTAACCCCGTTCCGCTCGCGCGACCTCCGCCGCAACGCCACCGAGCCTGAAAAGCGTATGCGCCGCGCGATCCGCTCGGCCTTCCCGGAGGCGAAGTTCCGCTTCCAGGTACCGCTCGGCCCGTATCACGCCGATTTCTGCTCGCACGCCGCCCGGCTGGTGATCGAGATCGACGGCGCTACCCACGCGCAGACCGCGACTTCGGACGAAGCGCGTACGCGCTTCATCGAAGGCGAAGGCTACCACGTGCTGCGTTTCTGGAACACCGATGTGATGGCCAATATCGATGGCGTGATCCAAGCGATCGCGGAGCATCTGCCGGGCATGTGCAAAGGGGCCACTCAGTGACTGAGCGGCCCCCTCACCCTTCCCACGCCTGCGGCGCGGGCCCCTTCCCTCTCCCACAAGGGGAGAGGGAGTTAGGATCATTTCTCTTCTTCGAACGTCACCGCCACGTCGGCGTTGGCGGACAAGCGCACCTTGCCGTCCTCGACATCGGCAACCAGGCCGAGCGAGATGTAATGGTGATGCCCTTCATGCGAACCCGAACCTTCGGTGACCTGCGCGCCCGAATCCTTCTTGGTCAGCTTGATGCGGCCGCCCTCGACATGGTCGACGGTGCCGACATGGACGCCGTCTGCGCCGATGACTTCGGCATGTTCCTGGATCTGCGATGCGTCGACCATGATGGTAACTCCTGTGCTATGATTGCGAGCCCCCAACGCGCCGTCCGGCCATTGGATGCACGGGAGTGTCTATGATGCGAATATTACGCCTGCGCAACGCTTTGCTCGGCCTGCCGATGCTGCTCGCGGCGTGCGCGCATCAGGTGTCGAGCGCGGTGCAGCACACCGCGGACACGCCCGGATTCCTGCTTGGCGTGTGGCACGGCTTCATCTTCCCGGCCGCCTGGGTGCTGTCGCTGCTGATGCCCGATGTCGCGGTCTATGCCGTCCCCAACCAGGGCGGCTGGTACGATTTCGGCTTCTTCATCGGCATCGTCTTCCTCGGCGTCGGCGCGAACCGCACGCGCACCGTCTATGTCACGCGCGTGGTACGGCGATGAGCCTGTCGATCCTTATCATGTACGCCGTCGCCGTGCTGTTCAGCGTGATCGGCGCCGGCCTCCTGCTGTCGCTCACGCGGCCGAGCGCGCCGGGCAAGGTCTACGCCTTCCGCATGATCGGCATCATGGCGCTGTCGCTCGGCATCGTGCTGTTCATGTCGGCCAGCGCGATGTGGCGCTGGAGCGTGGCGGCATGACCCATGCTCATCCTGGAGCGGCGAGCCACCACGGCACCGTTGCCGAGGCGCAACGCACGATAAACGCCTCCCCTCCCTGGAAGGGAGGGGACCGAGGGGTGGGTCGCTCTCAATGGGAACGGAACGCCCGCCACGGGCCGACCCACCCCCAACCCCTCCCTTCCAGGGAGGAGAGTCATCAGACCTCACCCCGCGCGGCCTTCCCGTCGCGGCAGGGGCAGCCCGTGCAGCCCCAGTTTTAACCCATTCCCAGAACACAGTCCCGGAGTACCCCAATGTCCCTCACCGAAGCCCGCAAGCAGTACAAGCCGTTCGAATACCCCTGGGCGTTCGATTTCTGGAAGCGCCAGCAGCAGATCCACTGGATGCCCGAGGAAGTGCCCTTGGGCGAGGATTGCCGCGACTGGGCGCAGAAGCTCAGCGACCACGAACGCAACCTGCTGACGCAGATCTTCCGCTTCTTCACCCAGGCCGATGTCGAGGTGCAGGATTGCTATCACGAGAAATACGGCCGCATCTTCAAGCCGACCGAGATCAAGATGATGCTGGCCGCGTTCAGCAACATGGAAACGGTGCACATCGCCGCGTACAGCCATCTGCTCGACACGATCGGCATGCCCGAGAGCGAATACGGCGCCTTCCTCGAATATAGCGAGATGAAGGACAAGCACGATTACCTGCAGACCTTCGGCGTCGACACCGACGAGGACATCGCCAAGACGCTCGCGATGTTCGGCGGCTTCACCGAGGGGCTGCAGCTCTTCGCCAGCTTCGCCATGCTGATGAACTTCCCGCGCTTCAACAAGATGAAGGGCATGGGGCAGATCGTCACCTGGTCGATCCGCGACGAGAGCCTCCACTGCGAGGGCATCATCAAGCTGTTCCACGCCTTCTGCGCCGAGCGCAACTGCATGACCAAGTCGGTGCGCGACGACATTGCCGACATGTGCCAGCACACCGTCCGGCTCGAGGACAATTTCATCGACCTCGCGTTCGAGATGGGCCCGGTCAACGGCATGACCCCCAAGGAGATCAAGAAGTACATCCGCTACATCGCCGACTGGCGGCTGGGGCAGCTGGGGATGAAGCCGATCTACATGATCGACGAACACCCCCTCCCCTGGCTCGCGCCGATGCTCAACGGCGTCGAGCACGCCAACTTCTTCGAACAGCGCGCCACCGAATATTCGAAGGCGGCAACACGCGGGAATTGGAACGAGGTGTGGGACGGGTTCGACAAGCGCCAGAAGGCGAAGGCGGGGGTTGGCGTTCCGGTGGCGAACGAGGATGCTGGCGACGCGGGGGATATGTTCTCGCGGGCGGGCGTGGCAGCGGAATAGATAATTGGCGACGCTGAGACGCAAAACACCATTGAGGTCGATACAGACCGTTCGTGCGCGCGGAAAATATGAGCCGCTTGAAATACAGATTTCTCGGCAAACCGACGTAATCGAAGAGCATGAACGGTCTATCGCTTGGCATACTGCGGTTCAGTCTTGGACGAATATCATTTCTCTCGTCTTTGGAGTTATCACGACTGCTCTTTTGGTTTATCTAACATACCAACAAATAAATATTAACTTGGAGCAGTCGGACTCTGCCAAAAAGCAGGTTGCTTTAGAGTATGCTAAGGTATCCCCACAGTTTGGTGTGAAAATGGCATTCTTCCCCCCAGCTAAAGATGTAAGCCCAAAGGAATACTTTCCAAAATCTATTTCAATCCGTCTTTTACGGGGCGATGCCACCATCAACAATGTCTTGGTTTCACAGGACATTGGAGTGGGTTATGTCCCTGTCGCAGGGAAAATGAGGAACCAGAGCAATTGCAAAGTACGAATTCAAAATTATTTTGAACAAGGAAGCTCTGCGGACATCAACTCAAATCTGATGGCTTCTAAAATTGCAAGTGATCCAGTTTTTTTTTAGATAATTTTTCTAAATACATTGTATTATTACCTGAAAAAACTTATGTAAAGATTACTTATGTTGACATATTCGGACAAAATAAAAGCGTTATATTTTCAGGAGAAAAAAACGACCTTGAAAAGGTTCCGGACACAGAGTTTTCGAGAAACTCCCTTTTTGAAATGGTCGATGTAGATTTCTTGCCGCCCAATCAATTTCATGCCGCTCATATGTTCAACGTAGTCGGACAAAAGCCAAAAACCTTAGGCTGTAAGAAAATATTAGCGATGTGACTCACGTTTTTTCTGATCAGCTTAACCGACTGGTGGTCCGTCTGGACCAACACACATTATCTAGCTCTTCATCGGGATCGTCATCCGGATGTATTTCGACGACCATCCGCCACCGCATATGCATGCCAGCTATCAGGGGCTTGAAGCGTTCGTCGCGATTGAAACCGGTGAGATCGTCACAGGTACTCTACCCAAGGAGGCGGCCAAGCTCGTCAAGCAATGGACGCTCGACCATCACGACGAACTTATGGCAAACTGGCACCGCGGCGTTGCGTTAATGCCGATGGAGATGATCTCCGGAGCGGACAATGATGATTAAGCTCATCCACATCGAGCCTCGCACCGATGCCACCGTGCGGCTCTCCTTCTCCGACGCCACCACCGCACGCTGGTCCGCCGCCGACTACATCACCCGCGACACGGTGATGACCCGCCCGCTCGCCGACCCCGCCTTCTTCGCGCGCGCCTTCATCGAAAGCGGGGCGCTGGCCTGGCCCAATGGCTTCGAGCTGTCCGCCGATGCACTGCATCGCCGGCTCGATGCGGCCGGGGAACTGGTACGAACGGCTGCCTAAACGAGAGGCGGATACCGTCGCCGCGTATGCAGCACGGTAAGAACATCGATCTCCCCCTCGGGCGCGATCGCATAGACGATCCGATACGGCAGCCCAGGCACCGCAAAAGACCGCGTCCCCGCAACCTCGCCAACACGCCCAAGCTTCGAGAACTGACCGAACATCATTGCGGTCTGGAGGATCCGGCTCACCACCCGCTCGGCGGCACGCTCATTGTCCTGCGCGATCCAATCGCGGATCGCGACCAGATCGTCTCGCGCCTGCGGCGTGAGGTTAACCTTCAAGCTTGAGGTCGCGCCACACCTGCTCGACCGGGATCATCGCCGCACGATCGCGGCTTTGTGCCAGTCCGCGTTCGATCTTCGCGCGCTCCCAGGCCGCATAGCCGGGGTCGTACGGGCCCTCATGCTTGGAAACCTTCTCTGCGGGAATTGCGTCAGGCTTCATGCTCGCAAGTGTATCACCGTTTGCGCATTACGAAAATCGCCGTTTGCGCCACCATCCCTATCCTCCCCCGCCAGGGGGAGGTGGCGGCCGTAGGCCGACGGAGGGGGCGGAAGCGGTGTCCTCTGCAAGGGAGGGCCCGCTTACCTCCCCCTCCGGCGCATACGCGCCACCTCCCCCTGGCGGGGGAGGATTAAACGCCCCTCACCCCCGCAACCACGACAGCACAAACGGCCGCCGCGGCGCGCTCGTCCCGTTAGGCGTCGCCACATCGATGTCCTGCCGGTTGAACTGCCGATACAGCACCACGCTCAGCACCGCGGCATAGAAGCACCACACCGACGCGAACGCATAGCCCTTGACCAGATGCACGATCGTCAGCCCGATCACGTTAAGCAGCCCATACCCCCGCACCACGCGGTGCGTCGACAGCAGCAGCGCCCCGCACGTCGCAAGGATGTAGAGCAGCGACACCCACATCTGGCTGGTGATCGGGTTGGTATAGGTGATCGAATGCTGCTCGATCACCGCGCAGGTCGGCGCGACGACGAGGCCGGTCATGTTCCACGCGAACACCATCGCCCCCACGCCGCACAAAGCCAGGATCGCGCGCCGCCGCCACCCCGGCGGCTCCATCAGCACCACCGCGACGGGCATCAGCAGCGGCAGGATCCCGATCGCGTAGAGCGTGAAGAGGAACACCGTGTGGTCGACCGCCACCGCCCCGAGCCGCCCCGCGAGCGCGAGCCACACCATCCCCTCGGAAAACTGGTGCACCGCGAACAGCAACGGCACGCACGCGAACAGCAAGGCGCGCGGCTCGCGGACATGCCGCAGCGTCGCCACGCCGACCACCCCGAGAACGGCGGAGGCGGTAAAACTGGCGGTGGCCGAAAAGCACATGAGCGCGGACTTTCAGGAAGCAGGAGGCCTCCAGATGCGCAACATCGCGGGCGATTGCCAGCGGCATCTCGCCTCCCCCCGCCCCCACCGCGCGGCCCGCTGGGCAACACGGCCGTCCCACACCGGCCAGGCCGCTCGGCCAAGGCCACGCCCCGTCCGGTCTGCAACAAAAACCGGCTGTCCTACACGAACCATTTGGGTTAAATGGTGTGCCGCCCAAAAACGGAGGTGGCACAATGTCCGATTTCGAAGACCTGTACCCCCGCGAATATTTCCGCGTCGAGGCCGAGCGCCGGATCCGCGCCGAAATGGCCGAAGCCCGCCTGCGCGTCCGCAAGGACGGCTGGACCGCCGATCGCCAGCGCGATTTCCTGGCGACGCTTGCCGATACCGGCTGCGTCTCGGTCGCGGCCGAAGCGGCGGGGATTCGCCCGCGTTCGGCCTATCGCTTGCGCCGCCACCCGGCGGGCGCGGGCTTTGCCAAGGCGTGGGACGAGGCGCTGATGGTCGCCGCCGGTCGGCTCACCGCGATCGCGTTCGAGCGCGCGGTGGTCGGCACGCCGCGCGAGGTGTGGCGCGGCGGCATGCTGATGTCCGAGACGAGCGTGCCGTCGGACAAGATGATGATGTTCCTGCTCCAGCACCTGTTGCCGAGCACTTTCGGCGGGCGCGGCGTCGAGCAGCAGAGCGTCGAGCAGCGCATGGCCGATGCGCGCTTCACGCTGCCCACGTCGCTCGAGTCGCTGGTCGATGTGCCGGGCGACGTCGATATGCTGCTCGAGGTCGATTACACGCCGATGCCGCCGCGCGACGAGGGCGCCTGACGCCCGCGTGATGGTGTGACTTTCGTGTGACTTTCCGCGTTCCGAGAGCACAGCCCCTCCCGTTTCCGGGAGGGGCTGTCTAGCAGCGCTTACGCCCGCGCGCCCTCGACCACGCCGCCCGAATTGTGACGCAGCGCTTTCAGCACCGTCTCGACGATCGCCTCGGCATCGAGCCCGGCCTGGGCATATTGCAGCTCGGGCTTGTCCTGGTCCTGGAAGATGTCGGGCAGCCGCATCGTGCGCAGCTTGAGCCCGGCGTCGATCAGCCCGGTGTCGCTGGCGAAGGTCAGCACGTGCGCGCCGAGGCCGCCGACCGCACCTTCCTCGATCGTCACCGCGACTTCGTGCGTCGTCAGCAGCTTGCGGATCAGTTCCTCGTCGAGCGGCTTGGCGAAGCGCAGATCGGCGACCGTGGTCGACAGCCCCTTCGCCTCGAGCGCCTCGGCCGCGCGCAGCGCCTCGCCGAGCCGCGTGCCGAGCGACAGGATCGCGACCTTGTGCCCCTGCCGCACGATCCGCCCCTTGCCGATCTCGAGCTGCTCGGGCGTCTCGGGGAGCTCCACGCCGGTGCCGTTGCCACGCGGATAGCGCACCGCGATCGGCCCGCTGTCGTGGAGGATCGCGGTGTGCGTCATGTGCACCAGCTCGGCTTCGTCGGCCGGCGCCATCACCACCATGTTGGGCAGCGTGGCGAGATAGGCGACGTCGAACGACCCGGCATGCGTCGCGCCATCGGCCCCGACCAGGCCAGCACGGTCGATCGCGAAGCGCACCGGCAAATTCTGGATGCAGACGTCGTGGACGACCTGGTCATAGGCGCGCTGCAGGAAGGTCGAATAGATCGCGCAGAACGGCCGCATCCCCTGCGCGGCAAGGCCCGCCGCGAAGGTCACGGCATGCTGCTCGGCGATGCCGACGTCGAAGAAGCGCTCGGGATGCGCCTTGGCAAAGGCGTCGAGCCCGGTGCCCGACGGCATCGCCGCGGTGATCGCGCAGATCAGCGGATCGGTCTCGGCTTCCTTCGAAAGCTGCGCGCCGAACACGTTCTGATATTGCGGCGGCCCGGGAGGCGCCTTGGTCTGGACGCCCGAGATGACATCGAACTTCTGCACGCCGTGATACTTGTCCGCGGCGGCCTCGGCCGGGGCATAGCCCTTGCCCTTCTTGGTCACGACATGGACGAGGATCGGGCCCTCTTCGGCATCGCGGACATTCTCGAGCACCGGGATCAGCTGGTCGAGGTTATGCCCGTCGATCGGGCCGACATAATAGAAGCCGAGTTCCTCGAACAAGGTGCCGCCCATCGCCATGCCACGGGCGAATTCGTCGGTCTTGCGCATCCCCGCCGCGATCGGCCGCGGCAGCTTCTTGGCGACGCGCTTGGCGAGATCGCGCAGGCCGAGGAATTCGCGGCTCGACACGATGCGGCTGAGATAGGCCGACAGCCCGCCGACCGGCGGCGCGATCGACATGTCATTGTCGTTGAGGATGACGACCAGCCGGTTGCCCGCTTGGGCGGCGTTGTTCATCGCCTCATACGCCATGCCCGCCGACATCGCGCCGTCGCCGATCACGGCGATGCCCTTGCCGGGCTTGTCGGCGATCTTGTTGGCGACGCCGAAGCCCAAGGCAGCCGAGATCGAGGTCGAGCTGTGCGCCGCGCCGAACGGGTCATATTCGCTCTCGGAGCGCTTGGTGAAGCCCGACAGGCCGCCACCCATGCGCAGCGTGCGGATCCGCTCGCGCCGACCGGTGAGGATCTTGTGCGGATAGCATTGATGCCCGACGTCCCAGACGAGCTTGTCGTTGGGGGTATCGAACACATAGTGAATCGCAACCGTCAGCTCGACCACGCCGAGCCCCGAGCCGAGATGGCCACCGGTGACACCAACGGCTGCGATCGTCTCCTGGCGGAGCTCGTCGGCAAGCTGGCGAAGCTGGGTGGGGGCAAGCGTCCGAAGATCGGCGGGAATGTTCACCGTGTCGAGCAGCGGCGTTTGGAGAATATCGACCATCCGGCCTGCTTAGCGCGGTGCAATCCGCCTGTCGATTACCTCGATCGCCGTGCGGACATTCTTGACGCGCGGTGCTCCGCAGCATCACATCGCGCCGATCGTCCCGGGGGGAAATGCCATGACCGCGCTCAGCCACCGCCTCGCCACCGAGGCCGACATCCCCGCGATCGCCGCGCTGATGGAGCGCGCGATCGATGCGTTGCAGCACGGTTTCCTCTCGCCCGACGAGATCGCGGCGAGCCGGCTGAGCATGGGGCTCGACACGCAATTGATCGCTGACCGCACCTATTTCTTGGTCGAGCAGGAGGGCCAGCTCGCCGGCTGCGGCGGCTGGAGCTACCGCGCCACGCTCTATGGCGGCAACGCCGGCGCGGCGCCGCGCGATGCCCGGACGCTCGATTCGACGACCGAGCCGGGGCGAATCCGCGCGATGTACACCGACCCCGGCTTCGTCCGCCGCGGCATCGGACGCCTTATCCTTGCGCTGTGCGAGGACGCCGCGCGCACCGCCGGCTTCGCTCGGGTCGAGCTGATGGCGACGCTGTCAGGCGAACCGCTCTACCGCGCGGCGGGCTATCAGGAGATCGAGCGGGTCGCCAGGATGGCCGACCGCGGCACGCCGGTGCCGGGCGTGCGGATGGGCAAGGATCTGGCCTAGCCGCAGTTCAGCCGCAGTCGGCGCACTTCCCGCGCACTTCGATCACCGGACGCACCGGCGAGAAACCCGCAGCTTCCGCCGCCGAGCGCACGCCCTTGGTGATCCGGTCGTCATCGAGATGCGTCGTCTGCCCGCAGCTGTCGCACACCAGAAAGATGCAATCGTGGAGGCAATCGGGGTGCGCGTTGGCGATATAGGCGTTCGAACTTTCGACCCGCCGCGCCAGATTGGCGCCGACGAACAGGTCGAGAATTCGATACACGCTGTTGGCAGCAACGCGCCGCCCCTCGGCCTTGGAGACCGCCTCGGCAATGTCATAGGCCGAGGCCGGCTTGTCGAACCCGGCGAGCGCGCGAAAGATATTGGCGCGCATCGCGGTCCATTGCTCGCCCGAACGCTCGAGCGTCGCCTGCGCGGCAACGGCGAGATCGGCGCCTTGCGGCTCGGTGTGGTGATGCATGGTCATGGGGCTGAGATAGGCGGTGCGGGCCCTCCCCGCAACGGCCCGACTCAGTGGGGTCAGTTGGCGGCGCGACGGTTGAGGTCGTGGCCGAGCGCGAGCGTCGCCACGCCGATCAGCGTCCACACCGTCTCCATCCCCGAACCGTCATGCGGCAAGGAGATCGCGCCGGCCATCGTGCCGAGCCCGGCCGAGCCGACCACTGCCGGCATCATATAGCCATGCGTGAAGATCCCGCGCCCGAGGGCGAACACGCCGAAGCCGATCGCGATCGTCAGCCCGATCTCGTGGAACAGCGGGTTGAGCAACAGCCCACCCGCGGTCGAGGCGAGCGCGATGAACACCGAGCTCGCGATGCAATGCACCATGCACAGCCCCGACAGGCCGATCGCCATCGTGTCGAACCGCTGTTCGATCCACCGGATGGCGGGGGTTTGTGCGAGAGTCGTCATGTTGCTCGCCATGTGGCATGTCGGCGGTCAGGTTACAACATATCATCCGTGATTTTTTGTGACGATGATACGACCGATCTGGCGCGTCACCCCTATTGGCGCCTAGCATTCGCCACCATTCCAAGGCCTTGGAGAACCCGTCATGCGTCCCGTGCTTGTCACTCTGCTGTTGCTGTGCGCCACGCCTGCCTTCGCGACGCCTGCCGCAGCGGGGCCGGAAAGCATCGACATGTCAGATGCGACCAGGCCCTCCAACGCCGAGATGACGGCGATCTACGACGCCGATCAGGCGGTGCGCATGAGCAAAACCCCGATCGACTGGAAACTGGTGCGTCCGGCCGACCGTGCCCGTCGGACCCGGACGCAAGAGCTGCTCGGCACGGGGTCGCTCCACAGCGCCGACGATTTCTATCATGCCGCGTACGTCTATCAGCATGGCGACCTGCCCGAGGATTATCTGACCGCACACGCACTGGCGGTGATCGCGGCCGCACGGGGCAAGCCCGCGGCCGCATGGATCGCGGCCGCGACGCTCGACCGCTATCTCCAGAGCATCGGGCAGCCGCAAATCTATGGGACGCAGTTTCGGCGTTCGACCGGTTCAGACTGGTCGCAAGAGCCGTATCGTCGCGATCTCCTGTCGGACGCGCTTCGCCGAGCAAACGGGGTCCCCCCGATCGCCGAGCAGGAGGAAAAGCGCAAAGGCCTGCCCACCCAGCCCTAACGAGGCGGATCGCAGGTCGGACGCATTGTCCAATCGACGCGGCCCCCGGCGAAGCGTAGGATCATCCGATGCTCCAGGCGTCCTCGCTCCCCTCCACCGTCCGCCCGCGGACGCTCTCCACCTGGCTGCTCGTCGTGGCCGCGCTGATCGTCGCGATCGTCGCGATCGGCGGAATCACGCGGCTGACCGAATCGGGGTTGTCGATCACGCAGTGGAAACCGCTCAGCGGTTCGATCCCGCCGCTGACCGACGCACAGTGGCAGGCCGAGTTCGCCAATTACCGCACGATCCCGCAATATGAGGCCTTCAACCAGGGCATGACGCTCTCCGGGTTCAAGGCGATCTTCTTCTGGGAATATCTCCACCGCATGCTCGGCCGCGTGATCGGCCTCGCTTTTCTCGTGCCGCTCGTCTGGTTCGCGGTGCGGCGGCGGATCCCGCGCGGCTATCTCGTGCGCTTCGTCGCGCTCTTCTCGTTGATCGCGCTGCAGGGCACCTTCGGCTGGCTGATGGTGCGTTCGGGGCTCAGCGGACGAACCGAGGTCGCGCCGGGCTGGCTCGCGACGCATCTGCTCACCGCCTTGTTCACGCTCGCCGGCATGGTGTGGACGGCGCTCGACTTGCGCGCGCTCGCCGACACCCGGCTGGCGCGCCCTGCCCGCCTGCGGCTGATTCCAGCGATCGCGATCGTCCTGCTGTTCGCGCAGATCCTGTTCGGCGCGCTCACCGCGGGCTTACGCGCCGGCTACGCCTTTTCGAGCTGGCCGCTGATGGGCGACGCGCTGTTCCCGATGGCGACGCCGTTCACCGATCCGCTGTGGCGCAATCTGTTCGACAATCCGATCGTCGTCCAGTTCGTCCATCGATGGCTCGCCTTCGCGGTCGCATTCGGCGTGATGACGCTCGCCGCGCGCGCGCGCCGCGCCGGGGCGCCCCGCACGGGGCTGGTGCTGATTGGCTTGGTCTGCGCGCAGATCGTGCTCGGCATCATCACGTTGCTCAGCGGCGTCGAGATCGGCGTCGCGGTCGCGCATCAGGCCAATGCCGCGCTGCTCGTGATTGCCGCTGCCGTGGCGGCCCATGCCGTCGGACGCCGCACGGTCTGACCCGCGCAAAGCTTGCCGGTATCCCGGTACCCGTCAGCAAACCCGCACTTTGCTTGACTTTCGCAAGGCCAAGCAGCAATAGCGCCACCAACGGTGCCGTCCTCGAAGGGGCGGCATCTGTCATTTTAGCATGTAAAGGTCACAAGCCCCATGAAGGCGCTGATGAAGACCACCAAGCCGGCATTGCCGCATGAGGTGGAGAAGAAATGGATCATCGTCGATGCCGACGGTCTGGTCGTCGGCCGTATGGCGTCGATTATCGCCAACATCCTGCGCGGCAAGCATAAGCCGAGCTTCACCCCGCACGTCGATTGCGGTGACAATGTCATCATCATCAACGCGGACAAGGTGCGGTTCACGGGCAACAAGCTCAAGGACAAGATCTACTATCGCCACACCGGTTATGCCGGCGGCATCAAGGGCGTCGCGGCCGGCAAGATCCTCGAGGGTCGTTTCCCCGAGCGGATCATCGAAAAGGCCATCGAGCGGATGATTCCGCGCGGTCCCCTGGGTCGCGCCCAGCTGCGCAACCTGCGCGTCTTCGCCGGCACCGAGCATCCGCACGAAGCGCAGAACCCCGAAGTCCTCGACATCGGCAGCATGAACCGCAAGAACAAGGTGGGCAACTAATGTCCGACAACCGCCAGTCCCTCGCCGATCTCGCCGGCCTGACCAACACGCCGGCACCGGTTGCAGCGCCTGCCGCTGCGACGACCGCGCCTGCTACCGGCGAAGATTACGTTGCTGCCCCCGCAGCGCCGACGCACGAGCCGATGCCGCTGCGCGAGCAGATCCTCGACCAGTACGGCCGCGCCTATGCGACCGGCCGTCGTAAGGACGCCGTCGCTCGCGTCTGGATCAAGCCCGGCACCGGCAAGATCACGATCAACGGCCGCGACCAGGAAGTGTATTTCGCACGTCCGACGCTGCGTCTCGTCATCAACCAGCCGTTCGGCGTGACCGAGCGTGACGGTGCCTATGACGTCGTCTGCACCGTCAAGGGCGGTGGTCTTTCGGGCCAGGCCGGCGCGGTCAAGCATGGCATCAGCCAGGCGCTGACCCGCTTCGAGCCGATCCTGCGCGCGCCCGTCAAGGCAGCCGGGTTCCTGACCCGCGACAGCCGCACGGTCGAGCGTAAGAAGTACGGCAAGGCGAAGGCCCGTCGTAGTTTCCAGTTCTCGAAGCGCTAAGCTTTCCAAGTCTTTGGTACGCGAAAGGGCGGTCCGGCAACGGGCCGCCCTTTTCGGTTCTGGCGGGGTTGCGGGGCGCAAGATCACATTGCCTTGCTTACGCGCCCGCAGAAGCGCACGCAGCGATGCACGAAGAGGATGTCCGAACTTGACTGACGATCGCACGCCTGTCGCGGCGCAGACCGCCTTGCTCGATGGCCCGTCGGACGACGTGGTCGAGACGCCCGACTGCGCGACGAACGAACCTACGTCCTTCACCGCGGCGATCGAGCAGGTCGGGGCCGGATCGCTGCTCGGCTATCGGCTGCAGCAGCAGGCGATCCTGTCCGATTTCGGGCTGTTCGCGCTGCAATGCCGCGACAATGAGGCCCTGCTCGCCAAGGCGGCCGAGATGGCGGCCGACGGGATGCGGACCGGGCTGTGCAAGGTGCTCGAATACCGACCGGAACAGCACGACCTGCTCTTTCGCGCCGGCGTCGGCTGGCGTGCCGGGGTGATCGGGGTCGTCAGCCTCGCCGCCGACGACAAGTCGCCCGCAGGCTTCGCCTTCCAGAACGGCACCCCCGTCATCTCGAACCACCTCGAGGGCGAGGACCGCTTCCGCACGCCGCAGATCATGGTCGAGCACGGCGTCCGCCGCGCGATCAACGTGCTGATCTCGACCACGGCGGGTTCGTGGGGCGTGCTCGAAGTCGACAGCCCCAGCGCCGGCCAGTTCGAGGCCGCCGACATCGCCTTCCTGCAGGGCTTCGCCAATTTGCTCGGCGTCGCGATGGACCGGCAGGACTATGAACGCCGCCTCGCCGAGGCGCTCGACTATCAGAAGGTGCTCGTCCGCGAGGCGAGCCACCGCGTCAAGAACAGCCTGACCATGCTGTCGAGCATCCTCCACCTCCAGTCGCGCGGCAATCCGCTGCCCGAAGTGTCGAGCGCGCTCAACGAAGCCTCGGGCCACATCATCGCGATCGCGCGGACGCACGATCAATTGTGGCGCCAGGACACCGGACGGATCGAACTCCCCGCGCTCGCCGAGGATCTCTGCGCGAGCCTTTCCGGGCAGCTCCCCAACGTCAGGATCGAATGCGAGGCCGACGCGGTGTCGCTCCATGCCGATCAGGCGGTCGCGGTCGGGCTGCTGATCACCGAACTCGTCACCAATGCGGCCAAACACGCTTATGACGATGCCGGCGGTCGCGTGCTCGTCTCCGCGCGCGCCGAGGGCGACTCGGTCGTGATGACGGTGTGCGATTTCGGCAAGGGGCTCCCGCCGGGGTTCGACCTCAACAACCGATCCTCGGCAAGCCTCGGCGTCCAGCTGATCCGCACGCTCGCGCGCAGCCTCGACGGCGTCGTCGAGGTCCGACCCGGGGAGGGCGCCTGCATCGCCGTCACCTTCCCCGCCCGGCCCGCCGACGGCTGATCAAGCTCGGGTCAGCCGACCCGTTCGCGCTCGAGCGGCCGGTCGGGCGCCGGGGTCATCGTCCGCAACAACACGTCGAAGCGGCCATCGGCGACGCGGATCTCGTTGAACGACGGCGGCGTCGTGCGCGTGCGCTCCGACAGCGTTCCCGCGCCGATCATCCGCACGATATTGCCGTCGACGTCGTGCGCGATGTCGAACGGGTCGTGGACATGCCCGGTGAGCACCGCATTTGCGCCGGCCGCCACCAGCGCCTTGAGTGCCTTCGCGCCATTATGCGTCTGCGCCGAGGTCCGCGTCTCGGGCTCGACCAGCGGGTGATGGCAGGCGATGAAGATCACTTTGCCCTCGGGCACCTCGGCCAGCAACGCGAGCGTACGATCCAGCGCACCGCGGCTGACCTTGCCCTTCGACCAATTGAGCCGCCACTGCGCGCGCGCGGTCGTCACCAAGGGCACGATCGCGACACCGGGCAGATTGAGCGGTTGTTCGACCATCCGCTCGATCTTGGTCATCCGCCGATAGGGGCGGAAGAAGCGGTCGATCGGGTTGAAATAGGGCAAATCGTGATTGCCGACCTCGACCGTCACCGGCACCCCGAGCCCCTGCAGCCATTCGAGCCCGGCCGCAAACTCGCGGCGCCGCGCGCGCATCGTCAGATCGCCCGTCATGATCACCGCGTCGGGCTTCTCGGCGCTGACCAGCGCGCCGAACCACGCGACGGCGGCGGCATCCTCGCGCCCGAAATGGACGTCGCTGACATGGAACAGGCGCATCACGCTTCCTTTTTCGTCGTGATGAAGAGGTCGCGCGTCGTGCCGATCCGGATCTCGCTACCGGGGTCGAGCATCACGGGTTCGCCATCGACCAGCGCAAGCGCCGGCTTGTCGCCGCGCGTGCGAAACTGCGTGGCATGGCATTGCGTCACTTCGGACGCGGCGACCCAATCCCCCGTCACCCATTCCCAGCCGAGCCGCGTCAGCGCGCGGAAATCGCGCGCGTCGATCGCGGCGATGTCGAGCTGACCCGGCTCGGCGCGCACGAAGACCGCTTGCGCGCCGGGCTTGAGACCGGGGACGCCATCGAGCCGGATGCCGCGGCCGAAGGTGCGCCGCCACGCGTGGCGCAGCGCGCGGAACAGGCCGCGCACCCGCCCGGCCCGCACCAATTCGCGCGCGCGCACCCAGCTCGCGGCAGGCCCGAGGATGAGACCGACCAGCGCGCGATGCTCGGGCAGCTCGACCACCGGAAGCGCGATCCGACGCCCGCGCGTGATCGCCGCGGTGACGATCGTGGCGGGATCGATCGACCCGTGCAGCAGCTTGGCGAGCATGTTCATCGTGCCGCCGGGCAAGATCAGCACCGCGCCACGCCACTGCGCCAGCGCGTTGACCGCGGCGTTGATCGTCCCATCACCAGCGAAGAGCACGGCGGTATCGACCCCCGCCGCATCGAGCGATTCGGGTGTCGGCAAGGCATCGTCGGGGAAAGCGGTGCGCCCGACCAAGGTCAGCCCCCGCTCGGCGAACAACGCCGTAATCGCGTCAGCCTTGGCGGGCGTGGCGGTGCCCGATTTGATATTGGTGATAAACCAGAGTTTCTGCATGGCGCGCTCAACGCATGGTGCCGCCAGAAGTACCGCCTGCGCAACGCAAAAAAGCCCGGGGTGGACGGGTCAGCCGTTCGCCACGTCTTTTGCCGGTTGTGGATCGGCCAGGTTGCCGCGGATCTGCTGCAACGTCGCCACCACCCGCGCTTGGTCGGCATCCGAGATCCCCGCCAGCGCGCTGTCCAGCATTTCGTCGGCGAGCAGCCCGAGATCGTCGAGCAGCGGGCGCGCGCGATCGGTCAGATAGATCTGCCACGCGCGCCGATCGTTCGGATCGCGCCGCCGCTCGACCAGCTCGGCTTCGGCGAGCCGATCGATCATCCGGCACGCGGTGATCGGCTCGACCTCAAGCAGTTCGGCAAGCCCGCCCTGGTTGATCCCCTCGCCTCGCTGGAGGATCTTGAGCACGCGCCACTGCGTCCGCGTCACGCCGATCGTACGCGCCCGCTCGTCGAAGCGGCGCCGCATCAGCCGCGAGACGTCGCTGATCATGAAGGCGATCGAATCTTGCATTCATCCCTCTATCATAAGCATAGTTAAGATATCCAGCTTTCGATTGGCGCGCCGATCGGGCAGAGCGTTCGTCCCCCACCAAAAAGCGCTGTCGCCGCAGGCGTCGCTTGTGCCAGATGGTGCGATGACCGCACCCCGCCCTACCCCGATCGCCGAACTCACGCTGCGCGGCGTCCTGCTTGGCGGCGTCATCACGCTGCTGTTCACCGCCGCCAACGTCTATCTCGGGCTCAAGGTCGGGCTGACCTTCGCCACCTCGATCCCCGCCGCGGTGATCTCGATGGCGATCCTCAAGCTGTTCAAGGGATCGACGATCCTCGAGAACAACATCGTCCAGACCGTCGCGAGTGCCGCGGGTACGCTGGCGGCGATCATCTTCGTGCTGCCGGGGCTGGTGATGATCGGCTGGTGGCAGGACTTCCCCTATGTCCAGACCGCCGCGATCACGATGACCGGCGGCATCCTCGGCGTGATGTTCTCGGTCCCCCTACGCCGCGCGCTCGTCGTCGATACCGATCTGCCCTATCCCGAGGGCGTCGCCGCCGCCGAAGTGCTGCAGATCGGCGCCGGATCGCGCGAGGGCGAGGCGGAAGCGCGGCAGGGCCTGCTCGTGCTGATCTGGAACAGCATCGCTTCGGGCGCCTTCGCGATCTTCACCCAGACCAAGATCATCACCGACACCGCCGCGACGACCTTTCGCGTCGGTGCCGGCGCGACGGGGATTTCGGGCAGCCTGTCGTTCGCGCTGATCGGCGTCGGGCATCTCGTCGGCATTTCGGTCGGTGCGGCGATGGCGCTGGGGCTGGTGATCGGCTGGTTCGTGCTCGTCCCGATCCTGACCGCGGCGCACCCCGCCCCGGGCGATATCGCCGCCTGGGTCAACACCGTCTGGAAGGGCGATGTCCGCTTCTTCGGTGCGGGCGTGATCGGCATCTCGGCGATCTGGACCTTGGTCAAGATCGCCGGGCCGGTGATCGGCGGCGTCCGCTCGGCGCTCGCCGCCAGCGCAGCGCGCGGCAAGGGCGAGACGCTCGCGCTCGAGGAACGCGATCTGCCGATCGTGTGGGTCGCGCTCGTTGCGGTGCTGACGCTGCTGCCGATCGCGTGGCTGTTGTGGGACGTCATCGCGGGCGGTGCGCTGGTCGGTTCTGCGGTCTTGCTGATTGCGGGCGCCTTGGTGTTCGTGCTGGTCGCAGGCCTGATGATCGCGGCGGTGTGCGGCTATATGGCGGGGCTGATCGGCGCGTCGAACTCGCCCGTGTCAGGGATCGGCATCCTCGCCGTGATCGGATCGTCGCTGATGCTGGTCGGGCTATTCGGCCAGCATCCCGGCGCCGACACGACCCGCGCGCTGATCGCCTATGCGCTGATCGTGACCGGCATCGTGTTCGGCGTTGCGACGATCTCGAACGACAATCTGCAGGATCTGAAGACCGGCCAACTCGTCGGCGCTACGCCGTGGAAGCAGCAGTTCGCGCTGGTGATCGGCGTGGTGTTCGGCTCGCTGATCATCCCGCCGGTGCTCAACGTGCTCAACAGTGGGATGGGTTTCGTCGGCGTTCCCGGCGCCGGGCCGAACGCGCTCGCCGCACCGCAGGCCGGGCTGATCTCGGCGCTCGCCAAGGGCGTGCTGTCGGGCGACGCGAATTGGGCGATGCTGGGCTATGGCGTGCTCGCCGGGGTCGTGCTGATCACGCTCGACGAACTGCTCGGGCGCCTCAAGCTCCTGCGCCTGCCGCCACTGGGCGTCGCGCTCGGCATCTATCTGCCGATGGCGGTGATCCTGCCGACCGTGCTCGGCTCGGTGTTCGGCTGGATCTATGGCCGCTGGGCGCGGCGCAGCGCCAATCCGGAAGTCGCCGAGCGGATGGGCACGCTCACCGCGACCGGCATGATCGTCGGCGAAAGCCTGTGGGGCGTCGTCTTCGCGCTGGTGGTGTGGCTGAGCGGAAGCGATGCGCCGCTCAAGCTGATGTCGGGACATGAAACCGAAGCATTGATCGGAGGAACGCTGTTGTTCTTCGCGATCGCGGCGCTGCTGTATCGCCGCGCGATGGCGGCGACGCGCTGACAATCCCTCTCCCTCCGGGAGAGGGTGGCCGAGCGCAGCGAGGCCGGGTGAGGGCAGTCCACGCTGGTAAGGTGACCGCCCTCACCCTTCCCGCTGGGCTTCGCCGAGCGGGCCTCTTCCCTCTCCCGAAGGGAGAGGGAGTTTAGGCCATCGCCTCGAGCAGAGTCTTGATGTTGATGAACGCGAACGCGACCGAACTGTCCGCCACGCCATACGGCACGAACAGCGTGTCGCCATGCCGGATGGCGCCGCAGGTATAGACGACGTTGGGCACATAGCCCTCGCGGTCCTGGTTCGCCGCGGCGAGGATCGGCTCGCGCGTGCGGCCGATCACCTTGGCCGGGTTGGTCTTGTCGAGCAGCACCGCGCCGATCGCATATTTGCGCATCGCGCCGACGCCGTGCGTCAGCAGCAGCCAGCCCTCGTCGAGCTCGATCGGCGGCCCGCAATTGCCGATCTGCACCAGCTCCCACGGGAACAGCGGGCCGAGCAGCTTCTCGCCCTCGTCCCAATGCGTCAGCGTGTCGGACTTGATCAGGTACAGATTCTCGCCGTCCTGCCGGCCGATCATCATGTACTGGCCGTTCACCTTGCGCGGGAACAGCCCCATGCCCTTGTTGCGCGACGCCGAGCCCGACATCGGCACCAGATCGAACGCGCGGAAGTCGCGCGTGCGCATCAGCTCGGACTGGATCGTCGAGCCGTTATAGGCGGTATAGGTGCCGAGCCACTCGTAGCTGCCATCGTCATGCTGGAACTGGACGAGGCGGAGATCCTCGAGCCCCTTCGACTGCGCCGCGGTGATCGGGAAGATCACCGTACCCGACAGCGTCGAATCGCGGTGGCGATAGACCGTGATCGGCCCCTCGGGCAGCTCTTCCTCATCGAGACCGACCGCGTCGGTCGCGGTCGCGAACGGCGGCTCGGGCGCGAGCTTCAACTGGTTGCCGTCGGTGATGATACCCTCGCGGAACGCAACCGAGGAGATATGCCCCTCGCCCACCGCGCGCAGGCTCATCAGGATGCGCTGCGACCCAGCGGGCATGCCCGACTGGTCGAAATGCGGCACCGCGCTGGGGTTCATCAGCGCGGCCGCGGCATAGCTGTATTCGTGGCAGAAATAGGCGCCGATCAACTGGCGCTTCTCGTCGCCGATCTCGCTGCCGTCGAGCCCGAGCATCGACTCGATCTCGTCGTAGCGCGTCATGAAGACACGCCGCGTCTGCCAGTGTCGCGCCTCGAAATCCTTGAGCACGACCTCGAGCTCGGCGCGCGTCTCGGTCGCATCGAGCGCCATCACGGCATTGACGATCCGCTCGGTACGATTGCCGCCGTTGCCGCCCCAGGCCAGGTGAAATGGCCGCACGACGACCCGCGAAGGGTCGGCGTGGAGTCGCAATGGGTGTTCAAACAGCTCGATCACAATATCGCCTCGCGTAACGCCTTGGCGACGTCGCGAGCGAGGCTACGCGACGGCGCGATCCGGTCCTGCCACGCTTTGCGCCCGCTTTGCCAGCCCGGAAATGGTGCAACCGGCCAATTGCAGTGCCAAAATCGACTCGGCACCCTGATTTCGGTTGAGCCCGGTCGGCATCAGGCCGTCGAAGCAACCGCCGTCCTGCGCCGTTGCCAGCGGCAGATCGAGGTCGTTCTGGCCGAGATACCAGCGATAGGCGCGATTGGCCTCTTCCACCCAGCGCGTATCCTGCGATGCATCGAACGCGGCACTGCAGGCGTCGATCGTTGCCTGCGCTTCGAGCGGCTGCTGGTCGAACTGCAGCGGCTCGGCATAGACGCGCCCGAAGCTCTCACTGCCGACCGCGCGGAAGCGGCCGTCGGGCGAGGTCTGCTTGGCGACGATCCATTCGAGCGTCGTCAGGCCGCATTGGATCATGTCGTCGCGCTTGAGCGCGATCCCGGCGCGCAACAGCGCCTCGGGCAGCCGTGCATTATCATAAGCGAGCACGATCTCGAACCATTCCCATTGCGGGCGGCGCGCATCCTCGAGCAACGCGACGAGTTCATCGCCGAAGCGCGTCAGGATCGTGCGTGCAAGCGTATGGCCCGGCACCGCTTCCAGCATCGCCGCCGCACCCAGCATCGCAAAGCCGTGCGCTCGCGGCGAACCAAGTTCGAGCGCCAGCGACGCGGTTATGTCGAACATCGACGCCGCCCACATGCGGTGCTTGTCCATCTGCGCATCGCGCGCGGTCACGCCGAACGCCCACAGGGTACGACCGTTCGAATCTTCAGACCCGAAATCCTCGCACCAGGTGCGATCGAAGTTCATGAAGTTGCGGAAGCGCCGCGCCTCGGGATTCCACGCATATTGCAGGAACGACGCATAAATCGTCATCCACTTGTCGCGCTGCACCGGGTCGAGCGACGTCATCTGGCTGACCAGCATGAGCGCGCGGGCATTGTCGTCGATGCAATAGCCGTGACGGCGATCGGGGATCGAGAAGATCGAGTGCTGCAGCATGCCAGTCGAATCGCTCATCCGCTCGACCGCAGCGAAGTCAGGCGCCAGCGGCGTCAACGCGGCCGTGCTGCTCGGCATGCGCAAGGGCTTCGCGGCGACCATCTGCGCAATTTCGCGCATCGCGACTTCGGCGAGACGCGGCCAGATCATCGTGCGACCGCGCGCATAGGCACGCTCCGAAAGCTTGATCCGATTGCGTTCGCTGCCAAGCAGCGCGTTGATCTCGCGAGCAAACGCCGCAGAGTCCCCGAAATCGACCAGCACGCCATGTCCATCCGCAAGGATTTCCGTCGCGTGGACATAGGGCGTCGAGACCACCGCCTTGCCGACGCCGACAGCGTAGGACAAGGTTCCCGACGTGATCTGCGCCGGGTTGAGATACGGCGTGGCGTAGATGTCCGCCGCCTGCAGATAATCGATGAGCTCGTCATGCTCGAGAAACGCATCGATGAATTCGATATTGCGTCCGACGCCGTGATCGAGTGCCAACGCCTTCAACTTGTCGCGATACTTCTCGCCCTCATGCGCAACGAGGTTGGGATGCGTCGCGCCGAGGACGGCGTAGAGTACGTTCGGATTCTGCTCGACGATTGCGGGCAGCGCGTTGATCATCACCTCGATGCCCTTGCCGGGCGCGAGCAGACCGAAGGTGAGGACGACATCGCGATCTTCCCAACCGAAACGCGCCTTGAGTGTATCGGGAGCGACGAACTCGCGATCCGGAACACCATGCGGAATCATCACGATCGACCGGCCAGCCGCGCCATAGACGCGTTCGAGAATTTCACGGCCGCGTTCGGCCATCACCACGACCCGCGAGGCACGGCGCAACAGGCCCTCCATCACGCGGCGCTGATCGGCATTGGGCTTTTCGAGGATCGTATGGAGCGTCACGATGACCGGCATCGACACGCGCTCGAGCAACGCAAGGATGTGCTCGCCCGCAGGCCCGCCATAAATGCCGTATTCATGCTGCAGCCAAAGCGCCTGCGCGCCGCTCGCCTCGATCTCGCGTGCGGCCTCCAGATATTGCATCCGGTCCTGCTCGGGAATGCTGCGCGTCACCTCGGGCGGATATTCATACCGGCCCGGGTGATCGTCCATCGCATAGACGTCGATCTTGAGGTCGGGAAACCGGCCTTTCAGCGCGGTGAAGGTGTCCGTGGTGTAGGTCGCAAGGCCACATTTGCGTGGCAGAAAGTTACCGACCAAGGCCACGTGGTCGATCGAGTTCACGACATCCGCCAACTGCACCATGATCGCAAATCCTGTTTTTTTACGGGGTTTATACCCTCGAGTACCCTCTCCCGAACGGCCAAGTTTCAATATGGTTGCAGGAATGTTGCATTGCAACAGAATGAATCGGCTGATCCATATCAACCTTGCGACAAGATGAACAAAGGCTGCGTTCAACCACGACCGCGATACCCCGGGACGTCTTGCGACGGCAACCACAGCCCCTCGGGCGGCGCGCCCGATTGCCAGAAGACATCGATCGGAATGCCGCCGCGGGGATACCAATAGCCGCCGATTCGCAGCCATGCCGGTTGCATCTCGGTGAACAGCCGCTCGCCGATGCCGACCGTGCAATCCTCATGAAACGCCTGATGGTTGCGGAACGAGCCGAGGAACAGCTTCAACGACTTCGACTCGACGATCGTCGCCGCCGGCGCATAGTCGATCACCAGATGCGCGAAATCGGGTTGCGCCGTCACCGGACAGAGCGAGGTGAATTCGGGAACGGCGAAGCGCACCAGATACAAACGCCCCGGGCGCGGATTGGGGACATAGTCGAGGACCGCCTCTTCGGGAGAGGCGGGAAGCGTGCTGGTTTGGCCGAGATGCGTAGGGGTCATGCCTGCAATATAGGACGGCGATGCAGCGACGTCATCCCGCGGTCTCGACGTCGCGCGAACAGGTGGTTAGGCTGCCAAAAAAACGCAGAGGAGACGATCGATGGATTCGCTGGTGACGACCGAGTGGCTCGCAAACGAGCTTGGCGCGAACGACCTGAGGATCGTCGATGCAACCTATTTCGGCGGCTTCGGCGATCGCGACGCCGCAGCCGAATATGAGGCCGCGCACATTCCCGGCGCGGTGTTCATGGATCTGGCCGAGATCGCCGACACCAGCAGCCCCCTGCCCGCGATGCTCCCAGCGCCCGAGAAGTTCGCGAGCCGGATGCAGTCGCTCGGGCTCGGCGATGGCAGCCGCATCGTGCTCTACGACAATTCCCCGCTACACACCGCGGCCCGCGCCTGGTTCATGCTGCGCACCTTCGGCGCGCACGACGTCGCGATCCTCGATGGCGGGATCGCCAAATGGCAGGCCGAGGGCCGCGAGACGGCGAGCGGCAAGGAGCAGCTCCGCCATCGCCACTTCACCGTCTGGGCCGACGACACCGGCGTGCGCACGCTCGAGCAGATGAAGAGCAATGTCGACAGCGGCGCCGAGCAGGTGCTCGACGCGCGTTCGGCCGCGCGCTTCACCGGCGAGGAACCCGATCCGCGCCCCGCGACGCATCCCGGCCATATCCCGGGGTCGAAGAACCTGCCGGTCGGCGAGCTTTTCAATCCCGACGGCACGTGGAAGACCGGCGAGGCATTGAAGGCGGAATTCGAGGGAGCGGGCATCGACCTCGCCAAGCCGCTCGTCACCACCTGCGGCTCGGGCATCACTGCCTCGGCGCTGGCATTCGGTGCGCACCTGCTCGGCAACCAGGCGGCGGTCTATGACGGCAGCTGGTCCGAATGGGGCGCCGATCGCACCACGACCAAGGCGATGGGCGCGGCGTAGCCCCTTCAAAAGCCCCTCCCCTTCAGGGGAGGGGTTGGGGTGGGGCCGTAACGAGCGTAACACCCGGCACTTCCCCACCCCCAACCCCTCCCCGGAAGGGGAGGGGCTTAGAGATTCGCGCCATGAAGAAGACCGATGCCCCCAAGGGCGATTCCACCCGTGTCGTTACCGCGGGTCGCCGCAAGGAATGGACGCAGGGAATCGTCAACACGCCGGTCTGGCGCGCCTCGACGATCCTCTATGATTCGGTCGCGGATCTGCGCGAGGCCGGCGGGCGCGATACGCATCACCGGCTGTTCTACGGCCGCAAGGGCACGCCCACGCAGTGGAGCCTCGCCGATGCGCTGACCGAGCTCGAACCCGGCGCCGAAGGCACCTTCCTCTATCCCTCGGGCGTCGCCGCGATCGCCGCTGCGCTTTTGTCGGTGCTCTCCCCCGGCGACGAACTGCTTGTCCCCGACAGCGCCTATGACCCGACTCGCGCGATGGGCATGGGGCTGCTCAAGCGCATGGGCATCACGACGCGCTTCTACGATCCGATGATCGGCGCCGGCATCGCCGACCTGATCACCGACGCCACGCGCGCGATCCTGCTTGAGAGCCCCGGCAGCCTGACCTTCGAGGTGCAGGATATCCCCGCGATCGTCACCGTCGCCAAGGCGCGCGGCATCACCACGCTGCTCGACAACACCTGGGCGACGCCGCTCTTCTTCCCCGCGATCGCGCACGGAATCGACCTGACGATCCTCGCCTGCACCAAATATATCGTCGGCCATAGCGACGTGATGATGGGCTCGGTCACCGCCGCGCCCGGCCATTTCGCACGGCTGCGCGACACCAGCTTCCAGCTCGGCCAGATCGCCAGCCCCGACGACAGCTGGCTCGCCAGCCGCGGCCTCCGCACGATGGCGATCCGTCTCAAGCAGCACCAGGCGAGCGCGCTCGAGATCGCGCACTGGCTCGACCAGCAGCCCGAAGTCGCGACCGTGCTCCACCCGGCTTTGCCGAGCTGCCCGGGCCACGCGCACTTCCTCCGCGACTTCAAGGGCTCGTCGGGGCTGTTCTCGTTCGTCCTCAACGGCGGCGGCGAGGCCGATCGCGCGCGACTGATCGACGGGCTCGAGCATTTCGGGATCGGCTATAGCTGGGGCGGGTTCGAGAGCCTCGCTCTGCCGGTCGACCCGCAACGCCATCGCAGCGTTACGCGCCGCGCCGATGCCGGGCCGCTCGTGCGGCTGCAGATCGGGCTCGAGGACCCGGCCGATCTGATCGCCGACCTAGCTGCCGGACTGGCACGATTCGCCGACCAGCAATGATTTGAAACACTACTGTTGCGCAACAGCCACAATACGCCGTTATCCCGCGCGCGCGCGTGAATTATGTTGTGCGATGCAGCGCGGCTCGGCAATGAAAGAACTTGCCGCTTAGCTGCGCGGGAGGTCTTGCGCCTCCGACAGACGCCGCAACGGTAAAGCAGGCGGGGACAGTCGCATTTTCGAAAGGGAAACGATGCGCTTCTCCACATCTACTCTTGGCGCGCTCTTGCTCGCCGCCTCCGCCACGCCCGCCTTCGCGCAGGATGTCCCGACCACCACTACGCCCGACGCCAAGGATGCCCCCGCTGCGGCGCCTGCCGCGCCCGACAAGCCGTTCAAGATCACCGGCGGCGCGACGCTGATCAGCGACTATCGCTTCCGCGGCCTGACCCAGACCAATGGCGAGGGCGCCGTCCAGGGCACGATCAACATCAACAGTTCGATGGGCTTTTATGTCGGCACCTGGGCCTCTACGATCGACGGCAGCGGCAAGACCCCGCTCCTCACCGGCTATGGCGATGCCGAGGTCGATCTGTACGCCGGCTATACCAAGACCTTCAGCGGTCTGACAGTCGATGGCGGCCTTCTCTATTATTACTATCCGAGCGGCGTGTCGGGCCTCAACACCGATTTCTTCGAGCCGTACGCTTCGGTCAGCTACACGCTCGGCCCGGTCTCGACCAAGGTCGGCGGCAACTATGCGTGGGGCGGCCAGAAGGGCCTCGATTTCACCGCGAACAACAAAGACGACAATATCTACGTCTATGGCGAAGCCTCGGTCGCGGTGCCCAAGACGCCGATCACGCTCAAGGGCCATGTCGGCTATACCGACGGCTCGCTCGGCCTTGCCAACTTGAACGGCAACGACCGCAACTATCTCGACTGGTCGGCGACCGCCGAAGCCGTTGGCGGTCCGTTCAAGGTCGGCGTGACCTGGGTCGACACCGACATCAGCAACAGCAAGGTCGGCGGTCTCTATCGCCACGGTTATGCCTCGCGCTTCGGCCGCGGGTCGAGCGTGCTGGCCTATGTCGGCGTGAACTTCTGATACGAAAAAGGGAGCGCCCTTGCGGACGCTCCCTCTGATCGGTCCCGAAACCCTCTCCCGCACCCGCGGGGGAGGGTTTTGCTTTTACACCTGCCCTTATCACGTCACCCCGGCCCTGTGCCGGGGCCCACCGTGCCGCGTACGCTTCGGGCGCAGAACGCGGATCCCGGTAGACCCCGGGACAAGCCCGGGGTGACGGGTGGAGGCGGAGCGCTTACATCCTAACCAGCGAAGCGCCCTGCCCCGCCGCATTCACTTCGGCGCGGTCGCCTTGGCTGCCTGGCCATCACCTTCTGGCGCTGCGACCACGTCGCGCGTCGTCGTGCCCTTGTCGACCACGGTCGTGCCGGGATCGCCAACCGACGAGCGGATGCCGGGATCGTCCGAATCGACGCCCGCCTGCGAAAGCGTCGCGCTCTCGGATGCACTGCGCGCTGCGGTGCCGCCGAACAGCGCGTCGAGCGCCTGTGCGTTCGCGCTCACGTCATTGGCGCGCGCCGCACCCGGCTTGGGCGGGGTCAGCGAGAAATCGGGCGGAATGACGAGCGGCGCCTGGCGCGCGACCGAGAATTCGTCGGGCCCCGCGCGGCCGCCCTTGCCATGCGCGCAAGCGCCCAGCGCGAGCAGCGCCACGCCGGCCGTCAGAATCGAAAACTTACGCATGGATATTCTCCGTTGGGCTTTGTTCCGCCCCAGAATCTTGGTTCGGTGTATCTCGTATCAGAAGCGCGCGCGCGAGCAAGATGAGCACGCCGATGCTAATCGCGGCGTCGGCAATGTTGAACACCAAAAACGGCTGCCACTCGCCGAAATGCAGATCGGCGAAATCGACGACATAGCCGAGCCGGATCCGGTCGAGGATGTTGCCGAACGCCCCGCCGAGCACGAGCCCGAGCGCCATCTGGTCGGCGCGCTTGGTCTCGCGCAGCATCCACACGAGCACGCCGACCGCGATCGCGCCGGTCATCAGCACCAGCAGCCAGCGCGTCGTGTCGGTATCGGCGTGGAGCAGCCCCAGCGACACGCCCTTGTTGGCAACGAAGCGCAGGTTGAAGAACGACGTGACGTAATGCGCGTTGGTCATCGCATCGAGCTTGAGCCCTTCGGTCACGCCGAGCTTGGCCGCCTGGTCGGCGACGAACAGCACG
Organism: Sphingomonas glacialis; assembly: GCF_006439055.1. Classification (GTDB taxonomy): domain Bacteria; phylum Pseudomonadota; class Alphaproteobacteria; order Sphingomonadales; family Sphingomonadaceae; genus Sphingomonas; species Sphingomonas glacialis_A. The sequence goes on from NZ_RCZC01000006.1 coordinate 232,318, forward strand.
GCGGCGGTGGCGAAGCCTGCGAGCGGGAGCCTCATGCCACCACCCCCTCGCAGCGATCGCACAGATCGCCGTCTTCCTCGACCTCGGGCAGCAGCCGCCAGCAGCGCCCGCATTTGTGGAAATCGGTCCGCGCCACCGCGAGCGTGTCGCCGAGCGTGACCTGCGCGACGATGAACAGCTCGGCGAGCTCGGCGACCGGCAGCGGCGCCTCGGGCACGACCACCTCGGCCTCGAGGCTCGAGCGCACGATCTTCTCGCGGCGCAGCGGCTCGATCGCTTCGGTCACTTGCTGGCGCAGCGCGCGGACGGCTTCCCACTTGCCCGCATCGACGCTGTCGACCGCGGGCACCTCTGGCCATTCGAGCAGATGCACAGAGCCATCCTCGCTCGGGAAGCGCGCCTGCCACGTCTCCTCGGCGGTGAAGCAGAGCACCGGCGCGGCATAGCGGACGAGCGCGTGGAACAGCGTGTCGAACACGGTGCGCACGGCGCGGCGCTTGGGATCGGTCGGCGCGTCGCAATACAGCGAATCCTTGCGGATATCGAAGTAGAAGGCCGACAGGTCCTCCTGCGCGAACTCGGTCAGCAGCCGGACATAGCTGTTGAAATCGTATACCAGCACCGCCGCGCGCAGCTTGGTGTCGAGCTCGGCGAGCAAGTGGAGCACATAGCGTTCGAGCTCGGGCATTTCCGCGACCGGGAGCCGCTCGGCTTCCTCGAACCCGTCGAGCGCGCCGAGCAGGTAGCGGAAGGTGTTGCGCAGCTTGCGATACTGGTCGGAGACGCCGCCCAGGATCTCCTTGCCGATGCGGTGGTCCTCGGTGAAATCGACCGACAGCGCCCACAGCCGCAGGATGTCCGCGCCAGATTCCTTCATCAGGTCGAGCGGGTTGATCGTGTTGCCGAGCGACTTGGACATCTTCATGCCCTTGGAGTCCATCGTGAAGCCATGCGTCAGCACCGCATTGTACGGCGCGCGCCCACGCGTGCCGCACGCCTCCATCAGCGACGACTGGAACCAGCCGCGATGCTGGTCCGACCCTTCGAGATAGAGGTCGGCCGGCCATTGCAGATCGGGCCAGCGCCCGCTTTCGAGCACGAAGGCGTGCGTGCAGCCGCTGTCGAACCACACGTCGAGAATGTCGGTGACGCGCTCGTAATCGGCGAGGTCGTAGTCGGGGCCGAGCAGCGCCTGCGCCGCTTCCTCGCTCCACGCATCGACGCCCTCGGCGTTGATCGCGGCGATGATGCGCGCGTTGACCGCGGGGTCGACGAGATACTGGCCGGTGAGGCGATCGACGAACAGCGTGATCGGCACGCCCCATGCGCGCTGGCGGCTGATCACCCAATCGGGCCGCCCGGCGACCATCGCGGTGATGCGGTTCTGGCCCTTGGGGGGATACCAGGTGGTCGCTTCGATCGCGGCAAGCGCGGTCTCCCGCAACGTCGCCCCTTCTTGCTTCCCTCCCGCTTGCGGGAGGGGGACTCTGGCAGCGCCTGATCCATCGGAATAAACCACTGCGGCGTCGCGCGAAAAATGACCTTCGCCTTCGACCGCCACGAATGCGGATAGGAATGCGCGAAATCATCGCTCGCCGCGAGCAACGCACCCACTGCGCGCAGGTCCGAACAGATCGGCCCCTCGGCGGAGACGAACTTCTTGTTGATCACCGAGCCCTGCCCGCCGAGCCACGCCCAATCGTCGCGATACATCCCCGCGCCATCGACCGCGAAGACCGGCTCGATCCCGTATTGCTTGC
>NZ_RCZC01000007.1 GCF_006439055.1 Sphingomonas glacialis
AGGCGGCTCAGCATGAGGTCTGCCCCGAGTTGCACGAATAGGCCTCGGTCGTTGAGACCGACGTCGCGACCAGCATGCGGTTGCCATTGGGCTGGTTGGTAAGGTTCAGCCCCAACGGTCCTGTTCCCGTCGGCCACAGGTAGATGAGCTGCAGGACGAGGATCTGGCTCTGGCCGTCGCCGCCCGACTGGGTGTTATAGCCGGTGTTGGTCGAAGTTATGACGCCTGCGCTGTTATAGGTGAAGGTTGGCGCCGCGGTGCTCGTCACATTGTAACTGCTCGCGGTGCTGACGTTGACCGTGAGCCGGCTGCAGGAGAGCATCGGCGGCAACAGGGGCGCAATCGTGATGGCATGGCCGCTGGAATCCGTGCCGGTGGTCCCGTTGCAGATTGCATTCTTGAGGTCGTTCGCGGACATTCCGATCTGGCCGTTGGCCATCTTTATCGTTTGCGCGGATCCCGTCAGGAACAAGCGAGCCGAGGACAGGGCCGCGGTTTCCAGCATCTGCTGCGCCAGAAAGATGAGCGCCGTATAAAGGATCGCGAGGATTAGGCCGATCAGGGCAGGTCCGACGATGGCGAATTCGAGTGCGGCTGCTCCCTCGCAGTTTTCGACAAGGCTCGATCGACGGCGCGAGGGCGCGCCAGATGGCCAAATCTTATTGCGCAATGCCGCCACTGTGAGGCCCCCTTTGCGCGATTGATAAGGCAATTCTCTTTCATAATTCGTTAATGCCACTAAAAATGTGCGGCCCAACCGACTATAAAGTCAGATTAATCTCCTATAAGTGTGCCGGCAGTCGAAACCATGCGAATATATTGACGCACATTAAGGTTTACGACTGCCGCACTTCACGCTCTGGGCGTGCCCAGGGCGTGATACGCCGAACTGCGCAGAGGGTTTTCGGAATGAACGCAGCGCCCGCGCCAATGGGATGCCGGCAACGGATCGCGCAGCTCTGGCATCACTGGCTCCCCAATTTGAGGCGCACGCCCGCGACCGCGGTGAACGGCTTGCCGTACAGCGCCGCGGTGAAACCGTCGTTGGTGCCGATGTAGCGGCGGTCGAACAGGTTCTCGATCTGCCCGAACACCTCCACGTCACGCCGCACCGCCACGCTGACACCCAGGTCGGCGATGAAATGCGCGTCGGTGCGGTAGATCGCGTCGGGGTCGCCGTTGGTGCGCGCGAGGTAGCGCACGCGCGGGCTGAGCGTGATCCCGTCGGGGCCGGTCCAGTCGAGACTCGCGCTTGCCCGATGCCTCGGGATGCCGGCCTGTTGGACGCCGATGCTGGCCGGATCTTCCGGGTTCCGCGTAACGATCGAGTCGGCATAGGTGTAGGCGAGCGTCCCGGTAAGCTTGCGGCTCGGTCGCCACGTCAGTTCCGCCTCCACGCCACGACTGCGGGCCGTTCCCGCGTTGATCAAGCGGGCGCCGATATCGAACCCTGCCGGCAGGGCGGCCGGATCGAGATAGCGATACGTCAGGAAATCGGAGATGCGGCTGGCATAAGCGGTCGCCTGGAAACGGACCGAACCGCGATCGACATCAAAGCCGGCTTCCGCGCCCTCGAGCGTCTCGGGCTTCAGCGCGGCGTTGCTGTAGAGGATATAGCCGGGAACCGACGCGCCACGATACAGATTGTCGAGCGTCGGCGCGCGGAAGGCGCGGTACATCGCGCCGCGCAGCGCAAAGCCGCCGCGGAGCTGGTAGCGGAGCGACAGCCGCGGATCCACGTCGCGTTCGTGCCGGTTCGCGACCCGCCCGAGCCCGCCGGGCGTGTCGTCGACGCCGTCATAGCTGTAGAAATCCTGATAGCGCAGGCTCAGCAGGACTTGCAGGCGATCGAGCGGGCGCAGATCGGCTTGCGCGAAGCCGCCGAGGAAGCGCTGATTGCCCGACCCCGTATCGACCCGCATTTGCGCTCCGGTTTCGTCGAAGATGCGCGCCTGGTCGCTTCCGCGGATGCCATGATAATCGACGCCTGCCGACAGCAAGCGGACGATGCCCGAGAAGGTCTGCGTCCAGATCAGCGACGCGCCCCAGTCGGTCGCGCGCGTAGCGTGGCTGTTCTGGACGAACTCGACGTTGTTGGGGTTGGCACCGGCGGGCGAGCCGGGGTTGTTGGTGACGAAATGCTCGTCATTGTGGAATGCGGTGAGGTCGATCGATCCCCCCTGGCGCGGTGTCCAGGACAGCGTGCCGGTGTGGCGCCAGGTCCGCTGGGTGTTGGTGTTGGCGCGCGTGAGGAAGGTCTGGTCGTTGTCGTAGTAACTGGCCCGCGCGCGTGCCGTGAGGTCCGCCGCCAGATCGGCATTCCCCGACAGCGCGACGGTGCGGGCGGTGAACGACGTCGGGACCGTCGCGGCACCGCGCGCGCTTTCCACCTGTTCGACATAGCCGTCGCTGTGGCTCACCCCGGCGTCGAGACCGACGCCATAGCCCTGCCCGGCGAGCGCGGCGTGAGCGTCGGCGCGATAGGTGCCGCGGCTGCCGCCCGCCGCCTCGGCAACGAGGCCGGTCTTGTCGATTGGCTTGGTCAGGATGTTGATGACCCCGCCCATCGCGTAATTGCCCCAGAGCGGGGCGCCGCCGCCACGGACCACCTCCACCCGGTCGATCGTCTGCAGCGGCACTTCGCTCCACTGGACGTAGCCGAAAAAGGGATCGTTGATCGGCACCCCGTCGAGCAGAACCAGCGCGCGAATCCCGCTCAGTCCGCGCATCGAGACGATCGTGTTGGTCGGGTGCTGCTCGTTCGTGCCGGCGATCGGCAGATCGAGCGAGGGCACGCGCCGCAGCACCTCGTCGATCGTCCGCGCGGGCGTGCGCTCGATCTGGTCGGCGGTGAGGACGCTGACGCTTGCCGGGACGTCGGCCAGAGCGCGGGCGGATCGTGTGGCGGTGACGATGATATCGGTCGAGGGCGCCGAAGTTGGCTCCTGGCTCGACGCGGGGGTGGCGAGCAGGAGGCACGGCAAGGTGCCCCCTGCCAAGAGGGAGGATCGTGACATGGAAATACCTTTGACCGGCCGCGCGTCAGGGACGCCGGCCGTGGATCGTGGGGGACGCCGGCCGAGCCGACGTCCGATGACGAGTCAGCGGTGCGGCGGTGGTCCGCGTAACGGGGGGCGGAGATACGCCGGATCGGACCGTGTCGGCAGCACAGCGCCGGCCAGCCCGATCGCCATGACGAAGGCGACGAGCCCCGCGAGCAGGATCGGATCGACCGCTGCCATCATCGCGGCCGACAGCCCGGCGAACGCGCAGGGCATTTCGGCCTTGCCGTGATCCTTCGGCGCGCCGGGATCGGTCATGTCGCCGTGCGTGCCCGGCATCGCCATCGTCATCGGGGAAGGCATCGTGCCCGAGCAGATGATGATGGCGAGGCGGCCATGATCGCTGGCGACCATATATCCAGCGGGTACCAACAGCTTGAGCAACAGCGCCGCGGCGCAGATCAGCACAGCGAAATTGCGTTGCGCGATAAGATGCCGAACAGCCTGCACGCGAGGCGGGTAGCGGCGACGGCGGCGAGTGTCATCCGGACATTCCGTCTCAGCCTCAGATGGCGAGAGACAGTCTCGATCTTCGGATCATCGATCGGATCGCACTCCAAAACTTCGGAAGCTCGTCGTTGAAGCCCACCAACAGGGTGGCCTGGTTGGACGATCTAATAGTCGGTCCAAATGCAATTGGTGGCAGTGTTTTTCAGGACAGGGAAAGCTAGACCTTCCCACTCGCTTTCACTGCAATTGCTGCGAATGCTCTGTGAACGCCCGGTTCGTTGGCTTTGTAACGGCCGGTCGCAAAGCTCACTGGCTTGGCCGTTGCGCTCGGGTGCGTCGGAATACCCGGAGCAGCAACCAAAGCTGCGGCCGTCGACTAATACCATTTTCTTGTAGGAGTATTGGGGCGCCATGGGTAGGCTGCTCATAACGCCCGACAACGGGCAAGCGGTGAGAGGAGGATGATGCGGAAACTGTCGATGGTATTGGGCTGTACTGCGCTGCTCGTCGCATCGCCTGCCATGGCCGCGGCCACCCCGCCGCCGCTCGCTGCGCCGACGGCAAAGCCGCGCGTGATCGTGCTCAGCGATATCGAGGCCGATCCCGACGATACGCAGTCCTTCATCCGTCTGTTGCTCTATTCGAGCGAACTCGATCTCGAGGGGCTGGTCGCGACGACCTCGGTCCATATGAAGACCGCGATCCACCCGGACTCGATCCGCCGTATCCTCCAGGCCTATGCGCTGGTGCAGCCCAATCTGCTCCGCCACGAAGCCGGTTTTCCGACGCCCGACCGGCTGCGCGCGCTCGTGCGGGAGGGGCAGCCGGGGTACGGCATGGCGATGGTCGGCGCCGGGAAGGACACGCCGGGCTCGCGCCTGATCGTCGAGGCGCTCGAGCGGCCCGATCCACGGCCGCTGCGGATCTCGGTGTGGGGCGGCGCGAACACGCTCGCCCAGGCCCTTTACACGATCCGCGAGACGCGGCCGCCCGAAACGGCGAAGCGGCTGATCGCCAAGCTGCGCGTCTATACGATTTCCGACCAGGACGATGGCGGCGCCTGGCTCCGCCGGAGCTTTCCCGATCTGTTCTATATCGTCAGCCCGGGCGGCTATGGCGCCGGCACCTGGACGGGTATCCACACGCTGATCGACGGCGCCGACAACACGACGATCAGCAATGCCTGGCTGCGCGACAATATCCAGCAAGGCCATGGGCCGCTCGGCGCGCTCTATCCCGATGTCGCATATGGGATGGAGGGCGACACGCCGGCGTATCTCTCGCTGATCCCGACCGGGCTGAGCGATCCCGAGCATCCCGATTGGGGCGGCTGGGGCGGGCGGTACGAGCTCTACACGCCGCCGCTCGCCACCACCGATCCGAGCGGCTTCAGCGGGGTGCCGATCGTGCCCGAGACGCGGCCGACCTGGAGCAACGCGATCGACAGCTATACGCCGCTGCTTGCCCGCCCCTATGGCCGCGCCGCGACGCCGGGCGAGCGGCAGATCAAGGATTTCCGCGCCGGCATCTGGCGCTGGCGCGACGAATTCCAGAACGACTTCGCCGCGCGCATGGCGTGGACAACGCTGCCCTTCGCACAGACCAATCACGCGCCGGTGGTGAAGCTCGCGCATCCCGACCATCTGACCGTCAAATCGGGCGCGCGCTTCGTGCTGAGCGCGGCCGACAGCAGCGATCCCGATGGCGACAGCCTGAGCTTCCAGTGGTTCCACTATCAGGAGATCGGCCATTGGCAGACGCCGATCGCGAGCGGCATCTCCGCGAACATCCACACGGTCGATTTCACCGCGCCGACCGTCACCGAACCGCGCGAGGCGCATTTCATCGTCCGCGTCACCGACAAGGGCACCCCACCGCTCACCCGCTACGCACGCGTGATCGTGACGATCACGCCCTGACCAGCACAGTCCCGGGAGAAAGACCTGTCATGCCATCGTTACGCCGCCTGTTAGCGCCCGCCGTGTTGGCGGCCGCCCTGCCGATCCCCGCCGCGCACGCCGACGCGCCGATCATCCAGACGCGCTTCACCGCCGATCCCGCGCCGCTGGTGCATGACGGGGTGGTCTATCTCTATACGAGCCACGACGAGGACGATGCCGATGGCTTCAAGATGCTCGATTGGCGGCTGTACAGTTCGACCGACATGGCGAACTGGACCGATCGTGGCGAGGTCGCTTCGCTCAAGACCTTTCCCTGGGCCAACCAGGCCAACGATGCCTGGGCGCCCCAGGTGGTCGCGCGGAACGGCAAATTCTACCTCTACACGCCGATCACCGTCGCCGGATCGCCGCGCAACGTGATCGCGGTCGCGGTCGCCGACACGCCCGCCGGGCCGTTTCGTGACGTGCTCGGCAAGCCGCTGATCGCGCCGGGCGAGGGCTTTTTCGATCCGACGGTGTGGATCGACAAGGACGGGCAGGCCTATCTCTACTGGGGCAATCCCGACCTGTGGTACGTCAAGCTCAACCGCGACATGGTGTCCTATGCGGGGCCGATCACCAAGGTGCAGCCGCGGATCACCGACTATCAGGAGGGGCCGTGGTTCTACGAACGCAAGGGCCGCTATTACATGGCGTTCGCCTCGACCTGCTGCTCGGAGGGGATCGGCTATGCGATGAGCCCGACGCCGACCGGGCCGTGGACCTACAAGGGTCCGATCATGGATCACGACACGCGCGCGACCGGCAATCATCCGGGGATCATCGACTATAAGGGCGGCTCGTATCTGTTTGGCTTTAGCTACGAGCTGAATTTCGCGCTGACGCCGATCCATCACGAGCGGCGATCGGTTTCGGTCGCCAAGTTCTCCTACAATGCCGACGGCACCATCCCCAATCTCGGCTGGTGGGACAAGGCCAGCGCACCGCAGATCGGGACGCTCGATCCCTATGCCCGCGTCGAGGCCGAGACGATCGCCTGGACCTCGCGGATCAAGCGCGACCGCGACCGCCCCTATGCCTGGACGCCCGGCGTCATCACAGCGCAGGACGACCGCGGCAGCGTCTATGTCACCCGCACCGCCGACCGCAGCTATATCAAGGTCGCGGGTGTCGATTTCGGTACGGCCGGCGCAAAGACGTTTCGCGCCAGCGTCGCCAAGGGGACGCCCGACGCCAAGATCGAGCTACGGCTCGACCGGGTCGATGGTGCGCTGATCGGCACGCTGCCGGTGGGTGCAGCGGACCAGTGGCGCGAGGCGAGCGCGGCGGTATCGGGCGCGAGCGGGGTCCACGACCTGTATCTCGTGTTTCGCGGCGGCAATGCCGCGTCACTCGTCGACGTCGATTACTGGCGGTTCGACCGCTAAGGCATCCGAAGGGGAAATCGCATGAAAGCTCGCTGGATCGCCACTGGTGCCGCCGCCCTTCTGTCCGCAAGCCCGACGCTCGCGCAATCGACCGCGGCGCCGAGCGGCCTCGACCCGCTCGGCCAGATGCAGGCGGTGGCGCCGGCAGCCGACACGGCGTTCCACTTCCGGCGGCTGCGCGGCGGCGTGCAGTTCACGCTGGGCGGCGTCACCAAATCGGTGATTTTCTATGCCCCCGGCGTGGTCCGGGTGAACGCCAATCTCGGGCAATCGTATTGGAACCAGCGCAGCCTCGTGGTGATCCGCGCGCCCGAGGCGGTGCCGTTCAGCGTCCGCGAAACCGCCGCCACGCTCGAACTGCTCGGGCAAAGGCTGCGCGTCGTCATCGACACGCGCACCGGAGCGGTGAGCTATTACGATCCCTACGGTCGCTTGCTCACGCGCGAGAAGGCCGACGCGCCGCAATCGATCGACAAGCGCATCATCTCCGACGCGCCGACCTATGAGGTCGAGAACCGCTTCACGCTGAAGTCCGACGAAGGCATTTACGGCTTCGGCTTCACCAGCGACGACGAGGTCAACCGGCGCGGCAAGGAGCTGCTGCTCGTCCAGACCAATGTCGGCATCATCATCCCGGTGATGGTCTCGACCGAACGCTACGGGGTGCTGTGGGACACCTATTCGCAGATGCGCTTCAAGGACGACGCCAAGGGCGCGCGGCTCTGGGCCGAGAGCGCGCCGGGCGGGGTCGATTATTACTTCATGGCCGGCGACACGATGGACGGCGTGGTCGGCGCTTATCGCTGGCTGACCGGCGACGCGCCGATGTTCCCCAAACAGGCGTTCGGGCTGTTCATGAGCAAGGAGCGCTACCCGACGCAGGAGCGCATCGTCGATGTCGCGCGCACGTTCCGCAAGGAGGGCTTCCCGCTCGATTACATCGTGCAGGACTGGCAATATTGGGGCAGCGACAAGGACGGCACCTGGTCGGGCATGATCTGGGACCCGAAGCGCTATCCCGACCCGGCGGCGATGAGCCGCGAGATCCACGATCTCCACATGAAGCTGATGGTGTCGATCTGGCCGTCGATCGGCAACGACACGCCGCTCGCGCGCGAACTCGACGCCGCGGGGCTGCGCTTCGCACCGCTGCACTGGATTTCGAAACAGGCGCGCGTCTACGATGCGTATAGCGCCAAGGGCCGCGAGACCTATTTCAAATACATCAAGTCGGGCCTGCTCGACAAAGGCGTCGATGCGCTGTGGATGGACGGCACCGAGGTCGAGGTCAGCTCGGCGATGTGGAATCCGGTGGACAATGTCCGCGATACCAAGGCGCTCGGCCGCAACGCGATGGGCGACTTCACGCGTTACCTGAACCCCTATTCTTTGATGACCACGCAGGGCACCTATGACGGCGAGCGCGCGACCAGCGACAAGCGCGTCTTCACGCTGACGCGCTCGGCCTGGGCGGGCGCGCAGCGCACCGCGGCGGCGTCGTGGTCGGGAGACATCTACGCGAGTTGGAAGACCTTCGCGCAGCAGGTGTCGGGCGGCGTCAACGTGACGATCACCGGCAACCCCTATTGGACGCAGGACACCGGCGGCTTCTTCGTCAGCGATTTTCCCGGCGGCGAGAAGAATCCGGCATGGCGCGAGCTGTTCGCGCGCTGGTTCCAATATGCGACCTTCAACCCGATCATGCGCGTCCACGGCACCAACGTCGAACGCGAGCCGTACATCTTCAAGACGCTCGACCCGGCGGTCTACAAGACGCTGCTCGACAGCGTGAACCTCCGCTATCGGCTGTTGCCCTATATCTACAGCCTCAGCGCGCAGGTGACCTCGGCCGGCTACACGCTGATGCGCGCGCTGCCGATGGATTTCCCCGACGACCCCGCGGTGCGCAATGTCAACGACAGCTTCATGTTCGGATCGTCGCTGCTTGTCCATCCGGTGACGCGCGCGATGTACCACATCCTGCCGTCTGCCGCGTCGGTGGTGCCCGCGGAGAATCTTCGCAGCACCGATGGCAAGCGCGGGCTCACCGTGCAGTATTTCGCGGGCGAGAATTTCGAGAAGGCGGCTGGGAGCGGATCGGATGCGCAGATCGACCACACCTGGCCCGATCCACCGCTCGCCGAACTGCCGTCGGGGTTGACTTCGCTCAGCCATTTCTCGGCCCGCTGGCAGGGCGATCTGATCGCGCCCGAGGACGGCACCTATGAGATCGGCCTGACCGGCAATGACGGGATGCGGCTGTTCCTCGGCGGCAAGCCCGTGATCGACGACTGGAACCGCAGCGCGACGCGCTCGCGCGTGATGCGCTACACGCTCAAGCAAGGCGAGCGGCTGCCGGTGCGGCTCGAATTCTTCCATCCCGAGGGCGGGCGCGTGTTCCGCTTCATCTGGCGCACCCCGAGCGACTTGAAGCGCGATGCCGCGGTGCTCGACGCGCCGCGCGACCTGACGATGCGGACCTACCTGCCGCGCGGGAACGCCTGGTATGATTTCTGGACCAACGAGCGCTACCCCGGCGGCGATACGGTGGCGCGCGAAGCACCGCTCGATGTGATGCCGCTCTATGTCCGCGCCGGGGCGATCGTACCGATGGGCCCCGTGCTGCAATATGCGACCGAAAAGCCCGATGCGCCGTACGAGATCCGCGTCTATCCCGGAGCGGACGGTCGCTTCACGCTCTATGAGGATGACAACGAGACCTATGCCTATGAGAAAGGGCAGGCGGCACGGTACGATCTTGCGTGGGACGATGCCAAGCGGACGCTGGCGATCGGCGCGCGGCATGGTTCCTTCCCCGGCATGGTGGGGCAACGGACGTTGAAGGTCGTCGTGATCGATCCTGCGGGTGGCGATCAGACCAAGCAACGCGATACGCGAACATTGCAGTATGACGGACATGCGGTCAGCCTTGCTTTCGGTCGCGCCGGCTGATGCAATCTCGACCTGCTGGCGAGCCAGGCGCGCGCTTGGCTCGCCAGCAAGTCCCGGTCTGTGGCGCGTCGCGCTGCGGCCTGCTCAGCGGACTGCACGTCCGATACCGGCCATGCAGCCGCCATCCCTTCCTGCCAGGGAACGAGCCGAACCACTTCCGCTATCTCAAGGGCCGTCCCGCCTTATCAGCAGGCGATGGCAACCGGCTGCTCGCGGATCTCGAAGACATGCCGTCCGCGAGCGGTCAGAACGTGTAGGCCAGCCCGACGGCGCCGAGCCATTGATCGGGTGATCCGGCGTCCTTGACGAGCGGGCTTCGGCCGATGCTGTTGACGACGCGGCCATAGCTGCCGGTGCCGAACAGCTTGAGACCGTGGAGCAGATCGCCCGTCAGCGCATAGCCGCCGACCAGGCCGACGTTCCAGCTCTTCAGGCCGCCCTTCGCGTTATAGACCGCCAGGCCGCTCGCCGCGCTTTGCGCCGCTGATACGCTGTAATAGCTGCGCGCATAGCCGTCCTCGACGATCTCGGCCGATCCATAGATGCCGACGGCGGCCTTGATCGAAAGCGGCGTGTAATAGGTGATGTTGGGTTGCCAGATGCCGCTGTCGTGCACGCCCGTCACGTCGTGGCGATAGCTGAGCGATACGGACAGCTTGTCGTACGGGCTCGTCAGCACGCCCGTCTTGCCGATCCCGACGATGCCGCCCAGTTCGAGCGCGATGGGGCGCTTCCCGAGCGCACGTAAGCGCAGGTCGGCGATATCCTTGAGCGACGAGCGGTTGAAGTTGAGGCTGGCGATCGGACCGGCCTGAAAATCCCATTGCGCGCCGGGTTTGTCGCGGATCAGATCGATGGCGAGCTGGTTGCCGGTCAGGACGAAGCCATAGCCCTTGATGCTCCCGATCGCGACGGGTGCGGGCGTCGCGCGATAGTCGTTCGAGCCTTCGTAATCGGGCAGATAGGCACCGACCGCGCCGATCGTCACGGTGTCGCGGTCGAGGTTTGGCACCGTCGCGGGTGCGGGCTGCGCGGATGGATCGGCAGCCGGCGCCTGTTGCGCGGTTGCGGGCGGGGCGGCCAGGCCGAATCCGGCAAGGCACAGGCTGGCCGCGAGGGTGTTCAGGAAAGGGGGCATGAAAAGGTCCTTGGGTGGGGAGGGTGAGAAAGCGAAAGGTCAGCCGCCAAGCCCGCGGCGGAGCTGGATCTGCGCGAGCAGCGCGGCGATGCGGAGCCGCACGCGTGCGGTTTCCGCGGTGACCATCGCCGCACGCGCGTCGAGCAACGGCGCGGCGGCGATATCGCCACGACGGAAGCGCGCTTCGAGCGCGGCTACGGTCTGCTGGCGGGCTTGCAACTCGGCATCGGCAAGGGTGCCGCGCGTCTGAAGCGTGCGGACCAGGCCGAGCGCGTCATCGACTTCGCGCCACGCACCGCGCACCGTTTGCTGATAGGCCAGAGCGGCGCCGCGCTGTTCCGACGTGCGCACCGCGACCTGACCCCGGATCCGCCCGCCATCGAAGATCGGCAGCGAGACGCTCGGGCCGATGCTCGTGTTGCGCACATTCCAGCCGAGCGCGTCGAGGTTGAGCGCATCGAGGCTGAACAGTCCGGTCAGGCTGATGTTCGGATAGAAATCCGCCTGCGCGACGCCGATCGCCGCGGTCGCGCCGTGGAGCTTCGCCTCGGCCGCCACGATGTCTGGCCTGTTGCGAGCGAGGTCCGAGGACAGCCGACCTGCCGGCGCTTCCGGGGCGGGGAGCGCGTAGGCGTCGTTCGGCGCAACCGGCTGCGCATCGGGATCGCTGCCGATCAGCACGGCGAGCGCGCGGCTGGCGCGAGCGGCCTGGTCGTCGAGATCGGACAGGTCGTCGCGGATCTGCCGGTCGCGCGATTGCGCCTCGGCCAAGTCGATCGGGGTCGCCAGGCCGCGGCTGGTCAGCGTGGTCGCGATGGCGATGGATTGTGCGGCCATCGCCTGACGCTCTGCCGCCAACCGCCGTTCCGCCCACAGGCCGCGGAGCTGGAAATAGCCGCATGCGACCTCGGCCTGGACCGAGAGCCGGACCCCGCGGGCCTCGGCGTCGGTCGCCGCGAGCGACGCCTGGGCGCTCTCGATCTGGCGCCGGTGCTTGCCCCACAGGTCGAGCTCCCAGTTTGCCCCGGCGCCGACACTGTAGAGATTGAAGTCGACCCCCTTGGGCGACTGCGCCACGCTCTCCAGCCCCAGCAAGGGCGCGGCGATCGCGGCGATGCCTTTGGTGCCGATCCGCTCGCGGCTGTAGCTTGCCTGGCCGGACAGGGTGGGTGCCGCGTCCGCCCTGGCGAGACCCCGCGTCGCGCGCGCGGCTTCGATCCGCTCGAGCGCGATGCGAAGGTCGAGATTGGCCGTGTCCGCTTTGTCCTCGAGCGCATCGAGCACCGGATCGCTGAACACGCGCCACCAGCGCGCCTCCGCCGGCGCAGCGCCACGCGCTTGCCACGCAACCGGCAGGGCAGGGGTCGGCCGCACGAAGTCGGGGCCGACGGTACACCCTGCCAGGAGCATCAGGCCGAACAGGGAGGAGAGGCTGCGGCGGTTACGCATGGGTCGGCTCCGGCGTGTCGCTGCGACCGAAGGCGAGCGCGTAGAGCGCCGGCAAAGCGAGCAGCGTGAGGAGGGTGGCGCCGATCAGCCCGCCGATCATCACGATCGCCATCGGCCCCCAGAAGATGTTGAAACACAGAGGCACGAAGGCGAGCACGGCAGCGAGCGCGGTCAGCACCACGGGTCGCGAGCGCGCGACCGTCGCCGCGATGATCGCCGCGCGCAGATCGCCATCGGGCGCGTCGGCGTGATCGCGCTGGACCTGATCGACCAGGATGATCGCATTGCGCATGATCATCCCCGCCAGCGCGATCAGCCCGAGCAGCGCGACGAACCCGAAGGGCTGGCCGGTGACGAGCAAGGCAACGACCGCGCCGATCAGCCCGAGCGGGGCGGTGGCGAGCACGAGCAGCGTCCGCCCCACGCTCTGCAACTGGATCATCAGCAGGAGCAGCATCGCGGCGAGCGTGACCGGCAGCAATTGGTAGATCGCCGTGTTCGCCTTGGCCGACAGTTCCTCGTCGCCGCCGGTCTCGATCCGGTATCCCGCCGGAAGCGCGGCGGCGATCGCCGCGACACGCGGTGCAGCGTCTGTCAGGATCTCGGCGGGCTGGACGTCGCCGAGCGTATCCGCCTCGGCCGTGACGACGCGTTCGCCGCTCCGCGTCCAGAGCATCGGATCGTCGGTGGCGATCGCCATGTGCCCGATTTGCCGCAGCGGTACCGGACCGTTCGGCGTCGGCACGGCCACGTCGAGCAGCCGGGCGGGGTCGGTGCGGTCGGAGGCTCGCCCGCGCACCACCACACCGATCCGTTTGGTGTCTTGCAGTATTTCGCCCGCCGGTTGCCCCGACAAGACCGTGTCGAGCGCCTCCGCGACCTGAGCGCGATCGACCCCGAGTGCGGCGGCGCGGCCTGGATCGAGCTCGAACCGCGCGACCGGCGTCTGCGCGCCCCAATTGACCTGGACGGCCGTCGTGCCCGGGGTCGCCCGCAGGATGCCCGTCAGCCGGTCGGCGATCGCGCGCAAGCGGGTCGGGTCGGCACCGATCACGCGATACTGGATCGGAAAACCCGCACTCGGCCCGAGCGACAGGCGGTGGACGTGGATCTTGGCGGCGGTCGCGAGCGCAGGATCGGTCAGCCGCGCGATGATCCGCTCGCGCGCGGCGAGATCGGTCGCGACCAGCACCATCGTCGCGGTGGCCGGGTTCGGCAGCAGCGGCGCATAGGGCAGATAGAAACGCGGCGCGCCCTGTCCGACATAGCTGTCGAGATGCCGGATGTCTGGGCTCCCCGCGAGCGTCCGTTCGAGCCGTGCTACCGCTGCACTGGTCGCCTCGATCGACGCGCCGGGTTGCAGGCTGACGTCGACGACCACCTCGGGGCGATCGGACAGCGGAAAGAATTGCTGGCGGACCAGCAGCATCCCGCCACCGCTCGCCAACAGCAACCCGAGCGTGACCAGCACCACCAGTCGGCCATGATCGATGCACCAGGCAACGCTCGCGGCCAGCCGGCGGTAGAGCGGCGTATCGTACAGCGCAGCGCCGCCATGGCCCGACGCCACCTCGGGCAGCAGTCGCACGCCGAGATACGGCGTGAACACCACCGCGACGACCCAGCTGACGATCAGCGCCGAGCCCGTCACCCAGAAGATTCCGCCGGCATATTCGCTGGTGGTCGATTCGGCGAAGCCGACCGGCAGGAACCCGATCACGGTGAGCAGCGTCCCCGTCAGCATCGGAAAGGCGGTGTGCGTCCAGGCGAAGGCGGCGGCGTCGGCACGGCTCGCGCCCTGCTCGAGCTGGACGACCATCGCCTCGACGCTGATGATCGCATCGTCGACCAGCAGGCCGAGCGACAGGATCAGCGCGCCGAGCGAGATCCGTTCGAGCCCGATCCCGCTCGCGCCCATGAACAAGGCGACGATCGCGAGCGTCAACGGGACCGACAGCGCCACCACGATCCCGGTGCGCCAGCCGAGCGTCACGAACGCGACGATCAGCACGACCGCAAGCGCGACGAAGAACTTGATGAGGAAGGTATCGACCGCCTCGCGGATATTCTCGCTCTGGTCCTCGACCTGGGTGAGCGACACGCCCGCGGGAAGCTGCCGACGGATGCCGTCCGCCGCGTCGCGCAGATGCTGCCCGAGCGCGAGGCCGTCGGCCCCGGGTTCCATCGCGATCGCCAGCGTCACCGCGGGTCGCC
Source organism: Sphingomonas glacialis (assembly GCF_006439055.1). Taxonomy (GTDB): domain Bacteria; phylum Pseudomonadota; class Alphaproteobacteria; order Sphingomonadales; family Sphingomonadaceae; genus Sphingomonas; species Sphingomonas glacialis_A. The sequence goes on from NZ_RCZC01000007.1 coordinate 14,594, forward strand.
CGGCATGGCGCACCAGCGCGTCGGGGGGATCGGCATAGCCGCGGCTGACTGTGGCGACATCCGCGACCCGCAGCGCACCGCTGGGGCCCGACAGCCGCGTCTGCTCGACCGCCGCGACGCCGTCGAGCGTGTCCCCGACCCGGACCGGCACGCGCACCGACTGCTCGCTGATGCCCGCTGGCGTGATCAGCGTTCGCTGCGTGAGCGTGCGGGCAATCTGCCCCGGCGTGATGCCCATCGCGGCCAGCCGCCGCGGATCGAAGTCGACGAACAGCTTGCGCGGGATCTCGCCGCTGATCTGCGCCTTGGCGACGCCGGGCAGGCGCAGCATCGTGTCGCGCGCCTGCTCGGCAAGCTGGACGAGCCGGGCGTTGTCGGCGCCGGTCAGCGTGAAGACATAGCCATAGACATAGGCATTGTCCTCGTCCGCACTGACGCTTGCGCCTTGCGGCAGGCTCGGCTCGATATCCTTGAGCCGCTTGCGCACCTGTTGCCAGGTGTCCGCGACACGGTCTTTCGGCGCGCTGTCCTGCAGCGACACGCGCGTCACGCAGCCGCCCTCGACGCAATAGGTTTCGAGGAAATCGAGGTGATCGATCGCGCGGAGCGTCCGCTCGATCGGGCCGCCGATCTGCGCCTGCATCTGCGCGGGGGACGCCCCCGGCCAGGTGCCGGCCACGATCATCTCCTTGAGCGTGAAGCCGGGATCCTCGTCGCGCCCGAGCATCAGGAATTGCGCGGCCCCGGCCGCGAACAGGATGGCGATCAGGAAGCCGACCAGCGCGGGATGGCGGATCGCCCAGCGGGAGAGATTGAAGCGATCCATCGTCACAGGCCGCCCTGGACGTAGCCCGCCGCGACGACCCGCTGCCCTTCGGCGAGCGTATCCCCGCCGCTGGCGACGATGCGCTGCCCGTCCTCCAATCCGGCGACCAGCGCCTCGTCGCCGCGCAGCTCGAGGATGCTGATCGGCTGGCGGTGCACAGTGTGGCCGGTCACCAGCCAGACATGCCCCCGCCCACCGCGACCGCTGACCGCCGCGAGCGGGATGCGGATGCGCGGCCCGATCTGGTCGGACGCTATCGCGACCGAGGCGGAGCTGTTGAAGGGCAGGGCGCCCGGCCGCGCGGGCAGGACGAAGCGCGCCGCGCGGAGTCGCAACAGACTGTCCCCGGCGGGCGCGAGGCGGCGCAGCCGCGCGCGAACGACTATGCCCGCCTGCGAGGGGAAGGAGATGGCGGCGGTGCTGTCGGCGCCCAGTCGCATCGTCTCGGGGAGTTTGACCTCGACTTCCGCATCGCCCGCGGCGAGACGAACGACGACGCTGCCCGCATCGACCACGGTGCCGGGCTCGATCAGGCGATCGGTCACCACGCCGGCTTCGGGCGCGACGAGCACCGCGTCGCTTAGCATCGTCCGGCTGCGATCGAGCGCCGCATGGGCGGCATCGCGTCGCGCGGCGGCGGCGGCGGCGCTCAGCGCGCGGGCTTTCACATCTGCACTCGACAGCGCGCCGGTTGCGTCCAGCCCCTGCGCGCGTCTCGCCGAATCCTGTGCCTGCACTGCTTCGGCGGTAGTCGCCGCCAGATCGGCGCGCGCTTGCCGCGTGGCGGCATTCAGGTCGCTGCTCGCCAGCCGCGCCAACACCTGGCCCTTGCGGACATGATCGCCGACCTCGACGCTCAGCAGCGCGATCCGGCCACCCGTCCTGAAGCCGAGGCCGATGTCACGCCGCGGCCGCACCACCCCATCGAGCGTGGCGCTGTCGCCGCCGCTGTGATGCGCGACGACCAGATCGACGAGCGTCGCGGAAGACGTTTCCGGCGGCTTAGGCGTCGAGCAGCCTGCGATCGAGACAGCGGCAATCAGTGCGGCGCAGCAACGGGCTGCGGCGCGAGCGGGAATACGGGGGAACATAAGCGGGCCTCGTGACGTGACGAGGCTGCCGATGCCAATCCTGCGGTGGGGTTACGCGCCGATCCTCGAAAACGACCGGTCGTTTTCGAAATCGATCAGTCGGAAGGTCCGCCGGCTGCGACCCGCTTGCGATAAAGACTGGGCGTTTCGCCGAACTGCGCCTTGAAGCTGCGGTTGAACACGCTGAGGCTGCCAAAGCCCGCATCCAGCGCGATCGTCGTGATCGGCACTTCGGCCTGCGCCCTGTCCGCCAGCGCCGCCGACACCTCGCGCAGGCGGAAGCCGTTGAGATAGGCGTTGACGTTGCGATGGCCGAGGCCGGTGTTGATCAGCCGCCGCACCCGATATTCCGCGGTGCCCGCGCGCGCGGCGATCATGCCGATCGTCAGGTCGGGGTCGCGGTACAGCCGTTCCTCGGTCATCAGGCGGTCCAGCGTGTATTCGAGCCCGGCATCGAGCGGTTCGGCGATCGGCTGCGGCGCGTTTGCCTGGGCCTCCGCCGGGGCGGGGAACATATCGGGATGCCGCAAGCCGACCAGAATGATCAGCAGCCCCAGTGCGCCTGCAAACAGCACGATGGCACCGGTAAGCGTCGATGTTTCGATCGCGCCGGTGATCCGGCCCGCCACCTCGCTCCCGGTCAATATCAGGATGATCGCCGATACGATCGCGATGAAGCCGATGCGGGCGTGGCGGCGCGGCTCGACCAGATCGGTGTTCCGGCTGCGCCATGCGAGCCATAGCGCGTGCACCGCGAACGCCGCGCCGCCGACCGAGGATAGCAAGTCGAGCAGGCCGAGCGGAGCGATCGGTGCCTCATGCTGCAGCGATATGATCAGGCCGAGCACCGGATAGCTGCCACCCACCGCCGCGTCGATCCAGGTCGGCCGGAAGTCGTCATCGAACCAGGCGCGGGTGAAAAGCCAGAACAGCGGCACGCAGGCAGCGCTGCACAGGGCGACGAGCGGATCGAACGGATCCAGTATCGCGATGGACGGCAGACCCGCCAACGCCGCCAGGATCCCGCACAGCGCGAGCGCCGCGCCGAAGCGACTTGGCAGGCTGGAGGGCGCGCGCAGGAAGACGGCGCTCGCCAGCACCAGCAGCGCCGCCGCGCCGCCGCGGAGCACGGCGTTCAGCAGCGGAAGCGCATCGGGAACGGATAAAGCGGACAGGGCCATGACGCGCGATGTTTGGCGGATATGAGCGGGACACGCCACGGCCTTGTTGCGCAGCGGTCAAAGGCGAGGTCGGGACGCCTGGACCCAGGCGTGGGGGGGAAGGGAATGGCCTCGACCACTTTACGCTGAGAGCACCGCTTCAGGATCACGGGGCAGGGTGCGAACGCAGCGATACAGCGACCCTCCATGCGATCCCTCGGATCGGCAGGACGGCAAGTACGAGCATCAATCTGGCTGATCCACCTCTATCCATATAAGTGAATTTACAAATACCTGGCCACACTCCAGATTCACCGTGAGGAGAGAGATGTGGTGCGTCAGAACGCTCTTGAAGCGTGCCGTTCGATATGAACGAGGCTTCGATCTCCATCACGGGCAAGCGCATCGGCGCGCAGCCGGCGGCAATTTTTCCGCGCATTCAGGGGATTGCGGCCAGCGTAGCGTCTCCGGCCGCGCGCGTTCCGAAGGGCCGCGCGCCCGAAGCGCGACGCTCGAGCAGCTGGCAGCCCCTCGCGATGCTCCGATCAATCGAACAGACGTTTTGAGTATGAGGAAAGTTGTATGAGCCGTGTTACCGAGATCCGCTATGTCGGATATGGCGTCGTCGACCTGCCGGCCGAGCGCGAATTCTATACTGAAAAATGGGGCCTCAAGACCGTCGCCGAGCAGGACGGGATGACCTATCTCGCGACGCATGGCGACGAGGAGCTGTACGTCGTGCGGCTGCGCGAAGCCGCGGACAATCGCATCGACGTGATCGCGCTCGCGACCGAGACCGACGCCGATGTCGCAGCGCTCCATCAGCGCGTCGTGGACGCCGGCTGCAAGATCATCTTCGCCCCCAAGGCGCTCGAGAGCTTTGGCGGCGGCTATGGCTTCCGCTTCTTCTCGCCCGACGGCCTGCCGTTCGAAGTCTCGGCCGGCGTCGCGCGCGGCGACAAGCGCGAGATCGTCAAATGGGAAGGCATCCCGCGCAACATCAGCCACATCGTGCTGCATTCGCCCGACCATAAGGCGGCGGTGCAGTTCTTCATCGACGTGCTCGGCTTCAAGCTGTCCGACTGGCTCGGCGATTTCATGGCGTTCCTGCGCTGCAACAGCTGCCATCACCGGATCGCCTTCTTGCCGGGGCCGCCGTGCCTCAACCATGTCGCTTATGAAGTCGCCTCGGTCGATGACATGATGCGCGGCATCTCGCGGCTGCGGAAGAAGGACGTCGACATCAAGTGGGGGCCTGGCCGCCACACCGCCGGCAACAACACCTTCAGCTATTTCACCACGCCCAACGGCTTTGCGGTCGAATATACCGCCGAGGTCGAGGCGGTCGATTTCGAGACGCACGAGCCCCAGGTGCATGAGGCCGGACCGAACGTGATGGACCAGTGGGGCACCGGTGTCGGCGGCCCGCAGACGATGCCAAAGCCCGCGCCCGACAAGGGTCTCTTCCAGCCAGTGGCAGTTTGAATCATGGCGCTTTTCCAATATTTTCCGAACTATGTCTGGAACCTGTCGCTCGCGATTGCGCTCGAGAGCGGTGCCAAGATCGGCGAGATCGTCGACATGTGCGCGCCGCTGCTCGATGCGGCGGAGCGTGGCGAGGATGCCGGTACGCCTGCGTTCATGGCGCAGTGGGTGGCGATGGCCGAGCGGCTGAGCGGTCTGGCCGACGAGGACGAGGCGCGCGGGCGGCTCTTCTCGGCGGGCGAGAAGCTCAAGCGCGCGAGCCTCTATTTCGCGGTCGCCGAGCGGATGCAGGGACACGGGCATCCCGGCAAGGCCGCGACCTATGCGCGCCAGCTCGACAGCTTCGAGAAGGGCACGCGCTTCGCCGGGGAATCGGCCGAGCGCGTCGAGATCCCCTATGAGGGCAAGACGCTGTCGGCGGTCTGGACCCGTGCGCCGGGTGCGGCGAACGGCCCGACGGTGATCTATTGCAACGGTCTCGACAGCACCAAGGAGCTGCTCTATTTTTCGGGGCTCCCGCAGGCACTCGCCAAGCGCGGCATCTCGACGCTGAGCGTCGACCAGCCGGGCACGGGCGAGGCGCTGCGGCTCCAGAACCTTCCCGCAACGCATGAGAGCGAGCGCTGGGCGTCGGCCTGGGTCGACTGGCTCGAGACGCAGCCCGAGGTCGATCCCAAGCGGATCGGCATGACCGGCATTTCGCTCGGCGGCTATTACACGCCGCGTGCGGTCGCGTTCGAGCCGCGCTTTGCCGCGGGTGCGGTGTGGGGCGCCAATCACGATTGGGCCGAAGTCCAGCAGAAGCGCCTGCGCCGCGAGGGCGAGAACCCCGTGCCGCATTATTGGGGGCACGTGCTGTGGGTGTTCGGCGCGACCGACATGGACGATTTCCTCGAGAAATCGAAGGGCATGACGCTCGACGGCGTGATGGAGCGGATCACCGTGCCGTTCCTCGTGACGCACGGCGAGAAGGACCGGCAGATTGGGCTCGAATATGCGCATAAGAGCTACGACCAGCTGACCAACGCCGCGCAGCGTGAGCTCAAGATCTTCACCGCGCGCGAAGGCGGGGTCGAGCATGTCGGCGCCGACAACATGGCGTTCGGCAAGGATTATATCGCCGACTGGTTCGCCGATACGCTGGGAGGAAAGCTCGGATGACGCGCCGCTTCGTCGATCTGTCGATCTACCTGGAGAATGATGTCGTCAGCGACCCGCCCTTCATGCGCCCCGAGATCACCTACGAGACGCATGAAGAGACGACGCCCGCGATGCACGGCTTCTTCCCCGGGCTGACCTCGGATCAGCTGCGCGGCGGCAAGGGCTTCGGCGCGGCCGAGAACGTCAAGATGACGACGCACAACGGCACGCATCTCGACGCGCCGTGGCATTTTCACCCGACGATGAACGGCGGCGAACGCGCGATCACGATCGACGAAGTGCCGCTCGACTGGTGCTTCCGCCCCGGCGTGAAGCTCGACTTCCGCCATTTCGAGGACGGCTATGTCGCGACCGCGGCGGATGTCGAGGCCGAGCTCAAGCGCATCGGGCACGATTTGCAACCGCTCGACATCGTGCTGGTCAACACCGCCGCGGGGGCGGCGCTGGGGCAGCCCGATTATGTCAGCAAGGGCTGTGGCATGGGGTATGAGGCGACAATGTACCTCACCTCGCGCGGTGTGCGCGTCACCGGCACCGATGCCTGGTCGTGGGATGCGCCGTTCGTCTACACCGCCAAGCGCGTCGCCGAGACGGGCGACACTTCGCTGATCTGGGAAGGCCACAAGGCCGGCGCCGACATCGGCTATTGCCACCTCGAGAAGCTCCACAATCTCGAGGCGTTGCCGGCGACCGGCTACACCGTGTCGTGCTTCCCGCACAAGGTGAAGGGCGGCTCGGCCGGCTGGACCCGCGCGGTCGCGATCTTCGAAGACTGACCGGGCGACGCCCACCAACACAGGATTGTTTTCGATGAAGCTCGCTACGCTTGCCAATGGGCGGCCCGATGGTCGCCTGGTCCTCGTCTCGCCCGATGGCGAGCGCTATGCCGGTGCCGAGGGGATCGCGCCGACGCTGCAGGATGCGCTCGAACGCTGGGACGAGGTCGAACCGGCGCTGCGCGCGCTCGCCGCCGAGCTTGCCGCCGGTGGGGGCACTCCGCTGGCTGGCGAGGCGCTCGAGGCGCCGCTGCCGCGTGCGTGGCAGTGGCTCGATGGGTCGGCCTTCCCGAACCACGGGGTCCTTATGCAGATGGCGTACAATTCCCCGCCGATCGAGACCGATTTGCCGCTGATGTACCAGGGCATGTCGCACTGCTTCCTTGCGCCGACCGCCGATGTGCCGGTGCCCGACGAAGCGCATGGCATCGATTTCGAGGGCGAGTTCGGCGTGATCACCGCCGCCGTGCCGATGGGCACGAGCGCCGAGGAGGCCGCCGGCCTGATCCGGCTGGTGGTGCAGATCAACGACTGGTCGCTGCGCACGCTGGCGGGCCCCGAGATGCGCACCGGCTTCGGCTGGGTGCAGGCCAAGCCCGCGTGCAGCGTCGCGCCGTTCGCGGTGACGCCCGATGCGCTGGGCGAGGGGTGGTCGCGTGGTCGGGTCTGCCTGCCACTCGAAGTGCAATGGAACGAGGCGCCGTTCGGCCGCGCGCGCGGCGATGTGATGGCGGTGAGCTTTCCCGAGCTGGTCGCGCACGCCGCACGCACGCGCGCGCTGCCGGCGGGGACGATCATCGGATCGGGGACCGTCGCCAATGTCGAGTATCGCGACGTCGGATCGACGTGCATCGCCGAGCGCCGCGCGATCGAGATGATCGAGCACGGCGCCCCGGTGACCGGCTTCATGCGTTTCGGCGACCGGGTGCGAATGGAAGCCCGCGGTGCCGACGGCGCTACGGTGTTCGGCGCGATCGACCAGCAGGTCGTCAAGGGCTAGCGCTCGACCCGGCTAAACGAGGAAAGACCTCCCCGGCGTTGGCCGGGGAGGTCTTTTTTGTGACCGGAGACCGCCATGATCGTCGGGCGCCCCCCGACAGGAGGGCGCCCGATGGATCTCAGAATTTGACGCCGGCGCGCGCGCCGAAGGTGCGCGGCGGGCGGAGCGATCCGGCGTAATAGGATGCGAACGGCACCGGTGTCGCCAGCGCGAGGATGGTCTTGTCGAACGCATTGTTGACGAACAGCCCGATCGAATAGCGGCTCCCCGGCGCGGTATAGGTGACCTGCGCGTCGGCGGTCCAATACGCGTTCTGATACTCGACCTCTTTGAACTCGAGCCCGGTCAGCGTGCGGCTCTGGTAATGCGCGCGCAGGTTGCCGACGATCTTGCCGTCGTTCGCCAGCCGCACCGTCTGCTCCGCGCCGAGATTGATCGTCCACTCGGGCGCATTGGGCGGGCGACGGCCCGAGCAATCGATGACATAGGTCGCGCCCGGCGTCCCGCGCGTGGCGCAGGCGGTGCCGTTGTCGCGCCCGCCATTGTTGTTGGGCGCGCTGTAGACGAACGAATCGTACCGCGCGTCGAGATATTGCGCGTCGGCGGTCAGCTGCGTCGAGCGGGTGACGAGCAGCCGGCCTTCGACCTCGACCCCCTTGAAGGTCGCCTGGCCGACATTCTCGGTCGCGAGGATCTGGCTGCCCGACGAATCGGCGACGACATGGCTGATCTGCTGGTCGTGATAGCGCCAGTAGAACGCCTCGAGATTGAGCTGGAGGCGATTGTCGAAGAAGCGGTTCTTCGAACCCAGCGTCCAGGCGCCGATCCGCTCGGGGCGGAACACGCCGCGATCGACCGTCTGGAAGAAGCCGCCCGATTTGAACCCGGTCTCATAGCTTGCATAGAGCAGGTTGCGCGGCGTGATGTCCCAATCGGCTGCCGCGCGATAGGTGATGCGATCGAACGAGGCGCGCTTGGCCTTCAATCCCTGATACGTGCCGGTCGCGATCGTGGTGATCGTCCCGTCGATGAACGGGTTGAAATTGGGCGCGGGCACGACCGACGGGATCGCCGTCGACACTGCGATCGGCTGCGCGGTCGGGCAGCCCGCGACATAGGTCGGGAAGAAGCTGCTCGGGCGCGTGCAGAGCCGCAGGGCCGCGGTCGTATACCCATCGAGCGACTTGTCCTCGGTGGTGTAGCGTGCGCCGGCGGTGACACGGAACGTCGGGACGATCGCGTAGGTCAGGCGCCCGAACACTGCCATGCTCTTGGTCGACTGGTCGGCTACGTTCGAGTTCACGCTCGCTTGCTGGTTGATATAGCTGCCGGGGACGTGGTTGCTCTCGTCATAGTAGAACAGGCCGGCGATGTAGCGCAGCGGATGCGTCTCGTCCGACGCGATCCGCGCTTCCAGGCTGGTCTGCTTGTCCTTCTCGACCTGGCGGATGTAGAAACCCGGCGAATAGGACAGATAATCGAGCTTGCCCTCGCGATAGGCCGGGATGACCGTAATCGTGCCGGCCGGCGTGTTGAGCTCGATTGTCGAGGACACGCCCCAATAGCTGTTGTTGAGGAATTGCGGCGTGGTCTGCGCGACCATATTGCGGCCGAGCACTTGGTTGACCTGGCCGTTGACGAACGCCTGGCCCGCGGGCGAGAAGAAGCCGTCGCGATTGTCGGGATCGAGCCCGAGCGGGGTGGCGCCGGTGCCGCGGCCGCGCTGGCGGAAATAATCGGCGGTGATATTGATCGACAGCGTGTTGGTCGGCCGCAAGCGCAGTGAAACGCGGCCACCACCGTCCTTCTGATTGTCGGTGCCGTCCTTCATATAGGCGTCGTGGCGGACATAGATGCCCGACGCGCGCAGCGCGACATTCTCGCCGAGCGGCACGTTGACCGCGGCGTCGAGCCGCAGTGCGTTGTAATTGCCGTATTCGACATTGCCCTCGGCGCTCGCCTTGTCGAAATCGGGGCGCTTGGGGATCACGTTGATCGCGCCGCCGGTGGCGTTGCGGCCGTAGAGCGTGCCCTGCGGTCCCTTGACCACTTCGACGCGCTCGAGATCGTAGAAGAAGCCCGTGGTCGAGCTCGGGCGGCCGACATAGACGCCGTTGAAATTGAACGCGACCGCCGAGTCCGACAGCGCGTTGCCGTTGAAATTGCCGACGCCGCGCAGATAGAAGAGCGCGTACGGACCAGCGGCGGGGGCAACCTGGAGCGACGGGACGACAGAGGTCAGCTCGGTGGGGCGCGTGATGCCGGCGCTGGCGAGCGTATCGCCCGACACCGCGCTGATCGCGACCGCCGCGCGCTGGAGATTCTCCGAGCGGCGCTGCGCGGTGACGATGATGTCCTGCAATCCAGCCTCTGTCGGGGCGGCTGCCGGCGTTTCGGCGGATGGGGGCGTGACTTGCGCATGCGCCGCCGTGGCGAAACTCAATACGGCGCAGTGCACCATCCAACGGGCTGCCTTCATGCTCACTCTCCTGTTCGCCGTTCTCTCGACGGCCGCCCAAATCGTAACGCACCTGGCATCATTTGAATAATTGCTTATACTGATAAAAAACGATCATGGTTGTGGATAGGGTATGCGTTTCAAAGGCTTCGATCTGAACCTGTTGGTCGCGTTCGACGCGCTGATGACGACTCACAGCGTTTCGCGGGCCGCCGAGCATCTCAACCTCAGCCAACCCGCGGTCAGCGCAGCGCTCAGCCGGTTGCGCGATTTCTTTCAGGACGATCTGCTCGTCTCGGTCGGCAAGCGGATGCATCCGACCGCGCATGCCGACAGCCTGTGGCCGCAGATCCGCCGCTGCCTCCAGGAATCCGAACGGCTGCTGGCGATCCAGTCGGGGTTCGATCCGGCGACGAGCCAGCGCAGCTTTCGCATCGCCGCGTCGGACTATATCAGCGCGATCCTGATCAGCCCGCTGGTCCGCCTGCTCGCCGAGACCGCGCCCGCGATCCAGATTGAGATCAACGCCCCCGATGAGCGCAGCACGATCGATCTCGACGACGGCAAGCTCGATCTGATCATCACGCCCGAAGTCTATGTCTCGCCCGCACACCCGTTCGAGCGGATCTTTTCCGAACGGCACGTCGTCGTGTGCGATTCCGCGAACGAAGCCGCGTTCGCCAACATGGACGACGATGCCTTTTTCGCCGCCGAGCATGTCGCTGTCTCGATCGGGCGTATCGGCAAGGGGACCTATGCCGACTCGTTCCTCGGTACGCTGGGGCGGCGGCGCAACGTTCAGGTCGTGACTGCGTCGTTCACGACCGTGCCGTGGCTGCTGTGCGGCACCAATCGGCTGGCAGTGATGCATGAGCGGCTCGCACGACTGCTCGCGCAGACCTTCCCGATCTCGGTCCTGCCATTGCCGCCCGCGCTCGAGATTCCGCCAATGCATGAAGTCGGGCAGGTCCATTCGGCGCGCGCGAACGACGAGGGCGTGCAGTGGATGCTCGCGCTGATGCGGCGGATCGCGATCGAGCAATATCCCGACGCCGCCTAGCGGAAACCGGCAGCGCACCCCCTAAAGGGGGAACGCGCGAAGGATTATTGCGTGAAGGCGAGCGAGCCGTTTCGGGTCGCGAATTTCGATAGGGTTTCGGCCGTTCGATCAACCCGGGCTATTCACTGCTCGGGTGAATGCGTTGCCTTGCCGAGCCGCGCTGGCGCCAGTGCAGCAACGCCTGGTGCGCTGGCCAAGGTCAGCAATAAAGCTGATCGAACTCTATTCGTTCTATCAGTTTCCGCTTGCTTCCAGCTCGCTCTAAATCTGCCGACAAGCCGCGACGAGCGGCATGAGGAGGGGTTAGCCTATGGGACGTTCGATCGAAAAGGCATTGGTCATTGGCGGCGGCATCGGCGGGTTGACCGCGGCGATCGCGCTGCGTGGGAAAGGCATCGCGGTCGATGTGATCGAGCGCGATCCGACCTGGTCGGTCTACGGCGTCGGGATCATCCAGCAGGGCAATGTCATCCGCGCGATGTCCGAGCTCGGGCTGATCGAGGATTATTTGGGGGCGGGGTTCGGCTTCGATCATCTCGAGATCGCGATCCCGACCGGCAAGATCGTCGCCAAGATCCCGACACCACGGCTGGTCGAGGGGCTACCCGGCAATGTCGGCATCGGCCGCCGCGCGCTGCACGCGGTGCTCGGCGCGCGCACCCAGGCGGCGGGCGCGGTGGTGCGGCTCGGGGTAACGGCGGAGACGATCGACGATGACGGTGTCGGCGTGTCGGTCCGCTTCGACGACGGCTCGGAGGGGCGCTACGATCTCGTGATCGGCGCCGACGGCCTGTATTCGCAGACGCGCCAAACCGTGTTTCCCGAGGCGCCCGTGCCGACCTTCACCGGCCAGGCGGTGTGGCGCTACAATTTCCCGCGGCTGCCCGATCTTACGGGGATGCGGATCTTTGAGGGGCCGACGGGGGTCGGGCTGGTGCCGCTCTCCGACACGCTGATGTACATGTATGTGACGACCGCCGAGCCGGGCAATCCCTGGTATCCGGTCGAGGGCATCGCGGCGAAGATGCGCGACACGCTCGCCGGCATTCCCGCGCCCGAGATCCAGGCACTGCGCGCGCAGATCGTCGAGGATAGCGAAGTCGTCTACAAGCCGCTCGAATGGATGTTCCTCGAAGGCGCGTGGCACAAGGGTCGCGTCGTGCTGCTCGGCGATGCGATCCACGCGACGACGCCGCATCTCGGGCAGGGGGCGGGGATGGCGATCGAGGATTCGATCGTGCTTGCCGACGAGCTCGCGCGCGCCGACACGGTCGATGCGGCGCTCACTGCCTTTCATGCGCGCCGCTTCGAGCGCTGCCGCTACATCGTCGAAGCGAGCCGCAGCATCTGTCTGGGACAGCTCGGGCTCGGCCCGCTGGTCGAGAATGCCGCCGCCACGCGCGAGATGTTCCTGCGCGTCGCCGAGCCGATTTGAGGGGCGGGCGATGCAACGATCCTTTGTTCCAGCCGGTCCCGCGCGTTGACGACGCGCGCGATGCTGCTGCGCGAGGCCGCGATCAGTGCTGCGATCAACGCGGTGTTGAGCATCGTGTTCTTCATCTTGGTCTTCGGCACCTCGGTGGCGCCGGGACTGGCGGCGCTCGGGCAGGACTTTCTGCCGCAGGCCTTCATGGTCTCGCTGATGGGGAGCCTTGTCCCCGCCTTGCTGATGCGTCGGCAGCTGGGCGGCGCGATCGTGCCGGTCGTGCTGCGCGCGATCGCTTTCGCGCTCCTCGGCGCGGCGATTGCGGGGGGTGCTGCCTATTGGCTGTGCGCGCTGCACGGCGCGGCCACGCTTCCGATCGCTCCGGCGCTGACGGTCAAGGCGCTGTTCGGCGCGGTGCTCGGTGCGATCGTCGCGCCGCTCGCGGTGTGGCCGGTCATCGCGTCGGCGCGGCGCGCCTGACCGGCAGGGTGGTGGCGGTTCACACTCCGGCAGATAACGACCAATATGCGCGCTCGGCGCGCGCAACGAAGGACAGGATTATATGACCGGCAAACTCGCGCTGCAGCTCGGCGTGGCCCTTGTGGCACTGGCCGCCCCGATCGCCTTGAGCGCACAGGCCGCGCCGGCCGCCGCCGCCCCGGATGCGCAGCACGCGGCGGGCGATCGTGCGGTGATGCCGCTCGCCGACGGCTGGCGCTTCCGCCAGGACGATCGCGTGACGGGCGCCGAGGCAAGCGCGTTTGCCGATGCCGATTGGGCGACGGTCTCGGTCCCGCACAGCTGGAACCGCGTCGGCGTCTACGGCCCAGCAACCAAAGGGCGGATCAACCTGCCGGGCGTGGTCAACAAGGTGCAGGGGATCGGCTGGTATCGGCTGCACTTCACTCCCGATGCGCGTTTCACCGGCAAGCGCGTCTGGCTCGAATTCGACGCCGCGAGCCGTATCGCGAGCGTGTGGCTCAACGGTCGGCTGCTTGGCGAGCATAAGGGCGGCTATTCGCGCTTCCGCCTCGATGCGACCGATGCGCTCGCGAAGGGTGGTGACAACGTCCTGGTCGTGAAGACCGACAATACCAAGCCGGCGCCGGGCTCCTCGACCGCCGACGTGCTGCCGCTGACGGGCGACTTCTTCGTGCCGGGCGGGCTGTATCGGCCGGTGCGGCTGATCGCGACCGATCCGGTGCATCTCGACATGCTCGATGCCGGCGGCCCGGGTGCCTATGCGCACACCCGCTCGATCGCCGGGGGCGCCGCGCAGATCGACCTCAGCGTGAAGCTCAAGAATGATGGCGCGCGCAACCAGCCGACGTTGATGCGTGCGACACTGCGCGACGCAGACGGCAAGGCGGCGGGCACGGTCGAGCGCAAGCTCGCGCTGCGCGGCGGCGCGGCGGCGACGCTCGAGGCCTCGTTGGCGATCCCTGCGGCGCATCTCTGGCAGGGCGTCGCGGATCCCTATCTGTACCGCCTGTCGATCGAGCTGCTCGGCAGCGACGGCCGCGTGCTCGATCGGCTCGATCAGCCGTACGGCATCCGCGAGATGGTGATCGATCCCGAGCGCGGCTTTCTGCTCAACGGCAAGCCCTATGCGCTGCGCGGTATCGGCTATCACCAGGATCGCGAGGACAAGGGCTGGGCGACCGACGCGAGCGACGTCGAGTCCGACGTGCGGACGATGCGCGAGATGGGCGTCACCAGCATCCGCCTCACGCATTATCAGCACGGCCAGGCGATACACGATCTCGCCGACCGCTATGGTCTGGTGCTGTGGGACGAGATCCCGCTCGTCTCGGCCTGGACGCTCGGTCCCGACAAGGTCGCGACCGAGGGGCTGCGCGCCAACGCACGGCAGCAGCTGACCGAGCTCGTCCGCCAGAACGAGAACCATGCCTCGGTCGCGGTGTGGGGCATCTCCAACGAGGTCGATTTCGGCAATTCGCTGCCGATCTTCCTGACCGGCTCGAAGGGCGCGCCGCCCGATCCGCTGCCGTTGCTGCGCGAGATCAATGCGACCGCCAAGCAGCTCGACCCGAACCGTCCGACGACGCTCGCCACCTGCTGCGAAGGACGGCTGTTCGCGCCCGGCGTGGACGTACCGGTCACCGCCGGCGTCACCGATGTCAGCGGCGCGAACCGCTATTTCGGCTGGTATTTCGGCGCCCCGGCCGACCTTGCGGGCAATCTTGACGGGCTCCGCGCCAAGCGCCCGACCCAGCCGCTCGCGCTGACCGAATATGGCGCCGGCGGATCGACCGCGATCCACACCGACAATGTGCTCGGCGGCCCGGTCGATTCGCGCGGCCGCAGTCAGCCCGAGGAGATCGAGGACTGGGTCCACGAGCAGAACCTCGCGGTGATCGCGACCAAGCCGTATCTGTGGGCGACATGGCTGTGGGCCGGGTTCGACTTCGCCTCGACCGTGCGGCACGAGGGCGATGCCGAGGACATCAACACCAAGGGGCTGGTCAATTACGACCACCGCACCCGCAAGGACGCCTATTATCTCTACAAGGCGAACTGGTCGGCCGAGCCGACGGTCTATGTCACCGGCCGCCACTATCAGGACCGCGCCTACGCCGCGACCGATGTGCGCGTCTATAGCAACGCGCCCAGCACGACGCTGAGCGTCAACGGCGTCGCGCTCGGCGCCAAGGCCTACTGCCCGATGCATGTCTGCACCTGGCCGAACGTTCGGTTGAAAGAAGGCGCGAACGACGTGCGGGCTTCCGGCGCGTTCGCTGGCAAGTCGGTCGAGGATGCGATCGCGTGGCAGCTCTCGGCCGACGCCGCACGCGTGTGGCGGATCGACAGCGGCGCACTCGTCGCGGCGCCGGGTGCCGCGGCACGCTATGGCTCGGACGCGTTCTTCGTCGGCGGACAGTCGGGCACGACCGTGAAGCCGGCCGATTATGGCAAGCCTGCGCAGCCGGCGGTGATCGCAGGCACCCCTGACAGCGCGATCGTCGCCACCTATCGCGAGGGCGATTTCCATTATCGCCTGCCAGTGCCCAAGAGCCGATACCGCGTGACGCTGACCTTCGTCGAACCCGCCGCGGCCCCCGGCGAGCGCGTGTTCGACGTGCTGGCCGATGACCGGCCACTGCTGCCGGGCCTCGATGTCGCCAAGGCGGCGGGGGCACCGATGACCGCAGTCGTCCGCCAGGTATCAGTGACGACGAAGGGCGACATGCTCGATTTGTGGTTCAAGCCGGGCAAGGGCAAGGCGATCGTCTCGGCGATCGATGTCGCGCCTCTCGCGCGCTGATCGAAGCGGCTAGGCGGCGCTCGCCTAGCCCGCGTGCTCCCAGAACAGCCGCTCGGCGCGGTGCGGATCGTCGACGACATGGCTCGCGACATCGAGATACATCGTCGGCCGCCGCGTCAGGTCGTAAGCGGGCCATTCCGGCAGGCCGGGCGCGGCAGGCGTGCCGGTGCGGGCGAAGGTCGCCCAGGCGCGGCTCATCGTACGGGCCATCGCGTGGCGTTCGGGGCGCGGACCGGCGATCGGCGGGCGGCCGCCGACCGTGGCATCGACCGTGTTGAACTTGAACGGTATGTCCATCGCATGCAGCGCGCCCATCGTGGCGCTTGCGCCGGGAACCGGGCCGCCCTGCTGATAGGCGAGGACATAGCGGAAGGCGGGGGCGGCGCGCTGCTGCATCTTGCGCTCGGCGATGACGGTCGAGCCCTGGCCCGAGAACAGGTCGCTCTGGATCGCGAAATAGAGATCGCTCGGCGTAGCGCCGGGGCGATCGCCGCGATAGGTCGCGATCACCGCCTCGGCCTTGGCGCCGAACGCCTGGCGCATCCGCGCGGCCAGCGCTGCGTCGTCGAGCGCCCAGGCGGCGGTATCGCGCGCGACGAGCGAGAAGAACATCTGCTCCTCCTGATTGCCGCCGACGATCAGCGGCTTGTTGCGCGAGAGGTTCGGCGCCCCCGGATCGAACGGATGGTGCGGCAGGACATGCCCGTCGCGCACCGCGCCGAACGACCCGAGCGTGCCCGCGCCGATGCCGGCGCGTCCGCCCCAGCTCGCCGGTGCCGCATTGGGGGGCGACCCGATCTTGATCTGCGCATCGAGCAAGGTCGCGGCGGGCAGGGTGAGCAGCGTGCGCCACGCCGCCGGTGCGATGCCGAGATGGTCGAGCAGTTTGCGCGTCGTCTGCGCGGCGAGCTCGGGTTCGATCACGCGGACGCCGGGGCCGCTCTCGATCGACGCCTTGTGGAAATAGCGCGCCGCCTGCGGCATCGCGTAGAGGCAGCTGGTCTTGAGCCCGCCCCCCGAATCGCCGAAGATCGTGACGTTGTCGGGATCGCCCCCGAAGGCCGCGATATTGGCATGCACCCAGGCCAGCGCGACTGCGATATCCTGCACGCCGCGATTGCCCGATCCGGCATAATCGGCGGTCGCGACCTGGAAGGGCGGTTTCACCTGGAAACCGATCCGCGGCCTGTTGTTCCGCTCGACGCTGTCGCGTGACATTCGCGCGCCGACGCTGCCCGAATTGTACACCGCCAATGTCTCGACATTGCCGCGACCGGTCACCTCGGGCGCGAACGCCGATCTTCGTCCGGCGTTCGTTTCGCTACCTGCCTACGCGTTCGACTCCTTCACCGGCGGCAATACGAACTTGAAGCCCGAGGGCTCGAAGACCTTCACCGCGGGGTTCGTCGTCCAGCCGCGCGCGCTGAAGGATCGGGTGCAATTCTCGGTCGATTTCTACCGGATCCGGGTTCGCGACGCGATCGGGGCCATCGGTTCATCGACGATCATCCAGAACTGCCTCGGCGGCGGATCGGCGCAGGCGAGCAACCCATATTGCCAGCTGATCACCTTCGCCAATAACGATCTGACCAACGGCGCGATCGTGGCGGTAAACGGCGCGAATGCCAATTTCGCCGAATTCCGCACCAAGGGGCTCGATTTCGCCTTCTCGGTCCAGCAGCCGCTGAACGAAGTGAGCGCGAACCTGCCGGGTCGGCTCTCGTTCACCACGCAGGCGACGCATGTCATCGAATATCGCGCCTCGACCGACGTCTCGTTGCTGTATCCGAACGGCGTCAACCGTGCCGGCCAGACCGGGGCATTGTTCGGCGGGACGGCCGGGTTGCCGAGCTGGTCGGTCAACGCCAATCTCGACTATCGCGTGGCGAAATTCGATATCAATGCGCAGGTCCGCTACATCAGCCAGAGCCATCAGAACAACGCGCTGATCGGGCCCGTCGAGAGCGGTTACAGCACGACGCTGTTCAACAGCATCAACAACAACATCATCCCGGCAGTGACCTATCTCAATCTGGGGATAAGCTACGATCTCGGCCGCGACGGCGTGCGGTCCGAAATCTATCTGACGGTCAACAACGTGACCGACAAGGACCCGCCGCTCCCCGCGATCAACAACAATGCCTATTACGATCTGCTCGGGCGGTCGTATCGCGTGGGGGTGCGGTTCGGGTTCTGATCGGTTCCGATGGGGTTGCTGGAAGCGGAGGGGCGGGTCGTTCCAGCACCTCCGGTTCCAGCGACCGGTTTTGGCCGAAGGTCTTGCTCCCGGAATTGATCGATCTGGTCTCGGCCGTCCGCAGCAATTCGCTTTGAGCGCTACCGGTAAGCCCGCGGGATGGCTCAGCGTGCCGCGATCGGCGTTACCGGCACCGCGATCTCGACCGCCTGCGCAGCGATCTTGGCGATGGCGGGGGTCTTGGCGAGCACCTCTCCGTCGATCGAGATCTTCAACCGCGGCGTCGTCTCGATGCGGAAGGTGCAGCCGCGGAATTCCTCGGTATGCGCATGCCGATCGCGCAGCCGGAAGAATTTGGCGTACCAATCCGCCGCGAGGCGCGCGCGGCTCCGACCGACCACCGCCTGGATCACGATCTCGCCGCTTTCGACATCCGCGTTGTCGGACAGTTCGACGCCGCCATGATAGCAGCCGTTGAGAATGCGGACTTCGGTCGACCACATCCGGCGTTCGGTGGTCCCATCGTCGATCATCAGCCGAAAGGCGCGGAAGCGTATCGAACAGCGCAGCGCCCAGAGTAGATAGCCGACCCGCCCGAGATAGCGCTTCAGGCCGTGCGGCACGGTCTCGCCGATCAAAGCGGGCAGTCCGATCGAGGCGCCATTCACGAAGTAATCGTCGTCGATCATGCCGAGATCGACCCGTCGCGGCGTGCCATTGGCGATCACCGCGATCGCACCGTCGAGATCGAGCGGAAGCTCGAGCGTTCGTGCAAAGCTGTTGGCGGTGCCGAGCGGCAGGATCGCGAATACGCAGGTCTTGCCGATCAGCTCGTCGATCACTCCCGACAAGGTCCCATCGCCGCCGCCGACGATCACCATCGGCGCCCCGTTCGCCACGGCCTGGCGGACCGTTGCGGCAAGCGTGTCGGGGTCCTCGACCGCATGCGCTTCGGTCAGCGTGACCCCCGCCGCCTCGAGCTTTGCCTTGGCGTCGACGAACATATCCCGTCCGCTGCGCGAATGCGCGTTTACGATCAACGCAGCGGCGCGGGGCAGGGGGGATGTGCTCATCACTGGACAACTCTCGTGATACGATTTGGGTGCAGTGCGGGGAGCGAGCGGCTTGTCCTGCCTCGCCGCACCATTCCGTTACGCGTCGATGTTGCCTTGCTGCTGGCGCGTCGTGTCGCCCTCAGTGGCATTCCCCAAACGTTTTTCGGTCAGGATGCTCCAGCCGGTGAGGAACAGCGCGCCCGCGATCGGCCCGACGACGATGCCGCTCAAGCCGACCAACTCGACCCCGCCGAGCGTCGTGACCAGCACCAGCCAGTCGGGGATCCCGGTGTCGCGTCCGACCAGCATCGGCCGCAGGATATTGTCGGCCAACCCGATCACCAGCATGCCCGAAGCGACCACCACCCCGGCCTGCCACAATGCGCCGGTGGCAAGCAGGTAGATCGCGACCGGCGCCCACACGATCGTCGGCCCGATCGCGGGGAGCAAAGCGGCGATCGCCATCAGCACGCCCCACAGCAACGCCGCGGGAAGGCCGACGATCCAGAAGGTCACCGCGCCGAGCGCACCCTGCACCAGCGCGACGACGACCGAGCCCTTGATCGTCGCGCGCGCGACCGAGACGAACTTGTCGGCCAGCTGCGCCGCGACGCTGGGCTCGAGCGGAAGTGCGCGCACCATCGCCGGGCCGATCCGCTCGCCGTCGCGCAGCAGGAAGAAGGTGACGTAGAGCCCGACGCCGAACGCCAGCAGGAAGGCCGCGGCGTTCGCGCCGATCGAGAAAGCGCGGCCGGCGAGCATGCTCGCGCTGTTGCTCACCGCGTCGGCGACCTGCGCCTGCGCGCGCTCGAAGCTGCCGAAGCCGGCGCTGTCGAGCAATTGCTGCAGCCGCAGCGGCAAGGCGTCATGGATCTGCGCGAAATAGGAGGCGATGTTGATCTGGCCCGAGCGGATCTGCGTATAGACGCCCGCCGCCTGATCGACGACCATCGAGCTGATGATCAGTGCCGGGAGTACGATCGCGACGGTGATGATCAGCAACGCGACCAGTGCGGCGCGATTGCGGCGCCCGGGCCAATAGGCGAGCAGACGCTGGAACAACGGCTGGAACAGGATCGCCGCCAGCGCCGACCATAAAAGCGCGCCGAGGAAGCTCGACACGACCATGCCCAGGCCGACCGTGATGAGCGTCAGGAAAAGAATAAGCCCGCCATTTTCAACGCGCTGTCGATCTATCGCGATTGTTCGATCCTCCGAGGGTGTCGATCCCGGCATGGCGTCGGCCGTGCCAGGCTCGAATTTCGTTGCGCGGGTGTAACTCGCAAGCGCTGCAATGGCTCCCGCACAATACGCCCGGAGCGGCCAGATTGTTACGCGTGCTTCCCGCGCAGCTTCATGACGGCGGCGTGGCCGAGCACGATTGCTCCCCCGACGATCAGGCCGACCACCGCCGCGAACGCCGCCCCAGCCGCCCAACCGGCCGCGCTGCCGATCCCCGGCAGCGTCTTCGCCGCAGCGCTGAGCGCATGGCTGATGTGCGCCGGTCCGTTGACCCCGAAGGTCTCGAGCCCGTGGACCAGAATGCCGCCGCCGACCCAGATCATCGCCGCGGTGCCGATGATCGACAGGCCCCGCATCAGCAACGGCATTCCGGTCACCAAGCCGCGGCCGATCGCGCGCGCGGCTGCATTGTCGCGCTGCGCTAGCAGCAGGCCGATATCGTCCATCTTCACGATCAACGCGACGACGCCGTAGACGCCCAGCGTGATCGCGACGCTGACCAGCGCGAGCACGATCGCCTGGGTGACGATCGGCGAGCCCGAAACTTCGGCCAGCGCGATCGCCATGATCTCGGCCGAGAGGATCAGGTCGGTGCGGATCGCGCCCGACACCTTCTGCGCCTCCAGCACGGTCGCGTCGCCGGTTACCGGCGCTTCCTCGGTCGCGTGCCCGCCGAAGATCGCCTCGACGACTTTCTCGGTACCCTCGAAACACAGATACGCGCCGCCGAGCATCAGCAGCGGCGTCACCAGCCACGGCGCGAACGCGCTGAGCAGCAGCGCCGCGGGGAGCAGGATCAGCAGCTTGTTGCGCAGCGACCCGAGCGCGATCTTGCCGATGATCGGCAATTCGCGCTCGGCGGTGAAGCCCGCGACGTAGCGCGGGGTGACCGCGGCATCATCGACGATCACGCCCATCGCCTTGCTGCCGGCCTTGCCGGTCGCGGCGGCGACGTCGTCCAGCGACGCGGCGGCGAGCTTGGTGATCGCGGCGACATCGTCGAGCAGCGCTACGAGTCCTGACGGCATGGCGGTCCTTCGGCTAGATCGATGGCGACGAGCGCGCGCTCGCCGGCTGGAGAGGGCGTATAGCGGTTCGGGGCGATCGTCGCGACCGCCGCGAGACCGCATTTCGCGACCCAGTTAGGGGTGGTGGGTGTTGCGACAAGCGCGATGCGGATGCAGCCATCCAATGTGACGATCCAGCAACAATCCGGAAACAGAAGCCTGTTGCGGCTGTTGCGGTCCGCTTCGTTCGTGCTGCCGTTACCGGCACGGATCGGGGCGATACCCCGCCAATCGCAACGCACCGTCCAAGGAGTCGCCCAGCGCTGGGCTCAGCCGGTCGACGGTGCGCGCGCGCAGCCATGGGCGAATCCGCGGGGCGAGGCCGCCGACGAGCGTGCAGCGGGTCGCGCCGCGTTCGAAAATCGTCTCGATGAAGCGCTCGATATGGTTTGCCGCCTGTTCGACGATCGAGCGCGCGATGGTGTCGCCGGCCTCGGCATAATCCATCACCAGCGGCGCGAACGTGCCGTAGTCGCGCGGGGTGGCCTGATCCATCCACGCGATCGCCTTGGCGGTGTCGTGTTCGAAGCGCTCGGTCACCGCGATGCTCAACGGGGTCTGCCGCGTGCGGCCGTCGAGCGCGCGCAGTGCGTGGCGCATCGCCGACAGGCCCAGCGCCGCCCCGCTGCCTTCGTCCGAGATCGGAAAGCCGTAGCCGCCGATCGTGAATTCGCGGCCGGCGACGCGGAGTTGCGCCGCGCTGCCCGTGCCGATGATGAGGATCGCGCCGTCCTGCCCGGCATGCGCGCCGAGGTTCGCGATCTGCGCATCGGTGGCATAGGCCACATCGGCAAAACCGAAGTCGAGCGCGGCCAGCGCATCGAGCACGCCGGTGCGGCTGATCCCGGCGATGCCCATCCCAGCCTGGATCGTCGCGCGCTCTGCGCTGCCGAGACCGGCCTGAGCGACGGCCTGGTCGGCGGTGTCCTTAAGCGTCGCGTAGAGCGCTTCGATGCCGACGCGCGCATTGGCGGCCCCCGCGCGACCCTCGCCGATCACCATTCCGCGGGTGTCGATCAACCGGGCGCGGCAATTGCTCCCGCCCGCGTCGATGCCGAGATAGTAGGTCATGCGCGGCCTCCCTTGCGCGGTCGCCGGTCGCCGGCGCTGCGATCGGCATAGCGCAGATGCGGCGGGGGGATCGATCGCGCAATCGCCTGCGCGCGCGGCACCGTCATTCGCCGCGATCGGCGCGCGCGCCGGCGATCCAGGTGGCCGTCACCCGGCGCGCGTCGTCGAGATGGACGAGATCGGCGCGCAGCCCGGGGGCGATCGTGCCGGTTTCATCGTCGATCCGCAGGAATGCGGCGGGAGTGCCGCTCGCCATGCGCGAGGCGGCGACCATATCGCATCCCATCAGCTCGATCGCGTTGCGGAATGCCTGCGCCATCGTCAGCGCCGAGCCGGCGAGCGTGCCGTCGGGCCCGCGGCATGTCCCGCCGACGACGGTGATCTCCTGCCCCATCAGCGTGAAGCGATCGCGCTGCCCGCCGACCGGCGGCATCGCATCGGTCACCAGCATGATGCCTTCGATTCCGCGCGCCAGCAGCGCGACGCGCAGCGCAGCGGGGTGGACGTGGAGCCCGTCGGCGATCAGCCCGAAATGGCTGGCGCGATCCTCGAGCGCCGCGCCGACCATGCCGGGGTCGCGGCTGAGAAACTGCGTCATCGCGTTGAACAGGTGCGTGAAGCCGACCAGCCCCTCGGCCAGCGCTGCGCGGGTCTGGTCGTAATCCGCCAGCGAATGCCCGGCGCAGACCAGGATGCCGGCCTCGGCCAGCGTGCGCACCGCGCCGGCCGGTGCCAGTTCGGGCGCGAGCGTGACGATGCGGCGGCCCTGGGAGGGCGCCGTCAGCCGCGCGAGCGCGTCCGGATCGATCGTGCTGAAGCGGGCCGGATCGTGGATGCCCTTCTTCTGCGGGTTGAGGTGCGGCCCCTCGATATGGACGCCGAGCACGCCGGGCACCCCCGCCGCGAGCGCGTCTTCGCCCGCCGCGATCGCGGCCTCGACGATCGGCGCGCGGTCGCTGATCAGCGTCGGCAGCAGGCCGGTCGTGCCATAGCGACGATGCGCCTCGGCGATCGTACGGATCCCGGCGAGCGTCGGCACGTCGTTGAACAGCACGTCGCCGCCGCCATTGACCTGCGTGTCGATGAAGCCGGGGAGGAGCCAGCCGCCGCCAAGCTCGTGCCGCTCGAAACCTTCGGGAATGCTTGCGGCGAGCCCGACGATCCGCGTGCCATCGAGGAGCAACGCCTGCTGCTCGGCGATGCGATCCGCCAGCACGATGCGGGCGCCGGTGAGCGCGATCCGGGTCATAGCGTGCGCGTCACCTTGTTGAGGTGCGGCGGATGATCCGGGTCGAGCCCGCGCGCCCGCGCGAGCGCCTCGGCGAGTCCGTAGAAACTCTGGATCTGCGCGATCGCGCCGAGCACCGGATGCACGTCGCGCGGCGAGGGCAGGACGGTGGCGGTCGGCACCAGCTCGGCTTCGAGCCCGGCGACGACGAGGTTCGCGCCGCGTTCTGCGAACTCCGCCAGCCGCTCGACAAGACCTTCGCGCGCGACGTCGTTCGGTGCGAGCACCAGCACCGGGTCGCCAGCGCCGATCAGCCGCATCGGACCGTGCGCCACCTCGGCGCTGCTGAACGCCTCGGCATGAATGCCTGAGGTTTCCTTGAGTTTGAGCGCCGCCTCGCCCGCGATCGGCAGCGTCGGCCCGCGGCCGAGCACCAGCATCGTTCGTGCGTCGCGGAGCAGAGGCACGGCTGACGTCCAGTTGGCCTGCGCCGCCTGTTCGAGCACCGCGCCAGTCGTCTCCAAGGCGGCGAGAAGCGCCTCATCACCGCTCCATTCGGCCGCGAGATGGGTGAGCGCGACGAGCGTACAGACGAAGCTCTTCGTGGCCGCGACACTGGTTTCGGGCCCGGCGTGGACCGGAATGACGATCTGGGCGAGGTGGGCGAGCGGCGACGCAGCGTCGTTGACCACCGCGACGATGACGGCGCCTTGTCGGCGTGCATCTGCGGCGGCGGCGAGGAGATCAGGGCTTCGGCCCGACTGCGAAATCGCGATGAGGGGCACGCCGTCGAAGCGCGGCGAGGTCTTGCGATAGAGCGAACCGATCGACGGCGCGTGGCTCAGCGTCGGCATTGCGACATGCGTTTCGAGCAGGAACTTGGCGAAGGCTGCCGCCTGATCCGAACTGCCGCGCGCGAGCGTGGCGGCAAAGGGCGGGGACAGGTCGCGCAACCGCTTTCCGGCTTCGCGCATCAGACCGGCGTTGCGGGCGAGCTGTTCGGATGCTTTAGCCGGCGCCTCGAGCGCTTCCTCGGCCATCTTCGTCGTGGTGGAGTGGGGAGCTGCCATGATCGTAGAATACCAGTGCCGATCGCCGGCGCAAGTGGCATTAGATTGGAATTGAAGAATGGATTTATCCGGGTCGCTGTGAGACGAGAAGTGACCTTGCAATACTGCCAATACCATACCGGTCTTTACATTTTGGATGTGTAGCAGCACAGTGTTTCTTTTCCGCGATCCGCTGCGCATCCGCGAGAGCCAAAGCGATCGAGGGTGTCGGGACGGAGGACGGGCGATGGCAACGCATCACAAGAGCGGAAATGCGCTCGGATCGTCGGAGCGCGTCATCGTCGCCACAGCAGCGTCAAATCAGGACATCGCATGAAGACCGAAGCACTCGACCCCCGGTATCGCGATCTCGACCGCTGGCCGACCGAGGCGGCGGTCGAAGCCATGCTCGAGGGCCAGATGGCCGCGATCGCCGCGATCCAATCGCAGACGCGCGCGATCGCGCTGGCCGCCGATGCGGCAGCGTCCCGGCTCGGCGAACGGGGCCGCTTGGTCTTTGTCGGGGCAGGCACGTCGGGCCGGCTCGCGGTGCAGGACGGGGCGGAGCTTCACCCGACCTTCGGCTGGCCGATCGAGCGCCTGGTCTTCCTGATGGCCGGCGGCACCGGCGCGCTGACCCAGGCCTATGAGGGGGCCGAGGATGATGCCGCGGCGGCGCGGGCCGAGATTGGCGCGGCCGAGGTCGGCGCGAGCGACGTCGTGATCGGCGTCGCGGCGAGCGGTCGTACGCCTTATACGCTCGCCGCGATCGACGCCGCACGCGCCGCGGGCGCGCTGACGATCGCCATCGCCAACAATGCTGGCTCGGCGCTGCTCGACGCCGCCGAGCATCCGATCTGCGCGGTCACGGGCAGCGAGGTGCTCGCGGGATCGACGCGGATGAAGGCGGGGACCGCGCAGAAGGCGATCCTCAACATCCTCTCGACCGCGATCATGCTGCGGCGCGGGCTGGTCTATGACGGCCGGATGGTTGCGATGCGGATCTCAAACGCGAAGCTGTTGCAGCGCGGGCGCACGATGGTCGCGGAGATCGCCGGGGTCGATCCCGAGACGGCGTCCAAGGCGCTCGACGCCGCGCATAACGACATCCGGCTTGGCGTGCTCGTCGCGCTTGGCCTGTCGCTCGCCGAGGCCAAATCGGCGCTCGACACGGCCGCAGGCGATCTGCGCCGCGCGATCGAGGCCATGAGCGCGCGGGCATGACGATGCACGACATTGCCTGGACCTCGAGCGCGGAAGGGACGCCACTCTACCTCCAGCTCGCGCGCAGCCTGCGCGAGCATATCAGCAGCGGCGGGATCGATCCGGGCAGCGCGCTGCCCTCCGAACGCGATCTCAGCGAGATGGCGAAGCTCTCGCGCGTGACCGTGCGGAAGGGGATCGAGCAGCTCGTCGGCGAAGGCGTGCTGTTCCGCAAGCAGGGCTCGGGCACCTTCGTCGCGCCGCGGATCGAGGCGGCGGGCAGCAGGCTCAGCAGCTTCAGCGACGAAACCCGCGCGCGCGGCGAGGCGCCGGGCGTGGTGTGGATCAACAAGACCTATGCGCAGCCGACCGAGGAGGAAGCCGTGGCGCTGCAGATCAGCCCAACTGCACGCGTCGCGCGGCTCGGGCGGGTCCGCCTAGCGGGGGGCGAGCCGCTCGCGATCGAGCATGCGATCATCCCGGCGGAATTTCTGCCCGATCTCGATACGCTCGGCGATTCACTCTACCAGGCGCTCGACGCGCACGGCTTTCGCCCGACCGCGGGGACGCAGCGGGTGCGGGCTTCGCTCGCGACGCCGACCGAGGCCGGGATCCTCAGCGTGCGCCAGAATTCGGAAGTGTTGCGGATCGAGCGGCTGACGCGGATTCCTGATGGCCGCTTCGTCGAATTCACTCGCTCGGTCTATCGTGGCGATCGCTACGAGTTCGTGACGCCGCTCGCCGAGGTTTAGCGGGCGAGCGAACCGACGCTCAGTGCTCCGCCGCGACGGCAAGCAGCGCCGCGTCGATCGCCTTGGTGGCGGATGCGTCGCCCGGAACGTCGTTGCAGAAGGCGGCGAAGGTCAGCACATGCCCGCTGGCGGCGGTGAGATAGCCCGATACCGCATTGGTCGCGTTGAGCGAGCCGGTCTTGGCGAAGAGCCGGCCGTCGAGCGCCGTACCATGGAAACGCGCGGCGAGCGTGCCATCGACACCGCCGACCGGCAGCGTCGCGCGCCAGGCCGGGCCCCAGGGCTGCGCGGCGATCCAGCGCAGCAGGGTGATGGTGGCGCGGGGCGTGACGCGGTTGTAGCTCGACATGCCCGATCCATCGGCAAAATCGTATTGCCAGCGCGGCACGCCGATCGCGCTCAGCATCCCGATGACCGCGGCGCGGCCATCGGCGACCGATCCACTGCCGCTGGCCGCCGCGACCCGGCGCAGGAAGAGTTCGGCGTGAAGGTTCTGGCTTACCTTGTTGGTGAGGCGAGCGTCGTCCCCAAGCGGCGGCGGTGCGAGCCGCGCGAGCGCAGCGGGCGGGGCAGGGGGACGTGGGGCAGGTGCGCCACCGCGGACCTCGGGATCATCCGCGGGAGACAAAGGCCGATGGCGCACGGTCACGCTTCCCGTCACGCGCACGCCGTTTTCGCGCAGCAAGCGGGCAAGTCGCCAGGCGGCACGGTGCGCCGGATCATCGAGACCGACGAGCAACGGCCGTGGTGCCGCGCCTGTGCCGACGCTGCCGGTGATACGCAGCGTGTCGCTGCCGGGCAGGCGCGTGACCTCGAGCGCGGTCTTGCCGCCTGCAACGGTGATCGCGCGGTTCTCGATCCGGTAATAGCCATCGCCGGTGATCGCGGGCGATGCCCCTTGCGTGCCCGGCGTGACCGAAAGCTCGACCACATTGTCATCGATCGTCAACGCCGAGATCGCGGTGCCGTAGCGGCCGGCCTGGTTGTTCCAGCTCATCCCTTGCGGCCAGCGCTCGTCGGGAAAGGCGCTGTCGTCGCCGATCACATCGTGGACGACGTGCGTGCGCGCGGCGACGGCGCGGGCGAGCTCGGCGAGGCAATCGACCCGGCAGTCCGTGGCGCTCGAGAGGCGCGCATCGCCGTGGCCGACGAGCACCGCGTCTTGCCCTTCGAGCCGCACTTCCGCCCCGCCGCCGCCATCGGCGGCCGTCATGTCGAGCGTGGCGAAAGCGGCGGCGGTCGTGAAGATCTTGGTGTTGGAGGCGGGAACGAAGCGCTCGTCGGGGCGGATCGCTACGATCTCGCGTCCTTGCTCGTCGGTCACCACCAACCCGATCCGCGTGCCCGGTCCAGCCTGAGCGAGCGCGCTCGCAACGGCGTCGGAGGGCGACGCCGCCGCGGTGGGGGCGGCAAGCAGAAGGCCGAGCAGCAATGGTGTCATGGCGCCTCGATCACGGTACCGAGCACTGCCAGGAAATCGCTCGCCAGCGCGCTCGGCGGCCGGTCGAGCAAATGCATCGCATGGATGTCGAAGGTCAGCGAGGGCTTGAGCGGGCGCATCGCGAGCCCGGGCGCGAGACACGCCTCGGCGGTCAGATTGTCGACCACCGTCACCCCGACCCCGGCGCGGACCAGCGCGGCGGCGATGTAGAAGGTGCGCGCCGAGACGATCTCGTTCAGCTCGAGCCCAAGCCGTTCGACCTCGGTGGTGAACAGATGGCCGATCGGCCCGCTCGCGGCGAGCGAGATGAAGGGTTGGCCGGCGAGCTGGCAGAGCTCGAGCCGGGGTGGCGCGTCGGGCAGCTCGGCCTCGCGGTAGAGCATCACCAGTTCGCCCTCGCCGAGCCAGATCTGCCCCAAGGGCGCGCCGCGCGGCGCCTGATAGCCGATCGCGATCTCGGTCTCGCGTTCGTACAGCTTGCGCAGCACGTCGTCGTGATGGGTCGTCTGCAGGTCGAAGCGCACGTCGGGGTGCGTCTTGAGGAAGCGCGCGACCGCGGTCGGCAGCGCGCTCAGCGCGAGGCTCGGCAACGCGGAGATGCGCAGTGTCGCGCCGCCGCCGGTGCGCAGGTTGCGCCCCGCCTCGCGCAAGGCGCGGACGCGCTCCTGGATCTCGGCGACGTCGCCGAACATCGCATGCGCGTCCTCGGTCGGCACCATCCGCCCGGCGCTGCGCTGGAACAGTTCGAAACCGAGCAGCGATTCGGCGTGGCGCAGCGTCTTCGACACCGAGGGCTGCGAGATGTTTAGCGCGCGCGCGGCGGCGCTGACCGAGCCGTTGACGTAGACGGCGTGAAAGATTTCGATGTGGCGCAGGTTCATAAGCGCGCCATCCTAGCCCGATGTCGCCCCGCGGAACACCGCCGTGTCGAGCGCGCCGGTGCGACGTGCAACCAGCGTCGCGACGGTGAGGTTGGCGGAGACCGACGGCGTGGTGCGCGTCATGTCGAGCAGGCGGTCGAACGGCAGGACGAGCCCGACGATCAGCGCGGTCTGCTCGGGCGAGACGCCGACCGCCGCGAGCATCGCCGCGAGCATGAACAGCGAGGCCGAGGGCACCGGCGCGGTCCCGAACGCGGCGAGCGCGCCCGTCAGCAGCATGACGAGCAACATGCCGGGATCGGGCGTGATGCAGAGCGCCTGGAGCGCGAACTGGCCCATCAGCCCGACATACATCGCCGTCCCGTCCTTGCCGATGCTCGCGCCGAGCGGCAGCACGGTGCCTGCCACGGCGGGCGCGATGCCAAGATTGTCCTCGGCCACGCGCAGGCCGACGGGCAAGGTCGCCGAGGAGGAGGCGGTCGAAAAGCCGACGACAAGCGCATCGAGGATGCCGCGGAAGAAGCGCAACACCGGGAGCCGCGCGACCCAGGCGATCAGCGCGCCATGGAACAGCATCTGCACCAGCGAGGCGATCACCACGCACAGCGCGAGCGCGCCGATATTGACGAACACCGCCGCCCCGCTGGTCGCCACCGCGCGCGCGATCAGCGCCAGCACGCCGAGCGGCGTCACCTCCATCACGATCCGCACGATCTGGAGCAGCACCGCGGCGAGCCCCTCGAACAGCTTGACCACCGGCCGTCCCGCCTCGCCCGCGGCGACCATGCCGACTCCGAGCAGCACGGCGGTGAAGATGATCGCGAGCATGTCGCCCTTGGCGAGCGCGTCGAGGATGTTGACGGGGACGATGCCAAGCAACTGGTCGCTCGGCGAAACCGCGGCCCCCAGCGCATGCGGTGCGACGCCCGCGAGCGCGATGCCGGCACCGGGTCGGATGAGCAGCCCGGTCGCCATCCCGATCGTCACCGCGACGATCGTGGTGAACGCGAACAGCAGCACCGTCCGCCCGCCGATCTCACCGAGCCGGCGCGGATCGCCGAGCGCGGCGATGCCCGCGGCGATCGTCACCAGCACGACGGGTACGACGAGCATCCGGATCAGCCGCACGAACAGATCGCCGAGGATCGCGATCGCGTTCGCGCCCGCGGGCCACAGCGTGCCGAGGATCACGCCGATCACCAGGCCGCCGATCACCCGCTGCCACAGCGGCACCGCGAACCAGCGTCGCGCGACACTCACGCCGCTGACCCCCAGAAACCGGGCTGCGGCGGGGCGAGCACGCCGTTGCGGTCGGTGACGCCGCCGGGCCGGTCCTCCGAAAGCCAGAGCGGACCGTCGAGATCGACGAACGCCGCCTCGCCGGCCAGCAGCAGCGCCGGCGCGATGCCGAGCGAGGAGCAGACCATGCAGCCGACCATCAGCCCGAACCCGCGTGCCTTGGCGGCGTCGGCGAGCGCGAGCGCCTCGGTCAGGCCGCCGGTCTTGTCGAGCTTGATGTTGACGTACTGGTAGCGCCCGGCAAGCGTCTCGAGATCGGCGCTCGTATGCAGCGATTCATCCGCGCAGAGCGGCACGCGGCTGGCGAAGCCGGCCAGCACGGCATCCTCGCCCGCCGGCAACGGCTGTTCGAGCAGATCAACGCGGTGTTCGACGAGCAAATCCTGCCAGCGCTCGAGCTCGGCGATCGTCCAGCTTTCGTTGGGATCGACAATCATGCGCGGGGTAGGCGCGGCGGAACGGACGGCGGCGATCTGCATCGCCGCATCCGTACGGTCGACCTTGACCTTGAGCAACGGGACATAAGCGGCGCGCGCGGCAACGGCGGCCATCGCGTCGGGCGTGTCGATCGCGATGGTGATCGCCGAGGCGACCGGCGCGGGCGGGGCCACCCCGGCGAGCGCCGCGACACTGGTGCCGGCGAGCCGCGCTTCTAGGTCCCAGAGCGCGCAATCGACCGCATTGCGGGCGGCGCCGGGGACGAGAAGCGTCCGCAGGTCATCGCGGCTTGCGCCGGCCTCGATCCGCGCGGCAACTTGCGCGATCTGCGAAAGCGCATCCTCGATCGTCTCGCCATAGCGCGGATAGGGCACGCCTTCGCCGCGCCCTACGACCGAGCCCTGGCGCACGGTGACGGTGACGACGTCGGCCGCCGTCTTGACGCCCCGCGCGATGCGGAAGGGCGCGTTCAGGCCGAAGCGGTGGTGGCGGGCGTCGAGGGTGCGTAGCATTGCAGCAGCCAGTCGGCGATCGGGTCGGAGCCGAAGCGATAGGGATCGGTGCAGGGCAGGCCGAGCGCGTCGCCGGTTGCGGCGCAGAGCCGCCGCGCGGCATCCTCGTCGAGCTTGACCGTGTTCAGCGCGACGCCGACCGCGCGCACATACGGGCTGGTGAGCCGCGCGACCTGTATGTTTGCGGCGAGGCATTCGGCCAGGTCGGGAAGGTCATAGTGCGGCAGGCCGCGCATGTGCGTGCGCGACGGATCGTGGCACAGGACGAGCGCCGCGGGCTGTGCGCCATGCAGCAGCCCGGTCGAGACGCCGGCGAAGGACGGGTGGAACAGCGAGCCCTGGCCCTCGATCAGATCCCAGCCATCGTCGCCGCGCGCCGGCGCCAGCGTCTCGATCGCGCCCGAGATGAAATCGGCGACGACCGCGTCGAGCGGGACGCCGTCACCGGCGATCAGGATGCCGGTCTGGCCGGTCGCGCGGAAATCGGCGACGACGCCGCGGCGCTGGAGCGCGTCGCGCAGCGCCAGCGTCGCGTACATCTTGCCGACCGAGCAATCGGTCCCGACCGTGAGCAGGCGGTTGCCCGCGCGCCGCTTGCCGTTGCCGACCGGGATATCCGCGCGCGGATCGCGGACATCGAAGAGTTCGACCCCGGCCGCGGCCGCCGCGCTCACGAGGCGGGGATCGTCGCGCAGCCGCTGGTGGAGCCCGGCGGCGACGTTCATCCCCTGCGCGATCGCCTGCAGCGCGTCCTGGACCAGCGCCTCGCCCAACCGACCGCCGGCATTGGCGATGCCGAGCACCAGCGTCCGCGCGCCGGCCGCACGCGCGGCGGCAGCGTCCATCCGCGGCAGGCCGAGCGTCAGCGGGCAATCGTCGTGGCGCCATTCGCCCAGGCAATCGTCGCGGCGGAAGGCGGCGAGCCCGCGCGAGGTCTTGATGCCGACATCGTCGTCGGAATGGCCGAGATACAGGAGGAAGGGGCCGGGGATCATCGCGGTCCTACGCAAACGAGGGGGGAGCCACCGGTGTATAGATACCCGCCGATCCGCCCACTATTTGTCGAGCGGCGCGCCATAACCCTCGGCTATGCCCCGCAGCCGGCCGGCCGCGGACGCAGCAGCACGCGCCCCGCCGCCGCGCCGGTTGCGGCACTGTCGCGCAGCGCGAGCTTCCCGTTGACGAACAGCGCGCTCATCCCGACGCTGGGGATGCGCGGATGGATGTAGTCGGCGCGGGCTGCGAAGCGTGCGGGATCGAGCACGACCACGTCGGCATAATAGCCGGCGCGCAGATAGCCGCGATGATTGATCTTGTAGATGTCTGCGGTCAGCCCGCTCGAGCGCCGGATGAAATCGGCGAGCGGGATGACCTTGCGCTGCTCGACATAGAGCCGATACTTTTGCGGCATCGTCGCATATTGCCGCGGGTGGCCGTCCGAGCCGTCGGAGCTGGTCACCACCCACGGCTGCTGCATGATGAGATCGACGTCGCGGTCGATCATGTTGAAGCTGGCAACGCCGACCCCGGCGGGGCCGGTGCCCGCCGCATCGGGCGTCTTCAAGATCCGGATCGCCGCGTCGATCGGCGAGACGCCCCACTGCGTCGCCATCTGCGCGAGCGTCTTGCCCGTCCACGGCTGGCCCTCGGAGGTCAGCAGCAGCGATTCCGCCCCGCCGCGCCGCCGGAGGTTCTCGGTCATCTCGGTCTTGATGCGGGCAAGCGTGGCCGGCTCGGCGAAGCGCGCGAGCATCGCCTTGTAGCCGCCATCGACTGCCCAGCGCGGGACGAGCGACGCATCGACGCTCGAGCCCGAGGCGAGCCAGGGATATTGGTCGGCGGTGACGTCCTGTCCGGCGCGGCGCGCCGCCTCGATCGTCGCGATCAGCTCGGGCGCATGCCCCTGCAGATCGACACCGAGCGCCTTGAGGTGCGCGAAATGCACCGGCATGTGCGCGCGCCGTCCGATCTCGATCGCTTCCTTGGTGCTGGCGATCAGGCCGATCGTGTAGTTCGATTCGTCGCGCTGATGCGTATCGTACATCCCGCCGCGGCTTCCCGCTTCGGCGGCGACGGCAGCGACCTCGTCGGTGGTGGCGAAGCTTTGGGGAGCGTAGAACAGGCCGGTCGAGAGCCCGGTCGCGCCCTCGCACATCGCATTTGCCGCAAGCGCCTTTTCCTGTGCGAGTTCGGCGGCGTTCGGCGCGCGATCGGCTTCGCCGAGCACGCGCTGGCGGATTGCGCCGAAGCCGACGAACGGGACGACGTTGGTGCCGATCCCGCTCGCCTGGAGCTTGCGCGCGTCCGCCGCGACATCGGGGGTGCCGCCGCCATCGACGCCGGTGACGATCGTCGAGACGCCTTGCGCGAGCCAGGGCAGGTTCAACCGCGTCTTGGCGTCGGGCGAGCGGAGATAGGTGTCGGGGTGGGTGTGCGCATCGATCAGGCCGGGGGCGACGATCTGGCCGGTCGCGTCGATGATCGTCACCGCCGCGGTGTGCCGCGCTGGGCCGACATAGACGATCCGGTCGCCGACAAGCTCTACGTCGCCGACGATCGGCGGTGTCGCCGCGCCGGTGTAGATCGTGCCGCCGCGGATCACGACGTCGA
Source organism: Sphingomonas glacialis (assembly GCF_006439055.1). Classification (GTDB taxonomy): domain Bacteria; phylum Pseudomonadota; class Alphaproteobacteria; order Sphingomonadales; family Sphingomonadaceae; genus Sphingomonas; species Sphingomonas glacialis_A. Next base: position 48,368 of record NZ_RCZC01000007.1, read on the forward strand.
CCTTTGGGGACGCCGCGCCGACGATCAGCAGCGCGGCGAGGATCGGCAGGCGGCTCATGGCTGGGTTCCTTGCGGGGTGAGGGTCAGGCGGCCGACCGAATGCGCATCGACCGCGGCGCGGCTGTAGAGCATTGGCTGGAGCTGACCGACGCTCCAGCTCGCGACCTGATCCTGATAGTGTGGCGAGCGCGGATCGTTCGACTGGCCGGGGAGGTTGAGCATCAGCGAATTGTCCCACGCGCCGACGTCGATGACCTGCAGATAGCTCGCGCCGCCCCCCGCCGACCAGCCCGGACCGTTGCCGAGCCAGCGCGCCTGCACCGTATAGCTGTCGCCCCCCGTCGGCCCGACCTCGATCGGCGGGAAGGCGGCGGCGATCGCGGGGATGCGCGCGAGCGGATGCTGGATGCGCAGCCGATGCAGCGCCCCCCAGCGCCACGCTGCGGGATCGGGGCCGAGTTGCGCCCGCGCGCTTGTCCAGGCGGCAATCAACGCCGCGTCGAACATCGCGTCGCGGGCGGCGACCGGATCCTGGCCGAGCCGCGCGTCGGGGCGGGCGAGCAGGCCGAGCAGGACCGATGGGCCGATCGAGGTGACGATCGCCTTGGCGCGCTCGGGGACGATCGCGGCGAGCATGCGATGCCCCAGCTCACGCCAGAGGATCTCGAACAAAGCCGCCGCGCCGCTCGCCGCATCGAGCCGGCAGTCCCAGCCGCGCAGCAGCGTCACCGCCGGCCCCGCCGCTTCCGAAGGCGCCGTCGGCAGCAGCGCGACGAGCTGGCGGGCGGGCGTGGACAGCGTGTCGTGCTGGAGTGCGACGCTGTCGGCAAGGGTATGGCGCGGCTGGTGCGAGAGAACGCCGGAAATCCGCTCGTAACGGTACGGATCGCGGAAATCGAACGCGGGGATGCGGTCGGTCGGCCAGTCCGGCGGCAGATTGTCCTGATTGGCCGAGGCGAACCAGCCCTTGGCGGGGTTGTAATCGCTCGGCAGCGCGCGATGGTCGCGGTACCCGGTCCAGTCGTAGCGTCCGTCGCCCGGCACCGGCATCAGCCCGGCGCCGCGCTTGCGCACCGGCATGAAGCCGATCGCCTGCCAGCCGGTATTGCCCGCGACATCGGCATAATGGAAATTGGTCGGCGATGGATGGAGCTTGAAAGCCTCCTGCAGCCCGGCCCAATCGCGCGCCAGGTTGATCGCGATCATCGAGAACGAACCGCCGCCGCCCGGCTGCATCGCGATCGACGCAAGCGCGGTCGCGCGCCGTTTGGCCGGATCGTGCGACACGACCGGGCCCTGCACCGCGTAGCGCAGCACCGCGGTCTGCGCCGCGCCGCCCTTGACCGGTATCGCGACCTCGACGCGCGTGAAGCGCTGCCAGCCGTTGGCGTGACGGTAGCGCCCGGGATCGGTCGGATGCAGCTCGAGGACGAACAGATCCTCCTGGTCGATATGGAAGTTGGTGCGGCCGAAGGCGAACCGGTCGGTATGGCCCTGCATGATGCCGGGCAGGCCGGGCGCGCCGCCGCCGATCACGTCGAGCCCCGGCGCGGTGAGGTGCGCGACGTGGCGTGGGCCGAAACCGCCGATGCCGAGATGCGGATCGTTGGCGAGGATCGGCCGCCCGGTCGCCGAGCGCGCCGGCGCGATCGTCCAGGCGTTGCTGCCGGCATTGGTGCGTTCGAGCCGGCCCGAACGCTCGTCGGGATCGACGACCGGGGTGTTGGGCCCGAACGGCAGGCGGCCGATCGTCAGCACGCCCAGATCGTCGTCGGACACTGCCGCCACGTCGAGCCCATCGGGCACGGTCAGCGGGTGCGCCGGCAGCAGCGGCGCGATCACCGCGTCGAGCTCGAGCAGGCCGAGTGCGGCAAGCTGCGCGCGGCGGACTTCGTCGTCGGCATTGCCGGCCGCCGCGCCGCGTACGCGCACCAGGTCGGCAATGTCCCAGCGGAGCGGCGCGACGCCCAGGATACGGTATTCGAGTGGAAGCAATGTCGGGTCGGCGGTGACCTCGTCGATCCGCGCATTGACCCCGGCGATATAGGCGCGTGCGCAGGCGAGCACGTCGGCGGGAAGCCGGCGAAGTTCTGCATCGCTGTCGCCGCGATAATGGAACAGTCGCGCCTGCGCGTCGTGCTTCACGAAGTCGGCGCCGAAGGCTTCCGCCATCCGGCCGAGTTCGCGGCGGTGCCCGAAATCGATCTGGAACAGCCGGTCGCGTGCGACGAGATAGCCCTGGCCGAAGAACGCATCGGGGATCGACTGCGCACGGATATGGGGGATGCCGTACACGTCGTCGAGGATCTCGATCGGCGCGGTCGGCCCGCGCACGCTCGCTTGCTTGTCGCCGGCATCGGCCGCGCGACAGGCCGGGCCTGCCGCGATCGCGGCGGCGGCGACCGAGCGCAGCAGAAAGGATCGGCGATTGATCATGGTCTGGCTTTCATGGCTGGCGCGACGCCGGGAGGCTAGCGCCGTGGCGCCACGCCGACCCATATCGAGCACGGTCTAGGGCATAGCAGCGAGTTATGGTCGGCTCCCATAGAGGCAGGCTATGGGAGCGCGAAGATCCGGCTCTTGACGCCCTCACACAAGACCGCGCACTTTCCCCAATCGCAGCAGGGGGAACTGGCCCAGAGAGGTCGGCGGTACAACAACCGTAAGTCGCATTTACTGGAAAGCGTCGAGAAACGCTCCGTATGTGCGAGTCCGGTCAGGGAAGGACAATCATGACGAATTCCGATCAGGCTCGGCGCCGGATGGCGATGATGCTCGGGTGCAGCGTTGCGGCGATCGCGTTGGCGACTCCAGCCGTAGCGCAGACGGTACGATCGCAGGCGGTCGCACCGCTTTTGGGGGATACGGCCGCGCCCGGCGCGGCACCGACGGACCGTGTCGATGTGCAACAGACCGAGTCGGCGGCGCGCGGCGATGAGGATGGGCCGGACGTCGTCGTCACGGGCTCGCGCGTCGCGCGCAGCGGCTTCTTGGCGCCGACACCGCTGACGGTGCTGAGCCAGACCGAGATCCAGAACCAGTCGCCGTCGAACAACATCGCCGATTTCGTCAACCAGCAGCCCGCGCTCGCAGGATCGACCAAGCCCGCCAATTCGCGGCTCAATCTGTCGAGCGGGCAGGCCGGCATCAACGCGCTCAACCTGCGCAACCTCGGCGAGGTCCGCACCCTCGTGCTGGTCGACGGGCATCGCTCGGTCGGATCGACGATCACCGGGCTGGTCGACATCAACACGATCCCACAGGGGCTGGTGAAGAGCGTCGAGGTCGTCACCGGCGGCGCCTCGGCCGCCTACGGCTCCGACGCCGTGGCTGGCGTCGTCAACTTCATCCTCGACAAGAAGTTTCAGGGGCTTCGCCTCACCGCCGACAACGGCATCACGCAATATGGCGACGGGCACAATTATTCGGCCGCGCTGACCGCCGGCACGTCCTTTGCGGATGGCCGCGGGCATATCGAGGTCGAGGGCGAATATGCGCACCGCGACGGCATCTTCCAGGTCGATCGCGCGTGGAACGCGACGGGCTATGTCCGCATCCAGGATCCGAACTGGACCGCGAACAGCACGACGCCGCAGTTCATCACCACCAAGCGGCAGATCGGCGCGGCCAACTCCACGCCGGGCGGTCTCATCACCGGTAGCACGGCGGTGGCGGGCAGCGGGGTCGCCGCGAACAGCCTGCGCGGTGTCTATTTCGGCAGCGGCGGCCAGCCGCAGCAATTCCAATATGGCGCGCTGACCTTCCCGTCGGCGACCGGGAGCGCGGCGCCGACACTGACGCAGGGCGGCAGCTGGCAGGTCAACGATTCGGGACGCAATATCGGGCTCGATCCGCAGGACGATCGCTACGGCGTGTTCGGCCGGGCGAGTTTCGACGTGACCGATCGCATCGAGCTCTACGCCGAAGGGTCGTTCAACCGGCAGCATATCCTGTTCAACGCCGGTCCGAACCTGCAGACCGGCATCACCCTTTCCGCGACCAATCCGTATCTCGTCGCGGCACTCGGCGCGTCGCGGCTTGCCGGGATCAGCAGCGTGACGCTGGCGACCACGTCGGTCGATCTGCCGTCGCGCGTCGTCGACAACCGGCGCAAGGTGCAGCGCTACCAGATCGGCAGTGACGGCAAGTTCGATGTGTTCGGCAAGACCGTGTCGTTCGATGTCTACGGCCAATATGGCCGGGCCGACATGCGCGAGCAGCTCCGCAACATCCAGAACATCACGAAGATCGCCAACGCGACCAACGCCGCGGTCGCGCCGGCGGGCAATTCGGGCGGCTATGCTGCCGGATCGATCCAGTGCGCGATCAACGTCGACGCCATCGCCACCAACAACGATGCGGCATGCGTGCCGCTCAACCGGCTCGGTGTCGGCGTCGCCAATTCCGCGGCGATCGCCTATGTTCTCGGCTCGCCGTATCGCGACGAGACGACCGAGCAGAAGACCGCTGGCGTCAATTTCCGCGCGTCGCCGTTCCGCACCTGGGCGGGCGATGTCAGCGTCGCGATCGGCGGCGAATGGCGCGAGGAAAGCATCCGTGGCTATGTGCCGCAGGAGTTCCAGCCGATTCCCACGGTCAATGCGCAAGGCCGCCCGACCGTCACCAACACCTGGTCGGTCGGCAACTATCTGCCCACCAACGGCAGCTACAACGTCAAGGAAGCCTATCTCGAAACCGTCGTTCCGCTCGGCCTCGGGCTCGAGTTCAACGGTGCGGTCCGCGGGACCGATTATTCGACCTCGGGCGGCGTGGTGACGTGGAAGCTCGGCGGAACCTGGGCGCCGATCCCCGACATCCGTTTCCGCGTGGTGCGCTCGCGCGACATCCGCGCGCCCAACCTCAACGAACTGTATCAGGCAGGGTCGGCCAACAGCGATTCGGTTCGCAATCCGTCCTTCACCGCCGATGGCGCCAACGGCCCCGCCACGTACAGCTATTCCGGCATCGCGACGGGCAATCCGAACCTGCGGCCTGAGGTCGCCGCGTCCTGGACGATCGGCGCCGTGCTCGCGCCGCGCTTCCTCAAGGGCTTCAATGCCTCGATCGATTATTGGCGGATCAACATCAAGCAGGGCATCACCAGCTTCAGCGCGCAGGACATCGTCAATCTGTGCAGCCAGGGGCAGCAGCGTTTCTGTGACGCGATCACGCAGGATGCCGCGCGTTCGGTGCCGGGGCAGCCGTACCTGCTCATCCGCACGCAGCCGTTCAATGCGGCGAGCCAGCTCACCCGCGGCATCGATTTCGACACCAGCTATCGCACCCAGCTCTCGGGCGAGACCGCACTGACGCTGCGCGGCCAGGCCACGCGCTACATCGACAACATTCTCGATACCGGGGTGCCGGGCGCGGTGATCGCCAACACCGTGGGGGTCAACAGCGGCCAGGCGACGACGCCGACCTGGAATTTCCGTGGCAGCGTGACGCTGGATTTGCCGAGCACGTCGATCACCGCGGTCGGTCGGGGAATCAGCGCGGGTCGCTATTCGGCAACGGGCATCGAGTGCCAGACGAATTGCCCGCTCTCGACCACCAACTACCCGACCTATGACAACAATCAGGTGTCGGGGCTGTTCTATGCCGATCTCAACGTGACGCAGAACGTCCGCGTCGCCGGCAAGGTGAAGGCACAGTTCTTCGTCAACGTGACCAACCTGTTCAATCGCGAACCGCTGCTGGTTCCCGAGACGGGCCTGGCCGCGAACAGCACCTATTCGGACATGCTCGGCCGTGCCTTCCGCTTCGGCATCCGCGTGCAGACGCGGTGAGGCATTTCGCATTCCTCGGGCTGGCGTTCGCACTCGCGGCGCCGGCCAATGCGCAGACCGTACCAAGTCCGGCGGATACGGCGCGCGCCGAGCGCGTGCTCGCACGCGCGCCGGTGATCGACGGGCACAACGATCTCGCCTGGGAGATCGGGCATTATCAGGGCGGGAGTGTCGCGGTGGCGCGCAAGGGCGGGGCGGATCTGCCGCGTCCGTTGCAGACCGATCTCGCGCGAATGAAGGCGGGGCATGTCGGCGGCCAGTTTTGGTCGGTGTGGATCCCGGCGGATGTGACCGGCCCCAAGGCGGTCGAACTGACGCTCGAACAGATCGACGTCGTGCGGCGGCTGGTCGCGGGCAATCCCGACGCGCTTGCGCTCGCGACGACCGCCGCGGACGTACGCCGGATCATGGCGAGCGGGCGGACCGCGAGCCTGATCGGCGTCGAGGGCGGGCACCAGATCGACGGACGCCTGTCGGTGCTCCGCCAATACCGTGCGCTCGGCGTAGGGTACATGACGCTGACGCACAGCCGCAGCCTGCCATGGGCGGATTCATCGACCGACGAGGCGGTGGCGGGCGGACTCTCGCCGTTCGGCAAGCGCGTGGTCGCCGAGATGAACCGGATCGGAATGTTGGTCGATGTCAGCCATGTCGCGGATTCGACGATGCGCGCGGCGCTGGCCGCATCGAAGGCGCCGGTGATCGCCTCGCACTCCTCGGCGCGCGCGCTGGCGCCGGTGCCGCGTAACATTCCCGACGATCTGCTCGCCGCGATCGGCGCGAATGGCGGGATCGTCATGGTCAATTTCTATCCCGCCTTCCTGTCGGGCGCATGGAAGCAGTGGGACGTGGCGCGGACCGCCTATGCGAAGTCGCTCGCGGTGCCCGGCGACGTCTACGGCCCGCGCGCCGCCGCGCCGCTCGTCGAGTGGGATCGCGCGCATCCGATGCCGCGCGTTACCGTGGCTACGGTCGCCGATCATATCGAGCATGTCGCCAAGATCGCGGGGCACGACCATGTCGGCCTCGGCGGCGATTTCGACGGGATCGACAATACTGCGCCCGAGGGGATGAACGGCGTCGACGGCTATCCCAAGGTGATCGCCGAACTCGCGCGGCGTGGGTGGAGCGACGGCGATCTCGCCAAGTTGACCGACGGCAACATCCTGCGCGTGATGGAGCGCGCCGAGACGGTCGCTGCGTCGATGGCGGATCTGCCGGCCGACGACGCCACGGATCGCAGTGCGAAATAGGGCGGGGCAGGGGGATGGCGGATCAGTGCGCCACCGCGGTACCGCGCGCGCTTCAAAGAATACGGGACTTGGGTTCATGGTAGAAAGATCGTCGCGGGTGCCGAGGCCTATCCGCGAAGCCCCGGTCGAGCGCCGGTGTTGACCGCTTCCACCGCCGCCCCCCCGCCGCGGACGGGCAAGCCCAGTCTCCGGTTGATGACGCTGTTCGTCCTGCTCGGTTTTTCGGCGGGGTTGCCGTTCTACATGTTCTCGACCGTGCTCTCGGCGCGGCTGGCGAAGCATGGCCTCGACATCGTGCTGATCGGCTTTTTCGGCTGGGTCGCGCTGCTGCCGACCTTCAAATTCCTCTGGGCGCCGCTGCTCGACGCCTTCGCCGTGCCCGGCTTGTCGCGCGTGTTCGGCAAGCGGATGAGCTGGATCATCACCGCGCAGATCGGGATCGTCACCGCGATGGTGGCGATGGCCTATACCTCGGCCGATACCAATTTGCCGCTGGTCGCGCTGCTCGCGGTGCTGCTCGCCTTCTGGACGACCACGCTCGAGGTCGCCGCCGATGGCTGGCGTGTCGAGCTTGCGCCGACGGCGGCGGAGCAGGGGCCGCTGACTGCCGCCAATCTGTGGGGCTATCGGACCGCGATGGCGGCCTCGTCGCTGGTCGCGTTGACCGTGGCGGACCGGGCCGGATGGGTGTGGGGCTATCTCGCCGTCGCGCTGCTCGCTGCGCTGCCCCTGCCGATCCTGGTGAGCCTGGCACCGGCGGCACGCGGCGTCGGCCGACGGACGACGGCATTGCTGACCGGTCTGGTCGCGATCGCGGTCTTGCTCCTCGGCGCGCTCGCTTTTTTCGGCGGGTTCGGCTGGGTCGCGCTGCAGCTGGCGATCGCCGCCGGGATCAGCGCGAAGAGCAATGCGACCGTCGCGGTGCTCGTCCTGTGCCTTGTGCCGTTCGTGCTGATGGCGGTGGCGCTGCCGTGGATCGTGCGGTTGCCCGCGACCGCCTGGGCGCGGCGTTCGACCTGGCTTGGGCCGTACGTCAACATCTTCTGGCGGTTCGGCTATCGCGTGTTGCCGCTGCTCGGTTTCGTCACCTTCTACCGGATGGGCGATGTGCTCACTTTGTGGGGCGTCAAGCCGCTCGAGATCGCGGCACATTACGATCTTACCACGATGGGCATCGCCGACGGCTTCGTGACGACGCCGTCGAGCATGGCGGGCGTCCTGGTCGGCGCGACGCTCGCCGTGCGGCTGCGGATGAGCCGCGCGCTGATGCTGGGGGCGATCGGATCGGCGCTGGGCAATTGGATCTTCGTGTGGCTGTGGCACGTGCCGCCGAACGGGCTGGCGATCTACACCGCCACCGCGGTCGATCAGTTCGCGCACGGCATGGAGGGCGCGATCTTCGTCGTCTATCTCTCGCTGCTGGTGAACCCGCGCTACGCCGGCGCGCAATATGCCTTCCTGTCGGGGTTCGCCTTCCTGTTGCCGCGGCTGTTGCAGGGGGCGGGCGGGGAGATCGTCAAGAGCATCGGCTATGACGGCTTCTTCTGGCTGTCGGGCACGCTGAGCCTCGCGGCGGTGCTGTTCCTGCCGTTTATCGCGGGCATCCGGGCGCGCGACGAGGAGACCGTATGATCGACATCGACGCCGCCTTCGCGCCCGCTGCAGCCGCCGTCGCGGCGGGGCAGGTGCCCGGCGCGACGCTGGGGGTGGTCACCCGCGATGGCTGGACTGCGACGCGCACCATGGGCTTGGCGCAGCTCGAGCCGGCGGCCGAAACCTTGACCCCGGACCATTGGTTCGACCTCGCCTCGGTCTCGAAGGTGATCGCGACGACCAGCATGATCCTCGCGCTGGCCGATCGCGGCCTGATCGATCTCGACCGCCCGCTGACCGACGCGATCCCCGATCTGCGCCAATACGATATCGCCAATGCGCCCGAACGGCGCCTGACGTTCCGCGATTGCCTGGTCCACCGCACCTTCCTGCCTGCGGTCGAGCCGATCTACACCTATGGCGACGATCCCGCCCGGCTCCGCGCCTTCGTGCTCCAGCGCGAATGGCGGCACGGGCCGTCGGTCTATTCGGACATCAACTTCATCCTGCTCGGCATTGCGATCGAGCGGATCACCGGCGCCTCGCTGCGCGACTGGCCGCTCGGCCCGGAGCTTTCCTTCGGCCCGCCGCCCGGCCCGGCGGTCGCGACCGAGCGCTGCGCCTGGCGCGGGCGCGTGCTCAAGGGCGAGGTCCATGACGAGAATTGCGCGGCGATGGGTGGCGCGACGGGGCATGCCGGGCTGTTCGGCACCGTCGCCGGCGTGCTCGGCTTCGCGCGCGGCGTGCTCGACGGCAGCGGACTGTCACCCGCGGCGCTGGCGGCGATCGCCACTCCGGTCAACGGCCCGCGCACCTGCGGCTGGGAGGTGCGCCATGCCGATTGGTCGGGCGGTCAGCTGTGCTCGGCAGCGACGATCGGCCATACCGGCTTCACCGGCACCGGACTGTGGATCGATCTCGACCGCGGGCTTGCCTGGACGCTGCTCACCAACCGCGTCCATCCCACGCGCCACCGCGACAGCGGCATCTTCACGCTGCGCCCGGCAGTGGGAGATGCGGTGATCGCTGCGGCGGGCGACTGAGGCTGTCGGCCTGACGCTGCTCGCACAGCGTAAGCGCCGGTCGCTCGGCATGCGCGGGCGAGACCGCATACCACGCTCCCGCCCGCCATGATCCGATCCGTCCGTCGGCGACGTCTACCAAATGCGAACGCGGTCGGCGGGCGCCAGATATTGCTTCTGCGTCGGATCGATCTTCCACGCCGCATACCAGGCATCGACGTTGCGCAGCGGGTTGACCGCGCGGATCTGCCCCGGCGAATGCGGATCGCTGACGAGCTGCTGGCGCAGCGCCTCGTTGCGGAACAACGTCCGCCACACCTGACCCCAGCCCAGGAAGAAGCGCTGGTCGCCGGTGAAACCGTCGACCACCGGCGCCGGCTTGCCGCCGAGCGCTGTATGATAGGCATCGAGCGAGATCAGCACCCCGCCCAGATCGCCGATATTCTCGCCCATCGAGGCGCGACCGTTGATGTGGATGCCGGGCAACCCGTCGAAGCTATAGGCTTCATATTGCCCGTCCAGCCGCGTTGCCTGTGCCTCGAACTTGGTCGCATCCTCGGCAGTCCACCAATCGCGCAGGATGCCGCGACCGTCCGACTTGCGACCCTGGTCGTCGAAACCATGGCTGATCTCATGGCCGATCACGCCGCCGATGCCACCGTAATTGATGGCGTCATCGGCCTTCGGATCGAAGAAGGGCGGTTGCAGGATCGCCGCGGGAAAGACGATCTCGTTCTTGACCGAATTGTAATAGGCGTTGACCGTTTGCGGGGTCATTCCCCACTCGGCCTTGTCGACCGGGATGCCGATGCGACGTCGGCGATAGTCCCATTCGAACCGCTGCGCGCGTTCGGCATTGCCGACCAGATCGCCCTGTTTGACCTCGAGTGCACCATAGTCGCGCCATTTCTCGGGATAGCCGATCTTGACGGTGAAGCCCTGCAATTTGGCGAGCGCCTGGTCCTTGGTCTGCGGCCCCATCCATGCCAGGTTACGGATACGCCCCGCGAGCGCGACGCGCAGATTGCCGACGAGCTGGTCCATCTTCGTCTTGGATTCGGGCGGGAAATAGAGTGCGACGTAATCGCGACCGATGCCTTCGCCGACGCCGTTTTCGGTAAAGGCGACGGCACGCTTCCAGCGCTCGCGCTGCTCGGGCTGCCCATTCAGGAACTTGGAACGGAAATCGAACTGGGCGTCGACGAAGCGCTTCGACAGCAGCGGCGCGATGTCATCGGCGGTGCGGAACGCCTCCCACGCCTTGAGCGTCGCCAGATCTGTTTCCGCGAAGACGCGCGCGATGCCGGGGAAGGCGGTATTCTGCGCGACGATCGCGCGGTCTGTGGCGGCGATTCCGGCGGCTTGGAAAAAGGTCGCCCAGGGGAAGCCCTGCGCCTGGGTGTTGAGCTCGGCGATCGTCGTCGGGTTATAGGTCTTGTCGCGATTGCGGCTCTGCGCGCGGGTCCAATGCGCGTTCGCCAGCTTGGTCTCCATCGCGACGACGCCGTTCGCGGCGGCATCGGCATCGGGCCACCCGGCGAGCGTCAGCAGCTGCGCGACATAGTGCCGATAGCGTTCGACTTGCGGCGCGAACTTGGCATCGAGATACAGGTCGCGGTCGCCCAGGCCGAGCCCCGACTGGCGCAGGTAGAGCGCGTAGCGGTCGGGTTGCTTCGCGTCGTCATTCACCCCCGGCGCGAAGAAACTGGCACCGAAGCCGCCGAGCGAACCGCCCATCAGCCGTGCGATATCCTCCTTGGATTTGGCCGCCTTGATCGGGGCGAGGCGCTGCGTGAGCGGCTGCGCATCGAGCCGCTCCGCCATCGCTGTGTCCATGAAGCCGGCATAGAGGATCGCCGCCTTCATCCGGTCCGGATGTGCGGCGTCGGCTGGACTGTACCCACTGATGAGTGCGCGCAGCCGCTGCTCCGACAGATCGCGCAAGACGGCGAATGCGCCATAGGACGAGCGGTCGGCCGGGATTTGCGTATTGGCCGCCCAGGTTCCGTTGACGAAGCGAAACCAGTCGTCTCCCGGCTTCACGCTGCGATCCATGCCCGCGGTATCGAAGCCCCACGTCCCGTAGCCGGTCGCAGCCGGCTGCGTCTGCGCCGGGACGGTCGCTTGCGGCCCTTGGCTCGCCGCAGGATTGGTTATCGCCACAGCGCCGAGCAAGGCAGCGAGGGACAGGTGCTTGCTGATCAACCATCTTCTCCAATTGGGTGTCAGGAGACTTATATGGTTCGCGCGCTCGCGGGCTAGTGGAAACCTCCCGCTCGATACGGCGCAAGAGCAGCCGTGCGGGCCGTTGATACCACGGACGGCAGTTTTGGCGGCGGTCGTGTGCGACTCGACGTGCGTCGGGCTGAGATGGTCGCGCAGAAAAGGTGCGTTCTTCCGAAAAGCAGACCTTGCGAGCCGAGTTGCCGGCTGCCTGGAAAAAGGACCGGATCGGAAGATTCTTGCCCGGATCAACGCGATGAAATCCATGCGTAAATCGGCCGCGCCGATCATTCGTCCCATCGGGCGGAGTATCACCAGTGAAAATGGAGTTGTTATTTAAACATGCTACCGCTAACAAAATTTCCAGAAGCACCTCGATAAGGTGCGACGTTGCAGGTGCGGTGCTGTGTCGGCACTGCGCAAAAGGGGGGGTAAATGAAAGCGTTCACGTCTAATTTCGTTCGTCATCATCGTAGCATGATTGCGATGCGCGCCGGTGTTTCGCTGGCCGCGTTGCTCGCTGCCGGTGTCAGCGGAACCGCATGGGCCCAGGCCGAGACGCAGCCGATTGCGCCGGACACCACTCAGGCCGCAGCGCCCGCGCAGGACGTCGCCACGCCGACCGCGCCCGAGGCAAGCGGCGATATCGTCGTCACCGGCCGTCGCGCCGCGCTCCAGGCCGCCGACGAGCGCAAGCGCCGCAGCGAAACGATCGTCGATTCCGTGGTCGCCGATGATGCCGGCAAGCTTCCCGACAATTCGATCACCGAAGTCCTTCAGCGCGTCTCGGGCGTGTCGATCGTCCGCTTCGCAGCGCTCGGCGATCCCGATCACTATTCGGTCCAGGGTTCGGGCGTGCAGGTGCGCGGTCTGACCGGCGTGGCATCGCGCCTCAACGGTCGCGAGATCTTCAGCGCGAACAATGGCCGCGCGATCCTGTGGAGCGACGTGACCCCCGAGCTGATGTCGGCGGTCGATGTCTATAAGGCGTCGACGGCGGATCTGATCGAAGGCGGCACCGGCGGCCAGATCGATCTGCGCACCAAGATGCCGTTCGACTTCAACGGCAAGTTCCATGTCGCGGGCACGGGCGAGCTCGCGGTTGGCGATATGGCGAACAAGGCCGATCCCTCGGGCTCGGTCCTCGTCACCGACTCGTTCGATACGCCGATCGGCCGGATCGGCCTGCTCGGCGACATCGCGTTCAGCCAGTTCAGCTCGCTGTCGCAGTTCATCCGCACCAGCCCGTACTTCAAGACCGCGCTCAGCGACGGCACCAACAAGTACGTCCCGAGCGGCTTCGCCTATGGCGACGAGGCGTTTCAGTACAAGCGCTACGGCATTTACGGCGCGGCGCAGTGGCAGCCGGCGGAATCGCTGATCTTCACCGGCAGCTTCTTCCAGTCGCGCTACAAGAGCCAGTCGAGCGATTACGGCACGCAGCTCGATTCGCAGACGCTCGCGGTCGATCCGGCGAGCAGCACGTTCGACAGCAATGGTCTGCTGACGAGCACCAAGGCGATCTTCAATCGCGATCCGAACACCTTCGCGCCGACCGGCCAGTCGATCACCAGCAGCGGCAACAAGGGTTTCGTCCAGAGCAACACGGTAACGCGCGACTATTCGCTGTCGTTCGTCTGGGCGCCGAAGGACGGCCCGCTGTCGATCAAGGGCTCGCTGCAGCGCGTCGATTCGCATCAGGTCTATGATCGCATCGACATCTTCCGCGATCTCGGCTTCGGCCAGAGCTATGGCATCGACCTGCGCGGCGACCTGCCGCAGATCAGCGTCAGCCCCGCGACCCAGGCGTCGTTCAACAACCCGGCGAATTACTTCTGGTCGGCATCGATGCCGCATAACGAGAACAACACCGGCCGGCTCGACGCCGCGCAGCTCGATGCCGAATACAAGTTCGAAGACAGCTTCTTCCGCTCGATCAAGGTCGGCGGCCGCTACGCCAAGCGGACCGAGCGCGACTATTCGAACGGCTACAATTGGACCGCTCTCGGCCGCGGCTGGAACGGCGACCCGCAGCTGACCTATGCGAATGCTGGAAAGGGCGACGTCGCCACGCACGCGTTCAAGGACTTCTTCCGCGGCGCGGCAACGCTGCCGGGCAATCTGATGTTCGCATCGGAGAATCTGGCGTCGCGCTTCAACGTCAACCGCACCGGGCTGGTGCAGTCGCCACCCGCGGGCTTCTGCAACGGGATCGAGTTCGACTGCTCGGCCGCCGGGCAACTGCCCGCTACGGGCTATGGCGGGGCGTCGGGGATCCGGACCCCCGGGTTCGTCCTGCCGGGCGACCGGGTGGATAACCGCACCGAGAACACCGCCGGCTATGCGCTGGTGCGCTTCGGGCCGCAGGGCAACGAGCCCGGCATCTCCGGTAACGTCGGCGTGCGCGTCGTGCATATCGAGAACGAGGGCAGCGGGTACGTCCAGCAGAATGGCGGCACGCCGTTCATCCGCAACGGCGTTCTGCAGACCTTGGCGAACACCTTCGTCGCGCGTGGCGGCAAGGCCGACTTCACGCGCGTCCTGCCGTCGGTGAACCTCGAATACGCCCTCACCGATCGGATCAAGATCCGCGGCGGCTACAACGTCACTATGGATCTGCCGAGCTTCAGCGCGCTGCGGGCCTCGGGGTCGGTCGGCGTCGCGACGACGGGCAATGCGGTTGCAGGGCAGCCGGGGAACTTCACTAACTTCACCGCGGACACCGGCAATCCCTTGCTCAAGCCGACGCTGTCGAACAATTTCGATCTGTCGTTCGAATATTACGGGCGCAAGGGCACGTCGTTCCACGTCGCACCCTTCTACAAGCGGCTGACCGATCTGCCGATCTACTCGCTGACCAACCGTCAGGTTACGGTCGTCTATACCGACGGCAAAACCGAAACCGTTTCGGCGTCGGCGACCGATTATATCAACTCGACCAAGGCGGCGACCGTGAAGGGCGTCGAGGTCGGCGGTCGCTTCTTCCTCGACATGCTGCCCGGCGCGCTTGCCGGCTTCGGGTTCGAGGGGAACTACACCTTCATCAAGAGCAGCAACCCGGGCGATATCTACCGCGACATCACCGGTGCCATCAAGAACGACGCGCCGCTGACCGGTCTGTCGAAGCACAACTTCAACGCGACCTTGCTCTATGAGCGCAACCCGGTCTCGTTGCGGATCGCCTATTCGTGGCGCTCGCAATATCTGCTGTCGACCAACAGCAACGGCACCAACTCGGCCTATACCTATTACAGCGCGCCGGGTGTGATCACCAATCAGGATGGTGGCGCCGATACCTCCACGCAGATCGCGCTGCCGATCTATGGCGGAAACTATGGGTCGATCGACGCCGGAATCCGCTTCAAGGTGACCGACAATCTGTCGTTCGGCATCCAGGGGACGAACCTGACCGCGGCGATGCAGCGTACGCTGATGGGCGGATATCCCAACGGCAAGCTCGTCGGCCGCAGCTGGTTCCAGTCCGATCGCCGGATCAGCACTGGCATCAACCTCGCCTTCTGACGATGATGCGCCCGCCGCCGATGTGATGGCGGCGGGCGACCGAGCGGAGGAGCGGAATGCGTAAGCGTGTGCTGATCGTGGGTGGCGGGACCGCCGGGTGGCTGACGGCGGGGTATCTCGCCAAGCGGCTCGGTGCGGATCTTCCCGACGGCGTTGCGATCACGCTGGTCGAATCGCGCGATATCGGCGTGCTCGGCGTCGGGGAGGGGACCTTCCCGACGATCCGGCGGACGCTCGCGACGATCGGCATCGACGAGGCCGAGCTCGTCCGGCGCTGCGGCGCTACGTTCAAGCAGGGTGCCAAGTTCGTGCACTGGCGCCACGCCCCGGGGCAGGGCGCGACCGATCATTATTCGCACCCGTTCCAGGTCGCCGATGCGAGCGACGGGCTCGATCTACTGCCCTATTGGTTGCTCGGCCATGGCGGTGCGGAGAATTGGGACGAGGTCTCCAACCCGCAGAAGAAGGCCGCCGATCGGCAGCGTGCGCCCAAACTGCCGACCAATCCCGATTATGTCGGGCCGCTCAATTATGCGTTCCATTTCGACGCGATCGCGCTTGCCGGGCTGTTGCGCGAGCAGGCGATCAAGAACGGCGTCCGGCATCTGACCGACACCGTGAACGAAGTGCTGCTCGCCGAGGACGGCGCGATCGCCGGGGTGCGGACCGAGCAGAACGGCGTGCTCGATGCGGACCTGTACGTTGATTGCACGGGCTTTCGCGCCGAGCTGATCGGCAAGGCGATGAAGGTCCCGTTCCGCTCGTGCCGCGACGTGCTCTTCTGCAATCGCGCGATCGCCGCGCAGCTGCCCTATGCGCGGCCGAGCGATCCGATCGCCTCGTACACCATTTCGACCGCGCAGGAATCGGGCTGGATCTGGGACATCGGGCTCGATCGCCGGCGTGGCATCGGGCACGTCTATTCCTCCGACCACACCGACGACGAAGCCGCCGAGCGGGTGCTGCGCGGCTATCTGGGTGCCGCCGGGGCCGACGCCGACGTCCGCCATTTCAAGTTCGAGGCGGGCTATCGCGAGGTCAATTGGGTCAAGAACTGCGTCGCGGTCGGGCTGTCGAGCGGGTTCTTCGAGCCGCTCGAGGCGACCGGCATCGCGTTCGCCGAAGTGTCGGCGGGGATGATCGCCAACCTCTTCCCTTGGGGTGGAGATTACGAGACGTCGGCGCGCCAGTTCAACGCCAATTTACTGCGCCGCTACGAACGCGCGCTCGATTTCATCAAGCTGCATTATTGCATCTCGGAGCGGCGCGACACCGCGTTCTGGCGCGACAATGTCGCCGACGCCTCGGTGCCCGACAGCCTGCTCGAAATGCTCGACCGCTGGCGCTTCCGGCCGCCGAACGAGCTCGACATTGACGGGCAGATCGACATCTTCACCGAGGCGAGCTGGCAGTACGTGCTCTACGGCATGGGCTGGAAGACCGACCTGAGCGCGAAGGCGGGGGCGCTGCGCTATCATGAGGATGCGCGCCGCGCGTTCGCCGAGGTGCGGCGCCAGGCCGAATATGCGATCGCCAATCTGCCGTCGAACCGCGATCTGGTCGAGTATGCGCAGACGCGCCGCTTCGGCGGTCGGGCGGCGGCGTGAGCGAGGCGGGTTCCGGGCGGATCACCAAGGTAGTGATCGTCGGCGGCGGTACCGCGGGGTGGATGACCGCGGCGGCGCTGTCGCGGCTGGTCGCGGGCGGCGTGTCGGTGACGCTGGTCGAATCCGAGGAGATCGGCACCGTCGGGGTCGGCGAGGCGACGATCCCGTCGCTGCTCGATTTCAACCGGATGCTCGGGATCGACGAGGACGCCTTTGTCCGCGCGACCAGTGCGACCTTCAAGCTGGGGATCGAGTTTCGCGACTGGACGCGGCTCGGCGATGCCTATCTGCACCCGTTCGGGACGCATGGCCGCGATGTCGAGGGCGTGTCGTTTCATCAGCTCTGGCTGCGCCAGCGGGCTTCGGGCGCGGGCGATCCGGGATCGATCGGCGACTATTGCCTGTCGGCGGTGGCGGCGCGGCGCGGGCGCTTCAACCGGCCGAGCGCCAATCCGCAATCGGTGCTGTCGACGCTGTCCTATGCGTTTCATTTCGATGCCGCGCTGTACGCTGCTTTCCTGCGCAATCTGGCCGAACAGGATGGCGTCGTCCGCGTCGAGGGGCGGGTGGTCGCGGTCGATAAGGACCCGGATGCGGGTTCCATTACGGCGGTGCAGCTTGCCGATGGTCGCAGCATCGACGGCGAGCTGTTCATCGATTGCAGCGGTTTCCGCTCGCTGCTGCTCGGCGATGCGCTTCGGGTTCCCTTCACGAGCTGGCAGCACTGGCTGCCGTGCGACCGGGCCTGGGCGGTGCCGAGCGCGCGACAGGGGCCGCTGACGCCTTATACGCGCGCTACCGCCGATACCGCTGGGTGGCGCTGGCGGATCCCGCTCCAGCACCGCGTCGGCAACGGCTATGTCTATTCGAGCGCGCATATCGATGACGATGCCGCGCGCGACGCGCTGCTCGCGGGGCTCGAGGGCACGGCGCTGGGCGAGCCGCGCCAGTTGCGCTTCGTCGCTGGTCGGCGAGATCGGCTGTGGGAGAAGAACTGCATCGCGATCGGGCTCTCGGGCGGTTTCCTCGAACCGCTCGAATCGACCAGCATCCACCTGATCCAGTCGGGGATCACGCGGCTGATGACGCTGTTCCCCGATACCGGGTTCAGCACGGTCGAAACTGCCGAATATAACCGCGTGATGCTGCGCGAGTATGAGCAGGTCCGCGACTTCATCATCCTGCATTATCATGCGACCCAGCGTTCGGATTCGCCGTTCTGGGAGCATTGCCGCACCATGGCGCTGCCGGAGTCGCTGCAGTCCAAGCTCGAACTGTGGTCGGGCAAGGCGCGCGTCTTTCGCGAACAGGGCGAATTGTTCACGCCCGACAGCTGGATCGCTGTGCTGTTGGGGCAGGGGATCGACCCGCAGTCGTTCGACCCGCTCGCCGCCGTCCTGCCCGCGGGCGAGACGGCGCGCTTCCTGGCGCATGTCCGCGACATGATCGACAAGACGGCAGCGGCGATGCCGACGCACGAGCAGTTCATCGCGCAGCATTGCGCGGCACCGATGCGACAGTCCGCGTGACCCGTACGGTGTCGGCACGATGGCAGGCGATCATCGCGACCGTCGCGCTGTCGCTTGCCGTGCCGAGCTTGGCGAAGACACCCGCGGCGGTGCCGTATCACTGGACCAACGTGAAGGTTGGCGCGGGTGGCTATGCGCCCAACATCGTCTTCAGCCCGGCCGAGCGCGGCCTCGCCTATCTGCGCACCGACATGGGCGGCGCGTATCGCTGGGACGAAAAAGCGCAGGCGTGGGTGCCGCTTCAGGATGGCAATGCGGTGCCGAGCTATATGGGGATAGAGAGTATCGCCCCCGATCCGCGCGATCCGAACGTCGTCTACATGGCCGCCGGCATGAACGCCGGCCAGCCCGCCGCGATCCTGCGCTCGGCGGATCGCGGACGGTCGTGGCGGATCACACCGGTGCCGTTCGCGATGGGCGGCAACGAGGATGGCCGCGGGCTCGGCGAGCGGCTCGCGGTCGATCCCAATGATACGCGGCGGCTGTTCTTCGGTTCGCGGCACGATGGGCTGTGGCGCAGCGACGATGCGGGCGCGACCTGGCGCAAGGTTGCGGCGTTCCCGGTCGCGGGGCTTGGGCGGCCCGCACCGCGGACGACGCATGGCGGCGTGGCCTTCGTCGCAATCGACGCGACGAACGGTGGCGCGGGAAGGCCGTCGCGCCGAATTTGGGCGGGCATCGCCGATCCGGGCGTAGCGCATCTCTATCGCTCGGACGACGGCGGCGAGACGTGGGTCGCGGCTACGGGGCCTGCGCTGCTGGCGGCGAAGGGCGTCGTCGACCCCCGCGGTGTGCTGTGGGTCGGTTATGCCAGCGGGCTCGGGCCGAGTGGGATCAAGACGGGGACGCTGTGGCGCTATGACGCCACCGGGGTCGGGCACGACGTAACGCCTTCCGGCTGGCGCGACACCGGGGCGGAGGGGGCGTTCCTCGGCGTCGCGGTCTCGCCGATGGAGCCCGGCACCGTCGCGGTGAGCACGGTCGATCGCTATCGCCATGGCGACTCGCTCTGGGTCAGCCGCGACGACGGGCGCAGCTGGGACGACGTCGGCGCGCGCAGCCAGCGCGACGTGTCGCAGACACCCTTCCTGCTGCACGAGGGCAAGGGCGCCGATTTCGGCCACTGGATCTCCGGCCTCGCGATCGATCCGTTCGATCCCGGCCATATCGCCTACACGACCGGCGCGACCGTCTATGCGACCCGGTCGCTGGGCCGCACCTCGGTGGACTGGACGCCGTGGACCACGGGCATCGAGCAGACCGCGATCATCACGCTCGTCTCGCCGACCGGCGGTGCGCCGCTGATCTCGGGCTTCGGCGATCTGGCAGGCTTCGTCCATGACGATCTCGACCGGTCGCCGCAGCCGACATTCGTTAACCCATACATGTCGAACACCAACACGATCGATTATGCCGGCATGGCACCGAACGTAATCGTGCGCACTGGGAGCCTGTACCTCGACCGTCCGCGTGACGCCTCGATGGGGCGCTCCGAGGATGGCGGCCGGACCTGGACGCCGCTCAAGCTGCCACCGATGGGCGATCCCGCCAAACGCGAGGATCTCAATGGCGACTGGCCGATCAGCGTGTCGGCGGACGGCGCGACGATGGTGGTGGCGACTCCGGTGCCGCAGGTCTCGCGCGATTGCGGGCGAAGCTGGTCGGTCGTGCGCGGCCTGCCGGGCAAGATCCGCGCCGTCGCCGACAAGCGCGATCCGCGCCTCTTCTATGCGGTCGATACAGACCGCGGACAGTTACTCGTCTCGCGCGATGCGGCGGCCAGCTTCGCCCCCGTCGCCGCGCGCGGCCTGCCCGCCGATCTCACGCCAGCCGGCCGCAAGGGCCGCGAGGCACAGAGCGCGCTGCTCGCCGCTCCCGACCGCACGGGAACGCTGTGGCTCCAGGCGGGCGAGCGACTGTTTCTCAGCACCGATAGCGGCATGACTTTCGTGCCGGCCAGCGGCGCGCTGCGCGTCGAGCTGTTCGGGCTTGGCAAGCACGGGCTGTTCGCGGTCGGCTCGCTAGACGGCGTTCGAGGTGTGTGGCGCTCGGTCGATACGGGCAAGACCTGGTCGCGCATCGACGACGACGCGCATCGCTGGGGCGGGCGCTACCGCGTCGTCTCGGGCGATCCGCGACGCGCGGGCCGCGTCTATCTCGGCACCGACGGGCGGGGGCTGTTCTACGGCGACCCCATGGCGGTGCGATAATCCTTCGATCCAATACGCCATCCGGGAGAATGACGATGAAACCCCTGATAACCGCGCTGCTGCTCGGCAGCGCGCTGAGCGCGGTCGCCGCGCACGCGCAAAGCTTCGAGCGAACCCCAGGTGGCGTGACGGTGACGCCGGCCGACGGCTCCGCCGCGAGCGTCGAGCTCAGCGTCCATGGCGACGGGATCATCCACGTCGTGACGATCCCGAAGGGCAGCGGGGCGGCACCGCGATCGCCGAGCCTGATGGTCGCCCAGCCGCCCGCCGCCGGGGCGTTCCAGGTGGCCGAGTCCGCCGGGCAGGTACGGATCACCACCGCCAAGACCGCCGCCGAAGTCGCGCTCGCGACCGGGCAGGTCCGCTTCCTCGATCCCGCCGGCAAGCCGCTGCTCGCCGAATCCGGCCCGGTCCGCTTCAACGCGATGACCGCCGACGGCAAGCCCTTCGTCTCGGTCTCGCAGCAGTTCAATCGCGGCACCGACGAGGCGCTCTACGGCCTCGGTCAGCACCAGAACAGCCAGATGGATTATAACGGCGAGGACGTCGAACTCGCGCAGCACAATATGGACATCGGCGTGCCGTTCGTCGTCTCGACGCGCGGCTACGGCCTGTTGTGGGACAACAATTCGATCACGCGCGTCGGCAATCCCACGCCCTACGCTTTTGTCGGCGAAGGGATGAAGGTCAGCAGCGGCGGCAAGCCCGGCTGGCGCGCCGAGTATTTCCTCGACGGCAAGCCCGCGGTCACCCGGCAGGAAGCCACGATCGACTATCAGTACATCAAGGACCAGACGAAATGGCCCGAGGCCGCCAAGGCGCGCACCGTCGCGGCGACCGGCGGGCAGAACACCGCGGGCAATGCGGTGCAGAAGCAGACCGTGGTGTGGAGCGGCGACGTGCTGCCGACCGCCACCGGCACGCACAAGTTCAAGCTCTACGGGTCGAGCTATTACAAGATCTATGCCGACGGGAAGCTGGTTCTCGACCGCTGGCGGCAGAACTGGAACCCGTGGTACGCGAACGTCGACCTGCCGATGACCGCGGGCAAGCCGGTTGCGATCCGCATCGAGTGGGAGCCCAATGCGGGCTATATCGCTTTCTTCCACAGCGATCCGTTGGCCGAGGCCGATCGCCATTCGTTGTGGTTCACCAGCGAGGTCGGGCAGGCGAAGGACTATTGGTTCATCCCCGGCGGCAGCATCGACGGTGCGATCGCGGGGTATCGCCAGATCACTGGCAAATCCGAGATGATGCCCAAATGGGCGTACGGCTTCTGGCAGTCGCGCCAGCGCTATGAGACCGCCGACGAACTGACCGGCGTCGTCGACCGGTATCGCAAGCTCAAGATTCCGCTCGACAACATCGTGCTCGACTGGCGCTATTGGAAGGATCCCGAATGGGGCAGCCACCGCTTCGATGCGACGCGTTTCGCCGATCCGGCGAAGATGCTCGCCGACGTCCACGGCGATCATGCCAATTTCATGATCTCGGTCTGGCCGAAATTCTATCCGACCACCGACACCTATAAGGAGCTCGCGGCGGCGGGCGTCGCCTATCAGGGCAATCTGCGGCAGGGGAACAAGGACTGGGTCGGGCCGGGCTTCGCCAGCACGTTCTACGATCCGTACGCGCCCGCGGGCCGCACGATCTTCTGGAAGCAGATCGAGGATCGGCTGGCCAAGCTCGGGGTCGACGCCTGGTGGGCGGATGCGTCCGAACCCGACATGCATTCGAACACTTCGATCCCCGAGCGGATCGACGCGATGGGCCCGACCGCGGCCGGGCCGGCGGCGCAATATTTCAACAGCTATCCGCTGATGAACGCGCGCGCCTTCTTCGACGGCTGGAGCGCGTACAAGCCGGACGTGCGGCCGTTCCTGCTCACGCGCTCGGGCTTCGCCGGGTTGCAGCGCTACGGCGCGGCGATCTGGTCGGGCGACGTCGCTAGCCGCTGGTACGATCTGCGCGCGCAGATCTCGGCGGGAGTCAACGCGTCGATGTCGGGCATCCCCAATTGGACGCACGATATCGGTGGCTTTGCGCTCGAGGATCGCTTCTCGACCAAGACGCCGACCGCGGCCAATCTCGAGGAGTGGCGCGAGCTCAATCTGCGCTGGTTCCAGTTCGGCGCGTTCAGCCCGCTGTTCCGCAGCCATGGCGAATATCCTTATCGCGAGATCTATGAGATCAGCCCGGAAGGCTCGCCGATGCGCGCTTCGATGATCCGCTACGACGAACTGCGCTATCGGTTGATGCCCTACATCTACACGGTGGGTGCCGACACCTATCTCAAGGACGGCAGCATCATGCGCGCGCTTGCCGCGGGTTATGCGGCCGACCGCGAGGTCCGCCGGATCGACGACGAATATCTGTTCGGCGATGCGTTCCTCGTTGCGCCGGTGACGGCGTACAAGGCGCGCTCGCGGTCGGTCTATTTCCCCGCGGGCACGCATTGGTACGACTTCGACACCGGCCGCGCCTATCAGGGCGGAACGCGCGCCACGGTCGATGCGCCGTTCGAGCGTCTGCCGCTGTTCGTGCGCGCGGGGTCGATCGTGCCGACGGGCCCTGTCACGCAATATGTCGATGAGCGCCGCGACGCGCCGTTGACGATCCTCGTCTATCCCGGCGCCGACGGCAGCTTCTCGCTGTACGAGGATGACGGGCGGTCGATGGCATACAAGACGGGCGCCTATTCGCGCATTCCGATCGCCTATGACGACCGCACCGGAACGGTCCGCTTCGGCAAGCGCGAAGGCGCTGGCTGGACCGGGATGCCGACGGCACGGACGCTGCGCGTGAAATGGGTCGGCGAGGGACAGCCGGCGAAGGACGATTCGTTCGATGCCGAGGTCCGCTACACCGGCGGGGCCGTCGAGCTCGCCAGAAAGCGGCGCTAGCGCGGGCTGACGCCGAACCGCCAGATCGTGGTGGAGCGGAAGACCTGACCGGGGCGCAGCAGCGTGGTCGGAAAGTCCGGGTGGTTCGGGCTGTCTGACAGATGCTGCGTCTCGAGCGCAACGCCGTCGAACGCATGCATCACCCGGCCGCTCGGCCCCTTGTCCTGCCCATCGATATAGCCGCCCGAATAGACCGTGATCGAAGGCTCGGTCGTCTCGACCGTGAGCGTGCGGCCCGACGCCGGGTCGTCTAGCCGCGCGACGGGCGCGAGCTTGCCGAGCGGCTTGTCGAACAGCCAGCCATGGTTGTAGCCATGCTCGCCCATCAGCGGCACGCGGCTGTCGATGCCGGGACCGAGCGGATGCGGCTGTCGCAGGTCGAGCGGCGTGCCGGCAACGGCGGGGAAGGCGCCCGTCGGGATACCGCCCGCATCTGTCGCGACATAGCGCATCGCGTTCACCTGCAGCCGCTGCGCGCGGATCGACCCGCTGCCTTCGCCGGCGAGGTTGAAATAGGCGTGGTTGGTGAGGTTGAGCGCGGTCGGCTTCGAGGTGCGCGCTGCATAGTCGATCCGCAGCGCATTGCCCGCGATCAGGCGATAGGTCACCGCGACCTGGAGACGTCCCGGAAAGCCCTGGAACCCGTCGGGGCTGTCGAGCGTGAACGTCACCGCGCGGGCGCTGCGCGCGCTTACCGTCCACTGCTGGGTGTCGAACTTGGCCTTGCCGCCGCCGTGGAGCGCGTTGCGGCCGTCGTCCGCGACGAGCTGCACCGGCTTGCCGTCGATCGCGAAGCGCGCGCCGCCGATCCGTCCGGCATAGCGGCCGATCGTCGCGCCGAACGAGACCTTGCCGTTCTTCGCGCGGAACTCGGAGGGGGTGGGAAAGCCGAGCAGCACGTTCGCGCGCTTGCCCTCGCGGTCGGGGACCTCGATCTGTGTCACTGTCGCGCCGAACGGGATCAAGCGGACAACCATGCCGGTGGCATTGCGCAGCTCGATCGCGGCGTCGGTCGATTGCGCACTGGCCGAAGACGCGAGCGTGAAGACGAGGAGAATCAGGATTTTGCGCATGTTCGCTCCGCGGGTGCCGTAATTTTGGCGACCCGGGCCATTCTGTAGCGCGTGCCAAGGGCAGGAGACCAGCGTCGGGCGAGCTATTCCGCCCCGTGCTGCTGGCTTACGGCGTGATCTGCTTGACCGGGCGGACGAGGATTTCCTCGACCAGCACGCGCGGCGGTTGGGCGAAGGCATAGACCAGTGCCTGGGCGATATCCTCGGCTTGGAGCGCGTCGAGCGATTCGCGACGTTCGCGCATCACCGCTTCGGGGACGTTGTGGCCCCATTCGGTCCACACCGAGCCGGGCTCGATCAGCGAGACGCGGATGCCCTGATCGCCCACTTCCTTGCGCAGCGCATCGGCAAAGCCGACCACCGCGAATTTGGTGGCGTTGTAGACCGACCAGCCGGCGATGCCGTAGCGCCCGCCGACGCTCGATACGATCGACACCATAGCGCCGGCGCGGCCGTGCATCAGCGGCAGGGCGGCGTGGGTGCAGTTGAGCACGCCGTAGAGATTGGCGTCGATCTGCGTCTTCCAGTCGTCGGGCTTGCTGTCCGCGAACGGGCCGTTGATGCCCATCCCGGCATTGTTGAACAGCAGGTCGATCCCACCGAAGCGCGCCTTCACTTCGGAGACCATCGCCTGGACGGCAGACAGATCTGCGACGTCGGTCTCGATCGCGAGCGCGCTCTCGCCGATCTCGGCGGCGAGCGCGTCGATCCGGTCCTTGCGCCGTGCGACGAGCACGACCTGCACGCCCTCCTTGGCGAGCAATCGCGCGGTCGCCTCTCCGATCCCGCTCGACGCGCCGGTGATGACGGCGACTTTTCCGCTCAGATCCTGCATGTCCATCGCGTCACTCCTTCACACCGAGGCCGCGGCGGCCAGCGTGTCGATGTAACACGCTGGCGCTGAGGAAGTTTCGCGCGCGGCTGCGCTCAGAACGCTGCGGACAGCGTTACGAACACCTGGCGCGGCGCGATCGGATAGGCCGAATAGCTGTTGGTCGCCGAGCCGATTGAAACGGTCGAAACGCCCGTCACGTCGCCGAGATTGGTGACGTTGAGGCTGATCTCCGCCTTGCTGAGATGCGCCATCTCGGCCGGAAGCTTCGCACCGATCCGCAGCGAGGTGAGGAAGTAGGACGGCACGCTCGTATCGTTGGTATAGGTCGCGAACCGCCGTCCGACATAATCGCCGATCAGCTGTGCCTCGAACGGCCCGACGTTCAGCGTCGCGACGGTCTTGTTGAGCCATTTCGGCGAACCCGGCACCTGCTTGCCACAGGTCGGCACGACGCCGCTGACGACGGTGAAGCCGCCGATGCAGCTCCCCGTCGCGGCGCCGATCCCACTCGCGGTCGAGGTATAGTCACTCTTGTAGGTCGAGCTGTTGTACGACGCCGCATTGTAGAGCGAGAAGGTCTTGCCGAGATGCACCGTGAAGGCAGCATCTACGCCATCGGTATGGACGTTGCCGACATTGACGAGGATCGACGTCCCGCCCGTGATCGCGCCGCCGGCGATGCCGCCGGGGTTGGTCGCGATCGCGAGCTGGCGGTCGTTGAAGACGACGTGATAGTAATTGATCTGCGCGTCGAGCCCGCTGACCAAACCGCTGAAGCTGCGATGCGTGCGCAGGCCCGCTTCATAGGTCCAGCTGGTCTCGGGACGGCCTTGCTGCTTGAACGCATCGAACGCGGTCTGGCTGCCGGTGAACCACGGCGAGAGCGACCCGCCGCCGAGATAGGTCATGAACTGGTGCAGGTTTTTCTGCACGTTGAAATAGAGCTGCTCGTGCGGCGTGACCTCGTAGGTCGCGCCGAATGCGGGGAGGAACCAGCGCAGCGTGTTGATCCGTCCGCTCGGAAGCGCGCCGGTCAGGCCGGAGAGTGAACCCTTGACCGGCTGCACCACGAAATAGCCGTTTGCCCACTGCGCGCTGGTCTTGAGCCCCGCCTCGACCTGCAGCCGATCGGTGACCTTCCAGCTGTCCTGCGCATGGAGCTGAAGCGTCTCGACGCGTGCCTCGCCCTGATATTGCGTGAAGAGCGGCTGCTCGACGCTGAGCGGGCGGATATAGGGCGTGCTGAGCCCCGGCGAGGACAGCGGCACGGCGTACCAGCGACGCCACTGCGTCGCGCTGTTATGTTCGAACCAGCCGCCGAGCTCGATGTGATGCGCGCCGAAATCGAGCGCGAGGTTCGAGATCACGCCTTCGCGATCGATGCGATATTCGGTGGTGCGCGTCACAAGTCCCGACCCGCCGGTCGCGGCGACCAGAGCGGCCGAGGCGTTTGCGTTGGTCGCGTAATGCGGTGCGGTGGCGTAGTTCGGATCGAGATACGCCTGGATTACCGTGATCGACTGGCCGAGCGGTCCGGCGACGACGCCGACGCCGTCATTGTGGTGGAAATAGCCCGTCGTCGACCAAGTGATGTTGTGCGCGAGATGCGCGTCGTAGCGGGCATAACCGAGATAGTCGGTGCGCTGCGCGTCGGAATAATAGTTGCGGTAATTGCCGCCGGCCGCCGCCGGCGTGTTGCCGAACGCATCCATATAGCCGCGCATCGCGCCGAGATCGGGGTAGAAATAGGGGCGGATGTACGGGGTATAGGCCGGGACCGCATTGGTTGCGGGGATGCGGAAGGTGGTCGCGTCCTCATTGGGCTCGGCCTTGTCCGAATAGTCGAAGAACAGCGTCAGCTTGCCGATGCTGTCATCATGGACGAATTTGGCATTGGCCTGCCAGCCACCCTGCACGCCCTGGAAATCCCAGGCGCGGCTGCGCTGGCGGACCGCCGAGATATAGACCGAGTTGGTGCCGCCTGCGCCGAAGCTGCCGCTGTCGATCCGCGCATAGGTGCGCGACGTGCCATAGCTGCCGAAGGTCTGCGCGACCTGTGCGCCGAGCCGGGGCAGCGGGTTGGCCGAGAAGGTCTCGATCGTGCCGCCGAGATTGCTCGTCGAGGCGGTCGCGAGATCGCCG
Source organism: Sphingomonas glacialis (assembly GCF_006439055.1). Lineage (GTDB taxonomy): Bacteria > Pseudomonadota > Alphaproteobacteria > Sphingomonadales > Sphingomonadaceae > Sphingomonas > Sphingomonas glacialis_A. The sequence goes on from NZ_RCZC01000007.1 coordinate 76,069, forward strand.
GCGCCGGTCGTCACCACGATCCGGCCGACATTCTCCGAGATGACCGCACGTTGCGGCGACAAGCCGTTGTAATTGCCGTAATTCTGGTCACCTAGTGGCACGCCGTCCATCGTGTAGCCGAGCTGCTGGAAATTGAACCCGTGGATGAAGATCTGCGCGTTCTGCTCGTTATTCCCCCATGGATCGGCCGAGATGTAGAGGACGCCGGGCAGCGTCTGGATCGCCTTCAGCGGCGAGACGCCGGGCAGGATCTTCTGGATCTCGCTCTGCGGGATCGCGGTGGCCGAGCGCGTCGCTTTGGCGGTGACGACGATCGCGGTGGCGCTGTCGTCGGTCGCATCGGTGGTCTGGGTCGGCGCCGGATCGACCGGGGCGATGGTGGTCTGCGCCAGCAGTGGCGCGCCGATCCCGGCGGCGGCGAGCGCCGTCGCGGACACGGTGGCGCGGATCGCGATACGAAGCGACATGATCTTTTCCCCTTCGGCGGATTGTTCCGCCGTTGAGGTGGCCGTTACGCACGGGTCGTTTCAGTTGCGTGATGATTATGTGAAAGCTTGGTGACAGATGGCCGGATCCGCAAGAAAGGACCCAATCATCGGGTCTTAGTCCGGCGGCGGGGGCGAAAGCGCTATGGTGAAGGGGCGCGCCGGTTGTTGCTTCGCCGCATGGGCCGGCACGTACGTCTCGCGATACGACAGCAGCATGTCCTCCGTAGCGGTAAAGCGGGCGTGGCGGTTGCTCGCCGTCGCCGACCGGGCGGCGTCGGTCGCGACGAAGCGGCTGCCCCAGCTATCGGCCAGCGCGAGCGTTTCCTCCACCTGGAACGACGGATCGCTGATGACAACCGAGGGAAAGGGCAGGCGACAGGCGGGACCATTCTGCATTGCTGCCGCCGCAGCCAGTTCGTCGAACCCCACCTGGAGCGGCGCGTGGAACAGTGCGCCCTTCACCGCGCGCAAATAGCTGCGCGGCGACAGCTGCGCCCACCAGGCAACCGCGCGGCAGGCGATCCCATGCGCCACGATGACGACCGGGGCCTCACGGCGCGCCAGCACGGCGTCGAGCTGGAGCGCCCAGCGGCCGTTATGGAATTTGGAAAGATCCAGCGCGATGCCGGCCGGAATCGGGAAACCGGCGGGGTCGCCCTTTACGCTCACCAGGATCGGCGTGGGAAGGTCGATTGGCGGCTCGATTGCACGCGTCATGACGGCTCTCCTCTCGAGACAGGGTTGCCCGGTGCGACGATCTTATCGCGCCGACTCGGGCTGCGCTTCCACGATCGGAGCCTATTCCCATCGCATTGATCGGCAATAGGCGAATCGCCGGAAAGCGCTGGGTGTGCGCCGAGTCGAACCCGTCTCTTTGCGGCCAACGGCATGGGGCGGCGGATCATCGGACCACCGGGTAGCCGGCTTTGATCGCGTCGATCTCGCGCGTGCGGACGCTGGCGTACCGCTCAATCCCGCCCGGCAGAATATCGGCGAGGAACAGTGCGGCGCGCGCCTCGGCGAGCGTTGGGTCGGCGATGATTTCGGCGAGCGCAATGCGCAGCGCGGCGACCGTCGCGATGCTCGTCCCGCGCGCGGTGACGAAGGGCAGCGTCGGCGAGTCCGCGGTCGTGGCGAGGATCCGCAGCCCGGCGATCGCCGCAGGTTCGAAACGGCGCAGCGCGGCATAGCTTACCGCATCGATCGCGGCGAGATCGGCGCGGTCCTCGCGCACCGCGTCGATGCTCGCGCGGTGCGATCCCGTCTCGACCACCGCCGCAAAGAAGCGCCCGTCGATCGCGAGCGGCGCGATGGCGGCGCGGAGGAGATTGTAGCCGCTGTTCGAATGGTGCGCGTTGATCGCCGCCCGCTTGCCGCGATAGTCCGCCACCGTTGTGTCCGGGTCGGCGGCGCGCGCGATGAGATAGCTGACATGCGTGCCACCGGCGCAATCGGGCGCGGCATAGACGGGCACGCCGATGACGCGCAGCGCGAGATCGGGCTGGCTGACCAGCGGATAGCCGCACGCCTGGCCCAACAGCAGCGCCGGATCACGCCAGATCGCCTCGACCGATCGCGTCCGGTCGAGCGTCTCGGGCGCCGCCACGCCGCGCGCGCGCAGGCGGCGCGCGATCTCCGCCCACAGATGGTCGTTCGCCGCGTGTTGCGCGGGATGGTCGTACATCGCGAGCGAGGCGATCGGCCGGCTCATGCGCGCGCGTCCTGATGCGCGGGGTGGACCAGCACGTGGTGCCGTCGCAGCGCGAAGCGGCGCAGCACCGTGGCATAGCCGCGATACGCGGGCGCTCCCGCGCTCACCAGCCGTGCGTGATGGGCGCGATGGTGTGCGGGGAGGCGATACCAGGCGAGGCCGGGGCGATCATGGTGCGCGGCATGGAGATTGTTGTTGAGATAGAGCAGGCCGAGCAGCCCGCCCCGCTCAACCGTCGCGGCGCGGCCGGGCACGCCGAGCTCGGCATGATGTTCGGCGAACGAGCGCAGCAGCGTCAGGGCGATGCCGGGATAGACAAACAGCAGCAGATAGGCGCCGATGTCAAAGCGCGTCCAGGCCAGCCAGCCGACCACCGCGCCGACGCCGAGCAGATGCGGCAGCCAGTCGCGCACCACCGCGCCGGGTTCGCGCCGCGCGCGGCGGGCTTCGTCGGCGAGCAACGCGCCGATCGCCAGCGCCGGGCCGAACAGCACGCGCCCGAGCAAGGTCGCTTGCAGCCGCGCGCTCGCCGCGGCGATGCCGTCGCCGTTCGCGACATAGCGCGATTCGGGATCGTGCAGCGGATCGGTGATCGCCGGGCTGCGGTGATGCGCCATATGGCTGCGATGGTAGAGCGCATAGGGCAGCCACAGCGCCAGCGGCGCGAAACCGATCGCGTCGTTGAGCCAGCGCCAGCGCGTCGGGTGCCCATGGATAGTCTCGTGCTGGAGCGAGCCGTGCCAGGCGATCAGCCAGGCACCGATCAGCAGCAGCAGCGGAGCTGGGATCGCGGCGTGCCAATAGGTCGCCGCGAGCCATCCGCCATAGATGGCGGCCGCGAGCAGCAAGGTCGGCAGTTCGACCACCGGGCGGGGCGGGGACGCGACCGCGGGCGTGTGTTTGGTCGGTGGAAGAGGGGAAAGCACGTCTTCCTGGGTAAGCAGCATTAGCGTTCTCCGACTGGTACGCTATAATCCACCAATGCGATGGGAATTGAAGCTGCTCAAAACTATCAATCGGCTAAGCTGTGCTTTGCGCGCGTTCGACGCTCGCCGCCGCGGGCTGGGGCGAGCGCGTTCGGGCGTTCTGGGTGCGACCAAGGAGCGGATATGATGTGTCTGAAGCACTACGACCCGGCCGGGTGGCTGGCATGATCGAGCATGTCGCTATCGTCGGCGCGGGGTTTTCCGGGTCGCTCGCGGCGATCAACCTCGTGCGCCACGACGGACCGCGCGCGACGCTGATCGATCGTCAGGCCGATCCCGGGACCGGGCTCGCTTATGGCGCCGCGCATCCGACGCATCTGCTCAACGTGCGCGCCGCCAATATGAGCGCGTTTCCCGACGACCCCAGCCATTTCGTGGGGTGGCTCGCGGCGCGCGGCTTGGCGGCGGGGCCGCAAACCTTCGTTCCGCGGCTCGTCTATGGCGATTATCTGCGCGATCTCCTGGACCAGGCGGCAGCCGACCATCCCGACCGGCTGCGCATCGTCCGCGGTGAGGTGGTCGATCTGGTCGAGACCGACGGCGTGCGGGTCGTGCTCGCCGATGGCAGCGAGGTCGAGGCCGATGCGGCGGTGCTCGCGGTCGGCAATCTGGCGCCGCACACGCCTGCGGGGATCGCGCCCGAGGCGTTGCCGAGCGCGTGCTATGCCGGCAATTGCTGGGATCCCGCCGCGACCGAGGGATTGGGCGCGGACGATACGGTGATGGTGCTCGGCACCGGGCTGACGATGGTCGACATCGCCTTGCTGTTCGAGGCGAAGGGGTTTGCCGGGCGGATCCTGGCGGTGTCGCGCCGCGGCCTGCTGCCGCATGCGCACGCCGCGCCGGGTGCGCCGTTCGTCGCGATCAAGGATCGGCCGGCGCCGGTCCTGTCGGCGCTGGTTCGCACGCTGCGGACGCGCGCCGCGGAGATCGGCTGGCGCAGTGCGATCGATGAATTGCGGCCGTTCACGCAGGACATGTGGCGCGCAGCCTCGCCCGCCGAACGCGCCCGCTTCATCCGCCATGCGCGGCCCTGGTGGGACATCCACCGCCATCGCCTCGCGCCCGACGTCGCGGCGCGGCTCGCCGCGCTGCGATCAAGCGGGCGGCTCGAGATCGTCGCGGGCAAGATCGAAGCGACCGAGGCGGGTCCCGACGGCGTCGCGGTGCGCTGGCGTCCGCGGGGTGCGGATGCCGCCGAGCAGCGGGTCGTCCAGCGGATCATAAACTGTACCGGACCGCAGGGTGACCTGGCGCGAGCGCGCGAGCCCGTGCTGCAGGCGCTGGTGACGCGCGGCGTGATCCGCCCCGATCCGGCACGGCTCGGGATCGACGTCGATGCCCAGATGCGCACGCTCGGCGCTGACGGCGCGGCGAACGAGCGGATCTTCGCGATCGGTCCGATGACGCGCGGCGCCTTCTGGGAGATCGTCGCGGTGCCCGATATCCGTGGCCAGGCCTGGACGCTCGCGCGGCGCGTGTCGAACGCGCATTGGGTGGCGGAAGGGCTGTAGCGGCTAGATCGCCACGAGCGCGTCGATCGCGCCCTGCAGGATATAGGCCGCGGCCATCTTGTCGACGAGCTCGGCGCGCTTGGCGCGGCTCGCGTCCTGTTCGATCAGCGTGCGCGTCACCGCGACGGTCGACCAGCGCTCGTCCTGCAGGAAGATGGGCAGCCCGAGATCGGCCATGTTGCGCGCAAACGCGCGGCTCGACTGGCTGCGCGGGCTCTCGCTGCCGTCGTTGAGGTTCAGCGGCAGGCCGATCACGATGCCCTTGACCTGCTGCGCCGCGATCATCTCGGCGAGCGCCAGCTTGTCCTTCTGGAACTTGGTGCGGCGGATCAGCAGGGCGGGGGAGGCGAAGCTCCAGCCCGCGTCACACAGGGCGGTGCCGATCGTCTTGGTGCCGACATCGAGCCCGATCAGCCGCCCGCCAGTGGGCAGGACGGCGCGGAATTCGGTGCGGTCGGTCGTGATCATGGCTTGAAGCTCGCCAGTCGCCGTGCCGCATCGGCGCGAACGTTCGCCCAGAACAGGCTGTAGTCGTAGACGTGGTAATTGTTGCCCGGCAGCACATAGCCGCCGAGCGCAGGCGGCGCGCCGATCAGCAACAGCCCGCGCGAATCGCAGCGCGCCGGCACTTGGCCCGTCACGATCGTCGCCGAGGCAAGATCGGCCGAGGGGACCAGCGTGCCGAGATTGGCGCTGGCGGGTGCGGTGGCATCGGGCGTGCCGGTGATCGGATTGGTGCACACCATCGGCGTATCGCGGCGCGGCTTGCCGTCGGTGCCGCTGCTCGCCTGATAGGCATCGACGATCAGCGCCGGGTCGGCGGGCTCGGCGAAGCTCTGCCACGACAGGATGCAGCCGGCTTTATCGGCGGTGCGGCATTCTGGCAGCCCGAGCGTCGGCACGTCAACGCTGCGCGACACCGGCCAGCCGATGACATAGGCCGCGACGACCCGCTTCGCGAGCGGCTTGCCCGCGACCTTTTCGCGCAGCAACCGGAGCAGATGGAGCGCGCCCTGGCTGTGGCCCGCCAGGATGATCGGGCGGTTGCCCGCCTGCGCGACGAAGGCGTCGAACGCGGTCGCGACGTCGCCATAAGCGAGATCGAGCGCCTTGGCCGCGGCGTCCTGGCTGGTGAGGAACGCGCCGAAGGTCGCCTGGCGATAGCGCGGCGCCCAGATCTGGCCGACCGCGTTAAACGCGCTCGCCTGGGCGCGCAGGAATAGCTCGGCACGGGCATTGGCTTCGGCATCGTCGAGCGGCGCGTTCCAGCGGTTGCGATCGAGGAACGAGGTCGGGTGGATGAAGAACACCGCCGCCTTGCCGTCCTTCTCCGGCGTGTAGCCGGGCGGGAGCCATAGAGCGGGATTGCCGGGCTTGTCGGGGCGCGCGAGCCACATGTCGGCGCGGCGATAGGCGGCGGCGGGTTCGCGTGGCTGCGCGACGAAAGCGCTATGCGGGACCATCGCCAGCTTGAGCAACTCGGCCCCCCAGATCGCATAGGCAAAGGCGCCCGCGATCACGAGCACGATCAGGACGGCGACGATGTAGAGAAACTTGCGCGCCAAGCGGTCCACCTCCCACGGGCATGGCGCGGCAGTGCCCATGCAAGCGTGATGCGATTTCCGTGCAGCAGGACGGCGGCGCTTGCAATCGCCTTGGCGACGGCGTTGGTGCGGCGCGACGGCGGGGGAGCGACGCGATGACCGAATTGACCGAATTTGAGCGGGATACGCGCGGCTGGCCGCTGCGGCCGGTCCTGCTCGCGGTTCTGGGCGCGCTGGCGGCGTTGGCGGTACAGCAATTGCTCGATGTTGGTGGCCCGCGCTTTCCGGCGATCGACCCGGCGGCGTGGCGAATCGCGCTGACCACCGCGATCGGGACGGGCGCCGTCACTTTCGGCTTCGCGCTCGAGCGGCGGCGCTGGTGGTGGGCGGCCTTGTTTGGCGTCGGGGTCGGCGCGCTCGCCGGGCTGATCGTCTATTGGAATGGCGGCGGCTGGGGCGCTTGGCGTGATTGGCATAGCGCGAGCCTGTTCCTGTCGATCGCGATCGCGGTGCCGCTGTTCCAGACCGCGCGCGACCAGGGCGCTTGGCGCTTTCCCTATGCCGACGTGCACGGCGAGGCGTGGACCAACGTCGTGCTGTGGGGCGCGTGCTGGCTGTTCACCGGGGTCGCCTTCGCGCTGGCGTGGTTGCTGTCGGCGCTGTTCGACCTGATCGGGCTGCATTTCCTGCGCGATCTGCTCCGGCACGACTGGTTCAATGCATTGCTGTTCGGCGCGAGTTTCGGCGGGGCGCTCGGACTGCTGCGCGAACGCGATGGCGTGCTGCGGCTGCTCCAGCGCGTGGTGACCGCGGTGCTCGCGGTGCTGGCGCCGGTGCTGGGGGCGGGGCTGCTGATCTTCCTGCTCGCCTTGCCCTTCACCGGGCTCGACGCACTGTGGGACGCGACCAAGTCGACCACGCCGATCCTGCTGAGCTGCGTGATCGGCGCGCTGATCCTCGCCAATGCGGTGATCGGCAATGGGGCCGACGACGAGGCGACCAATCCGGTGCTGTGCTTCGGCGCGATGGCGCTGGCGCTGTCCGTGCTGCCGCTGGCGGTGATCGCGGCGATCGCGACCGGCTTGCGGATCGGGCAATATGGCCTGACGCCCGACCGCTTGTGGGCGGTGGTGTTCGTCGGTCTCGCGAGCGTCTACGGCGTCGCCTATCTCGTGGCGCTGCTGCGCGGGCGGCTCGGGTGGAGCGCCTTCGTCCGCCCGAGCAATTTGCGGCTCGCCTTCATCGTCTCGGTGGTCGGGCTCCTGCTCGCCACGCCGATCGCCAGCTTCAACACGCTGTCGACCGCCGATCAGGTCGCGCGGCTCGAGGGCGGGCGGGTCTCGGTGGCGAAATTCGACTGGGCGGCGCTGGCGTTCGATTTCGGCGATTCCGGCAAGGCGGCGCTGCGGCGGCTCGCCCGCTCCAAGACTCCGGCGATCGCGGCGCGCGCGAAGGACGTTGCGACCAAGACCAATCGCTGGGAGGTCGCGGAGCACGATCGCACGCAGACCGATGCCGACCTGCTCGTCAAACGCCTGCGCGTCGTGCCGGCGGCGGTGCCCGTGCCGCTCGCGCTGCGCCAGCTGCTGACCGACTGGCAGGCATGCCGGTCGGATCGGGAGAATGGCTGCATCCTGCTCTACACCCCGGGGGCGAGCGAAGCGGTGTCGATCTCGCAGAGCTGCATCGAAGATCTGGTGCGCGAGACGAAATCCGAGCGTACGTTTGCGGTGCCTGTAGTTCGAACGCTAAACTCGGGCTGCGGCGCCTCGCGCTATAGGCGGACCGGCGACGAGTGGGCGCGGCTCGATGACAATGCCCGCGCTCCGCTCACGCCGCCCGAACGCGCCGCGCTCAAGACTGGCGCTGCGGCGGGCAAGGTCGAAATCCGCGCCGTACCCGCCCGCCGCGTCTTCGTCGGGGGCGTTCCGGTCGGCGATCCGTTCGAATAGGTTGCGCAAGCCTCGGGCGCTCTGCTAGCCGCAGGCCATGCCAGTCACCATCGCCACCGTCAGCAAGATCGCGAGCCTAGCCCGCATCGCGATCACCGAGGAACAAGCCGCGCGCATCGCGCCCGAGCTCGACAACATCATGGGTTGGATCGAGCAATTGGGCGAGGTCGACACCACCGGCGTCGCGCCGATGACCGCGGTGATCCCCAACCACCTCCGGCTGCGCGACGACGTCGTCAATGCCGACCCGCTGACCGGCGGCGGCATCCGCGATGCCGTGCTGGCCAACGCCCCCCAGGCCGAGCACGGCTTCTTCACCGTGCCCAAGGTGATCGAATAATGACCGAACTGACCGATCTCGGCGTAGCCGCCATCCGCGACGGCGTCCGCGCCGGCACCTTCTCCGCGCGCGAAGTCGCCGAAGGGTTCATCGCCAACGTGTCGAAGGCCAAGGCGCTCAACGCGTTCCTGGTCGAGACCCCCAACCACGCGCTCGCCGCCGCCGATGCCGCCGATGCAGCCCGTGCCGCTGGCGAGACGCTGAAGCCGCTCGCGGGCGTCCCGATCGGGATGAAGGATTTGTTCTGCACCAAGGGTGTGCCGACCACCGCGGCGAGCCTGATCCTCGAGGGCTTCACGCCGCAGTACGAGTCGACCGTCTCCGCCAATCTGTGGGATGCTGGCGCGGGGATGCTCGGCAAGCTCAACATGGACCAGTTCGCGATGGGCTCGTCGAACGAGACCTCGGCGTTCGGCAACGTCATTTCGCCGTGGCGGCGCAGCGATGGCGGCAACGCGCCGCTCGCGCCCGGCGGCTCGTCGGGCGGCAGTTCGTCGGCGATCGCCGCGCGGCTGTGCCCGGCGGCGACCGGCACCGACACCGGCGGCTCGATCCGTCAGCCCGCCGCCTTCGCCGGCATCAGCGGCATCAAGCCGACCTATGGCCGTTGCTCGCGCTGGGGGACGATCGCGTTCGCCTCGTCGCTCGACCAGGCGGGGCCGATGGCGCGCGACGTGCGCGATTGCGCTATTCTGCTCGAGGCGATGAGCGGCTTCGACTCGAAGGACGCGACCTCGCTCGATCTACCGGTGCCTGCGTGGGAAGCCGGATTGTCGGGCGATCTCAAGGGCAAGCGGATCGGTATTCCCAAGGAATATCGCGTCGACAATATGCCCGCCGAGATCGACGCGCTGTGGCAGCAGGGGATCGACTGGCTCAAGGACGCCGGCGCCGAGATCGTCGAGGTTTCGCTCCCGCACACCAAATACGCGCTGCCGGCCTATTACATCATCGCGCCCGCCGAGGCGTCTTCCAACCTCGCGCGCTATGATGGCGTGCGCTACGGCCTGCGCGATCTGCCCGAGGGGGCAGGGCTGCAGGACATGTACGCCGCAACGCGCGCCGATGGGTTCGGCGACGAGGTCAAGCGGCGCATCATGATCGGGACTTACGTCCTGTCGGCAGGCTTTTACGACGCGTACTTCACACAGGCTTCGAAGGTGCGCACGCTGATCGCGCGCGATTTCGAGCAGGCCTGGGCGAAGTGCGACCTGCTGCTCACCCCGACGGCGCCGTCATCGGCGTTCGCACTGGGCGAGAAGTCGGCCGATCCGATCGCGATGTATCTGAACGACGTCTTCACCGTGCCGTCCTCGCTGGCCGGCCTTCCTGCAATGTCGGTGCCGGGTGGCCTCGACGGCGCCGGGCTGCCGCTCGGCCTGCAGATCATCGGCAAGCCGCTCGACGAGCAGGGCGTTTTGAACGCCGGGCTCGCCCTCGAGGAGCGCGCCGGGTTCACTGCACGTGCCGAGGCTTGGTGGTGAGCATCGCCGATGCCGTCGCGGAGTTCATCGGCCGGCTGATCGAGTTTGCCGTGCCTGTGCGACAAAGTCGAAGTTCGAAGAGCATTCGCCAATCACCCCGAGATCGCCAGCGCCAACGTGACGCACTCCGTCGCGAAGCCGAAGGGCCAAGATTATGACTGACACGAAATACACCATCCGCGGCGAAACCGGCGACTGGGAGGTCGTGGTCGGCCTCGAAGTCCACGCGCAGGTGACCTCGAACGCCAAGCTCTTCTCGGGCGCGGCGACCGCGTTCGGCGCCGAGCCCAACACGCAGGTGTCGCTGGTCGATGCCGCGATGCCCGGCATGCTGCCCGTTCCCAACCGCGAGTGCATCCGCCAGGCGGTCCGCACCGGCATGGCGATCGACGCGCAGATCAACAAATGGTCGCGCTTCGACCGCAAGAACTATTTCTACGCCGATCTGCCGCAGGGCTATCAGATCAGCCAGCTCTACCACCCGATCGTCGGCGAGGGCGCGATCGACATCAGCCTCGACGACAAGAACCCCGATGCTGCTGGCAAGCGGATCGGCGTCGAGCGGATCCATGTCGAGCAGGATGCGGGCAAGCTGATGCACGATCAGCACCCGACGCGCTCGTACGTCGATCTCAATCGCTCGGGCGTCGCGCTGATGGAGATCGTCTCCAAGCCCGACTTGGCTTCTCCTGCCGAAGCAGGGGCTTACCTGAGGAAGCTCAGGTCGATTCTGCGCTATGTCGGGTCGTGCGACGGCAACATGGAAGAAGGCTCGATGCGCGCCGACGTCAACGTCAGCGTCCGCAAGGCCGGTGACGAGCTCGGCACGCGCACCGAGACCAAGAACGTCAACTCGGTCCGCTTCGTGATGGCGGTGGTCGAGCAGGAGGCCAAGCGCCAGATCGACGTGATCGAAAGCGGCGGCCGGATCATCCAGGAAACGCGGCTCTACGATCCCGATCGCAACGAGACGCGCTCGATGCGCTCGAAGGAAGACGCGCACGATTACCGCTACTTCCCCGATCCCGATTTGCTCCCGCTCGAACTCGACGACGCGTTCCTCGAAGAATGCCGTGCGTCGTTGCCCGAATTGCCCGACACCAAGCGTCGCCGCTATGAGGCGCTCGGCATCACGCCTTATGCCGCTGCGGTGATGACCGCCGAGGTCGAGGCGGCGCGCTGGTTCGATGCGCTGCTCGACAAGGGCGTGGCCCCGGTCGCCGCTGCCAACTGGACGACCTCGGAGCTGTTCGGTGCGCTCAACCGCACGGGCAAGGATATCGAGAATTCGCCGGTCAGCCCCGACCAGGCCGCTGAACTGCTGGGTCTGATCGCCGACGGCACGCTGTCGGGTACGCTCGCCAAGCAGGTGTTTGAGATCATGCTCGAGACCGGGCAGCGGGCTGCTGCCATCGTCGAGGAGCGCGGGCTCAAGCAGACCAGCGACACCGGCGAGATCGAACGCGTCATCGCCGAGGTGATGGCGGCAAACGAAGACAAGGTCGCCGATTATCGCGGCGGCAAGGACAAGCTGTTCGGCTTCTTCGTCGGCCAGACGATGAAGGCGATGGGCGGCAAGGCCAATCCCGGCGTCGTCAACGACGTGCTGAAGAAAATGCTCGGCTAGACCGAGCCTGGCGTCACGCGACCAGGGTGTCGCGTGACGCGCCGACCCGGCGCAACCGCGCGGCGGCGGCCTCGATGAGGCCACTCGTCGACGCCGCGAGGCCGGTGACGATATGCGCGGCGACCGAAAGGCTTGCCATCATCGCCATCAGCGTGGCGATATTGCCGTGATGGCCGAACAGCAACGCGGTCGCGCCGGCGAACACCAGATCCTTGTTCGACACGAACGGCAGCCGCGACAGCACGAGCTTGAGCGCCGAAAAGGCGACCCACCAGCTCATCGCGATCTCGGGCAGAGCGAGGTGCCACATCAGCGCGGTCAGCACGATGCCGCTGGTCGAGCGCACGATGTGGATCGCGGTGATCTCGCGCAGCAGCGTGCCGGGCAGATGGAAGACCGATTTGCGTCCGAGGATCGCCACCATCGGCGGCGCCGCGACCGCGACCACGGCAAGCCCGATCGCCCAGTGCGGCATCGCGATATGCAGCCGCCCGAGCAGCGGCGCGGTGAACACCGCCACCAGGATCGTCGCGCTGTTGCCGACCGCGGCCGACAGCAACGCCACGTCCTTGACCGATCCGAACGCGATCCCCGGCGTCTTGCCCGCGCGGCGCGCCCAGCTGTAGAGATAGGTCTCGCCGACATAGCCGAACAGCAGATCGTTGCTCACCGTCTTGCGCGCCATCGCGACGATCGCGGCGCGCGGGATTCCCCAGATGCGGTGATAGATCGCCCATTCGGCGACGATCGGCGTGCAATAGAAAGCGACGAACACCAGCCAGAAGAGCGGATTGGCCGGGACCATCGCGAGCACCGCGTGCCAGTCCATCGCGTGGAGCTCGAACATGGCGGCCGCGAGGATCGCGATCGACATCGCCGGCGCGGCGAGGCGGGTGAGGGCGGTGCCGAATGGCGCCCCGACGGGTGGTGGCGCTGGCGACGCGGGTATGGCGTCGGCGACTTCTGCGACAGACATAATGGCGCCCCCCAAAGGCATGACGGCAAACGCCCCGTCATCCCCTAGACGCCGCGCCCCGCCCGAATCCGCCGCCGCGCGGACGCACAAAAAAGGGCCCGCTTGGCAGGCCCTTCCTTTGATCTGTCAGGTCGAACCCGCGCTACTGCGCGTCGTCGTCCTGGTTCTTCACCACGCCGCCGGTCCCGCCGACGCCGTCTTCCATTCCGGGGGACGTGAAGGAATCGGGCTCACGGCCGCCTTCGCCACGCTCGACCGCGTCCTTGCGGGCTTCGACCGCCTGCTCGATGTCGCTGCGCGTGTCATTGTCGTTCTCGGGCAGGCTGTCGGGGTGCGGATCGGACGCACTCATGCGAAATCTCCTGTCAGGCCGGTGTCGGTCGGCGCGATCGGCTCACCGCCGGGGTCGCCGCCGGGGCTGGGAAAGTCGGTATCGGGTGACGGGCTCGGCAGCTCGGTCGGCATCGGATCGGGCTGGCCCGGTTCGCTCGGGACGGGGGGAAGTTCGGTCGGGGGCGTGCTTGCCATGGGGACTCTCCTCTGGGGTCTTAACGCGCAAACTAGCCGCCGGTTGCGCGCAATGCCACGCGCGTACTTTGCCGACTTGCCCCCGCGCGCATGGCTGGTATAGACGCCCCCCACACCGGCGGTGTCCTTGCGGGCGTGGCGGAACTGGTAGACGCAGCAGGTTTAGGTCCTGCCATCGCAAGATGTGGGGGTTCGAGTCCCTTCGCCCGCACCAGTCTTTCGCGCGATTCGGCGTGGAGGCTGCGAAACAAATTCCTGAAAAGGCGTGAGATCTGAAATGCAGACTGTCGAGACGTTGAACGAAGGCCTCAAGCGCGCCTACACGCTGACGATCACCGCGAAGGATATCGATTCGCGCGTCGATGCCGAGCTCAAGCGCGTTGCGCCGACGGTGAAGATGCCCGGCTTCCGCCCCGGCAAGGTCCCCGCGAACCTGGTGCGCAAGATGCACGGCGAGGCGCTGATGCAGGACGCGCTCAACAGCTCGATCCAGCAGGGCATCCAGGAGCTGATCGCCGAGCAGAAGCTGCGCCCTGCGCTGCAGCCTTCGGTCGAGCTCGCCGACGGCTTCAAGCTGGGTGACGATGCGCAGATCACCGTCACGCTCGAAGTGCTTCCCGATGTGCCGACCCCGGCGATCGACGCGCTCAAGCTCGAGCGCCTGACCGTTCCCGCCGATGACGCGACCGTCCAGGCACAGCTCCAGAAGTTCGCCGACCAGCAGAAGAAGTGGGACGACGCAGCCGAGGGTCATGAAGCCAAGATGGGCGATCTCGTCGTCATGGACTTCGTCGGCAAGGTCGGCGATGTCGCCTTCGAGGGCGGCACGGGCAGCGACATGTCGGTCGAGCTCGGCACCGGCCGCTTGATCCCCGGCTTCGAAGAGCAGGTCGTCGGCGTCAAGACCGGCGACGAGCGCCAGATCACGGTGACCTTCCCCGAGGATTACCAGGCCAAGGAACTCGCCGGCAAGCCCGCGACTTTCGACCTGACGATCACCGCGGTGAAGACCGCTGGCGAGAGCGTCATCGACGACACGCTCGCGACCTCGCTCGGGCTCGAGAGCCTCGAGCAGCTCACCGGCCTGCTCAAGGGCCAGATCGAGCAGGAGCTCAACGGCCTCACCCGCACCCAGATGAAGCGCAAGCTGCTCGACCAGCTCGCCGAGGGTCATGATTTCGAAGTGCCGCCGTCGATGGTCGAAGCCGAATTCGACCAGATCTGGCAGCAACTCCAGCACGAAGCGACGCACGAGGAAGATCCTGCGGCAGCGCTTGCCGAGATGGAGACCGAGCGCGACGATTACCGCAAGATCGCTGAGCGCCGCGTGCGCCTCGGCCTGCTTCTGTCGGAAATCGGCCAAGCCAATGGCGTCGAAGTCAGCCAGCAGGAAATGAACCGCCTGATCGCGCAGGCTGCGCAGAACTATAACAACGAAGATCGCCAGCGCTTCCTGCAGTACATCCAGCAGGAGCCGATGGCAGCTGCCCAGCTGCGCGCGCCGCTGTACGAGGACAAGGTCGTCGACTTCCTGTTCGAGAAGGCCGAGATTTCGGACCGCGAAGTGACGCGCGAAGAGCTCGAAGCGGCGATCGAGAGCGAGGAAGGCTTCTCGAGCGGCACGCACACGCACGATCACGATAACCACAAGCCCAAGGCGAAGAAGGCGGCGGCCAAGAAGGCCAAGCCCGCAGCCGATGCCACGACGGATGACGCCAAGGAAATGGAAGCGGCCGACATCGAGCCGGCAGCACCTGGCGACGACCTCGTCGAAGCCGAGCCGGTGAAGAAGGCCGCGACCAAGAAGGCACCGGCCAAGAAGGCCGCTGCTGCTGCCGACACCGAAGCTGCTCCCGCGGAGGAGGCTGCTCCGGCACCCGCCAAGAAGCCGGCCGCCAAGAAGAAGCCTGCCACCGATACTGCGGAATAAGCCAAAAGCCCCTCCCTTTCGGGGGAGGGGTTGGGGTGGCGACGTAACCGGCGCGGATTCTCTGCGAGGCACTGCCCCACCCCCAAACCCCTCCCCTAAAGGGGAGGGGCTTTTTTTATGCCCGCCGCATGCGGCGCACAAAACAGTCGAACCGATCGCAATTCGGACCTAAGGCTCGGCCATGACACCACGTATCGCCGTCCTGCTGCCCTGCTACAACGAAGGCACCGCCATCGCGCAGACCGTCGCGGCTTTCCGCGCCGCGCTCCCCGATGCGACGATCTACGTCTATGACAATAACAGCCGCGACGACACCGTCGCGGTTGCGCGCACCGCCGGCGCGATCGTCCGGACCGAGCGGATGCAGGGCAAGGGCAACGTCGTCCGCCGCATGTTCGCCGATGTCGATGCCGATATCTATGTCATGGCCGATGGCGATGCGACCTATGACGCCGCTGCCGCGCCCGCCTTGGTCGATCGCTTGCTCGACGAACAGCTCGACATGGTCGTCGGCAGTCGCGTGACGCAGATCACCGCCGCGTATCGCCGCGGACACGTGCTCGGCAACCGCGCGATGACGGGCATGCTCGCCCAGCTCTTCGGGCGCAGTTTCACCGACATCTTCTCGGGCTATCGCGTCTTCTCGCGGCGTTTCGTCAAGAGCTTCCCGGTGCTCTCCTCAGGGTTCGAGATCGAGACCGAGATCAGCGTCCACGCACTCGAGCTCAAGATGCCGGTCGGCGAGATCGAGACCGCGTATTTCGCGCGCCCCGAGGGGTCCGAATCGAAGCTCAGCACCTATCGCGACGGTTTCCGCATCGCGCGTACGATCGTCACGCTGTACCGGATCGAACGGCCGCTGCTGTTCTTCGGGGCGATTGCAGGGCTGTTGTCGCTCGGCGTGCTGGCGCTCGGGATCCCGCTGATCGTCACCTATATGCACACCCATCTCGTGCCGCGTCTGCCGACTGCGGTGCTCGTCGTGGGCCTCGCAATCCTTGCGGCGCTGAACATCTTTACCGGGCTGATCCTCGACACGGTGGTGCGCGGCCGGCGCGAAGTGCGGCGGCTCGCCTATCTCAGCCACCGCGCGCCGGGCGGCGACGACCGCCGCTCCGAAGCGGTCGGGGCTTGAACTCGTTTCGTGCAGCGCCGATGTATGCGGTTCTAGGGGCATAAAGGACTAAAAGGCTCATCATGCGCAATCCGTTCGACACTGGCGACTTTCTGGCCCCCATCAATGACGGCCTCGTTCCGATCGTCATCGAGCAATCCAACCGCGGCGAGCGCAGCTTCGACATTTATTCGCGGCTGCTGCGCGAACGCATCATTTTCGTGACCGGCGGGGTCGAGGATCACATGGCCTCGGTCATCTCGGCACAGCTGCTCTTCCTGGAGTCGGAGAACCCCAAGAAGGACATCTTCATGTACATCAACTCGCCGGGCGGCGTCGTCACGGCGGGCATGGCGATCCATGACACCATGCAGTACATCAGGCCGCGCGTCGGCACGGTGTGCATGGGGCAGGCCGCCTCGATGGGCTCGTTCCTGCTCGCAGCGGGCGAGCCGGGCATGCGAGTCGCGCTGACCAACGCCCGGATCATGATCCACCAGCCTTCGGGCGGCGCGCAGGGCATGGCGTCTGACATCCAGATCCAGGCCAAGGAAATCCAGCGAATCAAGAACCGGATGAATGCGCTCTACGCGCAATACACCGGCAAGCCGCTCGAAGAGATCGAGCGCGCGATGGATCGCGATACCTTCCTCGAAGCGCATGAGGCGAAGGATTTCGGTCTGGTCGATCAGGTCTTCGACAAGCGTCCGGCATTGCCCGATGATTCGAGCACGCCGCCCGCGCTGACTTCGGCGTAAGCCTGTCGGTTAAGGCTCTGTTGGGCATCGGGGCGTCATGTGTACGTCCCGATGCTGACATCACCGGGTATTTTGGTGATTGTCGGATTGCGCGAGGACGGTCTAGGATACACGTTCCGCATATGCGCGCCGGGTGGCGCCAAGGATGGTTTGAATGACGAAGCTCAGCGGCGGCGACTCGAAGAGCACGCTTTATTGCTCCTTCTGCGGCAAGTCGCAGCATGAAGTCCGCAAGCTCATTGCGGGACCGACGGTGTTCATCTGCGATGAGTGCGTCGAACTCTGCAACGACATCATTCGCGAGGAGACCAAGTCGGCGCTCGTCTCGAAGAAGGACGGCGGCGTCCCCACGCCGCAGGAAATCTGCGACGTGCTCGACGATTATGTGATCGGCCAGAAGCGCGCCAAGCGCGTGCTCTCGGTGGCGGTGCACAACCATTACAAGCGTCTCAACCAAGGCCAGAAGGGCGCCGATGTCGAGCTCGCCAAGTCGAACATCCTGCTCGTCGGGCCGACCGGCTGCGGCAAGACGCTGCTCGCCCAGACGCTCGCCCGCATCCTCGACGTGCCGTTCACGATGGCCGATGCGACGACGCTGACCGAAGCCGGCTATGTCGGCGAGGACGTCGAGAACATCATCCTCAAGCTGCTCCAGGCCTCGGACTACAATGTCGAGCGGGCGCAGCGCGGGATCGTCTATATCGACGAGATCGACAAGATCAGCCGCAAGGCCGAGAACCCGTCGATCACGCGCGACGTGTCGGGCGAGGGCGTCCAGCAGGCGCTGCTCAAGCTGATGGAAGGCACCACCGCGAGCGTTCCGCCGCAGGGTGGCCGCAAGCATCCGCAGCAGGAGTTCCTGCAGGTCGACACGACCAACATCCTGTTCATTTGCGGCGGCGCGTTCAGCGGCCTCGAGAAGATCATCGGCGACCGTCTGCAGGGCAAGTCGATCGGCTTCGGTGCCTATGTCGCCTCGCCTGAGGAACGCCGCACCGGCGAGACGCTCAAGGCGGTCGAGCCCGAGGATCTGCTCAAGTTCGGCCTGATCCCCGAATTCGTCGGCCGTCTGCCGGTGATCGCGACGCTCGAGGATCTCGACGTTCCGGCGCTGGTGACGATCCTGACCGAGCCGAAGAACGCTCTGGTCAAGCAGTACCAGAAGCTGTTCGACATGGAGGCGGTCAAGCTCGGCTTCACCGACGAGGCGCTGGTTTCGGTCGCCAAGAAGGCGATCGACCGCAAGACCGGCGCGCGCGGGCTTCGCTCGATCCTCGAGGGCATCCTGCTCGACACGATGTTCGACCTGCCGGGCATGGACAGCGTCGAGGAAGTGATGATCGACAAGGACGTGATCGAAGGCCGCAAGGAACCGATCCGCGTCTATGGCAAGAAGGAAAAGGCCGGCGCCGGCGCGGCGTAGGCTCTTCTCAGTCCCGCCCCTGAAAAGGGGGCGGGACGTCGGCGGGTGTGATGGGCTCCGCCCAGACGGGCGATAGACTGCGACCCGCTTATCCCTCAGGATCCCGCGTGAAGGCTACGCCCTTCGATCCGCGGTCGATCCCGAGCTGTGGCAGCCGGACGGTGGGTTCGGCGCGGCATCTGCCGAGCTCTCGTGAGACACCCATGGCACGCGAGCGCCTTCGTTGCTCTGCGCGCATCTGTCGTCAGCTTTTGTGCGACCATCCCAACGCTCCAGTCTCCCCGCGGTCCAGTACCGGATCGCTTTCGACATCCTGAACCGAACCCTGCAGGTCGCCGTCAGATCCGCGGGACGGGGAAGGGCGCGTGCACCTTACGGACATCGCCGCACGCCCGCATTGGGCATTTCGCGACCACGACCGGTCCGTAGTTCCACAGCTTCGGAGCATCCGAGCGCTTTGCATAGGTCAAAGCCGGGTTGTACATATGAGATCGACCTTGTAGACGCTTTGCACAGTTTGGAGGCTGTCGACTTCGTGAAAGCTATCGTGTGCCAAGCGCCCTATCATCTCGTCGTTTCCGAGCGGCCTGAGCCCGTCCTTGGCGCCGACGAAGTCCTGGTTCGGATCCGCCGCGTCGGGCTGTGCGGCACCGACTATCACATCTATGCCGGCCGCCATCCGTACCTCTCTTACCCACGCGTGATGGGCCACGAACTCGGCGGCGAAATCGAAGCGGTGCCCGCGGGCTCGTCCTTCGCAGTCGGGCAACGCGTGGCGATCAACCCCTATCTGTCGTGCGGCAGCTGTATCGCGTGCGGCAACGGCAAGCCCAATGCGTGCGTCAACATCAGCGTGCTTGGGGTCCATGCCGATGGCGGGATGTGCGAGCGCATCGCCGTCCCCGAAAGCGCCGTGATCGACGCGACGGGCCTTTCGCTCGATCAGGCGGCGATGATCGAGTTTCTGGCGATCGGCGCGCATGCCGTCGCGCGGGCGCGGGTGGCGCCGGGCCAGCGCGTGCTCGTGGTCGGCGCCGGGCCGATCGGGATCGCCGCCGGGCTCTTCGCGCGACTGGCGGGCGCGAGCGTGATGCTGATCGATACGCGCGCCACGCGGCTGGAGTATGCGCGGACGCGGCTCGGCTTCGACGACTCCGTGGTGGTAGATGATAACGTCGCGGCTGCGCTCGGGGGGCGGACCGGCGGCACGATGTACGACACCGTGTTCGATGCGACCGGTGTGCTTGCGGCGATGACGCAGAGCCTGGCGTATGTCGCGCATGGCGGATCGCTCGTGCTGGTCGGCGTCGCGCCGGGCGATCTGGTGTTCGCCGACCCCGAGTTCCACAAGCGCGAGACGACGCTGCTCGCCAGCCGCAACGCGCTGGCGAGCGACTTCGCGCATGTCATCGCCTCGATCAAGGCGGGGAAGATCCCGATCGATGCGCTGCATACCGACAGCTTCGCCGCCGACGACATGCCCGAGCGGTTGCCCGAGCTGATCGCCGGTGCGGATCATGTGCTGAAGGCGATCGCGAGCTTTTAGCGGCGCGTCAGGGCTCCGACGGCGCCCCGGGATAGCCCAGCGTGTCCGAAATCGCCCCGGTGGTTGCCCGCAGCAGATCGCGCGCGGCGTCGAGCCCGACCTTTTGCGATCCGTCGATCAGCTCGAGAAACGGGATCGTCAGCGCCGCCATCACGCGGCCGTCGAAGCCGAACACCGGAAAGCTGATATCGGTCACGCCGTGCGTGATCGGGCTTTGCCGGCTGTCATGCCCCACGGCGCGGATCGCCGCGATGCGTTCGGCAAGGCGGGTGCGATCGACCGGCGCGTCCTGTTCCGCATCGACCGCCTCGAGGATCTGTTCGCGGCGATGCGGCGCCGAATAGGCGAGCAGGACCTGGCCCGAGCAGCTGGTGATGATGTCGATCCGCGCGCCGACGCGCAGCGAGAAGCCGCGCGTACCGGGCTGTTGTTCGCAGGCGACGACCAAGCCGTGATCGCGGCTCGCCACCACCAGATGGCACGATTGCCCCGCCGCCGCCGCCAGCCCCTGCATCTGCGGCAGCGCCGCGCGCACGAGATTCTGCGCCGGCGTCGCGCGATAGGCGGTTTCGAGCAGCTTGTACGACACGGTATAGCGGTCGGTGTGGACCGATTTGCGGAGATAGCCGAGCCGCTCCATCACGATCACGATGCGGAACAGTTCGCCGACCGATCGGCCGAGGCTCGCCGCCATTTCGCTGACGAGCGCGCCATCGGGATGATCGGCGAGCAATTCGATGATCTCGAACGCCTTCTCGAGCGCGGGTGCGGCATATACGCCCTTGGGTCCGCTTCGCGTCACAAATGTCCTTTCTGATCCCCACCGCGCCGCCGGACATCCGGTCCCGCCGCGCGACGTCATATGTCGCAGGAAAGTGTGGGCGCTGGCAATCGGCGATGCGCCGCGCCGACCCGTGGCCGATGCGATCCAGTGCTTGCGTTATGCGACTGAACTTGCATGGATGAAAGCAACACTTTGGCGGATGCCGTGCGAGCGGTGTACCGTCACGGCAACGGACCGTAGATCGATGGGACGAGGATGCTGAACGAACGAAATGCACAGCCGATCGCTGGCGAATGTCGGTGAGCGAGGCGAAGCCCCCGTTGACGCGCCACGTCCTCCTCCTCGACCTGCACGACGATCCCGAGGCGATCGCCGCCTATCGGCATTGGCATCGCCCCGGCGGCCCGCCCGCCCCGGTCTCGCGCGCGATCCGCGCCGAGGGGATCGCCGCGCTCGAGATCTGGCAGGTCGGCGACCGGCTGGTGATGATGATGGAGACGACGCCCGATTTCGATCCCGCGGGGAAGGCAGAGCGCGATTCGGCCGACCCGGAGATCCAGGCGTGGGAGGCGCTGATGGACCGCTTCCAGCGCCGGCTGCGCTTTGCGGCAGAGGGGCAGAAATGGGTCGAGGCCGAGCGGATCTACACGCTCGACGAGCAGCCGTGACGCGCCTGATCGACGCGCACCAGCATTTCTGGTCGCTCGCCACCGAGGGGCACGAATGGCCGACCGCTGCGGAAGCCGCGATCCACCGCGATTTCGGTCCCGACGATCTGGTCGTTGCGACCAGCGGTCTGTCGCTCGACGGCACGGTGCTGGTCCAGTCGCAGCCGACCGATCGCGATACCGACTGGATGCTCGAGTTGGCGGCGCGCACGCCTTTGGTCCGCGCGGTGGTCGGCTGGGTCGATCTGCTGCATCCGCACGCGCCCGAGCGGATCGGCGCACTCGCGCGCCAGCCCAAGCTCCGCGGCCTGCGCCCGATGCTGCAGTCGATCGCCGATACCGAGTGGCTATTGCAGGACGCGCTGACCCCGGCGCTGGAGGCGATGCAGGCGGCCGACCTCAGGCTCGATGCCCTGGTCGAGCCGCGGCACCTGCCGATGCTCGCCCGCTTCGCCGCGCGCTGGCCCGGTCTGCCGATCGTGATCGACCATGCCGCCAAGCCCGACGCCGCGACCATGACGCTCGACCCGTGGCGCGTCGATATCGCGGCGCTTGGCCAGCTGGGCCTGTACTGCAAGCTCTCCGGCTTGCGGACCGAGCAGGCGCCGGGCCAGCCGGCCGAGGCGCTGACGCCCTATGTCGAACATCTCGTCAAGGTCTTCGGCGCGCGCCTTATGTGGGGCAGCGACTGGCCGGTCGTGCGCCTGTCTGGCGACGATTGGCGCCGCTGGCACCACGATGCGGGCCAGCTAGCAGGCCGCGCAGGCGCCGATCTCGACCAGCTGTTCGGCGGCGCCGCGGTCGCCTTTTACGGCCTGGACGACCCCCGCAGCGCCTGACCGACGCGCCGCGCTACTGGACGAGCTCGACGCCGTACGGCGCCAGCGGCAGCGTGCCGGCATAGGCCTGCTTCGACAGCAGCCCACGCTTCGTGCCGCCGAACGTGACGCTGACCGGCGCCTGCGTCGTATTGACGTAGAGCGTCCGGCCATCGACCTCGCGCGCGACGACCCCGGCGGGGGTCTTCGGGCCAGGCTTGATGCCGAGCGACGGGTAGAGCGAGCGCACCAGCGGACCCATCAGCTCCGACTGCGGCGCAGTTGCGACATAGATCGCCTGGCCCTTGCCATAATGGTTGATCGTGATCGCCGGGCTCTTCTGCGGCGTGTTGGCGAAGGTCGCGAGCGGCGTCGCCGTGCTCGGCTCGAGGATCTCGTAATAGGGATCGCTGCCGGTGAGCGTCGCCCCGTTGAACGTGACCTTCAGCGGCTGTTCGGCGCGATAGAAGGCGTTGGTCCGCACCCCGAACACGTCGCCGAGGCGGCCGGGCAGGGGCGTCTCGAACCATTTGCCGGTCTCGTCGACCTTGGCGGAATAGCCGGTCATGATGACGGTCCCGCCACCCGCGACATATTTCCGCACCGCCGCCGCGGTCGGCGCGTCCATCACATAGGCGCTGGGCAGGATGGCGAGCTTGTATGTGTCGAGCGCATCATGGCCGAAATCGATCACCGCGGCGTCGATATTGTCCTCGAACAGCGGGCGGTACGCCGCCTGCTCGAACTTGCTGTAATCGCCCTTGAAATATTCCTGCATCGTGTTGGGGCCGGGGGGCGGGTTGGTCAGCCAATAGCTCTGGTACGAGAAGTTCACCGCGACCTGCGGCGGATCGTAGCGCGGGAAGCCGAGCGTCTTGAGCGTCTCGAACTCGCGCGCGATCTGCGCGAACTCGCCGACCTTCCACGACGGCCGGCCATCATGATCGACCAGCCCGAACAGCGCCTGCTCCTCGCCGCCGCTGTGCGAGTTGAAGGTCCAGGCGAGGAAGCTCTGTGTGTAATAGAGCAGCCCGAAATAGGCCCACATCCGCGATCGGCCGGGCGTGCCGTAATAGCCGCCGCCGCCGGCGGTGAATTCGTTGAACCACACCGGCGTGTCGTGGCCCGCGCGGTTCGACATCACGTCGACCGCGGCACCGACCGGATCGCCGGGATAGAAGCCTTGCGCGCCGTAGGTCGAAATCTTGTCCCACGCGCGCAGATAGTCGAAGCCCTTTGTCCCGGCATTGGGCCAGAAGTTCGACGCGACGGGCAGATTGGGGGCGTATTGCTTGCGCACCGCTTCCAGCTCTTCCAGCGCGCCGACGGTGTCGTCGGACCAATAGCGGTGCAGGTCGAGATAGCGCTCGTTGGGGCCCGGGCCGCGCTCATAGGGGATGTCGACCTCGTCCCAGCTGTTGATCCGCCGCGACCAGCGTTGCGTCGCCCAGGCCTTGTTGAGCGCTTCGATCGACCCGTAGCGCTGCTTGAGCCAGCCGACGAAGCGCGTCCGATCGGCGGGCGAATCGGACATGTGCCCATTGCCGATCTCATTGTCATAGCCGAGCGCGATTACCGCCGGATTGTGCGCGTAGCGCTGCATCATCTTCTGCGCGAGCCGCGTCGCGAGGCGGCGATAATCGGGATCGCTGATATTGTCCCAATAGCGGCTCGCCGCGTTGATCCGCACGCCGTCCTGGTTGACGATATCGACCCCGGGATACTTCTTGTGCATCCAGATCGGCGCGGGCTGGCCGGGGATATCGACGATCACGCGGATGCCGGCGGCGTGCATCTGCGCGATCACGTCGTCGAACCATTTGAACTCGAAGCGGCCTTCCTCGGGCTCGAACGAATCCCACGACAGATCGCCCATCCGGACCATCGTCATCCCCGCGCCCTTCATGATCGCGATGTCCTGGCGGATCTGTTCGGGGCTCCGGTCGATCGGCTGATAGCAGGTGCCGACGAACAGCGCGCCCTTGCCGGGCCATTCGGGGTGACCGGCCGCGCTCTGAGCGCGCGCCGGGGAGGTGGTCGCGTTCGGCACGATACCGGCGGAGATGGCGAGCGCGAGCGCGATACCGGCGAGGCGGGCAGGGCGACGATGCATGGGTGGTCCTTCGTATCGCGTATCGAATGGGGGCGTCAGGCCTGGTGGATCCGGAAGACGCTGGCATGGCGCGTCGGGAGCCGCGCGGGAACGTTGATCGACAGGGCCGTGGCGGTCTGGCGGAAGCGCACCGGCCCGGCGCCGAGCAGATCGACCCCGACCACGCGCCCGCGCGCCTGCGGCGACCCGCTGCGCAGCGATGCGATCTCGGTCGTGCCGCGCGGTTCACCCAGCGCGATCGCGTAGAGCGTCTTGCCCTTGATCGTGAAGCGGATGTCGCGCGGCGAATAGTCCGCCTTTTCCTTGAACATGCCCTCGACTGCCTCGGTCGGCCCCTCGCCATAGACCGTCCAGGGGCGGGTTCCGTGGATCGCCTCGCCATTGACCGCCATCCAGGCGGCGAGATCGGTCAGCAGGCTGTCGGATTCGGGCGGCAATGACCCGTCGGCGCGCTGCACGACGTTGAGCAGCATGTTGCCGTTCTTGCTGACGATGTCGGCGAGCATCGTGACGATCTGGTTCGACGTCTTGTACGTCTCGGTTTCGTTGTAGAACCAGTCGCCGTTCGAGGTGTCGGTCTGCCACGGCAGCGGGTTGATGCCCTTGAGCACGCCGCGCTCGACGTCCTGTACCATGCCCTCCTTGAAGAACTCGCCGGTGCCGGCATCCTTGCAATTGTACACCGCCTCGAGCCGCCCGGTGCGTGCGATGCTGGTGTTGTAGAGGTGCGCGACCATGCTGCGCCCGACTTCGCCGAACGGCAGGCCGCCGTCGGAATAGAGCAGATCGGGCTGATAGCCGTCGATCAGGTCGGTGATCCGCTTGAGCCACATCTGATGATAGGCCGGGTCGGTGGTGTACCAGCTCGCCTTGGTGTCGATGAACGGCTCGGTGCGATTGTTGTGATAGAGATCGGCATAGGCGGGATTGGCGCCGTCATAGGGAATACCGAGCTTGGGCCAGAACTGGTCGTAGCCATGGTTGGGATACCACCAATTGTGGCTCGCACCGAGATGTTCGGAGACGCCGAAGCGCAGGCCATGGCGCTTGGCTGCAGCCTGCCACGTCCCGACGACGTCGCGCTTCGGGCCCATCACCACCGCGTTCCAGCGGTTGTGCTTCGAATTCCACAGATCGAAATTGTCGTGATGGACGCCCATCGACACGAAATATTTCGCACCGGCCTTGGCGTAGCGCGCCATCAGCGCCTCGGGCTCCCACCGTTCCGCCTTCCAGAGCGGAATGATGTCCTTATAGCCCTTTTCCGACGGATGGCCGTAGGTCTTGAGGTGATGGTCGTAATGCGGATGGCCCGGCACATACATCCAGCGCGCGTACCAGTCGCCGCGGGCCGGCACCGCCTGCGGCCCCCAATGCGACCAGATGCCGAACTTCGCATCCTTGAACCAGTCGGGCGTGGTGTAGGTCGACAGCGATGCGTGCGTCGCATCGAATTTGCCCTTGCGAAGCGAACCTGCCGCGCCGCGGGGGGCTGCCGCCGCCGCCGGAACGACCCGGCTCAGCGCACCGGCGCCGAGCGCGGCGAGCGGACCGTACAATAGCTCGCGCTTGCTGAAAGTGGGCATGATGTACGCGTCCTCTCCGGCATTACGACCGTGACAATGGATTTCACAGGTGCAATAGAATTCTCTTCAATGCAAGCTGCGTGCGGCTTCGGGGAGCAATAGCGTTCCGAATCACCGCACATCCTAAAGCTGGTTTGCGCTTATAAACATGAGTTTTCATGCGTTCAGTAAGCGCCTATGCGGCTTCAGGAATACGATAGCGCCATGAGCGAGGGGATCCGATGCGAAAAGATGTAAGCGCAATGCCGGCTGGTCTGGGTCTGGCGATGCTCGCCGCGACGGTCGCGGTGCAACCGGCGCTCGCTGCCCCGGAGCGGGTGGTCAGCGTCGATGTCGCGAAGGCGCAGGGGCCAGTCGATCGCTTCTACGATCTCTCGGTCGGCTCGGATTATCCGGGCACGCTGATGCGCGCCGACAGTCAGGCGCAGCTCAAGACAGCGACCGACGAGCTCGGTTTTCGCTATCTCCGTTTCCACGCGATCTTCCACGACGTGCTCAAGACGGTGCGCGTCGAAAACGGGAAGACGGTGTATGACTGGACCGGGATCGACCGCCTGTATGACGACATGCTGCGGCGGAACATCAAGCCGTTCGTCGAGCTCGGCTTCACGCCGGACGCGCTCAAGACCTCGGACCTGACGATCTTCTATTGGAAGGGCAACACTTCGCATCCGCGGCTCGACGGCTGGGCATCGCTGATCGACGCTTTCGCGCGGCATCTGCAGCAGCGGTACGGCGCTGCCGAAGTCCGCAGCTGGTATTTCGAGGTTTGGAACGAGCCCAACCTCGACGGTTTTTGGGAGAAGGCCGACAAGCCGGCCTATTTCGAGCTGTACGACGTTACCGCACGCACTCTGAATAAGGTCGATCCGGGGCTGCGCGTCGGCGGCCCGTCGACCGCGGGCGCGGCCTGGGTGCCCGAATTCCTCGAGCATGTCGCCAAGAGCGGTGCGCCGGTCGATTTCGTCACGACGCACACCTATGGCGTCGAGGGTGGTTTCCTCGACGAACAGGGCAAGAGCGACACCAAGCTGTCGCCCGCGCCCGACGCGATCATCGCCGATGTCCGCAAGGTCCGCGCCGAGATCGCGGCATCGCCCTTCCCGAAGCTGCCGCTCTTTTTTACCGAGTGGAGCACGAGCTACACCCCGCGCGACCCGGTCCACGACAGCTATGTCAGCGCGCCCTATATCCTGAGCAAATTGAAGGCGGTCGAGGGCAGCGTCCAGGGCATGAGCTATTGGACCTATAGCGATCTGTTCGAGGAGCCGGGCCCGCCGACCGCGCCGTTCCAGGGCGGCTTTGGCCTGATGAACCCGCAGGGCATCCGCAAGCCGGCGTGGTTCGCCTACAAATATCTCAACGCGCTGCGCGGCAAGGCTGTGCCTACCGTCGATGCCAACAGCTGGGCGGCGACCGAGGGGCGGCGGACCAGCGTCGTCGTGTGGGACTGGCACCAGCCCGACCAGAAGCTCAGCAACCGGCCGTTCTATACCAAGCTCGTCCCCACGGAGCATCAGGCGCCCGCCGCGGTGCAGTTCGCTGGCCTTGCGCCGGGCCGCTATCGGCTGCGGACCTATCGCACCGGCTATCGCCATAACGATGCCTATTCGGCCTATATCGACATGGGCCTGCCCAATGCGCTGAGCGCTGCGCAAGTCGCGCAGTTGCAGGCGGTGACGCAGGACAAGCCCGAGCAGGACCGCGTCGTGCAGATCGGCGCGGCCGGGCGCTATGCCGCCACCGTGCCGCTCGACACCAACGACGTCGTGCTGGTGACGCTCGAGCCCGCACGCGGCTGAGCCGCACGCGTCGGACCGATTTGAGAGATGTTTGGAGAATGATGATGCGCAGCCCCAACCCCCGTCGCGCCGCGATCGCGTCGCTGCTGTCGGCCGGCCTGCTCTTTGCCGGCTGCTCGGCGGCGTCGGCGCAGGCGTCGCACGAGGTCCCGCGGATCGAGAGCCGCAACGGCCGCCACGCGCTGATCGTCGACGGTGCGCCGTTCTTCATGCTCGGCGCGCAGGTCAATAATTCGAGCAACTATGCCGA
The DNA here is from genome assembly GCF_006439055.1 of Sphingomonas glacialis. Lineage (GTDB taxonomy): Bacteria > Pseudomonadota > Alphaproteobacteria > Sphingomonadales > Sphingomonadaceae > Sphingomonas > Sphingomonas glacialis_A. The sequence continues at coordinate 104,011 of NZ_RCZC01000007.1, forward strand.
GCCGCTCGCGACGGCGTGGCCGGTGCTCGACCGGATCGGCGCCAATACCGTCGAGGTGCCGATCGCGTGGGAGCAGGTCGAGCCGAAGGAGGGCAGCTTCGACTTCAGTTTCCTGCAGACGCTGCTCGACCAGGCGCGCGCGCATGACAAGCGGGTCGTCTTGCTATGGTTCGGGACGTGGAAGAACACGTCGTTCTCCTACACCCCCGATTGGGTCAAGCTCGACAACAGCCGCTTCCCGCGGATGAAGACCAAGGACGGCAAGGATCACGGCGTGCTCAGCGCGCACGGTGCGGCGACGCTCGCGGCGGACAAGCGCGCCTTCGTCCAGCTGATGACCTATCTGCGCGATCACGATCCGCAGAACACCGTCATCATGGTGCAGGTCGAGAACGAGACCGGCAGCTACAAGAACCCGCGTGATTTCTCGGCGACCGGCAATGCGCTGTTCGCCAAGCCGATCCCCGCCGCGCTCGCGCAGCGCGTCCACAAGACCGGCAGCTGGAGCGCGGCGTTCGGCGCGCAGGCCGACCGCGCGTTCAACACCTGGTATGTCGGCAGCTACGTCAACGCGATCGCGGCAGCGGGCAAGGCGATCAAGCCGCTGCCGATGTACGTTAACGCCTCGCTTTCGGGTCCCTCGAACGTCCCCGATCCCTACGGCGTGGCGAGCGGCGGGCCACAGCAGGACGTGCTCGACATCTGGAAGGCGGCGGCGCCCGCGATCGATCTCGAGGCGCCCGACATCTACGACAAGACCAGCGGCAACGTGATCAAATATCTCGATCAATACGCCCGTGCCGACAACGCGCTGATGGTCCCCGAAATGGGCAATACGCGCGATTTTGCGCGCTTCTTCTGGCCGACGCTCGGCCGCGGGGCGATCGGCTTCGCGCCGTTCGGCATGGACGATACGGGGTACGCCAATTACCCGCTCGGCGCGGCTGATCTTTCGGCAACGACGCTCGACGCCTTCGCGCTGCCCTATGCAGCGGTCGGATCGATGATGCGCGACTGGGCGAAGATCGCCTTCGAGAAGCCGACCTGGGGTGCCGCCAAGCCCGACGACGGCGCGAAGCAATCGACGCGGATGGGCGACTGGACGATCACCGCGGCGTGGGGCGAGTGGCAGTTCGGCATGAAGGACTGGGAATGGCTCAAGGGCGATGCGCCGCCATGGGACAAGCAGCCGGTCGGCGGCGTCGCGGTCGCGCAACTCTCGGCGGATGAATTCCTGGTCATGGGCGACCATGTCCGCGTTTCCTTCGCGGGCGCCCCCGGCACCCCGGCGAACGGGATCGTCGTCCGCGTCGAGGAAGGCCGGTTCGACAAGGGGCGCTGGGTCATGAAGAGGGTCTGGAATGGTGATCAGACCGATTACGGGCTCAATCTGGTCGCGCGTCCGCAGGTGCTGAAGGTGACGATGGGACGCTATCGCTAGCAGCGATGGCGTCGGGCCGCCCGAGCGCGACGCGCACCGCGCGCGTCAGTGCCTCGCGGTCGTACGGCTTCGCAAGCACGATCGTGCGCGCGTCGGCAAGCTCCGCCACGGCGGCCGCGTCGCCGGTCGCAAAGACGATCCCGATCTGCGGCCGCAGCGCGCGCGCGCGCGCGGCGAAGTCGGGGCCGTCCATTCCCGGCAGGTTGACGTCGGTCACCAGCACGTCGATCGCCGCGGTCTGCAACGCCATCGTCGCGTCCTCCGCGCTCGCCGCCTCGACCACGCCGATGCCGGTCGCTTCGAGCATCGCGGCGGTATCGGCGCGGATCAGCGCATCGTCCTCGACCAGCAACGCCATCGGTCGCGCCGAGGATGCCGGATCGGCAGCGGGAAGCGGGGTCGGGCCGCGCCGCGACCGCTGCCCGGCGAGCACCTGCTCGAACTTCCGTGCGAGCGCCTCGCGCGTATAGGGCTTGGAGAGCAGCTCGACCCCGGCATCGAGCTTGCCGCCATGGACGATCGAATTCTCGGTATAGCCCGAGGTGAACAACACCGCGAGATCGGGCAGCCGCTCGCGCGCGCGCCGGGCGAGTTCGGGGCTCTTCAACGTGCCGGGCATGACGACGTCGGTGAACAGCATGTCGATCGGGATGCCGCTCTCGATCACGCTCAGCGCACTGCCGGCATCGACCGCCTTGAGCACCTGATAGCCGAGCTCGCCGAGCAGCTCGACGACGGTGGCGCGGACTTCGTCATCGTCCTCGACCACCAGGACGGTCTCTGTCCCACCGACGATCGGCCCGGCGGTGGTCTCGACCTCGAGATCCTCCGCTGCGGCCGCGCGCGGGAGATACAGCTTGATCGTCGTGCCCTCGCCGAGCTCGGAATAGATCGCGACGTGCCCGCCCGACTGTTTGACCAGGCCGTACACCATCGACAGGCCGAGCCCCGATCCCTTGCCCTCGCTCTTGGTCGAGAAGAACGGCTCGAACACCTTGTCGATGATCTCGGGCGCCATGCCGGTGCCGGTGTCGCTCACCGCGAGCATGACATATTGGCCGGGGGTGACCTCGGAATGGATGCGGGCATAGGCGTCGTCGAGGCTGGCATTGCCGAGCTCGATCGTGAGCTTGCCTTGGCCGTCCATCGCGTCGCGCGCGTTGATCGCGAGGTTGAGCAGCGCATTCTCGATCTGCGCTGGGTCGACGAAGGTGTTCCACAACCCGCCGCCGACGATAGTCTCGATCTCGATCGCTTCGCCGATCGCGCGGCGCAGCATGTCGTCCATCCCGCGCACGAAGCGGGTGACATTGATGACCTTGGGCTCGAGCGCCTGCCGGCGGCCGAAGGCGAGCAGCTGTGCCGCGAGCTTGGCACCGCGCGACACGCCCGCCATCGCATTGGTGACGCGCTTTTCGGCGCGCGCATTGCCCGCGACGTCGAAGGCGAGAAGCTGGAGATTGCCCGAGACGACCTGCAGCAGATTGTTGAAATCGTGCGCCACACCGCCGGTGAGCTTGCCGATCGTCTCCATCTTCTGCGATTGCGCGAGGACCGCCTCGGTCTGGCGACGCTCCTCGATCTCCTGGATGACGCGCGCCTCGAGCGTCTCGTTGAGGTGGCGCAGCTGCGCCTCGGCGCGCGCGCGGTGCGCCGCTTCGCGTTCGAGCGCCTCGGCGCGGCGGACGCGCTCCTCGATATCGAACACCATGACGTGGAAGCCCGGCACCGAACCATCGGCTTCGACGCGCGGAATATAGCGGATTTCGGCGCGCCGGGCGCCATCGGCATGCGGCATCACGTCATCGACGGAGATATCTTCGCCGGCGAGCGCGCGTTCGATCAGCGGCGCGCGTCGGCGGTAGAGTTTGTCGCCCATCACCTGGCGGACCGACCGGCCGATGATCTCGCTGCGCGGTCGGCCGGTCCAGGCTTCGTAATAGCTGTTGGCGAAGCGATAGATCTGGTCGCGATCGATATAGGAGATGAGGATCGGCATCGCGTCGGTGATCGTGCGCAGCTCGGCTTCGCGCCAGGCGAGCTGACGTTGAGCCGCGACCTTCTCGGTATTCTCGACGACGGTACACATCACCCCGCCGACCTGGCCGACATCGTCATAGACCGGGGTGTAGAACAGATCGAACACCACCGCTTCGGGCGCGCCGTAGCGGTGGAGCACCATCGTCTGGTCGCGCAGCGCCTGAACCTCGCCGCGAAAGCCGGCCGCCAGGATCTCGCGGTTGAAATCCCAGATCTCGGGCCAAATCTCGCGCACCCTGCCGCCGAGCGCGCGGGGATGGTTATCGCCGGCGATCGCGCTGTAGCCGTCGTTATAGAGCATGACATGGTCGGGGCCCCACATCAGCACCTTGGCGACCGGTGAATTGACGATGTTGTTGAGCGTCGCGCGCAGCGGCGCGGGCCAGCTGGCAAGGCTGCCGAGCGACGTTTCCGACCAGTCGCGCGCGCGAATCAGCGCACCGCAGTCGCCGCCGCCGATCAGCCAGGGGGTTGCCGAGTCCATGCCTGCGGCCCGTCCGTCGCGCAACAGGCTCACCGCTGCACGTACCGCATCGTCGGCCGTAGCGTAATCGCCTTGCGCGACCCGCGCTTCGATGAACTGGTCCAGCTCGGGCGGGAGCGAGACGGTGCGAGTCTGTGGCGTGGACATGGCAACTCTTTGCAATGCCGCTTGGCTGTGTCAACTGATCACCCGGTCGGGCCGGGTCCGTCAAGCCTAGCTCCCCCAACGCCTGGGTGACCGGGCAGGGCGGGGGCGGTCGGGAGCGGGCGCATGGCCCATCGGTAGCGGGAGACAAATGGTGCGGAACGGTCCTCTTTCGCGTGCCATCGGTGTCGCGATGCTGGCCTTCGCCACTCCGGGTGCAGCCCAGCTTGCCTCGCCCGTTGCGATCCCTACCTATACGCCACCCGCGGTCAGCAAGGCGCAGAGCGCGAACGCCATCCATATTTCGAGCCGCCCCGCGCCGGTCCCTGTCGTGCTGGCGGTCACGCCAAGCGGATCGGACGACGGCGACGGCAGCGCGGCCAGGCCGTTCGCTACGCTGGCGCGCGCGCAGGTCGCGGTGCGGCGGCTCAACGGCGACCACGACGTGACGGTGCGACTGGCCGACGGAGTCTATCGGTTGAAAGCGCCGCTGCGCTTCACCGCTGCGGATGGCGGGCAGCGCGGGTTTACCGTGCGCTGGGAAGCCGCGCCGGGCGCGCATCCGGTCGTCTCGGGCGGGACGCCGGTGACGGGCTGGACGCTGGCCGATCGACAGCGCGGAATCTGGGCGGCCGACATCCCGCGCGGAGTCGATCCGCGTCAGCTCTGGGTCGGCGGGCATATGGCGCCGCGCGCCGCGGTTCGCGCGCCGCGCACCGCCTTCCGCTTCGACAAGAGCGGGATCGAGATCGTCGATCCGACGTGGCGTTCACTCGCCAAGCTGCCCGATCAGACGCGGATCGAAGTCGAGGCGACGGGATGGTTCACCGATCGCCATGCGATGGTCGCGCGGATCGACGGCGATCGCATCCTGATGCAGCAGCCGGGCTGGCGCAACAATCTGGTCGGCTACGACACCTTGGCGCGCTCGGTCTGGGGTGACAATGCTGCGCTGTTCTTCGTCAACGCGCTCGCCTTCGTGCGCGACCCTGGCCAATGGTATGCTGATCCCGCCGCGGGTAAGCTCTATTACAAGCCCGCCGCCGGCGAGGATATGGCGCGGCTCGACGTCGTGCTCCCGCGGCTCGAACTGCTGCTGTCGATCGCCGGTAGCTATGATGCGACGATCAAGGACCTGCAGTTCCGCGGGCTGAGCTTCCGCCACACGAGCTGGCTGCTGCCCTCGGGGCCCGAAGGCTATGCCAGCCAGCAGAGCGGATCGTTCCTTGCTGGCGACTGGCCGGGCTATCCCGACGATCCGGTGCGTGATTGCTCGTGGGGCTGCCGTGGGTTCGAGGCGATGCGCAACCGCTGGCGCCAGCAGCCCGCAGCGATCCAGGTCGCCGCGGCGACGCGGATCGTGTTCGATCATGACGAATTCACCGAGCTCGGCCAGATCGCGCTCGGGATCGGCAACAATCCCGACGCCAATGCCAGCGGGATCGGGCTGGGCACCAGCGCGATCGAGGTGCGCCGGTCGCGCTTCACCGATCTCGCTGGCGGGGCGATCATGGTCGGGGGCGTGCAACCCGATGCGCACCATCCGTCACGGTCCGAAATGGGCGTGCGCGACGTGGTGATCAGCAACAATCTGGTGCGCACCGTGTCGCAGCAGTATCGCGAGCAGGCCGCCATTCTCGTCACCTATGCCAGCGGCGCGGTGATCTGGCACAACGACGTGTCGGCCGCGCCGTATGACGGGATCGATATCGGCTGGGGCTGGGGGGCGAACGATCCCGGCGGCAATGCGGCCTATTTCACCGCCGATCGCGGCTATTACGATCAGCCGGGCAATCGCGTGTACGACACGCCGACGACGCTGCGCGATACCGTAGTGGTCGGCAACCGCGTCCATGACGTGAAGCAATGGTTTCCCGATGGCGGCGCGATCTATCATCTCTCCGCCGATCCCGGCGCGCTCATCGCCGAAAACCATATCTACGATATCAAGGACGGGATCGCGCTCTATCTCGACGAGGGATCGCGCTACGTCACGCTGCGCAACAATGCGATCAGCAACGTCGCGGTCTGGCTCAACATGAATTCGCAGGACCAGCTCGCACCGCGGCGCACCGCGATGGACAATCTCGCGATCGGGAATTGGCACGATAGCGGAAAGCGCACCGGCCAGTGGACGCCGTACGTCAACAATCGCGAAGTCGAGACGGTGACGGTTGCGAACGGCGCATGGCCGGACGCCGCGCAAGCGATCATCGCCAAGGCCGGGATCGAACCAGAACGCCCGTAACGGCGCACCCGCAGCGGTTTAGAGGCCGCATTGCCGTGCGCGCGATGGCCCCGCACGATCACGAAATGACCATTTGTCGGAGCTTCGCGCTTTCCCGACCCGCTCGGCGTGCGCGGTCGACACCTCCCGATTTCGGCGACCTCCAAACGTATCTCTTTAGCACTTATAAATTTCTGTTTTCATATGTGATGATGTCGTCTATGCCGTCCTCAAGTCCAGACAGGACAATCAGGGAGGGGATTCGATGAGGAACAGCGTACGGATTTTGGCGAGTGTCTCGGGTCTGGCGATCGGCATCTGGAGTGTCGCCGCGGCGCACGCACAGACGACCCCGGCGCCACAGACGAGCGGCCCTCCCGCAACACCGACCACCGCCGCGCCGCAGCCGCCCGAAGCGGACCCGGCCGATATCGTCGTCACCGGGCTGCGCGGCAGCCTCGCCTCGGCGCAGGCGATCAAGCGCAATTCCGAGCAGATCGTCGATTCGATCACCGCGCAGGACATCGGCAAATTCCCCGACACCAACATCGCCGAATCGCTCCAGCGCATCTCGGGCATCCAGATCCAGCGTAACCTCGGCGAGGGCAGCACGGTCGCGATCCGCGGCCTTAGCGAAGTGCGCACCGAGCTCAACGGCCACGACATCTTCACCGCGAACGGCGGCGTCGGCCTCGCGTTCGACGAAGTCGGGCCCGACCTGCTGTCGCGCGTCGATGTCTTCAAGAACCCTTCGGCGGAGATGATCGAAGGCTCGCTCGGCGGCACGATCGACCTGCGCACGCGCAAGCCGTTCGATGCGCCGGGGCGGATCATCGCGGCGACCGTGTCGGGCACCGAATATGATCTTGCAAAGAAGAAGGGCTGGGGCGGGTCCGCGCTCTACAGCAACCGCTGGCACACCGGGCTCGGCGAGATCGGCGTGCTGCTCAACGCCTCCTACCAGCGGTCGTTCTTCCGCCAGGATCTCGACCAGGTTGAGCCCTACAACATCCACGGCCCGAACGCCGATCCGGGCGGCGCGCCGGTGCAGTCGACGCTCGTGCCCGGCTATGCCGGCCAGAACATCCAGGTCCAGAAAGGCGGCGGCTTCAACGTCGCGCAGGGCGATCGCAAGCGGCAGAGCATCTCGGGCGTGCTGCAATGGCGCCCGGCCGACAATGTCGAGGCCTATGCCCAGGTCCTGAGCACGACCTACAAGTTCACCGACACCGGCGTCGCCTATTTCGCCTCGGACGACGGCGCCGCGCCGACCGGAACCTATACCGTCGCCAACGGGATCGCGACCTCGGGGGCGCTGTCCAATCCGGGCGGGCTGTCGGTCACCTATGGCTCGAACCGCAAGACGCGCACGACCGACATCACGACGGGCGTGAAATGGTCGGTGACCGATCGGCTGAAGGTCGTGTTCGACTATCAGCATATCGATTCGACGGTGAAGCAGGATTCGCTCAACCTCTACATCACGCCCTATACCAAGAGCGGCGGCGTGGCGGGCCTGTTCAACCAGAGCTACAATTACGCGTTCGACAATCGCGGCAAATTCCCGACCCAGCTCGCGACCGACCCGGTTACCGGTGGACCGTCTAACTTCTTCGCCAATACCGCCAATTACGGCTTCACCGCGTATCAGCCCGATCGCATCAGCAACTCGGCGATCGGCAATACGCCACGGCTCGACCTGACCTGGGATTTCGACGACGGCGGTTTCCTCAAGTCGCTGAGCGCGGGCGTGCGCTACAGCAGCAAGACCGCGATCAACCGCGATACCAACGTCAACAACTGGACGACGATCGGCGGGACCTGCGCGAATTATTCGACCGCGGCGAGTTGCTATCTCGTGTCGGCGCACCCCGAGGTGGTCGAGAACAATCCGGGGCAGGCGACGCTGCTGCGCGGGACTGCGTCGAACTCGGTGTTCGGGCCGATTCTGCAGTGGAACCTGTACGATGCACTCCATCCGGACTCGGCGTTCGCGCATATCAAGGCGATCAGCGGCCAGAATGCCGCCTTCGGTTCGCTCGACGATCCGACGCAATCGACCACCAGCCGGGTCAGCGAGAAGGACTATTCGGCCTATGCGCGCGCCGCGTTCGGCACGCATCTCGGCGGCATGGATCTCGATGGCAATGTCGGCCTGCGCTACGTCAAGACCGACGCGTCGGCGTCAGGTTTTCAGATCCTGACCTATCGCACCGCGGGCGCGACCGATTCGACCAGCACCTCGGTGGTCCAGCCGTATAATGGCGGTCGCAGCTACGACACCTTCCTGCCGAGCGTGAACCTCCGGCTGCACGTCACACCCAAGCTGCAGGCGCGTTTCGCTTTCTCGAAGAACATCTTCCGCCCGACCTTCGCGCAGCTCAACCCGACCTTCACGCTGTCGCCCAATTACAACGGGTCGAACAGCACGCCGCTGACGGTCAATTCGGGCCAGCCGTACAACGCCGTGACCAACCCCTATCAGGGATCGGGTTCGGTCGCGGGCAACCCGAACCTCAAGCCCGAGCGGGTGACCTCGTTCGATGCCGCGGCGGAATGGTATTTCGAACCGACCGGCTACATCGCGCTGACGCTGTTCCGGAAGAACCTGCGCGACATCATTGACACGCGCACCTCGCTCCAGACGCAGAACATCGCCGGCGTCGGCGCTGTCCAATTCAACGTGAGCGCAGTGACCAACGTCACCAAGGGGTTCGTCCAGGGCTTCGAAGTCGCCGGCCAGAAGTTCTTCGACTTCCTGCCGGGGCCGCTCTCGGGCTTCGGCGTCGCGGCGAACTTCACGCTCGCCGACAGCGATGCCGGGACGCTCGCTTCGGGCAATGTCGGGTCGCAGACGCAGTTCAAGGTGCCGCTGATCAACCTGTCGCGGACCAGCTACAATCTGATCGCCCTGTACGACAAATACGGGGTCACCGCGCGCGTCGCGTATAACTGGCGCTCGAAGTACCTCGATTCGGTCAGCGAGAATGGGGCGGCGACCTTGCCGATCTATTTCAAGGCGTACGGCTCGCTCGACGCTTCGATCGGCTATCAGCTCAACCGCTGGGCCTCGATCACGCTTGACGGCCAGAACCTCTCGGACTCGGTCGCCAAGAGCTATCAGGGCGATCCCAATCTCCTGCGCAATTACCAGATCAACGACCGCCGCGTCTCGGTCCGGTTGCAGGTCCGCTATTGATGGCGCGACGGGCGCTTGACGCCGCCGCCATCTGAACGTCCCCCTCATGGCGGTCGTGCCCATCTCGGGCACGCCGCCACTTTTTTGGAGCAAGCTGTGATGCGGGACGGGCCGGTCAGATCGGTCGCCATCGTCGGTGGCGGCACTGCGGGGTGGATGGCGGCGGCGGCGCTCGCGCGCAACTTCGCGGCCGATCGCGTGGCTGTGACGGTGATCGAATCGCCCGAGATCGGCACCGTCGGCGTCGGCGAGGCGACGATTCCGCCGATCCTGCAATTTAACGCGTTGCTCGGGATCGACGAGGACGAGCTGGTGCGCCGAACCCAGGCGACCTACAAATTGGGGATCGAGTTCCGCGACTGGGGCGCGATCGGCGAGCGCTATTTCCATCCCTTCGGGCGCTATGGCGCCGATCTCGGCGGGGTCGCCTTCCACCATCATTGGCTGCGGACGCGCGAGGGGGCGTGGTCGGAATATTCGCTGCCCGCGGTCGCCGCGAGCGAGGGGAAGTTCGCGCGGCCCTCGGATGATCCGCGCAACGTGCTGTCGAACATCTCGTACGCGCTGCAGTTCGACGCCGCCTTATATGCCGATTTCCTGCGCGAGCTGGCGATCGGGCAGGGCGTGCAGCATGTCCAAGGCCGTGTCGTCGATGTGCGCCTCGACGGCGAAACCGGCTTCGTCGAAGACCTTAAGCTTGCCGACGGCCGCGTCTGCCGGGCGGACCTGTATATCGACTGTTCGGGCTTTCGCGGCATGCTGATCGAGCAGGCGCTCGAGACCGGCTATGTCGATTGGTCGCACTGGCTGCCGATGGATCGCGCGATCGCCGTACCGACCCCCGCGATCGAAGCGCCGACCCCCTATACCCGTGCCACCGCTGGCTCGGCGGGATGGCGCTGGCGGATCCCGCTCCAGCACCGCACCGGCAACGGCCATGTCTATGCGAGCGGCTTTATCGGGGAGGACGAAGCGACCGCGCAATTGCTCGCCGCGCTCGATGCGCCGGCGCTGGCCGAGCCGCGACATCTGCGCTTCACCACCGGCCGGCGGCGGCTGTCGTGGAACCGCAACGTCGTCGCGCTCGGGCTCGCCTCGGGCTTTATCGAGCCGCTCGAATCGACCAGCATCCATCTGATCCAGCGCGGCATCGCGACGCTGATGTCGCTCTTCCCGAGCAACGGCTTCGCCGCGCCGGAGATCGACCTCTACAACAGCCTGATGCGCAGCGAGATCGAGGCCGTCCGCGATTTCGTGATCCTGCATTACAAACTGACCCGGCGCGACGATTCCCCATTCTGGCGGCACACGCGCGCGATGGCGGTGCCCGACAGCCTGGCGCAGCGCCTCGCGATCTTCGACAATCTCGGCCGGTTGATCCTCGATCCGTCCGAGCTGTTCCGCGAGCCGAGCTGGCTCGCCGTGCTGCTCGGCCAGGGCGCGATGCCGCGCGGGCACGATCCGCTCGCCGACGGATTGCCCGAGGACGCGGTTCGCGCGCAGCTGCAACGGATGCGCGCCGTGATCCGCCAAGGCGCCGCCGTGCTACCGAGCCATGCCGATTTCCTGAGCGGCGTCCGCGCTGCGTCACCCGCCCGGAGTTGAGACGATGACCACCCTGACACGCCGGATGCTGGTCGGCGCCGGCCTCGCGCTGCCGACCGCGGCCGCGATCTTGCCCCCGGCGCGCGCGAGCGAGGCGCGCGGCGGCGGTGAACGCGCGCCCGCCGAGACCCAAGCCGCGCTGGCACCGCGCGAACGGCAGCGCTTCGACACCGGTTGGCGTTTCGCGCTCGGTCACGGCACCGATCCGACCAAGGATTTCGATTTCGGCTTTGGCCAGGCCGACTTCTCGAAGACCGGGATCATCAAGATCGCCAAGAGTGATTTCGATGACAAAGCGTGGCGCACGGTCGATCTGCCGCATGATTGGGCTGTCGAACTCCCCTTCGTCCAGGACGACAAAGGCGAGGGCGATGCGCAACTGCGCTCGCATGGCTATCGGCCGCTCGGGCGGCGCTATCCCGCCACCAGCGTCGGCTGGTATCGGCGGAGCTTCGCGGTGCCCAAGAGCGATCTCGGGCGACGGATAACGATCGAATTCGACGGCGCGATGCGCGACGTGCTGGTGTTCGTCAACGGGTGCTTCATCGGCCGCAACGCCAATGGCTATGCGCCCTTCGCCTTCGATCTGACCGATTTCCTCGATTATGGCGGCACCAACGCCATCGCGATCCGCGTCGATGCGAGCTTCGGCGACGGCTGGTTCTACGAAGGGGCCGGCCTCTATCGCCACGTCTGGCTGCGAAAGACCGACCCTGTTCATTTCGGCGCGTGGGAGACGGTCGTGCGCGCGACGCCCGGTGCCGGCGGCGCGACGCTCGACCTGTCGACGATCATCGAGAATGCCGGACGCGTGGCGGCCGATGCCGCGCTCGACTGGACGATCGTCGATGCGAAAGGGACCGTGGTCGCGCGCGCGACTGTACCCGCCCAGACGATCGCTCCGGCCGGAACGGCGACCTACCGCACCAGTGCGCGCGTCGCGAACCCTGCGATGTGGTCGCTCGAGACGCCGCACCTCTACACCGCGGTGGTCAAGGTCATCGCGAACGGCACGCTTCGCGACGCCGAGCGCGTCAGCTTCGGCATCCGCACCTCACGCTTCGACGCCGATCGCGGGTTCTTCCTCAACGACGTACCGCTCAAGATCCAGGGGACGTGCAACCACCAGAATCATGCCGGTGTCGGCGCGGCCTTGCCCGACCGGCTGCAGACCTACCGGCTAGAGGTGCTGAAAGGCATGGGCTGCAACGCGGTCCGTTCGTCGCACAATATGCCGACGCCCGAATGGGTCGAGGCGTGCGACCGGATGGGCGTGATGCTGCTCTGCGAAACGCGCCAGCTGAGCTCGAACCCGAGCGGCATGGCCGAGCTCGAACTGATGGTGAAGCGCTTCCGCAATTCCCCCTCGATCATCGGCTGGTCGATCGGCAATGAGGAATATATCCTCCAGCAAGGCGACCTTGCGCCACAGGGCGCGCGGATCGCGCAGGCGATGGTCGATCGCTGCCACGCGCTCGACCCGACCCGGCCAGTCACCGCGGCGGTCAATTGGAACAACGAGGCGGGCGTGTCCGAGCCGCTCGATATCATCGGCTTCAACTATCACCCCGAATTCCCCGAGCCGTTCCACAAGAAATACCCCAAGCGCCCGATCTACGGCTCGGAAACGTCGAGCGCGATCGCGACGCGCGGCGAATATCGCACCGATGCCGCGCGCCATACGATGAGTTCGTACGATGGCGTGGTCGGCTGGGGCACGACGCCTGAGCAATGGTGGAGCCAATATGGCGCGCACGACTGGCTCGCCGGTGGGTTCGCCTGGACGGGGTTCGATTATCGCGGCGAACCCACGCCTTATTCCTGGCCGTCGAACGCGTCGCAGTTCGGGATCGTCGATCTGTGCGGTTTCCCGAAGGATTATTACTATTACTACAAGGCGTGGTGGGGGAAGGCGCCGAGCCTGCATCTCTTCCCGCACTGGAACTGGGCGGGGCAGGAGGGCAAGCCGGTCTCGGTCTGGGTCTATTCCAATCTCGACGAGATCGAATTGCTGCTCAACGGGCAGAGCCTCGGCCCCAAGCCGATGCCGCGCCTGAAGCACGTCGAATGGCAAGTGCCCTATACGCCCGGCGTGATCGAGGCGATCGGCCGCCGCGATGGCCGCATCGTGCTGCGCCAGCGGCGCGAGACGACGGGGCCGGGGCAGCGCCTGCGCCTGACAGCCGACCGCCAGACGATCGCCGCGGACGGGTGCGATGTTGCGATGCTGACGGTCGATCTGCTCGACGCGCGCGGTCGCGCGGTGCCGACCGCGAACGACGCGCTGCGTTTCCGCGTATCGGGCGCGGGCAAGCTGATCGGCGTCGGCAACGGCAACCCCAACAGCCTCGAAAGCGACACCGCGCCGCAGCGCATGCTGTTCAACGGGCTCGCCCAGTTGATCGTCCAATCGACCGGTCGCCCGGGTGCGCTCACGGTCGAGGCGTTTGCGGCCGACGGGAGCGCGCTCACCCCGGCTTCGATCCGGCTGAGCGCTGCGCGAAGCGTGTGACGTCGGCTGGTCGGATGGCCTAGCGGTGCGCCGGCTCGATCGTCAGGCCGTCTTCGCGGCCTTGCGATCCAGCGTAAAGAACGCCGTCAGCCCCGCCGCGATCGCCGATACCGCCGCGGCGAGCGCGGCGGTCCGGAACTGGCCGATCAGCGCCGCGCCCGATGCGGTGATCACTGCGCCGGCAAGCGCCGTCGCGATCAGGCCGCCGGTCCGCGCGATCGCGCTGTTGAAGCCCGACGCCGTCCCGGTGTGCCGATCGTCGACCGATGCCAGGACGGCGGTGGTCAGCGGAGCGACCGCCCCCGCCATGCCGAGCGCGACGATCGCGATGCCCGGCAGCACGCCGGTCCAATAGCTCGCGGACGGATCGATGCGGCTCATCACGAGGAACCCCATGCCGGTGACGAGCGGCCCGAGGGTGAGCGGCCAGCGCGGCCCGATCCGCTCGGCCAGCCGCCCGGCGAGCCGCGAGGCGACGCCGATCACGATCGAAAAGGGCAGCAAAGCGAACCCCGCCTCGCTCGGCGAATAGCTGCCCCCGACGATCAGCAGATAGGGGATCGAGACGAGAAGTCCGCCGAGTGCGCCATACAGCAGCAGGGTGAGCACGCTCAGCCCGACGAACGGTCGCGATGCGAACAGCGTGAGCGGCATCATCGCGCGATCGCCGGCGCGGTGTTCGGTCCAGAGGAACGCCGCCAGCAGCGCGAGCCCCGCGCCGAGGCCGATCCATGTTCCGCTCGATGCCGCATGGCGGCTCGACCACAACGTCAGTGCCCAGGTCAGCGCGCCGAGCGCGCTGGTCGCGAGCAAAGCCCCGCGCCAGTCGAGCTGCTGCGGGCTGCGTCCGCTTTCCGCGACGTAGCGGCGCGCGACGACGATCGCAGCGAATGCGACGGGGAGATTGAGGTAGAAGATCGCCCGCCAGCCCACCGTCTCGACCAGCCAGCCGCCGAGCGGCGGGCCGATCGCGCTGGCGATCGCGCCGGCTGCCGCCCACGTCCCGATCGCGCGCCCGCGCGCCTCGCCCTCGAACGAGCTGCCGAGAATGCCCAGGCTGTTGGGCATCAGGATCGCCGCGCCCACGCCCTGTGCGGCACGCGCGGCGAGTAGGACGGGCAAATTGGGCGCCAGCGCACACCCGGCCGATGCCAGCGCGAACAGCACGATCCCGAGCGTCAGCATCCGCCGGCGCCCGAAATGATCCCCCGCCGCGCCGCCGAGCAGCAGCAGCGCCGAGAGCGGCAGCAGATAGGCGTTGATGATCCACGGGACCGCCGCCGCGTCACCATCGAGCGTCGTGCCGATCGCGGGGAGCGCGACGTTGGTCACCGAACCGTCGATGAACGCGAGGCTCGAGGCGAGCATCGTCGCCGCGATCGTCCAATTCGGGTGTCGCACCGCGCTGCCTGCGCCGACCTGCGCCTGGCCGTGATCGGACACTGGGGTGAGCGTGGCGTTCATGCGCTTGGACCAAGCTGGCGGCGGAAGTGGGACCGCGGCGGCGCGCTGTCCGGCCGGCACGCTTTGCGTGCGACCGACGTGACCCGCTCATCTCGCCGCTTCGAGCGACGCGGTGGCGGTGCGAAGGCGGGGGAATCGCTTGGCATAGGGTGGAGCCTTTAGCCGCTTTCGATGCAGCGTCCCATGCACGATCTGCGCCGCCGAACGCGGGTTGGTCCCCGGGGGGCATGGTCGATCGGTCTCGCTCGCCCCAACGGGGACGCCGGCGCTCAACCTACCCGCGCTCCGCCGCACTGCCGCCAGCGCGGCGCGGCGTTCTCCACTTGGCGCCGTCTCGTACAGTCCCGCGACTGGACCGGTTCGGATCGAGCATTTGCTTGCGTCCGCGGCGGACCTCCGCCTATCGGTAGAAGGAGAGGGCAGAGGGATCGGCATGAAGGAAACGCGCAGCTCGCGGCGGCACAATGTGCCGACGGTCGGCGATGTCGCAGCGCATGCCGGCGTCTCGCCGATGACGGTTTCGCGCGTCGTCAGCGGCAAGGGCGGGGTTCGCGACGAGATGCGCAAGCGCGTCGAAGCCGCGGTCGCCGCGCTCAAATACGCGCCCAATGCCGCCGCGCGGACGCTGGCGGGGGGCGAGGAGATCCGCATCGGCCTGCTCCATTCCAATCCGAGCTTTGCCTATCTCAGCGAATTCCTCGTCGGCAGCCTCGACCAGGCGAGCCGTAGCAATGTCCAGATGCTTGTCGAGAAATGCGACGATGCGCGCGATGCCGAGGCGGCGGTCGCGCATCTGGTAAGTGCTCGGGTCGACGGCATCGTGCTGCCGCCGCCGCTCAGTGATTCACCCGCCGTGCTCGACGTGATCCGCGCGACCGGCCTGCCGATCGTCGCCGTCGCGACCGGGCGCGCGCCCGACTGGGCATTGTCGGTCAGCATCGATGATCACCGCGCCGCCTATGACATGACCCGCCATCTTGGTGCGCTTGGGCATCGACGGATCGGCTTCATCATCGGCAACCCCAACCAGGCGGCGAGCGCCGAACGGCTCGCGGGGCACCGTGCGGCGCTGGCCGACATGGCGCTCGAGGATGCGCCGGAACTGATCGAGCAGGGGCTGTTTACCTATCGCTCGGGTCTGGCCGCGGCCGAAGTGCTGCTCGCGCTGCCGGATCCGCCGACCGCGATCTTCGCGTCGAACGACGACATGGCGGCGGCGAGCGTCGCGATCGCGCATCGGCGCGGGCTCGACGTCCCCAGCGACCTGACGGTGTGCGGCTTCGACGACACCGCGCTCGCAACGACGATCTGGCCCGAACTGACGACGATCCGCCAGCCGGTGACCGAGATGTCGCGCAAGGCGGTCGAGCTGCTGGTACAGGCGATCCGCGCGCAGCGCGCGGGCGATGCCGAGGTGCTGGCCGACCCGCATATGCTGGTCGACTACACGCTGATCCGCCGGCAGTCCGATGCCGTCCCGCGGTCGGCCCCGACGGCGCGACGCCACCTCGGCTGACGGCCGACCAGGCGCTAGCCCCAGTCGCGCGCGAAGCGTCCCGAAGCGGGGATCGTGATCTCGAACCGCTCGGCACCCGATCGCACTGCGACCGTCGAACCCGCCGTCCCGCGCACGACAAGCGCGCTCGGATGCCCCTGCCGCCAGCGCAGATCGACGCGGAGCGCGCCGCGCGCGCGAAAGCCGCTGATCGCGCCGTCGGGCCATGCCGAGGGCAGCGCGGGCAGCAGGTGAAGCTCGCCGCCCCACGACTGGACCAGCATCTCGAGGATCCCGGCGCTGCCGCCGAAATTGCCGTCGATCTGGAACGGCGGATGCGCATCGAACATGTTGGGATAGGTGCGCTTCGAACCGAGCAGCCCGTTCAGCACGGCGTGCGCATGGTCGCCTTCGCCCATCCGCGCCCACAGGCAGAGCCGCCATGCGGTCGCCCAGCCAGTTGAAAGATCGCCGCGCCGGCGCAGGCTGACCTTGGCCGCCTCGATCAATGCCGGCGTGTCGCGCAGATTGATCTGCGCGCTCGGATAGACGGCATAGAGGTGCGAGACATGGCGGTGGTGGATGTCGGGCGCGGCCTCGTCCCAATCCTCGAGCCATTCCTGCAACTGACCCGCCGCGCCGATCCGGTCGGGCGCGATCCGTGCGCGCGCGCCCGCGACCTGTTCGAGCCAGGCCTCGTCGCGCCGCAGCCGTCGTCCCGCCGCCACCGTATTGGCGAACAGGTCGCCGATGATCTGCCGGTCCATCGCCGGACCGACGCACAGCGACGATCCGAACGGATGCGCGTTTTCGGGTGAAAGCGACGGCGACGTGACGAGCCCGCGCCCGTTCGGATCCTCGACAAGCGTGTCGAGGAAGAAGTGCGACGCGCCCTGCAGCAGCGGATAGAGCCGCGCGAGGAAGGCATCGTCGCGGCTATGATCCCAATGGTCGTACAGCGTGTTGCACAGCCACGCGCCGCCGCACGGCCACAGCCCCCAGAGCGGTCCGTCGATCGGCGCGGTCGCGCGCCAGATGTCGGTATTGTGGTGCGCCACCCAGCCGCGCGCGCCGTACATCGTCCGCGCGGTCTTCGCGCCGCGGATCGCCAGCGCCTCGGTCATCCGGACGAGCGGCTCGATGAGGATACCGAGCGCGGCGGGATCGGCGGGCCAATAGTTCATCTCGGTATTGATGTTGATCGTATATTTGCTGTCCCAGGGCGGGGTGGTCCCCTCGTTCCAGATGCCCTGCAGATTGGCCGGCTGCGTCCCCGGGCGCGACGAAGCGATCAGCAGGTAGCGGCCATATTGCAGGTAGAGCGCGGCGAGCCCTGGATCGCCGCCGTCCTCGGCCGCCGCGATCCTCCGGTCGGTGGGCAAGGCGGCGGCGGGGCTGGTGCCGAGGTCGATCGTGAAGCCGCCGAACAGCGCGCCATGGTCGGCGACATGGCGGCGGCGCAACGCCGCATAGGCGTGCCGTTCGGCAGCGACCCCCGCCGCGCGCGCCTTGGCGACCGCATCGCCGCCCGTGTCGTGGAAGTCGACATAGCTTGTCGCGGCGGTGATCCGCAGCGTCACCTGCCGAGCCCCGCGCACGCTGATGCCGTGTTCGCTGGTGACGATCGCGCCGTCGCCCGCTGCATGGACGCGCAGCGCGTAGTGCAGTCCCGGCGGAATGCCGCTCGATGCTTCGTTGCCGCCGGTAACCAGGATCGCGCGCGCGCCGTCTGGGGCGATGACGACGCCGGGTTTGTCGGGGCCCGCGTCCTCGCGCAGCAGCCAATCGGTGGTGGAACTCGCGAGCGGCGCGGCACCCTCGCCGAATTGCGCGCGCGGTGTGCGGACCGCGCGGGGCGCGCGATAGGTAAGGTCGAAGTCGAGCGTTCCGCCCTCTGCCTCGAGCCGCACCACGATCGCCTGATCGGGTGCCGAGACGAACGCTTCGCGCGTGTACCGCGCTGCGCCATCGCTGTAGCGCGTGGTGGCGATGCCGGTGGCGAGGTCGAGCTCGCGCTCATATGCGCTCGGTTGCAGCGCCGCCGCAAAGTCGAGCAGCAGGTCACCGAGCGAGCCGTACGGCATTTGCGACAAGGGCTTGGCCATCATCTTGGCCGCGGCAAGATCGGTCGCTTCCTTATAGCGCCCCGCGGCTAGCAGCGCGCGCACCTGCGGCAGCGCGGCGAGCGCCTCGGGATTGTCGGGGTCGTAGGGGGCGCCCGCCCACAGCGTGTCCTCGTTGAGCTGCAAGCGCTCCTGCGCCACCCGCCCAAACACCATCGCCCCGAGCCGGCCATTGCCGAGCGGAAGCGCCTCGGTCCACAGCCCGGCCGGCTGCTGATACCAGAGCCGATCGCGCTGCGGCGCCGCTGGCGGCTGGGCCGACAGCAGCGACGGCGCGGCGCCGAGCGCAAGCCCGGCGGCCAGCGTTTCGCGGCGGTTGAAGGCCGAGGGCGTTTTGGTCGATGGCATCGCGGTTCCCCGTCGGCGTCGGCTAGAGCGGCCGCCGGATCGTCACGTCGGTCGGTCGGTCCGGCGCTCGGGCGTCAGCTTCCAATAGGTCGCATAGCGCTCGTGCGCGATGCGATGATATGGGACGAGGCGCACCGGCGCCTGATTGGACGCGGCGATCGTGAATTCGAGCGGTCGGTCCCCGGGAGTGACCGCGCGCGCGATGCTGTCGGGATTGCCCGTCAGCATCGGCGCCGCAAACGGCGCATCGTTGTAATCGCCATATTTGCGTTCGTTGACGATGATGTCGGCGCCGGGCGCCAATCCCGCGCGGCCCAACGCGCCCGCCAGCACGAGCGGCCCATAGGTGAGCGCGACGATGTCCGGCGCGGCGGGCGCATGTTGCACGGCGACCTCCATCGCCAGCCGCAGCTCGACCACGTCGCCATTCTGCCAGGTCCGCGCGACCTCGACATAGCTTGCGGGGTTTGCGGACCGCGCCACCTCCGCACCGTTGACCAGGACGATCGCGGTTGCGCTCCAGCCCGGATGCCGCAGGCGCAGCGCCGCGCGCACGGGCCGTTGCGCGGTCCATTTGAGTGTCGTCACCGGCGCGTCGGGGAAGCGCGTCGTCTGGGTGAGCACGGCGCCCTTCGCCTTCCACGCCACCGACGAGGGGATGAACAGGTTCACATAGAGCGCGTCGGCGTCGTGGAAGTAGATCGAGTCGCGATATTTGACATGGTTCTCCATGCCCGTGCCGGTGCAGCACCAGAACGAATGCTCGGGCGTATGGTAGAGCTTCATGTAGCCCGGGCGCGCACCCTGGAAATAGGTCGCCATGCCGCTCTCGGGATCCTGCGAGGCGAGGATGCCGTTGTAGAGCGTGCGCTCATAGAAATCGGCATAGGCCGGCTGCGGATCGTGGAGGAACAGCGACCGCGTAAGCTTGAGCATATTGTGCTGGCCGCACGTCTCCGAGCCCTTGGCGGAAAAGACGTGGTCGGCGAAGTCCGCCACCGGGAAGAAATGCTCGTTGTCGCCATGCCCGCCGCTCGCGAACGATCGGTTGAGCACCACGGTCTTCCAGAAGAACGCCGCCGCCTCGTGATATTCGGGCTTGCCGGTCGCTTCCCAGACGCGCTGGAAACCGATGATCTTGGGGATCTGCGTGTTGGCGTGCATCCCGTCGAGCGTATCGCGGCGCTGCGCCAGCGGGGTGAGCACCGCCTTCTGCGAGAAGCGCTCGGCAAGCAGGCGATAGTCGGCATTGCCGGTCATCGCGAACAGATCGGCAAAGGTCTCGCTCATCCCGCCATGTTCGGTCTCGAGCATGGTCTCGAACTGCGCGTCGCTCAGCGGCCGGGTCGCGACGACCGCCCAGTCGGCGAAGCGCAACAGCACCGCGCGCGATGTCGCGCTGTCGGTGAGCAAGACCGCATCGCGCAGCCCGGCATAGATCTTGTGGAGCGTATACCATGGCACGCCGGTGATCTTATCGCCGCGCAGATGCGCCGCGACGACCGCGGGGCCGTCGGGGAAGGCGCAGACCAGCCCGCTGTTCGAGGCCTTCTGGCATTGCGCCAACTCGCTCGCGATATGCTCGATGCGCTGCTTGAAGCGCGCATCCCTGGTCGACCGGTAGGCCAGCGCACAGGCCGACAGATAATGGCCGAGCGTATGGCCCTGGCAATTGATGTCGGCCCAGATCGGCTCCGACTCCCATCCGCCATAGACCGGGGCCTTCGCGGCGAGGCCGGCATTGACGCGGAAATTGTGGAGCAGGCGATCGGGCTCGAGCGCCAGCAGATACGCCTCGGTCATGCGTTGCGCGTGGAGGAACGGGCTCTCGAGAAGCGTCACATCGGCGATATCGAACGGTTGGAGCTTGGTCACGGGCGGGGTGCCGGCAACTGGTGCCGCCAGGATCGGCGCGGGATCGACGAGCAGGCAGCTTGCCAGCGCGCCGACACTGACCCCGAGCAGGAAATTCCGGCGCGGCTGGCTGGAACAGTGATCGGACATGCAAAACCTCGCCTGGTATCGTTCTTGTCGGACAAAATCGCTTTCTCGCGATCCGATGTCAAGTTCGGGACGAAGTGCCCATGCCTGGCGATGGCCAGCTCGTTAGCGACGATGGCCGCTACGCCTGCCGCTGGGCGCACCCGCCACGAGCGACATGGATATGATAACGTAAACATGATCCTCAGCCTCTTTTTCGGCGATCGAGCGTTCCGGAATGGCGATCGCGCTGGGCGCAGGCCATTCCGGCTGGTAGCGAGGCGAATCTACAGCTCGGCAAGGGTGTGAGCATTGGCAAGAAGTCCGACGCGCGGACGTAGCGCGACGATCATCGACGTGGCGGCACGGGCCGGGGTCTCCCCGATGACGGTATCGCGCGTCATCAACGGCCGCGTTGGGGTCGGCCCCGAGACGCGTGCGAGCGTGGTCGAGGCGATCCGGGCGCTGGGCTATTCGCCTAACGTCGCCGCGCGCAGCCTGGTCACCTCGGGCGAATTGCGGATCGGCGTGATCTATTCGAACCCGAGCGCGGCGTTCATGAGCGATTTCCTGACCGGCGTCTTCGAGGAAGCGACGGTGCGCGGGGCGCGGCTGATCCTGTTGAAAGGCGAGGCGGGGCGTCCTCCGGCGCAATCCGACCTGGAAGATTTCGTCGCGTCGGGCGTCTCGGGCGTCATCCTCGCGCCGCCGCTCGGCGAGTCCCCGGCGGTGCTGCAGATGCTGCGCGACGCCGAGCTGCCCGTCGCGTGCGTCGGCGCGCATGGCGTGGACGGCGCGATCTGCGTGCGGATCGACGATCGGCGCGCGGCCTATGAGATGACGCGCGACCTGATCGCGCTGGGCCACCGGCGGCTCGGCTTCGTCGTCGGCAATCCCGACCAGTCGGCCAGCGCCGAGCGGCTCGCGGGCTTCCACGCTGCCGTGCGCGAGGCGGGCGACGTGCAGACGATGATCGCGCAGGGCGATTTCAGCTATGCTTCGGGGCTCGTCGCGGGCGAGCAGTTGCTCGGCGCACCGTCGGCGCCGACCGCGATCTTCGCGAGCAACGACGATATGGCGGCGGCGGTCGTCTCGGTCGCGCATCGGCGGCATCTCGACGTGCCCGGGCAACTGACCGTGGTCGGCTTCGACGATACCACCGCCGCGGTGATGCTGTGGCCGCCGCTCACCACGATCAACCAGCCGGTGCGCAAGCTCGCCGCCGAGGCGCTCGGCCTGCTCGTCGCCGAGATCGCCGCGCCGTCGGCGCCCTCGAGCGACCATATCCTCGAGCATGGCATCGTCCACCGCCAGTCGACCGCCGCGCCATCGGACGCATAACGCCCGATCAGCCGGGATCGCTGCCTTCGTAGCGGAAGGAGCGGAAGTCGGCCGGGATCGCGGTGCCCGCCATGTCCTGGCACGCCATGCCGACAAAGGTGCCGGTGAAGTTGGGCAATCCGCCGAGCGAGGCCTCATCCGACAGGATGCTCGCATCGAGGATCCCGGCCGCGTCGTGCCACGCCATGTCGCCCGCGCGGCGCCAGCCGAAGCGGAGCCGGTCGTCCTCTACCTCCACGCGCAAATCGATCGCGCCGTCGGGGAGCGCGTCCGTGACCAGCGTCATCGTGCAACTGCCATCGTGGGGCCAGGCGCTCATCACCTGGAGCTGGCGGGCGCCCTGGTCGCGGGTGATGTGGAGATAGTGGAACTTGGTGCTGTTGTAGTAGCAGATCAGCCCGGCGGCCTGCTGGAAGTTGACCGGGTCGAACTCGACCTGCGTCGTCGCGGTGTAGCGGAAATGCTCCTGCCGGCGCGCGACCAGCGCCTGGCGGAAGCTGCTGCCGATGCTTTCGCGGCCGTAGAGGCGGAGGTGCCCGGGGCGCTCGGTCAGGCTGAACAGCGCCTCGGTCTGCGCGGTCCGCAGCCATTGGAATGCCTCGGGCAGCATCGGATCGGCAAATTCGCCGTCCCATTCGATCTCGGGCCAAGGCGCGGACGGCAGAGCAGGCGCCGCCGGATGCGGGTCGGGCGCGGCGCCGTCGGTGAGCGTTCGCAACCAGCCATCATCGCCCCATTGCACGGGTTGCAGCGCGGTCTCGCGCCCCATCACGCAGCGCTCGCGCCCCGGCAGGGGGCGGCCGCAAAGATAGGCGATCCACGTCGTTCCATCGGCAAGCTCGACCAGATCGCCATGGCCAGTCCGCGTCAGCGGCCCCGAACGCTGCCCTGCCGCGGTCAGCACCGGGCCGTCGGGATGGACCTCGTATGGCCCGAACAGCGAGCGCGACCGCGCCATCACGACGGCGTGGTCCCAGCCGGTCCCGCCTTCGGCGACCAGCAGATGATACCAGCCATCGCGCTTGTAGAGATGCGGTCCCTCGGTGAAGCCGAGCGCGGTCCCCTCGAAGATGACGCGCCGTTCGCCGACCAGCGTCAGCGTCGCCCGGTCGAGCTCCTGGATGACGATCCCGGCGAAGCGCGAGCTGCCGGGTCGATGGTCCCACAGCATGTTGAGCAGCCAGCTGCGCCCGTCATCGTCGTGGAACAGCGCCGGATCGAACCCGCTCGCGTTGAGGAACACGGGATCTGACCACGGTCCCTCGATCGTCTCGCTCGTGACCAAGTAGTTGTGGAAATCGCGCAGCGACACGCCCGTCGCGCCGTTGACCGTGGTCTGCCCATAGCGCTTCACATCGGTGTAGATCAGCCAGAAGCGCCCATGGGCATGGCTGAGGTCGGGCGCCCACACGCCGCACGAATCGGGATCGCCGAGCATGTCGAGCTGGCTCGCGCGCTCGAGCGGGCGCGCCGCGAGCCGCCAGTGGACGAGGTCGCGGCTGTGGTGGATCCGCACGCCCGGATACCATTCGAAGGTCGAGGTCGCGATATAGATGTCGTCGCCGACGCGCACGATCGAGGGGTCGGGGTTGAAGCCGCGCAGCACGGGATTGGTCAGGTGCGTCATTTGGGTTTGCGTACCAGCGTCCAGAGGAGAATGGCGCCGAGCAGATCAAGCATGCCCAGCACCGGGAAGAACGGGCCATAGCCGATCTGATCGACCAGCCGCCCGAGAACGAGCGTGAACAGCAGCACGCCGAGATTGGCCGCCAGCCCGGCAAACCCCGCGACCGTCGCCACTTCGTCGCGCGGGAACAGGTCGGATGCCATGGTGATGACCGTCACCGACAGCGTCTGATGCGCGAACCCGCCGAGGCACAGCAGGGCGATCGCGACATAAGGGTTGGAGGCCATGCCGACGAACGCCATTCCGGTCATCAGCACCGCGCCGAGCGAGAAGGCCCAGCGCCGCGCGTCGATCAGGTCGACGCCGCGCCGCTGGAGATAGGCCACCACCGCGGGGCCGAACAGGCAGCCGAGATCGGCGGCGAGGAAGGGGAGCCAGGCGAAGATCGCGAGCTGCGTCAGGTCGAACCCGCGTACGCGCACGAGATAGAGCGGCATCCAGAACGAGAGCATCCCCCATACCGGATCGGCGAGCAGCCGCGGCAACGCGATCCCCCACAGGTCGCGCCGACGGAGCAATTTGGACAGGCGCTGGCGTTTCGCGCCGGCGGAGAGGCGTTGCTCCTGCCCGGATTCAATATGGATGCGCTCGCGTGCGCTGAGGCGGCGGTGGCGGGCAGGGGTCTGATACCAGAACAGCCAGCCGACGCACCACACCAGCCCGAGCGCACCGGCCACCAGGAAGGCCAGCCGCCAGCTCTGCGTCAGCACCGCCCAGGCGACCAGCGGCGGCGCGAACACCGCGCCGAACGATGCGCCGATATTGTAGATCCCGCCTGCCAGCCCGCGCTCGCGCGCCGGAAACCATTCGGCGACGAGCTTCTGCCCGGCCGGCTGTGCCGACCCTTCGGCAAGCCCGAGCGCGAAGCGCAAGCCCGCGAAGGACGGCCAGCCTTGCGCCCAGATATGCGCCATGGTGATCAGCGACCAGACCGCGACGCACAGCGTGAACCCGATCCGCAGCCCGGCGCCGTCGAGCAGATAGCCGATCGCCGGCTGGAACATCACGCCGATCTGAAAGGCGCTGGTGATCCACGAATATTGCTCGCTCGAGATTGCCTGCTCGCGCAGGATCACCGGCGCCGCCACGCCGAGCACCGAGCGCGCGAGATAGTTGAGAATTGTCGCGCCGACGAACAGTGCGATGATGCTCCAGCGCAGATAGGGGAACGGCCGCAACCTCGGCGTGCTGGGGTGTGCCGTATCGTTCACGCGACTCCGTCTCCTGATCGTATGGTAACGCTCACATACCCGGCTTGGGTCGAATATCTAGAGCGTTGGCGCGCCCTGGATTGGTTTCAGACGTCGATCAGCGCCGTATTGCGAAGTTTCTTGTCGGAGTATTGACTCTCCTGTCAAGTCTCGATAGCCATTGATGATAACGTTACCGTAGTGCGGCGACACAGCGTCGCGGGATCATTTAGCGCTGTCAGGTGCGCAAGCCACCGGCGGTTCAGGGAGAGGGGAAAATCCATGAAGCATGCAGAGTCGTTGCGTCCGAACTCCAAATCCGTCGTCAATCTGCGGCGTAATCGTGCGCTGCTGAGCGGCAGTGCCGTCGCGCTGATCGCCGCGCTGGCGACACCGGCTTTCGCGCAGAGCGCCACACCCGCGCCTGCCCCGCAACAGGGAGCCGAGCAAGCCGCGGCCATCAGCCAGGCCGACCAGACCGCCAACGATATCGTCGTCACCGGATCGCGCATCAAGGCGAGCGGCTTCACCGCGCCGACGCCGACCACGATGGTCGACGTCGCGCAGATCCAGAACAACGCGCAGCCCAACATCTTCACGACGATCGCGCAATTGCCCTCGCTGCAGGGATCGAGCGGATCGACCACCAACACCTTCAGCACCTCGAGCGGGCAGCAGGGGCTGAGCTCCTTCTCGCTGCGCGGACTCGGCACGATCCGCACGCTGACATTGCTCGACGGCCAGCGCGTCGTCGGCGCGTATTACACCGGCGTCACCGATATAAGCCTGTTCCCGCAATTGCTCGTTCAGCGCGTCGACGTGGTCAACGGCGGCGCCTCCGCCTCCTACGGCTCGGACGCGGTCGGTGGGGTCGTTAACTTCATCACCGATACGCATTTCACCGGCATCAAGGGCAATGTGCAGGGCGGCATCAGCACGTACGGCGATGACGGGCAGGGGCTCATCCAGCTCGCCGCCGGGCGCTCGTTCCTGCAGGATCGGCTGCACGTCGTGGTCAGCGGCGAATTCGCCAAGGAGGGCGGCGTCGGCCCGGGTGATTTCGGCACGAGCCTCGCCAGCGGTCGCGACTGGTTCACCCAGACGACGATGATCAACCGCAACGTCACCAATGACGGTTCGCCGCAATATGTCATGCGCGATTACGCGCAGCCGTACAATTTCACCAAATACGGCCTGATCACCGCCGGGCCATTGCAGGGCATCGCGTTCGACAAGGCCGGGCAGCCGTTCCAGTTCCAATACGGCTCGAACGGCACCCCGTCGCGCGCCGCCAATGGCGCGGTCAACGGCTGCTTCCCGGGCTTTTGCGTCGGGGGCGATCTGTCGGGCAACACCGACACCGGCCGCACGCTGCAATCGGCGATCCAGCGCGTCGATGGCTATGGCCGCATCGGCTACGACTTCGCCGAGAACAACGAGGCCTATGTCACCGTCAATATCGGCCAGGTGCGGACGCACAACCAGCCGACCAATGGCGCGAACAGGACCGGTCTGGTGTTGCAGTGCGCCAACCCGTTCGTCCCGGCATCGGTGCAGCAGGCGTGCGCGACCGCGGGGGTGACGCAATTCCAGTACGGCACCGCCAACGCGCTGCTGCCCAACACGCGGGTCGATACCGATCGCCGGCAATATCGCTTCGTCGGCGGGCTGAAGGGTAAGTTCGGGCTGTTCGGGACCGACTGGTCGTATGACGCCTATTACGAGCATGGCCTCAATACGACCGCGGTCGACGTCAAGAACATCGTGCTCTCGACGCATTTCAACCAGGCGATCCAGGCGATCTCGCTGAACGGCGCGATCGTCTGCGCCGATCCGGTGGCGCGCGCGAACGGCTGTGTGCCGCTCAACATCATCGGCGGGGCGACGCCTTCGGCGGCGGCGCTGCAATATGTCCAGCCGGCGAAGGGGGCGTTCCAGCGGCTGCGGATGACGCAGAACGTTGCGAGCCTGTCCTTCTCGGGCACGCCGATCGACCTGTGGGCGGGGCCGCTCGCCGTCGCGTTCGGCGGCGAGTATCGCCGCGAGGCCTATTCGGTCCGCGCCGACCCCTATGGCGCGGGCGTCTCCGACCTGAGCCCGAACACCGCGGACTATCCAGCCGACCCGACGCTGCTCGCTGCCGGGAACAATTGGTACGCGGGCAATTACAAGAACGGCAGCGGCAAGTATGACGTCAAGGAGGGCTTTCTCGAGCTCAACCTGCCGCTGTTCAAATCGGATGTCGTGGGCCGTGCCAACCTCAACGGCGCCGCGCGCGTGACCGGGTACAGCACGTCGGGCACCAACTGGACGTGGAAGATCGGGGGGACGTGGGAGACGCCGATCACCGGTCTGCGGCTGCGCGCGGTCACCTCGAAGGATGTGCGCGCGCCCAATCTGTCCGAGCTGTTCGCCGCGCCGGTCACGACGACGCTGCCCAATTTCCTCGATCCGACACGCAACGTGAACGTCGTCGCGATCCAGAATGCGATCGGCAACCCCAACCTCAAGCCCGAGAATGCGCGCAATACCGAGATCGGCGCGGTCTATTCGAACCCGCCCTGGCTGCCGGGCCTGAGCCTGTCGTTCGATTACTACCGGATCAAGGTGAAGGACGTCATCTCGAGCCTGAGCGCGGCGCAGATCGTCGATCTGTGCTTCCGCAACATCCAGCCGCAGACCTGCAGCGCGTACAATCTCAACAACCAGTCGGGGCCGAACTTCATCAACGTCCAGGCGTTCAATCTGGCGTCGATCAAGACCGACGGCTTCGATGCCGAGGCGAGCTATCGCTGGCAGCGCCCGCTGGGTCTTCCGGGGGCCTTCACGATCCGTGCGCTCGCGACGCACATCTTCGAGTTCATCACCGATCCCGGCCTCCCTGGTGTCGCGCCGACCGACTCGGCAGGCGTCAACACCGGATCGACGCCGCGCTGGAAGTGGCTCGCGATCCAGAGCTATGCCAACGACCATTTCAGCTTCACGCTGCAGGAACGGTGGTTCAGCGATGGCAATTACGGCAACCAATATGTCGTCTGCGCCGCGGGCAATTGCCCGGTCTCGACCACCAACGCGCCGACGATCGACAAGAACTTCATGCCCGGCGCATTCTATTTCGACATTGGCGGGTCCTATACCTTCGCCAAGAAGCTGACCGCCTATTTCAAGGTCGACAATGCGTTCGACCACGATCCGGCACCGTCGCCGACCTATGCCAACCCGGCGTTGTACGACATCGTCGGGCGGCTCTACCGCGTCGGGGTGCGCTTCGAGTTCTGACGCGCGACGGGGTGCGATGGGAGTTCAGCGGGGAGCGGGCCGGGCGACCGGCCCGCTCCTGTCGTCTCACGCGCGGCCGGAGGTCACGAACCACGAGCGGAACACGCCGTCCGACGTGTCCTTGAACACCAGCGGCCCGCTGCGCGCCTGGAACGCGGTCGACTGATAGCCGACCTTGACGTCGGTGAAACCCGAAGCCTCCATCAGCGCGCCATAATCGGCCGAAAGCGCACCGCGCCAATTGGGCTCGTTGTTGAACTGCGCTTCGAGCTCGGACGAGAGCTCTTCCCACAGATCGCCGAAATTGTGGATCAGCGGCACTTCGAGATGGATCGCGACGCCGCCCGGGCGGAGCAGTCGGTGGCTCTCGGCGAGGATGTTGGCCATCGCCGCCTGCGAGGTCTCGTGCAGCACGACGCAGCTGAACACGACGTCGAAATGGCCGTCGGGAAAGTTCGTCTTCTCGACATTCTGCTGCGAGAAGAGGACGCGCGCGCCGAGATGTTCCGCGCGGGCATGGGCGTAGCGCAGCATCGATGCGCCGACATCGGCGCCGTGCACCTCGGCATCGGGGAAGGCGATTGCGGCGGGGACGGTGCTGGTGCCGATCCCGCTGCCCATGTCGAGGATGCGCTTGGGCTCGATCTCGGGATAGACCGTCAGCAGATGCGCCATCGCGGTCTGCCCGCGCAGATCGTTGAGCATCCCGCCGTTGCGGCCGAGCATATAGACCGCGCCGCCGCGGTCCATCACCGCGCCCTGCAGGATCGAGCCGTCGTCATGCGCGTTGCCGCCGGGCATCAAATGGATGTCGCCGCGGTCGATATAGGCGGGCACGTCGAACGCTGCGTCGAGCGTCACCGAGCCGAGCGGGGTCGGCAGATCGGCGAGCGCCTCGAGCTGGTCGGCCTGGCGCTCGACGCTGTCGCCGACCGCGGCCCAGAGCTGGCGCTGCGACTCGCGCTTGACGGTGAGCCAGGTGCGGAAGCTGTCGAGCGCCTCCATCTTCCCGCGCAGATCGCCGACCGGATCGTTGCTCGGCGCAGCGCTCGTCTCGGTCTGTGCGACGATCGCCCCGGCCAGTTTCTTCTGCGCGGGTTCGAGCGTCTGCATCACGTGGAGCTTGAGATCGCGGATGAAGAGCTGTTCGACCAGCTCGTCATGCGACGGCTGGGCGATCAGGGGGTGGGTTTGCGCGACGGCACCTTCGTTCCAACCGCTCATACTGTCTGCTCCTTGTGCGCGACGCCGGTCACCGTGGCGAGATCCTGTTGTGCCAGCTCGTGCAGGGGCCGCAGGATCTTGGCGATACTGCGGGTCCGCAATTGCTCGCGTTCGGCCAAGGCCGCTGCGTCCGGCGTAAAGGTCTCGATCGCGTCGGGCTTGAACACACCGGCCTCGACCAGCAGCCGCTCGCACGTGTCGAGCCGCGCGCGGACGATGCTGAGCTCGGCGGTGAGCGCGAGGATCATGGCGATCGCCTGCTCGTCCTGGCCGCGCTGGCCGGGGATCTGATCGAGCTTCTTGGGGGTACGCGGTAACCGATGTTGGGTCACGGGCATCTTTCGGACTCGAGGGGTTTGGCGCGGAGCGTAGGCGTCGTGCCACGCGGCGACCACGGCAATCCTGCTCTGGTCGCTGGGCGGACAGTCGAGGTGGTGGGTTTCATCCCAGAAACGCTTCGATGCGGGCGGCGACCCGGTCGCGCTCGAGCGAGAGGACGCCGTGGCCGACGCCCGGCATGTCGAAGCGCTCGCCATTGGGGAACAGCCCGGCGGTGGTCAGCGTGACATCCCACAGATCGTCTTCGGGGTTCATCACCAGCACCGGCTGCGTCACCTGCGGGATCGCGCCGAGAAAGTCGTAAGCGAACACCGATTCATAGCCCCACGCGATGCGCGATCCGCCGCGCAGGCATTCGGCCATGTGGCGGTGGCGCGCCTCGGCGCCGAGCCGCGGATCGCTCAGCGCGCCGATCGCCGCCCAGAGCTTTTCGACATGCGCGAGCGTGGCATCGGGGGCGGGGAAGGCGGCGCGCAGCATCGCCAGGTGCGCCGCGCGGATCTCGGGCGGAAAGGCGGCGAGCCCGAACAGGACGAGACGGCGGATGCGTGCCGGAAAGGCGCGCGCGAGCTCGGTCGCGATCACCGATCCGGTATGCTGCCCGAGCAGATCGAACGGACCCGGCGGCACGATCCCGTGCTCGGTGAGATGCGCCATCACTTCCGCCATCACCGCGGCGAGCATCTCGATCGTGAGCGGGGCGGGTGGGGCGTCGCTCATCCCATAGCCCGGCGTATCGACCGCTACGACGACGCGGTCCGCGCCGAGCAACGGGAGCAACGGTTCCCAATCGACGCTGTTCGACGGGGTCTGGTGGAGGCACAGCAAGGGTGGCGCCGAAGCATCCTTGGCCGGCGCGGCGATGCGATAGTGCAGCTGACCGATGCGGCTTGGCGCGTATGCGCGGGTGACGTGCGCGCCGAACTTTCCAGCGACCGCAGCGCCGGGCTCGGTCACGAAGGGCCGCCCAGGCAATCGACGATCTGGTCGCCCCGCGCGAACCAGGTGGCGGGTCGCGCCGCGAGCTCAGCGAGCAGCGCTTCGAACGCGTCCATGCGATAGGGCAGGCCGATGATGTACGGCGTCAGGTGGAGCGGCAGCAGCCGCCCGCCGCCCTGCGCTTCGGCCTCCTTGGTCAGCCAGTCGTGCGCGTCGAGGATCTGCTCGGCATAGCTGTCGACCGATTGCTGCTGGACGTTGAGGATCTGGCGGTCGGACAGTTCGTGGTTGAGTGGCACGTTGATCAGGCCGTTCGAGAATGCCCAGGGCGCTTCGTCATTCGCCCAGTCGACGCAATAGTCGACGCCCGCTTCCTTGAGCAGCGGCACGGTGTTGAAGCTCTGCGAGCGCGCGATCGAATGCCAGCCGCGCGGCCGCGTTCCCGCGACCGCTTCGAGAGTGTCGAGCGACTGCGCGATCAGCGCGCGTTCTTCCGCGATCGGGAGGCCGCTGGCGATCGTGCCGTTCATGTCGGTCGAATGCGCGATGATCTCGTGCCCGGCCGCGACCACGTCGCGGATGATCGAGGGATAGCGTTCGGCGATCGCGCTGTTCGCCGCGACCGATACGCTCACGCCCGCCTTGGCGAAGGCATCGAGCAGCCGGTAGAAGCCGACGCGCGTGCCATATTCGCGCGCGGTATAGTGGCGGTAATCGGGATAGGCCGTCTGCATGTGCCCGGGCGCGCGGAACGGCGTGTCGCTGGGTAGAATCGGAAACCATTCGAGGCTGACGACGATCCACGCCGCGACGGTCTTGCCGTTGGGCCAGGCGATCGGCGCGCGCTTCGGCAACGTCTCGTAGGGATAGAGGTCGTGGTCATACCCCAAGCGGCGCTTGGCGTATTCGAGATAATCGGGCGCGAGGCTCATGCGATCTGCCCCCGATAGGCATCGGCGATGTCGCCGGCGCGGGTGATCCAGGCGCGGCCGTCGGCGGCGATATGCCGCAGCACCTCCTCGAACGCGCCGATCCGATGCGGCTGGCCGATCAGGTAGGAATGGAGCGGGATGCACATCACCGTGCCGCCGGCACCGCCTTGGTTTTCCGCTTCGTCGGCGAGGCGCTCATACTGGCGGATCAGCGTCCGAGCGTATTCGCGCGGGCTCATATTGTAGATGAAGAAGCCGTAATGGTCGTTGACTTCGAGGCTATAGGGCATCGAGATCAGGTCGCCGCTGGCGGTCCTGACCGGCATCGGCTGGTCGTCGTGATACAGGTCGCAGGTATAATCCATGCCGTATTCGGCGATCAGGTCGAGCGTGCGCGGGGTGTGCGTCAGCGCGGGGGCGAGCCAGCCGCGGATCGTCTGGCCGGTCGCCTCGCGCACGGTGCGGATCGAATCCTCGATGATCGCGCGCTCCTGCACTTCATCCATGCCGTAGCTGTAGCGCGTATTGTAGATGCCGTGGCTGAAGAACTCCCAGCCGCGCGCCGCGCCGTCGGCGACGACCTCGGGGTGATGCTGGCACAGCGCGACCGACAGCGAGACCGAGCCGGGGAAGCCGTGCTTGCTCATCACCTCGGCCATCCGCCAGTGGCCGACGCGGTTGGCATGGTCGCGGTGGGCATAGCCGACGACGTCGGGATGCGGCTTCGCCCAGCTCTTGCGGTGCGGGTTGGCGGGCGGGTCGATCTCGTAATATTCGAGGTTGGGCGACACCCAGACGGCGACTTTCTTGTCGCCGGGCCAGACCAGCGGCTTGCGGCCGCGGTACGGGGAGAAATCGTACAGCTCGGGGTCGGGGGCGCCTTCATGCATGATGGTTGCCCTCCCTTCCGTCATCCCCGCGAAAGCGGGGATCCCGCTTCTTCGCGACGGGGGAAAAGAAGCGGGATCCCCGCTTTCGCGGGGATGACGGGATGAGGGACGGTGTCATCACTTTGCCTCCAGCCAGTCGATCACCGTCTGGACCGGCTCGACATCGGCATATTTCAGCTGAAGGTCGGTCAGATTGGCGAAGTGATAGCTCTCATGCTTGTCGGCGCAGGTCTCGATCGGGACGATCGTGCGATACCCCCGGCTGAGGCTGTCGACCGCGGCGGCGCGGACGCAGCCCGAGGTCGAGCCGCCGGTAATCACGACGGTGTCGACCTTGTGCCACACCAGCAGGCTCTGCAGCGGCGTCTCGAAGAAGGGCGAGGGCATCCGCTTGGTGTAGATCGCATCCCTGGCGTGATCGATCTCGCAGCGATCATCGAACGCATGGCGGCGTGAATCGTATTTGATGTTCTGCAGGCTGTCGGGCGTGTCGGTGCGCGTGCCCCACACGCCGGCGTCGCTCGCATCGTCCATATAGGCGACGTGGGTCCAGATCACCGGCATGCCTTTCTCGCGGGCGAGCCGCGAGATGGTGTTGGCATATTCGATCTGGCGCGGGTCGGTTTCGTACGCGGTCTTGAACTCGTCGATCCGCGTATAGGCGTTCTGGAAATCGATGTTCACGATCGCGAGCTTGCTCCCGAAGCCGAACTTGCTGCGCGCCGGATTGGCCATCACCTCTTCGAACAGCTCGCGCGCGGTCTTGTCCGAGCGCACCATCTTGGTTCCGATGATCGTCATGCTGCGTCTTTCCATCCAAGCGGGAGGCCGGCATCCGGAAGGAAGCCGTAGAGCGGCTCGCCCGGCAAAGCCTCGGCGAGGATTGACCGTACCGCGACCAGCGCGTCGAGGTCGATGCCGGTCCTGAGCCCCATCGCCGCGAGCATGAAGCACAGATCCTCGGTGACGATATTGCCCGAAGCCCCCGGCGCGAATGGGCAGCCGCCAAGGCCACCGAGCGAAGAATCGAGCGTGGTCAGCCCGCATTCGAGCGCCATCAGCGCATTGGCGAGCCCGAGCCCGCGCGTGTTGTGGAGGTGGATCCCGGTCAGCGCGGCATCGCCCGCCGCGGCTTTGACGAGCGTGATAAGCCGCTTGACCGCCGCCGGGTCGGCAAAACCGGTCGTGTCGGACAGCCCGACCTCGTCGCACCCCGCCGCCATCAGCGACTCGGCGAGGCGGGCGACCTGGGCGTCGGGGATCATCCCCTCGAGCGTGCAGCCGAACACGGTCGACAGTGACCCCTCGAAATGCGGCCGCTCGCTCGTCGGGAGCGCCTTGATCATCTCGGCGATCAGCTTCGCCTCGGCGAGCACCTGCTCGTGCGTGCGACGGAGGTTGGCGAGGCTGTGCGTCTCGCTGACCGACAGCGGCAGCGTGATCTTGTGCGCGCCGGCCTTGATCGCCGCCTCGGCGCCCTTGGCATTGGGCACCAGCACCGCGACCGTCAGTCCGGGAATCGTGCGGGCGTGCGCGACGATCTCGGCGGTGTCGGCGAGCTGCGGCAGGAGCTTGGCGGGGACGAAGCTGCCGACCTCGATCTCGCGCAGGCCGGCGGCGGCTTCGGCGCTGATCCACGCCTTTTTAGCCGCGGTCGGCATGATGCGGGTGATGCTTTGGAGCCCGTCGCGCGGGCCAACCTCACTTACCAGGACGTCGATTTCGGCCATCAAAGTTCCGTTTCGCGGTAATTTGTCCTATAGCTATACCAAATGCATTCGCTCTGTCATCTCACAGATCGGTCTTTTGAAGATTTATCTCGAATGTCGGATACCGACGCCGCCCGCGGCGGGGATGACGAGCGAGATGATCGATGCGCAGTTCGCCATCGTTGCCGAGGCAGCGCGGTTAGACCTTCAAGCCGCCCAGAAACGCCACCACCTCATCCTCGCTCACGACATCGGCATATTTCGCGTTCATGTCGAACAGATTGGCCTCGTGCGGACCGGGATGCCGGTCGCCACACGCCTCGGCGACCACCGCGGTGCGGAAGCCGTGCGACATCGCATCGACGCACGACGCGCGGACGCAGCCGCTCGTGGTGAGCCCGGTCAGCAGGACGCTGTCGACCCCGACCGCCGTCAACGTGGAGGCGAGCGAGGTGCCGAAGAACGCGCTCGGATATTGCTTCGAGACCACCAACTCGTCGGCTTCGGGAACGAGTCCCGCGGGCCAGGCGCCCATCGCGCTGCCCTCGAGGAAATAGCGCAGCGGCGCCGCCTTCTCGTAAAAACGCCCGCCGTTGAGCGCGAGCGGATGATAGACGACATTGGTCAGAATCACCGGCACGCCCGCCGCCCGCGCCGCCGCGCGCACCCGCAGCGCCGAGGCGAGCGCATCCTCGACCCCCGAATAGAGATCGCACTCCGGGTCGAAATAGCCCTGGCAGAAATCGATCAGGATCAGCGCCGGCTTGGCGCCGAAGCCGACGCGGGTGCCATAGGCCTTGGCGTAATTGGCGGCCAGATCGTCGCTCATCGTGATGCTCCCATGTCGTACAGCCAGGGCTGGAGGGTCTTCTGCCGCGCCTCGAACGCGGTGATATCGTCGCTGCTGGCGTTGAGGATCAAAGCGGTCTCGTCCCAGCCGTTGAGCAAAGCGAGCCGCTGCTCGGCGCCGACCTCGAACGCGATCGGTGGGTCGTCGCCGACCCGCAGCGTCTGCGCTTCGAGATCGATCGCGAAACGCTCGCCCGCCGTTGCGCGCTCGGTCAGCGCGGTAACCAAAGCGGTGGGGAGGCGGATCGGCAAGACACCGTTGCGGAAGCAATTGCCGTAGAAGATCTCGCCGAAGCTCGGCGCGATCACGCACGTGATGCCCTGGCCGAGCAGTGCCCAGACGGCTTGCTCGCGGCTCGAGCCCGAGCCGAAATTGGCACCCGCGAGCAGGATCGGCGCGTCACGCCACGGCGCCCGATTGAGCACGAAACCGGCGATCTCGGCACCCTGCGCATCGAAGCGCCGATCGTGAAACGCATAGCGCCCGAGCCCCGCGCGCGCGGTGATCAGCAGGAAGCGCGCGGGGAAGATGATGTCGGTGTCGACATTCTCCTCGGGCAGTGGGGCGGCCGTGCCCGACAGCGTTGTGAACGGGGTCATCGGGCCGGCTCCAGCGTGCGGACATCGACGAGGTGCCCGGCGATCCCCGCCGCCGCCGCCATCGCCGGGCTCATCAGGTGGGTGCATCCGCCCGGCCCCTGGCGCCCCTCGAAATTGCGGTTCGAGGTCGAGGCGCAGCGTTCGCCCGGCAGCAACCGGTCGTCGTTCATCG
The DNA here is from genome assembly GCF_006439055.1 of Sphingomonas glacialis. Taxonomy (GTDB): domain Bacteria; phylum Pseudomonadota; class Alphaproteobacteria; order Sphingomonadales; family Sphingomonadaceae; genus Sphingomonas; species Sphingomonas glacialis_A. The sequence goes on from NZ_RCZC01000007.1 coordinate 140,224, forward strand.
CGACGCACATCGAGCAGCCGGCATGACGCCATTCGAACCCGGCGGCCAGGAAGACCGCGTCCAATCCTTCGTGCTCGGCCTGATGCTTGGTCGCGGTCGATCCCGGCACGACGATCGCGGTGACGCCCGGCGCGACGCGGCGGCCCGCGACGATCGCCGCGGCCGCGCGCAAATCCTCGATCCGCCCGTTGGTGCACGATCCGATGAACACGCGGTCGATCGCGATTCCCGAGAGCGCGGTGCCCGCGCTCAGCCCCATATAGGCGAGCGCCTTCTCCATTTTCGCGCGTGCGCTCGGGTCGGCGAGCGTCGTCGGATCGGGGACGCGCGCGGTGATCGGCGCGCTGTCGTCGGGCGCGGTGCCCCAGCTCACCTGCGGCGCGATCTCGCCGAGGTCGAGCGTCACGCTCTTGTCGAACACCGCTTCCGGGTCCGAGCCGAGCGTGCGCCAATAGGCAACCGCTTGGTCCCACGGAGCCCCCTGCGGCGCCATCGCACGGCCCTTGAGGAAGGCGAAGGTCGTCTCGTCGGGCGCGACCAGGCCGATCCGCCCGCCGGCCTCGATCGTCATGTTGCACAGCGTCATCCGCGCCGCCATCGACATCGCCGAGACGGCCGGCCCGATATATTCGACGGCATGGCCAGCCGCCCCCAGCCCGCCGATCCGCGCGATCAGCGCGAGCGCGACGTCCTTGGCGGTGACGTGTGGCGACAGCGTTCCGGTGAGCTCGACGCGCATCGTCTTGGCGCGCGTCTGCTTGAGGCATTGCGCCGCCATCACCGTGCCGCACTCGCTCGCGCCGATGCCGAACGCCAGCGCGCCGAACGCGCCGTGTGTGGTCGTATGGCTGTCGCCGCAGACGAGCGTGATGCCGGGCAGCGTGAAGCCCGCCTCGGGGCCGATGACATGGACGATCCCCTGGCCCTCGCCGTCGAGCCGGCGATACGGCACGTCGAATGCCGCGGCATTGGCCTCGAGCTCGGCAACCTGCGCCGAGGCAAGCGGATCGGCGATCGTCCCGCCGCGCGCGCGCGTCGGCACGGCATGGTCGGCGACCGCGAGATGGGTCTCGGGGCGGCGCACCCTGCGCCCGGCGTCGCGCAGCGCCTGGAACGCCTGTGGGCTGCTCACCTCGTGGACGAGATGGCGGTCGATATAGAGCAACGCCTCGCCGCCGGGCAGATCGGCAACGAGATGGCTGTCCCACAATTTGTCGTAGAGGGTCGAGGGCATGGCATTCCAGTTTGCTCGGGATGCGAGCGACCCGGGCTAGGCTTTTCGGCGCGCGTTTCCCTAGCCGCTCGTCGTGCTATCCGGTTGGCGGACACATCGCGTCGGGCGCCGCGGATAGCCGCCTGTCGATCACACAGCGGATCAAGCTCGACCCGGCGCACCGCGCCAGTCCTATTCACTCCCCAATGCCGGCTGATGCCGCAACGCGTGGAAGGACATGCCCATGATTGTTCCTCATTCAGGCCACCGCGCCGGACGACAGTGATGCGCGCCGGGCATATCTCGGGCCGGATCCAGTATCTGGCGGGCGACGGGCGCGAGACCGGGCGCGAGCGTTTCGAGCTGATCGGCTCGCCCGCCGACGTCACGCTGCGCGCGTTCTGCGAGATGGACGACGTCGCTCTGACGCGGGACGTCACGCTGGCGATGGATGCGCAGTGGCGACCGCTCGACGGCTTCTGCCGGATCAGTCGGCACGGCGCGCGCGAAGCGGCCTTGTGGTTCGATGTCGGCGCGCACGATGTAGTCCTGAACGGCTGGATCGGTGGCGCGCGGGTCGAACAGGCCAGGCTCGCGCTCGCCGAGCCGCTCGCCTATCTCGGGCTGCATCCGCTGCAGGGCGACGCGCTGATCGTCAACGCGCGCGGCACCGACCAGCCCGGCGTTTTCGTCCCGATCGCCTGTGCGACCAACTCGATCTCGCCCGACGGCGACGAGGCGGTGGGTGTGCGGCCCGTGACGATCGAGGTCGCCTATCTCGGCGAGGAGCGCATCGACGTTCCCGCGGGCAGCTTCGCCGCGCGGCATTATGCGCTGCGCTGGGACCCGTCCTGGCCCGCCGCCGATCTCTGGGTGCGCGCCGAGGATTGCGTGTTCCTCAAGCTCGACTGGAGCCATGTCGATGCCAGCTATGTGCTGGCCGAACTGACCGAAGCCTGAAAGGCCCCGTATGACCCGATCCGTCTCCTCGCTCATCCGCGGCACGATCTTCGTGCGCGACCTCGAAAAGGCCGCCGCCTTCTACGCCGCGCTCGGTTTTACCGAAATCTATTACGAGGGCGTGCTTGACGATCCCTCGGCCTCGCGCATCCTCGGTTTTGCCGATCACGGACCGCTCGCGATCCGCATCGTCAAGAGTGGGGGCCCCAATTACGGCATGATCGGGTTGTTCAAGATCGACCCTACGCTCGCGCCCGAAACGGTGCCGATGGCGACCGGCCCGGCGCGGATCGGCGAGGTCGCTTTGGTGTTCTACGTCGCGTCGATGGAGCGCGCGCTCGCCGCCTTGCGTGCGGCCGGCGCGAGCTGGTCGCCCGAGCCTGAGATGTTCCGCATGCCGCACCGCGAACAGCCCGAAGTGTGCATGCGCGATCCCGACGGGATCCTACTCAATTTGGTCGAGAACGATCCGGCCGAGCAGGAACTGACCGGACGCGAAGGCGCGTGAGCCGCGCGCGGCGCGGCTATGCCGACGGGCCGTTCGGGCAGATCCATTACCAGCAGCAAGGCGAGGGGGCGCCGCTGGTGCTGCTCCACCAGGCGCCGATGACCGCCGCACAGTTCGACAACGTCTACGCCCCGCTCGCCGCGCGCGGGATTCGCGCGATCGGGATCGACATGCCGGGGTTCGGGCAGTCCGACCCGACCGATGTCACGCCGACGATCGCCGATTATGCGCAGATCGTGCCCGCGGTGTTAGACGCGCTCGGGATCGCGCGGGCCGATGTGCTCGGCCATCACACCGGGGCGCTGGTCGCGAACGAGGCAGCGATCCTCTTCCCAGAGCGCGTGCGCGCGATCATCCTCAACGGACCGCTGGTGATCGACGAGGCCGAGCGGCAGAAATATTGGGCGACCGGCCATCAATGGGAACTCAACTGGGCCGAGCATAGCGGCGGCACGCATTTCAACGAGCTGTTCGAAATCCGCGAGGCATTCGCCGCGGGGACCGTGCCGCTCGCGCGGATCAGCGACTATGTCGTCCAGGCGCTGAGCGGGAAGGGGCTGTTCTGGTACGGCCACCACGCCGCCTACCAATATCGCCAGGACGAGCGGCTCGCGCTGGTGACGCAGCCGGGTATGATTCTGACCAACACCGGCGACATCATCTATCCGCACGCGCTCGCGGCGCGGGCGATCCGCCCCGATTTCGCGTTCGTGGCCCTCGAGGGCGGGGGTGTCGACATCGTCGATCAGCAGCCCGAGGCGTGGGCCGATGCGGTGGCGGGATTCCTCCAAGGGCTTTGAAGCCAGCCCCGCCAATCGTGCTTCAAGACAATTCGCGCTCCGCGAAGAACCCTTCGATCGCGCGTGCTACACCGGGTGCATCTGCGCCGGGCTGGAAATTGCCGCCGCCAGTTTCGACCACCATCGCGCCCGGTGCGAGTGCGACCGCGCGGTCGAAGCCGAAATGGAAGAAATCGTCGGGCGAGGTCAGCAGCAAGACCGGCGCTGCCACGCGGCACATCGCGGCGGCGCTGTCGTGGAGCGCGACCGCGCGATACGCCTGCGGACGCCCACGCCAGGCGCGCAGCATCGCGATCACCTCGCCGTGGAGCAGTTCGAGGTCGCAGTCGGGATTGTAGCCCGCGGCATAGTGCCAGTTGCGGAGCAGATGGCCGCCGTCGCGGCGCAGCGCGATCGGCGTGCTATAGTCGGCCTCGAACGCGACCTGCTCGGCAGGCGTCATGAACACCGGCCCTGCGAGCATCAGCGAGGCGACGCGATCGGGGACGCTTGCGCCGAGCTCGATCGACAGCGTCGCGCCGGTGTGATGGCCGAACAGATGGAAGCGCGCGATCCCCAGCGCGTCGATCGCCGCCAGCACCATCGCGGCATAGTCGCCGAGCGACGGCCAGCCCTCCGGGTCGAACGACCCGCCGAACCCCGGCGTGTCGATCGCGACGAGCTGGTTGGGCAAATCGAGCGTGCGCAGCAGCGCGTCGTAGCTCGCCGCCGAAGTCGCGGTCTGGTGGAGGAAGACGATCGCGGGCTGGACGCCGTCGATGATATGCGCGTGAACCTGTCCGCGGGGGGTGTCGACATAGGTCTTGCGGATCTCGCGCATCACGTCCGCCGGATCACAAGATTGCGGATCTCGGTCATGTCCTCCATCGCGAAGCGGATCCCTTCGCGGCCGAGGCCCGAATCCTTGACCCCGCCATAGGGCATGTTGTCGACGCGGAAGCTCGGCACGTCGTTGATCACGACGCCGCCGACCTCGAGCCGGTCCCATGCCTCGAACATCTTGAACAGGTCGCGCGTGAAGATGCCCGCCTGTAGTCCGAACTTGCTGTCGTTGACCTCGTCGAGCGCGGCGTCGAAATCGCTGAACCGGCTCAGCATCGCGAGCGGCCCGAACGCTTCCTCGCGATAGGCGTCGCTCGCAGTATCGACATTCTCGAGCAGCGTCGCCTCCAGCATCGCGCCGTCGCGCTTGCCGCCGCACAGTAGCGTCGCGCCGCGCGCCACCGCGTCCTGGATCCATCCGTCGAGCCGGCGCGCTTCGCCTTTGCTGATCATCGGGCCGATGAAGGTCGCGCGATCGTGCGGGTTGCCTGCGACCAGCGCCTTGGTCCTGGCGACGAGCATGGCGCGGAAACGGTCATAGATCGACTCATGGACGATGATTCGCTGCACCCCGATGCAGCTCTGCCCCGATTGATAGAAAGCGCCGAAGATCACGCGCTCGAGCGCATCGTCGAGATCGGCGTCGGCATCGACGATCACCGCGGCATTGCCGCCGAGTTCGAGCACGATCTTCTTCTTGCCCGCGCGCGCCTTCAGATCCCAGCCGACCCCAGGCGAGCCGGTGAAGCTCAGCAGCTTGAGCCGGTCGTCGGTGGTGAACAGATCGGCGCCCTCGCGGTGCGCGGGGAGGATCGAGAAGGCGCCTTCGGGCAGATCGGTTTCGGCGAGCACTTCGCCGATGATCAGCGCCCCGAGCGGCGTGCGGCTCGCGGGCTTCATCACGAACGGGCAGCCGACCGCCAGCGCGGGCGCGATCTTGTGTGCGGCGAGGTTGAGCGGAAAGTTGAACGGCGAGATGAACGAGCACGGCCCGATCGGCACGCGCTTCCACATCCCCTGATAGCCCTTCGCCCGCGGCGAAATGTCGAGCGGCTGGACTTCGCCGGTCATCCGTGTCGCTTCCTCGGCCGCCAGGCGGAAGGTGTCGATCAGGCGTCCGACTTCGCCCTCGCTGTCCTTGATCGGCTTGCCCGCCTCGACGCACAGCGCATAGGCGAGCTCGTCCTTGCGCGCTTTGAAGCGGTCTACGCAGTGCTGGAGTACCGCCTGGCGTTCATAGGCCGGCATCCGCGCCATCGGCTCGGCCGCGCGGACCGCACCGGCGATGCCCTCCTCGATCGTCGGGGCATCGGCCTGGGCGACATGGAAGGCGACTTCGCCGGTGAATTTGTCGGTGACCGCAAGGTCGGCATTGGGCTGCGCGGCCTTGTTGTTGAGGTAGAGCGGGTAGACGTCTTTGAGCGTCGTCATGGGAAAACCTATGGCCAGTTGGCAAAAACGAAGGCGTCGTCATCCCCGCGAAAGCGGGGATCCCGCTGCCTGGCCCCGCCGCTGGTAGAAGAAGCGGGACCCTCGCTTTCGCGAGGGTGACGGCAGGAGCGCGGCGCGGATCACACGATCGCGCAGACGGTCTTCCACTCGAGATAATTGTCCATCGCCTGCTTGCCGCTGTCGCGACCCCAGCCCGAGGCCTTCATGCCGCCGATCGGCAGCGAAGGATCGTACATCGCATGGCTGTTGATCCACACCGTGCCAGCGCGCAGCGCCCCGCTCAACCGATGCGCACTCGACAGCGATTCGGTCCACACGCTCGCGGCCAGGCCGTACTGGCTGTCGTTGGCGGCGGCGGTGACTTCTTCGATCTCGTCATAGGCCTGCGCGACCAGCACGGGGCCGAACACTTCCTCGCGGACGATGTCCATCTGCGCATGGACGTTGGCGACCACCGTCGGCGGCATGAAGGTCGCCGCCTCGCCCGACAGTTCGCCCCCGGTGAGGATCGACGCACCCGCCGAGCGCGCCTCCGACACGAACGCCGCGACGCGCGCGGCATGGCGCGCCGAGACGAGCGGCCCCATCTGCGTCGTCTGGTCGAGCCCGTGGCCGAGCTTGAGCGTCTCCGCATAGGCGACCACACCCTCGACCACCTGATCGTGGATCGAGCGATGCACGTACAGCCGCGACCCCGCGATGCAGACCTGTCCGGCATTGAAGAAGATCGCGTTCGCCACGCCAGGAATCGCAAGTTCGAGATCGGCATCGGGCAGCACGATCGTCGGCGACTTGCCGCCCAATTCGAGCGTCACGCGCTTGAAATTGGTCTTGGCCGCATCGAGGATCGCGCGGCCGGTCTGGGTCGATCCGGTGAAGGCGATCTTATCGACATGGGGATGATTGGCGAGCGCCGCGCCTGTCTCGCTGCCGAGCCCCGTCACGATGTTGAGCACGCCCGCAGGAAGCCCCGCCTCCATCATCAGCTCGCCGAGCCGCAAGGCGCTCAGCGACGTGTCCTCGGCGGGCTTCAGCACCAAAGTGCAACCCGCGGCGAGGGCAGGGGCGAGCTTCATCGCGGTCAGCACCAGCGGCGAATTCCACGGCACGATCGCCGCGACCACGCCGACGGGCTCGCGCACCGTCCAGGCCGAGACCTTCTTGCCCGCCGGCTGATAATCGATCGACGTTTCGAGCGTATTGCCCTCGATCGCCATCGCCTGCCCCGCAAAGAAGCGGAACTGGTTGATCGCACCCGGGATCTCGGCCCAGCGCCCGACGAACAGCGGCTTGCCCTGGTCGAGCGTCTCGAGCTCGGCCAGCTCGTCGATATGTTTCTCGAGCAAATCGGCGATATCCCACAGGATCCGCGCGCGCTTGAGCGGCGGGGTCGAGCGCCAGCCATCGAACGCCGCGCGTGCCGCGCTAACCGCGGCATCGACGTCACTCGCCGATGCGGCGGCGATCTGCGCCGTCTCGCTGCCCGTCGCCGGGTCGAGCGTCGCGAGCGTCTTGCCGCCCTCGGCGCTCTGCCATGCGCCGTCGATCAGCAGGCCGCTGCCGGCGCCGCGGCGCGCGAGGAAGGCGAGGGTGTCGGGACGGAGATCGGGGCGGACGATCGGCATGGGCTTCTCCTGTGGTGCGCCGACCTTGGCCGACGTGGCTCCCAGCGCCCAACCGCCAGCCGCGAAAAGCCGCAGGTCGGATAGTCGTCACCACGCAGCGGCTTTGCCAAATCGCGCTGCCGTAAGACCCGGGGCAACGGTGCCGCATGGCCGGCACCACGCACATCCATTTAGCGGGGATCACAATGGCGTATCGTTTGGGCGTCGATGTCGGCGGGACCTTCACCGACCTGCTGCTGCTGGATCAGGCGAGCGGCGGCTTCTGGCGGCACAAGACGCCGTCGACCCCGCATGACAGCTCGGTCGGCATCCTCACCGGGGTCGATGCAATCTGCGCGAGCGCGGGTATTACGCCTGCCGACGTCGAGATCTTCCTTCACGGAACGACGGTCGCGACCAATGCGGTGCTCGAAGGCAAGGGCGCGCGCGTCGGGCTCGTCACCACCGCGGGCTATCGCCAGATCATGCAGATCGCGCGCAGCTTCGTCCCTGGCGGGCTCGCCGGCTGGATCGTCTGGCCCAAGCCCGTGCCGCTCGCCGCGCTCGAGGATACCGTCGAGATTGTCGGCCGGATGGATGCGCAGGGCAACGAGATCCGCCCGATCGACGATGCCGACATCCGCGCCGCGCTCGAAAAGCTGAAAAGCCAAGGGATCGAGGCGCTGACGATCAGCCTGGTCAACGCCTACCTAAATGGTGCGCACGAGAACCGCGTCGCCGAGCTGGCGGCGGAAATCCTGCCCGACGTGCCGATGTCGCTCAGCCACATCGTCCTGCCCGAGATGCAGGAATATGAGCGCACGCTCACCACGGTCGCCAACGCCGCGGTCCGCCCGATCATGCGCACCTACGTCCGCAACCTGCGCACCAAGCTGCGCGACAGCGGGATGGCGGGCTCGCTCTCGCTGCTCCGCTCGGACGGCGGGCTGATGTCGTCGGAAAAGGCCGAGGAGCATCCCGTCTCGCTACTGATGTCGGGTCCTGCGGGCGGCGTGACTGGCGCGCTGTGGGTCGGCAAGAATGCCGGGATCCGAAACATCCTGACGCTCGACGTCGGTGGAACCTCGACCGACGTCGCCTTGATCGAGAATCTGGAAGCGCGCCGCGTGCGCACCACCGAGGTCGGCCATCTCGCGGTGCGGGCATCGGCGCTCGACGTGAAGACCGTCGGCGCGGGCGGCGGCTCGATCGCCTATGTCCCCGAGCTGACCGGCGCGCTGCGTGTCGGCCCGCAATCGGCCGGTGCGATTCCCGGGCCGGTGGCGTACGGCAAGGGCGGCGTGCTGCCGACCGTGACCGATGCCAATGTCGTGCTCGGCTATCTCCCCGAGTCGCTGCTCGGCGGCACCTTCAAGCTCGATCGCGCAGGCGCCAAGGCGGCGGTCCAGACGATCGCCGACAAGCTCGGCATCGGGCTGATGGAGGCCGCGCGCGGCATCATCGACATCGTCAACGAGAATATGTTCGGCGCGCTGCGGATGATCTCGGTCCAGCAGGGCTATGATCCGCGCCACTTCGCGCTGATGGGCTTCGGCGGCGCCGGGCCGCTCCACGTCAATGCGGTCGCGCGGCTGATGAACAGCTGGCCCGCCATCTCGCCGGTCAGCCCCGGCGTGCTCTGCGCGCTCGGCGATGCCACCACGCAGATGCGCACCGAGACCGCGCGCAGTTTCTCGCGCCGCTTCAGCGAGACCGGCGAGGCGGAAGTCCAGGCGATCCTCTCCGAAATGGCCGCGCAGACCCGCGCCGAACTCGTCGCCGAGGGGATCGCCGATAGCGACGTCACCTCGCTGTTCGAGATCGACGTGCGCTACGAAGGTCAGGCGTTCGAAGTGCCGCTGTCGATCGATGCCGAGACGCTCACGCGCGACGGCCTTGCCGGCATCACGGCGCGCTTCGACGAGGAGCATCGCCGCCTGTTCACCTTCAACATGGACACCGCGCACGAGCTGGTGAATTTGCGCGCCGTGGCGCTCGGGCCGCTGCTCGACCTTAAGGCGCCGGCGCTGCCGCAGGGCAATGGCGACCCGATCAATGCCAAGCTGCGCGACCACGAACTCTGGGCCGACGGCGCGATGGCACCCGCTGTGATCTACGACCGCGCCAAGCTCTGCGCGGGCGACATCATCCCCGGTCCCGCGATCGTCATCGAGATGGATTCGACCACGCTGATCGAGGCCGGCTGCACCGGCGCGGTCGATGCGGTCGGCAACATCCTCATCACTCTGGCCTGACAGGAGCCCTTATGCCCGCACAGATCATCCAGGCCGATTCGACGCCCTTCAACACGGTCGCGATCGACCCCGTCACGCTCGAAGTGATCGAGAACGCGCTGCGCAACGCCCGCATCGAAATGGACGCGACGCTGGTGCGCACCGCCATGTCGCCCGGCATTCGCGAGCAGGGCGACGCCTTTCCGCTGATCGCCGACAGCAAGGGCCGCATGATCGTCGGACAGTTCGGCTCGTACATCGGCCCGTTCCTCGACGGCTTCGACGGCACAGTCGAGGAGGGCGATCTGATCTTCCTGTCGGACCCCTATTCGGTCGGCGGCGCGATCAGCCACAGCAACGACTGGCTCGTGCTGCTGCCGGTGTTCCGCAACGGCCGGCTGGTCGCCTACACCTCGATGTTCGGGCATATGTCGGACATCGGCGGCAAGGTCCCAGGCTCGATGCCGATCGATGCGACCAACATCTTCCAGGAGGGTGTGCGCATCCCGCCGGTCAAGATCTGGAAGCAGGGTGTCTACAATGCCGATCTGATCAAGCTGATCATGCATCAGGTCCGCACGCCCGAATGGAACATCGCCGATCTCAACGCGCTGACCGCCGCCTGCCGCGTCGCCTCGCGCCGCATCGTCGAGATGTGCGAGCGCTTCGGCGACGATGTCTATGCCTCGGCGACCGACATGCTGCTTGAGCGCAACTATCGCGCGATGAAGCATCTCGTCGAGACCTCGGTCAGCGAGGAGAAGGTCAGCTTCGAGGATTACATCTGCGACGACGGCATGGGCTATGGCCCGTACAAGATCAAATGCACGATGTGGCGCGAAGACGGCCGCGTGATTCTCGACTTCGACGGGACCGACCCGCAGTCGAAGGCGTCGATCAACTTCTTCCTCAACGAAAACATGATGAAGATGTTTTTCGGAATCTACATGATCATGGTGTTCGACCCGCAGATCCTGTTCAACGACGGCTTCTACGACCTGATCGACGTGCGCATCCCGGCGGGATCGCTGCTCAAGCCGAAATTCCCCTCGGCTTTGTCGGGCCGCACCCACGCGCTCGGTCGCCTGTTCGATATCCTTGGCGGGCTGCTCGGGCAGGGGACGCCCGAGTTTCTCAACGCCGCGGGCTTCTCCTCGTCGCCGCATCTGTTCTACGCGGGGACCGACAAGGACGGCAAGTGGTTCCAGCTGTTCCAGATCGGCTTCGGCGGCATCCCCGCACGGCCGATGGGTGATGGGCCCGACGGTCACTCGCTCTGGCCGGGCTTCACCAACGTCCCCAACGAATTCCTCGAGCGCTACTTCCCGCTGCGGATCGAAGTCTATGAGACGGTGGCGGACAGCGGCGGTGCGGGGCTGCACCGCGGCGGCAACGGCATCAACATGGTGTACCGCTTCCTCGAGGACGGCGTGATCGCGATCCATGACGATCGCTGGTTCGTGCCGCCCTGGGGCGTCAATGGCGGCGAGCCCGGCACGCGCGCGCGCAAGGTGTTGGTCAAGAATGACGGGACCGAGATCGTGCTCGGCAACAAGCTCGAGGATTATGAGGTCGAGGCCGGCGAGCAGTTGAAGTTCATCACCTGGGGCGGCGGCGGCTGGGGGGACCCGCTCGAGCGCGACCCGGCGTTGCTCGCGAAGGAGCTGACGCAGGGGTTGGTGACGGTCGAAGGATCGCGCCGCTACGGCGTGGTACTGGTCGACGGGCTGGTCGACGAAGCCGCGACCGAGCAGCTCCGCACCGAGATGCGCGCTGCCCGTCCCGAGGTGCTGCCGACCTTCAACTACGGCCCCGACATCGAGACGTTGCGCGCCAATTGCCTCGCCGAGACCGGCCTCCCGGCGCCCAAACAACCGGTCTGGCATCCGACCGCAAAGGTGGCTGCCTGACATCGTCACCCCGGCCTTGTGCCGGGGTCCACCGTCGTCCGAGACCGTCGGCGCGCAGGATACGCGGCCCGGTGGACCCCGGCACAAGGCCGGGGTGACGGTGAGCGTTCAATACACTCGAATCCGCCCAACCGGGCGCACAAGGACGTACCGCATGGCCAACCCGATCCTCCGCACCAAGCTCGCCACTGGCGAATTCTTCGTCGTCCCCGGCATCCACGACATGATCACCGCGGTGATCGCCAACAAGGTCGGCTTCGATATCGTCTATGGCACCGGCTATTGGCTGACCGCCTCGGCGCTCGGCCTGCCCGATGCGGGGATCGCGAGCTACACGCAGATGGTCGACCGGATGGCAACGCTCGCACGCACCAGCACCGCGGCGCTGATTGCCGATGCCGACACCGGCTATGGCGGCCTGCTCAACGTCCATCACACCGTGAAGGGCTATGAAGCGGCGGGCGTCACCGCGGTCCAGCTCGAGGACCAGGAATTCCCCAAGAAGTGCGGTCACACGCCGTTCAAGCGCCTCATCAGCACCGAGGACATGGTCGAGAAGATCAAGGTCGCCTGCGACGCGCGCGACGACAAGGAGAACCTGCTCATCGTCGCCCGCACCGACGCGCGGCAGAGCGAGGGGCTCGACGGCGCGCTTCGCCGGCTCGAAGCCTATGCCAAGGCGGGCGCCGACGTGCTCTTCCCCGAGGCGATGCAGAGCGAGGAAGAGATGCGCACCGCCTGCGCCGCGTTCGACAAGCCGGTGATGGCCAATATGGCGAACGGCGGCCTGACCCCGGTGCCGCAGGCCGATGTGCTCGCCGAGATCGGCTATGCCTTTGCGATCTACCCTTCGCTGACCAGCCTGGTGGCCGCGGCGGCGATCGAGAAGTCGTTGGTCGATCTCAAGGAGAAGGGCATTGGCGAGCCCGACGGCATCTTCAACTTCATGGAATTCTGCTCGCTGATCGGCTTCGACGATGTCTGGGCGTTCGAGAAGAAGTGGGGCAAGGATCGGTAGCCCTTTTTCGCCCCTCCCCTTGAGGGGAGGGGTTGGGGGTGGGGGAAGTCTCACCGAGACGGGCGCCCGTTACGGCCCCACCCCAACCCCTCCCCTGAAGGGGAGGGGCTTACGCGTTTCGAGGAAGCAACCCATGAGCATCGAAATCACCGCAGCCGTCCTCGCGCAAAGCGGCGACCACGCCCGCCCGTACGCGGACAGCCCCCCGCTCGCGGTGAAGGCGCTCACGCTCGCCGACCCCAAGCCCGGCGAACTGCTCGTCCGGATCGACGCCGCTGGCATCTGCCATTCGGATCTCTCGGTCATCAACGGCGATCGCCCGCGCCCGATGCCGATGGCGCTCGGCCATGAGGCCGCCGCGACGATCGTCGCGCTCGGCAACCCCGATGACAAACACTTCGCGGTCGGCGACCAGGTCGTGCTCGTCTTTCTGCCGTCGTGCGGCGAATGCGTCGCCTGTGCCTCGGGCGAGGGGTATCTCTGCCCCAACGCCGCCGCCGCCAACGGCCGGGGCGAGCTCATGCACGGCGGCTCGCGCCTGTCGGAGGGCGCTGTGACGGTGCACCACCATCTCGGCGTCTCCGCCTTCGCGACGCACGCCGTCATCGATCGCCGCTCGGCGGTGAAGGTCGATCGCGACATCCCGTCCGAGACCGCCGCTTTGTTCGGCTGCGCGGTGCTGACCGGCGTCGGCGCGGTGATGAACACGGCGCAGGTCCGCCCGGGCGAGAGCGTCCTGGTCTACGGCCTCGGCGGCGTCGGCCTCGCCGCTTTGCTCGGCGCGCTCGCCGCTGGCGCGCAGCCGGTCACTGCAATCGATCCGTCCCCTGAGAAGCGTGCGCTCGCGCTCGAACTCGGCGCGGCGATGGCGGTCGCGCCCGACGAAGCCGACACGCTTCCCAAGACCGACGTCGTGATCGAGACCGTCGGCAAGGCCGTCGTCCTCGCCGCCGCGTATGGCGCCGCGCGCCGCGGTGGCCGCGTCGTCACGGTCGGCCTGCCCAATCCGTCCGAAAAGCTCGAAATCTCGGCCCTGTCCCTGGTCGCCGACGGCAAGACGCTGACGGGGAGCTATATGGGCTCGTCGATCCCGAGCCGTGACATTCCGCGCTATGTCGCTTTGTGGCGCGCGGGACGCCTGCCGGTCGAACGCCTGCTCACCTCGATCAGCCCGCTTTCCGAGATCAACGGCCTGATGGACAAACTCGCCAGCGGCGCTGCCATCCGGCAGGTGGTCAAGCCCTGAAACTATCCAGAAACGGCGGGTAACTATCCGACAGGCGGATAGTCGTTGCCACGTGTCGGTCATTGGCGCACGCTATGTCATGTTGGTGTAATCAACACGTCATCGGAGAGACGCGACCATGGAAAAAGGTGTTCCTATCCGCTCGATCGGCCGATCGATCGCCGCCTTGAAGGCGATCAACCGGCACGGCTCGCTGTCGATGATGGAAATTTCGAAGGCGTCGGCTGTCCCCTATCCGACCGCGTGTCGGATCGTGCAGACGTTGCTCTATGAAGGCCTGATCGAGCAGGAGCCCGCCCGCAAGCGCTACCGCCCGACCGCGCTCGTCCAGACGCTGTCGCACGGTTTTCAGCAGGACAATCATCTGGTCCGCGCCGCGCGGCCGCACATCGTCGCGCTGACGAAGAAGGTCGGCTGGCCGGTGTCGATCGCGACGCGGGTCGGGCGTAACATGATGCTGCGCGATTCGACCCACGCCAACACCTCGCTGACCTTCGAGCAATATTATCCCGGCTTCACGCTGCCGATCCTCGACAGCGCCTCGGGCAAATTGTCGATGGCGTTCGCGCCCGATGACGAGCGCGAGATGATCATGAAATGGATGCGCGTTTCGCAGGAGATCGACCTGCAATATCTCGCCACCGCCGAGGCGAGCCTCGACGTCGAGCGGATCCGCGAGCGCGGCTATGCGGTGCAGGGGCGCAACCATTTCAACCGCACGCCGGGCAAGACCACCTCGATCGCGGTGCCGATCTTCCATAACGGGATGTTCGAGGCGGCGATGACGATGGTGTTCTTCGTCACCGCGATGAAGCTGGATACGGCGCTGGATACGTATCTCGAGGACCTGAAGGCGGCTGCTGCTGCGATCAGCCATGATTTGAGTGACGTTTCCGGGGAAGCCTGACGACTCTAAGCCCCTCCCCTTCAGGGGAGGGGTTGGGGTGGGGCTGTGCCTTCTAAGCGGGCTCTCGGTGAGACACTGCCCCACCCCCAACCCCTCCCCTAAAGGGGAGGGGCTAAGAAGAATTACAGCCGAACCGTAACCGCCTTGGTCTCGAGATACCCCTCCAGACTCTCCTGCCCGAACTCACGCCCCCAACCTGATTGCCCATAGCCGCCGAACGGAATGTTCGTGCCTACCGCACCGTGGCAATTGACCGACACATGCCCCGCGCGGATCCGCGCGACGAGCTTGTGCGCCCAGCCCAGATTTTGCGTCCACACGCTGCCCGACAGCCCGAACGGCGTATCGTTGGCAAGCTTAGCGATCGCATCGAGATCGGTGCCCTCGAAGCGCTGGATCGCCATCACCGGCCCGAAGATCTCCTCGCGCACCACGCGCATGTCGCGGGTCGTGTTGGTGAAGATCGTCGGCTCGACGAAATTGCCCGGCCGCTCGAGCCGCTTGCCACCCGCGACGAGCGTCGCGCCCTCGGCGACCGCGCCTTCGATAAAGCCCATCACCTTGTCGGTCTGGACTTGCGAGATCAGCGGCCCCTGCATCGAGGTTGGGTCGAGCCCGTGGCCGAGCGTCATCCCCTGCGAGAACTGCACCAGCCCCTCGACCAAAGCGTCGTGAATGTCGACATGGACGAAGATCCGCGTGCCCGCCATGCAGTTCTGGCCCTGCAGGAAGTAGGTCGCCATCGCCACGCCGGGGATCGCCAGCGCCAGATCGGCGTCGGGCATCACCACCACCGGCGATTTGCCGCCGAGCTCGAGCGTCACCTTCTTGAGATTACCCGTCGCGGCCTGGATGATGCGCTTGCCGGTCGCGGTCGAGCCGGTGAAGGAGATCTTGTCGACGTCGGGATGCTCGGACAGCGCCTGGCCGACCGTCGCGCCGAGGCCGTTGACGATGTTGACGACGCCCGCCGGAAAGCCCGCCTCGAGCAGCAGGTCACCGAGCAGCAGCATCGACAGCGGGGTTTCCTCCGACGGCTTGATCACGATCGTGCAGCCTGCCGCGAGCGCGGGCGAGAGCTTGAGGATCGCCATCGCCAGCGGCACGTTCCACGGCGTGATCTGCGCAACGACCCCGACCGGCTCCTTGACGGTATAGGTCAGCGCCTCGGCTTCGGCGGCGACATGGCGCGGCGGGGCGATCGTCGTGCCCTGAATGCGCATGATCGACCCGGCATAATAGTCGACCATCTCGACACAATTATCGACGCACAGCCCGGCGATGAAGCGCGGCATCCCATTGTCGATCACCTCGAGCTCGGTCAGCAGCGCAGCATGTTCCGCGATCAGCCGTGCGAAGCGGGTGAGGAGGGCGGTGCGCTCGGCGACGCTGAGGCGCGACCACGGCCCCTCGAACGCGCGGCGCGCGGCGGCGACCGCGCGATCGACATCGCCCGCAGTGCCGATCGCGAACTCGGTCAGCACCAGGCCGGTCGCCGGATCGCGCGTTTCCATCGTCTCGCCGGTCTCGCCATCGACCCACAGGCCGTCGATCAGCAGCTTGTGCTTGCGGTCGAGAAAGGCGCGCGTCTGCGGCGCGATCAGGTGGCCGTCGAACGGCGCAATGTTGGGCGTAAGGGCGTTCATATCGCGACGGTCCTGCAATCATAGTCGAAGAGACCGAGGCTCTCTTCGTCCTTCATCGCGCCGATCCCGAACATCGCCGCGTCGGGGCTCTGCATGCGATCGGCATTGGCGTTGGATTCGGCCTGGATGAAGGTCGCGCGGTCGTGCCGTGCGGCGACATAGCGGGCGAGGCCATCGGCGATCGTGTCCGATCCTCCCAGCGCGCGGGCGAGCACGACGGCATCCTCGATCGCGCAGGCGGCACCGTGGCCGAGGAACGGCGTCATCGCGTGTGCGGCATCGCCGAGGAGCGCCACATTGCCGTCGACGGTCCAGTCGGCCAGCGGAGAGCGCGCGTTGATCGCCCATTTGTAGAGCGGCACCTTTGCGGCGGCGGCGATCATCGCCTGCACCTCGTCGCACCAGCCGGCATAGGTCGCGGCGAGGTCGGCCGGGGCGGCGGGCAGCGTCCAGCCATCGTCGGTCCAGCCGTCCTGCCGCGCGAAGAACACCATGTTGAGCAGCGTCCCGCCGCGCACCGGATAGCGCGTGATCATCTTGCCCGGGCCGATATGGATGCCGGGCCATTCGGTGACGCCGCGCACCGCATCGTCGACCGGCACCAGGGCGCGCCAGGCGACGTGGCCGGTGAAATGCGCGGGGACGGTCTCGAAGCGCTTGCGCACGACCGACTTCAGGCCATCCGCGCCGATGATCACATCGCCTTCGACGCGGCTGCCGTCGTGCAGGATTACCGTGGTGCCTTCGGTATCGACCGCCCCGGCGTTGGTCCGCAGCTCGACCCCCGCGGCGCGCGCCGCCTTGAGCAGTTGCGCATGGAGATCGGCGCGGTGGATCGTCACATAGGGCGCGCCATATTTCGCGCGCGCGCTGGCGCGTTCCATCGGCACGAGGACGCGGCCGTCCTCCCAATGCTGGATGCGCTGGCGCTTGGGCTCGACGCCCGCCGCGGCCGCGTCTTCCATCACGCCGATGTAATCGAGGCCCTTCATTGCGTTGGGCGACAGCGTCACCCCCGCGCCGATATCCCCGAACTGCGGCGCCGCCTCGAGCAAGGTCACCGCGAACCCCGCCTGCGCGATCGCGGCGGCGGCGGTGACGCCGCCGATCCCGCCGCCGACGATCGTGATCCGTTCGCTACGGCTCATGCGAGCTGGCCGGGGATATGGCTTTCGTGATTCTGCAGATACCAGTCGGCGATCTCCTCGCGCGTCGCCCACCATACGCCGGACAGCGACTGCGCATGCTGGATGAACTCGCGGATCGCGCGGATCCGGTGCGCGCGGCCCGAGACGTGCGGGTGCAGCCCGACGTTCATGATGCGGCCGGTCGTGGCACCTTCCTCGTACAGCACGTCGAGTTCCTCGATCAGCGCCTGGGAGAACTGGTCGGTGGTGAAGTTCTTGCGCGTGATGAAGGTGAAATCGTTGATCTCGTTGGAGTAGGGCACCGACACGATCGGTCCGTTCGGCGTCTTCAGCAGATACGGCTGATCGTCGTTCATGATGTCGCAGTAGAAGGTCGCGCCGTACTCGGCGAGGATGTCGGCGGTCTGCAGCGTGCCGCGCAAGCTCGACGACAGCCAGCCCTTCGATTTCCGCCCGGTGTGCTGCTCGAATGCGTCGAGCGTGCGCAGCACCACTTCGCGCTCCTTTGCCGGATCGCCCGCGAAGTTGGTGAGCAATTCGCCTTGCTCCCAATTGTGCGTCAGCAATTCCCAGCCGCGCATGAGCACCGCATCGGTCATCGCTTTCCGCCGCTCGAAAGTAACCGCGTTGGTCGTGCAACTCGCCTTGGCGCCAAGTTCGTCGAACAGGTCGAACAGCCGCCAGATGCCGACGCGCTGGCCATATTCGCGCCAGGAGTAATTCGGGAAATCGGGCACGTTGCCCGGCAGGATGTCGGGCAGGATCGACGGGCCGCCGGCATAATAGGGCTTGTCGGTATCCTTGGTGAGATCCCAGGTCTCGAGGTTGAAGGTCAGGATCAGCGCGACGCGCGCGCCGTTCGGCCACACCAGCGGCTGGCGCTCGGGCAAGGGGATGTAGTTGTAGTCCATGGGACGCTCCTCGAATTTCGGAACTCCGCTCCCTGGAAGGGAGGGGCTGGGGGTGGGTCGGTCTGAGGCCGGGGTCGCGTTCGACAACGGGCCTACCCACCCCCGACCCCTCCCTTCCAGGGAGGGGAGGAACTTAGATCAGCAATGCGCGAGCAAATGGCCGAAGCAATCGGCCTGGTCGGGGATCCCCATCGTGCGTAGCGCGTGCCAATAGGTCGCAGTGTTGATCGCGATCACCGGCTTTTCCAACCAGAATTCGGCAATCGCGGCGACCTGTGCAAACGCCAGGTTGGTCCCCGCCTGAATGACGGCGTCGACGCCCTCGGACACCGCGATCGCGGCATTCTTGAGTACCGCCTTAGATTCATGCGCGATCAGCATCGGCGAGGGGGATTTCAGGCCGATCAGATTGACCACCTCATAGCCCTGGTCCTCGAAGAACTTTTTCACATTGGCATCGCCGACCGGCATGTACGGCGTGATGATGCCGATCTTCCTGATCGGCTTGGCATCGGCCTCATACGCCTTGATCGCGGCATCGACCGCGGTCGATCCCATGATCACGGGAATGCCGCCGGTGCGCTCGAGCATCTTCTTGTGGAGCCGCTCCGCCCCTTCCGCGCCGTCCCAGAAGGTCTCGGCCGACATGCCCATGATGACGCAGCCCGGCTCCATCGACATCGAGATGTCTACCGCGCCGGAGGTCGAATCGCGGATCGTGTTGAGCATCACCATGAAGCTCGCATCGTCGGTCACCTTGGTATCGGGGATCGCGATGCGGCTGAAGTGATTGGTCACGCCGCGCGGCTGCATCGCCGCGTATTCGGGTTCGACGCTGGTGTTGGTCGAGGGCGCGACCACCGCGAACTTCATTCGGTGTCCCAGGGAATCGACCATGCGCTCGCGCCTTTCAAGGTTGTTCGCCCGCCGAAGCATCCGCCGCGCGCCGACGAAAGCGCGCGCCACGCACTCTCCGCATAGCGGTCATCGCGGGCCCGGCGCGGCGCCAGTCGCAACCACCGGGGATCGCCGTGATATTTCGCAAGGGGACCGTTTTCCCCGGCAGACGGACACTCCCGAGCCGCACGCGGACCCCGGCGCTGCGGCGTGGCTACGTGCCGATCCAAGAAACGCAGTGTCAGAAGCGGGGTAACGGTGTGCGGGGGACTTTGGGTAACGCTACCAGCATGAAGCGGACGCAGGTGGTAATCGCGGGCGGCGGTCCGGTCGGCGCGATCGCCGCGTATCGGCTCGCGCTCGCCGGAATCGACACGATCCTGCTCGAGGCCTTGGCCGATTGCCCCGAGGATATGCGCGCCTCGACGCTGCATCCGCCGACACTCGAAATGCTCGCCGAACTCGGCGTGCTCGACGAGCTCGAGGCGGTCGGCCTGCGCGCGCCGGTCTATCAATATCGCAATCGCCGCAGCGGCGCGGTGATCGAATTCGATCTGGGCGAACTGGCCGACGTTTCGGCGCACCCGTACCGGCTGCAATGCGAGCAGTTCAAGATCGCGCGGCTGCTGACCGCCAAGCTCGATGCGCATCCGCACGGCGAGGCGCTCTTCTCGCGCCGCGTGCTGGGGTACGAGCAGGATTCCGACGGCGTGACCGTCACGCTCGAGACCCCGATGGGGATCGAGCAGATCCGCGCGGAGTATCTGATCGGCGCCGACGGCGCGAACTCGACCGTCCGCAAATGGACCGGCACGCAGTTCGAGGGCTTCACCTATCCCGAGCGCTTCCTGACGCTCTCGACGCGCTATCCGCTCGAGCAGCATTTCGACCGGCTGGCGCAGGTCAATTACGTGTCGGATGCGCAGGAATGGTGCGTGCTGCTGCGCGTGCCCGAGTTGTGGCGCGTGCTCGTGCCGACCGACCCGGCGGCCGATGATGCGCAACTGCTGTCCGACGCGAACAAGGACAAGATCTTCGACGGGTTGACCGGTGACGGGCAGGGGGTCGAGACCTATCACCGCACGCTGTACCGCGTGCATCAGCGCGTGGCGGAGAGCTTTCATCACGGGCGCGTGCTGCTTGCCGGCGATGCGGCGCATCTCAACAATCCGCTCGGCGGGTTCGGAATGAACAGCGGCGTCCACGACATCTGGAATTTGACGGGCAAGCTGCGCGACATCCTGCTCGATGGCGCCGACGCGCAGCCGCTGCTCGCCCGCTATTCGCGCCAGCGCCAGGCGATCGCGCGCAGCTTCGTCCAGGCGCAGACGATCGCCAACAAGAAGCTGCTCGAATCGCCGACGCAGGACGGGCGCAGCGAGCAGGAGGCCAAGATGGCGCACATGGCGGAGAATCCTGAGGAACGGCGGGCGTATCTGTTGCGGCAGTCGATGTACGAGAGCTTGCGCGAGGAAGCTGCGATCGTTTGATTGGCGGCGTAGCGGCAAAGAAAAGGGCTCCGGTGCAACGCGCCGGAGCCCTTCTGTTTTCTTAGCCCCTCCCCTTCAGGGGAGGGGTTGGGGTGGGGGCGTATCAACCGAGCGCAGGTCTCTGCGAGGCGTCCCCCACCCCCATCCCCTCCCCTTAAGGGGAGGGGCGAAATGTGTGTTACAGGTTCCCCACCGCAATATCCGCGATCGTCGCCTCATAGCCCTCTTTGGTATACGCCCCGGCCGCCTCATGCGCATCCTTGCGCATCAGGTAGAACAGCCGCTCGAGGAAATCCTGCCGCCACGCCTCGCGCTTCTCGAGCGCCGCCTGGTCGAGCTCCAACGTCTCGATCCCGGCAGCGAGATCGATCCCCGCTTTCGCCGCGACACGCTCGGCCGAATCGAGCCGGTCGTGGATCACCGCGATCTCGTTCGCCAGCACCATGATCATCGACATCGCCTGGTCCATGCCGGGCGCTTCGTAGAAGCTCGGGCGCTTGCCCTTCGCGTCCTTGACGACGTGCGGGCGGTCCTGCGTTGCGGTGCTCATGCTGCCTCTGCCTTCAACTCGGGTTGCGTCATCGGTTTCTGCGCGATCAGCACTTCCCAGCCGCCGCCGGGGGCGAACTCGCCCGCGGTGAAATCGCGCTCGGCGACCGCGGTCGCGGCCTCCGCGCTATAGCCGTCGGACTGCGCGGCGAATTCCATCACCGCCATCGGCGCGGTGTCGAAGCGGACGTCCGCGCGGTCGAACCCTGCACGCACGGCGAGGGCGGGCTGGTCGAGGTCGCGCATCGCGCCCCAGAACGGCTCATTGTTATACCAGGTCTCATTGTCGAGGATGAACTGGGTGAACGGGTCCATCAGGTCGAACGGCGGCAGATCGGCGTGGATCATGTAACCGCCGGGGCTGAGCACGCGCGCGCATTCCTCGAAGATCTTGGGCATCGCCTTGCCGCTCGTCTCGTGCAGCAGGATGTGGCTGACGACGAGATCGAAATAGCCGTCGGGGAAGCTCGTCGCCTCGGCATTCATCTGCGCGAAATTGACCTCGAGGCCGAGCCCTGCCGCGCGCGCATGCGCATAGCGGATCTGCGGGCCGGCGACGTCGATGCCCCACACCTCTGCCTCGGGGAACAGCTCCTTATAGGGGAGGGTGGAGTGGCCGACGGTGCAGCCCATGTCGAGGATCCGGCGCGGCGTGAAGCCGCCCAACTTGCGCTTGATATAGTTGCAGACCGAGCGGCCCATGTCGTCGTTGAGCGGACCGGTATAGCCCATCGCATAGAGATAGACGCCGCGATCGTAGAGCACGCCGACCGACACATCGTTGGGTGCGACTTCGGTGGTGTAGCCGCCGGGCATGCAATGGATGTCGAGCGCGGTGACGTAGCGCGGCGCGACGAAGCCTTCGGGGATGTCGAGCTTAGCGTTGGTCGAGGCCGAGAGTTCCTTCGCCTTTTCAATCAGCTCGGGGAGCTCACGATCGACGCTGATATTGACCGATTCCCACAGGATCTCCTGCGCGATGCGGTTGGCCGCGGCGTAATGCTGGAAATAGAGGTTATCGACCATCCCGGCGCGAATGTCGCGGCGGTCGACCGGCGCGCGGCCATGCTCGCGCTCGAACACCGGGGCGACTCGCGCCTTGAACACGGGCGCGAGGCCCGGGAGCAGATTGCTCTGGATGAAGCCCTTGAAGCTCTTGGTGAATTCCTGACGCGACGCTTCGTCGTGCGTCAGCGTGGGGAGCATCGCGTGATGCCCCTGTTGGAAGGTGTTGAGCATAAGCCGTTACTCCATCTCTATGGCGCGCAGCGTGCGACCGACGCCCAAAAAAGCAAGCGCCGACGCGCGCCGTTATCCGCCAGGCGGACAAACAGCGCGCATCGCCACGATGGCCTGGTGTCAGGCCGGGTCGACCAGCAGGCGCATCTGCACCGATGCGGCGCCTTCGCGCAGTGCGGCGCCGGCCTTGTATTCGGGCGACTGGGCATAGGCCTTGGCCGAAGCGACATCGGGGAAGCGGCTGACGATGACGCGTTCGTCGGGGTTCACATCGCCCTCGAGCACTTCGGCGACCTTGCCGCGGACGAGATATTCGCCGCCATGCTTTTCGCTCAGGCCCGCGATCGCCTTGGCGTAATCGGCGAACTTGACCGGATCGGAAATGGTGACGGTGGCGACGATATAGGCGGCCATGAAGTCTGTCCTTGCGTGGTGTGGCCAAAGCCTAGTCGCGGTGTCGCGTCGGCGAAGCCGGGCAGGGCGAATGTCCGCCTGCCGGTCAGCCGCCCAGCCCGAGCACGCCCGGGTTCATTAGCCCCTTTGGATCGAGCGCCGCCTTGATCGTGTCGAGCAGCGCCGAGGCGTGCGGGTCGAGCCGGTCGCGATAGGGATAAGCGCGCCCGATCTGGAAGTGCGCGGCGCCGTATGCCTGGTAGAGCGCGATGATGTCGGCCTTGAGCTGGTGCGTGTAGGCGCGTGCTTCGGCATTGTCGTCGAACGTCTTGAGGCTCGCGATATGCGCGGGTGCGAGCGTGTGGCGGTGATAATCGGTGCGATCGTCGGGCCAATAGAGCGCGACCTCGTAGAGGAAGCCGCTCGCGCTCGCCGGGCTGAACATCGTTCCCGACCAGATGCCGAGCCGGTCCATCTCGACCTTGCGGCTCGCATACAGCGCCATCAGCGCCTCGTGGAACGCGACGACCTGCCGCTGCGGCAGCACGCCGTGGATCGGCACCCAGCGCTCGCCGCTCGGCCCCAGGATGTTGGTCAGCGGCGCGAAGGGGAGCGAGCGGACGAAGCTCGGCACGCTGTTGGCGATCTCGCGGCCGTGCGGCGCGACGACCGCGCGCAGCCGATTGGCGCGCGCTGCAGCGTCGCTCGCATCGACGCCCTCGACGATGAAGTGGCACATATAGGCGCCCGCCTGCATCGCCGTGTTGCCCGCCAGCGCCATGCGGACGAGCTGCTTCACCCCGGCAAAGGCGTTGGGCGCGGCGGCGAACAATTCGCGCGCGATCTTGAGCTTTGCGCTGGTGCCTTCCTGGCGGCCGATCTGCCCCTGCGACAGCGACAGATCGAGCCCGAAATGCGAATCGTCGAGCCCTTCGCGTTGCGCGTGGCTGACCGCGGCATGGCAGGCGGCGAAATCGTCGAAGGCGAAGCTCACCGCCTCGAACGCCTCGCGGATCGCGATCAGCGGGAGGCGGATCGTCGTCTTGATGCCGAGCGCACCGCAATCGCCGGTGAACAGGCCGGTCAGGTCGGGCCCGTAATAGCGCGTCGCGGTCGATGCCCCCGTCTTGAGGAGTTCGCCCGAGGCGAGCACCACGTCGAGCGACAGGACCGATTGCGCCGAAATGCCGTACGCGCCGCTGCCATGGCTCACCGTATTCTGGCTGACCGCGCCGCCGACCGTCGCGGCGAGCCCCGAGAACGGGCCCCAGAACGGCGTGCGCAGGCCGTGCGCGGCGAGCGCGTCCTTGAGCTTGGCCCAGGTCGCGCCAGCGCCGACGGTGACGACCGCATTCTCCGCGTCGATTTCGATGCTGTCGAGCGCGCCGGTGTCGAACAGCACGTGCCCGCCGGCATCGAACAGATAGCCGTCGGTGTACGACGCGCCGCCGCCGCGCGGCACCATCGCCACCCCCGCCGCGGCGCAGACCCGCACCGCCGCCTGCAGCGCTTCGACGCTCTCGGGTCGAACGATCAGCGCCGGGATGCCGCCGCTGCGATAGACGTCGTTGCCCATCACGCTGCGCAGTGCCGGGTCTTCGCTGACGGCGGCTTCACCGATCGCGGCGATGAGCTGGGTCTTGAGGGTCATTCGCGCGTCTCGCATTGGCCAGCATGTCGGCGGGGCTATCGACCGGTGATGCGCACGCGCTTACCGCACGGCGATTGGTTGACCAGCTTTATCCGATAAGCGGTCAGCCTGGCCGATCGCCACGGCGTCGGCGAGGTCGATCGCGCCGGCATTCGGGGCGGCGGGGCAGTTACGGCTTTCGTCCGGGGCGGCATCGTGGCAGATCGGATGCGGCATAAACTTGCGCGATGTTAAACGCCGGCGACAGGACGGCGGCACGCGGTGTGGTATCGGACACGGCTTCTTGGACCTGCGGCAGCTCAGACGTTTCATCACGGTCGCCGAACTGGGCAGCTTCAACCGTGCGGCCGAGCTGCTCGCGGTATCGCAGCCATCGCTCACCCGCAGCATCCAGTTGCTCGAGGACAGTCTCGACTCGCGTCTGTTCGATCGCGGGGCGCGGGGCGTGACGCTCACCACGCTCGGCGAGCAGTTGCTGCCGCATGCGCGCATCATCCTGAGCGAGCGCGACCGCGCTCTGTCGGCGATCAGCGCGCTGCGCGGACGGTCGGGCGGGCTGGTCACGGTGGGTGCGGATTCGAGCTTTGCGATGCGGCAATTGCCCGCGGCGCTGGGCTATATGGTCGAGCGGCATCCCGACATCCAGATCGTCGTCAAGGAAGAGAATTTCGCCGACATGCTTGATTCGGTGCGCGAGGGGCGGCTCAACCTCGCGCTCGGGCTGCGCGCGTCGTATCTGCCGATGGGCGATCTGCTGTTCGAACAGTTGAAGATCGAGAGCGCCGGCGTGATGATCCGCGCCGGGCACCCGGTGTTGCGCCGGAGCGCGCCGCCGCGGCTGGCCGACCTCGCCGCCGTGCCGTGGATCGTCACCGATCAGCCGCTGGTGGTCGAGGGCTGGTCGAAGATGTTTCTCGACGACGGCGTGCCCGTTCCGTCGATCGCGCTCCGCACCTCGTCGCTGCAGGTGACCAAGGCGTGCATCCTCTCGGGCAATTTCGTCGCGCTCGGCAACCATACGAGCTATTCGGACGAGATCGATGCCGGCCTGGTCCATGCGCTCGACCTCGGTTATCCGCGCTATGAGCGCCCCGCGGGGCTGTTCCGGCGCGCAGGCGGCAAGCTGTCGCCGGCCGAACGCGCGTTCATCGCCATCCTGCATGAAGTGTGCGGCGAACTCGACGCGGCCTGATCGATCGACCCGCCCACGAGCAATCGCGCTGCGATGCAGCAATCGTATCGGTTATGCAGTATTTCAATTTGATGACCGTCGGGCCATCTGCGACCAAGACCGGGCTCTAAATAAACCTCCGGGTCGGCGGCAACGTCGGCCCGCTTTTTCCAGAGCACTGTCCGGAGCTGCTTAAAAAGCAAGCATGCTGCCTATCCACTAGGCAGTGCCCCAGCCCCTTAGCGGCTGCCGACAGGAAAGCGAACCCTTTTTTCGTCCTTGTGACGATTTTCGAATGCCGTTCCCATTTACGGGTGAGATTGCCGTGACGCCTGCTCTTTCCGCTCGACCCGCTGCACCGGCCGACGCCCCTCACGACAGCCGGCGACCGACCGATCGGCGCGGCGCGTGATCGTGCGGGGCTATACGCCCGGCCGCTACGGCCAGCTGCATTACCGCGCGGCCGGCGCGCACGGCGGCAGGCCGACGCTCGTGCTGCTGCACCAGAACCCGTCGTCTTCGCTCGAATATGAAGCGCTGATCGAGGAACTGACACGCGATCGTCGCGTCATCGCCTTCGATACGCCGGGCTATGGCATGTCCGATGCGCCGCCCGCGCCGCTCGATATGGCGGGCTATGCCGCCTGCTTCGCCGAGGCGTTGCCCGCGATGGGCCTCGCCGATGCCGATGCGTGCGACGTCTATGGGTTCCACACCGGCGCGCTGCTCGCGATCGAGCTGGCGATCGCCGTGCCCGAGGCGGTGCGACGCGTCGTCGTTACCGGGCTGCCGATGCGCAGCCCGGCCGAATGCGCCGAGCGCCTGGCGAACGCGCAAGCGGCGCCGGTGCTCGACGAATCGGGGGATGTCGCGCTGACGATGGCACGCGGTCTGTGGGACTATGTCGTCGCGGCACGGACGCCGGGCGTCGAACTGGCCCGCGCGGCGCGTGTGTGGGTCGACAAGCTGACGCCGCTCGATCGTGCGCAATGGGCGTATCACGGCGTGTGGTCGTACGATTTTGCGGCGCGTTTACCGCTAGTCGGTCAATCCACGCTGCTGTTGCAGCCAGCCGAGGCGATCATGGCACAGTCCATCGCAGCCGCCACCCTGTTCCCCAATGGTCAGGTCGTCGGTCTGCCCGAGTTCGACCGCGACCTGTTCGACCTTCCCGAAGCCATCGCCCGCATGAGCGCGGAGATGCGCCGATTCCTCGATCAGTAACGACGCCCATCCAAGGAGATCCCAGTGCTAGCCAATCTCGAAAAGACCTCGGATGCCGATCTGGTCGTTCCCGACATCACGCATTCGGTGGTCGACCCCGCGTTCATCGCGCGCGAAGTCGCGCGGCGATACGATCTGCCGGGTCCGATCAACGCCTTCCTGCTCTATCGCGGGATGAACGACGTCTACATGCTGCAGGGGCCGACCGAGCGCTATGCGGTCCGCGTTTGGCGCAAGACCTATCGCGACGTCGACGAGGTCGCCTATGAGCTCGATTTCCTCGATTATCTGCGCGAGCAGAATTTCCCCGCCTCGGTCGGCATCCGCGACCGGGAGGGCAAGCTCTACTTCAAGGTCGCTGCACCCGAGGGCGCGCGGGCGATCGCGGTCTATACCTGGGCGCCGGGCAAGAAGTTCGGCGACATGCTCGACATCACCACCGCCGAGATGATCGGCGCGCGCTTTGCCGAGATGCATCTGCTCGGCATCAAGCATGCTGGCCCCGACCATGTCTTCGGCACCGAGAACGCCACGCGCTTCGAGGTCAACATGCCCGCGCTGCTCGACTTCGTGTACGATCGCCCCGACGATCTGCGCGACTATGCGATCATCGCCGAGCGCCTGAAGCAGAAGCTGATCGACATGCGGCAGGAAGATGTGCCGATGAGCATCTGCCACTGCGATTTCCACCCGAGCAACGTGCATGTCACCGAGGATCGTGTGATCACCTTCCTCGACTTCGACGGCGCGGGTGAAGATTATATGATGCAGGACGTCCAGAATTACGTCTGGGGTAACCTTTTTTACGGTTTCTCCGACAGTTACGGCGAGGCGTTCGAGCGCGGCTATGAGAGTGTGCGGCCGTTCACCGAAGCCGAGAAGCAGTATCGCGAGCTGTTCCTGCTGGCCAAGGCGTTCCGCCTGGTCGCCGGCATGGCGCATTCGTCGAGCGCGGTCGGGCGTGGCACGCTGCGCTTCCGCGGGCTCGACTGGCTCGGCGACTATATCAAGACCCGCGCACGGCCGCTCGGCCTGCTGTGATGAGCGTGGCCCCTGCAATCCTGCCGTCGCGGACCCAGGCGTGGGCGACCATCGCCTTGCTGTTCCTTGCCTCGATCGTCTCCGTCATCGACCGCACCGTGCTCAACGTGGTGGTCGATGCGGTGAAGGGCGATCTCGGCATGACCGACGTCCAGATCAGCCTGTTGCAGGGGCTTGCCTTCGGAATTTTCTACGCGACGATGGGGGTGTGGCTCGGCTTCGTCGCCGATCGTTCGTCGCGGCGGTTGTTGATCGTGGCCGGGATCGGGCTGTGGAGCCTCGCGACGATCGGCGGCGGGTTGGCACAATCGTTCGGCACGATGTTCCTTGCGCGCCTGCTCGTCGGGCTGGGGGAAGCGGCGCTCGCGCCGGCGGCTATCTCGCTGATCGCCGATCTTTTCCCGCCGGGGCAGCGTGGCCGCCCGATCGGCATCTATCTGATGGGGCAGGCGGTCGCCAACGGCATTTCGATCTGGATCTGCGGCGGCTTGCTGTCGGCCGCCTCTAACGGTGCGTTCGCGCATTGGCCGCTGATCGCATCGCTTGCGCCGTGGCGCGTTGTGTTCGTGCTGTGCGGCGTTGCCGGGCTGTTCGTCTCGGCGGCGTTCCTGCTGACGCGCGAACCGCCGCGCGGGGATCGTGGCGAGCAAGCGCCGCGCGCTTTGGTTGCGCAGATCGGCACGGTATTCCGCCATCTCGGGCGTGAGCGCGTGCGCTATTTCGGCGTCTATCTCGGGTTCGCCGCCTGCTTCCTCGGCGCGTATGGCGCGGCGGCGTGGCAGGTCGCGATGATCAGCCGCAAGTTCGCGCTGTCGCCTGCAGTCGTGGCCGGGATGATGGGCCCGCTCAGCATCTGTTTCGGATTGCTCGGGCCGTTGGTCGGCGGCACGCTGGTCGATGCGGCGATCAAGCGGTCGGGCAATGCCGGGCTGCTCCGGCTGCTCGCGGTGCTGCCGCTGTTCGCGGTGCCGAGCACTTTCGCCGTGCTTATGCCGACGCCGTTCAGCGCCGCTTTGCTGTCGGCGAGCCAGCTCGGTATCACCGCGCTCGTCGGCACGGCGACGCTCGCCTATCTCCAGGCGATCGCGCCGGCGCACATGCGCGGGATCGCGGTGTCGATCACCGGGCTCGTCAACACGCTGCTCGGCGCTGCGATCGGGCCGGTGCTGGTCGCGCTGCTGACCGAACGGCTGTTCGGCGATCCCAAGCTCGTCGGCTGGGCAATCCTGACGGTCGCGGCGCCAGCCTATCTCGGTGCCGCCGCGCTCTACGCGCTGACCGCGCACCTCAACCGCCGCCAGGATGCGCGCGAACTGCGGGAACTGACAGCATGACCGAGATCGACACGCTGATGGCGGGCGACGACGCGCTGCTCGAGCAATTGCAGCAGCGCGGGCCGATGAACTTCGCGCGTGCCTATGAGGTGATGGAGCGCTTCGGGCTCGACGGGCTCGTCGTCACCGATCCGCTCAACGTCTTCCATATGCTCGGCTATTGGCCGCAGATCGCGACGACGCGGCTCGGCCAGCCGCCGACGACCTTCGCGATCCTGTCGCGCGACCAGCGCCAGGCGCCGGGGATCGTGACCTCGCACTTCATCTATTACTACACCTTCGTCGATGGCGGCCCGCGCGAGCGGCTGCAGAGCTATCTCTATATCGATGCGGGCGATGCCGGCGACGAGCGCCAGCAGGCGCCGTATCCGGGGCTTTTCGCCGATCGCGGCGCCGCGCCGCAAACCGAGGTCGAGCAGCGCCGCGAACAGCGGACCGCGGGCGCGCTCGCGATAGAGCCGGCGCATGCCGATGCCGGCGGCGCGCTGGTCCGCGCGCTGAAGGCGATGGGGCTGTGGACCGGCACGGTCGGCTACGATCATCCGCTGATCCGCAGCATCGCCGAGCGGCACGAGCGGCCGGGCACGCTGGTGCCGGCGGACAATATCCTGCGCTTCATCCGCATCATCAAGTCGCCGCTCGAGATCGCGCTGATGCGGCGCGGCGCGCAGGGTAACACCGCAGCGGTCGGCGCCGTGATCGAGGCGGTCGGGGCAGGGGCCAATTATCGCGACCTGCGCCGGCTGTTTGCGGTCGAGGCGGCCAAGCGCGGCAATCGCGCGGTGTTCATGACGATCGACCGGGTCTCGTCCGAACTCCCCACCAAGGATGCGGTGCGCGACGGGCAGACGCTGTTCCTCGACGGGGTCAGCCATTTCCAGAACTATCATGGCGACTATGCCCGCACCGTCTTCGTCGGCGAGCCGACCGCCGCCGCGCGGCGGCTGTCGAGCGCGATCGTCGAGGGGTGGAAGGCGATCCGCGAGCAGCTCCGCCCGGGGCTCAGCTACCGCGACATCACCGCGA
Organism: Sphingomonas glacialis; assembly: GCF_006439055.1. Classification (GTDB taxonomy): domain Bacteria; phylum Pseudomonadota; class Alphaproteobacteria; order Sphingomonadales; family Sphingomonadaceae; genus Sphingomonas; species Sphingomonas glacialis_A. The sequence continues at coordinate 170,618 of NZ_RCZC01000007.1, forward strand.
TGGGGATGGAGACGCTGCGCAAGCTGGGCGTCGCCGAGCAGGTCGGCTTCGGCCCGCACAGCGTCGGCATGATGCACACCGACGAGCCGGGCGTCGAGGGCGGCGATTTCTTCGTGAAGGACAATCTGATCCTCGAGGAGAATATGGTGCTGAGCGTCGACTGCCCGAGCCTGGAAACGGGCATCGGCGGATCGATCCATATCGAGGATCTGATGCTCATCACCGCCGACGGCGCCGTGCCGATCCACGACATTGGCGATCACGTGACCACGGTTTGAGGACGACCATGCTTTTATCCCTGACGATCGACCTCGCGCCCGACGAAATCGGCGCCGAGGGTTTCCGCCACTTCAGCGACCGGCTGCGCGCGATCGACGCGATCGCGCCCGATCTGGTGATCTTCGGGGGCGAGCGCGACACCGCGTTGATCCCCGGTCGGCTCGAGGGGCTGGTGAATCTGCCCTGGGCGGCGGGGCTCGTCACGAGCGCGGCGGTGGTCGCGGTACTGCCCGCGCTCCACGGCATCCCCTTCCACGTCGCGCGCGCGCTGTCGGCGATCGACTTCGTCAGCGCCGGGCGCGCGGGCTGGGCACCGGTCTGCGCCAACCATGAGGTGATCGACCGCGCCTATGGCCAGCAGTACGCGATCAGCGATGCCGAAGCTCCAGCGAAACACGACGACTTCCTGCGCGCGACGCAGGCGCTGTGGGATAGCTGGGACCAGGATGCGCTGATTATCGACAAGGCGAGCGGCGAATATCTCGACAGCGCAAAGGTGCGCCGCGTCGATTATCGCGGTCCATATTTCTCGACGATGGGCTCGCTCAACGCCGCGCGGCCGCCGCAGGGCTATCCGTTGCTGGTGCGCGACATGAACGATCTGTCGGCCGATTCCGAACTGCCTGCAGACGTCGTGCTGCTCGGTGCGGAGACGATCACCGAAGCCGAGGACGCGATCGTCCGGCTGCGCGCCGCGCCCGGCACCGCGAACGCCGCGATCCTGCTCAAGGTGACGGCTGGCCGCTCGCTCGACCTGCCGTTCGAGGTCGAGGGCGCCGACGGGATGCACCTGATCGGCCATCCCGACGCCGCGACCGTCGCCGCTGCCCGCGCGCGCCTTCCCGCCAGGACGCAGCCCGGCGACACCGCGCGCGCGCGCTTCGGCATGGCCCCGCCGATCAACCCCTTCACGCAAAAGGCGCTCGTCTGATGTCCCGTGCCAATGGCCGCTTGCACCTCTGGGCGTTTCTCCAGGGGATCGGTTTCTTCCCCGGCGGCTGGCGTCATGCCGCCGCCACCCCCGAAGCGGTGTTCGACCGCGCCTATTACGAACGGATCGGCCGGATGGTCGAGAAGGCGCGCTTCGACGCGATCGTGTTCGGCGACCAGTTGCAGGGCCGCGATGCCGCCGGGCGTACGCCGGGCCGGCTCGCCATCCCGACGCTCGACCCGTTCACGCTGCTGTCGGCGATGGCGGGGGTGACCGAGCATGTCGGCCTGGTCGCGACCGTCTCGACGACGTACAATGAGCCGGCCGAAGTCGCCGCCAAGTTCGCGACGCTCGATTATGTCAGCCAGGGGCGCGCCGGGTGGAACATCGTCACCACCGCGCACCCCAATTCGCCGCTCAATTTCGGCGAGACCGAGCTGCTCGAAAAGTCGCAGCGCTACAAGCGCGCGGCGGCATTCGTCGAAGCGGCCGAGGTATTCTGGGGCAGCGCATGCGGCAAGAAGATCGACCGCGCGGCGCTCAAAAGCGACTGGTTCGAGATCGACGACACGCTCGATTTCGTTGCGCCCCCGCAGGGACGCCCGGTGCTGGTTCAGGCCGGCCAGTCGGGCGACGGCCGCGATTTCGCGGCGCGCACCGCCGAGGCGATTTTCTGCCCCGCGCCGACGATGGAAGCCGGCAAGGCCTATCGCGACGACATGCGCGCGCGGGCGAGCGCGCTCGGGCGCGATCCCGACGGGATCAAGATCATGCCCGGCCTCGCGCTGGTGATCGGCGGGACCGAGGCCGAGGCGAAGGCGCGCCACGCCGAAGTGCTCGAACTTGCCGATGATGTGCTGGCGGTCGAATATCTCAGCGAGTCGATCGGTTACGACCTCACACAGCATCCGATCGACAAGCCGTTCCCGATCGAGGAGATCGTCGCACGCTGCGAATTCCCCGCCGAGGGCGTGCGCGCACAGCTGATGCCCGCGGTCGAGGCGGGCACCGCGATCAAGGATTTCTGCCAGGCTTATGCGCGCAAACCCCGGGGGCACGGCATCTTCGTCGGCACGCCCGAGCAGATGGCCGATCATATGGAGACCTGGATCGACGCCGGTGCGTGCGACGGCTTCACGCTCCAGCCGGGGTTCATGCCGTTCGAGCTCGAAGTGTTCTGCGACGAGGTCGTGCCCTTGCTCCAGCAGCGCGATCTGCTGCGCACCGACTATCAGGGGCCGATGCTGCGCGACCATCTCGGGCTGGGGCCGCTCGCATGATCGAACGCGCGTTCGTGCGGATCGCCGAGGGGCAGGTGCATCTGCGCCAGGCGATCGCCGAGGCGCCGACCGCGCCGCCGATCGTCCTGCTCCACGCCTCGCCGTCGTCGTCGCGCTGGATGGTGCCGCTGATGGAGGCACTCGCGGGCAACGGGCGCACGATCATCGCGCCCGATACGCTCGGCAACGGCGATTCCCCGCCGCCCGCGGGCGACACGCCCGACATCGCCTATTTCGCCGACAGCGTGATCCGGCTCGCCGATGCGATGGGGATCGAGACGTTTGATGTCTACGGCGCACATACCGGTGCGCGGATCGCGTGCGAGCTTGCCGCGGCGCATCCGACCCGTGTCTGCGCGACGGTGCTCGACGGGATCAAGGAATATGACGAGGCGATGCGCGAGAAGATCCTCGCGCATTATGCGCCGAAGGTGCCGGTCGACCCGCACGGCACGCACATGGTCTGGGCGTTCAACTTCGTGCGCGACCAGGCGCTCTACTTCCCGCATTTCGAACAGAATGCCGAGCATCGTCTCCCCGGCCACATGCCGTCGGCGCAGATCCTGCACGACGCGACGCTCGATGTGCTCAAGGCGCTCGACACCTATTCGCTGCCGTATCTCGCGGCGTTCCGCTACCGGCCGCTCGCGCGGTTGCCGGTGATAGAGACGCCGGTGCTGCTGCTCAAGGCGGCGATGGAACTCGCCGTGCTCAACGCCGCGGTCGACGAGGCCGCGGCCCTGCTGCGGCATGGTCACGTGGCGGCCATTGCGTCGGACCCGGCGTCCAAGGCGGCAGCGATGCTGCATTTCTTCGACACGCTCGCGTAACAAAGGAATTGGTCATGACGGCGCGCGCAGTGGAAATGAAGGACCGGCTGCCGCTGTCGGTCTGTCTCGGCTTCGGGGTCGGCACGGTCGGCGTGTCGATCATGCTGAACGGCGTCACCGCCTATTTCCCGGCCTATATGTCGACCGTGCTCGGCAAGTCGCCCGAGATTGCGGGCTATCTGCTTATGGCGTCGAAACTGTACGACGCGTTCGCCGATGTCGTGATCGGCACGCTCAGCGACCGCACGCGCAGCCGCTGGGGCCGCCGCCGCCCGTATCTGCTGTTCGGCGCGCTGCTTTCGGCGATCTCGTTCCTGATGATCTTCACCCCGCCCGCGATCAGCGACGGCGCAGTGACGCTCTACATGTTCGCCGCGCTTGTGATCTATTCGACCGGCTATTCGCTGTTCAACGTGCCCTACATGGCGATGCCGTCGGAAATGACCGCGTCCAAGTACGAGCGATCCCGCCTGCTGTCGTTCCGCACGCTGTTCGTCTCGCTTGGCCAGTTGCTCGCGATCGCGGGCACGGCGGGGCTGATCAAATGGGGCGGCGGCGGGGCGCATGGCTATGCGATCATGGCCTATGTGATGGGGCTGGTGATCCTCTCGGCGATGATCGCCTCGTTCTTCGGCACGGCGAAGGCGCCGCATCTCGAGGTCCGGGCCAAGCCCGAGACGCAGCTCGACACCAGCCAGATCGCGCTTCTCTGGCGCAACAAGCCGTTCGTGCTGCTGCTCGCCGCCAAGATCTTCCAGTTCCTGTCGTTCGCCAGCGTGGCGGGGACGCAATTGCTGTTCATGCTCAACGTGCTCGGGATCGGCTATACCGGGCAGATCCAGCTGGCGATCGTCCAGAACATCGTCGTCGCGCTGTCGATGCCGTTCTGGCTCGCGCTCGAGCGGCGAATGGGCAAGCGCAACGCCTATCTCATCGGCATCGGCCTGATGTGCGCCAATTCGCTGAGCTGGGTGTTCGCCGACAATTCGATCACGACCGTCGGTCTGCTCGCACGCGGTGTGCTTGGCGGCCTTGGGTCGGGCGGCATGATCCTGCTGTCGATCTCGATGCTTGCCGATACGCTGGCGTATGACCGGGAACTGACCGGGCTGCACCGCGAGGGGCTGTTGTCGAGCATCGCCGCGGTGATCGAGAAGACCGCGTTCGCTTTGGGCGTCGCGGTGATCGGCGCGTTCCTGGCGGCGGCGCATTACATCCCGACCAAGAACGGCCAGATCGTGGCGCAGCCCGAGAGCGCGGTGAGCGCGCTCTACGTCGCCTATTCGCTCCTGCCGCTGGCCCTGTTCATCTGCAACGCTGCGTGCATCTGGTTCTACACGCTCGGCGCGCGCGCCGCTGCGCCGGTTCCGGTCGCCGATATCGCTGCAGACGCGCTGTGAGGAGGAAAGCCATGCCGTTCCGGAAATCGCTCGCCATCGTGTGCGCCGCATTGCTGCTCGCCGGAGGAAGCGCGAGCGCAGGGGCGCAGATCGCTCCGGCTGCCCTCAAACGCCTGACGCTCGCGGAACTGCGCCAGCGCTTCCAGGCGCCGGGCGATCGCTATGTCACCGTCGGCGGGGTCGAGCTGCGCTATCGCGACGAGGGCAAGGGGCCGGTGCTGCTGCTGCTCCACGGATCGCGCAGCACGCTCAACGCCTGGGACGGGATCACCGCGCGGTTGAAGGGCAAGTATCGCATCCTGCGCTTCGACCAGCCGCCGTTCGGTCTGTCGGGACCGCTCACCGACGCCGCGCGGAAAACGATCGGCTCGCCCGAGGCGCTCGTCGCCGGCTTCCTCGACAAGCTCGGCGTGCAGAAGGCGAACGTGTTCGGCGTCTCGAGCGGCGGGACGATGGCCTATTATTTCGCCGCCACCTATCCCGACCGCGTCGACTCCGTGATCCTCGCGAACACGCCGAGCGACCCCGTCGTTACCGGCAAGACCGCGAGCACCGCGGCGATCGACGCGGCCGTCGTCGCGGCGAAGCGCGATGGCTATGAGGCGCGCGACTTTTGGTCGCTCTATCTCAACTTTCTCTATGGCGAGCCGGCTCGGCTCAAGCCTGGCACGATCGACTATTACTACACCACCAACATGCGCGTGCCCGAGCCCAATCCGTTCGGGCTGCACGCGCTGACCAGCAACAATGCGGCGACGCTCGCACATCTCCACGGCGTGCGCGCACCCGTGCTGATCGTGTGGGGAATGCGCGACCTCGTGCTGCCCGCCAATACCGCGGGCAAGGCGCTGCAAGGCTATCTCGACCATGCCAAGAGCGTGTCGTTCGTCGCGCTCGACAGCGTCGGCCATTATCCGCCGATGGAATCGCCCGACGCGGTCGGCGATCTCGTCGACGCCTATCTCAAGCGCGATCGATGATCCGCGCCTTTCCGATCCACCAGCAGGGGCAGCACAGCCGATGAGAACCGCGTTCAGAATAGTCGCGATTGCGGCGCTCGTCGTGCTGGTGGCGTGTCTCGCCTGGTTCATCCCCGCCAAGATGGGCGCGTTCGCGACCGATCGGCAGGCGATGGTCGCGCGCTATGCCAGCCCGCCGTCGCGCTTCGTGACGGTCGATGGCGTGCCGATGCACGTCCGGATCGAAGGGCAGGGGCCGCCAGTGCTGATGCTCCACGGCACCGGGGTCAATCTGCACGAATGGGATCCGCTCGCCGAGCGGATGCGCGGGCGCTTCACCGTGGTGCGGATGGACTGGCCGCCTTACGGCCTGAGCGGCCCGATCGACCCCAAGGGCTACAGCACCGCGCGCGCGGCGCAGCTGGTCGGGCTCACGCTCGACAAGCTCGGCTATGACAAGCTGGCGGTCGTCGCGACGTCGAACGGCTCGAACATCGCGCTCCAGCTCAACGCCAACAAGCCCGAGCGGATCACCGCGATGGCGTTTTCGATCCTGCCGCTCGAGCGCCCGAGCCAGACGCGCAAGGTCGATTGGCGGATCAAGCGGATGGCGGCGTTCAACGATGCGTGGCTGCGCGATTACCATCCGCGCTGGTTCTACCGCCTGGCGTTCAAGGACACCTCGCACCCCGGCTGGCAGCCGCCCGAATTCTTGTCACAGATGATGTACGACATGAGCAATTTGCCGGGCGCGATCGGGCGGCAGAAACAGTATCTCGCCTCCAACGTCGTGCTGTTCAAGACGACCGATGTCGGCGCGATCGCCGAGAAGGTACGCGTGCCGGTGCTGCTGCAATGGTGCGCGCAGGATACGGTGATCTCGCAAGGCGCCGGCGCCTCGGTCAAGCGCTTCACCAACACGCATGTCGACCTGATCGAATATCCCAATGTCGGGCACTGGCCGATGTGGGAAATCCCCGATCGCTTCGCCGCCGACATCATGCGCTTTCTCGACGCCAATCCGGCCGCGGCAGGGACGGCCAAGCCGTAGCGCCAAACTGCGCCCCAAGGGCGCACTGCGACCACGACTCGCCCCGATCGCGCGGGCGGGTCGCGGTGGCCGCCCAGGCCGGCGCGCTTGTCGGCGATTTTCACGTGCCCCCCCGCAGGATTCCGCATCCCTTTGAGATCGTTCGCGCGATCCTGCGGGGTGGCGTTGAAATTGTTCCTCAGCGGCACATCGGCTATGGCTATATGACCGTACAGTGGATAATTCCGGCGTTTCATATCGCGCTAACACCAAAGAGTGACACTTTCGAGGCGCAGGTTCTTGACGCAAGAGCGTGAGAATCAGTCGCATAGATGCGTAGACCTGCAGTCGAAGCAGGCGCGTATCGCTAAGAAAGTGCGACAGATTATTTAGAGCAGAAGCAATGGAGCCTCGAACGCGTTCGGGGGACGATATTTTTTACTCTAAATAGTGAAGGGGGGTTTTCAATGGAAACTTCAAAGAACCTAAGGCTCTGTTCCGCATCGATGTTCGCTTTGGTTGCTGCTGCATCGGTCGCGACAGCGATTACGCCCGCCGCGGCACAGGACACCACAGTCGCCGCGCAGGCTGAGCCAGCGCCGGTCGCCCAGCCCGAAGCCGCGCCCGAGACCGGCGAGATCGTCGTCACGGCGCGCAAACGCTCGGAGAACATCCTGCGCACGCCGATCGCGGTAACCGCGCTGAGCGGCGACCAGCTTGCCATCCGCGGTGCCACTTCGCTCAACGACGTCGCCAACTTCACCCCTGGCGTGACGATCAACAATAACGCTGCCGGTCGCAACGATCGCTCGTTCCAGCAGATCATCATTCGCGGTTTCACGCCTTCGGCCGCGACTAACCCGACCGTCGCGCTGTTCATCGACGGCGTCGCCGTTTCTTCGCCGACCGCCTTCCTCGCGGTCAGCGATCCCGAGCGCGTCGAGATCCTGAAAGGCCCGCAAAGCGCCTATTTCGGGCGCAACACCTTTGCCGGCGCGATCAACGTCGTGAACAAGGAGCCGGGCAACCGGCTCGCGGGATCGGTCAGCGGGATGGTCGGCACGCGCGAGAATTACAAGCTGCACGGCGATATCGGCGGCGCGCTGATCGAGGACAAATTGCTGTTCCGCGTCAGCCTGGACCAATTCTCCAAGAGCGGCTCGTATCGCAACGCCTTCGACCGCAACCAGACGCTCGGCGACCAGAAGTCGACGAGTGGCTCGGCGATGCTCATCGCCAAGCCCGTCGACGGGCTGACAATCAAGGCCTTCGGCCTGCTCTCGCAGGACGAGGACGGCCCCTCGGCCCAGGCGCAGCTCTCGGCCTATGAGATCCGCGATGCCGCTGGCAATCTCGTCGCGCAGAACCAATCGAACTGCACGCTGACCGGCCGCTCGACCGCCGGCGCGGCAGTGTCGAATCCGTTCTTCTGCGGCGTGGCGCCGCGCTACAATTCGGCGATCTCGCCGTCTGCCAACACGACCAACGATGCCTTCATCAAGAGCTTCCTGGCGAACCCGACCGGCCGCGTCGTATCGCCCAAGGACGGCGTCAAGGGCTATGGCCTGCTCCGGCGCTATTACCATCTCCACCTCAATGTCGATTATGATATCGGGGACACCGGTTTCAGCCTGTCGTCGCTTACGGGGTATAATAACGAGCGCTACAGCCAGCTCGCCGATCTCGACAATTTCGGCACGACCGGCATCCCCAATTCGGCGGCCTCGATCGCGGCCGGCGGGCGCTCCTATTTCGACTATCCGTTCCTGGTCGAGCGCGTGACCCGCGACTTCTCGCAGGAATTCCGGGCATCATACGACCAGAATGGGCCGTTCAAGGGCAGCATCGGCGTCAGCTATCTCGACAGCTGGGTCCAGGGCAGCCTGGGCGGCGGCAATGGCGGGCTCGGCACGACCACGGTCTCGGTGGCGAGCGGCGCGACCAAGAACGACACGCTCGGTGCGTTCTTCGGCGGCACCTACAAGTTCAACGATGTCTTCTCGCTCAGCGCGGAAGGCCGCTACCAGATCGACAAGCTCTATGCCTATGCCCCGCCGCTCGGCCTGACGCTGACGAGCAGTGCTTTCATTCCGGCGGGTACCTATGCCGGCGGGTCGCAGATCCTGCAGAAGGACTATAAGAACTTCATGCCGCGCGTGATCGCACAGGCGCAGGTCACGCCCGAGGCGATGTTCTACGCCTCCTTCTCGAAGGGCGTGAACCCCGGTCTGTTCAACACGGCCTTCCTGTCGTTCAGCCCCGCCATCCAGGCGCTCGCCGCGCAGAATGGGATCAAGATCGAGGTCGCGCCCGAACGCGTCACCAATTACGAATTGGGCTTCAAGGGCCGGTTCTTCGACAATAAGCTGCGCTTCTCGCTCGCGGCCTATTACGCGCCGTGGCGCAACCAGATCAACGCGATCCTGTTCAACGCGACCGACGCCAATGGCGTGACCCAGCCGATCCGCGGTTCGGCCAATACCGGCAGCGTCAACATGAAGGGGATCGAGATCGACGGGACGTTCAACCCCGTGCGCCAGCTCGACCTGAACTTCGCCGCGGCTATCAACGACAGTACGATCCAGGCCTTCCAGAATGCGATCATCACGCAGTTGAGCGGGCTCACCAACTACAAGGGCAAGGAAAACCCCAACACTTCGAAATATTCGGCGACCGCGGGCGCGCAATATAACGGGCATTTCGGCGGCCCCGATCCGATCGGCTGGTTCGTGCGCGGGGACTATGTGTTCAAGTCGGGGGTCTTCTCGGATGCCGCCAACCTCGTCCGCACGCCGGATATGCACAAGGTCAATGCGCGCGTCGGGATCACGCACGGGCCGGTCTCGATCGACGGCGCGGTCAGCAATCTGTTCAACAACCGCGCCTATACGACGATTGCGGACAATTCGGTGCTGACCAGCAACTTCCGCTACAGCACCTATAATTCGGGGCTGGTGGTCGGCCTGCCCGACCTGCGGACCTTCACGTTGACGCTCCGCTACAAGTTCTAAAATCGGGGGGCGCCCGCCTTGCAGGCGGGCGCTTCCTCGCTGCCGGCAAGTCCGTGCCGGCCGAGCGTGATCTCGGCTCGATCAGCCCTCGCTGGCCGACACGCGGACACTCTCGCCGGGTCTTGCCGATCGCGCGAACTCGGCTTCTAGTGTCGGGCGATGATAGAACCGACCACACGACGTGCGATGCTCGGCCTGCTCGGATCAGGGCTCGCGACTTTCCCCGCGATGCGGCTGTCGGCGAAGGCGCCGTCGTCGGCGCCTGTCGTGGTCGCGCTGACGACAGCGACCGGGCGGATCAGCATGGTCACGCACTGGAAGGCGCGGCGCACGCGCGGGACGATCCTGTTCTCGCATGGGGCGGCCTCGGCGCCGTCGAAATACGATCCGCTCATCCTGCCCTGGGTCGCCGCCGGCTACGATGTCTGGGCGCCGCTCCACGTCGATTCCAAGGAGCATCCCGACACCAAGAAGTTCGTCGGGCTGGCGAGCTGGCGCGCGCGAATCGAGGATATGCGCGCGCTGTCGGCGCATGTCGGCACCGGCCCGCGCATCGCCGCCGGGCATAGCTATGGCGCGCTGACGGCCCTCACGCTCGGCGGCGCGGCAGCGATCGTTCCCGAAGGGCTGAGCGGACCGATGAACGATCCGCGGGTCAGCGCGGTCGTCGCTTTCTCGCCGCCTGCGCCGATGGCCGGACTGATCACCGCGGAGGGCTATGCCACGCTTGCGGTGCCCGCGCTGATCGAGACCGGCGACAAGGACCTGCTGGCGGGCAAGGCGAGCGCGGATCCGCAGAGTTGGAAAGGGCATCTCACCGCCTATGACGCCGCCGCGCCGGGCGGCGACCGCTATGCGCTGGTGCTCGCCGGGGTGAACCATTTCTTTGGCGGGTTGATCTGCTGGCTCGACCAGCCCGGTCCGCCGCAGACCGCGCAGCTCGAAACCGCGGCGACGCTCGCGGGGCTGTTCATCGAGGCTTATGGCACGAAGTCGGCGTCCGCGCGGCGCGCGCTCGACGCTCGGCTGCGCGATGCGGGGCCGGTGATCCTGCGCCGGAAATAGCCGCCGCCTATCGGGTGAGCGCGGACAGCTCGCTGCGCGCGGCGTCCGGGCCGACGGTGATCGCGATCTCGCCGCGCGGTGCCTGCCAGCGCTGCCGCGGTGTATCGTAGTGCGCGAGCAGCCGCGGCTCGACGGTCAGCTCGACCGTCTTGCTCTCGCCCGGCGCCAGCGTCACGCGCTCGAAGCCGACCAGCCGACGAACCGGCACGCCCGACGCGTCTTTCACGCTGGCATAAACCTGCGGGACGTCGCTCCCGGCGCGCGCACCGACATTGGTCACGATGAAGCGTACGCGCAGCGCATCGCCGCGCGTCACCGCCAATTGGCGATAGGCGAAGCGGGTGTAGGACAGGCCATAGCCGAACGGGAATAGCGGCTTGGCGCCGCGCCGCTGATACCAGCGATAGCCTACATCGGCGCCCTCGGGATAATCGACCGGAAAGCCCTCGACCCCGCCGCTGATATCGACCGTGGTCAGCCCGGCGACCGGCGGGGTCGCGGCCTGGCGCGCGGCGGCGGCGCGCACCTGCGCGAGGCCCGGCACCTCGGGACGCGGCGCCTGGGTCATCGCTTGCGGGAAGGTGATCGGCAGGCGTCCGGTCGCGTCGACCGCGCCGAACAGCACGCGTGCGATCGCCTCGCCGCCACGCTCGCCGGGATACCACGCCTCGACCACCGCGCCGACCTGGGCGAGCCACGGCATCAGCACCGCGCCGCCCGATTGCACCACCACGACGGTCCTGGGGTTGGCGGCGGCGACCGCTGCGATCAGCGCGTCCTGCCCGTCGGGCAAGGCGAGGCTGGTCAGATCGACCGCCTCGGTGCGCCATTGCTCGGCGAAGAACAGCACGACATCGGCGTTCTTCGCCGCCGCGGCAGCGGTCGCGGGATCCTTGGTGTCGATATAGCTGACGGTGGCAGCGGGCGCGTTCGCGCGGATCGCGGCGAGCGGCGACGATCCCTGATAGGTCACCTTGATGAAGCTAAGCCCCGGCGACCCGGCGGGCATCGGCAGACGGATCGGCGAACCCGCCACCGCCTGCACCTGCGACGATCCGCCGCCCGAGAGCACGCCGATATCGGCATGCGCGCCGATCACCAGGATGCGCTGCGCGGTCTTGGCGAGCGGGAGCAGGTCGCCCTGGTTCTTGAGCAGCACGATCCCGGCCTCGGCGGCATGCTGTGCGACCAGCGCGTGCGCGGCGTAATCGATCGGCTGCGGCGTCGTGGGCGGGGGCGTATCGACCAGCCCGTGCGCGAACATCGTGCGCAGGATGCGGCGGACCATGTCGTCGATCCGCGCCTGCGGCACCGTCCCGCCGAGCACCGCGGCTTTCAGCGGCGCGGCGAAATAGGGCTGCTTGTCGAGCTCCTGGCCCGATTGCTGGTCGAGCCCCGCATTCGCCGCCTTGGCGGTCGAATGTACCGCGCCCCAGTCGGACATCACCCAGCCCTTGAAGCCCCAGTCGCGCTTGAGCACGTCGGTCAGCAGCGCACGGTTCTCGCACGCCCAGTCGCCATTGACCTTGTTGTAGCCGCACATCACCGATCCCGGCTGGCCGCGCTCGATCGCCATCTGGAACGCGAGCAGGTCGCTCATCCGCAACGCCGCATCGGACAGCCGCGCGTCGAGCACATAGCGCCCGCTTTCCTGCGCATTGAGCGCGAAATGCTTGATCGTCGAGACGATGTGGTTCGACTGCACCCCACGGATGCTCTCCCCCGCCATCGCCGCGGTGAGCAGCACGTCTTCGCTGAAATACTCGAAATTGCGCCCGTTCCACGGATCGCGGATGAGGTTGGCACCGCCGGCGAGCAGCACGTTGAAGCCCTTGGCGCGCGCCTCGGCGCCGATCATCGCGCCGCCGGCATAGGCGATCTGCGGATCGAAGCCGGCGGCGGTGGCGAGGCTCGACGGCAGCGCGGTGGCGACGTCGCCCGGGCGCATCGATCCGCCATTGGCGACGCCGAGGCTGGCATCGCTCTCGTACAGGTCGGGAATGCCGAGCCGCGGCACGCCCGGGACATGCCCGGCGCCGATCCGGCGCTCTGCGGGGTTGGTCTTGCGCAGCTTCGAGCCGAACGTGCCGCTCAGCATCGCGATCTTCTCGTCGAGCGTCATCTGCGCGAGCGTGCGCTCGGCGCGGGCATCGGGACCGGAGGCGGGGCCGGGATCCTGCTGCGTCTGCGCGGGGGCGAGCGTCGGCACCGCGAGCGTCGCGACGGCGCCAAGGGCAAGGAGAACGCGGCTATGGCGGATCATCGGACAGGCTCCGGTTGGGTGTTCGGCGACGCGGGATGGCGCGGGATGCGGTGGTCGAATGTGCCACGGGCTTTGCAAGCTACGTCCCTACGCCTCTGCCTAATCGCTCTCGCCGACGCCAGTGCACGAGACTTTCCTTCGGTCACTGGGCGGATAATCCATTGGAGTGGCACCGGGCTGCCAGCCAACTCTAGCGAGGGCAGGGGCGGGCCGAAAAAGCGAGATACCCCGGCGGCATAGGGCCAGCGCGACGTGATGCTGGACGGGCGGAAAATACGTCTCGGTAGTGGTGTTTCGGTCGCAATCGGCCTAGGCCCCGCGCGGACGAGCGTTCCCCCGGGCCGAGCGACAGCGACCTTCGAACGCGCAGTCTTATGGCATGGGCTGCGGCCCGGTGAAACGAGGTCCAGGATGAGCAAAAGTCGTATCGACAACCCGACCCTGCGCGAGCGCGTGATGAGCGCGGAACAAGCGGCGACGCTCATCGATTCGGGCAGCACGATCGGGATGAGCGGCTTCACCGGCTCGGGCTATCCCAAGGCGGTCCCGCTGGCGCTGGCCGCGCGGATCGAGGCCGAGCATGCCGCCGGAAACCCGTTCCGCGTGCGGATCTGGACGGGTGCCTCGACCGGGCCCGAGCTCGACGGCGCGCTGGCGAAGGCCGACGGCATCGAATTCCGGCTGCCCTACAATTCGGACCCGATCGCGCGCGAAAAGATCAATCGCGGCGAAATGGAATATTTCGACATGCACCTCAGCCAGGTCGCGCCGATGGCGTGGCAGGGCTTTCTCGGGCCGCTCGACACTGCTGTGATCGAAGTCTCGGGCATCCGCGCCGACGGGGCGCTCATTCCCTCCTCGTCGGTGGGCAACAACAAGACCTGGCTCGACCGTGCCGAGAAGGTGATCCTCGAGGTCAATCGCTGGCAGAACCCGGCGCTGGAGGGGATGCACGACATCTATTACGGTACCGCGCTGCCGCCGCACCGCGTGCCGATCCCGCTCGTCCGGGCCGACGACCGGATCGGCGAGCCGTATTTTCGCGTCGATCCCGACAAGATCGTCGCGATCGTCGAGACGGAAGCACCCGACCGCAACCTGCCGTTCGCCGCGCCCGATGCCGCGGCGCATGCGATCGCCGGGCATCTGATCGAGTTCTTCACCCACGAAGTCGCGCGCGGGCGCTTGCCGGCATCGCTGCTGCCGCTGCAATCGGGCGTCGGCAATATCGCCAATGCGGTGCTGACCGGTCTCGTCGATGGCCCGTTCAGCGACATGACGTCGTTCACCGAAGTCATCCAGGACGGGATGCTCGACTTGCTCGATTCGGGCAAATTGCGGATGGCGTCGGCAACCGCCTTCTCGCTCAGCCCGGAGGCGGCGGCGCGGCTCAACGCCGATCTCGGGCGCTACCGCAACGCGATGATCCTGCGCCCGCAGGAGATCAGCAACCATCCCGAGCTGATCCGCCGGCTGGGCTGCCTGGCGATGAACGGGCTGATCGAGGCCGACATTTACGGCAACGTCAATTCGACGCACGTCATGGGCTCGCGCATCCAGAACGGCATCGGCGGATCGGGCGATTTCGCGCGCAACGCCTATGTCTCAATCTTCATGACGCCATCGACCGCCAAGGGCGGCAAGATCTCGGCGATCGTGCCGCAGGCGAGCCATGTCGATCATATCAGCCAGGACGTACAGGTGCTGGTGACAGAGCAGGGTCTCGCCGATCTGCGCGGACTCAGCCCGAAGCAACGTGCGACGCTGATCATCGAGCGCTGCGCGCATCCCGATTACCGCCCCGCGCTCGCCGATTATTATGCGCGGGCGCGCGTCGGGTCCTACGGTCAGCAGTCGCCGTCGCTGCCGGGCGAGGCGTTGTCGTGGCATCAGCGCTTCATGGAAACGGGGTCGATGCGCTTCTGATCCGGGACGCGTGCCGCGTCCCGGGTCGGTGCTCGGGGCGCTAGCGGTGCAGCGTCCGGATCGCGTCGATGATCACCTGGGGGCTGTGCAGCCCCTTATAGATCGGCGGCGGGGCCATATCGAGCTTGAGTAGCGTGTAGACCGCGGTCATCGCGCTGCGGATCGAATATTCGACGGTGAACACCACGTCCTCGGGCTGCTCGGCGAACTGGCCGAGAAAGGCGAGGTTGGTCGATCCGGTCGGCATCACCAGCGGCCGGTCGCCCGCCTTGCGCGGCATGAACTGGCTGGTGATGTACGGCATCGCGCACGGGATGCAGTTGGAGGCCGCGAGCACCGCGGCGGTGTCGGGTGCGCTGAAGCGCAGATGGCCGAGCACTTCCTCCAGGATCTCGGCGCCGGTGCATTCGACCAGCGGCTTCTTGACGTGGTCGCCGGGCCGATCGTGGAACAGGCCATAGCCCCACCACACCGCGACACCCTCGGGCTGATCGGGGAAGAAGGGCTGATGATAGATCGACAGCGTCAGCAGCCACGCCGATTGCTTGAAGGTGATCAGCCCGCCCGTGCCCGCAGCACTTCCGCTGAAACGCTCCATCAGTTCGAGGAACAGCGGGTCCTTGACCGTGACGGTGAAGGAGATCCACGAACTCTGCTCGACATTACCGTTGAACGCGGCGGGGTTGCCGAAGGCGGGGCGCCCTTGCGCGAGCTTTTCCCACAGGTTCCACGCGCCCGAATGGTTGGTCGCATCGAGGCCGGGAGCCTTGGTCATCGATCCGAACGCCTTGTCGGCGGTCATCGAACCGTTGGTGACGAACACCAGGTCGCCCGGCGCAACGGGAATCGCCACCGGCCCGTCGGCGGTCATCGTCGAAATACTCGTCACCGTGACCGCGTCGCTGCCCGCCGCGAAGCCCAGATCCTCGACGCGGACGCCGTGGCGGAACTGGACGCCACGATCCTTCAGCCAGGTCATCAGCGGCACGATCATGCTGTCATACTGATTGTAGACGGTGCGGTAGATGTCGTGCTGGACGTCGATCGTCGAGAAATGGTGGACGAAGCGGCGCAGGTAGCGGCGGAACTCGATCGCGCTGTGCCACGGCTCGAACGCGAACAGCGTGCACCATTCCATCCAGAAATTGGTCTCGAAGAAATGCGGCGTGAAGCAATCGGTTATGCGCTTGTCGCCGAGCAGGCTTTCGGGTTCGCCGATCAGCGTGACCAGGTTGATCCGGTCATGCTCGCTGAAGCCCATCGCATGCGCGTCGCGCACGCTGCCGTCGAGATTGACCAGCCGGACCTTATTGTCCCACGGCCAGCTCTTGGCGGCACGGTTGGTTTCCTCGGTCACCGAAATCGCCGGGTCGGTTGCCGAGGGGATGCCGGCGAACAGCGCAAAGGTGCATTGGTACATCGCCTCGAACATGCGGCTGCCGCTCATGAAATAGCCGTCCTGCGCGGTGCCGTGCGCATCGAACGCGCCGCCGCTCTGGCGACTTTCCTCGAGGATCGTGATGTCCTTGCCGGCAACGTCGGCGTCGCGCAGCAGGATGGCCGCCCCCGCGAGCGAGGCGATGCCGCTGCCGACGAATGTATAATTGCTCATGGCCTGCGATCCTCTGTCCGAAGATCGTGCTTTGCGCGTGTTGACGGCGTGTCGCTAAGCCCCGGAAACTACCCAGACGGGCATCGCTACAGCAAACTGAACTCGGCCACGAGCGCGTCGAACACGGCACGGCACCGCGGGCTGTTGCCCAGATCTTCGTGCATCACGATCCATACGCTCAGATCCATCGCGAAGCCGTCGGGCAGCACCCGGACGAGCTGCGGGTCACGGGCCGCGACCGGAAGCTGGCAGATGCCGATCCCGAAGCCCGCCCGAATGGCGGCAAGGTGCGTGAGGTCGCTATCGACCCGCAGCGCAAAGGCCGCGCGGTTCAGTTCGGGGAAACGCTCGACAATGGCGCGGATCGCCGGGGTCTCCGTATCGAAACCGATCAGATCATGCTCCGCAAGCGCTGCCAAGGTCGATGGGATGCCGCGCCGCGCCAGATAGTCCGCATGCGCATGCAGACCGAGCGGGATCGGCGAGACCTTGCGCGCGATCAGCGACTGTTGCGTGGGCTGCACCATCCGGACGGCGATATCGGCCTGGCGCTGCAGCAGGTCGTCGACGGTGTTCGACGCCGACAGCTCGAACGTGAGGGCGGGGTGGCGCAGCCGCAGCCGCGCCAGCATTGCCGGGAGGTGCTCGGCGCTCACCACCTCGCTCGCGCTGATCCGGACCGTCCCGGCGACCGTGCCGGCGCCACCATCGGCGGTGCGCAGCAACGCCGCCGCGGTCGACGCGAGCAACTCGGCATACGGCCTGAGCTCGATCGCGGCCGCGGTCGGCGTCAGCCCGCGTTGCGTTCGGACGAACAGATCGCGGCCGATCGCCTGCTCCAGCGCATCGATATGGCGCGCAACGCTGGGCTGCGTCAGCCCGAGGCTGCGCGCAGCGCCCGACAAGGAGCCCGTACGCAACACCGCGTCGAACGTGCGGTACAGATCCCAGCTCGGCATGTTCATCTGTTTGCGTATACCCGATCGCCAGTTTTCCGCAATTTCGTTGAGTCCGGATCCCGCGCATTGCTCCGTCATACGCAGCGGAGGACGGAACATGGAACGCAAGATCGCATTGGTACTGGGCGCAACGGGCGGGATCGGTGGCGCCGTCGCGCGACGGCTGAAGGCGGGCGGCTGGCACGTGCGGGCGCTGCACCGCGCGCCCGAGCGCGTGGCTGACCAGCATGGCTTCGAGTGGCACGCCGGCGACGCGATGGTCGCCCGCGACGTTGCCGCCGCGGCCGAGGGTGTGGCGCTCATCGTCCATGCGGTGAACCCGCCCGGATATCGCGACTGGGATAGGCTCGTGCTGCCGATGCTCGACAATACCATCGCCGCGGCGCGCGCCAATCGTGCCCGGATCCTCTTTCCAGGCACCGTCTACAATTACGGCCCCGACGCCTTCCCCGCGATTGCGGAGGACGCGCCGCAGCATCCCGATACCCGCAAGGGCGCCATCCGCGTCGAGATGGAGCGCCGGCTCCGTGCGTTCGCCGACAGCAAGGCGGGGAGCGTGCTGATCGTGCGCGCGGGCGATTTCTTTGGGCCGGGTGCGCTGAACACTTGGTTCGCGCAGCTGGCGCCGGCGGGCAAGCGCCCCGCTGCCGTCACCTATCCCGGTCGGCGCGGCGTCGGGCATCAATGGGCCTATCTGCCCGACGTGGCGGAGACGATGGTGCGGCTGCTTGAGACCGACGGTCTCGACGCCTTCGCCAGCTTCCACATGGAAGGGCTGTGGGATGCCGATGGTACGCAGATGACCGACGCGATCTGCCGCGCGCTCGGCGATCCCGCGGTGCCGGTTCGCAAGACACCGTGGTGGATCATGCGGCTGATGGCGCCGTTCGTCCCGACGATCCGCGAGGTGATGGAAATGAAATATCTGTGGGACCAACCGGTCCGGATGACGAATGCCGGACTTGTCGCAATGCTCGGACACGAACCGCGCACCCCGTTGGATGATGCCGTGCGCACGACGCTCAAGCGCATGGGATGCGTGTAGTGCGGGACGGGCGCGCGGTCCTAAAGCCCGTCGCGCCCGACCGTCAGCGCCGCCTTGCTCGCGTCTGCTTTCCCGGTAAGGCCCGGCACCTCGTCGAGCTGGCGCAGATCGGTAAAACGACCGCGCTCGCCACGATAGCGGACGATCTCGAATCCGTGTCCGTGCAGCCCGGGGACCTGATCGAGTTCCTCGGCGCTGGCGGTGTTGACGTCGGTGAGGGGGGCGTCGCTCATAGATTTGCCTGCTCTTCCTTGGGGAGGTCCGCGTCGGGGCCATAATACAGGGTGGCGCACTCGTCGGCGAGGCAGCCGCCCTCGATCACGATGTCGTCGCGATAGGCATCGCCGATGAAGCCCAGCGTATCGACGTGACGCGCCTCGAAATACATCGGGTGGACGTCGTCCTTGCCCGCCCCGTAGACGACGCGCCCGACCTTGGACCAGATCGAGGCCATCGTGCACATGCCGCACGGCTGCAACGTCGAATAAAGCGTCGCGCCGCGCAGTTCGAGTTCGCCCGTGTCTTCGCAGGCGCGGCGGATCGCCATCATTTCGGCGTGCGCGGTGGCATCGGGCAATTCATGCGTCTGGTTACGCTCGGCGGCGATGACCTTGCCATCGAGCACGATCACGCAGCCGAGCGGCGATGTCGACGGGTTGGAGCCTTTCGACCGTGCGACCTCGATCGCCATTCGCATGTAGGTTTCATCATCGTCGGCGCGCATCGGGATCTCCTTGTCGAGGGCGCAACGCACATCGCGCGAAATCGACGCGTCAGGCGGCGAGCGCATAGCGGCGGCAATGGTCGAGATAGCCGGCCTCGTGGCTGCCGGCGAGCGAGACCACGCTCTCCCACAGCCACGATGGCGTATCGATCGCGCTGCGACGGTCGGCCTCGAGCACGGTGATCCACGCGGCGCGTGTCGCGCTGTCCATCTGCCGGGCATGCGCCTTGCCGACGACGAAGGCGAGGTAGCGCGCCGAGCGGACCGCTTCGGCATGGTTGAACTGATCGACCTCGAGCTTGAGGTCCTGGGGTGCCAGCTCGCGGATAAACAGCGACCGTTCAAGCAGGCGGACCGCCTTCATCCGCGTTCCCAGATGCGGCGAGAGCGCGCGCGCCGCGGCGACGACGCGGTCGCCGTTATCGGCCGGCATCTCCGCGGTGGCGGCGGCGGGCGCGATCGGCGCGGTCGCCTCCTTCAGATCGACCAATGCATAGGACCGACGCCCCTTGCTCGTCTTCATCCCGACGATCGCGGCATAGCGGAGCAGCCCGAGCGAGCTGCACCCCTTCATCCAATAGGCGGCATCGACTAGATGAACTTCGCGATTGGCGGGCTTGCCCTTCATCGACAGGATGAGCTGCGCGACCTCGGGATCGGCGAAGAGATGCTCGAGCGCGGCACGTTCTTCCGCCGCCAGCGCCCAGAATTTCTTGCCGAGCGGGATGCGGGGCTCGACCGCGTCGAGCCGCTCCTTGGCGAGATGGCGCCAGCGACGGCCGAGCGCGGCGCGCTTGATGCTCCGCACCACCTCGGGCTCGACGCCCGGGTCGCCGCTGGTCGGATCGTGGATCGCGGCGGCATAGCCGTCGACCATCTCCTCCATCATGCGCGCGGTCGTGACGCCGGGCAGGTCCGATCCGCGCGCCGCGGTCGCGAGCGACAGGCCGAGCCGGATGAGGTCGTGCGCGGGATTGCCGATGACGGCCTGATCGAGGTCGCGGATCTGGATCTCGACCCGTCCCTCGCCATTGGCGAGCGGGCCGAGGTTGCCGAGGTGGCAATCGCCGCAGATCCAGATCGCAGGCCCCTCGGGCACGCGGCGCGCGGCCGGCGAGACCGCCAGCCACTCGTAGAACTTGGCCGTGTTTCCGCGAACATAGGCATGGGCCGAGCGCGCCATCTTCAGGGTGCGGGTCGCTTCCAGGATAGCGGGACGGTCGGTGGGCAGGGGCATTGGCGGGCAACCTCGATCTGTGGCGAGCGCATCAACGCGCGTCGGTCGGATTTGTAACGCAACGTTGCTGGCGCGATGGACGTCGAGCACCCGCCCGCGATCGCTGCGCGATCCTGCCGTCGCCGCCAGTCGCCACGCACCGGCGGGGGGGCGGCAGTGCTCGCACAGGGTCGACAAGCGGCAGCTGCCTTCGCTAGCGTCTCCCGGTTCCCGAAAGGACTGAAGATGCGCCATACGCTCCTGCTTGCCACTGTTGCCGCCGCGATCGGCATTGCTCCGGCCGAGGCCGCCAATCCGTTCGCGCAGCGCAGCACGCTGCCGTATCAGGCGCCGCCGTTCGACAAGATCCAAGATGGCGATTATCAGCCGGCGATCGAGCAGGGGATCGTCGAGAGCCTCGCCGAGGTCCGCGCGATCGCCGACAATCCGGCCGCGCCGACCTTCGACAACACGATCGTCGCGATGGAACGCCAGGGGCAGATGCTCGCACGCGCGCAAGCCGCGTTCGGGCAGGTGGCGCAGGCGAATACCAATCCCACGCTGCAGGCCGCGCAAGCCGCCCTGGCGCCGAAGCTCGCCGCGTACGGCGACACGATCTACCTCGACCCCAAGCTGTTCGCGCGCGTCAAGACGTTGCACGCCAACAAGGCGTCGTTGAAGCTCGATGCCGAGCAGGCGATGCTGGTCGGGGAATATTACACGTCCTTCGTTCGTGCCGGCGCGCAACTGTCGGCCGCCGATCAGACGACGCTGCGCGACCTCAACAGGCAGATTTCGACGGCCGGGATCGCCTTCCGCCAGCGGTTGCTCGCCGCCACCAAGGCGGGCGCGCTGGTGCTCGACGATCCCGCCAAGCTCGCCGGGATGACGCCGGGCGAGGTCCAGTCGGCAGCGCGCGACGCCGCCGATCGCAAGCTGCCGGGCAAGTATCTGTTGCCGCTCCAGAACACGACCGGCCAGCCCGCGCTCGAGGCGCTGAGCGACCGCGCGACGCGCAAGGCGCTGTTCGACCAGAGCTGGACGCGCACCGAAAAGGGCGACGCCAACGATACCCGCGCCGCGATCCTGCAGCTGATCGCGCTGCGCGCGCGCAAGGCCAATCTGCTCGGCTACAAGACCTGGGCGGATTATTCGCTGGCGGAGCAGATGGCCAAGACCGCGGATACCGCGCGCGGCTTCCTCGACGCGCTCGACGCCCCGACCGCGGCGGCGCAGGCAGCGCAGGTCGGTGAGCTCCAGCAGGCGATCGACGCGGAGAAGGGCGGCTTCAAGCTCGAGCCGTGGGATTGGGAATTGTACGCCGAGAAGGTCCGCAAGGCGAAGTTCGACCTCGATCTCAACGAGACCAAGCCGTATCTCGAGATCTGGAACGTGCTCGAGAACGGGGTCTTCTACGCCGCCAACCAACTCTATGGGGTGACGTTCAAGCGGCGCACCGACATCCCGACCTATCATCCCGACATTCGCGTCTATGAGGTGTTCGAAGAGGGCGGGAAGCCGCTCGGGCTCGCCTATTTCGATTATTGGAAGCGCGACAACAAGTCGGGCGGCGCGTGGATGAACAGCTTCGTGCGGCAGGCGAAGATCTTCGGGACCAAGCCGGTCATCGCGAACACCGCGAACTTCACCAAGCCCGCCGCCGGCCAGCCGGGGCTCGTGACGTTCTCGGACGTGCGGACGATGTTCCACGAGTTCGGCCATGGCCTGCACGGCTTTTTCGCGAACCAGACCTATCCGACGCTGTCGGGCACCGCGGTGGCGCGCGACTTCGTCGAATTCCCGTCGCAGTTCAACGAGCATTGGGCACTCGAGCCGCGCGTGCTCGCGCATTACGCGCACCATTACCAGACTGGCGCGGCGATGCCGCAGCCGCTGGTCGACAAGATCAAGCGCGCCGAGACGTTCAACCAGGGATACAGTTTCGGCGAGACCCTGGCCGCGGCACAGCTCGACATGGCGTGGCATTCGGTCCCGGCGACCGCGGTTCCGACCGACGTCGATGCGTTCGAGGCCAAGGCGCTTGGCGCGACCGGGCTCGACGTGGCGCACGTGCCGCCGCGCTATCGCAGCAGCTATTTCGCGCACATCTGGGGCTCGGGCTATGCGGCGGGCTATTACGCCTATCTCTGGACCGACATGATCCAGCAGAACGTCTATGACTGGTTCGAACAGCATGGCGGGATGACGCGGGCGAACGGCCAGCGGCTGCGCGACCTTGTCCTTTCGCGTGGGCATACCGAGGATTACAATGTCATGTTCCGCGCGATGACCGGGCACGAGCCGCAGGTCGCGCCGCTTCTGCGCAAGCACGGCTTGGACTTGGCGAAACCGTAACGGGGCATCGCGGCAACCTCCCGCAAGCGCCGACCGCCGGGAGGGCGGGGGCTCAGCACCGGTCGGTGGGGGCGCTCCCAACCGCGCTGCTGAGCCATCGCGTCCGATCGGCGGCTCCGTCCTATCGAACGAAGCGGCCCGCTTCGACCAGGTCCGCCGGCGATGCCGAGGTGCCGACCCACAGGGTATAGCGACCCGACGGCATCACCCAGCGATGCTGCGCGCCATCCCATACCCCGAGCGGATGGTTGCTGGCTGCCGGATCGATCGCGATCGTCACGGTCTGCGTGGCACCGGGCTCGACCGTCACGCGGCCGAACCCGACGAGGCGCTTCGGCGGCTGCTTCACTCTCAGCCGATCTGCACTCTCGGGCAGCGAGACATAGGCCTGGACGACCTCGGACCCCGCGCGGGGACCGATGTTCTTGACGTCGAGCGAGACGCTATACCCGCCCGTCCGTGGATCGGCGGCAAGTTTTGGCGCGGATGTGGCGAAGCGTGTGTAGGCCAATCCATAGCCGAATGGGAACGCCACGCAGGGGTTCGCGCCGGCAATTGGCGCGCATTTTCCGCCCGCATTCGCGTCGTACCAGCGATACCCGATGGCGAGCTTCTCGCTATACTGGACGGCCTGGAACGTGCCGCCCGCGTCGCGCACGCCGGGGAACTGATCGGCCGCGATCTCGTCGAGGAAACCCTTGCCTGCCACCGGGAAGGTGACGGGCAGTCGGCCGACCGGATCGGCACGGCCGAACAGCAGGTCGGCGACGATGCTGCCGTCTTCCTGGCCTGGAAACCATGTCTCCAAGATCGCGGGCCCTTGCGGCCCGAGCAGCGCCGGATCCATCGCCACGCTGGCATTGTCCTTCAACACCAGCACGGTCTTTTGCGGCATCGCCACGCCAGTGGTCGAGCGCGCGGCGAGGATGGCGTTGAGCATGGCGCCGGTCTGGCTCGACTTGGCGGTGTTGCCCGCGGGATCGGTCGTGGCGATCGCGCTCGGTTTGGCGACGTACCAATCGAGCGACAGGCCGGCCGCCGCCGCTGTCGCCAACTGGTGCCCGTCCTTGTCCACGAAGGTCGCGCGATCGGCGCCTTCCTCGGCATTGGTGCCGGCCATGACGACCACCGAGTCCGACGCGCCGATCGTTTCGAGCGCCTTGGCGAACGGGACCGTCACCCCGTCGACCGTCGCGCTGGCATTGGCGTCGTCGATCAGCACCAGCTTGACCACCGCGTCGCCGCGCCCGAGGTCGCGTAGCGCGGTGCGGATGCCATCGACCGGGGAAACGGTGTAGTCCGGCACCACGTCCGAGCTTCCGCCGCCCGCACCCATCGCCTTGCCGAGGATCGAGCCGCCCGCGATCGCCTGTTGCGCATAGGGTTGCGAGGCCTTGCCGACGAGCGCGATGCTGCGTGCCGTTGGCGAGAGCGGCAGGGCGCCGTTATTCTGCAGCAGCACCGCCGCGCGCGTGCCGATCCGCCGCGCGGCTTTCCCGCCCGCGACGAAATCGATCGGCGTCTGGACGAGCTTGCGGTCGAAGATCCCGGCCTTGAACATCTGCGTGTAGCGCCGTTCGAGCGCGGTATCGATCTGGCCGATCGACAGGCTGCGCTGGTCGATCGCGGCGCCGATCTTGTCGGGCGACCAATAGAGCGGGGTCGGCATTTCGTGATCGGTCCCCGCCGCGAGCGACGGGACCGTGTTCTTCAGCGCGAAGAAATCGGTCTGGACGTAGCCGCTGAATTTCCAGTCGTCGCGCAGCACGCCGGTCAGCATCGCCGTGTTGGCGCACGCCTGCAGGCCGTTGAGATAATTGTACGAACACATGATCGCGGCGACCTTGCCGTCCTTCACGCTCATCTCGAACGGCAGCAGATACAGCTCGCGCAGGACCTGATCGTCGACGGTCTCGCGGATCGTCATCCGGTTGGTTTCCTGCTCGTTGGCGACGAAATGCTTCGCCATCGCGATGATCCCGGCCGACTGCACCGCCTTGGTCTCGGCGACCGCCATCGTGCCGGCGAGATAGGGGTCCTCGCCGAAATATTCGAAATTACGGCCGAGGATCGGCAGGCGCGCGAGGTTCATCCCCGGCGCCTCGAAGACGTGCAGCGCGAGATTGTTCATCTCCGTCGCGATGACGCCGCCAAAATCGGTCGCGACGCGCGGATCGAACGATGCCGCCACCGCCATGCCCGACGGGAGCGCGGTCGCGTGTGCCGAGCTCGGGTGCGTGTAGGGGGCAAAGAAGGGCGCGTTGCCCGCCGGGCGCGCCTTTTCCACCTCGAGCGAGACGCAGTCGTTCTGCCCGACCCCTACCGGCCCATTGGTGATCCGGAAGGTCGGGATGGCGAGCTCGGCGATGCCCGTGACGTGGCGCGCGCCGAAGCAATTGGGCAGTTCGGGAAGGACCGACGGTGCGCTACCGGTCAATTGCTGGAGTTTCTGCGCGAGCGACATCGCCGCGACCAGCTGACGCGCGCGGGACCGGGCGATCGCCTCCTTCGCTGCATCGGCGCGGGCGGCCGCTTGTTTCGCGACGACGGCGGGTGCCATCCAGGACGGGGGCGTCGATGCGAGCGCCGTGCCGGGAAGGCTCAGCGCCAGCGCGGCGGCTCCCGCGAAATGGGCGATGCGCGCGGTCCGAATGGTCATTTTCTACTCTCCTATAGGGCCGCTTCACGCGGCCTCGTCACTTCGCGCGCGGTGTGGCCTTGGCGTCGTAATAGGTCGCCAGGACGCCAAACGCCTGCTTGCGCTCGCCCGTCTCGGAGATCAGCCCCTTGCGGTTCCAGCCTTGCTGGAAGTCGGGATTCTGCCGTCGCGGCGAGCGGAAATCCTTGAGGATCCACGGCGACATGCCGCGCAGCGTCGGCACCCGATCGGCCATCGCCAGCGTCGCGCGGTAATAAGCGGCTTGATATTCCTCGGAGAATTTCTGCGGAGCGGCACCGATATCGTGGAAGCCGGCGCGGGCATCGGCGCCGAATTCGGAAAAGACCAGCGGCTTGCCGACGGGCACGCGCCAGCTGATGCCGGGCACGTCGGCGAGCCGATCGGGCGTGTACCACCCGTTATAGGTGTTGATCGCCAGCACATCGAGCACGTCGGCGAGCGGATCGGCCATCGTCATCACCGGCCCGGTCGTGCCCTCCGAGCGTTCGACCAGCAGCGCCGCGCTGACGAGCCGCGTGTCGTCGAGCGCGCGTACGTCGCTGACCAGGGTGCGCAGGAAGGTGTTGCGCGCGTCGGTCACCGGGGTTTCGTTGGCGACGCTCCAGATCGCGATCGAGGCGCGGTTGCGGTCGCGCAGGATGTTCTCTGCGACCATGTTGCGCGCGGTCGCCAGCGTATCGGGGTTGGACCAGGCGACGAGCCAGTAGACCGGCACCTCGCTCCACACGATCAGGCCCATTTCGTCGGCCATCCGAGTCATCACTTCGGAATGCGGATAGTGCGAGAGCCTGACATAGTTGCCGTGCAGGCCATCCTTGATCTCGCCCAGCAAAGCACGGGCCGCCGCCGGGGTGATCGCGCGCGTTGGCTCGGTGCCGATCTCCTCTTCGTGCAGCGAAATGCCGCGCAGGAAGATCGGCTTGCCGTTGAGCAGGATGTCGGTGCCGCGGACTTCGATCGTGCGGAACCCGATGCGATCGCGCCACGTGTCGGCACCGGCGGCGATCGTCACATCATAGAGTTGCGGCCGCTCGGGCGACCAGCGGATCAGCGCGCGGGGGGCGGCGACGGTCGCGCGCCAATCGCCGTTCGCGTCGGTGCGGCCCGCCAGATCGAGACCGAGCTTGGCGATGCGCAGATGCAGCGGCTGATCGCCGGCCTGCGGGCCGCGCAGATGCGCTTCGACCGCCAGCTTGCCGTCGCGCGTCATGCGGACCCAGGCGTCATCGACATAGGTATCGGGCGTCGTGATCAGCCGGACGGCGCGGGTGATGCCGCCGTAATTTTCCCAGTCGGTGACCGGCGGTGGCACGGTGGCCGGAGTCGCCTGGGAATCGACCCCGACCGTGATCTGATTGTCGCCGTCGCGCAGCAGGCCGGTGACGTCGAACGCGAAGGGGGTGAAGCCGCCTTCGTGGCGCCCGAGCGGCTTGCCGTTGAGATAGACCACGGTTGCGTAATTGGCGGCGCCGAAACGGAGGAAGCTGCGCCCCGTGCGCTGCGCGGGGGCGGGGAAGCTTCGCTGATACCACATCAGCCCCTGATAGTGCCGCAGTTCGGGCGCCTCGGTGAGCCAGGACGAGGGCAGGGTGGTGACCGGCGAGTGCGGCAGGTCGAATTCGAACAGCGCGCGATTGTCGTCGCGCATCGCCTTGCCGACATCGAGATCGAGATAGCGTTGTTGCG
Source organism: Sphingomonas glacialis (assembly GCF_006439055.1). Taxonomy (GTDB): domain Bacteria; phylum Pseudomonadota; class Alphaproteobacteria; order Sphingomonadales; family Sphingomonadaceae; genus Sphingomonas; species Sphingomonas glacialis_A. Next base: position 197,869 of record NZ_RCZC01000007.1, read on the forward strand.
ACAGCCCCGGCACTTCGCCGTGGAAGCCGGCCAGTCCCGAGCGGAACGGGTCGATCGAATAATGCCACGGCCCCGACAGATCGACCCCGTCGCGCATGTCGGCCGAGGCGAGCAGCGGACTGTTCTTGACGGTCGCCAGCGTCAGCGGCTGCGGGGCAACCTCCTGCGCCGCGACAGGCGCCGCACCGACGAGCACCGCCGCCACCAAATACCGAATCTTGCGGGTCATCTGCACGTCAGCGCTCCTCTGGGTTGATCTGGGGTTGTGCCGCGTCGGCGCGCGCGAAGGCGATGCCGCGTTCGAGCCCGCGCAACTCGGCGAGCCCGCGCATCCGGCCGAGCAGCGAATAGCCCGGGTTGGTGCGCTTGGTCAGATCGTCGAGCATCTGGTGCCCATGATCGGGCCGCATCGGCAAAGAAATCCCGCGCCGTTCCTGCAGTCGGTGCACCGCGCCGACGATCGCCGCCATGTTGGCATCGCCCTCGAGGTGCGGGGCTTCGTGGAAGGCGCCATCCGGTTCGCGCTGGACGGATCGCAAATGGAGAAAGCCGATCCGGTCGCCGAGCCGATCGACCATGCCCGGCAGATCGTTGTCGGCACGAACCCCGAACGAGCCCGCGCAGAAGCATAGCCCATTGGCGCGGCTCGGCACGCGCGCGAACAGGTCGGCGAGGTCCGCCTCGGTGCTCACCGTGCGCGGCAGGCCGAAGATCGGGAAGGGTGGGTCGTCGGGATGGACGACGAGGTGCACGCCGACCTCTTCGGCCACCGGGCAAACGGCTTCGAGAAAGGCGATGTGGTTGGCGCGCAACCGATCGGGGCCGATCTCGGCATAGGTGTCGATCGCCGCCTGGAATTCGGCCTGGGTGAAGCTCTCTTCGCTGCCCGGCAATCCGGCGATGATCGTTCGCGCCAATGCGGTCCGCGCGGTGTCGTCCATCGCCTCGAAGCGGCGGGCCGCGGCCTCGACCAGCGCAGGCGCGTAGTCGGCGGCGGCACCGGGTCGGCGCAGGATATGGATGTCATAGGCCGCGACCGCCTCGAGCTCGAACCGCAACGCCAGCGCGCCATCGGGCATCGCCCAGGCCAGATCGGTGCGGGTCCAGTCGAGCAGCGGCATGAAGTTGTAGGTGACGACGCTAATGCCGCACGCCGCCAGATTACGCAGGCTCTCGCAATATTGTGCGATCAAGCGGTCGCGCTCGGCCCCACGCGTTTTGATCGCTTCGTGCACGGGCAGGCTCTCGACCACGCTCCAGCCGAGCCCGGCCTGCTCGATCATGGCCTTGCGCGCGGCGATCGCGGCGCGCGGCCAGACGTCGCCGTTCGCCACCTCGTGCAGCGCGGTCACCACTTCGCTTGCGCCGGCCTGGCGGATATCGCGGAGGGGCACCGGGTCGGTGGGGCCGAACCAGCGCATCGTCTGTGTCATCGCCATCAAGATCAGTGCTCCCGGGCCGTGACGCCGATGCCGGCGGGGCCCTCAACGTGTCTGTCTATTGCGCGGGCTTGAACTCGAAGCTCATTCCGGCTGCCTTGCCGGGCTGAAAGCCTTTCCACAGCGTCGCGGCGGGCGGGCCGGGGCTGTATTCGGTATGGCGCCCGGGGGGCAGACCCGCCCATGCGCCATCGTTCGAATTGGGCACCAGCCCGTTGAGATAGCTGGCCTTGGCGGTGTCATCCTTGACGTAGCGATCGAGAAACGCGGTGATGAAATGCGCCTCGACCGCCAGCAGCCGGTCCTTGCGCCACACCGCATCCTCGAACCAGTCCTTGTCCCAGAACGAATGCTGCATCGCCGACGGCGCGCCGATCAGGCCGATGCTGTGGCCGGCCTCGCGAAAGGTGAGCAGATAGCGCGGCGCGTGGACGGCTTCGTCGAACAGGGTGCGCACGCCGGGCGCATAGCCGACGGTATGGTCCTGGCTGCCGACGATGAACAGGGTCGGGGCCTTGAGCGCGCCGACGCCGGGCGCCGCCCATAGCGGCGTGCCACGGATCACGCTAGCGGGCGAAATCGCCACCACCGCCTTGAGGTTGGCGACCTTGAGCATGTCGGCCTCTCGGGCGCCAGCGACATACGGCGCGAGCACGCCGCGCGTGGCGGCCGCGAGACCCGGGTCGAGCGGCGCGCCCGCCGCGGTCAAAACGCCGTAGCCGCCCATCGAATAGCCGATCAGCGCGGTCCGCGTCGCGTCGGCGCTGGCGAACAGGCCTTGCCCGGCGCTCGCGCGCCGCTGCGCCTCGGCCGCGACGAAGGCGATGTCGAGCGGTCGGCGCGTGATCGGCCCGGCCGCGGCGGCGGCGGTGCGGATCGTGATCGAGGGATCGCGAAACGCCGGGGTGACGACGACATAGCCCTTGCTCGCGAGATTTTCGCCGAGCCAGGACAGCACCTCAGGCGTGTTGCTGTAGCCATGCGCGAGGATGACGAGCGGAAAGCGGCCCGTCGCGGCTTTCGCGCCGGGGGTGGCGATGCCGGGTACGGTAAAGACGACGTCGTGGCCGTCCTCGCCTGGCAAGCCGGTGCGATAGAGCGTGCCGCGCCCCGCGGCGGCGGCAGGATACCAGATCTTGAGCGGCAAATGCCGGTCGGCGACCGTCGGCGCATCGGTTCCGGTCAGCGGATCGGCCTGTGCCGGTTGGACGAACTCCACGTCCGCGACCCCGACCGGATGCGTGCCGAGCCGAGCGAGTTCCGGCGCGTCGATGCCGGGCCGGGCCTGCGCGGCCTGGGCCGGCGCGTCTCCGGCCGGCGCATGCTGCGCCGGGGCACCGCTGGCAAGGAGCGCCCCGGCACCACAGGCGGCGAGCGCGATCTTTAGTCTGTGCTGCATCATACTGTCCCTGATCACGTCCGATGCCAGCTCCGTGGGGGCGACCACGCCGCCCCCACGCATACGCTTAGAAGTTAAGCCCGAACCGGACCCCGCCATAGCGCCGGAAATCGCGCGGCAGGATCGCCTGCGTCGCCTGCAGGTTGCCGAAATTGCCTGCAGTGTTCACCAAAGCCGGGAAATATTGCTTGTCGAACAGATTGTTGACGAAGCCGACGACTTCCCAGCGGCGGTTGGCATCGCGAATGCCGAGGCCGATATTGAAGATGCTGTAGGCCTTCTGGATCGTCTCGGGATCCTGCGACAGCGAATAGTTGACCGTGCTGGTATATTGCCAGTTGATCTGCGCGACGCCGCGCAGCGTATCGCCGATCGCCGGCGAATAATCCGCCCCGGCCGACAGCTTCCATTCGGGCGCCTGCGCCGCGCGCGCGCCGGCCAGGTTCTGGCGCGCCGGCGAGCCGGTGCACCCCTGCGCCGCGGTCTGCCCGATATAGCATTGCGCGACCGGGAACGACTTGATCCGCGCATCGAGATAGGTCGCGGCGGCATTCACCGACACGTCGCTGCCGATCCGTGCCGAGCTCTCGACCTCGACCCCGCGCGTGTTGAGCTTGCCGACATTGGCGAGGCGGAAATTCTGCGTGCCGTCGGCGAGCGTCTCGATCCCCTGCGCCTGGAGGTTGGTGAAGTTGGTATCGAACACCGTGGCGTTGAGCGTCACGCGGCGATTGAGGAACTGCGTCCGCACGCCGAATTCGAAGTCGCGCGAGGTCTCGGGCTTGATCGGCCCGGCAAGCGCACGGTTGGCGTTGAAGCCGGTGGTCAGATCGTAGGTCTGGCCCTTGTATCCGGTCGAATAGGTGCCGAACACGCTCACGTCGCGCGTGAATTCGTAGCGCAGGCTGACGCGGTGCGTCTCCGCGGTATCCTCGGCGCCGCCGCTGAAGAAGGCGTTACCGTTCTGGATGTCGCGGAAGGTGTAGTTGATCTTCTCGTTCTGGACGCGAAGCCCGCCGGTCAGCGTCGCCTTGGGCAGGAACTCCCAATCGGCCTGGACGAAGCCCGCGAGCTGGCGCGAATCCGAGGTGGCGAACCAGTTGGCGAGCGAGAAGGCGGGGCCGCGATAGAAGGGACGGTTGAAGTCGACCTTCGCGAAATAGGCGCCGAGCGTGTAGCGGAACGGCTTGTCGCCCGGCGACTGCAGCCGCAATTCCTGCGTGACGAGCTTGGAATTGAACGTGCCGATCTGGACGTTGCTGCCGATCGGCACCGACAGCGCAGTGTCGTCCTGATCGAGGAAGTCGTTGAGCTGGAACCTGTCGTACGAGGTGATCGACACCAGCGTCAGGTCGCCGAGCCCGAACTCGCCGCGCAGATAGCCGCCATAGCCTTCGTAATTGGTCCGCGCGTTGTAATTGTTGCTGATCTTGTCGTTCTGCGTGCTCGGCGTGAAGCCGGGGAACACCACCGCTTGCGTCAGGCCAGCGGTGTTGCGGAACAGCGCGTTGGGCGCGACGCGGATGAAGGGGCGACCGACGTCGGTCTTGCCGTTCAGATAGTTGGCCGACAACGTGATGGTGACGTCGTCGCTCGGCTTCCAGCGCAGCTTGCCGCGCGTGTTGATCGTGCGGCGGCCATTGACGTCCTTGCCGTTGAAGACGTTGCGCACGTTCCCGTCATAGAAATTGTAGCTTCCCGAAAAGACATAGCCGAGCTCAGGGCTGATCGGCCCCGACAGGCTGAAATTGCCGCCATATTCCTGGTCGCTCGTCACCAGCGCATTGGCGCGCGCGTGGAAGGTCGGGGTCGGGTCGCGGGTAATGATGTTGATCAGGCCGGCCGAGGCTGCCTTGCCGTACAGGGTGCTCTGCGGCCCGCGCAGCACCTCGATCCGCTCGACGTCGGGCAGATCGGAAAAGGCGCGTGCCTGGAAGGCGAGCGGGACTTCGTCGACCAGCACCGCGACGCTCGGCTCGACGCCGATGCCGAAGGCGAATGTGCCGACGCCGCGGAGCGAGACGTTGGCGTTGACGGGATGTTCGGCGGGGCGGACGACCAGCGACGGCGCGACGCGGCCGAGGTCCTGGAATTCGCGCACGCCTGCGGCCTGCAGCTGCGCGGGTTGCAGAACCGAGACCGCAAGCGGCACGTCCTGCACGTTCTCGGCGCGCTTGTTGGCGGTGACGATGATGTCGGTTGCGCTGTCAGGGTCGGGTGCGACGCTGCTGGTCGGGCCGCCGGGTGCGCTTTGCGACGGCGCGGTCAGGCCGCCTGGAGTGGCAGTCTGTGCCAGCGCGGGTGTCGCACCGACGAGCATTGCCGCGACCAAGGCGCGACGGCACACAGAATTGCGCAGGTGTATCATGCTGTTCCTCCCCCAATCAGACCGCAACTTCTTTGTCGTTTGCGGACCCGTTAGAGCTAGAAAGTATCAAATGGTATGACCACATGCAAGGGGTTGTCTGACCTGCCGGTCCGTCGCATTTCGAATATGCTTGGGAGAGGCCGTCGTGCTGGCGTTACAGCGCTATGGGTGATCTCGGACGAGCGTGCAGGTGCCAGTGTGACCTGACCAATCGGGGCTCGAGTCGAAGATCACGCCGTTCGTGCATCTGCCAGATCGATACGACACAGCTTTCTTAGACCGAATCGCGCCTTTCCACCGGTAAGAACCTTGGGCAGGCGCGCGGCGGCGATCCCGGCTATGGCGACGTTAAAAGGCGTTGCGGTGGAGCAGCACGCCCGTCGTCGCGGCAAGAATGCGGATGTCCCGCCAGATCGTCCAGCCACGCATATAGGAGATGTCTGCGCGCAGGCGGTTTTCGAGATCTTCGGGCACCGCCGTGGCGCCGCGAAAGCCGTTGATCTGAGCAAGGCCGGTGATGCCTGGCTTGACCGCATGTCGATACCAATAGTGCCGATCGACTTCCCAGAACAATTTGTCGCCGGCGAGCGACCCGAGCGCGTGCGGGCGCGGGCCGACGATGCTCATCGTGCCGCGCAGGACGTTGAGGATCTGGGGGAGTTCGTCGATGCTGGTCGCGCGGATGAAGCGACCGACGCGGGTGATGCGCGGATCGTCCCGCTCGGTCGAGCGGTCGCCGGCGATGTCGCACGCGTCGATGCGCATGCTTCGGAACTTGAGGATCGAAAACAGCGCGTTGCCGCGGCCCATGCGCGGTTGGCGAAACAGCACCGGGCCGGGGCTGTCGAGCCGGATCGCGATCGCGACGCCCAGCAGCACCGGCCAGAGCAACGCGAGCGTGGCGAGCGAAACGCCGATGTCGAAGGCGCGCTTGAGGATCCGGTTGAGCGTGTCGAGCGGCCCGAGCGACACCACGACCGAGGCGCAATCGGCAAACGACGACAAGCGCACCGCGCCGATCGCCATCAGGTCGGGCGTCACGATCTCGCCCTGCACATTGGCGCCCTTGAGCGTCACTGCCCACGCCTCGCGGCGCTCGCCGGGGCAGGCGAGCACGACGCGCTCGGCGCCGCCGATCGCCGCGCTCAACCGGTCGAGCGCGTGGGGATCGGTCGGGTCTGGGCACAGGCCGTAAACGCCGGTGTCGAGCGATCGCACGCCCGGCGGCACGTCGATCGGGGCGCCGTCGATCAGCACGATCGTCGCGATCGGATGGCCACCGAGCAGGGGTAGGGCGATGCGGTGGATCAGCGCGCGCGTGCCGATCAGCGCGATCCCGCTCAAGATGCCGCCGATCGGCACGACGCTGCGCGATATGTCGATCTGCGCGTGAATCGCGAAGGCGACGATCCCGGACACGGCGATCGCGGTGACGAGCGCGGTGATCGCGTCGTGCGCGGTGCGGCGCCAATTGGTGAAGAACCGCCCGCTATAGGGTTTGCGCTGGAACGCGATGCCGTAATAGACCGGGAGCATCACCGTTAAGCTCGTCAGTCCGGCGGGATCGAACGGGGTACCGAAGCGGATCAGGGTGGCGAGCAGGAAGGCGATGCTGATCGCGACGCCATCGCCCAAGGCGAGCGCAGCATAGATGCACAGGCGGATTTCGCGCCGCCAGGTCGATCCGGCAACGCTCGTCGCGAGCGGGACGTTTCCAGCTGCGACGAACTCAGCCTCGTACTTCATGCCCGCCGCCGGGCTCGGTCGGCCTCCCGCACGACGGGCGACACCAAGGGTTCGACCGACGGCATGCCGCTCGCATGGTCGGCGATCGCCGCTTGCATCGCGGCTTCGGCGATCTCGTAATAGCGCGTCCGCGCTTCGCTACCGTTGAAATGGTGATCGGCGCGTTCGAGCATGACGAGACGCGCGGGGGCATAAGCGGCAAGGCGCCGCCCGGCCCGCCCGAAATGCACCCAGACGTCGGACAGGCCGGGGTCCTCGTCGCTGAAGACCAATACGCTGTGAACGCGCCGCGCCGTCATCGCCTGCATCTGCTCGCGCACCACCGCCAGCGGAGATCCTGCGGCGGGCGGCAGCAGGCTGCGCACGGCATGGCCGGCGCGTGCGATGCCGCGCTTGGCGAGCACGCGCGCGACGCCTACCAGATCGGCCTGACCAGTCAGCGCGCGTCGCCACTCGCCGGGGTTGCGCATCGAGCGGATATAGGAACGCAGCGTGCGCTTGTTGTTGCGCACCGCGACGCGGATGTCGTCCCCGTAATTCCACACAAATTTCTGTAGATTGACGATCACGCTGCCGACGATGCGCGGGTCGGCGATGCTCGCCTGGAGCGCGGTGTGCGCGCCCGAGCACAACCCGAACGCGACGCCCTTGCCGAACCCGGCATGCGCTAGCCAGTCCATGGCGGCGCGGACTTCGCCTTGGCGTTCGGGATCGTAATGCGGATTGCGGCCATTGCCGAACGCCGGGCTGTCTCCCATCCCCGAAAGGTCCATACGCAGCGAAGCGATGCCGGCGCGCGCGAGCTGCCGGGCGAGCGCGACATAGGCGCGGCCGTTGCCGATATGGTGCGTGCTGCCTTCATGCAGCAGCAGCGCGGCGACCGGCGCTGCTGTGCGCTCCGACGGGGCGCACAGCATGCCGAACACCGCATCGCCCGCACCGAAGCGGATCGGCGTTTCGCGACATCCACCGATCTCTAGCGTTTCGGTGACCGCGACGGCCGGGGCGGCGGGGACGGCCCCGACGGCGCGCGACAGTGTGCACAGCCACGCCTCGACCATCGCAAAGGTGGCGTAGGGGGTCTTGTGCGTCGTCGGATCCTGCATGAACCCGTCATAATCGGCGAAGGCACAGTCGGTGACGCTGCCGCCGGCGTCGCGCACGGCAGTCGTGAAGGCCGCGGCGCGGCGATCGGTCCGTGCGATCGCCATGAATGCGTGGGGAATACGGAGCGAGGCGCTCGCCAAATCGATCGCCGCGACATCGGCCTGGAGCGCGGCGCTCCAGTGGAAGCCGTTGGTGTTGAGCGGTAGCCCCGCATCGGCCTTGGGCACGGGATCGAGCTTCGACAGGCTTGCGACGCTGGCCGAAGCGCGCGTCTCGCGGAGGAACGCCTGGCCCGAAACGACGGGGGCCAGCAGCGCTACTCCTGCGATCCCGGCGAGATCGGGCGTCGCGAGCGCGGCGAGCGCGGCACCGAGCCGGACCCCGCACAAGGCGACCGCGCTCACCCCGGTCTGCTGCCGCAGGCAATCGACAGCCCGCGCGACATCCTCGACCATGCTCGCGACCGAAACCGCGACATCGGCGCTGTCGCCGGTGCCACGATAGTCGAGGCGCAGTGTCGGCAGACCGGCGGCGGCGAGCCGCTCGGCGAGTTCCATCATGCCGTGATGCGTGCAGACCTCTTCCTGCGCGAAGGCCGGGCACAGCACGACGCCCAGCGCGCGCGCCGGGTCGCCCATGGTGGCCGTCGGCCCGGCAGGCTCATGGAGCCAGCCGAACCGGCCTTCGAAGAACAACGGCGTCATGCGTGCGGCCCCCACCACGATCGGCGCCACGGTTAGCGCAGCGCGAGCGTCTCGCGGACACCCGCGGGCCACTGGTCGAGGTCGAAGCCGTGATGGCGCAGCAGTGCGAGCACGAGCCGCTCCATGCCGAACGCGACGCAGGCGGTCTGCGCGGCGTTGCCGTCCGGCGTGCGCATGTCCCACGTGTCGCCGAAATAGCTCATGTGGTAGTTGAAGCTGAGGCACGCGGTCGGACCGGCGCCGTCATTGACCGGGATCAGCAGCTCGAACTTGAGGTTCTGCATCCGCTGGCTGTCGGCCATCAGCTTGCCCGCGCGGCCGAAGAACGGATCGTTGGCGACATCGACCTCGAACGGAAGTTCAAGCGAGGTCGCGAACGCCTGACCGCGCTCCATCCATTCCTCGCGGAACGCCAGCACCTGCGCGGGCGTGCCGATGCGGACATATTCGCGCATGCGGAACAGCTGCATCCGGGTCGGCTCGAGCGACGGCTCGTGACGGAAGCAATAGGAGGCGACATCGACGAGATGTCCCGCATCCGCCAGCACGCCGCGCTTGGCGACGATCGGATAGACCGCATAGCAGGCCGCCGGCGTCAGCACGATGTCGGCGGGTTCCTGCTTCCCCATCCAGTCCTCGCCGCGCTCCATCTGGCCCATCAGCGCATGATGCGCGCGGTCGTCGCCGCAGAAGCAGTGCACGGTCCCCGCGAAATGCGGGAAGTTCTTCATATAGCCGCTCTTTTCGAACGTCGTCTGCGCCATCGCCGGCGGGAAGCGCATCACTTCGGCGCCCGAGCCGCGCCCGAAATTGGTGATGGCGTGCTCGAGCCCGTCATACACCGCCTCGAACGTGCCGTTGCGGCCGAACAGCCCATCGACGCCGGTCGGGAAAAGAATGCCCTCGGCGATCAGCCGCGTGCGAAAGCTCGTCTGCATGTCCATGTCAAAGAGTCCCCAAATCGGATCGCTGTGCGAGGAGCAAAGCCCCTGTATTCCCCGCGATGCGGTCATTGCTGATCATCAGCTGCGCCGACAGGATGTCGCGCAGATGCCGTCCGACGCTGAAGTCGGTGCCGTTTTTGTAGCCGGCCATGCCGCACACGAGCAGCGCCTGGAGCACTGCGCGGTGGCACATTTCCGATACGTCGTGCTTGAGCATGTTCATCGCCGTCGCGCGGGCCATGCCGCCGGGCCAGCCGGCGTCTTCGGTCGACACGATCTTGCGCTCGGCATCGCCGAGCGCGTGGCAGGCGTCATATTGGCCGAGCAGGATGTGGATGCGGCCCTGCATCATGTCGAGCAGCCCCGCCGCCTGCATCAGCCGCGCCGCGCCGGGCGGCACGACACCGGGCTGGCGTCGCGCCGACGCGCGCAGGAAGCTGCGCGCGCGTGATACCGCGTCGGCCGCGATGCCGGTCCACACGCCACCCCATAACAGGTGCGAGACCGGGACCATCGTATCGGCTGCGATATCCGCGAATGGTACGGGCAGGATCTGGTCGGCATGGCCATGCGCGGTGAAGCTGCCACCGCTGCTGCACGTCCCGCGCATTCCCAGCGCATCCCAGCTGCCGGTCACCTCCAGCGTGCCGTCGGCGCGTGGGATGGTGACGATGACCTGATCGGATTGCGGCGCATCCGCATGCGCGCGCGCGGTGACGAGGAACACGTCGGCGTAAGCACCGTAGGATACGGTCGGGGCCTGCTTGGTCAACGCGAAGCGGCCGTCCGCCACCTCGACCGCGCACAGGCTCGAGCGCATGTCGCCGCCGATGCCGACTTCCGACGTGATCGAGGCGAGCAGCAATTGCTCCTCGGCGATACGCCGGGCGAAGGTGTGGTGCCAATCCTGATCGAGCCCGTGATCGAGCACGCAGGCGACCTGGATCTGGTGCATCGCATAGATCATGCCGGTCGAGGCACAGGCGCCGGCGATCTTCTGGCATTGGCCAGCGACCTCGGCGAGCGTCGCGCCGTGGCCGCCGAGGGCCCGCGGCACCATCGCGCCGAGCAGGCCTTCCTCGCGAAGCGCCGCCATCGCCTCTGCCGGGAATCGCCCCTCACGATCTACCGAATCGGCATGCGCCGCCGCGACCGCCACGACGCGAGCGAGCCGCTCGGCCGCGAGCTTTCCGCCTAGCGCCGGATCATGCAGCAACGCGGTCGCCCTTCAATTCGGTCACCGCCGCGAGCAGCGTGGCGATGCTGCCGAAGGTGGCGCGGGTCATCAGCCGGTCGGGAAATTCGAGGTCGAACGCTTCCTCGAGCGCGAGCATGACCGTCACCGTCGCGAACGAGGTCAGCCCCGCGGCGAACAGATCCTGATCGAGCTTCACCTGTCCGACTGGGACGACGAGGCCACCGACCTCGGCCAGAATGTCGCGAATCTGCTGTTCCATAGTGCGGGCCTTCGAGATGGAGAGTTGGCAGGACGTCGGGGCATCTCCTCCCGGCGAGATGCGTCGTTATTGAGCGATCGATATCGCGGTCGGGTTAAGATTGGATAACCCGACCGAAACGATCCCGACCGCGGAGATCGTCGAGGATCGCGGCGAGGAAACCGACCGCGCTCGGGCCGTAGCGCCGCAGCATCCGCTTGGGCGCCAGCACGATCCGCCACGCCCATTCGAGGTTGAGCGACACGATCAGGCCGGGCGGGCGGGTCGTCAGCCCGAGCGCGATCTGGAAGGCCTGGCCAACGCACAGCGCGTGGCAGGGCGGCAGGAGCGCGCGGTGGCGGTGGGCGAACAGCTCGCTGCGCGGCGCGCCGACGCAGAGGAACAACAGGCTGGTCTCGAACCGCGCGATCTGCGCGGCGAGACCGGCGCAATAGGACGCGTCCTCCTCGAACCCGAAGGGCGGAATGACGAACTCGGCGGCGACGCCGGGGAGGGCATCGGCGATCCAGCACTCGATCGCGGCCTGGGTTTGCGCGCCGTCGATGACGAAGAACAAGCGGTGGCGCGCCAGCAGATCGGGATAGGCCATCATCCGCTCGATCACTTCGCGGCCGGTCACTCGTGCGGGCACGTCGTGTCCGCGCCACCGGGCGTAGCGATAGACCGGGAACCCGTCGCACACGACCAGCTCTGCCGCGGCGAGCAGGCTTGCGAATTCGGGATCTTTGCGCGCGATCGCGATGTGCTGGATATTCGGCGTGACGAACAGCGTCGCCCCGTCGCGCGAGGGGGCCGTCAGGATGTGACGCGCACACGCATCGACGTCGAACGAGGATAGCTGCATTCCCAGAAAACGCCGGGCATTGCTTTCGCTATCGGGCGGCGCTGCCCGCCACGTCGGTCCTTCAACGTTCTTCATGGCCATTTCCGTCGCGATGATCGGTAAGCGATCTAGCGCGGCGGTCGTTAATATTTCACCGAAGCGCCGCGGCGGCGACGGTTAACCTCGATGAAGCCTTTGCCGGCTATCGCGGGGGCGTGATCGTGAACATGACAGATTTGCCGGATACGCCCGCCATCGCGGGCAGCGTCTGCGTCGTCGGGGCAGGGCCCGTCGGCATCGCACTGGCGTTGCGGCTTGCCGAGCTCGGGCGTGACGTCGTGCTGCTCGAGGCGGGCGGCACGACGCACGACGCGAGCAAGCAGGATGCCTATCGCGGCACCGTTACCGACCCTGCATTGCATTATCCGCTCGACGAATATCGCGAGCGGCGGCTCGGCGGGACCAGCACGATCTGGGGTGGGCGCTGCATGCCGCTCGACCCGATCGACTTTGCGCCGCGCGACTGGATCCCCGACAGCGGCTGGCCGATCGGTCCCGATGCGCTCGCCGCCTATTACCCTGACGCCAACCGGCTGTGCGAGGCCGGCGCGTTTGCCTACACGCTCGACGCGGCGTTTCCCGACGTGCGCAAGCCGATGATCGCCGGATTTGCCGGACAGCATTTCACCAGCGACACGCTCGAGCGGTTCAGCTGCCCGACCGATTTCGGCAAGCGCTATCGCGATCGGCTGGCGCAATCGCCGCGGATCCGCGTGCTGCTCGGCGCCGCAGTGACGCACATCGCGCTGAACGCCGACGGCACCGCGGTCACCGGGCTGAGCGTGCGCACCGATGCTGGCGCGACGGTTCCGATCGTGGCGCAGGCGTATGTCCTGGCGACCGGTGGCCTCGAGACTGCGCGGCTGCTGCTCGCCAGCCGCGACGTCCAGCCGAGTGGCATCGGCAACGCGCACGACGTCGTCGGGCGCTATTACATGTGCCACCTCGCCGGCACGATCGGCGCGTTCCATGCGACCGGCGCGGTCTGGCACGGCTACGACATGGCCGCCGACGGCAGCTATTGCCGCCGCCGCCTGGCGCTGACCGCCGAGACGCAGACCGCGCAGCGCATCGGCAATTTCGTCGCGCGGCTGCACCATCCCAGGATCGCGGATCCGGCGCATGGGGCGAGCGTGCTGTCGGCTTTGTACCTTGGCCGAATGCTGGTCCCGGCGCATTATCGCAAACGCCTCGCCGATGAGGGGGCGGGCGGCATCGCCACCACCGCGCGCCACGCCTGGAACATCGCGCGCGATCCGCTGGCGGTTGCGGGCTTCGCCAAACAGATGCTGGTCGATCGTCGGCTGGCCGAGCGCAAATTCCCGTCGGTCGTGGTCGCGCCCAAGAACAACGTCTACAGCCTCGATTTCCACGCCGAGCAGGAGCCTCAGCCCGACAGCCGCGTGACGTTGGGCGAGGATCGCGACGCGTTCGGCATGCCGCGGCTGACGGTCGATTGGCGCTACACGCGCGGCGATGTGACGACCGTCCAGACCGCGCTCGCCTTGCTGAGCGACGATCTCGCACGCTCGGGCTGTGGCCGCTTCGACTTTGACCCCGACATGGTCGAGACCGAGATGACCCGGTACGGCGCCTATGGCGGTCACCATATCGGCACCGCGCGGATGGGCGACGATCCGCGCCGCAGCGTCGTCGACAAGGACTGCCGCGTCCACGGCATCGCCAATCTCCACCTTGCGGGCGCAGCGGTCTTCCCGACGTCGAGCCAGGCCAACCCGACGCTGACCGCGGTCGCTCTGGCGCTGCGCCTTGCCGACCGGTTGCAGGTCGGCGCGGCATGATGCGCGTACTCGTGCTGGGGGCCGACGGGTTCGTCGGCCTTCGCGTCGCCAGGGCGCTTGCGGCGAGCGACTGGGCCGTCCCGGTCGTCGGCTGCCGGCGCGCCAATGCCGCCTGCCGCTTGGAGCGCATCGTGCTCGATGCGACCGACCGGGCTGATCTGCGCCAGGCGGTCATCGGCATGGACGCGATCGTTAATTGCGTCGCGGGCGATGCACGCACGATCGTCGCCAATGCCGATGCGCTGTTCCACGCGGCGGCCGACCGGCGGATCGTCCATATGAGTTCGATGGCGGTCTATGGCTCGGCGATCGGCATGGTCGCCGAGGATGCCCCGCTGCTGCCCGATACCAACGCCTATGCCGTCGCGCGCGTCGAGGCCGAGCATCTGGCCGAGGCCGCGCATAATGTCGTGATGCTGCGGCCGGGCTGCATCTATGGCGCCGGCAGCGCGCAATGGTCGCGGCGGATCGCCGATCTGCTGACGTTGCGCCGGATCGGGGATCTCGGCGCGAACGGCGACGGGGGCAGCAACGTCGTGCATATCGACGATGTCGTCGCCGCGATCCTGTCGGCGCTGCGCACGCCCGAGGTGCGCGGTCCGGTCAACCTCGCCATGCCCGATGCGCCCGACTGGAACGGCTATTTCCTCGCCTTCGCGCGCGCGCTCGGCGAAGTGCCGGTGCGGCGCGTGCCGGGCTGGCAATTGACGCTCGACACAAAGGGCCTCGCGATCCCGCTCAAGCTCGCGGAAAAGCTTACCGGCCGCTTGCCGCCGCCGATCCCGCCGTCGCTCGCGCGGTTATGGCGGCAGGATATCCGGCTCGATCCGACGCGCGCGAGCGTCGCACTTGGGGTTCAGTGGACCCCGCTCGCGGTCGGGCTGGCCGAGGCCGCTGCCTGGCTCCGCCCGCGCAGCGACGCATAGAGCGCGCCGAGCGGGAAGAAGCCGAGCCGCTTGCGCGCGACCAGCGTCGCGCCGATCGCATTGAACACCATCGTCCCCGAGACCGCCAGCGCCGCGCCGTCCGCGCCCATCTGCGGCGTGAACACCGTACAGCCGACGACCAGCACGCTGAAGGCACCGAGGTTGAGACGGAACAGCGCGCGCGCGTAGCCGGTCATGCCGAGCAGCTCGGGCGTGGTCGTGGTCAGCGTCACCGCCAATTGCCCGACGAGCAGGATCCGCAGCGTCGAATCCGCCGCGGCATAGCTCGTCCCGAACAGTTGCAGGATCCGCACCGCCTCGATGCTCACGACCAGGATCGGGATGATGGCGAGGGTCAGCGCGAAGCCCAACGCCTTGGCCGCCTCGCGCTGCAGGCCGAGCTTGTCGTCGAGCGCGTAGAGCCGCGCGAACCGCGGCGAGACCATCGACGAGACGCTGCTGACGAACATGTAGATGACGAGCACGACGCGCCACGCAATCGCATAGAGCCCCGCCTCGGCCGTCGGCGCGAAGACGCCGAGCGCGAAGGTCGGCGCGGCGCTGATCAGCAGTTGCACGAACTCCGCGCTGAACAGCGACGCGCCGATCCCGAACAGCGGGGCAGGGGCCACCCGCGGCGCATCGGCCACAGCCCGCGGCATCGCTGCGTACAGCATGCCGCATCCGATCACCGTCGCCCCGACCATGCCGAACGCAATCGCGAGCAAGGCGTTGGCGGCGTTCATCGGGATCAGCAGCACCGTCAGGCAGAAGAGTGCGGGCCACAGCCAGGTATAGACGATCTGGCTGAGCGTGACCTTGTGCAGCCCGGCCAACGCCCCCGCCGCGACGCTGGACATGTTGAGCGGGATAATCGTGAGCGCGCCGACCAGGAACAGGGCGGTCAGATCGGGCTTGCGCAGGATTAGGGTCGCCAATGGCCATGCGAGCGCGAGCGCGACCAGCGTCAGCCCGAGCGACATCGCGCCGACCAGCCGGAAGGCGCGGAACATCGCAGAGCGCGCCGCGTGGACGTCGCCCACCGCCAGCACGCGCGCCATTTCGCGCGTCAGCGCGCGGTCGACGCCCATCCGTCCGAGCCCGCCTGCGATCGTCATCACGCCGTACACGATGTAGAACGCACCGACCTCTGCCAGCGGCAGACGGAGCGCGATCAGCAAATGCATGCCATAGCGACACGGCAAATCGATCAGCCGCGTCGCGACCGTGACGAGCGCCCCGCCGTGTTGCGCGCGCAGCCGCGCGAGACTTTCAGGACGCATCGGGACGGACCTCGAACAGGGTTACGCTTTGTGGGGGCAAGGTGGCAGCGATCGCCGCGTCGCGGTAGCGCGTCGGGGGCAGCTGGATCAGTCGCCCGTCTGCGACGCGCGCGCCGGTGATGCTCCCCGCGCGCGCGAAATGCGCGAGCGAGATCCGGACCGGCGCCGGATGGTTGGCGCGCTTGTTGATCGCGACGACGGTGAGCACCCCGTCCTTCGCGCGCACCGCGGCAAAGGCGGCGACGGTGTCGGGATCGGGCGCCTGCGCTGCCACGCTGGTCTCGCCGAAGCCGGCCTGTGTGCCGTGCGGATTGCGGAACAGCTTCATCGCGAGATAGATCGGCGTGCCGCGGGCCGGCGCCATCCAGCGGGCCGCCATGTAGACGCCCTCGCGCCCGAAGATGCCGAGGATGTCGGCTTGGGCGGTGGCGCCGTTCATGTGGCCGTCGGCACCCCAGCTATATTCGGTGATCGCCAGGGGGGTGCCGGGATAATAGCATTTCGCGCTCCAGTCGCGCAGGCGCGGGATCAGCGCGACACGGTCGGCGATCCAGCTTTCATCGGTATAGGCGCGGTCCCACAAGGCGCGGGTCGAGCGGTTGCGCCGCGCCTGCATCGCCGGGGACACATCGTCCTGGCCCTCATGGAATTCGCCGCCCTGCGGGTAATAGTGCACGCTGAGGATATCGATCGGGTGCCCGGCGCGCTTCCACTGCGTCAGCAGCCACGGCAGCAGGTCCATCCCGCCGGTCTGGTCGCGGCGGTCGGGCAAGTCGCGATAGCCGTGCGCCTCGCCCGCCTGCTGGTCGAAGCCGCTGTAGCGATAGCCGTTCCAGCCCCATTCCTCGGGTGCGAGCACCTTTGCCGACGGATCGGCCACCTTGACCATTCGTGCATAGGCGATCGTCGCCTGTGCGATCTCGCGCGCGTGGAGGCCGACCGGATGCACGTCGCGGTGGATGTCGTGCCAACGGCTCGGTTCGTTGTCGAGCGCGTAGAAGGGGACGCCGCCTTGCGCCGCTTCTCCCCATTTCGCGACGAGGCTGCGGATCCACGCCTGCTGGTTGGCCGGGGCATCGGGCTGGGCTGCATCGTGCGGATCGTTGCCGACGATCGGTCGGCCCGCGGGGGTGTTACCATTGCCGGCGTCGGGCAAGCCATCGCTGTCGCGCGCTTCCTGCGCGCCATATTTCGAGATCGCAAAGCTCGCCTGCTTGCCGCCGCCGGGCGCCAGCTTCGCGACCCAACCGATCATCGGCACGGTAACGATCGGCGCGGCGCCGCCCGCGCGCGTCTGCGCGATGAAGCGCGTGCCATATTGTGCGGGCTCGCCCGGGGTGACGGGCATGCTCTCGAAATACCAGTCGCGCCCGGCGTTGCGCGCCTCGCTGCGCCAATCGTAGAGCGAGGCGCTGTTGCCGCCCGAGCGGTTGGCGGCAAGGCCGAGATCGGCGATCGTCGCTGTATCGGCAAAGCTCGCGCCGTAGATGAGCGGGCTGATCGGATGGCGGTCCGCCGCAGCGTCGATCGCGATCACGGCGGGGCCGTCGGGTACGGACGGCGCGAACGATGCGAGCAGGGGCGCTGCCACGAAGAGCCAAAGCCGCATCACTGCGTCGCCAGCGGGGTTCGCGTCCGGTCGAGCGACAGGACATAGACCGCGATCGCCATGATGATCGTCAGTTCGCCCGGCGCCATCGTCATCGGGAACATCTCGGATATCAGCATCGCATAGAGCAGATAATCCTGCAGCGCCGCGAGGAACGGGTCGTCGCGCAGCGCGCGCGCCTGCCGCACCAGTGCGAACCCGCGCGCCGGGATCGCCAGGATCAAGGCGGCGCCGACCAGGCCGAATTCGAACAGCACGCCCATCCAGGTGATGTCGGCGAGGAAGAAGAAGTGGTTGAAGTATGTCATCAACCCGGCGGGATCCATCGGGCTGATCGTGCCGACGCCGAACAGCCAGGCGAACGGATTGGTGCCGAGAAAGTCGATCGCCTTGATCGTCGTCGTCATGCGCACGTCGAACGCGAAGCTGCGATCGGTGCTGAACACCGATGCGACATAGGGCACCGAGAACAAGGCGGCGATCCCGAACGGCATCAGCGCGACGAGCGCGATGCGCATCTTGGGGGTCGCCGCGACAAAGGCGTTGATCGCCGCCATCAGGACCAGCCCGAGCACGATCGAGCGCATCTTGACGAGCGCGAACACGATAGTGAAGCCGATCCCGGCGAGCAGCAGCCAGTGCGGCTTGAGAGCGGTGAGAAAGCGGCGGTAGCAATAGAAGATGCCGATCAGTCCGAAATACATCGGCATGCGGATGCGGTTGCCGCGGCTGTCGGCGCCGAGCAGCGGGGAATCGCCCGCGACATAATGCTGCGAATAGGCCGATTGCGGCGCGAGCCGCCAGATCAGCAGCGTGACGATGAAGGTGAGGGCGGCGATGATAAGGAAGCTCGTCGCCAGCTCGCGCAGTGTCGGCCGCATCCAGCGCAGCAGGCCGAGGAACGAGAAGAAATACAGGATCGGCAGCAGCTTCACCTGCGCCGTCAGCCCGACGAAGAAGGTCTGCTGGAAGGTCATCGTCGCGATGAAGGTCGGCACCAGCAGCAGCCAGGCGAAGGTGACCAGCACCTGCCGCGCCCCGGCCGGACGCGGCCCCGCGAACAGCAGCAGCGCGAGCGGGAGCGAGGCGAGCGGCCACAGCTTCGACAGCGCCCACAGCGCCGGGACCGCCTTCACATAATGGAAGCTCTGCCCGAACAGCGGCAGCACCAGCACCAGGATCGCGACATGCGTCCAGCGGTTGGCCATGGCCGAGGGTGTGGCCTCACGCGGCATCGGCGCCAGCGACGCGGTCTGCTCCGGAAAGGTCGATACGGGCGTCACCTGCTGGTGACGGCGCCGACCGCGGCATTGCCCAGATTGTAGTTCAGGCCGCGGCTGAACGGCAGGACCTTGTTGATATATTGATCGACCCACAGATCGACTTCGGCGATCGAGGATTTGGGCACGAAGACGATGTCCTGCGAGCGCAAGCCGGCGTCGCTCGGCGGGCCGTGCTTCAGATAGGCGCGCAAATCGACATAGTGCATTTGCGGCGTGCCCTCGGGCCCGCGCCGGATGACGACGATGCGCTTCGACTTGGCGGTATCGAGCAACCCGCCGGCGGTGATGATCGCGCGGAAGGCATCCATCCCGCCGGTCAGCCGCACCGCGCCTGGCGTCTTCACTTCGCCGCCGACGAAGACGCTGGCGCCATATTGCGTGATGGTCAGCGAAGGCTTGGCATTCTCGACGATCCCGTCGCGCCGCAACGTCGTCGCGATCGTCTCGGTCGCTTGCGATACCGTCATGTTGGCGATCGCGATCGTGCCGACTTGCGGCAACGTGAAGCGGCCGTCCGGCCCGACCGGCCCGGCATGATCGAGCTCGCCGTTATAGGGGAATTTGACCGACAGTTCGTCGCCGGGCCCGAGGCGATATTCGGGTTCGAGCTGGCTTGTCGCCATGTCGGCCCCAACAGCCTGCGCGCCTGCGACGCCCGGCAGGCCGATGCAGCACAGCGCCGCCACCAACGCCACGGCGCGCGCGCGTGCGCCGCGCGGAGATGCGACGAAAAGAGGGGAGCCGCTCACGATCGATCCTTCCATGAACATGGCGATACTTGCAGCCCCGGCTTACCGGGGAAGGCTTAACGGAAAAATAATCGCGTTGGCCGATAGAGGGGCCGCAGCTTTACTGCAGTGCGCCAACTATACCGAGCAACTGACGAATGCAGGATTTCATGACATCCGCGCGGCTGGCGGCGCGACAGCAGGAGCTGCAGGCGGAGCGGACCGGCAATGCTGGCGGGATGGCACTGCGCGACTTGCTCAACAGCGTGTTCTACCACAAGCGCGCGGTCGGCATTGTGGCCGGCGTGGTGCTCCTGCTCGGCGTGCTCGCGGCGATCGTGCTGCCGCCAAGCTACCGCGCCGAGGCGCAATTGCTGCCGCTCAGTGCCGGCGTGTACGACATGCAGACCGCCAATGGCGGGCCGTTGCCGAGCCAGGTGCTCGATCCCGCCGCGGTCGCCAATGTCGAGATGCAGCTGCTCACCAGCCTCGAAATTCACCGCGCGGTCGTGCGCAAGCAGCTCGGCCCGCAAGCGAGCGCGGCCGACGTCGATACAGCGCTCAACCGTTTCGATTCGCATCTCCACGTCACCAAGGTTCCCGACGCGAACGTCATCGAGCTGAGCTATACCGCGGGCGACCCGAAGGTCGCGGCGGACGCGCTGCGCGCGCTGCTTTCCGAATATTTCCGGAGTCGTGCCAACGTCCTCACCTCGGGCCGGGTCGGCTATCTCGTCGGGCAACGCGACAAAGTGAAAGCGCAACTCGACGCCGCCAACGCGCAGATCGCGACCTATCAGCAGGAGAATGACGTCGTCGATGTCGCCGCGCAGATCGCCGGCGCGGTCACGCTCGACGACACGTTGCGGCAGCGCAAGCTCGAAACCGACGCCGCGATCGCCGATGGCCGCCAGAGCCTCGCCGCGCTGCAGTCGAGCGTGCGCAGCGTGGCGCCGCAGGTCGAACTGTACAGCGATAATACCGAGGCGGCGCGCGCGATCGGCGAGATGCAGGCGTCGATCATCACGCTGCAAAGCAAGCGCGCCGATCTTGCCTCGCGCTACATGAAGGACGCGCCGATCGTGGTGCAGGTCGACAAGCAGATCGCCGGACTGCAGGCGTCGATCACGCGCCAGAAGGCGACGCTGGCGATCACGCGACGCACCGGGCGCAACCAGTTCTTCGACACCGCGCAGGACCGGATCGCGCAGGCGCGCGCCGCGGTGGCGGGGGCGGGGGCACGACGCAGCACGCTCGACGGGCAATTGGCCTCGTCGAACGCGCGGCTCAAGAGTCTCGTCGCGATCGCCGATACCGTCGGACGCTTGCGCCTGCAGCGCGATGTGCTCGCCGACACCTTCAAGACCTTGTCGACCCAGGTCGAGCAAGCACGCGTGCAGCTCAACCAGGCGAGCGGCGAAGGTGGCGCCAACGTCCGCGTGATCGAGGCGCCGACCGAACCGAGCAAGCGCAGCAACCCGCCGTTGCTGCTGATTGCAGGCGCGCTGGTCGCGGCGATCCTGCTCGCCGGCGTGACGCTGCTGGTGGTGACGAGCATGCGCGACACCTTCCTCACGCCACCCGAGGTCGAGCGTGCGCTCGATCTGCCGGTGTTGAGCGCCCCGCTCGGCACGCTTGCGCCGGGCGTGGCTCAGCGCGAATATCGGAAACTGATCGCGGCGGTCGATGCGGCGGGCGGGGGTGGGAGCCGGACGATCCTGTTGCTCGCGCCGCATTCGCGGATGAGTTTGCAGAACGCCGCGCTCGGCCTTGGCGAGGCGCTCAACCATCGCGCACCCGGCCAGGTCGTGCTCGTGCGCTTTGCCGAAGACGTGCCGGTACTGGCGGACGGCGCGGAGCTGGAGATCGAGGTCTATAAGGGCATCGCCACCGCCGTGATCGGCATCGGCCGCGATGTCAGCCCCCGCCTGGACGGTGGCGCGCTGGCCGACCTCAAGGCACGATATGCCTATGTCGTCGTCACCGCGCCGCCGACGACGCTGTCGTTCGAGGGCATCGAGCTGTCGCATACGGCGGATCACGTGTTGCTGGTGCTCGAGGCGGAGGCGACGCGGCGCCCGGTCGCGAAGGATCTGCTGTCGCAGGTGCTCGATGCCGGCGGTCCGGTTATCGGCGCGGTTCTGCTCGGGCGCCGTCACTATATTCCGCAGTGGCTGTACGGCTTGCTGCTCGAACGCGGATCGCTCGGCAAACGCCCGTCTGCGGCCGAGGATCTGGCGGCGCGCACCCGGCGCCCTTTCGACGTACCGGCCTCGGAAGGTCCCCGGGAACCCGCCACCACCCTTTATGGGCGGTTCCTGCAGCGGCTCCAATTGGGAGCAGCCGTTCGCGGGTTGCGCGCGGAATGACCGAGACTTAGCGCTAACGGGAGTCGCTGTCGGACGTGGTGGCCGAGCTCAGTCGCCGCCAGCGGCATATTCGGCGTCGCTGACCTGCTCCAGCCAATCGACCACCTTGCCATCCTGCGCTTCGGCGATCGCGATATGGCTCATCGCGCTGCGCGGCGCGGCACCATGCCAATGCCGCTCGCCCGGCTCGAAGAACACGATGTCGCCGGGCCGCACCTGCTCGACAGCGCCACCCTGGCGCTGCACGAGGCCCAATCCCGTCGTGACGATGATCGTCTGACCGAGCGGATGCGTGTGCCACGCGGTCCGCGCGCCCGGCTCGAACGTGACCGTCGCACCACTCAGCGCACCGCTGCCCTTGAACGGCGCATCGATGCGCACCCGGCCGGTGAAATACTCGGCCGAGCCAGGGGCCGAGGCGATGTCGCCGCTACGCGTGATCTGCATGATGGGGAGTTCCAGAATTCGAAAGGGTAGGGGACGGGGCGACTCGCGTCACCGGTTACCATTACCGCCCTTGGCGGTCGCGGATCGCCGCCGGGTAGCGCTCGCCGATCAGGGCGATCGGCGAAAGCGCAGCGTCGATCTCGCGCAGATCCGCTGCGGAGAGGGTAACGCTCGCGCCGCCGATATTCTCCTCGAGGCGGTGCAGCTTCGTCGTGCCGGGGATCGGAACTATCCACGGCTTCTGCGCAAGCAACCAGGCGAGCGCGATTTGCGCGTTGGTGACACGGTGCTTCGCCGCGAGCTCGCTGACGCGATCGACCAGCGCCATGTTGGCCGCGCGGTTCTCGGCCTCGAAACGCGGGACGACGGCGCGAAAGTCGCCATCCCCGAAGGGCGTCGTGGCGTCGATCTTGCCCGTCAGGAAGCCCTTGCCGAGCGGGCTGAACGGCACGAAGCCGATGCCCAGTTCCTCGAGCAGCGGTAGGATCTCCTTCTCGGGCTCGCGCCAGAACAGCGAATATTCGCTCTGCAGCGCGGCGACCGGCTGCACGGCATGCGCCGCGCGGATCGACTGGACGCCAGCCTCGGACATGCCGAAATGCCGCACCTTGCCGGCCTCGATCAGCTCTTTCACCGCCCCCGCCACATCCGCCATCGGGACATTGGGATCGACGCGATGCTGGTACAGCAGGTCGATGCGATCGGTGCGGAGGCGCTTCAGCGCCGCCTCGGTCACCGCGCGAATGGTGTCCGGGCGGCTGTCGACGCCCTTCATCGCATCGCCGTCGAGGAAACCGAATTTGGTAGCGATCACGACTTCGTCGCGGAAGCCGGCGACGGCTTCGCCGACAAGCTCTTCATTGGCACCCAGGGCATAGGCCTCGGCCGTGTCGAAGAAGGTGATGCCGCGGTCGAACGCGCCACGGATCAGCGCGAGGCCGGTCGCCGTATCGGTGGCAGGCCCGTAGCCAAAGCTCAGGCCCATGCAGCCCAGTCCGAGCGCTGAGACCTCGAGGCCACTTTTTCCAAGGATACGCTTTTCCATCGTCCGTCTCTTTCTGCAGCAGCTCTGGCTTTCGATGGAGCCTAGATACGGGCTGCAGACTTTTCCGATTAGCCGCTATATCTGGCATGAGGTCATACTTTAGGATCATGAATGCAGCGCGAAGAAGCCGGCGATCTGCTGGCGTTCATGGCCGTCGCGGGGGAACGGAGCTTCACGCGCGCCGCGGCGAAGCTCGGCACGTCGCAATCGGCGCTCAGTCACACGGTGCGCCGGCTGGAAACCCGGCTCGGTCTGCGGCTTCTGGCGCGGACCACCCGCAGCGTCGCGCTGACCGAGGCCGGCGAGCGCCTTTTGCGGACGATCGGGCCGGCCTTTGCGGAGATCGACGGGGGGCTGGCCGCATTGGGCGACCTGCGCGACAAACCGGCAGGGACGATCCGCATGACCACGTCGGAACATGCCGCGCATAGCGTGCTCTGGCCGGTGCTCGGTCCGCTGCTGCGCAGCCATCCCGACCTGCATATCGAACTCGCGATCGATTCCGGCTTTACCGATATCGTCGCCGAGCGCTTCGACGCCGGCGTGCGGCTTGGCGAGTCGATCGCCAAGGACATGGTGGCGGTGCGGATCGGCCCCGAATTGCGCATGGCTGTCGTCGGCGCGCCGTCTTACTTCGCCCAGCATCCGAAGCCAAAGACGCCGCAGGACCTGGCCGAGCAGCGCTGCATCAACCTTCGCTTGCCGACGGCGGGCGGCCTGTATGCGTGGGAATTGGAGAAAGGCGCGCGCGACCTGCATGTGCGAGTCGACGGCCAGCTCGTCTTCAACAGCATGCGGATGATCGTCCGCGCGGCGCTCGACGGTCTGGGCCTGGCGTGCGTGCTTGAAGATCTGGTTGCCGAGCAGCTCGCCAGCGGGGCGCTCGTCCGGGTGCTTTCGGACTGGTGCCCGCCCTTTGCCGGCTACCACTTATACTATCCCAGCCGCCGGCAACCGTCCGCGGCCTTCGCCTTGGTGGTCGAGGCGCTGCGCTATCGCGAAGGTCCGTAGCAAAGCCGCGGCCTATGGCTCGCGAGCCGCGGCATCAGGGAGCGCGACGTCGGCGAAATGGCGCCGGATATAGTCGAGCTTTGGGTCGATGTAGCGGCGGCAGAACGGCCTGTTCGGGTCGGTCCGATAGTAGTCCTGATATCGCGCGTCCGACGGCCTGAAGCCCAGGACGTCAAGCACCAGCGTCCGCGCCGCCTCGCCCGATTCTTCCGCGAACCGGTCGATCGTCCGCTGGGCTTCGGCGCGCTGTGTTTCCTCGAAGACGTAGATCGCGCTGCGATACCGCCCACCGGGCGAGTAGCTTCCGGTCGCGGAATGGGTCCGGAGATGGACTTCGGCGAGGGTCACGAGGCTGATGATGCCTGGGTCGAAGCTGAGGATCACGCCTTCCGCCCAGGCATCCCAGGGCGCGGGCGATTGGATGAAGCCCTGATCGACGTGAACGACGCCGCGCAAAGCCTGGAATACGCCCTCGGTGCACCAGTGGCACCCGCCGCCAAAGCCGATCTTTTCCACTGCGAACCTTCCGCGTCCGTCGTAACGGGGTTTATGCTGGATCTGTGGTGCTCGGGCGCGAGCCGCAGGTCTTCCAGCGATCTCACGCCTTCAGCGGTTTGGTCGCTGTCCCCATGTCACCCGTTCCGGGCACACCTCTATCACTGGGTTGTCGGGGGTGGAACGCGCCTGATGCCGCAGTTGGGTGATCTCGACCTGGGTCCGGGCCTCGCTTCAAGAAGCGCCGCCACTGGCTTGGGGCTCAACCGTGCTTGGTGACTGACGATAGGCGACACATCCGTTTGTCGAGGTCTTAGACTCATGATGCGGTCATTCCGCTTCCAACCCAAGTTCGGACGCTCATTTGCGGAGTCCCAACACCGGTCAACTGTAACTTAAAAGGCTTTCCCCGTCGTACAGCCATCGGCCTTCAACATCTCTCCGGTAGCGTACCGCCATCGTGCCGCCCGCCAGCGGCCCATAGGCATCGTCTGCGTAGAAGGTCGCACGATCGCCGCTAGTCGTTATGACAGGAGCGGATATGCTCAGAATTGCTACGGAATAGTCCGTTCCTTTGGCTAGTGCTTCGATTTGAGCATCGTCATGCAGAATATTGTTCGTGGTCAGCCACGCGCGAACCTCCGGGCAATGGCTTACAACGCTCGCGGATCGAACATCTGCTTCCGCAAGCATTTGCTGTATATCGACTTTCCGTGCCAGTTCTGGACTGTGCCTTAATAGATCCGCTATTTCTTTTCGTGACGGAGCCAAACGTGTTCGAACCATGATTGCGATTGGACGTGACGCCCCCGCTTTGAACTTCTTCATGTATCCAAGAGCGATAGCACACGACGGTTCTGATAGCGGATATCGCGTATCGGGCGCCCAGCAGCCCGCAAGCCAGATCACCATAACACCAAGACAGAAAGAGCGACGCGGGATCATGGGGCTAGATTTCACCTCGTCGGGCAAATTAGCAATGACCGTTTGAACGAGCCCTCCTATTGGACTCCTAAAATTGGCGAAGGACCTGTGCCGACCACTTGCGGACACTCCCAAGCGCTGACTATCGTCACTTATGATCGTCTGGCTCATTATCACTGTCGTGTTGCTAATCTGGAACGCGGTCTATTGCGGTCTCAAGATAGCTGCCGACTTTCGAGGGCCGAAACCGGCAAGTGGCGTGTGGGGAATGTTTGCGCTCGCGGGCGTGCTATCCATGATTGTCATGGCGGTGATAAGCGTAGGCATCGCCGCTTCCGGAATCTAGCGGATTGCAGAGCGTCCGCTTTCCATCTGTGGACATCCGGTAATCGCGCGCAGGCTTAGGTGATAGCGTAGCGATTCGGGCGACGAGCCCGATGTGCTCTGACCATCGGAGGCTATCATGATGCGGTTTGTGGGACTGGATATTTCGCAGAAGACAACGGCTGTTTGCGTTATCGACGGGAGCGGCGCGCG
The DNA here is from genome assembly GCF_006439055.1 of Sphingomonas glacialis. Lineage (GTDB taxonomy): Bacteria > Pseudomonadota > Alphaproteobacteria > Sphingomonadales > Sphingomonadaceae > Sphingomonas > Sphingomonas glacialis_A. The sequence continues at coordinate 224,375 of NZ_RCZC01000007.1, forward strand.
CATTTGGCGCGGGCAATGCCTTTCGACGCCAGATCAGATTGATGTGGTCATTCGTCAGCACGCCGACGAAAATGCCCGGATTGGGATCGAGACGGGTCCAATGACGACGTGGCTAGTGCACGAGTTAC
>NZ_RCZC01000008.1 GCF_006439055.1 Sphingomonas glacialis
AAAGATGGTGTATCGCGGCGGCTGCATTTCGACAGCGATGAGATTGCAGCCCCTTCACATACGATGCCTGGATCGGGGTCGAGCCTGACCTCGTGCATCGAGGGAAGGAGTGAGAGCGATGACGCATTTTGTAGGTCTGGACGTCTCGGTGAAGGAGACGTCGGTGTGCGTGGTGGACGATGCCGGCAAGGTGGTGTGCGAGCGTAAGGTGCCGACCGAGCCGGATGACATTGCTGTGCTGCTGACATCGGTCGCTGGCGATTACGTAAGGGTCGGGATCGAGGCCGGACCGCTGTCGCAGTGGCTGGTGAACGGCCTGATCGAGGCGGGTCTGCCGGTGATCTGCGTCGAGACACGGCACATGAAGGCCCTGTTGCAGGCGCAGCAGATCAACAAGTCGGACCGCAACGACGCCCGCGGGATCGCCCAGATGATGCGGGTCGGCCTGTTCAAGCCGGTGCACGTGAAGACGCTGGCCGCGCAGGAACAGCGCATGCTGCTGACCAGCCGCAAGCTCGTCCAGCGCAAGCTGATCGACATCGAGTCCGACATGCGCGGCACGCTGCGCAACTTTGGCCTCAAGGTCGGTGTCGTCAGCACAATCGGTTACGAGGCCCGGATTCGTCATCTGGTCGAGGGCTTTCCGAGACTGGCGGCGATCGTCGAGCCGTTGCTGACGGTGCGGCGGGTGATGCGCCAGCAGCTCGCCACACTTCACAAGATGCTGCTCGACACGGTCCGGCATGATCCGGTCTGCAAACGGTTGATGACCGCGCCCGGCGTCGGCCCGGTGGTTGCGCTCACCTATCGGGCCTCGATCGACCAGCCCCAGCGCTTCGTCCACTCCAGAGCGGTCGGCGCGCATGTCGGGCTGACACCCCGCCGCCATCAGTCGGGTGAGATCGACTATGACGGCGGCATCTCCAAGTCCGGCGACACCATGCTGCGAACAATGCTGTACGAGGCGGCGCAGATCCTGATGACCCAGAGCCGCCACTGGTCTTGGCTCAAGGCCTGGGGGATGGAGGTCGCACAGCGCCGGGGCATGCGGCGCGCCATCGTCGCCGTCGCGCGTCGCCTGGCCGTCGTTCTCCACCGCATGTGGACGGACGGCACCGACTTCCGCTGGGGCAGCGAACCCGGCACCGCGGTCGCGGCCGCCTGATACAGGCTCAGACAGGAGTTTTCACGGTTCTGCCTCGGCAGGAAGAGGTCCTCACGGGGACGAAGGTGGTGTGAGATCGTAATGGCGGCAGCCCTGTTCTTACGAACAAAGGCGTCCAAAAGATTGATCCACGCCGCTTTCTCTTACCCCATCATGGGGCGGCTACGTGCCGACCCCGGAGAGAAGCACGAACCCCGTGTGACGATCTCAAGCTCGGCAGAAAACAGTATTTGAACTTCGTTGCCTACCAATTCGTCAGACCGGCGCACTCGCGGCGGCGGAAAGTGGCCTGCGCCTGTTGACTCAGGCCGCGATAGAGAAGCCGCCNCTGCCTCGGCAGGAAGAGGTCCTCACGGGGACGAAGGTGGTGTGAGATCGTAATGGCGGCAGCCCTGTTCTTACGAACAAAGGCGTCCAAAAGATTGATCCACGCCGCTTTCTCTTACCCCATCATGGGGCGGCTACGTGCCGACCCCGGAGAGAAGCACGAACCCCGTGTGACGATCTCAAGCTCGGCAGAAAACAGTATTTGAACTTCGTTGCCTACCAATTCGTCAGACCGGCGCACTCGCGGCGGCGGAAAGTGGCCTGCGCCTGTTGACTCAGGCCGCGATAGAGAAGCCGCCATTCCGCTTCCCACCGATTGTCGCCGTCCCGCCCTCGGTTGCGAACGCGGGTCGTCTGAAATCGGACTGGCGGCTTTCGCGCGCAAAAGCGGTCGGGCAACGGTCGGCCAAATTTAGCCATTGCCTCGGCAGTCGCCTCGGCGGAAGCCATGGCCTCTGGATGGCCTGGCGGGCGGCGCGACACCAGGGGGGAGGCCCCGGCCTTCGCCGGGGCGACGGTTATGCGTTAGTGCCGTTAACAACCAAATGTCGCCGTTCAGCCCTTGCGTTCGCAGACCCCGTTTTATGGGTTAACGGCCGAACACCGCAGCTCAGCGCAGGCGTTCGATCGCCTGCGCCAGCGCCACGTACAATTTGCCCATGTCCGACGAGAGCAGCGTCACGCCAAGCGGAGAGCCGTCACGTTGCGACAGGATCGTCCGCAGCATCGCCTCGAAGTCGTGGATGTAGCGATTGACCTGATCGCGGAACGCCGGGTCCTCGTCGTGCAGCCGCGCGATCTCGCGCGCTTCGCCGGCATCGATCAGCCGCACGGCACGGCGCGTGAAGACGCCGCGATCGCCCTTGAGATAGGCCGACCAGGCACTGTCCGACACATCCACAGAGAACGCCTTGGCGATGTCGATCGACGCCGAGTTGAGCGATTCGATCAGCAACGAGACGCGGCGCGTCAGCGTATCCTGATCGGCCTTGTCACGCTCCTGTCGTGCCTCGACCAGCCGGGTCTCGACGATTGCGGTCGAGTCGGCGATCGTCCGCATCTGCTGCGTCAGCCGCTCGGCGACGCGTTCGGCGGCGTCGGCGGCGGCTTCGGCGGCGGTGCCGATGCTGGCGATCTGGCGATCGAGCGCAATGGCGGTCGCGCGTTCCATCGCGGCGGTGCTTTGTTCTTCGAGCGCTTGCGCCGCGGCGGGGATGACGCTGGCGAGCGTATCGCGGGCACGGTCGGCAGCGCTGCTCGCAGTGTCGCGCACGCGCAGCAGGGCCTCGACCAACCGCGGCGCCGCCTCTTCGGCGAAGCGGTGGGTGCGATCGATCGTGTCATCGACCATCTGGCCGAGCGCATCGGCGCGCAGCTCGCCGTCGCTGAGCGTGTCGAGCAGCGTCCCGGCGAGTTTCTCGACGGTGTCGCGTTGATTGGCGATGACGTGCGCGATCGCCTCGATCGCGTCGTGCGTGCTTTCCGCAGCGGTGACCAGAGCGAGCAGCTCGGGCTTCGCCTGCGCGACGCCGCGCCGGCTCTCGGCGGTGCGTGCGTCGAGCCGCGTCAGCGCGTCGGGCAGCGTCTCGTCGATCTCGCGCGCTGCCGCGTCGAGTGCAAGCAGCAGGCGTTCGGTCGTCGCGATGGCGGCGGTCGCCATCGTATCGCCCGTCTGGAGCGCCTCGGTCATCGCATCGGCCGATCCGCCGAGCGCGCTGATCGACGCCGCCAGCGCCTGCGCGCGCTGCACGCCCTGCGTGTTGAGATGATCGAACTGCGCGCTCACATGCGTGATGCCCTGATCGATATCGCGGACGATCCCGTGGCTGAGATCGCGCTGCTCGCCAAGCCGCGCGGCGACCTGCTCGATCAGATGCTCGATATCGATGATGCGGGCGGCGAGCCCCTCGGCGCTGTCGTGCGCGGCGCGATCGAGCGCCGCCTGGTTCGTCCCCAGCATCGCGAGCATCGCATCGCCCTGCGCGGCGATGCCCTTGCGGGCTTCGTCGACCGCATCGGCGGTGCGGCCGAGCAGCGCATCGACCGCATGCGACATGTCGCCGGTGACCTGTTCGAGCCGCGCACCGGCTGTCTCGCTGGTCGCTTCCATCCGCGTGATGTGGGCGGCGAGCTTCTGCGCGGCGCCGTTGGCGACGGCGTCGGCTTCGCGTCCGCGCTCGGCGAGCGCGTGCAGCTGCGCGTCGAGCGCGGCCGCATGTTCGCTCGCGGTGACGCCGGTGGCTTTGAGCAACTGCGCAAGGGCATCGGTTTCACCCTGCGCGCGCGGCAGCAGCGCGAGCAGGACTTCGAGTCGCGTATGCGCCTGGTCGGCGGCGGTCGCGAGCGTCGCCGCATGGGCGTCGGCATGTTCGACCTGCGCGACGAGGCCCGACCCGACGCTCGCCAGCCGCGTGGCGGCGGCATCGCCGAGCGCCATCAGCGCGTTGGTCTGTTCGGCGAGATTGGCGCGGTGCCTCTCGATGTTGTGGCCGAGCAGCGCGACGCTGCGTTCGAGGCTGGCGGCTTCCGCGCGCATCGCGTGCGCGGTGATGCCGAAGCGCTTCGCCTCGGCGCGACTGGTCCGCAAGGCGAGCAGCAACACGATGCCGATCAGCGCGGGTGGCACGCACAGGCTGGCGATGAAGCTGGTGAGTGCAGGCGCGGAGAGATCGGCCAGGCTGGTCCACGACGCGGCGAGCATTCCCCCGATCCAGACGAGCGACACGGCACCGCCAAGCAGCGCGGGCCACGGCCGCGGGTACCGCATCGGCCCGAACGCGTCTTCGTCCTCGATCCCGTCTTCGAACATATGGGTCAGCGCGATCGGTTCCTCATAGGAGCGGGCCAGGGGTTCGGCCGCAGCGGCGCTGTCGCGCGCTTCGCCCGATGACGCGGCACCGTTCGGCCGCAAGTCTATGATCCGCGAACCCCCGTTCATGTCCATGTGTTTACCACGATTATGCCGCGCGCAAAGCGAATAGCGAAACCTTGGCTTAACCGCTCGTTCGCTATGTGGGGGGCATGGCCTATGATCCCGGTGCAATCGATGCGACGTTGGCGGCGGCAGTGGGCGACGAGCCCGCGCTGATCGCCGAACTGCGTGCAGCCTTTCTCGACAGCGTTCGGCACGGTCTCGACGCGCTCGAGGCGGCGCGTGGCGACGCGGCGTGGCGCGCCGCGGCGTTCCGGCTGCGTGGGCTCGCGGCGAGTTTCGGCGCGGTGCGGCTGATGGCGATCGCGACCGAGGCGGCCGAGGCGGAGGCGCACGACGCCGCGCTGCTGCGCCGGCTGCGCCGCGCGGTCGACCGGCTGTAACCCGTCACGGGCTTTGCCTTAAGCGCGCTAAGGCCGTAACAGCCCAGCGATGCTGGCTGGACTGATTTTTGCAACCGAAGATGCCGATGACCGGATGGGCGTGCTCGCGGCGACCTTGCCGTTCGGCGGGCTGACGCTGATCGAGTTTCAGGCGCGCCTGCTCGCCACCGCGGGCGCGACGCAGATCATCCTGATCGTCGCGCGAATGACCCCGGAATTGCTCGGTGCGATCAGCCGGATCGGGCGGCGCGGCGTCTCGGTCGATGCGGTGCGCACCGCGGCCGAGGCAATCGAGAAGCTCCACCCTCTCGCGCGTGTGCTCGTCGTGGCGGACGGGGTGGTGACGACGGGCGATGTCGTTCAGGCGATCGCGGTGATGCCGCACGACACCTTGCTCGTCACCGACGAGGGCAACCCGCATTACGAGCGCGTCGGCGCCGACACCGCCTGGGCCGGGCTTGCTTTGCTCGACGGCAAGCGCGTTGCCGAAGTCGCGGCCTTGCCGCGCGACTATGATTTTCAATCGACGCTGCTGCGCGTCGCGGCGCAGGGCGGCGCCGATCAGGTGCATCTCGATTCGCACATGGCGGTCTCGCACGGGATCGAACGCAGCGCGCAGGCGCTGGCGCGGCGTGGGAACGGGATGGTCGCCGCGCTGGTCGCCAAGCCGCTGCGCTGGGCCGATCGCTATCTGCTCGCGCCGCTGGTCCGATTTGCGCTGCCGCCGCTGATGGCGCGCAGCGTGCCGACGCTCGGGCTGATGGCGGCGGGCGGCGCGGTCGCGATCGGGGGATTCGCGACTTTGCTGTCGGGCCATGCCGCGATCGGCATGGGCGTCGTCTGCTTGGCGATCGTGATCGCGACGGTGTCGGCGGCGATCGCCTGGGTCCGCGACGAAGCCGATCTGGCGCAGGTCGCCGATCGCGCCAAGGCCGGGATCGCTGCGCTCGGGGCGCTGTTGGTCGGCTATCGCGCGGAAGCGCCGGCGGGAATGATCCTCGCGGTCGCGCTGGTGATTGCGGGCGCCTTGCTCGAGCGCGCTGCCGATCCGGCGCTGCAGCGGCGCTGGTGGGCGAGCCCTGCCGCCTATCCGGTCGTGCTGTTCGTCCTGCTCGTGCTCGGCCAGCCGCTGCTCGCGCTCGGCGCGGCGGGGCTCTATGCCGCCGGGACGCTCGCCGCCGCCATTGAGGGCTTTCGTCAAAAGCCTTAGCTTGGCTTTAACGACAACCCCCTAGATGCTGGACGCATGTCGATCGAACGTCGCGACATCGATGACGGCGCCCAAGGGGGCGCCATGGCGCTGCTCGCCCGGGCGGCGGCGGCGGACTGCCGTGTCGATGTGCGGCTGCGCGGTGCGATCGACGATTTCTATCTCGCCGATCAGGCGCGGCTCGACGACCGCACGCGCCTCGCGATGCGGCGCGTGCTCGGCGATCTCGCGGTTGGCGTTGAAACGGCGCTGCGACGCCATGCTGCGCGTTTGCTGTCGGCACGCGCGGTGCCGCACCTTGCTGACGCGTTAGCCACCGAATCGCCCGCGACGCTTGATCGGCTTTTCGGCTCGGGGCTGCTGCGCGATCCCGATCTGATGCGCGAACTGTTCGGCCGGGTGCGGCAGGATCTGCTTGCCGACGCGTTGCCGAGCGAATCGCCCGAGGATCCCGATCGCGCCAGCCTGTTGCCGCGGCTGGTCGCCGTGCCCGATAGTGTGGTTGCCGCGGGGGCGATGGCGCTGCTGTCGGCCGAAAGCCGGCGGCGAATCCCGCTGGCGCCTGGCCAGCTCGCCTCGACCGAATTGCCCGCCGAACTGCACCATCGCCTCGTCTGGTGGGTCGCGGCGGTCTTGCGCGAACGCTTCGGCACCGGCGCACCTGATGCGCTGGCGCAGCTCGATCGGGCGCTCGCCGAGGCCGCGCTGCGCAGCATCGCCGCGCATGACGAGGGCGACCGGCTCGAAGCGGTCGCGCTCCGACTTGCCGCCGCGCTCGATCCGCAGGCGGACGAGTTTGCCGGGTTGCTGGTCGAAGCGCTTGCCGATCGGCGCCTTGCCTTGTTCATTGCGCTGCTCGCCCATGCGATGGGGATCGATTATGCCGATGCGCGCGAGATCGTGCTCGATCCCGGCGCCGAGCGGCTGTGGCTGTTGCTGCGCGCGCTCGAGCTCGACCGCGAATCGATCGCGCGAATCGGGCTGGCGCTCAGCGAGGCCGACCCCGCGCGCGATCTCGACCGCTTCGCCGATGCGCTCGACGAGATCGCCGCGATCGATCCGGTGCTGGCGCGCCAGGCGCTCGCGCCGCTGCTGCTCCACCGCGATTATCGCGCTGCGCTGGTTGCGCTAGGACGCGGGCGATGAACGTGAACGATCCGATGTTGCCGCCGGTGCGGGGGCTGATCGACCGCGACGGTCGCCTGGTCGAGGCCGACCAGCGGCTCTACGATTTGAATGCGCGAGCCGGCGGTGCGATCGGACTGCCGCTGGCGATCCCGCAGATCGCCACGCTGGTGCATCTCGCACAGCGGCTCGGCATCCTCATCTCGCGCGGCGTCGTCGCGGCCGATGGCGACGACGATCTCGAACTGTGGGTGCGCGCGCAGCCCGAGACCGGGCCGAGCCGGGCGACGGGTGGCGTGCGCCTCACGATCACCGGCTGGCGCGCGCGTGCGCCCTGGTATCCCGGCGATATCGCCAATGACCGCGCGAGCGATTTCCTGCGCAGCCAGGCCGACTGGCTGTGGGAGACCGACAGTGCGCTGCGGCTGACCTTCCTGTCGATCAGCGCGGGCGTCGAGTACGGCTTCGACGCCGGGGCGCTGCTCGGGCATCCGCTGACGCGACTGTTCATCCTGGGCGAGAGCGATGGCGGGGCGTTTCCGATCCTGGGCGGGCTCGCCTTGCAGCAGCGCTTCGACGATCAGCCCGCGACGATCCGCGATACCGGGCGACCCGTCCGGCTCTCTGCCACGTCGCGCACCGATGCGAGCGGCGCCTTTGCGGGGTTCGTCGGCGCGACGCAGATGCTCGACGCGGCGCCCGCGCCCGAACCCACACCGAGCAGCGACGCCACGATCAGCGCCTTTGCCGAGCGGCTCGATCAGGCGTTGCGGCTGCCGCTCGACCGGATCATCGCCAATGCCGACAGCATTCACGACCAGTCCGAGGGGCCGCTGCGCCAGGATTATGCCGATTACGCCGCCGATATCGCGAGCGCGGGGCGGCATCTGAAGGGGCTGGTCGACGATCTGGTCGATCTCCAGGCGATCGAGCGTCCCGACTTTGCCGTCCTTCACGAGCCGGTCGATCTGGCCGACGTCGCGCGGCGTGCTGCGGGCTTGCTGCAGGTTCGCGCGAGCGAGGCGCGGGTGCGGATCGATCGCCCGGCGTTCGGCGAGACGCTGGCGGCGACGGGCGAATTCCGGCGCGCGCTGCAGATTCTCGTCAATCTGATCGGCAATGCGGTGCGCTATTCGCCAGCCGACGGGATGGTGTGGGTCCGCGCCGAGCGCGAGGGGGCGGTCGCCGCGGTGATCGTCGCCGATCAGGGCAAGGGCATCGCGCTCGACGACCAGGCGCGGATTTTCGAGAAATTCGAGCGTGTCGATCCGCGCGAAGCCGGTGGCAGCGGACTCGGGCTCTATATCGCGCGGCGGTTGGCGCGCGCGATGGGGGGCGATGTTACGGTCGATTCGGCGCCGGGGCAGGGGGCGCGCTTCGTGTTCACGCTTCCGGCGGCTTAGGGCCTAGACGTCACCCCGGCCTTGTGCCGGGGTCTACCGTGCCGCGCGTTCTACGCAGCCAGCGCGCGCATCCCAGTGGGCCCCGGCACAAGGCCGGGGTGACGGTATAGGGAGCGCCTCAGCGGCGCGCCCACCAGATCAGCCCGGCGCCCGCGAGCCCGACGATCGCGCCGTAGAGCACCCAGCTGCCCTGTTTGAGCATGAAGCTCGAGGCCGGCCACAGGATGAGCCCGGCCCCCTGGCCTGCGAACAGCAGGCCGAATGCGAGGATCAAGACGCCCGCCACCAGGGCGAGCGTCTTGACCGCGCTCACTTACGGTCGGCCAGCGGCACGAAGTCGCGCTGCGTCGGGCCGGTGTACAGCTGACGCGGACGGCCGATCTTCTGCTCGGGATCCGAGATCATCTCGTTCCACTGCGCGACCCAGCCGACGGTGCGGGCGAGCGCGAACAGTGCGGTGAACATCGTCGTCGGGAAGCCGATCGCCGAGAGGATCACGCCCGAATAGAAATCGACGTTCGGGAACAGTTTCTTCTCGATGAAGTACGGATCGCTCAGCGCCATTTCCTCGAGCGCGATCGCGACGTCGAACACCGGATCGGTCACGCCGAGCTCGCCAAGCACTTCGCGCACGGTCTGCTGCATCACGGTCGCGCGCGGATCGTAGTTCTTATAGACGCGGTGACCGAAGCCCATCAGGCGGAACGGATCGTTCTTGTCCTTGGCGCGCGCGATATATTCGGGGATGCGGTCGACGGTGCCGATCTCGCGCAGCATGTTGAGCGCCGCTTCATTGGCGCCGCCATGCGCCGGGCCCCACAGGCAGGCGATGCCCGCCGCGATGCACGCGAACGGATTGGCGCCCGACGAACCCGCGAGACGGACGGTCGAGGTCGACGCGTTCTGCTCGTGATCGGCGTGGAGGATGAAGATGCGGTCCATCGCCTTTTCGACGACGGGGTTCACGACGTACTCTTCCGCCGGAACGCCGAAGGTCATCTGCAGGAAGTTGCCAGTGTAGCTGAGGTTGTTCTTCGGCGACATGAACGGCTGGCCGATCGAGTATTTATACGCCATCGCGGCGATCGTCGGCATCTTCGCGATGAGGCGATGGCTCGCGATCATGCGCTGCTGCGGATCGGTGATGTCGGCCGAATCCTGGTAGAAGGCCGAGAGCGCGCCGACGACGCCGCACATGATCGCCATCGGATGCGCATCACGACGGAAGCCGCGATAGAAGGTCGCGAGCTGCTCGTGCAGCATCGTGTGGCGGCTGATCGTGTAGCTGAACTTGTCGAGCTCGTCCTTGGTCGGCAGTTCGCCGTTGAGGAGGAGGTGGCAGACCTCCATGAAGCTCGACTTCTCGGCGAGCTGGCCGATCGGGTAGCCGCGATGGAGCAGCACGCCCTCGTCGCCGTCGATATAGGTGATCGCCGAGTCGCACGACGCGGTCGAGGTGAAGCCCGGATCGTAGGTGAACATACCCGTTTGCGCGTAGAGCTTGCGGATATCGATCACATCGGGGCCGACGCTGCCCGACAAGACCTTGAGATCGAGGTCCTTGCCTGCGGCGTTCAGCTTGACGGAGTCAGTCATCGGTGGTCCTTTCGAAAACCTATGCGGCCATCTGGTCGGCGATACGCCCCAGGCTCTCGTCGCGCCCGAGCAGTTCGAGCACGTCGAAGATTCCGGGAGAGGTCTTGCGCCCGGTCAGTGCGGCGCGCAGCGGCTGCGCGACTTGACCCAACTTGACCCCTGCATCCTCGGCGACCAGCCGAACCGCAGCTTCGAGCGCCTCCGTATCCCAGCTTTCGGTCGCGTCAAGCGCGACGTGCAATCGAGCGAGTAACGCGCGTGCATCTGGGCCCAATAAGGCGGTCGCCTCGGCGTGCATTTCCACCGGTCGAACGTGGAAAAGGAACGCGGTTCCCGCGGCTAGCTCGTTGAGGTTGGCGGCGCGGGGCTTGAGCGATGCCATGCTGCGACAAAGTATGTCTGCCTGACGGTCCGTCGGTTCGAAGCCGAGCATCGGCGTGACCAGCGCAGCAAGCCTCGCATCGTCCGCCTGCCGCATATATTGACCGTTGAGGTTCTCGAGCTTCTTGAGATCGAACCGCGATGGTGATTTTCCGACTCCGTCGAGATCGAACCATTCGATCGCCTGATCGCGGCTGATCAGTTCGTCGTCGCCGTGGCCCCAGCCGAGCCGGAGCAGGTAATTGTCGAGCGCCTCGGGGAGCACGCCCAGTTCGTCACGGTAGAATTCGACGCCGACCGCGCCGTGGCGCTTCGACAGTTTCGCGCCGTCCGATCCGTGGATCAGCGGGATGTGCGCATAGATCGGATCGGGCCAGCCGCCCTCGATCGCGTGCATCGCGCGGATGATCGGGAGCTGGCGGAAGGCGTTGTTGAGATGGTCGTCGCCGCGAATCACGTGGGTGACGCCCATGTCGTGATCGTCGACGACGACCGCGAGCATATAGGTCGGCGTACCGTCCGAGCGCAGCAGGACGAGATCGTCGAGCTCGGCGTTCTGCACCGTGACCGATCCCTGGACCTTGTCCTCGATCGTCGTCGCGCCGTCGAGCGGGGCTTTCAGCCGGACGACGAACGGGCGCGTCTCAGCGCTCGTATCCATGTCGCGATACGGGCTACGCACGCGCAGCGGCTTCTTCGCGGCCTCGGCCTCGGCGCGCATCGCGGCGAGCTCTTCCTGCGTCAAATAGCAGCGATAGGCGTGGCCATGCTCGACCATCGTGTGCGCAACCTGGGCATGACGGTCGGCGCGCTGCGATTGATAGACTTCGGCGCCGTCCCAATCGAGCTCGAGCCAGCGCAGCGAGGTGAGGATCGCGTCGATCGCCGGCTGGGTCGAGCGCGCGCGATCGGTGTCCTCGATCCGCAGCAGGAACTCGCCGCCGTGATGGCGCGCATAGAGCCAGTTGAACAGGGCGGTACGCGCCCCGCCGATGTGCAGAAACCCGGTCGGCGACGGCGCGAACCGGGTGACGACCTTGGTGTCGGATGCGCCGGCGGCGGGGGCCGCGGCGGGGTCAGATATTGCGCTCAATCGCGCATGCTCCCAGACTAGAGATTGGATGGCCGGATCAGCCTTGAGCGCCTCTAGCACGCACCTTCCTGCGCTTCAAATCGGCGTGCCGCGGGGGTGGTTTGGCGTCGGCGCACGACTCGAGACGTGGCTCGAGGCCGAGCGCGATCAGCTGCCGTTATGGCTGCCGGTGGCGCTGGGGGCGGGGATCGCCTTGTGGTTCGTGTTGCCCGATGCGGCGGCATGGGAAGCGGCGGGGCTGCTTGCGATCGCGGTTGCGCTCCTGGGTGTGGCGTTGGCGCGGCATGGGCGCGCGGCGCGCATCGTCGCGGTTGGCGGGTTTGCGGTCGCGATCGGGCTCGGGTTGATCTGGTGGCGTGCCGAGCGGGTGACGCACGCTGTCCTTGCCGAACCGACGATCGCGACCTTCACCGCGCGAGTCGAGCGAATCGAGCCGCTGGCGGCGCGCGACCTGGTGCGACTGCGGCTGGCCCCGCTGCAGGTGCTGGCGGTGCCGGCGACGCGGGGGCCGGCGCGCCCGCTTCCGACGCTGCCGGCGCACATCCGGGTCAATCTCGTCGATGCGGATGTGCCGGCGCGTCTGGTCCCCGGGGCCATCCTCGAACTGTCGGCGCGCCTGATGCCGCCGCCACCGCCCGGCGTGCCCGGTGCGTACGATTATGAGCGCAGCGCGTGGTTCGACGGGATCGGCGCGACCGGCCGCGGTTTCGCGCCGATCCGGATCGTTTCGGGCGGCGGGGCGGGCGGCGTCGGGCTGCGGCAGGCGCTGTCGCAGCATATCCAGCAGCAGGCGGGCGGCGGCGGGGTCGGGGGAATCGCCGCTGCGCTCGCGACCGGCGATCAGGGCGGGATCCCGCTCGACGACAATGAGGCGATGCGCCGCTCGGGGCTCGCGCATCTGCTGTCGGTCAGCGGGCTGCATATCACCGCGGCGGTCGGCGCGGTGATGCTGCTGGTCGGGCGTTTGCTCGCTCTGAGCCCGTGGATCGCGCTGAGGACGCGCGTTCCCTTGATCGCGGCGGGCGCGGGGGCGCTGGCGGCGATCGGGTATACGCTGCTCACCGGCGCCGAGGTGCCGACGATCCGATCGTGCGTGGCGGCGTTACTCGTTTTGGTCGCGCTGGCATTGGGGCGGCAGGCGTTGACGCTGCGGCTGGTCGCGGCGGGGGCGGTGGTGGTGTTGCTCCTCTACCCGGAAGCGCTGGTCGGGCCGAGCTTCCAGCTCTCCTTCGCGGCGGTGGCAGCGATCGTCTCGCTCAACGAGCATCCGCAGTTGCGCGCGTGGTTCGGGCCGCGCGAGCAGTCGCGGCTGGCGAGACTCGGGCGCGAGTTGGCGTCGCTTTTGCTGACCGGGATCGTCGTCGAACTCGCGCTGCTGCCGATCGCGCTGTTTCACTTTCACAAAGCGGGGATCTACGGCGCGGTCGCCAATATCGTCGCGATCCCGCTGACAACCTTCGTAACGATGCCGTGCGAGGCGCTCGCGTTGCTGTTCGACACGGTCGGGGCGGGGCTGCCGTTCTGGTGGCTGACGGCGCGCTCGCTCGATCTGCTCTTGTGGATCGCGCACGTGACCGCGGCCATCCCGGGCGCGGTCGCGCCGCTGCCGGCGATGCCGGGCGCCGCCTATGGCCTGATGGTCGCCGGTGGGCTGTGGATCGCGTTGTGGCGCACGCGCTGGCGGCGGCTCGGGGCGGTCTCCTTGCTGATCGGGTTGGTGTGGGCGCTCGCGACGCCGGCGCCCGATCTGCTCGTGACCGGCGACGGGCGGCATGTCGCGATCCGGACGGCCGATGGCGCGCTGGCGCTGCTCCGCGATCGGACGGGCGACTATACCGCCGACACGCTTGCCGAAAATGGCGGGGTCTCGGACTTGCCCGTGCTGCTGTCCGAGCGCCGCGACGCCCGCTGTAGCCGGGATCTGTGCCTCACGCGCCGGATGGCTGGCGGGCGCGAGTGGCGGGTGTTGGCGACGCGGAGCGGCTATCGCGTTCCCACCGCCGATCTGGTCGCTGCCTGCGCCGGCGTCGATATCGTGATCAGCGAGCGTCGGCTGCCGCGGCGGTGCGTGCCGCGCTGGCTGCGGCTCGACCGGCCGACGCTGGAGCGAACGGGCGGGGTCGCGATCGCTTTGGCATCGCGTACGGTGCGGACGGTTCGCCACGCGGGCGACCGGCATCCATGGATCGCGGCGCCGGATGCCGGGACCGCGCGGCGTCGGTGGGCTGGCGAGATGCGTTCACGGTCGACGCCTACAGCGAGCGGTGCGGCGGGATTGCGATGACGACAGGGCAGCGATGGCGGTGCGTCGTTCTTGCCGCTCGGCGGGAAATGCCGGAAGATGTGCGGTATCGTCGCGCATTTCGGAGCCTGCACGCCATGGCCGACCAAAGGATCAAGGGACCCGCATCCTATTTCCCCTCAATCGAGAAGACCTATGGCCGTCCGATCGCGGAGTGGCAGGCGCTGGTGCGCGAACGCTTGCCGGCAAAGCATATGGACCTCGTCGCCATGCTGAAGAGCGACCATGGCATGGGGCATGGCCACGCGAACGCGATCGTCGCGTACACCCTTGCCGAGCAAAGCGACCCCGAGCGCAGGGACCCTTAGCTTGAAAAACGCCGAGTATAGGAACTCCGGTAATCGGGACCCCGAGGACGGGAACTCAGCGCATGGGAACTCCGGGCACGGGAACTCCGGGGAACGCGACTGAACCGACCCGACCGTCGCGATGCACCGATCGAGTGCGATGCCGCGTCACGCCGATCCTCTGTCAGTCGTAACGGCGCAGCAGCCCGGCGAGCTTGCCCTGCACGCGCACTTGAGCCGGAGCGTAACGCTGCGGATCGTACGCACGGTTGGCCGGATCGAGCCGCACCATCGCGCCCTCGCGGCGGAAGAATTTGAGCGTCGCCTCGCTCTCTTCGATCAGCGCCACGACGATCTCGCCGTCGCGCGCGACGTCCTGGCGCTTGATCAGCGCATAATCGCCGTCGAGGATCCCCGCCTCCACCATCGAGTCACCCGACACTTCGAGCGCATAATGCTCGCCGCTGCCGAGCAATGCCGCGGGGACCGAGAGCATCGACGCGCCCTCGAACGCCTCGATCGGCACACCGGCCGCGATCCGGCCGTGCAGCGGGATCTCGATCACGTCGTTGGCGGGCTGCGGCGCGGCGCGCGGTGCGCTGGCCGGAGCGGACTTGCTGGGCGTCTTGATCCCGCGCTCGGGCATCTTGAGCACTTCGAGCGCGCGGGCGCGGTTGGGCAGGCGGCGGATGAACTGGCGTTCCTCGAGCGCGCTGATCAGGCGATGGACGCCCGATTTCGATTTAAGATCGAGCGCTTCCTTCATTTCCTCGAAGGACGGCGATACGCCGGTCTCGTCGAGCCGGTCGTTGATGAAGCAGATCAGCTCATGCTGCTTGCGGGTAAGCATCGCGCGGCCCTTTCGTCGGAACAGACGACGAACCTATACGGAACGAAAAATCGCCCGTCAAGCAGAGCAATCACGTCGGCGCACGGTTTTCCGACGAGTCGCCGGTGGGGATGCGCGCGACGCTGTGGAGCTTTTCAAGACAGGCGTCGTGCTGCGCGTGCGCGGGCAGGGCAATTTCGGAAAAGGCGGTGGTGAGCGCGACGCCGGCATTGTGGAATGGCGCGCCGACCCGGCGATCGAGCGGTCGGCGCGGGCGGGCCGGATCGCCGGCGGCGTCGACCGGCGCCGGCGGTGGTGCGCCGAGCGCTTCGACCGGGAGTGCGAGCGCCGCGACATGGCCGGTCGCGATCAAGGTGCGGAAATGCATCCGGATCTGATCCGACGCATTGATCAACAGGCGCTGCATCTGGGCGTCGTAGCTGTCGGCGGCGTCGCAGGGGCGTCGGTGCGCCATCGTCCAGCCGCTGAACTCGGCGGCATGGATCCGGCGTTCCTGTAGCACGACGAGCGAATGATGACGTGTGTCGGCAAGGATCCGCGCGAAGGTGGTCATCACGCTGACGCGCGGTCCCTCAAGGACTTGCATGAAGCTCTTGCCATCGGACCAAAGCAGCCCCGTAATCCCGTCGATCGCGTTATTGTGACGCGATTGCTCGAGGATGCTGGCGAGATCGGCTGTGTCGCCGGGCACTGTGCTCAGGCTGACATACAGGATTTGACGCACGCCGTTAATCCTTACTCGTAAAGGTCAGCGTTACGGGCGGGGGGTGTGCGCTGTCGTTGCGGTGGATCGTGCCCGGTGACGATATCCTGCATCAGTCTTTGCGTTCACAGCGCCGGTGCAACCCGAAAGCCACACGCCGACGACAAAGCATCGTGCAGCATCACTATGTCATAATCGCGTCACAATCGCGACCTAGCGGCGCGGTCGAGCCACACCGCATCACGCATCACCGCTGCAGCATCGCCGCGCAGGACCAAAAGGTCCGCTGCGGCGAACGGTGTGGGCAGACCATTTAACCTATTGGGGGAACATCATGTCCAAGTCTCACGTCGCCAAGGCGGCCCTTCTGCTCGGCACCGCATTCGGCGCGATCGCCAGCATCGGTTCGGCCAGCGCACAGGACGCCGCGGCGCCCGTCGCCGCGGTCCAGGCCGCGCCCGAGAGCGACAGCCTCGGCGATATCGTCGTCACCGCGCAGCGTCGCAGCGAGAATCTGCAGAAGGTGCCCGTGTCGGTCGGCGTGCTGTCGGGTGCCGATCTGCGCACCTACACCTCGGGCGGCAGCGACACGCTGCTCGAACTCGCCAACCGCGTCCCCGGCCTCTACGCCGAGACGACCACCGGCAAGATCTTCCCGCGCTTCTACATCCGCGGCCTCGGCAACATCGATTTCTACCTCGGCGCATCGCAGCCGGTGTCGATCATCCAGGACGACGTCGTGCTCGAGCATGTCGTGCTCAAGTCGAACCCGGTCTATGACGTCAACCAGATCGAAGTGCTGCGCGGGCCGCAGGGCACGCTGTTCGGCCGCAACACCACCGCGGGCATCATCAAGTTCGACACCAACCGCCCGACCAACGAGTTCACCGGCCGCGCGACCGCGTCGTATGGCAGCTACAACACCGTCAGCGTCGATGCCGGCGTCGGCGGCCCGATCGTCAAGGACGTGCTGAGCTTCCGCGTGTCGGGCCTGTACCAGCGCCGCGACAACTGGATCGACAACACCTATACCGGCCCGAGCGACGACGGCACCGTCGGCGGCAAGGACAAGCTCGGCGGCTTCGAGGAGAAGGACATCCGCGTCCAGCTGATGCTGACCCCGCCCGAGACCGGCTTCACCGGCCTGCTCTCGGCGCATGCGCGCGACTATTCGGGCACCTCGACGATCTTCCATCGCGGCGCGATCCTGCGCGGCTCGAACGACATCAGCGCGGCACCGCGCGCCAGCGTCGCGCTCGACGAGGGCGGCGGCAATCGTCAGGCGTACAAGACCTATGGCGGCTCGTTCAACGCGAAGAACGATTTCGGCGCGGTCACGCTGACCTCGATCACCGCCTATGAGACGACCGCGGGCTACAGCCGTGGCGACACCGACGGTGGTGCTGCGAGCAACTTCGCCGGGGGCAAATTCTATGGCGAGAGCCAGGGCCGCGTGCGCGATCTCGATCAGCTGAGCGAGGAAGTTCGCCTCGCCAGCAACGGTACGGGTCGCTTCAAGTGGCAGATCGGCGGGATCTATTTCGAATCGCGCGACACGACCGAGTTCGACCAGCGCGGTTTCTTCCTGCTCAACAATTCGTTCGGCACTGTGCCCAATCCGAACAATTACGTCGTGCTGCGCAACACCAACACGTCGTATGCTGGCTTCGGTCAGGCGAGCTACCAGATCCTCCCCAAGCTGACGCTGACGGGTGGCGTGCGCGTGACCTATGACGAGAAGAAGACGCGCCTCGTCACCCCGCCGCGCACCGCAGCGGGTGTCTCGACCTTCCCGGCGACCGCGGCGACCAACGTCCGCCTCGCCGATACCCAGCCGAGCTGGGAAGCCAGCCTGAACTATGCGGTCGATCCCGACGTCAACGTGTTCGCGCGCGTCTCGCACGGCTTCCGCGGGCCGACGATCCAGGGCCGCAACGCGGTGTTCAGCTCGGCCTTCGTGACCGCCGGGTCGGAGACGATCACGTCGTACGAGGCGGGCTTCAAGTCGAACCTGTTCGGCAACACGCTGCGCTTCAACGCGACGGGCTTCTACTACAAGGTCCACAACATCCAGCTGAACGGCAACGACGCCAACAATAACGGCCTGCTGTTCAACGCCAACCAGGCGCAGGCGTGGGGCGGCGAAGCCGAGCTGACGTGGCGCCCGGTGCGCGACTTCACGCTGGGTCTGGGTGGCAGCGTGCTGCACACCGAGATCAACGACACGCGCGTCTATACCCCGGCCTGCTTCCTTAATGGCGCGCTGACCTGCACCGTGCTCAATCCGACGCTCAACGTCCGCAATGCGGCGGGGACGACGACCGCGGTACTGGCGCAGATCAACGGCAACGCGCTTCCCAACGCGCCCAAGTATCAGCTCGATGCGAACGCACGCTACGACTTCCCGCTCGGCAATGGCGGCAAGCTGTTCATCGGCGGCGACGTCACGCTGCAGGGCTACACCAGCTTCGTGCCGTACAAGACGGTCGAATATACGTCGGACGGCACGTTCGAGGCTGGTCTGAAGGCAGGCTATACCGCGCCCGACGGCAAGTATGAGCTCGCGGTGTTCTCGCGCAACGTCACCAATGAGAAGAACCTCAAGGGCGTGCTCGACAACTATAACGCTGCGGTCTTCAACGATCCGCGGATCATCGGCGTGTCGCTCAGCGGCAAGTTCTGATCGGGGAGGGCCGGTGTGCGGACGTTACGCACATCGGCCGCTTCGTCCGCTGGACTCTGTCCCGGCGGCTGTGGCGTGATCGATCACAGCTCATGCGGCCATGCCGGCGTCGTGCCGGGGGGCCGCTATAGGTAAGGCGGATCCTTATCTCGAACGCGGAAGAGCGGCCGATCTTACGCCATCGTCACCGCATCCGGAACACGCCGGTATACTCGTTGTCGGCGTCGCCCAAGGTCGTGCTGCTGAACTGATACGTCCCGCCCGGTCGGCTGAGCGGTGCCTGGAGCCGCACCGTCGCGCGTTCGCCCGGCGCGAGGACGATCTGGCCGTCGCCCGCCAAGCCACGATCCTCACGCGAGAGACGCGCCGCGCGGAAGAACGCCTTCTGCGTGAGGTTGTGGCCCTTGTCCGAGCGATTGGCGATGCGCAGCACATAGGAACCGCCGCGGCGCAACACGATGGTGCTTGGCACAAAGCCGTGGTCGGTCATGGTGATCGCCACGGATTGCGGCGCGCGTGCGACAGGCGTCTGCGCGACGGCGGGCGCGGCGATTGCCATCAGGGCGAGCAGGGCGGTCTTCATTGCATGTCTCCGTATCGAACTGGAGACGCAAACGGCGCAGCGCCGGGCTTCGTTCCGCGCGACTCCGACCGTCCGCCGCGGCGACTTGCGGCTCAGCCGACCAGCGTGCGCGTTGCCGTCTCGACATCGTCCTGCCGCATCAGCGCCTCGCCGATCAGGAAGCAGCGGATGCCGTGCTCGGCCATCGCGTCGAGGTCGGCGCGCGTCGTCAGCCCGCTTTCGGCGACGAAGGTGCAGTCCTTCGGCGCCTTCGACACCAGCTCATAGGTCCGCGCGAAATCGACCGTGAAATCGCGCAAGTTGCGGTTGTTGACGCCGATCAGCCGCGACTTGAGCTTCATCGCGCGCTCCATCTCGGACTGCGAATGGACCTCGACGAGCACGTCCATCCCGCATTCGATCGCGCTCGCCTCGATCTCGGCGAGCGTCACATCGTCGAGCGCGGCCATGATCAGCAGGATCGCATCGGCACCGATTCCGCGCGACTCAGGCACCTGCCACGGATCGACCATGAAATCCTTGCGCAGCACCGGCAGGTCGCACACGCCGCGCGCGGCGGTGAGGAAGCCGTCCGACCCCTGGAACCAGGCCTCGTCGGTCAGCACCGACAGGCAGGTCGCGCCGCCGGCCTGATAGGCGAGGGCGTGCGCCGGGGGATCGAAATCCTCGCGGATCAGGCCCTTGGACGGGCTGGCTTTCTTGATCTCGGCGACCAGCGCGTAGCCGCCCGCTGCCGCGCGCGCATCGAGCGCGGCGCGGAAGCCGCGCGGCGGCGACTGGCCGGCGATTCGCGCATCGAGTTCGCTCAGCGCGGTCGTCGCCTTGCGCGCGGCGACGTCGGCACGCTTGGTTTCGAGGATACGGTTCAGGATATCGGTCATGAATATGCGATCCAACGATCGAGCAAGGCGTTCGCCGAACCGCTGTCGAGCGCTTCGGCAGCGATGGCTACGCCTTCGGGAAGGGTGTGGCTGATACCCGCGACGATCAGCGCGGCGGCGGCGTTGAGCAGGACGGCGTCGCGATACGCGCCTTGCTCGCCGGTGAGCAAGCGGCGCAAAGCGGCGGCATTGTGCGCCGCGTCGCCGCCGCGGATCGCGCTGACCGGGTGGCGCGGCAGGCCGGCATCCTCGGGCGTGATGGTGCGCGGAAGGTCGATCGCGCCGACCGCGACCGCGATGCTCGGCCCGGCGCTCGACAGCTCGTCGAGCCCTTCCTCGCCCGAGACGACGAGCGCCGCCTCGGTGCCGAGCTGTTCGAGCGCGGCGGCATAGGTCGCGGCATAGTCGGGGCGCGCGATGCCGATCAGCTGGCGCGTGACGCCCGCCGGATTGGCGAGCGGGCCCATCAAATTGAAGATCGTGCGGCGACCGAGCTTCTGGCGGATCGGGGTGATGCGCTTCATCGCCGGGTGGTGGTTGGCGGCGAACAGGAAGGCGATGCCGATGTCGTTGAGGCTCGCCTCGGCGTTGAGCCCGGCGCGGTGCATGTCGAGCCCGAGTGCCTCGAGCGTATCGGCGGCGCCCGCCTTGGACGAGGCGGCGCGGTTGCCGTGCTTGGCGACGGGCACGCCGGTGCTGGCGACGACGATCGACACGGCGGTCGAGACGTTGAGCGTGTGGTGGCCGTCACCGCCGGTGCCGCAGACATCCAGCGCGCCGACGGGTGCCGCGATCGGCAGCATCCGGTCACGCATCGCGCGCGCGGCGGCGGCGATCTCGATGCTGGTCTCGCCGCGTTCGGTCAGGCCGATGAGGAAGCGCGCGATCGCGTCGTCGGGGACGTGGCCGTCGAGCAGGTCCGAGAATGCCTGCGCCGCTGTCTCGCGGCTCAGCGGGGAGGACGGGTCGGGGAGCAGGGCGAGGGTGGTCATAGAGCACTCCCCTCCCGCTTGCGGGAGGGGCTGGGGGTGGGCTCGCGCTCTATTGTGAACGCAGCGCTGATTGAACGCGCGCGCCCACCCCCGCCCCCTCCCGCAAGCGGGAGGGGGGAAGAAGGTGCGAGCCGGCTCATGCGGCGCCCCCGGCATCCGCCAGGAAATTCCCCAGCAGCGCATGACCATGCTCGGTCGCGATGCTCTCTGGGTGGAACTGCACGCCGTGGATCGGGAGCGTCGCATGGCGCACCCCCATCACCGATCCGTCATCGGCGCGGGCATTGACGATCAGCGTGTCGGGCAGATCCTCGACGATCAGCGAATGATAGCGCGTCGCGATGAAGGGCGACGGGAGCGCGGCGAACACGCCCGACCCATCATGCGTCACGGGCGAGGTCTTGCCGTGCATCAGCCCGCCGCGCACGACGTTCCCGCCGAAATGCTGGCCGATCGCCTGGTGCCCAAGGCACACGCCGAGCAGCGGCCGTCCCGCATCGGCACACGCCGCGACGAGATCGAGCGAAATACCCGCGTCGGTCGGCGTCTTAGGGCCGGGCGAAATGAGGAAACCGGTGGCGTTGGTCGCCAGCGCATCCGCCGCGGTCATCGCGTCGTTGCGCACGACCTTCACCTCGGCGCCGAGCTCCATCAGATAATGGACGAGGTTCCAGGTGAAGCTGTCGTAATTGTCGATGACAAGGATCTGTGCGCGGATCATAGCGCGCCGCTACCGCTTTTGTCGTGTAGCGACAATGATCGAATGTGCGATCGAATCTGCACGTTCAGCTTGGATCAAGCTGGCGTGGTGGACGTTGTTGATCCTCGAGGAGATTTTTCACCATGCTGCGCCCCCTTGCCATCGCCCTGACGCTGGCCGTCACCCCGGTCTCGAGCTTCGCGCAGACCGCCGAGCAAACCGATGCTGCCGCCAAGCAGGCCGAGTCCGGCAAGCCCCCGCTGCGGATCCGTTCGATCACGCTGACCGGCAACCAGGCCTGCCCCAAGTCGAGCAATCCCGATGCCGAGATCGTCGTCTGTGCGCGCCAAGGCGAGCCGTATCGCATCCCCAAGGAATTGCGCGACGACAAGCCAATCCCCGCGCAGAATCAGAGCTGGGTCAATCGCGCCGCAGTCGCGGACGAAGTAGGCCGTCGCGCAGGGGGCCTGCCCGACACCTGCTCGCCGACCGGATCGGGCGGCCAGACCGGCTGCGCGATGATGCGCGCGCAGCAATATGCCGCCGAAAAGGCCGAGGCCAAGCGTCAGGCCGCAGCGATCCCGTGATCGCCGCCGGCTGATTACTGCCCGAAACTGACCTCCGCCGCGCGTGCGATCGCCTCGCGCGCGGCGGCGAGCAGGGCGCCGGCCTTGGCCTCGCATTCGCGTTGCTCATATTCGGCGACGCTGTCGGCGACGATCCCGGCGCCGGCCTGGACGTGCATCGTGCCGTCCTTGACCACTGCCGTCCGCAACACGATGCACGAATCCATCGATCCGTCGGGCGAGAAATAGCCGACGCCGCCGGCATAGGCCCCGCGCACTGCATCCTCGAGCTCGGCGATGATCTCGCATGCGCGGACCTTGGGTGCGCCGCTGACGGTGCCCGCGGGGAAGCCGGCGAGCAGCGCGTCGATCGCGTCATGGTCTGGCGACAAGCGGCCGACGACGTTCGACACGATGTGCATCACATGGCTGTAGAATTCGGTGGTGTAGCTCGCGGTGACCGTGACGCTGCCGGCTTCGGCGACGCGGCCGACATCGTTGCGGCCGAGATCGAGCAGCATCAGATGCTCGGCGCGCTCCTTGGGATCGGCGAGCAGGCCGACGCGGTTGGCCTCGTCCTCGGCGGCGGTCTTGCCGCGCGGGCGCGTGCCTGCGATCGGGCGGATCGTCACCTCGCCGTCGCGTACGCGGACGAGGATCTCGGGGCTCGAGCCGGTCAGCGCGAAGCCCGGCAGGTCGAGATGATAGAGGAAGGGCGAGGGGTTGATCCGCCGCAGCGCGCGATAGAGTTCGAACGGGGGCAGCGTGAACGGCGCGGTGAAGCGCTGTGCCAGCACCACCTGAAAGATGTCGCCCGCGACGATATAGTCCTTCGCTGCCGCGACCATCTCGGCATAGCGGCCGGGCGCGAGCGTCGGCGTCAGCGCGATCTCCTGCGCGGCGGGGGCGCGCACGGGGGCGGGGAGCTGTGCCGTGGCGAGCCGGGCGGCGGTCGCCTCGATCCGGTCGGCGCCTTCCGCGACGATAGCCTGGGGCGTGCGGTTAGCATCGGGCCAGACCGGCGCGACGAGGAACAGCGCATCGGCGAGCCGGTCGAAGATCAGGATCACCGTCGGGCGCACGAACATCATGTCGGGCAGCCCGAGCGCGTCGTTGGCGGGGCGCGGCAAGCGTTCGACCAGGCCGATCGTCTCATAACCGAAATAGCCGACGAGACAGGCGAGCGCGCGCGGCAGCTCGGCGGGCACGTCCATCCGGCACGACTCGACCAGCGCGCGGAGCGCATCGAGCGTCGGCGCGTCGCACGGCGCGAAGGCCTCGCGGTCGGTCAGCCAATGCGGGTTGATCGCGGCCTCGGCGCCGTGTGCGCGGAACACCAGATCGGGGGCGAGCCCGATCAGGCTGTGCCGCCCGCGCGTCTCGCCGCCCTCGACCGATTCGAGCAGGAAATCGCCCCGCCCGGGTTCGATCAGCTTGAGCGCGGCGGCGACCGGCGTCTCGGTATCGGCGACCTGGCGCTGCCACAGCAGAGCGGGTTTCCCCGCGGCGAGGGCCGCGCGGGCGGCCATGCGGTCGGGGCGCTCGGCGCGATCAGGGCTGCTGGTCATCTGCGCTCACGCCGCCAAGCAGTTGGGCCTTGAGCTTGGCGATCGCCAGCGCATTGCGCTTGGTGCCGACGGCATTCTGCACCGCCTTGCCGAACTGCGCGACATATTCGCGGCCGATCACGCTGCCGATATCGCTCTCAGTCCCCGCGATCACCTTGGCGTTGCCCGACGCATCGCCCGAGGTGATCGTGTCGAGATGGACGATCAGATAGCCCGCATTGTTGGGCGCCTCGAGCAGCTTGGTCGTCTTTGCCGGCATCGCGAAGAGCATCTGCAGCGGCGCTGAGACGGCGCGCGGATCGGCGAGCAATTGCGCGCGCGGGCCGGCGATCGGGCGGAGCGGCGGCAGCTTGAGCTTGGTCGCGGCGAACGCCTGCGCCAGCGGCACTCCCTTGTTCGCCGCGGCGACGACACCTGCGGCGATCTGGCGGACCGCTTTCTGCGCACGCGCCAGCTCGAAATCGCGGATCACGAGATCGCGGATCTGCGCGAGCGGACGCGGGGCGGCCGGCACGATCTTGTTGAGCGTGATCAGCGCGAAGCTGCCGTCCTGGCCGAGCGGCACGGTCTGCGGCGAATCGCCGGCATGCGCTGCGAACGCCGCGGTGAGGATCGGCGCGATCGCGGGATCGGGCTTGGCGGTCGGGTTGGCCACGTCTTGCCCGGTGGCGAGCAGCGCCGGCGTGGTCTGCGCGGTCAGCTTCTGCTGTGCGACGATCCCGTCGAAGCTCGCCTTGGACAGCGTGTCCTCGAAGCTGTTGCGCTTATCGGTGAGCAGCGCCGCGGTCTTCTGCGTCGTCAGCGTCTTGGTCAGCTCGGGCGTTGCGGCCGCCAGCGTCGTGGCGGGACGGATGCGCTGCTTCTCGACCTTGAGGACGATGAAGCCGAGCGGCGCGCGCAGCGGGCCGGCGACATCGCCAGCCTTGCCGCCAAATGCCGCGCTCGCGATCGCAGGCGACGTCTGCGCGGCGTAGTCGGTCTTGGTCGTATCCGTGAGCGTCACCGGCTCGAGCCCAGCGGCCTTCGCGGCTTCGGCGATCGGCGTGCCCGCGCGCACCTTGGCGGCAAGCGCGTTGGCGGCAGTCTGGTCGGCGACGACGACCTGGACGATCGTGCGGAGGTCTGCGGCGGCATATTTGCCCGACTGCGCCTTGTAGGCAGCTTCGATCTCGGCCGCGCTTGGCGTTGCGGCGGCACCAACGGTGGCGGCGTTGACGATCGCATAGCGCACGACGCGGCGCTCAGGCACGCGGTAGCGCGAGGCGTTGCGGGTGTAATAGGTGGTGAGCTCGGCGTCGGTCGGCACGGCGCCGGCAGGCACCGCCTGCGACGGAATGAAGCCGATCGTCCCGGCGCGCTTTTCGAGCAGCAGGCTGGCGTACGGGAGCGCGAGCTGCAGCGGGACCTGGCTGGCTTTCAGCGGCGACTGCCACAATTGCTTGACGAGGATCTGGTCGGTCGTCTGCAGGCGGACATCGGCGTCGGTCATGCCGATCTGGCGCAGCACGCCCTCATACTTCTCCTGGCTGAACTTGCCGTCGAGCCCGGTCAGCCCCGGCTGTGCGGCGATCACCGCATCGACCGCGGGCTTGCCGACAACCATGCCCTGCGCCTGTGCGTACTGGCGATAGGCGGTCGAATCGATCAGCCGCTCGAGCGTCGCGTCGAACCCGCCGCCTGCCACGAACTGCGCCATGTCGAGCGTCGGCTGCTGCTGGCGATAACCGTCCATGTCGCGCTGCACCGCGGTCTGCAGGTCGCTAACCGAAATCGTCTTCTTGCCGACGGTCGCGACGATGTCGCCCTTGGCGACCGGGTCGGCGCTACCCGACAGGCCGGCGCGGTCGCCGAGCACGAACCCCAGCCCGAGCAATGCGACGAAACCGAGCGCGATCGCGCCTCCGAACCGGTGGGCAATCATTCGGCGGAAAAAGCTGAGCATGGTCGGAAACGGCCAATCTGTCTGGAGCGTGTTGCCGCTGCTTTAGGGGGCAGGCGGGGCCGCATCAACCCAGGCGGTTGGACTTGTACCGCGCGCGCGCTTCGGTATCGCTGTTCCGCGAGGATCAAAACGGGAGAGACGCACAATGGCGCGACGCAAGCTGGTGGCAGGCAATTGGAAGATGAACGGCAGCCATGCCGCGCTCGCCGAACTGGTCACTATCGCGGAGGCCGCGCGCGCTGCGCCCTTGGTGGACGTGTCGATCGCGCTGCCGGCGACGCTGATCGCGCCGGCGGTGGCGCTGGTGCCGGGCTTCGCGTTCGGCGGCGAGGATGTCCATGCCGCCGAGAGCGGGGCGCATACCGGTTGCCTGTCGGCCGCGATGCTGGTCGAGGCGGGCGCGCGCTTCACGATCGTCGGGCATAGCGAACGCCGCGCCGACCAGGGCGAGACCAGCCAGGACGCCTGGGCCAAGGCGAGCGCGGCGCATCGCCACGGGCTCGGCGTGATCCTGTGCGTCGGCGAGACCGATGCCGAGCGTGACGCCGGCCGCGCGGCGCGCGTGGTGCAGGCGCAGATCGAGAAATCGGTCCCCGATCTCGCGACGGGCGACTGGCTGACGCTGGCGTACGAGCCGCGCTGGGCGATCGGCACCGGCCGCACCCCGACGCTCGACGAGATTGGCGAGGTCCATGCGATCGCGCGCGCCAAGCTGCGCACGCTGGTCGGCGATGCGGCGGACGGGATCCGCATCCTCTATGGCGGATCGGTGACGGGGGCGAACGCGGCGGCGATCCTCGAAACCGAGGATGTCGACGGCGCTCTGGTCGGCGGCGCGAGCCTGACCGCGGCAAAGTTCGTGCCGATCATCGAAGCGGCTTGAAGGCGGCGGGGTGGCGCGGCGGCTGAAGGTCTTCGTCGTGCCGGCCGGCTTCAGCGACGCCTATGTCGCGGCGCCGAGCCGCAAGGCGGCGCTCGCGGCGTGGGGGAGCGAGCACGATCTGTTCGCGCGGGGGGTTGCGCAGGAGGTGACCGATGCGGCGCTGATGGCCGAGCCGCTGGCGAAGCCCGGGGAGGTGATCAAGCGCTCGCGCGGGACGACCGCCGAGCAGATCGCGGCGCTCCCGGCGCAACCGGCGCGGCCGGCGAAGGCCCCGGAGGATGCGCCGGCCGCTCGGGCTAAGGTCGGCAGGGGCGGCGCCAAGCACGCGGCTTCGACTCCGCGGAAAGCCGAGGCCAAACCCGAACCACCGCCCAAGCCCTCGAGCGACGCCCTTGCCGCTGCCGAACAAGCGCTCGCCGATCTCGAAGACAGATACCGCTACGCCGACGCAAAGCTGACCGCCCGCCAACGCGCGCTCGACCGCGAGCGCCGCGATCTCGACGCGAAGCACGACCGCGAGAGCAAGGCGCTCAGCAAGGCGCTCGCTGCCGAGCGCGACCGCTATGACACGGCGATGGCGCGCTGGCGGGAGGGGCGGGGCGCTGGATGATGCTTGGGTGCGCGGTGCCGGGCGATTGAAGCGTGAAAATGATGTGTTGCGACCACCCGTTGAACCCACCCCTAGAAGCGGATGTTCATAAGCCTCACTTAGCTAGGGCAAGATCAGAAACCGCAAGGGTTTGCATAGCAGATTTATTCGACGAAGACGGGCGCGCCCACGGATAATAGGTTCGCAGAACGCCAGTTTTTCGATCCTGCCAAATCTTTCGACAGGACTGCCCTGAATTCCACCGCTCGAAGGAAGTCCCCACGTCGGCGGTAACACATATCTGGTTGTCGGTGATCAACCACCGTCCCGAAAATGACCAGGGACCACGTCCACTTTGGATCCCACTCCACACGCCATCAGAATGAAACTCCTCGTACATTCCCATGTCTGCCCAACCAGGTGGGCTATAGCGTATACTTCTACCTGCCAGAGATTTTCGTATTTCCTCCGAGTTCAGCGACACACCTTCGGGCGATTTTGCCTGGGCTGAAAATTCAGTCGCGCCGAATGCCATGAGCGCCGCGATCAACGATATACTCTGTGGCTTCATGACCTTCTCCGATCGAGAACGGACGCGTGCTTTCAGACGATCTTACACGAAAGGGGACGGTCGCAAACCCACCGGAGCCGGCCATAGCCACTACCGTCGCCCCGGCGGAGGCCGGGGCCTCTGGAGGGCTTGGCGGGCGGCCTGACACACATGGAGAGGCACCGGCCTTCGCCGGGGCGACGGTTATGCGCTAGGGCCGCTCCCGACTAATTCTCGCTGTTCCGGAATGATCCGTAGCGCAGACCTTCCTGAAATCGCACGCTCCACTAGCGAGCGCGAGACCCGGACAGCCAAAAATCGACCAATATCGCACGTTGACTGCTTCTCGGATCGAGACCTAAAACGGGTCACTCGGTGAGGGATAGACGCGATGTCGGAGCGGGTAAGGGGAAGTCGGCCCTTCGAAGACTGGGCGATCGGAATGCTTATAGGATTTGCCATTGTCGGTGCGACGCTTCTTCTGGCGTTCGCAATTCTCGTCGGTTATTCTGTAGGAATGATCTGCAGGCGCGAGAAAGGGCTGCCGAAGGGGAAATCGCGAATAATGCAGGGTTTGAGGTTCAACCGATAAGCCCCAGATCGAAGACATTCGGCTCTTCACCAATCTCGGTCGTTTAACCGCCGCCCCGCGCCTCAGACCCCAGGCGGCACCAACCCGATCAGCTTCATCGCCACCGCCTGCGCAACCATCGTCACCAGCCAGAACAGGCTGTCCCCGACGATCCGCCGGGCCACCACGCCGTGATAGCGCTGCGTGACCGCGACCACCGGCAGCACGAACCCCGCCCAGATCACCACAGCGCTGCCCACAGCCATGATCCACGGCGCCGCCTTGGGCGGCGCGAGGATCAGCGCGCCGGCCAGGATCGAGGCGAACCAGAACAGCCCGAGCGCGGCGACCGCGATCGCGCTGGCCGACACGCGGCCGCGCCCGAACGCCACGTGATAGGCCGCGCCCAGCATCAGCCCGATCAGCGTCGCGACGAGGATCGGCACGAGGTTGATCAGGATGTAGATCATGCCGCGAAGCGCCCCTTGAGCATCGCCCAGGCCGCGCGCAGGCCGAGGGCCTCACCGCCCTTGGGGCGGCCGGGCTTCGAACTCGGGCGCCACGCGAAGGTGTCGAAATGCGCCCAGGGCGTACCCTCGGGCACGAAGCGGCGCAGGAACAGCGCCGCGGTCACCGATCCCGCGAAACCGCCATCGGGGGCGTTGACCAGGTCGGCGATGTCCGACGAGAGCATGTCGTCATAGCCGTCCCACAAGGGCAGCCGCCACAACGGATCGCCGACCGCCGTTCCGGCCGCGAGCAACGCCGCCGCCAGCGCCTCGTCATTGGCGAAGGTCGCGGGCAGATCGGGCCCGAGCGCGACGCGCGCCGCGCCGGTGAGCGTCGCGAAATCGAGGATCAGCGTCGGGTTCTCCTCGACCGCACGCGTCAGCGCGTCGCCGAGCACGAGCCGGCCTTCGGCATCGGTATTGGTGTTCTCGACCGTCAGGCCCTTGCGGGTCTTCAGCACGTCGCCGGGGCGAAAGGCGTTGCCCGAAATGCTGTTCTCGACCGCCGGGATCAGCAGATGTAGCCGCACGGGAAGCCGCGCCGCCATCACCAGCCCGGCGAGCGCCAGCGCATGCGCCGCGCCGCCCATGTCCTTCTTCATCAGCCGCATGCCCGACGACGGCTTGATGTCGAGCCCACCCGAATCGAAGCATACGCCCTTGCCGACGATCGCGATGCGCGGATGCGCAGGATTGCCCCATTCGAGCTCGATCAGCCGCGGCTCGCGCCCGCGCGCGGCGGCCTGGCCGACCGCGTGGATCATCGGATAGCCCTTTTCGAGCGCGTCGCCCTTGGTGACCGACACGGTCGCGCCATGCGCCTGTGCGAGCTGCTGCGCCTCGGCTTCGAGCTCGGCCGGGCCGAGATCGGCGGCGGCGGTGTTGACGAGGTCGCGCACCTTGGCGGTGGCCTTGGCAAGCCGCACGGTTTCCTCGATCCGCGCGGGCTCGCCGGTGAGCAGCACGCGTGGGCCGACGCTCGGCTCGTCGCGCTTGTAGCGATCGAACTTATGCTGTGCGAGGCACCAGCCGAGCATCGCCGCACCCGGCTCGCCATCGGCGAGGCGATACGTCCCCTCGGGCAATTGCTCGCCGAGCGAGGCGATCCGCCACGGCGAGTCGAGGCTTTCGTTACAGACGAGCAGCATCGCCCAATCCTCGGGCTTCTCCCCCGGCAGGACGGCGCGATTGCCCGCCTTGCCGCTCAGCCGGTGCGCGGCGACCACGGTGCGGATCCGCGGCGGCTGCGCGCCGAGCCACGCCTCCCACGCCTCGGGGCGAACGACGTGGATGAGGCGGGCGGGCTGGCCGCGGTCGGGTTGGAGCAGCGTGGTGAAATCGGTCATGGCTGGGTGGGGGTCACGAGCAATTGCTCGAGCTTTCCGTTGGCGCCGGGTTCGGCATAGGTGCTGATCGACAGCGTCGTGGTCGGATAGGTTGCGCGATAGTTGCGGTTGACGAAGCCGCCGCGCAGCCGCGCCTTGCCGGTCTGGACGAACGCGGTCGGCGCGCCGAGCGGCGCTAGGCTGGTGCGGTAATCGGCGAGCGTCGTCGGGGTGAAGTAGAAATTGGCGTCGTCGGTCAGCTGGCTGCGGTCGAGCGTGCCGCCGCGCAACTGATCGAACGCCGTGCGGACGCGCGCCAGGACCGCGGTATCGGCGGCATCGGCGACCGGGGTGCCGAGCACGATGCCGGCGAGCTTCTGCGCGATCGTCTGATAGGCGTCGCTCGACCAGCTGTTGATGAGGACGACGACCGCCGCCTTCTGCTCGGGATAGACGATGTTTTCGGACAGGAAGCCGACCGCCTCGCCGCTATGCTCGACGAAGCGGCGGCCGTTGGCGGTGCCGGTCGAGACGCCGAGGCCGTAGCCGTTGGTCGTGCCGTCGGCGAGCTTGACCGGGGTTTCCTGCGTCGCCCAGTCCGCGGGGGCGAGGACCGCGCGATCGAGCCGCGCGATGTCCCAGGTCGCGAGTGCGCGCGCGCTCATCGCCAGTTCGCCCGCGGCGTAGAGCCAGCCGTGCGCGGCGGGCGTGACGGGGCGGACGGGGCCGAGCGCGGCGCGGCCATAGCCTTGCGGGAAGCCGGGGCCGACCGCGAGATCCTGATCGTAGACGGTCATGCCGAGCGGCTTGAAGATCCGCGCTTTCAGGAAATCGAGCAGCTTCTGGCCCGAGACCTTCTCGACGATCAGCCCCGCGACGACATAGCCGGTGTTCGAATATTGCCACTGCGTGCCGGGCTTGAAATCGAGCGGCTTCTTCGCCCAACGGTCGACGATCTGCTGCGGCGTGACCGGGGTGGCCATCGCCTTGAAGCTGTAATCCTGCGGCCAGTAATCCTGCAGGCCGGCGGTGTGGCTCAAAAGCTGGCGGATCGTGATCGTGTCGCCGCCGGTGATGCCGGGGACGTATTTGGAAACGTGATCGTCGAGGCTGAGCTTGCCCTCGCGCTGGAGCAGCAGGATCGCCGCGGCGGTGAATTGCTTCGAGACCGAGGCGATCTGGTATGGCGCATCGTCGCGCGTCGTGCCGGTCTCGGCCTGCTTGCCGTACGCGTTGGTATAGACGATCCGCCCGCCGCGCACGATCGCGACCGAGGCCGAGGGGACGCCCGATTTGGCGAGCGCGTCGGTAACGGTCTTATCGACCTGTTGCGTCTCCGTCGGGGTCAGCGATTGCGCCAGTGCTGGAGCGGAGACGGATAGCAAGCCTGCCGCCAGGCAGTATCGGGAGAGCTTCACGCGGGCGCAGTCCTTAAGCGGAATGAACGACGATATGTCACCGTCCTGCCGCGAAAGGGAAGGGGGCGCTGGCGTCAAACGGTCGGGACACCGTAAAGATCATGCTCGTCGGCATCTTCGATCGCGACCGCGACGATATCGCCGACGCTCAGATGCCCCGCGTCGCGCAGGAACACCTCGCCGTCGATCTCGGGCGCATCGGCCTGCGAGCGGCCGGTGGCGCCGCCGTCCTCATCGACCGCGTCGATGATCACGTCGAGTGTGCGGCCGACCTTGGCCTGGAGCTTGTCCGCCGAGATGCGCGCGGTGAGTTCCATCAGGCGGGCGTAGCGCTCTTCCTTGATTTCCTCGGGCACGTGGTTGGGGAGGTCGTTGGCGGCGGCGCCCTCGACCGGCTCGAAGCGGAACGCGCCGACGCGGTCGAGCTGCGCTTCCTCGAGCCAGTCCATCAGATAGGCGAAATCGTCCTCGGTCTCGCCGGGGAAACCGACGACGAAGGTCGAGCGGATCGCCATGTCGGGTGCGATCGTGCGCCAATTTTTGATGCGCTCGAGCACCTTGGTTTCGTTCGCCGGGCGCTTCATGAGTTTCAGGACGTTGCGGCTGGCGTGCTGGAACGGGATGTCGAGATAGGGGAGGATCAGCCCCTCGGCCATCAGCGGGATGACCTGGTCGACATGCGGATAGGGGTAGACATAGTGCAGCCGCACCCAGGCGCCGAGCTTGCCGAGTTCACGCGACAGGTCGGTCATGTGGGCGCGGACTTCTTCGCCGTGCCACATGCGCGGCTGGTGGCGGATGTCGACGCCGTAGGCCGAGGTGTCCTGGCTGATGACCAGCAGTTCGCGCGTGCCCGCTTCGATCAATTTCTCGGCCTCGCGCAGGATCGCGTCCGGGCGGCGGCTGACGAGGTCGCCGCGCAAGCTGGGGATGATGCAGAAGCTGCAGCGGTGGTTGCAGCCTTCTGAGATCTTCAGATAGCTGTAGTGGCGCGGGGTCAGCTTCAGCCCGCTGTCGGGGACGAGATTAAGGAACGCGCTCGGCGGCATCGGGGCGGCGTCGTGGACTGCGCCGACGACTTCCTCATACTGATGCGCGCCGGTGACCGCGAGGATGCCGGGGAATTTGGCGCGGATCATCTCCGCTTCCTTGCCCATGCAGCCCGTCACGATGACGCGGCCATTCTCGGCGATCGCCTCGCCGATCGCTTCGAGGCTCTCCTCCTTGGCCGAATCGAGGAAGCCGCAGGTGTTGACGAGCACGACGTCGGCGCCGGCATAATCGGGCGACATGGCATAGCCATCGGAGCGCAGCTTGGTCAGGATCCGTTCGCTATCGACCAGATTCTTGGGACAGCCGAGCGAGACCATGCCGATCTTCGGCGGGGAGGGGAGTGTTGTTGCCATGGGAACGGCGGCACATAGGCGTGTTCGGTGGAATTTTCCAGCGGTAGCGGCGCAAGTCCCGACCTCGCTTTGTGAAGTGCCGCCGTTTCCTGGCTATGCCGGGCCCGCGATCGCACTTATCGTTGTGTCTTGATGGCATATCCTAGACCTTGGCTTGCGCTGCTGCTGCTCGCGGGATGCAGCCCCGATCGGCCGCCGCCGCCGTATGTCGCGTTCGCCGGCCTGCCGGTCAGCGGCAGCGTCGGCGATGCGCGTCGCGCTGGCTTTACCGACTGCGTCCAGCCGGATTGGGGGAGCATGCGCTGCCGCCGCCATGGCGCGATGATCTACGGCGCGGGTCCTTTCGAAGCGGCGGTCGATCTGGTCGGCCATGATGGCGGCGGCGGGTTCGACCAACTGACGCTGTGGCACGCGGACGACCAATATGCCGTCTACAAGATCACCGACGTGCTCGACAGAACGGGCTGGAAAAACTGCAGCACCGGCGATGGCGAGCGCGGCGACCAGATCATCTACACGCACGCTGGAATGCCGGTCCGCGTCTCGATGGATCTGAGCTATTGGGGCAAGCGGCGGCTGCGGCTGATCCCCGACTGGAACAAGAAGGAACCGCGCTGTTGACCGATTTTGCCGCTGAGGCGCCGCATTCGGGCGCGAAGCGTTATGCCTTGGTGCCGCATCCGGACAGGCCGGCAAACGCCGTCGAGGCGGTCGGCGTCGATGTCGTGCGCGATGGCGACACGGTCGTGCTGACGTTCACGGTCGAGGGCAACGAGCATGTCGCGTTGCCCGATTGGGTCACCTCGACCCGCGCCGACGATTTGTGGAAGACGACGTGCTGCGAACTGTTTCTCGCGGCGCCCGATGCCGCCGGCTATTTCGAGTTCAACTATTCGCCCTCGACGCGATGGGCGGCGTATCGCTTCGCGGGCTATAGGGCGGGAGGGCAGGACCTGCCGCTCGCGGCCGATCCGCATGTTGGACGCGGGGACGACAATTCGGCCTATTTGGTCGAGGTCGATCAGTCGCTCGCCGATCTTCCTGGCGGTGCGCTGCAGATGGGCCTGTCTGCGGTGATCGAGGAAACCGACGGCACCAAATCCTATTGGGCGCTCGCCCACGCGGAAGGGTCCCCGGATTTCCACAACCGGGATTGCTTTATCGCGACCCTCCCGGCACCTGACGCACCATGAAATTCGGTATCGATCGCCTCCTCGCCGACCCCGCGCTGCGCAAGCCGCTCGAGGGCAAACGAGTCGCCTTGCTTGCGCATCCCGCCTCGGTGACGGCCGACCTGACGCATTCGGTCGACGCCCTCATTGCTGCTGGGCTCAACGTCACCGCGATGTTCGGCCCGCAGCACGGCGTGCGCGGCGACCTCCAGGACAATATGGTCGAGTCGCCCGACTTCACCGATCCGACCTACGGGATGCCGGTGTTCAGCCTGTACGGCGAAGTGCGCAAGCCGACCGGGCAATCGATGGGCACGTTCGACGTGATGCTGGTCGATCTGCAGGATCTCGGCACGCGGATCTACACCTTCATCACCACGCTGCGCTACGTGCTCGAGGCCGCCGCCGAGCACAAGAAGACGGTTTGGGTGCTCGATCGCCCCAACCCGATCGGTCGTCCGATCGAGGGGCTGACGCTGCTGCCCGGCTGGGAGAGCTTCGTCGGGGCGGGCCCGATGCCGATGCGGCATGGCCTGACGATGGGCGAGCTCGGCCATTGGTTCATCGATCTGCTCAAGCTCGACGTCGACTATCGCGTGATCGCAATGGAGGGCTGGCAGCCCGACTCGGCGCCGGGCTTCGGCTGGCCAACCGAGCGCGTGTGGATCAACCCCAGCCCCAACGCCCCCAATGTGATGATGGCGCGCGCTTATCCCGGCACGGTGATGCTCGAGGGCACGACGCTGTCCGAGGGCCGCGGCACGACGCGCCCGCTCGAACTGTTCGGCGCGCCCGATATCGACGCGCGGGCGGTGGCGGCTGAGATGCGCCGGTTGGCGCCCGAGTGGCTCGATGGCTGCCTTCTGCGCGACATCTGGTTCGAGCCGACTTTCCACAAGCATGTGAAGGCCTTGTGCAACGGGGTTCACATCCATGCGGAGGGGCCGGGCTACGATCATGCCGCGTTCCGCCCGTGGCGCGTCCAGGCGCTGGCGTTCAAGGCGATCCGTGCACTGTATCCCGATTACGATCTGTGGCGCGATTTCCCGTACGAATATGCCTTCGGGAAATTGCCGATCGACGTCATCAACGGCGGGCCGGGCTTGCGTGAATGGACCGACGACTCGGCCGCGACGCCGCGCGACCTCGATGCGATGACGCAGCCCGACGAGGCGCAATGGGCCGAGTCGCGCGCCCGTTTCCTGCTCTATTGAACGATAGGACGGAAGCGCCACTCGTTTCGTCGCGCCTGCGCAACGACTCGGGGCTGCCGCGGGATTCGAAGGTGGCGCTTTATCCCTCGGTATTTCATGACAATTCCATCGATTGCCGGCCCGGGGGGGTCGTATCGTGTGCCGGAGAAACGTCGTGGAATCCGATCGTCACTTCTACATGCGCCGTGTTGTCGCAGAACGCCTTGCCGCCGCTCGCGCCGTTACCGAGGAAGGCCGCCAGCGCCGCCTCGTCCTCGTCGAGACCTATTTGCAGAAATTACAGGCGATGCCGGCCTGACCTGGCTTACCGCTTTCGCGTAAGCTCGCGCATCGCATCGTCGAGTCCGGCGAGCGTCAGGGGGTACATCCGCTCGGTCATCAACTCGCGGATGATCCGCAGGCTCTGCGAATAGCCCCATTGCTGCTCGGGGATCGGGTTGAGCCACACCGCCGCGGGATAGGTGGTGGTCAGCCGGTGCATCCACACCGCCCCTGATTCCTCGTTGAAATGCTCGACCGAGCCGCCGGGATGCGTGATCTCGTACGGGCTCATCGAGGCGTCCCCAACGAACACCAGCTTATAGTCGTGGCCGAACTTGTGGAGGACGTCCCACATCGGCGTGCGCTCGGAAAAGCGGCGGGTGTTGTCCTTCCACACGCCCTCGTACGGGCAATTGTGGAAATAGAAGAATTCGAGGTTCTTGAACTCTGTGGTCGCTGCCGAGAACAGCTCTTCGCAGAGCTTGACCCACGGGTCCATCGATCCGCCGACATCGAGAAACAGCAGCAGCTTGACGGCATTGCGCCGCTCGGCGCGCATCACGACGTCGAGCCAGCCCTGCCGCGCGGTGCCGGCGATCGTCGCGTCGATATCGAGCTCGTCCGCCGCACCCTCGCGCGCGAACTTGCGCAGGCGGCGGAGCGCGATCTTGATGTTGCGGGTGCCGAGCTCCTTGGTGTTGTCGAGATTCTTGAAGTCGCGCTGGTCCCACACCTTCAGCGCGCGCTTGTGGACGCTTTCGCCGCCGATGCGGACGCCTTCGGGATTGTAGCCGCTGTTGCCGTACGGGCTGGTGCCGCCGGTGCCGATCCACTTGCTGCCGCCCTGGTGGCGCTCGTGCTGCTCGTCGAGCCGCTTCTTGAGCGTCTCCATGATCTCGTCCCACGAGCCGAGCGACTCGATCTTCGCCATTTCCTCAGGGCTGAGATATTTCTCGACGACCGCCTTCAGCCAGTCCGCCGGAATATCGGCGCTGGTCTGGCCAAAGGTGGTGGCGATCCCCTTGAACACCTTGGCGAAGACCTGATCGAACTTGTCGAGCAGCCCTTCGTCCTTCACGTACACCGCGCGGGACAGATAATAGAAATCCTCCGGCGTGCGGTCGATCACCTCGGCGTCGAGCGCCTCGAGCAGGAGCAGATGCTCCTTGAGGCTGGCCTGGATGCCGGCGGCGCGGAGCTCGTCGAGGAAGTTAAGGAACATGCCGCATGCTAGGGCTGGCGCTCATAGAGTGTCCAGTGCGTTCCTGACAGGCCGCGCGCCTGTGCCGCGGCGATCGCGTGATAGCGCACGCCGCACCGGACGGGGTCGATCGGGAAGGTCTCCCCGCGGAAGCGATCGACGAACAAGAAACGCGCGGGCTGGCATCCCGATTCGACGATCGTGATCGGGTAGTGCAGGTGCGCCGCGGCGACCCGCAGAATCGCAAGGCCGCTTTCGCGGTCGAGCAGCACCGCCGCGCCCGACGGCGCGCGCAGGCGAAGGGCGACAATCGCCCGCCCGGGGTCGCCGCGCTGATTGCGGATCAGATCGACATCCTGCCATAGGCTGCCCAGGACGAGGAGGCCCATCCCGATCAGTGCGACGCTGCGGCGCGCGCCGCCCCGGGCGATCAGCGCGCCGGTCGCTTCGGCGAGCAGCAGCAGCAACGCCACGGCGGCGACCAGATAATAGCGCGGATAGCCGGGATTGCCCGCGTGCAGCACCGCGAGCGTGATCGGGAATGCCGCGATAGCGAGCGCATAGAGGATCGCGTGCCGCACCCCGATACGCCGCGCGAGCACGACCAGGATCAGCGTTGCGGGAATCAGCCACAGCGATACGACCGGCCAGCCGATCGTGTAGCCTAGCATCTCGACGATCGCGCGGAGGAACAGCCATATCTCGAAGGGCCTATAGCTCCCGAATTGAAACCCGGTCGGGCTCGCCCACGCCGCACCGGCGATGAGCGCGAAGACGGCACCGAGCGTTATCAGCGCGGGCAGGAACAGGACCAGCGTGCGCCGCGCCGCGCGGACCACGCCGTGGC
Organism: Sphingomonas glacialis; assembly: GCF_006439055.1. GTDB lineage: Bacteria > Pseudomonadota > Alphaproteobacteria > Sphingomonadales > Sphingomonadaceae > Sphingomonas > Sphingomonas glacialis_A. The sequence goes on from NZ_RCZC01000008.1 coordinate 37,619, forward strand.
GCGACGTCAGCGTGAAGAAGACCCAGCCGACGAGCGCGACGCAGCCGAACAGCATCGTCAGCTGCGACAGTGCGCCGAGCGCGAAGCACAAGGCCAGCCGCACCCGTGTGCGCTCGCCCTGTTCGTCGATCAGCCAGCGGTCGGCGAGCAAGACCGCGACGAGCACAGCCAGCGCCATGCCGGCATAGCCGCGCGCTTCCGATCCCATCGTCACCACCATCGGCGAGATGGCGAAGAGCAGCGCCGCGATCAGCGCAATGCGGTGGCTGCGTGGCCGGAAAATCTCGGCGGCGACGGCAATCGCGATCGTTCCGGCGAAGATCGACAGAGCGCGCTGGAGCAGCGGCGGCGCATCGATGCCGACGAACTGCAGCCACAGCGAATTGAGATGATGATTATTGTCGTGGTTGATCTTGAGGAACACCCCGAGCGGGGTTCCCGCCTGATGCGCGAGTTCGGCGGACCAGGCCTCGTCGAGCCACAGGCCGCCCGTCGCGGCAGCAACCCGCAGCCCCAGACCGAGCAGCACGATCACCGCAAGAAAGAGAGAATATCGTCGCTGAACCAAAGCCTGTCCCCGATCAGCCGGGTCTAGCGTCGCGACGTTGCGCGATGGTTAACGAATTACGGCGGTTAACGGATCACCGCACGTACGAGTCGATCAGCGCGCCGACATAATCCGGATCGCGCCCGCTCAGTTCGGGCGCGGTCTGCGCGCTGCTCGCATGGTCGAGCGTGCGGCCATAGACGAAGCCATAGGTCGGATAGACCGTGCTGCCGAGCCCATCCATGTCGCGATACCAGACCTTGACCGCGCTCCAGTCGCCGCGCGGCGAGACGTCGGTGAGCGTGACGTCCTGCTCGGCATGACCGCGCTCGCCATTCTGGCGCGACCAATTGGCGTGCGTCACCATCACGACATGTGGATCGACCACGCGGCTAATCACCGCGACATGACCGAGCGGAAGGCGAGACGTGCGTTCGAACACGATCACCGCGCCGGGGCGTGGGGTGTCGCCACGCTGATAGCGTCCCGCGGCTTGTGTCCACCAAGTCCAGGCGTCGCCGTAAATAGCGATTCCCGATGCTGCGCGCGCGAACGGTACGCACTGGCCGACGTAATTGAGCAGTGAGCTTTTCGCATCGGCCGGGATGCTGATCGGCAGCAGCGCGGCCAAGAGGCACAAGGGAAAGGTGATACGCATACAGGCATCCGATACCGGCTGCCCCCCAAAGACCACGTAACGGGAAAGGGTTTAAGACGAGGTTACCATTACCGGCATCGGTCACATCGGATCAAGCACTTAGCCCTTATTCTGCTGCCGCTTGGCCATGAAGGCGAGGCGTTCGAACAGCATCACGTCCTGCTCGTTCTTGAGCAGAGCGCCGTGCAGCGGCGGGATCGCCTTGGTCGGATCGCGGTTCTGCAAGACGTCGAGCGGCATGTCCTCGTGAAGCAGCAGCTTGAGCCAGTCGAGCAGCTCGCTCGTGCTCGGCTTCTTCTTGAGGCCGGGCACGTCGCGGACGTCGTAGAAGATATCCATCGCGCGATTGACGAGGATCTTCTGGATGCCGGGGAAGTGGACGTCGACGATCGCCTGCATCGTCGCGCGGTCGGGAAATTTGATGTAATGGAAGAAGCAGCGGCGCAGGAACGCGTCGGGCAGTTCCTTCTCGTTGTTGCTGGTGATGATGACGATCGGGCGCTCAACTGCGCGGACCGTCTCCTTGGTCTCGTAGACATGGAATTCCATGCGATCGAGTTCCTGCAACAGATCGTTGGGGAATTCGATATCGGCCTTGTCGATCTCGTCGATCAGCAGGACCGGAGGCTTGTCGCGGGTGAAGGCTTCCCACAATTTGCCGCGGCGGATGTAGTTGCCGATGTCGTGGACGCGCTCGTCGCCGAGCTGGCCATCGCGCAGCCGCGCGACCGCGTCATATTCGTACAGCCCCTGCTGCGCCTTGGTGGTCGATTTGATGTTCCACTCGATCAGCTCGGCATCGAGCGCCTTGGCGATCTCATAGGCCAGCACGGTCTTGCCGGTGCCGGGCTCGCCCTTGACGAGCAGCGGGCGGCGCAGCGTGACGGCGGCGTTGACGGCGACCTTGAGGTCGTCGGTCGCGACATAGCCCTGTGTGCCCTCGAAACGCTTCATCGCTGCAATCCCGTTTCATTTGAATACCGGGTACGGCGATAGAGGGAAACGGGGGCGCAGCGCAAGCCGCGGCTAGAGCCGATCGCGGGCGTTCGCGCGGGCTTCGATCAGGTCGCACAGCCCGCGATGCTGCGCGAAGGTCTGCTGCGCGCCGAATGCCATCGCGCGGCGTACCGCGGCGTTGGCGCCGTGCGCGACCGCGATCGACTCGGTCTCGGCCAGCGCCGGGAGCTGCGATGGCGTGACAGGCGATCCCGCCCGGTGCGCGGCGGCGTCGAGGATCGTACGGAAGGCGTGCCAGTCGATCACCAGCGCAAGCGCGGCCCCGGTCGAACAGCCGGCGCGGTCCGAGCGCGCGAGCATGTCAAAGGTGTGGCGCAGCGCGGCAAAGGCGGCGTCGCTTTCGGCCTGCCCCGGGGTCGACGGCAGCGGCCCGACCGCGGCGGTGAGATGCGCGAGATAGGCGCGTTCGTCCTGGAACGCCGCGTTCGCAACCGCGATCCAGCGATTGTCGAGCGCGGCGACGCTGCGCTGCGCGGCTTCCTCGAACACGTCGGTGAGCCGGCCATGGACCGAGCACAATGCGTGAACGGCATCGGCAAGGTCGCGTCCGGCGGCACCGGGGGTCGCCAGCCGGCGGAGCAGCGAATGCCCGGCAATACCGTCCTCGATCACCAAGGCCGCGATCAAGCCTGCGTCCTCCGCCTTCGTGGATTGAGTCGATGCGCTCGCCATGTGTTCCGTACTGTCCCTCTTGTCCCGATCCGTGCGTGGTGCGGGTGCTGTCCGATTTGAGGAGTGGACCCAAGGGATATACCGAACGACGTAAAGAGCTGGTTTAGAGCCGGTTAAGGGTACTTAAACCAGATCAGTCACTTACCGCGTCGCGAGGATCACTGCCGCTACGCCCGCTATGCCTCCGCCGCGACTGATGGGCGCGAGCCCGATCCGGACCGGGACCGGGGCGCCGGACGCGCTGAGCAACACGCTGTCGAGCGCAGCGGCGGGCTGGCCGCGCAGGACTTGGGCGAGCGCCGCGTCGAGCGGCGCGCGTGCTTGATCTGCCACCAGTGTGACGAACGGGCGGAGCAACAGCGTTGCCGGATCCATGTCGATCATGGCGGCGAGTGCAGCGTCGGCGTGCTCGATCCGCCCGCTCGAATCGATCGTGGTCCGCGCCCCGCCGGCGACGACGAGTGCGGCGAGGCTGGCCGTGTCGAGCGCGCCGGCGGTGTGGCCGTCGCGATCGCCCGCCGCATCCTGTGCGATCACCACCACGCCGCGCCCGGCGGGCTCGATCGTGAGCATCAACCGTCGCGCCGCGCGTGCCGCCGACGCGATGTCGAGCCGTTCGCCGATGCCACGGTCGATGATGTGCCGGATAGCGCCCCTGAGATCCGCGCTGGCAGCGGACGGTGTGATCGCATCGACGGGCTCGCCCGTCCGCGCGAGTGCGCCGAAATACGCCCGAGCAGCCCGGCTCGAGGCGACGATCATGCCGTCGGCGTCGGCCAAGAGCACCAAATCGCCGATCGCATCGAGCACCGGGATCGCGTCGATCACTGCGCTGGCAAGGGGAGCGGGGAGCGGATGCGCTGCGCACAGCGCGTCCATCGTCTCGATCGAGGTCAGGACGAAGCGCGGACGGCCACGGTGGAGGATGTAGAGCGGCGCGCGCGCCGCGCGGTCCTGCCAGGCACCGAAATGCCGCACCAGATCCGAGGCGGTGACGAGCTGGTCAGCGGGAAGGGCAGGGTGGGACGCCATGGCCGCAGACGTACGCAAAGCGCGCCCGTCCGTCACAGTATCTCACCGGAATGGACCCATCTTGTGGCGGATTCCCGCCAGCGAACGCTACGTAATCCGCGTAGATCGCCGCGTCCCGCGGCTGTGGTACGCGCTCCGAACAAGGCAGCGGTGGCGCCGGGCCACCGCTGCCGTCTGGCTTACTGGTCGAGGAACGAGCGCATTTTCCGCGAACGGCTCGGATGCTTGAGCTTGCGCAGCGCTTTCGCTTCGATCTGGCGAATACGCTCGCGCGTGACCGAGAATTGCTGGCCGACTTCCTCGAGCGTGTGGTCGGTATTCATGCCGATCCCGAAGCGCATGCGCAGCACGCGTTCCTCGCGCGGGGTGAGCGACGCCAGAACCCGCGTAACGGTTTCCTTGAGGTTCGCCTGGATCGCGGCATCGACCGGGATGATCGCGTTCTTGTCCTCGATGAAATCGCCGAGATGCGAATCCTCCTCGTCGCCGATCGGCGTTTCGAGGGAGATCGGCTCCTTGGCGATCTTCATCACCTTGCGGACCTTCTCGAGCGGCATCGACAGACGCTCGGCCATTTCCTCGGGCGTGGGCTCGCGGCCCTGCTCGTGGAGGAACTGGCGGCTGGTGCGGACCAGCTTGTTGATCGTCTCGATCATGTGCACCGGGATACGGATCGTGCGCGCCTGATCGGCGATCGAGCGCGTGATCGCCTGACGGATCCACCACGTCGCATAGGTCGAGAACTTGTAGCCGCGGCGATATTCGAACTTATCGACCGCCTTCATCAGGCCGATATTGCCCTCCTGGATGAGATCCAGGAACTGCAGGCCGCGGTTGGTGTATTTCTTGGCGATCGAGATCACGAGCCGCAGGTTCGCCTCGACCATTTCCTTCTTGGCAATGCGCGCCTCGCGCTCGCCCTTCTGGACCATGTTGACGATGCGGCGGAACTCGGTGAGCGCCATGCCGGTGGCCTGGCTGATCTCCGAAATCTCGGTGCGGATACGGTCGGCGGCGTCGCTCTCGTTCGTGACGAAGGCGGTCCATTTCTTGTCGATCTTGGCGACCGACGACAGGAACTGCTCGTCGAGCTCATGCCCGATATAACGATCGAGGAAGTCCTTGCGCGGGACCTTGTGACGCTCGGCAAGGCGCAGCATCTGGCCGCCCAGCGCGGTCAGGCGCCGGTTGAAGGCATAGAGCTGATCGACCAGATATTCGATCTTGGCGTTGTGGAACTGGACGCTCTCGACCTCGGCCGTGAGCTCCTCACGCAGCTTGTGATACTTCTTCTCGTCGCCGCTCGACAGTTCGCCGCCGCCCGCCATCGCGTCGAGCCGCGCCTGCTGGATCTTGGAGAACTTCTTGTAGAGCGCGGTGATGTTGGCGAAGCGTTCGAGCGCGATCGGCTTGAGCTGCTCTTCCATCTGGGCGAGGCTGAGCGTGTTGTCCTCTTCCTCGTCGTCCGAGGCGCGCGGCGTGCGGCGCTCGCCATCCTCGTCCTCGTCGACCGACGGCTCTTCGGGCTCGGCCTCTTCCTTGAACGACGGGCCGGCGGTCTTTTCGCTGATCTCGCCGCTCGCATCGCTGTCGTCGTCGGTCAGCGACTCAGGCGCCGGGTCCTTCGACAGCATCGCGTCGAGATCCATGATCTCGCGCAGCTGCATCGTGCCCTCGTTGAGCGCGGTCGACCAGTCGATGATCGCATTGAAGGTGATCGGCGATTCGCAGAGACCCAGGATCATCGTGTCGCGGCCGGCTTCGATCCGCTTGGCGATGGCGATTTCGCCCTCGCGGCTGAGCAATTCGACCGCGCCCATCTCGCGCAGGTACATCCGCACCGGATCGTCGGTGCGATCGATGACTTCCTTCTTCTTGACGTCGAGCGCCGGGCCGGCGTCCTCGGACGCGTCGGTCGTCTCGGCATCATCCTCGTCGTCGGGCTTGGGCTGCTCGTCGCCTTCCTCGCCCTGCTCGTCATTTTCGACGATGTTGATGCCCATTTCGGACAACGCGGCACTGATGTCCTCGATCTGGTCGGACGACATCTCGCCCTGCGGCAGCGCTTCGTTGAGCTGTTCGTAGGTGATGTAGCCACGCTTCTTGGCGCGGGCGATCACCTTCTTGATCGACGCGTCGTTCAAATCGATCAGCGGCGCATCGCTACCCTCGGTGGTTTCACCGACATCCGCCATATCCGTCTTCGCCATCAACTGCCCTCAGCAAAAGCCCTGGCATCTTCGTTCGACTGCACCAGATTGGCGAGTCGCGCGTCCAGAGCCTGTTGTTCCTTCACGAGCGACACTTGCCGCTCGAACGCCTCATCCGAATAATCGGTCTGCATCATCGCCGTCGCTTCGGCCAGAGCCGCGTCCACTTCAGGCCGCGCCACCAGGATCGCGATCGCCTCATCGAGCTCCTCGCGTGCCCTGGCCGGCTCGGCATCCCTTTGGGTGAACGAACACATGAGTTGGTCGGCCCGCAACAGATCGTGCGCGATTATATCAAATCCAGATGTGGCCAATATGGTAAGAAGGCGCTCACTATCAAGCGTCTGTTCTTCGACAGCCACATCAATCATCGCATCGAGCAGATTTGCGAGGCGATGATCGGTGATGTTGAGGCGGCTGAGTTCGCCGATATGGCGCCCGATTTCGGTGGGATGGCGCAGCAATCCGATCAGTACCGGCTTGGTCAGCACGCCGTCCATGCCGCGCGCGTGGATGCCCTTGGCGCCGTCCCCGACCGGGCCGGGGGCGGGTTTCCACGGCTGGTTGCCCTTGCGCCCGCCGCCTTGCGGACGGGGCACGAACGGCGCGCGGGGCGGGCGGGCGTTGAGCGCGTCGGTGCGGCGGCGGAACTCGGCGATATATTCCGACTTCACGTTCGCGTCGGCAATCGTGTTGGCGATTTCGGTCAGGCGCTGCTTGAGGCCGGCGCGCTGCTCTGGCGTCGTGAGCGGTTCGGCGGCGAATTCGCTCGCCCACAGCCGGTCGACCAAAGGCTCGGGGTTGGCGAGCAAGGCCTCGAGCGCGCCTGCGCCCTTGGTGCGGACGAGGTCGTCGGGATCGACGCCCGGCGGGAGCGTGACGAAGGCGAGGCTGCGGCCGGGCTGGAGCAGCGGGGTCGCACGGTGCGCGGCGCGGATCGCGGCTTTCTGCCCCGCGCTGTCGCCGTCGAAGCACAGGATCGGGACCTCGGCGAGCCGCCACAGCCGCTCGAGCTGCGGCTCGGTGAGCGCGGTGCCGAGCGGGGCGACCGCCTCGCGGAAACCCGCCTGCGCGAGCGCGATGACGTCCATATAGCCCTCGACCACGAGCACGCGGCCGGTTTTGCGCGTGGCGGGCGCGGCCTTGTCGAGGTTGTAGAGCGTGCGGCCCTTGTCGAAGAGCGGGGTCTCGGGGGAGTTGAGATATTTCGGCTCGCCATCGCCGATGATCCGCCCACCGAACGCGATCGTGCGGCCGCGGGGGTCGCGGATCGGGATCATCAGGCGGCCGCGGAAGCGATCGTACGGGGTCTTCTCCTCGACCTTGATGAGCAGGCCCGCTTCGACCAGCAGCGGGTCGCCATAGTCTTTCAGCGCGCCTTTCAGGGCGCCGCGCGAATCGGGGGCGAAGCCGAGTCCGAACTCGCGCGCGGTCTCGGGCTTGATCCCGCGCTTGGCGAGAATGTCACGCGCGGTGGCGCCGGCGAGGCCGTTGAGCTGGTCGGTGAACCAGCCGGCGGCGTCGGCGCAGGCTTCGTGGAGGCCCTTGGCGGCCTCGGCCTTTTCGGCGGCGCGCGGGTCCATCGCCGGGAGCTCCATCCCGGCGGTCTGCGCGAGCTCTTTGACCGCATCCATGAAGGGCAGGCCGCGCTGGTCGGTCATCCAGCGGATCGCGTCGCCATGCGCCGAGCAGCCGAAGCAATGGTAGAAGCCCTTGTCGTCGTTGACGTAGAACGACGGGGTCTTCTCGTTGTGGAACGGGCAGCAGGCGCGCCATTCGCGGCCGGCTTTCTGGAGCTTGGTGGTCTTGCCGACGAGGCCGGACAGCAGGGTGCGCGCGCGGAGTTCGTCGAGGAATTGCGGGGAAAGGGTCATACTTCTTTTCTTGCCGCATCGGGCGCGGCCAGCCCAGCAGTCTCCCCTCCCGCTTGCGGGAGGGGGTAGGGGGTGGGCGCGCGCTCAGGTGCGAGCGCAGCGGCTGCGATCGTCTCCAACACACCGTCCATGTTCGACGTCAGGTCGTTGTTCCAGAAACGGATCACGCGGTAGCCGGCCTTTTCGAGCGCGCAGGTGCGTGCCGCATCATAGGCAATCGCTTCGGAATGCTGGCTGCCATCTAACTCTACGATCAGCTTCTGCGCGCGGCATACGAAATCCACCCGATACCCGGCAATCGGCATCTGCCGGCTGAATTTCAAGCCGGCCAACCGTTTCCCCTTTAACTGCCGCCACAGCATCTCCTCATGTAGCGTCGCGTTGTTGCGCAGGTCGCGCACCTCGGCTGTCGGCCTACCCAGACGATAGCGCGCGCCCACCCCTCGGTCCCCTCCCGCAAGCGGGAGGGGAGGAAGAAGGGGCTCGCCCTCTTTCATTACGAAAGCGCCGCCTTCACCGCCGCACTCGCCTTGCTCATGTCGAGCGTCGTCGCATGCCGCGCCTTCAGCTCCGCCATCACGCGTCCCATGTCCTTCATGCCGACAGCGCCCAGCTCTGCCTTGATCGCCTCGATCGCCGCCGCAGTCGCCGCTTCGTCCATCTGCGTCGGCAGGAAGCGCTCGATCACCGCGACCTCGGCCGCTTCGCCATCGGCCAGCTCCTGGCGCCCGCCCTTGACGAACATCTCGATCGACTCGCGGCGCTGCTTGACCATCTTCTGCAGCACTTCGACCACCAGCGCGTCGTCATCGTCGGGCGCCTTGCCGGTGCGCGCCTCGATGTCGCGATTCTTGATCGCGCTCTGGACGAGGCGGAGGGTGGCGGTGGTCGCCTTGTCGCCGCCCTTCATGGCAGTGATGAGGGCAGCCTTGATGTCGTCGCGAATCATTACGGGTCCTTTTCGTGTGGCGGAGACCCTAGCGGGTTTATCCGATTGACGCATCGCCCCCGCACTTCTAGTTCCCGCCCCTTAGCGACATCGACAATTTAAACGGAGTGCCCGCCGCAATGGCCGACGCCTATCCTACGACCGCGTCCAAGGCTCCTGAAGGCGCCACCGGCGTGCTGGTGCTCTCCAGCGGCGAGGTCGTGTGGGGCCGTGGCTTCGGCGCGGAAGGGGCGGCCGTCGGCGAGGTGTGCTTCCACACCGCGATGACGGGCTATCAGGAGATCATGACCGACCCGAGCTTTGCCGGGCAGATGGTCACCTTCACCTTCCCGCATATCGGCAATGTCGGCGCCAATGCGGATGATATCGAGGCGGACAACCCCCACGCGCTCGGCATGATCGTGCGCGAGGACGTGACGGGCCCGAGCAACTTCCGCAGCGTCGAGCGGCTCGATGCGTGGATGGCGAAGCACGGGCGGATCGGGCTGTCGGGTGTCGATACGCGGGCTCTCACGCGGCGGATCCGCGCGGGCGGCGCGCCGAACGCGGTGATCGCGCATGCGGCGGATGGTGTGTTCGATGTGCCGGCGTTGCTGGCGATGGCGCAGGCGTGGCCGGGGTTGGAGGGCATGGACCTGGCGATCGAAGTGTCCACCGCGATGGATTACGGCTGGGCCGGCGGCGTGTGGAATCTGGGCGCGGGGTATGAAGAATCCCCCTCCCGCTTGCGAGTTTCGGGCCGGTCAGCCCCCCGGGCTGACCTGAACGATCCGGGGGATCGTTCACCCGAAACTGGGCTAGGGGAGGGCCTGTCCGCAAACGCAGCGCCCGCCGTAGAAGACAGTCCCTCCCGCGAGCGGGAGGGGAGTGCCAAAAGACCCCACGTCGTCGCGATCGACTACGGCTCGAAGCGCAACATCTTCCGCAACCTCGTCGCCGCCGGCGCCGACGTCTCGGTCGTCCCCGCAGGCGCGACCTTCGACGAAGTGATGGCGCTGAACCCCGACGGCATCTTCCTGTCGAACGGCCCCGGCGACCCCGCCGCGACCGGCATCTATGCCGTCCCGGTGATCCGCCAGCTGCTCGAAACCGGCAAGCCGCTGTTCGGCATTTGTCTGGGCCATCAGCTGCTCGGCCTCGCGGTCGGGGCGACCACCACCAAGATGTTCCAGGGCCATCGCGGCGCCAACCATCCGGTGCAGCGTTTGAGCGACGGCGCGGTCGAGATTACCTCGATGAACCACGGCTTCGCGGTCGAGCGCGCGAGCCTGCCGGCGAGCGTGCGCGAAACGCACGTCTCGCTGTTCGACGGCTCGAACGCCGGCCTGGAGCTGACCGACCGCCCCGCCTTCAGCGTGCAATACCACCCCGAGGCGAGCCCCGGCCCGCAGGACAGCCTGTATCTGTTCGAGAAGTTTGTGGGGATGCTGAACGCTAAGGAGGCGAACTGATGGCCGTCGTTCGACAGTTTGAGCTTAAGGATCTGGACCGCGTCGCGCCGCACTCCGAGGTAAACGCTACTATCAGTTTGGTGGAGCTTGACGGTGAGAAGTTCGTGCAGATCGATACGTACGGTTCGAAGGACCGAGCGATCCCGGACAAAATCTCTCAAAGCGTTCGTCTGACCAAGGCCGCTTTCGATCAGCTAACTCAGTACGCAGCCAAGCACTTCTAATGTTCCCGCGCTGCCCATTGCCTCATTCTTCAAAGGCCTCCCTATGACCCTCCCAGACGTCGATCCCGCCCGGCTCGAAGAAGAATGGAGCGCCGACAAGGAGGTGCTCGCCAGCCTCGCCGAGAATGGCGACCGCTCGGATATCGTCCGCGCCGTGGACGTAAGCTTCCGCGGGTCCGAGCCGGCGCTCGACCGGCTCGAGGAGGATGCCGAGGAACTCGGCTTCGAAGTGATCGAGCGCGAAGAGGATGAGGAGGGCGAAATCTCCCTCTTCCTCGGCTGCGAGCAGACCTCGGACGAAGCCGCGATCCGCGCGCTGACCAAGCGCTGCCTGCAGATCGAACTGATCTACGACGTGGAATATGACGGCTGGGGTTGCACCGCCGAAACCGGACTGATTAGCTGACATGCCAAAACGCACCGACATCAACACCATCCTCGTCATCGGCGCGGGGCCGATCGTCATCGGCCAGGCGTGCGAGTTCGATTATTCGGGCACGCAGGCGATCAAGGCGCTGCGCGAGGAGGGCTATCGCATCGTCCTGGTCAATTCGAACCCGGCGACGATCATGACCGACCCCGAGCTGGTCGGCTGGAGCGAGGCCGAGGGCGCGACCTATATCGAGCCGATCACGCCCGAGATCGTGGCGAAGATCATCGCCAAGGAAGTCGCCGCGCGCCCCGACGATGTGATGGCGTTGCTGCCGACGATGGGCGGGCAGACCGCGCTCAACACCGCGCTCGCTTTGTTCAACGACGGCACGCTCGCGAAATACAATGTCGAGATGATCGGCGCCGACGCCGAGGCGATCGACAAGGCCGAGGATCGGCTGAAGTTCAAGGACGCGATGACCAAGATCGGTCTCGAATCCGCACGCTCGGCGATCGCGCACACCGTCGAGGAAGCGCTCGCCGGGTTGGAGCGCACCGGGCTCCCCGCGATCATCCGGCCGAGCTTCACGATGGGCGGATCGGGCGGCGGCATTGCGTACAACCGCGAGGAATTCCTTGCGATCGTGCGCAGCGGGCTCGACCTGTCGCCGACCACCGAAGTGCTGATCGAGGAATCGCTGATCGGCTGGAAGGAATATGAGATGGAAGTCGTGCGCGACCGCGCCGACAATGCCATCATCATTTGTTCCATTGAGAACATCGATCCGATGGGCGTCCACACCGGCGACTCGATCACCGTCGCGCCCGCGCTGACGCTGACCGATAAGGAATATCAGATCATGCGCAACGCGAGCATCGCGTGCCTGCGCGAGATCGGCGTCGAGACCGGGGGCTCGAACGTGCAGTTCGCGGTCAACCCCAAGGACGGCCGCCTGATCGTGATCGAGATGAACCCGCGCGTGTCGCGCTCCTCGGCACTGGCGTCGAAGGCGACGGGCTTCCCGATCGCCAAGGTCGCCGCCAAGCTCGCGGTCGGCTACACGCTCGACGAGATCACCAACGACATTACTGGCGCGACGCCGGCGTCGTTCGAGCCGACGATCGATTATGTCGTCACCAAGATCCCGCGCTTCGCCTTCGAGAAGTTCAAGGGCGCCGAAGCCGTCCTGTCGACCGCGATGAAGTCGGTCGGCGAAGTGATGGCGATCGGCCGCAACATCCATGAGAGCCTCCAGAAGGCCCTGCGCGGGCTCGAGACGGGCCTCAGCGGCTTCAACATCGTCGATCGCCTCGCCGGTGCGCCGCGCGAGGAGATCGAGGCGGCGCTGTCGATCGCGACGCCCGACCGCTTGCTCGTCGCGGCGCAGGCGCTGCGCGAGGGCTTCACCGTCGCCGAGGTGCATGCGCTCGCCAAATACGACCCGTGGTTCCTCGAGCGCATCGCCGAGATCGTCGCGGCCGAGACCGAAGTCTGCACCGATGGCCTGCCGCGCGATGCGGCTGGGATGCGGCGGCTCAAGGCGATGGGCTTCAGCGACAAGCGGCTCGCCTATCTCGCGCTCAAGTCGGCGAACCTGCGCGAGCGCGGCACCGCGCGCGGCGGGCTGATCCACGACGTCGTCCAGATGATGACCGGCGGCACGACCGAGGCCGAGGTGCGCGCGGCGCGCCACAAGCTTGGGGTCCGCCCGGTATTCAAGCGGATCGACACCTGCGCGGCCGAGTTCGACGCCAAGACGCCGTATATGTATTCGACCTACGAAGCCCCGAGCTTCGGCGAGCCCGAATGCGAGAGCCAGCCGACCTCCGCCAAGAAGGTCGTCATCCTCGGCGGCGGTCCGAACCGGATCGGGCAGGGGATCGAGTTCGATTATTGCTGCTGCCATGCGTGCTTCGCGCTGGGCGATGCGGGCTATGAGACGATCATGGTCAACTGCAACCCGGAGACGGTGTCGACCGATTACGACACCTCGGACCGTCTGTATTTCGAGCCGCTGACCGCCGAGGACGTGCTCGAAATCCTGCATGTCGAGATGTCGAACGGCACGCTGCACGGCGTGATCGTCCAGTTCGGCGGGCAGACCCCGCTCAACCTCGCCCAGGCGCTGCAGGATGCGGGGATTCCGATCCTCGGCACCAGCCCCGATGCGATCGATCTCGCCGAGGATCGCGAGCGCTTCGCCGCGCTCGTCAACAAGCTCGGCCTGCGCCAGCCCGCCAACGGCCTCGCGCGCAGCCGCGAAGAGGCGATCGTCGCTGCCGAGCGGATCGGCTATCCGGTGCTGATGCGCCCGAGCTACGTGCTCGGCGGCCGCGCGATGGAGATCGTCGACGGGCGGCCGCAGCTGGAAGAATATATCCAGACCGCGGTGCAGGTGTCGGGCGAGTCGCCGGTGCTGATCGACCAGTATCTGCGCGATGCGATCGAGGTCGATGTCGATGCGATCTCCGACGGCACCGACGTGACCGTCGCGGGCGTGCTCCAGCATATCGAGGAAGCCGGCGTCCATTCGGGCGACAGCGCCTGCTCGATCCCGCCTTACTCGCTCAGCGCCGAGATCATCGCCGAGATCGAGCGCCAGACCGTCGCGCTCGCCAGGGCGCTGTCGGTGGTGGGGCTGATGAACATCCAGTTCGCGGTCAAGGATGGGCTGGTCTATCTCATCGAGGTCAATCCGCGTGCTTCGCGGACGGTGCCGTTCGTTGCCAAGGCCATCGGCGCACCGATCGCCAAGATCGCCGCGCGCGTGATGGCGGGCGAGAAGCTGGCTGATCTCCCCAAGATCGACCGCCACATCGATTATTACGCGGTCAAGGAAGCGGTCTTCCCGTTCAACCGCTTCCCCGGTGTCGATCCGGTCCTCTCGCCCGAAATGAAGAGCACGGGCGAAGTGATGGGGATCGACCCCGATTTCACGCTCGCCTTTGCCAAGTCGCAGCTGGGGGCAGGGACCGTGCTGCCCAAGAGCGGCGCGCTGTTCGTCAGCGTCAAGGATGGTGACAAGCCGGTGATCCTGCCGGGCATCCGTGCGCTGTCCGCGCATGGCTTCACGATCGTCGCGACCGGCGGGACCGCGGATTACCTCACCGAGCATGGCGTTACGGTCGAGCGCGTCAACAAGGTGGCGCAGGGCCGGCCGCATATCGTCGACCGGATCAAGGATGGCGGAATCGACCTGATCTTCAACACGACCGAGGGTTGGCAGAGCCTCAAGGACAGCTCGCCGATCCGCGCGTCGGCGCTCGCGCAGAAGATTCCGTACTTCACCACGGCGCCTGCGAGCGTCGAGGCGGCACAGGCAATTGTCGCGCTTTCGACACGCAGCCTTGAAGTACGGCCGCTGCAATCCTATTATTCCCACTCGCACAGTTAATTCCCCACATCAAAAGATCGTGCGGGCGGGCCCAGAGCGGGCCGGCCAACCGGGGAATTTTGAAGACGAAGGACGAAGAGGGATGGCTACCGTCGAAAAGATGCCGATGCTGCAAGAGGGCCATGACCGGCTCAATGCGGACCTGAAACGGCTTAAGGCGGAGCGTCCGACCATCGTCGACGCGATCGAGGAAGCGCGTGCGCACGGCGATCTCTCGGAGAATGCCGAGTATCATGCCGCCAAGGAACGCCAGGGCCAGATCGAAGCCTCGATCAGCGATATCGAGGACAAGCTCGCGCGCGCGCAGGTCATCGATCCGAAGGATCTGTCGGGCGACAAGGTGGTGTTCGGCGCGACCGTCACGCTGCTCGACGAGGACGACAAGCCGATCACCTATCAGATCGTCGGCCAGACCGAGGCCGATGCCAAGGGCGGCCGGATCTCGTACAATTCGCCGCTGGGGCGCGCGCTGATCGGGCGCAAGCTCGAGGACGAAGTCGAAGTGACGGTGCCGTCGGGTGATCGGTACTACGTCGTCTCGAAGATCGAATTTATTTAACTAACTCCAACTCCCTCTCCCGCTTGCGGGAGAGGGGCAGACGCCGAAGGCGGCGCGGGGTGAGGGCAGTGCGGTTCGCATCCTGCCCTCGCCCGACCTCGCTGCGCTCGGCCACCAGCATCGGGTAAACAGCGCCCCGCGCTGTTTAGGTTATGCCGGGGGCATGACCGACCCGATGCTCCCGCAAGCGGGAGAGGGATTTTGGTTAGACGCCCGGTGCGAGCAGATCGGGCTGCAGCAGGCGGTGCAGATGCACCACGACATACTTCATCTCAGCATCATCGACCGTGCGCTGCGCAGACGCGCGCCAGGCTTTCTCGGCGCTGGCATAATCGGGAAACACCCCGACGATGTCGATCGATGACAGATCGTCGAAATCGAGCGTGCGCGGGTCGCTGACGCGGCCGCCGAAAACGAGGTGGAGCTTGCTCATGTGCGGTTTCCCGAAAAAAATGGCGTGGTTCGCGACGTCCTAGTCGCGAACCACGCCATCGGGAACCGTCAAGCGGGGTTTATTCGCCGGTAGGCGTCGTTTTGGGGCCGGCATTGGTGTCGGCGGGCTTGCTGGCGCTGCTCCGGTCGGCGCTCGCCTTGTCGTTGGCGGCGGTCAGCGCGGCGAGGCCGGCAGTCGAGACCGCCTTGATCACCCCTTCGAGCATCCGCGACATCTGGCTGCGCGCCGAGTCGCGCGACAGGCCGAGCACGCCGAGTTCTGACTTGGCGGTGTCCTTCGCCGCATCGACCGCGCCGCGCGCGGTATCGCTCAGCCGCTGTCCGACCGGGGCGAGCAAGCGCGCCTCTTGATCGGTGCGCGGCACCAATGCACCGGCGACCGCGCCGAGCGCAATGCCGCCGACCAGCGCAGAGATCGGATTGGCCTCGAGCCCGCTGGCTGCGCGCCCGGCAATGTCGCGGATCGACTCTCCGGTGTTTTCGATCGTCTTGCCGGCCGAGTCACGGAGCGACTGCACGGTGCTGGTTTTGGCGTGCGCACCGCTCTTTTTATTGTGGTCGGGGCGGGTGGGGGCGGTTGCGTCGTTCATCGCTCGGATCCTCTTCATCGGGTGCCAGGCTGCTAACTCTTGGATTTAGAACCAGTTGCGTAGCGAATCGCTTTCGCGATCGGGCCGCGGGCAAAAAATAGCCCTAGCAGGCTTAACCCGATGCCCACCGGCACCGGCTGGCGCTTCGCGGTGTCGACCGCGAAGCTGACGGCGTCCTTGCCCCGCTCCTTGAGCGTGTCGGCAACGTCCTGCGCCATCACCTGCGGGCTCGCTTTGTGCTGGAGAGCGCTGATCGTCGCGGAAAGCCTGGCGCGCGCCGCATCGGCGCGCGCCTGTGCCAGCGCGACTTTGGGGTCGAGGTATGGCGTGCTCATGCGACGGCTCCAGCGGTTCCGAAGATCCGCTTGAAGTGGCGCGATGCCAGGAAACCGAACAGCGCCGCCGCCACGAGCAATACGCCCGCGACGATTGCCGTCGCCGCCAATGGGCCGACCTGCGGGGTCAGCACCAGCAGCGCGCCTACCACCAGCGCAATCGACGCCAGCGAGCCGAACACGACCGCGCCAAGCGCCAGCACGATGCCTCCCTTGGCGTCGTTCACTTTCGAGCCGAGCTTGGCCTTTTGCAGGTCCATCTCGCTACGTGCGACCTGCTGCGCGTCACTGACGACGCGCGAGAGCAAGGTGGCGATACTCTCGTCCGCCACCAGGCTCGGGCTTGCTATATCTTCCATCGGTGCCCCCGAATGCCCGATCAGGCCTTGGGATCGGTCGTCGTGGCGTCGCTGCGATCGACCGCGAGGCCAGCCTGCAGCAGCCGTACCAGCACGAAACCGAGCGCCGCTGCGGTGCCGATCGCGACCGCCGGGCTCTTCTGCACAAAGCCGCGCGCATCCTCGATCAGATCGTCGAGCTGCTTGGCCTTGAGGCCTTCGGAGAATTCCGAAACCTTGTCGGCCGCGGTGCGCGCATATTGGCCATATTGCTCACCGAGCTTCTCATCGACCGTGCCGGCCGCGTCGTTGATCATCTTGACGACCTCGTCGAGCGCGCCGCCCGCGCGTGCCTTGCCATCCTCGGCATAGGTGCGTGCGCGATCCACGGCTTCCTTGCCGAGCTTGGATGCGCTGTCCTTGATCAGCTGCGACGCGGTTGCGGTTGCCTTGGCGGCCTCGTCGCCGGCGGTCTTTGTGGCGTCGGCCGCAGCGTCGATCGTGTCGTGTGCAGCGGAAGTGAAATCGGTGGTAGCCATGACAAGCGCCCTTCGTTGGAATATCGAAACAATATAACCGGCCAGCGCATCCGGCGGTTCCATCGCCTCCACGCGAATTGCCGCGGCGACGTTAAGCCGATAGAGGCACGCGCGAACCGCTCGTCCATATCGTTAGAAGGATCGTTCCGTGACCGCAATCATCGACATTCATGCCCGCACGATCCTCGACAGTCGCGGTAATCCGACCGTCGAAGTCGATGTCATGCTCGAGGATGGCAGCTTCGGCCGCGCCGCAGTTCCGTCTGGCGCCTCGACCGGTGCACACGAAGCCGTCGAGAAGCGCGACGGCGACAAGAGCCGCTGGGGCGGCAAGGGTGTCGAGGACGCGATCGACGGCGTCAACGGCGAGATCGCCGACGCGGTGATGGGCCTCGAGGCCGAAGACCAGCGCGAAATCGACCAGGTGATGATCGAGCTCGACGGCACCGAGAACAAGAGCCGGTTGGGCGCGAACGCGATCCTCGGCGTCAGCCTCGCGGTTGCCAAGGCCGCGGCAGATGCGCGCACGCTGCCGCTCTATCGTTATGTCGGCGGTGTTTCGGCGCACATCCTGCCGGTGCCGATGATGAACATCATCAACGGCGGCGAGCATGCCGACAACCCGATCGATTTCCAGGAATTCATGATCGTGCCGGTCGGCGCGACCTCGATGATCGAGGCGGTGCGCTGCGGGTCGGAGATTTTCCACACGCTCAAGAAGGCGCTGCATGACAAGGGCCTGGCGACCTCGGTCGGCGACGAAGGCGGCTTCGCGCCCAACATCGCCTCGACCGACGAAGCGATCGAATTCATCCTGCGCTCGATCGAGACCGCGGGCTACACGCCGGGCGACGACGTGATGCTCGCGCTCGATTGCGCCGCGACCGAGTTCTACAAGAACGGCAAGTATGAGATCTCGGGCGAGGGCAAGAGCCTCTCCAGCCACGAAATGGCCGAATATCTCGCCGACCTGACGCGCCGCTACCCGATTTTTTCGATCGAGGACGGCATGGGCGAGGACGATTGGGAGGGCTGGAAGGCCCTCACCGACATGGTCGGCGACAAGGTCCAGCTGGTCGGCGACGACCTGTTCGTGACCAATCCGAAGCGTTTGAAGCAGGGCATCGAGACCCGCACGGCGAACTCGCTGCTCGTCAAGGTGAACCAGATCGGTACGCTCACCGAAACGCTCGAAGCCGTATCGATGGCGCAACGAGCGGGCTATACCGCCGTCATGTCGCACCGCTCGGGCGAGACCGAGGACTCGACGATCGCCGATCTGGCTGTCGCGACCAATTGCGGGCAGATCAAGACGGGCAGCCTCGCGCGCTCCGACCGGCTCGCAAAGTACAACCAGCTGATCCGCATCGAGGAGGAGCTGGAAGGCGCCGGAATCTATGCCGGACGTTCGATCCTGCGTGTTTAACGCAAGGTAAATACGGGCTTGATCCACGAGTCGCGATGAGTCAGAGTCGCGACCGTGGTCAAGAAACGCTCAACCCTCCGTCCGATGCTGCGCCGCGCGATCGCGCCGGCGGCGCTGCTGATCGTCGGTATCTTCTTCGGGGGCTATGCGATCTTCGGGCCGAACGGCGCGCTGGCCTATGGCGATATCGAGCGGCAGCTCGCGGTGCGGCAGCGCCAGCTCGCGATGCTCGACCGCAACCGAACCGAATTGAAGAACCGGGTCGATCTGCTCGATCCGCGGCATGCCGATCCCGATCTGGTCGATGAGCTCGCGCGCAAGGATCTGGGTGTGGCGAATCAGGACGAAGTGATCGTGCCCCTCGACAGGTGAGCTGCCCTAAAGCCCCTCCCCTTCAGGGGAGGGGTTGGGGGTGGGGCTGTGCCTCGCAGAGAGCCAGCGCCCGTTACCGCCCCACCCAACCCCTCCCCTAAAGGGGAGGGGCTTTTAGACTTTACCTCCCCAAAAACGTCAGCAGGTCATTCGTAAAGCGATCGCTCTCGGTGATCGTCAGTCCATGCGGCGCGCCGTCATATTCGACCAGCTGCGAACCCGAGATGCCCTTAGCGGCCTCGCGCCCGGTCGCGTCGATCGGGACGGTCTGGTCGCTCGTCCCGTGGACGATCAACGTCGGCACGCGGAACGCCGGCAGGTCGCCGCGGAAGTCGGTATGGCCGAACGACTGCGCGCAGGCGAGGATCGGCTTGAGCCCGGCAAGGTTGGTCTGGTTCCACGCCCAGTCGACCGTCTCGTTGCTCACCGGCGACGAGATGAATCCGACGCCGAGGAACTGCTTGAGAAAGGTCTGAAAGAAGCCGTATCGATCCTTTTGGATGCCCTCGCCGATGCTGGCGAGTTGTTCCTCGGGAACGCCGTTGGGATTGTCCTCGGTCTTGAGCATGTAGGGCACGACCGACGAGATCAGCCCCGCCGCAACGACACCCTTGCCCTCATGACGGCTCATATAGCGCGCGACTTCGCCGCCACCCATCGAGAAGCCGACGAGCGTCGCGTCCTCGGTCGCGCCGGTCTGCTCGAGCACTTCGGCGAGATCGTCGGTCAGCGTATCATAGTCATAGCCGCTCCACGGCTGGCTCGAGCGGCCGAAGCCGCGGCGGTCATAGGCGATCGCGCGGAAGCCGGCGTCGGCGAGCGCCATCGCCTGCGCGTCCCAGCTGTCCGAGCTCAACGGCCAGCCATGGATGAGCACGACCGGACGACCGCTGCCCCAATCCTTGACGTAGAGGTCGGTGCCATCGCGGGTCTTGATATACGGCATGAAGCGCTCCTTTGGATCTCGCAAGGCTCAACGATGGCGGGCGCCGGGCGTTCCGCGGGGGTGGCGTGATCGGCCGCAAGCTGTCAGCGTCGCACGATTGCCGAATCAAAGGACGAGTATGCGCAAAGGTTTGCTGGCGGGGATTGCGGGTCTGGCGTTGATGTCGTGTTCGGCGCAGTCGGCCGAACCCAAGGGGACGATGGCACCGCTCGCCGCATTGCCGACGACCGACTGGAAGAGCTTCCGCGACACCTTCATCGAGGATTGGTTCAAGATCTCGCCGGCCGATGCGGTCTATCAGGGACGCCACGATTTCGACGGCGGGCTGGGCGACTGGACGCCCGGCGGGCTCAAGCGGCAGGGTGATTTCTTCCGCGAGGCGATCGCCAAAGCCAAGGCGTTCGATGCGACCAAGCTGACCAAGGACGAAGCGTTCGAGCGCGATTATCTGGTGGTGGTTGCGTCGGGCAAACTGTTCTGGCTCGAGGATGCCGATTTCCCGCACAAGAACCCGGCCTGGTACGTTAATGCCGGGCTCGACCCGAACGTCTACATCGCGCGCCATTATGCCGATGCGCCGACGCGGATGCGCGCGATGGTCACCTTCCTCAGGAAGATCCCCGACGCGACCGCGCAGATCAAGGCCAACCTCAAGACGCCGATGCCGCTCAGCTACGTCAATTTCGGCGTCGCGGCGTTCAACGGCTTCGGCGATTATTACACCGGCGACGCGAAGAAGGCGTTTGCGGAGGTGAAGAGCCCGGCGCTGCAGGAAGAGTTCGACAAGGCCGCCGCCGCTGCCTCGAAGGCGATGCACGATCTCGGCGCGTGGGTGGAGAGCCAGGGCGGCACCGCGACGCAGGACTTTGCGCTCGGGCCCGATCGGTTCGCGCGGATGGTCAAGCTGACCGAGGGCGTCGACGTGCCGCTCGCCACGCTCGAAGCGGCGGGGAAGGCCGATCTGCTGCGCAACCAGAAAGCGCTCGCCGAGGCGTGCGCGACCTATGCGCCCGGCGCGACGATCCCGGCGTGCATGGCGAAGATGAACGCCAACAAGCCCGCCAACAACGATCCCGTCGCCGAGGCGCGCAAGCAGATCCCCGAACTGCGCGCGTTCGTCACCGACAACCAGATCGTGACGATCCCCGACCAGGAGCAGGCGCTGGTCGAGGAAAGCCCGCCCTATAACCGCCAGAACAGCGCCTACATCGATCCGCCCGGGCCGTTCGAGAAGGGCATCCCCTCGGTCTATTACATCTCGCCGCCCGATCCGGCGTGGAGCAAGGCCGAGCAGGACGGGTTCATTCCCGGCAAGATGGACCTGCTGTTCACCACGGTGCACGAGGTGATGCCCGGGCATTTCCTGCAATTCCGCCACGCCAATGCCTCTCCCTCGATCTTCGGGCGGCTGTTCGTCGGTTATGCCTTTGCGGAGGGCTGGGCGCATTATGCCGAGGAAATGATGTGGGAGGCTGGGCTCCATAAGGGCGATGCCGAGACGCATATCGGGCAGCTGTCGAACGCACTGCTGCGGAATTGCCGGTATCTGTCGGCGATCGGGATGCACACCGGCACGATGACGCAGGCGGATTCGCTGAAAATGTTCCAGGAGCAATGCTATCAGGACGCGGGCAACGCCAAGCAGCAATCGGCGCGCGGAACCTACGACCCGGCCTATCTCAACTACACGATGGGCAAGCTGATGATCCGCAAGCTGCGCGCCGACTGGACCGCGACGCATGGCGGACGCGCTAGCTGGAAGGCGTTCCACGACGAGTTCCTACGCTATGGCGGCCCACCGATCCCATTGGTGCGCCAGGCAATGCTGGGGGGCGACGGCAAGGCGGTGTTCTGAGCCTTCGCTCGCGCACCGTACCCCGGCGAAGGCCGGGGCCCAGCCACCTTCGTCACTGGGCCCCGGCCTTCGCCGGCGTGCGGTCGGTAGCTAGGAAAGCTCAGCGCGCGTGTTTCAGCGTCGGCACTTCGTCGGCGACCTCGGCCGCCTGCGGATTGCGGATCGACGGGCGTAGTCGGGCGACGCTGCACAGCCCGGCGATCACGGCCAAGCCCACCGCTACCAACGGCGGCACGAACCCTTCGCCGACACCGAGCGCGAGCAGCAAAGCGACCACGGTCGCGCCCGTCGTCTGCCCGGCAAGCCGCACGGTCGACACCAGACCGCCCGCCGCCGCCGCACGCTCGCGCGGTGCCGAACCGACCACCAGCCGGGCGTTGGGCGGCAGGAACAGTCCGAACCCTGATCCGCACAGCGCCATCCGCCACGCCACGTCGAAATAGCTCGGATCGGCGGGCATGAAGGCGAGCAGCAGCAGCGCGCAGATCGACACCACCATCCCGATCCCGCCCAGGATCCCCGCCGGGATCCGGTCCGACAGAAAGCCCGAGAGCGGCGCGACGACCATGTTGGTCAGCGGCCATGGCGCGATCGCCGCGCCGATCGCCGCCGCGCTGAAGCCCAGTGCGTGCAGCCGGAACGGGGTCGAGATGAGCAAGGTCATCGAGGCGGTGAAGGCCGCGAACCCGCCGATCGCCGACAAGGCGAGCACCGGCCGCGCGAGCAGATCGATCGGCAGGATCGGGTCGGTCTCGCCCTTTTCGCGCCGCACGAAGAAATAGCCGATGACGATGCCGAGCAGCACGATCGCCGCCGACACCACCGGGCTGTCGCCATGCACCATCGTTTCGAGCCCGCCGATGATCAGCCCGAACATCGCGGCGCACATCACCGCGCCGATCACGTCGAAGGTCGTGGCGCGCGGCTTGGGGGCGGGGATCGCGCTGCCGAGCGCGAGGCTGGCGACCGCGAACGGGATCGCGCTGGCGAACACCCACGGCCATGGCGCCACCGACAGGACGAGCCCGCCGATCGTCGGTGCCGCCGCCGCCGCGCTCGTCACGACGACCGAGTTGATGCCGAGCCCGCGCCCGAGCTGGTTCGCCGGATAGATCTGGCGGATCAGCGCGGAGGCGACGCTCAGCACCCCCGCCGCGCCGATCGCCTGGACCGCACGCACGATCAGCAGGAAGGGCAGGCTCTTGGCGAAGAAGCACAACAGGGTGGCGACGGTGAAGACCAACTGGCCGCCCTGATAGATCCGCTTGAGGCCGACGCGTTCGCCAAGTCCGGCAAAGGGCAGCATCAGCATGACCAGCATGACCTGGTAGATCGTGACGACCGAGACCACCGCGCTCTGATCGACATGCAGATCGCGCGCGATCGTCGGCAGCGCGACATTGGCGACGCCGCCGTCGATGATCACCAGCGCCGAGCCGAACGACATGGCGGCGATCGCGAGATAGCGGCGGGGTAGGGGGAGTCCGTCGGTCACGGTGCTTGCCTAACGATTGACGGGACGGAGGCAAGGCGAACGGATACGATGGTTCGTGGTTCCAGCACCCGCGACGGATCTGGGGGGCAAGGCGCAGGCGGCGGGGGCATCGCCATTAGGCGCCGACTGCGGAAACCTTCAGTTTCGTGATCGTTGCTTGTTGCAGCGCACCATTTTTGATACGGATGTGTTTGGTACAGCGTTGTCACAAATTTCTTCAGTCAGGCGAGTCTGCCATGTCTAACGGCCCCGTTCCTACCGTGTTCGAAGCGATCGTCCGCAAGCGCTGCCTGCGCGCGACCTATAATCGCACCGACATCATGCTTGCGCCGCACATCATCTACACGCGTCACGACGATCTCTTCGTCGACGGCGTGGTGCTCGAGCGCGACGGCAAGCCGCCCAAGGAATTGAAGCTCGGCACGTTCAAGCTCGCCGGTCTCAACGGCGTCGGCCTGACGGAGCGCAATTTCGATGCGAACCCGCTCTTTGCGGCGAACGATCCGAAATATAGCGACGCCGCACTGATGGCGGTCGAAGCCTAAACCCGCTCGCGACCGCGCGCCGCCATCGTGCGGCGCAGCGTGCGCATCAGGATCAGCGCCACGATCGCGACCGCCGCACCGGCGATCATGTCGGCCAGATAATGCGTTCCCTCGATCGGCGTCGACAGCAGCATCGCGCCGTTGAGCACCATCACGGTCCACCGCAGCCGCGCGATCCGCCACCCGGCCGCCATGTACAGCACCGCGCTGGCGGTATGAAAGCTCGGCGCCGAGACCAGCCCACGTAGCGTCCCCAGATCGACCTCGCGCAGCATGTGACTGCGCAATGCGGGCAGCAGGTCCGCCTCGTACAAGCCGCTTTCGGGCAGATACGGCACCGGGCCATGCCACAGCGTCGCGAGCGGGCCGAGCGCTGGAATGTAGCGGAATATCGCCAGCGAGATCACCGCCGCGATCCAGAAGCCGACAAGGAAGCCGCGCGCCTCGGCGCGTTTGTCGGCGAAAGCGTAATGGCCGAGGATCAGAGCGGGCGTGACGAAGATGCTCTGATACGCCGCAGTGCCGAGGATTTGCAGCGAGCGGTGCGCGACGACGAGCTCGTACCAGGCGAGCCAATTGAAGTGCAGTGCCTCGTCGATGTGCTGCAGCACGGCATCGACCGAGCCACGCGTATCGGCGGCGAGCGGATAGGTCGCGACCGCGCCGAGCAGGCCGACGCCCATGAACAGCCCGACCGACTCGGCCAGATCGCGCGCGATGCGCTGCGAATTGGTGGAAGGGTCGCGCGTGACGAAGCGGACCGCCGCGAGGAACGCAAAGGCGAAGCCGAACAGCAGCGTGCTCGGCGCCCAGGGATCGATCGTAATCCCGTCATCATACAGCAGGGCGGCGACGCACAGCACGCTGAGGCCGAACCCGAGCGCGAGCCAGCCGCCTGGGATCAGCCCGGGTTGACGGACGCTGCCGACCGGCAGCGGTGTCGCGATTGCATAGGTCGAGGTGGTTGGGATCGACACGGGATACGCCTGCTTGCGAAGACGATTTTCCCGATCGTCGCCTGATGGATGGCCCTAGGAGGGACTGAATAGCCACCATGGCGTGAAGACTTTGTGACGTCCAGATGACATCCGGCGTCAGGCAGGGGAATGCGCCGGGGGGAGCCGCGAGCGCGACACCCCCCGACCCGAAATCAGCGGCAGATCTGGATGCGACGGCCGTGGCGCCATTCGGTACGGCAGCGGCGATGGTTGTTCCAGCCATGGCCACGGCCGCGGTCGCCGCGCCAGTTGCGGTCGCCACGGTCGCCGCGATGGTTGAAGCCGCGGTCACCGCGCTGGTCGTAGCGGCGATCGTCGCGATGACCCTGTGCCGAGGCGGCGGTGGTCGAAACGCCAAGGCCGGCGAACATGAGCCCGGCGGCGATGAGGTGGGTGATTTTCATGCAATGTCCTTTCGGCCCGATGATCGGGCGAGACCAGGACACTACGCGCGGCCGTAACGATGGTTGCTGAACGCGATCGTTTGGCTAGGTACAGGTTCGCGCCGAGCCTAAAGCGCGATCCCGAGCCGCGGCGCGAGCGCGAGCATCGCGAAATACAGCGCGATCGTCAGTGCGCAGCCGAGCCCGAGCGCTGGCCAGAACCCGATCCCCGCGCGCAGCAGGGCCGGGATGACGAGGAACATCGGCAGCGAGGGCAGGATGAACCAGAAGGTTGCCTGGACGTGCGCGGCCATGTTCCCCGCGTCGGGCTTCTCGCCCCACAGCCACAGCATCCCGAGCACCGAGACCAGCGGAAGCGACGCGATCAGCGCTCCGAAGCCGGGATAGCGCTTGGCGAGCGTCGAGGCGAGCGCGATGAGGATGCCCGAGATCAGCGCTTTGAGGGTGAGGAACAGCATCCTGGCTCACCCGCCTCGCGGGCAGATTACTTGCCGACCCAGTCGGCGATCTCGGCCGCGACCTGATTGGCCGCCGTGTTGAGCGCCTGGCCGACCGGCGCGGCAGCAATCGCGGTTACCGGCACGCGCGCCTCGAAGCGGCGCTTCTCGACGATCTTGCCGGTGGTGCGGATCAGCGACCCGTCGAAGGTGACGACCGCTTCCTTGGTCGCTGCATCGACGCCGAAATTGCGCAGCTCGCCCGACAGGATCGCGCCGGGGTCGGAGAAGGATTGCGCGCTGCTCAGCACGATCCGCCCGGTCCGCGCGGGGACGGTGTCGATCAG
The DNA here is from genome assembly GCF_006439055.1 of Sphingomonas glacialis. GTDB lineage: Bacteria > Pseudomonadota > Alphaproteobacteria > Sphingomonadales > Sphingomonadaceae > Sphingomonas > Sphingomonas glacialis_A. The sequence goes on from NZ_RCZC01000008.1 coordinate 63,659, forward strand.
CAGCCGGACGAACATCCGGTTTGGCGGTTCGACCCACTGCGCATTGGTGACATAGGCGATCGATGTCTCGCTCGCCTGCACCGGCACGCGGGTGCCGGCAATTGCCTGCGACGCGCCGGGGACCAGGATCGTGATCGTCGGCGAAGTCGCCGACGACTGCGTCTGCCCGGCGGGAACGCTCGCTGCGGAGGTCAGCGAGAGGAGCGAGGGTGGGGGCTTTGCGCCGAAGCTGATGCAGCCCGCGAGCGGGGCGGCGACGAGGAGCGCCAGCAGCGTCTTGGAGCGGATCATGGTCACTGTCCCTTTCCGGGCTTGTAATCAGGCAATTTCGGCTGGCCGATCAGCGAGGTCGCGCCGCCACGATCGAGCTTTTCCGCGACCGACGTCAGCGCCTGCGACATTTCGCGCAGATCGTGGACGAGCTGGCCGACCTCTGGGATCGTCTGCTTCGAGAACGACTGCAGACCCGGCCGCGCATCGCCGATCGCCGCATCGAGCGTTTCCATGCTGTGCTGCGCCGAGGCGATCGTCTTGTTGAGGTTGCCCATCATCGGATGGATGTCGCTCTCCAGCATGCCGTTGGTGGTCTTCGCCAGGGCCGCGAACTGGTCGGCGGCAAGGCCGGCCTTCTGGATCGTCACGCGCGACTCGGCGAGCGTTGCAGCGATCTCCGGGCCGCGATCCGCGAGCGCTGCGGTCAGCTTGTTGGTGTTGGCGAGGATGCCAGCGATCGACTGCTGGTTCTTGTCCGACAGCATGTCCGACAGCCGCTCGGTCAGCGTCGAGATGCGCTCGAGCAGCTGCGGCGCCGAGCTCAGCAACGCGCCGAGGCCGCCGGGCTTGGTCGGGATCGTCGGGACGCCATTGGGGCAGTCGCTCAGCGGGTTCTCGACCGGGCAGGCGATCGGCGGGGCGCCCTTGATCGCGCCGTCGAGCTGCACCGTGCTGGTGCCGGTGAAGCTGCCCTGCAGCGTGGCGGTGGTGCCGACCAGGATCGGCACATCGGGATTGACGCTGATGCGCACGCGGACCAGCTGGGGATCGGGCTTCCACAGCGTGATTTCCTTGACCTGCCCCGAGGGCACGCCTGAGAAGGCGACCGCCGAACCCTTTGCCAGGCCGTCGACCGACTGCTTGAAGAAGATGTCATATTCCTTGTCGGACGCAGTGCCCCAGCGCGCGATCCACACGAGGAATAGCAGCATGACTGCGAGCAGGATCAGCACGACGGTGCCGACCAACACATGGTTCGAGCGGGTTTCCATCAGCTTGTGCCCTCAGCTTTCGCCACGTCTTTGTTATGCTGGATCGTCGCAGTCGCGGCGCGGCCGCGCGGTCCCTTGAAATATTCCTGGATCCACGGATGGTCCAGCGCGAGCAGTTCGTCGATAGTCCCGACCGCGATCACCTTCTTGTCGGCAAGCACCGCGACGCGGTCGCAAATCGCGTAGAGGGTATCGAGATCGTGCGTGATCAGGAACACCGTCAGCCCGAGCGTCTTCTGCAGCGAAGCGGTCAGTTCGTCGAACGCCGCCGCGCCGATCGGATCGAGCCCCGCGGTCGGCTCGTCGAGGAACAGCAATTCGGGGTCGAGCGCGAGCGCGCGGGCGAGACCGGCACGCTTGCGCATCCCGCCCGACAGTTCGGCCGGGAATTTGGGGCCTGCATCGGCAGGCAGGCCCGTCATCACCACCTTGTAGGCGGCGATCTCGTCGAGCAGCGCCGAATCGAGATCGGGATAGAATTCGCGGAGCGGGACCTGGACGTTCTCCGCGACGGTCAGCGTCGAGAACAAGGCGCCGCCCTGAAACAGCACGCCCCAACGCTTGGTCAGATCGGTGAGTTCGATTTCCTCACGCTCGATAGTCGATTCGCCGAACACTTCGATCTCGCCCGCCATCGGGGTCTGCAACCCGATGATTGAGCGCATCAGCACCGATTTGCCGGTGCCCGACCCGCCGACCACGCCGAAGATCTCGCCGCGCCGCACGTTCAGGTCGAGCCCGTCATGGACGATCTGCTCGCCAAAGCCGTTCTTGAGCCCGCGCACGACGATGACGTCGTCGCCCTGCTTTTTGCCGTTGCGTTCGGTCTGCGTCATATCCAGCCGATCGAAGTGAAGAAGACCGCGAAGAACGCATCGATCACGATCACGAGGAAGATCGCCTGGACGACCGCGGCGGTCGTCCGGGTGCCGACCTGTTCGGCGTCGCTCTCGACCAGCATCCCCTGGAAACACCCCGCAACCGCGATGATCAGCCCGAACACCGGCGCCTTGACGAGCCCAACGTAGAGATCGGTGATCGGTACGACTTCGCGCAAGCGCTGGATGAAGGTCACCGGCGGAATGCCGAGCGTGATCCAGCAGAGCAGTCCGCCGCCGATGATCGTCACGATCGAGGCGTACATGCCGAGCAGCGGCATCATGATGACGGTGGCGAGCACGCGTGGCAGCACCAGCGCCTCCATCGGCGAGACGCCGATCGTGCGCATCGCATCGACTTCCTCGGTCAGCTTCATCGTGCCGATCTGCGCGGCAAACGCCGAGCCCGAACGGCCCGCGACCATGATCGCAGTCATCAGCACGCCGAGCTCGCGCAGCGTGATTCGCCCGACCAGGTTGATCGTGAGGAATTCAGCGCCGAACTGCTGAAGCTGCACCGCGCCCTGCTGCGCGATGACGATGCCGATCAGGAAGCTCATCAGCCCGACGATCGCCAGCGCATTGACGCCGACGACTTCGAACCGCTGGACCACCGCGTTGAAGCGGAATCGCTTGGGGTGCGTCGCGACCTGCCAGAAGGCGATCAGCGTGGCGCCGAGGAAGCCGAGCAGGCCGTAGAGCGTGTGCCCGGTCGTCACCACCGCATCGCCGATCTCGCCGACCATCCGGGTAAACGTGCCCTTGGTGGCAGGCCGCATCGCGACCGGCTGATCGGCGGCGGCAACCTGTTTCAGCAAATGTTCGCCATCGGCATCGAGACCGGTGATCTCGGCATCATGTTCGGCGGCAAAGCGGTGGACGAGCCATGCCCCGACGGTATCGATCCGCTCGATGCCACTGAGATCGACGCTCGACACCTTTCCGTCATAGGCGCGCAGCCGCTCGGGCAGGTCACCGATCTTCGCCAGGGACAGGCTACCGGTGAAGCGAACGACGTCGGTATCGTTGGAGAAGGCGGCCATTTCGGTCATCTATCGCCTTCTGTGATGCAATCGGGCTGGATCGGCAAGGCTCCTGCGGCGTATGGCGCGTGAATGCATCACTTTGCCGTCTATGATATGGACAAGACAATCACTTACGCGCCGACTTGGACGTCGTTCCTCGTGCGGACCGCGACGGTCGAATCGCCGTGGCGACTCGCCTTGCTGCCCGTCGCTGCGCTGGCGACGCTCGGCTATGTCGCAAGGCTGGTCGGGCGCGCACGCCTCAAGGAAATCACGCACGCACTTTTGCTCGGGCCGCGGCTTCCGGAAGCGGTCGCGGCGCGTGCCGCGGACCGCTTTGCCGAGCATATTGTCGAATCGGGCATCTATGCCGGCGCGCTCGCGCAGATCGCCGAGGATCGGGCGGCGGGCCATCGGCTCGTGCTGGCGACGGCGTCGTATGGCTTCTATGCCGAGGCGATCGCCGCGCGGCTCGGCTTCGAGGCGGTGATCGCGACTCGCGCGGTTCGCGAGGGTGGGGCGATCCTGCCGCAGATCGCCGGAGAGAATTGCTACGGCCCGGCCAAGCTCGCGATGATCGAGGCGTGGCTGGCGGGGCAGGGGATCGCGCGTTCGGACGCCGTGGTGCGCTTCTATTCGGACCACGTCTCGGACGAACCGTCGTTCAACTGGGCCGATGTCGCGATCGCGACCAACCCGCACACGCAATTGCGGGCGATGGCGTGGGAGCGCAAATGGCGAGTCGAGGATTGGACGCGATGAGCGTGGAGACCGCGTGGGACGGCGCCATGGTCCGCAAATGGCTCGAGAGCCGATTCGAGGCCGCGCGTAGCGACCAGGCCATCGCCGACCGGCAAGGTCGCTCGGCGGAGGGCGATTCGGACAAGGCGGCGGCCGAAGAGTTCGTGTGCCGCGCGCTCAAGGCGGACGATGCGACGAACGACCAGACGCGCTTTGCCGCACGCCTCAAGGGCCTGCTCGATCAGGATGAGTATCGCCATGCCGGCGCGCATGACGATCGCCGCTTCGAGCGCGAGGTGCGCGGCTATCTCAGGAAGCTGGTCAAGATGACCAAGACCAACACGGGGTTTGAAAACCGCCTGCGCTATCAGTAAACGCGCGCGAGCTTAAAGCGCCACGTCCACGCCGTGGATAACGAGGCCGACAAGGCCGCCGACAAGCGTGCCGTTGACGCGGATATATTGCAGGTCACGCCCGACCGCATTTTCGAGCCGCCGCGTGATCGTGCCGGCATCCCAGCCCTGGATTGTTTCCGACACCAGCCGCACGATCGCGTCGCCATAATCGGCGGCCATGCCGACCACCGTGCGGCGGACGAAGCGGTTGATCGTGCGGCGCAGTTTCGGGTCGGTCTGCAACGTGCCGCCCAATTGCCGCAGCGCGTCGCCGACCGGCCCGGCGAGCAGCTTGTCGGGGTTGCGCGCGATCCGCAGCATTCCGCCGCGCGCCTGCTCCCACAGCCCGTCGAGCCAGCGCTGCATCGCGGGATTGTCGATGATCTCGCCCTTCACCGCCGCGACACGCGCGCGCATCTCGGGATCGTGGACGAGATCGTGCGCCAGCGTCGCCAGCGCTTCCTCGGCCTTGGCGCGCAACGGGTGCTCGGGATCCTCGGCGATGCCCGTCAGCAGCCCGTTGAGACCATCGATGATCTTGGTGGCGAGCGTCTCGTCGAGCCCGGTCCAGCGCATGATGTTGCCGGCGCGGTCGGACACCATCTGGCGGATCACCAGCTCGTTCGCGGCGAGCAGCCGGGCGCCCCATTTGACGATCCCGTCGAGCAGCGGGAGGTGGCGATCCTCGGCGATCGCCGCGGTGAGCGCCTGGCCGAGCAACGGCGAGACGTCGAGCGCACGCAGCCGCGCGCCGATCCCGGCCTTGACCATGCCACCGAGCCGCTGCTGGTCGAACGCCTCGAGCATGTGTGTCGCGAGCCCCGCCGCGCCGCGCCGGATCCGCCCGTCGCCGCCGGGCGGGTTGGCGAGCCAGCGGCCTGCTGCGCCCGCGACATCGACGCGGCGCATCCGCCGCGCGACGACGCCGGGGATCAGGAAATTGTCGCGCAGGAACGCGGCGAGCGTCGTCCCGATGCGATCCTTGTTGCGCGGGATGATCGCGGTGTGCGGGATCGGCAGCCCGAGCGGATGGCGGAACAAAGCGGTCACCGCGAACCAGTCGGCAAGGCCACCGACCATCGCGGCCTCGGCAAAGGATCGGACGAAGCCGAGCGCGGGATAGGTCGGCGCATAAGCGCGCGTGACGAGGAAGGTCGCCGCCATGACGACCAGCAACCCTCCGGCGATCCAGCGCATCCGGACAAGGCCGGCGGGCGGGGCTTCGGAAGTGCGCGGGGGACGGGTACGGCTCATAGCGCGACCAATCCCCGAGCGGCGCGATAGTTCAAGCGGAAAGCGGCCTCTTAGTCAAAGCCCCTCCCCTTCAGGGGAGGGGTTGGGGTGGGGCCGTGCCGCGCATCTGGCGTTGCAGCGGCGTGGCGTGCGTGATCCGAGCGTGCCACTTCCCCACCCCTAGCCCCTCCCCTGAAGGGGAGGGGGACCGTGTGCCCCTTTACTCCGCAGGATGCGGTCCCTCGCCCTGATAGACGATCCGCGGCGGTGCGCCTGGGAGGGCAGGGCCGCCCGCAGGGTGGTTCTCGATCAGCGGGCCGAGATCGTCGCCGGGGCGATAGGTCAGCAGGTTGCGGCGTAGATACGGCCCGACGCGTGCCTCGACGCCCACCGCGAGGCTGAACAGCGCCGGTGTGATCAGCAGCGTCAGCACGGTCGACATCGTCAGCCCGCCGATCACGGTGATGCCCATCGGCACGCGCGACGATCCGTCGCCGGTCAGCGCGAGTGCGGTCGGCATCATGCCCGCGACCATCGCGACCGTGGTCATCACGATCGGCTGCGCGCGCTTGTGCCCGGCGTCGATGATCGCGGTGACCTTGTCGACGCCCTTGTTCATCTCCTCGAGCGCGAAGTCGATCAGCAGGATCGAGTTCTTGGCGACAATGCCGAGCAGCATGATGATGCCGATATAGACCGGCATCGAGATCGGCATGCCGGTCACCGCCAGGCCGATCAGCCCGCCGAGCGGCGCGACCGCAAGCGAGATAACGTTGACGAAGGGCGGCAGCAGGCGGCGGTAGAGCAGCACCAGCACCGCGAACAACAGGAAGACGCCCGCGATCAGCGCGATGATGAAGTTCTGGATCAGCTCGACCTGCCACTTCGATTCGCCGAGCACGAGTTCCTTCACGCCGAGCGGGAGGTTCTTCATGATTGGCAGCCGGTGGATTTCTTCCTGCGCGGTGCCGCTGACGACGCCCGGCGCGAGATCGGCGCCGATCGTCAACTGGCGCTGCTGCGCGACGCGTTCGATCTTGGTCGGCCCGGCGCCGAAGCCGATATCGGCGACGACGTTGAGCGGCACCGAACCGCCCGTCGCGGTCGCGACCGGCAGGTTCTGGATCGTCGACAGCCGCTGGCGCGAATCCTGGTCGAGCGCGACGCGGATCGGGATCTGACGATCCGACAGCGAGAATTTCGCGCTGTTCTGGTCGATATCGCCAAGCGTCGCGAGGCGGATCGCGTTCGACAGCGATGCGGTCGTCACGCCCATCGTCGCGGCGAGATCCATCCGCGGCGTGATGACGAGCTCGGGCCGCTTGAGATCGCCCGAGATGCGCGGCGCGACCACGTCGGACAGCGTCGACATCTGCTGGACGATCTTCGCGCCCGTCTCGGCGAGCAATTTGGGATCGTCGCCGCCGAGCGTGACGGTCAGCGCACGGCCACCGCCGCCCCAGCCGCTCGACGAACGGAACGAGACGCGGGCATCGGGTATCAGCTGGAGTTCGGGCGCAAGCGCGCGTTCGAACTCATAGCTCTTCATCTTGCGCTCTTCCTTGGGCTTGAAGATCGCGGTGACGCGACCGTTGCCGACAAAGGCGCGCGAATAGACCGATTCGACGCTCGGTTGCTTCTGCAGGAAATCGGCGACCTTGCGCACCACCGCCTTGGTTTCGGCAAGCGTGGTGCCCGGCACCATGTCGATCTGCGCGACGCTCGAGTCCGAATCGCGCAGCGGCTGGAAGGTCGAGGGGATGACCATGAACAGCGCGATCGTCGCGCCGAACGCGGTCGCGCCGCCGACGACGGCCGACCAGCGGTGGAGCAAGGTCCACTTCAGGATCCCCATGTAGCGGTCCATCAGCCACCCCTCGCCGTGCGAGGCCTGGCCGTGCGCCTTGAGGAAATAGGCGGCGAGCATCGGCGTGATGAGGCGGGCGACGGCAAGGCTCATCAGCACCGAGGCGACGACGGTCAGGCCGAAATTCTTGAAGAACTGGCCCGACACGCCCGGCATCAGGCCGACCGGCAGGAACACCGCGACGATCGCCATCGTCGTCGCGAGCACCGCGAGGCCGATCTCGTCGGCGGCGTCGATCGATGCCTGATAGGCGGATTTGCCCATCCGCATGTGGCGCACGATATTCTCGATCTCGACGATCGCATCGTCGACCAGCACGCCCGCGACCAGGCTCAGCGCCATCAGCGTCATGTTGTTGAGCGTGAAGCCGAGCAGATCCATGACCCAGAAGGTCGGGATCGCCGAGAGGGGGATCGCGAGCGCGGAGATGATCGTCGAGCGCCAGTCGCGCAGGAAGATAAAGACGATCACGACCGCGAGGAACGCGCCCTCGACCATCGCTTCCATCGCGGCGTCATATTGCGCCTTGGTATATTTCACGCTGTCCGAGATGCGCTTGAAATGCACCTTGGGATTGCGCGCCTCGAGCGCGGCGAGCTTCTTTTCGGCTTCGTGGTAGACCGTGACGTCCGAATAGCCCTTGGCGCGCTGGAAATCGAAGCTCAGTACCTGGCGGCCGTTGAGCTCGGAGGCCGAGCGCTGCTCGGCATAGAGATCCTCGACGCGGCCGAGATCGGCGACCTTGATCGTGCGACCGGTGCCGGTGGCGATCTGGACCTGGCCGAGATCGTAGGCGGTCTGCGCATTGCCAAGCACGCGGACCGATTGTTCTGAGCCGGCAAGCTGCGCGCGTCCGCCCGCGGCGTTGAGATTGACCTGACGCAGCTGCTGGTTGACCGCGCTCGCGGTCAGCCCCTGCGACGAGAGCTTGAGCGGGTCGAGGATGACGCGGATCTCGCGATCGACGCCGCCGTTGCGGCTGACCGTGGCGAGGCCCGGCACCGACAGCAATTCCTTGGCGACGTCATTGTCGATGTACCAGCTGAGCTGCTCGACCGTCATGTCGGTGGTGATTGCGGCGTAGCTCGCCAGATCCTGGCCGGTGGTGTTGGCGCGCATGATCTGCGGCTCGAGGATGCCGTCGGGCAGGTTGCTGCGGATCTGCGCGATCGCCGAGCGGACGTCCTCGACTGCGCGGTCGATCGGCGTGCCGATGTTGAGCTGGACGATCGTCTGCGAATCGCCCTCGGTGACGGTCGAGTCGATCTCGTCGATGCCCTGGAGCGAGCGGACCGCGGCCTCGACGCGTTGCGTGACCTGCGTCTCGAGCTCGGTCGGCGCGGCGCCGGGCTGGGTGATGTCGATGATGACGACCGGAAAATCGATGTCGGGCTGGTTGTTGACGTCGAGCCGCGTGAAGCTGACGATCCCGGCGATCGTCAGCATGAAGAACAGCACGATCGACGGAACCGGGTTGCGGATCGACCAGGCCGAGATGTTCCGGAAGTTCATCGACCTACCTCTTGTTCGCCATATCCGCCGTCACCAGCGTTGGCTTGACCTTCTGCCCGGCATTCAGGAACGCGCCCGCCGACTGCACGACTTTCTCGGTGCCGTTGAGACCGTCGGTAATCGCTACGCCGCTGTCGGACACTTCACCCACCTTGATCGAACGCCGGACGAGCTTGTCGTCGGGACCAACGACATACACGTAATTGCCCTTGTCGTCGCTCTGGATCGCGGCGTTGGGGAGTTCGGGAACGTTGGTCGTCCCCGCAACGATCGCCGCCGAGGCGAAGCCGCCGGGGCGCAGCGCGGGATCGTAGTTGAGCGCGATGCGCGCGATGCCCTGGCGGGTCGTCGGGTCGATCACGGGAGAGACCTGCCACACTTCGCCGGTGAACACCGTGGCGCCGCCGACCGGGGTGACGCGCGCCTGCGATCCGACATGCAGTCCGCGCAGATCGTTCTCGCTGACCTGCGCGCGCAGTTCGAGCTGGCCGCCCTCGGCCATGCGGAACAGCACGCCCGCACCGGCGCTGACGACCTGACCCGCCTCGACGCTGCGCGTGAGCACGAGACCGCGGGCAGGCGCGCGAACGTCGAGCCGGCCGTTGCTCGCCTGCTGCTGCGCGAGCTGCGCCTGCGCGACCTTGACGCGTGCAAACGCTGCGTCGCGCGTGGCGGTCTTGGTCTCGATATCGGCACGCGAGATGAAGCCGCGCGAGACGAGCTGCTTGGCTCGGTCGAGCTCGGACTGGGCGAGCGTCGCATCGGCCTGCGAGACCTTGATCTGCGCGGCGAGCGACGCCGCGGTCTGCGTCTGGACCGAGCGATCGACCTGCGCGAGCACCTGGCCCTTTTCGACCCACTGGCCGGGCTCGACGAGCACGCGCGTGACGATGCCGCCTTCGCCCGACACGCCGATCGGCATCTCGCGCCGCGCGGCGAGCGACCCCGTCGCGGTGACGGTGCGCGCCACCGCCGACCGGCCGGGCACGACGACCGAGACGAGCGGCAGCTGCTCGGTCGCCTTTTGCGGCGCAGTCGCACGGTGGCCGAAGAAGACGTATCCGAGGATCACGATCGCGAGCACAGCGACGACGATTCCCGCGATCAGACCCCAGCGCGGCCCGCGCGGCGCAGGCTCGCCGGGCAGCGCGATGACGTCTTCCGTACCGATCGTCCGCGTCTCATATTGCATCTGCGTCATATCCCCGACCTTTTGGCCCGACCCCTCGGCTCGACCCGGTAGGTCTCGCCTAGCGCCGCCGACCCGAGCCGACGACCCTCTTCCACCACTGTGTTATCGAAATACATCACCGACCTCAAGGGGGCCGTTACATGCGCAGGTCAATGCCGCGATTCGCCACGTTTCGCAACAAGATCGCACCGCATCACGGCAACATCGTTTCGCGCTGCAGCACGATCGCGACATGAATGGCGACGCGGCGCGAAATAGGTCGGGGCGGTGGCGCAATGGCAACACCGTGGCATCCGGTCCGCATCGTTCATCGCCCGTTGCCACAAGAGCTGGCACAGCATCGGGCAAGGGGCCGACCGGCTCCGAACACCGGGAGTATGATATGCGTTCGACCTTCCTTCTTCTCGCGCCTGCGCTGATCCTGGCCGCCGGCGCCGCCTCGGCGCAGACCGTGCCAGCCGTGCCGACCGTCCTCGCCGATGGCACGCTGCTCGACATTTCGGCCGAGGGCCGCACCAGCCGCGTGCCCGACATCGCGACGATCCGCGCCGGGGTGATGACGCAGGGCCAGACCGCCGCCGCTGCGCTGACCGACAATGCCAGCCGAATGGCGCGCGTGCTCGCCGCGCTGAAGCAGGCAGGCGTGGCGGCGCGCGATATCCGGACCGCCAACGTCTCGCTCAGCCCGCAATATCGCTATGCCGACGGCCAGGCGCCCGTGGTGACGGGCTATCAGGCGTCGAACAGCGTCGCGATCCGCTTCCGCGACGTGGCGAAGTCGGGCGCGATCCTCGATGCGCTCGTCGCGCAGGGGGCCAACCAGATCGACGGCCCGAGCCTGTCGCTCGACCAGCCCGACGCCGCGCTCGACGAAGCGCGCATCTCGGCGGTCAAGATCGCGACCGCCCGCGCGCAGCTCTACGCCAAGGCGGCGGGGCTGAGCGTGGTGCGAGTCGTGTCGATCACCGAGAGCGGCGCAAACGATGGCGGCGCGCAACCGCCGATGGTGTTCATGGCGCGCGCCAAGGCGGCGCCGTCGACCGAGATCAGCGCCGGCGAGACCGACGTATCGGTGACGCTCGCGGTGCGTTTCCTGCTGAAATGACAAAAAGGCCGCCGGGATTGCTCCCGGCGGCCCATTTGCCAGTCTGTCGCTAGGTTTAGCGGACAGTACCGCGACGGATCAGATTGACGATCGCCAGCAGGATGATTGCACCGATCAGCGAATACAGGAACGTCGTGATAGTAACGACCTGGTTGATCCCGGCGCCGAACAGGAACGACGCGATCACCGAACCAATAATGCCGACGACGATATTCAGGATGATGCCCTGCTGACCATCGGTCCGCATCACCATGCTGGCAAGCCAACCGCAGACGCCACCGACTATAAGCCAAACAATGAGACCGATCATCTTACCCTCCATTTGCCCGGGTGCATCCGGGATACGGGGGTAAGACTCACGACTGGCAAACTTTGTTCCGGGGCCGGTCTGAGCCGACGCCGATCACCTCAATATTTTTGCTGGCGCTCGTAGAGCGACTTGTAATGCTGGATCCGCGTGACGCGCAGGCCGGGCATGCCCGAGCGATCGATCGCGCGCTGCCAGCCGGCGAATTCCTCGACCGTCAGGCCGTAGCGTTCGCAGACTTCGTCGACGGTCAGCAGGCCGCCATTGACCGCTGCCACGACCTCCGCCTTGCGGCGCACAACCCAGCGCGTCGTCTCGGGCGGGGGGAGCGATTCGAGCGTCAGCGGCTCTCCGAGCGGTCCGATCACCTTGGCTGGGCGGATCTTCTGGTTTTCGATCATCGTTGAAACCTCGTGTGGGGCGGGGGACCCCGTCATCTCAGTAACGGCTTTACGCCGGCGGACTTGAACGCCGGCTAAAGCGGCTCGGTAAACAACATCTTCATTCCTGGGCCCCGCAGACGGGGGTTGCGATCAGCCGTGCAACAGCCAGGTTGAAGCAGCCGTGCGCGGGGGCGAACCAATCGGGCATGCTGTGCACGGGTGGAAGATGCGCCTGGATCATCGCCGTCGGGCTTGCCGCCTGGCGCGCCGCGACTCCGACCATCAGCACGGCCAGGTCGGGCGGGAGCGCCACGACGGTGGCGTCGGCTTCAAATCGGGCGAAATTCAGGTCCACGCAGCACATCCGATTGTGGTTCGAAGGGATGCTGTACGGGCAAGGTCCTAAAGGGCAGGTAAAGCCGCCGAAGATCTTTTCGATACTTTTGCATCGCGGCGGGCGAACGCCTATCTGGCGGGGCATGGATACAGGTGAATTTCAACTGGGCGCCGATCTGGCGGGCAAGCGCATCGTCGTGGCGATGTCGGGCGGCGTCGACAGCTCGGTCGTGGCGGCACTCGCCGCTCGGACCGGGGCCGAGACGATCGGCATCACGCTCCAGCTCTACGACCATGGCGAAGCGATCGGGCGCGCGGGCTCGTGCTGTGCGGGGCGCGACATTCGCGATGCGCGCAGTGTCTGCGACCGACTCGGCATCGCGCATTATGTGTTCGATCATGAGTCGCGCTTCCGCGACCAGGTGATCGATCGCTTCGCGGACGATTATCTCGCCGGGCGCACGCCGATTCCGTGCATCCAGTGCAACATGGGACCGAAATTCACCGATCTGCTCGCCGCCGCACGCGATCTCGGCGCGGACTGCCTGGCAACGGGGCATTATGTGCGCCGAGTCGAGGGGCCGGGCGGGGCCGAACTCCACCGCGCCGCCGACCCGGCGCGCGACCAGAGCTATTTCCTGTTCGCGACGACGCAGGCGCAGCTCGATTACCTGCGCTTCCCGCTCGGCGCGATGCCCAAGCCGCGCGTGCGCGAACTGGCGGCCGAGCTGGGCTTGGGTGTGGCGGGCAAGCCCGACAGCCAGGACATCTGCTTCGTGCCCGACGGCGATTACGCCTCGCTCGTCAAGAAACTGCGGCCCGATGCCGATACCAGCGGCGAGATCGTCGACGAGACCGGGCGCGTGCTCGGCAAGCATCGCGGGCTGATCCACTTCACTGTCGGCCAGCGCCGCGGGCTCGAGATCGGCGGTACGCCCGAGCCGCTCTACGTCATCCGGCTCGACGCTGCGGCGAAGCGCGTCGTGGTGGGACCGAAGGCGGCGTTAGGGGTGAGCGCGGCGCGGCTGAGCGGGGTCAACTGGCTTGCGGGCGACTATCGCGGGCCGATGACCGCCAAGGTGCGCTCGCTCGCCAAGCCGGTCGCGGCGCATTTCGATGGCGATCGCGTGGTCTTCGACGCGCCCGAATATGGCGTCGCGCCGGGGCAGGCGACGGTGCTCTATGCCGGCGACCGGGTGCTGGGCGGCGGCTGGATCGAGGAGACCGAGAGCGCGCTGGTCCCGGCGTAAGCGCGCCGGCGGGGGCGGGAGCAGCAGGGCGGCGGTTCGAGTCGTTGCGCCGCGTCCGGCTCTGGTTCGCCTTCAAGGATGGATCAGCGTTCCCAAACGCCGCCGCGACGGTCAGGTCGGATCGTCCCAGATGTCGGGTGCCAGCCCGAACAGGCGGGTCAACGTATCGCGACCGAGCGGAGTCACGATCACTGCGCGCGACCCTGCGATCGGACGGAGCCATAGCGTGTCGATCGAATGCGCGAGCAAGGCTTTACCGACCGCCCCGGCAATGTGCGGGCGACGCTCGCTCCAGTCGAGGCAAGGCCGACAAAAGGCTCGGCCGCCACGCCGGCCAGCTGCCCTGGGGATTTCGATGCCGAGGCTTCGCAACAGGTCCGTGCCCCGCTCGGTGACTTCGCCACCGTCTGCGCCCAGCCTGATCTCGCCGCGCGTGATCATCCGGTCGGCGATCCCGACCGCCACGCGCCCGGCCAGATGATCGTAGCACGTCCTGGCCCGCCGCATCATGACATCCCTCGGGCCGGTCCGGAGCGGGCGATGTCGCGCGATCGCCCCGGTCGCGGCGACGGCCATCATCGATTCGATCATCTGCGCGATCGCAGGCGTCGCAACGCGGTGGTACCGGTGGCGGCCCTGGCGCTCGACCGCAAGCAGCTCCCCCGCCACCAGCTTGGCGAGATGACTGCTTGCCGTCTGTGGGGTCACGCCGGCGACAGTGGCGAGTTCGGTCGCGGTGAGCGCCCTCCCATCCATCAGTGCGACCAGCATGCTGGCGCGCGCCGGATCGCCGACCAGCGCGGCGATGCCCGCGAAGGCGTTGGTCGTGAGCATGCGGCACTCCTCTCGAGATACGCCGGGGTACCACGTTCCCGACATGCATGCTTCGATCGCGCTCGAAGCGTCGAGGCCGTGTGGGCGGCTAGATCGCGGTGGCCGACAGGAGACACGACGATGCTGACATGCTTCATACGATACGAAATCGACCCGTACCGCGTCGACGCCTTCGAGCATTACGCTCGTACTTGGGGCGAAGCCATCCCACGCTGCGGTGCGGATCTGATCGGGTATTTCGCGCCGGCGGAAGGGTCCGCCACCACCGCTTACGGTGTCTACTCGGTGGCCGATCTGGCGGCGTACGAAGCGTATCGCGCGCGATTGCGAGACGATCCGCTTGGTCGCGAGAATTACGCGTTCGCCAAGCGCGAGCGCTTCATCACGCGCGAGGACCGCATCTTTTTGCGACTGGCCTCCACGCCCCATGCGCCCCTGGTGACGGGATGATCGCGGTGATTTTCGAGGTCGTCCCCGCAGAAGGCCGCAAGGCGCAGTATCTCGATCTCGCTGCGGCGCTGGCAAAGGACCTCAAGGCTGTCGACGGCTTCATTTCGGTCGAGCGGTTCCAGAGTCTGGGCGATCCGCGCAAGCTGCTGTCGCTTTCGTTCTTTCGGGACGAGCAGGCCGTCGCGCAATGGCGCAACACCGCGACGCACCGCGCCACCCAAGCGCAGGGGCGAACCGACGTGTTCGCCGACTATCGGCTCCGCGTCGCCGAAGTGGCGCGCGATTACGGCATGTTCGAGCGTGCCGAGGTGCCATCTGACAGCCGGCGCGTGCATCAGGCGGCACCGTAGCGTGAAGAGCCCAAGTGCGTCGCCGCTACGCCGCTATGCCCCCATCGTGCCGGCGGCACCGCTCGGCACTTGAGGCCGCTATCCGTACGGCGTGCCTCGCGCGCGCCCCAGGCGCGGTCGGCGTAGCGGTCCGCGAGCTCTGCGTGTGCGGCTCGCGCGGTTGGATCCATGGCTTTCGCGCTCGCGGCGCGTTCGGCGATCTCGCGCTTGAGCGAATAGTCGATGTCGTACAGCGGTATCATGGCAGGCCCTTGGCGCTCCAAGCGGGGGCATTCCCGGCCCACTGTCACCATCCCGCTCGCGGCAGGATCGGTGATGAGGCCCCGCTATACCACGGTTTGCACCCTCAGCTAAGTAAGAACGTGCCCTCCATCACCGTGACGCACGATCCGCCGAGCACGACACGCTCGCCGTCGAGCCGGCAGGTCAGATGCCCGCCGCGCGCGCTCGCTTGGTACGCCGTGAAGCGATCGCGGCCGAGGCGAGCGGCCCAATAGGGCGTCATCACGGCATGCGCCGAGCCCGTCACCGGATCCTCGTCGATGCCGGCACCGGGGGCGAAGACGCGGCTGATCACGTCGGTGTCGTCGCCGGGCGCGGTGACGATCGTCAGCACGTCGACCTCGGCATCGGCGCCGCTTGCGGGGTCGGCGCCCGACGGGCGGCCGAGCAGCCGGAAATCGGGATCGAGCGCGCGGATCTGGTCGGCATGCTCGAGCACGATCAGCGCATAGCGATGCGGGTGCCACAGCGTCTCGACCGCCGAGTCGAGTCCGAGCCCAGCGACGATGTGCGGCAGCGGCTTGGGGGCAGGGGCCCATGCCGGCAGCGCCAGCTCATAGCTGTCGCCCGCGCGCGTGACGGTCAGGATCCCGGCCTTGCGCGTGCGGAAGGTGACAGCATCGCGCTCGGGGTCGCTCGACAGCACGAAATGCCCGCTCGCCAGCGTCGCATGGCCGCACAGCACGACTTCGTTGGTCGGGGTGAACCAGCGCAGCTCGAAATCGGCGGCGCCGCTCGCGTCGGGGAGGATGAAGGCGGTTTCGCTGAGGTTGTTCTCGGCCGCGATCGCCTGCAGCACTGCATCGTCGAGCCAGGCGGCGAGCGGCATCACCGCCGCCGGATTGCCCTTGAAGGCTTCGCTCGCGAACGCGTCGATTTGGACGATCGGCAGTCTCATGCGCGCTTCCCGAACCAGTGGGGGGTGACGTCGGCTTCGACCAGCGGGTTGTCGGTATCGACATGCCCCTCTGGATCGAGATGGATCAGCAGTTCGACCTTGGGAAACGCCTGGCGCAGCGCGCGCTCGACGCCTTCGACGACGAGATGCGCCTGCGCGACGGTGATGTCGCGCGCGACCTCCATGTGGAACTGCGCGAAATCGTGCGAGCCCGAGTGGCGCGTGCGGAAATCGTGGATACCCTTGATGCCGGGCTGGCGCGCGGCGACTTCGATGAAGTCGCGGCGCATGTCTTCGGGCCATTCCTTGTCCATCAGCTGGTCGATCGCGCTCGACGAGGCGCGGAACGCCCCGAAGGCGAGCCACAGCGCGATGATGATGCCGAAGATCGGATCGGCGCTGTGCCAGCCGAGATATTGGTCGAGCACCAGCGCGATGATCACCGAGCCGTTGAGCAGCACGTCGGACTGATAATGGACGTTGTCGGCGACGATCGCGACCGATCCGGTGCGGCGGATCACGCTGCGCTGATAGGCGAGCAGCACCATCGTCGCGACGATCGCGATCACCGAAACACCGATGCCGAATTCGGCGCCCTGCGTCGGCTCCTTGCTGCCGAGCGCCATTACCGCGCGCCACGCGATGCCCGCGGCCGACGCGGTGATCAGCATGACCTGGAACAAAGCCGCAAGCGCCTCGGCCTTGCCGTGCCCGAAGCGATGGTCGTGGTCGGCCGGCTGCGCGGCGAGGCGCACGCCGTAGAGCGTCACGAGGCTGGCGAGCAGGTCGAGCCCCGAATCGGCGAGGCTGCCGAGCATCGCGACCGAGCCCGTAGACCAGGCGGCATAGGTTTTGAGCGCGATCAGGCCGCACGCCATTGCCACGCTCGCAAGCGCGGCGCGGACGGTATGCGGGATGGCGCGGCGCTGGTCTTCGGTCATGGGTAGAGCAATCCTTCGCTCCAGCCGTCGGGCGTGCGGGTGAAAACGCGGCGCTCGTGGAGCCGGTGCGCGCGGTCCTGCCAGAACTCGATGACCGCCGGGGTGACACGGTAGCCGCCCCAGAAGGGCGGGCGCGGCACGTCCTGGCCTTCGAACTTCGCCTGCATCTCGGCAAAACGTGCCTCGAAGGTGGCGCTATCGTCGAGCGGGCGCGACTGGTCCGAAGCCCAGGCGCCGAGCTGCGAATCGCGGCCGCGGCTGGCGAAATAGGCGTCCGATTCGGCATCGGTCGCGCGCGCGACGCTGCCTTCGATGCGGATCTGGCGGCGCTGCGATTTCCAGTGGAACAGCAGTGCGGCGTGGCGGTTCGCGTCGAGCTCGCCTGCCTTGCGGCTACCGCGGTTGGTGTAGAAGACGAAGCCGTCGGGCCCATGGCCCTTGAGCAGCACCATTCGCGACGACGGTCGCCCGTCCGCATCGGCGGTGGCGAGCGCCATCGCATTGCTATCGTTGATCTCGCTCGTGCGCGCCTCGGCGTACCACGTGTCGAACAGCTGGAAGGGATCGTCGGCCATCGCTGCGCTTTACGATCGCGGGGCGGCGCTGTCGAGAAAACGGAACGACTTCGGTGCTGAAGGATTGTTGCGCTATCGAATCGGCTTCGAAACGAAGGATCTAACCGCATGGCCGCACGCGCATATTGGCAGGGGCAGATCCGGCTCGCTCTGGTCTCGATCCCTGTCGAGATCTATTCGGCGACCAAATCGGGCGCGGCGGTGAGCTTCAAGCAGATCCACGAACCGACCGGCAAGCCGATCCATTACGAGAAGGTCGTCACCGGCGTCGGCCCGGTCGACGTCGACGAGATCATGAAGGGCTTCGAGTTCGAGAAGGGCGAATATGTCCTGCTCGAACAGGACGAGATCGACGCGGTGAAGCTCGAATCGAAGAAGACGCTCGAACTGACGCAGTTCGTCGATGCGAGCGAGATCGACGTGCTCTATTACGAGAAGCCCTATTTCGTCGTGCCTGCCGACGATTTGGCGGAAGAGGCGTTCATCGTGCTGCGCGAGGCGCTGCGGCGGACCAAGAAGGTGGGGCTCGGGCAACTCGCGATGCGCGGGCGCGAATATGTCGTCAGCCTCAAGCCGTGCGGGCGCGGGATGGTGCTCGAAACGCTGCGTTATGCCGATGAGGTCCACAAGGCGCAGGGCTATTTCCGCGATATCGCCGAGGATGCGCCCGACGCCGATCTGATGGATCTGGCCGAGGCGCTGATCGAGAAGAAGTCGGGCGCGTTCCACCCGCAGGATTTCCACGATCGCTATGTCGATGCGCTGAAGGATCTGGTCGAGCGCAAGCGCAAGGCGAAGGGTGGCAAGATCATCGAGGAGAAGGATGACGGCAAGCCGGTGAAGGGATCGAACGTGGTCGACCTGATGGCGGCACTGCGCAAGTCGATGGGGAGTGCTGCGCCGGCGAAGGTTACGGAGAAGCCGGCGGCGGCGAAGGCGCGCGCGAAGAAGGCGACGGCAAAAACCACGCCCGCCAAGAGCGCACCGGCGAAGAAGCGTGCTTGAGCGTCTTCTTCCTCCCCTCCCTGGAAGGGAGGGGTTGGGGGTGGGTCGCCCCGAAATGGGCGGTCCGTCCGACAACGGGCCGACCCACCCCCTGACCCCTCCCTTCCAGGGAGGGGAGGCGTGACGTCCGATCCGCTCGCCAAATATAACGCCAAGCGCGATTTTGCGAAGACCGCCGAGCCCGCGGGCACGCTCGACCCCGGCCACGGCAACCGCTTCATCGTCCAGAAGCACGACGCCTCCCGCCTCCACTGGGACTTCCGCCTCGAAGTCGACGGCGTGCTCAAGAGCTGGGCGGTCACACGCGGCCCGAGCATCGATCCCGACCAGAAGCGCCTCGCCGTCCACACCGAAGACCATCCGCTCTCCTACGCCGATTTCGAAGGGACGATCCCGCAGGGCGAATATGGCGGCGGCACGGTGATGCTGTGGGACAGCGGCACCTGGGCGCCGATCGCGGGCAAAAGCGCGAAGGATATCGAGCAGGGCCATCTCCACTTCGTGCTCGAGGGCGAGCGGATGAAGGGCGAGTGGATGCTGATCCGCCTCAAGCCGCGCGGCAAGGAGAAGGGCGAGAACTGGCTGCTCGGCAAGGTCGGCGATGCCGAGGCGGGCGGGACCGACACGTTGGTCGAGACCGGGCTGACGAGTGTCGCGACCGGGCGGACGATGGCGGAGATTGCGGAGGCTAAACCTTCTAAATCCTCCCCCGCGAAGCGGGGGAGGGGGACCGCTCGCGCAGCGAGTGGTGGAGGGGGGCGACCCAAGCGCGGCGCTCGTGGCGAGGCCCCCTCCGTCTCGCTGCGCTCGCCACCTCCCCCGCTGCGCGAGGGAGGATTTGTGGAGCCGCAGCTGTGCACGCTGGTCGATGCGGTGCCGTCGGGAAACCAATGGCTCCACGAGGTGAAATACGACGGCTATCGCGCGCTGATCGCGGTCGCCAAGGGCAAGGCCACGGTCTTCACCCGCTCAGGCCTCGACTGGACCGACAAGTTCCAGGCCATCGCCGACGCCGTCGCCAAGCTCCCCGCCAAGACCGCAGTGCTCGACGGCGAGATCGTCGCGTTCAAGGACGGCAAGCCCGATTTCTCGACACTCAAGAATGCCATTTCGAGCGGCGGCGAGATGACCTTCTTCGCCTTCGACCTGCTCCAGCTCGACGGTGAGGACCTGACCGGACTCCCCAACAGCGCGCGCAAAGACCGGCTCGCGCCGCTGATCGACGGGACGGACGCACGCGTCCAATATTCCGAGCATATCATCGGCCAGGGCGAGCAACTGTTCGAGACGATGTGCCGCGAAGGCTATGAAGGCGTCGTATCGAAGCGCGCCGATGCGCCGTATCGCGGCAAGCGGACGCAGGCGTGGCTCAAGATCAAATGCACGCAGCGCCAGGAATTCGTCATCGTCGGCTGGACCGCGAGCGCGAAGTCGCGCGGCTTCGCCTCGCTGCTGCTCGGGCTCAACGGTTCCAACGGGCTCATCTATGCCGGCAAGGTCGGAACCGGCTTCAGCACCGATTTCATGATGGAATTGAGCGACCGATTGAAGAAGATCGAGCGCAAGACGCCGACGGTGGAGGCGCCGCGCGCCGCCGTCCGCGGCGCGCATTGGGTCAAGCCCGAACTCGTCGCCGAAGTCGCATATGCCGAGACCACACCCGACGGCGTGCTGCGCCATTCGAGTTTCCTCGGCCTGCGCGAGGACAAGGCCGCGAGCGACGTCGTCGCCGAGACACCGGTGGCCGTCGATGCGGCAGATATCCACATCCCCGAAATCCACATCAAGGTCAGCAACCGCGACCGGGTGATTTTTCCCGAGTCGAACGTCACCAAGGGCGAGCTCGCCGACTATTATGCGCAGATGTCCGCCATCATGCTCCCCTTCGCCGGCAACCGCCCGATCAGCCTGGTGCGCTGCCCGCAGGGCCGCGCGAAAACCTGCTTCTTCCAGAAGCACGACGCCGGCAGCTTTAAGGGCGACCACGTCCACAAGGTGCCGATCAAGGAGAAGGACGGGTCGAGCGAGGACTATCTCTATGTCGACGACGCCGATGGCCTGGTCGCCTGCGTCCAGATGGGGACGATCGAATTCCACGGCTGGGGCTCATCGGTCGGCAGCCTCGAACAGCCCGACCGGATGGTGTTCGATCTCGACCCCGACGAGGAACTCGGCTTCGACGTGGTCAAAAAGGCCGCGGCGGACTTGAAGGAACATCTCGCCGAACTCGGGCTCGTGAGCTTCGCGATGCTGTCGGGTGGGAAGGGCGTCCATGTCGTCGTGCCGCTCACCCCGCAGGCCGAGTGGCCCGCGGTCAAGGATTTCGCCGACCGCTTCGCCCGCGCCCTCGGCGAGGCCGAGCCCGATCGCTTCCTCGCGACCATGTCCAAGGCCAAGCGCAAGGGGCGGATCTTCATCGACTGGCTGCGCAACCAGCGCGGCGCCACCGCGGTGCTGCCCTATGTCGCTCGCGCCCGCGCCGGGGCGCCCGTCGCCGCGCCGGTCTCATGGACCGAACTGCGCGACATCGACACGGCCGCGCGCTGGAGCGTGCGCGATGCGGCCGAGCTGATCGCACGCGCCGGCTCGCGCGATCTCGCCGGATGGGGTGTTGCGGACCAGGTTTTGCCCGATCTGTGATCGTAATCCGCTTTAGTCGGTTGCACCTGCGAAGCGATTGTGGCCTTGTCGGCCGCGCTATTTTGGGGGTTTGAGAATTTCGATGGCTACGGTTGCCGCGCCTTCGTTGCTCGACCCCGCTACGCATGCCGCGCGTTGGATCGCCGACTATCGCGCGCGCGCGCTGACCGGGGATGTGCTCGCCACCGACGCCGACCCGGCGTGGAGCGCGATGTTCGAGGAGCTCGCCGCGGTCGCCGGCGACGATCTCGGCCAGGCGCGCGAGCGGGTCCAGCGGCATGCCGAGGACATCGGCACAGGCTTCCGAATCATCGGCGAAAGCGAGGAACGGCCGTGGCCGCTCTCGCCCGTCCCGCTACTGATCGACGCCGAGGAATGGCGCACGATCGAGGCCGGCATCGTCCAGCGCGCCGATCTGCTCGAGACCGTGATCGGCGATCTGTACGGCGACGCGACGCTCGTCGCGCGCGGGCTGATCCCGGCGGCGTTGGTCGGCGGCTCGCCCTTCTTCCTGCGCCCGATGGCAGGGCTGGTGCCGCCGGGCGGGCACCACCTCCAGTTCATCGCGGTCGATCTCGGCCGCGGGCCGACCGGCGAATGGCGCGTGCTGGCGGACCATCTGCGCAGCCCCGCGGGCGCGGGCTATGCGCTCGAGAACCGGCTGGCGATCGCGCGGACTTTGGGCGGGCTGCAATCGCGGCTCAACGTCCAGCGTCACGCGCCGTTCTTCGCGGCGTTCCGCGATGGTCTCGCCGCCGCCTGCCGCCGGGTCGAGCCGCGCATCGGGCTGCTCACCCCCGGCCGCTACAGCGCGAGCTATGCGGAACAGGCGCATCTCGCGCGCTATCTCGGCTTCCTGCTGGTCGAGGGCGCCGATCTCGCCGCGCTCGAAGACAAGCTTTACATCCGCACGATCGACGGGATGAAGCGGGTCGATGCGCTGTGGCACCGCATTGATCCGCGGCTGCTCGATCCACTGGCGTTCGATTCGCATTCGCACATCGGCGTCGCTGGGCTGATCGACGCGGCGGCGGCGGGCAATGTCGTGATCGCCAACGTGCCGGGCGCGGGCGTGCTCGAATCGGCGGCGTTCGGCGCGTTCCTCCCGGCGCTCGCGACGCGGCTGCTCGGCGCCGACCTGATCCTGCCCAATATCGCGACCTGGTGGTGCGGGCAGGACCGCGCACGCAGCGAGGTGATCGAAGATTTCGACCGGATGCTGATCGGCCCCGCTTTCGGCGTTGCGCCGCTCGGCTTGCCCGGCGGCGTGGCGATGCATGGCGCCGATATCACCGGCGCGGCGCGCGACGCGCTGCTCGACGACATGGCGCGCCGCCCGCAGGACTATGTCGGGCAGGAGATCGTCCGGCTTTCGACCATGCCGGTGGTGACCGACGCCGGGCTCGCTGCGCGGCCCTTCACGCTGCGCGTGTTCGCGGCACGCGGCGCCGACGGGGGATGGACCGTGCTGCCCGGCGGCTTTGCGCGAATCGGCGAACATCCCGATCCGCGCGCGGCAGTGATGGGCGAGGGGAACTGGTCGGCCGATGTCGCGATCTACGGCGCCGAGGCGGTCGCGCCGGTGTCGCTGCTGCCACCCGCCGACACGATCCATGTGCGGCGCAACCCCGGCACCTTGCCGAGCCGCGTCGCCGACAATTTTTTCTGGCTCGGCCGCTATCTCGAACGCGGCGAGGCACTGCTCGGCATCGTCCGCGTGATGCTCGGCAATTCGATCGATGCCGATGCCGGCGCCGCGCTCTCGGCCGAGACCGTCGGGCGGCTCGTCGGCCTCGTGATCAATGGCGGCGCCGCGCCGCACCCCGCGACGCTGCGCCGCGCCGATCTCGCCGCGCTCGCGCGCACCGCGATGGAGGATGCCGGCTGGCACAGCGTCCGCACGATCAACCGGCTCGCGCGCGGGATCGGACAGGGCTCGCGCGATCGGTTGGCGGCCGATGTCGTGCGGCTGCTCGACGCGCCCTATCCCAGCAAGGGCGGGATGCTCGATCGCGCCGGGTCGCTGCAGCGGCGCTATGCCGCGCTGTCGGGGCTTTCCGCCGAGCATATGGGGCGGACCGCGGCGTGGCGCTTCCATGATCTCGGCCGCCGGCTCGAGCGCGCGCTGAGCGTCACGCGCGCGGTGCGCGCGTTCGGTATGGCGCAGGCGAGCCTCGATGATCTGTCGACCTTGCTCGACCTCGCCGACAGCCAGATCAGCTATCGCCAGCGCTATCTGACGGGAATCGCGCGCGTGCCAGTGGTCGATCTCGTCGCGCTCGATCCGGGCAACCCGCGCTCGCTCGCGTTCCAGATCTGCCGGATCTGCGAGCATCTGACCGCGCTGCCGGTGCTCGAGGATGACGGGATGGAGGAGCCGCAGCAGATTCAGGGCACCGTACTCCACGCAATCGTCTCGACCGCGACGGCGGCGGGGCTCGACGCCGACATTCTCGGCGATGTCGAGCGACGGCTGTTCCAATTGTCCGAGGCGGTCGCGCGGCGCTATTTCCTGCAAGGGGCGGAGCCGCTGCGCGCGGCGGGGATGACGCTGGCATGAGGTGTGCGATGCGCTCCATCCCATGTCCTCCCCTCCCTGGAAGGGAGGGGCTGGGGGTGGGTCGGTCTAATGCGGGCGTCGACCTCTCCACGGGCCGACCCACCCCCAACCCCTCCCTTCCAGGGAGGGGAGGAAAGTAATGATCTACGACATCCGCCACGTGACCCACTTCGACTACGGCGCGCGCGTCAAATTCGCGCGCTGCAATCTGCGGCTCAAACCGATCCATTGGTCGGGCCAGAACCTGCTCGACTATAAACTGACGATCTCGCCCTCGGGTCGCGTCGCGCCGGCGCGCGCCGAGGCAGGGCTCGCCAATGTCATGCGGATGGTGGTCGAGCAGCCGGTCCGCCATCTGACGATCGAAAGCGTGTCGCGGATCGAGATCGACCGCCCGGTGCCGATGCCGTCGAACGGCTCGCCGGCACTGCGCGATATCGCCAGCGCCGCGCGATCGAGCCGCGATCCGTCGCCCGCCGGCCCCGCCGCCTATCTGTTCCCGTCGCCGCTGATCCCGCTCGACCGCGACATCGCCGAATGGTGTGCGGCCGATCTGCACCCCGATCGCCCCGCGCTCGACGCCGCGATCGCGCTGGCGCAGCGGATCCAGCACGATTTCGCCTTCGATGCCGAGGCGACCCTGGTCGATACCTCGCCGCACGAGGCATTCATGAAGCGCGGCGGCGTCTGCCAGGATTTCGCGCAGATCATGATCACCGGCCTGCGCGCCGCCGGGCTGCCCGCCGCCTATGCCTCGGGCTATATCCGCACGATCCCGCCGCCCGGCCAGCCACGCCTCGTCGGCGCCGATGCGACGCACGCCTGGGTGCTGCTGTGGTGCGGCGCCGAGCTCGGCTGGGTCGGGGTCGATCCGACCAACGGCATCTGGATGGCGGGCGACCATATCGTCATGGCGATCGGCCGCGACTATGGCGAGATCGCGCCGATCGACGGCGTCGTGCTCGGCTCGGGCGCGCAGAAGATGGACGTCAGCGTCGATGTCGCGCCGGTGCTGGAAGCGGCGGCGTAACGAACGGCGTTTGCACTCAGGGCGACGATACCCCAGATAGGCGCCATTATTCTAATCCAGACTACCGGGGACTTTTGTGGCCGATCCTTACACAACGCTGGGCGTGGCGCGGACCGCGAGCGAGGCCGATATCAAGAAGGCGTATCGCAAGCTCGCCAAGGAACTGCATCCCGACAAGAACAAGGACAATCCCAAGGCGAGCGAGCGCTTCAGCACCGTGACGCAAGCCTATGATCTGCTCAACGACAAGGACAAGCGCGCGCGCTTCGACCGCGGCGAGATCGACGGCGATGGCAATCCCGCCGCGCCGTTCGGCTTTGGTTCGGGCGCGGGCAACCCCGGCGGCTTCCGCCCCGGGCCGGGCGGTGGCGGCTTCCAGGCCGATGGGCCCGACCTCAGCGACATCTTCGAGAACATGTTCTCGGGGAGCGGCGGCGGTGGCCGTGGTGGCTTTGCCGGCGGGTTCGGCGGTTTCGGGCGGCGCGAGCAGCCCAAGGGCGGCAACGTCCTCTACAAGCTCGACGTCCCGTTCATCGACGCGGTCGCCGCCAAGCCGCAGCGCATCACGCTCGGCGACAGCAAGACGATCGACCTCAAGCTCCCCGCGGGGCTTGAAAGCGGCGCGCAGGTGCGGCTTGCCGGCAAGGGGCAGCCGGGGCCGGGGGGCAATGGCGACGGCATCGTGACGATCAACGTGCTGACGCATCGCTTCTTCGAGCGCGTTGGCGACGACGTCCGGCTCGATCTGCCGATCAGCCTCGCCGAAGCGGTGCTCGGCGCAAGCGTGCGCGTGCCGACGGCCGAGGGTGCGGTGATGCTCACCGTCCCAAAGGGCTCTAGTTCTGGTAAGACGCTGCGGCTGCGCGGCCGTGGATTCCACCGCAAGGACGGCACGCGCGGCGACCAGCTCGTGACGCTGATGGTCGATCTCCCGGCCGACGATGCTGCGCTGACGGAATTTGTCGAAGGCTGGAAAGACAGCGATGTACGGAACCCACGGGCAGGGATGGACGTCTGAGTGTTTTAACCGGAGCTTAACGCTTGAGTCAGCTTTCCCCCGCCTCGCCTGAAGTCCGCGCCGCCCGTGGCGAGGCGGGTGTTTCCCCCAACGACGTACCGCCCGCCGCGCGGCTTCTGGCGCGCACCTGGCAGATCCTGCGCCGTGTCCTGATCGGCGTGTTGTCGGACGGATTCATCCACGCCGGCAATCTGGCCTATCTGGCGCTGGTCACGGTGTTTCCGTTCTTCATCCTGGCGGCCGCGATCGCCTCGCTGATCGGGCAGAGCACCGAGACGCAGCGCGCGGTCGCCTCGTTCCTCCACGTGCTGCCCGCCAACGTCGCCGAATTGCTGGAAAAGCCGATCCACGACGTGCTGCTCGCGCGGACCGGATCGCTGCTGTGGGTCGGCGCCATCGTCGCCTTGTGGTCGGTCGGCAGTTTCGTCGAGACGATCCGCGACATCTTCCGCCGCGCCTACGGCGTCGTCTCGACCAAGCCGTTCTGGCATTACCGCCTGAGCTCGATGCTCGTCATCATCGCCTCGGTCGTGCTCGCGCTGCTGTCGTTCCTCGTCCAGGGGCTGATGACCGCGATCGAGCGGTTCATCTACACGCTGTTGCCGTTCGCCCAGAATGTCGCGGGCTGGGTCGGGCTGTCGCGGATCGTGCCCGGCGTGGTGATGTTCGGCGCGCTCTACATCCTGTTCTTCTCGGTCACCCCCTCCAAGTATCGCCTGAGCAAATGCCCGAAATGGCCCGGCGCGCTGTTCACCACCGTCTGGTGGGTCAGCATCACTGCCTTACTGCCCGTCGTGCTGTCGCGGCTCGGCAGTTATGATCTCACCTATGGCAGTCTTGCGGGCGTGATCATTGCCTTGTTGTTCTTCTTTCTGGTCGGTCTCGGCATCGTGTTCGGTGCGCATTTGAACGCGGCACTGGCGGAACCGACCGAACACGGGGTAGAGAGCACGCCTGAAACCAATGAGGTGGTGATAGCGTGACGGAATTGATGGCAGGCAAGCGCGGGCTGATCATGGGGCTTGCCAATGATCGCTCGCTCGCCTGGGGGATTGCGAAGAAGCTGAGCGAGGCGGGGGCGGAGCTCGCCTTCAGCTACCAGGGCGAGGCGATGGAGAAGCGCGTCCGCCCGCTTGCCGAGCAATTGGGCGTCGCGCGGCTGTTCGATTGCGACGTGTCGGACATGGGCGCGCTCGATGCGACCTTTGCCGATCTGGCGAAGGAATGGCCGACGATCGATTTCGTCGTCCATGCGATCGGCTTCTCGGACAAGAACGAGCTGCGTGGCGGCTATGTCGACACCAGCCTCGACAACTTCCTGATGACGATGAACATTTCGGTCTATTCGTTCGTCGCGGTGTGCAAGCGCGCGGCGGCGATGATGCCGAATGGCGGATCGCTGCTGACGCTTAGCTATTACGGCGCCGAGAAGGTCATTCCGCATTACAACGTAATGGGCGTGGCCAAGGCCGCGCTCGAGACCAGCGTGCAATATCTCGCGGTCGATCTGGGGCGCAACAATATCCGCGTCAACGCGATCTCGGCCGGGCCGATCAAGACGCTCGCCGCGAGCGGGATCGGCGACTTCCGCCTGATCCTCAAGTGGAACGAGCTGAACTCGCCGTTGAAGCGCAACGTCACGATCGAGGATGTCGGCGGCGCCGGGCTCTATCTGCTCAGCGATCTCGCAAGCGGCGTTACGGGCGAGACGCATCATGTCGATGCCGGCTATCATGTGATCGGCATGAAAGCGGAGGATGCGCCGGACATCGCGCTGGCGTGAGCCTTCTCCCTCTCCCCTTCGGGGGAGAGGGAAGGGGCCCGCCGCGAAGCGGTGGGAAGGGTGAGGGGCTGTGACGAGATCGCGGTACACCGTCGGCGACGGCAGCATCGAACGCGCTCGAGAATTGCGCCGCAATGCCACCGCCGCCGAGACAAGGCTTTGGGCCGTACTGCGCGGCAGCGCGCTTGACGGCCACAAATTCCGCCGCCAGCAACGCCTGGGGCCGTTCTACGCAGATTTTGTCTGCCAGGCGGCGCGGCTCGTGGTCGAGATCGACGGCGAAACGCATATGGGTAATGAAGAGCGCGACGCGCGTCGTACCGCTTTTCTCGAACGAGAAGGCTATCGTGTGCTGCGGTTTTGCAATGCTGACGTGATGGAAAATGTGGAGGGCGTGACGCAGGTCATTCGCTCCGCGTTCGGACCCTCACCTTCCCACCCGGCTATGCCGGGCGGGCCCCTTCCTCTCCCCCATGGGGAGAGGAGATCATGAGCTACAACACCTTCGGCCACGCCTTCCGTTTCACCACCTGGGGCGAATCGCACGGTCCAGCGATCGGCGCGGTCGTCGATGGCTGCCCTCCCGGCATCGCGATTACCGAGAGCGATCTCCAGCCGTTCCTCGACCAGCGACGTCCCGGCACCTCGCGCTTCACCACGCAGCGGCAGGAGCCCGACCAGGTCCGCATCCTCTCGGGCGTGTTCGAGGGGCGCACCACCGGCACGCCGATCAGCCTGATGATCGACAATGTCGATCAGCGCTCGAAGGATTATAGCGACGTCGCCAAGGCGTATCGCCCAGGCCATGCCGATTACGCCTATGATGCCAAATACGGCTTCCGCGATTATCGCGGGGGCGGGCGCTCTTCGGCGCGCGAGACCGCGTCGCGCGTCGCGGCGGGTGCGGTGGCGCGGCTGGTGATCCCTGAAGTGACGATCACCGCCTGGGTCGAGGCGATCGGCGGCGATGCAATCGACCCGGCCAATTTCGACGCGGACGAGATCGCCCGCAATCCGTTTTTCTGCCCCGACCCGGTCGCGGCAGCCCGCTGGGAAACGCTGGTCGATAGCGCGCGCAAAGCCGGCTCGTCGCTCGGTGCTGTGATCGGTTGCGCGGCGACGGGCGTTCCGGCCGGCTGGGGCGCGCCGCTCTATGCCAAGCTCGACGCCGAGCTTGCCGCCGCCTGCATGGGGATCAACGCGGTCAAGGGCGTCGAGATCGGTGACGGCTTCACCGCGGCGACCTTGCGCGGCGAGGACAATGCCGACGCGATGCGCCCTGGCGAAAACGGCCCCGCGTTCCTCGCCAACCATGCCGGCGGGATCGCCGGCGGGATCGCGACCGGCCAGCCGATCACGCTGCGCGTCGCGTTCAAGCCGACCGCGTCGATCCTCACCCCGGTCGAGACGATCGATCGTTCGGGCGCGGCGACCGAGATCATGACCAAGGGGCGCCACGACCCTTGCGTCGGGATCCGCGGCGCCCCGGTCGTGGCGGCGATGGTCGCGTTGGTGTTGGCCGACCACAAGCTCCTGCACCGGGCACAGGTCGGCTGATGCCACGTAGCGGTTAGCGTTCCGCGCGCCCGTATCCCCGTCATCCCAGCGGAAGCTGGGATCTCAAGCCGTCGGGGCGCATGGATCGCCCCATGAGACCCCAGCTTTTGCTGGGGTGACGGCTGGGCGCGGATGCTGACGGTAACCCGATACAATATGCCTGCCGCAGAGCGCGGGCCCAGCGATCATTTCGCGAAGCATCGTGCTGCAGTGCAGCGCGTACCGAAAGATCTCGCAAACATATTGGGGCTTTTGCACCCAATTCGCAACAAGAAGACAAATTGTTGCTTTAGAGCGACAAATGGAGCGACCAAATGTCGGTACGGTCGTTCTTATGCCTGACCCATTCGATGGTCACGTCATTCCAAAGGACCGACCCATGCGTATCGCAACCCTCACGGCAATTGCTGCAATGACTCTCTCGTCGGCAGCGCTCGCGCAGACCACGCCGGCATCGCCAGGCGCACCGACGACGTCCTCGCCGTCGACCAGCGGGCCGATGACGACCGGACCGATGACCTCCTCGCCGGGCACTTCGGCACCGACGACCGCGGACCCCGCGATGTCGACGCCCGACTCGACCGCGACCACGACGTCGACCACCGACTCGACCATGTCGACCCAGACCCCGACTGACTCGACGACCACGACGACGCAGAGCAAGTCCAAGAAGAAGCGCCCGATGTAACCGAGTCCCCCTTCGGTTCGTCACGGCCCCCGGTCGCGCGCAAGCGCGGCCGGGGTTTTCTTTGCTTCAGTCGGAGAAGGGGTCGCGCACGAGGATCGTGTCGTCGCGCTCGGGGCTGGTCGAAACCAGCGCCACCGGGCAGCGGATCAGCTCCTCGATCCGGCGGATGTACTTGATCGCCTGCGCCGGCAGATCGGCCCAGCTGCGCGCGCCAGCGGTCGTTTCCTGCCAGCCGGGCATCGATTCGTAGATCGGCTCGACCTCGGCCTGGTCGGCGGCGTGCGCCGGGTAATAATCGAGCGTCTCGCCGCGCAGGGAATAGCCGGTGCAGATCTTCACTTCGTCGAAGCCGTCGAGCACGTCGATCTTGGTCAGCGCGATCCCGGTGATGCCGCCGACCGCTGCCGATTGGCGCACCAGCACCGAATCGAACCAGCCGCAGCGGCGCTTTCGCCCGGTGACGGTGCCGAACTCATGCCCGCGCACTCCCAGCTGCTCGCCGGTCGCATCTTCGAGTTCGGTCGGGAAGGGCCCCGAGCCGACGCGCGTGGTATACGCCTTGGCAATCCCGAGCACGAAGCCGACCGCGCTCGGCCCGAGGCCCGAACCGCCCGCGGCGGTACCCGAGATGGTGTTCGACGAGGTGACGAACGGGTAGGTGCCATGATCGACGTCGAGCAGCACGCCCTGCGCGCCCTCGAACAGGATGCGCTTGCCCGCGGCCTTGGCGGCGTTGAGGTTGCGCCAGGTCGGCTTGGCGAAGGGCAGGACGAACGGCGCGATCTCGCGCAACGCTTCGACCAGCGCGGCGCGATCGACCGGCGGCTCGCCAAAGCCTGCGCGCAGCGCGTCGTGATGCGCGCTGATCCGGTCGAGCTGCGCGTCGAGCGCGTCGAGGTGCGCGAGGTCGCAGACGCGGATAGCACGGCGGCCGACCTTGTCCTCATAGGCCGGGCCGATGCCGCGGCGCGTCGTGCCGATCTTGCCGGCGCCGCTCGCGTCCTCGCGCAGACCGTCGAGGTCGCGGTGGAACGGCAGGATCAGCGCGCAGGTGTCGGACACCATCAGCGTGTCGGGGGTGATCGTCACGCCCTGTCCGCGCAATTTCTCCACCTCGGCTTTTAGCGCCCAGGGGTCGAGCACGACGCCATTGCCGATCACCGAGGGCGTACCGCGCACGATGCCCGAGGGGAGCAGCGAGAGCTTGTACACGCTCTCGCCGACGACGAGCGTATGGCCGGCATTGTGCCCGCCCTGGAAGCGCACGACGACATCGGCGCGCTCGGCGAGCCAGTCGACGATCTTGCCCTTGCCCTCATCGCCCCATTGGGCGCCGATCACTGCTACGTTTCCCACGGTTTTCTACCTGCTGTTACATTTTCGGTGCAGCCCTAATGCGCAGGGGGCGGGGGGTCCATGTCTAATGCAAGCGGTCGGCGGGCGGACATGTCGCCGTCGGCTCCGTTGCCAACTCGACGCGTGCGGTTCATGTTGGGGACGGGTTGCTTGAGTTATACACGTTTTATGGTCGTTTCGATTCAGTCCTGCCGTCTCCGCCACGCGCTTGGCGTCGTGCTTGCCGCGGGTTTCGCATGCGCGCCGGTGGTGGTGTTTGCCCAATCCGCGCCTGCCCCCGCGCCGACGGCATCGACCGACACGATCCGGCTGACCGACGAGCAGCGTCTCGCGATCCTCGATCACACCACGCCCGAAAGCGCCGCCGCCGCACGCGGCGAAATGCCCGAGTCCGAGCGCAAGACGCTCGGTATTCACGGCGAGGTCGGCGCGATGATCGGCTCGAACGGCGCGCGCGCGCTGTACGGCGTCGCGCAGGTCCCGCTCGGCGACAACGCGGCCGCGACGGTCTCGTTCGAGAGCAGCCGCTTCGGATATCCGCGCCAGAGCGGAAGGCGCTGAGGCGGGGCTGCGCGCGCCGATGCCCGACCGCTTCGACCTGGCACGGTTCGTCGCCGCGCAGGAATTGACCTTCGACACGGCGCTCGCCGAAATCCGGGGTGGCGCGAAACGCAGCCACTGGATGTGGTTCATCTTTCCACAATTCGCTGGCCTGGGGCACAGCGCGATGGCGCAGCGCTACGCGATCGGCTCGCTCGACGAGGCGCGTGCCTATCTCGCGCATCCTGTCCTCGGCGCGCGGTTGCGTCGCTGCGTCGCGACGCTCGACGGTGTTGGCGGATCCACCGCCCAGGCGGTGTTCGGCGAGGTCGATGCCGCCAAGCTGCGCTCGTCCTTGACGCTGTTCCTGCTCGCCAGCGACGAGCCGCTGTTTAGCGAAGCGCTCGCCCAATGGTTCGACGGCGTTTCAGACGAGCGGACGCTCGAACGGGTGTGCCCGGTGTCGGGGGATACCAACATCCGGTCCTGACGGTCTGCCCTTGCGCTTCGCGCAGCACCCGCCTAAGCGCATCCAACGTCGGGGAGTGGCGCAGTCCGGTAGCGCGCCTGCTTTGGGAGCAGGATGTCGCAGGTTCGAATCCTGTCTCCCCGACCATCTCGTTACTTTTACGGCTCGATCACCGGGCCGCTCGATCGCCATAGCGCGATGCTGCGGCCATCGACCCGCCGTTCCCGCGATCACGCGCGCCTGCGCCATACAAAATGACGGATCGGTCACGCCGTCGCGGTGCCGCTTCCCGCCGCTCGCGCCCTTAGTGAACCGAGGTCACTGTATAGACGATCGGGGAGGCCACGACCCTCTCCCTCCCGCCGCACCATGAATTCGGTGTCATCAAGCGGGGCTACAGCCGCGGTTAAGCGTTGTATTGCGATATCGGTGTCGAAAGGAGATCGAAATGCGCACCTGTTCCGTGTGCCTGTTGCTTTTGCTGACGGGCACGACCCCGGCGATCGCTGCTTCGCGCGACGGGGACAATGCTGCCTTGGCGAATCGTTTGACTTGGGGCGTTTCTTCACAGTCGCTTGGCGGGCCGCAGCCGGGCAGTGCCGCCTGGCTCGATGCGCAGCTCAAGCATCCCGACGACACGCTGCCGCCCGCGATCGCCGCGCAAATCGCCGCGATGCGGATCAGCCGTACGCCTGTTGCCCAGCTCGTCGTCGATGCCGACGCCGCCAACCGCTATGCCGGCAAGCTGCCCGACGTCGCGCGGCGTGACGCGGCGCGCACCGCGTATCAGCGCGACATGACCGCGCTCGCCAACGAAGCCGCGGCGCGCTCGCTGCTGCGCGACAATTACGCGCCTGATCAGCTCCGCGAGCAGATGACCTGGTTCTGGATGAACCATTTCAGCGTCCAGGCGCAAAAGCGCGATATTCGCGCGATGGTCGGCGATTACGAGGAGACGGTGCGCGACCACGCGTTCGGCAAGTTCCGCGACCTGCTCGAGGCGACGCTCAAGCATCCCGCGATGCTGCGATATCTCGACAACGACCAGAACGCCGCCGGCCATATCAACGAGAATTACGCGCGCGAGATCATGGAGCTCCACTCGATGGGGGTGGGGACCGATTATACGCAGAAGGACGTGCAGGAACTCGCTCGGATCCTGACCGGCGTCGGCGTCGATCTCAGCCCGACCGCACCCAAGCTCAATCCGCAGCGGCAGGCCTTGTACCTGCGCGCCGGGCTGTTCGAGTTCAATCCCAACCGCCACGATTTCGGCGACAAGCAGTTCCTCGGCCAGACGATCAAGGGCAGCGGATTTGGCGAGGTCGAGACCGCGCTCGACCTGATCGCCCGCGCGCCGGCGACCGCGCACCACGTGTCGCTCCAGCTCGCGACCTATTTCCTGGGCGACCGGCCGCCGCCCGCGGTGATCGACCGGATGACCGCGGCCTGGCGCAAGACCGATGGCGACATCGCCGCGGTGCTGCGCGCGATGATCCGCGCGCCCGAGTTTCGCCGCTCGCCCGGCACGCGCTTCAAGGATCCGGTGCAATATACCGTGTCGGCGGTCCGGCTGATGTACGGCGACCGGACGATCCTCAATCCGCAGCCGATCCTCGGCTGGCTCAACCGGATGGGCGAGGGGCTTTATGCGCGCGAGACCCCCGATGGCTTCCCGCTCGAATCCGCCGCCTGGACCAGCCCCGGCCAGATGTCGGTCCGCTTCGAGATCGCGCGCCAGATCGGCAGCGGGGCGAACGCCCTGTTCAAGCCGCCGCCGCCGCCGGCCGCGACCGTCGCGCCGGGTACGATGCCGGCGGTGGTTCCCGCTGCGTTGCCGCTGCCGCCTGTAGCGGTGCTGCCCGCGCCGCCACTGCCGCACTTGCAGACCGCCGCTTATTACACCGCGATCGCGCCACGCGTCGCCTGGCCGACCAAGGCGGCACTCGCGCAGGCGACCGCGCCCCAGCAGTGGAACGCTTTGTTCCTGTCCTCGCCCGACTTCATGCGGCGCTGAATTTACGGAGACCGCTGATGCTGATCGACCGTCGTCAATTGCTCACTGGCGCCGCGGCGCTGGCCCCGCTCGTCATCGCCGGCCGCGCGTTTGCCGCGCCGCAGGCGGGGAGCCGGATGCTCGTCGTGTTCCTGCGTGGGGCGTATGATGCCGCCAACATCATCGCGCCGACGGGAAGCGATTTCTATCACGCGTCACGCCCGACGATCGCGCTCGGCAAGCCCAATCCGGCGGATCCGAACGCGCCGCTCGCGCTCGATGCCGACTGGAGCCTCCATCCGGCGCTCAAGGAGTCGATCTATCCGCTGTGGCAGAAGCAGCAGATCGCCTTCGTCCCGTTCGTCGGCACCGACGATATGAGCCGCAGCCATTTCGAGACGCAGGACACGATCGAGCTCGGCCAGCCGATTGGCGGGCATCGCGATTACAATTCGGGCTTCATGGCGCGGCTCGCCGCGGCGCTCGGGCAGGACAAGCCGATCGCGTTCACCGACCAATTGCCGCTGTGCTTCCGCGGCGGGCCGGTGATCCCCAATGTCGGGCTTGGCGCGATCGGATCGAAGCCTGCGGTGCCGGCCAAGGACGCCGCGCTGATCACGCAAATGTATCGCGGCACGCATAACGGCGCGGCCGATCTGGGCAGCGCAGTCGCCGAGGGGTTCCAGGTGCGCGACAGCGTCTTCAGGACCGTCGATGAGGAGATGCAGCAGGCGAGCCGCGGTGCGGTCAGCCCCAAGGGTTTCGAACTGTCGGCGCGGCGGATCGGCGCGTTGATGCGCGACCAGTTCAATCTCGCCTTCGTCGATGTCGGCGGGTGGGACACGCACGTCAACCAGGGCGGCGCGCAGGGCTATCTCGCGACGCATATCGGCGAACTGGGCCGTGGTCTGGCGGGCTTTGCCGAGGCGATCGGCCCCGATGCGTGGCAGCATACGACGGTGGTTGTCGTGTCCGAATTCGGCCGCACCTTTCACGAGAATGGCGACAAGGGCACCGACCATGGCCATGGCAGCATCTATTGGGTGCTCGGCGGCGGGGTGAAGGGTGGGCGCATCACCGGGCCGCAGGTCGCGCTGTCGCAGGTGACGTTGAACCAGGGGCGCGATCTGCCGGTGCTGACCGATTATCGCGCGCTGCTCGGCGGCCTAGCCGCGCGACAGTTCGGGCTCGCGCCCAATCGGCTCGGCTCGGTCTTCGCCGGGGTGGTACCGGCGGATCTCGCGCTCGTCTGACGCGGTTTGGTTCGGCCGCGCCGGTTGGCCAACGCGTGTGCTACGACTCGGCGGTGGTATGGACCGTGGACGCCCATATCGGCTCGGCGGCGAGGTACCGCATCACGCTGATCAGCCGATGACCGTCACGCTCGGTTACGGTCCTGGACGCGACCATGGGTGCCACGACATGCTCGAGGTACGGTGCAAGCCCGTGATAGGCGAGCGACCATTCGCCGAACCGCCGCTCCGATATCGTATCCGCAAGCAGGACCGTGACGTCTCGGTGGCTCGGATCGAACCGGATGGACGCGAACAGTGTCGCGATCGAGTCGGATGGCCCCTCGATAACTTGGGCGAAGCGCCGCGCCGTGGCGATCAGCGCCCCCGTGACGCCGAACCTGACGTTGCGCCGCCGCGACCCGGTGACGATCCGCGCGATCGTCGCGTCGGCATCGGCGGGCGTGAACGCCTGGGTACTGACGTAGAGGAGCGAATGGATCATCGGCGGAATATTCCCAATGAAACGCCGCAATGCCATACCGTAACGTAGACGTAATGACGATAGGTAAAGCAACGAAATCGGACATTTACGGTGCGGTCACCCCAATTCGATCGCACCGCCCGCGGTGAAGCTCGGTTGCAAAGCCGGACCAAATCGTCTTTCGGGGCGGGATGAAAAACTTCTACGGCTCGATCCTGTTCACGATCGTCTGCCTGCTGCTCGCCGGCGGCCTGGCCTTTTGGCAGGGCGGCGGGATCGAGCAGGCGGGAGCGTTCGTCTTCGTCGCCGCGGTGCTCGGCGCGATGGAGACCTCGCTCAGCCTCGACAATGCGGTCGTCAACGCCTCGATCCTGAAGGACATGGCGCCGATCTGGCAGCGCCGCTTCCTCACCTGGGGCGTGCTGATCGCGGTGTTCGGGATGCGGATCATCTTCCCGATCCTGATCGTCGCTGTGTCGGCGATGATCAGCCCGTGGGAGGCCGCGCGGATCGCGGTGGTCGATCAGGCGCGCTACGAGGCGATCGTCACCGGCGCGCATATCGGCATTTCGGGGTTCGGCGGCGCGTTCCTGCTGCTCGTCGGGCTGACCTTCTTCTTCGATCCCAATCGCGAGCATGTCTGGCTGTCGTGGATCGAGCGTCCGCTTGCGGCGTT
The DNA here is from genome assembly GCF_006439055.1 of Sphingomonas glacialis. Taxonomy (GTDB): domain Bacteria; phylum Pseudomonadota; class Alphaproteobacteria; order Sphingomonadales; family Sphingomonadaceae; genus Sphingomonas; species Sphingomonas glacialis_A. Next base: position 100,512 of record NZ_RCZC01000008.1, read on the forward strand.
CGCGCGGATCCCGTTTGCGGCCTATCTCGTCGTCATCGCGGTGATCGTCGGCCTATCGTTCCTGCTCGGCGGCGCGACGCAGCGCACCTTCCTGATCGCCGGCCTGTGCGGCGTGGTGGCGTTCTATTGCGTCCACTGGATCGGTGCGCTGGTTGGCGGCGATGTCGATCACGCGACCGGGGCGGTGGTTCGCTCGGGGCTGGGGGCGTTCATCTATCTCGAGTTTCTCGACGCGAGCTTCTCGTTCGACGGCGTGATCGGCGCGTTCGCGATCACCAACGACATCGTGCTGATCGCGCTGGGGCTCGGCATCGGGGCGATGTTCGTCCGCTCGATGACGGTGGCGCTGGTGCATGGCGGGCATCTTGCGGAGTTCCGCTATCTCGAGCACGGCGCCTTTTATGCGATCCTCGCGCTTGCGACGATCATGCTGCTGAGTATCCGCGTCGAGACGCCCGAGATCGTCACCGGGCTGATCGGCGCGATCCTCATCGCGCTATCGCTGTTCGCCTCGGTCCGGCACCGCAAGCGCCATCCCGAGGATTATGCCGATAACGGCGTCGGCGAGATGGTCCTCCCCGACGGCGATTGCGAGCCGCCCAGCCCCACCCGCTGAGCGCGGGACGCTTCAGCTCGCGGGAAACGCCCCGCCGAGCGCGCGCACGGTATCGGTTGCGACGGTCAGCTGCTGCGTGCGCACCGTGAGCAGCGCGCGCTCGGCATCGAGCGCCGCGGTCTGCGCGAGCACCACCTCGAGATAATCCGATGCGCCGTCGCGGTAGCGCGTCGTGGCGAGATCGCGCGTGCGCTCGGCGGCGGTCGTGGCGATCGCCTGGTTGCGCTCTTGGTCGGCGAGGTGACGCCCGGCGGCGAGATCGTCCTCGACCTCGCGAAACGCGCTGAGCACGGTCTGGCGATAATTCGCCGCCGCCTCGTCGAACTGCGCGCGCGACAGTCGCACGTCGGCGCGCCGCGCGCCGCCGTCGAACAGCGTCTGCGCGAGCGACAGCGGGCCGAGCGCCCAGAACCCATTGGCGGCGCTGAGCAGATTGCCGCTGCCCGCCTCGAACCCGCCGGCTGCACCGAGCGAGATGCTCGGATACAGCGCCGCGCGCGCCACGCCGATCCGCGCATTGGCGGACGCGACGCGGCGTTCGGCCGCGAGGATGTCGGGCCGGCGTTCGAGCAGCGTCGAGGGCAGGCTCGCCGGGATCGGCGGCGGGGCGATCTGGCGGTTGTCGACCGGCAGCGAGAAGCTCGACGGGCTTTCCCCGATCAGCACCGCGATCGCATGTTCGTCGCGCGCGCGCTCGGCACGCACCGCGTCGAGCTCGGCCTTGGCGCTGGCCAACTGGCTCTGCGCGCGGCTGACGTCGATCCCAGAGGCGATCCCGCCCGAATGGCGCGTGTCGGTGAGCTGGAAGGCGCGGCTGTACGCGTCGACCGTCTCCTGCAGCAGTACGATCCGGGCATCGAGCCCGCGCATGTCGAAATAGGCCGAGCCGAGCTGCGCCTGGAGCGCGAGCCGGACCGCGGCGAGATCCGACGCGCTCGCCTGGGCCGAGGCGCGGCTTGCGGCGAGCGTGTTGCGGACGCGGCCGAACAGGTCGATCTCGTAGGAGAGCGACGGGCCGATCAGCGCGTTGTTATAGGTGACGGCGCGCCCCGACGAGAGCGGGCGGCCTTGCGACACGCGCGTGCGCTCGACATCGGCGCCGGCGGTGATCTGCGGGAAGAGCGCGGCGCGGCTGTGGCGGACCGCGGCGCTCGCTTCCTCATAGCGCGCGGCGGCGGCGGCCAGGTTGAAATTGCCGTGTTCGATCCGCGTCTCGAGCGCGGTGAAGGTCGCGTCGCCGAACGCCTCCCACCACGCGCCGGCGGGCGCGACGGCGGTGCCGGCGGCTTGCCACGGTCCGGCTTCCTTATAGGCGGGCGCGACCGCGACCGCGGGCTGATGATAATCGGGCGCGAGCGAGCATCCCGCCAGCGCGACCAGGCTGACCAGGGCTGCCGCGCGACACCGGCGCTTATTTGCCCGCATTGGGGAGCACCTTCACCGCGTCGCCGGTCTGGAGCGAGTCGGGCGGATTGTCGATCACGCGGTCCTGCGCGGTCAGGCCCGCGGCGATCTCGACCGTCTTGCCCTGATCGCGCCCGATCGTGACGGTGCGCAGCTGCGCCTTGTTGCCCGGCCCGAGCAGCGCGACCTGCGTGCCCCCCGATCCGACGATCAGCGCGCTCGGCGGCAGCGAGACCGTGCCCGACGCGCCGCTCAGCGGGAAGCTCGCCTGCGCGTACGAGCCGGGCTTGAGCGCATGGTCGCGATTGGGCGCCTGCACCTCGACCAGCACCGTGCCCGAACCGGGGTCGACCGCGCCCGCGCTGCGCGTCAGCGTCGCGGCAAAGGTGCGTCCGGCATATTCGGGCAGCGTCAGCGTGACTTGCATGCCGGGATGGACCTGCCCCGAATAGGATTGCGGCACCTTCACATACGCGCGGATCCGGCTGACATCGGCGACCGTGAACAGCGGCGTCGAGGCGGCGTTGCCCGCGACGACGAGCGCACCGATCTGCGTCGCGCGGCTCGTCACGATCCCGTCGAACGGCGCGGTCAGCCGAGTGAAGCCCGTCAGCGAGCGCAACCGCGCGACATTGGCGCGCGCGGCGTTGGTCAGCGCCGACTTGGCGGCGAGGTCGCCGGCCTTTTCGTCGGTCTCCTGCTTCGACACCGCATCCTTGGCGAGCATCGCGCGCCAGCGCGTCGCGGTGGTCGCGGCGAGCGCCTGGTTCGCCTGCGCGGTCTGCAGATCGGCTTGCGCGGCGACGAGTTGCTGGTCGACCTCGGGCGCATCGAGGATCGCGAGCGTCTGGCCTCGCCGCACGGGATCGCCGAGATCGACCAGCCAGCGGCGAACATAGCCTGTCGTGCGCGCATAGATCGGTGCGCTGTTGAGCGCCTGGAGTGCCGCCGGAAGCTGCAACGTGTCGCCGCCGGCAACCGTGGTCGCATGGATCACCGAGACGTTCGGCAGCGCCTGCCGATCGGTCCAATCGGCGAGGCGATGCTCGGAATGGACGCGTGTCGCGATCCCGGCGCCGACTACGCCCACTGCGACGACCGCCGCGATGCCGCCGACGAGCTTGAGCCGGCCGTTGCCGCCCTCAGACATGTGCTTCCTCCAAACGGGTGTGCGCGACAGGCGCGGGAGTAGGGGTAGGGGCGCGGTCGCGCTTCTTGTGAACGAGCGAGAAGATCACCGGCACGAACATCAGCGTCGCAAAGGTCGCGACGATCAGCCCGCCGATGACCGCACGCCCGAGCGGCGCGTTCTGCTCGCCGCCTTCGCCAAAGCCCATCGCCATCGGCAACATGCCGATGATCATCGCGAGCGCGGTCATCAGCACTGGACGGAAGCGCACCATCCCGGCCTCGAGCGCGGCGGCTGTCGAATTGCCGAGCTCGGCGAGGCGTTCGCGCGCGAAGCTGACGACGAGGATCGCGTTGGCGGTGGCGACGCCCATGCACATGATCGCGCCGGTCAGCGCCGGGACTGACAGCGTCGTGCCCGTCGCGAACAGCATCCAGATGATCCCCGCGATCGCGCCCGGCAGCGCGGTGATGATCACGAACGGATCGAGCCAGCTCTGGAAGTTCACCACGATCAGCAGATAGATCAGCACGATCGCGCCGATCAGCCCGAAGCCCAACCCCGAAAACGCGCTGTTCATCGTCGCATATTGGCCGCGCAGCGTGACGGTGACGCCCTTCGGCGTCTGGCCCTTGAGGTCCTTGATCACCTTGAGGATATCGCCCGACACCGCGCCGAGATCGCGGTCGGTCGGCGTCGCGAAGATGTCGATCACCGGCGCGATGTTGTAATGCGACACGACTGCCGCCGAACTCGCCCGGGTGACGGTGCCGAGCCCGCCGAGCACCTGGCTGCTCGGCGCGGTGCCGCTGCCGGTGACGGGAATGTTCGACAGATCGCTCACCGAGCCGAGCCGATATTCGGGCGTCTGCGCGACGACCGCATAGGACACGCCGTTGTCGGGATTGAGGTAAAAGACCGGCGCGGTCTGCGACGTGCCGGCGAGCGAATTGCCGACGCTGTTGGTGACGTCGCGTTCGGTCAGGCCGTATTGGCCGATGCGGGTACGATCGACGGCGACGTTGAGCTGCGGATAGCGCGCCGATTGCTGGAGCCGCGGATCGGCGACGCCGGGGATCCGCTTGACCCGGCGCAGGATCTTCTGCGCGAAGGCGGCATTGGCGACCGCGTCCTTGCCGGTGATCTGGATGTCGATCGGCGCAGGCGCGCCGAAATTGAGGATCTGCGTCGTGATGTCGGCGGGCAGGAACGAGAATTGCGTGCCCGGGAACGCCTTGGGCAGGCTCTCGCGCAGCGTCCGGACATAGTCGGCGGTCGGGCTGTGGTCCTTCGACAGCTGGATCAGGATGTCGCCATCCTGCGGGCCGACCGTCCCCGAATTGTTGTACACGGTGTTAATCGCGCTGACCGGCAGGCCCATATTGTCGACCACCGAGACGAGCTCGCTTGCCGGGATCGTCGCGCGGATATGGTGCGCGATGCGGTCGAACTCGGCCGACGTATCCTCGATCCGGCTGCCGACGGGCGCGCGGACGTGGATCGCCATCGCGCCGGCATCGACGCTCGGGAAGAAGTTCTGCCCGAGGAACGGCAGCAGCAGGAACGACAGCAGGACGACCGCGATGAAGCCGAACAGGAACGGCTTGGGCGTGCCGAGCGCCTTTTCGAGCAACCCGCCATAGCCGACGCGGATCTTCTCGAAGCGATGCTCGAATCCGCGCTGGAAGCGCACCAGCGGGTTGCGCGAGGTCGGCGTGCCGGCTGCATGCTGGTCGCCGACATGCGGTTTGAGCAGATACATCGCCATCGTCGGCACCAGCGTGCGCGAGAGGATGAACGACGCGATCATCGCGAAGACGACCGCGAGCGCGAGCGGCACGAACAGGAAGCCCGCGATTCCGGGGAGGAAGAACATCGGCACGAACACGATGCAGATGCACAGCAGCGACACGAACGCCGGCGTCACGATCTGCGCCGCGCCGTCGAGGATCGACTCGGTGACGCCCTTGCCCTGTTCGAGATGCCAGTTGATGTTCTCGATCGTGACCGTCGCATCGTCGACCAGGATGCCGACCGCGAGGCTCAAGCCCCCGAGCGTCATGATGTTGAGCGTGTTGCCCGTTGCCGACAGCGCGATGATCGCGGCGAGGATCGCGAGCGGGATCGAGATCGCGATGATCACGGTCGAGCGCCAGGAGCCGAGGAACAGCAGGATCATCAGCGAGGTCAGCGCAGCGGCGATCGCGCCTTCCTTGATGACGCCCTCGACCGCGGCTTTCACGAACACCGACTGATCGCCGATCGGCACGATCTTGAGCGCCGCCGGCAGCGTCTCCTGGATCTTGGGCAGCGCGTCCTTGACGCCCTGGACGATCGCCAGCGTCGAGGTCGCGCCGTTCTTGAGGATCGTCATCACCACCGAGCGCGAGCCGTCGACATGGACGATGTTGGTCTGCGGCGCCGAGCCGTCGCGGACATGCGCCACGTCGCGCATGTAGATCGTCGCGCCGCCCACCACCTTGATCGGCAGCGCGTTGAGCTCGTCGACCGAGCCCGGCGCGTTGTTGAGCTTCACGTTATACTGGTACCCGCCGATCTTGACGAAACCGGCCGGGTTGATCTGGTTCTGCGCGGCGATGGCATTGCCGACGTCCTGTGCCGACAGGCCCTTCGACTGGAGCGCCTCGGGGTCGAGATCGATCTGGATCTGGCGCGTCTTGCCGCCCGAGGGGTAGGGGACCGCGGCGCCCGGCACGGTCACCAGATTGGTGCGGACCTGGTTCTGCGCGAGGTCGAACAGCTGCCCCTCGGACAGCCCCTTGCCCGACAGTGCGAGCTGGACGATCGGCACCGTCGAGGCGTTGTAATTGAGGATCAGCGGCGGGGTGATTCCCGGCGGCAGCTGCTTGAGCACGCTCTGCGAAACCGACGTCACCTGCGCGGTCGCGGTGCGGATGTCGGCGCCGGGCTGGAAATAGATCTTCACCACGCCGATGCCGCTCATCGACTGGCTCTCGATATGGTCGATATCGTTGACCGTCGTCGTCAGCACGCGTTCGAACGGGGTGATGATGCGCCCCGACATCTCGTCGGGCGACAGGCCGCTATACTGCCAGGCGGTAGCGATAACCGGCACGCCGATGTTCGGGAAGATGTCGACCGGGGTGCGGATCGCCGCGAGCACGCCCATGATCGCGATCAGGATCGCCATCACGATAAAGGTAAGCGGGCGCTGCAGCGCGATGCGGACGATGCCGATCACGCGGCGAAGCTCCGCATCGGGCGTTGGACGAGAGAGCAAGCGTTTGCAAACACGGAAGAACTCCAGGTTCCTAGACTCGCAATAGGTGCCTTCGCACCCGCAGCAAATCGCCCCTTGCGCCCCGGCATTGATCCTCGTCCAATATTGTTTACAGCATGATCGATACGCCTAGGGTCTTGATCGATGGAACTCCGCCACCTCCGCTATTTCGTCGGCGTCGCCGAGGAACTGCATTTCGCGCGCGCCGCGGCGCGCCTCGGAATTTCGCAGCCGCCGCTCAGCCAGCAGATCGCCGCGCTCGAGCAGGAATTGGGGGTCCGGTTGTTCGATCGCACGAGTCGCAGCGTGTGTTTGACCGCCGCCGGGACGGCGTTCCTGAGCGAAGCGCGCGCAACGCTCGCCCAGGCCGACCGCGCGATCCATGTCGCGCACCGCGCGGCGCGCGGGGAGGGCGGGCAGCTCAATCTCGGGTTCAACGCGTCGGCACCCTTCGTGCCGCAGATCGCCAAGGCGATCTTCGACTATCGCCAGGCCTATCCCGACGTGAAACTGGCGCTGACCGAGCTCGCCGGGTGCATGCAGCCCAATGCGCTGAGCGAACACGCGCTCGACGTGTGCTTCGTGCGCAGCTTCCGCCGCCCCGATGTCGATGCGTCGGTCGCCGCGACGCCGATCCTCGAGGAACGGATGATGGTGGCGATGCGGCCCGACCACCGCTTCGCCAACCGCCCCGACCTCGGCCTGCGCGATCTCGAGGGGGAACCGCTGATCCTCTACAGCCGCGAGGACGGCGCGACCTTCACGCAGGAACTGTATGCGATGCTGCGCGGCGTCGGCGTCGAGCCCAATCTGGCATACACGGTGCGCGAGGTCTCGACGCTGTTCGGGCTCGCCGCGGCGGGGATCGGGGTGACGGTGGTGGCCGAGTCGCTCTGCGCGCTGCAGTCGAGCAAGCTCGTCTACGTGCCCTTGTCCGACCCCGAATCGCGCACCGGCATGTGGCTGCTGCATCGGCGTGACAATGCCAGCCTGACGTGTCGCGCGTTTCTCGACGTGGTCGCGGCGAGCGCCCCGGCCTGACGCCTCAGCGCAGCCGCACGCCGATCCATAGCCGGCGCGGCGTGCCGAGATCGATCGGGTTGGTCCCGCCGCTCTGGATCGTCACGTTGCGCGTGATCACCGTCGCGTCGAACAGATTTTCCGCGCGGCCGACGATCGCGACGCGGTGGCCGACCGGCACTGTGATGACGCCGTCGACCGTCGTCACCGCGGGGATTACGTCGGTCTGCTGGTCGTCCTCATATTGATCGCCGACATAGCGCACCGTCGCCGACGCGCCGAACCCGCTTGGGCTCGCCCAGGCGAGCGTCGCGCTGCCGGTGTGGCGCGGGCTCTGCGAGGGGATCAGCCCGTTGAGCTTGGCCTGCGGTCCCGACGCCTCGACCTTGCTGTCGCTGAAGGCATAGGAGCCGTCGAACGAAAAGGGGCCGTGCGTCGCGTGGCCCGTAAGCTCGATCCCCTTGGCGACGATCGCATCGACATTCTGCCGCTGGCGCAGCGTGCTCGACAGCGTGACGTTGGCGATCGCATTCTCGAGCCGGTTGTAGAAGCCGGTGACGCTGAGGGTGACATGGTCGAGCGGCTTGAGATCGACCCCGCTTTCGATCCCGCGCAACCGCTCCAGCCCGAGCGCGGCATTGGCCTGCGTCGTGATCGGGAAGACGACGAACGGGCGATACAGCTCGTTGAGCGTCGGCAGGCGGAAGCCGGTATAGGCGGCGGCGCGCAGCGCGATCGCGTCGCTCGCATGGAACAGTGCGCCCGCGCGGCCAGTGCCCTCGAACCCGTCGCGGTCGGCATAGCGGGTGCTGGAGGTGATCGCCCCCGCGGCATTCGCCTCGCGGAAGAAACCGTCGGTGATCGTCCAGCGATCGCCGCGCACGCCGGCGGTCAGCACGAGCCGGCCGAGCGTCCAGTCATCCTCGACGAACGCGCCGAGCGTGCTCGTCGCGCCGCCCGCGGTGCGTCGCGTCGTGACGAGCCCGGACGCGGTGTAGGCGTCCTCGTACAGCGTCCCGTTGCCGAGCCGCGCATCGACGCCCACGCGCAGCACATGGTCGGGACCGACCGGCGGGCGCAGCTCGATCTTGCCGCCGATCCCGGTGGCGGGGGTGTTGCGCTGGTCGAGCGTCAGCTTGGCGGTGGTCGCGCTGATCACGCGATTGGTGAAGTTGCGCGTCTGGACATAAGCGAGGGCGTCGATCGCCCACGGCCCGCGGTGGATCAGCCGGACGCTCGCGTCATTGGCTTCCGAGCTGCTGTCCGCCCCGGCGAAGCGCAGCGTGCGGTTGTCGCGATAGAGCAGGCCGCGCGCCTGGATCTCGGTCTCGGCGTCGATCGGCACGACCGCGCGCATCCCGCCCGACCAGTCGCGATAGCGCGCGCGGACGGTGGCGGCGGTGAACTGGCTGGCCGGAGTGGTGTAGAAGCCGTCGCCGCGCTCGAACTTGCCCGAGAAGCTCACGAACCCGCCGCCGACATCGGGCGAGATGCTCGCCGAAACTTCCTGCGCATTGTCGCTGCCGTAGAACGCCTCGCCAGCGACGAGCGGCAAGTCGCGCCGCGTCGCGCTCGCCAGCTCGATCGTGCCCGCGACCGCGCCCGCACCGAACGCGCCCGCACCGCCGCCGCGCGTCACGCGTACGCCGCCGAGGCGATCGGCCGAGATCGCGTTAAACGGGATATAGCCGAAGAACGGATCGGCGAGCGGCACGCCATCGAGCAACACCAGCGCCCGGCTCGAGGCGTTACCCCCGAGCGCGCGCAGCGTCACGCCTTGCGCGGACGGATTGGCCGAGCGGCTGTCGGCGCGGCGGAACTGCTGGAAGCCCGCGACGTCGAGCAGCACATCCTCGACCCGGCCCGAGGCATCGCCCGTCAGCCGCTCGCGTGAGATCGTCACCGAGCCATAGGCCGGCACGCCCGGCGGGACGGGTAGCGGCTGGCCGAGCACGACGATGTCGGGGTTGTCGGCGGCGGCGGCGGCAGGGGGCGGCGGGGCCTGCTGCGCGAGCGCGGGGAGGGGCGCGGCAAGCGTAAGCAGCGGCAGACAGGAAAAGCGATACATGGGGACGGGCCAGACTCGATCGGGAGAAGATCGGCGCGGCCGCTGCGTCATCCCGTTGGAACGACGCCCGGCATCGCCTGCAAGAGCGACCAGCCCTCTGGCAGATAATCGAGCGACATGTAGAAATAAAACGCGCACGATCCGTCGCCGCGATAGCTCGCGCCCTTCAGGATGCCGAGCGCGGTGGTGCCGCTGAACACCGGCGACCCGCTGTCGCCGCCCTTGCAGGTCGGGCCCGACACGGTGACCCAGGTCGGCAGGCACGGCCCGCCGCAGAGATCCCCCGCCGGCGCGAAATCGGTCAGCTGGACGAGCGCACAGCTATAGCCGGTGCGCTCGCCGCGATGGCAGACGAAGTCGCCCGCGCGCGTGCTGGCGCGGCCGCGCGAGCCCGTCACGGGGCGCAGCCGGCTGCGCGCGGCATCGGCATAGAAGGTCGGCGGCAGTGGTCCGAGCGACGCGTTGATCTGAACGTCGCGATACCCCCAGCCCCATTGGCCGACGAAGCTGAGCGGCTCGATCGTCCCGCGCGCGCCGCGATAATCGAGATTGTCGACGCAGTGCGCCGCCGTCGTCACCGCGCTGCGCGTGCCGTCGGTGATGTTGAAGCCGGTGGTGCAGACATAGCGGCGGTTGTCGGCCGGGTTCAGCCCCTCGACCCGCGCGCCGCCCTCGGGCGAGAGGTTGACGTCTTTCTGGTTGAGCGCGCGCACCTTGACCGGCACGCCGGCGATGGCTGCGAGCCGCTGTTCGAGGCTGGCGGCGCCTTCGGCAGCATCGGTGCTGCCGATCGTCACGACGAGCGCGCCGCTATGCGGGTCGAGCCCCATGCCGGGCGGGGTGCGCAAAGCGGCGCGGATCGCCGCCTGGTGATTGGTCATTGCCCAGATCACGCGCTCACGCGTGACTGCGGCGCCGGGGCGGAACACGATCGGCACGGTGATCCCGCCCGTGCTGACCTGCTCGGGCGCGACCAGCGCTGTGCCGGTGAGATTGACGACGATGCGATAGGCCGGGCGATGCTCGATCGCGATCCCGGCGAGGCGATCACGATACTGCTCGGCGATCCGGTCGGTGACGGGCACGCTCGCATCCTGCACCGCGAGCCGCGCGATCGCCTCGCGTAAGGGGACGGCGAAGAGCTTGGCATATTCGGCGGCGTCCTCGGCGCGGGCGGCGGCGGGGGTTTCGAGGATCGGGAGCGTGACGAGCGGGGGCAGGGTGGTGTGGGGGTCGATCAGCAGGGGCGCGGCGGGGACGACAAGCGGCGGCTGCGCGATGTGCATGGGGGGGAAAGGAGCGGCCGACTGCGCCGAGGCGCTGGTCGGGAAGAGGAGGAAAGCGGTCGCTAAAAGGAGATATCGCACGCCGCGATGCTAGCCGATTCTCGCCGCGCGGGAAACCGGCGTGCGCGCGACGGCCGCGCATTTTCGCTATGGTCGAGCCGATTCGTATCCGATGGGGATGATTGGGCCATCGTCGACCCCAAAGGTCGATCCCGCGCGGCCAGATCCGGCGGCGGAATGCGCGCGTCCCAGGCGATAGCACAGCAGCAGAAGGACGATCGGCACGACCGGCCCGATATTGATCGGCCCGTTACGCCAGGCCGCCTGCAGGATGCCGGCGATAGGCAACAGCCATAGCGATCCGACCACCGCAACGGGCGCGCGTCGCTCGACGAGAAAGACGAAGGCCGGCAGGAGCATGAGCGCGTCGTACATATAGACATAGGGGCTCGCGAGCATCGTCGCTGCGCCGAGCACGCCGGCCTTGGCACTCGGCGTCGCATCCGAGCGCCAGATATCCGCAACGAGTCCCGCGGCACCGAGCGCCACCGCACTATGCACCACCATGGCCGCGGTTTCCGATAGGCCGGCTTGCCGCCCGGCGGCATAGAGGCTCGTCAGTTTGTGCCAGCCGACCAGCCCGTCGCGCGCAATATGCATGTAGAGCGGCATTTGCGCGAGCCACGCCACGCTCGCCGCGGTCCCGAACACCAGCAGCCCGATCAGGAGAATCGCAAGCGAAGATATGGCCGCTCCCGCAATGACCCGCCATTCGCGCGCGGCGAGCATCGCGACCGGCAGCATCAGCGCCAGTTGCGGCTTGAGGATCAGGCAGCCAAGCACCATCCCCGCTGCGACCTTTCGCCCATGCGCCAACAGCGTCAGCCCGCCGAGAAACGCGGCGGCAGTCAGGAACGCGTTCTGACCGATCGCGATCGAGACGAACACCGGCGGGAACGCGACCGCGAGCCAGCCCGACCGTGGTGCGAAGCGCCGTGCGACCACCGCGTAGAGCGGCAAGGTCACGGCCGACCACGCCCCCATCGCGACCGGGAACGGCAGCAGCGCGAACGGGAGCAGCAGCAACAGGAAGGCGGGTGCGTAGGGATAGGGCATGTCGCCAGCGTCGAACGCGGCGACCTTGATCTGGAGCGCGTGAAGGCTCGCCGCGTCATACGCCGATGCTGCCGCCCCGCCGAGTGCGAGTTTGCCCGCGCCCCAGAAGCTCAAGAAATCGACGCTCGTCGGATGCAGCACATTGCGGATCACTTCGACGCAGCCGACGAGAACGATACATGCGGCCAGTACTGCGCCGACGCGGCGATAGGGTCGATACGGATCGTCGCGCTGCGGAATGACCATCGGCTCCATGACCGTGCCCTCATCGGTACAGCCGACCTTCGCGTCGGTGTCCTCGGGGGCAGCCTTAGGCCGTCAGATGTTTCTGCCGTGTAAAGACCGGCGAAATGCCAAGGCCCCGCCGCCGATACGATGGCATGCCAATCGTATCGGCGGCGGGGCCTCGGACGTGCAGACTGCGCTTAGGGTCGACTCAGCCGGCCCAAGCCTCGAACGGCAGGTCGAGCGCATCCGCCACCGCCTGGTGCCGGATCTTGCCCGCCGAAACGTTGAGCCCGTTCGCCAGATGCGCATCCGCTGCCATCGCACCCTCGGCACCCAGCGTCGCGAGCTTGAGCACGAACGGGAGCGTCGCATTGTTGAGCGCGAACGCCGAGGTCCGCGCGACCGCGCCGGGCATGTTGGCGACGCAATAATGGATCACGCCGTCGACTTCGAACACCGGGTCTTCATGCGTCGTCGCATGGCTCGTCTCGAAGCAGCCGCCCTGGTCGATCGCGATGTCGACCAGCACCGAACCGCGCTTCATCGTCTTGAGCATGTCACGCGTGACGAGCTTGGGCGCCGCGGCGCCGGGAACGAGCACCGCGCCGATCACGAGGTGGGCGTTCTTTACCGCAGCAGCGATCGCCGCGCGTGAGGCGTAGGCGGTCTTGATCTGGCTGCCGAAGAACATGTCGAGCTCGGCGAGCCGCGCGTTCGAAATGTCGTAGATCGTCACGTCGGCGCGCATGCCGACCGCCATCTGCGCGGCGTTGACGCCCGAGACGCCACCGCCGAGGATCGCGACTTTGGCCGGCGCCACGCCCGGCACGCCGCCGAGCAGGATGCCGCGGCCGCCTTGCTCCTTCTCGAGATAATGCGCGCCGACCTGGATCGACATGCGCCCGGCGACTTCGGACATCGGCTTCAGCAGCGGGAGCGAGCGGTCGGCGGCGGTGACGGTCTCGTACGCGATGCAGGTCGCGCCCGACTTCATCAGCCCCTCGGCCTGCGGCTTGTCGGCGGCGAGGTGGAGATAGGTGAAGAGCAGGTGGCGCGGCTCGAGCAGCGCGATCTCGCTCGCCTGCGGCTCCTTGACCTTCACGATCATGTCGCTCTGGGCGAACACGCTCGCTGCGTCGGGCAGGATCGTCGCGCCCGCCGCGACATAATCCTGGTCCTCGAAGTCGATGCCGAGGCCAGCGCCCGTCTCGACCGCAACGCTGTGGCCCGCCGCGACGAGGTCGGAGACCGAGGGTGGGGTCAGGCCGACACGATATTCGTGATTCTTGATTTCCTTGGGAACACCGATGCGCATCGAAACTCTCCTATTGAGTGTGCGCCTTTTACAGCAGAGCGCGCGGGAAGTGCGTGCAAACTCGCCGACGAGGGTGTTCGGAACGGGATCGCATTGCAAATATGAGCACAAATGCGCAACAGCGTCCCGCATGGATACGATCGACAGCAAGATCATTGCGCAGCTCGGGCAGGAGTCGGGGCTGACCAGCGAGGCACTGGGCGAGCGGGTCGGGCTTTCCCCCTCGGCCGCGCATCGCCGCGTCAAGACGCTCGAACAACAGGGGCTGATCCTCGGCTACCGCGCCCGCCTGTCGCGCGCGGCACGCGGCAATCCCTCGACGGTGTTCGTCTCGGTGACGCTCACAGACCAGCGCCAGGCGACAATGCAGCAGTTCGAACAGGCGCTCGCGCGCACGCTGCAAGTGAGCGAGGCCCATCTGATGAGCGGCGAATCGGATTATCTGCTCAAAGTGCTGGTCCGCGAGGACGACAGCTACGAACGCATCCACCGCGAAGTGCTCTCCGCGCTTCCCGGCGTCCACCGGCTTGTGACCCAATTCACGATCCGCACGCTCGCGACCGAGGACTGAGCCTGTCTGAACCCTCGCTGTACGCGGCGTTGCGGGGGGCAATGCCGCGTGCTATTGCGCCGCACCATCGGGACCGAGGCCACCGCCGTCATCCATGACCTATCTGCATGAAATTCGGGCAAGAACACCCTTAGCGTGAGCAACACCCAGGCAAGTGCGGGCGGCCTGCCCGCCGATCGCGACTCGGCGCCCGATACGAGCGGCGACGACGCGCACCATCACGGCAAGGACGGCCTCGTAAAGCTCGCGCTCGGCGCGATCGGCATCGTCTTCGGCGATATCGGCACCAGCCCGATCTACGCGTTTCGCGAGACGTTCGCTGGGCATCACAAGCTCGCGCTCGATCCGATCCACATCATGGGCGTCGTCAGCCTGATGTTCTGGTCGATGATGATCGTCGTCAGCCTGAAATACGTCACGATCATCATGCGCGCCGACAATAAGGGCGAGGGCGGGAGCCTGGCGCTGCTCGCGCTCGTCAACGGGCGGACCAAGAACAAGCGCTGGTCGCGAGGGATTATCCTGCTTGGCGTGTTCGCGACCGCGCTGTTCTATGGTGATTCGATGATCACCCCGGCGGTGTCGGTGCTGTCGGCGGTCGAGGGCCTCGCGGTCGTCTCGCCCGGGCTCGGCAATCTCGTGATGCCGATCGCGATGACCATCATCATTGCCCTGTTCTGGATCCAGCGCAGCGGGACGGCACGCGTCGGGCTGTTCTTCGGCCCGATCATGCTCGTCTATTTCGCGGTGATCGCGACGCTCGGCGTGCTCAGCATCGTCAAGACGCCCGAGATCCTCTGGGCCTTCTCGCCGCATTATGCGGTCGAATTCTTCGCGCTCGATCCGCTGCGCGCGTTTCTCGCGCTCGGGTCGGTCGTGCTTGCCGTCACCGGCGCGGAGGCGCTCTACGCCGACATGGGGCATTTCGGACGCAACCCGATCCGCGTGTCGTGGCTGTTCGTCGTGCTGCCCGCACTGATGATGAACTACATGGGGCAGGGCGCATTGCTCTCGCGGATGGGGCAGCCGGCGCTCGAAAGCCCGTTCTACATGCTCGCCTCGGACAGCCTCCAGCTGCCGCTCGTCATCCTCGCGACGATGGCCGCGGTGATCGCGTCGCAGGCGGTGATCTCGGGCGCCTTCTCGGTGACGCAGCAGGCGATCCAATTGGGCTTCATGCCGCGGCTGCGGATCGAACATACCAGCGCGGCGACGGTCGGGCAGATCTACATCCCGCTGGTCAACTGGCTGCTGCTGACGATGGTCCTGCTGCTGGTGATCTTCTTCCGCACCTCGTCGAACCTGACCTCGGCCTACGGCATCGCGGTGACGGGGGCGATGTTCATCGACACCTGCCTGCTCAGCGTCGTGCTGTTCCGGTTGTGGAACTGGCCGGTCTATTACGCCGTGCCGCTGCTCGCGGTGTTCTTCCTTGTGGATGGCGCATACTTCTCGGCGAACCTGACCAAGGTGCCGGCGGGCGGCTGGTTCCCGCTGCTGGTCGGCTTCATCATCTTCACGATCCTGACGACCTGGTCGAAGGGGCGGCAGCTGATGATCGACCGGATGCGCGAGGGCGCGATGCCGATCAAGATCTTCATCCAGTCGGCCGCCACCTCGGCGACGCGCGTGCCCGGTACCGCGGTGTTCATGACCTCGTCGCCCGAGGGCGTGCCGCACGCGCTGCTGCACAACCTCAAGCACAACAAGGTGCTCCACGAGCGGATCATCCTGCTGACGATCAAGATCGCCGACGTGCCCTATGTGTCCGAGGGGCATCGCTGCATGATCGAGGATCTCGGCGCTGGCTTCCACCGCATGGTGCTGAAGTACGGCTTCATCGAGGAGCCCGACGTGCCGGTGGCGCTCGCCAACGTGCACCGCTGCGGCGCCGATTTCCGGATGATCGACACGAGCTTCTTCCTGTCGCGCCAGACGCTGCTGCCGTCGTCGCGGCCCGGGATGATGATCTGGCGCGAGAAGCTCTTCTCGTGGATGCTGCGCAACGCCGAGAGCGCGATGGAGTTCTTCCGCCTGCCGACCAACCGCGTGGTCGAACTCGGCAGCCAGCTCGAGATTTGAGCGACGTCGCGCCCGCGTCGGCCGCTGCGCCGATCATCGTCACCGCTCTGTTCGGCGCGGGCGATGCGGCGTGGTTCGATGAGTTGCGCGTCCGGCACTTTCCGCCCGAGCGCAACCAGCTCAAGGCGCATCTGACAATGTTCCACCACCTGGCGCCGAGCCTTGAGCGCGAGCTCAAGCAGCGGCTCGCGGCGGAGACGAGCCGCGTGCGCGCGCCCGAGGCGCGGATCGCCGGGCTGATGTCGCTCGGCCGCGGCGTGGCGTTCCGGATCGAATCGCCCGCGCTCGAGGATGTTCGCGATCGGCTCGCCGATGCGTTCGCCGCTGTGCTGACGCCGCAGGACCGCGCGGGCTGGCGCCCGCACGTCACCGTGCAGAACAAGGTCGAGCCCGCGGTCGCCAAGGCGCTGCAGGCCGAGCTAGCACGTGATTTCCAGGCCCGCACCGTCCGCCTCGCTGGGCTGGCGAGCTGGTGGTATCGCGGCGGTCCGTGGGAGCCGCTCTCGCGGCATATGTTCGCCTGAGACGAAACCGGTGCAAAGGTGGGTTGACCGCTCCGACCCGCCTACTTATAGCCCGCGCCTCGCACACAGCGGCACGCCCCGGTTTAGCCGGGGCCACGGCGAAGTAGCTCAGTTGGTTAGAGCACGGGAATCATAATCCTGGGGTCGGGGGTTCAAGTCCCTCCTTCGCTACCATTCCTTTTTATCTGTCAGTCGTTCGCTCGGCATCGAACGTCGTCACCCCGTGCTTGTCCCGGGGGGGGCTACCGTGATGCGCGTGATGGCCCTGGCAGCGTTCGCGGCACGGTGGGCCCCGGGACAAGCCCGGGGTGACGGCGGGGGGCAATGCCCGGTTCGCCCGCATGGGCGAACCGGGCGCATGCCTCAGCGCATCTTCTCGAGCAGCGTGCGGCGATATTCGCCCTGACGCTCGAACATCCAGCCAGGATATTCGGCAGGAAGCGCGCTCGTCTCTCCCAGCTTGGCGAGATCGTCCGCCGACAGCTCGACCTTGGTCGCGGCGAGATTGTCGGTCAGCTGGTCGGGCCGCTTGGCGCCGACGATCACGCTCGACACGGCCTTCTGGTGGAGCAGCCAGGCGAGCGCCACCTGCGCCACCGACACGCCGTGCGCCTCGGCGATCGGGCGCATCACGTCGATGATCGCATAGCCGCGGGCCTTGTCGATCGGCGGGAAGTCGAAGGTCGCGCGGCGGCCATCGGTCTTGCTCTCGTCGGCGCGGTCGTATTTGCCCGACAGGAAGCCGCCGGCGAGCGGGCTCCACACCATCAGTCCGACCTCTTCCGAGAGAAGCGCCGGCACGATCTCGCGCTCGAGATCGCGGCTGGCGATCGTGTAATAGGCCTGGAGCGAGGCGAAGCGGTGCAGCCCGAGCCGCGCCGATTCGCCGAGCGCCTTGACGATCTGCCACGCCGCCCAGTTCGACACGCCGATATACCGCACATGCCCGTGCTGGACGAGCGTATCGAGTGCGCGCAGCGTCTCCTCGATCGGTGTCGCGGGGTCGAAGCCGTGGATCTGGTAGAGATCGATATGGTCGAGCTGGAGCCGCTTGAGGCTCGCCTTGCACGCGTCGATCAGATGATAGCGCGAGGCGCCGCGGGCGTTCGGGCCACCGCCCATCTCGCCGAACGCCTTGGTCGCGACGACGATCTCCTCGCGCTTGAGGCCCAGATTGCGGATCGCCTGGCCGGTGATCTCTTCCGAGCGGCCGTTCGAATAGACGTTGGCGGTGTCGATGAAATTGATCCCGCCATCGATCGCGACGCGGACCAGCGCATCGGCTTCGTCCTGGCCGAGCTGGCCGATCTTGCCCCACATGTCGTCGCCGCCGCCGAAGGTCATCGTGCCGAGGCACAGTTCCGAGACGAACAGGCCGGTGCGGCCAAGCTTGTTGTAGCGCATGGAGATTCCTTCCGAAGCCGCCCGCGGGTCGTTGGGGGGAGGCGGTCAGCGCTTTAAAGCATGACGCGCCGAATGGCTCCAGCAGACCGCGCCGTAAGCGCTACGGCAGGGCACGGGTTACCGCGGGTGCGGGTGCGCCTCGATATGCGCGATCAGGCTGCCGAAGGCGGGCGTTTCGGGAAGGATATAGGCGATGCCGTTGGCGGGGCGGAACAGCGGCTGGATGACGCCTTCGTAAAAGCGCACCGGTACGTTGATGCAGCCGTAAGAGATGCGGTTGTCGGCGACGCTGGGGGTCGCCAGGCGCTGCAGACGATGCTCGGCGGCGTTGCTCGTGACGACGCGGTGGAGCGAGATCGCGGCGTCGTAGTCGATCCAAAGCACGTCGTGCGGCCCGAGGTCGGCGCCGAACCCAACTTCGAAACGCCCGGCAGGCGTGGTCCGCATCGCCGGGGTGATCTGCGCGAGCTTGAGCGTGCCGATACCGGGCGGCGAAAGATCGCCGCGCGCTGCACCGAGCAGCGCCGGTGTCGTCGCACGGACCGCGCCGTCGGCGGTAAAGGCGACGACCTGCGCATGGACCTTGTCGATGACGATGAACGGCAGGCCGTGCGCGTCGGCCTTGGCGACCACCCACGCGGCGAGAGCCAATGCCTCGGTCGAGGCGGGCAGCGCGGGTGCTTCGGCGGCGACGCGGGTCTCGGTCGCCGCAAGCGGTGCCGCCGCCGCAACGTGCGGCGGCAGGGCTGCGAGCGACAGCGCGATCAGCGCCGCGCGCGTGCGGCGCTGATCGAACATGCTCAGTTCCGATCCTGCTTGGCGGGATAGGTGCGCGGCTTGATGACATACGGGGCGGGTGCCGTCGGCGTGACCGTGACGGGGGCCCGCGGCGTCTCGAGTACCGGCTGCACCGGGGTCGGCTGCGGCGCAACCGGGGTGACCGACAGTTCCTCGGTCGGCACGAGGACGCCGGTCCCGACGACGACGAGATTGACCGGGATCAGCGGAACGTAATCCCGCGGCTTCTTGCCGAGGAACGTAACGCCTGCGGGGACGAGCGGCGTTGTGACGACGGGCGTTGTGACGACGGGCGTTGTGACGACGGGCGTTGTGACGACGGGCGTTGTGACGACGGGCGTTGTGACGACCGGTGTTGTGACGACTGGTGTCGTGACAACCGGCGTTGTGACGACTGGTATGGTGACGACGGGCGTTGTGACGACGGGCGTTGTGACGACCGGTGTTGTGACGACGGGCGTTGTGACGACCGGTGTTGTGACGACTGGTGTCGTGACGACGGGCGTTGTGACGACTGGTGTGGTGACGACCGGTGTGGTGACAACCGGCGTTGTGACGACTGGTGTGGTGACGACCGGTGTGGTGACAACCGGCGTTGTGACGACCGGTGTGGTGACAACCGGCGTTGTGACGACCGGTGTGGTGACAACCGGCGTCGTGACGACCGGCGTCGTGACGACCGGCGTTGTGACGACCGGTGTCGTGACGACTGGCGTTGTGACGACCGGCGTTGTGACGACCGGCGTTGTGACGACTGGCGTTGTGACGACCGGCGTTGTGACGACCGGCGTTGTGACGACCGGTGTCGTGACGACCGGTGTGGTGACGACCGGTGTGGTGACGACCGGTGTAGTGACGACTGGTGTCGTGACGACCGGCGTTGTGACCACCGGCGTCGTAACAACCGGCGTCGTCACCACCGCAGCGGGCGTGATCGTCCCGGTGGTCCGGAACCCGGTGACGCAGCACTGGCTCGCCAGCGCATATTGCCCGGCATTGGCACCCGCGAGCGAATAGCCGGTATAGCTGATGCCGATCCCCGTACCCGCCGTCGCGCTGTCGAAGGTCGCGCTGGCGCCCGCCCCGGCAACGAGCGTGACGCCGGTCGGCGTGCCCGAGACCGCCGTGGTATTGAAGCCCGTCAGCGTCGTTGCGGTGCTGCCATCGGCGACCTTGCTGCCATCGGGGAAGAGCAGCATGCGCTGGCTGATCGCCGCGCCCTCGGTCAGCACGAAGTTGGTCGAGAAGTCGGTCGGCGCGGCATAGGAGATCGGGTTGTAGGTGATCGACACCGGCGCGGCGGTGACGGTCGAGGGCGGTGCGGTCGCGCCGAACACGAGGGTTCCGCCGGTCACGCCGGGGCCGGTGCCGTCGAACCCTGCGATGATCGTCAGGCCCGGCGTCAAGCCGAGACTCTGCGCCGGAATCGTCGTGCCGCGCGTCAGTGTGACCTTCGACATGATCATCACGTCATGCCCCGCGCAGAAGGCGATGTTGCCGTCGGTCGTGGTGATCGAGAAGTTGACCGCGACGTTGCGCATCGCGTTGAGCAGGATGCTGCCGTTGGTCGTCGTCAGCGGTGCGTTGACCGTGATGTCGCGGCCGCAGCACGCGATGATGTTGCCGTTGGTCGCGGTGACCGCCGCGTTGAAGTTCATGTCGCGCACCGCGTCGAGTCGCAGCGTCGTGGCATTGCTGCTCGCGGTCCAGGCGATCGCGTCGTTGACGTTGATGTCGCCATTGCCCGGCGTCGTGGTGCCGAGCGTCGTCGTGGGCGGGGTGCCGGCGACCATCGCGTCGCCGGTCGGCAGCGTGCTGATCGTGACGTTGTTGGTGACGAGCAGCGCCGACAGCGTCGCGCCCGAGATGTTGCCGGCCGCGCCGATCGTGAAGTCCTGCGGATCGATCAGCCACGTGCCCGTCGTGCCCGTAGCGGCGACGGTGTTGATCTTCGACGTGTTGGCGATGTTCACCCGCGCCGCCGATGTTTCGATGAAACCGCCATTGCCGCCGTTGGGTGCGCTTGCATCGAGCGTGCCGTCCACATTGGCCGTGCCGGTCACCATGTCGCCGAGCAGCTTGATCGTGCCCGTGCTGGTGTCGAGCGTGCGCGCTTCGATCACGCCGGTGTTGTTGACGACGGTGTGGAGCAGCTGCCCTGCCGCCTGCGCGGTGAGCAGGACGTGCCCGCCATCGGCCTGGATCAGCCCGCCATTGGCGACCAGCGCGTTGACCGCGTCGGTGTCGACCGCGATGCTGAGCAGGCCGTCGCCCGCGACGTCGAGCGTGACGCCCTGGCCACCGACGAGCGCGACCGTGCCCATCCGCGCGCTGATCACGCCTTCATTGCCGACCTTCGCGCCGAGCAGCGCGACGAAGCCGCCATTGTTCGCGGTGATGCTGCCCTGGTTGAGCACCGCGGCTTCGCTCTTGCCCGCGAAGACGTAATGCCCCGCCATGAAATCGGCATCGGCGATGTTGAGCGTCGAGGCGACGAGCCCGCCGGTGCTGATTTGCGCGCCCTTGCCGAACAGCACGCCGTTGGGGTTGACGAGGAACACCTTGCCGTTCGCGGTGAGGTTGCCGAGGATCGTCGAGCCATCCGCGCCGGTCACGCGGTTGAGCGCGACTGCGGCGCTGTTGGGCTGGTTGAAGGTCACGCTGTTACCGGCGGCGATGTTGAAGCTCTCCCAGTTGAGCACGGTCGACTGGCTCGCCTGGGTCACCGTCACCGCATTGGCGCCGGTTGCGATCGTCGCGCTGCCCGCAGCGACGCTGCCGCCGGTCGGCAGGCTCTGCGCATAGGCCGAGGGCGTGAAGGCGAACGAGCCGACCACGCTGAACAGCACGAGCTGCGTAAAGCTGCCAAGCCCGGTCGAACTGAACAGGCGGCGGGTGGTGGTACTGGCGGATTTCGGACGGAAAGTGGTCATCGGGTTAATCCTCGAAGATGGGGAGCGCGCGCAGCCGGAATGGCGCGCGGCGTTCAGAATTGCTTGACGAGCTGGACCCAGGCGCGGCCGGGACGGTCTGGCGCCGAAGTGGCGCGCTGGCCGCCGAGCTTGTGCGCATAGCTGGCAGTGATGAAGATCCGTTCGGGGCCTGCCCATGTCAGCCCGCCCCCGATCCCGCTGCGGTGCGAGGTATTGGGTCCGGTGAACCACGGGTTCTTGGCGTATTGCACTTCGCCGACATCGACGAAGCCGATCGCCGTGAACTGGCCGGGCACCGAGCGCAGCCACTGGCTGAGTCCGAGCCGCGCCTCCGCAGTGGCGACATAGCCTTGGTCGCCGTACGACTCGCCCTCGGGATAGGCGCGCACGCCGTAGGCGCCACCCAATTCCATCTTTTCCGAGCTGTCGAGATTGTCGAACGCGAACTGGCCGCGGACCGTGCCATAGAGCGACAGCGGGCCAGCAATCGACTGCAGCCGCGCCGCGCTGAACGCGAGCTTGTTGAATTTGCCCTGCGTGCGCGCGGTCGTCGCGTCGAGCGCGCGGTCGAGCGGCGTCTCGATGTCGAGCGTGCCGTGGCTGTAGATCAACGACGCGCTGTTGCTGCCCCCGCCGCCGAAGCGATCGCGCGAGTCCATGGTGAAGCCGCCGGTCAGCACGCGGCTCTTGCGATCGGATTGCGAATTGGTGAGGCGCACGCGATCGCGGAACTTCTTCGCATCGAACCCGGCGAGCAGATACAGATTGGCGTCGCGCGAGCGGATCAGCGGGTAGCTGGCGTAGAGGCTCGCGATGTCGGCGGTGCCGTCGGCGTTGAGGCTCTTGAACTCCTTCCCGAGCTCGTAGCGGATATGCGAATAGGACGCGCCGAGCGTCAGATTGCCGAGCGGCACCTGATAGGCGGCGCGCCCGTAGGCGAGACCGCCGGTCGAGGCGAGCACGCGCAGGCTGACCATGTCGCCGAGCCCGGTCGGATTGTTGAGGTTGAGCGACCCGCCGAAGCGATACGCGCCGGTATAGCGGTTGCCGGCGTTGTCGGCCTCGACGCTGCCGGTGATCCGCGGGGCGGAGGTGAGATCGACGAGCAGGTCCGAGGTGCCGACCGCGGCGCCGGGCGAGAGCGTCGATTTGACGCGCACGCCAGGCACGTCGGACAGCAACAGCAGTCGGCGTTCGAGCCGGGCGCTGCGCACGATGTCGCCTTCGTCGAGCCCGTTCAGGATGCGATGCGCGACGCTGGGCGCTAGGTTGGTGTGATTCTCGAGCGCGATCTTGCCGTATTGGCCTTCGATGACCGCGAGCTGGACCTGACCGCCGGTGATATCCTGCGCGGGCAGATACGCCTTCGCGAGGAAGTAACCGTGGTCGTTGTAGAAGGCGGTGATCTTGCCTGCGATCGCGCGCAACTGCGCGAGCGTGAGCTGGCTGCCCGGGGTGAAGCCGGCGACCGCGATCAAGGCCTTTTCGCTATAGCGCGTCTGTCCGGTGATGCGCAGCGCGGCGACGGTGATGCTGGCCCCGACCGGGCCAGTGTCGGGCGCGACCGGTGGGGCGGCGAGCGTGATGGCGGGCTCGACCCGCGGTGCGACCGGAGCGGGCGGGATTTGCTGGAGCTGGCCCCCGGCTAGCGTGGATTGCGCAAGCGCACCTTGACTGGTGGCGACCAACAGGACGCCGACGAAACGTAATTTCACGTAAACCACCTCGAACAGCTGCGGAGGGGTCCACTTGCCGCCACTCGCAGCGAGCAGAGGGGGCAAATCAGCGCAAATATCGCCGTCGGCCGGTGCCCGTGATCGTCAAGTGAGCGATCTTAAATCGGGCAGGCTGATGTTACAAATGTAGGTGATCATCTCACTTATGATAGTAACAATTATGCATAACATATGTTAATTATAAATCGTAATATGCTTAATAATTTCGGACCGTGAAATTTACGAGCATTTTGAATGTGTTGCGGAACATGAGAAAGGCACCGAAACGGCACATATTTATTTGTCGTGTTTTCAAAGTGTTTGGTCGCGAAAACGGGAACCAATTTTATATTACGCGTTATTTTGTGGAATGCGATATTTACGCGCAAGGTCTCACGGAACTTCGGCTCATATGTCTTTTCATTCTATTGAGTGGGTTAGCCGCTGTTTCGTGATCGCGACCGAAGGGGCCTTGGGCCCCATCCCCCGCGCAGCGCTGGCTAATCACGCAAGTCGGGAAACAGCTTCTCGACTTCCGCCTGCAGATCGCTCGGTCCAGCGTTAAGGCCGAATTGGTCCAACACGGCCCGGATCAGCCCCATGCGAAACGGCCCGAGACCTGGCATCGACTCCAGTCCGGGCTGGTCCACATCGGCGACCCGGTCGGCGAGCGCCCCGAGTGTACGATAGCCTGCGGTCATGAGGATGCGGCGCAGTCCTGCTGGCAAGGCCGACCGGCCGACCGACAGGTCACGCGCCGTCGCTCCCGGCATCGTCGTCTGCAACCGGGTCTGCCCGGCTTTTTCGCGCTTCAGCGTACGGCGGATATGGCCGAGCTGGCTCGTCGTCAGCCCCAGGCGGCGCCCGATCTCGCGATACGCCACGCCCTCTGCGCGCAGCGCACGTGCGGCCGCCAAGTTCACGCTGACCTGTTCGAGCTGGCTGAGCATAAGCAATCGGCGATACGGCGGTCGCGGGCGGCGCGACAAGCGGCGTTTGCGCGGACGCGCGTTTTGCGGCGGCGCAGACGCTCTGGTCGAACGGGCATCTTTCGTGACCGAGGCAAATGCGCTAGCCGCGGCGTGATGCCGCTGCACAGGGCGCGGCCCAGTTATGGAGCATCCCATGTTCAGCCACATCATGGTCGGATCGAACGATCTCGAGGCGTCGCGTGCATTCTACGACGCAACGCTCGCCGTGCTCGGCGCCAAGCCCGCGGCCGACAGCCATGGCCGGCTCGTCTATGATCACGCCGGCGGGCGCTTTCTCGTCACCAAGCCGATCGACGGTGCGCCGGCCTGCCACGCCAATGGCGGCACGATCGGCTTTGCCGCATCGTCGCCCGAGCAGGTCGATGCGTGGCATGCCGCCGGTCTCGCTGCGGGCGGCACCGCGGTCGAGGACGATCCCGGCATTCGCGATGCCGGCTTCGCCAAGCTGTATCTCGCCTATCTGCGCGACCCCGCGGGCAACAAGCTGTGCGGCCTGTACCGCATGCCTGCCTGATGTCACCCGGCGCGCCCTTGCGCGCCGGGCGGGACCTCCCATCTCATTGGCCGGCCTGTCGCTCCCCTAGCGGCGACGGGCCGACAGGACGAAAGCCATCATGACCACCCATCACACGCGCATGTTGATCCTCGGCTCGGGGCCCGCCGGCCTCTCCGCCGCCATTTACGGCGCGCGCGCCGGGATGAAGCCGATCCTCGTCCAGGGCATCCAGCCCGGCGGGCAGCTGATGACGACGACCGATGTCGAGAATTATCCCGGCTTCGCCGACGTCATCCAGGGGCCGTGGCTGATGGAGCAGATGCAGAAGCAGGCCGAGCATGTCGGCACGACGCTGATGTACGACACGATCGTCGCGGTCGACCTGTCGCAGCGCCCGTTCCGGCTGACCGGCGACAGCGGCGACGTCTATGAAGGCGAGGTGCTGATCATCGCGACGGGCGCGCAGGCCAAATGGCTCGGGCTCGACAGCGAGGAAGCGTTGAAGGGCAAGGGCGTCAGCGCCTGCGCGACGTGCGACGGTTTCTTCTATCGCGGCAAGAAGGTCGCGGTGATCGGCGGCGGCAACACCGCGGTCGAGGAAGCGCTCTACCTCACCAACCATTCGCCCGACGTGACGCTGATCCACCGCCGCGGCACGCTGCGGGCCGAGCGGATCCTCCAGGAGCGGCTGTTCGCGCACAAGGGCGTGACCGTCCTGTGGAACAAGGAAGTCGACCAGTTCGTCGATGGTGGCGGGAATGCCGGGCTCGTGGCGATCGACCTGATCGATACCGTCACGGGCGAAAAGTCGCGGCTCGACACCGAGGGCGGCTTCGTCGCGATCGGGCATCATCCCGCGACCGAGCTGTTCCGCGGGCATTTGAAGCTCGACGAGGATCATTACCTTTGGGTCGAGACGGGCTCGACGCGGACCAGCGTGCCGGGCGTCTTCGCGTGCGGCGACGTGATGGACAAGATCTACCGCCAGGCGGTGACCGCGGCTGGGACGGGCTGCATGGCGGCGCTCGATGCCGAGAAGTTCCTGGCCGAGGCCGAGTTCGAACTGGCCGAGGCGGCGGAATAAGGTTCGTCCATTTTCGTCACCCCGGCCTCAGGATCTGAACGGGCAACATGCGCGGCCCGGTGGAACCTGGGACAAGCCCGGGGTGACGATGTCGGGGGGCGACCCGAATCTAGGCGCGCATCACTGCCGTGGCGATCTGCTCCTCCAGCCATGCTGCGTCGCTCTGATGCGCGAAACTGTGGCTGTCGGTGTCGCACATCGCGACCGGGCCATCCCAGCCTTCGCGAAACGCGATCGCGGTATTGTCGCGCGCCGCCAGCAGGATCGTCGTGTCGAGCCGGCTTGCCGACAAGGCCGCCGATAGCCGGTGCGCGAGGCTGTCGGGCTCCTCTGCCTGCGGCTGAGCAACCTTCGCCAACCCGCTGGCGAGCTTGCGTAAATCGACGCCGCCACGTGCCAGTCGCAGCCATTCGCGGGGTTCTTTCAGTTTCGCCGCATAGCGCGCGCGGATCGCGGCGGCGGGGGGCAGGTCGTCCTGCTGCTCGATCACCCAGGGGTTGGCGAGGATCAGCCGGTCGATCCCCGCGGTGGCGCCGAACAGCGCGAGTGCGGTCGCAGCGTCGCAATTGCCGAACGCGACGAGCCGCTCGATCCCCGCCTCGGCGCTGAAGGTCGCCGCCGCGCAGCCGATATCGGGGCCCGACGACAGGAAACCGCCGTTCGTGCCCGTCGAATCGCCGATCCCGCGCCGGTCGAAGCGCAGCACCGGGATCCCGCGCGCGGCGAGCGACTGCGCGAGCAACGCCATGCCGCGATGCGCACCGATGCGGATCTCATTGCCGCCCGAGACGATCAGCAGGCCAGTTTTGCCCGATGCCGCATCGAGCGTCCCGTACAGCGTATCGCCGGCGCAGGCGAAGCGGATCACCCTTCGCATCGCGCGATCCAGTCGGCGATGTCGTCCGCCAGCAGCGCGGCGAGCGCGGGGTCGGTGTCGGGTTCGGCCCGGCGCCAGAGCGGTGTGCCGGCGACGTGGCGGTCGGCGGGCAGGGTGTCGGTCTCGAGCCGCACCGTGCGGACCACCCCGCCATTCTCGCGGCCCCACGGCTTCGAAAGCGGGAG
This sequence comes from Sphingomonas glacialis, assembly GCF_006439055.1. GTDB lineage: Bacteria > Pseudomonadota > Alphaproteobacteria > Sphingomonadales > Sphingomonadaceae > Sphingomonas > Sphingomonas glacialis_A. The sequence continues at coordinate 127,617 of NZ_RCZC01000008.1, forward strand.
CGCGGTCAGCAGATCTGGCGCGATGCGGTTCCCCGCAATCTCCACTGGTGCGTCGCCGTCCTGATACCATCGGTCGCCAAGAGGCGTTCCAGGCCGAGCGGCTTGCCGGATCCGCTTGAGGTCGCGCAGCAGGCTCGCACCATCTTGCGGCGCCAGCTGCCAGCGACCGTGCACCGCGGCCGTCCTGTCGAGCAGCGCGCCGCTGCGGATCGCCACGCTGTAGCAGCGGCGGGAAGTATCCGAATTCTGCTTCACCGCATCCGCGATACCATCGCTGAAATCGGGGAGGCCGCACTGCTCGAGCGGCACGCGACTTTCGCCCTGGCCCGGCACGTCCGGAAGCAGGCTGCCAATGCCGCGGCGCGCAAGCGCGCGACAGATTGCCGCCGCAAGCGCGCGGACGCGATTAGCTTCCTCGAACAGTGGCAGGACGACCACCGCCACTGGCCCCATCGCCGGCCCGAAACGCAGCATGGCCTCGCGGCCGCGGCGCGTTTCGTACGAGCCGATCAAGCGGTTGCCGTCATCGCGGCGTCTTGGCCGCGGCGAAGCGGACGAGGCTGCCATAGGTTTCGAGCATCTCGCCATCGACCTCGTCATCCTCGATCAGGATGCCGAGCCGCTCCTCGATCTCGGTCAACAGCCCCGCGACCGCCATCGAATCGAGCTCGGGCAACGCACCGAACAGCGCGGTGTCGGCGGTGAGCGAAGCGGCGCGCGCCTCGCTCAGCCCCAGCACGTCGCGCAAGGTCGCGCGGACGGTCGAATCGATCTGGTCGTAATCATCTGGAAGCACAAGGAGCCCCGGTTCTAGCCGTTATGTTGCGCCGCGATAGAGACTGGGCCCGCTTATGCCAAGAGCGCGCCCCGTGCGGGCCCAGTGCCGGCTCTTCACAGGCAGGCCGCGTGCGCTATCAGGGGGCATGTCCGTGCTCGACCCAATCCCTCGGCCCATCGATACGCTGCCCGGATGTGGGCGCGGCGACGCGGTGGCTTTGATCGACCGCGCGGGCAAGCTCGATTTCGACGGGCTGGAGCGGCTGACCGGCGAAGTGGCGGCATGGCTGGCGGCGCAAGGCTATGCGCCGGGCGCGAGGGTCGCGAGCTGGTTGCCCAAGACGCGGCTGGCGTGCGTGTTGCCGCTGGCGGCACCGCGGGCTGGGTTGGTGCATGTCCCGATCAACCCGATGCTCAAGCGCGCGCAGGTCGGTCATATCCTGGCCGACAGCGGTGCGTCTGCGCTGCTGACGCAGGCGGGCAGGCTTGAGACGCTGGAAAAGGGCGATATTCCAGATGGCTGCGTGAGCTTTCTGGAAGCGGATGTAAGTGCGGGTGATGCGCTGCCGCCGTCGTCCGGCGATCCCGATACGCTCGCCGCGATCCTCTATACGTCCGGATCGACCGGGCGTCCCAAGGGCGTGATGCTCAGCCACGCCAATCTGTGGCTCGGCGCGATCAGCGTGGCGCACTATCTCGCGCTGACGCCCGACGACCGCGTGCTCGGCGTGTTGCCGCTCAGTTTCGATTATGGCCAGAACCAGCTCTTCTCGACCTGGGCGGCGGGCGCGAGTTATGCGCCGCTCGACTATCTGACGGCGCGCGATGTCGTGAAGGCGGTCGAGCGCGTCGGCGCGACGACGCTGGCGGGGGTGCCGCCGTTATGGGTCCAGCTGCTCGAGAGCGAATGGCCGGATGCCGTGGCAAGCCGTTTGAAACGACTCACCAATTCGGGCGGGGCGTTGACCGCGCCACTCATTGCCGGGTTGCGGACGCGTTTCCCGCAGGCGGATCTGTACCCGATGTACGGGCTCACCGAGGCGTTCCGCTCGACCTATCTCGCGCCGGAACTGGTCGCCGCGCATCCCGATTCGATCGGCCGCGCGATTCCCTTTGCCGAGGTGATGGTGGTCCGCCCCGATGGGACGCAGGCCGGGGCGGACGATTCGGGTGAGCTCGTCCATGCCGGGCCGCTGGTGGCGCAGGGCTATTGGCGCGATGCCGAGCGGACCGCGCAGCGCTTCCGCCTCGCGCCGGCCTGGTCGGTATCGGGCGGGATGGCGGTGTGGTCAGGCGATACCGTGGTGATGGACGGTGACGGGCTGCTCCGCTTCGTCGGGCGCGACGACGAGATGATCAAGAGCGCGGGCAACCGCATCAGCCCGACCGAAATCGAGGAGGCGGTGGTGGCCGGCGGCGAGACCGTCGAGGCGGTCGCGCTTGGCGTGCACGATCCGCGGCTTGGCCAGGCGATCGTCGTGGTGGCGCGCGGTGATGGCACGCGCGAGGCCGAGCTGCGGGCGCGCTTGCGGCGCGATCTGCCGAGCTTTCAGCAGCCGCTGCGCTACGAATGGCGGACGGAACTACCACGCAACGCCAATGGCAAGCTCGACCGGGCAGCGATCAAAGCGGATCTGACGTCATGAAACCGATGGGAACGATCCCTGCCGACTTTGCCGGGACTCCTTTGACCATAGCCGGGCGCAGCGCCGCGGATTGGGTCGCGACGGCGGGCGATACGCCGCTGTTCGTCTACGACATGGCGGCGGTCGAAGCGCGGATCGCGCGATTCCGCGCGGCCTTTGCCGGGATCGACCTGCACTATGCGATCAAGGCCAATCCGTTCGCGCCGTTGCTCGCGGCGATGGCGCCGCTGGTCGATGGCTTCGACATCGCCTCGGGCGGCGAACTGGCGATGGCGCTTGCGGCGGATAAACCGGCGCGCACGATCAGCTTCGCTGGCCCTGGCAAGCGCGACGACGAGCTCGCCGCGGCGATCGAGGCGGGCGTCACGATCAACCTCGAATCGGCGGGCGAGGCGACGCGCGCGCTCGGCATCGGCGATCGGCTCGGCGTCACGCCGCGGCTGGCGATTCGCGTCAATCCCGAGATCGAGTTGCGCGGATCGGGGATGCGGATGGGCGGCCGCGCCTCGCCGTTCGGGATCGACGCGGATCGTGCGGCGACAGTCGCGCGGGATGTGATCGCGGCCGGCGCGGACTGGCGCGGGCTGCACATCTTCGCAGGATCGCAGGCGCTCGACGCCAGGGCGATCATCGAGACGCAGGCGGCGACGATGGCGCTGGCCGGGCGACTCGCCGAGGAGATCGGCGTCATGCCGCCCTTGGTCAATCTCGGCGGCGGATTCGGGATCCCGTATTTTCCGGGCGAGGTTCCGCTCGACATCGCCGTGATCGGCGAGGCGCTTTCGGAAACGCGCGCCAATCGAAGCGCCGCCTTGCGCGACACGCGCTTCGCGATCGAGCTCGGGCGCTGGCTGGTCGGCGAGGCGGGCGTCTATCTCACCCGCGTCGTCGACCGAAAGGAGAGCCGTGGCGAGACTTTCCTCGTCGTCGATGGCGGGCTGCATCACCAGCTCGCGGCGACCGGCAATCTCGGAACCGTGGTCAAGCGCAACTATCCCGTCAGCGTCGCCACCGCCGCCGCGGAGGCGCCGACCGAGACCCTCAGCGTCGTGGGGCCGCTGTGCACCCCGCTCGATCGCCTCGCCGACCGCGTCACACTGCCGGTCGCGCAAGTTGGTGATCTGGTTGCGGTTTTCATGGCCGGCGCCTACGGGGTGAGCGCGAGCCCGACGGCGTTTCTTGGGCATCCTATGCCGCTGGAAATCCTCGCACGGCATTCCTAACGGTATATTCACCCCTTCCGCATCATAGCAGTGGAATAGCCGTAGCTTGCTCGCCGGGGTCAGACGTGACGCGGGTCGGCAACACGAAGCGGCGGGAGGTATGCATGCAGCGTTTTTCTAAGTCAGTTCGCGGGCTCTTGAGCGTCGGTACGAGTGCGCTCGCGCTCGCCGGCTGCACGACCGCGAGCCGTCCGGAACTGCCGCAGGCCGCTTTCGTCGCCGGGCAGGAACAGCCGGGCGAGGAATATATCATCGGCCCGCTCGACCAGCTCAACATCTTCGTGTGGCGCAACCCCGAGCTCTCGTCGAAGGTGCAGGTCCGCCCCGACGGCCGGATCACCACACCGCTGATCAGCGACATGCCCGCGGTCGGCAAGACGCCGCGGATGCTCGCCGACGACATGAAGATCGCGCTCGGCGAATATATCAAGGACCCGATCGTCTCGGTCATCGTCGAGAATTTCAGCGGAACCTTCAGCCAGCAGATCCGCATCGTCGGGGCGACGGCGAAGCCCGCCTCGATCCCGTACCGCGCCAATATGACGCTGCTCGACGCGATGATTTCGGTCGGGGGCCTCAGCCAATATGCCGCGGGCAACCGCGCCAAGCTCGTCCGCTACAATCGCGAGACCGGCAAGCAGGTCGAATACAATCTGAAGCTGTCGCGCCTGCTCAAGGATGGCGACAGCCGCGCGAACGTCCGGCTCGAACCCGGCGACGTGATCATCATCCCCGAGAGCATGTTCTAGGGGCCGTGGGGAGATGAGTGGTTTCCTAACCGAAGTGCAGATCATCCTGCACACCATGTGGATGCGGCGCTGGATCGCGCTCGGCGTCGCCTGGGGTGTCGCGGTGCTCGGCTGGGCGGTCGTCGCGCAACTGCACAACAGCTACGAATCGCGTGCGCGCGTGTTCGTCCAGCTCAACACGATCCTGCCGAGCGCGGTGGGGATCACCGCCGCCGACCAGCAGAAGGACGTCGATACGATCCGCCAGACGCTGACCTCGGCGGTCAACCTCGAAAAGGTCGTGCGTGGCACCGATCTCGCCAACACTGTGAAGACCGATCGCGACGTCGCCGATCGTGTCAGCACGCTGTCCAAGGCGATCAAGATCACCGCGCAGCAGGACAATCTGTTCGAGATCGTCGCGAGCGCATCGAGCCCCAAGGTCGCCGCGCAGATCGTCCAGAAGCTGATCGACCTGTTCGTCGAGCAGAATCTGTCGGGTGACCGCGACGAGACCAATTCGAGCCTCAAATTCCTCGATGCGCAGCTCGATCAGCGCCAGAAGCAGCTCGCCGATGCCGACGCCAAGCGCGCCGATTTCCAGAACCGCTATCTCGGCAGCCTGCCGGGGTCGGGTTCGTTGACCGACCGGATGGGCGCGGCGCGTTCGGCGATGGCGCAGGTCGACAGCGATCTTGCGGCGGCGCAATCGGCGCTGTCCGTCGTCAACGGCCAGATGGCGGGCACCCCGGCCAACATCCCTGGCATGGCGGGCAGTGCGGCAAGCGCCGGTCCCGCACGCGCACGGCTCAATGCGATCCAGGGCCAACTCGCCGATGCGCGCGCGCGCGGCTATACCGAGAACCACCCCGACGTAGTCGCGCTCCGCAGCCAGCTGGCTTCGGCACAGGCGGCGGCGCGGAGCGAACCGATGGTCGGCGGCGGTGGCGCCGCGGCGGCGTCGAACCCGGCCTATGTCGGGCTGCGCTCGATCCAGGCCGACAAGCAGGCGCAGGTCGCAGCGCTGAGCGCCCGCAAGGCGCAGCTGCAGCACGATCTCGATGCGATCAACGGCAAGCTTGCCGGCGACCCGGCGGTCGCCGCGCAGCAGTCGCAGATCGACAACGATTATCAGGTGATGAAGGACGGCTACGCCAAGCTGCTCGCCGATCGCGAGGCGATCAAGCTGCGCGGCCAGGCACAGAGCCAGACCGATTCGATCAAGTTCAGCGTCATCGATCCGCCGACCGCGCCGCGCGTCCCCGCATCGCCGAACCGGCCGCTGCTGCTGACCGGCGTGCTGATCGTCGCGCTGGGGGCGGGCGTGGCGGTCGCGTTCGGGCTGGCGCAGTTCAAGACGACCTTTGCGACCGCGGGTCGGCTCGAAAAGGCGACCGGGCTGCCGGTGCTGGGTTCGATCGGCGCGATCGTGACCAAGGCGGAGATTGCGCACCGGCGGCGGATGCTGGCCTATTTCGCCGGCGGGACAGGCGCGCTCGGCGCCGCTTATGTCGGGTTGCTCGGGGTCGAGATGCTTCAGCGGGGATTGGCGGCATGAGCGATCCGACACCGCGCAAGCGTCCTTCGCTGCTCGAACAGGCGGCGAGCCGCTACGATTTCAACGACCGCATCCGTCCGCTCGACGACGTGCCGGAAGAGGCAACGGCGGAGGCGCCAACCGCCGCGCCGGTGGCCTCGCCCAAGCCTGAGGCGCGACCGGTCGCCAAGCCGCGAACGGTTCCGCGGCCGGGCAGCGAGGTCAAGATCGATCGCGCCTTGCTCGCCGAGCGCGGGATGCTCGTGCCCGGCGCGCCGATCGGTGCGCTGGTCGAGGAATTCCGGCTGGTGAAGCGCCAGTTGCTGACGACCGCGCGCGGCGTGCGCGTCCGCGCGGGCGATCTGTCGCGGACGATCCTCGTCACCTCGGCGCAGCCCGATGACGGCAAGACCTATTGCGCGCTCAACCTCGCCATTTCGATGGCGGCCGAGCGTGACCTCGAGATCCTGCTGATCGACGCCGATTTCGCCAAGCCCGACGTGATGGCGCGGCTCGGGCTCAGCGAGGGGCGGGGGCTGCTCGATGCGCTCGCCGATCCGCAGGTCGAGCTCGAGAGCTGCATCGTGCGCACCGATATTCAGCATCTCAGCCTGTTGCCGTGCGGCACCAAGTCGAACGCCGATACCGAGCTCGTCGCGAGCGCGCGTACCGGCGAGCTGATCGCCGAACTGCTCGCCGCCGATCCGCGGCGCGTGCTGATCTTCGATTCGCCGCCGGTGCTCGCCGCATCGCCCGCCGCCGCGCTCGCGCATCATGCCGGGCAGGTGATGCTCGTCGTGCGCGCCGATCGCACCGGCGACGGCGAGCTGCGCGAAGCCGTCGATCTGCTCGACGGCTGCGAAGACATCCAACTTCTCCTCAACGCCGTATCGTTCGCTCCGGGGGGGCGACGGTTCGGCAGCTATTATGGACAACAGGAAGACGCGTCATGATGTGCCGCATCCGCTCCACCGCCTTATTGCTCGGGACCGCGCTGACCGCGTTGATCGCAGCCGCGCCCGCGCAGGCGCAGGACGAGCAACGCCGAACACGGATCTCGCCCTATATCGAGATCGGCCAGATCGTCACGGCGGACCTCACGAACGACGACGTCCTGACCTATACGACGGTCGCGGGCGGGGTCGAGGCGTCGGTCCAGACGCCGCGCACGCAGCTGCAGGTCAGCTATCGCTATGAGCGGCATTTCTCCTACGCCAAGCGCGTCGGCGACGATGATCTGCACAACGGCCTCGCGCGCGGCAGCATAAGCGTCGCGCCCAATCTCAGCGTCGAGGCGGGCCTGCTCGCGACGCAGACGCGCACCGACATCCGCGGTGCCGCGCCGATCGCGCAGGTCGGGCGGCGCGACAATATCAGCCAGGTGTTCTCGGGCTATGTCGGGCCGAGCTATGCCGCGCATGTCGGTCCGGTCGGCGTCGCGGCGAGCTATCGCTACGGCTATACCAAGGCGGGGTCACCGGGGAATACCGGGGTCGCCACGGGGAGCCCGCGGCTCGATGTGTTCGACAGTTCGCAAAGCCATACCGTCAACGTCAGCGCGGGCGTGAAGCCGGGCACGGTGCTGCCCGTCGGCGTCAACGTCTCGGCGGCGTATGACCGCGAGACCGCGAACCAGCTCGACCAGAAGTTCGAGGACAAGATCGTCCGCGCCGATTTCGTCGCGCCGGTCGCGCCGACGGTCGCGCTCACTGCGGGCGTGGGCTATGAGAATTTGCAGGTGAAGCAGCGCGACGCCCTGCTCGACGCCAATGGCGTGCCGGTGCTCGACAATAACGGGCGGTTCAAGACCGACCCCGCCTCGCCGCAGCGCATCGCGTATGAAACCGACGGCCTGATCTATGACGCAGGCGTGATCTGGCGTCCGTCGTCGCGCACGACGGTCCAGGGGCATGTCGGGCGGCGCTATGGCGGAATGACCTATTACGGCACGCTCAGCTACGCGGCGACACGCTCGATCTCGGTCAATGCCGATGTCTATGACGCGGTCGAGACCTTTGGCGGGCAGCTGCGCAACAGCCTGGCCGGATTGCCGACGTCGTTCCTGCAACAGCGCACCGCGTTCACCCAGCAATATGGCGGCTGCACCTTCGGCGCGGCAGGCGCAGGAGCGGGCGGGTGCCTCAACGGCGCGTTCCAGTCGATCTCGACCTCGGCGTACCGGGCACGCGGCATCGACGCAGTGATCTCGGCGACGCGCGGCAAGCTCAATCTCGGCGTGGGCGCGGGCTATTCGAACCGCCGCTTCCTCGCGCCCGACCAGACCAATGCGGCCTTCTCGATCAATGGCGTCAGCGACCAGAGCTATTATGCGCAGGCCTTCGCCAACGTGCCGCTGACGCGCGACTCGGGGATCAACGGCACGCTGATCTACAATTATTACGACAGCGGGATCCCCGACGCGTCGGGCGTAACCAGCGCCGCCGCGACCGCGCTCTATTACCACAATTTCGGACGGATCGGCACCAGCGCGTCGGCGGGCCTCTATTCGTTCAGCCAGAGCGGGCTTGCCGACCAGGTTTCGGCGACGGGGCAAGTGGGTGTACGGTATCAATTCTAAAACGCACGGGCGGACGACTGTCATTGCGGGGATAGCAGCATGTACGAAGACTATTACGGATTGCGCGGTCGCCCGTTCCAGCTGACGCCCGACCCACGCTTCTGGTTCGAGACCGCGACGCATCGCAAGGCGATGGCGTATCTCGGCTATGGCCTCGCGCAGGGCGAGGGCTTCATCGTCATCACCGGCGATGTCGGCGCGGGCAAGACGACGCTCGTCGGCCATCTGATGGACACGGTCGATGCGACGCGTCTCCACGTCATCAAGATCGTTTCGACGCAGATCGAGGCCGAGGATCTGCTGCGGATCGTCGCGGTCGGGCTCGAGATCGAGAGCGACGGGCTGACCAAGGCGCAATTGCTCGTCGCGATCGAGCGCGGGCTGCGCGCGACCGCGCGCGCCGGGCGACGCACGCTGCTGATCGTCGATGAGGCGCAGGCGCTGCCCGTGTCGAGCCTCGAAGAGCTGCGCATGCTCTCGAACTTCCAGACCGGCAGCCATGCGCTGCTGCAGATCTTCCTGCTTGGCCAGCCCGAGTTCCGCGAGCGGTTGCACGGGTCCGACCGGCTCGAACAGCTGCGCCAGCGCGTCATTGCGGTCCATCACCTAGACCCGATGGAGCGCGACGAGGTCGAGCCCTATATGCGCCATCGCCTCGGCGTTGCGGGGTGGGACGGGCGACCGGGCTTCACCGACGATGCCTATGAAGCGTTTTACGAGGGCACCGATGGCGTACCGCGCCGGCTCAACCAATTGGCCGGGCGGGTCCTGCTGTATGCCGCGATCGAGCAGCTCGAGACGATCGACGCGCATGCGGTGGCGACTGTGCTCGCCGATATCGCGGGCGACATGCCCGGCGTGAAGCCGATCGCGATCCCCGAGCGCGCGGCGCTGGTCGCCGAACCGGTGCCGAGCCTGGTGCCCGAACCCGACGCGCCGGCCGTGCCGCACTCGGATCCGGTTGCGCCGCCCGAGCCGGAAACAGAACTAGAGCCCGAGCCCGATCTGGAATCGGAGCCCGAGCCCGAGCCCGAGCCCGAGCCCGAGCCCGAGCCCGAGCTAGAGTCCGAGCCAGAACCAGCACCAGAACCAGAACCAGAACCAGAACCAGCACCAGAACCAGAACTAGAACCAGAGCCAGAGCTCGAAAAGCTGCACGCGCCCGATCCGGTCGTGCTTGCGGTCAGCGAGCCTGTTGCGGAGCCGGCCGAGGAAACGCCTGCGCCGCACGTCGCGGAGATCGAGGAAGCCGACTGGGCGCCCGCCGCTCACGACGTGCCAGCCCCCGCGACCGACCACGCTCCCGACTCGGCGCTCGCCGAGCAGATCGCCGATTTGACCGCGCGTGTCGACGAGCAGGATCTCGCCCTGCGGCGCGTGCTCAAGCTGCTCGTCGATTGGGCGGAATCGGGCCAGGCACCGGGCCTAGCCATGCCGCATGACGAGGACTGAGCCGATGCGCCACGCGCTGACGGTCGATATCGAGGACTGGTTCCAGGTCGGTGCGTTCGAGACGGTGATCGACAAGCGCGACTGGGATTCGCTGACGCCGCGCGTCGAGCGCAATACCGATGCGGTGCTAGCCCTGTTCGGCGAGACCGGCGTCAAGGCGACGTTCTTCACGCTCGGCTGGGTGGCTGAGCGCTATCCCGCCTTGATCCGCCGGATCGTCGAGCAGGGGCATGAAATCGCGAGCCACGGCTGGGACCATGACCGTGTCTTCACGCTCGACGCCGCGCGCTTCCGCGCCGACATCGGCCGCGCGCGCGCCGCGCTCGAGGATGCCGCCGGGGTCGCGGTGACCGGCTATCGCGCGCCGAGCTTCTCGATCGATGCGCGCACGCCCTGGGCCTACGACGTGCTGGCAGAAGAGGGCTATGCCTATTCGTCGAGCGTCGCGCCGCTTCGCCACGATCATTACGGCTGGCCCGAAGCCTCGCGCTACGCCTTCCGCCCGCTCGCCGATGCGCCGCTGATCGAAGTGCCGGTGACGGTCGCCGAATTCGGCCAGCGCCGGATGGCGACGGGCGGCGGCTTCTTCCGGCTTTTCCCGGCAGCGCTCACCGATCATGCGGTGCGCCAGGTCAGCCGTGCGGCGCAGCCGGCGGTCTTTTATTTCCATCCGTGGGAGATCGATCCCGGCCAGCCGCGCGTCGCCAATGCGCCCGCGAAATCGAAGCTGCGGCATTACAGCCGGCTCGGCGCGATGGCGGGCAAGCTGCGCGGGCTGATCGGCCGGCATGACTGGGGCCGGATGGACGCCGTCGTCGCAGCGCTCGACCTGCCGGTACGGGCGCGCGAGCCCGTCGCATGACGGTGCCGTTGCTCGCGATGCCGGTCGGCGTCGGGGCGATCGACCTCCGGGCTGGCGACGAGCGCGCGCGGCTCGATGCCTTCGTGCGGGCGCATGAGCAGGCGACGCCGTTCCATCTGCCGGCGTGGAGCCTCGGCGTCGCGCAAGGCTGTGGGCAGACCAGCCACACGCTCGTCGCCGAGCATGCCGATGGGGCGATCGTCGGCGTGCTGCCGTTGACCGAAGTGCGCTCGCCTTTGTTCGGCAAGGCGTTGGTGTCGAACGGTTTCGCGGTCGGCGGGGGTATCCTCGCGGCCGACGCGGCGGCGATCCCGGCGCTTGCCGACGCCGCCTGGGCGCTGGCCGAGCGGCTCGGCTGCCCGACGCTCGAGCTGCGCGGCGGGCCGATCCCGGCGGAGGGCTGGCAGACCGATACGACCACCTATCTCGGCTTCGCGCGCGACCTTGCGGCGAGCGATGCCGACGAGCTGCTCGCGATCCCGCGCAAGCAGCGCGCCGAGGTGCGCAAGGCGCTCGACGGCGATCTTGAGGTGTCGGTCGGCCGCGCGCCTGCCGACCGCGCGGCGCATTACGCGGTCTATGCCGAATCGGTGCGCAACCTCGGCACGCCGGTATTCCCGAAGCGACTGTTCCGCGCGGTGCTCGACAAATTCGGCGACGATGCCGACATCCTCACCGTCCGAGCGAACGGCCAGCCCGTCGCGGCGGTGCTCAGCCTGTATTTCAACGGCACCGTCTATCCCTATTGGGGTGGCGGCACGCACGCCGCGCGCGGGCTTCGCGCCAACGACCGGATGTATTTCGCGCTGATGGCACACGCCCGGTCGCGTGGCTGCACGCGCTTCGATTTCGGGCGCTCGAAGGCCGGGACTGGGCCTGCCGCGTTCAAGAAGAATTGGGGCTTCGAGGGAGTCCCGCTGCCCTATGGCAAGCGGGCCGCGGTCGGCACGGAGGCGCGCGAGATCAACCCGCTCGATCCGCGCTATTCGCGCAAGGTCGAGCTGTGGAAGAAGCTGCCGCTGTGGGTCGCGAACCAGCTTGGCCCGCACATTTCGCGCGGCCTTGGCTGATGGGGGATATCCTCTTTCTCGGACACCGCGTGCCGTACCCGCCCGATCGCGGCGACAAGATCCGCGGGTTCCACATCCTCAAATACCTGTCGGCGCGCAAACGCGTGCATCTGATCGCCTTTGCCGACGATCCGCGCGACCTCGCCGGCAAGGCGCCGACGGAGATGACGGGCCACGCCTCGGTCATCTGGCGCGCCAAGTCGCGGCTGCGCGCCTCGATCGAGGCACTGCTGACGCGCAAGCCGATCTCGCTCACCGCGTTCGACAGTAGTGCGGTGCGCGGCGCGGTCGCGGCGTTGCTCGCACGCGAGGCGATCGACACGATCTACGTCTTTTCGAGCCAGATGGCGCAATATCTGCCAGCGCGCCCGCGGCAGCAGGTCATCATGGATTTCGTCGACATGGATTCGGCCAAGTTCGCCGCCTATGCGAGCGAAGGCCGTGGCCCTATGGCCTGGGTCATGCGTCGCGAGGCCAACCTGCTGTTCCAGTATGAACGCGCGATCGCCGGGCGCGCGGACGCCAGCCTGTTCGTCAGCGAAGCCGAGGCCGAGCTGTTCCGGGAGCGTAGCGGGGCGGAGCGCGTGCAGGTCGTCGAAAACGGCATCGATACCGAGATGTTCGCGCCCGACGCCCCGTTCGAGCAGATCGACGCGATCGATGCGCTGATCGTCTTCACCGGCCAGATGGATTATCGCCCCAATATCGAAGCGGTGAGCTGGTTCGCCGAGACGATCTTCCCGCAGATCCGCGTTCGCTTTCCGCAGGCGCAGTTCGCGATCGTCGGGCGCGCGCCGAGCGAGGCGGTCAAGGCGCTCGCCCGGCAGCCCGGCGTGATCGTCACCGGTGAGGTCACCGATGTGCGCGGCTGGCTCGCCGCCGCCGCGGTGGTGGTCGCGCCGCTCAAGCTTGCGCGCGGGATCCAGAACAAGGTGCTCGAAGCGATGGCGATGGCGCGGCCGGTGGTCGCGTCGCGCGCCGCGGCCGAGGGGATCGATCATGCCGATACGCTGCGGGTGGGCGAGACGGCGGGCGAAATCACCGATGCGGTGATCGCCTTGCTCGACGATCCCGCAGCGGCGGCACACCTGGGCCGTGCCGGGCGCGCGCGGGTCCAGGCGCGATACAGCTGGAACGCGCGGCTCGCGCCACTCGATGCGATCCTCGGGATCGGCGTCGAGGCGCCGCCGCACCGCACCGCGGCCTGACGCGGTGACGCTCGCGATGCCCACGCCGGCGTCCGCTTCCTCGCGGGTGCCATTCGCCATGCTCTGGCGGCGGCAGACGGCGATCCTGGCGGTCGTCGCGGTCGTGTTGCTCGCCCTGTTCCGCAGCGATGTCGCCGCGCTGACGACGATCTGGTGGACGAGCACGACCTTCGGGCATTGCCTGTTCATCACCCCGGTGCTCGCCTGGCTGGTCTGGCAGCGGCGCGTCGAGCTCGCGCAGATCGCGCCGGTCGCCTGGGCGCCGGGGCTGGCGATCGTCGCGCTCGGCGGGTTCGGCTGGCTGCTCGGCGATGCCGGCGGCGTCGCGCTCGCGCGGCATCTCGGGATCGTCATGATGCTGCAGGGGGCGGTGGTGACGCTGCTCGGCCCCAATGTCGGGCGCGCATTGCTCTTTCCGCTGGCCTACGCCGTCTTCCTCGTGCCGTTCGGCGAGGGGCTCGAGGAGCCGCTGCAGCGCCTCACCGTTGGCATGACGATGCCGCTGCTCCACCTGTTCGGCGTTCCCGCGCAGGTCGATGGCGTGCTGATCACGATCCCCAACGGCTATTTCGAAGTGGCGGAGGCGTGTTCGGGGGCTAAGTTCGTGATCGCGATGATCGCGTACGGCACGCTCGTCGCCAATGTCTGCTTCGTGTCGTGGGGAAGGCGGGCGCTGTTTATGCTGGTGTCGATCGTCGTGCCGGTGCTCGCCAACGGCGTGCGCGCGTTCGCGACGATCTTTGCGGCCTATCATAGCTCGGTCGAGCAGGCGACGGGGTTCGATCATATCGTTTATGGCTGGGTGTTCTTCGGGCTGGTGATGGCGGCGACGCTGGCGATCGGCTGGCGCTGGTTCGATCGCGCGCCTGATGCGCCGGTGTTCGATCCGGCAAAGCTGCAAAGCGTTCCGCGGTTGCGGCTCGATGCCTTGGTCGCCGGAGTGCTGGTGTTGGCGATGGCGGCGGTGTTTCCGGCTTGGTCGAGCGTGATCGCCGGGCGGGCGCAGACCTTGCCGGCGGAAATCGCGCTTCCCGAGGTTGCCGGCTGGCACCGCATCCCGACGAGCACGCGCGCGGTCTGGTCGCCGCATTATCCGGGCGCGGACCATTTCCTGTTCGGGCGCTATGCCGACGCTGCGGGCGATGCGGTCGATCTCGCGATCGCGGTCTATGGCAGCCAGCAGGAGGGCAAGGAGCTCGTCGCGTTCGGGGTCGGGCCGATCCGGGAGGACGATGTCTGGCTGCGGGTCGAGGATCTGCCCGATCTTGCAGGCGGCTCGGTGGTTCGCGTCAGCGCCCCTGGCCCGGTCGAGCGGCAGATCGTAACGTGGTACCGTGTCGGCGATGCGCTGACGACCAAGGGACCGATCGTGAAACTGGAAACGGTGAAAGCCAAGCTGCTCGGTGGGCCGCAGCGTGCGGTGGCGGTGCACGTCTCGGCCGAGGTCGTGCCGGGGCATGATCCGCGCGCGGCGATGACGCGTTTCATCGCGGCGCTCGGCCCGATCGACCGCCTCGCCGATCGCGCTGCCGGGATGTCGCGCTGATGTGCGGCATCGCCGGTCTCTATTATCCCGCGACCCCCAAGCCGGTCGATCCCGCGCGGATCCAGGCGATGGCCGACGCGCAGGCGCATCGCGGGCCCGATGGTTCGGGCGTGTGGACCGCGCCGGGTGTGGGGCTCGGGCATCGGCGGCTGTCGATCATCGACGTCGCGGGCTCGCCGCAGCCGATGGCGAGCCAGGACGGCGCGCTGACCGTCACCTACAATGGCGAGATCTACAATTTCGCCGAACTGCGCGCCGAGTTGCAGGCGATGGGTGCGGTGTTCGTCACCGCGGGCGATACCGAAGTGCTGCTCCATGGCTGGGCGGCGTGGGGACCGGCGATGCTCGACCGGCTCAACGGTATGTTCGCTTTCGCGCTCCACGATGCGCGGCGGCAGAGCCTGTTTCTTGCGCGCGATCGCTTGGGGGTGAAGCCGCTCCATTATGTCGAGCTGGCCGATGGCGCGGTGGCGTTCGCGTCGGAGTTGAAGGGGCTACTCGCGCATCCGCTGGTGCGCCGCGTGCCCGACATTCGCGCGGTCGAGGATTATCTGGCGTTCGGCTATGTGCCTGATGATGCCTGTCTGGTCTCCGGGGTCCGTAAGCTGCCCGCCGGCCACTCGCTGCTGATCGAGCGCGGCAAGCCGGTGCCTGCGCCGTCGCGTTGGTGGGACGTCGATTTCTCGCGGCGCGCGACCGGGTCGGTCAAGGCGCTCGAGGAGGAACTGACCGCGTTGCTGCGCGAGGCGGTGACTTCGCGGATGGTGTCGGACGTGCCGCTCGGCGCGTTCCTGTCGGGCGGGGTCGACAGCTCGGCGGTGGTCGCGCTGATGGCTGAAGCCTCGCGCGGCGCGGTCAGGACGTGCACGATCGGCTTCGACGAAAGCAGCCTCGACGAGCGCAAATATGCCAACGAGATCGCGCAGCGTTTCGCCACGCAGCATCGCGAGCGGGTAGTGGCGGCGGACGATTTCTCGCTGATCGACACGTTGGTCCATGCTTTCGACGAGCCGTTCGCCGATGCCTCGGCGCTCGCCACGTATCGGGTGTGCGAGCTGGCGCGCGAGGACGTGACGGTCGCGCTGTCGGGCGATGGCGCCGATGAGGCGTTTGCCGGCTACCGTCGGTACAAGTTCCAGGCGGCCGAGGAGCGCGTACGGGGGTTGGTGCCAGCGTCGGTCCGCAGCAACGTGTTCGGCACGCTCGGCCGCTGGTATCCCAAGGCCGACTGGGCGCCGCGACCGCTACGCGCCAAGACGACGCTGCTCGCGCTCGCCGAGGATGGCGCCGAGGGCTATGCCCGCTCGGTCGGGGTGACGACGCCGGCTTTGCGCGCGGCGCTGTTCACCGATGCTGCCAGGGCGGCGCTTGGCGGGCACCGCGCCGAGGATCGCTATGTCCGATCGATGCGCGATGCGCCGGCGCGCGACGCGCTCGATCGCGCGCAATATGCCGATTTCCAGCATTGGCTGCCCGGCGACATCCTGACCAAGGCCGACCGCACCAGCATGGCGGTGAGCCTCGAGGCACGTGAGCCGCTGCTCGATTATCGCCTGATCGAGTTTGCCGCCAAGCTGCCGGTGGGGATGCGGCTGCGCGGCGGGCAGGGGAAGTGGCTGCTCAAAAAGGCGATGGAGCGCTATCTGCCCAAGGACATCCTGTATCGCCCGAAGATGGGGTTCGTGACACCGATCAGCGCCTGGTTCCGCGGCCCCCTTGCGGACGAGGCCGCTCGGCTGGTGTCGTCGCGCGTGCTCGCAGGAACGGGCTGGTTCAACGCCGCGACGATCGCGCGGCTCGCCGAAGATCATCGCAGCGGCCGCGCCGATCATGGGCGCACGCTGTGGCAGTTGGTGATGCTCGAGCGCTCGATGGCGCGGCTGTTCGGCTGATCTAGCGGAACACCGCGATCGCCGCGTGGAGCGTCAGCGCGACCAGCGCCAGCGAGGATCCGAGGAACAACGCAAAGCGCACCGACACCTTGTTGACCGTCGCCTGCCAGATGCTGTGCGCGACGCGGAAGCCGACATAGGCCCAGGCGATCCACGCGTTGAAACCGTCGCCGGTGCCGGTCAGCGCGATCACCCCGCACACCGCATAGAACAGCGTCGGCTGTTCGGTCAGATGGTTGTGATTGTGCGCGATCCATTGGATCTTGGGCGGCAGGCCGCGATCGGCATCGGCGGCCTTGGTGCCGACCAGCGTTGCCATATCGATCCCGGATGCCTTCATCGCTGGCAGGCGGGTGGCGAGCATCCACAGCAGCATCACCAGCGACCAGGCGATCAACGCCACGACCGGTTTCAGAATCTCGCTGTGCATGAAAAAGCCTCCCCCAATTGCTCGGGGGAGGCTGCCTCACTTCATTGCTGTATGCAACGCGATCAGTCGAAGCTGGCACCCCAGCGACGCTTGACGCGGTCCTTCCACAGGCCGCGGTGATAGGCGTCCGATGCCAGCAGCGGCATCACCGAACCGGCTTCGGCGAAGACCATCTGCTCGATGCCGGTGTTGACCTTGCCCCAGCTCGCCGCTTCCTGCAGCGTCGAGGACGAGCAGGCGCCGTCGCGGACGTCGGCGACGGTGATCTGCACCGCGTACTTGTGAACCTGGACGTCGTCATGACCGAGGATCTCGGCGCAGACGACGGTGTCCTGGATGAAGTTCTTCGGCACGCCGCCGCCGATCATCAGCAGACCGGTGGTGCCCGCCTTGATCTTGATGTCGGTCAGCTCGCGGAAGTCGGCGATCGCGTCGAGCACCATGTACGGCTTGCCCTCCTTGGCGCGGTCGACCTGATGCTTGACCAGACCGAAGCCCGCCGACGAATCGACGAACGCCGGGCAGAAGATCGGCACGTCATGCTCGTAGGCGAGCTTGACGAGGCTGTTCTCCTTCTTGCCGCTCTCGACGAGATACTTGCCCATCTCGCGGATGAACTCGCGGCTCGAATAGGGCCGCGGCTCGAGCGAGTTGGCGATCTCGAGGATCGTGTGGTCGCAATCCTGGAGCTGCTCTTCGTCGATATAGGTGTCGTAGATCCGGTCGATCAGCAGCGAGCGCAGCGTGTCGTCGTCGGGCACTTCGAGCGCCTGGTAATGCTTGTGGCCGAGGCCCTCGAAGAAATCCATGTCGACGATCGACGCGCCGGTCGCGACGACACCGTCGATCATGTTGTTGCGCAGCAGCTCGGCATAGAGGTCCATGCAGCCGCCAGCCGAGGTCGAACCTGCGATGACGAGGAAGATCGAGCAATCCTTGTCGGCGAGCATCTGGTTGTAGATGTCGGTCGCGCGGCCGAGGTCGCGGCTGGTGAAGCTCATCTTCTTCATCGCGTCGACGATCGGACGCGCGTCGAACTTGGTGATGTCGATATGCTCGACGGTGGTCGAGAGGAGCTCGGCCTTGCGGTTGGTCATGTCGTTCATAGTGCTTCCTTATTCCCCTCCCGCTTGCGGGAGGGGTTAGGGGAGGGGCGTGAGGCCGCGTCCCCGGTTCGTACAGGCCCTCCACCGACCCCTCCCGCAAGCGGGAGGGGAGGAGGTCCCGCAATACTCAACCGATGTTACAGCGTGACGACGTTCGAAGCGACCTCTGGCTGCTCTTCGCCATAAACCTCTTCGCCGTACAGCGACACCATCGGCTCGTCGCCGACGATCACCGTCTCGTCCGAACCGAAGCCGTTGAACGCGGTGCGCATCGCCGAACCATAGGCACCGAGCATCCCGATCTCGAGATAGTCGCCGGCCTTCACATCGGCGGGGAGGTAGAACGGCCCCACCATATGGTCCATGTCGTCGCAGGTCGGGCCGTAGAAGCTGAACGGCATGTCCTTCGAGCGGCTCTCGGGCTCGCGCAGCAACTCCACCGGGAAACGCCAGCCGATATGCGCTGCATCGAACAAAGCGCCATAGGCGCCGTCGTTGATGTAGAGCTCGTCGCCACGGCGCTTTTCGACGCGCACCACGATCGAGCTGTACTCGGCGCACAGCGCACGGCCGGGCTCGCACCACAGCTCGGACGAATAGCTGACCGGCAGGGACTCGAACACGCGGTGGATCGTCTCGAAATAGCGCTCGAGCGGAGGCGGCTCCATCCCCGGATAGGAGGAGGGGAACCCACCGCCGACATCGATCACGTCGACCGTCACCGCTGCGTCGACGATCGCCGCGCGGACACGCTCGAGCGCGTTCGAATAGGCTTCGGGCGTCATTGCCTGCGAACCGACATGGAAGCAGATGCCAAGCGCATCCGCCGCCTGGCGAGCGCGGAACAGCAGTTCCTTGGTCTCGCCCGGTGCTGCGCCGAACTTCGAGGCGAGGCTCAGCTTGCTATGCTCCGACGAGACGCGAAGGCGGACGCACAGCGTCAGGTCCTCGGCGCCATCGGTCGCGTCGACGATCTTCTCCAGCTCTTCCACGCTGTCGAGCGAGAACGTCTTCACGCCATAGTCGAAATAGGCCGCACGGATCGCCTCGGGTGCCTTGACCGGGTGCATGAAGCACAGGGTCGCGTCCGGCAGCGTGGACGCCACCAGCCGCACTTCGGCAATCGAGGCCACGTCGTAATGCGTGATTCCGCTGTCCCACAGGATCTTCAACAGATCCGGCGAGGGGTTCGCCTTGACCGCATACATCGAGCGACCCGGGAACTTCTCCGCGAAGAACCGGGCCGCACGCGCAGCAGCGTGCGGACGAACGAGCGTAACCGGCTGAACCGGCTTCTGCTTAGCGATGTCGATGCCGGTGACGGCAGTCGAAGGGGTGGTCGCTAACCCCAGCGCGCGATGTAGGTTGTGCAATTCAAGGGACCTCCAATGTCCGCAGACAAGTTCACGAAAACACTGCCTTGCGGTTGGAAGTCCCATGGGGCAGCGGATGGGCGAAATAGGGTCGTGCTTTTTCAATGTAAAGCGGTTTTGGACCCCCGGAGGTGACACGTGACGATTTTAAGACAGCCGACGCGCGCAGGGGTGCGCGATGCCGCCGCCAAGGTCGCTTTGATCCTTCCCCCAAGTCCACTGTTCGTCGTGGAAATTCAGGGCGTTAAGGTCGCTTTCAAGGCGGAGTGTCTGCAGCCGGTCGGCGCGTTCAAAATCCGCGGCGCATGGCACCGTTTGACAGCGCTCGACGAGGCGAATCGGGCGAGGGGCGTGGTCGCCTTCTCCTCGGGCAATCATGCGCAGGGCGTCGCCTGGGCGGCCAAGCGGCTGGGCATCGCCGCGACGATCGTGATGCCCGCCGATGCGCCCGAGGTGAAGCGCCGCAATACGCTGTCGCTGGGGGCGGAAGTCGTCAGCTACGACCGCGCGACCGAGCGGCGCGAAGTGATCGCCGCCGCGCTCGCCGAATCGCGCGGGGCGACGCTGGTGCCGAGCTTCGACGATGCCTGGGTGATCGAAGGGCAGGGCAGCGCCGGGATCGAGGCCGAGGCGCAGATGGTGGCGCTCGGCCTGCCGCGCCCGGCGCGTATCGTGGTGCCGTGCAGCGGGGGCGGGCTCGCCGCGGGACTCGCGTTGTCGCTGCCCGAGGCGGAGGTGACGATCGTGGAGCCCGAGGGGTGGGACGATATGACGCTCAGTCTCGCGGCGGGGTGGATCGAGCCGGTCGGCGCCAACCCGCCGGCGACGACGTGCGATTCGTTGATGACGCGCGAGGTGTCGCCGTTGACCTTCGACGTGCTCTCGCGGCGTGGCGCGACCGGGGTGGCGGTGAGCGAGCGTGAGGTGCGCGTCGCGCAGCGCTGGGCGGCGGAGAAATTGCGGCTGGTGGTTGAGCCGGGCGGGGCGGTCGCGCTGGCGGCCTTGCTGGCGGGCAAGGTGCCGGTCGAGCCGGGGTTGCTCGTCCTGCTGTCGGGGGGGAATGTCGATATGGTGGCGTATGGCGCGGTGCTGGCGGGGGCGGACTAGCCCGATCGGTTCGCCCAGAGCTTTGCTAAGGGGCCTAGCCACGATCGCCGCGCTCGTGGAGAGGGACCTGTCGACAGGTTCCGCACGAACGGGAAGAAGAGTGCGCCATGAATAACCTCGAAGGCCTAGCGCCCGCTATCGCGATGCTCGCCGCGTTCGCCTGCCTGATCGGCGGCGGCGTGTTGATCGCCAAGCGCCAGAACGTCCGCAAGGGCGTGCTGATGCTGGTGATGGCGGCGGTGCTGGTCGGCAACGTCGTCATCTGGACGCTGTAGACCCCAGTCGCTTCGCGCGGGCGTCCGGGACGGGAGCGATGCGCGCGGCGCGCGCCGTGGATCGGGTGCTTGGTTCGCCGTTCCTCGATGAGGCGGATCGCGCGGCCGCCGTTGGACGCCAGGCGATGTCGGGAAGGTCGTTCACCTCACACGGCCGAGACCCGAATACAGGACATTTTTCGACAAAGAGCGAGCATGGCGGGCCTGTGTCTGCGGCCAGCGGAGGTCCTTGCTGAGGAACCATCGCGGTCGCCAAGCAGCCGAATCGTAATTTTACGTAGTATGCTCTCAGCGAAGTCTTGAGTCTTTATTGGCCATTGGTTGTCGTTCGCCCAGTGACCCCTCCCTTTGCCAAAGTTGTATACTGATGCTGCGCACGGTCGGACTTCTGTTCAAGCTCGACACACCCGACCATGAAATCGCGCGCGCGCAGTTCCGCTCCCTCGCCAAGCAGGTTCCGCTGCTGTATCTCATTTTGATCTGCAATACCGCGGCGATAACGTCGGAGTTCTTTCGCGCGGAAATGCCTTTTCGCACCTTGGTAATACCGACAATCCTCTGCGTTATCGCGTCGGTGCGGGCGATCTGGTGGCTGCGGCAGAACGCAGAAAGGGCTATTTCGGACGAGGATCTCGTGCGTCTGATCAGACGAACCTGCAACCTGGCCTTCATACTGACGATGGCGTTCGAGATCTGGAGCGCGTCGATTTATGGCCTTGGCAGATCGAAGTCGCGTGGACAGCTGATCTTCTTTCTATCGTTGACCGAGGTCAGTACGATTTTCTGCCTGATGAGCATTCGCGCGGCTGCCATGAGGGTGGCCGCCGTCTCTATGGCCTGGTCGATCGGATACTTCGCCTGGATCGGCGCTGGGCAGAACATGGTCGAATCGATCGTCATGTTCTTCGTCAGCGGCGGGCTGATGGTCATCGCCTTTCGGTACAATTCCGAGTTCACCCAGATGATCCACTCGCGACGCGATCTGCGGCTTCGCCAGATCGAATCGGAAACGCTTAGCCGGGAGAATGCGCGCATTGCCGTGACGGACGCGCTTAGCGGACTTCCGAACCGCCGGCATCTGCTCGCGCGCCTCGATACCCTCGAAAGCGAGCTCGACCGGCCGCTCGACAGCGTGGCTATCGTGTTCGTCGATCTCGACGGATTCAAGGAGATCAACGATGCGCACGGGCATCATGCCGGGGATCTGCTGATCGGCAGCCTGAGCGAGCGGCTGCGCGAAACCTGTCCGCCATATGCGACCCTTGCCCGAATAGGGGGCGATGAGTTCGCCGTTCTGGTCGAGACGCATGGAGCAACCGCGAAGGCGGTCGCCATCGCGAAGCGCTACCGCGCGGAGATCAATCTCCCGGTGCTCGTCGATCAGCACGTCCTGCAAGTCGGTTCCAGCATCGGGATCGCCGGCAATACGTCTGCCCCGCTGAAGGCGAGCGAGCTGCTGCGCCGCGCCGATACCGCGATGTATCATGTCAAGACGCACGCCAAGGGCGAGATCGCGGTTTATCAGGAGACGTTCGACGAAGGTCGGCTCCACCGCATCGCCGTACAGGCCCAGATCGGCGCGGGCCTCGCAAGGAATGAGTTCGATGTCGTCTATCAACCGATCGTAAACGCCAAAAGCGGTGCGATCGTAGCGGCGGAGGCGCTGATCCGGTGGCCAGGCCGGTCCGAAGGGCCGCTCAGTCCCGATCACTTCATCGGGATCGCCGAGGCGACAGGACAGATCCTCTCGATCGGCCTGTTCGTGCTGGAACGCGCGTGCCGCGATTTCCAGCGGCTCACCTCGATCAAGCTCAGCGTGAACGTGTCGCCGGCGCAGTTCCGCGATCCGACCTTCCATCGGCAGGTCGCGCATATCCTCGAGCAGACCCGTTTCCCGGCGCGGCGGCTCCAGTTCGAGATCACCGAGGGTTATCTGCTCGCCGACGCCTACCGCGCGATTGACGGGGTCAGGGCGTTCAGAGCGATGGGAATATCCGTCGCGCTCGATGATTTCGGGACCGGGTTCACCAGCATCCACTATCTGCAATCCTATGGCTTCAGCCACATCAAGATCGACAAGTCCCTGCTCGAGGATTTGCACCGGGAGAGCAAAGCCTCGATGCTGATCGAGGCGGCGGTGCTGCTGGCGAAAGGGCTCGACATGCGAGTCGTCGCAGAAGGCGTCGAGACCTAGGAGCAGGCGGAACTGCTGCGCGCCGCGGGCTGCCATGAGCTCCAGGGGTATCTGTTCGGGAGACCGATGTCGCTGGATACCTTTCGGAAACTGCGCGGCGCTCAAATCGCAGGGGGCGGAAAGCCGGGGACGGCTGCGGCGCGGTTCGCTTTAGATGGTCAGTGCGCAAAGACGGGATAGCGCAGAGGGCGCGTGGACCCCACTGTCGGATGGGTCGTCGCTGCCGATCCCCCGGTGTTGCGGAAAGCGCGGCGTATCGCCTCCGGTCGCCCAGCAGCGGCGTGACGGCTTTCGACCGATTGCTGAGATCACCCCGTCGCGCAGCATACGCACGCCAACGCGCTATAGCGCGGATCCGATACGCTAAACCCCCACGCGGCTTGCGCCAAACGCCGCGCACCGTAAGAAGAACCGACACCGCGTGACCCGAAAGCCGCTTATCCCATGACGATGACCTCCGTCGATTTCGCCAGCCTGCTCTGCTCGCGGCTCTGCCACGATCTGCTGAGCCCGGTCGGTGCGCTCAATAACGGGCTCGAACTGCTCGCCGACGAGCATGATCCCGAGATGCGCGCGCGCTGTCTCGAGCTGCTGAGCGAAAGCGCCAAGGCGTCGGCCAACAAGCTCAAATTCTTCCGGTTGGCGTTCGGTGCGGCGGGTGGCTTCGGCGAGACGATCGATGCGCGCGAGGCGCGCGCCGCGATCGAGGGGCTGTTCGGCGACGGGCACCGCGTCAAGCTCGGCTGGCTGGTCGAGGATGCGACGCTCCCCAAGACCGCGATCAAGGTGCTGCTCAACCTCGCGCTGATCGCCGGCGATGCGCTGGTGCGCGGTGGGCAGCTCGATGTCGGCGCCGAGACGATCGACGGCCAGATCGAGATCGTCGTGCGCGCCTCGGGCCCCCGGATCGTGCTCGATGCCGAGATGCGCGCCGCGCTGACCGGGACGCAGGGCGACGCGGTGATCACGCCGCGCGCGGCTGCGGCCTATCTCGTCCATGCGCTCGTCGACGAGGGCGGTGGCCTCGTCCAGGTCTCGGATCCGGGCGATGCGGTGCTGCTGTTCGGGGCGGCGTTCAAGGCGAGCTGAGCCGCGCGGCCGGACAAGACCCGGCGCGGACAGCGCTATTTCGGACGCTACACCCGCCCTTAACCATTTTTCGACCATGGTCCCCCGTACCGTTTCGCGGGGACTCATGGACGATCTATTACAGGAATTTATCGCGGAAACGCGCGAGACGCTCGAGGCGCTCTCGGGCGAGATCGTCGCGTGGGAATCGGCGCCGGGCGACCGCGACCGGCTCGATGCGATCTTTCGCTTCGTCCACACCGTCAAAGGCAGCTGCGGCTTTCTCGACCTGCCGCGGCTCGCGCGGCTGAGCCATGCCGCCGAGGACGTGCTCGCCGCGGTCCGCGCGGGCGAGCGCACCCCCGATACCGCTCTGGTCAACGCCGTGCTCGCGATCGTCGACCGGATCGGCGAACTGGTCGAGGCGATCGATGCGGGGCATGCGGTCGATGATTCGGGCGAGGACTTGCTCGTCGCCGCGCTCGATACCGGCGCGCAAGCTGCCGCCCCGGTGAACGTCGTGACCCCGAACCGCGCGGCGAGCCGTAGCGTGCGGCTCAACGTCGACCTGCTCGACCGGATGATGAGCGGCATGTCCGACATGGTGCTCGCGCGCAACGAACTCGCGCGCCGGCTGCGCGACGATGGCGCCGACCCGAGCGTCGAGGCCGCGCTCGAACGATTGTCGCTGACCGTCGCCGAGATGCGCGACACCGTCACGCGGACGCGGATGCAGAAGATCGACGCGCTGTTCTCGGCATTGCCACGGATGGTCCGCGATACTGCCGCCGAGCTCGGCAAGTCGGTGACGCTGCATATCGAGGGCAGCGACGTCGAACTCGACCGCGAGATGATCGAGATGATGCGCGATCCGCTCGTCCACATCATCCGCAATTCGATCGACCATGGGATCGAACCGCCCGCGCTCCGCCGGCTGGCGAAGAAGCGCGAGAATGGCTGGCTCAACGTTTCCGCCCGGCAGTCGGGCAACCAGATCATCATCGAGATTTGCGACGACGGCCGCGGGATCGACGTCGATGCGCTGATCGCCAAGATCGCGCAGGAGGGACGTCGCAGCGAGGCCGAGTTGCGTGCGCTGAGCATGCAGGCGAAGCTCGACCTGATCTTCGAGCCCGGCCTGTCGACCAAGGAGGTCGTCACCGCGATTTCGGGGCGCGGCGTCGGGATGGATGTGGTGCGCGCCAATGTCGAGCAGATCGGCGGGCGGATCGAATTGTTCAACACGCCGGGCCTCGGCTTACGGATCGCCATTCATGTGCCGCTGACGCTGTCGATCATGTCGACGATCGGCGTCGGCGTCCGCGACCAGCGCTTCGCCATCTCGCGCCAGGCGATCGAGGAGATCGTCCGTGTCGGCGGGCAGACGATCCGCATCGACCGGATCGGCGATACGCTGACCGCAACGGTACGCGACCGGCGGATGCCGCTGATCGATCTGGGCGGGCTGCTCGGCTTCGCCCCACACGATCCGGCGATGCTCGTCATCGTCAGCGTGTCGGGTGGCAGCTATGCGCTCGCGGTCGATGGCGTGCTCGACCATGAGGAATTGGTGATCAAGCCGGCCGCGCCCGCGATCATGGCGACGGGGATCTATGCCGGCCAGACCTTGCCCGACAGCGGGTTGCCGATGCTGATGCTCGATTGCGCCGGGATCGCACAGGTCGCGGGGCTGGTGTTCACACGCGCGAGCGCGGCCGAAGAGGAAGCCGTGGTCGAGGTGGTTCCGGGGGTCCAGGCCTTGCTGTTCGAGGATCTCGACGGCTGCCGCCGGATCGTGCCGCTGTCGGTGATCGACCGCGTCGAGCCGGTCGCCGCGGGCGCGATCCGCCTGTCGGCGGGGCGGTTGCGGCTGTCGGTCGAAGGCGCGATCATCCCACTCGTCGCGCTCGGCGAATGGGCGGCGCTGCCGACCGTGTCGGTGCTGCGACTGCGGGATGGCGCGACCGAGATCGCCTATGCGATCAAGGACGCGCTCGACATCGTCGAACTGCCCAGCGCGATCGTGCCGGCGCAGGAGGTCGGGCCGATCGCCGGCGTCGTCGCGCTCGACGGCGAGCAGATCGAAGTGCTCGATCTCTTCTGGATCTTCTCGACGCACGGGGCGAGCCCGCTCGAGGCCGAAGCACCGCTCTGCCTGCTCGACGGCGCCGAATCGGCGTGGATGACGACCTTCCTCAAGCCTGTGCTCGAAGCGTCGGGCTACCGCGTCACCGCGACGCTCAGGCCGGGCGAGGTACCGCAGGTGTTGGTGCGCATGGAGGGCGACGTAGCGCCATCCGCCAGCGCGATCCCGGTCGTCCGGCTGCGGCGCGATGCCGAAGGTGGCGGCGAAGATACGATTTTCCGCTACGATCGCCCCGCCGTATTGGCGGCGGTCGCGCGGTCGGCAGGAGGCCGCTGATGCCCTTGTTCCTGATCGCGCAGATCGCCGGTCGTACCGTCGCGATCGAATCGGACCAGGTCGAGTCGGTGATCGACATCGGGACGATCATCCCGGTGCCGCGCGCCGACCGGCATGTCCGCGGACTTGCTGCGCTTCGCAGCCGCGTCGTCACCGTGCTCGACACGCGCGCCGCGCTCGGGCTCGAGCCGGGGACGGGCGAGGCGACGCGCGCGGTGATCACGATCGTCGACGGGCATCATTATGCCGTGCTGGTCGATGCGCTCGATGACGTCGCGCCGTTCGATCTCGCGCCGCTCGCCGCCGGGATCGTGCTCGACAAGGGTTGGCTGACCGTTGGGCGCGGGATCATCGAACGCGAGGGTGAACCGATCCTCGCGATCGGGCTTGCCGCGCTCATTCCACGCGGGCTTGCGCTCGCGGCCTGAGATTAACGCGACGCTTACGCATTTCGGGCAAGGTTTGCCACAGCTTGCTCAAACAGGGTGAATTCATGAAGACCTGCCTCGTCGTCGACGATTCGAAGGTGATCCGCAAGGTCGCCCGCCACATCCTGGAGACGCTCAACTTTCGTGTGACCGAAGCCGGCGATGGCCGCGAAGCGCTCGATTCATGCCTTGCCTCGGCGCCCGATGTCGTGCTGCTCGACTGGAACATGCCGGTGATGAGCGGGATGGATTTCCTGCGTGCTTTACGCGACAGCGCGATCGAGAGCCGCCCCAAGGTGGTGTTCTGCACCACCGAGAACGGCATGGCGCACATCCGCGCCGCGATCGAAGCGGGGGCCGACGAATATGTCATGAAGCCGTTCGACCGCGAAACGCTAGAGAGCAAACTTCAGATCGTCGGCATGGCCTGAGGGCGCACCGATGCCCCCGATCGTTCCCACCCTCGTCGGACTTATCGCCGACGACCCGCCACGGGTGCTGATCGTCGATGATTCGGCGGTCGCGCGCGCGGTGATCGCGCGCGCTTTGGAGGGCGGAGGGTTCACTGTCGCTGGCGCGGTGTCGAATGCCGATGCCGCACTGGCCTTCCTGCGCGACACGCAGGTCGACGCGGTCGTGCTCGACATCGAGATGCCGGGGGTTTCGGGGCTGGTGGCGTTGCCCGATCTGATCGTGGCGGGGCAGGGCGCCAAGGTGCTGATCGTCTCTTCTGCCGCGGCGGAGGGCGCCTCGGCGACGATCGAGGCGCTCGCGCTCGGTGCCGCCGACACTTTGCTCAAGCCGGGTGTCGGTGATTTCGCGGGGCGGTTCTCGGTCGCGATCGTCGACAAACTGCGCCGCCTGCTCGCGCTCGAAACGCCGATCGAGGCGCCGCTGCCGCTGATGCCGCGGCGCGGTGCGCCCGATCTCGTCAGCGCGGCGCTGGCGACGGCGCAGGGCTTCGATATCGTCGCGATCGGTGCCTCGACCGGGGGAATCCATGCGCTGGCGACCCTGCTGCGCGAGTTGCCGGCGTCGTTCCCGCTGCCGATCCTCATCACGCAGCATCTGCCGGGCTCGTTCATGCCGTTCTTTGCCGCGCAGGTGGCGGTCATGGCGGACCGGCCGTGCGACGTCGCACACGATTCGATGCGAATCCGCCCGGGCCGGACGATCGTTGCGCCAGGCGATGCGCATATGCGCGTCGTCAGCACCGGCGACGGCGCAGCGATCCGCCTCACCAGCGAGGCGAGCAAGAGCGGCTGCATGCCCTCGGTCGATCCGATGTTCGACAGTCTCGCCGATGTCTATGGCGCGCGCGCGCTCGGCATCGTGCTCAGCGGCATGGGGCGCGACGGGAGCGAAGGCGCCCGCCGGCTCGCCGATCGCGGCGGTGTGATCGTCGCGCAGGACCGCGCCAGTTCGGTGGTGTGGGGCATGCCCGGCGCGATCGCGGCGGCCGGCCTCGCCACCGCGTTGCTCCCCCCGGCCGAACTCGGCCGCCTCGTCGCGGCGCGTCGGCGTCCGGCATGAGCGAGCGGTACGACGGTCTGAAGGTCCATCTGCCGAGCGAACGCGCTTCCACCAGCGGGGCGATCGGCGTGCTCACCGCGATCCTCGAGGCGCGGACCGGCCAGCAGCTTGCGGCGAACCGCGAATGGCGGATCGAGACCGAACTCACCGCCTTGATGCGCGAACACGGCCTCGCCACGCTCGACGCGCTGGCGCTGGCGGCGCAGCGCGCGCCCGCGCTCGCCGAGCAGGTCGCCGATGCGCTGCTCAACCATGAAAGCTCGTTCTTCCGCGACGCACCCGTGCTCGATCTCGTCGCCAAGGCCGCCGTCGCGATGCAGGGCGAGCATCCGGCGCGACGCTTGCGGGTCTGGTCCGCCGGCTGTTCGTTCGGGCAGGAGCCGCTGTCGCTCGCGATGCTGTTCGCCGAGCAAGCGGCGTTTCGCGGTGCGACGATGCCCGAGATCGTCGCCACCGACGTTTCCGAAGCGGCGCTCGCGCGTGCGCGCAGCGGGCGCTATTCGCAGTTCGAGATCCAGCGCGGGCTCCCGATCCGCCGCATGGTCGAATGGTTCGACAGCGACGGCGGGGACTGGGTCGCCAAGCCCGATCTTGTCCGCCGCATCGCCTTCCGTCGCATGAACCTAGTCGCTCACCCGATGCCGTCGGGGCGCTTCGACGTGATCCTGTGCCGCAACGTCCTGCTGTATCTGACCGCCGAGGATCGCCGACAGATCCTCGACCGCTTCGCGACCGTCTTGCAGCCCGGCGGCGTGCTCGTGCTCGGCGCGGGCGAGACCGTCATCGGCCAGACCGAGGCATTCCGCCCGAGCGCCGCTTATCGCGGCCTCTACGAACGCGACGTGCCGGGCGAGGGCTGACGGGTACGATCGTCAGCGACGGGCGACGGGCGCGTTGTCAGCCTTCGCTGACGGGGTTCCTTGTGGCGCGCGTCCGTGCTTAAGCTCTGGTTTGGCTTGCGTAGGGACCTCCCCATGACGATCATCGAAACCCCTTCGCCCAATTTCGACGACCGCGCGTTGCCGGTGTCGATCATCGTATTGCACTATACCGGCATGCAGACCGCCCAGGCGGCAATCGACCGGTTGCGCGACCCCGAAGCGAAGGTCTCGGCGCATTATCTCATCGCCGAGGACGGGCAGGTGCTGCGCATGGTGCCCGAGGACAAGCGCGCCTGGCACGCGGGCAAATCGTGCTGGCGCGGGATCGAGGACGTCAATTCGGCGAGCATCGGGATCGAGATCGTCAATCCGGGCCACGAATTCGGCTATCGCCCGTTCTTCGAGGAGCAGATCGACGCGCTGATCCCGTTGGTCGCCGGGATCACCGAACGGCACGGCATCACGCGCGGCAATGTCGTCGGTCATTCGGACATCGCCCCGACGCGCAAGCAGGATCCGGGTGAGCTGTTCCCGTGGAGCCGGCTCGCCAAGGTCCGGCTCGCTTTGCCACGGCCGACCAAGAAACTGCTCGACCCGATGTGGGCCGATGCCGGCTTCCTCGTCGCGCTCGAGCGCTTCGGCTATGACGTGCGCGACAAGCTCGCCGCGGTCGTTGCCTTCCAGCGGCGCTTCCGTCCCGAACTGATCGACGGCGTGATCGACGGCGAATGCCGCAGCATCCTGCTCGCACTGCTGTTGCCAAAGCCACAAGGGGACGACTAAGGAACTCGCAGCCAGAGGGTCGGGCGGCCGCGGGTATCTTTTGATACGCGAGGAAAGTCCGGGCTCCGCGGAACGACGGTGCCGGGTAACGCCCGGCGGGGGTGACCCCAGGGACAGTGCCACAGAGAGCAGACCGCCGATGTCCGACCTTCCCGCAAGGGGGGCGAGGAACAGGCAAGGGTGAAAGGGTGCGGCAAGAGCGCACCGCGCGACGGGTAACCGAAGCGGCATGGTAAACCCCACCGGGAGCAAGATCGAATAGGGGTGGCACATGGGCTTCGTTTCAGCTCGTCACCCGGGTTGATTGCTTGAGGCGGCGTGCAAACGTCGTCCTAGAGGAATGGTCGCCTATCCCCGTCACATGGCGGGGGGGACAGAACCCGGCTTACAGACCCTCTGGCGCTTTTTCGTTTTCGACGCTTTTCATGGGCGTTTCACAAAAGCGTCATGGCGCTATCGCACCGCGATGCTTAGATGGCCCGCTATGGCGCGTACATCATCACGATCGGTCGACTGGGGTTTTCCGCGCTGGCGCGCTTATGGCGAGGCTGGCAGCGAGGCCGCGACCGTGCGCTTGTGCGATCGCCACGGCTGCAATGAGAAGGGCGATTGCCCCGCGCCGAAATCGCCCAACAGCCCGGAACGCTGGTATTTCTGCCAGGTCCATGCCGGCGAATACAATCGCGGCTGGAATTATTTCGAAGGCCTCACCGCCGAGGAAGCCGCCGAGCGCGAGCGTGCCGAAACGCAGACTGCCGAGGGCTATACCGAATCGCGCACCAATCAGTGGGCGGGGCCGGGCGACGGCAGCCGCTCGCGCGACGAGATGCGCGCGCTCGAAGTGCTCGAGCTCGAAGTCGATGCCGATTTCGAGGCGGTGCGGCTCGCGTGGCGGCGGCTCGCCAAGTCGAACCATCCCGACGTCCGCCCCGGCGACAAGGAGGCCGCGGCGCGCTTCCTCGCGATCCAGGCGGCGTATGACGTGCTCAAGACCGCCGAGGACCTGCGCCAGTGGAAACCCACGGTTTGAAAACGGTCCGGTCGGGCTGGTCGAACACGCTGCTGGTCTGCAAGAAATGCTCGAAGAAGCTGGATGGCGGGTTCGGCGCGAAGGGTAAGACCGGGCTCGCCAGGGCGCTGCGCGCCGAGCTCGGCGTCGCCAAGGGTCGCAAGGGTGCGCTCGGCATCGTCGAGGTGAAGTGCCTCGGCGTCTGTCCGAAGGGCGCTGTCACGGTTGTGAACGGTGCGGCGCCGGGTGAATGGATGCTAGTGCGCGAGGGGCTGCCGATCGCCGCTGTGGCGGCTGCGCTAGGCTTGGGCGAGACGCCGGACGACCCTCAACCCTGAGTTTGACGATCGCCCGCCGGACGCGCGCTATGCGTTGGCGTAGCGCGCGGCGGTCTCGCGGATCAGCGCGATCATGTTGGGGATGCCCTGCGTACGGTTCGAGCTGAGCTGGTTCTTGAGATCGAACGGCGCGAGTTCGGTCGGGATGTCGGTGGCGAGGATCGTCGCGGCGGGCTGATCCTGCACCGCCAGCAACACCAGCGCGATGATCCCCTTGGTGATCGCAGCGTTCGAATCGGCGAGGAAGTGCAGCATGCCGTCGTCCTTCGCCATCGGATAGACCCAGACCGAGGCGGAGCAGCCGCGCACCAGCGTCGCATCGGTTTTCAGCGCGTCGGGCATCGGTTCGAGCTCGCGCCCGAGATCGATGAGGAGACGGTAGCGGTCGTCCGCATCGAGGAAGCTGTAGTCGGATTCGAGATCGGCGAGGGTCTGCATGGGGGGCGTATAGCCGCCCGGCGCGGACTTCGTCACCTTTTTCGCCCCTCCCCTTTAGGGGAGGGGATGGGGGTGGGGGAGGTCTCACCGAGACGGCCAGTGCCTGACTCGCGGCACGGCCCCACCCCAACCCCTCCCCTGAAGGGGAGGGGCTAGAGGATTACAGATCCACGCCGGCCGCGATCGCCTCGAGCTTGCGGATGCGCTCCTTGAGATCGGCGATCTCGATCCTGGCGCTCGCATTGGGGAGCGATTGCGTCGGCGTCGGGTCGCCGAACGCGTGCAGCTCCTGCTGCTTGAAGGCGAGCCAGCCGCGCCAGCCGGTCAGCGCGGCGCCGGTCAGCATTGCCAGCCCGGCGAGGCCAGCGGTGGCCATGGTGATGTAGAAGGTCGGGTCGGTCATCATCCCTGCTCCTGCGAAAAGGGTCATCGGTTAAGCCCGTGGGTCTTGGCGGTCGCGGAGCTTCTCGATCTCGCGATCGAGGCGGGCGCCGCTGTCGTTGCTGTCGGTGGCGAGGCGTTCGAGGACGGCGAGCCGGTCCTTCATCGCCTTGAGCTCGTCGCGCAGCCGGTCGTTCTCGGCGGCGGCGGCGGGATCGTCGCGGAAGCGGATGTCCTCGCCGTGCTTGGTGTGAACCACGCCGTAGCGCGCCATCAGGACACGCCCGAGGGTGACGACGACGATGATCGCGACGACCATTTCAAACGGGTTCATTTCGGTCACTCCTTCAGAAGAGGGGCGTAAAGGCTGGGCTCAGCGTGCCGCGGCGGCAGCTTCGCGAAGTTTGCGGCGGCGTGGGCGGTCGACGCTTTCGGTCGCCCAGACACCCCCCGCCGTGACGACGGCGAGCACGATAAAGAATGCGATCATGATATCCTCGGGGAGAAAGAGTGGCTTTGTATAGGGTTAGTTGAGCGGCGTGTCGCGCAGGCGATCGATGTCGTGGGCGAGATCGACCCCGCGGTCGGTGATGATCCGTTCCAGCACGCGAACGCGCTGTTCGAGCCGTTCGGTCTGCGCGGCGTATTGCGCGGCCTTCTCGGCGGTCTGCGCGCTCAGCGCATTGGCCATCTTTTCCTTGTGCTTGAGGCCGACCTTGTAGGTCTCGTGCCACAGCCCGCCGATGACGGGGATGCCGACGACCACGAAGGCGATCATGAAAATCGTGAAACCGTTCATGGCGCGTCTCCTGGCTTGTGGTTCAGCGCAGCGCGTCGATTTCGCGCGAGACACGCTCGGCGGGATCGGTGGCGATGCGTTCGAGCACCGCGAGGCGCTCCTCGAGCCGGCTGACCTGGCCGTGCAGCTTTTCGTTCTCGGCCTTGAGCAGGTCGGTCTGGCGGGTCAGGCTGAGGTCGCCGCCGCGGTGAATCAGTTCGCCCTTCTTCGTCTCGATCGGATAGCCGTGCTTGGCACGGACCCAGGTGTTCACGACCCAGGCGACGGGTCCGACGGTGATCGCCGCGATCGGGATCAAAAGTGCCAAGTTGCTCATGTGTCTTCCCCTGTTATGCCCCGGATCCGCTCAGCGCAGGCTGTCGATCTCATCGGCAAGGCGCGTGTTGCGGCTGGTGTACATCGTCTCGATATCGGCAAGGCGACGATCGATGTCGCGGAACTTGCTGCGGACTTCGGCGGTCGAGCGCGTCGGGTTGGCGCGCACGCCCTGCCAGAACTTGGCATCCTCGGCGCTGTCGTAGAGGCCGAGCGGCTTCTTGTCGGCGACGAAAGCGATGACGAGGTAGCCGAGGAGGACCCACCCGCTGGTGACCAGCGTCAGCATCGCGGTGCCGACGCGGACCAGGGTGACGTCCATGCCGGTGTAATCGGCGATCCCCGAGCAGACGCCCAGCCATTTGCTGTTCTGTTTGTCGAGGTAGAATTTGGTGCGGCTGGCGGACATTTCAGTTCCTCCGTGTGATGTCATATTGCGTTGGGTTCGGCTCGGCGAGCGGCATGCTCGCGCGCCATTCGGGGTGATCGGCGGCGACGATGCGTTCGACCGTGCCGAGGCGATCCTCGAGCCGGCGGGCGAGGGTATAGAGCTCGTCGAGCAGCTTTTCGTCTTCGTTGGTGATCTTGGGCGCCTGCTTCCACTTGGTGACGTAGTGCAGGATCACCCAGGGCAATCCGACGAAGAGGATTGCGACGATCGGGATGGCGAGAAAGGAGTCATCCATCTCAGCCGTCCTTACCGACGCGGGCCTTCATCGCGGCGAGTTCGGCGTCGACCTTCTCGGCCGCCTTGAGCTCTGCGATTTCCTCGTCGAGCGTCTTGGGCGGTGCGCCGAAGCCGGCAACGTCGGCGCGGCCCTCGGCCATGTCGACGCGGCGCTCCATGATCTCGAAGCGGCTGAAGGCGTCCTGCATCTTGGGGCCAGCGTAGAGATCGCGCAGCTTGAAGCGGTTCTGCGCGCTCTCGAGGCGCGTCGCGATCGAGTTCTGGCGGGTGCGGGCCTCACGCAGCTTGCCGGTGAGCTTGGCGATATCCTCTTCCGAGCTGCGCAGCGCCTCGTCGAGCACCGCGATCTCGCTGCCGAGCTGGTCGGCCATGTCGGCGGCCTTGCGCTTCTCGACCAAGGCGGCCTTGGCGAGGTCCTCGCGGCCCTTCGACAGCGCGAGCTCGGCCTTTTCGGTCCAGCTTTCCTGCAAGCTGCCGAGCTTGCCGATGTGGCGGCGCATTTCCTTCTGGTCGGCGATCGTGCGCGCAGCGGAGGCGCGGACCTCGACCAGCGTTTCCTCCATCTCGAGGATGATCATGCGGATCATCTTCGCGGGGTCTTCGGCCTTGTCGAGCAGGTCGGTGAAGTTGGCGGCGATGATATCGCGGGTGCGGCTGAAGATGCCCATTGTGTTACTCCTTCGGGGGTACGCAGATACTGGCGGAAAAACTCAGGCGATCGTGCTGATCGCGGCAGGGGCGGCAGTCGCCGGGCCGACGGTGCCGACGATGGCGACCGACCCGATCAGGACGGTGGCGACGAGAGCGACGGCGATCTGGGCGAGCGAGCTGCGCGACTTGTATTCGGTGGTCATGGCGGGTCTCCTTGGCGGAAAAACAGTGCCCGGTGGGGCGATGTCAGAAGCTTTGCAGGGACCGTGCCAGTTTTCGAAATGGCGGATTTGCGTGCTTTTGAGTGTGGTATAGGAAAAACACACTTGCCAAGGCTTGGGATTTTACGCCAAGCGTTGGGAATGGAACGAACGACCCAGGTGATCGGACAATCGGGCGCGTTTCTCGACGCGCTCGAACTCGCCAGCCGCGCGGCGGCGCTCGACCGCCCGGTGCTCGTGATCGGCGAGCGCGGCACAGGCAAGGAGCTCATCGCCGAGCGCCTGCATCGCCTGAGCCCACGCTGGGACCAGCCGCTCGTCATCATGAATTGCGCTGCGCTCCCCGAGACGCTGATCGAGGCCGAACTGTTCGGGCACGAAGCGGGAGCCTTTACCGGCGCGACCAAGGCGCGGGCGGGGCGCTTCGAGGAGGCGCATCGCGGGACCTTGTTCCTCGACGAGCTCGGCACGCTGTCGATGGCGGCGCAGGACCGGCTGTTGCGCGCGGTCGAATATGGCGAGGTGACGCGGATCGGATCGTCGCGGCCGATGCGCGTCGATGTCCGCATCGTGGCTGCGACCAACGAGCATCTGCCCGACAAGGTCGCGCGGCATCAGTTCCGCGCCGATCTGCTCGACCGGCTGAGCTTCGAGGTGGTGACGCTGCCGCCGCTGCGCGCGCGCGTCGACGACGTGCTCGTGCTCGCCGAGCATTTCGGGCGGCGGATGGCGTCGGAGCTGGGGCGCGACAGCTGGCCGGGGTTCAGCAAGACCGCCGAGGCGGCGCTGAAGGCGTATCCCTGGCCGGGCAACGTCCGCGAATTGCGCAACGTCGCCGAACGCGCAGTGTATCGCTGGGATCTCGACGGGCCGATCGATGCGATCCAGTTCGATCCATTCGCATCTCCGCATCGGCCCGCGACGGTCGCGCCCTTGGCTGAGCCGAGCGCGGTCGCAGCAGCGGCACCGCCCGTCGCAGCGCCGCCTTCGAGCGAGGCGTCAGCGCCGATGGATTACAAGGCGCGGCTCGCGCGTTTCGAGTGCGAGATGCTGCAGGCGGCGATGGCCGAGAACCGCTTCAACCAGCGCGCCACCGCCGAAGCGCTGGGCCTGAGCTACGACCAGTTGCGCCACGCGCTCAGGCGCCACGGCCTGATTTCGGGTGCGTCGACAGAATCGGTTGCGTAACGAGCGGGCCGGACCCATTTGCCGGGCCTGACGTTTGCGTATCGAGCTTTCAAGGAGAAGACCCATGGCTTTCGAACTTCCCCCGCTGCCTTATGCCTATGACGCGCTGGAGCCGACGATCTCGAAAGAGACGATGACCTTCCATCACGACAAGCATCATGCGGCCTACACCGCCAAGCTCAACGAAGGCGTCGCGGCCGACCCCAAGCTCGAAGGCAAGACGATCGAGGAAATCCTCGGCATGATCTCGAGCCTGCCGCCGCTGGTGCGCAACAATGGCGGCGGTTTCTGGAACCACGATTTTTTCTGGAAGATCATGGGCCCGGCCGGCACGACGCAGCCCTCGGGCGCGCTTGCCGAGGCGATCACCGCCTATGGCGGCCTCGACAAGCTAAAGGACGATTTCAACACCAAGGGTGCGGGCCAGTTCGGTTCGGGCTGGGCGTGGGTGATCAAGGACGAGAGCGGCGCGCTCAAGGTCGTCTCGACGCCGAACCAGGACAATCCGCTGATGGACGATGCCAAGGACAAGGGCACGCCGATCCTCGCCAACGACGTGTGGGAGCATGCCTACTACCTGACCTACATGAACGACCGTCCGGGCTATCTGAAGGCGTGGTGGAACGTCGTGAACTGGGACGAAGCCGGCAAGCGCTTCGACGCGGCCTGACACGCGGCGGCAGGGTCTCGGCGGTTACAGTTGCATGAAACGCATTTGGTAGCGCAAACAACGCAATTGCTAAAGATCCTGCTGCACTGCACAAAGAGTGTGCCTTTCAGGCATCCTCTCCTAAAACTTTCACGGCCGGTCGAAAGACCGGCCTTTTTTTTGTTTTGGCGCCTGATATAGTCGAGTCGCTGTCGTAGCGCCGGATCATAACAAAAACGACGGAAGAGGTAGGCCGCCGGTAAGACCGGCAACGGCGACACGATCGTGCGGGGGATGGAGCAGGGGGCTCTCCCCCGCGATTTGCAGACCAAGCGAAGGAACACCCGCCCTCTCCCGCACGCGGGAGAGGCTACGCAGACTTGGTCCGCCTTCTTCGGGCCGGCCTAGTCGCAGTCGGTGAGGGCCCTGGTCGGGGCGGGCGTGGACAAGAAGAAGACCCTCACCCAACCCTCTCCCATGAAGGATGGGAGAGGGCTGACGGGACTCACTCCTGCGGGGGGATCGGTGGCTCGTCCTGCGTGCTGAAACCGTGCTTCATCAGCATCGGCACATTGGCGAAGGCGAAGATCAGCGTCAGCGGGATCACGCCCCACAGCTTGAAACCGAGCCAGAAGGCGTAGCTGAATTCGTGGCGGACGATTTCGTTGATCACCGCCAGGAAGGCGAAGAACACCGCCCAATTGATCGTCAGCTTGCGCCACCCGGTCTCGTTGAGGCCGGGATAGGCGGCTTCGAGGAACAGGCTGAGCAGCGGCCGCCCCGTCGCCAGGCCGAACACCAGGATCGCCGAGAGCATCGCGTAGATGACCGTCGGCTTGATCTGGATGAATTCCTTATTGTGGAAATAGAGCGTCAGCCCGCCGAACACGAGCACGAGCGTCCCCGTCAGCCAGAGCATCGGCGAGATCCGTCCCGAGCGCACCAGCGAATAGACCATCGCCGCGATGCTCGCGATCATGAACGCGGTCGTCCCCGCGATCAGTTTGACCATGTCGAGGCCGGGGGTAAGGAAATTGACGAGAAAGAAGATCGCGATCGGGCCGATGTCGATCGCCAGGCGTTGCCCGGCGCCGAGCGGCGCCTTTTTGGTGGGGGTGGAGGTCATTTGCGGACCCCTTCCACGCCGGCGATGATCCGCGCAACCTCGTTCGCGTCGAACGGGCGCAGATCGCCCATCCCCTCGCCGACGCCGATCGCGTGGATCGGCAGGCCATATTGCTCGGCCGCGGCGACGAGCACGCCGCCGCGTGCGGTGCCGTCGAGCTTGGTCATGACGAGGCCGGTGACGCCGGCGTCCTTCTTGAACACTTCGATCTGGCTGAGCGCGTTCTGCCCCGTGGTCGCATCGAGCACGAGCAGGACGTCGTGCGGCGAATCGACGTTGAGTCGGCCGAGCACGCGGCGGATCTTCGAGAGCTCGTCCATCAGCTCGCGCTTGTTCTGGAGGCGCCCGGCGGTGTCGACGATCAGCACGTCGATGCCGGTCGCGGTCGCCTGCTTGACCGCCTCGTAGACGATCCCCGCGGCGTCGCCGCCTTCCTTGCCCGAAATGATCGGCACGCCGGCGCGCTCGGCCCAGGTGGCGAGCTGGCCGATCGCGGCGGCGCGGAAGGTGTCGCCGGCCGCGAGCATCACGCCGTAATCCTGTTCTTTCAGCAGATGCGCGAGCTTGGCGATCGTCGTCGTCTTGCCCGAGCCGTTGACGCCGATCACCAGAATGACGTGCGGGCGCGGGAAGCCGGTGATCTCGAGCGGCTTGGCGACGGTGTCGAGCACCTTCTCGATCTCCTCGGCGACGACGAGGCGGATGCCGAGATCCTCCATGTCGCGCTCGAATACGCCGGTCGACAAACGGTGGCGGATGCGGGCGGCGGTCTGCGGGCCGAGATCGGAGGCGATCAGCGCCTCCTCGATCTCATCGAGCGTCGCGCGGTCGAGCGGTCCGGTGCCGAGCCCGGCGAGATTGCCGAGCAGCCGGTCGGAGGTGCGCTTGAACCCGCCGAGGAGTTTGTCGTGCCAGGTGGGGGTCATGCGATGGTCTCTTGCAACATTTTTTCGGTCCCCGGCGAAGGCCGCGGCCCAGGAGAAATGGCGATGGTCGGCGGGCGCTGCGCATCGCTACGAGTGTCCCGCGACCGGGCCCCGGCCTTCGCCGGGGAAGCGGGAAGGGGAGTGGCGCTGAGCGTGCTGCCGTCGGTGGCGGCGATGCGGACCGACTGGACGGTCCCGACCGTCTGCATGTCGAAGCGCACCTCGGCAAAGTTCGCGGCGTGCCCGCGATCCCCCGGCCGCTCGACCAGCACGTCTTGCGTCGTGCCGACCAGCCCGCGCAGCCACGCCGCCTTGCGCCGCGCGCCAGCCTCGCGCAGCAGCGCCGCTCGGGCCTTGCGTACGGGAACGGGCAAAGCCGGCATCAGCGCGGCAGGGGTGCCGTCGCGCTCCGAATAGGGGAAGATGTGGGCGTGGACCACGTTGCAATCGTCGATCAGCGCGAGCGTGTCGGCGAACATCGCATCGTCCTCGGTCGGGAAACCCGCGATCAGATCGGCCCCGATCGCAATGTCCGCGCGCGCCGCCTTGAGCCGTTCGACCAAAGCGACGCTCTCGCCCCGCGAATGGCGGCGCTTCATCCGCTTTAGGATCATGTCGTTGCCCGCCTGGAGCGAGAGATGGACGTGCGGCATCACCCGCGCTTCCTGCGTAAGGAGCGCGAAGAGCCGGTCGTCGATTTCGATCCCGTCGAGCGACGACAGCCGCAGCCGCTCGAGCGCGGGCACATGGCGCAGGATCCGCTCGACCAGCAGGCCGAGGCTCGGCGCGCCGGGCAGATCGGGGCCGTAGCTGGTGAGATCTACCCCGGTCAGCACGATCTCGCGGTGGCCGGCATCGACGAGGCCAGCGATCCGATCGATCACCGCGCCTGCCGGGACCGAGCGGCTGTTGCCGCGTCCGTACGGGATCACGCAGAAGGTGCAGCGATGGTCGCAGCCATTCTGCACCTCGACGAACGCGCGCGCGTGCGCCGCGAAAGCGGGGGCGAGATGCGGGGCGGTTTCGCGAACGCGCAGGATGTCGCCGACGATGACGGGATCGGAAGCGTCCCAAGCGTGCGACGTCAGTTTCTCGCTATTGCCGAGCACGCGGTCGACCTCGGGCATCGCGGCGAAGCTCGCCGGGTCGATCTGCGCGGCGCATCCCGTCACGACCAATTGCGCCGATGGCCGCTCGGCGCGCGCGCGGCGGATCGCCTTGCGCGTCTCGGCGACGGCGCCGTTGGTGACCGCGCAGCTGTTGACCACCACCAGATCACGCCCGCCGACAAGCGCGCGGATCGCCTCGCTTTCGGCGATGTTGAGGCGGCAGCCGAGGGAGATGATCTGCGGATCGGGCATTGCGTCGCGATCTAGGGGGCGTGGGGCGGTAAGTCCATGCTCCTCCCCTCCCTGGAAGGGGGGGGCTGGGGGGTGGGTTGGCCCGTGGAGAGGTCGACGCTTGCATTAGGCCGACCCACCCCCGACCCCTCCCTTCCAGGGAGGGGAGGAGGAGGTTCAGCCCGCGCGGCGCGTGTCCGTACTGTCCGACTCGACCGTCTCGCTCGCTGCCACCTGCAGCAAGCGCCGCTCGGCGAGCATCCGCCGCGTGTTGGCGATGCTGGTCGGCCGCCCATAGAGATAGCCTTGCCCCTTGCCGCAGCCGAGCCCGCGCAGACGTTCCTCGACGGCGAGCTCCTCGATCCCCTCGGCGGTGATCGGCAGGTTGAGGCTGTCGCCGAGCCGCGTGATCGCGGTGACGATCGCGGCGCTTTCGGTATTGTCGTTCATCGACATGATGAAGCTCTTGTCGATCTTGATCCGGTCGAACGGCAGCGCGCGCAGATGCGCGAGCGACGAATAGCCCGTGCCGAAATCGTCGAGCGCCAGCCGGATGCCCTGGTTCTTGAGACTGCCGACGATCGATTGCGCGAGCGGGAGATTGTCGAACAACGCGGTCTCGGTGATCTCGATCTCGAGTCGGCTCGGCGGGAAGCCCGTCTCGGTCAGCACCTTGATGATCTTCTGCGCGAGCCACGCATCGCGCAGCTGGCTCGGCGAGATGTTGACCGACAGCGACAGCCCGGCGTCCCAATCCTTCGCGGCGAGGAACGCCTGGCGCATCAGCGACAGCGAGAGATCGGCGATCATGCCCGTCTCCTCGGCGATCGGGATGAAGGCGTCGGGCACGATCAGCCCGCGCGTCGGGTGATCCCAGCGCGCCAGCACCTCGAACCCGCTCAGCCGTCCGGTCGTCAGATCGATCTGCTGCTCGAAATAGGGGACGATCTCCTGGCGCGGGATCGCGTTGCGCAAGCCCACTTCGAGTTCGTTGCGCGCCTGCAGCTCGCGCTCCATTGACAGGTCGAACCAGGCGAAGCGGTTGCGCCCCGAATTCTTGGCGGCGTACATTGCGATGTCGGCCGAGCGCATCAGCGCATCGATGCTCGCGCAATCGAAGTCCGATCGCGCGATGCCGACCGAGACTGAAATATGCAGCTGCAGACCCTCTATATAGAAGGGCTGGGCGAGCTGGCTGACGAGTTTCTCGGCGATCCGCTCGACGGTCGCGGGGTGGCCTGCGTCGAACAGGAAGGCGCAGGCGAATTCGTCGCCGCCGAAGCGCGCGGTGAGCGCGATACCCGGCATCGCGCCCGCGATCTGCAGCGCGACCTGCTGGAGCAGGGCATCGCCGATCGCGTGGCCGTGCATGTCATTGACCATCTTGAAATGGTCGAGATCGAGCATCAGCAGCGCCATCGCCTTGTTGCGCGCCTGCGCACGCACGAACATTGCGGCGCCTTCCTCGGCGAGGCTGCGCCGGTTGAGGAAACCGGTCAGCGGATCCTTGGCGGCGAGCATCTGCGCGCGCTCCTCGGCCGCGGTGCGAATCGTCACTTCGTTGGCGAGCTCGCGGTGGCGGCGCCAGCCGAACAGGATCAGCGCGACGTTGAGCAACAGCGCGATCACCAGCGTCTGGTCGGGCCCGTCGCCGCCGTCGACATAGTGCCGGATGGTGGTCGACAGCACCGAGCTCCCGGTGCCGACGAACAACAGGATCGAGGCGACCGTGATCGCGCCGTTGAGGATCTCGCGGCGTTTGGGCGGGGCAGCACCGCCCGCGTCGCTGGAATCGCCACGTGTCTCGACCGTCATAGAAAGCTGTCCACCCCGTAGTGAGGAAACGTCTTTCCACGCCAGCTGTGTAGATGGGGTTAAGCCCGAGAGTTGCGTGACGCATCGAAACGGCGTAGGGCGCACCGATCGTTCCTGTACAGGACCGTGAGGGCTGCCCCATGGGGCTACGCCGGCCGACGAGGTTTCGTCCGCCGGCGTTCTTTGCGTTACGGTGCGGACGCGATGTTTTGGAAGGTTTTT
This sequence comes from Sphingomonas glacialis, assembly GCF_006439055.1. Lineage (GTDB taxonomy): Bacteria > Pseudomonadota > Alphaproteobacteria > Sphingomonadales > Sphingomonadaceae > Sphingomonas > Sphingomonas glacialis_A. The sequence continues at coordinate 169,842 of NZ_RCZC01000008.1, forward strand.
TTCGGATGTTCGAGAGCCTGAGCGACCGTCTTGGCGGTGTGTTCGATCGGTTGCGGGGGCGCGGTGCGCTTACCGAGGCGGACGTGCGCGCGGCGATGCGCGAAGTGCGAGTCGCGCTGCTCGAGGCCGACGTCGCGCTGCCGGTGGCACGCGATTTCGTCGATAAGGTCACCGAACTGGCGGTCGGCCAGAACGTGCTGCGCTCGGTCACGCCGGGGCAGCAGGTCGTCAAGATCGTCAGCGATGCGCTGACCGAGATGCTCGGCGCCGAGGCGGCCGAGCTCGAACTCGGCGTCACGCCGCCGGCGATCATCATGATGGTCGGCCTGCAGGGCTCGGGCAAGACGACCAGCACGGCCAAGATCGCGCTGCGGCTCGCCAAGCGGCAGGGCAAGAAGGTCTTGATGGCGTCGCTCGACGTCAATCGTCCGAATGCGCAGGAACAGCTTGCGGTGCTCGGCACGCAGGCCGAGGTTTCGACGCTGCCGATCGTCGCCGGGCAGCAGCCGGTCGATATCGCGCGGCGCGCGCTGCAGGCGGCCAAGCTGCAGGGCTATGACGTCCTGATGCTCGACACCGCGGGGCGTCTCCACGTCGATCAGGCGCTGATGGACGAGATGCGCGCCGTCGCCGAAGTCACCAAGCCGACCGAGATCCTGCTCGTCGTTGACTCGCTGACCGGTCAGGACGCCGTCAACGTGGCGCAGAACTTCTCCGAGCAGGTTCCGCTCACCGGTATCGTGCTGACCCGCATGGACGGCGATGCACGTGGCGGTGCGGCGCTGTCGATGCGCGCCGTCACCGGCAAGCCGATCAAGTTCGCCGGCATGGGCGAGAAGCTCGACGCGCTCGAGGCGTTCGATCCCAAGCGTGTCGCTGGCCGCATCCTCGGCATGGGCGACGTGGTCGGGCTGGTCGAGCGCGCGGCGGAAGCGATCCAGGTCGAAGACGCCGAGAAGATGGCCGCCAAGATGGCGAAGGGGCAGTTCGACCTCGACGATCTGCGCGCTCAGCTCAAGCAGATGCAGCGGATGGGCGGCATCGGTGCGCTCGCCGGCATGATCCCCGGCATGGGCAAGGCGAAGGGCATGGTCGATCAGGTCGGCGGCGAAAAGGTCCTCGTGCGGATGGATGCGATCATCACCTCGATGACCGCCAAGGAGCGCCGCAAGCCCGAACTGCTCAACGCCAAGCGCAAGATCCGCGTCGCCAAGGGCTCGGGGACGACCGTGCAGGACGTCAACAAGCTCCTGAAGATGCACCAGGAAATGGCCAACGCCATGAAGAAGATCAAGAAGATGGGCGGCCTCGCCGGCATGGCCAAGATGTTCGGCGGCGGCGGCGGTGGTGGCGGCATGGGCGGCGGCGGCCTGGGTGGCCTTGGCGGGATCGACCCGGCCAAGATGCTCAGCGGCGCCGGCGGCGGGCTCCCCGGTCTCGGCGGCGGCCAGACCAAGCTTCCCCCCGGCTTCGAGAATTTGCTCAAGAAGAAATAAGTTCAACCCAATCAACGTATTAAAGCAAGAAGGTACTCTATCATGGCAGTCAGCATTCGTCTTTCGCGCGGCGGTTCCAAGAAGCGCCCGTATTACCGCATCGTCGTCGCCGATGCGCGTGCACCGCGCGATGGCCAGTTCATCGAGAAGATCGGCACCTACAACCCGCTCCTCGCCAAGGATGACGAGAAGCGCATCGTGCTCGACACCGAGCGTGCGGGCTATTGGCTCGGCGTCGGCGCGCAGCCGACCGACCGCGTCGCCCGCTTCCTCGACGTGAAGGGTGTGCGCGAGCGCGCTGCCCGCAACAACCCGAACAAGGGCAAGCCCGGCGAGAAGGCCGTCGAGCGCGTCGAAGAGCGCCAGAAGAAGCTCGATGATGCCGAGGCCGCCAAGGTCGCTGCTGCCGCCGCTGAGGAAGAAGCCAAGGTCGCAGCCGCTGCCGCTGCGGAAGAGGCCAAGGCCACTGCCGCTGCCGAGGCTGCTGAAGCCGCTGCCGCTGCCAGCCAGGCCGAGACCGAGGCGGTTGTCGCTTCGGAAGTAGAAGCCGCGACCGAAACCCCGACCCCGGAAGCCGAAGCCGTTGCTGAGGCGACCTCGGAAGAAACCCCGGCGAACGGCTGATGCAAAAGGACAACCCCGTCACGCTCGCCGTCATCATCGGCGCGCACGGCGTGACGGGGGAGGTCCGTCTCAAGGTCTTCACCGAGGACCTTGCCGCGTATACCGACTTCAACGGCGGCACGCTGTCGTTGAAGTCGGTGCGCCACGGTAGCAACGGCATGATCGCGCGGATCGCCGAAGTGACCGACCGCAACAAGGCCGAGGCCTTGCGCGGGACCGAACTGACCGTGCCGCGCTCGGCGCTGCCGCCGCTCGGCGAGGGCGAATATTATCATGCCGATCTGCTGGGCTTGCCTGCGGTTTCGACCACGGGCGAAGCGCTCGGCCATGTCGTCGCGATCGACGATTTCGGCGCGGGCGACGTGATCGAGATCGAACGGCCAGCCGAAGACGGCAAGCCGGGCAAGCGTTTCATGATTCCGATGAACGCCGATGCAGTGCCCGAATGGGATGCCGAGAAGCTCGTCGTCGAGGTCGGCTTTATCGTCTGAGCGGCTGACGCTCGTCGAGCAGATTGCGGATCGTCGTCGCGGCGACGCCCGCTTCGCCCATCGCGTGGCTGATCTGATCGAGCCCTTTCACGACATCACCCGCCGCGAACAGGCCGGGGATAGAGGTGCGCTGGTGGTCGTCGACCTCGAGGCAGCCCTCGTCGGTCGCGTTTGCGCCGGCCGCTACCGCCAATTGTGATCGGATCGTCGAACCGAGCGCGGGATAGACGCTGTCGAAGCTGAGTGCGCCATCGGGCGTGGTCACGACGATCTGGTCGTCCTCGACCTGGATCGGGGTGCAGGGCCCGTCGCGGTGGACGATGCCGGCTTCGTCGAGCTTGGCGCGGCAGCTGTCGTCGAGGTCGTGCGCGCCGCCGGGCGCGATCAGCGTCACGTCGCGGGTATAGCCGCGCAGGAACAGCGCCTCCTTCATCCCGTGCGTGCCCGTGCCGATCACGCCGACGCGCTTGTCGGTGACCTCATAGCCGTCGCAGATCGGGCAATAGCGCAGCAAGCCGCGCGCGAGCGCTTCGTCATGCTCCACCGCATCCATCTTCGGACGGAGATTGACGACCCCCGTCGCGAGCAGGACCGAGCGCGTCGCATAGCGCTGCGACCCGACCTGCACCTCGAAGGCATCGCCTGTGGGGACGATGGCGGTCACCTCGGCCTCTTCGCGCGCCGCGCCGAACTCCGCGGCTTGTTCGCGCATCAGCCGCAGCAGCTCGGTGCCCTTGATGCCGCCGGGATAGCCGGCATGGTTGTGCGTTCGCGGGATTTGCGCGGCGCGGCTGCTGCCACAATCGAACAGGCGAATCCGCAGATGAAACCGCGCGAGGTAGATCGCCGCGGTCAGGCCGGCCGGGCCGGCGCCGATGATGATGCAATCGTCCATCGCGGCGATACGCGTATGGAGCGGCGTTGTTCCTTGACGGCCAGGTTCGAAGTATATACATAACGTGTATACGGAGGCCGAGATGGACGAAGAATCGTATCACGGGACCACATTCAAGTCGGGCAACTCGGTTGCCTTGCGGCTGCCCAAAGGCATGGGCATTCCCGAGGGCACCGAAGTGCGGATGGTCAAGGAGGCCCCCATGTCGTTCCGCATCGAGCCGGTCGATGCGCCACGGCGGACGATCGACATTAGCGGCTTCGCGGGCAAGGCGCCCGGGGCGAAGCTGATCCCGCACGGCGATTTCGACGAGCGGCCCAGCACGATCGCGAAACGGCTGGCGGCACGCGATAGGTGACGCAGTTTCTGATCGATGCCGACATGGCGATCTACGCAATGGCCGAACGGCATTCGCCGCTCAATGACAGGCTGGCCGCCTGTTATCCTGGCGACGTGGCGATCTCCGCGATCAGTTTCGCGGAGATCGCCGTTGGCACTTTTGCCGGCAAGCCACCGAGCGCCGAAGTTCTCGATGCCTTCATCCGGGTCGTGCCGATCCTTCCCTTCGACGAGGCCGCCGCCCGCGCTTATGCGCAACTCCCCTTCAAGCGCGCGCGGTTCGACCGGTTGCTGGCGGCACACGCGCTCAGCCTCGACGTGGCGATCGTCACCAACAACGCGGTGGATTTCGCCGACGTACCCGGCCTGCGTGTCGAGAACTGGACCCAATGACCTTCGCCGCCACCATCCTCACGCTCTATCCCGAGATGTTCCCCGGTCCGCTCGGCCTGTCGCTTGCCGGCCGCGCGCTGGGCGAGGGGCGGTGGAGCCTCGACGCGCGCAACATCCGCGATTTCGCGACCGACAAGCATAGTACCGTCGACGGCACGCCCGCGGGCGGTGGGGCAGGGATGGTGCTGCGCCCCGATATCCTCGCCGCGGCGATCGACAGCGTACCCGCCGGGCGCCCGCTGCTTGCCATGACCCCACGCGGCGCGCCGCTCACCCAGGCGCGCGTGCGCAGTCTTGCCGAAGGGCCGGGCGTCACCATCCTCTGCGGTCGCTTCGAGGGCTTCGACGAACGCATCTTCGGCGCGCGCGAGATCGAGGAAGTGTCGATCGGCGACTATATCCTGTCGGGCGGCGAGATGGGCGCGCTCGTCCTGCTCGATGCTTGCATTCGGCTGCTCCCCGGCGTAATGGGCGCGGCTTATAGCGGCGTGGACGAGAGCTTCGAAACGGGGCTGCTCGAATACCCGCAGTATACCCGACCATATGAATGGGAAGGGCGCACGATCCCCGAAGTGTTGCGATCGGGGGATCATGCGAGGATTTCGGCATGGCGCAAGCACATGGCCGAGACCGAAACACGGCTAAGGCGGCCGGATCTATGGGAGCGCCATGAGGGTGCTCGGGTCCAGTCGCCCTCTGGCGCGCGACGAACGAAGAAGGACGCATGAGATGAATCTCATCCAGACGATCGAAGCCGAGAACATCGCCAAGTTTCTCGAGAACAAGAAGATCCCCGAATTCCGCCCCGGCGATACGCTGAAGGTCGGCGTGAAGGTGGTCGAAGGCGAGCGCACCCGCGTCCAGAACTACGAAGGCGTGTGCATCGCGCGTTCGAACAAGGGCATGGGTTCGAACTTTACCGTACGGAAGATTTCGTTCGGTGAAGGCGTCGAGCGCGTTTTCCCGCTTTACTCGCCGAACATCGACAGCATCGAAGTCGTCCGCAAGGGCGCGGTGCGTCGTGCGAAGCTGTATTACCTGCGTGGTCGCACCGGCAAGTCGGCGCGTATCGCCGAGCGTCGCGACACGCGTCCGGCCAAGACGGTCGCTGCCGCCGAGTAATCGGATCGCTAGCGCCGCAAGGCACAGGAAGGGGCGCGGGGATTTCGATCCCCGCGCCCTTTTTTGTGCTTAGGCCTCGGCGCGGACCAGGGGCGCGTGCCGGTCTACCAGGATCGCGCTTGCCGCGTTCAGGCCGATCAGCTCGACGATCGTCCCGTGGCGCCGCATCTTGGTGACGACGTCCTCGAGCGTGCCGACCGCGGTCACGTCCCACAGATGCGCACGCGTCAGGTCGATCCGGACGGTCCGCGCGGTGTCGCGCAGATCGAACTGATCGGCGAAGATATCGGCGCTGGCGAAGAACACCTGCCCCGACACGGTGTAGCTGCGCGTATCGGTTTCAGGATCGAACGTGGTCTCGACGCGCAGCAGCTTGGTTACCTTGAAGGCGAAGAACACGCCGCTGAGCAGCACGCCGACGCCGACCCCGGCGGAGAGGTCGTGCGTCACCACCGTCACCACGACGGTCGCGAGCATGACGACGCCCGAGACCTTGGGATGCCGCGCCAGATCGGCGAGCGAGCTCCACGAGAAGGTGCTGATCGACACCATGATCATAATCGCGACGAGCGCCGCGACGGGCACCTGCGCGACCCAGGGGCGGAGCGGCACCATGATGACGAGCAGGAACACGCCCGCCGCGAGCGTCGACAGCCGCCCGCGGCCGCCATAGCGGACATTGCCGACGGTCTGGCCGATCATGCCGCAGCCCGCGATCCCGCCGAACAGGCCCGCCGCGACATTCGCCAGCCCGAGCCCGGTGCATTCGCGCGCCTTGGAGCTGCTGGTGTCGGTGAGATCGTCGACGACGCTCGCGGTCATCATCGATTCGAGCAGGCCGACCGCCGCCATCGCGAAGGCGTAGGGCGCGACGATGCGCAGCGTCGCCCAGTCGAGCGGGACGTTCGGCAAGGCGAACGCCGGCAACGATGTGGGAAGCCGGCCGAGATCGGCGACGGTGTGGATCGGCATCGGGAAGGCGATGCTAATCGCGGTCAGCACGACGATGCAGATCAGCGGGGAAGGGATCGCGGTCGTGATGCGGGGCACGAGGTAGATGATCGCCAGGCCGCCCGCGATCATCGCATAGGTGTGCCAGGTGACGCCGAGCATCTGCGGCACCTGTGCCGAGAAGATCAGGATCGCGAGCGCGTTGACGAAGCCCGTCCGCACCGAGCGCGAGACGAAGCGCAGCAGCACGTCGAGCTTGAGCAGCCCGAACACGATCTGGAGCAGGCCGGCGAGCACCGTCGCGTAGAGCAGGAATTGCAGGCCGTGGCCGTGCACCAAGGCGGCCGCGACGAGCGCAACCGATCCGGCGGCGCCCGAGATCATCGCCGGGCGTCCGCCGACAAAGGCGAGGACGATTCCGATGACGAAAGAGGCGAACAGGCCGACCTCTGGGTCGATCCCGGCGACGAACGAAAAGGCGATGACTTCGGGGATCAGGGCAAAGGTGCCGACCAGGCCCGCGAGCACATCGCGGCGGGCGCCACCGACGCCGCTGAACCATTCAGCGGCATAGCGTTTCAAGGGAGTAGCATTCATAAAAGGAGTGTCCGCAGAAATCGCAGCTGCGCCGTCTCTTTAGAGCGGCGTCAAAATTCGGATTGCGATGTGCGTTGTCCGGCGGATCGGCGGCCGGAATAGCCACCCGGATTTGCACCGGGTCCATGCGAGTGCGCTCTAGGTAATGCGGTTTGTGCTGCGGCGCAACACGGTGGGGCACTAAAGGACGCGCAAACCCAATTCTCCCAGCAACTGCCCGGCTTGCTCACGCGAGATCGTCGCGCCGCGGAACTGGCGCGCGTCGACCAAGGCGATCCCGCCGAGATCGCAACCGCGCAGGTCGGCGCCGTCGAACCTGCATCCGGCGACACCGGCGTCGCGCAGGCTGCAATCCTCGAACACCGCCGCGCGGAAATCGCTCTTGCGCAGATCGGCCTGGCCGAAGTCAATCTTGCGCAGCGTCTGTTTGCGGAACGAGAAGCTCGGCAGCTTGGCGTTGATCAACAGCACTTCGTCGAAGCGCAAATCGAACGCCTTGGCGCCGGACAGGTCGGCGCCGGTGAGCTTGCAGCGTTCGAAGCTGGCGGCGGTCAGCGTGGCATTGCGCAGGCTGGCATTGTTGATGTCGCTCGCCTCGAAGCGCGCATCGGCGAGGTCGGCGCGGGTGAATTCCGCGAAGGCTGCGCGACAGGAGACCCACGCCGTCCCCTCGAGCCGCGCGCCCGACAGATCGGCGCGGCGCAGGCTGCAGCGCTCGAAGCGCCAGTGCGACAGATCGAGTCCCGACAGATCGCTCTCGTCGAAGTCGCAATCGACGAGGTGCTGCGCGCCGGTCGCGATGAGGCGTTCGAGATCGTCGCGCTGCAGCGTTTCGACGCTCGACACGGTGGGGAGGGGAGCGGTCATCGCTCTTCCTAGCCCGATGCGCCGGGAAGTGCGACTTATCGGAACGCGATCAGCTTGACGGTGTCGGGCAGCGGCGGGGTGGCGGCGTCGGGATGGTCGAGACGCGCAGCGATCGCTTCGATGATCGCGGCGATCACCGCGCCATCGGGATGGTGTCCCGCGCCGCGGATTACCGCGCTGAAACCGTCGCGCTTGGCGAGGAAGGCTGCCTTGTGGAGCTCCTGCCCCATCGCGGCGGGGACGGTGTCGTCGGCCAGGCCGTGGATCAGGAAATACGGCTCGTCGAGCTTGGGCACCGCGGCGAGATTGTCGTAGCGATCGGCGATGAAGGCGCGCGCAATCTTGGGCGCCATCGCGCGCAGGCCGGTGAAGGTGCCGATCGTCACCAGCGCGTCGAGCTTCTGCCGCATGGCGAGGCCGAACGCGACGCCGCCGCCGATGCTGTGCCCGACGACGATCACGCGGTTCCCGGCAGCGAGACGGCGGGCTTCGGCGTAGAACGCATCGGCATCGCGCCCGAGGCCGGCTTCGTCGGCGCGGCCGGGATTGCCCGAATAGCCGCGATATTCGGCGGCGACGACGCCGTAGCCGGCGGCGACGAGCGGGGCGAAGCAGTCGAGCGAGTCCATCGCGCTCGACGCATTGCCGTGGAAGATAAGCAGTGTCGGCTTGCCCGGCCGAGGCGGGATCTCGGTGCCGGTGATGGCGAGGCCGTCGCTCGTCGTCAGCGTCACCCGCTGCGCGCCCGCGGGGAGCGACGCGGCGGCGATCGGGGCGGTCGGCGCGGGGTAGATCCGGTCATGGATCAATTGGCTCGACACCGGGCTTGCCGCCGCGACGAGGAGCGCGGCGCCGAGCGCCACCTGTGCGAGCAGGCGGATTTTAGGCGGTTTCATAAGTCCCCTTTGGCGGCGCCCGCGCTCCCCACAAGCGCGATTGTGTTATGGTTGCATAACACACGTCATCGCGCTATACTTTTCGCGATTTGAGGCCATGGGGGGGATCATGTCCGACGTCGCAATGACCACTGCCGCCGAACCCGATGGCGCGCCGCGCATCGCGGTGCTCGATATCCTGCGCGGGGTGGCGATCCTCGGCATCCTGTTCATGAACATCAACGACATGGGGCAGTCGCTCTATGCGTCGTTCGACGACATCCGCCATCTCGGCTGGTCGGCGAGCGATCAGGTGGCGTGGTGGCTGCGCGAGGTGTTCGCGAACGGCACGGCGCGCTGCATGCTCGAGATGCTGTTCGGCGCGGGGATGGTGATCCTCACCGACCGTGTCGCCGAACGGGCGGGCGAGTGGGTCGTGCTGCGGCGCTATTATGTCCGCAACCTGATCCTGTTCGGCTTCGGGCTGGTGCACGTTTTCATCCTGCTGTGGCCCGGCGACATTCTGCACACCTATGGGCTGGCCGCTTTGGTGGCGTTCCTGTTCCGTCGGCTGCGGCCGCGGCTGCTGATCATGATCGGACTGACGCTCGCGCTGTTCCAGCTCGTCGGCGGCGGGTATTTCGGCTATTATCAGACACTGCATACGCGGACGCAGGTCGCGGCGATCGAGGCGAAGGTCGCCGCGGGCGCCAAGCCGACCGTTGACGAGCGCAAGCTGCTCAAGGCCAAAGCCGAAAAAGCCAAGAAGCGCGCCGAGAGCAAGGCGAAGCTGCGCAGCGACATCGCCGCCGAGGACACCGCGCGGACCGGCACCTTCGCAACCTGGGCGACGAAGCAGTGGCGCATCTTTATCGATATGGAAGCGCAGTTCCTCGAGCTTCTGTTCATCTGGGAGGCGGCCAGCGTGATGCTGCTGGGTGCGGCGCTCTACAAGCTCGGCATCCTGCAGGGTCGGCGGTCGCGCCGGTTCTACGCCTGGACCGCGGTGATCGCTTACGGCGTGGGGATCCCGCTCCGTGTGATCGGCGCGCAGGAGCAGATGCAGTTCGGCAACGGCCCCTATACCTTCTGGGCGAGCTACGAGATCGCGCGCCAGGCGATGACGCTCGGGCATGTCGCGCTGATCAATCTGCTCGTCCAGACGGTGTTCGGCGCGCGGCTCTTGCGGCCGTTCGTCGCGGCGGGGCGGACCGCGCTGTCGATCTACATCGCGCAGACGCTGATCTGCCTGTGGGTGCTGTATCCGCCGTTCGTGCTCGGCCTGTACGGCAAGATGACCTGGGGGCCGCTGATGGTGACCTCGCTGGTGATCGACGCGGTGCTGCTGGTCGGCGCGAACCTGTGGGTGCGGCAGTACGACATTGCGCCGGTCGAATGGGCGTGGCGTTCGCTGGTCGAGCAGCGCGTGCTGCCATGGCGCAAGCGTCCGCGCGCGCCGCAGGCCGAGGGCGCGCCCGCACTCGCTTAAGGTCCCTTTACCTCGCGCACGCACCCCGCGATAAGCGCGCTCCACCGCCCGTCTGGGGCGCGATAGGGACTGGAGATGCGGGATGCGGGCGAGTTGGGCTTTTGCGGGCGTGATGCTCGCCTGTGCGGCGGTGCCGGCCATGGCTGCTGATCCCGTGGCTACCCCGCTGACGCTGAAAGCGGTGTTCGGCAGCCCCGATCTCTCGGGCGTCCAGCCGCGCGGCGTCAAGCTCTCGCCCGATGGCACGCTGCTCACCTCGCTGCGCCCGCGCGCCGAGGAGAAGGAGCGCTTCGACCTGTGGGCGCGCGACACGCGCACCGGGCAGGAACGGATGCTGGTCGATTCGAAGAAGGTCGGCTCGGGCGCCGAACTGTCCGAGGCCGAGAAGATGCAGCGCGAGCGCGCGCGGATCGCGGGCTCGAAGGGCATCGTCACCTATGACTGGGCGCCTGACGGCAAGACGATATTGGTGCCGATCGATGGCGACCTGTATCTCGCCGGGCTCGATGGCAGCACGCGACGGCTGACCAACGCGCCGGGCGATGGCGCGCTCAACCCGGTGATCAGCCCCAAGGGTGGCTTCGTCAGCTTCGTGCGCGGGCAGAACCTCTTCGTCCAGCCGCTCGGCGGCGGCGATGCGCGGCCGGTCAGCAGCGATGGCGGCGGGACGGTGCATTGGGGCGAGGCGGAGTTCGTTGCGCAGGAAGAAATGGACCGGCGGACGGGCTATTGGTGGTCGCCTGCCGACAGCCACATCGCGGTCGAGCGCTTCGACGAGGCGCCGGTCGGAATCGTCACCCGTGCGGCGATCGGCGCGAACGGGACCAAGGTCTATGGCCAGCGCTATGCCGCCGCTGGGACGCCGAACGTCGCGGTCGCGCTGTACGTGATGAAGGCGGATGGGTCGGGCAAGGTCAAGGTAGACCTCGGCAGCAACCCCGACATCTATCTCGCGCGCGTCGACTGGACGCCCGATGGCAGTGCTTTGCTCGTCCAGCGTGAGAGCCGTGACCAGAAGACGCTCGACATGCTCAAGGTCGATCCCGCGACGGGCAAGGCTACGGTGCTGTTTACTGAAAAGTCTGGCGAGCGCAGCTGGCTCAACCTCTCGGACGCATACCGTCCGATGAAGGACGGCAGCCTGATCTGGCGTTCGGAGCGGACCGGCTTCGGCCATCTCTACCGCTTCGCCGCGGGCAAGTGGACCGCGCTGACCAAGGGCGACTGGGTCGTCCAGGCGCTGCTCGGCGTCGACGAGGCCAAGGGGCGGCTGTTCTTCACCGGCAACAAGGACGGTGTGCTCGAGCAGCACCTCTATTCGGTCGATATCGCGCATCCGAACCAGATCACGCGGCTGACCGAGGCCGGCTGGTGGAACAACGGCACGATGGATGACGCGGCCACGCGGATGATCGTCTCGCGCTCGAGCCCGACCCAGCCGACGCAGGTCTATCTGGCGGATGTGGACGGTAAGCGGCTGTCGTGGATCAACGAGAATGCGGTCAAGCCGGGGCATCCGTACTACCCCTATCTCGCGAGCCACCAGCAGACCAAGTTCGGCACGATCAAGGCCGATGACGGCACCGAGCTCTATTACGAGATGATCACCCCGCCGCTCGAGCCGGGGAAGAAATACCCCGTCTTCTTCCAGCATTACGGCGGCCCCGGCACCGGGCAGCAGGTCACGCGCGGCTGGGGCGGGGCGTTGCCGCAGTACCTTGTCCAGCACGGCTATATCTATTTCCAGATCGACAATCGCGGCTCGTACAATCGCGGCAAGGCGTTCGAGGATCACATCTACCGCGCGATGGGCACGGTCGAGGTCGCCGATCAGCTCGCGGGCGCGAAGTTCATCAAGAGCCAGCCGTTCGTCGATCCGGCCAAGGTCGCGATCTATGGCTGGTCGTATGGCGGCTATATGACGCTCAAGATGCTCGAGGCGAACCAGGGCGTCTATGCCGCCGGCGTGTCGGGAGCGCCGGTCACGCAATGGGAGCAGTACGACACCCATTATACCGAGCGCTACATGGGCTCGCCGGTCGCCGACAAGCAGGCCTATCTCGCGTCCGACGCGCTCGGCAAGGCGCCCGACATCAAGGATCCGCTGCTGCTGATCCACGGCATGGCGGACGACAATGTCGTGTTCACCAACTCGACCGCGTTTGCGGCACGGATGCAGGCGACCGCTACGCCGTTCGAGATGATGTTCTACCCGGGCTACACGCACCGCGTCGGTGGGCCGGGGATCAGCGAGCATCTGTGGGGGACGATCCTGACGTTCCTCGACCGGAACGTGAAGGACAAGAAGTAAGTCCTTGCGCTTCCTGACGACCTTTCACCTCTGGCCGTTCCTCGACACGGTCGTCAGCTATCTCGTGGCGTTCGTGCTCGGCACTTTGATCGGTGCCGAGCGGCAGTATCGCCAGCGGACCGCGGGCCTGCGCACCAACGCGCTGGTCGCGCTCGGATCGGCCGCGTTCGTCGATCTCGGGCAGCGATTGGGCGGCGACGTCGAGTCTATCCGGATCATCGCCTATGTCGTGTCGGGGATCGGCTTCCTCGGCGCGGGCGTGATCATGAAGGAGGGGATGAACGTTCGCGGGCTCAACACCGCGGCGACGCTCTGGTGCTCGGCGGCAGTCGGCGCGATCGCGGGGAGCGACATGATCGCCGAGGCGGTGCTGCTCACCGGCTTCGTCATTCTCGCCAACACGATGCTCCGCCCGCTGGTCGATGCGATCAACCGCATCCCGCTCGAGGGGCGCAGCGTCGAGGCGACCTATAGCGTGACGATCACCACCGATGCCGAGGACGCCGGCCCGATGGGCGACCTGCTGACCGAGCATCTCGAGACCGCGCAGTTGCCGGTCGCCGAGCTCGATATCATCTCGCGTGGCGAGGACCGGGTGGAGATTGTGGCCAAGCTCGTCAGTACCAATATAGCGGTGAGCGAGCTCGACGCGCTGACCGATCATCTTGCGACGGTGCATGGAATAACCCATGCGACCTGGCAGGCGCGCACGCACGATTAGCAAAGCGATTGGACGTGCCGGCGTAATGACGCTACGGGCGCGATCCGAATTGGAGGAACTTATGGGTTATCGGATCGTGGTCGCGGGCGCGACGGGCAATGTCGGGCGCGAAATGCTCAATATTCTGGCGGAGCGCGAATTTCCGCTGGCGGATGTTGCCGTCGTCGCATCCTCGCGCAGCCAGGGCGACGAAGTCGATTTCGGCGAGACGGGGCGCAAGCTCAAGATCCAGAATATCGACCATTTCGATCCGACCGGCTGGGACATGGCGCTGTTCGCGATCGGCTCGGAAGCGACCGCGATCCACGCGCCGCGCTTTGCCGCTGCAGGCTGCACGGTGATCGACAATTCGTCGCTCTACCGGATGGACCCCGACGTGCCGCTGATCGTGCCGGAAGTGAACCCCGATGCGATCGCGGGCTATACCAAGCGCAACATCATCGCCAACCCCAACTGCTCGACCGCGCAGATGGTCGTCGCGCTGAAGCCGTTGCATGATTTCGCGAAGATCAAGCGCGTCGTCGTGTCGACCTATCAGTCGGTGTCGGGCGCGGGCAAGGCGGGGATGGACGAACTGTTCGAGCAATCGCGCAACATCTTCGTCGGGGATTCGGCCGAAGCCAAGAAGTTCACCAAGCAGATCGCGTTCAACGTGATCCCGCACATCGATAGCTTCCTCGACGACGGATCGACCAAGGAAGAGTGGAAGATGGTGGTCGAGACCAAGAAGATCCTCGATCCCAAGATCAAGGTCACCGCGACCTGCGTGCGCGTGCCGGTGTTCGTCGGGCATTCGGAATCGATCAACATCGAGTTCGAGAACGAGATCTCGGCCGCACAGGCGCAGAAGATCCTCCGCGAGGCGCCTGGCGTGATGCTGGTCGATAAGCGCGAGGACGGTGGCTATGTCACGCCGGTCGAATGCGTCGGCGAATATGCGACCTTCATCAGCCGCGTGCGCGAAGACCCGACCGTCGAGAACGGTCTGTCGCTGTGGTGTGTTTCGGACAACCTCCGCAAGGGCGCGGCGCTGAATGCGGTGCAGATCGCGGAGCTGCTCGGGCGGCGGTATCTGAACAAGGGGGACTGACGGCACCTCGTTCGGGGGCACCTACCCCCCGGCCGTCATCCCCGCGAAGGCGGGGATCCATCCTGGCTGGCCCCTGAACCATCGGGCGTCAGCGCTAATGGGTTCCCGCTTGCGCGGGAATGACGGATCAAGGGGGGGCGGATACTCCCGATCAATGGTTCCCGTTGCGCCAATCACGAACCCGCGCGATACTCCGCCCAGTCCTTGCCGGGAGCCAAGCTTTGCCTCAAACCCTGACCGGCGGCTGCCGCTGCGGCGCGACGCGCTACACGCTCGCGCTCGACGCGATGCCGCCGATCTATTGCTGCCATTGCCTGGATTGCCAGAGCTGGTCGGGCAGCGCGTTCAGCGAGCAGGCGCTCATCCGCGAGGACGCCATTACGGTAACGGGGCCGGTGGTCGACTATCGCATCACCAATGCCAGCGGAGCGGAATCGCACCAGTGGCTGTGCGGCGTGTGCCATGCCCGCATCTACAACACCAACAGCGCGCGGCCGGGGATCGCGGTCGTGCGGGCGGGCACGCTCGACGCAAGCGACACGGTGACCCCGCGCACGCATATCTGGGTGAAGCGCAAGCAGCCGTGGGTGACGATCGCCGACGACGTGCCAACCTTCGCCGAAAACGCGCCTCCGGCCGAGTTCATCGCCATTATGATGCGAGCACGCGCATGACCGAAACCGTCACCGGCGGCTGCCAATGCGGCCGCATCCGCTACCACGTCGAAATCGAGAATGACGACGCGTATCTCTGCCATTGCCGGATGTGCCAGCGCGCCACCGGTGGCGTGTCGATCGCGTTCAAGAGCGTCAGGATCGCCACCGTCACCTGGGAACGCGAACCCGATCGCTACCAATCCTCGCCGATCGCGCAGCGTGGTTTCTGCGCCGCGTGCGGCACGCCGCTGACCTTCGAATTTCTCGAGCCGGGCGAGACTATGGATCTCACCATCGGCAGCTTCGACGATCCATCGCGCTTCCGCCCGATGCATCATTTCTCGCCCGAGACTTGGCACGTGGCATGGCTCGACACTAAGGACCTCCCGACGACGCGCGTGGCGGATAATCCCTCCACGGCCGATCGATGGATGAAAGCGCTTGGCAAACTCCCCGACTGAACCGCAGTTTTTCGAAAGCTTCGACGGCACGCGCCTTGCGTGGCGCGAAATGGGCGAGGGGCGGCCCGTCGTGCTGATCCACGGCTATTTCTCGAACGCGACGATCAACTGGATCAAATACGGCCATGCCGCAAAGATCGCCGCGGCCGGTTTCCGCGTGATCATGCCCGACCTGCGCGCGCATGGCGACAGCGCCAAGCCGCATGATGCCGCCAGCTATCCGCCCGACGTGCTGATGCGCGACGGCTTCGCGCTGATCGAACATCTGGGGCTCACCGATTACGATCTCGCCGGCTATTCGCTCGGCGGGCGCACGACGATGCGGATGCTCGCCAATGGCGCCACGCCGCGGCGCGCGGTGCTGTCAGGGATGGGGCTCGAGGGGATCCTCCATACCGCGGGGCGCGGGCATTATTTCCATAACGTCCTGACCAATCTTGGCAGCTTCACGCGCGGGAGCAGCGAGTGGCTCACCGAGGCATTCCTCAAGACCACCGGTGGCGATCCGGAGGCGTTGCTGCGCATCCTCGACACGTTCGTCGATACGCCGGCCGAGGCGATCGCGGCGGTCGAGGTGCCGACCTTGGTGCTCACCGGCGTCGACGACGACGACAACGGTTCGGGCGAAGCGCTGGCTGCAGCGATGCCGCATGCGACCTTCCGGTCGGTGCCGGGCACCCATATGAGCGCGGTGCTCAAGCCCGAACTCGGCGCGGCAATTGCAGAGTTTCTAGCGGCTTGACCGGGCGCGTGGCGCGGCACAGATTGCCGCATCACGCAAAACGGGGCCCTTCATGATCCGCACTGGTATTTCTTCGCTCGCGCTCGTTCTGGCGCTGGCGACCACACCGGCTTTCGCCGCGCCCGCACCGACGCCCGCTGCCGCCACGGCCGCACCGACCACCGCCGAGGCCGACGCCTTCGTCGCCCGCGCCGAGAAGGAACTCGCCGATTTCTCGACCCCCGCGCAGCAGGCGGCGTGGATCAACGCGACCTACATCACCGATGACACCGATGCGATCGCCGCCAAGTTCGGCGCCGAGGGCACCGAGATGCAGGTCCGCCTCGCGCTCGAGGCCGCGAAATATGCCGCCGTGCCGGGCCTGTCGTTCGATACCAAGCGCAAGATCGACCTGCTGCGCAACGGCCTGACGCTGCCCGCGCCGACGACGCCGGGCGCGGCAGCCGAGCTCTCGACAATCGTGACCAAGCTCGGCTCCGACTATGGCAAGGGCAAGGGCACGCTCGACGGCAAGCCGATCAACGGCAGCGACATCGAGGCGGCGATGGGCGAGGTGCGTGATCCCGCCAAGTCGAAGGAGATGTGGGTCAGCTGGCACGACGCTGTCGGCGCGCCGATGCGCAAGGATTTCGCTCGTGAAGTGGTGATTGCCAACCAGGGCGCAAAGGGGCTCGGATACGCCGATGTCGGCGCATTGTGGCGCTCGGGGTACGACATGACCCCGGCGCAGTTCGAGGCGACCACCGACACGCTGTGGAAGCAGGTCGAGCCGCTCTACAAGGCGCTCCACACCTATGTCCGCTGGAAGCTCAACGCCAAATATGGCGACGCGGTGCAGCCCAAGACGGGCGCGATCCGCGCCGATCTGCTCGGCAATATGTGGGCACAGGAATGGGGCAACATCTATGACGTCGTCGCACCTGCGGGCGCGGGCGATGTCGGTTACGATGTCGGCGAGCTGCTCAAGGCCAAGCGCTACGATCCGATCAAGATGTTCAAGACCGGCGAGGGCTTCTACTCCTCGCTCGGCTTCAAGCCACTGCCCGATACGTTCTGGGCGCGCTCGCAGATCGTGAAGCCGGCCGATCGCGAAGTCGTCTGCCATGCCTCGGCGTGGGACGTCGACAGCCTCAACGACGTGCGCATCAAGATGTGCACCAAGGTCAATGGCGACGATTTCGTCACGATCCATCACGAGATGGGGCATAATTACTATCAGCGCGCCTACAACGCGCAGCCCTTCCTCTACCGCAACGGTGCGAACGACGGCTTCCATGAGGCGATCGGCGATTTCGTCGCGCTGTCGATCACGCCCGATTATCTGGTCAAGATCGGCCTGCTCGATCCCGCCAAGGTGCCGAGCCCCGACAAGGATATTGGCCTGCTGCTCAAGCAGGCGATGGACAAGGTCGCCTTCCTGCCGTTCGGCCTGCTGATCGACAAATGGCGCTGGGGTGTCTTCTCGGGCGCGACGCCCGAGGGGCAGTATGAGAAGAGCTGGAACGACCTACGGCTGAAGTATCAGGGGATCGTCCCGCCGGTCACGCGCGACGAGACGCGCTTCGATCCGGGCGCGAAATACCATGTCGCGGCGAGCGTGCCCTATGCGCGCTACTTCCTCGCGCGGTTGTACCAGTTCCAGTTCTACCAGGCGGCGTGCAAGCAGTCGGGCTGGACCGGGCCGCTGCATCGCTGTTCGTTCTACGGCAATAAGGAGGTCGGCGCGAAGCTCGACGCGATGCTCGCGATGGGTCAGTCGAAGCCGTGGCCCGAGGCGCTGCAGGCGTTTACCGGCAGCCGCGAGCTTTCGGGGCAGGCGATGGTGGAGTATTTCGCGCCGCTCAAAGCGTGGCTGGACAAGCAGAATCAGGGGAAACCAAGCGGATGGTGAAGTTCCTGACAGGCCTGGCGCTCTTCGCCATTGCCGGACCGGTGGTGGCGCAGACCACCGTTGGTCCGGGGGAAACGCTGCTCCAGATCCAGACGGTGGGGGAGGCGACGACGCGGCCAGACCTGGCGACGGTCTCGATCGGTGTGGTCAGCACCGGCACGACCGCGCGCGAGGCGACCGACGCCAACGCCACCCAAATCAGCGCGGTGATCGCTGCGCTGCGCAAGGCCGGCGTCGAGGCGCGGTATTTGCGCACGCAGCAGATCAACGTCCAGCCGCGCTTCGCGCGCAATAGCCCGACCGATTATGAGGGGCAGGCGCAGATCACCGGCTATGTCGCGCGCAACTCGGTCGGCGTGACGATCGTCGATCTGGCCAAGGCGCCCGACATCATCGCGGCCGGCTTCGGAGCGGGGGCGAATTCGGTCAACGGCCCGTATCTGTCGCTTCGTAACGACACGGCTGCTTTGGCGGAGGCTCGGCGCGATGCGCTCGCCAAGGCGCGGGTCGAGGCGGATGCCTATGCCGACGGGTTGGGGATGAAAGTGGTGCGTGTGCTGCGGCTGAGCGAGCGGGGCAACACCGCGACCCCTGATCTCTTCGTCAGCGCAAATAGAGTCAGCGTCGTGGGTTCGCCGCCACCCCCGACGCCCATGTCGTCGGGGGAAATGCGCGAGCGGGCGACGCTCTGGATCGATTACGCGCTGGCGCCGAAATAGCGCCAGCGCGCGCCGACAGACCTTACCTCACTCGGGGATCGTGCCCTCATCGGCGATCCCGGCTTCGAACGACGCGCTCGAATCGGTGCCGTCGGCCTGATGCGCGTGCGCGCCGGGGGTGAGCTTTTCGTCGCGCGGCGTGCTGGAGCGCAAGGCGAAGAGCGCGGCGGTGGCGGCGGCGCCGATCGCGGCGATCCCGCCGACGACGGTCGCTTTGCCCCAGCGGCTGCCGGACTTGGCACGCGGCGTGGCGGCAGCGGCGGTCGTCTTGGCGGGCGCCTTGCGCGCAGTCGCTGGCTTGCTTGCCGTCGCGCGGGTCGAGGTCGTCGGACGCGGCTTGGCGGGCTTGCGCGGGGCGGGGGCCTTGACGGTGGTGGCCTTTACGGGGGGGCTGGCCGAGGTCTTAGCGGTCGCTGCCGCCTTGCGCGGGGTGGCGGGCTTGGCCTTCGCGGGTGGGGTCGGCTTGGCCGGCGTCGCGGCTGCGTCCGCCGCCGGGCGCTTGGACTCGGTATCGGTCGGCTTTTTCGGCGGCGTTGCCATGGACTCTTCCTTGTTCGTTGAGCTTGCGTAACGCATGAAGTCGTCAGGGTTTCCCGGGCGGCGGGCGGCTTAGCGGAACGGCGGCTCGTTGAACGCGCGCAGTTTGCGGCTGTGGAGCTTCTGCCCCTCGCGGCGCAATTCCTCGCACGCTTCGATGCCGATCCGCATATGCTCGCTGATCGCGCGCTCGTAGAAGCGGTTGGCCTGGCCGGGCAGCTTCAATTCGCCGTGGAGCGGCTTGTCCGACACGCACAGCAGCGTTCCGTACGGCACGCGGAAGCGATAGCCCTGCGCCGCGATCGTCGCCGATTCCATGTCGATGCCGACCGCGCGGCTGAGCGAGAAGCGCAGAGCCGAGCGCGAATATTGCAGCTCCCAATTGCGATCGTCGGTGGTGACGATCGTGCCAGTGCGCAGCCGCCGCTTGAGCTCGTCGCCCGACTGGCCCGAGATCGTCTCGGCCGCACGCGCGAGCGCGAGCTGCACCTCAGCGATTGCCGGCACCGGAATTGCGGGCGGCAAGACGTCGTCGAGCACATGGTCGTCGCGCAGATAGGCGTGGGCGAGGACATAGTCGCCGATCCGCTGGCTGGGGCGCAGGCCCCCGCAATGGCCGATCATCAGCCACGCCTCGGGCCGCAGCACCGCGAGGTGATCGCAGATCGTCTTCGCGTTCGCCGGTCCGACGCCGATATTGACGAGCGTGATGCCGGTGCCGTCCGCCGCCATCAGGTGATAGGCCGGCATCTGGTGCCGCCGCCATGCGCTGGTGTCGGCGAGCGCCGCCTCGACATCGTCGCCCGCGTGCAGCAGCACGCCACCGGCGCCCGACACGCCGGTGTAGCGCGACGGCTTGCCCTCGGCGTCCGGCGCAAGCTGGCTGAATGCCCAGCGGACGAACTCGTCGACATAGCGGTGATAGTTGGTGAACAGCACATAGCGCTGGACATGCTCGGGCGGCGTCCCGGTGTAATGCCGCAGTCGCGCGAGCGAAAAGTCGGTGCGCAACCCGTCGAACAGCGCGAGCGGCCGCGCGCCGTCGCTGACTTCGTAGAGGCCGTCGGCGATCTCGTCGCCGATATGCGCGAGTTCGGTCGCGGGGAAGTGTCGCGCCAGCTCGACCGCCGAGACCTGGTCGAGGCTCAGCGCGTGGCCGGGATCAATGACGTACGGGAAGGGGATTTCCTGACGCCCCGGCACGGCTTCGACCGTGACGTCATAATCCTCGATCAGCAGCGTCAGCTGTTCGGTGAGATAGTCCGCGAAGATCGCGGGCTTGGTGACGCTGATCGCGTAATCGCCTTCGGTGACGAGACGACCGAACGAGCGCATCGGCGTCGGCCGGTCGCTTCCGCCGCGATAGTGGAGGTGGATCTCGGGATAGGCGAAGCTGCCATCGTGGCGGCTGTCGGGCGCCGGACGTTCGCCGGTCGCGAGATAGGCGGTCAGTGCCGCCTGAAGCCGCGCCACCGAGGCGCGATAGAGCCGATCGAGTTCGGCGACGATATCGGATGCTTGCGTCATCCCGAAGGGGCTAAACCGGGAACGTTACGCTGGCAAGTCGGCGCCATCCCGAACGATGCCGGGATGGCGCGTATCGGCTCGGCTCAAGCCTTGTCGGTCTTGGTCTTGCCCGTTGCAGGCTCGTCGTCCTTGGCGAGCAGCTTGCTCGCGCCGAACGCAGCGCCAGCGACCGCCGCTGCAGCGCCCGCTGCGATACCCGCGGCGGCGAGCGGGTTGGCCTTTACCGCATCGACCGTCGCCGAGAATGCCTCGGACACGGCATCCTTCGCCTGCTCGAACAGCCCTTCGGCCTGTTCGATGATCGTTTCGGTCGTGCTGGTGTCGGCGGACTTGGTCGAACCGCTGTTGGTGTCGCTCATGGCACTGCCCTTTTCCAATAAATCCAACTCAAGCAACGCCTTGAAACCGGCCAAGTTCCCCGCGCCGCGACAGGGCGGCGCGGGGATCGCTCGGCTGGCCGTGGCGGGCTCAGATTTCGCTCAGCAGATGCTCGGCCGACGACACTTCGAACGCGCCGGGGGCTTCGACGTTGAGCTGCTCGACGACGCCGTCATTGACCAGCATCGAATAGCGCTGGCTGCGCTCGCCCATGCCGAATTTCGAGCCGTCGAAGCTAAGGCCGACCGCCTTGGCGAATTCGGCATTGCCGTCGGCGAGCATCACGATGTCGCCGGCGTCGCTCGCCTTGCCCCATGCGCCCATCACGAAGGCATCGTTGACCGAGGTGAAGGCGATCTCGTCGACGCCCTTGGCCTTGAGTTCGGCGGCCTTGTCGACGAAGCCGGGGAGGTGGCGCGCCGAGCAGGTCGGCGTGAACGCGCCAGGGACGGCGACCAGGGCGACCTTGCGGCCCTTGAAGAAGTCATCCGAGCTGATTTGATCGGGGCCATCGGCCGTAGCCTTGGTGAGGGTGACGCTCGGGATACGGTCGCCGACGCTGATCGTCATGGGAATCTCTCCTGTTGGGCCGCCCGGCAAGAAGGGTGCGAGCGGCGTGCCGTACGTCGTATAGGCGTCGGCGGATTTCAAGCGTGGCGAGCCGCGCGCAGGCGGCCTATGTTCGCTGCATGGACCAAGCAACCTTCCTCACCGGCCAGTTCCTGCTGGCGATGCCGGGAATCGGCGATACGCGCTTCGATCACGCGGTGATTGCAATGTGCGCGCACGATGCCGAGGGCGCGCTCGGCATCGGCATCGGCACGACGATTGAAGGACTGGGGCTGCACGCGGTGCTCGAGCAGCTCGAGATCGATCCGGGCGTCGCCCCCGATGCGCCGGTGAATCTCGGCGGGCCAGTCGAGCCGCGGCGCGGCTTCGTGCTGCACACGCTCGATTGGGCGGGGCAGGATACGGTCGAGGTGGCTGGCGGCGCGGGCGCGCTGTGGGGGCTGTCGGGGACGATCGACGTGCTGAAAGCGATTGCCGAGGGGCGCGGGCCGTCGCGCTGGCTCGTTGCGCTCGGCTATGCCGGGTGGGGCGAGGGGCAGCTCGACGGCGAGATGACGCGCCACGGCTGGTTCAACGTCGCGGCGACCCCCGACCTGCTCTACGACATCGCGACCGACGCCCGCTGGGAGGCCGGCTTCGCCACCGCCGGGATCGATCCGCGCCTGCTGGTGAGCGAAGCCGGACGGGCCTGAGACGGTTTTCGCGATTCCCGGACAAGACATAAAGATATCTTTATATTTGATCCGGGGGTGTTTTGCGGGTAGGGGCGGCGGCATCACATAACCGGAGATAGCCCCGTGGCCACCGTTCTCGACCGCCCTGCGAACGACTATGTCGTCGCCGACATCACGCTTGCCGATTTCGGTCGCAAGGAAATCAACATCGCCGAGACCGAGATGCCCGGCCTGATGGCACTGCGCGAGGAATTCGCGGGTTCGCAGCCTTTGAAGGGCGCGCGCATCACCGGTTCGCTCCACATGACGATCCAGACCGCGGTGCTGATCGAGACGCTGACCGCGCTCGGCGCCGACGTCCGCTGGGCGACGTGCAACATCTTCTCGACGCAGGACCATGCCGCCGCTGCGATCGCCGCGACGGGCGTTCCCGTGTTCGCGATCAAGGGCGAGAGCCTCGCGGATTATTGGGACTATGTCGGCGACATCTTCAACTGGGGTGCCGATACGGACGGCCAGACCGCCAACATCATCCTCGACGATGGCGGCGACGCGACGATGTTCGCACTGTGGGGCGCCAAGCTCGAAGCCGGCCACACGCTAGGCGAGCCCGAGAATGACGAGGAAGTCGAATTCCAGCGCGCGCTCAAGGCGTTCGTCGCGAAGTATCCCGGTTACCTCACCGAGACCGTCAAGAACCTGAAGGGCGTTTCGGAAGAGACCACCACCGGCGTCCACCGCCTGTACGAGATCGCCAAGAAGGGCGAGCTGCCGTTCCCGGCGATCAACGTCAACGACTCGGTGACGAAGTCGAAGTTCGACAACCTTTACGGCTGCAAGGAATCGCTGGTCGATGCGATCCGTCGCGCCACCGACGTGATGCTCGCCGGCAAGGTCGCCTGCGTCGCCGGCTTCGGTGACGTCGGCAAGGGTTCGGCCCAGTCGCTCCGCAACGGCGGCGCGCGCGTGATGGTCACCGAAGTCGATCCGATCTGCGCGCTGCAGGCGGCGATGGAGGGCTTCGAAGTCGTGACGATGGAAGAGGCCGTGACCCGCGCCGACATTTTCTGCACCGCGACCGGCAATGCCGACGTCATCACCGCCGATCACATGAAGGCGATGAAGCCGATGTCGATCGTCTGCAACATCGGCCACTTCGACTCGGAGATCCAGATCGCCGCGCTGTCGAACTATGAGTGGGACGAAGTGAAGCCGGGCACCGACCTGGTGAAGTTCCCCGACGGCAAGCAGATCATCATCCTCGCCAAGGGCCGCCTGGTGAACCTCGGCTGCGCGACGGGCCATCCCTCGTTCGTGATGTCGGCGTCGTTCACCAACCAGACGCTCGCGCAGATCGAGCTGTGGACCAAGGGCGAGAACTACAAGAACGAAGTGTACGTCCTGCCGAAGCATCTCGACGAGAAGGTCGCGGCGTTGCACCTCGAAAAGCTCGGCGTGAAGCTCTCGCAGCTGACCGCGAAGCAGGCTGGCTATATCGGCGTTCCGGTCGAAGGCCCGTTCAAGCCCGACCACTACCGCTACTAAGGTCGCGGCGCCTTCGGGCGCCGCCCCACCAAAAAAGCCGCATCCGCGTTACGCGGGTGCGGCTTTTTCGTGTTCGCATCGCGGCCCGGTCGCGCTCGGCGCGACCGGGCTGGACATCACTTCGGCGTGACGATGCTCGGCCCGAGATTCGCGATCACCTCATGCGCGTCGAACGCGCGGATGTTGTCCTTGGGCTTTGGACCCTTGCCGATCACGATCTCGGCATTCGCCTCATATTTGTCGATCGTCGTGACATCGATCCCGCGATCGAAGAACGGGTCGCCGAAATACGGGTCCCAGTTGCGCCAGCCGAAGCCGCGGCCACGATAGCGCCAGCTCGGGCCCCAATAGCCGCCGCCGAAGCCGCCGCCATAGCCGAACCCGCCATAGCCGCCACCGAAGCCGCCGCCAAACCCGCCGATGCCAGGCGAGGTATAGGTCCGCGTCTTCTTGTCGACGTCGCGATCGGCGAAGACGAAGTAATCGCCGCCATTTTGCACGGTCAACTCGGCGGCGCGATACAGCAGGTATTTTTCGACCGTGTCGCGCGCGGTGTAGCTGTTGCCCGAGAAGCTGACCATGAAGCGGTTCGCCTCGATCTGGCGATCGCTATAGCCCGAGCGTTCGAAGCCGCGGCCGACCGCGGGCCGGTAGGTCGATTCGGTCGCGCAGGCGGATGTCAGCAAGGTGACGGCGCCAAGCGCAACCGCCAGGGATTTCTTGAGCGTTGGGGAAGCTGTCGGCATTTCGATCTCCAGAGGCGGTCCAGTGCGGCGAACCGTGCCGTGCGGGCCATGAAGCGCAGAACGATCGAGGTGGCGCAAGGCTCCGGCCAATCTTCTGGTCGCGTGTGCGATAGGGCATCGCACATGAACGCAATCTGACACGGCGATGAAGACAGTCGAATCCTTTCGTCGATGCGTCGAACCGTTTTGTCGCAGGTTGAGAAGGTCCGTGGCGGTTCTATCCGCGCGGTACCGTCATGTCATCGAGGACGAAAGCAGGGCGGGGGCGTCGTGCGGTCGGCTCGGGGGATATGCCATGCGGATTGTGCTTGGGGTTGCGTTGGGATTGGCAGCGGCATCGATGTCGGTTGCAGCGACCGCGGCGTCGGCCGATCCGCTCGATCCATCGTCCCCCGCTGTGGTCGGTCGGCTGTTACCGGTCGAGACGAAACTCGCACCTGATTTCCGCGTTCGGACCGATCTGCTCACCACCTCGGCCAGCGTCAACCCGATCGGCGATCCGAACAGCCCGATGCAGCATCGCTTCGCGAGCTCGATGATCGATTATTATCCGCTCGGCGGGAGCGGTCTGCGGCTGTCCGCCGGGATGCGTTTCTTCCAGGTCGCCAATTTCCTCAAGGATGCCGAGAAGGCGACCGCCGGGCTGCTCTACAACCCGCGGCTGCCGGGGAGCGGCAATGCGGTGCGCACCGGCTTCAACCGGCACACGCCGGCCGCGACGGTCGGCTATACCAGCAGCTTCAAGAACGCGCTGGTCGGCTTCGAGGTCGGCAGCCTGATCGGCAATGCCAATGCCAATTTGCCGCGCGCGATGGACCGGCTGAGCAATCGCGCGCGCGGAGGGATGAACCCGATCGCCAATGTGGTGGTCGGCCTGCGTTTCTGACGGCCGCCATCGGCCAAGCTGTGGACCCGACGATGAAGACGATCCTGCGCCTTGCCCTAACCGCCTGTGGCGCGATCCTTGCGCTCCCGACAGCCGTCCACGCCGGCGGCGTGATGGGCACCGACGCGGCGCTCTGCACATCGGGCAGGGGGCCGGCGATCCAGGTCAACGTACAGCACCTCAAGGATCGCCGCGGCCAGCTCAAGCTCGAGCTCTATCCCGCGACCGAAGCCGATTTCATGCGCTCCGACACCGATCTGCTCGCCGAGGGCAAGGTGTTCCGCCGCGTGACGGTCGATGCGCCGGTGGCCGGGCAGGTCGCGATGTGCATCCGCGTGCCGCATCCGGGGCGCTATGCGCTGCTGTTCCTCCATTCGCGGCGCGCGCAGGACAAGTTCGATTTCTGGCAGGACGGCGTCGGCTTGCGCAGCAACACCCGCATCGGCCGTGCGCGGCCCTCTGTAGCGAATGCCGCGGTCGAGGTCGGTAGCGGCGTCTCGGTGCTCGAAATCGAGACGCAATATCTGCGCGGACTCGGCGGATTCAGCCCTTCTCGATAAAAGCGCAATACGGGCCTTGCGCGTTTGCGAAACCCGCTGCTATAGGCACGCCACTGCAGTGTTCCCCGATAGCTCAGCGGTAGAGTAGGTGACTGTTAATCACTTGGTCGTTGGTTCGAATCCAACTCGGGGAGCCATTTTCTGCGGGCTCCGGCCCGCGCGCTGCATCAGCGCCGGCTAGCGGACATCAGACCGCAAACTGTTCCATCGTTATCCGATCGTCGAGCGCGTGCTCGGGATCGAACAGCAGCGTGAGCTCGCGCGTGCGGTCGATCATGATCTCGACGCGCGCAACGTCGCGGATCTCGCGCTGGTCGGCGACCGCGCTGACCGGGCGCTTGGCGGGTTCGAGCACACGCAGCGTGATCCGCGCCTTGTCGGGCAGGATCGCCCCACGCCAGCGCCGCGGGCGGAACGGGCTGATCGGCGTCAGCGCCAGCATGTTCGAGCCGAGCGGCAGGATCGGACCCTGCGCCGAGAGGTTATAGGCGGTCGAACCGGCGGGCGTGGCGACGAGGATGCCGTCGCAGGCGAGCTCGGACAGCACGACGCGGTCGTTGACGGTGACCTCGAGCTTGGCGGTCTGGCGCGTCTCGCGCAGCAGCGACACCTCGTTGATCGCGGGAAGGGCGAAGCTTTCGCCGGCAACCGTCGTCGCAGTCATTGCGAGCGGTACGACCTTGAACGCCTTGATCCGCTCGAGCCGCGCATCGAGCCCGTGCGGGCGCCATTCGTTCATCAGGAAGCCGACGGTGCCGAGGTTCATCCCGAACACCGGCACGACGGGCTTACGCCGTTCGAGCATCGCATGGAGCGTCTGGAGCATGAACCCGTCGCCGCCGAGCGCGACGATCAGCTCGGCGTCCTCGACCGGCACCCAGTCATGCGCGTCGGCGAGCATCGCGGCGGCATCCTGCGCGGCCTGTGCCGGTGAGGCGACGAGCGCACGGCGAGCCCCTGCCATGTTGGCGGACGGTGTCATCGCGGGGTCCTGTCGTGGCGTCGGGCGCGTGCGGGAAGCAACGGCTCGGCGCGGGCCTTGCGGTCGGTACAATCGGCAAGGACGCGCGCGCTGGTCATCTCGCCTGGAGCTAAGCCTTCGGATCGGGCCTCACAAGGGCGATTGCAGACGCAACACCCTCTTCTTTAACCGGACACCCGGCATTAGGGTCGTTGCATGACCGTTACGCCCAACGCCCCGCTTTTCATCCTGTCGTTCCGACAGCGCGACGAGCTGGCGTCGCTTGCGGCGGGCGCGGGCTGGCAGGTCGTCGCGGCACGCCGCGCGGGGGGTGCCGAGCGGCGCTTCCTGTCGAGCGGCGCCGCCGTAGCGGTGATCGATGCGCGCGGGGCGCCCAGCGAGGGCGTTACCGCGGCACGCACGATCAGCGGCGCGGTCGAGGCGAATGGCGGGGCGCTGCTCGCCTTGGTCTCGCGCGGCGAGGCCGCGACAGTGACGACGCTATACGATGCCGGCGCGACGCACTTTCTCGCGAGCCCGTTCAGCGAGGCCGAGTTCCTCCAGGCGGTCCGCTTTGCCGCGCGCCATGCCGAGCGGATGGCGCGGGAATGGGCGGCGGGGCCGGTGTTCGCGCCGCTTGGCTGGCGCTACGATCTCATCAGCCGCACGCTGATCCTGACGCCTGGCTTAGCCGCCTTGCTCGCGATCGATGACGCACCGAGCGTCCGCGCGATGCTGCGCCGGTTCGATCGGCCCGATCGCGCCGCGGCGCTGGCCGCGCTGCGCCGCGTCTCGCCCGAACGCCCCGCCACCGCCTTTGCGCACGATTCGGACCTGACCAGTGTCGGGCGCGTCGTCCAGCACCTCCAGCTCGATGTTGAAAACGGGCAGATCGACGCCGTCGTCGAACCGCTCGGCAGCGCGCCCGAGCCCGCCGCCGAGCTGCGCGAATCGCTCGCCGGTGCGCGCGATGCCGGCAGTGCGCGGCGCTGGCTGACGCGGCGGTTGGGTGAGGAGGCGGGTGCGCCGCTGCACGCGATGCTGATCGCGCTCAACCGCTTCGACATGGTCAATACCGCCTACGGTCGCGCGACCGGCGACGCCCTGCTGAGCAGCGCACAGAAGCGGATCGACGATGTCGTCCGCGAGATGCTCGGCCGCGACGCGTTGATCGTGCGGCTCAGCGGATCGACCTTCCTGGTGGCGGCGCGCAGCATCCGGCTGCGGATCGACCTCGCGGTCGAGCGGATCGCAGGCACGCTGGCGCGACCGTTCGTGACGGGCGAATCGATCGCCGTGCTCGGCTGCCGGATCGGGCTTGCCGAAGCGTTGCCCGACGATAGCGCAGCCAGTCTGCTCCGCCGCGTCAGCGAGGCGCTCGCCGATGCGCGCGAATCCGACACCGCGACGATGCGGGTCGCCGATGCCGAGCGCGGCGATGCGCCGATCGACCGGCTCGCGGTGGAATTGAACCATGCGCTCGAACGCGACGAGATCAGCGTGCTGTACCAGCCGCAAGTCTCGGTCTCCTCGGGCACGATCGTCGGGGTCGAGGCGCTCGCGCGGTGGGAGCATTGCGTGCTCGGCACGATCGGGGCCGAGACGCTGTTCGCCGCGGCGGCGCGTGCCGACCTCGAGATCGGGCTGTCCGATCATATCCAGAAGATCGTGCTCGCGCAGGCGGCGGCGTGGCCGCAGGCGCTCGCGCGGCTGCGGCTGTCGCTCAACCTCACCGCGGCCGACATCGCGCGCCCGGGCTTTGCCGATCTGTTCCTCGATCGGGTCGATGCGAGCGGCTTCCCGCGATCGCGCCTCACGCTCGAAATTACCGAAAGCGGGCTGATCGAGGATCTCGGGATCGCATCGGGGTTGCTCTCGGTCTTGCGCGGCGCGGGGTGCCGGATCGCGATCGACGATTTCGGGACGGGCTATTCGTCGCTGGCGTATCTCAAGGCGCTGCCGCTCGATTACCTCAAGATCGACAAGAAGCTGGCGCAGGACATTACCGGGTCGGCGCGCGACCGGATCGTGGTGCGCGGCGTGATCGACATGGCGCGGTCGCTCGGGCTGACGGTGATCGCCGAGGGGGTCGAGACGCAGGCTCAGCTCGAGGCGCTGGCGGCCGAAGGCTGCCAGATCTATCAGGGCTTCCTGTGTGCGGAGCCGCTTTCGATCGATGCTTTGATCGCGTTGGTCGAACGCTAGGGGAGGGCTGGTATGAGGCGTCTTGCGTTGGGTCTGCTCTTCGTCGCGGTGCCGCTCGCGGTCCAAGCGACGCCGCCTGTCGCTGCCACGCAAGCAGCGCCGCAAGCCGGCGTCGAGGCGGCGATGGCCGACAGCGCGGCGGGGTGGAATGCGGGCGATCTCGCGCGCTTCATGGCGGTCTATTCGGACGCGCCCGACACCAGCTTCGTGACCAAGACCGGCGTGCTGCGCGGCAAGGCGGTGATGGCCGAGCGCTATCGCACCAAATATGATTTCGCCGATGCCGGGAAGCGCGGTGTGCTGAGCTTTGTCACGCTCGACTTCCGGCTGCTCGATCGCGGCCACGCGCTCTATATCGGCCGCTACACGCTGCGCGCGGGGGACGGTAAAGAGCAGTCGGGGATGACGTCGCTGGTGTTCCGCAAGGAGCCGGCGGGCTGGCGGATCATCGCCGACCATAGCTCGTAATCCGCCACCCGGACCCTCAATCTGCCAGCGAGCGACGCTCCCCCCAACACGTCACCCCAGCGAAAGCTGGGGTCTCAAGCGGCTGACGCGGCGCCCTAGAACCATGAGACCCCAGCTTTCGCTGGGGTGACGGGGGCGTGTTCCCAGATCGATGACCGGCGCGCGAGGGGGCGCTGGCATGGGATGCCGAGGGGGGCTCTCAGCCAGCCGCCTTCGCCAACCCTTTCGACAGTTGCAGTGCGCCGTGCAGCCGCGCCTTGGGGTCGCCCCAGGTGCGCGTGACCACGAGTTTGCTGTCGGGCCGCAACCGCGCGACGCCGTCGAGCTTGCCGACCCAGGCGAGCAGGCCGTCCACATTCGGCGGCTTGTCGTCGAAGAAGGTGACGAGCGCACCCTTGGGGCCGACGTCCATCTTGGCGACGCAGGCCTTCTTCGCGTTCAGCTTGATCTCGATGATGCGGATCAGATTCTCGGTCGGCTCGGGCAGCTTGCCGAAACGGTCGATCAGCTCGGCGGCGAAGGCCTCGACCTGGTTCTGGTCCTCGAGATCGTTGAGGCGGCGATACAGCCCCATGCGCAGGTCGAGATCGGGGACATACTCCTCGGGAATGAGGATCGGTGCGTCGACGGTGATCTGCGGCGAGAAGTCCTTCGGGCGCAGCCGCTGTCCACCGGCCTTGGCATCCATGATCGCCTCCTCCAGCATCGACTGGTAGAGCTCGAAGCCGACCTCCTTGATGTGCCCCGATTGCTCGTCGCCGAGCAGATTGCCCGCGCCCCGCTGGTCGAGATCGTGGCTCGCGAGCTGGAAACCCGCGCCGAGCGTATCGAGGTCGCTCAGCACCTTGAGCCGCTTCTCGGCGGTCTGGCTCAGCGTGCGGTTCTCGGGCGTGGTGAGATAGGCGTAGGCGCGGGTCTTCGCCCGCCCGACGCGGCCGCGGAGCTGATAGAGCTGCGCCAGGCCGAAGCGGTCGGCGCGGTGGATGATCATCGTGTTGGCGCTCGGAATGTCGAGCCCGCTCTCGACGATCGTGGTCGAGATGAGGACCTCGAACTTCTTGTCGTAGAAGGCCGACATCCGCTCCTCGACCTCACTCGGCGCCATCTGGCCGTGCGCAACAACGTAGCGCACCTCGGGCACGTGATCGCGCATGAACGCCTCGATCTCGGGCAGGTCGGCGATGCGGGGCGTCACGAAGAAGCTCTGCCCGCCGCGATAATGCTCGCGCAGCAGCGCCTCGCGCAGCACGACCGGGTCCCACGGCATGATGTAGGTGCGTACCGCAAGGCGATCGACCGGCGGGGTCTGGATCACCGACAGCTCGCGGATCCCCGACATCGCCATCTGCAGCGTGCGCGGGATCGGCGTGGCGGTCAGCGTGAGGACGTGGACGTCGGTCTTGAGGCCCTTCAAGCGCTCTTTGTGGGTAACGCCGAAGCGCTGCTCCTCGTCGACCACGACGAGCCCGAGCCGCTTGAACTCGATCCCCTTGGCGAGGATCGCGTGCGTGCCGATCACGACGTCGATCGTACCGTCCGCAAGGCCCGCCTTGGTCGCTTTGGCCTCGGCGCCGGGGACGAGCCGCGACAACCGGCCGACGTTGAGCGGGAAGCCTTCGAAGCGCGCGGTGAAATTGTTGAAATGCTGGCGGGCGAGGAGGGTGGTCGGGCAGACCACCGCGACCTGCAGCCCGGCCATCGCCGCGGCGAAGGCGCCGCGCAAAGCAACCTCGGTCTTGCCGAAGCCGACGTCGCCGACGACCAAGCGGTCCATCGGCGTGCCCTTGAGCAGGTCGCCCATCACGTCCTCGATCGCGCGGTCCTGATCGTCAGTTTCCTCGTATGGGAAGCGGTCGACGAAGGCGGCATAGCCGCTGTCGCGGTCGATCGTCTCGGCGGGGCGCAGTGCGCGCTCGGCTGCGGTGGCGATGAGCTCGCCCGCGATTTCGCGGATCCGCTCCTTCATCTTCGACTTGCGGCGCTGCCAGGCTTCGCCGCCGAGGCGATCGAGGCTCGCGCCCTCGCTGTCCGAGCCGTAGCGGCTGAGGACTTCGAGGTTTTCGACGGGGACGAACAGCTTGTCGCCGCCGGCATAGGTCAGCGCGACGCAATCGTGCGGCGCCTGGCCGACGGGGATTGAGGTCAGGCCTTCATAGCGGCCGATGCCGTGGTCGGCATGGACGACGAGATCGCCGGGCGTGAGCATCGCCAGTTCGGCGAGGAAGGCGTCGGCCGATTTCTTGCGCTTGGCGCGGCGGACGAGGCGGTCGCCGAGCATGTCCTGCTCGGTGAGGAGCGCGACCTGCGGGCTGGAGAAGCCGTGGTCGAGGGGGAGGATGATGAGCGCGACGGTAACTCCCCTCCCGCTTGCGGGAGGGGTTGGGGGAGGGGCGTGCTGCGCTTTCGCGGCTGGTTGCTTGGGGACAGGCCCTCCCCCAGCCCCTCCCGCGAGCGGGAGGGGAGCAGAAGGAGCAGAAGCACCCAGCGCCTCCTGCCATGTGTCCACCAGCTTGAGGTTCGTCGCGCCATGATCGCGCAGCAACCCCGCCAGCCGCTCCCGCGCGCCCGCCGAATAGCTCGCCAGCACTGCTTTCCGCCCATCGCGCTCGAGTGTGCGCAGATGATGCACCACCGCCTCGTACACGTTCGCGCCATTCGCGCGCTCGGCCCCGAAATCGCGCGGGCCGTCGACGCCGAAGTCGAGCACGCTCGCGCTCTCGGGCTCGTGGAACGCGGTGATCCGGTGCGCCGGCGCTTCGTCCAGCCGCGCCGCGAAATCCTTGGCGGTCAGGTACAGCGCATCGACCGGCAGCGGGCGATAGCTGCCGGGATCACTGACCTGCGCCTTAACGCGGTTGGCGTGATAATCGGTGATCGCCTCGAAGCGCTGCTCGGCCGCCGCGACTGAACCCGCGTCGCGGAGGATGACGGCATCGTCGCCGAGATGGTCGAACAGCGTCGTGAGCTTGTCTTCGAACAGCGGGAGCCAATGCTCCATCCCGGCAAGCCGACGCCCTTCCGAAATCGCCTGGTAGAGCGGATCGCCCGTCGCGGTCGCGCCGAAGCGTTCGCGATAGCGTGCGCGGAAGCGCTTGATGCTGTCCTCGTCGATCAGCGTTTCCGAGGCGGGGAGCAGGATGAAGCCGTCGACGCGGCCGGTGGTCCGCTGGTCGGCAGGGTCGAAGGTGCGGACGCTCTCGATCTCGTCGCCGAAGAAATCGAGCCGCAGCGCGTGCTCCTCGCCGCTCGGGAACAGATCGACCAAGCCGCCGCGCACCGCGAACTCGCCCGAATCGGCGACGGTCTCGACGCGGACATAGCCATTCGCCTGCAACTGCGCGGCGAGCTTGTCGCGGCCGATCCGCTCCTTGGGCGCGAGCTTGGCGACGAGCTGGCGGATGCGGAACGGCGTCAGCGTGCGCTGCGCCACCGCGTTGACCGTGGTGAGCAACAGCTGCGGGCCCTTGGGAGGCTGCTGCAGCCGGTGGAGCGTCGCCATGCGCTCGGCCATCACCCGCAGCGTGGGGGAGGCGCGGTCGTAGGGGAGGCAGTCCCACGCCGGGAAGGTGAGGATCTCGAGCTCGGGCGCGAAGGTCTGCGCGGTCGCGGCGATCGCGCGCATCGCGGCTTCGTCGGGCGCGACGAACACCGCGCGTGACTTGGCGGCGCGCGCGAGGTCGGCGAGCAGCCACGGCTCGAACCCGGTCGGCACGCCGGCGAGCGTGAGCGGGGTCTTGGCGGTGAGGATTTTGTTCAGGTCGGGCATTCTTCTGACTTTCTCCCTCTCCCCGCTTGCGGGGAGAGGGTCGGGGAGAGGGGCAGTATCAAGAGCTGCCGTCCGAGTGACTGCCCCTCTCCCGCGCTTCGGCTTCGCCTCGCTTGCCCTCTCCCCGGAGGGGAGAGGGAGATCGCGTTACTCCGCGATCGGCACGTAGTTAAGCGTCTGGAGCGCCTCGAGGATCGACCCGCGGTACCGCTCCGGGCAGGTATCGGTCCCGATCGCCCACGCCATGATATCGACGTCCTGCTCCTCGAGCAGCTCCTCGACCAGCGTGATCTCGACATCGTCCCAGCCGCCCGAGCGCGCGTCGAAGAAGCCGCCGATCAGCAGATCGGCTTCCTTGGTGCCGCGGTGCCAGGCACGGAAGCGCAGGCGTTTCAGGCGGGTTTCGCGGTCCATGCTCGTCCAAACACAAATGCCCGGCACCGACCGACAGCGACGCTGGCGGCGGAAGCCGGGTGGGGGTAGAGGACCCAGATAGTCATGCGACCCGATATCCTCAATCCATTGTTCGCCGAAGTCACGGCGCTGAAGGGCGTGGGGCCCACGCTCGCCAAGCCGCTCGACCGGCTCGGGCTGTCGCGCGTCGTCGATGTCGCCTTCCATCTGCCGACCGGCTGGGTCGATCGCCTGGCGCGCGAGGAGCTCGACATGGCCGATGCGGGGCGGGTGATCGCGATTACGCTGACCGCGCAATCGTACCGCTCGAGCGCGGGGCGCGGGCCGACGCGGGTCCATGCGACCGATGCGCTCGGCAACGTCGTCAGCTTGGTCTATTTCGGCGGAAATTCTGGGTGGGCGAAGAAACTCCTGCCGGTCGGCGAGCCGCGTCGCGTGTCGGGCCGGCTCGAAATGTACGGGCAGGATCTGCAAATGGTCCATCCCGATTACGTGCTGCCGCTCGAGGAGGCTGGCGACACGCCCGAGCGCGAGGCGATCTATCCGCTGTCGGAGGGGATGACCTCGAAACGGCTGGGGCAGCTCGCCGCTCAGGCGATCGAGCGCGCGCCCGACCTTCCCGAATGGATCGAGCCCGGATTGCTCGCCAAGCAGCAATGGCCCGGCTGGCGCGAGGCGCTCGCGCGGATCCATGCCGATCCGTCCGACGCGATGGCGCGCGAGCGGCTCGCGTATGACGAGATCTTCGCCAACCAGCTCGCCTTGATGCTGGTGCGGCAATCGTCGCGCGCGCGGCGGGGGCGGGCGCTCGCGGGGACGGGCAAGCTGCGCGATGCGCTGCGGCTGCCGTATGACCTGACCGGCGCGCAGGCGCGCACCGTGCGCGAAATCGAGGGCGACCTCGCCCAGCCGCAACCGATGCTGCGGCTGCTGCAGGGGGATGTCGGCTCGGGAAAGACGCTCGTCGCGACGCTGGCGATGCTCACCGCGGTCGAGGCGGGTGCGCAGGCGGCGTTGCTCGCGCCGACCGAGATCCTCGCGCGCCAGCATTACGAATCGCTGCGCCGCACGCTCGCCGGGCTGCCGGTCGAGGTGGCGGTGCTGACCGGGCGCGACAAGGGCAAGGTGCGCGAGGCGACGTTGATGGCGCTCGCCGCGGGCACGATCGATATCCTGATCGGCACGCACGCGATCTTCCAGGAGGCGGTCGGCTACAAGGATCTCGGCCTCGTCGTGGTCGATGAGCAGCACCGCTTCGGCGTCGCGCAGCGGATGATGCTCCAGGCCAAGGCCAAGGCCGCGCCGCACCTGTTGGCGATGACCGCGACGCCGATCCCGCGCACGCTGACGCTCGCCAATTATGGCGAGATGGACGTCAGCCAGCTCGACGAGATGCCGCCCGGGCGCCAGCCGATCGAGACGCGCGTCATTTCCGAAGACCGGCTCGCCGATATCGTCGATGCGCTCGGCCGGCACCTGT
Source organism: Sphingomonas glacialis (assembly GCF_006439055.1). Classification (GTDB taxonomy): domain Bacteria; phylum Pseudomonadota; class Alphaproteobacteria; order Sphingomonadales; family Sphingomonadaceae; genus Sphingomonas; species Sphingomonas glacialis_A. The sequence continues at coordinate 205,289 of NZ_RCZC01000008.1, forward strand.
CCGACGCCAATGATGGACAAGGGGGCCAGGCCTATTGGGTCTGCCCGTTGGTCGAGGAAAGCGAGAAGAGCGACATGGCCGCCGCCGAGGCGCGTGCCGAAACGCTGCGCGCGCGCTTCGGCGACCGCGTCGGGCTCGTCCACGGCAAGATGAAGCCCGCCGAGAAGGACACCGTGATGAGCGCGTTCGCCGCCGGGCAGCTTGGCGTGCTGGTCGCCACCACCGTGATCGAGGTTGGCGTCGACGTGCCCAATGCGACGCTGATCGTGATCGAACATGCCGACCGCTTCGGGCTGGCGCAGCTCCACCAGTTGCGCGGGCGCGTCGGGCGCGGGTCGGGCAAGTCGAACTGCCTGCTGATCCGCGGTGGGTCACTCAGCGAGACCTCACGCGCGCGGCTCGCCTTGATGCGCGAGACGACCGACGGCTTCCGCATTGCCGAGGAGGATCTGCGGTTGCGCGGGGCAGGGGAATTGCTCGGCACCAAGCAATCGGGCGAGGCGGGCTTTCGCCTCGCGACGCCCGATATGCTGATGACGCTGCTCCCGGTCGCGACAGACGATGCGCGGCTGTTGATCGACCGCGACGGCGGGCTCGAGGGGACACGCGGGCAGGCGGCGCGGACGGCGCTCTATCTGTTCGAGCGCGATGCGGGGGTGGCGTTGCTGCGATCGGGCTGAGGCGGCGTTACTTTTCCTTCAAGAGCACCGCGAGCAGCTCGTAATATTCGGGCAGCGGGATCGGCGCATCGAGTTCGCACCCGATCCGCCCGCCGAGCGACCAGCGGATCTCGGCCACCACCACCCCGACCACCGGCAGCGTGACGCGGAGCCGATCGCCGACGGCATAGCTCATCTCGGTCCGCGCCATCAGCCCGGCGGCGGAAAGATTGACGATCAATAACGACAGCTGCCTTGCATCGGGACCGAACGCCCGCGCCCGGTAATGAACTTCGTCGCGAACGAGCGCTCGGCTCTCCGCAGTTTGCATTTCCAACGCCTTAGCCATTACCAAACCCCCCTTTGGGTAGCTTGGACGCTAGGGCGTCGGGTATGAAGCGGAGCGGAACGAACCCGCTTAACAGCGGGTTACCCGAGTCTCGAAAACGCTCAGGCGCGAACCAGCAGCCCGTGGTTCTTCTTGCCCGCCGCGATCCGCACCGGCTCGGCACCGACGCTGACGATCATCGCCTCGTCGCTCACCTTGTCGGCGCCGACGCGCGCGCCGCCGCCCTTGATCAGCCGCTTCGCCTCGCCCTTCGATGCCGCAAAGCCCAGACCGATCAGCGCATCGACGATGCCGATGTCGCTGCTTACGGTGAAGGTCGGGAGCGAGCCGCCGGCCGCGCCCTCCTCGAAGGTCCGGCGCGCGGTTTCGGCCGAATCGACCGCCGCCGCTTCACCGCGGCACATCGTCGTCGCGGCATTGGCGAGCACGATCTTGGCGGCGTTGATCTCGGCGCCCTCGAGCGCCTCGAGCCGCGCGATCTCGTCGAGCGGAAGGTCGGTGAACAGCCGCAGGAAGCGACCGACATCGCGGTCGTCGGTGTTGCGCCAGAACTGCCAGTAATCGTAATGCGGCAGCTGGTCCTCGTGCAGCCACACCGCGCCCGACATCGTCTTGCCCATCTTCCCGCCGTCGGCGGTGGTGATCAGCGGGGTGGTGATGCCGAACACCTCGGTGCCATCCATCCGGCGCGAGAGTTCGATCCCGTTGACGATGTTGCCCCATTGATCCGACCCGCCCATCTGCAGCCGGCACCCGGCGCGGCGCGACAGTTCGAGGAAGTCGTAGGCCTGGAGGATCATGTAGTTGAACTCAAGGAACGACAGCGACTGTTCGCGGTCGAGCCGCAGCTTGACCGAGTCGAAGCCGAGCATCCGGTTGACCGAGAAATGCTGCCCGACATCGCGCAGGAACGGGATGTATTCGAGCTTGTCGAGCCATTCGGCATTGTCGAGCATGATCGCGTCGCTTGGCCCGTCCCCGAAGGTCAGGAAACGTTCGAAGATCCGGCGGATCGAGGCGACGTTGTGCGCGATCCCGTCATGGTCGAGCAGCTTGCGCGCTTCGTCCTTGAAGCTCGGGTCGCCGATCTTGCCGGTGCCGCCGCCCATCAGCACGATCGGCTTGTGCCCCGCCTGCTGGAGTCGGCGCAGCAGCATGATTTGCACCAGGCTGCCGACGTGGAGCGAGGGCGCGGTCGGATCGAAACCGATATAGCCGGGCACAATCTCCTTCGCCGCAAGCGCATCGAGCGCCGCCGCATCGGTGGTCTGGTGGATATAGCCGCGTTCCGAAAGGAGGCGGAGGAGATCGGAAGTGTGCTCGGTCATACGACCGCCATAAGATATCGCGCGGTCGCCTGTCATCCCCGCGCAAGCGGAAGATAGAAAGTGGGTTCACGCGAAGGCGCGAAGATCGCGAAGCGGATCCGATGCTTCGCGCTCTTCGCGCCTTCGCGCCTTCGCGCCTTCCCGCTTTCGCGTGAACCCGCTCTCTTTCTTCTACCTCAGATTCCCGGCAATTGCCGTTGCGGATCGACCGGGGTGCGGCCTTTGCGCATTTCGAAATGGACCTCGGGCCGGCTTGCCTGACCCGAATCGCCCGACAGCGCGATCGTCTGGCCGCGCTTGACCGCCTGGCCGCGGCGCACGAGCAGCTGGCTCGCATTGGCATAGACCGTCGTCCAGCTCGACCCGTGCTTGACGATCACCAACCCGCCGAGCGTCGGCACGCCGCTGCCGGCATAAGCGACGACGCCGTCGGCCGAGGCAAGGATCGGCGTGCCGAGCGGCACCGCGATGTTGACGCCGTTGAACTTCTCACCCGAGGCGCCGGGCCCGAAGCGCGTGATGATCTTTCCATGCACCGGCCAGGCGAAGCCGCTGGTCAGCTGCGCCGGCTCGGCGAGCGCCTGGGTCGGCGCGAGCACGCGGCGTGGCGAGGCGGTCGGCTGGGCCGGACGCTGGTTGGCGGCGAGCGCCGGTTCGCTGCCGGTGAGGATATCGTCGATATCGAGCGTGAAGGCTTTCGCGCGCTCGGCCGCCGAGACGCCACCCGCGGTGCCGGGGATCAGCACGCGCATCCCGACGCGCAACGTATAGGGCGCGGTCAGATCGTTCGCGGCGATGATCCGCGACCAGTCGACCGCATAGGCGCGCGCGATCGCGATCCCGGTCTGCCCGGCGCGGACGAGGTGATAGCGCCCGCCGGGGATCGTCAGCCGCTGGCCGGCGCGGACCACGAAAGGCGGGGGGAGCTGGTTGGCGCGCGCGATCGCCTCCGAACCGCCGCCGGTACGATCGGCGATCGCGCGCAGCGTATCGCCGGGGCGGACGAGATAGGTCGTCGTGTCGATCGTCGCGGCATCGGCCGACACCGGGCGCGCCTGCCACGCCGGTGGCGGCGCGGGGAGCGCGGAGACGCGCTCGTCGATGCGGTGCGGCTCGTAGCGTTCGGGTGGCGCGTCGTCGCGCGGATCGGCGCGCGGCCGATCGTCGCGCCACCGCGGTTCCGCGCGGTCGCGCGGCGGGCGATAGCCGCTATCGGGACGGTCGGGATTGGGAATGCAGGCGCCCAGCATCGTCAGCAACAGCGTCGCCGCCAGGCCTATCTCTCTGCGATGCCCCATCCTCATCCCCCGATCCTGCCCACCCCTAGGCGTATAAGCCGCCGAGCATAGCGAGCGATGCGTGATGTGTCAGGTCGAGATGCAGCGGCGTCACCGCGATGTACCCGTCGGCGACCGCTTCGAGGTCGGTCGCGTGCGCCGGCGTCTCGACCGTGCCGGCGAGCGCGAACCAGTGATATTCATAGCCGCGCGGATCGCGATTGGTCACGATCTGCAGCCGTCCGTAATCGCGCAGACCCTGCTGCGCGATCCGCACGCCTTTCACCGCTGCTGCGGAAACGGCGGGGAAGTTGATGTTGACGAGCGTGCGCGGCGCGAGCGGCGCATCGAGCAGCGGGCGCAGCACGCGCTCGCCCCAGGCTGCGGCGCTGTCGAACGGGACGGCGTCGCCCATTCCGCGCTTCTCATAGACCTGGCTCAGCGCGATCGAACGAACGCCGGCGAGCGCACCCTCCATCGCCGCGGAGACGGTTCCCGAATAGGTCACGTCCTCGGCAAGATTGGCGCCGCGATTGACGCCCGACAGGATCAGGTCGGGCTTGTGATCGGGCATGATCTTGGCGAGCGCCATCATCACCGCGTCGGTCGGCGTGCCGGCGACGGCGAAGCGCTTCTCGCCGTGCTGGCGCACGCGGATCGGGCGGGTGAGCGTGAGCGAATGGCCGGCACCCGATTGCTCCTCGGCGGGTGCTACGACCCAGACATCGTCGGAAAGCGTTGCGGCGATCGCCTCGAGCACCTTGAGGCCAGGGGCATGATAGCCGTCGTCGTTGGTGAGGAGGATGCGCATCTAATCTCCCGTTTGGCTCCGGCGTCGTGAAACGCTGTTCGTCGCTGCCGTCGTCGAGGGCGCGGCATCAATCGGCTCGCCCCAAACGGTTTGGTTCAGCGCCTCAGCTCCAGCCGCGACATGCCGCCCGTATAGGACAGCAATGCCTCGGGTACCGAGACGCTGCCGTCTTCATTCTGGTAGTTCTCGATCACCGCCACCAACGTCCGACCTACCGCGAGGCCTGAGCCGTTGAGGGTGTGGACGAACTCGGTCTTCTTCTCGCCCGCCACCCGGTACCGGGTGTTCATGCGCCGCGCCTGGAACGCGCCGGTGTTCGAGCACGAGCTAATCTCGCGATACGCGTTCTGGCCCGGCAGCCAGACTTCGAGATCGTAGGTCTTGCGCGCGCCGAAGCCCATGTCGCCGGTGCACAGCAGCAGCTTGCGATAGGGCAGGTTGAGGCGTTCGAGGACGGTCTCGGCGGCACGTGTCATGCGCTGGTGCTCGGCCTCGCTGTCCTCGGGCCGCACGATGCTGACGAGTTCGCACTTCTCGAATTGGTGCTGACGGATGAAGCCGCGCGTGTCGCGTCCGGCCGCGCCCGCTTCGGAACGGAAGCACAGCGTGAGCGCGGTAAGCCGAACCGGGAGCGCGCTCTCGTCGAGCAATTCACCCATGACGCTCGCGGTCAGGCTGACTTCGCTCGTCGGGATGAGCCAGCGATCGTCGGTCGTGCGAAAGCTGTCCTCGGCAAACTTGGGCAGCTTGTCGGTGCCGTACATCGCCTCGTCCTTGACGAGTACCGGCGGGTTGCATTCCTCATAGCCATGCTCGCGCGTCTGGAGGTCGAGCATGAACTGGCCGAGCGCGCGGTGAAGACGCGCCATGTCGCCGCGCAGGAAGGTGAAGCGCGCACCCGAAAGCCGCGCGCCGGTTTCGAAATCCATGCCGAGCGCAGGGGCGAGATCGGCATGTTCGCGCGGCGTGAAGTCGAAGCCGCGCGGGGTGCCCCAGCGGGCGACTTCGACATTGTCCTCCTCGCCCGCGCCGTGCGGCACATCGTCGGCGGGCAGATTGGGGATCATCTCGAGCGCGGCCTTGAGCTGTGCCGCAACATCCTTTTCCTCGGCCTCGATCGCGGGCATCCGCTCCTTCAACGCGGCGACCTCGGCCATCAGGCTTGCGGCGGTGGCGTCGTCCTTCTTTGCCTTGGCTGCGCCGATCGCCTTCGAGGCTTCGTTGCGGCGCGCCTGGCCGGTCTGCGCCTCGGTGATCAGCGCGCGGTGGCGTTCGTCGAGCGCGACCAGCCCGGCGGCGACGGGCGACAGCCCGCGGCGCGCGAGAGCGGCATCGAAAGCGGCAGGGTTTTCGCGGATCGAACGGATATCATGCATGGTCGCAGGCTATGCCCAGCCTGCCGCAAGCGCGCAACCCGCGCGGCGCGCGGTGCGTTCTTCCAGCCTCACCAACCATAAGAGGCAAACGCCCCATGCAGATCCCCAACAACGCCGTCGTGCTCGTGGCCGACGGCCGCAAGTCGCTATTCCTGCGCAACGAGGGCGACGCGACGCACCTCAATCTCGTCGTCGAGCGCGCGGTCGAGCAGATCAATCCGAGTGATGGCGACCAGAAGACCGACCATGCCGGGCGCGCCTCGTCGAGCGTCGGCGGTGGGCAGAATTCGATGCAGGAGGTCGACTTCCACCAACAGGAGAAGGATCGCTTCGCGGTCGATACCGCCGACCTGCTCAAGCGCCGTGCGCTCGCCAACGACTTCGCCTCGCTGTTCGTCGTCGCGCCGCCGCAGACGCTCGGCGAATTGCGCAAACATTATCACAGCGAAGTCAGCGCGCGGCTCAGCGGCGAGCTCGACAAGGATCTGACGAGCCACCCGATCGACCAGATCGAAAAGGCGCTGCAGGCGGCCTGAAACGCAAACGGGCTCCCGCGATGGTCGCGGGAGCCCGGTTTACAAGAAATGCGATAGGCCGGTCAGGCGGCGACCGCGGTCCGCTTGGAGAACCGCTTGCGCGCGACCAGCGCCGCGGCGGCCGCGCCGAACAGCAGGACCATTGGCGGGGCGGGAACCGGCGCGGGCGGACCGCCGGGATCGCCCGGCGTGCAATTCGCGCCGCAGCTGCTGCTGCTGCTGCTGCTGCCATGGCCCCAATTGCTGCTCGAATTCCAGCCATGGCTGCTCGAGCCATAGCTGCTCGAACTGGCCGACGACGTGCTCGTGCTCGACCCGTTGGACGAGCTCGCGGAAGAGACGTTGCCGCTCGATGCCGAAGAGACGTTGCCGCTCGATGCCGACGACACGTTGCCGCTCGATGAGGTCGATGACGTGGACGATATCGAGGGGTCAAACGCGACGTTACCGCTCGACGAGGTCGACGAAGACACGTTGCCGCTGCTGCCGCCCGACGCCGAGGACACGTTGCCGCTCGACGACGATCCTCCGGTCGACGACGTGCTCGACACGGTCGCGCCGCCGGTGCTGGTCGAGGTGGAGCCACCGCTGGTCGAGGTCGATCCGCCGCTGGTCGAGGAACTGGTCGACGATCCGCCCGACGAGACGTTGACGGTCGTGCCGCTGCTGCCGGTCGAGGTCGACGAGATCGTGATGTTGCCGCCGCCGCCACCACCGCCGCCACCGAAGAAGCCGCCCGCGAAGAAACCGCCGCCGCCGCCGAAGCCGCCGCCGATCACGGCCGGACCGACCCCGCCCGACGACCCGCTGAAACCGTTGAACGCGGGCGGCAGCGGGATCGGTGCGCCCTGCGTCGTCACCACCACGACCTGCGGGGGCGGGGTGGTGTGCGTCGTCGTCACGACTCGGCGAACGCGGCGCACCGAGGCGACCGCGGTCTTGCGGACGATTCGCTTGGTCTTGTGGACATAGGCAGCGCGAGCGCGGGAGGAATCAGCGACATGTACCGCGCCGCCGCCGACGATCGCGCCGCCGCACGCACAGGCACACAATTTCGCCAAGGCCATCCGCACCGACATATCCGCCACTTTCTCTTTACCGTAAAATCAACGCTATAGGTCGTTTCACGGTCTTCCGTGCCATTTCGCTCTAGCAGGTTAAGGCCAACAAAGCGTTAAGTTGAAGCGCTTTACCTTCCCCGCACATCTTAATCTACGATTTTGTCCGGATGGCAAAGGTTGATTGTGGGTTAACGTTTCGTCTTGGGACAGGGCAACGCCATTCTTCGGCGGCGCGCGCAATCCGGGCCCGCGCTGCAGCGGCAATCGGGCCGCGGCAATCGGATCGTCGCAGGAACGCAGGACAATCGCATCGGATTGCTTGTGGAGCTTCAAGGGCATGGCTATAGGCCCGCACCACGTGAGTTAACCCGGGGGCGGACCCACGATGCACTCGGCATCGTGCGGCTGTGGGAGAAAATGGGATGGCGACGGTCTTGAATCGACACGATGACTCCGAGAAATTCGCGGTCCCGCCGGTCGGCGGTGACGACGGCTATCGGCCAAGTGCGGACGAAGAGTTCATGAACCCACGGCAGCAGGCGTATTTCCGCGCCAAGCTGCAGGGGTGGAAGGACTCGATCCTGCGCGAGGCGGCGGGAACGCTTTCGCAGCTGCAGGTCGATACGCTGCGCGAGGCCGACCTTACCGATCGCGCCTCGAGCGAGACCGATTGGTCGATCGAACTGCGCACGCGCGATCGCCAGCGCAAGCTGATCTCCAAGATCGAGGCCGCGATGCGGCGAATCGACGAAGGCGAATACGGCTATTGCGAAGTCAGCGGCGAACCGATCTCGCTCGCCCGGCTCGAGGCGCGGCCGATCGCGACGATGACGGTCGAGGCGCAGGAGCGCCACGAACGCCACGAAAAGATTTCTCGCGAGGAATGATCTTCGGGGCGCGTTAAGCGGTTCGATACATTTGCCCGGCTATTACGATCATAACGGAGGCCGTAAGATTCAGGCGATGGATCAATATTCCCAAGATCCCCTCAGCGCTCCCGACGAGGATGGCGCCCACAACCGGCAGGAGTCGCGCGACAGCCTGTTCCTGATGGCGGATTTCCGCGTGGTCGGGAGCAGTGACGTTCACGCGCTTCGTGTCCGCAATCTCTCGGCGGGCGGGCTGATGGCGGAACTGGCGGGTGGCCTCGAGCAAGGATTGCGCGTCGAGTTCGACGTGCGCGGGATCGGGTGGGTGCCGGGACAGGTTGCCTGGTCGGCTGCCGGCCGAATCGGCGTCGCGTTCGATCAGCAGATCGATCCGCTGCTGGCGCGCAAGCCGGTCGGGCAGGGCGCTCAGACGCCGACCTTCGTCAAGCCGATCTTCTCGCGCCCGAGTCGCTGAACGCGGCGGCGCGCTAAGTAAGCGGACCCGGACGCAGCGCGCCCGGGCCCTGCGGCGCTAGATCTGCGCCAGCTCCTGTTTGATCTTAAGCTTCTGTTTCTTCAGCGCGGCCAGCGTCACGGCGTCGGGCAGCGGTCGCTGCGCCTCGGTGGCAATCTGTCGATCGAGGACTGCATGCTTGGCCGTCAAGGCCGAGTGATGCGCGGTCTGCATGGATGCGTACCTCCTTCATATGCTGCTTGGGGGAGGCAAATAGAACATGGGCGCGGTTAATTGTCTCCCTATGATTTGGTGTGGTCGCGACGCGCGCACCGAATTGCGCGACCGGTCGATTTTATCCGTGCTGCAGCCCCGCGATTTGCTAAGACGCGGCAATCGAGCGGGGACCGAATGGACGACAGCCTTATCGCAAAGCGCCTCGAGGTGTTACGCGTCGAACATCGGGATCTCGATTCGGCGATCGGTGCGCTGATCGGCAGCGGGGCGGCCGACCAACTGCAGCTCGCGCGCTTCAAGAAGCGCAAGCTGCGGCTGCGCGACGAGATCGCTCTGCTCGAAGATCAGTTGATCCCCGACATCATCGCCTGAGCCGCACCGCTTTGGGACAGGTCGCGGTGAATTTTCGCGCGACCGGCTACCCTCGCCCGCGCGATTGTGGGAAGGTCTGGAATGCGCGGAAATCGGCAAGACTTACGGATGCAGCGGCGCGTGATCGACACGTTGTACATCGATGCGATGGTGCTCGCGGACGAAGCGCGCAGCTATTTCGACGAAGGCGGGCGCGCCGATCGCGAGGCGCTCGATCCGATCGCGCGGGTCGCCTTCTCGTGTGAATCGCTGAAGGTGACGACGCGGCTGATGCACGTGATTGCCTGGCTGCTGACGCAGCGCGCGGTCGAGGCGGGGGAGATGCTGCCGCACGATGCGCTCGATCCGTCGCGCCGGCTCGGTACCGCGCCGGCGACAGATCCGGCTGCGCTCGAGCATATGCCCGAGTCCGCGCGGTCGCTCATCGCCGCGAGTGTGGAGTTGCACGGTCGCGTCGCCCGCCTCGACGAGTCGCGCGCGGGGGACGGTCTCGCGCTCGAAAGCCCCGTCCGCTCGCTGCACCAGCGGCTGGCGATGGCGTTCTAGCGGGCGCGTCGATCGCGCCCGCGCGGGCTTAGAGCTTCAACCGCGCGCGCGCCGCGCGATATTGCGCCTCGAACCGATCGACCATCGCCGCGACGGGTTCGACCCGGTCGATCACGCCGATCCCCTGGCCCGATCCCCAGATTTCCTTCCACGCCTTGGGCTTCGCGCCGTTGCCGGTGCCGAAGTCCATCGTCTTGAGATCGCCCTCGGGCAGCGCATCGGGGTCCATGCCGGCCGCAACGATCGAGGCGCGCAGGTAATTGCCGTGCACACCGGTGAACAGGTTCGAATAGACGATGTCGGCGGCCTTGCCCTCGACGATGCCCTGTTTGTACGCGGGTTCGGCATTCGCCTCGAGCGCGGCAATGAAGGGCGAGCCCATATAGCCGAAATCCGCACCCATCGCTTGCGCCGCGAGGATGGCGTCGCCCGTGGCGATCGAGCCCGACAGAGCGAGCGGCCCGTCGAACCACTGGCGGATTTCCTGGATGATCGCGAACGGCGACAAACGCCCGGCATGGCCGCCCGCGCCGGCGGCAACCGCGATCAGCCCGTCGGCGCCCTTTTCGATGGCTTTGCGCGCAAAGCGATCGTCGATCACGTCGTGCAGCGTGATCCCGCCCCAGCTGTGTACTGCGGTATTCAGATCCTCGCGCGCGCCGAGAGAGGTGATGACGATCGGCACCTGCCACTTGGCGCAGGTCGCAAGATCCGATTCGAGTCGCTCGTTCGAGCGATGGACGATCTGGTTGACCGCGAACGGTGCTGCCGGGCGCTCGGGATGGTCGCGATTATGCGCCGCCAGTTCCTCGGTGATGCGGTGGAGCCATTCGTCGAGCATCGCCTGCGGCCGCGCATTGAGCGCGGGGAAGGACCCGACGATCCCCGCCTTGCACTGCGCGATCACCAGTTCGGGACCGGAAATGATGAACAGCGGCGAGCCGATCAGGGGAAGCCGCAGCGACGAGAGAAGGGGCGGTGTGCTCATGTCCGTTTCATAGCGCAACCGAAAGGACTGTCCAGCGGCCTCGATTTGCCTCGCGAGCAGAAACCCTTATGGCGCGCAAATCCCCGTTTGTTTCCGGAGTAACGAAGTGAAGCTTACCCTTGCCGCCGCGCTGTTGCTCGGAACCGCGACTCCGGCGTTTGCCGTGGGGCAATTGCCCAGCGGGATCGCCCCGGTCTCCTACGACATCACGATTCGCCCCGACGCCAAGGCGATGACCTTCTCGGGCGAGGAGACGATCAGCATCGCCGTCGCCAAGCCGACCCGCACGGTCGTGCTCAACGCCGCCGACCTCAAGATCTCGCGCGCGATGGTCGATGGTGCGGCGGTGCCCTTCACGATCGATACCACCAAGCAGCAGCTGACGTTGACGCTGCCGACGATACTCGCCGCGGGGCAGCACAGCGTTCAATTCGCCTGGACGGGCACGATCAACACCTCGGCCGCCGGCCTCTTTGCGATCGATTACAGCAATCAGGACGGCTCCTCCTCGCGCCTGCTGGTCACGCAGTTCGAGGCGCCCGACGCGCGCCGCTTCGCGCCGATGTGGGACGAGCCGGGCTACAAGGCGACCTTCAAGCTCAGCACCGTCGCGCCCGGCGACCAGACCGCCTTCTCGAACATGCCCGTCACGAGCGTGACCAAGCAGGGCGACGGCACCAAGCTGTATCACTTCGCCGAGACGCCGAAGATGTCGAGCTATCTGCTCTTCCTCGGCATGGGCGATGTCGAGCGCAAGACGGTGATGGCGGGCAAGACCGAGATCGGCGTCATCACGCGCCGCGGCGTCGTCGACCAGGGCGACTATGCGCTCGAATCGGCCAAGCGCCTGCTCACCTATTACAACGACTATTTCGGCCAGCCCTATCCGCTGCCCAAGCTCGACATGATCGCTGGCCCCGGCTCGAGCCAGTTCTTCGGCGCGATGGAGAATTGGGGCGCGGTCTTCTATTTCGAGCCGGAATTGCTCTACGACCAGAAGCGCGCGACGCAGAGCGGCAAGCAGCGCATCTACACCGTCGTCGCGCATGAGATGGCGCACCAATGGTTCGGCGATCTCGTCACGATGAACTGGTGGGACGATCTCTGGCTTAACGAGGGCTTCGCCTCGTGGATGGAGAACAAGTCGAGCGTCGATCTCAACCCCGACTGGTTCGCCGGCGCGACCGCGGTGGCGCAGGATCGCGAGGGTGCGCTGCAGGTCGATGCGACCGCCGCGACGCACCCGATCATCCGCCATGTCGAGACGGTCGATCAGATCGGCGAGGCGTTCGACGGGATCACCTATTCCAAGGGGCAGGCGGTTATCGGCATGATGGAGTCGACGCTCGGCCCCGACGTGTTCCGCGACGGCATCCGCCGCTACATGGCGAAGTACAAATATGGGAACACCACGACCGACCAGCTGTGGGCCGAGCTTTCGGCGGCGTCGGGGCATTCGGTCGCCGATGTCGCGCACGATTTCACGCTCCAGCCGGGCGTCCCGCTCGTCACGATGACAGGCGCGCGCTGTGTCGCGGGCAAGACGCAGGTGACGCTGACGCAAGGCCGCTTCGGCTATGACGCGACCGCCAAGCAGCCGCTCGACTGGCATGTGCCGTTGACGCTCGGCGTGGTCGGTCAGCCGGTGACGCGCGCAACCGTCCACGGCGCCAAGCCGATGACGGTCGACGTAGCGGGTTGCGGTACGATCGTGCTCAACCGCGACAAGGGGAGCTACGCGCGGGTACTCTACAGCCAGGCTGGGCATGACGCGATCGTCCGCGACTTCGGCAGCCTCGCGCTGACCGACCAGCTTGGCACGCTCGGCGACGATTTCGCGCTCGCCAAGGGCGGCAACCAGAAGCTCGATCGCTATTTCGCCGATGTCGCGGCGGTCGCGCCCGACGCGAACCCGCTATTGTGGCAGACGATCGCTGGCCAATTGTCCGATCTCGAGGGGCGTCTCCCCAAGGGCGCGGCGAAGGACGCGATGCGGGCGCGGATCCGGGCGACGCTGGCGCCGGCGATGGCGCGGGTCGGGTTCACCGCGACGAAGGATGAGTCGCCGCTCGTCGCCACACTGCGCGAGACGCTGATCTCGGTCCTTGGCCATCGCGGCGACCCCGCGATCACCGCGAAGGCGCGGGCCTATGTCGCCGCATTGGCGACCAACCCCGACGCGATCCCGGCCGCGATCCGCCAGCCGATTCTCGGGACCTACGCCACCAATGCGACGCCTGCCGAATGGGATGCATTGCTCAAGCTGACGCTCGCCGAGAAGAACCCGGTGGCCAAGAACGGCTATGTTCGCCTGCTGGGTGCGGCCGAGAACGATACGCTGGCGCAGCGCGCGCTCGACCTGCTGACGACCGACCGCTTCACCGCGCCGCAAAAGGCCGGGTTGCTGAAGGCTGTGGCGGGCGGGCATCCCGACATGGCGTTCGGCTTCGCGCTCGCGCATCTGCCGCTCGTCAACACGCTCGTCGAGACGAGCACGCGCGCCGGCTTCGTCGCGAGCCTCGGTGCCGGGTCGGACGATCCGGCTATGCCCGGCAAGATCACCGCCTTCGCCGCTGCCAACCTCCCGCCTGCGGCGCGCGGCGGGGCCAAGGCGGCGGTGGCATCGATGGGCGCGCGGCAGATGGTCAATGCCCGCATTCGCGGCGACATCGCGGCCTGGGCGACGGGCGGACGATAAGCGGTATGCCCTTCCCCGGCGTCCGGCGCCGGGGAAGGGGGGGGGCGTCAATCGATCCGCTTGAGCCCGGCGGCATATTTACGGCCGTTGGTGACATAATGCTCGGCCGAGACGCGGAGCATCGCCTGTGCGGCGTCGTCGAGCGTCTTCACCGCACGCGCCGGCGCGCCGACGATCAGGCTGCCAGGCGGGAACACCTTGCCCTCGGTCACCAGCGCGCCTGCGCCGACAATCGATCCTTCGCCGATCTCGGCGCGGTTTAGCACGATCGCGCCCATCCCGATCAGCACACGGTCGCCGAGTATGCAGCCATGCAGCACGGCGTGATGCCCGATCGTGCAATCCTCCCCGATCGTGAGGGGGGCACCGGGATCCGAATGGCACATCGCCCCTTCCTGAATGTTGCTGCGCGCGCCGACGATGATCGGGGTGTTGTCGCCGCGCAGCACCGCGCCGAACCAGATGCTGACGTCGTCGCGCAGCTGCACATCGCCGATCAGCTCGGCGCTCGGTGCGATCCAGGTCGCTTCGCCCAGCGTCGGGCGGAGTCCGTCGATTTCATAAAGCGGCATGGCGATCCTCATAGGTGACACCGCTATCGTGCGCATCGTTCCACCCGATCGGCAAGTCGCACGCAGTTTTGCGCGACGCGTTCCGCGGCTTGATCCGCCTCAAGTAGATATAAAGAAACGCATTTACACGGATCTGAGGGCGTTTCCGTGTCGTTGAGCAGCCATTGCAATCGAGAGGAAGAGAGCATGGCTATCAAGTTCGCCGGGACGACCAACGCGCTCAATCGTGGCATCGCATCGACCAAGCCCGACAAGGGCGCCGACATGATCGAGGATTGGGAAGCCGCACTGTCGGAGATCGACACCGCTGGCGCCAAGGGCATCCTCCGCGACCTCGGATCGCTGCGCAAGCAGCTCGAGCGCGCCGAGCCCGATGCCGACCGCATCCACGCGCTGCTCCACCGTCTCGGTGTGGCGACGACGCGGATCGCCGAGAAGGCCGAGACCAACCAGGAAAAGCTCAAGACGCTGGGCGAGGCGCTGACCGAAGCGGGCGAGGATCAGCCCGACGAGGAAGAGGATGTCGCTGCAGCGGCTGCCCCCAAGCGTGGTCGCGCCAAGGCCTGATGGAGCGGGGCAGGGGAAACCTGCCCCACTCCGGTCCTGCCGCCAGGCCGCCTTGAGCCGACCCGGCAAATCATCGTTCGCTACGTCGAACCCGTGGAGATCCCAGGATCTCCGCGGGTTTGGTGCGTTTTGCAAGAAAGGTGCAAAAAAGGGTTTGACCGAATCAAACTCCCCGCCTAGAGACCACTCCACCGCAGCGACGGACCAGACGGTTCGCTTCTGCAGTCACCAAATTGTCGGCGCCGAGGGGCTCTTTGAAAGAAGGGCATTTCCTTAGCGTCGGTATTTTGCGCTCTTTGACATTGTCGGTTTAGATGAAGGGACATGTGGGCGGCGGCTCCGGGTCCAACGTTTTCAAGGCGTTGGTAATTCGGTTAAAGCTAAGTCGTTCTCATATGTCCTTCACGTATCCATACGTAATGGACGTTTCATTCGGCTTTGGCTGGGTGAGGCGTCTGAAAGATATTGTGCAGAGCGGCTCCTTGAGATGGACGAGATTATCGTGGAATTCCACTGCGATGATTTTGTGACATAAACTTGAGAGTTTGATCATGGCTCAGAATGAACGCTGGCGGCATGCCTAACACATGCAAGTCGAACGAAGGCCCGATTTCGGTTGGGTCCTTAGTGGCGCACGGGTGCGTAACGCGTGGGAATCTACCCTTAGGTTCGGAATAACAGTTGGAAACGACTGCTAATACCGGATGATGACGTAAGTCCAAAGATTTATCGCCTAGGGATGAGCCCGCGTAGGATTAGCTAGTTGGTGTGGTAAAGGCGCACCAAGGCGACGATCCTTAGCTGGTCTGAGAGGATGATCAGCCACACTGGGACTGAGACACGGCCCAGACTCCTACGGGAGGCAGCAGTGGGGAATATTGGACAATGGGCGAAAGCCTGATCCAGCAATGCCGCGTGAG
>NZ_RCZC01000009.1 GCF_006439055.1 Sphingomonas glacialis
GGGCCTGTAGCTCAGTTGGTTAGAGCGCACCCCTGATAAGGGTGAGGTCGGTGGTTCGAATCCACCCAGGCCCACCACTTTCGCGCTTTAAAAGAGTATGGGGCCTTAGCTCAGCTGGGAGAGCGGTTGCTTTGCAAGCATCAGGTCATCGGTTCGATCCCGATAGGCTCCACCACTCGCCACCAAAACCTAGAGATGAAGAGAAAACTCTTCCGCTTCGGCGGAACACGCGGGGTTAGCCCCGCCTTATTTGACATTGTGAATGGGTTCTTAAAATCGATGCCGTGATATCGGCGTTGGTTCGACAGGAACGATCTTGGAGTGAGGTTCGCCTCGCGGTCAGGACGGGATGGTCGGCATCAACGCTTTAATAATCAGGCTGAGCATTTTTAATCATCCGCACCAAGATACTGTGACTTTGCTGCTCTGCCGAGTTTTGGTCCGATCGTCATGATCGGTCCCAGCATTGTCATTGGTGGTGCGGACTCTCAAGCGTGAGGTAAGGGCAATTCGTGGATGCCTTGGCGCATACAGGCGATGAAGGACGTGGCACGCTGCGATAAGCGTGGGGGAGCCGTGAGCAGGCATTGATCCCACGATTTCCGAATGGGGAAACCCACCTATCCCGTTTAACTTCGCATTCAGGCAACTGAGTGCGNCAACGCTTTAATAATCAGGCTGAGCATTTTTAATCATCCGCACCAAGATACTGTGACTTTGCTGCTCTGCCGAGTTTTGGTCCGATCGTCATGATCGGTCCCAGCATTGTCATTGGTGGTGCGGACTCTCAAGCGTGAGGTAAGGGCAATTCGTGGATGCCTTGGCGCATACAGGCGATGAAGGACGTGGCACGCTGCGATAAGCGTGGGGGAGCCGTGAGCAGGCATTGATCCCACGATTTCCGAATGGGGAAACCCACCTATCCCGTTTAACTTCGCATTCAGGCAACTGAGTGCGACGCTAAATGGGGTTAGGTATCACTTAACTGAATACATAGGTTTCGTGAGGCGAACCCGGCGAACTGAAACATCTCAGTAGCTGGAGGAAAAGACATCAACCGAGATTCCGTTAGTAGTGGCGAGCGAACGCGGACCAGGCCAGTGCCTGATGGTGAATTAGCAGAACGATTTGGAAAGATCGGCCATAGCGGGTGACAGCCCCGTATGCGAAAATGAAACATCAGGACTCGAGTAGGGCGGAACACGTGTAATTCTGTCTGAACATAGGGGGACCACCCTCTAAGCCTAAATACTCGTATGCGACCGATAGTGAACTAGTACCGTGAGGGAAAGGTGAAAAGCACCCCGATGAGGGGAGTGAAACAGTACCTGAAACGGATTGCCTACAAGCAGTTGGAGGGTCCTTGAGGCCTGACAGCGTACCTCTTGCATAATGGGTCTGTGACTTAATGTATCAAGCAAGCTTAAGCCGTTAGGTGTAGGCGCAGCGAAAGCGAGTCTGAATAGGGCGCCAGAGTTTGATGTATTAGACCCGAAACCCGGCGATCTATGCATGACCAGGATGAAGGTGCGGTAACACGCACTGGAGGTCCGAACCGATTAACGTTGAAAAGTTACCGGATGAGTTGTGCTTAGGGGTGAAAGGCCAATCAAGCCGGGAAATAGCTGGTTCTCCGCGAAAACTATTGAGGTAGTGCCTCGGATGGACACCTTGGGGGGTAGAGCACTGGATGGATGCGGGGGTCGCGAGACCTACCAACTCTAACCAAACTCCGAATACCCAAGAGTGATATCCGGGAGACAGACGGCGGGTGCTAAGGTCCGTCGTCAAAAGGGAAACAGCCCTGACCTACAGCTAAGGTCCCCAAGTCGTGTCTAAGTGGGAAAGCATGTGGAACTTCCAAAACAACCAGGAGGTTGGCTTAGAAGCAGCCATCCTTTAAAGAAAGCGTAACAGCTCACTGGTCTAAWTAAGAGGTTCTGCGGCGAAGATGTAACGGGGCTCAAGACACGCACCGAAGCTTAGGGTGTRCCATTTATATGGTACGCGGTAGCGGAGCGTTCCGTAAGCCTGTGAAGCGATCTGGTAATGGGTCGTGGAGGTATCGGAAGTGCGAATGCAGACATGAGTAGCGATAAAAAGGGTGAGATGCCCTTTCGCCGAAAGACCAAGGGTTCCTGCGCAAGGCTAATCCGCGCAGGGTGAGTCGGCCCCTAAGACGAGCCCGAAGGGGGTAGTCGATGGGAACACGGTTAATATTCCGTGACCTGGTGGTGTGTGACGGATCTCGTGTGTTGTCTTCCCTTATTGGATTGGGAAGGCTTCGAAGAGGTCCCAGGAAATAGCCCCACCGTATAGACCGTACCCGAAACCGACACAGGTGGTCAGGTAGAGTATACCAAGGCGCTTGAGAGAAGTGTCCTGAAGGAACTCGGCAAATTGCCTCCGTACCTTCGGAAGAAGGAGGCCCCAACTAAGCGCAAGCTCTGTTGGGGGGCACAGGCCAGGGGGTAGCGACTGTTTAGCAAAAACACAGGGCTCTGCTAAGTCGGCTTCAAGACGACGTATAGGGCCTGACGCCTGCCCGGTGCCTGAAGGTTAAGTGGAGGGGTGCAAGCTCTGAAATGAAGCCCAGGTAAACGGCGGCCGTAACTATAACGGTCCTAAGGTAGCGAAATTCCTTGTCGGGTAAGTTCCGACCTGCACGAATGGCGTAACGACTTCCCCACTGTCTCCAGGACATGCTCAGCGAAATTGAATTCCCCGTGAAGATGCGGGGTTCCCGCGGTTAGACGGAAAGACCCCGTGCACCTTTACTGCAGCTTCAGAGTGGCATTAGGAAGAAACTGTGTAGCATAGGTGGGAGGCTTTGAAGCGTTGGCGCCAGCTGACGTGGAGCCATAGGTGAAATACCACCCTGTTTGTTTCTGATGTCTAACCTCGATCCATGAAACTGGATCAGGGACCCTCTGTGGCGGGTAGTTTGACTGGGGCGGTCGCCTCCTAAAGAGTAACGGAGGCGCGCAATGGTGGGCTCAGGACGGTTGGAAACCGTCTGTTAGAGTGCAATGGCATAAGCCCGCCTGACTGCGAGACTGACAAGTCGAGCAGAGACGAAAGTCGGTCATAGTGATCCGGTGGTCCCTCGTGGAAGGGCCATCGCTCAACGGATAAAAGGTACGCCGGGGATAACAGGCTGATAACCCCCAAGAGCTCATATCGACGGGGTTGTTTGGCACCTCGATGTCGGCTCATCACATCCTGGGGCTGGAGCAGGTCCCAAGGGTTTGGCTGTTCGCCAATTAAAGTGGTACGTGAGCTGGGTTCAGAACGTCGCGAGACAGTTTGGTCCCTATCTGCCGTGGGCGTCGAAATTTGAGAGGAGTTGACCCTAGTACGAGAGGACCGGGTTGAACATACCTCTGGTGTACCTGTCGTTCTGCCAAGAGCGCAGCAGGGTAGCTATGTATGGACGGGATAACCGCTGAAAGCATCTAAGCGGGAAGCCTCCCTCGAGATAAGATTTCATAGAGCCGTCAGAGACCATGACGTTGATAGATCGGATGTAGAAGTGGAGTAATCCATGGAGCTAACCGATACTAATTGCTCTATTCGCGCTTGAGAGTCCCACCATCAATGACAATCCTGGGTAAAGGTCCCTTGAGAACCCGAACCTTTTGCTGTTCACCGGCTCCATTGCTTGGTGGCTATAGCGTCAGTGCCCCACCCGATCCCATCCCGAACTCGGCCGTGAAACCTGACTGCGCCGATGGTACTATCGCTTAAGCGATGGAAGAGTAGGTCGTCGCCAGGCATTGAAGCCGGTGAACACAAAACGTTCGTGTCTCTCGATAAGAACCCATTTACATGTCATCTAACACCCCGCTCGCGCTCGCGAGCAAAACAAACACCTCGTCGCGGGGTGGAGCAGCCCGGTAGCTCGTCAGGCTCATAACCTGAAGGTCACAGGTTCAAATCCTGTCCCCGCAACCAAATAAGCAAGCTCAAACAGCTACTTAGCAAAAGCCCGCCTCTCACGAGGCGGTCTTTTTGCGTTAGGACACCGCTGGCACGAATTTGACGATTGCCGCGGCCTGCGGTATTTTGAATGCCGTCGTCCTGAGCGCTGGATGTATCCGTCCGGCGGGTGCCGCCTTGCGGAGTATGGGTCGGGGATAGAGTACGTCCTTACAGTCGTATTGACCTGCTGCCCGTTTCCTGGACCGTTTTGAGCTGGAAAATTCTAGTTTAGGATTGAGGGTCAGGCGATGGCGTGAGCGATGAAAAGATCGAAGTTCAGCGAGGCGCAGATCGCGTTCGTGTTGAAGCAGGCCGAGGACGGCACGACGATCGGCGAGGTGTGCCGCAAAGCCGGGATCAGCGATGCGACATTCTATGCCTGGCGCAAGAAATACGCCGGTTTGATGCCATCGGAGATGCGGCGATTACGCCACCTCGAGGATGAGAATGCGAAGCTCAAGCGGTTGGTGGCCAACCTGAGTTTCGACAAGGCGATGTTGCAGGATGTCGTCTCGCGAAAGCTCTGAGGCCTGATCGGCGGCGTCAGCTCGTCGACGACATCCGGGGCATCTGGTCCGTCAGTATCCGACGGTCGTACAGCGTGCTTCGGGCGGAGCGATCGAGCTACCACTATCGTGGACGCCGTGCGGATCAGGCCGACCTGAAGAAGCGGATGCAGGAGATCGCTGAAACGCGGGTGCGTTACGGCTATCGCCGGATCCATGTGCTGCTCCGGCGGGAGGGTTGGGACGTGAACGCGAAGTGTGTTTATCGGCTTTACAAGGAGTTGGGGCTGCAGCTGCGAGAAAAGCCACCGAAGCGCCGGGTGAAAGCGAAGCTGAGAGAAGGACGCTGCGCGGCGTCGTGTTCGAATGAGTATGGGCCATGGACTTCGTCCATGACCAACTCGCCGAGAGATCGAAGCTGCGCATCCTGACGGTGATCGACACGTTCAGCCGGTTCTCGCCAGCAGTAGTGCCACGGTTCAGCTTCCGGGCCCCCGACGTGATCGCCGTGCTTGACCGGGTCTGCGGTGAGGTCGGCTATCCAGCCTCGATCCGGGTGGATCAAGGCAGCGAGTTCATCTCCCGAGACATCGACCTGTGAGCGTACATGCGGGGTGTCGTACTGGACTTCTCGCGGCCTGGCACGCCGACGGACAATGCGTTCATCGAGAGCTTCAACGGCAAGTTCCGGGCGGAGTGCCTGAACCAGCACTGGTTCATGAGCCTCGACGACGCGGTCGGAAAATGCGATACTTGTCAAAGGGACTATAACGAGGTGCGACCACATAGCGCGATCGGCAATAAGCCGCCGATATCGCTGGTGAACCGGTCAGCGCCACATGGCCCGCCCCGACCGGCAGGAACTGGATGACGCCCAGCCGGGTGGCCCAAGAATGGGTAGCAGCTCACTTCGGGGTCGGACTCTAGCTCCAAATGGAGGAAAAAACGGGGGTCACGTCAAAGCGTACAGGGCGATCGACAGCTACACAGTGGTGCGGCTGCGTCGGTGGCTTCGGCGCAAGCACGGAAAGGCCGGCAAGAGGGCGGGAGCCTATCTACCCCAGTACCTCTATGAGCAATACGGGCTCGTACGGCTTACCCAGCTTGGTCGGGGCGCGCCGTGGGCGAAGGCGTGATGCTTTGTCGGAGAGCCGGATACAGGGAGATTCGCATGTCCGGTTCTATGAGCAGGGGGTGGAAACGGGTCGTCCGGTGAGCCCCACAGGCGGACCGCACGACACCGCGCCACTTCCTGACTCTACTCTTTCTGCACGCAAAAACGGACCGAGCGAAAGGCCTCGTCTCCGATGCGCTGCAGAAAGCGGACAAGGGGCTGTCGCCTTGAAGCGTGACCGGCCGCGACTTAATGCTAAAATTGATGCGGGAAGTCGCGCTTGCCGTCCGTGGCGTGCCACTGAAGCCAACAGATAGTGTGGGGCGAAACGTGGTAACGGCTTTGGCCAGCTCGACGACAACGGCGCTTTCTAGTCATTTTCGCTTGACGCTGGTGACCCTTACGAGAATCGAACTCGTGCTTACGCTGTGAAAGGATAAAAACTCGGTCTACGAGCGTCTATTGCCGACCATCGCGCGCGAGAAGCCAAGGATTACCGGCATTGTTCATCTATTATATCCCATCCGGGCTCTGCGCACATCTCCTTCTCTGTCTGATCCAACTCACCCCGCCCATCGCTAATTCGAGAGATATTCCGGTTCAAGCCGGATATACTCTCTCTATAGCGGGAACGGAAATGCGAACGCATAGAAAGTAACTGCGTTCGCACGATAAGTGGAACGGCGCGGTCGCTCCGTTCCCGCCGTGATTAGAAACGAAAAATCTCGTCTAATAGAGGGTTAAGAGTTTGATTCCGCGTTTCCATCATTCCAGCGCGTCTGTAGAGAACTTGAACGACAGCCTCCCCCCTTGCTGCTTTCCACATCAGTTGCCAGCCTCGACATCTGAGGGTGGCGCTGCCGGAGACGACTGCCTGTGGCAATGCGGCATATCAGTGAGGATGATGTGACCTCAGGCGCGATCGCTTTGACTAGCAACTCAAAATCCTAACGATGCGGTAAGCCTCAGACGCCCGTCGTCCGCACCATTTCCCCCGATTGCGCCTGAATAACCCGCAACGATCGAGAGACGATCGACCGGCTTCCATTCGAGATCGAGCGACAAGGTGGCGCTCTCGCGCGATAGCCCCGCGCCCGATACGGTGAAGGCCGAGGTCGTGTCGACAAATTGTAGCGTCGCATCCGGCCGTGCGTCGCTAAGCACGTGCCGCCAGCCAAGCTGGATGCGTGCGCTGACGTCGTTCACGATCGGCGTGTCGGTACGAACGCCCAGATTGGAGAGCGTGAACGTCTCGGTCTTGGATCGACCGACCAACCCGGTCGCAGCGGCGCCGGTTTCGGCAAATGCGCCGCTATAAACGCGATAGGCTTCGATTCCGGCATAGGGCTCCACTGAACCGTTAAGCAGCGGCCGCGTGACGCCTACCTCGAACAGGCCTTGCAGCGTGTGGCCACTATAAGACGCGCTATGCGTGGCGGCATAATCAAGGAAGCTGACTGAGCGGGAGGTCCTGTCGTCCGACCAAGCATAGCCAACACTTGCGCGCACCGCGATTGGCCCGAGCGTGCCGTTCGCATAAGCGAGCACCTGCTTCGTCTTGATCGTACCGCGGCTCGCACGTTCGTCGATCGCGAAGCTGCTGCGGGTATAACCGCCCGCGATGCCGGCGCGGGCATGCGCTCCGATCGCCACGTCGGCACCACCGAAGATCCCCCACCCGCGGCGGTTGACTGCCGCCGCATCGCGCGTGGCGGCATCGGTGCCGAAAAGGCCGTTGATCTCACCCCACACGCTGTTGCTGATCGCGCGCGATGCCATCCGCGACCGCACGGCATCGGCGCCGGCCTGTGCGTCCTTGAGCATGCCGGTACGCAGCGACGCATGAACTTCGCCCGACAGACCGTCGAGCGCCGTGCGCACCGCACTGTCCTCCGAATTAAGCGTCAGCGCTGCGTAAGCGCGATTAGCCACGCCGAGTGTGCCGAAGCTGGCCGCGACCGCTGCCTGGTTCCGCGTCTGTGCGAGCGTGGCCAGCGATGCACCGGTGCGCGCGAGGTCGACCGCGATGCCGTTGGCGGACTGCACCAGCCGGAATTCGGTATCGCCGGCGGGCGACTGGACCAGCGTATAGGTGCCGACGATTCCGCCGGCCGCGGTCAGCAGCGTGTAGCGCTGTCCGATCCTCAGCGCGCTCCCGTCGCGCGTTACCGTCAGCAGCGCACCGTTGGCGAGGGTTGCGGTACCGCCGACGATGATGTGATCGGAGACGCCGCCCGCCGCGACTTCGACGGCGTAGGTCGCGCCCGCCGCCTGGCTGAAGTTGCCTGTGACGACGATTGTACCCGGGCTGCTGCCCGGCGCGACTGTGCTGCCGGTGGCGAGCGTCAGGCCAGCGATCGTGCCGTTACCCGCGAGCGTCGCACCGTTCGCGACGCTCACCGCCGAGGGCAGGGCACCCGCGAGAATAAGCCGCCCGGCGTTGACCGATGTCCCTCCGTTGAAGCTCTGATTGCCAATGGTGAGTGCACCCGCCCCGTTCTTCACGAACTGGCCGTTCCCGCTGAACGTACCCGCGAACGCACCGTCTGTGACTTGGTTGAGGTACAGCGTACCGGCACTGGCGATCCCGCCGGTCAGCATTGCGCCGGTCTCGGTGAAGCTGGCGCCTGCGGCGATGTTTGTGCCGGTGGCGAAGGTGGCGGGCGCGGTGAGCGTCCAATTGCCCGACGTGACCGCGAGCGTCTCGAAATTGACTGCGCCCGCGAAGCTGCCGGTCCCCGTGCCGCCGAGGATGACGCGGTCGGTGCCGGCGCCGCCGTCGACCCTGCCGGTGATGACCGATCCGGGCGATAGCATGAGCGTGTCGTTGCCCGCTCCCATGTCGATCGCCCCGGCGGTGCCGCCGATGATCGTGCCCGAATTGACCATCGTGTCGTCGAAGCTGCCGACGAGCGAGATAGCATAGCCCGACCCCGCGCGGATCGTGCCCGCGTTGGTGACGCTGGTCGCACCGTCGGCGACGCCGCCGGGGTTGGTGTCGTGGTTGACGAGGATCGCGTTACCCGCGCCGAACACCAAGCCGCCAGCGGTATTGACGATCGTCCCGCCGCCCATCGCGATGCCCTCGGCACTGTTCGGGCGGCCGCCCGAATCGACGCCCGTCGCGCTGATGCCCTGGATGATGCCGCTGTTGGTGACCGAGCCGATGAAGTCGATATCAATGCCGTCGCCGTCGCCATTGGTCGCGATCCCGTCCCACTGGCCGGTGATCGTGCCGCTATTGACCACCGCACCGGTTCCGTCGGAGCCGACGCCCGATCCGTTGCGGCCGAGTACGAGGCCGGCATTGGTCACGTTGACGTTTACGTCGCTGGTGACGCCGTGGCGCAGCCCCGAGATCGTGCCGGTCGCCTGGTTGACGACGGTGCCGGCGCTCGCCTGCCAGTCGATCCCGTCATAGCTGTTGTTGGCGAGGCCATCGGATACGATCAGCCCGGCATTGGTGACCACCGCGCCCTGACCGGGGCGGATCGCGTCCTGCCCGAACGATTTGATGACACCGGTCGCGGTGTTGTTGATGACGATCGAGACTCGGCCAGAAGCGGCGGCGTTGAAATCGATCGCTTGCCCGCCATTGGTCGACTGAATCGTCCCGGAATTGTCGAGCCGGATGCTGCCGCCCGTCGGGTTGAAGTTGACCCGTACCGCATCGTCGGCGCTGGTGATGAGGCCACCGGCGGCATTGGCGATGACGACGGTTCGCACCGTAGTGGGACCGGTGAGATCGATCGCGCGGCCGGTCGCGTTGGTGTCCGAGATCGTCCCGCCGTTGCTGATCGACAGGCTGGGCGCGGTGCTTGCGACGGTCGACGACAAAGCGCTGGTCAGCGTCGCCCCGCGCGCGACGGTGTAGGACGTGCTTGTAAGGTTGCCGGTCAGCGCGAGCGTTCCCCCCGTTACCGTGGTCGCGCCGGTATAGGTTTGCGCGCCGAGCGTCAGCGTCCCGCTGCCCGTCTTTGCGAATCGGCCGGTTCCGCTGATCGCGCCATCGAATGTTCCGTTGGCAGCCTGATCGAAGGTCAGTTGGCCGCTATTGGCGATCCGGCCGTTCAGCGTTGCGCTGGTGCCGATCAAGCTGCCACCGTTGTTATTGATGATGATGCCATTGGCGAAAGTGGAAGGCGCCGTCACGACCCATGGCCCCGCGTCCACCTGCAGTGTTTCGAAATTAATCGCTCCGGCGAAAACGCCATTCACCGGGAAATACACGTTACCCACAGCACCGAGAACCAGAAGGTCATTTCCCGCTCCACCGTCGACCGTCCCGGTGATGTTTGATTCGTAAGACAGATTTAGCGTGTCGTCACCGCCACCCATGTTGATCGCTCCAGCGGCGCCGCCGATGATCGGGCCGGAATTGAACAACACGTCATTATAGTCGCCGACGAACAACACGCCATAGCCGGTTCCGGCACGGACGGTGCCGCCGGAACCAAGAGTGATTTTGGTCGCGATGTCGGCGATGCCGCCCGGGTTGTTTTGGTCGCTGATCAGGAACCCGTTGGACGCGCCGTACACCGTACCGCCACTGCTAATCGTGCCGCCGCCCAGCGAGACGCCGTTCGCGCTGATCGGCCGTCCGGCCGCGTCGAGGCCATTCGCGCTTAGGCCTTGCACGGTGGCGGTGTAACCGATCGAGATCGTACCGATCGAGCCGATGTGGATGCCGTCGCCGCCGCCATTGGTCGAAACGCCGTCCCACTGTCCGGTGATGATAGAGCCTGCAATCGCCTCAACCGTGCCGGTCCCGGCCGAGGTGATGCCAGATCCGTTGCGGCCGACGACGCTCCCACCGCCGCTGTAGTTCAGGTCGACATTGGCGCTGATGCCATTGCGCGCGCCCGATATCGTGCTGGTGATCGAGCTGAGGATGCTGCCCGTGTTCCATCCCCACTCGATGCCGTCAGCGCTGTTGTTGGGCGCACCGTCCGCGGCGATTCGCCCGGCATTGGTAATGACCGTGCCCTGCCCGGGGCGGATCGCGGACGCTCCAAACGAGCGGATAATACCCGTATCGCGGGCGTTGATGATCGATATCGGCGCGTTGCCCGACGTAGCCGCGTCGAAGTCGAGCGCGTTCCCGCCATTGGTGGTTTGAATCGTACCGGTATTATTGATCAGGATGGCCCTGCCGGTCGGGTTGAAGTTGATTCGCACTGCGTCGTCGGCGCTGGTGATCAGACCGCCGACGCTGTTAACGATATTGATCGTCCGCGCGTCGGACGCCCCGCCGAGGTCGATAGCGCGACCGGTCGGATTGGTGTTGGAGATCGTGCCGCCGTTGGCGATCGTCAGGACCGTCGAGGTGCTCGAGATCGTCGCTCGCGTTGCGCTGGTCAGCGTCGCGCCGCTCGTTATGGTATAGGATCCGCTGTCGAGCATGCCGGTCAGCGCGAGCGTGCCCCCCACCACGCGGGTCGCGCCGGTATAGGTCTGCGCACCCAGCGTCGCCGTTCCGCTTCCCGCCTTGCCGACCATGCCGGTTCCGCTGATGGTGCCGACGAAGGTTCCGTTGCCCGTCTGGTCGAACGTCAGCGCGCCGGCATTGGCAACGTTGCCCGAAAAGTCGGGTGCCGCCACCGTCAGGCTCGACGTGACGGCGATGGTCGTGCCGCCCGAATAGCCCTGCGAGCCGCTAAGCGTCCAGGCGCCGCGGTTGACGGCCAGTCGCTCGAAATTCTTCGCACCGCCGAAACTGCCGGTGCCGACGCGATCCAGCACGACCGTGTCAATTCCCGCGCCGCCGTCGATCGTGCCGCTGACCCCGGCCGAAGCGCCGGTGACGGTTAGGGTGTCGCTCCCGGAGCCGAACAGCAAGTCGCCGGTGATCGTACCGCCGGCCGCGACATAATTGCCGGTTTCAGGTGCGCGCGTAGAACCACCCACGAACGCGGGAGGCATATAGCCGAGATCGACCGTCCCGACGACGCGGCCGGCATTGGCAAAATTCCCGCCATAGACGCTTACGGCGGTGCCGCCGGCGCTCGCAATCGTGCCGCCTGCGAGGTTGGTGATATTGACCGGTACGTACGCCGATGGAGATTCCCGCAGGGTGACCTGATCGCTCACGATCACGCGACCGGCGCCCGTGTTTTCGATTATTCCGGAGTTAGTAATGCTTCTACTTTTCGCGATCGTCGCGGTCGTGCTGCTCGAACGAATGGTCCCGCTATTCGTGATCGATGCGACGCTGACGGTCTCGTAATTGTAAAAGCTGCCGGTTTGATCGATCGCGCTTCGCGTGCCGCCGTTGACAAGGCCGGCGTTGTCCAGCGAACTGGCATATGCGTTTATGGCCCCGATCTGGCCCGACGCGGCATTGGTGATCGTGCCGAAATAGCCGTGGATGCGATCCGTGGCGAGCAACGCGTAACCGTTGGTTCCGCTGATCGAGCCCGCATTGCTGAGATTGACAGTCGCGATGCCGACGCTGTTGCCGGTCGTTCCCAGGATGGCGACGCCGGCCGCGCCGGTGACGGAGCCGCCCCGGCCGATCGTCACGCCTACCTGCGTTCCGTAATTGTCGTACGAGTTGGGCGACGTCGTTCCCGTAAGGATCTCGATGCCGTTGCGCGTTCCGCCATCGACGAGGCCGGCAACCGAAATCGTACCCGTACGCGCCGAGAAGCGATCGATCGGTACGGGTATCTCCACCGCAACGGCCGGCCCGGATTGGCCCCGCACGATCGCGGTCGGATCTATCCGCAGGACAGTCCCGCTAGTAGTCACGCGGATGCCATTCGGATCGAAGCCGCTGCAGGTTGTCGTCGCGTTGGCGATCGTGGGATCGGGCGCACATTGCGCCGCGGCGGGCGAGGCGATCGCAACGCCGATCGCGAAAGCGCTGACGCCTCCAACCAGCGCAACGCGACGAAGCGACAAAAATCGCAGCAGCGAGTCGTTCATGAATCCCCCCCTTTTGTTCAAATATCAACCAAAGTAATCGTCGCTATATTGACGGATCAACAAACGGCAAACGTATTTTGTTGACGACGTCTTACTCGATTCAACGAGCCTACTGTCGTCGAGGCCTCGACGACGGCCTTATTCGAAGGCACGCAGCCTTGGCCGCAGAGGCACGAGTAGCGGCTATCCACAGATACGACGTGCGGATGAAGCCGAATAAAAGCTAAAGCGGTCATGAGATAGCGATGAACGAATAACTGTAGTTGGGTAGCCGAAAGGCCAACGCGAATGGCCCGGATTGGGTCGTCGCAGCCGCTACTTACGTGACAGATCTTGCTCAGCCACTGTGCCCGTTGCGTTCCCGAAATGCATCTCTTGGGAAGATCGCGGCTTTCCGGACTCTCCGCCTCCGCCTGTCAGTTCGGGAAAATGCATTCTGGAACAGATTTCAGGAAAGCGGGCCCAACGGGCTGACCGGCAGCGTGATCAGCGGAGCGGGTTTCTCGTTACTGGTTCGTTTGCGGGAAGCCGAAGACACGGAACGTCCTCATTGCTGGGCTACTCTCAGCCAACCTCGGTTGCCATAAGGCGTCGTGGAAGGGTGAAGGATGATGGATTCAGATCGGGAAGAGGCATACGCCGTCATACCGCTGCCGGCGAGTAGGTCCGCGCACCTCGTAGGGTATGAGTGGGCGGGCGATAACGTCGGGGAGTCAGGCGGTGCCGTTTACCGGCTGCATGGCAAGGTCGGTGCGCCTGACCTGTTCCTAAGACATGGTCGAAGCTCCATGGCTGGCGACATAACTGACGAAATGGTCCGATTGCGTTGGCTGGCGAGGTACATCCCCGTCCCCGCCGTCGAAGGCTTCGTCGTCACAGGACGAGGCATGGCTGCTGATAACGGCGGTTCCTGGACAGACCGCATACCAACTTCTGGAGGCGCAACCCGATGCCGGCGTTGAGATAGTAGATGCGCTCGCGATGTTTCTGCGTCGTCGACATGCCATCCCAACCAGCGAATGTCCTTTCAACAGTGATCACGCCTACCGCCTTTCACGCGCGCGTGAACGCATCGACGCGGATCTGGTCGACGAAGACGACTTTGACGACGAGCGTGAAGGCTGGGCGGCGGAGCAGGTTTGGGAAGCGATGCAGCACCTGTTGCCGATGCCCGCCGACTCGGTCGGCACGCACGGTGATTTCTCGCTCAACAATATTCTGATGCTCGATGGTTAAGTGGCCGGCTGCATCGACGCCGGCAGGGTCGGTATCGCCGACCGCTATCAAGACCTGGCTATATTGTGGAATTGCCTCGGGGAGTTCGATCCATCGCTGCAAGACCGGCTTATTCGACAGTACGGCGTTGCAGAGGCCGACGAACGCAAGCTCCAGTTTCACCTTTTGCTAGATGAAATGTTTTGAAGCCCGGCAGCGACGCCTACGGAGGCGTTCTCTATGATCTTTGAGGGCCGGCAAGCACATCCCCGAAACTCGATTTCAATCGGGAAGGTCGGTCAGCGAGCGTTGTAGCCTCAGGGGTAAGGCATCATAAGGAGGGATGACCTTCTAACCTGATCGTCGCTGCGTTCTCACGGGCCTTGCTGCGCTGGGATTTACTTCGACATTTTCACAACAAAGTCGGCACGAGGCGTGCGCGCGCCGGCCATCGCAGTTACGATCGACGACTTTGATCTCTCGGACACCGCTCTGATGGGCGGTGAGGAACGCGATTCAGCCATTCGCGCAGCTTTAATGCGTCACCGGATCAAGGCAGGCGACTTCGTTGCAAGAAAGTACGTTGATAAGGTGCTAGTTCACGCATTCTATATGCTTGGTCCGATGGCGGTCATATCATCGGCAATCATAGCTTCTCCCATCAGTATTTCACCGGCAAAAATCCCGAGGGGTTGATGGCTGATATTTTGAGGTGCGAGGCGTTGCTGTCTGACTATCCCGATTTCCGTAAGCTCTTTCGTTTTTCGTTTCTGGCGGCGGGACAGACGGCAGAGGCCGTGACCAAATGCGTGCGCTCCTGAAAGAGCACGAGTACGCGAACGCCCATGTCACGATCGACACCTCAGATTGGTATATCGACAACCGGCTCAAAGCACGTCTCAAGGCCGACCATAAGGCCCAAATCGGCCCGTACAGACGCTTCTATCTGGACCACATTTGGGGTCGAGCTACCTTCTATGACGGTCTGGCGCAGTCGCTTTTTGGACATTCGATCGATCACACTATCCTGCTTCATCATCGGCTAACCACCGGCTTATTCCTGGATGATATGCTCTCGATGTTTCGCAACCGAGGCTGGCGGCTCACCGACGCAAAGACGGCTTTTGCATCTCCGGTGTTCGCTTTGGAACCTAACGTGTTGCCCGCTGGACAGAGCCTAGTTTGGTCGCTGGCGAAAGCAGATGGCCGCTTCGAGAAGCTGTTACGCTATCCGGGTGAGGACGGCGACTACGAGACGCAAAAAATGGGCGCTGCACGATTGTAGCAAGGCGCTGGCGTAATGAGCTCGCCATTCCCGACACGTGGTTCCTTTTGAGAAAGCCGGCGGCGGCGTGCAGGAAGGCACATGCCGATGCTGATCGGTGTGGTCGCTAAGATGAACGAGTGGCTGAAGGTGGGAAGCCAACAGTGAGGCGAACGACCGAAACTGGGTCAGCGCCGCCGCAAAGCGGGCAGCTGCTCTCGACCAAACCCGTTGGGGTGGACGCTCCCTGACGGCATCGATGTGCCATATTTGAGGTGTTGGAAACACCACTGAAGGAGGCGTCCATGGGTGAGGTTAGCACAATCGGCATCGATCTGGCCAAGTCGGTTTTTCAGATTCACGGCTCGGATACGAGTGGTGCCGTCATCTTCCGCAAAAAGCTTCGACGTGATCAAGTTTTGTCACTCTTCTCGACACTTCCGCCGTGCTTGGAAGGACGTAGACCGTCGCCATGGTGGCGGCGGTTTTCGCGACGTATCGCAGCAGCGCTGGGCCGCTAAATTTTCAGCCTCGCCGGCTAGCCGGCGAGGCTGTCCCAACGCCCCCGGTGGCGCTAGTATCGGGGCATCATGAAGACCAGCCTCGACCATCTGCCGGCGGCCAAGCAGCGCGAGCTCGAACGCGTCGTGCGAATTCTGTTCGAGCAGTTTGGCGACGCGACCGCGATCGCGACGTCGGACTGGAAGAAGCAGGCGCGCATCCTCAAGGTGATCCTCTATGGGAGCTATGCGCGCGGCGGCTGGGTCGATGAGCCGCACACCGCCAAGGGCTATCAGTCCGACTTTGATCTGCTGGTGATCGTCAACCACGAAAAGCTCACCGACCGCGTCGAGTTCTGGGCGACCGCCGAAGACACACTCAACCGCGAACTGGCGATCACGGGCACGCTGCGCACGCCGGTTAATTTCATCGTCCACACGCTGCAGGAGGTGACCGCCGGTCTCTTCGACGGGCGCTATTTCTTCATCGACATCGCGCGTGACGGTATCGCGCTGTACCAGAGCGACGACACTGATCTGCCCGAGCCCAAGCCGAAGACGCCGGACCAAGCGCTAGCGATGGCGTGCGAGTATTTTGAAGAGTGGCTGCCCAGCGGAGCACGCAAGCTCGACTTAGCTGGCGATGCCCAGCGGAAAGGATACACCAAAGACACTGCCTTCCTTCTCCATCAGGCGACGGAGAGCTATTATCACTGCGTCTTGTTAGTCTGCACCTTCTATACGCCGCACGTGCACAATCTCGGCTTCTTGCGCACGCAGGCCGAGCGGATTGACCCGCGCCTGATTGACGTCTGGCCGCGCGAGGCAAAAGCGGATCGCGCGCGGTTCGAGAAGCTAAAGGAAGCTTATGTGAAAGCGCGCTACTCGAAACATTACCAGATCAGCGAAGGCGAACTGGCGTGGCTCGGCGAGCGCGT
This sequence comes from Sphingomonas glacialis, assembly GCF_006439055.1. Classification (GTDB taxonomy): domain Bacteria; phylum Pseudomonadota; class Alphaproteobacteria; order Sphingomonadales; family Sphingomonadaceae; genus Sphingomonas; species Sphingomonas glacialis_A. The sequence continues at coordinate 16,446 of NZ_RCZC01000009.1, forward strand.
CGAAGCGCTCGGCCACGTCGTTGAGGTAGTTTGCGCCGAACATATCGCGGCGCTCGAGCGCCGCGCGGCGGCGTAGCTCGGTTACATGTTGCTGGTCTTGGCCAGTGCGCTCGCGATCATCGCGGCGAGCGTCTCTTCGGCGCGTTTGCGCGCGGCCCGTTCTTTCGAAACGAGATCGTGGCGAATCCATTCGGGCGCATGGGTGACGACCGCAGTGATCGTCGCTTGAATCGTGTCGTTCATTGCTGAGGCCATGCTGACAAAGGGTTCGCCTCCGCAATAGCGAAACCGCACCCTTTGCGTCGTCGCCACAGCGGCATCACTTGGTCGCGATCATCATTTGTGCAGCGTTGCGCAGCCCTGACTTGACGCTGACTCCGCGCTGCATCGTTCATCACCGACGTCACGCTTGCATGCGGCCCGGTAAGGCAGGCAAGCTGATTGGATGCCACGACGTAGGTCATGTCCCGATCAGCGCGTCAGCCGCCGCATCAAACGCGCGTTTGCCACGCCGCTTCCACAAGGTGAGAACATAGCTGTCCTGCCGCGCCTGTGCCGCTAGGTCGAGCATCGCGCCGTAGAGGGTAGCGCGATCATCCTCGGTAAGATCAACCAAGCCAGACTTCTGAACCAGTCCACCAAGCTCGATCAGGTGACGGGTGCGTTCGCGACGTGCCATGACCCAGCTCCGGTTATCCGTGCGCCTGGCTGCTGCTTCCGCCCGCAGCGTCGTTATCCGTAGTCGTCGCTGCAGCGATGATGTCGCCCGGAGCCGTTTTGCCAGACTTGCGCTCGCGCCGCTGAAAGAAGTCGACGCCCTTCACGCGCCACGCCTCCTTTGTACCCGTATCGCTCGCGGCCACGGCGTCGAGCAGTACGCCGGCAAGCGTCTCGACATCGAGCGCATCGGCGCCGGTCATGGCGACAAGCTGACCGAGTTGCTCGACCTTGCGTGCCTTCAGTGCTTTTGCCTTGTCACCGAGCGCTTTCAACTCAGCATCGTAGTCCCGGACCTTGCGCATCAACCGAACTCCTCGTTTGATCAAATATGTCGTCGGCGGGTGAGGGTCTCATAAGTCGAATTCGGATAAAACACCGAAAATGGAGTGAAATCACAAGTAAACGTGAAGCAGATTGTGAATCCAAGTTAATACATTGTTGCAGATATGCGCAAAAAGGAGTAGTCGGCGTTTCGCGATGGCGATCTACCACTTCTCGGCGAAGATCATCAGCCGTGCCAAAGGCTCCAGCGCCGTTGCCTCCGCTGCCTACCGCGCCGCGCTCAAATTGTATGACGAGCGGCTGGGGCGACACTACGACTTCTCGAACAAGGCCGGTGTGGTTCACTCGGAGATCATGCTGTCAGGGGGCGCGCCAGAGCGCCTAGCCGATCGAACAACCTTGTGGAATGAAGTTGAGGTTGCTGAGAAGCGCAAGGACGCGCAGCTCGCCCGCGAAGTCGAGTTCGCGATCCCGCGTGAGATGACCCGCGAACAGGGCGTTTTGCTGGCTCGCGATTTCGTCCGCCGTGAGTTTGTCGACCGCGGGATGGTCGCTGATCTCAATGTGCATTGGGATCATGCCGAGGATGGCACTCCCAAGCCGCACGCGCATGTCATGCTGGCGATGCGGAAAGTGGGCCCGGACGGTTTTGGCAGGAAGGACCGCGAATGGAATCGCCTGGAGCTGTTGCAACATTGGCGCGAAGCCTGGAGCGCACACGTCAACGAGCGGCTGGCGGAGCTCGGCATCGATGCGCGGATCGACCATCGCAGCTTCGCGGAGCAGGGCATTGCGCTCGAACCACAGCACAAGATCGGCCCCGCCGCATCGCGCCGACCAGCGCAGGGGCTTGCGACCGAACGGCTCGAGGATCACGTGCGCCTCGCGCGCGAGAACGGCGAGAAGATCATCGCTGACCCGAGCGTCGCGCTCGACGCGATCACACGGACGCAGGCGACGTTTACCAAGCGCGATCTCGCGGTGTTTGCGTTCCGGCATTCCGACGGCAAGGCGCAGTATGACGCGGTGATGGCCGTGACCAAGGCGTCGCCGGAATTGGTTGCGCTGGGCCGGGACGGACGCGGTGACGAGCGGTTCACGAGCCGCGAGATGATCGCGACCGAGGCGCGACTGGAGCAGGCTGCGAACCGGCTTGCCGGAACGAAAGATCACTTTGTCGCCGCCAGTCATGTCCAGCGTGCGCTGGGGACGGCGGAAGGCAGGGGGCTTAGCCTTTCGGACGAGCAGCGTGGCGCGCTAGGACGGATCACCGAACGCGGTGCTATGGCGTCCGTCGTCGGCTACGCCGGCACCGGTAAGTCGGCCATGCTGGGGGTCGCACGCGAGGCGTGGGAAGGTGCCGGCTACACGGTGCGGGGTGCAGCGCTATCCGGCATCGCGGCTGAGAACCTCGAGGCTGGATCGGGTATCGGATCTCGTACGATCGCCAGTCTCGAATATGCATGGGCGCGTGACCGTGAGCAGCTGGGTCCGCGCGATGTGCTGGTGGTGGATGAGGCCGGCATGATCGGCACGCGACAGATGGAGCGGTTGTTGTCGGCAGCGGAGCAAGCCGGCGCCAAGGTGGTACTGGTCGGCGATCCCGAGCAGTTGCAGGCGATCGAAGCGGGGGCAGCCTTTCGTGCGCTATCTCAAGCGCACGGCGCAGCCGAGATCACCGAGATCCGCCGCCAGCGGACGGACTGGCAGCGCGACGCGACCCGCTGGCTTGCTACGGGCATGACGGCGGAGGCGCTTCAGGCGTACGGCGATCGTGACATGGTGCGCAGTGCCGACACACGCAGCCAGGCGCGGGCGGTGCTGGTCGGGAAGTGGGACCGGCAGCGACAGGCGGAGCCCGACAAGAGCCGGATCATCCTGACGCATACCAACGCCGAGGTGCAGTCCCTCAACGAGGAGGCGCGTGAGCGGCTGCGGGCATCGGGTGATCTCGGAGACGACGTAACCGTGCAGGCGGAGCGCGGCGAGCGGCAGTTTGCGATCGGCGACCGGATCATGTTCCTGCGCAATGAGCGCGAGATGGGGGTAAAGAACGGGATGCTCGGTACGGTCACTGAGGCGTCACCGGCCGCGCTTGGCGTGCGCCTGGACGACGGTCGGGCGGTCGCGTTCGACGTGGCGGACTATGCCGCGGTCGATCACGGCTATGCCGCCACCATCCACAAGTCGCAGGGCGTGACGGTGGATCGCAGCCACGTGCTCGCCACACCGGGCATGGACCGGCACGCCGCCTATGTCGCGTTGTCGCGGCACCGTGACGGGGTGCAACTCTACTATGGTCGCGACGATTTTGCGAGCGACGGAAAGCTCGCGGGAGTGCTGTCGCGCGACCGGGCGAAGGACATGGTAGGCGACTATGCAGCCGAGCCCAACGAAGCGGTTCGTGCTTTCGCGGATCGACGCGAGATCAAATTCCCTGAGCGACTGCGCGAGCTTGTCGAGACAGTGGAGGGGAAGGCGCGTTCCATGTTCGCCGGGTTCAGGCCAAAGCCGCAGGAAGCCGTCCCTCCCGAACCTGTTACCGAAAGCACGAGCAGGCCAGGAGAGGCCAAGGCGATCCAGCGCTACGCGCGCGCCGCTGTTGATATTTCGGCCATGCGGGAGAAAGGCCTGCCCGTCCTGGCGCATCAAACATCCGCACTCGCGCGTGCCGGCGAGGCGCTCGACAAGAGCCGGTATATGGGCGCGCATGACCTCGCTGCCGCGATTGAGCGCGATCCCAAGCTCGCGCGCGACGCCGCAGCCGGTAAGACGCGCGGCGCCGTACAGGCAATGCGCGAGGAAGCCCGCGTCCGCGCTGATCCGGCACTCAGGGCAGGGCGGTTCATGGAACGCTGGCAGGCGTTGTCAGCCGAGCGCGGCGAGGCTCAGAACGGCCCTGTGGCGCAGCGCATGGGGATCATGATCAATGATCTGCGACATGATCCGGCATTGCGGATGGAGCTGGAGCGCAGCGCGCCAGAACTTGGGCTTGGCCGCGACCGACAGCCATCGGTCGAGCAGGTGCTCGAGCGTCAGATGCAGCGCGATCTTGAACGCGATTTGCTCCAAAATCGAGAGCTTTAGCAGCTGGAAGGCCGTGGCACGCGCTGATAAAAGAAAGGCCGCCCTGAGGGGCGGCCTGAAAGTTTTAGGAGAGGATGCCTGAAAGGCTTGCTGATTGTGCAGTGCAGCACTTCCAGTTGCAAGAGCGGATCCAGCAGGTCGGTGCGCGCGCCGCAAATACTTCGAGACGACCATCCAAGCGCGTAGTGACCTCAGGTCGGAGCTAAGCCATGGCGGACGAGGCGGCACAGGCGTTCGAAGATCTTCGTGGCGAGGTGTCACTGATCCGCCGTGCTGTGGAACGGCTGACCGCTGAGCGGGCGGAGCCCTCCGACGCGCCGGATTATTCAGAGACACTTGGGGTGATCTCGCAGAACGTCCTCGCAGCCGCGCAACGGATCGATGCGGTGGTGAACAGTCCGGCGCTGTTGCTGACGCCAGAGGAACTGAACCGTCAGGTCATCGAAGCCGCGTACAATGCGCGCCGTGAGGATCATCGCCTGTTTCTCGCGGCGCAACAGGGGTTCGAGACAGTGGCGAGGCAGCTGACCCTTCAACTGCATTCGCATACTGAAGCCGACAAGCAGCGGCGCCGGTTGCGGCATGTCGGTTTGGCTTCGCTGGCCGCGGGCGTTTTGCTGTGGGCGATCCTCGCCGGTCCGCTCGTGCGTGCCATGCCGTCAAGCTGGCTATGGCCGGAGTTAATGGCGGCGCGCACCTTGCGCATGCCGATGTGGCAAAGCGGACAGCGCCTGATGCGTGCGGCATCGCCCACTGCGTTCGCAGGCATCCTGTCGAGCAACCGGCTGATCATCGCCAATCGCGACACTCTGGACGCCTGCCGCAAGAAGGCCGCCAGGGCGAAGAAAGCAGTGCGCTGCGAAATCCAGGTCATGGCAGAGGAGTGACATGATGGACATATCTCAGCACGATCGTGATGCGGTGCTGGCGCTGGTCACCGAGACCTTGCGTGATGTGGGGCGAACCACACCCCCTCCGGAGACCGAGCAGGTCGACTGGCTGCGTGGGAACGCCGAATGGAGCGACCCTGATGCGAACGGTTGGGTGACGCTTGCCCCCGCCGAAAGCACGGTGTGGGTGCCTAAAGCGCTGGTCGGCTGGCAGGTCGCCCTTGAGTCGCGTGATCCGCTCGCCCCGGAGTGGCTCGAATATCCCCATCTGTCCCTCACACGCTGGCCGGCGGTAGAGGCGGCGGTGCACGGCCTATACGCAGCTGGGGAGCACTGAGGTCATGGTCACCGCCCTTGCCGGGGTCGCGATCGCGCTCAGCGCTGCGGCGTCCGTCGGCGCCTTCATCCGAAGTGCGGTCGGCAAACACAAGCGGCCGACCATCGCCTCGATCCTCGTCGCGCTATTCGGAGTGCCTTTTGCCGCGGCGTCGCTGTCCGGCCTTGCCACGGGGCCGCTCGAGGTGCTCGGCCATGTCCCTGGCTTGTCGTTGTTCGCCTATGGGGTGGTGACTGCGGTGCTGGTGGCGCTGTGCGCGATTGGTGGCCACTTCCTAGCCTTCGTGATGGGTGCGCCAAAGGGACCGCAGGCCGGCGACGTCTTGCGCGGTGCGCAACTTTCCACCGCTGATCGCTGGAACAAGCGCACGCAGCGGCTGCAGAAGGACAAAGCTGTCGTCACGCTTGCGGGACTGGCGATCGACCGGGCCGATGAGCCCAAGCACTTCCTGCTGATGGGGACGACCGGCACCGGCAAGTCCGTCGCGATCCGCGAGCTGCTGCGCGGCGCGGAAGGCCGCGGCGACCGGGCGATCATCGCCGATCCCGACGGCGGGTTCCTGTCGCGGTTCTACGATGCCGCGCGCGGTGACGTGATCCTCAACCCGTTCGATGCGCGCTCGGGCGTTTGGGACATGATGGGCGAAGTGCCCAATGACTTTGCCGCCGAGCAGCTCGCGGCGTCGCTGGTGCCGAGCCCGGGTGGGTCGGCTGATGCAAGCTGGGCGGCGCGTGCCCGGACGTTGCTCACCGCCATTCTGCGCCGTGGTCGGGCTGCCGGCATCAACACCGCGGAGGTCTACCGTCTGTTCGCCATCGCTGACCGCGCCGAACTCCGCGCAATGCTGGCCGGCACCGCCGCCGAGCCGTTTCTGGCCGAGGGCGCGACACGGCTATTCGACAGCGTGCGCTCCTCTAGCGGTGACGCGATGAGCGCGCTTGAATATGCCGCCAGTGCGACCGGCGGCATGCCGTTCTCGCTGACCCGCTGGGCATCCGATCCAGGCGACAGGCGTTGGGTATTCCTGCCGTACCGGGCCGACCAGATCGCCGCCCTGAAAGCGCTGATCGGGCCATGGATGCGGCTCGCCATCTTCGCCACGATGAGCCGCCCCGAAAGCGACACGGCGCCGACCTGGTTTGTCGCTGACGAGCTCGACGCGATTGGCAAGATCGAGGGACTAGACGACGCGCTCCAGCGTATCCGCAAGTTCGGCGGCCGTTGCGTGCTCGGGTTTCAGACGATCGGCAAGGTGCGTGCCCTCTACGGCGACGGCGCTGCTGCCGCGCTGGTGGAGAATTGCAGTACTCGGCTGATACTGCGCTGCGCGGGCGGCGACACCAACAGCACCGCCCGGTTTGCGTCGTCGCTGATCGGCCAGCAGAGCTACATGCAGCAGAGCTACAGCGACGGGGCAGGGCCGGGCGGCAAGACCTGGGGCAACTCGCTGTCGGCCCATACCGAGGATGCCGTCATGCCCTCCGAGATCGAGCGGCTGCCCGACCTCAGCGGCTATCTCAAGGTGCCATCGCGCCCGGAGTGGTTCCTGGCAAAAGTCGCCTGGCGCGAGATGCCGCGGCGGACCGCAACCTTCGTGAGCGTATAAAGGAAAGTCGGATGCACATGAGCGACTGCCGTCGGCCCCTTTGCTCCCCGTTCGATGCCGGCCGGTGTGTGGTGGAAAGACAACAGGCCGCTTTTTGCGCGAGATTGAAAGAAGCGGACTTTAGATCCCGACCAGAATTGCTTCCTCGGCTTTCCTATCCATCAGGACTGCAATGTCGGCCCGGAATGCCTCAAGATCAGGATATTTGGTCGTGAAAGAGCAGCGTGCGCGGTCCCAAGGCAGAGCGTAACCGGCCACCTCAAAGTGAATTGCGAGATCGCCGCGCTTGTTTGCTGGGACAATGTCGATCCTCAGGATAAGGTCGTCGCCCATCTGCATTTCATAGCCCCATTGCCCGACAATCGGATGATCTGGCGTGATTGGGAAAGCGCTTAGAGCCTCACCAAACTCCCTCACGTCCTGCCATTGCACCCAAAAACCACCGTTCCCCGAGAAGCGGTCGGTTTCCACTTTCATACCGAGCCAACCGAAGTCATCTCGCGGCTGCTTCGGGTCGAAAAAGCTGGAATCATACTGATAGCGAAGGGTGAGCATGCTCATGATTCATGCTGACATGCCATAGCAACGTCAGCAATCGGACTTTGCCATCCGGCGCACGAATGACCGAAATTGGTCAACAGGGGGCCGGCAGCTTTGCGGCAATGACGACCCATTCCCGGGCATTCATTCCGCCTCCAGCGCTACCCAACTTCCGACATTTGTTAAAGTCCCTCGGACGACCCGTTTGAATACCGGGCGTTTTCCGCTGAACGACAATAGTTGGTGCGGAGTAGCCCTAACGCATAACCGTCAAACAAGCGAAAGCCGGGGCCTCCCCCTTGGTCTCGTGCCGCCCGGCCAGGCCACCTAGAGGCCCCGGCTTCCGCCGGGGCGACTACCGAAGCAATGACCGATCTTGGTTGCTTGAGGACGCTGAGCGTGCGCGTAATGGCCAAAGAACTCTGCGGGCTATTGCCAGCCGCTCCGCGTAGAAGAGGATGAGTTCCCCCAATGGGCGAGTATCACCTGAAGGTTTGGCAAGCGATCGCATATGCCTGCCAGGACGAGACGCAGAAACTGAATGCCGGCATCATAGTGCATCCCGGCCCAACGTTCTGGCAACCTCGTATGGATGCCGATCCCGTGAATCGGTGGCTGCGAGAAACTATGATCGGCATTCGTCGAAAGACGGCGCCGGACAGCTGAAGCGTATGGCTTTCGTGGAAGGCGTAACCCTTTCTTGGACGCGCTGCGTTGGATCGATAGATTCTGCCGAAACCGGTGTCGCTGTCGGCGGAATTGACATCGGCTCGCCAACGGCGCTCAGGCGGTCACGATGCGAAGCTGGTCGAACGGGAGAGCGCATCCCAGGCGGCGATCTCGGCCGTCATCGCACCAAGCTTCTGGTCGACCACGCCCAGCGCGTCCGTACCCAAGAACAGGCGTATCGGTGGGGTCTCTGCGTCGACTATGGCGAGCAAAGCTTGTGCCGCCTTGGCCGGATCGCCGGGCTGATTGCCGCTCTTGGCCTGGCGCGCCGCTCGGATCGGATCCATCACGGCATCGTAGTCGGAAATACTGCGCGGTGTGCGATCCATCGAGCGTCCTGCCCAATCCGTCCGGAACTGGCCTGGCGCCAAGGCAGTCACCCGAATGCCGAGCGCCGCCACCTCCTTGCCAAGCGCCTCGGAGATGCCTTCCAACGCAAACTTGCTACCGCAGTAGAAGCTGATCCCCGGCATAGTGATGAAGCCACCCATCGAGGTCACGTTGATGATGTGCCCGCTACCGCGCTTTCGCATGCCGGGAAGCACGGCCTTCATCATCGCAACCGGTCCGTACACGTTGGCCGCAAATTGACGCTGAAGATCGCCCATCGAAGATTCCTCCAGCGCACCTTCGTGACCGTATCCTGCATTGTTCACCAACACCTCGACCGGACCGGCATGCAGCTCCGCTTCGGCCACGGCGCCCGGAATCGCTGCGAAGTCGGTCACGTCGAGGATCAGTGGATGTGCGCGGCCCGCTGCGAGGGCCGCGAACGTATCGGCGTCCTCCTCCTTGCGCACTGTGCCGATCACGCGGTGTCCGGCGTTCAAGGCGGCTTCGGCAAACGCGCGACCGAGGCCGGAACTGACGCCGGTGATGAGGAAGGTCTTGGCGGTGATGCTTGCCACGGGCTAACTCCGTTATGCTCAATGTGTATATCATGATATAGATCGCGAGATGGTGCAGGACAAGTCACAGACAAAGATTACTGGCCGCGGTGAGCCCGTGCGCCAGCGCGTGATCGACGCCGGGGAACGGCTGCTCCGTAAGGGCAAAGCCGATTTCTCCATGCGCGACCTTGCCGCCGAAGCCGGCGTCAGCTTCGCCACGCCCTTCAATCATTTCGGCAGCAAGGGGGCGATCATGCATGCCCTATCCGAACGCCGGACGGACACGATGAAACGGCGCTTCGCCGAGGCGCGGCTCCCGGCTGATACTGCATCCCGCGTGATGCTCGCGGTCGACACAGCGGTCGCGGTGATGCTGGAGGAGCCGGGCGTGAACCGTGCCGTGATGAGCTGGATCGGCACGACGGGGGGGGCTGTTGGTCACGCCTGGGCGCGCTCTACCGCTTTGTGGACGCTGGCGCTGGGCGCAGGCGAAAGTATCCCGGAGACCTACCGGACGCATGCGTTGGACCGCCTGCCAAGGCAACTCGCCTTAGGGTTTCGCGGCGCCTTGTCATTCTGGAGCGCCGGTGAACTCCCTGACGAGGCGCTCGGCCCGGAAGCGCGCGCCGTCGCAAGCACCTTGTTATCGGGTTTCATCGAACGATCGATATCGCTCGTCTAGATCTTGACTCGTCTCTGCCGCTACCCATCAACTCGGCATGGGGCGGACGGGTCAGGCCCTTTTTACGCCAAAAAGACCCATTACCCACCGTTCACCTTTTTGTAGCGCGTCCCTGAGACCAGACATTCCTTAATCTCGCCTTCAAGCGCTCGCGTAGGGCGGAAGGATCCGGACCAGATAATTCGCTAGCGTCCTTCGCTCCAGACGAGCAGGGCTGGCTTATTGTTCGGGCGGATATCTTATGAGCAAACGACTGCTGGGCGCGCTCGCCCTATCGCTATTGATCGCAGCGCCATCGGTCGCTCAAACGCCTGCCGCACCGCTCTCAACCCAGCTGGCGGGAACCGAGACCGAGTTGCGCGCGATCGATCGCGCGCTCGACGGACGCGTCGACGCGGACGCGCAAAAGTCCCTTCGCAGTCGTGCGCTGGCCGCACAGCAGGTCGCAAAGGACGTTGGCGACGGGTTGGACGAGCAGATCACGCTACTCGATGCGCGACTCGCGGGGCTTGGACCGCCCGCAGCGGGCGTGACCGAAGCGCCCGACATCAAGGCGCAGCGCATGGTCCTGACGCAACAGCGCTCGGCACTCGACGCCACGTCGAAGCGGGCCGGGCTCGCCAGCATCGAAGCGCAACAGCTTGTCGATGAAATCGAGCAAAGTCGCGAACAACAGTTCAACGAGAAGATTTCGGCGCAGGCGGCCTCTCCGCTGGGACCTGCATTCTGGAAAGCATTGCTGGCGTCGCTCCCGCGCGACATCAAGCGGATTGGCCTGTTCCTCTCGCAGGGCATCGATCAGATCGGCAGCGCGCGCGATGCCGTGCCGTGGCAGGCGCTGCTCGGAGCGGTCTTCGGCTTCGTGTTTTTCGTACCCCTGCGGATCTGGGCACGGGCGCTCGGCCAAAAGGTTCTGGTCGAGGGCGCGCCAGGGCGGCGCGTGCGGCGGTCGGCCAACGCCTTGTGGCGCGTGATCGTGGGAACGCTGTGCCCGCTCCTCGCCGCGATGATAGTAACGCAAGGCTTGCGCTGGTCGGGGCTGCTCCCGGCGCGGTGGAACGGCATGGGCGATGCCGTCGTGCTCGCGACGGGCTTCAGTGCGTTTACCGCCGCGGTCAGCGGGGCGCTGCTCATGCGGCGGCAGCCCTCGTGGCGGATTGCCGCGATCGACGACGAGACTGCCGCGCGGATGAGGCCGCTCACCTGGATTCTGGCGGCACTGTCGTTCGTCACGATCCTGCTCTCCGCATTCGACATGGCGATCGGCGCGAGCCAGGCGGCTCAGGTCGCCAGCCAGACGCTCATCGCCGTGCTGCACCTGCTGCTGATCGCGACATTCCTGTTGGTGCTCGGCCGCCTGCGCGCGGCGCGATCCGAATACGACGATGCTGCCAGCACGACTGCCAGTGCCGGTATCGGTATCGTGTTGCTGGTCGTGTGGATGCTCATCGTGATCGCGTCGATCGCGTTGGTGATGGGCTATATCGCGTTCAGTCTGTTCACCGCGCAGCTGATCGCCTGGGCGGCGATCCTCAGTGCCACCTTGTACCTCATGACCGCCGCGGTCGACGACGTCGCGACGAGCGCCTTCACGCGGTCGAGCCGGCTCGGCGTCATGCTGACTCGCGCGCTCAGGGTGCGCGGCAGCGTCGTCGACCAGTTCGGGGTGCTGCTTTCGGCGTTCCTGCGACTGGTGCTGGTGTGCGTCGCGCTCGGCATGCTGGTGTCGCCGTTCGGCGGCAGCGGTGGTCTCGGCGCCGTTTTTGGACGCCTCGGAGTGCTCGCGCAGGGCATTGAGGTGGGCGGTGTCTCGATTTCGCCGGCAACGATCGTGCGGGGAGCCGTCGTGCTCGCCATTGGCCTAGGCCTCACCCGCGCCTTCATGGGGTGGCTCGAAAACCGCTATCTGCCGATCACTGATCTCGACGGGAGCGGCCGCAACTCGGTCAGCCTGGTGGCGCGCTATGTCGCGATCGCGATCGCCTTCATCTGGGCGCTCGCCTCGCTTGGGATCGGGATCGAGCACGTCGCGCTGCTGCTCTCGGCCTTGTCGGTGGGCATCGGATTCGGGCTTCAGGCGATCACCCAAAATTTCGTGTCGGGTCTGATCCTGTTGGCCGAGCGCCCGATCAAGATCGGGGATCTCGTCCGCGTCGGCAACGACGAGGGCGACGTGAAGCGCATCAGCGTGCGCTCGACCGAGATCGAGCTGGCCGATCATTCGACGCTGATCGTCCCCAATTCCGAGTTGATCACCAAGTCCGTACTCAACAAGACGATGGCGGGTCCGCTGGGGCGCATCCAGATCAAATTCTCGGTGCCGCTCGATACCGATGCGAGCAAGGTCAGGGGGATGGTGCAGGACGCCTTTGCGAGCGATTCCGCCGTGCTCGACGAGCCTGCCCCCAAGGTCTTCATCGATGGGCTGACCGAGGGCCGCATCGAGTTCAACTGCTTCGGCCACGTCGCCAATCAACGCGCCGTCTATGCGGCGCGCAGCACGGTGTTGATGACCTTGCTCGACCAATTCCGGGCGGCGGGGATCGACATCGGCACGGTGCCGCAGCGCCTCGAACTTGTCGCGGCCGGTACCGACCTTGCCGCCATAGCCCCGTAATCACTGCCCCCGCCGGGCGAGCAAAGCGCTCGACGACATCGTCCGCGGTTTTGCCCGCCGGGTCGTCGACGACGGCAGTTCCGTTCCATCGCGAAATCCGCAATGGCTACGAATATCAGATCGACGATGCGGACGAACGCGCAGGGTTTCGGGGACCCTCACGCGTGCGGACGCGCAAGTGCGATCCCGCGTAGCCCAGGTTCAGGCTGGCGGCTCCGATCGGCGATCAATCGATGAAGGCGGTCCCTACATCGCGACACGATTCAACGGGCCAACCGACGCATTCGACCAGTTCGTGCAGAATGCGAACTTCAATCGCGGTCAATCTCGCCTCATGGAGGATCAGTGGGCGAAGGAAAGCGGGCAGGGAGGACTGTCGGCGGAACGATCGTGCCAAGTTCTTGCCGGATCCCCAAAGCTCCTGCGATGATCACCATCACACTGTCGCAAACAAAGCCTGAAGTTCGCGAACGAGCCAAACGAGATACGCGGTGGCAAATGACGAGACAGATCGCCTCCTCGGGCGCGGGTACGATCGCTATTGCGCGAAGGCCAGCGAACCGCGCCGGCGTGCGAACTTCCACGCGCCTTCGTCGAATGCGAAGACGTCATGGAAATCGCCGACCAGCATCTTTTCGCCGCGTTCGCCGGTGATCAGCAGGACATAGCTGTGCGCGCACGCCTGCGTCGCGGATGTGACATCGACGACGATGTTCGACATCAGATGGCGCGTCGTGCGCGCCGGACGGTCGCGGAAGAATGCATGGATCGCCGCGCGGCCTTCGATCGGTTCGTCGGGATTGGTCGGACGCGCGAAGCTGCCGTCTTCGGTGAAAAGCGCGGCGAGGGCGGCATGGTCGTGCGAATCGTTGAGCAGCGCGAACTGGCGGATCAGCCGTTCGCACGCGATCTCGATGGTTTGGCGTTCGTCATGAGTCATACGGTTTCCCCTGCCGACTGCAGCATCCATTCGCTCAGCGCTGCGGTGACAGCCTCGGGCGCCTCCATCGGCGCCATATGGCCGCTCTCCTCGAAGATGACATAGCGCGCCCGCGGGATCGCAGCGACGATTGCGGCGTGCTGCTCGGGCGGGCTCCACGCGTCGTGCCGTCCCACCCCGACGAGCACCGGACACCGGATCGTCGCGAGCAGCGGGGCGGCATCGCGCCGGCCGAGCAACGCGGCGATCTGGCGGCCGTGGATCTCTGGTGACATCCGCTCCACCATCGCCCGCAGCGTCGCATCGAGCGCCGGATCGCGCTCGAGCGCGCCTGCCATCACCATCGGCGGCAGCCAACGGTCGGCGAGCGCGGCCATGCCCTTGGTCTCGGCCAGATCGATCATCTGCTGGCGGCGTCCGGGCTCGGCAGCGCCGACGGGATGGACCCCGGTATCGAGCAAGGCGAGCCGCGCGATCCTATCGGGCGCGAGGCGAACCATCTCGAGCGCGACGCGCGCACCCATCGAATGTCCGACGACCGAAAGGCTGCCGGGTGCGAGCGCGAGCGCGGCCTGCGCCATCGCAGTGATCGACGCAAAGTCGGTCAATCGCGCGACGACGACATCGTAGCGCGCCCCGAGCGCCGCGGTCTGATGCCGCCAGACCACCTCGTCGCACAGCAGGCCCGGAAGAAAGAGAATGTTTTCGCGCACGTCGAGCCCCCCACGAATTCACGCCACCAGACCGGTGTAGGCGACACGGGCAGGCGCGTCTTATGCAAGAGTTCTGCCGCGCTATGCCGATCTGGCATGGCGTGCCTATCACCGCCGCTGATAGCGCCGCCCGGTAAAAGCATAAGCCGCAGGCGGATCAGCACGATAGCTCCACAGGACGCGGAATGGTCCGCCAACCGAGAAGGTCGCCCAGGCCTCGACAGGAGAGCCCGTTTGCCGACATTCCCGCGCCACCGCGCGCGCCGATCCCCGATGGGTCGCGGCGTGATCGCCTGTACCCTGTTTGCGTTCGCTACGCCGGCGCTTGCCGAACCGACGCCGCCCGGCACGGTCGCGGATCGGGCCGATCCCGCCACGACCGAAGATGCCGCGGCGGCGCAGCTCCCGCGCCAGCGCGACGCGCCGCTGCTCGTCGGTGCGCCACCGCCCGTGCCCGGCGCGCCCGGCACGCCGATACCCGAACCGGTGCCCGGCGGCACCCTCGGGCCGCCGGGGGTTCCGCAAGGGTTGCGCTGGACCGAGGACTGGTCGTTCCTCGCCGACCCGTCGAAGCGCACCTCGCCGCTCGAGGCACTGCGCTACATTCCCCTTGGCAGCGATCCGCGCAGCTTCCTCTCGATCGGTGGCGAGATCCGCTACAATTACACCTATTTCAGCGCGCTCAACTTGGGCGCGAAGGGCAAGGACACGCTGTCGACCCTGCAGCAGCGGCTGCGCCTGGTCGGCGATCTGCGCATCGGCGCCGATCTGCGCGCGTTCGTCGAGCTGGGCGACAATCGCGAGTTCTTCGACACGTTCGCGACTCCGCCCAACCGCGACGCCGCCGATATCATGCAGGCGTTCGTCGACGTGACCGTGCCGCTGACCGCCAATTCGAAGGTCACGCTGCGACCGGGCCGGTTCGAGATGCCGATCGGCAACGGCAAGCAGGTCGGGCTGCGCGACGGCGTCAACGTGCGCTATATCTACCAGGGGATCCGCGGCACCTACATCAACCGCGGCGTGGTGCGGATCGACGCCTTCGCGGTGAAGCCCGTCACCTTCACGCCCGGCGCGTTCGATGATGCGCCCGAGAAGACGCGCCACTTCAACGGCGTCTATATCGCCACCGCACCGTCGCTGCTGGTGCCGAGCCTTGGCGTCGACCTGTTCTATTACGATCTCTACCGCGAGAATGCGCGCTACGTCACCAAGATCGGCACCGAGAGCCGGCGCAGCTGGGGCGTGCGCTTCGCCGGTCGCACCGACGGTTTCGACTACGATGCCGAGGGGACCTACCAGACCGGAAGCTTTGCGGGCGAGCGGATCCGTGCCTGGGGCGTGCTGCTCGAGGGCGGCTATACGCTGCCGAGCGGACCCGCGGCGCCGCGGCTCGGCGTGCGAGCGAACGTCTTCAGCGGCGACAACAATGCCGCCGACGGAACGATCCAGACCTTCGCGCCGCCGTTCCCGCGCACGCCCTTGTACAGCGACGCGGGCTGGCTCAATTTCTCCAATTTGATCGACGTGTTCCCCAGCGTAACGCTCAAGCCGGCCAAGCGGCTGGTGGTGGTCGCCGGGCCCGACTTCTTCTGGCGGCAGACCGCGGGCGACGGCGTCTATGCCGGGCCGACCAACTTCCCGCTGATCCGCCCGGTCGGCAAGGGGCGCTTCGTCGGCACCAACTACAATCTGCAGGGCGACTATATCTTCACCAAGAACATCAGCTTCCGGCTGTTCTACACCCATTTCAACGCGAGCGAGGGCTTCGAGCGCGGCGGCGGGCGGAGTTCGGACTATTTCGGGCTGTGGAGTGATTTTCGCTTTTAGCGGCGGGGCTTCCAGGGCGGGGCTGGACGGGGATGGCGGTTATTGCTGGAAACAGACCTCGCGCACAATCGTCGCCCCGGCCGGGGCCGCTCACGTCTGGGACGGGCCATACGCCAAGCCTCCGATCGGCCCTGGCCTCCGCCGCGGCGACGAACAGATCATCCCCCCGCCGCGGCCGCACCCTAATTCCTCTCGGCAATCTCGACGATGTCGCTCTCGGCCAGTCGGGCAAGCTCGCCCGCCACTTCGGAGAGCAGCAGCGTACCCGCCTCGCTCAACGCGCCGCGATAGATCATCCCCGCCGGGCGCTCGCCCGGCGGCAGCGCGATCGGCAGGATGCGCAGCGTGTCGCGCGCGAGATCGCCGGCGACGAGGATGCGCGGGATCGCCGATACAAAGTTTCCGCTGAGCAACAGCTCACGCATGAAGCCAACCGAACTCGACTGGATGCTCCGGTCGGGCTGGAGGTCGATCGTCGCGAGCAGGTCGCTGACGTCGCGCTCCATCCGCGTCGCCACTGCGGGCAGGATGATCGGATAACGCTGGATGTCGGCGGGCGTCAGCGTGGCGCGCTCGAACAGCGGATGGTCGGCGCGCGCGATCAGCGAGATCGGCTCGTGGTACAGCACGCGCCGGGTCAGCTCGTCGGGCAGTTCGGGGGGATAGAGCCGGCCGAGCACGACATCGATCTCGCCCGAGAGCAGGGCCGGGGTGAGCTGGTCGTTGCGGCCTTCGATTACCTCGAAGCTGAGATGCGCCGCCTCGCTATTGGCGTGCGCGAGCACCGCGGGGAGCAGCCCGTGCGCGGCGACAGGCAGCACGCCGACGCGGATCGAGCGCTTCTGCCCGTCGCGCATCGCGTCGAGGTCGGTCTCCATCTCGCGGATCGTGTGGAGCAACGTGCGCGCGCGGCTGGCGATCAGCAGCCCCATCGCATTGGGCCGCACGCCGCGCGGGTGGCGTTCGAACAGCTCGCCGCCGACGATCTCCTCGACTTCCTGCAGCGTGCGGCTGAGCGCGGGCTGGCTGACGCGCAGCGCCTGCGACGCGCGGAGGAGGCTCTTATGCTCCTCCAACGCGTCGATGACCCGAAGATGGCGGATCTTCAGCCGCTGTTCGAGATAGCGCGTCATCGTGCGCTCAGGCCGGGATCATCCCGTGCGGGTCGATCACGAACTTGGCGGCGACGCCTTCGTCGAACTGCTGATACGCCGCGGGCGCTTCGTCTAGCGAGATCACCTTGGCGTTGACGATGTCGGCGATCGGCAGGCGATCGTGGAGCAGCGCCATCATCAGCTGGCGGTTATACTTGAGCACCGGGGTCTGGCCGGTGTGGAAGCTGTGCGACTTGGCCCAGCCGAGCCCGAGCCGCAGGCTGAGATTCCCGGTCTTGGCGGCTTGTTCGTGCGCGCCCGGATCCTCGGTGACGTAGAGGCCGGGGACGCCGATCGACCCCGCCGCGCGCGTCACTTCCATCATCTGGTTGAGCACGATCGCGGGCTGTTCGCCGCCGCCGTGGCCGACCGCCTCGAACCCGACCGCGTCGATCGCGCCATCGACTTCGGGCACGCCGATCACCGCTTCGACCAGGTCGCCGAGCCGGTCATGGCTCGCCAGGTCGATCGGTTCGAAGCCGACCTTCTTGGCATGTTCGAGACGCGCGGGGTTGAAATCGCCGATCATGACGACCGCCGCGCCGAGCAGTCGTGCCGATGCCGCCGCGGCGAGCCCGACCGGGCCGGCGCCCGCGACATAGACGGTCGAGCCGACCCCGACGCCGGCGTTGAGCGCACCATGGAAGCCGGTCGGCAGGATGTCTGTGAGCATCGTCAGGTCGCGAATCTTCGACATCGCGCGGTCGCGATCGGGGAATTTCAGCAGGTTGAAGTCGGCATAGGGCACCATGACGTAGCCGGCCTGGCCGCCGATCCAGCCGCCCATGTCGACATAGCCATACGCGCCCCCGGCGCGGCCTTCATTGACCGTCAGGCACACGCCGGTGTCGCCGTGGCGGCAGGTGCGGCAGCGGCCGCAGGCGACGTTGAACGGCACCGAGACGAGATCGCCAACCTCGAGCATCTCGACGTCGGGGCCCTTCTCGATCACTTCGCCGGTGATCTCGTGGCCAAGCACCAGCCCGGACGGCGCGGTGGTGCGGCCGCGCACCATGTGCTGGTCCGAGCCGCAGATGTTGGTCGAGACGATCTTGAGGATCACCGCATGGTCGATGCGGTTGCCGCGCGGATCCTCGAACTTGGGATCCGCGATGTTCTGGATCTCGACCTTGCCGGGTTCGAGATAGACTACGCCACGATTGCCGCTCATGCTTGGTCTCCTTGTGGAAATTGGGTCGTTCAGGCCGCGACGAAGGCGTCGTCGCCACGCCACGCGGGATCGATCGTCACGCTGCCATTGGCGATGCGCGACACGCACACGCACATCCGCCGGTTCTCGGCGTGCTGGCGCGCACTGAAGAAGACGTCGCGGTGATCGACGTCGCCATCGGTTGCGACGATGTCGACCGCACACAGGCCGCATTCGCCGCGCCGGCATTCGAACACGACACCGACACCTGCATTTTCCAACGCGTCGAGCATCGATTCGTTCTCGCGCACCAGCACTTCGACGGCGAGCCGCGGGACTTTCACGGTGAACGCCTGCGCGGCGAATTTTCCGCTCGATCCAAAGGTTTCGTAGCGCAAGCCGGCGCGCGGCCGGCCGGCATCGTCCCAGGCGCGGCGCACCGCCTCCATCAGCCCGAGCGGACCGCACATATAGAGTTCGGCGTCGGCGGGGAGCGTGTCGATCTCGGCGGCGATGTCGAGCGTCTCGCCGGCATCGGCGGCGAACAGCGCGAGCCGCTCGCCGAGCAGCGCCTGCAACTCGTCGCGATACGCTAATTCATCGGCGCTGCGCGCGGCATAGACCATCCGCAGCGACGCCCCGCGCCGCACGAGCTGCTCGGCCATTGCCACCATCGGCGTGATGCCGACGCCGCCGGCGACGAGCAGATAGTGCGCGGCGCCCGCGGTGAGCGGAAAATCGCAGCGCGGCGGCGCGATCTCAAGGCTCGCGCCCGGGTTGAGCGACCACATATGCGCCGATCCGCCGCGGCTTTCGGGCTGGCGCTTGACCGCAATGCGCACTGTCCCGGCAGCATGGCCGACGACCGAGTAAGAGCGGAAATCGTCGCGCCCGGCGGCGGCGATGCGGACCCGCAGGTGCGAGCCCGGCGGACAGGTCAGCGCCTGCCCGGTCGCGATGGTGAATTCGCGGATCGTCGGCGTCAGGTCGCGCGTCGCGACCAGCTCGGCGGGCAGCCAGCCCTGGTCGGCAACGCTCATTCCGCCGCCACCGCGAGCGGGGCGACGGTCTCGGCGGCGATCATTGTGTCGATCGCGCGGCGGGCCCACATCGATCCGGCATCGATGTTGAGATTGTAGAAGACGTGATCAGGATTCTCGTCGATCGCGCGCTGCTGCGCCTCGATCACGACCTCGTCCTCGAGCAGGATGCCGCCGCCGGCATCGAGCACGCGCCGCGTCGCGCCCTGGTCGTGGACGCGGTAATTGCGCAAATGCGACCAGAAATAATAGCAGGTCTTGTCGGTCGACGGTGTCGGGATGTGGATGACGCGCATGTCGACGCCCTGCGACCGGTCGCCGTCGCGGGCGCCCGTTCCGGCCGGCGCCACGCCGACCTCGAGATAGATGGTCGAGGGTGCGAGGAAATTGATGATCTGCCAGCGATCGGCCTTGCCGGCATGGCCGAGCTGCCCCGCCCAAAAGGGCGGCGCTTCCTCGTTCATCACCCAGCGCTCGACGCGTGCGGTGCGATCGCCGTGGAACGCGTCGAACGGCGCCTCGGCGAGCGCGGCGTTGCCGATGCTGGTCGAATGGACATAGGTCTCGTGCGTCAGGTCCATCAGATTGTCGATCACCAGCCGGTAGTCGGCCTTGACCTCGGTCATCCGGCCGTCGCCGGCCCATTCGGGATCGTCCGCCCAAGGGAGCGGCGGGATCAGCGCGGCGTCGGCGAGCGCGGGGTCGCCCGGCCACACCCAGATGAAGCGGTGCCGCTCGACCACCGGGAAGGCGCGCACCGCCGCCGACGGATTGATCGTCTCCTGCGAGGGCATGTGCGTGCAGCGGCCGTTCGCGCCGAATTCGAGCCCGTGATAGCCGCAGCGCACCGAATCCCCGTTCAGGCTGCCGATCGACAGCGGGACGAGGCGGTGCCAGCAGGCATTCACGAGCGCGGCGGGGGTGCCGTCCTGCTTGCGGTAGAGCACGAGCTTGCGGTTGCAGACGGTGCGCTGCAGCAGGCTGCGGCCGACTTCGGCGTCCCACGCGGCGACGTACCAGGCGTTCATCGGGAAGGTTGGCGTCTTCATGGCGGATCCTGTCCTTTGGGCAGCGGCAGGCTCAGCGCGAGCTGGGCACTTGCCGGGTGTTCATGAAATCCTCGAAGCTCTCGCCGCGCATGATCGCGTAGACTTCGAGGTTGGTGGTCTTGACGACGCGCGCCCATTTCTCGAGCACGAAGAAATTGACGCCGTACTGGACGATGCCGAGCCAATCGCGCGCGCGGACCAGCGCCTGTTCCTCGGGGTTGAGGCCGGCCGCCTGCATCGCGGCTTCCTCATCGGCCCAGAACGCCTCGCGCGCCTCGGGGCGGATCATGTTCCAGAAGAAGCGGTTGAAGGCGAGCGTGCGGTTGCAGGTGCGCAGGTCGAACACATAGGTGCCGGTGAGTTCGGCGATGCCGACGGTCTGGGGGTTCTGCGTGAACATCAGACCAGCTCGCTCTCGAGTGCCGGCAAGGCATCAGCGGCGACTTCTTCATACGCCACGACGGTCATCGCGGTTGTGGTGGCCAGATAGTAATTGCGGTGCACCTCGGTCAGCTTGGGCGCGAGCGCGCCGCGCATCGCCAGCCACATGATCTGCTCGACGCTTTCGGCCCCGCCGAGGCGGACCCAGTCGGCGTGGCGCAGCTCGGTCAGGGCTTCGGGATTGTCGCGGAAGGTCTCGAGGAATTCGTGATCCCAATCGGTGTTGTTGAAGCCGGTGCGCTCGCCGTGGATCTGGTGCGACAGCCCGCCGGTGCCGACCACGACGACCTTGAGATCGACCGGATAGCTCTCGACCGCGCGGCGCACCGCCTGGCCGAGCCGGAAGCAGCGGCGCGCGGTCGGCAGCGGATATTGCAGCACGTTGATCGCGATCGGCACGACCGTGCCGGGCCAGTCGGGGACGTGCGGCCAGAGCAAGGGAAGCGGCGAGGCGATGCCATGGTCGATCGGCTTGTTCTGGAAGAACGCCATGTCGAACTCGTCATTGACCAGCGCCTCGCCGATATGCGCCTGGAAATCGACGTCGCCGCGAATGTCGGGCAGCCCGCGCAGTCCGGCGCCCTCGTCGGCAACGGGGAAGCGTTCGCCGACCCCTAACGCGAAGGTCGGGTAGAGATCGAAGAACAGCGTCGTCGCATGGTCGTTGTAGAAGAACAGCAGCACGTCGGGCTGCTTTTCCGCGAGCCACTTGGCGACGGGCTTGTAGCCGTCGAACAAGGGCGCCCAGGCGGGATCCTCCTGCCGCCCCTTGTCATAGGCGACGCCGATCGTGGGGACGTGCGACGTGCCGATGCCGCCGATGATGCGTGCCATGGTTCAGTCCTTCGCAGTGAGGGCAGGGGAGGTTTCGGCCTCGGCCAGCTCGAACAAGGCGCGGCGCATCAGCAGCCCGGGCTTGTCGGCGGCGAAGTTGAGGTCGAACTGCGGCTCGATGTCCGAGGTGATCACCTCCGAAATCCATTCGAGCGCGTCGACATCCTCGAGATAGGCTGCCTCGGACGCGGCGAGCAGGAAGGCGTCGGCCTCAGCATCGTCGAGCCGCTCGTCGCGCGTGTTGAACCACCAATAGTGGATCGTGCCGTTGGTCTCGGGCGTCAGCAGATGGGTGATATTGAAGCGGTAGGTCTTGGGCTCGCCCGACGCATCGGCGCGATCGACGACGCTGGCATACGCGGTGTGGAGCGCCGGGCTGACGAAGCGCGCCTCGGAAAAGCGATCGACCTTCTTGTCCATCAGCTGCATCGGCACGCCGTAAATCCCCGGCGGCGCCGCATCGCGCAGCGCGCGGTCGATCACGATCACGTCGCCGTCGCGGCGCACGTCGAGCTTCGAGCGCGCATATTCGGGGGTGCCGACGGTGCCGGGATGGAGGAACGGGAAATGCGTCTGGTCGAGCAGATTCTCGTGCATCGTCACGTAATCGGTCTTGATGTGATACTGCCCGCGCACGCTCTTCCACGCGGGATCGGCGAGCCACGGCGTCTCGGGGACGAGCGCTTCGTCGGCGTGGTCGGCCTCGCCCATCCAGATCCACACGATCGGCCCGCGCTCGGCGAGCGGGAAGCTGCGGACGTTGGCGTTGGTCGGCACCAGCGGCATCGACGGCATGTTGACGCAACGCCCCGACGGATCGAACTGCATGCCGTGATAGCCGCACACCAGCGTATCGCCGTCGAGCTTGCCCTTGGCGAGCGGGAAGGAGCGGTGCGGGCAGCGATTGCGCACCGCGACCGCTTCGCCGGCGAGCGTGCGATACAACGCGATGTCGATCCCGAGCAGCCGGCGGCTGATGATGTCGCGGCTGATCTCGTCGGCGAACCCGGCGACATACCAGCAATTGCGGATCAGCGGCGTCGCTTCGTCGGCGAAGCGGCCGAGTTCGAGCGGCGAGGGCGCGGCCTTGATGGATGTGAGCGTGTTCATGGCAGTCTCCGGATCAGGCGTCGAGGACGAGGCGGTCGCCCGCCGCGCGCGAGACGCAGATGCACAGCGTGTCGCCGGCGGCATGTTCTGCGTCGGACAGATAGCGGTCGCGATGGTCGATCGCGCCGTCGAGCACCGGCAGCGGGCACAGCCCGCATTCGCCGCGCCGGCAATCCGACAGCAGGTCGAGCCCCTGCGCATTGAGGGCATCGAGGATGCTGGTGTCGCGACCGATCTGGACGGTGCGGCCGCTGCGGCGCAGCTCGACCTCGAACGGCCGGTCGTCGGCCGATGGCCCGGCGCCGAAGCGTTCGCTGCGCACCCGCTCGGGGGCCCAGCCGAGCGCGGCGGCGGCGGCGTGGGTCGCCTCGATCATCGGGCCGGGGCCGCAGACATAGACCGTCGTGTCGTCGGACTGGTGTGCGAGCAACGCCGTCAGATCGAGATGATCGGTCGCAGGCTGGCCGCTGAAATGCAGCCGCCCCGCGGAACCGGCGAGCGCCGCGAAATCCTCGGCGTAAGCGAGCCGGTCGGGCTCGCGGCCGGCATAGACCATCTCGAAATCGCGACGGCGGCGAACGAGGCTGCGCAGCATCGAGAAGATCGGTGTGATGCCGATCCCGCCGGCGATCAGCAGAACGCGCCGGTCGCGCCGGTCGAGCAGGAAATTGTTCTTGGGGCGCGAGATGCGCAAGGCGGTGCCGATCTCGAACGTGTCGTGGATATGCGCCGATCCGCGCTGGCGATCCTCGCGCTGGACGGCGATGCGATAGCGGTCGGCGGGGTCGTCCTTAAGTCCGGTGCCGCCGACGAGCGAATAGTGGCGCACGATCGGCCCGCTGAGCGGGGATTCGGTGTGCAGTTCGACATGCGCGCCCGGCGCATAAGGCGGCAGCGCAGCGCCGTCGGCCGATTGCAGGAGATATTCGCGGATGCGCGGCGTCAGCTGGCGAATACCGCGGACCTCCACGTCGATGATCTGGCCGCGCATCGGGCCTCTCCTTGGATTGTTCGGCGGAACCGGGAAGCACGGCTTGGCTGCCGTGTCTTGATGGCATTAGGGTATCAATGGATCCATAAACTGTCAAACACGGCAGTATGTTCCTCAATTCCGCCTCGAATGGATACAAAGCGTACAGTGGCGCGGCGATCGTCGGGGCAGTACAACCGCGCCAGCAACAAGGGATCTTTCGTGAACCAACCCCAGCAATCCGCCCTGATCCGCATCCGCGAGATGATCCTGCGCGGCGTGCTGCAGCCGGGCGAGCGCGTGCTCGAGGTCGATCTCGCCGCGCGGCTCGGCCTGTCGCGAACGCCGGTGCGCCAGGCGCTGCCCGCGCTCGCGCTCGAAGGCCTGCTTACGCCGGCGGGCGGGCGCGGCTATGCGGTGCGGCGCTTCACGCGGCAGGAAAGCCTCGAGGCGCTGCACCTGCGCGCGCTGATGGAAGGGTTCGCCGCGCGCTCGATCGTGATCGCGGGGCAGGGCGGCGCGATGGCGGCGGCACTCCAGCCGTTGCTCGATGAAGGCGACGCAATGCTCGCGCCCGGCATCCTCACCGACGCGCTCGAGGAACGCTATGGCGAAATGAACGACCGGCTGCACGCCGCGGTGATCGCGCAGGCCGCCAGCCCGCTGCTCGCCGACCTGATCGCGCGGTGCAACGTCGTGCCGTTCACCGCGCCGGGGGTGATCGCGTTCGAGGACCATCGCGAAGACGAGATCGTCGAACTGCTGCGCTATGCCCACCACCAGCATCATGCGATCGCCGATGCCTTCCGAGGTGGCGACGCCACGCGCGTCGAAATGCTGTTCCGCGAACATGCGATGACGCAGGAAAGCAGCATGGCGATGCGGCGGCTCGATATACCGCCCCAGGCATAGGGGCGGCGGAAATTGCGATAGGTCGCGTGCGGCGGCGCGGTTCTACACCCTTGCCAACACGTCCCGATCGAACGGGGACGAGCAGGAGACCCAAATTGGCCAGCGCGACTATCCCCGGCACCCCGCAGGACGCGATCGCGCGCGGACCGATGACGGCCTTCCAGATCGGCGCGGTCGCGCTTTGCGTTGGGATCAGCGCGCTCGACGGGTTCGACGTGCTCGCGGTCGCCTTCACCGCGCCGGCGATCTCGCGCGAATGGGGGCTGGGGCCGGCGCAGGTTGGCGGGCTGTTCAGCGCCGGGCTTGCCGGGATGGGGATCGGCGCCTTCACCATCTCCCCGCTCGGCGACAAGCTCGGGCGGCGCCCTTCGATCGTCTTCTGCCTCGCGATCCTGACCGTCGGGATGCTGCTGTCGGCGTTCACGCGTGACCTGACCGAACTGGTGCTGACGCGCGTGCTGACCGGGCTCGGCATCGGCGGGATCCTCGCCGGCATCAATACGGTGGTCGCCGAATATGCCTCGACCCGCCGTCGCAACCTCTCGATCTCGCTGATGGCGCTCGGCTATCCGCTCGGCGCGTCGTTCGGCGGGTTGGCTGCTGTGCCGCTGATCGCAGCGTTCGGCTGGCGGTCGGTGTTCGTGCTGGGTGGCGTCGTCGCGGCGATGCTGATTCCGGTCACGCTGGTATTGCTGCCCGAATCGATCCAGTTCCTCGTCGCGCGCCAGCCCGCGCGCGCGCTCGACAAGGTCAATGCGGTGCTGCGCCGGCTCAAGCAGCCGCCGGTCGATACGCTGCCCGCCCCCACCGCGAACGTGGCGGGCGAGCAGACGCGCGTGGCCGACCTGTTCACCGGGCGAATGCTCGGCACCACGCTGCTCGTCGTGCTGCTCAACGCGTCGGTGATGGCGACGGTCTATTTCACCGTCAGCTGGACGCCGAAGATGCTCAGCCAATTGGGCTTCAGCGACAGCATCGGCATCTACGCCTCGCTGATGATGAATCTGGCCGGGGCGCTCGGGTGCCTGCTGTTCGGGCTGTTCGCCAACCGCTTCGGGCTGCGCCGCCTGTCGACGATCGTCTTTGTGTGCATGGCCGGCGCAGTCGTCGCGTTCGGCGCGGTGCCGGCGCAGGCACTGCCGCTGATCGTCGCGGCGTTCGTCGCGGGCTTCTTCCTCAACACCTCGATCACCTGCCTCTACACGATCCTGCCCAACATCTTCTCGCCGGCAACGCGCGCGACGGGGACCGGGATCGGGCTCGGCGGCGGGCGGATCGGCGCGGTGGTCGGCCCGTATCTCGCCGGGCTGCTGATGGCCGAGGGTTGGTCGCGGCCAGCCTATTGCCTGGTGCTGGCGCTGCCGATGCTCGTCGCGACGGCGACTCTATACGGGCTGCCCAAGGCGCGGATCCAGACGCCGGCGCCCCCCGCAGGATGAGGTGGGTATGGCTTGCGGGGGTCGGATCGACCGCCCGCTAAGTTTCAGCAGCGGTAACGCCGATCGAACTCCATTCGGTCAGTCAGGTGCCGCTCGCGACTGCGCGAAATTGCAATGGGAGCGGCCATCATTCGACGAATACCTAGTCGCGCAAGGGCGCGATCCGTCGGAGCACGTTGGTTCTATCTAGAAGTTGATGCTTGATCGCGCCTGCCAAATGCAGCGCCAGCGCCAGCGCCAGCGCGATAAGCCATCCGCCGATGGCATGCGCGGTCACGAATTGATCGTGGAGGACCAGTTGCGCCGGCCGGTCCATGGTCTGGAGCGCCACGGGATAGGGGAGCGGGATAACGCCCCAGAACGTCAGATGCCGTTGCGGGTTCGACGGATTGGCGGAAACGAGCAGATAGCCGATCACCGACATCGCGATCAGCAGGGCGTAGAAGCTGGTGTGGAGCAGCCCGGCAAGCCGAAGCTCCCAGAGCGTATAGTCGGGCGGGTAGGCTAGTGGTCGGTGGGTGAGGCGCAACGCGACCCGGATGGTGGTGAGCAGCAGGACCGAGAGGCCCATCCAGATGTGCAGCGGGATCAGGATCGGCTTGAGCGCCGGCGAGGCGCCTTCCATGATATGGCCGAGGACGAGATTGACGAGAATGAACAGTACTGTCAGCCAATGGATGACGATCGCGACACACGTGTAGCGCTGCAGCACGTCGTCCCGAAATCCCTTCGAATCCTGTCATTAATGGGTGCCCCTCCGCCACGGTCAACCCGATTGCGGCTGCGACATCAGCCAACGGCGAACATTGGCGGTCGTCTCGCGGATATGGTCCTCGACCTCGCGCGTCGCGGTCGCGGTCGCTACGTTGCGACGTCGCGCCACAGGGTCGCTTCCATAAGCGTGCGATGCTCGTCGAGTCGCCCCGGCGAACTGCTTGCTTCGCGGAAAAACGGCAGGCATTGGAGGCGCGCCTGCTGGAGAGCCGCGGCGTTGCGGCGCGCCCGACGGGGGGCAATTAGCGCCTTTACGCGCGCGCAGCCGCCACGCAGAATTGAACAGACCTAGCCCCAGCCGCTGCAGATCGACGGCGACCGCCGTAGCGTGAGATGAATGGACGGCGCGTTCCAGGAAGCTCAAGGAGCAAGCCAACGTCGCGAACTGGGGCGCGCTGCCTGCGCCAACGGCACGTTGCGGTGAAGTGCGTGCTCACCGCAATGCGCCCAGATTAGGCTGTTCGGCGGCGCTGCGAGTGACCGGCGCTATCGATTGCCGATCGCATCAGCCGAGTGATCTTCGGCTAGCGATTTCATGCCCGCTTCTTTCCGTTCCGAATATCGATCGACGAGCTGCGCGGCATGCGGTCGCATCATGACGGTGAAGCGCACCAGCTCCTCCATCACGTCGACGATGCGGTCGTAATAGCTGGAGGCGCGCATGCGGTCGTCGTCGCCGAACTCCTTATAGGCCATGGCGACCGACGACTGGTTCGGGATCGTGAACATACGCATCCAGCGCCCCAGCAGGCGAAGCGTGTTGACGCTGTTGAACGACTGCGAACCCGCCGACACCTGCATCACAGCCAGCGTACGCCCCTGCGTTGGGCGCATGCCGCCGATCGCCAGCGGCAGATGGTCTATCTGCGTTTTCATCACGCCGGTGATCTGGCCGTGGCGCTCCGGGCTGCACCAGACGTGGCCCTCGGACCACAACGACAGCTCGCGCAGTTCGTGGACGGCGGGATGATCGTCGCCAGCGGTCTGATCGGGCAGCGGCAGATCGGACGGGTCGAAGATGCGCGTTTCGGCGCCGAACAGTCGGAGCAGCCGGGCCGCCTCCTCGACGCAGAGCCGCGAAAACGATCGCGCGCGCAGCGAACCATAGAGCAGCAGGATGCGCGGTGGCGGCTGATCGTCGCCGAGCCCCAGGGCCGGTCGGTCGATAACGAACGGCCGGTCGAGCGCGGGCAGATAGGCAGGGTCAGCAAGCGGACGCAGACGGGACAAAGGGGTTCTCTTCGACAAGGGGGCGGGCGTAATCGCGAAACTATACCGGCCAGTCGAGCTGCCGATAGGCGGAATCCCAGAACATCCATTCGTAGCGGGCGGCCGTGCGAAAAGCCTTGGCCATCGCCGCGCGTGCCGGTTTGGTCGACAGGCTTGCGGCGTCGTCCACCAGAGTGCGCACCCGACGCGTTGCCTCGCCAAACCCGGGGTCGGCATAGGTGTTGATCCACGCCTCGTAGGGATTGGGCGATCTGGCGATCGATTTGATCGCGCACCCAACCTCCCAATACACCCAAAAACACGGAAGAATGCCGGCGATCAATTCCTCGTAGCTGCGGGTGGCTGCGAGGCTCGCAAGGTAGCCGGTATAGCCGAGACAGGCTGGGCTCGGCTCGCTCATCGCGACCATGGCGGGCGTGATATCGAACTGTTTGAAGAAGGTCTGGTGCAGGATTTCCTCGACCTGCACCGCGACCTTGGCGCCGTCGGAAAATTCGAGCCGACCATCGGCACTGGGCGCGCGCGCCGCGGCGATCGCTAGGACGCGCGCGTATTCCGCCAGATACAGACTGTCCTGCAGGATGTAGTGCCGAAAGCTGGCGGGCGGCAGCGATCCGTCGGCGAGTTCTGCTAGAAACGGCTGCTCCAGGATGGAACGTCGCAGCGGAGCAACGTCTTTCCATATCGCATCGCAGAAGCTCATCGCATGATCCTCACTGAAAGTCCTGCTGCCGCCATCCGAGCTGATGCGGCTCTAGTAACCTGCCGATTGCTGGTCCACTGGCTTGTCGCGCTGACGCCGCAATCAAAATGTTGCTGGCCGTTCGCCCGCACACTTCTGGCGCGAGCTGGGCCACGCCGCATGCACCATATTGCGCTGCATCGGTCGGGTTGCGCGTGCGGCGGCGCTGTTCGATGATGCGGTTGCCGCTGGAGACCGCCATGACCGACGACACGCCGCCGCCCGACAGCAAGCTCACCCGCTCTAAGCAACGCTGGGCGAGCGAGCATAAGTTCATCACCGGGGAAGATCCGCGCACCGCGCAGCAGCGCCTGCCGCCAGGCCAGCATCTGGTACGCGACTGGCCGGTGCTTGACCTGGGCCGCCAGCCCGACGTCGCGCTCGAGCGCTGGGCGCTTGCAATCGGCGGCCTCGTTGAGCGGCCGGTGACGCTCGACTGGGCAGCGTTTATGGCGCTGCCGCAGCGGCGGACACAATCAGACATGCACTGCGTGACGACGTGGTCGCGCTACGACAATGCATGGACCGGGGTTGCCACGCGCGACCTGCTCGACCTCGTTCAGGCGCGCGAGGAGGCGGCCTTTGTCCTGCTGCACGGCTATGACGGCTATACGACCAACGTGCCGCTCGCCGACTTCGCGGACGAGGCGGCGATGGTGGTGCATAGCTGGGAGGGCAAGCCGCTCACCCGTTCGCATGGCGGACCAGCGCGGGTGCTGATCCCGCACCTCTATCTGTGGAAGAGCGCCAAGTGGGTCCGCGGGATCGACTTCATGGCTGCCGACAAAGCCGGCTTCTGGGAGGTCAACGGATACCATATGCGTGGCGATCCGTGGTCGGAGGAGCGCTATTCGTGATCAGAGCGGCGCTCTGGCTTAAATTTGACGGTCGCGAACAGGCTACGCCCCGCTGTCGGAGGATGATGACTGGAGAAGTCGCGTGCCTGTTTGGGCCCTTCGCTATCGGAACTCGTGCCTTGTATCGTCGGTACGGCAGATGGCGGCGATCGCACGGATGGCGATGGTGATGGGGCGGCCAACCTCGAGAAAACGGTTCAGTTCGCGACCGAATAGTGGTGGGTCGGCGGTCGCTGGTGGGCACGATCGCCCCATTGGGGTGTTTCGATTCCATGAACATCACCGAGCCAGCCAAACCCGCACGCGCCGTCAACTACAAATACCCGCCTTTGCGGATCGCCGTTATCGCACATCTTCGTCATCCGATTGCGATGCCGTTCATGGGCGGCATGGAAGCGCATTGCCATCAGCTCGTCACAGCGCTGGTCGCACGCGGCCATGATGTCACGCTGTTCGCCAGCGGCGACAGCGACCCCGTGCTGCCGCTTCATCCCATCGCCGAACGCCATTACGAGGCCGTGCTGCCCTGGGCGCAGTGGCATGGAACGCGCGAACTCACCGCATTCCAGGACACGGCCTTCGGCCACGCCTGGAACGCGATCGCCGGGGGCAACTTCGACATCGTTCACAACAACACGATGCACCCGACGTTGCACGTCCTCGCAAAGCGCGATCGCAGACCGATGGTGACGTCGCTCCACGTCCCCCCATTTGCGGGCCTTGCCGACGCGATCGCGGCCAACGCCGCGGCCTGGATGCGCCAGACGACCACGTCGCGGGCGCATCTGGCGACGTGGTGGACCAGACCGCCCGAAACCGCATCGGTCGTCCATAACGGCATCGACACCTCGCGCTGGCAATTCCGTCCGTCCGGCAACGGTCGGGCGGTCTGGGCTGGTCGCATAACGCCGAACAAGGGCACCGCAGTCGCGCTCGAAGCAGCGCGCCTGGCCGACATCGACCTGGACGTGATCGGGCCGATCGACTGCATGGATTACTTCACCGATCGGGTCGCGCCGTTGCTGGATCATCGTCGCGTCTATCGCGGCCTTCTCGGCGGCCAAGCTCTGATCGATGCTGTCGGTTCGGCGTCGGTATTGCTCTCGACCCCGATGTGGGACGAACCGTTTGGCCTGATTGCAGCCGAGGCGTTGGCCTGCGGCGTGCCCGTCGCAGCGCTCGATCGCGGCGCGATGCGCGAAGTTGTGGGCGATTGCGGTGTCCTGGCGACCGATGATGCCTCGCTCGCCAACGCGATCAGTCGGTCGGTGGCAATTTCCCGCACGGCATGTCGCGACCGGGTAGAGCGGTTGTTCTCGCTGACATCGATGATCGACGGCTATGAACGCTCCTATGCCGCGGCGATCGCAGCCTCGCGCGTTTCGAGCTGTGCCAGCACTATGGATGTACTTGCATAGGGCTGATCGACCTGCTGACGGGTCAGCGCCAGATCGGCCTCCTGGACTTCGCGCAGCCGCACATGCTCGCCGTCGCGCAGCGTGATCAGGCCCATCAGCGTGAACGCCTTGAGCCAATGCTCCATGGTGAAATGCCCCCATTTGTCGCGAAAGCGCGCGGCGTTGGCGATCACGCTGTCGACATGGTGGACAGGCGGCATGTGGTGCGGGTGGTATTGATGGTAGACTCGCGCGCCACGCACCCAGTGGATCGGCACGCCGGCGGTCATCGCGACGCGCCCGAAATCGGTGTCCTCCCCGCCATAGCCGACATAGCGTTCGTCGAAACCGCCGAGCGCGCGGAACGTCGCGCGCCGCATCGCGAAGTTGAGCGACCAGAAACAGCGATAGTCGGTACAATCGCCGAGCGCCTCGACCGGTGGCCCCGCCCGTTCGGAATGCTTGACGCCGATCGCCGCGAACCGGTCGAAATCGAGCCCCTCCGCCGTGGCGCCCGAGGGCAGGTACAAGACCTCCCCCATCAGCACCGCATCGACCGATCGCAACTGCGCCAGATAGTCGGCAACGAGCGACGGCTCCGGAATGCAGTCGACGTCGAGAAAGATCAGATGCTCGCCCTGCGCTGCCTGGGCGGCGGCGTTCCGCGCCGATGCCAACGGAATGCCGTCGGCACCCATCATGATCTGCCGCACCGGAAACCGCGTCGCGGGCAAGTCGTACGCCTCGCTTTGCATGACCGCGATCACCAGCTCGTCAGGTGTTTGCGTCTGCAAATCGAGCGCACGGACGACGTTGACCAAATGGGCCGAGCGACCATGGGCGAGCGTACAGATCGAGACGGTCATGACAGGCTTTCACAGATGAGATGATCGACAGCGGCAAGTTCGGGCGCTGCCGCGATGCCGGGCGACTTCCAGGCCGCGTCCGCCACGCGCAAAAGCCATGCGGCGACGTCCTGCGCCGCATGGGCGTCGAAGAGCGCGCGTTGCTGCGAGAGATCGAGCGATGCCGCGCGCGCCCACGCCTGCGTCCATGCGCCGACATGCGACGGCCAATGGTCGAGCATGGTCGCCGCGCCGGCTCGATCGAGCATCCGCGCCTTCCAGAGCTGTTCGTCGAAATAGCGCCATTCGGGCACGACGATCCAGGGACGCCCGACCGCCGCGATCATGTGGACCGTCGTATTGCCCGCCGAGGAGACGACACGATCGGCGGCCGCAATGTACAGCGCCGGCGTATCGACCCAGCCGAGATGCTTGAGGTTGCCCGGCGCCGTCGCATGCCACTCCTGCTCGACCGACCCGATCGTCAGCCAGAGCGCGTCGGGCTCGGCGCGCGCGCCGAGCGTGAGCGGGGTCGCGGGCGTGCCGGTGCCGCCGCCGCCCGCGATGACGACGACGATCTCGGCATCGAGCGGCAGGCCAAGCGCGGTCCGCGCCGCGTCGCGCCCGATCGCATCGATCTCAACCCCTACGCCCGGCGCATAGTGCGTCTTCGCCAGCATCCATGCCGGCCGCCCCGGCTGCTCGAGCGACGGGGCATAGGGCGCCAAGATCCCCAGCCCCGATTCATACGCCGCCATATGCCCCGGATCGCTGCGGTCGCCGTGCTGGAGGACGCTCACGCACGGGACCGACGCTATCCGGGCGAGTTGTGCCAGCTCGGCTGACACGTCGGTGATGAACAGCGCAGGCTGGGCGGTATCGAACCAGGTCGCGATCGCCGCGACGGCGTGCGTGATGCTCTTCCAGCCAAGCGGCGCGCAATGGAGGCTCGAGGGTGTGGGGGCGTTTGCCAGACCGAACGGCTCGTCGCCGACCGCTTCGAACAGCGACGGGATCGTCCGCACCGATACGTTTGCGGCGAGCGGCGGGAAGATGTCCGCGCGCGCCGAGAACAGCACCACTGGCCGGTCGCCGGGCAATGCGTTGGCGATCGCCGCGGCGCGCTCGGCATGGCCGCGCCCCTGATGATGGACGAAATACCCGATCGGTCGCGTCATGCCGCGCGCTCCATGGCAAAAGCGCGCATGCCTTCGACGACGCCGGCCGCATGCGCACGGTGGGCGAGGTAGATCGTCGGACGCCCGATCAGTTCGGCAAGCTCGGTGCTGTAGTTGGCGACGAGGATGCCGTTGTGGCACTGCGCGAGCATATCGAGATCGTTGCCGCTATCGCCGGCGGCATAGACCTGATCGGGTGCGACCCCCAAGGCGCGCGCCGCCCATTGCATCGCGGCACCCTTGCCGGCACGCGCCGGAACGATGTCCAGCAATCGCCCGTGGCTGTGGATGACGCGCACCGGCAGATCGGTGACCGCGCTGCGGATGGCGGCGACCACCGCGGGCTCCTCGGCGAAATAGCTGCGCTTGTGGCGCCGTTGCTCGACGGCCGGCTGGCGCTCGACGCCTGCAAGACCCGCGACGCGTGCCTCGACCGCTGCCGGATCCCAGCCGTGATCGATGTGCGCGGCATAATCGGCGTCCGCAACGAGCCGCGCGCCGTGACGCCAGTAGATTTCGGCGCCGACCGACGTGATCAGGACGTCGGGCGCGGGTTGCCCCCATTCCACGAGCAATCGCTCGGCTTCCTGTAGCGACCGTCCGGTCGCGACGCCGAAGGCGAGGTTTGGTTCAGCCTGAAGATACGCCGCCATGCCGAGCGCTCCGACGGTGCACCCGGTCAACGTATTGTCGATGTCGCAGAGCAATAAGCGCGAAGGGCGCGGTTTGGCTGCGGGGACCGTGAGGAGACCGTTCACGATCGCGACGAACCGCGCGGCATATCCATGCCAATCGAGCGACCGCGCATTCGTTCGTCCCGCGATCGAAGCCCGCGCCCATGCCATCTCATCATCGAGCAACGTGTTGATCGCAGCCGCGAAGCTTCCGGGATCGCGCGGATTGGCGACCAGGCCATGGCCCAATCGCGCGACGATGTCGGCAGGACCGCCATGGCACGTCGCCACGACGGGCAGGCCATGCAGCGCTGCTTCGGTCAACGTCAGGCCATAGGGTTCGGTCAGCGCGGGGTTGACGAAGATGCCGCGCGTTTCGCGCGCAAGCGCGTAGAGCGCGGCGACATCGTCTGCGGTATGGCGCTTGGGCAGCGCTAGCGTGCCGTAAAGGTCGTGCCGGTCGAGCCCGGCCAGCAGCCCCGCGATGACGCTCCGCTGTTCATCCTCGCCCGTATCCGGCCCATCGCGCAGGCCCGCCACGATCACCAGATTGGCGCGATCGCGCAGCCGCGCATCGCTCGCGAAAAGATCGATCAGCCCGCCAAGGTTCTTCTTGGCGACCGGCCGCGCGATGGCGAGGATCATCGGCTTGTCGGGATCGCGCAGGAACGGCGCGATCAACGCCCGGGCGCGGGTCAGGTCGCTCGGCGTGGCATAATCGAGACCGGCCCCTGGCGGCACACAGTGGATCTTTGCGGGGCAAGCCGCGGGATACGACATCAGCTGCCGCTCAGCCTCGTCGCGCGAGGATGCAACGATCGCATCCGCCGCGGCGATCGCCCGGTTCTCCTCGCCGATCCGCGATGCCATCGCCTCGCTCGGCCCGGACGCGCAGTTCGCCTTGTCGATGCCGAGCGAGTGCGCGGTGTATACGAAGGGGATGCCGAAACGATCGCGAACCAGCGCGGCGACGTCGGCCGCATCGGCAAAATGGGCATGGATCACATCGGGCCGCCGCTCGAGCGTCGCGATATGCGCGATCAACGCCGCGGCGAAAGCGGGACGATCGGCCGCTGCAGCGCCCTTGCAGAGATAGCGCCGATCCGCGGTCCCGATGCGACGGATCGCGAGGCTGTCTGTGATCGGCTCGAACGGGACCGCATAGGCCGCGCCTAGGCCGACGTCCTCGATCAGGCGCGTGACGATCTCGACCCTGTCGACATCGCTGCGCGCCGCCAGCGCCTGCGCGGCCCCAAGCGCATAGGTGATATGTCCGCCGGTATCTTCGGTCAGGCCGAATTCGATGGGCGGGCCTTTCAGGCACCCGCCAAGGGCAATCGACATGATGAACAAGGGACGGAAAACCTCAAGTCAAGGGATAGGCGCTCCTGACGGAACCGACCATATTAACGCAGGGTTCATGTTGTGGTTGCGCGTTCGAGACCCAATTGCCGCGGATTTTATATTGATTTGCATCAGCGCGAAGGCTCGTACTCTTTGGTGGGCGGGCATTTCGACGAATGACATCGCCCTGCGTTCACGGCCCGAGGCGTCGAATTCGCGCGACACGCGTTCAGCGGTGATGTGGAGGTCGAAAATGCGCGCCGAAGACAAAATACCGCAGAGCGGCAGTGTCGAATCCGGGCGCGTTTGGATCGCCCGGACCGGTCTGGTTCTCCCGATGTCAGGCAGCCCATGCAAAGTCTCATAGCGATACCGACCTACCAGCGCGCGCAGCAGATCGTACGCGCGGTCGAGGCAGCGCTGGCGCAGTCGCAGCATGACGTCAGCGTCGTCGTGATCGACGATGGATCGACCGATGAGACCCAAGCCGCGTGCGCGCGCTGGTTCGGCCATCCCCGCTTCGGCTACATCAAGCTCGAGCGGAACCTCGGCACGGCGGCTGCCAAGAACGTCGCGCTCGCGCTTCTTGCGTTCGACGCGATCACCTTCCACGATTCCGACGACATTCCCCATGTCGACAAACTGCTCCGCCAACAGCGCACGCTCTCGCGCTCCGGTCTCGTTGCTGCCGATTGCGCGCCCTGGCATCTCGCAGGCGGCGGCCAGGTCGCGGATGCGCCGGCCGAGCTCGATCTGGTGCTGACCGCGCATCGCTTCCTTTCGGCCGACGGTCGCGCGGCGCGGATCGCCCGCACGCTGTCGCTGGTCGAGGATTTCTTCCCCAATCTGCAATTCTCCGCAGGACCGCCCGGCGACTGGGTGCTGATCAACAGCGGGCTGTTCCGGCGTGACCTGTTCGTCCGGATCGGCGGCTATGCCGAAAGCGTCGAGGAAGATCGCGACCTGCGGAACCGCGCGCTTATGGCGGGCGCGCATATCTGGTTCATCGACGATGTCCTGCTCGACAAATACGAGCAGCCCGATAGCCTGACAGCCACAGGCGCGACGGGCTATTCGAGCACCCGGCGCCGGAACGATCGCGCCGCCTTATGGCAGCGGATCGCCGACTGGCGTCCCGGGACATCCCCCGCGCCGGTTCCGATCGATCTCGCCGACATGGGCATCGCGTTCGCGTCGCTGCCGCAACCCCTGGTCGTCGCGACCGACATAGCCCTGACACCCGCTACGCGCGATCGGCTCGACGCAATCGTGGCAGGGCTCGCATGACCGCATCGCTGCTCGTCATAGCGCCGCATGCGGATGACGAGATCCTGGGCGCGGGTGCGATCATGGCGCGCGCTGCACAGTCCGGTGCGCGGATCGCCGTCGTCGTGGCCACCAACGGCGCGGCGTCCGACCCCGGGCGCGACGCCGAGACTCTGGCAAACACGCGTCGCGACGAATGCCGCGCCGGGCTCGAGCAAATGCTGGGATATGTCCCCGCCCTCCTGTTCCTGGACCAACCCGATGGCGGGCTGTCGAGCACCGCGATCTCCCCCTCCCGAATGTCGGCGCTCGCCGATTTTGTCGCTGAGGTGGCGCCCGATACGATCCTCGTCACCGATCCAGCCGACGGGCACCCGGATCACAAGGCGGCGTTCGGCCTCGCCAGCCGCATCATTGGCTCGGGGATCGGCCGGGTGCTCCAGGTCATGCCGGTGAGCCAGCGGGTCGACCGCCGGTTCGACCCGACCGGCTATGACGCCATCGCGGTCGGGGACTTCGCCGAGCGTAAGCGCGCAGCCCTCGCCTGTCACCGGAGCCAGCTCGACCCGGTCGCGGGATTTTCGCTCGCGCCCGACATTTGCGACGCGTTCACCACGGTCGAATATGTGCGGACCGCCTATGATCGCCTCGACCGGAGCAACGACGCGATCCCTGCCGCGCATTTCGATTCGCTGTTCACGCAGTCGCCCGATCCGTGGCGCTATGACAGCGAGCCCTATGAGCGCGATCGTTTCCAGCGGACGATCGCCGCGCTGGCCGGGCGCCGCTATCGCTCCGCGCTCGAACTGGGCTGCGCGAACGGCGCGCTGACCGAGCAGTTCGCGCCGCTGTGCGACCGGTTGCTCGCGACCGACGCTTCGCAGGCCGCGCTGAGTGCCGCGCGCGATCGCATCGGTGCGCGCGCGAACGTCGTGCTCGAGCAGCGGACGATGCCGCAGGAGATGCCCGACGCGCGCTTCGACCTGATCGTCGCGAGCGACATGCTCTATTATCTCGGCCTCGACGGTGTCGTCGCGCTGATGGCCGCGATCGAGCAGTCCGCGATGCCCGATGCCCGCATCTTCCTGGCCAGTTATCTCGGCGAAACCGAGACCGTCATAACCGG
Organism: Sphingomonas glacialis; assembly: GCF_006439055.1. Taxonomy (GTDB): domain Bacteria; phylum Pseudomonadota; class Alphaproteobacteria; order Sphingomonadales; family Sphingomonadaceae; genus Sphingomonas; species Sphingomonas glacialis_A. The sequence goes on from NZ_RCZC01000009.1 coordinate 53,841, forward strand.
CGAGATGGCTGCCGAGATCGCGATCGCGCATCTCCCTGGCTGGACGCGGATCCACGCCGAACGCACCGAGCGTCTGCGGATCGACGTGATGGCCCGGATATGAGCAGCGCCATCGTCGCCATCGCGATACCCGCCTACGATGAAGCCAACCGGATCGGGCGATGCCTCGATTCGCTCGCCGCGCAGGACGATCCCGGGCCGATCGTCGCGGTCGTCGTCGCCAACAATTGCAGCGATGCGACCGCCGCGATCGCACGCGCGCCGCGTGCGATCCGGGTCGATGTCATCGAACACCGCTTCGCCGATCACGAACGCGGCGCGGGCGCCGCGCGCCGCATGGCGATGGCGCAGGCCGCGCAGCATGGGACGATCGTGTTGACCACCGATGCCGACTGCGTCGTCGATCGCGACTGGGTCCGCGCGCATCGCGCCGCCTTTGCGCGCGGCGCCGATGCGGTGGCCGGGCGGGTCAGCGCGGACTGGTCCGAATTGTCGCTCCACCCCGTGGCCGCGCTGCGGATCGGCGAGCTCGAATGGACCTATCTCGGCCTGATCGCCGAAGCCGAGCCGCTTTTCGATCCCGTCGCACACGACCTCGCCCCCCGCCACGCCCAACGCTGCGGCGCCAATCTCGGCATAACCCGCGCGATGCTCGAGCGGGTCGGCGGAGTGCCCGCGCTGGCGACCGGCGAAGACCGCGCGCTGCTGGCCGCAGTGGAGCATGCCGATGGACGCATCCGCCACGATCGCGCGCCGCACGTCACGGCCTCGGCGCGCCTGATAGGACGCGCCGGCGGCGGCATGGCCGACGCGCTACGCCAACGGCTTTCGGCCGACTATCTGTGCGACGATCACCTCGTCCCCGCCGACGCGTTGATCGCGCTGTGGCGTGCACGCCGGGCGGCGCGCGCTGCATGGCGTGCCGATGCGGTTGATGGCACGACCTTCGGCAGCGCATGGGCGGCGACTGCGCGCAAATCCCATATCGCCCCCCGGCTGCGCCCGGCCGACCTCCCTTCCGAAATCGACCGCCTGCGCGACTGGATAGCCTCGAATGCCTGACCCGATATTGGCCGATGACACTCTCGCGGCGATCCGTGCGGGCGACGAAGCGCTCGATCGCGGCTTGCGCGGTCCGGCCGTCGAACTCGCGCTGCTCGCCGACGCCGGATTGCTCTCGGCGCCGTTGCCCGTGGATCGCGGTGGCCGAGGCTGGGGCACCAGCGCGGACGGCGCCGAGCCGATGCTCGCGTTGCTGGCGACGCTGGGCGGCGCCAGCCTCCCGCTGGCGCGGATCTACGAAGGGCACGTCAACGCGATCAAGCTCTTCCTGCGCTACGGGGATCAAGACCAGCAGGCGCGCGTCTGCGCCGCGGTTGCGGCGGGCTCGATCCTCGGCGTCTGGGGCGCGGAGCGCGACCGACCGGTCACGATCGATGCCGATGGACTGTTGGCGGGGGTCAAGACGTTTGCTTCGGGGCTCGGCGATGTGACGCACGCGATCGTCACCGCGCGCGTCGCGGATGGGCTGCGGATGGTGGTGATCGATGCGACCGATGCGGCGCGCGGCGAGATCTTCGATTGGGACGTCGACGGCATGGTCGGCAGCCGGTCGGGCCGGTTCGATTGTACGGGGCTCCCGGCGGGTCCGGCCGATTGCCTCGGCGCGGTCGACGCGCTGTTCATCGAGCCCGATTTCAATGGCGGGGTGTGGCGGTTATGCGCTTGCTATGCCGGCGCGATGGAGCGGTTGGCGCGCTTGACCGCGCGCCAGATCGACCGCACCGGCAGCCGCGACGACCCCCTTGCCGCGCATCGTCTCGGGCATCTCGCGATGGAGGCGAGGGGCGCCGTGTTATGGGCCAGGTCGGCCTGCCTGGCTGTGGAAGCATTGCAAGCATCCCCGGCGGAGGCGGTCACGACGACGTTATTCGCGCGCGAAGCGATCGAGCAAGCCGCAACGCGCCTGTTGGCGTTGGTCGAGCGCGTCAACGGCACCGCGATGCATCGCCGCGGCAGCGAGATCGGTCGGTTGTCGCGCGATCTTCGCCTGTATCTCCGCCAGGCCGATCTCGATGGGAAACTGCGCGTCGCGACGGCAGGCTGGGTCGTCGGCGAGCCATGATCGAGGGATACGCATACGAATTCGCATTGGGAATGCGATCAAGAGGCTGCGCCATCTGACCGGGGCAATGGCAGGTGATGCCGCCAGCCGTCGGATCAAGTCGGACACGGTCTTATGCGAACGCAGACCGCGTGGCAGCTACCAGGCAAACGGCCTTGAGCCAGAGATCGCTTTGAACGCTTCGTTGCCGCGCGCCGCCACAGAGTTCTCGCTGTCATAAACTTGAGAAGATCGCTGTCGCGAACGCATCGAGCACGCGCTGCCGAAGGCTGGTGCTGTTGCGCATCTGTGTGCGCGGCGACACTGATCTGCTTGGTCGGAAGAGGGCGGCGATCTAACTAAGCGCTAAGATCGCCGCCGCTCTTGCCCACGCCCTTGATATACAAGGGGGAAACTGGTGCTGCCGGTGAGGATTGAACTCACGACCTCAGCCTTACCAAGGATGCGCTCTACCACTGAGCTACGGCAGCATGTCCGCAAAGCACCTTACGGCGTCTGCGGAAGCGGCCTAAGACCCGTTGGCGCGGGGATTGTCAAGGAGCGTGTGACAGATGGGCAGCAAAGACGACGAAAAAGCCGCGCGGCTCGCCGCGGCGCTGCGCGAGAACCTCAAGCGCCGCAAGGGGCGCGAGCGGGCACTCGACACCGCGCCGCGCGACGACGACGTCACGAAATAGGTGCGCATTTCGCGTCGAGCCAGGCGCGCTCGTCGGCATCGAGATGCGCGCCGATCACCGCGACGACGCGCTCATGGTACGAATCGAGCCATGCGCGTTCGGCCGCGCTGAGCATCTCGGCGACAATGAGCGAGCGCTCGATCGGGCAGAAGGTCAGCGTCTCGAATCCCAGCATCGGCGCGCCGCCGTCGAAACTGCGGTCCTCGACCAGGATCAGATTCTCGATTCGAATCCCGTATTCGCCCGCTTTGTAATAGCCGGGCTCGTTCGAGAGGATCATCCCGGCGCGCAGCGGCTCGGCGGGGCCGCCGCCGGGATAGCTCGGCGGGGCGATGCGCTGCGGGCCTTCATGGACCGAGAGATAGGCGCCGACGCCGTGGCCGGTGCCATGCGCATAGTCGAGCCCGACCGCCCATAACGGCCGCCGCGCGAACGGATCGAGCTGCGCGCCCGTCGTCCCGAGCGGGAAGACCGCCGTCGCCAGCGCGATATGGCCCTGCAGCACGCGCGTGAAGCGATCGCGCACCTCGGCCGTCGGCTCGCCGATCGGTAGGACGCGCGTCAGGTCGGTCGTGCCGTCGGCATATTGCCCGCCCGAATCGACGAGATAGAGCTGCCCCAGTTCGAGCGGCGCGTTCGATTCGGGGGTCGAATGGTAATGCGGGCTGGCGCCGTGCGCGCCCGTCGCCGAGATCGTATCGAACGAGGTGTCGAGCAACACGCCCGTCGCCTCGCGGAACGCCTGCAGCTTTGCGACGCACGCCAGTTCGTCGAGCCCGCCCTTGGGCGCCTCGGCCTCGACCCAGCGCAGGAATTTGGCGAGTGCGGCACCGTCGCGTGCCGAGGCGGTACGGTGACCGGCGATCTCGACCGGGTTCTTGACCGCCTTGGTCAGTACCACCGGGTCGCGCAGCGCGAGCACCGTGGCGCCACCCGAATCGAGCCGATCGAAGATCGCCGCGACCGCGCGCTCGGGGTCCGCAGCGATCGTCTTGCCGGCATAGCGGCCGAGCGCCTCGGCAAAGGCGGCGCGCGGGTGGAGCCGGATCGCATTGCCGAGGTGCTGGCGGACCGCGTCGCTGACCTTTTCGGGGGCGACGAACAGATCGGCGGTGCCGTCGGCATCGACGATCGCATAGGCCAAAGCGACCGGCGTGTGCGCGACGTCGCCGCCGCGCACGTTGAGCGCCCAGGCGATCGAATCGAGCGCGGTCAGCACCACCGCATCGGCGCCGGTCTCGGCCAGCCAGTCGGCGATCTGTGCGCGCTTGGCGGCCGAGCCGACGCCGGCGCGCGCCTCGTCCTGCACGACGAGCGGCGCGTCCGAGGCGACCGGGCGGTCGCTCCAGACGGCATCGATCGGATTGGCATCGACCGCGATCAGCTCGGCACCGCGCGCGGCGAGCGCGGCGCGCGCTTCCTCGACCCAGGCGCGGGTGTGGAGCCACGGATCGTAGCCGATCCGCCCGCCGGCGGGCGCATGCGCGCCGAGCCAGGCGGCGATGCTCGTCGCGGGGACGGCGACATACTCAAAGTCGGCGGCGGAGACCTGTTCGCGTACCTGCAGCGTGTAGCGCCCGTCGGTGAAGATCGCGGCGCTATCGGCAAGCACGACCGCGCTCCCGGCCGAGCCCTGAAAGCCGGTCAGCCAGGCGAGCCGCTGCGCATAGGCGCCGACATATTCGCTCATATGTTCGTCGGTCAGCGGAACGACGAATCCGTCGAGGCGCGATTGCTGGAGGTGCGCGCGAAGCGCGGCGAGGCGGGTGGAGTGGATCGACATGCACTTTTCTCGTGGCTGCTGGAAACAAGAGCGGCGGTGGCGGGGCGGCCCAACCCAGCGGGATCGGTCGCGACGTCGCGCGACCTTGGCAGATTGCGCGCGGGCGCAACAGGCCCGACCAGAATGATGCGCAGGCGCGCCCGGCCGGTCCGCGCACCCGCTATAATGAGCGTGTCGGTTTCTCCGGAAGAGATGTCTCGCCATGTCGATCGCCAAGCGCCTCCAACTCGGCAGCGTATTGATCATCACGACCGTCCTGCTGGCGATCGCGGTCTCCGCCTATAGTATCAACCTGGTCCGGATCGGTGGCCCGGTTTCAAGCGAAATCCAGTCCTCCTCGGACTTTGTCGCGGATATCCTGCCGCCGCTCGAATATGTGCTCGAGCCATTTCTCGAGGCGACGCTGCTCGCCAACCATCCCGAACAGATCGAACTGCGCGCTACACGGCTGGCGGCGCTGCGGCGCGCCTATGACGCGCGCCATGCCTATTGGACCGCGGCGAAGCTCGACCCGGCCCTGGTGCGCGCGCTCACGGTCGAAGCCGACGCGCCGGCGCGGCGCTTCTGAAACGGCGTCGAGCAGCTGACGGCCGCGGTGCGCGCGGGCGATGCCGCGGCGGTCCGCGCCAGCTACGATCGCGTCTCGGCCGAGTATGCCGCGCACCGCGCGCTGATCGACCGCGCGGTGACGCTCGCCCGGCAGCATCAGACGATGCTGAAGGCGCGCTCCGACTGGATCGTGGCGACCGCGTCGATCGCCTTGCTCGCGCTTGCGGCGATGGTGCTCGCAACGGCGATCGGCGCGGGGTCTATCTGCGGCGCAAGATCATGGCCCCTTTCGCCAGTGTGATCGACGTGACGATCGCAATTGCGCAGGGTACCGATCGCGCTGTCCCGTATGGCGACCGCGCCGACGAACTCGGCGACATGGCGCGCGCGGTCGATGTCTTCCGCCGCGCCGCAAGCGACCGCGCCGCCCAGGATGCCCGCACGAGCGCCGAGCAGACCTTCATCGCCGACGCGCTCGGCCAGGTGCTGCGCGCGATGGCATCGGGCGACCTGCGCCACAGCATTTCGGTCGATTTCTCGCCAAGCTACGCCGGCGTCCAGGCCGACCTCAACCGCGCGGTCGATACGCTGCGCACGATGGTGCGCACCGTGGTCGAGACGACGAACGCCATCAACGTCACGTCCGAATCGATCGCGCGGGCGGCCGGTGATCTCGCGCAGCGCACCGAAAGCAGCGCCGCCGCGATCTAACAGACTTCCGCCTCGATCGAGCGGATGAACGCACGGTTGCGCATCACCGCACAGGCCGCCGCGCAATCGTCGCAAGGGTCGCAACAGACGCTCGCCGCGGCAGGCGACGTGCGCAAGCGCACCGATGGCGCGATCGAGGCGATGCGCCGCGTATCGACGAGCACGGCGGGGATCGACGACGTGATCGAGGGGCTCGACAAGATCGCCTTCCAGACACGCGTGCTGGCGATGAACGCCGCGGTCGAGGCGGGGCGCGCGGGTGATGCCGGGCGGGGGATTCGCGGTGGTCGCCGATCTCGTCTCGACGCTGGCGATGCGCGCCGAGGACGAGGCGAAGCGCGCGCGGGTTCAGCTCAGCACGACGCAGGACGAAGTCGGGGTCGCGGTCGGTGCGGTCGGCCAGGTCGATGGCGCGCTCGAAACGATCCTCGCGCGCTGCGCCGAAGCCGCCGATCTGATGCGGGGCATTGCCGACGACAATGCCGCGCTCGCGACCGCGATCGGCGAGATCAAGGGTGCGGTGCACCAGCTCGACGGGATCGCACAGCAGAATGCGGCGATGGTCGAGCAGACCCTGGGTGCGGCGGCGTCGCTGGCGCAGCGCATTGCGGCGCTGGCGGGGCATGCCGGCGCTTTCCGTCACGATCGCCGCGAGCGCGACGTGCGCGTGGCGTTCGACCGGCGGGCAAATGGCGCGCGCCGCGCGCAAGGCGCGCCCGCACTTGCTGCGCCGGGGACGCTCGTGCGTCTCACCGACCGGGCGGCCGGGCCGCTCGTCTCCGCCTGATCGGCGTCGCGCACATCTCGACTTGTCCGGGCAGGAGCGGGTAGGGATCGGGGATGACCGATCTTACCCCGCCCGTCGCCCAGACCCGCGCCCATAGCTTCACCGCGCATGGGCAGACCATCGAAGACCCCTATGCGTGGCTGAAGGACCCCAATTACCCCGAGGTCGACGATAAGGACGTGCTCGCCTATCTCGCGGCCGAGAACGCCTATTTCGAAGGCGTGATGGCGCCGCACAAGGGGCTGATCGACCGGCTGTATGCCGAGATGAAGGGGCGCATCAAGGAAGACGATTCGTCGGTGCCGCAGAAGGATGGCGACTGGCTGTACTGGACCTCGTTCGAGACCGGCGGCGAATATCGCAAATGGTGGCGCAAGCCGGTCGGCGGGGGGGCTCCCGACCTGATCCTCGACGAGGTCGCCCTCGCCGAGGGCAAGGAATATTTCCGGCTAGGCGCCTTTTCGGTGTCGAACGACGGGCGGTTGCTCGCCTATGCGATCGACGACAATGGCTCGGAGCGGTTCGAGGTGCGCGTCAAGGATTTGACGAGCGGCGACCATCTGCCCGACGTCATCCCCGGCATGCTCTCCGAAATCGTCTGGACCGCCGACGACAAGGGTTTCCTCTACGGCCTCGCCAACGAGCAGTGGCGCACCGACAATGCGCGGCTGCACTGGCTCGGCACGCCGGTCGCCGACGATGTCGAATTGTTCAAGGAAGCCGATGAGGGCTTCCGCGTCGGCGTGTCGGAAACCAGCGACCGCAAATGGATCGTGCTGTCGAGCGGCGACCATGTCACGAGCGAGATCTATTTGCTCCCGGCGACCGACCCGCTCGCGACGCCGCTGTGCGTTGCGCCGCGCAAGGTGGGGCGCGAGTACGATGTCGACATGCACGGCGACACGCTGTTCATCCACACCAATGACGTGGATCCCAATTTCCGGCTGTGCACCGCGCATATCTCGGCGCCGGGCGAGTGGGTCGAGAAGATCGGTCCGTCGCGGCATTTCTACATGACCGGGATCGACTGCTTCCGCGATTTCTTCATCGTCGATGGGCGTGAGGACGGGTTGGATCAGATCGAGATCCACCGCTACGACAGCGCCATCGCGCCGCAGCGGATCGTCTTTCCCGAGGCGAGCTACGACGCGGGCCTCGGCAACAATCCCGAATATGCGATGGACGTGCTGCGCGTCGGCTATGAATCGATGGTCACGCCGGGCACCGAATATGATTACGACGTCGCGACGGGCACGCTGACCACGCTCAAGGTGCAGGAAATCCCGTCGGGCTATGACGGCGACAAATATCGCACCGAGCGGCTCAAGATCACCGCGCGCGATGGCACCGAGGTGCCGGTCTCGATCGTCTATCCCAAGGATTTCCCGCGCGACGGCAGCCGCCCGATCTATCTCTATGCGTACGGCGCGTACGGCTATGCGATCCCGCCGGGCTTCTCGACCGGGCGGCTGTCGCTGCTCGATCGCGGCTTTGCCTATGCGATCGCGCATATCCGCGGCGGCGACGACCTCGGCCAGCAATGGTATCTCGACGGCAAGCTCGAAAAGCGCGCCAACACCTTCAACGATTTCGTCGATGTGGCGAAGGGGTTGATCGCGGGCGGCTGGACCTCGGCCGGCAAGATCGCGATCGCGGGCCGCTCGGCCGGCGGCGAGCTGATGGGTGCGGTGGTCAATTCGGATCCCGAATTGTGGGGCGCGGTGATCGCCGACGTGCCGTTCGTCGACGTGCTCAACACGATGCTCGACGCCGAGCTGCCGCTGACGCCCGGCGAATGGCCTGAATGGGGCAATCCGATCGAGGATGCCGCAGCGTTCGAGCTGATCCGCGGGTATTCGCCGTACGACCAGGTGAAGGCGCAGGCCTATCCGCCGATGTTCATTAGCGGAGGCCTCAACGATCCGCGCGTGACCTATTGGGAGCCCGCGAAATGGGCGGCCAAGCTGCGCAGCGTGAAGACCGACAGCAATGTGCTGCTGCTCAAGACCAACATGGGCGCGGGGCATGGGGGCAAGTCGGGACGCTTCGAAAGCTTGCGCGAGGCGGCCGAGGAGCATGCTTTCGTGCTGTGGCAATTGGGCGTCGAGGGGTGATCGGGATGCCACCGGCTGCTCTTCTCGTCACCCCCGCGGAAGCGGGGGTCCCGCTACCTCGCGGTGTCCAAGAAGAAGAAGCGGGATCCCCGCTTTCGCGGGGATGACGGTGGTGGCTCAAGCAAGAGGCGGCATACGCTAGTGTCGATCGAAACGATCATCGCGAAATACGGTCTTGCCGCGCTATTCCTCGGCGCCGGGCTCGAAGGCGAGACGGTGGTGATCGCTGGCGGCTTGCTGTCGCACAAGGGTCTGCTGCCGCTCCCCGGCGCGATGGCGGCGGCGGCGGCGGGGTCGTTCGTCGCCGATCAGATCTTCTTCAGCGCCGGCCGCTATTTCCGCGGCAAGGCTTGGGTGAAACGCCAGCAAAAGCGACCGCTCTTCGCACGCGCGCTCGGTCTGCTCGAACGCTATCCGATCGGCTTCATCTTCGCCTTCCGCTTCATCTATGGCTTCCGCACGATCAGCCCGATCGCGATCGGCACGACCAGGGTCGAGACCCGGCTGTTCGTGCTCATCAACGCGATCGCGGCGATTGTGTGGGGGATCGCCTTCACCGGGATCGGCTATCTGTTCGGGCACAGTTTCGAGAAACTGATCGAGCGTTTCATGCCGCACGGCCACGCCGTACTGTATCTCGCGGGCGGGATCGTCGCGATCGCGGCGATCGTCGGGGGCGTGCATTGGTGGCGATCGCGAGCACAGCGCGACGCATGACGCGCTTCACCCAGATCATCACCGCGAGCCCGGCCGACATCGACGAACTCGGCCATGTCAACAATGCGGTGTGGGTGCGCTGGATCCAGGAGATCGCGGTGGCGCACTGGGTCGCGCTTGCGCCGGCCGAGCATCAGGCGGCGTATGTCTGGGTCGTGACGCGGCACGAGATCGACTATCGCGGCAATGTGCGCGTTGGTGAGACGGTGACGGGCGAGACCTGGATTGCCGCCCCGCCCAAGGGCGCGCGCTTCGACCGGCACGTGCGTTTCACCGGCGCGGACGGCAAGGTGAAGGTCGAGGCGGTGACGACCTGGGCGATGCTCGACCGCGCCACCGGGCGGCTGGCGCGTGTCCGCGAGGAGATCGCCGCGCCGTTTTTGTGACGCGGGCGGAACCTGTTGGCGCACCAAGGGCTTGAACGGGATACGGTTTCGAAAGGACCAGCGATGCTCGAACATGTCCCCGAATGGCTTGGCGCCAGCCTGCGCGGTGTCCGCGCCGGCGCCGAGCATCTTGCGATCGTCCATCCATCGCTCGGGATCGGCGCGGTCGAGATCGCGCTGAGCAGCCCGGCGTTCGGCGACTTTGCCGAGATGCCTGTGCGCTTCACCGCGGACGGGGAGGGCGTTTCGCCGCCGCTGCAATGGACCGACGCGCCAGCGGGCACGCAGAGCCTCGCACTGATCGTCGAGGACGCCGATTCGCCGACCCCCGCGCCGCTGGTGCATGCGATCCTGTGGGGCATGAACGTCGCGACCACCGGCCTCGCCGAGGGCGCGATCGCGGCCGATGGCGCGGCGGGTGCGATCGGGATCAACTCGTTCCTGTCGCAAGGCTGGCTCGCGCCCGATCCGCCCAGCGGGCATGGCGAGCATCGCTACGTCTTCCAGCTGTTCGCGCTCGATTGCTTGCCCGAGGATCTCGGCGACGGGCCGGGGCGTGGCGCGGTGCTCAACGCGATGGCGGGGCATGTGATCGGCGCGGGGATTCTGACCGGGCTGTATTCGCGCGGCGAGGTGGTCGATGCGCCGGTGGCGACCGGGGGGCCGGCGGTCGCGTAACGCAATCCTCCCCCGGGCACCGGGGGAGGTGGCAGCCGCAGGCTGACGGAGGGGGCCTCTCCGCGAGCGCACCGCTCGTGGCGCGGCCCCCTCCACCCTTCGCTAAATGCTCAGGGTCCCCCTCCCCCGCTACGCGGGGGAGGATTATCCGGAATTGCGCAGCGCGGTCGCGATCGCGTTGATCGACAGCAGGATGCCTTCGCCGATCCGCTCGTCCTCGTCGCCCGCGCGGCGGCGCTTGATCAGTTCGATCTGGAGCAGGTTGAGCGGCTCGATATAGGGCAGCCGCAGCCTGATCGACGCGTCGAGCGCGGGATGCGCCTCGAGCAGCCGCGACTGGCCGGTCACCGCGAGCAGACCGTCATGCGCCTGCTGCCACCCCGTCACGATCCGCGGGAAGATCGCATCGGCCAGCGCCCGGTCCTCGACCAGCGTCGCGTAGCGGGCGGCAATGTCCATGTCGGACTTGGCGATGACCTGCTCCATATTGGCGAGGCTCGCGGCGAAGAACGGCCACCCTTGCGCCATTTCGGCGAGCAGGCCCTTGTCCTCGAAAGCGTCGAGCGCCTGGCCGACGCCGTACCAGCCCGGCAGCATCACGCGCGCCTGCGCCCAGCTGAAGACCCAGGGAATCGCGCGCAGATCCTCGATCTTGTCGGACTTGGTGCGGCTCGCCGGGCGGCTGCCGATCTTGAGGCCGGCGATCTCGACGATCGGCGTCATCTGCCGGAAGAAGGTGCGGAAGCCCTCGGTTCCATACACCAGGTCGCGATACGCCGCGAAGGCCGAGGCCGAGAGCGTGTCCATCGCCGCCGAGAAACGCTGCGTATCGGCGGCCGACAGCGCATCGGGTTCGAGGCTGGCGAGCAACGTCGCCGAGGCCATCGCCTCGAGATTGGTGATCGCACTTTCGCGCGTGCCGTATTTGCCCGCGATCACTTCGCCCTGCTCGGTGATGCGGATGCGGCCCTGGACGGTGCCCGACGGCTGCGCGCGGATCGCCGCGAAGGCCGAGCCGCCGCCGCGCCCGACCGCACCGCCGCGGCCGTGGAACAGCTGCATGCCCACCCCGGCCCCGGCGAACACGCCCTTCAGCGCGGTCGAGGCCTTCGACAGGCTCCAGGTCGAGGTGAGATAGCCGCCATCCTTGTTGCTGTCGGAATAGCCGATCATCACTTCCTGGAAGCTGCGCGCCGCGGTGATGCCGCGCACCTCGGGGAGCGAGAACCATTCGGTCATGATGCCGGGCGCGGCCTCGAGATCGCCGATCGTCTCGAACAGCGGCACTGCCATGATCGCGGCACTCGGGTTCTCTCCCCCGCGGTAGAGGCCGACTTCCTTGAGCAGGATGTTGAGCTCGAGCAGGTCGGACACCGATTGCGCCATCGAGACGATATGCTGGACGATGCACGCCGGGCCGTATGTGGCATGCGCGTCGGCCGCGGCGCGGACGATCGCGAGTTCGGACTTGGTCTCGTCCGAATAATCGGCGAACGGGCTGGCGAGCGGACGCGCGTTCGACAGTTCGTGGCGCAGCAGCGAGACACGCTGCGATTCGTTGAGCGACAGGTAATCGCCCTCGACGCCCGCCACCTTGAGCAGTTCGGCGACGACGCGCTCGTGGACGGCGCTGTTCTGCCGAAGGTCGAGCGTGGCCAGATGGAAGCCGAAGGTCTCGCACGCGCGGATCAACCGGCCGAGCGCCCCGCCCGACGACAGCGCGCCGCCATCGTGGCGCAAGGCGCGCGCGATCGTCACGAGATCGGCGCGGAACGCCTGCGGATCGGGATAGCGCTCGCCCTTGAGCGCAGCGGCACGCGGCGCGGGCTTGCCGGTCAGCGCGAGATGCGTCGCCGCGAGGCGGGCATAGATTCCCGACAGCGCGCGGCGATAGGGTTCGTCGCTGCGGCTCTCGGCGGTGTCGCCGCTGGCATTGGCGAGCGCGATCACCGCATCGTCGGCGGGTGCAAGCTGGGTCGATATCGACAGTTCGGCGCCGAGCGCATGGACCGCATCCATATAGTAACCGAGCACCGCCTCACTCGCCTTGGCGAGGGCTGCCTTGAGGCTTTCGGCGGTGACGAACGGATTGCCGTCGCGGTCGCCGCCGATCCAGCTGCCGGGTTTGAGGAAGCTCGGCACACGCTCGCCGAGTGCGCGGTCCCAGCGCTGATAGAGCGCAGGAAGCGCGGGCAGGAAGACGTCGCGGAGATAGGAGAGGGCGATCTCGACTTCGTCGGTGACGTAGAGCCGCTCGCGCCGCAGTACGCGGGTTTGCCACAGCAAGGCGATCTGGCGCAGGATCGCTTCCTCGACATCGTCGCCATCGGGGGTTTCGGTCACCTCGGCATCGCGCAGCCGCATCAAGGCGGCGATCCGGTTGCGGTGATCGATCATCGACTTGCGGCGCACTTCGGTCGGGTGCGCGGTGAGTACCGGGGCGATCAGCGTGTGGCCGAGCAGGTCCATCACCTGCGCCTTGTCGATCCCCTCGCCGGCGAGGCGTTCGAGCGCGGCGGCGACGTCGGCGCCCTGCTCGGCGGTGACGCCCTGGCGATCCTCGGCCAGATTGGCGAGCATCGAGAAGAGCATGAAGCCGCGCACGAAATCGAGTGTCTCGTCGAGGTTCAGCGCGTCGAGCCCGAGATCGCTCTCGGGACCGCTGTCGCCATTTTTGGTCCGGTGCCGATCGACCGAGGCGGTGCGGATCGATTCGGTCCGCGCGTAGAGCGCTTCGCCGCCATAATTGCGGATCACGTCGCCGAGCAATTTGCCCAGAAAACGGATGTCGGGATTGTTTGCGATTCCGGGGAGGTCAGCCATGCCGCGATGCTGCATTGCGGCAGCAGCGCGGTCAATCGCCTGTCGGTTATTTCGCCGCGGTCGTCGCGGATGCGGCGTCGGCGGCGTCCTCGGCTTTGCGCGCGGTGCTGCTCTCGACATTGGTCAGCAGGCCGTCGTGATTGCTATCCTCACGGTCGAAGCGCGCAAGGCTGCCGCCGATGAATTCGCGGTGCGAGATCTTGCCGTCATGATCGGCATCGAGCGCGTTCAGCCGCTTGGCATATTTCACCGGGACCTCGGACTGTTCGATCGCGCCGTCGAGGTTGCGGTCTAGCCGGGTCCAGCGTGCTTCGAGCGCGGTTTCGTATTCGGCGCGCTTGAGCAGCGTCGGCGGCACGAAATTGGCAGCATATTCGTCATTGTTCGGCTTGGATTCGCATCCTGCCACCAGCAACAGACAGGTCGTGATCATCAGCCGGCGCATCGGTTTCTCCCTTTGCAGGGGTGAACGGCGCGCAAGGGCGATCGTTCCGGCCCCGTTGACGGACTCAGGCTTCGAGTTCGACGTCCCAATAGAGCCAGTCGTGCCAGGTATCGTGGAGGAAATTGGGCGGATAGCGCCGGCCATGTTCCTGTAGCTGCCAGCTCGTCGGGCGAATCGCGTCGATATGGAGCGGCATCCCCGCCTGTTTCGGTGTGCGCCCACCCTTTTTGAGGTTGCACGGCGAGCAGGCGGTCGCGACATTTTCCCACGTCGTGCGGCCGCCTTGTGCGCGCGGGACGATATGGTCGAAGGTCAGGTCGTTACCCGCACCACAATATTGGCAGACGAACTTGTCGCGCAGGAACAGGTTGAAGCGCGTGAAGGCGGGGAAGGCGCTGGGCCGGACATAGGATTTGAGCGCGATCACCGAGGGCAGTTTGATCCGCTGCGTCGGGCTGCGCACCTCGCGCTCATATTCGGCGACGATGTCGACGCGGTCGAGGAACACCGCCTTGATCGCGGTCTGCCACGGCCAGACCGACAGCGGATAATAGCTCAACGGGGTGTAGTCCGCGTTGAGCACGAGCGCGGGACAGCCATCGGGGTGGCGGATCAGATCGGGATGGTACACTTCGGCCCCTCCTTTACCACTGAGTGGCGCTTCCTGCGGGGCTTCAAGCCCATTAGGATGACGCTGTCATGACAGCGCTACCCGTCTTTTGCGATTTCAGCACGACGACCGACTCGCGGTCAAGTGCGCGCATGCCATCCGTCGTCACGCGTTTTGCGCCGAGCCCGACGGGTCGGCTGCATCTCGGCCATGCCTTTTCGGCGATCCTGGCGCACGATCGCGCGCGTGCTGCGGGCGGGCGGTTTCTGCTGCGGATCGAGGATATCGACGGCACCCGCAGCCGCGCCGAGCATGTCGCGGCGATCGAGGCGGATCTGCGCTGGCTCGGATTGGGGTGGGACGGGCCGGTGCTGTTCCAGTCGTCCCGGCTCGATGTCTATGCCGCCGCGCTCGAGCGGTTGCGGGGGATGGGGTTGCTCTATCCGTGTTTCTGTACGCGCGCCGAAATCGCGGCGAGCTTGAGCGCGCCGCATGGGCCCGAGGCGGTGTATCCGGGGACGTGCCGGGGGCTGCACGACGATATGCGCGCGGCGCGGATGGTACGCGGGGATCGGTTTGCGTGGCGCATCGATATGGCGAAGGCGGTCGCCCTCACGCCTCCCCTCCCTGGAAGGGAGGGGCTGGGGGTGGGGCGGCCCGAGGCGGACGTTGCGCTCCACTACGGGCCGACCCACCCCTCGATCCCCTCCCTTCCAGGGAGGGGAGGCGCGGCGGCGCTCGTATGGACCGACGAAATCGCCGGCACCGTCGTCGCCGATCCGCTCTCGCACGGCGACGTCATCCTCGCGCGCAAGGACGCGCCGGCCAGCTATCACCTCGCGGTGACGATCGACGATTCCGCGCAGGACGTCAGCCACGTCGTGCGCGGAATCGACCTGTTCGCCGCGACGCATGTCCACCGCCTGCTGCAAGTGCTGCTCGGGCTACCGACGCCGACATATCACCACCACGCGCTGATCGCGGACGCCGATGGCACGCGGCTCGCCAAGCGCACCAACGCTCCCACGCTCGAACGCCTGCGGCTGGCGGGCGAGGACGGGGCATCGGTGGCGGAGCGATTGCGCGCGGGCATTGGCTTTATCGCGGTGAATGCCTAGATTGATGCGATGAGCACATTTCTCACCATCCTGCTGGTCGCCGCGATGATTGCGGTGGTTGTCGTCCTTGTGCGCGGGCTGGTGGTTTTCCTGCTCGGCGCCAGCCAGGATCTGCGCGACGGGACGTCGAGCGATCGCGTGTCCGCTTCGTCGATTCAGTCGAACAAGATGATGCAATATCGCGTTATGTTCCAGGCGATCGCGATCTTCCTCGTCGTCCTGCTGATGTGGCTCGCCGGCAAGAGCTGAGCCGCTCGCTTTCGGGGGATCCGTCATGGTCAAGCTCAATCGAATCTACACCCGTACCGGCGATGACGGCACAACCGGTCTCGTCGACGGATCGCGCACGCCCAAGGACGCTGCGCGGATGGCGGCGATCGGCGATGTCGATGAGGCGAACAGCACCATCGGCGTCGCGGTGGTCGCGCTGCGTAACGGCGGGATCGAACTCGCCTGGCTGCCGGCGTTGCTCGAGCGGATCCAGAACGACCTGTTCGATCTCGGCGCCGACCTCGCGACGCCCGGCGGCGGGGACGGCGGTGCGGATTTCGCGCCCAACGACATGGCGCTGCGGATCGTCGCGTCGCAGGTCGCGCGGCTCGAAGACGAGATCGACCGGATGAACAGCGAGCTGAGCCCGCTGACGAGCTTCATCC
Organism: Sphingomonas glacialis; assembly: GCF_006439055.1. Taxonomy (GTDB): domain Bacteria; phylum Pseudomonadota; class Alphaproteobacteria; order Sphingomonadales; family Sphingomonadaceae; genus Sphingomonas; species Sphingomonas glacialis_A. Next base: position 70,020 of record NZ_RCZC01000009.1, read on the forward strand.
TGCCCGGCGGTACGCCTGCTGCGGCCGCGCTGCACGTCGCGCGTGCGACGGTTCGGCGCGCCGAACGCGCCGGCGTGACGGCGGCGCGCGAGGTCGCGATCAACCCGCTCGCGCTCGCCTATCTCAACCGATTGTCGGATTATCTCTTCGTTGCGGCCCGCGCAGTGAACCAAAACGCGGGTGGCGACGTTCTTTGGCGACCCGGCGCGACGCGATGAGCTTCACAGCCTCGCCGGATCTGCCTCCTGCCGAGGGATGCGGGGTATACGGGGGACTGGGGACATGACGATGCAAGTGCAGATTGCCCCCAAGCCTGACCCCGCCGATCTGGCGACCCGCTTTGCGTCTGTGCGCGCGCTCACCGTCGCCTTGGTCGCGCCGCTGTCGGATGCCGATGCGACCGCCCAGTCGATGGACGACGCCTCGCCCGCCAAATGGCATCTCGCGCATACGACGTGGTTTCTCGAAACCTTCGTGCTGCGCGATTTCGTTGCGGGCTATACGCTGTACGACGATCGCTTCCCGTTCCTGTTCAACAGCTATTACGAGGCCGAGGGGCAGCGCCATGCGCGCAATCGGCGCGGGATGGTGACGCGACCGGCGCTAGACGAAATCCTCGCCTATCGCGCGCATGTCGATGCTGCCGTGCTCGCCGCCTTGCCCGATCTGCCCGATGGCGCGCGCGCGCTGATCACGCTCGGCTGCCACCATGAGGAGCAGCATCAGGAACTGCTCGTCACCGACATCCTGCACCTGATGGCGCAGAATCCGGTCGAGCCTTCGGTGTGGCCCGCGCCGCGCAAGGTGCCCGTGGCGATGCCCGCGCGGATCGGCTGGATCGAGGGCGCGGCCGGTATCGCTGAGATCGGCCATGACGGCGACGGCTTTGCCTTCGATGCCGAAGCGCCGCGCCATGCCACGCTGCTCGCGCCGCACGCGCTTGCCGACCGCACCGTGACCAACGGCGAATGGGCCGCGTTCATCGCCGATGGCGGCTATGCCGAACCGCGCCACTGGCTATCGGACGGCTGGGCCTGGGTGAAGCGCGAGCGGATCGTCGCGCCGCTCTATTGGGAGCAGACCGATGGCGGCTGGACTCGCTTCGGGCTCGACGGCCGGCGCGCGATCGATCCTGCGGCGCCGGTGACGCATGTCAGTTTCTACGAGGCGGACGCCTATGCCAGCTGGGCTGGCGCGCGGCTGCCGACCGAAGCCGAGTGGGAAGCCGCGGCGAGCGCATACGATTCGCTCGGCGGCAACCAGATGGATGCTGCGGGCCCGGTCGAGCCGCGCCCCTCGCCCGGCGGCCCGGCTTTCTTCGGCGACGTGTGGGAATGGACCGGCAGCGCGTTCCGCCCCTATCCCGGCTTCCGCGTTATCGAAGGCGCCGTCGGCGAATACAACGGCAAGTTCATGAGCGGCCAGTGCGTGCTGCGCGGCGGTTCGTGCGCCACGCCGCGTGGGCATTTGCGCGCGAGCTATCGCAATTTCTTCTATCCGCATCAGCGCTGGCAATTCACCGGCGTGCGCCTCGCGAAAGATCTCTGACATGTTGAAGCAGGAAATCGAGGACGGCCAGGCGTCGCTGGCCGATCCGGCGTTTCGCCAGGACGTATTGCGCGGCTTCGATGCGCATCCGCGCGCGATCCCGGCGCGCTGGTTCTATGACCGGGCGGGGTCGGAGCTGTTCGAGCAGATCACCGACCTCCCCGAATATTATCCGACGCGCACCGAAACCGCGATTCTGCGTGATTGCGCATCCGATATCGCGACGCGGGCGGGCGCGGGCCGGGCAGTGGTCGAATTCGGTTCGGGATCGTCGACCAAGACGCCGATCCTTCTGCAGGCGGTGGCGCCTTCTGCTTATGTCCCGATCGACATTTCGGGCGATTTCCTGCGCGAATCCTCGGCGGGCCTGGCCTCTGCCTTTCCCGGCCTGACCGTGCTGCCGGTCGAGGCCGATTTCATGCATCCGATCGCGCTGCCGATGCAGGTCGCGCAGACGCCCAAGCTCGGCTTCTTCCCCGGATCGACGATCGGCAACATGATCCCGCATTCCTCGGTCGATCTGCTCCGCGCGATGAAGGAATCGCTCGGCGAGGGCGCCATGCTCGTGATCGGGATGGACCGGATCAAGGATCCCGCGACGCTCGAGGCGGCGTATGACGATGCGCAAGGCGTGACCGCGGCGTTCAACCTCAATTTGCTGACGCGGATCAACCGCGAGCTTGCGGGTACGATCCCGGTCGAGCAGTTCCGCCACCGCGCGATCTGGAACGACGATCGTGCGCGGATCGAGATGCATCTCGAAGCGACGCAGGACGTGTCGTTCACGATCGAAGGCCGCCCCTTCACGATGGCGGCGGGCGAGACGATCCACACCGAGAACAGCCACAAATACGGTGCACGCGATGCTCGGATCCTGCTGCGCGCCGGCGGCTGGACGCCGATCGCCGAATGGACCGATGCCGAGGGCAAGTTCGCGGTGATCCTGGCCGAAGCGCAGGCGGCACGGCTCGCACCGTAGGACCTTCCCCGCCGCGCCAAATCCGCTATCGACGCGTCAAACGGATAGGAGCGGACGCATGGATACGGTCGGAGTCATCGGGGCAGGGCAGATGGGCGCGGGGATCGCGCAGGTGTCGGCGCAGGCGGGCTACCGTGTGCTGCTCTCGGACATGAACCTCGCGCGGGCCGAGGCCGGCAAGGCGGGGATCGCCAAGCAGCTCGACCGCGCGGTCACCAAGGAAAAGATCACCGCCGAGGCGCGCGATGCCGCGCTCGCGCTGATCGAGCCGGTGGAGAGCGTCGCGGCGATGGGGCCGGCGTTTCTGGTCATCGAGGCGGCGACCGAGCGCGAGGAGATCAAGCGCGCGATCTTCGCCGAGGTCGGCAAGGTGTTGTCGCAGGACGCGGTGCTTGCCTCGAACACCTCGTCGATCCCGATCACGCGGCTCGCACAGGCGGCACCCGATGCGGGGCGCTTCGTCGGCGTGCATTTCTTCAATCCGGTGCCGGTAATGGGGCTGATCGAGCTGATCCGCGGTCTCGCCACGTCGGATGCGACGGTCGCCACGGTCGAGGCCTATGCGGTGCGGCTCGGCAAGCAGGTCGTGCGCGCTAACGACGCGCCGGGCTTCATCGTCAATCGCGTGTTGATGCCCATGCTCAACGAGGCGTGCTTCGCGCTCGGCGAGGGCGTGGCGACGATCCGCGACATCGACCTGGCGTGCCAATTGGGGCTCAACCATCCGATGGGGCCGCTGACGCTCGCCGATTTCATCGGGCTCGACACGTGTCTGGAGATCACGCGCGTGCTGTTCGAAGGGACGGGCGACCCCAAGTTTCGCCCCGCGCCGGTGCTGGTGAAATATGTCGAAGCCGGGTGGTTCGGGCGCAAGACCGGGCGGGGGTTTTATGATTATTCCGGGCCGGAACCCGTGCCGACGCGGTGATGCGCGTAAGCCCCTCCCCTTCAGGGGAGAGATTGGGGTGGGGACATCTAACGCTTGGACCGGTCTCTGCGAGGCACAGCCCCACCCCCAATCCCTCCGCTGAAGGTGAGGGGCTATCCCTGGTTCAGGCCGGGCGGCGCATTTTGAACAGCGCGTCCTCGGTGATCTCGAAATAATCCCCCGGGCCGCCGCCGCGCAGGATCGGGCGGGCAGCGGCGGTGCGATAGGCGCCGTCCTCGATCAGATGCGGCGCGATGTGGATGCCGACGACCTCGCCGAGGATCAGCCAGGTGTCGATCTCGGCGCCATCGATGCCCTGCAAGCGCAGTGTCTGGGTGTGGCGGCACTCGAACGCGACCGGGCTCGCCGCAACGCGGGGTGGCGCGACGAGCCGCGAGGGCGCGCCCTCGAGCCCGGCGAGCTCGAATTCGTCGACCCCCGCCGCGACCATCGCCGCGCTCGCATTCATCGGCGCGGCGAGGTCGCGCGTCGCGAGGTTCCAGACGAACTCGCCCATCGCGGTGATATTGGCGACGCTGTCCTTCCAGCCGATCGAGGCGAAGCCAACGATCGGCGGGCGATAGTTGAGCAGCGTGAAGAAGCTGTACGGCGCGAGATTGCGCGTGCCGTCTGCTGCAAGCGTGCTGATCCAGCCGATCGGGCGCGGCGCGACGATCGAGTTTAGCGGATCGTGCGCGAGGCCGGGGACGTCGCGATGGCCATTGCGCGGTTCGTAGAAATGCAAGTCGGACATGATCGGACGGCCCTTGCCTCAGGTTTATAAAGAGTGTTTGCGGTTTCGCAGGGGCGTGCGAGCGACTAGGGTGTAACCGAGCCGCATCGCGGCGCGAATAGGGATCTGCATGACCGACGCACCCCAGCCAGCTCCAGCTCAACCCGCCGCCTTCGGGGCTGTTCCGCCAGCCACGCGAGTCTATCGGCATCGCCTCGCGACGCGGATCTGGCATTGGGTCAATGCGGTGACGATCGTCATCATGATCGGTAGCGGGCTGACGATCCTCAACGCGCATCCGCATCTCTATTGGGGCGAATATGGCGCGAACTGGGATCATCCCTGGTTCAACCCGCCGCACATGCCGTCGTACCTGACGATCCCGGCGGGGTATAATCTGGCGATCGCGCGGCGGTGGCACCTGCTGTTCGCGCTGGTCTTCGGGTTCGGCCTGCTCGCCTTCATGGTGGCGAGCCTGATCAACCGGCACTTCCAGAAGGATCTGCGGATCCGGTTGCGCGAGCTTGCGCCCGCCTATCTCTGGCATGATTTCAAGGAACATCTCGCGCTGCGGTTCCATGACCCGAAGCATCCGACCGCGTTCAACATCTTCCAGAAGCTGTCCTACGCGCTGACGATCTTCGGGCTGATCCCGACGATGATCGTGTCGGGGCTGGCGCTGTCACCGGCGATGACCGCGGCGTGGCCGTGGCTGCTCGCGGTGGTCGGGGGGCGCGCGTCGGCGCGATCGGTGCATTTCATCGCGGCGTCGGGGCTGGTGGTGTTCATCATCGTTCATCTGGTGCTCGTCATCCTCGCCGGCGCCTGGCCCGAGGTGAAGTCGATGGTGACCGGCTGGTGGCGCGTGCCAGACGATCACGCGGAGGAAGCGGCATGAGCGGGATCATCACGCGGCGCGCGTTGCTCACCACCGGCGCGCTGGGCGCGGGCGCGCTGTTGAGCGGGTGCGACCAGGTCGCCAATACGCCCGCCCTGCGAAAAATCCTGTTTTCGGGCGAGAAGATCAACGAGGGGCTGCAGCGCGCGCTGTCGAACCGCGACAGCCTGGCCAGGGAATATCGCCCCGACCAGATGTCGCCCTTCTTCCGCACCAACGGCACCCGCAACCCCGGCACGCCCGATTACAATGCGATGGTCGCCGACCAGTTCGCGCAGTGGCGGTTGCAGGTCGGCGGGTTGGTCAACCGCCCGCTCGCCCTGTCGCTCGCGCAGCTGCAGGCGATGCCGGCGCGCAGCCAGATCACGCGCCACGATTGCGTCGAGGGATGGAGCGCGATCGGCCAATGGCACGGGCCGCTGCTCGGCACGGTGCTCAAGGCCGCCGATGTGCGCACGACCACGCGCTACGTCGTGTTCACCTGCGCCGATCTGTTCTCGGGCGAGCATTATTACGAATCTATCGACCTGATCGACGCCTTCCACCCGCAGACGATCCTCGCCTGGGGGATGAACGGCCACCGGCTCGACGTCGGCCACGGCGCGCCGGTGCGGCTACGGGTCGAGCGGCAGCTCGGCTATAAGCAGGCCAAATACATCATGCGGATCGACGCGGTCGCCTCGCTTGCCGGCATCGGCAAGGGCAAGGGCGGCTATTGGGAGGACGCGATAGATTACGATTGGTATGCCGGCATCTAATTGATAAATGCCCGCGTATATGGCTCTTATCGACTTGTTTCTCGCCAAGCGTGTCAAGCGCGGCACGCTCACCGTCCACCATGCCGACGGCAAGATCCGCCAGTTCGGCACTTCGCACGCCGGCTTTCCCGATGTCGTGATCCGCTTCACCGATGCGGGCGCGGCGTCCGCGATCGTCCGTGATCCCGGGATCGGGGCGGGCGAGGCCTATATGAACGGCCGGATGGTGATCGAGCAGGGCGACGCGCGCGATCTCGTCAAGCTGCTCATGAAGAACGATCCGTGGGAAGCGGGCAACAACGCGCTCGCGCCGTCGCCGTTCACGCGCGCGGTCCAGGCGGTGACGCTGCGCTTCGGGCGGATCAACATGGCGCGCCAGTCGAAGCGCAACGTCGCGCATCATTACGATCTGTCGGACCGGCTGTACGATCTCTTCCTCGATGCCGACCGGCAATATAGCTGTGCCTATTTCACCGATCCCGCCAACAGCCTCGAAGCGGCGCAGGCCGACAAGAAGGCGCACATCGCCGCCAAGCTGGCGCTCGCGCCCGGCATGAGCGTGCTCGACATCGGCTGCGGCTGGGGCGGTATGGCGCTGTACCTGCACCAGCAGACTGGCGCCGAGGTCCTCGGCGTGACGCTGAGCGAGGAACAGCTCAAGGTCGCGCGCGAACGCGCCGAAGCGGCGGGCGTCGCCGACAAGGTGCGGTTCGAGCTGATCGATTATCGCCACGTGACCGGCAAATTCGACCGGATCGTTTCGGTCGGCATGTTCGAACATGTCGGCCCGGCGAACTACACCACCTTCTTCCGCCAGTGCCGTGATATGCTGACCGATGACGGCGTGATGCTGCTCCACACGATCGGCCGCGCCGGCGGGCCCGGCGTGACCGATTCGTGGACCGCGAAATACATCTTCCCCGGCGGCTACAATCCCGCGCTGTCGGAGATCGTGTCGGCCAACGAAGGCCTGCGCTTCATGATCACCGATATCGAGGTGCTGCGGCTGCATTACGGCTACACGCTCGACCAATGGTACGACCGCGTCGTCGCCGCGCGCGACGAGATCGTCGCGCTGTATGACGAGCGATTCTATCGCATGTGGCAATTCTACCTCGCCGGCGCGGGGCAGTCGTTCCATTATGGCAGCATGGTCAATTACCAGGTGCAGTTCGCCAAGAACCGCCACGTCCTGCCGATCACGCGGGATTATATCGTCGAGACGGAGCGGGCGCTGCGGGTTCAGGCGTAAGCGGCGATCGGCCACAGGCTGGTTGCGTGGCGATCGTGCACCGGCAAAGCAGATGTTGGTTGTGCCGTGTTCGCTTGATGTGATGTCTTAGGCGCCGCTGCCGGGAGGAGGGGATCTGGATGAAGACGATCGCGTGCCTTGTCTCGCTGACGCTGCTGGCGGCGTTTCCGTCAGCCGCATCTGCGCAGGAGCAGGATGGCGAAGCATGGGCGTCGTTCTGGGCGTACGGCCCGGTGTCGGGCAAGGTGCTCGGCTGGGTCGACGGGTCGCTGCGAATGAGCGATCGCGGGACCGATTCGCCGACGGTGCTGATCCGCCCGCTGGTCGGCGTGCAGGCGACCAAGACACTCAGCCTTTGGGGCGGCTACACTTTCACCGCCAGCAACCCGACCGGACGCGCCGCAACACATGAGCATCGCGCGGTGCAGCAGGCGATGTGGAATTTGGGCAAGGTCGCGGGCGGGACTTTGGTGTCGCGCACCCGGCTCGAACAGCGCTGGGTCGAGGGGCGCGCCGGGACCGGGCACCGGCTGCGCCAGATGCTGCGCTACACCACGCCGATCGACCGGCAAAACACGCAATTCGTGCTGTCGAGCGAAAGCTTCGTCGCGTTCAACTCGACGCCGTTCGGCCAGGCGGCGGGGTTCGACCAAGTGCGCAACTTCGTCGGCCTCAACGTGCCGCTCGCGCCGAAGCTGACCGCGGATATCGGCTATATGAACCGCTACGTCCGCCGGCGAGACGCGGAGGACCGGATGGACCATATCGTGCCGGTGACGCTGGTCGCCCGATTCTGACCCGCGCGACGCTAAGGCCGAGCATCCTTATTGTGCGCGCGGCATTCGCGCCCTAGACGCGCTCGCGTTCCCTGCACGTCCCTGGAGCTGCCAGCCATGACCGATTCCATCAACCGCGTCGTCCTCGCCTATTCGGGCGGACTCGACACCAGCGTAATCCTGAAATGGCTGCAGCAGACCTACAAGTGCGAGGTCGTCACCTTCACCGCCGATCTCGGCCAGGGCGAAGAGCTCGAGCCCGCGCGCAAGAAGGCCGAGGCGGCCGGCGTCAAGCCCGAGCACATCTTCATCGACGATCTGCGCGAGGAGTTCGTCAAGGACTACGTCTTCCCGATGATGCGCGCCAACGCGCTCTACGAGGGGCTGTACCTGCTCGGCACCTCGATCGCGCGGCCGCTGATCGCCAAGCGCCAGATCGAGATCGCGCGGATGCTCAATGCCGACGCGGTCAGCCACGGTGCGACCGGCAAGGGCAACGACCAGGTGCGCTTCGAGCTCGGCTATTACGCGCTCGCGCCCGACATCAAGGTGATCGCGCCGTGGCGTGAGTGGGACCTCACCAGCCGCACCAAGCTGATCGAGTTCGCCGAGCAGCATCAGATCCCGGTGAGCAAGGATAAGCGCGGCGAAGCGCCCTTCTCGACCGACGCCAACATGCTGCACACGTCCTCGGAAGGCAAAGTGCTCGAGGATCCGTGGGACGAGGTCCCCGATTACGTCTATTCGCGCACGGTGAACCCGGAAGACGCGCCGAACGAGCCCGAGGTCATCACGATCGACTTCGAGGGCGGCGACGGCGTGGCGATCAACGGTGTCGGCATGTCGCCGGCGACCTTGCTCGAGACGCTCAACGAGATGGGCCGCCGTCACGGCATCGGCCGGCTCGATCTGGTCGAGAACCGCTTCGTCGGCATGAAGTCGCGCGGCATGTACGAGACGCCGGGCGGGACGATCTATCACCTCGCACATCGCGGGATCGAGCAGCTGACGCTCGATCGTGGTGCTGCCCATCTCAAGGACGAGCTCGCGCCGCGCTATGCCGAGCTGATCTACAACGGCTTCTGGTTCTCGCCCGAGCGCGAGATGCTGCAGGCGGCGATCGACCATAGCCAGACCAAGGTGACGGGCACCGTCCGCTTGAAGCTCTACAAGGGCAACGTCTCGGTCACCGGGCGCAAATCGCCCTTCTCGCTCTATTCGGAGAAGGTCGTGACCTTCGAGGACGACCAGGGTGCGTATGACCAGCGCGATGCGGCAGGCTTCATCAAGCTGCAGGCACTGCGGCTGCGCTTGCTTGGGCGGCGCGACCAGGGCTGAGCCAAGCGGCCGGTAAGGGGCTGAAAAACCATCGTCGCGGGTGGGCGGGGCGCAAAATTTGCGCGATCTAACCTCGCCTTAACCCCACGCGTCTAAAGCGCTCGCAATGGACGCTCGCGACTCCCGATTGACCCTCCGCGGCGACGCGCTGGCTGCGTTCGCGCTGGCGCTGCTGCTGGGGGCGGTGTGGGCGTGGCGTGATTGGGGCGCCCTGTCGGCGCTGCATTTGCCCGACGCCGATGCGATGCTGCGGCTGCAACAGGTTCGCGACTGGCTCGCAGGGCAGGGGTTCGCCGACCTGCGCCAACATCGCCTCGGCGCCGCGCCCGGCATTGCGCTGCAATGGTCGCGTCTGCCCGATCTGGTGCCGGGCGCGATCATCGCCGGGTTGACGCCGCTGCTGGGGGCGCCGCTCGCCGAACTGGTTGCGGTGATCGTCTGGCCGACCGCTTTGTTCGCTGTCGCGTTGCTGCTGGTCACACGGATCGCGCGCGTGCTCGGCGGCAGCGCGATCGCTCGCACTGCGACCGTCGTCGCCGCGATCGCCTTTCCCACCACGACGATCTTCCTGCCGGGGCGGATCGACCCGCATGGGCTGCAGATCGTCCTGCTGTTGATCGTGATCCGCGCGCTCGTCGCGCGCCCGGCGATCGAACCTGGGCTGGTCGCAGGATTCGCGGCGGCGGCGGGCGTGGTCGTCGGCACCGAGACCGTGCCGCTGCTCGCTGCGGCGGGAGCGGCGATGGCGATCGAGTGGCTGCGCGCGCGTGCCGGCGCCGACGACCGGATGATGGGCTTCGGCATTGGGCTCGGCGCCGGGTTGCTGGCCGCATCGATCGTGTTCCGCTCGGCGCTGTGGAATGACGCGGTGTGCGACGGATTCACCGTCACCGTATGGCGCGCCGCGGTGATCGCAGCGTTTGCGCCGATGGGCATGGCGCTCGCCGCGCGCGACATCGCCAGCCCGGCGACGCGCGCGGTGCTCGGCGCGATCATCGTCGCGCTGATCGGAACGGGAATCGTGCTGGTCGCGCCCGAATGTCTCGCGCCCGGTGGCGGCATCGATCCGCTGCTCGTCCGACTATGGGGCGTTCAGGTCGGGGATGCCCAATCGATCTTCACGGCGCCGCTGCCGACCGCGATCGGCTATGCCGGGGTGATGGTTGCGGGCGTGCTGGCGAGCGGCTGGCGGCTGCAGGCGACGCGCGACCGGCGCTGGGCGGCGCTGCTGACCGTCCAGCTTGCGGCAGTGTTGCTGAGCGGCGTGGAACTGCGCGCGGCCTATGCCGGCGCGATCCTCGCCGCACCGGGGCTGGCGGCGGTGATCGCGGCGGCGCGGGCCCGCGGTGCGATGACCGTAATCGGGGCGTGGTTCGCCTCGGCGGGGATGCTGTATCCGATTGCGGCGCAGGCGCTTGGCCCGACGCGCGGCGGCGACGCCAGCGCGGCGCCGGGCGGCTGCACCGCGCCGGCAACCCTCGCGACGCTACGCGGCCTGCCCCCCGGCGGCTTGCTCGCACCGCTCGATCTCGGCGGCTATGCGATCGGCGCGACGTCCTTGCGCGTTGTCGGGGCGCCCTATCCGCGCAATGTGGCAGGCAATCTCGCGGTCTATCGCTTCTTCCTGGGAGACCCGGCACACGCCGCGGCGATCGCGCAGGGCTGGCACGTGCGCTATGTCGCGATGTGCGGCGACAGTTTCGACACGGCTGCTGGAACGTCGCTCGCACACGCCTTGCGCCACGGGCAGGCGCCGAACTGGCTCGTGCCGATCGGGCGCCGCGATCCCGCCTTTGCCCTCTACCGCATCGACACGCGCTTGTTTTCAGAGCGGCGCGCGCTGTAAGACCGCGCAAATGCGGGACAAGATCGAGAGGGTAGGCGGCCGGCAGCGACCGAGTGTGTGGCATGCGCCGCGCCGCCACGCGCGACTGCGCTTGTCGCATCCCCCGTTTCGCCGGTAAGGCGCTACCATGCCGAACGAGACTTCGAACGATCTACATTGGTGGCAGACGCGCTGGTTCGTCGCCGTAATGGCGCTGATCGCGATCATCCCCTTGCTGCGGCCCGACATCCCGCCGCTGGTCGATCTGCCCGGTCATATGGGCCGCTACCGCGTGCAATTGTCGCGCGACGAATATCCGTGGCTGTCGGACTGGTACAATTTCAACTGGCAGCTGATCGGCAATCTCGGGATCGACATCCTGATCATCCCGCTTGCCAAGCTGTTCGGGCTCGAGCTGGCGGTGAAACTGCTGGTGATGACGATCCCGGTCATGACCGTGACGGGGCTGCTGTGGATCGCGCGCGAGGTGCATGGCCGCATCCCGCCGACCGCCTTGTTCGCGCTGCCGCTGGCGTATAGCTACGCCTTCCAGTTCGGGTTCGTGAACTTCGCCTTCTCGATGGCGCTGGCGCTCAACGCGTTTGCGCTGTGGCTGCGGCTGGCGCGGCACAAGCGCTTCGGCTTGCGGGCGGCGATCTTCGTGCCGCTGTCGTGCGTCATTTGGGTGGCGCATACTTTCGGCTGGGGCGTGCTCGGCGTGCTCGCCTGTTCGGCCGAGATGGTGCGCCAGCATGATGCGCGGGTCGATCGGGGGCCGCTGAGCTGGATCAAGGCGTGGCTGCGCGCCGGCGTCGGGTGCGTTCCGCTCGCTCTGCCCGTCGTGCTGATGGTGGTGTGGCGGAGCGGCGCGCATGTCGGCGGCGAGACGGGCGACTGGTTCAACTGGCGCGCCAAGATCGGCTATATGACGATGGCGCTGCGCGATCGCTGGATCACCTTCGACATTGCCGGGATGGCGATCCTGCTGCTGATCCTGTTCCGCGGTTTTCGCGATCCGAGTGTCGAATATTCGCGCAATCTCGCCCTGTCGGCGCTGTTCCTGCTCGCGGTGTACATCCTGCTGCCGCGGATCGTGTTCGGCTCGGCCTATGCCGACATGCGGCTCGCGCCGTTCATGCTGGCGATTGCGGTGATTGCGGTGCGGCCCAAAAAGGGCCTGTCGATCCGCGGCAGCGCGACGATCGCGGCGCTCGGGCTCGCCTTCGTGCTGGTGCGGATCGCGGCGGGGACGGCGAGTTTCTGGATGTTCGCGCAGGATTACGATCGCGAGCTGAAGGCGCTCGATCGTCTGCCGGTCGGTGCCAAGCTCATCACCTTTGTCGGCGCGCAATGCGGCGCGCCGTGGACGATGACGCGACTCGAGCATCTCCCCGCGATCGCGCTCGAGCGCAAGGCGGCCTATGCCAACGATCAATGGTCGATGGCGGGGGCGCAATTGCTCACCGTCAAATATGCGCGTGCCAAGCGTTTCGCGCATGACCCCTCGGAGATCGTGACGAGCGTGCAATGCCCGCGCGAATGGTGGCGCCCGATCAGCAAGGCAATGGCGCGCTTTCCGCGGGACGCGTTCGATTATGTCTGGCTGATCCGCCCGCCGGCTTATGATGCGAAGTTCAACCAGGGGCTGATCCCGATCTGGCGCGACGGGAGCAGCGTGCTGTTCCGCATCGACCACAGCCAGCGCGGGATCGAGATCAGCGATGCCGCGCTCAAGACCGCACGCCCCCGCCCGACGCCGTTCTAACCCTTTTTGAACGGCGTCATCGCGCCGAGAAATTCCTGGTCGGATTCGACCGAGGCGCGTTCGCGCACCAGGAAATCGGCGATCGCGCGGCGGAAGCCCGCATCGGGAATGTAATGCGCCGACCAGGTGGGGACGGGGACATAGCCGCGCGCGAGCTTGTGCTCGCCCTGTGCGCCGGCTTCGACGGTCTTCAACCCGCGCGCGATCGCGGCGTCGATCGCCTGATAATAACAGAGCTCGAAATGGAGGAAGGGCACGTCCTCGGTGCAGCCCCAATAGCGGCCGTAGAGCGTGTCCTCGCCGATCAGATTGAGCGCACCCGCAATCGGGCGTCCGTCGCGCTCGGCGAAGATCAGCAGGACGCGCTCGGGCATCGTCTGCCCGAGCAGCGTGAAGAACTGCCGCGTCAGATAGGGCTGGCCCCATTTGCGCGCGCCGGTGTCCTGGTAGAACACCCAGAAGGCGTCCCAATCGGCCTCGCTGATGTCGGCGCCCGAGATGTGGCGGATCGTCAGCCCCTCGACCGCGCCCGCACGCTCCTTGCGGATCGCCTTGCGCTTGCGGCTGGCGAGATCGCCCAGGAACCCGTCGAAATCGGCATAGCCCTGGTTCTGCCAGTGGAACTGCGTCCCCTCGCGGATCAGCCAGCCCGCCGCTTCGAACGCGGGGAGTTGCTCGGGCGCGACGAAGGTGGCGTGCGCCGAGGACAAGCCGTGCTGGTCGGTCACCGCCTCGATCGCGGCGATGAGCGCGGGCGCCTGGTCGGCATCGCGCAGCAGCAGCCGGGGGCCCGGGGCCGGCGTGAAGGGCACCGCGATCTGCAGCTTGGGGTAATAGGATCCGCCGGCGCGCTGCCACGCATCGGCCCAGGCATGATCGAAGACATATTCGCCCTGGCTGTGGCTCTTGGCGTAAGCGGGCGCAATCCCGGCGGGCTTGCCGTCGGCGCCGTCGACGATGATCGGGATCGGCTGCCAGCCGGTGCGCGACCGTGCGCTGCCGGAAGACTCGAGGATCGACAGGAAGGCATGGCTGACGAATGGGTTTGCGCTGCCGGCGCAGGCATCCCAGTCGGCCGCGGGGATGGCGGCGACGCCGTCGGCGATACGGGCGGTGACGGCGTTCTTCACTGTGCCAAGCTAGGGCGTCGCCCGCGCTTTCTCAACCACTGCCGGGGCAAACGACCAGCATAAGGCGAGCAGCAGAAAGGGCGTGACGAATTCGCGGTGGCGCTCGCCGAATTCGAACCACACGCCGAACAGCAGGAGTTGCAGCCCGCACGCCGCTAGCAGCAGGACGAGCGTGAAGGGAATGCGACGCCCGAGCATGGCGGCGGCCCCGCCCAATGCGGCAAGGTGCGACAGCAGCGACAGCGGCCACAAGGCAGCGGCGAGCACGCGCGGGAAGGGCGGACCCATCGCGACGAGCCGCGTGACGCCGAATTGCGAAATGCCGCACGCGCGGACGAACTTGGTGAGGGTGAGGCGAACGAAGCCGAACGGGTGCGTCTCGATCCACACGATCGCGATCGCCTTGATCCGCTTGGCATAGACCAGTTCGGGCAGCCCTTTGAGTTCGGGGGGCGGGGGTTGCCAATTGCCCGTGGCGGTGGGGTTGTTGCCGATCCACAGGCTCGGCCCGCTCGCGGTGGTCAGCGGCACGAAGGCGTGGAGGACGAGCGCGTTGCGCACCCACCAGGGGAGCAGCACGACTATCGCGACGAGGCCGCCGCGCACCCCGGCGAGCAGCATCGGCCACAGCCCGATCCGGCCGACCAGGACGACTCCGAACAGACCCGCGAGCGGCGCCTGACCCGGCTGGGTCAAGGCGAGCAATCCGGCTGGCAGCCCGAGGCGAAGCGCACCGCGCCACCCCGCGCGCCGGTCGATCCACGCCAGCGCCAGCGCGAGGATGAGCAGCGCGCAGAGCGACTCCTTCTGCGCGAGCGGGGCGGAGAACAGCACCGAGGGCCAGACGAGATACAGCCACGCAGTCCGGCGCCCGGCGACCGCGCTGCCCAGGCGCGTGCCAAGCGCGAGGAGCAGCACCGCCGTCGCGCCATCGGTCAGCGTGCCGAGTGTCAGCACCGACGCGGTGCTAAAACCGAAGATCGCGCCCCAGCCGGCCAGCACGAGCGGATAGAGCGGCGGGAACAGCGCGTGCCAGCTCGTGTCGGTGAACGGATCGTGGATCAGCAACCCGTGCCCGGCGAGCAGCCCCTTGGCGAGGTTGAGATAGGCGTTAGGATCGCCGGTCGAGGTCCGGCCGACCGCGAGCAGCGCAAAGGCGCTGCGCATCACGATCACCGCCACCGCCAGCGCGGCGACCGGCGCGACCCCCGGCCGCTCGCGCAGCATGTGGAAGCCCGTTGCCGCCAGCGCGATCCAGCCGGCGATCGCGCCGATCGCCGCGAAGCTGATCCCCCAGCGCGTGATCATGTCGGGGATCGCGGTCAGGCCGTAGAGCAGGAGCAGTCCCAGCGCGGCCTGGACGCTCCAGCCGATCCACCGCTCGAGACGGGGGGCGGGGAGCGTCACTGGCCGAAGGTGCTGGCGCGGTAGAGCAGGGTGATCGCGACGCGGCGGTTGCGCGGGTCGGACGGGTTTTCCTTGATCATCGGTTCGCGGTCGGCGACGCCCTCGATCCGGTTGAAGCGGGAGTCGGGCAGCCCGCCCGCCGCGAGCCGACGCCGCGTCGCCTCGGCGCGTGCGCTCGACAGCATCCAATTGTTCATCGCGAGCGGATCGCCATAGCCCAGATTGTCGGTGTGGCCGCGGATCATGATCGGGTTCTGCGTTCCCTTGATCGATGTGGCGATCACCCCGAGCAGCGCCGAAGCGCGCGGATCGAGCTGAGTGGTACCGAGATCGAACATCGAATAATCGGCATCGTCGAGCAAGTCGATCCGCATCCCGTCATTCGTTTTGACGAAGCGGACATGCTTCGAGAGTCGGGCGAGCGCGGGGTTGGTCGCCATCGACTTGGTCATGGCATGCTTCATCGCTTCGAAATTCTTGCGATCCTCGGCCATGATCGCCTTGTCCTTGAGCGTGCCCTTCTGCCCGGTGCCGACCTGGTCGCCGCCGATCGCCTCGACCGGGATCGTCATCGAGCGCGTGCCGGTCTGCGAGGCGCGGTGCGCGTAATTGTCCTTCGAGGTCATCGAATCGCCGCCGAAGATGCCGTTCGAGCCTGCGCTGTTTTCCTTCATCTGGACGAGCGTCGGCGAGAAATAATCGGCGAGCGCCTTGCGCTGCTTTTCGTTGGTCGCGCCGAGCAGCCACATCAGCAGGAAGAACGCCATCATCGCCGTCACGAAATCGGCATAGGCGACCTTCCAGGCGCCGCCGTGATGGCCGCCATGGCCTTCGATATAGACCTTCTTGTAGATGATCTTGGGCGGCACGTTGGCGCCGTGCGGGGCGCGGGCGGCGGCCATCAGCCTTGTCCTGCCGGATGGTTTTCACGCGAAGGCGCGAAGGCGCGAAGCGAAGAGTCACGCGGAGACGCGGAGACGCGGAGGAAGAAGGAGGCGTTTGCGCGGCAGCGCAGAGCGCGCAGTTCCCGCAAAGCAGGATGCAGGCGCGTCAGCGCGCTTTCGTCTTCCGCACGGCAATGTTGGAGCGCTGCCGAGGCTATCGGGAGCGACACCTCCGCGTCTCCGCGGCTCCGCGTGAACCCACTCTTCTTCGCGCCTTCGCGGCTTCGCGGGAAATCCGTCACGCTTACCGCCCCCGCAACCCGTCGAACACCTCGGCGAAGCCCGGCTGGTTCGAATGCGCGATGCCCGAGCGTGCCGCTTCGATGACGAGCGGCTGCGGGTGGCCGTGGAGCGAGGCGATGATGATCTGCTTGACGACATGATAGATCGCGCCATCGGCGTCGAGCACCTGCTTCAGCCGGTTGGCGAGCGGGGCGACGATACCGTAGGCGAGCAACACGCCCATGAAGGTGCCGACCAGCGCCGAGCCGATCATCGCGCCGAGGATCGCCGGCGGCTTGTCGATCGAGCCCATCGTCTTGACCACGCCGAGCACCGCCGCGACGATGCCGAGTGCTGGCAGCGCGTCGGCGAGCGTCGCGATCGTGCCTTGCGGGCCTTCGACCTCGTGGTGGTGGGTCTTGATCATATTGTCCATCACGTCCTCGACGGCATGGACGTCGAGCGTGCCCGACGACACGACGACGAGCCGCAGCGTGTCGGCGATCAGATTGGTCAGCGCGTGATCCGACAGCAGCCGCGGATATTCGGCGAACACGGCGGAGGAGGCGGGATCCTCGACATGCGGTTCGAGCGCGATCGGGCCTTCGGTGCGCAACATCTTCATCAGCTTGCTGACGAGGAAGATGACGTCGAGATAATCCTGCTTCTTGTATTTCGGGCCCTTGAAGACCTTCATCAACCCGCCGCCGAGTGCCTTCAGCTCCTTCATCGAATTGCCGATGATCAGCGCGCCGACCGCGGCGCCGCCGATGATCAGCATCTCGTGCGGAATGGCTTCCATCACGGGGCCGAGCGCGCCGCCGGTGATCGCGAAACCGCCGAAGATCATCACGAGGAGGACGACGATGCCGATGACCGGAAACATGCGGGATAATGGCCTTTGGTTTGACGGGTCAACAGGACCCAAGCTCTGGTCTCAAAGGGTTAGCGCGGATTGGTGTTCAAGCAGTTAACCAGAGGGTGTTTCTTCTTCTTCCCGCCCTTTGGGAGAGGGGCAAGTCGCGCACGGTGAAGACCCTCACCCGTCCGCGGCTTCGCCGCTCCCTCCCGCTGGGAGAGGGAGTTACTTGAGATAATCGAACAGCGAGAGCGAGCCGAGCTTGGTGAAGCTCGCCTGTGTCGCCGAGATGATCGTCATCGTCTTCTGCAGTTCGGCGATCGCGGTCGACAGGTCGGTATCCTCGAGCGCCGAGCGATCGAGCTCGCGCGCGCCGGCGGCGTCGGTCGATTGCGACGAGACGATGTCGAGCCGCGCCGCGCGCGCGCCGACCGAGCCCTGGACCGCGCTGACCTGCGTCTGCGCGCTCGTGAGCCCGTCGGCCGCGGTCGCCGACGCCTTCGATACGTCGCCGCCGGCGTTGAGCGCCGAGATGAAGTTGGACAGGAGGGCAAAGGCGTCGGTCGTCCCGCCGTCGCTGGTCGGGATATTGCCGAACACGCGCTGCGCGCTGTCGGCCGCCTGGATATTGGTGCCGTCGGCGACCGGGATCGCCGAGACTTCGCCGGTGCCGCCGAAGCTGACGGTGCCGTCGGCGCCCTGCGTCACCGCGCTCGTCCCCGTCGCCGCGCCGAACAGCGGCTGGCCGCGCGCATCCTTGGTGCCGGCGAGGCTGACCAGCTCGTCGCGAATGCCTTGCAGCTGGGTCGCGATGATCTTGCGGTTGGAGTCGCTCAGCGTGCCGGTCGCTGCCTGGGTGGTCAGCTCGGCCGCCTGCTGGAGCTGCGTGTTGATCGCGGTGAGCGTCGAATCGGACTGGGTGAGCAGCGACTTCGCCAGCGTCACATTGCCGTCATAGGCCTTGCTGTCGGCATTCGCCTGCTTGATCGTCGAGAGCCGGTTATAGGCGACGACGTCGGCCGAAGGATCGGTGAATTTCTTGGTCGTCGCGATCTGCGTGTTGAGCGTGTCGGCCTTGGCCGACAGCTTCGACAGTTGCGACGATCCGGTGTTGTAGAATTGGTTGGTGCCGATCTGCATGGCGGGTCCTAGCGAATGTCGAGGATCGACTGGAACGTGTCGCGCGCGACCTGGATCACGCGGCTCGACGCCGAATAGGCTTGCTGGAAGCGCAGCAGGTCGACCGCTTCGCTGTCGAGATTGACCCCCGATACGGCATCGCGCGCGGCGACCGCGGTGTCGCGGATCGACCCTTGCGCGTCGGCGACCTGCTGGCGGCTGGCGAGCGTGGCGGCATTGTTCGAGACGAGCGCGGTGGTCTTGCTCTCGAACGCGCCGGTGGTGCGCAGCGTGGCGAGATTGGCGAGATTGGCGGTGTCGCGGCTCCCTGCGCCCTTGGCGGCGGCGGCGATCCCGTTCGGATCGGTCAGCGCGACGGAGATGTCGGTCGCGCTCGTGCCGGTCGCGAACAGCGGCGCGCCGCTGGTGCCCGACAGATCGTCGCCCTGCGCCTGGACGGCATTGACGCCGCTGGTGAAGGCCGTGGCGATCGCGTCGAGCTGCTTGCGGGCATCGGCGATGCGCGTCCCGGCTTCGGCGATGCCGGCGAGCGCGCCGCCCGATGCGGTTACCGCGGTGGCGCCGTTCTGTCCCTGCAGGCTGAAGGCGATCACGCCGTCGGTGCCGCGCGAGAAGCTGACGCTCGCCGCCTGATTGCCTACAACGAGCGCCGGACCACCGGCATCGCCGAGCTTGACGCTGGCGCGCCCTGCGGCGTCGGTCGTCACCGAGACGTCGCTGATCGCGCTTATCTGGTCGAGGATCGAATCGCGCTGGTCGGCGAGCTGCGCCGCGCCGCTCGACCCGGATTGCGCGCGGCCGAGCCCGTCATTGACCTTGGCGAGCGCTGCGCCGAGCGTGGTGAGCGTCGTCGCCGCCTGGGTCGCGGTGGTGTCGAGATCGGTGTCGAGGCTGTCGAGCGCCGTGCCCGTCGCGGAGAAACTGCCGGCCACGGTCTTGGCCTGTTCGAGCATCGTCGAGCGCGGCGCCGATGCGGTCGGGTCGGCGGCGACCGACTTGGCGGCGTTGAAGAAGCTGCCGAGCTGGTCGCCCAACTGATTGCCGGTCAGCGCGGTCTGGATCCGGCCAAGCCATTCGACGCTGGTGTCGCTGCGCGCGAGATCGGCGCTGGCGTTGCGGACATCGGCGGCGCGCAGCGTATCGGCCGAGCGGGTGATTCCGGAGGCGAGGACGCCTTGCCCGACGGCGAGGCGACTGCCGCTGCTGATGCCGGTGGCGGGCGCGACTTCGCGCAGGTCGGCGGTACGCTTGGCATAGCCAGGCGTCGCGGCATTGGCGATGTTCTCGGACACGGTGGTGAGCGCGGTCTGATACGCCTTCACCCCGCTCGCGCCGATGCCCAGCAAGTCGCTCATTGCGGCGTGCCTTCCGCCTGCGGTTCGGCCGCGGGCTGCAGCGCGGCCTGCGACTTGGCGAGGAAGGCGGTCATCGCCTTGCCGATCCCGAGCGGAGCGTGATCGGCCATGTTCTGCGCGATCTGCGTGGTCTGCATGTCCTTGAAGGTGTCCATGCCCTTCGAGCCGAACAGATCGTCATCGACCAGATGCGTGGTGCGCATCGACTTGACCATCATGCCGGTGAACACCGCCTCGAACTTCTTGCCCGCCGCATCGAGATTGGCGCGGCTCTGCAGGCGGCTGGTATCGACGCTGATGCCCGTCGTCGGCGCGGGCGTAGGCGGGAGGGCGGGGACGTCGCTCACAGCACGATCAGCTCGGCCTTGAGCGCACCGGCTTCCTTGAGCGCCTCGAGAATCGCGACCAGATCGGCGGGCGAGGCGCCGATCGCGTTGACCGCCTTGACGACGTCGGAGAGCTTGGGGCCCGGCTGGAGCAGGAACATCGGGTGCTTCTCCTCATCGACCGCAAGCGCCGACTTCTGTTGCTTGGTGGTCTGACCCTGGCTGAACGGCTGGGGCTGGCTGACCTTTTCGGTTTCGTCGATCCGCACGGTCAGCTTGCCGTGCGTCACCGCGGCGGTGCCGACGCGGACCGCAGAGTTGATAACGACCGTTCCCGTCCGGGCATTAACAATTACTTTCGCGCTCGGCTCGGCCGAGACGACGTCGAGATTCTCGATCTCGCTCATCAGCGTCGCGCGGATGTCGCCGCCAACGGGTGCGCGGACCGCGACCGACACGGCATCGGTCGCCTGCGCGGTGCCCATGCCGAGCCGCGAATTGATCGCGCCGGCGACGTTCTGCGCCGTCGTGAAATCGGCGCGGGCCAGGTTGAAGGTCAGCGTCGGGCTGTTCTCGAACCCCGTCGCGACCGCACGCTCGACCGTCGCACCCTCGGGGATGCGGCCGGCCGAGGGGATGTTGACGACGATCGTCGAGCCGTCCTTGCCCTCGGCACCAAGGCCGCCGACCGCGAGATTGCCCTGCGCCATCGCGTAGATCTGATTGTCGGCGCCTAGCAGCGGGGTCATGATCAGCGCGCCGCCGCGCAAGCTCTTGGCCTTGCCCATCGAGGCGACGGTGATGTCGAGCTTCTGGCCGGGCTTGGCGAAGGGCGGCAGCTCGGCGGTGATCATCACGACCGCGGCGTTCTTGAGACCGGGATTGACGGTCGAGGGCAATTGCAACCCGAAGCGCGAGGCGACCGCCTTCATCGACTGGATGGTATATTCGAGATTGTCGTCGCCCGTGCCCGGCAGGCCGACGACGATGCCGTAGCCCGTCAGCTGGTTGGTACGGATCCCCTGGAAGCCGCCGAGATCCTTGATCCGGTCGGCCGAGGCTGGGGTAGCGATAAGCAGCCCTAGCAGAAGCGCGAGCACCAGCCGCCAGCCGTCACCCCCGCGAAAGCGGGGGTCCCGCTTCTTGCCCGCGGTCCGAAGGAGAAGCGGGCCCCCCGCTTTCGCGGGGGTGACGGGGAGGAGGGAGCGCGAAAGGGTCATCAGAAGGGGCTCACCACCGAGAAGAACCGGCTCAACCAGCCCTGGCGGCTGGCGCGCGCCACGTCGCCCTTACCGGTATAGGCGATCTGCGCGTCGGCGACGCGGGTCGAGGGGATGCGGTTGTTGGCGTCGATATCGGCCGAGCGCACCAAGCCCTTGATCTGGACGAACTCGTCGCCGCGGTTGAGGGTGACGCGCTTCTGGCCCTGGACGAGCATCGTGCCGTTCGCCAGCACCTTGCTGACGGTTACGCTGACTTCGCCCGACAGGCTGTTCGACTGATCGGCGGCGCCGCTGCCGTTGAAGGTGCGCGATCCGCTCATCGAGACGTCGGTGCCTTGGAACAAGGCGAGCCGGCCAGTGGTCGGTGGAATGAGGCTGAGCCCGCCGCTCGAGCCGAGCTTGGAATTGGCCGATTTGGAGGCGGCGGTCGCCTCGACCAGCACGATCGTCAGCGGGTCGCCGACGCGGCGCGCGCGGCTGCCTTCGTAGAGCGCGGCATAGCCGGTGCTCGCCTGGAAGATCGAGCCGTTCGCCACCGCGGGCGCCTCGGGCTCGGCCGACGGGAGTGCCGCCGTGAAGTCGACCGGCGGCTTCTTCTTGCCGCCGAACAGGTTCGCCTGCGCCCCTGCCGGGACCAAGGCGAGCGTGACGACGCAGGCGATTCGGAAAGCGGATGGTTTCATGACGTTAACCATCACAGATTTTGGTTAACATATTTCAGCATCTCGTCGGTCGCGGTGATCATTTTCGAATTCACCTCGTACGCACGCTGCGTCTCGATCATGTCGACCAGCTCCTCGACGACGTTGACGTTCGACCCTTCGAGCTGGCCCTGGCGGATGTTGCCGCGCCCATCCTGCCCGGCGATGCCGAGATTGGCCGCGCCCGAGGCCGATGTCTCGGCGAGGTAATTGTCGCCCTTCGACAGCAGGCCCGCGGCATTGGGGAAGCTCGCGACCTGGATCTGGCCGAGCTGGGTCGAGGCCGACTGGCCGGGGACGGTCGCCGAGACGGTGCCGTCGGTGCCGACGGTGATCGCGGTCGCGCCCTCGGGGACCGTGATGCCGGGCTGGACCTGATAGCCCTCGCTCGTCACCAGCAGCCCTTCGGGGCTGCGCGAGAAATTGCCGGCGCGGGTGTAGCCGAGCGTGCCGCCGGGCAGCTGCACCTGGAAATAGCCGTCGCCATCGAGCGCCATGTCGAGGCTGTTGTTGGTCTGCTGGAAGGACCCTTGCGTGTCGATCCGCGCGGTGCCCTGGATCTTGACGCCGGTGCCGAGGTTGAGCCCGGTCGCGTATTTCGATTCGGAAGAGCTCGCCGCGCCCGGCGCGGTCACCGTCTGGTAGGCGAGCGTCTCGAACGCCGCGCGGTCCTTCTTGTATGCCGTGGTGTTCACGTTGGCGAGGTTGTTCGAGATGACGCGCATCCGCATGTCCTGGGCATCGATCCCAGTCCGCGCGATCTGCATGGCTGCACTACCCATGGTCTTGTCCTTCTTTAGCTTGGCAGCCGCATCACGGATGCGCTGGATTCATCCATGTCCTTGGCCGACTTCATCAGATTGGCCTGGACCTCGTAGCTGCGCTGGTTCTCGATCATGTCGACCAGGGCTTGAGTCATGTTGACGTTCGAGCCTTCGAGCGCGCCGCTCTCGATCTTCGCATCGACATCGGCGGGGAGCACGCCGCCGCCGCGCACGTAGAGCAAATTGTCGGTGCCCTTGACGGTGTCCGACCCCTTGGCGCTGGCGATCTTGAGCGTGTCGATCACCTGCGGGTTCTTGGCGTCGCCGCCGATCGGGACGATCGAGATCTCGCCGGTCTGCGAGATGCTGACGCTTTGCGCAGGCGGGATGGTGATCGGGCCCCCCGACCCGATCACCGGGAAGCCGTCACCGGTCTGGAGCACGCCCGACGGCGCGACCTCCAGATCCCCG
This sequence comes from Sphingomonas glacialis, assembly GCF_006439055.1. Taxonomy (GTDB): domain Bacteria; phylum Pseudomonadota; class Alphaproteobacteria; order Sphingomonadales; family Sphingomonadaceae; genus Sphingomonas; species Sphingomonas glacialis_A. The sequence continues at coordinate 93,362 of NZ_RCZC01000009.1, forward strand.
CGGCGCGTATAGGCTTCGGTCCCGTCGGGCGCCTGCACCGTCAGCCAGCTGTCGCTTGCCACCGCGACGTCGAGCGGGCGGCCGGTCTGCTGGATCGTGCCGGCCTTGCGATCGGCATCGACCACTTCGGCCGAGGCCGGCGTGCGCGTATCGAAATCGGAGCCTTTGAGGGACAGCCGGTCGAATACCACGCGATCGGCGCGAAAGCCGATCGTCGAGGCGTTCGCCATATTGTTGGCGATCGCGGCCTGCGACGCGAGATGCGCCTTGAGCCCCGAGGCCGCGGTGTAGACCAATTTGTCCATGTGCTGCTCCGATTACCTCCGCGTCAGCCCTGGATCTGGATGATCGTCTGCGAGATCTGGCTGGCGGTATCGAGCGCCTTCGCATTCGCCTGGAAGTTGCGTTGCGCCGCGATCAGATTGACCAGTTCCTCGGTGATATCGACGTTGGAGCCCTCGAGCGTGCCCGACAGCATCGAGCCGAAGCCATTTTCGTTGGCGGCGCCGAGCGTCGCCTGGCCCGACACGCCGGTCGACGACCAATAGCTGTCGCCGATCTGACGCAAGCCTGTCGGGTCGGTGAAATTGGCGAGGGCGACCTTCCCGAGCGAGACGGTGTCTCCGTTCGAATAGCTGGCCGCGACGATCCCCTGCGCATCGACCGAGACGCCCGAAAGCTCGCCGACGGTGGCACCATCGGCACTGCGCGTGTTGACCGCGAAGGCGGATGACGCCTGGGTCGAACCGCTCAGATCGACGGTCAGCGTCTGCGGCAGCCCGCCGGTCGCGGGGGTGAAGGCATCATAGGCGATCGGCGTGGTTGGCGACGAAATCTTGCCATCGGTCCCGAAGGTCACCGGCGTGCCCGTCTTCGAGCCGCCGACGCTCAGTTCGGTGTCGCCGGCGAAGCTGTGGACGGTCCAGGCATTGTCGGCGGTCTTGACGTAATAGTTGGTCAGCGTGCTCGCCTTGCCCGTCGAATCGTAGATCGTCGAGGTCGTCGAGCTGTTGTAGCTTGCGGCATTGGTCGCGCTGAACGCCGCCGTCGGGACGGTGGCGGGGGCGTAGAGATTGACCCCGAGCGCGACCTTGCCGGTCGCCGCTGGCGTGCCGCTGGTCTGCGCGAGGTTGAGCGTGGTCAGCCCTGCCGCGCCGGTCGCGGTGGCGTTGCCCTTGGCATCGACCGGATAGCCGAGCAGCGCGGACCCCTGCGCATCGACGATGTTGTGCGTCGTCGGATCGACCTTGAAGCTGCCGTTGCGGGTATAGGCGGTGGAGGAATTGAGCCCCGCGGTCTTGACCGTGAAGAAACCGTCGCCGCTGACGGTCAGATCGAGCGCCGAACCGGTGGTCTTGAGGTTGCCCTCGCTGAACTGCTGCTGGTTCGCCTTGACGACGACGCCCGAGCCCACGCTCTTGGTCGGGTCGCTCGAAAAGCTCGAGGCGATCACGTCGGCGAAATCGGTCCGGCTCTTCTTGAAGCCGTTGGTCGAGACGTTGGCGACGTTGTGGCTGACGGTCGAGAGTTCGGTCTGTGCCGCCTGGAGGCCGCTGAGCGAGGTGTAGAAGGACATCGGTTTTGCTCCTGAATCTCAAAAAAAGCGAAAGGCGGTCAGCTGACCTGACGGACGTCGGAAATGGCGACCTGGCCGACGCCATAGACGCTGAGCGAAGGGCTGCCGGTGGCGGGAACCGAGACAGCGGTCACTGCAGCCCAGGCAAGGTTCTGGCTCGAGACGCTGCCGCTCGTGCCGGTGGCTTTGACCGAGACGGTGAAGGGGCCGGTGCCGGCATCGGCACCGCTCGCGGTCTTGCCGTCCCAATCGTAGTTGATGTCGCCGGCTTTCTGCGCGCCGAGGTCGATCGTCTTGAGCAGCTGGCCGTTCGAATCCTTGATCGAGACGCTGACGTCGCTGGCATCGCCCGCGATCTCGGCCGCGCCGGCGATGCCGCCGGTGCTGCGGCCATATGCGGTGTCGCTCGCGGTCAGGATGTTCTTGCCGACATAGGAGAGCGCATCGGACGTGCTGGTGCCGTTGAGCTTGGTCTGGATCTCCTTCAGCGTCGTGCCCATGTCGGCGATGCCCGACGTGCTGGTGATCTGCGCGAGCTGCGCGACCATCTGGCTGTTGTCGGTCGGCGAGAAGGGATCCTGGTTCTGCAGCTGCGCGGTGAGCAGCTTGAGGAAATCCGACGTGCCGAGCGACGTCGACGAACTTTTGACCGCGCTGCTCGCGGCGCTCGACGCGGTTGAATTGATGCCGAGGCTGGAGAGGGTGGAATCGAAGGTGCTAGCCATTTTTTAGCGTCCCATCTTGAGGGTATCGAGGATCAGCGATTTCGCGGTCTGCATGACCTCGACATTGTTCTGGTAGGTGCGCGACGTCTCCATCATGTCGACCAGCTCGCGCGTTTCATCGACCGCCGATTCCCAGACGTTGCCGTCCTTGTCGGCGAGCGGGTGGGACGGGTCGTACCGCTTGCTCGGGCTTTCGCCCGCGGTGACGATGCTTTCGACATTGACCGTCGCGAGGCCCGAGGCCTTGTCGTACTGCGTGCGAAAGATCGGCTTGATCGTGCGATAGGCGGTGTCGGCACTGGTCGTGACCGAACCGGCATTGGCGAGGTTCGACGCGGTGGTGTTCATCCGCACGAGTTGCGCGGACATTGCGCGTCCGGCTACCTGGAAGATCGTGAGGGGATCGGCCATTCTATTCGCCTCGCAGTGCACGGGTGATCTGGCTGATCCGCCCGTTGAGGAAGGAGAGCGTCGTCTGATAGGCGACGGCGTTCTCGGCAAAGGCGGTCTGCTCGGTCGCCAGCTCGACGGTGTTGCCGTCGAGCGAGGGCTGCGAGGGCACGCGATATTGCAGCGCGCCGGTGATGCTGGCGTTGCCGCTGCTCGAACTCTCGACCGCGGCGAGCGCGTTGTGGAAATTGACGTCCTGCGCCTTGAACCCCGGGGTCGAGGCGTTGGCGATGTTCGAGGCGAGCACGCCCATGCGCTGCGAACGCACTTCGAGGGCGGCACCGTGTACTCCGAACAGACTGTCGTTGGGCATCGCCCGTCTCCAGCGCCTTATTGCGCGAAGGGGTATCAGCAAGGGGCGTGCCAAATGCGATGTGGGGGCGAGATGCGGCATTCGGCAGGGGAGTGCGGCAAACGCTTGCCGGAGGGCGGCAAAGAGATTGCCGTTCGTCGCCCCGGCGCAGGCCGGGGCCGCTGCGATGGGGGGCAAGTCAGCGCAGCGCGCGGGCGACGTCGTGCGCGGCACCTTAGCGGCCCCGGCCTTCGCCGGGGCGACGCGGGGGTGAAACTGGCCCGCGCCTTGCAGTGCATACCGCGATGACAGCCACCCTCGCCCCCTTTCTCGATCCGCTCGCCTTTGCCATCGTCGGCGGGGGGACGCTCGCGGCGATGGTGCTGCGCACGCCTGCGCGCGACCTGGCGGGCGGGTTTGCCGCGCTCGGCACGCTGGCGCGCGCGCGCTTCGCCGCCGATCCGTTGCTCGACCAGATCGCCGCGTTCGGGCGGATCGCCAAGCGCCACGGCGTGATGGCGCTCGACCGCTCGGTGATCGCCGATCCGGACATGGCCGCCGCGGTCGCCGCGATCGTCGACGGGGCAGCGGGCGAGGATGTCGCCGAACTGCTGCGCCAGCGCCGCCGCGCCCGCACCGAACGCGCCGTGGCGGCTGCCGAGCTCTGGTCCGGCGCCGCCGAGACCGCGCCGGCGATGGGGATGGTCGGCACGCTGATCGGCCTGGTCGGCATGTTCGTGAAGATGCAGGACGCATCGGCGATCGGCGCGGCGATGGCGGTAGCGTTGCTCGCGACGCTGTACGGCGCATTGCTCGCCAATCTGGTTTTCGCGCCGATCGCGGCGCGGCTGCGCCGCCACGCGCGCGACGAGGCGATCGAGCGGTTGCGGCTCGATCCGCCACTGATCGCGCTCGCCGCACGCGAGCGGCCGCGCGGTGCCGCGCTGATGGAGGTCGCATGACCGCCGCCGCGCTCGACGACGATCTGCCCGAACTCGCGTCGGGCCGCCCGGTCTGGCTGATGACGCTCGCCGATCTCGCCTTGCTGCTCGTCGGCTTCTTCGTATTCCTGCAGGCGAGCCAGACGCTCGACCGCCGCGCACTCGCCAAGGGCCTGCGCGAGGGCTTTGGCGTCACGGAAAAGGCGCACGCCGATCCGGCCGAGCCGATCGCGGTGTCGGTCGGCGCGCTGCGCGGCTTCGCGCCCGGCTCGGCCGTGCCGACGCAGTCGTCCGCCAGCCTGGTCGCGTGGGCGCGCGAGGCGACGCGCGACCGGCGCGTGACCTTGCGGATCGCAGGCGCGGTCGATGGCTCGCCGGGTGACGTCGATCCCGTCACCGGCAGCGGCGCGATGCTCGCCGCCGATCGCGCGCGCGCGGTGGCGACGGTGTTGCTCGTCGCGCACGCCGTTCCCGCCGATCGCCTGACGATCGTTTCCACCGCGCGGCCCGCTGGTCGCTCGGTGAGCGTTTCCACCGGCTTTGCCGGGCCCGGCACCCCGTTGCCGTCCGGCAACCCGATCTTGCCGCCTCAAAGGACTCCGCGATGATCCGTCGTCTTCCCTTGCTCATGCTCGTCATCGCCACACCGCTCGCCGCGACCGCGCCGCGTACCTTCCAGGACACTGCCGCGCTCGACCGCGCAGTGACCGCCTTTGCCGGGCACGGGATCGGCGACGAGGGCGGCGCGCGCACGCCGATCGACAGCCGGCTCAAGCTCGCTGCCTGTCCGATGCTGTCAATGGCGTGGCGCTCCGAGGCGCATGACGCGGTGGTGGTGACCTGCACCGGCCCCGAATGGCGGATGTACGTACCGATGAAGCTGCCCGTCGCCGCGCCGAAGGGTGCCGCACCCTTGGTGCTGACGCCGAGCGAGGTCGCGATGGCGCGGCCGGTCTATGTCATCAAACGCGGCGATCCGGTGACGATCAGCGCGGGATCGCAGGGGTTTTCGATCACGCGCGACGGCGTCGCGGTGGGCGATGCCGTCGCGGGCGGGCGCTTTCTGGTAAAGGTCGACCCCGCCAAGGCGCCGATCCAGGCGGTCGCGATCGACAGCGGCCGCGCCACGTTGCCCGGCTGGAGCGAATGATCCGCGCTGCTGCAAAAAAGCGCGAAATCCTTTCTTAAGGTCCGCGCGCACCGGTCGTTCTACTCTATGTCAGCGAGAACCGCGAAGGTGCAGACATGGTAGATGCGATCGGATCAAAGGCAGTCACGTCGCACGACCGGTTGGTCGTGCCGGTTGCCGCGGCGACGAAGCCGGCAGCGACGACGGAGCGGACGAGCGACGCGGTGGCGAAACAGCACGACCTGTCGGCGATCGCGTTCGACTTCGGCGAGCCCAGCGCCGCCGAGACCGAGCGGGTCGATGCCGTCCGGCGCGCGGTGCGCAACGGGACCTATCCGATCACCCCTGAAACGATTGCCGACCGGATGCTCGCCTTGAAGCTGTATTGGAACCCGAACAAATGAGCAGCGCCACGCGACGCGACGCGCTGATCGGCGTGATCGAAGCGCTCCATGCCGAGATCGCCGCGTTGAAGGTGAACGACGTCGCCGCGCTCGAACGCGCCACCGCCGACAAGCTCGCCATGATCGAAGCCGTCGCGGCGTTCGGCCAGGCGCCTGTCGGCGATGATCTGCGCGCGCTCGCCGAGGAGGCGCATCGCCTGAACGAGACGTGCCGGATCTACGTTAACCTGATGGCGGCAAATGTTCGCCGCCGCCTGCAAACCTTGACCGGCTCTGCCGGTGTCGCCGTCGGTTCGGCGCCGGGCTCGGTGTACCGTCCCGGCATGGGAATCGCGGCTTACGCGTAGTTAAGCATATTGGCACGACCCTTGCTGTGCTTGCCGTGAAGACGCGCAAGCAGGGGTCCGATGCCTTTCAATCCACTATCCATTCTGAACGGGGCGGTCGATGCGACCGGCGCTGGCGGTGCGATCCGCAACGCCATCGCCAATGCCAGTCAGAAGACGGGCATCGATTTCAACTATCTGCTGGGGCAGGCGAAGCTCGAAAGCGGGCTCAACGCCAATGCCAAGGCGGGCACGTCGAGCGCGAGCGGGCTGTACCAGTTCGTCGACCAGAGCTGGCTGCGCGTCGTCAAGGCGCATGGCGCGGAGAATGGCCTCGCCTGGGCGGCGAATGCCATCTCGACCGGGGCGAACGGTCGCGCGACCGTCACCGATCCGACGATGAAGCGCGCGATCCTCGCTTTGCGCAACGATCCGTCGGCGGCGTCGCTGATGGCGGCCGAACATGCCAGCGACAATAAGGACGCGCTCGAGAGCGCGACCGGGCGCACCGCCACCGGCACCGATCTCTACATGGCGCATTTCCTCGGGCTCGGCGGCGCGCGCTCGTTCCTGACCGCAATGCAGGCCAATCCCGACAAGAGCGGCGCGGCGATGTTCCCCGCCGCCGCTCGCGCCAATCGCGGTGTGTTCTTCAATAGCGACGGCAGCGCCCGCTCGCTGTCGGACATTTACAGCCGCTTCTCGGCCAAGCTCGACAAGAGCGCCGAGGGGGCGAGCGCGCCGGCGACGTCGGGCCTGGCATCGACGCGGCTTGGGTCGTGGGGCGCCGACGTCATCCCCGGGAACGGCGAAACCTCGACCTCGGATGCGACGATCTGGGCGCAATCGACGCTCGAGCAATTGGGCGGCGCGATGGGCAGCTCGACGACGCAGATGGCGTCGAACTCGGCCGCCAGCTTGCTCCGGCCGACGCCGGCGAATGCGCGGCTTGCGTATATGTTGCTTGCGCAGATGGGAGCCTGACTAAGTGGCGATTGCCCTGACATCTCCCGCCGGCAAGGCGGGCGGGATCCTGCCGCTGCTGCGCTCGGCAGCGCTTCCGGTCGCGATCCTGCTGCTCGTCGTGCTGATGGTCGTGCCGATACCGGCGGCGATGCTCGATGTGTTCTTCATCATGAACATCACGATCAGCCTTGCGGTGCTGATGGTCAGCCTCAACGCGCAGAAGCCGCTCGATTTCTCGGCCTTTCCGACGGTGCTGCTATTCGCGACGCTGTTCCGCCTGAGCCTCAACGTCGCCTCGACGCGTGTCGTGCTGGTGCACGGGCATGAGGGCGAGAGCGCCGCGGGCCATGTGATCGAGGCGTTCGGCACCTTCCTGATCGGCGGCGACTATGTCGTCGGCCTGTTCGTCTTCGCGATCCTCGTGATCATCAACATGATCGTCGTCACCAAGGGCGCCGGCCGCGTCTCCGAAGTGTCGGCACGCTTCACGCTCGATGCGTTGCCCGGCAAGCAGATGGCGATCGACGCCGATCTCAACGCCGGCCTCATCACCCCCGACGAAGCCAAGCTCCGCCGCGTCGAAGTCGCGACCGAAGCCGATTTCTACGGCTCGATGGACGGTTCGTCGAAGTTCGTGAAGGGCGACGCGGTCGCCGGCCTGCTGATCCTCGCCGCCAACATCGTCGGCGGGTTAATCCTGGGACCCGTCAGCCACGGCATGACGATCGCGGCTGCCGCGCACAATTACGTGCTGCTCGCGATCGGTGATGCGCTCGTCGCGCAGATCCCGTCGCTGATGCTGTCGATCGCCGCTGCCGCGATCGTCACGCGCGTCCAGTCGACGATGGATCTCGCGGGCCAGATCGGCAGCCAGTTCGGCTCGGCGCGGACCTGGACCCCGGTCGCGATCATCCTCGGCCTGCTCGGCGTGATGCCCGGCATGCCGCACCTCATCATCCTGCCTGCCGCTGGCCTCGCCGGCTTCGCCGCGTGGAAGATGCGCCAGGCCGCGCTCCGCCCCGCGCCGGTCGAGATCGTGCCGGCCGAGCCGATCGATTATTCGAAGATCGGCTGGGACGAAGTCGCCGACACGATGCAGGTCAATCTCGACATCGGCTATGGCCTGGTGCCGTTGGTCGACGAGCGTCGCGGTGCGCCGCTGATGGGGCGGATCACCGGGGTGCGGCGCCAGCTGTCGAAGGACATGGGCTTCGTCATCCCGCAGGTCCGCGTGCGCGACGACATCAACCTCGCGCCGTTCGCCTATCGCATCATCGTCGGCGGCGTCGTCGTCGGCGAGGACAGCGTGTCGCCCGACGAGATGCTCGCGCTCGATACCGGGCAGGCGGTCGGCGGGCTGATGGGCAAGCGCGCCAAGGACCCGACCTTCGGGCTCGACGCGGTGTGGATCGCGCCGAGCGACGCCGATGCGGCGACCGGCGCGGGCTATCTCGTGGTCGATCCGGGCACCGTGATGGCGACGCATCTCAACCACCAGCTCGGCACGCATGCCTCCGAACTGCTCGGCCCCGACGAAGTCCAGGCACTGCTCGACGGGCTCAAGGAACGGGCGTCGAACCTGGTCGCGTCGCTCTCGCCCAATCCGCTGCCGCTCACCACGCTGACCCAGGTGCTGCGCGGGCTGCTGGCGGAGAACGTGCCGCTCAAGGAATTCCGCCGGATTGCCGCCGCGATCGCGGTCGCTGCGCAGAAGACGCTCGATGCCGACGAGATCATCGAGATGATCCGCCCGGCGCTCGGTGGGCTGATCATCGGCAAGCTGTGCGGCGTCCGCGAGCCGCTGCGCGTGATGACGCTCGAGGGGCAGCTCGAGGGGCTGCTCGGCCAGGCGATGCGCAGCGATCCGTCGAAGCGCCATACGATCGAGCCCGATCTCGGCCGCCGCATCGTCGACGCGCTGCAGAACGCCGCGCAGCCGCTGATCAACGAGGCCAAGCCGTTCGCACTCGTCGTCCAGCCCGCGATCCGCGTCGCGATCCGCAAGCTCGTCAAGACCTGCCTGCCCGATATCCCGGTGATGAGCTTCTTCGAAGTGCCCGAGGACAAATCGGTCGAAGTCGTCGCCGTGATCGGCGCAGCCGGAGCGCTCCCAGCATGACCGCACAGCCCAACCCCGCGCAGTTTTCCGGCGCCGTGGTCGCCGCCGCCCAGCCGCTCGTCTATGGCCGGACCGCCGCGCCGGACCTCAACGTGCTCGCGCGCAAGCATCTCCCGCTCGTGCGGCGGATCGCGCGGCATATACATGGCAGCATGTCGTCCGCGGTCGAGGTCGAGGATCTCGTCCAGATCGGGATGGTCGCCCTGGTCGAAGCCGCGGGTGCGTTCGAGGATCGCGGGCAAGTGACCTTCGAACAGTATCTCGCCACACGCGTGCGCGGCTCGATGATCGACGCGCTCAGGCGCAGCGCGACGATCACGCGCGGCGCGATGCAAAGGAAACGTCTTTATGCCGAGACCGTCGCCATGCTGACCACCGAGCTCGGCCATGCGCCCGATGCGGCGCTCGTCGCGGCGCGGATCGGCGTGACACCCGAAAAGCTCCGGCTCGATTATGCCAACGCCCAGCCGGTGCGGATGGAGCCGATCGATGATGTCTATTCGGACGAAGGCCCGTGGTTCGCGAGCGAGGAGCCGGATGCGTTCGCGCATCTCTCCGACGAGCAGGAGCGCGACACGCTGATCGCCGCGATCGCGAGCCTGCCCGAGCGCGAGGCGCTGGTGATCCAGCTCTATTATGTCGAGGAGTTCAACCTCGAGGAGATCGGTTCGGTGATTGGCGTTGGCGCGGCGCGGGTGTGCCAGATCAAGGCGTCGGCACACGCCCGGCTCAAGAAGGCGATGCTGCGGCGCTAGGCTCCGCGTCGTCGCCGCGCCCGACCGTGATCGCCACCGCCACGTCCATCGTGACGTTTCCGACGGTGCGGAACAGATCGGGGATCGTCTCGACCGCAACGAGCAGACCGAGCGCCTCGAGCGGCACGCCCATCGCGACCGCGACCGGGGCGACCGAGGCGAAATAGGTAATCGTGCCGGGCAGGCTGACCGCCCCCATGGTGGTGATCGCGGCGGTGGCCACGCCGGCGGCGAGCTGGACCGGCCCGATCTGCACACCGAGAAAATGCGCGACGTACAGCGCGACCGCGAGGTTCATCGCCGGGCTGGTCGCGCGGAAGATCGCCACCGCGATCGGCAGCGTGATCCCGGTCGAGGTCTCGGACGCGCCGAGTTCGGCGCTCGCCTTGAGCATCTCTGGAAGCGTCGCGAGCGAGGATTGCGTGCTAATCGCCACCGCCTGCGCCGGCGCGACCGCGCGCGCGAAGCGCAGGATGCCGACGCGCCCGCCGACCACCGCGACGGGGTATGCCGCCAGCAGCACGAGAAAGCCGATCGACGACACCGTAATGATGTAATGCGCCAGCGCGCCGAACGCCGCCGCACCGGTCTGTGCGCCGACGCCGTACGCCAGGCAGAAGATGCCGATCGGCGCGAGCTTGAGCACCCAACCGATGATGATCAGCATCGTGTCGACGATCGCCTTGAAGAACGTCGTGAGCAACGCGCGCGGCTCCGTCGGCAGCCGCGTGATCGCAAAAGCGAACACCAGGGCGAAGACAGTGAGCGGCAAGAAGGCGTCGGCAGCCGCCGCGGTGACGACGTTGGTCGGCACGACGGTCTGGAAGAACGCGCTCATCGATGGCACTTGGCCGGTCGGCGGTGGCGCGCTGCGCAAGGCCGAGCGCAGCGCCTCGGCCCAGGCGGAGGGGAGCGGCCACAAATCGAGCAGCAGCGGCGTGATTAGCGCAGAGCCGATCGTCGTCGTCCACAGGATGATCGTGAACAGGATCACCGAGCGCCCCGCGATCCGCCCGGCGCGCGCGGCGTCCGCGGTCGCACCGACCCCGGTCACCAGCAAGCCGATGATCAACGGCACGATCACCATCTGCAATCCGTGGAGCCACGCCGAGCCGATCGGCAGCGTCACCTCGGTCGCGGCGATCGCCCAGGCCGGCGAGACCGACGCCGCGACGATGCCGAGGACGAGCCCCACGACGAGCGCCAGCAGGATTCGGGTGGTTTGCGACATGCGGGTCCTTCGCTATGGCGGGGCTAGGCAAGAGCGGCGCGTGGCACGCCAACACAAGCGACGAGGAAATGGGTGCGATGGCAAGGAAATATTTCGGCACCGATGGCATTCGCGGACTGACCAACAAAAACCCGATGACCGCCGCGATGGCGATGAAGGTCGGCATGGCGGCCGGCGCGCACTTCCGGCGTGGCGACCATCGCCACCGCGTCGTGATCGGCAAGGATACGCGTTTGTCGGGCTATATGCTCGAATCGGCGATGGTCGCGGGGTTCACCTCGGTCGGGATGGACGTGGTGCTGCTCGGGCCGATGCCGACGCCCGCCGTCGCGATGCTGACGCAATCGATGCGCGCCGATCTCGGCGTGATGATCTCGGCGAGCCACAATCCGTATTTCGACAATGGCATCAAGCTGTTCGGGCCCGACGGCTATAAATTGTCCGACGCCGACGAGCTCGCGATCGAGGCGTTGATCGACGGCGATATCGATCTTTCGCCTGCCCCAGAGATCGGCCGCGCGCGCCGCGTCGACGATGCGCAGGGGCGCTATATCCATTTCGCCAAATCGACCTTCCCCGAGAATATGCGGCTCGACGGGATGAAGATCGTCGTCGATTGCGCGAATGGCGCGGCGTACCGCGTCGCGCCGACCGCTCTGTGGGAATTGGGTGCCGAAGTCGTGTCGATCGGCGTCACCCCCAACGGCAAGAACATCAATGACGGGGTCGGCTCGACCGCGCCGACCTTGCTGTGCGAGACCGTCGTCGCATCCGGCGCGCAGCTCGGGATCGCGCTCGACGGGGATGCCGACCGGTTGATCGTGGTCGATGAGAAGGGCCATGTCGTCGATGGCGACCAGCTGATGGCCACGATCGCGAGCGGCTGGGCACGCAGCGGGCGGCTGAAGAATGGCGGGCTGGTCGCGACGGTGATGTCGAACCTCGGGCTCGAGCGGCATCTCGCGACGCAGGGGATCGGGCTGGTGCGCACCAGCGTCGGCGATCGCCACGTGCTCGAGGCGATGCGCGCGCAGGGGTATAATGTCGGCGGCGAGCAGTCGGGGCACATCATCCTGTCGGATTATGCGACGACCGGCGATGGGTTGGTCGCGGCGTTGCAGATCCTCGCCGAGCTCGCGCGCGCGGGCGTGCCGGCAAGCGAGTTGCTGCACCGCTTCGAGCCGCTGCCGCAATTGCTCAAGAACGTGCGCTTCGCTGGCGGCAAGCCGCTCGAGGACGAAGCGGTGAAGGCGGTGATCGCCGGAGCCGAGGCCGAGCTGAAGGGCAGGGGGCGGCTGGTGATCCGTACGTCGGGCACCGAACCGGTGATCCGCGTAATGGCCGAGGGTGATGACCCCGCGCAGGTCGAGGCGGTGGTCGATCGGATCTGCGAAGCGGTGCGCGTCGCGGCGGGGTGAAGCGTTTCCCCTCCCGCTCCCTCTTGCTCCCCTCCCGCTTGCGGGAGGGGCTGGGGGAGGGCAGTGCGGCAGGCCATGCTGCCTCTATGATAGGACAGGCCCTCCCCTAACCCCTCCCGCAAGCGGGAGGGGGATAAGGCAGAAGAAGGAAGACCCGATGCTCGAAATGCGCCCCGATTGCGAACGCTGCGGCACCGATCTCCCGGCCGACGAGGCCGGCGCCTTCATCTGTTCGTTCGAATGCACCTTCTGCGCGGAGTGCGCCGACCGGCTCGATGATCGCTGCCCCAATTGCGGCGGCGAGTTGATGGACCGCCCGGCGCGGGTCGACGATCTGCTGGCGCGGCATCCCGCCTCGACCGAGCGGCGCTTCAAGCGGCCGCAGTGAGCACCACACCGCGTATCCTGATCATCGCCGGCTCGGATTCGGGCGGCGGCGCAGGGATCCAGGCCGATATCAAGACGGTGACGATGCTCGGCGGCCATGCGATGACCGCAATCACTGCGATCACCGCGCAGAATACACTCGGCGTGCAGGCGGTGATGCCGGTGCCGGCAGAGATGGTGATGGCGCAGATCACGTCGTGCGTTTCGGATATTGGCGTGGATGCGGTGAAGATCGGGATGATCGGCTCGGCGGCGATCGCGCACATGGTGGCCGACATCCTTGAGACGCTTGCCGTGCCGATCGTGTTCGACCCGGTAATGGTCGCGACGAGCGGGGCGGTGCTGGCTGATGCTGTGACGATCTCGGCGTTCTCGCGGCTGATGCGGATCGCCACCGTGACGACGCCGAACCTGCCCGAACTCCGGGCGCTCGAAAAATCCCTCTCTCAGCGGGAGAGGGAGGGAGCCGCGCAGCGGCGGAAGGGTGAGGGTGACGCGGACGCCCGGCATGTGGACGACCCTGATCCTTTCGACACCTTCCCTCTCCCGTTGGGAGAGAGACATTTGCTGATCAAAGGCGGGCACGGCGAAGGTGATCAGATCGTCGATCGATTGATCGGACCGGCAGGCGAGATCGCGTCCTGGTCCGCCGCGCGGATCGAGACGACCAGCACGCACGGCACCGGCTGCACGCTCGCCTCGGCGATCGCGACCTTCCTCGCGCAGGGGCGCTCGCTCGAAGCTTCGGTCGCGGGGGCTCGGGAGTTCGTGCGGGCCGCGCTGCGGGCGGCGCCTGAGCTGGGCGGGGGGCATGGGCCGATGGGGCAGCAATACGTGCGGGCTGGCGACAACTCCTAAATCGCGTTCGCGCGGGGGCTTGGGGCACGGAGAAAGAAGAAGGTTTTGTTCGCGCAGAGGCGCGGAGGCGCGGAGGACGCGGAGGGGTTGCCCGCGCTTCAGCGTATCCCGACCCGCGAAGCGGGCGGAAAGAGGCGCTTGCGCGGTCCTTGTGAACTCCCTCTCTCTCTCTCTCTCTCCGCGTCCTCTGCGCCTCTGCGCGAACCAAACCTTCTTCTCCTCCGCGTCTCCGCGTCTCCGCGCGAACGAATCTTCTTGAACGACGCCGCCCCGCCCGATCGCCGCTGCAGTCCGTCGCGACCCGTCTGGCAAGTCGCCGCGCGATCCGGCATGGCTCGACCCGATGCCTAGCCTCAAACATGAAAAGCTCTGCCTCCCGCCGGTCGCGGGCGTCGACGAAGCCGGCCGTGGTCCGCTCGCCGGACCGGTCGTCGCCGCGGCCGTGATCCTACCCGCGAAAGGCGTCCCGCGCGGAATCAATGATTCGAAGAAGCTCCCGCCGCTGGAACGCCAGCGGCTGCACGACCGGTTGCGGGCCTGCGCGATCGTCGGGATCGGCATCGTCGAGGCGGAAGAGATCGACACGCTCAACATCTATTGGGCGACGATGAAGGCGATGACGCTCGCGGTCGAAGCGCTCGGCTGCGCGCCGGGGCATGTCTTGGTCGATGGCAATCGCCTCCCCAAATGGGGTTTCGCCGCGACGCCGATCATCAAAGGCGATGCGATCAGCCTGTCGATCGCCGCCGCCTCGATCATCGCCAAGCATACCCGCGACACGATCATGCTCGCGCATGCCGAGGCGCATCCGCATTACGGATGGCATGCCAACAAGGGCTATGGCGCGCCCGATCACCTCCGCGCTCTGCGCGAACATGGGCCGTGTGCGCTCCACCGGCGCAGTTTTCGTCCCGTCGCCGAAGCTTTCTTGCTTAACGAGTCTTCGGTGCCACACACCAGCGCTTGAGCCTGTGGATAAGTCTCGACTCAATATCTGGTTCGTTTCCCGAAATGTTCCGCCAAATTGACGGAATCTCAAGGTTTTTCGTTAACCAATGTTCGCTTGACGCGAGTCCCTTTGCTGGCAGGGATGCGCTCCACACACGAAGGGGCGACGACGATGGGGGTTTTGGAGAAGATCAGGAAAGCGGCGCCGCGCGCGGTCGAGGCACCGGTGCAGCTGCCGCTCGACCAGATCCTGCGCGGCGATTGCATCGCGGCGATGCGCGCGCTGCCGGCCAAGTCGGTCGACCTGATCTTCGCCGATCCGCCCTACAACCTCCAGCTCGGCGGCGACCTGTCGCGGCCCGACGGCAGCCATGTCGATGCGGTGACCGACGAATGGGACAAGTTCGATTCGCTGAGCGCCTATGACAAGTTCACGCGCGAATGGCTCGCCGAGGCGAAGCGCATCCTCAAGGACAATGGCGCGATCTGGGTGATCGGATCGTACCACAATATCTACAAGGTCGGCGCGGCCATCCAGGATCTGGGCTATTGGATTCTCAACGACATCGTCTGGCGCAAGACCAACCCGATGCCCAATTTCAAGGGCACGCGCTTCACCAACGCGCATGAAACGCTGATCTGGGCGTCGATGGGCGAGAAGTCGCGCTACACCTTCAACTATCGCAGCATGAAGACGCTCAATGACGAGCTGCAGATGCGCTCCGACTGGGAATTCCCGACCTGCGGCGGGCAGGAGCGGTTGAAGCGCGACGGCGTCAAGGTGCATCCGACGCAGAAGCCCGAGGCGCTGATCTATCGCATCCTGCTGGCCTGCACCAAGCCGGGCGACGTGGTGCTCGATCCGTTCTTCGGCACCGGCACGACGGGCGCGGTCGCCAAGCGGCTCGGCCGGCACTGGATCGGGATCGAGCGCGAGAGCGACTATATCGCGGCGGCGGAAGAGCGCATCGCGGCTGCGCTGCCGCTCGATGAATCGTCGCTCAAGACGATGCAGAGCCCCAAGGCCGCGCCGCGCGTCGCGTTCGGCACGATCGTCGAGAATGGCATGCTGGTCGCCGGTGCGGTGCTGGTCGATGCCAAGCGACGCTACAGCGTGACGGTGCGGGCAGACGGCTCGGTGATCAGTGGCGACCAGACGGGGTCGATCCACAAGCTCGGATCGGTGCTCCAGGGCGCGCCGGCGTGCAACGGCTGGACCTTCTGGCATTACGAGACGCCCGAGGGGCTGAAGCCGATCGATACGCTGCGGCAGACCTATCTGCTGGCGACGCAGATCTGAGCGCGTCGCCCCGGCGCAGGCCGGGGCCGCCAGACTGTTGCGCGCGACAGAGGTTTCGCGTCAAACGCAGCGGCCCCGGCCTCCGCCGGGGCGACGGGATGATCTATGAGCAGTCTCCACCTTCGCCCGATCCAGTTCGTCGACACGCCGGTCGACCGCGACGGTGCGGTCGCGCGGCTGGCGGGGGGGATGCTGTGGTTCTCGGCCTATGAGGTGATCGAGGACGGGCGCCGCCGGACGGTGCCGATCGCCGAGCTCGACACGCTGCTGCGCGACGAACGCGCTGCGCGGCTGCATGCAGCGATCACCGCACCGCGCACGGCGCTGACGCTCGGCGAGCGGACGCTGCGTTTCGATCAGCCATCGGTGTGCGGCATCCTCAACGTGACGCCCGACAGCTTCTCCGATGGCGGGACCTTGCAGGACGATCCCGCAGCGGCAGCGAGCGACGGTGTCGCGATGGCGGCGGCGGGCGCGGCGCTGATCGATGTCGGCGGTGAATCGACGCGGCCGGGCGCGGCGACGGTGTGGGAGGGCGACGAGATCGCGCGCGTCGTTCCCGTGATCGAACGGCTCGCGCGGGCGGGCACGCTGGTGTCGATCGATACGCGCAAGGCGAGCGTAATGGAGGCGGCACTCGCGGCGGGGGCGGCGATCGTCAACGATGTCGCGGCATTGCTGTGGGATGATCGCGCGCTCGAGGTCGTCGCCAAGGCGGAATGTCCGGTCGTGCTGATGCATTCGCCCGATCCCGCCAAGGGGCCGCATGGCGGGCAGGGCTATCGCGACGTGGTAGTCGAAGTGTTCGACTGGCTCGAGGCGCGGGTTGCGGCGGTCGTCGCGGGCGGGGTCGCGCGATCGCGGATCATCGTCGATCCAGGCGTCGGCTTCGGCAAGTCGCTCGCCGACAATCTCGCGCTGATGAACGGGCTGACGATTTTCCATGGCCTTGGCTGCCCGATCCTGCTCGGGGCGAGCCGCAAGCGGATGATCGGCGCCTTGTCGAACGAAGCACCGGCAAATGAGCGGCTGGGTGGATCGGTCGCGCTCGCGCTGACGGGGGTGATCGCGGGCGCGCAGTTGCTGCGCGTCCACGATGTGCCCGAGACCGTCCAGGCGATGCGGGTATGGCGCGGCCTACGCGACCGCGCCCTGGTCGGGCGGTAACCTCAGGCTACCGCCCGGAACCGATCAGCAACCGTTCTTGCGGTTCTGTGCAGCGTCGTGACGCTTGTCGAGCGTCTTGCCGAGCAATGCGCCGCCGACACCACCAGCGACCGTGCCGAGCAGGCCGCCACCGAGCACGTTGCCAGCCACCGCGCCGCCAACGCCACCGGCAACCGCGCCGGTCGTGCCGCTGCTGCGCTTGCAGGGGTAATTGCGGCCATCCTGGCCACGATAGGTGCGCTCACGGCGATCATCACGACGGTCGTCGCGGCGATCGTAGCGTCGGTCGTCGTAGCTCTGGGCGGAGGCGGTCGCCGGCACGACGGTCGGAACCATGGCGAATGCGGTCAGTGCCGCCAAAATCATCGGTTTACGCATGAAAACTTACTCCTCTTCGGCCGTACAACCGATGAAGCGGGCGGAGTTTCCGCTTGCACCCGAGATTTTGGTTCGAAGCGGGCCGAATTCACGCCGCGGCGTTGTCGATCCCGAGTTCGCCGAGTTTGCGGTAGAGCGTCGAGCGGCCGATTCCGAGCCGCCGCGCGACCTCGGTCATGCGGCCGCGATAATGGCCGATCGCGAGGCGGATGACGTCGGCCTCGATCTCTTCCAGCGCGCGCAGGTTTCCGTCGGCATGGAACAGCGTGACGCCGCCGCTCGTCGCCATCGGCATGGGGGTCGGCGTGGTGTGGCGTTGCCCGCCGAGCGCCGCGATCTGCGGGAAATCGGTTCGCGTCAGCGCAGCGCCGTCGCACAGGACGGCCGCGCGAAACAACGCGTTCTGCAACTGGCGGACGTTGCCTGGCCAATCATAGCGGCCGAGCAAGGCGAGCGCATCGTCGGTGATGCCGAGCGGACGCAGTCCCGGCTGCTCGGCGATCCGCGCGAGCAGATGGCGCGCGAGCGCGGGGATGTCGCCGGCGCGTTCGCGAAGCGGCGGGATCGTCACCTGGACGACGTTGAGGCGGTAATAGAGGTCCTCGCGGAAGCGGCCGGCCTCGACCTCCTCGATCAGCCGCTTGTTGGTCGCGGCGATGACGCGGACGTCGACCTCGCGTGTGTGGCGCGCGCCGATCGGCTGGATTTCGCCCGATTGCAGCACGCGGAGCAGCTTGACCTGCGCCTCGAGCGGCATCTCGCCAATTTCGTCGAGGAACAGCGTGCCGCCATCGGCTTCCTGGAAGCGGCCGATCTTGCGCTCGAACGCGCCGGTGAAGGCGCCTTTCTCGTGGCCGAACAGTTCGGATTCGACCAGATTGGGCGGCAGCGCGCCGCAATTGACCGCGACCATCGCCTTTTTGCCACGCGGTGAGGCGGCATGGATCGCTTCGGCGACGACTTCCTTGCCGACGCCGCTCTCGCCCTCGACCAAAACGGGGACGCGGGCGCGCGCTGCCTTGGCGGCGATGGCGAGCGCGGCGCGAAAATCGGGGGCGGAGCCGACGATCTCGTCGAACGCGAGCAACGCGGGGATCTTCTCGGTCAGCGGCCGCAATTCGCCGGCCGCCTTGCCGGCGACCGCGGCGTCGAGCGCTGCCAGCAAGCGCTCGGGGGCGAGTGGCTTGACGAGGAAATCGGTCGCACCGCTGCGCATCGCGGCGACGGCATGCGCGACCGATCCGTTGGCGGTGAGCAGCAGGAGCGGCAGCGCCGGGCGGCGGCGGCGGATCTCTTCGATCAGCGCGGTCGGGTCGGCCTCGGGCGCCCATTGGTCGAGCAGGATCGCATCGAGCTGCATCCCGTCCTGCGTGCCGAGCATTGCGATCGCCATCTCGCCATCGGCGGCGAAGATCGCGCGCCAGCCGCGCCGCGCTGCGATCGCCGCGACGAGGCGCCGTTGCGCCGGTTCGTCGTCGATCAACATCAGCAGCCGCTGTCCGTTACGCGTCATGCGTTCATCCCATTCGTGTCGAATCCCGTCCGAAGGCTTAGCGCGAAGGTGTGAAAACGGGCTTAAAACGCCCCTGCTTGGGACGCGCGGGACAGATGCCGCTGAACGGAGCGGCGATATGCGCAGGGGTTGAGGCGAAGCGTTCGCCAAGCTAAGCACGGAGACGAACCGGGGGACTACCCCGTCTTTCAGGGGATGATCGATGGCTGCCGACAACGACATGCAGGTCCACCGTGCGACCTATGACAAGGTCATCAACGTCATGAAATATGGCGCGGTCGCGGTCTTCATCATCGCCTTTGCGGTGGTGTGGCTGGTTTCGGGCAAGTAGGCGTGAAGATCGCCGTCCTCCGCGAAACGCTCGAGGGCGAGCGCCGCGTTGCCGCGACCCCCGAAACGGTCAAGAAATTCATGGCGCTCGGCGCGAACGTCGCGGTCGAGGCTGGCGCCGGCGCGACCGCCTCGATCGCCGATGCCGATTATGCGGCGGTCGGCGCGACCGTCGCCGACCGCGCCGCGACGCTGGCGGGTGCGGAGATCGTGCTGGGCGTGCAGGGGCCGTCGGCCGATGCGCTCGCGGGCGTGGCGCCGGGTGCGTGGCTCGTTGCCGGGCTCAACCCGTTTGCCGATCGCGCGCGGATTGACGGTTATGCCGCTGCGGGCCTCGAGGCGCTGGCGATGGAGTTCATGCCGCGCATTACGCGCGCGCAGTCGATGGATATCCTCTCGTCCCAGTCGAACTTGGCCGGGTACAAAGCGGTGCTCGATGCCGCCGGCGTTTATGGCCGCGCCTTTCCGATGATGATGACCGCGGCGGGCACTGTTTCGGCGGCGCGCGTGTTCGTGATGGGCGTCGGTGTCGCCGGTTTGCAGGCGATCGCCACCGCGCGGCGCTTGGGCGCGCAGGTCTCGGCAACCGATGTGCGTTCGGCGACCAGGGAGCAGATCCAGTCGCTCGGCGCCAAGCCGATCTTCGTCGAGAATGTCGCGGGGATCGAGGGCGAAGGCTCGGGCGGCTATGCCGGCGAGATGAGCCCCGAATATCAGGCGGCGCAGGCCGAGCTCGTCTCGGGGCATATCGCCAAGCAGGATATCGTCATCACGACGGCGCTGATCCCGGGGCGCCCCGCGCCGCGGCTGATCTCGGCGGCGCAGGTGGCGAGCATGAAGCCGGGTTCGGTGATCGTCGATCTCGCGGTTGAGGCGGGCGGCAATGTCGAGGGTGCGGTCGCAGGCGAGGTGGTCGTGGTCAACGGCGTGTCGATCGTCGGCTATCGCAACGTGGCGTCGCGGCTCGCGGCGGATGCGTCGGCGCTGTTCTCGCGCAATTTGTACAATTTCCTCAACGCCTTCTGGGACAAGGAAGCCGGCAAGCCCGTGCTCGATGCCGAGATCGGCGATGCGATCCGGCTGACGCAGGGTGGCAAGGTCGTCAACGCGCGGTTGCTGGGGTGATGCCCGGCCGTGGCCAATGCCGACAAACTCCTCGAGCGCATGCGCGCCAACCCGCGCGATTGGCGGGTCGAGGATGTGGCGGCGGTGTGCAACGGGTTCGGGATCGCTTGCACGCCACCGCGCAAGGGGTCACATTATAAGGTGAAGCATGTCGAGCGACCCGAAATCCTGACGATCCCGGCGCATCGGCCGATCAAGCCGATCTACATCCGGGAGCTCGTACGGTTCGTCGACGCAGTGCAGGGATTACGGAGATGAATCCGTTCGATTATGAAGTCGACATCCTGCCGCTCTCCGCCGCGGATGGCGGCGGCTATACTGCGGTTGCCCCGGAACTTCCGGGCTGCCGTTCCGATGGCGAGACCCCGCAAGAGGCGCTCGACAATATCTACGACGCGATCGGGTGCTGGATCGAGGCGGCGCAGGAAATGGGGCGTCCCGTCCCACACCCTCGCCGCGCCGCCGCCTGACCGACTGGGGGACTGACCATGGATTTCATCTCGATTCTCTCGATCTTCGTGATGGCCTGCTTCGTCGGCTATTACGTCGTCTGGTCGGTGACGCCGGCGCTGCATACGCCGCTTATGGCGGTGACCAATGCGATTTCTAGCGTGATCATCGTCGGCGCGCTCATCGCGGCCGCCGCGGCCGGGATCGGCGGTGGCGGGGCGACGTCGAAATGGCTCGGGCTGCTCGCGGTGGTGCTGGCGAGCGTCAACATCTTCGGCGGCTTTGCGGTCACCGCGCGGATGCTGGCGATGTACAAGAAGAAGGCGCCGGCGGCGGCGAAGCACTGAATTTCGTCACCCCGGCCTCGTGCCGGGGTCCACTCATCCACTGACGCTGGGGCAAATGGCGCGGTGGACCCCGGAACGGGTCCGGGGTGACGGTAAGGGGTTCGAACACGTGGAACATTTAACGGTCAATCCCTGGGCATCGCTCGCCTATCTCGTCGCAGGGGTGTGCTTCATCCTCGCGCTGCGCGGGCTGTCGAGCCCGGCGACGTCGCAGCGCGGCAACCGCATGGGCATCATCGGCATGACCATCGCGGTCGTGACGACGCTCATCACGCATGTCCCGACGATCCAGACGCTCGCTGTGGGCACGACCGATAGCGGCTTCGACTATGTCGCGATGCTGTCGCGGATCGATGCGCTGACCTTTGTCGAGATCCTCGCCGCGATCGGCATCGGCGCGGTGATCGGCGTGACCACGGCGCGGCGGATCGCGATGACCGACATGCCGCAGCTCGTTGCCGCCTTCCACTCGCTGGTCGGGCTCGCCGCGGTGCTCGTGGCGTGTGCCGCCTATCTCAATCCCGGCGCGTTCGGCATTGCGCAGATGCTCGTGTCCGACACCGGCGTACCGCTCGCCTATATCTTCCCGGTCAGCCGGATCGAGATGGGCCTCGGCGTTGCGATCGGCGCGATCACCTTCTCGGGCTCCGTCATCGCCTTCCTCAAGCTCAACGGCAATATGGGCGGCAAGCCGATCATGCTGCCGGGACGCCATGTCATCAATCTCGGCGTGCTCGCCGCGATCCTCGGGCTGATCGCCTATTTCACGCAGGACCAAAGCCCGTGGATCTTCTGGACGATCACGGTCCTCAGTTTCGTGATCGGCTTCCTGCTGATAATCCCGATCGGCGGCGCCGACATGCCGGTCGTCGTGTCGATGCTCAATTCCTATTCGGGCTGGGCGGCGGCGGCGATGGGCTTCACGCTGCACAATACGGCGATGATCATCACCGGCGCTTTGGTCGGATCGTCGGGCGCGATCCTCAGCTACATCATGTGCAAGGCGATGAACCGCAGCTTCATCAGCGTGATCGCGGGCGGCTTCGGCGGCGACAGCGCGGGGGGCGCGGCCGCAGCTGCGACCGACCGGCCGTGGAAGCGCGGCTCGGCCGAGGACGCCGCCTTCCTGCTCGGCCAGGCCGAACAGGTCATCATCGTGCCAGGCTACGGCATGGCGGTGAGCCAGGCGCAGCACGTGCTGCGCGAGATGGGCGACAAGCTCAAAGAACACGGCGTTCGCGTGAAATACGCGATCCACCCCGTCGCGGGCCGTATGCCGGGGCACATGAACGTGCTGCTCGCCGAAGCCAATGTGCCGTATGACGACGTGTTCGAGCTCGAGGACATCAACTCCGAATTCGCGCAGACCGACGTCGCCTTCGTGATCGGCGCCAACGACGTCACCAACCCGGCGGCCAAGACCGACAAGAGCTCGCCGATCTACGGCATGCCCGTGCTCGACGTCGAAAAGGCCAAGACCGTCTTGTTCATTAAGCGCTCGATGGGCGGGGTCGGCTATGCCGGCGTCGACAACGACGTGTTCTACATGGACAACACCATGATGCTGCTCGGCGACGCCAAGAAGATGGTCGAGGAAATCGTCAAGGCGATCGAATGACCCGTGGCGGCGCTCACGACCCTGGCCGCTAGGCACGCGGGGCAATCCGCCGTTCTGGTCGAAGATAATCTCGTCCGTTCCGGATGAAAGCCTCTGCCGCATCCGTTGCCGCGCCACGGGTTACCCCCGAATCGGCGTGACTTGGGCTATTCCGTTTCGGAGTAATGCGTAATTTGCGGATCACGCTACGGCATATGCCGGGCACTAGGGGCGAGCGGAGATGGTCGCGACGACGCATTCGACACAGTGGGCCGTGCGCGGCGCTTCGCCCGACGGTGTGTTGATCATCGCCAGCGATGCGGCGGCGCGCACGGCCGAGGATGCGGTCGCGGCGGCGCAGGGACGCTTGCTTGCGCGGATCGGGTGGGACGACGCGCTCGATCGGTTCGAGCAGCAGGGCGCGGTCGCGATCGTGCTGACCGAGGCGGCGGGGATCGACGACGATCTGCTCGCCCGGGTCCTGCCCGTGCTCGATGCCATCGCGCGGCGCGAGCCCGCTCGCATCGTCGCGACGATCGAACCGAATCAGATCGATCTGGTGACCAGCGCGCTCGCGGGCCCGGGGGTCGATCTGCTGTGCGCGCCGACGCTCGCCGATCGCGTCGTCGCCCTGTGCCTGGCCGGCAGCTAGCACGGCGACCGTGCGCATGACGTGGTCCGCGAGACCGAAGCCGTCCGGCTGCGCCGCCTGCACGAAGAGGTCGCGCGCATCGCCGAGACGCTCGCGCGACTGACGCGCGATGATGCGGGGCCGCACGCCGAGCAGAGCTTCGCACGCAGCGTCGAGGAGCCGACGATGTCGTATCGCGCCCCGCCGCCCGACACGAGGGCGTTCGAGATCGCCCCGCGCGATATCCGTCAGGCGATCCGCGCGCGGCGGCTGCGCGACCAACATTTCGGCGGCGGGCTGTTCGAGGATCCCGCGTGGGACATGCTGCTCGATCTGTTCGCCGCCGAACTGGAGCGAGCGCAGGTCTCGGTTTCGAGCCTGTGCATCGCCGCGGCGGTGGCGCCGACGACGGCGCTGCGCTGAATCGCGCGGATGACCGAAGCGGGACTGTTCGAACGCCGCCCCGATCCGTTCGACCGGCGCCGCGCGTTCATGGGCCTGTCCCGCCGGGCGAGCCTGGGGATGCGCCACTATTTCGCGGCGTTACGCCAGGCCGGCATGGCGATTGCCTAGCGCATACCCGGCAGCCGGCGCGCGTATTGCGCGGGCTAGGTGGCGCCGTTTGCGCTTCTAGCGGAGCCCTTGCCGGACGGCGCTTCGATCCGCATGAAGATCGGATCGGCCGCCGCTTGGGCGGTCCGGGCCTGGCGAAGGAACGATCGAAGGACCTGTCCCTTGGATCGCTGCTGTTTCGGTTTCATGTCCCGAATTGCGTCCAACGTTGCCGTATAGATCGCGGCTTCGGCGAACCTGCATCCGTCGGACCAGTCATTTGTCATATGCCGATGGCGGCTGAGGACGTCCTGGATCGCGTCCGATATCTTCGACTGTACGCGCGATACCCCTAGGTCGAGGGTGTTTATGCGATGTTCGGCCAAGAGTTCCGCCAGATGCTGCATCTGGCTCTCGGTGACGCTAAGATCCAGTTCGCGAACCACTTTTGCAGCGGTCAGCTGATCCACCATCCATACGCTAGGCTCGGTCATTTTATGCTCCCCGGTTAGAAAGCTATGTCAATGTCGGCGATACGTCGAGCGTTTATATGCTCCGCCAGACTTGGTCGCCTGGCAAGCCGAATCGTCCGCATTCGAGCGGTCCGACCCGCATGTCGCGGCGGACGCTGCGCCGCCGGCTGAACGGGGGCGACGAGGATGTCCCAAGAGCCCGTCCGCCAACAATCTCGACCAATCTCGCAGCAACCGCGTGCCGCCCAACGCGCAAGGAAAGGGACGACTGGGGTTTACGCGAAATATGATCCGGACTATCTGGCCAACGCGCAAGGAAGGCTGGCCATGTTCTTCCGCGAGGTAATGGCCGCAGCTTTCCTGGCGTCTCGCGAGAGCGAGGGCGATTAGCTCAGTTGGTAGAGCGTCTCGTTTACACCGAGAATGTCGGCGGTTCGAGCCCGTCATCGCCCACCACCTCTCCCATCTTCCGCAACCCGGCCGCCCGCTTCCCGCCGAAACGGGTGCGTCTCCGCGCGGCCATCGCTGCCGAATTGATAGACTTGTCGCTGCCAGTTTCTGGCAACACCAAGGAGGATCATCATGGCAACGCACGAACATGCATCATTCGACCCGAAGATCATCGAGCAATCGCTGGCGGCGGCGGCCGCGCATAGCGAGACGCTCCGCGCAGGGCTGGCGCCCGAAGCGATCGAGCTGACCGACGGCGCGCTGCTGGTCGGCGCGCAGTGTATCAGCGTCACCGTCAAGGACGGCCAGGTCTGCCTCAATTTGCCAGCCGGCATCGGCAGCAAATGCTTCAGCGTCCCGAGCTGGGTGCCCAATGGCACCGCGGTCCAGGCCTGCCTCGACATCTGCACCAAATGGGGCATTCCGTGCGGCGTGCAGGTGACGCTGTCGGCGGCCGGTCAGCTGATCCTGAAAAAGGGTTTCGGCTGCAGCTGCTGAGGCGCAACGGGCGGGGCGGCGTTGCCGCCGTCCCCGCCTTTTCGAGCAGGTTGCGTTACGGGGTCGTCTGCGGCAGCGCGATCTCGAACAGCCGCGGCCAGTTCTTGCCCGTGACGTACAGCTTATGCGCCGCGCGGTCATAGGCGATGCCGTTGGGGACCGAATCGCGATCGGTCGCGCCGACCTGCGCAATCAACGGCGCAAGGTCGATCACTCCGCGGACATGCCCGTCGGCCGGGTCGATCCGGACGATGTAGCGCGTCATCCAGATGTTCGCGAGAATCTCGCCATCGACATATTCGAGCTCGTTGAGCCGCTCGAGCGGGCGCCCGCCGAGCGTCACGGTCAGCCGCCGCACGACCTTCTGCGTCGCCGGATCGAAATAGCGCAGCACGGGCGTGCCGTCCGAGAGGATCAGCGCGTGGCCGTCCTCGGTCATCGCCCAGCCTTCGCCTTCGTAGCGGAAGCCGCCGCTGCGCTTCAACGCGGGGAGGGTCCAGCGGAAGCCCTGTCCGCCGTGCCAGGTGACGCTGAACAGTTCTTTCCGCCATGCGACGATCCCCTCGCCGAAAAGGGCCGGCGGGAGCTTCACGCGCGCGAGCACGCGTCCGCTGGTCAGATCGACGCGGCGGATGTCCGACTGGCCTTCGCGGCCGGTGCTCTCGTACAGCGTGCCATGGTCGATCAGCAGGCCCTCGGTGAAGGCGCTGGTATCGTGCGGATAGCTGGCAAGGATGCGCGCGGGTTCGGGGGTGATCGGGGCGGGCGCGGCGGTTGGCGCGGGCTGGGCGACGCTCTGGACGGCGGCGAGCGCGGCGAGCAGGAGCGCGCGCATCACAGGCTGCGCACCAGCGTGACGGCGGTCGCGATCCAGGCGGGATCGGCGACGACCTGCTGGCGCGAGCCCGGGCCGAGCGGCAGCAGATGCAGCTTGCCGCCCCCGCCCCCCGACGCGGGGCCTTCGCGGCCGATCAGCCGCCCGAACAGGAAGCGCCCGGCGGGTCGCGGAACGAGCACGTCGCGGTTGAGCGCGGTGGCGAAGCGATCGGGCGTGAGCCGCGCGCACCAGATCTGGTCGCCGGCGCGATACTCGCCGACGCCGGCCTGGACGCTGACCGCGACATGCTCGGGCGCGGCGGCCGGTGGGATGACGGTGGCGGGCTGGCGCGGGGCGTGCGCGCCGCTCGGGTCGAGCAAGGCGGCGACGGCGATGTCGGCGCGATTGGGCAGCGTGACGAGATCGGCCGCCTGGACGCCGAGCGCGGCGGCGATTCTGTTAAGCCAGCCGACGGAAACTGTCC
This sequence comes from Sphingomonas glacialis, assembly GCF_006439055.1. Classification (GTDB taxonomy): domain Bacteria; phylum Pseudomonadota; class Alphaproteobacteria; order Sphingomonadales; family Sphingomonadaceae; genus Sphingomonas; species Sphingomonas glacialis_A. Next base: position 119,999 of record NZ_RCZC01000009.1, read on the forward strand.
TCGTCCCGGTCTCGAGGCGGCCGATCGTCTGGGCGGTGGTCGGGGGCACGCAGGCGCGCGCGACATCGTCGAGCGTCATTCCCTTGGCGCGACGGACTTCGCGAATCGCGGTGATCATCGGCGGCTCCTAACCAGATCGGTTTTTTCGCTGTCCTACAGGCGCGCCTGCATGGCAATCCCCTTTCGCGACTCGAGCAAGGAGCAGGGCAATGCGGGATTTGGTGGAACGCGATTTCGTCGATGGCGTGATCGGGCGCGAGCGGGCGACGTCCGGTCGGGCCAAGGCGCGGCGGAGCGTCACGGTCAACCAGGCTGAGTCACCGCTTGGCTGGCTGCGCGCGCGCGGGCTGGTCGATGCGCGCCAGTTCGAGGCGGGCGAGCGATTGCGTGGCGATTACGAGATGGCGGCGCTCGCGGCGCGTGTGACGATGGGGTGGAACGAACGCGTCGATGGCGCGCGCGGCGCGGGGGAGGCGCTCGATCCGATGCTCGCGCAGATCGCCGCCAAGCGGCGCTTCGATGCGGCGATCGATGCGGTCGGCAAGGGACTGCGCGACGTGCTGTGGCGCGTGGTGTGCGCCGGGGAGGCGTTGCCGGTCGCCGAGAAGGCGCTCGGCTGGCCGCAGCGTGCGGGGCGTTTGGTGCTGACGCTCGCGCTCGACCGGCTGGCCGATTTTTACGGGTTGCGATGATCCCCCGGGCGTGCCCCGGGGGCGCCGGATATGCGATGTTTTGCTGCGGGAGTCCGGCGGCGCGCGCACGCTGCGAACGCCGCCGCGGCCATTGGCGTATTTTAACCACAATCGCGCACGCTTCGCTAATTCAGATCAACGACAAGCCGCTGATGCCTTTGTCGATCCATGCCGCGCACCTGCAACACCAGATCGATACGCACCTCGAACTTGCCGACCTGGCGCCGTGCGACGCGATCCGCGCGATGCACGAGGATCTCGAAAAGCTCTATCGCGCGCGGCTCGTCGCCTTGGTACTGGCGCAGCGGCTCGAGCAGGCGCGGGCGACGCGGTCGCCGGGCGTGACGCGCGCGAGCCCCTTATCCGCGATCGCCGCGCGGTCGATCGGCGTGGCGGTGCCGCAAGACGTTACGCAACCGGCATAACACTGGCCTTGTGCCGCTCGCCCGGCCATGATGTGGCGACGCAACGAGGAGACCGGAATGCCGATTAAGCGCGAAATGCTGGTGCGGCGCGATGCGCTCGACCAGCTTGCGATCAACGAGACGCTCGCGCCTGAGGCTGGTGAGGGCGAGGTATTGCTGCAGGTCGAGGCGTTCGCGCTGACCGCCAATACGGTGACCTATGCCGTGGTCGGTGCGACGGTCGGCTATTGGAATTTCTTTTCCGCACCGGAAGGGTGGGGCGTGGTCCCGGCGTGGGGCTTTGCGCGTGTCGTCGCTTCGCGCTGTCCCGAGATTGCCGTGGGCGAGCGCGTCTATGGCTTCATGCCTATGGCGTCGCACCTGATCGTCATGCCGGGCAAGATCGGTCGCGGGCTGTTCCGCGACATGGCGCCGCATCGCCAGCCGATGAGCGTGGTCTATAACCAGTATCGCCGGCTCGGCGCCGAACTCCCTGCGACACCCGAGCGCGAGGCGTTGCGGATGCTGTTCGAGCCGCTGTTCCTCACCAGCTTCCTGATCGAAGATGCATTGCGCCGCGCCGATTTCCATGGCGGCGAGAGCGTCGTCCTCACCAGCGCGTCGAGCAAGACCGCGCTCGGCACCGCTTATGTCCTGCGCGAGCGCAGCCCGGGGGTGCAGCGGATCGGGCTGACCTCGGCGGCGAACCGCGCCTTTGTCGAGGGCACCGGACTCTATGACACCGTGTTGGCGTATGACGCGATCGAGACGCTCGCGCCGACGGGGTCGAGCGTGCTGATCGATTTCGCCGGTGACGCGGCGCTGCTCGAGGCGGTCTATGCGCAGGTGGCGGGGCGGATCGCGGCGTGCCTGCGCGTCGGGGTGACGCATTACGATGCCGGCACTGCGGCGGTGGCGCCGCTCGACCCCAAGCCCGTCTGGTTCTTCGCGCCCGATGCCGCGACCACGCTGATCGGCGAGATCGGGCAGGACGCGTTCAACGTGGCGGTGGCGGCGCAGTGGGACGGGTTCGTCGAACTCGCGGCGGGGCTGGTGCAGGTCGTCGAAGAGACTGGGATCGACGCGTTGCAGCGGATCTGGCGGCTGCAGGTCGCGGGGCAGGCGAAACCCGATATCGGCTATTGTAACCGGCTCTAACCGCCGGCCGCCCGCCGTCCGAGACGTGCGGACCATCGCGCGCGGCTTGTCGCTTTCCCGCTAGTCCCGCTAAGGCGCTGTTCATGAACATAGACTTTCTCAAATGCCATGGCTCGGGCAATGACTTCCCGCTGATCGACGCGCGGGACCTCGCGCTGCCCGAAGCGGATTGGCCGCGCGTTGCAGTCGCGCTGGCGGATCGCGGCGGTACGGTCGGCGGCGACGGGATTCTGCTCCTCACCGCGGGCGATGCGACGCACGATTTCGGCATGCGGATGTTCAATTCGGATGGGAGCGAGGCCGAGACCTGCCTCAACGGCTTGCGCTGCGTGGCGCGCGCGGGGTTCGAGGCGCTGGGGATCGAGGAGGCGCGCGTGCGGCTCAAGACGTCGGATGCGCATGTGTCGCGCGACCCCGATCTCGCCGCGGGCGTGGTGACGATCCGCGAGGTCGCGGGGCCGGTCGATCTCGATGTGTCGCACTGGCCGATGCGGACCGGGGTCGAGCGGATCGTAGAGGCGCCGATCGCGCAGCTCGGCAGCGACCGCGCATTTACCGCGGTAGCGATCCCCAACCCGCATCTCGTCAGCTTCGTCGAGACGATCGACGAGGCCGAACTCGTCGCGCTCGGCGAGCAATGCGAGGCGGCGCCCGACTGGCTGCCCAACCGCGCCAACGTCTCGTTCGTCGAGGTCCAGGGCAGCAACGTGCTGTTCGTCCGCACCTTCGAGCGCGGGGTCGGGCTGACCGACAGCTGCGGCAGCGCGATGGCGGCATCGACCTATGCCGCGTGCCTGACGAGGCGCTGCGGCTTCGGCACCGAGATCACCGTGCGCAACCGCGGCGGGCTGGTCCGCGTCGAGGCGCGCGAGGACGGGATGGTGCGGCTGTCGGGCAATGCGACGGTCGAATGGCGCGGTTCGGTAGATGTTCATCTCGACACGCGCACAGCCGGGCCCGTCACCGTGACGGCGCGCCATGACGAGGAAGTCGCGGCGTGGCGTGCTGTGGTCGATGCGATCGTCTGAGATTGGTCCGCTTCGGGCGCAACCAAAGGCGGCTCACGTCGTTATGGGTCCGTAACCATTTGGAGGTCTTTTATGCGTCGTCTTGCTTCCTTTGCTCCCGCGCTTGCGCTGCTGATCGCCGGCACGAGCCTTGCCTCGCCGGCGCTCGCGCAGAGCCAGGCGGACGAGCAGCGTTTCGCCCAGGCGCAGCAGCGACTCGACAACGAGCTCGGCATCTTCCGCGCCGAGTTCGACCGCTATCAGCAGGCGCGCGCGCGCGGCTATCGCGACGTCCGGCCGGCTTACAACGACTCGAGCTATCCTGACCCGCGCTATGCCGATCCGCGCTACGACGATCGCGACGAAGCCGGATATGATCCCACACGCTATTATCGCGCCGATCCGTCGCGCTATCAGGAGCGCGTGCTAAGCAGCGACGACCGCATCTATCGCGGCACCGACAATCGCTATTATTGCAAGCGCAACGACGGCACGACCGGGCTGATCGTCGGCGCGGTCGGTGGCGGCGTGCTCGGCAACGTGATCGCGGGTGGCCATTCGCGCGGCGTCGGCACGATCCTCGGCGCGATCGCCGGCGGTGTCGTCGGCAAGAGCGTCGACCAGAACAATGCGGAGGTGCGCTGCCGCTAAACGAACCAAAGCGGTACAAATCCGCTTGACATCGTCGCGCTGTTTTGGTACATAACAGGAACGATGCAGAAATGCGACCTGAGGGGCCGGGGCGGAAACGCCTGCGGCCCCTTTTGCTTGGCGCGCTCTGCGGGACAGCGACGGGAGAGGGCGATGACAGAGAGCGGAACGGTCGAGTGCGCGCCGGTCGAGGGTGTGCCGGTCGGTAATGCCCCAGCCGTCGGCGGGTCGGGCGGGACCGTGCCCGCCGAGGGCGCCTCGGTCGAGAGTGCGCCGGTGAGCGCGCTCGTACCGCGGCCCGATCAATGGACGGTCGCCAGGCGTATCGCGTTCCTCGATCATCTCGCCGTGGCGTGCAACGTCGTGCAATCCGCCAAGGCGGTTGGCAGTTCGCCGAGCGGTGCGCACGCGCTGCGCCTGCGCGATGCCGACTTTGCCGCGCTGTGGCGCCTGGCACTCGACGCAGGGTACCAGCAGCTCGAGGCAAAACTGCTCGCGCTCGCGCTTGGACATGGCGACGACGGCGCGGTCATCGGCGACCCAAGTGCGATTGTCGTCGGTCCGTTCGACGCGGTCGCGGCGTTTACGCTGCTGCGCCACCAACACGCGATGCGGGTCGGGAGCGCGACCCGTGCCGAAACGCGCACCACGCCGTTTGCCTTCAAGCATGTCGCGACCGAGGAGGTCCATGCAGCCTTGCTCGCGAAGCTGGCGGCGCGCGCCAAGCGCCGCCCGGGGAGCATCTTGGCATGACGCGCGTAAAGCGCGCTCGCGCGACGCACCGCCCAAGCCTCGAAGCGGTGCTCGACGAACTCGCCGGACTCGATCGCGCCGATCAAATTCGGATCCTCAAGCAGCTGAGCCGTCCGCAATTGCGTACGCTGAACAATGCGTGGCGCTATTGGGCGCATCCCGGACAGCTCGCGCCGCCGGGTGCGTGGCGCGTCTGGCTGATCCGCGCGGGGCGCGGCTTCGGCAAGACGCGTGCCGGGGCCGAATGGGTCAGCGTCATGGCGCGCGCGCATCCCAAGGCGCGGATCGCTTTGGTCGGCGCCACCGAGGAGGATGTGCGGCGCGTGATGATCGAGGGCGAGGCGGGGCTGCTCTGCGTCGCGCATGGCGGCGAGCGGATCTCCTATCGCCGCACCGATGGCGTGCTTGAATTTCATTCGGGCGCGGTCGCGGCGATCTTTTCGGCGGCGGCACCCGAGAAATTGCGCGGGCCAGAGCACCAGATCGCGTGGTGCGACGAGCTCGCCAAATGGCGCTACGGCGATGCGGCGTGGGACAATCTGATGCTCGGGATGCGGCAGGGCGCCGACCCGCGCGTGGTGGTGACGACGACGCCGCGCGCAGTCCCGCTGATGCAGCGCGTGATGGGCGCGGCGGGAACGATCGAGACGCGCGGCAGCAGCCATGACAATCCGCCTCTGCCCGAGGCGTTTCTCGAGGCGATCGAGGCGCAATATGGCGGGACGCGGCTCGGGCGGCAGGAGATTGCGGGCGAGCTGATCGAGGATCTCGACGGTGCGCTGTGGACGCGCGCGATGCTCGACGATTGCCGTGTCGCGGCGGCGCCCGAGCTGGTGCGCGTCGTCGTCGCGGTCGATCCGCGGGCGGGGAGCGCCGACGGGCGATGCGTGCGGGATCGTCGCGGTCGCGCTCGGGGAAGACGAGCGTGGCTATGTGCTCGAGGATGCGAGCGTGACGGGGCTGTCGCCCGAGGGCTGGGCGCGTGCGGTGGTGGCGTGTGCCGCGCGGCATGGCGCCGACCGCGTGATCGCCGAGAAGAACCAGGGCGGGCAGATGGTGGCGAGCGTGCTGTTCGCCGCCGATGCCGCGCTGCCGCTCGCTCTGGTCCATGCCAAGGATGGCAAGAGCGCGCGCGCCGAGCCGGTCGCGACGCTCTACGAACGCGGCAAGGTGGCGTAGGTCGGGGTGTTTCCCGAGCTCGAGGCGGAGCTGTGCGGGCTGCTCGTCGGCGGGGTGTATCGCGGGTAGAGCCGGTCGCCGGACCGGTGCGATGCCCTGGTATGGGCGCTGACCGAGCTGATGATCGTCAAGTGCAAGGCGGCGCGGGTGCGGCCGCTGTGAGGGGGCGGTGCTTAGAGCGCGGTCAGCAGGACGCCGAGCCCGAGCACCACGCCCGGCGCGTTGGCGAGCACGATCGGCCAGTCGCGTTTTTCGCGCGCAAAGCCTTAGGTCACCCACGATGCGCAATTGACGATCGTAGCGATCGGCTGGAGCACCGAGCCTTTCTCGCCGGCGAGGTTGAGCCGGATCTGGTCGATATTAGGACAGGTACATGGCAATGGCGATGGCGGTCGCGGTGGCGATCCAGCCGAGCATGCGGAGGTGGCGGTCGGTCATCGCCGTCGAACGAGCCTGCTGGTGGAACGATCCGCGATCCGAATGCACCCATGGCTTTCGCAGACCGGCTCGACACCGTATGGCCCGGCTGCTCGGCCATCCCCGGCCGCGGCATGAAGGAGCGCAGCGATGGTGCCGCGGGAATTGATCGACAGCGCGCAGATCCCCGGTGGGGACGTGATGACGCTGTACCGCCGCGGCGCGGACTTCATGATCGTGGTCGATCGCAACGAATTGATGAGCACGCGGATGAATGGCTCCGAAGAGGCGCTCGGCACGCTGGCGTGCGAGCGGATCGTCAGCGTGGCGGCGCCGCGGGTGCTGATCGGCGGATACGGCATGGGTTTCACGCTGCGCGCGGTGCTCGGGCAGGTCGGGCCGAAGGCCGAGGCGACGGTTGCCGAGCTGGTGCCCGAAATCCTCGCCTGGGCGCGCGGGCCGATGGCGGCGGTGACTGCCGGGTGCCTCGACGATCCGCGGACGCGTGTGTTCGAGGGCGATGTTGCCGCGGCGATCGCGGCGGGCGCGAGCGAGGGGGCAGGGGGCTATGATGCGATCCTGCTCGATGTCGACAACGGCCCTGACGGGCTGGTGCGCGCGGAGAACAACCGTCTGTATGCGCCGCGCGGGCTGAAGATCACGCGCGACGCGCTGCGGCCGGGCGGTGTGCTCGCAGTGTGGTCGGCCGGGCCCGATCCGCGCTTCGTGACCCGGTTGAAGGGTGCCGGCTTCCATGTCGAGGAGGTCGTCGTCAAGGCGCGGCAGAACGGCAAGGGGCCGCGCCACGTGATCTGGTTCGCGACGCGCGGGTAGCCGCGCGACCCTTGACCGGACGTTCTGCGTAGAGCGCGGGCCCTCCCCCAGCCCCTCCCGCAAGCGGGAGGGGAGCAAGAAGGGGCGGGGAAAGAAGCAGGAGATCTGCATGAAATTGTTCGGTCGCAAGGCCGGGCGCGATGAGTCGCGTCCGGTGCCCGAGCGTGCGCGCACGCGCTTCGTCGAGGGGGCGGGGGCGGTGCCGGCGAGTTACCAGGAACAGGTGCGCGCGCTGTATCTGCGCAACGCCGTGGCGCAGCGTTCGGTGCGGATGCTCGCCGATGCGCTCCGCGAGGCGCCGCTCGGCGGGACGCCCGAGCTGGTGCGGCTGGTGCAGGTGCGCTCGGGCGGGCAGGCGCTGACCGCGACGCTTGCCGCGCAGCTGCTGCTCCACGGCAATGCCTATGTGCAAATGCTGACCGATGCGCAGGGAGGGGCTCGCCAAGCTGTTTGCGCTGCGGCCCGAGCGGGTGACGGTCGAGCCCAATGCGGGCGGGTGGCCGGTCGCGTATCGCTACGGCGTGGGGGGCGCAATCGGTGCGGCTGATGGCGGACCAGCCGCGGCCGCAGATCGTCCATATCAAGGCGTTCCATCCGCTGGATGATCATTATGGGCTCGGCTGTCTGGGGGCGGCGGCTGGCGCGATCGCGTTGCACAATGCGGCGGCGGCATGGAACACCGCCTTGCTCGACAATGCCGCGCGGCCGTCGAGCGCGTTGGTCTATGATCCGGGCGACGGATTCTGCGCTGTCGCGCGAGCGGTTCGCGCGGTTGCGCGACGAGCTCGATGCGAGCTTTGTCGGTGCACGCAATGCCGGGCGGCCGATGCTGCTCGAGGGAGGGGCTCAAATGGCAGGCGCTGAGTTTGACGCCGGCGGATCTCGATTTTGCGGAGATGAAGGCGGCGGCGGCGCGCGAGATCGCGTGCAGTTTCGGGGGGCCGCCGATGCTGTTGGGGCTGCCGGGCGATGCGACCTACGCCAATTACAAGGAAGCCAATCGCGCACTGTTGCGTCAGGCGATTCTGCCGCTGGCGGGCACGATCTGCGCGGGGCTGGCGCAGGGCGTGGAGAGGTGGATCGCCGGGGCGGCGCTGCAGGTCGATCTCGACCGCGTGCCCGCGCTTGCCGAGGATCGCGAGCGATTGTGGTCGCAGGTCGGCGCGGCGGAGATCCTTTCGCGCGACGAGAAGCGCGCGATGGTCGGGATCGGACGCGCGCTGCCGGCGGGTGAGGACGCTTAGAAAGGACATTCCATGACAGTCGCAGATGGCGCGGTGCTCGCGCAGTTGATGGCGCAGGGCGCGAGTGCCGGCGCCGACCTCGCTACGCTGCGCGCGATCGCCGAGGAAGCGGGCGAGCTGGCGGCGGCGCGCGCGCTTGCGCGGCTCGGGCTCGACGATGCGGCGGCGGCGAAGGACATGGCCGAGCTGCGCGATCTGCTCGGCGCGTTGCGCGACGCGAAGCGTTCGGTGTGGAAGGCGACGATGGGCTGGGTGATGCGGATCGGCGGTGCGCTGTTGCTGACCGGGCTGGCCGCGAAGTTCGGCTTCTGGGACTGGGTGATATGAGCCTGCGCTTTGCCGGCTATGCCGCGGTGTTCGACCGGGTCGACCGCGGCCGCGACGTGATCCGCGCCGGCGCCATCGCCGATCTGCCGGCGCGTGTTCCCTTGCTGTGGCAGCATCGCGGGGGTGCGATCGGCGCGGCCGAGCGGATCGCGACCGACACGCGGGGGCTGCGCGTGATCGGGCGGATCGATCGACGATGCGCGCGTCGCGGCGCTGGTGCGCAGCGGGGCGCTGGCCGGGCTGTCGATCGGCTATCGCGCGGTCGCGGCACGGCGGCGCGGCAGCGTGCGCGAGCTTGCCGCGCTCGATCCGGTCGAGGTCAATTTGGTCGCCGCAACGATGCAGCCCGCCGCACGGGTGCATCTCGTCACGGAGCATGGTACAGTCTGCGCTCCAGACATGGTTCCCGATCCTCGGCGGCCGCGCGCGGACTGAAGGATACGATCATGGCTGAAGGCACCATCAAGCGGCTGACCGACAAGGGTTTCGGCTTCATCGCCGACGCATCGGGCAACGACATGTTCTTCCACATGTCGAGCGTCCAGGGCGTGCGCTACGAAGATCTGCGCGAAGGCGAGAAGGTCACGTTCGACGTCGGCCAGGGGCCGAAGGGCCCGCGCGCGGAGAACGTCTCGCAGGCGTAACTGTTAGCGGGGCTGCGGCCTCGTTTCGGACTGCCGGAGGGGCGTCGCGATTTCGGCGCCCCTTTTTCGTGTCCGGCGTTGATTGGGTTCGCGCGGAGGCGCGGAGGACGCGGAGCTGTTCCGCGCGACCGGGCCTTTATCACCACTCCTGGCGGGCGATGACAGAGCGGCGGTGTTCACCTCTCCGCGTCCTCTGCGCCTCTGCGCCTCTGCGCGAACCCATCACCGCAGCGGCGCGCGCAGCGCCTGTTGCCGGGAGGCGTCGCGTTGGCGAGTTCAGGCCAGCCGGGCGTGAGCAATGGATTTCACAACCAAGGAGACCAAGCATGACCGATACGCATGACGCGCTCGACGCCAGCTTTGCCGCGGAGGAGCGCGCGACCGTGGCGGTGCAGCGCCCGTTGCTCGCCGGGGCGCGAACGCCCGCGGAGGCGGCGTTCGAAGGGTTCCTGCGCTCGGGCGCGAGCGTGGAGCTGAAGGCGTTCACCGGGGTGACGGGGGATGCAGGCGGCTATGCCGTGCCGCGCAAGATCGACGCGGTGATCGACGCGACGTTGCAGGCGATCTCGCCGATCCACGCGGTCGCAAATGTCGTGAGCGTCGGCAGTGCGGGCTATCGCAAGCTCGTCACCACCGGAGGTGTGACGTCGGGCTGGGCGGCCGAAATCGATGCCCGCGCGACGACCGCGATCCCGGTTTTCACCGAGATCGCGCCGCCGATGGGCGAGCTCTACGCCAATCCGAGCGCGAGCCAGGCGATGCTCGACGACGCGGCCTTCGATGTCGAGGCGTGGCTCGCCGACGAGATCGCCACCGAATTCGCACAGGCCGAGGGGGCGGCGTTCGTCAACGGATCGGGGGTCAACCGGCCCAAGGGCTTCCTCCAGGTGCCGATCGCCAACACGGCGGACGCGGCGCGCGCTTTCGGGACATTGCAATATCTGGCGAGCGGCGCGGCGGGGTATATAATCGCCGAGCGGACCGAAACGGCGATCCTGCGCGATCCCTACAGGAACAAGCCGTTCGTAAATTTTACGCGACCAAGCGCGTCGGCGGGTGCGTGTCGAATAGCGAGGCGATCAAGCTGCTCAAGTTCGCGGCGGCCTGAAGGCAAGATGCGCCCCTCCCCTTCAGGGGGGAGGGGAGGGGAGGGGATGGGGGTGGGGCGGAGTCTCGCAGAGGGCAACGTCTCGGACTTCCCCACCCCAACCCCTCCCCTGAAGGGGAGGGGCTTTTCGCAACAGGCGGAGACCCCGGATGATCGACGACAATGGCCCGGGCTCGGTGACGCTCGGGGGGATGACCGTGCGCTGGCGGTGGCGGCGGTGAAGGCGGTGCTGCGCATCGCGAGCGACGACGAGGATGCGCTGATCGCCGCCTTTGCCGAAAGCGCGTTGGGGTTGGCCGAACAGTTTACGGCAAAGGTGCTGAGCGCGAGATCGCCGATGGCGAGACGCGGGTCGCCGCATTAGCGCGCAGTGGCCGCGCTGGAAAGCGTGCGGTGCCAGCTCACGCTGTCGCACTACAATCCAGCGCGCGAGTACCAAATCGGTTTGCAGACAGCGCGGCGGCCGGGCGCCGGGCGGCGCGAGGATCAGGTCGAACTGCCCGCCGCGATCTACGCCGGCACCGCCAAGACGCTCGCCGCGGCGATTCTCGCGCGCGGCGCGGCGGGGCGCGAGCGGCGGACGGTTACGCTCGGCTGGGATGCGCTCGACGTTGTGCCGGGCGCCTGCGTGACGATCGCCGGGGTGGCGGGGGTGTGGCGCGTTACCGCATGGTTGCTCGAAAAAATGATGCTGTCGCTCGAGTGCGTCCGGCTGGCAGGCGGGGCGCTGCCGCTCGCGGCGAGCCCGGGGCGCGTGCTCGCGGCGCCCGATGTCGCGACGGGGCAAGACGCTGATCACGGCGTTCGAGAGCGTGCCGTTCGACGACGGCCTGCTGTCCGCGCCGCGCGTGACGATCGTCGCCGGGGGGACGCAGCCGGGCTGGCGCCTTTGCGGCGTTGCTCTACAGCCTCGACGGCGGCGCGCGCTGGAGCGCGCTCGGCTCGACCGCGGCGCCGGGGACGATCGGGCGGTTCGCAAGCGTGCCGGGGGCCGCATCGAGCGCGATCATCGATCATGCGCACGCGTTCGACGTCGATCTCGCTTACCCCGCGATGACGCTGGAAAGCGCCGACGCGGGTGCGCTCGACGCTGGCGCCAATCTCGCTCTGGTCGGCGATGAACTGCTGCAATTCGGCGTGGCGACTCAGCTCGGGCCGCTGCGCTGGCGGCTATTAAGGCTGTGGCGTGGGCGGCGCGGAACCGAGGCGGCGGTTGGCGCGCAGGCGATCGGCGATCGGTTCGCGATGATCGAGGCCGATACCGCGCTTTCGCTCGATCTGCCGTTGGCAGAGCTCGGCGGCGAAGTCCGGATTCTGGCGACCGGGTCGGGGGATGTGGATGGGCCGGTGGCGACCAGCGTGACGCTGGGTGGCACTTCGGTCCGACCACTGGCCCCCGTCCATTTGCGCTGGCGCGAGCACGGGGCGGGCGCTGTGCAGATTCCTTGGGTGCGGCGCAGCCGAAACGGCTGGCGCTGGAGCGACGGCATCGACGTCCCGATCGGCGAGGAGCGCGAAGTCTATCGCCTCACGCTCGTCCGCGGCGACGGCGGTGTGCGATCGTTCGAAACGGTGGAACCGAGCGTCGTGATAGCCCGGGACGTCCGGACCGGCGGGCGGTGCTGCACGTGGTGCAGATCGGCGCGGTTCGGGAATCGGCGAGCGCGACGGTCGCGCTGCCGGCGTGGCACGGATGATGGGAGACTTTGCATAGGCGATCAGACGAGCACGCGGCTGGGCCTGCCCCTGCTGCAGGCGGGGCAGGCGCAGAAGGAGCTTACGCACAACGAAGCGCTGACGTTGCTCGACTTGGCAGTACAGCCGAGCGTCGAAGCGATTGCGCTCGACACCCCGCCCGCCGACCCCGCGCCGGATGCCTGCTGGATCGTCGGCACGGTTCCTACGGTGGCCTGGACGGGCCAGGCGCAAGCGCTGGCGGGTTGGACCGACAGCGGCTGGCGGTTCGTTCCGTCGCGACCGGGAATGACGATGTGGAGCAAGGCCGATCAGGCCGAAGCGCGCTTCGACGGAACCCGCTGGACCGTCGGGACGATCGTTGCGTCGCCCCTTGTGCTGGGCGGTTTGCGATGCTCGGGCCACGGCGTCCGCATATTGCTGCACCTGCGAACGGAAGCGTGGTGGACACCGAGGCGCGCACGGCGTTGGGGGCGATTTTAGAGGCACTTCAATCGCTTGGTCTGATTGATGCGGCGTAGCGTCGAAAACGACGTTGGTACCCGCTAAAGCTGTGTTAAATCGGCAACACCCCCGACATTTGTGCGCTTGCGTGGAAACCTTCCATTCGGTAGAGGGTTTGCGCTGTCCGAGTGACAACCAGATGAAGGGGATTTTTATGCGGAAGCTAGCCGTTACCATAGCGCTTGCCTCCACTGCTCTCGTTACCACACCAGCGCTTGCCCGGGATAAGTCCTGGTACGTCGGCGTCGATGGTGGTGCAGTGCTCGTGGAAGATATCAAGTTCGATATCAACAATGTGAAGAGCGCTGGTACTGTTGATCATCGTTACGGCTACGACGTCGATGGCGTGATCGGGTACGACCTTGGCATGTTCCGCCTTGAAGCCGAAGTCGGCTACAAGAGCAATTCGGTTGACGATTACCGTTCGTCGGTCACGACGCCGGGTCTCATCCCGTCGGGCGCAACGGGTAACTATCCCGCGGGCACGTACCAGTATGCTCGTGGTCGCACGACCGCACTGAGCTTCATGGTCAACGGCCTGGTCGACTTCGGTGACGATGACGGCATTCAGGGCTTCGTCGGCGGTGGTGTAGGTGTTGCACGCGTCAAGGAACGCTTTGGCATCAACAGCCTGCAGAACCTGCTCAACGACAGTGACACGGTCTTCGCCTATCAGGGCCTCGCTGGTGTTCGCGCGCCGATCACCAAGCATGTCGATGCGTCGATCAAGTATCGCTTCTTCACCGCCGACAACGTCAAGCTGGTCGACGTCGCGGGTCGTGGCTACAACGGTCGCTATCGTACGCACAGCCTGCTCGCAGGTCTGACGTACAACTTCGGCGAGCCTGCTGCTCCGCCGCCGCCGCCCCCGCCGCCGCCGCCTCCTCCCCCGCCGCCTGAGCCGGCGCCGGTTGTTGCGACGCCTTGCTCGCCTGGACCATTCATCGTGTTCTTCGAGTGGGACAAGTCGGACGTCACCCCTGAGGCAGCGTCGATCCTGGACGGCGCGATCGCGCAGTACCAGAACTGCGGTAACGCGAAGGTCATGCTTGCTGGCTTCACCGACCGTTCGGGTACGCCGAAGTATAACGTCGGTCTGTCGCAGCGCCGCAACGATGCGGTTCGTGCGTACATGACCGCCCATTCGATCCCGGATGGCTCGATCGCAACCGAAGCCTTCGGTGAAGATCCCGCCCATCTGCGCGTCCAGACCGCCGATGGCGTTCGCGAAGTGCAGAACCGTCGCGTGGAAGTGTCCTACGGTCCGGGTTCGGGCAACTAAACCCAGACTCGACTTCGGTCAGAAATCGGGGAGATCGGCGCAAGCCGGTCTCCCCTTTTTTGTGCGCGGCTGACACGGGCGGGCGGCTGGGCGGCGATGGGTCGCACCAGGGTGGCAATGACGCTATGATCCGCTAGAGCAGCGCCTGTAGGGCGCGCTTCGGTGTGGTCCTAGACTGTCGTGCGCTCGCGAGACTTGAGGATTTATCATGCGGATTACGATGATCGGCTCGGGGTATGTCGGCCTGGTATCAGGGGCATGCTTTTCGGATTTCGGCCATGACGTGATCTGCGTCGACAAGGACGAGACCAAGATCGCGGCACTGGAGGCCGGCAAGATGCCGATCTTCGAACCTGGGCTCGACACGCTCGTTGCGAGCAACGTCGCGGCTGGTCGGCTCCGCTTCACCACCGACCTCAAGGCGGCGGTGGCGGGCGCCGATGCCATCTTCATCGCGGTCGGTACGCCGTCGCGGCGCGGCGACGGGCATGCCGATCTGAGCTATGTCTTTGCCGCGACGCGCGAGATCGCCGAGGCTATCGACGGGCCTGTGGTGGTGGTGACCAAATCGACCGTTCCGGTCGGCACCGGCGACAAGGTCGAAGAAATCCTCAACGAGCTCGCGGGGGATTTCCCGATCGCGGTCGTCTCCAACCCCGAGTTTCTGCGCGAGGGCGCCGCGATCGGCGACTTCAAGCGCCCCGACCGGATCGTGATCGGCACCGAGGATTCGCGCGCGCAGCAGGTGATGCGCGATGTCTATCGCCCGCTCTACCTCAACGAGAGCCCGATCCTGTTCACCGGACGGCGGACCTCCGAGCTGATCAAATATGCCGCCAACGCCTTCCTGGCGACCAAGATCACCTTCATCAACGAGATCGCCGATCTGTGCGAAGCGGTCGGCGCGAACGTCAAGGATGTGTCGCGCGGAATCGGGCTCGATAACCGTATCGGTTCGAAGTTCCTCCACGCCGGGCCGGGCTATGGCGGCTCGTGCTTCCCCAAGGACACGCTCGCCCTGCTTAAGACCGCCGAGGATTACGAGACGCCGGTGCGGATCGTCGAGGCGGTCGTGCAGGTCAACGACACCCGCAAGCGCGCGATGGGGCGCAAGGTGATCGCGGCGTTGGGCGGCGGCGACGGGACTAGCGTGCGCGGCAAGACCGTCGCGGTGCTTGGGCTGACCTTCAAGCCCAATACCGACGACATGCGCGATGCGCCGAGCCTGGCGATCGTCCAGAGCCTGCTCGATGCGGGGATCATGGTCCGCGCGCACGACCCTGAAGGGATGGAGATCGCCAAGACGATGATGCCCGACATCACCTATTGCAGCGACGCCTATGCGGCCGCGCAGGGCGCCGATGCGGTCGTGATCGTGACCGAGTGGAACATCTATCGCGCGCTCGATCTCAAGCGGCTGGCGGCGACGATGGCGGCGCCGGTAATGGTCGATCTGCGCAACGTCTATCCACCGAGCGACGCCGAGCGTGCCGGGTTCGCGTATAGCTCGATTGGGCGGTAAAGGGGCGGTTGGCGACGGGGGTCGGGGTTACGCGTCCGCTTGCGCCAACGCCGCCGCCAGCCAGTCGGAAATCAAAGCATCGCCCAGCGCTTCGACGCGGCGCAGTTCGACCATCAGGCCGAGTTCGGGATACGTGGCGCGCGTACGCTCACCCGGCTCGCGAAGCGGGGCCACCACCAGCCGGCGGTTGATCTTGCTGCGATGGTGCATCCGCGCGGTGTTTTCCTGGCCGACATAGCAGCCCTTGGTGAAGCTGACGCCGTTCAGTTCGCGCGCGTTCGCCTCGAGCCACAGCGTCTTGTCGCTGCCGAGCTCGGCCTCGCCCTCGGGAACACTGAGTGAAAGGCGGTGGGCGTGCCAGCCGTTCGCGGTCTCACCCAGCTCGCCGATCCAGCGATAGCCGAGTGCGGCCAGCCGGGGATCTGGCACGCCCTCGCCGGGCTCGAGCGACCAATGCACCGCGCCGTCGGTCTGCTCGATCGTGATCGCGCGGCGCAGGCGATAGATCGACAGCCGCCGCCGCAATGCATCGGCGACGCTCGCCTCGCAGTCGAGCAGGACGTCGTCGCCGTCGGTCCAGACGATGAAGTCGAACAGCGCCTTGCCCTGCGGCGTCAGCAAGCCCGCCCAGACTGGGAAGGGCCCGGCCATGTCGGCGGTGATGAGCCCCTGCAGGAAGCCGCGGACATCGTCCCCCGACAGGCGGAGCAGCGATCTATCGGCGAGCGTGGTGGCGTGCATGGGATGGAGGTAGGGGCGGCGGGGGGCAGCGGCAATACGCGGCTGGCGATTCGGCGCGACGCGCGCTACGCGGACGGCATGACCGAGCGCCTGACGATCCGCCGCCCCGATGACTGGCATGTCCACCTCCGCGATGGCGAGATGCTCGCCGCGGTTGTGGAGTATACCGCGCGCCAGTTCGCGCGCGCGATCGTCATGCCGAACCTGACTCCGCCGGTGACGACGATCGCGGCGGCGGAGGCGTATCGCGAGCGGATCGTCGCAGCCTTGCCCGCGGGGACCGATTTCACGCCGTTGATGACCTGCTACCTTACCGATGCGGCGGATGCCGAGGAGATCGCACGCGGCTATGACGAGGGTGTGTGGGCGGCGTGCAAGCTGTACCCGGCGCATGCGACGACGAACTCCGCGCAAGGCGTCACCGATATCCGCGCGCTGTCGGGGGTGCTCGAGACGCTGCAGCGGATCGGCATGCCGCTGCTGATTCACGGCGAAGTGACCGACCGCGAGATCGACATCTTCGATCGCGAGGCGATCTTCGTCGAGCGGACGTTGGCGCCGCTGGTGCGCGATTATCCTGCGCTGAAAATCGTACTCGAGCATATCACGACGGCGGAGGCGGCTGCGTTCGTGACCGAAGCGGGGCCAGACGTCGCCGCGACGATCACGCCGCAGCATCTCCATCTCAACCGCAACGCGCTGTTCGATGGCGGGCTTCAGCCGCACGCTTATTGCCTGCCGGTGATCAAGCGCGAGCGCCACCGCCTAGCGGTGCGCGCGGCGGCGGTATCGGGGTCGCCGAGCTTCTTCCTCGGTACCGACAGCGCACCGCACGGCCGTGCGCGCAAGGAAGCGGCGTGCGGCTGTGCGGGCATCTTCAACGCGCCTTACGCCCTCGAAAGCTATCTTGCGGTGTTCGACGAGGAAAATGCGCTCGACCGGTTCGAGGGTTTCGCCTCGGAACATGGCGCGCGCTTCTATGGCTTGTCGTTCAACCAGGGCACGATCACGCTCGAGCGGCGCGACGAGGAAGTTCCCGAACTGATCGGTGCGGGCGACACGGCCGTCGTGCCGTTCCACGCCGGGCAGACGCTCGGCTGGCGGTGCGTCGCCTAACCGCGCGTCACTTCGGTTCGGTGAAGCGCTTCACCTTGACGGGCAGGTCCTTGCCCTTGGTGCGCCGCGACGGGATCTGCACGGGGTTCTTCTTCTTCCAAGCCGCCCAGGTCATCGGACCCTCGGGCGTGTCGATGATGGTGTCGTCGATATCGCTCATGCTGCGCTCCGTCGCGGGAAGGGCCAGTCGATCACGCGGCCGGCAAACAGCGCCCACCACACGATCACCGGCTGAAACGCAAGCCGCGGGATATGGTACCATAGCCCCAGCCCCCCGCGGCCGGTTTCGATGAAATCGAGCGCGTGCTTCACGTTCGCGGGATAGACGCACACCGCATAGGCGGCGAGACCGACGCCCGCCCACCAGCGCGTCCGCGGCACGAACAGGCCGATCGTTCCGGCAATCTCGCACAGGCCGGTCAGCAGGATCACCTGGGCGGGGAAGGGCACCCAGTCCGGGGTTATGCCGAGAAAGGGTTTGGGGACGAAAACGTGGAGGATACCCGCCGCGAGATAGGCGGCGGCGAGGAGGGCGCGGAGGATCTGGCGGGTGGTGGTCACCGGGGGACGTTAGGCGCTTGTCGGGCATGGGCAAAGCCCATGCCGTCGGACGGGGCGCGCCCCGCCGGCCGAGCTTGCACAAGTCGGGCCGCTGGAGCGGCCTGCCGCGCTGCGCTTAGAACGGGAACCATTTCGAGGTTCGGCTGAACTTCATGTAGCCCAGATTGACGCCCTGCCGCCATCCGACGCCGAGCCGTATCGGAATCAGCACCGTGTTGCCGCGGCGCAGATAGGTCGCGGCGAACCCGCCGACGAAATAGACGCGTCCCTCGGCCGCGGGGAAGCGCTTGAACAGGTCTGCGGTGTCGTAAAGGTTGTAGACGAGCACGAACACCTTGTTGGCATCGCCGCCGAGGTCGAAGCCGACCGACGGGCCTGTCCAATAGACGGGCTGGCGCCCCTCGACCTTGTGGAACATCTCGCCCTTGCCATAGCGCAGGCCCACGACGACCGCGGCCGACGCCTCGCGCCCGGCGATATAGGCGTTGGGATAGCCCTGCTCCTTGAGCGTGCGCTCGAGGATGCCGGCGAGCCCCGACGCGCCCTTGCCGAACGTGCCCTCGGCGGCACGGAGCAATTCCTGCCTCTGGAAGGTTTGGCTGTCGGCCGATTCGACCTCTGCCCCGTCGCGCGCGACGTCCTGGGCGGATCCATTCGTGCCTGCTGGCGCGCCCGGCTGCGGCGTGGAGGGGCCTGGGTCGACCGGCTCGGTCGATCCGGGCGCGTCGGGATAGCGCGGCGTGTCGGATGCCGGAGCAGGATCCGAAGGGACGGGGGCCGAGTTGGGCGTCCGGCGCTGCGATTGTGACTGGGGCTGGCGCAGATCCGAATCGATCGCCTGATTGGGATCGATCGTGCGCACCTGCGCCGCAAGCGGGGCCCCCGAGGTCGCCAGCGCGAGCAGGATTGCCGCGCCAATCCTCGGGGCGCTGGTCCAGCGCAAGTGCATCGTCATTCTCCCCCAGGGCTGCAATTGCGCGATGATAGCGCCGTCCTGGCTGTCGCGCCAATGAACGAGCGCCGCCGCCGCGACCAGCGGAATCGATTCCGCGGCGAGCAACATGCGCACAAGCAGTTGCCGAGGTCGCAAAGCGCGGTTATAGCCCGCCTTCGCCGTGATCCGGAGACGTGGGTGAGTGGCTGAAACCAGCGGTTTGCTAAACCGCCGTACCGGGTTTACTGGTACCGAGGGTTCGAATCCCTCCGTCTCCGCCAAGGGCCCGTTCGGAGCCCTCCGCAACAGTCCACATACCTTAACGAAATCCCCAGAAAACCGTTGTTTGCGGCCATGACCGGGCCGTAACGTTTCGAGTTTCTGTGCACGCAACGTGCAATACGCTTATCCAAGATTGAGCGCGATGCCGGAGATTGAAGCGCGGCACCAAGTTGCGGCCTGAAACCTTGGCCGCGCTAGATGCGCCCGGGGGAAGGCCATAACGCTGCCGACATCGCGCGAGCGCGCCGATCGTCTGGTCAGTGTGCAGGATTATCGATAGGCGGCGCCTTCCATTCTCAGCGAAAGCCTCGAATTATGAACAATTCTGTTCTCGTAGAGAAAATTGCCGCCTCAAACGATTTGAGCAAGGGCGACGCCGAGAGCGTGGTCGATTCGGTGTTCGCCGCAATCGCCGACACGCCAGCCGCTGGCGAAGAAATCTCGCTCAACGGCTTTGGCAAATTCAAGGTCAAGGACAGCGCCGCCCGCGAAGGTCGCAACCCGTCCACGGGCGAAACCATTCAGATTGCCGCATCAAAAAAGATAAGTTTTACGCCGCCAAGGCTATTAAAGACCGCCTGAACGGCTGAGCAAACCGGTGTAGATCGTTGCGTCGGACACTCTCTCGCTTGAGAGGGCGTTTGACGTCATGTTGCGCCCGCGCCTTGTGAAGGAACCATAATGGCCGAGGAGCGGAACACCCTGCCGACCGAAACCGCCCACATCTCGCCGGCGACGGCGACGGCGACGGCGACGGCGGAGGATGAGCTTAAGGGACTTCTGAGCTACAAGACGGTCCCTGGCACCCTCAAGTTTATCGTGCAGAATTTGCAAGCTGCTTGCGAACGGACCCGCCACCGAGACGTCGGTGACAGCGAGCAAACCGATCCGCCTCACTTGACCAAGGCTCCCACGCCTTCGGCGTCCACCGCAGGCTCAGGATCCGTCGAAGCGGAGGAAACTCTTGCTGCCGTTACCGGGTCGGTTATCGGCACCGAACTGGTGTCGACCGATACATGGTGGGCGCAACGTTGGATCGACAAGGCGACACCAGGAGAGATCGCCGCGATGCGCGAACTACTGGTACCACGGGGCTGAAGCCGACCTTGCCCCGAGTACGCCAATGACAGTTGCGTCGTCCAACCAGCCAATTTTGACACGCAATTACATCACCGCGCTCGGCACGAGCCCGTCTCGGATTTTCTGGGCCCACCCCCGTCGCTTCGCTTTCGAGGTCGGGCCAAAAACAATCACCCAGTCCCCTCGCAGGCCTGACCTACGTTCAGGCGCGCCGCGGCCAATTAGGTCGGAGTAGCGCGTCCACATCGTCATAACGGCATTGAGTGGTCGGGCGGTCAAGGATCCTTCCTTTGGCCTGCCGTTACACGGGATGCTTTAATCGCTTTGCCTTACAAACGCGTAGAATCCTCGCATAAATCAAAGTCGTTATTGAACTGATGAGAACTATCACACCTGGTAGTGGCACTTCCAGGCTTATCCGTAGTCGGTCTCTTTCTTCAGTCCCTGCGGACAAGCAAAGCGTTCAACGGCTTTGAGTCACCGACCCCCGATTAGACGCTATGCTCGTTAAGCGTTTCACGCTGCAGGATCCAGATTAGTGCAGCAAGGCAAAAGCTAACGCACGCCGCCGCCATCGCTGCCGCGAGCCCGAAGCTACCCGCGATCTGGGCAGTCACAAGCGGGGCAAAGAAACTGATGATCCGGCCCCAGTTGAAGATGGACGCGGCCGTCGAGCGCAAATGCGGGGGATACAGTTCAGCGAGCCACGGTCCCCATATGACACTTGAGCACAGGCTCGCGCCATAGACGAAGCCGATCGCACTCAGCAGCGCGATGTTGGACGGCGCGGCCAGAAAACACGCTATGGCGACCGACGCGATAACGAAGCCGATAGCGTTGAAACGCCGCCCGAACCGATCCGCCGTCCACCCCCAAAGAAAACCTCCGAGAATGTTGCCGGCGAACTGCCAGGCAACAAGCTCCCCGCTCACCGTCGAGGACAAGCCGCGCGTTTCGGTGAGGTAGGTCGTCAGCCATCCACTATAGGCTTGATAGCCGAAGAAATTGAGCCCGGTCATCGTCGCCAGCAGCAGGGTCTGGCGGCGGAGCCCGGGTCGAAACAGTTCGCCGATCGGAAGTTTGCCGCTCCGAACGTGGAAACGATCGATCGACGAGTGCGCCGGGATCAGGAACAGGACAACCGCCGAAAGGACGAGCGGCGGCACGCCGCCGATCCACAACAGGACGTGCCAGTCCGCGCCGCCGAGCTGGCCGAGCGCCAAGCCCAAGGCAACGATCGAAAAACTGAAAAAGGCGTTCAAGGTGCCCGCCAATCGACCGCGGACGCGCGCCTCGAAGAGATTGACGTAAATGCCAACCCCGACAGGGAAGGAGCCACCCATGAACACACCGATCACGAAGCGTTGCAGCAGCAATTCCGGGTAGCTCGCCACCGCGGTACCGGCGATCAGCGTAATCCCGTAGCCGAAGACCAGAATCGCAAAAATCAGCCGGCGTCCGAAGCGATCGGCCAATTGGCCAAGCAAGATTGCGCCGATCAACGCGCCTGCACCTTGCGCCGAATATGTCGATCCAGCCTCAAGCAACGACAGATGCAGGGCGGCGCGTTGAAAGGGGCGAAGGACATCCACCGAGTTCCAAGCCCAGCCATAAAAGAATTCGGCAATTAGCAGAATCGCAAAAATGGCCAGTCGTCGGTTGCGCGACACCGCAGCTCTCATATCTACCGGCTCGACCACTTTGCTACCCGCCCCCCAAACAGCCTAAAGGCTTTTAGACTGACTTCGGATGCAATTGTAAAGCCGCTTATTGGCCGTCGCAGCTGGCCGAGCCCGCCAGTTGGTGGGCGTCACAGCACAGCAAACGGGCATCGACGTTGGTCCGACGGCGAGATGGATATGCGCCTCGATCTAAGTAAGAGCACTCTGGAAGCGGTGCGTCTTTGCAGCAGCCGGTGCGATATACGAAGCGCGGAAACATTGCCTAGTGACGACCCGAACCACCGAAAAGACACGCCCTGCATTCGAATGCACAAAACTGTGGACAGTTTTGTTACGCTGCGATAGCTCACTCGAGTCAGTCGCAACAACGCGATGGCACAAAAAGGGGACCGTCATGCTAAATCGAACGCTATTGATCTGCGCATCAACCATAGCTTTGACGGTCGCCATGTCGCCCGCGACGGCGCAAACGGCACCGGCGAGCAGCGCGGTGGATACCGGCGGCGCCGCGGCTCCGGACAGCGAGCCGGGCGATATCGTGGTCACCGCGCAGCGCCGCACTGAGCGTCTGCAGGACGTCCCTATTGCGGTTACCGCGCTTTCGGCCGCCGATCTTAATCGCCTGCATGCCAACGACGTCAGTCGTGTCGCGCTCGTGACCCCCGGTTTCACCTGGGGCCAGCAGGGCTCCGACAGCTTCCCGGCTATTCGCGGCGTGCGCACCAGTCTGGTTAGCGCGCAGAACGATCCGGTCATTGGCTACTATCTCGACGGGATCTATCAAAGCCGTACGCAGCAGCAGAGCTTGCCGATCTTCGATGTTGGTCGGATCGAAGTGCAGCGCGGCCCGCAAGGAACGCTCTACGGACGTAACACCTTTGGCGGAAATATCAGCGTCGTCACCGCCGAGCCGACCAAGGTGCTCGCGGCTGCCTTGAACGCCGACTTCGGCAATTACGCGTCGAAGCGGATCGACGGCTTCGTCAATCTGCCGATCAGCGATACGCTGCAGCTCCGCGTAGCGGGCGTTTTTCAAAAGCATGACGGCTATGTCCGCTCGACCACGCCGGGTGTGCGGCTGGTCGACAATGACGAGAATGCGCAGCGTGTCAGCCTGAAATGGAAGCCCACGTCGGAGCTCGAGGTTCAGCTTCACGCCGGCCATTGGCAGCGCGATGATGCGGGCGCGGGCTCATACGGCTACAAGGTAGCGGGTACGCTGATCAATCCGGCGACAGGGTACCAGTCGATCAACGGCGTGCCCTATGCCGTCAATCCATCGGTCCATAACGGCACCGCGATCGTCAAGGGCGTCGATATCGGCGTGCCCGTGACCGGGGGTGCCTACACCAACGACTGGGATTATCAGCCGTTCGAGCACATCCTGGAAAACTATGTGTCGGGCACGGCCAGTTACGATTTCGGTCCGGTTACATTGCGTTCGATCACCGGCTACACCTTTTTCCGTTCGCATCGCAGTGCGGATAACGACCAGAGCAGCGTGATATTCCAGGCCCCTGCTGCTGGGTTCGGCTCGGGTATCCAGGAGCCAAACACGCGCGCACGCACCTTCACGCAGGAAGTTCAGCTTGCGTCGACCGCAACGACGCCGCTCCAGTGGATCGTCGGCGGTTACTATTTGCATGACGATATTTTCGAGACCTACCAACAGAAGATCACCGCGCCCAACTCGACGGTTACCGGCTTCCGCGCGGACGCTGCACTTAAGACCGATGCCTATGCCGCCTACGCCCAAGCCAGTTATTTCATCGTTCCCGATAAAGTTCGGATCATCGGCGGGATTCGCTACAGCAGCGAGAAGAAGGCCTTCAACTTCGCCGATTTCGCCGACGCGGCGCCGAACACCTATAATTTCATCACGCCCTACAGCGTCACGTCGGGAGCGCCGTCGTTCGACAGCACGACCTGGCGCGCGGGACTGCAATACACGCCGGACCGCAACACGATGCTCTACGCGACCGCATCGACCGGCTTCGCCTCGGGTGGTGTCAACGACACCGGCGGCAGTGCCGTGATCCCCGCATCCTATGCGCCGCAGAAGGTCAATGCCTATGAGGCGGGCCTCAAGAACCGCTTCCTGGCCGGCAAGCTGCAGACCGAACTGAGCGTCTTCTACAATCGCTATTCGAACCTGCAGATCAACGTCTACACGCCGCTCGTCTCCTATTTCGGATCGGCCGGCAAAGCTCGCAGCTATGGCGCCGAGCTCGCGGTGCGCAGCTTGCCGATCACAAACCTCCACGTGGATGCCTCACTCGCCTATCTGAATGCGCAATACACGCAGTACATCAGCGGCAACAATTTCTACGGGGCGTCGAACGGGCAGGATCCCGTGTCGGTCAATCTGGCGGGCAAGCGCGTGCCAATGTCGCCGCGCTTCAAGTCGACGGTTCAAGTCTATTACGACCTGGACCTCGGGAATGCCGGTGTAATCGCCCCCTATGTGAACTGGCTGCACTCGACGAGCTACTATACGACCGATTTCAACACGGTCCTCGATCGGCAAGGCGAATATAATCTGATCGATCTGTCGCTGCGCTGGACTGAAAAATCGGGCAAATATTATGTCGAGGGCTACGGCAACAACGTCTTCGGCAAGCCCGTGCTCTACAGCGCCGTGGTCGGGCGCAGCCAGCGTGTTCAGGTCTCGTACGGACCGCCGGCGACATACGGAATACGCGCAGGCGTTCGCTTCTAAACGAGACCTGCGCCCATCGTTCGACAGGGCCTGGCAACGCCAGGCCCTGTGTTTCGAGCGACAGGGCTCGGCAATGCCAAGCCGTGTGTTTCAAGCGGTCATATCAGTGGCGGTATGGCGCGCGGGCCAACGGCTCGCTCGATATGCCGCGCCAGATCGAACAGGATGTCTTCCTGGTCGGCCTGCGCCAGCAATTCGAGTCCGATCGGTATCCCAGACACGGCCTGCCCGATCGGAACCGAGAGCGCCGGCCAACCGCTGCAAGCGGCAAGTTCTGGGGCCCATCCGCCTTTGGGATTATCCAGCGACTGGGGCACCGTGACGGAGACGGGGAAAGCCAAGGCATCGAGCCGCAACGCGCTCATCATCTTCGCCAGCGCGGCGCGCAGTTCGGCATAATAGGCGAGCACGGCTGCGCGTTGCGCACCGCCCGAATGCGCCAGCCGCATTCGAAGCACATCTGCATAGTCGGGCAATGAGGCGCCGCTCTCGACGATCGCCGCGACCGAGGCAGGTGCCGTTCCCACGACGAAGTTCGTCGAGAGATACTGATCGAACGCATCGACGAATTCTTCATCGACGATATGAGGCCGATCCACCGGCAAGAGATGATCGGGCAAGGCGGGAACGGAAAGCACCTCGACTCCGTCGCGCCTCAGCACCTCCAACGCACCGTCGATTGCTGCCAGAACCTCCGGATCAGTGCCGAATGCCTGCTCGACCACACCCACGCGTCGGCCCCTGATCGGGCGGGCGGCGGTGGGACGATTGCGGCCCGCCAGCAGCGCGAAGATCAGCGCAGCGTCGTCCACGGTGCGTGCGATCGGTCCTACCGTGTCGGTACTCGGCGCGAGTGGAGCGATACCCGTCACCGCCAATCGGCCAAAGGTCGGCCGCAGCCCGACAAGGCCGGTATAGGCCGCCGGCACGCGGATAGATCCACCGGTGTCGGTCCCCAATCCCGCGACCGCAAAGCCGACCGAAACCGCGACTGCGGTGCCTCCGCTCGAGCCCCCCGAGGTCACGGTTCGCCGAAACGGATTGAGCACGTCGCCGCCAAGCGAACTGCGCGATCGTACCTCGAACGAGAATTCGGACAGATTGGCCTTGCCAATGATGATCGCCCCGGCACCACGGAGCCTCTGCACTTGCGCGCAATCCGCGTGAGGCATGGCACCGGCCATTGCACGATTGCCTGACGTGGTGGGCAATCCCGCCACGTCGATATTGTCCTTCACGATGACCGGCACGCCGTGAAGGGGGCCAAGCGACCGGCCGGCCTGCCGCTCGCAGTCGCAGTTGCGGGCGTAATCAAAAGCCCGCTCGTCGAGTTGAAGGGTTGCGCCAAGGCGCGCCTCCCCTCTGTCGAATTTGCAAATTCGCGAATGCGACTCGTTCAGGAGCTCGACCGCTGAGATCCGCCCACCGGCTAGCGCTGCCGCCACGTCCCTCAGAGATTTATCAAAGATCGCTTCGGACAAGCGCTCGCTCCCATGCTGTCATCGCGAGATACGCGTGGCCCCGGCATCAACACCAAGCTGGCGGGCATCGCCCGATCCCCGCCAGCTGCCCCGCCGGATTATGCCGCGGCTTGCTGCATCGCTGCCATCTTCAGCTGCACCAGCATCGAGAACTCGTCATAGACCGTCCACTCGTCGATGATCTGGCCGTCGACGACATGATAATGGCTGAAGCCCATCACCGACACTTTGTGCCCGGTCGGCGCGCCCAGCGAGCCATAGCCGAAATGATGGCCTTCCATGGTCCAGCGCACTGCGATTTTCTCGCCGCCCTCCTCGCTCTGATTCGAGCAGATGTGCTGCACGACATATTCGCAGTCTGGGATCATCGCGACCAAGCGCATCGTCTGCTGCAGCACCGCGGCGCGGCCCGACAGTTCGCGCATCAGCGGCCCGTGCCACTGGCAATTTGGCGCATAGATCTCGTTGATTTTGCCGAACATCCGCATCGTATAGATGTGGTGCAGCCAGCGCAGCATCTGCTCTTCGCTAGGCGTATGCGCGATCGAGACGTCTGCTTCCGACTGCGGGGGATATTGTCCAAGCAGACGACCGCTCTCGGCGATTTCGGGAACCGCTTCGCCGCGCTCGAGCTTTGCACGCGCCCAGGTCTCGGCATAAGCGTGCGGCTCGATCCCGAGCTGGATCAGCAGCGCCATATTGTCGCGTACAACCCACTCGCGATAGATCTTGTTCTCGAGGATCATGCAATCGACGATCGTGCGCGTGACGAACGGGCGCCCGGTGGGCTTGCCCCACTGGTTGAACTCGGTGTGGCGTCCGACCCCGTGCGTCATGTGGCTCGTATAGAAGCCATCGACGTCGTTGCCCCGCCAGATCACCGACGTCGCCATGCCGCGGCGGTCGGGCAGTTCGACCAAGCGTGAGATTGTCTCGCGCACCAGCGTTTCGCGATCGTACATCGTGAACAGGTTGCCGTACACAACGCAATTGTGCGTGTAATGCGTGTAGATCAGACCGACATCACGTTCGTCCCAGATGCGGTGCGTGCAGCGCACGATGTAATCGACGATATCGGTATATTCCGGGTCGAAGCCGCGCATGCTCTGGACGCGCGGGCGATCGGTCGGGATCAACTGGGTGAGGTCGCGACGCTCGACCTGGAGCACGGCGCGGGGGTCATCCGCAGGCTCATCGACGGGTTTGGGGCTCTTGGAAGCGTCGGTCATGGGATCTCCTGTGGATGGAAGGTGTGGCACGAATGTATCTTCGAGTGGTGTAGCAAGTCGGGCAAGCCACGCGCCGACCTCGGCCGCGACCGCGATCGGGCGTTCGAGCGGAGCGAAATGGCCGGCATCAGCGATCAGGACGAGTGTCGAATCGGGAAGGCCGTCGGCGAGCTCTTGCTGCCAAGCGGGTGGGCACAGCGCGTCGTGCGCGCCGGCGAGCACCAGTGCCGGCATGGTAAGCCTCGCCAGGCGCGACCGGCTGTCGCGCCGCGACAAAGCGAGCGCGGTCTGACGTTTGAGTGCGTCGCTCCCGATCGCGTTCGCCATCGCCTCGATTTTTGCGCGCAGATTGGCGTCGTGCTGGGCCGCGGGCGCAACGTAATCGGGCCATAGCCGCGCGACATGCGCGCTGGCGCCCTGCGCCGCCTCGGTACGGCGCATGGCGTGGAGATCGGGAGCGACAGCGCGTGCGTTGCTGTCAACCAAAGCGAGGCCCACGACGCGGTCTGGAGCTATTGCGGCAAGCTCCAGCGCGACCATCCCGCCGAGCGAAAAGCCGAGCAACGCAAAGTGCGGTGGGGCCTCGGCGAGGATCGCAAGTGCGGCGGCGCCGATTTCGTCGTGGCACAGCGGTGCGACGCGCGCATCGATATGGGGCAGCGCCGCCAGCATCGGCGCGAACATCCGTTCGTCGCACAGCGTGCCCGGGATCAGCAGCAGCGGCACACGCACGTCCGTGCTTGCGACGCATCGGCTCGAGGTTGCTATGTTCATCCGTCGTTTCCACATCCGGCTTGCGACTTGGTATTGGATGTTCTACCTGCGATGCATTCGAATGCAAGTATGCGCGGGAGCTTAATCGTGACGACCTCGACTCAAGCGGCAATGAATGCGCGGCTAGTTCGTTATGCCGACCTCATCCCGTGCCGCACCGCCTTTCTCGATACCAAGACACCGGGATCGACCGAGAAGGAAAATTTCACGATCATCGGCGCCGGTGTCTCCGAAAGCGCGGACCAGCACGTCCACATCACCGAGAAGCACGGCTTCAACATCGGCGCCGCGCGCCAGCCGTTCGGGTGTATCAACTCGCAGCATAGCCATGACACCGCCGAGGTTTTCATGATCCATTCGGGGCGTTGGCGATTGCTGTTCGGGGCCAACAAAGAAGACGGCGCGCTCGAAATCGGGCCGGGTGACGTGGCCTCGGTACCGATCCACATGTTTCGCGGGTTCGAGAAGATCGACGACGGGGTCGGCTTTCTGTTCACGATCCTCGGCGAGGACGATCCCGGCAAGGTGACATGGGCGCCCGCAGTGTTCGAAGCCGCCGCCGATCATGGACTGAAACTCGCCAAGGGCGGCCGGTTGATCGACACCTCGCAGGGCGACTATGCTTTGAAGGATGTCGAGTTGGAGGACGTTCTCGACGCCGATAGTGTTGCGGGACTCAAGACGCCGCCCATCGAAAAGATCCTCGAATGCGTCGTGCCGTACGGCTCGGCCAAGGCCAACGCCAAATCGCCGCTGGCCGCCGAGGGGGTCGAGGAAGCTGGGATCATCGTACCACAGGCGACCGGCGACGGCTTCGCTGCCGGGCCGATCAAGGGCTGGTGGCCACACGGGTGCAACCTGCGCCAGTTGACCCTGCAGACCGGCGCGTATGTTCCGCATCACGCTCGCGCCGAAGCCGAGGTGCTGATTGTGCAGGAGGGGACGTTCGAAGTTTCCTGGGCGGACGGTGCGATCGTGATGGGGGCAGGGGATATGTTGACCGTGCCGATCGGCTTGCCGCGTGCCTTCCGCAATACGGCGTCTGTTCCGGCGGTTGTGTTCGTCGTGCGCGGTACCGAGAGTCCGGCGATGCCCGTATTTGGCTAGGGTGCCCGACTTCGAACGGGCGCGCGCCTCTGCGACGGGCGCCGCCGCACTACGTCCAATTTCCTGCGGTGCGTTGATCGTGCTGCACGGGCAGGGCGCGCGGCGGCAAGGTGCGGTCTACCGCAGCAGCGAGGCGCCGACTACGAACTGAGTACCCAGCGGGTTCGTTAGCGGGGACCCCGGGGGGCAGTGGGCTTGCATGCCGTCGGTGACGGGTACAGCTGCTATTCTCCCCCGGGTGTCCGAAAACGCGATCATTACTGAAGGATTGGAGTTGGCCGGCCGAGACGAGGGGCGGCGGACCGTCCCTCACCCTCACCCTTACGCTACCGCGTTCAAGCGCTCGAGACGGATCGCTGCGGCCTTGCGATGACCTTCGAGTCCCTCGCTATCGCTTTGTCGCATTGCTGCCGGGGCAACGGCCCGGATCGCATCGGATTCGAGCCATTGGTACGTCGCGATCTTGACGTAGGAGCCAACCCACAGTCCGCCGGTGTATTTGCCGGCGCCCATCGTCGGCAAAGTGTGGTTGGTGCCAACATTCTTGTCGGAATAAACCACGCTGGCGTTCTCGCCGACGAACAGCGAACCGTAGTTCCGCAGCTTCTTGGCGAAACCGTGTGCATCGGCAGTATGGACTTGCAGATGCTCGGCCGCGACATGATCGGAGTAGGCGATCATGGCCGCATCGTCGGCGCAGAGGACGATCTCGCCGTAATTCTTCCAGCTCTCGCCCGCAATCTCTGCAGTGGCCAGATCGCGCAACTGGCGTTCGACTTCCTTGAGGGTCGCTTCTGCCAGCGCCTTGTCGGTGGTGATCAGCCCGACCCGAGTGCGAACGTCATGCTCGGCCTGCGCGAGCAGGTCAGTCGCGATCAGTTCCGGGTTACCGGTCGAATCGGCCACGACGAAAATCTCGGACGGGCCGGCCAGTTGGTCGATCCCGACCGGACCAAAGACCTGGCGCTTGGCCTCGTTCACAAATGCGTTGCCAGGGCCCATGATCTTGTCGACCGCGGGGACGCTGTCGGTGCCGTAGGCCATTGCCGCAATCGCTTGGGCCCCGCCGATCAGGAAGATGCGGTCGGCACCCGAAAGGTGGCAGCCAGCGACCATCGCCTTGTGCGCGTTTGGCGGCAGGCATGCGACAACCTCGTCGCAGCCCGCAACCTTGCCGGGCACGATCGTCATGATCGGTGCCGAGAGCAGTGGGAAGCGTCCGCCGGGCACATAGGCGCCGACGCGCTGGATCGGGATCACGGTGTGCCCGAGGTGAAGGCCGGGCAGCGGCTCGACTTCGAGCGGCAGGATCGTCCCGAGCTGCGCGGTAGCGAAGCGGCGGACATTCTCGATCGCGAATTCGGTATCGGCGCGTGTCTGCTTGTCGAGCTGATCGACCGCGTGCTGGCGATCAGCCGGCGACACTTCGAACTGGTCGAGCGACACGCCGTCGAACTTTTGCGAATAGTCGCGCACTGCCGCATCGCCGCGCTCGCGCACGTCCTTGAGCACCGTGGTCACGAGCTCAATGACTTGGCTGTTGTCGCCGATATTGTCGCGCTGCGGCGCTTTGACATATTCGAGGCTGCCCTGGAGGGATTTGGGAGCCGACACGCTGGCCATTCGGGCGATCCTTTCATGGGAAAACTGGCCACGCACGGCCATGCTGACGCGATCTAATGCATTCGAATGCAGATGTCACCCGTCGAGGTGATCGGTGCGTGTTTATTCTGCGCTCGCGAGCGCGTAGGGTCATCCGCAGTCACCCAAGGGAACATGATGAGCGAAGAGATCAAGCCGCCAATGCGGCGCCCGACCTCCTACGACGTCGCGCGCGAGGCCGGCGTATCGCAAAGCGCGGTGTCGCGCTGTTTTGCTCCGGGTGGTAGCATTGCGCCCAAGACTCGCGCGCGCATCGTCAAGGTCGCGACCCAATTGGGGTATCGGCCCAATGCACTGGCGCAGGGGCTAATTTCCGGACGGACGAAGATCGTCGCGCTGCTGATCTCGAACCTGACCAACCTTTATTATCCCGAAGTTCTGGCCGAACTCACCCGCCGGCTGACTGAACGCGACACGCGCGTGCTGCTGTTCTCGCTGGGCGCCGAAAGCGATGTCGATGGCGTGCTCGACCAGGTCTGGCGCCACAGCGTTGATGGCGTGATCTGCGCCGCGCGGCTGTCGGACGAGCAGATCCTCCTTTTCGCCGAGCATCGCGTACCCTTGGTGCTCTACAATCGCATGCCCGACACTGCGCAGGCGGCGAGCGTCTGCTGTGACTCGGCCGCGGGCGAACGTGAATTGGTCGAAAAACTGCTTGCCGCAGGGCATCGCCGGTTCGGGATCATAGCCGGGCCAGACGATTCCTACGTCGGCGAGGAGCGCCGTCGAGCCGCGCTGGCACGTCTTGCCGATGCGGGGCTGCAGGACGTGGCGGTGGTACGCGGCGATTTCAGCTACGAGAGTGGTGGGGCAGGGCTGCGCGCGTTACTCGATAAAGAAAAAACACTCGATGCGGTTATCGCGGTGAGCGACCTGATGGCGATCGGCGCGATCGACACCGCGCGGGACGTGTTCGATCTGCGGATTCCCCACGATATGTCGATCGTCGGTTTCGATGGCTCTGGCCCGGCGAGCTGGACGAGTTATCAGGTGACCTCGATCCAGCAGCCTGTTGCGCGCATGACAAAGGCGGCGGTGATGATGCTGATCGAGCGGATCGAGGATGACAGTGCGACAGCCGAACGGCGGCTGTTTGCGGGCAAATTCATCGCCGGGAAGTCGGCGCGAATCACACCCCGGTTCTGACGCATTCGAACGCAGCGGTTTGCCGTTAGTTTCACGAATACGACACCGGTCGATCATGTGCGACATCGGCCACAGGTGACGAGCGGTCCCCGTCGGCAAACTTAATCCATAAATAACAATGGTTTAGGCTGGTCGTGCAGCGCGTGGGCAGCACGAAAGTAAGACAGCAACTCTATGCATTCGAATGCATTTTATAATGGACGCTTTCCGATCCGCTTGATAGCATTCGGTCATTGACCACGGTTTGCACAGCCGGCGGCGGCTTAAGGGGAAACGATATGCGCAATCGAATTTGGCTCTTCGGGGCGTCGGCGATTTCCTTGGCGCTGTACGCGAGCGCAGCCTCGGCGCAGGAGTCGAGCCAATCCTCCTCGTCCGCGGTTCCTGCTCCGCTGCCGGCCGACAGTGCCGACATCGTGGTGACGGCGCAACGCCGCAGCGAGCGCCTGCAGGACGTCCCGCTCGCGGTCACCGCGCTCAGCGGAGCCGACCTCGCCCGCAATCACATCAACGACGCGAGCCGCCTACAATATCTGACCCCTGGCCTGACATGGGGCCAACAAGGCGCCGATTCTTTTCCGGCGATCCGCGGCGTACGCACCCAGTTGGTGAGCGCGCAGAGCGACCCGGTCATCGGCTTCTACCTTGACGGCATCTATCAGAGCCGCACCCAGCAGCAGAGCATCCCGATCTTCGACGTTTCGCGGATAGAAGTGCAGCGTGGGCCGCAGGGCACGCTCTATGGCCGCAACACCTTCGGCGGAAACATCAGTGTGATCACGCAGGAGCCGACCAACAGCTTCGAGGGTGGCCTCAACGCCATGGTCGGCAACTACGACGCTCGCCAGTTCGACGGCTTCCTCAATATCCCGGCGAGCGACACGCTGCAGTTCCGTGTGGCGGGCTATCACAGCGAGCATTCGGGCTATGTCAGCTCGACCACCAACCCCGACATCAAGCTCAACGACGAAAACCAGACCGTGGTGCGCGCCAGTGCCAAATGGACGCCGACCGCCGAGCTCGAGATTCTCGTCCACGGCGCGCTGTGGGATCGCAACGACGCCGGCGCCGGCGCCTACGGCTACAAAACTGTCGGCACGCTGATCAATCCGACGACCGGGGCGCGCTCGATCACGGGTCTGCCCTATGCGGTGAACCCGAGCGTCCATAACGGTTCCGCGTTCTTCAACGGTGTCGATATCGGCGTGCCCGTCACCGGCGACGCCTATCACATCCAAGCCGATTACCAGCCGACCCAGAAGCTGCACGAGCGCTACATCAGCGGCCAACTCAGCTACGACCTCGGTGCGGTCGTGGCGAAGGCGATCACTGGCTACAACAGCTTCCGCTCGAAGCGCAGCGGTGACCTTGATCAGACCTCGGTCGTCTTTCCCGCAGCGGGCGTGACATCGAGCTTTGCGGGCTCGGGCCTGCAGCAGCCCGACACGCGCGACAATTCGTTCAGCCAGGAATTGCAGCTTTCCTCGAACAGCAAGAGCTCGCCGCTGCAGTGGATCGTCGGTGGCTATTACTTCCATGACATGGTCGACGAGCTGTACAGTCAGGTTTATACCGCGCCGACCGCCACGGCGCTTGGCACGCGCTCGCGTACGCTGATCGATACCAAGGCCTATGCGGCATACGGTCAGGCGACCTATGCGGTCATCCCCGACACGCTGCGTATCATCGGTGGCGTCCGCTACTCGGACGAGACCAAGAACTATACGATCACGAATTTCACGGCGCCTCCCGGAACGTTCAACTTCGCGACGCAGACCGCGGCCAGGGCATCGGGCGAGGCAAAGTACAACAAGGTGACGTGGCGCGCCGGCGCCGAGCTGAACCTGACGCGCAACAACATGCTCTACGCGACGGTCTCGACCGGGTTCGAGTCGGGTGGCATCAACAACAATTCGTCGAACGCGTTGATCCCGCAAAGCTATGCGCCGCAGACCGTGACGGCCTATGAGGTCGGCTCAAAAAATCTGTTCGATGCTGGCCACGTTTCGGTCAACATCAGCGCCTTTTACAACAAGTACAAGAACCTGCAGATTACGATCCTCGATCCGAGCACCAACCTGTCCTATTATGCCAGTGCCGGCGCGGCGCGCAGTTACGGCGCCGAGTTCGAAGTGAAGACGATGCTCTATCAGGGGCTCCATGTCGATCTGACCGCGGCCCTGCTCGATGCCGAATTCACAAGCTACACCCGGCCCAACCCGTTCGGCAACACGACGCTGGTCAATCTGTCGGGCAAGGACGTGCCGATGTCACCCACGTTCAAGGGCACAGCAAGCGCCTATTACGACATCGATCTGGGCAACGCCGGCCGCCTGACGCCACACGTCGACGTCCTGTATTCGTCGTCATATTACTCGACCGACTACAACACTGTGCTCGACCGCCAGAAGGCGTACGGCGTGGTCGATCTCAGCCTGCGCTACACCTCGAAGCCCGGCTCTTATTACATCGAGGGCTTCGTCAACAACATCGGCAATTACGCGGTGATCTATAGCGCGACGCTCGGCAGCTCGGCGCGGGTCCAGGAATCCTATGGCCCGCCGCGGGTCTTCGGCGTGCGCGTCGGCGGCAAATTCTGATGCGCCGCGGTCCGGCAGGAGCGTGGCGGATGTCACCGTTCTCGCGGCATTCGCTTGCCGCCGGACCGCCGTCCCGGCCCACCGCGCCGGGTGCGGCAGCGTGACGGCCGGGACAGGAACCCTCGGCACTCGAGAAACGCTGCCGCCGGCATTCGCCGACCAGACCGCCGCCTATCCCTCGACACGTCGAGCGGTGGCGGCGTTCGCGTTTCTGATGGTCGCGGAGTTCTTTTACAGCTGGGCGTGGAATTCGGTCGACATCCTCCGGCCGTATATTCGCGATAGCCTCGGCCTCACCCTGACCGAGGCAGGATCGGGCTATTCGGCGCAGGGCGCTGGCGCGCTGATCGGCGCGGTGCTGATCGGGCAACTTGCCGATCGCTTCGGCCGTCGGAATATGCTCGTCGTGGTCATGGTCGGCTATGGGCTGAGCCTGCTCGCCGGCGTCGCGGTCACGACCTATCTCCAATTCATCGCGCAACGCTTCGTGCTCGGCGTGATGATGGGCGGGATCTTCCCGATCGTCGTCGGCATCTATGTCGGGTTGTTCCGTGGGAACGTCCGCGGGCGGCTTGCCAGCCTGATCAACGCGATCTTCGGGCTCGCGGTCATCGCAATGGGAGTTGCGGTGCGGCAATTGCCAGAGCGCGCGGGTGAGCAATGGCACCTGCTGCTTTGGATCGGCGGCGTCCCTCCGATCGTTCTGGCTGCCTTCGCCTATGTCATCGTGCCGCACAGCGTCGATACGGGCCGCCCCGAACAGCCGCGCGCACGCTTGCCCGTACTCGAACTGTTCGGTCCGGGCCTGGCCCTGCAGACCGCGATGCTGGCGGCATTAATGGGGCTCAATTTTTTTGCCTATCAGGCGTTTAGCGGATGGCTGACGACCTACCTGAAGGATGTACGGCTACTCTCGTCGGCCGCGATTGGCGGGCTCGTCGCCTGGACCTTCGCTGCCAACATTGTCGGAGGCTTCTTCTGGGGCTGGGCAAGTGATCGCTTTGGGCGCCGCTTCAACGCGCTCGGCTTTTTCCTCGGCGCGGCGGCGATCGCCGCGTATCTGCTCGTGCCTGCCAACCTCGCGCTGCTTGGCGTGATCGGCGCGCTATACGGCTTCATGCTCTCGTCAAGCGTGGTTTGGGGCCCGTGGCTGACCGAGCTGTATCCGCCGCATCTGAAATCAACCGCGGCGTCGATATTCAATTGGGGTCGAATCGTCAGCTTCTTTGCACCGCTGATCACCGGTTCGCTGGCAGGCGCGATCGGACTTGGCGCGACGATGGGGATGGCGAGCGTGATCTTCGTCATCGCCGCCCTGCTGTGGCTGATGTTGCCAGAAACGCACCCGAAGCCGCTCTGGCGCTCGGGCGGCTAAAGTAGGACGGGCGCCGCTCGAGCGTCTCGGACATGCGAGACCGTGCTGCCGCAGGAGGCAAGCATAATCGCGACGATCGCGAGCCACTGCAGCACGCCGAGCCGCTCTCCGAGGATCGCGAACGCGGCCAGCGCGCCAATCACCGGCTCGAGGCTGACGAGCAGGCCGAAGACGTGCGCCGGCAATCGCTTCAGCGCGATCATCTCGAGGGAATAGGGCAGGGCGCTGCAAAGCAGTGCGACGATGCAGCCGATCCCGAGCACATCGGGTCGCAACAGCACGGCGCCGGCGGTGGCCCAGCCGACCGGGACCGCAATCAGCGCCGCAACGATCAGCCCGAGGCACACGACCTGCGTCTCGCGCAGGACCGCGGTCGCTTGGCGTCCCCATACGATGTACAGCGCCCAGAAGAAGGCTGCGCCCAGCGCGAACAGCGCGCCGGTCAGGTCGAGCGCGTGCGCCTGCGGTCCCGGCAGCACCAGGATCGCCACCCCTGCGGCAGCGCATGCGATCCACAGCAGATCGATCCGCCGCGTCGATCCCAGGATCGCAACGGCGAGCGGCCCGAGAAATTCGATGGCGATCGCAACGC
Organism: Sphingomonas glacialis; assembly: GCF_006439055.1. Classification (GTDB taxonomy): domain Bacteria; phylum Pseudomonadota; class Alphaproteobacteria; order Sphingomonadales; family Sphingomonadaceae; genus Sphingomonas; species Sphingomonas glacialis_A. Next base: position 156,501 of record NZ_RCZC01000009.1, read on the forward strand.
CCAGCGGAAGCCGCGCGACGGCTTCGTAGAAGCTCAGGTTCATCAGCCCGAGCGCACCGCCGTAGCGCAGCACCGCGACCGATTCCGCTCGATCCAGCCGCCAGCGCCAGGGCCGCTGCAACCCGACGATCAGCAGCATAGACAGACCCAGGCGAAGCGCGGTCATCCCCGCAGGGCCGGCCACCGGGAATACCGTCTTGGCGTAGGACGTGCCGATACACAGCGAGATCATCGAACCCAGCAGCGGCATTACCGCGCCGGCCGCACCGTAGCGCCGGGCGGCGGTCGCGCTCATGTCTTTGCGGCGGCGATCAGTCCGCCGGCCCCGCCGAGCAGGAAGCCGTGGTCGGAGCCGAGCAGGAACAGGCTGGCACCTTTCGCCGTCCAGAGCGGGACATCTGCGACGCGCGCAAGGAACATGCCCACCGGGCGTCCGTGGCGCAGGCCGGCGGCGCAGACCGCTTCGATCGCGGCGACGACGCGCGGATCGTCTTGGCTGGTCGCGCCATAGGCGACGGTCAAGTCGACGCGCCCGACGAACAGGGCATCGATCCCCTCGACTTTGGCGATCGCATCGATCGCGTCGATCGCTTCGGGATCCTCGATCTGCGCGATTACCACGGTGCGCGCCGCGCTCCAGGCGAGATGATCGGTTATCGAGCGCGTGGTATAGCCCGCCGCGCGCGACGAGCCGGCATAGCCTCGACCACCATGGCCGTATTGGCTGGCGCGCACCGCCGCGCGCGCCTCATCGGCCGAGCGGACGTGCGGGATCACCACACCGGTCGCGCCGCAATCGAGGGCGCCGAGGATCTGCGCGGGATCGGCCGATGCGATGCGCACCAACACGTCCTTGCCACTCGCCCGCGCCGCCATCACGCAGCCGTCGATCGCGGCGCGATCGAACGGGGCATGCTCGGCGTCGAGGCACAGGCAATCGAGCTCGGTCAGTGAGAGCACCTCGACGATGATCGGCGATGGCGTCTTGACGAAGGTCCCGACCAAGGTCTCACGCGCGGCAAGGCGCTGTTTCAGAGACGTCATGCAGCCCGTGCCCAAATCCGTTCGCTCGCAATTGTCGCGCCGTCCGCCAGCGCCGCGAGCTTGGCGTAGACGATATCGGGATCGATCGCACCAAATCCCGCGAACGTAGAAAAGCCGCAGTCGGTGCCGGCAATAACCCGCTCGCGACCGACGATATCGACATATTGTTCGATCCGCTGGGCCACCACTTTGGGATGCTCGACGAAGTTGGTGGTCGAATCGATCACGCCGGGGATCAGCACGCGGTCCTCGGGGATCAGCGTTACCATGTCAGTAAAGGCCTGCCAGTCATGCTGGTGGCGCGGATTGGAGGTTTCGAACAGCAGCCCCTGCGGCTTCGCCCGCATCAGCGTCGGCAAGATCACCGCCATCTCGACGTCGCAATGGTGCGGCCCTTCGTAATTGCCCCAGCAGACATGCATCCGCACCTGGCTCGCGGGTACGTTGCGCAGCGCGTGGTTGAGCACTTCGACGTGCTGGCCGATCAGCCCGAGATAGTCGGCGTCGCTGCGATCCTTGTACATCATGTGGCGCCCGAGCCCGAGATCGGGGCTGTCGAGCTGCAGGATTAGCCCGGCCGCGCAGATCGCTTCATATTCGGGCCGCATCGCCTCGGCCAGCGCCTCGAGATAGGCGTCCTGCGTTGGGTAGAAGTCGTTGGGCTGGAACAAGGCGATCACGCCGGGCGAGGCGGCGTTCATGAACGCGCCGTGCGGCGCATGTAGGTGCACGGCGTGATCCAGCCGTGCGACGTCGTCGTGCAGCGGTTGCAGCGTCAGCGGCGCGATCTCGGCGACGCAGCGCGGGCGGCGATAGGTCGGCGTGCCGCCAGCTGCGGCTTGGCGCGCAAGGAAGCCAGGAAATGCCTCGAGATCGGCCGGCGGCGTGCGCGCGCTGTCGCCGGCAAAGCCGGTGATTCGGTCCTTGATATAGGTGGCGTACGAGATCTTCGACATCTCGCCGTCCGACACTAAGTCGATGCCAACAGCGACCTGGCGCGCGACGCAGGCATCGACGGCGGCACCGACGACGCGGTCGAACTCGCCAGGGTCGATCGGCTCGTCGCGTTCGTGCGCGAAGATCAGGTCGGTGACCGCCTTGTCGCGCGGCAGTGAGCCGACATGCGTCGTCAGAATCCGGTCGGCCATCAGTCTTGTCCCATGTAAATGCGCTGACGGTGCAGCGCGATCAATCGGCGGTCCAGCCGCCATCCACGATCAGGCTGGTGCCCGTCATCAGCGCCGAACCGGCGCCGGCGAGGAAAACCACCGGACCCATCAAATCCTCGACTTGGCCAATCCGCCCGAGCTTGATCTTGGCGAGCACGGCCGCCTTGAATACCGCGTCCTCGAAATAGGGGCGTGTCAGCGGCGTTTCGATGAAGGTTGGCGCGATCGTGTTCGAGCGGATGGCGTAGGGTGCTAGGTCTAACGCGAAGCTCTTGCTCATGCCCTCGATTGCCCATTTCGACGCGCAATACAGCGCGCGATTGGGGCCGCCGACATGGCCCATTTGCGAACTCATATGGATCAGCGAACCGGACAGGCCTTCGGCGATCATCCTCCGCGCGGCAGCTTGCGCGACGAAGAAGCTCGCCTTGAGGTTGATGTCGAGCACCGCGTCGTAATCCGCCTCCTCGACCTCCTGCATGGGCTTTGGCCGATTGGTCCCAGCATTGTTGACCAGCACGTCGAACGCCGGCCGCTCGGCGAAGAAGGCGGAGACGGCAGCGAGGTCTGACACATCGAGCACCGCTGCCTCGGCCGGTGTGCCGGTTGCACGTATGGCCGCTGCCGCCTGTTCGATCTCGCCGATGGAGCGCGCCACCAGCGTCACCGCCGCGCCTGCCGCCGCCAGCGCGGCGCTGCAGGCGAGGCCTATGCCACGCCCCGCACCGGTCACGATCGCGCGCTTGCCGCGAAGCGACGCGGACGGTGTGATCGGCAGCCGCATCTACTCGGCCGCGACCAGCGGCTCGGCGCGCCCGGCATAGGGCACGTTGCGGCCGCCATAGCGTCGCACACGGACATTGGCCTGTTCACCATGCCCGGCAAACCCTTCGAGCGCACACAGCCGGCTACAATATTCGCCGATCATGGCCGAGGCCTCGTCAGTCGTCACCTTCTGGTAGGTGCAGGTCTTGAGAAATTTGCCGACCCACAGCCCGCCGGTATAGCGCGCTGCTTTCTGCGTCGGCAGTGTGTGGTTGGTGCCGATGACTTTGTCGCCATAGGCGACGTTCGTGCGCGCGCCGAGAAATAGCGCGCCGTAATTGGTCATGTTGGCAAGAAAATAGTCGGGGTCGCGCGTCATCACTTGGACATGCTCGGAGGCGATCGCATTGGCGATCGTGACCATTTCCGCATCGGACTCTGCGACGATCACCTCGCCAAAACTGTCCCATGCTTTGCGTGCGTAATCGGCGGTCGGCAGGATTTGCAGCAGCCGATCAATCTCGGCCATCGTCTCGCGCGCCAGCTTTTCCGAGGTGGTGAGAAGTACAGCGGGGCTGTCGGGGCCGTGCTCGGCCTGGCCGAGCAGATCGGTCGCGCACAATTCGGCGTCGGCGCCGACCTCGTCGGCAATCACGAGCGTCTCAGTCGGGCCGGCGAACAGGTCGATCCCCACCCGACCAAAAAGCTGGCGCTTTGCTTCGGCGACGAAGGCGTTACCAGGCCCTACGAGAATATCGACCGGGGCGATCGAGGCAGTGCCGATCCCCATTGCGGCGACCGCCTGAATCCCGCCGAGGCAGTAGATCTCATCGGCGCCCGCCATTGCCTGCGCAGCGACGATCGCCGGGGCAGGCTTGCCCTTGAAGGGCGGCGCGCAGGTGATCACACGCGCCACCCCGGCGACCTTGGCGGTGATGACCGACATATGTGCCGAGGCAAGCAGCGGGTATTTGCCGCCCGGAACATAGCAGCCCGCTGCATTCACCGGCACGTTCTTGTGACCGAGGATGACACCGGGAAGCGTCTCGACCTCGACGTCGCGCATCGAATCGCGCTGGACCTGCGCAAAGTTGCGGATCTGTGTCTGGGCGAATTCGATGTCCTTAAGGTCCTGCGCGGCGAGTTGGTCAATGCAATCCTGGATTTCCTTCGCGCTCAGGCGGAAGCTTTCGCGGTCCCAGTCATCGAAGCGGATCGACAGGGCGCGTACGGCGTCATCGCCGCGCGTCTCTATGTCTTCCAGAATTTTCTCTACGGCGTCACGGACTTCACGGTTGCGCGTTGCTTTTGCTTCGAGCGTCGCGCCGCGCTTGAGATGATATGCCATAAGCGATCCTTTGCATTCGAATGCAAATGTTAGTAGCGTTGGTTTGGCGACGGATCAAGAAGTGGAAATAAAATGCTGTTCAATAAGCGCGGCGATCGCGGGCACGACGCGCTCCTGCGCGCTGCGCGATGGCCTATTATTGTTATAATCGGTGCTGTCGTCGTGGCGGCAATCGTTTGCTATCTTGGGCCGCACCTGGGACAGCTTGATCCCAGATTGCTTGCCCGTGGGCATTGATCGCTGGCTGAAGCGTTGCGCCGCCGAAACACCGTCGTGCGGGGCGATCGACGAGTGGTTGGAGCAGGCGGAAGCAGGACTGAAGGTCGTGGGCTCGATCTGTCCTTCGAACATGATATTCGACAACGACGAAGATGCCGAGCGGAGGCGCTCACTATAAGCGACTCCGAACCGCTGTGACGCAGTTGCTCGGACGCCCACTGAGCAAGCCGGACATTCTCATCCTCAACGAGTCAAAATTTATTTTTGCATTCCACCTTGTTGGGCCCGCTGGCCAGACTCGTCACCACTACTGCAAGAACATGCCGTGTCGTCGTAATTGCTAACAGTGAACCACCAGCCACGAGCTTGGCGGATGACTTCGACACCAGAACCTACCGGCTGGAAAGGGATTCCGGCGAGACATTCCTGCCCAGCGACGAAGATCATTACTACCGATAGGTTTGGTTCTCACGCTGATCCGGCCCTTCGGTTCATCCTGCGTTCGCGGCTGGTTCCTGAGTCACACAGCGTTGGCGCGGGCGATCGCCGCAAGGACAGCGGAACTGGGCTTGAGCGTGCGTTTGAACGTCGCACTGTCGACGCTGGCGAGCCCGTATCTTGGCCCGTAGCCAAACACCCATTCGAAATTGTCGAGCAGCGACCAGTGGATATAGCCCAGAACGGGCACGCCCTCGGCCATCACATCGTGGAGATGGTCGAGGGCGGCGGGGATCAGCGCGGCGCGCTGCCGGTCGTCGGCGGTGCCGACACCGTGTTCGGTGACGAGGACCGGGACGCGCGCCGTCTCCCACGCATAGCGGACGGCACCCGCGAGCGACGCCGGGTAGATTTCCGCGCCAGCCGCGTTGCGCACCGCGTCCGCGGGCGGCGGAAGCGTGCCGGCCGCGCCGATGCGGGCGCGTTCGTAATTCTGTACGCCGACGAAATCGTCGCCGCGCGCTGCTTCAAGCCAGGCATCGTAGCATAGCGCGCGTTTGCGGTCGCGTCCCTGCGGCGCGCCGACCGCTTGGTCATCCTCGATCGCGAGCGAAACGCCGACGGGCAGATCGCTGCGCACCGCCTTGATCGCGGCGCGTCCGGCGTGATGCGCCGCGATCATGATCGGCAGCACCGCCTCGGTCTGCGCCGCGCTTTCGATCATCGTTGCGACAAAGCGATCCGAGCCGGACGCGTGGGCTGCGGCGACCTGGACCGCCTCGCTTCCGGCGAGCGCCTGGGGCGGCAATTTATAGCGCAGCAACCGCATCAAATTGGGTTCGTTGAGCGTCGCGGCGGCGTGCATCCCGCTCGCGAGCGCGCGCGCCGCGCGGTCGCAGAATCGCGCGAAGAGCTGCGGCGCCTCGGGATTGGTCCAGCCGCCTCGCATCGCGAACCAGCGCGGGCAAGTGAAGTGGTTGAAGGTCACCACCGCTTTCAACCCGCGCGCGCGGCATCCGTCGAGCATGGCACGGTAATGATCGAGCATCGCGACCGAGAATTGGCCGGGCTCGGGCTCGATCCGCGCCCATTCGATCGAGAAGCGATAGCAGGTAAGATTGAGGCTGCGCGCGATGTCGAGATCCAGCGGCCAGCGATGGAAACTGTCGCATGCATCGCCCGATGGTTCGCGGAAGGCGCTCGGCTTGACGTGTTCGACCGTCCACACGTCGCTACCGACGTTGTTGCCTTCGACCTGATAGGCGGCGGTCGCGGCGCCCCACAGGAAATCCTTAGCGAAGCGTTTGGCCGGCGGTTTGGCCTGGAGCCGATCGGCGAGGAGCGCCGCCCCGGCGACCGAGACCGCGGATCCGCCGACAACCAGGTCGCGACGATTAAGGATTGGCATAATGGGTTCCGATATGAACTGCGTTCGCTGAGCGCGGGATCGGCCTGCCAGTTCAGGTGCAGCCCAATCGTACGACGCCATGGGCGCAATCGATCCGGCCAGTAGAATGGCGTGGCTTAGGCCTTCTCCGCTTGGAGGCGAGGGTAGGAATGTTTTAGGCCAAGCGGAAATTCAATCTACGGATCGTGATCGATGGCTTTCCCTAATAGGAGAGGCTTCAATTCACGACGCTTCTTCAGAACGATCCGTTCAACAATTTCAGTTTGATCGCCGGCTTCGACACCGAGGACGGCCATCGGACCCGCGGGGCAGTGACCGTGGCGGCGCGATAGCTAAGTCGACACGTGCCGCTTGCGCGCGGATTTGTTCGCTCAACCAGTGGACGCCCGGGTCGGCCACACGGCTCCCGTGTATCTGTACCAGTTCGCGGAGCGGCTCGAACGCGAAGGGCAGCGGTCGATATTGGATCTCGAACCTCTTGGCGGAGATCCGCGCCAGTTCCTCGTCCATCAGGCTCAACCGCATCGTGCCGACAAAAAGGTAGGGCGCTAAGCTGAACGATGCCGTCGAACTCGATCACGCGCCGATGCTCGAGCAGGTCGAGCCGCCGGTCCCCGACGGTATAGCCGAGCGGTCCGCCGATCGAGACCGCCACATGCTCGTAGCGAAAGACATCCTCGGTCGTGATGTAGCCTTGGAAGATCGGGTGCTAGCCCCAGCTGGCGACGACATAAGTCTTGTCGCACAGCCACGCGATCACGGCGCTGGCGGCGGGTTGGCTGAGTCCCAGGCGATTGCTGCCAAGCGCACCGTTATGCGTTTCCATCAGCGACTCGAACGCGACGAATAGGTTGAGATCGAGACCCTGAACCGTACGGCGCATCTTCTTCCGTAAATGAATCGATAAATTATACAAATCGTTGGTAAGAAAAATAATCAATTTGAGCGCTATGGCCTGACCAGTTAGGCCGATTCCATAAGAAAATGGTCAAGACAGGAGAGGTCATGAGACTCAGAGCAGCACTTTTGCTCGCCGCGATGCCGCCGTTCGTAGCGCCGGCATTTGCGCAGGATGCGACGCCACCCGCAGGCCCAGCACCCGAAGCATCGGCTACCCCGTCCACCATCGCCAGCGCCCAAGTCGATCCGGACTCGGCGGCGGCCGGCGACATCATCGTCACCGCACAGCGCCGCAGCGAAAGCCTGCAGCGCGTTCCGGTCAGCGTGACAGCATTGTCGGCAGAAACGCTGACCTCGCGCAATCTCAACGACCTCACCCAGATCTCGCGCGCGGCACCGACCCTGCAGGTCGGGATCGATAACACCTTCTCGGTGCGCGGCGTCGGCACGCTCGCGTTTGCCGGCACGATCGACAGCAGCGTCGCGACCGCGATCGACGAGGTCAATCTCGGCCGACCGATCCTGAACACGCCGCTGCTCAACGATCTGACGCGGGTCGAAGTGCTCAACGGGCCGCAGGGCCTGCTGTTCGGCAAGAATGCCTCGGCCGGCCTGATCAACATCGTCACCGCACGCCCGGTGCTCGGCGTGGCGTCGAGCGCGACCGATCTGGAATTCGCCTCGCGCGATACGCTGGGCGGCCGCGGCACGGCACCTGGCATCATCGCCCGCGAGACGCTCAACATCCCGGTCAGCGCGACCTCGGCGCTGCGTCTCAACATGCTCTATTCGTATCAGGAGCCCGGCACGACCTATGTCGGCACGCCGCGGAACGGCACCCGGCATGACCTCAATGCGCGGTCCTTGTCGCTCAAGGGCAAGTATTTCTGGCAGGCGACCGATGATCTGTCGTTCTACCTGATCGGGGATTATAACGAGAGCCATGGCATCGCTGGGATCGGCGATGTCACCTATCGCCAGGTCGCCACGAACAGCCTCAACACCGGGCCGCTCGCCGCCAACGCGATCGTCGCTGGGTCCGAAAACCTCAAATTCGGTGGCGATGCCGATCAGTATCGCGACTTGGCTACCGGCGGGGCGCAGGCCAAGGTAAGCTACAATTTCGGCAGCGGCTGGGAATTGAGCAATCTGTTCGCCTGGCGCTATTACAAGCAGGACCAGAATTTCGACACCGACTATCTGTCGTCGAACGGGCTGAACCGCAACGAAACCCACGCGAAGTACAACCAATATTCGAACGAGCTGCGCCTCGCGCTGCCGTCGTCCGGGCGGCTGAGCGGTCAGGCCGGGCTCTATTATTTCCAGTCGGACCTCAGCCTTCAGCGTTTCCAGGCCGGCAACAGCTACACGCCCGATTCGGCCGTGGGCGGTTCGCCGTTCTGCGTCGGGGCGATCGTCGGCACGACGCCGCGCTGCACGGTCAGCAACGTCGCCCAGATTGGCAGCGATATCAATTATGTGCTGCGGACCAAGAGCTATGCCGCGTTCGGCCAGCTGACCTACACGATCGCTGCCGGGCTGACCGCCTTTGCCGGCGGGCGTGTGACTCGCGACGATATCGACATCACCAGCGTACAAAATCAGCTCAACTATTTCTCGGCACTGGCAGGTCCGCGCGGCACCTTCTCGTCGAGCTATGGCAATACCGACTTCAGCTGGAAGGCGGGCGCGCAATATCAGGTGACCCCGGTCATCATGGCCTATGGCTTTTATGGCCGCGGCTATAAGGGGCCGGGTTTCAACGATACCTTCCCGACCGCGACGGCGAACGTGATCGTGCGGGGCGAGACGTCGAATACCGGCGAGATCGGCGTGAAGACGAGCTTCCTTGATCGCCGCGTGACGTTCAACGTCTCCGCCTTCTACACCAAGTTCGACAATTTCCAGGTCCAGGCGTTTAACCCCACCACGGTGTCCTTCCTTGTCCAGAACGCGGCCAAGGTGACGTCGAAGGGGGTCGAAGTGGCGGTCGGGCTGCGTCCGTTCGCCGGATTCAGCATCAATGAGAGCATGTCGTTCCTGTCGTCGAAGTTCGACAATTTCACTGGCGCGCAATGCTATCCCACGCAGACCACGCGCGGCTGTTCGGCGACGGTGCAGACGTTCGATGCGTCGGGGCTGCGGCTTCCCGCCGCGCCGGCCTTCACCTCGAGCTTCCAGGCGATGTACGAAGTGCCGACCGAAGGGCCGGTGGCGCCGTTCATCGAAGGCAATTGGTATCACCGTTCGAGCATCAACTATGTCGTGAGCCAGGCACCGGGCGCGACGGTCAGCGCGGTCGATATCTTCGGCGCAAGTGTCGGCGCCAAGGTCGGCAAGGCGCTGCGTCTCTCGCTGTTCTGCAAGAATTGCACGAACAAGATCACGCCGACCGCAATCGGTGTGGACTCGGGCGACGCGAATGCACGCAACGCGCGCGGGCAGGCGACGCCGCTATTGTCCTACACCCAGCAGTTCGGGCTCGATTCGGTTCGGACGATCGGTCTGTCTGCGCAGTTCCGATTCTAATGCACGACGGGGAGGTTGCGGCAAGATCGGCGGCCTCCCCTCGGCGATTGCGCTGCAACCGCTACCTTTGCGGCTGATGTCGTGGCGAAATCCCGATTGATCGTTTCACGAAGTTGGGATCATCCAGCAGATCATTGTCCTTCACACTGGGTCAATGTCGCCGAGCTCGACACGGAAGATTGCTGGATGATCCGCCCTCCCGGTTCCGACGCGCCGCTGCGGGCCCGGAGTTTTACGGATCGCTTCGTCAAGGTAGCGGGTTAGGGCGGCGTTTCGCCGAATGTCGCGAATCGCTGACTTTCGCCCGATGCAATGTTTGAGCGCTGGACCGAAACGGTTAAACCTTGAGGAGAAGGCCGTGACGCGCTTCCCAGTAGATCGCCGTTCCATCCTTCTCGGCTCGGGGCTCGCCACGACCGCGGTGGTCTTGCCCCGGCGCGCCGTGGCGGCGCCCGGCACAAAGATTCCCCAGCAACGCTCAGCCAGGATTATCGTCGATAACGACTTTGCCGGCGACCCCGACGCGCTGATTGCACTGGCGCACCAATTGATGGCCTCCACCACCCGAACGACACTGGTCACCAGCTCGCCGCTCTATGCCTATCGCAGCACCGAATCTGCAGTGCCCGGAAGCGCCAAGACTGGTCGAGGCATCGCCGCCGACCTCATCGCTCAGGGCGCCTTCCCGCCTGTTCCGGTGATCGCGGGCGCCAAGCATTTCGGCGATGGTCCTCAGCAAGTCTCCGCGGCGGCGCAGGCTATTGTTGCCGAAGCGATGCGCGATGATCCGCTGCCGTTGTTCATCACCTGCGGCGGGCCGCTGACCAACATCGCCGCTGCCCTGCGGATTGAACCACGCATTGCAGCGCGGGCAACTTTGGTCTGGATAGGCGGAGGCGCCTATCCCGATGGTCACTGGGAATATAATCTGGCGGGCGATATCGCAGCGGCCCGCCACGTCATTGAGGAGTCCGCGATTCCGCTGTGGCAGGTTCCACAGCCAGCGTATCGCCAGCTCCAAATGTCGGTCGCCGAAATGAGCGTTCGTTTACGGGGTGCCTCACCGCTTGGGCGGTGGCTTTACGATCGGTTCCTGCAGCTTCCCGCCTTCATCAAGATCGGCGGAAGCTGGGCGATGGGGGACAGCGCGACCGTGCTGCTAACCGCTCTGTCGGCGGAGAGTAGCCTTTCGGTAGTCCGCCCAGCGCGGCGCATTCAGCTCGACGGACGCTATGGCGAGGAGATTCCAGGGCGTACGGCGCGAGTTTTCAATGTGCTCGACACGCGCCTTACGATCGAGGATTTCTTCGCGTTGCTCGCCTTGCACGAACCGGGAGCCTGGCAGACGACTGACTGACCGACCGGTCCGGCCGCGGACGGCGATGACGATCGCCTCAGGCGGTGGAGAAGCCGTACTGGCCGCTGCCGATCGCGATCACCGCCTTGGACGCGTCGCTCGACACGATATGCATGCCTGCACGACCGGTCAGCGGGCGCCCCTCCTTGAGCACACGTGTTCCCGATGCGAGCGGCATATGAACTCCACCGCGCATATTGGGCGGGAGCGTGACGTCGAGCGTGAAGACGCTGTCACCCTGGCGCGCCCAGCGCTTACTGATGCGGCCGCGAACGCTGTCATAGTCCGCGCCGCTGGCCGGGGCGGCACGCTTCAAGGCTGCGGTGGCCTCCCCCGAATGAAGTCCGATTGTTCCCGAGTAGTTGCCGTCTGAGGGTTCGAATCTCAAGCAAGGAATCGAAATATTGACTTAAGGGATTAAAATAAAATGCTTATTTTACGGGGCGCGTTCCAGGGTATTTTCTGACTTCCAAGTTGTAAAAACATCGGGAAAACAGCAACCTAATGGATAATATCGAACCCCTCCGTCTCCGCCAAGGGCTCGTTCGGAGCCCGCCGCAACAGTCCACATATATTGACATCACCCCGGAAAACGGGCGCTCGCCGTCTAGGCTCGGTTCTATCGGTTCGCATGCCTGCGCAACCGTTCTGGGCCTCGCTGCGGCGCATGAGTCGCGCGACGATGGTACCAAGCCAACGCGCTGCAATGGGCCAGGGGGCGTATCCATTTCTGGAGTGTGACGCGTTTCGCGGAACCGGGGCGCTCCTGATCGGCGCGCTCACTCAAGCAACATCCTTGAGTGCCTGCGATTGACCTAGGCACGCTCGGCGATCGAAATGGCGTGTCGTCTCCACCGGCGTGTCTTGGCTATCGATGCATATGCGATCGCCAGCGGGCCGTCACCGACACGCAATCCATCTCGCGTGTGGATTTCTTTCCCGATAGTCACAAAATGTCCACGGCGCGCGTCTAGGGCCGGGATCAAGGCGAGCGGGACTCACCCGCGTCGCACCTATCTGCCTGAGGGGGACATCAAACCGTGAGCTGCTCAACGCGATTTTCGCGCGCCGTCGTCGTGCGCGCCGTACTTTTGCTCGGGACTGCGGTTCCGTGTGCGACGCTGTTCGTCCAGCCAGTGCAGGCGCAGGACTATACCAACATCGCCGCATCGGGCCGCGTCATTGGCGAGGATGGTGCTCCGATCGCCAATGCCGAGGTGAAGATCACTTCGTCCGATCGCGGCATCAGCCGCGTCGCCGCGACCAACGAATCGGGCGCCTACACCATTCCGCAGCTCGCGCCGGGCAATTACGATTTCGCCGTCACCGCGCCGGGCTTCGCGCCCTATAGCGAGAAGAACATCGCGCTCACCCGCGGTACCGGCGGCGCCAACAGCTTCACGCTCGCCCCGCCCGCCGGCGCCTCAGACATCGTCGTGACCGGGCGCCGCCAGCGCGTTGCCGATTTCCAGGACACCACCACCGGCGCGGTGATCGACCTCGCCTCGCTGCAGACGCGCGTGCCGATCGGGCGCACGCTGCGCGACGTGATGCTGCTGACGCCGGGTGCGGTGCAGGGCTCGTCGGGCGCCAATGGCGGCTTCTCCAACCAGGTGTCGCTCGCCGGCGCGTCGTTCACCGAGAACGCATTCTACATCAACGGTCTCAACGTCACCGATTTCGTCTCGGGCCTGCAGCCGACCGAGGTGCCGTTCGACTTCTACCAGACGGTCGAGGTCAAGACCGGCGGCGCGCCCGCCGAATTCGGCCGCGCGACCGGCGGCTATGTCGTCGCGACGACCAAATCGGGGTCGAACGACTATCACGCCAGCATCACCGGCACGTGGGAGCCCAACGACCTGCGCGGGTCCTCGCCCAACACCTACCGCACCAACAATCGCGATTCGACCGCCAGCCGCCAGGAACTGGTGTTCCAGGGCAGCGGGCCGATCATCAAGGACCATCTGTTCGTCTACGGCCTCTACAATCTGCGCAACATCCGCTCGATGACGCCCGCGTCCGACCAGAACAACGCGACCGGCGTCACCAACACCAGCCCCTTCTGGGGCGGCAAGATCGACGGCTACATCAGCGGCGCGCATCATTTCGAATTCACCTATTTCGACACCACCAACGACACGCATACCCGCAGCTATGCGTACGACCGCGCGACCAACACGCTCGGCGCGAAGACCGGCGGCACCGACAGCCGGGCGGGCGGTATCAACTATGTCGGGCGCTATACCGGCACCTTCACACCGTGGCTGACGATGTCGGCGGCGTACGGCGTCAACAAATTGCGTTCGGGCAACGTGCCGCTCGATACGGTCAATTCGCGTGTCCTCGATTATCGTACCAACAGCGCGGGCACCGATATCGGGCTCAACAAGGTGACCGACGCCTATAGCCACACCGACGACGAGCGGCAGTTCTACCGCGTCGATGCCGATCTGCAGTTCAAGCTGCTCGGCGCGCATCACGTCCGCATCGGTTACGACCATGAGCGCGACACCCAGACGCAGACCTATGAGACGATCGGCAGCGGCTTCTACAAGATCTTCACGGCAGCCGCCGGCGCGACCAATTACGGCGTTCCGATCGGGACCGATTATTACACGACGCGCGTCTATTCGCAGAACGGCGTCGGCACGGTGCGCAACCAGGCACTCTACCTGCAGGACGAATGGTCGCTGCTCAACGACCGCCTGCGGCTCCAGCTCGGCGTGCGCGACGATCGCTTCAGCAACCAGGGCGTCAGCGGCAAATCCTTCTACAATTCGGGCGACCAATGGGCGCCGCGGCTCGGGGCGTCGTACGACGTGTTCGGCGACGGGAAGACCAAGGCGTTCGGCTATTTCGGCAAATATTACCTGCCGCTCGCGGGCGACATCAACCTCAACGTCGCTGGCCAGCTGCTGACCTACACGCGCTACAATCTGCTCAACGGGCTGAGCGCCACCGGCAACGTGCCCAATGCCGGCACGCCGATCCTCAACGCGAGCTTCACCGCCTGCCCCGATACCAAGATCGCCAATTGCATCGTCACCGCGACCGGCCAGGCCTCGAGCCCGGCCGGGCAGATCGCCGCCAATCTAACCGCACAATCCGACAATGAGCTGATCTTCGGCGCGACCCGCCAGATCAGCGATCACATCCGCATCGGCGCGAGCTTCACGCATCGCGAGCTGACCAACGTCATCGACGACGTCTCGGTCGACATGGGCGAGCGCGCGTATTGCGCGACCAAGGGCTTCTCCGCCGCGGCGTGTCTCGCGGCGTATCCCGGCGGGCGGCATTTCGTGATCGCCAATCCAGGCAAGGACATCACGACGCAGATCAACGCTTTGCCCGACGGCACCACCCCGGTGGCGACGCTCAAGGCCGGCGACCTGGGCTACCCCAAGCCGAGCCGCCATTATAACGCGCTGACGCTGACCTTCGACCGCAGCTTCGACAAGGTGTGGAGCCTGTCGGCGTCCTACACCTGGGCGATCGACAAGGGGAATTACGAGGGCGGCGTCCGCTCCGAAAACGGTCAGCTCGCGGTCAACCGGAGTGCCGATTTCGACACGCCGGCCTTCACCAACGGCGCGTACGGCTATCTGCCCAACGATCGGCGCCATACGATCAAGGCCTATGGCAGCTATCGCCCGTTCGATTTCCTCGATCTCGGCAGCAATCTGGTGCTGCAGTCGCCGCAGCATAACAGCTGCATCGGCACCGTCCCGGCGAGCATCGATGCGGCGGCGAACGGCTATCATGGCTATAGCTATTACTGCAACGGCACGCTCGTCCCGCGCGGCACCGCGTTCGACGGGCAGTGGCTGACGCAGCTCGACGTCAGCGCGATCGTCCATCTGCCCGTGCCCAAGCAGTTCGACGCCTCGCTCCGGCTCGACGTGTTCAACCTGCTCAACACCAAGTCAGTGACGGCCTATGACCAGGCCGGGCAGCTCAGCAACGATGCGGCCAACCCCAACTATCAGAAGCCGCTCGCCTATCAGTCGCCACTCTATGCGCGATTGCAGTTCCGCCTGGGCTTCTGAGGACGGCTTGGAGGGGCCGCGCGACGTTGACAGGCGTCGCGCGGCCCCCAAAACAACGACCGGCGGCGATACCGCCCAGGGAGGGTGCGATTCACAAGCGAACAGACCGTCAGAAGGAAATCGTCACGCGGTTGCGCAGCGGCCGCACGCTGTCGGTCCTCAGCCTCGCCTCGGCCCTCGACGTGTCGGACGAGACGATCCGCCGCGAGCTGCGCACGCTCGAGGAGCAGGGCGTCATCATCCGCGAACATGGCGGCGCGCGGCTTGCCGTACCCGTGCTCGAGGGGCCGCTCAACCAGCGCATGGAGGAGAATGCCGATGCCAAGGTCCGCATCGCGCGCGCGGCGGCGGCATTGGTGCCCGACGGCGCGATCCTGTTCATCGATTCGGGTACGACGAGCATCTTCATCGCGCGGCAACTCGTCGAGCGGCGTGCGCTGACGGTGGTGACCAACTCGCTCCAGGTCGCGAGCGATCTGGGCGCGATTAACGGCAACCGGCTGTTTCTCGCGGGTGGCGAGATGGACTATGATTATCGCGCCTTCTCGGACCATCAGGCGCAGGCCTATGTCGGCGGCTTCACGCCGCATCTCGCGATCCTGTCGGTCGGCGGGATCAGCCTCGACCGCGGGCTAATGGATTTCCACCCGGGCGAGGCGCAGATGAGCCGGATCGCCTATGCCACGTCGGAGCGCGTGCTGCTCGGCGTCGATGCGTCGAAGTTCGGGCGCTACGCGCTGCTGCAGACCGCGCAATGCGCCGATGTCGACATTCTCGTGACCGACGCACCGCTCGACGACGGCTTTGCGCGCGCTTTCGCTCACGCCGAAGTGGTGGTCGCCTGAAGCCTCCGGCTGCGGTGGCGCAAAGCGGCCGCAGCCACCGCGAGCAGGACGCCGATCCCCGCCACCCCGGCCTGGATCGCCCAGAACCAGCTATCGGGAATCCGCCCGTAATAGCCGCCGCTGATGCCGACCCACAGGCTTGCGAAGAAGCCGTGGAGGTAGAAGATTCCGGTCCATAAGCCGACGAAGCGCGGCGGCGCGACCGCGGCGATCAGGCTGAGCCCGCTCGGCCAGACCAGCACGACCGCCAAGTCGACCAGCACCAGATACGCCAGCGCCCACCCGATCGACAGCGCACCGTCCTGCGATGCCGCCAGCGCCAGGACGAGATAGCCGCCGGCACAGGCCAACCCGCCGAGCAGGATATGGTCCTGCGCGCCGAGCGCGATGCCGCGCCGCGCGAGCCACGGAAACAACGCCTGTGCGCCGACGATCAGCAGCAGCGTGAAGATCCCGTCGAGCGAGACGAACCAGGCGACCGGCATCAACCAGCCCGCGATATGCAGCTCGACCCGCGCGCGCGCCCAGAGCAGGAAGATGTCGCTGACCTGCTCATACGCCGCCCAGCAGAAATAGATGCTGAGGATCGCCGCGACCAGGATCGCGCTGGACGGCAGCACTGCTCGCCCGTGCGAGCCGTTCTGGCGCGCGTCGGGGGTCACGTCGCCAATGAGGCGCGCCGATCCTGCGGTGGTGACGGCATAGCCAAGGATCCCGATCAGTACCGCCAGCGCCGCGGCGGCGATCGCATATGTCCAGCCAGCGAGTGCGGCGAGTGTTCCGCACACCAGCGGCCCACAAATCGCGCCGGCGTTGAGAAAACCGAGATAGATCGCATAGCCGCGCTGCCGCTCGAGCTCGCTGGCGAAGAGTTGGCCGACCTGGACCGATAGGTTGCCCTTGAGCGTCCCGGTGGCGGCCATGAACAGCGCGAGCCCCGGCAGGAAGCCGGTGACCTGGAGCATCAGCAACAGGCCGACGAGCATCGCGCCCGCTGCGAGATAGAGCAGCGCGCGGCGGTTACCGACATAGTCCCCGATCAGCCCGCCAAGCGGGACCGAGAGATAGAGCAACGCCCCAGCATAGCCATAAACCTGCGAGGCGAGGCCGGTCGTTGACAGCGGGCCGAACCACTGGCCGAGCGCGTCGCGCAGCACCCCCGCTCCGAACGCGCGCGGCAGGTCGCCTGCGAAGATCTGATCCGCGAGGATGAGGACGAGCAGCGACTTCACCCCGGTCATGGCGAAGCGTTCCCAGAATTCGAGCATCGCCAGCCCGACGAAGCGCCGGTCGCGGATCGGCGACGGGGCGCCCGCCGAACCCTCTGTTTCCATTCCTCGAATCGTGGTCGCCATAGCCGCTGCGCCTACGCGCGGCTGACAACACGATTATGACAAGCGCGAAAGCGGGCGCGTCAGGCCGGATGCGCGAAGCGTGGCGCCGGCTCGCTGATGTCAGCGCCGCCGGTTTCGACATGGCCGGCGAGACGCTGGCGCGCGCCGTGGTCCGACGCGATCGACAGGTCGTACCAGCGATGCTCGCGCTGCGCTGGCGCCGCGAACGCGCTGCTCGCTTGCGGCGCGAGCGCGAGATGCTGGGTCACGCCGGTATGCGCGCAATGGCATGTCACGGCCTGCACCACCTCGGCGCGGTTGCGGACGAGCACGGCTCCCGACGCTGCCACTTCGGTCTCGAGCAGCGCGCTGTCGTGCCGACCGCGATACTCCCGGAAGAACCCGTTGGGCCCGCGCACCACGAGCGCGAAGCCTTCGCTCGCGATCGGCCACGTCTCTTCGAGCGTCGACTGCGCGGCGACGGTGAAATAGCGCCAGCCCGGAAAGCGCAGTTCGTCCTGCACGCCGAACACCACGCCATCCCCGCCGCTATTCACGAAGCGCAACGCCAGCCCGGCCGCGCTCCAATGCGGCTCGACCGCGAAGCGATACGGCAGCGCGCGCGCGGGTCGCGTCCCCGGCTCCTGCACGGGCACGCTGGTGGCGGTCGCGATCGGCGGCGGTGGCGCGGTGTGGCAGAGCTGCTGCGTCTGCGCGACATAGTCGGCGACCGACGGCAGCGCCGTGAACCAGCCGACATCGGCGCGCGCTTCGGGCGTCACGTCGAAGTCGAAGATTGAGGTCAGGTCGCCGCACACCGATCGGCGCCACGGCGAGATGTTGGGCTCGGCCACGCCGAAGCGCTTTTCGAGAAAGCGCAGCACCGATGTATGATCGAACAGCTGCGAATTGACCCAGCCGCCGCGCGTCCAGGGCGAAATCACCGTCATCGGGACGCGCGGGCCAAGCCCGACCGGCTGCCCCTGATAGGTTTCGCTGCGCACATCGACATTGCTCGCACCATAGCGCGCGTCGATCGCGGGTACCGGTGCGGGGATATGGTCGAAGAAGCCGTCATTCTCGTCATAATTGACGATCAGCGCGGTCTTGGCCCAGACCTTCGGATTGGCGGCGAGTGCTGCGACGATGCTGCCGACGAGCACCTCGCCATAGGGCACCGGCGCATCGGGATGCTCGCTCATCTCCATCATCGGTACGATCCACGACGCCGCCGGCAGCCGGTCGGCGGCGACATCGGCGGTGAAGGCCGCGATCAGATGCGCGGCGCGCGTTTTCTCCGGGTCGGCCGGCGCCTTGCCGTCGATCCAGTCGACGAACGCCCGGCCCCGGCGATAGCGCGACGAGTTCGGATCGAGCTTCCGGAATTCGCTGAAATAGCCGAGCGGATTGTCCGAATAATTGGCCAGCTCCTGATACAAGCGCCAGGAAACGCCCGCATCCTCGAGCCGCCCGGCATAAGTGCGCCACGGCAGCCCGGCGAGCTTGGGATCGTCCTTCGCCATGTCGGCACCGGGGTTATCGTCGGTGCCGCCATTGGTGACGCAATACACGCCCTCCTGCCCGACGCTCAGCCCGTTGGTGCCGCTGAAATGATACAAGCGGTTGGGTCCGGTCGGCCCCTGCAGCGAGCAATGATAGCCGTCGCAAAGCGTGAAGGCGTCGGCGAGCGCGTAATAATAGGGAATGTCCTGCCGCGTCAGGTGCGCCATCGTCAGCGGGCCCTTCTGCTCGGCCCATACGTCCCAGTTGCGCCAGCGGTTCTGGCTGTCCTTCCAGCTATGATCGAGCCCGGTGAAGCAGCGCGCGTTGGTCGCGGTGTAATCTAGCCGGAACGGCCAGGCGATCCGCCCGCCATCGCGGTCGGCGCGGCGCTGCGCCCAGACCGGCTGGCCGCTCGGCAGCGTCACCGGCCGCGGATCCGCGAACCCGCGCACGCCGCGCAGCGTCCCGAAATAATGGTCGAATGAGCGGTTCTCCTGCATCAGGATCACGACATGCTCGATATCCGCGATCGACCCGTGTCCTACACGCGGCGTGCTCGCCGAGCCGGGGATACTGGCCATACCGGCAAGGCTGGAGGCGCCATTGAGGAAGGTGCGCCGATCGATCAACATAGGAAGGGACTTTGCAGCAGGCATTGCAGGGGCGGGGGCTCGGAATCACCAGAGCGTAACACCCGCATATGGACGACTTGTGACAGCCTGCGGGAAATGACCGACTATTGTTGGTTCCAGTCGTTCGGTGCACATTTGTCGCACGGGGGGCGATCATGGCCGCCAGCATGAGCGCGGGCAGCGATTTCGGTCACGATAGCCGGAGCGTGCCTAGCGCATTTCCGAAACGTGATGGGCATTTCGAGATTTTGGTAAGGTGCCGCGCGATGCCATGGCCGAGCGTGACGGAAGACCCGCTCGGTGCCGGTCAGAACTCGCGCGTCACCGGGGCTACGTCTGCTGCACGTTCTGGACCGGCTCGACGCGATCGGCACGATCTTCGCCACGGGGCGTCGCCACGGCTGCGTGGTCGGGCTGTTCGTGCCCGACCCCACCGCAACCCGACGACGCCCGTGCAAGCGCCGGCATCACGCCAGCGTCGAAGAGACCTTCCAGAGATCGATATCCGCTTCGCCCGCATACTGGTCGATCTCGCGCAACTCGGCCTCGTCGAAGTCGAGGCGCTGCAGCGCATCGAGCGAATCGTCGAGCTGTGCCATCGTGCGTGCGCCGATCAGCGCCGAGGTTACGCGCGGATCGCGCAAGACCCAGGCGATCGCCATCTGCGCGAGCGTCTGTCCGCGCCGTTCGGCGATCGCATTGAGCGCGCGAATGCGGTCGAGCGTCTCGGGCGACAGCATCGTCTCCTGCAGCGATCCGCCCTTCGCGGCGCGCGCGTCCGCCGGCACGCCGCCGAGATATTTATTGCTGAGCAGCCCCTGCGCGAGCGCGGAGAAGGCGATGCAGCCCGTCCCGAGATCGGCCAGCGTGTCGAGCAGCGCCGCTTCGATCCAGCGATTGAGCATCGAATAGCTCGGCTGGTGGATCAGCAGCGGTACGCGCTCCGCACGCAGGATCTCCGCCGCCTTGCGCGTCAGTTCGGGCGAGTAGGACGAGATGCCGACATACAGCGCCTTGCCCTGCCGGTGGAGCTGCACGAGCGCGCCCATCGTCTCTTGGAGCGGCGTCTTGGGATCGACGCGGTGCGAATAGAAGATATCGACATAGTCGAGCCCCATTCGCTTGAGGCTCTGGTCGCAGCTGGCGATCAGATATTTGCGCGATCCGCCGACGTCGCCGTATGGCCCGGGCCACATGTCCCAGCCGGCCTTGCTCGAGATCACCAGCTCGTCGCGGTGGCCGGCGAAATCGGTCGCCAGCACGCGCCCGAAATTCTCCTCGGCCGAGCCGTAGGGCGGGCCGTAATTGTTGGCGAGATCGAAATGCGTGACGCCGCGGTCGAACGCACGGCGCAGGGTTGCGCGACCGGTCTCGAACACGTCGGCGCCGCCGAAATTCTGCCACAGCCCGAGCGAGATCGCCGGCAGGTCGAGCCCGCTGCGGCCGCACCGGCGATACGGCATGCGACCGTCGTAGCGGTCAGGGTCGGCGGTGTAGGGCATGGCGTAGGGCATCGGGAAACTCCTGTCGGACGGGCGTCGCTTCGGGCGCAGCAAACGCTTCATAAACACAGGGAGGCGGCGGGAGTGCCGGGTTCGTCGGATTTTTATGCGTCGGTCTTAGGGACGCTGCGTCTCATCTCGCGCATCGCAAGGTGTGGGATTGTTCCTCCCCCGATTTCCCCAACGCCAAGACCGCCCGCACGCGGCCTTACCGGATTTTAACCATACCTTAGGCATTCAGAGCCAGACCGGGCGGGCAAAGATACCGGCGAAGGAATTGTTTCATGCACCGCGACCAGCCTGTCGATGTCGCCATCATCGGCGCGGGCCCGGCCGGCCTGACCGCCGCGTATCAGCTGACCAAGCTCGGCTATTCGGTGACGGTGATCGAAAAGGACCCGGTCTATGTCGGCGGGATCAGCCGGACGGTCGAGAAAGACGGCTTTCGCTTCGATATTGGCGGGCACCGCTTCTTTTCGAAGTCGAAGGAAGTGGTCGATCTGTGGAACGAGCTGCTCCCCGACGATTTCATCGAGCGGCCGCGGATGAGCCGCATCTATTATGAAGGCAAATTCTACAGCTATCCGCTGCGCGCGTTCGAGGCGCTGCGCAACCTCGGCATCTGGCGCTCGACGCTGTGCATGGCGAGCTATGCTCGCTGGAAGATGCGGCCGCACAAGGACGTGAAGTCGTTCGAGCAATGGGTGGTCAACCAGTTCGGCCACAAACTCTATTCGATCTTCTTCAAGACATACACAGAGAAGGTGTGGGGCATGCCGTGCGGCGAGATGTCGGCCGACTGGGCGGCGCAGCGAATCAAGGGGCTGAGCCTCGGCGGTGCGGTGCTCGACGGGATCAAGCGCTCGCTCGGCCTCAACAAGCGCCGCAACGACGGCATGGCGGTGAAGTCGTTGCTCGAGACCTTCCGCTATCCGCGGCAGGGCCCCGGCATGATGTGGGATGCCGCGCGCGACCGCGTCGTCGAGGGCGGCAACCGCGTCGAAATGGCGACCTCGCTGCATCAGCTCAGCCATGACGCCGTCACGGGCCGCTGGCGGGTCGCGGTCCAGCGCGACGGCGAGATACGGACGCTCAACGCCGGACACGTCATCTCCTCGGCGCCGATGCGCGAACTCGCCGGGCGGATCCATCCGCTGCCCGAGACGCTGCCGCTCGCGCTCGACCTGCGCTACCGCGACTTCCTGACGGTGGCGCTGATGATCCGCGCGGACGATCTGTTCCCCGACAATTGGATCTACGTGCATGATCCGCGCGTGAAGGTCGGCCGGGTGCAGAATTTCCGGAGCTGGTCGCCCGAGATGGTGCCCGATCCGACGCTCGCCTGCGTCGGGCTTGAATATTTTTGTTTTGAAGGCGACGGTATCTGGTCGTCGAGCGACTCCGACCTTGTGGCGCTCGCGACCGCAGAACTCGCTACGCTGGGCCTGTGCGATCCGGCGTCGGTGGTCGGTGGCGAAGTCGTGCGGCAGGAAAAAGCCTATCCCGTCTATGACGATGCCTATCGCGCCAATGTCGATGCGATGCGCGAGGAGCTCGAGGCGCGCTACGACACGCTGCATCTGGTCGGCCGCAATGGCATGCACCGCTACAACAACCAGGATCATGCGATGATGACGGCGATGCTGACGGTGCGCAACATCGTCGCCGGCGCGCGGATCTACGATATTTGGGCGGTCAACGAGGACGCCGAATATCACGAGGCCGGTCACGACGGCGAACAGGCTGCCCTTTCCAGCGTGCGGCATGTGCCCAAGCGGCTCGCTGCATGAAGCGCGAGCGGCTTTGGCCAGCGGTCTTGGCCGGCTGGGGCATTGCCGCTGTCGTGCTGATACTCGTGTCGACCCAGCAGATTCTCGGGCTTTGGTTTCCCGATCCGGACGATGCCATGCGTCTGTTGGAGGTACGGGATTGGCTGAATGGGCAAAGCTGGTGGGATGTCAGCCAACACCGCCTCTGGGACGGGCATTTTGCGATGCATTGGTCGCGGCTTGTGGATTTACCGCTCGCGCTGATGATGGCGGTGTTCGACCCGATCTTCGGCCCGGCCGCCGCGACGCGGGTTGCTCTGGTTGCGCTGCCGCTCGTCACGTTGCTCGCGGTGATGGCACTCGGAGCCGAATTGACGCGGCGTGTGGCGGGGCTGGAGCGCGCGAAAATGGCCGTGCTACTCGTGCCGCTCTCTATACCGCTGCTGTATCAGCTGCGCCCGTTGCGGATCGACCATCATGGGTGGCAGATCGTGCTCGCGTTGATCGCGGCCAACGCGTTATTGGCCAAGCCGGATGCGCGCTCTGGGTCGCTGATCGGGCTTGCTCTCGCCGCGCTTTTGACCATTTCGCTCGAGGGCATGCCGATCACCGTTGCGATCCTCGGCGTCGCTTTGCTTGCTTGGGCGTTCGATCCGACGCGCCGCGCGCAGGCGCTCGCCGCGTCGTGGACGTTGACCGGCGCGGTCATCGTGCTGCACGTCGCGACGCGCGGTCCGGCAATCCTGACAGCGGCGTGCGACGCGATCTCCCCCGCCTGGATCGCCGGGCTCAGCACCGCAACGCTCGGCGTCACGCTTGCGATGATCGTGCGACGCGCTCCGCTTGCGATACGCTTGGGGATGTTGGGGGTTGCCGGCGCGGCCGCTCTGGCGATGCTTGGCGCTCTTGCCCCGAAATGCTTCGGCGGCCCGTTTGCCGGGCTTGATCCGCTGGTACGCACCTTCTGGTATGATAAGGTTTCGGAGGGGCTGCCGATCTGGGATCAGGTGCGGGTCTGGGCGCTGATGACCATCGGCTTCCCGATCGTCGGGCTCATCGGCGGCCTCTTTGCGTGGCGCGCGAGCGAGGGTCGGGAACGCGTGCAGTGGGCCATGGTGCTGGCATTGGCCGTTGGATCGTTTGCCTTGTCGCTGCTGGTCGTTCGCTCGGGGGCGACAGCGAATGCGCTGGCGCTGCCGGGTGGGGCGTGGGCGCTCCAAGCCATGCTGACGCGCGCGCGCGCGGTCACATCGGTGGCGATCCGAACTCTGGCGACCGCAGGGTCATTGACCGCGGCGACACCGGGCCTAATGGCGGTTGCGATCTTGGGCGTGGGAAATGCGTTCGGAATTGACGCCAGGCCAGCGGCGCCAAAGCTCCATCGGCCATCGTGCGAGCATGGGCATGAGATTGTCGACCTGGGGCAGTTGCCGCCGTCGCGGGTGTTCGCGCCGCTCGACGTAACGCCCGATATCCTGGCGCGGACCAAGCATAGCGCGATCGGCGCCGGCTATCACCGGAACGTTGCTTCGATCCACACGGTGATCGCCACGTTCATCGGCACTCCGCAGGATGCGCATCGCCGGGTGCTGGCCAGCGGGGCGGCGTATGTCGTCGGATGCCCCGGCGAGAATGAGACGGAAATGTACAAGCAGGCTGCGCCGAACGGTTTCTGGTCGCGCCTCGAACGAGGCGATCGCTTCGCATGGTTGCAGCCTGTGCCGCTGTCACATTCGCCGGTTCTGGTGTGGAAAGTCATGCGGGAACCAACGCGGCCCTGACAGGCGCGGCAGCCGCCCCACGGTCGCTCTTTACCTCACGCCGCGACCAAACGCGGCTGTTTGGCGCGCTGCACGGAGGCAGCCGGCGCGTTCCGCGGCGCATCGACCGTGAACGCACTGGCGTTCTGCTGGAGATCGCTGACTTCGTTCGACAAGGATTTGGCGGCCGCCGACGTCTCCTCGACCATGGCCGCATTCGGCTTGATCGAGCGGTCCATATCGCCGACCGCGACCAAGATCTGCGTCACCGCGGTTGCCTGGGTCGCATTGTCGTTGGCAATCCGATTGACCAGCGCCTCGACATCGGCGACCGACGAAAGGATCAGGTCGAGCGCGCCGTTCATGCCCTGGACTTGGCCGACGCTGCTCGAAATGCGGTCCTGCGTTTCCTGGATCTGCCCGCGCGCGCGCCGCGCTTCTTCCTCGGAGCGGCTGGCGAGCTGGCTGACCAGATCGGCGACGACATCGAAACCGCGCCCCGCCTCGCCCGCGCGGCCCGATTCGACCGCGGCGTTCATCGCTAGCACGCGCGTCTGGAATGCGATCTTGTCGAGCCCCTCGATCACGCCGTCGATCGAGGTCAGCGATGCGGTGGTCTGCTCCATCGCTGCTGCACTGCTTTGCGTGCGATGCGCGAGCGATTCGGCCGCGCCGGCGATTTTGACCTAGCCCGACATGATCGTGACGGTCGCCTCGCCGACGCGCCCGATCGGTGCTCCGAGCGCCCGCGACGCGCCGTTGAAATTCTCTTTTAACGAGGCGTAGTCGTCACCGACCTCTTCTTCGATGAACACGGTGAGGTCGCCGTTGGTGAGGCGATGCAGATATTCGTTCAATAGCTGTACGATGCGTTGCACGGCCTCGCGCTCTTCCATGCGGGCCAAGGTCAGCGCGCGGAATTTGAACATCGCCTTGGTCATTCGGCCGACGCAATCCTCATCGTCGGTGTAAGCAACCGCTGAATCGAGATCGCCTTTCGCGAGCGTTTCCATCCGCCCAACAGTGTTGACCTAGGGCGTGCAGACCCGCGTGCGGAACACCAGAGTCTTGCAGGGGGTGCTTCTGGAGGACGGTGGAGGACGATCAGCTTGGGACGCGTGGAATCTGCCGAGCAGGCCGCCTGGCCCCGGCTGCCCTTGACCTTCGCCACGCTGATGACGGCGTTGGCTCGGACAACCTTGCCGCCGCGCGCGAAGCCTATGGCGATCTCCAGACGTCGCTCCAGCCGCATCTCGGCAGCCTGATCGCCCCGGTCGGCGCCGCGCTCCGCAATGGCGAGACGGCGCAGGCGGGCCGCGCCCTCGGGCAGCTGCGCGGCGTGATCGCCGCGGCGGCGAAGGTGCCGGGAGCCACCCCCCACAGCCACGCCCGCCGGCATGCCCACGGGCACTTCCCCCGACACCGGCACCAATACCGGTTCGGACACGCCACAGACTGTCGTGCCGACCGCGCTGGTCGTCCCGACCCCCGCGGCCGCGACCGCAGCGGCGGCGTTCGACCGGCTCGTCTGAACGCCGCGCGTCAAAAATACCGGGCCCCGCGGCCGATGCCAGCGGTGGCTTGCTACAATGGATGAGGGATCGGTGAAGGCTAACGCCGGTCCCCCGACCGATCCGCTGCGGGACGCCCCTTGATCCCGCCCAGGCGGCGAAGACCAGCCCCGGCGGCGCGTGCCCACCCCTGCGCGCCGCCCGGGGCTGGCATTCGGGACGGCGACGATTCGATCGAGCGGGTGTCGGGTGAGGACGGGACGGCATACAACAGCGCGAATATCGCATAACGACGCGGGCCCCCGCCCGGCTCAGGCACGGGCTCTGCTGGTCGGACGTGCTGGTGCGCAACGTTTCGCGCCGCGGCTTTATGCTCGAGCTCAAAAATCCTCCGGCGAGCGGCACCATGATCGAGCTGCGGCGCGGACAGATCGTGGTGATCGGCCAGGTGACCTGGGTGCGCGACGGTCCGTGGGGGTGCGCGCAGAGGATGCGATCGACATCGCCGAGTTCGTCGCGATGGTCCGTGCGCGCGCCACCTGGCAGCCGGGCGACGGCGATCGCCGCCTGCAGCCGCGCGGACGCTATAGCGACATCGCGATGGCCAGCCAGCGCCTCGCGCGCGCCGGGCGGTGGGCGGGGCTGAGCGTCATCGCCGTGCTCGGGCTGTACACGATAGTCTCGGCGGCGGATTCGGCGCTCGCCACGCCGAAGGCGCCCATCGCGCAGATGCCGGAGGCGCCCGCTAGCGTGGCCGATCAGCGCGGGCGGTAGGCGATCGTCGCCTGGCCGACCGCATGGACCGGCATGAACAGCCCCTTGCCCGTCACCGCCAGCGTGCCGTTCTCGACCCGCGTGACATCGGCCGACAGCACGAAATCGCCTTCGCGCCGTGAACCGATCGCTTTGCGCGCGGCGGTCAGCACCTTGGCGTAATCGGGTGCGAAATCGTGGCTCAGGCCTTGCGCGATGCTCGCGCGGATCGACCCGTCCTTGAACAGCGCGATCAGCAGATTGGTGATCTCGCTATCGGTATCGGTGGCGATCGCCACGTCGCCCACGCGCACCAGCTGCGAGCCCGGCACGTTGTACGGGATCGCGGTCAGCCACACCTCGCCCTTGGTCGCGAGCAGCGCATTCTGCCGCGTCTTGGCCTTGGCGACCACGCCGACCGCGAGATGGCCGCCGGTCGTGGCATAGACGGTGACCTTGCCGAACTCGACATCGACCGGGCCGACCCCTGCAAGCGTGATCCCCTTCTGCGCACGCTTGAGCAAGGCACGCCGCACTACCGGCTCGAGCTGCGCATAATCGGCGAGTACCGGGATGAAGAAGTTGAGCCCGCGCTGCCCGATCTTCCGTGCAGGCGGGGGCAGCGGGGTCGCGACCGGATCGGCCGGACGGTCGCCGACAAAGGTCTCGGTCAACGCATCGGCGGCCAGCGTCAGCGTGAGCGTCCGCCGGTCGATACTGTAGCCGCCGACGCCGAGCTGCTTGGGCGTGATCCGCATCCAGGCCGGCGGCCGCTCGCGGTTGAGCTGGATCGCGGTGAACCCCTGTTTCCACGCGCTGGCAAGTTTCGCGCGCAGCTGGAGCTTGTTGAGTTCCTTCGGCAGCGTCTGTTCGAGCTTGGCGATCACCGGCTTGAGCCGCGCATCGGCCTTGCTCGCGAATTCGATCCGCTGGCCGAGGAAATCGATCCCGGGCGGGGTCGTCCAGTCGTAGTCGATCGAGACCTTCGCGCTCGGCGTCCAATTGCCGACGACCGAGAGCCGCGCGACCGCGTGGACGATCGCATCGCCGGTCGCGGTCTTCGACGCGATGCCGCCGACCTTCTTCGCCGCGATCGTCGCATGGATCGGCATCGTGATCGTCAGCCGGTCGCCGCGTCCGCCGAGCACGAGCTTGCCGCGCCGCACATCGCCGATGATCCGGCAGCCGAGCTTGGGCAGCACTTTGACCCTGGCGATGCCGAGATCGACGCGCTTGGCCGCGACGCATGAGTCGAGCTGCCGGTCGATGCTCCACAATTGTTGCGGAATCTGCGTCTCGAGCGCGCGCTGCAAATCGTCGAGCGAGCCCGAGATCGGTACGACGATCGACGAGGTCTGCAACGGAAAGTCGGGCGCCGAATCGACGCGCGGCGGGGCAGGGGATCGCACCGAATGGCTGCAGCCTGCCGCGAGCAGCAGCGACATCGCGGCGGTCCAGCGAATCGACCGTGTCCTGCGCTGCTGCTGTCTGCTGCTCATTCGGTCATTACGCACCCGCTCGCGTTCGGTTCATTCGCGCAGGGCTTGTTTCGTGCGGCGCGCGTGCCACATGCGCATCCGTCGCCACGCTGATCGCTTCCTCCGATACGGCGTTATGCCCCTCGCCGTAGCAGGACCCGCATGTTCGACTCTCGTTTCCTTGGCGTCCGCGCGCGCGCCGCCGGCCTGGCGCTCGCCTCACTTGTCGCCGCGGTGGCAACGCCGCTCCACGCCAAGGGCGTCGCGATCACCTTCGACGATCTGCCGGTCTATGGCCGGTTCTGGACCGCCGCCGAGGGCCGGCAGGTCACCGATCAGCTGCTCGCCGGACTGAAGCGCAACCATTGGAAGGCGATCGGCTTCGTCAACGAGATCCAGCTCGATGCCGCCGACCGGCCCGCGCGGATCGCCTTGCTCGAAGCCTGGCTCGATGCCGGGATGGATCTGGGCAACCACACCTATTCGCACCCCTCGCTGACCAAGACGCCGGTCGAGACCTATATCGCCGATGTCGCGCGCGACGAGACGGTGACCGCGCCGTTGCTCGCCGCACGCGGGCGGCGCGAGCGCTGGTTTCGCTATCCCTTTCTCGAGACGGGCACGACACAGGCGGTGCGGATGCGCTTCGAGGGCTGGCTCGGCGCGCATGGCTATCGCGTCGCGCCGGTGACGATGGAGAATAGCGACTGGCAGTTCGCCACGCTGTACGACGACGCCGTCGCGCGCGGCGACACCGCGGGGGCGGCGCGGATCCGGCAGGAGTATCTGGTCTTCACGCGCAAGATCGTCGCCTGGTACAAGCAGGTGGCGATTGGCCTGCTCGGGCGCGAGCCGAGCTTCGTCTTCCTGCTCCACGCCAGCCGCCTCAACGCCGCGAGTATCGACGCGCTCGCCGCGATTTTTCGCGAGGCGAAGTTGCGGCCGATCACGCTCGACGCGGCGATGCGCGACCCGGCGTATCGCACCGCCGATCATTATGTTGGGGCCGACGGCAATGAATGGCTCGAACGCTGGTCGCAGACGCTCCACAAGCGCCTGCCGTTCGAGACCATGCCGAGCGTGCCCAAGGCGGTAGTCACGGGCGATGCCCGGCTCGAGGCGATCCCGGATCCGCGCGCGCCGACGGGCGTTGTTCCGGCGCATCCGTAGGAGGCCCGTGATGGTGTTGCGTACGCTCCTTCTCAGCCTGTTGGCGATCGTGCCGCCTGCCACGGCCTATGCCGCGCCCGCGCCCGCGCCCGCGACGGTCGATCTCTCCGCCGGCCGGTCGCTCGACGAAACCTATCGCCACGAATTCGGGCTGTGCGACGCGAAGGACCGCTTTCGCGGGCACCGCGTCCATGGCTGCCGCAACGATCCCAATGCCGTCACCGCGTTGCGGCGGCTGCCCGACGGGACGATCGCCTATGTCTCGAAGCTCGCGGTCGATCTCGACGGGTCGCCCTTCGCGTGCAGCCCGGAGCACGGGTCGATGGATCAATGCCCGACCGCGCTGATGCTCCCCGACGGGCGCGGCGGCGAAGTCCCGGTCGATGCCGACCGCATCCCCTATGTCGTGATTCCGTGGGAAGGGCCGTCGGATGTCGAGGGCCAGTTCACCGCGCTGACCGGCGTCAAGGCGGGCGATTTCGGCTATGTCGTCCATGACGGCGTGACCGTGCCGGTCATCGTCGCCGATACCGGGCCGTTCGAGAAGCTGGGCGAGGGGTCGATCGCGCTGCACCGCGCGCTCGGCCGCGAACTGTGCGCCAGGCGCGACAAGGCTGGCGTCTGCGTCCGCGTGGTCGATCCGATGGAAAGCATCCAGGGCGATGTCGTGACGGTGCTCTTCCCCGGCAGCGCGCGCGACGATCTCACGCCGGCGACGATCGCGCGGACGATCCCGGTCGAAGTCGCCCTCCTGCGCGCGCAGGCGGCGCGGCGGGGACCGCACCACGCGAACGGCTAACGCGCAAATCCTCCCCCGCTAGGGGGAGGTGGCGCCAAAGGCGACGGAGGGGGAGGGAAGCGGGACCGCTCCAACAGGGCGCTGCGGTTCCGCCCCCTCCGTCACGCTGCGCGTGCCACCTCCCCCTGGCGGGGGAGGATCTAATTACAGCGTCGAGATCTGCACGATCGCATCGACCTCGACCGCCGCGCCGAGCGGGAGCGCGCTGACGCCGACCGCGCTGCGGGCATGCTTGCCGGCCTCGCCGAACAGCTCGACCATCAGGTCCGACGCGCCATTGGCGACCTTGGGCTGGTCGGTGAAATCGGCGGTCGAGTTGACGAACACGCCGAGCTTGACGATCCGCTCGACGCGGTGGAGCCCGCCGAGCGCCGCCTTGATCTGCGCGACGAGCATCAGGCCGCACGCCTGCGCCGCTTTCTGCCCGGCCTCGAGATCGACCCCATCGCCGAGCCGCCCCTTGACCAGCGCGCCGTCGATGAACGGCAGCTGCCCCGAGATGTGGAGCAGCCCATGCGCATCGACCGCGGGCACATAGGACGCGACCGGCGCGGCGGGGGCGGGGAGCGTCAGGCCGAGGTCGGCGAGCTTGCGGTCGATACGGTCGGTCATGCGGAGGTCCTTTCGGGGGTGGCGGTGGCCGGCACGCCGGCGGTGAAACGGTCGGCGATCCAGGCCTGCGCCGCCTGCCAGTCGTCGATGCGGACATGCGCGTCGGGCGCGGGCGCAACCTGGGGGGCGAGATCAGGCTCCGACACCATGTGGAGCCGGAACACGCCAGGCGCATGCTTGGCGACCGAGGCGTGATGCACGGCGAGATCATCGACGAACACCGTCACGGGATCGCCGAATTCGGCGACCAGCCGCGCGACGGGGTCGCCCTTGCCGCCCTGATTGGTCTCGACGCGGTACGGCATGTCGTGGCCGAGCAATTGCGCGATGCGGGGCTCGCGGTTGGTGTCGGTGAGGTTGGTGAGGATCACCACGTCGGCGACTTGCGACAAAGCCGCGAGCGCTTCGCGCGCGTGCGGCACGAGCGTCTGGCGGCCCATTTCGGCGGGGAAGAAGCCGTGGAGCAGCTCCCACATTTCCTCTTGCGTCGGCTTGGGGCCGCCGCCGCGGCGCGTCATCGCCGAGAAATCACCGCTCTCATGCGCGAAGTCGATATCGTGCGTCTCGCGCAGCCATACGCCGAAGTGCCGCACCATGTGCAGCAGCACCTCGTCGCAATCGCAGATCAACAGGCCCTTCATTCGTAATACTCCGGATCGAGCGCGGCGCGCGCGGCAACGATGGCTTCGGGCCGCTCACCGATCCCCTCGGAGCAGGCGAGCAGATCGGGTTCGTAATTCTCGAGAAAGCCGAGCACAGCCGACAGGACAGCGGGTTCGCTCGCCCGCGCACGCAGATCGTCGGGGGTGAGGCCCGTCGTGTCGAGCAGGCGCTGCGCACGATCCTCCTCGCCGAGCGTCCAGACGAGGGCGTTGAGTGCGATCTGCATCGGGTCGGGGTTTGTCACTGCGCTGCGCATTGGGTAGGACGTCCCATGGACCAAGGAATGGCGGGCGTGGCAAAAAGGGTGCTCGTTGTCGAGGACAACGAACTCAACCTGAAACTTTTCTGCGACCTTCTGCGCGCGCATGAATATGCGACCGAAGGCGTGCGCGACGGCCGCGAGGCGGTGGTCCGCGCACGCGCCTTCGCGCCCGACCTGATCGTGATGGATATCCAGCTGCCGCATGTCAGCGGCTATGAGTTGATCCAGCAGTTGAAGGCCGATGCGGCGCTCCGCGCGATCCCGATCATGGCGGTGACCGCCTATGCCGGACGCGAGGATGAGGAGCGGATTCGCGCGGTCGGGGCGGACGCTTACGTGTCAAAGCCGATCTCGCTGATGCGCTTCGTCGATTCGGTCGCGGCGCTGCTGTGATCTTCTAAGCCCCTCCCCTTCAGGGGAGGGGTTGGGGTGGGGACGTATGATCTCGTGGGCGCTCTCTGCGAGGCACTTCCCCACCCCCAACCCCTCCCCTGAAGGGGAGGGGCTTTTTAGGAACGCGAAAAGGCCGCCGGGCGAATGCCCGCGGCCCTGATCGACGCAACCGGCCTTGCGGCCAGCGGCTTACTTGATCTTGGCTTCCTTGAACTCGACATGCTTGCGCACGACGGGGTCATACTTGCTGAAGCTCAGCTTCTCGGTCTTGGTGCGCGGGTTCTTCTTCGTGGTATAGAAGAAGCCGGTGTCCGCCGTGCTGACGAGCTTGATCTTGACCGTGGTCGGCTTTGCCATGACCTGAATTCCTGTGATCTGAAAATGCAAAAGCGGCGAACGAGCCGCCGCTTGAAGCGTTGCCCGATGGCGGAACAGGCCATGGATGTCAAGCGCGCGCAGCGATTCGTGCGCGGTTAAGCTGGTCTTTATGCGTTGCCGCTTAGCCTGTGCGGCGAAGGGGCAAGAGCGTATGCACGCGGCATGTGGGGGAATCGATCGGAGCGAGCAAGGGCGCGGTGGGCGAGTCGTGCGATTCGCCCGGCGGAACGGCTGAGCACATGGACGCGCTGATGGCCGCGCTCGTCGCGGCGCTGTTTACCCAGGCGAGCGATCGCACGCCGTGGACCGCGGCGCTGCTCGGCGATCGCCATGCCAGCAAGGCCGCCGTGATCGCCGCGACCGCGCTGGCGATCGCGCTCGGCAATGCGCTCGGCGTGGTCGGCGGGGTGATCGTCGCGCCGTTGCTCTCGCCCAATGCGCGCGACCTTTTGCTCGCGTTCGCGCTGGTCTCGGCGGGTGCATCGGGCTGCTGGTCGATCAAGCCGCCCAAGCTGCGCGACTGGCGGCTCGGCGCGTTCGGGACGAGCCTGGTCGCGGTCGGGATGCTCGGTTTCGGCGACCGCACGCAGTTCATCACTGCAGCGCTCGCCGCGCGCAGCACGACGCCTGCGCTCGCCGCAGTGGGCGCGACGATCGGGGCGATGGTCGTGCTGGTCCCGGCGATCCTGCTGGGCACGCGCGGTTTGCGCAAAATCCCGACCACCGCGCTCCGCCTCGGCGCTTCGGTCGTGTTGTTGATTTTTGGCGCGGTTCAAGGGCTTGGCGCGCTGCGGCTGATCTAGCGCGGCGTTCGATGTGATCGTATTTTTGCCCGCGCGGCGAGGGAGCCATTGCGCTAGACGATCGTTGCTGCATCGAATCAACTTACCAGGAGTCCACCCCATGGCTGCCAAGGCATTGAACACCCCGACCGACCTGCAGAGCAACGCGACCAAGACCGTCGCCGAGGCGCTCAACGGCATCCTCGCCGACTCGTTTGCCCTGTTCTTCAAGACCAAGAATTTCCACTGGCACATGTCGGGCCCGCACTTCCGCGACTATCACCTGTTGCTCGACGAGCAGGCCGCGCAGATCTTCGCCGGCACCGACGATATCGCCGAGCGCGTCCGCAAGATCGGCAAGACCACGCTGCGCTCGATCGGCGACATCGCGCGCCACCAGACGATCACGGACAATGATGCCGAGTTCGTCGCGCCAGCCGCGATGCTGACCGAACTGCGCGACGACAATCTCAAGCTAGTCGAGGCGCTGCGCGAGGCGAAGGACATCGCCGACGAGGCGAAGGACAATGCGACCAGCGCGATGATCGACAATTGGACCGACGATGCCGAGCGTCGTGCGTGGTTCCTGTTCGAGACCGGCCGCGCGGCCTGACGTTCGGTTTCCGTTGGCGGCCCACGTCAATGACTCCCCTCCCTGGAAGGGAGGGGCTGGGGGTGGGTCGGCCTAGGGCTGACGTCGATCTCTCCACGGGCCGACCCACCCCCGACCCAGCGTCGGGTCGGTCATGCCCCCGGCATGACCTGAACAGCGCGGGGCGCTGTTCACCCGACGCTCTTCCAGGGATGGGAGGGCAAATACCGCGCGCTAGTGGAAATCGTGGCTGCGGACCGGAATAAGGTCCGCATCCTCCTTCCCGCCCGACCGCGGCGGCCAGCTCTCCAGCGCGCGCTGCGCCGGCGGTTTCCAGTCGGGTTTGCGGTCGCGCGGGTCGATCGTCCCGCCATGCGTTGCGCCGTCGCCCGGCATCGTCAGCCGCGGCAGGTCGATATCGCCGATCTGGCGGAGCATCCCGGTCAAATCGATGATGCGATCGGCGATGACGTGGATCGTCCCGCTCTCGCTCTGCACGCGCCCGCTGATACCGAGCATCGCCGCGCCCATCACGACGCGGCGCTGCGCCTCGAACCGGTCGGGCCACAGAATCGCATTGGCGATGCCGGTCTCGTCCTCGAGCGTCACGAACACCACGCCCTTGGCGCTCCCCGGACGCTGCCGCACCAGAATTAGCCCGGCGACCTCGACGCGGCTGCCATCCTTCATCCCGCGCAGATCGCCGCAGCGCGTGACGCGCCGCCGATTTAGCTCGCTGCGCAGGAAGCTCAGCGGATGCGCGCGCAGCGACATCTGCGTCGCGCGATAATCCTCGACCACTTCGCGCCCGGCGGTGAGCGCTTTGAGCGTGACGCTCGGCTCGGTCGGCGATTCGATCGCGGCGAACAGCGGCAGCGGCTTCTGCCCGAGCGCCTTCACCTCCCACAGCGCCTTGCGGCGATCGATGCCGAAGCCGTGAAAGCCATCGGCTTGCGCGATTTTCTCTAGCGTCAGCAGCGACACGCCGGCGCGACGCCAGACATCCTCGATCGACGCGAACGGCCGATCGCCGCGTGCGATGAGGATGCGCCCGGCTTCGGCGCCGGAGATGCCGAGGATGATGCGCAGCCCGAGGCGGAGGGGAAGCACTTCTCCCTCTCCCCTCCGGGGAGAGGGCCGGGGAGAGGGGGACGCTTCAACGAGCGATGTGCTCTGCAATGCAGCACTGCCCCTCTCCCCGACCCTTTCCCCGCAAGCGGGGAGAGGGAGTAAAATCGTATCCCACTCGCTGCGGTTGACGCACACCGGCGCGATCCGCACCCCATGCTCGCGCGCATCGCGCACGATCTGCGCCGGCGCGTAGAACCCCATCGGCTGCGCATTGAGCAACGCCGCGCAGAACACGTCCGGATGGTGGCACTTCATCCAGCACGAGGCATAGGCGATCTTGGCGAAACTCGCCGCATGGCTCTCCGGGAAACCATAGCTGCCGAACCCCTCGATCTGCTTGACCAGCCGCTCGGCGAAATCGGGGGTGATGCCGTTGCCCAGCATTCCCTTGACCAATTTGTCGCGAAATTCGCCGACCCCACCGGTCATCTTGAAGGTTGCCATCGCCTTGCGCAATTGATCGGCCTGGGTCGGGGAAAACCCCGCGCCGAGGATCGCCACCTGCATCGCCTGTTCCTGGAACAAGGGAACGCCGAGCGTCTTCTTGAGCACGCTCTTCAGCTTGGGGCTGGGATATTCGATCTCGACCGCGTTGCGCCGCGCTTGCTCGCGCCGCTGCAGATAGGGATGCACCATGTCGCCCTGGATCGGCCCGGGCCGCACGATCGCGATCTGGATCGCCAGGTCGTAGAAATTGACCGGCAGCATCCGCGGCAACATCGACATCTGCGCGCGGCTCTCGATCTGAAAGGTGCCGAGCGTGTCGGCCTGCTGGATCATCCGATAGGTCGCCGGGTCCTCGCCCTGCAGCACGTCGGCCGCCATCGTGACGGCCAGCCCCTTATGCTCGGCGAGCAGGCTGAACGCGCGGCGCAGGCATCCCAGCATGCCGAGCCCGAGGATATCGACCTTCATGAAGCTCAGATATTCGATATCGGCCTTTTCCCATTCGATCACGCGGCGGTCGATCATCGCGGCGGGTTCGATCGGGATCAGCGTATCGAGCCGGTCGCGCGTCAGCACGAAGCCGCCGGGATGCTGCGAGAGATGGCGCGGCGTATTGATCAATTGCGTCGCGAGCTCGAGCGCCAGCGCAAGCCGCGGCTCGCGCGCGTCGAGGTTGAGGGCTGCGACATGCTCTTCGGGCACGCCGTCGTTCGACCAGCCCCACACTTGCGAGGCGAGCGCCGCAGTCATGTCCTCGGGCAAGCCGAGCGCCTTGCCGACCTCGCGGATGCTCCCACGCGACCGATAGCGGCTTACCACCGCTGTCAACGCGGCGTGTTGATGGCCATAGGTCTGGTAGATCCACTGGATCACGTCTTCGCGGCGTTCATGTTCGAAATCGACGTCGATGTCGGGCGGCTCGTCGCGATCCTCGGACAGGAAGCGCTCGAACAGCAATTGATGCTTCACCGGGTCGATCGAGGTGATGCCGAGCACGAAGCAGATCACCGAATTCGCCGCGGATCCGCGCCCTTGGCACATTATTTCCTGGCTGCGGGCATATTGCACGATCGAATGGACCGTCAGGAAATAGGCGGCGTAGCGCCAGTGGTGGACGAGCTTGAGCTCCTTGGTCAGCAGGCGGCGATAGCGCTCGCTCGGCCGTTTCCCGCCGAACCAGCTGTTGAGCGCGCGCCACGCCATCTTCTCGAGCGACTTTTGCGGAGTGTGGGCGCTCATCACGCGTTCGTCGGGATATTGGTGGCGCAGTTCGCGCAGCGAGAAGGTGCAGCGCTCGACGATCGCCGCAGACGCTGCGAGCGCCTCCGGGAAATGCCGGAAGCGGCGCAGCATCTCCTGCGCCGGCTTCAGATGACGGTCGGCGCTGCGCTCGCGCCGGAAGCCGAGCTCGTCGATCGTGCAGCGGTTGCGGATTGCGGTGACGACGTCCTGCAGCATCCGCCGCGCCGGCGTGTCGTACAGCACGTCGCCGGTGGCGAGCGGGGTAAGGCCATAATGCTGCGTCAGTTCGGATAGATCGTGCAGCCGCTGCGCATCGCCGGGGCGGCGGTGTTGCGTCAGGCAGACATGGCCGCGCGGCCCGAACGCATCGGCCATCCAGCGCAAAGCGAGCGGGTCGCCATGATCAGCAAGCCCCGGGACCAGTGCCGCAACCAGCCCTTCGGCATGCTCGGCGACGTCTTCCCAGTGCAGGAAGCACTGCCCCTTCTCGCCCTTTTGCGGGTTCGCGCGGCCCTTGCCGAGCGTGAGCAGCTGCGTCAGCCGGCTCCACGCCGGCCGGTCCTCGGGCCAGACGAGCAGCGAAGTACCATCGACCAGATCGAGCCGGCAGCCGACAACGGGACGGATGTGCAGGTCGAAGTCCTTGGCGAGTTCGTCGCAGGCATAGAGGCCGCGCACTACGCCGCCGACCGAATTGCGGTCGGTTATGCCGAGCGCGGGCATACCCATCAGCGCAGCCGCGGTGAACAGATCCTCGGGTGACGATGCTCCACGCAGGAAGCTGTAATGCGTCGTCACCTGAAGCTCGCACCAGCTCATTGCCCGAATCCGGCGAAGTGACTATAACACGTGACCAGTTCGGCGGGAGCGACGCAGATGACCAAGATGATCGGCGCGGCGGAATTCAAGGCCAAATGCCTGGCGATCCTCGACGAGGTCCAGGCGAGCGGCGAATCGATCACCATCACCAAGCGCGGCAAGCCGGTCGCGACGGTGTCGGCGGTGGCGACTGGTGAAGCGGAACCGCGTCCACCGATCTTCGGGGCGATGCGGGGAAGCGGCATGATCGTTGGCGATCTCGACGCGCCCCTCGACCCGGATTGGGAAACGAAATGGGAAGCGAAATGGGATGAAAAGCTGCGCGACACGGTGCGCTGATGGTC
Source organism: Sphingomonas glacialis (assembly GCF_006439055.1). GTDB lineage: Bacteria > Pseudomonadota > Alphaproteobacteria > Sphingomonadales > Sphingomonadaceae > Sphingomonas > Sphingomonas glacialis_A. Next base: position 194,445 of record NZ_RCZC01000009.1, read on the forward strand.
CTGCTCGATACCCAAGTTCTGGTCTGGCTGGCGTTTGGGATCGACCGGCTGGGCACAGTGGCAAGAGACACGATCGCCCGGACAAGCGAACGTCGCATGTCGGCGATGGTTGGGTGGGAGCTGGCCATGCTGCTGGACAAGGGGCGTCTGACGCTTGAGCAACCGCTCGACATCTGGATGCGCACTGTCGAGACCAGAATGGACCTGATCGAAGTTCCGGTCACCGCCGCAATCGGTCGCGACGCCGGGAGCTTGCAGGGCGATATCCACGGCGACCCGTGCGACCGGATCATGATCGCGACGGCGCGCGCGCTGGCGTGTCCGCTTGTCACATCCGATGCCGCGATCCTGCGCTATGCGGCGGCGGGCCACGTCAAGGCGATCGACGCGCGGCGCTGATCGGCCGCTCATCCGAACGATCCGTGCATGAACCAGGCGAGATCGCCCGTCTCGTCGCGCTCGCCGTCGCCGCGGCGGAACAGCCAGAAGCGGTGGCCGGCCTCGTCCTCGACCTGGAAATAATCGCGCACGCTGTGGCGCTCGGTCCCGCGCTTCCACCATTCGCCGAGGATCCGCTCGGGCCCGTCGGCGCGCACGACGCGGTGGGCCATGCCGCGCCAGGTGAAGCGCTTGGGCGGCTGGTCGGGGAGTTCCGCCAGCACATGGTCGAGCAGTTCGGGGCGATGCAGCAGCCGCACCGGCCGCGGCCAGCGCGGGTCCCACGGATGGAGCGCGACCGAGCGATCGAGCTGGCGGACATCGTCGGGCTTGAGTTTGGCCGCTGCGCGCTCGGGCGGGTCGAGCGGGGGGGCGGCGGCGATCGAGCGTTCGGGTACGTCGCTCTCGACCGGGATCGTGCGCCACAGCGCGTGGCTTCCGATCCGGTTGGCGAGCGTGTCGATCAGCGGCGCGAGATCGGGCGCCTGGTCCTCGAGCGTCTCGGCAAACGCCTCGGCGCCGAGCGGATCGGCGCGGCGGACGTGGAGCGCGAGCGCATCGATGCCGTAGCCCGGCGCGATCTCCTCGATCCGCCGGAGCGTCAGGCGCAGCAGATGCGCGCCGTCGCGCGTCGGGCGGGCGAGGCCGATGCGCAGCCGCTGCGGCACGCCGTCGATCCGGTCGGCGACGAGCTCGACCGCGCGCGCGCCCAGGCCAGCCGCGCCGAGCGCGGTGACGAGCCGCGGCATCAGCTGGCCGAGCCAATGTTCGATCGCCTCGGCGGTGGCGATCGGTTCGGCGAAGCGCTGCACCACGGCGATCGGTTCGGGCACGGGGACGGGGTCGAGCGGTTCGGGCAGGCGGCCGCTCGCCTGATCGAGCCGCGCGACGAGCGCACCGCCGAAGCGGCGCGCGAGCGGCGCGCGCGGGAGGGCGGCGAGCTGGCCGATCGTCTCGATGCCGAGCCGCTTGAGCAGCTCGATCGCGCGCGGTTCGAGGCGGAGCGCGCGGGTGGGGAGCTCTGCCATCGCGTCGATCTGCGCGGCGGGCGGGCAGATCAAAACCCCGTCATCCCCGCGAACGCGGGGATCCCGCTTCTTTCCCACCGCCGCGGAAGAAGCGGGGCCCCCGCGTTCGCGGGGGTGACGGGGAGCTGGTGCAGGCGAGACCGCAAACCGCGCCAGCGCCCAGGCCGCCCCCGGCGTATCCGCCACCGCGACGCGCGCAGTAAAGCCGAGCCGCGCGAGGATCCGCACCATCCGCCGCGCCATCCGTGCCTCGCCGCCGAACAGATGCGCGGTGCCGCTGATGTCGAGGAACAGACCGTCCTCGCCAGACAGCATCACCACCGGGCACCAGCGCCGCGCGGCGAGCGTCGCGAGCCGCAGCAGCGCGGCGCGGTCGCCCGCGGGATCGGCCGGGCGGATGTCGAGCTCGGGCACCAGCGCGCGCGCCTGCGTCACCGCCATGCCGGGCGCGAGCCCGAGCGCGCGCGCAGCGGGGCAGGCGGCGGCGATGACGATCTGGTTGCCGGATTGGAGCGAGGTGATGCGGTGCAGGGGGGCGGGTTCTGCCACACTGTCTTTCGTCACCCCCGCCTTGTTTCGTTGGCCGCCCGTCACCGCACTCTGCCGCCCGAGCGGAGGCGTGGACCCCGGCACAGGGCCGGGGTGACGGAGGGGGGGAGAAGGGACATACGCTGCTACTTTCCTCCCCTCCCTGGAAGGGAGGGGTAGGGGGTGGGTCGGCCTAGGGCGGGCGCCGACCTCTCCACGGGCCGACCCACCCCCAGCCCCTCCCTTCCAGGGAGGGGAGTCAGAAACGGCAGCCCGCGCATCCCGCAGCGGCGTCCGCCCCTCATCCGGCGGCATCGCCTTGAACGGATGCGGCGCAGCCTCGCTCACGCGTCCGGCGCTGCGATGGCGCGCGTTCGCGTCGAGTTCCCCGGTCCGCGCCCAGCGCGCACCCGGCCGCCAGCCGCCACCGCGCGGCACCGAGCACGCCACCGCCTGCTCGCGCGCTGCGATCTCGGCGAGATCCTGCGGATCTACCGCGGCGCCCTCAAGCGGCGCGGCTGAGCGCTCGGCCTGCGCCAGCCGTTCGATCGACCAGTCGGGCAGGTAGAGCGAGGCGACCCGTTTCATCGCATGCCTCCATTATCCATTCGGCGGATTCGCCGCCGCGTTGGCGGACCAGCTCCACCTGCCAGCGCGCCCGCCCGACGCCCGCATCGCCGACCGGCAGCGGCCCCGATGGCGCCGACGCGATCCGCCAGCGCGTCATCGCCGCCGACGGCACCGCGAGCGGATTGCCGCCACCCTTGTCGTTTGCCGCGCGCGCATGCCGCTTCATCAGCAGCGCGATCGTCTTCCCGCCCTCGGCCGCGAGCTGCAGCCGCCGCGTATTGGGCATTGCCGCGCGCTTGACCTCGCCGACCACCGCGCCGAGCCCGCGATGCCGCAGGCCCTCCTCCATCAGCGCGAGCAGTTCGGCATCGTCGGCCGCCTCTGCATAGATCAGCCGCCCCGGCGCGAGCCCCGCCTGGTAGAGCCCCGGCGCGAACAGATCGCGCCGCCGCACCACCCACAGCACCGGCCCCCAAGCGCGCGCGGCGATCCCCGCCATGAACAAGGTCGCTGCGGCATCGTCCGACGGGGCAGGGCTCGCCGCGGAAATCTCGTGGAGCGAATCGAGCCGCAATCCTCCCGGCGCGAGCCGCTCGTCGATCGGCGCGATCCCGAACGGCAGCACCGGTCGACGGCGCAGCCCGTCGCTTTCCACCTTCTTGAGGCTTTCGCGAAGCTCGGCGATGATGGCAGGACAGGACACGGGCACGACTCACATGAAGCATCGTTCCTATTTTGTTCTCTTTGCCGCTGCTGAGTCAAGCTGGTCCGTCATCCTCGTACGGCAGGTCGTCGCATTCGGTGCGAAACGCCCCCTCGCCAAGTCCGTTGAAATTTTATAACAAGGAAAAAAGAAGCGAATCCGCCTGTCGGTCACGTGCCGGGCATGCCGTTGTGGAGAGTATATGGCGACCGACCGAGTCCCCGATCATCTGAAGCCCAATCTTGCGCCGCTGTCGCTCTACGTCCCCGAACCCAAGTTCCGGCCGGGCGATGCGGTCGATTTCACGCAGGTGCCGATCCCGCCCGCCGGGCAAGCGCGCCGCCCCGATCCCGCCGATGCGGCCGACAGCTTCATCGATCTGGCGTTCGATCTGGTCCGCGTGCTCGACGACGAAGGCCAGGCGGTCGGCCCGTGGAATCCGCGGCTGTCGCCCGATACGCTGCGCGCGATGCTGCGCAGCATGGCGCTGGTGCGCGCGTTCGACGAGCGCATGTTCCGTGCGCAGCGCCAGGGCAAGACGAGCTTCTACATGAAGTGCACCGGCGAGGAGGCGGTCTCGGTCGCCGCCGCGCATGCGCTCGATTATGAAGACATGTGCTTCCCGTCGTACCGCCAGCAGGGCCTGCTGATCGCGCGCGGCTGGTCGATGGTCGACATGATGAACCAGATCTATTCGAACACCGCCGACCGGCTACAGGGCAAGCAGCTGCCGATCATGTATTCGGTGAAAGAGGCCGGCTTCTTCTCGATCTCGGGCAACCTCACCACGCAATATCCGCAGGCCGTCGGCTGGGCGATGGCGAGTGCGGCCAAGGGCGACACGCGGATCGCGGCGACATGGTGCGGCGACGGATCGACCGCCGAGGGCGATTTCCACTCGGCCTGCACCTTCGCCAGCGTCTACCGCGCGCCGGTGATCTTCAACGTCGTCAACAATCAGTGGGCGATCTCGAGCTTCTCGGGCTTCGCCGGCGCCGAATCGACGACCTTCGCGGCGCGCGCGGTCGGCTATGGCATTGCCGGCCTGCGCGTCGACGGTAACGATGCGCTCGCTGTCTATGCCGCGACCTTGTGGGCAGCCGAGCGCGCGCGGACCAACCAGGGGCCGACGCTGATCGAGCATTTCACCTATCGCGCCGAAGGTCATTCGACCTCCGACGATCCGGGCCAGTATCGCTCGGCGGGCGAGCCGACCGCCTGGCCGCTCGGCGATCCGATCAAGCGCCTCAAGGACCATCTCGTCGCGCTCGGCGAATGGGACGACGAGCGCCATGCCGCGCAGGACAAGGAGCTCGCCGAGCAGGTCAAGGCCGCGCAGAAGCAGGCCGAAACCAACGGCGTGCTCGGCCATGGGCTGCATCAGCCGCTAGATACGCTGTTCGACGGCGTGTTCGAGGAAATGCCGTGGCATTTGCGCGAGCAGCAGGCGCAGATGATCGCCGAGGAAACCGCGAGCGGCCGTCCATGGGCGCGCAAGTGAAAATCCCCTCTCCCATCGGGAGAGGGAGGGGCCCGCTCGGCGCAGCCGAGTGGGAGGGCGAGGGCAGCTTGTGCCTTCACTCTGTCCTCACCCTTCCGCCGCTTCGCGGCTCCCTCCCTCTCCCACAGGGAGAGGGACATTGAGCGAACCCATGTCAGATCCAGAATCCGAACCCTCCACCCGCATGAACATGATCCAGGCGATCAACTCCGCCATGGACGTGATGATGGGCCGCGACCCCGACGTGATCGTGATGGGCGAGGATGTCGGCTATTTCGGCGGCGTCTTCCGCGCGACCGCGGGACTCCAGTCCAAATACGGCAAGACCCGCGTGTTCGACACGCCGATCAGCGAATGCGGCATCATCGGCGTCGCGGTCGGCATGGGCGCGTACGGCCTGCGCCCGGTGCCCGAAATCCAGTTCGCCGATTACATCTACCCCGCGCTCGACCAGCTCGTGTCCGAGGCGGCGCGGCTGCGCTATCGCTCGGCGGGGGAGTTCACCGCGCCGATCACGGTGCGCTCGCCCTTCGGCGGCGGCATCTTCGGCGGGCAGACGCACAGCCAGAGCCCCGAGGGCATCTTCACGCACATCTCGGGCGTCAAGACGGTGATCCCCTCGACCCCGTACGACGCCAAGGGCCTGCTGATCGCCGCGATCGAGGACAATGATCCGACGATCTTCTTCGAGCCCAAGCGCATCTACAACGGCCCGTTCGACGGCCATTGGGACAAGCCGACGCAGAACTGGTCGCAGCATCCCGCGGGCGAGGTGCCGACCGGCTATTACAAGATCGAGCTCGGCAAGGCGAAGGTCGTGCGGCCCGGCGAGGCGCTGACGGTACTCGTCTACGGCACGATGGTGCATGTCGCGCTCGCGGTGATGGAAGAGGCGGGCGTCGATGCCGAGGTGATCGACCTGCGCACGCTCGTGCCGCTCGACATCGAGACGATCGAGGCGTCGGTCAAGAAGACCGGGCGCTGCATGATCGTCCACGAAGCGACGCGCACGAGCGGCTTCGGCGCCGAACTGTCGGCGCTGGTGCAGGAGCGCTGCTTCTACCATCTCGAAGCCCCGATCGAACGCGTGACGGGCTTCGACACGCCGTACCCGCACAGCCTCGAATGGGCCTATTTCCCGGGCCCCGTCCGCATCGGCGAGGCGCTCAAGAAGATCATGAAGGACGCATAATGGCGCGTTTTACGTTCAAGCTGCCCGACATTGGCGAAGGCATTTCCGAAGCCGAGATCGTGGCATGGCACGTCGCGGTCGGGGACCGGATCGAGGAAGACCAGCAGGTCGCCGACATGATGACCGACAAGGCGACGGTCGAGATGGAGTCGCCGGTGTCGGGCGTGGTGGTCGAGCTCGCGGGCGAGGTCGGCGACCAGGTGTCGATCGGCGCGGCGCTGGTGGTAATCGAGACCGATGCGGCGGAATTCGGGGCTGAGGAAGCGCTGGCTTTGCGTGATGATACGCCGGCGGAGCTGAAGGCGGCGCCCGCTTCGGCCGAGCAGGTCGAGGTCGCGCAGCAATATGAAGCGGAAAACCCCGGCGTCGAGGAGGTGGTCTCAAGCGAGGAGCAACCGACTCCCCTCCCGCTTGCGGGAGGGGCTGGGGGAGGGCAGGACGCCCCCGCCAGCGCTCCGCCCGTGGCTGCGTCCCCTCCCCCAACCCCTCCCGCAAGCGGGAGGGGGGCTGAAAAGGCGCTCGCATCCCCCGCGGTCCGCGCCCGTGCGGCCGATCTCGGGATCGACCTCGCCCAGGTAAAGACCGAGTCCGACCGCGTCCGCCACAGCGATCTCGACGCCTTCCTCCGCTACGGCCAGGGCCAGGGCTATCACGCCCCCCACGCCAGCAACGCCCGTCCCGACGAAGCCATCAAGGTCATCGGCATGCGCCGCCGCATCGCCGAAAACATGGCCGCGTCGAAGCGCGCGATCCCGCACTTCACCTATGTCGACGAGATCGACGTCACCGCGCTCGAAGCGATGCGCGCCGATCTCAACGGCGCCCGCGGCAACCGCCCCAAGCTGACAATGCTCCCGCTGCTGATCGCCGCGATCTGCAAGACGATCCCCGCCTTCCCGATGATCAACGCGCGCTATGACGATGAGGCGGGCGTGGTAACGCGCCACGGCGCGGTCCATCTCGGCATGGCGACGCAGACCGATGCGGGCCTCACCGTCCCCGTCATCCGCGACGCGCAGGACCGCAACGTCTGGCAGCTCGCCAGCGAAATCCTGCGCCTCGCCGAAGCCGCGCGCGCCAACAAGCTCACCCCGCAGGAAATGGGCGGCGGCACGCTGACCGTGACCTCGCTCGGCCCGCTCGGCGGGATCGCAACGACGCCGGTCATCAATCGCCCCGAAGTCGCGATCATCGGGCCCAACAAGATCGTGGAACGCCCGGTCTTCGTCGGCGACGAGATCGTCCGCGCGAAGCTGATGAACCTGTCGATCAGCTGCGATCACCGCGTCGTCGATGGCTGGGATGCGGCGAGCTTCGTCCAGGCGCTCAAGCGCTATCTCGAAACCCCGGTATTGCTCTTCGCCGATTAACCGCGGAGTGCCGATCGTCTCCGAAGCAGCGCCTTCGGAGCGAGCCGGTTCGAACGCGCGCCCTCCCGGTTCGGCACGAGCGCTTCCGCCGTGGGCGCGGGCGGGGCGTCGTCGCCGCGCAGATTGACCGCGACCGTGCCCGGGCCGAACTGCTTGGCATGGTCGCGGACCTCGGCGAAGCAGGCGGGCAACGTCGGATGGCGCGACCCCTGCGCCGAGACATCCGAGTCGCTCTCGAACCGGCGCCAAGTCCATTCGGAAGACGTCAAAGACATTTCCGAAGGAACCAGAATAACCTCATAGCGTGCGGTGTTGGACATATCTTCAGAACGGGTCACGCAAGGGGCTGTTCCGCAATCCGAGCCATTCTAACATACATCAAACAGATAAGGGCGTGCGAAAAACTGTAACATTGTCTTCGATGCCACCTCGCTGTGCCGCCTTAATCTTCCCAAGGAATTGAAAAGCGGCCGTGTTCGAAGCGCCCCTAGCGCCCCTAGACGATTTCGAACAGCCCAGCCGCACCCATTCCGCCCGCGGTGCACATTGACACCACCACCCAGCGCACGCCGCGCTTGCGGCCTTCGATCAATGCGTGCCCGACGAGGCGGCTGCCGGTCATGCCGAAGGGATGTCCGATCGCGATCGCCCCGCCATTCACATTATAGCGCTCGGGATCGATCCCGAGCGTGTCGCGGCAATAGAGACATTGCGACGCGAACGCCTCGTTCAATTCCCATAGCCCGATATCGTCGACCGTCAGGCCGGCGCGCGCGAGCAGCTTGGGGATCGCGAAGACCGGGCCGATCCCCATCTCGTCGGGCGCGCACCCCGCCGCCTGGAAGCCGCGATAGAGGCCGAGCACGTCGCGCCCCTCGGCCTTGGCGGTGGCATGATCCATCACGATCTGCGCCGAGGCGCCGTCGGACAATTGGCTGGCATTGCCCGCGGTGACGTTCGCGCCGGGGCCCGAGAAATCGCCGCCCGGCCAGACGGTCTTGAGGCCGGCAAGTGCTTCGGCGGTCGTGCCCGCGCGAATGCCCTCGTCCTGCGACAGCGTGACCGTCTCGCTGCCGGTACGCGCGCCGCTCTTGTCGAACAGCGCCTTCTCGACCGTGATCGGCGCAATTTCCTCGACGAATGCGCCCGTTTCGAGCCCGCGCACCGCGCGTTGCTGGCTCATCGCGGCATAGGCGTCCTGCAATTCGCGGCTGATGCCATAGCGCTCGGCAACGATCTCGGCGGTTTCGATCATCGGGATATAGGCGGCGGGTTGCTGCGCGATCACCGATTCGTTGACGAAGCGCGGCGCGTCCTTGGTCACCGTGAGGCTCACCGACTCCATCCCGCCGGCCAGCGCGACGTCGATCTCGTCGCAGAGGATCGACCGCGCGGCGAGCGCGATCGCGGTAAGCCCCGAGCCGCATTTGCGGTCGAGCGTGAAGGCCGGCACCGTTTCGGGCAGGCCGGCGGCGAAGGTCGCCATCCGCCCGGCATTGCCGCCCTGACTGCCCCATTGATTGCCGACCCCCCAGAAGATTTCGTCGATTCGCGCGGGGTCGATGCCCGCACGCGCGACCGCGGCGTTCATCACATGCGCCGCGAGCACCGGCGCCTCGGTCGCGTTGAACGCGCCGCGATAGGCCTTGCCGATCGGGGTACGGGCGGTGGAGACGATCGCAGCTTCACGCATGACAGGACCTTTCGAGGATCGGGTATGGCGTCCAGCCTAGGATCGCGCGCCGCGCGGGGCAAGGCCGGGATGGCGCTTGCGGAACCCCTGCGCCGCGCGCATGTTGAGGGACGATGCGCGCTTTCGCCGACCTTCTCGACCGGCTGATCTACACCCGCTCGCGCAATGCGAAGCTCAAGCTGATCACCGATTATCTGCGTGTCACGCCCGATCCCGATCGCGGCTGGGCGATGGCGGCGCTGACCGGCGAACTCGACCTGCCCGGCGTCAAGCCGGCGCTGATCCGCACGCTGATCGAGCAGCGCGTCGATCCCGTGCTGTTCCGCATGAGCCGCGACTATGTCGGCGACACCGCCGAGACCGTCGCCTTGCTGTGGCCGACCCCGCCGATCGCACCCGACCCCGAACCGCTGAGCATCGCACAGGCGGTCGATCGTCTCTCGTCTTTGTCGCGCTCGGATGCGCCGGCGGCGCTGGCAGGAATGCTCGACCGGCTCGATTCGGACGAGCGTTTCGCGCTGCTCAAGATGGCGACCGGGGCGCTGCGCATCGGTGTGTCGTCGCGGCTCGCCAAGACCGCGCTTGCGAACGGCTTCGATCTCGATGTCGAGGCTGTCGAGGAAGTGTGGCACGGCATCGCGCCGCCTTACACGGCACTGTTCGACTGGGCCGAGGGGCGCGGCGCCCAGCCGACTGCGGCCGACGTGCCAGTGTTTCGCCCGTTCATGCTCGCGCATCCGCTCGAGGAGCTGCGCGTCGATCTCAAGGATTATGCCGCCGAGTGGAAATGGGACGGCATCCGCGTCCAGATCGTCCATGTCGCTGGCACGACGCGGCTCTACAGCCGCACTGGCGACGACGTCACCGCGAGCTTCCCCGAAGTCGCGCGCGATTTCACCACCCCCGGCGTGCTCGACGGCGAACTGATGGTCAAAGGCGACGCGCAAGGCTCGGCGACCGAGGAAGGTGGCGCGGCCAGCTTCAACGCGTTGCAGCAGCGGTTGGGGCGCAAGATCGTCTCGGCCAAGATGCTCGCCGAGGCACCGGCGTTCGTGCGGCTCTACGACATCCTCTTCGATGGCGACGAGGATCTGCGCGTGCTGTCGTGGGAGCAGCGCCGCGTCCGGCTCGAGGCGTTCGCCACGCGGCTCGATCCGGATCGGTTCGATCTCAGCACCGTAATCGCCGCCGAGGACTTCACCGCGCTCGAAGGCATCCGCGCCGGCGCGCGCGACGCGGCGATCGAGGGCGTGATGCTCAAGCGCCGCGATTCGCCGTATGTCGGCGGGCGCAAGACCGGGCTGTGGTACAAATGGAAGCGCGACCCGCTCACCGCCGATTGCGTGATGATGTACGCGCAGCGCGGGTCGGGGCGCCGCTCGTCCTTCTACAGCGATTACACCTTCGGCTGCTGGACCGAGGACGGCACCTTGTTGCCCGTCGGGAAGGCCTATTCGGGGATCACCGACGAGGAGCTCAAGCGGCTCGACCAGTTCGTCCGCAACCATACCACCGGGCGGTTCGGCCCGGTGCGCGAGGTCGAGAAGACGCTCGTGCTCGAAATCGCGTTCGATTCGATCCACCAGTCCAAGCGCCACAAATCGGGCGTCGCGATGCGTTTTCCGCGCATATCGCGCATCCGTACCGACAAGCCTGCGGCGGAAGCCGATACGGTGGCGGCGCTCGAGCGGCTGATCACCTGACCCGGCGGTGACAGCGCGCGTGGTGCGGCCTAGGGTTGCGCGCATGACCGAACTCCGCACGCTGTACCCCGAAATCGACCCTTACGAGACCGGCATGCTCGACGTCGGCGACGGCCACACGCTCTATTACGAGCGTTGCGGCACGCCCGGCGCGACCCCCGCTGTGTTCCTCCATGGCGGCCCCGGTGGCGGCATTTCGCCGAGCCATCGCCGACTGTTCGATCCGGCGCGCTACGACGTGCTGCTGTTCGACCAGCGCGGCTGCGGGCGTTCGACGCCGCACGCTTCGCTCGAGGCGAACACGACCTGGCATCTGGTCGATGATATCGAGCGGTTACGCGCGGTGGTCGGGGTCGAGCGCTGGCTGGTGTTCGGCGGGTCTTGGGGTTCGACGCTCGCATTGGCCTATACCGAAACGCATCCGATCCGCGTCAGCGCGCTAATCCTCCGCGGCGTCTACACCGCGACGCCGGCCGAGCTCGCCTGGTATTATCAGTTCGGCGTGTCGGAGATGTTCCCCGACAAATGGGCGGGATTCGTCGCACCGATCCCGCCGGCAGAGCGCGGCGACATGATCCAGGCCTATCGCCGTCTGCTGACCGGCGACGACGAGCCGGCCAAGCTCGAGGCCGCCAAGGCGTGGACGATCTGGGAGGGCGAGACGATCACGCTGCTGCCCGACCCGGCGATGAGCGCCGCGTTCCAGGACGGGCATTTCGCGCTGGCCTTCGCGCGGATCGAGAACCACTTCTTCGCGGACGATGCCTGGCTGGAGGACGGGCAGTTGTTGCGCGATGCCGGGCGGCTGGCGGGGATTCCGGGGACGATCGTCCACGGCCGCTACGACATGCCGTGCCCCGCGCGCTATGCCTATGCGTTGCACAAGGCCTGGCCCGAAGCCGATTTTCACCTGATTGAGGGGGCAGGGCACGCCTATAGCGAGCCCGGCATCCTCGACCAGTTGATCCGTGCGACCGATCGGTTTGCGCGAGGCTGACCGGGGCTCTCCGCCGTCATCCCAGCGAAAACGGGGATCCCGCTGTCTGGCCCGCGGCGAGCAGAAGAAGCGGGACCCCCGCTTTCGCGGGGGTGACGGGAGGAGGAGCGGTCAGATGTTCATCCCACCCAGCTCGCCAGCCAGTCCGACAGCGCCTGCGGGCTGAGCGAGCGTGCATCGGCGAGCGCGGCGGTGCGGCCGGGGTTCTTGAGCGCGTCGGTCTTGGGATCGACGATCAGCACGCTCGGCACGCCGCCGCCGAAATGGTCCTTGAGGCCGTATTTCGCCGCCACATCGAGATTCTTGTCGAAGCGGCCGACATCGACCGTGACGATCTCGTACTTCCTGGCGAGGAATTCGCGCAGGCCCGGCAATTCCATCGTGCCTGCAAGCAGGCGGCAGTCGAGGCACCAGTTCCCGCCAAGGTCGATCAGCAGCAGCTTGTGCTGCGCCTTGGCGCGGGCGCGCGCTGCGGCGACCTGTGCCTTCGCGTCGGCGGTCTCGTTATACGGCAGCGGCAACGGGGTCTTGAGCTGCGCGAAGCTCGCGGCGGCGACCTTCGGGCCGGGCGCGGCGAGCGCGGGGCCGGCGAGGGTGAGGGCGATCGCGGCAAGGGCTAAGCGCATCTGAAGTCCTTCTTTTTCCGTTCCCCGGCGAAGGCCGGGGCCCAGGCGTGGGTGGGTAGGTGAAAGGTCACACCCAGCTAACGCCTGGCAGCGCGACTGGGCCCCGGCCTTCGCCGGGAAGCTTACGAAAGTACGGCACACACCCCGTGCCGCACACAAAGAAAAACCCGGCAGGCCTAAAGGCCCACCGGGTCTATCTCGTTTGCATCAGACGAAAGCGGTTAGGCGATCGACGTCAGATTCACAGCAGCCATCTTGCCGCGACGATCGACTTCCAACTCGAACTCGAGACGGTCGCCCTCGTTGAGCGAGGTCATGCCGCCACGCTCGACAGCCGAGATGTGCACGAAAGCATCGGGCTGGCCATCGTCGCGCTGAATGAAGCCGAAGCCCTTCATCGCGTTGAAGAACTTGACTGTGCCGGTTGCCTTCTCGCCGGTCAGCTGACGCTGCGGCGCACCACCAGGAGCGGCGCCACGCGGGCCACCCGGAGCAGCGTCACGCTCGCGCGGCGGACCGCGGTCGGTGACGGCCATCGGCTCGCCGTCGATCTTGAGGTCGGTCGCCGAGATGCGGCCGCCACGATCGACGAGGGTGAAGCCGAGCGGCTGGCCCTCTGCGAGACCGGTCAGGCCGGCCTGCTCGACGGCCGAGATGTGCACGAACACGTCCTCGCCGCCATCGTCGCGAACGACGAAGCCGAAGCCCTTCTGGCCGTTGAAGAATTTTACGACGCCAGTGCCTTCACCGACAACCTGCGGGGGCATGCCACGGCCACCGCCGCCTGCGCCACCACCGCCGAAGCCGCCGCCACCGCCGCTGCGGAAACCACCGCCGCCGCCGCCGCCGCCGAAGCGATCGCCGCCGCCACCGCCGAAGCGATCGCCACCGCCACCGAAGCGATCACCGCCGCCGCCGAAACGATCGCCACCGCCGCCGAAGCCGCCGTCGAAGCCGCCGCTATCGCCGAAACCGTCGCGCTTGTCGCGCCCGCGCCCGCCACGATCGCCGCGGCGTCCTTTATCGAAACTCATGCCCTGTTCGTCTTCCCGGTTCGTCCGACATCGATATCGCAACCGTTGCGTCGGACGAAAGACGCAGGGTTTCGGCACCAAACCAATCGTGCCATCGAATCGTGTAACGCAAATTGGCAGAGGCTGCGAATGAATTCGTCCAAAATACGGCACGAATCACACGCTTCTTGCGCGGATGTGGCAAGCACGGCACAGACTCGGGCATGTCGATCCCCGCTCTGCTCGCCGATCCCGCCGCTTGGGCCGCTTTGGCCACGCTGATCGTGATGGAGATTGTGCTCGGCATCGACAATCTCGTTTTCATTTCGCTGCTTTCGAACAAATTGCCGCCCGAGCAGCGCGAGAAGGTCCGCCGAGTCGGCATCGGGCTGGCGCTGGTGCTGCGACTCGGGCTGCTGTCGATCATCGCCTGGATTGCCGGGCTGGTGCAGCCGGTGTTCGATCTCGGCCTGACCGGCGCACTCGATGCGCGCGGCGCGCCATCGTTCGAAACCGCGTTTTCGGTACGCGACCTGATCCTGATCGCAGGCGGCGTGTTCCTGCTGTGGAAGGCGACCACCGAGATCCACCATACGATCGACCGCGACGCGGCGACCGAAGAGACGAGCGGCAAGACCGGCGCGGCATTGTCGTTCGGGATGGCGATCGTCCAGATCCTCGCGCTCGACATGGTGTTCTCGATCGATTCGATCCTCACCGCGATCGGGATGACCGACGATCTGCCGGTGATGATCGTCGCGGTGATCGTCGCGGTCGGGGTGATGCTGCTCGCCGCGACGCCGCTCGCCAATTTCATCGCCGCCAATCCGAGCGTGGTGATGCTCGCTTTGGGCTTCCTGCTGATGATCGGCGCGGTGCTGATCGCCGATGGCTTCGGCGTCCACGTCCCCAAGGGCTATATCTATGCCGCGATGGCGTTCTCGGGCGTGGTCGAGGCGCTCAACATCGCGGCGCGGCGGCGCTCCGCGCATTGACCGCCACGGCCGCGACCCCTAGGGAGCAAGCCTCTTTTGGGGAGTAGCCACCCGCTTCGAGCGGGGCCTTCGTCAACATAGTCGAATCGCCGTTGAGGTCGGTTCGTGGCGATGGCAGCGGCACGATGTGCCAGCCCGGCCAGACCAACGACAGGACACCGCATTTCGGGCCAGCGGTGGATCCGGTCGTTTCGGTCGCGGCCTCGGGATAGTTTCACATGACGGGTATTATAACTCTTGGCGGGCTCGGGCTCAGCCTCTCGGTCGATGCGTTTGCGGCGGCTGTCGGCAAGGGTGCCGATGGCCAATCGAACCGCTTCCGCGACGCGCTGCGCGTCGGCGTGGTGTTCGGCGCGTTCGAGGCGGTGACGCCGGCGATCGGCTGGGCGGTCGGGCTCGCGCTCGCCAGCTGGATCGCAAAGGTCGATCATTGGGTCGCCTTCGGGCTGCTCGGCGGGGTCGGGCTCAACATGCTGTGGCAAGCCTTCAAGCATTCGGACGCGACGGCGGACGAAGCGCCGGCAGCGAAGGGCGGGATCGGCCGCCTGGTGCTCACCGCGCTCGCCACCAGCATCGATGCGACCGCGGTCGGCGTCAGCCTGGCGTTCCTGCACGTCAATATCCTGCTCGCCTGCCTCATCATCGGCGGCGTGACGACGGTCGTCGCGACCGCCGGCGTGCTGATCGGCAAGCATGCCGGACCGTATCTCGGCCGCTATGCCGAAATGCTCGGCGGGGTCGCGCTGATCGCGATCGGCAGCATGATTCTCTACCAGCACCTCACGGCATGAGCGCCGCCCGCATAACGGCGCCATTGAGCGCGCCCCGAATCGCCGCTAGGGCCGGGCGATGACTGTACATCTTTATGAAGAAGACATTCCCGCCGACCTGTTCGCGCCCGGCGCCGACATCGCGGTCGATACCGAAACGATGGGGCTGATCACGCCGCGCGACCGGCTGTGCCTGGTGCAGCTGTCCGACGGTGGCCCCGACGAGCATCTCGTGCGCTTCGCGCCCGACAGCGATTACGCCGCGCCCAATTTGCGCGCGCTCTTGTCGGACCCGTCGCGCGTCAAGCTGTTCCACTTCGGGCGGTTCGATCTCGCGGCGATCAGCCATTATCTCGAAGTGACCGCGGCGCCGGTCTATTGCACCAAGATCGCGTCGAAGCTGGTGCGCACCTATACCGACCGCCATGGCCTCAAGGAGCTGGTGCGCGAATTGCTCGGCCAGGATATCTCCAAGGCGCAGCAATCATCCGATTGGGGCGGTCCGGTGCTGAGCGAGGCGCAGAAGGATTATGCCGCGTCCGACGTGCGCTATCTGCACGCGATGCGCGAAGAGCTCGATCGTCGCCTCGCCCGCGAGGGCCGCACCGAACTGGCGCAGGCGTGCTTCCAGTTCCTGCCGTGGCGCGCCGAGCTCGACATCGCCGGCTGGCCGGAAGTCGACATCTTTGCGCACATGTGATGCCAGCCGCGGCGGGGAGCAGCCCGATGTCTGACGCGCGCGCAATCCGCGACTCGCGCAAGATCTGGGCTGCGCCCGGCAGCAGCCATGACCGCGTCATCGGCACGCTGCGCGTAGTGCTGCCGATCCTGATCGGCGTGCTCGCCGCGTTCGTGGTGGTGTTGCCGCTCTATTCGGGCGGAGACGTCAGCTTCCTGCTCGACAAGAA
Organism: Sphingomonas glacialis; assembly: GCF_006439055.1. Lineage (GTDB taxonomy): Bacteria > Pseudomonadota > Alphaproteobacteria > Sphingomonadales > Sphingomonadaceae > Sphingomonas > Sphingomonas glacialis_A. The sequence continues at coordinate 210,480 of NZ_RCZC01000009.1, forward strand.
GAAGGTCGACGTCGCCAAGGAGCGGCTGCGCGTTCAGTCTGCCAGCTACAAGGGCGAGGACGACAAGGGCCAGCCCTTCGCGCTGACCGCCGGGTCGGCGGTGCAGAAGAGTTCGGCCGAACCGATCGTCAAGCTCGAGCAACTCACCGCGCAGATCGGGCTCAAGGACGGCCCCGCCAACATCGTCGGCGAGCATGGCCATTACGACATGGACAAGCAGCAGGTGACGATCGACGGCCCGGTGCGGGTGAACGGCAGCGGCGGCTATCGGCTGATCACGCAGGATTCGACGGTCGATCTCAAGACCCGGACGATGAAGAGCGGCGGCGCGGTGACCGGGTCGGTGCCGCAGGGCACGTTCAGCGGCAACCAGCTCAACGCCGATCTGGTCAATCATATCGTGCGGCTCGATGGCAATGCGCACTTGCAGATCATCCCGCGAAAGAAGAGATAGTCCCGATGCAGCGCCTTCCCGCCTTTCTCGCCGTTTCGCTCGCTCTGTCAGGGGCGGGCATCGCGAGCGCGCAGACGGCGCACAATTCGGCCGCGCCGATCAATTTCGGGGCCGATCATATCGAATTGCAGGACAAGGCCAATCGCGCCCTGCTGTCGGGCAACGTCGTGGTGAAGCAGGCCGAGATGACGCTCAATTCGGCGCGGATGACGGTCGCCTATACCGGGCAGGTCGTCGATGGCAGCCCGCAGGTCTCGCGCCTCGATGCTGCGGGCAATGTCGTCGTGACGCGGCCCGACCAGACCGCGCGCAGCAATTTCGCGGTCTATGATCTCAACAAGCGCGTCGTGACGATGCTCGGCGCGGTGACGCTGATCCAGGCGGGCAACACCGTCAATGGCGGGCGCCTCACGATCAACCTCGACACCGGTCGCGCGGTGATCGACGGCTCGTCGGTCGGCGGCGGCAAGGCCGGCACCACGACGAGCAGCGGCGGTCGCGTCAGCGGGACCTTCTCGGTCCCCAAGCGTAACTGACGCGAAAGCGGGGCTCTTCGGCGCCCGCGTCTTTCGCGGATGTCGCGATCGGCGTATAGGCATGCACGAAGCCTGCCAGATGCCGTTCGGTTAACCCTTCGGTAACTCTAAACTGCGAGCACGCCCCGATGAGCGACACTATGACCCTCGACACCGCGCCGCCGATCGCCGAGCTGCCGGTCAATGACGGTCTGTCGGTCGTGTCGATCGCCAAATCCTATGACAAGCGCAGCGTGCTGACCGATGTGTCGGTGTCGGTCGCCAAGGGCGAAGTGGTCGGGCTGCTCGGGCCCAACGGCGCCGGCAAGACGACGTGCTTCTATTCGGTGATGGGGCTGGTGAAGCCCGATTCGGGCCGCATCATGCTCGACGGCAACGACATCACCGGCCTGCCGATGTACCGGCGCGCGATCCTGGGGCTCGGCTATCTGCCGCAGGAGACCTCGATCTTCCGCGGGATGACGGTCGAGCAGAACATCCTCAGCGTGCTCGAGCTCGCCGTGCCCGACAAGGCGCAGCGCGCGCTCCGGCTCGATACGCTGCTCGACGAGTTCGGCCTCACGCGCCTGCGCGATTCCCCATCGATGGCACTGTCGGGCGGCGAGCGCCGCCGCGCCGAGATCGCGCGCGCCCTCGCCGCCGATCCGTCGATCATGCTGCTCGACGAGCCCTTCGCGGGCATCGATCCGCTGTCGATCGCCGACATTCGCGATCTGATCTGCGAGCTCAAGAATCGCGGGATCGGCGTGCTGATCACCGATCACAACGTGCGCGAGACGCTCGAGATCGTCGACCGCGCGTACATCATCTATGACGGCCGCGTGCTGTTCACCGGCTCGCCCGCCGAACTGGTGGCGGATGCGAACGTGCGGCGGCTGTATCTCGGCGAGGGCTTCTCGCTCTGATCATGCTGGACGCCACCCGCCTCGTCGCCCCG